>NZ_CAXXEE010000003.1:0-5246297 GCF_963665805.2 Labilibaculum manganireducens | reverse complement strand
AATTTATTTTTTCCTGGGAATCGGCTTTATCCTCTTCACCATATCCAAATTAAATCGCTTGCCTCAATCGAAAAGATTGGTTTCGCTGCCTATTTATATGGCTTTATTCAGTTTTCTGATCGGGGGTTTATTAGCGAAAAAATACATCGATATTAATATCAACAATCAGAAGTTTAAAAACGAAATGATTGCTCTGAATAACAAATATACAGCATTCCCTAAACCTGAAGTTACCTCCTGCAATATAGATCTCACGCATACCGGTGAAGAAATAGCTGTAAAAGTCAAGCTTGAAATTTGTAATCATTCCGGTTCAGATTTAGACACCCTTCTTTTCAGTTTAAATCCTGATTTAAAAGTAAATGCTGTTCTTCAGAATGGTAAGAATCTGAATTTTACACGACAATCTCATCTGCTGAAAATCGTACCCAGCCAACATTTGCTAAAAAATGAAAGCACAAAATTAGATGTTACTTACAGCGGATCGATAGATGAACGAACTCATTTTTTGGATTTAAATCCTGAATTAACCGAAGACAACTTTACAGCAGAGATGTTCCGAATCCGAAAGCGATTCTCTTACCTGAAAGATGATTTTGTATGTCTTACCAGCGATGCCTTATGGTATCCAATTGCAGGAGTTGGATATGCCTCCAGTAATCCAGCACTGCATTCACCCGATTTCACAAATTTTACTTTAAAAGTTAAAACATCGAATAATCTGATTCCCGTTTCGCAAGGAGAAGTAACAAAAGTTGAAGATGGAATTTTTGAATTTCATCCGGAATCAGCCTTACCCAAAATCAGTCTGCTGATTGGTGATTATCTAAAACACAGCATTCAAGTCGATTCCGTTGAATATTCAATTTACAGCATTCGTGGAAATGAATTTTACCTGAAGCATTTTGATGTAATACAGGATAGTTTGCCTTCCCTTATTCGCGAATTAAAAAATGAATACGAAACCCAAATAGATTTAGAATATCCGTTCAAACGGTTCGCTCTGGCCGAAGTTCCTATTCAATTTGCTTTGGACAAACACATTTGGTCGATAAGCAGTGATGCCGTGCAGCCCGAAATCATTTTTTATCCTGAAAAGGGAGTTGTGATGGAGGAAACTGATTTTAAAAAACGAAAGAACCGGTTCGAAAAAAGAATGAAGCGGGATAATGAAGAAGTCTCGGACGAAGAATTACAGGCTCGTATTTTTAAAAGATTTGTACGTGCAAATTTTATGCCTCCTGCAACAGAATGGTATCAGTTCGATAATGTTGATAGAAATACCTATTCTCCTTTCCCCAACTACTATGGCTACTCAACCCAGTTGTATTCGCAGGAATATCCGGCTCTGAATATTGCTTTGGGTGTTTATCTACAAGAAAAAAGTGCAGGATCACAATCACAAAACCGTTGGCAATTCGATGGAATCAGTAAAGAAGAGCGCATTAATCTTGAACTAAAGGAAGCATCATTAACAGACATCACAAAATCGGGTATTAAAGCATCCAAAGACGAAGATGAACAGATCTACTTAAATGATATTTTCAGAGAAAAGGGAATTCATCTCTTCTCTATTTTTAAAGCCAAATACGGGGAAGACAAGTTTAATTCCCTGCTAAAAAGTTATATTGAAAAAAACCTTCATCGAAAATTTAGCTTTGCCGGTTTTGATAGTCTTCTTATTGCAAACAACGGCGAATCAATTCGGGCCGATGTGAAAAACTGGTATACAACGAACAAATTACCAGGCTTTTTAATTAAAGATCTGCAAACCTACAAGGTGAAAGAAGATGATCACATTAAATACCAGATTCGATACAAAATCTCAAATCCGGAATCGGTAGATGGAATTGTTTCGGTTAGCATCGAATTAAATGATCAAAACCGAAGACGAAACCGAAGAAACCCGGAGGAAGAAAAACCACCTTTTACAAAAACAATTCTTGTGCCGGCGAATTCAGCTCTCGAAGTGGGATTTGTATTCCCTTCGCAACCAAGCAGAATGAATGTATCAACACATATCTCAGAGAATCTTCCCAATAGTTTAGCTTATGATTTTAGTTCGTTTGACGAGACTAAAAAAGGCAGTTTCTTTAATGATATAAAAGCTTGTGAAGCCTTTGACGGGATTTTAGCCACGAATGAATTTGTAGTTGATAACGAAGATAAGGGCTTTGAATATGTGCAGGTTTCGAACAAAAGTTATTTAAAACAATGGATGGACGACAAACGAATTACTGAACATGAATATTCGAGGCTGCGCACATGGAATCCGCCCAATGAATGGAAAAATGTTTTGCGTTCCGGCTTTTTCGGAAAATATGTACGATCTGCGCTCTTCACAAAATCCGGACAAGGTGAACGTTCGGCAATTTGGACTGCAGAACTGAAAAACAGTGCTCAATACGATGTTTACTGTCATATCGAGAAAATTGAACAGTGGGGAAGACGAAGAGGACAGCAGAAAAAGACGGATTATAATTTTAAAGTATATCATGAATCAGGAGTTGAAGAAATCAATAAAAGTGATCAGGAACTGGAAAACGGTTGGAATTATCTGGGCACTTTCTTTATCACACCTGAAAATGCAAAAGTAGAACTGAACAACAAATCGGCGGGCTCTTTTCTCTTTGCAGATGCAATTAAATGGGTTGAAAACAAATAAAATATACTAATTATATAAGGCATGATCACAACTATACCACAACAAAAATTGTTACGAATATTTATCTGTGCCGGAGCAATTCTATTCAGTTCTTTCTACTCGCAGGCACAGAAGAATATCACTCTGGATGAGGCTCTTCTCATAGCCTTTGAAAATAGTCCTGACATTAAAAAATCGCGAATAAACATGCAGCAAAACAAAGAACAGCTGAATGCCCAGCTGGCCTCTTTACGCTCTCGTTTTTCTTTTGATGTTACTCCTTTATCGTACGACAAAACAGAATCGTACAATGAATATTTTTCTACCTGGAATACTTCTGAAAATAAAAAAGCAAGTGGAACATTTACCGTTTCTCAGCCAGTTAAATTAACAGATGGTAGATTGTCGCTGCAAAATGAGTTTGGCTATCAGGACAATTACTCTGAAGCCAGCAGTTCAAATTATGCGGGATACAACAACTCGCTTTACTTGCAATACGATCAGCCGCTGTTCACATTTAATAAAACCAAAATGGATTTGACCCGAAATGAGTTAAATCTTGAAAATGCGACTTTGGCCTACTCCATACAATTACTAAATATGGAAAGGCGGGTAAATCAGGCATTTTATTCCATTTATCAGAAACAAATGGCCTTAAAAATATCAGAGGAAGAGTTTGAAAACCAAAAAGTAAGCAAAGAAATCATCGAAAGTAAAGTTGAAGGTGGATTGTCTGCGAAAGAAGAACTTTATCAGGCCGAATTAAACTACGCAACCAGTAAATCGAGTCTGGATAATAATCGTGTAGAATTGGAAAATGCCAAAGATGAATTTAAATTTTTGTTGGGAATCTCTCTTTACGATGACGTAACTGTAAGTACGGATATCCAATACGTTCCTGTAATTGTAAATCTTGAGAAAGCCATTGAAAACGGATTGACACAAAGATTGGAATTGACCCAAAAAGAAATAGACTTAAACAATGCCAAATTTGATTTGATTCAAACCTCAGCAACCAACGAATTTAAAGGAAATGTGAGTCTTTCAATTGGAATTATGGGAAACAATGAAAATCTGGCCGATGTTTACGACAAACCAACCAGAAGTCCACGGGTTGGAATCACTTTTTCTGTTCCAATATTTGATTGGGGAGAAAGAAAAGCGCGTATCAGAGCCGCCGAACTGGAAATAGAAAGCCGCGAAATAGATAAAAACAGCCTGCGCGATGACATCACCATCAACATTCGAAAAATATACCGCAATCTTCAAAATTTGATTCAGCAAATCGAAATCTCCAAACAAAACCAAGAAAATGCAGAACTAACTTATGATATCAATTTAGAGAGATACCGAAACGGTGATTTAACCAGTATTGATTTAGAACGCTTTCAAAATCAGTTGTCCGAAAAGAAAATGAATCTGGCTAACTCTTTAATCAACTATAAGTTGGAATTGTTGAATTTAAAAATACAATCACTTTGGGATTTTGAAAACGACAGATCCTTTGTGCCACAGGAATTGCAGGAAAATTTGATCATTGAATAAAAACAAACTCAATCATGATATACCATACTAAGTTCACAAACATGAAACGAATCGCATTCTACCTTCTAAGCATTGCAATATTTTCCGCATGTAACGACAGGGAAACTGATCTAAACAAAGACATCGCAGTTCAGGTATCCGTTCAGGAAATTACATCCAAAAGCATCGAAAAATTCATTAGCACAACAGGAACTGTAAATCCTATAAAAACAGTTGCTATAAAAAGCGAAGTAGCCGGCAAATACCACTTGCAGATTAATCCTGCAACCGGTCGCCAATTTGCCTTGGGCGATTTCGTTAGAGAGGGAACCAATGTTATCGTTCTGGAAGATAAGGAATATGAGAACAACATTAAAATCAAGTCTTTGGAACTTCGTTTGGAGATATCTCAGCAAGTATCCGAAAAGCAGCAATCCTTATACGAAAAAGGAGGCGTTACCCTTTCGGAAGTGAAAAATGCCGAAATAGACCTGATCAATGCCAAATATTCTTACGAAGATGCCCTATTTCGATTGGCTAAATTAAAGGTAAAAGCTCCTTTTTCAGGAATCATTACCAATCTAAACTACTATACCGACAATACACGGGTTGAAGCCTCATCGGACATGCTAAATATCATGGATTACAGCAAACTTCATATGGAGATTAATTTGGCTGAAAAAAACATGACTTCGATCAAAAAAGGACAACAGGTAAACATTATCAACTATACGATTCCCGGTGATACATTAAACGGCGTTCTGGCTCAATTATCGCCAGCTATCGATTCTGAAACCAGATCTTTTAAAGCTGTTATTAATATTAACAACTCTAAACTTTTGCTGCGCCCCGGTATGTTTGCAAAAGCTGAAATTGTAGTTGCAAAAGCCGACTCGACCATTGTGATTCCGAAAAATGTGATTCTGAACAAACAAAAAGGAAACACTGTTTTTGTTGTAAACAAAGGCTTGGCAGAAGAGCGTGTAATTGAATTTGGATTGGAAAATCCTAACGAAGTACAGGTAATTTCAGGATTAGAGAAAAAAGACCGATTGGTAGTAAAAGGCTTTGAAACTCTTCGTGATCGATCAAAAATAAAGGTGGTAAAATAATTTCAAGAGATCGTTAGATACCAGACATGAGATATTAGATTGATTTACAGACCTGATTCAAATCATATCCAAGTATAACATGGCAATCTTTGTCATTCAATTATAAATTGCTTTCAAAATGAAGAAAATAACTCAATTTTCGGTCAATTATCCGGTAACAGTTTCCATGATTGTAATGGCAATATTACTTCTGGGATACGTGTCGCTCGGCAAATTAAATGTTGACCTGTTCCCGGAAATGAACGCTCCCCGCATATTTGTGGAAATTAAAGCCGGCGAACGTCCTCCGGAAGAAATCGAAAAGCAATTTATAGAAAGTATTGAAGCTCAATCCATTCGACAAAAAGGCGTGAGTCAGGTTTCATCGGTTTGTATGGTTGGATCGGCTCGGGTAACCGTGGAATATTCCTGGGGGAGTGATATGGATGAAGCTTTTCTGGAATTGCAAAAAGCACTAACAGCCTACAGTCAGAATGCCGAAATTGATGAATTCACCATTACGCAGCACGATCCCAATGCATCTCCCATTCTAATTATCGGAATGCTTCATCCGGAAATTAAAGACATGGATGAGTTGCGAAAAGTAGGTGAAAATTACATTCGTAACGAATTGATTCGTTTGGAAGGAATCGCTGAGGTAGAATTGACCGGAACACAGGAAAAGGAAGTGCGCATCGAAACCAGCCAATACCTTTTGGATGCCCACAAAATAACCATCGATCAGATTGTACAGAAAATAAAAAGTCTGAATCAAAATGTTTCGGGTGGAAGCATTGTTGAGATGGGAACCAAGTACATTATTAAAGGTGCCGGTTTAATTCGAAACATTCAGGAAATTGAAAATATAATTGTCGGAACCAAACAATCCTCGGCCTCATCGTCTGCTCCTGTAAATACAGGCAATCAGGTTTTGGTGAAAGACAAAGTACCCATCCTTTTAAAAGATGTTGCCAAGGTAAGTTTTGTGGCAAAAAAGGCACAAAATATTGTCCGTATCAATGGCCAAAGATGCATCGGGTTATCCATTTACAAAGAAACGGGATCGAATACAGTTCAGGCAGTTGAAGATTTCGAAAAAACGATGGTTTCTATCCGTAAAGCCTTGCCGGGATATCAGTTTATCGTGGTTCAAAACCAAGGTCAGTTCATTCAAAAAGCCATTGATGAAGTAGAAGAAACCGCTTTAATTGGTGTTCTCATCGCTATTTTGGTTCTTTTTGTCTTTTTGCGAAGAATAAAGGTGACTGCTATTGTCAGTTTTGCAATTCCTGTCTCCATCATCGCCACCTTTAATCTAATGTATTTTAATGGATTAAGTTTGAATGTAATGACACTGGGCGGTTTGGCATTAGGAGCCGGAATGCTGGTCGACAATGCCATTGTAGTGATCGAAAATATATTTCGGAAAATGGAGCTTGGGCTCTCGGTGAAAGATGCCGCCATAGAAGGAACTTCGGAAGTTGGAGGTGCAATCGTAGCTTCCACACTTACCACAATTGTTGTGTTTCTTCCTATTGTGTATATGCACGGAGCATCAGGTGCACTATTTAAAGATCAGGCCTGGACGGTTGCTTTTTCGCTGATAGCCTCTCTTTTTGTTGCAATTTTAATGATTCCCATGTTGTTTCATTATGCCTACAAGGGAAAAGGAAAAAATTTAAAATTCAAATCAGTTAAAATAAGCTGGTACGGAACTTTACTGGCCAATTTGCTAAACAAACGAAGCCTGGTAATTGGAGCCGCAAGTTTATTAATTGTACTGACAGGGCTTATTCTACCCTATGTTGGAAATGAATACTTACCCAAAAGCGGAGTCGGCGAATTCAGTCTGGATATTCAATTGAAAGAAGGAACTCAACTGGAAAGAACCTCTCAAACAGTTGAAGCCATCGAATCCATGCTGAAACAATCCATGGGAGGTTATTTCGAAACTGTATACACTCAAATTGGTCCGGGAAGCAGTTCTGCTACCGACAAAGCTGTATTTCAAAATGAAAATACCGCCAGCATAAAAATTCGTTTAAAAAGCGAATACACTGCTCAATCGGAAGCAATACTCGAGAACGTAAGTCAATTGGTTGGTGATATTCCGGATGCAGAAATATCCATTATCCACGACGAAACAGCATTACAATCGACCATTGGAACAGAAAGTGCTCCCATTGAAGTGGAGGTAAAAGGAAAAGAAATGAAAGTTCTGGAACAGCTTTCTGCAGAAATTAAAGAACTCCTGACTCAGGTTCCCGATTTGACAAATATAAAAACCAACATTGAAGAAGGAGCCCCGGAAGTTAATGTAGTGATTGATCGCTACAAAGCAGGTCTTTTCAACCTAAGTACAGAAGGAATTGCCAGTCAGCTACAGGACATTTTGATGGGAAAAGATGCCGGCAAATTCGAACAAGGCGGAGAAATGAATGACATTACCATTCAGATGCCTGAAACCAGTCTGTCTGAATTAAATACGCTTTTGCTAAAAAGCGGAGATCAGGAAATTCCACTCTACGAAGTAGCGAACATCGAAAAATCCTCTTCTCCGAAACAAATGCTAAGAAGAAATCAGACCAGAATTGGAAAGATAAGTGCAGACATTCGCGGAGAGGTCGCTTTCGATCAGGTAGTCGACAAAATAAACACCAAACTGGCAACTATTGAATTGCCGCAGGGCTATCAGGTAAATCTGATTGGCGAAGAACAGAAACGCCAGGAAGCACTTTCCAATTTAAGCTTTGCCTTAGTGCTTTCGATCATATTGGTATATATGGTTCTGGCTTCACAATTCGAATCGCTCATTCATCCGTTCACCATTCTGCTCACTATTCCATTGGCTGGAGTTGGTGCCATTTGGGCATTTTTCCTTTTGGGAATGCCTATGAATATCATGGCCTATATCGGTATTATTATGCTGGGAGGAATAGCAGTAAACGACTCCATTATTCTGGTCGATGCCATTAATCAATTCAAAGAACAGGGGAATTCCTTGCGCGATTCAATAATTATGGCTGGAGAAAACAGGATTCGCCCAATTGTAATGACCAGTATCACAACCATTTTAGCCTTGCTTCCACTAACCATTGGATTTGGTGAAAGTGCAGCTTTACGAGCTCCAATGGCAATAGCAGTAATTGCAGGCTTGATTACCTCAACCCTGTTAACACTGGTCGTTATTCCTTGTGTTTACTATATTTTCGATAACATGAAAAGCTATTTTTCGAAATCGGGAAAATAGAACATCGAACAACACAATGGAACAAACAGATTTAAATAATAATCTGACACAACATCAATAAACAGGAACAAGCTAACAGCTAATTAAGCTTAGATTATATGAACTTCATTATAAAAAGAAAGGTTTTAATAGCAATGCTCTTCACCGGACTTAGCATGTTGGGATTTTTCTCCTACAAGCAATTGCCGGTTGAACTGATTCCAAATGCTCAGCTTCCTATGCTGTTTGTTCAGGTAGGAACTACAATGGAAGTAGATCCCCGCTATATGGAAAGTGAAGCAATCATTCCTCTGGAAGGAATTGCAGGAGGAATGGAAGGCGTTGAAAAGATAGTCTCTACTGCCGGACAGCAACGGGGAAGCATTGAAATTTCATTCGAACAGGGAACCAATCTTAAATATGCATATTTAAAACTTGCTGAAAAGGTAGAAGAAAAGAAAAAAGATCTTCCAAAAGAGTTCAGGGTTCAGGTATTTAAATTCGATATGGAACAACTCAACAACATGTTCATGAATATTCAGGTTCGTGGTAGTGGAGGTGTTGACCGGGTTCGGCAAATTACTGAGAATGAAATCGTCGATAAAATTAAAAATATCGATGGCATAGCCAATGTGGCTCTTTTTGGCGGGCGCGAAAAATCCATTGATATTCTGCTAAGAGATGATGTTTGTAAAAGTTATGGCATCAGTCCGTCAGATGTTCGTACCGTTCTAAGCAAAAACAGCAACATGCGAAGTTTTGCCGGGAAAGTGATTGAAAATGACAAAATGCACTTTGTGAATGTTGTCTCCGAATTTACCGATATCTCAGAATTAAACGAGCTTGTTGTTAAAGAAGCAGGCAATATAAAACTGAAAGATATCGCAAGCATTCGTTTTGGAGTAAAGGAAGAAACCTCATACAGCCGTGTAAACGGAAAAGAAGCAGTAACCCTTCAGCTAACCCGCGATTCTCAATCGAACATCATCGAACTGGCCGACAATGTAATTGCGAAAATTGAAGAAATCAATCAGGAATTGGCAAGCAAAGATATTGCTGTGGTAGTGCAAACCAACACTGCCGAAACCATGAAAATCAATATCGATTTAATTATTGAACTGGCATTAATTGGAGGCCTTCTGGCAATTTTCGTTCTCTGGATATTCCTGAAAAACCTTCGTTTGGTCACCGCAATTGCACTGGCAATACCCATTTCGGTTTACACAGCATTCAATTTTTTCTATGCTTACGATATCAGCATCAACACACTCACTCTTTTGGGGATGGCGCTGGCCATTGGGATGCTTCTCGATAACAGTATTGTGGTTCTCGAAAATATTTACCGCCTGGCTGCCCAAAAGAAAGATCCGGACACGGCAGTAATCCAGGGAACCAAAGAAGTATGGCGATCCATTTTTGCTGCCACATTAACAACAATCACCGTATTTCTGCCTTTTCTGTTTACATCCAATTTCTTTATCGGATTATTGGGCAAGCACATTGGTGTTTCCATCATCTCTACCTTGCTGGTATCGCTCGTTGTTGCCCTGCTTTTAATTCCCATGATTACCCACACTTTTCTGAAACGAAAAAATACCGCCCGTGCCGTTAATTTTCAAAACATTTCTCTCCATAACCGATTGGTACAAATTTATCTGGTAACACTGAAATCGTGTATGCGGTATCCGGGAAGAACTATTCTTGGCGCTTTAGGACTGTTTTTCGTCACCTTACTGATTAGTTTGGGTTTAAGCATGATTTCGACAGAAGAAACCGAAACGAAAGATTTGAATCTTTATGTGACACTTCCCGGTGGAACCACTCTCGAAAACACCGATTTATTCATTCGGGAAGTAGAGCAAAAACTTGATTCGGTTCAGGAGAAAAAAGACATCACCAGTCAGGTTTATGAAGAAGAAGCTGTTTTAACAATCACATTGCTTGATGATTATCGCGATAAGCAAAACCTTTCCATTCCCGGAATTAAGAAAAACATTCTGGAACGTTTGGATGATTTGCCAAGTGCATCTTTCAGCTGGGATCCTCCGGCTACAGGTCGTCGATTTGGCGGTAGCGGAGGTTTTGGCGGCGACAATCCATTTATGGAAATGTTGGGAATGGGCAGTCAAAAAGAAAAACTGATTATTAAAGGTCAGGATTTTAATAAAATGCTCGACGTATCGGAAGATTTGGAATACTACCTAAATCAATTGACTTCCATTAAAAATGTATCGGTTCGAATTCCAGCCAAACGTCCCGAAATGGTTATGGAACTGGACAAACAAATCATGGCGGTATACGATATTCCTGTTACATCGGTATTATCGGAATTAAATTCCTTTCAGAAAGAATTTTCGAGTGGTGTAAAATTCAAACAAGGCACCGAAGAGTACGATATTATTATTAAAACACTTGGCGACAATACCGAACAGCAAACAAGAGATGCAAAAGATCTGCGTAAGCTTACCGTAAGAGGTACTCAAGGCGCTGAATTCGAATTGCAAAACATCAGCAATCTGAATTTCACCGACGGATTGTCGACAATTAAGAGAACCAATCAGGAAAAACAACTCGAAGTTGAATATCAGTTTATCGATGAAGTGAACGATGAGAAAGACCTCTTAACTGCTTCGAGGGTAGAAGTTGATGAACTGGTTGAACGGATGAATATTCCATCGGGAATAGCACTGGAAATTGTTCATGAAGAAGACAATCTGGCTGAATTTGGCTTTCTGTTTCTGATGGCCATCATTCTGATATTTATGATTCTGGCTTCGGTCTTTGAATCTTTCACCATGCCTATTGTGATGATGTTTTCCATTCCTATGGCTGCCATCGGATCGTTAATTGCCTTGATCCTAACAGGAACCTCTATGATGAACGCCAATGTATTTACCGGGCTAATTATTCTTCTGGGTATTGTTGTTAACAACGGAATCATCATGATCGATTACTCCAACGTATTGCAGAAACGCGGCTACCGGGAATCCAGATCTCTTATTATGGCCGGACTGGCGCGTATCCGCCCTATCCTGATCACAGCCATCACCACCATTATTGCTCTAATGCCACTTGCGCTTGGCCGTGCCGAATATGTAACAACAATTGGGGTTCCTTTTGCCATAACCGTAATTGGCGGACTAAGCCTCAGTACAATTCTTACCCTGGTTTTTATTCCAACACTATATGCCGGATTGCGAACCAGCTTAAACTGGATACAAAATCAGCCGGTTTGGGTAAAAGCTCTTCAAATTGCCATTTGGATGATAGGAACCTACTTCATTTACGTGGAAGTAGACAGCAAAATTTGGCAGATCATTACATTCCTGATTTTGCTGTTATCCGTACCGGCATGCATCTATTTTATTCAGGCCAGTTTAAGAAAAGCCAACGAAAAGCTAATTGCTCCTGATGATGCTTTGCACATCGAAATTAGAAATTTGGTGAAAATATACGAATGGGATGGTCGGTTTATCAGGGAATGGAAATCAGGACTTAAAATTAGAGAGCGATTGGGTTTAAAGGAATCCTATTCATCTATCCGAGATTTTGTCACCTTAATCTGGCAATTGCCTTTGCTTGCATTCCTGTTCTTTTTCATTTACATCCATCTCGAAAACAAATACTGGTTACTTGGCTTGTCCATACTATTCCAAATTCTGATTTTGAATTTTATGGCTCCCGTTATGGAATACCGTAATCATCTAAAAAAAGAGAGCAGTAAAAAATGGATTCCCCGATTTATTTATGCTCTGCATAAAATCATGTACTGGTTATTCCCGGTATCTGTATTCACATATTTTTATCAGCAATACGAACTAATCGGGCTCATTGCTCCTTTGGCCTTTTTCTGGTATTTGGCTTTACTGATCAAAGTATCTTCGGATAAAATTTATCATGAAAAAATAAACATCAACCGTGTTAAAGGCCGGTTTAGCGGCATCCGCAAATTCTTCTACCGATTTGTTTTAATCATCCCAATCATCGGGAAAAAGAAAGTTCCGTTTAAAGCCGTTAAAGGTGTTTCCTTTGATATTAAAAACGGGATGTTCGGATTACTGGGACCCAATGGTGCCGGTAAATCAACCCTGATGAGAATTATTTGCGGTATTCTGGA
This sequence comes from Labilibaculum manganireducens, assembly GCF_963665805.2. Classification (NCBI taxonomy): domain Bacteria; kingdom Pseudomonadati; phylum Bacteroidota; class Bacteroidia; order Marinilabiliales; family Marinifilaceae; genus Labilibaculum; species Labilibaculum manganireducens. The sequence continues at coordinate 5,233,692 of NZ_CAXXEE010000003.1, read as the reverse complement.
ACAGAGTTACGGGCAAATCACCATTAACGGCATTGATGTTCGCGAAAAGCGTGAAGAACTGCAAGGTTTAATTGGATACCTGCCACAGGAATTCGGCATGTACGAAAACATGAGTGCATGGGATTTCCTGAACTACATGGGAATTCTAAAAAAACTAAATAACAATAAAGAACGAATGGAACGCGTGGAATATGTGCTTAAAGCCGTTCACATGCTCGGTCAGAAAGACAATAAGATCGGTTCCTTTTCGGGAGGAATGAAACAAAGAATCGGAATTGCACAGATTCTGCTTCACTTACCAAGAATTTTGGTGGTGGATGAGCCAACCGCCGGACTTGATCCGCGCGAGCGAATTCGATTCAGAAACTTATTGGTAGAACTAAGTCAGGACAGAATCGTGATTTTCTCCACCCACATTATTGAAGATGTTGCCAGTTCGTGTAACCGGGTTGCTGTGATGAAAAAAGGAGAACTAAAATACCTGGGCGAACCCATTCACATGGCAGGTATCGCCGACAAAAAAGTGTGGATGCTGACTGTACCAACCGAAGAGTTTGAAGATTTAAAAACCAAACATGTAATTATTCATCACATGCGCGACAAAGATCAGATTCGGGTTCGCTGTTTGGCAGATGAAAATCCGGGTTACGGAGCTGTAAATACAAAAGCAAATTTAGAAGATGCCTATTTGTGTTTGCTGAATGAGAAAGAAAAGGGTTAACCACTAAAACAAAAAAATAATTTAACCACGAAGGTAAACTAAGTAATTCTCGAAGCACACAAAGGAAAGTACCATAAATAGTTAAAACAAAGGTCGTTAAAATGATGAAATCATCAAGGATATTTATGAGAAACAAAAAAACATTGTGTGACTTTGTGCCGTACTTTGTGCCCTTTGTGGTAAAAAATAAAAAATGATTTAATAATAATGAAAGAAAAACTGATACTCACAGCCGATTTTATACGCTACAACATCAAGATTATATTTGCGAATAAATTCATCTATTTTCTGATTGCAGCCTTCGCCTTTTTCCTGATGGTAACCGGTATCATGTTGTTCTCGGATTCGAGTCCCGATGAAGCAGATATTTATAAAAGCTTAATATTTCCAGGAATCCTGATCTTATTCTACCCTGTTATCTACAACATACAAAGCGATAAAGATACCCGAATGCTCGAAATTCTGTTTGGAATCCCCAATTACAGATATAAAGTGTATTTGGTTCGCTTTGCTCTAAGCGTATTACTTTTGCTCTTAACAATGTGCCTGATGTCGTGGATAACCGTATTTGCAATTATTCGCATATCCGTTTTTCATATGGTTTACCAACTGATGTATTGTCTGCTGTTTTTAGCTAGTCTTGCATTCCTTTTAGCCACTCTAATCAAGAATGCGAGTGGAGCCGCGGTAGTAATGGTAATTATTGGTCTGGCATTTCTGATTCTTGCAGAACCACTTCAATCCAGCAAATGGAACATATTCCTAAACCCCTTCAATGTTCCGGGTGATATGAGTTACAGTATCTGGCAAAACGTACTTTCTCAAAACCGAATGATGCTGGTTGTGGGTTCAGTCATATCAATTTTATGGAGTTTAATTAACATGCAAAAGCGGGAACGATTTGTATAGGATACCAATCCACTATGAGCACAAAGAAAAAAGGCTCAATAAACTAAATTATTGAGCCTTTTCTATTTCTTATCAAAAAACTATTCAACCTCGCTAAGCTGACTGGCTTTCTGCTTCAGCTCTTTATTCCAACTGTTCAATCCGCCTTTTAAATGCGCGGCTCTGTGATAACCCAATTTATGCAGGTAGTTTCTTACTTGCTTGCTTCTAAATCCTACATGACAAAAAATCACCATGTCTTTGTCCTTTGGCAAAAGAGGAAGCTTGTCCGGCATCTGATTTACAGGAATATGCATGGCATTTTTGATACCCTCTTTCGCCAATTCATGAGGCTCGCGAACATCAATCAGCAAAATATCATTTCGCTTTTCCATCTCGTTCATTAACTCAAGAGCAGTGTAACTTGTTTTAGGGCCGTTATCATTATTTTTAAAAAAGAACATATGCTTAAATTTTAAATTAAATGTTTATCGTGTCGATGAAATATCAATGCAGATATAATCAACATTAGGTCTAACAAATATAAAAAAATAAGCCACTATCAATCATCTTAAAATAAAAATATGATTGGGCAGACACTTAAAGTTTGTTAAAAATAAGATTTATGCCGGCGTTCCAGTTATCAATATAATGGCAATTAGGATACACACCTCCGAAAGTTCTTTTCTGAAATACATCAAAGTAACGAAAGCCGTTATAGTAGCGTGGAAAAATCTAATAGGTTTAAAAGGCTAATTCATTTTGCACTATCAAAGGAATTAATATCTGTATCAAAAGCGGCGGCTCTTTCGGGCAAGGAACTAAACGAATTATTAGACCTTCAAAGAGTTGCATAGATAAAAATTGTTTTAAGCGATGCGAATATATTTATAGACCTGTGTAATATTGGTTTGCTCGATGAGTTTTTCAGTCTCAATTTTGAATTTCATACAACTGAACAGGTTATGAATGAGATAAAGAGACCAGAGCAAAAGCAACAAATTGAAAAGTACATAAATAAAAGCCTAAATATTAAGATACTTACTGGAATTGATGTTTTAGAGGTTGCCCAACTGCTTAATAGTAATGTATCAAACCTATCCTATGTTGATTGCGAGGTTTGGTATCTATCAAAACAACACAATCTAACACTTCTTACAGGTGATAAGAATCTAAGACTCCAAGCCACAAAAGACAATATCGAGGTTCGAGGTATTTTATTTTTGTTTGACGAAATGATAGAACAAAACTGCATTACACAAAAGTACGCTTACGATAAACTTTTTTGCTCAGTAAAACAAATATCAGACTACCTAAAAAGGAAATCGAAAAACGCCTAATCGATTGGAATTCTTGAAGACATATCATTTTGTTGGCTTCAACAAAATGATAAAAACAACGAATGATAATTATCATTATTCATGAATAATAGCAATATGTAATCACATTTCATGCTAAATAAATATTATTCATGAGACAATCTATAACAAAAGCGATGAAAACAATTGATAATTTAACACCTTATATTGCTACTCATTTAGGTGAAGTATTGAGCGATGAACTAGAAGCAAACGGAATCACACAGACAGAGTTTTCAAAAACAACAGGCATTAACAAAAATCTACTAACCGAAATTATGGAGGGCAAACAAAACATTAATGGAGAATTGTCGATAATGCTTGAACAAGCTTTAGGCATTGATGCGGAATATTGGCTAGAACTGCAGAAAAACTACGAATCAGACAGGACAAAAATAGAAGCAACTAATAAAGCTTGTTAGTTTACCATTTTGTTGACGTCAATAATATGATAGCAAATACTCAATACGAACCATTTTCCCAACCTCGGGAAAATGGTTTCCTTATTTGAGCAAATACACAAATAAAGCCCGTGGCTTTACAAGAGGAATTTTGCCACAAAGTAAAATTTCAGCACCCCAGATTATCTCGTTATCCAGTTAATCGCTTTTAGTAACCCTATTAAAGCAAAAATTGCGAGATTTCACACAAATCTCGCAATTTCAACAATAAACGAATATCATTTTAAATAGTGGAATTTCAACAACCAATTAATTTATTTGGGCGTTTCTACTCTCATTTAAAGAAAAATCGATTTTCTTTAAATGAAAACATCCTTATTTAAAATTTCAGTGTTTCTCTTAATTAGGCGAAAGACTTATTATGCACTTAATCGCTGAACCTCCCTATTTATAATGCAAAAGAGAAGTTGTTATTCCAAATAAACATGCTTATTTTTTACTGAAGAATACAGGAAACCGGTTTAGACCCGTTTAATATGGCTTGATAAATTAACTAGTAATGGCAATCAACAGTTGAAATGATATCACAAAAAAGTTACTTAAACAACTAAAAATCAGTGATTTAAAGTTCTTTAAATCCTTGAAAATCAGTATCTTACAATAGTTTCTCACGCTATATGTAGATATGATTCCCAAGGATAAAGACGACAAATTAATAAGAATATATTTTATAATCTGTGATTATTACAACGAATTGCAATATTACTGTGAACGGTTCAGTAATAGTAATACGCCAAAGTTTACTGATCAGGAAATAATGACTATTTACCTTTATGCACTTCATCATCAAGGTCACACTAGAGTAAAACACATGTATCGGTTTGCTGATGAGTATTTAAGAACATGGTTTCCACATTTAGGAAGCTATCAAGCTTTTAACAAACGGTTAAATAGATTATATGGTGCATTTAATCGTTTAGTCAGCTTACTGCTTGAGAATCATGCTCCGGAAGATTGCCTGTTTGACCAGAGTCTTTTGGATTCAATGCCAATAATCACATGTTCCGGCAAGCGTCAGGGAAAGGTGGCACGGGAGCTGACAGACAAAGGGTATTGCTCAACAAAAAGCATGTACTACCATGGCATGAAGTTGCACGCACTGGGATTCAGGAGGATTGGCACATTGCCACACCCAGAACAATTGTTGTTGACGCCGGCTTCTGTAAATGAGATTACGGTTTACAAGCAAGCTTGGGCTCAAATTGAAAATAGGTTTTTCTTTGGTGATAAAATTTATATGGATAAAGAACTAAACCAGAGTATGATTAAAAATTTAAACTCAGAAATGTTGACTCCTGTAAAAGCTGTAAAAGGCATGAACGACATTATTAAAAAACGAATTAAAGCAGCTGATGATTTGTATTCAACTGCAGTCTCCAGAGTTAGGCAGCCAATTGAGGCTCTGTTTAGCTGGCTTATCCAGAAAACAGATATTCAAAAAGCCAGCTTGGTAAGATCGCTCAAAGGTCTGCTTGTACATACATATGGGAAACTGGCTGCTACTTTTATTAAACTAGCATTTTAACTATTGATTCGAATTAGTAAATATTGATTAAAGAAAACAGGACTTAACCCGTCGCATAAAGCATAGCAGGGTTCGGTACATTTTAGGTAGGTAAATTCCTAAGTTAATAATGAAAAGAAAATTGATATCGAAAATGATTATGCATATGAAAAAGTAATATGGAAATATTTAACATGCAAAATACCTAAGGGTAAAATAATTTTTCGGACTTGAACACATGATGAAGATAAACTATTCACGAAGATTTCAGATATAAATATAGCCTCTAAGCAAATTACTCCGAATTTTGGAAGATGTAACAAACCTTTTCAATCAGTTTTTTATAGTTCCGACAATAAACCAACTTCTTATTCTGAATTAGTTGAAAGTTGGGCTAAATCCAAGAATAATGGAGACACTGTTCATGTCACAATAGGGACATGGAGATTAAAGAATGATGCAGATTTGTTATCAAAATCTAAAAAAACCTTACCGAATTATTGAAAATAATAGTTGCATTGTTATTTACAATTACTAAATTTGCTATCATATTAACAAGTATTTACTATTATGGTTGCCATAACTATATGAATAAGTGGTATTTGTAGTGTTAATCTAAATAAATAAAATTATGAGTTTAATGAAAAATTTTCTGTATTTGTGTTGTGTTGTATTCATTTTTGCTTCTTGTTCGAAAGAGAATGAAGTAAAATTGAAGGATGATATCACACTTACATCTGAAGAATTTGAATCAAAGGCTGTTCCTTTCTTTTATGTTGAAAAAGGAGATTCAATAACTAAAGATACATATAGAGAAAAACCTGAGTTTTTAGAATTAGATAAAAGTGTTGTGATGTTTAGTACTGAAAATAAACTTAAAACAACTGGAGCTAGTTCAGGTGGGGGGTATATAACGCACTTAATGATTTCAGACAGCAAAAGCTCAAATCCTCCCGCTGGCGTACAAGGTATTAAAATACCTGTTGATTTGAATGAGGATGCTGGTGGAAATTGGATATATCTATATTATAGCAAGGGTGAAGAAGATCCGATCGTCTATCTAAATTTTTTAACTAGTTCTGATCCTAATGAGCTTAAAATAGCAATTGAGACTCCAGCTTATAATATTCCAATTAAAAATCAAGATGGCATTATTGCGGATTTAAATCATAGGGCAGGTGGTCATTATGTTTATGGTTATTACAGAAAAAATAATTCAACAGATCTTCCAATTAGAGATATTGCAATTGTCTCTGGGAATAGTTCTGTTACTTATGGTGATTATGAAAAAATACATACGGATTTGAATAAGGGAGCAGGTGGGAAGTACATATATGTGTTTGTTAAACGATAATAATCCACTGTTAATATATTACTTAGCAAAAATAGATTATAATGTGCGGATTTTAGTTCGCACATTTTTTCCATTTATTGTTGTTGATTAGATGGTATAAGTCCAACATAACACAGGATATTAAAACTTTAGATAGTGGGAATTTACATTCAAATGTGTTTTTTCAAGCCTTGAATAAATAGGGTTTACTGGAAAAAGCAGTTTGGCTTTATTTTACACATATATCCAATATGCTATTGCTCTAAATTTTCTTTATACAATCTTTACTGATCTGCTTTCTCATTCTCGTAACACATTCTTTTGTATTTAGTTAGATTTTCTACAAATTTTGCAGTTGTTTCCAGTAATTTCCTTTTTTCAGAAACAGAAATAAAATTAAGATTGCTATTCGATAGTTTGAATCCAGATTCTATATAAATATTACTATGGTTTACAAATACTTGAAACTCATTAAATTTATATTTCTTCTTAAAGTTATCGAATTTGTCATGCTCTAATCCTGAGATTATTCCACCTATAGAAACCAAATTATTGCCTTTATCTACATCAAAATAATATTGATTTTTTACATTGAATTCAATTGCTCCATTTCTCCACCTAGTATTTACCCTTCTATTGAATTTATTTGCTAAATAATTTGAGAGAATGACAGTAAACTGTTCTTTTGCTAAATATATATCTTCTTCATTAGGCTTTGTTGATTCAATATTAGGCTCTAAATATCTCTTAATAAAACCTTGTAATTCATTAAGTTCTTGTTCAGTGTGATATATTGAGCCAAATTCGATTGCACTTAAGTTAGAACTCGTAAGTAAATTCATTGATGTTACAATTCCAGACTTTTCATTAAAATACACCTTTGCATGTAAATTTTTAATCAATTTGGGTTTTAAGCCAAGTTGTTCAATTTGTTCCCAACTTTTATAATTATCACTGTCAAGTCTAGTATAAAATTGGATTTTAACACCTCTTTTTATCGCATTCGTTATATCGACTTTAATTCTATCCCAGTTATTTAAATTCACATAAGGAGATACCAATATGATATACTCTTCGGTTTCATTAATAAGATTAAGAATTTCACTTGTAATTTGGTAAGGAGGAATTATTTTCATTTCAGTTTTATTTGTGTTTAAGATAAAAACTAATTCTTTCACAAAATTAATAAATATGAAAAACTGTAATTAAAATTAAATAAAACCCTGTATTTCAACCGATAGTGACACTGTCATATCTGCCAAATTTACAAAATTCTTAAACAAGATAAACTTAGAATAATAAAAAAACCATACAAGTTATATATCATCATCCTGTAAAGAAATAAAAGTGGAGTAAAATAAATAAACCGTCAGGTATAAAAAACAAAACGCCTAACTTTTAGCAAGTTAAGCGTTTTTATAGAGGTCTCTGGCGGATTCGAACCGCCGTAGACGGTTTTGCAGACCGGTGCCTAGCCACTCGGCCAAGAGACCCTATCTTCCGTAAAGGCGTTGCAAAGATATAAATTTCTGATTTACCCTTGCAAACTTTTTTCAGCTTTTGTAATAAAAATCTCAAGGTATTTCTGCAAAACAAGCTTAATCAAAGAATTAGCGACTTAAAGTTAAGCTCACTTTTTCTATTTGCCCACCCATCGGAGGGTTCATTTTCGATACTTTTACTGTTGCATGCTCCAATTCCGGGAAATTTTGATACAAAACATCCAAAATTCTTTCGACAACATGCTCCAGCAAATGAGATTTAATTTGCAATTGTTCCTTTATCATTTCGTAAGCGCGCTGATAATTCAGAGCATCGCCTATAGAATCAGATTTAACAGCCTTTTCGGCATTATATTCCATGCGGACATAAACAGTAAACTTATTCCCGACAATTTGCTCTTCCTTAAAACAACCGTGATAGGCATAAAATTCCATGCCCTCTAATTCAATAATTCCCATCTCTTTTTGTTATGATATTCTTTGGCGAAAATAAGAGATAAATTTAGAAATTACGAATTCCAAATGATGATTTGCAATTTATGAACCAGTATTAACCAATTTAGTAAGTCGTAATTCCAAATTCGTAATTGATTTTGCTGGAATTTCTATACTTTTGTTGTTCGTTTCATAATGTAACTGATCAATAAATTATTGTAAATTTATCAAATTGCATTTCGATTCGAAAAGCAAGGCAGGATTCGGTTCCGAATCTCAGGCAAATACATGTATCATTTTAAATTGAGTAGTATGGATAACAAAAATGTAAAAGATGAGAATGTTAACGAAAGTAAATCTCTTAATTTTATCCAGCAGATTATCGAAGAAGATCTGAAAAACAATGTGAATGATGGTAGAGTACACACACGATTCCCTCCGGAACCAAACGGGTACTTACACATCGGACACGCTAAGTCGATATGCCTAAACTTTAGCCTTGCCCAACAATATCAGGGAAAATGTAATTTACGTTTCGACGATACAAATCCTGTTAAAGAAGACACAGAGTATGTAAATTCCATTATGGATGACATCAAATGGTTAGGTTTTCAGTGGGATGGTGAGCCTTTATACACTTCTGATTATTTCCAGCAATTGTATGATTGGGCAGTGAAGTTGATTACTGATGGAAAAGCCTATGTGGATGATCAGTCAGCAGCGCAAATTGCTGAGCAGAAAAAATCACCAACCGAGCCAGGTATCGAAAGTCCGTTTCGCAACCGAAGCGCAGAGGAAAATCTTGATTTATTCGAAAGAATGAAGAATGGTGAATTTAAGGATGGAGAAAAAGTTCTTCGTGCAAAAATTGACATGACTTCATCAAATATGCACATGCGCGATCCATTGATGTACCGTATCATGCATGCACATCATCACCGTACCGGCGACCAGTGGTGTATTTACCCAATGTATGATTATGCTCACGGTGAGTCGGATTATATTGAAGGCATTACACACTCTATTTGTACATTGGAATTTGAAGTTCACCGTCCGCTATACGAGTGGTTTGTGAATAATTTAACTGATACAGATTACAGACCAAAACAACGCGAATTTGCTCGTTTAAACTTAAGCTACACAGTAATGAGTAAGCGTAAGTTGCTGGAATTGGTAAAAGATAACCATGTAAATGGATGGGATGATCCACGAATGCCTACTGTTTCGGGATTGCGAAGAAGAGGATTTACTCCTGCGTCAATTCGTAATTTTGCGGATATAATTGGTGTTGCAAAACGAAACAATGTAATTGATGTTTCCCTTTTAGAACATTGTGTTCGTGAAGATTTGAACAAAACTGCGCCACGTGTAATGGCTGTTTTGAATCCTGTAAAATTGATCATTACCAATTATCCTGAAAATCAGGAAGAATTTTTGAGTATCGAAAACAATCCTGAAGATCCGGAAAGTGGAAATCGTGAAATTCCTTTTTCTCGCGAATTGTATATCGAGAGAGAAGATTTTATGGAAGATGCTCCTAAAAAATTCTTTAGAATGACTCCGGGACAGGAAGTACGATTAAAAGCTGCTTACATTGTAATGTGCGAAAAAGCACTTAAAGATACTGATGGAAATATCACTGAAATTCACTGTACTTACGATGCAAAATCTAAGAGTGGCAGCGGATCCGAGGAAAGCAAGCGCAAGGTAAAAGGAACACTTCACTGGGTTTCTGCTAAGCATGCTGCTAAAGCCGAAGTTCGTATCTACGATCGTCTTTTTAATCACGAAGCACCTGATGCTCAGAAAGAAACAGACTTTAAGGAATTTATTAATCCTGATTCTCTGCAAATTTTGAGCGAGTGTTACGTTGAACCAAGCTTAAAAGAAGCTAAGGCTGAAGATCATTTTCAGTTTACCCGATTGGGCTATTTCTCAGTGGATAAAGATTCTACTGCAGAAAAATTAGTTTTCAACCGTACGGTTTCTTTAAAAGATTCCTGGACTAAAACCCAAAAGAAGTAAAAATAGCTGTCAGCTCTCAGTTGCAAGCTACAAGACTAAATAAAAAAAGAGTGCATTTACGCACAACACCTTTTGATTATATATAAACCTGTTGGGATTTTCCTGACAGGTTTTTTTGTTTTAAAACTGTACAAATAATTACCAACTCACTTTAAGTGAGACTCTCAGCTTTCGACTATTCAAGACACTTCTGGACTTTCTTAAGACCAAAAAACCACTCCCCAAAGGAAGTGGTTTGTCTTGTTGAGAAAAAATCTCAATTATATTTTAATGTTCTCCATTGCATAATCCAGACGAGCCATGGTTTCCTTTTTTCCAAGTATTTCGATGATATCGAACATGTGAGGGCCTTTACCAGCACCTACCACAGCCAACCGGAAAGGATTCATCACTTTTCCAAAACCAATTTCCTTGGCAGTGATCCATTCTTTCACAATCTCTTCAGAATTAGCTGACGAAAAATTTTCAACACCTTCCAAAATGCCTTTTAATTCTTCAACCAAGGCAGGCGTATCCTCTTTCCAACCCTTTTTAATGGTTTTGGCATCGAATTCAACAGGTGCTTCAAAAAAGTAATTTACATGATCCCAAAGCTCCGAAACAAAATCTACACGATCTTTCACCATGCCACACACCCTATTCACAGTTTCCTGATCAGCATCAATTCCTTTTGCTTTTAAAATCTGTTCAGCAAACAAATTTCCAATCTCTTCATCCGATTTAGTCATCAGATACTGACGATTGAACCATTTGGTTTTCTCAGGATCGAACTTAGAACCCGATTTGCCCACACGTTCCAAAGAAAATGCCTGAGAAAGCTCCTCCATTGAGAAAATCTCCTGCTCTGTTCCAGGATTCCAGCCTAAAAAAGCCAGCATATTTATGAAAGCTTCAGGAAAATATCCGCCTTCACGGTATCCCGATGAAATTTCATTTGTCTTAGGATCAGTCCATTCCAATGGAAATACCGGAAATCCTAACTTATCCCCATCACGCTTGCTTAATTTCCCTTTTCCAACCGGTTTCAAAATTAATGGAAGGTGAGCAAATTTAGGCATATCATCTTTCCACCCAAACGATCTGTACAACAACACATGCAATGGCATCGACGGCAACCATTCCTCCCCGCGAATTACATGGGTTATCTTCATTAAATAATCATCTACCACATTCGCCAAGTGATAAGTCGGCATTCCGTCTGATTTAAACAACACCTTATCGTCTAAAGCGGAAGTATTAAATACTACACGACCTCTTATTTCATCATCCAATTGCAATTCTTCGCCAACCGGCATTTTAAACCGCACAACATAAGCTTCGCCGGCCGCAATTTTATTTTGAACTGCTTCCGCAGATAAAGCCAAAGAGTTATTTAAATTTTCGCGGGTTGCATAATTGTAGGTAAAAGTCTTTTTCTCTTCTTCATGCTGATTTCGGATTGCATCCAACTCTTCAGGAGTATCGAAAGCATAATATGCATTCCCCGAAGCGATCAGCTGATCAGCATACTCACGATACATTGGCTTGCGCTCCGACTGGCGGTAAGGCCCGTATTCACCACCTACAGTTGCTCCTTCATCAATTTGAATTCCACACCATTTTAACGATTCTGCAATATACTCTTCCGCACCGGGAACATATCTTGTTTGGTCAGTATCTTCAATACGCAATAGAAAATCACCATTGTGTTTTCTCGCAAATAAATAGTTGAAAAGGGCTGTTCTAACACCTCCCATATGAAGAGGCCCCGTAGGACTAGGAGCAAATCGAACCCGTACTTTCTTATCGTTCATTGTTATATCCGTTAATTTGGCAACAAAGATAAGAAATAAGAGGAAAAGTAAAGGGGAGATAAAACCAGAAAATTAACTTAAAATAGAAATCGGTCAATCATATCTTTTAAACCACCAATATCAATTGGTTTGGATACAAAATCATCGCAGCCAGCAGCCATTATTTCCTCATAAGCTTCACCGTAATGATATGCCGTTTGAGCAATTATTGGCATATCCTTATTTATTTTTTTGATATTTCTGGTTGCGTCATAACCATTCATAACAGGCATTTGCATGTCCATTAGTACCAAATCTATCTCTGGAACCGACTTAATAAAATCAAGTGCTTCCTGCCCATCTTTGGCACGAATAATCCTGGCTTTGGTATCCATGAGTATTTCCTCCAAAAATATGAAATTAAAATCCTCATCTTCCGCAACCAGCAGTACTTTGCCTTCCCAATTATAGTTTGTGGAAAAATTCATAACTGACTACTGTATTCGTCTAACTGTTCTCTATCTCTAAGTTAATTCAATTATCAGTAACACAAAAATGAAATTCCAAAGATCTGACCGTTTTGTTCAAAAGATGAGTGACCACGTAGCTTTAACCAGTAACTATGTAATTTACAATACTATGTTACAATTAAAAAAAGGGAAACTTCAGTTGAAGTTTCCCCGGTTTAGTAGTTGTTATAATAGATTGGTTATCCGCATTTTGAAGTACCGCACGATTGACAAATCAGACATCCTTCCTGATAGATGATGTGCTCTGACCCACAACTGGCGCATATTCCTCCTTTAACTTTTGTTCCATTTGGAATGTATTTTTTAAGAGCACGCTCAACACCGTTTTTCCATGTGTTGATGTTCTCACTATCCAATTGCAAACCTGCAACTAAATTTACTACACCTTCAATTGGCATTCCATGGCGAAGTACGCCTGATATTAATTTGGCATAGTTCCAAAACTCCTTATCAAATTTGTAAGATAATCCTTCGAATGTTGTTTTAAAACCACGTTTATTGCAAAATTGAAAGTCATAACGAGAACTTCCGTCCTCTTCTTTTCTTTTGATAATTACTCCCTTGCTTACTGATTTAGGCAATAAAATACCTTCCTCATCGTCAACAATACCAGTAAATACTTCATATGGTTGTCCGTTGTACAGTCCAATAAAAGCAATCCACTTTTCCTTGTTATTTTGGAAACGAACAACTTCAGCTTCCAATACTTCAGGACGTTTTTCCGGCATTCCTGTGTCTTCCTCTTTTTTGGCATCATTGGAAAGCAGAACACCCGAACGGGAACCATCACGGTAAACCGTACAACCTTTACATCCACTTTTCCAAGCTTCGATATACAATTCTCCTACTAGAGATTCAGGCACATCATTTGGAAGATTAACGGTTACACTAATCGAATGATCAACCCACTTTTGAACTTTCCCCTGCATGCGGACTTTCTGCAGCCAGTCCACATCATTAGAAGTTGCTTTGTAGTAAGGAGACTGTTTCACCAAATCTTCAATCTCTTCATTCGTAAAATGCTGCGCGGCATTGATCCCATTGGCTTCCATCCAGCTTACAAATTTGTGATGAAACACCACAAATTCTTCCCAGCTATCGCCAATCTCATCAACAAAATCGACACGAACATTTTTATCATTAGGGTTTACTTTTCTTCTTCGTTTGTAAACAGGCATAAACACAGGCTCGATACCTGAAGTGGTCTGAGTCATTAAACTGGTTGTTCCTGTTGGTGCAATCGTTAAACAGGCAATGTTACGCCGGCCGTATTTAGCCATTTCTTTATAAAGGCTTTCATCTGCTTCCTTTAAGCGCAAAATAAATGGGTTTTTGCTTTCACGCTCTTTGTCGTAGATTTTGAATGCTCCCCGGTCTTTAGCCATATGTACTGAAGAACGATAAGCTTCTACAGCAATTGTTTTGTGAACTTCAACAGAAAAATCAATTGCTTCATCTGTTCCGTAACGCAGATTTAAACCGGCAAGCATATCTCCTTCAGCAGTAATTCCCACTCCGGTTCTTCTTCCTTCTTCTGCTTTCTCGCGTATATTTTTCCAAAGATTACGCTCTACTCTCTTAATCTCACTGCCTTCAGGATCCTCTTCGATCTTCTCAATAATTGCATCAATTTTCTCCAACTCCAAATCAATGATGTCATCCATCATTCTTTGAGCCATAGCCACATGCTTACGGAACAATCCGAAATTAAATTCAGCCTTCTCTGTAAATGGATTTTCAACGTAACTGTACAAATTGATAGCCAGCAAACGACAGCTATCATACGGACACAATGGAATTTCGCCGCAAGGATTCGTAGAAACCGTTTTGTATCCTAAATCTGCATAACAGTCAGGAACCGATTCTCTTTCGATAGTATCCCAGAATAAAATTCCCGGTTCTGCTGATTTCCAGGCGTTGTGAACAATTTTGTTCCAAAGCTTACCAGCATCAATACTTTTGCTGTAGGTAGGATTCTTTGAATTAATTGGGTATTGCTGTGTGAATTCGGTTCCATCAACAACGGCCTGCATAAACTCATCGTGCATTTTTACAGAAACATTGGCTCCGGTAACTTTACCCTGCTCCATTTTCGCATCAATAAAATCTTCCGAATCGGGATGACGAACAGAAACACTCAACATTAACGCTCCGCGTCGACCATCTTGAGCAACCTCACGGGTTGAATTGGAATAACGCTCCATAAAAGGAACAATTCCTGTCGAAGTCAAAGCAGAATTCTTAACAGGTGAACCTTTAGGACGAATATGAGAAAGATCGTGTCCTACACCACCTCTTCGTTTCATCAGCTGCACTTGCTCCTGATCAATCTTCATAATTCCTCCATAAGAATCAGAATCTCCATCATTTCCAATTACAAAGCAGTTCGACAAGGATGCAATCTGGTATCGGTTTCCAATTCCCGACATAGGACTTCCCTGAGGTACGATGTATTTAAAATCTTTTAGCACCGCGAAAATTTCTTCTTCGCTTAGTGGGTTTGGGTAGTTTTTCTCAACTCTTGCAATTTCTGATGCAATTCGTCGATGCATATCATCCGGCGTCTTTTCATAAATATTTCCATAAGAGTCCTTCAACGCGTACTTGTTCAACCAAACACGTGCTGCCAGTTCATCTCCATTGAAATATTGAAATGTTGCCTGAAACGCTTCTTCGGGATTGAAAGTTTCGTTCATTTCCGTTGCTTGTTGCTTCTTCTCTTGTACTTCCATTAAGAATCGTAAAAAAGTGGGGTTAATTATATAAGTTTCTTTGTTTATTATCAATAATTTGCCCCTTTTCAACAGGGCAAATTTTGTAGTATGCAAGGTACACAACTTGATAACACCGAGCAATATTATTACACAACTTTAAAATAAAGTTATCCACAAAAACATGTTAATAGATTCACCTACAGACATGTAACTTTAATAAAAAAGTGAAAAGTTTTCAAAAAAGAAAATATCTGATGAAATTTACTTAAAAAAGCAATTGGTATTCACAAGCATTTTCGTCACCAAAAAAGCACTTTTAATAAAAACAAGTTTACAAAACGCGGCACCCTCAACAAACATTGAGTTTTTAAAAATCAAACTAATAATTTGGTTCAGTTAGGATTAAATTACGGAAAGAATTTGAGCACTTGCTCCTCTTTTTGAGTCGACGTATTTTTTTGATTTTTCACCCGAAATTCGTCGCTCCTTTTCATTTTCAAAATAGTTATCTAAAAGAATCTGCAACTCTTCATATTTTTCATAAGAATATGAAGCCCCCAATTCAATCAGATCTTTTGCCTCTTGAAATTTGTGGTAATTGGGACCAAAAATAATGGGCAAACCAAAGGTAGCGGCCTCTAAAGTATTGTGAATTCCACGACCAAAACCACCTCCGATATATGAAACATCACCATATCGGTACAAAGAAGAAAGAACTCCAATACAATCAATCACCAAAACTTCGGCCGTTTCAATTTCCTCTTTTGAGGCATTCGTGTATCGAACCCAAGGTTTCTGAATCTGGTCAACAATATTCTCTATATGGCTCTCGTCAACCTCATGAGCGGCAATAATGTATTTGTAGTTATTTTTAGAGGTATTGATATAATTAATCAGGAATTCTTCATCTTTTGGCCAGGTGCTGCCTGCAATTAAAACCAATCTCCCTTGACTAAAACCCTCTACTTTGGGTAATGTCTTCGATCCGGTAGCAATTGAATACACTCTATCGAATCGTGTATCTCCTGCTATCGACACATTCGTAAAACCAATACCTTTCAATAAATCTTCCGACTCCTGATTCTGCACAAAAAAATGAGTGAAAGCGGATAGCATTCTTCGGTAAAATCCGCCCCAAGGCTTAAAAAACAGTTGCTTGGGTCTGAAAATAGTTGAGAATATATAGGTTGGGATATTTCTTTTTTTCAATTCCTTCAGGTAATGATTCCAAAACTCATACTTAATAAAGAATGCCATTTTGGGATTTACCAAATCGACAAACTTTCGAGCATAGGAAGGAAAATCGGCTGGTAAGTAGAAAATAAAATCCGCGCCAGCGTAATCTTTACGAACCTCATAACCCGATGGAGAGAAGAAGGTGAGTACTATTTTATATTCGGGATGCTCCTCTTTGAACTTTTCGATGACCGGCCGGCCTTGCTCAAATTCGCCCAATGATGCAGAATGAAACCAGACTAAATTCTCTTCTCCATTAACCGCCTCTGCAATTTTAGGCAGCAGATTCTTTCTGCCATCCACCCATTGCTTTGCTTTTGGATTAAAAAAAGCTGCAACTCGCACTGCCAAAACATAGAATTGTATCGAAAGGTTGTAAAAGAGAACCATAATTGAAATTTGTTACTGTTAACCGGAATAGCTTCCTTATATTTATTCTCTGCAAAACTAATAATTTTAGGTGTAGGATTTCGTTTTAACACCAAGCGATTTCATTTTTACAGATCGGAACCCATTACTAAAATAGATATATACTCATTTGAGATTCCAAGTCCTCTTTATATTGCTGATTTTATCTGGTTTTAAAATGCTTGGTCAAACTCAAAGCAATTTAAGAAGCAAGGTCGTACATCTTACTCAGGATACGATTCAATTGGATTCTATGATGATATTACCGGGAACCGTAAAAGTGTATCAGCAAAATGAACTGGTAAGTAAAGATTGGTATCAGATAATTGTTGGCAAAGGAAGTTTTATTCCTTCGCAGGAACTGAAACAAAAAAGCGAATCGGTTAAAATTGAATACCGCGTATTCGATTACAACATAACAAAGCCAAGATACAACCGGGATTTATCGCAATTAAATCTTTCTGGTGATAGGCGACCCAATACTTTCGCAATAAATTCTTCCTACAAAAGAGGGGAATCTTTCTCGGGCGGACAATTGGAGAAACAGGGCAATTATACCCGCGGTATCTCTTACGGCAACAATCAGGATGTGGTAGTGAACTCGAACCTGAACCTGCAGCTATCAGGCAAACTAACCAATGATGTAAGCATTTTAGCTGCAATATCCGACAACAACATCCCCATACAACCCGACGGAAACACGCAAACCATTAATGATTTTGATCGCATCTACATTCAATTATACGATGACACCAAAGAACTCACTTTGGGCGATTATGAGGTGCAGTCTCCAACGGGAAAATTCATGCGCTTCTACAAAAAAGTGCAGGGAGGAAAATTCTCCGGTCTGCTGGCAAAAGGAAAAAAGAGCAAAATCGAATTTCGATCGACCATCAGTGCCTCCATTGCCAAGGGCAAATTCAACAGAATGGAAGTACAAGGTTCGGAAGGAATTCAAGGACCTTACCGAATGATTGGCGCCAACAACGAAAGCTATATTATTGTTTTGGCGGGCACCGAAAAAGTTTTTGTGGATGGAAAGCTTCTGAACAGAGGAGAACAAAACGATTACGTGATAAATTACAATACTGCGGAACTTTCATTTACCACAAAACAACCGATCACCCGAAACTCCCGAATCATTATTGAATTTGAATATTCGGAAGAAAACTATTCGAGGTACTTGCTTTTTAACGGCAATGAGCTAAAAACCGGAATAGGAAAATTCTGGTTCAATTTCTATCACGAACAGGACAGCAAAAGTCAGTCTATCGATCAGTCGCTAAGCGATGAAAACAAACTGATGCTTAGTACTATTGGAGACAATCTGGAATTAGCGAAGGTTCCCAATGTTGAAGAAGTTGACTATTCGAACGACTTTGTTTTGTACAAAAAAATCAAGCGAAGCATTGAGAACATTGAATACGACGTTTACCAATACTCCACCAATGCCGACAGTGCCATTTACCGGGCCAACTTTTCTTTTACGGGAGCAAATAACGGAAACTACCAGCAAGTAAATGGTGCTGCCAATGGTCGGGTTTACCAATGGATTGATCCGGTAAACGGAGTTCCGCAAGGAGAATTTGAGCCGGTAGTACAATTGGTCGCTCCACAAAAACAACAAATGTATTCCTTTGGCGGCGATGTGAACCTGACCGAAAACCTGAATTCGAAATTCGAATTGGCGCTGAGCAATCGTGATCTGAATACCTTTTCTTCACTTGACGATGGCGACAATCAAGGCATTTCTGTAGATTTTTCGCTGGAGAAAAATTCCAACTTTACGGATACTCTTACACTTCTGAAAACGAAACTGAGTTTTCATCATATCCATAAAAACTTTTCGGAAATAGAGCCATTCCGATCGGCAGAATTTAAACGGGACTGGAATTTACAGGATGACTTTACGGATTCGAATGAGAATTTTTATTCGCTAAGCAACGTTTTTTCGAATCAAAACTGGGGACAGGCCGGATACGAATTCTCTGTTTTGAAAAAGGACAGCGATTATCAGGGAAACAAACATTCTTTGGGTTTGCAGTTTTCAAAAAAGAATCTGGCAATAGATTTTACAGGAAATGCTTTGGCCACCGATCAGGAAAGCCTTGAAACAAAATTTTACCGGCACCAGCTGAATACATCTTATGCACTTGGTTTTGCGAAAATTGGTGTGCAAACCGAAAGCGAAAACAATCAGTGGGAGGACAAAAATAGTCGTGATCTGTTGGCAAACAGCTCTTCTTTTCATTCCTATAAAGTATATATTACCAACCGTGATTCATCCGAGAATCAATTTCAGACCTACTACCAGAAAAGAAAAGATTTTCTGCCCAAGGCAAATGACCTGAAGGCACAAAGCGAATCGCAGGATTTTGGGGCACAAGTCTGGCTGAAGAAGAACCGGAAAAATCAGCTGAAAATAGAAACGATTTACCGAAAACTATCGATTCTGGACAACAGCTACACCGACGAGAAGCCCGAAAACACTTTTTTAGGAAAACTGGAACATCAGGCACGAATTAAAAAAGGATTGCTGCAAACTTCGACCTACTACGAACTGGGATCGGGTTTGGAAAGCGAAAAAGAATTTTCGTTTGTGGAGGTAAACGAAGGACAGGGAATTTACCGTTGGACAGATTACAACGCCAATGAAGTAAAAGAAATTAACGAATTTGAGGTTGCCAGTTTTAAAGATGAGGCCAATTACATTCGTGTGGGCACCAATACCAACAATTATCAAAAGGTGTTTACCAGCGAATTCCGGCAGACATTCAATTTGCGATTGAGTCAAATTAAATCGAAACAAAAGTTCGTCTCTTTTTTGAAACGATTCAACAACCGCTTTGCCTACCGCATTTCGAAAAAGAGTTTGAAAAATGATTTTACTCTGTACGCGAATCCTTTCTTGGCTCATGCCTCCAATGAAAACCTCATCACCATTAATTCGAGTTTTCAGAATACCTTCTCGTACCGCAAACCAAAATCGAAAACCAATTGGGACCTTATTCATTTAAGTAGCAACGGGAAGCAACTGCTTACTCAAGGTTTTGAACGCAGAAAATTTATGCAGAATGGCTTTCGCTTTCAGTGGAAAATTGGAGATTCGAACCAGTTGAGCAACCGAACCGATTTTGGCGAAAAGAACCTTAACAATGAATCGTTCGCCAATAAAAATTACTCTTTGCAGGAAATTAAGAACGAATTAAAGCTTCAGTTTCAGCCAACACTGGCCTTTCAGTTCGGATTGAACTACACCTACAACAGCAAAGAAAACAATTTGGCAACGGAGAAATCGAGCGCACACAACATAGGAGCCGACTGCCAGTATTCCCTAGCCAAAACCGGCAAATTGATGGCAACTGTTAATTTTTTGATGGTTGATTTTAATGCCGATTCGAACAGCTCGATAGCCTACGAAATGCTGGAAGGTTTTTTACCCGGCAACAACACAACCTGGAGTCTGGGATACAACCAACAACTAAGCAAACTATTTCAATTGAGCGTTTCGTACAACGGCCGCAACAGCGAAGGCGGCAAAACCATTCACGTGGGCAGCATGGAGGTGAGGGCTTATTTTTAGAGGATATTTCTTTACCTATCAATCAGGATTGAAAGTAGTGGTTAAATTATACTCAAAAGTATAGATTCAGTGTAAAAGTAAAAATACAGAATCCTGTATTTTCATTTACTGTGTTTTTTGAAAATATAAAATTGTATATTTGCATATATACGAAAAAATAAGAATATGGATTTAAGTAATTTCGTTTCTGGTAAACACATAAAACAAATAGAATACAAATCATTTTCTCCAGAAAAAATTAACCATGAATGGATAATATCTACTCCTGAAGTAAATAAACTTTTGGCAGAAGCAAATAGGCTAATTGGTGAATTAAATGCCTTTTCCCAAATTATTCCTGATGTAGACTTCTTTATTAGTATGCATATACTAAAAGAAGCAACAACCTCAAGTCGGATTGAAGGAACAAAAACGAACATGGAGGAAGCTTTAATTAAAGAGGAAGACATTAATCCAGAAAAAAGAGACGATTGGTCTGAAGTTCAGAATTATATAAAAGCAATAAATACATCTATTAAAGAATTAGAAAAACTTCCTATTTCTAACCGATTAATAAAAAACACCCATAAAATAATATTATCCGGTGTTCGCGGAAAACACAAAATACCCGGTGAGTTCAGAACCAGTCAAAACTGGATTGGTGCAACACTTAAAGATGCCATATTCATTCCTCCTCATCATTCTGAGATAATTGAATTAATGAGTGATTTTGAAAAATTTCTGAATGATGAAGAAAATCATATACCACATTTAATTAAAATCGCGATAGCACATTACCAATTTGAAACGATTCACCCTTTTTTAGATGGAAATGGCAGGTTAGGAAGACTTATTATTACTCTTTATTTAGTGAGTAGCAATGTATTAAAGAAACCATCTTTATACTTATCTGACTTTTTTGAAAAGAATAAAGGTTACTATTACGATAATCTAATGACAGTCCGAACGAACAGTAACTTAATACAATGGATAAAATTTTTCTTAGTTGGTGTCATCGAAACTTCAAATGGATCAATTCAAGTATTTAAAGATATTATTACACTTAAAAATAAAATTGAAACAGAAAAACTCCCAAAGCTTGGAAGTAAAATTGAAAAAGGACAACAACTAATGAAACAACTTTTTCAAATACCAATAATCGATTCAAAACAAGTTTCTGAACTATTACAGATCTCACCATCCACGGCCAATAGATTAATTAAAGATCTAATCGATTTGGAGATACTCTCAGAATTAACTGGATATAAACGAAATCGTAAATTTATATTTGCTGAATATTTTAATATATTTCAAAATAAATAAGGATAACATACAATCCCACAACAACAACAACAACAACAACAACAACTAAGCAAACTATTTCCATTGAGCGTTTCGTACAATGGACGCAACAGCGAGGGTGGCAAAACCATTCATGTGGGCAGTATGGAAGTGAGGGCTTATTTTTAGGGCTTGTGCCAAAATACCGAATTTATGTCTTGCTAATTGCCACAAGTTGCTCAGATTTTCAGAAGATAGAGCCTTGCTTGTAAGTACTCCTTTTATCCTTGTTCCTTGCTGCTTTGTACCTGATACTTGTTTCTTTATCCTTGTTCCTTCCCACTTTCTCCCTTGTTATGCCCGGTTTATCCGCTTTCAACATCAGTTTTGGGATTACCGGTGGCGCACAATTGCAAACTTGCGCCGGAAAGCCTTAGACTTGTGGCGGAACACTTCAGACTTATGCCGGAAAGCCTTAGACTTACGCCGGAACACTTCAAACTTAGGGCGGAATACTTCAGACTTACGGCGGAACACTTCAAACTTGTGGCGGAATGTCTTCTCCTGAAATAGCTTGACAGATTATTACTTAATTTATGATAGTAGTATTGTTCTTTGTCTTCACCAGCATAATTTTTTGAACTGCTACATTTGTAATAATGCGACTCAAAACTACTTTGTAAGTAAGAGAAGCGAATGGAATAAGAATTTGTGTCATTGAGATTATTATGTCTTGCTTATCATTACGAGCCCCTGCTAGCGCGAGCTTGCAGCTCGTGTTCTACGAAGTAGTTAAAACGCTACAATATTTCAACTGGAACCTGTCCTACTTCTCCAGCATAATTTATAACACTACTGTATTTCCAGTGATGTGCCTCTTTTACAAAACCTGCTTCCATAGGATTATTGTGAATGTAATCTAATTTTTGAGAGATTACTTTACTACTCCACAATTCGATGGGTTTGTAATTTTGTTGCCAGAATTGGCGGTTTTTTACATTGCTATTCATTTTTCCTGCACGCTCCATCATCCAAAGCATCCATTCTTTTCTACTTTCTTGTGGATTTTCTTCAATTAAGCTTTGAAGGTATTTTGATGAATAGGTTTTAAACTCTTTTATAATTTTACCCGGATCAGAATTTTGAGCATTAAATATCAAATGTATATGACTAGGCATAATGCAGTAAGCATAAATAACCATTCTTTTATTTTTGCAACAATACTCTAAACTCTTGGCAACAGCAGCAAAATATTGCTCCCGAACAAAAATATCAATCCAATATACTGTTGCAAAGCTAACAAAGTACAGGCCTTCTTTGTTATGAATTAAAAATCGACGAAGTCAAACTTATATTTTCAACTCAAATCCGTTTGCTTTTTATTCTCTCTAAAATAAACAATATATTGAAATTATGAAGAATAAAATCATATGTTGAGTATTATAATCAACCTACAGCTTGGTTCTTCTTCTGCTGTGCTGAATACGAGCTACAAGCTCGCACTAGCAGAGGGAGCTCTTTGCACGCTTGCAGCGCATGTTTTCCTGAATAGTAAGAGAATAATTTGAATTTTAAGCCTGTATCTCGATTACGAATATTTTTCCATTGGTATCACAAGACGAAGAATGGCGGAAAGTGAGGGAATGACAAGGGATAACAAATCCCCAAACACAAGCTACAAGCTCGCACTAGCGGGGGTAAATCTCCCACAACTTTTGATTTTATCCATAAAAATTTTAACTTTCGAATCAATATGATATATTATGAATGGAAGTGCTTGTTATTTTAATATATAATATGAGGAAATTATTAATACATCTCGCCATTCTTCTTTTGATTATTACATTTTCAAGTTGTGATAAAGAGAATCATTCTGAGGAGATGCAAATCAAGGAGAATGAAATATCAAGACTTGAAACAAAGTATGGGATTGAGTTCAAAAATGAAAAAGATATTGGAGGTTCCATTAAAAACATAATTCAGTTTCAATCATTAGAAGATTTTGAGGAATTTATGCAAAAACTTGAAGATGGAATTGAATTAAAATCTTTAAATAAAACAAAAATAGCTGAAGATGAATATGCAACAGGTTATAAATTCACATTTTCAGATCGTTTTAGAACTATAATTAGAAATACTTATTTGACAGTTTATTTGTATTTCGATGGTAGCGCTGGTGTTGATGGCAAGGTTAAGGTATTACTTGATTATTCATTTGGATTTATAGGCTTTGATACTCCTTGGGACAATTATTGTTCATTTTATACGCCAAATACTATGGTTTTTTTATGTAAAAATGAAATTATTTTTAAGGTGTTGGGAGTTGGATTTTCAAAATCACCAATCGTGATATCTGGTTATGCTTACTTAAAAACCCGTAACGTTAATGTCCAAATGTCAATAAATAACGAAAGATATCCAGTTATAAAAACTCCTAAAATATAAAGACATGTTTAGTGCATACACTCCCACAGGATATTCAATCTTATCTGTGCTAATTATTTTAATTCTGTCATTTGTTTTTTTTATTATTAAATTTATAATGAGAGCAAATAAAAGTGCAAGGATTATAATTGAAAATCAGAAGAAAAATGATAAAAAAATTACGAGATAAAACACTTACTATTTAGCTAAAAAGAGAGACACGAAGCTCTCTTTTTAATTATGGTGTTCTGGAATTGTAATTCCCCCTTGCTAGCGCGAGCTTGCAGCTCGTGTTCTACGAAGTAGTTAAAACGCTACAATATTTCAACTGGAACCTGTCCTACTTCTCCAGCATAATTTTTTGCACTACTGTATTTCCAGTGATGTGCCTCTTCTACAAAACCTGCTTCCACAGGATTATTGAAACTTATATTTTCGGCTCAAATCCTATAAAAATTTAATTGTCAGCCTAAGGTAAACAAAATTCAATTCACTTAATATTATTCCTGTTGCTGGAACATTTAAAGTATTACTGCTCCGCAGAATACGAGCTGCAAGCTCGCACTAGCGGGGGTTTCTTTGGATTATCTGGTAGGCAATTCGGAACAGGAAATAGACAAAGCAACCCTGAACCGCATTAATGAAATTAGTAAAATGAACCCAACCGATAAAAACCTCGTTTACCAGTTCATGGATGCTTTTATTATGAAAGTAAAATTACAAGGGGTTATGAAGTAGTTTAAGAACTTCATCTATTTCTGAACGATTGCATCTCTGCCAATCTATATATTCTTGAAAATCAAATTTACGCCCATTTTTTATTGCTTGAATAAATTTATCATAGAATAATTCATAGTATTGCTTTGCCTTCATCTTTTCTATTAACTGACTTTTGTACTCCTTCGATAAATTCACATTTCCGAAGAGGTAATATTCTAACATAAAGTCCAGTCTAATCCAATCACTTTTCGCCCTTCGAACCCAAGCTTCTAGACCTTCATGTCTTTGTTCTATATATTTGATTTCTAACTTATCAACATTGTATTTCCCAACTTCCTTCATGTTGTAAACTAATTTATTTTATATAAGTATATGTCCCTGGATTATAAGTATAACCTAAACCACCTTGCGAAACAGGTTTAGTCAACAATTCATGTTCTTTACCAAAAAAAGAAAGAGTACCATCTGGTTTGTAAATATTTGATGGTAATGTAGGGTCGGAGACAACTCTAATTATATCACTTCTTTCGGCAGCATCTCTTAACCAAGGTTCATTTATATTATCCCAAATTTGTTTGTCAGACCATCCATCAGGAATACTTTCACTTAAAGCATTTGCTCCTCCATGATTTTGACCTGATTTTGACAGTTTTGAATTTATTATTTCGCTTGTACCACCACCTGCGGGGTCTTCCCATTTCCCAAGTATTGTAGTTGTCTTGTCAACATCACAAACTACATCTCCCCCAAATCCCGAATAATTTACATTTAGTTTTCCATCAACGAATTTCCCAACTTGATTACCATTATTTAAAATTCGAACTTCAGAAGATGATTTAATCCCAGAAACTGTTAAAACATCTACATCGCCCAATAAATTATCATAGCTTTTGAAATTATCAATAAACTTCTGCGCGCTCTTATGTCCGGTAAATATTTCCTCAAGTGCGTCCTGCCCCGTTTTGCCTCCATAAGTAAATTTACCTTTCACCTTACTTAAAACTTCAAGGTTTCCGGGATTCTTTCTTAAAAGAGGGAAGTCTGATAAAACTTTCCAACTTTCGACAAACTCAGGCTTTTCAATAAGCGAATTTAATAATTTCTCATTGCTTTTAAGGTCGGTGGTTAATAATTCAACTGATTCAATACTGAAATTTGGACTATCATTAATACGTTTGGTTATTTCAGCAAATATATTTTCATTTTTCTTTATAATCTTTAGAGCATTATCGCTATTCTTAACAACAAATGAAGATACTTTCTTTCCTCCTTTTAAAAACCATTTACCACCTTTTGATACCCATCCAATAAAAGGAACCGCAGATGCCATACACATGGCCGCCTCTCCATTTTCGCCTTCAATTAGATACCATACTCCATTTAAACCATCAGCTAGTTCTCCTACAACAGGTACCATACCAATTACATCAAGCATCATATGCCCATCCTCAACAAAAAGCCCAACAAGTGTTCTAATTGTTAGAAGTTCTCTCAATTCACAAGACAGACAATCAGGATTTGGTGGAGTCCATAAATCCCATCGTTCTCCAACTTCGTTCCACATCATGTAAAAAGCTTCACCATTGAGGTCAGTATTGCTATAGTAATAGTTTCCAGTACTAAGTTTACATAACACTCCTCCTTTTTCATAAGCATTGTAGCGTGCAGAAACATTGTTGGAGAATATTTCATAATTAATAGATGGTAACTCCAACCAATGATCAGGTATACAATTATCATATAAGCGAATCGATTTCACAAGAAATTCTTTATCCGCAAACTGAACTTCCTCTCCTTTTATTATTTCCCCTTCACCTCTATAATTCTTATCAAACTCAATTGAATAGTTAAATTTACCAAATAGTATTTCTAAATGACAATCATTGTTTTCGATACCAGCAAGTATATTGTGCTCGTTACCTTGGGTAATTTTAATTTCTTTTATCTCTTTGTCATTCTTGTATCCATTGAAAGAAATTGAGCCATTGCTTGGATCTGTGAAGTTTGCCAGCCATTTTTTACCATTATTGTCCTTAAATCCTAGCAAAGTACCTCTTGGTATTCCTAATAAATCACGTGGCTCATTCCCATTAATAGTTCCTGT
The DNA here is from genome assembly GCF_963665805.2 of Labilibaculum manganireducens. NCBI lineage: Bacteria > Pseudomonadati > Bacteroidota > Bacteroidia > Marinilabiliales > Marinifilaceae > Labilibaculum > Labilibaculum manganireducens. Next base: position 5,206,714 of record NZ_CAXXEE010000003.1, on the reverse strand, counting down.
AAATGAAGGCTGATACGATTGTGGTAGTACGAATGGTTTTCCTGATGGTGTTATATATGTCAGATTTTTCTGCTCATCAACCATTTCATAATTAATTACAATATTCTGTTCTTCGTAATTGACAAAATAAAGGTCTTTCATCATCACCTGCTAGCGCGAGCTTGCAGCTCGTGTTCTACGAAGTAGTTAAAACACTACAATATTTCAACTGGAACCTGTCCTACTTCTCCAGCATAATTTTTTGCACTACTGTATTTCCAGTGATGTGCCTCTTCTACAAAACCTGCTTCCACAGGATTATTGTGAATGTAATCTAATTTTTGAGAGATTACTTTACTACTCCACAATTCGATGGGTTTGTTATTTTGTTGCCAGAATTGTCGGTTTTTTACATTGCTATTCATTTTTCCTGCTCGCTCCATCATCCAAAGCATCCATTCTTTTCTGCTTTCTTGTGGATTTTCTTCAATTAAGCTTTGAAGGTATTTTGATGAATAGGTTTTAAACTCTTTAAGAATTTTACCCGGATCAGAATTTTGATCATTAAATATCAAATGTATATGACTTGGCATAATGCAGTAAGCATATATAACCATTCCTTTGTTTGTGCAACAATACTCTAAGCTATTAGCAACAGCAGCAAAATATTGCTCCCGAACAAAAACATCTATCCAATATACTGTTGCAAAGCTTACAAAGTACAAACCTTCTTTATTGTAAAACTTATATTTTCGGCTCAAATCTTCTGCAAATTTAATTGTCAGCCTAAGATAAACAAAATTCAATTAACTTAATATTATTCCTATTGCTGGAACATTTAATGTATTGCTGCTCCGCAGAATACGAGCTACAAGCTCGCACTAGCGGGGGGATACTACTTAATAAATCCAATCTTTTGGTAATAAAATTCCATTACAATTATCTAGTTTAACCTCAAGAATAGATTTTTCAGTAGTCTCATCAATTCTATCAATATGCCATTCAGATAAATGACCAATCTCAATTTCACGATATCTGAACGCCTCAATCAAATTAAATTGATCAATTGAAATATTTTTCTTCGGTTTAATTTTTTCAATTACTAATAAACTATTTCTCAAAGAATAATAGAATTCATTATTTTGCCACCAAATAGAAGGTAATTCACCAATAAAGTATTCAATTTCTTTCAAGAACCAATTTCCCTCTGGTTCATCATAACTGAAAATAAATGTTTTTCCATAAACATCATCCATTTTATATGAAAGTCGTAAAGTATCATGTTTTACAATAAAACTTAAACTATGTGAAATTCTTCTTGGATATTTATTGAATAGCTCTTCGGCGAAAGGATTTTTTGCTAAATAGGCAAATGAAATACTTTGAATATACAAAGGAACAATATTAGTTAAAGTACATTTATGATCAAATATAGAATCCTCAATATTGTATTCATAAAAGTCCCAAAACGTAGTATCACCATCAATTTGATCATCCTCCTTTTTATTATACTTTATTGCAATAAAATCATTTTCACCATTTTTATCTTTGTCAGAAAATCTTATATAGTCATCAATAACGAAACCATCAGGGATACATATATATCGAGGCAAATTTTTAATATACCCTTTAGTTCCATATACTTCTTGATTACATATAGAATCAACATCCGCTTTTTTTAATAGGTTATCCTGTCCTTGACAGCAATTTGAAATTAAAAATGCAATAATAATTATTAGTATTTTACTCATCTTCACATTTAAATTGATTAAGTATTAGTTTATTATATATTTGAGATCTTTGAGTAGAATGATTTGCAACCCCTGCTAGCGCGAGCTTGCAGCTCGTGTTCTACGAAGTAGTTAAAACCCCCTGCTAGCGCGAGCTTGCAGCTCGTGTTCTACGAAGTAGTTAAAACGCTACAATATTTCAACTGGAACCTGTCCTACTTCTCCTGCATAATTTTTTGCACTACTGTATTTCCAGTGATGTGCCTCTTCTACAAAACCTGCTTCTACAGGATTATTGTGAATGTAATCTAATTTTTGAGAGATTACTTTACTACTCCACAATTCGATGGGTTTGTTATTTTGTTGCCAGAATTGGCGGTTTTTTACATTACTATTCATTTTTCCTGCTCGCTCCATCATCCAAAGCATCCATTCCTTTCTGCTTTCTTGTGGATTTTCTTCAATCAAGCTTTGAAGGTATTTTGATGAATAGGTTTTAAACTCTTTAAGAATTTTACCCGGATCAGAATTTTGAGCATTAAATATCAAATGAATATGACTAGGCATAATGCAGTAAGCATATATAACCATTCTTTTATTTTTGCAACAATACTCTAAACTCTTGGCAACAGCAGCAAAATATTGCTCCCGAACAAAAACATCTATCCAATATACTGTTGCAAAGCTTACAAAGTACAAACCTTCTTTGTTGTAAAACTTATATTTTCGGCTCAAATCCTATAAAAATTTAATTGTCAGCCTAAGGTAAACAAAATTCAATTAACTTAATATTATTCCTGTTGCTGGAACATTTAAAGTATTACTGCTCCGCAGAATACGAGCTGCAAGCTCGCACTAGCGGGGCCAAAGAGAAATCACAATCTGTTGCCTTTCCAATCTTCTCAAAAACCGTTTTTGCCATTGTTCCATCATGAGAATAAGAACGGACAGACCATTCTTTATATGCATCTTCACTTAGGTTTGTATTTGCTTCTTTTGATTTTATAAAATAATCATCATAATTCTCATATATGTGATTAAATAATTCCTGATTGTCATCAATCTTACTTTCATATTCATCTGCAGCTAATCCCCAAAAAACATTACCAATCCATGTTATTCCTCCAAAGAAAGCTGCCATCGCCCCCTCTTCCTCGTCCTGTCCCCAGGCAAAGAATATTTTTTCGGGATTGTGAATTAAGTCCCATTGGTATTTCCATAGTTCGGAACCACCTGCATAATCCATTAAGTTTTGGGTGCTGCGCTCGGGGGATTAGTCCCCAATAGCTTTTGAATTTAACCTCTTTTCAAAATTAATCCTATTCACATCAGGATTAGATGGCAAATATTCAACTTCATATTGTTGACCAATCTCAATACCTTTTTTATATGTTCTCAATACCCCTTTAAATTTTTGATTTTGCACATTAAATGAGTATTTCACCCATAAGCCCCTTGTAGAATTCTGAGTAAAATAGACACAACCTATGGCTGATGATCCGTATTGAATAATTTGCACATTTTCCTTCTTTCTTTTCTGACTAACATAAATACCAACGACTATTATACAAAGAAATATCAAAAAATAAATCAGAAATAGTCTTGTGTTTTTTTTGTGCTCATCTTTATTAATTGCCATTTGTTCCCGGTATTACAAATTTTGTATTATCAACTGGTACTATATATTGCTCCGGAAGATATTCAAATTCCCTAACATCTATCGTTTTAAACGCGACATTTTCTCGATTATCATCTTGATGACTAATAATATTTTGAAGAAATGTTTTAATAAACGAACTATTAGTTTCTAAAGCTCCTCTAAAAGTTGAAGAATGCACTATATCATAAATCTGACGTACTTTGATTTTCTCTGTTGCTGTTAAGGTTGAATACCACCTTACATCAAAATCTGCTTTAGTCCATTTTTTGAAAATAGTAAGCATTTCGTCAGGCAGTATATTTCCTGACATTCCAATTACAAAATCACAGAAAAACTTTTGTAAATCTTTATCTCCATTAAATAGTGAAACATATTGTTCTGAATCATTAAATGGCTTCCAATCAATTGAGGCTACAGTAAGTTCCAATGTGACAACAGTTGTACCTTTTATCACAGCAAGTCTTGTGCCCGATCCAAATAATTTCCGAACCGAAGCTCCACCCCAAGCAACAACATTTATTGCTCCAGTTATCAAAACATCTGCAAAATCAATTTCCCCAATCGCAGTCTCAAAATCATCGGCTATAATCATATTGACTGATGTTTGAATAGTTGCATCAACAATAGCTCCTTGCATAAATAATTTACTCGCTTGCATTAACCACGTTCCTGGTTGAAATTCTGCATAGGTGCTTCCTTCTAAGATTATGCATTTCTCCACATGCGAACTATCTCAGCACCACCACCTAATACAACCCATAAAACACAAAACAAGAATAAGGAAAGTAATAATATATTGTCTTTAATTATTAAAGTATTGTCAATAACTAATTTTTGCATATTCTTAAACTGCTGAACTATAGTGTAAGTAATCTTAACTCTTTTTCCAATAGGTTTCATTTTAATAATCTCTTTTTGATAACTAGGCACATCAGTTCCATATTCTGTAGAGTCTGATAAAACAATAAATAGGGTCATACTTGATGCACTTCCTTTTCCTGCAACATGAATTGATGTCTCTCTTTTATAAACATCTACTATTGTACCTTCAGCTCTATTGAAATTGAGAAAATTTGGAGGTAAAACCCACATGCCTAGAAAAAAGCCTAACAAAACCCCTAACCACCAATAATCTTTAATAAATTTAATCTGTAAAATTTTAATAAACAATCCCCTCATCATTGAAAATATTTCTTAGTTTATTAATTTCTGTAGTAATTTTATCTCTATTTAAATACTTATCAATATTAGGATCTTTACTTATCACATCCCAAGAGCTTGACAGATTGCTAAATAATAAAATTGCTTTAGTATCAAATATTTTAACAACACCTGTTGCTCCACCTTTTAATGCATCTATTTTTTGAAAGTATTCCCAATATTTAAGAAATAATCGACCATCATTTGAATTCTTAAGGTAATCTTCAAATTTATCATTTAATAAAGCAACACCCACAATATTTTTCAAAACATCAAATCCAATTTTCAATTTTTCTAACTTACTAGCATCATTAATTAGCGATAAGGCACTAATAGCCTTTGTGAAAGAAAAAACGGCTATTAAATTATTGACTAAATTAATATTTAACTCTTTAACTTCATGATCTATTAGGTATTTCAACACAAAAGCAGGCAATACTAATGTTCTATTTTCATTCTCTTTCGCAAAAGAGAAATCTCTAGAAAAACGTACATAAATATAACTATTTAAACTTATACGATTTGAAGAAATCAAATTACATTTACGATAACACCCATGATTTCTTAGACCAGTTATATCAACTATCCCATCATAACTTGGAAGAACTGTACCTCCTTCTTTATTCCAATCAAATATTAAACAACAATTTCCATTTTGAGCTTGATGTAATTCAGATTCATATGCAGTATTATATAACTTAGCCATTTCTAATATAAAACTCTCAAAATTATCTTTTCCTCCCCTGCTAGCGCGAGCTTGCAGCTCGTGTTCTACGAAGTAGTTAATACGCTACAATATTTCAACTGGAACCTGTCCTACTTCTCCAGCATAATTTATAGCACTACTGTATTTCCAGTGATGTGCCTCTTCTACAAAACCTGCTTCCACAGGATTATTGAAACTTATATTTTCGGCTCAAATCCTATAAAAATTTAATTGTCAGCCTAAGGTAAACAAAATTCAATTAACTTAATATTATTCCTATTGCTGGAACATTTAAAGTATTACTGCTCCGCAGAACACGAGCTGCAAGCTCGCACTAGCGGGGGGTAGCCAAAGTACACTCAGTAATCATCGCCCCCTCTTCTTCATCCTGTCCCAAGGCAAAGAATATTTTTTCGGGATTGTGAAGTAAATCCCACTGGTATTTCCATAGTTCGGAGCAACCAAACAAGTACTATTATATTTTTTTACCTAATAAAATACCGTATTTTTGTATTTAAAGTGTATCATCATGCAAAACAAGGTCTGATTATGGTTAAAATTGAAGATAGAATAGTGCAATTAAGAAAACAAAAGGGGTGGTCTCAGACTGAACTTGCAAAGAATATTGAAGCTTCAAGAGAAGCAATAGGAAAGTATGAAAGAAACGAAGCTGTTCCTTCGGTAGAAACGGCAAAGAAAATTGCAGATATTTTTAATGTTACCCTTGATTATCTTGTTGACGAAACAGCTGCTTCCAGTTTTGACAAGCAGACCGTAAACCGTATTAAAAGTATTGAACAGCTTAACGATGCTGATAAATCACACCTATTTGCTGTTTTAGATGCTTTCCTTAGAGATGTTAAAACTAAACAAGCTTATTTATGAGTTACGTTCAAGAACAACAAAAAAAGCTAATGATTGAACGCTTGCAAAACAATGCCGAACTATTAATCGAAGATATTAATGACATTATTCATGCTCTACAAGTAGCCTCTGGTAATGCAACGGGTGTTGGAAAAATAAAAGGCATTCTACAATATTTAGAACAAATGCCTATTCATATTATTACAGCTAATGGAGAACAAGTAATTAAGGATAAATTTGAACTTTCCAAATTTATCCAAACACTTGATAAATACATAGACATTGCTATCGATAGAGATTTTAAAGATTATTTCTGATTTATATTAAAACCACGATTTTATATTACCCCATTCACTATCAGTTAAATTTTTTGGTTTGTAATTTTTAGACACTAAAAGATTTAATTCTTCAGCAAATGCTCCATCTAATTTTCCTGTTGCATCAAATATATCATCCGCTTTTTGAGGAATAGTTGCTAAATAAATATCATCTCCCCTTTCTATTGCATTATTCAACCATGGTTTATTATAAGCAGCCCACCAAGTTGAAGCATCATAATAATGGTCTGGTTTATTCAGAAGGTTTATTCCCCCGAGAGTTTCTCCCAATCCTACATTTTTAAAAGAACCGCATTCATTAAATAAATTTCGAATATCCGGTCTAAAACGCCCAAGAAATGTATTTACTTTGCTTGAACTCAAGGTTACATTTTTGCCAGCAATAGTAATTTGTTTACTGGTTGCCCCAGAGAGTACTTTCAATTTATTTGCACTTTCTGATAATAGTTCTGCTAATTTGGTATTGAACACTTCATCACTTGCACTCAAAACTGCTTTTTTAAAGTTTGCTAATGCGGCATCTTCCAAAACGGCAAATGCACTATAAGTTCCATCTGTATTTCCGAGTAAAATACGACCATCGCTCAAATCAAATTTTGCATAATCGCCTCCATCCAATACTATGTCATACAATGAAGAACCAGTTTCATTGGCAAATGATTTAGCCGTATGTAAAACATTAGAGTTCGGGCTTGCCCAAATAATGTTTTTATCATCAAGGTTTTTCCATGGAATTTCAACTGAAGATTTTCCGGTTATTTTCTTTAATGTACTGGCGAGTCCGCTTCCTTCAGTAATTCCTTTTAATCGTTTGACTGCATCTGCTGTAACATCTTCAGAAAGTCCAAGTTCTTTTCGATACCCATCAATAAACTGGGCTAAATTTTCCTGTGCCTTTTCAATCTGTTTCAGTTCCTCAGGGCTAAGTTTATTTATATTTTCAACCAGTGCTTTAAACTCTGATTGAAGAACCGATTTCGATTTACTAAGATTTTCGGATTTTATTAAAAGCTTTTCCGTTTGAGATGGTTTAACGATATTCTCACCAACAGAAACAATTCCAGTTACTAAGCTTATTCCGGAGAGTACATTCTTAACATTTTCGTTCGTCTCCGCAAATCCGGCTGCCAAACTGGTTATAGAGCTTATTTTATCTGCATAGAAAAATACCCTTCCAAGTTTTGTAAGTTGTCCGCCGGGTACCAATAAAGTTGCAACGTCAATTCCTGCCTGGGTTACATCAGTTGCCGTTTTTATTCCGGCTTCTTTATCAGCATAATATGCAAAAATTGCAGGGGCAATAAATACCTTGTCAAAACCTTCGAGTGCACCAAGCGTTGATTTTTGGTCAAATATTATCGGGGCAAAAGCAGAAAACTCTCTTGGGTTTTTAATGTCCGCTGTTTCTGTTGACACAAAACCATAACACAGATAACTATTTAAAGATACTTTCCCTTGTGAGTTAACATCAGCATCTATTTTTAAATATGGGTCGACATTTACAATACCAAGCTTTAAATCCATCCAGCTTCTGGCGTATATGCTCTTATAGTCAAATGCAACTGTTCGTTCACTTAATTGTTTTGCATAAGCTGGGTCAACGGTCGTAGCACTTAATTTGGTGTTTAATTCACTACTAAATGTCTTATATGTTTGTGTTTGTGAAAACAACGATAATAATTCTATCATCAATTGTTTTCTTGAATCATCACCGATAAACAAGTACTTATTATCAACAGACGATACGAGTACTTTAACTAAAGGAACGTCTCCAACTTTTTCAGAAGATATTTTTTCTAAAAATACATCAGGTGTTTCTTTAGTCGGAAAATTGCGAAATAGATTCAACAAGGCTAATTCCTCATTAGTATCAAACCGTTTTCCGGCAATCCATCCTCCTTCATTAACGACACAAGACAATAAGGTTTTAATATAACCCACCCTGTTAGTACCGCTAATATTCTCCAATACAAAAGCCGGGATTCCTTCAAAAAGAACATCAATTTTATTGCAATCACTTGTTAATTCAGTATTTGCAAAGAGCTCTGTGTATTTATCTGTAATCTTCTTTTTGTAAGCATCAGTTAATTTAATTCCAATACGCCCAAGAATAGCATTGAAGTCTTGATATGTATAAGTTGTAAACTTAATTGCTTCATTTGATGTGCCTGAGAAATTAAATGCAATTGTAAACTCAACATGAAAATCTCCTGTTAAATCAATATCAACGTACGGATTAGTAATATTTACAGTAGTTGTTTTATCGGTTAACCAAACAATTGTAGAATAATCTTTCTCATTAAAGGTAAACTGATTGTATGCCTCTGCAAAATCCCAAATGTATTGCTCGTTTAGTTTATAATAATTGTAATCAACATTGGTATTTCCATAGTTTGATTTTAACCAACTAAACAAGGCATCTATTTTAACAATATTCTTTGCCCCCTCGCTCTCATCCTGACTCCAAGCAAACAGCATAGATTCCGGGTTGTGCAGTAAGTCCCACTGGTATTTCCAAAGTTCGGAGCCACCGGCATAATCCATTAAGTTTTGGGTGCTGCGCTCGGGCAAAAAGTGCTGTGCTTTTTCGCTAAAGGTATGGCGCAGGTTAAAGTCCTTGCTGTGTCCTAATTCGTGAGCCAGCACATGAGTATCGGTTTTAAAATTGAAGATAAAACCATACTCCGAAGCCAAAGGCATAAAACCTGTTTTGGTGGCCGTATTTTCATCAATAAAGAAAAGATAAAGAGTATTTCTATCGTATGACCTTTCGCGCTTAAATTCATTAATTACGGTACGCATATCGGAGGTGTACTTACTTAAGGTGCCGGTTCCCGAATGTTCAAATGTTTTTCCTTTAAGTTCGGCAACCTCAAGATTTTTCTCTATGCTCACCGTCCAGTCAACCACTGCCGAAGCATAAATATCATTCAGCTCCTTATTTATAAAACCTCTATTATCAGGACACTGAGCACCATTTACAGGCACTAAAACCACGTTTCGGCTTATGCGGTCGTAACTTACCAAGCCCAAAGCACCTGCTTCGGTTAATATTTCCCGGCTGGTGCTGTCGTTTATATATTGGTTATTTGCCAATGCAACGGTAAGAATATCTTCTTCCCCCTCGCCCAGGCCGGTAAGCAGTAAACGACGACCTTTTCCCTGAGGTGCTGATGGTGTAAGCAATCCACTTTCGCGTAAATACCGTAAACTATCGGGAGAACAATTTCCCCCAACTGAAAGATCTACAAAGTCGGTACTTCCCGACTCCAAAGATTTCCAATCGATCTTTTCCCCGGTTTTGCTTTTCGAAAAATAGCTGTCGGGCTTGGATCTGCCATCGCCTACCAAATCGAAGCCATATCGTTGTGTTGCGGCTTTCGAGAAACTTACCGAACAACCATACTTACCTGTTTGCGAACCGGTACCAACAGCTGAAGATCCACTGCCTCCGCCGGCAACTTTTTTAGGCGTTGTAAATACCTGACCCGATCCGGCGTCAACTACATAAGCCTTGCCACTAACGTCATCTCCACCAACAACAGATATTACTTTATTGTCTCCTACCGGAACTATTTCGCTTGTTCCATCGGTATGCGTTACAAGTATATTATCTCCACTGACTGTTACACTGGAAATATCAGTATCGCTTTCAATTACTTTATTACTTATTTCATCCAGTTCATCTTTTACATCTACACCATCATCCTCATCTCCGCCGTATGGGGTTTCACCAACAATCATCCCTGTTGCCTCGTCGTAAACAAATTTGATTTCACCCGAAGTCATGCGGCTGTCGCTGTTCACAAAAATACTCTCGAACTCAACCCGAAACTTTAAAAAACCCAAATAAGGAATTAATGCATAACCTTTACCTGTAAAGTTTCCGTTTCCACCTGATACCTCCTCAACTTCAACCAAAAAATCAGCTGCTTTAAACTCATCAAACCTTCCGAGAGATGGCAATGGTTCTGTATTGCTTAAATCGAATTTATCTGATTTATTGCCACAGGCATAGTTAACCTCTCTTGTTGTTTTTAACTCCTGAACACGACCAAATTCCGTTTCGGAATCGCCGCATCCGGCTTTTATTTTTATCTGATAACCCGCATTATCATCCAGATCTGTTAGGGTGTAGTTTACTAAATCTGTTTTTTCTTCCTGCCAGTTTTCATCTTTTGTTCTTTTGTAGGCAAGTGTGTATTCTGTAGCTGCGGCATCAGTTATCCAAGCTAAGGAAACACTCTTGCTCTTTACTTCGTTAATTGTTAGCTCAGGTATCACACAACTTTTCCCGTACCTAAAACTTAACACATCGGAATGTCCGTCGTTCTGAAACAAAACCCGGTTCTCAAGATCGTAAGCCTCCACTTTCCAGGCGTACGACATTCCGGAGATTAAGGGAGGCATGCCTGCATCGTAAACAAAACTGCTTTGATTGGTTTCTTCCTGATAAATGGGTTGCATTACCCTTGTAATTTCGTAAGGATCGCGGCCATCAGGACGAATTTCGAACAACTTAAAGCGGTAACGCACATCGGCCAAAGGATCGGCCGGCAAAATGGAAAACCACGAGAAACGAATGTTTTGCATTGCATCCGAATCTATTTCTGTTTGATTCAAAGGAAAATTTAAACGGGGTGCTTTGGCAAAAAATATCATGGCAATACCTGGCGACGACATCGAGACCTTTACATTTCGGTAATAATCGTACAAATCAACCCAAATACGATAAACACCTTCGGGCAATCGTCCTGTTTGTTTGTATTGATTGCGGCTGTATCCTTCAAATATCAGGTTGTCCGGATTCAATAAACCTTCCAGATCGAATCCGGTTAAGGTATGTGTTCCTGCACCTTCCAGATAATATGGCTGCTGAAAAAAATCAGGGCGGGTTGTTAGTTTTATTCCATTGCCTTCTATGTGCAATCGAAATTTCACGGCGTACTGATCCAAATCCACATCATCAACAATGATGTTGAGACTTATTTTACCCGGCTCACTTACAAATCCATTTAAATTATATGGCAATGGAGGTTGAAGAATGGTGTAGCTACGAATAGGATAAACCACCTGAGCATTCAGGTTTAAATTGATCAGTAAAAAGAGAATATATAGGGCGACTCGCTTCATATTTAAAAGTATGTGAGTTATTTATCTTTTGATTTTGGCAATGAAAAACTGTAACTGTAGCCCAGGCTTGCAGTGGTATAATTATTCGATCGGTTGTTGCGCTTGCTTTGGGTATAGGCAAGATTAAAATTGAACCGATGTTTCTTTTTTATGGTATAATTGGTGCCCAAACGCGATGTAATAACATTTCCCGTAGAGCTGCCATCGGCATAGGTTCCATTCCATGAGACCGAAAAGCGTGTTTGTAACTTTTTCTCTAAAAATGATTTCCGCATTGAAAGTACCGGGCCATAAGCTTCAGAAAGAATTTCACTTGCTTTATTTCTGCTGTAATTGGTATTTATACCAAAGGAAAAATTATTTTTGGGCAGCGACCACATGTAGCCCACTGAAGCATTCACAAACTTTGAATCGGCATTTTCAGGGGTATCACTTTGTTCTTGTGTCGATTTTTGAATATTTAAATTGGTGGTGAAACTTTGCTTGCTGTTTTCTCCGTCTTTAATCTTCCAATTGGCTGATAAATTTAGATTCTGATTGATTTGAGTAAAGGTTAGGGTATCGAGCAATTCATATTGTGTATGCGCATTTTCCTCCTCGAACAGAGTTTGAATGTGCGTATAGTTGTAGAAATTGGAATAATTCAGGTTGAAATTCAGCTTCTCAGTCGGAGTAAATCCCAATGTAATATTCTGAATAATGTCTTTTTGGTCGGTATCCGATTCTTTGCTTAAGTTATTTTCACGAACACCTACATTGGCTCCTAAATTCACTTTCCCTTTCAGCATGGAGGCAGCTAAATTTACCGTATAGTTTACAAAATCGTTAAGCGTATAATAGGCACCTAAGGTTTGATAGCCTGGCTCAACATACTCAACACCCACACCAAGACTGGCAAATGAAAACCGGTAAGCCAAATCACTTTTTACTGCCCAGTGATTTGTTGTGGCGGCTCCGTCTAAATCCGAAGCTCTGCTTATTCTTTTATCCATAGAAATGGACGAATTGCATATTTCAGAAACGATGGATAATTTTTGGGTAGGCCGTAATGAAAAGAAGGTTCCTGTTACAATGTTCTCCATCGGGCTAACACCCAAACTATCTATCCCCAAAATGGAATGCTGGGTATCATCACTTGCATAAAAAACATGAAAACCAACTTCACCTTTCTCCAATTGATAAGAGGCTTTAAATCCGGTTCCTATCCGCCTGTATTCCGGTTGAAGCCCAAGCAGAGTATCACCAGGCAATTCTTTTCGCAAGCGTCCGTACATGGCACTTATTTTAAATTTATCGCCGGGCGCCAAATCAACGCCAACTCCTGCATAGTTGTGTCCGCTTAAGGAATATTGCGAAAAATTTGTGCTCGACCATCCCATATGCAGCGCAGCCCACTTATAAGTTGGACTTAAAGAAAATTGATTAAACGGTTGTGTTGATGTAAACTGACTATTGGACCAGGTGAATGATAAGGGTGCGGACAAGCCATACAGGGATAAGCCCAGCTGTCCGGAAACCACCATTGAATAAGGATCCGTTCCAGGACTGTTATTGGTTCTGTATACCTGATTCACATTCAGTCCTCCATTCAGTTTCAGGCCTCCTTTTTTGCCTATCTGATCGATCTGCTGAGCAAACAAGGCATTGGAAATGAACAAAAACAACACGACTAAATAGTTAATTTTCATATGATTATAATTGGCAAAAGAATGCCATAAAGAGGATTTGTTCATTTGGTAAAACATCTACAATACAATTAGCTTAACAACTTTTCGCTCACCTTTCGATTCAGCATAAACACAATAACTACCCGATTGCGAAAGGCTGTAGTTTTCACGATATGTTTTCAAACCACTGCGCCTGCGTTTTTCTAAAACTTGTCCGTTTTGAAGGTTTACCAGATAAAAAGTAATCTCTGCACTCTCCCCTAATTCAACATCTGCCGCAAAATTTCCATCCGAAGGATTTGGAGCAATAATCAATTTCTTTAAATGCACATATGCCTCAGATTGTGTTTCCGTTTCATCATCAGCCTTTTCGCTTGCAGGCACAACCAGGATCGATTCCCTTACCTCTCCAATACAATCGTTTAGTAAAGCACTCATCTTCATCTCGAACATTCCTTCTTCCGAAAAAACAACCAGACAATAAAAACCAGTTTGTTCTGTAATAATGTGAGGCCCGGTAAACTTCCAAGTTAAACTTTCGGGCTGTGGCTGACTAACATCCATTACCATTAATGTATCGCCTGCAGCTACACTACTTGCGGCTAATAAAACAGGATTGAGTTCACTAGCCTTAAGACTCACATTTATCGTGTCGGATGCCGTACAAGCATCCTCATCTTTAACCTCTACGGAATATTCATTGGAGTCCCAAACAACTAAATCAGGCTCTGTGTTTTCTAAAATCCTATTCCCTTCCATCCATTGGTATTCGGTAAAATTACCAGGGTAAAGGCTTACAAAATTATTTGAACAAATAACCAGATCTTCTCCTAAATCAGGATAAATAGCCTTCTGATATTCCAAAGTGAAATTATCAGAAACCTGACACCCTTTTTTATCGGTAAGAAGAACTGAGTAATCCCCTTGATCTAATTTTGTAAGTCTGCTCTTATCACTTCCGTGATCCCATGCAAATTGGTAATCTCCATTTCCGCCCAATGCATTCAGACGAATAAAACCATCCGGCACACCAAAACACAGCGGGTGGAACAGATTTTCCACTTCAATTTTCAATTCTTCAGGCTCATAAATGGAAAATTCTCTTTTATCAGAACAGCCATAATCATCTGTAATTTTCACCTGATAATTCCCTCCACTTAAATGATTCCATGTACTTGCACTGCTGCCATCTGGCCATGCAATAACATGTTTCCAATCCGCAGGCGAAACTTCTATTTGAGCCTTTCCATCGGCAAACGAATTACAAGTTACATCTGCACTTACTAAATCATCAATTTTCAAATAACTTACAGACAGCTTGATTGTATCGTAAGCAAAACATTTGTCCTCATCTTCAATTCGCAGATAATAATTATCCGGATTGTTTAATTCTACATATCTCTTCGAGGACGAATACCCCAAGTCCGAAGTCCAGTAATGCCTGGCAAAATCTCTCCCATCCAAAGGCAAGGAATTATAATGACAGATTAAAGTATCCGGCCCTAAAAAATCCAAACCTAAATCGGCCTGTAATGTTTTTTGATAGGCAAGATCGTATGTTTTTGAAATTTGACAGTGCTTTTCATCTTCGATTAAAACAGAATATTTTCCCTGATCCAAATCAGAAATCTTTGCTTTGTCGCTCCCATTATTCCATTGATATAAGTAGATTCCATTTCCTCCTTTTGCCGTTAGCTCTATTTCACCATTCGGCACATCCGAACAGATAGGATGCAAAAAATTTTCAACATCTACGCTTAATGTATCTGGTTCGTAAATAATAAAATCACGACTATCTTTACATGCATAAGTATCTTCAACTTCAACCGTGTAGTTTCCACCACTCAATTTATCCCAAACCAAACCATTTCTACCATCAGGCCAAACTACCGAACTTTCCCAATTTAAAGGAGTCAATTCAATTTGAGCACGACCATCAGCAAAATCGTTGCATGAAACGTCCGTTTTCATTAAACCTGCAATCTTAAAATAACTAACATCAAGCGATAAGGTGTCGAAACCCAAGCATTTATCCTCATCTTTAACCTGTAAATAATATTTTCCCGGTTCAGTCAGGTCTACCTGCGCTTTTGAGGAAGAGAATCCAAAATCGGAAGACCAATTGTAATCTGAATAATCACCTCCATTAAGCAGTAAACTATTGTAGTGGCAAATCAACGTATCGTTTCCAATAAACGGCCTTAACTCACGTTGGTATTGCATCTCGAAATCAAAAGTTGATTCGCAATTGTGAGCATCTTTTATTGTAAGAGAATATACATCTGGATTCAAGTCCTCAATACTACTTTTTGTTCTGCCATCCTTCCACGAATATTCGTAATCTGCAGTTCCTCCAACTCCATGAACATTAATTAGTCCTTTCTCTCCTCCATAACAAAGAGGCTGAACAATTTCATCTATTTGATATGACAATGGATCGGGACTACCAACTGTAAACTTATCACTTACTGCACAGCCCTTTTCATCCCGAACCAATAGATTATAGGTTCCGGCCAATATATCCCAAGCCAAATCTTTATTCGATTCAGTAATATCAACATCCCAAGAATAGGTGTACGGAAAATTGCCATTTTTAACAAGAGCTGCAGCTTTTCCGTCGTTATAACCAAAGCAGCTTACATCCTCTACGTTAATACTTTCAACTGTAAGATCGGTAATATCGCCCAATGCAAAATCAAAGCTCAACTCACACTTGTGCTCATCGCGTACTTTTACAATGTATTGAGATGAAAATAAATTATTAATTGTTGAAGAATTGCTATTCGGAATTTCCTTCCAAACAAAAGAGCCATCTACCAATGTATCCTTCATCCACTGATAAGCATATTGTCCGACACCACCTGAAAAGTCTGTAACAATGCTTCCCTCATTATTAGAACATCTTGATTTTGTTACCAATGAACTAAGAAGTGTTATCTCATCTGGCTGATCTATATTAATAGTCTCTACTTTTACTTCACAACCTTTACTATCTTTTACAAAAATATCGTAGTCAGCTTTCACTAATTCTGTCATTGCAGATCCTGTAATCCAATCTATTTCATTCAGGGAAAGATTATAATCCGGATTTCCACCTTCAATTTTCAGAATTATTTCACCATCATTTCCACCAAAACAATTCACATCTTTATGCGATAGGTATTCTGCCGTTAATAAATCCGGTTCAATTATACTGATCTCCCGTTTCCAACTAATACCAACACTATCTGATATTTGCAATTGATAAACTTTTGCCGGTAAACCTGGAAACTCATTAAAAACAGTTTGTGAATCAGCATCCAATTGAAAGCGGTAATCGCCCCAGCCGCCTATTCCTTTTAGCTTAAGATATCCATCTGTCAATCCAAAACAAGTTACATCCCTTTGTTCCTCAATGTCAAAACTTAGGGCAAGATCGGGCTCACGCATCTCCACAATTCTTTCCATCCACTCCTTGTCTTCGTAAACACAACCTGCCGTATCGCGCACCAAAAAGGTATAGGTTCCAGCAAGTAAGTTATTCAATGCTATTTCAGATTTTACCTGGTCTTGCTTATATGTTTCTGAAGAATTATTTAAGTAGCACTCGTAATCAAAAGTGCCATTTCCACCACTTAGGTTTAGTGAAATTTCACCTGTAGCATCACCTTTTGCTTTAATGTAATTATGAGTAAGTTCTATTTTTGCAGGTTCTGGTTCATTAATCGAAAAGGTTTTACTGGCCTCGCACGAATGACTATCACTTACAAACAATTCATAATTTCCTTTAGGCAATTGTTTAAACTGATAAGAATTATCAGAAAACTGATCACCTAACATAATGGTATTCTTATCTGAATTCTCAATCCAATAATGCAATCCATTCCCAAATGGCACACCATTCAAACTGGTAGCAATCACACGCCCATTATCATACGCAGGACAGGTCGCATCTTTTATTTTATCAATTTCTATGTTTAGTGTATCAGGCTCACTAATATTAAATTTGTACAAATAACTGATATCAACACTATCGCGAATTAGAATAGAATAATCTCCGGCAATTAAGTTGCTGTATGTACCATCCTTCTGCCAGGCAGCACCATCAAGAGAGTAAGAATAATCTCCCCAACCACCAATCGCATCCACTCTTATTGAACCATTGGAAAGAGAATAACATGAAACTTCAGATTTATCTTTAACTTCTGCACCCAAAGCCAAATCTGGTTCCCGAATTTCAATTGTTCTTTCCATCCACTCCTTGTCTTCGTATACACATCCAGCAGTATCACGTACAAGAATTTGATAGGTTCCGGCATTTAAAGTATTCAACTGAATGGATCCTGCTGTCTGCCCAGTTTCAAAAGGCAAAAGTTCATCGTTTAATAAACATTGGTAATCGAAAAGTCCATTTCCGCCAGTTATATTTAGCGAGATTTCACCCGTAGCATCACCCTTGGTTTTAATATAATTATTGTCTAAATCTATTGTCGCAACATCAGGTTCATTAATCGAAAAGCTTTTACTATCAGAACAAGTATGACTATCACTTACAAACAATTCGTAATTCCCTTTAGGCAAATCTTTAAATTCATAAGAATTATTAGAATAACTATCTCCAAAAACAATCGATCTGTCATCTGTATTTTCAATCCAATAATGCAAACCATTTGCAAATGGCACCCCATTTAAACTGGTGGCAAATACACGTCCATTTGCATAAGCAGGACAGGTTGCATCTTTATACTTATCAATGGCAAGACTAAATATATCTGGCTCGGTAAGAGTAATCAAATAATTAATACTTGTCTCTTCGCGATCTCTTATCTCGATAGAATAGTTCCCTGCTGCTAAATTTGAAAAATTTCCATTGTTTTGCCATAAACCACCATTTAGCGAATAAGTATACTCTCCCCAACCTCCAAAACCAGAAATACTAATGGCTCCATCGCTTAATCCGTTACAAGAAACATCCGTGATCACTTCATCGGTATAGCTTAAGTCAAATTCTGGTTCTTGTATTGTAAATTCTTCAGTATAAGTATCACTTCCATTAAAATCCAAACAGCTATTATCATCTGTTAATGTAAATAGATAATCTCCTGCCTGAAGTGACTCAAACTTTTTCACAATCTCGAATCCTGTATTATAAAATAGCTTCCCTACTTCAATTTCGATATCTGAACCTCCAGAAACAAGCCTACTTAATTTATATGTAAAAGATTTGTCTTTACCAGTTAAGGTAATTTCATATTCTCCTGTAAGCTCACCTTTTACTTTGATATAGTTGTAGTTTGACTCTGTTACTTCTGCTTTTTCAGGATTAAGGAGTTCAATTCCATAGGATGAGCTGCAACCATCTAATTCATCAACTATAATTTTGTATACCCCAGCATAAAGACCTTTATAAGCCTTACTTTCTACTACATAATTTGAAGGCTCAAGAAGAATATACTGATCATTAACATCCTTTTTCCCGATTGTGTATATTAATGTTTCAGAACCATTTAAAATTGTTGGTTTAATTTCCCCTGAATTTGTGCCAAAGCAAACAGGGTCTGTTTTATCTACTGTTGCAATTTGCAATAAATCACTTGTGACTTGAACCTTTTTCTCTTCTGTTTCTGCTTTACAACCCAATTGATCTGTTACAGTAACTTTTCCTTCTGTTCCAACTTCGAGCCCTGTGAACTCTGCTGAAAATCCTTTCTTCTCAATTCCATTAAAAAAGAATGTGTAGCCAAAAGTATCAGGAACACCTCCTGAAGCTTCCACCCTTATAATTCCATTTTTTGCTGCAATACAAGTCGCCGGAATCCACTCTTCCCTTGTAAGATTAACAGCATTTTCACTTACAGGTACTGTAATAGGTAAAGTTGAAGAGCAATTATTCGCATCAGTAGCCAAAAAATAATATTCTTGATTATCTAAGTCAGTAAATTTTGTGTCATCGGTTGATTCACCGCTAATCCTTTTATCATTTGAATCATACAAACCGTAAGATGTTACTGCAGAAAAATCAACATCTATAGTACCATTTGAGGCTGTAGAACAAGCTAATTCTGTAACAATGGTATTAGAAATTGCAGGAGATTCACCTGAATTTCCTACAATTACACTTTTTGTTGTCGAGCAATGATTATTGTCTGATATTGTAACATTGTAGTTACCTGCATCTAATCCCAAATACTCCCCAGCTACGCATGCCTTATCACTCGGTTCAAGCAGGTGATAGGTCATAGTTAAATTTTCACTGTGAGTCAAATCAGTTATTTGAATTTTACCATTGTTAGCATTTTCACATGATTCATCGGTTGTAGATAAACTAAAGCTAATTGGTTGCACAGTTGTGTTTAAATTAATAGTACCACTAACAATACAACCTATATCATCCTTAACTCTATAACTAAATGATTTAGATGGAAGATTAGAAAACTCATTTCCAGACATGAAATTGCCATCATCTAAACTGTAAAGGTAACTACTCGTTGATACAGCATGGTTTGCAAGTCCATTTTTACCTTGTAAAACTATTTTACCATTTGTGGCTGCACTACAAGTAGGTTTTGTGATAGTTAGATCTCCTATATGCAAAGTGTTGGGATCAATACCAATCGCTAAATCCTTACTTGCAATACAATTATTAGCATCTGTAAGCTTTACTTTATAAACTCTCGCTCCCAATTCATTTATATAATTACTAGGAATATAATTGCCTTTATTTTCCTCATCCAATTGTAAATGATAAACTCCATCACTAAATAGTTTTCCTTTCTCTGTATTTATTTTTAATTCAGCATCCTTTTTGTCAGGACAAGATTCTGGTTTGATATCTACAGAAGTAATTTTGAATTGATCGGAAACATCTAATTCCGAAATGGTAAATACCTCATTAGCAGGACTACAACTAGCTGCATTTGCAACACTAACCGAATAATTACCTGGCTTTAGGCCTGATATGCTAATGTTTCTATTAGTGATAACTGGATTTATAGGGACATTTTCAATTCCCGTTACAAGCGTAACAGATAGTTCGCCAGCCTCGGCATCAGCATTATTTCCACCATCTAAATCAAAATTCACACTACCGTTGGAAGCTGTTGAGCAGCTAGCATGTACAATTTTTACATTATTGATACTTAGCGCTGCTGGCCCTGTAAGCTTTATTTCGAAAGGTTTCCAACACTGATTTTTATCTTTAACACGAAAAACATGTGTTCCATTTCCTAAACCAGATACTTTATTACCAGATTTAGTATAACTACCTCCATTAAAAGAATAGGTGTATTCTCCAACACCACCATCACCTTCAATTTCAATTGAACCATCAGAACTATCAAAGCAACTAGGATTGATTTTATCGAGACTTTTAAGAGAAACAGGGAAAGGATTATTTAATCTAATTATTTTAGAATCAGAATCAGGTGCACTGGAACCTCTATCTATAACATTAATAGTCCAATCTCCATCAACTACACTAAAAACACCACTTTCTTTTTTAGAACCATAATCTTGAAATATTTCACTATGTATTCCTCCAAACAATTTAATATCATATGGACCAAAACCACCAGAAATTTTATATCCAATTTCTGCTTTATCTCCCCAACATAATATTTCTGTGTTACTAAAAGTGCAAGATAAAACTGGAGGCTGGGTAAGTTCTTTAACAAAAGCTATTTTACTTTTACAACCATTGTCATCCTTAATATAAATACTATTTTCAGCTTTAAGTCCAGCAATATCGTACACATAAACATCATCAATACCTTCAAATTGCTTACCGTTAGATATGGTAATTCCATCGGTAGCACTTTCGCATACTGCAGCTTTTCTTCCTTTTATTTTTATCGTACCACTAGTTGTTCCTCCATTTTTTGTTATATGGTAAGATTCACCTGTCCAGTTTTTAGCACGTTTCAAGCCCACATCTACACTTTCTATTACAATAGGATCTGGAGGTTTAATCGTCATGGTTTCTTCGATTGGACACCAGTCAGCTCCTCCTAACCCTGTTTGAAAAAACACTAAAAAATCGTATTTTGTTGCAATAAGAGGAAATTCCACTCCTGTATTAGACATAATTTCGTCACTATCTATCACTAAAGGTTGATTCCCTATAATATTATCATAACTCAAGGTTCTTCCCTCAAAATTAGTACTAATATTACCATAAGTATCTACTCCATATTTCTTAATATTAATCTTCAAGCTTGCCTGACCTTCCTCAAAATCGGGTAAGTCACTAATTATTATTTTTGCATCATCAGAATCAAAACATGTTGGTTGTTTAGATGTAACGGTAAAATTTGGTGTTGGAATAAAACATATACCTCCTAAAGTCGCAATTAGATTTGTCCCAAAATATATTTTGACTTGTATGTTTTTATTAAATATATTTTGGGTTCCGAATGCCGTTTTAATTTTTGAATATGCAATATAAATATCTCGTGTAGCCGAAGTCGTGAGTTTTTTAGTTACCCCACCACAAGTTATTTCCAAATTAACAGGAAGGTTTGTAGAGGTAAAAGATCCACTACAAATAGAAGACAGCGTTTGAGATGTAAGATGTAATTCTTCATTTCCATTCTTAACACAGATAAAAGGACTTCCAACATTAAACATCAATTTTGAATATACTTTCACTGTACTGTGAACCATTTGTGGATCTTTAGTATTATCCCTTCCATAATCTTCGCTTACCGTGTACTTGCAGTCAGCATCACGCCAAGTCCAATCGGTAAAACATTTCTCCTTACTTCTTAAAAAAATATTAATGTGAGTAGGAATTGCACTTTCGACAGAATGCACATATACGTCATCTTCATCGGCTTTAAACATTCCATTAAACGATTTGCCATTCATACTAAAACTGTACTTCATCTCCCCAATGGTTCCTGCTGGTCGTTGCATACCTACCCTCACATAATATTGACCGAACAAAACATTAGAGAAAGTCAGTACTAGTATGATAAAAAATAATCGCTTTCCCATATCTATTTTATTTTACAAAATACTTTAAACTCCATTCCTTCAACTTTAGTTGTGTAATTCAAACTTCTGGAATCCACCCCATCCAACAATCGCCAAATTCCTTTACTATTCTTATAATAGATCATATACCTTTCCACTTCATAAACTGGGGGAATCCATGTAAGAATAAATTCTTTGGTTTTCTTATCTCGTTTTACATGTGGAACTATCCACAAATCGTTGAGTTTATTTCCAATAAATTTTCCCGCAACAGGTTTAATGGTTTTTGATTCATTCCCGGCTTTATCAACAGCCAGTAATATGTATTTATAAATTCCATCAGGAAGTACTCTTCCATCGGTAAAATGAGTCGTAGTATCTGATTCTGTTTTTATGAGTTCCCATTCCCTGCTTCCACTGGTATTTCTGTAAACAACTTGTTTAACCACATCATTGCTTGCACTTCTAATCCAACTTATTTCCAATCCACTATCCACCGATTTAATACTTTTAATAAATGGGGAGGCAGGTGGAACAATATCTGGTCTTTCCAATTCCAATATTTCAGAAAATGCTGACTGATTTTGACGATTGTCTACCGCAACAATTTTATAGTAAACTTCTTTTGTTAATGTTTTTAGGCTAATTTGATCCTTGTAAAAAGGATTTTTAATAGCCTTACTTGTTAACTGAGAAAACTCTTCCTTTTTGCTATTGGCCCGATAGACTCTATAACCAAAAATATCATCGTCCTTATTAGGCGACCATGTAAGCCTTACCAAACCAGTTGTATCTGCAACTGCTTTTAAGCCAAGAGGAATTGCAGGTGGTATCGAATCAACCAATTGCTCCATTTTTGGTATACTATATGGTCCGGAACCATCAGAATTATAAGCTTGCATTCGATAATATCCTGTTAGTAAGGCGTGTTTATCGGTATAAGAGGTTTGAATAAGAGATAAACTATCAACCAATAATTGGTAATCTTTGGCAAATTTATCAGATCTAAATATTCGAAATCCATCTACTATTTCTCCTTTGTCATCCGGAAATTCCCATTTAATGGTAACTCCTGTTCCATCTTCTGTTTTTGACAAGTGAACAAGAGGAACTGAAGTAATTGTATTCTTTCCTTTCACCTCAACTACTTCTGATGGTGGACTCAACTCTCCAAATACGGAAATACCAATAACCCGATACAAATAGGTATGATAGTTGTCTACAAGAGTATCAATCACAAAACCAAAATCAGACTCAGCATATCCATCCGGTGTTGTATTTACCAATGGAGTATCATTCACCTTGATATAGATTTTCCCATTATCCATTGATTTTTCAACCCAAAAACTGTTGTAAAAATCCTCCTGATACTTTTTATCCCAAGTAATTGTCACCATTTTATCTCCTTCTTCGGCTTTTACATTCAAAGGTGCTGGTAATGGCATGTATTCGTCAATTCCTGTGAAAAAATAAGCCGTATCAACCTTCATTCCTTCGGGAGCTTGAGCCAAAAATACTTTATACAAATATTTTTCACCCATCATAACATTCTTATCATTAAAGAACAAACCTGAATATTCAGCCACTTTACTACTTTGATCGGCTGAAAATAATGCAAAACCAAAACGAGATTCTTGTACCTTGGCTTTATTTACAATATCAATCATGCTTGGACTGCCATTATTTGCCTCAACTTCAAAATCGTCACCATAAATTGCCTGTGCTGCCACTCCTGCATAATCATCACTTTCGGCCAACAATTCCCATTCTCTAAGTGGTAATGGCTTTAAGGGCGTAGGCGTTAACAATACTACTTTTGGTTTTGCTACATAATCGTTATCACGAACCAAAAGAGTTCGTGTAATTTTATACCCAACTTTATTTCCATACAACCACAAAGGATATGTCGTAGGTCCCCATCGCAACAGAATGGAATCCTGCATTGCACGAGTCAATAACTTAATTTCATGCTTTTCTTCCTCCTGTCCATAAATAGTAGCACTAGAGCTAAGAAAAGCCAGAAAAACAAGCAACCTGGCAACTATTTTAATTTTACTATATATATAATTCATATTTAATTCTTTATTTCATGACTGGTATCAACTCAAATTTCTAAAGAAATTAGAATTCAACATCAAGCAAGTTGATCTGTCTAGTCTTAAATTCATTCTTCAGATTAATAACTCGTGTACTGGTTACAATTTTTCGCCCTGGCAATACATACTCTAATTTTATAGGATAATTTCCAGCACTGACCTGTGGCCATGGATACTTCAATAGGATTGCATTCATCTTGGCATTTGGCGTATATCCATCAGCAACTAGATTTGCCAATCCATTTCTAATGTCATAATAGTCTCTTGCCCATAAATTAGGTAAAGTGTATACAAATTGAGAAACATTATCATGCATTCTAATCTGTCCCGTTGCTACGTCAGTCTCATTTAATAAATAGGTATCATTCGTTTGCCAAATATCTATAGTTTTAGTAGGAGGGAGTCCTAGTAAAGAAATATTTCTATTCAAAATTTTAGCTCTTGAGTGTAGAGGATATTCATCATACATTAAAGGATAAATATTTTCCAGATACCAATCGGCAGTTTCTAATACCGCCTCTCTTTGTATCAAAGCCTCCACATCTCCTTTTCCATGAATTTCATATCCATCGAACATCTCGTCTCCACTAAACCTTCCAACGGGAAAATCGACTGCTGGTCTAACGTAATGAATGTACAATACGCTTAGTTCGTTTTTATTTACCTTATCTAAAAATTTATTGAACTTACTCGTTCTAAAATCGAGTCCAAAGAATGCTTTTTCATCTACATTGGATATTGTACCTGTTGCTTCACGGGTAGTTATATCTGCAATATTTTCACCTTCTGCAATTTCCGTTTTAGTCGATTCAGAAACATTTCTATTCACTGAAGAATTATCATCTACGGGTGTGTTCACCAAATCTAATCGGTAAACCGTAGCAAGGTTTAATTTTTCTGCGCCATTTATTTCAACAGACTTATTTGATGGATTGTAAGACAAATCAGAATAAAAGCCAACTCCATTAACCGGAGTCCATTTTACTTTTTTCACCCATCCATCTACCGGTACAAAGAATGGAGTCAAGTCTGATTTAAATGTTACATATGCTAACGAATATTCATTTTTGTAAAAATGTACCTGTTTATCAATTGGGTAAGTGTAGCTTATATAATTTTCAGGGATTCGTTCAGGAAGTTCTCCTGTTGTAAATTCAGCTTCTTTGGTTTCTATATATACTTTACCTGAATCATCTTTGTATTCCTGCCAAACTCCGTTAATCTTCTCATCGAAACTAACTTTTGCCACAATTTTATATTTCGAATGTGGATAGAACATCATATCAGGAGTAAATGCCAAAGTGGTATGTTCACCATCCCATTCGATTTGTCCACCAAGTTTAGCTCCATCTTTATAAAGAGAATACTCTTTCAAATTAATTTTAAAGACTTTGGTTAACTTATTGTCCTCTGATATTTTTAATTCTTTATCAACCGGCATATTAAATACGGCCTGTGGTAAGGTAAATACATCTACTTTGCTGGCATCATGCATTGGTGATAAATCAGCTATAATTTCTAAATCGGAAAGTTCTTTGGGATTGGTCTGTATGTTACATTTCTCACCAACGGTCATTTCAAACTTGCATTTTCCCTTAATAAGACCGCCAAGAATTCTATAACTACCGCCTACAGCACCCCACATAAAAGTAGGATTTGGTCCTTCCACCCGAATAGCTGCGGCTGTTCTAATATCTATAATGTCAAATTTCTTTCTGCGTCCAAAAACCTTAACCCGTATTCCAATTTTACCACCAAAATAGGCATATGCCTGTCCTTTGGCATACCAGCCATTCATTCCTAAATTGCCGTTTCTACCAAGGCAATATGCATTTTTACCGTAATCCAGTAACATGATATCAAAGCCCCCACCCAGTTCGAATCTGGCATAAAATATTAAGAATTTTAAATCACCTGTATCCAAACTAAAATGTGCACCAAAAGCCAAGCCTTTTCCCATGGCCAGAGTTCCTTCTTGTCTATTCCCATCCAATTTCGCTTGGTTAATATCTAAATATTCCAAAACTTTAGGATTCATCACCATAGTATCAGGAATATCATGGCCAGCCATAAAATAGCCCCCAACTTTCATGAATCCAATAAAATTCAAACCAACCGGATCGGTAGGTGTTCCCATATGTAAATACCATTTGTCGGGGTCTACATGGATAATTCCATAACCAGCTCGATTTTCGGCTCCAATTCCCGTTAATACGCCAGCTACATTTACAAAAACTTCCATTTCACTATGAAAACTACTATTCTGAAAATCTATTAATATTTTAATTTTTGCTCGTAAAACTTCATCTAAGGGAATTGGTATTTTAACATTCATTGCTGCTCCGGATGCAGTTTCTTTCATTACCTCAATTGATAAAGCTTCCATAGGAGAAACAAATTTTGCTTCTCCAACAAAACCAATCTGATTGATACCCCCGTGATTATTGAAAATTATTTCAAAACTGGCAGTGCAATTTACCAGCGTTTCATTTACAATTCCAGCTTTGATCCCTGCTTTAATCCCTAATGATGAAGATTTATCAGGCACATAAGTAATTCCTGAAAGAGATTCACCCATTTCTGAATGAATTCCATTTGGACCTGCTTGCTTCATTTTGTAATACAATCCGCCACCAAAACCTTGAAGAATAAAAGGTCCGGTTGGAGTACCAGGTGGAGGCAAACAAACAAAACCATCAACAAAGAAATATCTAAAACCATCAACCTTACCAAACACAGCAACTGCCGACACTTCAAAACTATTAAACGAGGCTTTTACATCACCTCTAAAACCATCTCCGTAATTAGGATCGTTATCGGCAATTAGTATCGTTCCTTCAACAGTATAGGCTCCTTCTTTTTCAGCTTTTATGTATATTTTCTTTATGTCTAAACCATTAAATTTCCAGGTAGTACCAGACATATCGGCAATTATTCCCACTACCGTTTCTCCAACAAAACTATCTCCGGAAAGATTAATCTTAATTCCGAAAATAAATTTTCCTACACCTTGATTCACTTTTTGATATGCGGCTTCGGTTAATGTTACAGGAAACTTATTGAATGACAATTCCTCTTTAGAACTCATTCCCATATACTCTAAATCAAACGCCGGTGCGACGGAAGATATCCGCATTCCCTGAAAATCCAAATTTGGAAGTTTCAGCATTTTACTCTCTCCACCAGCTTTTTTAGAACAAGCGAAGGATATATTACCATTTAAAATAGCAGTTGGTAGAAATTTGCCATGATCAACAGTCACTTCAATGCGCGAGTTTTCATCTAGTATCACCTCCGCAGCAAACACATCAAATTTTAATCCTTTTCCTGGATTCACTCCAAAGTGATATATCCCTTCACTATCAAAAAAGGCAGTATATTTCATTTCTGTTTTAGAACCTTGTACTATTACAGAACCATCAATACCGAAAGATTTAAATTCCCCTGTGAAAAAATCAAGTTCCAACTTAGAAATTGACATTGGCCATGCACCTAAGCGTCCATTCTCAATTGAAATTAAATTTTCCACTCCCAAATGACCTGTTAATCCAAAATCATCTAATAACAGATCACTTGCAAAGAATGATGTCATTTGTCCGCTTTTATCATTGAATTTTTTAGCCAACGTAATCGTAGCATCTTTCACATAGAAACCTTGCCAAAGATTTTTCATTTCTCCATTAAAACCTCCAGGATAATTATCAGGAAATTTAAACCCAGGTGCATTATCTGTATCTGATAAATCCAATACAACAGAAGTAAAAGAAAAGAATGTTTCATCAAACCCCTTCTTCTTAAATGTTGGCAGCGAAAACTCTACAAGAATGTTCTGAAAATCTGAACCTGTAGCGTATATTGGAGCAACAACAATACCTGTTTCTTCACCATTCGTAGGATTTACCGCTACATATGATTTTTCATTTAGTTCAATACTTCCATTAATACCCAGACTCTTAAAACCGTTGCAATCCCATTCAACAAAACAACCAGGTAACCAATTCAAGTAGGTATCCTTCATGATTTTACTTTTCTTGGTATCCATCAATTCAAGTTTCATCCCATTCAGGAGTCCACTCTCAAATGAAAACGCAATATCCTTTGCTCTAAATCGGATTTTTGTACCATCTAATGGATTAGTTAGCACCATAAATGCACTAAACTCTGCATGATCTGCATATACACTTGCCTCATCAATAACAATCATATAAGAAGACGAAGCTCCGGAAGAAATACCAATAGGTAAACTAAAAAAAGAATCTTCTTTTAGTGATGAAGTAATTCTATTCTCGCAGACAACCTTATCCAGTATTAAATCCCACCTATTTGGAGATTCATCCGGCACTGCAGAAATAGTTTCTAATTGGACATTTGTATATACCTGATCTTGAGTAAAATCATCAAAATAACGAACACTCCCCTCCTCATAATCATCCGCAAGAACAAAACTGCTGATGCACAATATATTAAACAACAAACTAATTAAGAGCTTGGTAAAAAAATTCAGTTTCATAAACCTTTATTAGTTTAATTGTTAATTAATTGATATGAATTTTTATTGGATTCAATCCATGTCCGAACGGACTCTAATGCAGCTTCGTAGCTATTTACATTTAACTCACCTGTAGGCGATAAGCCAACAGGAAAATCAATTATATGTGGGGAAATGAACTCTATTAATCTATATGCACAGTTAATTTGAACTTCATTATCAGGATCTGTTGACAAACAATTCAAGTCCTTTTTCTGAATTTCTTCAAACAAATAATCGTAAATAATTTTATTATTTATATAAATTAAATCGGGAATTAATCGGAAAACAACTTCATCGGAAAGACCAAGCCTTCTTACTGATTCAACACAATACTTTGCCTTGGTTTCATCACCCCAGCGAGCTAAAACCAAATTGATACTCCAAATGTCGGAGGAATTCATTTTCTTATCCTGAAGCCCCAATTCCAGATAAGGTATTAATTGAATAAGTTCAACTTTACCAACCAGCTTTATTAAATCTGAAAAATGTGGAGGGTGTTGAACAACTATTGAAGTGATAAAATTCCTTGACCTAATATCAAACCACTCCATGTCAAACTCTTCAAGATAATTAATAACAGCATAAACATTTCCAGCATCTGCATCAGAAAGTCCACTACTGCACAATACTGATACCCCTTTTTGTTTCGCTTTTAAATCCGTTTCCTTAATTATAGATTTTTTAAGAATCTGATATACCAAACCTCTTACCCGCGAATTATCATAGCTCAAATATAAATTAACGGCATCTACTATTTCCAGTGTTCCACCCTTACTTGTAAAATCATAAATTTCATCATAAACAACCTTACCAGATAGAAAATTATTTACAATTGCATCCAAATTACTTGTGCTTTGCGAGAATACTCGAATTGAAGTAAAGGGAATACTCAACAAAATAAAAAACGTTAATAATAATTTAGGGTAAAGTTTATCCATAAAGGCAGGGTCTCTATATTTTAATACTGAAACAGTTAACAATTTTCAAAAATAAGTAAAATAATATAACATATAATAAATAATTACACGTTATAGGTATTTTTTAATCAATATAAATTAAAACTATCATAAAATAACTTTTAAAATCAAGTGCAAGACTCATTAAACCAACTACTTAGGCAAAACATAACATCTCAACTTAAAATGTTATAAACAACTGAAAACGAACTAATACCGACGAACAAACAGACTCTAAAAGGAAATTACAAGACTTAAAATTCAAAAATTACATACAAGTGAAAACATCCATAATTACTTCAGCAACAAAACATACATCCTCCTTAAAACAAAGTGAATAAGCTCAACATAGCATTAATTGTACAATTGTATTTAAAAACAAAAAACATTTAAAATGGGTGCATTAAAAATATAAGAAATTACTCCTTTGATTCTTTTCAATTTGACTCCTTAGGCAATATTAGTAGCCATTAATATGAGATTATTAAAATCCATATTTAAACTCAATCCCTGAGCGATTGTCATTCTAAATCTGTAAATTGAGAATTCTTCCAAAACTCTCTTTTATGACTCCAAAAATAAAAATCGTAGTTACTGATTTAGACGGCACTTTGCTTCCTTCGCTGGGTAGTATCAGCAAAAAGAATTACGACACTCTGTACCAACTAAAAGAACAAGATATTATTAGAGTAATTGCCACGGGAAGAACTCTTTACTCAGCTTTGGCAGTATTGCCGGAAGATTTTCCGATTGATTACCTCATTTTTTCATCGGGAGCAGGCATTATGCAATGGAATACGAAAGAATTGATCTACTCTCAGCAAATTGAGGCCGAAGAAGTTTTGGAGGTATCGAAAATTTTAATCGATCATGAAGTTGATTTTATGATTCTCGATCCAATTCCTCTGAATCATCAGTTCTGGTACTATCAAAGCGGAAATAAAAATTTAGATTTTGACCGAAGGCTGGCGCTTTACAAGCAATTTGCAACACCTGTGGGTAAACTGGAGGATACCAAACGGGATGCCTGTCAGATTTTGGCTATTTTGCCCAATAAAGTAGATTGGTTTGAGGAATTAAAGGCAAAATTTACAGATATTAAAATCATTCGGGCAACATCGCCACTCGATCATGAATCGATTTGGATGGAGATTTTTCCCGAGCACATCTCAAAAGGACTAGGATGTCAGTGGCTTTGCAATAAATTAGGGATCTCAAATACCGAATCATTTGCAATAGGAAATGATTACAACGATATTGATCTGCTCGATTGGGGGGAGCACAGTTTTGTGGTAGCCAATGCTCCCAAAGAATTGCGGTTAAAATATCAGGTAACCGATAGTGTTACTGATGATGGTTTTTCTAAAGCTGTAGAATGTATATTGAAAAAACAAACTACATCGCAGCAAGCAGCAAATCGATGTCTTTAGCCAAAATGCCAAACGAATCGCCCAAGCGACGATTGGTTAGAATTCCTCTGTAAATATACGTTCCATGCCGCAAGCCAATATCATGTTTAATAAACTGATGCACGCCTCCGTTGTTTCCAATTTGCAACAACAATGGCGAACAGATGTTGCTTAGGGCAAGAGAAGCCGTTCTGGCTACATGAGAAGGTACATTGGGGACACAATAATGCAAAACACCAAACTTTTTAAATACCGGATCTTTATGCGTGGTCATCATTGAGGTTTCGAAACAACCACCCTGATCGATACTCAGATCGATAATGATAGAGCCCGGCTTCATTTTTGAAACCATATCTTCGGTAACAATAAAACCGCTTACATTTTTTTCGTAACGCAATGCACCAATTACAACATCGGCCGAGGCCAAGGCTTTTTCCAAAACATGAGGATGAAAAATTGATGTGAATACACGATGTCCCAAATGATCTTCCAATCTGCGCAGGCGATAAATTGAATCGTCGAACACTTTAACCATAGCACCCAATCCTGTGGCAGATCTTGTGGCATATTCAGCAGCTGTTCCTGCACCCAAAACAATCACTTCGGTTGGTGTTATTCCGGTAATTCCACCCAGCATAACCCCTTTTCCTCCATGAGCCTTGCTTAAATATTCGCCGGCAATCATTACTGAAGAAATCCCGGCAATCTCGGACATGGAACGAACAACCGGAAAAAAATCATTTTCATCCTTCACCAATTCCAGCGCAATAGCCGTCACTTTTTTTTGCATTAACTTGCGGATGTTCTCTACACACTGACTTTTAATTTGAAGAGCAGAAAACAGAATCTGATTTCCCCGAAGCATATCAATTTCTGAAGACGACAAGGGTGAAACCTGAATGATCACATCACATTGATAAATCTCACTTTTATTACTGACAATCTGAGCACCGTTTTCGCTGTATTCCTTATCGGTATAATTGGATGCCAGTCCTGCACCACGTTCAATCATAACATCGTGACCATTATTCACCAGGACTTCTACAGACTGAGGAGTTAAACAAATACGGTTTTCACCTTTACCTTCCTCTCTTGGGATACCAATGGCTAATTGTTTACGTCGACGTTCAACTTCCAACATTTCTTCTTTAGGCTGGTAAAATTTCTGCCCAATCGGAAAATTCCTCGATCTTTCACTTAGTGGCGCCATATAAAAATTGTAATATTAAAGAAGATTATAACAAGTATAATGAATCTACAATTTAAACAATTTTTTACTATTATGCATATTCCTTAATTAGTGAATGGTAATCGAGCGACTGCCATCCATTTCTTCCTTAAAAAAGACTTCCACAGTATCGTTAGGTAAAATAGATTCAATTTTTTCGGGCCACTCAATAAAACACATGGCGTTACCGTAAAAATAATCCTCGTAACCAAAATCATAAGCCTCTTTTACATCCTCAATCCGATAGAAATCAAAATGGTAAATAATGTCATCTTTCGGTGTATGATATTCGTTCACAATAGAAAACGTTGGGCTGTTAATAGTATCCTCAACGCCCATTTCATCACAAATTGCTTTTACAAAGGTGGTTTTTCCAACACCCATTGCTCCATAAAGAGCAAATACACGCTTTTTTCCCACTATGGAAAGAAATTCTTTTGCTGCTGCATTAATCTCTTTCAGCGAGTTAATTTTTAATACACTCATTTTCGAAAACAATTGAAATCTAACTTCTAGCGCGGATTTAGTGTTATTAACGGAACTAAAACCTCCTCGAGCGAAATTCCTCCATGCTGAAAAGTATTTCGGTAATAGGAACTGTAGTAGTTAAAGTTATTTGGATAAGCCAAAAAATCCTCGCCAAATGCAAAGATATAAGAAGAACTTACATTTACCTGAGGCAGAAGTGCTTTTCGTGGATCTGTCACCTCAAAAACATGCTTTGGATTGTAGTTCAGGTTCTTACCCATTTTATACCGCAAATTGGTATTTGTTTGTCTGTCGCCAATCACCTTTACCGCATTTTGAACCCGAATGGAACCATGATCGGTTGTAATAACCAGCTTTACATTCTTTTCGGCCAGCTTCTTAATTAATTCCAATAACATAGAATGTTCGAACCAGGAAAGAGTCAAAGAGCGATATGCAGCCTCATCAGGAGCCAAATCACGGATCATATCACTTTCGGTGCGGGCATGCGAAAGCATATCCACAAAATTATAGACAAAAACGCTCAACTGAGATTCCAGAATAGAACTGATATTCTCCATTACTTTGGCACCCATTTTTTCGTTATTGATTTTCTCGTAATGGTAGCTTACATCCTTGTAATCGCGTTTAAACTGAAATCCGATAAACTCCTCTTCGTGAATGTTCTTACTTGACTCTTCATCCTCATGAATCCAGTGACCGGGATGTTTCTTTTGAATGTCCAAAGGCATTAAGCCTGAAAACATTGAATTTCGGGCATACTGGGTTGCTGTTGGTAAAATGGAATAATACATATCATCATCTACCACCGAATAGTAACTGTTAATTACAGGATATAAGGTTTGCCACTGATCGTAGCGAAGGTTATCAATAAGAATAAAAGCTACCTTTTGTCCTTTATCAAGCAAAGGATAAACCTTTTCTTTAAAAACGGCAGGAGTTAGTAACGGTTTATCCGTATTGCCAGGCTCCAACCATTCCAAATAATTCTTTTTTATAAAACGGGCAAACAAATTATTGGCTTCGTTCTTTTGCATGCGCAGAATTTCATCCATTCCCGATTCTTCGATATTGGCAAGTTCCAATTCCCAGAACACCAGCTTCCGGTACATTTTCATCCAATCGGTAAAATCGCGGCAATCGTTGATTTCCATTCCCAATTGTCCGAACCGCGACTGGTAGGCAATCGTTGTTTTTTCCGAAACCAATCTTTTTTTATCGATGTGCTTCTTAATGGTAAGCAATATCTGGTTCGGATTTACTGGTTTTATCAGGTAATCAGAAATCTGCTTTCCAATTGCCTCATCCATAATGTCCTCTTCTTCACTCTTGGTAATCATGACAACCGGCAGCGCCGAATCGATGGATTTAATTTCACCTAAAGCTTCCAAACCACTCATGCCAGGCATGTTTTCATCCAGTAAAACCAAATCGAAATGATCCTCGCGAACCATATCTATTGCATCATGAGCGTTATTGCATGGTTTTACAATGTATCCTTTTCCTTCTAAAAAAATAATGTGAGGTTTCAACAGCTCAATCTCATCATCTACCCAAAGTATCGTAATATCTTTCACAAACGTTCATTTTTAGTTCAACCGAATAACCTGGCTTAGTACCAGAAGTAACGAAATACGGAACCTTTTATTTCGCAGAGTTTACCTAAGATACCACTTTTTAAAAAATTCCAGGTAAACAGCAGGATCGCCATCCTTCATGAAAACATCTAAATTTTCATCAGAAATAACAAAGTTTCGGTAGTTAACTTTCTCAACGGGTTCAAAAAGCATACGATTCGTGACAATTGCCCTGAAATACATCATGGCCTGCTTTTTATTACGCATATTGGTAACTAAAAGAATTTCCCGATTCTCATCCAAAGCACGAACTTCCACTTTTAAACTTTTTGTATTGTATTTCTTAATTCCGTTTACAAGTTGTTTTTTATTTACATTATCTGTAGAATAAACCAATGCAAAATAGTGCGGCACCTCTTCTTTGTAGGTATATATCCCTTCCTGAACTAATTTCGCCTTCGGTTTAACCACCTCGGTTTTTTCATTATTCAGGTAGTTTTCTTTAAAAAAATCAAGATAAGGGAACAAGGTTTTACTGATGTAGAATTTATTAAAATTCTCTTCGGTAATCACAAAGTTTCGATATTCTACATTTGCCAGTTGCGCATACACCGACTCATCTTTTATCAGATTCCTAAAATAACTCATTGCCTCGGCCTTCGAGCCAACATTATTCACCACAATCATATTTAAGTCGTCATCGTACTGATCTCTTAATACGCTAAAATCTTTGTCATGATTAAAAATATCAGTCCTTAATTTGCCAATATTTACTTTTCGTGCCGGTACCAAAAGAATAAACTTATGATTGTCGTTGGCATTAACTGCAAACTTTGTTGAATCCAAATTCGAATTCACAGAAACCAACTTATCATTCCGCCTAACGGTTGTTTTTCTGTCTGTTCTGCTGATATTAAAATAGCTTTGGGTATAAAAATCCAGATAACCTTCAACATCCTGATTCTTCTTAAAAACATTAAAATTAGAGACAGAAATCACAAAATTCCGGTAATCAGCATTCTCTAAACCTGCAAAAGCATTATCATTCGTGATAACTCCATTAAAATAATTCAAAGCATCTTCTTTATTCTCCAGCCCCTTCACCATTATCATGATCTGCTCTTTGTTTAAAGAGAGTCTATCTACTTTAAAAACACGGTTATTGTATGCCTCTGAATTGTATTTGGAAATATTAAACAGCGTTCGGTTAGGATCAGCATCCTTCTTGTCAAACAGCAATACAAAGTAGTGCTCTTCTGCTTCATCAAATTTATAAATCGGCTTTTCTTTTACCTCTTTCTCTTTTCGGGCAAGAGTAACAGCAGCCTGATCACCTTCAATCCGCCAATTTCTAAGCAAACGATTTTGCCGGGCCTGTTCCATGTCCAGTTCAGTATACTGCATCGGAACCGCACCATCATCAAGTCCTTTTAAAATGGCTTTGGCAGTATTCGCTATTTCGGGTGTAGGTTTCGACTCGAGCAACTGATCCAATGATTGTCGAAACTGTGATACATTTTTTGTTCTTCCAATGCACAAGGCCCGTAAAAATAAAAAACGTGGGCGTAATTCACTTTCCGGATATCTCAACAAACCTTCGTTACAGCTTTTTATAACTCTTAGGTAATAGAAATTCTGATAGTCCTCATAGGCTGCAGCATACAATTGGTTCGCCTTTTGACCTTCCGCTTCAATTTTAGCAAAGAAATTAGGATCGCTGAGTGCTTTCGCATAATCACTTCCCTTGAACTCAGTTAATATCTTATTCTTATAAACATCAGCTTTCGAAAAATTTCCAATCTCCTTATTTAATGAATAAATATGGTAGTATGCTGATAACAGATATGGATTATCCGGAAATCTCTGAATGAGTATTTCCATTGTCTCCAAAGCCTTTTCAGGATTATTCAATTTTTCCTCATACACCAATGCAGCCTGATACAAACCCAACATGATTCGTTCATTGGACTTTTCCATTCCTCCTTTTGTAACCGGCAAATCAACCAGGTAATAATCTTTCGATTTAGGATCCTTTTTAAGTGATGGATCCACAGAATCAGTTCCTGTATTATCTTCTAATGCAAGTTCAACATCCTCAATACTAAAAGTCGATTTATTTTTCCTTCTCCAGTTATCTTCTAATTTCCGTCGTCCCCACTTTCGCTGGAAATCTGATTTCCCCAGACCAATATTGGTAGGATTATAGAAATACCAGTTGCCTTGACTTGCAGTAGCTCTATTGGAGTTTCCCAACATATTATTCTGACTAAAAAAGGCTCTGTTTGAAACCGCTTCTGCTTCTTTTTGCTTTTGTTCTCTTTCCTTATCGTTGATTTTCTGAATGATTCCCTGAATCAATTTGTCTCTGTCAGCAGAACTCATGGAAGCCACCCGCTGCAGACTATCTTCTCTCTCAACCAAATTAAGATTGTTCACCAATTCGGTCAAATTTCCAATTCGAACTGATATTTCAGAATAATTGGGATAGTCTTTGCCCAGATATGTCATGGAACTATCATAACACATTTGAGATTTTGGATAATTCAGATCTTCAAAATAGTAATCTCCTAATTTTAAGAATGATATTGCCTTCTGATTTTCATTGTAAACAGTTCGTTTCGTTGATTCCCAATAATTTGAAACCGCAGCATCCATATTTCCGTCCTTCACGTCCATTTCCGCCAGAGCGTAGTAAATCTGATCCTGATATTCTGTATTCTTTTCATCGCGGAGCATTTTTCGCAAACTCCTCCGGATTTCTTCGCCATTCTCATTTCCAGTGTATGACAATGCACTGCTGATTTTGGCATTAAATGTCATCTCATAAGATGCATTTAAGTCAATCAGTTTTTGCAAAGTACGCAGCGAAGCATCAGCATCCCCCAACTTTTGATAAAGCTGTGCAGTTAAATAGTAGTATCTTGCTTTTTTAGATTTAGAACCTACAAGAATAATTGCTCTTCCCAGTTCGTCAATTGCACTTTCATACTTTTTTTGCTGAATTGCAGTACTTGCGCGCAAAGTTGATATGTGAAGAATAAAATCTTTAGGAAGTTTAGGATCATCGGTTAATCGGTCAAGAATTTCATTTCCCGCTATCAACTCACCTCTATCAATTAAACTACGGGCCAAACCAAGTTTTGCTTCCGGAATTAAATCCGATTCGGGGTATTCTTTTAAAATAAACTCAAATGCTTTTTCAGATACATGATGCTCTCCTTTGTAGAATTTTGCTTTCCCAATTAGCAGGTAACAATCATCTATCCAATCATTGTATTCCTTCTTTTTTCTAAACTCTTTGTATTTCTCCGATTGATTGCCTTTTTTACGTTTAGGATTGCGCGTAATCGAATGTATTTTTATGGCCTTGGCTGCCTTCTCGAGGGCTCTGTCCATATCGGAAAAAGACAATGCTCTGGCAGTTGGATCCTGATACTCAAAAACAGGAAGAAGCAAAGAATAATTCTCGGTAATTCCGTCTTCAATTTTCTTTTCACCTTTCTTCAGGCTTTCTTTCCCATTAAAATAAACATTGTAATGTGTGGTTAATGCATGATATTGTCTGCTTACAAATGTATTTTTCTGATTTGAGCAGCCAAACACAAAAAGTAAACAACAAACTCCAACATACGCTTTTTGAAAAAATTTACTAGCCAAGACTTATCGTTTTGTTAGATAACCGTTAAAATTGAGAAATTAGTATACGAAGGAACAATAAAAAGTAAAATTTCACTTACAACTTCTTCATAAACCATATAAATCAAACAGTTAATCTAAATCTGATTATAAATAGTAATACTCCCGAAAATTATTAAAACTTTCTGAATATAAGCTTATTTAAGCGAAAATAAAAAAGGAGCATCAGATGCTCCCTTTCAAATCATAATATCTGATACTTTATCGAGTAATTTCTACACGCTTTGTTGGGTCTTTGTCTGCGTTTCTTTGATCAACAACTGACATCAGTTTTGCAGCCAAATCGGCGAAAGCCATACCTGTAACTGTATCTGTATTAACAGCAGCCGGAGTTCCGTTGTCGCCACCCTCTCTAATACTCTGCACTAGTGGAATTTGTCCCAATAAATCAATGCCTTTTTCTTCAGCAAGATTTTTACAACCATCTTTACCAAAAATGTAGTATTTATTCTCTGGCAATTCAGCAGGAGTAAACCAAGCCATATTTTCAACCATTCCCAAAACAGGAACATTCACACCAGCTCCTTCGAACATGCTGATTGCTTTAACTGCATCAGCCAAAGCTACTTCCTGAGGCGTACTAACAATAACAGCACCTGTAACCGGAACTGTTTGAACCAAAGTAAGGTGAATATCACTTGTTCCCGGCGGCAAATCGATCAGTACAAAATCGAGCTCGCCCCAGTTTCCTTCTTCAATCATTTGTTTTAATGCATTCGAAGCCATTGGTCCGCGCCAAACAGTTGCCTGAGCAGGATCTACAAAGAATCCGATCGACAACATTTTCACGCCAAATTTTTCATGAGGCTCAATTCTGTCTTTGTCGTCAATCTTAATTAAGCTCGGACGTGCTGCTTCAGAGCCAAACATTTTAGGAACTGAAGGACCAAAAATATCTGCATCAATTAAACCAACCTTAGCACCGGCATTGGCCAAAGCTACAGCCAGATTTGAAGCTACCGTTGATTTTCCAACGCCACCTTTACCGGAAGCAATTGCAATGATATTTTTCACATTGGGAAGAACTCCAGGCTCATCAACAATATGAACCGCTTTCACCTTGATGTTTCCTTTAATTTCTGCGTCTTTATCAACAAATTTCAAAATGGCAGAAACACAAAGTTTTTTTAAGGTAATAATATTTGGATCGTCTGATTTTTGGAAAACCAGATCAAAACCAATTTTTTTGCCTTCAATTTTAATGTTACGAACCATATCCAGGGCCATGATATCCTTATCGGAACCAGGAAACTTTACCAATCGCAAAGCATCCGTAACCTGTTTTTGAGTATAACTCATGATATATTAAATTTTAAGTCTTTGAATTATTTAAAGAATACGTACAAATGTATGTATTTAGATTCTATTTAAATAGTTATCCCACCTAGTTCTTTGAATGGATCCCAAAAAACACGATCGAAATTTTGTATTTGATCGTCGATAACCACAATGCCCTCACTTTCCAAAAGTTCCTGCATTACATTTTCACCCGGAAAGTGATGTTTTCCTGACAGCATTCCCAATCGGTTCACCACCCGATGTGCGGGCGTGTATTCTTTGTGAGCATGACACTGGTTCATAGCCCAACCTACCATTCTCGATCCTCGCGGAGAACCAACAAATCGGGCAATTGCACCATAACTGGTTGCTCGTCCTGCGGGAATTAACCGCACTACATCGTAAATTCGGGAATACAAATCAGACATTAGCTATTCTTTTTTCTCCCTGCCAAAGCTTCGGTACCAATCCAATTCAATTTCTACATCAGGTTCAATAAACTCAGTTTTACCCTCAAGCATAAATTTATGATACTTAATCGGAATTCCCCGATTCAAAAATTGCTGCTCGTAAAAAGTTCTAATAGAGAGAATTTCATCCGCTTTGCCGGAATGATACAAATCGTTGGTATCAACAAGAACTTTTAGATTGTTCTCCTCGATAACATATTTAGTGTATTCATACAAAAAGTTACTATCCGTTTTTAAATGAACAATTCCCTCTTTAGAAAGAAGATTACTATACAACTTTAAAAACCGGGTTCCTGTCAATCTCTTGCCAACTTTTTTCATTTGAGGATCAGGAAAAGTAATCCAAATTTCGGCAATTTCTCCTGATTCAAAAATAGATTGAAGCAACTCTGCATAGGTTCTGATGAAAGCAACATTACTTAAACCATTATCGATAGCTTCTTTTGCACCACAATAGATGCGGGCTCCCTTTATGTCTATCCCAATAAAATTTTTATTTGGAAATTGTTTTGCCAAACCAACCGTATACTCACCCTTTCCACAACCAACTTCAAGAACTATAGGATTATCATTCTTAAACACATCCTTGTTCCACTTTCCTTTTAACTGATAGTTTGTTTCCCAAACTTCGTTGTGGGTTGGTTGAAAAACATTATCAAAAGACTTCATTTCAGCAAAGCGCTGTAATTTATTTTTTCCCACTTTTAAAACCTCTTATATTATCTATTTTCCTTCTCAATACGAATTCCAACATTTGCAATTCCCTTCAATTTCAGGTCGTACATGCCCTGAGTAATTTCAAACACATATTTTCCCGGTTTTGGAAAAACTACTATTTGCTTAAACGGAACCTGTAAATCAAAAATATCACCAAACCCGCTTCCATACCAATCACCGGTTTCATCAGCTAACTCAATCTCAACTTTCTCTTCTTCAATCTCATTGTCAGGAGATATTACTTTCACAAACACCCACAAATTACTGTAGGCATAATCTCCCGAATTGCGCAGATTGATGAAAATATTATTTGCCTGAACCGTATCTGTTATTTCCACTTCAAAACGAAGAATATTATCCTGATTCCATTCAAAATCAGGAATATTCTCATACTGTTCGTACACTCTGTTAGAATCACAGGAAAGTACTAAGACTCCCAGTAATAATGTGTAAAGAACCCTCAACATCTTCATGATTAGGACGGATTATTTTTTCGTGGTTTACGTCGGAATTTACGCTTCGCTTTTTTCGCTGCCGGTTTTTCCACCGAATCGAAACGATTCAAACTATCCTGACCAACTACATTTTCGTATTCCAAAGTTTTCTTAGGCTCTGCAACAAATTCTGTTACCAGTTTATTAACCTTAATGCCTTTTTTATTCTGTTTGATAATATCCTTAACGGTATCTACCGACAGCTGAACCATATTCATTGTGTTGTATTTATCATACGAATACCACATCAGCCTCTTAAAAATATCTGTCTTCTGATGATAAGCTGTACCATCTTTTGTTTCCAACGGAATATTTGTATTCGGAAAATCTTTTTGAGCATCGATGTAACAATCCAATTCAAAATTCAAACAACATTTAAGCTTACCACATTGACCGGCTAATTTCTGAGGATTCAATGAAATCTCCTGATAACGGGCGGCATTTGTTGTTACCGAAACAAAATTGGTAATCCAGGTTGAGCAGCAAAGTTCTCTTCCGCAGGGACCAATGCCGCCAATTCTTCCGGCCTCCTGCCTTGCGCCAATCTGACGCATTTCAATCCGAATTTTAAACTGTTCGGCAAGCACTTTAATCAATTGACGAAAATCAACCCGATCATCAGCGATGTAGTAAAAAATTGCTTTGGTTTTATCGCCCTGATATTCTACATCACCAATCTTCATATTAAGTTTTAGTTCTGCAGACAGCTGGCGGGCCTTAATCATTGTTTTGTGTTCCAGCGCAATGGCCTCATGCCATTTTTCAATATCCACCGGCTTAGCCTTACGGTATATTTTTTTTGCCTCGTATGTTTTCGGATTCAGTTTCTGCTTTCGCATTTGCTCTACAACCAAATCTCCTGTTAGTGTAACAATTCCTATATCGTGTCCCGGTGATGCCTCTAAAGCAACAACATCGCCTCTTTGTAGTCTTAATTGATTCGAATTTGAGAAGAATCCCTTTCGGGTATTTTTAAATTTTACTTCAACGATATCCGGACATAACACACTCTCAGGAACATCACTCAACCAATCATAAACATCTAGTTTTCCATACAGAAGTCTATCATCTTTTTTATTGGAAGCACAACCTCCGCACTTCCCTTTTGGTTCCTTATTTTCTGTCATATGTATATTGATTATTAGTCGGTAACCGACCGCAAAAATAATAATTTTAATTTATAAACTTTTAAAGATACTAATTCGCCGAATTAATAGCCTCTTATGGCCTTAATAATTTAACCAGTTTCAAGCTCAGATCGAGAAAAACAATTTTAGCATTGGCATTTCTGCCGATATCCGAATGAGCTTTTGAAAGCTCATCAGCCAGAATCCATACATTTTCCTCATTAATGAAAGGCGAAAACCGTTGA
Organism: Labilibaculum manganireducens; assembly: GCF_963665805.2. Taxonomy (NCBI): domain Bacteria; kingdom Pseudomonadati; phylum Bacteroidota; class Bacteroidia; order Marinilabiliales; family Marinifilaceae; genus Labilibaculum; species Labilibaculum manganireducens. The sequence goes on along the minus strand of NZ_CAXXEE010000003.1, from coordinate 5,164,172 downwards.
GAAAAATTCATTTCCTCGCCATTCAAAAATACCATTTCAGGCTTTTTTAAATTCAAAATGAAATTCTCGCGCACCATACGAACACAATAGTTTAAAAAACTCTTTTGACGTTCGCGGCCAATCCCTGCAATTTGTTCCGACCAATCCATTATTTCCATCACCTTACGCGCATAGCTCAATCGCATAATAGCAACAAAATTCTCAAAATTAAAAGCGTTTTCATCCGAATTCTGAATCAATATCCGGGCTTTACAATAGCTGCCGCCAGCCAAACGAACCACATTGCTTAACTCGGTTCCCGATAAATTAAACTCGGATGTAAGCGCCTGCGATAAATCTCTGGATTCAATTTTTGGAACATTTACAATCTGCGTTCTGGAAAGTATTGTCTGAAGAATTTTTTCCGGCTCTTCCGAAACCATTAAAAACAATGTTTTCTTTGGTGGTTCCTCAATCATTTTAAGCAATTTGTTGGCACAGGACCGATGCATCTTTTCCGGCAGCCAAATCACCATTATTTTGTAATCAGACTCGTAAGTCTTCAGATTTAACTTCCGGATAATTTCATTACTCTCCGAAGAATATATTAAGCCCTGAGAATTATCTACCCCCAGAGTTTGGTACCATTCGCCCAAATCAAAATACGGATCACTTTCAATTTGAGATCTCCAGCTGCCAATAAAATTATCGCTCACCGGATTCGTAAAACCTTTACCGGTTACTACCGGGAAAACAAAATGCAAATCGGGATGAATTAACTTCTGGTACTTTTTGCACGATGAACAAACACCACATGAATCATTCTCCTTCTGATCCAAACAAGACACATATTGCGCAAAAGCAATTGCCAAAGGTAATTTTCCAACTCCGGCCGGCCCAACCAATAGCTGAGCGTGACTAATTCTATTTTCTTTTACTGTTTGTATGAACTGACTCTTTACCGATTCAAGTCCAATTATATCTTTGAATTGCATGAAATTAATTTCGATTCTGTTACAGGTATCCTAATGTTATCAATCATTTAACATCGATTTCTGAGCGATCACTAAAATGCAAAATTAGCTGCAAAAACCCATTAGGCTACCCAAAGTTAAAAAAATATCAGAGTGCTTTGCTAAAAGTAATCATCTTGCAATTAAGAAGTCTCCAAATCTGACGTTTTGGCTCCTATTATTCAAATTTATTTTTTTATGCAATCGTTTCAAAACTAATGCCTCATAACACCTAACCCACTGCATTAATTGCAGATACAATAGTTTACCCTATCTTTTTTGCACTCATTTGCAGAAAAAGCTACCTTTGGATACACGAAAAAAAACTAAAGACAATTATATCATGCAAAGTATTGACACTTACAATTTTTCAGGTAAAAAGGCTATTATCCGAGTAGATTTCAATGTGCCTTTAAACGAGCAATTCGAAATTACTGACGACACACGAATTCGTGCAGCTCTGCCTACTATCAAAAAAGTATTAGATGGTAATGGTTCTGCTATCCTGATGTCACATCTTGGTCGTCCAAAAGGTGTAGATGAGAAATTTTCATTGAAGCACATTGTTGCTCACCTTACAAAGTCGATTGGTGTTGAAGTAAAATTTGCTGATGATTGTATTGGTGAAAGTGCAAAAACGATGGCTGCTGATTTAAAGCCTGGTGAAGTTCTTTTATTGGAGAATCTTCGTTACTACAAAGAAGAAGAAAAAGGTGATGAAGAATTTGCCGGGAAATTAGCTGATTTAGCTGACCTTTGGATCAACGACGCATTTGGAACGGCTCACCGTGCACATGCTTCTACTGCTGTTATCGCAAAATTTTTCCCGGAAGCCAAACTTTTCGGATATGTAATGGAAGGCGAATTATCAAGCGTTGATAAGGTATTGAAAGATACCAAGCATCCGTTAACTGCCATTATGGGAGGAGCTAAAGTTTCTTCAAAAATTGAAATCATCCAAACATTAATGTCAAAAGTTGATCATTTGATTATTGGTGGTGGAATGACTTACACTTTTGTGAAAGCAATGGGTGGAACTATTGGAGACTCATTGGTTGAGGATGATAAATTAGAAATGGCCAGAGAAATTCTTCAGAAAGCAAAAGAGAACAACGTGAAACTTCACCTTGCTTCCGATGCTTTAATTGCTGATGCCTTCTCTAACGACGCTAACACTAAAGTGTGTGATGTAAATGCAATTCCTGAAGGATGGATGGGACTGGATGTTGCAGATGCAACTATCGCCAGCTTCTCAAAAGTAATTGAAGAATCAAAAACTATTCTTTGGAATGGTCCTGTTGGAGTATTCGAAATGGATACTTTCGCCAAAGGAACCAAAGCAATTGCTGATGCGATTGTGACTGCTACCGAAAAAGGTGCTTTCTCGTTAATTGGTGGTGGTGATTCTGTTGCTGCAATCAACAAATACGGTCTTGCTGACAAAGTAAGTTACGTTTCAACTGGTGGTGGTGCTTTATTGGAATACATCGAAGGAAAAGAATTACCAGGTGTAACAGCTATCAGAGGATAATTAAATCCAAAATACTTCCCTTTGGGAAACCAAACGCAGTTCTGTAATGGAGCTGCGTTTTTTTATACTACAATCCCAAACACAGTAATAATCTGTCAAGCTATTTCAGGAGTTGATACTACAACACCTAATTTTATTAGCCCCGAGGCAGGTCACACCCTCCCATCGGGACTTTTATGCATCCAATCGGTAACTTGGAGCAGTCAATCGGCAACAATTACCCTCCAATTAGCAACTTGATGGCTTCCCGAGGCAAGGTATACCTTCCCATTGGCAATAAGTACCCATCCATTGGCAAATTAACCGCTCCAAGTGGCGATATCAAATCATTCCTTATCAATTTGGTCATTTTATCAGTCGCAGCTAAAAGCCCTTTCATCTTAAAGTTTTCAATTATCTTTGTCAATAAATCAACATTAAGGTATCAGATAAATGAATTGGGAAGAGGAAATATTTGCCATTACAAACGAAAATGATTTTGAAAAAACAGCACTACGGATTTTTCAATATCAGGCAACGAATAATATAGTTTACAAAGAATATCTGGAGCATTTAAAATTCGATATTTCAACGGTTAAAACCCTTACACAAATTCCCTTTCTTCCTATTGATTTCTTTAAATCGCACAAAGTGGTTTCTACCGATAAAGAAGCACAAGCAATTTTCACCAGCAGCGGAACGACAGGAAATTTAACCAGCCGCCATTATGTGCCCGATCTAAAAATTTATGAAGCCAGCTTTACCAAAGGATTTGAGCAATATTATGGTGCGGTAAGCGACTACTGCATTCTGGCTCTCCTGCCTTCTTATTTGGAGCGCGAAGGTTCTTCTCTTATTTACATGATGGAGAAGTTGATAAAGGACAGCAAACATGAAAAAAGCGGCTTTTACCTGCACAATCATGAAGAATTGATTGCGGCCATTTCTGATCTGAAAAAACAGAATCAAAAGATTCTTTTGTTAGGTGTTAGTTTTGCTTTGCTCGATCTGGCTGAAAAATTCCAGCTGAATTTGGATGACGTAATCGTAATGGAAACGGGGGGAATGAAAGGGCGCAGAAAAGAAATTACCCGAGAGGAATTGCATGCTTTTCTGACCCAACGATTGGGTGTCGAAAAAATTCATTCGGAATATGGAATGACAGAATTGTTATCGCAAGCCTATTCGAAAGGAGACAGTTTGTTTTTTACGCCAAGCTGGATGAAAATTTTAATTCGGGATACTTACGATCCTTTTTCTTACGAACAGCAAGGCAGAAGCGGCGGGGTGAATGTAATCGATTTGGCTAACATACACTCTTGTTCCTTTATCGAAACACAGGATTTGGGACGAATTCATGCTGATGGAAGCTTCGAAATTCTGGGTCGTTTCGACCATTCCGATATCAGAGGCTGCAATTTGCTGGTGAATGAGTAAAAAAAGAAAACACCAAATAGAGTTTAATGAATGTAAACCAACTCTATTTGATGCTTATAGATCCCCCTACCAAAAGGAACCCAACATTAGATTTTTAACGCTTATTTATTTAAAGCTACCTGCCAATTCCAGGCAGAAAGCAAGGTTTCGTCAAGACTTTTTTCAGATTTCCATCCTAATTCTTTATTTGAAAAAGTAGTATCTGCAAAGATTTGTTCGATATCACCGGCACGTCGTCCCACAATTTTATGTGGTACTTTTTCACCTGTTGCCCGTTCGAACGATTCAATAAGTTCCAATACCGAAACTCCTTTTCCTGTTCCAATATTAAAAAACTCGTAATTCGATTTTTGCTTTTCTTCAATCAAACGATTAATTGCAACAACATGAGCTTTAGCCAAATCAACAACATTAATATAATCGCGGATACAAGAACCATCAGGCGTATTGTAATCATTTCCAAATACACTTAGCTCAGCACGCATTCCTGCAACTGTTTGTGTTAAAAACGGAATTAAATTACCGGGAACACCCAAAGGCAATTCTCCAATTTTTGTTGATGGATGAGCTCCGATCGGATTGAAATAGCGCAAGGCAATTCCTTTTAATTCAGGATTTGCTTTCGTGGTATCTCTAATGATATCTTCACAAATGGTTTTTGTATTTCCGTAAGGAGATTCTGCCTCTTTGCGAGGTGTTGCCTCTGTTACAGGCAATTTATCAGGCTGTCCGTAAACAGTACACGATGAAGAAAAAACCAAATTGGGAACATTGAATTCCTTCATTGCTTCCAAAATATTCATCAATGAATTTAAATTGTTTCTGTAGTACAACAATGGTTTCACAACCGATTCCCCTACCGCCTTCGAGGCTGCAAAATGAATGACTGCATTTATTCCTGTATGTTTCGTGAAGAATTCTGTACACTCTTTTGCACAACTTAAATCTACCTTTTCGAACAATGGACGAATACCGGTAATCGCTTCAATACCATCTAAAACTTCAATTTTAGAATTTGATAAATTATCTGCAATCACTACTTCGCAGCCACTATTTTGAAGTTCGACTACAGTATGGGAACCAATATATCCGGTTCCCCCTGTTACTAATACTTTATTCGTCATAATCTAAATTCTAAAAGAATTATTTTCTTTCGTCTATATTAGTATACACTCAACTTTTGTTAAAAATATTGAATGTACAACTTAATTTTACTACCAAAACATTGCATACAAAACAACAAGAACAATGCAGATTGCATAAGATACAATATTGAAAACCTTACCTGTTACAAATGTTTTTCTACTAATTTCAATTCCTTTTTCATCATCTGCCCCTTTGTTTTGCATGTAACTAACCAATGCAATTACAGCTGCAGATAACAAAGCAGTGTATCCCATTTGATCCAGGAAAGGAACATTCGGGAAGATGCCTTCAACAGAGCTTCCTGCCAACCAGCCTTTTGGACCAATTTTAAAGAACATAGCAATAGGAATTGATGATAAAACACCAATAATGGCACCTTTATTTGTTGTCTTTTTCCAGAACAATCCTAACAAGAACACAGCTAAAATACCCGGACTAACCACGCCGGTATATTCCTGAATAAACTGAAATGCCTGATCTATACCTCCCAATAACGGAGCAACAATTCCGGCTATTAATAGAGCACCTGCAGCAGAAAGACGACCAACATTTACAGTTTCCTTATCGGTAGCATTCGGATTAATATATGGTTTGTAAATATCCATTGTAAAAATAGTTGAAGTAGAATTCAACATAGATGCCAATGAAGATACAATAGCCGCAGCCAAGGCTGCAAAAGCTACCCCTTTCAATCCTGATGGAAGAAATTGCAATAACCATGGATATGCTTTATCTGCAGCATCCATTGTTGGAATGTTGTCCATTGATCCGACACCCAAGCGAGCCATAATTGCAGGATCATTAACCATTACAAAAGCAGCAATACCTGGAATTACAACAATTAAAGGAATGATCAATTTCAGAACACCTGCAAATACAATTCCTTTTTGAGCTTCGCCCAAAGATTTTGCAGCCAAAGTTCTTTGAATAATGTATTGATTAAATCCCCAGTAATATAAATTTGCAACCCATAAACCTCCAACAATTACTCCAATTCCGGGAAGATTTACATACTGACTGTTTGCCTTATCCAAAATCATTTGAAAACTATCCGGAGCAACTTCATAAATGTGTTTAAATCCTGCAATAACACCTTCACCACCGGATACATTATTTAAGGCCAAATAGGTTGTAATCAGACCTCCCATGATTAAAAATACAACCTGAATAACATCAGTCCAAGCCACAGCAGAAAGTCCACCGTAAAGAGAATAACTGGCTGCAAACAAAGCCAAACCAAGAATTCCATACATCATAGGAATCCCCATAATCGTTTCCATAGCCAATGCTCCCAAATAAAGAACAGAAGTTAGGTTTACAAATACGTACAATGCAATCCAAAATACGGCTAGAATAGTTTTTAGGTTGGTCGAAAATCGTTTCTCCACAAATTCGGGAATGGTATACAATCCCTTTTCGATAAAAATTGGTAAAAAATATTTACCTACAATTATTAAAGTTAAAGCCGCCATCCATTCGTAGGAAGCAATAGCCAAACCAATTGCAAAACCAGAACCTGACATTCCAATAAACTGCTCTGCAGAAATGTTTGCAGCAATTAAGGAAGCTCCAATTGCCCACCATGGCAATGATTTACTTGCCAGGAAGTAATCGTCGGCATTTTTTTGATGTCCCTCTTTATCGCGGGATACCCATAAACCTACTCCAACAATTACCAATCCATATAAAATAAAGATGATATAATCCAGAGTTGAAAACGCATTTTCCATAGTAAGGATATTTATTTAGTTTTTGATTTATAATGCACTTTAGACAGTTCTCTTAAACGCAATGCTGCACCTTCTGCTGTGATATCTCTTTGCGGCGTGCCCAACATTTCGTATCCAACCATAAATTTTTTAACGCTAGCCGAGCGTAATAATGGTGGATAGAAATGCATGTGCAAGTGCCACTCCGGATGCTCTTCACCATCGGTTGGTGCCTGATGCAATCCTGCTGAGTACGCAAAAGAAACTTCAAATAAGTTATCATACATTATTGTCAGTTTCTTATATATATCTGCTAAATCAGTTTTTTCCTCATCGGTTAATTCCAATAAGTTCGAAACTGGTCTTTTACTAATAATCATGGTTTCGAAAGGCCATACTGCCCAAAACGGAACCAGAGCAACAAATGAATTATTTTCAACTAAAATACGTTCTTTCTTCTCCAATTCACTATTCAGATAATCGAACAGCAATGTTCTTCCGTGTTGTTCGAAATATTCTTTCTGAGTTTCTGATTCTTTCGAAGTTTCTAAAGGAACCAATGCCGAAGCCCATATTTGACCATGCGGATGCGGATTTGAACATCCCATAATAGCACCTTTATTTTCAAATATCTGAACATAGCCAATGTCCTCTCTGGATCCCAGTTCGTCGTATTCTTTACACCAAAGATCAACTACTTTACGGATATTATCCACTTCCATTTCCGGAACTGTTAAACTATGATCAGGACTAAAACAAAGCACTTTACATACTCCTGATTCGCTCTCCGCTTTAAAAAGTTCACCATCTTCAAATTTCCCTTTCGGAGTATCCTGCAACAAAGCACTAAAATCGTTCTGAAAAGAGTAAACATCCTTGTAATCAGGATTATTCTCACCCCCAACACGCTCATTACGCGGACATAGGTAACAATTTGGATCGTGAGGCGGACGAACATCTTCCACTACTTTTTCAACCTGTCCCTGCCAAGGCCGTTTCGATCTGTGAGGCGAAACCAATATCCATTCTCCGGTTAAAGGATTGTACCTTCTGTGGGGATTCTCTATATAATCAAACTTATCCATCATTATCAATTATTGATTATGAGTTATGAATTGGAAAATTTTCAAAGAACAAGATCACTCTCTCTCTTCAATTCATAATTCGTAATTCATCATTCTTAATTAATTCTTCTTCCTCCATCGCCAATTTCAGCAACATAAAACTCTCCTCTAATTCCGGTTTTTTCGAAATATTCGGCGCCCACTTTTTCAATAAATTCATCAACAAATTCATCTTTTACCAAACTTACCGTTGAACCTCCAAAACCGCCCCCAGTCATCCGTGAACCTATAGTTCCTTCAATCTTTCGGGCTGCAGTAACCATTGCATCCAATTCATCTCCTGTCACCTCATAATCATCGCGAAGCGAATTGTGCGATTGGTTCATTAATTCCCCAAAAGCCAACAAGTTACCCAATTTTAATTCTTCCACTGCCTTTTTAGTACGCTCAATTTCAGTAACCACGTGGCGGGCTCTTTTTCGTACAATATCGTTTTCAATACTTGCTGATAAAGAGTTGAATTCTGCCGGACTTAATTCACCCAAGTTGGCAATTAACTTTGAGGGGGTAATTGCATCAACAGCAGCCCGGCATTCATCAACCCGTTCATTGTATTTTCCCGCATCCAAACTATGCGGACTGTTTGTATTTCCGATAATAATTTTAACTCCTGATAGTTTTACAGGCACCAATTCGTACTCAAGACTATCACAGTTCAAATAAATTGCGTGATCCTTTTTTCCCATTCCGGAAGCAAATTGATCCATAATTCCGCACATCACACCTGCAAATTCATGTTCTGCTTTCTGACTGTACTTTACGATGGTCAACCGATTCTGACCAAACTGAAATTCCTCATTAATTGCAACACCTGTTGCTACCTCTAATGAGGCAGAGGATGACAATCCTGCGCCATTGGGTACATTTCCCCAAATTAAAATGTCGGCACCTATATCCGGCTTTTGTCCGTTCTTCACAAACTGAGCAATTACGCCAATTGCGTAATTTACCCATGTTCCTTTAGGCAAAGGATTGCATAAAGAATCCAAATCAATTTCCTGTACAATCTCCTGATTCAAGGAGCGAAAACGGAAAGACTTTCGTTCAGTTTTACGAATCAAACAATAGGTCCCAAACGATAATGCACATGGGAAAACAAATCCTCCATTATAATCAGTATGTTCTCCAATCAAATTTACCCTGCCCGGCGAGAAATATACATTACAATCACCGGCTCCATAAAAATTTTCAAACTCTTTTTTCAAATTATCAACACGCATAACTTTTTCTTACTGGTTGGTACTGGTCGGTAAATATAGATGTTTTAAATTAATTCCCAAAAAACTTTTTACTATTTGAAATTCTTCTGTTTTAACCTCCCTACAATGATCCTCTTCGAATCAAACGGGATTTATTCTCTATCAAGTCTTTTTTCGATCCCAACACCATTTCTGCCAAGATTTCCCCCATCTCTTTAAAATCAGTACTTATTGTTGTTATACCCTCGGCAACAACTTCTTTTAGCGGTGTATCATTGTAGGAAATAATTCCAAGCTCTTCTCCTATTTTAAATTGCCTGCTATTCGCCTCTTTTACCAAATAAACCAGGTCATTGTCATTGGGAACTATGTACGCCTCTGATTTATTAATTGCATGTCCCTGAATGCTTTCAATTACTTTAAACTCCCATTGACTTGCAAATTCTTTTGCGAATTTCTTAAATCCCTTCATTTGTCCAACCGGTTCTTTTCCCCCGGGAAAAACCCAAAACAACTTCCTGTATTTCTTTAACAAATCAGATCCTGACGAAAGTGCAGAGAATACGTCCTTTTCGAAATTTTGATAGACTGCAGGATAATGCTTCTTTAAATTTGCATTGGTTTGATCCAAAATGTACACTTTATCCTGAGGCAACTGTTTAAGCACCGAATAGGCATCTGTAAATTTTGCCGGCATAATAACATAGGACGTATATTTCCCATTGTTATTCTCAATCAACTCTTTAAATACTCTTTCGTTAAAATGATGAAAGTAAATATCAACAGTAGCCAGCCCCTTCAAACTCTCCAGAAAGGAATTGTATAAAATTTCTTTAAATGTATTAAACTCCTCGAACAGCAGGAAAATTTTATGTTTCAACTGAGTAATATTGCTCTCCAAATAGTAACCTTTTCCCGGTACAGATGAAATAACTCCCCGCGCCTTTAACTCGTTAAAGGCAACCAGTACAGTATCCCGGGATAAATTAAACTCCTTGCATATTGCATTGATTGAAGGCAACTGATCGCCAATAGCAACATCCCCGTTTTCAATGGATTGATACAAAGAATTTATCAACTGTTTGTATTTGGGAACTACTGATTCGTTAGAGACGTGAAAGAGACGTGAAGGCATATTGTATTGATATTTAGATCGTAATTAAAAACCCAAATATAATCATTTTTTAAACTGTTAGGTACTGGTTGGTGATCTTGTCGATTTATTCCATTAAAAGTATTAATCGGATAGGAGAAACGGGATTAGTTCCCGTTTCGTCCTTCCACACCACCGTACGTACGGTTCTCGTATACGGCGGTTCCTTAATTTACGCCATTAACTTTTCGATAATAATCCGAGAAAAAGATATACCCAGCTTGCTTTAAACGGTCATTGGTGATAGACGTTTTTAAAATGGGACTATTGGATGTTCTCCAATAAGCTTTCCGTGTATTTGCATACTCCCAAGCTTTGTATTTTGCAATACCTAACTTAATAAGATTCCGTCCACGACTTCTGATACGTTTCCATTGCTTCCAGATAACCATCCGTAAGCGTCTGCGGTACCACTCATCAATTTTAGACAGAAGACTCTTAATGTCAGCCAATTTAAAATAGTTTAACCAACCAGTGATATACTGCTTGAGTTCTAATTTCCGTTTTGCATCTCCCCATCCATTATTCCTTGATGTGAGAGTTCTAATTTTCTCTTTCATCTTGGCTAAACTTTTGGGATGTAATCGTAATCGCCCCTTCTTTTTATTCACATAGAAAGAGTATCCCAAAAATTTGATTTTCGAGATATAGGCTGCACTAGTCTTTTCATTATTTACTTTCAGAAACAATCGTTCTTTAATATATGCGATGATATTAACCATAGTACGCTTAGCACTACGGATGCTTTTGCATAAAATAACCATATCATCAGCGTAACGAACAAAGTTATGACCTCGTTTTACAAGCTCTTTATCCAACTCATTCAGCATGATATTGCTCAGTAAGGGACTTAATGGACCGCCCTGTGGTACGCCCATTTTCGATCCTTCAAACTTGTTGCGTACGACAACTCCTGCTTTTTGATATCTGTGTATAAGTGAGACAACTCGTCCATCTTTTACTGTTCTTGTTAAAATCTCAATCAGTTTGCTCTGATTTACCGTATCGAAGAACTTTTCAAGATCCATATCTATGGCATATTTATAACCATTAGTGATATGTTCTTTACACTTAATCAAGGCCTGATGTGCACTACGTTTGGGTCTAAACCCATAACTGTTTGTAGAGAACTGCTTCTCGTAAATAGGTGACAAAACCTGTGCGATAGCCTGTTGAACGACACGATCAACTACTGTGGGGATACCTAGAGATCTCTTTTGACCGTTGTCCTTAGGGATATCTACCCTTCGGACAGGATTGGGACGGTATTTACCGTCCAATATGGATTGAATTAATGAGTCCTTATGGCAGATCAGATAATCTCCGAGAGATTCGACTTCCATCTTGTCTATACCACCACTTCCTTTATTGCTCTTTACCCGTTTAAGGGCTGCATTTAAGTTCTGCGGGGAAAGGATACACTCGAGTAATCCATATTTCGAATTGTCGGCATTAGTGATGTTGTTTTCAGTCATCCTCATGAAAGTCTGCCCTCCTGCATATCCTTCGGGTTCCGCCCTATCTTTTTTGCTGGTAGGTATCTTTCGATATTTTCTGCTTTCTTTCCTTCACTCGGTAACATTCATTTACTTTCACTTCTTAAGGTTCTGTCCTTCCCGGATCAAATCGATTAATCCAGTACTATGACCTCGGCTGACTTCTCACAACAAATCTTATTTCAACCGCGCATCATACTTCCGTTTCTGCACGTCTGTGAGACCTCCCGTGGTAAGACTAATAACTTTCATTCCATATACCCGCATCATTTACACTCCAGTGTCTGTGTAGTTTTTGGACTTCGTTTTGTGTTGCAAACTCATCCCACTGGATATGCCTGATGATATTCGTGTTCCTCGGGCCGGAAATTTGCCGCCAGCTTCCTTCAGATTCCACCTCGCGATGGACACCCTTGCTCTTGACTAATGGTTGGCAACTACAAGCCCCCATAACGGACTTCCACCGTCTAGTTATTCGCCATGCACGGCACACAACAAAAAAAAGACAGCCACAAGGACTGTCTTTTTAACTACATACTAAATTATTTATCTCATATGAACTATTCTACTCAACTAAAATATACATCGAAGGGTCAGTATTACTAATTAAAATATAAGAATTTAGACCATATTTAGAAATATATACACCATTAGGATCAGTAATTAGAGCCAATAACATTTTTGCTCCATCTGTATTGTATACATCTCTCCACCACGGTCCAAAAGTAAGATAACCCCACGTAACTTGCAGTTGCTCTGGTGCATCTTCTTTTTCTGCAAAAGTAAAATCCGAAAATCCACCCCAATTACTTCCCGGGGTACCTGGAGCATAACATAAAACATAACCAAATTCACTATATATTTGGATCTCATTTAAAAGAGGAACTCCTTCTACTAAACTTGGAACCATCTCCTTAATTGCATATGAAGTTTGTTTTACATTTCTCAAATTAACAGACATATAACCATTAAAAACACCAGCTTCAGATTCTAAAACTTCACCTACAACAATTGTTATCTTCTTACCATCTACCTCTGAAGTAAACTCACTATTCTCTTTATCAAAATCAAAAGATTCAACTATTAAACCATCAACCTCTAGTCCTTTAGGGAACAACAAGCCATTTTTTGAAATTTCATAATCATTTTCAATGATTTGATATCTACCATCATCTAGAGGAATACGCAATACTATCTTATCAGAAAATCCGATAACCTGAGCCTCATATTCACTCCCCTCAATAATTAATTTTTTAAAAAATGATAGTTTACTATATTCCGCCATCATTTCTTTTGCTTCTTCCAAATCTCCATCACTACTCTTAAAAAATGATAATCTAGTCTTTTCCGATCCAGAATCTGTTTTACTTATAAAATCAATTCTATCATCAGAAACTTGATCAAACAAAAATTCATATTCAGCTTCATCTCTATTTGCTTCATAAATAGCATGAAAAACAGAATAACTTTCAAATGTTAATTCTGGAATCTGAGAAGCTGAAATACGATAACTTATTGTATTATCATCATCTCCATCATTATAGGTAGATTCAAACTCAACAGTATTATCTTCATTAAATTTCATTGAGATGGCATTACCAAAATAATAAGCAATCCATTTACCATCACCTTCTATTAATTTAGCCTTATAATCCGATAAAACAGAGCTCAGCCTTTGTTCTGGATTTTCATCAAATACCGCATCTTCCACATTATCGCAAGCTGAAAGGAATAATAGCGATAAAACTAGTATATAAAATAAATTCTTCATATCTATTCTTGATTTAAGGATTCATTAATTTTAATCATTACATCGTCGCGAACTTGATCTAAGTCAATATCAAATTTCTCAAGGTAATAATCTTTAATCATCTTAAGCTTAACACTTATCAAATCTCGACCCTCATTCATACCCTCTGCATCGTCAGCAGGTTTAAGTATTACTGGATTACCATCTTCATCAACTACAGGATTCCCTTCGTCATCAACTTTTTGATAAGGAGCCGTTGGTTCATGAGTTAAATAACGAGCTGCAAATTCATCATATTCTGATGTAAGATAAATAGATAACAATTCGCAAAAATCTTCATTCACATCAGAAGATCCATAATTCGATGTCATTCCTAAAGTAATTGCCTCTCTTGATATTTTAGGGCCATTTACCTGGACATCTTCACCCATATTAATCCAATTGTTAGACTTGTAATTCTCTGGACTTACCTCTTTGTATCCATTTGGTAAATTATTCTTTTGATGAATAATATGTCCATACTCGTGTTCAGCGGTTCTTAACTGTCTCAATAACCAAGATTTATTCGATAAATCGAAACTATTTACTTCGGTAAAAGTAATTCTTGCTCCAGCATCAGCATATCCTAAGGTAACAGATTGTCCATCAGGATTATACATAGGCGAACCAATAAAAATAATTTCAGGAGGAAAATGTTCTTGCATAAAAGCTTCACCTGCCTCTGTTTTTATAAAAGGAGCAAGCCAGAAATCCAAAATGAATTTTCCCATTGGAATACATACATCACGCAAAGGAGGCGTTACCTTTTTGGTATCATCAACATAACGATCTACCCATTGCCATCTTACTGCTGTTCCATAAGGGTTTAGAAAATTCGCTCTAAAATAAACACTGATTTCATCTGTAGATTCTTCAGTAACCTCTGGAACATATACTGCTTTATCATCATCGTCACAAGAGAAAAGTAAACCTGCGACTAATAAGTAAAATAATATTCTTGTTTTTCTCATCATTTCCAATTTTAACGTGGATTTTTAACAATACCTCTCGAACTAGCTGGCAATGGTATTTGGAGAACCTTCCTCAAATCATTTGCCTCTAATTTTATTTCTTTTCCATCAAAAGTAAGATGCGAAACAGAAATTCCATGTCGTTTAATATCTAACCAACGCATTCCTTCTTGAATAAACTCTTTCCTTTTCTCGTCAAGCATAAGACTATATAAAGCGTCTTTTTCAGAAGGAGTTACAGTATTGTTACTTTCATTTAATGTTGAATAAAAAGTCTGAATATCGGCAATTGATAATTCAGTAGCTGCTGTATGACGTAAAGCTCCTATCGCATTTAAATCATTAAGAGCTAACATATAATTTCCAAGCTCAAGATTACATTCTATTCTATTAAACACGAGTTCTTCTCCTCTTAAAACTGCCTGCACATAAAAAGGAAAACCAGTTGTTGCAGTTAAACTTTCTTTGTAAAACTCTTCTTTAAACTTTGGAGCCATAATTGAATTACGATCACCTGTTCCGTAATATCCTAAGTTATTACCTCTCAAATCATCACCTCCAAAAATCGTTTTATCAAATAAAGCATTCCACTGTCGAACACCAGTACGGTAACCATAATTGTATCTTAAGCCAACCCCTACTTGCTTTTCAACTATTAAAATATTACTGGCATCGGTATTTAAAATGTAGAAATTTCTCTTAGCAAGAGCTCCAGACTGACTTCCCAATTCGTCAAAATCTTTAATGAAATTGGTATTAACAGTATTTTCACCTAAAATGAGATTAGCATATTTTATACTCTCTGTATACTCTTTTTTATACATATAAAACCTACAAGCAAAAGCTTTTGCTGCCGTTGTTGTGAAATGATAACGCTTAGAACCAGAATAGTAATCATCAGATAACAAAGCCATTCCATCTATCAAATCCTTTTCTACCAATTCATATACCTTAGCTACAGTCTCTCTTTTGTAATCTTTTATTAGTACCTTTTCAGCTTGCGTAACATAAGGCACACCTAAATCTGAATCCGAAGTTGCTGGATCATAATTATTCGAAAAAAATGATACTAACATAAAGTGTGCATAAGCCCTACATAATAAAGCTTCCCCTTTTATAGCATTTTTATAATCTATCTCATCTGTTTCAATTTTTTCTAAGGCTTCTAAAGCTGAATTTGCCTGTGCTATTGCCTTATATGAACTATTCCAATAATATGTAGGAGTATTGTAATCGTCAAACTCATCTAATTCCTTCCACATAAAGGCATCGGTCATATGAGTTTTTTGACTATTTGTATTAATGTATTCTACATCATCGGTCATCCAATCGGTAAAGAAATAATCTCCTCTTGGATAGGCAGGAACCAAAAGCTCTGCCGTTTTATCTAATGTATTTGCCTCAATTCTATTGTCTGGAGTTTCTTCTAAATAGTCTGAGCAACCAAAAGAAAACAACAATACAATTGCATATATTATATGTGCTTTTTTCATGTTTTATGTTTTATTAATTCTTAATAAAGTAAACTCTTAAGTAATTTTGTCTGTTACAACAAACTACTTGTGAATTATTTAAAATCCTACGTTAAGAGAGAATGTATAAGTTCTAGGTACTGGTAAAGCAACCCCTCCAGAGCGGTAAAACTCAGGATCTAATCCATTCAATTTACTATCGGAATACAATAAAGCAATATTTTGTGCTTGCATTGAAACTCTCGCGTTTTGAATACCTATTTTTTGAGCAAAAGTTTTTGGAATATTATATCCCACACTAATTGTTTTTAATCTAACAAAACTACCATCAGCTATTCTAACATCACTCTTGTTATACATTTCGTACAAATTCAAACTCTGAGCATTTAAGTCATCATCAAATCGTCTATCAACAATAGTTGGTACATTTGTAAATTGCTCATCGCCTGGTGCAGACCAACGATCTTCCATCGTTTTAGACAATGATGAATATCCATATTGGTGTAAGTCTCTTGTCTTAAATAGATCATCTAAACGAATTTTATTCCCTGCTCTAAACACAAGTCCAACTCCCAATGAGAAGTTTTTATATGCGAATGTATTGGTCATACCTCCAGAATAGGGAGCATCTAAAACGCCTTCATATTTAAGATATTTCATCACATCTTCTCTAGCCTGCATATTCAAATTCTCGTTAATAGCATCACCCTTACTGTCAATAAATGTTGGTAGGCCTTGATTGGTTAAACCATCAAATCGAATTGAGTACAAACCTCTACGTGGTCTTCCTAACATATTACCACCAGTATTTCGAACATAATCCCCAATTCTATCGTAATTATCAAGTTTGGTAATCTCACTTTCGTTGTAATCGAAATTAACACTAGTAGTCCACTTAAAATCAGGAGTTTTGATATTGGTTGTATTAATGGCAATCTCAAATCCATTAATTTCCATATCCCCAAAGTTGCCATATTTAATTGATCCTCCACCAACACCAGATGTTCTAACGTAACCAATCAAATCAAATGAGTTTCTTCTGTAATAGGCAAAGTCAGTATAAATTCTATTGTTAAAAAAAGCAGCCTCAGCGCCAACACTAAATTCGTACATTTTTTCCCAAGATAAATCTTCATTGGTAAAATCTTCAATATCTACACCAGTCTCCTTATCGTAAGGTCTCCATGTTTGGTAAGCAATCAACTTCTGTATAGCACTTGCATTAGGTCCCATAACTCCACTCAATCCATAAGTAGCCTTAACACTAAGCAAATCTATAATCTCACTATCAGCCAAAAAACCTTCTTCACTTGCATTCCATTTTCCACTAACATTCCATGATGTTAAATGACGAGCAGTTTTAGTTTTTCCAAGTTGGTTTGAGCCATCACGACGAATGGTACCATTAAAAGTATATTTCCCTTGATAAGAATAAGCGGCATTAAAAAAATAACCTATATATCGATCTCTTTCCTCTTCTAATTTATTTCTCACCTGATTATTCAAACTAAGATACTTCGAAAGATCTTTATGTTCTTTATACAATCCTCCACGATCATATAAAATCCCCCAACCATCGTTAACGATTTCTTTTCTATCTGTATACTTTACTTCTTGCCCCAATAAGAAACTCATAATATGTGTATCATCGATAGAAGAATTCCAAGAAAGTGAATTACGAACCGAATAAAAATCCAGACTATTATTTACAGTATTATAAAAACCTCCTTCAGGTAAAATAGAATATGGATTTGAATTGGGTTTATCAGGATCCTTAAATAAAAGTTGGTTTGCATCACGTATAAACTGGGTAGACATGGATCTATAGGCATTAGCTTGATTTGAGGTCTCATGAATTTTGTGCTCTCGTAATGCGGAATTCCTTCGCACCTGAGAAATATTGCTAAAACTTAAATTTTTCGTAATATCATAATCTAAATTTACTTGAGCAACGATATCTGTTGCTGTTAAATTAACCGAGTTATGATTTAATTCATGAACAATATTAAAATCAGAATAATCTCTTCTAAAATACTCCAAATCTCCATTTTCGTCATACGGACGCATACTCCTACTGGTATTCAAAGCATAAGAGAAAGGGTTAATGTCAAAATCTCTTTGATAAACACCATCTACAGCATTAAAATCTCTATCCTTTGATCCTGGCAATTTCTGATCTCTATGATTTACTGACAACTTTACACCAACCTTAAATTTATCTGTTAATTTAAAATCAGCCTTCATTGTTGCCGTGTATTTTGTTACATCATCTGCAATTGTTCTTCCACTATCATTATACAAACTAATAGAAGTATAGTAAGTTGCTTTTTCAGAACCGCCTGAAAAACTAAACGAATGCTGTTGACTTATCGAATTCTTAAAAAGAACATCAAACCAATCAGTGTTAGCATTTCCATATTTAGAAAGAAAATCTTCATTCAATGCTCCATCGGCACCCCAATTGATACTTCCCTTATCAATTTCATTGTACATTTTTCCAATTACTCCAAAATCCTTTGCTCTTACAGATGATCCTAAATCAATCCATCCTTTACGAACTAATTCTTTATAAAAAGACATCTCTGTTGATGAGTTCGCAATATCAAACTGAGAATAAGTAGGACGTTCCTTTATCGCTACACTACCAGTATAATTCACTGACATTTTTCCAGACTTACCTTTTTTGGTATTGATTACAATAACCCCATTCATAGCTTGAGCACCATACAGCGCAGTAGCCGAAGCATCTTTCAAAACCTGAATATCTTCAATGTCATCAGGATTTAAACCTGCAACGCCCGAGCTTAGAACGGTAGATAAGTTACCAGAAGTTAAATCATCGGCCGAAACTTGAATTAAATCTTCTAAAACAACTCCATCAACTACCCATAAAGGCTTATTATTTCCATTTATAGAAGCATTACCACGAATACGTACAACTGGAGCCGCTCCAAAAGTACCAGAAACATTATCCACAGAAACACCTGCAACTTGCCCCTGTAGAAATCTAGATACATCAGGAGTTGCTTCTAATTTAATTTCTGCTGGTTTTATTTTCGCTGCTGAACCTGTAAACAATCGTCTATCAATCTTCTGATATCCAGTAACAACTACCTCATCAATTTGTTCTGACCCGGCAGTAAGCACAACATCTATTACTTTTTGATTTGTAACAGTGATTTCCTGAGTGTCCATTCCAATAAATGAGAAAACCAAAATGGCCTCTGATGCATCCGGCAATTGAATGTTGTATTTTCCATCGATATTTGTGGTAGTTCCAATACTGGTACCTTTAATAAAAACAGAAACACCTGGTAACCCGACACCTGTATTATCAGTTACAACACCGCCAACCTTTTTTTCCTCCACAACAGGTTTTTCTTCCTTTGAAGGAGTTACAGGTTTAGCTGCTGGTTTAATGATAATGACCTCGTCTCTAATTTCGTACGTAAGTCCGGTATCTTTTAAACAATCCGTTAATATGGTTTGAACGCTTTTGGGTGAAGCGCTTATAGTAACGTTATTCACTTCTTTAATGTCATCAACATTGTAAAGAAATGTGTAATTGGTTTTCTCCTTAACTTTTGCGAAAACCTCAATTAAAGAACCTCTTGTCATTTCCAACTCCAGAATTTCGCCCTGAAGGTTTGCTAATGTCTGAAAACTAAAGACATTAACTACCAGAAATAAAAGCAAGAGTCTTTTTGCAAAAAATGGTTTTCTTTTCTGCATAAAAGACTTTTCCCGATTTTTTTTCATAATTTTGAATGTGATTTGGTTAGTACTACATTTCTCCTCAAAAAGAAATGTTTATTGACTTTGCCGGGGTTTGTGGCTGCAAACTCCGGCTTTTTTTATTTGCAATTTTCTTCGATCATAACACTACGATCCTTTATTGTGAATTTTACTTTTTCAGTTACTTCTATCATATCAAGAATGCTGTTAATATTATCATAACGGGCAACATCTCCTGTGTATTTTAAATGTTTTATTGAATTGGTCAGGAAAAACACATCAACATCATACCATCGCGACAGTCTAATCATTATATCCTCCAAGCTTTTGTTTTCGAAAACAAAACGTCCGTCTTTCCATGCCGTATATAATCTTGTGTCAACAATCTTTTTTGAAGTTTTACCATTCAATTTATTAAAACACAATTGATCATTCGGTACTAATTTCTGACTAGTACCACGAAAATCATCGTTAACCTCAACCTTGCCTTCAACCAAAGTCGTGAAAATCTCATCCTGATCATTATATGCATTTACATTAAAAGACGTTCCCAAAACTTTAACCTCAGCAGTAGTTACATCAACAATAAATGGATGTTCCTTGTCTTTTGCCACCTGAAAAAAGGCTTCCCCTTCCAATTGTACTTTTCGAACTCCCGTGCCAAACTGCGAAGGATATCTCAATTTAGAATTAGAATTCAACCAAATCTTAGTTCCATCAGCAAGAGTCAGCTTGTATTCACCTCCTTTGGGAATAATAATGGTATTGTATGTCAGCCGTTCCTCACTCACCTTTTCTGCAACCTTACTATAAACCAACTCCTTCGAATTATTGGATATCTGTATCCCTTTTTCTTCCAGATTAACTTTTTCGCTCAACTGATATTTCTCACCACCACTTAATACCAGCAGGGCTTGATTTTTACCAGGCAAAATCGCAATGGGCTCATTGTGAACAGAATTGTTGCTAATAGTATACAAAAAGCCTCCAACACCTACGGCAACAATCAGCATCACAGCAATCTTCATTACCTGTTGCTTTAATTGAATTCGCCTGTCTCTTCGTACTTTAGTTTGTATTTGCCTCCAAACATCTTCTTTATTTGCACTTTCAAGTTTTGCTTCTTTCTTGAAGTACAGTTTCTCCGGGTTTTGAGCAAGTTTATGAAAAAGCACAAGATTTTCCTCTTCTGCATGTTTCCACTCCTCCAAAAATTGCTCTTCTTCTGCGTTCAGCTTCCCCTCAAGCCTCTTCACAATTAAATCTGCAATTTTAAAACCAGATGGTAAATTAGTCATATTACAATTTTCTGTGTGCGATTAACATTTATTATAACAGGCGACATGAAAAAAAGGGTGACAAAAGTTTTAACTTTTACCACCCTTTTTAATATTTCGCTTCTACTCAATTCTAAATGAAGTAAAGAATCGAGAACAAATTCTTTAAATTCTCTTTTAAAAATTTACTTGCTCTTTGCTTTTGTGTCTTAACAGTATTGATAGATATATCCAAATCTTCAGCTATTTCAGCATTTTTTAATCCCTTTAAGCTTAATAAGTAAATTAATCTGGCTGATTCAGGCAATTTATGAACCGTTTCCTTAATAATTCGACTCACTTCTTCTTCAATCACATTATGAAGAAAGTAATCCTCATCACAGATATTTTTATCGGATTGCCCCTCGTAAGATTTACGGACTTTTTGATGTTCAATTTGATTTAAGCATGAATTACGAACTGTTTTGTACAAAAATGCTCGTATCGCCCCTTCATGATAAAAAGATGATCTTTTTTCCCAAATTTTAATAAAACTTTCCTGAATTATATCTTCAACAACATCTTGTGCCAAAACATATTTATGACCAAACAGAAACAGCGCATCAAAATACTTGTCGTACAATATTTTAAATGAGTCCTGATTACCATTCCTAAATAACTTTAGGAAAGTTTGATCGAAGGTTTTCATAGTTGGTAGTGGTTAATAATATTAAAACAGGGCTAACAATATTATAAATTATTTTCAGAATAATGCTAATTATCAACCAAGTATTTTCCCTAAACGTTCTAAAATTCACTTTTCCCCGTGCAAAATAAAATTCAAATTTTTAAATTACTGATACGAAAAAAAGGATGTCCAAAGAACATCCTTTCACTTATTTACCAATCTTTATTACAAGCCCAATTTCTTTTTCAATTCTTTAGGTACCGCATCTTTATGAACCATTACAGCAACCGTTTTAAGCTTCACATAGGCTTCACTCATGTTTAAATAGCCACCAAATTGATTGCTGTTTTCAGCCCAGGAATTTTTTGTTTTATAATAAACCGTTCCATACTGATCCTTAACAATTCCTGTTAAATGCATCAAATGATCATCTGTCGTTTCAAAATCATCAAAGGTGGCCTGACGAAGCTCTTGACTTACTTCGGGCTCAATATCTTTTTTACTATTTCCCTTTTCATCTTTTGCCAGATCTTTCTCCCACTTTGCAATTTCAGAATCAGTCATATCTACCGTTTTTTCTGATGGCAAAACAGCATACCCATTTCTATGGGAAAATCCTTTTTCACTAACATCGCCGTCCCAACAAACTGAAAAGCCATTATTAAGAGCGTAGTTAATTACCTCCATCATATCATCCATTGGTACATTATAATACAAATCATCTGACCAATTATCCGGAATCTCCAAGTTAATTTTCTGATAAAAAGGATGATGACTATAAGAAGTCAATTCAATGTAATCCTTCGGATTAAAGCCTAATTTTTCTTCATAAGAAACAGGAGTATATTTAACTCCATCCAATTCAAAATTACTTGGTACTTTTCCCATATAAGTATCCAACACTGCATTTACTGATTCCTCCCAAACAGGTGTGATTTTTCTATTTGGATTTTTGATAACCTCATCCAGCATAGCTTTGGTCGATTGAACCATCTCTTTATGAATGTGAAAATCGCTGCCATACTTATTCCCGGAATAAACACTTTCCGGAACAAATCCATTTTCTTTTACTACGTTTAGAACATCATGAGCTTGTCCGCCTTCACTATAGTTTCCTTTGCCATGATAACGAAAATACCTTTTGGCTTTCTGAGAATAAGCTAACCGAACAATATACATTTCTGATAAATCAATTGCTGGAGCTCCCATGCGCAGTAACTCAGTTTCGATATACGAGATTCCTGCAAAACACCAGCAGGTTCCTGTACTTTGCTGATTTTTAACCGATGTTGTTGGAATATCTACCACAGTAGAATAAACCTTTTCTTCTTTCGTTGTTTCTTGCGCCATTGTTAGATTAACACTAAAAAAGGCAAGAATAATGATTGTTAAAAATGTTTTCTTCATCGTTTTAGTACGTATTTGTTGTTAGTATATTATAATCTAAAGGAACTTATTAATTTGTCTATTTCAAATTCATTAATTCATTCTGTTTCTTTTTAGTCATCTTAGCAACAACCTGATCATACGAATCATCAACCCATTGCTCCAGCTGCCGATCTGATACACTACCATCTATCACTACAGTATTCCAATATTTTTTATTCATATGATATCCCGGCAATACCGAAGAATACATCTCCCGTAACTCAATGGCTTTTTCGGGATCACACTTCACATTCATTTGAAGTTCACCTGTTATATTTGTGAGCAAAAACATTTTATCCAGCACCTTAAAAACCAAGGTTTCTTCATCGAATGGAAATCCTTCACTTACTGCAGTTTTTGAAAGACAATACTCCCGTAACTCTTCAATATTCATTATTTAATACTTTGTTAAGTTTTACTTAAACCTGAGACAAACAAATATAAATACTTTTGGGCACAAGTTTAACTTCGTATTTTCATGAGCATTCAAAATATTTGGTTTGAGAGGCCCAGACTAATAATAATTTTCATTATCACCTGGGCGGTATTAATTGGCTCACTTATTATTTTAAAGAATCTTTCCTCAACAGTTTACAATCAATCCAAAATTTCCGAGCTAAAAGATCATATTAATTGTGTGACTACCAACTCAGAAGAATTATCAGACTACATTTTTAATTATGAGGTTAACAGCGATAAATTCCTAGATGCCATGCTAAGGGTTTATTCAAGCAAACCCAAGAACATAAATCTGATTAGGGACAGTATCATCAATATGTATGATAATATTTACGAAAAACTCAATGAATTGGGAATCAGTGAATTTCAGATACACTTGCGGGATGGAGAACAATTCATCTGCTTTAACCAAATCAATCAATTTGGGACTAATTTATTCGACAATCAATTTTCAGTTGAATTGGCGAACATCCGACAAACCAGCATCAAAGGATTTGAAAATGGAAAACAATTTACCGGTTACCGGATAATATACCCATTAAATTATAAAAGTGAACATGTAGGTACTGTTGAAATTTCTCACCCTATAACCAGTATTCTTAAAAATTTAAACCAACTGTATCCCGAACAATATTTTACGATCTCTGAAGATGATTTTCAAAAAAAAGAAGAAATAATCTCAATCGCAGGAAATCAAAAAATCCACACCAACATCTTACACAAAATTAAACAAAACATTGCTTCAAAATTAAGCAATTCATCATTATCCGGCACTCATATATTCACCATTAAAATAGATGGGCATTATTTTGATATTAATATGCATCCGTTATACAATTTCAAAAAAGAACCCTTCGCTTCAATCTGCTCAATCTCAGAAAACCTAAATCGTGAAAACGCCAATCTAATTTTTCTTCTCATTTTCATATTTATCAACATAAACCTCATCGCTCTTGGATGGCTGGTTCTCAACAACTATAACAAAAGCAAGCTTATTTTTTCCCGTTCAAAGGAACTGGAAACTCAAGCAACCAAATACAAACTCGCAAAGGAAGAAGCCGAAGCAAACACCCATGCAAAAACTCTCTTTTTGGCAAATATGTCACACGAAATAAGAACACCGATGAATGGTATATGTGGCATAACCGAAATTTTAAACCAAACCGAATTGTCAAATGAACAAAAGTCTTACCTAAGTATTTTACAGCAATCTTCAGATCAGCTCCTTTCTGTTTTAAACGACATTCTCGATTTTTCTAAAATGGAAACTCACAAACTAAAATTAGAAAAGTTTCCCATCAATATATACAGTATTATTGATGAAGTAGAGAATTTGTATAAAAATAATGCAATTAAGAAAGGTCTAAGATTTTCGACTAACACTAATGGAGATATACCTTATTTCTTGGGTGATCCTACTCGATTACGTCAAATTCTATCAAACTTGATCAACAATGCAATAAAATTTACCAACAACGGAAGTATTGCTCTGCAAATAGAAAAAAAATCTGAATCCTGCTCCGAGATAGAACTTCTTTTTAAAGTTGAGGATACTGGAATTGGAATTGATCCTGAAGATCTTACTAAACTATTTAAATCATTCAGTCAGGTAGACTCTTCCACAAATAGAAAATATGGAGGAACCGGGCTTGGTCTTGCAATTTGCAAACAGTTAGTGTTGTTAATGAAAGGGGAAATTAATGTAACCAGTTATCCTCGGGCAGGTTCCATTTTTCAATTCACTGCCACTTTCGATTTAATCAATCCAAACTAATCAAACAAAAAAATTCATGATAACATCCAAAATTTAACACTACTGTCAGGCTAAATGAATACGACATAATTTTTTTTATCTTCATAAAAATTGTATTTTGTTCAATATTTACAGGCCTTTTTATAAATCCTAAAAAATGTTTTGCCCAATGATATAAATGATTTTTTTTTTACTTCTCTCAATTTTGTATATTTAGTTCACAGAAAAGTAAGAAATAGATATACTCATGGAAGAAACTGGCTACGCCCAAAAATACAATTGGAAAAACAAACGAATTCTCATTGTTGAAGACGAAGAGATTAATAACATGTTTTTTGATGCAGCTTTAAGCAGAACTGAGTCGAAATTGTTGTGGGCAAAAAATGGCAAAGAAGCGGTTGATATAATTGAAGAATCAGATGATATTGATGTCATTTTAATGGATATCAGATTACCTATAATGGACGGTTGTGAAGCCACACGAAGAATCAAAAAAAATCACAAACAAATTCCAATCATTGCTCAAACTGCATATGCACTTGAAGGGGACAAGGAACGCATATTGGATGCCGGCTGTGACGATTATCTCTCAAAACCAATTCGTTTTGAGGAACTTTTATCAACTATCGATAAATATCTTGCCGATTAATCAACAGGTGCACTAAAAGCATCTTCGATGTGTTCAATTACAAATTCTGCATCTTGTTTTATCACACTTATTACATCAAATCGTACTTCTTGTTCTATTTCTTTTGAATCGACATACCCCTGTGTTGCGCGTACCAAAAATTTAATTTTTGAGAGTGTAATGGCATCAGCCGGGTGCTCAAAATATTCGGTTGATCTTGATTTTACTTCCACAACAACCAAAAAATCATCTTTTACCGCCACAATATCCAGCTCCTTCTTTTGATAAATCCAATTGCGATCCAGAATTTTATACCCCTTTTGAAGCAGGTGCTTCGCGGCAAGGTCTTCCCCCATTTTCCCTAAGTCATTGTGTGCAGCCATAATTATTCCATTTCCTTACATTTATCCCATGTAAACTTCGCTCCTTTTTCACTTACATCCAACCTTAAAAATCTACCAAACGGTAACGCCCAATTTTCCATGATATGACCGGCAGGAAAATCGAAGACAACCGGATAAGAATAATTTTCAATGGACTCTAAAATAATTTCGTAAGCAGTTTTCCCAAAATCAGGATTTCCTGCCTTCATATCGCTCATACCTCCAATAATCAATCCCTGAAGTTCCGATAATTTACCACCCATTTTCAAATTCTTCATCATTCTGTCCAAATGATACAATTCTTCTCCAACATCTTCAATAAAAAGAATTTTCCCATGCGGTTCAAAATCCATTACAGTTCCACGTAAACTATAAAGAATAGATAAATTTCCTCCTATTAATTCTCCCTCTGTAACACCATTTCGATTTAATTCGTGAGAAGTAATTTCATAATTTTCCGAATCCCCAGCCAATGAATGCAAAAGAGTTGATAGTGAATTATCTTCCTTCTCCTTCATTGAAGGAAAATTAACAGGCATAGTCGCATGTAAACTTTCCACGCCTAATATATTATTCAAATAGCTGTGAAATACAGTAATATCACTATATCCAACAATCCATTTTGGATTGCGAATAAACAGATCAAAATCTAAATGCTCTAATATTCGCACACTCCCATATCCACCTCTGGCACAAAGAACAGCTTTTATTTCAGGATCATCTAACATGAGTTGAAAATCTCGCAACCGATTCATATCACTGCCTGCAAATTGGTTTTCAACATCAAACACATGATTTCCCAGAACGACTTTGTAACCCGCCTCTTCCAATCTAGTGACTGCAATTCCCACTTTTTCAGGATTAATTTTTCCCGCAGGAGAGATGATTCCTATTTTATCTCCTTTTACTAAAGCAGCCGGCTGATACATATCTATTTAGTTTTTTTGAAGTAAGAACAAATTAAGAATAAAATACAAATGGATAACTACGTTTTTGCCAATTCTATCTTATCTTTGCAAACAATTCGACCAAAGGTCAAAGTTTTAAACAATAATCAGTAAACAAAATTAACAGAGGAATCCTTCATCTCAAAACAATAAAAGGCAATTCCTTAAGAAAAAATATAATCACAAATGAAGAAATTTAATAGAACACTTGTAACCACGGCTTTACCTTATGCAAACGGACCGGTTCATATTGGTCATTTGGCTGGAGTATATGTTCCTGCAGATATCTACACAAGATACCTTAGAATAAAAGGAGAAGATGTACTACTAATTGGAGGTTCAGACGAACATGGTGTACCTATTACTATTAAAGCACAAAAGGAAGGCATTACCCCGCAGGATGTTGTGGATAAATATCACAACATCATCAAAGATTCATTTGAGAAGTTCGGAATTACTTTTGACATTTATTCCAGAACAAGCTCAGAAACACACCACGAAACTGCGTCTGAATTTTTTAAGACCTTAGATAACAAAGGAGAATTTATCGTAAAAACAAGTGAGCAATATTACGATGCTATTGCGAATCAATTCCTTGCAGACAGATACATTACCGGAACTTGTCCTCATTGTAATAACGACGGAGCATATGGTGATCAATGCGAAAGCTGTGGAACTTCATTAAATGCAACAGATTTAATCAATCCAACCTCATCAATTACCGGAAATAAGCCGGAATTAAAAGAAACCAAACACTGGTATTTGCCTTTAGATAAATATGAGAATGATCTGAAAAAATGGATTCTCGAAGATCATAAAGAATGGAAACCAAATGTTTACGGACAATGTAAATCATGGTTGGATACCGGATTGCACCCAAGAGCAGTAACCCGCGATTTAAATTGGGGTGTTCCTGTTCCTGCTGAGGGCGCAGAAGGAAAAGTTCTTTACGTTTGGTTCGATGCCCCAATTGGATATATTTCGGCTACAAAAGAATTAACTCCCGACTGGGAAAAATACTGGAAATCTGATGATTCGAAGATGGTTCATTTTATTGGAAAAGACAATATCGTATTCCATTGCATCATTTTCCCGGCAATGCTTAAGGCTGAAGGATCTTATATACTACCAGATAATGTTCCTGCCAACGAATTCTTAAATCTGGAAGGTGACAAAATTTCGACAAGTAGAAACTGGGCGGTATGGCTGCACGAATATTTAGAGGAATTCCCTGATAAACAAGATGTTTTAAGGTATGTTTTGACCGCAAATGCTCCGGAAACTAAAGATAATGACTTTACATGGAAAGATTTTCAGGCAAGAAACAACAATGAGCTGGTTGCAATTTTAGGAAACTTTGTGAATCGTGCTTTGGTTCTTACTCATAAATATTACAATGGAATAATTCCTGCGCAAGGAGAATTAACTGATTTCGATAAAGAAACATTAGCCCAGATTCCTGTCTTTAAAGAACAAGTTGAAAAGAATCTTGAAACTTATCATTTTCGTGAAGCATTAAAAGAAGCAATGAATTTAGCGCGTCTGGGAAATAAGTATTTAGCAGATACCGAACCTTGGAAACTGATTAAGACTGATGAAGAAAGAGTAAAAACGATCATGAATATTAGTCTTCAGATTACAGCCAATCTATCGACCTTAATCGAGCCGTTTTTGCCATTTACAGCCAGCAAACTTCGCGGATTTTTGAACATCGGGACTTTGGCCTGGGAAAATATTGGTGCTAATGTTATTGCAAATCATCATCAAATAAATACTGCATCTTTACTTTTCGAAAAAATTGAGGATGAAACAATACAAGCTCAGGTAGACAAGCTTTTGGCAACAAAAGCAGCTAACGAAGCAGAAAAAAAGGTAGTTGCACCGGCAAAAGATAATATCAACTTTGATGATTTCATGAAACTGGATGTTCGTGTTGGAACAATTACAGCAGCTGAAAAGGTAGCAAAAACAAAAAAGCTTTTAAAGCTAACTGTTGATACCGGAATTGATCAAAGAACTGTTGTTTCAGGCATTGCAGAACACTACAAACCTGAAGAAATTATTGGTAAGCAGGTGAGTATATTAGTGAATCTGGAGCCAAAACAATTAAAAGGAATTGAATCTCAGGGGATGATTTTGATGGCTGAAGATGCCGATGGAAAATTATCTTTTGTTTCTCCGGACCAAAGCATAAAACCAGGTTCTGAAATCAGATAATTCAGGACTTAAAAATTTAAGATAAAAAAAACGCTTTCTATCGGAAAGCGTTTTTTTTTAGATCTTTATTTTTTCAGAACCCAGCAGTAAGCTTTTGAATTCTTAGCAATTACCTTCTTTTTAAATTGATCAGCATCTGCTCTTTTATCAAATTGATTGATCGCAACGGAATACAAATTTTTATTTTTAATTATGACAGCAGGATAAGATTTAGAAATCAATTCCTGTTTTAATATTTCTGCATTTTTCATCGAAGTAAAACTACCCGAAATCAAATAAAATCTGCCTTCACGCAACTCATCCAGTTTCACTTCCTTTGTAAGCTTTGGCTCAAATATAACCATCTCTTCAGGTGGGGAAATTACCGGTTTTAATTGAACTATCTTCTCGGTAATTTCTTTCTTGCCATCCATCATTCCCATAGAAGCTTCGTTACCAAAGAATGAACGTTCAGAATTCATTGGAAGTAAGGCAATTGTCAATACAAAAGGAATAGCTGCTGCGACATACCACAAACGTTTTGTCGTAAAAAGCGTCCTTACTTTAGCTTGAGATATAATTGCCGGATGAATTTTTTCTTCTGTAGATAAGGATAGTTTAGGAAGATCTATTTGCTCCAAACCAAATGCATCTACCAAATAATTAAGTTCTTTTGAAGGCTCAAACAGCATGTTATGCCTTCTGTCATTGTAAAAACATCCTACCTGATCCAACACAACTCTTTCTCCACGCTGAATTCGAACACGGATATCTTCAGTAAAAAACTGAACAGATTTTTCAGCCTCTGAATAACTCAGATTTTCCGATTCAGCCAATCTATTAATCAGCAAACCATCATTTTTCGATAAATTACGGTTAAATCCAATAGCTTTGGACGGAGGAAAAACAATATTCAAATTATCGTCGATATTAGCAGGTTTATAGTTGGCAACAAAGCCACCAAACCCAGGTAATATCACGCAATCGTGAATAAATAAAAGATCTTTAATATATTTTGATACTTCCAGCATAATACACAAATATAATCAAAAATATACACCACTCAAATCGAATTTATCGTAAAAAAAAGTAATCAACTATAAACCAAGCTTTTCACAACACAAAAATATATTATGCATCAATTCAGAAAGAGGTACTCTCCAATAAACTATTGTATTTTTGATAGCATTAAAAATAATACATAAACTGTTTCCAATATTTTTTACCCTTGAGATTATTATGAGTATTTTAAGGTGAAATAACTATAAATATTATCTGAACGTGAAAAAAAATATATTAATTACGGGAGGTGCCGGATTTATTGGTTCACATGTGGTTCGTTTGTTTGTAAACAAATATCCAAACTATCGAATCATTAACCTTGACGCACTTACTTATGCCGGGAATCTTGAAAATTTAAGAGATATCGACTCCAAAGTAAATTACACTTTTATAAAAGGTGACATAACAGATCTGGCATTTGTATCAAACCTTTTTAAAAATTATAAATTTGATGGCGTTCTGCATTTAGCCGCAGAGTCTCATGTTGATAGATCAATTTCAGATCCTTTAGCCTTTATTATGACCAATATTGTTGGAACTGTAAACCTTCTTAATGCAGCTAAAGAATGTTGGGCCAATGATATGGATGACAAAAAATTCTACCACATATCTACCGATGAAGTATACGGTTCCTTAGGAAAAACAGGGAAATTTACCGAAGCAACTTCTTACGATCCGAGAAGTCCGTATTCTGCTTCAAAAGCAAGCTCAGACCATTTGGTGAGGGCGTACTTTCACACCTATAAACTTCCGGTTGTATTGTCGAATTGCTCCAATAATTACGGTGCAAATCAGTTTCCTGAAAAACTCATTCCGTTGGTAATAAACAACATTAAAAATTCTAAACCATTGCCTATTTATGGCAAAGGAGATAATATAAGAGACTGGCTGTTTGTAAAAGATCATGCTTTGGCAATTGATTCCATTTACCATGATGGGAAGATTGGAGAGACCTATAATATTGGAGGAGATAACGAATGGACTAACCTGGATTTAGTGAAAAAACTTTGTGATATTATGGATCAGAAACTGAATCGTGAAACAGGAAGTTCACAGCAATTAATCACTTTTGTGAAGGACAGAGCAGGTCATGACCAGCGTTATGCTATAGATGCAACAAAAATTAAAAAAGAATTGGGATGGCAGCCAAGCATCCAATTCGAAGAGGGTTTTGAGCAAACAATTGACTGGTATCTGCGAAATTCAGACTGGATGAATAATATTCTGTCGGGAGACTACGAAAAGTTCTACGAACAACAATATACCAACCGATAAAAAGAAGAGCGATGTGAAACAATCACATCGCTCTATTTGTAATTCTTAAATCTTAAGTTACTCTACAGTAACAGATTTTGCTAAATTTCTTGGCTGATCAACATTACAGCCTCTGTAAACAGCGATATAATAAGAAATCAACTGAAAAGGAATAACCGTTAACAATGGTGCCAATGGTTCCAAGGTTTCTGGAATTTCCACCACGAAATCGGCCATTTTACTAATTACAGTATCGCCTTCAGTAACAATAGCAATAACGTGTCCCTTTCTTGCCTTTACTTCCTGAATATTACTTACAATTTTATCGTAAGATTTATCCTTTGTTGCAACAACAAAAACCGGCATTTGTTCATCGATAAGAGCAATTGGTCCATGTTTCATTTCTGCAGCAGGATATCCTTCGGCATGTATGTAGGAAATTTCTTTTAATTTTAGAGCTCCCTCCAAAGCTACCGGAAATAGGAAACCTCGTCCTAAATAAAGAGCATTGGTAGAATTCATGTATTGTTTCGATAATTCTTTAATGTCATCTTCTTTATCCAGGATTCTTTTTATCTTTTCCGGAAGATTTGCAAATTCTGCAATAAGCTCTTCATATACATCCTTAGCCAGAGTTCCTTTGCGGTATCCAACAAGCATTGCCATCATGGTTAGCACGGTAACCTGCGCTGTAAATGCCTTTGTAGAAGCAACTCCAATTTCCGGCCCGGCATGAGTATATACACCCGCATGAGTTTCACGGGGAATACTTGATCCTACCACATTACAAATACCAAGAACAGTAGCACCAGCCTCTTTAGCTAATTTAATAGCAGCCAAGGTATCGGCAGTTTCACCACTCTGACTAATCGCCAAAACGATGTCATCCTTAAATATCACAGGATTTCTATAACGGAATTCAGATGCATATTCTACCTCAACAGGAATTCGGGCAAATTCTTCAAACAAGTATTCCCCTACCATTCCTGCGTGCCATGATGTTCCACATCCAATAATTAATATTCGGCGGGCATTCACCAATTGCGGAATAACATCATTTATCCCACCTAAAAATACCTCTTTATTTGTAGTAGAAATTCTTCCCCGGATAGTGTCATAAATAGAGCTGGTCTGTTCGAAAATTTCTTTTAACATGAAATGATCGTAGCCGCCTTTTTCAATTTGCTCAATATCCAAATCCAATTGTTGAACATGGGGAGTTAATTTGTCATTCTGAATGGTTTTTAAAACCAATTCATCTCTGCTTATAATCGCAACATCATTATCATTCAGATAGATAACACTATTAGTATATTCAATAATAGGTGTGGCATCCGAAGCAAGAAAATATTCTCCGTTTCCAACTCCAACCACCAATGGACTTCCTTTTCTGGCCGCAATTAATTTATCTGGTTCATCATCACAAATAACAACCAAACCATAAGCTCCAACCACTTTTGTTAAAGCCAATCGAACTGCAAGTTCTGCAGAAACTTCACCTTTCAAATAGATATACTCAATCAAATTTGCCAGAACTTCTGTATCTGTATCACTTTGAAAAGCATATCCTCTTTTAATCAGCTTATCCTTTAAGGTTGAGTAATTTTCAATAATTCCGTTATGAATAATTACAAATTTGTTATTCATCGAACTATGAGGATGAGCATTTTCATCGTTAGGTTCCCCGTGAGTTGCCCAGCGGGTATGTCCAATTCCAATGGTTCCCGAAACATCATTTCCTTTGGCATGATTTTCCAGATCCTGAACCTTTCCCTTGCACTTAAATACCTGAGTCCGATTTGTACGAAGAGCAACTCCTGCAGAATCATACCCTCTGTATTCTAATCTTTTAAGACCATTAATGAGTATAGGATAAGCCTGCTTATCCCCAATGTAACCAACTATTCCACACATAAATACAAATATTTCAGTTTCGGTACCACGCGAAACTTGTTAAAAAACAATTCATCAAATAAAGATACATGCCTTGCCAGCAATTAGTTAGCGTTAAAACAGGCATCACCGATTGAATTATCATAAATCCAGCTAAAAATACGATAAGTTAGAAAGCTCTCCAAACTTCTTAAAGTATATTAAAGAATAAAAAAATAAGGTGTAAGTAAGCAAATGCTTAAATACACCTTTTGAATATATCGTAAATAGTAACTATTCTGCTACTAATTCGTCATAAAGTTCTGAGTAAGCCAACACATATTCATCCTTGTTCTTATACTCCAGAAAAGGTTTTCCTGAAGCAACTGCATATGCCATCACTTCTGCGTTTATTTGAGGACTTCCCATAATCAGGGCATCAGACTGATCAATTGCTAATTTATGAAGTGCAACATAACTCGCATCTTCTAAAATACTAACATCCTCCTGACTAACTCCCTCAATAATTGACTTTTCTCTAAACCGACTGCTGAATTTTGTTGAGAATTCATCATCATACATGGAGAAAACAACCTTTGTATCAGTAAATAACGGATCCTCATTGAATGATTTTTTCAAATACAAAGGCACCAAACCGGTGAACCAACCTTGACAATGTACTACATCCGGCGCCCATCTCAATTTTTTAACTGTTTCAAGTACCCCTCTTGCAAAGAAAATAGCTCTTTCATCATTATCCTCAAAAGCATCTCCGTTTTCATCTAACAGAATCTCTTTTCTATGAAAATAATCCTCATTATCAATGAAATAAACTTGCATACGAGCCGCTTGAATCGAGGCAACCTTAATAATTAATGGATGATCTGTATCATCAATTATTAAATTCATTCCCGAAAGGCGGATAACTTCATGTAGTTGGTTTCTTCTCTCATTGATACATCCATATCTGGGCATGAAAGTTCTGATCTCTTTTCCTTTTTCCTGGATTCCCTGAGGTAGATATCTACCTATTGCAGACATTTCAGTTTCAGGAAGATAAGGGGTAATTTCTTGTGAAACAAACAATACTTTTGTCTTTTCCATATAGTCGCTAATAATATAATACAGATTATCTGCGCAAAATTAGTAAAAATAATTAACATACCTGTCCGAAAGCGAAGCTTAAAGCTCCTACAATACAATTAAATGCAATTAATATTTCTCCAATTTATATTTATTTATTTTATTTGCAGTCTTAAATAAAAATCAATTAGATTTTACCGACACAATTCAAGGGATGGAAACAGTAAAGCTTGTTGCTGAGATTAAAAGTAAGATCAGCAAGTTAAAGGCAGAAGGAAAAACAATTGGATTTGTTCCTACAATGGGAGCTCTTCATAAGGGGCATTTGTCTCTTGTAGATACATCTGTAAAAAACAATGATATTACAGTTGTTAGTATTTTTGTAAACCCAACACAGTTCAATAATCCAGAGGATTTATTGACTTACCCAAGAACTATTGAAGAGGACTTGGAGAAACTTTCGGCCTGCAAACCAGACCTAATTTTTATTCCGGAAGTAAATGAAATTTATCCTGAACCTGACACCAGAATTTTTGATTTCGGTGTGCTTGACAGGGTTATGGAAGGGAAAAAACGTCCAGGTCATTTCAATGGTGTTGCTCAGGTTGTTAGTAAACTTTTCGATATCGTAAGCCCTGAAAATGCCTACTTTGGACAAAAAGATTTCCAACAAGTAGCTGTTATTAAGCAGATGACAAAAGATCTTAAGTTAAATGTTAATATCGTTCCCTGCCCTATTATCAGGGAAAAGGACGGTTTAGCGATGAGCTCAAGGAATGTTTTGCTCTCTGAAGATCAGAGAAAAAATGCTTGTAAAATCTCTGAAACTTTATTTAAAGCTCGTAACTTAGTCGCGGAATTAAGTGTTTCTCAATTGAAAGAATGGGTTGTTGAAGAAATCAATAAAAACAATTATCTTTCAGTCGAGTATTTTGAGATTGTTAACGATACAACCCTTGAGGTGATTAACGACTGGAATGAGTCAAATAATAAGATAGGTTGTATTACAGTTCAGGTTGGGAAAACCCGCCTGATAGATAACGTTACTTTTTAAAATTAGTTAAAAAACGATATGTACATTGAAGTTTGTAAATCGAAAATTCACAAAGCGTCAGTAACTGGTGCTGATCTTCAGTATGTTGGAAGTGTAACCATTGATGAAGACTTAATGGATGCAGCCAATCTAATTGAAAATGAGAAAGTTCAAATTGTTAACGTAAACAACGGAGAACGATTGGAAACCTATGTTATTCGTGGTGAAAGAGGCTCCGGAACCATTTGTTTGAATGGCCCTGCCGCCAGAAAATGTGCTGTTGGTGATATTGTTATCATCATCTCTTATGCATCTATGGAATTTGAGGAAGCAAAATTATGGGAACCTAGTTTGGTTTTTCCTGATACTGCTACCAACAAATTGATTTAAATTACAGTATTTAATAAGTACAGGGCTGTTCTAACCGATCAGCCCTTTTTTTATGGCCTTGCCACTCTAAAACGATTCAAATATTAAAATTTACTTACAGAATAGAGATTGAACAATTTGATCACGATTCTTGATACTTTGTTTCCGATACTCTATACTTGTAAATTATTAGCTTTAAATAAAGTCAGCCCAATGAATAAACTTGATATTGTAAAAAATAAAATCATATCTGATAAAAAAAACGCCTTTAACCTTCTTCAAACCTGGAGATTCAAGGAAAATAAAATTGTTTTCACCAATGGCTGTTTTGATCTGGTTCACCGCGGACATCTAGACTATTTAGCTTCAGCAGCCTCTATGGGCAATAAACTAATTATTGGTTTAAATACTGATGCCTCCGTTCAAAAACTAAAAGGTCCTGACCGACCAATTATTGATGAATATTCAAGAGCTTTTCTATTGGCATCATTAGGCTTTGTAGACATGGTAATTTACTTTGACGAACAAACACCCTACGAACTAATTAATTTTGTTCAGCCTGACATCTTGGTTAAAGGAAGCGATTACAATGCTGAAGACATTGTTGGATACGACATTGTAAAAGCCAAAGGAGGAGAAATTAAAACACTTGATTTCATTGAAGGATTCTCTTCAACCGGAATCATTAATAAAATAAAGGAAAAAGGATAGAGATTAAAAAGAAGCAAACCAGACTTTTTAAATAATTATAAATCTCAAGAATTCTAAACAATTCATCATTGTTAATTAATAATTACTAATTGATTACGCATGGCCACCAAAGCAAAAACAAAAAGCGCCTGGTTTTGTCAGAGTTGTGGAGTAGAATCTACAAAATGGGTAGGAAAATGTCCCTCTTGCGGAGAATGGAATTCCTTCGTTGAGGAAGTTGTTGTAAAATCAACAGCATCAACAATAGCAGGAATCAATGGACAGAGCAAAAAAAACAAACCTCAAAAAATATCTGAAATATCTTCGTCGGAAGCATCACGATTCGACACCAAAAACGGAGAATTAAATAGAGTTCTTGGGGGAGGCCTTGTTCCCGGATCGTTAATATTAATTGGTGGGGAGCCGGGAATTGGCAAATCAACACTTGCTCTTCAAATTGCCCTGAATTTAAAAAGCTATACAACCTTATATGTGTCGGGGGAAGAGAGTGCCCAACAAATAAAACTGCGTGGCAACCGCATAAATTCCGATAACGAAAACTGTCTGATTGTTAGCGAAACATCCATGGAGAATATCTTTTCTCATGTAAAAAATACCACTCCGGATATTATAGTTATTGATTCCATTCAAACCCTTGTGACAGAATCAATAGAAGCAGGACCTGGCAGTGTATCACAAATCAGAGAATGCACATCTCAACTATTAAGATTTGCTAAGGAATCGTCAACGCCTGTAATTTTAATTGGCCACATCACAAAAGATGGAAATTTAGCCGGCCCTAAAATTTTGGAACACATGGTGGATACAGTACTTCAGTTTGAGGGAGATCAAAACCACATGTATCGAATATTGCGGTCAACAAAAAATCGGTTTGGATCCACCTCCGAGATGGGAATTTATGAGATGCAGCACAACGGACTCCGGGAAGTATCGAACCCATCAGAGCTTCTTCTTTCACATGAAGATGAAAGCCTAAGCGGTGTAACTATTTCTGCATCGATAGAAGGAATGCGTCCTTTTTTAATAGAAATACAAGCTTTGGTCAGTTCTGCAGCTTACGGAACC
Organism: Labilibaculum manganireducens; assembly: GCF_963665805.2. NCBI lineage: Bacteria > Pseudomonadati > Bacteroidota > Bacteroidia > Marinilabiliales > Marinifilaceae > Labilibaculum > Labilibaculum manganireducens. The sequence continues at coordinate 5,126,252 of NZ_CAXXEE010000003.1, read as the reverse complement.
CCTCAACGGTCATCAACCGGTTTCGACCTTCGTCGTTTAAACATGCTTTTAGCCGTTTTGGAAAAGCGAGCCGGATTCAAACTTTCAACCAAGGATGTATTCTTAAATATTGCAGGAGGAATTAAAGTAAACGATCCTGCTATCGATTTGGCAGTAATTCTTGCTGTACTATCATCGAGTACAGATATTTCTATTCCTAAGGAAGTCTGTTTTTCGGGGGAAATAGGTTTATCCGGAGAAATTAGACCTGTTAGTAGAATAGATCAACGAATTAGTGAGGCTGAGAAGTTGGGATTCAAACAAATTTTCATTCCAAAACACAATTCCAAAGGTCTTGACACCTCAAAATTTAAAATAAAAATTCATTTGGTAAGCAAGGTTGGAGAAGTATTCCAAACCCTTTTCAGATAAAAAATAAGGTCGAAACTTGCGTTTCGACCTTTAACAGTTACTATGAATTTTGTTGATTCGAGTATGGCAGTTCGAATCGAATAGCGTCGGAATAAGAAAGAAATAAACTGAATCTTTCCGCTTTTTTCCACCGAAAGCTAAAATCCATGATCTCAGGCAGGTCTTCTGGCTTATTCCAATTTTAAACACCTTCCCATTCCTTCAGGAACAGTGGTTTTATTGCTTAAAATACTGATTCGAAAAAACGAACCGGAATCTACAGCTGCGGGGACAGCTCCTGCTTAAACAGGATTCCCTATTATTTCCTTTCGGAAACCTGAATCTCAATACAATTTTAAAGAAAAAATATTGATCTTCCAACTAAAAATTTACTGAAAATCTAAAAGAAATCTTCATTCTCCGACTCTATCAATTCTTTGTTATTCGATTCATTAGATTCATCATCGCAATCCAGATTTATACTTACACCCCTTGGTTTTTCAAAATCCCCCTGAGTAATACCCAAACTTTTATCCGCATAAACCTTCTGCATATAAAGAGCCCAAATTGGCAATGCCATATTCGCTCCCTGTCCCAGCGAAATTCCCTCAAAATGAACTGAACGATCTTCGGCACCAACCCATACACCGGAAACTAATTCAGGAGTAATTCCCATGAACCACCCATCCGAATGATTCTGTGTCGTTCCGGTTTTACCCCCGATAGGATTAATCAAACCATATTTATATCTCAATCTGACTCCGGTTCCCCTCTGAACAACACCTTGCAATAAATTTGTCATTAAATAGGCTGTTCGCTCATCCATTACTTCATGTTTTCGAGGAACCGATTGAGCAAGTACATTTCCTTTATGATCTTCTATTTTAGTGATGAAACTTGGTTTAATGTAAACCCCTTTATTTACAAACGTTGAGTACGCTCCAACCATTTCATATACAGTAATTTCTGAGGTTCCTAAAAAGATAGATGGAACTGGATCAATTTCACTGATAACACCCATTTCATGAGCCATTTTAACAACCGATTCCGGTGTGGTTTGTTTCAAAACCCAGGCAGATATATAGTTCACCGAATTAGCCAACCCCCACTTTAAAGTCACCATTTCACCGTTCCTGGCATCTGTGGAATTTTTTGATGTCCAAGGTGTTCCATCCGGCAAAATAAAAGTCTGAGGGATATTGGGAACCCTATCGCAAGGCCCCAGGCCTTCCTGCATGGCAAGAGTGTATAAAAATGGCTTTATAGTTGATCCCACCTGCCGTTTACCCACATTAACCATATCGTACATGAAATGTTCATAATTTGGTCCTCCAACATAAGCACGCACTTCTCCGGTTTGAGGTTCCATCGACATAAATCCAGCTCGTAAAAATCCCTTCATATAAAGCATGGAATCATTTGGACTCATAATGGTATCTCTTTCTCCTTTCCATGTGAAAATTCTCATTTTCACAGGATTCTTAAATACCAACCGAATGGAATCCAAACTCATGCCATTTTTCTTTAAAACGCGATATCTTTCACTTCTTCTCATTGAAGTTTCGATATTTTGATCTACATCCTCCTTAGATAAATCATCAGAAAAAGGCGGGTATTTGTGATTTTCTTTCTCCCGGTTAAATGCTTTTTGCAAATCCGATCCTAGATGCTCAACCACAGCCTCTTCCGCATATCGCTGCATTCTGGAATCAAGGGTTGTATATATTTTCAATCCATCCTTATATATATTGTATGGAGTTCCATCTGCTTTTACATTTTTATTGCACCATCCATAAAAAGGATTGGTTTCCCACTCTATCGAATCTTTCACAAATTGTTGATCAGCATAAGATGGATACCTGTCTCTTGACGGCTCGTTTGCTGTTAAAGAAGTACGCAGATACTCTCTAAAATAGGGAGCCATTCCTCTTTTGTGATCCACCTTCTGAAAATCGATTCCTAAAGGAAGGTTTTTCAATGAATCAAATTCCATTTTCGATAAGTAATCATACCTTACCATTTGAGATAAAACAACATTACGTCGGTTCAATGTCAATTCAGGTCGTCGCAACGGATTAAAATATGATGGGTTTTTTGCCATACCTACAAGCATAGCAGCTTGCTCAATCTTAAGAGAATCAGGTGTTGTATTAAAATATACGTTTGCAGCCGACTTAACACCTACTGCCAGGTTTAAGAAATCAAATTTATTAAAGTACATGGTCATGATCTCCTCTTTGGTATAGCTTCGCTCCAGCTTTACCGCAATCACCCATTCACGAAATTTCCTGAAAACAATCTCCATTTTCTTCTCGAAACTCTCTCGCGGAAATAACATTTTAGCCAATTGCTGAGAAATTGTACTCCCTCCTCCAGCGCTTCTGTCACCAGTAATCAATCCCTTTGCTACCCGACCTAAACCACGTACATCAATTCCCGAATGGTCATTAAATCTCACATCTTCCGTAGCAATTAATGCATCCACCAAAAATGGAGACAATTCGGAATATTCAACAAAAGATCGATTTTCAAAATAGAATTTACCAATTAAATTTCCATCTACTGTATACACTTCTGTTGCCAAACTGTTTTTAGGATTTTCCAATTCTTCAAACGAAGGCATAAAGCCAAATGTCCCATTTGAAACACCGGCAAAAAAAAGTACTGCAATTAATATACATATCGAAAAAACTGACCAAAAAATAATCAATGGCTTTTTAAACATTTGTATTTTCGAAATTGGTTCGTTGTCCGAGTTAAACTCAGTGTTTCTTTCTGACATTTTAAATCAATTAATTTAATTTGTGCTGTAAAAATAGCAAATATTATTCGAACAATTATTGGAGGTACACCTTCTATTGATTTAGAATTATTTTAGATAAATGAAAAAGGTAATTTCAAAATAATCATCATTAAATTTTGAAGTTAGCTTCCTTATTGTTTTACTTTGCAAAAATTTTAACCTAAACTTTCCAAAGTAAAGATACAAGTATGGTAGAGAATTTAGTAATAGTCGAGTCCCCTGCAAAAGCAAAAACCATCGAAAAGTTTTTAGGCAAAAACTTTGTTGTGAAGTCTAGCTTTGGGCACATTAGAGACTTAGAAAAGAAAGATTTTGGAATTGACATCAAGAATAATTTCACCCCCAATTATATTGTTTCCACAGATAAAAAAAAGGTAGTTGCTGAATTAAAGAAATTAGCAAAAGAAGCTTCTACGGTTTGGATCGCATCTGATGAGGATCGCGAGGGAGAAGCAATTGCATGGCACTTATACGAAGTATTAAAGCTGAAAAAAGAAAATACAAAACGTATCGTTTTCCATGAAATTACAAAAGAAGCAATTTTAAATGCTATTGAAAATCCACGTGATATTGATGTGAATTTGGTAAATGCACAGCAAGCCAGACGAATTCTTGACAGATTGGTTGGCTTTGAAGTTTCTCCTGTTTTATGGAAAAAAGTTAAACCACAATTATCGGCCGGACGGGTACAATCGGTTGCTGTACGTTTAATTGTTGAAAGAGAAAGGGAAATTATTGACTTTACCTCTGAATCTTATTTTAAAGTTATTGCTCTTCTTACTGTAACCGATAAGAATGGCGATGAAAAAACACTGAAAGCAGAACTTCCTAAAAGATTTTCAACAAAAGAGGAAACTCTTAAATTCTTAAATAGCTGCAAAAATGCGGAGTACCGGGTTAATGATATCGAGAAAAAACCATCTACCCGTAAACCCGCAGCACCATTTACAACTTCTACCCTTCAACAAGAGGCAAGCAGAAAACTCGGATTTTCAGTAGCACAAACAATGACTGTTGCTCAGCGCCTTTATGAAGCTGGAAATATTACCTACATGAGAACTGACTCGGTAAATCTTGCGGAAACTGCACTTACAGCAGCCAAGGAAGAAATCACCAGACGTCATGGTTCCGAATACGTTCAAATCAGGAGGTATAAAACAAAAAACAAAGGAGCGCAGGAAGCTCACGAGGCAATTCGTCCTACTTATTTAAATAAGGACGAAATTTCAGGCGAATCTAATGAAATTCGTTTGTACAATTTAATCTGGAAGCGAACCATTGCGTCTCAGATGGCTGATGCAAAGCTTGAAAAAACGAATATTAAGATTGGCATCTCAACAAACAATAAGGAGTTGGTAGCATCTGGCGAAATGATCAAATTCGATGGATTCTTTAGAGTGTATATGGAATCTTCGGATGATGAAAATCAGAAAGAAGAAGAAACACTTCTGCCTACAGTTGCAGTTGGCGATTTACTTCGCGAAGAAATAATGAATGCCACTCAGAATTTCACCTATCGTCCTGCAAGATATACCGAAGCCAGCTTAGTGAAGAAATTAGAAGAACTTGGAATTGGCCGGCCATCAACTTACGCCCCAACAATTACCACAGTTCAAAATCGTGGATACGTTGTAAAAGAATCCAGAGACGGAATAGAAAGAAGCTATGAAATAATAACGCTCTCAAATAATAATATTTCCGAAGAAACCAAGACTCAAATAACCGGAGCTGAAAACAAAAAGCTTTTTCCTGCGGATATAGGAATGGTAGTTACTGACTTTTTAAATAAGCACTTTACAACAATCATGAATTACAATTTCACAGCAGATGTGGAAAAAGAATTCGATGACATAGCTGTTGGGAAACTTGTGTGGTACGAAATGATTGGAAAATTCTACAATCCATTTCATGCTAACGTAGAAAAAACTTTGGAAGAATCCGAAAGAGAAACTGGAGAAAGAATTCTTGGTAACGATCCGGCTACCGGCAAAGTAATATTGGTACGTATTGGAAGATATGGTCCAATGGCACAACTAGGAGAAAGCTCTGATGATGAAAACGCTGAAGCTCCAAAATTTGCAAGCCTTCGTACCGGTCAGCACCTGGAAACAATCACACTTGAGGAAGCTATCGATTTATTTAAGCTTCCCAGAGACCTTGGCCTTTACGAAGACAAAAAAGTAGTCGTTGCAATTGGTCGGTTTGGTCCATACGTTCGCCACGATGGAAAATTTGCTTCTTTAAAGAAAGATGTGGATGATCCGATGGAAATTGATTTGGAAAGAGCAATCGTTCTTATAGAAGAAAAAAAGGAGAAAGACAGATTGAAACACATCAAATCCTTTGATGAAGATGCAGATTTGCAAATTCTTAACGGTCGTTGGGGACCTTATATTTCTTACCAAAAGGAAAACTATCGTCTGGCTAAAGATTTAGAGGATCCAAAGACACTAAGTTATGAGGATTGCTTAAAAATTATTAAATCGGCACCTAAGAAGAAAACAACAAAAAAAGCACCGCCCAAAAAGAAAGCTGCGGCAACAAAGAAAACTGTTGCTGCGAAAAAGGCAAAAAAATAAAAAAAAATAAAAAAAAAGTTAAGGGTTGTCTTTCTATACAGACAGCCCTTTTTTATTGCCTTACAATTAAATTCAAACAATCTATAATCTTATCTTATTGTTAATTTCACATTAAAATTTACAAAAATTCTTAACAAAACAATAAAACCCTCGTAAATAAGACTTACAATAAAATACGGGAAACTCTAATCTACACAAGTAGACTACCATCCTGTTATTTAATTTAATGTTATAATTAAAAAAATTAAGTTTTAAATAGAACCGTAAAAATTATTGATTAATGCACCTGAACCTCTGATAAAACTTGTAAGGCACATTTATTTTTATTTACTTTACCCCTCACAGTTTTTGACCGTTACTGAACCATAATGTATTACATGAAAAAATTTATTTTCTTCATATTATTGTCTTGCAACACCTTATTAATAAAGGCTCAGCAAGATCCGCAGTTCAGTCAAAACATGTTCAATATTCTTTCTGTAAACCCTGCATTTGCTGGCGCAGACAAGGATATATTTGTGTCGGCAATTAATCGTCAACAATGGGTTGGTTTCGAAAATGCTCCTGTTACCACTGTGTTTAATATAAGCACACCAGTTACATTTATGGGAACAGATCATGGAATTGGATTAACTATACTAAGCGATAAATTAGGTTTCGAAAAGAATACCGGCATACGTTTTAGTTATGCATATCAAAGAAAAACAGGTGAAGGTTCTTTAAATATTGGATTCAGTTTCGGTTTTCAAAACAATTCCCTTAAAGGAGAATGGTTTGTTCCCGACGGAGATGGTTTTTCTACACCCGATGATGATTTGGGCTCTTCAAGTGTAGATGACAGTAAAATGGTTTTTGATTTAGGACTAGGAATATATTATAAAACAGACAACTTTTATGTAGGAACTTCCGTAAGTCATCTGAACAAACCAAATATTGGATATAATGAAAATATTGAAACCTATCTTGCGCGTCATTATTATGCAATGGCAGGATATAAATACGAATTAAATGAATCGTGGGAAATTTTACCTTCGGTTTTTTACAAAACTGATGCCGTAGTGTCTCAATTTGATTTAAATACGAACATCAGGTACAATAAAAAGATTTGGGGAGGCGTTTCATATAGGGTTGATGACGCCATTGTTGGAATGTTAGGAGTTTTGTTTAATAATGGCATTCAAATTGGATATGCATACGACATTTCAACCTCAAAAATTGCAAGAGGATCGCATGAGTTTTTATTAGCTTATCGATTCAGTACAAAATTGGAAAAACGAAATCAAAAATATAAGAGCATTCGATTTTTGTAATATTAATTAGAAAAACTATACAATCAGTATAATTTATAAAACCACTATGAATAAACTACTTACAACACTTTGTGTAATTGTTTTATTGTTCTTAACCAGTTGTGGCAAAAACACTGGGAACGGAGAACTTACCGGTGCGGGTCAGAGAGGTAAATGGTTTGAACCTAAACCATATGGTATGGTATTGATTCCACGCGGAAGCTTTACTGTTGGTCCAAATGATCAGGATGTAGCTTGGGCACTTAATGCTACGGCTAAAACCGTATCTGTTGAATCTTATTGGATGGATGAAACCGAGATTACAAACAATGAGTATCGTCAGTTTGTATATTGGGTCAGAGATTCTATTGCACGCGAATTATTAGGACAACAATTCGAAGAGTTCTTAATTGCTGAAGATGACAATGGCAATCCAATAGATCCTCCTTTTATTAATTGGGACGAAAGATTGGAATGGGATAATGAAGAATATACTGAAATTCTGGAAGACATGTATCTGCCTGTTAACGAAAGATTTTTCAGAAATAAAGAAATTGATTCCCGTAAACTAAAGTATCAGTACGAGTGGGTTGATCTTCAGCAAGCCGCAAAAAAGTCGAACCGTTACAATTATGAAACAGGAGAATATGAAGGAATGGTTGATGATTACAAAGGAGGCCGTAAAAAAATTGAAGACCGTTCTTCTTTTATCATGAAAGAAGCCCTTAATATTTACCCGGACACATTATGCTGGATTCAGGATTTTACCTACTCATATAACGAACCTTGGACAAAACAATATTTTTGGCATCCTGGTTATGATGATTATCCTGTAGTTGGAGTTTCATGGAAACAAGCATCTGCATTTTCTATCTGGAGAACCCGTTTTCACAATTCTGCATTAAAAGCAGAAGGTGATTATCCTGTTCAGGATTATCGCTTACCTACAGAATCGGAATGGGAATATGCTGCCAGAGGAGGCATTGCATTAAATATGTATCCATGGGGTGGACCCTATACAAGAAACGACCAAGGATGTTTTCTTGCCAATTTTAAACCTCTGCGCGGAAACTACGTAGACGATGGAGGTCTTGTAACCCTGCCTGTTGGCAGCTACGAGCCAAATGAATTCGGATTATATGATATGGCAGGTAATGTTGCAGAATGGACTTCTGGAGCTTACGATGAGTCGGCCTATTCATTTACTCATGATATGAATCCAAATTATGAATACAATGCATTACCCGATGATCCACCAGCTTTAAAAAGAAAAGTTACCAGAGGAGGATCATGGAAAGATATAGGATACTATTTGCAGTGTGCAACCAGAACATACGAGTATCAGGATACTGCAAAATCTTATATCGGATTCCGTTGTGTCAGAACTCATTTAGGTAAATAATATTACCCGTAGACTATTTATTTTAGACCTTTTCAAACTTAACTGATCATGAATATTACCGAACTTGTTCAATCTCCTAGATGGAAAAAATTTATGGGCTATGTATATGGCTGGGGTGCTTCCGTAGTTTTAATTGGAGCACTATTCAAAATACAACATTACCCATATGCAGGAGAACTTCTTACCGTTGGTATGACTGTAGAGGCCATTATCTTTTTCTTCTCAGCTTTTGAACCACCACACGAGCAACCAGACTGGAGTTTAGTATATCCGGAATTAATTGGATTGGAACCAAGAGAAGGTGGTGCCGGAGGCGGTGTTCAGGTTGAAGGACTGGAACAATTACAATCATTCCTGGAAAAAATGAGTGCTCATCCGGACAAAATATCGAATTTAAGTCAAGGGCTTGCAAAATTAACCAACGTTGCAGAAAACCTTTCAAACCTATCTGAAGCAGCTATTGCAACCAATGGTTACATTGAAAGTATACAGAAAGCGTCAAGTTCTGTTGGTGAATTTTCTAATAGATACGCTGAATCAACCGAAGAATTATCCAATTCAGCTCAAAAACTAAGTAATTCATATCAGGAAACAGCTAATACAATTAGTAATTCAGGCGAAGGTTTTGCAAAAAATGTTAATGAGTCAGGCAATAAATTAGTAGAGTCTTATCAAGAAACTGCAAATACAATTTCTTTATCAGGTGAAAATTTTGCTAAAAATATAAACGAGTCAGGAAATCAGTTGTTAGAGTCCTATCAAAATTTGGACAAATCTTTACAAAGCGGATTTGATAAAATCTCTGAAAACAGTAATACGTTTAATGGTTCCATGTCAGCCTTGAATAACAACCTGTCATCACTGAACGCGATTTACGAGTTGCAGTTAAAACAAAGTGACGAGCAAATAACTAATTCAAAAACTGTACATCAGGATTTAGGTAAAGTTCTTGAAACTCTTACGGTAACTCTACAAAATGCACAAGCTTACAAAAAAGAAACTGAACAGTTAAACGAAAATCTTGCCGCGCTTAACACCATATACGGTAATATGCTGAGTGCCATGGATGTAAGAAAAAAAAATTAATTTAACTGTCAAGCTGAGCTGAAATGGGAGCAACGAATTGTAAAGAAACGCCACGGCAAAAAATGATTGGGATGATGTATTTATTCCTGACAGCAATGTTAGCGATAAATGTATCAAACGAAGTCCTTAATGCTTTCACGATTATTGATAATGGTTTGGCTAAAACCATTCAAACCTTCGAAGAAAAAAATGAAAATAAATATAAGGATTTCCTAATTGCCTTGGAAGCAAACCCGGCTAAAGTTCAGGAAGCCTGGGATAATGCTAACAAGATAAAATCCGAATCAAATAAATTATCAAATTTAATCGATTCTCTGAAACATAGAATCGTTAAAACTGCAGATGGTCCTGAATACGATATGAATAACATCGAGAGTAGAGACAATTTGGATGTACCTCCTGAAATTATGATTATTGGAGGACAGGGTAAAGTTTTAAGAGAAGCTATTGAATCTTATCGTGATTTGGTATTAAGTCACGTTGCAGGAAAAGATTCTACTCTGCGTAAAGCAATTATGAAAACTCTGAATACGGAAAAACCAAAAAAGATGACAAAAGGTGATCCTAATTATTCTTGGGAGTCTCTACAATTTTCACATACACCATTAATTGGAGCAGTCACACTTCTTTCTAAAATTCAGACAGATATCCGCAGTACTGAATCGGATATTGTGAGTTATTTATTCAATCAAATTGAAGCAGAATCCTTTAAATTCAATAAATTAAGAGCAGAAGTATTTTCACCCTCAAATTACATTTTAAAAGGTGACACCTACGAGGCTCAGGTTTTTCTTGCGGCTATTGACACGACACAAAATCCTAAAATAGTTATTGACCGGGAGGGTGCCATTAAGACCTTCAAAGATGGCCGGGGGGTTTATACAGCAAAAGCAGATAAAGTTGGCGAGGTAACATGGGGAGGTGTTATCACGTACACCAGTCCGTCTGGAATTGATAAAAAATATGACTTTAAATCAAGCTATATTGTAGCAGAACCAAATGTAGTGGTGTCGGCTACTAAAATGAATGTATTCTATGTTGGTGTTGACAATCCTGTAAGCATATCGGCTCCTGGTTTTGCATCGGACAGAGTACGCGCGACAATGACAAATGGCAGCTTAATTAAAAAAGGTGATGCATATATTGCACAACCAAAAATTGCTTTTAAGAATGCTAAGGTACAAGTCGAAGCTCAATTTGAGGATGGCTGGAGGCCGTTACGTACTGTTGATTTTAGAGTGAAACCAATTCCTGATCCTATTGCTAAAGTTGCAGGTTTAGGTGGTGGTAAAATTAAAAAGAATTTACTGTTGGTACAAACAGGTGTTGATGCAGTGATGGATAATTTTGACTTTGATTTAAAGTTTAAAATTACCGGTTTTACGGTTTCTACAATTGTTAAAGGCTTTACTGTTGATCAGGAATCCAGATCGGATGTATTTACAAAGGAACAGATTGATATGTTTAGAAATTTAAAAAGAAGTCAGAAACTATATATTGAAGATATTAGGGCAGTTGGTCCGGATGGTGTAACCAGAGACTTACCTACAATTTCATTTAGAATTGAGTAATAAAATTTATATATGATGAAGAAAAGCTTATTACTAGTAATTGGTCTTGTATTGATTTGTGCCTCGTATTCCAGTGCACAGACAAATGCAACAAGTGTTTATTCAAAAAATCATATCAAAAACAGAAAACCTATCCCTTACTCAAATATACGTGAGTCAGATGTGATGTGGTCGAAGTTAGTTTGGAGATTCGTGGATTTACGGGAAAAAATGAACCTTCCTATGTATTATCCAACAACACCGGAAGATGACCGCTACAGTTTAATCGATCTATTGATGTATGGAATTGAAAATGAAGGCTTAACTGCTTACGAGACAAACGATGATGAATTTAAGGTTCCTATGACGATTGATCAGATTCGTTCGAAGTTTGATGCTCAAAATGATACGATTATGCAACGCAATAGATTGACAGGAGAACTTGAACAAAAAATTCTTCCCGGTGAAATGCATACGGATGATGTAAAAAGATATATGGTGAAAGAGCAGTGGTTCTTTGACAAACAAACATCGACTTTACAGGTTCGGATCATTGGAATTTGTCCAATTCGTGAATATATAAAAGATGGCGATTCAGAATTAGATGGTATTCAACAGAAAAAACTGTTTTGGATCTATTTCCCTGAAGCCCGGCCTTTGCTTGCTTCTCACGAAGTATTTAATCCAAATAACGACGCTGCTCGTTATTCTTTCGATGATTTGTTCTTAAAAAGACATTTTTCGAGTTTTATTTCACAAATCTCCAATGTTCACAACAATCGTCAGATTAGTGAATACACTGTTGGTTTAAACTCAATGCTTGAAGCAGAGCGAATTAAGAATGAGATTTTCACATTTGAACATGATCTTTGGGAATTCTAAAAAAATATACTGATATAAAAAAAGGACCTCACAGGTCCTTTTTTATTATACAAATTTTTTCCCTTTTGTTATTTTCACATCATTAACAATTTTCCTTATCTCCTGCTCATCTCTTCTACGACATATGAGCAGAGAATTATCAGTCTCAACAACAATGTAATCCTTTAAGCCCTGAACAACAACCAATTTGTTATTTGGTACATTTATCAGACAATTTTTTGATTCGTAAAGCATCACATTTTCGCCCTGAATTGCATTCAGATTATTATCCTTAGCAGTATGCTCATAAAGTGAGCCCCAAGTTCCTAAGTCAGACCAACCAAATTCAGAGCAATACACAAATACACTTTCTGACTTTTCCAGAATTCCGTAATCAATAGAAATATTCTCGCATTTTGGATAAATCTGATCAATAAAACTTTGTTCTTCTCCAGTGTCAAGTTTATCCAATATGGCCTCAAACAGATTTTTTATATCCGGTAAAAACTTATCGAATGCATCCTGTATTGTCGAAAGTTTCCAAACAAATATCCCTGAATTCCAAAAGAATTCGCCCGATTCCTGAAATATTTTTGCCAATTCGAGGTGTGGTTTTTCTGTAAATGTTTTTACAGGATACACATCAGAATAATTCTCAACTGCTTTATTTGAAACCTGAATATAACCATAACCGGTTTCCGGTCTTGAGGGAGTAATACCCAATGTCAATAATTTATTTCCCTCTTGTACAAATTGAATTCCTTCCGACAAAACTCCTAAAAACTTAGTCTCATTTAATATTAAATGATCTGCAGGCGTTACAATAATTGATGCATTCGGATTTCGCTTCTGTATTTTATAATTGGCGTAAGCAATACAAGGTGCAGTATTTCTTCTTATTGGCTCCAACAAAACCTGATTCTCATTAATATTTGGGAGTTGCTGAAGCACAAGACTCTTGTAATTTGCATTGGTTACCACGAAAAAATTCTCGGTCGGGCATATAGATGCAAAACGCTCATAAGTCAACTGAATTAGTGTCTTACCTGTACCAAGAATATCAAGAAATTGTTTGGGTTTATTATTTTTACTTAAAGGCCAAAAACGTGAGCCTACGCCCCCAGCCATAATTACGCAATAATTATTTTTATCCATTGGAAATTATTTATCTGAATCCCTACCAAATTAAATCGGAATTCAAGAGTAGTAAAATTATACCCTAAAATACTGAAAAGCCTTATTAAATCAAAAAAGAATAGAAATTTCAATAGATACACTTATCCTGGAAGATGGTAAACAAATAATTTGTAATTTTATCGTAAAGCAAAATAACTATGAACTTGTTTGAAAACGTAGGAAAATTCTCAAGATTTCTTGTATTGGTATTTTCAAAACCAGAAAAAGGCAAGACTTTATTTTCACAAATAATCCGCGAAATTGATAAACTCGGAATCAATTCTATTGGAATTGTAGTGATAATATCTCTTTTTATGGGAGCTGTTATCACCCTGCAAACAGCATACAATATGCTGAACCCTTTACTTCCGGATTATTTGGTTGGTTATACTACAAGAGAATCGATGCTTCTTGAATTCTCATCGACAATAGTTGGTTTAATATTGGCTGGAAAAGTCGGTTCAAACATAGCTTCTGAAATTGGCTCGATGCGGGTTACTGAACAAATTGATGCTTTGGAAATCATGGGAATCAATTCTGCCAATCATTTGGTTTTACCAAAAATTATAGCAGCAATTTTTATTAATCCATTTCTATACATTCTTAGTGTGTTTGTAGGAATAACAGGAGGTTTACTTGCTGGTTATTTAACTGGTACAGTTAACTTAGCCGACTATATTGATGGCATACAATATGCTTTTATTCCTTATTACATTACCTACTCCTTAATAAAAACAGCAGTTTTTGCCTTCATAATAACAGCAATACCATCCTTCTATGGATATTACGTAAAAGGAGGTGCACTGGAAGTAGGTAGAGCGAGCACAAAAGCTGTTGTAAACAGTAGTATTCTTATTCTTCTTGCTAATGTGATTCTCACACAAATCCTTTTAAAATGATCACTGTAAGTAATGTAAATAAATCCTTTGCCGACTTAAAAGTGTTGAACGATATCTCAATCAATTTTGAGGCTGGTAAAACCAATCTTATTATAGGACAAAGCGGATCCGGTAAAACTGTTCTGCTTAAATCTATCATCGGACTTCACGAGGTTGATTCTGGTAGTATTTTCTACAACAACAGAGATTTTACATCCATGAATCTGAAGGGAAGAAAAGAGATTCGAAAGGAAATGGGCATGGTATTTCAGGGCGGTGCTTTATTTGATTCCATGAGTGTTGAAGAAAATGTACTCTTTCCTTTGGATATGTTTTCGGATATGAGTGAAAAAGAAAAAAAAGATCGTGCAAACTTCTGCTTAAACCGTGTTAACATACAAAATTCAAATCACCTGTTTCCTGCCGAGATTAGTGGTGGTATGCAGAAACGTGTTGCCATTGCAAGAGCAATTGCTTTGAATCCAAAATATCTTTTTTGCGATGAACCCAATTCTGGTTTAGATCCTGTAACCGCAATTTTGATTGATAATCTGATTCTGGAAATAACAAAAGAGTATAATATGACTACCATTATTAATACTCATGATATGAATTCGGTAATGGAAATTGGAGAGAAAATTATTTTTATAAGCAAGGGAAACAAAGTTTGGGAAGGTTCCAAAGATGAAATATTTGATACCGACAATAAGGATTTAAATGATTTTGTTTTTGCTTCGGAATTGTATAAAAAGATTAAAAAAATAAGCTAGTAGAAATCACACTCGTACATTCTATTCGATTTATTATCTTTGCTTTCAGATCAACAAGAAACAATTCATGAATAAAATACTACTTTTCTTTATTTGCTGTGCATTCACCTTTTTGATATCCTGCAAAGAAAATAATAAAAATACTCCTCAGTTAAATGAAGATCAATTCACTAAGATGCTTATTGATATTCATATTATTGATGGAACTTTAGAATCCCAGAATATTTATCGCTCCGGCGATAATTATCGCCCCAGCTACTATTACAATTCTATTTTTCGGAAATACAATATCACCCGTGATCAATTTGATTCCTGCGTATCCTATTATTCTAACAATACGAAAAGATTTACTCAAATTTACGATGTGATTATTGATTCGCTTAACCGACTTGAAACTCAATATCGTATTGAGGTTAAAAACAAAAAACTGGAACAAGACACTGTAAATCTTTGGACAAAAAAACAGGATTGGAGAGTTCCTGAAAAAGATAAAAACCAAGTTGACTTTGCGATTCCAATCAAAGAGAAAGGAATTTACACCATTAAAGCTTCCATTAAAATATTTAAGGATGATCAAACTGATCAGCCTAAATTGGAGGCTTATTTTTGGAAACAGGACAGTTTAGGCGAAGAACATAAAGTAAGCTTTATGCCACGCCCAATTGCTAAAGAAATGAAATTCAACACTTATGAATTAAGTTTGTCCTATCCGGATTCGAGCTACACAGAACTGCGCGGCAACTTATTTGCCGGAGAAAATGATCTTGTTGAGTTTACTCAGCATTTCGAAATTAAGGACATCATAATTTTCAATCCGCAGATTAGACCTGATTCCCTGCAGGTGATTAAGGAATTAGAGCAAGATGTGGAACAGAACCTTAGGCGTGTGCGATGAGAAAAATAGCCGCGAACTACATTTTTCCAGTTACAGCTACTCCTCTAAAAAATGGAATTATTGTACTTGATGAGAAAAATTATATTGTCGATATAATTGATACAAAGGGACAATTTAAAGAAATTCAAAATCTGGAATTCTACAGTGGGGTAATTATTCCCGGATTTATTGATGTATTTACCCTACTCAGTATTTCTTCTTTTTCAAAAAATGATTTTGAAAAATGTTTGCAGGATGATTTTGGTTCAGCACTTAAAAAGAGACTGCTCCAAAAAGAAACTACTCCTTCTACAGTACAAAAAGGGATTAATCAATTAGAAGCTTATGGAACTGTTGCCGCAGCAGACTATTTTACTGTAAATGATCATGCTGAGCAAAAACGAAAATCTAAATTGTATTTTTCTGATAGTAACGCAGTAGAATCAAACTGTTCGTTACAAATCCCAATATCAAACAAGCAACTAAATCCAACCCAATCCGTTCTATTGAATCAAATGATCTTAGAAAAATTGAATGGGTTTATACCTGCTGCAAGTGAAATGAGCCGATACTGCATTGGCACAGGATCACTAGGAACGCATTCGAAACTATCTGTTTTTGAGGAATTAAAAGCTTTTCAGAAAATTCTGCCGGCACTTACGTTTTGGGAATTGATTAAATGGGGAACCATAAACGGAGCAAAACATTTACAGATTGAAAATAAATTTGGAAGTCTTGAAATTGGTAAAAAACCTGGCTTGAATTTGCTCACAAATCTTGATTATTCCAATCAGAAATTTAACACGGTAAGCGAACTGAAAGTCCTTGTTTAATCAAGGCGAATTAAATCCTCGATTTAAACTCTCTGTTTTAATAGATCAACTCAGGAATTTATCTAAATTTGGACAACAAAAAAAAACGTGTAAATGGCTACTTTTCTCTTCGATAAAATTATTTTCGGTCCTGTAAAAAGCAGAAGACTTGGGGTTTCATTAGGTATTAATTTATTGCCTAACGATTGCAAACTCTGCAGTTTTAATTGTATTTATTGTGAATGTGGTTGGAATCCGGATCACTATGAACAAAAAATTAACTTTCATCCTAAAGATCAGGTGAAAGAGAGTCTATTCGAGAAACTGAGCCTGATGAAGGCCAATAATGAAGATCTGGATGTGATTACCTTTGCAGGAAACGGAGAACCAACACTTCATCCGGAATTTAGCGAAATCATTAATTACACGATCGAGGTTAGAAATCAAGTATTTCCACAGGCAAGAATCGCTGTTCTTTCTAATTCATCGATGATTCACAAAAAATCGGTATTTGAAGCTCTAAATAAGGTAGATGATAACATTTTAAAACTGGATGGCGGAACAGAAGAAACCATAATCAATTTAGATCAGCCAGTTGGAAAGTTCAATCTAAATAATACGGTTGAACTTCTTTCAAAATTTGATGGCAATTTAATAATTCAAACCCTTTTTATCAGAGGAGAATACGAAGGTAAAATTATAGACAATACAACCAAAGAAGAAATAGAAGCCTGGTTGACGCACCTGCAAAAAATCCAACCTAAAGAGGTGATGATTTATACCATTTCGAGGGATACGCCAAGTGATAATCTGGAGAAAATATCAATGGAAGAATTGCAGCAAATTGCACAAAAAGTAGAGGATGCCGGATTTAAAACACAAATCAGCGGTTAATATTTTGTCTTTGTAAAACGATGAGGTTCTATCGGTTCCTGAAATTAATTTTTAATGCTCAATGGGAGCTGAGGTAAATTGCATAAAAAACATTTTATCCGCCAAAAGCCCAATAAAAGAGGAATTCTTGTTGTTGCAAAGTGAGATTTTTAACTTCATTATTACGTCTGCAAATATCTTTTGTTTCTCCATCCCAGAAGTTTTTTTACAATAATTGCTTATATCCATTTTTTATTTGCAATTACTCTCTAAAAGTATAACTTTAAGTTTATTACAAAATAAAACCTACGAGAAAACAATAAATCTATGTTTAAAACATCTATTAAAATAAGCTGTTTCATTCTTTTTTTCATGTCATCAGTGCTAACTTTTGGTTGTCAAAATAAGAAACCCTCAGCTGATAAAGTACCTGAGATGGCTCCGCAACAAAAGGAGTTTAAATCGGTTAAAACTTTGTTTTACAATGTGCCAAGCCCAATTGAAGTGACTGGTATTATCAAAAAAATGAACCTTCCCTATCAGCCCGATTTAATGAATCCGGTTTCCAATGCAGATAATTATTTATCACAAGCAGATGTGGCTGTCAACATTGGTATTTACGGTGCGGATTTAAGTTACATTCGGATTTATGAACAGTTTCAGGATGCAGCAAGATATTTAGCCGTAATCAAGAAATTTACACGCGAATTGGGCATTCCTGAAGAGCAGGAGAGAATTACTGCCCGAAGAATGGAAGAAAATATTGAAAACCAAGATTCTTTGCTTCAGATTATTACCGAAACTTTTACAAAATCGGACAGTTATCTGAAAGAAAATCAAAGAGGTGGTGTTGCTGCTTTAATTGTTTTTGGTGGATGGATTGAAACCTTATATCTGGCAACAAATATTGTTGATTTAAAAAACCCTCAAAAAGAAATGGTCAACTTAATTTCACAGCAAAAACATTCTGTGAAAAACTTAATTGGTTTACTAAATCAATATAGAGATAATTATAAAATAAATCAGATTCTGCCGGATTTAAAGAAACTGGATGCAAAATTTCAGGAAATATCACAAACTAAATCTTCTGCATCGAGCATTAAAACAAAAGACGGCAAAACAGTTATAAAAAATCAGGTTACTTTAACTGCCTCGAACGAAACAATCAGGGCGATAAAAGAAATTAACAACAAAATCAGAGAAACAATTACGGAATTATAGGATTGGGGAGCACTAAAAAGATTGGGATGAAAACGACTATAAAAACCATATTATTTATTTTTTACTTATTCGCGTTGCCAAATATTGTGGTTGCGCAGTGTAATGAATACACCAAAAAGGAATGCATTCCGAAACTTACGCCTTATACATTTAACGGGCAATTAAATAATGCGGTGTTATCGGAAGGTGAAACTGCTGAATTGCAGCTTACTTTTTATAAGGATCAGGAATATCGAATTTTGGTTGAAGGAGAAGAGAGCCTTGGTAAAATTCAATTTCAGCTTTTTGATACTGATTACAATTTATTGTATGATAATGCTGATGAAGATCACACCAACCTGTGGGATTTTATGGTTGAGAGTACCGATGATTTTGTAATTCGTGTTCTAGTCCCCGAAGATCAAAAAAAGGAGCGGATTGAAAGTGGCTGTGTTTCAATTTTAGTTGGTTTTAGAGCTTTTGGATCGAGAACCATTTTTAAATGATCATTTTCTGAGTCGAAACTTACGAAACAAAAAAAACCATCCCGCAAAAGATGGTTTTTTTTTCATTTCTATAGTTTCATCTATTATTTCAGCAAAAACTTAGCTGTCCCAATATGGTTTCCTTCAGCAAAAACATCTACTTTATATTCTCCTTCAATAAGACTTCCATCATTATCCCAGAATACAGCAACATCAAGCTGTTCCCCTTCGTAATCAATCTCACGTGTTGCAGAATAGCTAAGTTTAGTATTCTCAAAATCGAATAAAAGATTTTCCGGATTACCCAAAACAACTTCATCAGGTCGGGTAATGCGCACAAATAATGCTTTAACACCGGTTGATGCAGTTACATTCTTTTGAATCGTAAAATTAGTGACCAGTTTTTCCGTTTTGGAAATCTTTTTCACCTCTTTGCCTTTTCTATTTATAGGAGAACAAGCAAGATCCACTAACGAAAGAGTAGCCGCCTTACTAATTACCTCTTTCATTGTTTCAGTTGATTCCTCGAGTTTGGTATTACGATCTTTAACCCAATCGATCTGCTTTTTAACTCTTACATTTTCAGCAGTAAGCAATTGATTGCGTGTATTTAGAGAGTCGATTTGAACAATGTAATCTCTTAATACTCCTTTTAAAGTTCCTAACTCTTTTTTGTATTTATTAATTTCGAAATAAGAATTGTTTCGAAATACTTTCATTCGATCCAAAAGTTCATTTATCTTTTCCTGTTCCATTTTCAGCTGAACATTCAAAGTATCGTTACTTGTTTGCAGAGAATCGTAATCCTGAGAAAGTAATTTCAATTCGTTTTCCAAACTTATCTTCTCGGTAGTAATTTCGGAGATATAGCGCTTATTATCTCTATGTTCCATGTAATACATAACCGCTAAAATCACAAGAATTACCCCTAAAGTTGACAATACCCCAATATAAATGTTGTCTTTTTTACTTTTACCTTTAATCTCTGCCATAAAAACTCTACTTAATTAATTCGAACAAATTTACTTATCTTTTTTTTAATAGTATTCTCAAATTCATATTTGTTTGAGTACATGATGCTCATCAATAATGAATAGAATCAATGCATTGTAAAACCAAATACAATTGTCAATTGAACCACAGCAATAAACAAACCAAATTTCGAAATCTGAAATCACTAAACAAAATAACGGAGCTAACATCCTGTTAAAGAATGCGCCCCGTTACCAAACTAACCCTATAGTTTGTTTTTTATGAAGTAGATTTTTTCTACAGGATGTTACCCAATTTCACACCAAAATAGATTGTTCTTGGATTTAAAGGACCATATACGTAACTGGCATCACGAGACGGACCAAAATCAAAATCATCCTGAAAAGAATTGAAGATATTCTTCATCCCCAAATCAAACTGCAACTTCACATCACTGCCTAAATCAAAATGGTAAGAAAAATTGATTCCCAAATCCATGAAATGATCTGATTTCACTAAACTTTCCTGAATCTCATTTCCATATTTATCATCTCCTCCACTTAAGTGAATCAAATTCATTGGTCCGGTATATGATCCTGATAAGGTAGTAGTAAACTCATGAAGAGGTTTCCAGTTCATTGCAAAATAGCCATACTGCTCTGGTGTTCTCAAAATATCATCAGTAGTCGTATTGGCTGTATCCTCATCCTCTCCCTGATCCACAGCATCATCGTATTTACTGGATTGCAAAGTTAGTCCCATTTGGAAATCCAACTTATAGGACGGAGCCAGTTTACATTCAAAATTTACCCCCCGAACAACCGCTCCATTGGCATTTTTTCGAAGCATAACCATGTTTCCACTCGCATCTACCTCACTAAATTCGTTAAAGAAAGGATCAATTAACTGTGTATTAAACCCCTCTGCAAGAAAATAGGTCTGCATTTTACCAAAGGCTTTGGTGTAATCCCAGGATACAGTATAACTGTTTGATTTCTCTTCTGTTAAATCGTCAGCCAATTCGTGTGTGATTCTTCTGGCCGTTGAAGCTTCAATGTGTAAATCTTCATCGAAAATTTGCGGTGCTCTAAAACCTCTTGCATAACTAACCCGCAACTGCGATCCTTTAAAGACATCGAATAACACGTTAGCTCTGGGGCTAAATACTGTATTTGAATAATTGGAATTTTCAGCAGAATTTTTAATTTCATAGGAATCCATTCTTACTCCCAATAGAAATTTTACTGCCCCTAAATCCCATTTACTTTGAGCAAAAGCACCTATGGTATTTGATGTTTGATCGGCAATGTTGGTTGTTTTCACAAATTCATTATTTGTAAAATCATAATACCCCAATTTATCATCTTTCAGACTGTTGTAAACATTCTCCAATCCAAGAGTGATATCTGCAGGAGCGAAAAACAGATTATCAAACTTTGTAAAGAACTGAATTCCTGTTGAAACAGCTAAATCATCGGTTTGACCATAAGCACCATAATCAGGAATTGGTGTAGATAAGGCCGCACCATTTTCATCATAAATAGTGGCAGCTCCATAGTAACTATCCCTATCTATACTTTGTCCCGAAGCATAAACAGACAGTTTACTGATTCGATCCTGATTAAAATATTGATCCCAGGCCAAACTTCCTGAATTAATACGATGACTTACTTCTTCGGCAACAGTAGCTTCATGAGCCTTTAAATTCAGCTGATCTCCGCCTCTTCGGTACTCATCAACTACATGATATTCCAAAGTCAATTTGGCTAAATCTGAAAGACGATGATAAGCACGTAAACCGGCACTTATATTTTTCAATTTAACCATGTCGGAATAACCATCCTTATTCGCATCCCACTCGCCGCGCTGACGGTTCATCCCAAAAATAAATATCCCGCTGTTATGATCTTCAGAAACAACAGACGCATTAAAATCGGCAGTCATATCACTGGCAGCATCTCCACCACCATCAACACCAACACCTACAACTCCATATTTCACTCCTGCTTTAAATGTATTGGCAACAGGATCTTTTGTAATGATATTAATTGTACCGGCAATTGCATTCCCTCCAAAAAGAGCTGAACCACCTCCGCGTACAATCTCTACACGCTGAATCATACTTGCCGGAATGTGTTCCAACCCATATACTCCGGCCAATCCGCTGAAAATAGCTCTGCTGTTAATTAATATCTGCGTATATGGTCCTTCCAAACCATTCATTCTTACTTGCGAAAAACCACAATTGTTACAATTATTCTCTACACGCAAACCAGGAGAAAAAACCAAACCATCAGCCAGGTTTGCTGATGATGTTTGTTCCAGCAACTTAGTAGATATAGAATTTACTACAACAGGAGCATCTTTACGTTGAATTCTGTTTCGATCGGCCGTAACCACAACCTGATCCAAGCCAATAAAATCTTCTGCTATTTTAAATTCAAGAACAGAGTTCTTTCCTCCTTTTAGTTCCAATTCCTTCTTATCCAATTTGTATCCCACACAAGTGGCAATTACATGATAATGCCCCACAGGAACATTCTCAATTACAAATTCACCATCGAAATTTGTTACCGCTCCCATGCTCGATCCTTCGAGAGCAACGCTGGCATAAGGAATAGGTTTGCTGCTGTTACTGTCAATCACTTTGCCTTTTACACTGGAAGTAATATTTTCGGCCGAAACAGAAAATGCAAAACAAATCAGCATAGCAATGCTAATAGATATATGAGTTAGTACTCTCATTATTAGATGTATTTTTTTGATGTTTATTTTTGTTGATATACATAACACTCCCTCATACTTTCAACCAGTATCAGGAAACAGTTACATACTCTAATTTTAAATGGACCTTTTCAGGTAATAATAAAGGTGTTACAGGAAGGCAGGCGGAGCCCTGTTGTCAAGAAGAGAACTTATAATTCCTTTCTTAATAAAAAGGTGGTAAACATTACTGATTTCATAAGATTTTCCTATTAATGCAGCTATAAACAAAACTGACCCGAGCGAGAACAGGAAACTCGTAAATTGCTGCAATGAAAAACATTCATGAGAAGAATGATGATGATTTGCTGTTCCGTTAGAATTCCCTGATTTTTGATAGGGATGAGCATGAACAATTAAAGTTCCATCAACTTGCCTATGAACGTGCCAATTAAAAACAGCATTACCCGCCAACAAAATCATTGCCGGGAGCAGTATACTTACAATCGCTGTTTTTATTTTTCGAAAACCGTTCATTACCGAATTAAATTGGCATTAACATTACGGCTCAAAAGTAGAAAGTCGATATTTGTTTAACAATACCTATATGTTGGTATTCATTGACTCCAACCATGTTACTTAACATGTTTTTCATTAAGGAGATTGAAATACTCCTTTATAACATCCTCAGAAGCACCCAAATCGGAGTCCAAAACAGGCTTAGATTTTCTGATTCGGGAAATATAATCTTCCTTCGTGCATATCATCTCGTTCTGATACAAATACCAAAACTGAACGTACACCCACAAATCATTTCCGGGTCCAAATTGAGCGCGTAATTCATAAGCTTTTTCCGTTAGTTCTTCTATTTCTGAACCAAACCGGTAAAACATATTTTTAAAAGGAACAGGGTGCACACCGGTTTGCTTTGCCTCATCAAAACGGGAATCTCCAAATTCGATCAACTGCTGTATTTCTGTTTTCCCTTCAAATTGTGTGTCGGTAACCGGAAGTGATGGTATTTGCTGTAATAATTGAGAGTAAGAAATGGAAAGCTTATTTTCAACAACTTTTGCAAAATCCATAAGGTGATTTTTCAAAGAATCATTTGATGTGGTCGCTGCTAATTCTGAGCTGATGATATCATCTTCATTAAATTCATTCTCCCATTTCACAATCCGGTTTATTTCCTGAAGAATCATTCTGACAAATTGCCTGTTATCCGGTTGTGAATCGCAAACAATCATAAAATAATCCTGATACCTAACCATTCTTATCAGAACTCCGTCCAAAGTAAATTTTAAACTTCGTTTTAAGAATAAGCCTTTTTTATGCAGACAGAACCTGATTTCGGTCTTGGTTTTTGTTTTTTTTATCGCTGAAAAGGAAAGCAGCGATTGATAGGAAATGGCATACGTTTTAGAATTTGAATCTACTTTATCGCAGCATACAATCTCTGAGTCGCTTTTAATCTCTATTGTAACATGATTTAAAATTACAGCCCCCTGTTGAACTGCACTTTTCAGTATAGAAAGTAACAGGCGGTTTGTTGAGATCTTAAACTCCTTATCAATGTAAACAGCATCATCTGCTTCTGCAGTAAGAGTCGGTTCGTATTTTGAAATGTCCTTATCGCGAATACTTCCCGTAAATATTTTTTCCCATTTCGAAGTATTTCGTTTGACTTTTAAATATTCATCGGGTAAAATTAAATGAGGGAAGCGGTTGCGAAAAGCAAGAACCAATGGATGTGTACTTTCCGAAGTATCAACAATAGGGTGCAAAGATTCCTGAAAATCATTTTCGGTTAAAATGGCACATTTATATCCGTTAACAGCAGCAAAAAAAGCAAACAGAACTTCCTTTATACCAACACTTAGTATCACAAAATCGAATTGAGTGTTTGCTGCTGTTTCAAGAAATTTATCTCTTTTTAACACGGAATATTGTAAGGAGTCCTCCATTTTACTTTTATTAACTTATTTTTGTTTTGAATCTTTGTAATTTTGTTGCCTAATAATCAAATATCAAAACTAATCAATTTGAAAAAGATAGCTTTTTATATCCTTGTGGGATTTGCAATTTCAGCCCTATTATATTCTTGTGCACGAAAAGGAATGCCTACCGGAGGGCCTCTTGATCACACAGCTCCAAAGGTTACATTAACCAAGCCTCAAAACTACTCAACAAACTTTAAAGGTGGAAAAGTAGAAATTTTCTTTGATGAATTTGTTCAGCTAAAAGATATAAGTTCAAATTTCACAATTTCCCCACCACTAAAAAAGAAACCCTTGGTGAAATTAAAAGGTCGTTCTATCTACGTGAAGTTAGAAGAGAAACTTCGCGAAAACACAACCTATACTCTCGATTTTGGAAATGGCATTGCCGATAATAATGAAGGAAACCCTTTGGGAGAATACCAATTTGTTTTCTCAACAGGCAATCAGCTGGATTCGCTAAGCATTAAGGGAAAATTAGACAATTCCTTCAATCAATTACCGGTTGAAAAAGCGATGGTAATGGCTTACTTAAATACGA
This sequence comes from Labilibaculum manganireducens, assembly GCF_963665805.2. Classification (NCBI taxonomy): domain Bacteria; kingdom Pseudomonadati; phylum Bacteroidota; class Bacteroidia; order Marinilabiliales; family Marinifilaceae; genus Labilibaculum; species Labilibaculum manganireducens. Next base: position 5,101,011 of record NZ_CAXXEE010000003.1, on the reverse strand, counting down.
ATGATTCTGTGCCCTTTACAGTAATTCCAAGTTATGTTGCTAAAACCGATTCGGCAGGTTATTTTCAGCTGAACAATTTGAGCAGCGGGGATTACAAGCTGTTTGCAATTGTTGATGGCAACCGCGATTTTCTTTACAATGGCCCGGGCGAAATGATCGGTTTCAGCAATGACTTAATTACGCCAAAAATGCATGCTTACGAACAATTGGACAGCATTAATGCCGACTCCGTTGTTGTAAAACAAATGATGACAACAGAACCTTCGAATATTTACCTTAGAATGTTTGATGAAGAAAATCCTCTTCAATACCTTACCACTTATAAAAGAGAGCGAAGAGAACAGATCTATTTTGAATTTAACTCGAAAAGAACCGATAGTCTTAAGATTGATTTTATTAATGTTGATGAAAATCCAAATTGGTTTTTACTTGATAAAAGTAAAACAAACGATACTCTTTCCTACTGGATTACCGATTCGACTATTTACCAAAGAGATACTCTTTTAGCTAAACTGGAATATTTAAAAACTGACTCGTTGGGTAAACTTGTAAGTTTTACCGATACTGTGAAATTAAATTATAAGGCTCCGAAAAAAGCAAAAGCTTCGAAGAATAAAAAGAAACAGGCAAAAATTAAAATTCCTACATATGGATTTAAATTGAACGCCAGTAGTTCGCAGGATTTAAATAAAGATGTAATTCTCGATTTTAATGAACCTCTTGCCGAAATCAATAAAGACAGTATTCACTTGTATCAACTTCAGGACACGATACTAATCCCTGTTGATTATAAAATAGAGCAGGATTCCGCAGCTATTCTTCGCTATCATGTTAAAATTGACTGGAAAGCAGAAACCCAATATAAGGTTGAGTTTGATTCAACCGCATTTCGCAATATTTATGGTTTGTACAGCGATAAATACAATGGGAAAATTACAACCCGGGAAGAAGAATATTACGGGAAAATATTATTGAATGTATCCAATGTAAAAAAACCACTGATTGTTCAACTATTAAAAAACAACAAAAGTGAAGGGATTGTTCAGGCAAAAAGGATTTATTCCGATCAAACTGTAATATTCGATTATTTAGCTCCTGACACCTATATCATTAAATTAATTGTTGATGAGAACGACAATGGTAAATGGGACACCGGTAATTACAAAGAAGGTCTTCAGCCTGAAATGGTTCATTACTTTAGAAAAGAAATTAAAGTCCGTTCGTATTTCGATGTAGAAGATCGTATTTATATTCCGGAAAATGGTCCGGAAATCAATTTCAATCAGCATTTAATAGAACTTGAGCAAAAAAGGCAGAAAAAGATTGAAAAAGCATTACTGAAAGATGCTGAAAATAATAAGAAGAAAACAAGAACCAAAAACAACAATTAGATATGTCAGTACTTCTGGAATTTGCTATTTTCCCAACCGACAAAGGCGATAGCGTAAGCAAACAAGTTAGTCAGGTTATTGAGTTGATCCGCGAAAGCGGTATTAGCTACCAACTAACAGCAATGGGAACGCTGATTGAGACCGATGCGTTACCGGAAGCTTTAGCACTTGTAAACCGCTGTTATGATGTTTTAGCAGAAGATTCAGAACGTGTTTATACTACTATGACAATCGATATTCAGAAGAACAAACACAATCGACTAAAAACCAAAGTAGAGGCCATCGAAAATAAGATTGGCAAGGTTAATAAGTAAGGAAAAAGGAACAAGTGTCAAGGAACAAGTGTCAAGGACCAAGGATTAAGTATCAAGAAAATTCACGAATGAAATTTTTAGCCTCACTTAAGTACCGTATTTTTTCAAAAAGAACAATTATGGTTCTGCTTTTGCTTGTGGGAACATTCGCTGTAAATGCGCAGTGTCTGGAAAACAACTTCGCATTTCAATCGGGCGAAAAATTAGTTTTCAGAGGCTACTACAACTGGGGATTTATTTGGGTTGCTGCGGGTGAAGTCGAACTGTCTGTAAAAAAAGACCTGTTTCAAAATAAAGAGGTGTTCAAAATAAAAGGAGAAGGCCGAAACACAAAAGCATTTGACTGGTTTTTTAAGCTTAGAGATACATTAACCTGCTATGCCGACGCTAAAACTCTTGCTCCACTCTACTTCGACAGACGGACTCATGAGGCTAAATACGATGCACATCATGAGTATTGGTTCGATTACAAATCGAATCAGATTAGATCGCAAATTCAGAAACGCGATAAGCCTGTAAAGCTAGATACGCTAAAAAACAAGCCATGCACTTTCGATATTTTATCGGTTGCCTACTATGTGCGGAATCTCGATTTCTCGAAATACAAAAAAGGCGATAAAATTCCGATTTCGATGCTGATCGATAACGAAATTCACTCCCTCTATATTCGCTACCGCGGATTGGAAACCATCAAGGCAAATTCGGGCGAACGTTTCGAATGCCTAAAATTCTCGCCCCTTTTGGTTGAAGGCACCATGTTTAAAGGTGGCGAAGACATGACCGTTTGGCTAAGCAACGACGACAACCGCATTCCAATTATGGTGGAAGCAAAAGTATTGGTTGGCAGCGTTAAGGGAATTCTGGAAAGCTACGACGGTCTGCGAAACACCAAAAATTCTTTCTTCAAGAATAACAAGGGGAATCTGGATATTGCGGAGTAAAAAGCTAGAGGGGAATTGAAAGACGCTAGCTGAACAATTGCTAAAATAAGACAATGAAAAATGTTATTTTAAACTTGCTACATTGCCAATATACTATTGGTGGCACTGATAATTTTATTACCCGTTGCAAGCTTTCTGGAGATAAATAGTTTACTGGACTTCATGACTACTAATACAGGTTTGTCCATAAGAAGTGTATTATCTGTGTTAACAGCGATTCTATGGATATATTGTATTTATTTGTGGGCTAAATTTGATAAAAATATGGTGCGATTTGTACTTATACTATTTTTGACAGCTTTCTATTTGATATTCTACTTTAAAAGAGCTTTGAAAGAAGGATGGATTTAAGGTTTTCTATCTTCACACCCACCTAGCACAAGTCTATAATTTACAATATTGGTAAAAATGCAAAACCACTAAACTTCATCATGCAAAAAACAACTTTTCCCGTTTGGTTAGAAGATATTTGCACCAAATTAGGTGACAACTCTTCACAAATACCCCCTTTTGTTCAAAACAAGCTACTTACTCAATGGAAATCATCCCAATAGAGAAAAGCTATGGAACTCTTGATATTGCGGAGTAAGATTTTTTCTGACCGGTTCCCGGACTAGTAGTAGTCCGATTGATGGACAAGTAGTGGTCCGACTGCTGGACTAGTACTAGTCCCATTACCGGAGCAGTAGTGGTCCGATTTATTGCAAAGACTTTAAGACAAAATCTTCCGCTGCTTTTTCAAGATAAATACCTGCGTTTTTTATAGAATCATCTGTGCTTGCAGCATATTTGCTTACTTCGGACAGGTAATCTATATTCATTTCTTTTACTCTTGCCTCATCCAAATCAAGCAATCCGCAAAAAATTGCCAGTTTTTGATCAGTAACGGAATCCAATACGCCACGGATTACTTTTCCCGAGAAGGTCTGCTCATCCAATTTTCCTTCTCCGGTAATTATCCAACCGGCACCTTTAATGAGTGCATCAAAATTGGCCTCTTTCTTAATTAAATCGATACCCGGATTCAAGGCTGCATTTAAAAACAGAATGCACCCGGCGCCCAATCCTCCTGCTGCGCCTGCACCACTTATTTGTTGTAAATCGAGTTCGGATTGTTTTTTAACCACTTCGTTAAAATGCTGTAAACCGGTATCCAATTCCAGCACCATTTTGGGTGTTGCTCCTTTTTGCGGAGAATAGATATAAGCCGCTCCATTTTCTCCATAAAGTGGATTATCAACATCGCAGGCCACTTCGAACATTACCTCTTTTAATCTTGGATGCACGGCTGAATCATCAATAGAATAAAGTTGAATTAAATCCTGACCGGCACCTTTCAATTCACAATTATTTTTATCGAAAAAAGCATAACCCAACGCCCGTGCCATGCCCAAGCCGGCATCGTTGGTTGCACTTCCTCCAATACCCAAAATAATGTGTTCTGCACCTTTGTCAAGAGCATCTTTAATTAATTCGCCGGTTCCGTAAGTGCTTGTCTGCATCGGATTTGCCTCATCGCCTTGCAGCAAACGAATTCCCGAAGCTTCTGCCATCTCAATGTAAGCAGTCTTCTTCTTTTCAGAATACAAATAGAAGGCATTAATTTTTCGATGCAGTGGATCGTAAGCCTCGATGGAGTTCATTTCTCCTTCCAGATAAAAGTTCAGAACTTCAATCGTACCATCACCACCATCGGCCAACGGTAGTTTGATGATCTCAACATCAGAAGTGTGTTTTCTGATCCCTCTCTCAACAGCATCACAAAATTCCATTCCGGTGAGAGAGCCTTTGAATTTATCCGGAGCTAAAATAATTTTTGTCATCATTGGTAAGTTAGCTTAAAATCAGGAGGATTTTAACTTACTATTACTGGCAATAGATCGTTAGATTTTAGATGTGAGATATTAGATCGATTTGCAGTGTGCTTATTTTCAGATCTTTATATTGAAACGACCATAAAGCAAATCATTTTGACAGTCAAATGCTTACAAAAACTTAACGAACTATTGAAAATAATTCTTTTAGATTTATAATCAAAACCTATCCTGACAGAATCGGCTTGATTACAGTTAGAGCGTAACCAGCCTGGGATTTTAACGGCTGCATTATTTCATCGAAATGTAAAAAAGAAGCTTACTGTTTATCTATTTTAATCTCAAAAAGTTTAGGCCATCTTTTACCGGTAACAAACAAACGATTAGTAATAGAATCCCAGGCAATTCCATTCAATACCTCATCTCCCTCTATCAATATTTTTTTGTCGGCTAATTTTAAAATCTTACCTAAATTTAAATTTCCTTCCACTCTTCCCGTTTCCGGATTTATAATCACAATGCGGTCCGTAAGCCAAACATTGGCATAAATTTTTCCATTTATATATTCCAATTCATTCAAATTGGTTACCATTCCGGAATTATCATACACTTCAATTATTCTCTTCCTGCTATAATTGTCAGCATCAAGAACTGTCAGCACATTTGTCCCATCCGAAAGAATCAACTCATTGTTAGCTGATGTAATTCCCCAGCCCTGATTATTGGACGTGTTGGGTTCAAAAGTATCCTCCTGTTCAAAAGTTACTGGATCAACAACAAAAACTTTTTTTGCATTCCAGGTCAATTGAATAATTTTACCCTTGGAAAATGTGATGCCTTCCCCAAAATATTCCTGCTCTAAATTCTTAACCGAAAGTGCCTCACCATTTTCAAGTTTTACCTTTCGCAAAGTAGATTCGCCTCTTTGCCCTGTTCCCTCGTATAGAAATCCTTCATGATAAAACAATCCCTGGGTATAAGCACCTCTGTCGTGGGGAAACTCATTAATTATTTCATATGAATATTCAACAGGAGGGATATTCGTTTTCAGATTTACAAATGTGGAAACAATACCAATTGTCCCGTCTTCATGATAAGCCATCACCTTCAGGTCGTGTTTCCCCATTTTTTGATCCTCAGGAACCCATTTCACAATCCATGGCTCATCAGTCAAACTTCCAATTAAAGTCTCATCAGCCCAAAACTGAACAGAATCAATTCCGGCCGCTCTGTTTCTGGGGGTCATTTCTATTTCAACATTTCCTCTCATGGTATATAAATCACCCCGATGCGGTTGTTTTAAGCGCAAACTATTAACAATCACTGTCGTTTTTTCTGTCTGCTCATCAAAGCTTTTATCGGTAAACTTATTATTGTTTACACTCTTGCCATTGCACGAGACTAACAGCAAAAAACAAACAAGCGATAAAAAAGAGTGAGTATTCATGGTAATTCTTTTAGGATAAAACGATCAGTGAAAACAACAATTAGTTTTAGTAGTACGAGCTTTAAAATTAGCTAAAAAATAAAAAAACTGCCCTGATCGGTCAGGACAGTTTGTATTATTTTAAGATTTCCCATTCATAACCGTCTTTGGTATCTTTTACAACAATGCCCAAATTGGTCAATTCATCTCTTATTTTATCAGCAGTAGCCCAGTCTTTATTCTTTTTGGCCTCGTCGCGGGTCGAAAGCAGCAAACGGACAACCTTATCGAGTATCTCGTTATCCCCTCCCGTTTCACCTTCATCTTTCAAGCCCAACACATCAAACACCAAATTGTGATACAAATCCTTTAAAACAGAAAGATCAGAAGCAGTAATCGTTTCCTTTCCAACAGCCAATGAATTGATCATCTTCACACCATCAAACAAATGAGCAATTAATACCGGTGTATTAAAATCGTCATTTAATGCCTCGTAACACTTCGCTTTTAATTCCTCTACTGAATTGGAAGAAGAAGCCGATGCTTGTATTTTATCTATCGTTGCAACAGCTGTCATCAAACGTTTAAAACCTTTTTCTGCTGCCTGAAGCGCATCGTTTGAGAAATCCAAAGGACTGCGGTAATGAGCCTGCAACATGAAAAAGCGAACCGTCATCGGGCTGTATGCCTGTTCCAGCACATCATTCTCTCCTGAAAACATAGAAGATAAATTCACAAAGTTTCCCAATGATTTACCCATCTTCTGACCATTGATGGTGATCATGTTGTTATGCATCCAGTATTTTACAGCTTCGTGACCATTCGATCCTGTCGATTGAGCAATCTCACATTCGTGATGCGGAAATTGCAGATCCAATCCACCTCCGTGGATATCAAATTTAGCACCCAGGTATTTCTGACTCATTGCGGAACATTCCAGATGCCAGCCAGGAAATCCATCACTCCATTTCGAAGGCCAGCGCATAATGTGCTCCGGACTTGCTTTTTTCCAAAGTGCAAAGTCGAAACTATTTTTCTTTTCGCTCTGTCCATCCAAATCTCGGGTATTCGAAAGCAGTTCTTCTATTTTTCTACCTGATAACTTGCCGTAATCATATTTTTTGCTGTATGCTTCTACATCAAAATAGACAGAACCTTCACTCTCATAGGCAAATCCATTTGCAAACAATTTATCAATCACTTCCATTTGCTCAATAATATGTCCTGATGCACGAGGCTCGATACTTGGCTTCAATACATTCAAATCTTGCATATCATTGTGATAGCGATCGGTAAAAAACTGCACTATTTCCATTGGCTCCAGTTGTTCCAAACGAGCCTTTTTGGCAATTTTATCTTCGCCCTCATCTGCATCATTCACCAAATGCCCTACATCGGTAATGTTTCTAACGTAGCGTACTTTGTATCCAAGATGCATTAAGTAACGAAAAACCAAATCGAATGTGATTGCTGGCCGGGCATGACCCAAATGCGCATCACCATATACCGTAGGACCGCATACATACAGCCCAACATGGGGAGCATTAATGGGTTCAAACAATTCTTTTTTACGATTTAGAGTATTATAAATGAACAACTTATTTTCCATAACTGTAATATAATCGAAATTCTATTGGGAGTGTAAAATTATAAAAAATTATTGCTCGCCATAAAATATCTTGCGAATAACTTTAGAATTCTGATAGATAGGCACCATTTCATCCTAATTTTGAACTTCCCGAAGAAGTAGATTCCGAAAAAACTCCTTTCAACTCAAAAGTTTGGGCTTAAAATCAACAATAAAACAGTAAGTTCAATCATAATCCACTCTTTTTATTGTCTATATAGATTCCTTCACTATCTTTGTGACATAAAATATTCTTTCCAATATCCTTAATTGCGATTACCGTCATCAGCAATGGTTACTTTAAAACATTCACCTTCCTCATTGAATGTAAGGGAAAATCAACAAAAAGGAAATAACAACAAGAATTATATAGAGATTAACCGAACTAGAATAGTATAGATACAGTTCATAGCCTGAGAAGAAAACCTTAACAATGTAATATTGATTTTAAGATTCAAAATACATTTTTTATTCTTACTTTAAACTGTCAACTCATACATGATTAATTCAATAGTAGAATTATAAAATTTAAGAAATGTCAAAAAAAAATAGAAAAGAAAATAAAAAAGAAAGCCCAAAATATAACCGCAGTAGTCTAACAAAACTAATTGATGGAATATTTGCCCAAAACCCAACAAAAACGCTCAATTACAAACAGATTTCAGGCGAATTAGGGATTAAGGATATGGGCACTAAACAGCTCGTAGTCGGAATTCTTTGCGATATGGTTGATTTAGATGTTTTGAGCGAAATTTCCACAGGGAAATACAAATTAAAATCGAAAATTGGCAACATCACGGGCAAAGTAGACATGACTGCGCGAGGATCTGCATTTATTGTTTCGGAAGAAATTGAAGAAGATGTTTTTGTATCGCAGGCAAATTTAAATAGAGCTTTACATGGTGATATCGTTAAAGTTTCCTTGTATGCACGTAAAAAAAGCAAGCAACCCGAAGGCGAAGTGGTCGAAATCGTTAAAAGGAAAAAAACCACTTTTGTAGGAATCGTTGATGTTTCTAAAAACTATGCGTTTCTGGTTTCATCGGGCAAACAAATGCCATACGATATTTTTATTCCTTTGGCAAAGTTAAATGGTGCACAAAATGGCGATAAGGCAATTGCACAAATAACCGAATGGCCTAAAAAATCGAAAAATCCGGTTGGTCAGATTACAACTGTTTTGGGTAAACCCGGTGATAACAACACCGAGATGCATGCGATTTTGGCTGAGTTTGATCTGCCTCATATTTTCCCCGAAAATGTAAACGAAGCCGCAGAGGAAATATCCGATGTAATAACAAAAGAAGAAATTGCTCTTCGCAGAGACTTCAGAGAGGCCACAACCTTCACCATCGATCCGCACGATGCGAAAGATTTTGATGATGCATTGTCGATTCGGGCTTTGGAGAATGGAAACTGGGAAATTGGTGTTCACATTGCTGATGTTACACATTACGTAAGAAAAGGGAGTATCATTGAACAAGAAGCTTTCGACAGAGCAACCTCTGTTTATTTGGTAGACCGTGTGGTTCCAATGTTACCGGAACGTTTATCTAACGGAATTTGTTCCCTGAGACCCAATGAGGAAAAATTAACTTTTTCTGCTGTTTTCGAAATGGATGATACTGCAGATGTAATCAATACATGGATTGGTAAAACCGTAATTAATTCGAACCGACGATTCACCTACGAAGAGGCACAGGAGATTATTGAAACCGGAGAAGGAGATTTTAGTGAAGAAGTTCTTGAATTGGATAAACTGGCTAAATTGCTACGCAAAAGAAGATTCAAAAAAGGAGCAATTGATTTTGATCGTTTCGAAGTAAAATTTGATATTGATGAAACGGGTAAACCAACACGCGTTTATTTTAAAGAATCAAAAGATTCGAACAAGCTAATTGAGGAATTTATGCTCTTGGCCAACAAACGTGTTGCTGAAGTTGTTGGACGTGTACCAAAAGGCAAAACTGCTAAAACATTTGTTTACAGAACTCATGACCAGCCAAATCCTGAAAAACTAAATACTTTCAACCAATTTATTCAAAAATTCGGATACAGTTTAAAAACAACAAATCCGGGAGCCATATCCAGTTCGCTAAACACTTTATTGCACGATGTAAAAGGTGAAACCATTCAAAATCTGGTGGAAACTTTAGCGATTCGCTCCATGGCAAAAGCCGAATATTCTACCGTAAATATTGGTCATTATGGATTGCATTTCGATCATTACTCACACTTCACATCGCCAATTAGAAGGTATCCCGATATGATGGCTCACAGATTACTGGAGAAATATTTTTCGGGTGCTAAATCGGTAAATAAAGAGAAATACGAAGAGTATTGCCGTCATTGCAGTGAAATGGAGCAAAAAGCAGCACAAGCCGAACGGGCATCCATAAAATACAAACAGGTGGAATTCATGCAGGAACATCTTGGTCAGGAGTTTGTGGGAACAATATCCGGCGTAACCGAATGGGGCTTTTACGTGGAATTGGATGAAAACAAATGCGAAGGAATGGTTTCAATTCGTGAGTTGGAAGATGATTTCTATGAATTTGACGAAGACAACTATTGTATTGTTGGACGCAATCATCGTAAAATTTATCAACTGGGAGATAAAGTTGAAATTTTGGTTGCCAAAGCAAATTTGGTTGCCAAGCAACTTGATTTTGTATTAGCTGATTCTGAAAAAAATATATAATTCAAAAAAAACGCAAAGCAAGGTCGGATCTCTCATTTGAAATCCGGCCTTTTTCTATTGTTAATCAATTTAATAAAACACATTTCTTAATAAATAATAAAATGAGAGGCATCATTTCATTCATCCACTCTTTTTATGTAATTTTGATTGAAACCCACACATATTAAATAAAGGTAAGGTTCCGCATGAAAAAGATATTGATAATTGATGATGATCCAACTATTTGCCTGATGCTTCAGGGCTTGCTAAAGCGTAAAAACTTTGATGCAGATACTGTGTTTTCTGCCGGAGAAGCATTAAAAAAGTTGGAGATTAATCAATTTGATCTTGTATTAAGTGATTTCCGTTTGCCTGATTTTGATGGATTGGAACTTCTCCAAAAAATAAAATCAATGCATCCTCATGTTCCCGTTATCATTATGACTTCTTATGCTGATATAAGAACCGCTGTGAGTGCAATAAAAATGGGCGCGTTTGAATATGTAACCAAACCGCTTAACCCAGATGAAATACTCTTGCTAATCAATTCTGCTCTTGCAAAATCAGAAGAACCTAAAAGTTCTAAAAATTCACAAGAGAAGAAGAACAAAGAAGAGCTTGAATTTGTAAGTGGAAACAGTCCAAATTCCTTACAAATTGACCAGTACATTAAATTGGTGGCACCCACAGATATGTCAGTCATTATTGAAGGGGAAAGTGGTACTGGAAAAGAAATTGCAGCCCGAAGAATTCACTTTGACAGTAAAAGAAAAAAGAAAGCTTTTGTTGCCGTTGATTGTGGTGCTTTATCAACAGATTTAGCAGGAAGCGAACTGTTCGGTCATATAAAAGGTTCATTTACAGGGGCAATAAACGATAAAGAAGGTCAATTTGAATCAGCTCAGGGAGGAACCTTGTTTCTGGACGAAATAGGAAATTTATCCTATGAAATTCAAATGAAGCTGTTAAGGGCTTTGCAAGAACGTAAAGTTCGTAGAATTGGAAGCAATAAAGATATTGATGTCGATGTCCGGATTGTTGTTGCTACCAATGAAGACTTATCAGTAGCAGTAAATAATGGAGACTTTAGAGAAGATCTTTACCATCGTTTAAACGAATTCAAAATTACTGTTCCTGCCTTGCGAAACAGAATTGAAGATATTGAACTGTTTTCGAATTATTTTCTCGAACTATCCAATAATGAGCTGAATAAAGAAATAACAGGATTTAGCTCCGAGGTTTTGGAAAAATTCAAATCTTATTCATGGCCCGGCAATTTAAGAGAGCTTCGAAATGTTATAAGAAGATCTGTTTTGCTTAGTCCTGAAAAGAAAGTAGAACTAACAAGTCTACCCCATGAAATCTTAAATGACAATGTCAATAATAGTTTTATTGTGGAAGGTTCCAATCTTAAATTAATTCAGGCCGCAAACGAAAAGGAGTTAATTGTATCCACGCTCCGAAAGGTGAACTATAACAAATCGAAAGCCGCCAGAATGCTTAATATCGACAGAAAAACCTTATACAATAAGATTAAACAATACGGAATCGATATTTAAAAATAGACTTAGGCAATAATTTCATCACGAATAGATGATATTACTAAATTTGTGTTAGCAGTAACAGTTGCAACCAACTCTCTTATCTCTTCGTGGTTTATCTCAGCATTTTCTTTTTTATGAAGAATGGTTTCCAATCGCGTTAAAATAGGAACCACAATTACAACCCTAAGCTGGTTAAACGAAGAAAGCATCTTATGAGCAATTTCACCAATAGCCAGATAATTTTTATCAATCAAAGCTTTATTCAATAAATCGACATTTTCGTGTGCAGAAACAATAAACTGCTCCAATATCTGATTAACTAATCCCTGATCATCGGAGGTAAATTGCTTAATTTGAGTTAAGTCGAAAAGATCATCCGACATTGTTTTGTCAGTACCTTTTAATTCAATTCTCTCTTCTTTCGCATTCCCAAATAAATCTCGAAGCATTCTCATCAGAACAGCCTCATCGAATGGTTTCACAAGGCAATCTGTCATTCCCGATTGTATATACTGTTTTAAATCCGACTCTCTCACATTCGCCGTTAAAGCAATAATTGGAATTTCAAATTTTTGGGTTTGCTCCAGTTTTCTAATATTTTTACACAGCTCAATTCCTCCCATTTCAGGCATGTGAATATCTGTAAGAATCAGATCGTAATCTTTTTGCCTGATCAAATCGAAGGCCTTAGATCCATCTTCCACAAAATCTGCCTGCAAGCCCCAACTGGAAAAAATAGTTTTTAACAGTAACAAGCTGTATGGATCGTCATCTGCAACCAAAAAGGATTTTTGCTTTAAAAAATCAGGAATTTGAACCTCTCTTAATCCTTTATGCTCAGTCACCTCTTCTTTCGATTCCAATAATGGTATCCGTAAAGTAAAACAAGATCCTTCACCCAACTTACTCTCTACATACAAATCACCACCTAACAATCGTGATAATCTTCTGCTAATTGCCAAACCCAATCCTGTTCCACCATACTTCCTTGCCGAAAACGAATCTGCCTGACTGAAATCTTCAAAAATTGTTTCTAATTTATTCTCATCAATTCCAATTCCTGTATCAATTACATTGACTTCGAACATAAAGTACTTATCGATTTGAACAACAGATGATTTGATTCTAACAGATCCCTTCGAAGTAAATTTTATGGCATTACTACCCAAATTCAATAGAATCTGTTTAATTCGAAACGGATCACTATCCAAATTAATCTGAGAATCCCCATCGTATTCCCAAGTAAAATCGATTTCCCTATTTTCAGCATTAATCTTCAGAACATCAAATACGTCAAAAACCAGTGAATAAGGTTGAAACGCAATATTTTCAATATGTAGTTTGCCAGCTTCAATTTTCGACAAATCGAGAATTTCATTGACCAAGCCAAGTAAATGTTTCGAAGAGTTTTTAAGAACCCGTACGAATCCCTGTTGCTGTTCTTCTAATTTTGTTTTATTCAGCTGATTTGTAAAACCAATTATGGCATTAAGAGGAGTTCTTATCTCGTGACTCATAATGGCTAAAAAATCCTCTTTCACTTTTGCCAATTTTTCTGCTTTCCCTTTAGCAACAATCAATTCCTTTCGGTAAAAATTACTTTTAGTGATATCGGTAAGAATGAAAATTATAAACAGAATTCCCAATATAAAACCAACAATAATAATTACAGAAATCACAAATATTGAATTACTCGCTATCATTTTAGCACTATCGGATTCATGAGTTAATTGCTGCAATCTTTCCTTTTCCAACTGACGCAATAAAATTTTAATTTTATCCCACATTAATGAGTTTTCCTCAACTAAACGCAATTCTTCATTCGAAACAATCTCTCTGTTCAATCGCTCTTTGGCCTGAGCAGTAATCAACATATTCTCTAAACTTCTCAATAAACTATCGGCTTGTGGCAAATAACTAGTATCAACCTGAATTTGAGTTCGTTGAATTACAGTTTCAATGGAATCTATTTTGGTTTCACTCTTTTTGCCACTAAAAAGTCTGGCAACAAATCCTTTCTTCTTCTTTTCCTTCACCTCAGCCGGACTAACAACTGTATCCAAAAACGTTGTAGTAGTTGTGGTAGTCTTAATTTTGGTTTTTGCCGCATCAGAGACTTCACTTAGTTGCTCCATCGCTTTTTGAGAAAGATTTTCCTTCTCTTTTGATCTTTTTAATTCAACAAACTTCTCTAATTTATCAGCACGTTCCTCCAATAAATAATTCATTGAATCAATTAATAAAAACGATTTACTACTATCATCACTAAAATATCTAAGGGAATCCAAATCATTTTGAATCTCTATAATATTTTCAGCATAATTAGCCAGGTATCGTTCCTTTTTTGTTAATGAATAAATTCTGATTTTATTTTCAGCTTCCGATAAATTTGTCAAAATCCGGTTCATTCTGGCAATCTCGGCATCCGGTTTCGATAAGTATATAACAGAATCCAGAAGTTTATTATAAGACTGGTAAGCAATCAAGACAGAAGCAAAAATAGCCAGGAACACAAATATGTACCCTGCAACTACTTTTACCTTTATATTACTTCTACTTTCTGATACCATTTGAATTTATTTGTTTTCTTATATCACCGTAAGGTTTAAATTCTTTAAGGTAAAGTTAATAAGAATATTTTTAGTCCGTGCTCAAAATACTGGTACACATTCCTTTAAACAACCCATAACCTTTTGGGTATTTTATACCCATGAACTGGGGAAATATTCCCCAATTCCGATTCCTCAACTCTAAAACCGCAATCTATCCGCGCAAACGAAACAGCGCATTAATCGCTGATAACATGTAAGTTATAATGAATAGATGAATAATATCCTTTGGCGTATAATCTTGGCATGATATTCATATATGTAATAGAAACAAGATAATGAAACCTAATCTCTAAAAACTAATTTATGAAACGTATTCTTATAGCATTGCTGTTTGTTCCATTATTTATCTCATGTAATCAAAAAGAGTTAAAACAATTAAGAGAACAAAACCAGCAGCTAACTGTAATGGCTCAGGAAAAAGATTCTTCGATTAATGAATTTATTGGATCATTAAATTCAATTGAAGAAAATCTTGAAATGATTAAGCAAAAAGAAAATATTATTGCAGTTAACTCTGAGAATCCTAATCAATCTCAAAAACAAAAAATTGCAAGTGATTTAACTTCAATCAATAATCTGTTAGAACAAAACAAATTAAAAATTGAAGAATTAGACAAAAAATTAAATAATAGCTGGTATCAAAACTCTAAGCTACGCAAATTAACTGATCGTTTAAAAACGGAATTGGAAGCTAAAGAAGGTGAAATTATTGTTCTGAATGACAAAGTAGCTAAATTGAACATTGAAGTAGATAACTTAAATGGACAAGTGACTGAGCTAAATGGAACTGTGTTGGCTTTAAATACTGAAAACGAAAACAAAACAAAAGTAATTGAAAACGCAACAAACGAACTAAATACAGCTTACTATATATTTGGAACCAGCAAAGAATTACAAGAGAAAAATGTAATTACCAAAGACGGTGGATTTATCGGAATTGGAAAAACAGCAGTTCTTAATAAAGATTTTAATACAAGTGAATTTGAAAAAATTGATATCACCAAAGTTACTACTATTCCTGTCATCGGGAAGAAGATTAGTTTTGTAACAAATCATCCAAGCAGCTCTTATAAGGTTGAGGGAGTTGAGACAGTTGAAGGCATTACAATCCTGGATCCGGTTGAATTCTGGAAATCTTCAAAGTATTTGGTAATCGCGGTACGATAATCAATACATGGTTGAGTTTTAAGGTTGTCCAAGAAAGGCTGTCAGGAGTGACGGCCTTTCTTATGCTTTCTATTTTGTAATCAATATTCAAATGATGAAACTGTTTTGATTGTTCATGAGTTTTTGTATTTTAGTGTTTTAATTTGATTTAAATAAAAATAACATTCATGAAAGAAGCATATCAAATCAATAAAGTTTATTCTATAATCCTAATACTTGTTGGATTAATTGGAGTTTCAGCAAGGTACTTTGATGCAGGAGATTGGCAATTGACAGCCTTGATTCCTACTTTCTTTGGACTTATACTGTACTTTTGCACCACAGGCATTCAGAAAGAGAATGCCGCAGTAGGACATGTTGCTGCACTTGTAACAAGCCTAATAATAATCATGTCTCTAGTGATGCTGTCGAAAGGTATTTTTGGAGATGCAGGATGGGGCAGAAAACAATGGATATTCCTCATTATAATAGCTGGTGGAATATGGAGTTTACGCAGTCAGATATTATACTTTAAAGCACAACGAAAAAGAAAAGCCAATCAAACTAAATCATAAAAAAGCCCTAACGGGCTTTTTTGCTTATAATACGCTTCAACCTCTCAAAAAACAAAACCAAATTTCATTTATAAAACACCGAATTACTTTCTAAAATATCTTTTATAGGTTCGATTAGAATCAATATTATTTTTTTACTCAAAAATACTTGCTTTTCACTAAAACATTCATTCCATCCACTCATTTAATTTTTTTCACAAATTTGTTAACTTAATATTTGTTTTAGGAATTATATCCTGCAATACAATAATTAATAAACAACAAAGATGGAAAAATCAGAAGTAACAACAGGTGTTTATACTCCTTACAGCACAAAGATTTCAAAAGAAGCTATAGATATATTTCAAAAAGCCACTGAGGATCTGGTAGGAGTTGAATATAGTCCTTTCGCTGTAGCTTGCCAAATTGTTGGCGGAACCAACTTCAGATTCATTTGCAATGCTAAAGAAGTCTCTCCAAATGCTCCTGCCACGGTTGCAATGATTGAAATTTATCAACCTATAAACGGCATTCCCCGGATTTCTGAAATTAGTAGATGTTAAGTTAAAAAATCCTAAGGCTAATCCAAAGAAACAGAATAACTTTACTTACACACTTTATGGGATACTACTTACGCAAAATCGCTTAATCTAAAAAAGAGGCTGTCTCCTAACTATGAAACTGCCTCTTTTTCAATTCCAGTAACTCCTTTTCCTTTTATGTCTCTAATTTATATGCACTATCCTCTCCTTTTGATACTTCTACAGCCAGTTCCAATAATTCAACAAAAAATAATTAGAATATATCTGGATATTTCAGAATAATTGTACCAGATGTTTCGGTAATATTAAGTGTATCTACTTCAATTCGTTTCAACAAGAACTATAACTTGTTTGCCGTTCTTATTTCTGCTATCATTTCCTGCTGTTCTGTTTGATCAGTTTTACTGGTTGGGAACTGATAATTATATGGTATGCAATAAATCAAACACATTATTGCAGTAAGTTTTTGCAACTGGAATGTGCTGGCCATCAACTATGATCATTTTCCCTTCAAAACCATCAATTTTAGTGAGATTAATTATATATGATCTATGCACCCTAATAAACTGATTTCCAGTCAATTTTGCTGTGAACTTCTTAAGAACAGTTGAGTATAGATAGTCTCCTTTTGTTGTATGAATTACCGTATAGTTATTCTCAGCCCTTAACCAAAATATCTCCTCAAAACTAACTCTGTCAAAATGATTGTTCTTCTTTAAAAACAGACAATTATTTAAATGCTCCAAGGACAAATTTTCTTCTTTATTTTCGTCCAAAGTGTGATTCAACTTCTCATTATTACTCACTGCAATTGTTAATGAAAAATGTATTTGATTTAATGTCGGATTTTGCAATACTATTACACTTGGATTCGCCTCCTTTAGCTTTTCAATACTAATTTGCCCAACAGTTGAAATGAGAAATATAAACGGAATTCTGAATTCACATTTAATGATCTCTGCTAATTGACATCCGTTAAGATCATCGTTCAAATTTACATCAATCAGAACAATATCGATTTCGGTACTCACTAAAAATTCGAGAGCTGCTTTGGAATGAAATACCGTTTTAACTATCTCATAATCCATATCGTTTAAGCAGTTCAGAATTCCTTCATCAATGGCATATTCATCCTCAACTATTAAAATTCGGATCTTACTTTTCATACTCTTTAGTCAATTTAATATAACAATTGCGCAATATCGAATACTTTAAGTATGCTACAGAAGTGTTCTTACATACATCATTCAGATAAAAATTAAAAAAACTACCATTAAGAGAATACTTCCCGTTTGATAGAAATGAATGGTATTTGCATAAATTTACAATTGCTAGTCGTTAGTAGTAGTCTTTATTAACACACAAACTCCTTAATTACAATTCAATCAAGAAATATAATCATAAACATGAGTTTAATAATAAATATAAGACAATCTGAAACAATCAGCAAATAATAATTTATGTTTTGTAAGAAAAAGAAAAGTCACAGGAAAATTTTACCTTACATATTTCCAGACATTTTAACGAATCAGGAATTGGTCAGGCAGTACTTGCTTATCAATAGTACAAAAAGCCCTAAACGGGCTTTTATACTTACTATATTGATATAAATTATTTTTTTATTTATGCTCTTTCATGAAATATTTTCGCTGAAACAAAAGGATAAAAGTAACACCAATTGTTATGTATGAATCGGCAATATTAAAAACCGGACGAAAGAAAATATAATGTTCTCCGCCCCACATGGGTAACCATTCAGGAAATCTTCCTTCCAGAAGAGGGAAATAAAGCATATCAACTACTTTGCCATGTAAAAAAGATGCATAGCCTCCCGCTTCAGGCATAAAAGTTGAAACCTGATAGTAGCTGTCATTAAAAATTAATCCATAAAAAGCACTGTCAATAATGTTACCCATTGCTCCTGAAAAAATCAAAGCAATTGAAATTACTAATCCCAAAGGCGCTTTCTTAGTCGAGATATCGTACAGATACCACCCAATACCGCAAACAGCAAATATTCGAAACAAACTTAAAAGAATTTTCCCCCACTGACCTTCTAATTCCATTCCGAAAGCCATTCCATTGTTTTCAATAAAATGAATCAAGAACCAATCCCCGAATACTGAATACTCTTCTCCCAGCATCATATGGGTTTTGATCCAAATTTTTACTACCTGATCCAAAACAAGAAGTAGTACAATAAGTACTACCGATTTTTTAAATAAAGACATATTGACTATTTAATCGTTAACAGCTAATCTATTTCAGATTCCAAATAAATAGAAACCCTGATTTGTAAACAAAAATGATTGGAAGAATATTCTTCCAATCATTAAGATATATTCAATAAAAGATCTTACTGTTTGTTTTTAGCCTCGATACTTAATGTAGCATGAGGAACAGCACGAAGTCTTTCTTTAGCAATTAAATTACCTGTCTCACGACAAATACCATAGGTTTTATTTTCAATGCGGATTAGAGCTATTTCCAGATGAGAAATAAACTTCGCCTGACGTTCAGCTAAACGTCCTGCTTCCTCTTTCGACAATACAGAAGCGCCTTCTTCCAATACTTTAAAAGTAGGTGAAGTATCTTCAGTATCATTTCCAGAACTATTCGAGATTACTGCTTTTAAAGTCACATAATCTTTTTTTGCTTTCTCAAGTTTAGCATTAATCAAATCTTTGAATTCCTGCAACTCTTCGTCTGTATATCGCTTCTTTTCTGCCATTGTTTCTATTTTTTTTAAAGATAACAAAAAATCGATTATTCACTAACTTTTTCAATCTTAATAAAGCTCTCTACACCCTGCTCAATCTCAACTGCTTTAGCTTCATTCTCAGCTAATTTTTCTACTAATTCAATACTAACTGCTAAGGTCTGAGTCCCAATGTATTCTTTATGAGCAATTACAGCATCATTAATAGAATCATGCATCATAATTTGAAGCTTAATTTTATCGGTTACATCAAAATCGCTGTCCTTCCTTAAATTCTGAATTCTATTGATAAACTCACGGGCAATTCCTTCTTTACGTAATTCTTCGGTTATGTTTACGTCCATTGCAACAGTAAGTTTCCCTTCATTTGCAACTAACCATCCTGGAATATCTTCAGAAACAATTTCTACATCTTCAGGAGTCAGGCAGACATTTTCATTGTTTACCACAATTGTGTAACTACCTGCTTTTTCGAAAGCAAGAATATCTTCCTGAGTCATTTTACCAATTTCAGCAGCAATTTGTTTCATTATCTTACCATGCTTTGGCCCTAAGGTCTTAAAGTTAGGCTTGATATTTTTTACTAAAACACCTGTTGTATCGGTAATAAATTCCATTTCTTTCACATTAATTTCTGAAAGAACGATATTCTTAATAGCCTCTAACTGAGGCACCATAGAATCATCAAGAATGGGAATAATAATCTTTTGCAGAGGCTGACGAACACGTATTTTCACTTTACGGCGTAATCCAAGTGACATTGACGAAATCTTCTGAGCCATATCCATTCTTTCTTCCAGTTCAGAATCAATTACTTCTGGATCGTATTTAGGGAAATTCACCAAATGAACCGATTCTTCAGTAAAACGACCGGTAACTGAATTCAGATCTTTAAACAATTGATCCATATAGAAAGGAGCAATTGGTGAAGCCAATACAGAAATGGTCTCTAAACATCTGTAAAGAGTTTGGTAAGCAGAAATTTTATCGGTAGAATAGTCTCCACCCCAATATCTTTTTCGACACAAACGAACGTACCAGTTTGATAGGTTTTCATTTACAAAATTCTGAATTGCACGACCGGCACGAGTAGGCTCGTAGGCTTCATAACACTCTTCAACTTCTTTAATTAAGGAGTTCAACAGAGAAAGAATCCAACGATCAATTTCAGGGCGCTGTTCCATTGGCACGTCAGCTTCAGAATAAGTAAATCCATCAACATTCGCATACAATTGGAAGAAACTATAAGTATTGTAAAGTGTTCCGAAGAATTTACGGCGAACTTCTTCCACACCACCTAAATCGAATTTCAAGTTATCCCAAGGCTGAGCATTGGTAATCATGTACCAACGCAATGGATCCGAACCATATTTTTCAATGGTTGAAAATGGATCAACTGCATTTCCAAGACGTTTAGACATCTTATTGCCTTTTGCATCCAGCACCAAACCGTTGGAGATGATGTTTTCGAAAGCAACTCCATCGAAACACATGGTTGCAATGGCATGCAAAGTAAAGAACCATCCACGGGTTTGATCAACACCTTCGGCAATAAACTGAGCTGGAAACAATTTGTCGAAATTCTCTTTGTTTTCGAAAGGATAATGTTGCTGCGCATATGGCATCGCACCTGAATCAAACCAAACATCAATCAAATCAAGCTCACGGAACAATTTCTGGCCTGTTTCACTCACCAAAACCAAACCATCAACGTATGGTCGGTGCAGGTCGAATTTCTCGTAATTCTCTTTGCTGTTATCTCCTTCGATATAATCGGCCAGGATATTTTCGGTCATGAAACCGGCAGCCATCGATTTTTCAATTTCAGCTTTCAATTCTGCAACTGAACCTATACATTTTATTTCAGCACGATCTTCACTCACCCAAATTGGCAGTGGAGTTCCCCAATAACGGGAACGTGAAAGATTCCAATCCTGCAGATTCTCCAACCATTTTCCAAAACGACCTTCACCTGTTGATTTAGGTTTCCAGTTAATGGTTTTATTTAGTTCGATCATACGATCGCGGACTTTTGTTGTTTCGATAAACCATGAATCCAATGGATAGTAAAGAATTGGCTTATCTGTTCTCCAACAATGTGGATAGTTGTGAACATGCTTCTCAACTTTAAAAGCCAGACTTTCTTTCTTAAGGGCAACAGCAATGTCGATATCTAAAGTCGCATCATCATCTGTTAAGGTTGGATCGTAAGCATTTTTCACAAAACGACCGGCATACTCACCGTAAGCATCAACATTCACAAATTCTTTTACAAACTCCTCGCTCAAATCTTCGATTTTGAAGAACTTACCGGTACGATCAACCATTGGCTGCATTTTACCTTCTTTATCGCGAAGAATTAGTGGTGAGATACCAGCTACTTTGGCAACCCTGTCATCATCCGCACCAAAAGTTGGAGCGATGTGAACAATACCTGTACCATCTTCTGTTGTTACAAAATCACCTAAAATTACACGGAAAGCATCACCTTCAGGTTTTACCAAAGGCATTAACTGCTCGTAACGTAGACCTTCCAAATCGGCTCCTACATGTTCCGAAAGCGTTTTGTAGGTTAAACGCTTATCGCCAACTTCATATTCTCCCAATTCAAGTCCTTCGTATTTTTTATCAAAGAAATTGTAGAATAAATTTTTAGCCAAAATAACCACACAAGGAATTCCTGTATACGGATTAAAAGTGCGAACACGAACGTATTCGATTTTTGGACCAACAGCCAAAGCGGTATTCGAAGGAAGTGTCCATGGAGTAGTTGTCCATGCAATAAAGTAGGCATCGCAATCTATTCCTTCGTAAAGAAATTCGCTTTTCTCATCGCGGGCCACTTTAAACATACCAACAGCTGTAGTATCTTTCACATCTTTATAACAGCCAGGCTGATTTAACTCATGAGTTGATAAACCGGTACCTGCTGCAGGAGAAAACGGTTGGATTGTATATCCTTTGTATAATAAATCTTTCTCAAACAGTTGTTTCAACAACCACCAAAGTGTTTCAATATAACGGTTATCGTAAGTAATATACGGCTCTTCCATATTTACCCAGTAGCCCATTTTAGAAGTTAAATCTTCCCACTCACGGGTATATTTCATTACATTGGTACGACAGGCCAGGTTGTAATCATCAACCGATATTTTAGTCCCAATATCTTCTTTGGTAATTCCCAGTTCTTTCTCAACACCAAGTTCTACAGGCAAGCCATGTGTATCCCATCCTGCTTTACGGTTCACCTGAAATCCCTTTAAAGTTTTGTATCTGCACACAATATCTTTAAGAGCACGAGCCATAACGTGGTGGATACCCGGCATACCATTTGCTGAAGGTGGTCCTTCATAAAATACAAAAGTGGGATTGCCTTCGCGAGTCTGCAAACTCTTCTCGAATGTATTATTCTCGTTCCAATCTTTTAGAATATCCTTATTGACCTGTGATAGATCAAGATTCTTGTACTCTGGGAATTTAGTGCTCATTTATTGTAAAATTTATCTTGTATTCGCTAATTCCGATCCACATTCGTATTCATCATTAATCCATGCAAATTAGATACTGATTGACAAATGTCTACCGACATTATTCCGACTAAAATTATCTTATCTGTTATAAAAAGTTTACAAATATAGAAAAATTACAAGAATTGATGGTCATAGTGATTGTAGAATCAAGGGACTAAGCTCTATTTAATCAGTAATAAAAATTGACTTTTTTAGAGCCTTTGCTGATTGCTTATAATTCGAAATTATAAGCTCTGTTTTCGGTTTGAATCTGAAAGTGGAAACAAAAAAAAATCTCCGAAACATTGCTGTTCAGGAGATCTATTTATCAGACCTTACTTGATCTAATCAGAGTTTTATTATATGTGCGTGTTTCTTATCTAAGAATTAAATCAAATCATGCACTTTGCGAATTCCATAAACATCTTACATGCAAAACTCAAAATCCTTTCTGATGCAATTGAAAAAAAATAAAATAAACAAGGAATTTAACTTCTAATCTCATACATTCCGACAAGAGTAAATTTTATTATCTAACTCGTATGAAGATTTTACTATCTATTTTATAATTCTTAAATTCACAAAACTAAAATTGCTTATTACACACTTCACTAAATATAAAACAGCATGACAACTATCAAATCAAAATATCTGGGTGATTTACGGACTGAGTGCATTCATTTGCAATCGGGCAATAAAATTTTTACAGATGCTCCAACTGATAATCAGGGAAAAGGGGAAGCATTTTCGCCTACCGATTTATTAGCAGCCTCACTAGGATCGTGCATTATGACCATAATGGGAATTGTTGCCCGCGATAACAATATTGATATTACAGGAACTGAGCTGGATATCACTAAAATTATGGCGAGTGATCCAAGAAGAGTTGATGAAGTAATTGTTGAATTCAACTTTCCTGATAAAAAATATACTTCAGAGGAAAAACAAATTATTGAAAGCGTAGCAGGAACCAGCCCGGTACCTTTAAGTGTTCATACTAAAATGACACAAACGATTAAATTGAACTGGAAGAGATAAAAGAAAAACAGAACGCAAAGGCGCCAAGGCACAAAGCTATATTTCCTTACATTGTGGCTTAGCGGCCTTGCGTTTCAACTCATATTCACTCTTTAACACATTCACTAATCCATGATTTTAGTTACCGGTGGAACGGGTCTTGTTGGCTCACATTTACTATTTGATTTACTTTCGAAAGGCAATAAAGTTCGTGCTCTGAAAAGAAAAAACAGCAATGTAGAGTTCGTACTTACTACTTTTACTTACTACTCAAGCAATGCCAACGAACTTTTTAAATCCATTGAATGGATAGAAGGAGATATGCTGGATCCCTTTTCGTTAGAGGATGCTCTTGATGGAATTGAAGATGTGTACCATTGTGCAGCCTTGGTCTCTTTTAGTAAGGAAGACGGCAAAAACATGCAGGATATTAATGTGGAGGGAACCCGCAATTTGGTAAATGCCTGCCTGGATACAAATATTCGGAAATTTTGCATGGTAAGTTCTATTGCTGCCTTGGGTTCGCCCGAAGAGGGAGAAGATACTGTAACTGAGAAAACGCCATGGAGTCCGGAAGAAAAAAGGTCGGGCTACTCAAACAGTAAATTTAAATCGGAACTGGAGGTTTGGAGAGGAGTAGAAGAAGGCTTAAATGCGGTGATTGTGAACCCTTCAATTATTTTGGGTCCCGGACAATGGGACAAGGGAAGTTCGCTTCTTTTTAAGACTGTTGCCAAAGGTTTAAAATACTATACTCAAGGAATTACGGGCTATGTTGATGTTCGTGATGTAAGCCATTCGATGATTGAATTGATGAAAAGTGATATTGTGAATGAACGCTTTATTTTGAACAGCGAGAACTGCACTTTCGAATTCGTTTTTAAAACCATTGCCAAAGGTTTAGGCATTGCCGGACCTACAAAATATGCGAACCCAAAAATGACCGAAATTGCCTGGCGATTAGCCTTATTGAAAAAGATATTCTTTTTTAAGCCTTCCGGATTTACAAAAGAAAATGCACGATCGGCACACAATATCAAATACTACTCGAATCAGAAAATAAAAGAAGCTTTGAATTTTGAGTTCGTTCCAATTGAAAAGAGTATAAAGGATACATTGAAGCATTATCCCAGATAAAAAAAACCAGCAAATTATCCTTTACCTAACATCTTAATTACCTCTTTTAAAGTTTTGTTTTCCTGTTTTAGTTGGTCTATTTGAGCATCAGCAGGCTTATTAATGTTTATTTCATCAGCCAGAACTTTGAAGAAATTTAATTGTAAAACTTCACAAATATCCCACAGCCGATCGATTTGCATGCTAGATCGTTTTAGGATATGATACATGGAATTCATGCTGATTTGTAATTTTTGTGCAAAATCGGCCGTACTTAATCCTTGTCGATTCATTTCGGATAGTATCAATTCATTAATTGCTATTGGATTTTTAACTTTTGATTTCATACTTTTTGATTTCTTATTGTAATAATTATTCAACTTCGAACAATGATATCGATGAGTATAAAGCTAATAATTATTGTTTTTCCCCTACTATAAATGCATTTTTATTTTACTTTTTTGTAATTTATTTTGCTTTTTTATGATTTCCCTCCGCAAATGTTGGCATTCCTCATTATTTTTTATGCATTTATTTTGCCTTTGTTGTAATATTTATTGCATTATTATTCATTTAATACACATAACCCTCATGATAATTGGTTTTTATTGGGTTAGGGATTGAAGTGGAAAGCCCGCAAGGAGGAACGACTGAGGACTTGAAATGGAAAGCCCGCCCCATAGGGGAACCCCCGAATGAATATTTACAGAAAAAAGAAAAGCCACTCCAAATAAATGGAATGGCTTTGTATATATTGTATTTGTTGTTGTTTACAAATTGAACGCTTCTTTTACTTTCTCGATGTAGTCTAATTTTTCCCATGTGAATAATTCCACTTCAAGCTCAACGCCATCAAAGTAAGGAGATTCAAATTTTTTCACTACCATACGAGGGGTACGCCCCATGTGACCATAGGCCGCTGTTTCTTCGTAAATAGGGTTGCGTAATTTCAATCGTTGCTCAATAGCAGCCGGACGTAAATCAAAAAGCTCGGTAACTTTATCGGCAATTTGGCCATCGGTAAGGCTAAGATTCGATTTGCCGTAGGTGTTTACATAAATTCCTACTGGCTCGGCAACACCAATTGCGTATGAAAGCTGAACCAGCAACTCATCTGCTACTCCTGCAGCCACTAAATTTTTGGCAATATGACGGGCTGCATAGGCTGCTGAACGGTCAACTTTCGAAGGATCTTTTCCTGAGAATGCACCACCTCCGTGAGCGCCTTTTCCTCCATAAGTGTCAACAATTATCTTACGGCCAGTTAAACCGGTATCACCATGAGGACCACCAATTACGAATTTTCCTGTTGGATTTACGTGCAAAATAAAATTCTCATCGAACATAGCTTGTATGCGCTTTGGCAATTGCTTAATTACACGAGGGATCAAGATGTTGCGAACGTCTTTCTTAATTTTAGCCAGCATCAACTCATCGTTCGGGCCAAAATCGTCGTGCTGAGTAGAAACCACAATAGTGTGTACTCTTTCGATGGTATCATCATCGGCATACTGAATGGTAACCTGCGATTTTGAATCGGGACGAAGATAGGTCATTTCTCTTCCTTCACGGCGAATAGCTGCTAATTCTATCAGCAAACGATGCGAAAGCTCAAGAGCCAAAGGCATGTAATCGTCGGTTTCCTTACAAGCGTAACCGAACATCATTCCCTGGTCGCCGGCTCCCTGTGTCATAGGATCTTCGCGATCTACGCCACGGTTAATATCAGCTGATTGTTCGTGAATTGCAGACAATACACCACATGAAGTGCCGTCGAACTGGTATGCGCTTTTGGTATAACCAATGCGGTTAATTACCTCACGGGCAACTTCCTGAGCATCGATATAGGTTTTGGTTTTTACTTCACCGGCAAGAACCACCTGTCCGGTAGTAACCAAGGTTTCACAAGCAACTTTCGAATTAGGGTCGAAAGCTAAAAACTTATCTAATAAAGCATCTGAAATCTGATCAGCAACTTTATCCGGATGTCCTTCAGAAACTGATTCTGATGTGAATAAATATCCCATAATATTTTAATAATAATTAGTTGTGATGTCGATATCATGAATTCCTTCAATAGTAACGACAGGCAATGTTGTTTAAGATCATTATCTAAATAATGACATGATACAGGAAAGTAATGGTTGGTTGTCTACATGCAGAAAAGCATATAGTTCACCATTTAGCATTTTTTTCTGTGGTTGCAAGCAGCCAAATCTTTCCACTTATTTCGGGGCAAAGAAAAGTATTATTTCGGAAAGAAACAAAACTAAAGAGCCACTTTTACAACATTTTAACAAAAGCTTCAGCTGAAAAACAGGGACTTCTGAGTCAATAAAGAGCTACAAGTCTTAATTATAGTGATAGTTACACTTTTGGTTTATATCTAAAAGGTTTTACCATAAATTTCTGGGATTTAAGAGGGTTTTCAAACTAAGATTTTTCTATACGTTGAGACTCCCTACTATTTACAGCTTACATTTTTTACCACAGAGAGGAAGTGTAAGAATTAAACTAATTCTTTTTTTCTCTGTGAAACTCTGTGTGCTCTGTGGTCAGTTTTTTTTACGGAAAGGTGGCTAAGTACAAACTAACTTTTTACCACAGAGAACACAAAGATACACAGAGGAAGAACAAGACTTAAAAAAAAGTATGAGAATTAAACTAATTCTTTTTTTCTCTGTGAAACTCTGTGTGCTCTGTGGTCAGTTTTTTTTTACGGAAAGGTGGCTAAGTACAAACTAACTTTTTACCACAGAGAGCACTGAGGGCAATACTGCCAAAAATTCAAATATCTTCTAAAACGAATCGGTATAAAAGACAAGAAAGATTTTTTTCTCTCTGAGATATTCCGCGTTCTCGGTAGCAGAATCGCTTTACATGGTGTGAAATCTAAATTAAAAACCAACTTTTTACCACAGAGAACACAAAGACACACAGAGGAAGAACAAGACTTAAAAAAAAAGTATGAGAATTAAACTAATTCTTTTTTTCTCTGTGAAACTCTGTGTGCTCTGTGGTCAGTTTTTTTTTACGGAAAGGTGGCTAAGTACAAACTAACTTTTTACCACAGAGAGCACTGAGGGCAATACTGCCAAAAATTCAAATATCTTCTAAAACGAATCGGTATAAAAGACAAGAAAGATTTTTTTCTCTCTGAGATATTCCGCGTTCTCGGTAGCAGAATCGCTTTACATGGTGTGAAATCTAAATTAAAAACCAACTTTTTACCACAGAGAACACAAAGACACACAGAGGAAGAACAAGACTTAAAAAAAAAGTATGAGAATTAAACTAATCCTTTTTCTCTGTGAAACTCTATTTTCTCTGTGGTCAGTTTTTTTTACGGAAAGGTGGCTAAGTACAAACTAACTTTTTACCACAGAGAGCACTGAGGAAGAACAAGACTTAAAAAAAAGTATGAGAATTAAACTAATTCTTTTTCTCTGTGATACTCCGTGTTCTCTGTGGTCAGTTTTTTTTACGAAAAGGTGGCTAAGTACAAACTAACTTTTTACCACAGAGAACACAAAGACACACAGAGGAAGAGCAAAACTTTGAAAAATAAAAAAAGTCTAATTCTTAAACTGATTCTTTTTTTCTCTGTGATACTCCGTGAACTCTGTGGTAGAATCGTTTTGCATGCTGTGAAATCCTATTCTCAATTTATTTTTTTACCACTGAGAGCACTGAGGGACACAGAGGGCAAAAACAGCTAAAATTAAAATAGCTACTAATAGAAACCGGGATAGAAAGATTAATACCCATTTATAACTCTCTTAATTCCATACTTTAACTTTTCAACGTTGAAATTAATCATCAGTCCAACTCTTTTATCGGCAAGTTTTAAATAAGTTAGTGTTTGTGCTAAATGAATATCTTTAAATGAGTCAATTGATTTTAACTCAACAATAACCTGATCCTCCACAAATAAATCAAGTCGATACCCACAATCCAGTTTTACACCATCATAACTTATAGGAAGTGGCTTTTCTTTTTCTACTTTTAAACCTGCTTTTTGCAATTCATAAAACAAACACTCATGATATGCTGATTCTAATAATCCCGGACCAAGGCTAGTGTGTACTTTCATTGCAGCCTTAATTATCTTTTCGGTAATTTCGTTTTCCTTCATATTGTTTTTTCTGTAAAATT
The DNA here is from genome assembly GCF_963665805.2 of Labilibaculum manganireducens. Taxonomy (NCBI): domain Bacteria; kingdom Pseudomonadati; phylum Bacteroidota; class Bacteroidia; order Marinilabiliales; family Marinifilaceae; genus Labilibaculum; species Labilibaculum manganireducens. The sequence goes on along the minus strand of NZ_CAXXEE010000003.1, from coordinate 5,071,904 downwards.
AAAGCTACATCAAAACAAATAAAATCACAAAGTGAGTTCATGAAAAATATCCTCTAAATTCTCCGATCGGGTTTTCATCTCTAAAATCACCAGATTTTTAGATACTGCAAATTGAAATACATCTTTACGGATATCTCTTAGGGAAACAAAACAATAACGATTTTCGCCAAGGACTTCAATTTCATTCACTCCGCTAATTTCCTGCAATAAGTCTGAAGATACTTCAGAAGCAAATTCAACTTCGACCACATGAGATGATTTTGAGGACGCAAGAAAATCTATATTCCGATCGGCCACCAACTTTCCTTTATTTACAATTAAAACCCGCTGGCAACAAGCCTCTACTTCCTGCATAATATGCGTAGAAAGCATCACAGTTTTTTCGCTTCCGATATCAATAATTAATTTTCTAATTTCCAGCAACTGATTTGGATCCAATCCGGTAGTCGGCTCATCCAATATCAGCACCTTCGGATCATGAATTAATGCCTGAGCAATTCCAACTCTTTGGCGGTATCCTTTCGAAAGAGAAGCAATTTTTTTATTCTGTTCGGTTCCCAATCCCGTTAAATCAATCATTTCGGCAATTCGCTTTGCCTTACTTTTACCTAATTTATAAATAGATGCCACATGACTGAGATATTCTTTCACATACATTTCCAAATACAATGGATTGTGTTCGGGCAAATAACCAATTTGTCTTCTAATTTCAAGAGAATCCATGCTAACATCCAGTCCGTTTACCTCCACCAAGCCAGAAGTTTGGGGAATATAACCAGTAATAATTTTCATCATTGTTGATTTTCCCGCGCCATTTGGTCCTAAGAATCCAACAATTTCACCTTGATTAATTTCAAAGCTCAAATTGTCCAAAGCCTTTTGTTTCCCGTATATTTTGCTTACTTCGTGAGCTTTTACCGACATAAAGTTAATTTTTTAGTGTCTAGAGTTAAAAGTACTTAAAAGTAAGAAAGCTTATCTTCAAAATCATCTAAGTACTGCATTACAAAATAAATGTAAATTGTGGTGAATTTAATAATTCTCTTGCTCTTTCACCAGTAATTCATAATTCGTAATTAATAATTCAAAATTGAATTACCTACCTTTGTATTTCAATACTAAAACCTAAAAAATGAGTTTCCCGAAACATCAACTTTTTTGCAAAGATCTGTTTAACTACTCTCGCCGCATATCATCAGAATCCAAAATCGGAAACACTGCGCTGGGTAGTACAAACCCAATCCGAATTCAATCGATGACCAACACCGATACCAATAATATTGAAGCGAGTGTTGAACAATCCATCAGAATGATAGAATCTGGAGCAGAATACGTTCGATTAACTGCGCAAGGGACAAAAGAGGCCGAAAGCCTGAGGTTCATCAAAGAAGAATTGGTAAAAAGAGGATACAATACTCCTTTGGTTGCTGATATTCATTTTAATCCTGCTGCCGCATTAATTGCCGCAAAATATGTAGATAAAGTACGTATCAATCCGGGGAATTTTGTTGATAAACGAGCCGATTTTACTAGTATTGACTATGGAGAAACTAAATATCAGGAAGACCTTGAAAAAATAAAAGATAAATTCATTCCCTTACTTCGCATTTGCAAGGAAAACAATACCGCTATTAGAATTGGAACCAACCATGGCTCTTTATCCGATCGGATTATGAGTAGATTTGGAGATACACCACGTGGAATGGTAGAAGCCACTTTAGAATTTCTCAGAATTTGTAAGGAGCAGAATTTTCAGAATGTTGCCATCTCGATTAAATCGAGCAATACAGTAATGATGGTGAAAACTGTTCGTTTGCTGATTTGTGAAATGGAAAATGAGAATATGCACTATCCCTTGCATTTGGGTGTAACCGAAGCTGGGGAAGGTGAAGATGGCCGAATAAAATCGGCCGTTGGAACAGGAGCATTATTAAATGATGGAATTGGCGATACCATTCGGATATCACTTACCGAAGATCCGGAAATAGAATCTCCGGTAGGAAAAAAACTAGTCGATTACGTTTCTGAAAAAGTTGGTCATGCGCCAATTTTACCGGTTAAAAATACAGACATCAATCTCTTTGATTTTTATAAAAGATCCACATCGTTAATTGGGAATATTGGAAGTCAAAAAGTTCCTGTTGTGGTTACGGATGCCAGCCATGAAAAATGCATTTCAACTGATCTGCCGGAGAAAGCCGGTTACATTTTAAACGAAGATACATTTGAATGGGAAAAAAGCAAGTTAGCCAGCGATTATTTGTTTGTAAATGGTTTCGATGCCATTTTTGCCGACTATCCAAAAGAATTAGGAATAATTGTAGATCAGGAATGCTGGGAAATGGCCAATAATTATGCTGAAAACACCTATCCTCTGTTTCAGGCAAATCAATTTACAAATGCTAACCTTTCCTTCTTTCACACAGATATCTATTTTGTTGAATGTACCTATTCTGATTTATCAGACGGGTTTATTCAGGAAATAATCAAGAATCCAAAAGTCGTTTTAGTCTGCTCATCAGTGCATCAAAATGCATTTGCGGAACAAAGAGCTTTTGCTTTCCGATTGGTTCAATCTAAATGCAAAGCACCTGTAATTTTCAAAAGATCATTCGAAGAATCAAATTTGGAAAATATTCATTTAAAGGCTTCTGCTGATTTAGGGAGCTTATATTTTGATGGATTCGGGAATGGAATCTGGCTTGATAATAAAGGTGAGCTCTCCCATGAAGATGTCAACTCAACAGCATTTGGGATTTTGCAGGCCGCAAGGGTAAGAACAAGTAAGACGGAATTTGTCTCGTGTCCTGGTTGCGGAAGAACCCTATTCCAGCTTCATGATGTTGTTGCAGAAGTCAAAAAACAATTTTCTCACTTAACCCATCTGAAAATAGCTGTAATGGGATGTATTGTAAATGGACCCGGCGAAATGGGTGATGTAGATTATGGTTATGTAGGAGCCGGACCGGGAAAAGTATCATTGTACAAAAACCGCGAATTGATTAAGAAAAATATACCAAGGGAAAATGCCATTCATGAACTTACAGAGATCATTAAAGCTCATGGAGATTGGATTCATAAATAAACCATTTCAAACTTTTTTTTATCACTCTTTGTTTTAGTATCTTGCAGTTAGATCAATATTATTTTACATAGTGAAAAACAAAGTCATACTATTCATTTTTCTTTTCCTTTTTAATTTTGCTTACGGAGATAAACTCGAACTAAGCGGAATCTTTCTAGGCAAAAATGTTTACGTAATGAACCCTTTCTCTGACTCAGGAGTGGGATTTTGTGTTTTCGAGGTAACTGTAAATGGTCAAAACTCTGCTGATGAAATTAACAGCAGTGCTTTTGAAATTGATTTATCTAAATTTAATTTCCAAATAGGTGAAAAGATAAATATCACACTTTACTATAAAAATGGATGTTTACCCAAAATCATTAATCCTGAAGCAATTAAACCTGTAAGTTCATTCAGCTTGCAAAGTGCTGCAATTGACAAAAAAGGAGTCCTGAATTGGGCTACTAAGGATGAACGGGGATCATTGCCATTTATCGTGCAGCAATATCGTTGGAACAAATGGATCACAATTGGTGAAGTAGAAGGAATTGGAACCCCTCAATTAAATAAATATCAACTGAATGTTCGCCCTCACTCAGGAGAAAATATTTTCAGAATTTATCAGGTCGATTATACTGGAACACCTAATTATTCCTCAGATATTAAATATCAATCTACCTTCCCTGCAATTACATTTGGTCCCGAGAAAGTAAAAGATGAATTACTGTTTACCAATGAAACTCTTTACGAAATATACGATAACTACGGAAATATTGTGTTTAAAGGCTTTGGCAATAAAATACAATTGGAAGGTCTGCAAAATGGATTGTATTACATCAATTATGACAATACAATGGGAAGTTTCCGCAAGAAATAATTACCCTTTACTTTAAAATAAATCAAGAATTGTTTCTCCTTTTTCCAAATTTAAATAATGAGCTTTCATACCTACAGATTTAGCCGCATCAGTATTAACCATCATATCATCAATAAATAAAGTTTCTGAAGCAATTAATCCTTCCTTTTTAAGAAGAGTTGTATAAATCTGAGGATCTGGTTTTCTCAATCCCATATTATGGGAATAATAATCGTTTTCGAAGAAATCGGAAAGACAGACACCATGAACATTTTTAATCATTCCCGTATAAGCTTCCCAATGAATGATATTTGTATTGCTCAAAAGAAATATTCTATGATTCTTTTTAAGCTTTTCAAGCATCTCTAAGCGCTCATAAGGAAGGTCTAGAAGCATAGAATTCCACGCCGTATCAATTTGCTCATCGGTAACTTTCCCAACAATGTGCTCACGAATTTCAAGTCTAAACTGATCTGCATTTATAATGCCTTTCTCCAAACGATCAAACAAACCATTGGTTTGATATTCTTTTTTTACCACATCAATATCGGTTAGTCCAATTTCTTTAAAACTCTTAACTGCCTGATCCGTATTAATATTAAGTAGTACCCCTCCAAAATCGAAAACTATATTTGGGATTGAATTGTATTTTTGCATAAAAAAGTGGTTTCAAATATTGAATAATTCAATACAAATATGTAACATTGCACTCGCAAAACAAAGGTAAATAAAATACTTTTACCGTCTTGTTTTCATCGGGCCTATAGCTCAGCTGGTTAGAGCACCTGACTCATAATCAGGGGGTCCATGGTTCAAGCCCATGTGGGCCCACCCCCAACAAAAACACCCAATCGTAAAATTGGGTGTTTTTTTATGTCTTAAACTGGCTTGTATTATTTAGCATTATGCCTGTAAATATCCAAATCTCTTTGTTTTGCCTCCAGTTTCTCTTTTAATTCTTCAATGATACTCACATAAGATTCAATATCTGTTTTTGCATCTTCCAGGTTAAGTAATTCTATTTTCGCCTCCTTTAACTCAAGATAGGTAAGAATGATATTGTTATACATTCCAACATTCGAAACACTATCTTCTGCAATAAACTTATTTCTCATTACAGCTAATTCTGTTGAAATTAGCTGATCAGTAAATTCAATATTAGTGCCCTTAATTTGAATCATATCAATTAATGCCTTTACTTTATCCATTTTAAGGGCAAAATCACTGATTTGTTTTTTCTCCAAACTCAAGTAATTCAACCGATTATGCAAATATTTATTTTCTTTTTCGGGTACTTTTAAATTAAAAAACACAATAACAACAACCAAGGAAGTAGTTAACAGAAACAGGAAAAAGAAGCTAATAAACGCCTTTCTGCGTTGCTTTACATTTAGTGATTTCATCTATTTTATATTTTAAGTTTTTGTTCTATGGAACTTACCATATAATCATCTCCCTGTGTGTAGAAAGCTTTATACATGGACGTTTCATATGTTTATTATTTGTTTTTCAGTTGCCATATAGCCTGTCCCGAACTTGTTTCGGGAGAACTTACCATGCTGAAATAATCACCTCCCTGTGTGTCAAAATATCCTTGTTATGGACGTTTCATATTTCAAAACGCTTTACTGGTTTACATTCAATTTACGCAGCACTATTCTTTTCCAAAGAAGAAGGGCCTCTTTTTCTTTGCCGTAGTTGTTCCTTCAATTTCTTCTTCCATTAGTGTTTCTTCCTTAACAAAAAGATCGGTCTCTATTTTCTTACCGATATAATCTAAACCTGAAAGAGTTTGCAACATATGCTCTAACAAACTAAGCAGCTTTATGGTTTTGTCAACAGATATACTAATTTTATTATGGTCGTAGCGATGCTTAATAACTCGGTTTAATGAATCCTCAAACTCCCCTTCGTTAATATTGCACCAATCCGATATATAAGTCATAAATTCATCCTTACCACATGCTTGCCATCCGTCAATTGAATTTTTAACAATTCGAGCCAAATCCATCACCAAAATTACCATCTCAACAGGATAGTCATAAGGAGTTACAATTCTATATCTAGAAAGAGTTACACTTAAAAAGTCGAGCAACTTACAGCAAATTTCATTTAAAGCTTTGGCAAGAGGATTATCTTGCTTTTTCAGGCGGATTTTATTAATGATTGAGGAAGAAAACTTCTCAATGGAACTAATATAAGTTTCCACTTGCTTATAAACATCAAATAAATCAGGATTCGATACAATAAACCTTGATGCAATAATATAATCAGAATCTACACCCCAACTTCCATCCATCCTTGTTATTTTACCAAATACAAGATGATTTTGCCCCAATAAAATTTCCGATAATTCGTCCTCTTCTAAAATAGAAATTTTCATTTCAGGTGCTACAAAAGGTTTTCGAACCGGACTTTCCGCCGCATTTGCCATTCCAATTGGCTGACGGGAAAAGGGATCTATAGATAAAACGACATAATATACCGCATCACTTTCTGTTTTAGGCAAATCACACTTAAATTCTTTTCCGTTTGTAATGGCGTAGGAAAAGCCACTAGGAAAAACAATATCTACAGGTTTAAAAGTTACCAAAAGTTGAATATTATTGTCAATATCCATCCACAAAAAGTCTCTTTCACTCCTAACAAGTCCAAAATTTAGTGGCGAAACCGACAATCCAGCCACTTCCATTCTATTCTTAATGAATGAGTTCTCCTGAGCAATAAAATGCTTTTTATTAATATTCATGCCATCTACCCAATTTACAGGCAGAAACATATCATTTTCATTTACCATAGTTAATCGTTTTTAGAACCTCGCTTTTTTTTGTATCGTATCGTAACATTTACAATGTTGGTACTATTTCTTCTTTCTGTCGAAAATTCTTTTATTAAAATATTCTTTCCTTCTACATCCTTAATTATTGCCTCAAAAGTCATTAAATTGCCATTGCATCTAGCCATTAAATATTTATTGCTCTCATTGAAATATTTCAAAAATTTCTCTTTATCTCCGACTCCTTCGGCAATCTGCTGAAGCATAACTGTTAACTCACCATCAGTGGGCAATGATTCATCTTTTACTATTTCCTTTTCAATCTCTTTAAACACTTGGTACACTTCTGGGGTTTCTGGAATATAATCCTTTTCTATTTCGCCATCCGACTTCTTAGCCGAGGTAATTTTATGTTTTTCAGTTGGTTTAACACGCACATATATTTTCTTTTGAGCAGTAAATTCCCTGTTTCCATCTACCACCAAACTAATCGTCTTATAACCTGGTTTAGTGAATGTATATTTTACGGATTTTCTTTTTGAATTCATCTGACTAGAACCGTCAACTTGCCATTCCCATGAGCTTCCTCCTTGAGCACTGCAGGTAAAAACAGCCGAAGTGCCAACATACACCTGTTTAGGGCCTGCAATTCTTGGAATAACAACAATAGGCTCATCGTCCTTAATTTTCTCTATATGAATCGATTCTTGAAACTCATATCTATCATTAACGATAAGCGTAACTGTATAATCTCCATGCTCGGCATAAGTATGAATAGGCGACTTTTCATGTACCAATGCGGTACTGTCTCCAAAATTCCACTCGTAAGTATGATCTCCTGCCGTATTATTTCTAAACTTCAACATTGCATTCGCCATATGTTTATCTCCTAGCACCTCAAAACTAACTTCTGGAGGGGCCTGATAATCAAAGTATTTAAAACCTAATATCGCCAACAACGGAATCAAGAGAAGTATAAAAAAATTAGAAATCATTGAGTCAATCCTAAATTGACGAGGTTCACCATTATTTTTTGCCATTATTGTTTGAATATTTGCACTCCATTTATAAATAAACAGTAAGGATAAATATTACTTCCTCTTTCATCTAAAACATGCAATATTTCCCGTCCTTCAAGAACCATTGCATCCTGCTCACCTATTTCACGTTTGCTATTTAATTTGATATTAATAGTTCGAACAAAACCAGTTTGAGAATCCTGACTCTCCATCAATCCTTTTTCAATTACCACCTGTTCAATTCTTTCCCCCAAAACATCATACACCAATGCTTTAATGTCCTTTTCTGTCACAATTCGCCCTCCTGATAACATCATATACCTATTATTATATAATTGTTCATCAGAGTTTAAAACATTTCGAGCCCCAATCAGAGGAGTAATAAAATAGCCCCCAGCTTGCTGAATAGATGCCCCTTTATAGGGTAATATTGGAGTATTCGGTTTTATTCCTTTTAAAATTTTTCCGGCCGTGGTATAATATTTTACGAAAATTGTATCAGCAATTTCTTTATATTTTAAAAACATATACACGGGACTATGATACCTTTTCTTTTGGGTTACCGATTGCTGCAAACGAGCTATTATTTGTCCAAGTACTTTCAGGTCATCCGAAAATTTACCATTATCGAGCATTGCAAATGCAGCACTTTCGTTCCTCAGTTTTCCAATCAAAAAATTAATCGCTTCACTGGCATTTTCTGTTGACATGCCTGCTACTCCATCCCTGCGTAAAAGAAATGTACCATTTTCCCATTCGCTTCCATTTTGGACTCCGTATTCCTCATAGATAACACCATCATCTCCTTCCACTACATCCAGAGCAAAAAAAGCCTCCTCGTCCTGTAAGCTAATTACCGATAAGTTCTCACTACTCTTAAAAACCTTCTCTCTTTCGGTAAGATTAACCACTGGCAAGGCATTTGCAAAACAATTTACCGACGATAATATTCCGGAATCAAAATCCTCATTAAAGCAGATTCGCAGCCAACAAATATTCTCATCTGTTTGGGAACCATTAGCTTTAAAATCCTGTTCGGATGAATTTGTTTTCTTTATTCTTATAAATTGTCTATCGTAGTAGGACAGAACCCTTTTTTTAATACCTGTCAACTCACTTTTCGAGCTTCCCCAATCAACCGTAAATTCTTCGTCTTCTTCGGAATTCAATCCAAATTCAACTTCTAATTTCTCGTCATTAAGAAAAAATTTTGCACTTCTCAGTTGTCTATAAAAAGTGTCCCGAACAGAGGTATTTTCTTTGTAATCGAAAAACAATCGAAATGTACTTAAACCATCCGTATTTACAGGTATTTCAATGCCCAGCAAAACATCGTTTTTATCCAGAACGATTCCTTTTAGAACATCCGATTCAATTCGTGATTTAAAGCGATAATCGGTCATTTGATAATATGCCGAACTAGAAAGGATATACTTAACTCCTCCTTTAAAAAGAGAAGTCTCCTGAAGAGAAATAAATTGCAATTCCCGAAGCGCATCAAACTCGTTTCGTATCCGACTCAAGAATTTATAATTGGCAGGTAAACATGCAACCGAATCGGTAGGATTAATAATTGCTACAGAATAACCAGGCTGCACTCCGCCATGAATATGAGGAATCAACTGATTCATTAATTTTTGGGCTACACGATCCTGCACTTGGTCCATTTCGTGATAAATAGACTCACTTTCTGCGGCAAGTGCCGAAATTAGAATTCGTACCAAAGGATCAAAAGAGGATTCATCGTACACTTCATCAATAGCCCACATCCGTGATGCATGTTTCAACATCCTCTCTTTTATTAACTCTTTATGCTCCATTTACTTCATATTATTTTAATAGTAGGACAATGGACCCATGAAAAAGTACCCCGAAAATGCAAATGGCTCGTCTGTTTGTGCTAACCTTCCGCTTACTTTCAAATCCAACTTCTTCTTCATACAGGTTACATTTTCTCCAACACCAATTAATGCTTGCGAAAAACTTATTTCTATCTCCAGATTATCCAATCTATTTTCGTGATTTTTAATTGACAAACATAATCCTGATTTGATTTCTTCTTTCAGTCTGCTATCATTAATTTTATTATTAAAATCACTATCCCAGATGGAACAACCAAATGTTTCATCATACAAGCAATCTCCTAAAGCTGTTGTTATGATTAGATATAAGTGTTGAGAAATAGATTCTTTCAAACTACAATGTTCATGATCTTTTTTTTCACACAACCTTCCTAATTTTAACGGTAACGAATAGTATATCATTCAAAATTTCAATATTAATGAAACTATAATTAAATAAATAAAAACACATCTGAATCTAGATTAACAAATGGTAATAAAACTACGAATTTATCAAAAAAAACAATTACTTCCATTTTTAATTTAACCAAAAAACATTTTTAATAAATTAGTTAATAAAATATAATAATTATATTTGTTATGTGCTTAAAATAAATATTAATAACTTTATGATTCTAAAGTGTCTGTTTTACCACTTATATTATTTCATATTGTTTAATTACAGAATACAACATGATAAAAATCGAAAATGGCTTAATAAAACTATCCGACGAAATTAAAAATGCCATAATAGTAGCACAATCATGCGCTAAAGAAAACAGCAATCCATGCTTTTCTCCCGCACATCTACTAAAAGGACTTCTTCACAAAAACAGTGGCATCCGAGAACAACTATTTGCAATGGATGTAGATGTTTACTATTTGGATGAATGGGCTGACGTGCGTATGGAGGGCTACCCAAAAGACAGCAGATTATCGAATCCTATTCCTGCTGATGATGGAGTAGAAAATATCTTTCAGGAAGCAGAAGAACTAAATTTACTAAACCAACAGTCAGAATTAAATTCGCTTAGTGTTTTAACAGCTCTAATAACTCCAGGTGTTGGCTTTACTTTCGACCAATTAAAAACATTCCCTCTTCAGCGCGATCAGTTACTTAATAAATTTTTTAGCGAAAATTCTACCGACACTAACAAAACGAAAGAGAAGAGTTCAAAATCAGATCTGGAATATCTTATTGATCTGACTAGTTTAGCAAAGAGTCATCAACTTTCTACAGTAGTGGCCAGAGATCAGGAACTATTAAATATTACAGAGACAATTGGCCGATTTACAAAACCACATGTGCTTATAACCGGCGAATCAGGAGTCGGCAAATCTGTAATAATTAATGGATTAGCATCTATTATATCACAAGGAAAAGCTCCTGCACTGCTCACACAATCAAGAGTATTTAAACTTCAAATGGAAAGTATTCTTGCAGGAGCTACTTATAAAGGCGAAATAGAAGACAGACTTCGAAAAGTATTTAAACAACTGGAACAGCTAAATCGTCCCATTCTTTTTCTAGATGATCTTCAGACACTAATAGATGATAAATCCGGGAATACTGGAATAACGCACCTTCTTAAATCGGAATTAAACAAAGGATACTTTGTTTTAATCACAACCATTCCTAACGATTCATTCCGAAAGTTAATTGATGGCGACAGCGCTTTAAAAAGACTTTTTGAACACTTAAATATTGAAGAACCGGATACTACTCATGCCATTGAAATGGCTCTGAGTGCAGTATCACAATTACAGGATCACCATAAGCTAAACATACAGCTGGAACATATCTCCGAAGCTGTAACTCTTGCATCCCGTCACTTTAGCGAAAGAAAGTTACCCGACTCGGCCATTGATCTTATTGATCGAACCATGGCAGGAACCCGTGCTCAAATGGATACATTACCAAGTGAGATCGACCAATTAGAAAAACAACTAAAAGCAGTCGATTGCGAACCAAATGATATCGACATTATCGATGCAGGACTACGAAAGTTTCTCACCTATATCGGGCAACCACAAGATGAGTCAGATGAACTTAACGAACCTGTAGCCAACTGTTACAAAATGATTGATATTTTACGACATGAGATATCCAATCAATCCGACGAAATTAACTTTCACAATTTAGCAAACACCGTTGCCAGGGTTAGCGGTATTCCTGTTGGTAAAATAATGACTCGAGAAAGAGATCGGTTACTAGGCATGGAAGACACTTTAAAATCTGCAGTAATTGGTCAAGACCAAGCAGTAACTGCAGTTTGTGAATCCATACTCGAATCCCGTTCAGGACTTAACAGACCAGGACAGCCAATCGGTTCATTTTTCTTTTTAGGTCCAACCGGTACGGGGAAAACAGAACTTGGAAAACAACTTGCCAACTTCTTATTTCAGTCATCAGCATCCTTAATTCGCTTCGATATGTCGGAATTTAAAGAAGAACACTCTGCAGCTTTATTATATGGTGCACCTCCCGGATATGTAGGATATGAAGAGGGTGGTATGCTCGTAAATAAAATCAGACAAGAACCTTACTCGGTTGTTCTTTTTGATGAGATTGAAAAAGCTCACCCTTCTGTTTTCGATATTTTCTTACAAATACTTGACGAAGGTACCATACATGATCGTTTAGGAAAGACAGGTGATTTCTCCAATGCAGTAATTCTTTTCACATCCAACATAGGAAGCCAATCGATTGTTGATCAGTTTAATGAGAAGAAAACCTTACCAAAATCGGATAAATTAATGGAAAGCATGGCCAATTATTTCCGACCAGAATTCCTAGGTAGACTTACAGGGATAGTTCCTTTCTCCCCAATAACAAAAGAGAATATCACAAAGATTTTTAATCTTCAACTCAAGGAACTAACAGAAGCACTCAACCAACAAGAAATTGAATTGGAAATCAACAATAAAACCAGAGAAAAACTTGCTGAAGAAGGATACTCTCCTCAATACGGAGCCCGCCCTCTTCGTAATATTATTCGCACCAGACTGCGCACTCCACTATCACGAATGATTATTGGAAATGAACTTCAGTCCGGACAAAAAGTGACTGTATCATTCGATAAAAATAAAAAATTAAAGCTAAAGGTTAAATAAAACCAATTGCATTTCAAAGGTACATAGACTAATAAACTCCAAATCCAACAATAATATTTTACCATAGAAATCTATTAATTAACATTTAAATAAAAAAGATACAGAGCATGAACGGAAATTTTGAGCTTGGTGGAACAGAAGTAAAATTAGATGCCGGTGAGGCAATCCAGGAAATTCCACAAAACAAAACCCTATTAATCGAGAAACTAACTTACGACGCTCCGATTAAACCAGATATTGTAAAAGGTCTCCATACTGTTGAAGAAGTTTTTCAACACTATAAGCCTCAAATAGAAGTAGATTTTGAGACATCAGAAGGAACCTCACAAAAAGAAACCATTGGCTTTACAAACTTAGGAGATTTTGGCATAAAAGGCATAACTGCACAAAGTGAGTTTCTTAAAAGTTTAACCACTGAAAAAGAACAGCACAACAAAATAATTAAACAACTAAAAACGAATAAAATTTTAAAGGCTGCCCTTACCGATCCCGATGCCAAGGCTGCCCTTTCGGCTGCTATCAGCGGATTAATTGAAGAATTAAACGAATTGGAGAGATAATAAAATGCTACAGAACAAAGAGCAAATGGATAATTCGCTAGCAACTAACGAATTACCCCTGGAAGAGAATTTAAGTAAATTGGCAAAATATGGCGGATTTGATCTGCTTGAAACAGCTATTGAAGGAGTTCAAAACATGAACCCCGAGCGTAAGGCCAGAAAAAAAATCTTCTTTACAGAAAACACAAAAAAAGAGGAACGAGAGCAATTAAAAAGAACTCTTGAAATATGGTCCGAAGCAATAAACCGGTCAAACGACCTAAACGAGATGATCGACAGCAGTAAAGAAAAGGCTGCAGAAACAGCCCAAACCTTGAAGAAAAACCTTGGCACGGTAATCGAACAAACCAGAGATTTGGAACGCTCCTACCGAAGCATGGCTTTATTCTACAAAAACTCCGAACAAGATAAAGTAAAAAATATATCCATAATGAATGCAGATCCGGATCAAATTAAGGATTTGGACAACACCCGTTTCATAGATGCTGTATCGTCTGAAATAAAGAATACTTACGATCGGCTTGACCTTAGTGACAACTATGGTCTATTAGTTTTACCTGGTTATCTGGGATCTAACATGCTGATCGAAAAATGGGGTAAAATTGCTTACGACAACAAAGTAATGATGGTAACCGATTTTGAGCATTTGGATGAAGCTGATGATGTTATGGAAATGTTTAGCGCCGCAAACCTTTCGGGGGGTGACATGTTCCGCTCCAACGTAATGATGACCTGTAACTGGCTGGTTGGCAGAGGTAAATTCGACGAAGTAAACGAAGAAGATGACCTTTACATTCCACCCGCAGGAGCATTAGCCGGTAAAGTTTACCAAACCCTTATGTCGCAGGTGACTGCAGGTAAAAAGTTTGGTGGAATTAACGAAGTGCAAGGAGTTAAATTTGATCTTCGTAAAAGCGAAATTTCAAGCCTCGAAAAAATGGGATTAATCCCAATGGTGAACGAATACGGTAAAGTTATGGCCTTCTCGGCCAAAACTCTATTTAACGGAGCTAATCTAGGCCTTCAAACTTATTCGGTTGTTAGAGTTTTTGATTACGTAACAAAAGTGATGATGGATTTTCTTAATCGCAGAGCTTTTGAGAATTTCAATGCCAAAACACGCAAGGAACTTTTAAAACAAATCATTCAATTTTTAGATACCATATCTGGTCCGGATAAACTAATTGAAAATTTTACCATTAAACGTTTTGAGCAGGATCCTATTCAAAAAGATCGGGTGCACCTTGACATTCATATGAAACCATATTTTCCAGCTAAGAACTTCCTAATAAAAATGGAAGGTCAAAAAGGAGATGATGGAAACGAATGGGACAGCGAATATGCCCAAGACTAACTCCGGTAATTAAATAAAAAAACAGGCTTACTATTCATTTAGCAAGCCTGTTTTTTTTGTCTTCCAATAGGTCAAACAAATTAATCATTTAACCTTTGACACACGATTACAGCGTTTTCTTTTATGTTATTTCTATATACTGTTTGCTCTGTATTAACCTGTTTCCACCGACCAATAAAGCGAGGCCGACGATAAAAAATCCAACTATGCAGCTTATCTTCCTGCGCACCGTAATTAATTAATTCTTCAGGATGTTTTTGATTATAATCATTAATAAAATGATAAAAAAACATTCCAAAATCCATATTCTCCGGAGCACGAACTCTAAATCTTGAAACAAACTCAGCATTATTCGACTTTAAAAACTCCAAAGTAATAATATATGGATTCTTTAAATCCTCATATTCCGGCCTTACATATTTTTTATGGACAGGATATTCCCACTTCCTATAAATAGCCAAAGGGATATCCATTGCACTGTTAAATAAATAACGAAATATCCATGGGAGTATTACACTAATTGTGGCGGTTAAAAAGAAATAATGCATCCCACTCACCCCAAATCGTCCGGCAATCTGTATAAACACAATAAAACCAATTAAAACCGTAACTAGTATAAACAAGAATTGTGCTAACCATTTCAGCTTCTCAGGCCATTCGAAATATTTCTCCAACGCCACAATCATCAAATAACCAAACAACAAACTCAACACCATAATAGCAATATAGTTGGAAGCTATACCATAAAACATTAAATTACGAATTGTAAACAAAGCGCAAACTGTATAGGCAAGAGCCGCAACAAGAAAATATAAAATCATCTTCTTTCTATCATGTGCGAACAACTTTTTTAAGCTTTTTGAGAATGCAAAAAACATCGCTCCAAAAAAGAGAAACAATATTGAAACCGCATTAATATCCCCGGCTAGTAAATTTTTTAAAATCATAACTCTGATCTGTTTTTTTAGGAACTTAATACGGAAGAATAACCAAGAACACCAAAACCATCAGGCGAAAACTCCTGATCCGTTTTACATTTAAAATCGAACTCATATTCTACCGGCAATAAATACTCCATAATTTCCACTATAAATTTATGAATTGATCCACCTTCCAGATAATCCTTAATTTCTTTTTCCGCAACTCCCTCTATCAAAAATCGAACCATTGGAAGTTCTTCCGTTGTATTTCCCACAATAAAATTTCGACCCAAAATAATTTCATTATCTCTTTTTTTCTCTTGACTTTTTATGCAAATCAAGCTCTTTTCATAGGAGACAGACTTATTTAAAAACAATTGCAACACTTTACAAATCTTGCCCAAATTTCCTTTTAAAGAATATGCCAAAGGAGCAAGCTTAAGTAAAAACTGCTTCTGACACTCTTCAAGCTCACCATGGATATCCCAAAATCTGACTAAAAAACTTTGAAATTGATGATCCTGATTTTTAAGCAAAGAAACTTCTTGTTGTTCAATCTTCACTAACACCCTAAACAATTCATTCTCAAAAGGTTTGAAGAAATTCCTAGCCTCCCGCTCTTCTCTTTTTTGTTTTTGATGAAGCTGAATTAATCGCTGCACACTTTCTCTTCCACTTCCTTCATTCCTTTCATGAATAACTCCTTCGGGCAATAAATCGTAAATTCCATTTCGAGAAAGAAGCAAATTTACCAATCCCTGTTCTTCATTCATTCCCAACCGGGCCTTCTCTACGTCTCTTCTGAATGGCCTATTGAAAGCACTATTCATTTGAATCATCAAGTTCTCGGGCAACAGACCACGATCGAACAAAAGATTGGTAACTATTTCAGCTTTCAGATTAAATGGCAAACCATTAATATCCTGCATACACCCACTCAAGGTATTTTCATTCAACATCTTTTAAAATCTTAGCATTTGAAATTACATGAAACCTATTAATTGAATCCCGTAAATGATGAAAACGAAGATCGCCTCCTGCATCGGCCGCAACAAAAACATCATTATCTAAATAAAACCCGACTTCCTTTACAGCACGGTAATTCTCTTTAAAAAAGACTAAATCTCCCTCCTCTAAAAAATGACAATCTTTAAACAAATAAGTTTTTCGTGCCTCATAAAGCTCTTTAAAATCTGCAGGTAACTTAGTTCTAAGATTTAAATAATATAAGTATTGAATAAAACTTACATTTAAAGATCCCAATTTCGCCATATTTGAATCCCTAACTATAGTCCACTTATCAATACTTTGATATAAGGCAATATTCTTTATTTGATTCTTCTCTACATGAAGAATCGATGCATACTTTTGTTTTAAAGCCACAATTGCAGGTTCATCATGATAAATTGTATTGTGAATAATTTTTTTAGACCCACAAGAAAACAAACCGCACAAACAAACCAACAGACCAATTGCCGGGATTAATCTCCCAAATTCATTCTTCCCAATAAATGATGAATTATTTCGCAGCATTAATTAAAAATAAAGGTTTAAGCAGATTTTGCAGTTAATACAAAATCAGCTAACAAAATTATGAAAGATTCTAGCTAAGAAAAAATATTAAACCGTAATTCTTTATTAAAATAAAGAAAAAGGCCCGAAACATTAGCAAATAAAGTATTCTTATGTGTCATATAAATTAATTGAAAAATAGCGTTAATAATAAATAGCAATAATCCAAACGAATCTGTAATTATTTTTTCAAGAAAATAACACTTAGCAGAATAAAAACACCAAAACAAATAAAAACCCTCTTAATACTTTAAAAACAAATAATAATTATTTTAAAAATATTTACATATAAAATTAATATTTTCGAAAACCCACAAAGCCTCATTACAAAAGGGAAACAGAGTATTTTTAATATGTTTACCTATTGGCAACGAAAGAAAGATATCAACTTTTACAATGCTGCATAATTGGATTTTTAAAATACTATTCATAATTTCACCATCGTATTATTATTATTATTAACATTTAAATTAAGTTTTATGTCATTTAAAGCAAAATTAAACGTAGGTGGAAAGACCATGAATGTTCTTTCCTGCAATTACGATTTAACTCAAGAAGTTGATGCCACAGGTCGTCCATCATCTGTTACCCGTGGTGGTCGTATCATGTTAACAGTGGAAAGTACTGGAGATACTGATATGTTCGAATGGATGTGTAATAACTTTGAGAGAAAAGATGGCACAGTAACTTTCTTAAAGCGCGATACAGACGCTAAACAGAAAGAATTGTCATTTACTGAAGGATACCTTGTGAAATATGAGGAAAAATTTAATGCCTTTGATAATATGGCTATGGCTGAATCGTTTACCATCTCTGCCCGTGAAATTAAAATGGGTAATGGTGAGCACATTAATGAGTGGGTATAATCTTACCTAGGAAAGGGGGACGACATATTTATGTCGTCCTTCCCAACTAAAATCAGGATACCTTCACGTATTCCTAAAAGAGGGACGACATAAATATGTCGTCCTTCCTCACTAAAATAAGAATACCATCACGTATTCTTATATAGGGTAAAAATATAAAATTACCTGAAAAAAGAATAAAAAAATCCTGATAAAGAAGAGGGTGTCTAAAAAGTTACGTTCTATTGTCATTCTGAGCTTGTCGAAGAATCTTTCACTTTGAAAAACAGAGGTTTCGTCCCGATAGCCATCGGGATCGCTTAACATGACAATCCGGTACAAAATATTCCTTTTTGGACACCTTCTTCATTTTTAAATTTACCGACTCCGTTTTCTTGTTTTAGCAAACATCTAAACCATAATTAAACGGACAAACCTGTTTTTAACCCAATGTAAAACGCAATCAATATGTCATTTCTGGCTGAATTTATTATAGACAACTCTGTTGCAAAAGTAATTAATTGTCATTTTGGGATGGATCAAGCCATCACTGTTAACGGACGTGCTTCACAAAAACCTGTTGGTGGAGGAATTATTGAACTGGAACTGGAATCGACCTCCAGTACCGAATTTTTCGATTGGATGGCGTCTCCTGATAAACGCAAGAGTGGAAGTGTAACTTTTTATCGCAGAGATGCAATGTCTCGGTTAAAAAGACTTGATTTCACAGATGCCTTATGCGTTTCCTACCACGAGTATTTTCATTCTGAGGGTTCACACCCCATGGTAACTAAAATGAAATTATCGGCTCGGGAAATTAATCTTGAAAATGTTACAGTTATTAATGACTGGAATGCAGAAGCTTAATCAGATAGAAAACATTCGATAGTAATTAAAACAATTTGAAAGCATTTCACGATGGAAAAAGTAAATCCATACATAAAAATATACTAGTTAAAAACTACCAGCATGGCACTGCAAACAAATACAATCATAAAAATAGATGGAGTACAATACCCTAATTTTCTTGATTTACAGATTATTCAAGGAATAAATACCCATCACTATTTTGATATCACCATATTGTGGGAGCAATTTACCGGGGAAGGAAATGCAATCATCGATAAAACCCAATCATTAATTGGACAACAGATAGAAATTTTAATTTCAGACAATGTTGGCGATTCACCCCTTCCGGATGGTACTTTTATAGGAATTATTACAGAAGCCGAATCCATAAAATCGGAATTCTCATCGATTGGAGATCACATTCGAATTAAAGGATACAGTCCAACCATTTTATTGGAAGATGGACCAAACTGTATTGGATATGAAGAAAAAGACTTATCGGAAATAGTTCGTTTAGTTACTGCCTCTTATCAAAGTGGTACGGAAACCACTATCAATCCAATTACCCGAGATGTTTTTCCATACATAGTGCAATACAATCAAAGTGCTTTTGGCTTTTTAAGTCAGTTGGCTTCGCGTTTTGGTGAATGGTTTTATTACGATGGACAAAAAATAATTTTCGGATCGGAAACATCGGAACCATTACAATTAAAATATGGTATTGATTTGATGGATTTTAACCTGAAAATGCAAACTCACCCAAAAACATTTAACTACGTAACAAGAGATTACTATTCCAATGAAAAACTAGAAAGCTCGATCGCTGCCGGAACTGAATTACCAGGATACCACGCACAAATGGCCGAAAAATCGGAAGCCATGTTTGGACAGGAAACCATAGTAGATTTCCACCGACACACCGCCGACGGAGATTTAAACCAAGCATTAGAAAATGCTGTGGTAAAACAAGGAGAAGCCAACGTTGCCCGAATGGTAATTCTAACTGGAAGCACAATGAATCCTGGTCTTAAAGTGGGAGCTTTAATTTCTATCGCTCAAAAAACGGCTAATGGAGAAACTACTTATGGTAGGTTTATAGTTACTAAATTGATGCACACCTGCCAAATGTCGGGTGATTATAAAAATAATTTTGAGGCAATACCCGAAAATGTGGTGTATCCTCCTTATACCAATGTTGCTCTCTTTCCCCAATGCCAAACTCAAACTGCATTTGTGGTAGATAATGCCGATCCTCAGGGAATAGGACGAATACGTGTACAGTTTAGCTGGCAGTTAACTGCTCCATCGCCATGGATTAGAATGACACAACCACATGGTGGTGTGGATAAAGGATTCCATTTTATTCCAGAAATTGGTGAAGAAGTAATGGTTGGTTTTGAAGCCGGAAATGCCGAAAAACCTTTTGTAATTGGAACATTATATCATGGCGCAGCCAAACCAAAAAGTTTTACAACCGACACCAACGATATAAAAGCCATTCGAACCCGAAGTGGACACACTATAGAACTGAATGATACCGACGGCGAAGAAAAAATAAACATATACGACAACGAAGGCAGTATTATTACTTTCGATACACAGGCAAAATCGCTAACCATTAGCTCTGTTGAAACGATTGATATCTCAGCGAAAAACATCAACATTTCAGCCGAAGAAAACATACAAATAGCCGCTCAACAAAATATCGGTATTGCCGCTCAAGCAGATACCAACATACAAGCGGAAGGTAATTTAGCATTACAATCTACTGGTGACACTACCGTAAATAGTAGTGCTGCATTAACTCTTGCTGCTACTAGCGATGCGGCTTTAAGTGGTCAAAATGCAAGTGTTTCGGGACAAGCAGAAGCAGGATTATCTGGCATGCAAGTGAAAGTGGAAGGACAAATAACCGCCGTACAAGGAGCTAGTGGAAAAATTGAGATTATGTAGAACCAATCAGATTTTAGCAAAATGATAAAACCTCAAATGATTGTGGCTGTAATTATACACTCACTAATAGCCCTTAGTTTTTTAGGCGATCCCCATTATTCGTTTCTGTCTTATTTTGTTGGTGCAATTGTACTCTGTAATATAATTGGCATCATGCTGATTTCTACCAATAAAAAGATCTTGGGAGCTAAAATATTTATGATTTCATCAGCTATACTGGTTCCAGTTGGACTCATTGGTGCCATTGGAGCCAGAAAAATTATTGACGAAGAAAAAAAGAAAAATTTTTATAACGATTAATCAAGTATCATGGAAGCAATAAAAGTTATTAAACCAAGTAAGAAATTTGTGAATCAGCAATTTCTTATTGGTGGAATTATGATGATTGGTGGAATCTTAGCTATTGCAAATGGAATACCTTACTTATTAGGAATGAGCATTTTGGTTTTAGTAACGGCATTTTCGCATCAAAACCGAAAAATGATACAATTGTTTGAACAAAACATGGAAATTAAATTTGCGCCATTGGCTTCGGCAAAATTCATTAAGTATGACGATATTATCAAAACAGAAAAAGTAAGCGACAAAAAAATATTTGTTCATTACAAAGATGGATCTAAAACTACAAAACTAAGAATTCCGGTACATATGATGGAACAAGATGATTTAAGCAAATTCTTAGAAGTGGTAAATAACAAAAAAGCAGCTTAAACTTTCGCTTAAATCATATACAGCCATGGCAGGAAAACCAATTGCAACAATAGGAAGTATGCACGTGTGCCCAATGTGCAGTGGATTAGTACCACATATTGGAGGTCCTATATCCGGACCAGGAGCACCCAATGTTTTAATTAACGGAAAACCAGCCGCTCTTATGGGCGATATGTGTATTTGTGTTGGACCGCCCGATGTGGTAGCCCAAGGAAATCCAGCCATTTTAATCAATGGAGTTCCTGTAGTTTGCCAGGGCGATTTAACTGCTCACGGAGGAGTTGTAATGTCGGGCGAAGCCAATATTCTAATTAGCACCGCTACTCCAAGCCCTCAAGCAACACTGTCAATTTCCAAAATTCCCTTTCCCGAAATTAGATTGTTCGAACGCATTGGTGCTGCTCTCCACAGCGATACCGTTGACCTTAAAGAAGCTAAAGGAAATATTGAGGCGATAAAGAGAGGGGATGCTGAGGTGGAGCCTAAGATATTTAATTTGCAGTGGGTAAAAGAAGATAAAATTGTTCGCGATTCAAAGGTGATTAAGGAAGTTACTTTAAGAGCTAGTGTCTTAAATATCCCTGATGGTGAGAGTATTACTTTTAAAGTGAAAAAACCCGTCACGAACTCACAGGGTAACGAAGAACAGGAAGAGCAAGTTACCGAATTAACGGGAACTGTAAGTAATAATCAAGTGGAAGTTGTTTGGGAAATAGAAGATCCTGAAGAACAGGGAAATAGCGGAAAAACTCAAAATTCCTAAGTTATGGCAAATGAAAATTTAGAGTTGGAAGAGAAACAGGTGAAAGAATATGATGACAAATTGTTAGATTATCTATTCACCTGTGAAGGAGCTGGAGCCTTAGAAGCTAAAAGTTCAAAATTGGCAACCAAAAAACCTGGTATTCGTCTACATTTTTTAAGATTTGCTCTTTTCCCTAATAGTTCCAAAGATCAATCGTCAAATAGTAAGGCTATTAGTAGCCATCAAGGTCAGAAATCAGAAACTATTGAAGAAGTTTCTCCTGAAGGAGCTCCACCGGTAGAAGATTTTTTTTACGCAAAAACTCACTTAAATGGTGGTTATGTGTACATTATAGATGAAGAAAACCCGAATCTTTGGTACGAATACGAGATAGATGATTTAGGAAATTTTTACCCTGTTTATTGGGCAAATAATAAAGATTTCAACGGTAACTATCTGGATATTAGAAAGTCATCAGGCAAAGTGACTTCAAATAAAACTTTTAAGCAAGGCACTGTATTACGGATTGCTTTTTCACCTGTCCAGTGGTCCATCGACTACCACACGGTAATGCGAACCAATACTCAGCGACGCAAAGAACGGATGCAAAAAGTAGTATGTACAGGTTTTGAAAGAGGAGCTGAGAGTACATCTAATTTTTTGACTCCATTCGATACAACATTTGGTATGTTCCCTCCTGAACAAAAGCACCAGGCATTTTGGTTGAATAATACCATGAAAGAAATTATTGCCGATGATAATGTTGCTGTAGCAAAAGATCCTCAATCTTTAAAAGAGGATATGTTTGTTACTTTGCATTCTCCCTTAGCATGCGTTCTTGATATAAATTACCAACTGGGTATTAAAAATATTGAATTTAGATCACTTGTTGAAAACATCCAAACTGGACAAACTATTAAAGTCATCAAGGATATATTAATGGCTGGAGATATCGATATTCCTCCTATTAGTGCTGAGCATCAATCATTATTTTCTCTTGCTCTAGCTTGTTATCAAATAGTTTACTCAGATAGAGAAACTACAGAAAAATATGACGGAGGAAAGCCTGAGGGCAATTGGAACGATACACATTTCCCAAGAGAACTTGCGAAGCAAAATAAAGCAGATCAATTAGTCAGTGAACGAAAAAGACAGAATCAAAGTTATAGTGGAGGATCTGAGAATGGATATGCTCAACTTGGAAGAGCAATGCAAACAGGAAGCCAAATGGATCCGAATAGATATCACAAAGAACTATATATCGGTAATGGATTGGATAGACAAAAAATCGAAGGTATTCTTGGAGTATTAGATAGACATGAGTTGAGAGGAGAGATTTTAGAATTAAGAAAAAAATTAGCAAAATTTCTTAACTCCACTTATTGTAAAGAAAAATTAGATGACTACTTACACAACATAGAAGGTTACAAATTAGAAGGAATGGCAGGTATTGCCGTTATTTTTGAAAACTTGTTTGTTAGTCCATACGATATAGATAACCATCTTTTACTTAAAAAAGACAGGAGAAAAGATGACACAATAAAAAAATGGATTTATGAATTAATTGATGAAAAATCAGTTGAACCCACTGTTACCCAAACTGGTATTAAAAGCCAAACTCCAGGCTACCAAGATTTGGATCCATTACATGCCTTAATGTCTTCCAATTTAAATTTGGAACATACTTGGGAAGATCGTTTAGGCACAGAAGTTAAAATGGCTAGTTTTGGAAGTGCAATTTTAGGATTTATGACCAAAAAAGCCTTTGATCTTAAAGTAATAGATGGCAAAAAGCTACGAAGCTTAAAGGAAGTAACAGAGTTTGTTGTTAAAAAGCTGCAAGCCAAATATAAATACAAAGGGAACCCCATATATTTACTACGTAAAAGTGAAATGTATATGCAACTGGATGCTTTCGGTGTGACGGGAGAAACACTTAAAACATATGTACGAGTAGCTCCTTATGCCGGACGAAAAGATTGGTTAAGGATATATAAAGACTCTCCAGAAGTGCATGTAGAAATTGATGGCCCCAACAAACTGATTTCCATGCCTATTGAATACGATGTAGAACTATCGCAACGAGATGTACAACTCAATAAAATTAACCAAAAAGCGGCTAAAATTTTAAACAGCAAAACTTTTACTATTGGTATTGCTGGTTTGCAGATGTTAAACATGTATAATGCAGTAACCGAGTTTGGAAAGGCACATAACAATATTGAAAAGTTAAAAACAGGAGCAAATACAATTGGTGTAGCTGCTGATTTAACAGAAGCCATATTAAATGTACAAAAGGCAAGCTTGACAGCTAGAGGAGTTCAGGTGACTGGAATGAAAGATTTATTTAGAGCAAGTAAAGTATTTGGAGCCATAGGAGGCTTTGCTACTTCAGCCATGTGTGTTTGGGATTCGGTAGATGCCTTTAGTGATTTGGATGTTGATGCTGGTTTGGCTTGGGCAGGAGCTGGTGTGGCATATGGTGTATCCACAGTTATGGTAACATTTTGCAGTGGTATGGCCTTTGCTGGACCTATTGGTTTAATTGCAGCAGGAGTAGGCTTAGGGTTAGTTGTACTTGCCAATGTATTAACCGATACCGATTTGGAATATTACTTTAAACACTTTTTGTTGTGCGATCAAGTGGCTTTAGAAAAAAAAGAAGGTCAATTACCAGGTACTTATGCAACATATATATTGGAAAACAAAAAAAAGTTAATGGGCGAAGCTCCTGAACAAAAAGATATAAATACAATAATGAATCCAGACGATGCTCAAGTGCGCTTATGGGATTTATTAGTTTGTACACAGATGCTATTTGTTCCCACAGATTCAAAAATGACATCTTATACATCGTACTCAAGCATTGGAGCCTCTACAAGTAGTACAATAAAATATTATAGTTTTGATGTTACGATGCAGTTTATGCAATTTTTAGAGCTAGAGAGTGAGGTGGAAACCAAGGCATTTTTATATCCTAAAGGATTCAAAAGGGATCAACCAATGGAAATTTTATCAAAGAAAATTTCCGCAAAAAAAATGTTTGAAATTAACATAGACCAAAAGTATACCAATAGTTTGAAAATAAAATTAAACATACCTTATGCCTATAAAGATCAGGTGACCGAATTCAGCGATATATTATTTGCAGTCCGCATTAACAATAAAAATACATCTTTCCCATTTTTGAAAAATGAGAATCAAAAAAGGTATCTCGGAACAATAGCTGACTTAGGAACATTAACTCCTATTTTAGGAACAAAACAGACCGAAGAAATAAGAATTGGAACAATAAATGAGTTAAAAGGGAAAGATATATGGCAGTAAAAAATAATTCTAAAGACAATAAAGATCCATTATATCGCAAAGTAACCCACACCCAATATACCGGCATAAAAAAGATAGGAGATAAAGGGCCACAAAGTTGGTTACAAAAAGTGATTGTTCCTTTGGATAAGTATTTTTATAAGGGTAATATGGGCGGTCAAACAGTAACAGATGAATTTGTTGAATCTCCCGCACAAGCCAATATAGCTCCATTAATTTTTGGAGGAGTAGCTTTATTATTTGTTTTATTATCATTATACATTCTTTTTACTAATGATGAAATTGATGGATCTGGTAATGAATTTATTTATTACACATTATCAATAAGCATATTAATATTATTATTTATTATTTATTATTATTTCACAATGCCAAAAAAAGAAATAATACTAAACAGAATGGATAGTACCATAACTTTTCCAGGTTTTATGTGGAAAAAGAACATTACTATGCCTTTCGATAAAATTAAGTTCTCGTACAC
Source organism: Labilibaculum manganireducens (assembly GCF_963665805.2). Classification (NCBI taxonomy): domain Bacteria; kingdom Pseudomonadati; phylum Bacteroidota; class Bacteroidia; order Marinilabiliales; family Marinifilaceae; genus Labilibaculum; species Labilibaculum manganireducens. The sequence goes on along the minus strand of NZ_CAXXEE010000003.1, from coordinate 5,045,917 downwards.
ATCAGGAGGTCCGAATTTTATAGGAGCTTACATGCTGGTAATTGTTAGGCCAGATAAGGCGGGTTCAACTCTAGGATTTCCATTTCCTGGAATAGATTGTTATCAAGATTTAGCCTATTTAACTTGGTATATGGATAAAAACCGGCCATTGCCTCCAGCTGAAGATTTAGATGCTTACCGCGAAAAAGATTTCGAGCGTCGCAAAAAGGAAAAGTTTAAAAAACCATTGTACCGCAGTCAAATACCAACCCCCGAAGCTACTCCAGAACAGCAGGCAGAAAGAGAAAGAATTGGAAAGTGGTAATCTAATGCAAATAGGAATATGGCTAAAAAAAAAAACGTCCCTTATGTCGGAAAATTAGAGTTTTTTGAAGGTGTTCATGGCCACAAACATAATGGTGAAATGGCAGCTGCTTATGAGAAACGCTTACGAAGTGGTAAATCTGGACTAACAAAAGATGATAGTTACGCCAATGATTATAGTAATGTAGCGCGTTTGTTTAAAAATTATGATGACGACCCCGCAAATATAGACATACGAACAGCTTGCGTATATATCGAAGGAATAGGTACAACATCTGATGGAGAAGATATTCTGGATGAGGATGGTCAAAAAGTTGGCGTTAATTTTGGGGGAGATGACAATAAATATGGAGGTGGTTTTGGAGATGGAGCAACTGGTATTGTTAAAAAAGTAGAGCGAGGATGCAAAAAATTGGCAGAGGCGTATGAAACAATCGCTAAAGATGATTTAATTGCTTCCTTAACTATTGATGTATTTGGTTTTAGCAGAGGGGCTGCGGCAGCACGCCATTTTATTTACGAAATAAGCAAGGGTAAAGTTGAAGCTACAACTCAATCATATGGAACAAGCTCTGGTTATGTACAAACAATAAGCATCCCCGAGCAACCACCTTTTGGTGCATTTGGTGGAGCTTTACAAAAGGAAGGACTTAAATACGAAGGTGATATTACAGTTGAATTTGCAGGTATATTCGATACAGTACCTGCCTATAAGGCTAAATTAGATGGAGGAACCAAGGCTTTACATTTAGATGCAGTAAGCAAAGCTAAAAATATATTACACCTTACAGCTATGGACGAAAGGCGTAAAAATTTTGCATTAACTACAATAAAACAAAAAGGTAGCTCGGCCATTGAAAAAGAGTTGCCAGGAGTGCATTGCGATATTGGTGGATCGTATACACCCATTGCAAAAAAAAAAGATAAAATAGTATTTGCAGGTAGTTATTACGATATGAAAGATGAAGTTCAATATCTGTTGGAAGAAGGATGGTATTGGAGCAAAAAACAATTGGAGTGTAAATTTGGCTACTTAGGCACTTTAACTAGGGGGCTAATTAATGCACAAGGTTACATTAAAACAGTAGGTACTAAAAAAGTTAAAAATGAATATAGCTTTATCCCTCTTCATATTATGAGAGATAAGGCTCAACTCAATACCCAAGGGGTTAAGTTTAAAGACTCAATATATGATGAATATGAAATTCCGAAAAAACTAAGTTATACCAATGAACGCTTACGTAATTACGTTTTTAGAAAAGGAAAACCAATGAAGTTTTATACCCGAAAGGAAATAGACAGAGAAATTGAGTTTGTAAAAATAAAGGAGAATCCAAAAGCATTATTGAACGAGCCGCTTGCAACTAAAGTGGATGTGCTAAGTATAGTTAATCCTCATAGAGTTGAGCATATAGAAACAAATAATGATGCAGCTATAACTACTGGACAAAGTAAGCCGCTAAATGCCAATGATTATCCCGGACATCCAGCGTTACAACAAAAAATTAGAGACCATGTAACGCTTATGGGCTTAAGAGCCCGGTATTTTCACACCTCGCACGATTGTAGTAATTTAAAAGCTGCTACTGGAATACCCTATTTCGACCCTTATGCTGCCAGTATACGTACAAAACCATCACGAGGAATAAATCAAGGTTAAACTCATACATATGAAACAATTAATATAATTTACTTATTTATGGCACTCAATCTATTTGCATGCAAGCCTGCGAAAAAAGGAGAACAACTTAAACTAGATTGGCAACCAGGTATTAATGCTCCAAACCACTACCCTATTCGAAGCATTTTTGGTTCGTTTTCAAACGGCGAACAGAGTTGTGGTATAACTACAGGCATTTGTCAATATGGTGGTTGGGGCTTGGGGGCATAGAGATGTCGTCAGGGCATTTTGTACCCAATAAATTAACCCTTGGCTGGTTTTCGCATGCCGAAGATAAATTTTACAAAGGCGAATTCGATCTCCCTGCTGATACCATGGAAGTTTTATTTAAGCAAGGTTTTACTAGTCAAAAGGGAATACATTCTCGGTATAACTACCTCATTGTTAATGTCTATCCCAAGGGGGGGTGGGGTGGCCTTATGGATGCAGGTAGGAGGAAGCAGAATCGTTGAAATTGCCCATTTTCAAGGCGAAGAAATGGAGTACAACTGGAAATCGATGTATCCCAATATGACAAAATATTCAAGGGTGGAATACAATCAGGTTATTATGGAAAGAGTAAAAGGCTCCCTCGAATACATAGCTCAGCACGGCATAACGCAAGAACCATTTAAAACCAATTTTAGGCAGCGCTACTCTTATACCATTGCACTAGATAGCCTACCACATAATAAAACAATATTTATTTCGCCCAGATTTTACAATGGCGAAATGGATACGATGCATGGTGAAGAATTAGAGCATAACTTTTTTAAAACAAAAGCAGTACCCAATGAGATCTATTTTACATGGGTAAAAGATGGAGTTGTATATTACGGCGACGTATATTTTGATGCCAAAGAGATGTTTGATTTATTTGCAAAAATGAGTACAGAATGCCCTGATGAACCCTATGTAATGCACTTAAAACCTAATTACGATACCCGTAAGTTAACAGTTACTTTATGTAGCAGTACACACGAAATAGAGATACAACAAACAGGTAAAATCGGTAAGTCGATAAATCAGGATGATGCCAATATGTAGCAGTATCCCATAAAGTGTGTAAGTAAAGTTATTCTGGTTTTTTCGGAGCCTTTTTCTAGCTCAAGAAAAAAATTGGAAATAACTTTAGGTTAGTCTCATATTAAAAGCACACTTACTATGGAACCAAAAGATTTATTGACCGATGAAATTTTAAAGCAATTCAAAACAGGAAAACAGTTAAATGACTTTCTGATGCAAGTTCAAAAGCGAGGCATTGAGAAAATGCTCGAAGGGGAACTTGATGATCATTTAGGTTATGAGAAGCACGAAAAGGCAATAGCCCATAATTCCAGAAATGGCTACGGTACAAAGAAAGTGCGAACAAGTTTGGGAAAGTCTGAGTACCATCGGCGCTGACAGGCTTAACTTTACTGTTCGGAATGGAAAGAGGTGGAACCCTGCTGCTATAAACACCTTAATTCTTTTGATCCTTTTGGAGGATCTACTCCTTAATCGTACCAAATCCATCCGGCACAAAAATATTTTATAACAAAAAAGAGTCTCATTCCTCATTGGAACAAGACTCTTTAAAAGTTGGCGTCGACCTACTCTCCCACCAAAAAGGCAGTACCATCGGCGCTATCGGGCTTAACTTCTCTGTTCGGAATGGGAAGAGGTGGAACCCCGATGCAATAGACACCTAAAATCATTCATCTAATATTGGGCTTACACCCTCAAGATAATATCATAGACATATCAAAAAAATCAAAGTAAAAATAACTTCCGAAAAAATTCAGAAATGAACACCCCACTCAGAAGTTTTAGGGTAATTAGTATTGCTCGGCTTTGACGTCACCGCCTTTACACCTGCAACCTATCAACGTCGTAGTCTCCAACGACCCTTAAAGGAAATCTCATCTTGAGGTAGGCTTCGTGCTTAGATGCTTTCAGCACTTATCCCTTCCGAACGTAGCTACTCTGCAATGCAGCTGGCGCCACAACAGATGCACCAGAGGTTCGTCCAACCCGGTCCTCTCGTACTAGAGTCAGATCCTCTCAAATTTCCAACGCCCACAACAGATAGGGACCGAACTGTCTCACGACGTTCTGAACCCAGCTCGCGTGCCACTTTAATGGGCGAACAGCCCAACCCTTGGGACCTTCTCCAGCCCCAGGATGTGACGAGCCGACATCGAGGTGCCAAACCGCTCCGTCGATATGAGCTCTTGGGAGCGATCAGCCTGTTATCCCCGGCGTACCTTTTATCCTTTGAGCGATGGCCCTTCCATGCGGAACCACCGGATCACTATGCTCTACTTTCGTACCTGATCGACCTGTATGTCTCACAGTCAAGCACCCTTGTGCCATTGCACTCTTCACACGATTACCAAACGTGTTGAGGGTACCTTTAGAAGCCTCCGTTACTCTTTTGGAGGCGACCACCCCAGTCAAACTACCCACCACACACTGTCCGTCGTCAGACGTTAGACTCCAGATAAGCAAAGGGACGTATTTCAAGGTTGACTCCACTAGTCCTGGCGAACCCGCTTCGTAGTCTCCGTCCTATCCTACACATTACTTACCCAAAATCAATGTGAAGCTGCAGTAAAGGTGCACGGGGTCTTTCCGTCCCGTTGCGGGTAATCGGCATCTTCACCGATACTACAATTTCACCGAGCTCATGGCTGAGACAGTGCCCAGATCGTTACACCATTCGTGCAGGTCGGAACTTACCCGACAAGGAATTTCGCTACCTTAGGACCGTTATAGTTACGGCCGCCGTTTACTGGGGCTTCATTTCAATGCTTCTCCGAAAATAACATCTCCACTTAACCTTCCAGCACCGGGCAGGTGTCAGGCCTTATACTTCAACTTTCGTTTTTGCAAAGCCATGTGTTTTTGATAAACAGTCGCCTGGGCCATTTCACTGCGGCTCTCATCGCTGAGAGCGTCCTTTCTCCCGAAGTTACAGGACTATTTTGCCGAGTTCCTTAGCCATGAATCACTCGAGCGCCTTAGTATACTCTACTTGACTACCTGTGTCGGTTTGTGGTACGGGCAGCTTTAACCTGATGCTTAGAGGTTTTTCTTGGAAGTAAAATTAGGCACACTATCTGCGCTGCCGTAGCATTGCAGTACTATCGACTTTCAGCTCAAGATGCGGATTTGCCTGCATCTATCATCACGTACGGTCTTCAACGAACTATTCCGTCAGTTCGCGGTGCTTTCATCTCTTCGTCACCCCATCGCAGTTAATGCCGGTACGGGAATATTAACCCGTTGTCCATCGAGTTCGCCTTTCGGCTGCCCCTTAGGTCCCGACTAACCCTGATCCGATTAGCGTTGATCAGGAAACCTTAGTCTATTGGCGTGCGGGTTTCTCACCCGCATTATCGTTACTTATGCCTACATTTGCTTTTCCAGAAGCTCCACAATGCATTACCACACTGCTTCTGCGCCGCTGGAATGCTCCCCTACCAGTTAGAATAAATTCTAAATCCATAGCTTCGGTAGTATGTTTTATGCCCGATTATCATCCATGCAGGATCGCTCGACTAGTGAGCTGTTACGCACTCTTTAAATGAATGGCTGCTTCCAAGCCAACATCCTAGCTGTCAATGCAATCTCACCTCGTTAGTTCAACTTAACATACATTTGGGGACCTTAGCTGATGGTCTGGGTTCTTTCCCTCTCGTCCGTGGACCTTAGCACCCACGGGCTCACTGCCAGATATAAGTTATAGCATTCGGAGTTTGTCTGGATTTGATAGGCGGTGAAGCCCTCGCATCCAATCAGTAGCTCTACCTCTATAACTCTCGACTCTGACGCTGCACCTAAATGCATTTCGGGGAGTACGAGCTATTTCTCAGTTTGATTGGCCTTTCACCCCTACCCACAGTTCATCCCAAGACTTTTCAACGTCAACGGGTTGGGCCCTCCACTCTGGATTAACAGAGCTTCAGCCTGACCATGGGTAGATCACCAAGTTTCGCGTCTACCCCCACTAACTTTACGCCCTATTCAGACTCGCTTTCGCTTCGACTACGGACCTGAAGCCCTTAATCTCGCTAGTGAGGAGTAACTCGTAGGCTCATTATGCAAAAGGCACGCCGTCACACCAAAAGGTGCTCCGACCGCTTGTAAGCGTATGGTTTCAGGTACTTTTTCACTCCTCTGTTCGAGGTGCTTTTCACCTTTCCCTCACGGTACTTGTTCACTATCGGTCTCTCAGGAGTATTTAGCCTTACCGGATGGTCCCGGCAGATTCACACAGAATTTCTCGTGTTCCGCGCTACTCAGGATACTGCTGGATTGGTTTTGCTTACGTGTACGGGACTATCACCCCCTGCGGTGTGTCTTTCCAAACACTTCCACTTCACGCCACTTCTCGTATTGCAGTCCTACAACCCCTACATTGCCGAAACAATACAGGTTTGGGCTGATCCCCGTTCGATCGCCACTACTGGGGGAATCACTTTTGTTTTCTTCTCCTCCGGGTACTTAGATGTTTCAGTTCTCCGGGTTTGCTTCCATTGCTGGATACCTGTTAAAACAGGTGGGTTGCCCCATTCGGAAATTCACGGGTCAAAGGTTATTTGCACCTCTCCATGACTTATCGCAGCTTATCACGTCCTTCATCGCCTCTGAGAGCCAAGGCATCCGCCATACGCTCTTAATTACTTCTTATTGTGTTAACAAAAATAAATCCCGTTACCGGTATTCATCCCTGTTTCTTTACTTTAGTTACTTCTACTTTAATTTTGTTTCAATATGTCAAAGAACTTTAAATACACCATCGTATTTGTGTGGAGAATATCGGAGTCGAACCGATGACCTCCTGCGTGCAAGGCAGGCGCTCTAGCCAACTGAGCTAATCCCCCATAGTATCGTTTCACTCTATTACTAATTAAAAATCTTTAATTCCAAATTACGTCCTCTTTCAATTTCGTAATTCATAATTCCTAATTCTTAATTCATAACTTAATAGTAGTCCTGCGCAGATTTGAACTGCGGACCCCTACATTATCAGTGTAGTGCTCTAACCAACTGAGCTACAGGACTATTACTACCTACCTGCTTAGCGGTGAAAACACCCTAACGCTATGGGTTATGGTATAAATAAATTTATGAAAACAATCAGTCAGGAAATACAGACTATAACTCTTATCGAATCAAAATTCCTATAGTACAATACTTCCAAGCTCCAGAAAGGAGGTGTTCCAGCCACACCTTCCGGTACGGCTACCTTGTTACGACTTAGCCCCAGTTACCAATTTTACCCTAGGACGCTCCTTGCGGTTACGTACTTCAGGTCCCCTCGGCTTCCATGGCTTGACGGGCGGTGTGTACAAGGCCCGGGAACGTATTCACCGTAGCGTTGCTGATCTACGATTACTAGCGAATCCAACTTCACGGAGTCGAGTTGCAGACTCCGATCCGAACTGAGACCAGCTTTTGAGATTAGCATCCAGTCACCTGGTAGCTGCCCTTTGTACTGGCCATTGTAACACGTGTGTAGCCCTGGACGTAAGGGCCGTGCTGATTTGACGTCATCCCCACCTTCCTCTCACCTTACGGTGGCAGTCTCGCTAGAGTCCTCAGCTTAACCTGTTAGCAACTAACGATAGGGGTTGCGCTCGTTATGGGACTTAACCCGACACCTCACGGCACGAGCTGACGACAACCATGCAGCACCTTGTAAATTGCTCCGAAGAGAAAGCCTGTTTCCAAGCCGGTCAATCTACATTTAAGTCCAGGTAAGGTTCCTCGCGTATCATCGAATTAAACCACATGTTCCTCCGCTTGTGCGGGCCCCCGTCAATTCCTTTGAGTTTCATTCTTGCGAACGTACTCCCCAGGTGGATTACTTAATGCTTTCGCTCAGTCACGCACGGTGTATTGTGCACAACGAGTAATCATCGTTTACGGCGTGGACTACCAGGGTATCTAATCCTGTTCGCTCCCCACGCTTTCGTCCATCAGCGTCAATGTTAGCTTAGTGAGCTGCCTTCGCAATCGGTGTTCTACGTTATATCTATGCATTTCACCGCTACATAACGTATTCCGCCCACCTCAACTAAATTCAAGGCCTTCAGTATCAATGGCAGTTCCGGAGTTGAGCTCCGGGATTTCACCACTGACTTAAAAGCCCGCCTACGGACCCTTTAAACCCAATAAATCCGGATAACGCTTGGATCCTCCGTATTACCGCGGCTGCTGGCACGGAGTTAGCCGATCCTTATTCTTACAGTACCTTCAGTTCACTACACGTAGCAAAGTTTATTCCTGTAAAAAAGCAGTTTACAACCCATAGGGCCGTCATCCTGCACGCGACATGGCTGGTTCAGGCTTGCGCCCATTGACCAATATTCCTCACTGCTGCCTCCCGTAGGAGTCTGGTCCGTGTCTCAGTACCAGTGTGGGGGACTATCCTCTCAGACCCCCTAAGCATCATCGTCTTGGTGAGCCGTTACCTCACCAACTAACTAATGCTACGCATGCCCATCTTTTACCTCCGTAGATTTAATATTCAAACCATGCGATCTAAATATATTATGCGGTATTAATCCAAATTTCTTTGGGCTATCCCCCGGTAAAAGGCAGGTTGCATACGCGTTACTCACCCGTGCGCCGGTCTCTAGACAGCAAGCTGCCTATACCCCTCGACTTGCATGTGTTAGGCCTGTCGCTAGCGTTCATCCTGAGCCAGGATCAAACTCTTCGTTGTATAAAAACTTTTGTTGTAATTCTGCTCCCGGATGTATTTATAGTTATCGTAATTCTTTATTGACAAGGTTATTATTCCCTGTATTTACCTAACTTCTTGTTTCCAATATTTTCAAAGAACTTCTGCCGGCCGTTTTCCCCTTCCTTAAAAAGGCAGCCTGTTCTAAAATTTCATTCTCTAATTAAGACAGTCGTTTCTGTCTCTGAAAGCGAGTGCAAAGATAAAGAATTTAATTCCTAATCTGCAAATCTTTTTTCAACTTTTTTTTCAGGGTAATTTCGCTGTAATCCCCAAGTTTCCTGGTGACCCACAAGCTCGTTAGCTCCGAAAGCGGGTGCAAAGATAAATCTTTTATTTTAATAAATCCTAATCCCTAAGTGAAAAAATTTCAAAAAAAATAAAGCCCGTTCCTGTGATAAAAAAATTACTCCCCAAATCACTCTAAACACTGGACACTTTCCTTTGAAAGCGGTGCAAAGATAAATGATTATTTTTCCCAATTCCTAATGCATTTGGAAAGTATTTCTAAACATTATCTTAACTCATTGATAACCTGATTGAATAATTTTTGATGAAAAGTAAATGAGTGAATGATTCCTGATGGTGCTGAGTAAAACATGATTCGCTGATGATCGGGAGAATCCCCCATTAGGGATAGAAGCGATATCCTTTTAGTGAGGAACGAGGTAAAAGATTTAGCGGATAGCCCGACCAATTTTACTATTCTTTTTATAGAAAATTGGGAATGGTCGGATTAAATCAATCATCATCTTTATTAAAAAACATCAATTAGAAATTATCTGTCCTTAATTAATCTATCTCGCGGAATAGTAAAACAAGAAAATGAAAGCTTGTATCTATACATCTTTAAATCTTATCCTGCTATTGAACAAACTATTTTTGATTGAAACTCTGATATACTTTTCAATTGAAATAAACACTCGTATTGTTGATTTTAGTTAATACCCGCTGAAGATGGGCTATCGCTAAATCCATATCAGCAAAATCTGACGTATAAGCAAATGCTTTACGCCACACATGGTCAACACTGCGCTCTACGTGTCCTTTTTCGTTACCTCGGTAAGCATTACAAAACCGATGATTAAATTGGTAATGACCACGCATAGCAAGCAAAGCCTGAGTGGGTTCTTTTTCGTACTTACCCACAAAACGGGCTACAGCAACTCTCATATTATCGTACACCATATTGTGATATACACCCTCGATGTGTGAAAAGAATGACATATGTGATTCCATGAACGATAAACTATCCTGATGATGATAAAGCATGGCATAGCGGTAATTGCTGTAAGCCGAAGTAAAAACAGCAAGATTAAATCGAATGAGTACACCATCTATCCTTAGTTTCACTTCTCCCCAATCAAATTCGCAAACACTGCCTGGAGCATAACTCTGTCGGATAAAAGCCTCTTTTCGGATACTCGTTTTGATTTGGAACTGATGTAATTACATACCGTAGTATAACCAATATCATAGCCTTTAGAGTGAAGGACTTCAAGGATATCTATCTTCTTCAGCAACTGCTTACGCTGTCCTAACGATAACTTCTCCTGATTCTTTAAAAGCAGTTGGTCAATCTCATCGGTAATTTCTTGTGTAAGTCGCAACTTACCCCTTTTAGAAACTCGATAAGATGGAGCTGTTGAGAGATATGCTGAATGAGCTTCGCTCGTATCAGCGCTTCGCAATATATTGCATCTCGTACCCTTCAATATACTTTTTTACCGTTCGCCGACTGATCGATAGTTCTTTTGAAATCTGTCGCTGACTTTGGGCACTACGATAACTGCGGATGATAATCTCCTGTTTTGTATACATACTTATCATTTTGCAATGAACAAATTTTGTTCATCTTGTGAATAAATAGTGGTATACTTTTCGATTGAAGAGTGGACTACTTCCTAATTAATATAAACATCCAGGTATTAGTATCACCACCAACAAACTTATCGTTTATGTCTTAAAGAATAATTGAGAACAAATGTATACGCTCTTTTCTAATACAATTTCCAATACTTTGATACTCTACTTTCTAATGTCAATAAATATTATCCATTTTACACACCTATAGACAACCCACTTTTATAAGAAACAACATAAAAAGAGTCACATCAGATAGTTGAAATAAGATTCTTTTTAAATTGTTGCCGGTTTATTATCCAGGACTGCAATTTGACAACTAAGTATCAAGGCCAATAATCTTAACTTTTCTGCTCAAAAAATAAAATAGACAAGAGTAAATCCTGGAATCTATAAATACACTCCTACTGTTTAAGTTTATATCAATATGGCAAACAAATTTCTTTGATTTTAGCACATAAAAAAAGAGTCTTGTTCCAAATGGAGCAAGACTCTTTTAAAAGTTGGCGCTGACCTACTCTCCCACCAAAAAGGCAGTACCATCGGCGCTGACAGGCTTAACTTTACTGTTCGGAATGGAAAGAGGTGGAACCCTGCTGCTATAAACACCTTAATTCTTTTGATCCTTTTGGAGGATCTACTCCTTAATCGTACCAAATCCATCCGGCACAAAAATATTTTATAACAAAAAAGAGTCTCATTCCTCATTGGAACAAGACTCTTTAAAAGTTGGCGTCGACCTACTCTCCCACCAAAAAGGCAGTACCATCGGCGCTATCGGGCTTAACTTCTCTGTTCGGAATGGGAAGAGGTGGAACCCCGATGCAATAGACACCTAAAATCATTCATCTAATATTGGGCTTACACCCTCAAGATAATATCATAGACATATCAAAAAAATCAAAGTAAAAATAACTTCCGAAAAAATTCAGAAATGAACACCCCACTCAGAAGTTTTAGGGTAATTAGTATTGCTCGGCTTTGACGTCACCGCCTTTACACCTGCAACCTATCAACGTCGTAGTCTCCAACGACCCTTAAAGGAAATCTCATCTTGAGGTAGGCTTCGTGCTTAGATGCTTTCAGCACTTATCCCTTCCGAACGTAGCTACTCTGCAATGCAGCTGGCGCCACAACAGATGCACCAGAGGTTCGTCCAACCCGGTCCTCTCGTACTAGAGTCAGATCCTCTCAAATTTCCAACGCCCACAACAGATAGGGACCGAACTGTCTCACGACGTTCTGAACCCAGCTCGCGTGCCACTTTAATGGGCGAACAGCCCAACCCTTGGGACCTTCTCCAGCCCCAGGATGTGACGAGCCGACATCGAGGTGCCAAACCGCTCCGTCGATATGAGCTCTTGGGAGCGATCAGCCTGTTATCCCCGGCGTACCTTTTATCCTTTGAGCGATGGCCCTTCCATGCGGAACCACCGGATCACTATGCTCTACTTTCGTACCTGATCGACCTGTATGTCTCACAGTCAAGCACCCTTGTGCCATTGCACTCTTCACACGATTACCAAACGTGTTGAGGGTACCTTTAGAAGCCTCCGTTACTCTTTTGGAGGCGACCACCCCAGTCAAACTACCCACCACACACTGTCCGTCGTCAGACGTTAGACTCCAGATAAGCAAAGGGACGTATTTCAAGGTTGACTCCACTAGTCCTGGCGAACCCGCTTCGTAGTCTCCGTCCTATCCTACACATTACTTACCCAAAATCAATGTGAAGCTGCAGTAAAGGTGCACGGGGTCTTTCCGTCCCGTTGCGGGTAATCGGCATCTTCACCGATACTACAATTTCACCGAGCTCATGGCTGAGACAGTGCCCAGATCGTTACACCATTCGTGCAGGTCGGAACTTACCCGACAAGGAATTTCGCTACCTTAGGACCGTTATAGTTACGGCCGCCGTTTACTGGGGCTTCATTTCAATGCTTCTCCGAAAATAACATCTCCACTTAACCTTCCAGCACCGGGCAGGTGTCAGGCCTTATACTTCAACTTTCGTTTTTGCAAAGCCATGTGTTTTTGATAAACAGTCGCCTGGGCCATTTCACTGCGGCTCTCATCGCTGAGAGCGTCCTTTCTCCCGAAGTTACAGGACTATTTTGCCGAGTTCCTTAGCCATGAATCACTCGAGCGCCTTAGTATACTCTACTTGACTACCTGTGTCGGTTTGTGGTACGGGCAGCTTTAACCTGATGCTTAGAGGTTTTTCTTGGAAGTAAAATTAGGCACACTATCTGCGCTGCCGTAGCATTGCAGTACTATCGACTTTCAGCTCAAGATGCGGATTTGCCTGCATCTATCATCACGTACGGTCTTCAACGAACTATTCCGTCAGTTCGCGGTGCTTTCATCTCTTCGTCACCCCATCGCAGTTAATGCCGGTACGGGAATATTAACCCGTTGTCCATCGAGTTCGCCTTTCGGCTGCCCCTTAGGTCCCGACTAACCCTGATCCGATTAGCGTTGATCAGGAAACCTTAGTCTATTGGCGTGCGGGTTTCTCACCCGCATTATCGTTACTTATGCCTACATTTGCTTTTCCAGAAGCTCCACAATGCATTACCACACTGCTTCTGCGCCGCTGGAATGCTCCCCTACCAGTTAGAATAAATTCTAAATCCATAGCTTCGGTAGTATGTTTTATGCCCGATTATCATCCATGCAGGATCGCTCGACTAGTGAGCTGTTACGCACTCTTTAAATGAATGGCTGCTTCCAAGCCAACATCCTAGCTGTCAATGCAATCTCACCTCGTTAGTTCAACTTAACATACATTTGGGGACCTTAGCTGATGGTCTGGGTTCTTTCCCTCTCGTCCGTGGACCTTAGCACCCACGGGCTCACTGCCAGATATAAGTTATAGCATTCGGAGTTTGTCTGGATTTGATAGGCGGTGAAGCCCTCGCATCCAATCAGTAGCTCTACCTCTATAACTCTCGACTCTGACGCTGCACCTAAATGCATTTCGGGGAGTACGAGCTATTTCTCAGTTTGATTGGCCTTTCACCCCTACCCACAGTTCATCCCAAGACTTTTCAACGTCAACGGGTTGGGCCCTCCACTCTGGATTAACAGAGCTTCAGCCTGACCATGGGTAGATCACCAAGTTTCGCGTCTACCCCCACTAACTTTACGCCCTATTCAGACTCGCTTTCGCTTCGACTACGGACCTGAAGCCCTTAATCTCGCTAGTGAGGAGTAACTCGTAGGCTCATTATGCAAAAGGCACGCCGTCACACCAAAAGGTGCTCCGACCGCTTGTAAGCGTATGGTTTCAGGTACTTTTTCACTCCTCTGTTCGAGGTGCTTTTCACCTTTCCCTCACGGTACTTGTTCACTATCGGTCTCTCAGGAGTATTTAGCCTTACCGGATGGTCCCGGCAGATTCACACAGAATTTCTCGTGTTCCGCGCTACTCAGGATACTGCTGGATTGGTTTTGCTTACGTGTACGGGACTATCACCCCCTGCGGTGTGTCTTTCCAAACACTTCCACTTCACGCCACTTCTCGTATTGCAGTCCTACAACCCCTACATTGCCGAAACAATACAGGTTTGGGCTGATCCCCGTTCGATCGCCACTACTGGGGGAATCACTTTTGTTTTCTTCTCCTCCGGGTACTTAGATGTTTCAGTTCTCCGGGTTTGCTTCCATTGCTGGATACCTGTTAAAACAGGTGGGTTGCCCCATTCGGAAATTCACGGGTCAAAGGTTATTTGCACCTCTCCATGACTTATCGCAGCTTATCACGTCCTTCATCGCCTCTGAGAGCCAAGGCATCCGCCATACGCTCTTAATTACTTCTTATTGTGTTAACAAAAATAAATCCCGTTACCGGTATTCATCCCTGTTTCTTTACTTTAGTTACTTCTACTTTAATTTTGTTTCAATATGTCAAAGAACTTTAAATACACCATCGTATTTGTGTGGAGAATATCGGAGTCGAACCGATGACCTCCTGCGTGCAAGGCAGGCGCTCTAGCCAACTGAGCTAATCCCCCATAGTATCGTTTCACTCTATTACTAATTAAAAATCTTTAATTCCAAATTACGTCCTCTTTCAATTTCGTAATTCATAATTCCTAATTCTTAATTCATAACTTAATAGTAGTCCTGCGCAGATTTGAACTGCGGACCCCTACATTATCAGTGTAGTGCTCTAACCAACTGAGCTACAGGACTATTACTACCTACCTGCTTAGCGGTGAAAACACCCTAACGCTATGGGTTATGGTATAAATAAATTTATGAAAACAATCAGTCAGGAAATACAGACTATAACTCTTATCGAATCAAAATTCCTATAGTACAATACTTCCAAGCTCCAGAAAGGAGGTGTTCCAGCCACACCTTCCGGTACGGCTACCTTGTTACGACTTAGCCCCAGTTACCAATTTTACCCTAGGACGCTCCTTGCGGTTACGTACTTCAGGTCCCCTCGGCTTCCATGGCTTGACGGGCGGTGTGTACAAGGCCCGGGAACGTATTCACCGTAGCGTTGCTGATCTACGATTACTAGCGAATCCAACTTCACGGAGTCGAGTTGCAGACTCCGATCCGAACTGAGACCAGCTTTTGAGATTAGCATCCAGTCACCTGGTAGCTGCCCTTTGTACTGGCCATTGTAACACGTGTGTAGCCCTGGACGTAAGGGCCGTGCTGATTTGACGTCATCCCCACCTTCCTCTCACCTTACGGTGGCAGTCTCGCTAGAGTCCTCAGCTTAACCTGTTAGCAACTAACGATAGGGGTTGCGCTCGTTATGGGACTTAACCCGACACCTCACGGCACGAGCTGACGACAACCATGCAGCACCTTGTAAATTGCTCCGAAGAGAAAGCCTGTTTCCAAGCCGGTCAATCTACATTTAAGTCCAGGTAAGGTTCCTCGCGTATCATCGAATTAAACCACATGTTCCTCCGCTTGTGCGGGCCCCCGTCAATTCCTTTGAGTTTCATTCTTGCGAACGTACTCCCCAGGTGGATTACTTAATGCTTTCGCTCAGTCACGCACGGTGTATTGTGCACAACGAGTAATCATCGTTTACGGCGTGGACTACCAGGGTATCTAATCCTGTTCGCTCCCCACGCTTTCGTCCATCAGCGTCAATGTTAGCTTAGTGAGCTGCCTTCGCAATCGGTGTTCTACGTTATATCTATGCATTTCACCGCTACATAACGTATTCCGCCCACCTCAACTAAATTCAAGGCCTTCAGTATCAATGGCAGTTCCGGAGTTGAGCTCCGGGATTTCACCACTGACTTAAAAGCCCGCCTACGGACCCTTTAAACCCAATAAATCCGGATAACGCTTGGATCCTCCGTATTACCGCGGCTGCTGGCACGGAGTTAGCCGATCCTTATTCTTACAGTACCTTCAGTTCACTACACGTAGCAAAGTTTATTCCTGTAAAAAAGCAGTTTACAACCCATAGGGCCGTCATCCTGCACGCGACATGGCTGGTTCAGGCTTGCGCCCATTGACCAATATTCCTCACTGCTGCCTCCCGTAGGAGTCTGGTCCGTGTCTCAGTACCAGTGTGGGGGACTATCCTCTCAGACCCCCTAAGCATCATCGTCTTGGTGAGCCGTTACCTCACCAACTAACTAATGCTACGCATGCCCATCTTTTACCTCCGTAGATTTAATATTCAAACCATGCGATCTAAATATATTATGCGGTATTAATCCAAATTTCTTTGGGCTATCCCCCGGTAAAAGGCAGGTTGCATACGCGTTACTCACCCGTGCGCCGGTCTCTAGACAGCAAGCTGCCTATACCCCTCGACTTGCATGTGTTAGGCCTGTCGCTAGCGTTCATCCTGAGCCAGGATCAAACTCTTCGTTGTATAAAAACTTTTGTTGTAATTCTGCTCCCGGATGTATTTATAGTTATCGTAATTCTTTATTGACAAGGTTATTATTCCCTGTATTTACCTAACTTCTTGTTTCCAATATTTTCAAAGAACTTCTGCCGGCCGTTTTCCCCTTCCTTAAAAAGGCAGCCTGTTCTAAAATTTCATTCTCTAATTAAGACAGTCGTTTCTGTCTCTGAAAGCGAGTGCAAAGATAAAGAATTTAATTCCTAATCTGCAAATCTTTTTTCAACTTTTTTTTCAGGGTAATTTCGCTGTAATCCCCAAGTTTCCTGGTGACCCACAAGCTCGTTAGCTCTGAAAGCGGGTGCAAAGATAAATCTTTTATTTTAATAAATCCTAATCCCTAAGTGAAAAAATTTCAAAAAAAATAAAGCCCGTTCCCGTGATAAAAAAATTACTCCCCAAATCACTCTAAACACTGGACACTTTCCTTTGAAAGCGGTGCAAAGATAAATGATTATTTTTCCCAATTCCTAATGCATTTGGAAAGTATTTCTAAACATTATCTTAACTCATTGATAACCTGATTGAATAATTTTTGATGAAAAGTAAATGAGTGAATGATTCCTGATGGTGTTCCAAATTACAAGCATTTTATAACCCGATAAAATAAAACTACTTTAATCTTTGAAATAAAGATATGACTGGTATTTGTAATACCACGTAAAGTATTGTTAATGAAAATCGAAATCAGAAATATACGAACTACTAAACTATTTAATCTGTAAAGAATCTACAGTAAAGTACGTAAATATCCCTTTTGCGCCACTTACATTTGACTTAATCTCCTCTGGAACAGAAAATGGATCCATATTAGCGACTAAGGCATTTTTCGCTGACATTTGAAAATGATAGTTATCCATAGTAATATGAAATAACTTTACTTTTATTGATTCCCATTTATAAAAACTCGCTTTAACCGAATAAGTAATTTCATTCTCATTTGTTTTACTTGCATTTATATAGTCTCTTACTTTTGTATATTCACCATCCAGATATCCTTCCACTAACAAAGAATAATACCGTTGAGCCGAATCAGTATCTGCTGTGAAAAGAACACTTAGATTTTTATCTTTAAGCTGTATTTCACTAATTTTAACAGGAGATACAATATTCGTTTGAGCTGTAATTTTAATGCCAGATTCTGTAACAACATCCAGATAGTAAGTTCCGCTCTCATTATTCGGTACAATTGATGGAGTACCGTAATTGAATACATACCCCGTTTCTTTCTCTATATTCAAAATATTAAAAAGGGAAATAGTGTCATGATAGGATCTAATAGTGATATCTGCATTCCAATTGAGCTGAAGAATTAGATCTTCACTAAGCTTATTCGTTTCCATAAATGTCAACTCATAATTTTCCTCCGGACATAAATAACATTCAAGCATCATTTGGCTTTCTACATCCGGGAATTCAATATCTACATCATCTTTGAGCATGCATGATAGCAGCGTTTGGGTGATCACAATCAATACTGTCCATATAAAAGCACTACGCATTTGTCTTCGATTAAAATTCATAGCTGTAATTAAAACTGGGTAAAAATGGAATCATTGATTTTTGTTTAGGTATTATTCGGGTTGAATTCATTTCTGATTTCTCTGTATCAAAATAAACGAAATATGGATTTGCCTTGTTGTAAACATTATACACACCTAAACTTATTGCAGACCGCCCCTTTGAATGCTCCTTTGAATAATTTAAGGACAAATCAAGACGATGAGTTGAAGGCATTTGAACATTATTTCTCTTCCCATACAAAGGAACCAAATTTTGTTTTGCAATGTCATTTCCAAATCCTTGAACCAACATTAATCCTTGGGGATAAGTGATATATTGAGCTGAAGCAAAAAACCAAGATGCACAAAAAGACAAATTTGCTTTTATCTTGTATTGAAACGATGCATTAACATTATGGGTAATATCAAATGAAGGATGATATTTCTGTCCATTATTAATACCATCTGTTTTTCGCCATGTGTCTGCCAAAGTATAGTTAATATCACTCACTATATTACCTAAGGATAAATTGAAATTAGCCTCTATTCCTTTGGCCTCACCTTTTCCTATAAGTATTTGCTCACTTACACTTTCGAATACTATATCTGCTCCTTCCTTATAATCGAACTGATGATTCATTTTTCGGTAAAACAAAGAAATACCGCCCTGTAAAATTTTATTGAACTTCTTTTTAGCTCCTATAGTCACCTGATCAGAGCTCTCTTCCGGAAAATCGCTACCAGATGGGTACCAAATATCGTTAGGCAAATTCATGCCATATGCTGTAATCAAATGATCAAACTGATAAGTCCGGGCATATGTAAGGTTGATTCGCAAATCATTTTTTGCATAAGCCAAAACTAATCGGGGAGCAGGTTTCAAAAACCATTTGTCTTGAAAGAAACTATTTAGCCTTAATCCCAAATCAAACCTGACTGTGGAAGACAAATTTATTTCCGATTGAATATACGCTCCTGTATATATTGATTGAAGCTTTTCACTTTGTTCTTCAAGCAGTAATTGGTTCTCTAATTTCCTGTTGTTATGCCTATACCAGGTTCGATCAAAAAATAATCCACTTGAAATATTTAATACTTTAGAAAACTCCCTTTCCCAATTAAAAGAATTGTTCCAACGATAAATATCACTACGCATTAACAAATGACTATTAAAATCTCTATCCAAATCAAACGAATAAGAGCTAACTCCTGAATTAAAACTAAAATAATTTTTGCTTGAAGGATAATATTTTAAGTGAAGTGCCAAAAATTTATTGCTCCAACCAGTGTTTAGTTTTTTACTGCTCTCTTTTATCAAATCCAATTTATCGGAGCTATTAAAACCAATAAATTCAATAAAACTTTTGGAGCCTAAACTCGAATGAAGTTTAAACTGAATATCATTATAATGATATTCCGGAAGAGGAGTAAAATCAATTTTCCCTTCATGAATTCTATTATAGGTTTTTGTGAAAAGGTCAAAATAAGACTTACGAGCACCAATTATTATCGATGATTTATTTTTTTTTAGAGGTCCTTCTATCATTAACCTGGAAGACAGTAGTCCAATTCCTATTTTGCCTTTATATTGATCGGTGTTACCAATTCTATTGTATATCTGGATAAATGAAGATAAACTACCTCCCAAATTTGGATGATAACCACTTTTGCTCATTTCAACCCCTTCTATTAAATCAGCATTGAATGTACTCATAAAGCCCAATAGGTGATTAGGATTAAATATGGTTTGCCCGTCTAGCAAAAAACTATTGTGTCCACCAGATCCACCTCTTACATTTATTGCCGAACTCAATTCACTGGTTCTAAAGACTCCTGGCTGAACTTCTAATGCTTTCAAAACATCTACTTCGCCAAGTTGGATTGGTAAAGCTTCAATTTCCTTTATTCCCAATATTACATTATCAACCGGTCTTTTACTTTTTCTTTGCGCCATAGCTGATACGCTAATGTTGTCCAATTTAATTACCAAAGGAGCAAGCTCAATAATTAAATTTTCCGTATTCGCACTAATCCATAAAGTATCTGCACGATACGATACATGACGAATTGCAAATAACACCGAATCCATTTGAACATTTTCGATTAAAAATACTCCATTCGTTTTGGTTACAGCATTTTTATTTACCGATAAACCACTTAGACTTACCCGTTCGATTGGCAAACCACTTGATTGATCCACAACAATCCCTTTAATTGACATTTGAGCAAACGAAGGTTGTATAAGTACAAGCAAAACTGAAATCAATAAATTCAGTCGTAAAAATTGAGACATGTGGCAGAAGATAAAAATGGCTGCTTCAATTTATTACTGAAGCAGCCACAAAAATTAAAGTTTATTTCTTTTTGATAAATTCCAAATTAACTTCACCAGAATATGTTTCACCATCATCGCTGTTTCCTAGAAAACTAATTGACTGAGGATAACCACCTTCATTAAAATCGGAATAAGTTATTGATCCTGCAACAACAGTGCCTGTTTGAGTAATTCGTTTTGGTGCGTTTTTAAAATTAAACTGAATTAGCTCAGGGAAAATTAAGCCAATGGAATGTCCAAGAAAATTTTTCATACTATAATCGTATTCAATTTTTACAATTGATACTAATTTGCCTTCTTCGACAACAAACTTCTCTTGTTCCCCAGTCACAGGATTTATTTTCCAATCGTATTCAGGAGAATTATACTTGTAAATTTCAACAGGATTCTTTTTTTCATCATATTTAATATCTGTCAATACGGTCTCTTCATCATCAGAATTAACACCAATAATATTAGTGATTAAATCGTCAGAATTGTACTCATACTTCAAATAACCATTCTCTTTTTGCCAATCGTCCGATTCCGTTTTATCTAAATAATACAATTCTGATTTAATCAGTAAATTCTTTGAATTGTACGCATTTTGAATGTATTCAGAAACATCAGACTCTTCATCTTCCCATTCTTCAATTTTAATGAGATTTCCTTTTGAATCGTAGCTCAATAATACACTTCCTACATTCTCCTTTGTTTCACCTTGATAATCTTCAACAATACTGCGAGTTGTAATTTTATTTACTTTACCATCTTTGTACTCTTTCTCAACACGACCGGTTAATTTTTGCTCATATTTATCAGAATTGTAAGATGAAACCACACTAATTTGATTGTCGCTGTTGTAACTGATCTCAACAACTGGAAGATCTCCCAATAAAGCTTTTGTAAACAGGTATTCGCCATTCACATCTTTCTCAATTTTTTCTGCTTCTGTGTAAACCTTGTCGTCATCGCAGCTATCGCAAGCGGTAAAGAGTAATGACAATGCCATTACTGATAAAAATAATTTTCTCATAATTGATCTTAGTTTAAAAAGAAATTCGCCACAGTGTTTGCGGCGAATCAATATCTATTTTAATAAAAGTTAATCTTCAATTTTGATGTATTCAATTTTTAATTGACCAATGAATGATGAATCATCATCTCCCGATCCAATAAATTCCATTATTTGAGGATAACCCCCATCATTGAAATTCTTGTACTCTATAGCACCTGCATTTATAGAATTTGAAAAAGTCCCGCTTTTCAAGGAATTGTTAAAATTAAATCCATACAATTCTGGGAATAAACCAGCAATCGTATTTCCAAAGAAATTTTTCATGGTGTAATTGTATTCTAATTTCGCAAAAGAATACAAACCAGCCTCTAGATATACATCATCGTCATTATATTCTACACCTGTTTCTGGGTTAATTATTTGATCATATCCGAAAACATCTCGATAGCTCACATCTCCCAAATATTTAAAAAGCTCAACAGGGTTTCCCTCCTGATCGTAGTCAACTTTCGAAACCACAGTCTCAGTGCCTTCAGAATCATGTTCAATGGTCTCTTTTAAAAGTCCTGCCGAAGTGTATGCAAAGGTTACATAATCTTCTTCTCTCACCCAATTCTCACCATCCTTACTAAAACGTTCTGTTTTAGCTAAATTATCTCCATCATAAGAATTTAAGATATATGCAGTTGCGTCTGCACCTTCTTCTGTGCTTTCATATATTTTTTCAACTCTATTACTTGAGTCATAAGTCAAGTCGGAATAGGTTTCATCCAGTAAATCTCCAACCTCATAAAATCCAAGAATTGTTCTATTCGAACTGAAGCAAAAAATATTTCTGTATTCTGTAACTCCTTCAACCATTATAGAATAGGAATTTCCACGATATATCTTAAATTGATTATTTGCAACTTTTATTGACATTTCAGACCTACCTTGATATTCATCATACACGAAACATTTATCATAAACTTTGTAATAATAGTAGTAATCATTAGAACCTGTCACATCATTATAAATGCTATTATAAGATTGATAGTTATAAACGGTATAAGTTCCATCCCCATTACTTACCAATTCGTTAACTAAGCGGTCATCTTTATTGGCATAATATCGGTAATAATGATATCCCTCTTCATTACCCCATTGGTATTCATAGTAATAGTAAGAACCATCAGAATTTTCTTCTATGAACTGGTCTCCCTTATGTTCTCCAAATTCAACTTCCTTTGTTATGCTATTTTCATAGTCTTCATCACTGTATTCTGTAGTTTTTCTTGTTGCAAAACGTCTGGTAAGCACTTTACTTGGCTTCCCATCTGCATACTCTTTTTCAACTTCGAACCTTTTAAAGGTTTGATACCCATTAGCCGAATAAGAAGTCAATTTAGTAATTTGGTGATCATCGTTATATTCAAACTCAGCGTATGGAATATCTCCCATGGTAATGCTTTTCACCAAATACTTTCCATTTAAATCTTCCATGATGTATGCTGCCAAGCTTCCATCTTTGTTGTCGATAACAAATTTTGATTCAGTTCCATTTGTTAAGGTGATGGTCATTACTCCTGTTGACTGATCGAAACTTATTGATTGAATTCCTACACCAGCAACACCAGAAGCTCCCGTAGCAGCAACATTTGTGTCGGTATCGCCTATCCACCAATTTCCATTCTCGCCAATAATTGGAGAATTTCCATCTGTACCGTCAGATCCATCTGTGCCATCGGCACCATTTTGTCCTTGTGCAAGAACTCCAGTGTCAGTAGTACCAATCCACCAATTTCCATTCTCTCCAATTTTTGGCGTAGTACCATCTTCACCTCTTAATACATCTGGTATGGAAGTTGTCAACTTTAACCCATTAGTATAGGTTAATATCATTTCAGATGCTGTAAATTCTACATTGGTAATTTTAGAGCTGGCAGCAAGCGCATCTTTCAACTCTTGATTTTCTTTTTTTAAATCATCTAAACTCTTATCACTTCCATTATCGCAAGCTGCAAAAACAAAGGAAAGAAATAAGAATGCAAAAATTAATTTTCTCATAATCGATTAAATGTTAAGTATTTACAAATAATATTATTCAAATATGTTTATTTGAATCATATATTTTGCACTGTAATAGTGAAACAAGCACAAATCACATGTTATTTTGTTAATAAACAAATATATGCTTATGAGAAACAAATTACAACTGTCAAATGTGCCAAGTTGAGCAAATTGTATATTATTGCGTTAAGGATTGAAGTGGATACCCCACAGCGCTGCATAAAATCATTTGAGAAATTGGAAGAGGCAGGTTGATTAATTTACTTGCTGTATATAAGAGAAGAGTAAAGCGAGGAGTAGAAACGGAAAGCCTGACCCGAATTTATGAGGGAAACGCTCTAAACAAAAAAAAAGCCTCCCCGAGATGAGAAGGCTTGCTGTATTATAGGTCTTTTTAAGATTCTTTATTGTCTCGTTTCATTTGCCAGGGGAAATTGTTGCCATGCGGCGCACCAAATTCCTTAGCGGTAATTTCGTCAATTTTCATACGGTATACTTCTACATTACGAACGGCTGGCGTGTTGTAGGTAAATTTGTGATCTGTATAATTAGCCATGGTAATGTTCAGCGCATCAACTTTTTGATCCATATCGATAATGAACTCGATAGGGCCACGTGCCACAACACTTTTTCCTTTCATGCGGTAACTGCATGCCATGTGAACATCCTGATAAGCCAAAACTGGAGGTGTACAAAAAGTAACACATGCTTCCGGGTTCAATTTTAAACAATCTATTAGTTTTCCAAAGCCTGCTCCGTGTAAATAAATATAATTATCGTGAAAGCCAAAGTTCATAGGAATAACATATGGTTTGTTTTCCGGATCGACGACTCCCAAAAAGCAGGTATCGCATGAGTTGATAATTTCGTCGATTTGCTCTTTGGATTCAATAAATATGGTCTTCATATATATGTGTTTTATTAGATTCTATGATATGGTTCGATTTCCCAGTTCTTTTGAAATCGCATTTTTAATTTGATCGAGCACCATTTTTTGCTTCATCAGTTCCATCATTCGATCGGCATTACCGGTATCCTGAGCCTTCTGCATTTCCTGCATAACTTCCTTCATTAACAAACGAACCTTTTTCCCTTTGTATTCATTCACCAATTTAGGAACGATCTCTTTCAGTTTCATTTCCTCTGATTCAACAACGCTTTCATTACGAGTCCACAAACCACTTAATTGATGGGGTTCACTAAGAATATCGGCAGCTAACTGATTTACTTTTTCGTTGGGAAGATCACGAAAGAAGGTTTTTGTATTGAAAGCTTCCTTTTCCATATTTTCACCGTACTGATCGAATACCAATTGATACAATGGATTGACTGATTCCAGTTCATCATTGGAGAGCTCTGTAATAATATACTGTCCAACCAACAACTGCTCCTCATTTCCTGCTTCGTCTTTCTGACTATAGAGAATTTCACTTCCAAAATTGAGCAATATTCGAATCAAGGCTCGCTCTTCCGTATCACATTCATTGGCTAAATCCAAGATTCGAGTTTTCTCATAACGCGTTAATTGTTTTTCCTCCACTTTTAAATTACTCTCTCTTTTCTTCCGACCTGTTTCTTTTAGTTGGTCATATAGAGATTTCTCATCAATATCCAAAATCCTGCTACATTCCTTAATATAAGGCGGGCGTTTGGTTAATGACATTTTCTCAATAGAGTTAAGAATTTCAACAATAAGATTGGCTCTTTTTACTGGATCACCTTTAGCATCCTCCAATAATAATTTGGTTTTAAATAAAATAAAATCACTCTCATTCTTCTCGATGTATTCCGTTAATTCACTGGCACCCATGGTTCGTGAAAATGAATCAGGATCTTCGCCTTGCGGCAATAGTAAAACTTTTACGTTTACTTCCTGTTCCAATACCAGATCGATTCCCCGAAGTGAAGCTTTAATACCTGCAGCATCGCCATCGTATATAATGGTAATATTATTGGTGAATCTTTTTATGAGACGTATTTGGTCGGCAGTAAGAGCCGTTCCCGATGAAGCAACAACATTCTCGATTCCAGCCTGATGGAATGAAAGTACATCGGTGTATCCTTCAACTAAAAAACACTTTTCGTTTTGCACAATGGATTTCTTGGCTTGAAAAATTCCATACAAAATCCGGCTTTTGTGATATACTTCTGATTCGGGGGAATTTAAATATTTGGCAGCTTTGGCATCATTTTTAAGTATTCTACCACCAAATGCCTGAACACGGCCTGCAATTCCGTGAATCGGAAAAATAACCCTTCCGCGAAAGCGATCGAGCAATCGGTTTTCTTTTTCGATGCTTAATCCGGTTTTCACCAGATACTCCTTTTTATAACCACAATCAAGAGCATGATTCGAAAAAGCATCCCAAGCTTCTAAACAATAACCTACCTGAAACTTCTTGATAATGTCATCTCGAAATCCTCGTTCCCGCATGTATCCCATTCCTATGGCCATGCCTTGAGCATGCTCATACAAATTCTGGGTAAATGATTTTTGAGCAAAAGAATTTACAATCATCATACTCTCCCGATCATTCTTTTGTCGTTCCTGTTCGGGCGAAAGCTCTTTTTCAACAACCTCGATGTGGTATTTTTTTGCCAGATATTTTAATGCACCTACATAATCGAGATGCTCATGCTCCATAATAAAGTTCACGGAATTTCCACCTTTTCCACAACCAAAGCACTTGTAAATGCCTTTGGCAGGAGAAACGGTAAAGGATGGCGACTTTTCGTTATGAAAAGGACACAATCCCAGGAAATTAACGCCTCTTTTTTTTAGAGTCACGAAATCGGAAACTACTTCGGTAATTTCGGCTGAGTCGAAAATTCGTGCAACTGTTGACTGATCAATCATAGCAACAAAAATAGGAAACAAGATTGATAAAAATGGAAAGATCGGCAGATTTTAGAAATTCTAAATTAAACCCAATTAGAAAAACCATGTAATCATTCTCTTGAAAATTCTTCCGGGATCGAAAATAATACCAACAACAATTCGTTCTACATTTTGATGGACATAATTAATTTGATTAAATTCAATACTTGAATTGTATTAAAACCATAAAAGAACAAGCAAGTCAACACATTATCAAGATGTAAAACCATGAATAGAATCATTATAACAATCGCAATTTGTCTGGCAGGAATCCAGTCATTCTCACAAGAACACTTGCCAAGCGCATCTGACTACAATAGATTTCACAACACAAAAACACTTGTGGTTTTGGAAGATAATCTGTTTTCCGATTTTAATGACAAGATAAAAGAAGCGGTTAAACAAAACTGGACGATTACCAAGTATGAATTTATTTCGAACGCAGAATTCGAAAAACAACGATTCAATCCTAAGTATTCATTTTTAGTAACAAGTATTGTTACTTTTAATAAAGACAAAACCAAGGCCAAATACAATTTTTTAAGTCTGCTTTTGGGAGGAAAGGCAAATGCTGTTGGTGATATGCCTGACCTGTGTTCAATCCCATTATCGTATGTGCAGGTTGATGAAGAAAGTTACATTTATAAACTCACCTCTTTGGTTCTGTTTATGCAAAATCATATTGCACTGGTGACTAAAAATCCTGACATTATATCTGAAAACATACTGAAATACTACAATAAAAACAGTTCCGAAACTAAAGACAAAACTCTCTATTTGCTAAAGAATGAGATGGATGATGACGTTAATTCCGTTGCTAAAATACGAAAGATATATTCTGGCAAAGTGAAATTGGTAGAAGCCAATGAAATTGAGGAAGCCATTCAAAATAAGAACAACGATATTATCTTTTTGCATAAAGTTGGCCCCGAAAAAACAAAAAACAAGGCCAGATGTTTTAAAATGCTTATTGGTGCCGGCGACGCAAAATTTTATTATTTCGATTACCATATGGTAAAAGGCAAGCAAACCGACAGATTTTTGGGAAGTGATTTTAAAAAGTTAGCAAAATAGATATGCTCATACTTACTTAATACCATTTTACAGACTAATTTACTCACAAAAGCAATTTGTATAAATTGGATAACCAGTAATGGATTTGATTAAATCGGGATTCAACTCATTTACCATCATTGTAATCTTTTCTTGTAGATCTGATATTTCTGAAAAAAACTTCATGGATACCTTATCTTTCATCCATTGCCATACTTTTTCTGCAGGATTTAGTTCAGGAGCATAGGCTGGAATTCTTATTAGCCTTATATTTTCAGGGACTTCTATGCTTTGACAGGCATGAAACCCTGCATTGTCAATTATCAATAGTTTTAGTTCTCTTGGATTTTGATCGCTAAGAACTTTTAGGTATGCTTCAAAAATATCATTCCCAACATTGGATGTTTCCCAATAGAATGCATCTCCTGTCAAAGGTGAAAAAGATCCCCAAAGCCATAACCACTTGTAACTATGCTGATATTTACCCACCGGCTCTACACCTTTGGAAACTAATACGCGTTTCTGTTTGGTCATTAATCCAAATCGACTTTCATCTTGAAAATAAATATTCAGGGAGTCGTATTTATCTTTATCCAGTCCAATTCTAAATGAATTTATCAGATCAGGAAGTTTTTTTGAAGACCTCAACGGTCTGCTTATCTTTTTTGTGGTGAGATTTACGGGCGATCTTTAATTTACTATTGAGTTTGCTCCTGCAGTAGTGATACAAAGCATGATAGGGAATCTTTTCCTGACAGTTTTGTTCCGCCCACTGAAGTAATTCTACATAACTGGTAATATCAATATAGGGATTTTCAAGTTTAGTGGCTAAACACTCTTTTGTATAATCGCTTAATTGTTCCTTTCTGGATCCTCGACTGGCAACTTCCAAATAAGCGTGAATTCCTTCATTTTGATACAATTGAAGCCAGTTGTAAATACTTTTTCTACTTCTATTCAGCTTAGTTGCAATTTCACTTGTATATTTTACTTTTCCCTGTTTGATAAAAAGAAGGGTTTTAACTCTACTATGCTGAAGAATTTTTGTCTGCTTTCTCAGAAGGTAAAGTAATTCTGATTCACTTTCGGTGATTTCTACATCTATAATTTTTGGCATATACTAAGATAAGTTTTTTTTTGAGTAAATTAACAAACAGAACCGTATAATTCGTTTAAAGAGATAATTGCCCGAATTGATAAATTTTGAACGATCTTATTTTATAACTAAATTGAGTCGAAAAGATCTATTTATTGTATGAAAAAATTGGTTGTGTTAAGTGGTGCCGGCATGAGCGCTGAAAGTGGTATCCGAACATTTCGAGACATGAGTGGTGTTTGGGACCAATACGATGTAATGGAAGTTGCCAGTCCGCATGCCTGGAAAAAAAATCCGCATTTAGTGCATCAATTTTACAACGAGCGCCGTAAACAGTTATTTAATTGTTTTCCCAATAAGGGACATTTGCTTATTGCGGAACTTGAAAAACATTATGAGGTTGAAATTGTTACTCAGAATGTTGATGATTTGCATGAACGAGCCGGAAGTTCAAATGTATTGCATCTTCACGGTGAGTTAAAAAAGGCAAGAAGTACAGTTGATCCTGAATTAATTTATGATCTGGATCATTGGGAACTAACTTTAAACGACACTTGTGAAAAAGGCTCGCCACTGAGGCCTCATGTTGTATGGTTTGGCGAAAGTGTTCCGGCAATTGGCGAAGCGGTGGCTATTGTTAGTAAAGCGGATGTTTTTGTGATTGTTGGAACGTCATTAAATGTGTATCCGGCAGCAGGTTTAATCGACTATATTCCAAATAAAACAGCTGTTTATGTCATCGATCCAAATCAGCCATTAATGCGATCAAACAGAAATATTACTTATATTAGAGAAAAGGCGAGCGTTGGAATGGAAAAACTGTTCGAACTTCTTCATTAAATACCATTGAGTTATGAAAAAACAAGTGCTGTTACTACTATTGGGAATTTTAGTTTTGACTTCTTGTAATCATTATGAATCGAAAGTACCAATATCGCCTTCGGGGAATTCTGTAATCGAAAAAAGTTTATTGGGAGAATGGATTCTTAGTTCCGAGAATAAAAAAGAAGAAGCATCGGGTTATATCGAAGTGATTCCTTTTAATGATACAGAGTACCTTGTTCAATTAAAAGAAATTGCAGACTCAACGAAGAATATTGAATCGATTATCAACATTAGAATGTTTTCGTCGGAAGTAAACGAAAATGTTTATTTTAATATGCAATTTATTGGTGCAGACAGCGATAAGGGTTTTATGATTTATCGTTACAAGCCAATTGCCGGAAATCGCTACAAAGTCTTCTTTTTATCAAAAGATCAGTTTAACAAGGTATTTCCCAACTCGAAAAGCTTTAAAGAGTATATTGAAACACATACAAAAGAATTTGAAAAATATTTTGATGTGGAAGGCATTCTCGAGCGAAAAATTAAATAAACAAAAGGGTATCCAAAAAAATCGGATACCCTTTCTATATTAATTTGAATAATAGTCTAATTACAAATCGTCATTTGTTAGATCGATCACGCCATTTGTCGTTGTAAAATCGCGGGATGCTTTCAAAAGATTTCCGGAATAAAGCACAAGGTTTTTGGTTTCATTAATAATTCCCAAATAAAGAACCGAATTTCTGGTTCCAACCTTCTCAGCCTTAATTCTTTTAATTTGCTCTTTTCTAAACTTACTTAAAGATGACAGTAAATCTTTTTGCTTTCCAAAAGCTTTTTCGATTTGATTTAAATCATAATTATTGTCATTTAACAAACGGTTTATGGTTTTGAAGAAATCCTCAAGCTTTGTTTGAATTATATTTAGCTCATTGATTTGTTCAGGAACCAATGATTTATGATTGTTATCCACATAATCGAAAGCAGGCTCAGCAATAAAATTAATCGAGTGAGCAATTTCTCTTAAGTAATCAAGCAATTGAACGTAAAATGGTCCTGTTGTTATACTGTCCTCAGAAAGTTTCTGAACAACAAAAGGAACCTGATCTTTCAGTGATTTAGCTTCCTTGTCGAGCTTCCTTACTTTTTTTAGAGATTCTTTAAGAGTACCACGTTCTTCAAAAGCCAAACCGTTAACAATTTTAGCATAAACCTTAGGAATCTTAGTAGTTACAACCGACACTGCATGAGTAAGCTGTTCAAGAATCTCTCCTTTACTAATAATAGAAGCATCTTCTTCGTCAATTTCTTCGGCTGAGTCTTGCCCCTTCGATTTGCGTTTATGGAATACATGTGACCGCACAACAAATGCAACAGCTACAACTAATAAACCAATGATCGCGTATCCACCAAGCCAATTAATTAAACTTGCGAAAATAAAAGCTGCGGTAAAAGCAAAAAATGCTGTGAAAAACCAACCACCTATTACGGTAAGTACTCCTGTAATTCGGTAAACTGCAGAATCTCTGTCCCATGCTCTATCGGAAAGTGAAGAACCCATTGCAACCATAAATGTAACATAGGTTGTAGACAAAGGTAATTTTAGAGATGTACCTATAGAAATTAAGATACTTGCAACAGTAAGGTTTACCGAAGCACGAATCATATCAAAAGCAGGTACATCCTTTTTATCGATACCTGCCGGAGCTGAAGGCTTGGCAAATCGTTTTTGAATCCCCTCCTGAAACTTAACAGGTAATATACTTTTTAAGCTACTATTTGCAGACAAAGAACGTCTAACCAAAAGACGGGCAAAAAAGGATGATCCAAATTTTTCATCGCCTTCATTCTGATTACTCAATCCTATTTCAGTTTCGGTAACTGTTCTGGCTTTTTTAGAAAACCAAAGAGTAATTGTCATTATTAAACCGGCAATAATCAACAGATAAGTCTCTGTTTTCACCTTGTCGTTTAAAATTTCCATTGTCATTCCGTAAGCATCTGTACCTGGATTGGCGATAAATGCCTGAAACGATTTGAAACCCGCCAACGGAACACCAATAAAGTTTACCAAATCGTTACCCGCAAAAGCCATTGCCAAAGCAAAGGTTCCGACCAAAACAATTACTTTTAGGATGTTTAAACGGACAAACCACACCAAAGCCTGCAGAACTACTGTCCAACCTACAAAACAAACCAAAATAATTGTTAGTGTGTTTTCTTTTATCCAGCTAAGAGTTTCTTTAGTGATAAAAGAAGACCCCTTGGCTCCTTTTATTAAAATGAAATAGGTAATTGCAGTAATTGCAAACCCACCAAAAAGTGCTCCGAAATACTTAAATGTTTTTTCAAATTTATAAGTAAAAATCAAACGGCTAACGTACTGCACAAGAGCACCTGAGAAAAAAGCTATTACCACACTCAACAGGATACCTGTAATAATCGCCAATGCTTTTGCCGAATTAATATAACTTCCTAAGTCAAGCATTGTTTGATCAGAAGAGTTCATGATCTTTACAACGGCCACAGCCACGGCAGCACCCAGTAATTCGAATACAATCGATACGGTTGTTGAGGTTGGCAAACCTACGGTATTGTAAAAATCCAACAGAATGATATCCGTTAGCATTACCGCAATAAAAATGATCATGATTTCTGCAAAATAGAATTGGTCGGGATGAAATATCCCTTTACGGGCAACTTCCATCATTCCACTGGAAAAAGTAGCTCCAACCAAAACTCCAAGACTGGCAATCGCTAAAATCGCCCAACGCGGGGCTGCCTTGGAGCCAAATGCAGAGTTTAAGAAATTAACGGCATCATTACTAACCCCAACAATAAGGTCAGAAATAGCCAGTGCAAAAAGCACTACTACAATAATTAAGTAAAAGTTCTCCATGTTATAAGTTCGTAAATTCCCCGCAAACATACAAACACATGGAGACGCTAATATTTCACAAACATTATCTTTGTGTTAATTTAACGTTAACACTTTTATGCCTCTGATTGATTAAGTTTTACCAAATAATCTGCAGTAGCCACATTTAAGGCCATTGGCACATTATTTATTACGCATGTTCTTATTAAAGTTTGAATATCATGCTCATGTCCGTGCGGTGTTTCAGCATCAATCAAGAAAATTACTTCATCTACCTTGCCTTCCAATATCTGAGCAGCTAAAAGAATATCTCCACCATTAGGACCATGACCAAAACCTTTAACCTCAAGATCCAAAACAGAATTCAATAATTCTGATGTATTTGTAGTCCCTATTAATTTATGCTTTTTAAGCTCATCCTTATGCCTTTTTACCCAGGCAAGCATCACACTCTTCTTTTCATTGTGAGCAACCAACGCGATTGTCTTCATACATTTATTTTTTAATTGTTTTGTAATTTAATATATTTCACGAAGCATGACTTAAGAATCCTTTTTTAAATCAAAAATTCATACTTATATTAGTGTTTTGGCAAAATATTCGTGTTTTCATGAAATGACAGGAATCAAAGCCCGATTTGAATAAGGTTGATCTGACACTAATGAAATAACAAATAAACGAAGTATTATTGAAATCATTAATAAAATTGTAAATTTGTTACTATAATATTAATCCTACCCTTATGAGAAGATATATTAAAACCGTATTTATTGCTTCACTTATTCTTTCAGTTGGTGTCTCGGCCTGCAAGGATGAAAAAAAGACTCCCGTAAAAAAAGAAGTTGCTGAAAAGGTGAAGGCAAAAAAAGAATCATCAAAAACTGAAACCAAGGCAGAACCCGTAGTAGCTAAAAAGAAACTTAAACCTGTAGTTGAACAGGTTCCGAACAAATATTTTTTAATTTTAGCTAGTTTTCAAAATATGAAAAATGCGGAACGTTTGCAGCAAAAATTAACCAAGGATGGTTATAATTCTGAAATTATTGAAGCTGCAAATGGTTTTCACAGGGTTTCTTATAAAGCTTTTTCTGATCGAACTCTTGCTTTTCAGGAACTAAAATCGGCTAGAGCATCTGAGGAGCATAAAGAAAACTGGCTTTATATTAAACGATGATTTGAAACTTGAAATCGAAATGGTAAAATTTAACTTCTTTTTAATTCTTGTATTTCTTCTTTTTTCCGGATGTAAAGATAAAAAAACAATAACTCCGATTGAAAAAGGTAAGGTTGTAGAACAGACAGCAAAACGATTGATTCCTGAATTAACACCTGAACCAAACAAACCAGATCCAAAATTTACAAGTGAGCAAATTGCTGAAAACAGGAATTCTTTTGATTATCACATTGTAGCCGCCAGCTACAATAATTTAAGTCAGGCTGAAAATTTTAAAGATAAATTGTACCAAAAAGGATATCCAAGTATTGTAATGGAACAAAACGGCAAGTTCCGCGTTATAATGCAATCATTTAATAAAAAAGAAACTGCAGTAAAAGAACTGATTCGCTTACGGAAATTGAATAAAACACCGGATTTGTGGTTGTTGCACCAATAAATAATAGAATTTTATATTAGCAGCATACAAGAACAGATTGTTACTAAACCAACTATAAAACCTGCGTAAACCTGAGATGGAGTATGCAGGTTTAATTTTAACCGGGAATATGCTATTAATCCGGCAAAAATAATCCCCACCATAAATACAAGTTTTAGAGAACTGGAATAAAGTATGGTAAACGCAATTACCATTCCTAAAAAGCCCCCAATACCTGCCATATGCAAACTAATTTTCCACTTTAGTGAGATAAGAGTAACTATAAAGATAGAAATAATAGCAGCCAGTTGTAAATTAGCAACGATCCTTGTGATTGGAAATTTAAGCAACATGTAATAACCTAAAAAGTAAAATAGTAGTGTTAATACTAATGGAATGAGCCTTTCCTGACGTTTTTCCAAACCAATATCTGAAATGATATTCTGATTCTTCAGTAAAGGCAAAATACTTAAGGGAAGTAATACTGTTGAAATTACTACAATCATATAAATTACACGTACCAATTGATGGGGTGCAAAGTCAAGATAGGTTCCTGAATGAAATATTACAAAAACAGAAATTAATGGCATTAACATTGGGTGTGCCACTCCTGATATTATTCGAGCGAAATTCATAATAGTAGATTTAAAATGCAGAATAGAAAATGTGGAAAAAGATTACACCATTTATCCAAGCCCTTTAACAAAACAAAGGTGCAAAGATAATTGTCTTTGCACCAACTCGTTTATTCTTTAACAAAATTTATAATTCTTTTCTTAATCTGGCCACAGGAATATTTAATTGTTCCCTGTATTTAGCTACAGTACGCCTGGCTATCAGATACGATTTTTCCTTTAAAATAACGGCTAACTTATCATCAGTTAATGGCTTCTTCTTGTCCTCATTATCAATACACTCCTGTAATATCTTCTTTATTTCACGAGTCGAAACCTCTTCTCCCGAATCGGTTTGCAAACCTTCTGAGAAGAAATATTTTAAGGAAAAAATACCAAAATGAGTTTGTATGTATTTCGAATTTGATACCCGTGATATAGTTGAAATATCCAGCCCTGTTATTTCAGCAATATCTTTCAAAATCATTGGTCTGAGTTTACGTTCATCACCTTCCAGAAAATATTCCCGCTGAAAATCAATAATCGCGTTCATACTTATCAACAATGTATTTTGTCTTTGTTTAATTGCATCAATAAACCATTTTGCAGAATCAAGCTTTTGCTTCACAAACATAACAGCGTCTTTATTCTCTCGTGACTGATTTTTCTTATTGCCGGAATAATCCTCGAGCATCTCGGAATAAGCTCTGCTAATATGCAGTTCGGGAACATTTCGTGAATTCAAACTAAGCAACAAATCACCATCTTCTTCTTCCAATATAAAATCGGGAATAATAGTAGGCGATGCTTTATCTAATGGGTTATTGAATGTGCTTCCCGGTTTTGGATTTAACTTTAAAATTTCGTCAACAGCACATTTAAAATCTTCATCACTTGCGCCAACTCTCTTCTGAATTTTATCGTAGTGCTTTTTGGTAAACTCTTCAAAATTCTTTTTCAGAATCAGCTTAGCTAATTTTACATCTGGATTAAATTTCCCTTTGCGTTCAATCTGAAGAAGCAAGCACTCCTGCAAGTCGCGTGCACCAACTCCTGCCGGATCAAAATCCTGGATTACCCGTAACAATTCCACTAATTCTTCATAAGAAGTTTCAACTCCCATCGAAAAAGCCAAGTCATCCACAATACTTTCAATCTCTCTTCGCAGGTATCCGTCTTCATCAATATTTCCAATCAGATATTCCGTTAAAGCATATTTTTCTGGAGTAAGAATGCGCAATCCCAATTGTGATATCAGCAATTCATGAAAAGTTGTTCCTCCCGAAAAAGGGATTTCTTCGTGCTTGTCATCCTGCGAATAATTTTGTGCAGAAAGTTTATAAGATGGAGTATCTTCATCATTCATATAATCTTCCAAAGAAAATTCTTCCTGATCCTTGTCTTTCTCCGGAGCTTCATCAGATTGATTATCATCCTGATAATCCTCTTCATTATTTCCTTCTTCCAGAACAGGATTCTCTTCCAACTCCTTTTTAATTCGCTCTTCAAGCTGCAAAGTTGGAAGCTCCAACAATTTTATCACCTGAATTTGCTGAGGCGATAATTTCTGTAATAACTTTTGCTGTAAACTTTGCTTTAGCATACTGATTCCGTTCTTTTTTTTGAATGAAGCAAGGTACATATTCTCTTGTGAACTTACAAGAAGATCATCACTCAAGTACAATTTTCAAGCCATAAGTGGTAAGTATCAAAATCTTAAGCATAACAGGTGTACTCAAAAAGCTCAAAATAAGTAGCTTAGTTCATCGTTTTTTTATAAATAATTCTGTCAGACTTTGCCTTATCAGGATAAAACATCCAATAAAACCCCAAATTTCAATTTCAACATTCATAATTTAGAGTACAAAAAAACCGTACTACATATGCAATACGGTTTTCAATATCATTTGATTTTTACCCTCTTAAAACTCAGCATTTTTTGGAGTTCTTGGGAAAGGAATTACGTCGCGGATATTACCCATTCCGGTAACAAACAACATCATTCTTTCAAATCCTAATCCAAAACCACTATGAGTAGCTGTTCCGAATCTTCTGGTATCTAAATACCAATCCATATCTTCAGCAGGTATACCCATTTCTTTCATACGGGTCACCAATTTATCCAAATCTTCCTCACGCTGCGATCCTCCAATAATCTCACCAATTCCCGGGAATAGAATATCCATAGCAGCTACAGTTTTTCCATCCTCATTTTGTTTCATATAGAAAGATTTAATCTCCTTTGGATAATCAATCAAGATAACCGGTTTCATGAATTTCTTCTCTACCAGATATCTCTCATGCTCCGACTGCAGATCAGCTCCCCAACCATCAATCAAATATTGGAATTTCTTCTTTTTATTGGGCTGAGAGTTACGAAGAATATCAATTGCCTCAGTATAAGTTAAACGAACAAAGTCGTTCTCCAAAACAAATTTCAATTTCTCAATCAATTCCATTGATTGTTCATCTGCTTTTTTCCCTTTTTCCTCTTCTTTTAATCTCTTACTCAAAAATTCAAGATCTTCCATACAGTTATCCAAAGCATATTTAATCATATACTTTAAAAACTCTTCGGCCAAATCCATGTTATCGGTGATATCATAGAAAGCCATTTCAGGTTCTATCATCCAGAACTCTGCCAGATGACGGGTTGTATTTGAATTTTCAGCCCGGAATGTAGGACCAAAAGTATAAATTTCTCCCAAAGCCATTGCTCCCAATTCACCTTCCAACTGACCGGAAACTGTAAGATTCGTTTCCTTCCCGAAGAAATCTTCCTTATAATTAATGCTTCCATCCTCGTTTAAAGGTGGATTTTTAGCATCCAAAGTACTTACTCTAAACATTTCACCGGCACCTTCAGCATCCGAACCTGTAATAAGCGGCGTATGCATATAGAAAAAGCCTTTTTTATTAAAGAATTCGTGCACCGCAAAAGCCATTGCATGGCGAATACGGAAAACCGCACTAAATGTACTGGTACGAAAACGTAAATGCGCTTTTTCTCTCAAAAACTCCAAAGAATGTTTCTTTGGTTGAAGTGGGTATTTTTCGGGATCGGCAACACCTAAAACCTCAATTTTTGTAGCAGAAATCTCAACACTTTGTCCGCTTCCCTGCGATGCGATAACCTCTCCAACAACAGAAATTGCTGCCCCGGTAGAAATTTTCTTTAATAAATCCTCATTAAAATTTGGAACATCAACAACGATCTGAAGATTATTAATAGTAGAACCATCATTTAAAGCGATAAAATTAATTTGCTTATTTCCACGCTTGGTTCTAACCCAACCTTTCACATTTACTTCACTGCCAACTTCATTTGAAATCAACAGCTTTTTGATCTTAATTCTTTTCTGTTCCATTTTATATTACTGGTTAATGAGATAATAAGTTCACAAAAATATAAAATTGGATTCAATTATGGTCTTATTAAGTAAATAATCAGTCAAAATCGTAAGACAAACTGGATATTTATTCTCTTAATAAACTGAAATACCTTTTTTTTTCAACAATAAGGCAGTTGTGCAAACGATTGACTTAATGACACTTATTTATATCACAAAGGAATTTAATACAAGTATGATTATGATTTTTTGTCAAGATTAGTATCTTTAAGGCCTTCAAATAATCAGTAAGTATATGATTGAGAATAAGTTAATCGAAAAGATTCGAAAAACCATACATAAAAACTGGGAGCAACCAGCATTTACCAATTACCAAAAAGACACCTTAACTTATCAGGAAGTTGCTCAAAGAATACATTGGATGCATCTTCTTTTTAAAGAGTTAGGAATAAAAAAAGGAGACAAAATTGCAGTTATTGGTCGTAATTTAAACAATTGGGCCGTTACTTATTTGGGAACCATAACTTATGGAGCTGTAATTGTACCCATTCTCCCCGATTTTAATTCCAGCGATATTCATCACATTGTTAACCATTCCGAATCTACATTACTTTTTACGACCGAAAATATTTTCAATAAAATTGATGATTCAAAAATTGAAAAACTGAAAGGTATTATTTCATTGGAGGATTATAACGTTTTTTGTTCATCGTGCGACAAATTGAAAAAATCAGTTGAAAAAGCCAATGCAGAATCACTAAAAAATAGGGTTGATAAAAACAAACTGGATTACGCCAATCCTAAAGATGAAGATATTGCAGTTTTATCGTATACATCAGGAACATCCGGATTTTCGAAAGGAGTAATGCTGGCCTATGAGTCTCTGTATTCGAATATACAAATCGGCTTCGATTATATGGATTTCCGTCCTCAGGACAAGATCGTTTCATTTTTGCCATTGGCACATGTATTCGGCTGTATGTTCGAATTCCTCACCGAATTCTGTTGTGGTTGTCATGTTATATTTCTCTCAAGAGTGCCAACTCCTCAAATAATAACCAAAGCCTTTCAGGAAGTACAACCTCGGTTAATCTGTTTGGTTCCTCTTATAATGGAGAAAATCTATAAAAAAAGAATATTGCCTGTATTGGAAAGCAGAAGAGTGAAACTGATGCTTAAGATTCCATTACTGGAAAAGAAAATTTACAAAAAGATTCGAAATTCACTCACAGAAACCTTTGGCGGGAAATTTATCGAAGTGATTATTGGAGGCGCAGCCTTAAGCAAAGAAGTGGAAGATTTTCTTCTAAAAATAGAATTTCCATTTTCTGTTGGTTACGGAATGACAGAGTGTGGTCCATTAATTAGTTATAGTCCAAACAGTAAATTTCGTGCACATTCCTGTGGGAAAGTAGTTGATCGCATGCAGGTTAGAATCAAATCTGACGATCCGTTTAATATTGTTGGTGAAATTCAGGTGAAGGGCTCCAACGTAATGAAAGGCTACTACAAAAATTCTGAAGCGACAAAAGAAGCTCTTGATAAGGACGGTTGGTTGGGAACAGGTGATCTTGGAATCATTGATAAAGACGATAACATATACATCAAAGGCAGATGTAAGAATATGCTGCTTGGTCCATCCGGACAGAATATCTATCCGGAAGAAATTGAAGCATGCTTAAATAATATGCCGTTTATTCAGGAATCAATTGTTACTGATGATAAAGATCACAAGCTAATTGCACTGATCTATCCGGATTACGAAGCTTGTGATGCGGAAGGATTAAACAAAGACGAAATTGAAGAGGCACTTAATAAGGACAAGCAAATTTTAAACAAAAGCTTTCCTGCCTATATGAAAATATCACGGGTTATTGTATTTCCCGAGGAATTTAAAAAAACTCCCAAAAGAAATATAAAAAGATATTTGTACACTAGTTTGTATCACGAATAAAAATAGAAGAGGGTGTCCAAAAAGTAAAGTTTCACTTGAAAACGTCATGTTGAGCGAAGTCGAAACATCTGTTTTTCAAAGATAAAGATTCTTCGTCCCGATTCATCGGGATCAGAATGACAATAAGATTGAACTTTTTGGACACCCTCTTCTATTTTTTAAATAAACCATTCTGAAGACGGGTTGTATGATTCAATTTAAAGACAAAATCGATAACCGGCATCGCTAAAAACTGAGACCCGTAATTGGTGTTCAGGTAGTATAATTTATACCCTCCCGAAACAGAAAATTTACTATCGCGGTGCCAATGAATTTTCCCCTGACTCTCAGCAGCCCATTCGCCATTAAAATCGATAGAATAATAATCTGCATTGATCGAAAAGTTAAAATTCCGGTAAACATTCCCATCCAATTCTACTCCTGCAAAATAAAGCTTTTGGCTGTTGTAATAGGATGCTGTTCTGTGATATAAAAAATGATAATCGAGCAATGGCAACTCAGAGTCTCCTGATGTTAACGAAAAATCAAAACCAAGCCTTCCTGTAAGTACTAAATCGGGAAGTTTAATAAAACAATCTTTAGGCTGGGGATTAATTATATGACTAACAATCAATTCATTTCTAAAGGTAAAAATATGCGGAACTACTGCCGACTTAGGGATTTGATCTTGAAATCCACTACTTCGTGCCCATTTAAGACCAAGCGTTGGATAATACAAGCTGTGTTGGGTCGAAACAATTGTGTTTTGTCCGAACCATTCATGTTTTACTCCAATATTAGGAGCAAATGGAAATAGTAATAACTGAGAATTAATTTCCGTTTTGGGATAATTCCCATATCTGCTTACAGCCAATGCACTTAGATGTATTTCCCCCGAGGGAACCACTTTAGCTCCCCGTTCAGTCCAACTGCTGAAATAATCAATACGTTCTCCTCCAACCAAGGAAACTTGTGCGATACTATTACCGGCAATAAACAACAAAAAAAATCCTATTAAATTTTTCATACAAACCATCTTTCCTTTAATAACCACAAAATTCACGTTTTAGTATTTAGTTCACAAATACAAAGAGTCCTTCCTGTAAAATAGCTTGTCTCAATCCTTTTACCGATAAAATATGAAGAGTTACCTAATAAGTTGATCTGAAATAAAACAAGATCTATATTTTTATTGTTGCAATATTAAACCTATAGAATTAAAATGACTTTAGTGTTAACAAGATTTAATCATCAAAAGGAAACTTTTAATACAAAGATAGTTTCCAGAGTTCTTTATTGATTTATATTTGCTGCATGAATGAGCAAAAAATAAATATCATTACTGCCAGCTGGACATTATTTTTCCAATATGGTATAAAAAGCATAAGTATGGATGACATTGCTTCAAAAATGGGCATGTCTAAAAAAACATTGTACAATTATTTCACCAACAAAAATGAATTAATAAATGAAGCCTGCGAATGGGATATTAAGAATCCTCAGTTTTCCTTTAAATCTGATCAAATAATCAATTTAAACGCACTCGACCAGTATTTTGAGTTTTTTAGTTTTATTAACGAAAAAATTCTTAAAAAATGTGATTCTCTGGACTATGATCTAAAAAAATACTACCCGGAGATTTGGAATAATTTTAAAGATGAAAAGATTAAACTATTTCAACGAGAATTACTTTATAATCTGCAAAAGGGAATTGACGAAGGCTTATACCGACCGGAATTAAATATTGATTTCATTAGTAAGAATTTGGTTGGGTTCTACTTGAATCTTGGTACAACCGAATATCAGGTTTTTTCAATGGAAGAAGTATTTAATATTGATATCCACCGAGAATTGACACTCTATCATCTTTATGGTATTTGTACAAATAAAGGAATTGAATATTTTAAAAATAAATTTAAATAATACAATGAAAAACATCCTACCAGCATTAATGGTGATTTTTATTGGACTCGGTACTCCCGCAAAAGCACAAACTGAATCCAACTTAAAACTTACCTTAGCCGAAGCACAACAGTATGCTTTGGAGAATTCGTACTCGGTAAAAGCAACCGAATATGATTTACAAGTGGCCAGAAAAAAGGTTTGGGAAACAATTGCAGATGGTTTGCCTCAAATTGACGCAGCACTTGATTACAACAATAATCTAAATTTATCAGTTTCCTTACTTCCTTCTGAATTTTTTGGAGGCACACCAGGAACTTATACTCCAATTAAATTTGGTCAGCGATATACCAGCTCTGCTTCAGTTAGTGTTAGTCAGAAAATTTTCGACGGATCTTACATTGTTGGAACCATGGCTGCCAAAGTTTTTGTACAACTTTCTCAGAATCAAAAAGAGAAATCAGAAATTGAGATTAAAAATACTGTGTCTCAAGCCTACTTTACCGTTTTGGTTGCCGAAGAAAATTACAAAACCGTTCAGGAAAATCTCGAAATTAATCAGAAACTCCTAACCGAAACTGATGCGTATCACCAAAATGGTTTTAGAGAAGAATTGGATGTAGATCAAATTCGCCTGATGCTCAATACAAATAAAAATCAATTAGCAGATGCCAAAAGAGCTATTCAAACCTCCCTAATTATATTAAAATTTGGCTTAGGGATCGAAATTGATGAAAAAATTGAGTTGACCAATAGCCTGGAAGAACTGGTTGATCCTATTAGAACAGAATCGCCTGTAATTTCGAATTTTAATATGTCTGATCATATTGATTTCAGAATTATTGAAACCCAATTAAAAGCGCAGGAATTGATTATAAAAAATGAAAAAGCGGCTTATTTACCAACTATTTCGGCCTTTTACAACTATGGTAAAAACACCAGTTCAGATTATACCAATGTATTCAGAACTGATGTTCCCTGGTTTAAATCATCAGTTCTTGGATTTCAATTAAAAATGCCGATTTTTTCGGCAGGCCAAAAGCGTTCAAAAATTAAGCAAGAGAAAATCAATTTTATGAAGCTGGAAAATCAACAGGAAATGACTCAACAAAATCTTAAAATGGATGTAAATCTATCCTTTACCAACTTGTTGAATGCTCAGGAAAAATACGAAAATGATATCGAAGGCTTAAAAATCGCCAAACGAATTTTCGATAGAACCCAAATCAAGTTTAAGGAAGGAATATCTACAAGTACAGAATTATCTGAAAATGAAAAACAGTACCTGGATTCGCATTCCGCATATATTAATTCAACACTCTCGCTTTTAAATTCGAAAATTGCCTTTGAAAAAGCCTTGGGTAAATTGTAATACTAACATCCTACAAAAAACATTATAAAATGAAGAACTTACTTATAGCCTGTATTATTCCATTACTTTTTGCCTGTTCTGCAAAGAACTCGGAAAAAAATGAGAACAAATCTGAACAATTAAAACAGTATAAATCAGAACTTTCTATTTTGAAAACCAAAATAGCAGATTTAGAAAATGAAATTCGAAGTACAAATAACGAAGAAGAAACGATAAATGTGATTGTTGAAAAATTAGCGACATCAAAATTTGAACATTATATACAAGTAACCGGTAATGTGGAAGCCGATAAAAACATAACGATAACTCCGGAAACTGCCGGGAATATTATTTCTGTTGATGTAAGTGAAGGGCAGCATGTGAACAAAGGTGATATTTTAGGAAAATTGAATACATCTCAAATTCAGCAACAAATTGACGAAGTAAAAACCAATCTTGCACTAAACACAACAATCTTTGAAAGACAGGAGCGTTTATGGAACCAAAAGATTGGTTCTGAAATAGAATACTTGCAGGCCAAAGCGGATAAAGAAGGATTCGAACGCAAACTGGAAGGTTTGGAAGCTCAAAAAGATATGGCAATTATTATGGCTCCCTTTAGTGGTATTGTTGATGAAATACATCAGAAAAAAGGCGAATTGGCAGGACCTTCTATTCCATTTGCTCAATTGGTTAATATTGATAAAGTCTATGTTGAAGGTGATGTGTCTGAATCATTCTTAAATTTTATTAAAGCAGGAGAAGCTGTAGAACTGGATTTTCCGGCTATTAATTACCAGACCAATGCAAATATCTACCGCACATCAAATGTAATTGATCCTGCAAACAGAAGTTTTAAAATTCGAATTAACCTTAACAATCCAAAACACATGATCAAGCCAAATTTGATTTCGGTAATGAAAATCAAAGATTATGAAGTTCAGGATGCCATGGTTGTTCCTTCAATCATTATTAAAAAAGATTTTGAAGGAAACTACCTTTACATAGCTAAAAAAGAGGGGAAAAACCTTGTGGCCAGAAAAACATATGTAACTGTTTCCAAAACCTACAACAATGTTTCGATGATTGATTCTGGTCTTTCGCTAGGTGACCAAATTATAACAGATGGGTTTTCTCAAGTTGTGAACGGATCGCTGATTAGCACCAAATAATTTCAAATAAAATGGATAAAATCAAAGATACAAGCTCTGCCGAAGAAAATCAAAGGCAGTTTAAACCAACATTCGGAGCATTAAAGAATAAGAATTCCATTTTTATTCTAACTGCAATTCTCTGCATGTTTGGTTGGTTTTCGTACCAAAGTATGCCTCGGGAATATTTTCCTGAAGTAGTGATTCCGAACATTTTAATTTCAACTCCTTATCCGGGAAACTCTCCGGTTGATATCGAGAATCTGATAACCAGACCCATCGAAAAGGAGTTAAAATCCTTAAAAGGAGTTAAGAAAATGTCTTCAGCCTCCTATCAGGATATGAGTTTGATTGTTGTTGAGTTTAACACTGATGTAGATGTAAAACAAGCTCTTCAGGATACAAAAGACAAAGTAGACAAATCTTTAAGTGAATTGCCTGATGATTTGGATACGGATCCAATTGTTGAAGACATAGATTTTGCTGATTTTCCAATCCTAAACATTAACCTTTCGGGCGATTTTGGATTGAACGAATTAAAACAATTTGCAGAAGATCTTCAAGATAAGTTTGAAGCCTTACCTGAAGTCTCTGAGGCTGATATTAAAGGGGTTGATGAAAGAGAGATTAAGATCAATGCCGATTTGCACAAAATGGAAGCAAACGGTGTTTCCTTTCAAGATATTGAGACTGCCATTGGCGATGAAAATGTTACAGTGAGTGCAGGTACATTAATCACTGATAATACCCGGCGAAGCATTCGAACCAGTGCTGATTACACCAACATGCAGCAAATCGAAAATACCATTGTAAAAGTTACCAATGGTAAAGTGGTTTATCTTAAGGATGTTGCCGAAATTGAAGATGGATATGAAGAACTTTCTTCCATTTCAAGATTAAATAACAATCCCGTAGTTTCCCTCTCAATTTCTAAAAAATCCGGTGAAA
The DNA here is from genome assembly GCF_963665805.2 of Labilibaculum manganireducens. NCBI lineage: Bacteria > Pseudomonadati > Bacteroidota > Bacteroidia > Marinilabiliales > Marinifilaceae > Labilibaculum > Labilibaculum manganireducens. Next base: position 5,001,008 of record NZ_CAXXEE010000003.1, on the reverse strand, counting down.
ACCTTTTGGCTGCAACCGATGAAATCTATAAAATTATCTCGAAAGAGAAAGAGTTGGGGAATTTGCCACGAGGATTGCTGGTAACGGTTACCGATGATACATCTGAAGATGTTCGTGGTCAGGTAAGCGACCTTGAAAATTCCATTATTATGGGAATGTTATTGGTTATCCTGATTCTTTATTTATTTATGGGATTGCGCAACGCACTCTTCTCAGGTTTAGCAATTCCTATGTCGATGTTTATCTCGTTTATTATTCTCAATCAAATGGGATACACGGTAAATCAGATGATTCTGTTTTCATTGATTTTGGCATTGGGAATGCTTGTTGATAATGCAATTGTTGTGGTCGAAAACGTATATCGTCTGCATGAAGAAGGCCTTTCGAAACTAGAAGCAACCAAACAAGGAGTGAGTGAAATTGCAGGACCGATTATTTCATCAACAGCAACAACCCTTGCCGCCTTTTTCCCATTATTGCTTTGGGGGGGAATCATGGGTGAGTTTATGAAATACCTGCCTATTACCTTAATCATCGTACTATCTTCATCGCTGTTTGTAGCATTAATTCTAAATCCTGTATTTACGGCTAGTTTTGTAAAAATCGATAATATTTCGAAAAAGATTGACGCAAAAAAGTACCTTATTATTTCAGGATCTTTCCTAATTGCCTCACTTCCATTCTACGTATCCAAAGCATTTGGAATGCTCGATACTTATATCATGGCGAATCTTTTGGCATGCATGGGCTTACTAATCGTAACAAATCTAGTGGTGCTAAAACCTTTTGCACGTTGGTTTCAGTTAAAATTTCTTGTTGTACTCGAAAACTCGTATGAAAGAACCCTGAGGTATGCACTTAAAGGTATTCGTCCCTTACTTTTCTTTCTTGGAACTTTTGTTTTAATGATTGTATCCATCATGTTTTATTTTGGAACCAAGCCTTTAGTCGTTTTCTTTCCGGATAACGATCCCAAGTCTGTTTACGTTACCATGGAACTTCCATTGGGAACTGATATTCACAAATCGAACGAAATTTCAGTTGAGGTTGAGAAAATTGTAAAGAAAACAATGGAACCCTATAAAGATATCATTCGTTCCATTTCAACCAATGTAGGTTCAGGTAAAGGCGGCATGTTTGAAGGTTCCCGTTCAGCAAATAAATCATTAACAAGTATTTCGTTTGTTGAATACAAACAAAGAGGTGGAGTTAGTACTTCCGAATTAATGAAGAAACTAACTGCAAATTTTAAAGGTTTTGTCGGTGCTAAAATATTTGTAGAAAAAAATTCTGAAGGTCCCCCTGTTGGACATCCAATCAATATTGAGGTTTCAGGTGATGATTTTGAACAATTACTAATTCAGGCAAATCGTATCAAACAGAAACTGGATGACGAAAGAATTGCCGGTATTGAAGAATTGAAACTCGATCTGGATCAGGGAAAACCAGAAATGCTGATTAATATCGATCGGGACAAGGTGAGACGCTTTGGTTTATCAACTAATCAGGTAGCACGTGCACTCCGTAATTCCTTATATGGTCTGGAAGTATCCAAATTTAAAGATGGCGAAGATGAATATGACATTATGCTCCGTCTGGCAGATAAATACCGATATGACGTTCCCTCTCTTATGAACCAGAAAATTAATGTAATGAGTCCGGTAAGTAACCAAATGGTTCAGATTCCAATATCGGCTGTTACAAGCTACAACTATGGTTCAACTTATGAAAGAATTAATCGAATTGATAACACACGTGTTGTTACAATTTACTCGAACGTAGAAGAAGGGTTTAATGCCAATGAAATAAATGCTAAAATAAGGGAAGTTTTAGCCGATTCCGAAATGCCAAAAGGATACACTCACAAGTTAACCGGAGAACAAGAAGAACAGGATGAAACATCAGCATTTTTAACTCAGGCTTTATTAATTGCCCTTGCTTTAATTACCCTGATACTGGTTACGCAATTTAATTCAGCAGTAAAACCGTTAATTATAATGATTACCGTACTATTTAGTACTATCGGTGTATTTCTTGGTTTAGGTATTTTTAACATGCCATTCGTTATTTTAATGACGGGAATCGGTATTATTTCATTGGCCGGAATTGTTGTAAACAACGGAATTGTGCTTGTTGATTACATTGACTTGCTGCGAAAACGCAAAATAGAGACCATTGACAAAAGCCAACGCAAATATTTGACTTCTGCCGAAGAAGTTGATTGTATCGCAAAAGCAGGTAAAACCAGATTACGTCCGGTCATGCTAACAGCAATCACAACGGTTCTTGGTCTGTTCCCTCTTGCCGTAGGTATGAATTTCGATTTCTTTACTTTGTTTAGTGAATTCGATCCGCAATTATCATTCGGCAGCGATAGTACTGCATTTTGGGGACCTATGTCGTGGACTGTTATTTTCGGACTTAGTTTTGCAACTTTTTTAACACTAATTATTGCGCCGGTCATGTTCCGCCTTTCAACTCAAATTGAACATCGTTTATACGATATGTTTTCTAAAAAATAGTTTATTTTATTCATCCAATTAAAGCTGGCCAAAGGGTCAGCTTTTTTTTTATAAAATATCATATGCTCGTACTGTTTAATTGAAGATAACTAATATTTCATTTATGCATCAAAATCAAGATTGAATAACCAAAAGAAAATGATACAAATTACGACCTGTAAACATAATCTGAAAAGGTCTGATTCTATTGATTTTACTGAGAAATTTATAAAAACTTAAAATCATTTTTTAGTCTCGGAAAACAGTCTGTTTGTCCAACAAAAACATGGATAAATAAAAACGGACATTCTTGTTTTGTGTAAGAACATAATAATTCGTAAATTTTTCATTACAAACTTGTTACAGACATTCGACTATAGTAACCATCTTTATAATAATACTACTCATGGAAATCACTTCAATGATATTACAGATTTTAAGCTTGGCGGCACTCGCTTTCTTAATTTCCTTTTTAATCCAGGAAAGGAGAAATACCACAAGGGATTCTGGTGAGATTGAAATAAAAAATGAATTGAGCGAATCTCTTACTTCAGCAAATAATTCTAACGAAAAACGCGAGGAATTTCTAAGGATTAATGCATTTTTCATGAAGATATTGTGCGAAAAGAAAAGTAAAAGTAATTTTAAAAAACTACAGAAAGAATTTTTAGAATTAGGAACTAAATTGTATTATTTAGCTTCAGAACGAACCATCAAGAAATTTTTGGAATTTAAATCTTTAAGTTCATTTGTTGAAGGGACTGTTCACGAACACAAAATAGCCTTATTATGGTTTGCCGAGTTTAATTTGTTGCTAAGAAGTGATCTGGGTCTTGAAACATCTCCTGAACTAATTAAAGACTACCTTAATATCGTCCTTACCTATTGGGATGAAGAAGAAATGGAAAAAGAAGAATTGGATGATCTGAAATCTCAACTTGCCGATTCAATAGATAACTACTTTAGTGTATTTAATGTCGGAACATCATTAAATTAAAAAAGTGCCCGCAACCGGGGCACTTTTTTTATTCCTTTATTTTGTAGCATCGTACCCAATCTATTTCGAGGGAAGCATTTACGTTTGCCTGTTCTTTTGTAATACCCATACTAAAATTTAAATACATTGGGTCTTGCGGAACACCTTCGGTCTGAGTTTTTACCACTACATCGTTTATTTTCCAAACCAATTCATTTTTATTCCAATCCAAGGTGTAAATAAAATAACCTTTTGAAAGGTCAATTCCCTTTATTTTAAAATGTTTTGAATGAATTTGATTTTCACTCCCCCAATAGTTTCCTATCAACAATTTTCCATCACCGGAAGTCTTTAAAACATCTATATGGGGAGAATTTTTATCAGCAACCATCCAGAATGAATGCATAACCTGATTTGGGTTTGTAAGCTTTATTTTGGCTTCGAAACGACCGTATTTTTGGCGAAATGATTTTCCGGTATTGATAATTGCAGATGTGTAATCAAATTCTGTAGGCACAAAACCCATTGTTGGCTTCCACAACAAACCTTCATGTTTTTCTTTTCGCGCCTGCAGCAGAATTGAAGAAGCCGAGTGATCTATATTTTTACCTTCGGTGAAAGTGTGTAAATCTGAATTTAAACTATATCCCTTATTCAGCAGTTCCTCACCCCAAAAATATTTATTGATCCATTTCTCTTCATCCAATTGTTTGGAATCAAATTCTTCAGAAAAGCTAAGTTCCCATTTGTTTAATTCTCCAAAAGGATTTTTATTTTTAAGCTCAAAGTACTTTTTATATCTGTCGGATTCTTTCAGAGCCAGATATTCCTGAAACTTCTTATAATCATCGGTCTTTTCGAATCTCTTTTTATCCAGCAAATCAGCTTTTTCTTCCCGGAATTCCTCAGAACTAATCTTTTCCTCTAATTTCAAATACTCTGCCAGTTCTTTCGAATCCTCAAGCTCTTTATAAATTTTATAGGATTTCGATTTTTCAAACTTAAAAAACTCTTTAATATGCTGAGAACTTTTCATCAGCTTAAACTCCTTCAATTCTTCTAATTGTTCTTTCTTATTAAAATTTGCAGAGTGAACAATAGAATCCAATTCCTTGAATCGCGAAATTTCATCTGATACTTTGGTTAGTTCAAAAGTAGATAATTCATTAGAACCTTTTAATCGAAAATAAGTCTTGAATTTTTTAGATCGCTGAAAACGTTTAAAATCCTTTTCATCCTTAAAAAGATCACTCTTTTTATAGCACTTACTTTCAATTGTTTTTCTGTTTGATTTGAATTTCTCAGACTGAATATAGGCTTCCAAATCATAATAATCTTTCAATTCTTCCGAAACAGAAAAAGATTTAAAGTCTTCAAAGTCTTTTCTAAGAGTATCTCTATTATTTTCAATATCAAGAGTATCAGAAGCTTTGCGAAGTTTGTATGCTAAAAAAAAGCTCATAGCGAAATTATTTTTTTTAATAAAATGAGTTTCCAATTTATATATTATTGCTTAATAATCAAGAATATATTTTCATGCTGTATCAGCAAACCAATACAACAGTTTTATTGCTTTACAAATTGGTAGGTAATTGTACCAATTTGTTGCTGAGGACTACTAGTACTGATGTTAAATCTGGTTTTTCGGGAAGCTTGTAATGCTGCGTCAAATAAACAATCATCCTGCACTCCTGATTCCTGTTCCAAAATTTTGGATTGTATCACTCTTCCTGCCTGATTAACAGCAATCTGAACAACAACCAAGCCTTCGCCTTCGCATTTAAATACCGGAATAGGCAAATAGATTTTATGTCGGCCCTCCAAACTGTAATAAACGCTGCTTGGACCACTGTACTCAATACTTTCCAAAGAATCTAAAAGCTTCTGTTTTTCTTTTGCCTCGGCATCGGTCAAACTATCCTTTTTAAACTCTTTTAAGTCCCCTGAACTACCTGCAGCATCGTCAGAACCATAATCATCCAAGTCCTTTCGAATCTCTTCAATCATTTTATCGACGTTTCGTTTCGGATCCGTTTTCGATTTTGCAACGTTTTGGTTTACGGCGATTGACCGAAGAAGTTCGTCTACGCTTTTAGAGATTTCAGATTTTTTTTCTTCGAGGGCTTCTTCAATTTTTTCCTTCTCTTCTTTAAGGAACTGTTCGGCCACTTCGGGAGGAATATCAATTAAAATTTCCGATTCTAAAAATTCTCTCTTCGTATTCAGTTTAAAAGCCAGAAGCAGTATAATCAAAAGCATATGAAAAGCGAGTGTGCCCATTACACCATATTTATTCCTTCTCAAAAAACCAACAAATTCAGAATAAAGAAAACTGAAAAATTGAACCATCTGGTTTTTAACATTTATTACTATTTGGAAAAAGGAATTCATTAAATTTTATTCTATTTCAGATTACCATTGTTATAGTTTAACGCTTCTATTGCAAAATTATTAACAATTTTCATGTATTCATTACAAACAATTAGAATAAACGAAAAAAGCCGCTTAATTTTCATTAAGCGACTCCAGAGAACTATTATTGTTGAATTTACTAAAACTTGCGTTCTTTTAGAAGATTTCCATTTTCATCCCAAATATACCAGGTTCCAACTTTCTCACCCTCACTATATTCCATCTCGTATCTTTTAACACCATTATCATCCCAGATATACCATTTCCCGTGTTTTTTATTCCGTTTATAAGTTGCTTCCGCAATTTTTACAGAATTATCGTTCCAGGTAATCCAGGTACCATCCATTAGTCCGTCCGAATAAGAACGAACCTCCTGAATTTTTTCATTTTCGAAGTAAAGCGTAATTTTTCCATTTCGCTTTCCCTCCACTAAATTCATTTCTATTCGTTTGTTACCGCTTTCGTAAAATTCGGTATATGTTCCCGTATACAGATCTCCGGTGGTATTGTAATACAATCCTTCAACTTCCTTAATCACCTGGGAAATGGAGTGATTTGTAATCAGACAAAATAGAATGCCTAAAACAATTGGTAATTTTCTACTCATCTATAAAAATTAATCCTTTTTAAGAACCAGGCGAATAACATTATTTACACCATTCACATTTACATCCTTTAATTTATTATCACTATACGAAATGTAACTTGATAAAATGTTGTAATTTCCCGGAACTATATTGGCAATTTTAAAATTCCCGTCAAAATCTGTGTAAACTGTTTCATTTGATCCTTCGAAACGGATAGCAACTCCTGTTAATGCTTCACCAGTTTCATTATCCAAAACAACACCAGTTAAACTTGTTGTTGTCATTGTTGCCATTTCGGCAACTTCCATTTCTTTATCGCCCACAGGCGTAACTACATTTACAGCTTGACTTTCAAGACCTAAAACAAGTAGTGCAACAAAAAGGAATACTAATTTTTTCATTTTTTTTGATTTCAGTTTAAGAAGAACATTCAATCCTCAAATATTTTTTTAATTAACTTAATTTTCTTATTTTAGAAGGTAATTACTAACTATTTTATTTACCATTCTTTTCACAACAAATATAGCTCAGTATAATCTGAAAGAGATTAGAATAAACTTATCAAACCATTAAGTAAGAGTTAAATTTTTATTGAGAAATTATTACAACCCAAGCAACATGACATTAAAACTTTCTATATCAACATGGTTTAATGATTTCCTCAATTTGTTTTACCCCAGACTGTGCGAGGCCTGCGGTAGTTATCTTTTTAAAAATGAAACAACAATATGTACCAGGTGTTTATTTCATTTACCCAAGACTGATTTTCATCTGAATAAAAACAATCCTGTCTCGATATTGTTTTGGGGTAGAGTAAATATTAATTATGCCGCTTCGTATTATACATTTAGCAAAGGGAGTCAGTTTCAGAAGTTAATTCACAAATTGAAATATCACAATAAACAAGAAATTGGAATAGCATTGGGAAAACACTTTGGTGAAAGCCTAAAAAATTCTGAATTTTTTAAAGATATTGATGTTATTATTCCTGTTCCACTGCATCCAAAAAAAGAAAAAATAAGAGGATACAATCAAGCAGAATTGGTAGCTCTTGGTCTTGGAAAATCTATGTTGAAACCTATTGATTCAAAAAATTTAATCCGAAAGATTCATACCGAATCACAAACTAAAAAGAACAAATTAGAACGATGGCAAAATGTGGATAACATCTTTGAGTTGATAGAGCCATCGAATCTAATTAACAAGCACATTTTATTGGTTGATGATGTAGTAACCACAGGATCAACCCTTGAGGCGTGCGCTCATGCCCTATTAAAAGCCGAGGGTGCAAAAGTTAGTATCGCCACCCTGGCATATGCCTAATCTACATCAACAAATTTATATCCTACTCCTTTAATTGTTTGAATAAAACGATCGCCAATTTTTTCACGCAGTTTTCGAATATGTACATCTATTGTACGATCTCCTACAATAATTTTTTCGCCCCAAATGGCCGCATAAATATCATCGCGGGTAAATACTTTTTCCGGACGCGATACCAACAATAATAACAACTCAAATTCTTTTCTTGGCAATGAGAACTCATTTCCATTTTGAATAATTAGATAACGCTCCCTGTCAATCGATAAATTCCCAATCGTAATTAATCGCGTTGATGGATTCGAAGTATCATCAGAAATTCGTCCTGATCTTTTTAGAAGAGCATTTACCCGGCTTATAAATACCTTTGGTTTAATTGGTTTATTGATATAGTCATCAGCTCCTGCTTCAAAACCTGCAATTTGAGAATAATCTTCTCCACGTGCAGTTAAGAAAGAAATCAACACATCTTGAAAATCGGGTATCGAACGGATTTTTTCGCATGTTTCGATTCCGTCCATTTCCGGCATCATCACATCTAAAATAATTAAATGGGGATGAAATTTTTTAGCTTTGTCAATGGCTTCAACGCCATTTCCAGCTGTAGCAACCTGAAAACCTTCTTTTTTCAGATTATAACTCAAAAACTCAAGAATATCAGATTCATCGTCAACCAATAAAATCTTGTAATTACTGCTTTCCATTATACTTTTGGTTATTTAGTTTTATTTATTTTGCTTTATCCAGTGTAAACGTAAAACTTGCACCTTCACCGTACGTGCTGCTAACATTTATTGTTTGCTTATGAGCATCAATAATGTGTTTGACAATCGCAAGTCCTAATCCAGAACCACCCATATTTCGGGACCGGCTTTTATCTACTCTAAAAAAACGTTCAAAAATCCGGGGAAGATTATCGGGCTCAATTCCGATACCATTATCCCGAATTTCAATCAGAAACGTTTTATCCATACTCATTACTTCAATATGAGTAGTTCCTTTGTTTTTTCCATATTTAATAGAATTAACAAGCAGATTATTTACAACCTGGAAAATTTCCTTTTTATCTGCATACACAAATTTAGAACTATCATTCTCTTGTGCAAAAACGAGCTTTATATTATTCTTTTTAGCTCTAATTTCCTGCATCTCCAGCACCTCATTTATTAAATCGATAATATTAAACCGCTCAAAACACAATTTTAATTCTCCTGATTCCAGTTTTGAAATAACTTCCAGATCCTTAACAATTGTAATCATACGATTGATACTTTTCTCGGTTCGCTCCAAATACATTCTGTTTATGGATTGATCTTCCAGACCTCCATCCAACAAGGTAAGAACATAACCTTGAATATTAAAGATAGGTGTCTTAAGCTCATGAGAGACGTTACCAATAAATTCTTTTCGGTATTTCTCTTGTTTTTTTAATTGTGAAACCAGCGATCCCCTGTTTTCGCTCCATTCCATCACTTCCATTTCCACGGCATGCAAAGCATCAGTATTTTGAACTTTTTCAGCTAAATCCTTATCAATTAACTGAGTATCATGAATTGTTTTATAAAGTATTCTGATTTTAGAATATAAAAATCGATCAACAAGATACTTTGCCATGAAATAAACCAGCAAACCTGTTATAATTGTAAATATAATCAGATACAACAAATTAAAGGGTAAAAAATAGGTGAGCCCGTATAGTAATATGCTTAGCAATGCAGTAAATAAACTTAGATAGACTGTAACCTTTTTTGATGAAATCAATTTCATATGATTATAATATGTTTTTTAATTGCAATATAGCCTGTCCCGAATTTATCGGGAGAACTTGCCATGAACCAATAATTATCACCAGTGTTAAAATATCCTTGTTACGGACGTTTCATATATATTTTAAAACGCTGTTTCAAGTAAGTAAACCAACACTAACGACGTAAAATAAGGATTACTGAATCACTTCTTTTTCGATCAGCAAATATTTAAATAAAAGTAAGATAATAGTTGAAATCTATGTTAAGTTTTCATTAATCTTATTGTAGTTCAATCGTTTAAATATTAATAAAATCTTAATAATTAAGACATAAAAATAATTAGCCCCATAATTTAGTCATAAAAAAATGAAAAATATTTCGTGATAAATTTTCGATCATTTTTACACGAAAAAATAAATAAATCAAAAAAACTGTCTTAAAAAAATACTGTAATAATTTCGCAATTTCATTGTAATAATAACACAACAAATATAAATAACACACTAATTACATCTGACTTACCTACCGGCTCAATTATCAATGTAAATATCATCTTTACATTCACTTCACATTTGTTTTACAAACGAATCAATCCCTAACTTAAAATTAACACCAGTAGTTTAATTTGATAATTTTTACTTAAAACGTACTTATCATTCTAATCACAGTTCTTCCCTAACATCGCAATGTGATTAGAAAGTAAAAATGTATTGACTTATTTTTTAAAAAATGATTAAACAAGTAATCTTAGTTTTATTACTAAGCATTTCATCAATTAGTGTATATGCGCAAAAGGGAAGCGCAAAAGGAAATGTGAAGGATGGAAAAACCGGAGAAGCACTTACTGGTGCGTCCGTATATATAGAGGGCACCACCATTGGAACTGTAACCGATTTTGATGGAAATTATACACTGCCAAATATTCCTGCAGGTGTAGTAACCCTTAAGTGTTCTTTTATATCCTACGAAAGCTTATCGAAAGAAAACATCACTGTGAAAGTGGGAAATTCGGTTGTGGTTAATTTTGCGATGGGTGCTTCTTCAGTCGAACTGAATGATGTGGTCGTGATTGCTAAAGCCAACCGCGAATCGGAAATTATGTTGCTGGTGGAACAAAAAAACGCAGTTTTAGCAAACCAAGCCATCGGTGCGCAGGAAATTTCGCGTAAAGGTGCCGGCGATGCAGAAGCAGCAGTGACCAAAGTTTCGGGAATTGCTAAACAGGAAGGCGCTAAAAATGTTTTCGTGCGTGGCTTAGGCGACCGTTTCAACTTTACGACTTTAAATGGGTTCCCCATTACCTCAGAAGATCCTGAATATAAAAATATTTCACTCGATTTCTTTTCTTCTGATATTATTAAAGCGGTTGGTGTAAAAAAGGTTTTTAATTCAGAAAGTCAAGGTGATGCCACCGGGGCAATCATTGATATTTCATCAAAAGAATTAGTTGGTGCCAGTGAGTTCAACCTTGATGTTTCAGCAAAAGCAAACAGCCGGACTTTAACGGAAGATTTTTTTATTTCTGAAGGGGTAAGTGAACTGGGTTTTGGAGAAAACACAAGTAGCCCAACCGATCATGACAGTTACGCCTTTAAAAATTCATTGGATCCCTCGACCCAGAATTTTCAATTAGGGAAAAGTTTTGGATTTTCAGGTGGAAAACATTACGAAATCAATAATAACCCATTGAGTTTTTATGTAATAGGTACTTATTCAAACGACTATACTTATCACGATGGTAATACCCGTGAAACAACAACTAGCGGAAACATTTTCCGTGATCAGAAAACAGAAGAATACGTTCGGAAATCGTCCCATTTAGGAATGGCCAATGTCAACTACCAATTCGGCAAAAATTCACTGTCTTACAATTTAGTCGCTATTCATACTGCCAAGGAAGGCTTAAGAGATGATTACGGCAAAAATTCTGAAGTATTCCAGGAAGCTGTGGAAAACATGGGTTTAGTCAGACGTCAGCAAAACAACATCAACTTCCTGTTAGTCAACCAACTTGATTTCGAAAAGGAAATTAATAAACATTTATCAACAAATATTGGATTGGCATATAATCACACGAATGGCAAAGAACCGGACCGCAGGGTAAACTATCTGTCCTATGAAGGCGACAATATCATTTCTCCTTTACGTGGTTCAGGACGCCAGCACCGTTACTTCAACGAACTGAAAGAAGACGACCTGAATGTGATTGCCAAAGTAAAATACAAATTTTCAAAGGATGCTGATGATATTACATCGCTGGAAATAGGTTACAAGGGACGTTTTTTAAATGATGATTTCAAAGCAAACAGTTGGGACAACTCACGGACTCAATCAACATTGCCAAAATTAAACCTTGACGATTTTTCACTGAACTCAATTTTTAATCATGAAGAGTTTGCTGCGGGTCATTTCCAAAATGAGGAATATAATATTTCAACTTACAGCGTCGACAAAACAATCCATTCCATCTTTTCTGAATTGAACTATCAATTGACAATGGACTTCATTTTGAATGTTGGCCTAAAGACAGACATCATTAATCTGACTGTGGACTATGATGTCAATGATGGCTCAAAGAAGGATTCTCATTCACTGGATGAATTCTATCTTTTACCAAACCTGAATTTAAAATACAATTTAAATGAGCAGAATACATTACGCCTGGGAGCCAGCCGGACTTATACCTTGCCACAATCGAAAGAAATATCACCAATGTTATACGAAGGACCGCAATGGAGTTCTCAGGGTAATACCGACCTGAATCCGTCTGTAAATTACAACTTAGATTTAAAGTGGGATTTCTATCCTTCCAGCGGGGAACTGATTTCGGTGACTGCTTTCGGAAAATTCATCAAGGATCCTATTTCAAAGGTTCAAGTTAACAGCGCCGGCGGATTCTTATCATATGCCAATATTGCAGACAACGCAAAGCTTGCAGGTATTGAAATAGAAATGAGGAAAAATTTATTTTCAGCAACTAACCAGTCTGGCAACATTACAAACAAATTAAGTGCAGGGCTTAACTTCTCGTATTTGAATACCGACGTTAAAACCAAAAGCCAATCTGCGGGTGCGATCCCGCTTAATTTTACAGAACAAAATACCGAGCTTGAAGGTGCTTCACCTGAAATTGCAAACGGAGATTTGTCCTATAATTACCTCAAAGATGATTTTGAGTTCACTGCATCGATTGTAGCTAATTACGTTAGTGAACACATTTATTCCGTCGGGGTAAACGGATATAAGGATATCAATGAAGAGAGCCTAACTACTTTAGATTTTATTTCTTCAATTAAAATGAACAAACATTGGGGAATCAAGCTAAAAGCCAAAAACCTATTGGATCCCGAACACAAGCTATCTCGTGATCCAAGTGTTGAGGGAGCCAAAAAAATCGTACTTAGAAATTATAAAAAAGGCATTGACTTCAGTTTTGGGATTTCCTATCATTTTTAAACTCAATGAATATTAAAATAACTTTAAAATGAAAAAAATGAAAAAGATTTTATTCGCAATTTCTATTGTTGCGCTCCTTTTTACAGGATGTAGTGACGATGATGACAACAATGATCCGGTACCAGTTCTAGACAAAGAGCTAAGTGGACCTGTTGCAGGCAATGTAACATTGGATGCTTCTGTTACTTATTCGCTGATTGGAACATTAAGCGTTAAAGATGGCGCAACCCTGACAATCCCTGCCGGGACAACGATCAAAGCTAAAAAAGGTTTTGCCTCTTATGTTATTGTTGAACAAGGTGGTAAAATTATGGCTAAAGGTACTGCTGCCAAGCCAATCATCTTCACATCTGCTGAATCAAACCCAAAAGCAGGCGACTGGGGTGGTTTGATCCTGAACGGTAAGGCACCTATCTCCGGTGGAGGCACTGCAACTTGCGAAATGGATGCCTCAGTTGTTTACGGAGGTGATTTAAGCGATGACAACTCTGGTGTTTTAGAATTTGTAGAATTGTTATACACCGGAGCTCAAAACTCCGAAACTGTTGAGCACAATGGTTTGACCCTTGATGCTGTAGGCAGCGGAACAACTATCAACAACATTTATGTTTTAAAAAGTGCTGACGATGCAATCGAATTCTTTGGTGGTTCGGTAAATGTACAAAACCTGTTGGCTGTAAGCTGCGATGATGATTGTTTCGACGTAACTCAAGGCTGGAACGGTACTTTGGACAATGCTTATGGTATCTGGGAAAGTGATTATACCAGTACTGAAGCCGATCCACGCGGTATTGAAGCCGATGGTAATTTCGATGGTAACTACCCTGACAATGCAGGTCAATCGAACTTTACCATGAAAAACATTACCATTAAAAATGCTTCCAGCTTCGTAATGACAGATGGAATTAAAATCCGTCGCGGCGCAACTGCAACAATCAGTAATGCATTGCTCATTGGTGGAACTGCCAGCGATCTTATCGATATGACAGACTCTAAAGGCGATGGAACAACTACATCTTCAATCAGTTTAACTGTTGATAAAGCTGTTTATGCTTCTCATGAAATTCATACAAACGGTGCTTATCCAAATGTTGCAATTGAAAGCGGAAATACAGGTGCTTCTACGACTGCTTTTGCATGGACAGGTTATAACTTCCCATCAGAATCAACTGTTGAATTAAATGGTAGCATAGTAAACGAAATGACCTTAAATGCACTTTTTACTTACAACCTGACCGGAACTTTAAGTGTAAAAGACGGTGGTGTATTAAATATCCCTGCCGGAACAGTTATCAAAGCGAAAAAAGGTTTTGCCTCTTATGTTATTGTTGAGCAAGGTGGTAAAATCATGGCTAAAGGTACTGCCTCCGAGCCAATCATTTTCACATCTGAAGAAGCAAGCCCAAAAGCAGGAGACTGGGGTGGTTTGATCCTGAACGGTAAGGCACCTATCTCCGGTGGAGGCACTGCAACTTGCGAAATGGATGCCTCAGTTGTTTACGGAGGCGATGTAAGCGATGACAACTCTGGTGTTTTGGAATTTGTAGAATTGTTATACACCGGAGCCCAAAACTCTGAAACTGTTGAGCACAATGGTTTGACCCTTGATGCTGTAGGCAGCGGAACAACTATCAATAACATTTATGTTTACAAAAGTGCTGACGATGCAATCGAATTCTTTGGTGGTTCGGTAAATGTACAAAACCTGTTGGCTGTAAGCTGCGATGATGATTGTTTCGACGTAACTCAAGGCTGGAACGGTACTTTGGACAATGCTTATGGTATCTGGGAAAGTGATTATACCAGTACTGAAGCCGATCCACGCGGTATTGAAGCCGATGGTAACTTCGATGGTAACTACCCAGGCGATGCAGGACAATCTGACTTTACCATGAAAAACATTACCATTAAAAATGCTTCAGGTTTCGAAATGACAGATGGTATTAAAGTCCGTCGTGGTGCCACTGCAACAATTACCAATGCATTGATGATTGGTGGAACTACCGCTGATATCATTGACCTGACAGATGGCAAAGGTGATGGCAATACTTCTTCATCTATCAGCCTGACTGTTACTAATGTAACTAAATCAGGCAACGATATCAAAGCAAACGATACTTACACAAATGTGGTAATCGAAGCAGGAAATACAGGTGCTGATACTTCAGTACTGGGATGGACTGGATTCACTTTCTAATCCCGAATTATTAAGAATTTAATTAGAAAAGGCAGATCTTCAAGGGTCTGCCTTTTGTTTTGTTTCTATTTCTCTGTTTATAATGTTCCAGTTTTTTGAAAAACATCTCTAATTGCCAGATCTATCTCAGTCCAATCCTTCAAACCAAATCTGTTTGAATCAATTGCTGCAAAAATTCTTACAATTTAAAATTCGAATTGAACAATTGTTTGAGAAATGGTACCCAAACAATTTCAAAATTACAGACCTGACTCTGTCCTAACACTCAAACCAAATCTGTTTGAATCAATTGCTGCAGAAATTCTTACAAGCTAAATTTAGAATTGGATAATTGCTTAAGAAATGGTATCAAACAGTTTTAGAATCACAGACCTGACTCTGTCCTAACACTCAAACCAAATCTGTTTGAATCAATTGCTGCAAAAATTCTTACAATTTAAAATTCGAATTGAACAATTGTTTGAGAAATGGTACCAAAACAGTTTAAATTGGCAGATCCAACACAGTCCTGTTTATTCAAACCAAATTTGTTTGGAAGAATTGCTGCAGAAATAATATCAATTCTCAATTTCTTTTCCCTCCTGAAGCCAGGCATCCAGTCCTCCTTCCAGGGAACAAACAGATATTTTATACTTTTCGTAAATCATCTTCCCGGCATCAACACTTTGCTCTCCATACTTGCAATAAAGCAAGTATACTTTCGATGTTCCCAAAGAATCAATCAAGTGAAATAATTCTTCAGAATTTTGAGCTAAATGAGCACCTTTAATATGAGCTTTTTTGAATTCCTTCTTTGGTCTTACATCTATTAGTACAACGTCTGGATTTAACTGTAAAACCCTGTTAAAATGGTTTGGGCTCAAGACTTGAATTGAATCGTTTTGCGAATAAACATTTGAAATGCCTAATACAATAAACACAAGTAAAAAAGAAGTAATTGCTTTCATCCAAAATAGAATTGTAATTTATATATTCTTTATCAACGTTTGTATTTACATTCTATTATTCATCCTCAATCCAAAAATAATCGGACATAATATCATTGGATACAAACACACCTTTATCATTTAAAATGATGCAATTATTTTCTTGTCTTACATGATCAGATAAAAGATACTTTTTAGATTTTGTGATACAATGCTGATAAAGATCTTCGCCAAAATCCTTACGCACCATTTCCAAATCCATTCCCCAATAAGTTCGAAGCGAAGTCAAAACAAAATCATTAAAACGATCGAATTCACTCAATTCTTCCTTTTCAGAGAAACTCAATCCTTCCCTAATTGCTTTTATATATTTGTAATTATGGGCAATATTCCACTCTCTTTGCTCCAAATTGTAGGAATGAGCCGATGGTCCAATTCCAAGATATTTTTTCTGTTTCCAGTAACTTGAATTGTGTTTTGAAATATATCCCTCTTTCGAAAAATTAGAAATTTCATAATGAATAAAACCATGTTTTCTGGCTTCATTAATCAAATAATTAAACTGCTCAAAACTCTCTTCTTCATCCATCTCAACCAACTGTCCTTTTTCCAGCTTTTTTGTAAAAATCGTGTTCGGATCAAACATTAAATGGTAAGATGAAATGTGCTGAACATTCAAGTCAAAAACCAGATCTAAATTCTCCTTCCACTTTTCCATACTCAGACCTGGAACGCCATAAATCTGATCTACCGATATATTGTCAAAACCAAAACTCTGAGCTCTGCGAACAGCATAAAAAGCCTCTTTACCGGTATGTCTTCTGTTCATAAGAATCAAATCTTCATCATGAAACGACTGAATTCCCACACTGAGTCTGTTTACCCTGGTTTTACTTAGCTCCTGCAGGTATTTTTCAGTAAGATCATCAGGATTGGCTTCCAATGTAATTTCCGCATTTACATCAATGGTAAAATACTTGGCCACTTCATCAATCAACGATTCAATTTCTTTTGGTTGATACACTGATGGTGTTCCTCCTCCAAAATATATGGTATTTAAACTTGTATCACCTAAATATCCTTTTCTAAGTTTTAATTCAAGCTTTAAGCATTCCAACATATCATCTTTTGCCTGCAATGAAATACTTTTGTGAAAAGCACAATAGTGGCAAAGTTGTTTGCAAAATGGAATGTGAAAATATACTCCCGACATATCAATCTATTTTTCTGCAAGGTAAATTCATTTGACAAATTTTCCTCTTCAACAAGCGAATAATTAAAAATCTTGTTAACTTTTGTTAGCTATTAAAACAATCAGTTTCGAAAAAATGCAACACTTATATTCCCGAAACGTCTTTATATCAACAAAGCTAAAGTGAACTTTTACCTAAAAATAGTAGTTATGAATCCAATTAGAAAAATATTTTCCTTAGTATCGATTCTGCTTATCAGCCTTATATGTATATTTCCTGCTCAGGCAGATGGAGTAAAAGGCAATGGAAATGTACAAACAGAGGAAAGAGAAGTAAGCACCTTCGAAACCATTAAAGTTAACGGAGCCTTTACTATTATTCTTTCTCAGGATGATGATTACAGCCTAAAAGTAGTTGCCGATGAAAATCTTATGGATATTATTAAAACCCAGGTAAAAGGCGACGTACTTTATATATCAACCGAAAAGAGTATTTACAAATCAAAAGAATTAAAATTATACATCGGTTTTAAACATCTTAGCGGATTAAAAGCCAATGGTGCAATTTCTTTAAAAAGCGATCAAATGCTTCGTTTTGATGAGTTGGATATTGAAATAAACGGTGCATCTTCTGCTGATTTAGAACTTTCAGCCAATCGATTAACAATTGATAATAGTGGTGCTTCAACTATTAAATTAGCTGGTAAATGCGACGAAGTATCAATTAATATTTCCGGAGCAGGAAGTGTAAGTGCCTACGATCTGATTGCAAAAAGAGGAAGTATTGATATTAGTGGAGTTGGAAGTGGTAAAGTTTGTGTAGAAGAAGATCTTCGGGTAAGTATCTCAGGAATTGGTTCGGTTAAATACAAGGGCGAACCTAAAATTACAAGTGATATTTCTTTTCTGGGCAGCTTAAAAAAGTACTGATTAAAACAGCATGCTAACTTAAAAAGGGATCAAATTGATTCCTTTTTTTGTATCCAATAAGTACCGTTTAAAACTATAAACACTCAATATCATATATCATATATATACAATATTTTACAAGTGCCGGATCAATTGTTTCCTCTTTACAATCACTTCCGGTGAAAATTCTACGCTGATAGAAAAGAAAGTATTCTCCTGAAAAAATAAAAATCTTAAAAATGCGTATTACCTTTGAATAAAATTCAGCAAAACTTTATGAATACTAAATTATTTTGGAGAAACATTCTTTGGGCAGTTGTCATTTTCATTCTATGCTCAATTCCTGGAGATGACCTTCCCAACACTCCACTAATATCAATACCACACTTCGACAAACTTGTTCATTTCGGAATGTTCTTTATAATGGGAATTTTCTTATTTGCAGAACTAAGTATTCAAACGAAATTAAAACGTATTTATAGTGCCGTAATTATACTAGCATTAATTGCCTTTTACGGAGGCTTAATAGAGTACCTTCAGCAAAACTATTTTGTACATAGAAGCGGCGATTATTGGGATTTATTCGCTGATATTTTAGGAGGTATTTTTGCTATAATAATGTATCCTTGGTTAAAAAAACAAAAGGACTTGCTGTTAAACTGCAAGCCCTTCAATAAAATATCTTTTTTAAAGAAAATACTATAAACTAATAAATTCTTCAGCTGTTCCCATTTCATCTATTAATTCACCAATTGTTTTGCCATTAAATAAATCATAAATGGTTTGTCGGATGCTTCCAAATTGGTTATGAACCGGACAAGGTGATTGTTTATTTGTGTGTGTTTTACAGGGTCTCATACCAATCAAACAATTCTCGAACATATCCAATCCATCAACTATTTCAACAATATTCATTAAAGTTATTTCAGATGGCTTTTTGCCCATACCAAATCCACCATGAGGACCTTTTGTTGAAGTAAGCAATTTTTGTCTGGCTAAACTTTGCAATATTTTGCCCAAAAATGGAGTTGGAATTTCTAAATCTTCCGAAATCTTTTTGATTCCAATTTTCTTTCCTTCTGTGCCATTCAGCGATAAATAAATTACTGAACGAATTGCATATTTACAGGTATTCGATAACATTCTTTCTATTTAGTATTACTCTCATATTCATCTAACAATCAGCACAAATATAACAATATTTACTACTAATAAAGCATCTTTAATTCTTTAATTCCTTATTTAGATTCTGTTTATCAAAAAAAATAGCACACTATTTTAAAGGAATTTTATCGATTCGAGTTTGGTGTCTACCACCCTCAAAATCAGTTGATAAAAATATTTTTGCAATTTTTTCTACTTCTTCGTAAGAAATAAATCGAGCGGGAATTCCACACACATTTGCATTATTATGCAACCTTGCTAATTCAGCAATTTCAGAATTCCAACACAATGCCGCACGAATTTTTTGATGCTTATTTGCAGTCATGGTAATTCCATTTCCACTACCACAAAGAGTAAATCCAAAATCAAATTTCTCTGACGCGACAGCTTCTGCTAATGGATGAGCTGTATCCGGATAATCCATACTAGCTTCCGAATCGGTACCAAAATCAGTCACCAAATAACCGTTTTTCTTTAAAAATTCTCCAAGCCTATTCTTGAATTGATAACCTGCATGATCTGATGCAATAGCTATTTTTAGTGTTTTCATATGATTATAATTTTAAACTTTTGCCATATAGCCTGTCCCGAACTTGTTTCGGGAGAACTTTTCATGCTGAAATAATTATCTCCCTGTGTGTCAAAATCGATTTGGCATAAACGTTTCATATTTGTAATTTTTCAAAATAAAGCAGATTAAAAAATGTTTAATTTTTAATCTATTCTTTAAAATTCACAAAAATATTTCATTGTTTAAGGCTACAAAACTAATTAAAATTACTCATTTGCTTGAAAAAAAGAGATTTTAAAATATCTACATACAACTGAATAAAAACAATGAATGATAAGACTGTAAATCTGACACTTACATTAGAATTTTACAGCTATCAACATTTTTGTTCACATTCAGTTAACATACTGTTGATTTTTCCTTACTAAATTTTACAATCTTTTCTTTGGATCATACAATTTCCTGATTGTATAGAAAAAATATTATTCCATTACAAGTTTATTTTTCATTTGAAGATTTACATCTCTCAACAGGTTTTCAACAGGCTGTTAATATCAACAAGTTAAAATTTTATTAATATTTAATGTTATTAACAGCTTGTTAGTAACGTTGATATTTCACTGAAAATCAAATGCAATAAAATTAACAATACCTGTTCATTTCCTGTTACTAGGTTTAATTTTAATCAAAAATCAACAAAATACGGAAACTCTTACCAACAGTATTAACAGGATATATTAATCATTATATTCTTTTAAGAAATTTTAAAAAACAAATAATAATATTAGACTTGTTGATAAGGGTTAATTTGGTTCTGAAGGCTTGAAATATATTCAAATCATTAGTTCGATCAAATATCTAATTTTTGTAATGATTTTATTATCTTGCATTGCATTGAAAAATCCACGAAATACAATATGAGCTGGGAAACAAAAAACTATTCCATTTTATTAGTTGAGGATAATAAGTTAAATCAAACCGTTGTTAAATTTACTTTAAGACGATATGGTTATTTAATTGATGTTGCCAATAACGGAATAGAGGCAATTGAGATGTTTAAACAAGGCGATTACGATTTTATTTTAATGGATATCATGATGCCTGAAATGGATGGATTAGATGCAACGAGAGCAATTCGAAATCTGGAAAATGGTCGGAAAATTCCAATTATAGCTTTAACTGCAGATATCATGATTGCCAACGAAGAAAAATGTCTGAGAAATGGTATGAATGGTCATATCGCGAAACCTTTTGAAATTGATAATTTGTTTAAAGTGCTAAAAAGTTTAGATCTTTAAATAAATTTGCAGCTTCAGCTTTATCCATGAAAAGGATTTAATCTTATTCTGGATGAGCTATCAATAAATTTCCGTAACCTTTTTTTGTATAAATCACTTCATTGTTTACAAATGAATGTAGTCAAATCTTGCTTCTAATGGAGGATCACCTGGATATCAGAGATAATAATTTTTCGGACAACGAAAAAGAGTATGAAAAGAAATTACGACCCCTTGAATTTAGTGATTTTCGAGGTCAAAAAAAGACAGTTGAAAACCTGAGCATATTTGTTAAAGCTGCAAAAATGCGGGAAGAGGCTTTGGATCATGTGCTGCTTCACGGACCTCCTGGATTGGGTAAAACAACACTTTCAAATATTTTAGCCAACGAATTGGGTGTTGGATTAAAGATTACTTCGGGGCCGGTAATGGATAAACCAGGAGACCTTGCCGGACTTTTAACTAATCTTGAACCTAACGATGTGTTGTTTATTGACGAAATTCATCGTTTAAGTCCGATTGTAGAGGAGTATTTGTATTCTGCTATGGAAGACTTCAAGATCGATATAATGATTGATAAGGGACCCGCTGCACGTTCCATCCAACTTGAATTAAATCCTTTTACATTAATTGGTGCAACAACTCGTTCGGGTTTACTAACTTCACCTTTGCGTGCACGTTTTGGAATAAATTGTCACTTAGAGTATTACGACCTTCCTATTTTAACTAGAATTGTGGAAAGATCTGCTAAAATTTTAAACGTAGAGATTTCTCATGAAGCTGCAGGTGAAATTGCTTCACGAAGCAGAGGAACACCACGAATTGTAAATGCACTTTTAAGAAGGGTTCGCGATTTTGCTCAGGTAAAGGGAAATGGAAATATAGATTTGAGTATTACTAAATTCTCTTTGGAAGCATTAAATATTGATAAACACGGTTTGGATGAAATGGACAATAGAATTCTAAATACTGTGATTGATAAATTTAATGGAGGGCCGGTTGGTATTTCTACAATTGCAACTGCTGTTGGTGAAGATAGTGGTACAATCGAGGAAGTTTACGAGCCGTTTTTAATCAAAGAAGGATTTATTAAAAGAACGCCCCGAGGAAGAGAAGTAACTCCTCTGGCGTATGCACATTTGGGTAAAAACAAATTTACTGATCCTGAATTACTTTTTTAATAGCAAGAATTGATGAATAAAATATTACCAATTGTTTATACCATTGCAACAATACTAATTATTATTGGTGCCTTATTTATTTTACAGGCTGAGAAATACGGATTGGCTGTTTTAAGTCTTGGACTGGTTCTTAATGTATTTTACAGATTTAGTACACTAAATTATGAAAGCGTTAAATCATTTAAAATTTTGGATGTTTTGCGTTTGGCAAATATTCTATTTATGATTGTGGCTTGTGCAGGATTTTTCTACGATTGGGATCAAAAGTTCAACTTTTTGATACTAACAATTGTATTTGACCTCCTACTGAATTTAAAAGAAATATCCTTTAAATCGAAATAAAAAAAAGGAGCTTGTGACCAGCAAGCTCCTTTCTATTACCTAGTAATTTTCCTAAATAGCAATATTCTTTTTAATAGTGGAAAAAGAATATATATCGTTAATATTAAGCTTTAAAATAGCTTCTATTTTTTCTTTTAAAATGATGTTTGATTCTGAATATTTTAGGGGAATTGTAAAATAAAAAATGGAACCTTGTCCCAGGTGTGAATCGATAAATAATTTACCACCCAAAAAGTTTACAATCTCTTTGCATAAACTCAAACCCAATCCGGCACCTGAATAAATTCTTGTGTACGAATTATCCACTTGCGTGAATTTTTTAAATATTTGTTCTTGTTCAGTTTCGTTAATTCCGGGACCAGTATCTTTTACATAGAAAAGAATATTATTTCTATCCTGAATTGCACAACCAAAATCAATATCTCCTTTCTCAGTAAATTTAACTGCGTTTTCTAGAAGATAGGATAGAACCTTCTTTAATTTGTCAAGATCCGTGAATATTTTAATTTCTTGAAGATCTTCAGTAAAATTTAGAATTAAATTTTTCTGAGAATCAGTAATATTTTGTTCGAATATAGAATACAATTGGATAAATAAAGCGTGAACAGATATTTCCGATTCCTGGAAATTCATAGAACCACTTTCTAATTGGGAAAGTTCAAGTATTCTATTAAATAAATCCAACAATTCTTTACTGCTGGTATTAAGAATGTTAGTAAATTCATTTCGCTCTATTTTTGAAAGAGAATCGTCACGTAATAATTCTGAAGCACCAATAATAGCATTCATTGGTGTTCTAATTTCATGTGACATATTTGCCAGAAAAGAGTTTTTAAGCACTTCTGCCTTGGCAGTTTTAGCTTTTTCTTCTTTTAGCAATTGCTCCAGTTCTTTATATGTAGGACGTCTCTCCATGCAAATGAATTTGGTCTCAATAATAGAGTCAATTAGTCATTTGTTTTTTACACTACTTAAAAACAAGTACACTAATTTTATTGATAAAATTTTTATAGGAAATATATATTTGGATTATTTAAACAATGTAATCGTCACATATTGATTTATCTGTCATTTCGTTGACACCGCCTTTGGTAAGGTGCAACTCTAGTGTAGATATTTCTTCAAAATTTTTCATGGGCTCAGTAAATATAAATTATTATAATTGTTTTGTCAATCTTTTTGAAGATATATCACTTACACGATGTAATCGTCACATATTGATTTATCGGTCATTTCATTATAACCACCTTTAATATTTTGTAATTCTTCCTGGGATACTATTTCAAAATTTTTCATTGCTGTTTGGTTTGACTGGTTACTACTAGGTTTATTTTATTAGGAAAATGGAATATGGTCTATTTGGTTACTTACACGATGTAATCGTCACATATTGATTTATCGGTCATTTCATTATAACCACCTTTAATATTTTGTAATTCTTCCTGGGATACTATTTCAAAATTTTTCATTGCTGTTTGGTTTGACTGGTTATTACTAGGTTTATTTTATTAGGAAAATGGAATATGGTCTATTTGGTTACTTACACGATGTAATCGTCACATATTGATTTATCGGTCATTTCATTATAACCACCTTTGATGTTCTGTAATTCTTCCTGAGATACTATTTCAAAATTTTTCATTGCTGTTTGGTTTTTATTGGTTACTACTAGGTTTATTTTATTAGGAAAATGGAATATGGTCTATTTGGTTACTTACACGATGTAATCGTCACATATTGATTTATCGGTCATTTCATTATAACCACCTTTAATATTTTGTAATTCTTCCTGGGATACTATTTCAAAATTTTTCATTGCTGTTTGGTTTTATTGGTTACTACTAGGTTTATTTTATTAGGAAAATGGAATATGGTCTATTTGGTTACTTACACGATGTAATCGTCACATATTGATTTATCGGTCATTTCATTATAACCACCTTTAATATTTTGTAATTCTTCCTGGGATACTATTTCAAAATTTTTCATTGCTGTTTGGTTTTATTGGTTACTACTAGGTTTATTTTATTAGGAAAATGGAATATGGTCTATTTGGTTACTTACACGATGTAATCGTCACATATTGATTTATCGGTCATTTCATTATAACCACCTTTAATATTTTGTAATTCTTCCTGAGATACTATTTCAAAATTTTTCATTTTTATTTGGTTTTTAGTTAGAGTTCAAATTGTTTTAGTTTTTATGGATTACACCCCTTTATTCCCCTTTTTTGAAAAAGGTAACCCTGGAAACACAATTATTTTTTAAAAAAATAAAAAAAATGCCCTATATTTAGGTGTTTATTAGCCTTTATGATTGACCTAACAGATTGTTATTGAGAATATTACAAAACCAAACCTGAGCGTGAAAAATTTTCTAAAAAAGATTTTTACTTTTCTTCTTTTCCCTCCTTTTCTTCTCTTTCTTTTTAGTGGGAGCATGATTTCTGAGTCAAATTTGGAATTAGAAAAGCGTGAAACTTCTGAAATAGTCAGCCCCGATTCTTTACTACAGAAGCAATTTGATCGGGCAGTTGATTTCTTACGAAAAGGTGAATTTGATTATTCAATTCAGTCTTTCGAAAATGCAATTTTGACTATTAATCAAGGAGGATTAGTAGATAAAAACCTTGTTTATCGAACCTATGTGAATTTTGGTGTCTTATTAAACAGAGTGGGAGATTGGAAAAAATCTTTAAATTTTTATGATATTGCCGAGAGTTTTACCATCACTGAGTTTGGGGATGATTCAAATAAATTGATTCCTATTTATGGGAATAAAGGAACTATTTTTAATAATTATGGAGATTTAGTTAAGGCACAAAATTATTACGAAAAAGCACTATCGTTACTGGAAGTAGAAGGTAACCCAAAATGGTTATCTCAAACATATAATAATTTAGGTGTGATTTTGTATAAAAAAGCTAATTATTCTGAGTCATTAAAATATTATTTAAGAACGTTAAATCTGAAAAAGGAAAGTAACTCACAAAACTTTTCATCTACTTTCAATAACATTGCTAATTGTTATAAAAAGTTAAAGAGGTATGATGAAGCAGATTTATATTATAAAATGAGTATTGAGGAAATAATCAAAACAAATGGTACTGATTATTATTTATTAGGTGACTACTATTTAAATTATGCTGTTTTTCAGAACGAAATTAAAAATTACGATAATGTTCTTCCCTATTTAAATCTTGCCTTTGATATATATCTTAAAAATTTTGGAAACAAACATCCAGATACTGCGCATTGCTTAAAGAATTTTGGGGATTATTATTCCAAAAGAAATGATCATTTAAATGCTTTACAATATTATCAGAAGGCGTTAATTGCTGAAGTGGATAATTTTAACAACAGCACTGTTTACATCAATCCGACAATGAATGAGTTGGATCCCCAGCTTTCTATTTTGGAAATACTAAAACCAAAAGCAAATACTTTACATGAATTATACAGTAAGACGAATAGTATTTCAGATTTGGATTTCAGTTTACAAACCTATGATCTTTGTTTGGATATTATTGATAAAATTAGAATTGCCTATCAGGATGAAGAAAGTAAATTTGCTCTTTCAAAAAATGAAAAAGAAACGTATAATCAAGCAATTGAGATAGCTGTAAAATTGTATCAACTTACAAAAGATGTAAAATACAAAGAGAAAGCTTTTATATATTCTGAGCGTTCAAAATCAGCTAGTTTACAGTCTTCACTAAACGATGTGAATGCAAAAAATTTCGGGGGTATTTCAACAGAATTGCAGGAGAAGGAAACAAATTTGAAGTTGAATATTGCTAAGTATCGTGAGTTGGTTCATGACGAAAGAAAAAAACAAACACCAGACCGGGATTCAATTAGCGGATGGCAAAATGTACTTTTTAATTTGAATGAGGAATATAATCAAATGGTTCTTCGTTTTGAGGAGGATTATCCGGAGTATTACGCACTGAAATACGATACCAAAACCATCGATATTGAAGAATTACAGAGCAGGTTAAGCGATAATGATTTACTGATTGAATACTCAATTTCTGATTCAGCACTTTTTTCTTTTGTAATTACAAAATCAAGTTTTGAAGTTGAGCGGGAGAAGATTGTGAAAGATAGTTTTGATTATCATTTGGAGGAGGTTCGTAATTGTTTGAAAACGAATGATTTTGCGAATAATAGTGTTGCTTATTATCAAAAATATACAAAATCAGCTTACTTACTGTATCAACATTTGTTGAATGGTAAAGACAGCTTGTTGACCGGTAAAAGTCTTCTCATTGTTCCAGATGATAAAATGGCCTACATTCCATTTGGTGTGCTTTTGAAAAAGGAAGCGGATACTACAACGATGAATTATAGAAATCTTGAATATTTAATAAAATATAATTCAATTACTTACCACAATTCAGCGACTCTTGGTTTCAAAAATCATTCGAGCAGCTATGGATTTTCTTCAAACAAATCGATTTTAGCTTTTGCACCATCCTATAACGATGTTAATGATTCGATATTATATACTGAAAGAGCTTACCGGGATAAATTATATCCTTTGCCTGGAGTAAAGGAGGAAGTTATTAATATATCAAAAGTGATTCATGGCGATTTGTTTATTGATGATATGGCGACGGAAGCTAATTTCAAGGCGAATTCGGGTGAATACGATGTACTTCATTTGGCAATGCACACTATCATTGATGATGAAAATCCGATGTATTCAAAACTCGTTTTTACGCAAAATTCCGATTCTTTACAAGATGGCCTTCTAAATACGCATGAAATTTACAACATGAATTTTAATGCAAGAATGGTTGTTTTAAGTGCTTGTAACACTGGTGATGGTAAGTTATTTAAGGGAGAGGGAGTAATGAGTTTAGCACGTGGTTTCTTCTATGCAGGTTGTCCTAGTGTAATTATGACTTTATGGACAGTCGAAGACAAAACCGGATCAAATTTAATGAGTAATTTCTATACCTTTTTATCTCATGGATTGAAAAAGGATGATGCTCTTCGTCAGGCTAAATTGGAATATTTAAAAACAGCTGATGCATTAAAATCTCATCCTTATTTTTGGTCTGGATATGTTACTTTAGGAGACGTTGATCCTTTGTATGATGATGGTCTGATTCATAAGCTGATGTACTTTGCTTTTGGTTCTGTTGGAATAATCTTATTCTTATTTTTCCGTAAAAAATTCAAAGGTAAAGCAGTAGCCTAGGAGCAAGTTGTTTTAGTTATCTTCATTGTATGGTGATATCTGTTTGTTCTGTTGAGATATGAATTTTGGTTCTATAAATTTTAATTCTTCTGTGCAATTTTAAAGTCAGAGAAAACAGCAATTATTTCTATTAGAACTATCATCGTTCCCAACTGGTATTCTATTAGTTCTTGTTAAGTGTTTGCTAAAAAGTTAAAAGCATAATACCAATTTAATTTCAAAAGGATCTTTAAATAAAATGGAATATTTTTCTGCTGTATCTAAGGCAAAAGAGTAAAGGATAGCCTGATTACCTTGCATTTTTTTTAACAAAGATGTAGCTGAAAAGAAATATTTTATAAGATCAATTTTGATGTTAATTTGGTATAAGAAAAGCCACCCAATTTTATTGGATGGCTTACTTTATTTTGATGAATGATGAAGTGATCTATTCCAGCCTGTTAATGATTTCTAAAGCTTTTGTCTTATAGAAACTGTTTCCCTGGGCAATTACATGGAATTGCTTAAGAGCTTTTTCTTTCTCGTTGGTCATGAGGTAACAAAAACCCAGATACCATTCAGATTGCTCTATAAAAAGGTTATTCTTATGCTTTAGTACTCTGCTAAAGTTTTTATTCGCTTTTGCGTACTCATTTATTTCGATATTTGAAATACCCGAATAAAAATTACCTGTGATGTTCGTGCTGTCTTTATCCAATATTTTTTTGAATAAAGTTAAAGCAGTTCGATAATCTTTAGTTTCATAGCTTTTTAGTGCGGTTACCAATAAATTATCAATCATGATATCCGACGAACGAGTATTGATTACAACGTTGTATGGTTTATAGTAGTTGCTAAAAATTTTATCATTTGAGTAAGAAGACCGATTGTTCACGATGTACATTAAACTCCCTAAACCAATTATAAAAGCAAGGGATGCCGCTGCAATATTCCACTTAGTCAAAAATTTCAACTTTCGCCTCTGAGTAGGATTAGAAGGTATTTCAATAGCTTCTAATTTGTTTCTAAGATCCATAACGTCTTGTTCCATTATGGCCTCATTAACCTCCATATGAAGGTCAAGTTCCATTTGAAGATCAGAATCTTCGAGTAATTCCTTCTCGAACTGCTTCAATTGGCTTTCTGTTAGATCACCGTCAAGAAAATCCTCGATACGGTCAAAATTCATTTCATTCATCATATACATCTTTAAATTCATTATCATTTTTAATACTATCCATCAATGCTTGCTTGCACTGATACTTTTTCTTTTTTGCATACTTCTCACCCTTGTATCCCATAATTTCGGATATTTCCTTTAAGGAAACTTTATCAAGAGTTAACTGAAGTACTTTCTTACAATCTGAGCCTAGAAGTTTGAAGTGTTTTTGATACAGCCTGTACCTTTCGGTTTGATAATAGGTCTGTGTTGCTTCATCCAATCTATTGTCCAAAATAGCTTCTGAACTAATTTCATTGCTGTTTTTTCTTTTCTCAAGTTGTTTTAACCATAAAAGCCTACAAACTGAATAGACATAGGTTTTAAAATTACAATTCAGAACCAGAGGCTCTTTTTTCATTTTACGGTAGATCACAATAATCGCTTCTTGAAAAAGATCTCTTGCATCTTCTTCGTTACCATTATTGTTCTCTATAAAATTCCGAATACTTGGGAAGAACTTTTTGTAGATGTAATTTAATACATCATTGTTGCTCATACTGATCCCCTCAAGTATCGCTTCCGTAGTGTAATCCATATTTCCTATCCCTTTATTCCTCTAATGGCCAAAAGGTAACCCACAAATAGTAAAAAAAAGTAAAAAAAAATGCACTTTACTATCTAAGTAGCTGATTTAGTGGCTAATAAAATTTAAATTAAATTGATGTTTTTTTAATAAAAAAATGATCTATTAACATAAACCGATCCAATATACAATATTCTCTTAAATTTGGAGGTTACTGAAAGTTATTTTTTTTGACCATATTAAATGAATATACGGTAGATGTCATAAAAAGATTTATGAATGCATAATTTATTGCAAAAAAAAAGATCAGACTTTCTTGTGAAAATCTGATCTTTCTGTGGGCGATATAGGATTCGAACCTATGACCCCTTGGGTGTAAACCAAGTGCTCTGAACCAACTGAGCTAATCGCCCGAATTATTGGGAATATATGCTTTTTATAGTGGGCGATATAGGATTCGAACCTATGACCCCTTGGGTGTAAACCAAGTGCTCTGAACCAACTGAGCTAATCGCCCTTGCCCTTAAAAGCGATGCAAATATAGGATGGAAATATTGTATCTGCAAGAGGAATAATTAAAAAAGTGAAAATATATTTTTCAAGAGGTTCTAAAGTAAGTGGAAATCTTTACTTTTAACATTCATAAAAAATTGATACAATGGATAATAATTTGGAAAGAGACTGGAACAAACTTTTATATAAAATTTCTGAAGATTTTAATGTGGATGCCGATTTAAACGGCACATTACTGCTAATTGGGATACAGGAGCGCGGAAAAGGATTTCAGGAGAAGTATGAAAAAGATGAAAAAATGGATCACATCAATTTGGCAACATGTACGCTGTTGATGAAATGGAATTACTATCAAATTGATGGTTATGATGAAAATGATTGGCCGGTTTTCAAGAAAAATAAAATGGTTCCTCCTTTTTCTAAGGAAAAAGAAGAATTATTGCTTAAATCTTCGATAGTGGAATACTTTAAAGACAATGACTATTTAGAAATTGAGAACAAAAGCTAAATTCGAGATTTTAAAATTCAATATGCACCTATGAAAAATTTGATTTGTATTGCCATCGTTTTTCTATTTATATCCTGCCAGCAAAAATTGGAGTTGGGAAAAAAAGATAGAATTGTTCAGATTGAAACCGAGTATGGAAAATTAAAAATCCGTTTGTATGATGAAACAGCGGCTCACCGGGATAATTTCGTGAAATTGGCACACGAAAAATATTTTGATGGCACTTTATTTCATCGTGTGATAGATGGATTCATGATTCAAGGTGGTGATCCGGATTCGAAAGGTGCAAAGTTGGGGCAGCGATTGGGCGAAGGAGGACCTGGATATGAAATTCCTGCAGAAATTAAAGAAGGATTATTTCACAAGCGTGGAGTTATTGCTGCCGCAAGAGAAGGAGATGATGTGAATCCTGAGAAGAAATCTGCTGGTTCTCAGTTTTATATTGCTCAAGGAAAGATATATACTTCAGGAGAATTGGATACTTTACAAATGAAAATGAATGGAAAATTGAAGAGTTCTATCTTCAAAAAGATTCAAGAACAAAAGGCTGAACTTCTTTCCAAATATCAAATGGAAGGTGAATTAGATAAGTTGACGGAGGAAATTGATCACATTAAATTGGAAGTAGACTCAATATTTAATAGTGAGAAGATTGTATTAAGTAAAGAACAAATTGAAGCGTATACTACTGTTGGTGGAATTCCTCATTTGGATGGAAATTATACAGTTTTTGGTGAAGTTATCGAGGGAATGAATTTAATCGATTCGATTGCCGGTGTTGAAAAAGACAATTTTGATCGTCCTCTAAAAGACATATCAATGAAAATAAAAATCTTAAAATAGACAACATTTCATGTTGTAAATGGAAGCTTCGTAATATATTGCGAAGCTTTTTTTTGGCTTTCAAACTCTGGCTATTTATCTTAGTCCAAATTTAAAAAGATATCGTTGAATGAAATTTGGTAAGAAAGTCCTATTTGGAATTACAATTCTGCTAATTACGAACCTGTCATTTGGACAAACCACCAACTCAATTATTTTAATAGAGACCAATATGGGCAATATTAAATTGATGTTGTATAAGGAAACCCCAAAACACCGGCAAAACTTTCTGCAACTGATAGAAAACGGTCATTTCGATGGCACGCTGTTTTATCGGGTGATTAAAGGTTTTGTGGCTCAGGGCGGATCGCAGGATTCCAGAAATGCACCGGCAGGAAAAATGATTGGGTACGGCAGTTCGAACAGAACCATCGAATCTGAATTTAACCCTAAATACTTTCATAAAAAGGGTGCAATTGCTGCACCAAGAAAGCCGGATAAGGTAAATATTTTTAAGGAATCGGATATTTCTCAGTTCTATATTGCTCATGGAAGGGTGTTTACGGATGTGGAATTGACTCTGATGGAAAAAGAAGTGAATGTTCCTTTGCGAAAGCGAATCGTAAAAAGGTTTTTAACTTCAAGTAAAAGAGCTGTTTTGGATTCCTTAAAAAAAGCCGGTAAGGTAGATGAGTTTAGAGCTATTGCGAAAACAATTAAGGAGTCGATAGAATTCGAATACAATAGTTCCAAAGAACGACTGGAATTCTCTGAGGCTCGTCGTAAAGCCTACACAACGGTCGGTGGAGTTCCGCATCTTGATGGTAATTACACTGTTTTTGGGGAAGTGATAGAAGGATTCGATGTTTTGGATAAGATTGTAGATTTGGAAACAGATGCAAATGACAGGCCTTTTCAGGATGTAGAAATGAAGGTGAAAATCTTAGAATACTAAATAATTTCAGGATCGATTTAAATTATTAAGGAATCTTGAAGGCTAAAATAGAATCCTCAGTAACAAGGAGAAAAAACTTTTTGTAACTTTGCCGACTATCGGATTTCAAAAGATTAAAAATATGTTAGACAAAATAAAGAATTTACTGGAGGAGCTGAATTCATTTTCAGCAACTACAATAGAGGAAGTTGAACAATTTAGAATCAAACACCTTAGTAAAAAAGGGAGTATTGCAGTTTTGTTTGCAGATTTTAAAGATGTTCCAAACGATCAGAAAAAAGCTGTAGGACAAGCTCTTAATGAACTGAAGACAACTGCTTTGGATAAAGTAAATTCTTTGAAAGATAGTTTCACCAATCTTGATTTTGGAAAATCAGGTTTGGATTTGACTTTATCAGGTGATCCGGTTAAGTTGGGTTCGCGCCATCCGCTTTCTTTGGTGAAAAATGAAATCACAGAGATCTTCTCCCGTTTGGGATTTACTATTTCTGAAGGTCCGGAGATTGAAGATGACTGGCATAACTTTTCAGCTTTAAATTTCCCGGAAGAACATCCTGCCCGTGATATGCAGGATACTTTCTTTATCGAGAAAAACCCGGATGTAATTTTGCGTACTCATACCTCTTCGGTTCAGGCGCACGATATGTCTGAAATGGAATTGCCGATTCGTTGTTTAACGCCAGGCCGGGTTTTCCGTAACGAAGCTATTTCGGCGCGTGCTCATTGTATTTTCCATCAAATTGAGTGTTTGTACATCGATGAGAACGTTTCATTTGCCGATTTAAAACAAACACTGACTTATTTCGCAAAGGAATTTTTTGGAGAGAAAACTGAAATCAGATTAAGACCATCCTATTTCCCGTTTACCGAGCCATCGGCTGAGGTTGATGTTACTTGTTCACTTTGTGGCGGAAAGGGCTGTAATGTGTGCAAAGGAACTGGTTGGTTAGAGATTTTGGGTTGCGGTATGGTTGATCCGAATGTTTTGGAATTAAACGGAATCGACAATAAAAAATACACAGGCTTTGCATTGGGAATGGGAATTGAAAGAATCACCATGCTGAAATACGGCATTAAAGACCTTCGTTTGTTCTTTGAGAACGACATTCGCTTCCTTGAGCAGTTTTCAGCTGCAGGATTCTAGAAAATAGATATAAGATTTTAGATGTGAAACTTGAGATCGTCTAACACGATAAAAACAAAAAAGTGCCTTTCCTTGCGGGAGGCACTTTTTTTATTTTGTGGACTTTCCAGACTTTTTACTCTTCGACTCTTTGACCGTTTGACTTTTCGACTATTCCAGACTTTTCTAGACCTTTCCAGACTTTTTACTCTTCATGATAGATAATCTCTGATGTAACAGGAATCACCTGTTTGTACAAAGCACTTACTCCACATTGCGATTCTTCGGATATTTTAACCGCCCGCTCCAATTTTTTATGGGGAAGATCCTTACCAAAGAATTCGTAAGTAATGTGCATGTTTTTATAGTAGGTGGGTTGAGTTTCGGTTAGCTCTCCTTCTACTGATACTTTAATATCCCGGATGTCAAGCCTCATTTTTTTCACAATTAACGCCGTATCAATGCCCGTACATCCCGCCAAAGCGGTCAGCATTAGCTTCTTTGGACGGAATCCTTTGTCTTCACCGCCCACTTCGGTACCGGCGTCGGTAATCATTTTATGACCATCCATATTGGTTTCGTAGGCGAGGTTTCCCAGCCACGATAGTTCAACTTTGTGTTTCATATGTTTATAATTTTAAGTTTTTGCCATATGTAACTTACCATATAATCATCTCCCTGTGTATGAAAAATTTTGTACATGGACGTTTCATAATTGCTGTGTATTTAGTCTTTTTACCTTTTGGATAAGTAAAACTTAAATTTGTATATTTGACCTGATTACAAATTGAAAGTGATTTGTAATAAAAGTAGGAAAAACCCTTCGAAACAAATAATTTTTTTAATGAGTTTGTCAGGTGTTGAAGTCCTGCCACAAGGAATTATTATTGAATTAGTAGTATTGATTTCAGTTTAATATGATTTTTTAATGAAGCAGAATCCAATTCTTCCAAATTGCAATCAATTAGCCGAGAAATTCGGTGAAAAATTTCAAAATTTGAAGGTAGAAGATATGAATCTTTTATTTTGGGGTGAAGATGTTCATTTCTATAAAAGAGGCAGTATTATTTATTCTGAGGGCGATTCCGCGAAAGGATGCTACTTTCTTTTTTCGGGTGTTTTAAAAGTATTTAAAACAGGTATGGAAGGGAAAGAGCAAATCATTCGTTTTGCGAAGCCTGGTGACTTAATCGGTTTTCGTTCTGTGTTGAGTCAGGAGCGGGCATGCACTTCTGCTAAAGTGATCGAAGATGCCATTGTATGTTTTATCCCAGGTAATGTTTTAACCAAACTAATTCAGGAAAACTCTAATTTTGCAATGGAATTAATTCAACTTACGTGCAAAGAATTGGATGAAGCAAATGATTACATTACTGATATTGCTCAAAAAACGGTACGTGAACGCTTAGCAGAGATTTTAATTCAATTGGAAACAGCTTTTGGATTGACCGAGGATGGTACGCTTAAAATTGCTCTTACGCGCGAAGAACTTGCCAATATGGTGGGAACAGCAACCGAATCGGTGATCCGTTTGTTGTCCGAATTTAAATCCGATCAGTTAATAGAATTAAACGGACGAAAAATTAAAATACTAAATACCAAAGCACTTAAAAAAGTCGGCGGAATTTTGTAATCCCTGTTTGCAATAATATTTCAACCCCATCTGGTTCGTCCGGATGGGGTTTTTTAACATTATTTTTTTAGGGAAGTAATTGGTATCTGGAAATATGATTAATACTGATTTTTCTGTCACTGTTAAACTATAACGGGCTGTTCAATTAACATTAGTTTTCTTTTTTTAATTTGGGTTATTTCGATAGGATGTTTACTTTCATAGGGCTTTCTACTATTAAATTTAGTAAAATGAAAAAATTCCAAAACAAATACTGCATCCCCTCGGCCCGCGCTTTGTGGTGGAATTATTCCAACGAAAGCAGCTATTTTGTGACCATTTGCAGCCATAACAGGTAGTGGTTTTTTGGTTCTATTACTGATCAGAAAATGGAATTGTCTGAAATTGGCAAGCTGGCTTATCAATTTTGGTTCGGGATTTCCAATCATTTCCCATTTGTAAAATGGCACGCATTTGTGGTTATGCCCAATCATGTGCACGGCATTATCGAAATATCGAATGCCGTAGAGACGTTGCATGCAACGTCAGTACACAATGCCGGCAGAATCAATGTATGTACGTGATGAAATATTTATAATAGATAGGCATTTTACATTGTAGTTTAAGTAGTTGTGAACTGTTTCACATATTTTAACAATTTAAAGGGTTACCTTTTCTTTTTTTGCGGAATTAAGTAGTGAAGTAATTAACCGAATCACAGCCGAAATGAATATTACCCAAAATAAGGAATTAATGGAAAGAGTGATGCTGCTCGCAAAGAATAAATCAACAGGTACTCCAAATGAACTATCTGATAAACTGGGTGTTTCGGAGCGAAATTTGTATCGGATTTTAGATAGTATAAAGGACTTGGGTATTGCTATTTCGTATTCTAGAACGCTTCAAAGCTATATCTTAGAATGATTCCAAATTAACAGTATTTTCAAAAAAGTGTAAATATTAAGAACTCCCTGCCATTTTTGGCAGGGAGCTTATTTAATTTAGTGCTGTTTAAATTAATAATGCGCATTATTAATTAAGTCGCTCCGGAATAAGTAAACAAATATCCGTTCTCACCCGGAACGACTCTGGTAGCTAGGCTACATTTTGCAAGAGCAAAACTACCTAAACGAGATGACCTGTGCAATTGGCTATTGTGTAGGGAATGGAGTGATGCCAATTTTAATTTTATTAAAATGAAAACTTTAAATTCAAAATTGTTTGAGAAAAATAAAATCGGAAGAGAGTTCCTAAATTCAACTTTAGGAGGTAAAAAGGAAGTCGATGGTTGCTACAGTGGTTCGGGGGAAGGTCCTCACGGTTGTTGTCAAGAATATTGCGTTGTTTATGATGACGGTTCGTTTGAGATTAAATCTGTACCATGTGATTAATATTTATCTAAATATAGAGGGAGATTTCTCCCTCTATATAAAATTCATAATAATATGAGATATTATATCATATTTCTATTTCTAACTTCAAGCGCATTTACTAGTAGTAAAAATTATATTATATATCATAAAAAAATACAGATAGCCGAGTTATTGATTAGAAAGGGTAATTATCGAGAGGCTTTAGCTTCGTACCAAGCGGTTTTTAATGATTTTGAGATAGCTTTTTATAAGGATTTACACAATGCGAGTTTATGTGCAATAAAGGATGGTAATTATGATCTTGCAATAAAATATTGCGAAAAACTTGTTATTCAGGGTTATTTGTTAATTGATTTTAATGCTACTGGGTTTAGCAAATTAAAAAGCACACTGAAGTGGAATAGATTTGTTCAAAGGTATGATAAATTGCGTTCATATTATCTATCAACTGTTGATCAAAATATGAACCAAAAATTACATGATATATTTGAAAAGGATCAAATTGCCGCATCATCAGGCAATATTGAATTTCAGGATAGTGTATTTTATGGAAATGCATTATTATTAAATAAAATCTATGTGTCGGAGGGGTTCCCGAACTGTAATATATATAAGGATACTATGCTATTAAATATACTTGCCCCATTAAGACATTATTTTGGTTTGGTTAATAGGTTAAATGACAATCATGGACAGTATGAAGGTAGAATATATGAAAATATGAATTTGTCTTCTATTTGTTTAAACCAGCTGTTTTATGATGCTTTAATACAAGGCAAAATATTACCAACTACATATGCTGACAATATTTCATATTTTGATTCTGAGAATAGATTTGGCAAACTTGTTCTTAGAATTGATTTTGATAAGGAAAAAGTTGAATTTATGCCTTGGATTAATGAAGAAAGACTTAATGATATTAATCAATTACGTGTATCTGTTGGTTTATTTCCTTTTGATAACAGCACTTCTTATTTATTAAATAATACTTGGTATTCTAAATATCCATTTAGGGAAATTAAAAGCGCTATGATGAATTGTGAATCATGCAAGTCAAAGCTCGATTATATTCTATTGGAGTCTCGGATTGCATCACAGTTTAGTGAGCAATACAATAAAGAATACGATAAGTTTGGATTTATTCTAGTTGATTATAGTAATGTTAACCATTCTTACCTAGTTGGTATTAAACCTTATATGCGGAATGCAAACAATTCTAATAGTAAGTGAACAAACTGATTTGACCACAGATAAAGTAATTGAGTGGTTGCAATTTGATCAAAAACACAAAATCATTCGAATTAATGAAAATGACCTTATAGTTATAGATGAGATTAAACCAAGGTTAAAAAGTATTAAAATTTCCCATCATACTTTGGCAACCAGTATTGATTTGAAGGGAGTTTTATTTTTTTGGTATAGGAGGGGGAATTTAAATAGAAATATTGATGTTCCAATACAAGATTTAAAAACAAAAAAGGAATTATGGGAGTTTTTAAACTGGGAATGGGTGATTTGTAGAAATTACATTATGTCAGTTATGAAAAATAAAAGTTCTTTAGGTAATTACTTTAAATCTACTGTGAATAAATTACAAAATTTAGAATATGCTCATGAATGTGGTTTTAAAATACCAGAAACAATTGTTTCGGAATCATCTAAAATTTCATCTAGTTTTATTCGAAAGAGAAGTATAATTACAAAGGCTATAGGAGAAGCAATGTCTATTTCTCAAAGTAATTCTTTTATTGATTTAAGCACCTCTGTAGTCAATAAGATTACAATGGAAATTTTTTATCCATCTCTTTTGCAAGAAAGAATAGACAAATGGATTGAACTTAGGGTATTTGTTTCGTATGATGAGATTTATGCAATGGCAATTTTTTCACAAGGGAATTCAAAAACGGATATTGATTATCGAAATTATGATAGAGAAAATCCGAATAGATTTGTTCCGTTCCATTTGCCCAAAGATATTGAGGAAAGGGTATTGCAATTTATGAATATTTCAGGTTTGGATACTGGTTCTATTGATTTTATTCTGACTCCGGAAAAAGAGTATATTTTCTTGGAAATTAATCCTGCCGGTAATATTGAAATGGTGAGTGAACCTTGTAACTATTACCTTGAAAAAAGAATTGCAGAACAAATATTAGAGAGAATACCATTATGAAGAAAAAGAGCTTAAAGGAGATCTGCAGACAGCCAGAAATGCCAATATGCATTCAACAGGCACCAATAGTAAAAAAAATAGATTCGTATAGAAAAATGTTTTTTATAAATATGCCGCACCTGCAAACTTCAAAACACCGATTTAGAACCTATCCAAAGCCAATTTCCAAAATTATAAGTTTATGAATCAAGATTATTATAAACTTTTTGTCTGCTGTGTTCCTGTTCGAGGTTATGTGCGTTCGGCTGTTTACGATTTGCAAAGAAAGGATTATTGGTTTATCCCAAATGATTTGTGTACTATTTTAATGGAAGAAAAAGATGAGTGCATTAGTAATTTGGTAAAAAAGTATAAGGATATTGATGTGAAAGGATATTTCGAATATTTATTTGAAAATGAAATTTGTTTTCCCTGTGATCGGGAAGATTTGGAACTATTTCCAGATTTAAATAAGCAGTGGCACATCCCTTTTGAGTTCGAAACTTGTATTGTCGATTTTGGATCTGAATTGTTGGGTGAATTCTGCAGAATTGTAGAGCAGATCAATCAATTTGCTATCCCTAATATTCAATTAAGGTTTTATAATGAAATCGTAGAGGAAGAATTGGAAAAGGTATTGCTTCAATTTTCGAAATCTAAGATTAAATTTATTGATTTAATTCTTCCTAATACATTCTCTTACGAATATATTGATTCTTTGGTAAAGCGTATGCCAAAAATTAGTTTGTTCGTTTTAACATACTCAACGAACAGAGAGAGAAGAGTTGTGGAGCAGGCAACTGTTTTTCAAACCCAACAAATTGTAGATTCTCACGATCATTGTGGAATTATACAGGAAGAGCAATTTGTTTGTGAAATGAGGACATTTTGTGAATCCTCGCAATTTAATTCATGTTTGAATTGTAAAGTATCTATTGATGTTGATGGGAATATTAAGAATTGTCCCTCGATGAGTGAGAGTTTTGGTAATATTCGAACCACGACGATAAAAGAAGCTTTAAATCATCCGAATTTTAAGAAATATTGGAGTATATCAAAAGATCAAATAGAGGTTTGCAAAGATTGTGAATTTCGACATATGTGCACTGATTGCCGTGCATACCTTAAGCAACCTGATAATATTTATTCGCAGCCTAAAAAATGTAACTACAATCCTTATATTGCAAAATGGAAGACAGATGAAGGTTATGTATCTGTGGAAGAATGTGGTATATATAATGAAGCGGGAAAATTTATTTTGGATAAAAACAAGGTCAATAAATTGAATATGGCATTGTGGGGAGAATAAGTACTCAGTGTAACAAACCCACTCAAATTATCTGAAATCTTATGATTCCAACAATTTTCCCTATTTTTAGCTTGACGATTATAAATTGACTAACTACCATTCTGCCTTGAAGAAAAAATTCCCCCATTTCCGCCAATTGGATGCCATGGATTGTGGCCCGACTTGCCTGCGCATGATAGCCTCACATTTTGGTAAAAACTTTAGTCTACAGTCCTTACGCGACAAATCGCACATTACCCGTGAGGGAGTTTCGATGCTGGGCATTGCCGATGCGGCGGAAAGTATTGGTTTGCGAACCATGGGCGTTCGCATTAGCTACGAGCAGTTACAGGATGATGCTACGCTTCCGGCTATTTGCCATTGGGGACAAAATCATTTTGTGGTAGTGCACAAAATCGAGGTGAAAAAGAATACAACTACGGTTCATGTTGCCGATCCGGCATCCGGTTTGCTAAAATTTACCAAAGAGGAATTTATAAAGTCGTGGGCAAGTACACAAAGTCAGGGAGAGCTAAAAGGATTGTGTTTGTTGGTGGAAACCACACCCGATTTTTACGCTCAGGGCGACGAGGATCTTTCCCATAAAAAGAGTTTTACTTTTTTGCTTCAATATTTGAGACCTTACAAGAAATTTTTGGTGCAGTTGGCATTGGGAATGTTGTTTGGCAGTATGCTGCAATTAATTTTTCCATTCCTTACTCAATCCATTGTCGATGTAGGTATCAATACGCAAAATCTGAGTTTTATCTATTTGGTTTTAATTGCCCAATTGGTACTGTTCATATCCCGAATGTCGGTGGAATTCATCCGAAGCTGGATACTTTTACACATCTCAACACGAATAAACATTTCACTAATATCCGACTTTTTAATCAAGTTAATGAAGTTGCCCATTGGCTTTTTCGATATTAAAATGATCGGTGATTTATTGCAGCGGATACAGGATCATACCCGAATCGAAAGTTTCCTGACATCATCAACCTTAAGCATCCTGTTTTCGATGGTCAATCTGGTGATTTTTGGAATTATTTTGGCGATTTATGACATACAAATCTTTTTTGTTTTTGCAGTGGGATCGGTTTTGTATCTAATATGGGTGAATCTTTTCCTGAGAAAACGAAGAGAATTGGATGGAAAACGATTCGCTCAGTTATCGAACAATCAAAATTCATTGGTTCAGTTAATTACCGGAATGCAGGAAATTAAGCTGAACAACTGCGAGAAACAAAAGCGTTGGGAGTGGGAGCAAATACAGGCTGAATTGTTTAAGGTGAGAACCAAAGGTCTGGCTTTGAATCAGTATCAGGTATCAGGTTCCATTTTCTTCAACGAAACAAAGAACATTATCATCACTTTTTTGGCGGCCAAATCGGTATTGGATGGAGGCATGACCTTGGGTATGATGTTGGCCGTGTCTTACATTATTGGTCAATTGAATTCCCCGCTCGACAATCTGGTTCAGTTCATTCATTCGTGGCAGGATGCTAAAATTTCTCTCGAGCGATTGGGTGAAATTCACGAGATGAAGGAGGAAGAAATGCCAAATGAGGATCGTTTAACAGAAATTCCTGAAGAAAAGGCGATTGATATTGAAAAGGTATTCTTTCAGTACGAAGGGCCACATTCCGAAATGGTTTTGGATGATGTTAATTTGAAGATAGAGGATGGAAAAACAACAGCAATAGTAGGTGCATCAGGTAGTGGAAAAACGACTTTAATTAAGCTGATGCTGGGATTTTATCCCACTACAAAAGGACGGATTTCCTTGGGTGGAGTTTCTCTCGAAAATTACAGTTCATCGATGTGGCGGCAAAATTGCGGGGTGGTGATGCAGGATGGGTTTATTTTTTCGGATACCATCGCCAGAAATATTGCCGTTGGTGATGAGTTCATCGATAAAAAGAGATTGTTGTATGCGGTTCAGGTTGCCTGCATCGATATGTTTATAGAAAGTTTGCCATTGCGCTACAACACGCGGATTGGCGCCAATGGTCACGGTTTAAGTCAAGGACAAAAGCAACGTGTTTTAATTGCACGGGCAGTTTATAAAAACCCTGAATTTTTGTTCTTTGATGAGGCAACCAATGCCTTGGATGCCAACAACGAAAAGGCAATCATGAACAATTTAGAGGAATTCAATAAGGGAAGAACTGTAGTAGTTGTTGCCCACCGATTGAGTACAGTTCGAAGTGCCGACAAAATTATTGTTCTGGATAAAGGAAAGATTGTTGAGGAAGGAACTCATGCTGATTTAACAAAATTGAAGGGAGCTTATTATCAGTTGGTGAAAAATCAGCTGGAACTCGGCAATTAATGGACGCAGATAAATATGATATTTATGATTTGCACTGATTTTCATTAAAAAGAAATGAATTATATACATTCGGAAATAACGGGACTTATCTTAAAGGCATTTTTTAATGTTTACAATGAGTTGGGTTATGGTTTTTTAGAAAAAGTTTATGAGCGGGCAATGGTACTAGAACTAGAACACCTAGACTTGGAAGTGGAAGAGCAAAAGAGAATTACAGTTTTTTATAAAGATGAAAAGGTAGGTGATTATTTTGCTGATTTGATTATTAATGACCAAGTAATTATTGAGCTAAAAGCAGTGGAGAGAATTGCCCCAGAGCATGAGGTTCAGCTAGTAAATTACTTAAAAGCGACTAATATTGAGGTGGGCTTACTTCTTAATTTTGGTGCAAAACCACAATATAAAAGAAAAGTGTTCACAAAAAATTATCATATTTAATCATATTTTTCAGCGCAATCAGCGTCTAGTCTTATGGATAAGGATACAAACATAGAATTACGGTCAGATGAAGTAAAGGAGATTTTGCAGCGAATGCCCAATTGGATCATTCGAAGCGGAACAACGCTTTTCTTTGTCGTTATTTTTGCTCTGCTGATTGGCAGTTGGTTCTTTCGTTATCCGGATATTATTCATTCCAAATTGGTTCTTACTACCTTAAATCCGCCTGCCGAATTGGTTGCTCGATCATCGGGACAAATTCAAAATCTGTATGTTTCAGATAATCAGGAAGTGAAAAAGGGAGAGCTTTTGGCCATTATCGAAAATCCTGCAGTTAATGATGATGTGTTCGTTTTAAAAACAAAAATGAACGAGTTTCATGAACATCTTACAGGTGTGGATGGCATTAAATCAAATTTGTTGGAAGGTAATTTTCGTTTGGGAGAAATTCAATCGTACTACAATGGGTTTTTAAAATCATATGCTGATTATCAGCGTTTTTTCGATTTGGATTATTACGATCGAAAAATAGAATCTTACAAGGATAAAATCAGTAAATACAATTTGTATTATGACCGGCAGTACCAGCAAAAAGTAATTTCTGAAAGTGAATTAGCGATATCAAAAAAGCAATTTCTTCGCGATTCATCTTTATTTATCCGGGGTGTAATTTCGCAGTCCGATTTCCAAAATGCACGTAAAAAATTTCTGGAACAGAGCTATGCTTTTCATGGTACCCGTTCTTCACTTGCGTCTACACAAATTAGTATCTCAGAAGTAAATCAGCAAATTATAGATTTGGAATTAAAAAAGGAGAATGAACGAAAGGACTTACAGAATCTGCTTATTCAATCATTCGATAACCTAAAGGCTCAAATCAACATTTGGGAACAAAAGTATGTATTAATTACGCCTATTGATGGAAAGGTTAGTTTCAACCGATTTTACAGCTCCAATCAAAATGTTAAGACTGGAGAAAGGGTTTTCACTGTTTTGCCTTCAGATTCCACTAAAATTATTGCCAGAGTTGAATTAGGAGTGCAGGGAGCGGGCAAGGTTAAAATAGGACAGCGGGTGAATATAAAACTTGATAATTATCCTTATCTTGAATACGGGATGTTGGAAGGTACCATTCGATCCATATCAAAAGTGCCGGAGGATCAGAAATACAGTTTGGATGTTGATTTTCCCAAAGGCTTGGTTACCAATTATGGAATTGAGTTGGATTTTGCACAGCAGATTGAAGGTCAGGCTGAAATAATTACAGAAGATCTTCGCCTGTTGCAACGTATTTTTAATCCGATTCGATCATTAATTAAAGACCGTTTGTAACTTCATTATAGAAAATTGATCCGGTACGGATTGGTTTCTTTCCCATGCAATACATTTTGATACAAAAACAATTGATATGCAAAAGCTGGCTGTTGGTATAGATATTGGCGGAACAAATACGGTTTTTGGTTTGGTCGATAAAAAAGGAAATATTCTTGCTGAAGATTTCATTTTCACAAAGGAATATTTAATATTTCAAGCATTTATAGATGAATTATGTGATAGAATTCAGTCTCTTGCTGAGAAATTGAATTGTGAGTTGGTAGGAATAGGAGTAGGTGCTCCAAATGCGAATTATTTGGATCAGTGCATTCAGAATGCATCGAACCTGCCATGGAAAGGGAAGTTTGAACTCGGTAAACTTTTGAGTCAAAAAATTAGAGTTCCTGTTTTTGTTACAAATGATGCCAATGCATCTGCCATGGCTGAGATGTTGTTTGGAGGTGCTGTTGGTATGAAAAACTTTATGGTTTTAACATTAGGAACAGGATTAGGATCGGGCATCGTTGTTAACGGGGAGTTGGTGCATGGCCATTCTGGTTTAGCCGGAGAAATGGGACATATGATTGTACGTCCTGAAGGTCGGCATTGCGGTTGCGGAAGATTGGGTTGTCTGGAGACTTATGTTTCTGCAACAGGAATTAAGAGAACTGTGAGTAAATTATTCGCAAAATTTTCTTATTCAAGTGAATTGAGAAATATTCCCTTCAATAGAATGAGTGCCAGAAGATTAGCTTCGGAAGCTTATTCTGGGGATCAAATTGCAATTGAAGCCTTTGAATTTACGGGTAAAATTCTTGGAATTGCTTTGGCGAATGTAATTGCTTTGAACAATCCGGAAGCCATATTTTTGTCT
This sequence comes from Labilibaculum manganireducens, assembly GCF_963665805.2. Classification (NCBI taxonomy): domain Bacteria; kingdom Pseudomonadati; phylum Bacteroidota; class Bacteroidia; order Marinilabiliales; family Marinifilaceae; genus Labilibaculum; species Labilibaculum manganireducens. The sequence goes on along the minus strand of NZ_CAXXEE010000003.1, from coordinate 4,956,067 downwards.
GGAGGATTATCTAAAGCCGGCAATTTAATTTTAAAGCCAACACAATACCATATGGAACAGAATTTATTATCTGTTTTTCAAGAAAAAACGCAGTTAAAGCTGTCCTCTGTTGAAGGAAATTCAGGTGTATTGGGTTCAGCAGCACTCGTATGGAAAGTTGTTGAATAATTTGTAGATTTGATCCAGTTGATCAAATTAATCAGGCCGGGAATATTCATGAGAAGCTTAGCAGTAATTTTTTTTGAAATTGTTTTACTTACTAATTGCGCTCTTGGTCAGAAATTGGTGAAACCTTTTCAAACTCATAACCAAAGCCCTTTGGTTCATTTTTTCGGGATTCCGACCAACCCAGGAGGCTCAATTCCAGAGAAAAATTCTTTTTGGTTCGGTAACTATTTTAGTATTGCTAATAATGCTACAAGTGGTAAAATCAATGAAGAAGCCATTTATCTGGATGGAGAGATGTATAGAAATGAACTATTTCTAAGTTACGGTCTGCTTTCTAAACTGGAAGTTGGTATCGTTATTCCAGTAGTTAAACATTCGAGTGGAGTTATGGATTCTTTTATTAGTAATTGGCACGATGCGTTTAACTTACCAGGGAAATCAAGGGAAGTTATGCCAGCATACAATTTAAATTACTTTTTCATGGAAGAAGAGGAGATCGTTTTCGAAATGAATGAAAGTAAACTTAGTTTTGGAGATATTAGTTTTTCTTTAGGAACACCCATTATACAAAGTCCAAATCACGATCTCTCTTTTCGCACTTTCGTGAAGTTACCAACCGGAAATAAAACAAATTTAGTAGGTAGTGGAACCAGTGATTTTGGATTCCAAATAACAGGAATGCTTAATTCAACTCCTAAAAGGAAAGAGTTTTCCTTTTACTATTCAGGAGGTTATTTAAGAATTGGCAAAGGTGCATTACTGGAAAACAAAGTAACCCGCAATGTTGGTTTTGGAAGTTTTGGTCTGGCTTTTAATGCGAATGATAATTGGTATTTCAAGTCTCAACTCGATTTTCACACAAGTTTGTATGAAAAATCATATACTAAACAATTAGGGAAAGCATCTGCACAATTAGTTCTCGGACTGGATTATTTTGTTGCAAAAGATGTAGCTGTTTCGCTTGGCTTTGTTGAGGATATCATTGTTAATACAGCACCTGATTTTGTTCTTCAGGTGGGAGTATCATATCAGTTTTAATATTTATAAAGCAAATATTTATGAGTTTAATTGGCAATATTATTTGGATAATTTTCGGAGGAATTTTCATATTCCTGGAATATATTATCAGTGGTTTACTAATGTGCTTAACGATTGTTGGAATACCATTTGGCTTGAAAATCATACAGTTATCTGTATTGGGATTGGCTCCATTCGGACAAAAGGTGGTGTACAACGAGCATGCCGGGGGATGCTTAAGTATTCTTTTAAATGTAATATGGATTTTTATTGGGGGATTGTGGATTGCTGTAACTCATTTGTTATTTGCGCTGTTATTTGCCATCACAATAATTGGGATTCCATTTGCAGTTCAGCATGTTAAGTTAGCAGGTTTTGCATTAACTCCATTTGGGAAAAGTATTCGTTAGTGTCTGCTAAAAATACAAACGCCTATAAAAAAGAAGAATCCTGACCGAGAGGTCAGGATTTTCACAAAATACTTAAACAACAAACACTAACATAAACGTTCCTTAACGCGTATGTCAACAAAAGTGGAAAAAATAATCGGGATAAAAAAGTATTTGGTAAGCTTATAAGACTCAAATTATCAAATATTTCCATCGAAATCGTTTGTGTGCCCCTTATTTATTTTTGATATAAATACCGAACGATCTTTTTCTCCCCAAAAAAACAAATTGCTCCACGTGGAACATCTATGAATTCATTTTCAGATACTTTAGGAAAATGAAAAATAAAATTATCATATATTTGCCAATTCTAATACACTAATTTACTTGATTTGAATCCTCTTAAAAAGCTTGCCGGAGAAACAGTCATTTATGGAGTAAGTTCCATCTTGGGCCGATTGCTTAATTGGTTGCTTGTGCCGCTGTATACCAGTTTATTTATTCCCGAAGACTATGGGATTGTTACGAATCTTATGTCGTATGTTGCAATATTACTGGTTGTTTTAACCTATGGCATGGAAACAGGGTACTTTCGGTTCGCAAGTCAAGAGAAGGAGGGCGATAGTACCTTTTCAACGGGTTTTATTTCTTTAATTGCAACAAGTATTTTGTTCTTGATTATTATTGCATGTTTTTTAAATCCGCTCGCTGTTTTTTTCGAAATTCCTGCAAACAAGAGCTTTATTATACTACTTGCACTTACATTGGGGTTTGATGCTACAACAGCTTTGCCATTTGCAAAATTACGCAAGGAGAACCGAGCGGTTCGTTATGCGGGACTAAAGCTGATCAATATTGGAGTTAATTTGGGAATAAACCTCTTCTTTTTACTCTTGTGTCCATGGATTTATAATAACTATCCTCAAATTCCAATCACTATAGTATGGAATCCTGAATTTGGAATAGGTTATATTTTTCTGGCCATATTTGTTTCCAGCTTCATAAATTTGCTGTTACTGCTTCCAGACATATTAAAGGTTCGATTAAAGTTAGATCGAAAATTACTCATTAAAATTCTAATCTATTCTTCACCTATCTTAGTGGTAAGCATATGTGGAACACTCAATATTAATTTAGATAAAATGATAATGCCGGAGTTGATTCCGGAATCACAAAATCCTTTGTATCAAACAGGAATTTACGGAGCAAATTACAAGCTGGCAGTTATCATGACTCTATTTATACAGGCCTTTCGATATTCTTTCGAGCCATTTTTCTTTTCTCAGGCAAAAGAGCAGAACTCAAAGCAGGTGTATGCCGATGTGTTAAAATACTTCGTAATACTTGGTCTTATCATTTTTCTTGGAGTGATGTTCTATCTTGATATTGTTAAGATCTTAATTGATTCCCGTTATCATGAAGGACTGGGAATTGTACCGTACGTACTTCTGGCAAATTTATTTTTTGGAATATTTTTCTCTTTATCTTTGTGGTACAAGCTAACCGACAACACTCGGTTTGGTGCCTACATAGCTATTATAGGCGTTATAATTACTATAGTTTTGAATATTCTGCTTGTTCCAATATTCGGGTATATGGGGGCGGCATATTCAGTTCTTGCCTGCTTTTTAGTAATAACTGTAATATCCTATATCGCAGGTCAGAAATACTATCCTGTGCCATACGATTTAAAGGGAATACTTTTTTATCTGTTGCTTGCAACAACTATTTTTGCAATCAGCACTTATTTTAACCCAGAAAACCAATGGCTGAAAATGGCTGAAAAAACTCCATTGTTATTGCTTTTTATGATTGTATTTATTCAAAAAGAGCGATTGTGGAGTTCTTTGGGGAAGATAGTTGGTATAAACAGGAAAAGGAAGTAATCAAGATCTATTATCAACCTTTCATAAGAGTTTTGAAAAATGTATCTTAGCCACTCGAAAAAAAAATGAAATATTCTTCAAGCAATTGTCATTTATATGGAACGCCCATGACAAGGAATTTTGAGACACAGGAGGATGATTATTCCAGCATGGTAAGTTCCATCTGACTATAAAATAAAAAATATAAACAGATGAAAGTAAAAATAGTTAACAAATCGAAGCACGACTTACCTAAATACAGTACAGAATTATCTGCAGGTATGGATCTTAGAGCGAATCTGGACGAACCGGTATTATTAGAATCACTGGAACGTAAATTAATAAAAACAGGATTGTTTATTGAATTACCTGCCGGATACGAAGCTCAAATTCGGCCTCGTTCAGGTATGGCTCTAAAAGAAGGGATTACTGTGTTAAATACACCAGGAACTATTGATGCTGATTACCGTGGTGAAATAGGAGTAATTCTTGCAAATCTTTCGAATCGTGTGGTGGAGATTAAAGATGGAGATAGAATTTGTCAGATGGTTGTTGCGGCTCATGAAACAGTAAGGTGGGAACCGGTTGAGGATTTAGAAACATCAGAAAGAGGTGCCGGAGGATTCGGACATACAGGAAAATCCTAATGCGTTAAAAATTATTAATTTGGATCAAAACAAATTGTAAAAGGGTACATTTGATCCGTTTTTTAGTTATTTTACAATTCACTACTACTAGATATTTTAACAGATGAAAATAATTGTTCCAATGGCAGGAATGGGGAAACGCATGCGTCCTCATACTTTAACGGTTCCAAAACCTTTAATTCCAATTGCAGGCAAGCCTATTGTTCAGCGTCTTGTCGAGGAAATTGCAAAAGTTTCTGACGAAGCAATTGATGAAATAGCATTCATCATTGGCGATTTTGGCAAGGAAGTTGAAGAAAGATTATGTGGCATTGCTAAAAATATTGGTGCTAAAGCCAGCATTTACTATCAGGAAGAAGCATTGGGTACTGCTCATGCCATTTATTGCGCAGCACCTTCTTTATCCGACAAGGTTGTAGTTGCTTTCGCAGATACTTTGTTTAAAGCAGATTTTGTTTTGGATGCTGAGGCAGACAGTGTGATATGGGTACAAAAAGTTGAGGATCCATCTGCTTTTGGGGTTGTTAAAATTGATGATGAGAACAACATTACGGATTTTATAGAGAAGCCAAAAAATTTCGTATCTGATTTAGCAATCATTGGGATTTACTATTTTAAAGATGGTGATAATCTGCGGGATGAATTGGAATACCTGCTGAAAAATAAGGTGCTGGTAAATGGGGAATATCAGCTTACAGATGCCTTGGAAAACATGAAGAACAAAGGACTTTCTTTTAAACCAGGGCAAGTTATAGAATGGATGGATTGTGGAAATAAAGATGCAACCGTTCATACAAATCAAAGAATACTGGAATACCACAAGAATGATGATTTGGTTTGTCCTTCGTCTTCAGCTGAAAATTCCATTATTATTCCTCCATGTTACATTGGAGAAAATGTAAAAATTAAGAATTCGGTAATTGGACCTCATGTTTCGGTGGGTGCAAATACAACAGTAAGTAATACTTTGGTTCGCAACTCAATCATTCAGCGCAACTCAAATCTTGAAAACTTAAACCTTGAAAATTCCATGATAGGTAATTATGTTGATGTTCAGGGTGAGGTTTCGGAATGGAATGTTGGAGATTTTGCGACCTTCTCAAAATAAAGATAGATGAAGGTGGGATGTAAATTTTGGATGGCAGTTCTTATCGGTTGTTTGGTGTCAGGCTCTGCTTTTGCAGGGGAAATTGTGCCAATGCCTAAAAAAGAGATAGTACAGAAAGAAGTAAAGTTAACAGAGGCGCAAAAATTAGAGTTCGATTTTGCTTTTGCGGAGGCAATGAAGGCTGTTTTGCTGCAGGAGTTGGATAAAGGGCTTTCTTTGTATGCAACTTGCCTTAAAATTGACCCGTCGAGTGCTGTTGTTCGTTACGAATTGGCGAATATTTATATGAGTCAGGAAGATTTGGGTAGTGCACTAGAGCTTTCCAGAGCAGCTGTTTCATTGCAGCCATTAAATATTTGGTATCAAATTCAGCTTGCAAATATTTACCAAAAAAAGGGGATGATGGATCAAGCTTGTGCTGTGTATGATGACTTGGTAAAATTACATCCGGAACGAAACGACTTTTATTATCTACAAGCCGCGATATTTGCTTCAGTAGAAAAATTTGATGAAGCCATAGAAGTCTATAATCGTTTAGAGAAAAAGGAGGGAATCCAGGAAGGGATCTCGTTGGAAAAAGAGCGCTTGTATCTTGCTGCAGGCAACAGAAAAATGGCCTATTCCGAAATTCAGAAGCTGATAAAAAAGAATCCTTACCGGGCTGATTTCTATGGAATGTTAGCCGATCTGTATACAGAGGACAAAGAAGAAGATAAAGCTTTTGAACAGTACGAAAAGATATTGAAAATTGATCCGGAAAATGGTTTGGTTCATTTTTATTTAGCGGATTTTTATCGAAGAAAAGGCGAAATTGAAAAAAGTAACGCTTCGCTTACAAAGGCTTTCAGAAATCCAGAAATTGAAGCGGATCAGAAAATTCAATTTTTAATTTCCATTCTGATGAATGGAAATAAAGAAGGCATGTCTGATGAGTATTTGAAAGAATTATTGGACATATTGGTTGAAGTTCATCCGGGACAAGTAAGAGTACATGCACTTTATGCTGATTTTCTTAGAAAAAGAAAGGATAATGAAGGCGCACGATATCACCTAAGGAAAGTGCTTGAAGAGGAAAAAACAAATTATGTAGTTTGGGAAGAATTGCTTTTAATAGATAATGAAATGTTGGATTTTGAAAGTATGTTTAATGAAAGCTCTGAGGCATTAAAATATTTTCCGACCCAACCTCTTTTATACATCTTTAAAGGTGTTGCAGCAGCTCAAAAACAAGAGTACAAAACAGCTGTTGAAACATTGGAGGAGGGGTTTTCTTATATTGGAGAAAATGTAAAGTTACGGGTTCAGTTTAAGACTTATTTAGGCGATGCATACTATCAAATGGGCGATGCGCAAAAAGCATTTAAAGCGTATGATGAGGTATTGTTGTTTGAGCCGCAAAATGTAATCGTGTTAAATAATTACAGCTATTATTTATCAGTTAAAGGGCAGGAACTTGAAAAAGCTAAAAAAATGAGTTCTCTTTGCATCAAAATTGAGGCAGAAAACTCTACTTATCTGGATACTCATGGATGGGTTTTATATCGAATGGGAGAATTTAAGGATGCTAAAAGTGTTTTGGAAAAAGCTTTGAAATTCGGAGGGGGAGAATCTGCTGTAATTGTTGAGCATTATGGTGATATTCTTTTTCGCCTGGGAGAGAATGAAAAGGCTCTTGAAGAGTGGAAAAAAGCAATTGAAATTGGTGAAGGTTCAGTGTATCTGGCCGAAAAAATAAAGACAGGTAGTATTCCTGAAGAGAAGGAACAAAATGAGCAATAGAAAATATTCAAAAACTGTTGTAAGGGCTCTGATCGTTATCATTGCCCTTTTTCAGTTTTCCTGTAAATCATTTTATGAGTTAGGTGTTGAGAAGGCAAAACCAATCTCCGACAATAGGCTGTATAATGGACTAATAGATAGTAGTTTAAATTATAAAAGTATATATGTAAAACGTTTTTCGGCAAGCTTTTCAGTTGATGGCATAAGCAAAAGTTTTAAAGGTTCTATTAAAATAGAAAAGGATAGTATTATTTGGATCGATATTACTGCTTCGGTTGGGATACCGGTAGCGCGACTACTCATTACACCTGATTCTGTAAAGATGATCGATAGACTTAAGAAAACCTATTTCATTGATGACTTTGGGTTCTTTTCGGACAAACTAAATATGGATTTGGATTTTTATTCTTTCCAAAGTATACTTACCAATTCAATTTTTAGAGTCGACAATGAAGAGAAGGAAAAAGCTTTTATTCGATCCTTTGATGGAAAAATAATTGACAACAAGTATGTTTTTATATCTGATAAAGCGAGAAAGATTGATCGAAAATTAAAAAAGGATAAGCTGGAAAAATTAAATAGGTTTAATTATCAAAGAGTAGATATCGATCCTTCTTTAATGAGAATTACAGATATATTGGTAAAAGAATTTGATGCTGCAAGGGATATTACGATTAAGTATCGGGATTTCACTGTTTTTGAAAACAGGAAGTTTCCTCAACGATTGGCTTTTGAAGTAAAGGATCCAAAACATTTATTATCTTGTAACATTAAATTTAATAAGGTGACATTTAGTGAAGATTTGCGCTTTTCGTTTACAATACCGGACAAATACGATCAAATTTATCCATAAAACCACTATGGGAATTAACAAATTAACGTGTAATAAAATATTTTATTTAGTAATTGCTCTTCTGTTTTTATCATCAGTAGATGCTTTTTCTCAGCATGATATTTCTACTCTTAAAAAACGAAAAGAGCAGAATTCTAAAGATATAGCGTATACCAATAGTCTTCTTTCCAACACTTTGAAGAATAAGAATGTAACGTTGGGGCAATTAAACCTTCTAAACCAAAGAATAAAGTCCAGACAAGCTTTGATTCAGTCCATTGAAAATGAAATTTCTTACATCAATTCTCAGATAAGTAAAATTAATGCTGATGTTAAGGATTTGGAAGATGAATTGAATAAGCTGAAGCAACAGTACGCAAAGGTGATTCAATACGCATACAAGCAAAGAAATTCACACGAAAAACTGATGTTTTTATTGTCATCGAAAGATTTTAACCAAGCTTATAAACGATATAAGTATCTTCAGCAATTTTCGGAATACAGCAAAGAACAGGGCAAGCAGATTGGCTCCAGGAAAGATTCTCTGAATGCAAACATGCTTCGTTTAAAAACGGCAAAGAGTGAAAAAGTTGTTTTGCTATCCGATAAAACAAAGGAAAGTCAAAGTTTAGCTCAAGAGAAATCTCAACAATCTGAGATTATTTCAAAATTGAAAAAGCGTGAGAAACAACTTAGGGATGATTTAAGGAAACAACAGCAGTATACTAAAAAGCTGGAAAAAGAAATTCAGAAAATCATCGAAAATCAGGCTAAACTGGCCGCCAGGAAAAACAGCGGAGGAGGCAAATATGGTTTAACTCCAGAGGAAAAAGTTCTTTCAGAATCATTTGATCAAAATAAGGGAAAGCTTCCCTGGCCAACACAAACTGGTTTTATATCTGAAAAATTCGGAGAGCACAAACATGCAGTACTTAAGCATGTTAATGTTCGAAACGATGGTGTAAATATAACGACTGACAGCAATGCCGAATGTCGCTCAATTTTTAAAGGGGAAGTCACACACATTCTTTCAATGCCTGGTCTTAATAATGTAATCATTATTCGTCATGGTGAGTTTTTCTCAGTTTATTCAAACCTTTCTTCAGTTACAGTGAAAAAAGGTGACACAGTTACTTCAAAAGAGAAAATTGGTGTGGTGTATACCGATCAGGCACAAAGCCAAACTGTTCTTAAATTCCAATTATGGAAAGGGAGTACGAAATTGGATCCTTCTTTGTGGTTGTATCGGAATTAACTCTTTTACGTAGTAGTTGATATGGGTTCTAAGCAGGAAATTTTTATCGAAAAATTAGATCGGTTTATTCGAAAATACTACCAAAATCAGCTTCTAAGAGGTTTGCTTTTGAGTATTGTTCTGATTTTGTCTTATTTCTTGATTGTCTCGTATACAGAATACTTGCTGTATTTTTCTGTTTCGGTTCGAACATTTCTCGCTATTTTTTCTGTACTGTTTTTTTCGTTAATGATCGTGAAACTAATTATTTTACCCATAATTGGTTTGTTGCAGATTGGAAAAAGAATAAGCTACAGGCAAGCAATTAGTATTATTACACAATATTTTCCGGATTTGCAGGACCGGTTGATTAATACATTGGAATTAACCGAGCTGTCAGCTAAAAGTAATTCATCCGGCGACTCTCTTTTAATGGCCAGCATCAATCAAAGAATGGAATCCATTCAATTGATTCCTTTTAGAAAAGCGATATCATTCAAATCGAATCTTAGCTATTTAAAATACCTTATTATCGTATTTATTGCAATTATTGGAACCTACATTGCTTTGCCGGATATGTACTCCAGTAGTGCGAATCGTTTAGTCCATTTTAGGAAGGAATACATCGCCCCAGCCGATTTTAAATTTGTAGTAAATCAAGATGCCATGAAAGCAGTTCGAGGCTCGGATTTCTATCTGGAAGTGCAAACAGAAGGTAAATATGTGCCGGCTGATGTCTATCTGGTTTCTGAAGGGAATCAGTTCCTGTTAAAAAAGAAAGGAAGTAATCGTTTCAGTTATCTTTTCAGGAATGTAAATAGAGAAGTAAACTTCTTTTTAAAGGCCGGTAAAATAACATCATTAACCTATCAGCTGGAGATTTTATTAAAACCGGGAATTAAATCTTTTGAACTTACGGTAAAGTCACCATCTTACACAAAATTACCAGAAAGAAAAGAGCAAAATTTGGGAGATATTAGTGTACCCGAAGGATCTTTATTGGAATGGACGATTGAGGGGGAAGACACCAATTCTGTTCAAGTTGTTTTCAATGATTCTCTAAACCGAGCCGATTCACAAGATAAAGACAATACCTTCTTATTTTCAAAAAACATCTTTCAGAAAAATAACTACCAAATTTATGTTAGTAATGAGCAATTTGAAAAACAGCTTTTTGCCAATTATACCATTGATATAATACCTGATCTTTATCCGCAAATTCAAGTGTCAGTTGTACAAGATACTTTATTGCCTACGGCCTACTATTTTAAAGGTATATTGAAGGATGATTATGGATTTTCGAAATTACGGTTTTGTTATTTTATCAATGATCAGTTACCTGTTTACATTCCTCTAAGCTTGAATCGAAATCTTAGTTCTCAGGAGTTTTATTATGCCTTCGATTTTGCAAATGTTGATGTAAGCGAAGGAAGTCATGTACAATATTATTTTGAAGTTTTCGATAATGATGGAATAAATAAACCGAAAATGTCTCGTTCCCGGCAATTTTCTTTATTAGTTCCGGATTCGAAACAGTTGTACGATTTAAATACAAGTATTCAGGATAGTATTTCGAATCGAATCGAAAAAGGAATAGATCTGAGTCAATCCATACAGGAAGATATAAAGCGTCTGCAGAAAAATATGTTGGATGGCACCGGAGACAAATGGCAGCAACAGCAAATGTTTCAGCAAATCGATTCTAAAAAGAAACAATTGGATGAGTTGCTAAATAATATCAAGCAAGAGAATGCAAAAAAAAATCAGTTGTCAAATTCTTTGGGACAAAAAGATTCTTTACTAATCGAAAAGCAAAAACAAATTGAAAAGCTTCTTGAAAATGTAATGGATGATGAGTTGCAAAAATTGTTTGAAGAATTTAACAAATTGGCTGAAGATTTTAAATCGGAAGATTTAAATAAGCTAGGGAACCAAATAAACATGTCGTTTGATGATTTTCAGAAACAAATGGATCGCAACCTGAGTTTGTTGGAACGATATGATATTGAGGCTCGTATGAATCAAATTATCGATAGAATTGATAAAATTGCAGATAGTCAGGAGGAAATTAGTGACCTGGGGCACAAGCAGGAGGAAAAAATGAATTCTCAGCAGGTTGAGGAAAGTCAAAAATGGGATGATTTGAAAAAAGATCTGCAAAATCTTCTCGAAAAAAATTCCGGCATTAGTGACCCGTATCAATTTCAAAATCCTTCCGAAGATCTTGAGTCTATTTCTGATATGATGAAAGAATCAAAAAACTTTTTAGAAGAAGGTAAAAACTCTAAGGCTTCAAAAAATATGAAAGCAACTTCTAAAAAACAAAAATCACTTGCTCAGAAGTTGAATAGTAATCTTTCAAAAAGTGTAAGTGCTCAGCTTACCGTTGATATTGATAATTTAATTCGCCTGATGAATAACCTGATGGAATTTTCATTTCAGCAGGAGGCCGTATTGACCGATTACAAAACTGTGGATTATCGAAATCCTTTATTTGTAAAAATGATAGAAGAGCAGGGGGGATTAAAAGAGGAGTATTTATTAATTCAGGATTCATTGCTTTCTCTTTCATCTCACTCACCTCAGGTTGCAGCTTTAATTGGAAATAGAATTTTTGATATAGGTAACTATCTCGATCAGGTTCTCGAAGAAGCTAACAGCAGAAGAAAAATTCAAGCCAATGTCACACAACAAAAAGTCTTAACTGAAGTTAATGAATTATCACTATTTCTTTCCGAGGCATTAAAACAACTCATGGAACAAATGGCGAATGCTATGCCTGGCGATCAAATTGGTGATCAAAAAGGAGGAAAACCATCATTTGCAGGTATGCAATCGGAGCAGCAATCCTTAAAAAAGATGTTGGAGGAGATGATTCAGGAAATGAAATCAGGAAATGGTAAAAATAATTCGAAAGAAAAATTGGGAAAGTTTTTACAAAGGCAGGAAATGTTTCAACAAAATTTGAGTGAAATTCTTCAGAAGGGTGGCGTTGGAGGTGAGACAGAGAATATATTACGTGAAATAATGAAAATGATTGACCAAACGCAATCAGACATATCTAATTTTTCCATAAATTCGAATACAATTAATAGGCAAAATAGAATAATTTCTCGTTTGTTGGAAGCTGAAAACGCTCAGAGAGAGAAAGATTTTGATAAAAAAAGAGAAAGTAATTCTGGAAATATTATTAAATTGAGTAACCCTACAGAAATATTTGAGTATAAAAGAATACGAACAGATTTTGAAGGTGTTTTCGATGACTTTTATGTAAAAATGATCGACTACTATAATAAATTGTATTTGGATTACATGATCAAAATAAATAATGACTAAATCAGAAAAATTGCTAATCTTTCCATCCGAATTAGAGAATATAAGCAGAGTTGAAAGACTCATAGATGAGATTTCTTCATCTCATAACCTTAGTTCTGAAATTTACGGAAAAATTTCAGTTGCCCTTATTGAAGCTGTCAATAATGCGATTTTGCATGGCAACCAGCTAGACGTAACTAAAAAGGTGAAAGTTAAATACAATATTGATGACGAATCTATTAGTTTCATTGTGTGGGATGAAGGTAAAGGATTCGATTTTTCGAATATTCCTGACCCAACGCTTCCTGAAAATTTGGAGAAGACACATGGACGGGGAGTTTTTCTAATGAATCACCTGGCTGATGATATTGAATTTGGAGAGAATGGTGCTATAGTAGAAATGAAATTTATTTTTGGATAAAAAATGTTGATTACTTACGATACGTGTGAAGCTAGTATTCCCGCGATTGATCAGAAGCGCTTAAGCGAATGGATCAATCGCGTTGTTGTTAATAATAGTTTCGAAATTGGAGAGATAAATTACTATTTCTGCTCTGATAATTACCTGCTTGAAATGAATCGTGAACACTTAAATCACGATTACTTTACGGATATAATTACTTTTGATTATACTGTTGCTGATATTGTATCAGGAGATTTATTTATAAGTGTTGATACTGTTCTTGATAATGCAAAAGAATACGGATGCGAGTATCTTCAGGAATTGCATCGTGTAATGATTCATGGAGTCCTTCATTTAATGGGAATTGATGATAAAACTGATGAAGATCAGGAAATAATGACCCAAAAGGAGGACGAATCATTAGCATTACTTTCCGATATTGATTAAATTTGTAAAATTTTTTTAATTTATTGATCTGAATTCTAGATAATTAGCAAGGGTGTGTCCATTGCAGTTGATTGGTTTTCAGTTTTTTAGATAAAATAATTATCTTTGCAAGAATAAGAATAACGAATATAAATATCTTTTATTATATGTTGCCAAAGTATGATGTTATAGTAGTAGGTGCCGGTCATGCCGGATGTGAGGCGGCAACAGCTGCGGCAAACCTTGGATCTTCGGTTCTTTTGGTTACCATGGATATGAATAAAATTGCTCAAATGTCATGTAATCCAGCTATTGGTGGAATTGCAAAAGGGCAAATTGTTCGTGAATTAGATGCCTTGGGCGGTTTTACAGGAATAGTTACCGACCGGTCATCCATTCAATTCCGTATGCTTAATCGCTCTAAAGGACCTGCAATGTGGAGTCCAAGATCACAATGCGATAGAATGATTTTCTCTTCGGAATGGAGAAAAATTGTTGAGAATACAGATAATTTGGACATGTGGCAGGATGCCGTTGTTCAAGTAATTATAGAAGATGGCAAAGCAGTTGGTGTGACTACTAAATTGGGAATCAACATTACTGCGAAATCGGTAATATTAACCAATGGAACTTTCCTTAACGGATTAATGCACATTGGACGTAAGCAGGAAAAAGGGGGGAGAACAGCAGAACCTGCATCTGTAGGAATTAGTGAACAATTAAAAAATATTGGCTTTGAAGTTGGGAGAATGAAAACCGGAACTCCTGCACGTTTAGATGGCAGAAGTATTGATTTTTCAGTAATGAAAAGACAGGATGGGGAAGAAGGATTTTATCAATTTTCTTATCTGACAGATCATGTAGATCGTATTCTTACTCAGAGACCATGTTATATAACGTATACAAATCTGGATGTTCACGATAGTCTTAGAGAAGGATTTGAAGAATCTCCAATGTATAATGGAACAATTCAGAGTACAGGTCCAAGATATTGTCCGAGTATAGAATCTAAGCTGTCAACTTTTGCTGAGAAGCAGGAGCATTTGCTTTTTTTAGAACCTGAAGGAGAGCACACTCACGAATATTATATCAACGGATTTTCATCGAGTCTTCCTTGGGATGTTCAGTTAAAAGCACTTCAAAAAGTTCCGGGATTGGAAAATGTGAAAATGTACCGTCCGGGATATGCAATTGAATATGACTATTTTGATCCTACTCAACTTCGTCATACTTTGGAAACAAAATTGGTTTCGAACTTATTTTTTGCCGGACAGATTAATGGCACAACCGGATATGAAGAAGCTGGAGCTCAGGGAATGATGGCAGGAATAAATGCGAGTTTATTGGTGCAAGGAAAAGAGGCTTTCACACTGAATAGAGACGAAGCTTATATTGGTGTTTTAATTGACGATTTGGTAACAAAAGGTGTTGATGAACCTTACCGAATGTTTACATCAAGAGCCGAATACCGAATTTTATTAAGACAGGATGATGCAGATTTACGCTTAAGTCCTAAGGCTTTTAAATTAGGATTAGTGGGACAAAAGCGAATTGACTTACTGGAAGAGAAAATTGAGTTTAGAGATAAATTGGTTACCTTTTGTAAAGAGTTTAGCTGCAAACCAAAATTCTTAAATCCGGTTCTGGAAAAATTAGGAACGGCTCCATTAAAACAGGGCGTTAAATTGTATGATATTATTCTTCGTCCGCAGGTTCAGATTAATGATTTGCTGGAAGATATTATCCCATTAAAAGAAGTGGTGGATTCAATACCAAACAGAAGGGAAGAAATTATTGAAGCAGCTGAGGTTTTAATAAAATATTCGGGCTATATAAATAGGGAAAAATTGATCGCAGAAAAATTAACCCGCCTGGAGAATATTAATATAAAAGGCAGATTTGAGTATACAAGTTTGCAATCTATTTCGACTGAGGCAAGACAAAAATTGGATAAAATTCAGCCTCAAACTATTGGTCAGGCATCGCGGATATCGGGTGTTTCTCCTAGCGATATTAACGTTCTTTTGGTACTCATGGGACGATAACGTTCCACGTGGAACTAAGGAGTATTTTAAAATAGTTTACTCCTTAAAACGCCCGGAATTGCCTTTTTGCATGTCGAAAAGTTAATTTCGGGCGTTTTTGAAGGCAATATTGAGCTATTTTAGGAATTAAATTTAGAGATTACCATTATCAAATGATAATAGATTAGATATGACAAGTAATAGATTTTCGATATCAGGTAAAGTCGTGGATGTTGTTTCACGTGAAATAATCAATGCAGAGGTGTATGTTGAAGAGGGAAGAATCACTTCCATTACTAAAAGAGATTCTGTTCCTGATCAATATATCTTGCCGGGACTTGTTGATGCACACATGCACATTGAAAGTACCTTATTAATACCAAGTCGATTTGCAAGTTTAGTTGTACAGTTTGGTACATTAGGTTTGGTTACAGACCCGCACGAAATAGCAAATGTGTTGGGTGAGATTGGTGTCGATTTCATGATTAATGATGCCGGTAAAGTTCCTTTGGAAATTCGCTTTGGTGTTCCTTCATGTGTGCCGGCAACCAAACACGAAACTTCAGGTTTTGTTTTGGATAGTAATATTGTGGAAAGCTTACTGAAAAGAGAAGAAGTTGTTTGTCTTGCCGAAGTAATGGATTTTGTTGGTGTGATTGAAGACGATCTTGAGGTACTCAAAAAAATAGTAGCGTGTAAGAATCTTGGAAAAAAAATTGACGGTCATGCTCCAGGTTTAAAAGGGAGGGATTTGAAAAAATATGTGGCATCTGGAATTTCTGCGGACCATGAATGTTCAACTTTGGAGGAAGCTCTTGAAAAGATTTCTTTAGGGATGATGATTCAAATACGGGAGGGTAGTGCTGCTAAAGATTTTGAGGCGCTGTATTCTTTATTGGAAACACACCCGGATAGAATCATGTTGTGTACAGATGATTTGCATCCCGATGATTTAATTGAAAATGGGCATATAAATTTTCTGATTAAACGTGGATTGAAAAAGGGACTTAATTTATTTTCATTGCTTCGTGCTGCCAGTTACAATCCAATTCATCATTATGGATTAAACTTGGGATTGTTGCAGGTTGGCGATTCTGCAGATTTTATTGTAATTGATCATCCGGAATCATTTGTTGTAGAGCAGGCATTTCGAAAAGGTATTTGTATTTATAAAAATAAGGAGGTTTTGTTTAATGTAAGTAATGAAATCATATTGAATAATTTTAGTCGAAAACCAATTCAATTGGCAGATTTGGCTGTTAAGCCTCAAAATGGTTCATTGCGGGCAATGGTTGTTAAGGATGGTGATCTGATAACTGATTCGATTTTGTGTACACCAAAGCTAATTGATTCAAATGTTGTATCTGACGTTGATAATGATTTATTGAAAATGGTTGTGATGAGTCGATACGACAATGGAAAACCTGTAATGGGATTTGCCAAAGGATTCGGTTTTAAAAAGGGAGCTATTGCCGAAAGTATCGCTCACGATAGCCACAATATTATTGCAGTAGGAACAAGTGATGAAGATTTGCTTCATGCAATTAATACTCTAATTGAAATGAAAGGTGGTATTGTTGCCGTTAACAACGGAGAAAGTGAGTCGGTTGAATTGGAAGTTGCGGGATTAATGTCGAACAAGACTGGAGAGGATTTGGTAAGGGAATATGCAAAATTGAGTGATTTTGCTTCCGATTTGGGGTCAAATTTTCAGTCTCCTTTTATGACTCTTGCATTTATGTCTTTACTGGTAATTCCAAAACTAAAATTATCAGATAAAGGTCTTTTTGATGTTAAAGAATTTAGAGTAATAGACCTTTTTAAAGAAGAGTAAGCTATATTAGTGGAAAATTATAATAAGTGATAAAAAATAAAAACATAGATCATTTAAAATTTTTGGTTTCCGCCTTGCCGGAAGAGCCAGGAGTTTATCAGTTCTTTGATGAGAACGATACAATTATATATGTAGGAAAAGCAAAACGACTCAAAAGAAGGGTTGCTTCCTATTTTAACAAAGTTCACGATTCTGCAAAAACCAATATAATGGTTCGCAAAATTGTGGATATTCGGCACATTGTTGTTGAATCGGAAGAGGATGCCCTGTTATTGGAAAATAACTTAATAAAAAAACATCAGCCTCGGTACAATGTTCTTTTGAAAGACGATAAATCTTTTCCCTGGATTTGCATTAAAAGCGAAAACTTTTCCAGAGTGCAAGTCACCCGTCATTTAATTAAAGATGGTTCGGAATATTTTGGACCCTATACGAGTGTAAAAATGGTTCGGATTTTAATGGATATGATTCGGTCTTTGTATCAACTGCGAACATGTAATTTAAGTTTATCGAAAGAGGGGATTAGAGATCAGAAATTCAAAGTTTGTTTGGAGTATCATATTGGGAATTGCAAAGCACCTTGTGTTGGGAAGGAGAGTAAAGAGGAGTATGAACAAACAATACAGGATATTCGGAATATATTGAAAGGAAATATTGGTTCGGTAACTTCTCATTTGAAAGAAAAAATTCAGGAACTGGCCAATGATTTTAAATTCGAAGAAGCACACCTTATTAAAGAGAAATTAGATTTACTGGCAAAGTATCAAAGTAAGTCAACAATCGTAAATCCTTCCATCAATAACATTGATGTTTATTCTATTGTTGATGATGAAGATTCAGCTTATGTGAATTTTCTAAAAGTGGTAAATGGAGCCATTATTCAGGCACACACCATTGAAATGAAAAAGAAAATTTACGAAAGTAAAGAGGATTTACTTTTGCTTGCTATTACAGAGATCCGTCAGAAGATTTTTAGTACGGCAAAAGAAATTTTGATTCCTTTTGAGCTTGAATTATCCATTCAAAATGTTCGGTTTGTTGTCCCTCAACGTGGCGACAAAAAGAAATTACTGGATTTATCTGAACGCAACGTTAAATATTACCGTCTCGAAAAGTTAAAGAAAGGGGATAAGTCTCTAAAACAATCGCATTCCGAACGTATTGTAGAAACTATGCGCACCGATTTAAGATTAAAAGATGCACCGGTTCATATTGAATGTTTTGACAATTCGAACATACAAGGAACGAATCCTGTTGCTTCTTGTGTTGTATTTAGAAATGCAAGACCTTATAAAAAAGATTATCGGCATTTTAATATAAAGACAGTAGTTGGAGCAAATGATTTTGCTTCTATGGAAGAAATAATTTACCGGCGTTATAAAAGATTGCTGGATGAGGGAAAGAGTTTACCACAATTGATTTTAATTGATGGGGGAAAAGGACAATTGGGTGCAGCTTTAAATAGTTTGGATAAATTAGAATTGCGAGGAAAGATTTCTGTAATAGGAATCGCCAAAAAACTGGAAGAAATCTATTTTCCCGGTGATCCTTACCCATTGTATTTGGATAAGAATTCAGAAACGCTTAAAACTATTCAGCACTTGCGAAATGAATCGCATCGCTTTGCAATAACCTTTCATAGGCAGAAGCGATCAAAAGCATTTATTGTCTCTGAATTGGATAAAATTGAAGGCATTGGAAAAAAATCAGTTGAAAATTTAATTAAAAAATTTAAGTCGGTAGAGAATGTGAAAAATGCCGCACTTGCTGATTTGGAATCTGAATTAGGAAATTCAAAAGCTTTAATAGTCTGGAAATATTTCAATTAGAGATTTTATTTGAGAAGTTACTTGAATATTTATTCAGCGTAGTTTTAATTCTATAATAATTCAAACCGTTAAAAAAATGCCGACAATATCTCTTTTTGTGTGATATGTTTAAAGTATAGGTTTGTATTTAGATTGTTAAGGTGTTTATATACAATGTCTTTGTCGTGATATTGACCGATCATTAAGCTTTTAAAGTCCAAAATGTGGTTTTCTACCAGGCAATTACCTAATAAATTAAGGTTTTTAATTATTCCTTTCTCTACTGTCATGCTAACCTCTAATATAATTCCCCCCGAAAAATTACTGAGTTTTTCAAAGACGTAGTTGGGAGAGTAGCCATAATTCCATTCCCAGTTGTTGTATTTCTCTGCCATTAAAGCTTCTATCTTTTCAATATCAATTGCCGATAGTTCAAATTCCTTGGCATCTGGAAATTTCGTTGTCAAATCTGTTAAAATTAATTGAGCAAAGTTGTCGATACTCAAGGAATGGGAAAGATATTCAGAGATGTTTGTTACCTTACTTCTAATGGATCTTATGCCCCGATCTTTAAACTTGAGAGGGTTTACTTTTAACAACTGGTTTAGGCGCTTTAAATCGCTTGAGAATAGCATTGTGCCATGCTGCATAAGCTTGTTCTTAAAAATGTGTGAAGCATTCCCTGAAAATTTCTTTCCATCGATCGTTAAATCGCTTTTTCCTTCAAATTTAGCGTTTACGTGCAGCTTTTGAAGAGTATCGATAATCGGCTGACTGTATTTTTGAAAATCAACCAATTTGCTTTTTTCTCCACTCTTGATAAAGCAGTAATTTAGATTTCCTTCATCGTGAAAAACGGTTCCTCCACCTGACATTCGCCTAACAACAGGTATATTTTCCTGTTCAGCTTTGTCGAGATTGATTTCAGCCAGAGTATTTTGATGTTTTCCTACAATTAATGCAGGAGTATTGGTATACAGGAAGAAAAAATCATCTTCATGGTTTTTTAGCAAATACTCTTCGCAGGCAATGTTAAAAACGGGATTGGTAGATGAACTGATGAAATACAACATGCTTTACTTTTTTTTGTAACGAATTACAAATATCATTATTAATTGGGAAATATCTTAATTTAGAATCAATTTTAATAGTGTAGAGGTCTGAAAAAACGGCTTTAGCAATATCTTTTTTACATGAATATGATGTGTTATATTTGAGAGGAACAATTAATTTTAACATTTAATAAATATATTGATATGCGAGTTGTGGTTCAGCGGGTTACTCAAGCTTCTGTGCGTGTAGATTCTGAAATAATCGGTCAGATATCGAAAGGATTGCTGGTGTTGGTGGGAATAGAGAAAGCTGATACGGAAGAGGATTCAGAATGGTTGAGTAAAAAAATCTGTCATCTTCGAATTTTTGACGATGAGGAAGGAGTAATGAATAAATCTTTACTTGAAGTGGATGGAAATATTTTGGTAATCAGTCAGTTTACTTTGCATGCTAAAACCAGAAAAGGGAACAGACCATCTTATATTACAGCCGCAAAACCTGATATTTCAATTCCTCTGTACGAGGATTTTGTTGCTCGTTTGCAGAAAGAATCAGGAAAGAAGGTGGAAACGGGAAAATTTGGTGCCGAAATGCAGGTCTCATTGGTTAACGATGGTCCGGTTACCATTGTAATGGATACTAAAAACAAGGAATAGATGATGAATCAGATAGGAATTAAGGAAGCTCAGGAGAAAGTTGATCAATGGATCAAAAAATATGGAGTTCGTTATTTTAATGAATTGACCAACATGGCTATTTTGACCGAAGAGGTAGGAGAGGTGGCTCGAATTATCTCCAGAAAATATGGTGAACAATCTTTCAAAGAAAGCGACAAGAAAGTTGATTTGGCTGATGAAATGGCTGATGTTCTGTGGGTTTTAATGTGCCTGGCAAATCAGACAGGAGTCGATTTAAACGAAGCATTTCAGAAGAATCTGGAAAAGAAAACTCACAGGGATATGAACAGGCATCTGGCAAATGATAAGCTAAAATAGGATTATTACCTGCTAGTGGATTATTTTCGCATGTGACTTACAGTCTTTTTTCTGATAATTTGTTGTGTCTCAGTATCGCTCCCCAAAACGCCATACAATCTTTTGTTTTAAACAGCTCAGCTAATTTTAAAAAGCCAATTCATTTTTGGTTTGATTAATTCTTATACCCCCTCCATTCAAAATCTTTTTTTACAAAAATCTTGATTCTATAAGATTTTGTGTTTCCAAGTTACTATCATATTTTTTTATAGGAATATGCATTTTCCTGCAAACGCCTGTATTTAGAGATGTTTGATTCTATATTTAGTATTTCTGAATATAAAAATAGTTTATTAGGATAAATAGTTCTGAAGTCTTTGTTTTTATTAAGTTTATTCATGTTTTTTTTGTTTTTTTTATATTAATGGCACGTAAAGATGGTTTTATGATATTTTTGCAAATGTTAATGGAATTAATTAAATTGACCAATCAAATGATAATATTGCGTTATGATACACGGACAATCGCAAAGGATAAATTTATTTTTTAGGAGAGAGAGCATGGAATTATTGGATAAGGAATTGTTTTCGAATTAAGCTTTAAGAAGATTATACTTATCATAGATATTATTTAACGGTGTTTTAACTATTTTAATTCTTCTCTTTTAACTCATTTGTGATAATGAAAATATTAGTTTGTTGTAATTCGGATTTATTAGCTTTTCCTACTATTCTACAACTTAAAAAGATGGGAGTATTAGTTGGCGTTTGTATTCCTGAAAAGAGCAAGCGTTTTTTATTGCCTCCATTAGAGATGATGGATTTAAATGTAGAATTAATCTGTTTATCACGAAATAGTTGGGTAAATACTATTGAAAATTTTCTTAAGAACAATCAGGTTGATAGTGTTTGGGTTTTAACTTTTCCTTGGTTTTTTCCTAAGAGTGTATTGGAATTATTAGATTATGGATTTGTTAATTTTCATTTTGGGCTTTTACCTCAATATAAGGGGAATGATCCTATTTTCTGGCAATTTAAAAATAAGGAAGTTAATGGGGGGGTAACCATTCACTACATAAATGAGGATATAGATGAAGGTCCAGTGATATTGCAGGAGAAAATTCCAATTATACCTGGAGAGACTTACGGCTTGCACAGTCAGCGTCTTGGTTTACACAATACAACTTTAATAAATAAGGTAATAAGGAAGCAAGTAGCAGAAGAGTTTTCTTCACTAGTATTAGAGTTTGATGGCATTGTTTACTCAAAAAAACCAGATGAGAAGGATTTAATAATTGACTGGGAAAATCAAACATCAGATGATATCGAGTATTTGGTAAATGCTTCAAATCCTAAATATGGAGGTGCAAAGACTACAATTAATGGTCTTGAACTGTTCATTTTAGAGGTTGCCCCTGTTGATATGGAACAAAAGATTATAGCAAATCCCGGACAAATTATACATGCGGATGCAATTTATGGACTGATTGTTTATTGTTCTGATGACAGATGCATTAGGATCACAGTTACTCATACAAGAGAGGGCTTTTTGTCTGGAGTAAAACTATTCAATATGGGAATAAGAACGGGAAATGCTTTCGGAAGACCAGTTGATCGTTTAGAAACAATTGATTTAATATAGGAATGGAATATTAATCTTAAAACTTAAATTATGGATGACGGATATTTAGGAGAAATCAGACTATTTGCGGGGAACTTTGCACCTCGTGGATGGCATTATTGCGATGGTTCTTTGTTACCAATAGCTGACAATGATGCTCTTTTCTCACTTTTGGGAACAGTTTACGGAGGAGATGGGAGATCAACTTTTGGTTTGCCTGATTTTCGTGGGCGTATTCCTGTAGGAGTAGGAACTGGGCCAGGCCTTACAGAACGTTGGCTTGGACAAATATCAGGTATGGAAATATCAACCTTAACAGTTGATAGCTTGCCCAGTCATACCCATTCATTAAAAGCTGTTGGAACAGAAGGAAATGAACAACAACCTGAAGATGCCGTATTTGCATTGTCTTATGGACAGTTCCAGCAAGAAGGTAGTACTTATACCGGACAAAATACAAATTTCACAAAAAGCACAACTAATTTAGAACCAATGAACCCAAAATCTGTAGGGAATGCAGGTGGTAGTACACAACATTATAATGTACAGCCTTTTTTGGGGATAAATTATGTTATTTGTT
Source organism: Labilibaculum manganireducens (assembly GCF_963665805.2). NCBI lineage: Bacteria > Pseudomonadati > Bacteroidota > Bacteroidia > Marinilabiliales > Marinifilaceae > Labilibaculum > Labilibaculum manganireducens. The sequence goes on along the minus strand of NZ_CAXXEE010000003.1, from coordinate 4,932,991 downwards.
TACAGGGACTTTACCCCTCAAGAAATACTTGATATAAATCCTAAGTCCTTAGCAGATTCAGGAAATGATTGGGACATAGCAATATGCACTCTTATTTCAGTATTAATTATATTATTTGTTTAGATCAATAATACCAACAAGAAATTAATTAAAAAGAAACAATATGGATGATGGATATTTAGGTGAAATCAGATTTTTTGCAGGAAGTTTTGCACCTCGTAATTGGGAGTATTGCACGGGACAGCTACTGCCTATAGCACAAAATCAGGCACTTTATTCTCTTTTAGGTACTTATTATGGAGGTGATGGCAGAGCTAATTTTGCATTGCCAGACTTTAGGGGAAGAACAGGCATAAGTCCTGACAGTAGAGTAGGACTGGATGTGGGAGACATGGGAGGACAGGAAGCCGTAATTCTTGCTACAGAAAATATTCCGGAGCATACTCACGATCTTTATGTTTATAATCAGGAAGGTAATGAAATTGTTCCACAAGATATGGTGATTGCACAACCAATTGGAAGTGTAACTGTAGGAAGAGATACTTATCCAGTTAATTCAGTTTCATATTCCGAAAATATGCAAACTACTATAGATATGAACCAAGGAACTATTTCCTCTGAAGGTGGGGGGAAACCACATAATAATATGCAGCCTTATATAGGAATGAACTATATAATATGTGTTAAAGGTTTATTTCCATCAAGAAATTAAAAAAATAAAATTATGGAAGGATATATAGGAGAAATTAGGTTTTTTGCAGGCAATTTTGCTCCAAGAGGATGGATGTTTTGCGATGGAGAAATGTTAACCATACAAGAGTATACACCTTTATTTGCCATCATTAGTTCCTACTATGGAGGAGATGCAAGAACAAATTTTGCTTTGCCGGATCTTAGGCAAAAAGTTGCAATAGGTACAGGAAGAGGGCCTGGACTAAGTTATTATCAACTGTCTCAAAGAGGTGGTGCTTCTCAGTTGACTCTATCAGAGCAGCAAATGCCTCAACATTCACATACAATGAAAGCAGCTCAGGGAAATGGAGATCTTAATTCTCCTTCAGGGGCTTATCCGGCAGCTTCAAACGGTGTGATTACAGCAGGTAGAGATAGTTATACTTATCAAAATGCAGCGTATTCAAATCAAACGCCTAATACTCAAATGAATGGCGCAGCTATTGGAGAGGCAGGTCAAAGTATACCTCATAATAACATGCAACCATATTTGGCATGTAATTATATTATATGTGTTAATGGTTTATTTCCATCAAGAAATTAATAGTTATTATTTTATGATGTAATTCACATATAGTAAAGAACTTATGAAGTAAGGTCTTAAGGCTGTTTAGCTTTAAGACCTGCTCTGTTGAAATGAGTATTAAAGATTAAAATCCAGGGGTTATGAAAAATTTATACAAAAGATTTATTGTTTTTTTTGCCATTTTGACTTCTTTTCTGGAGTATGGCCAATATATTTATGCTTCTACTGAGCAAAAAAACAAATCAGAGGTCGTCTTTGTCTTTACCTCAGTAGTTGATTACCAAACCTTAGTTGAGGGAATAAGTAATCAGGCGGAGGTACTGCTAATTGATTCAAATTTGAATGGTTTGGATCAAATGGCCGAATTTCTGAAAGGAAAGAGTGGTGTGAATGCAATTCATATTATTTCTCACGGAAATAAAGGGGTAGTTAATTTGGGAGCAGTTTCCTTAAATAACAATAATATTGATAATTATTCTGATCAACTGTTAACTATAGGGAATACTCTTTCTGAAACCGGTGATATTTTAATTTATGGATGTAATGTTGCTGGCGGAAGCTTTGGAAATAAATTTATACAGCATTTAAGTGAATTGACAAAAGCAGATATTGCCGCTTCAAATGATTTAACAGGGAATGTAAATTTGGGAGGAAATTGGGATCTGGAGGTACAAACAGGACCATTGAACAATAATAAATATTTATTAGATGAAGTTCAAAAAACATATAACTGGGTATTAACTACAACTGGTACAGCAGATGGAACTTATGATTTTGGTACTTTAGGAGTTGCTGACTCGGGTGGTTCAGGTTTTAAAACACAGGGAGATAAATTTAAGGTTAGTAATGCTTTTGAGTCTTGGAGTACAGTTATCTATTTGGAAGATACTAAAACTGCAACGGTTGTGATCAAAGCGGAGGGAGGCACAACAATGAAGACCGCGACAGTTAAAGATTTAACAGTTGGCTCAGCAGGGCTTACATGGACCGTATCACAATTTGATATAACTCTTAAAGACTATTCGGGAAGTGTGATTGCGACTCACTCTTTGTCAGGAAGTGAGTCTATTGGTACAGGAACCGATTATAAAATAAGTGATTTTGGTTTTTCATCAGCCTGGCCAGCGGCAGGTTATGCTAATGTAGCAGAAATAAGTATTACATATGATCTTAATAGTTCAAGTTCAAACTTTGAATTTAGAAGTATTACCCTTGCTGATATATCAAATACAGCCAGCTTAAATACAAAACCTACAGCTTCTTCTTTCACAGCTTCGCCAATTTATGAAAATACAGCTTATGCTTTTTCAACTTCAGATTTTAGTTATTCTGATGGTGATGGTGATCCTCTTGATCATGTTAGGATTACAGCAGTTCCAAGTAATGGAACTTTATGGATTGATAGTGATGGAAGTGGAACTGTGAATGGAGGTGAATCGGCTTTAAGCAACAACGTAACAGTTTCAAAAGCTGATTTAGATTCAGGAAAATTAAAATATTTGAATACAAACGGAACATCATCGAGTTTTACATTTGATGTAAACGATGGAACAGACTATAGCGCTTCGACATATACAGCAACATTAACGGTTACTCCAGAGCCAATAGTTATCTTAAGTTTGGATCCTTCTTCTTCTATTTCAGAGAACGGAGGAAGTACTTCTGTTAAAGCTACCCTTTCAAATACATTTAATAAGACTGTAAGTGTAAATTTATTAAAATCTGGGACTACATCAGGGACGGATTATTCCTTGTCTTCTACAACCATATCTATAACTACCGGAAATACTACAGGTACTGCTACAATAACCGGAGTGAATGATGATTTGGATGAAAATAATGAAACTGTAATTATCGATATTTCTTCTGTGACAAATGGTACTGAACCGGGTACACAACAGGTTACCTGTACTTTAATAGATGATGATAATACTCCAGTTGTAACAGCCTCTCAGAGTTTTAGCATTGCAGAAAATATCGCAAACTCAGGAGCCGTAGGAACAGTAGTTGCAACAGACGGCGATGCAGGAACATCGTTCTCATCCTGGACAGAAACAGGAGGAACCGGCGCCTCCATTTTTGAGATCAATGCCTCCAGCGGAGCAATCACCGTAACCGATAACTCAGGAATAGATTATGAAACAACAACCTCATACACATACACCGTAACAGTTTCCGACGGAACCAACACTTCAGCCGCAGAAACGATAACAATCAATATCACAGATATAAATGATGTCACTCCAGTTGTAACAGCCTCCCAGAGTTTTAGCATTGCGGAAAATATTGCAAACTCAGGAGCCGTAGGAACAGTACTAGCGACAGACGGCGATGCAGGAACATCTTTCTCATCCTGGACAGAAACCGGAGGAACCGGTGCCTCCATCTTTGAGATCAACGCATCAAGCGGCGCAATCACCGTAACCGATAACTCAGGTATAGATTATGAAACAACAACCTCATACACATACACCGTAACAGTTTCCGACGGAACCAACACTTCAGCCGCAGAAACGATAACAATCAATATCACAGATATAAATGATGTCACTCCAGTTGTAACAGCCTCTCAGAGTTTTGATATTGCAGAAAATATTGCAAACTCAGGAGCCGTAGGAACAGTACTTGCAACAGACGGCGATGCAGGAACATCTTTCTCATCCTGGACAGAAACCGGAGGAACCGGCGCATCCATTTTTGAGATCAATGCCTCCAGCGGCGCAATCACCGTAACCGATAACTCAGGTATAGATTATGAAGCAACAACCTCATACACATACACCGTAACAGTTTCCGACGGCATAAACACTTCAGCATCCGAGACAATTACAATCAATATCACAGATGTCAATGATGTAGCTCCGATAGTGACAGCTTCACAAACATTTACTATTGATGAAGATGCTTCAAATACAACATCAGTAGGAACCGTTTTGGCCACCGACGGAGATGCAGCAGCCACGGTTTTTAGCAGCTGGACAATTACAGCAGGCAATACAAACAGTGTATTTGCCATCAACTCATCAACAGGTGAAATTACAGTTAATGATGCGAATGAACTGGATTACGAATCAATCACAAGTTACAGCTTGAGCATCACAGTTTCAGATGGAGTTAACACTTCAGCAGGAGAAACAGTAACAGTTGATGTGAACGCAATAAACGACAACACTCCAGTTGTAACAGCCTCTCAGAGTTTTAGCATTGCAGAAAATATTGCAAACTCAGGAGCCGTAGGAACAGTACTTGCAACAGACGGCGATGCAGGAACATCTTTCTCATCCTGGACAGAAACAGGAGGAACCGGCGCCTCCATCTTTGAGATCAACGCATCAAGCGGCGCAATCACCGTAACCGATAACTCAGGAATAGATTATGAAACAACAACCTCATACACATACACCGTAACAGTTTCCGACGGAACCAACACATCAGCATCCGAGACGATAACAATCAATATCACAGATATAAATGATGTCACTCCAGTTGTAACAGCCTCACAGAGTTTTAGCATTGCAGAAAATATTGCAAACTCAGGAGCCGTAGGAACAGTACTTGCAACAGACGGCGATGCAGGAACATCTTTCTCATCCTGGACAGAAACCGGAGGAACCGGCGCATCCATCTTTGAGATCAATGCCTCCAGCGGAGCAATCACCGTAACCGATAACTCAGGTATAGATTATGAAACAACAACCTCATACACATACACCGTAACAGTTTCCGACGGCATAAACACTTCAGCATCCGAGACAATTACAATCAATATCACAGATGTCAATGATGTAGCTCCGATAGTGACAGCTTCACAAACATTTACTATTGATGAAGATGCTTCAAATACAACATCAGTAGGAACCGTTTTGGCCACCGACGGAGATGCAGCAGCCACGGTTTTTAGCAGCTGGACAATTACAGCAGGCAATACAAACAGTGTATTTGCCATCAACTCATCAACAGGTGAAATTACAGTTAATGATGCGAATGAACTGGATTACGAATCAATCACAAGTTACAGCTTGAGCATCACAGTTTCAGATGGAGTTAACACTTCAGCAGGAGAAACAGTAACAGTTGATGTGAACGCAATAAACGACAACACTCCAGTTGTAACAGCCTCTCAGAGTTTTAGCATTGCAGAAAATATTGCAAACTCAGGAGCCGTAGGAACAGTACTTGCAACAGACGGCGATGCAGGAACATCTTTCTCATCCTGGACAGAAACAGGAGGAACCGGCGCCTCCATCTTTGAGATCAACGCATCAAGCGGCGCAATCACCGTAACCGATAACTCAGGAATAGATTATGAAACAACAACCTCATACACATACACCGTAACAGTTTCCGACGGAACCAACACATCAGCATCCGAGACGATAACAATCAATATCACAGATATAAATGATGTCACTCCAGTTGTAACAGCCTCACAGAGTTTTAGCATTGCAGAAAATATTGCAAACTCAGGAGCCGTAGGAACAGTACTTGCAACAGACGGCGATGCAGGAACATCTTTCTCATCCTGGACAGAAACCGGAGGAACCGGCGCATCCATCTTTGAGATCAATGCCTCCAGCGGCGCAATCACCGTAACCGATAACTCAGGTATAGATTATGAAACAACAACCTCATACACATACACCGTAACAGTTTCCGACGGCATAAACACTTCAGCATCCGAGACAATTACAATCAATATCACAGATGTCAATGATGTAGCTCCGATAGTGACAGCTTCACAAACATTTACTATTGATGAAGATGCTTCAAATACAACATCAGTAGGAACCGTTTTGGCCACCGACGGAGATGCAACAGCAACTACATTTAGCAGCTGGACAATTACAGCAGGCAATACAAACAGTGTATTTGCCATGAACTCATCAACAGGTGAAATTACAGTTAATGATGCGAATGAACTGGATTATGAATCAATCACAAGTTACAGCTTGAGCATCACAGTTTCAGATGGAGTTAACACTTCAGCAGCAGAAACTGTAACAGTTGATGTGAACGATATTAATGATGAGATTCCAGTATTTACATCTGCATCGGCAATAAATATTGATGAGAATACTACAAATGTCATTACTTTAACTGCAACAGATGGTGATGTAGGAACAACTTTTACATTTAATAAAATTGGAGGAGATGATCAGGCTTTATTTACTATTAATTCATCAACAGGAGCGGTAGCTTTCACTTCTGCTCCAGATTATGAAACCCCATTAGATATAAATGCTGATAATGATTATATAGTTCAGGTATCTGTTTCAGATGGATTAAATTCCAGTACTCAGACGATCACTGTTTCGGTTGATAACGTAACAGGGATAACTATTACTTCAAATGGTGGAGGTGCAACAGCCGGCATTTCAATTCCAGAAAACAGCACTTCAATAGCTACGGTAACATCAATAAATGAGGGCGTTGAAATTCCTTCGTACTCAATAGTTGGAGGAGCTGATCAAGCCAAATTTAATATTCACCCAACTTCAGGAGTTTTAACTTTATTGTCTGCACCGGATTACGAATCTGCACAAGATGCAGGTGGCAACAATTCATATGAAGTTATTGCTAGAGCTACCGGAGATGGTGGAGCAACAGATGATCAAACAATTACAGTTACAATTACCGATGTCAATGATATTGCTCCTGTTATTACAGCCTCCCAGAGTTTTAGTATTGCAGAAAATATCGCAAACTCAGGAGCCGTAGGAACAGTACTTGCAACAGACGGCGATGCAGGAACATCTTTCTCATCCTGGACAGAAACAGGAGGAACCGGCGCATCCATTTTTGAGATCAATGCCTCCAGCGGCGCAATCACCGTAACCGATAACTCAGGTATAGATTATGAAACAACAACCTCATACACATACACCGTAACAGTTTCCGACGGAACCAACACTTCAGCCGCAGAAACGATAACAATCAATATCACAGATATAAATGATGTCACTCCAGTTGTAACAGCCTCTCAGAGTTTTGATATTGCAGAAAATATTGCAAACTCAGGAGCCGTAGGAACAGTACTTGCAACAGACGGCGATGCAGGAACATCTTTCTCATCCTGGACAGAAACCGGAGGAACCGGCGCATCCATTTTTGAGATCAATGCCTCCAGCGGCGCAATCACCGTAACCGATAACTCAGGTATAGATTATGAAGCAACAACCTCATACACATACACCGTAACAGTTTCCGACGGCATAAACACTTCAGCATCCGAGACAATTACAATCAATATCACAGATGTCAATGATGTAGCTCCGATAGTGACAGCTTCACAAACATTTACTATTGATGAAGATGCTTCAAATACAACATCAGTAGGAACCGTTTTGGCCACCGACGGAGATGCAACAGCCACGGTTTTTAGCAGCTGGACAATTACAGCAGGCAATACAAACAGTGTATTTGCCATCAACTCATCAACAGGTGAAATTACAGTTAATGATGCGAATGAACTGGATTACGAATCAATCACAAGTTACAGCTTGAGCATCACAGTTTCAGATGGAGTTAACACTTCAGCCGCAGAAACGATAACAATCAATATCACAGATATAAATGATGTCACTCCAGTTGTAACAGCCTCACAGAGTTTTAGCATTGCAGAAAATATTGCAAACTCAGGAGCTGTAGGAACAGTACTTGCAACAGACGGCGATGCAGGAACATCTTTCTCATCCTGGACAGAAACAGGAGGAACCGGCGCCTCCATCTTTGAGATCAACGCATCAAGCGGCGCAATCACCGTAACCGATAACTCAGGTATAGATTATGAAACAACAACCTCATACACATACACCGTATCAGTTTCCGACGGAACCAACACTTCAACAGCAGAGACGATAACAATCAATATCACAGATATAAATGATGTCACTCCAGTTGTAACAGCCTCCCAGAGTTTTAGCATTGCAGAAAATATTGCAAACTCAGGAGCCGTAGGAACAGTACTTGCAACAGACAGCGATGCAGGAACATCTTTCTCATCCTGGACAGAAACCGGAGGAACCGGCGCATCCATTTTTGAGATCAATGCCTCCAGCGGAGCAATCACCGTAACCGATAACTCAGGTATAGATTATGAAACAACAACCTCATACACATACACCGTAACAGTTTCCGACGGAACCAACACTTCAGCCGCAGAGACGATAACAATCAATATCACAGATGTCAATGATGTAGTCCCGATAGTGACAGCTTCACAAACATTTACTATTGATGAAGATGCTTCAAATACAACATCAGTAGGAACCGTTTTGGTCACCGATGGAGATGCAACAGCAACTACATTTAGCAGCTGGACAATTACAGCAGGCAATACTGACGGCATATTTGCTGTTAATTCGACCACCGGAGAGATCACGGTGACAGATAATACAAATTTGGATTACGAGACAACAACAAGTTACTCGTTAGCAGTTACTGTAAGCGATGGAACAAATACTAGTTCTGCCGAAATAGTAATAATTAATATCAATGATAGTAACGAAAATGCCCCAACAGCTATTCAATTGTCAAATACCACAATTGCCGAGAATTCTGCCATTGGAACAGAAGTGGGAATATTAACAGCCAGCGACGCTGATGTTAATGAGACATTCACATTTAATCTGGCAGAGAACGGGTATTTCGAATTGGATGGAGACAGGATTGTTTCGAAAGAGATATTTAATTATGAAGATTATATTAGCTATTCATTAAAAGTAACAGTTACTGATCAAGGCGGATTAAGTTATAACGACAGGTTTACGATTCATATTGAGAATCAAAATGAAACTCCGGAATTTTTATCAGAACCAGTTGTTCAAGCAACTGTGGGTGATATGTATGTTTATAATATGAAGTATGAGGATGTTGATGAGGATGGATGTATTATATCAGTTATTGAAAAACCAAATTGGTTAAGTGTGGAGGATCATGGAAATGGATCTTGTACATTAAGCGGAATACCGACTGAAATAGGTAATTTTAATGTAATACTAGAAGCTTCAGATGATGAATTTTCGGTAAAACAAGAATTTGAAATTACAGTTGAAACAGTTACAGGAATTGATGATGTTTCAGGAAAACTAAGCGTTCGTGTCTATCCAAATCCTGTTATTCATGAATTGCATATCGATCTATCTGATTTTAGAAATGATGAGACTACAATTTCATTGTTCAGCATGACAGGAAGCTTGATATTTAAGGAAGAGCATAAAAATATTGGTGGAGAAGTAAGAATTATTAAATCGGTTCAGCAATTACGAAGTGGCGCTTATTTTTTGGTTATTGAATCGGAAGGATACCGAAAAAGCTACAAGATTGTTAAGCAATAAAGAAGTACAATTTTAATAGTAGTTAGCCAAAGTCATCATTGCGATGATTTTGGCTTTCTGATTTTAGGCTGGCTAAGTTCTAATAAATTAACATAGTAGAAATAGGGGATGAGGGAAAAATATCTTAATTTCGTAACCTTAAAGACAATATTCTGACTAATAGAAGTTTAGATTATTGATGGAAAAATCAGCGAATAAAGATTCGCAACTGGTTACTAATTATTTACATACATTATGGAGAAAGACATTTTAGAAATCTTAAAATCATACGATCTTAAGATTAGCGATGCAGAAGTAAAAGCAAATGTCAAATCAATTTTGGACAGAGACTATGAAACTTTGTACACAATTGAGAATCTGAAGAAGAATTTTTCTTTTATAGATTTAACGACACTGAACTCTACAGACACGCACGCAAAGGCTAAAAGTTTTGCTGACAATGTAAATAACTTCCAGAATGATTTTGACATGCCAAATGTGGCAGCTATCTGCGTGTATCCGTATCAGGTGTCAACATTGAATGAAAACTTAAAAGCTGAGGGCGTTAGAATTGCTTCTGTAGCAGGTGTTTTCCCATCTTCTCAATCATTTATAGAAGTTAAAGCATTGGAATGTAAAATGGCTGTTGAAAAAGGAGCTGACGATATTGATATAGTGATATCGATAGGAGCCTTTTTAGAAGGGCATTATCAAACGGTGTTTGATGAAATTGCAATTCAAAAAGAAGCTTGTGGTAAGGCACATTTAAAAGTTATACTGGAAACAGGAGAACTTAAAACGGCAGAAAATATTCGTACTGCATCTATTATTGCAATGGAAGCTGGTGCTGATTTCATTAAAACTTCCACCGGTAAGGTGGCTGTGAATGCAACTTTAGAAGCTGCTTATGTCATGACTCAGGCAATTAAAGAGTATTTTAACAGGACAGGAAAGATGATTGGTTTTAAACCTGCTGGAGGAATATCTACAGCTAAGGATGCCATTGAATTTTATGCAGTTTCAAAAAATAATTTAGGAGAGGAATGGTTAAATAACAAATGGTCAAGAATAGGAGCATCCAGTTTGGCAAATGCATTATTAACAGAGATTCATAAACTGGAAACCGGTGATCCAAAAGAAATAAAGTATTTTTAAAATGCTTATTTATTAACTTATAAGTCGGATTATTTCCGACTTTTTTTATTTACTTGCAATAAATTTATTTAACATCACCATTTAAATGTTTATTTGTACATGTACAATGAATCCCATGATCCTTTGAAAATTAGAATTCAAGAGCTGGAAAATGAAATTGAACGATTGCGTGAGCTAATTCCTCAGGAATACAGTACAGAGGAACACAATCAATCTAAATCTTTAATTAATGGTAAAGATTCAGTTTCGGTAATTGATACAAATTTCACTTTAATTGAGGTGAATGAAAAACTCTTAAAAGGAGCAGATTTAAAACGATCTGAATTAATTGGTACGAAATGCTATAATATTTTTTATGGGTTAGATAAACCTTGTGAAGAATGTGTTGTTCCGCAGATTCTGGAAAGTCGGGAGCCAAATAGTTTTCTAAAATCAAACCTGGAGAATAATAAGATCAGGTTCGAAGAAAAATATCTTTCACCTATTTTAAATAAGAAAGGATTTGTTGAAAGAATTATTATTCAAAGTAAAGACATTTCAAGTTATTATCATTTGGTAGATCGAATTGGGCAAAGAGAAGAATTCTACAAAAATATCTTTGAATCTGCAGGAGATGCTTTTCTTGTTCATGATGAAAAAGGGAATTTAATTGAATTTAGCTCGCGTTTAAGTGATTTATTAGAGTATTCAGATGAGGAACTGAGTCAATTAAATATCAATAATATTGATGACGCCAGTTGCTCTATGGATTTGCACCTTCGAGTAAAAGAGATGGATCTCACTGGTTTTGCACTTTTTGAGACTTGTTTAATTAGTAAATCTGGCAAAAGAATTTCAGTTGAAGTAAGTGCAAATCTCATTCGTTTTTCGAATACAAAGATCTATTTTGTAGCCATCAGAAATATTGAAAAAAGAAAAATTGCAGAAAATAAGTTGCAGGAGAGTGAGGAGCGGTTCCGGACTTTAGTGGAGAATGCCACAGACTTAATTATGCGGTTTGATATAAATCACAAACATATATTTGTGAATTCGGCTTCTTTACAAATATTAAAAATTAAACCAGAGGAATTTATTGGAAAAACTCATCAGGAAATGGGATTTCCAAAAGATAAATGTGAGTTTTGGGAACAGGGAATAGATATCGCTTTTAAAACAAAGAAGCAGCATTGTGTTGATTTTAGCATCGTTGTTGAAGGCAAAGTTCTTCATTTTGAATGGCAGTTAATTCCTGAATTTAATAGGGCAGGAGAGTGTGAAACATTAATTGCCATAGCTCGTGATATAACGGCAAGAAAACGAAGCGAAGAGGCTTTAAGTGAGGCTGTTAAAACAAAAGATAAATTTTTCTCAATTATTGCACATGATTTAAAAAATCCATTTAATGCCTTACTGCCAATAGCTAAAAATCTGCATCAAAATTGCAGGAAAATGTCAAAGGATCAGATATTTGAAGCTTCTTCAATTATTCATTCAGCAGCTAATTTGGAGTATAATTTATTGAATAACCTCCTGGAGTGGGCCAGATCTCAAATGGGAAAAATAAAACATAACCCCAAGCAAATTGATTTATCAAAATTGATGGAGTCAAATATTCAACTTCATCAAACCAAAACCGATAGGAAAAATATATTTGTAAGGGTAATTAAAGGAGCAAATACTATGGCTTTCGCCGATGAATACATGCTTGATACAGTTATTCGAAATTTATACTCGAATGCCATAAAATTTACCAGGCCCGGCGGCAATATTCAAGTTCGAATTGCACAAAGCGATTCTAAATCAATTATTTCTATTGAAGATGATGGATTAGGAATTAGTGAAGAGAATCAGAAAAGATTGTTTCGGATTGATACAAATTATACAAGAGTAGGAACCTGTGAAGAATCCGGAACGGGTTTAGGATTAATACTTTGTCAAGAGTTTGTTGCTCTGAATAATGGTTCAATATCGCTTGAAAGTGTACCAGAAAAGGGGAGTGTTTTTACCGTTCAGCTACCAATAAACTAAAAGATCTAAACATTTCTGTTAATCGTGTAATCCACCAAGTTGAGTAATGCCTCTCTCGCTTCCGATGAAGGAAATTCATTTAAAATATCCAATGATTTTTGTTTGAATTCAATCATTTTATCCCGGGTATAATCAAGGCCTCCCTTTTCTTTTACGAAAGAGATTAGTTCGTTCACTTTTTCAGAGTTTTTATTGTGTTTGCGAATTATCTTCAGAGCCCAGCGACGTTCTTTTTCAGAAACCCCTCTTAAAACATAAATCAAGGGAAGTGTTAACTTTTTTTCTTTGATATCATTGCCAGTCGGTTTTCCAATACTTCCTTGTTTCTCGTAATCAAACAAATCATCTTTCATCTGAAAAGCAATTCCGAGGTACTCACCGAATTTTTTAAGTTTTTGCTGATCAGCATCATTTGCTTTAGCAGAAATAGCTCCAAGCAGAGTACAGGTTGCCATTAAACTGGCTGTTTTTTTATAGATTATATCAAAATAAATCTCTTCTGTAATGTTTAATTTTCTTGATTTTTCCAATTGAAGTAATTCCCCCTCGCTCATTTCTCTCACGGCTTCCGAAAGAACCTTTAGCTGTTCAAATTCATTGTTGTCAAGAGCAATCAAAAGGCCTTTCGATAGAAGAAAATCTCCAACCAATACAGCAGCTTTGGTTTTCCACAAAGCATTAATTGAGAAAAAGCCTCTTCTTTCGTAAGCTTCATCAACAACATCATCGTGTATTAATGTGGCAGTGTGCAGTAATTGAGTAAGTGCAGCAGCAATGTAGGTAGAATTGCTAATTTTACCGGTAATTTTAGCACTTAAAAAAACAAGAATAGGTCTTATTTCTTTCCCTTTACGTTTGATAATGTAGCGGTTAATGATGTCCAGTAAACGGATCTTTGTCTTCATTGAATCCTTAAAAAAGGACTCAAATTTCTCCATTTCTTGTTTTATCGGAGCTTTTATATCGTTGATACTGGTTTTTTTCAAATTCATAGCAACCAAAGTTAATAATTTATCTTTCTCATAAAACCGTTCCTATTTCAAATAATCGGATTTAAAACTCTAGTATTTATTAAGACTTTAATTAAATTATATACAAAACGAGAAATTTAACTATTTCAATATGTATAATATAGCCTATTTAAGAATATATTCATATATTTGCATTTGATACTTTACGTGAATAATAGTTGTGTATGAAAATTAAAGAATTAGAACCTGCAAAGCTAGAGCAAGCGGCTAACATGCTTAAAGCAATTGCTCATCCAATGAGAATTGCAATTTTAGGATATCTGGAGGATGGAAAGAAGCTTACAGTGACTGAAATTCATGAATTATTAAAAATTGAGCAATCAACAACTTCTCATCATTTGGGAATTTTAAAAGATAAAGGCGTTCTTTCTTCGAAAAGAGAAGGAAAGAATACATATTATTATTTAAAACACTGCAGTCTTAGTAACATTGTTGATTGTATCAGCAATTGTACTCATGGATAAGAAATTCAATAACCAGTTTAGTGCTGGTTTTTTTATACAATGTAAGTAAATGGCAAAAGTAAGATTAACCAAAGAGTTTCATTTCGAAATGGCTCATGCCTTATGGAACTACGATGGACTTTGTAAAAATATTCATGGTCATTCCTATATTTTATTTGTTACAGTAATTGGCGAACCAATAACCGATGTAAATAGTTCGAAATTGGGAATGGTAATGGATTTCGGAGATTTAAAAAAGATTGTTAATGAAGAAATTGTTGACCAGTTGGATCATTCCGTTGTTTTGAGTAAGGCAACTCCAAATCTGGAGCAATTGGATATTGAACAAATGTTTGAGCGTTTTTTTATTACAGATTATCAGCCAACTTGTGAAAACATGATTGTTGATTTTGCTGAAAAAATAAAAATGCGTTTGCCTTGGGATGTGAAACTGCACTCACTAAAATTGCACGAAACAGCCACATCGTTTGCTGAGTGGTATGCAGAAGACAATTAAGTTGAAATAAAAATTATAATTGATAAGCCTGGAACAAACGCCAGGCTTTTTTTGTGTTTATAAAACAAGAAGAGAACTGAGAATAATAGCCTTGAAAATTGTTACAAAGCGATTATCTTGTACTTTTGTTCCAATACAAATTATATTTAAAATCTTATGAACTCAGCAAGTACCAACTTGGGCAAAAAACTATTTTTATTAGATGCTTTTGCCTTGATATACCGATCATATTACGCATTTATTAAAAATCCAAGATTTACTTCAACCGGAATTAATTCTTCGGCCATGCTTGGATTTACCAATACATTATTGGAGGTTCTTGAAAAAGAGAAGCCGTCGCACATTGCAGTGGTTTTTGATCCGGTAGGACCAACTTTTCGTCATGATATGTTTAAGGAGTACAAGGCACAGCGTCCTCCAATGCCCGAAGACTTAAGAAAATCGATTCCTTATATCAAGTCAATTATTCAGGGTTTTAATATTCCGGAATTTGACGTAGAAGGATACGAGGCAGATGATGTAATTGGAACCTTGGCTAAAAAGGCTGAAAAACAAGGCTATACGGTTTATATGATGACTCCGGATAAGGATTATGCGCAATTGGTGAGTGAGAATATTTTCATGTTTAAGCCGAAAAGCAATGGGAAAGAGGTTGAGGTTTGGGGTGTTCCTGAAATTAAAGAAAAGTTTGGCGTAGAGCATCCCGATCAAATTGTTGATTATTTAGGTTTGATGGGAGATGCAGCGGATAATATTCCGGGTTGTCCGGGAATTGGTCCGAAAACGGCTCAAAAACTAATTGAGCTTTATAAAGACATCGATGGTTTGTATCGGAATACCGATAAGCTAAAAGGAAAACAAAAAGAAAGAATTATTGAATCGGAAGAACAAGTTCGGTTTTCAAAAGTGCTGGCAAAAATTGCACTCGATGCTCCAATAGATTTTGATGAAGATAATTTCAAATTGATAGATTATAATGAAGAGGCGTTGAGAGCCGTCTTTAAGGAGTTGGAGTTTTTCACCTTGGCAGAACGGGTTTTTAAAAATCAGGGGAATCTTTTTGCCAATGAGAGTCAAAAATTTGCGGACAAGGATACAGTAGAAGTTAAGGATGTGATTCTAAGAGATATAAGTGGATTGGGTTGCGGTTTTTTTGTGCTTGATAATCAGGCTGTAAGAGCCGATTTAAAAGCTGAATTGTGTGTTCAGAAAGAGTACTCTTTTAGAACAATTTTATCCGGTTCCGACCCAAATACATCAAATCTTCTTGGATTGACCTTTTCGTATCGAAAAGACAAAGCATTTTTTGTTCCTTTTCCTCAAAATTTCGAAGAGGCAAAAAAAGTAGCTCAAGAGTTTAAATTTATTTTCGAAGATGAAAACATTTTAAAAATTGGTCACGATATCAAACGTGATATTTTAATTTTGCGTTGGCATGGAGTTGATGTGAAAGGGCCAATTTTCGACACCATGATTTCTCACTACTTAATTCAACCCGAATTAAAACACGATTTTGGATTTGTCGCTCACTCTATTTTAAATTATCAGGTAATTGACAAAGAGGATAAATCAAAAGGAAAAAAAGCTCAACTAAGCTTGATGTTGGAGCCTGAGGTGATTGAACATGAATCTTATTGTGAGGAAACGGTTCTGAATCTTGGATTGAAAGAAGAGTTGGAGCGTCGTATGAAAGAAAACGACCTGCTTGATTTGTTCTGCAATATTGAAATGCCTTTGGTAAGTATTTTAGCCGATATGGAGTTCACAGGAGTTAGTATAGATGTTCAGACTCTAAAAGACTATGCTCTTGTGCTTAATGAAGAGGTTGATGGAATTGAAAAAGACATTAAAGAAATGGCCGAGGTCGATTTTAATGTAGCTTCACCAAAGCAGTTGGGTGATGTCTTATTTGATAAAATGGGGCTCGACAGCAAAGCTAAAAGAACCAAATCGGGTCAATATTCAACATCCGAAGATGTTCTTTCCAAACTGAAGGATAAGCATGAAATTATTCAAAAAATATTGGATTTTAGATCGCTGAAAAAATTGATTTCCACTTATGTTGAGGCACTTCCGACTTACATTAACGAAAAATCAGGGAAGATTCATACCTCTTTTAATCAGGCCGAAGCTGCAACAGGAAGATTAAGTTCAACCAACCCTAACCTGCAGAATATTCCAATTCGTACCGAGCAGGGCAGATACATCCGAAAAGCATTTGTTCCTTCATCCGAAAATCACACTTTCCTTTCTGCGGATTATTCGCAGGTGGAATTGCGGTTAATGGCTCACATGAGTCAGGATCAGAACATGATTGATGCTTTTAATAATTCGGAAGATTTTCATACAGCCACAGCAGCAAAAATTTACAAGCTTCCAATCGAGGAGGTGAGCAAGGACATGCGAAGCAGAGCAAAAACTGCCAATTTTGGAATTATTTATGGGATTTCGGCCTGGGGACTTGCAGAACGGTTGAATATTAGCCGAACAGAAGGAAAGGAGTTGATTACAGGCTATTTTGAATCTTATCCGGGAGTTAAGCTGTTTATGGATGAAAGTGTGGAGAAAGCCCGTGAAAATGAGTTTGTTGTTACCTTACTGTCCCGCCGAAGATATTTAAAAGATATTAATTCCAGCAACGCAATAGTCCGGGGTGTAGCAGAACGAAATGCTGTTAATGCACCTATTCAGGGATCTGCGGCAGATGTAATCAAAATTGCGATGATCAACATCACCAAAAGAATGAAACGGGAAGGAATGCAATCCAAAATGATTATTCAGGTGCACGATGAATTGAATTTCGATTGTTTGTTGTCTGAATTGGATCAAATGAAGGCAATTTTAAAAGAAGAAATGGAAAATGCCATTCAGCTTTCCGTTCCACTTACCGTGGATATGGGAGTAGGAGAGAACTGGTTGGAAGCGCATTAATAAATAATTTTAAGAAATAATTGGATTTCTGGAATCGAAAGTTTGAGTCTTTTGTTCCAGCATTTTTCATCAATTTTTAACGAGTTAATTATATAATAATTGGTATATTTATGTTATGAAAACATCAATTATACATGAGCTGACAGGTAATTTCGAATCGCATGCTGATAAAACTTATGAAGGTGTTGAGTTTTGGATGGCAAGAGATTTACAGCATCTTTTAGGATATTCGAAATGGGATAATTTTCAGGCTGTTATATCAAAAGCAAAAACGGCTTGTGAGCTATCAGAACAAGAGATTAATGATCATTTTGCCGACGTCGGGAAAACGATACAGATGCCTAAGGGAGCTGAAAGGGAAATATATGATATTATGCTTACTAGGTATGCTTGTTATTTAATTGCCCAAAATGGTGATCCCAGAAAAGAAAAAATAGCTTTTGCACAACGTTATTTTGCTGTTCAAACTAGAAAAGCTGAGCTTATAGAGCAGAAAATGTTGGAGCATGAAAGAGTTCAGGCTAGGGAAAAATTGAAATCAACGGAAAAAGAACTATCGCAGGTAATATTTGAACAAACAGGAGGAAATCAAAATTTTGCATTAATCTAGAAGTAAAGGCGATACTGCATTATTTGGTAGAACCACTCAACAGATGAAAGAAAAGTGGAAGATCAAAAATAAACCTCTTGCTGATTTTATGCCAACTATTTTGCTAAAAGCCAAAGACTTTGCAACAGAAATTACGATTTATAATGCAAAGGAAAATGAAATGAGTAATGAAAGTCAAATATCTATAGAGCATATAACCAATAATAAAACAGTTAGGAATACTTTAATTTCGCGTGGAATTCAACCTGAGAATTTAAATCCTGAGGAGGATATTGACAAAGTTGATAGAAGACTAAAGAGTGATGAAAGAAAAAGTTTGAAAAATCCTAAAAAACTAAAATAGTATTCTTTGCACGATGAATTGAATTTCGATTGTTTGTTGTCTGAATTGGATCAAATGAAGGCAATTTTAAAAGAAGAAATGGAAAATGCTATTCAGCTTTCCGTTCCACTTACCGTGGATATGGGAGTAGGAGAGAACTGGTTGGAAGCGCATTAATAAAAATATCAGAAACTAAAAAAAGGCTGTCCTTTTTTCTTTTTGGACAGCCTCTTTTTTGATATCAATTTAAAAGTAATTTTTAATGTATTCTTTTTACTTATTTAAAGCATGCAAACCGATACTTCCATCTAAAATACCCAGATATTCATTTTTATCTTGAAGCACTTCAATGGCTTTTAAAAGAGTTTTATCCTCTTTTAAACTATATTCGATACCACCATTTTGGTAGTAAAATCTCTTAATAATTTCATGAGCCAGCAAGTCGCTGATTTCATCTTTAAATCGTGTTAAATCGCGATCCAGGTTAGGAGTTAACTTTGCCGTAAGAGCATCAAACTCATTGGTTGAGATATCAAAGTACTTTTCTTCTTTAGCTGATTTTTTAAGAGCATCCAGAATTTCGGTACTTTCCGATTCGTAAACAAACTTCTGTTCTTTAATGTATTGAGAGAATTTTTCAAATTCCTGATCCGAAATTTTAAATTCTTTCGCGTCCGCTATTTTATCATGGCTGTTTGCGTACAAAGTTGCGTAATCAAAAACCAGGAAGTGACGAATCAGGTTAATGCTTAAGCTGCTGTATCTTTCCGATTCAATCTTCAAATCCGGAAGAACACCACCGCCATCATAAACAGACCGCCCATTTTTAGTGTGAAATTCTGTAATTAAAGAATCAGCAATTTTTCCAACACTTCCATCTTCGTTTCTATGGCTGTAATCGAGTGCCTGAATGCATCTTCCACTAGGAATGTAATACTTCGCTGTAGTCACCTTTAATTTGGCGTTGTAGGTCAAATTTCTTGTCGTCTGAACCAATCCTTTACCAAATGTTCTTTCTCCGATTATAATGCCTCTGTCGAGATCCTGAATGGCACCTGAAACAATTTCTGATGCCGACGCCGATCCTCTGTTCACCAACACCGCAATTGGAATTTTGGCATCAAAAGGTGTTTTTGTTGCAGTGTAAGACTTATCCCATTGCGACACTTTTCCTTTGGTACTAACAATATCTTCACCTTTGTCCGCAAACAGGTTCACAATTTCAATTGCCTGATCCAATAAACCTCCCGGGTTACCTCTCAAATCAAGAACAATAGATTTTGCATTTTGTTCTTTAAGCTCTTTTAAAGCAGCTTTAATTTCACCTGAAGCTTTATCTGTAAATTGATTTAAAAGAATGTATCCAATTGAATCAGAAACCATTCCGTAGTAGGGAACTGATTTTAATTGAATGTTTTCACGCACCAATTTCTTCTCCATTGTTTTATCAACACCAGGCCGCATTATTTTAATGGTAAGAGGAACATTCGGTTGTCCTTTTAACAGGCTGCTTACATCGTCAGTACTCTTTTTTGATACCGGTGTACCATTAATTTCAAGCAATACATCACCTGCTTTTAAACCAGCCTTAAAAGCTGGAAATCCCTCGTAAGGTTCTGCAATAATTACTTCATCCTTGTGTTTGCTGATTAATGAACCAATACCGGCATATTCGCCTGTGGTCATCAATTTAAAGTCTTCAATTTCTGATTCAGAAATGTAAGTTGTGTAAGGATCAAGAGTACTTAACATGGCGTCCATACTTTTTTTCACCAAGTCACCCGGATCAATTTCATCTACATAAAACAGATTTAATTCTCTAAATAAAGTATAGTAAATGTTTAAATTTTTGCTAATCTCAAAATTTCTCTCGTCTCTGTTAAACCCCCAGAAAGCTGCACTGCAAAATAGTAACACAGCAAGTAACCAGATGGCTCCCGATTTTTTTCGAAGCTTCATATGTTTTTGTTTAAATTGATACTTAAAATAACTCTCCCCGCAGCCTAGCTTTTGCTATCCCTAACGCACGAATTTACAAATTAGAAGAAATAAAATAATATGTAGGTTAAAACAAATATAATTATTCCCTTATTAAAATAATTGACTTTAACATTTGTTAACCCTACGGCACTTGAATTCAGTGAGAAAAGGGAAATAATAAATGTACTAAGATTTGTATACGCCAGTTTATTAAGAATAGTTCTAAATAATTGAGTGTGAATTTGATTTTTTGCAAAAAAAATGTCTAAGGTACGGGATCGTGGCCGTGTCCGCCCCAGGGATTGCATGAAAATATTCTTTTTACAGCAAGGTAAGTACCTTTAAAGGGGCCGTGTTTTTTAAGAGCCTGAATGGCATAGGTTGAACAGGTAGGATGATACCTGCAGGCAGAAGGGGTAAGGGGTGAAATTGCGTATTGATAAAACCTAATCGGAAGTATCATGATGAACAGAATCACTTTTTTCAGAAAGTTGAGAATGCTTTTCATATTCTTTTGGTAATCTTTTAAGGGCTTTAATCAACTTGTCTTCCATTTCGGAAGTTGTAAGAATTGTTTTAGGCAGATAAACGAGCATAAAAGCAATGTTTATATTGATCGACTCGAGTTCACGATAGAGTTCTCCCTTATTGAGGCGGTAAATTTCACGAATTCTTCTTTTCAACAAGTTTCGGGTAACTGCCTTTTTAAAACTTCGTTTAGATACTGTTATGGCTACCTGTGCCGGAAATTCCGAATTAAGTTTCGCTTCTTTCCATACAACACGAAAAGGGTAACAAATAAATCCTTTTCCCTCTGAAAAAAGCTTTCCAATAAGGATTTTATGAGTCAGTCTTTCCGCCTTTTTAAATGTGAAGCGATTCATATCTACCATATATTACAAAAATCGACAAAAAAAGGGGAATAATTTCCCCTTTTTTTGTTTGATTGGATTTTTAGAGAGAATATCTATTTATTCTCCTTATTAAATTTCTTAATGAACTGATCAAGCGCCATCGTCATTGATGGTGCCTGCGGCATCGGAGCCTGAATATCAAGTCTTAGGTTATTTGATGCAACAGCATCAGATGTAGAAGGTCCAAATGCAGCTATAAGTGTATTGTTTTGTTTAAAATCAGGAAAATTTTGGAGCAAGGATGCAATTCCTGAAGGACTGAAAAAGGCTAATACATCATAATTCACATTTGCCAAATCCGACAAATCACTGCTTACAGTTCGGTATAGAACAGCTTTGGAATATTTGATTTTGCTTTTAGTAAGCAATTCAGGAATGGATTGTTTATGAATGTCCGAAAGAGGAACTAAAAATGTTTCTCCTTTGTGCTTCAAAATAATTTCCATTAAATCCTCAAATCGTTTTTCTCCAAAAAAGATTTTTCTTTTGCGGTAAACAATGTATTTCTGAAGATAGAAAGCCGTTGATTCTGAGATACAGAAGTATTTCATCTCATCGGGCACAGTAATTCTAAGTTCCTGACAAATTCTAAAGAAGTGATCAATTGCTGTACGACTAGTAAATATTACAGCTGTGTGATCCAATACATTGATTCTTTCATGTCTAAACTCCTTGGCTGAAATTCCTTCAACTTGAATAAAAGGTCGAAAATCAATTTTTAAATTATATTTTTCGGCCAAATCAAAATACGGGGACTTTTCAGTTTGTGGTTTTGGTTGCGAAACCAGTATCGTCTTGATTTTCAAAATAGTAGAGTTTAGTTCGACAATTTATTAACCGACCTATACCAATAGATACAACAGTTTGTAAATCATTAGCAAGGGCAAAATTTCCAGTGCACAAAGGTACAAAATCATATAAAATATTGACACATGTTGGCGAAATAATATTTTTAAACCTCTTGATAGTCGGAATACATAAAAAATCAGAGTTAAAATTAAACCCGAATTTAATAGCATTGGTACAGAGTGTTGTGCTATAAATGGCGCACTAATAGTGATGGGCAAGAGGATTACCCCCAAATTTTTATTGTAAATAGATACTGTGTGTAAATATTCTTTACTTTCCTTAATCCCGTTAAAAATATATCCAATAAATCTAATGAAGATGAATTTGGTATTGTATAAACCCACTAATCCAACAAAACAATAGAGGAAAAAAACAATATTGTTGTGCTCATGGTTAAGTGAAAGGATGTAAACAAGATACTGTACAATAAACAGAGTGAAATTCACATAAAAAAGGAGGTTTAAGAAAATTGAACCTCTTAAGTTTCTCATATTTTTTTCCAACAAAAGGTTGGACGAAGTTTGGTAGTTGATTGTTGAATCGAATACCCGGAGCAGGAATTTGCTAAATGAAAATCTTACGATTGCCATTAAAATCAATGTAAATAGAAGCACTCCAACCATCCAGTCGCTTTTATGAGAAGCAATTAGAACTCCTTTCTCACGGACTACTTGTACCGTGGAATCTTTTTCAGTTATTGGGATGCTGTCTGAAATCAGTAAAGAATCAATTGGGATTCCGATTCCCGGATTAATGAACGGAACAGAATCTGCTGCTATTCCTGTTTGTTTTGCTGATACTTGCTGTGCGGGAAGAAAAATAATGGAATCCTTTAATTCATTGCCTGATTGGATCAATGAATCATTTAAAGGAATCTTGTTCACAAGTAAAAGGTGTGAATTATTTTGCGACATACTATATCAGGAACTTATTTGATTGATTTTTACAAAGATAATTTTATTTTTCGTGGAGATATATTTCCAGCCAAAAAGAAAGCCCGAAATTTTATCGGGCTTATAATTTTGTTTACAGTTCTTCGTAACCGATTAATTGCTTTTTGCGCAGGTTCTCTTTTTCAAATCCATCTAATTTTCTCTCACTTTTCAGAACCTCTTTCTCCCATGAGCCATACATTGGGTTGGGAATAACTATAAATCGTTGTCCAAATTCAGCTTGCCTTTCATCTACTTTCGAAAAGCCAAAGTCAGTCGATCTGTCTTCCAAAAACTCATCAAAATCGCCTAAATTATCACCGGCAAGAATTAAAATTTCATGAGTTTCCAGTACTCTGTTTCTGCGTTCGGTTTTTATACTTGTTTTCGTTTTTAGTAACACATGCTTTTCATCCGCAAAGGGAAATCCTAACTTAGTAAGGTTTTCGATGGTTTTAGCCAAAGCCGAAGTGTCACGATTGGATATATAAAAAGTTTCAACGCCTTTTGATTCTGCATATTTTAAAAACTCCAAAGAGCCAGGTGTAGCTGAAGCTTTTGCCATATCCGTCCACTGTTTCCAGGCTGCGCTTGTAAATGTTTTGCCGCTGCGAATCGAATTGGTTTCGAAAGGACTGTTGTCTAAAACTGTTTCATCAATATCAACAACAACAGCTTTGGGTTTCTTATTATCACTCTTGGTTAATAATTGATTATCCAACGAAAGTTTAGCCATGTTAAATGCCTGATAATACAATGCTCGGCACTCCGAAGCTCTTTGAAACCAAAGAGTAGCCATTACTAAATGTTCATTTGGATTGTTTTCCTGTTTTTTTGAATCCTGAGGTTTGGAACAAGACGAAATCAGGATGGAAAATGCAGCTAAAGCAAAAAATAATTTTCTCATATCAATTGATATTTTAATTTTAGTAATTCACTAGGAATTGAATTTTTAAAATCTTCGGAGATGAATTTCAAATTGCAGATGATACTAAAAATGGTTTCGGAAATCGAAGATAATAAAAAAATGGCTGTAACTTTAATTTAGGTGTATGCGTCATACATTTGATTGCCACTAAATATGAACCTGGACGAATACAACATAAGCGTAGATCAGCATGCTGATGGAATGTTTCGTTTTATCCTCAAAAGCATTAGAGATGAGGATAAAGCGAGGGATATTGTGCAGGATAGTTTCGAGAAATTATGGCGAAATGTTGAGAATGTGAATTATCTGAAAGTTAAATCATATTTGTACACAACGGCTTATCATACCATGATTGATTTGATTCGTCGAGAGAAAAGAAAAGAAGATTTTGAAAATGTGGATGTTAGAGATTATTCGCATTCTGAGCATTATTCAGATTTAAGTGAAATTCTTGATGAAGCCTTGAAAAGATTATCTGATGTTCAGCGATCGGTAATTTTATTGCGCGATTACGAAGGATATTCTTACACCGAAATTGCACAAATTACTGATTTAACTGAGTCGCAGGTGAAAGTTTATATTTACCGGGCAAGAATGCATTTGAAGAATTACATTGGAAGTATTGAATCAATCGTATAAGAAACAGGAGATGAGGGAAATAACCCGATACAACTACGAGGAATTCTTCCTTGATTATTTGGAAGGAACGTTAAGTTCCCTTCAGAGGGTCGCGTTGGAAGATTTTTTAACCAAAAATCCAGATCTAAAATTAGAATTGGAGGAGATGGAGTGTCCTGTTTTTAATAAAGACAGCGTTAAAATTGATTTAAAATCATTAAAAGAAATTCCGTTTCGCGAAAGCTTTGATGAGTTTTGTATTGCCCGGTTGGAAGGTGACTTATCGGTTGAAAATGAAATTGCATTCGATACTTTTCTGGAAAAGAACAAGTCCTTTCAAAAAGAGAATCAGATTTATCAAAAAACGATTTTGCATGCTGATAATAGTCTTGTTTTTGTCGATAAGGAAAAGCTGAAAAGAAGTTCCCGTAAAGTTGTTTACTGGCTGTATTCTTCAAGAGTTGGAGTGGCGGCCTCAATTGTTCTGCTTTTTTCACTTTGGAGTATTTTGTATCAATTTGAAGGCAATCAATCAAATGAAGAGAAAATTACGGCTAAGGTAGAAACAGCAATTACGGAAAGTAAGGAGACAAATAAAATTAGAAAGGCAATTGATGTTGAGTCTATTGCAATTCCCAAACAAGAGGTTGTGCAGCCAGAGAAGAAATATTCTGTTGAAAAAAGACAAGAGCAGACAGCAGATAATCCGGAAGACGAAACACAAGTCGAAAATATAGAAAAGGTGGTTCAACGAGTTGAACCTGTTGTGCTTTCGGTTGATGCTGAGCTCATTGCATTAGCCAATTCTGCAGATCCAACGATAGAACTGGATATTCCCAAAGAAGAGAATACTGAAATCAGCACTCAAAATAACGGACTTGCACAATTGGGTATGTCATGGAAATCAAGTGTGCCCAAAAAGAAAGCTCAAAACTCAGTTTTATATGCTATTGCGAAATATGGCGTTGATAAATTGGGCGAAATTGCAGGGAAAAATGTTCAGTTGGAGAAGAAGTATGACTCTACTACAGAGAAAACGCGATTAGATTTTAATACTGCAGGTATCGGTTTTTCAAAAACAATTAAATAAGTCTGTAACTATTCATTCACCACTTCGTCTTACCAATAGATATAAGATAAATATACCATTATGAAACGCCTAAGAGTAAATCATCATTAACTCTATACGAATGATGATTAACAATTGGCAAATTCCATCTGAAAGTAACAAGAAAATTATAAAATGATGAAAAAAATATTTTTACTATGTATGGCCTTTGTGCTTGTATTTGGAAGCAACGCCCAGGAAGTTGCTGATACCTTAAAAACAGATACAATCAAGAAGAAGATTTTAATTGAAGATTCGTGGTCGAACCAAAAAAAGAAATCAGAGAAAAAAGAAACTGTTAAAGCTCAATCATGGAAAACGACCGCTGACACTACAAAAGTTAAATTTCTCGAAAAAGATTTAGTAAAAGTTGTTGAGGATGACAAAGGGATTAAAGCTAGAATTGGGAAAATTGGCAAAGTAGGTTTTGAAGAGGACAGAGACACTACAAAAATCCGACTTGGCGGAAAGCAGATTAATATTATTGATGGCTGGCACGGAACCAGAATCCGAATTCAGAAGGTAAATCCTTGGGATGCTAATCAGGATAAGTTTTTTCTTGAAGAGGAGAAAGGTTTTCGAGGACATTGGGCAGGTTTTGAAGTGGGCATAAATGGTTTTGCTGACGAGTATTATGGTGATTATCTTGATGATCAGAAGGATTTTATGGATTTAGATATGGCCAAATCACTTGCCGTTAACTTAAACTTTCTTCAGTATGATATTAGTTTACAAAAGGAAAGAAACACTATTGGTTTGGTGACTGGTATGGGATTGGAATGGAACAACTACCGTTTCGATCAAAATATAACATTAGCCAATGATGGTTCCGGAAAAATTGAACCAATTGCTTTTGATCCTGACTGGAACATCAAAAAAAGCAAATTAACCAGTTTGTACCTAACTGTACCTTTATTGTTAGAGTTTCAAATCCCTGTTAAGTACAAATCCCGAAGAGTTCATATGTCGGCCGGATTAATGGGTGGCCTACGAATTGGTTCTCATACAAAAGTGAAATACAAATCGAACGGGAATATGCATAAAGATAAAGATCACGACGATTTTAACCTGAACACTCTGCGTTGTTCAGCTCATGCTCGCATTGGCTATCGTTCACTAAACTTTTTTGCTACCTATGGTTTAACCGATTTATTCGAATATAATAAAGGTCCGGAATTAGTGCCTTTTACAG
This sequence comes from Labilibaculum manganireducens, assembly GCF_963665805.2. Classification (NCBI taxonomy): domain Bacteria; kingdom Pseudomonadati; phylum Bacteroidota; class Bacteroidia; order Marinilabiliales; family Marinifilaceae; genus Labilibaculum; species Labilibaculum manganireducens. The sequence continues at coordinate 4,905,881 of NZ_CAXXEE010000003.1, read as the reverse complement.
TTGGAATTACCTTGGTGAGTTTTTAGAATACTACTAATAGATAAATATTATTATGCCGGATCCTTGATGAATCCGGCATTTTTATTGATTTGTATTTTGAGCTTTGACGAGTGTTGAATTATGTGCTTTAAAATAGTATATTAGCGACATGAAAAGAAAATTCCAGCTTTTAATTTGCTTTTTTTCTATCTTCCTTTCTCTGCCTGCATTTGCTGATTTTCAAACAAATTTGGATAGCTTGAATAATCGCTATACAAAAGTGTTTGGTCAGGAAAAGTTGGAGACATTATTGGAGATGAGCCGGGCATATTGGGATACCGAACCCGGAAAAGGGATTGAAATAGCTACCAGAGCTCTTGCAACGGCGCAAAGTCTTGGATATGATCAGGAAATAGTGAAAGCCATGTTTTATTTAGGAACGGCTTACTATAAGGATAATCAGTACGATAACTCTTTGGATTATTTATTGCAGGCATTTCGTGGCGCTGAAAGGCATAATTATCAGAAGGAAGTTGCTGATATAAGTCAGCAATTGGCTACCGTTTACTTCCAATCAGGGAAAATAAGTAAAACATTTGATTACACTGAAATTGCCAACGATATTTATGAAAAATCAGAAAATAAGATTGGTATTGCAAGATGTCTAAATTTATTTGGTGTTTATTATCAGTCAATTCAAGATTATGATAAAGCTATTGATTATTTGCAAAAGGGGCTGAATCTTGGGAAAGTAATTTCGCACCGACCTATAGTTGGAGAACTATTGAATGACATTGGAAGTTTGTATACCGAAATGGGAGATACTCTTAAGGCTATTCGAACATATCGCGAGGCGGTTGACTATTATAAGTCAAATGGATCCAATAATAAAACCGGAGTTTTTGAGTTGAATATGTGTGATTTATATCTTCAGCACAATGATCTCACCAAAGCAAAGCATCATCTTGACAAAGGTTATTTGGTTGGCAAACAATTAAAATCGAAAAGATTACTTCGGGATTATTACAAATACCTTTCGCTTTACTATACAAAACTTGGTGATTATAAGAATTCTGTAATTGCTTATCAAAATCTTCAAGCTTATCAGGATTCAATTTCTTCGGAACATTTATCAAATAAAATTGATGATTTGGATTCAAGGCATATTGAAGAAATGAAGAGTCAAGAAAATCAAGCTCTTAGAGCCGAAAATCAAACTCAACAATTAGAAATTAATCGTCAATATACAATTGGTTTATTGATTTTGCTACTTCTGCTTGTTGTTATATTTCTTCTCACTTTCCGATACCGAAATAATCTGAAGGACAATGAGCTTTTATACCTGCGTAACCGTTTGGTAAGTCAGCATCAGGAGGAGTTGATAGGTGCAATGAAAAGACTGAAAGAGAGTGAAGATAAGCTTCGAACAGCTAATGAAACCAAGGATAAAATGTTTTCCTTAATTGCCCATGATTTACGTGGAGCAATTGGTAACATTAGTAATGGATTACGAATGATGCTTACCGATAAGGAATTGGATCTGTCCGAAGAAGATAAAACAGAATTTTTACAGTCTTTGTTTCATTCTGCTGATAATTCATTCGAATTGCTTGAAAATCTGCTGTTTTGGGCAAAAAATCAAACATCTACGATATCTGCTAACCTACAAATAGTTGATGCTAGTTCTATCATTAGTTCAAATATAAATTTGTCTGCAGAATTGGCAAAAATTAAATCCATTCGTTTAATAGCAAGTATCAATCCTTCAGTAGAAGTGTATATCGATTGGAATATGATTAATACAGTTCTGCGAAATTTGATCTCGAATGCAATTAAATTCACCAATAAAGGGGGGATTATTGAAGTTAAATCGGAGATTGGAGAGTATTTCGTTAAAATTTCGGTGATTGATAATGGAATTGGAATGATGCCGGATCAGATTGAGAATATTTACGAAGGCAAAACGACTGATGGTACTGCTAATGAGAAAGGGACTGGTCTGGGCATCACCTTGTGCAGAGATTTCTTAGTGAAAAATCATGGAGAAATGATGGTTGAAAGTGAAGTAGACAAGGGGAGTACATTTTCGTTCATCATTCCCCGCAGGCCAATGAGTGATGAAAAATTTAGCGAATTTGTGAAAAAGGAGACCCTGATTTCATTCGTAAATGTCTAAATTTAGGTCAGATAATTCACATCTACTTAAATTAAATTCTACACAAATGAAATTATTGTTAATAAGTAACTCCACGATGGCCGGGGAGGAATATTTAGACTATCCAAAAAACAACATCAAAGACTTTTTAGGAGATAAGCCGGTTAAAGCTTTATTTATTCCTTACGCAGGCGTAACAGTTTCTTTCGATGAGTATGAAGCAAAAGTAAAGGCTAAGTTCAATGAAGTTGGTCATGATATTGTTTCTATTCATCACTTTGAAGATCCGGTAAAGGCTGTCGAAGAGGCTCAAGCAATTGTGGTTGGTGGCGGAAGTACCTGGAATATGCTTCATTTGGTGCATAAAAACAACTTGACCGAGGCAATCCGCAGGAAAGTTATTGCTGAAAATGCGCCATATATAGGTTGGAGTGCAGGTTCCAATTTGGCTTGCCCTACTATTAAAACCACGAATGATATGCCAATCATCGATCCTTTGGGATTTGATGCTCTTAATTTAATTCCATTTCAGATTAACCCGCATTATTTGGATAAAAATCCTGATGGTCATGGAGGAGAAACACGTGAAGATCGTATTAATGAATTTATGGTTGTAAATCCAGATATGTATGTTGCAGGTTTACGAGAGGGGAGTATGTTCTTGGTCGAAAATGGAAAAATTAATTTGATTGGTAAACTCAACTGCCGAATTTTTAGAAATGATGTCCAAGCGTACGAATTGAGTTCAAAGGATGATTTTAATTTTTTGTTGAAATAAATTTTAGATGATATATTTTAAAGCGGTTGAATCTGTATCAACCGCTTGCTTTAGTTTTAAAATAAAAATCCCGAACAGCAAACTATTATGCCCTGAATAAGTTTGGCTTTAAAATCTGATTAAAAATCCACTTCAACAACTATCGGACAATGGTCTGAGTGAATTACATCAGCCAGAATTGAAGCTCCTTTTAATTGATCGCGAAGAGCTTCGCTTATCATGTGGTAATCAATTCTCCAACCCAAATTCTTGCCTCTGGAACCAGCTCTGTAGCTCCACCAACTGTATTTGTCGGGCGACTGATCAAATACCCTGAAGCTGTCTATAAAACCACTATCAATAAATTGGCTTACCCATTCTCTTTCTTCAGGCAGGAATCCGGAAACACCTTTTTTCTTTTCGGGTTTACTAATATCTATTTCTTTGTGACAGATATTATAATCACCTCCAATAATTAAATTTGGTCTTTCTTTTTTAAGTTCGTTGATATAATCCTGAAAATAGGCCAGCCATTCCATTTTATAATCCTGTCGTGGCCCGCCGGTTGTTCCTGATGGATGATATGTACTAAAAACAGAAACGTCTCCAAAATCAGCTCTAATTGCCCTTCCTTCAATATCATATTTTGGGTTGTCAACACCAATAATCACTTTATCCGGTTTTTCTTTAGTCAGGATGCCAACACCACTGTATCCTTTTTTTTCAGCAGAAAACCAGTAACAATGATATCCTAACTCTTCAAAAAGGTGAGTTTCTATCTGCTCCGGTTGAGCCTTAGTTTCTTGAATTAAAAGGATGTCCGGACTTTCCTGTTTAAGCCATCCAATAAAGTCTTTTCCAAGGGCGGCCCTAATTCCGTTTACATTGTAGCTTATTATTTTTCGCATAGCGTGAATTTTTATTTAAAGAGAATAAAGATAAAAAAGAAAAATCCGGAAAGAATAAATTTCTGATAAGAGATAAATTAAAAATTCAGAAAATACAATGTGATTGCCTAAAATTGCTTCAAATCAACTACTTTTGTAATAAAAATAAGAACATTGAAAGAAGGAGTAGTAATCAAGTCGACAGGAAGTTGGTATACCGTAAAATCCAACGATGGTGAAATCCATAATTGCCGGATAAAAGGGCGGTTTAGAATGGAAGGCATTCGAACAACCAATCCTATATCGGTTGGTGATAAAGTAGATTTTGAAGAAGAAAATGAGGCGAATGTAATTGTGAAGATTCACGATCGGAAGAATTATATTATTCGTAAATCATCAAATTTGTCAAAACACAGTCAAATTATTGCGGCAAATATCGATCAGGCGTTTTTAATTGTTACCGTCAACTATCCGTTGACAACGACAACTTTTATCGATCGCTTTTTGGCCGCAGCCGAGGCGTATAGAATTCCTGTAAATCTTATTTTTAATAAAATTGACAGATATCGCCCCAATGACATAAAGCGTTTGGGTGAATTAAAATATACTTACGAAAAGATTGGCTATAAATGTTTTGAAATTTCTGCCAAGAAGGGAACCCATCTGGATATTATCAGAGAAGCATTAAAAGGCAAGATAAATTTACTGTCGGGACACTCAGGTGTTGGGAAATCGACATTAATAAATGCGATACAACCAGGGTTGGATCTAAAAACCGGTGAAATTTCTGAAGCACATTCTCAAGGGAAGCACACCACGACTTTTTCAGAAATGTTTGAGTTGGATTTTGAGGGATATATTATTGATACTCCTGGGATTAGGGGTTTTGGAACCATTGATATGGAAAAGGAGGAAATGTCTCATTTTTTTCCGGAAATATTTCGAACTTCGAAGCATTGCCAATTCAACAATTGCACCCACGTGCATGAACCAAAATGTGCTGTAAAAGGCGCAGTTGAGATTGGAGAAATCTGTATTACCAGATATGAAAGTTATTTGGGGATGATCATGGAAGATGAGGACAGTAAATACAGAATTTAGAAAATACAGGAATTGTAAAAAATGATTTTAATGACATAAGCACGTAATTACTACGTGCTGTTTTTTATTAATATGGAACGAATAAATGGCTACAATACTTGATCCTAAGGAATTTCTTGAAATGGGTAAAATAATACCTATGGTTGATGTTCGAACTGTTGCAGAATTTGAGACAGGTCATATTCCCGGAGCTCAGAATCTTCCAATTTTCACCAATGAAGAAAGAGTTGTAGTAGGAACCAAATACAAGAGAGCAGGAAAGGATTCAGCTGTATTATTAGGTTTGGAATTGGTGGGGCCAAAATTGGCTCGTTTTGTAAAGCAGGCAAAAAAAATTGCTCCCGAAAAAAAAATATTGATTCACTGCTGGAGAGGCGGAATGAGAAGCGGAAGCATGGCTTGGTTGTTCGAGACTGCCGGATTTACAGTTTATCTGTTAAAGGGCGGTTATAAAGCTTACAGAGCGTATAATCGAGAGCAGTTTCTCCGGAAAGCGGAGATTATCGTTTTAGGTGGAATGACTGGAAGCGGCAAAACGGAAGTTTTGCATGAAATGATAAAAATGGGACATCAGATTCTCGATTTAGAGGGAGTTGCAAATCATAAAGGATCGGTATTTGGAGCCTTGGGACAAGCTGATCAACCAACCAATGAGAATTTTGAAAATGAACTGGCAAATATCTGGTCTGGTTTCGATTTTAATAAGACCATTTGGATTGAAGATGAAAGCAACTCAGTTGGTGCTGTTTGGGTTAACGAGCAGCTGTTTCTTAGAATGAGAAAAGCTGATGTTGTTAAAATGGATATTCCGAAAATCGAGCGAATTGAAAGATTAGTGAGGGAATATTCATGTTTCGATATTGCTGATTTAAAGGAACTGGTTTTAAAAATTGAGAAAAGATTGGGCGGATTGAATGTGAAAAACGCTTTGGAAAGCCTTGATAAAGGCGATTTTCATACTGTTGCAGATATTACTTTAACCTACTACGACAAAGCATACTTGCACGGTCAGCAAAAACGAAAAGGGCAAACCATTTATTCTATAGCACTCGAAAAGGATGATCCTAAAGAGAATGCGAAAGCCATAATTGAATTCTACTCGAACTTAAAGAAGTAGTTTTTGGGGATAAGAAATCAAAAGATTTGTCGTTATCTTTATGTGAAACCTTAGAACTCGAAAATCTTGGATATCTATCTGAAAAACCGTCATTGGAAATTTTATTTTTTACTGATCGCCATAATAATCGTTTTTGGCTCAATTCTTTATACCAATAATTTAGTTGGAAAACTAGCTAATGAAGAAGTAAAAAAAATTGAATTGTGGGCCGAAGGAATGCGGAGTCTTCAGTTGAATCCCGATCAGGATGTTTCTCTGATTAACCGTATTTTGGAACAGAATGAAACCATTCCTGTTATTCTTATCGATGATGATGGAAACATCGTTGATCATAGAAATATTAAACTCCCGAAAAGGAATGAAGATGAGGTTTTAAAGAAAAAACTTCAGAACATGAAGGATGATAACCATTTCATTGAAATAGAGCTTGTAAATGGGAAAAACTTCATCTATTTCGACGATTCCAGTCTTCTAAAGCGATTGGCCTGGTATCCATTTGTTCAATTGGGAGCGATTATCACATTTATTCTGATTGCGTTTTTGGCTTTTTCGTATTCAAAATCAGCTGAACAGAATCAGGTTTGGGTCGGAATGTCAAAAGAAACAGCTCATCAGTTGGGAACGCCTATCAGCTCTTTAATGGCATGGATGGAGCTGATTAAATCCGGTGAGATTGATCCTCAATTATCTCTCGAAATGGCGAAAGATGTTAATCGGTTAGAGGTAATCGCTGAACGTTTTTCAAAAATTGGTTCAAAGCCTGTTTTAAAGTTTACAAACATCTTGGATGTACTTAGCTGCAGTATCGAATACTTAAAAAAGAGAACTTCGGGCAAGGTTGATTTTAATTTGGATAGTGTTGATGTGGAGAATGCAGTTATTCCATTAAATAAAGAATTGTTTTCTTGGGTAATAGAGAATTTGTCGAAGAATGCGGTTGATGCGATGGAGGGCAAGGGAAGTTTGAAATTTTTAGTTTCGAATAAAGCAAATCAACTAATAATCGATGTCAGTGATACCGGTAAAGGCATAGCAAGAAATCAATTTAAGACTATTTTTAAGCCAGGATTTACCTCAAAAAAGAGAGGATGGGGGCTTGGATTATCTCTTTCGAAACGAATTATTGAAAATTATCACCGCGGAAAAATTTTTGTTGTTAGCTCAGAATTGGGCAGTGGTGCGGTGTTTAGGATTATTTTACCCTTAAATTGAACCATTTGATTTTCAAATAGCTGATTTTTTTTTGAAACCAACAAATAACTACCTATTTTTGCAGCCCGTTTTCAAGGGAGTTTTATCATTGAAACTGTAATTCAGTTTAATAATTGGGTAAGATTGCCGAAAAAAGATGTTGAGATTTATGAAAACGTATGATTAATTTTTATACTTTTGCAAAGTTTTATTAGAATATTTTGGATTATCTGGCAAAATATACGATTCCTTTCAAAGGATTGAAAGATGGTAAGCATGAATTCAATTTTACCATCGATCAGGAATTCTTTGAGCATTTTCAGCAGGAAGATGCATATCAGGTTGATGCCTCAGTGAAAGTAACACTGGAGAAGAAAACTTTGGTTATGACTCTTACTATTGAATTGGAAGGTAAAATGAATGTGGCCTGCGATCGTTGTCTCGAACCATTTGACATGGAGGTGAGCGGAGAAAGCTCTGTTTATGTGAAATTTGGAGAGGAAAACGAAGAATTGGCTGATGATGTTATTGTAATTTCAGAAGCGGTAAACGAACTGGAAACAGCACATTACATCTATGAACTGTTTTCACTTAGCTTACCTTTAAGCTTTGTTCATCCGGAAGATGAAGATGGAGATAGTACTTGTAATGAAGAAATGATTCAAAAATTGAATGACCATTCGGTGAACGATGAACAGATCATCGATCCAAGATGGAATGATTTAAGAAAATTGATTGATAATAATTAGTTAAATAGGTTGAAAAATGGCACATCCAAAACACAGAACGTCGAAGCAGAGAAGAAATAAGAGAAGAACTCATCTTAAAACTACTCCAGCTACTTTAGCATCTTGCTCAAATTGTGGAGCAACTGTTAAATATCATACTGTTTGCCCTGAATGCGGTTATTACAGAGGTAAATTGGCGATCGAAAAGAAAGTTACAGCATAATCTAAGTCAAGTTATTTAGGTTAAACGCAATATGTAAATTTGCTCCTCAGGTCTTACTTGGGAGCAATTTTGCTTATTATACAGTTTCATTTTGCAAATTCCGGAGTTATTAAATTGTTTTAATCAATTTTTTGGTTGAAGTATAATTCGGTATCTGTTTAATTTGTTTAGAATGGGATTTCTGTGCAGGCAGAATGCTGAATCTATCTGATAAACACTAAGTAAGCTAGAAGAATGTCAAAAATTAATGCAGTAATAACTGGTGTTGGAGCTTATGTTCCGGACTATGTTCTTACCAATGAGGAATTAAGCACCATGGTTGAAACAACCGATGAGTGGATTATGACTCGTATTGGTATTAAGGAAAGAAGAATTCTAAAAGGCGAAGGAAAAGGATCTTCAGATTTGGGGGCAAAAGCTGTTGAAGAGCTTTTGAAAAAAACCAATACTTCTCCTGAGGATGTTGATTTGTTGATTTGTGCAACAGTAACTCCTGACATGCAATTCCCGGCAACGGCTAATATTATTAGCGATAAATTGGGAATTAATGATGCATTTAGTTTTGATTTAAATGCAGGATGTTCGGGATTCTTATTCGCATTGGTTACTGGGTCAAAGTACATTCAATCGGGAATGTATAAAAAAGTGGTAATTGTTGGTGCTGAAAAAATGTCATCAATCGTTGATTATACAGATCGTCAGACTTGCCCGATATTTGGAGATGGCGCGGCAGCAGTAATGTTGGAGCCAACTACAGAAAATATTGGTATTATTGATGAAATGTTACATACTCAGGGATTTGGGAGAAAACATCTGCATCAAAAAGCTGGCGGATCTTGCAAACCGGCGAGTCATGAAACAGTTGATGCCCGCGAGCATTTCATTTATCAGGAGGGAAATCATGTATTTAAGCATGCCGTTTCCAATATGGCAGATGTTTCCGTTGAAATGATGGAAAAACACAACATGACTGCGGATGATTTAGCATGGTTGGTACCCCATCAGGCGAATAACCGTATTATAGAGGCTACAGCAAAGCGAATGGGATTGGCGAAAGAGAAAGTAATGATCAATATCCAAAAATACGGAAACACTACTTCTGCAACAATTCCTTTGTGTTTATGGGAGTGGGAAAACCAATTGAGTAAAGGTGATAACATTATTCTTTCAGGGTTTGGAGCTGGTTTTACCTGGGGCTCTATTCTTTTGAAATGGGGTTACAATCCTAAATAAAACAATAATTAAGTGAAAATACAATCAGGCCTCCAATTTGGAGGCCTTTTTTTCTTGGAATCGTTTTAAAAGAGTGGTTTTCTTCAACCAAATTTTTATATTTGTATGGCTTGCAAAGAGAGCCGTAAGCTCTTTTTTAATTCGAAAATACTTTTTTTTATAAAATTGAGTTGATTTACTATTGCTGATGAAATTCGTGTATCTGTAACTGCTTTATAGTGATGGTATCAGTTTCACAAGTATTGGCAATATTTATGCACTCAGATTTATAAATTCAATATGATATTAACATGTTTAGCAAAAAAGATAAAATGAGCAAAAACAATGAAGTACAGACAACCGCAGTGAATTTGATCTGCGATGGAACATCCATAACCGGAGATATTCAAGCAGCAAGAGATATTCGAATTGATGGATTCCTGAACGGGAAAATGAAGGTGAATGGAAAAGTTGTTGTCGGAAATACCGGTAAAATTCAAGGAGATGTTCATTGTAAAACAATTGATGTTTCAGGAATGGTAGAAGGCAATATTTTTGCTTCAGAAATGGTTAATTTAAAAAATACAGCAGTAATTTTAGGTAATATTACTACTGATAAAATTTCTGTTGAGCCAGGAGCCAAATTTACCGGATCTTGTAAAATGGGCGAGCCAGCTCCAAAAAAAGATGAAAAAAAGTAAAGAGGATCAGAAAAACTCCTTCGAAAAGCGAAAACAGCAAACCACCAGTCTGGCAAAATATTCTGGTCTTGCATTTCAAATGATTGCCATCATTCTTTTGGTATTATTTGGAGGGTTTCAGTTAGATAAGTATTTGGAAAATGAATTTCCATTATTCACAATCATTGGAGCTTTTGGAGGTGTGGTATTATCCTTATATTTTGCGTTAAAAGATTTGCTGAAAAAATAATCGGACGCATATAAATTCGAATATGGAAAAATCATTTAAAAAGTACATTCGAAACTTAGGAATTATTTCCGGAGCACTGTTAGTCATCTCGGTTCTGATGTATTTGACTCTGTTAAAACCATGGTTCAATTATGTGTTTCCTTTTGTTATATTGTACTTTTTCCTGATAAGCTCCTTTCAGCATTATAAATTGATTAAATCCGCAAAGAATAACCCCCGGGTTTTCAATACAAATTATATGGCATGGTTTGGAATAAAATTATTCGCACACCTAAGTTTTGTCATAATTTATGTTTTGCTGGATCGTTCACAAGCATTGAGTTTCGTCCTGTTTTTTGGATTTTGCTACGTAGTATATACTACTTATGATGTTGTATCTTTATCCAATACACTAAGGTCTGGAAATGTTAAATGATTTTAAAAAGCCGAATGCAATAGTTTTTTTATTAAATTTGGAAGTCAAATTAAAAACCTGCAGGTTTTTAATTTAAAAAGTAAGTAGTAAACGAATGAGTAATCATTCCTGAAAATATTGTTAATGCAATTTGTTTTGAATTAACATTTTAACCAAACAGATTGAATAAAATCCAAATCAGTTGATTTTGCCTCAAGCCAAGGTATTTGGTATCTGTTGTAAAAAGTAAGTCATTTACGTATGAAAAATATTCATCGATTTTTGTTGATTTTCTTCTTAGCATTAAATGTTATGCCGGTTTTTGCCTCTGGTGACGAGCATGCGGAACCTGCTTCTCAAGAAACACACGAAAAAGAAAAGTTTGAGCCAGGAAATTTTATAATGGATCACATTGCTGATTCCTATGATTGGCATGTTTTTAGTGTTGGTGATTTTCATGCAACCATGCCTTTGCCGGTGATTGTTTACTCTCAGCATTCCGGATTTCACATGTTTATGTCCAGTAATTTTCATCACGGACATTCAGTTTATGAAGGATTTTCGATTGCCAATGAAGGTGAATACAGAGGAAAAGTAGTTGAAATGGTAAACGGACATGAAGTACGTCCATTTGATATCTCAATGACTAAGAATGTTGTCGCCATGCTGATAAGTATGGTTATTCTGCTGTGGGTATTTATTTCTGTAGCCAAATCGTATACAAGAAGAAAAGGAAAAGCTCCAGTAGGTCTTCAGTCTTTTGTTGAGCCAATTATAATTTTTATTCGGGATGAGATTGCTAAACCCGCCATTGGAGAAAAGACATATGCAAAATACATGCCTTATCTTTTAACCATCTTCTTTTTTATTTGGTTGAATAATTTAATGGGAATGGTACCATTTTTACCGGGAGGTGCAAATGTCACCGGAAATATTACCATAACAATGGTATTGGCGTTGTTTACTTTTGTAATTACATCAGTGAATGCAAATAAATCGTATTGGAAACATATTGTGAACACTCCTGGTGTACCATGGTGGTTAAAGTTTCCTGTACCTTTAATGCCTTTGGTTGAGGTAATGGGAGTTTTCACAAAACCATTTGTTTTAATGGTTCGACTCTTTGCCAACATTACTGCAGGGCATATGATTGTTTTGGCTTTTGTTAGTTTGATTTTCATCTTTGGACAAATTAGTCCGGGATTAGGATACGGAACCTCAGTTGTCTCAGTACTTTTTGTTGTATTTATGGATATGCTTGAGCTGTTGGTAGCCTTAATTCAAGCTTATGTGTTTACGCTTCTTTCTGCGCTTTACTTTGGTATGGCAACAGAAGAACATCATTAAGAATTTATCTACTCCTAAAAATAGGAGCTTTAATAGTTTTTTATCAATTAATTAAAAACGCTATGATTACATTAACAATTCTTCTTCAGGCTGCGGCAAGTATGGGCATTGCCAAAATGGGTGCTGCATTTGGAGCTGGTTTAGCTGCCATTGGTGCTGGTATTGGTATCGGTAAAATTGGTGGTAGTGCTCTTGAGAGTATTGCTCGTCAACCAGAAGCTTCTGGAGATATTCGTTCAAACATGATTGTTGCCGCGGCTCTTATTGAAGGTGCTGCATTTTTTGCGATTATCATCTGTTTGTTGGCTATCGTATTGTAATAGCATTATCCACAATTTGCCATAAGAGATTGTCTGCGGCAAATTGTGGAATCTATTTGGATGTTAACATCACTTAAAGTGAATTAAAATAGAATAACATGGGCTTGGTAACACCTGAATTAGGAACTTTTATATGGATGCTTTTGGCATTTGCCATTGTATTGTTTATCCTGAAAAAGTTTGCTTGGAAACCGATATTAAGTGCATTAAAAGAACGGGAAGACTCTATTGAAGGAGCTCTTCGTTCTGCAGAACGTGCTAAGGAAGAAATGGCGGCATTACAGGCCGATAACGAAAGAATTCTTCAGGAGGCAAGAAAAGAGCGTGAAGCAATGCTTAAAGAGGCAAAAGAGATGGGCAGTAAATTGGTTAGTGAAGCCAAACAAAAAGCGACTCTTGAGGCTGATAAAGTAATAGAATCGGCGCGAATAAACATTGAGAGTGAAAAATCGGCTGCTTTGAATGAAATTAAAGCTCAGGTTGCACTTCTTTCTGTTGAAATAGCAGAAAAAATTCTCCGTCAGCAATTTGCTGATGATCAGCAGCAAAAGGATTACTTCAAAAAGCTAATGGACGAAGTAAAGTTGAATTAGTAAATGAGAGAGTGGGAATCTTGTTGAATCTCAAATTTCACATCTAATAATCTAAAAGAATATGAACGAAAGTAAAATCTCGGTTCGTTATGCCAAAGCTCTTTTTGAATTAGGAAAAGAGGAGAACTTAATTGAGTCCGTAATTAAAGATATTCAGCTTGTTGATGAGGTTTGTAAAACAATGCCTGAATTTTGGCTTATGGTTGAAAGTCCTGTTGTTAAAACTTCTCAGAAACGAACTTCGGTTAAGCTGATATTTGGTGATAAAATAAATCCGGTCAGTCTTAATTTTTTAGATTTGGTGGTGCAAAATCGTCGTGAAATTTATCTAAAGGATATTTCCCGAAATTTTTTGTCATTGTGTCGTAAAGATAAAGGGGTTTTATCAGCAACACTTACATCTGCATCAGCTATTGAAAAGGAAAGCAATCGCAAATTGAGTGAATTACTTTCAAAATCCTTCAATGCAAAAATTGAATTGCAGGAAGTGGTTGATAAAGAGATTATTGGTGGATTTGTGCTTCGAATTGAAGATCAGCAACTGGATGCGAGTGTTAGCAATCAGTTGAATCTAATTAAGCGTGAATTGCTTTCAAATCATATGAAATAGAATTTCAAATCGGATTAAACTCTGACTAAATAAAAATTAAATATGGCTAGTATTAAACCTGCAGAAGTTTCGGAAATCCTAAAGCAGCAATTACAAGGATTAAAAACCGAAGCAGAACTGGAAGAAGTCGGAACCGTATTGCAAGTTGGGGATGGTATCGCCCGCATCTACGGTTTATCGCACGTTGAATCCAATGAGTTGATTGAATTCCAAAATGGCGTTTTAGGTATTGTATTGAACCTCGAAGAGGACAATGTCGGAGCTGTTCTTTTGGGAGAAACTCAAGGAATAAAAGAAGGTGATGTTGTAAAACGAACCAAGCGAATTGCCTCAATCAATGTTGGTGAGGGAATGTTAGGACGTGTAATTAATACCATTGGTGAGCCTGTTGATGGAAAAGGGGAAATAAAGGGTGTAACATACGAAATGCCATTGGAACGCAAAGCTCCCGGGGTACTTTATCGTCAGCCGGTAACCGAGCCTTTGCAAACAGGATTAAAGTCGATTGATGCGATGATTCCGATTGGACGAGGACAGCGTGAGTTAATCATTGGTGACCGTCAGACCGGTAAAACTGCAATCGCAATTGATACCATTATCAATCAGAAAGAATTTTACGACAAGGGAGAGCCTGTTTACTGTATTTATGTAGCTATAGGACAGAAAGGTTCTACTGTTGCAAATATTGCCAGAACACTTGAGGAGCATGGAGCAATGGCCTATACGGTTATTGTGATGGCAACAGCAGCCGATCCGGCGGCATTACAGTTTTATGCCCCTTTTGCAGGAGCTTCCATTGGAGAGTTTTTCCGCGATACAGGTCGTCCTGCATTGATTATTTATGATGATTTATCGAAACAAGCGGTGTCATACCGTGAGGTTTCTCTGCTGCTTCGTCGCCCACCAGGACGTGAAGCATATCCAGGTGATGTATTTTATTTGCACTCAAGATTATTAGAACGTGCGGCTAAAATCATTAATTCGGATGAGATTGCCCGTAAGATGAATGACTTACCTGAGAGCATGAAAAATGCTAAGGATGAGAATGGTGAATCGATTATCAGAGGAGGAGGTTCTTTGACTGCACTTCCAATTATCGAGACTCAGGCTGGTGATGTATCGGCATACATTCCAACCAATGTAATTTCGATTACCGATGGTCAAATTTTCTTGGAATCAGATCTTTTTAACGCGGGTATTCGTCCTGCAATTAATGTAGGTATCTCGGTATCGCGTGTGGGTGGTAACGCTCAGATCAAATCAATGAAGAAAGTAGCAGGAACTTTGAAGCTGGATCAGGCTCAATATCGTGAATTAGAGGCTTTTTCCAAGTTTGGCTCTGATATGGATGCTGCAACCCGTTCTGTTTTAGATAAAGGTTCAAAGAATGTGGAAATCTTAAAACAAGGACAATATTCACCTTACACCGTTGATAAGCAGGTAGCTATTTTATACTGTGGATCACAAGGATTATTGCGTAATGTTCCGGTAGATAAAGTGAAAGAATTTGAAATTGAATTTCTTGATTTTATGGCTATGAAGCACAAAGCTGTGTTAACTGAGCTGGGATCGGGAAAATATACTCAGGAAGCACAGGATATCATGAAATCCGTTGTGACTGAGTTATCTGCTAAATATAAATAATTAACAATTAGTAATTAATAATGAGGAAGATAACTCATTAATTATTAGTTGATCATTGCTAATTATGAATTAGAATAAATGGCTAATTTAAAAGAAATTCGTACTCGTATTTCATCGGTTCAGAAAACCAAACAGGTTACTGCAGCGATGAAAATGGTTTCTGCTGCCAAATTAAAAAAGGCTCAGGATGCTATCGTGCAAATTCGTCCATTCGCGGCTAAGCTTCATGAGATTTTATCGAACCTGACTGGAAGTTTGACTAATTCTGATGATAATTTATACGGTGTGGAGAGAAAGCCTGAAAAGGTTTTGTTGGTTGCGATAACTTCTAACAAGGGCTTATGTGGTGGATTTAATGCAAATGTGATTAAGCAGGTTACTATTTTGGCTGAGACTACTTATGCTCAACAAAATCAGCGAGATTCACTTCACATATTGGCAATTGGAAAGCAGGGATTTGAAATTCTTCGTAAACATTTCAATGTTGTTGGAGAATACAATCATGTGTACGATAATTTGAACTTTGAAAGTGTTTCGGCTATTGCTTCTTTAGTTATGAAGGAGTTTGTTGAAGGGAAATATGACAGAGTAGAATTAGTTTACAATCAGTTTAAAAATGCAGGAGTTCAAGTTTTAACCACCGAACAGTTTTTGCCAGTAGTTCAGCCCGAAGCGGATATGAGCAGTTTGACAGAATATATTTTTGAACCAAATCAGGAAGAAATTTTAGATGAATTGATTCCAAAATCTTTAAAAACACAAATTTATAAGGCAATGCTGGATTCCTTTGCTTCGGAACACGGAGCAAGAATGACAGCAATGCATAAGGCAACAGATAATGCTTCTGATTTAATTCAGGATTTGAATCTGACCTACAATAAAGCCCGCCAGGCTGCAATTACCAACGAAATTTTGGAGATTGTATCAGGAGCAAATGCATTGTCCAGCTAATGCCATTTTAAAGACCATATTTAAACGATTTATATTTGCTGCAAGCTCACCTTAGGGTGGGCTTTTTTTTTAGAATATACATGTTTTTAGGATGAATTTAGCCCAATCTGTGATAGCAGCTTATACAGCGGAGCACAATTCTAATTTACAATGACTGTCAAGCAATAGCAATTTATCCTTTTCACAATTGGTTTCGATATATTTCCCAGACAATTGTGTTAAATCAAATGAAAAAGGATACAACGCTTCAGGGTGGGGGAAATAGATTGATTTTAAAACAGCAGTTCCGACACATTGCAACTTACAATATAAGTTTATTATTCTACCTTAGACAGTAAGTGACTGCTTCATTAAATTCCCAGTGGATTGTTCTGATGGTGAAACAGGACAAAAAAATCCCCATCCATTCCGGATGAGGATCAATTGTATTCCAAAAGCCAATAGCCGGATTACTCTTTTATCTCGTTAAGAGCTTCACTTACATTGATGCAGTAATCACCTATTTTTTCACACTCAGAGAACAGATCGTTGTAGATAATACCAGCTTGGTATTTGTATTTATGTTCCTCAACATTGTTTAAATGTTCTGTTTTTAGGAGAGTTCGGTAATCATTTATTTCACGCTCAATTTCCCAGGCTTTTTTGATTTTTACTTCCGCAAATTCTTTTTTAGTGTTTTCATGCATCACATCAAGAGCTTCGTCAACCAAGGCGAACATATTGTTGATATTATCTCTCAATTCCTGAGGAAACCATGCTTTTTGTTCACGTTTCCTTTTCATTGCTTTGGCGAGGTTAAGAGTTGAATCACCAACACTTTCAATATCACTTACCATTTTAAAATAGGCGCGAACTCTTTCCGAATTTTCAGAACTTAGTCTGGTTTCAGACACTTTAGCAAGAAAGTTGGCAATTTCCACTTCCATATCATCACTTTCATCTTCTCTTTTGTCAATTTTCTCGAAAAGTTTATTGAAAGTTTTATCATTGGTTTCGTTAAATGCCTGCTTGGTATAGCTAAACATTTTCTTCGTGCTTTTTACGTAAGCACTGATTTCTTTTTTAGCTAAAAATAAAGATGCTTCTGGAGTAGAAAGAGTTCCTGTTTTTATGTGCTGAAGTTTGAATTCCTCTTCTACATCTTCACGAACAGGAACCAGTTTGGTAACTACTTTTACTATGAAATTGGCAAACCAAATCAGGATAACAACATTTAGAATATTAAATCCGGTATGAAATAGAGACAAGGAAATAGGTACGGCAGCTGTGTTTGTAAAAGGATCGCCTCCTCCAAGAATAGTCATGTTAACCCAAGCAACCGTTTTTAAGAAAAATGGCAACGCAATCAGCATCCACATAACACCAAAAGTATTAAAGATTAAATGGGCTCTTGCAGCTCTTTTTGCTGAAGTGTTGGCAATCATTGCGGCAAGATTCGCTGTAATAGTAGTACCAATGTTTTCTCCCAGTACCATAGCAGCAGCCATTTCGAAACTAATCCATCCACTATTACACATTACCAAGGTAAGTGCCATGGTAGCTGATGATGATTGAATTAAAATAGTAAGAAGGGTTCCGATAGTCAAAAATAGCAGGGAAGAAGCAAATCCCATGTCCGTATAGCTGGTCAGGAAATTTAGTATCTCAGGATTATTTTTGATATCAGGCATTGAAGTTTTAAGAAATTGCAAGCCAATAAAAAGCAAGGCAAATCCCATAATCAATTCACCCCAATTCTTCTTTGTACGATTTTTTGAAAACAGGAATGGAAGACCTAAACCTATTAAAGGCAAAGATATTGCACTCATACTAACCTTAAATCCCAAAAGTGAGATTAACCAGGCAGTAACCGTAGTACCGATATTGGCACCCATAATTACTCCTATCGATTCTACCAGCGATAACAATCCGGCATTTACAAAGCTAACCACCATTACAGTTGTTGCTGACGAAGACTGAATAAGGGCAGTAATTAACACGCCGGTCATTACACCTTTAAATCGGTTGGAAGTCATTGCTGCGAGAATGGTTCGCATCTTGTCTCCGGCAACTTGTTGAAGAGCTTCACTCATCAATTTCATTCCATAAAGGAATAAGCCTAAAGACCCTATAAGTGTTAAAATATCGGTCAATCCGTAATTCATAACTTATTTAGTTTATTTGTTTTTCAATAGATTAGTAGCTGTTAAGGCCGCAAAAATAGAAGATATTTGCAAAACCTCTAATTTTTTATCGTGTTAATTGAGTATTAAGAAAAAGTAAAAATAAGCTTAAAAAAATGTTACAATAAAATGGTGTCGATATTTTTTATAGATTTTTAACGCTTACTAATTGTTTTGATAGTAAGTTGATTGTGTGCAGGCTTGCATCCGAAAAATTGGGATTCATATTTAATTTTTAATGAAATTTGTGAATAATTGAGATTTAATCATCTAAAACACACTTGTTTTTGGCAATTAATTTGTTAAAAACCAACTGGTTTCATTGAATTTGTATAATTTTGAAGCTTAATACCATTCACAGATGCGTATTAAGATTCTATACAATCATCATCTTTTGATAAAATGATTATAAGTCGTATTTTCGCCGAAATCTAAAAATAAAAACGAGATCTCTTTAGCAGGATAATAGTATGTGGAACAGAATTGCAGGATTAATTCTTAGGAATAGAATTTTACTTTTAGTGGTAGTTGGACTTATCACAATATTTATGGGGTACAAAGCTCAATTTGTGGAGATGTCCTATCAGTATGCGGCACTTCTGCCTGATGATGACCCTGCATCTGTGGAATATGAGCGTTTTAAAAACACCTTTGGACAAGAAGGAAATGTTATGGTTTTTGCTGTTCAGGATACTGATTTTTATGAACTTGAGAAGTTTAACGATTGGATTGCCTTAGGAGACAGCCTGAAAGCTTTGGATGGAATTGATGCCGTGGTTTCCATTGCACATACCTATAATATCAATAAAAACAGCGAAGCAAAGAGGTTCGAATTTCAAACAATATTCCCAAAGAAACTAAATTCGCAAAAAGAATTAGATAGTCTTGCTCTTATTGCGGAGTCATTGCCATTTTATCAAGGCAGCTTAATAAATAAAGAATCTAATACATTTTTAATGGGAATTACGGTGAACGCCAGAATAATTAATTCGAAAGCGCGTGAGCCAATGGTTGTTAAGGTTCGGGAAATTACTGATCGGTTTACATCCAAATACAATTTGGAAATGAAATACTCGGGACTTCCTTATATTAGGGTAGTTACGGCGCAAATGATTAAAGAGGAGATGAAAATGTTCATTTACCTTTCTCTTCTGGTTACTGCGATTATTTTATTTATGTTTTTCCGCTCTTTTAAAGTGGTGTTTTTCTGCATGCTTGTTGTTGGTTTGAGTGTAATCTGGGCGGTTGGATCAATGGTCTTGTTCGATTACAAAATTACTTTGCTTACCGCAATGTTACCGCCATTGCTGGTGGTAATAGGGATTCCGAATTCCGTTTTTCTCATTAATAAATATCACGGAGAATACATTCGGCACAACAACAAAATAAAAGCTTTGCAACGTGTTGTTTCTAAAATTGGAAATGCAACTTTCTTAACCAATCTTACTACAGCATCAGGTTTTGCTACTTTTATAGTGACTTCCAGTCAGATATTGAAGGAGTTTGGTGTGATTGCGGCCTTAAATATTATGGTGGTTTTTGTCCTTTCATTACTTCTAATCCCAATCATTTTTAGTTTTTTAAATCCTCCGGATCAAAAAGCGACAAGTCATTTAGAAAATAAAATGACAGTGTGGTTTGTGGGCAAATTAGTAAATATTGTATTGAATAGACGGACTGTAGTTTATACAGTAGGTTTTGTTTTGCTTACTTTAGGAGTTTTTGGAATCAGCAAAATGAAAAGCACTGGTTATATGGTCGATGACCTGCCACATGACAATGTAATATTTCAGGATTTAAAGTTCTTCGAAAAGAACATGGATGGAATTATGCCTTTGGAAGTGATGGTAGAAACCAAGAAAAAGGCAGGCATCTTAAAGTTATCAACCTTAAAGCGATTAAATGCTTTTAACGATACATTAAAATCATATCCCGAAATATCATCATCTGTTTCGATTGTTGAGGCGGCAAAATTTGCCAATCAGGCGTATTTCAATGGTAAAGAAAAATACTATGAATTACCTGGTAATCAGACCCGAAATGTGATCATGTCATATTTGGCTAAAGCTGATACCGGTGATGATTCCAAATTGTTCAGCACTTTCGTGGATTCCACTCAGTCCATTACACGGATGAGTTTTCGAATGAAGGACATTGGCACTACCAGAATGGAGGAAATGGAGCAAAGAATTCTTGCCAATGTAAGTGATATTTTTCCTGATGATCAATATACTGTTCATGTAACAGGATCCAGTATCATCTTTTTTAAAGGGAATAAATATCTGGTAAAGAATCTATTCATAAGTCTTGCTTTGGCAATTTTTCTGATTGCCTCATTCATGGCATGGATGTTTTCTTCCAAAAGAATGGTTGTGGTGGCATTATTGCCAAACCTTTTGCCGTTAATAATTACAGCAGCACTAATGGGCTTTTTCGGTATTCCGATTAAGGCATCAACCATATTGGTGTTTAGCATTGCATTTGGTATTTCCGTTGACGATACCATTCACTATCTAGCTAAATACCGTCAGGAATTAAAAGCAACCAACTGGAGTATTCGATCATCTGTTGTTCTTGCGCTTCGCGAAACCGGGCAAAGTATGATGTACACCTCTATTATTTTGTTTTTCGGTTTCGGTATTTTTGCTTTATCTGATTTTGGAGGAACTGTTTCTTTGGGGATACTGGTGTCGGTAACTTTACTTTCAGCAATGCTCTCCAACTTAATTTTGTTGCCATCATTGTTGCTGACTCTTGAGAAGTTTATTACCAACCGATCGTTCAAAGAACCACTGCTTCAGATTTTCGATGAAGAGGAAGATATTGAACTGGATGATCTTAGAATTGCTCGGATGGAAAACAAAGAGGAAAAAGAAAGCCTTGTGAATTGATTTTTTTATATTTTAGTGAGCTGTTTCTGAAAGCTATTCTATAATTGCCTTTAGCGATTTCTGATTAAAAGCATAAATCTCATTTGAGGTTTTTTTGAGTTCCTGTAAATCGATCTCAGATCTAACTTCTTATATCTAAATTCTATAAAAAAATGTATAGTTTTAATGAACTTCATGAAATTATTGAAAAAGAGATAGATGGACTGGAGTTTTCTGCTCCGCCGGAAGGTCTTTTCGAACCAATGAAATATATATTAGGCATTGGAGGGAAGCGGCTTCGTCCAATTTTAGTTCTGCTGGGTGCTAATTTATACAAGGATGATCTTTCAAAAGTTTGTTTGCCTGCTATCGGCATAGAAATATTTCACAATTTCACACTTTTGCACGATGATGTAATGGACAATGCTCCAATTCGCAGAAACAAGAAAACAGTTCACGAAAAATGGAACAGTAACGTAGCTATTCTTTCTGGTGATGCCATGTCTATTAAGGCATATCAGTATATTGGTTCCTGCGAAGACAAATACCTGCGCGATGTTCTTACTGTGTTTAATCAAACAGCTTTGGAAGTTTGTGAGGGACAGCAGTTCGATATGGAATTTGAAGATAGAAATGATGTTGAAATTGAAGAGTATTTGAATATGATTCGATTGAAAACAGCAGTTCTATTAGGAGGAAGTCTAAAAATGGGAGCAATAATGGGTGATGCCAGCTCAAAAGATGCTGAGTTATTATACCATTTTGGTGTGAATCTAGGTATGGCATTCCAACTTCAGGACGATCTTTTAGATGTTTTTGGTGATGAGGCTGTTTTTGGAAAGAAAATTGGTGGTGATATCTTATCCAATAAGAAAACCTTTCTTTTAATTAATGCTCTGGAAACTGCTTCGGGAGATGTCGAAAAAGAATTAAAGTCTTGGATTACAACAAAATCTTTTAATCCGGAAGAAAAAATAAAGGCCGTAGGAACTATTTATGAGCAATTGAATGTTCGTGAATATTCACAGAATAAAATTGAGAATTATTTTGCTTTATGTCTCGAATATCTCGATAAAGTAGATGTTGATGCCGAAAAGAAAAAGGAACTATATTTATTGGTTAAAGGTTTAGTCGATCGTTCCGTTTAAGAATGTTAAAAATTCAGGTTACATTCTCCTTTATTGACAAAAAATTCTAAATTTGTTGTCACGCGATATTAATGATCCAAAAAATTAATGTAAATGTCACAAAATACAGGCAAAATTGTACAGGTTATCGGACCTGTTATCGATGTAAGTTTTGATAAGGAAGGAACCAAGCTTCCTGAAATTTACGATTCTTTAGAGGTCGTGATTGAAAATGGTAAAAATTTGGTTGTTGAGTGTCAGCAGCATATTGGTGAAAATACTGTTCGTGCTATTGCAATGGATTCAACTGACGGTTTGCGTCGGGGAATGGATGTAATTGCAACAGGTTCGCCTATTATGATGCCTCCCGGAGATAAAATTAAAGGTAGATTACTAAATGTTGTTGGGGAAACCATTGATGGAATTGGTTCCGTTAGTAAAGAAGGTGGCTATACAATTCACCGGACTCCTCCGGCATTCGATCAGCTTAGTACAGAATCAGAAGTTTTCTATACTGGTATTAAGGTAATCGACCTTATTGAACCATATGCAAAAGGCGGTAAAATTGGTTTGTTTGGTGGTGCTGGTGTTGGTAAAACAGTATTGATTCAGGAATTAATTAATAACATTGCCATTGGTCAGGACGGTTTATCTGTATTTGCCGGTGTTGGTGAACGTACCCGTGAAGGAAATGACTTGCTTCGTGAAATGATCGAATCAAGGGTTATTCAATACGGAGAAGCGTTTGAAAAAGATATGGAAAAGGGAGGATGGGATCTTTCTTTAGTAGATAAAAAAGCTTTGGATAACTCTCAGGTATCACTTGTTTTTGGTCAGATGAACGAACCACCAGGGGCCCGTGCCCGTGTTGCTCTTTCGGGACTAACTGTTGCGGAAAGTTTGCGTGATGGTGATGAAAAATCAGGTGGACGTGATATTCTTTTCTTTGTAGATAATATATTCCGTTTTACTCAGGCCGGTTCTGAGGTTTCGGCACTGCTTGGCCGTATGCCTTCGGCAGTAGGCTACCAGCCAACCCTGTCAACAGAGATGGGTGTGATGCAGGAAAGAATTACCTCAACAAAAAGAGGTTCAATTACATCGGTTCAGGCGGTTTATGTTCCTGCGGATGACTTGACTGATCCTGCTCCGGCAACAACTTTTGCCCACTTGGATGCAACCACTGTATTGAATCGTAAGATTTCTGAATTAGGAATTTATCCTGCGGTGGATCCATTGGATTCGACTTCCCGTATTCTTACCGTAGATGTTGTTGGTGAGGCCCATTATAAGTGTGCGCAGGATGTAAAGGAAATATTACAGAGATACAAAGAATTGCAGGACATTATTGCGATTTTGGGTATGGAAGAGCTTTCTGAAGAAGATAAATTGGTCGTGCACCGCGCTCGTCGTGTACAGCGATTCTTATCACAGCCATTCCACGTTGCTGAGCAATTTACCGGCTTAAAAGGATGTTTGGTTTCTATTGAGGATACTATTAAAGGCTTTAACATGATTATGGATGGTGAAGTTGATCAATATCCGGAAGCTGCTTTTAACCTTGTTGGTACAATTGAACAAGCTATCGAAAAAGGTGAGAAATTACTAGCCGAATCTGAAGGATAAAAGTGCCTTAAGTACTTAAAGTTTTAGATGCCTAAAGTTATTTTGACTTTATTTGAAGCTGTAAGTACTTTGAACTTTAACCTTTAAGTACTTTAAACTTAGAAAATATGCATTTGGAAATTGTTACGCCCGAAAAGAGTCTGTATTCCGGAGAAGTTGAACTGGTTCAGTTGCCAGGAAAAAACGGATCTTTTGAAATATTGAAAAACCATGCTCCAATTGTTTCCAGTCTGGAGAAAGGAACTATTAAAATTAAATCAGTTGGAGGTGAAGAAATTTTCTTTGAAATCAGCGGAGGTGTTGCTGAATGTAAGAAAAATGTAATTTCAGTATTGGCAGATAACTAGAGAAAATAGAAGTTAGTATTTAGTACAATAGTAATCAGTACCTAATATTGACAATACAACTTATCGTAAAGAGGCTTTAGAATTTCTAAAGTCTCTTTTTTTATTGCCAACATTGTGGATTTCCTAACTACTCTTACTATTTTTGTGCCTACAATTGTTTAAACAAAAGCTGTAAATAGTCTAGCTGCTAATTACTGTATACCAGATACTAGAAAAAATGCCAAAAAAGTTCTTAATCATTCGTTTTTCTTCCATAGGTGATATTATTCAATGTATGACAGCCGTTGATGGTATTTTAAACCATTATCCGGATGCCGAAATACATTGGATTGCGAGAAAGGACATGTCTTCTTTTTTGGCCATGGATCAGCGCATCTGTAAAGTTTGGGGTTTTGATAGAGGACAGGGATTTAAAGGTCTTATAAAGCAGGCAAAAGAGCTTAAAAAAGAAAAATTCGACTTCGTTTACGATGCTCACAGCAATATTCGATCGATTGTGCTGAAAACAGTATTGGTACCACGATGGAAACGTTGGTTCGGTATTGGATCTAAGTATACCATGCGCAGCAAAGATAGAATCAAAAGAATTTTGTTATTCAAGTTTGGTATTGATCGTTTTCCAATGCCTTTTAAAGGAATGCTTTCGTATCGGAAACCTCTTGAGAAATGGGGGTTAACAGATTATTCAAAGGTCAATGTCAATTGGTATTTTCCTGAAGAGTTAAAGAAGAAAATGGAGGAGAAGGTTTTTTCAAATTTAAAAGGGGAATCATCAAAATTGGTCACTTTAGTTCCTTCTGCAGCCTGGATGATGAAACGTTGGCCGGTTTCTCATTGGCAAAAGTTGGTGCAGCAATTGCCGGATTATCATTTTGTAATTTTAGCCGGACCAGATGATGTGTTCTGCGAAGAGATTGAGGCTGTTGCAAAAGAACGAGTTCTGAACCTTAGCGGAAAAACCAATTTACTGGAATCCTGTTATTTGGTTCAGAAATCGAACTTGGTAATTTCCGGCGATACTGGTTTTTTGCATGCTGCAGATAAATTTGGTATTCCTGCTTTATCTTTAATGGGGCCAACTGCATTTGGATTTACAACGGGAGAACACATCAAAACCCTTGAGGTGGATATGAAATGCCGGCCATGTACAAAAGATGGCTCAGGGAAGTGTATACAAAAAGTTTACCAGCAATGTATGGTAGATATTACTCCGGAATGGGTTGCTCAGGAAGTGATTCAACGAATGTCCTAAATTATTTTAATCGCTTAACAGATATTTAACATGCTTATTTAAAACAATTAAAAATAAAAGTATATATTTGTATCGCACACGATGTAAATTGGAATGGATTTTTTCGAAATGCAAAACAAACACAAACGATAAAAATAGTCGAAATGAAAAAAATTGCCTTACTGCTGATATTTGCTGTAGGTTTGATGTCTTATCAGACAATAGCACAAACAGAGACAAAGAAAGATTGTAAAAAAGAGAAATGTATGAAAGAAGGATTGTATGGCTTTAAAGCAGCCTCTTTAACTGGTGAGGAAGTTGATTTGAATCAGTATAAAGGAAAAGTTGTTTTGGTTGTTAATACGGCAAGCAAATGCGGTTTAACGCCACAATACAAAGGTTTGGAAGCAATGTATCAGAAATACAAAGACCAGGGATTCGTAATTTTAGGATTTCCGAGCAATCAGTTTCTGGAACAAGAGCCTGGAACATCGGAAGAAATTGCTGCTTTTTGTGAGAAAAACTATGGCGTAAGCTTTCCAATGTTCGAGAAAATTGAAGTTCGTGGGGAAAATGCTCACCCTCTTTATAAAATGCTGACTGAAGAAAAACCGTTTTTAGGTTTTGATGATTCAGAATCAGGACAAAAATTCAAGGGATTTATCAGTGAAAAATTTCCTGAGATTTATGCAGGAAACGGCATCAAATGGAATTTTACCAAATTTATTATCAATAGAAATGGAAAAGTGGTAAAAAGAATTGAACCAAACGTCGCTCCTGAAGATTTTGAAGATGAAATAAAAGGAATGTTATAATTCTGATTGTGGATCAGATAAAATATGAAAAAGAGACTTCAATTAATTTTGGAGTCTCTTTTTTATGTTTTAATTCGGGTATGAAATGATTTCTATTTGTTGTCGAACCAAGTAATAAAGCGCTTAATTCCCTCTTCGAAACTAACTTGCGGATTGTAACCAATCAGTTCTTTTGCACGGGAAATGTCAGCATAGGTTTGTTCCACATCACCTGCCTGCATTGGCAGATGATTGATTTTCGGTTTGCATTCAGCGTTTTTCGCTATTATCTCAATCATGTCGCGAAGAAGAATTGGATAGCTGTTGCCCAGGTTTATGGTTTCAAAAACCTGTTCGTGATTGAATAGATAATTGCAGCTTTTTACAATTCCCTCCACAGTATCATCAACGAAAGTATAATCTCTTGCCGTAGAACCATCTCCAAACATTGGAATTGGCTGTTCATTTCGGAACAATTTCAGAAATTTATGAATGGCCAGATCGGGTCGCTGACGAGGACCAAAAACAGTGAAAAATCTCATGTTAATGATATCCAAATCGTACAAATGATGGTAGCTGTGGTTTAAAACCTCACAAGATTTTTTTGAGAAAGCATAAGGCGAAATGGCCCGGTCAACATTGTGATTTTCCGAAAAAGGAACGTCTTTGTTGTTGCCGTAAACCGATGAGGAGGAAGCAAAAGCCAACTTTTTAATTCCCTTTTTTCGCATGAAATCCAATACATTTCGGGTTGCAGTAATATTGCTGTCGATGTATCCTTGCGGATCTTCGATAGAAGGCCGGACTCCTGCCTTGCCTGCCAAATGAACCACCAAATCAATTTGATCTTCGATGATATCCAAACTTGAATCAATCCGTAAATCCAGTTCATGAAATGTATAGGATGAATTCTGAAAAAAAGGATTCATATTTTCTTCTTTTATATTTCTCGGATAAAATGGATCGAAATTATCGATACCAATAACTTTATATCCCAGCAATAGTAATTTTTCAGAAAGATGAGATCCAATAAAACCAGCACATCCGGTTACAAGAATGGTTTTTTCTGTCGATTTATTATTCACAGTTTGCATATCTCCTGACTTGTTTTTTGGATTTGATTCAAAAGAGTGAATCAAAATTAGATAAATCCATATCAATTATCTTCAACAACTTAAGAATTAACTTAAAAGTAAAACAAAGCTATTCTGTAATCATGAAAGATGACTGTTTTATCTGAAATCTTAGTTTTTTTTAACTAATAGTATCCTATTGTTTGATCTTAATTAGGGTCATGTATTTCTGAAAATATGGACTGTAACGTTTATTTCCTTTTGGTTGACGATTGTAATCGTAATGATCGATGGTTTCAAATTCCATATTTTGAAGCTGCAAGTCAGAGAACAATTCCTTAGGATTCTCAGAGGAGAAAACGACAAATGATTTCTCCTTAGGGAATTCAGTTATGTCTTCAGTATTCCACGATTTTACTTCTCGGCCCACTTCCCAAACCATTTCAATTCGAAATTGTTCTTTACCAATACTATATAGGTTTAAATCTTTTATTGATTCGATGTTTCGTGCCTCCCGGATATTTTTAAATTCTTTATTTCTGTTTTGTAAGTTACTGGTGTTTGGTAATATAAATACTTCAGTAATTACCATTAAACAAAGCATTCCAATAACAAAGTTTAGAATGTTTTTGTTTTTCCATGCCATCAGCAATAACAGAAAAATTCCTTCGGAAAGAAGAGCAAAAAGAACAAATGCGAGCAATGATATTTGCTTATCCTGATAGAAAAAGATAAAAATACCAACAGGCATTACAAGAGCAACAATGGCGATCAGCCAAAGGTTAACTCCAAAAATGAGATTGTCCCATTTGTCAGCCGTTTTGTTTTTAAAAACCTGAAATAAGTGCTGAATTAATTGCCCGGCTAGTAAAGCACTGGGAATTAGTACAGGAAGTAGATATCTGTCTTTTTTTTCTGGTATCAGCGATAGCAGTACAACAGCTGTAATGGTCCAGATTAGTGCAAATTTGTATTCTTTTTTGGCGTCGAATCGTTTAAAGGCATATGGAAAAATCAATGCAGAGAAAATGATCAGTGTCCAGATTCCTGATTGAATAGGGAAATTCCAATAGTAATAAAACGGACGAACATGACGGTTCATCCAAGAGCCGGATTCCAGCTTAGCAATTGCGGCTGCTTCATCAGCGTGAACCAAAGAGATAAAAACAGGCCACCAAAAGCTGATCACAACAAAAATTCCAATGGCTAATAAAAGCGGCTGCCATTTTTGTAGAATTACTTTTCCATCGTATACCCATGAATAGGCAATTAAAAATGGAATTAAAACGGCAAAAAATGCTACGGGTCCTTTACTAAGGAATGATAAACCCAAAAAGATACCGGCACCAATAAATAATTTCCAGTTTTTATTTTCTGTTTTCCAGGCTTTATGAAAAAAGAGAATGGCACCAAGCATAAAGCTATGACAGTAAATATCCCAGGTTCCGGTTCTTCCCATATAAACGATATAGAAACTTGATGCTAAAACGAGACTATTACATAAAGCCGCTATTCTGTTTTTATTTAATGATATGGTGAAGAAATACATCAAAATCACCATTAGGGAACTGACCATTGCCGCCGGAAATCGAAGCATACTTACATTTTCGATTCCAAACCAGCTTCCAAATACTGCAGTAATCCATGTAGGAAGCGGCGGTTTTGCCAAGCGCAATTCTCCGTTCATTGTGGGAACCAGCCAGTTTCCTTTTTCAATCATTTCACGGGCAGTCACAAAGTTTCGTGCTTCCATGATATTCACAAAAAAACTACTGTTGGCAAAGAAGAACGCGAAGTAGCAAACTACTAGCAGAAATAATATATGAACAGAAGTTTTGTTCTCAAACAGATAACGTTGAATCATTTTAAGTTGAGTTTAGTGATCTAACTTGTGAGATTGTTTTCGAATAAGTACGATGTTTCTGCAGTAAACCAACATCCCAAAACCCTGACCAAGAAAAAGAACAGGATCTTTTCGATAGAGAGCATAAGATAAGATCATGATTGATCCGATGATGCTGATGACCCAAAAACCCATAGGAAGTACCGATTCTCCTTTACGTTCAGAGTAGATCCATTGGTAAACAAAACGGAAAGTAAAGGTAATTTGTCCAGCTACCCCCCAAATTAAAAGAAGAGTTGGAATGTCTTCGTTTTTAAATAATTGCTGATAGTGAAATCCCCAGTTTTTTAGCATGAAAGCTAAAACAACAACAGGAGTTATTATGGCAATTAGCCGCGTTAATATGGGCAAGGTTTTCCAATTGTTCTGGATGTGCAGATTTCGGATGTAAATGGAATAAGCAATCACTTGTCCCATAATAATGGCAAAATCATCGCGCAGCAAGCCGTAAATAAACAGCATCCACGAAGCCAAAATACTGATTTGCCAAAATAATACCGGAGATAAGGTTTTTCCGGCTTTTTCAGATTTTACCCACTGCACAATTAACCGCGCTGAAAACAGAGCTTGTGCAAAAAAACCAATGGCGTAAATATATATGCTATCCATTAGTTACGAGAAATAATTTCGTAATTAATGTAACGTTTTTTCATCCAGCGATAAGCGAAACAATCTTTAAAAGGGCCAACCAAACGGTTGAAAAGATGGTATTTGGCTTCGCCTGCAATTCTTGGAAAATGACGTACCGGAATTTGTTTTATTTCACCTTCCTGCAACATGATTAAGGCTGGAATAAAACGGTGCATTCCTGTAAAGAAAGGCATTTTTTTAGCGTAATCGGTTTTCATTATTTTCAACGGACAGCCAGTATCTTCAGCGGTATCCTTAGTCATATAACGGCGAAATCCATTTGCAATTTTTGAGCTCATGTTTTTCACAAAGCTGTCTTTTCGGTTTTGACGAACACCTGTTACCAGAGCAAACTCATTTCGATGTTCCATCAACAAATCAAAATCGAAAGGTGTAGTTTGTAAATCAGAATCAATGTATCCAACAAAAGGTGTGGTTGTGTTATCAAAACCAGCTTTAATGGCTGCACTTAAACCATGATTTTTATTCAATTCCAAATAAGAAAAACGATCAGAATTATTGCAAATATCTTCAATCATTTTTTGACTTCCATCCGATGAACCATCGTTCACAAAAAGTACTTTTGAGGCATATTTTGAGCTTGCAAAGTAGGCTGTAAATTCCTCTTTTACACGCTGCATATTATCTTCCTCGTTAAAAACGGGAACAATGATCGTTAATTCGAATTCTTTTTCTTGCTGGCTCATTAAGTTTTGTTTAACGAATTGGTAGTGGTTATAAGCATTGCCAAACAAATCACAATACAAATAATACACTTTTTTTAAATATAAATTTTTTCAAAGATATGAATTGAATGTGTACTTTTTGTTTGAAATAAGTAAAAATATAACGGGATGAGATGGTTTCTTTACTCGCAAAAGTGAATTTTTTGCCGGGACTTAAAAAGAGGAAACGGGACATTTTTAAATTTAGGAGCTAATAATACAACCACAGAGGTTGTACTATTAGGGAATCCCTTCATTTTTATTTAGTCTTCTTTAAGGCGTTTCAAAATTAGTTTTGCAGAACAGCGCCAATTTTGGGTATTAGGTTTTTTAGTTTTTAAAAGAATATTTTTTATTGTGAAAAAGATAACTGGCTGTTTGATAGTAAGTAATTGCATCTTTTAATTCGGCCGGATTTATTTGTTCTGCATCCTGTTCTTCTCCGGATATTTTAAAAGATTCGGTTCGTTTTACAGGCAATTGAACAATCAGCTGATTGTTTTGCAACAAGCCAATTTTTTGATATGTGCCAATTAATGCACGGTTTGGTTTCTCGAGCAAAATGTCTTTACCAAAAAATTTGGATGTGTAATCCATATTTAAAAGACCCAGAATAGTCGGAGCAAAATCAATTTGAGAAGCCATTGTACTGTTTTCGGATGGCTGAATAATATTCGGAGCATAAATAATAAGCGGAATGTGGTATTTATTTACCGGAAGAGATGTTTTTCCTGCACTGGAAGCACAATGATCTGCAACAATTACAAAAATAGTATTCTTGAACCATTCGTGATCTTTTGCTTCACGAAGAAATTTAGCAATGGCATAATCAGTATACTTAACAGCACCGTTTCTTCCTGTGTGCGATGGAATATCAATTTTTGAATCAGGATAAGTATAAGGACGATGATTGGATGTTGTCATGATAAAATTATGAAAAGGTTTTCCCTCTTTATAACTGCTGTCGGCCACCTGACATGCTTTCGCAAACAGATCTTCGTCGCAGACACCCCAGGCATTTTCAAATGTAATTTCACTGTCCGGAAAATCTTTTCGATCAACCACATTGTATCCGTTGTTTCCAAAGAAGTAGTTCATGTTATCAAAATAACCGTTTCCGGCATAAATAAAGCTTGAATTATAACCTTTTGAGGTCAATATATTTCCAAGGGTAAACAAACCTTCGTTTTTTGGTCGTTTAACGATCGAAAATCCAGGAGTTGGCGGCAAGGAGAGAGTTAGTGCTTCCATTCCACGAACTGTACGGGTACCAGTAGCATAGAAATTGGTGAAAAAAAGCGATTGCTGAACAATCGTATCCATGTTGGGAGTAATATTGTCTTTTCCGCCAAAACGAGTAAAAAATGACCCGCTCAGACTCTCAACAGTGATCAGCATTACATTGTATTTTTTATCGTCGCCCGGATAAGTAATTTTTCGGCTGACATCGAAAACATCCTCACTTGTAAATTCACTGTTTGATGTTTTTATCAACTTTCGAAGGTTTGTAAAAGCCTCTTTATCATCGATTGATTGATAAAAGGAATTGTAGTTAAGCTCATTGTTTCGAAAGGCTGCGAAAATCTGATAAATTCCGTTGTGAGCCAGCTCATTGGAGTATGTGTTTTTAGTTATTTCTGCTGAACTTTTATTGATTGTGTAAAATGCAGCAAGAGGGAAGATCCACAAAATAACACAGGTGGTAAGACGCTTAACAAATCGGGATTCTGAATGGATACTATGGTCGAAATTCTTTTTAACCAAAGCAAAGATTCCTCCTGAAACCAATAACATACCTAATAGGATAGCAGGCATTGGGTAAGACTCCCGAATATTGGAAATAACTTCGTGAGTGTAAACCAGATAGTCAACAGCTATAAAGTTGTATCGCACACTAAACTCTTCCCAAAAAAACCATTCGCCAATTCCCGAAAAAACTAGAATTCCAATTGTTACAATAAAAAACACATAAGAAATCCAGCGATGGATTTTGGAGTTAAATATTTTATCAGGAACAAACAGCAGATAGATTGTAAAAGGAATGATAAAGTAGGAAATGGTTACCAGATCGTAAAATAAGCCTATGCTGTAAATTTGGATAAACCGAATAAAGCTAAGATCAACATTTTGCAAATCAGTAATTAATAGAATGGTGCGGATCAGGAATGAGATTGCAAGGAAAATAAAACCAAACAAAATAAGACCACCAAACCGACTACGCAGGATATTTTTGAACTTCATATTTTATAAATTAATACGAGCCAAAAAAACAACCTGATTCTAACAAAAAACTAACAATTCTGTAATTTGAAGGTAAATAAGTGTTTAAAATCCTTAAATGAATAATTGATATCAATTTTATAATGGTCTGCTATTTTTTTTACAATAGCCAAACCAATTCCTGTTGATCCAACATTTTGGCTTTCCGTATAAAACCGATTAAAGATCATTTCGGGTTGGTTAATGGCTTGTTCACCCGAATTGGCAATTGTAAAATAATCATTTGCCAGATAAATCGATATTTCTTCACCATTCTTACTGTGTTTTATGGCATTTACAAGAACATTCTGAATCAATAAGTTGGCTAATCTTTTGTCCATTAACAATTGGCAGTTGTCTGCAGCAGAAAGAGAAACCAGTAGGTTTCTATCTTGTATTACATCCTGAAATGAATTGATCCAATAGTTGAAAATTTGATTCAGGGAGACATGATCTCTCTCATTGAATTGTTCGTGGTCAATTTTTGCAAGCAAGAGCAGTGCTTTCGAAATGCCTGAAAGTTTATCTGCAGAAAGATATATTTCCCGTATTGTGTCGATTGTTTTTTCATCTAAATTGGAGTCGGAGAATAAGTTTTCACATTTATTTCGGATAACAGCAAGAGGAGTTTGAAGTTCGTGGGCAGCATTGGCAGAGAATTCCTTAGTTGCTGTGTAATCCTTTTCCAAACGACCCGACATCATGGAAAGCACCTGGTTTAAATCATCAAACTCATTAATTCCGGTAGCTGTCAATTCCAATTTTGATGGAGGAGTAAAAGAATAAGATTTTATTTTCTCAATATTGTCATTAAAAGTTTTCCACAGCGAGGTATTTAACCGACGTGTAAATAGCAGTAAGCCGATAAAAATCAATAATAGTACACTGGATATCAAAGAAGTGAAAATTGTGAGAATATCATCGAATTCCATCAGCATTTGCCGTGTTGTAATTCGATAATGTTTGTTACTAATTGATTGATAGGTTGTGAATTCCCTGTAGGGAGTTAGTTTATTCTGGTACAAGTCCAAAATCAATGTGTCCTTCTCAGTATTCGTTTTAATTTCTGAGGAAGAAATGGGAGTAATTATGTCGGTAGGGTAAATGCTCTGAAATTCTCCTTTTTCTTTAAGTACCTCAAAAATTTCTTTAGCTTCAAGCCTTAATTGCTGGTCAATTTCTTCTTTTAAAAAGTAATTGCTCATGGCAATAATTACCACATCAGCTATTAGAAATACCAGAATACCATATTTGAAATAGGATCTGTTAATCTTAGTTAATAGTTTCATTTTTTAAGGATTATCTAATTTATAGCCAAACCCATGAACAGTTTTGATGTAATTTTCTCCGGTATGATTTTTGATTTTTTTTCGGAGCCGGTTGATGTGTGTGTAAATAAAATCGGAGTTATCCATAAAAATCGGATTTTCGCCCCACACATGTTCAAATAAACTCTCTTTAGTAAGAACTCTATTTTTATTTTCGATAAAATACAGCAGTAAATCAAATTCTTTTCGGCTAAAATCTACTTGTTCGTTCCTGATTCTCACTTGATGGGAACGGGTATCAATTTCCAATTCGCCAAAGCTTAACACCTGATTTTCTGCTTGAAAGTTTCTCCGCACAAGTGCATTGATTCGTGCATTGAGTTCGGAAAGATGAAATGGTTTTACTAAATAATCATCAGCACCTAAATTTAGACCATCAACCCGGTCCTCCAGCTTATCGCGGGCCGAAATGATAATCACACCCGTATCGGACCAAATTGATTTGATAAAAGAGATGCAATCCAATCCTTCACCATCTGGAAGTCCCAAATCAAGAAGTACAATGTGGAAAAATTTTTTATCGAAAAGAGATTTGCCGTCCTTAATCAGCTCCGCACAAGTACATTGAAATCCACAACTTGAAAGATAATCAGCTAAGATCTTTTGCAGCGAAAGGTCATCTTCAATAATTAGAATTTCTTTTTTCATGATGATGAGAGATAAGAAGTAAACTTAGTTCTTACAAACTTAAAAAAAGGGAAGAAGATTTCTTAATAGAAAAAGATTTTTTGCTTTTTTTGAATCAATCAAATGGCAGGATTTTGAAATTATTGGTAAATCTTTGCCTTTTATGTAAATTCGAACTCATAAATCAGCTGCTAAAAAACAAAAAATGAAGAGTCTTCGTAATTATTTCGATATCGTAATGAATTTTTTGAGTCGTGGAGTATGGAACATGCGCTTAAAAGAATTGTCCGGTCCCCGTTATTTTTTAATTCGGCAATTACGGATTTACCTTTTGGCTATTAAAGGCTTTTACGAAGACAAATGTCAATTGAGGGCATCTGCCTTAACTTTTTACTCCATTTTATCGGTGGTGCCTGTCTTGGCTATGGGTTTTGGAATTGCCAAAGGATTCGATTTGGAAGAAAAGTTAGAGAAGGAGCTTATCGCCAATCTTTCAGGTCAGGAAGAAGTTTTGAACTGGCTGATTGAGTTCGCGAACAAGATGCTGATCAATACAAAAGGATCATTGGTAGCGGGATTGGGATTTGTTATCCTGTTTTGGTCGGTATTAAAGGTTTTAACCAATATCGAGGAATCATTTAACGACGTTTGGCGAATAAAGAAAGGGAGAACCTGGGGGCGCAGATTCAGTGATTACACTGCGATCATGATTTTTGCACCCATTTTACTGATTGGTTCCAGCGGCGCAACAGTTTTCTTAAAAACCATGATTAAACAGGTAACCCAAGGCAATACGTTAATGGAGGCAGTTGGGCCGTATCTCAGCTTTCTGATTAATTTAACTCCTTATTTTTTGGTTTGGACTTTATTTACCATGCTGTACACTTTTATGCCGAATACGCATGTGAAATTTAAATCGGGTTTGCTGGCGGGAGTTATTGCCGGTACAATTTATCAAATATTTCAGGTTTTATACATCGAGTTTCAGGGGATGGTTACAACCTATAATGCTGTTTACGGTAGTTTTGCCGCCTTGCCGCTGTTTTTAATGTGGTTGCAGATGAGTTGGTTGGTGGTTTTGCTGGGCGCAGAAATTTCGTTTGCCGAGCAAAATGTTGAAAATTACGAGTACGAAACAGAAACCTCCAAAATAGCATACGACTACAAACGCTTGTTAAGCATATATGTTCTGCATTTAATTATCCATAATTTTAAAAAAGATCAGGTGCCAATGCTTTCTCAGGATATTTCTCATCGATTACAGATGCCTATCCGTTTGGTACGGGAAATTCTTTTTGATTTGATAAATGCCAGATTGGTAGCAGAATTAGTAACGGATACAGACAAACAAATTGCATACCATCCGGCTTTTGATATCAATACCATGTCGGTAAACAAAGTGATTGATATTTTGGAGAGTACAGGATCCGATAAGATTCCTGTTTTGGAGACCGAGACATATATCGAACTAAAATCTATTTTGCAGGACTACCGGAATTCAGTTTCGTCGAGTCAGCAAGAGACACTGTTGAAGGATATTGATTTGGACAAGAAGTTTACCGCATAGTACCCAAAGAATACCAGAGTGGCTATTTGCTTTTTTTCTCCCTCTCCTTGCAGGAGAGGGCTGGGGTGAGGTTTTACAAGACTCCAAATACAATGCGATTCATGAATCAAGTCCCAAGTATCAAGTAAAAAAAAAGAGTCTAATGCTTTCTTTCCGGACTTTGTATTTTGTTTGTGAATACTGAGCCTGAAGGGCTCGAATATAATAGCCTGGGGTAAATGAGCGAAGCGATTTCCACCCCAGGTATTTTGACGTATAGTGGACTCGTCGCAGGTAAAAATTTGAATAAAGGAGGCGTTTCCACATGCGACGAAAATGCAATGCGATTCATAAATACAGTATCAAGTCCTAAGTATCAAGTAAAAAAAGAGTCTAATGCTTTCTTTCCGAACTTTGTATTTTGTTTGTGAATACTGAGCCTGAAGGGCTCGAATATAATAGCCTGGGGTAAATGAGCGAAGCGATTTCCACCCCAGGTATTTTGACGTATAGTGGACTCGTCGCAGGTAAAAATTTGAATAAAGGAGGCATTCCCACATGCGACGAAAATGCAATGCGATTCATAAATACAGTATCAAGTCCTAAGTATCAAGTAAAAAAAGAGTCTAATGTTTTCTTTCCGAAATTCTCCTTTTTTAAGGGGAGATGCCGGCAGGCAGAGGGGTGTTTTTCTTGGCGAATGCAAATTTGCCATTCTTGTATTACCCCAAACCCCTAAAGGGGCTTAAGGGAAGCTACTATTGATTCAAATTCGTACAGACAAGTCCCTTGTAGGGGATTTAGGGGTATTCAACAGCAAGCAAAAAAAAAGCAAACCCGCCCAGGTTTGCTCTTCTTATAAATAGCCCATTGTTTTTATTCTGCAGGAATCTCTTCTGAGGCGGCTTTCGATCGAATGCTTTTGCGGATTTGCGCCTTAGCATTCACGGCCTCGATGGTCTCGGTAATTACACCAAGAATCTCCTGGTAGATTTCCGGCATTGCTTCGACTGCATTTTCGAGATGAGGCAGTAATCTTTCATTCACAATTTTTCTCACCTCATTTTTTAGTGCCGAAGGAGCCGTAATATTCTCTTTAACGGCATTTGCCTCCATCATTTTCGAGTAAGCTGTTTCTAAATCAGAGGTCGATTGTTTAAACTTTTCAACTCTGGGACTAACAGCAATCAGATTGGCAATTTTCGCCTTAAATTGCGCACTGTCTAAATTACCCAGCAGCGCTTTGCTTAACGCCAATTGTTTCTCGCAGCTCTGTTTATGAAGATTCAAATTATGCGACTTTAATAAGCCCCAAACATCAACAGCATCCTGCACCAGATTCGCATCGGGCAAATACGTATTTGCCTTTACAAACTGCTTTAAGCACACAAAATCGTTGTCGGCAATCTCATCCTCTTTTCTAAGGTTCTCGGCCAAAGCACCACTAAGGCTGTACTCAATCGACCGGGTAAGATCTTTATTTGTCGTTCCCAAATCTGCAATAATATGGCTCAATATCTGGTCGGCCGACCAATCTTTTTTGTCCAGTTCACCAACAATAACACTTGTGCCGGTGCTGACTTCATTGCTGTCGCAATAATGATAATAGTTTATAGTCATTCTCTCTGATAATTTTAGCGAAGTCTGAGCCGGATAGGTAAAAAGCGGTGCAGAGCTTCTGTGTTAAAAATGTTTTGTGTTGGATATTTTTGGGCTATCGGACAGCTAATCTACAAAATCAATCTAACAGTAAGCATGTTTTTAGTGAAAAATACTATGATAATTTCAAATTGCATGATTTAAGTGCTTACAGCTTCGGCATTTCCATCAATCTATTTTATTATCTGATTTTATTGCCATGATATAGTAAAATTAAATGCTTAAATGTATTTAACGACTATTTATGTGATGTTTCGCCAGGTATGCATCAAAAATTCTTCCGGTTTCAGTTTCAACTCACATGCAAAGCTTGTTTTTGAATTGTATAAGGCCTTGTTTCATTCAAAAACATCGATTTTCGCATTGTCTGCAGCCTTTTCTCTTACGAAAAGGCCAAAAATGAACTCATATTCGCATTGCCGAAGAGAAAATGGACAGCTTGTCATGCCTGTAAGCCATTTATTTTGAGTTGACAGCCATTTTTGAGCTAAAAAGACCGCTGCCGAAGAGAATTTGATCACATTTGCCATCAAATTGCCCGTTTCACATCAGAATTGCCCACAATTACATTCAAATTGCTCATTGCCGAAGAGAAAACGCTCAAATTTGCACAAACGAGTTCATTTCTGATCAGAAATCTGCCAATTTGTCCTTCACTTATCAATGCCGAAGAAGAATTCCCGTTTTTAGCACTCATTTGTGCAAATTCTCTTCGGCGGCGATCTGCGAAAATATATTTATGGTTGAATATTTAAGAGCAAAGCTTTCAACTTTCCGCTCAATCGCTTATGGCAACTAAAAACCTTATAAATAGTACCCCGATAGTGATTATAATTTGCTAGATTTGGGCTTGTGAATTGTAAATAGCTGCACAATATACACCCATACGGCATGTATTGTGCACCTTTTTATTTGATATAGTAGAAAAAATGTATATACACATTCACAATCGTTGAGCAACCATATAAAAAAAACATCCTACAACCATGGAATTTAGAGAGGTAAAGCATGTAATGACAAATATTCAGCCTGTTAAATCACTGAGTGAATATATAAGTGCGGTTAATTACATAAGCCATACTTTCACTGACAATTTGTGGTATCGAGGGCATGCTAAAGGTAGCTATCAAAACCTTCCAACTATTTTAAGAAAAGATACATGGATAGATGATGATTACTCCTATCGGACTGAATATGACATTCTGAAATCTTTCAAACGAAAAAGTAAGATTAAAAAGGAAACAGATTACGAGTATCTGCATTTGATGCAGCACTTTGGTTTACCAACAAGGTTGCTCGATTGGACTGAAAGTTCATTGACAGCGTTATTCTTTGCAATTGAGAATGCAAAAGAATGCGACCATCCTGAAGTTTGGATAATTGACCCTTGGGACTTTAACGCTGTTCTGCATAAAGAAAGAATAATATTTGACTTTTATGGGAAACAGGTTCATGAGAAAGTCGATAGCTTTATAAACCCACCCAACGACAATATTAATAATATGCCTGAAATGCCAATTGCAGTTATACCTTCTTTTTATGATGACAGAGTAATTGCTCAAAAAAGTGGATTTATTCTATTTGGGAAAGAAAAAACTCCGATTGAAGAATTAGTGCAAAGAGACGATTATTTTAATCTTGCAAAAATTCAAATCAGTACAGAATATGTATCAGATATTCTGATCGATTTAAATATGGCAGGTATTGACTATCATTCTGTGTTTCCTGACTTAGATGGATTAGTTAAGCAAACAAAAATGAAATGGAATTTAAAATAAATACGGTTGCTAAAAGCTAAATTGCATGGGCGTCGATGAGCAGTTCGATTGTTTAGTACAATTAATGAACACCAGCAAGCCAATTAAAATTGGTTTGTTTAAAACCAATAAGACCAAAGGACACAAACGAAAAAATCAACAAATTTTAATAGTTCTTGAGTTAACAATTAAGACTTAAAAAAAATCAAAAACAATTAATGGAAACCAGAGCCCATTAAAAAAAACGGGGAGACACCGAAAATCCATAAGAGTAGGAAGTAAAAAAACGAATTATGAAAAAAACAATTTTGACCTTAACCGCAATTGTCTTCGCTTTTAGCACCTTTGCCAATGACATTTTAACCCTCAACAATGAAATGGTTTTTGAAGGAAAAGTAAAAAGAATCAAAGACTGTGCAATTGTCTTCAAATCAGAAGGTAATAAATACATTGTTCCTGCATCAGAAATATATTCAATTGAATTTGAAAATGCAGAAGATAAAGTTTATACAAACTATCTGGAAATGCAAGCTGACGAAGAAAACAAATGTTTTAATGCAAGACTTGATGCAGAAAACTATCACGGCAAAAAGGGTGGTCACTTTGTTTTAGGAGTATTATTTGGACCATTTGCAATAATAGGAACTGCATTGGCCAATCCAACTCCTGAAAAAGGGAAACAGACCTATATGATGTCTAAAAACAAAGACCAATTCAGCGACCCTGAGTATTTAAGTTGTTACAGGAAAAAAGCAAAAGGACAGCTTATTGGAATGGAAGCTTTAGGTTGGGGCGCCTGGATATTATTGGTTTTAGCCTTATAAGCAGAAATTCAAAAAACCAGCCCATAACAACTAAGCCTTCGTGTGGCAGGAATTGCCCAATAGTTACGGTGAGTTGATGGAATCGGTGACAGAATTGGTACTTTACGGGGAATGGTCTGTTTTTCGAAGCTTTTAGGAAAGGGAACTTGCTATGGAGAGATCTTTTACATGCCGTAATTACAAAGAATAATAGAAAGTTGTAGATCAGTCTGCAGCTTTCTTTTGTTTTGGATTTCTTTGGCCATAAAAGTTACTTCCCCATCTCTGATATCAGTTAATTTATGGTTGAAACGAACCCAAACAAGAACCAAAAGTATTTTCAATTTTTATGTATGCTTAAAACGGCGATATTTAAATCCTAAATGGGTAGTCAAATTAGTTTTTAGACGGACTGCTGTTACCGCCAAGCATGAAAAAAACAGTAAATGCGGAGATTATCTTTAATAATGCGAGCATATTTTGCGGAGAATATAGTTTTTGCGACGAATAAACTTTATATTTGTCGCAAAATTTGCAGAGAATGAAAACCTACATACACGAAAAAGACGATTGGACATACTTCACTTGGAATAATCAAGAAGTGATGATGCTTTTAGGAAAAGCTAGAAACCTGCAAGGAAAACTTCTTGGAAAAATGGAATCTCTGGGTTTTGACCTACAGAATGAAGCAGTATTAAATACACTTACTCTGGACGTACTTAAATCATCAGAAATTGAAGGTGAGTATTTGGAAAAAGAACAAGTCCGTTCATCCATTGCAAAAAGACTGGGCATTGACATTGCAGGTGCTGTTGAATCAGAACGTAACGTTGAAGGGATAGTGGAAATGATGCTTGATGCCACACAACGTTATCAATTACCGTTAACAAAAGATAGACTTTTTGGATGGCATGCATCATTATTTCCTACTGGTTGGAGTAACCTTTACAAAATAACAGTCGCAGACTGGAGAAAAGATGCAACTGGTCCAATGCAAGTTGTATCTGGTCCAATGGGAAAGGAAAAAGTTCATTACCAAGCTCCAAATTCTGAGAGAATAGAAAGCGAAATGCAAAAGTTCCTACATTGGTTTGAGTTTGAAAACCGAACTGATTTAGTGCTAAAAGCAGCAATTGCACATTTATGGTTTGTAACAATTCATCCTTTCGATGATGGAAATGGGCGTATTACAAGAGCAATAACTGATATGCTTTTAGCTCGTTCGGACAATAGTATCAGGAGGTTTTATAGTATGTCTGCTCAAATCAGAATTGAAAGAAAGCAGTATTACGAAATCCTTGAAAACACTCAAAAAGGCAGTTCGGACATTACTGGATGGATTGTTTGGTTCTTAAAGTGTTTAATAAATGCTATTGATTCTACAGAAGAAACATTATCTAGAGTTCTCTTTAAAGCTGAATTCTGGAATTTACATTCAACAACTATTCTGAATGAAAGACAACAAAAAACGATTAATAAACTACTAGATGGTTTTGACGGGAAATTGACTACTTCAAAATGGGGAAAAATTAATAAGTGCTCGCAGGACACTGCTCTCCGGGACATCCAGGATTTAATAAATAAAAATATTTTGCAAAAAGAAGCAAGTGGTGGAAGAAGTACAAATTATGAATTAAAACAAATACCAGGTGGTAACAACTAAGCCTTCGTGTGGCAGGAATTGCCCAATAGGTACGGTGGGTTGATGGAATCGGTACTTTACGGGGAATGGTCTGGTTTTCGAAGCTTTTAAGAAAGGAACTTGCTATAGAAAGATTCTTTTACATGCCGTAATTCCAAAGAATAATAGAAAGTTGTAGATCAGTCTGCAGCTTTCTTTTGTTTTGGATTTCTTTGGCCATGAAAGTTACTTCCCCATCTCTGATATCAGTTAATCTATGGTTGAAACGAACTCAAACAAGAACCAAAAGTATTTTCAATTTTTATGTATGCTTAAAACCGCGATATTTAAATCCTAAATGGGTAGTCAAATTAGTTTCTTGACATACTGCTGTTGGCTTTCATTGCAAGATTAATAAATAACGGACGCCCAACAATGTATATACAAAATAGCCGAAATAGCATTGAACTCAAGGACTGTAGCCCGCTGCAACTTTCTTGTAACTTGACATAAAAGTGCTGCGCTGTCGGCTACTATTCTTACTACTCAACGTTAACGGTATTGCTCAGATGTTGCTCCAAAATATTTATTAATGACTTTTGACAATTGAAAAACAAGATTATTTGGACATTGTTGTCGAGTATATTATATTTGCAACAACATTTAAAATTTATTCAAGATGAAACAATTGACATTTGCATCACTACAAGTGAAAAATTTGGAAGCATCAAAAGACTTCTACACAAAAAAATTAGGATTTGAAATTGACAACTCGAATCCACAAGCCTGTGTTTTTAAGTACAATCAAGGACAAGCAAGTTTTGCTATCCGCACACCACTTGAACCAATAGAGGAAAAAGAATTGGGAATTGGTGTCGCTCTTTGGTTTGCCGTTACCGAAAATGTTGACGAGCTGAAAGAGAAATTTGTTGTAGGTGGAGTAACTACTTCAGGACCAATTGTCGAGACGCCTTTTGGCAGAGCATTTCATGTAAAAGACCTTGATGGCTATAAATTAACTTTTTTGGAAACAAAATAACCAATTGATGAGAAATGGCTAAAACAATAGAATTTAAGTTTAAAGCCCCAAATGAAAGTCCTGGTTATCTTTTAGGGCAATTGACACAATTGTGGCAACGAAAACAGAAAAAGGTTTTAGACCCATTAAACCTTACTCAGACGCAATTTATCCTTTTGTCGGCATTAGCTTGGCTTTCTAGAGAAAACGATAATGTAACACAAGTAGACATCGCTAATCAAGGAAATGCTGACAGAATGATGGTTTCCAAAGTTTTGAGAACATTGGAGGAAAAGAAATTTGTCAGCAGACAAGAACACCAAACTGACACGAGAGCCAAAGTAATTAAATTGACAAATGAAGGTTCAAAAGTTTTACAAAGAGCTTTAACTGCAGTTGAAAATGTCGATATAGAATTCTTTTCTGTTTTAGGCAATGATCTAACTTTGTTTATTCAAAGTATGATAAACTTGACTGAGCTAAATAACGATGAATAAAAATCACTAACAACTAAGCCTTCGTGTGGCAGGAATTGCCCATTAGTTACGGTGGGTTGATGGAATCGGTGACGGAATTGGTACTTTACGGGGAATGGTCTGGTTTTCGAAGCTTTTAGGAAAGATCTTTTACATGCCGTAATTCCAAAGAATAATAGAAAGTTGTAGATCCGTCTGCAGCTTTCTTTTGTTTTGGATTTCTTTGGCCATGAAAGTTACTTCCCCATCTCTG
This sequence comes from Labilibaculum manganireducens, assembly GCF_963665805.2. Classification (NCBI taxonomy): domain Bacteria; kingdom Pseudomonadati; phylum Bacteroidota; class Bacteroidia; order Marinilabiliales; family Marinifilaceae; genus Labilibaculum; species Labilibaculum manganireducens. The sequence continues at coordinate 4,861,907 of NZ_CAXXEE010000003.1, read as the reverse complement.
ATATCAGTTAATTTATGGTTGAAACGAACTCAAACAAGAACCAAAAGTATTTTCAATTTTTATGTATGCTTAAAACCGCGATATTTAAATCCTAAATGGGTAGTCAAATTAGTTTCTTGACAGACTTACGTTCTGGGCAAGGTTGAACAGCATAACCCAAAGATGTCTCATTTCTCCAATTTTGCGAATGAATGAGAACTTACTTTTGCAGAGATAATATTAATTTCAAATTAAAAAACAATCAAAATGCAAAAGTTAATTTCATGGGTAGAGATACCCTCAGTTGATTTCGACAGAGCTGTAAAATTTTACAATACTGTGTTTAAACTTAATTTACCGAAAGTTGATTTTGGACAAGAAAAAATGGCTTGTTTTCCTAATGATGAAGGAGCTATTAGCTATGCTCCGAATTTCAAACCGTCTGAAAATGGCGTGATGGTCAGCTTTACTGCACCTGACAATATTGAAACAACAATTCAAAGGATTGAAACCAATGGCGGAAAAGTTTTACAGCCCAAAACAAAAATTGAAGTAGAAGGACGAGATTATTTTGCTATTTGCATCGATATAGAAGGTAACAAAATCGGCATTTACGGTAAATAGATTAAACAGAGGATGTCCAAAAAGTTCAATCTTATTGTCATTCTGAGCTTGTCGAAGAATCTTTATCTTTGAAAAACAGATGTTTCAACTTCGCTCAACATGACGTTTTCGAGTGAAACTTTACTTTTTCGGACATCCTCTTTAAAATTGCAATGTATATGTCAATAGAAATAGCAAAACCGTCACAAATTTTGCAGCCATACATTAAACAATATTGGTGTATTGAGAATGTTTTGCTCAATGGAGAACATCATATTCAGCGAGTAATTCCTAGTGGTTTGCCAGAATTGACATTGTATCTGGGTAATAGACCTAAAATCATTGGGTACAAAAATGATTTTGAAGACAATCTCATACTAAGCGGACACCAGAAAGGATTTTATGATTTGCAAATTGAAAATAAATTGTCAGTTTTTTCAATTGTATTTCAACCACAAGGATTAATGGTTTTTTTTCGATTGCCGTTAACCGAGTTGTATAATGAGAGCATTCCATTAAAATACCTGAACGAAAAATTAGAGCAAGAAATTTTGTCAAAGTTGACAAATGAACACTCTTTTGAAAAAAGAATTCAAATCATAGAAAGCTATTTCATTGAATTACTAAAGGAAGAGTATAATAGGTTTGAATTTGCGAGGATTAATCACGCAATAAATATGATCAGGCTGTCGCAAGGTAAAGTTTCAATCGAAAATCTTGCTTCTGAAACTTGCCTTAGTAGAAAGCAATTTGAAAGAAAGTTCTCTTATTTAATAGGTACAACACCTAAGAAATATTTAAGAACAGTAAGATTGCAACTGTCATTATATTTGAAAAGCAGGAATGAAAATCTAAATATAACAGATTTAGCTTATGAAAGCGGACATTACGACCAAGCACATTTCATTAATGAATTTAAAATTCATACTGGATTCACACCAAAACAATATTTTGATAGTAATGCCGCTTACTCAGATTTTTTTGAATAACAAACCCAGCCCATAACAACTAAGCGTTCGTGTGGCAGGAACTGCCCAATAGGTACTGTGGGTTAACTCCCCGTGGCCACACGATTGAATCGTGTTGTAATTTAAACAAAGACAATAATAAAATTTGTATCTTCTGCTTTACAAAAACACTTGCCATGAGATACTTACTAGCCATTTGTTTATTCCTTATCACATTATCCTGCTCAAACTCTGCCGAAAAGGGGCGGATGATCAATTCCAAAAAACTAAGCCAACTCATTTCCCAAAAGGATAAAACCTTGGTATATGTTTGGACCACATGGTGCAGTGGCTGCCGCAAAACATTGGCCGAAACGCTGCCCAGACTTCAGGAAACTATCGATACTTCCGAATATCAGATACTGCTAATTGCAGCAAGTAAAAACAAAGAAGAAGTTGATTCTTTAGTTTCCGCTTCGGGCTTACAAATAAATTCCTGGTTTCTCGATTTCACTGGTCCCGACAAAGGTGTGTTCCAGAATTTGGGCATTCAGTTCCTGTTGGAAAAAACCTTTCCGAAGGCTGGGATATTTACCCGGGCTATTCCCGTTTTCTTTCTGGTTGACAGAAATGGGAAAGTGCTGAACAAAAAGTTGCCATATTCCTACGATGAGGCTATTCGTCTGTTAAATAAATAGTTGTGTTTATATCGCAGTGTTTATCATTTCTTAAATTCATTATAAACAGTATTATTTCAGCTTGTTAAGTTACTAATGTTAAGCAAATTATTTTACATTCGTGAATGTTTAAAAAAACATAGTTTATTCAAAAGAATAGGCTTTTTAACTTTTACAAAAGAAACTTATGAAAATAAAATTATTTTTAATGATGTGCTTGGCAGGAGCACTTAACCTCTCTTGTTCCGATAGTGATGATACAATTGAATTGGTAGCAGGAAAACTTAATGTTACTGAAGCCAAAGCAGGCGATGAGTTGATAATTACGGGTGAAGGATTCAGCACTGTAAAAGAAGAAAACCTGGTAAAATTGAATGACCTGATTATTCCTGTTGCAGAAGCAACAGCTTCTCAGCTTAAGCTTATTCTTCCCAAAGAAGCTAAAACAGGAATCCTTTCTGTAGCAGTCGATGAAAAAAGTATTGATTTTGGTGTTTTTAAGGTGTTGGAAGAAAAGATGTTTCTTATGAAAAGCATATGCGATAATGGCGGTGATTTTATCGTGACCATTGATCCGGTATCGGGAGAAGAAACACCTTTTATGGAGTTACCTAAGATTGCAAATGATGTAGACATGATGTATACTTCGTTATGTTATTTGAGCAAGACGAAAGAATTATTGGTTGCAGTTCGTCCTGAGTATCCTGTGGATCAATACAAAATTCTTAAAATCAATGTTGAAACAAAGGAACTTAAAGAATATGACTTTGGAAAAATTGATGAGCTTGAGGATCTAGATGTAATCTCGGATGGTATTAGTGAAGTTTATCTTGTGAAGAAATATGAATCTACGACAGATAAAGGTTTATACTCAACTATTAATAAGGTGGATATGGACGCAAAGAAACTTGAATTACTAGCAACGGTTGAAGGATATATGCCTTATGGTGCTGATATTTATGATGGTGGAAAGAAGATGCTGTTTCTAAATGGAAAAAGTGATGGTGATGATTATAAATTGATGAGTTTGAATTTTTCAGAGAAAACGGTAAAAATGATTTCTTTAAACTACCCTAAACACTTATGCCGTATAATTACTAATGGTGAGGATCAGGTTTTTTGTGTCAGTTCTGATAATAACAAGGAAAGTCTTTTGAAAATTGATCTTGAAAAAGGAACAGATGAATTATTTATTCAATTTGAGGATGGTGAAGAGTGGTATGCTAATGCTTGCTATTGTAAAACAGGAAATGAAATTGTTTTCTTTTTAGAATATGATAGTGATTATATTGATGGAACAGAAAGAATGTTCAAAGCGAATTTGAATAATAAGACTACAAGTGAAGTAATGTTCAAGGATAATCAGAGTAACTGGTTAGGTTATCCATTTGCTATATTTTTATAATTGAAATATGAAATAATGACCTTTATTGTGAGATCTTCAATAAGATTGAATATTTTACAATCAAAAATGGAAAAGACATTCTTCCTATTATTGATTATAGGATTTGGAATAACAGTATTCAATTTTTAGCAGAACCTAATTTACTAGATGAGCCCACTCTTGCGAGTGGGTTTTTTTGCGGATTAGAAAATGGATGCTTTTTAATACATAAAATTGATTCGCGGAAACCAGCCTTAATTGCTAACCCAAAACAATTTTGATGTTCTATTTATTTTGCAGGAATGGCTCATAAAGAGTACTTTTGCTGAGTATCAGAAAGAAGGTGTTTTTGCCTGAAAAAGCAGAAATCATTCTAAATAGTGAATTTTTTATTTTTCCAGATAAGGGGATTTTTTAGATGAATAGAAGTGAAATTGAATTAATGGCGCCGGTTGGTTCGTACGAATCATTGATGGCTGCCATACAGGGAGGAGCCAATTCTATCTATTTTGGCATTGAGCAGTTGAATATGAGATCAAGATCTTCGAACAACTTTACCATCGAAGATTTGCACAATATTGCTTCTATTTGTCAGGAGAACAATATCAAATCGTACCTAACGGTGAACACTGTTTTGTTCGATCATGATATCAAAGTAATGCACAAAATTGTAGATGCGGCAAAAGAAGGTGGCGTAACAGCAATTATTGCTGCCGATGTTTCTGCAATCATGTATGCCCGAACAATTGATGTGGAAGTTCACATTTCCACCCAATGCAACATTACCAACATCGAGGCAGTGAAGTTTTATGCTCAGTTTGCCGATGTGGTAGTTCTGGCTCGGGAATTGAATTTGAATCAGGTAGCAGCTATCTACAAGCAAATTGTTGATGAGGAAATCCGCGGGCCAAAAGGGGAGTTGATTCAGATTGAAATGTTTGCCCACGGAGCATTGTGTATGGCAGTTTCAGGAAAATGCTATTTGAGTCTGCATGAGAAAAATTCATCGGCGAATCGTGGTGCCTGCATGCAAACATGCCGAAAAGCCTATACAGTTACCGAAAAAGAATCTGGAAATCAGCTGGAGATCGATAATGAATACATCATGTCGCCAAAAGATTTGTGCACCATTGGTTTTCTAAATAAAATGCTCGATGCAGGAGTTCGTGTCTTGAAATTTGAAGGCCGGGCCCGCTCTCCGGAATATGTAAAAACAGTGGTTTCAAATTATAACGAAGCTGTTGATGCGTATTTGGAAGGTGCTTATACCCGTGATAAAATCGACCAATGGATGGAGAATCTGGCAACAGTTTTTAATCGTGGTTTTTGGGATGGTTATTATCTCGGACAAAAGATTGGAGAATGGAGTGAGGAGTACGGCAACCGGGCAACCAAGCGCAAGATGTTGATTGGTAAGGGAACCAATTACTTTGCCAAGATTAAAGTGGCAGAATTTTTATTGGAATCGCAGGAATTAAAGGTGGGTGATCAGATTTTGATAACCGGGCCAACAACCGGAGTAATTGAAACAACCGTAAAAGAAATTCGGGTTGATCTGAAATCAGTCGAAAAAGCCGTTAAAGGCGATAGCTTTTCCATTTCAATGGATACAATGATTCGCCGGTCGGATAAATTGTATAAGATTGTAGAGGTGACCAACGACTTAATTCAGTAGAGAGTCTAAAGTCTGAAGTCAATAACGTTTTGAAGAGTTTGAAAATTTGCCCTGAAAGGGACAAGTAATATAGCACAGGGCAATGCCCTGTGTGATTGTAATAGTTGTAAACTGTCGCGCGGTTTTATTTAAACAGATGAGATATCGTTATTCGCGACGGAATAAGAAAGAATATAGTATTGATGTAAACAAAATCAAACATGAAACGTCCATGCCAGGTAATTATGGCACACAGGAAGATGATTATCCCGGCATGGTAAGTTCCATGTGACAAAAACTTACAATTATAAACACATGAAAAAAATATTCATTACACTATTGGCCATTGTTGCTACAGCAAATCTTTTTGCACAGGATCAACAAGGATCACTGGTAAAAACCGGCGATCAGGTGCCCAATTTTTCGGTTCTTACTCTGGATGGAAAAGAATTTGCTATCAGTGATTTAAAGGGTAAGGTTGTTTTGGTTAACTTTTTTGCTACCTGGTGTGGACCCTGCATGAAAGAACTGCCGGAAGTTGAAAGTCAGTTGTGGCCTAAATTTAAAAATGAAAATTTTGCAATGGTTTCTATTGGACGAGAGCACACAAAGGAACAATTGGAAGCATTCAACGAGAAAAAAGGCTTTACATTTCCTATCGCTCCCGATCCTAAACGGGAGGTGTATGCTAAATTTGCGAGTCAGTACATTCCCCGTAACTTTATTGTTGATAAAACAGGTAAAATTGTATGGCAGGGAGTTGGCTTTAGTCAGGAAGAACTCGAGCATATGATGAAAGTGATTCAAGAGAATTTATAAATAGAGAATTGAATGCAGAAGCAGGGAAACATCAGAAAAATGAGAACTGATCTTAAAGAGATCGTTGAGTATCAGCTGCCAATAGGCGAAGATGTAGTTCAAATGAATCTTTTGATAGGTAAGAGGTTAAAATTTACTTATTTAGGACAGATCAATTGTATTCATTGTGGAAAGAAAACGAAGACATCTTTCTCGCAGGGATATTGCTATTCTTGTTTTACTACGCTTCCGCAGACTGATGAAAGTATTCTTCGTCCGGAGCTGGATCTTTCCTATTTGGGAATTTCCCGCGATATGGAATGGGCAAAAAAGAATTCACTTCAACCTCATTTTGTGTATCTGGCTTACTCCGGAAATCTGAAAGTGGGAGTTACCCGGGAATCGCAGGTGCCTACCCGTTGGATGGATCAGGGAGCGAGCAAAGCCGTTAAATTGGCAAAAACGCCCAATCGTCACATTGCCGGTATTATTGAAGTAGCTCTAAAAGACCATTTCTCGGATAAAACCAACTGGCGTGCAATGCTAAAGTTGGAACACACTGAAGGCGTTGATTTATTATCCGAAAAGAAAAAAGCCGGAGGCTTATTGCATCCTGAATTGCAGCAATATATTTCTGATGAGGATGAGGTGTTTGAAATGATTTATCCTATGAGTTCGCAACCGGAAAAGATAGTTAGTTTTGGGTTCGAAAAGGAGAAAGAATACTCGGGAATTTTGAAAGGAATTAAAGGACAATATCTTATCTTTGAAGACGGAAAAGTTCTTAATATCAGGAAACACAACGGTTACTTGATTGAAATTTCAGTAGAAGATTAAAAACAATAAACACAACTATATATTCTTTACTAATCGTAAAATTCTTAATTAAAGATGGAAAACATAGACTGGAAACAATTTGGTTTCGGTTATACTAAAACCGATTACAATGTTCGTTGTCACTTTCGTGATGGAAAATGGGGAGAATTGGAAATTTCTTCTTCAGATCAGGTAAATGTGCACATTGCAGCTACCGGTTTGCATTACGGACAGCAGGCATTCGAAGGTTTAAAGGCGTTTAAAGGTCCTGATGGGAAAGTGAGAGTATTTCGTATTGACGAAAATGCGAAACGTATGCAATCGTCATCTCATGGCATCATGATGGCTGAAATGCCTGTCGATTTATTCGAAGAAGCAGTAATTAAAACCATCAAATTAAACGAGAGATGGATTCCGCCATACGAATCGGGAGCCTCTTTATATATCCGTCCGGTACTTTTCGGAAATGGAGCGCAGGTAGGTGTAAATCCAGCTCCTGAATATACGTTTGCCATATTTGTAATGCCGGTTGGTCCTTACTTTAAAGAAGGATTCAAACCAACTGATTACGTAATCTATCGTGAATACGATCGTGCGGCTCCACAAGGAACAGGAACCATTAAAGTTGGTGGTAACTATGCTTCTTCGTTAAGAGGAGGAACCCGCGCGCACAAAGAAGGATTTTCGGCTGTATTATTTTTGGATGCAAAAGAAAAAAAATACATCGACGAATGTGGTCCGGCCAACTTCTTCGGAATAAAGGACAACACTTACGTAACTCCAAAATCGAACTCTATTTTGCCATCAATTACAAACAAAAGTTTGTGCCAGATTGCCGAAGATATGGGAATGACTGTTGAGCGTAGAAAAGTTACGGTTGAAGAATTAGCTGATTTTACCGAGGCAGGTGCTTGTGGTACAGCAGCTGTAATTTCTCCAATTCGTAAAATTGTTGATGCCGATAATAAGGTTGACTATTTTTATGGTGATGAGGCCGGAGAGACCAGCTTTAAATTATATAATACACTTCGTGGAATTCAGTACGGAACTGTTGAAGACAAACACAACTGGAATACAATTATCGAATTCTAAGCAATGCAAATGGCTTTATTCCAGATTTTATACAAAGAGGGAGTTCTAATTTAGAACTCCCTCTTTTCTCATTGTAAGGTGAGAATTTAGGATTTATAATTATTATAAAAAAGTGTTTAATCTTTCAAAAAAGATCAAACGGTTACGCATTCACTTTGTTATTCATCAACATTTTAATTGATTCAGCCAAACGCTGCACTCCAATTCTACTGCGCTCTTCATCAACATACGAAAAGTTAATTCTCATTGTATTCTTTCCACTGCCATCGCAGTGAAAGGCAGATCCCAATACAAAGGCAACATTTTTCTGAATGGCAATTTCGAACAGATCTTGGGCATCCATATTTTCCGGTAAGTTAAGAAAAAGAAACAAACCACCCTCAGGTTTTGTCCAGGTAACACCTTTCGGCATAAATTCTTCGAAAGCGTTAAGCATAACATCACGTTTGCGGTGATACATCTCAATTATAGTTTTTAAATTCTTATCAAACAGTCCTTTTTCAAGATATTTAGCCGCAATTTTTTGAACAAAAGGAGACGTGCACAAATCTGTAGATTGTTTTGCTTTTACAAATTTGTCGATGATTGCCTCATGAGCGATTACCCAGCCAATTCTAAATCCGGGAACGAATATTTTAGAGAAGGTTCCAAGTGCAATTACATGTCCCGAATTATCAAGCTCGAACATCATTTTCTGATCTTTTCCTTCGAATCGTAATTCTCTGTAGGGACTATCTTCAATTATAAGGATATTGTATTTTTTAGCTATTGTAATGATTTCAAGTCTTCTGAATTCAGGCATTGTGATTCCTGCAGGGTTTTGAAAATCAGGAATTACATATATGAATTTTGGTAGTTCACCTTCTTCCAGCATTTTTGCCAGAGTTTTCTCTAATAAATCGGAACGCATTCCAAATTCATCGAATTTGATTCCGACGGGAGTGGCTCCGTAGCTCGAAAAGGCACCCAGTCCACCCAGATAGCTAGGTAATCCGCAAATAAAATGATCTCCTCGGTTCAGAAAAATTTTACCTGCCAAGTCGAGTCCTTGCTGAGAAGAGGTAAGAATCACCAGATTATCTGAAGAGATAGATAATCCTTGCTTCTGATATCTTTCAGTTAAAATTTCACGAAGTTTTGTATCTCCTTCGGTAGCTCCATATTGCAGGGCGGCATCTCCATCTTCTTCTAAAACTTCATTGCTTATTTGTTTTAATTCTTCGATAGGAAAGGTGTTGGGAGCAGGAAGTCCCCCGGCAAAAGAGATAATTTCCGGTTTCTGTGTCAACTTTAACAATTCTCTGATAACAGATCGTTTCATGCTTTTCGCACTATCAGAAAGAATGTCTTCAAGATTTGTAATCATTATTTCCCCTTTTTAAAATGGTTTTATTTGATGAAATACTCAAGGAGTATCGCACTATTAAATTTACGTTTTTTAAGGGGAAAAGCAATTAAATCGAAAACAAAAAAGGCTTTTTTGATTGTAATTTATAATCAATATGTCTGAAAAGAAGAAAATTAATTAGATCAATTCCCGAAGTTTATCGAGCTGTCGTATTTTATTTACATCTCTCATGTTGCGGGCAGTTTCGGTAAAATATTGATGATTTTCAATAAATTTTATCTGAAGACGGTTCCAGTCATCAATGCTTTTAATTTTACCATGCTCTTTTAGCTCCCGATACAGATTACCCGAAACAGGAATAAAGTCGGTACGACCAAGGTAATCCAAATCAGCGTCACAGATAATCATTTCCAGATTTGTTTTAGGCTGTGGCGGAAATTTGGTATGCATGATCAGATTGGAAATTTCATTGATTTGCTGCTCAGAATAGGAATATTTTGGAAGTATGTGCCGTGCCATTTTTACACTGCACTCTTCATGTTCATTATAGGAAAGAATAAAACCGGTGTCATGAAACAATGCGGCAGTCTTAATAATAAGCATTTCAGCATCGGAAAGCCCCTCTTTCCGGCCAATTATTTCAACTTCGGTAATAACATCAATAGTATGTTTTAAATTGTGATAGTAAAGGTTCTTGGGCAGCTCATTTTCCAGTTTGGTAAGAATGGCTTCTTCCAAATCATCATAGCGAAGCATCTGAAACTGAGTCTGGAAATGCTGGTTAGGAACCAATCCTTTTAAATCGCCTGACATGTTGGGCTTGAATCCTTTAACAAAGTACATATCAATATTTCCTTTGTATTTCACAGGCATCCTACCTCTGTATTCGCAGATAAAGAAATCTTTAATGAGCATATAGGTCATGCCCGAAATATTTATTTCGCTAACCGATCCTGACGACTCCATTCTGCTGGCCGTATTTACAGTGTCGCCCCAAATATCGTAACTTACCTTTTTAGTACCAACAACACCTGCAATTACAGGACCTGTATGAACTCCAATCCGCAATCCCCAAATGCCTTTTTTACCTGCTTTAGAGTTTATTTTCATACTTTTCATGTATTGCTGAATCTCCATAGCAGCCAAAATTACCTCAATAGGGTTTGTTCTGTTTTTATTGGGAATACCGCCGGCACACATGTAGGCATCACCAACTGTTTTTATTTTTTCGATATTGAATTTCTCTACGATTGTATCGAAGTGCATAAAAAACTTGTCTAACTCATCAATCAGATCTTCGGGATTCATTTGTTCAACAATTTTTGTGAATCCATGAATATCCGAGAACAAAACGGTAACCATCCGGAATCTTCTGGAGCTTACTTTTCCGGTTGATTGTAATTCTTCTGCTGTTTGTTGAGGCAATAGGTTGGAAAGAAGTTTTTCCGCTTTGTCTTTTTGCAGAATTATCTCTTGATTTTTATCGTAAAATTCATTTTCAATCTCTTTTTTCTGTTTTTTAAGTTTTCTTTTGTACCATAAATACATCAAAGCAAGAAGAAATAGCTGTAAAACAGCTAATACAATCATGTTCTCAGAAATAAAATTCAACGCATTTTCCCTTAAAGTTATAAGTAATCCTGATATGTAATTAACTGAATATAAAAACATTACATTAAGAGAGATTTGAATCATTAGCTGGAAATTAAAATACACGGTAAACAATGGTAATAAAAATAGCCAAGAATTTTTAAATAATCGTCTTAAGCTTAAATTAATACGGAATAATATCAGACTTGGTTAAAATTTGCTAGTTTAGTAGAAAATGGCTAAATTGTAACACGGTTATGTTAAAACTATTTACGACTATCCTCTTTTACTATAAACTATGGAAAACACTAAGAGATCAATACTTGTGGCGTGGGATTTTTCGACTGTCGCAGAGTACGCATTGGAACACGCTTTGATATTTGCTGAAAATGTTGATGCAAATGTTACATTACTGCACATTGTCAAAAAAGGTTCTCAGCTTGATGAAGCCAATGCAAAAATGGCCGAAGCAGTTATGCAAATCGAAAAAGAGAGGGGAGTTCGCCCTGAGGTGATTGTTCGCGAGGGTAGTATTTTTACATCGATTAATGATATTGCTAAAGAAATGAATTCCATGTTGGTGCTTATGGGTACTCATGGTATTAAAGGAATGCAAAAACTTACCGGTAGCTGGGCGCTGAAGGTTATTGTCGGGTCACGCGTACCTTTTGTTGTGGTGCAGGCTCCTCCTGTTCAAAAGAAATATTCATCGGTAGTATTGCCTGTCGACTTTAAAAAGGAAAATAAGGAGAAATTAAGCTGGGCTGAATTTTTAGGTAAATTCTTTAAAGCAAAAATGAGGATTATTACTCCTAAGATTCCTGAAGGTCAAATGCTTCAGAGAACAAAGGCAAATCTTGTTTTTGCGAAAAAGTATTTGGAAAACAGAGGTATCGATTATGAAATTGATACAGCTGATGGTGGCAATGATTTTGCAATGGAGACAGTCGATTTTGCGAAAAAAATTGATGCAGATATCATTTTAATCATGACTACCAAGAACATATCGTTTCAGGACTATATGTTAGGAGCACATGAGCAGTTTGTGATTGCCAATTCAGCTCATATTCCTGTAATGTGTGTGAATCCGAGAACTGATCTGGCTAAATACGGCAGTTTTTATTAAAGTATGAATTTGAAATTTATATATTTGAACAACGGTTGTATGACCGTTGTTTTTTTATATCCTTGAATTGATAAAGAAGTAAATATGAAGCTTGTTTTTGCAACCAATAACCAAAACAAACTAAAAGAACTGCAAAATCTTTTAGGAGAAGAAATAGAATTGTTAAGTCTGGCAGATATTAATTGTGACGAAGAGATTCCGGAAGATCATGAAACTCTCGAAGAAAATGCAAGTCAAAAAGCTCAGTATATTTTCAATAAATTTAATGTGAATTGCTTTGCCGATGATACGGGATTGGAAATAGAATCATTAAATAATGAACCAGGTGTTTATTCTGCCCGGTATGCAGGTGAAGAACGGGATGCTAAATCCAACATGAAAAAGGTTCTTGAGAACCTAAAAGGAGTCGAAAATAGAAAATCAAGATTTAGAACGGTAATTTCTTTATTAATTGATGGTAAGGAGATTCAGTTTGAAGGTATAGTTGAAGGAAATATCCTTGAAAAAGAACGTGGAATTGATGGTTTTGGTTACGATCCAATTTTTGAACCGGAGGGATATGATATTTCATTTGCCGAGATGGATATGACAGAGAAAAACAAAATCAGCCACAGAGGTTTGGCTGTGCGTAAACTGGTAGATTATCTGTTGAGCCATAAGAGATAAAGTCTGCTCTTTTAATTAAAAATTTCAAGTATACTTTCTTGCTAATAAAAGTATTGTATGAAGCTGCGAATCCGATATGTTTACTCTTTTTTATTCGTCATTTTTGCTTTGAGTGCTCAAAGCCAGATAAAGATTGGTGAATGGAGGGAACATTTGCCATATCAAAAAGCGAAAAGCCTGATTACTGGTGGTGAAAATTTGTATTGCCTGACTGAGTCGGGTTTGTTTTCTTATTCCTTAAGCGATAATGAAATAGCAGCTTACAGTAAAACAAAAGGCTTGTCGGAATCGGAAATTTCAGCAGTCGCTTGGTTAGAAAGTTCTCAAAGTCTTTTGATTGGATATGAAAGCGGAAATTTGGATGTAATTTCAGATGGAAACATTCATAGTATTTCAGATATCAAAAATTTCAACTTGGTGGAGAACAAGTCCATCAATTCAATGACTGCAAAGGGTAAGCTTGTCTATTTGGGAACTGATTTTGGAATAGTGGTTATTAATTTGGATAAAATGGAAGTCGCTGATACCTATTTTATTGGTGCAGGAGGTGAAAAGTTAGTTGTTAATGACATCAAAATAAATTCATCTGCAATATGGGCGGCAACTGATCAAGGCATTTTTAAAGCAGATTTATCTTCGGGTAATTTGGCCGATTTTAATAATTGGGAGCAAGAGCAGGGTATTCCTGAATATCAAAGAAAATGCGGACATCTGGAAGTTATTGATGGTGATGTGATTGTAAGTCGTTTTGTGTCCGAAACAGCAAGTGAGTTGTATAGTTACCGCAGTGGCATCTGGTCTAACTTTTCCGGAAGTTTTGATCGTATTTATTCTATTCAAAATATCAACAATAGCCTTTGGGTAATACAAGCCGACAAAATCCGGATTTTTAATTCGAACGGGATTGAAAACGAAGTTTTGCAATACTCGGGTATTACTGAAATGCACGATGCTTTGGTTGTTGATGGACGAACATTTGTTGCTGATTATCAGAAATCACTGCAGGAGATAATTGGGAGCAGTCCGAATCAAATTAAACCGGATGGTCCGCAGAGTCGCAATATATCCAATATTTTTTCGGCAGCAGAACAAACGTGGGCTGTGGCCGGAGATGTAACAGCTTCTTATGATGGTTCAGGAGAGAAAGCCGAATTGTTTTTGTTCGAAAATCAGAAATGGACTAATTATTCAAATGAAAATATCCCTTCGTTCAGCAACAAGTCTGATTTGTTGAGACTCACAAACAATAAAAGAGATCAATCGCTAATTTACGCAGCCAGCTGGGGCGATGGAATATTTGTATTTAAAGACAGGGAATATCAGGCCAACTGGAATTTTGAAAATTCACCGCTTGGCACGAAAGGAATTAGTGGAATGGATTCGGATGAGGATGGAAAGCTTTGGATTTTAGATGCAGGTTCCTCTGCCCCGGTAAAAATTCTTTCAACTGCCGGAGAATGGACTTCATTAAGTTATTCGACCTTAGCCAATCGGGCAGATATGCAAAAGATTGTGTGTCTTAAAAATGGCGATAAATGGGTTTTAAATTCGCCTGGACAAGCTCTTTTCGCATTCAATGAGAATGAGACTCTTTCCAATACGGATGATGATGCGCTGGCTTCTTTCTTTGTTCGGGATGAAAACAATTCAAGCATTGGTTCGAAGGTTTACGATTTAATTGAAGATGAGAAAGGGGATGTTTGGGTAGGAACATCGAGCGGAATAGCTGTTTATTCGAATCCGGGGAATATTTTCAGAACAGGGAACTTTTTTGCTTATCAGCCTATAATTACCATTGATGGTTCCACTCAGTTTTTGTTAGGAACGGAAAGTGTGAATACAATTGCTTTGAACGGAGCCAATCAAAAATGGTTGGGAACAGCGAATTCCGGCGTTTTCCTGATTTCAGAGAACGGAAATGAACAATTGGCACACTTTACAAATGAAAACAGCCCTTTGCCTTCGAATACAATTCAGAAAATATCGGTAAACCAAGGAACAGGAGAAGTCTTTTTTGTGACTGATAAGGGAATGGTTTCTTACAAAGGTGCAGTGACAGCAGGAACAGAATCGTATAACAATCTCTATGTTTATCCGAATCCTGTTCGGGAAACCTACCACGGAGATGTTGTGGTGAGCGGTTTAATTGCAGAATCGACTGTAAAAATTACTGATATTAGCGGTAATTTGGTGATGGAAGGAAAATCGGGTGGAGGACAGTTCATTTGGGATGGAAAAAATTTCAATGGATCGCGAGTTCATACAGGCGTATATCTTATTTTCTGTTCCAATTCCGATGGATCTAAATCGAAGGTGATTAAATTGCTATTCATTCATTAAATTAAATTCTGATGATTTATAAGACCAAGGGAATTGTTCTGAATCAGATTAAGTATGGCGAAACCAGCTTGATTGTTCAGGTGTATACCGAAAAGTTTGGTCGTCAGTCGTACATGGTGAAAGGTGGAAGATCCAAAAAATCAAGTATGAAAAGTAACCTGTTTCGTCCGTTTTTTCTTTTGGAAATGGAAGTTTATCATCGAGAAGGAAAGAATATTCAGTCGATAAAAGAGGTTCGGCTTTGCGAGAATCTAAACAATTTAGTTTTTGACGTTTACAAAAGCACAATGGTTCTCTTTCTTACCGAAGTGTGTTCTAAAGTGCTTCGGGAGGAAGAACAGAATCAGGAACTATTTGTATTTCTGTACAATAGTATACGTTATCTTGATCTTACTGAAGAATCTATTGGACGATTTCATTTGTATTTTTTAAGTAAGCTGACACGCTTCCTTGGTTTTTACCCTCAACTCAATTGGTCGGATCGAAAAGCTTTTTTTGATATGGATAATGGCTTTTTTGTGGAGGAAGACAGGACACATGCGCATTGTCTTGAAAAGGACCTAAGCAGAAAGCTTTATTCTTTATTCTCTACTTCAATTGATCTTGTTAAGGAGTTAAAAATGAGCAAAGAAGATGTGAATGTACTTTTGCGCGCAATTTTGAACTTTTACGCCCTTCAAATCGATGGTTTCAGCAATTTAAAGTCCTTATCAGTTCTCCATGAACTGTTCTTGGAAGAGGAATAATCTGTACCTAATTTTTATTTATTTAAAAGCTTTCTGCAATTGTTTTGTTGATTAGCAAGATTTGAATATTTTTGCATGTCTTTTGGCCCCATAGTTCAAGGGATAGAACAAGTGTTTCCTAAACACTAGATACAGGTTCGAGTCCTGTTGGGGCTACTAAAATACTGATAATAAAATGATTATCGGTATTTTTATTTTAATGCTGTCTCAGTCCCATTCTGAACAAGCAAATTTCTCGAAAAAATATTATTTCCTTAGAAAGCAATTTAGGCATGTTGCACCTAGTTGACGGCCTAAATATGCCAAATCCTTACAATTTATAGATTCATCCTGAAAGTTTTTTAGGATTGCATAAAACCCGCTTAATTTTCATTCCGTTATTTAGCTACCAAATTGATTTGTTTTGCTATCAGAAAGATCGTTTAAGTAGGATAAACGATTGGGATAGAAGCGGTATAAGTAATCTAGTTAGAAAGTCGCTGAGATTGGGATAAATAACTCTTAAGAACCCTTTACAATAGCTTTATTTATAGGTTTCATTCTCGTGTGCACCAATTAATCAACTGATGTGGTTTTTTATTCCCGAATAGAAATACATTGTTTCTTGGCTCAATATTTAGCTTATCCAGTTATCGAGATAACTACGTCTACTTAAGGCTAAATAATCTTTACTTTCTCAAATTTATATTAAATATGACGTCCAAAAATACCGTTTACAAGTATTCGTTTTTGTTAGATTGCTGATAGTTATGTTTTTAACCATTTTTGTTCGTTCCTGACTATTTAGTACTTTATAGGTTAATTTAAATATTAATAATGAGTGATATTTTAGACAAACAGTGTAATGTGATGAATAAGTTTAGATTTATTCTTCAGCTAATAGACAAAGGCGAAATCGTAAGTAATGATGATATTGATAATCAAATTGAAAACGATGGATTATTTAGTTTCCTTGAAAAGATAAATCAAAATATAGATCATCCTCTTACTAAAGATCAATGGGATGATGATTTGTCAGAAGAGATTCTTGGATTTCACTATGAGAAAGATTTCTTTTCCTTATATGAGAATGGGTTAATTTCACTCTCATATTTGTTATGGGAGATTAACATGAAATATTGGAGAGAGTATTTAAAGGTAAATTAATCACGATCTTAAATTATGGATTTAACAGAGCAAGAATATAAAAAGTTCAAAGCAGATTATTGTTTGAAAATTTTAGTGCAAGAATACCAATTTTCACAATGGGTGACTAAGTTTATTTTTATGGGACAAGAACTCATGAAGAAATATGATGTGATATATCACGGAACTTTTCACATTGTATTTTATGAGCTAATTACATCTGGCCTTAATTATACAAATGATGTCATGTTGGCTCTTAAGAACAGTACCAATACTGAGAAAATAAACTTCTATAATACAATAGAAACGAGTTTGAATAAGATGAAATCTATTTTCACACGTGAAGAATTAGACTACATTGAATATAGAAGACATAATGCTTCTCATATTTTCCAGAATAAATATGAGAAGCAATTAAAAAAAAATGGTGAGATATTATCTGAGCGCAAAGGCATTAGTATTGATAAGATTAATGATGATTTTCAACAATTATTAAGAAAGCATGGGAGTGATCGAGATTTTGATAAATATATGCTTAATAAATTATTCCCATTAATATCAGAGCTTAATGACAAAATTCAAGAAATACAATCCAATAGACAATAGTTTAGATACTCTCGTGATAGTTGCTCTTTTCACCTTAAAATCAGGGCTTGTAATCCTCTTTAGGTTCAAAAAAACTGGACAGGAAATAACTAGTAACCTGCAACACAACTATAGATATACCCGTTGCTCATAAGTCGATAAATATTAAGATGACAAAAGAAGATATTACAAGTTATAATTTAAAAAAAACGCGATCGTAAAGTAGATCTCAATATCACTGATTTTTGTGTTATTGATGATGATTATCCGTCAAATATATCATTCGATAATTGCAGTTTTAAGGATCTGGTTATTAGTTGTAGTGTTAAAAAGAATATACGGATAGATAATTGCACATTTGAGAATTTTACAATTGAAGGTAACATTAATGAACTATATATCGATAATCTTGAGAAATGTGAGTCTATAAATATAGAATGTGGAAATATTAACTTTTTAATGTTTAATGAATCAGAGATTAATAATGTTAGAATATTCTCAAGTCAAAGTTCAATTATTAATATAGATCGATTGTTTTTTTTTGAGAATAAAATCAATGAAATTATATTGTCAGGAGTAATTAAAAAATGTGAATTCTGGGGGAATGTATCAATAGCGAAAATACACTCTCAAGCAGAAATAAACACGTTTCTAATTACTAAAACTAATTATAGAAATTTAAAAATTGTAAGTTGTGAAATTGGAGAATTGAGTATTATAGAGAAAAATAACACGGAATTTACTCTACATGATGCAGATTTTAAAAAATTTATTTTTGTTGCTAACAGGTCAAAGTCTAATATAACAGTTCGAAAATGTGTTTTTCATGAAATTATATTTGAAAATAACTTTGATAGCAGTATTGTTTTTATTTCAACATCATCTATTCGGGATTCAATTATATTTAAAAGGTGTGAAGTCTCACAATTGATTTTATCAAATTTAGATTTAAGTAGAACGAGATTTATTCTGCTTGATAGTTTTCTAAATAATTTTAGATGGCATCATGTAAAATGGGCTTCAAATATAAAATACTTTAAAAACGAAGAAGATACTGCATATGATCCATTAGACACATTACGATTATTAAAACAAAATGCGATAAAATTAGAAGATGTATTCTGCAAAATAAATTTTCAACAACTCGAATTTTCTTCAATTACTGATAGAATTAGAGGTTCTAAATGGAATAATTGGAGATTCAAAAAACTTAAATGGATTATAAATCCTTTTAGAGATTTCTATTTAATTTTTCATAAGAATAATGGTTTTCATAGCGTTGATAAATGTATTTTTTATCTCAATGGTTATTCAAATAACCATGGTTTAAATCCTCTAAGGGGTGTGCTATTTACTTTGGGGATTGGTTTGATGTTTTTCATGTTGTATGTATATAACCTCTCTGGCATTAGTTTTCAATGGGGATGGTCTGGCTTCTCAGAGTTCGGTAATGTTATAGAAGAATATTTACCCCATTTTTGTAAATTCTTATACCCTGGTCATCGATTTGATTTTATGGCTGGATTTAATCCAAATTCCTATGCAAGTATATTTGATTTGTTGGGACGTATATTTATTGGATATGGTTATTATCAAATTGTTAGATCATTCAGAAAGTATTCAAAATAAAATTTAAGCCCTAAATCAATGAAAATTTTCAAGGGGGACAAATAAGGGTACATTAAAAGATTTTAAAGCCCATAAATAGCTAATATTCAAGTCTTAAATGTTTTTAGTTTGGGTTCTGTTGGGGCTACCGATAAAATCCTTGTAAGTTCATAGCTTACGAGGATTTTTATTTTTGGATCTCAAAGCGCTTTTGTGTTTGTTATTTCAAAGATTAAAATGTCTGTTTAGTTGATTATTATAGGTTTGTTAAATTGGAATTTGAGGATCGATGATAAAGATACTCCCGCTTGTGCACGATTGTATCGGTTTCATAAAATTTGCTGGCAAACTGTCATCATGCAAATTGGAAACAGGAATTTCTGTTGGCAAAACTACTCTCAGTGATTAAAATTGGCTGAAACCATGCGGCAAAATGCTCCCGACGAGTAGACTTGGGTAAAACCACGCGGCAAAATGCTCCCGACGATCAAATTTGAACAAAACCATGCGGCAATGTCCTCTCGATCACCAATAGGTAATTTTTTCCGTTGGCAAACTGCTCCCGACGACCAAACTTGAGTAAAACCACGTGGTAAATACTTCAAACCGAAGGTCAATTGCTCCAAACTCCTAAAGGGGCTTACCGGCAGGAGGTTTAGGAAGAAGTTAGAGGCCGCTGTTTTTTTTGAAGTCCCCTTTAAGGGATTTAGGGGTAGAAGAGAATCAAAGCGCTGAATGTTAATTGCCTCGTCCCTTCAGGAATTTAGGGTTTATCCTCTTGCTTTTGAAATTTCATGCAGGAGAGCAGGTCGCTTAAATCGATAGTTGCAATGCCCGATGATATATCAGACATGGCATATGGAATAATTAATTTATGATTGCGTAATAAGCCTCCGCACGAATAGATAACATTCGGTACATAACCTTCACGTTCCTCTTCGTTGGGTGTGAGCAATGGTTCTTCAAGTTGTGCAATTACTTTTGCAGGATCATCCAGATCGAGTAGAATGGCACCTATGGAGTATTGACGCATAGGCCCCACACCATGAGTAAGCACAAGCCAGCCTTCATCAATTTCAATGGGCGATCCGCAATTTCCTATTTGTATAAATTCCCATGGTTTTGAAGGTTCTTGTATAATTTTAGACTCCTGCCAAAAATGCAGATGATCCGAAAACATGATGTGATTGTTTTCTCCGTCCTGACGTGACAGCATTACATATCTGCCTTTTATTTTGCGGGGAAATAATGCCATTCCTTTGTTTTGCACAGCCTTACCATTTAAAGTGATAACATTAAAATTGAGAAAATCTTTTGTTTCTATTAGTTGCGGAAGGATACTCACTCCATTATAAGCCGTGTAGGTTGCATAGTATATGCTTTCGTCTGTGTCGTTGTGAAATTGAACAAAACGGGCATCCTCAATACCTCTGTTTTCATTTTCAGAATAGGGAAATATTACACGCTCCGAAATTCCGCAGCTTTTATCAAACTGTATGTTGTAGTTCGAATTAGCCAACCAAAATAAAGTGTTAATTACTTTATCGTTACAGCTAAAGTCCGGATCCATGTGAAGTACACCAATACTTACTTTTAACTCCTGAAAAGTAAACCGGTCGGGTATTTGTTCCATTACCCGGCTGCTTGTTTCGTCCCATGCATTTAAGTCTTCCAATTTAAGTCGAAACAGATGGCTGTCATAAAACGGGTTGTGGCGCATTTTCGATGTCTCAACAAACTCGCTGATCGGATCGAAAAGAATTGAATCGTCTTTGTTGATGACACCACTTCGAAAAACGATTGATGAAATATGTCCTTCGCCTGTTGCACGCAGGCTCATTATAAAACGGAGACTGCCTTTGGGTAAATTGCTTTGATCCGGATGAGGAACCATTGAAGGATTGAAAAGAGCCGCCGATTCAATGGAGTACTCCATTGTAAAACAGGCTCCAATGATCTTTTTTTTCGTTTTACTTATTGTGATGCCGTGAGGCAAAAATTCCGAAACATTATCAAAGTGTTCCGTTATTTGCCGTTCGATATCTTTGTGTCTGTCGCTGAATTTATGACAAATGGTTTGCATTAATTTCCCTGCTTCATCATCGCTAAGCTTCAAAACCCGGTCGATGATATGATCGATACGCGATAAGCCACCTGGTACATGTGCACGGGTAATTACCCGTGACGAATCACGCATGATTTTAATCGTTTTCCGACTAATGAGTCTGCTGATTTCCTCTGTTCTTTTCATTTGTATTGCCTTATTGCTTTTAATAAAATGCGGTTACTTCTCTAAAATTTTTCGATAAACTTCTAAATATCCTTCTATCATTTTTTCCTGAGTAAATTTCGATTCTGCCTATTCTTTGCAATACACCCTGCTTATCCATTTTATCGAACCAACGGCAAGCTCAGCTTCATCAATTGTATTCACCAAAAAAACTGATTTGCCGGACTGTTTTAATTCCGGAACAAGCGGTTGCCGATACGAATTCCAATTTGCCTTTTGTTTTTGGAGTTTCCTGTTGCAAACAGGCTAACATCAATTCCCTTTTCAACAAGTCCTTCGGCAATATTTGAAGCCACCTGTTCCCACGGGCCGTATTTTGTTGGCGGTGTTCTCCATGCAATAAATACAGCTGTTTTCATGTGCTTATTGGGTTTGTGTAAACAATGGGTAACTGGTTGATCTAAAACAGCGGTGCCTGCACACATTACTTTATCGGCAACACCTCAATTAATTAAATTCTGCTGAATTTTTCCATGTGATCTTTTTTTTATGAAGTTTGCCTTTTTGAAATCTTTATGCGCCTGCAGAACAGTTAGGTGTGAAATTAAATAAGCCAGTGTGCTTTCTGCACCTTGATTGCGGTTAACACCATAACTTTCCAATCCATCGCAGCAACCGTTCGTTTCAACATCATACAAACTTATCCGTAAATCATTCTCACCGTGAAACCACATGTATGCTTTGAATAATTTTTTCAGATATTCTATGTTTTTGGTCAATTTAAAAGCTTGCTGAAATAGTAATATCATTGCCATAGCATCAAGTGGCTGCTGAGCAAAAACAGCTCGTTTCCCATTTTTTTTGTACCAGCCGTCATTTCCAATTATCGATAAATATCCATTGGTAAATGTTTTACTGATTAAAAATTCCATTGAAGTGAAAGCCGTTTTGCGAATTTTATCGTCATTATGTATTTCTGAAGCATGAAGCAACGCAAGCGGCAACATGGCATTGTCATAGGTTAAGAATGGTTCAAACCATCTCCAGTCATCCGAACTGTTTGCTTCATAACTTTCAACCAGCTTATTTGAAAGACGGCTTAACAGCTCAGTCATTGAATCATCGCCAGGATTTCTTTTCAAATAATAGCTGATTCCAATTATTGTGTTGGCAATACTTCTAATTGATTTTAGTTTATCGAAAACAGGAACTGCTTTTTTTAAAATGGATTCACCGGATTGATAATATGAATAATCGGGGGCATTGCCAAGCAAATAACCTAGAGCCCAAATGGTTCTTCCAAAAGAATCTTCTGATCCAACTTCATCAAGAAAATTACGATCGAAGCCAAGGAAATTCCGAAATGTTCCATCATCGTTTTGCATATATTGTATATAACTCAAATAGATCGGGCACAATTCGAGAGCCTTGTAATTATTTTTTTCCTTGTTGGCCAGCAAAGCCATTAACAATGCTCTGGCGTTATCATCTAAACAGTAACCATCTTTTAAATTTGGGATACTAAATTTAGCATGTTGTATAATTCCGGTATCATCAGTTAATCGGTGTATGTGTTTAAGCGAAAATGGGGGCATATTCAAAATATCAAATGACTGCTCCTTTATTGCTATATCATCTTGCAGTGTATCAAACATCAGGTTATTGTATTTAATTCCTGTTTTAGGCCACGTTAGATTTCTCCCGAACTCATAAGCATTTTTCCGCAAAGCATGTAAGGTCTCGGGCTCATCCAGCAGCTCAATCAAAATATCTGTCAGTTGGTTCGAGTTGTGAAAATCAAACAGGCGGCCTACTCCGTTGGCTAATAATTCGGTGGCGTGCCAGTATGGGGTCGAGATAACGGCCGAACCTGCACCCACTGCATAAGACAAGGTGCCGCTTGTAATTTGAGCTTCGTTGTTATAGGGTGTTATATAAATATCAGAAGCATATAAATATTTAAATAAATCTTCCTGAGGAACATACTCGTTTGGTATTATTACGTGATCTTCAAGCATAAGATCTTTAATAAGTTGCCTTAGATATACCAAATACTCATCGCCCGAAGAGCGCATAACACCTGGATGAATTTTTCCCAATACCAGATAGATAATATTTGGATGCTTTTTAACGAGTTTTGGCAATGCTTTTATGGCTACCTCAATGCCCTTATTTCGACTCAAAAAACCAAATGTTAAAAGGATTTTTTTCTCTTCGAGTTTGAACTCTTTTTTTACTTTTTTCTGATCAAAATGAAAGTCCGGCACTCCATGTTCAATAAATGCAATTTTTTCTCTGGGAACATCATATATATCCGTGAGAAAATCAATCGCTTTTAGATTCATAACCACCACCACATTAGCCATTTTGCATATTTCCTTTAGAATGGCTTTTTGGGTGTACGACGGAGTATTACTAATGGTATGAAGGGTAACCACCAAATGTATTTTAAGTCTGTACAGCAGGGAAAGGATGTATATACCGCTTTGTCCGCCAAAAATGCCAAATTCATGTTGAAGAATACAAACATCAGCTCCGCTGTTGTTAATGTTTTTTGCCGCAGCGATATACTCATTTCTGTTTTCCTGCTGAATAGTTAGTTTTACTTCTTTCGGATATGAGTATTCTTCATCCGAATTCTTCATGGCAATAATAAATCCTTCGTTCTCATTCTGAGTAATATCGCCCACCATAGAATGATACAGGTCACTTGTGAAGCTGCCAATTCCACATTCCCGTGGGGGATATGTTCCTATGCAGGCAAATTTCATAATTCGTAATTTTTAAGAATATTAAAACAGCGTTACTATTTCAAGAGGTTGTCCTGTTTTACAGGAGTTTTAAGAGTAAGAGAGAATACTACTAAAGATAGTGAAATATCATGAATTTTAAGGTGTGTAGAGGGCGCAAAAGGATTTGTAAAAAGGGGATTTATGCTATGTTGGACATGTTCCTTTTGCATTGCAGCAGCTTGTTGCGGGTTAATGATCTAAATTAGTTTCGCTGTTCTATATCTTATAAAAATGGTTTCGATAATTTTTGCTTAGCATTCTGTTTGCTATATTGCTGGTGTCAAATGATAGAATAGTTCGGACTGGGTTTTGAACCGCAGCAGTAATAAGGAAGATATACATGACCAAAATAACAGAAACACTTTCCATTCAAGAAGCCAGAAAACTGGTGTTACTATCACAAAAGCTGCCTCCGGTAAAGCAGAAAGGTACAACGCTTGAAGCTACCCTGTCGGCTATTGAGCATCTTGGTTATATTCAAATTGACACCATTTCGGTGATTCAGCGGGCTCATCATCATACATTGTGGAATCGGAATCCCGGTTATGAAACTTCCCACCTTGAGAAACTGATTGCTGACAAAAAAGTTTTTGAATATTGGTCTCATGCAGCCGCTTATTTGCCCATGTGCGATTACCGTTTTAGTTTGGTTCGTAAACAGGAGATTGCAAGCGGCAGGCAGAAGCATTGGTACGATCGCGATGAGAAGATGATGAAATTGGTGCTGCATCGCATTACCAGCGAAGGTCCCTTAATGGCGAAGGATTTTGAGTATACCGGTAAAAAGAAAATGGATTGGGCAAGTAAACCCTCCAAACGTGCTTTGGAATATCTGTTTATGCAGGGCGATTTGATGATTCCTTACCGGCAAAATTTCCACAAAGTTTATGATCTTACTGAAAGAGTACTGCCTGAGGGTATTGACACTTCAGCGCCTTTGCAGGATGAGTACGCACGCTTTCTAATCACAAGCTACCTGCAGGCCAACGGACTGGGACAAGCCTCTGAAATGGTCTATTTACTGAAAAACACCAAGGCACTTATTTCTTCCACTTTGCAGGAAATGCATTCGAATGGTGAATTGGTTCAGGTTGCTGTTGGTGAAAATAACTACTACGCTTTGCAGGATTCGCTTGAATTGTTGAAAAAGCCTTTGTCCCGCAGTAAACTAAAAATACTGTCACCATTTGATAACTTGTTGATTCAACGCAAGCGCATGCAAACAATTTTTGATTTTAATTATCAGATTGAGTGTTATGTGCCCGAGCCCAAACGCCAATATGGTTATTTTTCTCTCCCCATTTTATGGAACGGCCGCTTGGTTGCACGAATGGATTGTAAAGCGAACCGAAAAGAATCACTCTTTCATATTCAGCACCTTGTATTGGAGTCTGGGTTGGTGAAAACTGAAGCTTTCACCCTTGCACTTTGTAAAGAACTGGAATTTTTTATGCAATTTAATAATTGCAGTAATCTTAAGTTACACAAAACCACACCAAGCAACTTTAAACCTGTATTTCAAGCTGTTATTAACAGTTTAATCAGGTGACAAATTCGGAAAACAAATTGCTGCCGTAGCAAGAAATAGAATGCAGTTACTCCCGTTCACTTCCTATTTTAGAAACGACGCTCATTTTGCTCATCATATATTCATGTGAGTTTTTGGTATGTGGTAGGGTACAATCAGAGCAATTTTTAAACCCGTTTGTATATTTAAAATTACCTCCACACTTATCTTTTAGCATGTATAATGGGCAATAGCAAAACAAACAATTAAATTCTTCTTCGTTTTCTACTTTGTGACAAGGGAAATACTCGCATTTTTTATTCTGGAAAAACTTGTAATTTTCTGACATATCTTTACTGCTTTTTTCTCTGAATTCTTGATCCATTGGATCAATTTCATACAAAGCTAACCACTGGAATTATTTATTCCAATCAAATATCTTTTTTACTGAAATTATTGATTTTCATACAGGTTGTTTTTTTGCTCATTTGATATTTGGTTGTGGAAGTATTTAATGGGCTTTAAAGGTAAATTCTCATTAAATTTCAGGTTAGCAGAATTGTTTAAAATATCTAAATAGGTTCTACACAACAAATATGTATAACATCCAACTAATTTACAAAAATGAAGAAAAACACCTTTCTGTAAGGATCTTCTAAAAATCAATCAGCGAGTGTTTTATTGCTGTATTGATGGCGATAGTGGGTGCTTTTATTGGCTTTTTGTATTTATTAAACTACTTTTGTGGTGTAGAAACAATTTAAGACTTAAAAATGTTTTAAGCTTTATGGTTTGAAGACAGCATACTTAAATTGTTGTAAACGGGGTTCAATCCTAACAATTAATATAAACACAGTTTTTATGGTAAATTATAAAACGTACACTTCAATTTCAAAACCTGATAGTATAGAAAGAGAAGCTATTGTGAGCTTTTTGTATACTCATTTAGATGAATACGGAGATGCTAAGGAAGATATCGAAAAGGCAATTATTTATGCAGTTAAGGATGAACCGGCAGGTGGCGGTTTTGTTTTAGTTGCTAAGGAAAATGATGAAATAGTTGGTGCTGTTGTGATTAACCGAACCGGAATGGAAGGTTATATTCCTGAGAATATTTTAGTATACATAGCTGTACATGAATCTCAAAGAGGAAAAGGTTTAGGTAAAGGCTTAATGAAAGAGGTGATTAAAATTAGTAATGGTGATATTGCTTTGCATGTTGAGCCAGAGAATCCAGCCCGATTTTTATACGAAAAAGTAGGATTTAGCAGCAAGTATGTTGAAATGCGACTGAAAAAGTAGAGGCATGCCTATTCATGCAATTGATATTTTTAATTGAACAGCATTCTATAATATCTGAGTATATGAACGAGAAAATAATTGCGCTTCGACGAGAATTACATAAATATCCCGAAGTTTCAAATCGTGAATATCAGACCACAGACAGGATTGTAAACTTTGTAAATGAGTACAAGCCCGATGAGGTGATCAGACTTGGAGATAAAGGTGTATTATTTGTTTTCCAAGGAGCAGAACAGGGAAAAACCGTGATGTTTAGATGCGAATTGGATGCGCTTCCTATTCAGGAAATTTCAGAACATGAATATACTTCAGTAAATGAGGGAGTATCTCATGCTTGCGGGCACGATGGGCACATGGCCATTGTTGCTGGTTTGGCAGAGAAAATTTCGAACGATCGGCCGACCAAAGGGAAAGTGATTTTACTTTTTCAGCCAGCCGAAGAAGTGGAGCAGGGGGCATGTGATGTATTGGAAAATGTGAATTTCAAAAACAATGAGCCCGATTATCTGTTTGCGCTGCACAATATTCCTGGACTTAAGAAACATAAAATAGTTCTTAAAAAGGGAAGTTTTGCTTCCGGATCAAAAGGCATGACTGTTCAGCTTACCGGAAAAACATCTCATGCGGCCGAACCTCAGGATGGAATAAGTCCTGCCGATGCCATCTCACAAATAATTAAGAAACTTCATGTTCTAAAGGCAGATAAAAAGCTGTTTAGCGATTTTATTCTACTAACTATCATCCACATTCAATTGGGCGAGATATCTTTTGGAACTTCTCCGGGGTATGCCGAAATGAGAATTACATTGCGTGCTTTCGAAAATAAAGATTTAAGATTGCTAACTTCTTTGTGTGAGAAAATAGTGAAGGAAATTGCGAGCTCGGAAAAACTAGCTTGTGAAATTAGCTATACCGAAGTGTTTCCTGCAACAATGAATAATAATTGCTGTGTTGATATCGTAGAACAAGCGGCAAGACAGAATGGTTTGAATGTGGAGCATATTAAAACGCCCTATAAATGGTCCGAAGACTTTGGTTACTATACCGAAAAGTTCAATGCCTGTTATTTTGGGTTGGGTGCTGGAACTGAGCAGCCTCAACTTCATAATCCCGATTTTAATTTTCCTGATGATATCATTGAGACGGGAGTAAATCTATTCTATTCTATTTATAAAAGTACTGTATAGTAATGATTGACGATACAATAATATCACTAAGTGAAAAATCAATCCAAAATAATATTTCATTTTTACGATCGAAACTTGGTGATAAAGTAAAAATATCAGCTGTGGTGAAAGCCAATGCCTACGGTCATGGGATCGAACAAATTGTACCCGTATTTAATAAATATGGCATCGATCATTTTTCTGTATTTTATTACAGTGAAGCCCTTCGTGTGTACAATTGCCTTTCCAAACCTGCCTCTATAATGGTTATGGGTTGGTTGAGCGAAAAGGATATTAAAGATGCAATCGAAAAAGGAATAGAATTCTTTGTTTTTAATATGGAGCGTTTACAATTGGCAGTTAAGTATGCCAAAGAGTTGGGTGTAAAAGCCAAAATTCATCTCGAAACTGAAACCGGAATGAATCGTTCAGGATTAAACAGGGAAGAATTAAATGCGGCCATTGCTATTGTGAAAGAAAACATTGAGTATATCGAGCTAACAGGATTCTGTACACATCTGGCTGGAGCCGAAAGTGTCTCAAATCATTTTAGGATACAGAATCAGTTGCAGAGATATCAGGAAATGGCAAGTGAATTGGAAGCGAATAATTTGACACCAAAGTACAAACATGTCGCCAATTCGGCCGCAAGTATTGTTTATCCTGAAACAAGAATGGATTTGGTAAGAGTGGGGATTATGCTTTATGGTTTTTGGTCGAGTACCGAAGTGTTTGTGCAGTATATTAATAACCAGGAATATAGGGTAGATCCATTAAATAGGATACTTGGCTGGCAAAGTCAGATAATGGCTCTTAAGGAAGTTAAAAGCGGAGAATTTGTGGGCTATGGGATTTCATATCTTGCTCAATCCAAAATTAAAACGGCATTGGTTCCTGTTGGGTATTCTTTTGGTTATAGTCGTTCATTGAGTAATAAAGGTCGTGTTCTTATTCGTGGTCATCAATGCAGTGTAATTGGTGTAGTAAACATGAATATGATGATCGTAGATGTGACTCATCTTAAAAAGGTAGAAGTAGGAGATAAAGTGGTTTTGATTGGCAAGCAGGGCAAATCAGAAATAAAGGTAAGCGCTTTTAGTGAAATCAGTGATGAACTTAACTATGAAATATTGGCACATTTATCAGAAAGTATAACCCGTAGGGTAATCAAATAAAACTTAGAAATTATGGCTTTTGTAACTTTAGATATTAAGAAATTAAAATCAAACTTTGATTATCTCGATTCTCTTTTTAGAAAAAATGGAATTGAATGGTCAATTGTGTCGAAAATGTTGTGTGGAAATAAGGAATTTTTAACCGAATTATTAAAATTCGATTTTACTCAGATATGTGATTCCCGGGTTTCCAACTTAAAAGTGATCAAGTCGATCAATCCCAACATTGAAACCATTTACATTAAGCCTCCGGCAAAACGCTCAATTTCGAGTGTGGTGAAGTATGCCGATATTAGTGTAAATACAGAGTTTGAGACTATTAAGCTTTTGTCAGAAGAAGCTAAAAAGCAGAAAAAAACTCACAAAATCATCATAATGATTGAGTTGGGAGAACTTCGCGAAGGCGTTTTGGGCGAAGATTTTATTGCCTTTTATGAAAGTGTTTTTAGGCTGGATAACATTCAGGTGATCGGAATTGGTGCAAATCTGTCTTGTTTGTACGGTGTTTTACCAAATCACGATAAGTTAATTCAGCTGAGCTTATACGAACAATTGATTGAAGCAAAATTCAACAAACAAATTCCTTATGTTTCAGGAGGTTCGTCGGTTACGATACCACTTATTTTTCAAAATTTACTGCCAAAAGGAATCAATCATTTTAGGGTTGGAGAAACCTTATTTTTGGGAACTGATGTGTACAACAATACAAAATTCAAAAAAATGCATTCTGATGTATTTCGCCTGTACTCAGAAATAATAGAATTGATTGAAAAACCGACTGTTCCCATGGGTGAATTTGGGACAAATTTAGAAGGGGACAGTTATGAAATTGATAAAACGAATATTGGAGAAACTTCGTACAGGGCAATAGTTGATTTAGGATTGCTTGATGTTGAGGTGAGTCATCTCGAATTGGTTGATAAAAGCTTAAAAATTTCAGGAGCAAGTTCCGATATGATTGTAATTGATCTGGATGATAACAAGAATAAATACAAAGTGGGTGATTTGATTGAGTTTGATATGGATTACATGGGGATACTGAGGATTCTAAATTCAAGATATATTGAAAAAAGGGTGAAGACCGTTGCGAACAAAAAAGCCTGTGTTCTATAAGCTTCCCCTATGGATTAAGCCATTATCTGAAGAGTTTACAGTTCGTTGATTATTATTGGAGATACCCGCTTCAATAAGCTTGCATTAAAGACAAATTAGTTATTTTTGCCCTGAAAATGAGTTTTGTCGATTAGATTTACAATGAATGGACTATAAGAATATTATTGTTAAAATCAGGAGGATTATTCGATCTATTAATTTAGAATCAAAGAAAATCCAAAAGGATCACGGAGTAAGTATTCCGCAGATACTATGCTTGGAATGTCTTAAAAATTCTCCTAACTATCAGGCGACTCAGAAATCAATCAGAGATCAGTTGAATCTTAATTCCAGCACCATTACAGGTATAATAAGTCGTTTGGAAAAGAAGGGAATGCTGGCGCGATTGCCTAAAATTGGAGATCGAAGAACGACTTTGATTGCATTAACCTCTAAGGGTGATAATCTTTTACAGGAAGCTCCCGATTTGCTGCAGCAAAGGTTAGCCGTAAAATTAAAGAAAATATCCGATGAAGAACTGGAACAGATCGGCAAGTCGCTGGATGTATTGGTGAATATGCTCGAAATAGAAGATTTGGAAGCTTCTCCCTTACTTACGGCAGAGGATGTTATTCTGGAAGAGGTTAAATCGGAGAATCCAGACGAAGAGATATCATAATTAGGAACTGCTAAAGACTAAACGGGCTTTACGAAATGGAAAGTCTTTTTTGATTAAGCGTTGCTCTCGCTTAGTCGATATTCATCAATTTTTTGCAGCATTAAATCCCGAAAAGGTTCCAAATCTGTTTTTTGTTTGCGAAGAAAGGAAAAACGGAAAGGAGCATATTTTTCTATTTTCAGAATAAAATCATCACTGAAACCTTCCTGATTTTCGAAAATTGAGACTAAAAACAACAAAGCAAAACTCTTTTTAATCAAACCTTGAAAAGATATTTCGTCAGGATATAAATTGGTTACGCTTTGCTGAAATGTTTTGCCTAGAAAATAAGTTTTACAAAGTAGTTTGTCCAAATTTTCGTAAGGTAACTTTCTTGAAAAACAAGTCATAACTCCATCCAGATAATCTTGTCGGGCATCCTGTAAATCGTCTAAAATCTGAAGAAAAGCGCCGTATTCATATAAAAAATGCAATTGCTTTTCGTCTAAATTGCCCAGCACCAAATAACCATCAGCAATTACCGAGCTGGCACCTTTGTTGATACAAATTTTGAAGGTTTCTTCTTCAGAAAGCATAGGTTTATGGCTCACTAATGCAAGACTTTGGGTTTGGGCATCGTGAATGGCAAGCAGACTATGGTATACTTCAGGGTAATTTTCCCGATCGAACTCAGATTCGATCATTTCTACTAAATCGTAAATTTGCTGTTCAGTGCCGGATTCCGATTTTACAGATTCTCCTTCCAACCGCAAAGCAAATCGTTGGCAAAAATTGATTTTTTCTTCCTTATTAATGCTTGCATCATCAATCAGATTGTCGGTATATGGATACAAAAGGCTGTAGGCCAAAAGCGAAGGTGTAATTTTGATTTCTTTTCTGAAAAATGATTGCAGGCCAAGCATGATCCACACATTTCGTAATGCCTGAAAAATTTCAGTATTCCCCAAATCCGGATCGAAAAGCCATGCTTTTTGAATGAAATCTTTCGTGGCATGGAGCATTTCATCGGAAAATATGAGTTCAAGTTGATCGGGGGAGTACGATAAAGCTTCTTTGAAAAATAGTTGTGTTTTTCGCAGTATTTCCAATTTGTTGGGCTGTTGAAAATTAGCTTCGCTTTGTACAAACTTTATAAAGCGATCGAATTTTAATTCCCATATCCGTTTTTCTAAATAGGAAAATCGTTTTCCTGTGCCAGGAAAATACTCCGGACAATTCTCCCAGGTGATAATGAATTGGTCTTGGATCTTGTTATAAAGTTCTGATTGATTGATCATGATGAAAGAGAAAATCAGTTGTTGTGAATTAGGAGTTCGTTATTTTTTTTTACGGCTGATAATCAGAGTGATTTAGCTGGCAGATATCTCAACGCAGAGGTGTAAAAATTAAGCATATTGTAAATCAATCTAATATCTCACATCTAAAATCTAGCGATCCATTGTGAATACAAGTTGAAAAAAATACCTGAGATTGTAAATTAAAATCGTTTAATCGAACTTATTACCCGTCAAAACAGACTTTTGTATTGATGTTGTAGAATAGATGCTATTGCATTGATAGTGATGTATGTTTTTTTTACTTTGCTTAACTCAAATCATATTCGGTTTGAAGCAACTTAAAAACAAATTATAAACGGATGAAATTTTCTATACTGGAACCAATTGGAATTACGGCTTGTAAATATGAACAGTTAAAACAGGAGTTTGCAGCGCTTGGACACGAATTGATCTTTTTTACCGATCGGAATGAGAATGAGCAGGAGTTAATAAAGCGTGCCGAAGGTGCTGATGCTGTTGTTGTCAGTAATATCCCAATCACAAAAGCTTTTTTGGATGCCTGTCCTAATCTTTCAATGATTTCGGTTGCTTTTACCGGTGTCGATCATATCGATATGGAAATATGCCGGGAGAGAAATATTCTGGTGAGCAATGCAGCAGGTTTTTCAACCGAATCGGTTGCTGAATTAGTCATTGGAATGATTTTATCGGTGTACAGAAAGATTGTTTCCGGCGATTCGATTACCCGCTTTGGTGGAGACCGGGCCGGCTTTTTAGGAACGGAATTGAACGGCAAGACTATTGGTATTGTTGGAGCCGGCGCAATTGGCCTTAGGGTGGCCGAGATTGCAAAAGTTTTTAACTGCAGACTAATTGCATACAACCGAAGTGAAAAGACCGTAGAAGGCGTTGAATTTGTTGATATGCCTACTTTATTAAAAGAATCGGATGTTGTTTCACTTCATGTTCCGTTGACAAATGAAACCAAAGGATTTATTGGCAAAGAAGAATTCAAGCAAATGAAGCCTTCAGCCATTTTAATTAATACAGCCCGCGGACCGGTTGTTAACAGTGATGCTCTTTGTGAAGCATTGGAAAATGGTGAAATTGCAGGAGCTGCTGTGGATGTTTATGAAAAAGAGCCGCCTTTGGATAAAGAACACATTCTGTTTACAGCTCCTAACTTAATCATGTTGCCTCATTTGGCATTCGCCACCAACGAATCGTTCGGCAAGCGGGTTGATATTGTGATGGAAAACATCCGTTTGTGGTTACAAGGAAAACCAAGAAACATTATGAATTAAATAAGCTAAAAGCATAAAGGTGAAAGGAGAAAGTGCCAAGTTGTTTGGGGCTTTCTCCTTTTAATTTCTACCAGTTTATTGAACAATTTTTATCAATTCTGTAGTGCTGTTCAGTTTTCCTTTTTTGTTGTACGATTCACTTCGGATGGTTCCAATATCTTTTACAATCCAGGTAATGTTGTGCAGTTGCACATTTACAATGCCCATTTTACTTTTCACATCTTCCGATACTTTGAAGCATGTAAATGTACCGGCAGGAGTTGTTACGTCTTCAAGAGCCTCAACTTTTCGATTCACAATATTGGTGGTCATGTTCATATTCATCATTCCTGCTCCAATTTCAAGCGATATCGAGCCATCGTTTAATTCCAAGCCAGGATAAAGTTTAGGAGGATAAATCAGATCATCCGTAGTAATTTTAACCTCCATATCTTTAAAGCCTTCCATCTGTTTCTGATTCAGGTATTTTTCCATATCGATGTAAAAAACATTGTCTTTACATCGGAAACTAATTGTGTCTTGTGTAATTATTTTGTTTGAATCTTTAGGATCCATATAGGTTTGCAGCAATTCGAATGTTGTTTCTCCACCGCGTTCCTTTACTGATATCATTTTTTGAGTGTACACGCCTTCAGTTTTTCCTTTGGCATTTTTCATCTCATAATGGAGCTCGGTGCCAACATTGCTTGGTATGTAGACGGCGCAATCTTGAGAGAAGGCCGGTGTACTTAGAAAAACCAATGCAATAAAAAAGTTAATTATTTTTTTCATGAGAGCTGAATTGTTATTTGCAGATGCTTAGCAAATAGTTGTTTAAAGTGACATTTGATTTTCATCTTGATAAGGTAAATTTAGAGAGGTAAAGGATCTTTCTATTGATAATTAAAATTACAGAATTGTGTGCGAAGGAAAAAATAAATAAGATGGGTTTGTCTTTTTTCCATTATGGAAGGCAATAAAACCAATGAATATTTATAATTTTATATAGTATTTGCTTAAATAATGACTTGCAATGGAATTGAAAATTAAAGATTATCCCTTTGGAGAACGGCCCGAGGTAACCAGACCAAATAAAGATTTTTTTAAATATCTGGGTGAAGACGGGATTCGAAAATTAGTCGACGATCATTATGAAATGTTGAGAGAAAGTAAGTTTAGTCCTTTGTTTCCTCAGGATAAAGATGAGTTTGAAGCGGCAAAACTTCGTTCATCCGATTTTTTTATTCAGGTTTTAGGTGGACCGGAGTATTTTAATCAGAACAGGGGAGCCCCCATGTTGGTTAAAAGGCATGCAAATTTTAAAATAACAAGAGAAGCACGTCAGGTTTGGATGCAGTGCTACCAAAAGCTTTTGCCCGAGCTGGATGTGCCTGAAGAACTAATCCTTTCTTACTGGAATTATCTGGATGTATTTTCGAGCTGGATGGTGAACTCAGAGGAATAAGGATCAGGAACCAAGGGAAAAAGTTTTAAGATGCGTTTTAATGTGTCGTTTAGAGATAAAAAAAAGCTGTTGAAATTGAATTCAACAGCTTTACTTTTGGATATATATTTTGATCTTAGATAATCAACATTGCGTCACCATAAGTTCCAAAACGATATTTTTCTTTGATTGCTTCCTGATAAGCAACCATTACTTTATCGTATCCTCCAAATGCACAAACCATCATCAGTAAAGTTGAAAGCGGCAAATGGAAATTGGTAACCATGCTGTTAGGAACACTGAAATCGTAAGGAGGAAAAATAAATTTATTGGTCCACCCTTCGAATGGTTTTAATGTTCCCTGGGTTGATACTGAGGTTTCTAAAGTACGAACAACAGTTGTACCAACAGCACAGATGTTTTTCTTCTTTTTCTTACCACTGTTTACCTTTTTTACGGCCAAATCGTTAATTTCGATTTGTTCCGAATCCATTTTGTGTTTGGTTAAATCTTCAACATCTACAGTTCTGAAGTTACCCAAACCAACATGCAAAGTAACCTCTGCAAAATCAACTCCTTTAATTTCCAGACGCTTCATTAGCTCACGGCTAAAGTGCATACCTGCAGTAGGTGCGGCAACAGCTCCTTCATGTTTTGCAAAAATCGTTTGGTAACGTTCTGCATCTTCAGGTTCTACTGCACGGTCTATAAATTTAGGAAGAGGAGTTTCTCCTAATCCGTAAAGTGCCTTTTTAAAATCTTCGTAAGGGCCATCGTATAGGAAACGAAGAGTTCTTCCCCTTGAAGTTGTATTGTCGATTACCTCAGCAACCAATAAATCATCATCGCCAAAATACAATTTGTTACCGATTCTGATTTTACGGGCAGGATCAACTAAAACATCCCATAATCTCTGCTCGCGATTTAATTCTCTTAGCAAAAACACTTCGATTTCAGCGCCTGTTTTTTCTTTGTTGCCATACAAACGAGCAGGAAAAACTTTTGTGTTGTTGAAAACCATAACGTCTTCATTATCAAAATAATCAATAAGATCTTTGAAGATTTTATGCTCGATTTTACCTGTATCTTTGTGAAGCACCAATAAGCGAGATTCATCTCTATTGTAGGCTGGATGTAAAGCAATAAGTTCGGTTGGTAATTTGTACTTAAACTTCGATAACTTCATAATGCTGAATGACTTTTATATTGGATTTTTGTTGATAGGCGATAGCAAAGCTTTCCCTTTTACGAAAAGACCGCAAGATAGTTATAAATTTTCTAAGAATTTTATAAAATCTTCAATTTCAAGGGCATCGTTGATATGAAAATCGCCGATTCTAGTTCTTTCAAGAGCGGTTAAATGTGCACCGCTATTGAGTTTTTGGCCAATATCGCGGGCAAGAGCTCTTATGTAAGTTCCTTTACTGCAAACAACTCTTATTTTTAAGATGTCCTTTTCAAATTCAAGAACTTCTATTTCATCAATTGCCAGCGTTTTCTTTTTTATCTCAATTTCCTGTCCTTTTCGGGCATATTCGTAAGCTCTTTTCCCGTTTACTTTTACTGCTGAATAGTCAGGTGGTCTTTGTTGTATTTCGCCAATAAAACTTTTTAAGCTGTCATCAATCAGATCTTTAGTGATGTGTTCGGTAGGGTAAATCTGATCAATTTCCGTCTCCAAATCAAAAGAAGGAGTGGTTTCTCCTAATTTTAGTGTGGCAATGTATTCTTTAACCTGCGATTGATAGCTGTCTATTTTTTTTGTGTATTTCCCAACGCAAACAATCAACAATCCTGTGGCTAAAGGATCAAGTGTTCCTGCATGTCCGACTTTTACTTTTTTGTAATGAAACTTGTGCTTGATTTTATGCTTTATCTTGTTTACTAAATCAAACGAAGTCCATTCGTAAGGCTTATTAAAAAGAAGTAAAGCGCCTTCTTGAAAATCATTATCGGTTTCAAATTGAATCATTTAGAATCGGATTTAACGGGAATGCCTTATTTTGTAATTAGGCTGCAAAAATAGCAATTAGTCCGATAATCAGGCAATAAATTGCAAAATAGATTAATTTCCCTCTTTTCACCAATTTAATCATCCAGCTGCAAGCCAGTAATCCGGAAAGGAAAGCGGCAATAAAACCGACTAGCAACGGCATTAATTCTACTGATCCTTGTGAAGTATATGTTCCTTTAAAAACACTTAATATGTTTTCACCGATAATAGGAACTAAAACCATTAAAAACGAGAATTTGGCTACTTCAGCTTTTTTATTTTTTAAAAGCAGTCCGGTTGCAATGGTTGCTCCCGACCTCGAAATTCCGGGAAGTACAGCAACTGTTTGAGCAATACCTATAATAAAGGCATCTTTGAATGAAATATCTTTTTCTTTTTGTTTTGCATAGTATGTAAATGCAAGAAACGAAGCCGTTACTAAAAGCATAAAGCCTACTATCAGCAGGATTTTATCAGTATTGAAAATTTCTTCCACCTGATCTTTAAAAAACACGCCTACAATTCCGATTGGAATCATAGAGACAGCAATTTTAGCAATATACTGTGTCGATTCATTCCACTGAAAACTAAAAAGACCTTTTAAAAGTTCCAAAATATCTTTTCGAAATACAATTATGGTACTTAAAACTGTTGCACCGTGCACAACCACTGTAAATACTAAATTATTTTCGGCATGAATGCCTAGCAAGGCTTTGCCAATTTCTAAATGACCACTGCTGCTTACCGGCAAAAATTCAGTTAATCCTTGCAGTAAGCCTAAAAGTAAGGCTTCAATCCAGTTCATATTATTAAAAAGAAAAATTTTCGGTTAACTAACCGAAAAAATACATAAAAGGGGATATTTATTGTTCTTTTGGCTTTTTCATGATGGCGTAGATTTCGAAAGCGAAACCAAATAACACTACCATTGGAGCTAAAGTAATTCTTCGAAAACTAAAGATACTTTCATCGAATACGTTTGGATCATCCGATCCTCCGCCCATCATGAGTAAGAATCCTACTATAATAATAACAAACCCAATAACGATAAGTTTGTAGTTTTCTTTTGAAAGAGCAAAATCCAGTTTTTTATCTTGTTTGTTCATGTTCTCAAATTTTGTCGGTTTTGACAATTAGATGCCAAATTTACAATAAACTAATTAAAGTGCCTAGAGGTAAATGTGCCTAAAGTTCCTGAAGTGTCTCGTGTTATGATTTTTTAACACGTTAACGGTTCTTAATACAACGAACGCGACTCAAGCCTTAAGTATTTGTTTACAGCAAATAAGGTTGATATCCAGGTAATGAAAAGTCCGATTAATAAGATCAGTAAGAACAAGACACCAATCATTTCAACATGACTAAAATTGATTACCTGACTTAATTCTTTTTGTGACAAGTAAATGACACCCGAAAGCATTGCGTTGGCGATTAGTGCTCCTATTACGCCATGCAGTAAGGTTTTAGCCATAAATGGCCGGCGTATAAACCCTCTTGTAGCACCAACCAATTGCATCGTGTTAATTATAAAGCGCTGAGAGTAAATAGATAAGCGTATGGTGTTGTTGATTAGAGTAAATGATATTGTGAAAAGCAGAGCACTAAACGCTAATATGATTAAGCTGATTCTTTTCACATTTTCGTTTACCAAATGCACCAATGATTTTTGATAATCAACTTCCTGAACCTGCGATTGCTTTAATAAATGCTTTTCAATTACCGCAATACTATCTGTATTTGCATATCCTGCATATAATTTTACATCTATCGAGGCACGAAGTGGGTTGTAGCCTAAAAATGAGATAAAATCTTCGCCTAACTCTTTCTCGAATTCTTTGGCAGCAGTTTCTTTATCCACATATTTTGTAGCTTTCACATAATCACTGGCATCCAATATTTTTTGTAAGCGACGAATTTCAACTTCTTTGATATTGTCTTTTAAAACCACTGTGACTCCAATATTTTCTTTTACGTAATTGGAAATCTGATTGGCATTTAAAATTAGTAAGCCCATTAATCCTAACATGAATAAAACCAGTGAAATACTAATTACAGAAGTGATGTAAGAGGAGCGAAGTCTTCGTTTTGTACCTTTTTCTTTGTATGCCATTTGAAATGAAATTAAAGAATTCTACCCGATATATTTAATCAGATGTTCATCCGGATTTGACCGGATGACATGCGAAAATACAATTTTTCAATCAAAATATATCATACTTATATGAATTTGAAATGCTTTCACAAGAAATCAATTTTGTTAAATTTGTGATTAAATCAGAACCTAACACAAAAAAGCAAGGTGGGAATCATTCGTCAACAAACCATTAAAGGAACTGTGGTTTCCTATTTTGGAGCCATTTTAGGGTTTATAAATACTGGGATTTTGTTTCCGAGGATTTTGGGAGCAGACCAAATAGGTTTGTTGAATTGGTTGGTAGCAATTGCAACAATTGCAACGCAGTTTTCTTCTTTCGGGTTCAATAATGTTACAGCCAGATTGTTCCCTTATTTTCGAAATGAAAATCGAAATCATAATGGATATTTGTTCATTCTGTTTTGGGTTGGGATGATTGGCTTCATTCTTTCTTTGATTGCTTATTTTCTTTTGCATCCTGTTGCTGTCAGTTTATATTCAAACGAATCACCACTTTATTTAAATTACCTGATTTATTTGATTCCTCTGGTATTTTTCACACTCTTTTTTAATTTATTCGAAGGATACAATAGAGTGATGTACGATGCCGTTTCGGGAACAATTTATCGGGATATTGTATTTAAACTTATCAACTTTTGTATCATTCTCCTTTTCTGGAAAGATATATTGGAGTTTTCGCAGTTCGTATTTTTATATGTAGTGGCTTTTTGTTTACCAACTGTTTTACTATTTCTGCTTCTTCTAAAGCGAGGTCAGATTTCTTTTGCATCTAATCTGAAGTTCGTAACACCCAAACTTCGAAAATCTATGGTTAATGTTTCCTTATTTGGAATTCTGAATGGTTTAAGCGATAAGTTAACGGCTAATATCGACAGAATAATGATCGTAAGTTTTATCGGTTTAGGTGCAAATGGTATTTATGCAACAATGGCAAATTTTGGAATGCTAATTTCAATGCCTTCACGCACATTAAAGAAGATAGCAAGTACCGTAATTGCTGAGGCTTGGAAACGCGATGATCTTGCAACCATCGGGAAAGTTTATTCGCAAAGCGGTTTGCATCAATTTATGACAGGTTGTTTGCTGTTTATTGGAGTCTGGGTGAACGTTGAAAATGTATTTGAGATAGTTCCGGATAAATACATTGCAGGAAAATATGTAATGTTTTTCATTGGGATTTCGCATGTTATACAGATGCTGTCGGGTATTAGTGGTGTGGTAATTCAAGCTTCGCCTAAATATCGGATACAAACACTGTTTATGCTTATTTTTGGTGCTTTGGTAGTTGTTACTAATTTAATTATGATACCAGTTTGGGGAATTGTTGGTGCAGCTGCAGCCTCACTTACTGCCAGCCTTATCTTTAATCTGATGAAATACATATTTCTTTGGAAAACCTACGGATTTCAACCAATAAACAGGAAATATCTATTTGTTTTAGGGATTACTGTTACGTCTTTTTATTTAGGTTATTTACTGCCAAAAATGGATTGGTTTGTATTTGATATTCTTGTACGAAGCACTTTGGTTGGAGGTACTTATTTGCTGCTCACTTTTTTTCTTAAGATTTCGAATGATTTTAACGAATTTGTTCGTGAGAAATTGGGCTTGAGGTAAGCGTTTTTGATATCAGTGGCTAAGAATAAAATTACTCTTTAATAATCTCAATTATTTCGGTAGTTGAGATAGATGGCGTTCTTTCCAGATAAACCACCTCGCAAAGTGATTTGAATTCATCAAAACGGCCTTCCCAGTCGTTTCCCATCACTAAAACATCAGCATTAAATTGTTTGATATAATCTCCTTTTAGTTCCAATGATTCTTCGTAAAATACTTCATCAACCACTTTAAGCGATTCAATAATTCGCTTTCGGTCTTTTTCTGAGTAGATTGGATTTTTCTGCTTTTTGGAATAGTTTAAAGCATCGGTTGAAATACCAACAATAAGATAATCACCTTGTGCTTTGGCACGTTCTAAAATCCGTAAATGTCCGATGTGAAAAAGGTCAAATGTTCCAAAGGTGATTACTCTCTTCATAGTTTTGCTTTATTGATTCCTGCGAAGATAATGTTCCTGAATGAAATTAAAAATTCTTTGAGAACTGTTATCATCTGTATTTAAATATGATTTGCCGATAATTTGGGTTCTAGCCTCAACAAAATCGTCATTTTCAGTAAATGTACTGAGTAAATCCTGTTCCAGTTTTTCTTGAGTAGTAGAAATAAGTCCAATAATAAAATCGTTGAAGAAGGAATGTAATTCACGATCTTTGGTTTCGTACTTTTCGCGGTCATACAGCAGGAAAAACACTGGCCTGTTCAGTAAAATATAATCCATGTAAATGGAAGAGTAATCACTCACCATACCATCAATTTCAGGAAGAAGAGGATATACGTCTTTCACATTATCGTACCAAAGAATGCGTTCGAATTCGTTGCTTATAGACTGATATTGTGGCAGTGGATGCAGTTTAAAAATAAATACAAAATCATTTTTAATGGCGAATTCATTCAATTTCTGAAGGTCAAGAATTCCATCGGAAATACCATCCCCTCCGGTATCCCGAAAGGTTGGTGCATACAAGATTGATTTGATTCCTTTTTTACGCAATTCAATTACTTTTCGAATGGTTTTTTCATCCGAGTTGATTAATACATTCTTATATTTTTTTGGATTTACAATGATGTCGTTACGCGGATATCCCGTATCAATAAAGTGGTCTGAAATAAATGCCGGCTTAAAAAAATACTCAGTAAAGAATTCCCCAGTTGAGATAAGTGCATCATAAACAGGTAGTTTTCCTACAAAATTCAAAATAAATCTGCGGTAGAGTGAGCTGGTTTCCTGAATAAAGAATTTGTTGTCGCGCTGAATCTTTTTGAAGCCTATTCCGTGCCAGATTTGAACAATTTTTGCCCGCCAGAATAACTGAAACCGGCAATTGTCCATCCACGAAAAATTATCAACTACAAAAACC
Source organism: Labilibaculum manganireducens (assembly GCF_963665805.2). Lineage (NCBI taxonomy): Bacteria > Pseudomonadati > Bacteroidota > Bacteroidia > Marinilabiliales > Marinifilaceae > Labilibaculum > Labilibaculum manganireducens. The sequence continues at coordinate 4,819,750 of NZ_CAXXEE010000003.1, read as the reverse complement.
TTACATCTCAACGAAATCCAATAGGCCTTGGCTGATGGGTAGTACAATATGTTGCTGTATTGATGTTTGAGTGATTCATAGGTCTCTTTATTTGCGGTCAGGAAATAGAATTCCTGATCTCCTTCCTTTTCCGATATGTAGAGGAAAAAGAACTTTACATTATCAATAAAAAAACCATCTTTTGCTCCCATAAGCACTATCAGATTCCTTTTTTTTGGAATAAGGTAGGTGATTGGAACAATAAATATCCAGCCCAATAAGGTGGTAATGAAGATGATTGGTTTGGAGTATTTGTTGAGATTCATTAATTCAATTTTTTAATTTCCTGAAACACTCTCTCGCAACTCTCTGTATCCTGATAAGTGTGATACATATCCCTGATTTTTTTGCGCCACTTGGCATGAGTTTGAGGCTGTTCGAAATAGCGTTGTAAATGCGTTATAAATTCTTTTTGGGTGCTTGACTTTGCTCCAGGAGTATTCTCATCGAAATCGATAAAAAAGCCTTTGTATTGCTTGTATTCGTCTAAATCGTATGGCAAATAAATAATTGGCCGATCCAAAAGCAGGTAGTCAATCCAAAGTGATGAATAATCGGTTACCAAAACATCTACGTAAGGCAATAACTCATACACATCGGGGAATCGATCCTGATCAGCTTTTAGTACTCTGTCAATAGAAAAGAAATCATGAGTTTTTTCAACAGACTTTCGTTTAATATCCTCTTTGTGCCCTCGAACCAGAATGTAGGCGTCTTCCTTTTCCAGAAAATGAGAAAGCCGTTTTGCATCAAAATCCCCGAAAGGGAAAAAGTGAGTTTTGTAACCTTCTTCGCGCCAGGTTGGAGCGTATAGAATAATTTTACGGTCGAGAAATGGATTTGCAACCAATAAAGACGGACTTAGATTGATATCCTGAAGCAAATAATCGTTACGGGGCAAGCCACTCACCCAAACATTGTTCATGTCAATATTAAATCCTGCGGCATGAATAATTTGTTCCAAAGGAGAACAGCCTGCCATATAGCTGTATTTTTGCAATTGCTTGTGTTTGGCATATCTGCGCCAGGGAGGGGTTTGCAAGGCCATTTTTTTCATTGGCGTACCATGTCCTAGATAGATGATGTTTTTGCATTTTTCGTGCAGGTAGTATGGCTTGAAAGCGGCTGCACTAATTCCGTATGAAAGAATGACATGTCTGGTTCTTAAAAAGAGGAAAAAGCCTTTTAACGACCAAGAATAAACTACCTCGCCAGAAAATTTGGTGTTTAATTCACGGTACAAAGATTTGTAAGGCGTGAACAGAATGCTGTTAAAATCATTTTTTTCGCGCATGTACTCAAACAGGTACTTCGAATTGTCGAAATATACCTTTTCAGTCAAAAAGAAGAGCGCAATCCGCTTATCTTTTGGTACCAATTTTTCCAATAGAAAATAAAACCGACGCATTAAAAACAGGACAATATGCAGAAAAACAATTTTCTGCATGAAGTTGACAAACTGTTGGGTTCGTGTATACTTGCTTCTCATTTTAAATTGTCTCTTTTCGGATATTTTTAATTCCAAATACAATTCCTCCCGCTAGCAAAAGAAAGAATAAAACCATGCTGGCAACAGAAATACCTTCTGTTATGGCCATTGCTTTTGGCTCAAATTTAAATACAATTTGGTGTTTTCCTCCTGGAACTTTCATAGCCCGTAATATGTAGTTGGCTCTAAAGTGCGGAGCAAGTTTCCCATCAACATAAGCATTCCAGCCCGGCTGGTAATAAATATCTGAGAAAACCACCAATTGATCGCTTTTAGCCTGGAACAGATAAGTGATTTTGTTGGGAGCATAGGTTTCCATTGAAATACTTGCGGAAGAATCTGCTTGACTTGTAAATCCATGCAGTTGAGGAGCAAAGCGCTTGTCAACTAAAGCCTCTTTTGCAGGATCGAAGGTATTTAAAGCCATGATTTCTTCATCGGCATTGGCAACAATTTTGTAGTTGGGAACAATCCATGCTTCTCCCAAGGCATCAGGATTTAATTGCGCCTGATTTCCTTTCTCTTTATCGGGTGTGATGATGTATTTGGTATTTAGCATGTTGATCACCTTCATGTTGTTTTTTGTGATGTGATGATCAATCAACTCTTGGTAACGTCGTAATTTGGCTCCATGATAACCTCCAATTGATTTGTGGTAGTAGGAAGTACTTGCGTTTTGCCAGGTTTGAACAGAGGTGTTTAAAACCCTGTAATTGCTGTGCTGATTAAGAACGGTGAAAGGGACAATAGCCAATTCGAGTTTGCTTGCTTTACGGTTCTCTTTTTTGTATTCATCCTGAGCTTTTTGAGCCAATGCGTGCAGTTTCGGTCGGGCCGAAAACTCAGATTGCAGAATCTCAAAATCGGCTTGAGTAGGATTGAATGCAATTTTCAGTTCTTTTTTAGGAACAAAGCTGTCTGCATTTAAAAAGCGTTTGTTAACCGGCCATAAATCTACCAGAATCAAAACAACTATACAGGCAATTAAAATATTAGCCTGAAACCATTTTTTACCATATCCGAAAAGGAGAACAGCAATTAAAGCAACAAAAAGAATGGTTCGCAATGCATCGGCTCTAAACATAGAAACTCTGGCATTAAAAATGTCCGATTGAATTTGATTGATGTAAGTAACCGCATTTGGGTTTCCTGACTTTATCTGGGCAAAATAACTTGTTTCAGCCTGAGTAATAAAATCAAGAAAAAGATTTGGAAGCAAATACAAAAGCAATGAAATTCCGGCAGTTAGGAGTAATGGCAAAACCAATACGTTTGACTTCACAGAAAATAATTTTACTTTTTTCTGAAGGACTTCTGGTTCATCCAATACTTTTTTAACGGCTAAAATTGCCAAAATTGGAACGCACAACTCAACAACAACCAGAATGGACGAAACCACTCTAAATTTGTTGTACAGAGGAAAGTAATCTAAAAACAGATCGGTAAGGAATTGGAAATTATGTCCCCACGACAGCATAATGGCTAAAATAGTGGCGGTTAAGAGTCCCCATTTAAAACGTCCGGGAACAATAATCAATCCTAAAAAGAATAAGAACAGAATAACTGCACCAACATATACAGGGCCGGCTGTAAAAGGCTGATTTCCCCAGTAGTGGTGATCTTTTATTGGTTCAATATCGTAGTATTTGGCTACATTTTCAATTTGTCCCCCGCTTAGGTAGCTCACCAGCTGAGTTGCTTCCTGAGGAGAGCCGGCACCACCTTTTGCATTTGGAATCAGCAAGGTTAAAGTTTCCTGAACACCATAACTCCACTGAGTGGCGTAATCCTTATCCAAACCATTGGTTTTATTGTCTTTATTGCCTAATGTCAGTTCCGATTTTCCACGAATGGTTTGTTTGCCGTATTGGTATGAATTGAAAAGATTGGAACTGTTTACGCCAACAGCCAGAATGGATGCAATGGCTAAAACACCAATGGCAGTAAAAAACTGCTTTAGCTCTTTTTGTTTCCAGCGATAATAAAATTCAAAGGCAACAATACAAAGAACCGTAATCAGAAAATAGTAGGTCATTTGTATGTGATTGGAATACAATTCGAGTATCAGAAAGAAGGAGGCGAGTAACCCGCCTAATATGTATTTGCCTCGTAATGTGAGTAATATCCCGGCAAGGGCAGGTGGAATAAAAGCCAAAGCATTTACTTTCCAGAGATGGCCGGCACCAATAATTATAATGAAATAGGTTGAAAAAGCATAGGCAATGGCACCTCCGATGGAGAGCCAGGGATTTACCCGCAGAGATAGAAGCAGAATATAGAATCCAATCAAATAGATCATTAGGTATCGTACCGGACTTGGAGTGTGCAATTCCATTGCTTCTTTAAAGAATTGCATGAACTGTGATTTGTATTCAACGGTAATCTGATAGGCCGGCATTCCTCCAAACATCGAGTTAGTCCACAAAGGATCTTCCCCGGTGGATTTTCTAAAATCAGAGATTTCCTTTTTGTAGCCAAGAGCATTTATGGTATCTCCTTTTCTTAGCTGTTTTCCATCCAGTACAGGCTGGAAAAATGCAAATCCAATAATTAAGAAAATGATGATGGCTGATAAATGGGGAATAAGGGACTTGATAATCGACTTGAAGCTCATGGTAATTATGAATTAGGAGTTATGAATTAGGAGTGAATCAATTCATAATTCATATTTTTTAATTTTAATTATTTAATTCCGCCCCTAAAATACAAAAAGCACGGAATATTTTGCTCCGTGCTTCACTTAATATTTTTCAATTGTTTCCTCAACAAAGAGAAAAGCAATTTGGACTTGGATAGGTATTTTATTTATTAACAGAATTGATTTTAAAAGGTTGTTTAAAACAATAGTGCAGTCTCATCTAAAGTCTAACAATCTATTGTTAAAAAATCTCTAAGGTAATCGTAAGTATTGTGATTTGTTTTGTATAATAATTTAGAAATTGTTTAATCGACCATGTCGTATTTTATATGTTTTTTTAGTATATTTCAATAATATTTTATGTTGTATGTTATTGACATGGTATTAATCTAAACCAAATTATTAAAACATGAAAATGAGAAGTTTACTGGTAGTTATCACTTTGCTTTACGGATTAAGTGTCTCGTGCAGTGGTGGTGATAATGAACCTTATGGTCCGGAATATGAGGTGGATGGGGTTGAGCTGTCTTTGAGGAATGATTATCACTATAGAAATAGTGGCGATACGGTTTCAGCTGACAAATTTGTTATAATGATGAAACTGAAATCCGACAATAAGTATGCTCAGGATTATGGACTTAATCCGCAAATGGTAAGTGAAATTACTGATATAAAGGTTAGTGTACTTAGTGACGGATTGTATGCCGGGATTGCAAAAAATGATGATGTAAGCAGGTTTTTTTTGATGGATGATGGAGAACATTATTATACTGAAGATTTATATCAAACAATAGCACAATATGTTGAAGCAGGTGTTACAAAATCTTCTGAACCATATTTGTATTTTACCAATCAGACTGAATTAGCTCCTAAAGCAGAGGCTTTAATAAGCGATACCATCACGCTTGCTTTTAAGGTTGATTTGACCGTAAAAAACAATAAAACTTTCAGTGATCAACTTCGTGTAACCCTTATCCCATAAATTGATTATCATGCTAAATAAATATAAAAGGATTAGTGCCATGATATTGTTGTTGTTGGTACACACTCTTGTTTCAAGTGCACAGGAAACGGATCTGAAATGGGGTTTAAGCTCTCAGATAAAAATTCAGGAGATTTTACAAAATAATAAAGTAGAAGACATTTATTCATATAATCAGGAATCAGTAACTTTGGGGGTATTTGTTCAATATAAAAATCTGGATGTCAAGTTTGAATTTTTGACTAGGTCAGCATCTGTTGACTTGCGGTATTTTGTGTGGAATAAAGTATTTGTAAGCTTAAAAGGGAGTTGGGATGGACATAACTACGAATTTGATAATGGTGAGAATTATTCTGATTGTTCATATGTTGATGATATTAACGTTTACAGCTACTTGGGTGGATTTGGTTATGAAAAAACGATTTTTGGACGTTTAAAGTGTCAGGGAACAATGCTTGGAGGTGTTATAACTAGTTCTAAGAATACTGAATCAAGTATAATTTTGAGAAGCAATGATTCCAATGTTCGGGCAAGAAAAACAGATACCTATCAGTTAGAACCATCCTTTGTTTATGGTGGCTCAATTGAATTGGAATGGTTGCCTAATCCATCGAAGAACAGACTGCGTCCTATTGCTCCGTTCGCTTCCCTTCAAATTACCGGAACTAACAAAAGCAGGACGTACAGGAAAGTAAGTATTGAGGAATGGGTGGAAGGTAATGTTGTTTATCAGGAGGAGATTAATCCGAATGATCGACTTTATGATTTTGTATATGTGAATGTTAGGATGGGTATAAAGTTATATTTAAAGAAATAGAATTTCTTTGGCGATGTGGTCATATAATGATTTGTTTTAAATAATAAAATGGCCATTCTGTAAAAGAATGGCCATTTTACTATCTATTTAGTTGATTCGTTCCGTTCATCCTGAGTTTGTAATTTACACCTTGCAAATCATCTCATTTCTCAAATCTAAAAGCTCAAATCTCAGTTCTCTATTTCAATTGTTTGAACAATTTTTTCATGCTTACATGATCCTCAACGATAGCAAACAGTTTAGAGATCTCGACACGTTCCTGTTCCATACTGTCGCGATGACGAATGGTAACTGTATTGTCTTCCAACGACTGATGGTCAACAGTTACACAGAAAGGAGTACCAATGGCATCCTGACGGCGGTAACGCTTACCAATTGAATCTTTTTCGTCGTACTGGCAGTTGAAATCGAATTTCAGATCGTTGATAATTGCACGGGCTTTATCCGGAAGGCCGTCTTTTTTCACCAAAGGCATCACACAAAGCTTAACCGGAGCCAAAGCAAGAGGCAATTTAAGTACCACACGCTCGTCAACCTTACCATCTTCTTTTTCAATTTTTTCTTCGATGTATGCTTCCGACATAATCTGCAGGAACATACGGTCAACTCCAATCGAAGTCTCAACCACGTAAGGAACATAGCTTTTGTTCAACTCAGGATCGAAATACTGAATTTTCTTACCTGAATATTCCTGATGCTGACTTAAATCGAAATCGGTACGGGAGTGAATTCCCTCTACCTCTTTAAATCCGAATGGAAATTTAAATTCAACATCGGTAGCTGCATTGGCATAGTGAGCCAATTTATCGTGATCGTGGAAACGGTATTTCTCTTCACCAAAACCAAGAGCCTTGTGCCAGCTCATTCGGGTTGTTTTCCAGGCATCGAACCATTTCATTTCCTCACCCGGACGAACAAAGAACTGAAGCTCCATTTGTTCGAATTCACGCATACGGAAAATAAACTGACGGGCAACAATCTCGTTACGGAATGCTTTACCAATTTGGGCAATTCCGAAAGGAATCTTCATACGACCGGTTTTCTGAACGTTTAGGTAGTTCACGAAAATACCCTGTGCAGTTTCCGGACGAAGGTAAATTTTACTGCTTCCGTCGGCGGTAGAACCCATATCGGTCGAGAACATTAGGTTGAACTGACGAACATCAGTCCAGTTTTTTGATCCCGAAATCGGACAAACAATTTCATTGTCAATAATGATCTGTTTCAATTCATCCAAGTCATTCTTATCCAAAGCCTCAACAAAACGGGCATGCACAGCATCCATTTTTTCTTTGTTTGCTAATACCCGCGGGTTGGTTGCACGAAATTGAGCTTCGTCGAAACTTTCACCAAATTTCTTCTTAGCCTTCTCAACTTCCTTGTCCATTTTGCCTTCGAATTTGGCCAGCAAATCCTCAATTAAAACATCAGCTCTGTAACGTTTCTTCGAATCTTTATTGTCAATCAACGGATCGTTAAAAGCATCAACGTGGCCCGAAGCTTTCCAAATAGTAGGATGCATAAAAATAGCCGAATCAATACCCACTACATTTTCGTGCAGTTTCACCATTGAATCCCACCAGTATTTTTTAATATTGTTTTTCAATTCAACACCCAGCTGCGCATAGTCATATACGGCACTCAATCCATCATAAATTTCCGATGATTGAAACACGAATCCGTATTCTTTACAATGAGCTACCAGTTTTTTGAAAACATCTTCCTGAGCCATAAATCTTATATTTTGAGGTTAATTTTTTAAGCTATTAGCTTTTAGCCATTGGCTGTTAGCATTGTATAATTTCCAAACGGAAAGGCAAAAATACGATTCAATGGATTTACATCCAATTAATTTATAGCGTTTTTATAGATATTTTGAATAATAAATTTAGGTGAGTGTAATGTTAAAAAGCTAAAGGCCAACTACCAATAGCTATTCGCTTACGATTTAATCATCCACTTCTTCGAAATCAACATAGTCGCCCACATCTTTTTTGTGTGGATCGCCTGTTTTGCCCGATGGTTTATCAATGGTTACTTCACCTTCTTTTCTTGTTTGCTGCTGCTGTTGCTGCTTGGCTTGTTCCTGCATTTTATCGAAGGTTTTCTTCACTAAAAACGGGAATATTGCCTTCAAAATCCACTTTAATATGTAGTAGATCCCAACAGCTATGATTATAAATCTAATAAATGCCATATTCTTTTGTTTTGAAAGGCAAATATAAGCATTTCATTTTTTTTTTTGATGTTCTTCGGCATTTGCTTTTGGGCGTTCCCTGCGGGCGGGCTTTTCGCTGCAACTCCTCGCTCATTTTTCGCTGTGGGGTTTCCACTGCAATCCCTAACGCAAGGTGAAATTTTGTTAATCACAATTTGAATTGGTAAAATCTATATAATCTAATATTAACTATTTTGATTAGTGATATTGTTTTCATAAATTTGATCTCTATAATTTATTTTATGATTTTAGCAGAGGTCATAAAAACAGGATGACTTAAAATTAATTCATAGCCATGGATAACAAACTTTACAATACCATACAAGAGCTTGGCCGGAGCATACAATTTACCCAGGAAGCTGCCAAAAGGCAGTGCACCAGCTCCAGTGTAAACCCGCAAAATGCATTTCAGTCGGAGCTCAATTATAAAATGCAGCAGTATGTGCACAATATGCATACCTACCTAAATATCGATCGGGTATTGGGTTTTCCCATTCAACCTATGAACTATAGTAGTGAAACGCGTGTTTCTGAGCGAGGTGTAAGCATTCGGGTGGCCATTCATCATTATCCTCCGGTAAAACCGATGATTATTGAAGCTCCTGAAATGATCTTGGAATTACGTGCGATAGTAGACAAAGATGGGCAAATGAGGTATCATTTTACGAATTACTTTGCCAATCCAGAAAATTTTAAAGCATTGGGTAAAAACTTACCCGAGGGGTCATGTCTTGTTTTAAATGAAAATGGATCGTTAAGTGTGGAATATATAGAAGAGCCATTTCTGAAATCTTCAGAGGGAAGTTTCTTTTCAGTAACTGGTGAGGATGCATCTAGTGGAGGGATAACAGGCGGAGATATCTTAGGTGGAGCTTTAACAACGGAAGGTGCATACAGTACATTATTGCATAATCATACTACATATGCAACAACCAATGGTTTGACAAAGAATATCTATAAGGCAAATGGACGGATTAGATCAGCTAGAGCACGAGGCTATGCAAATGTATCAAAAACGTTGAAACGTGTTGGGACTGCAGGAAGTGTTGTAACTACAGGAATGGCTTATTATGATATTGCAAAAGGGAATCAACAACCGATCACTTATGTTGATGCAGGTGTTGGTACGGCAGGTTTAATGACTACTATAGCTTCTTATTATTCTGGAGCAGAAATACCTTATGTAGGAGAATTTATCGCTCTTTATGGAACACTCAGATTAACTTGGGATGTATCTTTTAATTTGGGTATAAATTATGGTCCGAGTACTTGGTATGGTGATAATGATTATAAATGGTTTGAGTAAAAACTTATGAGGAATATTTATTATTTAATTTGGTCTGATGCAATTTTAAGTTTTAAAAAGTATCATCCTAAAAGGGAAGACTGGAAAATGGCTATCTTTTTTTTTAATACATGGATAAACGCATTAAATCTATGGATTCTGTTTATATGGTTAAAATACTTTAACTTACTAAATGTTCCTCTGATAAGAGTAGAGCTATTTCCAGGTGATATGTTGGATAAATTTGTGTCCTTTTCACTCGTATTTGCGTTCCCTTTTGGACTACTCAATTACTTTCTTATTTTCTATAAGGATAGATATAAACTCATACTTATAAAGTATCCTAAACCTCCGAAAAAATGTGCATTTATTTATTCAACAGGAATTGCATTAGGAGCTTTTGTTACTGCAATTTTATATGGGATACTTACTTGAAAAATAGAATAAAAACTTGGCATGTTTTTATTTTGCCTGTATTGTTTATTATTCTCACCCTATTAATGGTGATAATTGAGAAATTGTTTTGAATAATATTAGCATGAAGGATTTGTACAGATACATATTTACAAAAGCATACTTTTTTTGCATTACCATTTTTAAGGAAAAGGAATTTCCGCAATATTTTGCAACAGGGATGCTTACATTTGCTATCACCGCTAATTTTTACATTCTATTATCTCTGATTGAGTATTTAATGTTGCCAATTAGGTTTAATTATTACGGAGAGTACTATAAGTATTTTGCACTTGTAATTTTTGCGATAGCACTGTTGTACGTTAATAATAAAAAAAGATACCTGGTAATTATAAAATCCTGTAAAGAACTTCCGAATAAGAGAAAGAAGAAACTAAAAGTTTACAGTATCATCTATCTACTCTTCTTATTTGTATCCTTTTTCCTTTTGGGAGCGTTAATAAGGGAATATAATATTGTCCATCCCAAAATAGTATGAGTTTATAAGTTGTGATTTGCTATGCAATTGTACCAAATAAATATTAAAATATCGATCGGGTATTGGGTTTTCCCATTCAGCCAATAAGTTATAGCTGCGAGAGCGAAGTTTCTGATTGGGGTGTAAAGGTTCGACTGGCCATTCATCATTATCCTCCCGTAAAACCCATGATTATTGAAGCACCCGAAATGATTTTGGAATTACGCGCGATAGTAGACAAAGATGGGCAAATGAGGTATCATTTTACGAATTACTTTGCCAATCCAGAAAATTTTAAAGCATTGGGTAAAAACTTACCCGAGGGGTCATGTCTTGTTTTAAATGAAAATGGATCGTTAAGTGTGGAATATATAGAAGAGCCATTTCTGAAATCTTCAGAGGGAAGTTTCTTTTCAGTAACTGGTGAGGATGCATCTAGTGGAGGGATAACAGGCGGAGATATCTTAGGTGGAGCTTTAACAACGGAAGGTGCATACAGTACATTGTTGGGATGTATCTTTTAATTTGGGCATACATTATGGTCCGAGTACTTGGTATGGTGATAATGATAATAAATGGTTTGAGTAAAATTTTATGAGGAATATTTATTATATGATATGGTCTGATGCAATTATAAGTTTTAAAAAGCATCAGCCAGATAGGACGAATTGGAAATTTACTTTGTTTGTATACATTACTTGGATGCACGCATTAAATTGGTGGATAATCTTTATTTGGTTAAAATATTTTGACTTACTGAATATTCCACTTATAACAATAAATATTTTTATAAGTGATATGATAAATAAATTTATTGCATTTTCTATCATGTTTGCATTGCCTTTTGGTGTTTTGAATTATTTCTTGGTATTCTATAATAATCGATACGAGAAAATAATCCAGAAGTATAGAGATGTTAAATTAAGGTACGCTCCTATTTATTCATTTACAATTGCGATTTTAGCGTTTGTTACTGCAATCTTATATGGGATACTTACTTAAAAAATATAATGATTGTTTTATTGCAAAGTGTAAAATCTACAATAGAAAAAGATTGCAGAATCCGTAAGCAACTGCAAGTTTATTTTTCTTTTAGGAGCACTACTTCGAGAATACTATATTAACCATCCTAGATAGGATAAGTTTACAAGTGATGCAATTATACCGAATAAACACTAAAAATCTGTCAAGCTATTTCAGGAGAAGACACATCCTTGCTCTATTATTGCTTTTCTGCGGTAAAAAAGTTCGTTCTGCAGGCAAATCATTCTATTCTGTGGTGTTTTTGTCAGTTCTGCGGATCAATTAATACATCCTGCGGGGAAATTGTCCTTCCTGCGGAATTTCATCTCTTCCTGCGACAAAATCATCTAGCCTGCGCGCGGGTTTCAGAGTTGTTAACAAAAAAAAAGACTGCCCCGCAAGGCAGTCTCGAATTCAAATTGATGTAAACTCTCCGTAATGGAGTAAAAAAATCGTTTTATTTATTTGTACAATGGCTTCTTCTTGTTTTTAACTTCATCCTCGAAAGAGCAGGAATCTTTTTTCTTTGTTTTGTCCTTACAGCCAAACAAAAAGTTAACTCCGAAACGAATGTTTGCCAGGTGAGCTGTGTTTGGTTTAATGGCTGCCATTACATTGTCACTAACCACATAAAACTGTGTTGGACCCAATTTGGCGGCCAATCCAAAACCAAGGTTGTTGTACGAATGGTTTACCACCGAGTAACTCAATGTAGTACTAAGATTTCTGAAAAAACGTGCGTTGGCCGAAAAGGTTAATGACGATTGAATTTTACCGTTAAAAATTTCGGTTCTGCTTAATGCTCCTACGTTTACCCTTTTGTTAAGGTCGTGTGTTCCGCCTAAATATATTTTGGCAGGCAGTCCAACTTTGTATGAATCTATTCCGTTTGTTACGCGAAATTCGTCAACAATTGAGTCTGTTAAATCATCAAATACATCTTCAATTTCTTTGTAGTTTGGGTCTTTTGAATTTCCCGATTGCGACCAATCGGCTCCCGTCCAGGTAAACGAACCATTTTGGTAGAATTCATGACCATCTGTTTTCCAGTTAATCGATCCTATATCCAATATACTGGCATATAAGCGGGTTTTTTCATCCATTTGGTAAGTCATACCCAAATCAACGGCAAAACCTTTATTATCGGTGTTTGCGAAGAAATCTGCATCGTAATTATCACCATCTATGTCAATGTCGTTCACATATCCGTCAGCATCCAAACCGATTTGATTAATTGGCATGGAAACTCGAAGACGGTGTTCCGAATTTAAAACAATTTCGTTACCGGAAGCAGAGGTGAATACAGACATGTCGGAATCTTCCATGTGCATGTTGGCTATACCAAACAGCATTTTTCCTTTGATACCAACCGTCCATTTGTCGTTTATTTTTTTCGATACACCAAGGGCAACTTCGTGATAGTAACTTGCATCCAATCCCAGTCCGCCCCAATTTGCAGTTTTTCCTCTGTATGAGGCGTTGCCGTCTTTCAAAAATGTCACCATTTCCTGATCGAAACTGAAACGGGAATCTTCCTTTTCAATCACATCCAGAGTGAAAAAGTAATCTTTTGCGCGTATTCCAAGAGCAAAAAGAGTCAGTTCAAATTGCTGCGACACAAAATTGGTTGTTTGCAATGCATCGTGAAAGCTATTGATATCAACAACTAAAGAATCTTTTCTGATTCCTGTACCATCTTTAATAATATCGCTGTAAGCAAAGCTGCTGTTGCTGTAATTCAGATAAATTGAACTCAGCGCCGGAAAGCCAACGAAGACTTTGCATTCGGGTTGAATGGCCGGATTCAACTGATTTGACTGAGGAACATTTTGCATTAAATACAAAGTGTTGTTCATTTTTTGGGCTGAAGCCGAAACAGATAAAAACAGGAATATCAATCCTGCTAAAGATGTTTTGTATATAAATTTAATCATAGCGGAGTGTCTGGGGACTTAGTTATTAAGATCGATTTGAGCCTGAACAGATAAGGTGAATTTGAGTTCGTAGTCCCCCTTAAGTTTTACAGGAACGCCATCATTTTCTGTACTTACGCCAGCGTTTATAATTAGATTTTTGGTTTGGTTCAGGTTTTTTATCTGACTTTGGTTTAATTGTATTTGATGCTCCACCTCTTTTACCGAGTCAGGATCAACTTCACCGATATTGGCACCAGATGTAAATACGCTTGCCGCCTCAATTACTTGATTGTCTGAAATGGAATCAATTACATGGTAAGCCGCATCAGTAAAGTAAATTTTATCGATTGTTACGTCGAGCGGATAACCGTTTTCAGTAACGATAACCACGGCTGCATTCATAATTTTATCTGCATCGCTAATGTCAATGTCGTTTACTGTATCTCTAAGCATCAAATTTGTAGCTGTAAAATCCAAAGGAACATCAATTTCAATATCTACATTAATAGCAGAACTGTTGCTGATGATGTTTGGAGTTGTTGGTGTTGGAGCAACGGCTCCAGCTGGGTTTAAAGCAATATTTCCAAAATATTCCAGTCTGTCTGATGGTGGTAAGGCCATTAAGGATTTTATGTTGGAATTGATTGTGTCGTAGGTTATTGTTTCTGATATTGCATCGATCGTTAACGGATTTGTAACAGATACTTTATCGGGATAGGCCGGTTGCAAAGCATTAGGGTTTAATGAGGCCGTAGTTCCATCTGTTGCATAACCGGTAATGTCGGCATTAATTTGGAACGGAACTCCAACAGAGTTTTCCATGACAAGATTAATGCGGGGATCAGCAAATTGGTAATCACCTTCAATGTCATCCCAAAAATCAACATTCATGTCAAAGTTTCCGGCATCAAGAGTAATGATTTGATTTCCAAAATCGCCTTGAGCCAATTGGAAAACGATGTTCTGAACAGTAAGATTAATTCCCAGATCACCAGTACTGCTAATTATATGACTGGCATTGTCTTTAATATCAATATCAAAAGTAATGTCAATATCATTATTGGTAGTGAATGGTGTGTTGAAAGTTAAATTTAGGTTTGCCAGATTTAAGGTTTCAATGTGATCTGTTTCGTATGGAGTTAAGGTATAGGTTTCATTTATTAAATTTCCTCCTGCTGTTCCGTTAGGAATCGAAACAGAAAGTTCTACAGTTGTGTTTAACGGGTTTGATAAAACAAATCGGATATCGGCATTTAAATCCAACTCATAAAGTTTAATGCCAATGTTGCCAGTGTTACCCGTGATGATCTGAATTTGATCTGTTTTTGAATAGGTAAGCAATGGGCTATAAGGAACACCAATACCAAAACTTGATAAAGAATAAGATAGATCTATTGCATCTTGATTGGGAAAGTTCAGGACTTCATCAACATTGTAAGAAAAAATATCTTCTTCCATGTATTTGATGTGAAGCATACCTTCCGCATCAAGAGTAATGGTTTGATCGGCAGGGTTTGCCTCATGCTGATTCAGTAAATACCACAATGAATAGGTTCCGTAACCAACCGGAACGATCATATTGGGTGTCCAGTCTATTTTATCGGAAAGCTTGTCGAAGTCGTAGTCGTCTCCGTTAAAACAGGATTGCGTTGAAATGGCTAAAATGCCGGCAAGCAAGAATAGAATTAGGGATCTAAGTTTTAATATCATAGTTGTTTTATTTTATATGCGTTTATATAGAATGCACCGAACAAAGCATTTGAAACCCTAATAATGCTATGATAAATTATTAGGCTCTGATTGTAAATTCTAAAAAAATCAATGGTTTGTGCAGAGCATTGATTTTGGTGCATGAATATTTCGTTATTGATGACAAAAAATTATTGTACGGAATAGTTGAGAAGGAAGTTTCGGTTATCTCCTACATAAAGATTAAAGGATTTATCGCCGGTTTTCGAAAATCCGATTGAGAATTCTGTATTTCCTTTAAGAGGAAATCCTTCATGGTTATTTCCCTCTTTATCAATCAGAAATATCTTGTTCTCATCTTCCAGACAAATTCCAATTTCAATGTTTCTTCGCGAAAAGCTGTAAACATTTGGTCGGAAGCTAATATTGGAATCGAACTTTTTCTCGAGAATTTGTTCTCCCGAATCGTCAAATATCTTTAATAGATTGTAATCAGCAAACAGATATTCATTTCTGCCATCCGTATCAATATCAGCAGTTGTAAAAAAATGAGAATCGGATAGTTGTGTGAATGTTTTTTTCTCAATGTTTCCATCAAAATAGCAGTAGTAGATGTTTCCATTTATGTCTGTTGTCACCAGTCTGTCGCTGATATTTCCAACAGATTTCTCCAAAAAGAATGGATTGTTCTTCGATTTTGAAAACTGTTCTTTGCATTTGATTCTTTCTTCGCCACGGCGGTTTAGAATGTAAATGCGGTATTGATCGGCATAAACAATGTAGTCCTTGTTTTTTACCCGAAAGTGCTGAATTTCGCAATTAATTTCATTTTCAGCTTTAGCCGGATTCCAACCGGTAAGAGTCCTGCCATCTTTCGTGTAAGCATAAATATTTTTATCCTTGCAGGGTATGAAAAACCGATAATTTTTGTTGTTGTCGTAATCGAAGATAGAAACACCCTGAACAGCCTCAGATTTTAGTTTTATCGGGTAATTTCCCACGTTGTCGCCATTTCTATCTACCAAATGAAGCTTGTTTTTAGTGGCAAACAGATACTGCAGTTTGCCATTTTTAAATAGATCAATTTGCTGAACCGTCCCTACGATTTTAGATTCCAAAGCTTTTTTCCATAACACACGTCCCGAAGGATTTAAAAGATAAAGCTGATTATTAATATCCTGAACCAAAATTTCATTCTCTTTTGTGTAATGATTCTGAACCAAATATGGTTTGTGAGCAAAGCAGGTATCCAACCTCGATTCCCATTCGGTTTGAGGAGCCAACTCTAGTATCGGATCGTATTCGATGAATAAGTTATTGTAAATCAGATTTCTGTTCGAGCTTAACTGCAGGCCGACAGCCTGAAATTTATTTACGCTCTGCCTGTGGTTTTGAATTTCCTTTTGCAAACCGGCATTTAGGAACCCTGAAATAAAGGCGTTGGCTCTGGGTGTTGAAGCATAAAAATAAAAGTTCGCCTTATTGGAAAGGAACTCTTTGTTTTCCATATAGGTTTGATTGGTATTCAGGGTTTTACCCAGAACCGATTCTTTAATAAATTCGGAAAGAGAGCTGATATCAGATCCCATCACCATGTAATTATCGATAAAAGTGAAGTAGGCCGATGAGGCGCCGGCAAAGAAGGTTCCAAAAAGCTTTTCCGGAAGTTGGTCTTCAGGCAATCTGAAAATATCGAAGCTGGTTTCCTTGTCGAGATGATAAGTTCGCATGTAGTAGGCAAGAGTGCGTTGTTCTTTTTTTGCCTTTCCATTAATCATTTCCAGCATTTTTTCCCTGGCAATGCTGGCACTTTTAGTTCGTATAATGGTAAAGCGTTTGTTGGTTTGGCCTTCGGTAAAAGCAATACCAACCTCTTTATAAATAATAGAATAGATTGCTTCTTCGTAATCCACTCCGGTTTTCTTTTTTACGTCGTTAATGTTTTTCAGATATTCGGATAATTGCCCCATCTGATCAAGGTACTTCCGGTATTTCCCTTTGTGTAAAGGAGCATCATCAATACCCAGTATGGCTAAAATACTGGTACTCGATGGAATCATCGATTCCATTTCCATTTTAACTGGTTCCTGCTGAAGAAACAGATTCATCAGGTTGCCTTGCTGAGGATCGCTGTAAGTAAATCCGTTTAGTAAGATTATTTTATTTCTGAAACTAAGATCAAGCTCTGTCCAGTTCGCCAAATTGGTATAGTTTCGTATAAATTTGCTGTAATCTTTATCGAGAGATAAGGAAACTTGTTTTGGAAAGGTTTTTAGGTTCAGGAAGATGTTGGCATCCACATTTTTACCTATTGTACGACGAATTTGTTCAAACCCCTTCGAATTGCAAATGGAGTTTTCAGTACTTAGCTGCAACACCGAATTTTCAACCAGTAACATCGATCTGCTGGCAATAAATAATCCTTTCGAAAAAGTAAAGTGAATTCCTTTATCCTTTGGGTTTTGAGGCGGAATACTATATAATGTTGTGTTGTGGTATTTCCGTTCCGAAACCGATCTGTCCAAACCAACCCAATTAATGATGGCATTTTTAATTTTCTTTTCTTCCAGATAATCAGTAATCGGAAGAATGTACAGGTATTCAATTTCATTTTTACCCTGCAAATGGCTCGCCATGGTAAACGACCGATCCAAAGATAAAGTGCCTTCCGAATCAAAATGACTGATCAGGCTGTCTATAAATTGAAGATTTTTATTGATGTCAGCAATTTTATCGAATTTGCTCAGTTCTTTCCATGCACCGGTATTGTTCTCCAATTTGGTGATTAAATCTTCCAGACTCTCAAATTGAATAATCATCTCGGAATTAACCGGAATGGCCGAGAAAGGATCTATTCCTTTGTATTCGCGTTGTTTTTGAAGGTATAGATAGCCTAAAACGGTAATTGTCAGAAGCAAAAGAATTAGTAGGTAGGTTAAAATTTTTCTCAACATATTTGGTCGGTTGCGTGGAATAGTAATGAAGCAAAAATAGCAATTTATCGAATGTTTAAAAAATTATGTGTAGGATATTCTGCATCTTTATTCGAATTAAAGTATCGTGCAATTGGTTGTAGTCCTGTTATTTATATTTTTTTGTCCGATAAAGCATTAAGTAATAAGATAAAAGTATCAGGAAAAATAAAAATTAATATCTGAATTTCTGAAAACCAGCGGATTCGGAATGTGATACTTACAAGGACAAGGGCAGTATTTCGACAATCACTGTCGTGGTATTTTACCATTGGTTGTCGAGGTGCTTTACCATTGATTGTCGTGGTACGATACCACTAACTGTCTGGATAAAAGGCGCTTGCTTTCATCTATTACAGCTTTATTCATAAAAAATACCCCAACGATTGTTGAGGTATTTGCATTTGTTAAAATGTAAGTGTTTGGTGTGTTGTGTCTAAAAATCGAACTTAATTCCTTGCGCCAATGGCAGGTCTACGCCATAGTTTATGGTATTCGTTTGTCTTCTCATGTATATTTTCCAGGAATCGGAACCTGATTCACGTCCGCCGCCGGTTTCCTTTTCGCCGCCAAAAGCACCGCCAATTTCGGCTCCTGATGTTCCAATGTTCACATTGGCAATTCCACAATCGCTTCCAACAGCAGAAATAAAGGTTTGAGCTTCGCGCATGTTCATGGTGAAAATCGATGAGGATAAACCTTGAGGCACATCATTGTGCAAATGAATGGCTTCGTCGAGGGTTTTGTATTTCATGATGTATAGAACCGGAACAAATGATTCATCCTGAACAATTTGCCAGTGATTTTCAACCTCGCAGAAGGTAGGAACCACAAAATTACCATCCAGCACTTTATCGCCGTAAACAATTTTACCGCCTGCTTTTTTCACTTCGGCAATGGCGTGTTTGTATACTTCTACCGCACCGTTGTCAATTACGGGGCCAACCAATGTTTTTTCATCCAACGGATTGCCAATTTTTCCTTCCACCTGTTTGTAAGCATGCAGCAAACGGGTTTTTACATCTTCGTAAATACTTTCGTGGATAATCAGACGTCGGGTAGAGGTGCATCTCTGTCCGGCAGTACCAACCGATCCGAATACAATTCCCGGAATGGCCATATCTAAATCGGCCGAAGGAGCCATGATTATTGCGTTGTTGCCACCCAATTCGGCGATTGTTCTTCCCAAACGGGCACCCACTTTTTCGGCAACCCGTTTGCCTATGGCTGTCGATCCGGTAACCGAAATCAAAGGAACACGTTTGTCTTCTATAAAATTATCACCCATTACTGATGATTTTGCAACTACCAGGTTGAAAACACCTTCGGGCACATCGTTGTCTTTTAGTACTTTTTGAATGATGTTGTGACAAGCCAGAGCACACAGAGGTACTTTCGAACTGGGTTTCCAGATAATCACATCGCCGCAAACCGCTGCCAGCATCGCGTTCCATGCCCAAACAGCAACCGGGAAGTTGAAAGCAGAAATTACCCCCACAATTCCCAGCGGATGATACTGATCCATCATTTTATGATCCGGACGCTCGGAATGCATGGTAAATCCGTAAAGCATTCTTGATTGGCCCACTGCAAAATCGCAGATATCTATCATTTCCTGAACTTCGCCTAATCCTTCCTGATAAATTTTTCCCATTTCGAGGCTAACCAATTTTCCCAGATCATCTTTGGAATCGCGAAGAGCATTGCCAATTTGCCGGACAATTTCGCCTCGTTTGGGAGCCGGCATTTTGCGCCACACTTTAAAGGCTTCCTGTGCAGTCTCCAGCACTTTTTCGTAATCAGCAGCATTGGCATTTTTCACTTTTGCGATTACAGATCCATCAATGGGAGAAACCGATTCGGTTACGGCTCCGTTGCAATCGAACCAATGTGTACCTGTCGAAACTCCTTGATTAATTGGTTCAATGCCTAAGCGTTTAAGTGTTTCCTGAACTCCAAAATCTTTCATGTGTCTATGATTTTAAGTTTTTGCCACATGGAACTTACCATTATAATCATCCCCCTGTGCGCAGAAAGTTTTATACATGGACGTTTCATGTTTTTGTATGATTTGTCTTTTGTTGGAAGTATAATTATCCGCCCAAAAGGGGTTAGCACTATCGTGTTTTTACATCGAACCTACAATATAACACTTGTAAGTCTTTTTCCTTATGATATATGTCATGTGATTCGTTTAAATAAGAGTAAAAATAAACCCGGATCGTATCTGATTCGGGTTTAGGTGATATTGAGAATTGAAATTTGAGGTTGTTTAATTACATCACGAAGTTCCGGAATTGTTTCATGAACTGCACTCTTTCGAAAGCCGCCGGATCATTCGATTTAGATTGGCTCATTTTGCCTTTAAAGTCGCGAATGCTCTTAAATCCATGTTCTTCCATCCATGCATAAATTTCTTTTGATAGAACATCGATGTATTCGGGGCCGTTTTTGTACAGGACCGAGGCCAATTGAACCGCATCGGCTCCGGCAAGCAGGTGTTTTATTATGCTTTCGGATGTGTGAATGCCTGTTGTGGCGGCAATGGAGCATTTTACCCGTTCCGACATGATTCCGGTCCAGCGTAAGGAGTTCTTGTAATCGTCAGGACCCGATAAAATTTGACCGTTGGTTACACTTAAATCTTTAATGTCAAAATCAGGACTGTAAAAGCGATTGAACATCACAATACCATCTACATTCATATCGTCAAGCCGCTTAATTAAATTGGATAGATTGGAATGATACGGGCTTATTTTTAAGGCAATAGGCAAGGCAACCTGATCTTTTACAGTTTTAAGAACATCGTAGTAAATCTGCTCGTTTTCATCACCGGTTCTGTTCATATCCGTAGGAAGAACAAATAAGTTGATTTCCAAAGCATCGGCACCGGCTTTTTCAATTTCACGGGCAAAATAAGTCCATTTTTGAGCACTTACACAGTTTATGCTCGCAATAATAGGAACAGAAACGGCTGCTTTGGCTTCTTTTATCAATCGCAGGTATTTTCGAACGGTATCTTCCTGAGGATCTTCATCCATGTAGTCGAAAGTTTCAGGATATACATACGGACGACTGGTCATGGCGTGTATTTTCTCATCCATTTCCATGATTATTTCTTCCTCGAAAAGGGATTTTAGAACGATAGCTCCGGCGCCATGAACTTCCAATTCAATTAATTTCTCAATAGAGTCGGTAAGACCCGAACTTGCAGCTATGATAGGACTGCTTAAATCCAATCCAAGATAATTGGTGGCTAAGTTTGGCATGTCAGAAAATTTTAGTTTATGTTTTGTGTTGATTTTGTTTACTCAAATGTAGTTTTGCAAACAGATTATAACAAATCAATAATCTTTATGCTAATATAGAGAATCCTGATGTGAATTGCCAAGTTGTTTTTGCGTGCAAAGTGAGAATTGCATTTTCTTTTTCGATATTGGACTCACTTTTGTTCTTTGATGCTGTTGCCGGAAGAAATAAAACAGCAGGAGTTTGTATGTGATAATTAAATGAAGCTCAGCACATCTGATGTTTGCCCGTTTTGCAGAGATCTTAGAGGTGTGTTTTTTTTGAAAAAAAAGACCGCTTTTGTTTTGCTGGATTGAAACAAACATCTATATTTGCATCGCATTCAAAAGCAATGCCCAGGTGGCGGAATTGGTAGACGCGCTGGTCTCAAACACCAGTGGGGCAACCCGTGCCGGTTCGATCCCGGCCCTGGGTACAAAATAATCCTTTCGATATTTTCGGAAGGATTTTTTTATGGCAAAAAATGGATCAATTTTATTTATACATCCAATTAAGTTCCGGACTAATATATTAGCTATTTATGCTTTAAATGTGTATTTTTAGCTAAAATATTAACTATATGTATTCACTCTCAACAACACCATCAGACGTTAGCAGAGCCTTGGCAGAACGCCATAAGCTTTTGCGCAAACATTTAAAACTTTCTCAGATTGAGATGGCTGAACGTTCAGGAGTGTCATTAGGAAGCCTGAAGCGTTTTGAAAACACTGGGAAAATTTCATTGGAATCGCTTTTAAAATTGGCTCATTTAATGAACCGTCTTGAAGATTTTGAAAAGGTGTTTCAAGCTCAGGAAGATCAATCAGGTATTGAGAATTTATTTACTTCAAAAGTTTAGACAATGGAAGAGATAAGAAACATATTGGTCTCTCTTCAGTTGGAAGGGAAAACTTATGAGGTAGGAGAGCTGGTTGTGAATAACAGACAGATTTATTTTCGATATCATCAGGAGTTTTTAAAGACAGGATTAAATATTTCACCTCTAAAACTTCCATTTACCGGAGAAATAAACAATGCTGAAAAAGAACCATTTGAAGGACTTTACGGAGTTTTTAACGATTCATTACCCGATGGCTGGGGCAGATTGCTCTTGGATAGAAGTTTAAGTTCCAAGGGAATTGATATTTATGGATTAACACCCTTGGATCGATTGGCTTATGTGGGCAGTACCGGATTGGGAGCTTTGTGTTATCAGCCGCAACAGGAAGGTAAACATGATTTTGATAAGCAATTGGAATTGGATGCAATTGCTCAGGAGATGAAGCATGTTCTAAAAGGGGAGAGTACAGAGATGATAGAAGAGCTTTTCGCTTTGGGAGGATCTTCAGGTGGAGCCCGTCCTAAAATTTTAGCAGGCTTCAATAAACAAAACAACGAACTGGTTCATGGATATGATCAAATGCAGGATGGTTTTGAAGAATGGTTGATTAAATTCCCATCATCTCAGGATAATCAGGAAATTGCCAAAATTGAATATGCTTACTATCAAATGGCTCTGAAAGCAGGAATAGAAATGAGTGAATGTCAATTGTTTCATGGCAAAACAGATCAAACCTACTTTGGTACCAGGCGTTTCGACAGAACAGAAACGGGCAGACTTCATGTGCATACTGCCAGTGGTTTAATGCACGATAATTTTAGAATGAGCACTATGGATTACGGTCATTTGATGGATTGTGCATTTCGACTCGAAAAGCATGTAAATGCCTATGAAAAAGTTCTTCGGCTTGCTGCATTTAACGTATTTGCTCACAACCGGGATGATCACAGTAAAAACTTCTCCTTTTTAATGGATGGCAAAGGAAACTGGAAAATGGCACCTGCCTACGATCTCACATTCTCTACTTCGGCTTATGGCATACACAGTACCATGGTGGCAGGAGAGAGCAGGAATCCCGGCGAAAAACACTTGTTGAAATTGGCAGATCATTTTGGAATTAAGAAACCTGAATTAATAATTGAGCAGGTAAAAGAAGCCCTCTCGAAGTGGAAGTACATAGCTCAGGATTGTGGCATCTCAAAACCGGTAATTTCAGAAATTGAAAAGACTTTTAACAAGCTAAATGCACTTGGGAATTAATTTCTTTTGAGAGAAATAAATACGTTAAACCACATTTAAAAGAAGTCGTTATCTCAATAACTGGATAAGCTGAATATTAAGCAAAGAAACGATGTGTTTCTATTTGGAAACAATAGAGCTATTATAAAGGAGATTTAAGGAGTGTTTATTTTGATTCCATTCAGGTATTTTTGTAATCTGCGAAAGCAGAAAGAGAAGGACACGGAAGCAAGGTGAATAGCTCTGAAACCCGCGCGCAGGCTAGGTGATTATGGCGCAGGAAGGGGTGAAATGCTGCAGGAAGCAGGGTTTGCCCCGCAGAATTGGATATTTTGCCACAGGACGCATTGAATTGCCCGCAGAACGTATTGCAAACCCGCAGATTTTACTGATTGTGCCACAGGACAATCTATTTTTGCCACAGGGAAGCTATATATGGCGAAGGAGGGCATTGAATGGTGAAAAATCATTTTTTCAGGCTTTACCTATTTTGGCATTGACCCAAAAACCATTTTCAGGCTATTGCAGTTGTAGTTTCTATTTAGAATGGAACCGTTACTGCTTTTACATTGGGATTAGTTTGGCTCCAATTTTTTTAATGTGATACTGAAAATGAGGAATTAAAGCGATGCCCATGATGATAAGCAGGATGAAAGCACTCATGTATAAATAATAATCTCTGACAAATAAGAGATTGTTTTGATTTGCGACTGCTTTTCCCAAAAGTTTAATGGCACCGGCATTGCTCTGAGGGATACTTGCTCCGCCATTAAGTAATGCTTGTTTGTACTGACCGATGCGCTGCACAGCATACGGATTGAGCGAAGTAATTTCTTGGGCTGCACTTTGGTAATGAATTTTTTGAAGGTGCAGACCCATGTAGGAAGTTAAGGCCATGCTGGCGGTAAAGGTAACGGCGCGAAAAGCTACTCCCGTAACCGAAGCCGAAAAAGCTATTTCGGCAGGAACTGAAGTCACATAGAAAATCACAATAGAGATGATCAGAGTTCCATTTCCAAATCCTTGTAAAAACAGGGGAATGAGTAAATCTGCGATCTCAGCCTGATTGCTTAAAATGCAAAGAATATAAACATGATAAGCCAACAGCACGCCAAAACCAGTCATCCAGATCAGCCGTATTTTTCGTCCGGCTAAAATAAACCGGGCAGATATAAGCGATCCTGCGGTAATTCCTGCGCAATTAATCAGCATGATATAGCCTTTGTGATACATATCTAAATGAACACTGTTGGAAAAAAATCCATTGAGCAAATTCATGTCGCCCTTGCTGAAGTAAAACAGCACCAACAGCAGCATGCCTATTCGAAAATTTCGCGACTTGTAAATCTTTAAATCGATATAGGGTTCTTCGAGTTTAAATTGCCGGAGGAAAAACAAGCACATAAAAAATACTAAAGCAATTGTGCAAAGCGTAATCCGTATGCTGCTAAACCAATGGTAATATTGCCCATACAGTAAAATATAGGCTGCCAATAACAGGGATGATGCATAAAGAACAAAGCTCTCCCAGCGAATTAATTTTAAGGGAATTTTTCCATCGCGTCTTAAATCTGTGCCTTTTTTAAGAATGCAGCAAAGCAATATAATTCCGGGTAAGGCACTATAAATTTTAAATAGAAAAATGCTGTTAAAATCGTATTTGGTAAATATAAATGCGTCCAGTAACTGGGCAAGAGGAGCACTGGAAAATAAGGCTGCATACATGGTTGCATAGCCTAAAATCCGGCTGCGTTGTGCATGAAATTGCTTAAAAACCAGAGAGAATATCATGCCAATAAAGCCCAGCGAAAGCATGCCGCCGGCAAATCGGAGCACCAATAGCAAAGCAAAACTATCACTGCAGTATAGAATAAGGTTTATTGCTGCGTAGATAATGCTGCAGCCTATTAAATAGGGTTTGGACGAAAAGTAGTTGAAAAATTTGGCCTCGAGAGGAAACGAAGCGGCAATGGCAAGGTAGTAAACTACCGTGGAATATTTAACATCGATTATGTCAACGCCGTAGTAACTTGCCGCGCTGGATGCTCCGCTCAGATAGATTCCCAATACCAAGGCAATGGGCATTAGTGTTATAAAAATGGTAAACAATACCAACCAGTAAGGTACCCGGCTTTTAAAAATGAGTTTGTTATTTTCGTTTGGCATAGCCTATTTCTTGGGTATTGATACTTCCGCATTCATACCGGCGCGTAGTTTTTCCAGCAAAGCATCATTATCGGTGAACTGAATGCGCACAGGAAACCGCTGCGTAATTTTTACGAAATTTCCGGTTGCGTTATCGGTCGGAAGCAATGAAAACTGCGATCCGGTGGCAGGAGAGAACGATTCTATTTTTCCATGAAACGATTTGTTCGGGAAAGCATCTATCGTAATTTTGGCTTCCTGTCCCTCTTCCATTTTCGCGATTTGCGTTTCTTCAAAATTGGCCACAATCCATTTGCCTTGTTTTTTATCCACCATAAAACCAATGGTTTGTCCTTTCTGAATGTATTGTCCTTGCTGAAGACTTCTGTTTCCCATGGTTCCATCAGAAGGTGCGGTAATTACGGCATATTTAATCTCTAGATTAATGCGTTCCAGAGCTGCTTTTTTCTGTTCGATATTGGCTTTGGCTACCGCAACTTCAGCTGTAACATCCTGGGTTTTGTCTTGCGATACACTAAAGGAGTTTTGAATGGCCTGATAATTTGATTCGGCCACTTCCAGTTTTGTTTTTACATTCTCAAATTGCTGTTGGGTAACAGCTTCGCCTTCCAGTAGTTTCTGATAACGTGCAAACTCTTGCTGCTGCTGCCACAGTTGGGCTTTCGCAGCACTAATTTTTGCATGACTGATACTGGAACTGCTTGATGAGGTCTTCACATTGCTTTGCAGTACTTTTAAACGAGCTTCGGCAGTTGTTAAGGCAGCCTCGGCTTCGAGCAGCTTTACATTGGCTTCTTCAATATCCAGAACAACCAAGGTATCTCCTTTTTGAATTTTTTGATGATCATTAAATCTGATTTCCTGCACGTAACCAGTGGCACGACTCAAAATAGGATTGATATACTCTTTTACTTGTGCATCGTTGGTTTCTTCGTATTTCCAAAAATTCACCATTAAAAATAGTGCCCAAACGAGTAAGGCGGCTAAAATGCTTACTGCTGCTCCGTAGGTTATTTTTACAGCTGCACGGTCTATTTTTTCGTAATTCTTTAATTTATCGCTCATTATAGTTGCCCCGTTATTTTAAGTAATTGATAGTAATGTAATTTGGCCGAAACCTGACTGTTCACCAATTCAAATTTGGCTTGCAGTAACTGGGTATCCGCAGTCAGTAAATCGGTGAGCAGAGCCAATTGGTTGAAATAGGTTTGATTTACAATTCTGTAATTTTCTTCGGCCTGTTGAATGTTCATTTTTGCAGTTTCTATTTCCTTTAAATTTTCGTGAAACCTTTTGTAGGCTGTTCTCACATCTATGCGAAGCTGATCTTCGGTCTGTTTCTGCGCCAGCTCTTGTTTTCTTATCGATATAGAAGCGGCCCTTTCTTTGTGTTTGTCATGATACAAGGCCGAGATGTTGTACGAAACTTTGATTCCTGCAACGCCCATTAAATAGGGCGAATTTGAGTAAGGATACAATTTAATTTGTGGGTACGAATAGGTGTACTCTCCAAAAAAGCCGATTTTGGGAAGCTTTTCAGCTTTTACATCTTTTTCGTAAAGCTGCATCATTGTAATTTGAGCCCGGGCAATTTTTTCAAGTGGAGATAACTGAATTGCCTGCCCTATGTAATCCTGATACAGCAGTTCCGTCTTAATAAATTCAGAACCAACTGCAATACTGTCTGTGGGCTCAATGGCTTGATCATCGTCAAATCCAATTAGAATATTCAATTGCTGCGTAGATAGTTCCAGATTGTTTTCTATTTTAAGAAGGTTTGTTTTTTGCTGAGAAAGCTGCAATTGAGACCTTAATAAATCGCTTTTTAAAACCACTCCGTTATGGTATAGTTTTGTAATCTGATTCAGCCGTTTGTTATTTTTGTAGATGTTTCGTTCAATCAGTTTTTTAAAGGCCAGCGAAGCTTGTATCCCCAAATAATCTTGGGCTACTTTGTAGTGGATATCCGAAAAGCCTGCTTCTTCCAGGTAATGCAGTAAAGCCTGCTTGGTTTCTGCCTGCTTCACCTGAATTCTAGTTTTATGTCCATTGTACAAATTAAAATAAGCTTCAATCCCTGCATCATAAACACTATGGTCTTCCAGCGGAATGTATTCAGGGCTTTTTAAAATTCCATTTTCAAAGATGGGAATGTTGGCGAGTTTGCCGTAGCTCGCATCTGCACCGAATTCTGGCAGCCATTTGTTCTTTGCATCCAGAATTTTTTCTTCGCTTATTTTTGTATCAATTTTTCTTAACTGCAATTCTTTGCTAAAGGTATTTGCTCTTTGCCAAGCTTCCTGCAAACTTATCGATACACTCTCCTGAGCATTAGTTATGCAGTGGCAGCTTAGTAGTATGAGGATGAATGCAATTGCATTTTTTGATTTACGATTCATTTTCAAAAATTTCATTTTGCAAATATCCCGTTTAATATTTAGGCATGTTTTCGAAAGTTGGACAATTGTTTTATAATTTAGGCCACTTAAAATTGTGTTTATGTCGGTAATTGATTCTTTTATTAAAGATGTTAACAGGAATGAGGATGTGTTTTACGTGCTGCATTCAAAAATCGAGGAGAAACTTCCCATGCACAGTCACAACAAACATCAGATGTGTTATGTGGAAGGTGGTGTTGCGTTTTTGAATACGCCCGATAAGTCGTATTTTCTTCCTGCGCGTCATTTTCTGTGGATTCCTGCGGGAATAGAGCATAACGTTGTTTCACGCACTTCTGTGAAAATGGTGCATAACATTTATTTTCCAAGAAATTTATTTCCCGAAGATCATCAGGTAAGGGAGCGGGAGGGTATTTATCCTGTAACAAATTTGTTGATGGAGATGATTTATTATACTGTAAACTGGCAGGAAGAAATTGGCAAGGACAGTGTTTCTAAATATGAATTTCTGATTGCTTTAAAAAATATTGTTTTAGATGTATCCACCACTCCTTTGCCTGTAGTGCTTCCAACTACTAAAAACGAAAATTTAAGGAGAGTGTTTAAATACATCCACCAGAATATCGATCAGCCCTTGAATCTGGATGATGTTGCCGAAAAATTTGGCTGCAGTTCCAGAACATTATCCCGTTTGTTTCAGAAAAATATGGATATCTCATTTCTGCAATATGTCAAGCTTGTCAGAATCATTAAAAGTATGGAGCAATTGCTCCAAACAGATCTTTCAATAAGTGAGATCGCCTACAGGAGTGGTTACAATAGTCTTTCTGCCTTTAGTTATACCTTTCAGCAGGTTGTTCACAAATCACCTGCTGAATTTAGAAAGCAAAGCTTACTGTGAATAGTCGTGATTCCTGTTTTATTGAATTTAAATATCTTCGGGAATGGTTTACTTCTTATTCATCGACTAATGTCGGAATTACTCAATTCTTCTACCCAAATGCTTGTTTACCGGGCATTTATTTTTCATCTAAAAGTAGCCCCCAAATTTCCACATTTAAATTAGACGGGAGCTCCAAAGTCTAAAAAAAAAAGATTTGTATACAATGGAGGCAATCAAATAAATATTTCGATTGGCGGTATTTATTTTAGTACACCGGCATGGGTGTGTACACAATAGCTTCAATTCTGTGTGGTATACTTTCAATGTGCTTACTTTAAGTCTATAACACACAGAAATGGCAGTATAGTTAACTGCATGGAGTGAAAAATGGTCGTTCTTTGCAGTAGAAAAAGAATAGAACTATGGATATCGCAAAGAGATTTGAGCAAAACCCCTTGCTCGCACCAAAAGACATCCTGCCAAGTATGGTAGGGATGGAAATTGAATGCTTGTTAAACCCGGGTGTGTTTCGCTGCAACAATAAAACCTGGTTATTGCTTCGGGTGGCAGAACGACCTCAGCAAGTAGAGGGTAAAATTAGTTTTCCTGTTTACAATAAAGAGGGAGTCATCGAAATTTTAAGCTTCGACGAAAACGATGCAGATTTGGATTTGTCTGATCCCAGGATCGTGATTTATAAAGGGGAGTATTACTTAACCACTCTTTCACATCTTCGCTTGGTTTGCAGTGATGACCAGATTACTTTCGCGGAGCCTGAAGGTTACGCTCCAATTATGGGAGTTGGTTCTCAGGAAACTTTCGGAATAGAAGATTGCAGGGTTGCAACCATGGATGATGGATATCATTTGACTTATACAAAGGTTTCTGCCGATGGGGTTGGAGTTGGATATATTCAGACTAAGGATTGGAAACAGTTTGATCGTTGCGGAATGATCTTCCCGCCACACAATAAGGATTGTGCCGTTTTCGAAGAACAGATTAACGGTAAATATTATGCACTTCATCGTCCGAGTAGTCCCGAATTAGGCGGGAATTACATTTGGATTGCTGAATCGCCCGATCGTATTCATTGGGGGAATCATCAATTGCTGGCAAAAACACGTGTCGGAAAATGGGACAGTGCCCGGCTTGGTGCAGGAGCTTCGCCCATTAGAACTGAAAAGGGCTGGCTGGAAATATACCACGGAGCAACAAAGGAACACAGGTATTGTTTGGGTGCATTGCTATTGGATTTAAATGATCCCTCGATAGTACTTGCCCGAAGCGAGGAGCCCATTATGGAACCCATTATGGAATATGAGAAAACCGGATTTTTTGGCAATGTGGTTTTTACCAATGGGCATATCGTTAGCGGCGATACGATTACAATTTACTACGGAGCTTCGGATGAAGTGATTTGTGGGGCCGAATTCTCTATCAGTGAAATTTTACAATCGTTAAACTATTGATTTATGGCTGCTGTTACCAAAATATTGAAAAAAGCACTCTCAGAGTATTATTTTTTCCTCAGTAACCAAAGAGATATGAGGGTTTTGTTGATTACCAACATGATTTATGCCTTCGTGCTTCCGGTGGTCGATATTTTTGTAAGCGCCTATATCATGCGTTTCACCAATAACGATTTTACATTGGTAGCCTATTATCAGCTGGCTATTTATACCGGAATACCGCTTACCTTTTTTATTAATGGTTTTCTCTTGAAAAAGATCAAAATAGCCAATCTATATAGTTTTGGAATGCTTTTAAGTGGTATCTCCATGTTGTTTATGATGACGCTTGATCATCTTAATTTTGCAGGAGTTGTTTTTTCCGGATTAATAATGGGTGCATCTTTTGGGTTTTTCTGGGCCAACCGTGATTTTTTGGCTTTGGATACCACAAATGATAAAAACCGGAATTACTATTACGGTTTGGAAACCTTCTTTTTTACAATAACATCAATTATAATTCCTTTAATTGTTGGATGGTTTATTATATCGTCAAAAACATTGGGTTGGTTTGGCGAACACAGAGCTTATCAGGTTATTACGCTTTGCGTATTCATTCTAACGATTATTTCATCCATTGTAATCCACAGGGAAAAATTTAAAAATCCGAAGCAAAAGAAATTTCTGCATTTCCACTTCGACCGATTATGGCACAAAATGTTATTTTTAGCCGGACTAAAAGGACTTGCACAAGGATATTTGGTGACAGCACCGGCTATTCTGATCATGTATTTAATTGGTGACGAAGGATCTTTGGGAACCATTCAGGCTATAAGTGGAATTGTTACGGCAATAGTATTGTATCTGCTGGGACGATTTTCCAAACCGGAACACCGCATTTACATATTTGCAGTGGGTTTGCTCATTTTTGTTGCAGGCACAATGGCCAATGCAATTATGTTTTCGGCAACAGGTGCAATGGTGTTTATGCTGGCGATGGTATTATTCAGACCCCTGCACGATATTGCCTATTTTCCGATTCAGATGAGAGTGATTGATGTGCTTTCCCGAAAGGAGAAACGAAATGAATTTGCTTACATTTTTAATCATGAATTTGGACTTTTTGTTGGACGGGTTTTCGGATTAGTAATGTTTTTGTTGCTTACACACTACGTTTCGGAGGTGTTCGCTCTTAAGTATTCTTTACTGATTATTGCACTGCTGCAATTAATCTCTATTCCTGTTGCCAAAATGGTGATTAAACATACCAGTAAAGAGGAATTCAAATCAAATGGCCAAGACGTAAGATTAAGAGATGTAGATGATAAATTAGTAGTAGAACCTTTGGTTCAATAGCTTTGCAAGCTTTGAGAAAAAAATAATTTAAGATCAATTCTGAAAATATAAAAGATACAAATCCATTAACAGATGAAACGACTATGTAACACTATTACAAACAGGTGGATGAGTGTAATTTGGGAGTTCCATATGACAACTAAAAAAATAAATTATAACACATGAATCGTAACTATTTATTTTGGATACTATGTTGTTTCGTTTTTGCTTCGTGCACGACACAACCGCAAACAGCTGTAAAAGAGCTGCAGATTAGTCGTGTAGAAAGTATGCCTAATCAGCCGCAGCCATATAAGATGCTTGACTGGCATGAAAAGGCAGTGAATTTCGACGAAGCAATATTCGATTTTGATGCCACAGGCGAATTCCGGCCTTTTATTTGGTTGGATAATGCAAAGAGAAATCTTTCACAGACAACATTTGGTTTGTACACTGTTATAGGTGATGTGAGACAAGGACCAAATAAAAATAAGAGTGAATTTCACGAAGCAATCAATTCTTTGGGCGCTTTGATGAGTGCCGGATTAGTGGGAATTGACAAGCGGGATCAGAAGGGATACAATTTTGTGAAAATGGTTCAGAACTATTTCAACACCGATAATGGTTGGAATATCATGATGAACAATACTTGTCCGGAAGTTGCACTTTTAGGTGGAGGATATGGCCGCGACTGGTGGTACGATGTTTTTCCAAATGTGCTGTATTATGCCGTTTCGGAATTACAGCCTAATGTAGAAGGTGCAGATGCGATTCAGAAAACCATTGCCGAGCAGTTCTTTAAGGCCGATTCTACCTTGAATGGAAATTACGATTATTCCTATTTCGACTATGCTGAGATGAAAGGGAAACGAAATCAGATTCCTTATCAGCAGGATGCAGCAGCAGGACATGCTTATGTGCTGTACTCGGCTTATCAAAAATTTGGAGATCCACGTTATCTGGAAGGTGCAAAATCAGCAATTGAGGCTTTGTTAAGCCAAAAAGAAAGTCGGTTTTACGAAGTACTGATGCCTTTTGGAGCCTATGTGGCAGCCCGCTTAAATGCGGAACAGGGAACAAATTACGATGTCTCGAAAATACTTGATTGGACTTTCGACGGATGTACTGCAGAAAAGGGACGCACTGGCTGGGGAATTATTGCAGATCGCTGGGGAGATTACGATGTTTCGGGCATACAGGGAAGCCTGATTCAGGATGGTGGCTACGGTTTTTTAATGAACACCTTCGACATGGCCTGGCCTCTGATACCAATGGTTCGATACGATCAAAAGTATGCGCGCTCGATCGGGAAATGGATGTTGAATGCAGCAAATTCCTCTCGTTTGTTCTATCCCTACGAAATTCCAGACGGAAATCAGTATTTGCCTGAAAATAAAAGCATAACCCGTAATGTAATCGCCTACGAGGGATTAAAGAAGGTTGATGCTTATAACACCAAGGAGTTTAAAGGAGTTTCGCCGGTAGCACTGGGCGATGGACCAAATTGGGTGGTTAGTCAGCCAAAACTATCCATGTTTAGTATTTACGGATCGGCACATGCCGGAATCTTTGGTTCTATCATCAGGAAAACTAATGTGGAGAAGATTCTGCAATTGGATTGTCTTGCGACTGATTTCTATAAAAATGAATCCTATCCTACTTATTTATACTTCAATCCTTACGATGAGGTAAAGAAAATCGACTATTCTTCAGAACAAGGAGTTGGTCTCTATGATATTGTTTCGGGGAAGCTTGTTGCGGAAAAAATTTTTGGCAAAGGAAGTTTTTCAATTGAAGGAAACAAAGCGATGGTAGTTGTTGAAATTCCTGCGGGATCAAAAATAGAACGATCAAAAGAGAAAGTGACCGCAAATGGAATTGTTATATCATTTTATTAAGAAACACTGGTTTTTGAAATGGGCGGCTCTATTGGTAAAATGACAAAATAAATATCTGATTGAATTGGATTGTTTAAACGGTTCAATTCAGCTGGAAATAATAAGATCTCAAGTGCTTTAGATATAGTATCATTTAATTAAACGATTACGGAAACGATAGCAATTTCTTCAAATAGGATCCTGGATGAATTGTTATTTATAGAAAAATTACGCTTTTAATTCACTGTTGTTAATTAAAATAAAATCTATGAAAACTATGTTTTTAAATTTAAAAAGAGGAATACTGAGCTTTGTATTTATCTTTTTGACAAGTGCTGTCTTTGGGCAGGTTCTTGTATCAGGAAAAGTTACCGACGTAAGTGGAGAATCATTACCAGGTGTTAGTGTTTTTGTAAAAGGCACAAGTGTTGGTTCCATTACAGATGTTGATGGAGATTACAGTTTAGAAGTGCCTAAAAATGCACAATTTTTGGTTTTTTCTTTCATTGGAATGAAAAATCAGGAAGTTGAATTTACCGGACAAACAAGTATCAATGTTATTTTGCAGGAAGATGTAACTGGTTTGGATGAGGTTGTTATTGTTGGTTATACAGCAAGAAAAAAATCTACATTAACAGGAGCTGTATCGGTTGTTAATCTTTCAGATATGGAGAAAACGCGGGTGCCGAATGTTTCTCAGGCTTTGCAGGGTCAAATAGCCGGGGTATTGGTAACATCGAGTACAGGAGCGCCGGGAGATCCTATTCAGATACGTATTCGTGGAGAAGGAACGATTGGAGATAACAATCCGTTGTATGTAGTAGATGGAATTCCTTCACGGGATATCACCTTTTTAAATCAGGCTGATGTTAAAACAATGACTGTTTTAAAAGATGCGGCCGCTGCGGCAATTTACGGTTCCAGAGCGTCGGGTGGTGTGGTATTAATTACCACTAAAAGCGGATCGAAAGGGAAAACAAGTTTCGATGTAAACTATTATACTGGAATTCATAAGGCAGCGAATCTTCCTAATATGCTGAATACTGAGCAGTACATGAATACCCTCGAGAAAGCCTGGGACAATTCAGACAGAACAGGAGCAAATCCTTATACCGCTGATAAAGGCAGATCTGATTTTGCTGACACAGACTGGCTTGATGAATTGTTTGAAACAGGAAGATCACAAAATTTGCAGATGACAGCTAGTGGAGGAACTGAAAAAATGCAATATTTAATGTCTTTGGGTTATTATGGACAGGATGGAATTGTTGTATTTGATAATGATAAATACCAAAGATTAAATTACAGAACCAATCTCAATATTGATGTAACGGATCGAATTAAAATTGGAACAAATCTGCAGTTGTCCTATTCAACACAAGATAAAACAGCATCAAAAGGTGAAAGTCTAATTCGATATGCTTTGTTAAGAGCTCCCGTATTAGCTGTTCGTAAAGATGTGAATGACCCTACTTTCTCTGAAAGAGATCCTTTTACGGATATGCCGTTTTTCACGCCAACAGGCTATGATCAGGGATTACAAAGATCGATGTATGAAATGGTAGGAAACCCTGTTGCCAAAGCCTATTTTACAGATGATCAGCGAAAGATTTATAAAACATTTGGAAATGTTTATGGTGAATTTGCTTTTTTGGGTAATAAAGAACTAAAATTCAGAACAAATATCGGGGTTGATTTATCAATGTTTCACAACAAAGCTTTTAATGAGAATTATGGTGATGATGATGGTGGTGGATCTGCAGTTGATCAAGGATTGGGCAGACAGAACAGACCTAATAGTTTGAGTGAAGAAAGAGGAGAAGCACGTACAATTACCTTTAATAATACATTAAATTACGCGAAAACCTTCAACGAAAAGCATGATTTTAGTGCAATGGCAGGTACCGAATATATTGACAATTATGAATCATCAATAGGAGCCAGCAGAGCTCGTTTCCCTTTTACAACTGATGAATACCGGTATTTGGATTATGGAGGATCGGATCTTGATCTTTGGAATAGCGGATCTGCTTCAGAGTGGGCATTGTTCTCTTTGTTTGGATCAACATCTTATGCGTATGATGATAAATACATGGTAACTGCTAATCTGAGAGCTGATGCTTCATCAAGGTTTTCTGAAAGCAATCGTTGGGGGTATTTCCCTTCTGTTTCTGCCGGATGGACAATTTCCAAGGAAGATTTTATGAAGGATGTTGATTGGTTGTCTAACTTAAAATTAAGGGCAAGTTGGGGTAAATTAGGAAATCAGGAGATTGACAATTATGCGTATTTAACTTTGGTTAGTCAGGTAGATGGCATTGTTAAGACGAATCGTTTTGGTAATTCTGATTTGAAGTGGGAGAGTTCTACCCAATCAAATATTGGTGTTGATGTTGGTTTTCTTAATAGTAAACTGGTACTAACGGGAGAATATTTTGAAAAGAATACGACAGATATTTTATTGCCGATTGGATTACCATCTGTTGTTGGTGATGTATCTCCTACAATTGTAAATGCAGGTGAAGTGAGTAATAAAGGATTCGAATTCTCTATCGATTACCGCAATTCAGGCAAAGAATTCAAATACAATGTAAACGCGAACATTGCGACATTAACCAATAAGGTTGAAAAGCTGCATCCAAACGTTCCCAATATCGTAACGGATGTAACAAAAACTGAAGTTGGACATGCATTAAATTCCTACTACGGATACAAAATGGTTGGTATTTATCAAAATCAGGCTGAAATAGATAGCCATTTGTTTACTGAAGGAAATGCAAAACCAGGAGATATTAAATTCAAGGATGTAAATGGTGATGGGAAAATTAGTGCAGATTATGACAGAGAATTTATTGGAAGTCCTATTCCCGAATTTACGTATGGTTTTTCATTCTCATCTACCTATAAAGGATTTGATTTTTCAATGCTTTTTCAGGGAGTAGCGGGTGTTGACAGATACAATCAAGGGAAACAAATTGTAGACTATGATACACGCCCGTTTAATTATACCACAGCAATATTAGGTGCTTGGGATGGGGAAGGCAGCAGCAATAGCATACCAAGAGTTGCTTTTGAAGACAATGGAAGCAGTAAGGTATCGAGCATTTTCGTTGAAGACGCTTCCTATTTCCGACTAAAGAATATTGAAATTGGATACACAGTAACGGCACTAAAAGGCATTGATAATATACGCTTCTATGTATCCGGGCAAAATTTATTGACAATAACTGACTATACCGGTTTAGATCCGGAATCTACCGATTTAATGGATTTAGGAACTTATCCTCAGTCAAAATCAGTTTTGTTTGGCGTAAATGTGAAGTTTTAATCGTAAAAAGTATAAATTATGAAATACATATATAGTATAATCA
Source organism: Labilibaculum manganireducens (assembly GCF_963665805.2). Classification (NCBI taxonomy): domain Bacteria; kingdom Pseudomonadati; phylum Bacteroidota; class Bacteroidia; order Marinilabiliales; family Marinifilaceae; genus Labilibaculum; species Labilibaculum manganireducens. The sequence goes on along the minus strand of NZ_CAXXEE010000003.1, from coordinate 4,782,904 downwards.
TTATTTTCTTCTTTGCAGGTCTTACGAGTTGTACAGATGAATTAAACAATGACCCAATTGGCCTTTTAACCAAAGATCAGGTCGATTCAGATCCTACAATTACTACAATTGAGTCTTCGGTGAGCTCATCATACTTACCTCTTAAAAACACTTTAAATGGGATTATTCCTGATTGGAGATGGGATTTGGGAACCGTATTTAGAAATGATATTGTTTTGCAGGATATTGCAGCCAATGATATGAATAAGAAATGGAATCCAGATGGTGACCAAGCTTGGATGGATGAACTGGCAAGCTTTACCTTTACACCCGAAAATCAGGCGTTTAATGGAATATGGGTGTACGATTATGAAGGAATTAGCAGAGTAAACCTGGCCATTAACTTTTTAACTGATGCTGAGATAGTTCAGAAAACAGGAATTGATGATGCCCGCAAAAATCAATTGCTGGCAGAAGCTTATTTTTTAAGAGCTTTCTACTATTTTGATTTGGTAAATAATTTTGGCGGTGTGCCATTGGTGCTTAAGTCTCCGGATTCATTTGAAGAAGCTTTTGCTGTTTCGGTCAGAGCATCTGCAGATGAAGTCAGAACACAGATAAATTTAGATTTAACAGCAGCGAAAGCGATCGCTCCGAATGCCAAATATCCTGATGCTGCAGAACCATGGCGAGCTTCAAAAGGAGCTATTATTGCATTACAGGCTAAAGTAGCTTTGTACAGTAATGATTGGGCTGCAGTACTTAGTTTAATTACAGAATTGGACGCACTTGGCTTTTACAGTTTGAATGGAAATTATTTTGATAGCTTCGATGCAAGTAAGGAATTTACGGAAGATGAGGTTATTTTTGCGTACGATCATCGTTCAGGTGAAACTCCCAATAATACGAATGGACTTGGCGATGTAATTGGGTGGGGATTCTTTTCTCCTACTGATGATTTTATCAATGCTTTTGAAGCCAACGATCCCAGATTGCTGTATACCATTGATGTTCCCAACAAGCGTGCATCAAAAATAGTGGGATCAACAACTGAGCTAATTGATTATGGAAATAAAGTATACATACGCTATGCTGATGTATTACTTTGGAAAGCAGAAGCTCTTAACGAAACAGGAGACTATTCTGGAGCTGTTGCAATCATTAACCAGATAAGAACCAGAGCCAGAACCAGTCCAACAGCTGATGGTTCTGTGGTGCCTGCAGGAACACTTGCAAACAGAGGAAATTCAACAAATCCGGAAGAAATAAAAGCTTGGTTAATGTCTGAAAGAAGAGTTGAGTTAGGTTTTGAATCACAAAGATTTAATGACTTGAAAAGATGGGGAATAGCCAAAGAGGTATTAGCAGCACTTGGAAGAAATTACCGGGATCACAATGCTCTCTATCCAATTCCTCAAAAAGATATTGATAAGTCTGGCGGATCAATTACACAAAACTCGGGATATTAGCATATATATTCTTTTAATGAAATGTTCTCAATATCAAATGTGATATTGGGGACATCTTTTTGGTACCATAACCAATGGTCTTCAAGAGTTTTCCTGTTTGGCTTTCCCGATGATATTTTTCTTGTAATCAGTAGGCGATTCACCATAAAGCTCTTTAAAACAACGGTAAAAATAGGTTCGGTTATTAAATCCTGTTTCATAAATAATCTCAGAGACCGTGTAAGAAGATTCCAGTAGAAGAGATGCCGCTTTCTTCAATCGAAAATTACGAATGAATCCATGAGGCGTAAATCCGGTAACCGCTTTTATTTTACGGTACAATTGGGTTTTACTCATTGCCAGTTGATCTGCCAATAGGTCGGCGTTTAATTCGGTTTTATCCAGATTGTCATCGACAAATTTCTGCAAATTGTCCACAAATTTCACATCTCGTTTGTAAAGTCCCGATACATCTTTTACCAAAACCGTTTGAACCGATTGAAAAGCATCCCGAATTTGATTTCGCATTTCGATTAATTTTCGAATTCGCACTTTAAGATGACGGGGATCAAATGGTTTTGGAATGTAACTGTCTGCACCCGATTCAATTCCTTGAATCCGATGTTCTAATTCTCCCTTTGCAGTCAATAAAATAACCGGAATATGACAGGTGTTAATGTTTTCTTTTATGGCATTGCACAATTCCAGTCCATCCATTTCCGGCATAATAATGTCACTTACAATGACCGAAACATCATTTGAATTTATTTTATCGAGTGCTTCAAGACCATTTTTTGCAAGTAAAACATTATAGTCCTGATGTAAAATGTCGTCGATTAAATTTCGAAGCTGTTCATTATCATCTACAACCAGAATATTGTATTTAGGGTTCTCTCCATCAGAAGTTTCTGTGTCTTTGTTTACAAAAGAGACAGGTTCTAATCCCATTATTTCTTCAATTGCTCTGTCTTTTATTCTACTCTCATCAATTACAATTTCATTTTGTTTTTCACTGTCTGAGTATTGATTTTTAGATATAGGGATTGAGATTGTAAAACAACTGCCGATATTGGGCTTACTCTCCAATTGAATACTTCCTTTGTGAAGTTCAATCAGACTCTTGGTTAATGACAAACCAACCCCGGCACTTTCCGAAAATCTTTTTTCTTTAGGCAAAGAGTTTGCGTTTTGAAAGAAACGGTCAAATATTTTATCCTGATATTTTGTTGGGATTCCAATTCCGTTATCAGTTATTTTTATGACTGCATTTTTTTGTTGGCGTAGTAATTCAATACTAACACTTCCTTTTTGCGGCGTATATTTTAATGCGTTAGATATCAGATTCAGCAATATCTTTTCCATGATATTATTATCGAACCAGCCAATGATATCTTGCGAGTTGTCGATCAGTTTTAATTCAATGTCCTTTTCCTGAGCATATTGAGTAAATGCCTCTGTTATTGTTCTTGTGAAATCAGTAAGGTTGTAATTTTGAACCCGTAATTCAAAATGACCAGTCTCAACTTTTCTAAAATCGATCAATTCGCGAATAAGATGCAATAAACGGGTTGAATTGTTGTAAATGGATTTTACGTATGGAGAAATTTCTTTGTCGTTGGGGTGCAGATCCATGAGTTGAGCTGCGGGCGCCATAATTAAGGTAAGGGGAGTTCTAAACTCATGAGCAATATTGGTGAAAAATTGAAATTTATAATGGTTTATTTCTTTGGTTTTTTGAATTTCCAACCTCTCAATTTCCAACTTGTTTCTCATTTTTGTTCTGCGAAGAAGTAAAAAGATGAATAGAAAAATGGCCATAAATGCAATGAAGACATATGAAATATATGCCCAGGTTGTTTTCCAGAAAGGGGGATAAATTGTGAGTTTGATTTCACGTGTGTCCGGATTCCAAATACCGTCTTCATTCGTACATTTTACTTTGAAAATATAATCTCCGGGCGGAACATTGGTGTAAGTGGCTTCACCTTCTTTTTTAATTAATGTATAATCAGTGTTAAAATTCTCCAGCTTAAAAGCATACATGCATTTTTGCTTGTTATGGAAGTTTAGGGTGGTGAATTCGAATCGGAAAAAATTTTGGTCGTAGTTTAGTTTTAACGAATCAGACATATCAATGTAGAAAGGAACAGGGTTCTTTTCTTTCTCAGGTTCGTTAAATACCGAAAAATTAGTGATGGCAAGCCTTGGGAAATATTCTATGTCTGCAACCTTATTCGGATCAAAATAAGTAAGACCGTTAACACCTCCAAAATATAATTTGCCGGTCTGTTTTCCAAAACACGATGCACCATCAGTAAATTCATTACTCTGCAGTCCGTCAGAATAAAAATAGTTCCGTATTTGTCCGTTCCTGTAATTTAGTTTTGCCAATCCATTATTTGTACTTACCCAGATATTGTGGTTTTGATCAGTCTGAATAGCGTGAATTGTATTGTTTGGCAATCCATTTTGCTCTGTGTAGTGAGTAAACTGATAAGGAAAAGTGGTTAGGTTTAATCTGTCAAGTCCTCCGCTGGTGCCTATCCACAGGTTCTCATTATTCGATTTGCACAGGCTTAAAACATCATCATTCAGTAAGGAATTAAGATCGTTTGAGTTGCTTCTGAAAGCCTCAAATTTTTCTGAAATTGTATTTAAGCGGTAAAGACCGCCACCACGGGTACCTATCCACATTATATTGGGTTCACCCTCTACTATCGAATAGATTATATTGCTGTTTAGTCCTTTTTTATTGAGAGGATCACTTTTGTAGTGGCTGTAATCTGCCAGACGGTATTTCCCATCTTTTTTGCGCACAATTGTCAAACGAAACAAACCATAACCACTGGTACCTATCCATAAATCGTTAAATGCATCCAAACAAATGGAATAAACAGATCCCAATTTAATGTCTGATGTATTTTCAAAATCATTGGGAAAATGCAAAATATTTCCGGTTTTAGATTCAAACATGTCAATTCCTTCGCCATCAACACCAATCCAAATATTTTTAAAAGAATCATTGCCTAAGGATAATACTGCATTGTTCGAAAGTCCGTTTTGGGTGTCAAAAACCTTGGTGGGCGTATTAGTTTTAGTGATTAAATTTAATCCGTTTCCTCTGGTACCTATCCATAAATTTCCATTTTCATCTTCATGCGCGGCTCTAACAATGTTGTGGTTTAAATTGCCTTCCGAAAGGTCTCCTTTTTTTATCAATTCAAAGAAATTGCCCTCCATGATGTATTCGTGTACTCCATCTCCATCGGTGCCAATCCATAAAAGATCTGGTTCGGTTTGGGTGATCGACCAGATCTTAACCTTTTTGTTTTCAGAGTTCTCTAAAAGTTTAATTTGGCGGGGTTCACACAAATTTAATTTAAATATTTCCCCTTCATCGGTACCTCCCCACAAAAATTCACCATCTAAGCTTACCGATAAAGAAGTAACAGAAAAGGGAGTGGGCTGAGGTTTGGTTTCTTGAATTGTTCCGTCTTCAAGATTAATGGATAGAAGTCCTCCATTGGTTAAGCTTACAAAAAGAAAGAGCTGTTTATGGTAGGTGTAAAACCAGTTTTTATCAGAATCGAACTTGTATTTACTGCTTAGATAAATTGTTTCTGTAATTTTCCATGTGTCTTTGTGCTCCAGTTTATAAGCATTTCCTTCTTCCGATAAACACCACAACTGTTCATTGGATGCAAATGCAAAACCAACTGTTTTTTTGGTAATGTCTTCCTGATTTGAGATTTGAATTGGTTCAGAAAATTGTCTGTTTTCATAGTCAAATTTGCAAATGCCGTAATTGTATTTACTGCACCAAATTATCGAGTCAGAATCTAAACTGGTACGGTAACTTTCTTCACGATATTCTATAAAATCAGTGTTGTTTAGGTAGGATGTAAAAATATTTTGTTCGTAATCATATGTATTGAGGCCATTTTCGGTCACGATCCATAAATTATTGAACCGGTCTTCAAGAATATTCCTAATGATGTTGTTGTTGATTGTGTTTTTGCGAAAGGCATTGGGCTTGAATACTCTTATATTGCTTCCATCGAATCGATTTAGTCCATCCCATGTCCCAAACCACATGTATCCTTTCGAATCTAAATAAGATGAAGTTACGGCACTATTGGATAGTCCTTCTGTACTTCCTATTTGATTGTGTCTCCAGTTGCTGGCTTTAAAACCAGTAAGAAATAAAAACAGTATTAATCCCCAAGTAAAAACCCTTAACATTTTTTTTAGGAAAAGTAACAAAATACGAATACGCTGACAAGGTGAAGTCATTCTAATTTTATCTGTTAGATTCGTTTTTAGTAAATTAGGGAATAAAGTATACAGATAAGGAAGTAGAGTATACTTGCCGGTGAGCTGTAAGGATTTTATTTGTAGGACAATTAATATGGCTTGAGCCATTAAAAAAGATAGACTTATGGAGATTTGCAAAAGAAAATTACACATTACTGATTGGGAGACTGAAGTTGATCTAAATAAACCTGTTGCCAGATATCCGGGGAATCCAATTATCACACGTGCCGATGTTAACTGTGTTTGGAAAGATCCTATATACCAGGTAATTACTGTTCACAATGCGGGTATTACATTCTATAACGATGAGGTGATTATGTTGTTTCGATCGCATCTTCGAAATGGAATTTCTGTGATTGGTACTGCTCGTAGCCGCAATGGAATAAGCAATTGGGCGATTGATCCTGAACCAAGTATAAAACCCTGTAATGATAAGGATGTGTTTGCTGAAGAAACAAATAAGAATAACTTGATTGAAAATGAAGCCGGAGGAGTTGAAGATCCAAGGATTTCCTGTATAGGAAACACTTATTTTATTACTTACAGCGCTTATCATGCACTGGAAAAAGATAAGGTTCGGGTTTCGTTGATTACAACTCGGGATTTTAAGTCGTTTGTAAGGCATGGTCCGTTAATGGATGTGGATATGCGGAATGTCGTAATTTTTCCTGAGAAAATTAATGGCAGGTATTATGCTCTTTTCCGGCCTAATGATCATACTGAAGATCATACCGGAGGCGTTTTTAAAGAGATTCAAATTGGTTGCAATAAAGATATTTTTAATCATAATTGGATTTTAACAAAGGAACCAATTATGAGACAGGCTGGAGGACCAAGCACATTTGGCAGTAAAATAGGACCGGGAGCAACTCCCATTAAAACAAAATATGGGTGGATTAATATTTTTCATGGGGTGAGAGGCACTATGGATGGTAATCCTTATACTTTGGGTGTCGCTCTTCATGATTTGAAAAAACCGGAGAAAGTTCAGGTATCTAATATTCCGATTCTATTTCCTGCTAAAGCAGACTGCAGAACGAAAGACGAAGAGTATGTTCATGTTCCCAATGTCTTATTTTGTTGTGGTGCTCATCGTAAGGATGATGGTACAATATTTATTTATTACGGGGGAAATGATACCGTAATGAATGTTGGAGTTACACACGAAGATGTGCTGGTTGAACTTTGCCTTAAATACCCTCAAAATCCTATGAATGGAATTCCGGCGTATCCATTTTAGATTAAAAAAAAACGGAAAGGGAGATTCCTTTTAAGAATTGCAATTTTAGTATTCTTTAACACTTGTTCCAATCTGTTAACTACATTTTGAAGTACATTTGCTTCATAGAGATTAAAGATTAGGTTTTTCATAGATTTAGGATTTTAGATAAATTGATACCCGGCCGAACACCGGGTTTCTTTTTTTTAACTACAGTTCATCTTACCAGACCAATTACTCCAATTAATTTAAGCTTCTTTAACTTCTTTTTCAGGCAATTAACATTTTAATGATTTACCTTTAAAAGAGAATAAAACTAGTAAGTGGTTTTTTTCATAGATTAAAGATTTAGGTTAGTAATTAGTGGTTAGTGAAAAAGCCTGGTGTGATGCCCGGGCTTTTTTCATTTTATAATATTCGTTTTTCAGCCGGTTATTTTTGATGTACTTGTTTAATTTATTTGCATTTGGAGAACATAGTGAATAACTATTTAACTTTTATTAATCAAACATGGTGGAATTAGTGAACATATTTCGTAGATTTGATATCATAACTTAATTGAATACTATCAATTTTAATCTGAAAAATTAGACCATGAAAAAATCTATTTTAATACTTTTTGTATTTGTCGGGTTCGCTCTTAGCGCACAAAATACCAAAGTTGAAGTGCTGAAAGAGTTTCTAAAAGGAACTATTCAATTGGATGAAGGCAATATTGATTTAGAACAACCAATCTTTACCATTAACGAGTTGGCAGCCAGTAAAGCTGATAAAGTAGCGGATTTAACAAAGGAAAATGTTACTGAAGTTTTAGCTGAAGCAAAAAACTATTCTACATGCATTATCACTGTAGGAGTGCACACAATTGTTAAGGTTACCGATTTTGAAGATTGCAGTCCTAGTGGCGCATGGGGTGCATGCATGCCAATGGGGAAAGGCTATATTCAAAAGGCGGGTGTTTTATCTGAAGTAAATGATTACCTTAAAAATATCATTGGACGACCAGGTTCTCAGGAGAGAAAAGTGTTTCTGTTTAAATAAAAATTTGCAATAGAATAAATAAAGAAAGTCCTGCTGATACAAATCGGCAGGACTTTCTTTAATTGACCCGTTAATAAGTCTTGTTTTTTTAATTTTTGTATCGAAGGCAAATTTATATTCTTACTGGTAATTGTATATTTCAAAGGAAACTCTTCGGTTGTTAGCGCGGCTTTTGTTGTCTGTATTTGCCACAACAGGTAAGCTTTCTCCGTGAGGTACAACAATTATTTGATTATCGGGAATACCGTTTAGAACCAAATAATTTTTTACAGTTAACAAACGTTTGTAAGCCAATTCTATGTTAGAGCTGTCAGAACCTATGTCATCTGTATGTCCGTGCATTTTAAGCGTGTAGTTCTGGTTCTTTTTCAGGATTTTTATTAAGGTTGCCAACTTATTTCTGGAATATTCGGTAAGGGTATAGTTTCCAAACGAGAAATAGATGTTTTCAAGATGATCTTCCATATCTATTTTTTCTTCTTTCTGTTCCGGGCATCCTTTGTTTTCGAAACTTCCTGCTATTTCCGGACAAAGATCCTCACTGTCAACGATTCCATCTCCATCAGAATCTACCGGACAACCGGTTTCGTCAACAATGTAATAGGAAGGAGTATTAGGACATTGATCAATATCGTCGGCCACGCCATCTCTGTCCTGGTCAGACTGTTTATCTCTTTTTTCCATTTCCTCCAAAGCCTTTCTTAAATAATCTATTTTTTTGTATTTCTCGGCCAATAGGGTTTTAAGGATACTGCTGTCGTTGTCCAAAATTCTGTCTGGTTTTTTATCGGAAGATAGTGGGAGACTAAAGCCAAGAAGGAATTCATGATTGTTGGATGCGTATCGTCCGGTTTTTTTGATACCAAGATCATAAGAATATCCAATCGTAAAGTTTTTAAGAATCTTAACACCTAAATTTAGTCCCAGTGAGAAATCATCACGATAATTAACTGCAAACCATCCTTTGTCTTTTAAATCAGCAATAACATTCACATCGTATTGAAAAGGAGAGCTATCGGCATATCTAAGAAGCAGGAACGGAGAAATGCTAAGGTTTTTAACCATATTGATTGGAAACCTGTAGCCACCGGTTACCAGCAATTGTCGGTTTAATTGGTAGGAACTTTGTTTACCGTCACTCGATTCGGATATTGAGTTGTTGAGTAGTTGAGGTACTGTGATGCCCAGTAATAGATTATTATAAGAGTAATAAACACCTAAGTTGGCCATAAACTCAGTGTTTTTGATGTTGTTGTTAAGTAAGTATGGATCGCTTGAGTCTGCTATAATTCCTGACATATCCATTCTGAAATCTGAAATTCCGGCAGAAATGCCGAATCGAAGGTTGTGCTTGTCGGCGAATTTTAAACGGTACGAATAGCTAAGTAATGCTTGTGTGTTACTAAAAATACCTACATCATCGTTCGTCAGGTTTAATCCAACACCATATTTCCCATCATTTAATGCAGCATCTGCTGTGAAAGCATGGGTAACCTGGCCACCATCAAAACCCATGAATTTTTGATTGCGGATAAGGTATGAATTGAATAATCCATTTGCTCCTGAAGCTGCCGGGTTGTATACAACCGGATTAATGTAATACTGATCAAGTAATGGGACCTGTTGTGCTTTTGCAGAAAAATCAGCAAAAGCTATTAGTATTAAAATGATTGTTGTAAGCCTTACTTGGATTCTCATAATATGCGTATATTCAGCTTAATTCTTGCCAAGAATGGATATCGTTCCCCTGATTGGGTTTATTTTTTCTGAGTTAAAATCGATCAGATAGTAGTAAGCACCATTAGGCAGAATCGATCCGTTATAACTTCCTTTCCAATTATTTTGATAAGATTTGGCATGATAAATTTCCTGTCCGTAGATATTGAAAATGGATACCTCAGGAGCATTTAAATCCGATTCGTATTGAATCAGCCATTTGTCATTTATTCCGTCACCATTTGGAGTGAGAGCATTGCCGACAACAACCTTTTTACCATCCTCTAAATGTATTTCGGTTAGCTGACCAGCATCTGAAGATCGGCAATAATTTGCATCAACAACAAGTATTTGATAGGTTCCTATGGCTAAATTATCTAACTCCAGTACATTCTCGTCGGTCGAGTAGGTATCGCCCGGATCGATAATAAATTTGTAAGGAGGCATTCCGTCAGTAGTACTAATTGTGAGCTGTCCATCATTCTTAAATTGAACATCTTTGCTAAGAATCTGCAGTTTTGGATTTTTATGAACCACAATTTCGGGTTTGGAGCCAATAAACTCATCTACACAATTGCCAATTGTTATTTTGTAGCTGGATTGTTCGCTTGGCAGAATTTCTTCGAAAACAATTGCTTCTCCCGAACCGGTTATGCTGCCAATCTCCTCATTTCCATCGTGCAAAATATATTCTATTCCATCAATTGACGTGGGCAGCTCAACATCTACAAGTTCACCCAGACAAATTTCCGAAGGAGTTACGAAACTTTCCAGCGAGAGAGGGGTAATATCAAAAAGGTCAATTTGTTTACTGCTGCTTAAAATCTTTTTATCTGTACAAACAGATTCATAGGCGTAAACCTGATATTTGGTCGGTTTTAATGGCTTTAATGAAGGAAAGGTGATTGTATTTCCATTGCCTATAATGTTTGCTTCCAGAAAATTACTTCCATCGTGAATTTGGTAATAAATGCTTTCTTCACTATTCTTAATAGATAAAACGACCTCTTCGCCGACGCAAATTTTTTCGCGACTGGCTATAAGCTCCCGATCGGTTTGAGGTGGATTGTGAACGTCAACGTCAACAGTATATCTAATATTTACCGGGTTTATGCATTTGTTTCCCAGTGCTTCAATTCGATAGGTAGTTGAAGAAGAGGGGATAGTTGGTTCAAAGTTTATATCCTCACTATTTCCAGTTAAAGGTGATCCAATTGGAGTATCTCCGGCAAAAAGCTGATAACTAACAGCCGGGTCGGTTGGTGTCAAAGAAATAATTACTTCCTCGTCTTTGCAAATGGTATGTTTGTCAATAGTCGGGTGTAAATGATCCTCCGGAGGAAGGCCAACTAAAACTTTAGCTGTTTGTTGAAGTGTTGAGGTAGAAGCGCAGGTGTTGTTCGTTGCAACGATATGATAAATTACAGATCGAAAAGGAGAGAATTCAGGGAAAGAAATGCTTGAATTGTTACCTTGAATTGGACTTTGCTGCATGTATGTGCCATCATATAACTGGTAGCTAACTCCTAATTGACTGCTGTTTAGTGAAATGATTGTTTTTTCCCCAATGCAGATTTGATCTTCGGATATGCTTACGGCGATATTGTCAACTGGCTTGCTGATAACTTCGATGCTTACAGTTTGAGACAGGCTAATACTTTCTGATGTTATTGCATTAATTGCAGCAATATGGTATAAGGTTGAGCAATTAGGAGTTATGGTAAAGTGGATTGTTGAACCATTTCCTGCCTGCGGACTGCCAATATTTGTATCTTCAGATTTGAGTTGGTAGTTTACACCAATCTCACTTTGTGTGATATGGATTTGAGTAAGTTCTCCTTCACAGATTATTTCCTTATCAATAGTAACTGTAAGTGAATTATCCGGAATTGAAGTTAAAAGATTAAGCTTGTTATGATGTAATGAATATCCTTCTTTTACAAAGCTTGCTGATAGTAAATAAATAATAAGTAAGATATATCGCAGTTGTTTGTAAATCCGGCTCATTAATTTATTTTTGATTACAGTATTCTTAAAATGTATTTGTTGTTTTATTTATATCTGTAAAAGGGGCATGTAAAATATGTTCTTTTAAGAAATATTAACAATTTAAGATTGGTGTTTTTGATATTTTAAGAAATTTGGAGCAAATCATTGGTTTCCGGTTTGTATATTTATGTGGCTGTAAATCTTAGGAAATCCCCTCGTTTAATTTATGTTTGCAAATTCTTCCTGAATTAAGTGTTTGTTGTATTGTCATGATTGCCAATTGTTTGTACTGGGTTAATTTCGCCTCTGCTTTATTTTGACTAACAATGTAAAAACAATGACAAATAAGCATTTATTTAATGGCAAGGAAGTGGGTTCAAAATTATTTGAATCTATATGCAGTGGAAGAAGTTCTCCCAATATATTTTTATACATTTGTTTGAACCATTTTAAATAAGAGAGTATATATGCAAAATGCTAAACAGTTGGATTTTGACCAAAAACAAGATAAATTAGACAGAAGATATGTGAGAATGGCTTTGATTTGGGCTGAAAATTCATATTGTGTAAGAAGACAGGTTGGAGCATTAATTGTGAAGGATCAAATGATTATATCGGATGGATACAATGGAACGCCTTCCGGTTTTGAGAATGTTTGTGAGGATGAAAACTTTCAGACTAAGCCATACGTTTTGCACGCAGAGGCAAATGCAATAACCAAAGTTGCAAAATCAAGTAACAGCAGTGAAAATGCAACGCTTTATGTAACTGCTACACCATGTATTGAGTGTGCAAAATTAATAATTCAGGCTGGGATTGTTCGGGTTGTTTATTCGGAAGAATATCATAGCACGGATGGAAAAGACTTGTTGGAAAGAGCAGGGATTGAAGTGAAATATGTAAATGTAAAAGAACCGATTTAAAATATTTTTCATGGGAATTAATAACAAGAGAAGCACAATATTATTTCCAATACTTTTGGCTTTTGCTGTGGTATTGGGTATGGTGTTGAATTCCGTTTTTCAAAAAGGAGCAGGTGTTGAGCCAGGCATTTTTAATTTACCTGGTTCAGGTAGTAAGTTGGATGTTGTATTGGATATGATTGAGAAAGATTATGTGGATACTGTGTCATCGGGGGAGCTGGTTGAAAAGGCTATTCCTGCTATATTGAAAGATTTGGATCCTCATACTGTATATATTCCGGCTAAAGACCTGCAGCGTGTAAACGAAGATTTGAAAGGTAATTTTGGCGGAATTGGAGTTCAGTTCATACGCTATCAGGATACTGTTGCTATTGTACGGGTTATTCCTGGTGGTCCGTCGGAAATTGCAGGAATAAAAGCTGGTGACAGAATTGTTATGGTTGATGATTCGCTTGTTGCCGGCGTTAAAATGTCGGATAATGATATTATTGATCGTTTGAAAGGACCGAAAGGAACTCCTGTTAAAATTGGAATTTATCGAAGAGGTGAGAAAACGATCATTGATAAAGAATTATTGAGAGGATCAATACCTGTAGCCAGTGTTGATGTTGCTTATATGCTTTCGGACTCCATCGGATATATTAAAGTCAGTCGATTTGCAGCCACTACTTATTTTGAGTTCTCCGAAGGATTGCAAAAATTGGCAGCTCAAGGAATGAAAAAGCTGATTGTTGATTTGCGGGGGAATACAGGCGGGTATCTTTCCGAAGCAACAAACATGATCAATGAGTTTTTGACTGAAGGTAAAATGATAGTATACACGCAGGGCAAATCTCAGCCTAAAGCGGATTACTTGTCAAACGGAACCGGGCAGTTTCAGGATCTTCCTCTTATGGTTTTAATTGATGAAGCTTCTGCATCGGCGAGTGAAATTTTTGCGGGAGCCATTCAGGATAACGATAGAGGAAGGATTGTTGGGCGCAGGTCATTTGGTAAAGGATTGGTGCAGGAACAGAGAAGTCTTCCTGACGGATCAGCACTAAGATTAACAGTTGCCAGATATTATACCCCAACAGGCAGATGCATTCAGAAATCATACAAGAATGGTAAGGAAGATTATTATAATGATTTGAATCACCGCTTTTTGCATGGAGAATTTGAGAAACAAGATTCAATTCATTTTGATGATTCATTAAAGTTTGAAACCCCGGGAGGAAATATTGTTTATGGTGGCGGAGGTATTATGCCTGATGTATTTATTCCTGTTGACACTTCCGGTTATTCAAATTACTTTAGAGAACTAAGAAGTAAAGGGATAATCTATCAGTATGCATTTTCTTTTGTTGATGATCATCGGGCTGAAATGCTTGAATTGAAAGATTATAAGTCTGTGCTTGCATTTATTAAACATCAGCCTGTGGTTAAAGAATTGGTTGCTTACGCTAAAAATAAAGGAGTAAAACCAGACCCTCACGGATTGGCTCAATCGTTAAATGTAATTGAGATTCAGTTGAAGGCCTATATTGCAAGAGATGTAATTGACGACGAAGGTTTTTACCCAATTATTAAAGATCTTGATAAAACCTTACTCGAAGCTGAAGTTTTGTTTAAGTAGTTTTTCAAAAAATATATTTCATAGGAAGGCTCGCATTTTGCGGGTCTTTTTTATTTCTGATAGGGTGATTTAAACCTTTTTAAAAAGATTAGGTCTAAAATCTGAAATCGATTTTACAATGGTGCAGTAGTGAGAATATTAAGTTCTTAATATAAATCAATTTGATAATACCATAAAACGAAATAGCATGAAAAATATAAAGAAAAACATCGCAGTAATTGGAGTTGCAGGTTTATTGATGTGTGCAGGTTTAAATCTGAATGCGCAAAGAAATATGCGTTTGAATAAGGATTGTCCCAAAGGGATTGAGTATAGTGATCAGCAAAAAGAACAAATAAAAAAGGCTAAAATAAAGTTTGCCAAGGCAACAAAAGATTTGAAAAATGAATTGAATGAACTTCGCGCTCGGCAAAACACATTGATGTCGGCGGATAAACCAAATTTAAAAGCTATTTACGCCAATATTGACAAAGCATCTGATTTAAAAAACCGCTTGAAAAAGGAACAGTTTGCTATGAGAATGGATATAAAATCTGTGATTACTGAGGAGCAAAAAGAAATGAGGTCGAATTGTGTGATGGGAAATCAGAGAATGAAACGGGGCGGAAAAGACATGATGCAAAACGGAGAAGGTAAAATGCAGAGAGAGGGTGTTCGCGATAGGCGAGTTGTGGCAGGAGGCCGAGGTTTTGAGCATCAGGGAATGCAAAAGGACAGACAAGATAAAAACCGGCTGAATCTTTCGGACGAGCAGAAGGAGCAGATGAAAGATCTTCGTATTGCTCATTTTAATGCATCAAAAGAGTTAAGAGATCAGGTGGAAATGTTGCAGTTAAGACAAAAACAAATCATGACTTCAGAAAATATTGACGAGAAAATGATCATTGAAAATATGGATCGCTTATCGGAAATTCAAAATAAATTGGCAAAGATGAAAGTGGACCACAATATGGAGGTTCGTAAGCTTTTAGCTGAAGATCAACTGACTCTGTTTTTAAGTCATTCGGGAAAGGGACAGGATTTTGGGAATGGAAACAGACATAGACGCTTTAATAATTAGATTTTATAGATTTTTGATTGAGGGATCCAGGTAATTTGGCTCCCTTTTTTTATGAAATAGATTTTTATGTAATTCCGTATTCATTTTTGTAGTATCTTATCAGCCCAAAAAAAATAAAAATGAAAAGATTCTATATTTATTTCCTGTTTTTTACAGCTTTTGTTCTTTCTTCTTGTAATGGCCATAAGGCAGAACATGTTAAGGTGAAAGTGTTTGGAACAAGTGATGTTCACGGAGCACTTTTTCCATACGATTTAGTTGGCGATAAAGAGACAACTTCTTCTCTTGCGCAGGTATACTCCTATGTTGATCAGGAGCGAAAGAAAGAAGGGGCTGAGGTTATTTTACTTGATAACGGCGATATTCTTCAAGGTGACCCTTTGGTTTACTATTCTAATTTTGAAAAGACTGAAACCAAACATATTTGTGCTGAAGTAATGAACTTTATGCAGTATGATGCGGCGACGGTTGGAAATCATGATATTGAACCAGGTCATGATGTTTACGATAAATTGGTGAAAGAATTTCAATTTCCATGGCTGGCTGCCAATGCAGTTCGTAACTCAGACGGCAAGCCTTACTTTCAGCCTTATTCTATAATTGAGAAGAAGGGTGTTAAGATTGTTGTTCTGGGGTTGATAACTCCGGCAATTCCGAAATGGTTACCGGAAAAAATTTGGTCGGGAATGCATTTTGAGCCAATGATTGAGTCGGCGCAGAAATGGATGAAAATTATTCAGGAGAAAGAGAATCCTGATTTTGTAATCGGTTTGTTTCATTCAGGAGCTGGAGTAGAACATGATAAAACAGAGATAAATCCTGAAAATGCATCTGTTCTTGTGGCAGAGAAAGTTTCGGGTATCGATATGGTTATTTGCGGACACGATCATCAGGAGAATATTATTTGGGTGGAAAATCCTGACAAGGAGAAGGTTTTGGTGATAAATCCGCAAAGCAGAGCTCATTTTTTGGCTGAAGTTGATGTAGATTTCAGCTGGAATCAGGAAACAAAAAAGTATCAAAAAATTCTGAATCCAAAATTAATTGAGGTTCGGGATTTACCGGCGTCGAAAGAATATATTGATCGTTTTCAGCCTTTATTTGATGAGGTGAGTAAATATGTTTCGCGCCCGGTTGGCACTTTTAAACATAGCATTTCTACAAAAGATGCTATGTTTGGTGATTCCCCTTTTATTGATTTGGTGCAGAACATTCAATTGGATTTGGCTGATGCCGATATCTCTTTCGCATCACCACTCTCTTTTAATGCGATTATTGATTCAGGAGAACTTCAGGTGCGCGATTTATTTAATTTATATCGGTTTGAAAATTTGTTGTACACCATAAATCTTACAGGAAAAGAAATTCATGGATTTCTGGAATTCAGTTATAAAGATTGGTTTCATCAGATGGAAAAAGCAAGTGATCCTATGTTATTTATTAAAACCACTGAGAAGGGCAGCAAGCTTAGTACGATGTTTTTTAATTACAGCTCGGCTGAAGGAATCGATTATGTCGTAGATCTTAGAAAACCATATGGAGAAAGAGTAAAAATTTTGAAGATGAGCAATGGCGATCCTTTCGATGAGGCAAAAATGTATCGGGTAGCCTTAAATTCCTATCGGGGAAATGGCGGTGGCAATCACTTAACCGAAGGTGCCGGGCTCACAAAAGAGGAATTGACGACTCGTTTGATCAACTCTACCACCAAAGATCTACGTTATTATCTTATGAAATGGATTGAAGAAAAGGGGACTGTTGATATTCAGTGTAATAATAACTGGAAAGTAATTCCTGAAGAGTGGCATGCCGAAGCGACCAAAAGGGAATATGAATTGCTTTATGGTTTAAAAGACTAACCAAATATTATTTGTTAATTAACTGGTGTTATTATTGAAATATAACGCCAGTTTTTTTATGCGCTGACATAAGGTTTTGTGTTGTTAATCAAAAGCAGGAATTTAATATTTAATGCAATCTTCTGTTTTACATGCATTTATATTCTTAAGTTAAGAATGTGTTGTTTTTCATCTTGTTATTATAATAGTTTATGTATTTATTTGAGCTTAATTTTAATTAAACTATTGTAATATGAGAAAAATTTTAACTCTAATTGTTGCCTGCGTTGTGTTTGCAGGAGTTGCGTCAGCTCAGTCTGATTCTTTTAAATCATTTCGTGTTGATGCTGGTTTATTGTATGCCATTCCAGGTGGAGATGCTTTAGATGCTGGTGTTGGATATTATTTGAATCCTAAGTATCAAATTACTGATAACATATTATTAGGAGCCAAAGTTGAAGGTGCTGTTATGGGATCAGCTGATGAAGATGCATTTGATGTTTCTGCAGTAGTGTCATATGCAGCAACTTTCGATTACTATTTTAATACAAATTCTTTCCGTCCGTTTGTTGGTATGGATGCAGGTATTTATTCATTGGGTTCAATCGAATTTGATTCTAATCAAAATTTTGCTGGTGGAAGTACCTTAGAGATTAATGAAGATCATGATTTAGGATCTAAATTTGGTATTGCTCCAAAAGTAGGTTTTTCTTACGGTCATTTCGATATGGCTCTTCAGTACAACTTGATTTTCGGTCAAGAAAAAGGATATGATGAGTATAACTATATGTCTGTTAAAGTTGGTTTCCATTTTGGTGGTGGAAAAAAATAAGACTGTATTGTTAGATACAAAAATGGGAAGGATGCTGTTTACAGCATCCTTTTTTATTTGTAAAATATTTTGCAGGAAATTTTATGCGCTGGTTTACAGGGTTTTTATATCTAAAATATTTTTTACTTCGTGCTCTTTGTTGTTAAATTTATTTTATCCTTTAGCACTCATAAATAATCCGAAAAACCTCCCGCAGGCATTCCTGCCGTTGCTCAATAAAGCCCATATGTCCTGAAGTTTGCAATACAAAAGGCGTCAGGCCGTTTTCTCTGGCAATTTCACCAGCCACTTTCATAGGAATAAAATTATCCTCTTTGCCCATCATGCTCACTTTTGGCATATCTAAGCTTTTCAGAACATGATTACGGTCTGGTCGGTTCATCATAGCTTCCAAGGCGGCAATAATACCATGATCGGGAGTTTTGCAGGCAATTTGTGTAACACGCTCTATTTCATGAGCAAATTTATCCAAATTCTTATTTGAGAACGTATTTGGGATGCTGGTTTTACAAATTTGCTCCTTTTTACCTTGAATTACCAATTCAATTTCCCGTTTTCTATTTTTCTTTTTCTCTTCGGTATCAGCATTTGGCGAGGAATGGAATAAGCAGAAACTTTCGAGCTTCTCTTTGTATTTATCAGCGAAAGCCAGAGCTACATAACCACCCATTGAGTGACCAATGATATTGATTTTTTTGAGTTGAAGATGTTGTGCCAGTTCATTCACAGCTTCAGCCATATCTTCCACGCTGCACGATTTTATCTTTAAATCAGATAATCCATGTCCGGGTAAATCAACTGTAATTACCCGTGCTAATCTGGACAGATCATTGGCAAAACTTTCGAATGTTTCCAGTGATTCCAAATATCCATGCAGTAACAGTACTGTGTTCCCTTTTCCTTTGTCGCGGTATCGTAAGTTGTAGTTTTTAAGTTGTAAAAATTGATCCATGTTATAACTCTGTACTTATTAGATATATTAGTTATTCGATTATTAAAGTGTGTTTTGCAGATGAGACAATTTTAGTCTTTTTATTTTCAATGATACTGTAAATCAGGTGTTTTTTATGAACTAAAATTTAAGCATCTGAACAAATCCTGGATTCTAAATTAAAACAATATCTCAAAACCTTGTTCTATAACATACAAATATTTGATAACTTGCGGACTTTAGCGGAAAATAATTAATGAATTAATTCTGTAATTGGTTTTAAATTAGAATTATATATAGATTCAAATCTTGAAATTTATAATGAACCTAAGAAATCAATTTGTTGTAGAATCAGTCTAAATAATTTATACATGTTCCTAAATATCGTTTCATCAATCAGGAGCATTTACATTTGCAAATTAATATAGTAAAGCTTACAAAGAAACAGTCTAATTAAATCTTTAAACTTATGAGCAGTTTTTTAAGTTCATCTATTGGGAAGAAGTTGGTAATGAGTTTATCAGGTCTTTTTCTTGTGCTATTTATTTTAGTACACCTGATATTGAACTCCTTTTTAATGTTTGACAGCACAGGAGAGTTGTTTAATGCCGGAGCACATTTTATGTCTTTGCCGGTGATTCGTTTTGGTTTACAGCCGGTATTGTTTGGTGGTTTCATTATCCATATTATTTATGCGATGATATTAACCATCCAAAACATGAAAGCTCGTCCACAGAAGTATGCTTCTCAAAATTTGGGAGAAAGCAGTACCTGGTCTTCACGAAACATGTTTGTTTTGGGTGGTCTTGTTTTGGTTTTCATCGCAATGCACTTAATGCATTTCTTTATTCCTATTCAGATCGAAGGGAATGTTCACGATGATTATCAGTTGGTGAAAAATCTATTTACAAATGGCTCGCTGGGAATGGTTTATACCGGACTTTATGTTGTAGGTGCTATTTTGTTGGGAATGCATCTGGCTCACGGATTTTGGTCAGCTTTTCAGTCGGTTGGTTTAAGCAATAAGCTTTGGAGATCAAGATTGGAAAAAGTGGGTTATATCTATGCAATTTTTGTTGCAGCCGGATTCACAATCATTCCTTTGTATTTACACTTTTTTGCTTAATTGCTAATAATAAAAAACGGTTATGACAGTATTAAACTCAAAAATTCCAGCCGGACCATTAGCTGAAAAGTGGTCAAGCCACAAAGCTGCCATCAAGGTGGTTAGTCCTGCGAATAAGAGAAAATTAGATATTATCGTTGTAGGAACTGGTTTAGCCGGTGGATCTGCTGCCGCTTCTATGGCAGAGATGGGATACAATGTAAAAGCATTTTGCTATCAGGATTCAGGTCGTAGAGCTCACTCTATTGCTGCTCAGGGTGGTATTAACGCTGCAAAGAATTATCAGAACGATAACGATTCAGTTCATCGTTTATTTTACGATACAATTAAAGGTGGAGACTACCGTGCACGTGAGGCAAACGTTCATCGTTTGGCTGAGGTAAGTGGTGATATCATCGATCAGTGTGTTGCTCAAGGGGTACCTTTTGCACGCGAATATGGCGGAACATTATCTAACCGTTCATTTGGTGGTGTATTGGTAAGCCGTACTTTCTATGCCCGTGGTCAAACCGGACAGCAGTTGTTGCTGGGTTGTTACGCTTCTATGAATCGTATGATCGGACAAGGAAAAATTGAAATGCACGAACGTAATGAGCTGTTGGATATCGTAATTATCGAAGGAAAAGCCCGTGGTATTATTACCCGTAACTTGGTTACCGGTGAAATCGAACGTCATGGTGCTCATGCTGTAGTAATTGCAACAGGTGGATACGGTAATGTATTCTTCTTGTCGACAAATGCTATGGGATGTAACGGTGGTGCTGCATGGCAGGCTTACAAAAATGGTGCTTGCTTCGCGAATCCTTGTTATGTGCAGATTCACCCAACCTGTATTCCAATTCACGGCGAACAGCAATCAAAACTGACATTGATGTCGGAATCTTTGCGTAATGATGGTCGTGTTTGGACTCCTAAGAAAAAGGAAGATGCAGTTAAGTTGCAAAAAGGTCAGATTACAGCTAACGATATTGCTGAAGAAGATCGTGATTTCTACTTGGAAAGAAGATATCCATCATATGGTAACCTGGTTCCCCGTGATGTTGCATCGCGTGCAGCAAAAGAAAGATGTGATGAAGGTTTCGGTGTAAACGAAACAGGTAAAGCGGTTTACCTTGATTTTAAATATTCTATCGAAAGATTAGGTAAGGATGTTATTGAAGCTCGTTATGGTAACTTGTTTCAGATGTATGAGAAGATTACTGATCAGAATCCTTACGAATTACCAATGCAGATTTACCCTGCTATTCACTACACTATGGGTGGTGTTTGGGTTGATTACAACTTGATGACTAACATCCCGGGTCTTTACGCAATTGGTGAGGCTAACTTCTCTGATCACGGAGCCAACCGTTTGGGAGCTTCTGCTTTGATGCAAGGTTTGGCTGACGGATATTTCGTATTGCCATACACTATTGGAGATTACCTAGCTGATGAGATTCAGGTTCCACGTATCGATGTAAATCATCAGGAGTTTGTTAAGAAAGAAAAGGCGGTTACCGATCGTATGACTCGTTTGTACAATATCAAAGGAAGCAAGTCTGTAGATTCTTTCCACAAGCGTTTGGGGAACATCATGTGGGAGTATGTTGGAATGGCTCGTAACGAAGATGGTCTGAAATTAGCGATTAAGGAAATTCAGAAGCTTCGTGAAGACTTCTACAAAGATTTACGTATTACAGGCGATTACAATGCAATGAACATTGAATTGGAAAAAGCCGGTCGTGTAGAAGATTTTATCGATTTAGGTGAATTGATGGCCCGCGATGCTCTGGATCGTAAAGAATCTTGTGGAGGTCACTATCGTGAGGAATCAACTACTGAAGATGGTGAAGCTAAACGTAATGATGAGAACTTTGCATATGTTTCGGCATGGGAATTCCAAGGCGAAGGTAAAGATCCAATCTTGCATAAGGAAGAGCTCGTTTTTGAAAACGTTAAGTTGACTCAAAGGTCATATAAGTAATCAGCAGATAGTAACTTGTAGATAGTAATTAGTAACTAGTACATAGTCTAATAAATATAAACTGAATAAAAATGAATCGTTTTAAAGATTTAATTGTTTGGCAAAAAAGTAGAACTTTGGTAAAAGAAGTCTACATTTTAACAAATGAATTACCTTCTGATGAACGATTTGGAATGGTGTCACAAATAAGAAGATGTGCTGTTTCTATTCCCTCCAACATTGCCGAAGGCTGTGGGAGAAATACAAATGCAGACTTTGCACGTTTTCTGGATATTTCGAACGGAAGTTCTTATGAACTGGAAAGCTTGTTGATACTATCTATCGATTTAAATTATATTCAAAGAGGGCAGTTTGATGCGGTTAATCTATTAATTCAAGAGATTCAAAAAATGATTTTCAAATTAAAAGAAAGTCTTAAATAAGCTGTTCTAATTGACTAACGTACTATCTACTAAAATCTAATTACTCAATACCAAAAAAAATGGCAGACAAGATATTAAAAGAATTAACAATAAAGGTTTGGCGTCAGAAGAATGCTAAAGCCCAAGGTAAGTTTGAGACTTACAAAATTAATGATATTTCAACCGGAACTTCATTTTTGGAGATGCTTGACATCCTGAATGAAGAGTTGGTTAATGGTGGTACAGAGCCAATTGCTTTTGATCACGATTGTAGAGAAGGTATCTGCGGAATGTGCAGCTTGTTCATTGATGGACGTGCTCACGGACCAGATGATGACATTACTACTTGTCAGTTGCACATGCGTAAATTCGAAGATGGCGCAACCATTACAATAGAGCCTTGGAGAGCCGGAGCATTTCCGGTAATCAAAGATTTAATTGTAGACCGTACTGCATTCGAGAAAATTCTTCAGTCGGGTGGATACATTTCAGTTAATACTGGTGGTGTACCTGATGGTAATGCAATTTTAATTTCTCAGGATGATGCTGAGGAAGCAATGGATGCTGCTGCTTGTATTGGTTGTGGTGCTTGTGTTGCAACTTGTAAAAACTCATCGGCAATGTTGTTTGTTTCTGCTAAGGTATCTCACCTTGCAAAACTTCCACAAGGTCGTGTTGAAGCAGCTCGTCGTGCAAAAAGCATGGTTGCAAAAATGGATGAGATGGGATTTGGTAACTGTACCAATACCGGAGCTTGTGAGGTAGAATGTCCTAAGGGAATTTCTATTGCAAATATTGCTCGTTTGAACCGTGAGTTCTTAACAGCAAAAATTAAGGATTAATTTAGACTGTAATCCAAATATAGAGAGCGTTACCTAAGGGTGACGCTCTTTTTTTGTATTTAGAATTAGCGGGAGGATATTAAATCTAAGACTTCGGTATGCTGTACCTAAATCATTACATATACATTGTGCTGTAAATTCTACAAATACTATGGTGCTCTGCACCTGTTTCATTTCATCAACCGCTTTATACTACAAATACCAAAGTGCTTTGCACTTTAACAACAAAATTGTGTAATTGGGTTTTTTAAGCGAAAGGGGCGCGCAGTTTGTGTCGTAAATTTGGGAATTAGGTTTAAATGTGCAACGCAGTTTGGCTTCGGTGCTCTGCACCTAAAATAGTTACACGCGGATAATTCTACAAATACTACGGTACGCTGTACCTAAATTATTACATATGCATTGTGCTGTAAATTCTACAAATACTATGGTGCTCTGCACCTGTTTCATTTCATCAACCGCTTTATACTACAAACACCAAAGTGCTTTGAACTTTAACAACAAAATTGTGTAATTGGTTTTTTAAGCGGCAGAGTCGCGCAGTTTGTGTCGTAAATTTGGGAATTAGGTTTAAATGTGCAACGCAGTTTGGCTTCGGTGCTCTGCACCTAAAATAGTTACACGCGAGTAATTCTACAAATACTACGGTACGCTGTACCTAAATCATTACATATACATTGTGCTGTAAATTCTATAAATACGATGGTGCTCTGCACCTGTTTCATTTCATCAACCGCTTTATACTACAAATACCAAAATGCTTTGCACTTTAATAACAAAATTGTGTAATTGGTTTTTTTAAGCGACAGAGTCGCGCAGTCTTTGCAGCATATCGTAAGTTTGATTTTTTAAGGTGCAGAGCACCGAGGTTTTTGATTTGATTGTTTTTTTTTGCGATGATAATAGGTAAGCTAAGCTTGCTTCGGTGCTTTGCACCAAAATGCTTACGGTAGATTTATAGGCTGATTGAAGTTTTTAAGCGACAGAGTCGCGCAGTTTTTGTAGTTATATCGCGAGTTTATCTTTTTAAGGTGCATCGCACCGTGGCTTTATTCAAAAGCCGAACTGCATTTGTTCCTTTGCTGGTATTGGATTAAAAATATACTGTATTGGAATCATATCCAGATCCTTTTGATAAACTTCTACCGAAACGGAAAATACTCCCTGATTGATATTGCCTATCTCTTTAATTGCCGATTTGGATAGATCTATGATTCTGCCTTTGATAAATGGCCCCCGGTCGGTAATTCTGACGATTACAGCCTTTTTATTGTCCATATTAACCACTTTCACCCAGGTGCCAAAAGGAAGGCTTCTGTGAGCTGCAGTATAGTTTTTGTGATGATATCTTTCCCCGCAGGATGTTCGTTTTCCTTCAAATTTGTCTGCATAGAAACTCGCTTTCCCTTTTTCGATGCTTGTTTGTGTTTTTTGTGCATGCAAATTGAATTGTAATAGGGTGAAGCAAATTAGTATAGACAATCGGAACATCATGCTGGTGAATTTATTGAGTTCATACAAAAAAATCCGGTCGTTAGACCGGATTCAAATATTGTTTAAAAAGGTATTAGCTGCCTGCCTGATTCATATAATATGCTTCGTGAGCTACTTTATTAACCACGTGATTCACGAAATACATGTCGTACATCGAGCTGAAAATCTCAGCCATTTTATCGCGGGTATCCTGTCCTAATAGTTCCGAAAGAACAACAACTGAATCATCAGCAAAAGTAATCTTTAAATCACGGCCTTTTCTACAGAATACAGCGTCAGCTTCGGTTGATTCGCCGCTGTTGTTGATTACTTCAATAACAGCACCTTCCTCTAAAACACCATCTCGGTATACCATGTACGAATCGCTGGTTGAATTCTTAACAATCTCGATAATTCCGATTGTCAGTTTGTATTCGTAGGCACTGCTGTTTGTACTATCTCCTTTTGTGAATTGCATTTCTTCTTTAAAAAGAACATCTTCCCCGTTTTTAAGGTTGTAGGCATAAGAAACAGTATCTCCGTGTGAGAATTTAATACCTACAGAGTAATCATCAGTAAATGAAAATTTAGATTCGTACTCAAAGTTTAGATTGTTGTTTATAGACCAATCAACGAATAATTCACCAGCAGGAACACTATCCACCTCAATAGCTGAATTTAAAAGATAATCAAAGCTAAATCCTTCTCCTGCAGAAAATGAATAGTTGTACTGAGTTGTAGTGATAACAAAATCGTTTACCAATGCGCTGTCACCATCTTCTGCCATGTACAGTTTCCAAGGATTACCGGCTTTTTCTTTAGGCAATTTAACAACGAAATTTTCACTGTCGCCTGTTTTCTCAAACTTTGAGTTATAACCCATTTTTGTTTCGGTGGTTGCAGCAGGTATTGCGGCACTGTATTCGTAAACACCTTTTACATCATCAAGAGTGATGTTTGCAGAAAATCTGGTATCGTCTTCTCCTTCTACACCAGTTTTGGTAGTTGGATCGTTCATTGTGATGATATCAAATCCTTTCGAGCTGGTAATTTCATCAACAGCAGTACTTAAACTAACAGTCTTTTCTTTTAAAGATTGCTCTAAAGAAAGTCCTTTCTCCGGATTATTATCTGAATTGTCTGAACAGCTAAAAAGAACTGCAGAAAAAAATAATAATGCACCAACGGCAATAATGTTTCGTTTCATATCTAAAAATTTAAATTATAAGTTTTTGAAATCAATATAAAACCAACTTAGATTGATTTAAAGAATCATTTTAAATTAACGTTAGTTACTTATGCAAATAGGATACCAATTCACTTTATTTGGTTTGTTACTCCTAAAGCATGAGGTGTAATAACTTGAAAATTAAGAAATAAGATTCTTTGTTTTGGATGGGGTAAAATTATTTTAAAGAAAAATTTAAATTCATTTTGTGTAGAATTGGAGACAGTTGTGTAGAATAAGTCTACACAAGAAAGTAAGGAACCCAACAGCAGATTTTTTGATTCAAGAAGTTTTGACAGTGAAATTAAAATTGTGAATCATGTGAATTATTTTATGGTGGCAAGTAGATCGTATCTGCGCTTTATTTCTTTAAAATCTTTCCAGGTGACTTGTTTTTTCGCGGGATCTCTAAGAAGAGCCGAAGGATGATAAACAGCAGTAATCAAGAAGCCTTTTCGTTCGAACCAGACTCCTCTTTCACGTGTAATTCTGAAGGATGAATCAATGATTTCCTGAGCTGCAATTCTCCCTAAGCAAACGACAATTTTCGGACGAATCAGCCGTACTTGATTTCGCAGGTAAGGGAGACATGTTTTTTTCTCATTTTCTTCCGGATCCCGGTTATTGGGAGGCCGGCATTTAACAACATTGGCAATATAAACATCTTCTCTTTTTAGATCTATTGCCTGTAATATTTTATCAAAGAGTTGTCCGGCTTTTCCTACAAAGGGTACACCAGTTTCATCTTCCTGTTGTCCTGGGCCTTCGCCAATGAACATTAGCCGGGCATTTCGGTTGCCTGTACCAATTACTACTTTTTGTCTCGTTTTGCCGAGCTCACATTTGGTGCAATTTTCACATTCCTGAATTAATTCTTCCCATTCAAGCATATGTATTTATATTAAGAGGTTTGATTCTGATACAAATATTTAAAAATAAGACTAGAGCAGGAAGATAGTTTTACTCTTTTTGTATTATTTGAGCCTGCAACTTTTCCTTTTTGCGCTTTACTGCAGCCAAATGATCTGCAACTGAATTGTTATTGTCCTTAATAATTGTATGCAGCAATTCTGCAAATTCTTTGTATTGGCTTGGTTTTGCCATTGCCATTGATTGAAGGTAAACCGAAAGTTCATTGTTGATTAAATCTCTTACGTTTTTAGCCAGAACTGTTGCCGATTTTGTTTTCTTACGATCAATACTATCTTCAAGCAATTGTATATTCGATAAGTTAAAATCGGCCTGTGAGCCTTCCAGGTTGGCAAGTAATTCATTTAAATCGGGTATCGAAGCTCTTTCTTCAGCCAATTCAGGAGCCATTAAATCGATCAACATGGCGTTAATGCTCGCACTTTCGTTGATGTAGGTGTAATCAGTAATCTCTATTCCAAACCGATCCAGTATTTTTTTTATCCGCAAAGCTTTTTTTTGATCTTCACTTGCCCTGCGGTTGCACCTGGCCATAACTTCATAAAAAACGGCACGCACATCGGCGTCGCGTATCGCATCTTTCTCCTTCCTGTCATTGTGCACACCCCCACGGTTAATCGAGTCGATCAGATCTTCGGTTATTGCTGATAATTTTTTTAAAATATCAGTGTAATAGGGATCCTCGCTTATAGGATATTGTTGAAATAAAGAGATAAGCTTTTTACCAATTTCGGCACAATGCTTTGTAGAGGAGTTAGAATTTATTTTCATAAGTAGGGAAACGATTAATTTTTGATAATTAAAAACCTAAATTACATAAAAATATTAAAATAGAGTAAATACATTTACTACTTTATGATGATTTACCATTTGTTATGTGTTAGTTATTCAATATAACGGGTGCTGTTAGTTTTTCGTAACTACTTTATGTTGATGCGATTTGTAAGTCTATTCTAATTGTGCTCTCTGAGACTGGAATTCGGCAATCCGTAAACAATAGTGAGCATTCGGATACTAGATTTAGTAATCAGTCTGCGGGATTTTACTTTCTGCTTGTAGAAATGGCAATTTGCACCAAAGAATTCATCATTCTGGCATCAGAATTGCCAATTTGTTTCACCCGATAAGCTTTTCTGGCAATAGAATGTTCTATTTTATTGCTTGGGTTTGCCATTCATAAATCAGAATGCTTCATTTTTCAGATAAGATGGCTTTTCTACTTTCAGAATATGAGAAAAGGTTGGGAGTTCTCGTATTCTCATTAAAAGAATATCAACAGGAATGCATAATTGGCTGGAATTGTTGAGGAACTCTTTATCCGTTAAAAATGCCGCTGCCGACATATTTTAACCGGCTTTTGTAGTTTAAAAGATTTGGATTTAATTGTTTACTCAAATCTACGGAGATAATATTTTTTTTCGTCGGAAGAGTAATAGCCTAAAATGAAGTAATCGTTTACCTTAAATATGGTTTGAGTTGATTGAGGCGTTTTAATAGTGCTGACGAACTCTTTTATTTTGTCAAAAGGATTTGGGCTTGAACTGCCGGTCACATGTTCCAGACTTTGTTTGTCAAAAAGGCATTTGAAATAAACCGAACGACTATTTGCGTAGGATGAATAAGAATTCATAGTATAATTTGGAACAGCATAATATGCACCGCCGGATACCAGAGGAACCGCAACAGCTCCCACAAGTCCCATGGCAATCAAACTTCCCGTTGAAGGAGATTCCTTAATTCCACCCAATAACACTTCCAGTTTGTCGCCGGTTTCGTACACACTAATGCCTAAATATCCCGTAAGCAGCTTTCTCAAAACCTGTTTTGTTTTGTCTAATTCCCTTTCGGAAGTGCTAAATCCATTTCCGTCAATTTTTTGAAGTAAAGCAGAGTTTTTGAAATAGATTTCCTCTTCGCTTTTTACGCTGTATGTTTTAAGTAAGCTGTCCGTTTTAAGGCTGTGAACCGTAAAACACAAACCGGTTTTATTTACCATTAGCTGATAAAGCTTATTATCATGGATGTAAGAATTCGATAAAGTTGCCAGCCTGTTTGTTTTTTCAAGTTCTCCCTGCTTGTAGTTTTTTGTTGCATAGCTGTAATCGTTAAGGTCAATCGTAATTAGAGTCGTTTTGTCCTTCTCACCGTCAAAGCTCAATACTATTTTATCATCGTAGCAGTAGAGTTTGTTTTCTTCGGATGTAATATCCAATGAATTAGGATTGCTGCATTCAATTCTTTTAATGTTGGTAGTGGTTGTTGTACTGGGAGTATCATAAAGATCATCGGCAATTCGATCGGGTTGAGAATTTGGCGAAAGAATTTTTGTAAAATCATGCTCAATACAAACAGCAGGTTCGCATCCCTCAAACACACGTAATTTGTAAATGGAAGAGTAATAGATACGACTCAAAATATAGAGTTTGTTTTTGTAAGAAACAGATTCAAGATATTCTTCTTTATGAAGCTTGAGAGGGATTCTGTATTCTTTGCTTGTATTGTTATTTAAATCAATGGTTTTAACCAGAAACTCTGTTTTCCTGTTGTTGGTGAAAAACAGATTGCACTCATTTTGGACAACTGTATTTCCGATTAAAATTTTAAACTTTCCGTTTGGTCTTGAGCACTTACAGGAATTTAAAGGTTCATAATTTTTGCTGTAAGTCAGAGCGTTTATCGTATCGTTGTCAATTAAGAATAAGGCTATTTTACCCGACAAATCATCTAAAACAGGATATACATCTCTTCTGTCGGAAAGGTAGGAGCGCAGGCAAATGTCCTGTTCCATTAAAATATCCTGAGAGTAGGAGTTGACAGTTAATAGCAATAGAAGGAAGAGGATGGCGTATGTTTTCATTGGATTGTTTTCTTGTTGGCTAAGCAATAGTTTTATCTGTTATTTCAACTTAAAATTAATTGGAACGATCATATATACTTTAACAGGCTTTCCATTTTTTATGGCTGGTTTCCAACCTGTGCATTTTTGTACAGCCTTGGCTGCAGCCTGGTTCAAGTTTGGCTCAACACCTCTGAAAATATGAATGTCGGAAGGCTCTCCCTGTTCCGAGACAGCAAAAAGGATCAGAACACGACCCCCAATTCCATTTTTAGAACAAGCTTTCGGATACTCTACAAATTTGGCTATGTCGTTTGGTAAATCAGATGGTTGATCTTTATACTGAGCTAAAGTATCTGCATTAGCATAAGAGTTGTTTGGCCAAAAATGATTTTCCCCATCCGTAATATATGATTTAGTTAAGACTCCGAGTTTATAGGAATCTACGCCGGTAAGAATTCCATCGGTATAAATCATCCATTGTCCGTGCTTTAGTAAGGGGAACAAGTTGGTTGCAATTCCTTTTTGCGAGAATTTTCTTTTGTGGTCATAATCTTCAACTTGATATCCGCCGGGTATTTCTGTAAAGCTTCGTGTAAACGACTTATTCTCGTATTTCACGATATAGGAGTTCTCACTTTTTAGTTTGATGGTACGATCAACTACCAGTTTCCAGACTCCATTTTGTAAGCTTAACTCGCTCATAATTGAGCTTTTCTCATTTTTTCTCTTAACAATTACTTGAAAATCGGCCTCTTCAATTGTTGGCACTGGTTGATGTTTTCTAAAGTAAACAGTAGTGTCCTGTTGTGCAAGTGCGCACTGAGCTCCGATAAACAGTATAAGAATGGTAAGAATGTTTTTCATGAATTTGTATTTCCTATTAATAATAGGGTACGAATATAATATTTATTTACATATTTCAGATTATTTAAGGAAAGAAGCCCTATTTAAACGATTATTGATATCCGTTAAATAGAATTTGGTAAAAAATGAAAGGGTCTGAGTGCGAATGCCAAAATGGATATCCTAATTTTTTGTATCTTCGTAGTAACCATTGCCACATTATTTGTTAAATATTTACTTAGATGCCTTACAGAAGACTACCAAACACTGATTCTGCACGTGTACGTGCTTTAAAATCTGCCCTCGATATTAGTTACAGAATAAATCGTTTTGAACTGGCTTTTTCTTTTCTGCTTTTGCAGAAAATAGAGACGTTTTTACCTCATTACGAATTGGCAATTAGAAATCAGCGTCAGGCACTTAGTCAGCAATCCATCAGAAGTAAAGAGTACAATGAGAAATTGCGAAAGGCACGCTTGTATGTTTCTCATTTTATTCAGGTATTGAATTTCACAATTATCAGAGGTGAAATGAAACCTGAGATTAGGGAATTTTATGGATTAAAAACCAGTTCGAAAGCAGCTCCGTCCTTATTGCAGGATGTAAAAGTAATTGAGTGGGGAGAGAAATTGATAAAAGGAGAACAAGAGCGAATGAGAATGGGAGGGAATCCAATTTACAGCCCTTCTATTGCGTTGGTAAGAGTAAATTGTGAGAACTTTAAACAGGCATTTAACAATCAAAAAACATTACAGAGCAATACACAGCGATTTTCGGAAAAAGTGGCTGAATATCGTGATGAGGCAGATAGTTTGATTCTTTCTCTTTGGAACGAGGTGGAAGCTAAATTTGCTGATCTTCCGGATGAAAAGAAAAGGGAGAAATCATCTGAATATGGAATTGTTTATGTTTGGCGTAAAGGTGAAAAAGAGAAACTAGAGCAAGCAAAGCAGGCTGAGGAAGACTTACTCACTTTGCCTTTCTCTCGATCTATAAAGGTTGAATAGCAAAAGTGTAAGGATTATCATTGAGATAAATCCACTAATCCAGATGCTTGCATCATTACCACCAAATTTTTCAATGTCTTCTGGTAATTTCCCTTTATTGATGAAGTAAGACATGCAAACGGCCATTCCGTTATTGATTAAATGCGCTAAAATAGGAACCCATAAACTTTTTGTCCATACCAGAAGATAGCCAAACAGAATTCCCATCGCCATTCTTGGTATCAAACCAAAGAATTGCATGTGCAGAGCTG
Source organism: Labilibaculum manganireducens (assembly GCF_963665805.2). NCBI lineage: Bacteria > Pseudomonadati > Bacteroidota > Bacteroidia > Marinilabiliales > Marinifilaceae > Labilibaculum > Labilibaculum manganireducens. Next base: position 4,751,096 of record NZ_CAXXEE010000003.1, on the reverse strand, counting down.
CGAAAAGAAAAGCTGTTATAATGATTCCCCAATGCACGTTTTTAGTCATGTTGGAGAAGATCCGCTGAATAACTCCCCGGAACAAAAGTTCTTCTCCCAAGGCCGGAATTACCGCAATTAAAATCAAATTTACAAACAGGTCAAAAGGTGTTTCCATCACTAAAAATTTCTTGGTGATGATTTCAGCCTGATCTTCGCTATGTCTCATCCATTCTTCAACTCCCGAAAGAAATTCAGGCAGTTGCAAATGAGAGTTGATATCTGCAAGCAGATTGATCGCCGGTAAGGCGACAATAATTGTTAGTATTGCTAACAGGTATTGAGGAGGTGAAGATTTTTTGTCTAAAAAAAGATAGGTCAACACTTTGTTATTCAGAAGCCAGGCGATGATAAAAGGCGGAATAATGAACATTCCGGTAGAGTAGATCGACTGATAAAATTTAAGAACAGAAATGTTCACAGAAGCACCATTTATATCCAGGCTTGTCGCGTCTGTGAAGATATTGACATCAAAAATAAGATAGGCCAATACACTGCCTGCAAACATGCACAACATAAAAGAACCAACTACTACAAGCAGACTCATCATCAATTGTGATAGCGGGGAATAATGGCTCAACGATCCTTTTAGCATATACCTTCTGTTTTTTAGTTTGATGAACAAAAGTAGCAAATAGTATTAAGATTTAAGTATAAAGTGTCAAGTACAAAGTGTCAAGTACAAAGTGTCAAGTTTAAAGTGTTAAGTATTAGCTGCAAATAGGGAAAGAGCCAATAGATTGCATTTTAAGAGTTCATCATTCAAGTGTACTGTTGTTTGTAAAACGATTTGGTTTTTCGACTTTTCACGACTATTAAGACTTTCTATTATCTTTGTTGCCTGATAAAAAAGAAAAGAAAGTGAAGATAGGAAATCTGGATTTAGGAGAACGGCCGGTATTGTTGGCACCAATGGAGGATGTTACCAATCCGCCTTTTAGGGTTTTGTGCAAGCGTTATGGAGCGGATTTGATGTACACTGAATTTATTTCGGCGGATGCATTGATTCGTTCGGTAAACCGGACCATGAAAAAGCTGACCATTTTGGACGAGGAGCGCCCTGTTGCTATTCAAATTTATGGTAAAGATGTTGATCCAATGGTTGAGGCCGCCAAGATTGTTGAAGCTGCCAATCCGGAATTTTTAGATTTGAATTTTGGCTGCCCTGTGCGTAAAGTGGCAACTAAAGGAGCTGGCTCGGGCATGATGAGAAATGTACCGCAGATGCTGAAAATTACCGAAGCAGTTGTTAAGGCGGTAAATATCCCGGTAACGGTAAAAACCCGTTTGGGTTGGGATGAGGATTCAAAGATTATTGTTGAGCTGGCAGAACAATTGCAGGATGTGGGTATTCAAGGCTTAACCATTCACGGCAGAACCCGGTGCCAGATGTACAAAGGGGAAGCAGACTGGACTTTGATTGGAGATGTGAAAAATAATCAGCGCATGCACATTCCCATTATTGGAAACGGCGATATTACAAATCCTGTGAAAGCAAAGGAAGCTTTCGATAAGTACGGAGTTGATGCAATCATGATTGGTCGTGCTTCGGTAGGAAAACCATGGATTTTTAGAGATATAAAGCACTATTTTAATACCGGTGAATTGTTGCCTCCTGCAACAGTAGCTCAGCAGGTGGAAATGCTAAAAGAGCAAATTGATGCTGCCATTGAGTGGATTGACGAAAAACGCGGTATTTTGCACATGAGAAGACATATGGCAGGTATGTTTAAAGGTTTGGTGAATTTTAAGCAAACCCGAATCGATATGCTTAGAGCCAATCATTATGCCGATTTAATGCCGATATTGGATCGGATTTCGATGGAATGGGGAAATCTCCAAATAGATGATGAATAAAAAAAGACGCTAAAGCGTCTTTTTTTATTTGATTATTTTGGGAAGTTCTTTTACGAAATAGTCAGGATTGAAAATTTCATAACTTTCAGTTCGCCTGCTCCAGTACATCTCCACTTTTTCGAGATATGCATTCTGTAATTTCCGAATCTGATCTTCATTCAATTCAAGTTCTGCTGCAAAGGTTGTGAATTTGTATTTTGGATATTCTTTCGGCTCAAAATCTTCAGCATATTGCAGTTCTATACTCTCACCGTTCGAAAGGCTAAACAGCATTTTCGATTTTTTGGTGATGAATCCAAAAAAACGAAATCCTTCCGCATCCATAATCTTCCAGTTGGTTTTCAGAATTACTTTTCCCTCTATAGAGATGATCTGAAAATCAGCTTTGACCTGATTATTGGTATCCGAGAATTTATTTAATTTTTCGCTAATGCCTTTAATAACAGTTTGAGACTCCAATTCAGTATCAATAATTACTAAAGGCTTGGCAATTTCTTCAGCAGATTTTATTTGTGCAACAGGTTTTTCCACGTTCTTAATTTCCTCGTATTTCCAGGTGCCATTATCAAACAAAAGAACGATTTTTCCTTCCGGAGTTCTTAATTTTAGCTGTGCATTTGTCTGGCTGATTGTGCCTAAGAGCAGAATGGACAGAATTAAAATATTTTTCATGGAATTGAATTATTCAGTGATTTGTGGGATTGCTTTAATGAAATAAGAAGGATTCACAACCTTATACTCTTCAGCTCTGCGGCTCCAGTTCATTGTCGCTTTCATTACAATTTTGTTTTGAAGCAATTTAAGCTGATCTTCGGTTAAATCCAGTTGAGCAGAATAGGTGGAAAATCCATATTGACTAAATTCCTTAGGTTCAAATTCGTTCCTGTAAACCAAATCAATAATTTGTCCTCCAAGTAATTCCAGACTTAGTTTGGTCTCTTTTTTAATAAAGCCAAAGTACGAGTATGCTTCGCCGGTCATAATTTTCCAATCGGTTTGAAGAGTAGCTTTTCCATCCTTAGAGTGAAGGGTAAAATCGCATCGGACAATGTTTTTATCCTTAAAATACTTTAGAAGTTTTGCACTTGGACCTTCAATAAAAGTGATTTTCTCAACATCAGCTTCTTTTAGTACAAGAGGTTCATTTGAAATTCTTGTTTCCTCAATTGCAGTTTGTACTGTATTTCCGGTTTGCAGAGCTGAGTTTTCTCCTGAAACACTTACATCAGCATACTTCCATGTGCCGTTTTCGTATAGAATTACAACTTTTCCTTTCGATGTAAGAGCTGTTTCCTGTGCGTTGGCAAGTAAGGAAAATCCAAATGCTAAAAAGCAAATAACAATAATCTTTCTCATTATAATTGTATTAAAAAGTTCTTCTTGAAATGGACAATTTGTCCATTCAGAAATTTAAAACGGTATAGCAGGTAGTTTGGTATCCTGACAATCCAAATTAATTGAATTGCAGAAAACGTTTGGTGATGTAGCGAACCGGATAGCGCGATGCAGCATATCCAATTGAAACAACAGTTGTAAAGATGATAAAAATATCGGTAAAATGAATATCAACGGGATAGGAATCCATTATAAAAGCTCCGTTTCCTGATAGGGTTATCAAGCCAAATTTTATCTGTAAAAAGCAGATGGCAAGACCTAATCCTACGCCAATAGCTGCACCTAACAGAGAGATAAGCCAACCTTCAAGCAGAAATATTTTTTGAATTGTTTTTTCTTCGGCACCCATGCTTCTTAGTGTGGCAATGTCATGTTTTTTATCCAAAATAAGCATGGTTAGCGAACCAATTACATTAAAAGATGCAATGACAAGAATAAAAGCTAAAATAAAGAAAATGGCCATTTTTTCTGATTGCATCATTTTAAACAAAACATCGTGCAGTTCGAATCGGTTTTTCACCACAAAACCGTCACCTAAAAGAGCTTGAATTTGTTCCTTAACATTTTCTACTTCATCCTGATTTTTAATGGAGAGTTCAATACCACTCACCTCATTGGTGTAGTCAAATAATTTTCTGGCAAAATCCAGAGGAACCAATACATATTGAGAGTCAAAATCTTGTTGAATGGTAAAATATCCCGAAGGATACAGATATTCAGTTGAAAATGCATCCATTGGATTCAATCCCAATTTTGCATTGCGTTTGGGCACGTAAAACTTAATGTAATCGGTAAAAGTGAGTCCCACACCCAGATCCAGGGCAACGCCGTAGCCAAGTACAGCAAACTGATGCTTGCCACTATTCAGCAAAAAATTCCCCTCAACCATCATGGTGTCGATTCCCGTCATTAAGGTAAACTCCTCATCTACACCTTTTATGATTGCAGGGCGTTGTTTGTTTCCGTATTTAAGAAGGGCATTTTCTTCCAGCACTTCGGAGTAGAAAACCACATTTTCCATTTTCCTGATTTGCTCAAAAGTAGAATCAGGAACAAAGGTTTTGCCTGTTTTTGGAAGAATTTTTAAATCAGGATCGAAGCTGCCAAAAAGGTCACGAATCAATCCATCAAAACCATTAAATACCGAAAGAACAATTACCAGAGCCATAGTTCCAATTGCAACCCCAATAACCGATATCATCGAAATGACATTGATTACATTCTGTTTCTTTTTCGAAAACAGATAACGTTTGGCAATATGGAAGGGAAGGTTCAAGTAATTTACATTGACTTAAGAGAAGTATTGCTGTTTGTGAGTTGCATTATGAAAGCAAGTTGCTTATGTTTTCGATATAATCTAACGAATCATCAACAAAAAATGCCAATTCAGGAACTATTCTAAGTTGTTTCCCAACCTTATTTCCAAGAATTCTGCGAACATTCTTCGTATTCATCTTAATTAATTTCATCGTCTCTTCAGTTTCACTCGAAGGGAAAATGCTAAGATATACTTTTGCAAGTCCTAAATCCGGACTAATACGAACAGTAGTAACCGAAATCATTTTACCACCAAAAAGATTTCTCGATTCCATCTGAAATATCTCACTTAAATCCTTTAGCAGCAATCTTGAAACTTTGCTTTGTCTTGTAGTTTCCATAAATAATGTTCTAATTTTTTTACAAAGATAGAATAAAAGTCTGGAAGAGTGGGAAAGTAGTAAAAGTCTTGAATAGTAAAATGTGGATGGAATTAAATTAGTGCACTTTCCTCTATTATTAATTCATCATTCTTAATTTATAATTGAATAGCTACCTTTGCGCCTTATGGCAGATTTGTTTGAATATGGATATTGGGGATTGTTTGTGGCCAGTTTTTTGGCAGCTACTATATTGCCGTTTAGTTCCGAAGCAATTTTAAGCCTTTTTGTTTATTCTGGTTACGATATATCTGTAACCATTGCTGTTGCCAGCCTTGGGAATTGGCTGGGAGGAATGTTAACCTACTATTTGGGTTATTTGGGAAAGTGGGAATGGATCGAAAAATTTCTTCGCATAAATCAGGCGAAGGCCGAAAAAACTAAACTGTTTCTTCAGAATAAAGGAAGCGCACTGGCCTTTTTTGCTTTCCTGCCTTTTGTTGGAGATATTATTCCTTTGGGATTGGGCTTATTGAGAAGTAAGCCTGTTTGGGTCGCCCTTTTTATGGCCGCCGGGAAATTGTGCAGGTACATAGTCTGGGCGTGGATTACACTGCAAATAATTAATGCCTAAGCAAGACAAATAAGAACAAATCTTCTTCATATTAGCAGATTACCACTATTTTCAGGCCTTCAATATTTTTTTTGTTCGATTCGTTTCATAATTTTGCTGGATAATTTTTTTAAATATAAACGGCTCAATGCTTGGGCTATTAATAAAATCAGATCATGAATACAGTAGTTAGTGGAATTCGATCTACAGGAAATTTACACCTGGGGAACTATTTCGGAGCGATAAAGAATTTTGTTCAAATGCAGAACGATAACAATTGTTTTTTCTTTATAGCTGACTGGCATTCCTTGACTACACATCCTACTCCTGCTGATCTTCACTCAAATGTTAGAAGCGTATTGGCTGAATATTTAGCTTGCGGAATCGATCCTGAAAAGGCAACTATTTATGTGCAGAGTGATATTCCTGAAATTCCTGAGCTGTATTTGCTGATGAACATGAATGCATATCTGGGAGAATTGGAACGAACCACTTCTTTTAAAGATAAAGCACGTAAAAGCCCTGAGAATGTGAATGCCGGTTTGTTAACCTATCCGGTTTTAATGGCGGCAGATATTTTAATTCACAAAGCTCAAAGAGTACCGGTGGGGAAAGATCAGGAGCAGAATTTGGAGATGGCCCGTAAATTTGCAAAAAGATTCAATAACACATATGGCGAAGAAACCTTTCCAATTCCTCAGCCTTATTCGTTCACCGGAGAATTTGTGAAAATTCCTGGATTGGATGGATCCGGGAAAATGGGAAAATCGGAAGGGAATGCAATCGGTCTGGTCGAAGATCCTAAAGAGATTCGTAAAAAGGTAATGAAAGCAGTTTCGGATAGTGGGCCAACGGCTAGGAATCAGGAAAAACCGGAAGCAATTCAAAACTTATTTACCCTAATGGATGTGGTTTCGACCAAAGATACTTACGATTTTTTTAACGATAAATACAACAATTGTGAGATTCGTTACGGCGATTTAAAAAAGCAGTTGGCCGAAGATATCATCAACTTTACAGCGCCAATCAGAGAGCGTTTTCTGGATATCTCTCAGGATGATGCTTACCTAAGGAAAGTAACTCAGCAAGGAGCAGAAAAAGCCCGCGAAAGCGCGGCTAAAACTCTTGAAGAGGTTCGCAGGTTAATTGGTTTCCGTAAATTCTAAAAAGTACGATTATACAGATATAAAAAAATGCCATTCCGTAAGGAGTGGCATTTCTTTTCCAGGGCGTTTCTCTTTAGGGCGGGCTTTCCGTTTTTACTCCTCGCTAATTTTATTGCTTCGCAAACAGAAAGCTGTGGAGTATCACTTCTCCCGATAGCTATTAGGGACTCTAACGCGCTGGCATGTACATCTAAATTTTAATTTTCACCACCGCCAAGGTGGAATCCCAGTTTAATAGATGTGTGGTTGAAATCGTTAAAACGTTCGTTCTGGTCAAAAATCATGTTGTACTGCAGAGTCAAATCCAAATGTCCAAAACTAACACCAATTTTTGGTGCAATTCCAAACTTCGACCCCAGCTCAATTTCCGTAGTATTGCTCATTATTGTTTTGCTAATGGATCCTAACTCATAAATTCCAATATCTACACCGGCAAAAGGGCGTAAATTACTGGTGCTTACATAGTAGTCTATAGTTGACGCATAGCAGTTTATTGCTGATACATCCAGAAAATCATCATTGGCAGCACCTATCGCAGTACGTTCATATTTTATACCTAACAGCAGGTTGTCATCCATGTGAAATTTTGGATTTACATAAAACCCGATACCAGCATCAAGTTCATTGCCCCCGGGATTTGCAAAAGTTGCTCCCATATCAATACGAAAAGATCTAAAAGAGTCATAGCCATATTGTGCCTGTGCTATTCCAGTAAAGAGGGTGCAAATGATTATAAGACCAAGTGTTTTTTTTCATCAGTAATAAGTTAATTAGTTATTTTGTTATTCTTAATAAGTGGAAAATTGTTTTGCCTTCTATTGATAATGGGTATGCAGGTTATTTTAATTTTATGGTATTGCATGAGTTCCGTGTTACGGGACATTTGAAAATAGGTTTATAGGTAAAGCTTAATTTTTATGTGAAATATATCACAGATTTAATTTTCTGGAACTGGGCAGATGTAATTTTTTATGATTATGAAATTATTGTTTTTCAGAGAGCGCTATTTATATGCGTTTGCATATGCCTAAAATTCTTTAGTATCCGTTCGCCTTTTAAATTCGGACATCATGCGAAATTTTAGATTTTTGATCATTTTGATTGATATTGGCAGAATAGCGAATATAAATAGGAGGTTTAGTGCCAAACTAAAACAGGGCTGGAATTTAGTGGATTAACGAAACTGTATTTCTTAAAAAGAATGAAATAACTTAGAATTTAATACTGTTTTAGCGATTCAAGATAATAAAGCTTAATTTTGCTTCATTAAACAGTAGGCAGAATTTTTGGGTTACTAGATACATTCAAGTAATTTTGCCTGATTAATGTGTGTAATTACAATCAAACTTCGATTTTTAAAATGAATATATTGATATTTCCAATCAGATTCTTATACAAACTGTATTTCTTTCTTTATTTTGTAATAACATTATTGCTTTTTTATCCGGTATTTAAGTATTTGTTATCCAAAAAAGAACGTTTCCCAAGGGCTTTTAAGGTAATAAAAGTATATGCAAAGGTCTGGCTTTACGGATCAGGAATATTTCTTCGGGTGAAGGGAAGAGAGAATATAATTACCGGTCAGCCATTTCTAATCTGCTCCAATCACAGCTCTTTTATCGATCCTGCAACATTGTATATTATTTTCGATCAGCACTTTGTGTTTACAGGTAAAAAAGAGATTGAAAAATGGCCTTTGTTTCACATTTTTTATACTTCAGGGATGAATATTTTGGTAGACAGACACAATCGTTTGGGAGCGCTAAAAAGTTTCAAGAAAATGATGGATGTAATTGCGGAGGGCTATCCATTGGTAATTTTGCCTGAAGGAACGATTCCTCAAAATGCTCCTAATTTGGGAGAATTTAAACCTGGGGCTGTGTCCATCGCCATTCAAACGGGGATTCCGATATTGCCAATTACGCAAACTACCAATTGGAAAAGATTACAACGGGGAACTATGTTTAAAGGCAATGCGAGTCCTGGTATTGCAGAGGTAATTATTCATCCGCTAATTCCAACTACAGGATTAACCAAACAAGATGCCGAAGCATTATCGGAAAAACTTCGGAATGTAATTAATAAGCCTTTGCAGGAAAAATACGGTATTTAACCTTTAATAGGAATCGTGAAAAAGAACTGAGAACCAATACCTACTTTCGATTCTATCCATATCTTGCCACCGAGTAATTCTACGTAAGCTTTGGTTATTGATAAGCCAAGACCAGATCCTTCAATTGCTTTTGTGTTTTCATGATCTACCCGAGTGAATCGTTCAAAGATGCTTTTTTGTACGTTTTGTGGTATTCCGATTCCGGTATCTTTTACAGAGAACTCGAGTAAATCGTTCTTTTTTGTGCAGCCAAATGTAATTGAACCGTAATTTGTATATTTTATGGCATTATTAATTAAGTTGGTAAGAATGGAGGTCAACATTGTGTGATCAGTAAAGATAAGAGATTCTTGAACCGGCAGTATTGATTTGACTCTTAGCTTAATTTCTTTCTTATCAGCCTCGGGCACGAAGAAAAGCAGTTGATTTTTGAGTAATTCTGTTACATTAACTTGCGAGATGCATTTAACTATTTGATTGGTTTCAATTTTCGAAATTTCAATAATAGCATTGATTGTTGCAAGCATTCGCTCGCCGCTCTGCGATATTATTTTAATATATTTTTCGCGTTTTTCGTCACTTAATTTTGGTGTGCTTAACAAATCGGCAAACCCAAGGATGCCATTCATTGGAGTCCGGATCTCATGACTCATATTGGCTAGAAACGCGGTTTTCAATTTCTCGCTTTCTTCCGCTTTTTCTTTAGCAGCAATCAGCTCGTTTTCTATGCTTTTTTGTGCAGTTAAATCGATAAAATTTGCAAGGAAGTCATCACCCAATACAATTCCGGATATTAAAATTTGCTTTCTGCTTCCATCCTTACAGGTTATATTGTATATATCCGGAATAATGTCCGTTTCATGTTTTATTCCATAGTCAACGGCTTTTTCCCAGTTGTCCATTACCCATTCCCTGTATTTAGGATCAGGATACGCCAATTGCCACCAATCATCCAGATGAGAAATATCTTCCAGAGTATAGCCGAAAGTATTAAAAAAACGATCGTTCAGATATTTAATTTTACCGCTTGTGATGTTTACAAGACTAAGAGGTATTGGAACCCGCTGAACAAAAGTTTTAAATTGACTTTCACTCTTTCTTAATGCCTTTTGTGCTTCCTTTTGATCGGTTATGTCCCGATGAACCAATACAATGTGGGTGACTTTCTCAAATTCATTTTTTATAGGATACACACGGGTTCTTAGCCAGCGACTTTGGCTTTTATAAACAGAACCTGCTTCAATTTCTGATTTAAACTGATAATCAGGAATATCCAGTGTTTCTCCGGCATAAGCACGCTTGATATAGTTTAACATGCCTGATGAGCGAACCTGAGGACTTTTAAGAATATTAAATTTGAATAAAGTTATTTTTTTAGGGAATTGCCAAAGTTCCTCGTATGCTTTATTAACAGAAATTTGCAATCCATTTAAATCGTATACTTCCACAGTAAATGGAGATTGTTCCATTAACAGTCTGTATCTTTCTTCACTCTCTTTTAGTTCATCTTCCGCTTTTTTTCTCGAAGTAATGTCTTGAAATACACAATATGTTTTTTTAAATGTCCCATCAGGGTGACAACCTGTGCAACCCTGCAGAGAGATGTATTTGTAGTGCCCTTTTTGATGTCTGATTTTAAAATGAACATCATTCACATAACCACAAGCCTTAAATTTCGGAAAATTTGTATCAAAAACATGTTTCCAATCAGGATGAAGGAAATCACCGTAGTTCTTGCCAATTACATCTTTCTTTTTGTAGCCTAAAAACTTTAACCAGGTATTATTAACATCAACTATATTGCCATCGCTGTTTAAAGAGTGGTAGGAAAGAGGCGCATTTTCGAAAAGGGTTTTGTATTTTTTCTCACTTTGCTTTAAGTTGTGATAATAATGCAAGCGATTTATTGTATCCCCTAATCGTCTGCTGATTTCAATAAATAATTTTTTCTCAAGTTGAGTCCACTCCCGTATTTTTGTACACTGATGAACCCCCATTAAATAATTAGTGTTATTTGTAATTGTTATGGCAGTAATCATTTCCGATTTAATATGAAGCTCATCAATATAAGATTTGTTTTTTTCTGATTTAAAATAAGCTGAGGTGAAAGTATCATTGCCGGGATATTTTCTTTTTTCAAGAAGTTCTTGTCGGTAATTTTTTGCTATCTCGTTTTCATCAAATATTGAAATATATGATGCACCGGTTTTTACAATTTCAAGAGGTGGAAACTGAAAACTATTCTTTGTTTTGTCAGAAGAAATAAAAAAAGTTCGGTCTGTGTTAAATACTTCCTGCACTACATTCAGTACATCGGAAATCATTTTTTCAATATTTTCTGAAATAAGGGTAATCTGATGTATTTTCTCAAGTGTATCAATATAGGAGAAAAGATTTTGTTTCGCCTCAACATGTTCAGATATATCCCTGGAAATACCAAGTATAAGTTTGTCTCCGTTTTCATTTAACAAAGAGATACTAACTTCAACCGGAAATGTTGAACCATCTTTTCGTTTGTGAGAAGTAGTTAGTTTGCAGTGTTTTTCACGATCTGGGATTGAGAAAAATTCGAGAAGGTTTTCTTTGGTTTTGTGCTCAGCATCAACATCATATAAAGATAGAGCAAGAAGCTCTTCTCTTGTGTATCCCAAATTAGCACAAGCCTGTTTGTTTACCTCAACCAACTTTCCATCAAGATTGAACAAATACATTGCGTCTCCTGAATTAAGGACTAAGGATCGGTATAAATTGGCGTGCTTTTGGTTGGGGATGGTCATTGCACAATTATTTTGGTTGAATCCTTACTAATATACAAAAAATACCCTGCTAATCTGTTGCCTTCCAGCTTATTTAATTGCATTCAATGCAATTGACTTTTTGTTATGCAGAGCTGATCATACATAAAAGAAGCCTATTAAGTAAAGCGACATTGCGGTATTAATATTTCAAGGCTAACTCTATTCCGTCGATTACCCGAAAAGCACCTTCGGCCAGAGCTTCCATTTCGTTTTCTCCCGGATAAACAAAGAAATTAGTAAGGTCTGAAACATATTCTTTTAAATCAGAAATAAAGCGCTCCGAATAGGCTATCCCACCAGTTATGATAACTCCATTCGCTTTGCATTTTAGAGCAACATGGTAAGCACCAATCTCTTTGGCTATTTGATAAACAAAAGCATCGTAAACCAGTTGTGCTTTTTCATTGCCTTCATCAATTAATTTGAAAACATCACGTAAATCATCAACACCTAAGTAAGCTTTTAGTCCACTATTTTTACTTAGCAGTGTTTCAACATCTTTTCGAGGCATGGAGTAACACAAATCCATTACACCACGAGTAGGCAAAGCTCCGGCCCGGTTAGGCGAAAAAGGCCCCATTCCCATCAAGGCATCGTTTACATCTACAATTTTGCCGCCGTCAACTGCTGCAATGGAAATTCCGCCACCCAAATGAGCAATTACATATTTGGCCTTTTCGAAAGGGATATTTTGTTGTTTTGCAATTTTGCGGGCAGTCATTTTCATATTTAAAGGATGCCCTCTTCGGTTTCGTTCAATGCCCGGTACACCTGATATACGTGCTTTTTCCCAGATGTTGCCGGCAGAAACAGGATCAACAGTAAAACTCTCATCAAGATTAAAATGTTTAGCCAGTTTATTGGCAAGCATACTTCCCAAATTCGAGGCATGATCGCCATAACTACCTGTTCTTGCGTCTTCAAGGAACTTGTTGCTGATTTTGTAAGTGCCGCCTTCAAGAGGTTTTACAATGCCGCCCCGACCTACTATGCCAATCACAATTGCATCCTTTTCTGATAACATTTGATCCAATCCGGCTTCTACCATTTGGTAGCGGTATTCAAACTGATCGGTAACTTTATGAAATTGATCGAGCTCCTTTTGCGAATGGCGGATAATATGTTCATTAACAAGCTCTGATCTGTTGTATAATGCGATTTTAGTAGATGTTGATCCCGGGTTGATTACGATGACAATTTCCTTTGGATTCATAGAGTAGGAGAGTTGAGTGTAAGATGTAATTACTGAAAGTACGAAAAGAAACTTAATCATGAAATCATGCAAAGTATTTTTCGGAACTTAAATTGTAGTCAATAAGCTTATTTTGCCTTAAATTCGTTTTTTTTACCTTCATCCAATCCTCAGTAGTCAAAAAACTTTCGTCCATATTCTGTATCATATTTTTGAATTTTGTGCATAAGGGCAATGATACAGTTTCACGATTTGGCAACTATTTCCTGATCCTGAACCTTTTCATTGCTGTACCAAAAGCAGATAGGCATTTCGGTTTCGCTTCCGAAATATTTCGCCTATTTTTCGGTAAATTCTTCTTGAAGTTCTTTTTTCATTGCTTTAGCAGATTGGTTTTTATACAAAAATCAGACTTGTTTGATGGAATGGCAACTGAAATCAATGGATTTTTTAAGGATAAATGCTTCCATATCCGAAACACGATAAAAATCGATCAACTCGCATAATTACAAAGCTTTCATGCATTTGTAAAGGCCTTCGGGAGCGTTATCTTATAAAAAAAGATATATTTGTATGGTATTAATCCGAAAGATGGTTTAGTTATGGACAGAGAATTATTAATTGAAAAATATAATGTGCCGGTGCCTCGGTACACAAGTTACCCTACTGTTCCTTTTTGGGGAGATCAGCGCCCGGAAGCGGGAGATTGGCTAAAAGTTGTGAAAAGGACTTTTGATGAGTCGAATGCTTCGAAAGGAATTAGTATTTACGTTCATTTGCCTTACTGTGAAAAGCTTTGTACTTATTGTGCCTGCACAAAAGTGATTACCCGTAATCACGGGGTAGAAGATCAATACATAGATGCTTTATTGAAGGAATGGCAAATTTATCTGAATACTTTTCAGGAGCAGCCAATTATTCGCGAGCTTCATTTGGGAGGTGGGACGCCAACTTTTTTCAATCCTGAAAATCTGCAAAAGTTAATTATTGGCCTGAAAAAGAATGCAAAACTACATCCTGAACATGAATTTAGCTTTGAGGGGCATCCGAATAATACCACTCGTGAGCATTTGCAGGCTTTGTATGATGTTGGATTTCGAAGAGTGAGCTTTGGGGTTCAGGATTTCGATCCCGAGGTACAACGGGTAATTAATCGCCCGCAAAGTTTCGAAACCGTTAAGGAAGTAACTTTAGCTGCACGCGAGATAGGATATCATTCGGTAAACTTCGATTTAATTTACGGACTGCCTAAGCAGAAATTGACTTCGGTGAGTGATACTTTTGAGAAGGTAGCGGAGCTGAAGCCCGATCGGATTGCTTACTATTCATACGCTCATGTGCCATGGAAAACAAAAGGACAGCGTATTTTTACCGATGCCGATATTCCGGATAGTGCCGAAAAACGTGCTTTGTACGATTTGGGAAATGAGAAACTGGCTGAACTGGGTTACAGCGATGTGGGAATGGATCATTTTTCATTGCCTCACGACGAATTGTATATTGCCCGCGAAGCCAAGCGATTGCACCGTAATTTTATGGGATACAATACTTCGCACACCGAGTTGCTGATTGGTTTGGGAGCTTCTTCCATATCAGATGCTAAATATGCCTATGCACAAAATGTAAAGCTGATTAAGGCTTACGAAGAGGCTTCTGTGAAGAATGAGCTTGATTTGGAAAAGGGATACTTCTTAAGCGATGAGGATGTGATTGTAAAGCGTGCAATATTGGATATTACCTGTCGTCGCGAATTGTTTTTTACAGATGATTTAAAAGCTTATTTGCCCGCAAGTATTAATGAAGAACTGCAGGTTTTAGCCGATGAGGGAATTATTATCTGGAACGATGAGAAATTAGTAGTTACGGATTTAGGGATGATTTTTTTGAGAAATATTGCCAGGCTCTTCGATAACAAACTGCGTGCTGCCAAAAGTGGCGGAGACAACATGTTTTCGAAGTCGATATAGAATAGGAATAGAATAAAAAAATCCGGTACTCATTTCTGACTACCGGATTTTTTTATGGGTTTACTTTACCGTGATATGAATGCACTTTGTTTGACCTTCCAAAAGAACGTAGCATTTACCTTCATCCTGCATTTTAATTAATACACGCAGTAATACATTTCGAAGGCGGTAGGAATAAACGGGTTTACTATTCCCTCTCTCAAAAAAACGTGTTTGTGAAATATCAAAGGTTCGGCCGTAATAATGCGATGATTTATTTGGCGTAGCATTTACATTGCTTCTACGCAGCGATTTTTGATCTGCAAGGGTGCGTAATATGGAGGTAACCGAAAACCGGTATTTTCTCATTCCCAATTCTTCGAGTTGGCCGCAAAACCTTTTGCCAAGCAGGTCTAAGAATTCCACGGCAGGTTCCTGCAGGTAAGGTAGTGAATTAGTTAAATGGGGTATTTCATAGAATTCGTTATCGTTTATTTTTTCGAGATCATATCGATCCCCAAAATCGTCAGGGTTTTCTTTGTATTCGGCTTTCGAAATTAAAGGTTTTTCCAATCCCTTTTCCTGAGCCAGATCAAGATGGTATGTATTGTTATAGCGACGCAAGGCTCTGCTTTCATTTTTTGTTAGCACTGGAACAGATACCTGAGCCTCCGTTTTGCCTTTAGGGCTTAAGCTTTTGGCAATAAACAGTAACAATATAATGCCTGTCGCCAGCACAGCAAGCAGCAGTGCTTTAGGAACTTTAGGTTTTAATTTTCTTTTAGTCATCTCTTGGTTTTACGCTCACAAAGCTAAAAAAAACAAACTTTATTTAATTTACGGACTGTCCTTTATTTTGTTTTATAAGTACCATAAGCCGACTATTTTTTTAATGAAGGTTTATGTGTTTAACTTTTAATGTTTAGGGAAAAGGACAGTTTTCAGGAGTTGCACTTGTTGTGGATAGTTCCTTTTGGGAACTACTATTACTCTTGAAAGATTGAATAAACGCGATTATGAATCTACGCCTGACATTTACAAACAAATCACGCCTGTTAGACGTGATTCTTTATTCCCCTGGGCTAACGAACCGATCAGTACGTTACTCTTACGCTGGTTGATGTGAGAGCTTTTCCGATAGACTATAACCTAATGGCTTAGCGGTACTTATTCAAATCTGATAAGCATCTTGTCAAAATTAATAATCATTGTGTCAAATTTTTGAATCAAGTCCTGTCCAATATTTCCATAAACAGTTTCATTTTCTTTTATCATTTCTTTTAACAAATTTATATTCTCAAGTTTTACTTGCTCTCCTCCAATATTTAAGGTGTAATCAATACTGTACCCGTCAAATTCCTTTCTTCCGCCTGCACCTCCAAAACTGATTTTTTCAGGTTGGTAATTTTCATCTATTTCCTTTTGATTCTCCGTATAAAATCTTTGATATAAAATGGTTTGGTCAGCACCTGTATCAAAGGTAAAATGTTTGTCGTTGATATAGATTAATGGATTTAATCCTTTCATTGCCATATTAGAACATTCTGAAGATGTGGACTCTACAAGTGGAACGATAAAGTCGCCCTTTGGGGTTATCCTGATTTCCTTTAGAGCTTCAATCACAGGAAAACCCAATATACCATATATCTGATAATTAATTTTTGGGAAAGAAAGTGCTTCATCTGGTAAAACCAGAAAAATTACATTAAATAGGTCAATATTTCCCATGCTTAACTTGTTACATATGGCTAGCTTTGCCAAAACTTCATCTCCTGTGATTGTCCCGACTTTTATATCAACAGGAATTATATTCATATTTAGCTGTTTTGCAATCGACAGAGATGTGGTTGATAAATTAGCTCCTGTATCAAAAATAAAATTAAGAGAATCGTTATCAGCAAACATTTTTAACGTATTCAAGCCTGCAATATCTTTCTCCATTTTAATGTTTGTCATTTTTTTAACATCAACTTTTTGTACGGGAGCGTTTTCTAGTGCAGTCCATATTTTAAGACTATTTTCATAGTCGTCTGTTTTCTCATTGTCTAAATACTTTTTATATTCATTCAATATGGTTAGAACCGTATTTCTTGCTTCCTTATAATTATATAGTTTCAAGGCATTGTCGTACTTTGTTTCGTACAATTTAAATTGAAGTGAATCTGGAATAGAATTCTCAATTTTTATTAAATCGTCAATAGTTTGTTCTGATGCTCCAAGTTTGTTAAAAGCGTTGTCTAAAACTGCTGTTATAAATTTTTGATAAGGCTTTGACAAAGCATTTTTGTTTAATTCAAACTGTTTTTTGGCTTTGAAAAAATTATTTTGCTCAGTTAATTCATAAATCTCATTAAATACAGTTTCATTATTTCTAACACAAGCATTTAAGCTCAATAAAATCCATAATAGGATTGAGATTTCTTTTAATTGTTTCATTTCGTCATTTTATTTGTTATCCCAATTTATTTTATCATTGGACATTGGATTATCAGTTGACCTAATATTGAATTGACTGCATAATAAGAGCCGTATGAATTGAGAGATTTGCTGCCTGTCCCGATTTTTTTCGGGATACGGTTCTGTGAGAAGTTAGGGGTGAAATTCCCCTAGCTTACTCGACTATGTGTAGAACTTCATTTTTCACAAGTCATTTCCTTTAAAAATAATATCATCTATTATATTATCATCTGGTCCTATAATTATACTTAGATCTTTACCAAATGATATAAGTTTACCATTGTCCGTCTTCTTTTCTGTAATAATTGGTAAAGTTTCTTCCAAGTTTACATCTTGGCTAAAAATATCCCAGTAACTATCAAAAACCTCTTTAGACCATTTTTTATGAACAAGGAAATATGGTCTATTAATGTGTTTATAATTAAAAAAGTTTTGTGGGATGACAATGAAACCATCATGTTCTTCTGGGTCAACAAAAGTCATACTTATCGGAACATGGGGTTTAGTCAACACCTTAAAATTTGGACACTTACTTTGAAGTTCATAGAGATTACTAGTCGCTTTAATTAGTTGATTAAAATATTCATTTTGCTTTAGTTTTTCTTTGTCAAAAGCTTTATAATTCTTTAAATAATTGAAATTAGGAGCATTAACCGTAAGCCATGCTATAGATGTTTCAATAAATCTCACATCGTCCATCAGCATGATAACTTCAACTTCTTTACTTTGGAGTTCTTTTATTGATTCTGTAAACTCATTAATCTTTTTAATTGAAAGATAGTAATGGTTTTGACCACATAAAATAATTTGTTTATTTGCTTTTTTTGCTAAGTGCCAGTAATCGTATTTACTCTTTCCAATATTTATTCCTGAATTTATAGGAGTCTTGAAGAAGTTATGTCCATTAAATCTTTCAAGTATAATCGTTATAGATATAGAAATGAACGCATAAAGAGCCCCAATCCTAAAATCAAACCGTTTAAGTTCTTCCCAATACTGCTCAAATCTATAATTTCCATTAGAAATCATCTGTTCTAATATTTTTATTGAAGGAAGAATTATTGATAGCGCAATTATCAACAATATGTAGACAAATATTTTTTTCGATAAATACTTCATTATTGTTATTTCCTTTTTTGTTTTACACACAACGGCTCAAATATGGGGTGTTTGGCATTTCAAAGCTCCATAGTATCAAACCGCTATATGTTTTATTAAATGTATTCATTTTCAAATTTAGCACTATCCGCCAAATGACCTATATTTATTGTGTGTGCCTTGAATGATAAATTTAATAAAAGTTCTTTTATAATGTTAAGTTTTGTAAAAGAAAGTCCGGAGGGTGCAAGTCCCTTATCCACTGGGGTGACTCCCGGAAGCATTAGCTATCGGAAGCTTTTAACCCGGACTTAGCTTCAATTCACCGGGAAAATAATCCCATGGGTTGCTTCTGTTGATTTTCTTTGCAAAAATTGTTTCGCGAACTGTCAGGATTGACTTAACTTGATGGAATCATTCGCGAATCGAAAAAAACTTGTCATGAAAGAACCCATTGTTTGCGACTACCTGATCATAGGTGCCGGAATCGTCGGATTAAGCCTGGCTTACGAGCTAACAAACCGCTTTCCCAAAAAACACATTGTCCTCATCGAGAAGGAAGACCGGGTGGCCTGCCATGCAAGTGGACGCAACAGCGGGGTGTTGCATGCCGGGTTCTACTACTCTTCCGATTCCCTGAAAGCCCGCCTGTGCGTGGAGGGCAATCGCCTGATGAAGGAATTTTGCAGGGAGCATGAGATTGCTGTGAAACTCTGCGGAAAAGTTGTGGTTGTGGCAAATGAGGCTGAACTGGAAGGTTTGCGCGAGCTGGAGCGGCGCGGAAAAAGAAATGGTGTGGAGGTCAGCTTGATCGGTACCGATGAACTTGCACGCATTGAGCCCAATGCAAAAACGCACAAACAAGCACTCTATTCGCCCTCCACCGCGAGCGTTGATCCGGCTTTGGTGTGCGAAAAGCTGAGCGAGGTGCTGCAGAAGAAAGGGGTGCGCATTCATTTTGCTGTGCGATACCTGAGGCGCAAAGGCGATTTGATCCTTACCAATCGTTCGGCCTACCAGGCGAAACGACTCATCAACGCAGCGGGTTTGTATGCCGATAAAATTGCCCGCGATTTTGGCTTTTCAAAACATCGGGTGATCATCCCATTTAAGGGAATTTATCTGCAATACAACGGAAACGATTTGCCCTGCCAAACTCACATCTATCCGGTACCAAATCTACTGAATCCCTTTTTGGGAGTACACTACACCCTTAGCGTACACAACCGGGTGAATTTGGGTCCAACTTCCATCCCAGCCTTTTGGAGGGAAAACTACAGCGGTTTCGAAGGTTTCAAATGGGGAGAGTTCCTGCAAATACTTTACTACGAAGCCAAATTGTTCCTGTTCAATTCGTTCAATTTCAGAAAACTGGCCATCCACGAAATCAGAAAATACAACCGAAAGCATTTCGTTGGTCTGGCCAAAGATCTCACGCACAACTGCAAAGCAAATGCTTTCAACGAATGGCTGGCTCCAGGCATCAGGGCTCAACTGCTGAACACCGAAACCCTGAAACTGGAGATGGATTTTCTGCTCGAAGGTGATGAACATTCACTGCACATTCTGAATGCGGTTTCGCCCGCTTTTACCTGTAGTTTTGCCTTTGCCCGTTACATCATCAGCGAAAAACTGGCGTAAAAAAATGAGGCTGTCCAAAGAGTAAAATTCATGGTCATTTTGAGCTTGCCGAAAAATCTTTATTCCTTGAACAACAGATGTTTCGGTTTCATTATTATTTTTTGTGTGTTTTCGTCTTCCGTACTCGCTCGAATACCTCTTTTTCCCCTGGCTTACTCGACTGGTATCGTTTATTCAACGATATCAGTAAGTGCTCTAAATATATTTAGAGGATATTCAGCTATTCTATTGCATAAGTATAAATACCATTCATGACCATATACAAAATACAATTTCGTCATATAGCCCTCTTTTTTCAATTTGACAAGTTGTTCTGTTTGGATTCCATACAGACTCTCAAATTCATATAATTCGTTATCTGGATTATACTTATCTATCAATATTTTTGCTTCTTGTTGGATTTCGTGATGATGCGTAGCTATAGAGCATTTATGGTTCTTAGATAAAAGCTGGTCAACATAGTCCAAATATCTGTCATCTAGCTTTTTTCCTCTTGGAATCGAATGTCCTTCCGGAGTATAGAAGGCACCTTTGACGATTCTAATCCGTCCGTCCTCTCGGATTAAGTCTTGAAAATCATCTTTTGATCTGTATAAATAAGCTTGTAGTGTAATCGCTAAATTAGGGTGCTTTTTGGAAGCTTTTTTATAAGTTTCTATCACCATATCAGTTCTTTCAACCCCTTCTGCACTGATAATAATTTCGATATCATTCTGAGCAGCTTCGCATATTTGGTACAATTTATTTAGACAAAGATCTGATGAAATAGCTAAACCAATATGTGATAAATCTAAGGAGATTGTTGAATTCAGATTTTGCGTTCTAATTCCTTGCACAATTCTTATAAACTCTTGAGTAGCTTGATTAACTTCATCTTCTGTTTTAATATTCTCTCCCATAAATTCTATGGAACACTTGAATCCATTGTTATTTTCTTTTAAAACTTTTGGAATCGTTTCTTCCAATGTTTCACCACCTATATATCGATTTGCCGCTTTTCTCAAAATTTGATATAAGGGTTTGTTGTTCAAAAGATACTCTTTTGCATTCTTATCAAGAGCTATTTTTTTTAAAGCACCAGATCCCATTAATAATAATTCGTCCATAAACTTTCCTTTCAATAATGCCTAACGTTGATAATAAGAGGCGTGGGCTGATTTGAAAAACCAAACCTCTAAAATTCCACTTAGCCGAAGCTTTTGTTTTGGTTATAATTTATTCTTTTCACAAACCGATACAAAAGTTTCGGCAATTTTATTTAATGTGCTAAACTCCCGAATTCATGCTGACAGCCTATGCCCTTTATTTTTTGTGTGTGCCTTGAATGATAAATTTAGTAAAAGTTCTTTTATGTAGTTAATTTTTATGAAAGAAAGCCCAGAGGGTGCAAGTCCCTTATGCACTGAGTTGACTCCTGAAAGCATTAGTCCCGAGGCCTCGAGCAGGTGGTTGGGCTACGGCGAAGCCACCATGAACGCCAGAAAGAACACACATGGTGAATAAAGTCTAATTCTGAGAACAACCATTGGCCTTAAACGTTTGGAAAAACGCGGTTATGAATCGATGCTCGACATTGACAAACAAATCACGCCAAATAGATGTGATTCTTTATTTCCCATAACTTAATCCCGATTCTTCGGAAACGTATACGTACGGCGAAGTCTTAATGAATACCTTATTGCGAAATTATGTTATGAGTAAACCCGCTTGGTTTATGCTGAGCTTGCGAAGTATCTGGTGTGAGAGGCACAGTGGCGGTCAATAGACCGTCACCTTGCTGCCTTTTTATTCAGAGTACTTTTTAAAAATTGTTGTAGCTATATGTCCACCAAATCCAAAGGTGTTACTCATAGCATAATTTATTTGTCTTTTTTGTGCCGATCCTAATGTTAGATTAAAACTATCTTTAAATTCAGGTTCGATGTCGACTGCATTAATTGTTGGCGGAACAACATTGTTTTGAATAGCCTTTATGCAGGTAATCGCTTCTACGGCTCCCGCCGCTCCCAGTAAATGTCCTGTCATTGACTTAGTTGCACTAATATTTAGCTTACTTTGTCTCCCAAAAACTCTTTCTACTGCTTTCATTTCACTCATGTCGCCTGACGGTGTAGATGTGGCGTGAGCATTCAAATAGTCAATGTATTCGGCAGGAATATATGCATCTTTCAAAGCCGCAAGCATTCCCAAATATGCGCCTTCTCCTTCTGGGTGTGTACTTGTCAAATGATATGCGTCTGCAGCCATACCACCACCAACTATTTCTGCAATAATAGTTGCACCCCGTTTTTTTGCGCTTTCCAAATCTTCTAAAATAATTGCTCCCGCACCTTCGCCCATTACAAAACCGTCCCTATTTATATCAAAAGGTCTTGAAGCTATTTGAGGGATTTCATTGAGTGTTGATAATGCTTTAGATGCATTAAAACCACCAACACTACTTTCTGTTATTGGTGCTTCTGAACCACCTGTGATTATCATATCTGCTTTGCCCCACCTGATGTAATTAAAAGCGTCAATTATTGCAGTATTGGAAGTAGCGCAAGCCGAAACAGTTGTAAAATTTATACCCCGAAGTCCGTATCTTATTGAAATAATACCAGAAGCGATATCTACAATCATTTTGGGAATAAAGAAAGGATTAAACCGTGGTGTACCGTCTCCTTGTACAAATTCGGTTACTTGTTGTTGAAATGTACCAATACCACCGTTTCCCGAGCCCCAAATAACACCAATTCGGTTTTTGTTCAAGATGTCGAAATTTATATTGCTGTTTTTTATGGCTTCTTCTACGGCAATCAATGCATATTGTGTAAACAGGTCATATTTACGTGCTTCTGCTTTTGGAATAAAATCTAAAGGATCAAAGTTTTTGAGCTCGCAGGCAAATTTTGTTTTGAATTTTGATGTGTCAAATTTTGTAATGGGTGCTGCTCCGCTCACTCCATTGACAAGCGATTGCCAAAAATCATCTAAGT
Organism: Labilibaculum manganireducens; assembly: GCF_963665805.2. Taxonomy (NCBI): domain Bacteria; kingdom Pseudomonadati; phylum Bacteroidota; class Bacteroidia; order Marinilabiliales; family Marinifilaceae; genus Labilibaculum; species Labilibaculum manganireducens. The sequence goes on along the minus strand of NZ_CAXXEE010000003.1, from coordinate 4,728,166 downwards.
TGTTGCCTATAGGAGTTAAAGCTCCCATTCCAGTTATAACTACTCTCTTCATATCTATTTTCTTAACAAATCGTTTTTAATTGCTGTTTTCACAACTTCAAAATTATTGTCATTTGTAAGTCGTGTAAGTTGTACAATGGCAAGCATATTGGAAATAATCACCAATGCTTTATTTCTCGGTTCTCCTTCAAATACAAAGAAATTTTCATTTCTTCCATCTACTAAAAATCCGCTTACCCAATCCAACATCAACGCTGTAAATTCTTTTAATTTATCTTGTACTTTACAGTCTAATGTGTTGAAATCGGTTGCCAATGAGCCGATTAAACACACTTTTTTTTCTTTTTGTATGTTAGAATAAATGGAAAAGAATTTGTCGAGTTTTTCTATCGGAGATTTTCGTCTAAGGCTTTCATTTAATCCATTGAGATTTGCAATGTACAGCTCAATTACCGCAACTCCTAAATCTGATTTTGTTGGAAAATGGTAATGAATAGAAGCGGTTTTTATTCCGACTTTATCTGAAATTTCATAGAAGCTAAAAGCATTGTAGCCTTTTTGTTTTATTAAGCTATCTGCAAGCTGGATAATTTCTTCTCGTTTTGACATTATCAATTGTGTTTTGTTTGCAAATATACTTACCTATTAATTGATAGGCAAATTTTCAAACGGAAAAATAAATTTTGTTTTTCTCGAATACGTTTTAAAGCTACAGGTAACGTTTGACAATATGGCCGGTAAGGGATTGCGGGCGATTTCCTATCACGGACACTAAAGGACGAAGCGGGCTACAAGCCTTCGAATTCCACTGAAACCCTTATGAATTATACACATTGTGTGTGCCCTGCATGAGCATGACCACACCCACAGAAAGGTCGTTAAAATGTTAAATATACAAATTTAGCATAAACAAAGATTATTTGATGGGCGATTTTTTTCCCAGAGGGTGCAAGTCCCTTATGCATTGGGGTGACTCTCAGAAGCATTAGTAAGTCACAAGCTGGTTTATGTTATCCCAATCTATTTTATCATTGGGCATTAGGCTATCAGTTAACCTAAAATTGAATTGACTGCATAATAAGAGCCGCAGGAATTGAGAGATTTGCGGCCTGTCCCGATTTTTTTCAGGATACGGTTCTGTGAGAAGTCAGGGGTGAATTGAAAATCGACGAAGTCAAATTCCCCTGGCTTACTCGACTGTGCTTTCGTGCTATATTATCTCGATCTCTTGCAAATATAAGATTGATAAATTTATAGAGATTCTTGGTTGGTGAATTGCAATAGTGACTTTCATTTTTGCTTTATTAAAAGCACTGTGGCTAATTTTACTTCCACTGTTTTTTGTGTTATATGGCTGTCAACCTGCTACAATTAATAGGTATAAGTGGTAGAAGCTGATATAGGACAAGCAGTAATAGTTGCTAAAAAAGGCTTATTCTTTGATTAACTTGCCTACGTTTTCATATTGATCAAACTTAATGCGATAAATATAAACCCCTTTTATTAATGCTCTTATATCTATACTTTCATCTTTATTTATGGTCGACGAGATTATTTTTTTTCCGTTAATATCATATAATTCAAACAATGCCTGGATAAATTCACTTGGGTAATTTATGTGTATGCTTTCCTTAGCTGGATTCGGATATATGCTTATGTTTTCCGATAAAATGTCATGACTTTCGATTCCTGTTACAACTATTGGGGAATAATAAAATTCCATCTCTCTGTATTGTTCTTCTTGTTTTGTATCATAATTGTATTGGCTTAGGCTTGTATTTAAAAGCTTATGATGAAACTTTAACTCCTGATGATTGAAATAATTAGGCAATAAAATATCACTAAACATTAAAGAAAAATCGAATTCATATGTTTCCCACATAATCTCATGTTGAAGAAAGCCATCCTCCTTACGAGGTTTAATAACCACATTAGCATATTTTTTCAAATAATCATCGTCATCATAACTATACCCCTTTCTATTTGTCAATTTCCAATTATCTTCACTTGAAATGTCCCATTCGTAGCTTGATAAATTGATTAAGCGCCATTGCAAATCATATAAGTACCATTTTTTTTTGCTCGGTATCCACTGATTTGCATTGCTATCCCAATTTGAATAAAAAATATCTAAGTACATGACAAAAACTTGAACACATTTATATTGTTCTGATTTTCTGAATTTAACAAGACGTTTGCAATATAAGATAATCCACATTTGAATATACTTTTAGCTTTTCGTCCATGTTTTTTTATTTTAATTTTCTTCACATTTTCATGTATGAATATTCCGATTTTATAACACCAGACGAAAGCTATCATAACAAGAAGAGTCAGTTTCTCAATTCGATCAATGGCTTGTAAATGTGTTTTCTCAATGTCAAAGCCACTTGATTTCATTGCTCTGAAGCAAGTTTCTATTTGCCAACGCTCTTTATAATTTATTTGAGCCTGCTCTGGTTTATTGAACGATACGATCATCAATAATTCTTCATCTTTTTTTTTGCCTTTTTGTTTACATCCAGAGATATAGCAAAGCTGTGATCCCATTCTAACAATTCGTTTATAATGAACAAACTCCCCAAACTTAAGCGATTTAAACAACCATGCTGCTTTAATTTCCTCATTTTTATGAGGCACGTAAATTTTGAAATTATTCCTGATTCGGATATAATATCGAATACGATTTTCATTTAGATATTCGATCCATTTATCTCCAACAAATTCACGGTCAGCCATCAAACAGTCAATACATTCCGTTCCGAAAAGCCGTATGAATCGGTTCACTAAATCAATTCTCTCCCGGCAATTGGAATTGCCACGTTTATCCAGCATAGAAAACAGCAGAGGGAAAGCCACTCCTTTATAAGTTACACCAAGCATGAAGATATTGATATTAGTTTTCCCAAATTTCCAATTTGTTCTGTCAATACTAAGTCTCAAGTTTTCTTTTTGGGGTAATAATCCAAAAATGAGTTTTGCAACCAAATCAGAATCTAACATGAACTGCGCGATAAAACGTTGAACACGCCTTAAACATGATTCTGCCTGAGCCTTACTATCAAATGCGTTAGCTAATTTTTCGAAACCTACAGTCTGGACTTTGCATAGGGCAAACACAAACATGGAAATAAATTTCAGACGTGATAAATTAACTTTTCCTTCAAAATGGGTATTCAATATTGATATGAATTCCTTACTTTTATTCTCGACGTTGATTTTCTTCATTAGAAAAATGAGTGGTATTATTCTTCTAAGATAATGAAAATCAACGTCTTATCTAAATATACAGAGGCTTATTTTGTTGAAAATCAATGATTTGTATTATTGTCATGTACTAAGAAAAAATATAATGTAGTTCTTTGTCATTTATATACTCGTAATCAACCTTCTCTTGTAATTTCCATTCCTGCGAATTGGCATACCACCAATATAAACTGTCTGTTAAAGGTTTTCCTTGAGCATTATAACTATAATCACATCTTTCTGTTAATAACCAATCTTCTAAATCATATTTCCATTGATAACTGATCTTCTGAATCAATTCATTGTTTTGGTTGTACGAATAGACCCATTTTCTTTCTTCCTTCCAGTGGTCATTTGACCAAATAAATTGGGTATTCACCACACTGTTTCCTATCTCATCGTATTGCGATTCCTCTTTTATGAGGTTTGTCCAATTGCTGTCACCAGCATTCCAAGCCGAGTAAACCCATAATATCTGATTGAAATTTTCATCGTATACATAAGTCGTTTTTATGAATTTCTTATTCCACGTGCCTGTCCCTTCATCGTAATTGTACTCAATAATACTATCTAATTTTTCTTTATAGAGATGGTTTGTTTTTAAGTTTTGTCGACCGACTCTACTTGTAGGATTATAGAACTCTCCAAACTCTTGAATTGAATATTGATTTAACACTGAATTAGGCATTTCTTGCCCTAAAGCTGATAAACCGAAACAAGAAATAATAATTAAAAATAAATACTGTCTTTTCATTCTAATATTTTTATGCATTCACAAAATAATAGAATGTTGTACGAAGTGAAGTTGCCTCAGGATAACTTATTCCGATTTTTTGTTTCTAAAAAAAATATTCTTTTCCTTACTGTATTGTTGTGGTGTCATATTTAAGTAGCTGGCTATGTATTTATCTGGTGTATCTTTCAGAATCCAGTTAGCCCTTTCTACTATTTCATGAAAAAGTGAGAAGCGTTTTGACGGGTTTCGATATTGTAACACAATCATTCTATTTTCGCGATCGAGAAGAATTCTTTCATATACTTTAAACATGAGATAACTGAATTCATGGCTGTTTTTTGTCAGAATTTCTAAATCACGCTTGTCAATAGAGACAATTTCCAGATCGGTTATAGCTTCATGCACTTCAAGTGATGGCGATCCGTCAATGTAACTTTTAAGACTATTAAAACTCAATCCTTTTGGTGTAATATTTATGGTCTTAGACTCACCTTCGTCAAAAATATATTGGTGTACGACACCCTTTAACACAATACTGGCCTTAGTTTCAAGCTCTCCGATTTTCAAAATGGATTCTCCTTTTTTGTAAGAGTATTTTGTAAAATATTTACTCATTTCCTCAAATGTTTCATCGGTAAGATGGCTGGCCGGCTTAAAAAATGCATGCAATAATTCAATATCATGTGAACTTAGGTTATTCATACTTTCTATAATTCTCTTTTGGTGCATGAAGCACACGTAAAAGTGTTTTATCCATTTGTTTTTTACTGTCGCCCCTTAAAAGTAAGCATAAAATAAAAACAGAAACCAGTCCCGCTTATCCGGTATCAGTATAAATAGTAAAGAAAGGTCTTGTTTGCAGGTGTTTGAGGCTTTTATTCAAAAACAAAAGGTTTCACAACTTGTGAAACCCTTAGCAGGTGGTTTTTACACCAATTCGGTATCTGCCTCCTTTGTTTTGCGGCGGCGTTTTACCAATTCGTTGTTTTTATCGATTAATTCGGCAATGGTTTTGGCAGTAGCTTCGTAGGTAGCTGGATTTACTTTTGCCATGGTATTTATATAGCCCACCAAGTTTTCGTTGATTTCTTTAATGCTTTCTCTCTTCAACCTACTGGCTGAAGCCAAATCTTTCTTCACGCTTTTAGCATGCAGCTGTGGTTTTACTCGAAACCTGCTGTGCTTTTCGTCAAAACCTGCTATGGTATTACTCAAAACCACACGTGCTTTTGGATGAAACCACACGTGGTTTACATCGAAACCTGCTGTGGTTTTCTGAAAATATCAGATTTTGTTAAATCCAGCTTCTTTTATTGCTTTTATGGGGTGTTTGTAAAGAAAAAATCCAGGGCAGAAGCCCGGGATATTTCCGATATGTTTCTTGAATTGTTATTTCAATTTGGCTGTAATCTTTTTATCTGAAAAAAGTTCCTGTCGCTGTGTCGGGAGCATTTCGCCGGTTGGCAGCTTTTTTAATTACCTCTTCTTTTTCTTGGTTGGTGTACAGCGACCAGTTTCCTATTTCTTCAGTTGTTCTTCTGCATCCAAAGCACACGCCGTTGCTGTCTTGCCGGCAAATGCTAATGCATGGTGATTGTATATCTTCCATATTCGTTAAATCAATTTATTGTTATTTAATAACTATTACTTGTTTAATAAACTTCCATACCAAAAATTAGAAGTTTTTAGCTAATAGCCCTTGGCTAAAAGCTATTTAAAACAGCAGGAAATATAAATTTGGAATGCGATTCATCCAAAAAGAAAGTAAAAATCGCACATGCTATTTAAATTGAATACAAATAAAGATAAAGTTATCTGTTTTTCAAAATGGAGACAAAGATGATTGTGATTTTTTATGATTTCTGCAGATGATTTTACTTCGTGGAAATCTGTGAATTTTTATCAAATGAAAAATCCCGAACTGCGAAGTCCGGGATTTTCTCTAACCCTAATTACTAACCTAAATCTAATCTATGAAAAAAAATTATCTGTTTTCTACATTACAAATGTAGTGTGTAGGAATGCTAAAAGGATTGAATTAAAGTTAAGGAAGCTTAAAAATTCATTTGTTTATTTTCTTTTTTGATTTCCCCGGTTTAAACACTGAAATAAAAATGGTAAGAATCAGTGTGCCATTCATGCAAATGCCCATTAATGTTTGCGATTTATCATACCATTGGTATTCGGTATTGCTAAGCGCAGTCAGGCCAAGCTCACCTGATATTCTCACCATTTCGGCAATCCATGGACCGGAATATAGAGTACCCAGTATGATTATCAGCAAAGTGATTATCCATTTAAATATCAACCAGCCGTGTTGAAAGTAGCCCCATTTTGTAAATTGGGAATAAATCCATCCGGTAAGTAAGCTTACGATTGCTGATGGAACCAGAATCTTCATATCAATAAAATGGATGATTTTATTGATTAAATGCAATTGATCTCCGGTTTGTAATTCTTTGCGCATAAAATGTAAAAGGAACATGGTTAATCCGGTTGTTACCCATATTCCTGCGGCTAAAAGATGAATAGATTTAAGCCATTTCTTTTGGGTGATTGATAATTGCTGCATATTCTTTACTTTAGAAATTTATCTGTGTTTAGAATGATTTTTTTAAGATTTTCTATCATTATCTTTTTCGTTGAATCATCAATTCCTTCTAAAGCAATACTGGTTGATTCAAAGGCACATTGATGAAGTTGTTTGGTTAAATCTTTGCCTTCAGGAGTAATGAAAAGTTTGAATATTCTTTTGTCAATATCATCTCTTCGTTTTTCTACAAAACCTGCAGCTTCAAGCTTTTGAGTCATTCTGCTCATATTGGCGAAATCTTTGTATGTGAGTTCGCTTAATTCACCTATTGTCATCCCATCCGATTCTGTCAAATGATATAAAATAGTCCATTGTTCAGGGGTAATACTGAGTTTGTTTCGGCTTAATATTTTAAAGAAGACTCTCTTTATCATGATTGCGCCAATGGCAATATGGTGGTTAACAGATTTTTCTAAGTCTATTTTGTTCATAGCAAATGTATTTGTCATGACAAATATATAAATTAATTGTCACGACAAGTATTTTGTGTGAGAATTTGTTCCATTTTAAATGTTAGGAATGGTAGGAGTCGGATAGGGTCAAAGAAAAATCCCGAACCGCGAAGTCCGGGATTTTCTCTAACCCTAATTACTAACCTAAATCTAATCTATATGAAAAAACATTTTCTGTTTTGTACACTACAAATGTAGGGCATAGGAATGCAAAAAGGATTGAATTAAAGTTAATTAAACTTAAAAAGTTATTGATTTATTTTGTATTTGCATTTTTCAGATAAGCCTGAACGTATCGTATTTCGGAGTAGGAGTAATCAGAACCAAGTTCTTGTTTGCATTCATTCAGGCTTTCAACATCCTCTCTTTCAAGTTGTTTTTTAATTTTTTTGATCTTTTTTTTCTCCACAAATTTATCGAGAGGCAGCATTCCCAAGCCAACGTAATGCGCCAGGTGTTTATCTATTGTTGCAACGGTAAGATCTCTGAAAGCCGAAATTTCACGCACTGTTCGGCCATCTTTATACAATTCCAGACTTATCTCTTTCGTATCTTGTTTGTTACCGGGTTTTATTATTTTTTTTGGTTCAGCCGATGTGAAATTCAACAGACCCAGATTTTGCCCCTGGCGGTATTCTGTAACCATTTTGATTACATCTGCGCCGTAATGTTCAATTTTCTTCTTTCCAAAGCCTTTCACATCCTTTAATTGATCTGTAGTGTAGGGCAGATTATTGGCAATATCAACCAGACTTTGCTGCGAGGCGATGTAATAAACCGGAGCGTTTATTTTATCGGCCATATTCTTTCTCCATTTCTTTAGTGTTCGAAACAAATTGGGATGTTTTACATTCTCATCAACCACTTCCTTAGGGCTCTTTAAACGGAAGTTTTGTTTTTCGAAATGAGCTTTGGCACGCACAGTTTGGTAGTTGGCAGTATCGAATTTTTTCAAACACGATTTTAAACTAACAAGCTTAACGCTTAGCTTTTCATTCAACTGTTTCAAATGCCCCTCAATTACTTTCTTTATACTTTGATTATCGGTATCGAAACTAAAATCTTTCAGAATGGATTGCAGGTGTTCCTCCAGTTTTCCCACGAAATAGGCCGAAGCTTTGCTGATTCTTTCCTGCGCCTCTTTGTTTTCATGCAGGTTCTGATTATCGGTACAATACCGTTTTACCGATGGAATAAATTTTTCACCAACCACCAGAATTTCAGGGCCAAGAAATGGAAGGGCAGCATTCATTTTATCAGCTAAATTGCCCTGAATACTGTTTCTGTTTTCCTGCAAATGCTTGTTGCAGTAATTGCAGATTCGGTAGATATCATGAAAAGAAAACAGTTCTTCGAGAAGCTGAAACTGATATTTACGAATGGAATTCTCCAGATTTTCTTCCCCCGGAGGATTGGCTTCCATATTTTGAGTGAATTTAGATACGGCGTTGTCGCAGATGATTCCCGATTTACTTAACGTTGATTTAAGAACCAATCCTTCCAGCGACTTGCATCGACTCAAGGCCACGTAAACCTGTCCGTGTGCAAAGGCTGCATTGGCATCAATTACCGCTCTTTCAAAAGTCAGTCCCTGACTTTTATGAATGGTAATTGCCCAGGCCAGCTTCAATGGGAACTGCGAAAAACCACCCGAAATTGTTTCTTCAATTTCTTTGCTTTCCGGGTTGATGCTGTAATTGATGTTGTGCCAGTCTTCGGGATACACATCAATTTCGAAATTGTCTGTCTCACATTTTACATGAATTACATCATCGCCAAAACCGGTAACCGTTCCTATTTTGCCGTTAAAATAGAGCTTTTCGGGCGAGCTGTCGTTTTTTACAAACATCACCTGTGCACCTGTTTTAAGCTGCAGCTGCTCTTCGGTAGGAAAGGAGTATTCGGGAAATATGCCTGTAATGTTCGCCATAAATTGCTGCGGTTTTCCCTTTAGCTGCTTTAGTTTTTCTTCGTTTATTTTCTGAGCTCGGGCATTGTGTGTTGTTAAAGTGATATAACCATCCTTGTCGGTAGGTTTAAAATCGGGCAAATATCTCTTTTCCAATTCGGTATAGGATTCCTGCGAGAGTTGGTTGTTCCTTATTTCATTCAGAATTTTAATGAAGCTTTCGTCTTTTTGACGGTAAACATGTGTGAGTTCGATACTAATGTGCTGCGATTGCAGAAATGCACGACTGCTAAAAAAGAAAGGTGTTTCGTAATGATTCCGAAGCAGACTCCATTCTTCATTTTTTACCACAGGAGGCAATTGCTGCAAATCGCCGATCATTAAAACCTGAACACCACCAAAAGGCAGATTTCTGTTTTTAAATTTGCGAAGCACTTCATCAATGCCATCCAGCAAATCGGCGCGAACCATACTAATTTCATCAATAATCAGCAGGTCGAGAGATTTTATAATATCGATTTTTTCTTTTCGGTATTTCCGGATGGGCGAATTGGATTCGGTTTTGGGGTTTTTATCTTCGTTTAGGATTTGCCCTGGCATTATGGGGCCAAAAGGCAGCTGAAAAAAGGAATGAATGGTTACACCACCTGCATTAATGGCCGCCACACCGGTGGGTGCAACAACCACCATTCGTTTGGGCAGTTCCTCTTTTAACTGGCGCAAAAAGGTAGTTTTTCCGGTACCGGCTTTACCCGTTAAAAAAATTGTAGTGTTTGTGAATCGTACAAACTTGTGAGCCAGATCCAGTTGTGAATTGCTTTCCATTTTGTAAACATCTGTTTTTTGAGAAACTAAAAATACGAAATGTTAACGGGATACGAATGGAAATTTATGTAAGATCCGATAATTATACTATCTGGCGGTTAACTTATTTCAATAATTCTGTTTTTTACTGCATACATTACCAGTGAAGTTGAATTTTTACAAGCAGTTTTACTCAGTAAGTTAGATCGGTGGCGGTCAACCGTTCTTTGGCTGATAAATAATACCTCAGCAATTTCAGCATTGCTGCATCCATCACAAATTAGTTTTAAAACTTCCAATTCCCGTTGGGATAATTTTACGGTTTCAGTTCTTAATTTGTGCAGTCTTTTCTGATCAAGAATATCAACCAAAAGTTCTTGAGAGAAGTAACTTTTCCCAGCCATAACTGCCTCAAGTGCTGATATCAGTTCATCGGCATCGGAGTTTTTAAGTAGGAAACCTTTAACGCCGGCATCTAACATCTGATCGTAGTATTCCTCTTCTCCATGCATGGACAGAACAATTATTTTCATGTCAGGAAATTTTTCAAGAGCTATTCGTGTGGCTTCAATTCCATTCATTTCCGGCATGTTAATGTCCATTAAGGCAATGTCGATTGGAATAGTATCTGCCATTTCAAGAAATTCTTTTCCGTTCGAAGCTTCCCCTACAATGTTGATGTTGGGAACACTATTCAAAAGAAACCGCAATCCACTTCTAAACATTTTGTGGTCGTCTACAATCATTACCCTGTACTCACTCATGCTCTTTAATTTTACAGATTAATTTCTACTACTGCCATCATGCCGCCACGTTTTGGGTGGCTTTTTATTTTGTGCGAACCATTTAACGACTTAATCCTGCTAAATACATTATACAATCCCATTCCCGCTGATGTTCCGGCATTGATCTCCTTGGCATCAAAACCAATTCCGTCGTCAATATAAATAAGAGAAACTAAATTTTCTTCTCTTGACAAGTTTATTTCAATATTTGTTGCCTTAGCGTGTTTAATTGTATTGTTAATTAATTCGCTTACTACCCTAAAAATAACGACTTCAACCTGATGGTTGATTCTCTCGTTCATATTTTCAGCATAAAAACTAATGCTGATGGCCTGCGATAAATTGATTTTGTTGGTAAAAGAACGGATGGCTTTTTCCAATCCGAAATCGTTCAAAATATGCGGGCTCAGGTTGTTCGAAATTTCTTTGATGCTTACCAAGGCTTCATTTACCGCTTCAACAGAAGCTTTTATAATGTTCTTTTTCTCTGCTTCCGATTCAAATTTATTTATGGATGACAGATACAGGTTGATGCTGGAAAGCAGTGGCCCAATAGAATCATGCAAATCGGTAGCGAATCGTTTTCGTTCACTTTCTTCTGTGTTGATTACTGCATTTAGAATTTTTCGTTCGGTCTTCTGGCGTTCACTAATATCATTTATCAAAGATAAAATCAGTTTACTGTCTTCCAGTTCAATTAAGCTTAAGTGAATTTCGACAGGAAAGCTGCTGCCGTCTTTTCTTTTTTGCACCGACTCAAAAGAAAGAGAAGGGTAGGAGGCATTTAATTTTCTCCAATAAGTATGAAGTTCGGAACTGCTGTGCATGGAATCTATTTCGCTGTAATTTAGTGTTAGGATTTCGTCAGCAGAATAGCCCAGCCAATTGCAGGCAGCTGAGTTGGCATCCAGAATATGGCCGTCAGTATTGTAAATTAATATTCCATCTGATGCCTGCTCAATTAAGGAACGCCATCTTTTTTCTGATACTCTCAACTTTCGTTCTTCGCTTTTTATTGTTTCTTCGGCTTCTTTTCGTTGGGTGATATTAATAAGTGTACCAACAATATTTAAAGGTTTTCCATTTTGGTCATAATCAAGAATTTGTCCTTTAGCTTTGAACCACATCCAGTCTTTAGTGCTTGTGAAAATTCTGAATTCGACAATAAACAATGCGCTATAGCCCAATTTGTTTTGCCGGTGTTTTTGTTTGATGATGATTAAATCCTCCGGATGAATAATTTTGCAGAGAAGATCTTTTGTGTTTGAAATGGTGACAGATTTATAACCCAGTTTATCCCAGATGATCTTACTAATGTAGGTTTGATCGTTTGCGAAATTATGCTCCCAAACACCATCCGAATTTGCATCCAGCATTCGAAGAAGCCTGTCCCGGCTGCTTTTCAATTCCAGATTTGCTTCTTCTAAATTTTCGGTACGTACTTTAACCAGTTCCAGAAGATTGTGCCGGTGATCCTCCAGCTCCTGATTTTGCTTGATAATTTGTTCGGTTTGCAGCTCCAGTTTTTCGTTCGCAAACACAACTTCTTTTGTTCTGTCGGCTACTCTTCGGTCCAATTCTTCATTTTCCTGAATCAGTTTCTTTTCATTCTGCTCCCTTTTCAATTTCGAATACCGTAAAATGATTGCAATGATTAAGCCGAATATAATGATTACAAATAGTGATGTTTGGTACTGGGGAACAATAGGAGGTGGTTGATTGCTGATGATACTGCCTTTTGGAAGTTGTTTGGGGAGAATCCCAAAACGTTTCATTTGTTCAAAATCGAATTTGAAATTGTTGTATCCTGATTGTACAATTGGAATTTTATTGATCTCTTTCCCATTCAATACCTGAAGAGCAATTTTAGCGGCTAATTCTCCTTCTTTATATCCGCTTGTGAGCATTCCTCCAACAATACCCTCGTTAAAATAGAATTCCCAACTGCTATAGATTGGTAATTTTGTTGCCTCTCGTATAATTTCAATATTTTCCTGATAGGAAATAAAATTGCCTTCTTTATCGCGGCTAAAATTCAGGAGGTAAATAATGCTGTTGGGGTCAAGGTGTTTAACCTGATCAACCAGTTCATCAATGAGTAAATTCTCCAAAAAAACAAGTTCAACATCGGTATGTAAGTCAGGCCAAAAAGATTTAATGTTATTTCTGTTCAAGATTGCCGATTGAGTCTGATTGTCGTTAATCACAACTAATTTTGTTGCCTTAGGATGCAAACGCAAGGCAACTTCAATTGTTTTTCTGGAGTCAATTTCTTCGGTAACACCCGAAATGTGTTCGATCCCTTTCACCAGCTGATCGGAGAATTGATTGATAGAACAGAAAATTATTGGTGTGTTTTTAAAGAAATCAGTATAATAATCTCTTACAAAATCCAAGGCATTGTTGTCAGAAACAATGATGGCATCAAATTTATTTTTTAGATGCTTGAGGCCATAAAGATTCGCGAATTCTTTCAGATATTCTGGATTTGAATTCCGTTTTGTATCCATGTATTCAAACATCAGCTCAACATCGTCTTCACGACCCAAAACAGATTGTATCCCGGCACTTACATTATCGGTCCAATTCAATCCCTGATGGTAAGAATGCAAAACAAGTACTCTTTGTTTTCTTGCAGAAGTCTGAAATGCAAAAAGGAAAACGAAAAAAATCAGAAGGAGAGTCTTCCAACGAAGGTTACTTCTATTACTCATATTCAGTTTATACTTCTCCATCATAAAATGGTTATATCGGGTCAGTTTCAAAGGAAGGGTAAGATACAAAGGCTAAATATGATATGCTATGTTGTAAAATACCCAATTTTAGTCCCTAAACCTGATTTTTTTGTGTTTTCTTCTGAGGGTATTTTCCTGGTAATATTACATTTAGCAGGCTTTTTCCGATTAAGCCCAGAGCAACAGCAAACCCAAGCCCAATCAGACTAACCAGAAGTAAAAGGAGAAGAGCTTGCGAGTGCTTCATTGTAAACAGCAATATTCCTGATGTAAGCAGCAGGAGTACACTGTAAATGATTTTATTTCTTAACAGCGGAGGTTTCAGACTTTTAAACCGGGTAATTCCATCGATAATTCCTGTGACAAAGGCCAGCATCAGAGCAAGAGGTAAAAAGAGGATTAAAAATTCAGCAATGATGCGGACTTTTTCGGGATAGCAGCCGGGAAACAACCATAGAATTGCCAGCAGAAGAGGAATAAGTGCGATAAAAGTTTGGGAGATGTGAATTGCAATGGGATGTAAATCCAGATTTAGGATGAAAAGCCGATTTGGTGATACCCGTTCCCGATAGGATTCGAATACCTTGTCGGGCAAGCCGCAGGCCGGACAAACACCGTTTAATTTGTCTTTTTCCATTACATATCCGCAAGGACGACAACGTACCAATTCTTTCATAATTTTAAAGTTTTTGTCTTTATGAATCCATACAGTTATTTCCCAGTGTACAGGAAGCTTTAATTATGGACGTTTCATGATTGTTTTTGCAACAAGTTACAGTATATTATAAAACCATAAAAAATACTTTGCATCTATTTGCACTAAAAATAAATACTAATAAACAATACTATTGTCCATAAAATTTGGTTTGATTATTTTTGGTTAAAATCATAAACAAACCAGCCCATTATATGAAAAACCTACTAACGCGTTTTCTGAAGAGTTCGAAACTATTTGAATTATTTATGATCTTTATTGGGATTACCTTCTCGATGCAATTCAATAACTGGAATGAAGAAAGAAAATTAAAACAATTGGAATTGGAGTTAATTAGTGATCTGTATGTTGATGTAACAGAGGATTATAATGACATCCAAAAGAATATAATAACAACAGAAAAATCATTTTTACGTTCTTTAAAATACTTAGATAGCTGTCTTACAACAATCCAACCAGTGAATCAATCTGATCTGAAGGATAAATTACAATGGGACGTTCTTCTATGTCTATGAATATTGGAGCCTACGAGAGTTTTAAACATCAGGGGATAGCATTAATGAAAAATAGCCGTTTAAAAATTAAATTGTTTGAATATTATGAATCCGGATTAAATCAGTTGAATCGTCAACGAGAGAGTCAATCTGAGTTTGGAGATAACTATATCATGCCTCTTTCGATAAAATATTGTGAGAACTTCTTTGAAATGCCCTATAGTAATTACCTTCTTCTGAGAAATAATCCTTCAGACAAAAGAGTTATAAATTATTGGGTTAGAATGTATGAATTCAATCAGTACATCAATAAAAAATTAATTCCCTTACAGGAAGATTTAAAGCTCGAAATGGAAAAAGAACTCATTGCCAACGGCATTGATCCAAAGCTAATTTTGCAAGTAGCAGAGACATCAAAATCCTAAATAATGAAAGAGGCTGGATTATATAGAATCCTGCCTATTTTACTGCAGTTTCTGTGTTAGTACAGCTTCTCCGCTTAGGATTTTTTTTGCAAGACTTTGTATGGTTCGCTTTTTTACAAGAACAGTATAATTTTTTCTTAATTCTGAAAAATCATCATGCAAAGGGCATTTGTTTTCATGATCACAACCCTTAAAACCAAAATTACAGCTGATAAAAGATTTTTCTCCATCAATTGCTGTAATAATTTTATAGAGTTGAAGATCTTCATGCTCTTTATCAAAGAAAAACCCGCCATTTCTTCCTTTCAAGCTTTTTATTAGATCGAAGCGTGTTAGTACCTGCAATATTTTTGCAGTGAAATGTTCAGGTGATTCTATATTTTTTGCTATTTCCTTAAATCCCGGACGTTTTTCTTCCCAGTTTTGCAACTGGACATAAACCAGTGCACGAATTGCATATTCGGCAGTTTTTGAGAGCATATCTATTTTTTGAAATGCAAATTAATCAATTTTCCTTATATCCTGTTCTAATTTGATTGCCTTTGGAAACAGGATGTTGTTTTCCAAATGAACATGTCTGTGCAAATCTTTTTCAAAAGCCAGGAGACTTTCATATGTCGCACAAAAAGTATTACAAGCTCCTTTTGGAGGCTGATAATTAAGTGTTAGCCGCGAAATTTCTTCGAATCTGGCTCCCTCATTTTCATGTTCCTGAATTAATAGAGAGATGGATTTTTCGGCTGTAATTTTATGTGAAGAAGAGTCTGATTGCCTACCATTTTTTAATTTTAATAATTTTTCAATGAGTGGAAATAGTTCTGTTTCTTCTTTTCCCATGTGCTCGGTCAGTTGTTTCACCGATTCTTTAAAATGAGCGTTGACCACTTCAATTTCGGGATGCTTGCTCCCGTGAACTTGTTCTATTTTATTTAAAAACTTAGAAAGTATTGGTATTTGTTCGCGAACATAAGCGTGATGATTCTCTTTAATATAGAGAATTAGTTTTGCAAGTGGCATCTTATCAAATTCCGGCGTGTTTGCAGGTTCTTTAATGGCCTCTTCAAGTTGTTGAATCACCTTGTTCGGATCAATAGATCTCTTTATACATGCTTCCAATATACTCTGTTTTCCACCACAACAAAAATCAATTTGATGATCATCGAATATTTTAACTGTCTGAAAATGACTCCTTACAATATCTCCAATATGTGTTTCCTGACTAATCATGGCATTCCAAATTAAGTAATTGAATAAATTTTTAAATAAGAGGATAAAAAGATCTTCTGATCGCCAAAAATAGAATTTTATTTTTATTTTTGCAACAAAAGAATAAAAGAGTAAAATATCCATTAAAATTTAGATCGTATGAAAACCAAGAGATTATGGTATGGATTTATTGCGGTGATGGTTTTGTCATTTGCAGTTCTTCTTTATTTTGGGCGCGAAATTTATCGTGAAAAGCCACCCATTCCAGATCAAATTATCACTACTTCGGGAGAAGTAATTGTGAGTGGTCAGGACATTAAGGATGGTCAAAATGTTTGGCAATCAATAGGTGGACAAGAAGTTGGTTCAATTTGGGGTCATGGAGCATACCAAGCTCCCGACTGGACGGCTGATTGGTTGCACCGCGAGGCAGTGTTTTTGCTTGATTATTGGGGAAATGCTGAATTTGACCACGATTACAAGGACTTGAATAATGAGCAGAAAGGAATGTTGGAGGCCCGTTTACAAAAAGAAATGCGTACCAATACATATGATGTTGGCTCAAGCAATCTTGTCATATCAGATTTAAGAGCAAAGGCTTTCAAAGCAATTGGAGACCATTTTACCGGCGTATTTATGGACGGAGAAGCGCAAGCTCATCTGCGCGAAGCATATGCTATTCCTGTTAATACAGTTAAGGATCAGGAGAGAATGGATAAGATGAATGCCTTTTTCTTTTGGGCTACATGGGCAACAGTAACAAATCGTCCTGGTCAGGAAATTACATATACAAACAATTGGCCGGCTGAAGAATTGGTTGGGAACAGGCCTACGAGTTCCTTGCTGTTGTGGACAGGATTCAGTGTTATTATTCTTTTGGCAGGAATTGGCTGGATGGGTTGGTTTTATGCTAGTAATAGAGGTAAGGAGGAACACAATGATATGCCCCTTGAAAATCCAGTAATGGGAAGCAAAATGTTTCCATCGATGAAGGCAACTTTAAAATATTTTTGGGTCGTTACCCTCTTAATGTTAGTTCAGATAACGGCTGGGGTAATAACGGCTCACTACGGCGTAGAAGGCAGTGCATTCTATGGAATTCCTTTGGATCAATGGCTGCCGTATTCCGTTACCAGAACCTGGCATGTTCAAATTGGTATTTTCTGGATTGCCACTTCATGGTTGGCAACAGGATTATTCTTTGCCCCGGCAATTGCAGGCAAAGAGCCTAAATATCAAAAGTTAGGTGTTAATGTATTGTTCCTTTCTCTTTTGGTTATTGTTGTGGGATCAATTGTTGGTCAATGGATGGGAATCATGCAAAAGTTAGGTTATGCAGAAAATTTCTGGTTTGGTCACCAAGGATACGAGTATGTTGATTTGGGCCGGTTCTGGCAAATCTTTTTATTTGCAGGCTTATTTATCTGGCTGGGTTTAATGGCCAGAGCATTGCTTCCTGCCTTACGGGCGCGTACCGAAAATAGAAATCTTCTGATTATGTTTTTGATTGCTTCCTTGGCAATTGCTTCTTTTTATGGAGCAGGATTAATGTGGGGACAACAAACTCACTTAGCCATAGCCGAGTATTGGAGATGGTGGGTTGTTCACCTTTGGGTAGAAGGCTTCTTTGAAGTATTTGCCACTGTGATTATTGCTTTTCTATTTGTAAGAATGAAATTGCTTGGAGCACAAATTGCAACAACAACGGTTATATTTTCAACCATTATTTTCTTGAGTGGCGGTATTTTAGGAACTTTCCATCACCTTTATTTTTCGGGAACACCGGTAGCAGTATTGGCTTTAGGAGCAAGTTTTAGTGCTTTGGAAGTTGTCCCGCTGGTATTCATGGGATTTGAGGCTTACCATAACATTAATTTAACAAAATCCGGCAAATGGATCGAAGACTATAAATGGCCGATTTACTGCTTTGTGGCGGTTGCTTTTTGGAATTTTCTGGGAGCTGGAATTTTTGGATTTTTAATTAATCCTCCCGTCGCACTTTATTACATGCAAGGATTGAATACAACAGCAGTTCACGGTCACACGGCATTGTTTGGCGTGTATGGATTTCTTGGAATTGGCCTGATGCTGTTCGTGTTGCGCGATATGGACCTGACAGTAAAATGGAAAGACGGTCCGATTAAATTTGCTTTCTGGTCGATTAATATTGGTCTGTTGCTAATGGTTTTAATTAGTGTACTGCCAATTGGTTTGGCACAGACTTGGGCAAGTGTAAAAGTCGGACTGTGGTATGCACGTTCTGCTGAATTTATGCAGCAGGATTATATATCTACGCTAAAATGGATGCGGGTATTTGGGGATACGATATTTGCTGCCGGAATGTTTGTGCTGGCCTATCATATTTTTGGCTTGAAGTTTGGCTGGACCATAGAAAAGAAAAAATAATAAATAGTTTACCAACAGGGATTAACACACCTTAAATCGCCTCTTTTGAGGCGATTTTTTTTGCTCTTCAATTCAGGATTAAACAATGAAAACAAAAAAAGCAGAATCAATTTGATTCTGCCTCCTTTTTTATTTTTTCGTAGCTGTAAATAGTCTCAATACTAATTACTCACTACTTGATACTGTTTTTTTACAATCCCAATACGTTCATTCCCTGCTTAAATACAACATCTTTTGGAATACCGGCACTGTTAATACGATCTAAATCTTTCTGAAGATCTTCACGAATAAAACCTCTTTCGGCAATCATTTGTTTTGCTGCTTCATAGTCACCATCACCCTGAACAATTAGAATTTGTTTTCCCAATTCATTCATAGCGGCTTTCATTTTCCCGAAATCAACTTTGTAAGTTCCTGTTTCTGCATTTCTTGTAAAGGCACCTTGCTCTTCGAAGAAATAGAAACGAATCATATTCGCTTTTCCGTGAGCACTGGCAGCACCAAAACGTACCGAACGGAAAATACCGGCCATAAAAGTAACATAGTTATCCATCAGTTTATCGGCATCCAGTTCGCCCCATTCAGCCATTTGTGTAATCATGTACAAACCAAGAATATCTGCTTTTCCTTCTTCAATAGAGGTATAAGTATCCTTCAATGCTTTGCGGACGCTTTCATGATCTTTTAAAGTGTATTTAATACCCAAACCGTGAGCTACTTCGTGAAACATTACATTCTCGAAGAAAGCATCAAAAGTTACATTCCTGCGTTGACTTTCGTCCATTAGTAAATCAGAAATAGGAACTAAAATTTTATCGAATTTAGCCTTCATTGCATTTTTTAACTGCAGTTTTCTTGATCCTTTTTGAGCGTGAACACGAGGATCGTTTGGCAGGTTAATAGCAATGTTCTTGCTGCCCGCGTTGCAATCGCCGGCATAGTAAATCACATCGTAAACATTCATATCCGCGTTGGCGTTCGCTTTTTCTGCTTTGTACTCGGCAGGAACAGGAAGACCTTTCTGCAGGCGGGGCAGTAATGAAGCGAATTTTGATAATTTTTCGCTCCAAACTTTGTCTTTCACCAAAATCTGACCCGAATGAGAAGCTTTGTATCCGTAAAGAGCATCTTCGTAGGTTTCGATAGGACCAACAACAAAATCCAGAGTGTTGGTTTTCATATCCATCCAAGCCAAATCAGAAGCCAGATAATCATCAGTAAGAAGAGCCGTAGAACGTAGCTCAAGATATTTTTTCAGACCAGCATCTTCAGCCAATTCAGAAGCTTTTAGTAACAAATCAGCAGCTTTTTTAATTTGTTCTTTGTAAACAACATGATAAGGAACTACTTTCAGTTCTCCGCTCTCGTCACGTTCAATTTTTGTATACCAATCGGTTTTCATTTCGTCCGGAATGGCATCAAATTCTTCTTGAGTCATGTCGCATGGATAGAAGTTTGCACCTTTAGGTTTTACTCCAAATCCGTCTATAAAAGGCAGGTTGTCGTTCAGACGATCCCAAGGGCCGTAATTTATTTTTGAATAAGCAACAGCTGCAGGATCAGTAAGCGTTCCTAAAAATTCTGCTTTGTCTCCAATTGCATCTTTCCAGAATAACTCTTCCATAATATCAGCAGCTTCCATTAAAACAGGAAGCATTTGTTTTTCGTTTTTGGTCAGTTTACTGATGTCTGTTGTAAGTTCAAATTCAGCGTACTGATCTGCTAATTTTTGTATTGGAGAAACCTCAGTTTTTTTGGCTGGTTTCTCATTACAAGCAACAAAGCCTATACTAATGGCCAGCAACAGTGTAATTGAAGCGATTTTTTTCATTTTTGTGTGATATTTAAGTTAGAAAATGTTGTTTGGTTTTGATTTTTTCAACAATAAAATTGTTGAATTATTTTTACATTGCATGATCTTTTTGTTAATAATCAAAAATACAGCAAAGAATTGTTTTATCAAGATTTACCTGATAATAATTAACTTAAACAACCTAACAATTATAAAAATGAAGAACAGATTTTTAATTGCGGCCATTCTTGTATTTGGCCTGTTTCAAACATCTTCTGCTAAAAAAAAGGAAGAGGTAAAGAAAAGCTATCAGTTTACTATCGAAAAGCAATTGAAAGCAACACCGGTGAAAAATCAGTACCGATCCGGAACTTGTTGGTCTTTTGCAAGCATTTCATTTTTGGAATCGGAAATTATTCGGTTGGGAAAAGGAGAATTGGATCTTTCGGAGATGTTTATTGTGAACCGCAACTATCATTTGCGTGCAGCAGATTATGTCCGTTTTCACGGGATGAAAAGTTTTTCTTCCGGTGCTGAAGGCTGGGATGCTTTAAATGTGGTGAAGAAATATGGTCTGATTCCGCAATCGGCTTACTCAGGAAATACTTTTGATGAAACAATGCCCGTACATGGTGAGATGGATGAGGTTTTAAAAGCATATGTTGATGCTGTTGTAAAAAATAAGAACAAAAAAATTACTCCGGTTTGGATGAAAGGGTTTGATGGAATTCTGGATGCTTATTTAGGAGAGATTCCTGAGACTTTTATTTACAATACTAAAGAATACACGCCAAAGTCTTTCGCAAAAGCGCAAGGCCTTAATATGGACGATTACGTAACAATTACTTCCTATACACATCATCCGTTTTACGAAAGCTTTATTTTCGAAG
Source organism: Labilibaculum manganireducens (assembly GCF_963665805.2). Lineage (NCBI taxonomy): Bacteria > Pseudomonadati > Bacteroidota > Bacteroidia > Marinilabiliales > Marinifilaceae > Labilibaculum > Labilibaculum manganireducens. The sequence continues at coordinate 4,706,978 of NZ_CAXXEE010000003.1, read as the reverse complement.
GACCGGATAACTGGTCGTTGGGGAAGGTGTACAATTTACCAATGGATGAAATGATGCAGGTTGTTGATAATGCCATTGAGAATGGATACAGTCTTGCCTGGGGAAGCGATGTTAGTGAAGATGGATTTGCATATCGTAAAGGTGTGGCTGTAGTTCCCGAAACCGAAGAAAAAAGCATGGACAATGCCGAAATCTCCAAATGGGAGAAAATGAGCAAGGATCAGAAAGCGGCATACGGAACAGAATATCCTGTGAAAGAAAAAGAAATAACTCAGGAAATGCGTCAAATTGCGTTTGATGATTACGAATCGACCGAAGATCATTTGATGCACATGGTGGGTACTGCGAAAGATCAAAACGGCAACAGGTATTACCTGATCAAAAACTCGTGGGGAACCGACAACAATCCTTACGATGGATATTTTTATGCATCGAAGGCATTTGTACAGTACAAAACCGTTGGTTTACTATTGCATAAAGATGCGATTCCTGCCGAGATTGCCAGGAAATTGGGATTGAAATAAAATCCAAATACTAAACGAAGTGGGCTTGGATGAAAATTCAAGCCTTTTTTTACGCAAAACACCTCCTCCCACATGGGAAGGAGGTGAAAAAAAAGCAATGGAAACAAATTTCCATCACAAATGTCTTTTGAGCTTATCCAATTTTCGCTTTATCGGTCACTACATAGTATCTCGGATCATCAATATCTCTCAAAATAACGGTTCTAAAGTGATCATCGGCACGTTGCAGTAAAGTAATACAGTCTTCACTTAAGTGTTTCAATTTAATGGTTTTTCCTGCATTTTCATACTTCTGAACCAAATTGCTGATTGCTTCAATTCCCGAATGGTCGGCTACACGCGATTCGATAAAATCAATTTCTACCGATTCAGGATCATTTTCGACATCAAATTTGTTATTGAAGGTGGTAATGGAACCAAAAAACAGAGGTCCCCAGATTTCATATATTTTAGTACCATCTTCCCGAAACGATCTTCTTGCACGGATTCTACGGGCATTTTCCCAGGAAAAGGCAAGGGCACTTACGATAACACCAACCAGTACCGCAATGGCAAGATCGAAGATAACGGTTAGTCCGGATACAAGAACCAATACAAAGGCATCGGCTTTTGGTATTTTAAGTAATACATTAAAGGTTGACCAGGCAAATGTTCCGATAACCACCATAAACATTACTCCAACAAGTGCAGCGATTGGCACCATTTCGATATAAGGAGAGGCAAAAAGAATAAATACCAATAAGGTAGATGCCGCAATAATACCCGATAGTCTACCTCGTCCGCCCGATTTTACATTAATCAGCGATTGACCAATCATGGCGCATCCACCCATTCCACCGAAAAATCCGGTAACGATATTTGCAGCTCCCTGAGCCATACATTCGCGGTTCCCGTTTCCACGGCTGTTGGTAATTTCATCCAGTAAATTCAAAGTCATTAGCGACTCAATAAGACCAATGGCAGCTAAAATTACCGCATAAGGAAGAATAAATGCAACGGTAGTCCAGTTGAAAGGAACCATTGCAAACAATTGGCTCTGGAAAGAAGGCAAGCCACCTTTAAGACCAGTACCGCCGCCATCCCGAATAAAGGATCCAACAGTGCTGACATCAAGATTCCCAAATATCACAATGGCCGATACAGTTAAAATAGCAACAAGGGCTGCAGGTATTTTACTTGTAATCTTTGGAAGAAGATACATGATACTCATGGTGAGAATAACCAAACCAACCATCGGATATAGAACTTTATCTGCTACCCAAAAAGCTTCACGGTTTATATGTAGGGTGTAGTCTGAGAAAGAAATTGCATCCCAATTAATTACCTGTGGAAACATTCCTAGCTGCGACATAAAAATAACAATTGCCAAACCATTTACAAACCCCATCATAACAGGGTGGGGAATGAGTCTGACGAATTTACCAAACTTGAAAACACCGGCTAAAAATTGTAGAACACCTGCCAGAATTATTGTTGCGAACAAATAGTTCAAACCCATATCCTGAACGGGATTAGCCATCGCCATTCCCAGATCATTTCCTTCTTTTACAAGGCTGACCAAAACAACTGCCATGGCACCTGTAGCTCCGGATATCATTCCCGGGCGACCACCAAAAACAGAAGTAATTAAACCAACCATAAAGGCGGCGTAAAGTCCAACTAAAGGATCAACACCAGCCACAAAGGCAAAGGCAACCGCTTCTGGTACCAACGCAAGAGCTACGGTTAATCCGGATAATATATCATCTTTTGAATTTGCTGCTTTCTTTCTAAAAAAATCTACCATATGTAATCATCAAAATTTTGAATAAGTCGGCAAAACTAGGCTTTTAATATTTAGGAATGCTGGTATTGGTGTATAGAATTCACTTTTATTTGAGCGAAAACGATTTATGTGCAGCTTAAGATGTTTCGGAAAGCTTGATTTCCTTCTTATTTTCAATTTTGCACCATTAAATTGAAAATATAAATAGAGTCCATATGGGAGAATATTTTTTTTCATTCTCTTAAATTCCTTAAATTGAGATCAGTAACAATAAAGAAAGAATGATCTTGTTTGAAACTCTTATCTGCCCGAACCAGTTTTAGGGGAATGTGAAAAAAGATTGATATCGATTATTAATCAGTGTGTGATGAAAAGAGTAATTAAGGACTTTAAAAGCATTGGTATTGAGTTGATTCAACGTCTGATAAAAACCTTTCCCGATGGAATTTATGAAGATGACTTGATCAGCATTACGAAACCAAATGGTGATAAAATAAATGTTGTGGAGTTGCGTACCGAAGACACAATCTATCTAATTAAAATGAATCAGGAACTTCAGTCCCGAATTGATTCTTTTACAGGAGATTTCGAAGGGCTTGATCCTTATTCTGATGGATACAGAGATAATCCTTAACCTTCTGTTTTGGCTAAAATTGCGGTTGCCGATTCTATGATTCCCAATTTGTCGTATCCACATTCACGATACAATTCCTGCTGAGTACCTTGTTCTACCCATTTATCGGGTACACCCAATCGTTTTACCCTGGCCTGATAATGATTGTCATTCGCAAACTCGATGACTGCTGAACCTAATCCGCCAATAATACAACCATCTTCAAGAGTGATAACCTGATCGTGTTTTCCAAGAACTTCATGCAGCAATTCGGTATCAATAGGTTTCAGATAACGCATGTCGTAATGGGCAATCGAGTAGCCGTCTTTTTCCAGTTCTTCAATGGCATCCACAGCTTCCACACCAATGGCACCAATCGATAATATTGCAAGATCTTTTCCGTCTTTCAACTTTTGGCCTTTGCCAACAGGAAGAATCTCAAAAGGTTTTTGCCAGTCAAGAATACGACCTTTACCGCGTGGGTAACGAATGGAAAAAGGACCCATATTTTCTTGTTGGGCAGTAAACATCAAATTTCTCAACTCAACAGCATCAAGAGGAGAAGCAATTATCATATTTGGAATGCATCTGAAAAATGCAAGATCGTAAACACCATGATGAGTTGCACCATCGGCACCAACAACACCACCACGATCCAGACAGAAAACAACATTTACATTTTGCAGAGCTACATCATGAATCACCTGATCGTAAGCTCTTTGCATAAATGATGAGTAAATGGCACAGAATGGTAATTTGCCTTTTGCAGCCAATCCTCCCGAGAAAGTAACGGCGTGCTGTTCCGCAATCCCAACATCAAATGCACGATCGGGCATTTTTTCCATCATGATATTTAATGAACTGCCTGTTGGCATTGCTGGTGTAATACCAACAATTTTATCATTCATTTCGGCCAGTTCAACCAAAGTATTGCCAAAAACTTCTTGGAATTTTGGTGCTTGCGGACTCGTTGATTCAGGTTGTAAAATTTCACCTGTTACCTTGTCGAACATTCCTGGAGCGTGCCAGTAAGTCTGATTCTGTTCGGCCAGTTTAAAGCCTTTTCCTTTTTTTGTAATAACATGCAAAAGCTTTGGGCCTGAAATTTTTTGTAAATCACTCAAAACTTTTACCATGTGATTCACATCATGACCATCAACAGGTCCAAAATATCTAAAGTTAAAAGCCTCAAAAATATTACTTTGTTTTAGCAGAATGGTTTTGATTCCTTGTTCTACTTTCTGAAATATTTTTTGAGTGTTTGGATTTAACCGGTTTAATTTCCCCAGAAACCGCCAAATATCATTCTTTACTTTGTTATAGGTCTGCGAAGTGGTAATATCCAGCAAGTAGTTGTTCAAACCTCCAACATTAGGATCGATAGCCATATTGTTATCGTTTAGGATAACCAGTAAATCAGCATTGTTGTTGGCAGCATTGTTTAGTCCTTCAAAGGCCAAACCGGCAGTCATCGATCCATCACCAATTACGGCAACTGTTTTTCGATCGGTCTCTCCGCTTAATTGAGCCGCAGTAGCCATTCCCAAGGCTGCGGATATAGAAGTAGAGGAGTGTCCAACAGTAAAAGCATCGTATTCGCTTTCGTTTCTGTTAGGGAAACCACTTATTCCTTTGTATTTTCTGTTCGTATGAAAAATATCTTTTCTTCCGGTAAGAATTTTATGTCCGTATGCCTGATGGCCTACATCCCAAATCAGGTTGTCGTAGGGAGTATTTAGTACGTAGTGAAGTGCAACGGTAAGTTCTACCACACCCAAACTGGCACCAAAATGCCCTGGATTACATGAAACTTCTTCAATAATTTCCTGGCGCAATTCTTCACAAACCTGAATAAGGTCGTCTTCAGATACCTTTTTCAGATCAGATGGAAAATTGATTTTATCTAAAAATTCTTTTTCAGACTTAGCCATGTACGAAATCCCCTTTTTAATCGTTTAACAGAATAAGAATTTGTTTCCCAATCATTTTTTTCAACTGATAGCGGATAAACAGATTATTCTGGAAGAAAAATATTGACGAAGATAATAATAAAAACTAAAGTATTCTTCTGTCTGGTGATGACGATACCATGTCAGATTCTTATATTTGCTTGTGTAATTGCAAGTTTCAATACTAACAAAAGTACAATTTAAACATGTTCAAAAAAACGAGTCAGCTGGTATTTATTTTAGCATCAGTTTTTCTATGCTTTTCTTGTGTTCCTACAAGACAATTTCAAGAGCTCCAATCTAAGCAGCAAAACTGCCAGGACGAATTGGAGATGGAAAAGGAAAAAAATCTTACGCTAAGCGAATTGAATAATGAATTGAGTGGAAAACTTGAGGTTTTGGATGAAAAATATAAAAATATTCTTGCCGATACATTGCAAATATCACGACATCTTCAGTCTGCACGGGAACGATTAAGCAGAATAGAAAAGAGCAATCAGGATTTACTAAATCAATTGGCAGGAATGCAGGCAGGCAACGAAAAGGAAACCAAAGCTTTATTAGGTCAGATTAAAAAGGCTCAAAATGAATTGAGACTGCGTGAAGATGAAGTTCTTTCTTTGGAAAAAGAAATGGATGCCCGCAAACGAACCCTCGATACTTTACAGGCTGAATTGAATCGGAGAGATAAGCGATTGCAGGAGTTGGAATCGGCTTTAAACAGAAAAGATGAGGCCGTAAAGGCTTTAAAACAAAAGGTAATGAATGCCCTTACCGGATTTGACGGCAATGGTTTGTCGATCACTACCAAAAATGGAAAGGTTTATGTCTCTATGGATGAAAAACTCCTTTTTAAATCTGGAAGTTATCAGGTGGATCAAAGAGGTGTGGAAGCATTAGGGCATTTGGCAGGTGTATTGGCTCAAAACAAAGATATTAATGTAATGATTGAAGGACATACCGACAATGTTCCTTACAAGGGCAGTGGTGAGTTAAAAGACAACTGGGATTTAAGTGTGAAAAGAGCAACATCTATTGTTCGGATATTAATTTTAAATACTGGAATTGATGCTGAAAGACTTACCGTTGCAGGTAGAAGTAAATACGTGCCGATTGGTACTAATGCAACCGCCGAAGGTCGTAGTAAAAATCGTAGAACTGAGATCATTCTCACCCCAAAATTGGATGAGTTGTTTAAGATTCTTGAAAGTAACTAAATAGTGTTTTAATGATCTCATATCTTAATTTAGATATCTCAAATCCTTAAAATATGAAGCTTAATAAATCCATCATAGGAATGGTGCATATTCAGGCATTGCCTGGAACGCCGAAGAATAAATATTCCTTGGCAAAGATTTGTGAACTTGCTGTAAAAGAAGCCAGGCAGTATGAAACAGCCGGTTTGGATGCAGTTATGATAGAAAACATGCACGACGTTCCCTACCTAAAAGGTTCGGTAGGGCCGGAAATAACAGCAGCTATGGCAGTTGTTGCAAAAGCAGTGCGTGATGCAGTAAAATTACCTTTAGGAATTCAAATATTGGCAGGAGCGAATAAAGAAGCTCTGGCGGTGGCAAAAGCGGCTAATTTTCAATTTATCCGTGCGGAAGGTTTTGTATTTGGGCATCTTGCCGACGAGGGTTATATAGATTCTTGTGCCGGGGAGCTGATGCGTTATCGAAAAGCAATTGGAGCAGAAAATGTTTTTGTGTTTACAGACATTAAAAAGAAGCACAGCTCACATGCCATTACTGCGGATGTTGATATTGCAGAAACAGCGGAGGCTGCCGAATTTTTCTTAAGTGATGGAGTTATTATTACGGGCTCTTCAACTGGGAAAACTGTTTATTTGCACGAATTAAAAAGTCTGAAGGATAAAATTCATATTCCAGTATTAATTGGATCAGGTATTACTGCTGAGAATCTTTCGGAGTATTGGGATTATGCTTCTGCTTTTATAGTTGGTTCACACTTTAAGGAAGATGGATATTGGGAGAATGAAATTTCTGATGAGCGATTGAAAATGTTTATGCAGATAGTTAAGAAATTAAGAAACTAATAATTGTAAAAAAAAGCTGCCAACCGGCAGCTTTTTTCAATTATTATATGGTCATGATATCTTTCTCTTTTTCAACCAGCAAGTCATCAATTTTCTTGCTGAATTTGTCGGTAAGCTTTTGAACAAAAGCTTCTGCATCTTTTTCGATGTCTTCTGATAAACCATCTTTTACCAGTTTTTTTAATTCAACATTGGTATCTCTTCTGGCATTTCGGATGCTTACTTTTGCATGTTCGCATTCCGATTTAGCTTGTTTAACCAAGTCATTTCTGCGTTCTTCGGTCAAAGGAGGAATATGAATACGGATTAATTCTCCATTATTATCCGGGTTAAAACCCAAATTGGAATTCATAATCGCTTTTTCAATCTGTACAATCATTGGTTTTTCCCATGGTTGAATTGCAATAGTTCTTGGATCGGGTACACTTAGATTGGCAACCTGAGCCAGTGGAGTCATGTTTCCGTAGTAATCCACCATCACACCATTCAACATGCTTGGATTTGCTCTTCCAGCACGAATTTTCACTAATTCTTTTTCAAGATGGTCAACAGCAGCTTCCATCTTTTCCTGCGTATCATCCAGATACATTTGAACTTCTTCAGTCATCGGAGAAAGATTTTTATATGTTTTTATTGATCAATGTATAGTGTTTACAAAAATAGCAAAAATCTATAATCAAATAAAGATAGTCCTTTTTTACTAAAACTAAAATGTATCAGTAGTAAAGAGCTTGTGGCTGTTAATTGTGAACTAATGTCCCAATATTTTCACCTTCAATCACTTGCTTTAAATTTCCTTTTGTATCCATATCAAAAACAATTATTGGTAAATTGTTTTCTTTACACATTGTTGTTGCCGTTAAATCCATAACTCTCAAATCTTTGTTGTAGATTTCATCGAAAGTAATGGTTTCAAATTTTACAGCGCTACTGTCTTTTTCAGGATCAGCAGTATATATGCCGTCAACGCGGGTTCCCTTAAGCATTACATCAGCTTCTATTTCAATTCCACGAAGCGAAGAACCAGTATCTGTTGTAAAATATGGATTTCCTGTTCCGGCAGAGAAGATCGTAACACAACCTTCAGAAAGGTAGTCTACCGCTTTTTGTTTCGAATAGAATTCACCAATTGGCTCCATTCGAATGGCTGTTAAAACCCGTGATTTACATTGAATGGCTTCCAATGCTGAGTTAAGTGCAAGGCTGTTAATTACGGTAGCAAGCATTCCCATCGAATCGCCTTTAACACGGTCGAAACCTTTAGCAGCACCGCTTAATCCGCGAAAAATATTACCGCCGCCAATTACGATTCCAACTTGAACACCAAGATCTGTTATTTCTTTAATTTGTTCGGCATAGTCGTTTAATCTTTGTGAATCAATTCCATATTGTTGATCACCCATTAAAGATTCGCCGCTTAATTTCAGTAGTACACGTTTGTATTTAACCATTCTTTCAGATTTTTATACCCAAAGTTGAGAAAATTCTACGATAAGATAAAAAAAAAGAGTTCCGGAAAGGAACTCTTTTTATATGTAATAATAATTGTATTAAGCATTTAATGTGAAACGCATCATTTTAGTCACAGTTAAATCTTTGTCAGATTCAGCAAGATACTGCTTAACAGTTTGCTTGTTGTTTTTAACAAAGTCCTGGTTCAATAATGTTGATTCTTTAAAGAATTTAACCAATCGGCCTTCTGCAATTTTATCAAGCATAGCCTCAGGTTTTCCTTCTAAACGAGCTTTTTCTTTTGCGATTTCAAGTTCTTTAGCAACTACATCAGCAGCAACATCATCCTTATCAATACTAATTGGAGCCATAGCTGCAGCTTGCATAGCAACGTCTCTGGCCATTTGCTCATCCATTGATTTGTTAAAACCAATCATAGTAGATAATTTGTTTCCTGCATGAATATAGGCAACAGAATATTCTGCTTCCATTTTACCAAAGAAACTTAAATCGATTTTCTCACCGATAACACCGGTTTGCTCAGTAACGTGTTCTTCAACTTTTCTTCCTTCAAGCTCTAAAGCTTTCAAAGCTTCAAGATCTGCAGGCATGTTTGCCAATGCTAAATCAAGAATTTTAGTTGCAAATTCTACGAAACTATCATTCTTCGCAACGAAGTCAGTTTCACAGTTTAGAGTGATCATTACACCACTTTTCTTATCTTCAGAAACTTTTGCTAATACAACACCTTCAGTTGCTTCTCTGTCGGCACGTTTGTTAGCAATCGCCATTCCTTTTTTACGAATAATGCTTACCGCTGCGTCAAAATCCCCTTCAGCTTCAGTAAGAGCATTTTTACAATCCATCATTCCTGCGCCAGTTGCTTTGCGCAATTTGGCTACGTCTGCTGCTTTAATAGACATGATATATCTAATTTTTTGTTAGTTAATTATTCCTTATCATTCTTTTCTTCTTCAGTAGCTGGAGCTTCTGGAGTTGTTTCTGCAACTGGTGCTTCTGGTGCTACTTCTACAGCCGGAGCAACTTCAGCAACTGGTGCTTCTTCTACAGGAGCATCTGCTTTCTTAGCTTTTTTTGGCTTAGAAGCTTTCTTTTCAGTCGATTCAGTATCTTTTTCTACTTTTCTTTCCGATAAACCTTCTTTAATAGAGGCGGTTACAATGTCAAGAATGATAGAAACAGAGCTGGAAGCGTCATCATTACAAGGAACTACGAAATCAATACCATCAGGGCTTGAGTTTGTATCAACCATTGCGAAAACAGGAATACCCAAACGGTTTGCTTCTTTAACAGCGATATATTCTTTCATTACATCAACTACAAATAGAGCTGCCGGTAATCTGGTCAGATCAACAATACTACCTAAGTTTTTTTCCAACTTAGCTCTTTGACGAGATACTTGTAGTCTTTCTCTTTTAGACAGGTGGTTAAGAGTTCCGTCACCTTCCATTTTGTCAATGGTAGACATTTTCTTAACAGCCTTTCTGATAGTAGGGAAGTTAGTTAACATACCACCTGGCCAACGCTCAGTTACATATGGCATATTTACTGCTGCTACTTTTTCAGAAACGATTGATTTTGCTTGCTTTTTAGTAGCAACAAAAAGAATTTTTCTTCCTGATTTAGCGATTTGTTTCAATGCTGCGGCGGCATCATCCAGCTTTACAGCTGTTTTGTGCAAGTCGATAATGTGAATTCCATTGCGCTCCATGAAAATATAAGGAGCCATTTTTGGATTCCATTTTCTAGTCAAGTGACCAAAGTGGCAACCTGCTTCTAATAATTCTTCAAATGTTGTATTTGACATTTTTGTTTTTTTTAATCGTTTACATTCGTTTTATGGCAATTGCTAAGTAGTTCGAAAATCGAAGTCTTACCAATTTAGATACTAAACTTGCCACAAAAATTCTAACGCTTGCTAAATTGAAATTTCTTACGTGCTTTAGGTTGACCTGGTTTTTTACGTTCAACCTCACGAGGATCGCGAGTCATGAAACCTGCAGTTCTTAGTGCTGATTTTGATTCTGCATCAATTTTAACAAGTGCTCTGGAGATTGCCAAACGAAGAGCTTCTGCTTGACCTGTAACTCCACCACCATCAAGATTTACTTTGATGTCGTATTTATCGGCTACCTCTAAAAGGTTTAAAGGTTGCTTTACGATGTACTGCAGAGTTCCGGTAGTAAAGTACTCTTTAAGCTCTTTTTTGTTGATGGTAATCTGACCTTTACCTTCGCTAACGTATACACGGGCAACAGCTGCTTTTCTACGTCCAATAGCATTAATAACTTCCATACCTACTTATTTAATTGTGTTTAAATCTAATTTCTTTGGCTGCTGAGCTTCGTGTTTGTGCTCAGAACCTACAACTACATATAGGTTTGAGTAAAGAGTTCTTCCTAAACGATTTTTTGGAAGCATACCTTTTACAGCCTTCTCAATTAATCTTTCTGGGTGTTTCGCCATAAGATCAGCTGGAGTTTTAATTCTTTGTCCACCTGGGTGTCCGGTGTAAGAAAAATACTTTCTGTCTGTCATTTTATTTCCAGTCATACGTATTTTCTCAGCATTGATAATAATCACGTTGTCTCCACAGTCAACATGAGGAGTGTAATTAGGTTTGTATTTACCTCTAATCAGCTTTGCTACTTTAGAGCTAAGTCTACCTAACACTTGGTCTGCTGCATCAATAACAATCCACTCTTTAGTAGCAGTTGCTTTGTTTGCAGAAACTGTTTTGTAACTTAATGTATCCACGTTAAAAACTTTTAATAAATAATACTTTTAATACAATTATTCCAATTTGGCTTGCAAAAGTACAAGAATCCTATAAATACACCAATTTTTTTAACGATTTATTGATGAAGAACTTAACCTGATGTGGATAATCGGGTAATGTGGAGGAGTTAAGTCTGTCAAAAAATCAAATTGATATATTTCCCAATAATGAATCCTTTACTTGCTAAGGGTAGTAGAATCAAGTTGTTGGGGGCGGGAGTCCTGGTAAGTAAGCCCATCGTCACAATTTCTCTGCAAAAGTATGAAATAAATTTATTTTTGAAGTCTCTTTTTAGTATTTTTTTAGAAAGAAATGCAATTGGAAGATTTGATATGCAGGAACTAAGGAGTTTTACATTTGGTAATTAAAAATATTGAAACGAATGAGTGTTCGATTAAAAAGAGATTTTTTTCTGAAGGATATCCATATTGTTGCCCATCAGTTGGTCGGAAAAATTATTGTTAGAAAATTTGATGCAATGAAAGAAGAACGGTTTCGAATAACGGAAATTGAAATGTACGTGGGGGAGATGGATTTGGCATCTCACGCATCAAAAGGGCGTACCAAAAGAACAGAGGTTATGTATTCTTGCGGTGGTTGCGTCTATGTTTATTTAATTTACGGGATGTATTGGCTGCTGAATATTGTAACCGGTAAAAAGGATCAAGCTCAGGCAATATTAGTTCGTGGTGTTGAAGGAATTGATGGGCCAGGCAGAATCGGACAGCAATTAAAATTGGATAAGAGTTTTTATGGAGAGAATCTGGAGAGCTCGAATCGAATTTGGGTGGAAGATGATGGCATGTTATGCAATTATACCCTTCATCCCAGAATTAATGTGGAATATGCGGGTGATATATGGAAAAACAAGTTGTATCGTTATAAAATTGAGAAAGCAAAGCTTTAATTCCAGCTAATTTTTCTTAGAAAGAAATCTCCATTGATTCTTAGATAGATTGCTGTGGCGTAATTCGCGTTTGAATCTGTTGGATTGTAATAAAGATCTATTTTTCCTCCGAAATGGATCCCTTTACTTATTTTCCGCTCATAGAAATACTTAAATGTAACAAGTTCTCTTCTGTTTTGATATGAACCGGGTTTGCTATAGGATATTGATTGAAATAATTCTGAACCTCTTGAGGCAATGAAATGATACGCATACCAATATCCTAGTCTAAATTGAGAATGTTTCGTGTTAATGCCTATCTGCGGGTAAAAAGCATGTCCTTTATTAAAAAGGAATTCGCTAACAGAGGAGTTGTCGCTGACGTAATATGCTAAAGCTCGGATATACCATGAAGTAAATCTGGAATTTTCAACTTTTCTTAAAAAATCAAGGCCGGATGAAAAGTTGCCAATGGTTTGAACGGATTCGTCAGAAGAGTCAATTTCACCGCCTCTGTGTGCGAAAAGAACCTGAACCGGAATGGACAGTCTGTTTTGTGAAGATGTATTATTTAACTGATAGCTGCTTGAAATTCCGAAAGTGAATTTTTCCTGAAAAGGATCCCCTTTTAAGATGAATTGTTCCCAATTAATCCATGTGTCAAGTTTTAATCGTTTTGTATGATACAAAAGTTGAATTCCACTTTCTGCTTTATCCGTAAAAAACTTTTCCGGTTCGAACATGGGCTCCGAAAGCATATGGTTGTTGTTTTGGTTTAAGCCTCCTAAAATTAAATTGACTTTGCTTGAGGCTTGATAGTTTACAGAGAATATTGCTTGTGTTTCATTAAAGTTTGTTCGTCCTGAATATTGCTGAAACCGCACTCCAGCTTCAATTCGAATTTTAGAAGATGGATAATAAACCAATTTTGGTGCTGCTGAGTAGCCGATCCAGGTTGTTCCATTAGAAAAAGTGCCGGAATACTCATTGTTTTTTACAAAATTGAAATTCTCAAATCTTAAAAATAATTTATTGCTGTCAGCTGTTTGAAATTCTTTATAATGTAAAAACGGCGTGTTGAAATCTTGTGCCAATGATGAATATTGACTTGTCAACAGCAATAATAATATGATGAATACCTGTGTAGAGAGTCTAGCCATATTTTAATTTTACGGTAGCCAATGTACAATTATCTGAAGAAATATTTTAAAAGAAGAGGTAAATAATTATTTTTTATTTAGAAAAAGGGTTTCTCTGATTGAAGAGAAACCCTAATTTAATGAATGCTTTGGTTGTTTTTCGGTGAAAAAGACTAAATACCTTTAGAACCAAATTTGGGATAAATATTGCATTCAAATCAGACTATATGGTTATGTGCTGTTTTATGCTGTTTCGTATGAAGAATCAGGCAAAACCAAAGCTAATATAAAGTATGCAAGAAGCATTAGTGGATTGAATAAAGTTAGTATCAGCCACGCAGTTCTTATAATTATTGGGTCGAGTTCCGGATTTATGTATTGAGAAATACCTCCGCAAACACCAGCTATTTTTTTCTCCTTTGATCTTATTAAGCGTTTCATATTTCTGGATTTTTGGTTTTATTACTACTGCTCTTCATCTTCGTCATCAAACGTAAAATGCGATAGGGTTTTTAATTCGTCAACACGAAAATCTCCAAAAAAGGAAACCAATGAAGTTCTGTTTTCATTATAGTGCAAGACATGAAATTCACTAAATTTTTTCCCATTTCCTTTTGCGAAGAAATGAACATCATCAGAATTTTTATCATCCCTGTCAGTTAATACTTCTTTATAGGCATTTCCTTTTGATAGTTGTGAAGAGACAATCTTTTTGAATTTGGTTTCGTCTCCGTTTACATGTTTAAAAGTTAGGAATTTGATGTTTTTACATTCTCCGGTGATATTTTTCTCCAATTCGTCTTCATCAACATCAAAGTCGAGGTTTTTTAGGAAACTACCTGCAAAACTAAAACTGCTAAAACCATCTAAATTTGAATATTTAGCATGTATTTGCTCACCTTTGGTTTGAGCTTGCATCAGGATTGGAAATACTATTGCGGCAATTATTACTACTAATTTCTTCATGATATTTTATTTTTTAGTTTACCATGTTTACACCGGCAAAGCGTGTGTTGAAAAAGGAGCCGGTGTAAAGCATGGATTTATTTGTTATGATATTTTAATTTGCTTAGACCTTCTTTTTTCATGATCCACATCTTGTCAAGCATGTCGTAGTCCCATGCATTATCTACATTATCAATGTCGTGAATGATTTTTCGCATCGACTTGTCCAGATAAATCACTTTTCCTTCGGGCACCTTAATTGTAATGTGTAGTTTTTGATTTCTCCATTTACTATCTGTTGGTAGTGTGAAAAATTGATTGAAGACAATTAGGGAATCAGTTTGTTTCCAGTTGTATTCAATGCTTTCAGCATTTTCACTTGCCTGTTCGTTTGACCTTCCTCTGGATTTCTTTTTCAATTTAATTTCAAATTTGCCGCTATTGCTCTTTTCGATATCAAGAGTAGGTTCTCCAACTATAATTTCCTTATCATCTTTGACTATGATTTTTATATTGTCCAGACCGATGTGTCCATTATGCCAGTCAAAATCGATATTGTCAGTTGATTTTAAATATAGTGTATCTGTTTGGGTAGGCTGTATTTCAATGTTTTCTGAATAACGGGTGCTGCTTTGCATGTATCCCTTTATTTGAGAAAAACTTAGACTAACCAAAAGAATAATTCCCAGTATCCAAAATGCAAGTGCTGAGAATCCTATTATTTTATTGTTGGTTTTGAAATTGAACAAGAGTTTTAATCCTGCAAAAATCAGAAGGAGTAATGGGATTCCAATCACCACAATTACGCCAATTGTGAATAGAGTGATACTGCTTCCGTCAAGAAATAGGTGTGGAAGTACTGTGCCGGGAAAATGGAAATCAGAAAATGGACCAAAAAAGCTATTTACAAAAATCATTGAGCCAATAAAGCTGATAAGGGTAACAAATCCTGCAAATACGAATCCAATACCAAGCAAAATAATAATCACTTTAAGGATGAGTCGAAGTGCTGTGCCCAGAAAATCAATTACTCTGTCGAAACCATCCCGAACTTGTGGTCCGTTTTTATCTCTTATTTTCTCGAAGCTTTCCTTAACTTCCTTGTATTCATCTTTAATGGTTTCTTCGATATTCGAAATATTGACTTTTTTCCCCTTCATTTCCAATTTTTGGGTTGTGGTGATTGCTTTAGGAACAGCAATCCATAAAATCACGTAAAGAAGAAATGAAAATCCATATCCCAGGAAAAAGAAAAGTGCAAAAAGGAGACGGATTACAACCACATCAATTCCAAAGTAAGCAGCTAAACCACTTGCGACACCACCCAAAACTCTATGGTCGGGATCGCGGAATAATCTGCGCTTTTTCTTTTCGGAAGTTTGTTTTGTGTCAGTTTCCTGATTCGACTCGTCTTCAATACTTTCCTCGTCGATAGCAAATATTTCTTCGGGTTTCCCCATAATCGATATGGTTTCTTCGATCATATCAACATTTACCACCTGATCTTTTGTGCTCAGTTTTTCATGGAAAATTTCTGAAATTCGAGCTTCAATATCAGATATGATTTCCCGGCCTTCTTCGCTCGGACCATAGTGGGAATTGATAGTACGTAAGTAAGCCTGTAGTTTTTCAAAAGCATCCTCATCGATATGGAAAATACTTCCGCTTATATTAATTGTTAATGTCTTTTTCATTTGTATATCGGTTTAAGGGTCTTACTTTTTAATTGTGTTTACAGCATCAACTAAATCTTGCCAGGATTGATCCAATTCTTTAAGAAATCCACTTCCAAGTTCGGCAATTGTATAGTATTTCCGAGGTGGACCTTGAGTTGATTCCTCCCAACGGTAACTTAGCAGTCCGTCGTTTTTTAATCGGGTTAGAAGTGGATATAATGTTCCTTCCACAACAATCATTTTTGCCTCTTTTAGCTCCTTGATTATATCTGAAGCGTAAGCATCATTTCTTGATAAAATGGATAGAATACAATATTCCAGCACTCCTTTTCGCATTTGGGCTTTAGTATTTTCGATCTTCATGGTTGGAATAAATTAAATTCTTGATTTTGTGTTTCCCGGATTGTTCCAGATGCTTTTGTGTTTTTTCTTCTCAACTACCTTCGTTTCCTCCTTTGTTAGAACAGTATCTTTTTCAATTAGGATCTGTTCTCTCGTTTGAGATGAAATATTTACAGTGTCAGTGCTGTCACTATTGCCGGCTAAAATATCTTTACATACTTGTATATTTTCTTCAAAAAAGAAAAGGCTTGAGTTGAAATAGCTTTTTTCTCCGTCGATTTTTGATTCACATCCTAAAATTGCATCAGATATAATTTTCACAATAGGAGATAGTATTTTCGATTGTTTCGCAGTAGAAACAAATTGAGCATTGGATTCTGTTGTCCACGAAAATAGAACAATTAGAATCAGGCTGAGTTTGCATAGTGAATTGTTTCTCTTGTTCATGGTGATTGTATTTATATCGTATACTACTATTACAAGCACGCAAGCTTGTTATACAAATATACGTACAAAAAAAGGTAATATGCAAAGCATAGTACTAAAAATATTTCAATAAAATATCTAAGCGGTTGTAAATGAGCAATATAAATTTAATTTAAAATTGTCTTATATTTGAAGATTCTAAAAAAATCAATATTAAGCAGGGGGCGTTATTAAAAAAATGACAAGAATAAAGCATTTTAGAGATAGGTGTATAGGTTGTGCTTATTGTGTAGGAGCAGCACCTGAATTTTGGGAGATGTGCTCTGAAGATGGCAGGTGTGACCTAATTGGTTCGATAAGGAAGAGAGATTGTTACGAATTAGAAATTTTTAATGATGAGGTTCAGAAAAATAGGAAAGCGGCCGATATTTGTCCAGGCAAATGTATTCGGTTGGAAACCAATTGATGTAATAATGGAATTAACAGGGGAGAACCTGGTATTTAGAATGTAAAAAGAGCGATTTCCCAACAAGGAAATCGCTCTTTTAAAATATTGCGTTTTTAAATTTCAGTTGAAACGAGCCATGAGAAAAAATTCTCACACAATAGAATGACTATTTGGCGAGTTCCATGTGACATCTTTAATTAATTGCAGTCACATGAAATTCAAAATTTATTTGCCTGATCTTTTACGATCGGTTTCTTTAAGAAGTATTTTTCTTAAACGGATTGAGTTAGGAGTAACCTCAACATACTCGTCACCTTGTATGTATTCCAATGCTTCTTCAAGAGAGTGAGTGATTGGAGGAGATAATCTTACCTTGTCATCAGTACCAGAAGTACGCATATTGGTTAGCTTCTTAGTTTTAGTAACGTTAATAACCAGGTCGCCGGCACGATTGTTTTCTCCAATTACCTGACCCTCATAAATCTCAACCGTTGGGGCAACGAAAAATGTACCACGATCTTGTAATTTGTTTAAAGCGTAAGCAAAAGTCAATCCGGTTTCCATAGCAATTAATGAACCGTTAATACGTCCGGGAATAGTGCCTTTGTGTGGTTGGTATTCCAGGAAACGATGAGAAATTACCGCTTCTCCGGCAGTAGCAGTCAGCAGTTGATTTCTTAAACCAATAATACCTCTTGATGGGATATGGAATTCAAGGTGAATACGATCCGCCTTACGTTCCATAGTCAGCATTTCTCCTTTACGTTGAGTTACGATCTCAATTGCTTTTCCTGAAACATCTTCCGGAAGATCTATGAATAGGAACTCAACTGGCTCACATTTTTCACCACCAATTTCTTTGATGATAACCTGTGGCTGACCAACTTGAATCTCGTATCCTTCACGACGCATAGTTTCGATCAGTACAGACAAGTGAAGAACACCACGTCCGTATACAATATATGAATCAGCAGAATCAGTTTTTTCAACTCTAAGGGCTAAATTCTTTTCCAATTCTTTATTTAGCCGGTCAATTAAGTGACGGGAAGTAACGAATTTACCATCTTTTCCATAAAAAGGAGAATTGTTGATCGTAAATAACATACTCATTGTAGGTTCATCAATGGCAATTGGTTTTAGAGGTTCCGGGTTTTCAACACTACAAATAGAATCTCCAATATCAAAACCCTCAATACCTACTAAAGCACATATTTCTCCTGAGGCAACAGATTGAACTCTTTCTTTGCCCAGACCAGTAAAGATATGCAATTCTTTAATGCGTTGTTTTTTGATGCTTCCATCAGGTTTAACCAAACTAACATCCATTCCTTCACGAATTTCTCCCCGGTGAACGCGCCCTACGGCGATACGTCCAACATAAGCCGAGTAGTCAAGAGATGTGATAAGCATTTGTGGCGTACCGTTAATGGTTTTTGGTTCAGGGATGAACTCGATTACCGCATCTAAAATTGCTGTAATATCGGTTGTTGGCTTTTGCCAGTCTTTCGACATCCAGCCTTGTTTGGCCGAGCCGTAGATGGTTGGGAAATCCAATTGCTCTTCAGTAGCCTCTAAATTAAACATCAATTCGAAAACCTGCTCCTGAACTTCTTCAGGTCTGCAGTTTGGTTTGTCAACTTTATTAACAACCACAACAGGTTTAAGACCTAGAGCTAACGCTTTTTGCAGTACAAAACGAGTTTGAGGCATAGTTCCTTCAAAGGCGTCTACTAGTAGTAATACACCATCAGCCATATTCAAAACACGCTCAACTTCTCCACCAAAATCCGAGTGACCGGGAGTGTCTATGATATTAATCTTTACACCATTGTATTCAAGAGAAACGTTCTTCGACAAGATGGTGATTCCTCTCTCTCTTTCCAGGTCGTTATTATCAAGGATTAAATCACCTGGGTTCTCATTTTTTCTAAAAATGTTACTATGCATTATCATTTTGTCAACCAAAGTGGTTTTTCCATGGTCAACGTGGGCGATAATCGCAATGTTTCTCAATTTCCTCATCTTGTATTTTATTAATTTGAGAAAAAATATCCGCTGAAAGCTAATGAAATGGGATACTGTATTCTCTTTCTTTTTATTGTACTAGTCAAATTGATCATTCATCTAATCATCACATTCGTTGAAATTGTTGTGAGTGAATCGATTGCGGTGCTCAAAATGCGGCTGCAAAAGTACGCTTTATTTTTGAAAATTTTCTTTTCAGGCAGATTTAATTTTGTTTTAGATATTAATTTAATTCTTTCCTTTTTTTTAATGTTAAATTAACAGACCGTTGCAGATGAAATTGTTTCTTTGTGACGTCAACGATATTTAGTGATTATCTAATTTAGAATAGAAATAAGTAGCAAGTATAGTATCTGTGTAAAAACTTTACAGTCCTTATATATTCTAAATTGTAAATAATAACTTTTTTATCAGGATATTAAAATAAGGTTTAAACTAAGTTTTTGGTTAGTTTTGCGATTATGGATTTCGAAAGAAAAATATTATCTTCCGTATCCATTTTTTAACTGACCTTTTTGGTTAAAACTTTTGTTCTTTTTTTTGCGTGATTGTTGAAAAACTGTCCCTGTTTCAGGTTTGAAATGAACTTTTTCGATGAAGAGCTAAAAAAGGAAGACGAACGGGTATTATTAGTCCGTCGATTTTTTGTTAAATAGTTAAAAAGCAACCATTTTTGTGATCCTTTTCTCCGGGAAATGTGAGATGATTTTGTGGCGACATTGCCACACAATTACTAACCTAACAAATTGTTTTATGAAAAATGCTATGAGAAGTATTTTGACAATGGCAGCAATTATGATGTTGTCCATTGCAGCTATTGCTCAAACCACCGTAAAAGGTGTAGTCGTGGATGGTAGTACCAACGAAAGTTTGCCGGGTGCTTCTATTGTTGTTGCCGGAACAACTTCCGGTACCGTTTCAGGTTTTGATGGCTCGTTTGCTTTTGAATTGCCAAAAGGAGCGACAAAGCTTGTTGTAAGTTTCGTGGGATTTCTTGACAAAGAAATTGCCTTAAAAGGTGCTCAGGATTTAGGGACTATTAAGTTGGAATCTGATGCTGTTGGATTGAAAGAAGTTAGTGTTATGGCTTCGGTGGCAATTCAACGTAAAACACCGGTTGCTGTTTCTACTATTTCGCCTGAGATTATTCAGGAAAAGTTGGGAACCCAAGAATTTCCTGAAATATTGAAATCAACTCCAGGGGTTTATGTAACCAAGCAAGGAGGAGGATTTGGTGATTCCCGTATTAATATGCGCGGTTTTGAATCAAGTAATATCGCGGTAATGATTAATGGTATCCCGGTTAATGATATGGAATGGGGAGGAATTTATTGGTCTAATTGGGCCGGACTTTCTGATGTTACCCGTACAATGCAAACACAACGTGGTTTAGGTGCTGGAAAAATTTCTTCGCCATCTGTAGGAGGATCTATCAATATTCTTACTAAAACTACAGATATGGAAAAAGGTGGATCTGTATTTTCTGGTGTTGGAAATAGTGGATATCAAAAGAAATCAGTTACCCTTTCAACAGGTTTAATGGATAATGGGTATGCGATCACCTTTTCTGGCTCAAAAACAGCGGGTGATGGATATATTTTAGGAACCGGATTTGAAGGATACTCTTATTTCTTAAATGTTTCCAAAAGAATTAATGATAAACATCAACTGTCTTTTACTGCATTTGGTGCTCCTCAATGGCACGATCAACGTAGTACATATGATGCTCGTACTATTGCAGAATGGAGAGATTATAGAGATGGATACAAGTTTAATGCTGCTTATGGGTTTGACAGTAATGGGCAGGAGATGAATACATCTCATAACTTTTACCACAAACCTCAGGTTTCGTTAAACCATTATTGGACAATTAATGAAACAACATCTCTATCAACAGCTCTTTACGGATCGATCTCATCAGGTGGAGGTTGGACAGCTAAAGGAAATGAATCTTCTCGCTTGTATGGTTCAAATGATGAGGACAGAACTATAGATGGTTATCGTGATTATGGTGCTATTCAGCGTGATAATGCAGCTAATATAAATGGATCTCAGGCGATTATTGCGAGTTCAAACAATGATCACCAATGGTATGGTTTGTTATCTACTTTAACTAAGGATTTAAGTGATAAGCTGAATTTAACTTTCGGGGTTGATGGTCGCTACTATATTGGATTCCATAATCGTACCGTTGTGAATTTGATGGGAGGACAATTTTTTATTGACCCGGAGAGAGAAAAATCTAAGGTGTTGGATAACAATGAAAAACTTAAAGAGGATGATGTGATTAGTCGTGATTACGATGGTATAACCAAGTCCTTAGGTTTTTTCAGTCAGTTAGAATACACAACAGGGAACTTAAGTTCTTTTATAGCTATTGCAGGAACCAATACCAATTACAAACGTAAAGGTCATTTTTATTATAATGACGTAATGTCTTCAGGTTATAATTTCTTAGGTGGTAGTGTTAAAGGGGGAGCGAACTATAATCTGGATGAGTATCAGAATGTCTTTGTGAATTTGGGTGTAATTTCCCGTGCTCCGTTTTTCAGCGATGTGTTTACTGCTAAAGATGTAAGTAATGTTGCGAATGAAGATGCCGTGAATCAAGAGATTTACTCTTTGGAGTTGGGTTATGGTTTTAAAACATCAATTGTATCTGCAAACTTGAATGTTTACCATACCGAATGGAAAAATAAACCTATTACTGGAGCTATTGATAAGCAAAATCCTGATTTAGGTAGTTACAACGTTACAGGAGCGAATGCCATTCACGAAGGAATTGAACTTGATGTTAAAGCCAAACCGGCTAAGGGATTAACTATTACAGGAATGTTTTCTCTGGGAAGTTGGAAATGGCAGGATGATGCAGAAGCTTTAGTTTATGATAAAACAGGACAACCAGTTGACAGTAAGGGAAAAGCTGTTCCTGTTGGCTCTCCGGATCAAAGAAAGATTGTTGCGAATATTGGTGGTGTACACGTAGGGGATGCTGCACAAACAACCGCGGCATTAGGAGTTGATTACTACTTAACCAAAGATTTAAAAGTAGGTGCTGATTACAACTATTACGCACGTTTATTTGCGAAGCCTGATTTCAACAGTATTAATGGATCTGATAGTTGGGAAGTTCCTGATTATGGGGTAGTAGATGCAAATTTAAAATATACCTTTAAAGTTGGACCTTTTACTGCAATTGCTACGGCTAAAGTAATGAACTTATTGAATCAGACTTATATTGCAGATGCTTATGGAAATAATGATGATTGGGAAAAAGTAACTGTATTTTATGGATTTGGCAGGACTTGGTCTGCTGGTCTGCAAGTGAAATTCTAATGATTTCAGATTTGTACTTATAAACTAATCGTTAAAATTTAAAAAATTTAGATATGAAATTTTCTAATATATTATATGCATTTATTGCATTTTGTGGATTGGGATTATTAGCATCTTGTGAAGTTAATAACGAATTCTACGATCAGCTGGATAAACATGACGGGTTTCAATTTGTAATTGATACGTCATACACTCTAACATCCGATGATTACGATTCAATGGGTAAAGAAAGCGGTCAACCTGGGAAGTACAATAATTTCTCTGAAGATATTGTTGCTACAGAATTTTTACCTGCATTCTTAAATGATAAATACCCTACTTTAGATGTGCCTTCAACCATTAAGGTAACCTATGATTATTATCGTGGAGGTATTGATTATTTGAATGATTACCTTGATTATCTGGAAGTGCTAGCAGCTATTGATTCTTATACACTGACTACAGCAGATTATGACAGTATGGGAACTGCTGCAGGGGAGCCTGGTAAGTACAATAATTTTGATGCTACAGTTAAAGCTTCGGATTATTTGCCGGATTTCTTATTGGCAAAATATCCTGCCGCTGCAGATGGTGACGAGTTAGCAGTAACCTACAAATTTTACAATGGTTCAACAACTTCTATGGTTACTGAGTTTTGGACATTTGACGGTTCTGTTTGGGCGAAATCTAATAAGGTTGCTCCATCAATTCCTGATGATGTTGAGCTGTATGAATTAACTTCAGATGATTATGATGCTATGGGAACGGGTTCTAGCCAACCTGGTCAATACAATAATTTTTCAAGTTCTATTGTTCCTGAAAATTATCTATCAATTTTCCTTGGTGTTAAGTTTCCATATGCTAGTAACGGAGACAAGTTTGCTTTACTTTACAAATACTATGCAGGTGGTGGCGTTACCGAAACGAGGGCTAAAGAATATACTTTAACCGATGGTATTTGGTTAGAATATCAATCAACAATCGCAAAAACAGATCAGTATGTTAGATCTACTGCCGGGTGGGTATTCGATCCTTCAGTATTGTATACTATGGGAGAAGAAGATTATCAAATGATTGTTGATTATGTGAAAAACAACATTGAGGGCGATTATATCAATACCTATGGTACCGGTGAGTCATATTTTGGCGTTGATGCGCATTATAAGGAGTTCGCTATTGCTGATGGAAAGTTTGAAGCAACAAAATTTGATACATGGCAGGATGCCGTTAAAGCAGGTGTTGCGGTTTATCTTCCTTTAAAATTTCCTAGTGCAGTTGCTCAGGTTGATGGTGTAGATGTGAACTACATAATTACCTTTGCAGGATATGTAAGTTCTATGGTTGACTATACAATCACTTTTAAATGTACCAAATCAGGCCCAAGTCCAGAGTTTGAGTATGTTGAAGGACCGACTCTTAAATAAAGAGTATACAAATATAAATAGAAGGCCCGAATCCATTGGATTCGGGTTTTTTTTATCTCCATTGCTTAGATTGTATGCAGAGTACATGTTTTGATTGGAGGACTGATATAGGTGTTCAATAACATAATAATTTAACTGTTCCTGTCTTGGTTTTGTTTAAGAAGAATCGGAACTTTTAACTTGTTAATTATATTAATTAAATCACATTATTATGAGTAAAGTAAATGTATGGTTATACGATAACCTGTTGACTCCCGACCCCAATGATTTCTACGGAAAAGTTAAGCCTCAGGGTACACTCCGCAATAACGATATCGCCGATGCTATGATAAAGGAAGGCACCGAATACCAAAAGGAAACCATTTTAAATATCCTCGATCGAAGCGACCGGATTAAAGTCTCTAAATTGGTTGAGGGATATAGCATTAATACAGGCGTATGTTACAGCCATATTGGTATAAATGGTGCTTTTCACGGAGCAACAGATCGTTTCGATCCTAATGAGCACCGCATTACAGCATCTTTTACCAGCAGTACTGCTTTGCGCGAAGAGTTAAAGAAAACACAAGTAGAGATTATTGGAGCAGCCACTACCGAGCCCGTTATCGGGAAAGTAATCGACAATTTAACTAAAGCAGAGGATAGCACGATTACGCCCAATAATGTAATTGTTATTAAAGGAAACAGAATTAAGATTGCAGGAGACGATTCTGGTGTAGGTGTTTATCTGGTAGATCAGGGTACCAATACGCGTTGCAAATGTGAACAAATCGTAACCAATGAGCCAAAACAATTGATGGTAATGCTTCCTGATCTGCCGGCAGGTAATTACATTTTAGAGATTGTGACACAATATTCATCTAATAACTCTACCCTAAAAGAGCCCAGAACTACACCCTTTGAGCATGTTCTGATTGTAGAATAGACCAACTGAGATTGAATACATTTTATCCGGACAGAACCATCTGTCCGGATTTTTATTGATGACTAACTCAAACCTTTCGTTGTGGTAGTCTGCCATGTGTACAGGTGGTGACCTTCCACGTATGAGAGTGGTGGTCTCCCACCTGTACAGGTGGCGGTTCGCCATCAGGAGGGGTGGTTGTTTCGGATCTTAAAGATATTTAGAGTCCTCTACCCAAAAAAAAAAGACTGTTCCATACGAGAACAGTCTTAATTAATTAGAATTTTACAACTTATTGTTTTAGTAATTTTTTGGTAATTCGTTTTCCGTCGAAAGTAACAAAGGTCACAAAATACATCCCTTTTGGCAATTTACTAATGAATATTCTTGTATCAGGAGATTTTATTTCCATGATATTTCGCCCGGTTAAGTTCGAAATATACATCGATTCCACATCATCCATATTTTTCAACCGGATTTCATTCACGGCTGGGTTCGGGTAGAATGATGGAATTCCATCGGTATGTAAATCATCAATTCCGGTAGGGTTTTCGGTAGTGAAAGACCAGTCTGTAATGGAACTGATACCTGCAAAAGCTATGCTGTTTGAACTTACAAATGCATTATTATCAATGTTAATGTAATATTCGGTTCCTGTTTCCAGATCATCGGATAAATCAATACTTACTTGAGTCCCACTATAAGTGACAGATGCATCTGAAGCAAATATTTCCTCTACTGCAGTGCCATTGGTTTTAATATAAATTTTACCATTTCCAGCTTGTACATTTTTATCAAAAGTAATTTCCAGATCAGTGCTTACGGGAACATTTTCGCTGTCGTCAGCCGGAGTAAATCCGGTAATTGCAGGAGGAGTGTAGGTTGCAGTGAAATTCCATACCGTTTTATCCGAAATTCCATCAAAAGAATTCGAGGAAGCATCTGTAATTACACCGTTCTCAATTACAACATAGTATCTAACTCCTTCTTCGTATTTAGCTTCAGAGTTTATTAACAGCTGGTTGCCTGAATAAGTTAATCTGGCACTTGGAATCGTTAGTGTTTCAAAAATTGTTTCGTCATTGTATCTTTTGATAGTTACACTGCCTGTCCCTTCTTTTATATCTTCATTAAATTTGATAATGAGATTTGTTGTTAAAGAAACTCCAGAAGACTCATTAACAGGAGATAGTTCGGCGATAGCAGGGCTATCTGTATCGGGTGGCCAAACTTCGTCAGCCCATTCGGGATGATCAATAAATGGATTTCTATTGCCTTGAATCGTATAAACTTTTTCGTTTCTTTCTTTTTCTGTATCGTCAACCGGATCCTGTGTATTCCAGACTAATAAGGTGGATAGTTTGCCAAAGAAAGGAGCAGAGTAATTATCCATGCTGTAAGTCATGTCATTGGTCATTTCCAAATCAGGATCACCATTTTCTCCTTCGTAACACACAGCCATGTATAATATCATTCGGGCTATGTCGCCTTTCACAGCATCGCGGGGTTCCCAGGAGTCTCCGTCAAATTTACATTCTGCAGCTTCAGAATGAGCTGTTCCACCATTGTCAAAAAACTTATTGCTTCGATCTGTATTTACACTTCGGTCGCAGGCTCTAAGATGGTGAATATCGGTTCCTGCACCCCGATCGGTTCCAAAGTCCCCGTGAGATTTTGCCCAGATGTGTTCTCTGTTCCATGAATCAGGATCATTACTTACTCCATCATCTTGTCTTGTTTTCACTTCACTTCTTCCGGTATAAATTAGAAGTACATTGTCTGTATTATTTGGATCTTCATCAGTAATCTTAAGCGCTTCCCAAACATTGTATTGGTCACCGGCATCTTTAGTTGTATAGGGCAGTTCGGTGTGATTTCTAATAATTGAATGCAATGCAGTCTTCAATTCACCACCTGTTTTTCCGGCAGCGTTTTGGTAGTATTCTTCAATAGAAATCTGAGCTGTTGCTGCAACTGCAAAAGCAACAAAAACAGAGAGGAAAAATAAAATTTTTACGTGTAGAGTTCTTATCATATAATATGCCTTAACATGTTATTAATTTGGTTGGGTAGCATAAAAATGGTTGAGTGGTTTTTTTAGTACGAATAAATCAGCAAAAAGTGACTTTATTTGTTGATTTATTTCGTCTGCAAATTAAAAAATATAATGCAGAAGTCCTTGCTAATCTCAATAGTTTTGATGAAGAAGACAAAAAAAATCCCACCGGAGTGGGATTTGTTGTTTTGTAATCAGCAATATGATGACCTTAATTGTGATCTATTATGCTTTCTTGTTCAGCAGTAATCTATCGTAAAAATAGAGAGCGATAACAGAGAAAAATCCGATAGCCAGTATCACATACCATATATTTGAAGGGTTATAAGTATTCCAAAGATATTGAGTGAGCTGATTTTGATCCATTCCCATAAGTTCACCTGCTTTGTTGAAATAATCAGTTGCACTAAAATCCTTCGATATTTCAGGAATTTGCAGCCCTCTTGCAGCAACTTCACGAATTAGTAAAGTTACTTTGTCGGACATGTTTCCATATACATTTCCTGATATAACACCACCTAAAGTACTGCCCGCAAATACTGGTAAGAATGAACAACCCATGTAAAGTCCAACTTTATCTTTAGGAGCTATTCTTCCAATGTATTCTGTGATTTTTGGCGAACTGGCCATTTCTCCAACCGAGAAGATGAAGATTGCAAGAATCACGAAAAGAACGTTTTGTGTAAGTAGGGTGAGTCCCATTCCAATTGTACAGATAAGGATTCCGCCCATCATTGCCTGCAGAGGCTTCCATCTCATCACGATTGTAGAGATGACAATTTGGAAGATGATAATAAACATGGCATCGAAATTCGTGATGAATTCTGCATCTATTTGTCCATTCGTGCCATAAGTTTCTGTTACAGCAGGTATAAAACTTTCGAAGAAGTGATAAACGCTTGAAGTATCTACCCATTGGGCAATAAATACTGGCAGTGTGAAGAATAGTTGATAGTACATACTCCAAAATGCAGCAACCAAAAGAAGGAAAATTACGAATTTAATATCGCTGAGAGCTTTGCCGATATTGCTGAATACAGTAGCGATTGCAGCTCCAATGGATTCATTTTTAACTTCACGCTCGGGTTCTTTGTAGAATAATATTAAAATAAAATTGATTAAAATGATACCAGCAGATATGTAAAAAACAGTTGTGTATCCACTGTCTTTGTAAGCAAGAGTAACTAATGGCCCAATAAATGCGCCAATGTTAACCATCATATAAAAAATTCCAAAGCCAATCGATGAGGTTTCTTCGTTGGTAGTTTTTGCAACCGTCGCTGAAATAATTGGTTTGAAAAGTGCGGCACCCAATGCTAAGTAAAGGTACATGGCAAATACTCCGGCAAATGTATCAAAAAGTGGAAGCGCTATAAATGCAGTGCTGTAAATAACAAACGAAATACCTAAAACCAGCTTGTATCCGTATTTATCGGCAATTGCACCTGTAATTACAGGAAGGAAGTAAAGAATTCCTGTTCCCACCCCCATAATAGTTCCTTTTTCAGCCTGAGATAATCCCAGTGCGCCGATGTCGGTTGATCCGGTAAGGTAATTTGCAAAAAGCATGAAAAAACCATACCATGCCCATCTTTCGAATAGTTCTATGGAGTTTGCAACCCAAAAGGTTTTCGGGAATTTTTTAAAGACACTTGTTAAGCTCATAATATTGGGTTTTGGGTTGTATAAATTTGTTTGGTTAAAATTTGATTACAATTCCATTTCCGTCGAAAATGACAGATTGGTTTTTTCTTTTGTGAAAATAAAGGCCTGCAAAATAGCCAATTCCTCCTCCTAAAACAACATCGGAAAACCAATGCTTGTTCCGGTACATTCTTGCAAAGCTCACGGAGGCTGGAATCACGTAAATCCATTTGCTGTATTCTTCGGCGAAAGGAGTGAATACTGCCCAGGATACAAAAGCGTGTCCGGAAGGGAATGATTTTGTTTCGTTGCTGGTTCCTCCAAAAGCATCAAAATGCATATTTCCTCTGTTTAATGATGGTCTGGATCGACCGGCTATTATTTTTGTACCTTCGGTTAAAATTGCAGCAGTGATTAAAGCTTTTCCCGAGTTGAGCGCAGTAGTTGACAGCCTTTCATCCTTAATTGCTGTGCCAATAATCCAGGTCGCAAATGTGGCAGGTGCAATGTATTTCTTCTCACCAAATTCATTAAAGATATTGGTGTAGGAATCTAAAAAGGAATTTTGATTTAATTTTAAGCGCTTGTTCGCCCATTCGTCGAGTAAAAATGAGGTGCCTAATAATCCACCAAACACCAATAGATTTTCTTTATTAAAAACCTTTTTGCCTAATCCAGGATTTAGCCGGGTTTTAGGAAATGTAACTGTTGTATCAATTTTTACCTGAGCATATCCATAAATTGGGATACTTAAAAGCAGGATCAAAAAAAGACATATCGGTAATGAATAGTGTTTCAAAGCGTAGAATTTTTCAATTCCAACAAAAATAGATGAAAATTTTGGATCGGAGTACCTAAAAAAAGAAAAAGCCACCCGCAATGGATGGCTTTCTGCTCCCTCTCCAGGACTTGAACCTATCCCGACTCGTCGGGACTGATTAACAGTCAGGTGTTGATGATATTAAAAGATCACCAAACATTTGTTCGCCTATCTGCGGATCCAGTAATTGTTCGAGATATTTTCGGCTTTTCATTTTCTTAATTTTTCGTTCAATTTTTAAAGCAAGAGTTTTGTTGTTACCAACTTTAAATGCTTTTTTAAGAATCCATGGTCTGTGTTTAGAAGTGTAACTTGTTCGTATGGGGTTGTTATGCATGAAAATCCGCTTGGAAACATCTTCGGTATATCCTAGATAGTATTTGTCTGATGAAGGAGAGTATAAAATATATATGAAAAACATATAACTAAATTAAGGAAATTTTGGATCTGGAGTCACTTTTGCAGGGAAGAAAAATTAAGGATACGAAAAAAGCCACCCGCAATGGATGGCTTTCGGCTCCCTCTCTAGGACTTGAACCTAGGACCCTCTGATTAACAGTCAGATGCTCTAACCAACTGAGCTAAGAAGGAATACTCTGCTAAAATTGTTTTGAAAGCATTTAGCTTGCTTTTTTTGTTCCCTCTCCAGGACTTGAACCTATCCCGACTCGTCGGGACTGATTAACAGTCAGATGCTCTAACCAACTGAGCTAAGAAGGAATACTCTGCTAAAATTGTTTTGAAAGCATTTAGCTTGCTTTTTTTTGCTCCCTCTCCAGGACTTGAACCTATCCCGACTCGTCGGGACTGATTAACAGTCAGATGCTCTAACCAACTGAGCTAAGAAGGAATACTCTGCTAAAATTGTTTTTGAAAGCATTTAGCTTGCTTTTTTTGCTCCCTCTCTAGGACTTGAACCTAGGACCCTCTGATTAACAGTCAGATGCTCTAACCAACTGAGCTAAGAAGGAATACTCTGCTAAAATTGTTTTGAAAGCATTTAGCTTGCTTTTTTTGCTCCCTCTCTAGGACTTGAACCTAGGACCCTCTGATTAACAGTCAGATGCTCTAACCAACTGAGCTAAGAAGGAGTATAACTTCCAAATTTTCTTCTGAGTTGCACGAATGACGTACATTCTGGAGGAAAATTGCGATGCAAAACTAATAGGATTTGTTCAATAATACAACATCTGCCGGAATATTTTTTCAAAAAAATGATTTTTTAATCTGAATTTGACTTGTTGCTATCTGTACGTAATGGCTATATGATTGTTTTTCAAGGATTGAGTTTTGCAGGATGAGTTGGTCTGAAAGGAAAATTATTTGGTTAAAAACGGAATTGGATAATAAGCAGCAACAAAAAAACAGTTTTTGAAAAACTCAGAAGCGAAATTTTATTGTAATTTTGGCTTGGAATTTAGGAACATATTAAACACCTAACACATATAAACAACAAACACTCATGTACGGAAAATTCAAAGATTACTTGGCAGAGGAAATTCAGTCTATTAAAGATGCCGGCTTGTATAAAAACGAAAGAGTTATAACAACCCCACAAGGTGCAGAAATTAAAGTAAATACAGGTAAAACAGTATTAAATTTTTGTGCGAATAACTATTTAGGTTTGTCTTCCAATCCCCGGGTTATGGAGGGAGCTTCAAAAGCGTTAAAATCGCATGGATATGGAATGTCGTCTGTTCGTTTTATTTGTGGTACAACCGATATTCATAAAGAATTGGAAGAAAAGGTTGCGGCTTTCTTCGGAACTGAAGATACTATATTGTACGCAGCAGCTTTTGATGCAAACGGCGGTGTTTTTGAACCATTATTCGACAAGGAAGATGCGATTATTTCTGATGAGTTGAATCATGCTTCGATTATTGACGGGGTTCGTTTGTGTAAAGCGGCCAGATATCGTTACAAGCATGCTGATATGGAAGATTTGGAGGCTCAGTTAAAGATCTCTCAGGCGCAGCGTTTTCGTATAATTGTTACCGACGGAGTTTTCTCAATGGACGGAGATATTGCGAAATTGAATGAAATTTGTGATTTGGCGGATAAGTACAATGCATTAGTAATGGTTGATGATAGTCATGCTTCCGGTTTTATTGGTGATACCGGCCGGGGAACTCACGAATACCATAATTGTATGGATCGTGTTGATATTATCACAAGTACATTAGGAAAAGCATTGGGTGGAGCTTTAGGCGGATTTACAACTGGTAAAGCAGAAATTATCGATCTTTTACGTCAAAGATCCCGTCCGTATTTATTCTCGAACTCGCTTTCTCCTGTAATTGTAGGAGCTTCTTTAGCAGTATTCGAAATGTTAACCGAATCTACAGAATTGCGTGATAAGGTAATTTCAAATTCTAAATATTTCAGGGAAAGATTATTGGCTGCAGGTTTTGATGTAAAACCATCCGAGTCGGCTATTAATGCTTTGATGTTGTACGATGCAGTACTGTCGCAACAATTTGCAGCTAAATTATTGGAAGAAGGTATTTATGTGATCGGATTTTATTATCCGGTTGTAGCGAAAGGACAAGCAAGAATAAGAATTCAACTTTCTGCTGCGCACACAAAAGAGCATTTGGATAAAGCTTTGGCTGCTTTCATTAAAATTGGAAAAGAATTAAAAGTAATTGAGTAAATTCAATTTAAGATAAGGAAATGGGAGCCAATTTGGTTCCCATTTTTTTGTATTTTAGTGGCTGATAAATTAAAAAAATAGAATTGATGAGGTTTAAATCTATTATATTTTCCCTTTTGGCAATTGGTATTTGTTTTGCAGGGAAAGCTCAATATTACAAGGAAAAGGAATTGTTAGTAGGGGCTTCAGCAGGCTATCAGTATCCTTTGGGTGATTTTGGAGATCAAGCAAAAGGAGGACCAGCATTTAGGGTAACCGGTCAGATGATGCTGAATAAAAAAATAGGCGTAGGTGCCGAGATTGCTTACAGTATATTAGGACAGGATAATTTTTGGAATGGCAATCATTTTGGAAACTACGATGTGAATTACAATATTGCATCGGTACAGTTTAAAGGATCATATTTTTTTGATAGTTGGGATCGGGATTTTCGACCGTACACATCGCTTGCTTTTGGTTATTTCCATTATCAAAACAGCATTAGCTTTATTTCGACATCGGTTGGGAACTTAAATCAGAAGAGAACAATTAAAGAAAACAAAGTTGGCTTAACACCAATTATTGGCTTTTTGTATCATCTTTCCGAGGATTGGAGTTTTGATATGAATTTGAGATACACTTATATTCCGGATTTCCCGGAAACTGTAACTGCAAAAGATGAAAATGGAGATCCGTATCAATATTTTCTTGGATTTGATAAGATCTCTCTTCCAGAATTATCAATCGGATTGTTTTACCGTTTTTAAAACAATCCGTGAATTTGAGCCTCTACCTTATCCATAATGTTGTTTAAATCTTCAGGATTATCCAGAAAATCAATATTGTCGGCATCAACAATCAATAGTTTGCCACGATTGTAATTCTGAATCCATGTTTCGTATCTGGTGTTCAGGTTTTTTAAGTAATCCAGACGGATGGTTTCTTCGTAATCGCGGCCTCTTTTCTGAATTTGATTCACCAATGTAGGAACAGACGACCGCAAATAGATTAGCAGATCAGGAGCTTGAACCATTGATCCCATTAATTCGAACAGGTTGTTGTAATTTTTAAAATCGCGTTGCGACATCAAACCCATATCAAATAAATTAGGAGCAAAAATCATGGCATCTTCATAAATGGTACGATCCTGAATTACATTTTTTCCCGCTTTACGGATTTCCATAATTTGGTTGAACCGACTTTTTAAAAAATAGATTTGAAGATTGAACGACCATCGTTTCATGTCGTCGTAAAAATCATTTAAATAAGGATTTTCATCTACATCTTCATAATGAGCCTCCCAGCCATATTGTTTTGCAAGCAGTTCGGTAAGGGTAGTTTTACCGGAGCCAATGTTTCCAGCTATTGCGATATGCATGTTTAGTAATTATGAGTTATGAATTAAGAATTAACAATTACGGATATGAACTCATAAATTGATAATTCATCATTTATAATTTAAAAGAGTCCGTTTAGCTGAGCATCAATTTTGTTGATTACTTCACTTAAGTCTTTAGGGTTTTTCAGGAAATTAATGTTGTCCACATCAATAATCAGAAGCTTGCCATTTGCATAGCCCGATATCCATGCCTCATAACGCTCGTTTAAACGCTTCAGATAGTCTAAGCGAATGGTTTCCTCATAATTACGGCCACGCTCCTGAATATGACTTACCAGCGTAGGAATGCTTGCACGCAAATAAATAAGCAGATCCGGTGGCTGAATTAATGAACTCATGATATTGAAAAGAGACAGATAGTTGTCAAAATCTCTTCTGGGCATTAAACTCATCGATTCCAGATTAGGAGCGAAAATATAGGCATCCTCGTAGATGGTTCTGTCCTGAATGATGTCTTTCCCGGATTTGCGTAAGGCCAAAACCTGATTGAAACGACTATTTAAAAAATGAATCTGAAGAGCAAACGACCATCGCTTCATATCATCGTAAAAATCATTTAAATATGGATTTTCATCAACATCTTCGAAATGAGCTTCCCATCCGTAGTGTTTAGCTAATAATCCCGCTAGTGTAGTTTTACCAGCTCCAATATTTCCTGCAACAGCAATGTGCATATTTATGTTTACTTTGTGTAAAAAAGGCAACTAAAATTAAGAATATTTTTCAGGAATTCAATTGGAAAAAATACCAATAAGCTGCAGTCTGTTTTTAATCAGAGGGTTAATGCTTTAATTGATATTGATTTTTTATTAGAAACATACAAATTGTTGTTTCGGATGATAAGTTGAGAATCTTTTAAATCTTCTAAACTGAAAATTAATTTGTCTTCTCTGGACATTGGCTGAAAGGAATAAATTCCTGATTCAGTTGTGTATAGAAGTGTGTTCTTGGATATTTGGAAGTTTTTGATGCCCGGTTGTGGAATTTTTTTCTTGAATTGGCCGTTCCGATCCAGATTCAGAATTCCCATTTTCGGATAAAGGAGGTACAAATCGTTGTTGTATTCCAGCATTTTATCAGGAATACAATCCTGATAAAAGGAGTTCAGTAAGCTGCTTTGATTTATTATTTTGCCAATGTCCGAAATATGAATTGCCTGATTGTCATTTGAGTTATACATCCAAAACCCGCCATTTGCAGAAGTGCAAACCAATTCGGTTTCGTTATCCGAAAATTCAAATAAATCAATTTCGCCGCCAATTTCTGCCAGATTACGGTCCAGAAATAATATTTGATTAAAATCATTGTAAAAAATCAGTATTCGAAGGGGGTTCGAGACATCAATATGACAGATAGAACCCAGCATGGAATTAGAGAAAACGGCCAATTTCTCTCCCTTCGAATTGAATTCCATTAGTTCGGACTTATTCACGACAAATATATTGCCCAGGTGATCAACCGAAATAAAATCATGAACCTGATTGATCTGAACATTATTTTGAGATGGAAACAAAAGAGATATCCAAAGAAGGAATTGCAGCATAAATGATTAGTTGTTTTTTTGTAGTAGTTCCTCAATTAAATCACGATTATTTGAAAGTCGGGGCACTTTATTCTGACCGCCCAATTTTCCTTTTTCTTTCAGCCACTGATAAAATAAACCAGGTTTAGCGATGGTAATGTGTGGTTTCTCAAGGGTAATGTTTTTGTATCTTTTTGCCTCATAATCAGAGTTTGCACTCATTAAGGCATTGTCTAATATGAAATTGAATTCGTCAATGTTGCCGGGTGCTTTTTCAAATTCAATTAACCATTGGTGAGCCCCTTTTTGATTCGATGCCATAAACACAGGAGCGGCTGTATACTCTTTAATGATTGAATTGGTTTTTACGCAGGCTGTTTGAATTGCCTTTTCGGCATTGTCAATAATTAATTCCTCACCAAAGGCATTGATGAATAGTTTGGTTCTGCCCGAAATCTTAAATTTAAACGGGGCTTTTGATGTAAACCGGATGGTGTCTCCAATTTGATAACGCCACAATCCTCCGTTGGTTGTAATAACGATTGCGTAGTTTGTATGAAGTTTTACCTCTTCCAGACTGATGGCTCCTGGATGATCATTGGCCAAACATTCAATAGGAATAAATTCATAATAAATACCGTAATCCAACATCAAAAGCAGTGAATCATCTAAAGGATTATCCTGAATTCCGAAAAAACCTTCGGAGGCGTTATAGGTCTCCAGATAGTTCATATTTTGAGATGGTAACAATCCTTTAAATTGTTCACGGTAAGGGTCGAAACTAACACCTCCATGAACAAAAAGTTCAAGATTAGGCCATATTTCGTGAATGTTGTTTTTGCCTGAAGCATTTAAAATATGTTTTAACAGAACCAAAAACCAGGAAGGTACACCAGATAAACTGGTTACATTCTCATTCAGTGTTGCTTCTGTCATTTTATTCAGTTTTTCTTCCCACTCATCCATTAATACGATAGATGTATCAGGTGTTCTTATAAAATCAGCCCAAAATGGAAGATTTTGAATTAGAATAGCTGACAAATCACCATAATAAGAATCATTTTTGATATTGTTAATCTGATGACTTCCACCAAGTGTTAATCCTTTCCCTTTAAAAATACCGGTTTCGGGGAACAGAGAAGTATAGATGGCTAAAATGTCTTTTCCTCCTCGAAAGTGACAGTCTTCCAAAGCTTCTTTACTTACCGGAATAAATTTGCTTTTCGAATTGGTGGTGCCTGACGATTTGGCAAACCATTTTATTTCGGAAGGCCAAAAAATATTTTGCTCACCATTCCTAAGTCTGTTAATGTAAGGTTCAATATCTTCATAGGTTTGAACCGGCAATCTATCTTTAAATTCAGAAAGTGTGCGAATACTTTTAAAGTCATACTTTTTTCCCCATTCAGTATTCGAAGCTTGTTCGATTAATTGCGTAAGGGTTTCTTTCTGAGTTTCAATCGGATGATTTTTAAAAAAATCGATCTGAGAGAATCTTTTCGTATTCAGCCAACTAACAAGAGAGTTTATTAAAGCCATATTTGAATAGTTTACTGATTTAAATATAAAGAAATTTTAATTGAGGTCTTGTTTCTTATCTAAATATTATGCTCAGGTTATGTTGGTTTTTACTTATATTTGGTGATCATTGTCAAATTAGAAACGCATTACAAATGAATATTCTCGATATATTGATAGGTATTCCATTGCTTTGGGTAATGGTTAAAGGTTTTAAGAATGGTTTCATCTTTGAAATTGCTACCTTGATTGCTTTAGTATTAGGGATCTATGGAGCCATTCATTTCTCCGATTTTACAGCGCAATTCATAAGGGATCGTTTTAATTACGACTCCGAATATATGGGATACATTTCATTTGGAATCACATTTATTGTCATTGTAATTATTGTTCATATCATTGGCAAGCTTCTCAATTCACTTGTTGAAGCTGTTGCTTTAGGGATGTTTAACCGAATTTTGGGAATGGTATTTGGTTTAATGAAGGGCATTATTATAATCGGTATTATTGTATATTTTGTTGATTATTTAGATCGGAAATTTGAATTTATTTCAGATGAAAAAAAAGATGGAAGCTACTTATATAAGCCAATGACAACTGTTTCGGAAAAGATGTTTGAATTGTTTGATTCAGATTTTAGTGATACGAAAGAAAAGATTAAGGAAAAAGTGAAAAAAGAACTCCCTCTTGAAGTCTGATGAAAGAAATAATTAAGAAATGCATCCAAAAACTTCCCAAAAGGAAAGTTTTTCATTTTGAGGGGTTTTGTGCCAATTGCGAACATCCGGTTAATGGTAGTTTTTGTTCCAATTGTGGTCAGTCGGTAAAAGATTTTCACAGACCTTTTTTTAGTGTCTTGTCCGAATCCCTTGGAGATGCTCTATCGCTTGATAATAAATTTCTTCATACGATAGTGCCTCTGTTTGTTCGGCCTGGTTATCTTACCAAAGAGTTTATGAGAGGGAAAAGAGCCAGATATACGCCACCTTTTCGACTGTATCTATTTCTTACTTTTTTTGCATTTTTACTGCTTTCCCATAATCACATGCCCGAAACCCAGGCAGAAAAAAACTTTACTTTTACAACAGAGGAAGGAAAAGATGTTGATGTATTATCCTATTTCGAGGATATGGTTGATGAAAATAAAAACCAGGTAGATAGCTTGGAGTCAGATTCTTTGACCAATTCAAAATTAAAAAAAGGATTGTTTAACTTAAATATTAGTCAGGATACTGCACAAACGGCGCAATCAATTACTTTTGGCGGAAAGGGAGGGAAGAATAACAAGTTCGGAAATTCAGATGTAAAACGTGTGATTGACATGTGGAAGTTAAATCCTACCTTGATGATGGATAATGTCTTTAAAAAGTTATCACAAACTTTGCTGATTATACTTCCGGTATTTGCTTTGTTTTTGGCACTGTTCTACATCCGAAGAAAGCATTATTTGTTAGAACATTTATTAATATCACTTAATTTTCATTCTTTTATTTTTGTGATTGTGATTGTTAGTGAACTGTTGATAATGACGAAATTAGAATTTGTTCATCAGTTTGCTTTTTATTTGTATTTATTGATTCCCATACAACTTTTTCTGGCCTTGAAATTTTATTATCAGCAATCATGGATAAAAACAATTGTGAAATTTTTTATGCTTTCTTTTATCTATAATATTTTACTGATATCGGGGATTTTATACAGCTTGATTTCACTAGTTGTTGAATAGAAAAAATTACAGCATAATAAAATGGTAAAATTCTTATCTTTGCCATTCAAATAGAAAATTGATAATTAGATTCCTATCAGGAAATTAAATACAGAACAAATGAATTTTATTGAGGAACTCCAGTGGCGGGGCATGATTCACGATATGATGCCTGGAATAGAAGAACAACTTGCAAAAGAACTAACATCAGCTTATGTAGGAATTGATCCTACGGCAGATTCACTGCACATCGGACACCTTGTTGGTGTAATGATGTTAAAACATTTTCAGGTATCGGGACACAAGCCAATTGTATTGGTAGGAGGAGCAACCGGCATGATCGGAGATCCTTCTGGTAAATCTCAGGAAAGAAATTTACTGGATGAAAAAACTCTTCGTCACAATCAGGAATGTTTGCGTGCGCAACTTTCCAAGTTCATGGATTTCGATTCAGACGCCGTAAATGCTGCCGAAATGGTGAACAATTACGATTGGATGAAGGACTTTACCTTTCTTGATTTTATTCGTGATATTGGCAAACACCTTACTGTGAATTACATGATGAGTAAGGATTCTGTAAAGAAAAGATTAAGTGCTGATTCTAAATCAGGAATGTCTTTTACCGAATTTACTTACCAATTAGTGCAGGGAACTGACTTTTTGGAACTTTACCGAACTAAGAACTGCAAATTGCAGATGGGTGGTTCCGATCAGTGGGGAAACATTACTACCGGAACAGAATTAATTCGCCGAAAAGAAAGTGGTACTGCTTTTGCGATAACTTGTCCGCTGATTACTAAAGCAGATGGTGGAAAGTTTGGAAAAACAGAATCAGGAAATATTTGGTTAGATCCTAAACGTACTTCGCCTTATAAATTCTACCAATTTTGGCTGAATACCTCTGATGAAGATGCCGCGAAATACCTTAAAATATTCACACTTCTTCCGAAAGAAGAAATTTTTGCTCTGATAGAAGAACATCAGGAAGCTCCTCATATGAGAAAATTGCAGCAACGGTTGGCTAAAGAGGTAACTATCATGATCCACTCCGAAGAAGATTACAATACAGCAGTTGAAGCATCTCAAATTTTATTTGGAAAAGCCACAGCTGATGTTTTGAAAAAATTGGATGAAGAGACATTCTTATCTGTTTTTGAAGGAGTACCTCAGTTTACTGTTAGCAAATCTGAATTTGACAATGGCATTGATATTTTAGAATTATTGGCTGTTAAAACAGATGTATTTCCATCGAAAGGAG
The DNA here is from genome assembly GCF_963665805.2 of Labilibaculum manganireducens. Taxonomy (NCBI): domain Bacteria; kingdom Pseudomonadati; phylum Bacteroidota; class Bacteroidia; order Marinilabiliales; family Marinifilaceae; genus Labilibaculum; species Labilibaculum manganireducens. The sequence continues at coordinate 4,667,732 of NZ_CAXXEE010000003.1, read as the reverse complement.
AATTAAGACGACTTTTTAAAGGCAATGCAATCAGTATTAATAAGGAAAAAGTAGATAATCCGGAGATGTTAATTACAAAAGAACATTTAATTGCAGATAAATATTTTTTGGTTCAAAAAGGTAAAAAGAATTATTTCCTTGTAGTTGCTTGCTAGTTTGCTAGCTATCAACTATTTTTATTAGATAAAACTAAATCACAAACTAAAATCAGATTATATGAAATTCTTAAAGTATGCCCTTATCGTTCTTTTCTCAATAGGTATGATGAGTTGTGGCAGTAGTGGTGGTGATGACAAAGAAGATACTGTTGATCCTACAGTTACAATTGCTAGCCCAACAACAAGCACAGTAGTTACAGCAGGTTCAAATTTAAGTGTCAACTTTACTGCCACGGATAATGTTGCATTAGCATCTTATACTGTAACGGTATCGTATACTGGAGTTAAGTCTGCAAAAACTGTTGAAGAGTTTAGTTTTAATAGTCTTTCGGATACTGACGCGGCTGGAAATGCGGTACCTCCTATTTCTGGTGCATCAAAACTAATTAGCTTTAGTATTGCAACTCCTGATAATACAAAGCCCGGAGCCTACAAATTTTCTGTAATAGTTAAAGATACTGCTGGAAAATCAGTCTCAAAAGATGTCGCTTTCGAAATACAATAAGGAAATCTTATTTAAATAAAAAAGGAACGGCATCAGCCGTTCCTTTTTACATTTGTGTAGTTTTGAACTCGATGCCGAACAAAGAGATATCGTCTATTACGGCCTTGTTCTTTTTTCCGATGTCGATGTGATGTATCAGATCTGTAAAGGTATCTGAGATATTTTTTTGTGTTGCGAACGTTTTGGTTAGGAACTGAACGCCTACCTCCATTTGATCATCTCTTTCGAGTTCTATTAATCCATCGGTATAGCAAAGCAGCTTTGAATGCTCATTAATTGTAATTTCTCCAATTGATATGGCTGGGATCTCATTAAGCATACCCAAACCAATACATCCTTTTTTTAGTAAGGTAGTTTCTCCATTTACAAAATTGTAAAGAAGTGGAGGGTGATGACTGGCATTCACATATTTCAGCTTTCTGGTGGTGTAATTGTAAATCCCAATAAAAAAGGTCAGGAATTTCTCACTGCTTGAGTTGTCGCATACTTTTTGGTTCAATTGAACCATGAGTTCATCCAGCGGTGTTTCAGGCCTGAAAAGCGCCCGTAATGTAGCTTGAAAATTAGACATGATTAAGGCTGCCGGAATTCCTTTTCCTGAAACATCACCAATACAAAATCCTAACTCCTGATCGTTAAAGTTGATAAAATCGTAATAATCGCCGCCAATTTCAAAGTGTGGCTGATAATATCCGCAGGTAGAAATATATTGATTTTGTGGCAGTGAGCTTTGATTGGGAATGAGAAGGTTTTGGATTTTTGAAGCCAATTCCATTTCCTTCTTAAAAGCTTCCTGAATCAATAATTGTTTGTACAGACGTTTGTTCTCCATGGCCACAATGATAATATTGGAAATGGTTTGTATGAAGCTAAGGTGTCTGATTGCCGGGCTCATTCCTTCCATTTCTTCATCGATATCACCAATTAGGATGTATGCAAGTACTGAATTTTTGTGGATGACCGGAATAATAAAATCAAAAGACCAGAACACTTCGGGTAAATCTCGTGATACATAAGTAATTTCAGAAATACTGCTTAGGTGTTTTCCAATTTTAATCTTATCAATGCATTCTTTTGAAATACCGGATACCAATAATTTTTCCCAGCGGGAACTAAATTTGTAAACTGCAATTTTCCCAATCTTAAGATCATTAAATAAAATATGCTTATACTGCTGCAAAAGCTCATCAATTGATAAGTTTTCATTAATCGCCTGAGTAATTTTAAGGATTAGGTTGAGCTTAAATTTGCTGTTAACAGATTGTTGCTTGATCACGATAGGGAGGGTTTATGTTCCATGCTAATTTAAGAAATATCAAATCATCAGTCAATCGGAAATATGAAAAAAAAAAAGGATTCCATAAAGAATCCTTTTTTGATGATGAGTTTATAAAAATTATGCTTTTACACGCTCTGAATAAGAGTGGTCACGTGTGTCAATTTTAATTAAATCGCCTGTGTTGATAAATAAAGGTACCATTATGGTAGCACCACTTTCTACAGTTGCTGCTTTTAGCGATGAGGTCGATGAACTATCGCCTCTTAAACCAGGTTCTGTGTAAGTAACTTCCATAACAACATGAGCAGGAAGATCGACATACAATGGAGTTTCTGTGTCGGCGTGGAAAACCGCCTCAACCATTTCACCTTCTTTTAAAAGGTCAGCGGCATTAAACAATTCTTCAGGTAAAACAATTTGTTCGTATGTTTCGGTGTGCATCAAATTATATCCCATATCATCTTTATAAAGGAATTGATGCGGACGTCTCTCGATACGGGCGATGTCAATTTTCACACCAGAGTTAAAAGTATTGTCAATAACTTTACCTGTTTTAACATTTTTAAGTTTTGTTCTAACAAAGGCTGGACCTTTACCTGGTTTTACGTGTTGGAATTGTACAATTGTATATAAATCTCCTTTATAGTGGATACACATTCCATTTTTAAAATCTGTAGTAGATGCCATGATATAATATTAATTTTTAATAATCATTTCTAAGAAAAGAAAAGCTTCGTCTCTTTTTGAGTTTTGCAAAAATAGGGTAAACAATTAATATTCTGAAATATTATGAGGCTTTGTTTGAAATAGATACCCTTGAAATGGTAAAAAATTAGTCGTTATCCAAGAGGGAGTCATAGGAAAAATCTGAAAAATTAATCAAATCACAGCGCAATGAACCGATAAAAAGATCGAATTGTACGCGAACCGGAATCCGGTTTGCATCAGCAGATATCCAGATGGTCATATCATCTTCATCTTTAAATGCTCTACCTGTTGCTACAATTGGTATAAATTTATAACAGTTCACATCTCCAATTTTGCTGTTAATTGTTTCATATCCCATAAATCGGAATTGAAGAAGAAACAATTCATCGGAGAAATGAGTTTGGATTTTCACGACTTCTCCAACTTTTAAATTTGAATTGAAATGATTGGCTCTTGCAAAGTAAAAAGCCGATAAAATATCATGTGTTCCTTCCGGTACTTTATGAATTCCGGAACGTGTGGAGTTCACTTCATTCTTTTCCCGGTTAAAAACAATTTCAGTATATCTTTTGTAATTTCCTTCGCGAATATCTCGAATTGCTTTTTCAGGCAACAGGGTTTCTGTATTAATAAAACTCTCGTATGTATCTTTTACTTTATAAAGCGAATTGAATAATCCGATGGTTTTCCCAGTTAGAGTTGCATGATACAGATCTTTGCCATCTATTTTTTCACTTCTGATTTTTAGGCTTGCTTTTCCACCTCGAATAATTCCATAATGTATAACATATCTTAGATTTTCCCCTTTTTCGGTATTCTTAATAGGAGAATCGGCCAATAAAAGTGTATGGCTTAGAAAAATTAGAAGAATGCTAAGAGATAATTTATACATATGGATTATTGTTGATTCTTAATTAAAGATATTCTTTTTAGGAGTAGTTGCAACAAAATCTTTCAGATAAAAGGGCTCAAAATAAGCCACATCTTCAAATTCCTGATTCTGAAATTTTATTTCAGCCAGTTCTATCATTCCTACTGCCGATGGTGTTATATTATCAAGAAAGATGCCATTTTTACTTTTGATTACTTCCTTGCATTTTGAAGAGCCATCACCAAAGAAAATAATTTCTCTTTCCGAAAGTTCTTTCGAGTAGGAGTTTTCATCAATAATATCAGCAGAAATATCTCCGGCCAATTCATTTTTGCTATTGAAAAAGGCAGTGTAAACTTCCATCCTTCTTGCATCAATCATCGGACAGTAATAGGCTTTTTCAGGATTAGTCAATAGAGACGTAATATCTTTATTTTCAAGTAATGGCTTTGTCATTGCCTGCAAAGTATTTATTGAGATTAGAGGCAGGTTAGCTCCGTAACAAATCCCTTTCGCTGTTGATACACCAATGCGTAAGCCAGTATACGATCCAGGGCCCATACTAATTACAACACCGTCTAAATCGGTTGGAGTTAAATTATTCTCCTTTAAAATGTTTTGAATAAAAATGGTTAGGTGAGTTGCGTGTTTCATTCCTTCTTTTGTTTCCTTAAGAGCCAGTAAATCACCATCTTTTCCTAATGCAACAGAACAAACCGCTGTTGATGTCTCTATATGTAATAGTAATGCCATTTGATAAAATTTAAAATCAATGCAAAATAAAGGATAAAATACTAATTGTGAACGATAACAGTTCAAATATATGACCAGTTCACTATCCAAATTTATTAAAATGGGTAAATGATATGGTTTTAAAACGGTTCTATTACTAAGACAAATAATTGGAAGGAAACACTTACTTGATAAAAAAAACTCTCAACCCGAAATGGGCTGAGAGCTTTTTTGAATTTGAAACTTGATTATAAATTTATTTCGATGCCATTATAGAAATCAAGAATTTTGGTGCGGAATATGTATTCGTATTTCGCTTGCAGTAAATCTGATTTAGATTTGAAAAGATTGTTTTTTTCCTGATTGTAATCCACAGAATTAACCAAGCCAAGATTGAATTTTTCTTCGGTGTAACGGAAGGCTTCTTCGGTTGAAGAAACTGCAGTTTCACTAGAGAAAAACTTTTTCATGGCAGCCTTGGCATTGGCATGTGCTTGTTCAATTTCTTTTCGCAGGACATTTTTAGAGTTGTCCATATTTAAGCGATAACGATCAATATTGATTTTTGCGTTACTAATGTTTCGGTTAACAACTCCTCCATTAAAAATTGGAATGCTTAAATTGAAACCAAAGCTTTTAGATTCAAACAATCTTAATTGATCATTCAATTTCATTTCTTTTCTGATAACAATAGGGCTTCCGTCTGTGGCGAATCCATATTCAGGTTGATTTCTGCGATAACCCGAATTCCATGATCCCGACATAGATAAAGTTGGAGTACGTTGACCTTTAGCAATAATCAAACCTTTCTCAGAACTTTCCAAACGGTATTGTGCCGCTTTCATTTCCGGACGGAAGGTTAATGCATTAATAAAAACTGATTCAGGATCAACCATTGATTTGGTTGCATTTAAAACAGGTAGTTCAGGTGTCTGGATATCAAAATTTTTCGTGTCTTCTAAGTCCAATAACTGCGCCAAATCGAGCAAAGCGATATCAAGAGAATTTTGCGCATTAACTACAGCAAGATCTTCGCGTGCGGCCTGAGCTTTTTGTTCCATCAAAGTTCCTTTTGGTAAAGTTCCTGCTTCTACCAAAACTTCTGTTCTTTTAATCTGAAGCTCAGTAACTTTTAATTGTTCTTGTGCTACCTGAAGAAGTTCTTTTTTAAATAAAATATCTAAATAGTAGGATGTTATATTCAATGCTAGATCTTCTTTTGCTTTTTCAACATCCTGCAAATTTGCTTTAAGATCCAATTCGTTTTGTTTAACTGAATTCCATTTTTGAAAACCACTGAATAGAGTAACTCTGGATGAAAGGCCAAGAGAACCAGTTTGACTGTTTTCGTTTACATAGGTATTGTCAGCGCTTAACGAACGTCCATAGTTAAAGTTGTATCCTGTATTACCATTTAAGTCTGGTAAAAGATCCAATTTTGATTGCCTGGTATTGTTTGCCTGAACGTCAGCATCCAGTTTTTGTAACTTAAGGTTGATATTGTGTTCCTTTGCATGTGTTATGCATCTCTCCAAATTCCATAATTCCTGAGCATAAATACCAGAAAAGGAAAAGGCAAAAACAAGGACAAGTAATAATATTTTTTTCATGTGTGTATGTATTTTTTTGATCCGATAAAACTAGTTCTTTCGTCATTAATTTAACAAGGATAAATTAATGATGCTTATTTAACCTTTCCACCTCAATGGAAGTTTTTCCTAGTCTTTCTTCTCTTTTATTTCTTCAATTTTTTTCCTTTTTTCTCCTTTAAGCTTATCGTCTTTTGTAATACCTTCTAAAACTTCTATGTTGATACCATCCGAAAGACCAGTTTTAATAAATCTCTTTTCAAACTTTTGCTCAGAAGTTTCTACCTCTACAAAAGTTGAATCATTTTTAAACTCTAAAAGACTTTCGTTTACAGCCAATACTTTTTCTCTTTTATCAAGCACAATTTCAGCATTAGCACTGTATCCCGAACGAATAAAGAAGTCTTTTTTAAGCTTAACAGAGGCTTTTATTTCGAATTGAATGGCGCCATTCTCTTCCACACCTTTTGGAGATATGTATTCCAGATGAGCGTCAAACTTCACATCTTCAATTGCACCAATGGTTAATTCAAGGTTCATTCCCTGAACAATCTTTCCAACTTCTGTTTCATCAACTTTACCTTGAAAAATCATTTCACCCATGTCAGCAACAATAGCAACTGTGGTTCCATCATTAAAAGTATTGCTTTGAATTACTGAATTTCCTTCTTTTACCGGAATATCAAGTATCATTCCTTCAATTGTTGAACGAATAATGGTATTTGTAGCTTTTGCAGAGCTTTTAGTTACACCTTCTTTAATCAACTGCAGATTATCTTTTGCTGATTGCAACTCTTCTGTAGAATTTCGGAAAGACAATTGTGTCTTTTGGAAATCAGATTCTGAAATAACTTTTTTGTCAAACAAAGCCTTATCCCGGTTGTAGTTAATTTCTTTATCCTCGTAATTAATTTGGGCTACTTTTACTCTCGATTCAGCACTATTCAAATTAATCATATCAGGAATGATCTTTATTTTAGCAATAGGATCACCTTTTTTTAGCATATCCCCAGCCTCAACATATAAAGTTTCAATAATTCCGGAAACTCCCTGAGGTTTAATTGCGATTTCTTTTCTTGGAACAACAGATCCGGTTGCAACCGTCTTTTTAATAATATCTGTTATTTCAGGTGATTTTGTGTTGTAAACCACAGGTTTATCCTGCGACTTTTGATATAGGAATACAATGGTTCCTACAAAAAGGAGGATAAAAAATACAACCAATACAATTCTAAAAACTTTTTTCATGACTAGTATTATTTTCGGATTATGAATTATTTTTTTTATTCGTATCTCAATGCATCTACGGGTTTAATTCTGATGGCTCTTTGTGCTGGAAGCAGTCCAGCCAAAACACCAAATAAAACCAAAACACCGAGTGCTATAAATGCAACATTTATATCAACATAAGGATTTAAAATTTGTGGATTAGGATCACCTTCTGTCATTTTACCGATTCCTTCTACAATTAAAACACCTAAAACCAGTCCCCAGAATCCCGCAAAGGTGGTAAGGAAAACGGCTTCATTTATGATTTGACCAACAACTTCACGAGGACGTGCACCAATGGCACGTTTAATTCCCAATTCTTTTGTTCTTTCTTTTACAACTACATGCATAATATTGCTAACTCCAATAATACCGGTTAGAAGAACTCCAAAGCCTATTACCCAAAATAAGAATCCAATGCTGTTAAAAAGGCCAAATATTTTGTTGAACATCTTGGCGATATTAAAATTACCAATGGCTTGTCTGTCATCAGGATGAATGGAATGCCTTCTGGCCAGAATTTCAAATATTTTGTCTTCCAAGTCGGCTACCGATTCTCCAACCTTAGCCGTTGCTAAGAAGACACGGAATTTGTCTCCTTGGTTATACAATTGCTGCAACGTAGTAAATGGCATTTGAAGTACGTCATCGCGCATTCCCATATTTCTACTTAATGGTTTAATTGTACCAATAATTCTAAAATAAATTCCATTTACTTTAAGGTACTGACCAATTGGATCTTCATCTTTTTCGAACATTAGTTCCTGAACTCTTGGTCCAATTGTAATTACCTTTCGAAATTCTTTTAAATCATTCTGATTGATAAAACGACCGGCAGTAACTTCAACCGGATTTACATTGTTCATTTCCGGTGAAGTCCCTTTGATTCTGAAATTTCCTTTTTTATCTTCCCGAAATGTATTGTTGGTGGCATTTCCGCTCCATCCATTTATATCAGGAGCAATATCCTGTAATTCAGGTATCGATCTTTTAAGTACTTCCAGATCATCATTGGTAAACAGATACGATCTGTTTCGTGGCAAACCTTTGTAAGCTTTGGTAGTTTTTTCTACCCAAAAAACTGTTGAATTTGTTGCGAAATTACCTAATGAGGATTGTATATTATTTTGAAAACCTCTTCCAATACCCAGTAAGGTTACCAGAATTAAGATTCCAAACATTACCCCGAGACCGGTAAGTATGGTCCGTAGTTTATTCTTTTTTAGTGCGGCAGTAATTTCCTGCCATTTATCCAAATCGAACATTAGCTGATCGTTTATTAGTCTGGTTTATTATTCGTCTCTTAAAGCTTCAATGGGTCTGATTGAAGCGGCTTTTCTTGCCGGGAAAAAACCCGCAAGAGCACCGGTTACAACCAAAACAATGGTTGCACCTATAGCTATTCCTAAATCAACCTGTGGATTTAAAAAGTAAATTGCTGCAGGTGGGTATATTTTGTTAATAAGGTCAAATTTGGTGATTACTTCAAGTAAGCCCACCCCGGCAATTAGTCCAACATATCCCGAGGCTGCTGTTATAAATATTGCTTCCATTAATATCAGTCCAACTACAGAGCTTGGAGAAGCCCCAATTGCTTTTCGAATTCCAATTTCCTTGGTTCTTTCCTTAACAACAATCATCATAATATTAAAAACACCAATTACTCCTAATGCAATAGTGAAAATTCCAATAATCCACACAAACATTTCAATTGCACTAAAAAGACCAGCAAATTGCTGCGAATTTTCGATGTTGTTCTGTATCCAAAGAGCATTCTTATCTTCGGGACTAAATTCATGTCGTTTAGCCATTTGATAAGTAATAAATTGCTCAACTTTTTTACTCTCATCTACTGAAATATCGTTTAGTGTAAAGGATATTCTTTGAAGGTGATCGTTGTTGTTAAAAATATTTTGAGCAACAGTAATCGGGATGTAAATTTCTCTGGAATTATCATCGAAACTTGGCTGATTAAAAACACCAACTACCTTAAATTTGATGTTGTTGATATTAATTAATTTATTAATAGCCGTTTCTTTAGGGAAGAGAACCTCCTTAACAACATCCTGAATGGCAACAACTTTTCGGTTTTCCTTAATGTCCTTTTCATTTAGAAACCGTCCTTCAAGTATTTCAAAATTTTTAATCTCTTTATAAGTTTCATGAACAGGAGATACATTAAAATTTCCGTAATTGTTTTTATAGGATATTATTTCAGCTCCGGGAATGTAAGACATTGCAGAAATTACATCCAATTTTTCAATTGATTTTTTAAACCCAAGATAGTCTTCATTAACCATTTGAATTCGTTTTCCTTCGGGAGTTCCTTTGTATGCTTTGGTTGTTCTGCCACCATATATTTGCATGCTGTTGGTTGCATCTTGTGCAAAAACTGAAGTCATTCCATTTCTAAGACCTCGTCCTGCACCCAAAAGAAAAATCAACATGAAAATTCCTGTTGCTACCGAAAAACCGGTCAGAACGGTTCTGGTTTTATTTTTACTAATGGTACTAAATATTTCCTGCCATTTATCTCTGTCGAACATAGCTTTATTCCAGGTGTTTAGGTTTAGATAGTTTGTTTATTCCTGAGGAATTTTGATAGTTTCCTTACTATTGATTTTATTATTCTCAATAATGGATTCGATTCTACCATCTTTTAGATTAATAATCCGGTCTGTCATATGGGCGATATCATTTTCGTGTGTTACGATAATAACTGTGATACCGGATTGATTAATTTCTTTTAAAAGATTCATAACTTCAACGGAGGTTGCAGAATCTAATGCACCAGTTGGTTCGTCTGCTAAAATAATTTTTGGTTGCGTGATTATTGACCGGGCTATTGCAACTCTTTGCTTCTGACCACCTGAAAGCTCATTTGGCATGTGCTCAGCCCAATCTTTTAGTCCCATTTTATCCAGATACTCCAAAGCTGTTTTATTCCTCTTTTTTCTGGCAACCTTTTGATAATACAATGGAAGTGCCACATTTTCCATCGCATTTTTAAAAGAGATCAGGTTAAAGGACTGGAATACAAAACCGAGTAGATTGTTTCGAAGCTTTGCAGCTTTTGTTTCACTCATGGCTTTTATTTCTTCCTGATTAAGAGTGTAAACTCCTTCATCATGATTGTCTAAAAGGCCAAGTATATTAAGAAGTGTAGATTTACCTGATCCTGACGACCCCATTATGGAAACTAATTCGCCTTCTTTTATATGCAAATCGATCCCCTTTAAAACGTGAAGTTTATTAGTACCGGTAATATACGATTTGTGAATGTTTTGTAATCGAATCATAATAGCTATTGGTATTAAAAATAAATCTGTATACAATATTAATGTTATTACATTTTATTGCAAACAAAATTAGACAAACATGTTTACCTATCGACAAACCAGCAATTATAACTGATAATGTCTTGTTTTAATCGATAAAATAACCAAAGAAAATATTCACCTCAAATTATTGTTAGTTTATCAATTGGCGTGCCATAGGGTTAATTATTCTGATATTTAGCTTTTTACATGCAAAATGGTTTGCAGAATTTTGTGTTTTGTGTCCACTTATATTACATTGAGTGTACGATAATGTACGGTAATTTTGGTATTATGTGAGTAATTTAGTGTGCGTTGTCTTAATAAATGTGAATAAATACCAAGGGATAAGAGCAAAGCCAAATATTAGTGTAATTTTAGGTTCTATAAATTGAAAAAATGAAGTGGAATAGCTTACTATCAGCAAAAAGGTTTGGTCAGGAAGACCAATTTTCTTCTGTTCAGCAGAAAGATATCAGATCTCAGTTTCAGCGCGATTATGATCGATTAATATTTTCATCTCCTTTTCGTCGCTTACAGAATAAAACACAGGTATTTCCGTTGCCCGGAAGTATTTTTGTACACAACCGCTTAACTCACAGCCTTGAGGTTTCCAGCGTAGGACGATCACTGGGAAATGCACTTGCCGACAATCTTATTCAGCTTGGTTTGGTTGATGATTCTCAATTAATTAAAGAAATTGGGAGTATTGTTGCCGGAGCTTGTTTGGCTCACGATTTGGGCAATCCACCATTTGGGCATTCGGGTGAGAAGGCATTATCTCATTTTTTCTCGGATGGAAAAGGGAAAGAACTGCAAGGCAGATTCACGAAGGAGGAATGGTGTGATTTGACCAACTTTGAAGGAAATGCAAATGCTCTTCGATTGTTGACTCATGCATTTCACGGAAGAAGAAACGGCGGGTTTGCTTTAACTTATTCGAGTATTGCATCTATTATTAAATATCCCTGGGAAAGTAATAAGATTGAGGTAGTAAAGAAAAAAAAATATGGTTTTTTTCAAGCTGAAAAGGCAGATTACCTTGTGATTGCCCAAGAGCTGGGGATTCCTGAATTGTCATCAGGAATATTTGCCCGTTTCCCATTGGTTTACTTGGTTGAGGCTGCTGATGATATTTGCTATCAAATTATGGATATTGAAGATGCTCATAAGCTAAAGATACTAAGCACCGAAGAAACCAAGGATTTGTTGTTGAGTTTTTACCATCCGGACAAGGACAAAACTATTCTGAACCGAATTGATGAAACTTGTAAGGAGGTTACCGATATTAATGAGCAAATTGCATACATACGGGCAGGAGTTATTGGGAAATTAATTTCGGAATGTGTAGGTGTGTTTGTTGATCATTATGAGTTAATAATGGAAGGTAAATTTCAATCAAGCTTAATTAAAGAGATCAATGAAATTTTGCTGTTTGCCTATAAAAAATGCACTCAGGTTGCTGTTTCACGAATCTATCGTCATCGTTCGGTTGTGGAAATAGAACTTGCCGGTTACAAAATTTTAGGAACTTTGCTTGATGAGTTTGTTACTGCCGTTTTGGAACCAGAAAATTTTTATTCCAGAAACCTGCTGTCATTAATTCCTGAGCAGTATAATGTAAACGGCGAATCTGATTACGAGAAAATTATGTCTGTTCTTGATTTTATTTCTGGAATGACAGATGTTTTTGCTTTGGATTTGTACAGAACTATAAAAGGAATAGAACTGCCCGGAATTAATTAATGAATTTATCTGCAAAATTGAGATTCTAAATTCGATTTAAATGTATCAAATGAGAAAAATAGTTGTTTTACTAGTGTTGCTTAATCTTGCAGCACCTGCTGTATACGCACAAAACGATTGGGTAAGATCCGGATCGGAAAAATCAAAGATTAGCTTTGAATTACCCGAAAATCCGATTATTCAGGATAAGGAGCTGAATGGAATAAAAATAGAGGTTTTTAGTTATAAAGATGCGGCAACGGTTTTTGGTGTTGTAGCCTCCGATTTTTCAGAGGTAGGTTTGGATTTTACGTATTCCGATCCCTCGGAATATTATCAGGAAATGAAAGAGGGGAGTTTGGTAACCGGAAATGCGATTTTAATTTCGGAAAACTCTGTAGCGTATCAGAAAATGCTGGGGAAAGAAATTGTTTATACACAATTGGTTGGTGAACATGAGTATACCTATTACAAACGATTTTTCTTTCGTGGGAAGTTTATTTATCAGATTGCAATTGGAGGTCCTTCAAGAATGAAGCAATTTTTAGTTGATAAAAAGAATCTCTTTTTTGATACCGTAGAGTTTAAAGATTAGTAAAACGAATCAGATTGTAATTTCACATTACGCAAGTGTGAACTGAAAATACGCTTTTAAAAACCTATATTACGTAATTATTAAATCGTACCAGAATGCCTTGAATTTATCCTTTAATCCTCTTAAATTTAGAATATCAGAAAAACAAAAAAAATTAGGGGCATGAAGATTTTAAGAATGATTAAAGAGTTGTTTTCTTTCTCGAGAGATGAGGATTTTGTTGTGGTTGATTTAACAACAAAAATGATTCAGTCGATGAATACTAAAGACTGGGGCAGATTGCAGAATAAGAAGAATTATATGGTGATAAAGTAATCTTTGAATTATTGCCAACTCTTTCTTTTATAAAACACAGCAAGAGTGTTTTATAAGGTATTTCTGTGTGCATTTATAAACCTTTTTAGTTCCCTTAAAATATATTACTGAACTAATAAGTAAAACGAAATTGATTTCTACAAGCTTTATTAATTCTCTTAGGCTTTTAATAGTCTGATTACGAGGCAAATTGAGGAGAATTACAATCCCCTCATCCATTCCGGTCTCAATTGTGCGTTGGCCGGATCATCCAAAACACCATTAATACGATTCAGCATTTCCTGCTTGTCGCGGGGGAAGTTTCCGCGCAGAATCAAATAATTGGAAGCATGATCGCTTCGAAAAATAGACTGATTTAATTCCAGATTCCCGATAAATACTTTCATTTCTGCAATCAGCTCAACAGTATTGAGAGGAATAAATTCACCCTTGAATTTTTTCATAAAATGTTCTTCTCCGAATGGGTAACTAAGAACAAGAGTAGAGAGAAATTCCGGCTGAATTTTGTTCACGACTTTGGCTGAGTTAAGGGCATGTTGCCGAGAATACTTTTTACCACCCAAACCATTTAGTATCATCACCGAAAGTTTAATGCCAGCTTTTCGGGCCCGCTGCAGGGCGTGACTCGTGCTTTCAAAATTTTCACCTTTATCAATTGCCTTCAAAAGCTCATCATCTCCTGATTCTATACCAACATAAAGTAGTTTTAGTCCTTTTTCAGCAAGAATTTGAAGTTCTTTATCTGTTTTTGCTTCTATGTCTTTTGGTATTGCATAGGCCGAAACACGAGTTAGTCGGGGAAAAGTTGCATTTAGCTGATCCAATATCCGCGAAAGTTTATCGAAAGAAAGTACCATAGCGTTTCCATCTGCCAAAAATACCTTACGGTAATGATTTGAATAGGGAGACATGCTCTGGATATCAGCAAAAATATCTTCCTCTTTGCGAGCCTGAAATTGTTTACTGGTATACATTTCGCAAAAAGCACATTTGTTCCATGCACAACCTAATGTTGCCTGGATAATTAGGGAGTGAGCCTCGCTTGGCGGTCTAAATAACGGTTCGTGATAATTGATCATGGTGCAAAAGTAGAAAAAGAAGTATCAAGTATCAAGTTCCAAGTGTCGAGGAAGAAGTAACAAGGTTTAAGGATAAAGTAAAAGGGGCCAAGTAGAAATATCAAGCAAGACTTAAAATTTTTGAATGAAATTCTCCCTTTTTACCGGAGATGATAGACTGAGGAGTGTTTTAATTATTAATTTTTAACTCTTAATTCATCATTTAAAATTCTATATTGCATTTAAATCGCAGCAAAATGGAAGGGAGATCGGTAAGCATAAAAGTGTCAGGTAGGGTACAGAATGTTGGATTTCGGTATCATGCCAAAGAGGCTGCAAAGCGTTTTGGTGTTAAGGGGTTCGTCAGAAATCAGCCGGATGGTACGGTTTATGCTGAAATTATTGGAACAAATTTGGGAGTTGAACTATTTTGTGAGTGGTGCAGAAAGGGACCTGATTGGGCCAAAGTGAAGGATGTTTTTATTTGTAATTTGCCGGATCAGGATTTTACTGATTTCGTCATAAAATAAAAAAAAGCTTCTGATAAAATCAGAAGCTTGTGTTGACCCGTAAGGACTCGAACCTTAAATGCCTGGACCAAAACCAGGTGTGTTACCATTACACCACGGGTCAATTCCCGTTCAGTCATATCTGACTAAGACGGTGCAAATATAGTAGAAATATTTGTTAGGCAAAACCAAAAAATGCAAAAATATTGCAGACTTTTATTCGTTGTTGTTGTTATATATTTGTAATTATTCTGATTGTCAATTTGAAAGGGTAGAAAATATGGAGCAAAAAAAAATAGAATCATTAACAGGAAAGTGGCTTTACGAGGAAGATTACGGTTATGGAAGCGCTAAAGGAGAGCTTTTATTGACTCAAAACGGGAGAAAATTGAGTGGTAAAATCATTTTTTCTGAAAATGTAGAGGATGAGGAGACGTTCATGATCCAGGAAAAATTGGAAGGAGAGATAAATCTTAATCGAATTCAGCTAAAAGCTATAGAATATGATGTTATTCACTCCGATTTTGATATTTGCTACGAATTGGATTCCTGGGATGGCATGTTGATTAATGAGACAACAATTGAGGGAGATAGTTTAGATGATCAGGGAATTTCGGGTAGCTTTAAGTTTGAGAGGATTGTTGAAAAATAAACATAAAGGATAAAATAAAAAAAAGCTTCGAAATATTTCGAAGCTTTTTTATTGTTGACCCGTAAGGACTCGAACCTTAAATGCCTGGACCAAAACCAGGTGTGTTACCATTACACCACGGGTCAATCATAATTGTCCTTTTTGCAAAGAACTCTGCAAATGTAATACTTTTTTTATTTGCTCAAACAAAAAGTGTAAAATTTTCAGATAGAATTCGGGGGAACTATTAAAATTGACTATTTTCGTTCAAAATATTATCCTGCATATCGAATATAATAAACAAAAATACACACAAGATGAAATCTAATTACAATGTGGTTAATAATGTGTTAGGCTGGATGGCTTTTGTCATTGCTGTACTTACCTACTTGTTTACTATTGAGCCTACAGCCAGTTTGTGGGATTGTGGAGAATTTATTACTACCGCCTACGGATTAGAGGTTGGACATCCGCCGGGAGCACCTTTGTTCATGATTATGGCGAGGTTTTTCTCTCTTTTCGCACCCAATCCATCTCAAGTAGCCCTGTTAGTGAATTCCATGTCGGCTTTAGCTTCGGCTTTCACAATCCTATTTTTGTTTTGGACAATTACACATCTTGCCAAAAAACTGGTGATAACTAATGGTGAAATCTCAAAAGGAAATTTAATTGCCGTAATGGGAACCGGAATGGTGGGAGCGCTAGCTTATACTTTTTCTGATACATTCTGGTTTTCGGCTGTTGAAGGGGAAGTATATGCTTTGTCATCACTGTTTACGGCAGTTGTTTTTTGGGCAATTCTGAAATGGGAAAATGTTGCAGATGAGAAGTATGCAAACCGATGGATTATTTTAATTGCGTATTTAATGGGATTGTCGATCGGTGTTCACCTGCTGAATCTTTTGGCTATTCCTGCAATTATATTTGTTTACTATTTTAAAAAATATACACCTACCCGAAATGGAATAATAGGAGCATTTTTACTTTCGGTTCTTATTTTGGGAGTGGTTATGTATGGGGTTATTCCTGGCGTAATTACTATTGCATCATGGTTCGAGTTGTTATTTGTAAATCAATTTGGTTTGCCTTACAACACTGGTGTAATTTTTTATGCAGCATCACTTATTGCTCTTGTAGTTTGGTTGATCAACTTCTCCATTAAACGTGGAATGGTGGTTTTGAATACGATTGTAACAGCTTTTGTGGTGATCATGATTGGCTATTCTTCTTTTGCCATGATCGTGATCCGCTCTTCGGCTAATCCCCCAATGGATGAAAATAATCCGGATAACGTATTTGCTTTGCTTTCCTATTTGAATCGGGAGCAATACGGCGACAGACCTCTTGTGTACGGAGAGTATTACAATGCTCCTGCAGTTGACCTGATTGAAACCAGTCCTGTTTACATTCAAAAAAAGGATAAAAACAATAAAGATAAGTATGTTATTGCATCGCACAAACAGAAATATAAATTCGATTCGCGTTTCAATACCTTATTTCCAAGAATGTATAGTTCCCGGGCAAATCATGTTCATGAATATGAATACTGGGGAGATGTAAAAAAGAACAATCCAATTCAGGTTGGCGATGAGACTCTTTACAAACCAAGTTTTGGATCAAATCTTAGGTTTTTCTTGACCTATCAGGTGAATCACATGTATTGGCGGTATTTTATGTGGAATTTTGTAGGCCGTCAGAACGATATTCAGGGGCATGGTGATATCCTGAATGGAAACTGGATTTCGGGGATTCCTTTTATCGATGAAATGAAAATTGGAAATCAGGATAAGTTATATCCTGAAATGGCAAATAAAAAATCAAGAAATACTTACTTCTTTTTACCTTTTATACTTGGTTTAATAGGTTTGTTCTATCATTATAAATCGAGCAAAAAAGGCAAACAGGATTTCTTTGTGGTGATGTTGCTTTTTATTTTTACGGGTTTGGCAATTGTTGTTTACCTGAATCAATCACCTTATCAACCACGTGAACGTGATTATGCATATGCCGGTTCATTCTACGCGTTTGCCATTTGGATAGGTTTTGGAGTAATGGGTTTGTATCAATGGTTGAGTAAAAAAGGACCATCTGTTGTTACCGCAGGAGCAGTTACTGCTGTTTGTTTAATTGCCGTTCCCGGATTATTGGCTCAGCAGAATTTCGATGATCACGATCGTTCGGGAAGACATGCTACTTTGGCCTATGCAAAAGATTATCTAAATTCTTGTGCACCTGATGCTATTTTATTTACCTATGGCGATAACGATACTTTCCCGCTTTGGTATGCGCAGGAAGTGGAAGGGATTCGAAGAGATATCCGGATTGTAAATTTGAGTTTACTTGCCGGCGATTGGTACATCAATCAGATGAGACGAAAAGCCTACGATTCAGATTTGATTCCTATGTCGCTTACCGCGGATAAAGTGGAACCAGGTATTCGCGATCAGGTTCCTGTTGTTGAGCGATTGAAAGGACAAGAGCTTTTGAGTGAGATGATAAAATTCGTAGGAAGCGATAATGATGCTGCAAAAGTAGAAACCCAATCGGGTAAAAAACTTAATTATTTCCCTGGGAGAAACGTTTATATTCCTGTTGATTCGGCTAAGGTGCTTGCAAATGGTACTGTTCAGCCCGAAGATGCTCATTTAATTGTAGACAAGTTAGAGTGGAAGATCAAAAGAAGTTATTTGTATAAAAATGACATTATGGTTTATGATATCATTGCAAATAACAATTGGGAACGCCCTGTTTATTTTTCTGTAGGAATGGGGACTGAAAGCTTTCTTGGCTTAGAGAAATATTTTCAGTTGGAAGGTGCTGCCTATCGTTTGGTTCCAATTGAAACAAAACCGGAGCGAAATGGTATTGGCCATGTGAATACAGAATTATTGTATGATAATTACATGAATAAATTCACTTTTGGCGGGATAAAAGATCCGGATGTATATGTTGATCAATTTCATATATTAACTGTGAATATCATGTCATTCAGAGCAAATTACAGCCGATTGGCCAGTGCTTTAAATGACGAGGGAAAGAAAGAAAAAGCCATTGATATTTTGGATAGATGTATGGAAGAACTGCCAACCAATAAAATACCGGTTGATAATACACTGATTGGATTTATTCAGGAGTATTACAGAGCAAATGCAGTAGATAAAGCAAATGCTTTATTGATGGAGGTGGCACAACAATCATACGACAAAATGAATTACTTCTTAAGTTTGGATCCTCAATATTCAAATGCTTTTAGATCAGAACAGGAGCGTGAAGTGCGGGTTGTGCAGATGCTTTTAGGTTTAGCTGATATGGGTGAGCAAACTAAGTTGAGGGAAGATTTGCAATTAAAATTCGAACTGCTATTTAAATCTGCTTCAGGGGAGTAAAAGATTTATAATATACTTTAAATGGCTGTCTTTATGTAGAGACAGCCATTTCTTTTATGTCTTTTTTTTGATTTCCTAAATCAAAGTAATTCATCTTTCTACAAACTAATGCAAAGAGTTCATCTGCAAAAAAGAATAATGATGGTTATATTGGTCTTGAAATATGGAAAGTCTGTTAAGGTTTTTTCACATAATACAAATCAATTCTTTTTGCCAAAAGTGGTAACTTCGCTGTCTGTACCATAAAATCTAACCTTTATTTTGATAATATATGAGTAAGTACCAAAAAACAAATATTATTGTCGGATGGATATCATTTGCAATAGCTGCAGTTGTCTATTTTTTAACTCTTGAACCTACAGTTAGTTTTTGGGATTGCGGAGAATTTATAACTTCTGCTTATAAATTAGAAATTGGACACGCTCCGGGAGCTCCGTTTTTTCTGCTGTTGGCTCGTTTTTTCTCTATGTTTGCTTCGGGTACCGAAAATGTGGCTCTCATGATAAATTCCATGTCTGGTTTGGCAAGTGCTTTTACCATTCTGTTTTTATTCTGGACAATCACCCATTTGGCTAAAAAGTTGGTTGTTGCAGGAGATAAAATATCAGAATCTCAGATATGGACAATTATTGGCAGCGGATTTATTGGAGCCATGGCTTATGCTTTTACCGATACATTTTGGTTTTCAGCTGTCGAAGGAGAAGTTTATGCTACATCTTCGCTGTTTACGGCAGTTGTTTTCTGGTGCGTTTTAAAATGGGAAAACGAAGAAGGCAAGGCTTATGCAAACAGATGGTTGATTTTGATTGCTTACCTAATGGGTTTGTCTATTGGTGTTCATCTTCTGAATTTATTGGCAATTCCGGCCATTGTAATGGTTTACTATTTTAAGAAGTACGAACCAAGCAGAAATGGAGTTTTAAAAGCTTTGGGTGTTGCTTTGCTTCTTTTGGGTGGTGCAATGTATGTAATCATTCCAGGTGTTGTAAAACTTGCTTTTGTTTTTGATTTGTTCTTTGTAAATGTAATTGGTTTGCCTTTTAATTCAGGCGCATATGTATTTATTATTCTGCTGATTTCAGGCCTTGTATTCGGTATTCGATATACAATTTCTCATGGTAAAGTGGTCTTGAATACATTACTTACTGCACTAACCGTTGTTCTAATTGGATATTCGTCCTATTCGCTTATCATGATTCGTTCGGCGGCAAATCCTGGTTTGGATCAGAATAATCCTGAGGATCTGTTTTCTTTACTTTATTATTTAAACAGAGAGCAGTATGGCGATAATCCTTTGTTGTACGGCGAATATTTTAATGCTCCGTATGATGAAAAGGAGAGTTATGTAGATGGCAAAGATGTTTACATTAAAAAGGACGGGAAATATGTAGTTTCTTACACGCCAAAGAAACCAAACTATAGCAGTTCTCACAAAACAGTGTTTCCCAGAATGTATACAAAGGGAATGACAGGTAGGAACCCCGAAGAATATGCCAAGTGGACAGGACTCAAGGCTGATCAGAAAACAAAACCGAGCTTTGTGCAGAATCTGGACTTCTTTATTAGTTATCAGGTTAATTACATGTACATCCGCTACTTTATGTGGAATTTTTCCGGTCGGCAATCCGACCGGCAATCCTATAGTGGTGTTGTTGATGGAAACTGGATTTCCGGAATACCATTCTTAGATAATTATCGTTTGGGTGATCAGAGTCTGAGGCCTGAGCACATGACTAAAAATAAGGGAAACAATACATACTACTTTTTACCGCTTTTGCTAGGCTTGGCAGGATTACTTTATCAGTACCGAAAAAGTAATCAGGGGAAAAAGGATTTTTATGTGGTTTTTCTGCTGTTTTTACTGACGGGTTTGGCTATTGTGGTCTATCTGAATCAGCCTCCATTGCAGCCTCGGGAAAGGGATTATGCCTATGTGGGATCATTTTATGCCTTTGCTGTTTGGATCGGTTTGGGATTTCTTGCAGTACTGCAGGTTTCTAAAAAATTGCTTCGAAAAGATAAGGTCGCTATTCCTGTAGCATTCACGCTTTGCTTTTTGGCAGTTCCCGCTTTGTTGGTGCAACAAAATTGGGACGATCATGATCGGTCAGATCGATATGTGGCAAGGGATTTGGCTTACGATTATCTGAATTCCTGCGAGCCAAACGCAATCTTATTTACCATGGGCGATAATGATACTTTCCCATTGTGGTATTTGCAGGAGGTAGAGGGTATTCGAACCGATGTTCGCGTTTGTAATTTAAGTTATCTGTCAACCGATTGGTACATCGATCAGATGAAGCAAAAAAACTACGACTCAGATCCGTTACCAATATCTCTTACTCAGGATAAATACCTGATGGGGAAACGAGATGTGGTTTATGTTCTTGATGATCCGCGTTTGAAGGCTTACGTTGAGAAAAACGGAGGATTGGATCTGAAAGACGCGATAGAATATGTTGCGAGTGAAAAGGAAAGTACCAAAAAAATATACGGATACGATGAGCGGATTGATCATTTCCCGGCAAATAAATTTCGCCTTGTAATTGATAAGGAGCAAGTCGTAAAGACCAATACTCTTTCCGAAAAAGATTCTGCAAAAATTGTGAATCAAATGGAATGGGAAGTGAAAACAAACTATATAGATAAAGGTGGTTTAATTCTTTATGATATGCTGGTGCAAAACAATTGGAAACGACCTGTTTATTTTTCCATAACAGTGCCGTCAAGCGGATATTATGGCTTAGAAGACTATTTTCGTTTGGAAGGTTTTGCTTATCGACTGGTACCGATCAAATTTGAAAATGAGGAAATGCAGATTGGGGGTGTAAATACGGATGTAATGTATACCAATCTGATGAATAAGTTCAAATGGGGAAATATGAACCATCCGGATGTTTATATTGATGAAACAACTTCCCGTTTGTGTACCAACATGAGAAATAATTTTCTGAGGCTGTCAGAAAGTTTACTGGATGAGGGAAAAAGAGATTCTGCTGTTCAGGTACTTGATAAATGTGTTGAGCTGGTGCCTAATGAGAAGGTACCCTTTGATTATTTAGCCATTCTTATGGCTCAGTCCTACTATCGTGCAGCGGAGGATGAAAAAGGCAATCAGATGATTCAAACCATATCGGATCGATTGGTACAGGAATTAGATTATTATATGACTCTAACTCCGGTTTCAACTTCGGAATTTCCTCGGTTAAGGAGTAGGGATCTGGCTTTATTGCAGGAATTGTACCGCATTACAAACCAGTACAATCAAAAGGAATTGAATCGGAAAATTGAATTGGAATTTAAAAGATTATTAGAAAGCTATAAAAAGGGATGATGAAGTTGAGATGGATGAGAGCGCCGGGGATATTTAAAATCTTATTTCCGGACTTTATTTGGCGATATAATTCGGGAGCAAAAAAGGTTTATCTGACATTTGATGACGGACCTATTCCGGAATCTACTTTGTGGACATTGAATATGCTGAAGGAGAAGAGTGTAAAAGCTACTTTTTTTTGCGTAGGTGAGAATGTGCATAAATATCCTGAGCTGTTTCAGAAAATTCTGTCTTCAGGTCACGCTGTTGGAAATCACACTTACAATCACTTAAAAGGTTGGTCTGTTGATACACAACTATATCTTGAGAATGTAATAATGGCTTCCGATTTAATTAATTCAAAATTATTTCGGCCACCTTACGGCCAAATAAAACGATCTCAGGCAAAACATTTACTACCAGAGTATAAGATTGTTATGTGGGATGTTTTGAGTGGGGATTACCGGAAGGATATAACTCCCGAAGAGTGTTTGAAAGATGTTCTTAAAACGGTTCGTCCGGGATCCATAATATTGTTCCACAATCATCAGAAATCGGAGGTGAATATGCGTTTTACAGTACCTCGGCTGATCGATGAATTAAAGCTTCAGGGTTACGAGTTTGATGTTTGCCAATAAGAAATCAAAAAAACATTTCTTTTCCATCAGGTAAACTGCAATTGAATACGTAAATTTGCTCTCGATCAAACTATTAATACCATTTTATAACCAAAACCATTTGATAATTCCCGTTTGCAGACAGCAAATTGGGAGTGGTTGCTAATTAATACTATTAGATGAAAGTACTTCTTTTGGGTTCCGGAGGCCGTGAACATGCATTTGCATGGAAATTTGTTAAAAGTGAAAAATTGGAAAAATTGTATGTTGCTCCGGGAAATGCCGGAACTGCTGCAATTGCAGAAAACATAGATATTAATCCTAACGATTTTGCAAAAATAAAAGATTTTGTTCTTGAAAAAGGAATTAACATGGTTGTTGTTGGTCCGGAAGATCCGTTGGTAAATGGAATTCACGATTTCTTTCTTGCCGATGAGGCTATCAAGAGCATTCCAGTCATTGGTCCTGAAAAATCAGGTGCTCAATTAGAAGGAAGCAAAGATTTTTCAAAGGAATTTATGTTCCGGCATAATATTCCTACCGCAAAATATAAAAGTATCACCTCTGAAAATTTAGAAGAAGGATTAACTTTTCTGGAAAGCTTAAAAGCTCCATACGTTTTAAAAGCAGACGGTCTTGCTGCAGGAAAAGGTGTTTTAATTATTTCTGACTTAGAGGAGGCAAAACAATCTCTAAAAGAGATGATCGGTGGAATGTTTGGTGACGCAAGCAGTACTGTTGTTATTGAAGAGTTTTTGGCAGGTATTGAGTTGTCAGTTTTTGTATTAACCGATGGCAAAAATTATAAAACACTTGCCGAGGCAAAAGATTATAAGCGAATTGGAGTAGGAGATACCGGTTTAAATACAGGTGGTATGGGTGCAATTTCTCCGGTTCCTTTTGCAACTGCGGATTTCATGCAAAAAGTAGAAGATCGCGTGATTGTTCCAACAATTGAAGGTCTTCAGAAAGATAATATTCCTTACAAAGGTTTTATTTTCATTGGATTGATGAACATTGGAGGCGATCCTTATGTTATTGAATACAATGTTCGAATGGGCGATCCGGAAACGGAGGTAATCATTCCAAGAATCAAATCAGATTTACTGGAATTGATGGAAGCCGTTTCGAAGCAGGAATTGGATAAAGCTCCTTTTGAGATGGATGACAGAACGGTAACTACTGTAATGTTAGTTGCGGGAGGTTACCCGGAAGCGTATGAAAAAGGCAAAACCATTACTAAATTAGATGAGGTAGAAGGAAGTATTGTATTTCATGCGGGAACAACTTTTTCGGGTAATGATGTTGTAACTAACGGGGGGCGTGTTATTTCGGTAAGCTCATACGGTGATACGATGCAGTCGGCCTTGGATAAATCCTTTAGAAATGCTGAACTGATTAATTTTGAAGGGAAATATTACAGAAAAGATATTGGTTTCGATTTAAAGTAATTGATTTATAAAAACTACTGCTCTTTTTTTTATTTGAAAATTGAGTGGTAGTTGTTATTTTGCACTTCTGGTTCGCTAAAAGCTTAAATTCATGCTCTTAAAGACAATTAAAGGACGCCATTCCATTTTACTGATACTAATGCCGGTTGTTATCGTATTGCTTTGGATGGGTACGTTACTGCATTCGGAATCCTTAACGGCTGGACAGAACCAAATGCCATTGTATGAATTGTTGTTATTTCTTACGGGAGGTAATAATTTCGTTCTAAGTTTAATTGCCTGCCTGCTTTTAATATTGATCGCTTACGGAATGGTGCGCTTAAATGAGCAGTATATTTTTATTCGGCAACGAACAGATTTACCTGCATTCGTATTTGCTCTTATTGCCACGGGAACTGTCTCATTAGGAGGCATGCATCCTTCACTATTTGCCGCATTTTTATTATTTCTGTCTGTAGATCGGGTATTTAAAATTTATCAGGGAACAGCAACCCTTTCGAACTCTTTTGATGCCGGATTTTTAGTAGGTTTGGCAAGTTTGTTCTATTTGTTTGCAGGAGTATATATCTTTTGGTTTTGGATGGCTCTTGCAGTTTTAGGATATTTGCGCGGTAAAGAAATTCTGGCAGGATTAACAGGCTTTATAGTCCCTGTTTTTTTAGTTGTTGTTTGGTACATTTGGAACGATAATTTGGCTGAACTCTTAAATACAATTAGGAATCTCTTTTCATCTAAAAATAGTTTGGGAATTGTATCAGTTTTCCAATATTCATACTGGGGAATACTTGGCTTTTTGGTTATTCTCTCTTCTTTGTACATGCTGAATGTTTATGAGGAGAAAAAAATTAGTTCGCGTAAATATTTTATTATTTTGTTGAGTTTCTTTCTTGTTTCGGCTTTTAGCTTTGTATTTTTTAAAGGGGCTGGTGTTGAACAGTACTTTATCAGTATTATTCCGGTAACCTACATTGCAAGCCACTATTTTGTATTTCAAAAACACTCTTGGATTGGAGAGTTTTTGTTTTATATTCTTGTGATCTCAAGTATTCTCATCCACTTTATTGGATAAAAAAAGTGCCATCTCCTAAGAAATGGCACTCCATATAATTAAGTTCGATTTTATTTTTCTACAATATTAGTCATGTCGAAGGCTGTTGCTATATTAGCATCTTCCTTGTTATCATTAACTGTGAAAATAATGTCGTTAAAATCTTTGTCTCCACCAGGTAGTTGAATATCTTCGAAACACAATACAATATCTTTACAGTTTTTCTCTTTGAACAATACATGTTGTTGTGTTGCGTCTTTGTTCCATTCAATGTTGGTATAATGACGATAAACACCATCAACGGTAGCACCGTTTTTCCAACCTTGGGCGATTAGACAAAATCCAATTACTGTGTTTTGTGCAAAAGGAGCATCACCTAACTGAACACGATCACCAGTTTTTAATCCTCCTCCTTCACCTTCTTTTGAAACATTAGGGAAAAGCATATGAAGCTCTATTTCGTCAGCACTTGCAGGTGGATTTTCACTATTATAGGTGTAGTATGCCAATGAATTTTTCCATCCAGCGCCTTCATCAACGAAAGTTAAATAAACAGGAGATTCTTCGGTTAATTTTAGAATCAAGTTGTTTTCATCTGAGAATAATTCAGAATTCGCTGCGCGGTTATCCTTATTTTCAAGGAACATTGCTTTAATATTTTCAACAAGTGTTTCGCAAGGTTTTGTTTGAATGATATCATCCGGAACCCCTTCGTCCATTTCGATGGTAATAATTTTAAGTCCGCCGGTTCCGGCAGCAACAAAAATGTAGTTTCCTCTCGATTCAACAAAATTTACCGATGAACCAAAATCCATACTTCCCAACAGAGTAACATTATTATCATTTTCAGGAATCATTGCACCAACGTATACACCAGCACCACCGTTACCAATCAGCAATAGTTCTTCATTTAAGCATACCGAATTGGTTACGTAATCCTCCTCAAGACCACCTTCAGGAGTTTCAGGGCGATTGAAACGTTCTTTTAGACTTCCGTCCAAATTACGAATATCTAATCCTGATACGTTTAATGCAGCAAGAATATAGTTGTCGGTAACATCAATTTCAGTTTTTGACTCGTCTGTTATTGGTCCTTGAACCTCAATTGCCTCTAATTCTGTAAAATCAGCTTTTTTGAAAGACTGTATTTTTTCATTGGTTGCATTCAACACATAAATATTTTCAGCATTACTACTTAATGATCTGGCATCATTAATATCAATTCCAGTTACTAAAGAGTAGTCGCTGCGTTTAAGAATGCTTAATTTTCCATCAGATCCACTAGTGGCATAAATGTAATTTTCATCAATTTCAACATCTGTAGCAACATAAGAAGGAAGATCAACCAGTCCTGAAACAGACATGATTTTTTTAGAATTACTTAACTCCAAACTAATTAAAACAGCAGGAGATGCAAGAACATAACCAGCACTTTCCGGATCTACTGCACCTGCCAGATAAATTACTCCGTCATAATAGTCAACGGCACTAACGTCAACATCAGGAAATAACGCCTGAGCTTGTAATACTGGATTGTCTTGATCTGAAATGTCAAATAATTCAACACCACCACTATATTTACTTCCCTTTGTATTGTAGGAAACAAATGCCATGTTGTCGATAATTTTGACGTGAGTAGCCTGAACTGCTTCACCTTTTACTTTAGGTGCTTCAACTTCAGCTTTTAGTTTAAAAGCATAATTTTTAGTCAAATCAATTTCAATTTCCGTTGTTCCTTCTTTTGTAGTTCCAGCTGGAAGATTGTTGATAATAACTAAATCATTCATTGTTTTAACCCTACTGGAAAGATCCGCAGGGTTATTGTTGATAGAAATGCCTTCTTGAATTGTTTTCTTTTGATCGGTTTGCTGATTGTCATCATTATTGTCCGAGCAAGAAGAAACAATTATGAAAAGCCCAATCATTACTAGTAGATATTTTCTCATAAGTATTTTTTATTTTTACTGAATTGCAAATTTAGTTTACTGTTGCAAGTTACGTTGTTTGTTTTAAATGATAAGTTTAATTATTGTTAAGCGACCTAAAGATTTGATGAACTGCTTCTTTTCATTGGTGAATAATTATAAAAACTTGTTCAGGATGATGTTCTATCAATTGATAATCACGATTCTATCTGTGTTCGATCAGTAGATGAATACTGTCTGAATCCCTTTAAAATGTTGGGTAATTCTTGTTTTTCGCGTTAATTAATACGGGTTATACGATAATTTGCGGTTTATTGTTATCTGTTTGATTTGATATTCTCCGAAGTTATTTCGAATGCAAAAACATGTTGAAATATGTGTGGTATTTATTTTTTAAAATGTTTTTTGATCCATTTAGGAAGAATAAAGACTCCAATTAGGAGATAGGGATAGTATGAAATTAGCCGCCAAATTAATGCCATGGCTGCCGCGACTCCTACCGATGGAAGAAATTCACCTAGATATTTTGTGAATACCCATTCCGAAAATCCACTTCCGCCAGGAGTCGGACTGACAAGCATCATGATCCACATAACTAATTGCCTTGCAAATATCATGATATGCTCTGTAAAGCTGTATCCTTGAAACATGAATGCAAGAAGAATCACATTTACGACCCAATATCTGGCTGTCCAGGAAAAAAAAGTTGCCATGAATGCTTTAAACCAAAACCAGAACGGTTTTCTTCGCAGTTCTTTGGAACTTTCAATTATGTCGGTGCCAGCCTGATTTGCTCCTTGTTTCCATTTTCTAAGAACCGGAAGTTTGAATATCCAAAGCAGCAACCACTTTAATCCTCTTGGGTTCCAAAATAATCCATAAGTTAAAACAATAAAATAACCCGTTTTTACAAGGTAACCAACTAAAGCAAAATATAAAAGAGAATCCAGCCAAATAGAATGTTCCTGAATATCCATCATGAATAATTGGTTGATATCCAGAAACAAGATAAGGATTGGGAACATGAGAATAAAATACAGTTCGTCGAGAAAAGAAGTGGACATTACTACTGCCGAACTTTTTCCGACTTTTAAGCCTTCTTTATTAAGATATAGAATTGCAACGGATGTTCCTCCTATTGCAGAAGGAGTTATTGCCGATGTAAATTCCCACAGCATAATAATACGAAAAGCTTTGATCCATGAAAATGTATTGTCGGTAAGGATCCGCAAACGAGCCATGTAACCTAAATCGCGGACAATCATCATGATTAATGCAACACAAAGCCAAAAAAACGAATACCACGAAAATTCAATTGAGGAAAGAGTTTCGCCATCAACCTCATTCATCAACATGTAAACAACAACAGCAACGCCAATCAGAATTGGATATACAATTCTTCCAGGGCGAACCCCGTTAAGTAATTTTTTTTGACTGTCAGGTTGGTTTTTGTTCATTTTTAACACTTAAGGATGTTAAACTTACGGATTTAAAGAGTTTGTTTGATCAAATTTTAATTAAGATTTTGTTAAAATACTCTAAAATTGAAATGAAGAAATTTTAAATTAGGATCATTTAGATTCCATTTTATGAATGAAATTTAAATAGTTTTTCCTTAAAATAATCAAAACTCTTTTCACTGATTAGTTTCCTGAGGAACCAAATTAGTTTTGCATGTGTTGGTACAATATATCTTATTTTTGGATTGTTTGAGAGGCTTGCTTTCACAATTACTTCTGCAGCTTTTTCTGCTTTTACTTGAATTTTCCTCGATTTTATAAGAAGATTTTCAAGTTGGATAGTCATTGTGCCATAAACTGAATTCTTTGAATTTTCTTTCGCCTTAGATAAGGCGATATTTGCCCAATCTGATTCAATAACACCGGGATTAATTAGGATTACTTTTATTCCAAATGATTTTACTTCTTGGCGCAGGCAATCAGAAATTCCTTCCAATGCATATTTTGAAGCATGATACCATCCGCCCATTGGGAGTGTCATTCTGCCAAGAATGGAGCTAATGTTAATAATTTTCCCTTCACAATTTGCTCTCATTATGGGCAGAACCATCTGAGTTAATTGTACCAAACCGAAAAGATTAACCTCGAATTGTTGGCGGGCATCCTCCGGCGAAACATCTTCAATTGCACCGTAAAGACCAAATCCTGCATTATTCACTAAAATATCAATGCGTTTGGATTCTTTATAGATGCGATTTACAACTTGCCTGCAATTTTCAGAGTTAGTGACGTCCATCTGTAAAATTCGTGCCCCTTTTTTCTCCAAATCTATCATAGCAATGGTTGAAGGAGCTGTTGCATATACGGTGTATCCTTTTTTAAGAAAAAGTAAGGCGGAAGCTTTACCTATTCCCGAATAAGCTCCAGTGATTAAAACAATTTTTTCTTTCATGAAAATGAATCGTATGCCTGTTAATGTTTATAATGCATCATTATAAATATCAGAAGATACATAGAATCTGAGTTTATTTCAATGGGATAGGTGCGATACCTCCTAAGATCTTAACTTTATTTCTTTTATCAGCTTACTATACACATTTATAGTGGTAGTTTTTTGCTATTTTTAGTACACAAACTTTTACAACCGAATCTATGCCCACAACTACTTCTGATAAAAAATTTGGGACAGCACCTGTCTTTTTTACTGCAATTTCTACCATTTTAGGTGCAATTTTATTTCTCCGCTTTGGTTTTGCGGTTGGGAGTTTGGGTTTTTGGGGAGTAATTTTAATTATTCTTTTAGGGCATTTGGTTACGATACCAACGGCTATGGCTATTTCTGAACTGGCGACAAATAAGCGTGTTGAAGGTGGTGGAGAGTATTTTATTATTTCACGTTCGTTTGGTTTAAATATTGGTGCGACTATTGGTATTGCCTTGTTTTTTTCTCAGGCAATAAGTGTTGCATTTTACGTAATTGCTTTTACTGAGGCCTTCGAACCATTATTTAATTTGGCTTTCAGTACCTATGGGTATGAGTTTCCGCGTCAGATAGTTAGTGTTCCTGCAATGCTCTTTTTATCGATATTGATTCTGAAAAAAGGAGCCAATCTGGGGGTAAAGGCTTTGTATTTTGTAGTTGCTGTTTTAATGGTTTCACTTGTACTGTTTTTCCTCGGTTCAACCGATCATGCATCCGTTTCAGACTTTGGTTTAATGAATGCAGAATTTAGAAATGCAGATCAGTTTTTTATTGTATTTGCAATTATATTTCCTGCCTTTACAGGAATGACTGCTGGTGTTGGTCTGTCGGGAGATCTTAAAAATCCATCTAAATCAATTCCTTTAGGTACCAGCACTGCAACGTTATTGGGAATGATTGTTTACTTTTTTGTAGTTTACAAGCTGGCATTTTCGGTTAGTAGTGCCGATTTGATGGAAAATCAGCTGATAATGGCAAAAATTGCCATTGGAGGAAGTCTGGTGATTCCTTTAGGGCTTGCGGCTTCAACAATTTCATCAGCGCTGGGTTCAGTAATGGTTGCTCCACGAACTCTTCAGGCACTATCGGCCGATCGTTCTTTTCCCTCCAAAAAGGTAAACAGATGGTTGGCAAAAGGCCGGAAATCTGATAATGAACCCATAAATGCGTCATTAATTACATGCATAATTGCAATGGTGTTTGTTGTTTTAGGTGATGTGAATGCGGTAGCACAAATTATTTCTATGTTTTTTATGGTAACCTATGGATCTTTGTGTCTGATATCTTTTTTAAATCATTTTGGGTCATCGCCAAGTTATCGTCCTTCCTTTAAATCAAAGTGGGTATTATCTCTTATTGGATTTATAACCTCGGTTTGGGTGATGTTTAAGATTAGCTTTTTATATGCTTTTGCCGCCGTAGTGGTTATGTCGATAATTTATTTGTTCATTAACCGATATCATAAAAACAGGAATGGAATAGAGTCAATCTTTCTAAATGCTCTTTATCAGCTAAACAGAAACATGCAGGTATTTTTGCAGAAAACAGGAAAAGGAAAAGCCCGGGAATGGAGACCAAGTGCTATTTGTATTTCGAAAGAATCTTTTGAGAGAGATACCGCTTTTAAACTTTTGAACTGGATATCCTACAAATATGGGTTTGGAACGTATTTACATAGAATTGAGGGATATTATTCAAAAGCTACTTATCAGCAATCAAAAGAAGAATTGGATCGGTTAATTAAAAGTTTTGATAAAATAGAGAATCACGTTTACGTTGATACCATCATCTCTCCATCCTATACTTCGGCTATTGCACAAGCAATTCAGTTGCCTGGTGTTGCAGGAATGGAAAATAATATGGTGATATTCGAGTATGATAAGGGAAATCCTGATCGTTTGAATTTGATCATTGATAATTATTCGCTGGCGCGTGCAGGTAATTTTGATTTCTGTATTTTGGGAAGTTCTTCGCGGACATTAAATTTCAAGAGCAATATCCATGTCTGGATTAAATCTTCGGATACTTATAATGCGAATTTAATGATTCTGCTCAGTTTCATTATTGCAGGTCATTCTGATTGGAAAAAGGCGGATATTAAGATATTTAACATCTGTAAAAAGGAGCAGGCTGAAGAAACCAGAAAGCAATTGGATGATTTGGTAGTTTCGGGCCGACTACCGATTACAACCTCTAATATTGAAATCATCCATGAGCAGGAAAATGTATCATCGAAAGAAGTTATTAATCAGCGGTCGGCCGACGCAGGCATAACAATAATTGGATTTAGAGGTGAATCGCTTAAGCACGAGAAGGCGGAACTTTTTAAGGGATACGACAAACTTGGGAATATTCTTTTTATCAATGCAAATAGTCGAAAGCTTATCGAGTAGCAAGAAAACAAACAATGATATTGGAAAATATTCTTGCTTAGAGGAATTAAAACTAAGTTGTTTGGGGCTAAACAATTTTTTTATCCAGTATTTCTCCCTGAGCATCCAGTAGTAAAGAGTAGCGGATAAGGTTTTGGTCACGAACAATAATTTCAAAATTTTGCAAGTCCGCATAATTAATTTTAATTGCATTCATAACCTCGCCGTGTGATTTAGTTGCCTGATAAATAGCATCAGGAATCGACTCCAGCTGAAGATTGATTTTCAGACATACATACGTTCCGTTTGCACGATAAACGGCAATATGTTCCAATTCGTTTTTGTAGAAAATAGCCTCGTAAAATTGATCTGTTTTATGCCATTCGGTATTTAATGGTGAATCGAATTGATTATTGAAGGTGTCAATTATGGTCTGCGGGGTCACTGATTCCTGCGAATCATTAAATATTTTGCGAAATAAATTTTTGAAATCCATTTTTTTACTGTTAGTTCAATCGTCCCATTTTGACGGGAACTGCCAAAATAGTAACGCAATTTTCTATTCTTTAGGATATGTTTTTTTATAAAGATAGATAACTCTTGTTCTTGCTCGTTTAAGTCTCATTTTCACCGCATCTTCGGTTATTCTCAGAGTTTGGCCAATTAGTTTTCCAGAAAGATTGTCCTGATATTTCATTAACAGCAAGGCTT
The DNA here is from genome assembly GCF_963665805.2 of Labilibaculum manganireducens. Lineage (NCBI taxonomy): Bacteria > Pseudomonadati > Bacteroidota > Bacteroidia > Marinilabiliales > Marinifilaceae > Labilibaculum > Labilibaculum manganireducens. Next base: position 4,635,206 of record NZ_CAXXEE010000003.1, on the reverse strand, counting down.
TTTCTTCCGGGTGAATCATCTCCAAAATTGCCAACAGATTTTCGTAATTGAAATCTTCCAGATCTGTTTCAGATTCGTCTACTATATCAGGTATTTCATTCCGTTTGTTCCAGTTTGGATAATGTAGTTTTTTCTTTAGCCTCAGGTAGTCAATAGAGTAATTATAGGTAATGGAGTACAGCCACGATGAAAAGGACGAATTTCCTTTAAAGCCAGACAGTTTTTCGTAGGCTTTAGACAAAATATCGTTGGCGAAATCTTCAGCCTGTTGTTTGTCTTTAATGAAACTGTAACATTTGTCCATTACTTTATTGAAGTACCGATGATACAGAAGTTCAAAAAGGCTTGTTTTGTTCTCATGAATGATCATACGAATAAGTTCTTCGTCGCTGGTCTTGCTGTAGTTTTCTCTCTGCATATCAGAGTGTTGATAGTTTGATTCGGTTGTGGTGTTTTTTTTTCAATATTTTTTTATTCTTCAGCGTTACTTCGTTAAAATCTTTCGTCTAAATGGAAATTTCAATCGTGATTTAAATTACTCAAACGAAAATAGTCATTGAAATTGAAATAAAAACAAGAAAAATAAATTTTACTAATTTAAAGATGAAAAAAAAGTTGTTGTTCGTATTGGCAGTAGGTACTACTGTATTATTTAGCAGCTGTGGAAAAGTACCACAAGTAGAAATAGATGGTGCAAATGCTGCAATCGAAGTTGCTAAATCTGTAGGAGCTAATGTTTACGTTGCAGAAGATTTTGCAGCACTTCAGGATTCAATGAGATCGGTAAACGAGAATGTTGAAGTTCAAAATGCCAAATTTTTTAAAAATTTCGACCAGGTGAAAGCTCAATTAGTTGTTGTAAATGCAATGGCTGTAGAAGTTAAAGATAATGCTGAAGCTCGAAAAGAAGAGGTGAAATTAGAGATTGAAAGCCTTCAGGCAGAAGTTGATTCAATTGTAATGCAAAACAAGGAATTAACAACTCAAGCACCAAAAGGAAAAGAAGGTGTTGCTGCATTGGAAGCAATCAAAGGTGATATCAGCTTAATCGAAGCTTCTTTAATCGACGTTGCAGGTCTTGTGTCTCAAGATCAACTTATTGCTGCCTTGGATAAGGTTAAAGCTGCAAAAGAAAAAGCATTGGAAATTAATACCGAATTAAACGAGGTGATTGCAAAATATGCCAAAAATAAAAGAAAATAGTATCAAGTATAATTTATAATCAAATACTATTTCCCTGAAGAGTCTTCTTCAGGGATTTTTTATAAACGCTTAGAGTATGGGGAAAGGGAAGAACAAGCCTTTTATTAGGATTGTTATTGCGGTAGTTGGCTTATTGTTTGTTTTAGGCATAGTGCTTATTTGGTTGAAGCCGAAGTCTCCTCAAACTGAATTGAAACTTGCCCGGGAGGCAATTAATTCAGCTCAGAAAGCAGGGGCCGAGGAGTACGCAAAACCTTTGTATAAAGAGGCAAAGCAGTTATACGATTCAGCCATGAGCTCATGGACTGCTCAGAACGAGCGATTTTTCCCAAGAAGAGACTATAGGGAGGTGTTGAGCTTCGTTAATTTAACGATAGCAAAAGCAATTCATGCAGAACAGAATTCTCTGCAGCAGATTAAAAATACAAATGTTATTGCTAAGCGCGGTATTGAGGATCTGGAGGGAAAAATATTGCTTTACAATCGTATTTATAAGCAGATACCTTTATCTAAGACTGTAAGTAAAGCACATAATTTAGGTGTGATGAAGCTTAGCGAGGCAAAAATTGCCTACGATAGTGAACGGTATAATGAAGCATTTGTAAGTTATAAAGAAGCTGACGGTTTGCTAAATTCTTCAAATGATAAGGCAGAACAGATTTTGAAAGAATGGTTTTCAGATTATCCACATTGGGAAAAAATGGGAGCCGATGCAATACGCTTATCAAAGAGCGGACATAAAATTATTTTGGTGGATAAGATGGCTCATCAGTTGTTTGTTTATCAGAATGGGAAAATCCTTAGAAGCTTTAAGGCAGAGCTGGGTGTGAATTGGATGGGAGATAAACGACAAAAGGGTGATAAAGCTACTCCGGAAGGAATGTACAGGGTCATTCAAAAAAAAGAAGGATCGCGCACAAAATTCTATAGGGCACTTTTAATTAATTATCCAAACGAGGAAGACAAACAACGCTTTGATTCTGAAAAGAAAAAGGGTGCTCTGCCTTTTCGGACTCACATCGGGAATTTAATTGAAATTCATGGTCTTGGGGGAAAAGGAATTGATTGGACAGATGGTTGTATTGCCTTAAAAAACAAAGATATGGACGTTCTGTTTTGTCTTATAGATACTGGAATATCAGTAATTATTGTTGGGTCGTTAGAGCCTTTAAACGAGATTTGCGGAAAAAATTAAGGAAGAATCATGATAAATGATGAAAGCAATTTACAAGGAGAATTGAATAATACATATTCTGGCAAAAAAAGTAAGCTGATCAAGTTTATTTTTTGGCTCTTAATGCCGGTTATTTTTTGGTTTATTATTCTGTTTATTTTAGTTGGAGTACCTTATTTGGAAAACAGGCCTTTCATATTTGAGAAGACTATAAGTGCAATTCAGGAGAATGAGAATAACAGTAAGTTCGGGAAAGAATTGGAGGCAGGAATCGCGCAAGCACAAAAAAAGATGGATCGATTAACTCCCGGAGGTGCTTATTTAATTGTAAATACCTCTGATAATACATTTTCTCTTTATAGAAATAAAGCTCTTATTCGGGACGGTTTGTGTTCTACAGGCAGTTACATTAAACTCGAGGCAGAAGATAATAAGAACTGGATATTTCAAACTCCCAAAGGTGTGTTTTCCATTCAAGGGAAAATCACGTCACCCGTTTGGCGAAAACCCGATTGGGCTTTTGTTGAGGAAGGCTTACCAATTCCTGGCTCCAATTCATCATCCCGTTTTGAGTATGGTGTTTTGGGTGACTATGCACTTAGTCTGGGTAAGGGATATTTGATTCATGGTACACTTTATAAAAGGTTTTTAGGACAGCCTGTTACTCATGGATGTATTCGAATGAACGATGACGATTTAAAGACTGTTTATCAATCTTTGCCAATTGGGGCAAAGGTTTTTATCTACTAATATGAGTAAGGAAAGAAATTACAATTCCAGAAGTTTTCATTTATTCAGGAATTACATCACTTATAGTATTTTGCTTGTAATTATTGGAATCGCTTTGCAATACGGAGTTTTTTCAGTGATGGCTGTAAGGCAAAAAATGAAAATGTTTGATCAACAAATTGATGCAGCATTGTTGCCGATAAACGAAAGGCACATGGATTCGGTGCTTGCAGATTTATTTAAGAAAAAAGTATTTCTGGAAACTCGTTTCCAAATGTCGAAAGCCGATTCAATCAGTCTGTCCGTAAATCTGAAAGACAGCATTCTTCAGTTGGAACTGAAAGGAGTTGTTATAAAATCAACTAAAATTACAGATTTTGAAGTTGATCAATTTTTTTATCAGTTAAAACCGGCAACCTACCAGCATTTGTTTGGTACGCAATCACGGGTGAAGAGCTATTTGTCGACAATTAGCAAGGCTCCAGTTATCGTGAAAAAAGCACCCAAAGATACAACAGAAGCTCAGGCTTCAAATGTAAAAATTGAATCATTAAAACCAGAAGTCGTACATTGGATGCTTACGCTGGATAAGGAAATTGTTCTGAAAATTGAAGGAAGCGATCAATATTCCCGATCGGATTGGTGGATCGGAAGAAAGTTTTGGTTTAAGGAGGATATGAATAGTCTTAAAAATTTAAAGGAGACCATTAGGTTTAAAGTGCCTGAATATTATCCCGTAATTCGATTGGTGATCTCAGAATCGGAGGCCAAAGCCATATACCGTGCATTGCCTGCAAAACCTTTTGTAGGTATCAGATTGTAGCTAAGTAAGAGCCGGTTGTAGAATAGCCGGTTTTTTATTTGTGAGCAATTCATATAAAATAAAAAGTCCGGGAACCACCCCGGACTTTAATCTAACCCATTTTAATCTATGAAAACCTAATCCTCTCGGAAAGGATAGTACAAACTTATGAAAACTATCTGGATTGAAAATGCTAAAAGATGTTAATTAAGGTTAAACAACTTAACCGGTATTTTTAAGCTGAAAATTTTACGTAAACATCTAATATGCTTAATTGTTGTGCGTTATAGCTTTGTTGTTTTGGTGTTATGGAGAAAGTGAAATAATGTATCGCTCTGGTTACTAAAGTATTTGTGGCATAGGATTAATTTATTCTTTTCAAAATGGAAGCAAGATTAGAATTTTGGGCGTAAAACAATATTATCAATAATTCATTATATACATTTTGTCCAAGATGTTTTTTATATGATATTTGTCTTTGGTTTTAAATCGGAAATTAAGTTGAAGGAAATCCGTGGTTTACAACTATTTTCTACAGTAAGTTGAATTAAAAAAATAGGATTGAAGTTTTTATATCTACAAATAATATTGTCTCTGTTTATTTTGAGTGTGTCGGCTCAGAATGAAATGAGCTTCGATAGTTTTTCTCAGGATGATGGATTTCCAAGTAATCAAATTCAATGTATTCATCAAGATCAAAAAGGGTGGATGTGGTTTGGTACCAGTCAGGGGCTGAGTCGTTTTGATGGGTATCGTTTTGTTAATTACCTGAACTCGCCTGAAGATAGCTTGAGCCTAAGCGGAATACTGGTTCGGGTAATTTTTGAAGACCGGAAAGGAAATTTACTGGTTGGAACAGAAAACGGGGGATTAAATGTATTCGATAGGGAATTAGAACTTTTTCATCATCCCTATAACAATAACCCACTGTTAAAATCAAAAGATGTCTCAGTAAATGATATTCGGGAAGATGATGCGGGAAATATCTGGTTGGGAACGAATACTAATATTTTAAAGATCGATTCCTTGGGAACAGTCAGTGTTGTATCCTTGGGAAATGATGATGCCACCAACGAATTTAATGGGGAATTTGTTCGTGTTCTTCAGTTTGATAATTTGGGGCGCTTATGGGCCGGGACTAATAATGGTGTTTTTATTATTGATACTGAAAGTAAAAAAGTGGATCATGTTGATTTGCCATTTGAAAATGGTGATACAGATGAGATTTGGGAGATTTTCCTCGATTTGGATGGAAGTATGTGGATTGGCACCTATTTCAACGGGGCTTTTATCGTCGATCCTGTTTCTATGTCGGTAAAGCCGGTGATTTTGAATCCATCTATTGAACGGACAGAAACAGTGCGTACTATTTCAGTTGGAGCTTTTGGTAATTATTGGATTGGCACGCGTGGAGGTTTATATCTATACAATAAAACAAAAGCTACGTCAGATTTTTACCGGAATGATGATCGTGAACCTAGCAGCTTAATCAACAATTCGGTGCTTGATATTATACATGATAAACAAGGTGAAGCATGGATTGGTACACGCGGAGGTTTAAACCTATTGGCAAAAAACAAACAAGTCTTTCATAATTTTAAAGCACATCTCTCAGATAATAAATACCTAAACAGTAGTTTCGTTTATGCCTTGTGGGTGGATGATGAGAATAATATCTGGCTTGGGACAGAAGATGGAGGTGTAAATATTTATCATCCTGAAACCAAATCATATACCTACTTAAAAGCAGATGCTGCTAATCCAAATTCTATTTCGAAAAATTGCATTAAAGCGTTTCAGGAAGATCAGGAAGGAAATCTTTGGATTGGAACCTTTGGGGGAGGAATAGATGTTTTAAATCTTAAAACAAACAAAATTAAACACTATATAAATGATCCTTTTGATTCCCGCACTTTGGCAGATAATAGAGTATGGGATCTTCTTCTTGATAGAGAAGGAGATGTTTGGGTGTGTACTTCATTAGGAATCGATCGGTTCGATTCTAAAACAAAAGAATTTATTCATTATCCGCAGTTGGCTGGGCAGAAACTTGTTACCTGGGTTGATATGGACTCACAGAATAATATTTGGTTGGGTACTTCTGATGAAATTATTGTACACAATCAAAGGACAAAAAAAATAACACGTTTCAAAGAGCATTCCAGATCATTTACAGAAGATACTCAAGGTAGATGTTGGATTGCAACACTTGACAAGGGGATTGTTCAGTATTCAGATTTAAACGGACCTGTTAAGTATTATAATAAAACTGATGGATTAGCCAATAATCAGGCCTTACGTATTTTAGAGGACGGCAAGCATTTTTTATGGATAAGTACATCCAATGGTTTGTCAAAATTTAATGTGGAAAGTAATACATTCTGTAATTTTACAAGTCACGATGGTCTTGGGAATAATCAATTTACTTACGGAGCAGCTTATAAATCAAGTAAAGGTGATTTGCTTTTTTGCAGTATTTCAGGCTTTACTATTTTTGATCCTTCTGAAGTTAAATGCGAAGAGAATCAAGTTCCTTTGGTACTTACTGAATTAAGAATTTTTAATAAAAAAATTGGAATTGGTTCAGGTAAGAACTCTGTTCTGAAAAAAAGCATTTCGGAAACCAATCATTTGGTGTTAAATTACGACCAGAATGTTTTCACTCTTGAATTTGCTGCTCTTAACTACATTAAAAGTACCAGCAATTTATATAGTTATTATTTGGAGGGGTTTGATAAAGGTTGGAATGAACCTAGCGCAGACAGAACAGCAACTTATACTAATTTAAATCCAGGTGATTATGTTCTGCATATTAAAAGAGTTGTTATAGGGAATCCTGAAAATAATAATGAACTGAGATTTTTGATAACGATACTTCCTCCATTCTGGAAAACATTGTGGTTTCGTTTTATTGGGTTAATTATTTTAGGAACAGTAATATACTTTCTGATTCAATTTTTTATTTATCGGGGAAAAATGAAAAATGAATTGGTTTTGGAGCGAATGAAAGCCCGAAAACTTCATGAACTTGATACGTTAAAATTAAAGTTTTTTACAAATATATCGCATGAAATACGAACCCCTTTAACACTAATACTAACTCCTTTGGAGAAATTGATTTCTCAAAAAATGCCTCCTCATGAAGTAAATTCGTATTTGGATGTTATGTATCGCAATACAACAAAGCTCGATCGTTTGATAAGTCAATTATTAGATTTTAGAAAATTAGAATCAGGCAATTTAAAATTGGAACTTGCGGAGGGAGATATTGTAAGGTTTATTTCGGGTGTTGTACAATCTTTTGAAAGCTATGCTGCGGAGAAAGGAATAGATTTAAGATTCAATACTTTGAAGGAGAGGTTAGTGACTCGGTTTGATGCTGACAAAATTGAAAAGATATTGAATAATTTACTTTCCAATGCATTTAAATTTACAGAAAAAGAAGAGGAAATTACTGTCAATCTTTCCTTGGTTTTTGATACGAACGAAGAGAATACTGACGGAGAATTTATAGAAATAGTCGTTCGTGATACTGGACAAGGAATATCTGAGATAAATGTTCCTAAAATATTTAATCGGTTCTTTCAGGCCAATAAAGAAGATGTGCAAACAGGTACAGGTATTGGTTTAGCGTTTGTAAAAGAATTGGTTAAGCTACATAAAGGTGAAATTTTTGTTGTGAGTAAACCCGGAAAAGGGAGTAAATTTACAATCCGGATTCCCTATGAAAAAGAAGTCTCTGAAGTTGTTTCGGGAAATAAAACAGCAATTCCATCAATCGAACCAAATGCAAAGTTTGTTAAAGAAAAGGGCGGGACGAAAAATTCTTTTCATTCAAAAATTATGCTGATTGTTGAGGATAATCTTGATGTTAGAGCGATAATTAAAAGTCATTTCACTTCAAAATATCAGGTTTTGGAAGCGAATGATGGTAAAGAAGGGTGGAAACTGGCGCTTATTAATATTCCTGATATTATTATTAGTGATGTATTAATGCCCGATGTGGATGGTTACGAGTTTTGTAAAAGAGTAAAAAAAGATGAACGCACATCACATATTCCGGTGTTATTTTTGACGGCTCTTCATTCAAAAGAATCCGAAATAAAAGGTTTATTATGTGGTGCTGACGATTACATTACAAAACCCTTCGATCTTGCTGTTTTACAGACCAAGATTGACAATATGTTGTTAATTCGGGATTCGTTAAAAGAAAAATTTTCGAACGAAATGGTATTGCTGCCGAAAAATATTATTATTTCTTCGCCCGATGAAAAATTCTTGCAAAAAGCGGTAGAGGTCGTGGAAAACAATATTGCAGATACGGATCTCGATATTGAACGATTTTCCCGGGAAGTAGGTGTGAGTAGAATGCAGCTTTATCGTAAGCTTGATGCTTTAACAGATATGACTGTAAAAGAATTCATTCGCAGTATTCGCTTAAAAAGAGCTTCGCAGTTGTTAGAGCAGGAAAGCATGAGTATTAGTGAAATTGCTTATGCTGTTGGGTTTAAAGATTTGTCACACTTCCGAAAATGTTTCCGGCAAATGTATGGTATGAATGCAACAGAGTACAAACAGAAAAAATGAAGTTTAAATTAGTTGTAAAAACTTTATTTCAATCATAATTGCAAATCAATAGTTTGTTGAAGTATATGATCTTGTTCTAGTAATTTGCTTTTAGTTCAATTCCTTATTAGCCCTAAGAAAAAAGGTTGATGACTTGTTGCGATGTGTACTTTTTTGTACTTAATTGGTTTTAAGTAAAAAATATTAGGGCTGATTTCTTCTCCTTTTCGTTTCACCTTTCTTAAAATTCCCTTTTTTATTTATTTGTTAATCGCTTGTATTTCTAGTGTTTGGGTGCGTTTGTGATTTTTTTCGGGAAAAATGCCCCTCTTTTTTGGGAAATATTTACCCCCAAGGGAATCCAGACTATCTTCTTTGGGAATAATTAAGGCTAACAGTTCATTATTTTACCATAATTTAGCTGATTGTAAAATTGAAGGTTTTAATATTCCTGAGGAATATTTTCATAATGCATGGAACAGGTAATTGATGGTTCTTGTGAATTGCATTTACTATAGTTGAAACCTCATTTTGTTTATTTTAATTAGAATAGGTTATAAATGTGTTTAAAATGAATAGAAAAATCCTACTTATAGTTATTGTTGGGATTGGATATAGTCAGTGTATTTCTTGCAAAAGAACAATTAAATCAGACGTGGAATGCAAAGGTTTGCATCTGGCTGTTCGAATGGCAGATTCAGAAATGATTCACTTCCCTAACTCTTCAACCGTTGATTTTAACCCCAAAGGAAAATGGGGCTATACTGCCGGTCTTGTTGCGAAGTCGATGGTTGAATTGTGGAAACAAACCGGCGAAATTAAATATTACGATTATGCAAAATCTTATGCTGATCAATTTATTAATGCCAATGGCGAGATTAAAGGGTACAAAAGGAGTGATTTTAATATTGATAATGTGAATTCGGGTAACTTCTTGTTTGATCTTTATCAGAATACTCACGATGATCGTTATAAGAAAGCCATTTTCATACTTCGTGATCAATTGAACGATCATCCAAGAACTACCGAAGGAGGATTTTGGCATAAGAAGAGATATGCACACCAAATGTGGTTGGATGGTTTGTATATGGGGGAGCCTTTTTATGCTCGATTTGGATCTGAATTTAATGAGCCTGAAGCTTTCGACGATGTTATTAATCAATTTGTAGTTGTTCATAAACACACATATAATTCTGAGGTGGGATTGAACTATCATGGATGGGATGAAAGTAAAGAGCAAGCTTGGGCTAATCCTGAGAATGGTTGTTCTCTTCATTTCTGGGGCCGTGCTATGGGATGGTATGCTATGGCAGTGGTTGATATTCTTGATTTTATTCCTGAAAATCATCCGAAAAAGAGAAGAATTAATAGGGATTGTAAAGCAGGTGGCAGCAGGAATTGAAGAAGTTCAGAATCCAAAAACAGGGCTTTGGTATCAGGTCTTAGATTTAGGGAATAAGGAAGGTAACTATTTGGAATCCTCTTGCTCGTGTATGTTTGTGTATTCGTTATTAAAAGCTTCTCGCTTAAATTATATCGATAAAAGATACCGTTTGGTTGCTGAAAAAGGATACGATGGCATATTGAAAAATTTCATTAAAGAAAATGTTGATGAAACCATCAGTATTACGAGTGTTTGCTCGGTAGCTGGTTTGGGTGGAACTCCATACCGGGATGGATCTTATGATTATTATATTAAAGAACCTGTCCGGGATAATGATCCTAAAGGAATTGGCCCTTTTATTCTGGCAAGTATAGAAATGAATAACTAATAAAAATCTAAATTAAAAACTATGACAAACTTTTCTAAAGTAAAACAAAAACAACTATGTCCGATTTGTTTTCGCATAGGAGTTCTTGTTTTATTATTTTGTAGCACTTCCAGTGTGTTCGCTCAGGACATTACTGTTAGTGGTAAAGTAATTGATGCCCAAACGAAGGAAAGTATTCCAGGAACTAATGTTTTTGTGAAGGGAACTACAATTGGAACGATTACGAATATTGATGGGGCATATAAATTAGAGGCATCATCAGAAGCAATCCTCGTTTTTTCATTCATAGGGTATGAATCACAGGAAATTCCTTTGAAAGGGAAACGCATACTTAATGTATCTCTGGAGGTAGATTCAGAACAGCTGGACGAAGTTGTTGCTATTGGTTACGGTACAGTTAAGAAGAGAGACTTAACAGGGGCTGTATCATCAGTACAAGGAAAAGCATTGGCTAACATTCCGGTTAGCAGTGTAGCTCAAGCTTTAACAGGTAGATTGGCCGGAGTACAAATCACAACTGCAGACGGATCTCCTGATGCTGAGATGATTATTAGAGTTCGTGGAGGAGGTTCTGTTACTGGGGATAATTCGCCGCTTTATATTGTGGATGGTTTTCCGGTATCAAGTATGAGTGATGTATCTTCAAATGATATTGAAACCATTGATGTCTTAAAAGATGCTTCATCTACTGCAATTTATGGTTCGCAAGGAGCAAATGGAGTTGTGATTATTACAACCAAAAGTGCAAAAGCAGGAAAAACTCAGGTTTCTTACAATGGTTTTTTCCAAACAAAAAAGCTTCGCAACAGGCTGGATGTTTTGGATCCATATGAGTACGCGATGAGGAATTATGAACTGGCCGCGTTGGGAGGAGAAGACGATTTGAAAAATTTCGAAAACAAATTCGGGGTTTTCGATGATTTGGATCTTTATAAGTTTCAGAAAGGAACAAATTGGCAAGATGATATGTTTGGGGCTGATGTTCTTTCACAACAACATAACATTTCTATCACCGGAGGAAATGAAAAAACGAAGTTTTCGTTAAGTACTTCCTATAATCATGATGGTGGCTTAATGAAGGATAATGATTATACACGATATTATCTTAATTTAAAGGTAAACCATAAATTAGCTGAGAACTTGAAGTTTGATGCTAATGTACGTGTTTCTGATGGCAGAACAAATGGTTCAGGAACATCAGGTGGTTCTTATAAGGTTCGTACATCCGATGCAGTTACAAAAGGTCCTGTTAATGGATTGCAGGAATTTATTCAGATTAATCCAGGTACATTAACAGATGATGAATATAGTGAATGGATTAAAAGTAATTTGACACTGTCAGAACGAGCAGCTCAGTACTGGAAAAGGAAATATAATAAAAAATACAGTTTTACAGGAGGATTAACCTGGGAGATTGTAAAAGGGCTTACTTATCGTTTAGATGGTGGATATACAATTGGTTTTAACGAAACACAAAACTATTGGGGACAATATACAAGTAATGCTTCTTATGTTGGAGGTAAACCTTTAGTAGACTGGACAAAAAGCACAGCTAAAAATTACCGTGAAGTGCAAACGCTTGCATATAATTTTAATATTAGCACACTTCATAATTTCAATATAATGCTTGGGCAGGAGCTTGTGTCGGGGCAAGGTGATGAAAGTAATATTTATGCTACTGGTTATAGTACAGACCTAACTCCAGATAAAATATTTGCCAACCTGGGTTTGGGAGAAGGAATACCAAAAGTAACAAGTGCGGTTTATGATAATGATAATTTGGAATCATTCTTTGGTCGTATTGGGTATAATTATAATGAAAAATACTTGCTGACATTAACTGCGCGGGCAGATGGTTCGTCTAAATTTCCATCGAAAAATCATTGGGGGATTTTTCCAGCAGCAGCTTTTGCATGGCGTATTACGCAGGAGCCTTTTATGGAGTCTACTGAAAACTGGTTATCAAATCTAAAACTGAGAGTAAGTTACGGAGAAGTAGGAAACAACCGGATTAAGAGTACCATGTACAAACAAAATTATAGCATTCAAGATTCAAAAGCTTACGGTATAGGTGATAAATTCTCAGGCTATTACGGTGCAAAAAATAAGCAATTAGCCAATCCTAATCTAAAATGGGAGACGACTGTAACACGCAATATTGGTTTGGATTTTGGGTTTTTTAATGAGAAACTTTCAGGAACACTGGAAGCTTATAATAATTCTTCTAAGGATCTTTTAATAGAGAGATCTATTGTAGCGCCCGGTTATGAAACAACTGTAGAGAACGTAGGAGCCATATCCAATAAAGGAATAGAGTTGTCGCTTAATGCTACTATTATAAATAAAAAAGATTTCACCCTGTCTACAAACTTTAATATTGGATTCAATAAATCGAATGTTGACAAATTGGCTGATGGAATTAGTGAGCAGGTTTACAGTTCGGGTTGGGCAGGAACAGATAATAAAGGTAATGATGATTACAGAGTAAAAGTAGGAGAACCGGTAGGTCTTATTTATGGATGGGTTACTGATGGATATTATACAACTGATGATTTTGAAAGCTATGATGAATCTTCTGAACAATATGTACTAAAAGATGGTGTTGCCGGCACTGGCTTACTGGGGGGTGTTATAGGTGTTAGACCTGGAACCATAAAATTAAAAGATCTTGATAATTCAGGAACTGTAGATAGAGAAGATCGAAAAGTTATTGGAAATACAAATCCTGATTTTACAGGCGGATTTAGTATGAATGCAATGTATCATGGGTTTGATGCTTCTGTGATGTTTAGTTTCGTATACGGTAATGATATTTACAATGCCAATAAAATTGCATCAACACAAAAATATCGTACAAATGATGCGAATCTCTTAGCCATAATGGATGCAGAAAACAGTTACTCTTATCTGAATCGCGAAACAGGGGAAGTAGTTACTGATTTGCAAACATTAAAAACAATGAATGAGGGGAATAATAAGAAAGAATTATGGTCTCCATACTCTTTTGGCAACGCTGTAGTTTTACCACATTCATGGGCAGTTGAAGATGGTTCTTTTCTGCGTTTACAAAATATTACATTAGGATATACACTTCCCGAAGCAATAAGCCAAAGAGTTTCCTGCAGCAGATTTAGAGTCTACTGTACTGTGAATAACCTGTGGACGTGGACCAATTATACAGGATATGATCCGGAAGTTAGCTCTCCGGTGCGCAGTTCTTCTACATCAGGGCTTACTCCAGGAGTAGATTATTCATCGTATCCAAAGAGTTTATCCTGGACATTTGGTGTTAATGTTACATTCTAAATTTTAGTGAACTAAAACAAAAGCAGAAAAAATGAAAAAATATATTATACCAATCTTCTATTTGATGGTGATTTTAATGTCATCATGCGAAGACCATCTAGAAGTCGAGTCTCCATCTTCTTTTGATGCAGATTATGTATTTTCAAATACAGCAGACACAAAAAAAGCGCTTCTTGGCGTATATTCTCTTTTTGCTCAGGATCCCTATTCTTCACGGATGTCATGCGTATGGATGCAAAATTCAGATGTTGAAGCAATACAGCCATCTGCAAACCCAGATGGCTCACGCCGGGATATTTGGTCTTTGCAGGGAAGCAATTTAACTGGTTTTGGTGATATCAATAAAGCTTGGCAGAATAATTATCTGGCGATTGATAGAGCAAACCAATGTATCGAGGGAATTAAATCAAGCAGTATCGCAGAGGATAAGGATATGAAAATGATGTTGGGAGAAGCATATTGTTTACGAGCATATCGCTATTTTCTTCTTACTAATTTTTGGGGTGATGTTCCATATTTTACTTATGCCGCAAAAGCAGGTCTGAAATTAGATATTCCTAAAACAGATAAGAATTACATTTATACCGGGTGCATTCAAGATTTAGTAGATTGTGAAGGAGAAATGTATTTTGCCGATGAATATGCCGATGGAATTGAACGTATGAATCGGGAATTTGTCATGGGGATGATTTCCCGTTTGGCTTTGTTTCGAGCTGGTTATGGGATGACAAAAGAAGGAGTCATGAAAAAAGCTGATGAATACCTTCCTGTTGCAGCTAATGATAGTTTGGCTGTGACGTATACTATTGATGGTGTAAAGAAAATTGCAAGAACTTCCGATGAGTATTATCAGCTTGCTTCTGATTATTGCCAGAAATTAATTGGCTTAAAGGATCGTTCGCTAAATCCTAGCTTTAAAGAGGTGTTTTATAATGAATGTGTATTTAAAAAGCCTGTTAACGATGATGTTCTATATGAGGTTGCAAATTTAGCAGAAAATGGAGGCGATGTTGGTTGGTGTATTGGAACAACTGTTACCGGAGGTTCTAAAGGGAAATCAACAATTCAGGTAAACCTGACACCAACTTACTATTTTTCATTTGATGATAAAGACAGTAGAAGAGACGTGACTGTTTCAAAAGTTTATTACAAAGATGATAATGATGAATATGTGTCAAATATTACCAGTTTATCAACGGGAAAATGGAATCGTTTATGGCTAACAATCGATCCGGGATCCGAGTCTTCTAAAGGAACAGGAATTAATTGGCCTTTAATGCGGTATTCTGATATTCTTCTGATGTTGTCTGAAGCTGAAAATGAGTTGAATGGCCCTAATTCACTTGCGAAAAATGCTTTGGCAAGAGTGCGGAAACGAGCATTTGCAGAAGAAGATTACAGTACAAAAGTTGATACCTATATTTCCGGTCTTTCTTCAAAAGAAGATTTTTTTGATGCTATTGTTAACGAACGTGCATGGGAGTTTGGTGGAGAGTGTTTGCGTAAATTTGACTTGGTAAGATGGAATATTTACGGGAGGAAAATTATTGAAACTAAAAACACATTAAACAATATTGGGAAAGCAGCTTATGAACTGGATCTCTCAGATCCTGATGTTGCACAATATGTTGATTATGCAGCTAAATTATATTATCAGAAAACAAATGGTGCAATTCGGTTTTTAAATACCAAATATGTGCCTGAAGAAATTCCTGAAACAACAGTGGATGAAGATGATCTTGAGAATGATGGAAATGAGAATGCTTATGCATCAACAAACTGGGCAAAATCATTATATAGTTACACTGATAATTTAGAAACTGGCGAACGTATTTATGAAAGTGCTGATTATACAACCAGATGCTGGCGGGGATATACTGATGATAGCGGTATTTCTGCAGTACCTTATTTACTCCCAATTTCAACAACAACCATTAGTGCCAGTATGTATTTAGATAATAATGGATATGGACTTGATTTATAAAAGCTATAAGAGTGAATTATAGTATCAAATGGATTATTTAAGAATAATAATCCCATAATATAAATTTAAAATCTGGTTATATGAAACGTGTTGTAAGGGATACTTTCCTGCACAAAGAATAGACTCTTATGGCTTGTTTTATATGTTTATTATAAATAAAAATTGCAAACAAATGAAATATAATAACCTCAAAATGAAATTGCCTTTATTGGTAGCAATGTTATTTATCGTTATTTTTTCCGCATGTCAGGACGATGACGATTTAGCTGTTGCAGACCGCTTATTTCGCCCAACTATTAGTGAAACCAGTTATGGTGGAACATGGATTAAAGCAGAATGGGATCAATACGAAAATGTAGAATATTATGAACTGAAAATTTCCGATGATTCTTTAAAAACATTTGTACAGGAAGTAACTACCGATACCTCTTTTTATATTTTTGAAAATTTGGAATATGATACAGATTATTACCTGCAGATTAAATCAGTTGGAGAAACGCTGGAGTCGAGACCTTACGTAAATAAAGTTATTACGACTTCAGATTATCCAACTCAACTCAACTCAATTTCATCCAGCGATGTAATCGATAATCAGGTTCGGGTTTCATGGGAGAGTGTTGTTTACGATAGTTTGAGGTTGTTTAAAAATGATACCCTTATAACAACAGTTGCTTTAACAGATAGTGAGAATGAAAAGAAAGAGAGAATAATTAAGAATTTGGTGGAAGAATCATCTTACGTTGTAAAAGCATATAGTGAGGGAAATTATTTGGGAAAAAAAAGTTTTACTACTATGCCAGCACAAACTTTTGAAGGAGATGTAATTGATCTTAGAAGTTATAGTGAAGAAGAAAGTTATTCTTTATTATCTCAGGAATATTTTGATCAGTTAGCGATCGATCATCCAAATGGTGTAACACTTGTATTGGCAGGAGGAATGACTTACGAATTAACCGGACCAACATTGTCATCCAATGTTAGTATTGTTACAGGATACAGCTTGAATGGGAAAGCTGTTATTGCAGTATCGGGTAACTTCGATGTTGATGGAGCGGCAAATATTCAGAAATTGTATTTTGAAGGTATTTCATTCACCGACCATCCGGATAAACCAAAAACTACTGACAGTAATTTTGGTGGCACATATATATTTAATGTTTCAAATTCGGGAGCTGCTGTTGATTCACTTACATTTGAAGACTGTGAAATAAGATACAAACGTGGAGTAATACGAATTAAAACTGCGGCAACAATTAGTGCAATTACAATGAACAATTGCCTTATAGATTCCATTGGAGGTTACGGTGTGATAAAACAAGATAACAGTTCAGCGGTAATAGAAGATATTCGTATTACAAACTCAACAATAACACATGCACAAAAGTTTGTTGAGGCAACTAAGGCTCCTACTTTAAAATCATTTACCATTAAAAACCTCACAGCATGTTTTGTTCCTGGTACGAGCAATTATTATTTATTCGATCTTAAAGGGCAATTATTGGAAAATGGTTTTTCAATTACCAAATCATTATTTGGAATGGGATGGAATACCGACATGATTAATGGTTATCGAAGCAGTGCTGCAAGCGTTACTATAAAAGATAATTATAGAACAAGTGATTTGGTATGGACTTTCGTTACTGATGAGGCAGGTGCTGTTACAGTAGTTGCACCAATGGACATAAATCAGTTAAGTGGTGACATTTATTCTGTTTTTGCTGACCCGGATAATAATGACTTTTCTTTTTCTGATGATCGTTTGAAAGATAAAGTTGGTGATTCTCGTTGGTGGTAAACATCAATTAATCTACAATAAAATATTGCAAAGAAGAACCAGTATTCTTTGCAATATTTTTTTTCATTAAAATTATACCTGTTTAATTTAAAAAGAGATTTTACTCAAAATGAATTAATTTTTAGTAGATCGAGGTAAAAAAGGTAAGCACAGCCAATTTAGCTTGCATCTTTTTTAACTGAGATACAGTTGAAGAGAAACATTTCGCAGGCTATGTTTTAATGTTAATTTGGTATTGTTTGAACTATTTATTTTCTAATAGAATTAAAATATGAATAAGAAGATGAAATTATTCAATACTATATTTATACTGTTTACAGTTATGTGTAGTGCATTGGCACAAAGGAGTGAATTGCCAGCTTTTCCTGGTGCTGAAGGACATGGGAAATATGTTACAGGAGGCCGTGGTGGAAAGGTGATTTATGTAACTAATTTGAGTGATAATGATCAAAAAGGGTCATTGCGCTATGCAATAAATCAAACTGGTGCCAGAATTATATTATTTAAAATTTCCGGAACAATCCAGTTGAAATCCAATCTAAAAATAACCAGCAACAATATTACCATAGCAGGACAAACAGCTCCGGGCGATGGCATTTGCCTAAGAGATTATCCAGTAATTATTTCCTGTGATAATGTGATTATCCGTTTTATGAGATTCCGCATGGGAGATGCTGCCAAACAAGAAAATGATGTTTTGGGAGGTCGTTTTCGTGAAAATATTATTGTAGACCATTGTTCTATGAGTTGGTCTACAGATGAATGTGTTTCCTTTTACGCAAATGAAAATTTCACGTTGCAATGGAGTATTATCTCTGAAAGTCTTCGCAATTCGGTACATGAAAAAGGAGCTCATGGATACGGGGGAGTTTGGGGAGGTAAAAATGCTTCTTTTCACCACAATCTTCTTGCAGATCACGATAGCCGAAATCCCCGCTTAGGGGAATATGCCGGAGATAAATTCGCATTAATCGATTTGGTTGATTTGCGGAATAATGTAATTTATAACTGGGGTGGAAACAGCTGTTATGGTGGAGAAGGTATGAATGTGAATATTGTAAATTGTTATTACAAACCGGGTTTAGCAACCTCATCATCAAAATCAACACGTATTGTATCAATTGATAAATACACAAAAAACAACACTTCTGAAATTTATGATATTTGGGGGCATTTTTATATCGATGGAAATATTATTGAAGGGGTGGAAGAAGCATCAGAAGACAATTGGACATATGGTGTTTATAATCAATTTGCCAGTAAGTATGGCAGTTTGTCTGACGAAGAAAAAGACGCAATTAAAGCAAATATATCATTCGATTCTGGCGAAATTACTACCCATACCGCAGATGAAGCTTATAAAAGGGTATTAGACTACGCAGGTGCCAGCCTGATGAGAGATGCCGTTGATAAAAGAATTATTGATGATGTACGAAACGGAACAGCCTCAGTTATGGATGGAGGGAATGGGAGTACAAATGGTATTATTGATACACAAAGTGCCGTTGGTGGTTGGCCGAATCTGATGTCGGCAGAAGCGCCTGTAGATACTGATGAAGATGGCATGCCAGATAGTTGGGAGAAAAATAATGGATTGAACAGCAATAATGCTGATGATGCCCTGCAGACGACTGTAGATGCCGAATATTCTAACCTGGAAACCTATCTTAATAGTTTAGTTTCAGACATTGTTAATAACCAAAACAAAGATGCAGTTGTTGATGTAGTTACTGAGGTGGGTGAAATTCAACAACCGAAAATACAAATATTTGGGGGAAGGCACAGAATTTATATAAAAGGTATTGATTTGAGTACTAATGTTTCTGTTTTTGATATAAAAGGGGTACTTGTAAAACAGCTGCAAATAAATAGTGACATTAATTTTACAATCAAGCATGGCTTTTATATTGTAAGAGCTGTTTCTGAAAAAGAAGTTAAATGCACAAAAGTTATCGCTGAATAGCTATACTATATCACTAAAAACAGAGAGTTTTGAAAAGTGAATTGGAAGAAGAATATTCAGCGTTTTGCCTTTATAAGCATCTCTATAGTAGTATATTGTGCTTTTTTGAATTTTATTTTTTGCAGTCTTTGGGAAGAATACCCCTCTTGTTTGGGAAATAATTTCCTGTCAGGGAATACAGACTGTCTTCTTTGGGAATAGTAAAGGCAGTTAACTTCATCTGTTGCTTTAATTTTATTGCCTGAAGCAGCAACTATTACTTTACGATCCGGATGAGATGTGTTTCGTAATACCTGGATTGTAGAATTGAGAATTGGAGTGAACGGATCAAATGTAATCATTAACCTGAGTCAGGATGTTGTTAAGTGTGTTGTAAAAATATAGATGTATGTTGAAAATAAAATTAATGTGTATGAAATGGAAATATCTTATTCTTATTGTTTTTATTACCTGTTTTAGTCAATTTTCAAAAGGAAATACAGGTTCAAATTACGATTTTATTGTGTCCAAGGATGGTGACGGAGACTTTACATGCATTCAGGATGCGATTAATGCGGTTCCTGACTTCAGAAAAAACAGGACTTCTATTTATATCAAAAATGGAGTTTACAAGGAAAAATTGATTCTTCCTGCTTCTAAAAATCAGGTTTTATTTATTGGTGAGAGTTTGGAGAATACGATAATTACTTTTGATGATTATGCATCGAAGAAAAATTGTTTCGGAGAAGAAAAAGGAACAACAGGCTCTTCCGGATTTTACATTTTCGGAGATGATTTTAAAGCAGAGAATATTACTTTCGAGAATTCCTCAGGGCCGGTTGGGCAGGCAGTTGCTGTGCGTATTGAGGGCGATCGTATTTTTTTTAACAACTGTCGTTTTTTAGGAAATCAGGATACTCTTTATCCTCATGGCGAAAATAGTCGTCAATATTACAAAAACTGCTTTATCGAGGGAACAGTTGATTTTATTTTTGGATGGTCGACAGCGGTTTTTGAAAAATGCGAGATCTTCTGCAAAGGGCCAGGTTACGTAACAGCGGCTTCTACCTTGGAAAAAACACCTTTTGGTTTTGTGTTTATCAACTGTAAGATCACAGGAAATGCTCCTGCTGGATCGGTTTATTTAGGACGTCCGTGGAGGCCATATGCTAAAACCGCATTTATAAACTGCGAATTAGGAGAGGTTATTAAAGCCGAAGGTTGGCACAATTGGAATAAAAAAGATGCTGAACGAACTGTTAATTATTCAGAATATAAAAATACGGGTTCAGGAGCCAAATCTGCGAATAGAGTTTCATGGTCGCATCAATTAACAAAAGAAGAAAGAGAAACTTATACATTGGAAAATATTTTTAATGGCTGGATTCCTGAATCAGCCGCAAACATTCAAACACCATGAGAAAAAAATTAAACATACTCATACTCCTTTATTTATTGGGGAGTACAATTCTTTTTTCCTGTTCATCAGCAATAGAAAATCAGATTGTAGTTGCAGCAGATGGATCAGGTGATTACAAAAGTATTCAGGAAGCAATTAATGCCGTAAGGTCATCTGAGGAAACAAAGCTTATTTTTATTAAATCAGGAATCTATAAAGAAAAGCTTGTTGTTCCTGTAGATAAGGAGAATATTCATTTTGTGGGCGAAGACGTTGCAAAAACGATCATAACCTGGGATGATTATTCTGGGAAAGGCGATATCAATACATTTACATCTTTTACCATGCAGATTTTAGGAAATAATATTTGTGTTGAAAACTTAACGATTGAAAATTCGGAAGGTATGCAAGGACAAGCAGTAGCTTTGCATGTAGAAGGAGATGGCTGTTCGTTTAAAAAATGCCGGATTTTGGGAAATCAGGACACTGTTTATGCCTCAGGAAAAAATAGCCGTCAGTATTTTCAGGAATGTTATATAGAAGGAACAACCGATTTTATTTTTGGCTCGTCAACAGCTGTCTTTCAGGATTGTGTAATTCTATGTAAAAAAAATTCTTATATCACTGCGGCATCAACACCAAAAGAGAGTGAGTTTGGATACGTATTTATGAATTGCAAAATAGAAGCAACGCCCGAAATTTCTAAGGTATTTTTAGGAAGACCTTGGCGTGATTACGCAAATGTGGTTTTCTTGAATTGTGAGTTGGGTGCACATATTCGCCCTGAAGGATGGCACAACTGGTCGAAGCCTGAGAGAGAAGAAACAGCATTTTATGCAGAGTATCGGAATCGTGGTTTAGGAGCTGATACAAGCGATAGAGTTGTTTGGTCGAAACAATTAACGGCGAAACAAGCTGAGAAATATACAGTAGAGAATGTGCTTCAGCTTAGTAAGTGGGAAATAAAATAAATCAGATATTATTGTTTTTAATCGATTTTGAAGAGAATAAATTGTTATGGGAAAACAAAAAATAAATAGGAAGAAAATAGTTCCGTTCTGGCTGATTGCTTTTTTTGCAGGTATTGTTAGTCCTGCGATAGCACAATCTAATGATGAAAATAAACAGGACATCTCTCAGGTATGGGTCGCTGACAATGGCGATGGAACCTATAAAAATCCAATTTTGCATGCTGATTATTCAGATCCTGATGTAGTAAGGGTGGGAGATGATTTTTACATGACAGCTTCGTCGTTTAACTGTACTCCTGGTTTGCCGGTTTTACATTCAACCGATTTGGTTAATTGGGAACTAATTTCCTATGCATTACATAAACAACCGCCTTTTGATGTGTTCGATAAACCGCAGCACGGAAATGGTGTTTGGGCTCCATGCATTCGCTTTCACAAAGGGGAATATTACATCTACTATCCTGATCCTGATTTCGGAATTTACCTAACCAAAGCAAAAGATCCAATGGGACCTTGGTCCGAGCCAATATTGGTGAAAGAAGGAAAAGGTTTGATTGATCCATCGCCTTTATGGGATGATGATGGAAAAGCATATTTGGTTCATGCATTTGCTGGTAGTCGTGCTGGTGTAAAGAGTATTCTTGTTATTAGCAAGATGAGTACTGATGGAATCAAGCTGTTAGACGATGGGGTAATGGTTTTTGATGGAGGCCAAGATCATCCGACTTTAGAAGGGCCAAAATTTTATAAGCGAAACGGATACTACTACATTTTTGCTCCGGCAGGTGGTGTTTCAACAGGTTGGCAATTGATTATTCGATCTAAAAACATTTATGGACCATACGACTCAAAGGTTGTTTTGGAAAAAGGAAAAACAGCTGTAAATGGTCCGCATCAAGGTGCTTGGGTCGATACTCCTTCCGGAGAAGATTGGTTCATTCATTTTCAGGATAAAGATGCTTACGGTCGAATTGTTCATTTACAGCCAATGAGTTGGAAAAACGATTGGCCGGTAATGGGTATTGACTTGGATGGGGATGGAATTGGAGAGCCTGTGTCTAGTTATAAAAAGCCTGATTTGCCAAAAGGGAAAGTAATGACTCCATCCGAAAGTGATGAGTTTAATGAACCATCATTGGGTTTACAATGGCAATGGTATGCCAATCCAAAAATAACATGGGGATTTCCAACCGGACATATGGGTTTTTATCGTCTAAATTGTATTCCTAAATCAGACGATTATGTGAATTTGTGGGAGACTCCAAATTTATTACTACAGAAATTTCCGGCTGAAGAATTTATGGTGACAACGAAATTTACATTCAATAATCATTTTGATGGTGAGGAAATAGGTTTTGTTGTAATGGGAGAAAATTATCAGTTTATCTCTCTAAAACAGATCAATGAGAAATTAAAAATTCGGGTTGTTCGTTGCGGTAATGCAAGAAAGAATGGAGCTGAAAAAGAACTGTTTGAACATGGTTTTAAAGAGAAAACAGTTTATTTCAGACTAAAAGTTAAAGCTGGTGCCGTTTGCTCTTTTAGTTATAGCGCCGATGGAGAGAAGTTTACAGAGGCAGGAGATAATTTTAATGCAGTTCCGGGACGTTGGATTGGGGCAAAAGTAGGATTCTTTGCTCTTCGCGATGGTGTAATTAATAATGCAGGAAGTGCTGACATTGATTGGTTTCGAATAGAGAAGATTGAGGAATAGGACGCATATTTAGTTGATCGGTTTAAAACAATTGTCGATAGATTTTCTTCCCAGTAAAAGAAAAGAATATGTTTCCAAATATTATTTCATGAATTTACCTGCGGGGATTTATGAAGCATTTCCTGATGGACAGAATGATAATAAACATTTTCAATCGGTCGGAGCAAAAGAAATAGTCCGATTGATTTTTGAGGGAATGAAAACATTTGAAGAATAGTAACCCTAAATCAATAAGATAGAATGAGAGTGGTAGAAAAAAAAATTAAGAGATTTTTTTATTCGGTTTTGGTTCTAGTATTGGCGTTTGCCTGTCAGAATAAACCAATTGAAAATAGTGGAATAAGCAAGCTGTACGAGGGAATCGAGTTTGATATGCCTCAGGTTGTAGAGCCTGCATTTCCTGATTTTTCAGTTTCAATTGCTGATTTTGGAGCTGTAGCGGATGGGAAAACAATAAATACACAGGCTTTTGCCGATGCTATTAAGCATGTTGCAGGTAAAGGAGGAGGAAAAGTAATTATTCCAAGGGGAATATGGATAACCGGACCCATTATTTTAAAAAGTAATATCAACCTTCACGCCGAGGCTGGTTCTTTGGTGCTGTTTAGTACCAATAAAGATTTGTATCCATTAGTGAATGCAAGTTTCGAAGGCTTAAATACAGTTAGGTGTTTGTCGCCAATTCAAGGGAACGATTTAAGAAATGTTGCCATAACAGGAAGTGGTGTTTTTGATGGGTCAGGAGAAGTATGGCGTATGGTAAAGCGTTCGAAATTAACCGGTGACCAGTGGAAAAAGCTTGTCGCTTCAGGAGGAGTTGTCGATGAAAATGGAGAGAAGTGGTATCCGTCTGAGGGGTTTGTAAAAGGAGACAGGCAAAGTAAAATGAATGTGCCTCAAAATTTAAAAACGATAAAAGAATACGAGGAAATTAAAGATTTTCTACGTCCCGTAATGGTAAGTATCGTGAATTGTAAAGAGGTGTTGTTGGATGGTCCCGTGTTTCAGAATTCGCCGGCATGGTGTATTCATCCGCTGATGTGCGAAAACCTAACGGTGCGAAATCTTACAGTACGTAATCCTTGGTACTCTCAGAATGGTGATGGCATTGATATAGAGTCTTGTAAAAATACCATTTTAACAAATTGTAGTTTTGATGTGGGCGATGATGCAATCTGTATTAAATCAGGTAAAGATGAAGATGGTCGCAAAAGAGCCATGCCTACCGAAAACCTGATTGTGAAAAATTGTATTGTGTATCACGGGCACGGAGGTTTAACTGTAGGTAGTGAAATGTCGGGAGGAGTTAAAAATATGCATGTTTCGGCTTGTACATTTATGGGAACTGATGTTGGATTGCGATTTAAAAGTAATCGTGGTAGAGGTGGTGTTGTGGAAGGAATTTACATTTCTGATATCGATATGATTAACATTCCAAACAAGGCGATCTCCTTTAATTTGTATTATGGAGGGAAATCGGTTTCCGAAATGCTTCCTGAGATAACAGAAGAAACTCCGCAATTTAAAGACATTAGTATTAAAAATGTCACTTGTAAAGGAGCCGCTCAAGCCATTTATTTACAAGGCCTGCCCGAAATGAATCTTAAAAACATTTTGTTGGAAAATATTACAATGGAAACAGAAAAAGGGCTGTTGTGTATCGATGCAACAGGTGTTACGATTCGAAATTTGCATTTGCAAACCAATGTATTTCCTGCAATTGCCTTATATAATTCAAAAAATGTATCTGTAAAAGAGCTTGTGTTGTCGGAATCTGAGAAGCCACTTATTTCAGTTCACGGAGAAGAGACAGAACAGATTCATATCGATGTTCATTCAGCAGCAGATGTTAATTCGATTCTAGAAGTTGGACATGAAGTGAATCGAAATATACTGCAAGTAAACACATTCTAAATGAGTAGAATGCGAAAATTAATTATGTTGTTTTTTTATTGTTCCTTGTAATTGTGCTGGCTCAGCAGTTTGCCTTTCCCGGAGTCGAATATTTTAGGCGTTTTACCAATGATGGGTGAGATGAAGACGTTCAGATCATCAATAAATTTATTGATGATCTGACGATCTCCGGAAGGTTAATTGCCTAGGGCAGTTAATAAGAAAGGTACACGAACCATTGTATTGGAGATAAATTATAAGGAACAATATCATCCAAAATCACCGAAAAGTTCACGTTATACCATTTTACAGACTAATTTACTCACAAAAGCAATTTGTATAAATTGGATAGCCAGTAATGGATTTGATTAAATCGGGATTCAACTCATTTACCATCATTGTAATCTTTTCTTGTAGATCTGATATTTCTGAAAAAAACTTCATGGATACCTTATCTTTCATCCATTGCCATACTTTTTCTGCAGGATTTAGTTCAGGAGCATAGGCTGGAATTCTTATTAGCCTTATTTTTTCAGGGACTTCTATGCTTTGACATGCATGAAACCCTGCATTGTCAATTATCAATAGTTTTAGTTCTCTTGGATTTTGATCGCTAAGAACTTTTAGGTATGCTTCAAAAATATCATTCCCAACATTGGATGTTTCCCAATAGAATGCATCTCCTGTCAAAGGTGAAAAAGATCCCCAAAGCCATAACCACTTGTAACTATGCTGATATTTACCCACCGGCTCTACACCTTTGGAAACTAATACGCGTTTCTGTTTGGTCATTAATCCAAATCGACTTTCATCTTGAAAATAAATATTCAGGGAGTCGTATTTATCTTTATCCAGTCCAATTCTAAATGAATTTATCAGATCAGGAAGTTTTTTTGAAGACCTCAACGGTCTGCTTATCTTTTTTGTGGTGAGATTTACGGGCGATCTTTAATTTACTATTGAGTTTGCTCCTGCAGTAGTGATACAAAGCATGATAGGGAATCTTTTCCTGACAGTTTTGTTCCGCCCACTGAAGTAATTCTACATAACTGGTAATATCAGTATAGGGATTTTCAAGTTTAGTGGCTAAACACTCTTTTGTATAATCGCTTAATTGTTCCTTTCTGGATCCTCGACTGGCAACTTCCAAATAAGCGTGAATTCCTTCATTTTGATACAATTGAAGCCAGTTGTAAATACTTTTTCTACTTCTATTCAGCTTAGTTGCAATTTCACTTGTATATTTTACTTTTCCCTGTTTGATAAAAAGAAGGGTTTTAACTCTACTATGCTGAAGAATTTTTGTCTGCTTTCTCAGAAGGTAAAGTAATTCTGATTCACTTTCGGTGATTTCTACATCTATAATTTTTGGCATATACTAAGATAAGTTTTTTTTGAGTAAATTAACAAACAGAACCGTATTACACATAAAATCGCAATACTTACTATAGTGGAGAAATCATTTAAGGAATTACATCATCCAAAACCATTGAAAAGTTCATGGTATACCTGAAGCTTTTATGAAAATGATGAAAAGTTTACGTTATACTTGAAACTTTTACGTATTTTTGTAAAAGTTTCTGTTGTATATTAAATAATTCTGTGATGAATATTCCCAAAAATATAATTTCGAGAGATAGTTATATCTCGAAAATTGAACCTTTTATTAATACTTCATTGATTAAGGTACTAACTGGGCAAAGGCGTGTTGGTAAATCATATTTGCTTTTTCAGTTAATGAATCTTATTTCTGAAAAAGAAAACAATGCAAACATCATTTATATAAATTTAGAGGATCTTACTTTTGATCATATCAAAACTGCGAAAGATTTGAATGAATATGTGATTAAGAATTTATCATCAACACATCCTAATTATGTATTTGTGGATGAGATTCAGGATGTCGACGATTTTGAGAAAGCATTACGATCCCTGGCATTAAATGATAATATTGATATTTATATTACGGGTAGTAATGCTAAAATGCTTTCAGGAGAACTCGCGACCACTTTAAGTGGACGATATATTGAGTTCACTGTTTATAGCTTATCATACCTCGAGTTTTTAAAATTTCATACTCTTGACAATTCTGATGATAGTTTAGCTTTATTTATGAAATA
This sequence comes from Labilibaculum manganireducens, assembly GCF_963665805.2. Classification (NCBI taxonomy): domain Bacteria; kingdom Pseudomonadati; phylum Bacteroidota; class Bacteroidia; order Marinilabiliales; family Marinifilaceae; genus Labilibaculum; species Labilibaculum manganireducens. The sequence goes on along the minus strand of NZ_CAXXEE010000003.1, from coordinate 4,607,836 downwards.
TGGTGGTTTGCCTTATATTACGAACTTACCTCTTAACGATGATGTTATTTTTGAATACCTCAAAAATATATACAGCACTATTATCTACCGAGATGTAGTAAGTAGATACAATCTAAGAAATTCACAATTTTTGGAACGCTTGGTCATTTTTTTAGCAGATAATGTAGGTGGTCTTTTTTCTGCGAAAAAAATTAGTGATTTTTTAAAATCACAGAAGGTGAGTATTTCCTCACAACAGATTCAAAACTATATCAAATATCTATCAAGTGCATTTATTATTCTTCCTGCCAGACGATATGATATTGTAGGGAAACGAATCTTTGAAATAGGGGACAAATATTTCTTTGAAAACATTGGAATTCGAAATGCCATAGTGGGCTATAAAACGAATGATATTGCTAAAATACTTGAAAATGTAGTTTACAATCATCTGCTATTTTGCGGATATACTGTCAAAGTGGGAGTTTTAAATACTCAGGAAATAGATTTTGTCTGTGAAAGAAATAATGAGAAGAAGTATGTGCAAGTTTCATATCTTTTAGAGAAGGAAGAAACTATTAAAAGAGAATTTGGTAATCTTCTTAAGATAGATGACAATCATTCTAAAGTTGTTGTTTCAATGGATAAGTTAGCTGGAGATGGCTACGATGGGGTTGATCACATCTATATTAGAGACTTCTTGAGTACTATTTATTAATAGATCATCTATAAATTAGAACCAGAATGTTTGCGAACCAAAAAAAAACGCCCGCGGTGGAAGCCCGCAAACGCCTTATCTTTAGTGTGGAGAATACCGGAATCGAACCGGTGACCTTTTGACTGCCAGTCAAACGCTCTAGCCAACTGAGCTAATCCCCCATCATTTTTATGAGGAGTAAAAGAAAAATACTTGATCCCCTCAATTGGAGTGCAAATATAGATGAAAATTACACATCTCAAAATATAAGTAGGATGATTTTTTTGAAATTAAAACATTTTTTGATTTTATACGTAAGGATAAGAAGAGTGAAGAATCTATTTTAGTTCGAAAATTGTTTATCAATAGACAATTGATTGGTAGCAATGTATAGTGTGTGTATTAGGTAGGATGAGTACGGGCTTAATAGATTCTTCACTCTTCCTATGTGTAAATTATAATTTAGATTGGCTATAAAGAAAAAATCGACTAAGTTTATAGTTCATTTATACACAGAGGTTTTATCCTAATTTAAATTACTGCAAACTTCCTATCTGAAATGTGAATTTTCAATCGTTTATCGGCTGAGAATCAAATTTATTGCTTAGGAAAATCAGTTTGCTTTTAATTTTTATATCTTTATGCCTCGAATTAATTTTCTAATCGAAAAGGATTTTGATTATAAAATTGAATTACTTAGTTTTAAGCGCTGAAATTAAAAGAAAATTAAAAGAAGATTATGGAAGTTAAGAAGTCACCAAAAGCAGATCTTGAAAATAAGAGAGGTCTTTTTCTTGAGATTGGTCTGGCTCTTACTCTTGCCTTTGTACTTCTTGCATTTGAATGGAGTGTAGATTCTAGCGAAGCTACCGGCCTGCAAGATCAACAAGAAATGGAGGCAGAGGAAGAAATGATTCCTGTTACCAGACAAGAACCAATTAAGCCACCACCACCACCACCACCAGCTCCTAAAGTTGCTGATGTTTTGAACATCGTAGATAACGAAGAAGAGATTGAGGATGAACTAGAGATTGAAGATTCGGATGCTGACATGGATGCTGAAGTTGAAATTCAGGTTGTAGCGGAAGAGGAAGAAGAAGATGAAGCACAAGTTTTTGTAATTGTAGAAGATATGCCTGAATTTCCAGGAGGAGCTTTAGAGTTACAAAAATGGATTGCAAAATCGGTTAAATATCCTGTGATAGCGCAGGAAAATGGTATTACTGGTCGTGTTTTTGTAACTTTCGTTGTAAACAAAGTTGGAGCGGTCGAGCAAATTCGTGTAGTACGTGGAGTAGATCCATCTTTGGATAAGGAAGCTGTACGCGTAATTGGAGAAATGCCTAAATGGAAGCCTGGTAAACAGCGGGGTAAAGCTGTGAAAGTATCTTATACTGTACCTATTAACTTCCAATTACAATAAAACAAATCTATAATTTTTTTAGATAGTAAAGGCTCTGATTTTTCAGAGCCTTTTTTTTATGACTTAAGCACTGTTGCTTTCTCGAATATTGTTTATTTTTGCCCTGTAGTTTACGTACTTTGTTATTGGTATTTGTTTTAAGGTAGTCTTCTTACATCTATCTCTAAAAAGGAAATATTATTGATAAAGGCAACTAAGCCTTTGTTTTTTTGCAAATTGATTAAATGGGAGAGAACCTAATATTAGATAGAGAAGTAGAAAAAGCAATTTTGATTGGTGTTATCGATAAATCAAAAAACATGACTGAAAGCTTAGTTCAGGAGTATCTTGACGAACTGGACTTTCTTGCTTTAACTGCTGGAGCAGAAACGGTTAAGCGTTTCACTCAGAAGATGGACTATCCTCATCCAAAAACGTTTGTTGGGACGGGAAAGCTCGAGGAGATTCTTGATTACCTGGAAAGGAATGATGATATTAAACTGGTGATTTTCGATGATGAACTTTCACCATCACAGCTTAGAAATATTGAGCGGGCATTGCAGCGTAAGATTTTGGATCGAACAAATTTAATTTTGGACATATTTGCCAGTCGTGCTCAAACGGCTAATGCAAAAACGCAGGTTGAGTTGGCTCAATATCAATATCTTCTTCCTCGATTAACAAGAATGTGGACTCACCTTGAACGTCAGCGTGGTGGTATCGGTATGCGCGGTCCGGGTGAAAGCCAGATTGAGACCGACCGTAGAATAATACTTGATAAAATATCCAAGCTTAAGGAAGATTTGATTAAGATTGATAAGCAAAAGGCAACCCAGCGTAAAAACCGGGGAAAAATGGTTCGTGTTGCACTGGTTGGATACACTAATGTTGGAAAATCAACTTTGATGAACATGATTAGTAAATCGGAGGTGTTTGCTGAGAATAAGCTCTTTGCAACATTAGATACTACTGTTCGCAAAGTAGTTATTCAAAATGTACCATTTTTATTGGCTGATACTGTTGGATTCATTCGGAAATTGCCTCATAATTTAGTCGAGTCATTTAAATCAACTTTGGATGAGGTGCGCGAGGCTGATATAATTTTGCATGTGGTTGATATTTCTCACCCTAATTTTGAGGATCAAATTAAGGTTGTGAATGAAACAATGCTTGAAATTGACAAACGTGAAAAACCAACCTTCTTGGTTTTTAATAAAATTGATGCTTTTACTTATGTGAAAAAAGATGAGGATGATCTTTTACCAAAAACAAGAGAGAATTACAGTTTGGAGGAATTAAAACAAATGTGGATTGCCAAAGGAGATACCCCTTGTTTGTTTATTTCTGCAGTGCATAAGCAAAATGTTGAGGAGTTTCGTGAGGTGGTTTACAATGCAGTAAAGGAAATACATTCGGCGCGTTTCCCGTATAATAACTTTTTATATCAGGATTATTCTAATTTAATGGATTAATTCATAAGAATGAAATTGATACATAGTTAACATGCGAACTGTTCTTATGTAACTTAAAGGATTGCCGTTCGCAAATAAAATGAAGGACAATGGAATTATTTCCATTGTCCTTATTTATAGTCTCATACAAGATTGTTTTTTGTAAGGTACTCTGCAATTTGAACTGCGTTTGTAGCAGCACCTTTTCGCAGGTTGTCTGAAACAATCCAAAGGTTTAAAGTATTCGGATTAGAAAAATCTCTACGTATTCTTCCAACAAATACTTCATCTTTTCCATGAGCATATTTTGGCATTGGGTATTCGTTTGTATCCAAATTGTCCTGAACAATTACGCCTTCTGCTTCCGAAAGAATTTTTCTTACTTCGTCAAGATCAAAATCATTGGCAAATTCGATATTTATAGATTCTGAATGCCCCCCAACTACAGGTACTCGAACAGCAGTAGCAGTTACCCTAATGCTGTCGTCTTTTAAGATCTTCTTAGTCTCGTTGGACAATTTCATCTCTTCTTTGGTGTAGCCGTTTTCGGTAAATACATCGCAATGAGGCAGACAGTTTTTATCAATTTCGTATGGGTAAGCCATTTCTCCATCAATCCCATTTCTCTCATTTTCCAATTGCGAAACTGCTTTAACACCTGTTCCTGTGATTGATTGATAGGTTGAGATCACCAAACGTTCCATTTTGTATCGCTTATGCAAAGGAGCAAGGGCTACAACTAATTGTATGGTTGAGCAATTCGGATTCGCAATAATTTTGTCTTCAGTGGTTAAATCCACAGCATTTATTTCCGGAACAACCAATTTTTTGTCTTTATCCATTCGCCAAGCCGATGAATTATCTACAACTGTAGTACCTGCTTTTGCAAATTCAGGAGCCCATTTTAAAGAGGTGTCTCCACCAGCTGAAAAGATTGCAATTTGTGGTTTTAATTCAATTGCATCTGTCATACTGATAACCTTGTATTTTTTTCCATTAAATACAACTTCTTTTCCTATAGATTTTTCACTGGCTACAGGATACAACTCACTAATCTGAAAATTTCTTTCTTCCAGAACCTCCAGTATTTTCTGACCAACCAAACCTGTGGCGCCAACAACTGCAATTCTCATAACATAATGTGGTTTAAATTGTTGATTATAAATTGGATTATAGTTAAATTAGCTTTTTGTTCAAAAGCCAAGTCAAATTTAAAAGGATTTTTCCATGAAAAAAACTCTTTCTATTAAATTGTTTTTATTGCTGTTTCTACTGAATAGTAATTGTTTATATGCCTATGATATTTGGGAAATTGATTTTACCAGTGACATAGGCAAAGGTTATTGGGGTAGTAACTCAGATTTAACCGGAATTACGGATTGGTCTTTGGATGTTTCTAACTGCACTCTTTCTGATGATGAGGATTATGTGAAGGTGGTTGTAACAGGAGGTGGCAGATTTGAAGCTAAGGATATTGATGGGGAAGCTGTTTGGAAAAGTAAGTCAATAGATATCTCAGGTTTTACAGATGTATCAATTTCTGTTGTATTAGCAGAAACCGGAAGTTCAACAAATTCAAGTAAATATGCAAAAGCCTACTATGTAATTGATGGATCGGAGGAGATTCTTTTTGAATTAAATGGTGAGAATAGTGGTAATTGGGGTAGTGTAAATGCAACACAAGCTGATTTAAACGGATCGAGTTTGGAAATCATTGTTCGGATGAATAATCCTAATTCGGGTGATTTGGTTTATTTTGATAATGTGGTCGTTACGGGAAGTCCTGTTGTTCCCGAGACCGATAACCTGACTCAAATTAGGGCTTCTGACAATCCTGTTGAGTCGAAACTTCTTAGCACAAATTGTAATGAAAAAGAAAAGGCATTAACCTGCTTTCGATTTGTTATTGACGAAACAGCAGAAGCTGCAGATGGCCTTCCAACTAAAATATCAAGAATGATCTTTTACAATTCAAAGCCGGATAATGGGATAAATTGGAAAGATTGTTCGGGTGGCTTTTGCCTGTTTATAAATAATGAGGAGATTATTCCTCAAAATCTCATCATTGAATCAGATTCTATTTTAATGGATTTTGAAGAAAATCAAATAAGTATTCCCGATGCAGAAAAAATGGAATTTGAATTGCGCTGTTATTTAAACTCAGATCATCCTTTAACAGATGGTGAAACATTTCAATTGTATTGTAAAGATTCCGCGAAAAGCTTCGAAACTTTTGTGTCGGGCTCTGGTTTTAATCCTGCCAATGAAGAGCTTCCCTCTGCAATTCATAGTATTGAGGTTGAGGCCACACGAATGATCTTCTCTGGGTGTCCGGATACCCTTATTCGCAATAATGATTTTTCCATTTTAGTAGATGCTGTAGATGATTTTAATAATAAGGATCTTGATGTAAATTATGCGGTTTTATTATCCTTGGAAACCGGAACCGGAAATTTGGAATCGTTGAATGGATTCCAGAATTCATTTGTTAAAGGTGAGGTGAATTTTGAATCATTAAAATATTCCCATCCTGAATTCATAAAATTGGCTGTAAGCAATGATGTGCTGCCCAAGGCAATTTCAGAAAATATAAAGGTTAAGAATACATATGAATCACTTGTAAATGTGAATGATTCATATTTTTCAGATTCTATCATCTCTTCCCTTTGCATTCGGGAAGTGGATGCGTTTGAAGTTTTTCGATTTTCGGTGACGGATTCGGGGAATGACAATGCTTCAACTATTCTTGAGCAGATAAGATTGATCGGATCGGAGAAAAACCAAGTGAATTGGAAGAAATCAATTGAAAAGTTCTTTGTAAAAGTGGATGGGGAGGTATTGGATGTTGAATGTACTATAAAAGATAAACAAGTAGATATTCATTTTTTAGAGTCTGAGCTAAATAAGGAGATATTAAGTGAAGAAAGTGTCGGGTATTCTGTTTTTTGCTTTTTAAAAGAAGGAAAAACCATTGATGAAGAATTATTTCAAATGAAAATAGATTCTTTGCATGCGGGTTGGATTATTTCTGATGGAAGCAGTGGTCTTAGTCCTAATTTTGGCGGTAATTTGGTAGGGAAAGAGTTTACCCTTGAAGTAGAGGCCAAAGAAATGTTGTTTCAAACTGTTCCTGAATCAGTAAATTATCAGGAACAATTTACTGTTCTTGTTCAGCTTGTTGATAGTTTGGGAAACAGTGATACCAACTCTGAGTTTGAAATAGAACTTTCCCTGGCTTCCGGGAATGGAGAGCTTTCATCCGAAAATTTAAAGCTTACAAGTGAGGATGGAGATTTTCGATGGGAGGATTTAATTTATAGTGAAGCGGAAAATTTTACTCTTCAGGCGGAATGCGATCATTTCCCAACAATATTGAGTGATAACATATCAGGTGTTGACAAAACCTCTGTAATCGGCTCTGCGGATCCAATTTTAGCAAAACCACTCAGTTCATTGGCAACAACTCAAGATGATGCCATATCTGTTCTCAATTTTAAAATCTCAGATTTAGCTACACACGATCAGTTACCAACAATAATTTCAAATTTGAAGTTTTACAACAAATATCCCGAGCATTACTTTTCCTGGGCAAAACATATTTCCGGAGCGGTTCTATTATCAAAAGGAGAGATGATTGCTGCATCTTCAAACATTAGTGATAATCGGATTGAGTTTAATTCATCGAAAGGCGTATTGGAACTGCCCAACAATTCGGAGATGAACTTATCTTTGGCGATTTTTTTTCGCAAGGGACAGCTTCCTGATAATGAGACTTTTCAGGTAGAAGTACCAAAGGTTCATGAGTGGAAGTGTTTGGAAAGTGGCTCGAAGATACAGGAGATCTTACCGGATGACATTATATCTGAAATCCATTTTATTAAGGTTGAAGCTAGTCAACTCTCTTTTTCTTCATACCCATTCGGAATTAATAATTCGAATGAGAAATTTTCTTTGAAAATTGCAGCCTGTGATCATTTTAAGAGTATAGATAAAGATGCAATTGGAGCAGTGCATCTCAGTTTGTTGGATGGGAATGGAGAATTAATTGTTACGGATGACAATCTGGAATTAGTAAATGGGATTGTTGATTACGATTCCGTTCAATGTATTGGAGGTGAATATTTTAGACTGAAAATTGAATCCAGTTTAGAACCTGATTCAATTCAAATTCTTTTAGGAGAAGATGAATTAGGTATTGATGAAAATTTCGAAACTGGGAATCTTGAAAATTGGATAAATACGAAGGATTGGAGTATTTCGTCTTACCGGCCAATTGCAGGTGAATATTCATTGAAACACAATTTGTCAGAAGAATTAGGTTCAAGCTATATTTGTACTCCTTTGAAGGGATTTAACCCCAAATCGGGTGCAATTAATTGGCGTTTTATTGTTCAAAATGGTGATTGGGATCCATCCTCGGGAAATAAATTTGTCTTTCATTTGCTCATGGATGATTCTGATCCGAGTGCAGCTACTACTAAATATTCTGTTGGTGTAAATCAAAGTGGATCAAATGATATTTTGAGTTTGTGTACTTTGAATAAAGATCAGAAATTGAAAGTTTTATTAGAATCAGAATTTAACTGGAATGAAAATGAGGCCGTTGCAATTCAGATCACTTATTACCCAAATGGTTTATGGAAAATGGAATACAACCGATTGGGAAAAAAAGAAAACTGGTTAGTTGCAGGAAAAATTCAATCTCAAGTTATGCCAGATGCAAAGGAATGGTTTTCGGGTTTGGATTTTACCTATGAAACAGCCTCCAGAGCAGGAAATCTTTGGTTTGATGATTTGGAAATAAAATCCATTAATACACCGCCGTTTTTTAAGTCTTATAAGATTTTGGCAGCGGATTCTTTGCTTTTGGAATATTCGGAGAAGCTTGATTTTTCAAAATCAGCTGAAATCGAAAATTTTAAATTGACAAGAACCAATGGAGAATATTTGGGAATGAAAGTTCTGCCTGGAGTTGAAGATAATTGCTTACTTCTTGTTTTGGATGATGCATTAAAAACCGGGAATTATTTATTAGATCTGTATAATATTACTGATGCTAAGGGCGCAGTGCAGGAAAAGGAGTCAATTAATTTCGGATATTTTGTTCCTGCAAAAAGTAATGATTTGGTCATTAACGAAATCATGGTCGACGAAACACCTTCTGTCGGGTTGCCGGAATATGAATTTATTGAATTGTACAATACCAGGACATATCCTATAGTTATTGAGAATTGGATTTTAAAAGTAGGCGAGAAGGAGACCGTTTTAACTGCGGACACAATTCCCGCCGAATCTTATTTAATTTTGTGTTCAAATTCTGCAGTAGAAGAATTTGCTTCGTTTGGCGATGTGCTTGGAGTTAGTAACTTCCCTGGACTAACAAATTCAGGAGGAACAATTGAAATACAATCTGCAGAGAAGATCGTTATTGATCAGGTTTCCTATTCGGATTCATGGTACAGGTCTGCTGAAAAATCGAACGGAGGCTGGTCATTGGAACGAATCGATCCTTTAAATACCTGCAGTACCGCTGGTAACTGGTCTGCTTCGAATAGTGAAACGGGAGGAACTCCCGGGAAGGAAAATTCCATTTATGGGAATAATATTGACAATTTGGCTCCAGAAGTTTCTCATTTAAGAGTATTGTCCAAAAATCACCTGTCTATAGAGCTGAGTGAGCAAATTGACTCATTTTCTTTGCTTAATCTCCAGAATTATTCGTTGGCTGATAATCCTGTTTTTACAATTAAGGTGGAAACGCCAATGATTGTTCACCTTGAGTTTGCCAATTCTTTTGAAGATGGTCATGAACAGCAACTAAATATTACCAGCTTGCAGGATGAGTGCGGCAATGTGTTGGATACAGTTGTGAGTTTTATTTGGTATGAGGTTCATTCCAACGATATTGTGATCAATGAAATCATGGCAGATGAAACTCCTGCAGTTGGGTTGCCGGAATATGAATTTATTGAATTGTACAATTCCAGTGAATATCCGATATCCATTGAGAATTGGATTTTAAAAGTAGGAGAGAAGGAGACTGTTTTAGCTGAGGACACAATTCCCGCCAAAGCTTATTTAATTTTGTGTTCAAATTCTGCGGTAGAGGAATTTACTTCTTTTGGAGATGTGTTAGGTGTTTCCGGTTTTCCTGGATTAACAAATTCAGGAGGAACAATTGAAATACAATCTGCAGAGAAGATCGTTATTGATCAGGTTTCCTATTCTGATTCATGGTACAGGTCTGCTGAAAAATCGAACGGAGGCTGGTCATTGGAACGAATCGATCCGGCAAATACATCTTGGCAGGAAAATAACTGGAAGGCTTCTGAAAACGAATTGGGAGGAACTCCGGGTAAAGTGAATTCAATTTATTCAATAAATCAGGATCTGATTGCTCCAGGTATCGAATCCTGCAGGTGTATTTCAGCAAATTGTTTAAAACTTGTTTTTAGCGAGCCAATTGAAAATACAGGTCGTGTTTTATCAAATTTTCAACTTTCTCCTGATTTAGTATATCCTAAGAAAGTGATTCAGGCTGATTTAACAGGTAAAGAGTTTCAATTGATTTTCAATGAGGATTTTGTTGAGAACAGTCAATGTCAACTCACCTTATCTGATGAAATTAAAGATTTAGCAGGCAATTCCATAATAACCAAAGAATTTGAGTTTTGGGTACCGGGAATTGTCACGGAAGGTGATCTGGTTATAAATGAAGTATTGTTCAATCCTTATCCCGATGGATCGGATTATGTGGAAATTGTAAATGTATCGGAAAAAGTAATTGATTTGTCAAGCGTAAAATTGGCTGCTCGAACAGATAATTTTGAATTAGACAATGAAGTTTCAATTTCAGACAAATACCTGCTTCCCAATGAATATATATTAGTGACAGAAGATACTCTCAATGTTCAACAAAATTATTTTACATCCAATCCTGATGTTTTTTGTCAAGTTAAATCTCTTCCATCTTTTTCAGATGATGCAGGAAGAGTCGTTCTTATTTCCAATAATGAACTTATTGATGATTTTGTATACACTGAAAATATGCATTTTGAATTATTGGCTTCGGTTGAAGGTGTATCCTTGGAAAGGATAAATCCAAAAGGTGAAACGAATAGTAAATCGAATTGGCAATCGGCGGCTCAAAATATCGGATTTGGTACTCCGGGAATTCAAAATTCAGTTTACAATGATCTCAGCAGTTCAAATTCCGAAATAGGTTTGTCTCCTAAAATATTTACTCCAGATAATGATGGTTTTGATGATCGCCTTCTAATTAATTTTAATCTGGAAATGGATGGTTACCTGGCTACGGTTCGAATCTATAATTCGATGGGGATTGAAATTAGGAAATTAGCGAACAATTTGAACTTAGCCAATGAGGATTCTTTGTTTTGGGATGGACTAACTTCACAAAAAGAGAGAGCTTCAATAGGAATCTATTTGGTGTATATCGAATTATTTAGTCCGGATGGAAAACGTAAAATTTTTAAAGAGACCTGTGTTTTGGGTGGAAAATTCAATTAAAACAGCACTTAATTGAACGGCAATAGAGTTTTTTCAAAAAAAAGAAATTAACTGTTGATTATTTATGTTTGTTTTCGTAACTTAATGATGCATAGGGGGTTTGAATGGTTTAGAAATTAAATGTATCTCAAACTGCTTTTAGTGATAGCTGTTAATTAATGTAGTGGTTAATTTAATGGTAAAGTAAAGAGGAATCAATTTGATTCCTCTTTTATTTTATATTGAGTCGGTCTTGATGTTATGCAGATTGCTTGAACGCTTATTTTTCTGCACATAGTTCATAATCTGAACATCGAATTTTGACTTGTCTTCATTCAAAAATTTTATCCGTAAAGGAATATAGAACAAATGCTTCTTTATCGATTCATGATTGATATTCATATCGTAAAATCGAGTCGCATCTTTTTCCGTAGTAACAATTATTTTATTTTCACCCTTCAGGTGTTCAAATTTGGAATGAATCAAATCAATATCTCTTGTTCCAAATGAATAATGGTCCGGGAACTTCAATTCTTCTACCAAATCGGAGAAATTCTCAAGGTATTCTCTTAAAGGTTTAGGATTGGCAATTCCAGTTACCAAAATAATAGAAAAATTATCTTTATCCCAATCTTCGTTAATAATATTGATAGCGTTATCTCTAAAAACAGGTTCTAAATTTCCGTAATCAAGGCTTGTGAAATATAAGGACTGAAAGGGAAGAAGATCAAGTTCTTTAACAATTATTCTTCTATCAATAGGAGTCATATTTTCCGGTGATTTACTTACAATAATAATGTTGGCCCGGTCCTTTTCACCTGCACTTTCTCGCAGTCTGCCATATGGCATAATATAATCCTGGGTAATTGGCCGGTTGTAGTCTATCAATAAAATCGATAAACCGGCTTTTATAGATCGGTGTTGAAAAGCATCATCAAGCAGTACTGCAGCTAAATCGGTACCATGTTCCGATTGAAGCAGATTCTTTACGCCATTCACTCTTTTCTTATCAACTGAGACTAAAATATCCGGGAATTTTCTTTTAATCTGCATTGGTTCATCACCAATCTGATATGATGTTGATGCTTCATCAGCAAGAATATATCCTTTTGATTTTCGTTTATAACCCCGACTTAATGTGGCTATTTTATAATCATCTTTTAGTAAGGTGATCAGGTATTCGATATGAGGAGTTTTACCGGTTCCACCTACAGTAATATTGCCAACAGATATAATGGGAATTTTAAATTCGGTACTAGGTAATATATTAAAATCAAAAAGTAGATTCCGTACAGATACAATCAGCCCATATAGTAAACTAAAAGGGAAAAGCAGACTTTTCAGGATGGGAGATAGTTTATTCATTTGATTTTGGGTTTGAAAAAGGGAATCGGCCTTTCCCAGACATGTTTTTTGGTTAGTAGATTATATTGCCTAAAATTACTGAAATAATTCAAATGATAATAATTTTCTTGCTCCAGCCAATAAAAATCATTTCTGCTAAATCTTTAAGATAGGGAATCAGTAGTTGAATTGATAATTAAATAATGTGTTTTTCTGAAATATATCGATTCCTGAGAAAAAAAATCCTCATGAATAACATGAGGATCTTAATTATTTAAAGTTAATTTTTCCTAGTGCAGGTCAATTTCGTAGGGAATACGGGCCTGAATTCCACCAAGTTGTATAAGGTCTTGTGTTTTTTCATAAGTACTGTAAAAGTTTCCCAATTCGTTTTTAAGAATTTTGATTTTTGCTTTACCGGTTAATTCTTCTATAATTGCTTCAAAAGGATCTTTTAATTTTGGAAGAGAAACAATTCGGTAATCTTCAACTCCAGCTTTTTCTTTGGCTATTTGAATGGCTGTTTCCAATCCTCCCAAAACATCAACCAAACCATTCTTCTGTGCATCCATTGCATTCCAAACTCTGCCTTGAGCAACTTCGTGCACCTGTTCAACAGTCATGTTACGTCCCTCAGCAACTCTACTTACGAATGTATCGTAACCGTTATTAATGATATTCTGAACAATTTCTTTTTCTGTTGGAGTAAATTTTCTGGATGAAATAGGAAGCATCAATGGATAGCTGCCACCAAAAGCTGCATGTTCATTGGTTCCGTAAGAATCAGTTGTCAAGCCAAATTTCTCCTTTATTAGCTCTTCTCCAGAAAAGAATAAACCATAAATTCCAATCGAACCGGTAATCGTATTTTTATCAGCAACAATTGTATCAGCAGTACATGCAATATAATACCCACCGGAGGCGGCAACATTTCCCATTGATGCAATTACAGGTTTTGCATCCGAAGCTAATTTAACTTCTCTCCATATAAAATCAGATACATTTGCATATCCTCCCGGAGAGTTAACTCTTAATACAATTGCTTTAATTGTAGAATCAAGACGAGCCTCACGAATGGTTTTAGCCAATCCGGGTCCAATTGAGCTTTCGTTTTGTTCTAAACCTATTGCACCACTTGCATAAATAACAGCGATTTTATTTTTCGAAAATTTATAGTTTGCATCTGGCGCGTTTGCATAATCAGAAGTGCTTACCAATCTTAGTTTTTTATTTTCTTTAATATCAGATAGTTTTCTTAGCTTATCCTCCATTTCATCTTCATAGATAACTCCGTCGATTAAGCCATATTTTTCTGCATCGGCAGCTTTTCTAACGGCTACTTCATCAATCAGCTGATTCAGTTTTTCAACAGTAATATTTCTCTCTTCCGATATTCCTTCAAGAAGTTGATTCCACATAGCTCCAACATAAGCCATGGTTTGTTCTCGACTTTCATCACTCATATCGTCACGAAAATATTGTTCGGTTGCCGATTTGTATTTCCCAACCCGAATAACCTGGGCCTCAACGCCAATTTTCTCAAGAAATTTCCTGTAAAAGGTTCTTTCACCTCCCATACCTAATAAAAATAAGCCAGCTTCAGGGTTGAGGAAAACACTATCAGCAATAGAAGTTAAATAATATGCTTTCTGTGAATGACCAAAATTATTGTAGCTAACTATGAATTTACCTGTTGTTTTAAATTCCTTTAGTTTATTCCTGATTTCTTCGATAGACGCCATGCCTCCAAAATTGGCTGGGATATCAGTTACATTAAGGTAAATTCCTTTTATTTTTTCATCTGTTTTGGCTTTCTCAATATTTTCAAGAACGGTGTTTAGCCCGATGTTGGCATCAGCACTCATAGTGAAAAAATTGAAGTTAGACATCGGGTTGTCTGAACCTCGGTCTACTAATTGCTGATTTAATTTTATTTCCAGAATACTTTTGTCTTTTATGTCGACAGGTTTATCACTACCTGACGCAATCCCGGCAATGATTATTATTCCAAGAAATAATAATATAAAACCTCCAATAATAACTCCAAGAATTGAGGCGAAAGTAAATTTGAAAAAACTCTTCATAACTATATGTGTTTTGTGGATAATCAATTAATTAGTAATAATTGTAAATTATGGTAAAATTAGAAACAAACAAATATATTTAATTTAGTTGAAACTGGCTTGGTGCAATGCCTTATTTTCGATATACATTTTGATATCGGGGTTTTCTTTGTTTCTTTTACCGATAAAAAGAGAATTTTACATGGCGAGAGTATATTTTTTATTGGGAGGTAACTTAGATGATAGAGAAAGAATCCTTTCTGAAGCAATTTCGAAGATGAAAATGGAAATAGGGGAGTTGGTGGATTGTTCTTCTATTTACGAAACTGAACCATGGGGTTTTGAACACGAATTGAATTTTTTAAATCAGGTTGTCGTAATTGAAACCGGGTTTGAGGCGGAAGAAATATTGGATGTGATCCAGCAAATTGAGAAAGATTTAGGGCGGGTTCGTAAAAAAGATCAGTACAGTGAAAGAACAATTGATATTGATATTCTTTTTTACGGGGATCAGATTATTTCTACCGACCGTTTGGTTGTTCCTCATCCCAGGATTCAGGAACGATTATTTGCACTGGTTCCAATGCTCGATGTTGCACCTGAATTAATTCATCCGATCGAAATAAAAAGCATAAGAGAATTGCACGCGGTTTGTCCGGATAAAATGGAAGTGAAAAAATTCAAGCACTAAAAAAGGGTTGTTCCTAAAAAACAACCCTTTTCTAATAAATATTTTATTTATCCCAGTTTAGCACCAAATGCAAGATCACCTGCATCGCCGCATCCCGGAACAATATATGATTTCGAATTTAAATCCTTATCAACAGCACCCATCCAGATAGTAATATTTTCATTAGAAAGTTTACTTTTTATAAACTCAACACCTTCTTCACTACCAATAACTGCAACAATGTGAACGTGTTTAGGTGTTCCTTTTGTTAGCATTGCTTTATACGCTAATTCCATTGAAGAACCTGTAGCCAACATCGGATCGGCAAGAATAACAACTTTGCCATCTATCGATGGAGATGAAATGTATTCAAAATTGATTTTGAACTCGCCATCATCAGAATATTTTCTGTAAGCAGAAATAAAGGCATTTTCCGATCTGTCGAAGTAATTTAAAAGGCCAGTGTGTAAAGGTAAGCCTGCCCTAAGAATGGAAGCTACTACAACTTCGCAGGATGGAAGGCTTGTAAGTGATTCTCCAAGAGGAGTTTGTATTGAGCTTTCAGTAAAATCCAATTCCTTACTGATTTCGTAAGCAAAAATTTCGCCCACTCTTTCCAGGTTTCTTCTAAAGCGAAGAGGATCTTTTTGAATATTTATATCTCTGATTTCAGCTATGAATTGATTAAAAAGAGAGTTTTTTTCTCCTAAAGTATTGACCACCATGATTATTTATTTAAAATTTAGCTGAGCGCAAATATAGCCATATTTCAAAAATATTAAACAAGGAATTCCTTAAAAAATTGATAAGACTAATTCATTCTAAATTAGTCCTTCGTCTGCAAAGCTAAAGAATTGATTGTCTGCAATTATTAAATGATCCAACACCGAAATATTCATTAGTTTACCTGCCTCACTGGCTTTTGAGGTTACATCCTTGTCTGCATTGGAAGGTTGAAGGTTACCAGACGGATGATTGTGGCAAAGAATTAAGTTGGTTGCACCTAAAAGCAGGGCATCTTTAAATACTAATCTTACATCAAAAACGGTTCCGGTGATACCTCCTGATGAAACGTTTTTAATTTCGACTATTTTATTTGCTTGATTAAGAAAAACGACCCAAAACTCCTCATGGCCTAAATCTTCAACATAGGGAGATATGAGTTCAAAAGCATCCTGACTGCAGTTTATTTTTTGTTTTTGTTTGGAGGGAAAAGCTTTTTGTCTCCGGCCTAATTCCAAAGCTGAAATGATACTAATAGCTTTTGCTTCCCCAATACCTGGGATTTTCACTAAATCATGAATGTTTTTTTTTGCGAGCAGATTAAGATCATTGTCGCAATCAGATAGAATTGATTTTGATAATTCGACTGCAGATTGCTTTCGGTTACCACTTCCAATAATAATTGCCAGAAGCTCGGCAGAAGATAAACTTTTAACGCCTTTATACATTAATTTTTCTCTGGGGCGATCTTCAATAGCCCAGTCTTTAATGCTTAATTTCTTGTATTCGTCCATTTCGCGATGTGTTATAACTTAATTAAAGTTATGAAAATATACGAAATAATCAAATGAGAATTTATTGCATGACAAAAAGGGTTCTCATTGAGAACCCTCTATTATAGAGTAGTAATTTCTTACCTACAGTTTGTTAACGTGTAAAGCTAATTTAGATTTTAAGTTAGCCGCTTTGTTTTTATGAATTACATTGATTTTTGCAAGTTTATCTAACATTGCAGTAACCGTTGGTAATAATTCGTTAGCAGCTTCTTTATCAGTAGTAGCACGTAACTTTCTTACAGCATTTCTAGTAGTCTTAGCGTAAAACTTGTTGTGTACTCGTTTTGCTTCAGACTGTCTTATTCTTTTAATTGCAGATTGATGATTTGCCATCTCTTAAAGTTATCTAAATTTATTTATCTTGGTAGTCCGTAGGGGAATCGAACCCCTGTTACCAGGATGAAAACCTGGCGTCCTAACCCCTAGACGAACGGACCATTATCTTTATTTTTGCGTAGCAAAGATAAGTTAAAAAACAACTTGCTACAAACTTTTCGTAGTCCGTAGGGGAATCGAACCCCTGTTACCAGGATGAAAACCTGGCGTCCTAACCCCTAGACGAACGGACCATTTATTTTAAAGAGATGCAAAGGTAAATCAAAAATTTAATTTTGCAAATACATTTTTGTATTTTTTCTTTTTAAAAGCTGAAGAACTAAAAGAAGCAATCGTGATCACTATTTTTTTTCTTTAGCGATGCAAAGAAAGAGATAATTCTTTGAATTGACAATACTTTATTTGAAAAAAAACAAGACTTTTTTTATCAGAAATTTCTAACTGCTTCTTTCTTAGAATAAAGAGTAATCAGCGCCATTCAACTATTGTTCCTCTTGTACTATTTAAAAGGTCTTTAGGGATGATGTTTCGAATACTTACAGCCAAAAGATCGAGTAATTTATTCTTTGAGTAATGACGGGAATACACCAAACTAACTTCTCGTAAAGGGTGTAGATTTGTGAATCTCTTAACTTGATTTAACTTGTCTTTGGGTAAATATTGAGTGGCTAATTCGGGAATCAACGTAAAACCACCTTCTTTATCCACAATTTTCATTAAAGTTTCTAAAGAATTACTCTCAAACTCGAAAGGCAATTCCTGATGCTGCAAATCGTGCATTTCACAAAGGTTGATGACCTGATTTCGAAAACAGTGACCATCACCAAGCATCCATATTTCCGGAGTGGCAATATCTTTCACCTCAATAACTGCTTTTTTAAGAAGCTCATGATCTTTGTGTGCATAAATCATCATCTCTTCGTAAAACAGCGGTTTTTCCTTTATTTTATCTTCCTTGGCTGGTGTCACAAATATGCCGACATCTATTTTGTCTTTTTTTAAACTCATTATTATATCTTCAGATACCATTTCTTCCACTTCTACTTTAAGAGCAGGGTAATTTCGGATATAGTCTCCAATAAACATGGGTAGGAGGAATGGAGCAAGGGTTGGAATGATACCTATTTTAAGACTTCCTACAATTGTATTTTTATGATCATGTATAATGTCGTTGATTTTTTTTGTATCACCTAAAATGATTCGGGCTTGTTCTATAATAGATTTACCAACATCAGTTGGGATGATTGGTTGTTTGCTGCGGTCAAATATAGTAATGTCCAGAAATTCTTCTAATTTTTTAATTTGCATACTAAGCGTAGGCTGTGTAATAAAGCACTTATCAGCAGCAGTGGCAAAATGACGGTATGTATCAACTGCAACGATATATTCCAACTGGGTAATTGTAATCATGTTTATTGAATTTGGATTTAAGCTCAAATATAAAGATTATCTATCGGATTATAAGCATTATTGATTTGATAGATAATGAAAAGTATGGTACATTTGGTAATACTAATACAAAACAACGATTATTTTTTATTTCGGCAGAAAGTTATAAAGAGCTAAAGCAGCATACTTTGCGAAATAATAGGGTTACAAAAATAATAGTTTGATAGTTTTTGTTATTTAAGTTTTATTAGATGTTTGGGTTTTGCAGCCGGAAATTTATTTCCGGCTTCTTTTTTTATGTGATTCTACGTTTTAATTGCTCCTGTAAGAATTTGTCACCTGTTCCAGGATACATTTTTAAATTCCATTTAAGTGGTACTGATTTTATTCTCAATTATTTCTGGAAATCGAATCGCAAAAGCTTAGTTATGAACTGATAATGCAGATATGTTTTGTAGCATTAATGCTGAATAGCAGAAATTGGACTCAAAAAATATACTACTTTAGTCGGCGATTTAGGAATTATTAAAAAACATCATAAAATCGATTAAAAGATGCACAAAGAGATCAAAATAGTTTCTTTTGAGGAAGCAGCGAAGGTGATTAAATCTGGGGATAGAGTACATTTACATTCCGTGGCTTTGGCTCCGCAGAAGTTTATAAATGCAATGTGTGAAAGAGGTCGTAATGGCGAAATTTACGATGTGGCAATACAGCACCTCCATACAGAAGGTCCGGCTCCTTATGCAGACGCTGAATTTGAAGGTATCTTTAATTTGGAGTCGTTGTTTGTTGGTGCCAACGTACGGAAGCAAACACAGGCAGGTTATGCAGATTATATTCCTGTGTTTTTGAGCGAAACGCAGCAGTTGATTCGTGAAGGAATTTTGAAAGTGAATGTAGCCGTGGTTCAGGTAAGTGTGCCGGATAAGCATGGATATGTATCATTGGGTACCTCTGTTGATGCTACAAAAGCAGCTGTTGAAACAGCAGATACTGTTGTTGCGGTAATCAATCCTAATGTACCTCGTGCATTTGGTGATGCCTTGATGCCTTTGAGTTATTTTGATGTATTTTGTGAGGATAATACTCCACTAATCGAGCACCATAATGCACCATTAACCGAGATTGATATTCAGATTGGTAAAAATGTTGCAGGTTTAATTCCTGATGGAGCTTGTCTTCAGATGGGTATTGGAGGTATTCCAAATGCAGTTTTGGCTCAATTAGGCAATCACAAGAATCTTGGTGTGCACACTGAAATGTTTGCTGATGGTCTTCTTCCTTTGGTTTACAGCGGTGTTGTTAACGGAATGAACAAGAAATTGGATAAAGGTAAAATTGTTGCTGGTTTCTTAATGGGAACAAAGGAGCTTTACGATTTTGTTGATGATAATCCCGGAGTTTTAATGATGGATGTTGCTTATACTAATGGAGTTGGTATCATCAAGCAAAATCCTAAAGTGTGTGCAATTAATTCTGCATTATCTATTGATATTACAGGTCAGGTTTGTGCCGATTCAATCGGAACAAGACACTACTCTGGTGTTGGCGGACAAATTGACTTTACACGTGGTGCTTCTGCTTCAGAAGGTGGTGTGCCGATTATTGCAATGCCTTCTGTTACAGGAAAAGGAGTTTCAAAAATCACTCCAACACTACTGCAGGGATCTGGTGTTGTGACTACACGTAACAACATGAGATGGTTTGTAACTGAGCATGGAGCAGTTAATTTGTTTGGAAAAACATTACAACAAAGAGCTAAAGCTATTATTTCGGTTGCACATCCTAATTTTAGAGAAGAATTGGATCAGGCAGCTTTCGAAAGATTTGGTAGTCACTACCATTTTGTTGCTAAAAAATACTAATATAGTTCAGATATTCTGATCAAAATAAACGAGGCTTCACTTGAGGCCTCGTTTTGCATTTTGTCTGTCCATAAAAAAAAGAAATATTGGTTTGTATTGGTGGAGTTGTACTTCGTTATTGATCTTCTTTCTTAGGAACGGAGCCCATCAATTTATCTGATTTAGGAATGGTAATGTAAAAACTACTTCCTTTTCCTTCTTCACTATCTGCCCATATCTTTCCGCCATTTTTCTCAACATATTCTTTACAAAGCAATAAACCAATTCCAGCACCTTTTTCCTGGGCAGTTCCTAATGCAAGGTAATTATTATCCAAACGGAATATCTTGTGAAGATTGGTTTTACTCATTCCCACTCCTTCATCAGAAATATCCAATTCTACCCAATATTTCTTTTCACGGGCCGAAACCGTAATTTTTCCTTCCCGATAGGAGAATTTTATTGCATTGGAGAGCAGATTTTTAAATACTTCGCAGATAGCCGCTGTGTCTGCATATGCTTTGGAGGTACTGTCTAAATTAAAAATAACCTTAACATTTTTCTCAATAAGTTGTTCTGAAAGCTTTGTTAAACTATAATCTAAAAGTTCTTTCACATTAAAAAGACGAGGTGAAAATTTTGTTTTGCCGGACTGAGAGGCAGACCACAGTAAAATATTTTCAACAAGATCATAAGTTTGGAAAGACAAGTCTCTGATGTTTTTCGATAAATGCTTTTGTTCTTCAATTTTAGCCTGGTTAAAACTATCAAGAAGTTTTGAACTCATAAGCTTCATATCAATAAAAGGGGTTCGTAAATCGTTCGAAATAATATTGAATATTTTATCTTTTGTAAGGTTCAAATCCTTGAGTGTTACTTCGGTTTCTTTTAATCTGGAGTTCATTTCTTCCAGTTCATCATTCTTATCCGTTAAGGCTTGCGTAGCTTCCTTTCTTATTTTGATGTTCCTGTTTGCGACATAACCTATTATTCCTGCAAGTATTATTAAGGCTACAAAAAGATAGATTACAATGGTTTGCTGGCGATTGTACGCTTTTAAGCTCTTGATTTCATCTTTATTTTTTGAAATTTGATAATTAGCCTCAAATTCAGATATTTTATCTTTATCAATCTGATCTATAATACTGTCGTATTGGGTGCTCGAGTATTCACGGAAGTATTCCAATGCTTTCTTATAATCTCCTTGGTTAGAGAAATACTCGAACAAATTCTCCGATGCAATTTTTTGCAGGCTTCTGTCTTTGCACAGATTAGCATGATCGAATGCTGAAAGCAAATAGTCTTTGGCTTCCTCGCTTTGGTAATATTTCATTAATATTTCTCCAATGCTGTTCGAGGAATATGCTATTCCTTTGTTATTTCCAATTCTGCGGTGAAGACTAAGTGATATTTTATGATATTCCAGACTCTTGTCGAAATTATTGTAGCTCTCGTATAGATTCCCAATTAACGAAAAGACATTTGCCTGTTCCTTTTGATCATTAATTTCATCGTAAATTTTTAAAGCTTCATTGTAGTTCTTTAAAGAAAAATCCAATTCATTTAGATCCTTGTATACCGTTCCTATATTTTTGAGAGTAGCGGCAATAAATATTTTATTTCCTATTTCTTTTCTTATTTCAAGAGATCTGTTGTAGTAGGCCAAAGATTCATTGAAATTGTTCAATCTCCAATATATTCCTCCAATATCATTTAGCGAAAACGCAATAAGGGTTTTGTCGCCTATTTCTTCTCTAATTTCAAGAGCCTTGGTGTAATAATCGAGTGCTTTGTTCGGTTTATTAAGGTTCTTATATACATTCCCAAGATTGTTTAGAGAGGATGATATGTCTGATTTGTCGCCTAAATCAGATCTTATTTCCAGCGATTTAAGATAAAATTCTAAGGAGCTGGCGTAATCTTTTTTTAGCCAAAAAACACTTCCGATATTATTTAAGGTGTAAGCAACTTCTTTTTGAGTTCCATTTTTCTCCCTTATTTCAAGCGACCGGTTAAGGTGAATCAGGGCTTCGTCGTATTTATTTAGTATTTTATATATTTCTCCAATGTTATTCAACGAACTGGCAGTCCCTTTCAGGTCATTAATCGTTTTTCGGATTTCCAGAGCCTGTTTGTGGGAATCGAGCGCCAGTCTAAAATTGTTAACCCGACGATATAAATTTCCCAGATTGTATAATGAAGCTGATTTTTCAGCAGGATCTGTAGAGTTGAGAATGACAACTTCTTTTGCGTAGTCGATACTTTTGTCAGGGTCTATATCAATATATAAGCTCGATAGTTCTTTAAGTAAAGCAATTTTTTCACCACCTTCAGTACTTTTTAATAATTCTTCGACCTTCTGAATTCGATCCTGAGATTCGCCCAACACCAAAGTTATAGGGAAAAAAAGAAGAATTAAAAAAATATATTTAAGCTTACAAAGCATAACAGTCCTGACTTTGGGGTTCATCATACCGTAAAAATAGTATTAATTTATCTCTTGGCAACATAAAGAGATTTGAAATAGTGCACTTTAGCTTACTTTGTATTTACGATAATGTTTTCTGCAAGCTGAGCGAGGTTTACACCAGTAAAGTTTCCCGAACTCATCAATAAAACATTTGTATTCTTAAAATCTATTGAAAGTAAATCTGAAATTAGTTGATCTGAATTAATATATACTTTAAGATTAGTTCCTCCAAACGCTTCTTCCACCTGTTTGCTGGTTATTGGTTCCAGTTTTTTGTGTTCAATTGTTTTCGGATCAAAATAAACAAAAGCCTGATCAGCCATACTCATTGTATTTTTATAATGAGGCAGAAATTCTTTCTTTAGGCTGCTGAAAGTGTGAAGTTCCATACAGGCAATCAATTTTCTATTCTGATATTGCTTTTTTACAGCTTCGGTCGTTGCTTTTAATTTAGAAGGAGAATGAGCAAAATCCTGAAATACACTACAGTTATCGCTTTCAGCCAACTTTTGCAGGCGACGGGCAGCTCCGGAAAAATTTTGAATCGATTGATAAAAATCAAGGTCTTTTATTCCAATGCTTTTGCAGATGTGATAAGCCCCCATAAGGTTTTGTAAATTATGCTCCCCAAATATTTCAAGAGCAAATTCATTATCATCTGTTGTTAAAATGGTTTGGTTGTTTTCCAGTCTGAATGGATGCGTATTGTATGGAATGTAGTTCACATCATTTCTTCTTTTAGTGAGAATTTTTTGAATGTGTTCATCCTCTTCAAAATAGATTAAACTCCCATTGGGCTGAATAAGATTTGTGAATATCCCGAACTGCTCAACATAGTTTTCAAAAGTTGGAAAAACATTGATGTGATCCCAGGCTACACCGGTAAGTAAGGCAATGTGTGGATGATAAAGATGGAATTTGGGTCTTCTGTCAATTGGAGAAGACAAATACTCATCACCTTCGAAGATTGCAATTTTAGCTTCTTTGGTCAACTTAACCATGGTTTCGAAACCTTCAATTTGGGCACCAACCATATAATCAAAATCAATATCATTTTCTTTAAGAACATGCATAACCATTGATGTTGTAGTTGTTTTTCCATGGCTGCCACCAATTACAATTCTGGTTTTGTCTTTTGTTTGCTCGTAAATGTATTCAGGATAAGAGAAGATTTTTAAGCCTAATTCCTGAGCTTTTAAAAGCTCAGGATTATCAATACGGGCGTGCATTCCAAGAATAATAGCGTCGAGATCTGTATTTATTTTTTCAGGAAACCAGCCCCATTCTTTTGGCAGTATATTGTGTTTTTCCAAACGGGATTTTGAGGGATTAAAAATTTCATCATCGGAACCCGAAACAGTAAAACCTTTTAAATGCAGTGCTATTGCAAGATTGTGCATGGCGCTGCCGCCAATTGCTATAAAATGTACTCTCATTGGTATTCGCTTTTAAAAATTGTATTTTTGATCTGTATTAAATGAATTGGTCTGTAAAGCTGTATTTACAGCGCGATTCAAGATTAAAGATAACATATTTACTTAAAAATAATGGAAATATATAATATAGAAACAGGCAATTTTAAGTGCGATGGAGGTGCTATGTTCAGTGTGGTTCCAAAACTTCTTTGGAGTCGAAAATACCCAAGCGATGAAGATAATTTATGCAATTGTGCAATGAGAAGCATGCTTGTTGTTGACGGGGAGCGAAAAATACTGCTCGATAATGGTACCGGAGACAAGCAAAGTGCTGAATTTTTTAAACACCAGCATTTAAATGGAGAGGCTGATTTATTGTCTTCTCTTGCGAATATTGGTTTTCAGCCAACTGATATTACAGATGTAGTTTTTACTCATTTGCATTTTGACCATTGTGGTGGTGCCGTAAAGCATAATGAAAAGGGAGATGGTTTCGAATTGGTTTTTCCGAATGCCACACATTGGGTGAGTAAATTGCAATGGGACAATTTCAGAAATCCAAATATTCGTGAAGCAGATGCCTATTTTCAGGAAAATATTGTTCCAATAAAGGAGGCTGGAAAATTGAAGTTTGTTGAGAAAGATGGAGAGTTGTTTCCTGATTTCGAAGTGCGGTTGGTTAATGGTCATACTCCAGGTCTGATGGTTTCTATTATTAAAAATGAAAACTATACCATTGTATTTGCCGGAGATTTTATTCCTACAACAGCTAATGTTCCTGTAAAATGGTTGGCCAGCTACGATTTAAATCCAAAGGCATCTTTGCATGAGAAGGAGGTTTTTCTGAAGGAGGCAGTGGAGAATAATTATATCTTATTTTTTCAGCACGATATAATAAACGAGTGTTGCAGCTTGGTGCAAACTACAAAAGGTGTAAAAGTTGACAAATGTTTTTCGCTTACTGATATTAAATAATACTTAATTCGCTCTGGTATCCGTAATTTGCCAAAGTCTGCTCGATAGTTATTATCCTTTGAAAGATGGTTTTTTTTGTGCCAAAATCCTTGTAGGATGAATTGAGTGAGTGCAAATAATACTCCAGTACACGAAGTTGAGTGGTTAGAGTCGAAGTTTCAAATTTCTTTTCCAGATCCAGATGCTTAATTCCATGTTGATCCATTAATTCCTGCACAAAATATCCTGCTCGAATAATCCTTTTGGAAAGATTGAGTTCATTGTGGATATGTAAAACCATAATACTGGTCAGAAGTGCAAGGAATACAATCACAAGTAGTGCTGACATAGTGTAAGGATTTGTTTAATAAAGATTAACTCCCGTAGTTTACGATGGATTTTTGAAAAAGTTTTAATGTGAAAAGGATTAATGGTCTGAAGGCCAGATAAAAGCCTATTAGCGACAGTATGATATCCATTAAAATAGTAGGTTTTATCAACTGAAATTTATCGTTAATCAAAGAAAATGATAAAATCCTAAAAATGAATTGAAATGCGAAAAAGAGAAATATTTGCACGCCGAAAGGGTTAAATGCCAGAGCCTGTTGCAGGTTGCCACGGACAATAGCTGAGAAGCTTCGGGACAGACCGGTAGACGGACTTATTTCGTTTGTAATTTGGGTGTAAAAAGAGGGTATGGGATGATTGCATTCTTTAGGAGAAAACAGAGCAGAATAAATAAAAATACAAAGAATAATTCCGGCTAAAGAGAGGTTAATTATTTTGTAATTCTGTTTAGCCGAATATTGAGAATTACTCATTATCAATTTTTATTTCGATGTTGATGCTGTCTGTTTTAATATGAATTGAATCCACACAAACTTCATCAAGTTGTTCTTCCAATTCCTGCAGAGCATCTTGTAAGTCAGCATTTTGAGTAGACTCATCAATCACTTCTTCAATTGCATCTTCTACAAAACCCTCTATTTGATCTTCGCTTAGGTTAGCAATCCCAACAACAAATATCAGCCAAAGCGATGCAACTAAAACCCCGATAATAGAAACGATTAAAGCTGCAATATTAATTCCACGGGCACCATTATCTTTGTTTGCCTGACTTAGTCCGACTGCACTTAAGATGATCGCAATAATTCCCGGAACAATTGCAATAATTCCTACACAGGGAATAAATCCTATCATGAAAGTTATGATACCAAGTATTAATCCAATTATTCCTAACGTTTGTCCGGCATTTGTGCGCTCTTGTTCCATGATTGAGTTGATTAGTCTAAAGGATAAAGGTACTAATTTTTTGAGATTATTAGTAAAAGATCTTTTTCCAAAGATTTTTTCGGACTTTCGATAATCCGACCTATTTCCTTGCTATTTCGGTAGATGACAGCTGTTGGAATATTGGTAACTTTATTGGCTTTTGCATCAAAATCCGGTGAAGATTTTCCGGGGTCTAAAGCATTCATATTTAATTGATCAAACGGAAAATTTATTTCTTCCAGTATTTTAATGAAACGAGGCACTTCTCTATGACTGTCGTGACACCATGAACCGATAATCAGGAGAATTGAAATATCCGTTAGATTTTGTTCCCGAAGCTCTTTTAGAATCGTTGTGTCCGGAAGATAAGAATCGTGCTCAGGCGTGTACCAAGGGGAACAAATATCCATGTCAAATGCATCTAAAGTAATTTGTCCGTAAAGAATATTCATTTTGATTCTGGAATCTTCTTTGGTTTGGTTTTGAGCCGAAATATTCCCAATGATTAAGGAGAGAAGAAGAAGAATGGCTGGTCTTTTCATAAAATTTGAAGTTTTAGTTTAAGCTGAAATTTAGCACAAAAAAAAGACAGGAACATTGCTCCTGTCTTTAAATATAATGATAATAAAAGAACTAGTCTTTGTATTGCTCAATTAGGATATCCAACATTTGGATAGCACATCTAGATACTTTGGTACCAGGACCAAATACACCAACAACACCAGCTTCGTATAAGAAATCGTAATCCTGAGCTGGAATAACACCACCTGCAGTAACCATGATATCTTCGCGGCCCAATTTTTTCAATTCTGCGATAACGGCAGGAACTAAAGTTTTGTGACCAGCGGCTAATGAAGAAACACCAACGATGTGTACATCATTTTCTACAGCTTGCTTAGCAGATTCTTCCGGAGTCTGGAACAAAGGTCCCATATCCACGTCAAATCCTATATCAGCAAAACCGGTAGCAACAACTTTACCACCACGGTCATGACCATCTTGTCCCATTTTTGCTATCATGATACGAGGACGGCGTCCTGTCATTTCTGCAAATTGATTTGCTTTTTCTTTCGCTACAGCGAAATCAGCATCTTGTCCTGATTCTGATGAATATACTCCTGACACGGTTCTAATTACAGCTTTATATCTACCACAAACTTTTTCACATGCATCTGAAATCTCACCAAGGGAAGCACGTAATTGTGCAGCTTTAACAGCAAGATCCAATAAGTTACCTTCACCTCCGTTTGCACAAGCGGTGATGGCTTCAAGAGCAGCTTGAACAGCTTTATCGTCACGGTTAGCACGAAGCTTAGCCAAACGTTCAATCTGAGCAATACGTACAGCAGTGTTATCTACTTCCAATATATCCAATGGATCTTCTTTCTCCAAACGATATTTGTTGGTACCTACAATAGTTTGAGTGTTCGCATCAATCTTAGCTTGAGTACGGGCAGCAGCTTCTTCGATACGAAGTTTTGGAATACCGGATTCGATCGCTTTTGCCATTCCACCTAATTTCTCAACTTCTTCGATGTGAGACCAAGCTTTGTTTACTAACTCTTGAGTTAACGACTCAACGTAGTAAGAACCAGCCCAAGGATCAACAGCTTTACAGATGGTAGTTTCATCCTGAATGAAGATCTGAGTATTACGGGCAATACGTGCAGAGAAGTCTGTTGGCAATGCAATTGCCTCATCCAATGCATTGGTATGAAGAGATTGAGTGTGACCTAATGCAGCAGCCATTGCTTCGATACAAGTACGTCCAACATTGTTGAATGGATCTTGTTCGGTTAACGACCAACCTGAAGTTTGCGAGTGAGTACGCAATGCCATCGACTTAGGATTTTTAGGATTGAATTGTTTTACAATCTTAGACCATAGTAAACGACCAGCTCTCATTTTAGCAATCTCCATGAAGTGATTCATTCCGATTGCCCAGAAGAAAGACAAACGAGGAGCGAATGTATCAACATCCATACCTGCAGCTACACCTTTTTTCAAGTACTCCAAACCATCAGCAAGAGTATAAGCCAACTCGATATCTGCAGTAGCACCTGCTTCCTGCATGTGGTAACCCGAGATAGAAATGGAGTTGAACTTAGGCATGAAATTCGAAGTAAATTCGAAAATATCAGCAATAATTTTCATTGAGAAATTTGGTGGGTAAATGTATGTGTTACGCACCATAAATTCTTTTAGGATATCGTTTTGGATAGTACCTGAAAGTTCTTCCAGTTTAGCACCTTGCTCTAAACCTGCAACAATGTAGAAAGCCAATACTGGAAGTACTGCTCCGTTCATTGTCATGGATACTGACATCTGATCCAATGGAATTTGATCGAAAAGGATCTCCATATCCAGAATTGAGTCAATAGCAACTCCCGCTTTTCCAACATCACCTATTACACGGGGATGATCTGAATCATATCCACGGTGAGTAGCTAAATCGAATGCTACAGAAAGACCTTTCTGACCAGCAGCAAGGTTACGACGGTAGAATGCATTTGATTCTTCAGCAGTAGAGAAACCTGCATACTGACGAACAGTCCAGGGACGCAAAGGATACATCGCTGAATAAGGTCCACGTAGGAATGGAGGTAAACCTGAAACATAGTTAAGGTGCTCCATACCTTCTAAATCTTCCTTGTTAAAAGCTGTTTTAACAGGAATTTGTTCTGGTGTCATCCACGATTTTTCAATGCCGTTTTCTTTTTCCCATTCCTGAGAAGTGGCGGTAGATCTTGAAGATGACTTGATATTTATATCTTTAAAATTTGGCTTCATTTTCTTTCTTTTTAACCTGTACTGACGTAGCATGCTACGTCTTTACTAAATTCCTAACTCGGCTTGGTATTGTTTTAAAGTTTCAAGAACGTTCGACTTCACGTTAATAAAGTTCTCAACACCCTTAGCTTTTAGTTCATCAGCACATGCCGGAGCACCTGCAACAACGGTAACAGCTTTTCCTTTAAGAGCTTCGTAAACTTCAGGAACGATAGTTGCATATTCATCATCAGAGCTGCAAACAACAACAATCTTCGCACCTTTTTCTGTTACGAATTTTACACCTTCTTCTACTGATTTAAAACCGTTGTGATCTTCAACATCAAATCCGGCACAGGCGAAGAAGTTACAAGCAAACTGAGCACGGGCTTTACGCATGTTTAAGTTTCCGATTGGGAACATCATCACTTTAGGACGACCATTTGTTTTGCTGTAAATATCGGTTTTGTTACGAAGTGCTTCGAAAGCCTGAGCACCACGATATGGTTTAAGCGTTTCGCAAACAGCATCGGCAGCAGTTTTATCTGCAGGAGCAAGAACTGATTCAGGAAGAGCTTCCAATACTTCACCAAAATTTGGGAATTGGTTAGTTCCTAAGAAATTCTCTTGACGTGTAGCGATTTGGAAATCACGTTTCTGAGCTGTTGCTTTAATTGTCGACTGAACGAATCCAGCTTTAAATGCTGCAAGATATCCACCTTTGTCTTCAACAGTCAGGAATAATTTCCATGCTTCGTCAGCAATTGATTCAGTTAATGACTCAATATAGTATGAACCTGCAGCTGGATCAGCAATCTTAGCCAGGTGCGATTCTTCTTTTAGTAATAATTGTTGGTTACGGGCAATTCTCTCGGAGAATACCGATGATTTGGCAAATGCAGAATCGAAAGGTTTTACTGTAAATGAATCAAGACCACCTAAAACAGCCGACATTGATTCTGTTTGAGTACGCAGCATGTTCACATAAGGATCGTAAACAGTTTTGTTCCACTCTGATGTTTCGCCATGAACATTCATTTTGCAAACTTCTTCGTTTGAAGCACCAAATGCTTTCACGATGTTTGCCCATACCATACGTCCGGCTCTTAACTTGGCAATTTCCATAAAATATTTAGAGCTTGTTGCAAAGTTGAAACGGATTTTTGGAGCTACCTCATCAACTGAAAGACCTGCATCAATCATTTTGCTTAGATATTCAGCACCAGCGGCTAAAGAGAAACCTAATTCTTCAACAATTGAAGATCCTGAGTTGTTAAAAAGGCTTCCGCCTACTGCAACAACTTTATAGTTAGGAAGAGCTTTTGCTGCTTCGACAGCTTCTTTTAAATAATTAAAAGAACTTTCCTCTGACTGACAGAAGTTGCCAACAGTACTGAATCCTGAAAGAATATCGATAGAAACCCCGCCATTTAATTTATCAAGAGCGATACCTTTTTCAGTTGCAATTGCCTGTAGGTTTTTAATTAATTCAACAGAACCGTGAGATTTTTCGAAGTTGATTTCTACACAATCCAGAAAAATACCATCCAACAAAGTTGCTAATTCATCTTTGCTTAGGTCTTTCCAATTCAATACGAATCCAATTGAGTCGATACCTTTGTTCAGAACATCAAGAGCTTTTTCGTTAGCTGCTTTTACATCTTCAACAATAATATCCTGACGAACTAACCAGTCGTTATTGTCTTTTTTATTACCACGAACATAAGGAAAATCTCCAGGATAGGTATTCATGAAGGCTTTGTCTTCCATGTTCTCCAGTCTGTAGAAAGGCTGCACATTGAATCCTTCATTAGTTCTCCAAACCAACTTTCTATCAAAGTCAGCACCTTTAAGATCTTTAGTGATTTTGTCAATCCACTCTTGTGTAGATTGAGGAGCAAAGTCACTAAAAAGTTTATTATCTGCCATAACTGTAACTGTTTAAAAATTAGAGCCTAAAAATAAGGCCTTTTTATCATTTAAGGAAGGTTTTAAAAATGTTCTTAATCATACTTTTAAAACACGTTCGAATTAGGAATTATTAATTAAGATTTATGAATAAAACAGGATTTCCGGTCAATTAAAAATGGAATTGTCTGGAATTATATGATGAGTTAAGGTCTTATGACTTACCCATTAATAATTGCTGACTCAGAATTTATAATTCACAACAATAGGGGCATGATCGGATGCCTGCATCCATTGTTGAAGTGTATTTCCGCTATTTTGAACAAAGTGACCATTGGTAAACAGGTAATCCACTTTTCGGTTCCAGTACCCGTTTTTATCTGTTGTGTGTGTGAAATGTTTCGAATTGTTTTGTTTAAATTCTTCCAAAGGTATTGCTGCTGTATAACTTTCGTAAAAAGGCATCATCCATTCTGTTTCGGAGCTGTAATTATCCGCTTCAAAATCGCCGTCGGTGCATGCTGAATCTTCGAAATTACTGGTTTGCTTACTAAATGGAGGAAGAGAGTTAAAATCGCCGCCTAAAATAAATTTTTGTCCTTTTTGATTTAAAGAATCGACGTAATTCTTCAAAATTTCCAACTGTATTTTCTTGGTATCATCTTTGGCATAGGCCGACAGATGAGTTGTTAAAAGTTTAATTGCTTCACCCTTGTGTTCCAGATTTATTTCCAGAATATTTCGTTTGAGATAAAAATAACGAACAATGAAATTTTGCGATTGAATAAGGGGCAGAGGAGTTCGTTTCGCATCGGTAAATTTCCATTTGGATAAAATGGCATTGCCCGAATCCATTTTTCCGATGCCGTCGCTGGGAATGTACTTGGCTTTCCATTGTGAGGCGTAAGCCGCATAATTAAAATCGGTATTGTCAAGCAAATACTGAACCTGATCAACAAAAGCACTTCGTTTTGCATTCACATCGGCTTCCTGAATAAACAGGATATCGGGGTTTACTTCACGGATTTTTTCAGAAAGCATGCTCATGTTATCCAGCACTTCTGATTTTTCCATGATGACCCGATTGCCATGACAATCGAAAAAGAAATCGATTCTTCCCCCACCAAATTTAATGTTCCAGGTCATTACTTTTAAGGTATCCGGGAAGGCGAATTCTTGTTTTTCCAAACTTTCGTATAAGGATACTTCGGTTCCTATTTTGGTGTGAAAAGGATCGCAGGCACTGGATAGCAGCGATACCACGATCAAATAAATTTTACCTAAAAGCTTCATCTTATTAGTGATTGTTGAAATTAGCATGGGTGAAAAATTTCTTTTGTTAATTATTCTCTATCAGGGTGAATCATTTTGTTTGGATTCACCCACTTGTCAAATTCCTCATTGCTTACGTAGCCAAGTTCAAGGGCAGTCTGGCGCAGACTTTTGTTTTCCGAATAGGCTTTTTTAGCAATTTCGGCTGATTTTTTATATCCTATATGAGTGTTTAGAGCGGTTACCAACATTAGCGAATTGTCTAAATGTTGTTTGATTCGTTCCTTGTTGGGGAGAATTCCTTCCACGCAGTTTTTGGCAAAGGAATTACAGGCATCGCCCAGTAATTGAGCCGATTGCAAAAAGTTGTAAATGATTACCGGCTTAAAAACATTTAACTCGAAATGACCGCTTGATCCAGCAATGGTAATTGTTGTATCGTTACCCATTACCTGCGCACAAACCATGCTTAGTGCTTCCACCTGTGTGGGATTTACTTTTCCCGGCATGATTGAAGATCCGGGTTCGTTGGCAGGGAGAATGAGTTCACCAATCCCCGAACGTGGTCCTGATGCCATTAAGCGAATATCGTTGGCAATTTTCAGCAGCGAAACAGCAGCTTGTTTTAATGCACCGTGCGATTCAACAATTGCATCGTGAGAGGCTATGGCCTCAAATTTATTTTTTGCTGATGTAAAAGGTAAATTAGTAAATTCTGCAATATAATCAGCCACTACTTCAGCATACATGTGTGGCGTGTTGATGCCTGTGCCCACCGCAGAACCTCCAAGAGCAATTTCACCTAAGTGCTCCAAACTGTTTCGGATTGCCTTCGCTGCATGATCTAATTGCGAAACATATCCCGAAAACTCTTGTCCAAGACTTAACGGCGTTGCATCCATTAAGTGAGTTCTTCCTATTTTCACAACATCTTTCATTGCATGGGAATGGCGGGCCAAAGCATTTCTAAGATTTTCTATGGAAGGAATGGTGTGATCCTGTAATTTTATAAGACCGGCAATATTCATTGCCGTTGGAAATGTGTCATTAGATGATTGTGATTTATTGACATCATCATTGGGGTGAACGAATGCACTTCCTGTTCCTGTTTGTAAGCCCATAAGTACCTGAGCCCTATTGGAAATTACTTCGTTCACATTCATGTTGGTTTGTGTGCCTGATCCGGTTTGCCAAATAACCAAAGGAAAATGTTCATCGAGTTCGCCTCTGCAAATTTCATCACATACTCTTGAAATAATTTCCTTTTTATCAGCATTTAACACTCCCAACTGGTGATTTGTAAAGGCCGCCGCCTTTTTCAGATAAGCATAGGCTCTGATCAGCTCAATAGGCATAGAAGCTACAGGGCCTATCTGAAAATTCTCAAGAGAGCGCTGTGTTTGTGCTCCCCAGTATTTGTCGGCAGGAACTTTAACTTCCCCCATTGTGTCGGACTCTATCCGGTATTTCATGATCTAAATTTTGACTGATTAATCAGAAATAAATCAACTACAAAATCTCTTCTACATTTTCAGCAGGCACAGCAAAAATTGCTTTGTGGTCTTTTACAACAATAGGGCGTTGAATCAGGTTTGGATATTCAATTAAGATTTTGATCCACTCATCGGCATTGAAATTTTTCCCTTTAAAATCGGTTTTGTATAATTTCTCGTGAGTGCGGATAATTTCCCAGGGTTGTTTCGCCATTCTCATCAATACATCAGCAAGTTCGGCTTCAGTAAACTCATCTTTTAGATACAAACGAATTTCAGGTTCAAGGCCTTTGTCTTGTAAATATTTTAAACCTGCTCTACTTTTGGAGCAACGCGGATTGTGATAGATTTTCAACATTTTTATTTCTGATTTACTGTTTAATGTGATACAAATATACGGCTTTACAGATAATGGAAAGACAGATTTGAAGATATTCACCTATTTATTGCAATACCTGGCTTTAGGTGAGTGAAAATTTGAAAACCGGCTTGCTTCCTGTTGCCGGATTATTTGGAAGAGCACGCAAATCCCTTTCCATTAGTCTGGAAATTTACATTCTTCTAATCGGTTCGCACTTCCTGAATCCGGGAAATGCCGTTCGATTAAAAAGAAAGCTTTTCGGGTGCAGTAAAATGCCGTTTGACTCATCCGGTGAGCTTTTCATTTGGTAAAAAGCAGCGTACGATCATTCTAATGCCATTTTCCAGTTGCAGAAAACCCTCTTCGATCAACAGCACGGGCTTTTCTTGTACTGGAAATGTCCGTTTGACCAGCCGGATGCACTTTTCTGTTGCAAGGAAAGGCCATTCTACTAAAAAAAACATCAAACTATTTCGTGAACACTCTCCCATTTTACATTTTAGGGGTTTGTGTTATCTGTATTAATGACCTCTATAGGATATTTATCTTTTGTACGGCCATTTTTAAACATGGCTTTTTGATTCACACTTCCATCTTCATTATAGGTAGTCCATTCTCCTTCTCTCACACCATTTTTGTAAGTCCCTTTTTCCTCTAAATTCCCATTTTTGGAGTAGAAAATCCATTCTCCTTCTCTCACATCATTTTTATAAGTACACTTATTCTTTAAATTTCCGTTCGGCCAATACCAAATCTCCAGGCCTTCTTTTTTTCCGTTTTTATACTTCCCTGTGCCCCATAACTTTCCGCTTATAAAATAATCTTTCCATTTCCCCTTTTTCCTTCCATTTTCAAATCTAACTTTACTTGCTATTTTCCCAACTTTTTTAAGTTTTAAACGGGTTTTATACAATTCTCGGTTCCTGTACCAAATTTGCTCTCCCTGTTTTTTTCCGTCTTTATACTTTAGCTTGCAGAAGCTTCTATCCCAATTCGTGTATTCTGTCCACTTTCCTTTTTTTTTTCCGTTTTCATATACTCCAGTGGCAGCTAGCTTTCCATCCTTAAAATATTCTTTCCATCTGCCTTCCTTTTCTCCCTCTTTGTTTAGCCTGTTTTCCTGTGCAAAGAGATTTGCTTGTGAGCATAAAAAAAATGCCAATAAAAAAGTGATATATGTTTTCATTTTAGGTTTCCTGATAAAAATATTCTGAGCAATGGAAACTATCTGGGAGATAATTTGAATTACGAAATTTACTCATTTGTATTGCATGAAAAAAGTCACTGAAGAACATTAAGTATAATTTGTTGTCTTGTTTTTCATCCCATTTCGAATTCGAAACTATAAAGGGGCTTATTCTTAAATTGGCGTAAAATTCCTATTCAATACGGAAGTCCCCTTCAGGGGATTTAGGGGAAATAAAAATGAAGGAAGATTATTGTATCCTCATTGCTTTTAGAAAAAGTATGCCTCTTTGTAAATCAACAAACACAATTATTCAAATTTCTTTACTAGGTTTATGCAGTTATGGATTTGGAGGCCGCAAAACCGTCTGGTAATTTCAAATTCATTGGCACAGATTCAAATAAAATAGCATGAAGAATTTGATAAAAAAAAGAAAATTTGAAATTATAGGAGGGTTATTTGGTCTGCTGGGTGGATTCCTTTACTGGAAATATGTTGGTTGTGTTTCAGGAACTTGCCCCATTCAGGCCAACTGGTATACCATGGTTCCTTACGGATTGCTTTTTGGTGTGCTGATAGGAGGGATGTTTAAACCAAAACAAACAAAAGAGTAGGGATCTTGCATGCAAGATCCCTACTCTTATTTTTTTTCTTCCTCGCTGAATTCCATTAGAAATGCTTTGATGAATCCATCCAAATCACCATCTAAAACGGCTTGCACATTAGAGGTTTCGTGGCCTGTTCTTACATCCTTAACCAGTTTGTAAGGTTGCATTACATAGGAACGAATTTGTGAACCCCATTCAATTTTCTTTTTTGATCCTTCAATCTTGTCAGTTTCTTCCTGACGTTTTCTCAGTTCCAATTCATATAGCTGCGATTTCAGCAATCGAAGTGCATTTTCACGGTTTCCAAATTGGGAGCGGGTTTCGGTATTTTCAATAATGATTCCGGTTGGAGCATGTCGTAACCGCACACCTGTTTCCACTTTATTTACATTTTGTCCGCCGGCACCGCCCGAACGGAAAGTATCCCAACTGATATCAGCAGGATTTATTTCTATTTCGATGGTATCGTCAATGGCAGGATAAACATAGACCGATGCAAAAGTGGTCATTCGTTTGTTGGCCGCATTAAAGGGAGAAAGACGCACCAAGCGGTGCACTCCGTTTTCCGATTTTAAATATCCGTAAGCAAAATCACCTTCAAATTCGAGAGTCGCCGATTTAATTCCGGCTTCGTCACCTTCCTGATATTCCAAAGAGCTTACTTTGTAGCCATGAGCTTCTCCGTACCTTAAATACATTCGGTAAAGCATTTCGCACCAATCACAACTTTCGGTTCCACCGGCACCCGAATTTATTTTTAAAATTGCTCCCAGTTTGTCTTCATCTTTCCGGAGCATATTTTTTAGTTCAAGAGCTTCAATTAAGTCTTGTGTTTTTGCAAATTGCTCGTCTACCTCCTCAGGTGATGCTTCGCCTTCCTTGGCGAAATCGAATAATATCTGCAGGTCGTCAATTGCTTCTTTTGCTTCCTTGTAAGAATCTACCCAGGATGTAAGCCCTCTTACTTTTCGCATTTGAATTTCAGCCTCTTTGGGGTTATCCCAAAATCCGGGAGCCTGGGTTCTCAATTCCTCTTCCTGTATCTGAATTATTTTGGCATCAACGTCAAAGATACCTCCTTAACGCTTCCGTGCGTTCCGCTAAACTTTTTAGCTGGTCTGATGTCATCATTTTTGTAAATTATTAATTGAAGTGTAAAGGTAATAAACAAAGAGGAAGGAACAATCTGAAAACAAGGTGTAATGTTGTTTTCAGGAAAAAGAAATAATACTTAGATGAAGATTTAAGGCTCCGATTTATTGGAGGGAATCAGAATTGTTTTGGCATCAATGTCAAAGATACCTCAGATCACTTTTTTCGACGCTTCTGTGCATTCCGCTAAACTTTTTAGCTGGTCTGATGTGATCATTTTTGAAATTTATTAATTAAAGTGTAAAGGTAGTCAACAGTGAGCAATTAGCAATTAGCAATTAGCAATGATCAGTTGTTGTTTATATGCATTCATTACAGTAACCTTTGTTTTAGTAAAATAAAAACAGCGCATGAAATTATCCATACGCTGTTTGTATTAACAAGTTTAAGTCAATAATCCTTAAACATTATTCATTATTAAAATCCTCTTTGCTGAGTCTCTAATTTTTGCATTTCGGCATTAAAAGTTTCTTTGAATTTTTCGTAATCGTAATCAACTTTTAACTTGTCATCCTGCGATAATTTTTGGTTGATTGCTTCCTCCAAATCTTTTGAACTCATCTCCAAGGCAATGTATGTTTTGTATTTGTTTTCACCGGTTTTGGTTTGCTTTTCGCAAATTACTTTGATGTTGTTCAATTGTTGGTTGATCACCTCGCGGGTTAAACCTTCAAAACGTTCTTCAACTTGCTCAACATTATTTAATTCCGTGGAGTTCACGTAGTTGTCAATAGTTCCTTTAATTGTCGACTGAATTAGTGTCGCCAGTTCGGAACGTGCATTGGTGCCGGCTTTCTTTTTAGATACCATCTGATCTAAACTTTCGCCAATAGCAGAAGCTCTAAAATTGTTTTTATCACTTTGGTAATCTGGTCCGGTGCAATAAACTTCAATCAATTCTTCGCCTTGTGCTTTAGTACTAACTGCTTTTTCAGCCGATCCGCAAGAACTCATTCCTGCAATCAGTAAAATTCCTAATCCAAGGAATAAGTTTTTGTGTAATTTTTTTGTTTTCATATTTTTCTGCTTTAGATTTTAGAAATGAGACGGGAGAAGTGAGATGATTTTTATTGTTGACAAATGCTTCTCTTTTGAAAATCTCAATATCTATCTTTTAAATTATTTTACTATTTAATTTATTTCAATGGAGATGTGATCTCTCAAATCTATTCTTATAAATCAAGTTGATTTAGTTTGGGAACAATCGTGTTGTTTATTTCATCAACAGCTTGTTCGTAAGCTTCTTTCACTGCGTAATCGTAGCTAATGGGTTTCATGCCTTTCACTTCATAAATGGCATCGTTAAAAATTTCCATGCCTGTTTTAACATCGGTAAGCGAGAAAAAACAATCCAGATACACAATATATACTTTGTAGTTGCGGCCTTCTTTAATTTCACCTTTTGTTACATTGGTATTGATATCGAGAATAACTTTGGCCTGATCTTTATTGTTTGTAAATGAGAAGAAATTTTCAGATAATTCTTTCTTTAAATTGTTCTCTAAAATTCCTCGTTTAGAATCTTCTCCAAATATTTTTTCGCTAAAATTCAGGTAAGCCTTTAGTCGCTCTACATTTAAAATGATTTTACCTTTAGGTGCTGATTCTTCAGTGAAGAAGAGTTTGTTTAATTCGAAATTCTCGTTGCTTTCATCCAAAATTGATGAAAGATCAAGAGAAACAGTAATTTCCTGCAGTTTTTGGCGCGAAGTTACCTTAGACAACTGAGAAGTTGCATAACCAAATTGGTCTGTAGAAACGTTTCCATTCAAAATACCTTCCCCTTCTGTAAATTCAAGTTTTAAGGGCAATTGAGAAATCAATTTTTCACCTTCATCGGCAAGCCAAACAGCTTTTACCAGAATAGGTTCCTTTTGTGAAGTTGAGATTTCGAGTTGAATTGCCTTTTTTTCAGGAGTAAGTTGAGTTCTGTTAAAAATGTTTTGGATGGAATTGTAAATATCTGTTCCTAAATTGATAGTTCCATCCAATGTCATTACGCTAAGATCTTCATCCAAATGATTTTTTATTGCATTCAGAGATTTGGCATAGTAATTTAATGCTTGAAAAAGGTCGAGTTGGTTTTCGTATTGTTTTCCTTCTTCAAAATAGCTTTGCGACAGCTTTTTTGCTTTGTTCAGTTTCACTCTTTTTAGCAGAGCATACTGATTTTTTGACAATTGATAGTAAACCCAATATTCTCCTTCTTTTTTATTGTCCCAGGAAGCGACCATTTCGTATCCTTCCAAATCCTGAACAAGAGATGTTCTGATATCTGCTTCAAACTCTTCTTTAAAACTCGTGTTGTTTTCGAATTGATGCAGAACAGAATTGGACGAAATAGAAATAGAAATTTCAGAACACAAATCCTGTAAAGCCTGATTTCTGGCCAATTGCATATAGCTTGTTTCATTGGCATCTTTTTTAACCACAGCTATGCCGATATAATATTCTGATGAAATTGGACGCTCTTTTACCCATTCCGGAGGTCTGCGTTTGGCTGCTGTCGTATTTGGCGAGCAACTCATTATAAGTGTAAGAATAATGGAAAAGTGCAATAAGGTGCGTAAAGATTTAATCATTTTTATGATTTTGAATTTTTGTAGTTTAAAGATAATAATTGTAAACAATAAGGATGCCAAAGTTAATTTAAAATTTAGTCCTTTTTCGAAATTAATTGATCAATTATCTGAAGTGAAAGCTGAGATTCAAAACCTCTTCCTTGTGCAAACCGGAATAATTTGGCTCTTAGTTGATAAGGATCTTCTTCCCGGATGGTTTTTATTTTACCGGATAATATGTCTTGAAGATTTTGAGTGTATTCTCTTTCATCCAATTGATCTATTGCATCAGAGATAATGTATTCCGGAATTTGTTTTTGTTTCAGATGATGAGCGATCTTTATTCGTCCCCATCGGTTAAAACGGAATTTATCGCGAACGTAAAAATTGGTGTAACGTTCATCATTAAGGAATTTCTCGTCAATTAAGGTTTGAATAATCTGATCCTGATCGGCAGAGGAAATTCTCCATTCACAAAGCTTTTTTCGAATATCAAAACAGCATTTTTCTTGTCTGCTGCAAATAAACATGACTTTTGATAAAGCAGATTCGACGCTAACTTCTCTTTTCTTTTTTTTGTAATCCATCATTGCGGTTTTATAGCTGATATCATTCTGGTCTTTCCGTTGATGTCTGATCTTAGACGTATGCTGTTGAATCCTTTTTGTTTCAAAAGTATCACCATTTCGTTTCCCAAACTTTCGTTGATCTCAAAATAAAGTTTCCCGCCTTTTTTTAAATGCAGAAGAGCCAGTTCTGCGATGGTTCTGTAAAATAGTAAAGGATCGTGATCTGTTACAAATAGAGCTGTATGTGGCTCATAATCCAGAACATTTTTCTCCATTTTACGTTTTTCTGCTTCGGTAACGTAGGGAGGATTGCTCACAATAATATCAAAATTGTCCCAATCAAAATTCTTCCAGTTTAGAATATCGCGATGAAAAAAATGAACATCAACATGGTTGAATTTGGCATTTTCTTTAGCTTTTTCAATTGCCTCTGCCGAAATATCAGCAGATGAAACGTGAGCATTTTTTAAATTTTTTGCCAGTGAAATGGGAATGCAGCCACTGCCGGTTCCTATATCTAAAATGTGTAAACCTTCTTGCCTGTTCTCATTGATGATTGCATGAACCAGCTCCTCAGTTTCTGGTCTGGGAATTAGGGTATGCTCATTTACTTTAAAAGTAAGATCGTAAAATTCAGTTTCACCTAAAATATACTGAATTGGTTTATTGGTTTTAAGTTCTTGTGTATAGGCAGCAATTTGTTTAAAATCATCATCGCTAATATTTTCCGATCTATTCAACTGAATTTGAGATTTTGAATAGTTTAGAACGTACTCAAGAAGAATGTATGCCATACTTTCTGTTTCTCGGGCATGATATAACTCCGCGAGTTCTTTTTTTATGTAATTTATTGTAGATTGTATTGTGTTTGATGGAGTCATCTGACGTAAGAATATTGGTTCAAAATTGAATCTTTTAAATGTAGAGGAATTGAAAATTAGTAATTGATTACTTATAATAGTATATCACCGTCTTATTTCTCACATCTAATATCTCAAAATTATTAAATTAACAAAGATACAAATCTTCTGAAGTAGTTGGATATATGCTGTTAACAATTAATTGGTCAGAATTCTGGATGCACTTTTTCGAGGTGTTGGCTGTTTTATATGTCATCACCATTATTTCTACGGTAATTATTGTAATTCTTGAAAACAGAAGTCCTCTAAAAACCATTTCGTGGATTCTCGTTTTAGTTTCTTTGCCTGTTGTTGGTTTAATTTCCTATTTGGTTTTCGGACAAAGTTTTCGGAAGCGAAAAATGTTCAACATGAAAGAGTTGGGCGATATGAAGTGGCTGCAGGTAATGAGTCAGGATCAAAAACTTCATTTGGATAA
This sequence comes from Labilibaculum manganireducens, assembly GCF_963665805.2. Taxonomy (NCBI): domain Bacteria; kingdom Pseudomonadati; phylum Bacteroidota; class Bacteroidia; order Marinilabiliales; family Marinifilaceae; genus Labilibaculum; species Labilibaculum manganireducens. The sequence continues at coordinate 4,566,262 of NZ_CAXXEE010000003.1, read as the reverse complement.
AAGCCGTTGGTTGAAGGATGAGCGGATTCATGAAAAAAAGAATTTGATGACCTTGCTTTTGAACAATTCAAAAGCATTGCTTACCGGTTACAACAGGGTGAAAATTCTGAACGATGGTGAGGAAACATTTCCATCTATTTTCAAAGCTCTGCGGAAAGCGAAGGATCACATCCATTTGGAGTATTATATTATTGAAGATGGAGAGTTGGCATCGGAATTGCTCGAAATATTAATGCAAAAAGCAAGAGAAGGGGTTGAGGTTCGTGTGATTTACGATGATGTTGGAAGCTGGAAATTAAGTAGGGAATATGTGAAATTATTACAAGATGCAGGTGTGAAGATACACGCCTTTCTTCCTGTTCGTTTCCCTATTTTAACCAGTCGGGTGAATTACCGAAACCACCGAAAAATTATTGTGATTGATGGGAAAACTGCCTTTGTTGGCGGATTGAATTTTGCTGATCGTTATCTTCATGGTCTGCCTGAAATTGGCTCATGGCGCGATACTCACTTAAAAATTACCGGCGAAGCAGCTACCAGTTTGCAAATTGTATTTTTAATCGATTGGTATTTTGTTCGGCAGGAAGTTTTACTCGACGAAAAATATCTTCCTTACAAGAAAGTGAAGCAAAAGTGTTTATTACAGATAACCGCGTCCGGAGCCGATTCCGACTGGGCAAGTATCATGCAGGCGTATTTCTCGGCCATTACTTCGGCAAGAAGAAATGTGTACATTTCATCGCCATATTTTATGCCGAACGGCAGTATTTTAATGGCACTAAAAACTTCTGCAATGAGTGGGGTTGATGTGCGTGTATTGCTTCCTCATAAATCAGATTCTTTCATGACCTATTGGGGAACACTTTCCTACATTGAAGAATTGCTGGAGGCAGGTGTGAGAATCTTTTTTTACAAAGGAGGGTTTAATCACAGCAAGATAATGATGGTGGATGGAATAATGGCAACGGTTGGAACAGCAAATATGGATGTAAGGAGTTTTGAACAAAATTTTGAAGTAAATGCCTTGATTTACGATGAGGAGACCACTTTGGAATTGCGGGCGCGCTTTTTGGCTGATTTGGAAGACAGCGAAGAATTGCATTTGCAGGAATGGCAGAATCGATCCAAACGTCAAAGAGTGAAAGAATCAATGGCCCGGTTATTTACTCCACTTTTGTAGTTTCTTCCTGATATCTTTTAAATAAAAACAGGATTTGTTTCATCACGTAGTACTCTGAAGAATTTGGAGTCACTTTAATCTCCGATCCTGCATATTCCATAAATTTCAGTAATTCTTCCCCCTCTAAACCTGTTGCATCAGCCACTATCTTAGCATTGTACTTCGAACTGATCTTTTTTGTCTTGCCCTCGTTTCTGATTATTTTGGATAATTGCTTTTTCGATTTTTCTGATTTGCTCAATTTGCTGTACAAAAAATCTGTGGGCGCAAAAATTGCACCTAAAACGCCCATTTTACCATCCCTTTTAGGGCGGTATTGAGCAGGCACAATGTTTGGTTTTTTCGTATTGTAGGGAGCCAATTGTTTCATAATGCTTTTATTAATTGGATCCTTTTCTTCCAGTTTGGTTTTTATGAAATCTTCCTTAAACTCATCCCAGGTTCCCAATGCATAAATATCCACTTCATCTAATAAATAGGAAATGTCTTCCAATTTAATTTGAAAAAATGGAGGAAAATCGGCATTAAAAATGAATGGAACCGCCCAATCAATTGCTTTGTACCCTAAAGCACTAATTCGAAGTGTATCGTACTGCTGAATTTGCAGATGAAAAACGCCAAGGCTATCGCAAATAATTCCTCTGCGTGTTCTTTTTATACTAACGGTGGCCAATGGAATAGGAGTTAAACTTTCCGAATGGAGAATTTGCCCGGAAATACTGATAATGGAATCTATTTTAGAGTCTTCCGAAAAAGAGCAGTAACGGGAGCTAAGAACTAGAACTAATGAAATGTACAATACCCTCTTTAATTTCATGAGAAGAGTTTAATTCATTGTTTAAGGGCGCAGATGGTTTCTTATGGTACCTAAAGAATCAGTAAAGCTCAGATCGTTCTCAAACTGTGGTTTTTCCTGTAAAAAATCTGTGTAAAGTTGTTGAATTCTTACTCCTATATACATTTCACTGGTTTGATATGTGAAATTCTGCTTCGAATTAATATACTCCATTAACTGATCTAATCTAAAACCAGATTCGTGAGTTAATTCAGCAATTACTTCTTTGTTGTATTTTTGCTGAAGAATCCGAAGTTGCCAATCAGTCATTTCTACAATTCCTTTTCGAGCTCTTCTTTTCTGTCCAATAGATTTTATTGCACTAATTCCATCGAGTAGATTGAAACCAAAACCTTGCCTGCTCAACGTATTGGCTTCCGCCTGTGCAAGTTTCAAGTTTCCAAAATCAAACGACGCAGCGATATTTTCTTCTTCGGGGGCATCGGTCTTAATAAAATTTTCTTTAAACTGGCTCCAGGTTCCCAATGAGTAAATGCTTACTTCATTAAGCAGAATACTTCCCTGTTCCATGAATATTTCTTGAAAAACTTCCTCTTCTTCAGCTTGTGGAGGAGTAATACTCACAGATTGTTCTTTAAATCCGAGAGCAGATATTCTTAAATTTTGATCGGGATGAATTCGTAAGCGGAAAAAACCGGCGCTGTCACATACAATTCCCCAATTAGTTCCTTGAAGATTTACATTAGCAAAGGAAACACCTTCCAGATTTTCAGCATTTATTACCTTTCCGGATACAATAAAACTTTCATCATTCATTTCTTCCTGAGCAAAGACTCCGAAGGCAAAGAATAATGTGAGAAATAGGGTTAGTAAACTTGTTTTCAATTGGGTCGATTTTTTTATTTAACGCTAAAGATAGGTTTCAATCTTAATGAATGTTGTAATTGTTACATTTTTTAACAGACTTTAACCCAAATTAATATTGTGATAACGATCTATCTGCCTGTCCAGTTGACTAGTTGGCTGGTTTTTTGAAACGGATTTATATGACCATAAAGAATATCATTTTCACGTTGATAACACATCATTGGATGAGTGGTCTCTATTTTATTGGAAATTTTAATGTTTTTTACCACTTGGTGAGCGTTGTTACCCCATAAGAACCAAACCATATCAGGATTTGATGCGGCAATAAATTGCAGTAATTTTTGAGTAAACGGAGCCCAAAGTTTGGTGTGCGAATTTGGTTTGCCTATTTCGCAGGTAAAGGCTGTATTTAGCAAGAGTACATTTTCGTGTTCCGACCAATATTTAAACAGTTGATTGGGGGGGAGTATCTTAAAATCATTATCCATCACCAATTGGTCACCTTCGTTAAGCTGACTCTTAATTTCGGAATATTTACGTTCCTCATTCGTTGCAGCCTTGTAAATGCAACGCAGAATATTTTTTAACGATACATTACGAAATTTATCATGCCACGAGTTTAATCCATTCACTTCAAAAGCTCTTCCGGTAGCAACTCCTGCTTGAGGATATGGATCCTGTCCTAAAATTACAACCGGTATTTTATTCAAATCCATTTCTAAAAAGCGCAGCGTTAAATTTGACTTTGGAGTGGATTTTTCAATGTGAATTGATTTTTCGATGTCCTTAATCAAGCAAATAATTTCTTCTGATAGAAAAGTAGTCCAGCTTTGGTGTATTGACAGTTGAGAAAGGAAAGTAGATTTATGCATTTTGATAATTGTTTTTGTAGTCTCAAAAATAGTAAATGCAATTATTAATTAATAATAATAAGTTAAGAATTGCATCAGCAGGAATATTGGCTGTTTTTCAGGTACCTGCGTAAATTTAGATCTTATTTTGATTCATTTTTGGAACAGTCAATTTTACAATTGGTTAGACTGTTTTACTTTTCGACTTTTTAGGCTCTTGCAGACCTTTCTACTTTTATTCTTTTTGACTAGTTTTGTTAGCTAATTAACCAAAATAGATAAGATACAACTGATTATGTACCAGAAATTGAGAGAAAGCATTGAAGCTGCATGGGACGACCGGTCACTTTTGAGTACTCCTGCAGTACAAAAAAACATAGAAGAAGTAATTGAATTGTTGGACAAAGGAGTTCTTCGCACTGCAGAACCACTGGCAGATGGATGGCAAGTAAATGAGTGGGTGAAAAAAGCCGTAATTCTTTATTTCCCAATTCGTAAAATGGAAACTATTGAAGTCGGTCCATTTGAATTCCACGATAAAATGGCATTGAAAACCAACTATGCTGAATTGGGAGTTCGGGTTGTTCCTCATGCAGTGGCACGATACGGAGCTTTTATCGCCAGAGATGTGGTAATGATGCCATCATACGTTAATATTGGTGCTTATGTGGGCGAAGGAACCATGGTCGACACATGGGCAACGGTAGGATCTTGTGCTCAGATTGGAAAACATGTTCACCTTAGCGGTGGTGTTGGTATTGGCGGTGTTTTAGAACCGATTCAAGCTGCTCCTGTAATCATCGAAGACAATTGTTTTATTGGCTCACGCTGCATTGTTGTTGAAGGAGTTCATTTAGAAAAAGAAGTTGTTTTGGGAGCTAATGTAGTGCTTACCGGATCAACAAGAATTATAGATGTAACAGGCGAAGAACCTGTTGAGTACAGCGGATTTATTCCGGCTCGTTCGGTAGTGATTCCGGGAACAAGAACCAAGAAGTTTCCTGCAGGGGATTATCAGGTTCCTTGTGCTTTGATCATCGGAAAAAGAAAACCATCAACAGATTTAAAGACTTCGTTGAACGATGCATTGCGTGAATACAATGTAGCGGTATAGTTTAATTAATGATGAATAAATCAATAATGAGTAATCAATGAAAGTTGATTACTCATTTGTTTCTAATGATTTGAAAGAATACTAACAAATTAGAAATGCACAACGACATTAAAAAAGCTTTGGAAGTACTTCACGCTGGTGGAGTTATTCTATATCCTACCGATACTATCTGGGGAATAGGATGCGATGCAACAAATCCTGAAGCGGTAAAAAGAGTTTATGAAATTAAGAACAGGGAAGATTCCAAAGCCATGCTGGTTTTAATGGAGAATCCCAATCGCCTGAATTCCTATGTTGATGAGGTCCCGGAAATTGCCTGGGATTTAATTGATACGAATGATCAGCCGATGACTCTGATTTATCCCGGGGCGAAAAATCTGGCGCCAAATCTGATTAATTCAGATGGAACCATTGGTATTCGAATTACCAATGAAGAGTTTACACAAAATTTGATTCAACGATTTAAGAAACCCATTGTTTCTACTTCAGCAAATAGAAGTGGAGACGTTTCGCCTGCCAACTTTTACGAGATTGGTGATGAAATAAAAGAAGCGGTGGATTATATTGTGGAATACCGGCAAGAGGATATGGAAAAATGCAAAGCTTCCAGTATCATTAAAATTGGATTGGGAGGCGAGATTCAAATTATAAGACCGTAGGGATACAGTATTCTGTTTCCCTACGAATATATTTTTTACATTCCAATTGATTTTATGTGACCGGAACCTGCGGATTTTGAATCCAAGGAGTCCGGTTTTCCGCGGTAGTAAATGTCACCGCTGCCAGCTACTCTTGCATTTAGGTTTTTTGTTGCATACACCTTACAATCTCCCGAGCCCGATACGCGAACGCTTACGTTTTCAGATTTCAAATTACCTGCATCAACATCACCCGAACCACTAATGTGAATTTCAAGTTCTTTCAATCCATTACCTTTTAGATTAATATCTCCCGAACCGGAAATATGACACTCAACATTTTCGGCAGATAAATCTTCAATAAAAATATTGCCGCTTCCGCTGATTGCATATTTCGCATTGGTAGTTTCTATTGGGCTTTTGGCAACAATGTTACCCGATCCGGAAATGCTTAAATTTTTTATTTGCGAGGAAGAAATATACACTTCAATATTTTTGAATGAATTGTTCCAGCCCCAGCTTTTATTTTTTTTGCGTTTAATTTTCAGAGTTCCATTTTCAACTTCAGTAATAATTTCTTCTAAATCATCAGCATCGCCTTTCATTTTTACCGAAGTAGAATTTTCCTGAGTGATAAATACCTTGGCATGAATGGCAAGACTAACTGATTCGAATGATCCAACATTCCGGGTTTCTGTTTTTTGGGCAAAGGCTAAACTACCACTAAAAACAAGAGCAAAAACTGCCAGCAGGGAAGTAATACGTTTTGTGTTCATATAAATTAGTTTTAGATAAAAAATCATGTTCTAATAAATGACGAACAAGTTGGCGAAAAGTTGCACTAAGAAATATTTTAATGCTTTAAATATTCGAGTAACTAAGTTTAAAACATACAAAGTATACTTAGGAACAGTAGTGCACCTTAAAAAAATCATAAAAATCTGCATCTCATTGATTCTTTTCACAATTTGTATATACATTCGCATAAAAATTAGCACAATGGAATTCAAGCACAAAAAGAAAATACAAATCCGCTTTGGCGATATCGATTTAATCGGACATGCGAATAACGGAGTGCAGTTAAGCTACCTCGATTTGGCACGAATGGATTATTTTCAGCAAGTATATGGGGAAGTAATTGATTGGAACGAATCAGCATTAATCGTAGCTCATTTGGAGATAGATTATTTGTCATCCATCACCCTGAGTGATAAAATTGAAGTGCAAACAAAAATTTTTCGGATTGGCAATAAAAGTGTAGGAATGTACCAGAATATTGTCGATTTAAAAACAGGCGAGATTAAAACCAAAACATCACAGGTAATGGTAGCCTACAGTCAAAAATTAGGAGAAAGCATAAAAGTTCCCGAAACCTTAAAAATTAGAATTCTTGAGTTCGAAGGAGAGCTGTTAATTAAATAATATACAGATAACAGATTTTTAATTAGCAGGTTACAGGAAAATAAGTTTTGTAATGCAGCAGAACATGAAGTGATTTATTCACTAAGATACATATCGATAAGACCATCGGGAGTTTCCATAGTGATGGTTTTATTTTCCTCATTTATTTCAATGAAGTTTTCTTCGGCAAAAGGAATCAAAACTTCCTGGTTATTAACCGAAATAACCAAAACAATGTTTCCCGAGTAATCCTGAATATCCTCAATTTCCCCCAATTCACCTTTTTCCTCATCAATGTACAGGAAACCAATCAGCAAATTCGGATCAAGATCATCCGCTTCTTCAATAAATTCCGGAGCATCCTTCATGGGAATGTAAATATCACAGCCAATAAATCGCTGTGCCTTCGCTTCCGAATCCAGATCTTCTATAACAATACGAACTGTAGAATGATTTCGGGGAGTAATTCCGTTTTTAGGAATAAAAAAAGGAACCAGTCCTCCGTCGATATCGACAAAAACTGATTCCAATTTATTTTTTTCAAGAAGGTTGCTGTTTTTCCTGGCAACTAATTCGCCTTTAACTCCATGAGTTTTAGTAAATGTTCCGGCAAGATAGCAATCCTCTATTTTAAGCATGCATTCAATATTAAGCTTCAGTTTCTTCTGAACCTTCTTCAGTTGCAGCCTCTTCGCTAGTTGCTCCAGCTTCTTCAGCTTTGGCAGCAGCTTCAGCATCAGCAGCTCTCTTAGCGATAGCTTCTGCTCTGTTTGCGCTAATTTTAGCTTCAGCTTCTAAACGAGCTTTCGATGCATCATCAGCATTTTTCGAAAGACCTTCTTTCTTAGCGTTGATTTTTGCTTCTTTCTCTTTTTTCCAAGCTTCGAATTTTACTTCAGCAGCAGCTTCATCAAAAGCTCCTTTTTTCACACCGGCAAGCAAGTGTCTTTTCATCATTACACCTTCGTAAGATAAAATTGCTCTTGCAGTGTCAGTAGGCTGAGCACCGTTTCCAAGCCAGTTAACAGCTTTGTCAAAATCCAGGTTAATTGTAGCAGGATTGGTGTTTGGATTGTAAGATCCAATACGCTCAATGTATTTACCATCACGTGGTGATCTGCTATCTGCTACCACAATGTGGTAGAATGCGTTTCTTTTACGACCGTGTCTAGCTAGTCTGATTTTTACTGGCATAACTTTATTTTAATAAATGAATAAGTTGTGGTATACATACCACGATTTATAAGCGCGACAAAGATACTATTTTATTTTTGATTAAAAACAGCGCTTAAAAAGATTATTTCATAGTCTAATACTCATGTATATAAGAATGTTGCATACAAGCCCTTTACCATATTATACAGATGTTGGTAATTTAGAAAGAATAGTACGTCTATATTTACTAATTTTGCTTGGATGAATTCCTTAAATCTTCGCAAATCGCCACTCATTTAAAGGCATAACTATAATAATTCTGATACTGAGATGTTTTTAATATTTGATACAGAAACTACAGGCTTACCAAAAAAATGGAAAGCACCGTTAAGTGATTTTGACAACTGGCCGCGCATGGTGCAGCTGGCTTGGCAATGTCATGATATGGAGGGGAAATTTCTCTTTGCTAAAAATCATGTTATCATACCTGAAGGCTTTACTATTCCTGAAGATGTAGTGGCGGTGCATGGTATTTCAACTGAAATAGCTCTGGAAAAAGGAATTCCGCTCAATGAAGCCCTGCTTGACTTTATGGAGGATGTCAGGAAATCGAAGTATGTTGTCGGACACAATGTTTCCTTCGATATAAATATAGCAGGCTGTGAACTGCTGCGTTGTGAGATGAACGAACAGGAGCTTATTTCGGTGTCTGCTCTTGATACAATGACCGGCAGTAAGGAATATTGTGATTTGAAACGCAAAGGCCAGCTAAAAAATCCTACTCTTACCGAACTTCATATGAAGCTGTTTGGTGTTCCTTTTGCTGAAGCTCATAATGCTGCTGCCGATGTGGAGGCTACTTCCCGTTGTTTTCTGGAGTTGATTCGGGTCGACGGACTAAGATCCGAACTTCTGAAAATGTCTTTGGAGCAGATTCAAGCCTTTAAACTCAACAATCCCGATGCTATTGAGTTGGTAGGTATCGAATACGAATCTTTTAAGGTCAATACTGCTTTCGACGAAATTTCCATTGAAGAAGAAGAGCGCAAGAGACACGAGGCTGCAAAGAATATCATTCCACAGGCTTTTGTTCATTTGCATGTTCATTCTCAGTATTCCATACTCGACGGAGCAGCCAAAACAGCTGATATTGCAGCCAAAGCAAAGGAAGACGGTATGCCGGCTGTTGCAATTACCGATCATGGCAGTATGTTTGGAGTAAAAGAGTTTCACGTAGCCTGTGGCAGAGTTGGCATCAAACCAATTATTGGTGTTGAAGCCTATATGGCAAGACGGGGACATTTAATAAAAGAAAATAAAGGGGATGGGTCAGGTTATCACATTATTTTACTGGCTAAAAACTATAAAGGATATCAGAATCTTTTAAAGTTAACATCTATTGCCCACATCGACGGGATGTATTACAAACCGCGTATCGACAAGGATTTACTTGAAGAATACAGCGAAGGACTAATTGTAAGTAGTGCTTGCCTGGGTGGTGAAGTTGCGCAGCACATCATGGGTGGTAATATTGATAAGGCAAGAGAAACTATTCTTTGGTTTAAGGATGTTTTTGATAAGGATTATTACCTTGAGATTATGCGTCATCCCAACAATGACCCACGCTTAAAGAGCGATGTTTGGGAAAATCAGGTGAGAGTGAATAAAGTGATTCGTAGATTGGGAGCAGAACTTGGTGTTAAAGTGATTGCCACGAATGATTCCCATTTTGTTAATCCCGAAGATGCCGAAGCTCACGATGTACTTGTGTGCCTAAATACAGGGCGTGATTACGATGATAGTACACGCATGCGTTACACCAAGCAGGAATGGTTTAAAACAAGCGAAGAGATGAATGAGCTCTTTGCTGATGTGCCGGATGCACTTGCAAATACCATGGAGATTGCTGAAAAAGTGGAGGCTTTTGAATTAAATTCCAATCCCATAATGCCTTCATTTGACATACCTGAAGAATTCGGCACTCTGGGAGACTATAAAGAGAAATACGACGAAACAACACTTATTAAGGAGTTTGAAGAGGAGCGTTATGAGAAGCTTGGAGGTTATGATAAGGTGCTGCCAATTAAGTTAGAGGCGGACTACCTGGAACATCTTGCATTCGAAGGTGCGAAAAAACGTTATGGCGATACTCTGGAAGATCATATAATTGAGCGCCTGAATTTTGAGTTGAACACCATTAAAACAATGGGTTTCCCCGGATATTTCCTGATAACACAGGATTTTATTAATTGGGCAAAAAATAACGGTGTGATCGTAGGTCCGGGACGTGGTTCGGCCGCCGGTGCTGTGGTAGCTTACAGCATTGGTATTACTGATGTTGATCCCATAAAATATGATTTGCTGTTCGAGCGTTTCCTAAATCCCGATCGTATCTCGATGCCCGATGTGGATATTGACTTTGATGACGATGGTCGACAGGAAGTGTTGGATTATGTAACGGATAAATATGGACACGATAAAGTAGCTCATATCTGCACCTTTGGTACAATGGCTACCAAAAGTTCTATTAAGGATGTAGCGCGTGTATTGGGTTTAGAATTAGCAGAAGCCATCCGCCTGACCAAACTGGTGCCCGAAGCACCCAAGATGAGCTTTAAAAAAGCATACGCAGAAGAGCCTGCTCTTTTGGATGAAAAAGATTCTCCGAATCCGCTCATCGCCCAAACAATCAAATTTGCCGAGTCCCTGGAGGGATCGGTACGACAAACCGGAGTGCATGCCTGCGGTATTTTGATTGGAAAAAATCCTCTGGACGAGCACTTGCCGGTTATGCCTACCAAAGGAGAAGATCTGTTGACAACGCAGTACGATGGTCGTTTTGTGGAAGATATTGGTCTGCTAAAGATGGACTTCCTTGGACTAAAAACATTATCTATAATTAAAGAAGTACTGGCCAATGTAAAGCTGTCTAAGGGTATTGATGTTGATATCAACAATGTAGATCTTGAGAATGAAGAGACTTTCCAGATGTTTAGCCGGGGAGAAACTACGGCTATATTTCAGTTCGAGTCTCCGGGAATGAAGAAACACCTTCGGGCTCTAAAACCGAACCGTTTTGAAGATTTGGTTGCGATGAATGCTTTATATCGTCCGGGACCAATGGAATACATTCCTTCGTTTACCCGAAGGAAAAACGGGGAAGAGGAGATTGCTTACGATCATCCAATTATGGAGGATTACCTGAAGGATACGTATGGAATTACGGTTTATCAGGAACAGGTGATGCTTCAATCCCGCGCTTTGGGTGGATTTACCCGAGGCATGTCGGATACTTTGCGTAAGGCGATGGGTAAAAAACAGATTGCCATGATGGATAAGCTGAAGGTAGAGTTTATTAATGGATGTCATGACAATCCTAAATTTATGGAAGGCGTTGGCGGCGATAACGTTAAGGCAGATAAACTGATTGAAAAAATTTGGTCCGATTGGGAGGCATTTGCAAAATATGCTTTTAATAAGTCTCACTCGGTTTGTTATGCTTATATCGCTTATCAAACGGGTTTCCTAAAGGCGCATTATCCAGCTGAATTTATGGCTGCGGTGCTTAGCCGTAACTTATCTGATATCACGAAAGTGACTATTTTTATGGATGAGTGCAGGCGAATGGGAATGCCTGTGTTAGGACCTGATGTGAATGAATCCTATGCCCGGTTTACGGTAAACAAAGAAGGCGCAATTCGTTTTGGTATGGCTGGGGTGAAAGGAGTTGGAGAGCAAGCTGTTGATGATATTATTAAAGAAAGAAAAAATGGCCCGTTCAAAAATATTTTTGATTTTATAGAGCGGGTAAACTTAAGATCGGTAAATAAGAGAACTCTTGAAAATCTTGCCATGTCGGGAGGTTTCGATAGCTTCGGATTAAAGCGGAGTCAATACTTTCATCCAGATGAAACCGATGTTACCTTTATGGAATATTTGGTGAAGTATGGAAACAAACTTCAGGCAGAAAAAGACAATTCGCAGCAAACTTTATTCGGCGATGTAGAAGATTATGTGGTTACACCGCCAAAAATTCCTGAATGTGCAGAGTGGAATAAGCTGGAGCGCTTGAATAAGGAGAAAGAGTTAATTGGAATTTACCTGTCCGCTCATCCACTTGATGATTACAGATTGGAAATCGATTCCTTCTGTAATGCATCTTTAACACAGTTGTCAGCGGATATTGTAAATTTTAAGGATAAGGATGTAAATATTGCAGGAATGGTAACTGCCATTCGTCGGGGAACTACAAAAAACGGCAATCCTTTTGCAATTGTTAACATTGAAGATTTCACAGGCTCGTTTGAAATGGCTTTCTTTGCTAAAGATTTTGTGGAATACAGCAATTATTTTATTGAAGGTTTATCGGTATTTATAAACGGGAGGGTACAAACCCGGTCCTGGCCACGAGGTTCTACCGAATTGGAGTTTAAAGTTAAAGGAATAAACCTGCTTTCCGAGGTAATGGAGAAGCGGGTGAAAGAGGTTACCATTGAGATTCCGGTAAGCAGTCTCTCAGATGAATTAGTAACCGAAATGGCAAGTTGTATGGAGGGGAACAAGGGGAATTTGAAGGTGAATTTTGTGATCACTGATGATAGAAATGTGAGGGTGAAAATGTTCTCAAGAACTTGTAGGGTAAACCTTTCCAATGAATTGATCGAATATTTTAAAAATAATTCTGATATTGAATTCAAAATTAATTAACTTGCACGGGTAAATAATAAAATTCAAAACAATTAAAAATAGATTACCATGACAATTGCAGTAAACGATGCTAATTTCGAAGAGGTTGTGTTGAAATCAGATAAGCCTGTATTGGTTGATTTCTGGGCCGAATGGTGTGGCCCTTGTAGAATGGTTGGCCCAATTGTAGACGAACTTTCTAATGATTACGACGGTAAAGTTGTAGTTACAAAAATGGATGTTGACAGTAGTCCTGCTACTTCTGCAAAATTTGGAATTCGTAATATTCCTACTATTCTTTTCTTTAAAGGTGGTGAAATTGTGGACAAACAAGTTGGTGCTGTTCCAAAATCAAGTCTTGCTGAAAAAATTGACGCTTTATTGTAAGTGTTGATTGCAAAATATTTGGGCATAGAGAGATTCTTTCTATGCCTTTTTTTTCTTTGTTCACATTCAAAATAGATTTTTTTGAAGCAACTCTCAGACCTGATACAATTCGAAGAATTTGATAATCTGGAGCTTTTGGCCAAGCAGATTGTTGAAGGATTTTTAATTGGTTTGCACCGAAGTCCGTATCATGGATTTTCGGTAGAGTTTGCTGAACACCGACTTTACAATAAAGGAGAGTCAACCAAACACATCGATTGGAAGCTATACGCACGAAGCGATAAGCTGTTTGTAAAACAATTTGAGGAAGAAACGAACCTTAGGGCTCATATTGTTGTAGACACCTCTTCTTCAATGCTGTTTCCTTATCAGCAAAAACACCAAACCAAATTGGGATTTTCGGTACTTTGTGCGGCCGCTTTGGTTCACTTATTGCGAAAACAACGAGACGCAGTTGGCTTGTGTACCTTCTCCGATAAAATAGATATTCTAACTCCGGCAAAACTTTCTAATACTCATGCACATTTGCTGTATGCTCATTTAGGCAAACTCTATAACAAAGAAGGAATTGATAAAAATCGGGAAACCAAAATTTCGGATACATTACACAAGCTTGCCGAAGGATTGCATAAGCGTTCACTCGTAATTGTTTTTTCTGATTTTATGGGGGATGAAACGCCTAAGGAGATTTTGGAATCGTTACAGCATTTACGCTTTAACAAACACGAGGTTTTACTTTTTTCTATTCGGGATAAAGAATTCGAAAATGAGTTTAATTTTGCAAATCACCCCAGTCAGTTTATTGATTTGGAAACAGGAGAAAGCATAAAATTAAATCCTTCGGATATTAGAAATTTATACAGTCAAAAGCAGAAAGAGTTCTTTACAGAATTAGAGATTTTGTGCGGACAATTTGCGATTGATTATGTTGAAGCAGACATCCGCAAAGAATTTCATACCATTCTTAAGGCTTATTTACTGAAAAGAAAAAAAATAATGTAAAGCTGGCATTCCTCATTACTAAATTTGACCAAAGACTTACCTTCCATTTATTTACTGTTTATTTGTTGATGAATAATTTTCATCTTCCATACCTTTGCAGTATTTTTATGAAACACTCAATAATTTCTAACACGCAGAGAACTCCCTAAATGAAAAATTGGATTTGCCTATTCGGATTGGTTTTGCTGTTTGCCTGCGAGCAAAAGAGAGGGAAATCGGTAAGTTCGAAGGAACCTTATGTGGAAAATGGAGTTGTTAAGCAGTATGATGATGCGAACAGATTAACTGCCGAAATTACTTTTCGAAATGGTGTGCGGCATGGCGTCTGTAAAATTTATTATCCTTCAGGCGAGTTGAGTGATGAAATCATGTATGTTGATGACCAGAAGAGCGGCATTGCCAAAAAATTCCATAAAAACGGCAAATTGTATAGTCTTACTCCCTATCACAAAGATGAAAAGAATGGTGTGCAGAAGAAATACTATTCCAATGGTAATATCTGGGCTGAAACTCCTTATATGAAAGGCCAGCCTGGTATTGGTTTGAAAGAATACAGGCAGGATGGAAGTTTGCGGACTGGTTTTCCAGGTATCGAAATTCAGAAATTTGTGAAGGAAGATGTTGTGGTTTTAACATTGTCACTAAGTAATTACTCTAAGAATGTGATTTTCTACATTACCGATTTAATGGAAGACAAATACATTCCATTTGCAGCCAAGCCTCTTTATGCAAAAGGCGGGTTGGCACGGTTCGAAATTCCTTACAATCGTGCTGCAGGACTTGATACCACATTGAATATTGTTGCAAAATACCAAACGCAGGATCACAATATCAACGTTTCTCAGCGAGAATTCCAGATTATTATGAAATAAAAAGCTTATTCTTTAACAAAGGAGAGTTTGGATAGAATAGGAAAATGATCGGAGTATTGTTTTTTGATTCTCTGATACTCGCTGCAGATTGTATGCTCATCATGAAGAATATAATCAATCCTGAACGATGGAAAATCTCCTGCATAAGTTGTGCTGATTCCACTGCCTTTGTCTTTAAAACAGTCGCTAAACTGATCACTCAAAGTTTTATAGGTAAAAGATTGAGGTGTGTCGTTAAAATCGCCGCAAACAATTGTAGGATGAGGCGATTTATCGATATGTGCCCGAATTATTTGGGCTTGTTTGGCTCTGCGGATAAATGCATAACGCAACCGGAAGGAAATGTCTTTAAGTTCGTTTAATTCCTGCTCATCAGCTTTGAACTCTTTTTTGTTGATGAATTCGTAATTTTTACCTGCAAAACGGTTCGACTCCAAGTGAAGATTATAAACACGAAGTATTTTTTTCCCAATTTGTAAATCTGCAAAAACAGCGCTGCATAAATTTCCCTTCTCAAAATTAATTTCTCCATGGTGGATAATTGGATATCGGGAGAAGATTGCGACACCAGTTCCATGCTTGCTTCTGATTGAATTTTTCGCGTTCAATTCTTTTTTTAAATTACTAATCGAGAGCAAACCTGATTTTGTAGTTCTGAATTCTTGAAAACAAATAATTCCAGCTCCAAGATCTTTAGAGAGTTGTATGATATTTGATGGTGTTTTGGGATCTTTTGTCCATTTGTAAATATCAAAGGAGCGCACATTGTAACTTAAAACTTTAATGGCATTCTCATCATTTTTAGATTTGCCGGAGAAGTTAAATTGGATGAAGTTGGAAAAAGACTGATAACCAATTAGAATGACCAAAAGAGGAATTAAAAAACTCCAGCGCCTTCTGACCATCCAATAAATAGAAAATAAAATATTAATAGCCAGCAGATAAGGATAGGCCAATCCCCAAAAGGCTGGCGGCCAAAAGTTGTCGGGGTTAATGTAAGCTGCCAGATAGGAAATCAAAAGTGAGCCTGAAAATATCAGACTAAAAATAACAAGTGATTTGTGCAGAAAGTTCTTCAAGTTATTACTTTCGGTTACTGGATTTAAAAAGGATTTCTTTTTCTTCTTTACTTAGACTGTCGTATCCTGATTTTGCAATTTTCTCCAATATAGCATCTAAGTGTTCCTGATGTTGTTTTTTTGCTTTGTTGTACTCTTTATCGTCCATTTTCTGGGTGTTCTTATAACTTACTTTCATTTTTCTTTTCTTAAAAAGACCAAAAAACGAATCCATAAGTGAATTAAATCCAGACGAAATATCTTTACCCTTACGAAGCTGATTAATGAACAACCAGCCATAAAAAGCACCGCCTAAATGAGCAATATGACCACCTGCATTACCCATTGGAATGCTCAGTATATCTGTAGCAATAAAAAATAAGGCGATGTGCTTAATTTTAACGGGGCCAATAAACATGAGATGAACAACATGGTTTGGCGTATAAATTACCGTAGCAAAAACAACCGCCATAACCGAAGCCGAAGCTCCAAGAGCATACGATCCAAATCGAACACTTTCGAAAACAGGAAAGAGATTATAGGCAAATATATAGGTTGCAGCACCGGTTAAACCGCCAATCAAATAAATGCTTACCAGTTTTTTCTGATCAAGATAGCTTAGGAAAATTCTTCCAAACCAGAATAACCAAAGCATATTCATTAGTATGTGCAGAAATCCTTCATGCAAAAACATGTAGGTAAACACTGTCCAGGGTCTGCTTAGTAATGCATTGGTTTCGGCAGGTACCGATAACCAGTGCACAAGGAATGGAACTTGCGAAGGTTCCAGATTAAAAAGAAAGGTAAGTACGCCTACAATTTTAACAATCAGAAAAACACCAAAGTTGACGTAGATCAGTCTTGTTAAATTACTTCCTTCTTTGAATGAGTCTTTAATTCCGTCCCAAATACTTTGGTGGGAATAAGACTGATATGGATTGTTGAAATTCATGCTCATGAAATATCAATCATTTAACTATTAATAAAATCGGTTTGAATTCTTCTGCCAATACTTTATCAGGATAAATCCAAATAACATGCCGCCTAAGTGAGCGAAATGGGCAACGTTATCACCACTTACATGTCGAAAGCCCATAAATAATTCAACAGCACCGTAACCAATTACAAAATACTTTGCTTTGATTGGAATAGGAGGGAATAAAAGCATCAGCTCAGTGTTTGGGAACAGCATACCAAAAGCCAGCAGAATTCCGAATACCGCTCCTGAAGCACCAATTGTGGGAACATTAATGTTTTCAGTAATCATTTGGTTTACCATGGCAATGGCCTTTTGAGTATCAAAGGCATTATTGGGATGCTCAGCCCAGCTGTTTACAAAATCGGTAACCCAAGGCTTAACCGGCCCCATGTGCTCACGAATAAACTGCAGCATTAAATCAGGCGTTGGAGTATTTGCAAAAGCATTTGCAGCAGCTTTCATTGAGGAATAGTCAAGCCATCCTACAAATGTGTGAAGTGCAGCCGCACCAAGTCCTGTTATCATGTAGTACAGTAAAAAACGTTTTGATCCCCAAACTTGTTCCAGCACACGGCCAAACATGAACAGGGCAAACATATTAAAAAATAAATGACCTATTCCTCCATGCATAAACATATGCGTAATGAACTGATGTGGTCTGAAATATTCTGATGCCGGCTGGTGCAAAGCAAAAAGATTATCCATACTAAAGCCAAACCGGTCGCCGATTACCATGGTTCCGAGCAGGACTAGCACATTTATAATTATCAGGTTTTTTACAACCGGAGGGAGATTTAATAGTGAAGATCTGAATTGACTCATTCGAATTTATTTTAATATTTCCTTTTAGCTAACAATAGTCAGACCAATTTATAATTTGTGCGTGTGATTAACAAATCTAAGACAGATTGTCACCCTATTTAAATCTGCTTTCCAATTCCTGAGATTCAAGAACCGAAATAATTGCTTTTCCATCGGGGGTGAAATTAGGAGTTGAACAGGCAAAAAGTTGATCGATTATTGAACTCATTTCCTCATTCGAGAGGGTTTTTCCATAATTTAAAGCCGATGCTTTTGCCAAAGCTTTTGCCAGATTTTCGCGAATTTTTAGTTTCACATCCATTTGGTTCGACTTGTAGTTCGCCAGCAGGTTTTCAACCAATTCTTTTGGCTCGCAATTGTGTATATCAGCCGGAGTTCCGTTAATCACAAAGGTTTTCTTCCCAAATTCCCTGATGTCAAATCCCAAGGCTCTTACATCTTCAATAATTACCTGTAAAAGAGTGTAATCCGAAGCATTAAGTTCTATAGTTTGCGGGAATAAAGTTTGCTGAGCAATTCCTTGATGATTTTCCAACGAATTGATGAATTTTTCAAATAAAATGCGCTCATGTGCTTTACGCTGATCGATGATCATCAAGCCAGAGCGAATGGGTGTTAATATGTATTTGTTTTTTAGCTGAAAAAAATTCTTTGCTTTCTGAATTTGTTCCTGCGGATGCAGTTTCTTTTGCACAAATTCTTCCGGCGGTTTTTGTGGCTGAAAATAATCCGGAATATTTTCCCGATCAATTTTCGCCTGATTTAATTTCTCATCCGACTCTCTTTTAGAAGGTTCTTCGTATAGAGTCTCCCATTTTTCGGGTACTGGCTTTCTGGTACCTCCACTTTGCTGAGGAGGTGTTTTCGCTTTAAATTCCTGATAGAATTGGTTCGATTCAAAAGATCTTCGTTCCTCGTCAAAAGGATTGTAGCTTTTTTCTCCATCAAAAGGGTTGTAGTTCAAATCTGCTTCGAAAGGGTTGAATTCAGGATTCACCTTAATCATTGGAGCCTCAATATCGGCATTGCTGTCGGCTACAGGAATCTCCAAACTGTTGTCTTCATCAAAATCGATGGAAGGCACAATATTAAATTTACCCAAAGCCTCCCGGATAGATGCCTGAATAATTTGATAGATTGCTCTTTCGTCTTCAAACTTAATTTCTGTTTTGGTCGGATGAATATTGATATCAATAATCTGTGGATCGACTTCAAAAAAGATAAAGTAAGGCGGTATGGTTTCAGGCGGCAGTATTTTATCGTAAGCCTGCATAATTGCTTTGTGAAAATAAGGGTGCCGCATGTAGCGGTTGTTCACAAAAAAGAATTGTTCCCCTAAATTTCGTTTGGCATTTTTCGGTTTCCCGATAAAACCAGTCAATTTAACAATGCTTGTGCTGGTATTTATACTGATTAACCTTTGGTTCATACCTTTGCCAAAAACATTGATAATTCGTTGGCGGATATGACTGGCAGGCAGGTTGTATATTTCTGTGTCGTTGTGAAGAAGTTGAAAGGCAATTTCGGGATGTGAAAGCACGATTCGATGAAATTCGGTAATGATATTGCGAAGTTCGGTAGAATTGGCCTTTAAGAATTTTCGACGGGCTGGAACATTAAAAAAGAGGTTTTTAACAATGAAATTACTTCCATCGCTGCAAGCCGAAACTTCCTGAGAAATTGCTTCGGAACCACTAATAACAATGTGAGTCCCTAATTCGTCTTCGGTTCGTTTGGTTTTTAATTCAACATTGGCAATTGCCGCAATAGAGGCAAGTGCTTCGCCCCGAAAACCCATGGTTCGAATGGCAAACAGATCTTTCGCTTTTCGGATTTTAGAAGTTGCATGCCGTTCAAAAGCAAGACGCGCATCGGTAACGGACATACCACATCCATTATCAATTACCTGAATTAATGTTCTTCCAGCATCTTTTAAGTTGATTTTTATAGAGTTACCTCCAGCATCAATGGCATTCTCCACAAGCTCTTTTACAACTGAAGCTGGTCTTTGAACTACCTCACCTGCAGCAATTTGATTGGCTACATTGTCAGGCAGAATCTGTATCAAATCCGACATATAAATTTCTACTTCTAAAGTTTAACTTTCTAGTAACGTGTTGGGTGAAATTTAAATTGTCTGATTTCAGAAATTCTGAAAAAGAGACAAAAATAAATTTTAGAAAAGGAGAAATTTAAATGACTCCATTCCATCCATAAAGGTAAATGTAAGTTGCCAGTGCAAGCAAGACAAAGATAATTAACAATCTAATGTTCGATTTGTTTCTAGAGCCATTAGAATCGAAGTGACCATGACGCAGTTCACTTTTCATTCGTCCTTTTATGTTGGGGATGTATGGTTCATTTTCATCCTTCAAACCCAGTTCTCCTCGTATCCTTTTTTCTCTGTCTTCTCTTGCTTCTTTTGCAGGATCCCAATATCTGGGTTGAATATTAAATCTTTTGTATTGAGGTTTTTTAAAAAAACTTGTAAATCCCATGATAAAATGTTTTATACCAGTTAAAAGTGTAATGTTGTAGGTATAATTTGAATGCTTCTGCTGTTCAATTTGGAAAATTGCCCATCCAAAGCAAAAGATTCAATACAAGCAATACTTTTCGTCTAAAAAGACATACAAATATATCGATTTTTTCTGAATTTATTTTTCCTCCAATTGCACATCCATGAGTTAATATATCCTAAAAAAAACAATATTTGCTTGTAGGGTTTTAAAATTATTTCTTTTGTAAGAACCGGGTCTGGTTAAGCTTTTCACCACACTGATTGCAGTACAGAGCATCTTCTGTATGATTGTCGGCCAAGCAATTTGGACAAACCTGAGTAGATGCAGCTTTTGAACTTTGTTTGCTCAGTTCAACAGTTACGATTCCTGTTGGAACGGCGATTATGGCATAACCAATAATCATTACGAAGCTGGCAAAAAACTGACCAAGAGATGTTGCCGGGGAAATATCGCCGTAACCAACGGTAGTAAGCGTAACAACTGCCCAATAAATGCCGCGGGGAATGCTGGTGAACCCGTTTTTGCTGCCTTCAATCAAATACATGATGGTTCCGATGATGATGACCATGGTTAGAACAGCAAAAAGAAAGACGGATATTTTTATTCTGCTTTGTCGAAGCGCTCGAACAATAATAGCTCCCTCTTTAATATATCTGTTGAGTTTTAAAATCCGGAAAATCCGAAGCAAGCGTAAAGCTCTGATTACCATGAACCCGTGAGTGCCAGCTACTACAAGGCCTAAGTAGGATGGTAGAACCGAGAGTAAATCGATAATGCCGTAAAAACTAAAGATATAGGCTTTGGGTTTTTGAACGATCCATATTCTTAGAATGTATTCTAAAGAGAAGATTGCTGTAATCAACCATTCCGAAAGTTTCAATACATCGTGATAATCTCTTTCGATGGAAGGCACACTTTCTAAAACAACTAAAAGGATGCTTAAAATAATAACAATAAGCAGCGAAATATCGAATATTTTCCCCGGTTTGGTGTCTGCCTCAAATATGATTTCATAAAGGCGGTCTTTTGTAATACTCATGAAAGAAAGAGATTAGGGTTTGAGAACATAAACTTACTAAAAAAGTCTGGAAAGAACTTGAAAAGCCAAACGGTCAAATGGCTGGGGAAATCTTAAAATAATATAAAACTTGAGTGTTGAATGAATCTGACTCCTTATCTCGTAAATCTCATTGCTCTTTTTTTTATACTTTTGAATAAAATTTGAACAAGATGATTATAAATGATATAAAAGAAAGCTTTTTGGATGCACAAAAAGTTTTGAATGAATTTATTGCCGATGAGGCTAATTTTTCAGCCATTGAAGCGGCAGGTGACGCAATGGCAAAATCCATAAAAAACGGCGGAAAGATTATTTCCTGCGGTAATGGTGGTTCGATGTGCGATGCCATGCATTTTGCCGAGGAATTAACAGGTCGTTTTCGAGGAGACAGACCCTCGATGCCGGCCGTAGCCATTTCAGATGCCAGTCATATTACTTGTGTGGCAAACGATTATGGTTTCGATTATATTTTCTCGAGATATGTGGAAGGAATGGGGCAAAACGGAGATGTATTTTTAGGAATCAGTACTTCGGGAAATTCAGCGAATATTATTAATGCAGTAAAGGCAGCCAAAGAAAAAGGACTGATTGTTGTTGGTTTAACCGGGAAAACGGGAGGTGAAATGGCTGCCCTTTGCGATGTTGAAATTCGGGTGCCTTGGGAAAAGTATTCCGATAGGGTGCAGGAAATACACATCAAAGTAATTCATTGCCTGATTCAATACATCGAAGCAAAAATGAAATAAGCATTGTAGATATTAGATGTGAGAAATGAAGTTTTTTTCACAGATAAAAAAGTGTAGCAAGAGGATGTCGTAGCGGCATCCTTTTTTTTGTGTCAAAACAGCAGGGATATCTTAATGTTTTATAATTTGGATTATGTTTTGGTTGGTTGATGTATTATTGTTACATTCACGGGTTGATTTTGTTTATTGGTAAAACTTATAAATATGCTTGTTAAAACCTACGGAAGTGCAGTATATGGCATTCATGCCACAACAATAACAATAGAAGTAAATGTTTTTCCCGGAGTGCGTTTTTCCTTGGTGGGATTGCCCGATAATGCGGTGAAGGAAAGTCAGCAGCGAATAGATTCTGCCCTGCGTGAAGTTGGCTACAAAATTCCCGGTAAAAAGATCATTATTAATATGGCTCCCGCCGATATCCGAAAAGAAGGATCGGCTTACGATTTGCCTTTGGCAATAGGAATACTGACAGCAACCGAGCAAATTAACTGCGAAGTGCTTGACAAATATCTTATTATGGGCGAATTATCGCTCGATGGCAGTTTGGTTCCCATTAAAGGTGTATTGCCTATGGCCATTCAGGCCCGCGAAGAAGGTTTTGAAGGTTTGATTTTGCCAAAAGCAAATGCACGCGAAGCTGCTGTTGTTAACAAGCTGAAAATAATTGGCGCCGATACGATTAAGGAAGTGATTGAATTTTTGAAAGGTGATTTGGAAATTCCACCTACCGAAGTGGACACCCGGGCTGAATTTTACGCGCACTTAAATAATTTCCCTCACGATTTTGCCGATGTAAAAGGACAGGAGAATGTGAAACGTGCTTTGGAGATTGCCGCCGCCGGCGGACACAATATCATTATGATTGGGCCTCCGGGAGCAGGGAAAACCATGCTGGCCAAACGAATTTCAGGAATTTTGCCTCCCTTAACACTGCAGGAAGCATTGGAAACAACAAAAATACACTCGGTGGCCGGAACTTTGGAAAAAAACAGTGCCCTGATGACACAAAGGCCGTTTCGATCGCCGCACCACACAATCTCTGATGTAGCTTTGGTTGGCGGCGGTACATTTCCGCAACCCGGCGAAATAAGTTTGGCGCACAATGGCGTGCTGTTTTTAGATGAGCTGCCCGAATTCAGACGAACCGTGCTGGAGGTGATGCGGCAACCTTTGGAGGATAGAACCATTACCATATCACGAGCTAAATGTACCATTGAATATCCTGCCAGCACCATGCTGATTGCTTCCATGAATCCTTGTCCGTGCGGCTACTACAACCACCCCGATAAAGATTGCCTGTGCGGGCCGGGAATGGTGCAAAAATACCTGAGTAAAATTAGCGGTCCGCTTTTAGATCGTATTGATATTCACATTGAGGTGGTTCCCGTTTCGTTCGACAAAATATCCGATCAGCGCTTGTCGGAAAAGAGTGAATTGGTTCGGCTGCGGGTTGAAAAAGCCAGACAGGTTCAGGAGAAACGATTTGCTGAGCACGATGGCGTTCATTGCAATGCACAGATGAGTTCGAAATTGCTGCGGAAACACTGTCAGCCAAACGAGGCCGGCAACCAATTGCTAAAAACCGCTATGGAAAAAGTTGGTTTATCCGCTCGTGCTTACGATCGAATTTTAAAAGTTTCGCGCACCATTGCCGACTTGGAAGGCTCTGAAGCCATCGAAACCGATCATTTAGCCGAAGCCATTCAGTACCGCAGTTTGGATCGTGATGGCTGGGGAGGATAGGGGGTAATTATGAATTAAAAATTATGAATTAAGAATTAGGAATATTTGTAGGGTCATGCCATGGCGTGACCTTTTCATGTATTAACCCCTAAATCCCCTGAAGGGGACTTGCTAAAACCCAAACTCAAATTGGAGGATTGAATCCTTTGGATTCATCTATTTATAGCAAGAAAATAAGCCCAGATGATTCGACTCCGAAGGAGTCGTACGATATTCACACAATCATTTTTTTATAAATAGGTAATGCCTTCGGGATATTTTGCATTTAATTATTGATTGTAGGGTCATGCCATGGCGTGACCTTTTTTGTGGTTTATGATTTCGGATTGCGTTGAATGCGATGATCTGAATTGCGGATACGACATGTCGTATCCCTACGGCATTGCCGAATAGATTGGTAATTGTTTTGAACGAATGTGTTTTGATTGAATGTTTGTAGGGGCATGCCATGGCGTGTGCTTTTTTGTTGGTGGTAAAATCTATTTTACCGCATAATTTATCTGTAAAACAAATTGCTTATCATATATATTGTTTTTACATTTACTGATCCGATCATAAAAAAATATATAAAGCGATTGATGGAGTAGTGGATGATGCGTTGCAGAAAGAGTGTTGTTTTGAGGGGGCAGGGCAGAGATCGGTTGTTTAATTAGATGATATAGTTAACAATTGAATTGTAATAAAATAATCTTTAAGTATTTAAATTATGGCAACATTATTAAGAGACAAGATGTCCTCCGAATCGCACATTAGTTATAGCGAACGGCACGTGCGTTTGTGTCAGCAAACCAAGGGGGCCGAAAGTTTGGTTCGAAACATACAGCCTAAAATTGAAAACCTGCAAAGTAAAGTTGATGTTCGTTCTGAAAAAGTAAAGCTGCGCTATTCTGCCTACGATGCTATTGTGTTAAATGATGGTGTTTTAGACGACAGCATTAAAAATTTGGCGGATAGTGCCAAACAATACGATAGAAGTACTCCGGGCCGATCGGTATATCAGGTTTTATTCCCTGATGGGCCGCCATCGAACATTACCGATGCTTCTTTTAGCAAGGAAATTGAAAAAGCCGGTCAGTTATTGGTTCGGTTGCAATCGTTGGGCGAAGGACACGCTTTGCTTAGCTATGTTGAAATTTTAAGTGCAGCAATTGATGCATCGCGGCAGGCGATAGCTGCGCATCAGGTGGCTGTTTCGGATGAGAATACTGCTTTTGCCGGGGAGAAACTGGCTCAGGCTGCATTGCGTAAACAGTACGAATTTAATTATCTGGATGCCGTGAAGTTATTTGGAAAGAATCACGCCAATCGTCTGTTTCCAAAACCATCGGGTGGAAAGAAAAAGGTGGCTGAGGAAGTTGTTAACGAGGCTGAAGCATTGTAAAAAGGGTAAATTAAGTTTTCGCTGGCAGAAATGCATGCCCACAGAGAGGAGCGCAGTTTGAGTGATTCAAACTACGCTCCTTTTTTTGGGAACAGGCTCGGAAGCTCTCAAAGCAGCTTCCCGCAAAAGGGCTGTTTATCCGGAAGCCTCCTGACCGTGTTCCCAAATTTGGGAACACACTACCGGATGCTCCAAAGTGGACTCCCAAATTTGGGAATGCAGTTTAGGGACTTCGGAGTACATTACCACCACGCGGGAATGCACTTTGAGGCGTTCAAACCAGTCTCCTGCAAATGGGAATGGAGTTTTTAAGAAATCGACCTGAATTGTGGATACGCCATGTCGTATCCCTACGGCATTGCCGAATAGATTTGTAATTGTTTAGAACCAATGTGTTTTGATTGGTATTTGTAGGGTCATGCCATGGCGTGACTGTTTTGTTTTTAATGTTATTTGAATGCGATGATCTGCATTGTGGATACGCCATGTCGTATCCCTACGGCATTGCCGAATAGATTTGTAATTGTTTAGAACCAATGTGTTTTGATTGAATGTTTGTAGGGTCACGCCATGGCGTGACCTTTTTTTCGTGGTTTATGATTTGGGATTGGGTTGAATGTGTTTCGGATACGACATGTTGTATCCCTACGGCGTTACCAAATAGATTTGTAATTGTTTGATGATATGAATTGTGGATGCAATAAAAACAATGTAAATGGAAATTTGGGGCAGGATGGCTTAGGGATTGCAGCGGAAAGCCCGCAGTAAAGGTTTGGCCGGTGGGTGGGATGGCGAGGACTTGGAGCGAAAAGCCCGGCCGACTGAAAGGAGGTAAGCCCCACATTTACATGGCGGAAATCACTCAATTATCAGATTTAACGGAAAAGAAAAAGACGATTAGGTTGTTTTTTATATTGTTTTCTTACATTTGTTTTACCTAGATAATAGAGTCGTTGTGCTAAAAAACGAAGCTTAAAAAGAAATACTTACTATGGGAAACAAATTGAATGATCCTATCGCAAGATTAATGGGATTGCGTTACAAGTCTCATCCTTGGCATGGGCTGGATGTTGGAGACAATGCGCCGG
This sequence comes from Labilibaculum manganireducens, assembly GCF_963665805.2. Classification (NCBI taxonomy): domain Bacteria; kingdom Pseudomonadati; phylum Bacteroidota; class Bacteroidia; order Marinilabiliales; family Marinifilaceae; genus Labilibaculum; species Labilibaculum manganireducens. The sequence goes on along the minus strand of NZ_CAXXEE010000003.1, from coordinate 4,539,914 downwards.
ATTCGGTGATGGCATTTATTGAAATGGTTCCGACGGATACGGTTAAATATGAAGTAGACAAAACGAGTGGTTACCTGAAGATTGACCGTCCTCAGAAATATTCGAATGTTGTTCCTGCTTTGTACGGATTTTTACCTCAGACATATTGTGGTAAATCGGTAGGGGAATATTGCAGCGAAAAATCGGGTAAGGAAAATGTTCAGGGTGATTCGGATCCTTTGGATATTTGTGTGCTGACCGAAAAAGTGATATCGCACGGTGATATTATTGCAGAGGTTCGTCCGATTGGTGGTTTTCGAATGATTGACGGAAATGAGGCTGATGATAAGATTATTGCTGTTTTGATGAATGATGCTACTTATGGTGCTTATACTGATATTTCGGATTGTTCGGATGTGGTTGTGGGCCGTTTGAAACATTATTTTTTGACTTACAAGGATATGCCGGGTTTGGACAGCGAAGCCGAAATTACACATATTTATGGTGTTGATGAGGCCAAAGAGGTAATTATTCGTTCGATGAACGATTACAAAACCAAATTTGAGAATTTGGAAGATATTCTAAAACACGTTTAAATCAATTCATAATTACGATACCGGGCTATCGGGAATTAATTACAAATTATAAAACGATATGAAGCGATGGTTCGAAAGAACTGTCGTTTTTTTTGTGTTTAGTTTATGGTGAATATAATAATGAGGTGGCTGATATTTATTTAGACTCTTTGTGTTTTGTGAGTGTTTGAAAAAGGAACTACAGAGGTAAACAGAGGAAGGAAAGAAAAATTTTGTCTCAAAATTCATGATTTGGTAAATGGTTTATTTTTTGAATTTAAAGCTCTAAATAGGAATCTCTGTGGAACTCCGTGAACTTTGTGCATTAGGTTGAGTACGAAATGTTAATTGAAACGTATCTGAATATTATATTTTGGTCTAAATAAGAATCTATTTGTGTAAAAACTTGCACAATTGGCAGATATGTGCGAGATTAAAAAGATTGAGATTTTAACGAACAAAGGAGAGGTAAGAATGAAAATATTGTGTGAAACAGAAAGATTGTATCTACGGGAAATACTGCCGGCCGATGCCGAAAGCATGTTCGAGATGGATTCGGATGCTGAGGTTTATAAATTTTTAGGACGAAAACCCATTCGGAATATCAACGAGAGTAAAAAGATGATTGAATCGATTCGGGATCAGTATAAAAGAATTGGCATTGGCCGTTGGGCAATTGTTGAAAAGGAATCGGGGAATTTTATTGGCTGGACCGGCTTTAAATTTGAAAAGGAAAACCAGAACGGGCACAGTGATTTTTACAATCTGAAATTTCGACTGCTGCGCAAGTATTGGGGCAAAGGATATATTACCGAAGCAACAAAAGCGGCTGTTAACTATGCTTTTACCGAGCTTAAAATTCCCGAAATTTACAGCATGACTTTACTTGGCAATCTGAAATCGCAACGGGTGCTGGACAAGCTTGGCTTTCAGCTGGAAGATAAATTTAAGTTTCAGGGAGATGATATTACCTGGTATAAACTGAAAAATAAATAGTGATTGCCAAATACAGGGGACAGCTGATGAGTTCGCATCATCTGAAAATTAATGCTTTACCTCTGGCTTTAGGCAGAGGATTTTTTAAAGCCCCTTTAGGGGGTTGGGGTGTTTTTTGGTAATTGGTTTTTTCGAAAAAGGACACGCCATGGCATGTCCCTACGGTTTTCGTGAACAGATTATTAGATTTATTCGTATCGTAAACTCTCAACCGGATTCCTCGTTGCTGCCCGCCACGATTGAATGGAAACGGTAAATTGGGCAATTCCCAAAGCAATGAGTCCTGCCAAGGCAAAAATCCACCAGCTAAGTTCGGTTTTGTAGGCAAAGTTTTCGAGCCATTTGTTCATGGCATACCAGGCAATTGGGCAGGCCAACACAAAGGCGATGGCTACCCATTTTGCAAATCCTTTGTTTAGCATTGTAATTATTTCGTGAGTTTTCGCACCATTTGCTTTACGGATACCTATTTCTTTGGTGCGTTGTTCGGAGGTAAAATAGGAGAGAGCACTAATTCCGAGTATGCCGATGATGATTCCAAGAACAGAGAAACTCATCAATATCCGTCTCAGGATGTTCTCCGATTTGTATTGCTGTGCAATTTTATCATCCATAAAAAAGTAGTCCATTTTTTGGTTGGGGTAATGTTTTTGCCATTCTTCCTGAATGCTGTTCATGGCGCTTCTTATATTTCCAGGAGACATGCGAACATGCATAAACCTTGCTCTGTTTCGGGATTCATCGATAAGGAAAACATAGTCGCCAATTTGATTGTGTGCAGAACTGTAATTAAAATCTTCTGCAACGCCAATAATATCAACTCTTCTCTGATCTGAGTTCAAAGGTATTCCGGATCGAAATAAATTCAGTTCCTCAAGAGTTTTGTGTTTTTCCATCAATCTGTTAAACAAATGCTTGTTGATAACCATTCCTTCAATGGTATCCAATGAAGTGTTGATGTAGCTGTGAACAAATGGAATCTTCATGGTTTTCAAAAAATCATAATTAGCCATCGACATTTCAGCGGTTCCTTCAATCCCAAAACCATCAAGCGATAAGGTTTGTGTGGGATATCCAAAATGCTGCATTGTAAATCCAATTGATTCGATGGAAGGGTTTTTTCTTAATTCATTGGCAAACACATTGGGGTCTTTCGAAAAATCTTTCATGTTGAGGACAATAATATTGTCTTTTGTAAAGCCAAGCGGTTTATTCAGCAGGTAGGAAATTTGTTTGTTGACCAAAACAGCAGATGAAATGAGCACAATTACAATCAGGATTTGAAAGATCATTAATGGTTGTAAAATACGCCTGCCGGTTAAAGATGTATGACCTTTAATGATATCGCTGGTTGAATTGTTTTTTAAAATAAAAAAGCGCACAAAAAGGATGCTTAGAATTCCACTGAATATCAGAACAGTTAATGTTGCCAGATAAATGATCGGTTCGGAATAGAAAATATCGAATTGAATTTCATAGAAGTTATTAATGTAAGGTGTTAGCGCCTCAATTAAAATCAGAGCGATTACAATTGACAACGAACAAAGCAGAAGTACTTCAATAAGAACTTGTGTGAGCAAATGTTTTTTGTGAGCACCAACGGATGTTTTTAATCCAAATTCTTTTGATCTTTTAAAAAGGTTAACTGTGATTAAACTAACAAAGTTGATTAAGGATACCAGCAGAATAATAATGGCAACTGCAGTGAATAAATTGATATTGATTTTTGTATTGCTCTCTTTCAATTCAAATCTGAAATTGGATTTTAAGTGAATGTCGGAAAGTTTTGTGAGACTGAATTCATAGTCTTTTGGGCCGCGGGTTTGTCTTAAGCTCGAATTATTGAATTTGTTCAGGAGTTTCTCTTCAACAAGCGAAGGTGAAACTCCTTTTTTTAATTTTAGATAGTTGTAAACCCATTGAGTTTTTCTTTCGGATAAGGAGGCATAGGCAGCATCGAGCGAACCTTTTTGAGAAATCAGGATCTCGCAGTTAAAATGAGTTTTGATGGGTGTGTTTTTAACGATACCAACAATTTCATATTTCCCAAGATCTCTTCTGTATTGCAAGCCCTCAACATCAATGTATTCACCAATTGGGTTTTTGTCTTTAAAATGTTTTTCAGCAAATCGTTCAGAAATGAAGGCAACATTGGGTTTTGTAATATCAGACAAATTGCCAATCAAACTTTCAATTCCGAATAAGTTCATAAAATTGGTGTCGACCGATAAAATGTCTTTTTGCGATACACTTTGTTCGTTTACTTTAATGGTTCCCGACTGACAATGTGAAAATTGTGCTGTGCATTCTACTTCCGGAAAGTTTGCTGAGGCTTCCTTAACAAATCCTAAACTTCTGGCCCAAGGATCTTCTACATGCGAAGGGGTTGATGCTACTCTGTAGATATCCTGATAATCCGTAATATGCCTGTCGTAGCTGCGTTCGTTTTGCACATGAATGAACAGGACAAAGAAGGAAGCGATGCCAAAACTGAGACCAAGAATATTGGTCACAGAAAAGGCTCTGTTCTTAAGTAATCGTAAAACCGATAATTTTAAATGATACCAAAGCATATTTTTGTTTTAGATTTATTCATACCTCAAACTCTCCACCGGATTCCTCGTAGCAGCCCGCCACGATTGAAACGAAACCGTAAGCAATGCAATAACAACGACAATAAGTCCCGCTAAAGCAAAAATCCACCAAGAGATATCTGTTTTGTAGGCAAAGTTTTCGAGCCATTTGTCGATGGCATACCAAGCAATTGGACAGGCTATTACAAAAGCAATTGCTACCCATTTTATGAAATCTTTGTTTAGCATACTCATTATCTCAATAGTTTTGGCTCCGTTTACTTTTCGGATTCCTATTTCTTTGATGCGACTTGTTAAAATAAAGGATGCCATACCTAATAATCCCATGCAGGCAAGTAGAATTGCCAGAGCTGAAAAATAGCCCAGAAGTTGAAAAGTCTTTTTATCTTTTTGATAGAGTTGCTCCAAGCTTGCATCTAAAAAACGAAAATCAAATACCTGATCGGGATAAAATTTCTGACAAATTTGGGTTATGGAATGTATTGAACTTGCGGCAGACGAAGGTTTTATTTTAATCATAAGCTCAGAGCACTCATCTGGCATAATTACGAAAATTACTGGTTTTATTCTATCATAGAGTGATTCGAAATTAATATCATTGATAACACCCACAATCTTTCTTTTGGATCGTGGCCAATTGCATTTAAGCGATTGGCCGATCGGATCACCATTTATCCCTATTCGTTTAACAGCAGCTTCGTTTAAAATCACCGCTTCGGTTTTATCCGTTTTAAATTGATTGGAAAATAATCGACCTTGCCTTGCATTTATGCCTAGTGTTTCAAAGTAATCGAAGTTGACATGAACATATGCAATTGCAATATTTTCGGTTCCACCCTCCAGTAAAATTCCACCTATATTATTGAGAGAGCCTGAAGGAACCCGACTAGCCGAAGAAACACTGCTTACAAAACTCTGATTGAGCAGTGCTTCTTTAAGTGTATTGTATTTTTCTTCATTGCCAAAATCAACTACTGATAAAAGGACAGCTTCCTTATCGAATCCCAATTCTTTTTGTTGAAGTAAATTGATTTGGCGAGACATGATAATCGCAGAAGCTATTAGAGCAATAACAATGGTGAATTGCGCGCCCACAAGAATTGTTTTGAATTGAAATTTAGAACGGCTACTAGTTTTTGATGCCTTTAGTATTTTTGTCGGATTGTAAGAGGAAAGGACGAAAGCGGGATAGCATCCAGCTAAAATTGTTACAATCAACATGATTCCAAGAATACCTAAGCTTATATTTATATTGAATAGTGTTGAAAAAAGCAGCTCTTTTCCGGAAAGAGAATTGAAAATCGGTAAACTAATCTTAACTATTATAAGTGCCAGAATTAATGATGTTAAAAACACCACAATTGATTCAGAAATGAATTGCATTGCCAATTGATTTCTGCTAGCGCCAAAAGTTTTCCTAATTCCAATTTCAGTTATGCGTGTTGTGGCATTAGCCGTTAGCAAGTTGATATAATTAAAGCAGGCAATCAATAAAATTAAAAGGCCGATTGTTGAAAATATCAAGATATAGGTGATACTGTTTTGTTGTTGAATATCACCTAGAAAATGGGAAGAATAAAGGTGTATATCTTTTAATGGCTGTATCGTATATTTTGTTAATGGACTATCAGGATCTGTATTTTGAGCTTTTCTAAGTGTCTGACTAATTTTAGCTTCAACATCAGGTTTTGAAAATTCATCCTGCATCTCAAAATAGACCAGAAAATTCTGCCAGCCCCAACTATTCATAGATTCAACACCATAAACAGTGTTGGCATCGGCCAGTGTTACAAAAATTTCATATCGGAAATGAGAATTATGAGGTAATTCCTCGATTACTCCAGTAATTGTATAATCATATTCATTATTTAATCTTAATATTTGGCCAATGGGGTTTGAATTGCCAAAATACTTCTGTGCAATTTTATTGGAGATCACAATGCTAGCTGGTTTATCTAATACTTTATCTGGGTTTCCCGTTGAGAATTTAAAGGAAAAAATTCTAAATAATGCCGGATCTACATAGGCTACCTTGCTTTCTTTAAAGCGGAGTTCTTTATACTGAATAATTTCATTCGGACGATGCAAAATTCTAGCATGAGATTTTATTTCTGGAAGATTATCATCCAAGTAATTTGCTGTTTGAGGCGATTGATATGGGTGTTGCTCCTGACACAATCTGTAGATGTGATCGGCTTTATCATGATAACGATCAAAGCTCAATTCATCCAAAACATAAATTAAAAGCAAAATACTAACTGCTAACCCCAAAGTAAGGCTAGATATGCTGATTAAAGAATAAGCTTTACTTTTAGCAAGATTTGCTAAGGCGATCTTAAAATAATTCTTTATCATGATTTTAAGTTTTTATGATGATTCTACTCTCAATCTTTTGATTCGTTTACTCATACCTCAAACTCTCCACCGGATTTCTTGTTGCCGCCCGCCACGATTGAAACGAAACCGTAAGCAATGCAATAACAACGACAATAAGTCCCGCTAAAGCAAAAATCCACCAAGAGATATCTGTTTTGTAGGCAAAGTTTTCGAGCCATTTGTGCATGGCATACCAGGCAATGGGGCAGGCCAATACAAAGGCGATGACTACCCATTTAAGAAAGTCTTTATTAAGCATGCCTATGATTTCGTAGGTTTTGGCTCCGTTAACTTTGCGGATTCCTATTTCTTTGGTTTTTCTTGATAATGTATTGAGTACCATTCCTAGCAAGCCCATTATCGATAGTGCAATAGCAAGGAAGGAGAAGGCACTGATTAGTTTGGCTTGTTGTTGTTCAGTTTTGTAGAACTCGGTAATCTGGTCGGAAAGAGAATAGACTTTTACCATTTTATCAGGAGAAATCTCTTTAAATAGTTTTTGAATGAACTGCGTAATTTCAGTATCATTTTTCCCATTTGTTTTGATGGCAAACAGATTCATTTTTTTAGGATCTTGCTGAAGAATAACCATGGGCTGAATCATTCTTCGGAAAGAATGAGCGTTAAAATCTTTTGCGATTCCTTTTACATAGAATCCATTAAAGATTTCTCCTGCTTTTAAATTAAATTGCTTGGCTGCCGACTCGTTAAAAATCATTTCCGTACGATCGGTTTGGAAGCTTCCAAAACTTTCTCCGTCTATAATTTTAAGTTCCAGAAGTTCTATCATGCCTTCACCCATAATCAATCCGTCAAATTGAATTCGTTCATTCTCGTATTGTAAATTAACTGGAAGAAAACTGTTGAAGGGAGGAATAAAGGAAGAGCCTGCAGAATGTAAAACTCCGGGCAGTTTTTCCACTTCGGTTTGGATAACATCAAATTGACTACTTAATTCCGGGGAGTTTAATTCACAGATAATGATATTTTTCGGATTGATGTTTTGAGAATTCGTTTGGGCATAATGGAGCTGTTTTTTTACTGTTAGAACACCAACAACCAATACCATAAATATGGCAAAATGCAGACTTAGGAAGGAGTTGTTCCAAGATTTGATTTTTGGTCTTTGGGAAACCTTACCCAGAAGTAATAGAACTGTTGAAACTCTTGAGATATTTAGTCCAATTGCAATTCCAGCAACAGAACCGGTAAGTAAAATAATTAAAATTAGTAAACACCACACCTGCCATATCGAGAACAATTCAAAACTTAAATTTCTGTCGAGAGTCGCATTCAGAAAAGGAATGCCTAAAATTACAATCAGAAAAGCAGGTAGTAGGCTAATAAAGGAAATCAAATTTGATTCGAGAATTATTTGTTTGCGTATGGAAATATTGGATGCTCCCAATGCTTTTTGAGTTCCCAATTCTTTTAAGCGAGCAGTAATTTTTGCTTTGGTTAAAAATATATAATTGACAATCGCAATGAGTAAAATAAACACGGCAATAGCTAAAAAATAGCTTAGTTCTTTAGAATTTCCGGCAGGAGTAAATGTATCTCCGTTAATATCACTTGAATTTAAATAGATATCGGTAATTGCCTGCAATTTATAATCCATTGTTTTCCGTTTCTCGTGATTTGTACGTTCTTTATAACTTTGGATGTTGCGAACGATCGTCTCTGTATTTGCTTGCGGATTTAGGAGCAGATAGCTTTGGAACGGAAAGTGATTCCAATCTTTAAAATCTTCGTTTTCCTGTCCATAATGCCCGAACATTTGTTGGTTGTGATTGAGAATCTCTCCTGTTAAGTCAATATCAGCTATGAAATTGGGGTTGAAAGTTGAATTGGTGGGTAAGTTCTTATAAACGCCTGTAATTTGTAAGGATATAAATTGATTATTCAGCTTTATTTTTAGAATGCGATCGCATACATCGAGACTGTTAAAATATTTTTTGGCAGTAGTTTGAGAAATACAAACTTCCGATTTTGACAGGGCTGGTTTTCCTTGTATGAATCTGATACCAAGGCAATCAAATATTGTAGCATCTGAAAAAGCAAATTGATGATCCTGTACTATTTCATTCTGGGAATTTTTTAGTTCGACATCGGCAGTTTGATAGTACCTAAAAAAATTATCTACTAAAGGAATTTCATCTTTAATTGTGCTTGCCAAAGGGAATGAAGTTCTGCAATCATTGCCTTGCAAAACTCTGTTTAGTAGGTGCTTGTTGGGAATGTAGTCGTTAAAGGAACTCTCATGAATATAAAGTAACATCAAAAGAAAAACACAGCCTACACCTATACCCAATCCTAAAATGCTAATTATAGATTGTGTTTTTTTCTTGAAAATATTTCGGATTGCTAATGTTAGATTTAAAGGAAGATTCATGATTCGTTTTATAAATAGTTGAGTTATTCAGCTTGTTCCATTTTACTTTTAAGAGAGTGATTTCACAATTTTGTTTACTCGTACCTCAAACTCTCCACCGGATTTCTTGTTGCCGCCCGCCACGATTGAAACGAAACGGTAAGCAGAGCAATTCCTAGGGCGATGATCCCTGCCAAGGCAAAAATCCACCAGCTTAATTCTGTTTTGTAGGCAAAATTTTCGAGCCATTTGTGCATGGCATACCAGGCAATGGGGCAGGCGATCACAAAGGCGATGATTATCCATTTGATGAAATCTTTGTTTAGCATTGTTATTATTTCAAAGGTTTTTGCACCATTGATTTTACGAATTCCAATCTCCTTGGTGCGAGTCTCTAAAACAAATATGGAAAGACTAATAATGCCAAGACAAGACAGAAGCAGAGAAATGATTGTTGAAAATGTAAGTATTTGCTGAAACTGCTTTTCTTTTTTATACAAAGATTCCCATGATGTATTCATAAATTTGATTTCTAAAGGGAAATTGGGGGATAGTTTTTTCCATATGCTTTCAAGTGAATTAATACTTTGATCAAAAGCATTCCCTTTCGTAGTTATCATTTTAAAATAGGCAACCTCATCAACATCACCCGAACACATAAAACCGACTGGTCTGATAGGAACATGCATCGATTCGAAATTAAAATCTTGAGCTTCACCAATTACTCTACCAGTATTAGGCTTGCCCATATCAAATCGAACATCCTCTAATTTGTCGATATTGAATTTTTTAAAAGCAGTTTCGTTAAGAATCCAATCTTTGGCATCATTCGAATGATCGTTAAATTGAGTTCCTTGAATCAAATCAATTCCAAAGAATTTGAAAAAGTTTGGGCTGACAAAAAAGTTTGCAACACCAACCTCTTGTGTATCACCTTTATTTAATAAATCTAAACCCCAATTTTGTTGATTATATCCTAGTAGTCCTGATGAAAAGCTTATCTCTTTAATTCCAGGAATATTTTTTATTTCATTTTTAAAAGCATGAATATTCTGTCGTAGCTCTGCATTAGTCGTTGTAAAAACAATATTTTCCTTTTTAAATCCAGGGTCTAAATTATTTAGTAAGTTGTTTTGTTTGGTTATAAAAAGGATGCTGGCAATAAGAACAATTGAGATTGTAAATTGAAAGACAAGTAATATATTTCTCAAATAGTCCTTTTTATTGGGATTTACTGAATTTTTTAAAAGTAAAGTTGTTTGGTATTTACTTAGAATAAAACCAGGAATAAGGCCTGTAATACAAATAGTAAATACTAGTATTAAAAAGAATAGAAACAGATTATTTTGTGAGAATACATCTCGAAAAGTGAAATTTGATTGAGTTAAATAGTTTAAGCCATCAAGAGAAAAATGAATCAGAATAATCGAAATAATGCTTGTAGTGGCAAGAATAAGAAAAGATTCCGTTAGGATTAATTCAATGATTTTAGCCTTTTTACTACCCAAGGTTTTTAATATGCCAATATTTTTAATTCGCTTTAGTTTTTGGGCTGTCACCAGATTAACGTAATTGATACAGGCAAGTAGGAGTATTAGAAATCCAATTATTTGAATGAGAATAATACTTAAAGGATTTCCATGTTTCAATAAATCAAGATCTGGCATATCCGTGTATGCCTTAGTGAAAGGGAAAAGGCTAAATAAGGCTCTTTCTTTATAGTATTCCGGCATATTTTCCAGAGAAATATTAGCTAACTTTTCTTTTGCAACAGAATAAGGAACTTTGTCAGTTAGCCTGAAAAAAGATGCATAATTCTGAGAGCCCCAATTTTTCATTGAATTATCATACCAGCCTATTTTGCGATTAGTTTCTACGGATAAAACAGCATCAAATACCCATGAAGAATTGTGTGGTAGATCTTTGATTACAGCACCGACCTCAATCAATTCATTTTGTAAATTGGTCGCGTTATACATAAGTTCTTTACCCACAGGATTTTCATTGCCAAATATTTTTTGTGAAAGTGATTGCGTTAAAACAATCTTATTTTTGTCAGCTAAGGCTATTGCTGGATTCCCATAAACCGATTCCAATTGAAAAACTTGAAAAAACATTGAGTCTGTCACCAAAAGCTTCTCAATTTTAAAATCGACCTGATTGTACTTTACAAAAACCTGTGGTGACCATTCAAAATGAGCAAAGGTGATACACGAAATCTCAGGAATATTCTGATTGACATATTCAACCATTCTTGATGAGACATCTGGAACATCGTGTGTTGTTAATACATAAACATCATTTACATCAGGAATAAACTCATCTATTGTTTGCTCCTTATGCACGTAGGAAAAGGTCAACATGCTAATACTAATGCCCATAGCAAGACCAATAATATTGATACTTGTTACAAGCTTGTTTTTAAGCAAATTTTTAAATGATATCTTGATATTGTGTAAATTCATTAAAGTTGATATTTATTAATTAGACTTCTTATTCTTACTCATATCTCAAACTCTCCACCGGATTTCTTGTTGCCGCCCGCCACGATTGAAACGAAACGGTAAGCAGAGCAATTCCTAGGGCGATGATCCCTGCTAAGGTAAAAATCCACCAGCTTAATTCAGTTTTGTATGTGAAATTTCAGAAGCTACAAAGCGCTCTTCAACCAAACTCTCTTCCATAACAACTTTTCCATCAAACAGATTGATGATTCGGTGAGCGTAGCCGGCATCTTGAATGGAGTGAGTTACCATGATGATTGTTGTTCCTTCGCGATTTAGTTCGGTAAGCAGCTCCATCACTTCCTGTCCGTTTTTTGAGTCCAGATTACCTGTTGGCTCATCAGCAAGTATTAATCCTGGGTTAGAAACCACCGCCCGGGCTATGGCAACACGTTGCTGCTGACCACCGGACAGCTGTTGAGGATAGTGTTGTGCACGATGACTCATGTTCATTCGATCCAGAACTTTGTTCACCATCTCTTTTCTGGTTTTACTGCTGATTCGCTGATAAACCAATGGCATTTCAACATTTTCGAATACATTCAACTCATCAATCAGGTTGAAACTCTGAAATACAAAACCAATGTTGCCTTTTCGCAAATCGGTGCGCTGACCTTCTTTTAAACCCGATACCTCGGTACTATCAAACGTGTATTGTCCTTCCGAAGGATTATCGAGCAAACCCAGAATATTCATCAGGGTAGATTTACCGCAACCCGATGGACCCATAATGGCAACAAATTCGCCTTTGTTGATTTTCAGATTTACATTGTTAAGAGCCAAGGTTTCAATCTCATCGGTTCTAAATACCTTACTTAGGTTTACTGTGTTAATCATAGCTATATATTTTAGAATTTATTTTCATGTGTAATTTACTAATTCGAATTTTTAAGTTCAGTACATGAACATTATTTAAAATCAATCCGTTCATTATCTCCGAAGGTATCGTAACTTGATGTAATCACTTTCTCACCTGTCTGCAATCCTTCCAATACCTCGAAATATTGAGAATTTTGTCTGCCGATTTTGATGTTTCGTTTGGTGGCAAACCGCCCCGATTCATCCAAAACAAATACCCATTGTCCGCCGGTGCTTTGGAAGAATCCCCCACGGGACAGCAGTGTAGCTTCAACGGCTTGTCCCAATTCCAGTTTTATGTGATAGGTTTGTCCGGTGCGCAGATTCTCCGGCGACTTTCCATCAAAAATCAGATCCACCTTAAAACGGCCATCGCGAACTTCCGGATATACTTTTTTAGTTTTCAAAATAAACTCCTGATCGTTTCGATGCAGCGAAGCACTTAAATCGCGGCGGACACGGTCAATATAATGTTCGTCGACCTCGGCAAGCACTTTAAAATTGTTCAGAATATGAAGCTGACCTATTCTTTCGCCCCGGTTAATCGATTGACCGATTTCAATATCCAAACTTCCCAGCTGACCATCAGCCGGAGCTTTAATGTTCAAATTCTCCAGGCGCTCCCGAACCATTTCGAGGTTTTGTTTCATGTTATTCAGACTGCTGTTCATTTGTGTTTTCTGATTCTCCCGAAAAATGGAGTCCTGAACCATTCTTTGATATCTTAACTGTCGGTCTTGCAGGGAAAGGTCATAATCTTCCTTCGATCTTAAGTAGACTTCTTTCGAAATAAATCCCTTTTCGAATAAAAGTTGGTTCTGTTCGTATTGTCTTTTTTGCCGGATGATATCACTGTCGATACTAAGAATTTGCTGTTTGTTGCTGATTTTCTGCTGTTCCATATTAATCAAAGTATTGCGCAGCTCATTGGCCTGATAGGCAAGTGACGATTCGGTATTGAGAATCTGCAATTTAAGATCGTTGTTAATCAGTCTGAGAATAACATCGCCTTTTTTTACCAATTCACCTTCATCAATTAATTTTTCGATCACTTTTCCACCTTCCTCAACATCCAGATAAATGGTTGTTTTGGGTTCAACCGTTCCGATAATCGAAATGTAATCTTTAAATTCTGCCTGCGAAACTTCTGTTATGGTGAGTTTATCGAGTTCGGTACGATAGGTAGAGGTAGAACTACTCAGCAGCATCCACACTAACAAGCCAAGAAAAAGGACTCCAAGCAGGATATAAATATGTTTGGTTTTAAAACCTTTCTTTACTTCAATTTTACGATCCATTGACATGTTTAAGCTGTTCTTTAAATTTATCAGAATAATAATCTGTTATTTATGCTTTGTTTATCCAATCCTGTGCCAAGGCTTGTAAGTTACATATTAATAGATGTTTGTGTTGTGACTGCTAAATTGGAGTGTAAAAAAATTAGACAACGATTGTCTAATTTTTTGAAAACCTATCTACTTTAGACCTGAAAAGTAAATAAGTTTCTCATTTTAGATCTGCTATCATTCAGGAAAAGTTTGGGGTATTTAATGCAGGAAATTTTAATTGGGTATAATACAACTGAATAATCTGTGTTATTTCTAAATACTTTGTACTAATGACTTGTTACTCAAAAAAATATGAAAGAAGCCAAAATTTTAATTGTTGATGACAATAAAAGCATTTTAAGCGCTTTGGATTTGTTACTAACCGGAAGCTGTAAAAAAGTAAAATGTTTGTCGAGCCCAAATGCTTTGCTTTCAGAATTGAAAAGTGACAACTACGATGTTGTGCTTTTGGATATGAATTTTAAAGCCGGAATTAATACCGGAAACGAAGGAATTTATTGGTTGAACCAAATTTTAGAATACAATTCGGGATTGAGTGTGGTAATGATTACTGCCTATGGAGATGTAGAGTTGGCTGTGAAAGCAGTGCGTTCGGGAGCTGTCGATTTTGTTCTGAAACCTTGGGAGAATGAGAAGATGCTGACAACTATCGAGATGGCTTGGAAATTAAGCCATTCCAGAAAAGAGGTAAAGAATCTTCGCCTAAAGGAAAATGAATTCATTGCTGAGATTAACAAAAATAAAAATCACATTATTGGAAGTTCGCCGGCTTGGGAAAAAGTAATGGATGTGGTTCGAAAAGTGGCCATGACCAATGCGAATATCTTGATTACAGGAGAAAACGGAACCGGAAAGGAATTGGTTGCCCGGGAGATTCATCGCCTGTCGAACCGAAGTCAGAATGTGATGGTTACCGTTGATATGGGATCCATAGCCGAAAATTTGTTTGAGAGTGAATTGTTTGGTCACAAAAAAGGAGCATTTACCGATGCCGGAATGGATAGAATGGGGAAAATTGAAGCGGCCAACCAAGGCACGCTCTTTCTCGACGAAATTGGAAATTTAAGCTTGCCAATGCAGGCGAAATTGTTATCGGTGCTGCAGAACAGGACATTGACCCGACTGGGCGAAAATTTGCCTGTTGATATTGATGTACGATTGGTTTGTGCGACCAACTGTAATCTGGTTAAAATGATTGGCGAAGGACGTTTTCGGGAAGATTTGCTTTACCGGATCAACACCATACAAATTGAATTGCCGTCCTTGCGCGACCGTATTGCTGACATTCCCGAATTGGTGCAGTTTTTTGTGAAGCTTTACGCTGAAAAATACAATAAGAACGGACTTGTTATTGCACCGGAAGCCATCGCGAAATTACAAACTTACCGTTGGCCCGGTAATGTTCGTGAATTGCAGCATGCCATCGAAAAAGCTGTAATTCTTAGCGATACACATTTAATTAGTGCAAAAGATTTTGTTTTTAAAATGGATGAATTCTCGGCTGCTGAAGCCTTTGGCGGCACATTGGAAGATATGGAGAAACAGTTGATTTTGGGCGCAATCGAAAAGCAAATGGGGAATCTTTCTGCTGTATCGGCACAATTAGGAGTAACACGACAAACCCTTTACAATAAAATTAAGAAGTATGGCTTATAGACACTACAATTCAGCTTTATTCGTACGGCTTGGTTTTGTGATTTTTTTCGCAGTGCTGATTGGTTGTTTTCTTTCGCAGGCATCCTATTATTTCGCGTTGCCAATTCTCTGCGCCGAAATTGTTTTGGTATTTCAATTTGTGCGTTTTTTGAACAAAACGCACAAGGAGATGAACTACTTTGTTCAGTCCATTAAAAATGAAGATACCACTTTGCGTTTCCCCATTAAAACAGGCAATGCCATTATTAACGAACTGCATCAAAGTTTGAACGAGCTGAACGGCATTTTGCAGCAAGTGCAGGTGAAAAGCAAAATTAAGGAGAAATATTTTGGAGAAATTCTTCAGAATATTGCAACCGGAGTTGTGGTACTTGCCGAAGATGGTTACGTTACTGATGTGAATTCGGCGGCCTTGGAATTACTCAGTTTAAAGACTTTCACACACATTAAGCAACTCGATCAGGTCGATTCAAAATTTACATCAGGTCTTACAGAACTAAAAAACCGCCAGAAAAAAGTATTGGATCTCATCTTAAAAAAAGAACGGATACAGGTGATTTCGAGATGTTCGGTAATTCGTCTGGAGAATGAAGAAGTGAAGCTAATAACTTTACAGGATATCCGGGGAGAGCTGGAACGAAAGGAAATTGATGCCTGGGTAAAACTGATTAGAGTGCTGAGTCACGAAATAATGAATTCATTGGCTCCGGTTACTTCCATTTCTCAATCCCTGAAAAGAATATGGGAACAGAAATTGGGCGCCATAACGGATGTATCTGAAGATATTCATGTAGAAAAAACCATTAACGGTTTGGGCGTGATTACCGAGATGAGCGAAGCATTGATTCGGTTTGTACAATCGTATCGGGTGTTGTCAAAGGCACCGGAACCTAAATTAGCCATCATCGATGCGCACTCTTTTTTCGATCGTTTAAATATTCTGTTGTCGCCCATAAAAGAGAGTTTTTCGGGAAATTTAAAATTGACACCACCCGTTAAAAGTTTTCGGTTTACGGCTGATGAACAGATGATGGTTCAGGTAATTATTAATCTGGTGAAAAATGCGGCAGAAGCTTTCAACGGACAGCCTGCCGGAACCGATTCTACTGCAGCTATTGCTGTAACTTCCATTCAAAAGGGCGAAATCACAGAGATCAGAGTATCAGACAATGGTCATGGTATTTCGGAAGAAATTGCAGATGAAATTTTCATTCCTTTTTTCACCACAAAAGAGAACGGATCGGGCATTGGCTTGAGTTATTCCCGCCAAATTATGCGTGCCCATGGCGGCAGTCTGCTTTGCCGTTCGAAAGTAGGAGAGACCGTGTTTACCGTGAGGTGGTAGTGCTTTACTGATTAATTAATAGCATGCATTTTTCGAAGACTCTTACATGCAATGCTTTGTTAGGTTTTTGTAAGTGTTTGATTTTTAGTGTGTTTTACGAACAAAGTAATGTTGGTAAAAATATTGAAAATAAGCAAGATGTAAATCAAACTAGTTGCTGATTACTAAAATCTAACGGATTCTTAAAATAAACAGTAGGAACAAGTAAAGTTTGAATTTTAATTTTTAGATTTTTAAATAAATAATAACTTAGCGCTCATTACAAAAATCATAAAACTAATTATTGATTCATGGAGAATTTAGAAACACAAGGAACAGAAATTAAAAATGAGTTGTTGTTGGAAACTCAGGCAGAAGTATATTTACGCGAAACCGCTAAGTGGGCGAAGTTTTTAGCCATTGTTGGTTTTATTTTTATGGGATTTATGGTGTTGGGATCATTTGCAGTGTTTGCCATGGCCGGATCAATGGCAAGTATACTGCCATTTCCTATCGGAGGAATCGGATTGTTATATTTGGTACTGGCGGGAGTATACTTCTTTCCAATCTATTATTTGCTGCAATTTGCAAATAATGCAAAGCTTGCACTTGCAGGTAAGAGCAAGCAAAGCCTTACCGAGTCGATGAAATACATGAAATCGCACTACAAGTTTATGGGAATTTTCACAATTGTGATGCTTGCCTTATACCCAATCGGAATGATTGTTGCAGTTATTGTTGCTGCAAGCCAGGGATTCTAAAAAAGATATCAATACCTGAAAGCTCCCTTTTTGTTTCAACCGAAAGGGAGTTTTTTTTATATCTTGACTCTACCTTTTACAATACATTTAAATCTGCAAGATGATCACACTAAAACCACTCACCCCCGAAAACCTCCTTTCATTCTACAAATGGATCCGAGATGAGGAAGCCATCATTTATTCCTTATCGGTATTTCAGGCGATAAAAACCGACCAACAGATTGAAGATTGGTATGCACAAGCAATAAACGATAGCAGGAACAGCAATCACGGTATTTTTGTAGATGGTGTTTTTGTTGGTTATGCAGGCATCAGCGGCATTTCAAATATCAACAAGTCAGGAGAATATTTCATTTTTATAGGCGATAAAAGCTATTGGGGAAAAGGAATTGGTACGCAAGTCACCCAAAAGATTGTGAAAATGGGTTTTGAAGAACTGGGTTTGAACCGCATTATGCTGACCGTTTCAGTACCCAATATTGCCGGAGTAAAAGCATACGAACGGGTCGGTTTTATTTTGGAGGGGCGATACAGGGAAGCGGCCTTTCGAAATGGGGGATATCACGACAAGTTGGTTATGTCGGTACTGAAATCGGAATGGAGACCGTAGGGGCACGACATGTCGTGTCCGCTCATCAGTTTAATTCAGTGAAAATTCGACAAAATAGAATGGTGATCTTTATTTTTCAGAAAAACATATCAACACATTCCCTCACATTTTCTAACTTGGTAAATCAAGAGCATTTCGAAAAGGGAAAGCACTCTTTAGCTAAAATAATTCATATGAAGAAAATCGATCTTAAGAAAAAATACAAGCCATTTTATTCCGAGAGGAAAGGCAGTATTTCGATAGTTGAAGTTCCGGAATTTAAGTACCTGCAATGCATCGGACAAGGAAATCCAAATACATCTAAAGATTATCAGAACGCAATTGAGGCTTTGTATGCTTTGTCGTACAAAATTAAATTCGCAATACGGGAAAGCAAAGATGTGGATTATGGAGTAATGCCTCTGGAATGTTTGTGGTGGATGGATGATATGAACGAATTTTCGAGAGACAGGATTGACGAATGGAAATGGTCGGCCATGATTATGCAGCCCAATTTCATCACCAAAGAAATTGTGGAGGCTGCCCGCCATGAGGTCAGCAAAAAGAAGGAACTGCCCAATTTGGACAACATCGAATTGGTCGATTTCTGCGACGGCCTGTCTGCGCAGATCATGCACATAGGTTCTTATGCCGATGAGGCTCCAAGCATAGAGGAACTGCACCAATACATTGCCGGTAATGGCTTTGAACGACACGGAAAACACCGCGAAATTTACCTGAATGATCCCCGAAGAACCTCCCCCGAAAACCTAAAAACAATCATTCGCCAGCCCATTATAAACCCGTAGGGACACGACATGTCGTGTCCGTTTATTGTATTCAATACAGAAGTCACGACATGTCGTGACCCTACCGTTTTACAATCAATTAAATTGTATTGTTTAATATAATATTGTAATTTCCTGTTTTTTATGAACGACGTGTATGCGAAACAGGAAAATAATCAGAAAACAAAATCATGATTACAGCAGTGATGGATGGTATTTTGTAACTATTTGTACAAAAAACCACGAATGCTATTTTGGCGAAATAGTTAACGATGTTATGCGCCCGAATGATATTGGAAAACAGGCAAATGCATTTATACAAGAAATTAGCAATCATTTTCCATTTGTTGAATTGGGTAAATTCATCGTTATGCCCAACCATATCCACATCATAGTGGGAATCGTAGGGACACGACATGTCGTGTCCGTTCAGGCAATGGATACCGATGTCACCAATGAATTTAAAAATGGCGTGCCCGAACTGGATCATGTTGTGCAATTGAATCAATTCGGCAAAACAATTCCCGGTTCTTTATCTGCAATTTTGGGCCAATTAAAATCCACATTAACCCGATGGTGCAGGGCCAATTATCATGATCATTTTGGATGGCAAGTCCGTTTTCACGATCACATTATCCGCACCGACGAATCCTTTGAACGAATTTCAGCATACATTGAAAATAACCCTGCCAATTGGAATGATGACAAATTTCATCCGTAGGGACATCGCCATGGCGTGTCCGTTTTTTGTATGTGTGTTCATTTGTTGTTTGCAGCCGTTATTTACACCATCAATTATTCCCAACCATTCCGCAAATTGTTGTAATCAACAATCAAACATTTTATTGAATTTGAAATTATTGTACATCGTAGGGACATCGCCATGGCGTGTCCGTTTTTTGTATGTGTGTTCATTTGTTGTTTGCAGCCGTTATTTACACCATCAATTATTCCCAACCATTCCGCAAATTGTTGTAATCAACAATCAAACATTTTATTGAATTTGAAATTATTGTACATCGTAGGGACATCGCCATGGCGTGTCCGTTTTTTTTATGTGTGTGCATTTGTTGTTTGCAGCCGTTATTTACACCATCAATTATTCCCAACCATTCCGCAAATTGTTGTCATCATCAAACAATTATTTTATTGAATTTGAAATTATTGTGCATCGTAGGGACATCGCCATGGCGTGTCCGTTTTTTGTATGTGTGTGTATTTGTTGTTTGCAGCCGTTATTTACACCATCAATTATTCCCAACCATTCCCACAAATTGTTGTAATCATCAACCAAATATTTTATTGAATTTGAAATTATTGTGCATGGTAGGGACATCGCCATGGCGTGTCCGTTTTTTGTATGTGTGTTCATTTGTTGTTTGCAGCCGTTATTTATACCATCAATTATTCCCAACCATTCCCACAAATTGTTGTAATCAACAATCAAACATTTTATTGAATTTGAAATTATTGTGCATCGTAGGGACATCGCCATGGCGTGTCCGTTTTTTGTATGTGTGTTCATTTGTTGTTTGCAGCCGTTATTTATACCATCAATTATTCCCAACCATTCCCACAAATTGTTGTAATCATCAACCAAATATTTTATTGAATTTGAAATTATTGTACATCGTAGGGACATCGCCATGGCGTGTCCGTTTTTTGTATGTGTGTTCATTTGTTGTTTGCAGCCGTTATTTACACCATCAATTATTCCCAACCATTCCGCAAATTGTTGTCATCATCAAACAATTATTTTATTGAATTTGAAATTATTGTGCATCGTAGGGACATCGCCATGGCGTGTCCGTTTTTTGTATGTGTGTTCATTTGTTGTTTGCAGCCGTTATTTACACCATCAATTATTCCCAACCATTCCCACAAATTGTTATAATCAACAACCAAATATTTTATTGAATTTGAAATTATTGTACATCGTAGGGACATTGCCATGGCGTGTCCGTTTTTTGTATGTGTGTGCGTTTGTTGTTTGCAGCCGTTATTTACACCATCAATTATTCCCTGCCATTCCCACAAATTGTTGTAATCAACAACCAAATATTTTATTGAATTTGAAATTATTGTACATCGTAGGGACATTGCCATGGCGTGTCCGTTTTTTGTATGTGTGTGCGTTTGTTGTTTGCAGCCGTTATTTACACCATCAATTATTCCCAACCATTCCCACAAATTGTTGTAATCATCAACCAAATATTTTATTGAATTTGAAATTATTGTACATCGTAGGGACATCGCCATGGCGTGTCCGTTTTTTGTATGTGTGTTCATTTGTTGTTTGCAGCCGTTATTTACACCATCAATTATTCCCAACCATTCCCACAAATTGTTGTAATCATCAACCAAATATTTTATTGAATTTGAAATTATTGTGCATGGTAGGGACATCGCCATGGCGTGTCCGTTTTTTGTATGTGTGTTCATTTGTTGTTTGCAGCCGTTATTTACACCATCAATTATTCCCTGCCATTCCACAAATTGTTATAATCATCTACGCAATATTTTATTGAATTTGAAAATAGGAACACCTGAAAACAGACGGACACAACATGTCGTGCCCCTACAAAAAAAATCCCCCAAACACAAAGGTCTGGAGGATGAGAGATGAGATGTTTATTGATTGGAAAAAATGATTTTTAGTTTTCTGCCACTATTATTTCCTGTTCATCTTTAGTTCCTTCGTTTGGTTTGCTGTTGCTGGCAGCAGGAAACTTGAACCATTTTAAAGTTTCCTCGTTGTCTTCGTATAAAATGCGCGCCGCTTTAAAGTAAACAGCCATTTTTTCGTGCAAATTGTTCAATTTCAACATGCGGTTTTCAGTTGCACGGCTACGATCCATAATACAGTCCGATTGCAAAATCATATTCGCCTTAAGGCTGTCGCGGTGAGCCAATATCTTACTAAAGCTTTCATCTGTCCATCCTAATTTTAGTAAGGGTTCCGCATTACGGACCGAAACCATATGAAGATCGGTTAAAAACATATACATGTTCTTTCCGCTTTTTCGAGCCTCTTCGTAGTCGTTAAAGCCAAACTGATCCCACATTTTTTTATCGTTGGGAAATGCCATTTGGATATCGAATTTGCATCGCTGAAAAAATTTACAGCAAGCATCCAGATCGAGCTTTACATTTTCGGTTGCCTTTGCCTGTATGTCTACATAAGCATTATCGGAAGTGATGTTGCAGGCTTCATCGTAAACAGCCTTCAGGTCGGCCAGCCCCTCAGGAGTAAAAATGGGCGAAAAACTGATAAAATCATTGTGTTTTTCTTCGATTAGTTTAATTCTCGGACCCGAGAAACTGATAAAATTGGCATCTGTGCCATAATACGATCTTGATTGCGTCATATCAATTATTTTTTAAATTTTAAAATAAACAGTATGAAAATTACTCTATCTTGACATGAAAAGCAAGAGATAGGAATTAAATAATTAAGTTTATAAGTGCAGTGGCAGGTGAAACGCCCTAAAATAAAAAGAAAGTAATCATATTGTTTTTATTTATAAATAATTTATTTTCATAAATAATCATCGATTTAAGAATGAAAAGTTTCTTTGTTCACATTTTTAAAGGATATTTTGCAAGGATGTTTAAATGTTTCTCAAAATTAATCCTGAAGAATTCAAAAGCAGGTTTGGTAATGCGGTAGTTTTCTATTAAAAGCTGTTTTTACTTCAGGTTCAATAAATTATGTTGTTTCATATGGTCGTTTTTATTGTGATAATCCATTTATGTTTCATTGTTTTTAAGTTTGAATTGTTATCAAGAAAGTCTAAAGTGTTCCGCCCTAAGTTTATACTTGTGCGGTACCCGACAATCCGAAACTGATTCCTTAAACAGATAAACCGAAAACGGCAAGTAAGAAAGTGCGGAGGAGGAAATAAAAAGCTGTGCTCACAAGCAACACACATTTACCACCAGATGACAGGATTTTTGTAAATTGCGATGGGGCCAATAAGAATTTTATGACCGACACGCATTCCAAAGAAACACGATCTTACAACATGTCCCGAATAAAAGGGAAGGATACCAAACCCGAGTTGGTGGTACGAAAGTTTTTGTTTGCCAACGGATTTCGCTACCGCCTGCATGCAAAAAATCTGCCGGGCAAGCCGGATATTGTGCTGCCCAAATACAAAACTGCAATTTTTGTAAACGGATGCTTTTGGCACGGCCACCAAAACTGCAGCTACTTCGTTTTGCCCAAAACACGAACCGAGTGGTGGCTGCAAAAAATCACCAACACCCAAAACCGCGACCAGAAAGCCAAAACAGAACTCCACACTTTGGGCTGGCGCACAATTACCATTTGGGAGTGCGAACTAAAACCGAAAAGGGTGGAGGAGAGGCTTAATGCCCTTTTGTCGTACTTACTCGCCATGAAATAGTTAGGCATAGTGTGTGCTTTAAGTTTATTAGAATATTCGGTAGCGCTTGAAAACGAATTGATAGTGATTGTTTAGTTCTTCTTATAATAATTTTTCTATTTTTACATAACCTAACAACCTAACTCAATTTAAATGCGAAACCCGAACTGGACAAGAGAAGAATTGGTTCTTGCCTTTAACCTTTACCTGCAAACCGAATATCGAAAGATTACCCAAACAAATCCTGAGATTATTCAACTGGCCGAACGCATTGGCAGGACTCCCGGCGCAGTTAGTTTTAAACTTTCGAATTTAGCCAGCCTCGATCCTGTTGTAAAAAGCAACGGAAAAAAGGGACATGCAAATGCAGGGAAAGCAACAGAAGATATTTTTGTAGAGTTCCAGAATGACAGGGAAGCACTGATATTTGAAAGCGAACGAATTCTTGCACAATTCGAAGGCCGCAGCATCGAAAATAAATATCAGGAACAACTTCCCGAACTAGGCAATTTGCTTGGCGAAACCCGCGAACGATACGTGAAAACAAGGGTGAACCAAAACTTTTTCCGTAAGATGATACTCACCAATTACCACAGCAAATGTGCAGTTACGGGTATCGACTTGCCACAACTGCTTATAGCCAGCCACATTTTACCTTGGGCCGAAAACGAAAAGGAAAGATTAAACCCCGAAAATGGCATTTGCCTTTCTGCCCTATACGACAAGGCTTTCGACCAACACCTGATTAGTTTCGATGAGGATTACCGAATGATCCTCTCCAAAAACCTAAAAGAACACTGCACCAAAACATACTACCAAACCCACTTCGGTAAACTCGAAGGGCATGAGATGATTTTGCCTGGCAGGGGATTGCCGGGGCAGGAGTTTTTGGGATGGCATAGAAATGAATTTTGAAAAATTAACTACTAAAAATAACTACTAATATGAAACAAGAATATTCAAAGTATCTTAAAAAGTTACTACTAGGATCTTTAGGTTCCTTACTAACAATTACTTCATTTTCAGCCAAAGGAATTGAACCTGAAAACTTAATTCTAGAGGGATCGGATGATAATATCTCTTCCGACGATTATAATATTAAGGAGTTGTCAAAAAAATTAATATTAACACCTACAGAGGATGGTTGGGAATCATTTTCGCACAGATCACATAGCTCGCATAGATCCCATAGTTCTCATAGATCCCATAGTTCACATTATTCAAGTTCTAGTGGATCAGGTTCTAGTTCATCAGGTACATATACACCGAGAACTACCAGCACTTCTACTACGAATAATAATACTTCAACAACAACTAAAAAATCTAGTTCAATTTACAAAACTCCAATAGTTACAAACCTTCAACTTGGAGATAGAGTAATTAAGCCCCAAATGTATGGCTCTGATGTTACCCAATTGATAAATATTCTTTTAAAGAAGAAGTATCTAATAAGAGAAGATAATCTAACAGTTGTTGAAGGTTCACAAATTTATGATGAAGATGCAATTACGGCCGTTAAAGAATTCCAAAGACTTAACAATTTACCCGTTGATGGGATTGTAGGTTCACAAACTGTTCTTAAACTTTTAAAAGAATAAAATGATGAGTAACGAAATTTCGCAAACTAGTTTTCAAATTAAAGCTAGTGGGGATTATTACACTGAGAGTATTATTTCTAAATGTATTTATTGGTTGTGCAATAAGTATTTAGTCTCTGTTTCAAAAAGCAATGATGATTTTATAGTAGATATCCAGAAAAAGGAAGATCATTTTATTGACGGCGAAATTGATCAAATTGAATCAAAGTTCTATCAAGATCTTAATGATTATAAGACACGGGAAATGATTCAAGAAGAAACCAGATCTATTAAAGATATTTTATTAGTCAAAGCATTTTCTCATGGTATAGATATTAATGATAAATTAATTACTCAAATTCTAGATAATGCAAATGATTAACACCTTACAGCCATTTTCAGAATTTAGAAATAAGGAGAGTAAGTATTACTTATTGCCTTTTAATTTTAAATCATTTTTGTCGGATCAGGAGTTACTGGTAAATTTCGCAGGTGATTTTTTAATCGTTGAAAGAGGAACTGCAGAGCGGGTTGTTAAACGAGAAATTACAGTTGATGATGATATATATCCTGATCTAGTATCAAATTATTTTATCTCTGAAAAACAGTACCCTCCTTTATTAGATATTTTGGCTACTAAATATCGAACAAAAAAATCCTTCTTAGACGAATTCACTGCCTTACACATTTTTGTACTCACCTTAAGATGCAATCATGCTTGCAAATATTGTCAGGTTTCAAGTGTTGAATCGAGAACACCGGACAGTCATGACATTAGTTATGAAAATTTAGATTATAGTATTGGAAAGATGTTTCAAACACCAGCGAGGAATATTACAATGGAATTCCAAGGTGGCGAACCCTTACTAATATTTGAAAAATTGAAGTATGCAGTAGAACAAGCAAAAACATTAAATGAAACTCATACTAAGAATATATCATATGTGCTTTGCTCCAACAGTACTTTGTTGACAGATGAAATTCTAGAGTATATGTTAGCTAATAGTATTCTTCTATCAACTTCTTTAGATGGCCCGGAATTAATACACAATGGGAATAGGATATTTCAGAAAAATGATAGTTATCAAACAACTATCAATCATATGAAAAGGGCTAAAGAAATACTAGGTGAAGATAGAGTTTCAGCACTAATGACAACAACTAAACTATCCCTAAATAATCCAGAAGAGATAATTGATACATACATCGAAAATGGTTTTTCCAGCATATTCTTTCGATCAATAAATCCATACGGTGAGGCTTTAACAGATTCTATAGCAAATTACAGTATGGACGAATTTATTCAGTTCTATAAAAGAGGGCTGGATTATATTATTGAATTAAATAAACGAGGAATATTTTTTGTGGAGGAATATGCTGGCATAATTCTCAAAAAAATACTTACTCCATTTACAACTGGATTTGTAGACCTACAATCTCCAGCAGGTATTATTAATGGAGTTATTGTTTATAATTACGACGGGCATGTCTATGCATCTGATGAATCAAGAATGCTAGCTGAAAAAGGTGATTATTATTTTCGCCTTGGACATGTGAAGGATGATTACTCATCAATATTCTATAGCGAAAAGGTTGTGGATATTGCTAAACATTGGGCGAATGAAGCTCTAGCAGGCTGTTCGGATTGTTGCTATCAAATTTACTGTGGTACAGATTCAGTACGAAATTACTCTACTCAGGGGGATTTAGAAGGGTTTAGACCAACTTCAGATTTTTGCAATAAGAATATGAGCATCATTGATTATCTCTTTGAACTTATGTATCAGGATGAAGAGGTCTTTCAAATATTTCAGAGTTGGATTTCTAAAAAGGATAATTAATGAAAAAGCTACAGTACAAAGGAGAATCACTAAATATTAGTGATGATAAAATTGGCAGGTGCATAACAAACTTAAGTTCCGAAGGATTTCTTGTTTATGAAGGACAACAATTAATAGATTTAGAAAATTACACATGTGTTATTTGTCGAAGAGATAACTTTGAAGCACTAAGAGAACAAGTAACTGAAATGGCAATATTCATCTCAGAAGATGATAATATTGATCTTCAAGATGGAGATATTGTAAGTATTTCTAGAAATGGTCATCTTCGGATATTATACTCTCCTAATTCATCAGATAATGTTTTATTCATTACTGAGACTTGCAATCATAAATGTATAATGTGTTCTCAACCACCAAAAAAGGTTAATGATTTAGATGCTCAATTTAAAATCAACAGCCAATTGGTTGATCTTATCCCCGATGATTGTGAAATACTTGGTGTTACAGGAGGAGAACCTACTCTATTAGGTGATAGACTTTTTCAACTTTATGAACAAATTTCTACGAAACTTCCCAATACAATCATACATACATTAACCAATGGCAGGGCATTTAATTCTACTAAATTCTGTGATAAATTCATAAAATGTATGAATGGGAATTTAATATTTGGAATTCCTTTGTATTCTGATTATTCAGCTCAACATGATTACATTGTTCAATCAAAAAATGCTTTCAACCAAACAATAAAGGGAATATACAACCTTGCAGCATTGCATCAGAAGATTGAAATTCGAATTGTAGTCTCAAAATTGAATCATTCTCGACTGATTGAATTAGCGCATTTTATTTATAAAAATCTACCGTTTGTAGACCATGTTGCTTTTATGGGCTTAGAAGATATTGGTAATGCCACGATTAATTCAGAACTAGTATGGATAGATCCTAAAGAATATATCGAAGACTTAAACTCAGCACTTGAATATTTATTCAATTTTGGAATAAATACATCCATATACAATATCCCTCTTTGTCTCTTACCTCCTAACTTATGGAAGCATTCTGCAAAGTCAATATCTGATTGGAAGACGAAATATTTAGATTGTTGTAATGATTGCAGATTGGCTGAGGATTGTTGTGGTGTTTTTGGAACATCTAAAAAGATAAGTTCAAATATTACTCCATTTTTAAATTAGATGAAATCAATATTTATTGCATTTATCCGACTTTATCAAAATACCGCTCCAAAAAGGATCAGGGAATCATGTCGTTTCGAACCTTCTTGTTCGGAATATATGATTATTAGTTTAAACAAATTTGGTGTGAAGGATGGATTAAAGAAGGGGATTAAAAGGCTCAGAAAATGTAAGCCTCCATATGGAGGAATTGATTATCCATAAATCTAAATTAAATAAAATGAAAAATTACACTTACAAATGTATTCCAGTTCCTACTATAATTGCGACAGGAAAACAAGGGAATGGAGAACATGGTTTGGCTGTTGATACCTATCAATCTTTAATTAATAAAGCAGCAGAGGGAGGTTGGAGATTATCAAGCATTGATACAATATCATCATCGCAAAAACCTGGGTGTCTTGAAGGTTTATTTGGTGCGAGAGATCAAGTTGTAAATATTAAAATGCTTGTATTTGAAAAAGAAATAGAATAATTTAAAATTTTGTACATAAGCCCCGCCCCAAGCGGGGTTTTCCTTTTCCATCCATTGCCCCGGGTTTCAACCCGGGGTTTTTGTAAACAATGCAATTTTATTTGTTGGCGCATTCCGTTTGTGTTGTGTTTAGCCCAAAGTTTTCTAAAATGAATATTGTATGTATTGCGAGGCAGGGACATCGCCATGGCGTGTCCGTTTTTTGTATGTGTGTGCATTTGTTGTTTGCAGCCGTTATTTACACCATCAATTATTCCCAACCATTCCGCAAATTGTTGTCATCATCAAACAATTATTTTATTGAATTTGAAAATCAGGAACACCTGAAAATAAAAGGCCGCGACATGTCGTGCCCCTACGGTTTCCGTGAACCAATTATTTGTGTGGATTTGTTGTATTGTGCATGGCAGGAACATCGCCATGGCGTGTCCGTTTAAATGACCATTCACCGAATCCCAATCAATAATTTCCAAATAGTCCGCAAATTGTTGTCATCATCAAACAATTTGTTGTCATCATCAAACAATTATTTTATTGAATTTGAAAATCAGGGACACCCGAAAATAAAAGGCCGTGACATGTTGTGCCCCTGCGGTTTTCGTGAACCAATTATTTGTGTGGATTTATGCTGTATTGTGCATGGCAGGGACATCGCCATGGCGTGTCCGTTTAAATGACCATTCACCGAATCCCAATCAATAATTTCCAAATAGTCCGCAAATTGTTGCCATCATCAAACAACAATTTTATTGAATTTTGAAAATACGGGCGCCTGAAAACAAACGGCCACGACATGTCGTGCCCCTACGGTTTTCGTGAACCAATTATTTGTGTGGGGTTACGTTTTATTGTGCATCGTAGGGACATCGCACCGAATCCCAATCAATAATTTCCAAACAATCCGCAAATTATTGTCATCATCAACCAACTATTTTATTGAATTTGAAAATCAGGAACACCTGAAAATAAAAGGCCGCGACATGTCGTGCCCCTGCGGTTTTCGTGAGCCAATTATTTGTGTGGATTTATGCTGTATTGTGCATGGCAGGGACATTGCCATGGCGTGTCCGTTTTTTTTATGTGTGTGCATTTGTTGTTTGCAGCCGTTATTTATACCATCAATTATTTCCAAACAATCCGCAAATTATTGTCATCATCAAACAATTATTTTATTGAATTTGAGAATCAGGAACAACTGAAAATAAAAGGCCACAACATGTCGTGCCCCTACGGTTTTCGTGACCAATTATTTGTGTGGATTTATGTTGTATTGCGCGGTAGGGACATCGCCATGGCGTGTCCGTTTTTTTTATGTGTGTGCATTTGTTGTTTGCAGCCGTTATTTATACCATCAACTATTTCCAAACAATCCGCAAATTATTGTCATCATCAAACAATTATTTTATTGAATTTGAAAATCAGGAACATCTGAAAATAAAAGGCCGCGACATGTCGTGCCCCTACGGTTTTCGTGAACCAATTATTTGTGAGGATTTATGTTGTATTGTGCATGGCAGGGACATTGCCATGGCGTGTCCGTTTTTTGTATGTGTGTGTGCATTTGTTGTTTGCAACCGTTATTTACACCATCAATTATTTCCAAACAATCCGCAAATTATTGTCATCATCAACCAACTATTTTATTGAATTTGAAAATCAGGGACACCTGAAAACAAACGGCCACCACGTGTCGTGCCCCTACGGTTTTCGTGAACCAATTATTTGTGTGGATTTGTTGTATTGTGCATGGCAGGGACATCGCCATGGCGTGGCCGTTTAAATGACATTCACCGAATTCCAATCAATAATTTCCAAATAGTCCGCAAATTGTTGTCATCATCAAACAATTATTTTAGAATTTTGAAAATACGGGCGCCTGAAAACAAACGGCCACGACATGTCGTGCCCCTACGGTTTCCGTGAACCAATTAATTGTGTGGGTTTACGTTTTATTGTGCATGGCAGGGACATCGCCATGGCGTGTCCGTTTTAATGACCATTCACCGAATCCCAATCAATAATTTCCAAATAGTCCGCAAATTGTTGTCATCATCAAACAATTATTTTATTGAATTTGAAAATCAGGGACACCTGAAAACAAACGGCGACGACATGTCGTGCCCCTACGGTTTCCGTGAACCAATTATTTGTGTGGATTTGTTGTATTGTGCATGGCAGGGACATCGCCATGGCGTGTCCGTTTTAATGACCATTCACCGAATCCCAATCAATTATTTCCAAACAATCTGCAAATTGTTGTCATCATCAAACAATTGTTTATTGAATTTGAAAATCAGTAACACCTGAAAACAAAAGGCCGCGACATGTCGTGCCCCTACGGTTTCCGTGAACAAATTAATTGTGTGGGTTTACGTTTTATTGTGCATGGCAGGGACATCGCCATGGCGTGTCCGTTTTTTGTATGTGTGTGCATTTGTTGTTTGCAGCCGTTATTTACACCATCAATTATTCCCAACCATTCCGCAAATTGTTGTCATCATCAAACAATTATTTTATTGAATTTGAAAATCAGGAACACCTGAAAATAAAAGGCCGCGACATGTCGTGCCCCTACGGTTTCCGTGAACCAATTATTTGTGTGGATTTGTTGTATTGTGCATGGCAGGGACATCACCATGGCGTATCCGTTTAAATGACCATTCACCGAATCCCAATCAATAATTTCCAAACAATCCACAAATTGTTGCCGTCATCAAACAATTATTTTATTGAATTTGAAAATCAGGGACACCTGAAAATAAAAGGCCGCGCCATGTCGTGCCCCTGCGGTTTCCGTGAACCAATTATTTGTTTGGATTTATGTTGTATTGTGCATGGCAGGGACATCGTCATGGCGTGTTCGTTTTAATGACATTCACCGAATCCCAATCAATAATTTCCAAATAGTCCGCAAATTGTTGTCATCATCAAACAATTATTTTATTGAATTTGAAAATCAGGGACACCTGAAAATAAAAGGTCGCGACATGTCGTGCACCTACGGTTTTCGTGAACAAATGTTGGTTGAAATAACCCATTCATTGCCCCGGGTTTTAATCCGGGGATTGTTGCAGGCAATGGCAATTCCATTTGCAGGAGGTTTTAAATTTGATTATTGCGTTGTTGGCAGATTTGTTGTAACTTCTTGTTTATCAAAAAAACATACAAACAATGAAAGAAAAAGACATTGATTATCAGAATTTGTCATTGGACGAACTGGAGACCGAATTGGTCAATGAATTCGCACAAATCTCTTCCGAAGACAGTTTGTTTCCGGTGGAAGAAGAATCTCTTATTACCCCATCTTTTAATGCTATTTTTCCTGAAAACTTATTACAGCCAAAGCTTGGATCATCTGCTTTTACTTTGGGGGTAATGCCGGATAATATGGATAGTTTTGATTTGGGACGAATGAGCAGAGAGCAGGAATATCAGCAGCTCATGAAGATTCCTCACATCGTTCTGCCTGTTAAATTTGAAAATGTACGTGATAAAATCAGAAACATTTCTTTTTGGTTACTCAAAGAGCTGAAACCCCATTTTAAGGATCACCCAAAAATTGAAGCCTTTTGTGACAAACCAAGCAAAGAAGCTATAAAGGAAGTAGCTCCTGAATTGTTGTGCCTGTTAAGAACAAAGGTGATTAATAAGCTCCCAATTCCTTTCACCATTAAATTTTGTTGTTATTTGCTTTTATTAATACTGCAGGGAGCAATTGAATGGCAAACCGTTTAAAAAGGAAGATGCGATGAAAAACCACATGATGATGTGGTTTTTTTCATTGTCTTTGTTTTTATGTGGTGTCTTAACTCAATTATTTTGAAATGCTTTTTTAATTGCTTCAGCTAAAGCAGGGGACAATCGATTCCCATCCTATGCAATGATTATTCATTCTTTGCCTTTGGTTTCAACCAAAGGATTTTAGAGAAAGAGGGAACAAACCCTACAAATCGTAGCCCAGTTTATCGGCCGATGAAATCACGAAAGTGCTGTTGAAACGGCTGATGTGTTCAAATTTCGATAGTTTCTCCTGAATAAAAAACTGGAAAGCCTTCATGTCTTTCACCATCAGTTTAAGCAAGGCATCGTAATTTCCCGAGGTGTAATAAAACTCCATCACCTCGGGCAGTGCCAAAACTTCCGCCTCAAATTTATCCACCACATCACTGGTGTGCTTGGTTAGCAGAATAGAGATGAAAACCATCATGCTCCGGTCTATTTTATCGGGGTCGAGCCGAGCCACATACCCTTTAATAATGCCGCTTCGTTCCAGCTTTTTAACCCTTTCGTACACAGGCGTGTTGCTTAGGTGCAATTTCTCCGAAAGTTCTTTGGTGGTGATGCGGCAATCCTGCTGCAGCAGCTGTAAAATTTTACGATCGGTTTTGTCCAGTTTATCCATGAGAAGAAAATTTATCTACTAATATCATTATAATGCCTGATGCAAAGATATAAATTCTTCCATATTCTGTTTGCGTAGATCAGTTTACTGTATTTATTCTCTGTGCTGGTAAATATTTCCTGCAAACCATACATTTACAAAGTATTTTAACAGGAAACGAATACGGATTTTCACAAAAAATCACAACACACAACAACAAACAAAAAAGTTAACGAAGCTTTAAATGGTCATGTTTCGTCCCGATTCATCGGGATCAGAATGACACTGGAATTGAAATTTTCGGATACCCTCTTAAAGAAGGCATTCTTCTTTAAATTATCTTTCACCAATAGAATATGGAAAACTATTAAACAAACATAAAATGGCTGCATGACTTAACTCTTTGTCCACTTTTTTGTTGCAAGTTCATTCACCAATAGAATATGGAAAACTATTAAACAAACATAAAATGGCGGCATGACTTAACTCTTTGTCCACTTTTTTGTTGCAAGTTCAGATTACAATTCAAGATGAGGTGATTTTTTTTCCTTTCAGGGATCCCGAAATTTGGGACGAAGGACAGAGGGGTGTTTTTATAATACCCCAAACCCCTAAAGGGGCTTACCTCAATGTTGCAGAGAACTTTAATCGAAGCGAAAAGTCCCCTTTAGGGGATTTAGAGGTAAATAAGGAAAACCTGAGAGCTTCACTTAAAGTGAGACTCTCAGTAAAAAGATTCCAGAACTGGAATAAGGTTTAAAAATTTGAAATTCTCCCTTCTTGAGGGGAGATCCCGACAGGGAGAGGGGTGTTTTTATAATACCCCAAACCCCTAAAGGGGCTTACCTCAATGTTGCTGAGAACTTTAATCGAAGCGAAAAGTCCCCTTTAGGGGATTTAGGGGTAAATAAGGAAAACCTGAGAGCTTCACTTAAAGTGAGACTCTCAGTAATAGATTTACAATTAATAATTATCAATTAGTAATTAATAATTAAAAGAAATGATCAGCGATTTAAAAGGAACATTTTCTCAAATCAGCAATAACAACAAGCGATCAGCCATTCGTGAGATTTTGAAATTGACACAAAATCCGGAAATTATCTCTTTTGCAGGCGGATTGCCGGCAGCAGAATCTTTTCCTGTTGATGCGCTTGACAGCATTGTTTCGACTATGTTACGCGAAGAAGGAGCGGCCGTATTGCAGTACGATGCTACCGAAGGTGTTACTGAGCTAAGAGAATTGCTTTTAAAGAAGTATCAGGATGAAGGTGTAAAATGTTCTTTGGATAATATGATTATTACCACCGGATCGCAGCAAGGACTGGATTTGGTTGGGAAAGTTTTTGTGAACCAGGGCGATGTTGTGATCTGTGGTTTGCCTTCTTACTTGGGCGGGATTGGTGCCTTTCAGGCTTATGGAGCAAAAATGGCAGGTGTGCCAATGGATGAGCACGGCATGAGTGCCGAACTTTTGGAAGCCAAACTGGAAGAACTAAAGCAGCAGGGCATCAAACCAAAGTTTATTTATGTAATTCCTGATTTCCAAAATCCAACAGGAATTACCATGCCTGAATCGCGCCGTTTGGAGATCATTGCTTTGGCACACAAATACGATGTACTGATAGTAGAGGATTGTCCGTACCGCGAAGTTCGTTTCGAGGGAAAACCTCAGCGCATGATGTATGAATTGGACAATGATAATCATGTACTCACTTTAGGTACTTTCTCGAAGATTTTTGCACCGGGATTCCGTATTGGATGGGTTTTGGGACCAAAAGATGTCAACGAGAAAATTGTGATTGCCAAGCAATCGGCAGATTTGTGTACACCAACTTTCGTACAGAAAATTGCCATTGGCTACATGAAATCGGGTTTGTTCGAAACCAACCTGCAAAAAACCATCGATCTGTATCATCAGCGCAGAGATGTAATGCTGGAGCAGTTGGAAAAGCACATGCCTGAAGGGGTGAAGTGGACGCGTCCGGAAGGAGGCATGTTCCTGTTCATTACTCTTCCTGAGCACATGGATGCTTTGGATCTTTTTCACAAAGCCATTGAGAAGAAGGTAGCCTTTGTCACCGGAAATGTGTTTTATTGCGACGGAGGTGGAAAAAATACCATTCGTTTGAATTTCTCCTATGTGAACAACGAAAAAGCAATTGCCGGAGTAGAGCGATTGGCCGGGATTGTGAAAGCAGAAATGTTGGTTGAGGCCTAATATAATTTGAATGCATTGCGTACGGACACGACATGTCGTGTCCGTTTTGTTTGTCGATATGATTGGTTTATACGATTGAATTTGAATGATGAATTAACATGGTCATGACATGTCATGACCCTACGTTTTTCGACAAAATAATAATTGAATTGCCTGAAAGGCATAAATAATTCAGTCCGGGACAACGCCCCGGGATGGTTTCGGTAACGGAAATCCGTCGCGTTAGATTGGTTGATAGGAGGAGGAATAATGTTCCGCGACAAAAAAGTATCAGGTTCAATTTGTTGCATTATTTTATTGAATGCATTGCGCAGGGACATCGCCATGTCGTGTCCGTTTTGTTTGTCGATATGATTGGTTTATACGATTGAATTTGAATGATGAATTAACATGGTCATGACATGTCATGCCCCTACGTTTTTCGACAAAATAATAATTGAATTGCCTGAAGGGCATATATAAAATAGCCCAGGGCAACGCCTCGGGATGGTTTCGGTAACGGAAATCCGTCGCGTTAGATTGGTTGATAGGAGGAGGAATAATGTTCCGCGACAAAAAAGTATCAGGTTCAATTTGTTGCATTATTTTATTGAATGCATCGCGTAGGGACACGACATGTCGTGTCCGTTATGGCATGTCCGTTTTCATTGTGAGATTGTATTTAATTGGGTGCAATCGCTGTACGTCATCAATTTTTTGAGTAATTTTTCGCCAAATTTAACGATCCACTCTCATGAAGTTAATATCCTCTGCCTGTCCGCGAAATTGCTACAGCACCTGCAGCATAAAAGTTCGGGTAGAAAACAATACAGTCACAGGCATTGAACCCCATACCGAAAATCGGGCAACCCCCGAGGGACCTTGCATTAAAGGTTTGGCTTATGTGGAACGAGCCAATTCCAAAAGCCGGATTTTATATCCGCAAAAGCGGGTGGCAGAAGGAAAATACGAACGCATTTCCTGGGAGGAAGCTTTGGATACCATTGCTGAAAAACTGACTCATTGCAAAGAGAATTTCGGTCCTCATTCCGTCCTGTATTTTGCATCGAGTGGTATGTCGGGATTGTTGAATGGCGTGAGTTCCAACTTCTGGAAACTATTCGGAGGAGCGACAACCACTTATGGCAATCTGTGCTGGCCTGCCGGATTGGAAGCTGCCCGATTGACAATGGGAGCCAACAAACACAATGCACCCTGGGATTTGGAACACGCCAAACTGATTGTTTTGTGGGGCAAAAATCCTGCCGAGACAAACATTCAGGAGATGATTCCTATCGAAAAAGCTCAGGAAAAGGGGGCGAAATTTGTAGTCATCGATCCCAGAAGAACACCATCTACCGAACGGGCAAACTCTTTGTTTCAGGTAAAATCGGGAACAGATGCGGCATTGGCATTGGGATTGGCGCGGGAAATCATCAAAAATGATTGGATCGATCATGAATTTATAGAGAATAATGTATTGGGTTTCGAGCCGTTCAAAGAGCGGGTAGAAGCCTACACCATAGAAAAGGTATCGCAGATTTGCCGGATTTCCGAAGATGCCATTCGCAACTTGGCCAAACAAATCGGAACGATTAAACCCATGACTTTGATTCCGGGTTATGGCTTGCAGCGATACGAAAACGGCGGTCAGACAACCCGCTGTTTATTGGCACTTTCGGTGATAACAGGAAACATTGGCCAAAAAGGTGGATGTTGGCATTACGCCAATCTGCAAAGCTATGTGTTCGACGATGTAAAAGAACCGGAATCATACTTTCCAGGTTGTGAGCATCCAAGTTTCCGCAGAAAAATATCGGTAGCCAAATTGGGTGAAGATTTATTAACTATTAAAGATCCGGAAGTGAAATTCATTTGGGTAGAGAGAGGAAATCCTTTGTCGCAAAACCCGGATACCAATTCCATTCGCAAGGCTTTTCGCAAAGCGGATTTTCGTGTGGTGGTAGAGCAATTCATGACCGATACGGCCTACGAGGCTGATCTTATTTTGCCAGCCAAGAACATGTTCGAGCAATCGGATATCATTGGTTCGTATTGGAATCCGTATGTACAATTGAAACAAAAAGTACTGGAACCAGCCGGAGAGGTGAAGCCCGAAACAGAAATCTATTATCTGCTGGCCAAACGTTTGGGCATGGATGAGGCGGCAATCAGCAAAAACATCCCGGAACCAACCGATGAAGCCATTGAAGAATATTTGAATGGATTCTTAAAAGAATTTCCAGAGCTTAGCTTGGAAGCTTTGAAAAAAGGACCGCAATTGGCCAATTCTTTCGAGGCGATTCCCTTTGCAGATCATCAGTTTCCGACTCCATCGGGTAAAATAGAATTGTACAGCGAACGAGCCAAGGAGCTTTGGGGAATCGATCCACTGCCAGACTATGTGCCATTGCCCATTCAAAATGAATTTCCCTTGCAGTTGATTTCACCCAATTCCAAAAACAGAATTCATTCTCAGTTTGGAAATTTAGAGGTCATCAAACAATTCGAACCGGAAGCTTATTTGTACGTTCATCCGCTGGATGCCGAAGCAAAAGGAATTGCAAACAGGGAAAAGGTTGAGATTTACAATCACCAGGGAAAATCGGAAGTAAGAGTGCAATTCGATTTGGGTTTGCGGCAAGGCAATGTGGTGCTCACCAACGGACATTGGGTCATAAATGGTGCGGCTCCGAACCTGTTCACCACAGGAAAAGAAACAGATATTGGACACGGAACGGCCTTTCACAATACTTGGGTAGATATTAAGAGAATTAAGAATTAGTAATTAATAATAGAACAAATTATAAGTTTGAAATCAATTGCGCCCTAAACGTTTTAGAGAATAGCTTTTACTTTATTCATTTAGATGGTATTATGTGCATGATTTCTTTAAAGGGGATTATTTAAATGTAGCCTTGATTTTTTTTGCTTCCGTTTTTTTGGATCAAGCCAAAAATGAAGTCGGGCTTGGGCGGATAGCCCAATACAAAAAAATAATAGGACAATATTGATAATATATCAAAGCTTAAAAAGAGAAGATTATCAGTAATCTAGTGGAGTTATCGCGGGATTTGCCGATCGGGCGCGATTCGGCTTAGTCTGTTGCAATGGAATGGCGAACAGCATCCGGGAGGCTTGATTCTTTTGCTTACTTTTCTCATCTAAGGAGAAAAGTAAGAGCCCATCCGGCTGGAGGATAATTGTTAACTTTAAGAACTAATTTTAAAGGAACGTGAATAAAAATGCATTCATATTTAACACGAATAAATGTGTTGGCTGTATGGCTTGTGTTGCGGGTTGCAGCATCGAAAACGGCACCAGCTTGCAGGTGAATTGGCGCGAGGTAAACTGTCATAACAAATTGAGGCATCCCAGCTTACCGGTCTTTCATTTTTCATTGGCCTGCAATCATTGCGAAGAGGCTCCCTGCATGAAAAATTGTCCGGCGCTGGCTTACAGCCGCGATGAAAAAACCGGAGCAATCATTCATCATGCCGAAGCTTGCATTGGCTGTAAATACTGCACCTGGGCTTGTCCGTACGACGCACCAAAATTTAATAAAAGCACCAAAATTGTTGAGAAATGCAATTTTTGTGTCGATCGAATCTCTGAGGGGAAACGTCCGGCCTGCGTAGAGGCTTGTCCGGTGGGCGCCTTGGAATTCGGACAAAAAGAAATAACTGAAGAAGATCATATCACCCCGGGTTTTGTCAATATCGGTATCAAACCATCCATTCAGATGGTTCCCTTGCGCGAAGAGCATACAACACCAGCCATCGAAAATTTAGATGCGGTGGAAATTAGTACAGAAAAATTGGAAAGCTATCTGCCAAAAGAGGAATCGAAAGTTTCACTCGATAAAGAATGGACTTTGGTACTTTTTACTTTGGCTGTTGCCGGATTGGTAAGTTGGCAGGCGGCTCATTTGTCTGGAAAAGCTGAAATGTCATTGATTCCTTTTGCGATTGTCTCAGTACTGGCAATTGCATTAACATCCCTGCACATTGGCAAGAAATTACGCATGTGGCGGTTCATTCTCAATCTAAAAGGATCGTGGCTGAGCCGTGAAATATTTTCTTTTTCTACCTTTTTGGGATTAACCGGCCTGCAAATCATCACCGAAAATCAGATGATTGGTTATGTGGCCATGGCTTTTGGAATTTTTAGTCTGATTTCGGTAGATATGGTCTACAAATTTCTGAAGCGAAGAGATGGACTCGTATTGCATTCGGGAATGGTTACTTTAACAGCTGTCCTATTATTTGCTTGGTTACAAGAAGTTTCAATTCTAGTTGAATTAATTATCCTTGCAAAAGGAAGTTTATATATGTGGCGAAAAGTGGCACTAAAGAAAATGGGAATCAGGTATTTTCCTATTCTTTCATTAATCAGAATTCTTTGTTTATTGCTGCCCTATATTTTATTGGATCTTGAAATCGAGATGATTTTACCAATTTCTTTGATCATCATTTTTGCAGGAGAAATAATTGACAGAGCAGAATTTTACCACGAATCGGATGTGATAACGCCAGAGAAAGAATTACGAATTCTAAATTACGAGACCTGACAGCGTCTTTAGACCTCGTCAGAGTCGATTAGAAGAATAACACCCTTTCGCCTGTCGGCATTTTCCCTCAAGAGGAAAAGATTTTTTAAATAGGCAGACTTGTAAAGGTGAAAATTGCATTTATATTTCTCCCTTTTTAAGGGGAGCTCCCGACAGGGAGAGGGCTGTTTTTAAAGTTTTATTACCCCAAACCCCTGAAGGGGCTTAAAAAAATGTTACCCAACAGGGAAAGTCCCCTTTAGGGGATTTAGGGGTAGTTAGAAAATAACATACGTCAAACCACAATACAATGAAGAAAAAAGAAATCAACGCATCGCATACGCCGCTTTACCGCGAAGCTGGCTTTAATCTGCAAAATTCGAAGCGAACCAAAGAAGCTTTTGCTGCCGAATTGAATCATGCGCACGAACCGGATGATTACATCTATTCCCGATATCGCAACCCGACTGTGGTAGCTGTTGAGAAACAAATTATGGAATTGGAAGGATGCAATTGGGCATTGTTGGTGGAAACAGGAATGGCGGCCATTGATGTTGCAGTATCAGTTTTTCAGAAAGGAGCAGCAACCCGTCCCTGGTTGTTCTTTCATGAGATTTACGGCGGAACCAATTCATTCATCGATACGGTGTTGATCAAGCGCCGTAATTTAGATGTACACCGCTTTTATGCGAAAGAAGGTTTGTACGATTTCGTGGAATTGGAGCGCATGCTGGCAGAAATTCAACCTGAGTTTTTGTATTTCGAAGCCGTTTCGAATCCCATGTTG
This sequence comes from Labilibaculum manganireducens, assembly GCF_963665805.2. Taxonomy (NCBI): domain Bacteria; kingdom Pseudomonadati; phylum Bacteroidota; class Bacteroidia; order Marinilabiliales; family Marinifilaceae; genus Labilibaculum; species Labilibaculum manganireducens. The sequence continues at coordinate 4,499,860 of NZ_CAXXEE010000003.1, read as the reverse complement.
ATTGTTGCCGATGTAAAACGCATCATGGAACTGGCGAAGCAATACAATGCCAAGATAATTGTAGACAATACATTTGGAACACCTTACCTGTGGAAACCACTTTTAGATGGAGCCGATCTGGTGATTCATTCAGCAACAAAATACCTGAGCGGACATGGAAACATTACCGCAGGAGTTATTTGTGGCAACGATGAGGAGTTGATGAAGGAAGCCATTGAATACCGAAAATGGGCAGGTCATTTCTTAAGTCCGGATGATGCTTACCGATTGGGAACGCAGGTAAAAAGTTTCGAATTGCGCTTTCAAAAGCATTGCGACAATGCAATGGAGTTGGCTGAATATTTAGAAAATCACCCAAAAATAGGAGAGGTTTTATATCCAGGACTGGAATCTCATCCTACCCGAAAAGAGGCTGTGGCTTTGTTTGGCGATAAAGGTTTTGGCGGCATGTTAACTTTCGATATCAAAGGATCTTCCGATGAGGACAAAAGAGAGAAATGCAATCGCTTTGTAGCTGCTTTGGAAGATACAATTCCATTGGTTCCAACATTGGGCGAAGTAGATACCATTTTATTACCAGTAGAACCTGTTTGGGGCGCAAAATATCCCTTGCCGGGCGTTATTCGTTTATCGGTAGGAATTGAAAATATCGAAAAATTAAAAGGCTTGATTGGCGAGGCCTTGAAAAATATATAATCCGTAGGGTCACGACACGTCGTGACCTTTTTTTTATGGGGATGCTTTTAAGGGTATTACTGATCCCGACTCGTCGGGATTAATTGAACTAAACTTTCAAACTGTGTATCATCGTCCATGATAATTTAGCTTTTTTAACGGTATACCATTGGGCATTTATTTAAGCCCATTCTTTTTCATTTCTCAAATAAATATTCCCTTTTAAAGTTGCCTCTATAGTTTCATTTATGTCTAATCTAATTGGATATGAGTATAGTGCTTCTTTTAGTTTCATTTCTCCATACATAGTTTTTCCATTTTGATCCTTGCCCAAAATTTCTCTTGAAGAACTACACTTAACGATATCTCCTTCAGAAATAGTTAAAAACATTGTTAATACTTCCATTAGAGGAAGTAAAAAAATTGCTTGCTTTTTTGTCTTGTCAGAATTAATGTAAAAGCCATCTAATTTCTCAAAATCATCGAATGAATATATTAATGAAAAACTATGGATAATTTGATTAATTATAAATCTCCAATCTTTTTCAATTAAGGTAAGTTGATCAACCTTATAATGCTTCTCAATTTTATGCCAATTCATATGATCAACTATTTTATCTTGGCTTTTAAAATACATTAATGATGCTTTTCTTTTCAGGAAATCAGGTGGTAGCTTTTGAGCTTCATCAAGTTTCCTGATAATGTATGCTCCAATCATAAGAGCTTTTTCAATTTTAACAAATGACAATTCTGACGGTTTTTTCAATTGTCTAAATTTGGCAACAGTTTCAAAACTTTTATATAATTCCTTTTTCCAATAATAACTTTCGTGTATCATTTTTCTAAAATTTATGAAGGTTACCGCTAACTTAAAAGTTTAAAGCACATCAATGCACTTTCCGCCCATGAATCTACAAAACAATAATCCCTAAACAAAAAAATCATCTTGATTATTTTATAAGGCATTATTATTAGCGCAAAAAGGGAGTGATATTCGCAGTGTCACAACCGACTTTGGTAGTATGGGTATGCAAAAACAAGAATTTCATATGCCTGTCGGGCAAATTGATATTACTGATAGAAGTTTTGGTATTCCTGATGTAAAATTTGAACGCCTGATGGATGCTTCAATACTCCTGTAGCTCGATTTGAGTCTCCTGTTGGTAAAATGTTGCTCCTGTTGCTTAGTTTGGGTTTCCTGTTGGCAAAAACACCCTCCTGTTGCAAAACAAGTCAACTATTGTAGGGCTTTTAGCATGTTTATCTCTTGTTCATGAATAAAAAAAGGGTCACGACCTGTCGCAACCCTACCTAAATATTATTGAAGTTTTTTTTATTTCAACAAAACACCAATTTTAAGACCAGCCGTTATAGTCAGTGGAGTATCCGAATTGGCACCCGAAAAACCATAATGATAGGATTCGTAGTCATTATCCTTACTAAATCCATAGCCCAAACCGAAATACATATCCAAAAGAAAAATGTCATTAAAAACATATTGCTTTCCTACAATAATATTGAAAGCCGCAGCCCAATTCGATTCTCTGTCCTCACCATTGCCCCAATAACCATTGTAATAATAATCATAACCATACTCACGAGAATAGATAGAGAAGGCAATCTCAGGTTTCACATATGTTCCTTTTAAAACATGAGCATAACGCATGCCTTTCAAATAAAAATCAGGACTCTTTATAAATTTCATCCCAAACTTCGCAAAAGCACCTCGGGGATTCTCATCGTCATTATCAACACCCAAACCAATTATTCCCAAACTCACTTCCCAGCTTCTTGAAGGTCGGATTAGTTTTTCATATGATAATGTGGTGTTTCCGGTTAATGGAGCCAGAAAATCTACTTTGATGGCGTGTTTTTTCTGATTTTCATAGGTTTCCTTTCCGTAAAGAGAATGAGAAAAGCTCAGCTCTTTCCCGTTTTCCAATATAATTTTAAGAATGTCGTTTTTATCGATTCCAAACAGAATGTCATTTGAGGTTTCGGGGATGATGTATTTTACTTCATCGGTTAAAACTTCCTTAACCTTGCATACAATGGTATCCTGATTGGTTTTTACAATTCTATCCTGAGCACTAAGCTGAAAAGAAGAAAACAAAAGAATTGGCAAGAGGTATTTTAAATGATTCATACTTGGTTTATTTAGAGTTTAATCTTGTTATTTATTGATGCAAAAATTCAATCTTACGTAAATCCTTGCGAATTTATCAAAATAAAATTGGATTAATGTTAATAGAAGTTTTTTTTAATATAGATCAATTGTCTATTTGTATTGATTATAATTAGCAAATGAAATAATCCCTGACAGTTCGGATAACCGATTTTAAGTTTAGCGACACTATACATCCTTTCTGGAACAATAATATTTTGCTGCAAACAAAAAGGTCACGATATGTCGTGACCTTTTTTAGTATAGATATGTTTTGTAATTATTCTGCAATTGCTTCCGTATCGTTAATTCTATCGATTAAAGATTGAGGCAGTTTCTTTTTTACTTTGGCACCTAACTCACGAATGTTCTCCGCTCTTCGAATAAGGTTACCACTTCCTTCGGTTAACTTATTCATTGCCGTAGCATAAGTCTTTTTTGAAGTGTCCATTTGTCTGCCTAAATTGATCATATCCTCAACAAAACCAACTAATTTGTCGTAAAGCAAACCGCCTTGCTTGGCAATTTCCAATACATTTCGGTTTTGCTGTTCCTGTTTCCAGATCGAAGCAATGGTACGCAAGGTTGCCAGCAAAGTTGATGGACTCACAATCACAATTTTGTTGTCCCACGCATAATTAAAAAGCTCCTGATCGTATTGCACTGCCATCGCAAAGGATGATTCAATCGGCATAAACATGAGAACAAAGTCAGGCGAGTTTATTGCCGCAGAGCTTTGGTAATGTTTCTCGGCCAATTCTTTTACGTGAGCTTTCATCGAAACAATATGTTCCTTTTGGAACTTTTCGGCATCCACATCACCAATTGAATTTACAAACCGTTCGTAAGCAATCAGCGATACTTTCGAATCAACAATTACGTGTTTCTCTTCTGGTAAATGAATGATTACATCCGGACGAATGGTTTGCCCATCACTGTTTTGCATCACCACTTCGCGGTCGTATTCCTGACCTTTGGTTAAGCCCGACCGCTCCAATATTCGCTCCAGAACCACTTCACCCCAATTTCCCTGTTTCTTCACATCCCCCTTTAAGGCTTTGGTCAGGTTGTTGGCTTCATCACTAATTTTGGAGTTAAGATCGTAAAGCTTTTTCACCTCTTCCTTTAGGCTGATCTTATCACGCAGTTCCCGATCGTAGGTTTCCTCCACCTTTTTTTCAAACGACATCAGTTTTTCCTTAATCGGACTCATGATGTCACTCATGTTTTTCTGATTCGAAGAAGTAAATTCTTTGGTGTTTTCCTTTAGTATTTTGGTGGCAATATTTTCAAATTCAGTAGTGAATTTCTTCTGAAGTTCTTCCAACTCTTGTTTTTGAGTTGTCAATCGTTCTTCCAAATTCTTTCGCTCGGTGGCGGATATGGAAACAGAGCGGGTCAAATTCTCATTCTTCTGACGCTCCAGATTCATCGCCTCGTTTACTTCTGTTTTCTCCTTTTGCAGATTATTGGCCCGTTCTTCCAAAACCGAAAGTTTGTGCGAAAGCTCACTCTTTTCGTTGATAAAAGCGTTTTCCTGTTTCAGCAGCTCTTCCCGATGCAAAGCCGACTGTTGTCCTGCTTTTCTGCGGTAGATAAACCAGGCAATAACCAATCCACAGACTATTCCGATTGCGATGTATACTATTTCCATTTTGTATTTTTTTTTGTAGTAACGCAGCATGCTGCGTTTTTACATTGGTTTTTGAGGTGAAGTGGAGAATGTTATTTTTTTAACCACAAAGTATGTTGTGCTCTTAGTGGTTAATTTTAGGTTTGTAGTATTCCTTAAGCTCCATTTTTTCTCCATCGAATACAGCATAGGTAAAATGAGTTACCCAATCGCCGGTGTTGATGTATCGGCTTTTACCGTTTAAATCGACATTAGATGGCCAGTGCCGGTGTCCAAAAACAAAGTAGTCGAAATGCTCCTTTTTCAATTCATCTTTGGCAAACAGAATCAACCATTCTTTATCTATGCCTCTAAAGCTGTCGGCCTCAACTTTTCCATCTCTAAGTCTGCTGTGCCCCGACCATTTATGAGCCAGCCAAATTGATAAATTGGGATGGATACGGGCAAAGGACCATTGCAAAAAACGACTGGTAAATATCTTCTTCAGTAGTTTGTAATTCTTGTCGAAGGGGCCCAATCCATCACCATGCCCAAGAAAAAACTTTTTCCCTTTAATTTCGGTTTTTACGATATCCCGATGTACAATCACACCAATTTCGGTTGGTAAGTAGTCGAACACCCAAATGTCGTGGTTGCCGGTAAAGAAATGCACAGGAATTCCAGAATCAGTAATTTCAGCAATCTTACCCAGTACACGAGTAAAACCTCTTGGCACAGCACGTTTGTACTCAAACCAAAAATCAAAAATATCTCCCATCAGATAGATGGTTTCTGCATCATCCTTCACCTGATCGAGCCATCGCACAAACAATTTTTCGCGCTCGCGGTTGTTTCGTAAAGCAGGAGCTCCTAAATGTACATCCGATGCAAAGTATATTTTTTTGTTTTCGATCATTTCTGTCTAAGACAAATGGTTTGTAATTGTCATTTTTTTCTCCCCTTCCCCTTTTAAAGCGAAGGGGTTGGTGAATGAGGTTTTGTGTAAATCTACTTCACGTATTCGGCAATTTTTTCTTCAAGAGCCAAACCAAAAAGATTTTTACCAACAATCTCACCTTTCTGATCCAACAGGTAGTTCGATGGTATTGATTGAATATTGTATAGTCTGGTTGCCATAGCACTTCCGTTTTTTAAATCGCAGACATTAGTCCAGTTTAACTGATCTTCTTGAATGGCTTTAGTCCATAGTTTTTCATTCTGATCAACAGAAACCTGATAAATTTCCAGTCCTTTTTTGTTGAATTTATCGTATATCTTCTTCAAGTTTGCATTCTGTTTGCGCGAATTGGCATCTTGAGACGCCCAAAAACTTAAAACAATAAATTTACCTTGTAAAGAGCTAAGGGTAACTTCTTTTCCTTTTGCATTAGGAAGAGTAATATCAGGAAAACTACTTCCTTTTTCTTCAATCAGCTTAGACATTTTAAGGTTGACCATACGTTTTTCAAGATCGGCAAGATTACTTAAAATTGCTTTGGTGTAATCATGTTCAGGATACAAGGCTTTCATCGATGAAGCAACGATTTTAACAAATTTGATGTCGTCGTTTTCGTTTAAGGTAAAAGTCTTGTCATCTAATTTTTGATACAAAGCCATATAGCTCGATAAAGAGGTGGCATTTTTCATGATGAAATTAATTGAAAATTCTCTTTGGCTTTGAAGAGCTTTCACGTAATCTGCCAATAAGTTTTGCGAAATGCTGGAGTAGTTCGGATCAGTCTTTTTCTCTTCCAGTTCTTTACGAATCGATGCAAGCTGATCCTTGGTCTCATTCAGTTTATCGTTTAACTCCTTAACTAATTTAGAGCCTTTGGAGCCTTCAACAATGTAATTTTTTCCCATATTTTCACTTTTGCTGTAAACAAGAATGCTCTCGTTGGCTTCGGCAAGCAGGGTAATTAATTTTCCATTCGAAAGGCGCAGCAGATAAAATTCGGGTTGGGTATTTTCCACTTTAAATTTAAATCGACCTTCTTCATCCAATGTAGTTGAGTCCAAAACTTCAACACCAGTAGTATTCAGTCTGTCAAAATACAATACTTTACCATCTGCATGATCAATTTTACCTTCTACTTTAACTAGGTCTTTTTGACTACAAGCCCAGAATAAAAGTATCGGAAGGGCTAATAATAATTTTTTCATATGATTGGTTTTCGTTGGTTACATTAAACAGTTTTTTCGATTTTTATCCGAATGAATATTTACAGCCGCTTATTTAGTAAGTGATCCTCATAATATTACCATAGAAAAAGGAAATGAATTTAATTATTTCATAATTCTATTCGGAAACTAAGCGGGAAATTTACTAATAATTTCCTGTTTAATCATTATTATTCCCTTCCCGGATTTAATTTGTTCCTCGTAAAAAACATGTCTCATATATCTCTTGCAGACGAATCCTTTTATTTCAAACATTCGCATGAAATAGAATTCGCTTACCTTAAGGCTGAGTTTGTTCCTTAAATTTTCATATTTTTGCATCAAGAAATAAAGATGAATTCTCAATTGTATGGCTCGAAAAGCTGGGGGAGAGGTGGAGACGAAAGAGAATGCTTTGATAGAATAATTTTGCCGGCACATGAAAATATATACGGATTTAAAAGATTTTTCCGCAATTAATCCAGTTGTAACTATAGGTACCTTCGATGGGGTGCACCTTGGGCATCGAAAAGTGATTCGCCGCTTGCAGGAATTGGCTCAAAAAGTAAAAGGAGAAACTGTAATATTCACTTTTTATCCTCACCCGCGACTCGTTTTAAATACAGAGGACAATGGCTTGCGTTTAATCAATACTTTGGAAGAAAAAAAGGTGTTGCTCGAAGCTGCGGGTATCGATCATTTAGTTGTTTATCCATTTACAAAAGAATTTTCCAAATTAACTTACATTGAGTTTGTCGAAAAGATTTTGGTGAAACAACTGGGAATGAAATATCTGGTGGTTGGCTACGATCATCGTTTTGGGCACAACCGGGAAGGGAAATATGAAGATTTAAAGGTTTTTGCCGATCAGTTAAACTTTAAAATAGAGCGTCAGGATGTCCTGAATATGGATGCTATAAATGTTAGCTCTACAAAAATAAGGAATGCCATTGCTGATGGTGATATTCAAATGGCAAATAAATATTTGGGTTATCGGTTTTTTATTAAAGGAGATGTTGTTAACGGAAAAAAATTAGGACACACCATTGGATTTCCAACCGCAAACATTGATCCTCAGGAAAGCTATAAGCTGGTTCCAAAAGACGGCGTTTATGCCGTAAAAGTTGATGTGGATGATAAACGGTATTTGGGAATGCTGAATATTGGTGTTCGCCCAACCGTAAATAATCAGTTGGATAACCGGTCTATCGAAGTTCATATATTGGATTTTAATCAGGATATCTACTTCAAAAATATTACGATTCATTTTTATCAGCGCATTCGTAACGAGCAGTTTTTTACTTCGCTTGATGAGTTGAAAGCTCAGTTGGCGAAGGATAAATTGGAAGTGATAAGTCTGTTGGGATAAATAAGTAACACAGCTAAAAAAACAACCCCGAAGAAATTCTCCGGGGTTTTGTATTTAAATGCAACAGTTAGTTACTTGTTTTGCCGGCTACGTCCATTTTTATCTGATTCTGATGATTACTTCCCATTTGTGTTTCCTTATGTTTTGTCTGAGGAGTGGAAGTGTTTACTTCCTTTGCGGGAATTCTCATTCCATAAAATGAACGGTACACAAAGAACAAACCAATTACTAAGAAAACAGCTCCAATGTAAGGGGCGTAATTTATGTTTCCTGTTTTATCTGATTGAACAATCAGTTCAATGGCAATTTCGGCAGCCAATAGTCCAAATAAAGTAGAAAACTTGATGATCGGGTTCAGGGCTACCGATGATGTGTCTTTGTATGGATCACCAACAGTATCACCAATAATTGTAGCATCGTGTAATGGTGTGTTTTTCTCCTTTAAATCAACTTCAACCACTTTTTTAGCATTATCCCACGCACCGCCTGCGTTGGCCATATACATGGCCTGAAACAAACCAAAAATGGCAATGGAAATCAGATAGGCTACAAAGAAGTTCGGACTAAAGAAGGCAAATGCCAGTGTCAGGCATAAAATTACGGCAAAAATGTTCCACATTCCTGTTTGTGCATACTGAGTGCAAATTCTCACAACATTTTTTGAATCTTCAATGTCGGCTTCTGTCTTGTCCAAATCAATATTCCTTTTGATGTATTCAACTGCACGATAAGCTCCGGTAGTAACAGCCTGCATGGATGCGCCCGAGAACCAGAAAATTACAGCCCCACCGGTAATCAAACCAAGAATAACAGATGGATCGGTCAATTGAATTTGCAGCAATGATTCACCATTCGAGAGAATAGTTCCCTTAAGCAAAAGGATAATTGCAAAAATCATTGTTGTTGCACCAATAACTGCAGTACCAATTAATACGGGTTTGGCCGTAGCTTTAAAGGTATTTCCGGCAGAGTCATTCTCTTCTAAATTGTGTTTGCCACTTACAAAATTAGGTTCAAAACCAAAATCATTAAGAATTTCTTCTTTAATGTTTGGAATCTTTTCTATCTGAGATAGTTCAAAAACCGATTGAGCATTATCGGTTACAGGGCCATAACTGTCAACAGCAATGGTAACGGGTCCCATTCCCAAGAAACCAAAAGCCACCAATCCAAAAGCAAAAATTCCAGGATAATCGCCAAATATGGCAATGTCTTGAACGGTGTAAAATGCAGTTGCCATCAAAGCCATCATTACCATACCTTTCCAAAAAGCAGAGAAATTACCGGCTACCATTCCCGAAAGAATCGTTAAGGATGCACCACCTTCCCGGGAAGCAGTAACCACTTCCTGAACATGACGGGAACTAGAACTGGTAAATGCTTTGGTTAATTCCGGAATAACCGCAGCGGCAAGTGTTCCGCAGGATATTATTGTTGAAAGTTTCCACCACAATCCTTCAGGCAGATCTGATATTAGGATGTCGCTGACTACATAAGTTACAACAATTGAAATAATCGAAGTAATCCAAACCAAAGAAGTCAATGGAGCTTCAAAATTAAAACGATCAGCTTGACTGTACCTTGCTTTTGCAATGGCTTGATTTACCAAATAAGCGAATACCGAAGTAAAAATCATCAGAACGCGCATAGCGAAAATCCAGACAATAAGAGTTGATGCAAAACCAACGTTTGGCATTAATCCGGTTTCACCAAACATCAAAATAATGAAAGTAATCAGTGCAACACCGGTAACGCCATAAGTCTCAAATCCATCAGCAGTTGGTCCAACACTATCACCAGCATTATCACCGGTACAATCGGCAATAACTCCAGGATTACGTGGGTCATCTTCACCAATTTTGAATACAATTTTCATTAAATCGGCACCAATGTCGGCAATCTTGGTGAAAATACCACCGGCAATCCGCAGAGCCGAAGCTGCTAATGATTCGCCAATAGCAAAACCTACGAAACAAGCACCGGCACTATCACCGGGTATAAACAGCAAAATAGCAATCATCATGATTAGCTCAATGCAAATTAAAAGAAGACCAACACTCATACCTGCCTGCAACGGAATGGACATTACATCAAAAGGCTTTTTCTTAAGTGCTGCAAATGATGTGCGGCTGTTTGCGTAAGTATTTATCCTGATTCCAAACCAGGCAACTCCATACGATCCTAATATTCCCAGTACAGTCCAAAGCAGAATAAGCATAGTTTTTGGAATGGATACGTGAGCTAAACCAATAAAATAGTAGGAGATAGCAGTACCAATTATAAGAAATAAAATAATTAGAAATTTACCTTGCTGCAAAAGGTATGTTTTACAGGTTTCGTAAATAATGTTGGAAACCTTAGCCATTGAATGATGTACAGGAAGATTTTTAATTCTATTAAATTGAATCATTCCGAAGAATAAACCCAGAACGATAACTACAATGCCATAAAATAACAAGTTCCAGCCATTTATGCCACCAAGTCCGTCAAAAATGCTCTGTCTTAAATCGGGAACAACCAGGTCTGCTTCACTGGCAAAACTTGCGAAAGGAGTTAGTAGTACCCCGAACACTAGTAGTAATAATGCTTTTTTCATAGGATAGAGATTAATTTAATTAGGTGAATTTCCTATCAAATTATGCATTATTGTAAAGTGAAACAAGACTTTATGGAATTACTTTTTTAAAAAGTAAACTTTATTATATTTTGATTGTATCCTGAATTTCTTATTTTTAACCTGTGAAAATTAGTTCCTTAGGTTAGGGAACTATTGTTTTGGAATTAATTTAATTGCGGACTTTTAGAGTGTTGTTACCGGAGTAGTAAGTATTTCTATACTCTTTTAATTTGTACTTAGCCTCTGAATCATTAAAAGGCCATCCACCGGTCAACAAACTAAATTTACTTCCGCAAACAGGACATTCTGCGTAGGAACCTTCAATTTTCAGATGTTCTTCTGAATCTTTATCATGGGTGCAGGTTGCATCAAATACAGAAAATTCAGAGGTGCTTGTTCTTACTACAATAAATCCATGCCCGTTATATCCGACAGATGCGTCTATTTCATCAAAGTAAAGGGCATTGCCAACAGAATTTAGTTCGCTGTAAAAATTAAGATATATTGTTCCGTTAACTGGAACATAGGGGATGATTTCATCAACATTCGTATCTTTACTGCAGGAACAAAAAGTGATGTTTATCAAACAGAAAAGGAAAAAAAGTGGTAAATTTGATTTATTGTGACTCATTGCAGTTGGTTTTACTCTTTATATAACGTAATGGTTGCCGTTATTAGTGCAGGCATTCGCAAAATTAAGCTTTTAAATTAATTTTAACAGTATCAGTATGGACGATCATTGGGGGAATATATTATACTATGTTATCGTGGCACTCTTTGTTATTGTTGGTGCTCTCAAAAAAAAGAAGCCGGCAGCTGTTCAGCCTCCCGATGATGAGGAAATTCTTCAACGGTCGGAGCCTGAAATTCAGGGTGGATTCGAATCACTTTTTGAGAGCTTGTTGGGCAATGAAATACCCAAACCTTACGTTCAGCCCGTAGAAGACAAAACTCCCGAACCTGTGGAATCAGTGATGGAAGAATATACAAGATTGCAGAATATGAAGGCGGAGGACCGAGAAGAGAAAAAGAATCCTGTTTTTGCTGATTTAAAATCAATCTATAGTGAGAGTAAGGATGAGAATGAGTTGGAAGAAGATCAGGAAGAAGAAATCGATTGGCGCCAAGCCATTATTTACAAAGAGATTTTAGATAGAAGGTACACCTAAAGCAAAAAATAAAGTATACTTTTATTGATTCCTGTTATTTCATGCAGGAAAGGGTTCATTTATACTAAATTTGTATATTTGCATCCGGAAGAGTTTCGAAAAATCGAAATTCTTTTTGTTTTTTAGATCGTTGTCGATCAAATAGATTAGAATTATAAGAATTTAAATAGGAGGGAATTATGTCTGGTTATTCATATGTAACAGCCGAAGGACTAAAAAAACTAAGAGCAGAAGTGGAACATCTTGAGACGATCGAACGTCCTAATATTTCCAAACAAATTGGAGAAGCAATCGACAAAGGAGACTTGTCGGAAAATGCCGAGTACGATGCTGCAAAAGAAGCTCAGGGTTTATTGGAAGCCAAAATTTCACAATTAAGAAGTATTCTGGCAAACAGCCGGGTAATTGATGAGACTAAAATTGACACGTCAAAGGTTCAGATGATGACTAAGGTTACCATTAAGAATCAAAAAAATGGTGCTGTAATGGCTTATACTTTAGTATCCGAAACGGAGGCTGATTTTAAGAAAGGGAAACTATCAATCAATACACCAATTGCCAAAGGTTTAATAGGTAAGGTTATTGGTGATGTTGTTGAAATTCAGGTTCCAAATGGTTTAATTCCATTTGAAATTATAGATATTTCGTTATAATTACAACGGGTAAAAATCAGAAACACACGGATATGGCTTCAATTTTCACAAAAATAGTAAATGGCGAAATTCCTTGCCACAAAATAGCTGAAGATGAGAACTATTTTGCTTTTTTGGATATCAGTCCTTTGGCATTAGGTCACACTTTGGTAATACCAAAGCAGGAGGTTGACTATATTTTTGATTTGGATGATGATGTTTTAGCAGGACTAAATCTTTTTGCCAAACGCGTAGCAAAGGCAATTGAGAATACCATTGTATGCAAAAGAATTGGAATTGCTGTTATTGGTATAGAGGTTCCGCATACCCACATTCATCTGGTGCCGATAAATAATGTTGGAGATTTAAACTTTGCGAATCCAAAGTTGGAAATAGCATCGGATAAGCTGGCCGAAATTGCCGCAAAAATTAGAGAGAATTTTTAAATAGAATCAATTCTTCCAATAGAGATATCAGCCACTTTTTAAGTGGCTTTTTTTGTGATTCAATTAAAAATTATTTGACCCTGTCCGGATTTTTCTTAACAAAATCAGCCCAGGATTTTGGTTTACCTGCAGATGCAATGGCATTGCTCTGAAAAAAATGACACATTGCTATTGCAATGGCATCCGTTTCATCTGAATTTTGTGGGAATTCCTTCAGATTAAAAAAACGTTGAAGAACGGTTGCCAGTTGTTCTTTCGAAGCCAGTCCGGTTCCGGTAATCGCAAGTTTAATTTTTTTTGGTGCGTACTCAAAAATGGGAATATTGCGATGCAATGCTGCTGAAATTGCAACACCTTGAGCCCGGCCTAATTTAAGCATTGATTGAATGTTTTTTCCAAAAAACTGTGATTCAATAGCTAATTCATCGGGTTTGTACTCATCAATTACCTGCAGTGTACGTTGGAAAATTTTCTGAAGTTTAATGTAGGGATCAGAAATTTTTTTGAGATCCAAGACACCGGAAACCAGGATTTGCGGTTTTTTGTCTGCAATTCTTATTAGTCCGTAGCCCATTAGATTGGTGCCGGGATCGATTCCCATTATTATTCTGTCGTTACTCAATTGAATTGGTTTTTCGAATAAATTTTTGCAGTACAATACCCAAAATGATTAGGACCAGTCCTGCAAGAGTACTAAGATAGATAGATTCTCCGATAATAAGATGAACAAACAGCAAGGAAACAAACGGACTTAAAAAAACCAGATTGCTTATTTTATCTGTTGAACTTGTCATTTTTAATGCTTTTAACCAGAATACAGCTGCAATTCCACATTCTACGACACCGATATATACAGCAGCTAAAATACTTTTGTTGTCAGGCATGCGAAATTCAGAAAACAGGATGATAGATATCAGGATATAAAGAAAGCCAAAAGCCATGTTCAAAAATAGTTTACCCTTTTCTTCTCTTAAATCGCGAACATTAAATAACCAGAACAGAGCCCAAAATACGGAGCTGGAAAGAGCTAATAGTACTCCAAAGGTATTTGGGGTTTGAATGGATGTGAATGAACCTTTGTTAGCAATAATCACAACGCCCGAAAAACTTACCAATATGCATGAGATACTCTTCCATCCAATTTTATGTTTTAATAAAGGGATCGAAAGAAGTACCAAGGTAATTGGCCAAATGTAGTTCAGGCTCAAAGCAAATTGAGCAGGCAGTATTGAGTAAGCTTTTAAAAGCACCAAATAGTATAGAAATGGATTTAAAAAGCCCAATCCTGCCGATCGAATATAATCTTTTGTGCTTCCTGAAAAAGTTTTTTGTAATTGAGATGTGAATAAAAGTAAACAGCCCAAAAAAAGCACGGCTATTCCCGAAGAGATTAGCAGAAGATGAAGAAAATCCATTCCGTGTAATGCAATTTTAAATGCTGTGGCTACTGTTGACCAGCAAAAGATTGCTGACAGGGCGTAAATGTATGCTTTCTTTTGCGTATCCAAAGTCTTGGAAATTATGCTTCTTCCAGCAAGGATGAAAAACTCATTACCTGACTTCTGTATTTTGCTTCGAAAACAGCTTTGGCTCTTGGCTCGAAACTACAGTGATACTTAGTGAATAATTCTTTGCTTTTGAACAGAAGTTGAAGTGAATAGGTCAAACCTTCATTTTCTGTTGCAACCATTACTTTGCAAAAATAATTGGCGGAAAAAGTTCCCGTTTCTTTAAGTAAAGGGATAAATTTTATTTTCATCCATTCACAAAACTCTTTCTCCATAGAATTTTCGATCAAATAGCTGGTATTGTATATAATCATTGATTGTTGTCTTTAGTTTTTGCAAAGGTATTTAAATTTCACTTTCTTAAATCATTTAATTTTTTTCGGGCTTCAACAGAGTATATGCTGTCAGAATATTCAGTCACAATATTTTTGTAGTTCTCCATGGCTTTTTCTGTTTCGTTTAACTTCTGAAGCAGTTCTCCTTGTGTGAACAATGCCTTTGGCGCAAGAGTTTCGTATGGATGTTCTTCTATAATTTTGGACAAGGCCAAAAGTGCTTGTTCTGTTTTATTTGCTTTGATGAAAATCTCATATTTCAAAAAATAAACTTCATCAGTTAGTGAATGTCCCGGATGATTTTTAAGCAATTCATCCAGCTTAAGAAGGGCTAAAGAATCTTTTCGCTGATACATCAGGAATTCTGCTTCAGCATAGATTTTCATAGCTGTGTAGCTTGTATCTAAAGTAGTATTGTCACTAATCAATTGCGATAGGAAAATTGCATCGTTGGCTATTAGTTTCGAAGTACTTCCTTTTAGTGCGTCCAGCTGAGCTTTGGCCCATTTTAATTCGCCCATAAAGTAAGACACTTTGGCTTTTTTGAATTTTGCTTCGAAGCCGATCGTGTTGTTTTTGTTTGATTTTTCGATTTGTGAATACAGTAGAATTGCATCCCATTTTTCGTTGGTAAATAACTTGATGTCTGCCAGTTCAAGTTTTAATTCCGATCTGTTTTGTTGGCTAAGTCCTGAACTTGCCAATGCTTTTTCTAATAGTTCGGTTGATTCTGCCGTTTGATTCAAAAAGAATGAATTGATGTGTGCGTATTGTATTAGAACAGAACTGTTCTGCAAGGCAGTATTTTCTTCCGAAAAGAATTTTTTATATCGTCCGGAAAGCTCAAGCCAATCAGATTTTGAAGTTGAATTTTGTTTTTGAAGCAGAAGATAACGGGTTTCCAAATCACCAACGCGTGCATTTAAATAATTGGGCGATGAAGATCCTTTATCAACTACATGTTGATAACATTCAAGAGCAGTTTTAAAATCATCATTTGTTCTTGCAGCGCTTGCTAAGGATAGCAGGCGGGAACCATCTTCTTTTCCAATTAAATCTATCGATCTAGCTTGTGTGAAAGCAGCCTGAAATTGTTTTTTCTGCATAAAATACCATTGCAGCAATTCCTTAAGGCTGAGGTTTTCAGTTTCAGTTTGTATTTTTTGCAGCAATTGATTTTTGAGAATGGGATCCAAACTTGAATTGATATCCTGAAGGAGTGCGGATTGCAAATGGTTTTCTACAGTTTTTATTTGTGTTGGATCAACTGAAAGTGCCAGCAGGTATTCCGAAACCATCTTTTCAAAATCTCTCTGAGATAGGAAAATAGTTGCCAGTTCCATGTGAAAGAGATGCTCCTGATTGAGAAGTTTTCTGCCAATTTCGTATGTTTTAACGGCGAATTCATATTCGCGTTTTCTTACGAAAGTGTTAGCAATACTAGTGATTTCACTTCTGACAGGAATCAAGTCTTTTAAAACCTGATTGTATTGAGCCAGACTTTGATCATTTTCTCCTGCCGTTTTATAAACAAATCCCAGGTCAATTAAAAAGCTTCGGTCGTCCGGATTTTTTTTAATTTCTTTTTTAATTGATTTCTCTGCTTCCTGATAATCCTCAAGTTGAATTAAGCAATCAATATAGTAGTTGAAATAAGTTCTTGACCGTGTAATTTTATGCAGGTTAAAGAATAGGGAAGATGCCGGTCTGTATTCTTTATCACGAAAGTAGTTAAAAGCCAGTTGACTTTCTGTTTGAATGTTGTTTTGTGAATAGCTGTATTCAGATCCTAAGAAGGAAATCAGAATAAGAAAGCTTACTATGAATTTTTTCAAAACCAGTTTTTTAAAGATGATACTCTACTCAAAAATATAAAAAAAGCCCGGTTGTTTCGAACCGGGCCATAAAATTAAGTAAATATCTTTTAGTCGATTAGCTCAAATCCAGTGTAAGGAACCAATGCTTTTGGAATTCGGATTCCTTCAGGAGTTTGGTTGTTTTCAAGCAAGGCGGCCACAATTCTAGGCAATGCCAGTGCGCTTCCGTTCAAAGTATGTGCCAGTTCAGGTTTTTTCATATCCTTACCTTTGTATCGTAATTTTAAACGATTCGATTGGTAAGCTTCAAAATTAGAAACGGAACTTACTTCAAGCCATTTGTCCTGAGCTGCAGAAAATACTTCGAAATCGAAGGTAAGAGCCGCAGTAAAGCTGGTGTCACCACCACATAAACGAAGCAGGCGGTAAGGAAGTTCCAATTTCAGGATAAGACCCTCAACGTGGGCTACCATTCCTTCAAGAGCTTCATATGATTTATCAGGATGCTGTAATTGTACAATTTCTACTTTATCGAACTGGTGAAGACGATTTAAACCACGTACATCTTTTCCGTACGATCCGGCTTCTCTTCTAAAACAAGCAGAATAAGCGGTATTTTTTACCGGAAAATCTTCTTCTTTTAAAATAACATCGCGGTAAATGTTTGTTACCGGAACTTCAGCTGTAGGTATTAAATACAGGTTATCCTCAGTTACGTGATACATTTGCCCTTCTTTGTCAGGCAATTGTCCGGTTCCGTATCCTGAAGCTTCATTAACAACCAATGGAGGAATTACTTCTTCGTAACCGGCTTTGCGGTTTTCATCCAAAAAGAAATTGATTAATGCTCTCTGAAGAATTGCACCTTTGCCTCTGTATAAAGGGAAACCAGCCCCGGTAATTTTATTTCCCAATTCAAAATCAATAATATTATATTTCTTAGCTAATTCCCAGTGAGGAATTGCATCGGCGTGCAGTTTTGGAATAGTTCCACACGTTTTTTCAATAACATTTTCAGTTTCACCTTTACCTGCAGGAACAGATGAATGCGGTGTATTCGGGATTTGAAGCAACAAATCATTTAATTCCTGAACTGTACTGTTCTGAATCGCAGTTAATTCGGCAATAGAATCCTTCAATTCTCCGGTTTTTTCTTTTGCAGCATTCGCCTCATCAGCTTTTCCACTTTTAAAAAGCATTCCGATTTCTTTCGATAAACCGTTCATTTCTGCCAATGTTGCATCTAATTTTACTTGGCTTTCTTTTCTTTTTTCGTCAAGAATGATAATTCTCCCGATGATTTCTGTTGCATCGAAATTCTTGATTTTTAAAGCCTTAATGGCTTCTTCCTTATTTTCCTGTAGGTATTTGAGGCTTAACATCAGTATCTTTTGTTAATGATTATATCTATAACTTTCAGGTTATAAAAATAAAAAAATCTCCTGTCTTTATACGAAATAAAGCAGGAGATTTAAATATTTTAAAGCTAAATAATCTATTCAGCTAAAGGTTCAATAGAAACGTAAGATTTATTATCTCTTTTCTTTTTAAAAACCACTGTTCCAGGAATAAGAGCAAAAAGAGTATGATCTCTGCCAATACCTACATTTTCACCTGGGTTGTGTTTTGTTCCTCTTTGACGAATAAGAATGCTTCCAGCTTTAGCCAATTGCCCGCCAAAAATCTTAACTCCTAATCGCTTACTTTCCGATTCTCTACCGTTTCTAGAACTACCGGCTCCTTTTTTATGTGCCATTTTGTTATATTTTTAAGGATTAAGCAACAATTTCTTCAATTTGAATTTGTGAAAGGTCCTGACGGTGTCCGTTCAGTTTTCTGTATCCTTTTCTTCTTTTCTTTTTGAATACTTTTACCTTGTCACCTCTCATGTGAGATAAAACTTTAGCAGTTACTTTAGCTCCTTCAACAGTTGGAGCACCAACTACTATCTCACCATCGTTATCCACTAAAAGTACTTTAGGGAACTCTACTTGTCCACCTTCTTCAGCAGATAGTCTGTGAACAAAAATCTTTTGGTCTTTTTCAACTTTAAATTGCTGACCAGCGATTTCTACAATTACGTACATTATTTCTAATTTTACGGTTTGTTCCTGAGGGTGGGTCATTTTAAACATTAAATATACCTCTTGGTGAACCCCCAAAGAATTTTATTTCGGATTGCAAAAATAAAAAAGAATAATTGATAAACAAAGTTTTACTCCTGTAAATGAATCATTTTGATTCTTTTTTTTTCGATTTGGATCTTATTTCAATTGATTTCACAAAAATAAAATCAAGTGGATAAGTTTCCATGGCTAGTTTTGGATTTCTTTGGCTATAATATGTATCTTCATAAGATAAGGTATGGAAAATCAATGTATGATATATTTACGATTGATGAAAATGAATCAGAAGTTGCTTATTTAGCAGTTTGCAGACAATTTGTTTTTGTAAACGGAAGTAAATCAGCAAGTATTGGCAAATAAGAGAAATAAGCTCAGTTTATTGTTAATAGTGATTTAAAAACAATTCTTATATTTGTTTATTGTTTGGTGAAAAAAAGAGGAGTTTTTATGGGTAAAATAAAACTTAACGTTTTAGGATTGTCGTACAGTCAGACGCAAACAGGAGCCTACGCACTTGTATTGTCTGAAGAAGATGGAGACCGAAGGATTCCTATCATTATAGGTGGTGTTGAGGCTCAGTCAATTGCTATTCAATTGGAGGAATTAGAGCCTCCGCGTCCATTAACTCATGATCTTTTTAAAAGTTTCGCTGAAGCTTTTGCAGTGAATGTTGTTGAGGTTAATATTTATCGGTTGGAAGAGGGAATTTTTTATTCAGAGTTAATCTGCGAAAAAGGGCTTAGTCGTATTCGGATAGATTCCCGCACATCAGATGCTGTTGCCATTGCTCTGCGTTTTAGGTGTCCAATATTCACAACAGAAGAAATAATTGAGAAAGCAGGAATCGTATTAAGTCTTGAGGGAGAATCTGAAGATCCGATGATTGCCGGACAAACAGACCCAGAAGTACCTAAGCCCGAGAAGAGGAGTCAATTTACCGAATATTCTATTGCACAGCTTAGAGGGATGCTTGAGGATGCAGTTCGTGATGAAGACTACGAACGAGCTTCACTGATTCGTGATGAAATTGATCGTCGGGGAGAATCAGTTTAAAAGAAAATACAAAGTATTTTTTGATTATAAAAAATGGCAAGTGAAAACTTGCCATTTTTGTTGTATGTAAACTTGTTTAGTGGTTAAATCCGGCAAGTTGTTTTGGATCGTGCTTGTGTTTAAACAGAATTGCAAAGAAAATAGCAACAACTAGGGAATAGATTGCAAATGTACTCCAAATCCCTTCCCAATTAAAAAGATCTCCCTCGCCTTTAAAGAATGTATCGATAATGAGACCACTTGACCAACTTCCCAAAATGGCACCAAATCCATTGGTCATCATCATAAATAATCCCTGAGCACTTGCACGCATGCTTGAATCGCTCGAGGTTTCAACGAATAGTGAACCGGAGATATTGAAGAAATCAAAAGCCATTCCATATACAATACAAGAAAGAATTATCATCCATAATCCACCTGATGGATCACCAAAAGCAAATAGTCCGAATCGAAGAACCCATGCAATCATACTTATTAGCATGACTTTTTTTATTCCAAATCTCTTTAGAAAGAAAGGAATGGCCAGAATGAAAAGGGTTTCAGATATCTGAGAAATCGACATGATGATAGCTGGATATTTTACAGCAATTAGTTCTTTGTATGCATCTATTTTTGCAAAATCGTGCAAGAATGTATCTCCATAGGCATTGGTAAGTTGAAGAGAAGCACCCAGCAACATCGAGAAAATGAAGAACATTGCCATTTTAGGATTTTTGAATAACCGAAAAGCATTTAGTCCTAACGAATTGACAATGGATTTGTCCCGTGGTTCTTTGTTGATATTACATTTCGGTAAAGAAAATGCATAGAAACCAAGACAAAGAGAGGCAAGGGCAGCTACGTAGAATTGTAATGCTGAAGTTTCAATTTTAAGCAAACTAACAGTCCACATGGCAATAATAAAACCAACAGTTCCAAAAACTCTTATGGGTGGATATTCCTTAACTACATCCATATTCGATTTGTTTAATGCCGAATAGGCAACTGTAATTGACAAGGAAATAGTTGGCATGTAAAAAAACATATTAATTAGCATCAGCCAAAACATAGATGCAGGAGTGTTTGCCTGGGGTAAAAGAGTAAGTATTATTGCCCCGCAAATGTGGAAGATTCCAAGAAGTTTTTCGGCATTAACCCAACGGTCGGCAATAATTCCCGCAATAGCAGGCATAAACAGGGATGCAATGCCCATTGTTGAGAAAATAGCGCCAAATTCAGTTCCTGACCAGCCTTTGTTTTGAAACCAATAACCACCAATAGTTATTAACCATGCTCCCCAAACAAAAAATTGAAGGAAGTTCATTAATATCAGACGATTTTTTATACCCATAACGATGTTTTTAAAAAATAGGTTAGTATTTGCTATGTCTTACTAGTTATTGGTTGTTTTCGTAGTCTCATTTGAAATTCGCCCGAGGATTTGCTGATAAAGATTGAAATCTTTACTCTTTTGAAAATCAGAAGTGTCAAAACTAACTAAAAAAATAGATTCTTAAAATACCGGCATTGTCTTTTTATGACAATTACAAGTGATATGAAAACATTCTAGATAGAGCGGTCTTATTTTTTAGCGAACTAATTTGGTAAATGTATGTGTTGGAGATGACCTGTAAATTGATTGAAAAAAGTATTTTTGTACTTCACTCAAGTTGAATATAAATGATTCAGGAAAGTTCAGTTCATGATAAAACCCTGTCGACGAAAGCTAAAATCATTGCAGCTGTCAGGGAATCTATTCCAAAAGCCTATTCCACATCTAAGTGGCTTTTGAGTATCATGATTCCGGTTTCCTTTGGTGTGTTGTTGCTCAACTACACAGGAATATTGGCTTTGGTTTCGGGTTATTTGCAGCCTGTATTCGAGTATATGGGCTTGCCGGGAGAATCGGCATTTGTTTTACTAACCAGTATTTTTACGAATATTTATACGGCGATTGCTGTAATTACCAGTTTGGAGATGGAGGGGCGGGTGGTTACAATTTTAGCCGCAATGTGTTTGGTGGCACACGGTTTTATAATTGAAACAGCGGTTCTAAAAAAAACAGGATCGTCGATGTTTCGAATGATAATTCTAAGATTGACAGGAAGTTTTGTTCTTGGATTATTTTTAAATTGGGCTTTGCCGGCAGATTCATTTCAGGTTCACAGCAACCTTTTTGTGCAGCAGGAAACTTTTAATTCAATGTTTACAGCTTGGCTTTTGTCTTCGTTGGTATTAAGTTTAAAAGTGATAATTTTGATTACCTTGTTGATGATCTTGCAGCGAATTCTGGAAGTTTTTGGAGTTATAAAATGGCTGTCACGAATGTTGGCTCCTTTACAGTCAATAATGGGACTGCCCGATTCCACCTCGTTTTCTTGGATTGTGGCCAATACTTTGGGTTTGGCATATGGTTCGGCCATTATGATAGAACAAGTTGAAAAGGGACAAATGACAAAATCGGAAGCTGATTTATTAAATCATCACATTGCTGTATCCCATTCACAATTAGAAGACCCGCTATTATTTGCAGCTATTGGTGTGCCTTTGGGCTGGTTGATTATTCCTCGTTTATTTTTAGGAATTATTGTGGTGTGGTTATATCGTTTCGAACTATTTATAAGGAAGTCGTTAAATAGTTTTATCTTTAAAAATTAAATTTTGACAATTAGTTATGCAACAATATCTTCACTTATTAGAAAGAGTTCTCGAAGAAGGGAATAAGAAAGAAGACAGAACCGGAACGGGAACCGTAAGTGTTTTTGGTCATCAAATGCGCTTTGATTTATCCAAAGGATTTCCTCTTTTAACCACTAAGAAACTTCACCTAAAATCTATAATTCACGAATTGCTTTGGTTTTTAGATGGAGATACCAATGTGAAATATCTTCAGGACAATGGCGTTAGAATTTGGAATGAGTGGGCTGATGAAAATGGCGACTTGGGGCATGTTTACGGGTACCAGTGGAGATCGTGGCCAAAAAGCAATGGAGAATCAATAGATCAGATCACGCAAGTGGTGCATGATATTAAAAACAATCCTGATTCAAGAAGGTTAATTGTAAGTGCATGGAATCCGGCAGATATTGAAAATATGGCTTTGCCTCCCTGTCATGCACTGTTTCAGTTTTATGTAGCCAATGGCAAACTTTCCTGTCAGTTGTACCAGCGCAGTGCCGATATATTTTTGGGAGTTCCGTTTAATATCGCTTCCTATGCTATTTTAACAATGATGATGGCTCAGGTGTGTGATTTGGAACCAGGTGAGTTTATACATACCTTGGGTGATGCACATATTTACATGAATCATATGGATCAGGTAAAGTTGCAATTGTCGAGAGAACCGAAAGAACTTCCGGTACTTAAAATAAATCCTGAGGTTAAAAGTATATTCGATTTTAAATTTGAGGATTTTAGTTTGGAAAACTACGATCCACATCCTCATATTAAAGGAGCAATTTCCATTTAAAACTAAACATTATGAATGTATCAATTATTGTTGCCGTTTCCCGAAATCAGGTAATCGGAAAAGATAATCAGTTAATCTGGAAGCTATCTGCCGATTTAAAAAGGTTTAAAGCTTTAACCACAGGCCATACCATTATTATGGGGAGAAAAACTTTCGAATCAATAGGTAAGCCATTGCCAAACAGAACTTCTGTAATTATAACCGGTCAAGCGGATTATGTGGCAGAAGGATGTGTTGTTGTTAATTCCTTAGAGGAGGCTTTGGAAAAATTTTCGGATCAGGAGGAAGTTTTTATTATTGGCGGAGGAACTATTTATAAAGAAGCTTTGGCTAAGGCTAATAAGATATATTACACAAAAGTTCATAAGGATTTTGAAGGAGATACTTTTTTTTCGGTTTTGGATTTAAAAGAATGGAAATCTGTCAACAGAGAGGATTGTCTTCCGGATGAAAAAAACGAAGTCCCTTATTCATTTATCGATTACATTAGAAAATAGCAGTATATATGAGGCGTTTTATTTCAGGTTTAGCATTATCCTTTTGTGTTTTATTGGTGAATTCATGTTCAACAGGATCAGATCCTGAAGATATTATTCTTGATGTGTTCTCTGTTCCTGCCGAGCTTACTCTGCAAATAGAAAATGTATTTAACGATTTAGCAATGGATGTGAATGGTATAGCGATGCATAAATTGGAATTCACAGGTGATTTGATCACAACAAATGTAGCTAAATGCCTGAAGGCTTCAGTTCATCGAAATTCAGAAACGTCTGTGCTTGATTCAATTGTATTGGATTATGGAACAGCAACATGTTCTTCGAATGGTGCCGCGTTTAAAGGAAAAGTAATTGTAGATCCTAAAGATGGGGATCTGAAATCTTTTGATATTCGGTTAAGGGATTTTTCATCTTATGGATATTCCATAACCGGAACAGTTGACTTTCAGATAACCGGAGAAACCGCTGGAAATGATTTTTCCATGAAAATGGAAAATGCGGAATTTTTAATTAGCGGAACCGGGGAAACGGTTTATACAGTTACTGTAGCAAGTATAAACAATGTTTACACTTTTCTTAAGAGCGAAGCAGGTTCGCCTGCTTATATTGATGATGTTTTTAAATTTACAACGAGTCTTTCGGGGGAAACTCCTGATGGAGTATTGTTTGATCTGGAAAGTAGTAGTGACTTAATCTACGCTTATTCGTGCAAGAACATTATAGGCGGGAAGGCCGATTTCTCATTAAGTGATATTGGTGATGGTATAGTAAATTTTGGAGGAGGAGATCCTGAGTCTGAGTCTGATTGTGATGCAAAGGCCACAGTAAGCGCATTCGGAGCAAATATATCAATAACATTATAAAGAAAAAAGCCGGATATTATCCGGCTTTTTCTATGCGACTTTTAAACGCTTGAGGTTTATTTTTTCAAGTTTCTCACTTGCGTACTTTCTGTCAATATCAATTTTCTTCTGACCGCTTGTTGGTAATTCAAACATGGCATCAATCATGATGGCTTCGCAAATGGATCTTAATCCACGGGCTCCAAGTTTAAATTCCAATGCTTTATCTACAATATATTCCAATGCATTGTTTTCAAATGTTAATTCGATATCGTCAATTTTAAATAGCTTGGTGTATTGTTTTAAAATTGCATTTTTAGGCTCTGTCAGAATGTTTCTCAATGCTCTTCTGTCCAAAGGTTCTAAGTAGGTAAGAACAGGTAAACGACCAATAATCTCAGGAATTAAACCGAATGATTTCAAATCCTGTGGGGCAATATATTGCAATAAATTATCCTGATCAATCTGTTCTTTTTCTTTGTTGGCATTGAATCCAACAATCTGAGTATTTAATCGTTGAGCAATTTTTCTTTGAATACCATCAAATGCACCACCACATATAAACAGAACGTTTTTGGTATTTACCGGTATCATTTTTTGATCAGGATGTTTTCTTCCTCCTTGTGGCGGAACATTAACAACCGATCCTTCCAGTAATTTGAGTAATCCTTGCTGAACACCTTCACCTGACACATCTCGGGTAATGGAAGGATTATCGCTTTTTCTGGCAATTTTATCTATTTCATCAATAAACACAATTCCTTTTTCAGCTGCAGCAACATCATAATCTGATGCCTGAAGAAGCCTTGTTAAGATCGATTCAATATCCTCACCAACATAACCAGCTTCGGTTAGTACTGTGGCATCAACAATAGTGAATGGCACATGAAGCATTTTGGCAATTGTTCTGGCTAATAGGGTTTTACCTGTTCCAGTTTCTCCAACAAGAATAATATTCGATTTTTCAATCTCAATATCTTCGTCATCTCTCTCCTGAAGTAATCTCTTGTAATGATTATATACCGCAACCGCAAGATATTTTTTTGCATTATCTTGTCCAATTACATACTGGTCAAGAAATGTCTTTATTTCTGTTGGTTTTAATAATTGAATCTCTTTTAGGTTGATATCAGTACGATTCTTCAATTCTTCCTGCACAATAGCGTAGGCCTGTTCGATACAGCTATCGCAAATATGACCGCTGATTCCGGCAATTAGAAGATTTGTATCCTTCTTTTCTCTTCCACAAAACGAGCATTTATCCATATTTCTTATTTGTTATACTAAAAATGCAAAGTTAAGAATTTTACGCTTAACTCTGCATTTTGTTATTCTGATTTCTATTTAGTTAACTATTGCTCACGGATAAGCACTTCGTCAATCATTCCGTACTCCTTTGCTTCAGCGGCTGTCATCCAATAATCACGATCAGAGTTTTTCTCAACTTTTTCGTAAGTATTTCCAGAATGATCAGCAATAATAGTATAAAGTTCTTTTTTCAATTTTAAAATTTCGCGTGCAGTAATTTCGATATCCGAAGCCTGACCTTGAGCACCACCCATTGGTTGGTGAATCATTACACGTGAGTGTTTAAGTGCAGACCGTTTTCCTTTTGTTCCTGCAGTTAATAAAACAGCACCCATCGAAGCGGCCATTCCCGTACAAATGGTAGCAACATCACACTTGATGTACTGCATGGTATCGTAAATTCCTAAACCTGCATGCACCGAACCTCCGGGAGTGTTGAAATAGATCTGGATATCCTTTGATGGGTCTGTTGATTCTAAAAACAGCAATTGTGCCATGATAATATTGGCTACATAATCATCAATTGGAATACCAAGGAAGATAATCCGATCCATCATAAGACGGGAGAACACATCCATTGACGCAACATTTAGTTGTCTTTCCTCAATAATAGTAGGAGAGATGTAGCTGTTGTGGATTGAAGTGTATCTATCTAAGTTTAGGCTGCTTATGCCCATGTGCTTTGTAGCAAATTTATTGAATTCATCTTTTGGTATCATAGCGAAGTGATTTTATATTTCGTAGACCTAAATTAGTTAAATTTTCCCCATTTGAAAAGAATGGCTTAACAAAATCTGTATTTTATAAGACAAAAAGAAAACCACGCTTTTTTAAAGCGTGGTTTAATGTCTTATTAAGGTGTACCGACTTATTCAAACAGCTTGTTGAAATCCTCAGTAGATATCTCTTTTTCGTCCAGTTTAACGGCTCCTTTGATGTATTCAACAACTTTATCATCAGCTTTACGTTCATAAATTTTTCTTTGCTCGTCTTGATTTTGCATCATTTGCTGAGCGTAGTTGTTTAGGTACTCTTCAGGTACATCCATCATTCCGTATTGCTGGAATTGCATTAATGCTTGTTTTTTAGCAAATTCCATAACTTCTTCCTGACTAACTTTCAGATCATTTTCCTGAATTAATCTGTTTTTGATCAATTGCCATTTGAATTCGTCAGCATAATTTGCAAAATCAGTATCAACCTGCTCTACGGTCATATCCTTGTTTGTAGAAACAATCCAACGTTTCAGGAATACTTCAGGAAGTTCAATTTTTGCTTTTTTCACCAATTTAGCTTTGGCATCGATCAGGAATTTGTAGTCACTGTCGTTAACCAATTGTTTTTCGATATCTTCTTTAATTTTATTCTTGAATTCTTCCTCTGAATATACAGTTCCTTCGCCAAATACTTTGTCAAATAATTCCTGATTCAATTCAGCATTAACAAATTTGGTGATTTCGGTAATTGTAAATTGGAAATCAGAGTCTAATGTTTCAGCTTCTTCTTTCGAAATGTTTAGCATAGAAGCGATGTCTGATTTGTTTTCAAAAGCTTTCGCAGGATTGAAAACTACTACATCATCTTTTTTAGCTCCTATGAATTTCTTTTTAGCGTCTTCGTCTTTCATGTATTCTAAAGACATGGCAACATTTTCGCTGACAATTCCTTCTTCAATTAGTTTTCCGTCAGCATCAACCTGAGCGTAGTTACCTTTCAAAAGTTCTTTTTCTTCAACAACTTCAGCAGCATTGTTCGATCCGAAACGACGGGAGTGCATATCAACACCGCTCTGAATCATTTTCTCGTCCACAATAATTTTGAAGAAGTCGATTTTATCTTTCTTGCTTAGGTTAAGTGTATATTCAGGAGTTAAAGCAATATCAAAAGAGAATTCGAATTCAGTGTCTTTTTCCCAGTTGATTTCCTTTTGCTCAGTTTCATTTGCAAGAGGTTCGCCCATGATATTTAAATCATTTTCACGAATATACTTCATTAGCTCATCGCTAAGAATTTTATTAATTTCATCAGCTAAAACAGGAGTTCCGTACATTTTTTTTATCACACCCATAGGTACTTTACCTGCACGGAAACCATTGATATTTGCTTTTTTACGATAGTCTTTCAACACATTGTTTACTCGGGTTTCGTAATCTTCTTGAACAATCTGTAATTTGATTACAGCATTTAAATCATCAATATTGGTTTTTGTAATGTTCATTTTTTAGCTATTATAGATAAAACCTCTTTAATTGAAAAAAAACCGCCTCACGATCGACACATATCAGTATCGGAAGTACGGGCGGTTTAAGGTTATTCTTTTTATTGTGCGGATGAAGGGACTCGAACCCCCACGCCTCTCGGCACTAGATCCTAAGTCTAGCGCGGCTACCAATTACGCCACATCCGCGGGTTAATTGCGGTGCAAATATAGAGCTGTTTTTTATAATTTGCAATACCTGCCAGAAAAAAAAACGAAGTTTTTTTGAGTAATATAGTAAGTCTGAATTTTGATCGAATACGGATTCAATTCAATTCTCTTGAAAATGAGCTATTTTGCAGTTCTTCGAAGCTCAAAGTTCTTCCCTAAATAAACTCTTCTTACATCTTCATCTGCTGCTAGTTCTTCAGCAGTTCCTGATTTAAGGATATTACCTTCGAATAAAAGATAGGCTCTTTCAGTAATGGAAAGAGTTTCCTGTACGTTGTGATCGGTAATTAGGATTCCAATGTTTTTATCTTTTAAGTGTCGAACAATGTCTTGGATATCTTCAACCGCTATTGGGTCGACACCTGCAAACGGTTCATCTAAAAGAATAAATTTTGGTTTGATCGATAAAGCTCTTGCAATTTCGGTTCTTCTTCTTTCGCCACCCGATAGTTGAATACCAAGACTTTTTCTGATTTTCTGCAGGCTAAACTCATTCAGCATTTCTTCCAATCGTTCTTTCTGGTATTCTTTTGAGAAATCAGACATTTCAAGTACAGCTCTGATATTGTCCTCCACACTTAGCTTTCGAAACACAGAGGCTTCCTGAGCCAAATATCCAACACCTAATTGCGCTCTTTTATAAACAGGTTCATTTGTAATTTCGCGGTCGTCTAAAAAGATTCTTCCACCGTTTGGCTGAATCAGCCCAACAATCATGTAAAATGAAGTGGTTTTTCCGGCACCATTAGGTCCAAGTAAACCAACAATTTCACCTTGTTTAACTTCAACAGAAACACCTTTAACAACAGTTCTGGTTTTGTATCTTTTTATTAAATTTTCAGCTCTTAAAATCATCGTTGTTCAATATATTTAAGGATCGGAATGGTGCAAATATAGAAAAGATCTGTGAGAATTAAACTTTGTATATAAGTTCAAAGCCGGTCAGTAATTTCTTCTGATTATTAAAAAGTAAATTGGAACATCGCCCGGATACCAAAATTTTCAAAATCCTGATATGGATTGTCTTCCAAATGATTTAGCCGCCACATAGCATCAATTCGGATAAACTTAAATATGTTTTCAATTCCAACACTTGCTTCAAAGTAGGGTTTGCTTACATCCGAAAGTCCATTAGGGAAAATCATTTCAGCTTCAGTATTGTTTAATGAGCCATTGTTCTTGTCACTTAAGCTGCCAATTAGTCCTTTTCCCGATACAACAGTTCTCCATTTTAATTTCCTGAATAATGGGATTCTGTTTAAAATGAGTCCGTTAAAGTGATGTTCAACGAATAAACTAACGTATTGATCACTTGTGAATTCGTAATAGTTCATCATGTTAAATGCATACGGATCAAAAGCGTAAGTCTCGTTTCCTTCGTGCAAATGAAGGAGTGGGTAAGGAACTTTTCCGAATAATTTCCCTGCAGTAACCAAGTAGTACAGATTTCCCAAGGGAGGTAATTCTATGGTGTGTTCGATGCTTAAATCAATTTTTTTATAATTGTGATCGGCACCCAAAACATCTTTCATGCCCATAGTAAGGTAAAGATTGAATATTGGGAATGGTCCACCCAGATGAACTCTTTCGAATTCACCCATTATTACTCTTTCATTTTTGGTAAACCTGGTTCTTAGCTCAATTTCCGAAGATGTTATTCCAGGAACAGGTATTCCTCCGCTTACATCAGGAGCATTAAATGGAACATACTGGGTTGGATTAATGTCACGATAGCGAAATTTTAAAGTGTTCGAAAATCCCTGAAACCATTCTTTCTCATAATGAGTTTCCAGTTGATTAACCATCGTGAGTTTATTGTTTGGGTTTCTTTTCAAAATAGAGGATAGAATATTCCCTTCGGTAAATGCATTTGGACTTTTTCCTAATTGCTGAATATCATGTTTGTATTGTACTCCGAAAGTTTCTCTTGGGAGCTTATTGATCATGTAAAGAAAACCCAATCCATATTTGAATTTATTGTCTTTATCACCGTAGGCTAAATGACCGTTAAACATTATCTTGGTGCTGAATTGATTCGAAGTTCTCCCGCCAAACATGAATCTGTTTCCTTCAATTTCGTTGAAGCTGTAAAGTTTATAATACGGGCCATATTCAAAGTTCCCTTTCACGTAATAGCCTGTAACAAATGTTTGGATAATATCAATTATATTTTTGTATAAGGGTACGTTTTGAATCGAATCAACCATAGCGTAAATGCCTGATTCTCTTTCTGATAATTGATACGGACGGGCATTGTCCCAATACTCTTTGGGCTGTTTTAAGGCTGTTTCTTCAACAATAACATTATTGTCGAGCTTAATTATTTCCTCCTTTATTGGTTCATTTAGTTTAATATTTTTGTAGGAAATTGATTTTCTGCCAAAAAAGCCCATTTGTTTGGTTGAATCTTTTTCTGTTATCATAAAATCAACAAAAAGATTTTGCTTTTTTAAGAACCAGGTACTGTCGTTTAGTTTCTGAAATTCATTGTTGCTAACCAAATCTTTAACCCAATTAAGGTTCACATCTTTTGCGATACGCATCTGCATGTTTTGTATGGCAAATGTGGTGTCGGCTACCCAAAAATCTCCTACAAAAGTTGGTTCCTGTTTTCTTTTAGGCTTAAATGACATGTGATAGCACCAGCTGCCTTCCCTGAATGCACTGTCTGTTAAGTAATATTTGTAATAGCGAAGTCCGCCATCTGCAATAGGACTTACAAAACCCATATTGAAAAGATCAATAAAGTTGTCGTAAATATTTACATTTTGATGAAGCTGACCTGTAAATTGTGCCAGACTGGCGTTGTCGTTTATACCAGACATTTGCGATGCCTTTATAATTTCCCTTTCCACTCTTGGCTTTTTCTGAAAATGATAGTCCGAAAGAGATTCGGTAATAAAAACAGGTAAATAAGGTTTTCCGGTTATTACAGAGGTGTCAATGTAATCAAAAACAAACTGGAATTGCCGCATGATTTTTTTATTCTTAAAACTGTCTTTGATATTGTTCAAATCCATTTCCATTTTGGTGTAGGATTCGTATTGGTACGAATCAAACCGGGAAGGATTATTGGCTTCTTTTTTTGCGATAATTTTACGGAGAAGTACATGTGCAGGATTCTCTCCGGGAGTAACAACAATTTCTGCCAAGTCGAATGTTTCTGATTTTAATTCGACATTGATAGTTTGAAAGCTGGCTTTTTGAATTTCAAATACCTGTTCTTTATAACCTACAAAAGAGATGTACAATAAATCTGATGGTGTTCTTGTTTCAAGAAAATACTGTCCATCAAAATCCGAAGTTGTACCAATGGTAGTTCCCTTGAATGCAATATTTACAAACGGAAGCGGTTCTTTAGTTTCCGAATCAATTATTCGGCCTCTTATTTTTGTAGTTTGTGCAAAACTAGAGCAGGTTAAGCCTGAAATAATAAGAATAGTAAAGAGTAAAAATCCTTTTTTTAGAATCTGATTCATAAATATACAATAGTGATAGTCCGGATAAAAAATAACCCAGACTTTAGTCATGTGAAAATACAAATAAACTGTGTAATTGTTTAACCCAAATTTGCTTGTTGGTTTTTTTGAACCCGCTTCGAGATTTTAATACCTATTTCGTAAAGCAACATCAATGGTAAACAAACCAGTATCTGACTAAAGATATCCGGAGGAGTGATGATTGCTGAAAGAATTAAAATTAAAACCACAGAGTGTTTTCTGTATTTTTTTAAAAATTCAGGGGATACCAAACCTATTTTACTTAAAAAGAAAATAAGAACGGGCAGTTCAAATATTACACCACTTGCCAAAACAATTGAAGTAATAGATGAGATGTAGGATGTTAGGTTTATTTGATTCAGAACCTGATTACTTATGCTGTAAGATCCTAGAAAATGGACTGATAGTGGAGTTATAAGGTAGTAGCCAAAGAGAACTCCAAGAGCGAATAAAAATGAAGTGTAAAAAATAGATCCTCTTGCATGCTTCTTTTCATTATCGTATAGAGCTGGTTTTAAAAAGCTCCAGAATTCGTAAAATATGTATGGGAAACTGGCAATTATACCGATCACTAAGGAAACACTTATGTGTGTTGCAAATTGCCCGGCCATGTTAATATTTATAACCTGAAATGGATGGGTGTTAATTTTCAGAGATTCAACTCCTGTATACTCGGATAGTTTGAAAAACATTCTGTTTGTAAAGAATTCAGGGTTTTTTGGCGCAAGAATCAATACATTAAATATGAAATCATAAAAGATAAAAGCAGCTATCGCGAAAACCATAACGGCAATAACCGATCTCATTAAGTGCCATCTTAGTTCTTCCAGATGTTCAAGAAAACTCATCTGGTTTTCTTCATTTGTTGCTTCTTTATCCGACATACGTATTGATTTACAAATTGCGACAAGTTATACAATTCCTTCTTTTAAGATGTCATGCAGATGAACCATTCCTACATATTTTTCATTTTCGACAACTGCAAGCTGAGTGATGTTGTTGTCTTCCATTAGTTGGAAAGCCTTAATTGCAAGTGAATCCGGATCAATAGTCTTCGGTTTTGGAGACATAATATCGCGGGCAGTTAATTTACTTACATCTTCATTTTGTTCAAGCATTCTACGAAGGTCACCGTCAGTGATTATTCCAACAAGTTTATTCTCTTTATCAACAACGGCAGTAGCCCCCATTCTTTTTGAGGAAATTTCAAGGATAATCGGACGAATATTT
Source organism: Labilibaculum manganireducens (assembly GCF_963665805.2). NCBI lineage: Bacteria > Pseudomonadati > Bacteroidota > Bacteroidia > Marinilabiliales > Marinifilaceae > Labilibaculum > Labilibaculum manganireducens. Next base: position 4,466,924 of record NZ_CAXXEE010000003.1, on the reverse strand, counting down.
TCTTTTTCGGATACTTTGGGAGCCAGATTAATTTTGTAAAGATCACTAACCCGTAAATATAATTTTTTTCCGAGAGCTCCTCCCGGGTGATATTTTGCAAAATCCTGACTGGTGAATTGTCTGCATTCCAATAAGGAAACTGCTAAAGCATCTCCAATAACAAGCTGAGCAGTAGTCGAATTTGTTGGGGCTAAATTGTTTGGATCGGCTTCTTTTTCGACAACGGCTTTTAAAACATAGTCCGATTCTTTTGCAAGAAAAGAATCCAATCCGGAAACCATCGCAATTAACGTATTTCCCATATTTTTGATGAGTGGCACTAAAACTTTGATTTCCGGTGTACTTCCACTTTTCGAAATACAAATAATAATGTCATCAGGAAGGATCATTCCTAAATCCCCATGAATAGCGTCGGCCGCATGCATGAACAAGGCTGGGGTACCTGTTGAATTTAGGGTTGCCACAATTTTGTTGGCAATGTTGGCGCTTTTACCAATTCCCGTAATTACAACCCGACCTTTACTTTTTAAGATCAATTCAACAGTATTAACAAAATCTCCATCAATGTACTCTTTTAGTTGACCAACGGTTTTTTCTTCTTCTGCAATTGTTTTTATTGCAATTTGCTTAATATCGTATGTAGGCTTCAAATCTTCTTGTTTTTATTTTATGTACAAAGCTAATTAAACTCAGATAAATGAAACTTTAATAATTAGTTAAAATCTGTTAATTGCAGTTTTTGTTTTGAATTGTACAAGTGTTTATCTAAATTTAAAATACAAAAGTATCGAAATTTGTAATACGGGAATGAATGGTGATGTGAAAATTACCATTTAAAAATTTTAGGTTGCTAAGTAAAATGTTAATTTAGCCGACCGCATATATTTTTGGGAAAAAAGCATATCAATAGGAAACATGGGAAAAAACTTTGAATTATCAACTAATTTAAAGAAGTATTTTGGATTCGAGAATTTTAAGGGAAATCAAGAACCGGTAATTCAAAATATCTTAAGTGGTAACGACACATTTGTGTTGATGCCCACGGGTGGGGGAAAGTCATTGTGTTATCAATTGCCTTCATTAATGTTGGAGGGTACAGCAATTGTTATATCCCCATTGATCGCTCTGATGAAAAATCAGGTTGATGCAATGAGAAATTTTGGTGAAGATGATGGCGTAGCTCATTTTTTGAATTCGTCACTCTCCAAATCAGCTACCTTAAAAGTAAAAGAAGATGTTCTGGAAGGCAGAACCAAGCTTTTATATGTAGCTCCGGAATCGTTAACAAAAGAAAGTAATATTGAGTTTCTTAAGCAGGTGAAAATTTCTTTTTACGCTGTTGATGAAGCGCATTGCATTTCTGAATGGGGGCACGATTTCAGACCTGAATACAGGAAGATTCGTTCAATAGTTAATGAAATTGGTTCGGCTCCGATAATTGCACTTACTGCAACAGCAACACCAAAAGTGCAGCATGATATTCAAAAGAATTTAGGAATGTTGGATGCTTTGGTTTTTAAATCATCATTTAACCGGCCTAATTTATATTACGAAGTTCTTCCAAAAGTAAATGCGACTAAAGAGATCATTAAGTTTATCCGGGCAAATCCGGGGAAATCAGGAATTATATATTGTTTAAGCCGGAAAAAGGTTGAGGAACTGGCCGAAACGCTTCAGGTTAATGGAATTAAAGCAGTTCCTTATCATGCAGGAATGGATTCTTCAACACGTTCCGGAAATCAGGATAAATTTTTGATGGAGGATGTGGATGTTGTGGTTGCTACAATTGCTTTTGGAATGGGTATTGATAAGCCGGATGTTCGGTTTGTAATTCATTACGATATACCAAAGAGTTTAGAAGGCTATTATCAGGAAACAGGAAGAGCCGGCCGGGATGGGGGAGAAGGGCGATGTCTGACTTTTTACAGCTATAAGGATATTCAAAAGCTTGAGAAATTCATGCAGGGAAAACCTGTAGCAGAACAGGAAATAGGCAGACAGCTTTTGTTGGAAACAGTTTCGTTTGCAGAATCGGCTATTTGTCGCCGAACAATTTTACTTCATTATTTTGGGGAGAATTATATTGATGCAAATTGTGGTAATTGTGATAATTGTTTGCATCCTAAGAAAGAATTTCAGGGAGAAGAATTTGTTATTAAAGCATTGAAACTGGTTAAGCTGGTTAAGGAGCGTTTTAAAATAGATCATTTGGTTAATATACTTACCGGAGAAATGAATTCTTCGATTAAATCATATAAGCATGATGAGTTGGAGATGTTTGGTTGCGGTAAAGATAGGGATCAGCATTTTTGGAATATGGTTTTTCGAAGAGCGTTGGTTCATTCTTTAATTGAAAAGGATATTGAGCAGTATGGGGTGATTAAACTTAAACCCGAAGGGCGTAAATTCCTGAAAAATCCGGTGCCTTTTATGCTTACCGATGATCATGATTTTGAAGGTGTCGATTTGGAAGCAACAAAAGCGGCCAGCACGGCAACTGTCGATACTGCATTGTTGTCAATGTTGAAAGATTTAAGAAGGCAGGTTGCTAAGAAAAAAGAGGTGCCTCCATATGTGGTTTTTCAGGATCCTTCTCTGGAAGAAATGGCTATTCATTATCCGGTAAATATTGAAGAACTATCTCATATACAAGGGGTAGGAGCTGGTAAGGCAAAGCGGTTTGGAAAGGAGTTTGTTAGTTTAATTGGCAAGCATGTTGATGAGAATGATATCGAAAGACCGCAAGATATGGTTGTTCGCTCTGTAGTTGACAAATCTAAATTTAAGGTTTATATTATTCAGAGCGTAGACCGGAAAATGGATTTGGAAGATATTGCCGAAGCTAAGGGAATGGCATTTTCTGATCTGCTTAGTGAGATGGAGGCTATTGTTTATTCGGGAACGAAACTGAGTCTGAATTATTATGTGGATGAGACGATTGATGAGGATCGTCAGGAGGAAATCCTGGAGTATTTTGACGAAGCCGAGACCGATAGTATTGAAGTGGCTCTTGAAGAATTGGGAGAAGAAGATTTTTCGGAAGATGACATTCGCTTAATGCGGATATTGTATCATTCTGAAAATGGATTGTAAATTATTCTAGGTAAAATAAAGTAAAAGCTGCTCAAAGTCGAGCAGCTTTTTTATTTTATAATTACAGAACGTTTAAATTCTTTTGTTTCATCGAATAGTTTTCGGTAAGTATAATGAGTTTTGTAGATTTTTGCACCAATGTGCTCCATCAAATGGCTCATTCTTGGATTGAAATCACCAATCCAATTCATTTCTAAATTTAAAAATGGAAAGTTGGAATCAAAACCCGATTTGGAGAATTCGTAAATCATTGCGGCCTCGATACCACGCTTTTGAAACTCAGGAACCACTCCGAATATTAGACCCAATGCATTTTTGTTTTTTTGCAGGTGCTTGTAGTAGATGAAGCGAAGCTTTGCATAAAGGTTCATTTTACCATTTATATGCTGCAGAAGTTCATTTAAGTCCGGAATCATTATGAAAAAGCCAATGGGTTCTTTTTTGTGATAGGCAAACCACATCAATTTTTCATGCATGATTGGTTTTAAGGTCTTGAACAGGTCTTGAGTTTGTTGTTCGGAAATACCTTCAATGCCAGGTATCTCCTTCACCCAGGCTTCGTTGTATACGTGTACAAAATCCTTTATGAGTTTGTCTGAGTCTTTTTTGTTGAAATGGATTATCTGGTATTCATTGTTGTTTAGAAGTCTTTTAGCTTTCCATTTTATAATTTCACTTAAGCTTTCGACTGCAAACTTAGTTCGGTAAGTATATTGTTTAAAGTAGATTTGGAATCCGTAAGAGTCGAAAAAATTCTGATAGTATTTAAAATGGTAAGACATACAATAAACAGGTTTGTGATCTCCGTCAACATGAAGTCCCCACCATTGATGTCTTTCTCCAAAATTAATTGGTCCATCCATGGCTTCAATTTGTTTGTCTTTCAGCCAATTTTTGCAAGTGTCAAATAGAGCGAAGGCTGCGTCTTTATTGTTAATGCATTCGAAAAAGCCCAGTCCTCCTGTTGGCTGCTCGTTTAAATCTTTTGTTTTATGGTCTATAAAAGCTGCAATTCTGCCTATGGTTTGTTTGTTATGGTCCTGAAGAATCCAGCGGATACACTCCCCATGAGTAAACATTTTGTTTTGTTTCGGATCAAAAACCTTCTCAATGTCCGAATCCAGAGGCCGAATCCAGTTTTTCATTTTCTGATAAAGTCGTACCGGAAGTTCAATGAATTCTCTTTTTGAATGAAGATCGTTAACTTCAAAAATGGTAAAATCGATTTTCATCTCAAATTTTGGACTTTATTAATTTAACTTGCTTTCGGTTTGCTATTGGGAGAGCAATTACTGAGGCTGCACCTAGTATGATAATCATAGCTGTTTGTGCACCGTGCACAACAAGAGCAAAGCTTTTCGACATGGTTTCGATGTTGGCAACTTCAGGAAGGTAAATCAGAAGAGTTCCGATCACCATAAAATGCCAGGCACCAATTCCTCCTTGAACTGGAGCAACCATTCCAAAACTACCCATTACGAAAACGGTCAGTCCGGCAATCGCGGGAAGATTTGATGTAAATCCGAAACTGAAGAAACAGATATACGTCATCAAATAATACATGATCCAAATAAAGACAGTATGGAAGACAAACGACCATTTGTTATCCAGTTTCTTAATGGCACGAAAGCCAGCCATAAAATTGGAAAGAGTTTGATCAATCTTCTTAAAAACAACTGTGTTTTTAAATTTTTTTCTTAAAATCCAGATTAGGATTGAAACAGCTGCAATTACATATATGGTGTTTGCGGATGCAAATACATTTGAGAGCTTGCTGCTGACTTCAGGATTATTTGAGAAGAAATGAGAGATAACCGAAAACTGTGTTGACAATGCGATTAACAGAAAAATGATTAGCATGATTATATCCAGTACTCTTTCAAGAACTACTGTGCCTATTAATTTGGAAAATGAAATGTTCTCGTACTTGCTGATTAAGCCACATCTTGAAATTTCGCCCATTCTTGGAAGTGCAAGATTTGCAAAGTAACCAACCATAACCGCAAGAAAAGTATTGATTGTTCTGGGTTTTTTCCCTAAGGATTCAATGAGCATGTTCCATCGAATGGTTCTGCTGATGTGACTTAGCAGACCAAAAAACAGTGAAAGAAGAATCCAGTAATAATTGACTTCATTTTTTAAAGTGAAAATTAGCTCAGAAGTATTTTGACCTCTATAAACGTACCAAAATAAGAAACAGCTAATTGAAAAGAAGATTAGAAATTTTATGATATGTATGAGATTTTTCTTCAAAATTGATAATTTTAGAGTTAGGATTTTATAGAAAAAACTAACTGAGGTTAAATTTTAAGCAAGTATAAGCTGTGTTTCTATTATTAAGTCCTAAATTTGCCGGGCGATTAATCAGCTACAAAAATAAGTAAATGTTTGAAATCTCCTTTGAAAAGCTGCTGTTTTTAATTTTTGTTAATTTGAGATGCTGAAATAAAAGGGATTAATTGGATGGATATGGGATACGTTAGGGCAAAAAAGAGTTTAGGGCAGCATTTCTTAAAAGATTTGAATATTGCCAAAAAAATAGTGGCAAGTTTGAAGGCTGATGGTGTTTCGAAGGTGCTTGAGGTTGGTCCGGGAATGGGAGTCTTGACTCAATATTTACTTAAAGAAGAGGGGTTTGAAACTCATGTTGTTGAGATAGATAGAGAATCCGTAGCTTATTTAAATGAAAATTTTCCGGAATTATCAGGACGAATAATTGGAGAGGATTTTCTAAAATATGATTTATCACGACTATTTTCGGAGCCTTTTGCTGTAATTGGGAACTTTCCTTACAATATTTCCTCTCAAATATTCTTTAAGGTTTTGGATTATAGAGATCAAATCCCTGAAGTAGTAGGAATGATTCAGAAAGAAGTTGCCGAAAGAATGGCAGCTGTTCCTGGAAATAAAACATACGGTATCTTAAGTGTGCTTATGCAGGCTTTTTATAATATAGAATATTTGTTTACTGTTAGTGAAACGGTATTCGACCCACCTCCAAAAGTTAAATCTGCGGTAATTCGTATGGAAAGGAATACTACCGACAGATTGGCTTGTGATGAAAAACTATTCTTCCGAGTCGTTAAATCCGGATTCAATCAGCGCCGGAAAACCTTGCGAAATTCTTTAAAATCGGTATTGGGCGATTACAAGCTAGATGATGAACTTATGGCGCAAAGGCCAGAGCAATTGTCAGTAGATCAGTTTGTTTATTTGACCAATAAAATTGAAGAATTAATAAACACGGAATTAAGAGAATAAAATCACAACTAAAATACATTGATATGCAATTTGAATTGACTCGCGAGTACATCGATCAGTTAAAAAGAATTATCGAAGAGAAGGATGAGGCCGGGGCAATTGGTATGATGGATGGATTGCATCCTGCTGATATTGCCGAAATATATGATGAGCTAAATACCGAGGAGGCTAAGTTTCTGTATTTGCTTCTCGATATTGATACGGCAGCAGACGTTTTAGCTGAATTGGAAGAAGATGACCGGGATCGGTTTTTAAAAGTTCTTCCTATTGAAGTTATTGCAAAGCAGTTTATTCACAGGATGGATTCTGATGATGCCGCTGATGTGATTGGTGGTATGTCGGAAGAACAGCAAGAGGAGATCCTCTCCCATATTGGAGATATTGAACAAGCCGGCGACATTGTAGATTTACTTCATTACGATGAAGATACTGCCGGAGGATTGATGGCGAAAGAGTTGGTGATGGTTAATGAGAATTGGACCGTTCTGACCTGTTTGAGAGAATTAAGCCGCCAAGCTGAAGATATTGATGAGATTTACTATGTGTATGTTGTTGATGATGATGGTATTTTAAAGGGCACTCTTTCCTTAAAGATTATGATTTTGAGTCCGACATCGGCAAAAATCAGTAATATTTATCAGCCGGATGTTATGTCGGTGCATACCGATGAGCCGGATGAGGAAGTGGCCCGGATTATGGAGAAGTATGACCTTGTAGCAATACCGGTTATCGATAGTATCGGACGATTAATGGGACGCATTACTATTGATGATGTTGTAGATGTGATTCGTGATGAGGCTGAGAAAGATTACCAGATGGCATCTGGTCTTACCGAAGATGTTGAGTCTAGTGACTCGGTTTGGATTCAAACAAGAGCGCGTCTTCCGTGGTTGCTAATTGGTTTAATGGGGGGACTTATAAGTGCCTTTGTAATATCAAGACACGAAGGTGATTTGGGAAACTATACAGCTATGGCATTTTTTATTCCGTTGATTACTGCAATGGGAGGAAATGTTGGTGTTCAATCGGCGGCGATTATTGTGCAGGGGTTGGCAAGTAATTCATTGGGTTTTGAAAGTACAATCAGTCGGTTGTTAAGAGAGCTGATGGGTGCATTCGTAAATGGTATAATTTGTTCGGGCTTGGTTTTCATTGTTAACTTATTTCTGGTAGGGCATTCTTTTAGCTTAACAATAAGTGTGTCGGTTGCTTTGTTCTCAGTTATTATTTTTGCATCAATATTTGGTACACTAATTCCATTAACTCTGCATAAAATGAAAATTGACCCTGCTTTGGCAACAGGTCCCTTTGTAACTACCTTGAATGATATCGTAGGTCTTTTTATTTATCTATCAATTGGAGCCTATTTTTTAAGCTTTATTTAGTTCTGCTTTTTGGGAGTAATTTTATTAGAATGGAAATTTCAAGTATAAAAAAATAGATCCTTGTATTAAAAGTTACTTGATATTATGATTCAATGAAAAAGTTCAATAAAAATCTTTTTTAGACGGTGTTTTTTTTTAGGTTTTTCTTAACTTTGCATGAGGTTTTTTAAGGCTGGATAAGTATCTGCTATTAAAGTATTTACAGTCTTGTTTGAGCCGGTTTTATTTTTCGAGAGAAAATAAAATTTACGCCATTTTATAAAATTATCCAAATAAGAGAATTATGAAGAGAGCGCTGATTAGTGTGTTTGATAAAACAAATGTTGTTGAATTTGCTAGAGAATTAACCGGTTTAGGATGGGAAATCATCTCTACAGGTGGAACTTCTGCTAAATTTAAGGCCGAAGGAATTCCTGTAATGGACATTTCAGATCTTACTAAATTTCCTGAATGTTTTGATGGACGGGTAAAAACGTTGCATCCAAATGTTGAAGGTGGAATTTTAGCAATTCGTGATAACGAAGCCCACATCGCTCAAATGAATAAGCTAGGGATTGAGCCTATTGATATCGTTGTTTGTAATTTGTATCCATTCAAAGAAACAATTTTAAATCCTGAGGCTGGTCACGAGGAAATTATTGAAAATATTGATATAGGTGGTCCGACAATGTTGAGAGCGGCAGCAAAGAATTACAAATTTGTTACTGTTATTACCGATCCTGAGGATTATTCAAAAGTAATTGAAGAATTAAAATCAGACAACGATACAAGTCTTGAAACAAAAGAATATTTAACAGCAAAGGTTTTTGAACATACTGCTCATTACGATGCCTTAATTTCAGGGTATTTTAATAAAAGACTGAAAATTACATCTCCTAAAACATTAACGATTACATACGAAAAGAAGCAAGATCTTCGTTATGGAGAGAACCCTCATCAGAATGCAACTTTTTACAGTCAAATTCAGGAAACTGAAGGAACTTTAACTGCAGCTAAGAAAATCCATGGTAAAGAACTATCTTACAACAATATTGGAGATACAGATGGAGCTTTGGAAACCTTAAAAGAATTTGAAGAGCCTACAATTGTTGCAGCTAAGCATGCTAATCCATGTGGAATTGGTAGTGCCAAAACAATTTCAGAAGCTTTTCAGAAAGCTTATGATGCTGATCCGGTTTCAATTTTTGGTGGAATAGTGGCTTCAAATCGTGAAATTGATAAGGCAACGGCAGAAATTATGAGTGGGATTTTTCTGGAAGTAATTGTTGCTCCATCATTTAGTAAAGAAGCTTTGGAAGTATTAACAGCGAAGAAGAATTTAAGATTATTGGAATTGCCGGAAATTTTAAAATCAGATTATTCCTCATTTAAAGGGAAAACTGTTTTAGGAGGTTTCTTAATTCAGGAAATGGATAAGGAATTAATTGGTGAAAAATTAGAAGTAGTTACCGAAAGAGAGCCATCGGAAAGTGAAATGGAGGATTTGATGTTTGCATGGAAAACGGTGAAACATGCAAAATCAAATGGAATTGCCATAGCAAAAAATAAAACTACATGTGGTGTTGGCCCGGGACAGGTAAGTCGTATTTGGGCCTTGGAGAATGCCATTCGTCAGGGGGCGGATCGAATTGCAGGAAGTGTTTTAGCTTCTGATGCATTTTTCCCATTCTCAGATTGCGTAGAAGCCGCTCACGCTGCAGGAATTACTGCAATTATTCAACCAGGAGGTTCGATAAGAGATAAGGATTCTATTGAGGCAGCTAACAAATTTGGAATTGCTATGGTATTTACAGGAATGAGACATTTTAAGCATTAAAATAAGATAACAGAGATTTATACTACCATATGGGATTTTTTTCATTTTTAACTCAGGAGATCGCGATTGACTTAGGGACAGCAAATACGATTATTATCTGTAATGATAAGATTGTAGTTGATGAACCATCAATTGTAGCTATTGATCGTCGCACCGAAAAAATGGTTGCGATTGGCGAAAAGGCTCGCCAGATGCAGGGCAAAACCCACGGAAACCTAAAAACGATTCGTCCGCTTAGAGATGGCGTAATTGCTGACTTTAATGCTGCAGAGCAAATGATTCGCGGGATGATCAAAATGATCAACAAAAAACCTCGTCTGTTTCCACCATCATTACGCATGGTGATTTGTATTCCTTCGGGAAGTACGGAAGTTGAAATGAGAGCGGTACGTGATTCTTCTGAGCATGCCGGAGGACGTGATGTATACATGATTTATGAGCCAATGGCGGCAGCTATCGGTATCGGTATTGATGTTGAAGCGCCTGAAGGAAATATGGTAGTAGATATAGGAGGAGGAACAACTGAAATTGCAGTGATCTCATTGGGTGGAATTGTAACGAATAAATCGATTCGTATTGCAGGTGATGATTTGACTTCTGATATACAGGAGTATATGCGTCATCAGCACAATATAAAAATTGGTGAAAGAACTGCTGAGGAAATAAAAATTCAGGTTGGATCTGCATTGTCTGAGTTGGAAGAGCCACCAAATGATTTCCGGGTGCAAGGACCAAATCAGATGACAGCACTTCCAATTGAAGTGCCTGTATCTTATCAGGAAATTGCTCATTGTCTGGAGAAATCAATCTCGAAAATTGAAATCGCAATTTTAAGTGCATTGGAGCAAACACCTCCGGAATTATACGCTGATATTGTAAATAGAGGAATTTACCTTGCCGGTGGTGGTGCATTGCTTCGTGGATTAGATAAGCGATTAACAGATAAAATAAATATTCCATTTCACATTGCGGAAGATCCATTAAGGGCAGTTGCACGTGGTACTGGAATTGCATTAAAAAATGTAGATAAGTTTTCGTTTCTGATGAGATAATCAGGAACGAAACTTATTTTGGTTTAACAGGGATTTGATTTTTTGAATGAAGAATTTATTACATTTTATCGTAAGATTTCATTTTACGATCATTTTTGTTGTAATTGAAATTTTTTGCATGTTATTGTTAGTCAGTTACAATAACTATCAAAAGACAGAGTACCTGAATTCGAGTAACGCCCTTACCGGAAGTCTTTATGAAAAAGTTTCATCAACAACCGATTATTTGGCTTTGGCTGAAACAAACGAAGAATTAAATAAAGAAAATACCCGATTGAAAAATATTCTGGCTGAATCATACAAGATGTCAGTCGATTCGTCTGTTCTCTATAATGATTCCTTATATCAACAGCAATACCTTTATCGAACCGCCAAAATCATTAATAATTCTGTTAATAAACAACTGAATTATATTACTTTGAATAAAGGCAGGTTAAATGGCATTCAGCCAGAGATGGCTGTAGTTACAGATCATGGTGTTGTTGGTGTTGTAAAAAGTGTTTCAAATAATTTTTCAACCGTAATTTCTTTATTGAATAGCCGAATAAGTGTTTCGGCTAAAATTAAGAAGAACAATTATTTTGGTTCCCTTTCCTGGGATGGAAGGGATTATAAATCAGCGCGTTTGTATGAAGTTCCGATACATGTATTAATTCAGACAGGAGATACAATTGTTACCAGTGGTTATTCATCAATTTTTCCAGAGGGAATATTGCTGGGTACAGTACAGGAAATTTTGCCAAGCTCAGGAGGTAATTTTCATGAATTGGTAATCGCCTTTTCCAATGATTTTAAAAGTTTGTCATACGTGAAAGTTATTGGTGATTTGATGAAAACTGAACGCTTGGAACTTGAAAAGGAGGTGGTCGAATGAATCAAATCGTAAAAAACATAATAAGATTTGTGGTTCTTGTATTTATTCAGGTTGCCATATTAAATAATATTCAAATAAGTGGTTTTTTAAATCCTTATATGTATATCTTATTCATCTTATTACTTCCATTTGAGACTCCAAACTGGCTTTTGTTGGTTTTGTCGTTTTTTTTGGGATTAAGTGTTGATGTTTTTTCCAATACTCTTGGTATGCACGCATCCGCCAGTGTCTTTATGGCGTACTTGCGTCCATACATATTAAATTATTTGTCTGTAAGAGATGGTTATGAACAAGGAACAACGCCGAGTATTCTTCATTATGGATTTGGATGGTTCTTTAAGTATTGCTTGATATTAGTCATTGCTCATCATAGCTTTTTGTTTTTTATAGAAGTATTTTCTTTTTCCAATCTAAGTGAAACCATAACCAGGATCATTCTTAGTACATTCTTTACTTTAAGCTTACTCATTACATCTCAATTCTTACTGTTTAAAAAATAGATCAATTAATAATATAAAATGAATAATTTCTCAAACCGAAAATACATTATTGGCGGAATATTCATTCTGGTTGTTCTAATTTTCATTATCCGTTTATTTAACCTTCAAATAATTGATGACACCTATAAATTATCTGCTGAGAATAATTCTCAAAGGCAGGTAACACAATATCCGGCAAGGGGATTGATTTATGATAGGAATGGAAGATTGTTGGTGTACAATCAGGCCGCTTACGATCTGATGTTGATTCCCAGACAATTGGAAGTTTTTGACACGACAGATTTTTGCCAACTATTGGGAATTGAAAAATTAGAATTAATTGAAGGGATTGCTAAGGCAAAGCATTATTCTTATCGAAAGGCATCTATTTTTTTAAAACAGTTGTCGTCTGAAAGATATGCTGTTTTGCAGGAGAAGTTATATAAATTTCCCGGTTTCTTTGTTCAGACGAGAACATTGCGGAAATATCCATTAAAAAGTGCAGCTCATGCATTAGGATATCTTAGAGAAGTAACCAACCAGGAGATTAAAAGTGATCCGTATTTTAGACAAGGAGACTATATTGGGAAAAGTGGTATAGAAAGAACATATGAAAAAGAGCTTCGCGGCGAAAAGGGAGTAAAGATTTATTGGGTTGACGTTTTTAATCGAATAAAAGGATCATTTCGGAATGGGAAATTCGATGAAAAAGCAGTTTCAGGTAAAAATTTGCACACGAGTTTAGATATAGATTTACAGCAATACGGTGAGTTGTTGATGCAAAATAAAAAAGGCGGAATTGTTGCGATTGAACCCCATACTGGTGAAATTTTAGCAAAAGTATCCAGTCCGGGATATGATCCTGAAATGTTTGTTGGGCGTGCAATGAATAAGAATTATCAGATGATGGTTCAAAATGACTCATTGAAGCCTTTGTTTGACCGAACAATGCAAGCGTTGTATCCTCCAGGGTCAATATTTAAATTGGTAAATGCATTGGTGGCTCTTCAGGAAAACGTAATTAGCCCTGCTGCAAGATTTGAATGTCACAGCGGTTATCATGTTGGTAATTTTACGATGGGATGTCATTCTCATGCATCTCCTTTGGATTTGCGTCATGCAATTCAGCAATCCTGTAATGCTTATTTTGCAAATGTATTTCGTTACATTTTGGAAAGTCCTAAGTTTGGTTCTGTTCAGGACGGGTATACTGCATGGAGAAAGGATGTCACTTCTTTTGGTTTCGGAAGTGAACTTGGCATTGATTTACCGAATGAAAAAACAGGTTCTATTCCCACAAATGAATATTATCAGAATAAGTATCGTAAGAATTGGAGAGCCTTAAATGCAATTTCCCTGGCTATAGGACAGGGTGAACTGCAGATAACACCAATGCAGATGGCAAATATGGTAGCTGCAATTGCCAATAGAGGCTATTATTATATTCCTCATATCGTAAAGGCTGTTGGTGAGGATGGGGCTTTTGGGAAAAAGTATCTGGAAAAACATTATACCAGTGTAGACTCTTCTAATTTTACACCTGTAATTGATGGTATGGAAATGGTAGTTACAGGAGGTGAGGGAAGTACCGGAGCATTGGCAGCGATTAAAGATATTCGTGTGTGTGGTAAAACAGGAACAGTTCAGAATTCTGACGAAGCAGATCATTCTGTTTTTGTTGCATTTGCACCAAGAGAAAATCCGAAGATTGCTATTGTTGTTTATGTTGAAAATGGAGTGTGGGGAAGTAGATATGCAGCCCCAATTTCAGGTTTAATGATCGAGAAATATCTAAAAGGGGAGATTTCTGAAAACAAAAAATGGCTGGAAAAGAGGATGCTTGATGCTGATTTAATTAATCAGGCAGCAACACCCAGTACAGGAGTTGTTGAATAAATATTAACGTTGGGATGACAAGAAAGGTAAGTTTAATAAAGAATCTGGATTGGTGGACAATTTTTATATATGTTCTGCTTGTTTTTCTTGGATGGATAAATATTTACGCCGCAGTATACAACGAAGAACATCAAAGTATTTTTGATATTAGTCAGAGATATGGAAAACAATTAATGTGGATAGGGGCAGCTTTCTTCCTTGCGATGGTTATTCTGATTATAGAAGGTAAATTTTTCTCCGCATTCGCTTATCCCACCTATCTGGTCATGATTTTCCTACTTGTTGCCGTACTAATATTTGGAAGGGAAGTCAACGGTGCCCGATCATGGTTTGAGATTGGCGGAATTCGTTTACAACCTGCAGAGTTTGCAAAATTTGCAACTTGTCTGGCCATTTCACGATACATAAGCCAGTTTAATTTTAAAATACACAAATTTAAGTCTTTGGTTGTAGCAGGAGTTATTTTATTTACTCCGGCTGTTTTAATAATTCTGCAGCGAGACGCCGGATCGGCTTTGGTATATGTGGTTTTCATATTGGTGTTATACAGGGAAGGACTTTCAGGTGTTGTTTTATTTGTTGGTTTTTTATCTGCCGTATTATTTATAGTAACACTTCTTTTAGCCAAGTTATATGTGCTTCTGATGATTTTAGGATTTTCTTTTGTATGTCTGAAGTTTATGGGGCTTCGGTTCAAACAAATAATAATTGGTCTGTCAGCATTATTTATCGGTTTTGGTTTGGTTTGGGGTGTAGTTAAAGCTTTGCAATTGGATGTTTCCACCTATATGATATTAGTACTATCAGTAAGTTTAAATATTGTACCCTTCTTATATTATATTTATAGAGAACGACTTAAGAATGTCGTTTGGGTTTTGTTGATTGCTGTTGGCAGCTTGTTTCTCACATTTTCGGTGAGTTATTTGTTTGAAAATGTTTTGGAATCTCATCAGCAGGAACGCATAAACGACTTGTTGGGAATTGAGTCAGATCCTTCCGGTGCAGGATATAATGTGGCTCAATCAAAAATTGCAATTGGATCCGGAGGATTTTCAGGAAAAGGATTTTTGAATGGAACACAAACGAAATTTAAATTTGTTCCCGAACAAAGTACCGATTTTATTTTCTGTACAGTAGGCGAAGAATGGGGATTTATTGGTTCTGCTGCAGTTTTATTCCTTTTACTGATATTAATAATCCGTTTGTTGTTTTTGTCCGAAAGGCAACGATCTCCTTTTAGTCGGATATATGGATATGGAGTAGCTTGTATATTGTTTTTTCATATGGCAATAAATGTTGGTATGACAATTGGCCTTGCTCCGGTTATAGGAATTCCTTTGCCGTTTTTTAGTTATGGTGGATCTTCCTTGTGGGCGTTTACAATTTTGTTATTCGTTTTTCTTCGTTTAGATGCCAATCGTATGGAGTTGCTACGATAATTTGATGTTCATTGCTGACATAGCTAATGAGAGCACTCATGAAGCAGTCAAATTCAGTTTCAATATCATCATATTGATCGAGGAGTGTTTTTATTGCATAATCGGTCTGATCGGGCAAACTGGTTCTGCGTGACATGATTTTTAATGCAGTTTGTAAACCGTCAATTGTTGAATAGCTTTCTAATCTTCTGCTTTGAATTAAGAAGGGAAGAAACAGTTTTACTTTCTGAGGAAGAATCAAATAGTTCTTCACTAATATTTCATGTGATTTGCTGACAAAGCTTGAAATGGGCTGAGTATGATATTTATTCCATTTTTTTGCTAAAAAATGGTCATATATCATATCGACAATAACTCCTGAGTATCTTTTATATCCATTTTTAAGTCTGTTTGAACTTTGTAAAACAATTGGATGATGATCAGTGAAGTGATCAATATTTCGATGCAGGAGAATGCCTTTTTGAATTTCGGGATGATAATCCTTGTATTTATTACCCTTAATGTAATCACCAATAAAGTTCCCAATCTTCACTTTTTCCGAATCACCTGAAAGGTATTGGTGTGCTAAAAAATTCATGTTTCATCAGTCTTGTTTCCCGAAAATAAGCAATAAATAATAATTTCGATTCAATTTTGTATTTTCTTTTTTTAAGGGAAAGTGTTTGGGTATTGACAATATGGAAGTTTAAAAGTTTTATAACAACGGAAAAACTAAATAAGTTATGACAGTTTTGTGACAAAGTCAATTTTTTTGCTCGTGTTAAGCAACAGGCTCAAAATCTATAACTTAAAGTCGTTAAAATTAGAAAAAATCCTTTAAAGTTTTAATTTTAAGTATTCATACCTAATATTAATTTTAACTTAAGAAACAGAAGTTATGGCTAAAAAGAATGTCATTATTATTGGTGCTGCAGGTCGTGATTTTCACAATTTCAACACTTACTTTAGAGACAACTCGGAGTACAATGTAGTTGCATTTACTGCAGCTCAAATTCCTGATATTGATGGAAGAAAATATCCTGCCGAATTGGCCGGAGAATTGTATCCGGAGGGAATTCCAATTTATGCAGAAGAGGATTTGGTTAAATTGATTAAAGAACATTGTGTAGATGATTGTGTCTTTTCTTATTCGGATGTTCCGTATAAAAAAGTAATGAACGTTAGTGCGGTTGTTAATGCGGCAGGATCTAACTTTAAGTTATTGGGACCTGGGGATACTATGATAAAAAGTCATAAGCCTGTTATAGCTGTGGTTGCAACAAGAACCGGTTGTGGTAAATCACAGACGTCCAGAAAGGTTATTGAAGAATTAATGAATAAAGGATTAAAGGTGATTGCAATACGTCACCCAATGCCTTATGGGGATTTGGTTGCTCAAAAAGTACAACGTTTTGCAACAGTTGATGACTTGAAAAAACACAATTGTACTGTTGAGGAAATGGAAGAATATGAACCACATGTTACTCGTGGAAATATAATTTACGCCGGAGTTGATTATGAGGCGATTGTTCGTGCGGCAGAGGAAGATCCGGATGGATGTGATGTTATTTTGTGGGATGGAGGTAATAATGATTTCTCTTTTTACAAACCAGATTTAACAATTACAGTTGCGGATCCTCATCGTCCGGGAGCCGAAATGAATTACTATCCGGGAGAAGTTAATCTTCGGTTGGCTGATGTTGTTGTTATTAATAAAATGGATTCAGCCGCTCCGGAAGGAATTCAAACAGTCCGCGAAAATATTGCATCGGCAAATCCAAACGCCATTGTAATTGATGGAGCTTCACCAATCACCGTTGATCATCCTGAGTTGATTCGTGGCAAACGTGTTTTAATAGTAGAAGACGGACCGACTTTAACTCATGGTGAAATGAAGATTGGCGCAGGCACAATTGCTGCACGTAAATTTGGCGCTGCCGAAGAGATTGATGCCCGACCTTTTCTTGCAGGCAAGTTGAAAGAAACCTACGAAATTTATCCAAACATTGGTAATATTTTACCTGCGATGGGCTATTCCGATCAACAGCTTAAGGATTTGGAAACTACCATTAACAGCAGCGATTGCGACTCTGTTATTATTGGTACTCCAATAGATTTAAACCGGATTATCAATATTAAAAAACCTACAACGCGGGTTTATTATGATTTGGAAGAGATTGGGTATCCAAAATTATCTCATGTAATAAATCAGTTTACTGAAAAGCATCATTTGAATAAGGAAATGGCTTAAATAGTGAAGTAATTTTATTTTTTATTGTAAAAGAGTAGATTTAATCTGCTCTTTTTTTTATTATAAAACATGAATGAAAACAAAACTTTATTTAGAAAATGAAGTATACATTTTTTGTAAATAAGAGATAAAACACTCTTATTTAGAGTATAACCACAATAGGAAATTACTACTACTTTATTTATGAATAATTCCATGTTTCTAAGTTTAATACAGAATACTGCAATATTGCTGTCGTTTAGCATGTTGTATGATTATTTGTGGGTGAGAAGAACTGGTCTTAAATCCATATGGGAGCAATTATTAGCAGGTGGAATTGTAGGTGCTATTGGTGTTGTTCTTATGCTTTCTTCCTGGGAAATGGCAACTGGAGTCGTTTTTGATACGCGTTCGGTTATTCTTTCCATTTCCGGGTTATTTTTTGGCGTAATTCCTACCATTATTGCAATTCTAATTACAGGCACCTATCGGTTTATTTTAGGTGGGGAAGGAATGTTTATGGGAATTGCTGTTATAATCAGTTCTGGTGTGATAGGTATTTTATGGAAACAAATATGGACTAAAATAGGTGTTAAATCTTATTGGTTGAAATATTTACTTTTAGGAGTCGCCGTTCATTTGGCGATGATTAGTTGCTCTGTATTTTTGCCTTCAGAAAAAACGATGCCAACTTTGCTGCAAATTTCCTGGCCCTTGCTAACTATTTATCCACTGGGCAATATGTTGCTGGGATTATTCATGAACCGACAATTACAAAACAGGGCTAATAAAATCGCGTTAAGCAGAACAAAGGAAAAGTATTCGCGTTTGTATGAAAGCATGAACGATGCATTTGTTGTTTTGGATATGGATGCCAATGTGATCGAATTTAACACAGCATTCAAAGAAATGCTTGGTTACTCCTCTGACGAGTTGCTGCATATGAATTGTCATGATTTAACCCCTTTAAAGTGGCTTGAATTTGAGCAGAAGATAATGGAAGAAGAGGTTCTCGTATCCGGAAGTTCCAGAGTATATGAAAAGGAGTGTATAAGAAAAGGTGGAAGTTTGATTCCTGTTGAACTGCGTATCTATTTGTTGAAGGACGAAAAAGGTAAGCCCAAAGGATTTTGGGCTATGGTTCGTGATATTTCTTTGCGTAAGAATGCCATGGCGTTGGTTGAAAATGAAAGAGCTCATTTAAAAATACTGATAGAAACTGTTCCTGAAATGATTTGGTTAAAAGATCCAAAGGGAATATATCTGTCTTGCAATAGGAACTTCGAAAAATTTAATGGGTTAAAGGGAAATGCTCTTATTGGCAAATCAGATTATGATTTTTATCCGCGGGAGATTGCTGATTTTTACTGGGAAAAAGATTTGGAGGTTTTAAATAGTGCGAAAAGCGTTCGCTTTACCAATTGGGCTGTTTCAGCTACCAGTGGAAACAGACTTTTAACTGAGACGATTAAAACTCCAATGCACGATGTAGAAGGAAAGCTAATTGGAGTACTAGGTGTTTCAAGAGATATTACGGATATAAAGCTGGCTGAAAGAGAGCTGTTAAAGGCGAAAGAAAAGGCTGAGGAAAGTGATAAGTTGAAATCGATTTTTCTTGCTAATATGAGTCATGAGATACGTACTCCAATGAATGCAATTATGGGATTTTCAGAATTGCTTGTTGATTCAGAATTGGATGATGCTGAAAAATCCCAGTATATAAATATTATTCAAAATTCAGGGAATAGACTGTTGCAGCTTATTGATGATATTGTTGATATCTCTAAATTGGAATTGGATCAGGTGGCGGTACATAGAATGGAAACCAATTTGCACGAATTATTTGTAAGTGGTATAGAGGTGGTTAAAAGGGGAGTGTTATTAGAAAGCAAACCCAATATCGAGTTGGTTTTGAATTTGCCGGAAGAGTATGAAAGACTTTCTGTTTTTACAGATTCTAATCGGTTTCATCAAATTCTGGATAATTTGCTTAATAATGCAATCAAATTTTCAGAAGTGGGTAAGGTGGAAGTTGGGTATAATTTTAAAGAATATTTGTCGCAGACAGTAATTGAAGTATATGTGAAAGATGAAGGCTGCGGAATACCTAAAAACAGACATGATATCATTTTTGAACGTTTCAGACAAGGAGATGAAGAGCAGTTTACTGATGGAACAGGATTAGGTTTAAGCATTTCAAAAGGACTTGTTGAGCTTCTGGGAGGTGAAATCAGGTTCGAATCGGTAGTTGGAAAAGGCAGTACTTTTTATTTTACACTACCTTATTCTAAAAATGAAACGATTGGTGCTGATGATTCACAAGTTGTGATGCGGGCGGAGTCTATTGGCCGAAAATCGGTATTAATTGCAGAGGAAGATTATAACTCATTTCTTTATTTGCAAAAATTATTTGATGGTGAAGATGTTACTATTTCTCATGCTTCAAATGAGAATATCATGATAAACATGTTGAATGAATTAACGCCTGATTTGCTTATTCTTGATATGAACATTTATAGTAAATCGACGAAAGATTGTTTGGCTTTAATAAAAAACGGAAATCAGGATACAAAAGTGATTGCTCAGACAGCTTATACTATAAAAGGGGAAGAAGAGCGTTGTATTGAAGCCGGATGCCATGGTTATATTACAATGCCAATTACTAAAGATGATTTTTTAACCGAGGTAAAAAGGGTTCTGAATTAAGTCGATTTCTGTCGGATATCACCAATCGTGATTAGTACAATTCCCAAAATGATAAAAATCCCACCTAATAATTGATAGTTGTCAGGCAAGAGATCCATAAAAAGAAAGGCTCCTATAACAATAAAGAAACTTCTTGATGTACAAATTAAGGTAGTGATTGACGCATCGATAAATTTTAAGGAGGCGAACGTAAGGGTTACACCCAAAAACGGCCCAAAAATGGATCCGATACTGATGTAAAGCAGTGAGTCAGTCGTGTAGTGCGGCACTTCGAAGATGAAGAGGTTATACAATGCAAATCCCAGAAACAGAAACGATGATCGGCAAACCGTAATCATCGTAGAAGGAATTGTTTTAATCTCAGATCGGGCAAGCACCAGGCTTACTCCGTAAAATAGTGCAAAAACAAGCGCTGCAATACTTGCCGGTGTTACAAAACTTCCCAAATCAGAAACAGTGTTGTTATAATTGATTAGAACAACGCCGCTAAGAGTAACTACAATTCCGATTACAGCTATGAAATTGTATCTTATTTTCAGAAAAACAAATCCAATGAAAATTACAAATATAGGGCTGGTATTTGCAAGGAATGAGACTATTGCAGGATTTTCAGTCAGTTTTATTGAGAGAAAGAATGCAGACATTGATATTACCTCAGAACATCCGATTAGAATTAAAATAAATTTTGATTTTTTTGATAATGAGTTTATTTTTTTTCTGTCAGTAAAAAAATAATAGTACAGATAATTGTACAGCAGGGCAAAGGCAAACCACAACAGTCCAAAAGAGGCAAGATTGACATCTTTCATCGCCAGTTTGCTGAAAATATATATGTTCGAAAAACTGATGGTTGCCAATAGAGCCAACAAGCTTCCTTTCAGTTTAGATGAGTACTGCATCGTTCAGGGCATTTTTAATTGTGGCAAATGTAAATAAATAAGTTTGTTTTTATTAAGGAGATTACGCCCCGTTTTATTAGATATTATAATTATATTCGTTTGCATGGAACTAAATTTACTTTTTGCAGCTCTCTCAACTTTTATTTTGAATGTCCCATTTGGATTTATCAGGCAAGGATTTAAAAAATTCTCAGTAATGTGGTTTGTCTGTATTCATGCACCCATTCCATTTGTAATCCTGTTTCGGCATTTGTTTGGTTTGGGCTTTCAGTTATACACCTATCCAATTATGGTGAGTGCTTTCTTTTTGGGGCAGTTTGCGGGGAAAAAAATACGGATTCGAAGGAATACAAAAAAGAGTTTAGCAGAAGAGCTGCAAAGTGAGGAAATAAAAAAAGATCAACTCTAAAGCTGATCTTTTTTTAATAGTATTGAAATTGAGACTACAATTTCTCTTTGATTTTTTTAGTTTCTTCCTCGAAACCTGGTTTTTCAAGCAAAGCAAACATGTTGCTTTTGTATGCTTCAACACCGGGTTGGTCAAATGGGTTTACATCCAAAATATAACCGCTTACACCACAGGCAATTTCAAAGAAATAAAGCAATTCACCTAAGTAGAATTCATTCAACTGAGGCATTTCAATTCTTAGATTTGGAACACCGCCATCAACATGAGCCAATTGGGTGCCTAATTCTGCCATTTTATTCACCGCGTCAATGCGTCTTCCAGCCAAAAAGTTCAAACCGTCAAGATTGTCTTTATCTTCAGGAATAATTACAGTATGGTTGGGTTTAGCAATTGAAATAACAGTTTCGAAAATATTACGTTGTCCTTCCTGAATGTATTGTCCCATTGAGTGTAAATCACTTGTGAAATCAACACTTGCAGGGAAGATACCTTTGTTTTCTTTTCCTTCACTTTCACCGTAAAGTTGCTTCCACCATTCGGCTACATTGTGCAGTTTTGGATTGTAATTGGCTAAAATTTCAATTCCTTTGCCTTTTGCGTAGAGAGCATTTCTGGCCGCTGCGTATAGCAAAGCAGGATTTTCTTCGAATGCCGTTGCTATTGAATATTCCTGCATCGATTTAGCGCCTTTTACCAATTCCTTGATGTCGTGACCTGCAACCGCAATAGGAAGCAATCCAACAGGAGTTAAAACCGAAAAACGACCACCAACATCATCAGGAATTACAAATGTTTTGTAGCCTTCCTGAACAGCAAGAGTTCTAAGAGCTCCTTTTGATGCATCTGTAATAGCGATAATTCTTTCACGAGATTCTTCTTTGCCAACATTTTCTTCCAAAAGTTCTTTTAACAAACGAAAGGCAATAGCAGGTTCGGTAGTTGTTCCCGATTTAGATATTACACAAATACCAAATTCAAGGTCTTTTAAAATGTCCATTAACTCGAACAGATAGTCCTCGCTGATATTTTGTCCGGCATACAATACAAGCGGATTTTCGTTACCGATATTCAGTTGATCGAAACTATGAGCCAAAGCATCGTTAACAGCTTTTGCACCCAGGTACGATCCTCCAATACCAATAACTACCAATACTTCTACTTTATCTTTCAAAGATAAAGCGGTTGCTTCGATATCATTTAGCTCTTCTTCAGTAATCTGAGAAGGTAAATCTACCCATCCAACATAGTCATTTCCCTTACCGGTTCCTTTTTGAAGAGCAGTTAAATGTTTTTGACTCTCTTCTTTAAATTTGAAAATCTCTTCCTTACTTACGAAGTTTAAAGATTTTTCAAAGCTCAACTTGATGTGTTCCATTATTTTCAAATTAAGTTGTAAAATCCAGATCTGTCAGAACCGATACCCCCTCAGAGCGAAAGACAGAAATGGGTTTAATGTGTATAATTAATTAAATGTATTTCAAACTAAAATAATTGATGAATGCTTTTGCAATCACTCCTATTCTGCATTCATGCAATGCGATACTTTTACTTTTGTAAAATGAAAAGTTTTTCAAAGTACAAATTTACAATTGAAAAATAACTTTAACGTAAATCTTCTGTTAATAATTTGATTTCCATAGCAGGAGATATTTTTTCGTACAGAATATTATAAACAGCCATGGTAATTGGCATGTGAACCTTGTATTTATCATTAATTTCTTTGATACAACTAACCGCATAATATCCTTCGGCAATCATATGCATCTCTAACTGAGCAAATTTTACAGAATATCCTTTCCCAATCATGGTTCCAAAAGTTCTGTTTCTACTAAATTGAGAATAACAGGTAACCAATAAATCGCCTAAATAAGCTGAACTTTTAATATCTCTTGTGATGGGATGAACCGTATCTACAAATCGTTTAATTTCCTGAATTGCGTTTGATATCAGCACGGCTTGAAAATTATCGCCATAACGAAGTCCGTGACAAATACCTGAAGCGATGGCAATAACATTTTTTAGAACAGCAGAATATTCAGTTCCGTATATATCATCGGAAATGGTTGTTTTAATGTATGCACATTCCATTTTTAGAGCCAAAACTCTTGCTTTTTTTGTATTCTGAGAGGCAATCGTTAAATATGATAATCGTTCCAATGCAACTTCTTCCGCATGGCATGGTCCGGAAATTATACCGATGTTGTCAATTGGCACATTGTATTTTTCATTAAAGAATTCACCAATAATCATATTTTCATCGGGAACAATACCTTTAATTGCTGATACAACAAATTTATCTTCAAGGCTAACCGTAAGATTTTTAAGTGCATTCTTCAAGAATGCGGATGGTATCGCAAAAACAATGATGTCAGAATTTGTTACGATTTCGTCAATATTATGCGAAAAATTGATTTTGTCGATGTCAAATTCCGCACCGGTAATGTAGCGTGGGTTATGACCTAATTCCTTAAATTGGTCAATGGTATCCGGATTGCGCATGTACCAGTTAATTTCTGCTACATTTTCCATAAAGATTTTAGCAATAGCTGTAGCCCAGCTACCACCACCAATTATGGCAATTTTTGATGATTTGTTCATGAATTTATTGATAAGTCTGCTGTTGTTAGAGAATTATTTCTGTAACGATCAGATCTCTAATTTACTAAATATCGGAGGAAGGGAGAAATTCCCGACCTCCGATATGAAAATATTTTAAAGCAGGAATTAAGACAACCACTCTGCTACTTCTTCCTGACTTGGGTTTTTTAATCCCATTTTTAGCTTTTTATTCCAGCCACAAATATCCTGATGAAGTTTTGTTGACTTCTCTTCCTTTAAAGCGCTGACAGTTTGGAATCCTGCTTTACGAATTATTGGCATCCATTCAGGAGCAATCCCTAATGCAACAAATTTGTCATCACTGTCAACTGCAGCTTTCTTCTCAGGTCTCATCTGCGGGAAGAACAATACATCCTGAATTGATTGTGAGTTGGTCATCAACATGGTTAACCGATCAATACCAATTCCCATTCCAGATGTAGGAGGCATACCATATTCAAGAGCACGAACAAAGTCCATATCAATAAACATGGCTTCATCATCACCCTTTTCACTTAATTTGTTTTGTTCCTGAAAACGCTCCAACTGATCAATAGGATCATTTAACTCCGAATAAGCATTACAAAGCTCTTTTCCATTCACCATTAACTCGAAACGCTCGGTTAATTCCGGATTGTCTCTGTGTTTTTTACAAAGAGGAGACATTTCAACAGGATAATCGGTAATGAAAGTTGGCTGAATGTAATTTCCTTCGCATTTCTCACCAAAAATTTCATCGATTAATTTTCCTTTTCCCATGGTTTCATCCACTTCGATATTCAGTTTTTTACAAACCTCGCGAAGTTGTATATCATCCATTCCATTGATGTCAATTCCTGTAAACTCAAGAATGGAATCAATCATTGAAATACGTTTGAAAGGACGCTTGAAATCAATCTCCTTATCGCCAACAGTCAATTTGGTTTTGCCATGAAGATCCATCGCAATTTTTTCAATCATTTCTTCAGTAAAGTCCATCATCCAGTTGTAATCCTTATAGGCAACATAGATTTCCATTACTGTAAATTCCGGATTGTGAGTACGATCCATTCCTTCGTTACGAAAATCTTTCGCAAACTCATAAACTCCGTCGAATCCCCCAACGATCAATCTTTTCAGATAAAGTTCGTTGGCAATACGCATGTAAAGAGGAATATCCAATGCATTGTGATGTGTTTCGAACGGACGGGCAGAAGCACCACCGGGAATAGCCTGTAAGATTGGTGTTTCCACCTCTAAATAATCCTTGCTGTTGAAAAGTTCGCGCATCGAGTTGATGATTTTCGTTCTTTTCAGGAAAACATCTTTAACAGCCGGGTTTACTACCAAATCAACATACCGCTGACGGTAACGCATTTCAGGATCGCTGAAAGCATCGTAAACTTTTCCATCTTTTTCCTTAACAATAGGAAGCGGACGAATAGATTTTGAAAGAATTGTCATTTCGGTTGCATGAACCGAAGTTTCACCTACCTGAGTAACAAATACGTAACCCTTAATTCCAATAAAATCACCAATGTCAGTCAGTTTTTTGAATACTGTGTTGTAAAGGGTTTTATCCTCGCCCGGGCAGATATCATCTCTTGTAATGTAAACCTGTATTCTTCCCTTCGAATCCTGAAGTTCAAGAAAGGAAGCTTTACCCATAATTCTTCTGCTCATGATTCTACCTGCTATACAAACCTCTTGAAGGTTCTTCTTTTCAGGATCGAAATCTTTCAGAATATCTGAAGAAAAGCTGTTTACATGATATTGTGCCGCAGGAAACGGGTTGATACCCATAGACTGCATTTCTTTAAGGGAATTCCTTCTAATGATTTCTTGTTCACTAAGTTCTAACGCATTCATCTTAATCTCAATAAAGTTTATTCGGGTGCAAAGATAATATAATCTGTCCAAATAATTAATTTCAACAGCTTTACTTATTGGATTTAATGCTGATTGCGCCGATTAAAAGTATGAGAATTGATTGTGTTTGCCAGCTTAGGGGGTTTACAAAAGATTTAAAAAGAAAGCTTATTTTCTTTACTGGTGAATTTTTCTATTTCTTAATCGAAAAATGTGTTGTTTCAAATGCCATTGTAAAGACAAATATAATTGGTAATATTGCATGAAATTAATGGTATTTAGATTGAATAAATATAACGAAACATTCACGAAAGAGGCAAAAATATAAGGTATTTCATGCAAAGTTGAAATGTTTCGAATACCTTTGCGTGGATTTATTTTTATTTAGGAATCAAATTTTGCTGTAGTGTTTGTTGCTGAAAATCAATTGATTATTTGTGGTGTTTTGATCAGTTATAAATTGTTGATGAAAAGAGTCTAAAGCGTTTTGAATCATCAGGAAAAATTAAGCAGTAGTAAAATGAAGACAAGAAGAAAACCAGATTGGTTGAAAATACAGTTGCCAAAGGGTGACGATTATGCATACGTGAATGGAATAGTAAAGGAGAATGGATTGCATACTATTTGTTCGAGCGGGAAATGTCCGAATGTTGGAGAATGTTGGGGAAATGGAACTGCTACCTTTATGATTTTAGGAAATATTTGTACACGTGCCTGCAAATTTTGCAACGTTCCAACAGGAAAGCCACTTGAGGCAGATTGGAAAGAACCCAAAAGATTGGCTCGTTCTATTAAGCTAATGAGCTTAAAACATGCTGTAATAACTTCTGTTGACCGGGATGATTTGGAAGACGGAGGATCTGGAATTTGGGCAGAAACCATAAAATGTATAAAAGAAACTACTCCGGAAACCACACTTGAGGTTTTAATCCCCGATTTTAATGGGAAAGAGGGGGACATTCAAAGAGTGATTGATATGAATCCGGAGGTGATCTCTCATAATTTGGAAACGGTTCGAAGATTAACCCGTGAAGTTCGAAGCAAAGCTAAATACGATCTTAGTCTGAAAGTGTTAAAGCAAATTTCAGATTCGGGAATAGTTGCTAAATCGGGAATAATGCTTGGTTTGGGCGAGAAAGAAGAAGAGATTTATCAGGTAATGGATGACTTGCTTGAGGTAGGAGTCAGAGTCATGACAATTGGTCAGTATTTGCAGCCAACAAAAAATCATTTGGAAGTTCAGGAATACATTACTCCGGAGGTGTTCAAAAAATATGAGACTGTTGGTTTGGAAAAAGGTTTTGCATTTGTAGAAAGTACACCTTTGGTGCGTTCTTCGTATCATGCAGAACGTCATGTAAATGCGTTAAACTTAAAAAGGAGTTTAAAAGATGATTAAGACTGTATTTCGCGATTTGGGATCGATTGATTATAAAGAAGCATGGGACTATCAGGAGAACCTGTTTAATGAGGTTCTGACATCCAAGCAGGCTAATGCCGATCTTCCGGCTGATCAGAAAAAATTATCAAACAATTATTTGTTGTTCTGCGAACATCCGCACGTATATACACTGGGGAAAAGCGGGAAAGAACAAAATATGCTTCTTGATTTGCTGCAGCTGCAGGCAAAAGAGGCAACTTTTCATAAAATTAATCGCGGAGGTGATATTACCTATCATGGGCCGGGACAGATTGTTGGGTATCCAATCTTAAATTTGGAAACCTACGATATGGGAATTAAAAAATACATCGAAACTCTGGAGCAAGCTGTTATTAATTGTATTGCCGATTATGGAATTGTTGGAACGCGGCTGGAAGGAGCGACAGGAGTTTGGTTGGATGTAGGGAAACCTACTGTTCGCAAGATTTGTGCTATTGGTGTGCGAATCAGCAGATGGGTAAGCATGCATGGTTTTGCTTTTAATGTAAATACCGATTTAAAATATTTTGAGTACATCAATCCGTGTGGATTTGTTGATAAAGGAGTAACATCCTTAAAAAAAGAATTGGGCAAAGAGCTTGATATTGAAGAAGTAAAACATAATTTGAAGAGCCATATCACTAAACTGTTTGATATGACGCTTGAAATTGACTAATTTAGCTAGCCAAATTCTAGAATATGGAAAAGAGATGGGTAATCAATGAGCCGGGAGATGAAGGAACGGTTATAACACTTATGAAATCACTTGGTGTTGACCGTTTAGTCGCTGATTTGCTGGTGCAGCGTGGGATTACTACATTCGATATGGCAAAGAAGTTTTTTCGTCCCAGCCTCGATGATCTGCACGATCCTTTCCTAATGAAAGATATGGATAAAGCTGTTGAAAGAATAGAGACAGCAATTCAGAAACAAGAAAGAGTTATGGTCTATGGTGATTATGACGTTGATGGAACCACATCTGTTTCTCTTGTTTACACTTATCTTAAAAAACACTTCGATTTTATAGATTATTATATTCCTGACCGGTACTCGGAAGGTTACGGCGTTTCGACAGCAGGGATTGATTACGCCGCGGATAACAATTTTAAATTGATCATTGCATTGGACTGCGGTATTAAGGCCGTTGGTAAAATTGCATACGCGAAAGAAAAAGGCATCGATTTTATCGTTTGCGATCATCATACACCAGGCGATATTTTGCCAGAGGCGATTGCAGTTCTCGATCCTAAAAGATTGGATTGCGATTATCCTTGTGATGCGTTATCGGGTTGCGGAGTTGGCTTTAAATTAATGCAGGGATTGGCTCAGAAAATGGGATGGCCATTTGAGGAGTTAATGCCATTACTGGATTTATTGGCTGTTAGTATAGCTTCGGATATTGTCCCAATTACCGGCGAGAATAGAGTGTTGGCCCATTTTGGATTGATACAACTAAATAATTCTCCGAGATTAGGACTGAAAACAATATTAAATTTAGCCGGAGTTGACAAAGATCTGACAGTAAACGATATTGTTTTTAAAGTTGGCCCAAGAATTAATGCTGCCGGAAGAATTCAATCGGGCAACCGGGCAGTTCAATTGCTGATTGCTGATACTGAGGAATCTGCCATATTAATAGGAGATACAATTGATGTGATGAACGAAGACCGCAAAGAATTGGATCATAGTATTACGGATGAAGCGTTGGAAAGAGTTGCAAAAAGCAGCGCGTTGCTTGCTAAAAAAAGCACTGTTCTTTTTGATCGGAACTGGCACAAAGGAGTGATTGGTATTGTTGCTTCTCGAATGATTGAGAATTATTATAAACCAACAGTAATTCTTACCGAATCGAATGGTTTTGCTACTGGAAGTGCTCGTTCGGTTGACGGTTTTGATTTGTACAATGCAATTTCGGAATGCAGTGATTTACTGGAAAACTTTGGTGGTCACAAGTATGCTGCAGGTTTAACTATGAAAATAGAGAATGTTGGAGAGTTCCAAAAACGTTTCGAAGATTATGTGGTAAATAACATTTCAGAAGATATGTTAGTTCCTCAGGTTAAGATTGATGCAAATATAAAATTATCTGATATTACACCTAAATTTTTCCGGATTATTAAACAGTTTGAGCCTTTCGGGCCAAAAAATATGACCCCGGTTTTTGTGAGCGAACAAGTTCTCGATTACGGTTATAGTCGTCCGGTAGGAAGAAATAAGGAGCATCTTAAACTTTCAGTTGTTGACGATATTCGCGAAGGAGATGTAAAAGCAGGTATTGCTTTTTCAATGGGGAATTTGTATCCTAAAATTTCGAGTGGTGTTCCATTTGATGTCTGTTACTCACTTCAGGAGAATGAGTACATGGGAAAAGTTGAAACTCAGTTAATGGTTCGTGATATCAAGTTCTAAATAATTTTAGATTTATCAGGAATTGGCTTCTTCCCGCTCATTAATTTATTTCCATTTTTTTTGATTGTTTTATTTCGATAACCTGAGTGTTTGAAACACTTGGTTTTATTGAATGTTGAACATGATCGTCATAAAGAGAGCTTCTTTAAAAACAACTATTCGGATTTGTTCTTCGAGGCATCCTTGCTATATTTGCGCCAATTTGTAAAAAATCTAAACCTATTTTATGATCCTGTCTCAAGAAACCAGCACACCGAACTTTGATAGTCCCGCGAAAAGAATTATTATCGGGATTCAGTTCTTATTTGTTGCCTTTGGCGCAACAGTCCTTGTCCCGTTATTAGTCGGTATTGACCCATCAGTCGCATTATTTACAGCAGGAATCGGAACCTTGATTTTTCATTTAATCACAAAAGGTAAGGTTCCTGTTTTTTTGGGTAGTAGTTTTGCATTTATTGCCCCAATTGTAGCCGCTACGGAATTGTATGGTTTGCCGGGAGCTCTTTCGGGTTTAATTGCCGTTGGTTTGGTGTATGGCGTTGTTTCTGCAATAATAAAAGTTTGGGGCTTAGGCGTAATCGAGAAAATATTTCCTTCTATTGTGGTGGGGCCTGTAATCATGATTATTGGTCTTTCGCTGGCTCCTGTTGCTGTAAATATGGCAAAAACGAATTGGATTATTTCTTCTGTTTCCTTATTAACTGCAGTTTTAATTGTGGTTTACAGCAAAGGAATGATTAAGCTGATTCCTATTTTTGTGGGAATTATTGTTGGTTACATTCTCTCTATAGTATTAGGAAAAGTTGATTTTACGTCGATTAATGATGCTGCATGGTTTGCGTTGCCAGAATTTGTTCGTCCGGAATTAAACTGGGGAGCTGTATTATATATGCTTCCTGTTGCTTTTGCCCCGATTATAGAACATGTAGGTGATATGTATGCTATTGGTGGAGTGGCAAATAAAAAATTTGTTAAAGATCCGGGTTTGCACAGAACTCTGCTTGGTGATGGTATTGCAACAGCTTTCGCTGGATTTTTTGGCGGACCACCAAATACAACTTATTCTGAGGTAACCGGAGCAATAGCATTAACTAAAGTTACCGATCCGCGAGTATTGAGAATTGCTGCAATTACGGCAGTAGTATTTTCCCTTATCGGAAAAGTAAGTGCATTTCTTAAAACAATTCCACAAGCCGTTTTGGGTGGAATTATGCTGCTGTTGTTCGGTATGATTGCCAGTATTGGAATCAAAACATTAATTGATGCCAAGACAGATTTCTCAAAAACCAGAAATCAGGTGATTATTTCTATTGTGCTAACCGTAGGAATTGGTGGAGCACAAATTTCATATGGAACTTTCTCCTTAGCAGGAATTGGTCTTGCTTCTTTGGTAGGAGTTATATTGAATTTAATTTTACCAGATACTTCCAGGCCAATAAAAGGAAGCAAGGAAAAATAAATAAAAATCTCAATGATATAAATAAAAAGCCCCAATTTGGGGCTTTTCTTGTCTGATACTAACTAAATTACCATTTATGCATCAAGAAATTTATGGGTTTACTTTTTTTCTCTAAAAGAATATCTTCCAAATTCAAAATTATTTGTTTCGCCATTTCGGATGTAGCATCCCTTATTATCGCACATACTATCTCCAAAACTATAAAATACCGATTCATTTTCTACTTGAAATTCAGTTTCGCCGGCTAAAATGAACTCGCACGAGCGACTTATTAACAATGGTGTTGATATCTTTGAATGATATTCCCTGTTTTCAGAATTGATTCCATGGCATTCACCGGAAACCAGAAATTGATCATCCCATGGGTTTTCCGGGGTGCTGTATCCGTCAATCCATTCTTTTGTTTTAGTACCTGATATGCTGTATTGTAATCCGTTTGAAGAGGTGAAAACAATACTGTCGTATGAAATAGTGAAGCTAAGTTGGTCAAATTCGTTCAAACCGCTTGATGTAATTTCAATACGACCTTCTATTTTTAAATTATTAATACAAAATTCTTCGAAATGAATAGATTGAAGAGTCTGATTCGTCATGTATCTTCCTGTAATTTCGTTGTGTATTTGTCCACGCTTTAATCTTCCCAGATGATCGGTATGATTACTATGATCCATAGTTGATACTTATTGTTTTTGTGGAAGTTTGAGGTTCATCGTCACCGCTTACTTTAATAACTGGAATTGAATCTCTTTTGGTGTTGTCTTTCGTCTTTGTGCCATAATCGGTTGCAATCACATTTTTTTCCACCTCGCAAAGAAGGTCTTCTAAAATGCAGTTCACCATCGCATTTTCTTCAATATTCACAGAATTGGTAATTTGAATCTCCATATTCATATCTTCTTCCGATGTGGAACAGGAAATTATTCCTGGTATAATAAGAAATGCCCAACCTAAGAATATTTTCGTTCTCATATCTTCAGCTTAATTTGGATGTAACATGTTGTTTTTTACGAGGAAAGAATAAAATTGTTTTGACTAACATCACTATTGTTTGCTTGAATGATGAAATTTATGGTGTAAACAGATGATGTTTGTTGTGCCCGTGTGATGAATTCACTTTGAGGTAGAGTTTGTTGAATTAGGCATTTAGACTGATTGAATTGTAAATGTTTTACATGGTTTTGAGAATTGATTGAGCTCTTTGATGGGTTTGAGAATATGCACAAAAATCCTCTGTTCCAATATCGGGAATCTCAAAATGAGAGTAAACAAGAAATATTGAGAGTTTGAGTTTTGGTAAATGTGTTTGCACGTTGTGCAAAGTCCTTTTTGGCCTTAAAAAATCAACTTGATTGATGAGCAAAGCCGTTTTTCAAGATGACTTTTAACATTGCTTGTTATGCAAGACGATTTTTCAATTAAAAAATCGCCTCTACTGATAGTGCGGTTAATTTACCAACTGAAAATTCGAATGAACTGTTGTGCAAAGTCATTTTTCAAGGTCGATTTTGTTCTGATCGGTCATTCAAGGTGATTTTTCAACTAAAAAATCATTTCGATTGGTAGTGAAGGATCTTTTTCAAAGTAAACGGCTGACTAATACCTTTAACAACCATAATTTAGAGGGGGGTTGGTGTTTGTTCTCGAAATCAAAAAAAAAACTTGCATTATTACGGTGGGGGAATGGTTGACAAGAGGATGTAATAGAATTTTGCTATTGCTGAAACTGGTTTGATCCGATCCGGAATTTTGGCAAAAGAAAAACCCTTTCCACCTAAGAGTGAAAAGGGTTTTAGAATATGAGAAACTGCGATTACTCACCAATATTATAAATGTATTTCAGTACAAATAAAAAGGAAATACAAATCATTGCAATGTTTAGTTCCTTGTAACGACCAGTTAGTACTTTTAAAATTACATAGGAAAGCATACCGAATGCAATACCTTCTGCAATGCTGTATGCAAGAGGCATCATAATCATGGTAAGGAAAGCAGGAATGAATTCTGAGTAATCATCAAAGTTAATTTTTGTGATTGGACTCATCATGAAAATACCGATGATTACAAGAACTGATGAACTTGCAGCTGCAGGAATCATTGTGAAAAGCGGCGTGAAGAATAAGGCCAGAAAGAACATGAATGCCACAACCAATGAGGTCATACCAGTTTTTCCGCCTTCGGCTACACCGGCAGCACTTTCAACGTAAGTTGTTACAGTTGATGTTCCCAATACTGCACCTACAGTAGTACCAATAGCATCAGCAAAAAGAGCTTGCTTAACACGTGGTACTCTTCCTTCTGAATCCAAAAGATTTGCTTTTGAAGATACACCAACAAGAGTTCCAACAGTGTCGAACATATCTACAAAAAGGAAAACGAATAGAATCGAAACAAACTTCCAGGATAGAACCTCCTCAAATCCTACAAATTTGAAAAAGATAGGCTCTAATGATGGAGGAAGACTAACTAAACCACCATCTTTAGGAAGGCTGGTAACATCTAATCCTGGAATCAATCCAACAACAGTTACAGCAAGAAGTCCAATTAAAATTGCACCTTTTACGTTACGAACCAAAAGTATACCAATTACAATGATGCCTAAAATACAAAGCAATGCCCCTGCAGAATGAAGATTTCCCAAGTGAACAGGAACTCCTTGTCCTTGTACAATAATTGCAACATCTTTATGCGCTAATCCGATAAAAGCAATAAACAAACCAATACCTACCGAAATAGCATGTTTAATATTGGTAGGAATTGAGTTGATGATGGCTTCGCGAACGTTAAAGAACGTAAGTAAAAGAAAGATGATACCTTCTGCAAATACTGCGGTAAGAGCTAACTGCCAGCTGCATCCCATTACACCACATACGGTGAATGCGAAAAAGGCATTTAGTCCCATTCCCGGAGCCAAAGCAAAAGGAAGTTTAGCAACCAATGCCATAACTAATGTAGCAATCACTGCAGATAATGCAGTTGCAGTCATTACAGCACCATAATCCATTCCTGCAACGGAGAGAAAGTATGGATTTACAGCCAAAATATAGGCCATAGTGGCAAAAGTGGTTAAACCGGCGACAATCTCTGTCTTCATGTTTGAACCTTGCCCGGTGATATTAAAAAATTTATCTAACATGGTTGTTTATAATTAGTTTTTCGATTAGAAATTCCATTTTACAGCTAAAGTAGGGCGAACTTTAAAATCGTCACCGGCAAAATTGTTTGAGATCTCTACCTCACTACCAAGAGATAAGTTTTTAGAAACGTTGTACCAAATCTGAGGCTCAGTTAAGAATACAGTGTCATCAGATAAACCGTTTTCAGTCCAAAGATCTGCAAATCCTGAGAAAGTCATTTTACCTTCTAAGAAGTTTACATACCATGTTCCAGTGATTTGGAAGTTAGCCTCGTCAGCATTTTTAATTGCTTTGTAACCTGCATAAGTTGAGAATCCAGATTTTGCACCACCTTTTGCATAGTTTAAACCTAAAATCCATGCGTTGTTAATTGTGTACCCAAAATCTCCAATTGGAGTTTCTGCATTTCCAACACCACCATTGTATTCAATGTGAATACCGAAAGGCATTTTTTCTGTTTTTAATACACGGGCAATCTCAAAATAACCTTGGTTGATTCCGTTTTCTGCATCGTAATCAAAATCTACGAAAGTAAACGTGTTACCCCATTTGTCCATTTTAAACATTTCGAAAGTAGACGTGAATTGATCTCTGTCGAAATCGCGGTGCAACTGAAAGTTTTGAGCATTCACTGCGAAGGAAGCCAGAACAGCGAAGATTACAAGTAATTTTTTCATCTTAAAATGATTGTTTAGGTTTGAAAATAGTAGTTACTAAAAATGGTTGTTTTAATTCTTTATAATATCGTTAAGGTGATTGACCACAATAGGGCAACCTGTCTCTTTTAATTTTTTGATGGATTGATGACCTGCAGCAATTAATATACAACTACAGCCTAATTCCTGAGCAACTTCGTAGTCGTGGGTCGTGTCACCAAACAGGCAAACATCTTTCGGAGTAAGCTGATGATTTTCGATCATTTTTATTCCGTTCTTAATTTTCGAACTGGCGTAAATATTATCAATGCCTGAAATTTCGGAGAAAAAATTGCTGATATTTTCACTTGCAACCGAAGCGTTCAGCATGTTCTGTTCCATTGCCGACAGGATAAATTGTTTTTTACCTAAGGACGAAAAATGGGAAAGAAGCTGAATAGCTTCAGGAAATATGCTTGATTCAGGTAGTAAGGATTTGTAATTGGAGATAAATTCTGTTGCAACCATGTCCCAATCTTCCTTTTCAAAATTGAATCCAACAGATTCGTAATATTTTTTTACCGGAAAAGTAAAAACGTCTCTATAGCTTTCCTTGCTTAATATAGGAAGCTCTCTTTTTATCAGCATTTCGTTGATACTTTTAAGTCCTATCGACAGATCATCCAAAAGTGTTCCGTTGTAATCCCAAATAATCGCTTTATTTTTTATCATGTAGTTTGGGATTTTAGGGTAGCTATCGCTCCGGTTACTGCACCTGATACTTTTAGCAGATCATGTGGATTTAGCTTTAGTTGTTTGCCTCTGATTCCGGCACTGATTAACACGTAGTCAAGCTTAAGAGCACTCATATCCATAAAGATAGGATAATCTTTTTTCATTCCCAGCGGAGAACAGCCACCACGAATATAGCCTGTTAGTTCCTGAATATTTTTCATGGGAACCATTGCACATTTTTTATTGCCGCTAAGAGCTGCGAATGCTTTAAGATCAAGTTCGGAGGCTCCGGGAATGCAAGCGACAATTGTGCCAGTTTTATCTCCGGTAAGGACAAGTGTTTTGAAGATAAATTGAATATGCTGACCTGTTTTTTCAGCTACGCGTTCGGCTCCCAATTCTATTGGATCCACATCGTAATCGATAATTTCGTATTCAATTTTTGCCCGATCTAAAATGCGGGCCGCATTTGTCTTTTTCATCCTTTTGTTTTTTGGCCAGTTAAAAAAACAATTGCTTTTTTACTGGAAACTACCAGTTTCCCAGATGATGCCTTTATAATAAGGCGCAAAAGTAGTAAAATTTTTAAATTTCAAAATTAAAAACTTTTTTGTCTGCTCATTAAAAAACTGATATTTGTCAGAAACAAAGGTTTGCAGGAGGAAATAATAGTATTGTTTTAATTTGTTAAGAATTAAAATTACATATTTAAGAGAAAGCAGATTAGGTGTTTGAATCGTGTTGTTACAGAATTATGACAATTTTTTATCGGGTGTCGATCTAAGGCAAATACTGTCCTGATTTTGTTTTATCTTTCAGGTATAGAAACTTATACTAAAATATTGTGAAAGTAATCGAAACGCATATTGTTCCAGAGGGTATAGGCGATATTCGTTTGCAGGATTATGCTCCTTCTGTTTTTGTTTCAGTTTCATCTCATCAGGGAATGAAAAAGGCAATAAAGAAGGGGATGGTACTGGTGAATGGAGTTGTTGCAAAAACTGGTTTGTGGGTAGAATCAGGGCAACGAATTGACATGTGTGATTTGGAATTGCCTCCGGCAAAGGTATTTGAATTGGAACTCGAGGTAATTTATGAAGATGAGCATATTGCTGTGATTAATAAACCTGCCGGCATTTCGGTAAGTGGAAATTTATTTCGTACTATACAGAATACTTTGCCGTTTAATTTAAAGCTTTCAACATGTATTGATGCTTTGACGGTTTTTCGTCCGGTTCATCGTTTGGATAATCCTACTTGTGGATTGTTATTGATAGCAAAAACATCCCATGCAATTAAGTGCTTAGGAGCGCAATTCGAAAATAGAACTGTCAGCAAGCAATATACAGCAGTAGTTATCGGCAGTTTGCCTGATAAAGGTAAGGTTGATATGCCTGTTGATGGTAAGGATGCGGTTAGTTCATTTCAGGTGATTCAAAGAAATAATTCGATTCGCAATCAAACCTTAAATATGGTTCATTTGTTTCCAAAAACAGGAAGAACTCATCAGTTGAGAATTCATATGGCAGGAATGGGAACTCCAATTTTGGGTGATAAACTATATGGAAGTGAAGGTGAGATTTTGCGCAGGAAAGGATTGTTCCTGTGCGCAACAGGGCTTCAGTTTCATCATCCGGTTACAAACGAGAAGATGGATATATCGATAGATCCACCTTATAAGTTCGGCCGTTTTATGGAGATGGAAGAAAAACGATGGGAGAAATACAAAGACGATTTTAATCTGGTGTAATTTTACTCATAGAATGCTTCGATTCCTGGATACCCAAACTTTTTCTTTGCCATTTCAGGAGGAAATATCATATACTGTACCTCGGCTTCAGAGCAGACTTTTCCATTTTCATCCAATATTTCTGCATGAATGTTCGCAAATTTCTTTTCTTGAGAAATCAATTGAGCCCGCACTGTCAGCAATCCTTTATCTGTAAAAGCAGAGCTTCTGAATTTTGCATTTAAGGCTGTGGTTACTCCACTGGTTTGGCATTTTACAAATACTACCCAGCAAGCAATTTCATCAAGAATTGTAGTCTGAACTCCTCCGTGCAATACATTTTTGAAACCCGACAAATGAGCTTTCGGATTCCAGTGTGAGACAATAAAATTGCCATCTTCGAAGAATTCCATTTGCAAACCTTGTTCATTTTTTGAGGAGCAGCCAAAGCAGTTTCCATTTTCGGTTTCAATATAAGGATTGATTATTTTTTTCATGCTTATTGAATTTGGGGTTCGAAAGTAAGAAAGGATTCTTTAATTGCGAAATTATTGCCGATGTATAAATGAACAAAGCGAAGGAGTGCAACAAACTTGTCGTGCAATTCATTTAATTATCGGTCTTAAAAACGAAATTTGAGGAGTAATTTGATTTCTGATTTTGTGTCGCCATTGATTTCTGAATTGCCGGAGCCTATGCTTGTTTGGTTGGAATATTTTGTTTGAGAATATCTCGCGTATAATTTAAGATGCCTGTTTAATTCCCAGTTAAAATTGATGTAAAAACGACTTCCTTTTAGATAGCAGGCGGGCACGGAGTAGGCGTAAAGAATGTCATTTTCGTACGCGTAAATTCTCGAATTAAAAGAATCTGTGTCGAATAAAGCGTAACGAAGATTCAGGGAAATAGGTTTGTTTGTAAAGTGATAGATTAAATCCTGATAAAGGAGATAACCATTTTCAATGATATTTTCCTTTTGGTATTGTGAGATTTCAATTCGGTTTCTAATTTCCCAATTCTCATTCAGTTTTGCCGATAAATGAAGACGGTATTGATTTTTCTTCTGGTCGACCAGACTTTTGATAACACCTGAGCTGTCGTTTTCTGGTTTGCTTTCCTGCTTGTACCTAAAATAAACCGAAACCGAATTGTTAGGAGTAAATTCAAGTTGTGAGAAATATTCATGTCCTTCACTGGGCGAGTTGGCTGAATATCTCAGCCATGGAAATTCGAACTGATCGTAATAAGCTTTTAGCGTCCATTTTGGATAAGGATGAAATTCTACGCCCATGTAAAAACCTTCTTCGTTTTGAGTTTTACTTTGTTCTGCAAATGCATTCGAGAATAAGGCATGATAATCCGGATCGTATTTTCGGTAGATCAGTTCGAAGTTAAGCTGTGGGTGAGCCTGTATATTTGCCCCTTGCAAAAGGGCCTTGCCTCCGGATTTGCTTTGAGCTATTTCTCCGTATAAGTGTATCGATCGAAATTGAGTTTCGTAGTAAAGACTAATATTACGGTTGTCACTTCCCTTAAGGCCGTAAAAATTGTAAGCAGCATCGGTTCCTTTTATTTCAGGTGTATATTTAGATTGCAGAAAAGATATTCCCAGTTCTATCTTTTTCAGATTGGCTGATAAATAGGAGCCAAAAATCATTTCTTCCAATTTGTGTTTTTTTTCAAATTCGCTGGAATTTCTATGAAAGCCTGTGTTTACAATGCTGGATATAAAAGGTTTTATGGAATCGGATTGAAGAGTGCCGTCTTTCTTTTTGTAGGAGGTGAACAGCGCAAAATTTACATTTTTAAGAGGTTCTAATAGTAACGATATGCCACGATGAAACTGGTTTTCATCAGTAGATTTATAGCTTTTAATTCCTTGAGATTTATATGCGTTATGGGTTGTTAAAGAGGATTTGCCACCTCCCAATCCAGACCAAATGCTCAGTCCTTGTCCAAATTTGATCTGATAATCACCAAGATTTACTTGTTTTAAAATCCCTTTGGAATTGTATTGAATGTAGGCTGAGTAAAAATCGAAACCATTCTTATTTTTTGCTTCAAAAAACGGTTCTCCTTTGTCTTTTTCGGAGGTGAAACCAAAAGAGACATTTTTTTCAGGAGATGTATATTGGTAGCGCGAATAATATTTCCATGGGTTTCCAAGATATCTTGAGTTTGTATTTTCAGTAGTGTAGCCTTTTTCTTCCTCAATTGTTCTTTCTGATTTTAAAAGTAGAATGTGCTTTGCTTTTTTTCTTCTGCTGAGAGTGTCTTGTGCCATTTGTTTTAGACTAACAAATGGAGCAATGGTTCGAATAGTTTCCGATGAAAATCCGGGTATTAGCTGTAATTCATAAAGACTAAATATTTGGCCGGTACTTTCTCTGTATTTAATGAAATTGGCGATTTGATTTTTATTGAGAATAAACAGCTTGTTAAGATCACTTTCATTCGCACTATTTAAATTTATTGGATCAGTTAAAAGGATGTTTAATTCGTCGAGCAGATTCGAGTAATCCAAATCTTCTTCGCTTTGTTCTGCAATTGATTCAATTAAATTTTCAATCAAATCATTTTGTGACGCTGTATTTTGTGATTTGGTTATTAGTGCGCAGCAAAGTAAACACAAGAGGATTATTAAATGTTTTGAGGAA
Organism: Labilibaculum manganireducens; assembly: GCF_963665805.2. Classification (NCBI taxonomy): domain Bacteria; kingdom Pseudomonadati; phylum Bacteroidota; class Bacteroidia; order Marinilabiliales; family Marinifilaceae; genus Labilibaculum; species Labilibaculum manganireducens. Next base: position 4,426,782 of record NZ_CAXXEE010000003.1, on the reverse strand, counting down.
TTCATGCGCACAAACTAAAAGGTTATATTGATATCAGCCGAAGGAGTATAACCCAACACCGGATGCCGGGAAAAGGAAATGTTGGCTTTCACAATTTTAAAAGAAAATCCCATTCCCATGCTGATTGAATTCGGATGATTGTAGACTCCTGCGCGTAGAGATATTTTTTCAGTTATTTCGTATTCAATGCCAAATTTGCTTCTCATATCATGATCCAAATCCTTTTCAATTTCAGAGGTGATAATCGTTTGATCGGACAACTTCCACGAAAGACCAAATCTTGCAGTACAGGGAATTTTATCTTCATAATCTGCAGTGGTGAAATTTGTTTGACTTGGGTTGAAAATATGAAAGCCTAAGTAAATATCAGGAAATATTTCTGCGAGAATTCCAGCTTCGAATGTGTATTTGCTCTGTGATCCGTAGGATTGATTCAATTCTTGTCGGATTTGATCAAATTGCAATCCTGCCCAAAAGTGTTTCCCTAAAGCACGGGAATAAGCGATACCAATTTTGGTTTCTTTATATAGATTAAAACCAAATTGTGTATAAGTCATGCTGAAAGTTCCCAGTTGAGTCGGATAGTTAAAATGAAATGCTTTCGTGCTTAGTTCTTTTACTTCAAACCGATTTTCGTAGTACGCTCCAAAAGATTTTTCATCCAATTTTGCCAGTATTGCCTGATTGTGGAAACCTGCCCAAATATCTAATAATGCAACACTTGAATTTCCCATTGCATGCGAGCGGGCACCAGCTAAATGATTTTCATTTGATGCGAATAAATGAATTGGGAGTAAAAGAAGAAGAAGCAGATACGTTTTTTTCATCCTGAGATTATTGTCCAAGTCATAGAAAGAGTAAATGAACACCTTTTCTCTTATGATCATTATCTGTTTCGAAATAATTTTAATGTATTGATACTCTTGAATCTATGAAATAATATTATTGCTGAAAATAGTAATTGTGTGATCTTATAAGCACTGATTGTTTGTTATAAGCTGAATTGCATTGTTTAAATGTTAATCAGAATTACATCGGTGATAAATATAATAAAAAAAACCACAAAATAGAATTATGTTTTGTGGTTTTATTTTTAAATTTTTATTTTGTTTCCTAATTGGTCTTGAATTCGTATTTGACAGAAGATAATTCTTCGTTCGCTTTAACGATTTTTTCTTTAAGACTTTCTTTAAACGCGATAACATCTTTTTGTAATTCGCTATCCCCTATGGCAAGCATTTGTCCGGCAAGAATACCTGCATTCATAGCACCGTTAATGCCAACTGTTGCAACAGGAATTCCCGGAGGCATTTGAGCAATACTTAAAAGCGCATCCATACCATCTAAGGATGCATTGATTGGTACTCCAATTACCGGTACTGGTGTCATTGCAGCAATTACACCAGGCAGATGTGCTGCCATTCCTGCTCCGGCAATAATGGCTTTTATTCCACGATCGAATGCTCCTTTGGCAAATTTTTCAACTTCTTCAGGTGTTCTGTGAGCAGATAATGCATGAATCTCGAAAGGGATTTTGAAGTCGTTTAAGACTTTGGCGGCTTTTTCCATAACCGGAAGGTCAGATGTACTTCCCATTATGATACTTACTTTTGCTTTCATATGGTTTTATTCGTGGATTTGGTAAATAAAATGACAAAAAATTGTACTTTTGCAGCAAAAATTAAGGAATTGTTTTAATTCCAATGTTGCTTGCATTGTTGACTATTTTTTCAAACGTAAAATTGAAAAAAAAATATGTATGTAGCACTGTGGAATTGGAACATTTTTTATTTCTGTTTTTTTAGAGTGAGACATATTTATTTTACGATATTTTAGGGCATTGCCTTAAACGCCCGATATTTCAAGGGAAATCTTGTTGGGGGAAATCGGACAACTAAGACAAAAATTGAATCAATGAAAACTGTAAAACTTCTGGATCGAGAATTTAGAGTGTCTATTCCTTCTGAGGATATTGACAATGTAATTGCCGAAATGGCTGAAAAAATGAATAAGGATCTTGCTGGGACCAATCCTTTATTTATTTGTATTTTAAATGGTTCTTTCATGTTTGCATCAGATTTGATGAAGCAGATAACTGTTGAAAATGCTCAGATTACTTTTATGAGATTGTCCTCATACGATGGAATGGGAACAACTGGGAAAGTGAAAAAACTAATGGGTTTTACAGAAGATTTAAAAGACAGAACGGTTGTGTTGTTGGAAGATATTGTTGATACAGGAATTACGATCACAAATACACTGGAACAAATTAAAGATTACGAAGCCAAAGAAGTTTTGATTGCAACCATGTTGTTTAAACCAGATGCTTTGATTCGTGATGTGAAATTAAATTACGTAGGTATGGAAATACCGAATGATTTTATTGTTGGAAGAGGATTGGATTACGATGGAATGGGTAGAAACCTTCCGGATGTGTATACTGTAATTGAAAAGTAAATGTTGAACATTGTTTTGTTTGGACCTCCAGGTTCGGGAAAAGGAACTCAATCTAAGTTGCTTCAGAAAAAATATGGGTTGATTCACCTTTCTACAGGCGATGTGTGCAGAGAAGAAATTAAGCAGGCAACACCCGAAGGATTGGAAGCGAAAAGATTGATTGATGGAGGAAATTTTTTTCCGGATAAATTAGCTTATCGAATTGTTGAGAAATTTTTAGACAGCAATATAGAAGCAAAGGGTTTTGTATACGATGGCATGCCGCGTCACGAAGGTCAGATTGATGTGTTTGACGGAATGCTTGCTAAAAGGGACAGTGTTGTTGATATAGTTATCGAATTAAAAGTGGAAGAAGAAGAATTAATTCAACGGCTTTTAAAAAGAGGCGAATCTTCCGGTCGGCCGGATGATTCAGGAAGAGAAGTAATTGAAAAACGCCTTCGGATTTATGAAGATGTTACTGCTCCGATTGCAAAGCGGTATAAAGAAAAAGGTGTATATCACTCTCTCGATGCAATAGGATCATTAGATGATGTACTTGAACGAATTAGCTTATTGCTGGAAAAATGTTTAGCGGGACAATTAGTTCCTGTTGAAGTACAATAGATTAAAAATATATATTATGGCTGGGTCTAATTTTGTTGATTACGTAAAAATATTTTGTCGTTCGGGTGCAGGAGGTGCCGGGTCAACTCACCTTTTCAGGGATAAGTTGACAATGACCGGTGGACCGGATGGTGGTGATGGTGGCCGGGGAGGACATGTTATCATACGTGCAAACAAGCAGCTTTGGACTCTGGTGCATTTAAAATACAGTCGCCACGTCTTTTCTGGTGATGGAGGCGATGGTGGACAGAGCCGAAGTACAGGTAAGGAAGGAGGGGATAAGGTGATTGAGGTGCCATTGGGTACTGTTGCCCGCGATGCTGAAACCGGTGAAGTTATTTTTGATGTAACCGAAGATGGTGAAGAGAAAATCTTAGTGAAAGGTGGTCGTGGAGGTCTTGGAAACTGGAATTTCAGATCTTCAACAAATCAAACACCTCGTTATGCTCAAAGCGGAGAAGAAAGAGTGGAACGACCGGTAATACTAGAATTAAAGGTTCTTGCAGATGTTGGTTTAGTTGGTTTTCCAAGTGTAGGTAAATCTACCTTGCTTTCTGTAGTATCTGCGGCAAAACCTAAAATTGCTGATTATCCTTTTACCACATTGGTTCCTAATTTAGGTATCGTGTCTTACCGTGATAATCGCTCATTTGTGATGGCAGATATTCCTGGTATTATTGAAGGTGCTCACGAAGGGCGTGGACTTGGATTGCGGTTTTTACGGCACATTGAGAGAAATTCGGTTCTTCTGTTTATGGTAGCTGCCGATAGCGACGACATTCATAATGAATACAAAATTCTGTTGAACGAACTAAAACAGTTTAATCCGGAACTTCTGGACAAACAGAGATTGCTGGCAATTACAAAATCAGATATGTTGGATCAGGAGTTGATTGATGAGATGAAACAGGATTTACCTGAAATACCTCATGTTTTTATTTCTTCAGTGGCTCAAAAAGGACTTACCGAATTAAAAGATATGCTTTGGAAAGCTATTAACGAGTAATAGCTTTTACAGCATTAAAATAACTTAGGGCTTCTTTCTCCAATTACTGATGAGAAAGAAGCTTTTTTTACATCAGTAATTTTGCATTGTTTTCAATTCTTCCAGTGTTTATTTTCTTTATTCCTTTGTCTTTCTTTTGATTTAGCAAAACTAAAAAAAAAGGCAATAGTCAATACAATTAAGTTTTTTAGATTGAATTTTATTTGTGTTTGTTCTGAATTACTGGGTATTGCAATATCTTTTTTCATTGATTTTTAGGGAAATAGGAATGGCTTTATTTCCGGAATATTGCTTTAAGTAAGGGCATTTCAACAGGCTGTTGATAAACTACTTCCTAACGAATGGTTCTTTTAACTATATTTGTAAAAACGCGATTTTTCATGACTGCAAAATATTCTGAAGACTCAATCCGCACATTAGATTGGAAAGAACACATTCGCAAACGCCCTGGTATGTATATCGGGAAACTTGGCGATGGATCTTCTCATGATGACGGTATTTATATTTTATTGAAAGAAGTAATTGATAACTCAATTGATGAGTTTGCTATGGGAGTGGGCAAATCAATCGAAGTTAGTATTACAGACAGGAACGTAACTGTTCGTGATTTTGGCCGGGGTATTCCCCTAGGGAAGTTAATTGATGTAACTTCTAAAATGAATACAGGAGCAAAATACGATTCTGAAGTATTTAAAAAATCCGTAGGTCTTAATGGAGTGGGGATAAAGGCCGTAAATGCCTTGTCCGATCAGTTTATTATTGAATCTTTTCGCGAAGGAGAGGTTAAGAAAGCTGTTTTCTCAAGAGGTGTTCTTGTTGAGGAAAATGACATTCAGCCTACCGAGGAAAAAAATGGTGTGAAAATTGTTTTTCATCCTGACGAGGAGTTGTTTTTAAATTATCGGTTTATTTCGGAATATATAGAAACACTGCTTAAAAACTACGTTTATCTAAACGCAGGACTGTCTATTTACTTTAATGGTCAAAGATTCTTTTCGAAAAATGGATTGCTTGATCTTTTGAATGAGAATATGAATTCGGAAGGATTATATGATATCATTCATTTGAAAGGTGAGGATATCGAAGTTGCTATGACCCATGGCAGACAGTATGGCGAAGAGTACTATTCTTTTGTAAACGGACAGCATACAACGCAAGGGGGAACTCACCTTGCTGCATTTAGAGAAGCCTTGGTGAAAGGGATTCGGGATTTCTTTAAAAAGGATTTTGATACATCAGATATCAGGACTTCTATTATATCAGCAATTAGTATTAAAGTACAGGAGCCGGTTTTTGAATCACAAACGAAAACAAAATTGGGTTCTAAAGATATAGGTCCGGAAGGACCGTCTGTTCGGAATTTTATAATGGATTTCGTGACTTCTAATTTGGATAATTATCTGCATAAAAACCCAAGTGTAGCCGAGGCTATTCTCCAGAAAATTATTGAGTCAGAAAAAGAGCGAAAGGCCATTTCAGGCATAAAAAAAATTGCCAAAGAACGAGCAAAAACAGCCAGCTTACACAATAAAAAATTACGTGATTGCCGGGTTCATTTTGATACAAAACACGAACAAAAATCAGAAGCTTCTCTTTTTATTACCGAGGGAGATTCGGCAAGTGGATCAATCACCAAATCCAGGGATGTAAATACTCAGGCTGTTTTTAGTTTAAAAGGGAAACCTTTAAATACATATGGATTAACGAAAAAGATTGTTTACGAGAATGAAGAATTCAATCTGTTGCAGGCAGCATTAAATATCGAGGATGGATTGGAAGGTCTGCGCTATAACAATGTGATTATTGCAACCGATGCCGATGTAGATGGAATGCATATTCGTTTGTTGTTGATTACTTTCTTTCTGCAGTTTTTCCCTGATGTTGTTAGAAGCGGACATTTGTATATTTTACAAACACCGCTGTTTCGCGTTCGGAATAAAAAAATAACTCATTATTGTTACTCCGAAGAGGAAAGAGTGAAGGCAATGAAAAGTGTTGGTGCTAACCCTGAAATAACCCGATTTAAAGGTTTAGGTGAAATCTCACCAAGTGAATTTAAACACTTTATTGGTAAAGACATCAGGCTTGATCCTGTTGTGATGAAGAAAGATGATTCTGTTCCGGACATGCTGGAATTCTACATGGGAAAAAATACTCCTTTAAGACAAGAATTTATCATCGGTAATCTTCATATTGAAAGAGATGAGCTTTAAGCAAATTTCATCAATCGATTTTTTAGAACTAAATAAACCCAAATACCTCTATGAGTAACGACGAGACAAATGGTATGGAAATCCCAGAGGAAATGGATAATGATGTGAATGGCGTGCACTCCGAAACAATGAGGAATGTGACATATCTTTCAGGGATGTATCAAAATTGGTTTCTGGATTATGCATCCTATGTGATTTTAGAACGAGCTGTACCCTATATAAATGATGGGTTAAAGCCTGTTCAGAGAAGAATTTTGCATGCCATGAAGCAACTGGATGATGGGCGATACAATAAGGTAGCCAATATTATTGGTAACACCATGCAGTATCATCCTCATGGCGATGCTTCAATTGGAGATGCGCTGGTTCAGCTGGGACAAAAAGATTTGTTGATTGATATGCAGGGAAACTGGGGAAATATTCTTACCGGTGATTCTGCCGCTGCACCAAGATATATTGAAGCACGTTTATCCAAATTTGCTTTGGAGGTTCTTTTTAATCCAAAAACAACCAATTGGAAACAATCTTACGACGGGCGTAACAAAGAACCAATAACGCTTCCGGTAAAATTTCCATTATTATTGGCGCAAGGGGTAGAAGGTATTGCGGTTGGACTGGCATCCAAAATTTTACCACATAATTTCAACGAATTAATTGATGCTTGTGTGTCCTACCTGAGTGGTGAGGAGTTTGAACTTTATCCGGATTTCCCAACAGCTGGATTGGTTGAAGTAAGCCGTTACAATGATGGTTTGCGTGGTGGTGCGGTGAAAGTGAGAGCTAGAATTGAAAAGTTCGATAACCGGACTCTTAAAATCACGGAAATCCCATTTGGAAAAACAACATCAAGCGTAATTGAATCCATTATCAAAGCAAATGATAAAGGGAAAATTAAGATCAAAAAGATTGATGACAATACGGCTGAATTTGTAGAAATCCAGATTCATTTGGCCAATGGTATTTCTTCTGATAATACCATTGATGCTCTTTATGCTTTTACAGATTGTGAAATTTCTATTTCTCCCAATTCATGTATTGTTGAGAATGATAAACCGAAATTTATTGGTGTTGCCGAAATTTTAAGACGGGCTGCCGATAATACGGTTGCTTTACTGAAACTCGAGCTTGAAATACGCAAAAATGAACTCGAAGAGTCATGGCATTATGCTTCTTTGGAGCGAATTTTTATTGAAAACAGAATCTATCGGGACATTGAGGAGTGTGAAACATGGGAAGAGGTTATTGAAACCATCGATACTGGTTTAAAACCCTTTACGGCACACTTAATGCGTGCTGTAACCCGTGATGATGTTGTACGGTTGACTGAGATTAAAATTAAAAGAATTTCTAAATTCGATATTAATAAAGCCAAGGATTTTATTCAATCTATTGAAGATGAGATAGCGGAAATCGAAGTTCATTTGGCAAATATTATTCCTTTCACAATCAGGTACTATAAATCCATAAAGAAAAAATATGGAATTGGGCGGGAAAGAAAAACTGAAATTAGAAGTTTCGAAAATATTGTAGCAACCAAAGTAGTGGTTGCCAACGAAAAATTATACGTTAACAGAGAGGAAGGCTTTATTGGAACAGGTCTGAAGAAGGATGAGTACATCTGTGATTGTTCTGATATCGATGACATTATTGTGATTAGAAAAGACGGTACTTATTTTGTGACCAAGGTTGCTGATAAGTGTTTTGTTGGAAAGAACCTGCTGCACATTGCAGTGTTCAGAAAGAACGATAAAAGAACTATTTATAATGTAGCTTATCGGGATGGCAAGGCTGGAAACTCTTACGTAAAACGTTTTTCTGTTACCAGTATTACTCGTGACAAGGAGTACGATATCACCAAATCTACCGATGGTTCACGAATTCTGTACTTTAGTGCGAATCCAAATGGTGAGGCTGAAGTTATTCGCGTTGTTTTAAAGCCAAAGGCTCGTTTGAAAAAAACAGTTTTTGAATTTGATTTTGCTGAATTGGCTGTTAAGGGACGAGCTTCAATGGGGAATATATTATCCAGAAATGATGTTCATAAGATTACTCTGAAACAAGAAGGGGTTTCTACTTTGGGGGGACGAAAAATATGGTTTGATCCGGATGTTTTACGTATAAATACAGATCAAAGAGGTGATTTTATTGGCGAATTTACAGGAGATGACAAAATTCTTGTTGTAACAAGAGCATCATCGTTTCATTTTACAAGCTTCGATTTAAGCAATCACTATCCTGATAACATCAGTATTATTGAAAAATACGACGATGAAAAAATTTGGTCTGCTGTCTTTTTTGATGCTGATCAGGATTATTACTACCTAAAACGCTTTACCATGGAAGGAAATGGTAAAGAGGTAAGTTTCTTAGGTGAAAATCCTGCTAACAGACTTGTTTGCTTAACCGATGAGCAGTATCCAAGATTCGAAATTTCATATGGTGGCAAAAATGAAGACCGGCCTAATGAAATTGTAGATGGAGATGAGTTTATAGGTGTAAAATCATACAAAGCAAGAGGAAAAAGATTATCAATTTACGAAATTTCTGAAATCAAAGAAATTGAGCCTTTACCTCGCGAAGAGGAAGATGAAAATATTGAAGATGTTGAAGGCGTTGAGGTTGATGATAACGATGAAAATAATCAAGATTAATTTTCTTTTCAGCGAATTCTTATTCCTTGATTTATTTAAAATTTTGAAATGAAGATTTTTTTGATTGGATATATGGGTTGTGGTAAATCACGCTGGGGTAAGATGATTGCGGCTCATTATGGTTTTCATTTTGCAGATCTTGATACTCTGATTGAAAAGAGAGAGAATTTAACGATCCCAAAAATTTTCGAAAAATTCGGAGAATCAGGTTTTCGGCAACGGGAACATGATGCACTGAAATCAATTTCCGATACAGAAAATCTTATTGTAGCTACCGGTGGCGGAGCTCCATGTTTCAACAACAACATGGAGGAGATGAATCGCTTGGGGGTTACTTTGTTTATCGAATGCAGTCCTTCGTTGCTTCGGGAGCGAATTACGAACTCAGATACCGAGCGTCCTTTGGTGAAAAATTTCTCACAGGATGAACTTCTGGACTACATAGTAAGGCATTTAAAGACCAGAATGCCTTTTTACGAAAAGGCACAGTATAAAATGGTCTCTGGTAACTTGGAATTAGAAGACTTTATCGTAATTCTAGATCCAATTATAAATCCGTAAGTTGAGGAATCTCAAAATCATTCAAACTACCAAGAACTTTATTTGCGATGATAAATTTATCAAAATTACAGGCATCTTTCTCAGGAACTGCAATACATTTCATACCTGCTGCAAGAGCAGAGATTACGCCATTTAAAGAATCTTCGAAAACTACACATTCTGAAGGATGAATGCCGAGTAATTCCGCTGTTGTTATAAAAACCTGTGGATGTGGTTTTCCATATTTTTCAAATTCGGCCGAATGAACTACTTCGAAATAATCTTGAAGTTGTAGTTTTTCCAAAACAGCTGAGATAATTCTCATTTTCGAGGATGAGGCAAGTCCAATTTTAAAGGAAGCCTGTTGTAAATTTTTCAGAGTTTTATTCACGCCATCCAAACAAGCTCCTTTTTCCAATACCAAACGAATAACATTTTCAACAATATCTTCTGTAACTTTCTCTTTCGAAACATGATTCCAGGGCGTCATTTTATACATTACTTCAACTACCTCGTCTATTCTTTTTCCCATGAACTGTTCAAACATTTTATTGTTAACATCAAGTCCAAGTGAAGAGAATACTTTTGTTTCACTCTCCTGCCAGAATGGTTCTGAATTAATCAAAAGACCATCCATATCAAAAATTACTGCTTTAATCATAGTTACATTTTACATTTAGCTTGCAAAAATACTTATTTTAAGTATACGATAGAGAAGGCAGCAATCACATCTGATTATTTACTGTTAATAATTGTTAAATCGCTGACAGTTCAGTTGGATAGATGGGCTTTTTTCTAAATTTGTTAGATACAATTAGATTTTTCGTATATGGATATTGTTGTTGAACATCTTACCAAAAGATATGGTCCTCAAAAGGCTGTTGATAATGTATCTTTTCGTGTGAAAGCAGGAGAGGTTTTAGGTTTTTTGGGTCCTAACGGAGCAGGAAAAACCACTACCATGAAAGCAATGGCATGTTTTATTAAACCTGAAGAAGGAGACATATTGGTTGGTGGTTACTCTATTCATGATCATCCCGAAATCATTAAGAAAAATATTGGATATCTGGCCGAAAATAATCCATTGTACCAGGAAATGAACATTATCGATTTTCTGGAATTCATTGCGAAAATTCATGGGATACCTAAATATCTTATTCCTGAAAGGATATTGGATATGATTCGGACATGTGGTTTAGAAGGGGAAAAACACAAATTAATTGGTGAGCTGTCAAAAGGTTATCAGCAAAGAGTAGGGTTGGCGCAGGCTTTAATTCATGATCCGGATATCTTAATTCTTGATGAGCCGACAACTGGGCTTGATCCAAACCAGATTGTTGAGATTCGGGAGCTTATCAAGCGTATTGGAAAGGAAAAAACGGTTATCTTAAGTTCTCATATTTTAGCAGAGGTTGAAGCTACCTGCGATCGTATTTTAATCATTAATAATGGTAGAATTGTTGTGGACGGAACCGCTGCAGAATTAAGGAAGCAAGCTCAGGGAAATGAGATCCTGAAATTGGGAGTACAAGGAGGCGATATTGACCATATTTTTGAATCCTTATTTAAGATTGAAACCATCGATTCTATTGATATTATTGATGTTGATAAACAATTGTTTGAGATCCAGTCTTTGCCCAATACAACATCGGTTAAATCTATATTCGATACCTGTGTTCGAAATAATTATTACATTACTGAGCTGACCCCTACAGAAAAAAAACTGGAGGATATATTTCGGATATTAACCCTTCATTAGATTTTTATGAAACAGATTTTACACATTGCCAGCCGGGAGCTAAGCACCTTTTTTGATTCATTAACAGCTTATGTATTAATCGTTATTTTTTTAGGATTTAGTGGTTTTTTTACTTGGATTTACGGGGCAGATGTCTTTTTTGTAGGGCAAGCTAATCTCAATACATTTTTTACTGTTGCTTACTGGAGTTTGTTTATTTTTATTCCGGCTCTTACTATGCGTTCAATTGCGGGGGAATTAAAGGCAGGAACACTTGAGCTCCTTCTTACTAAACCCGTGAGCGATTGGCAATTAATTTTTGGTAAGTTTTTGTCCACTTTGCTGCTAATTGCAATAGCTCTGGCTCCAACAGTAATTTATTATTTCACTTTATGGGCAATTGGTCCGGTAGATCATTCGGCAATTTTATTGGGATACGTGGGTTTATTGCTTATGAGTATGGTTTATATTAGTATTGGATTGCTTGCCTCCTGTATTGCCTCCAATCCAATAATTGCCTCTTTAACAGCCTTATCTATAGGCATATTCTTTCACATTATTTTTGATGTGTTGGCTTCGAATTTTGTTGGTTTCCTTGGGAGTTTCTTTAGTTATATGAGTCTTTCAACTCATTTTGAATCAATATCAAGAGGTGTTGTTGATACAAAAGATCTGATTTATTTCTTCTCTCTTGTGTTTTTCTGTCTTTTTACGTCAAAAATGATTTTATCAAATCGCAATCTGTAAATCCTGATTTATGACTAAAAGAAAAAATATAATATATAGCAGTTTAGTTGTAGCAGGAATTTTAATCATCCTGAATTTTATTTCTTCGGTTTTTTTCTTTCGGGCTGATTTTACCGAGGATAAGAGATATACATTGGATCGATCAACCAAACGTATTTTAAGAGAGGTGGAGACACCTATTATAATAACTTTGTATGTGTCAGATAATCTGCCTCCGGACGTTAACCGGACGGTACAGGATCTGAAAAACCTTTTAACAGAATATAATAATTACAGTAAGAAGAAAATTGATTTTGAATTTATCAACCCCAATGTAAATGAGGAGTTGGAACAAGAGGCCATCGAGGCCGGAATCAATCCAGTGCCGCTGGAAGTTCGGGAAAAAGATCAGATTAAGGTGCAAAGAGTCTTTTTGGGAATGTCTATTCAAGTTGGAGATAAGTCAGAAATTATTCCATTAATTAAACCTGGAATAGTTATGGAATATACTTTGTCTACCTTAATTAAAAGACTAACCATTAAGGATAAACCTAAAATTGGCTACATTGTTGGACACGGTGAGCCTGCACTTGGAAAATTGGAACAGGCCATTGCCGAACTATCCATTTTGTACGATGTTAAGCAGATTCATTTGTTATCTGAGCCTGATCTTTCGAATTACAAGTCTTTGATGTTAATTGGGCCCATGGCAACCATTTCATCAACACAATTATCACGTCTGGATAAATATTTAGCTGGCGGTGGGAATTTATTTATAGCTATCGAGCGGGTAAACGGCATGTTGAATGATGGAATTGGCGTTTCGGTAAATACCGGTTTGGAAACATGGCTGCAAACAAAAGGCTTGTATGTAGATGATTCTTTTATTGTGGATAAAAAATGTGGAACCGTAACGGTTCAGCAGCAAGGATATTTTTCCTATCCACAGCAAATTAATTTTCCTTTTTTGCCTGTGATATCAAAATTTTCAAACCATACTATTACAGATGGTATAGAAACGGTTGTGTTGCAGTTTGCAAGCCCGATTAGTTTCATAGGTGATAGTACGATGAACTATCAGCCTCTTGCCTTTACATCCGACATTTCGGGGAAATTAAAAGCACCAATTAGTTTTAATATTGGAAGAATATGGCGTGCACAGGATTTTCTTTATCCGGATTTAACCGTTGCGGCTACAATAAGAGGAAATATGGGTGGTGAAAAAGAAGCGCGAATTTGTGTTGTAGGTGATGGAGATTTTATTGTGAATGGTTTAGGTGCCAGTAAAATTGCTATTCAGAGAGATAATATTAATTTTTTAGCGAATGCGGTAGATTGGCTAAGTGATGATACCGGGTTGATGTCGTTAAGAACAAAAGGCGTTTCTTCACGCCCAATAAAAGAAATTACCGATGCCAGAGTTTTCTTTTTAAAATATCTTAATTTCTTACTTCCACTTGTGCTAATAATTGCATATGGTTTGTTCCGTTTTGAAAGAAGACGAAGGAAGCGAACTAAAAGAATGAAACCCGGTTTTATAAAGTAGAACGGGTGTAGGAAGAGTTGTTTTATCCCGGCTTCTGGCAATTCCGGGAAAGAATATACCAGAAGCTTATTAGCATATCAATAAATCGGGATAAATAAGTCAGATCGAGTCTGATTTTATTTATTAATTGCAATTTAATTATATATTCCTTTCCGATCAAAATTTTTTGATTAATGTTTGAATTGTTTGTTGTGATAAAAATGTTGTTGGTCTGCAAAATATGGATGTACAGCGCTTTTTAGTAGTGTTATTTAAATGGAATTAAAATAAAGACATCTAATCGTTGTTAATAAAACATTTAGTATTGTTAATAAAACAACATAAAAAAAACGAAGCAAGTACTTCGTTTTTTTTATTTTATATTGTTTTAACAGGATTAATTTTTAGCTTTTGGGTTGAATCTTCAATTTTTGCCCCACTTTAAGACTTCCATCATCTTTTATATTATTAATTTTCATAATGTCGGAGTTGGAAATGCCCGGAAATTTCTTGGCGATAGTCCAGAAGTTGTCACCTCTTTTCACGGTATAATAAATGTATGATTCGTTACTGTTAGCAGTAGGAGTTGATTTCGCACTGGTTTGTGTTGTTGATGCAACTGTTTTGCCCAATGTAGCTTGTTTCTGACTGTAACTCATTGTATTGAAACTACTATAATAGGATTCTTTTCCTTTAGGAACATACAGCACTAGTTTTTGGCCAACTTTAATTAAGTTTCTTCTTACGTTATTCCAATATCTGAGATCCGACGTTCTAACGTGAAACCAGGAAGCAATAAGTCCTATGGCATCACCCGATTTTACTTTGTAATACACCTTGGCTTTATCCTTGGGTGTAACGTGGGCAAACTTTTGGTAACGGTCATTAGGATTTACCACTTTATCTTTCATGCTAAAATAATACTCCTTTTTGTAAGCAAAAACAGAGTCTTGATTATCTATAAACTTAGAGGTGTATTCCAGAGGGATTTTTAATGCATAACCATTTTTACTAGCAGGTATAATATCAGCTCTGTATTGAGGATTTAATTCTCTTAATTGTTCTTTTGAAATGTTGATTACGTTGGCAACCTGATCAAAGTGAAGTTGTTCACTAATAAGCAATGTGTCGCATGCAACAGGCAAATTTGATGGCTGCGGGAATAACTGATGCTCTTTGTGGTAATTAAAAGTATAAAGAGCGGCTATAAATGCAGGTACATATCCTCTTGTTTCTTTTGGTAAATGAAAATAGATATCCCAATAGTTTTTCTTACCGCCACTTCGTCTGATTGCTTTATTAACATTTCCTGGGCCACAGTTGTAGGCAGCAATTACCAAATGCCAATTTCCGTAAACCCGGTACATATCCTTCAGATATTTTACTGCGGCATAACTGGCTTTTACAGGATCTCTTCGCTCATCAATAAAAGTATTAATGTCAAGCTTATACATTCTGCCGGTTCCATACATAAATTGCCATAAACCACTGGCTCCGGCTCTGGATAGTGCTTTTGGATTTAAAGCCGATTCGATGATGGGTAAATATTTTAATTCCTGAGGCAGACCTTCTTTGTCCAAAATCTCTTCGATAATCGGGAAATAATATTCTGACATTCCCATCATCATTTCAACCTGAGATCTTCTTCTTTGCGAATACAATTCGATGTAGTTTCGCACGATTTTATTGTAAGATAAATCGATTATGGAAGGAATTTGTTCCAATCGTTTGATATAAACGGAATCGGGAATTTTTTCTGTTTGAACCGAAATGGAGTCCTGAACGTATTTTCTTGTTTTAAACGTATTTTTTGCGTACCATGAATAAAGCAGACTGTCTAAGTTGTTTGAGAAGGTTGTATTGATACTGTCATTCAAATCCCAGCGAACATCCACCGGATTAATTTTCAGAAAATCCAAAGAGTCCTTTTCAGTTTCCTCAATTACATTTTCTGCAACTTTCGATAAGGTGTCAATTTCAGAAAGAGTTACTTGTTCAATTTCAGATTCTGTCTTGAATGTTTGTTCCGAACTTGACTGTTTGGTAGTGCTGCAAGCAAATGCTGTCCCTAAAAAAATAAGGGGTAAAATATATTGTTTTCTTTTCATCATTGTTTTTTAAAAGGTAATTTGGCATCTAAAGCCAAGAGAATTGCCCGAAAAAGCAGAATAACTAACCGCTGGTTCTACTTTAATAGTCAAGTCATTGTTCACATTAAAATTGGTAAAATGTGCATCAACCGCAGCATCAACAATATTTAGTACGTAAACTCCGACCAAAATGATATAGCTAAGATCGCGATCGTGCTTGTAAGAGTCTTTACCATTTTGCAAAGTGGTTTTAAACCAGGTATCTGTACGTGAATCCGTTTCTTCCCAATCATTTTCCAGAATTTTCTGGTAACTATCCGCAGTAGGTTTTTCGGTCACTAGTTTTTCTTCTTCAGAGAGAGCTTTCCAATCGTAAAATTCAGAAAAATCTTTAAAGCCACTTTTGTATTTTTTATAATTTTTGGTATTCCAGTTAATGGCATAAACTGTTACCCCAATCCCTGCGTATAGAATAGGTATCTTCCAGTACTTTTTGTTGTATGCTTGTCCTAAACCAGGAAATATAACAGAGTACATGGTTGCTTTATGAGGAGAATGAACTTTAACAATTGATTCTACCGCTACAGTGTCTGCTTCTACTAATTGCTGAGAAATGGCATTGTTTGACTTGCCAAAAAGCATAAGAAAGATCAGCCCAAGGATAATTACCAGGCGCAAATTATTCAATGTTTAAAATTTTAAAAGTTTCAACTAACTTATGATTTCATTTGATCCAATACTGCTAGGATACGTTCTAAATCGTCATCGGATGTAAATGGGATAATGATTTTTCCTTTGCCGTTTTTGGTGCGTTTAAGATCAACTTTTGCACTAAAATGATTGGCTAAGTGATCTTTTAAAGATTCATACTCTTTAGGAAGCGCTGTCGCTTTCTCCAGAGCAGGTTTTTCTTCAGTTGTTTGGTTGAAATTACGAACCAATTCTTCAACTTTTCGAACTGAGAAATCATTTTCAACGGTTACTTGAAAAATTTCCAGTTGAGTTCTTGGATCATCAACATTTACCAATGCGCGGGCATGGCCCATAAGTAGTTTTTTCTCGCGAATTCCTTTTTGAATTTCAGCAGGTAGTCTTAGGAGTCGTAAATAATTTGAAACTGTAGAGCGTTTTTTGCCAACACGGTCAGATAAACTCTCTTGTGTCAGTTTGCACTCTTCAATTAATCTTTGGTAACTAATGGCAATTTCAATAGAATCAAGATCTTCACGTTGGATATTTTCAACCAAGGCAAGTTCCAGCATTTTATCATCTTCAGCCAATCGAACGTAAGCTGGAATTTTTGTTAGTCCGGCAATTTTAGCTGCCCGATAACGTCTTTCTCCGGCAATAAGCTGGTAGGAGTTATTATGAATTTTTCGAACCGTAATTGGCTGAACAATTCCTAATTCTTTAATAGATTGAGCCAATTCATTCAAAGCTTCCTCATCAAATTTAGTTCTTGGCTGATAGGGATTTGCTTCAATTTTTGAGATCTCGATTTCGTTACTTAAATCTTTTTCAGGTCTTGCCTGAACATCATCGATATCATTAATAAGTGCTCCTAATCCTCTTCCTAATGCGCTCTTTTTTACCATCTTACTATTTCAATATTATTCGCTAATGAGTTTTGCCTTGGTGTTTGTTTTTGTCAGGTTATTATTTTTCAATAATTCACGAGCCAAATTTAAGTAATTAACTGCTCCGGCCGATTCTGCATCGTAAAGAATTGCTGGTTTACCGTAACTTGGAGCCTCACCTAGCTTAGTGTTACGCTGAATGATTGTTTCGAAAACCATATCCTGAAAGTGTTTTTTAACTTCACTTACAACTTGATTAGATAATCGTAAACGGCTATCATACATCGTCAAAAGAAATCCTTCAATTTCCAAATCCGGATTTAAACGGTTCTGAATAATTTTAATCGTATTCAGAAGTTTTCCCAAACCTTCCAATGCAAAATATTCACACTGAACAGGAATGATTATTGAATTAGCTGCTGTCAGCGCATTCACGGTAATTAAACCAAGTGAAGGCGAACAGTCAATTAGAATAAAATCATAATCAGGACTTAATTTTTCAAGAACTTTCAATAAGATTTGCTCACGATTTGCAAGATTCAACATCTCAATTTCAGCACCTACCAAGTCAATGTGCGAAGGAAGAATATCAAATCCTTCAATCTCGCTATGCAAAATGGCTTCTTTAGGTTCAATTCCATCAACAATACATTCGTAAATGCTTTTTTCAATGTTTCGAACATCAAAGCCAATGCCTGAGGTCGAATTTGCCTGCGGATCAGCATCGACAATTAAAACCTTATACTCCAAAACAGCAAGACTTGAAGCAAGATTTATTGCTGTAGTGGTTTTTCCAACCCCTCCTTTTTGGTTTGCCAGAGCAATTATTTTAGCCATAAACAATTCTGATTACAAGGTTTTATATTATAAAAATGAACTTGTTCCAAAGATACTATTTTAAAGCATATTTAAAATTTTGAAGCGATCTAAAATAGTAACAAATGCAAGAGAATTATCAACATATTATAGTGCTGCAAGGCTAAAACCATAAGGAAACAGAACTCCTTGGGGATGAACGCTTTTCATAATTGAAAAATAACTTGTACGCTTTTCTAAAGTTTGTCGATTATCTTACTGCTTTCAGCTAAAAGTTGATCTTTGTTAATAGGTACAACAACAGGAATTTCACATACAATTCCTCCTGCAAGGTTCGAGATTGCAGCAATTTGTCTTGCATTCATACCGGTGGCCAAACACAAGGCCGCAACGCTGATTACAGTATCGCCGGCTCCTGAAACATCAGCAATTTGTCTAACTACTGCCGGAATGTGTTCGTAGGTTTTTTCATTGCTGATAAAAACGCCTAACTCTGATAAAGTAATAAATAGTTTTTTAATGCCCATCTTATTCTGAAACTTCTTGGCTTCGTCGAATAATCCTTGAATATCTCCTTTTTCAAGCAGAAGATTGGAACCTTCCACAAATTCTTTGAAGTTTGGTTTGAAAAGGCTTACATTTTTATAGTCGTTGTAATGACGTTTTTTAGGATCTGCCAAAACAGGAATTGCTTTACTGTTAGCAAGATTGGTGATTTCATCAATCAGGTTTTTGGTGATCACACCTTTGTCGTAATCTTCAAAAATAATCGC
Source organism: Labilibaculum manganireducens (assembly GCF_963665805.2). Taxonomy (NCBI): domain Bacteria; kingdom Pseudomonadati; phylum Bacteroidota; class Bacteroidia; order Marinilabiliales; family Marinifilaceae; genus Labilibaculum; species Labilibaculum manganireducens. The sequence goes on along the minus strand of NZ_CAXXEE010000003.1, from coordinate 4,408,064 downwards.
ATGAATTTCATGTTTCTCGATTAAGCTTTTGATGTGATCAATAAACTCAGTTTCTATTTCATCCGCTAATTCATGAGTATCTTCCTCATCAACACGAATAAGGTGTTGGTTGTTGCTTATGAAGCGCGTTTTTACCGTTGTTCTCCGTTTGTTGCTAACAACTATTCCATATTGCTCTTCTTCAATCTCAGTTAAAAGATTTAGAAATTCTTTGCCTTTTTCATCCTCACCAATTACTGAACAAAGAATAGGGCTTGCACCTAACGATTTGATGTTTAGAGCTACGTTTGCCGCTCCACCTAATCTGCTTTCGTGTTTAACGCAAGAAACAATTGGTACCGGTGCCTCTGGTGATATCCGATCTACTTTACCCCAAACGTAGGCGTCAACCATAACGTCGCCGATAACCAGCACATTTAATTTGGAGAAGGATTCGAATGTTTGTTCTAATTCAATTTTATTCACTATTTCCTGGTTTTTGAATTATGTCAGCAAAGATAAACAAATTCGTGTGTTCGCGAATTTTTAGCACATTCCTTATGTATTTTTAACACATTTGGGAAGTTCGATTACAAATTTTAAATGCCTGAAACCGATGTCGTTTACATCGGATCGACGTCAAAATTAATTTGAATAGATTTAAATTGATCCATGCTTTTTAGATGATTTGCATGTTGATTTAAAATCCATTTGGCTTTAGATGGGGAACTTTTCTTCTCTATTTTTAAAAGGATGTTAACGATGTATAAGTTTTGAATTCGGTTAATAACAGGCGATTGAGGCCCAAATACACGAATGCCAAAAATTTTCCGTAAAGATTTTGCCAAGGTTTCTGACGCCTGATTTACCAGAGTTTGGTTTTTGTGTTTTAAACAGATGTTGATTAAGCGGTAAAAAGGCGGATAAATAAATTCTTTTCTTTCTGCCAATTGATCGGAGTACATCGAAATATAATCGTTTTCGATTACATTTTTTATGATTGGGTGTTCGGGAGTATAAGTTTGTATCAGTACTTTGCCTCTTTTCTTTTTTCGTCCGGCACGTCCGGAAACCTGAGCCATCATCTGAAAACTCCGTTCGTAGGCACGAAAATCCGGGTAATTTAGCATTGAGTCGGCATTTAGCACACCAACCAAACTCACATTATCAAAATCGAGCCCCTTCGAAACCATTTGTGTGCCCACTAAAATATCGAGTTCCTGATTTTCGAATTTGTAAATGAGCTTTTCATAGGCCATCTTTTTTCGGGTGGTATCCAAATCCATTCTTGCAATTCTTGCATCAGGAAAGAAACCCGTTAATTCCTCTTCAATTTTTTCAGTTCCAAAACCTTTGTCTTCAATTTCGGTTGAACTGCAATGTTCACAGCTGGTTGGCGGATGAATACTGTGAGCACAGTAATGGCAAACCAACTGATTGTTGAATCGGTGGTATGTTAAGCTTACAGCACAGTTTGGGCAATGAGGAACCCACCCGCAGCTTTTGCACTCCAGATAGGGTGAATATCCTCTTCTGTTTTGAAATAAAATAATCTGTTCCTTATTTTTCAGGCAAGTCTCCATCATTTGCATCAACTCAGGAGAGAACATCGATTTCATCTGTTTTTTCCGTTTGGCTTCCTTTACATCAGCAATAATTATTTCAGGCATTTCCAGATTCTGGTGACGCTGAAACAATTCTACCAAACCGTATTTGCCCGTTTTGGCATTGTAGTAGGTTTCTATTGCGGGTGTGGCAGTGCCCAATAAAGTTTTTGCCTGATGCAAATGAGCCAGATAAATAGAAGCATCTCGTGCGTGGTATCGTGGAGCCGGATCGAATTGTTTGTACGTGTTTTCATGTTCTTCATCGACAATTATTAAGCCTAAATTTTTGAAAGGCAAAAATATTGATGAACGAACACCTAAAATTACCTGATAGGCAGTATCAGGATTGTTTTGATTGATATTGTTGTAGATTTCTACCCGTTCGGCATCGTTGAATTTTGAATGGTAGATTCCTACTTTATTTCCAAATACAGTTCGCAGCCGATTGATGATCTGAGTTGTTAAAGCAATTTCCGGCAACAGGTAAAGTACCTGTTTTCCAAGTTGTAACTGCTCCTGAATTAGATGGATGTATATTTCTGTTTTTCCACTTGAGGTGACTCCGTGGAGCAGTACACAGTTCTTCTCTTCAAAGTTTTCACGGATCTCAGCAATTGCTTTTTCCTGATATTCATTCAATTCTTTAAGTCCTGAAGTTTCGGCATGCGACAGATCGATTCTATCCAGTTTCTCATGGTAAATTTCAAGAATGCTTTTTTCCACCAAACTTTTTAAAACGCTTTTGGAAGCTGCTGTTGACTTTAAAAGTTCGGGGACTGAAACTTTTAGAGCATTTTCTTCGAAGTAGTGTTTGGAAAGATTAAGATAGGAGAGGAGTATCTCCTGTTGCTTTTTTGCTCTTTTTAAGTCATTAATCAGATCGCCCATTTCCGATTCGCTAAAATCAGATGCCAATCGAACAAACTCCTTTTTCTTTTCCTTGTAATGGTTAATAATTTGTTCTTCGATGGAAACGGCTCCTTTTTCGAGTAGTGATTTTACTTGAGGAAGCGTATTTTTTAATCCTGTGGCCTGATTTAAGGCAGAAATATTCACGTCTTTTGAATGCTTTAGTACATTCAAAATTTGCTCCTCGGTTTTGCTAAGAGCTTCCAAAGTCTGAAAATCTTCGTTTGCAGTTATCTTTGTTTGGCTTTCCAGCTTTAATCCTGAAGGAAGTGCCGCTTTAAAAACGTCACCTAAAGTACATTGGTAATATTGTGATATCCACTCCCAAAAATTGAATTGAAATGAATTGATAATCGGAGATTCATCGAGACAGGTAATAATGTCCTTGGTTGAATAATCTGCAGGAGCTGTGTTGTGAATGTTTTTTACAATTCCGGTGTAGAACTTTTTACTGCCGAAAGGAACAACTACCCTTTTTCCAATGGCCAAATCAGCTTTTAGTTCCTCGGGAATAGAGTAGGTAAAAAGCCGGGCCAATGGAAGTGGCAGTATGATATCTGCAAATTTGGTAGTTTTGTTCATTCGTGTGTTCTTTTTCCCCAAAGTTATGAGTTCTGATTAGAATCTCATCATAACTGGAAAATAAGCATGAACAAAAACCACCGTTTTCAGAAAATTTAGATAGAAAGAATATCGTTAAGACTCATCAGTGAATCCTTAACTTTCTTCTTGTTTTTAATGGTTTTGTTGAATGAAACGTGCGAAACCTCACCGTTAACAATTCCAACCATAATACTCTTTTGATCATCCAGTAAGGCTTCAACTGCGGCAACACCTAAAGTAGATGCAGTTACACGGTCGAAAGCCGATGGAGAACCACCTCTTTGCATGTGTCCCAAAACAGATACTCTAATGTCGTACTCAGGATGTTCTTTTCCAATTTCCTTTGCAATTGTGTAAGCGCCACCAGATTTGTCACCTTCGGCTACAATTACAATACCACTTGATTTGTGTTCTTTATATCCTTTTTCAAGATATTTTTGCAATTCCTGAGTGTGGGTTTCTTTTTCAGGAATTAAAATAGCTTCAGCTCCTGTTGCAATTCCACTTCGCAAAGCAATAAAACCAGCATCACGGCCCATTACTTCAATAAAGAACAAACGGTTGTGAGCACTCGCAGTATCGCGGATTTTATCAACAGCGTCAATTACTGTGTTGATTGCCGTGTCGTAACCAATCGTGTAATCGGTACCAAACAAATCATTGTCAATAGTACCTGGAATTCCCACTACAGGGATATCAAATTCCTGTGTAAAAATTCGGGCTCCGGAAAATGTACCGTCACCACCAATAACCACAAGAGCATCTATTTTATTGGCAATCATTTGCTCATGTGCTTTTTTTCTTCCCTCAACAGTTCTGAATTCTTCACTTCTGGCCGAACGAAGAATGGTTCCGCCTTTTTGAATAATGTTGCTTACATCATGAGATTTCATTTTCTTAAAATCACCATGAATTAAGCCTTCGTATCCTTGCAGTACACCTACAACTTCAATTTTGTTATAGATAGCAGCACGAACAACAGCTCTGATGGCTGCATTCATTCCCGGAGCATCGCCTCCTGAAGTTAAAACTCCAATTTTCTTAATTTTAGACATGCTTAAATCGTTTTTATTTTCAAGTTTTATTTTTTCAATTGTATCATTCATCAGCCAGGTGGGAGTGGATGTTGCTCCGCTTACACCAACCGATTTCGCATTCGCAAACCAGTCCATATTCAACTCATCAGGGCAAGTGATAAAGTAACTGTTCCGATTTGTTCTTTTACAGACATCGAACAGTAATTTTCCGTTCGAACTTTTTTTTCCGCTCACAAAAATGATCACATCGTGTTTGCCTGCAAAATCCTTAAGTAAGGGAACACGATTCGATACCTTCCTGCAAATTGTATCATTAATGCTAAGGCTGTTTTTGCATTCTTTTTTCAGATATTCTGAAATTTCGGCAAAGCCTGAAATGGTTTTTGTTGTTTGCGAAAACAGAACAACCGGCAAGCTGAAGTTCACCAATTTTAAATCATCTGTATTTTCAACAACAATTGCCTTGCCTTCGGTTTGACCGACTAAACCATTTACCTCGGCATGACCTTTTTTACCGTATATAATTATTTGACCGTTTGACTTCTTAATCTCCCGGTATGCTTTTTTTATCTTTTTTTGCAGGTTTAAAACTACCGGGCACGAAGCATCAATAATTTCAATATTTTGATTTTTTGCTGTTTCGTAAGAGGTTGGAGGCTCTCCATGTGCTCTAAATAAAACTTTTTTTCCTGATAGTTTCGAAAACTGATCGTGATTGATGGCTTGTAACCCTTGAGCATTAAGACGATCAACTTCGATATTGTTGTGAACGATATCACCAATACAGAAGAGTTGATTGTCCTCTTTCAGTATTTCTTCCGCTTTATTTATGGCATTTACAACACCAAAGCAGAATCCGGCGTTAGGATCAATTTCAATATTCATTTTTTATCCTGTCTGTTGATTACTTACAGCTCATTCATGCGATCAACAATCCAATCCAATTGTTCGTCCGGAGTCAAATGGCTGTTGTTAAGTACAATTGCATCCTCAGCTTTTCGGAGCGGACTTTCATCGCGGTTTTCATCGATAAAATCTCTTTTTGAAACGTTTTCTCTGATTTCGTCCAATGAAATGTTTTCTCCTTTATCTTTTAGTTCTTTATAACGGCGAATGGCTCTTATTTCCACATCGGCAGTCATAAATATTTTTAAATCGGCATTTGGGAAAACCACAGTTCCAATATCCCTGCCGTCCATTATAACTCCACCTTCCTTGCTTAATTCACGCTGAAAAGCCACCATTTTCTCACGCACAAATTTGATTTTCGCAATCAGACTTACGTTGTTCGAAACAGCCATTTGGCGAATCTCATCTTCAACCAACTCAGCATTTAAATAAGTCTCGTGACGCTGTTTTTCAGTATTGTACTGAAAAGAGATGTTTACCTGATCGATTAAATGAGCCAGCTTATTTTCATCTACTTTGTCGCCGGAAATTAAGTTGTTTCTCATGGCAAACAGAGTAACCACTCTGTACATTGCGCCACTATCAATATAAGTGTATTTAATTTTTTTTGCCAAATCCTTGGCAACAGTACTTTTTCCGCACGACGAATGTCCGTCGATTGCTATAATTAGTTTCTTTTCAGGTATATCCATTCTATTTATTGCTCGATTTTTTTGTGCAATTGGGTACAAAAGTATAAAGAAAATCGATCAAAATATGAGATTTGGAACTAAAAATAGGGGGTGTAAAAGATTATAGTCTCCTGTAAACGATTGAAATGCGCAATTTGAATTATTTTTTTTAGAAATTAAAGTCGCTTAATCGGGTGCTGATTGAAAAATGATTGCTTGCACCTGCCAAATGATACTTTGCCGAGGCAAAACTAACCTGGAAACGCGATACTTTAACTCCAAATCCCCAGGTGAATCCAACAGTCGAAGTTTTTTCATCAACTTTAAGTTCCATTCTTCGCTGAAAGTTGTACCCCAGCCGAATACTAAAGTTCTTCGATGGCAAAAACTCTGTACCTAAAATAAAGTGTTTCAGAGCTTTGTCGGAGAAACTGTCTTTGCCTGATTTTGAAAAAGAATCGTCAGTGCTATTTAATTCGGATTCGTAAGTCAGATCAAATTCTTCAAGATGGCGGTAGTTGATTGCAAAACGGAAAGGAGCATGCTGCAGTTTAGTGCTCATTCCAATTAATACTTCATTCGGAAGATCTTCCCGATGCGATCCGTAGTAAGCTTTTATCTGATAACCAAAATTTCGTGCCACAATCGAGGCTCTGAATAGTTCATCGGAACTGTCGTAGATCAAGGCCAAATCGGCAGCCAAACCAAAAGAGCTGTATTTTTCCAAGGCCGAATAAACTGGTTTAATTGAAGCTCCCACACGAATATTCTTATTCAATTGCCTGCCATAACTAATAATCAGCGCGTAATCGGAAGCTTTAAAATTGCCGGTTATTTCTCCAAATTCGTTTGCTTCGGTAAATTTTCCATAATTTACGTAATGCATTGCCAATGAAAAGGTGCCGATTTTAGCGTAATCTTTGGTGTAGGAAGCGTATCCGTAATTGATATCAGTTAGGTAATTTACGTAATTCAATGCCACTTTTTGATCCAAATCGGGATGGAGGGCTGCAGGATTGTAAAAAGAGTAATCTGCATCAACATCGCTTAATGCAATTTGATCTCCTCCCATGGCAGCAACTCTGGCTGAACTTCCTAAATTCAGGAATTCGTATATGTTTTCTCCACCACTTTGGCCTTTCAGCGTAAGACTTGCAAGAAGAGAAATGACGATTAGAATTGCTGTTTTATTCATAGAATTGATGGCTTAGGCATCCTAAAGATAGAAATCCGAATGAAAAGATTCTTGCTTACAGTTGTTCTTTTTTCTTTTTAAGGCGATCGACTACTTCGTAAACTGCAGGACAGTAATGTGTATTTTTTAATGTAAGATCGAGTATTTGATAAAAGCGTTTGCGATCGGTATGCGGATATTCGCGGCAGGCACGGGGACGATTTTCATAAACCATGCAGTAATTGTCTGGCATCAAAAACGGACAAGGGGTTTCCTTAAACACATAATCGTTTTCATTGTCCATATATAAATATTGATTGATGAACTCGGAAGGTTTCATTCTAAACTGTTTTGCCAGGCGTTCAATGTCCTTATCGATAACAATCGGACTAATGCTCTTGCAGCAATTGGCACATTCCAGGCAATCCAGATCTTCGAATACTTCATCATGAAGTGTGTGAACAATAGAATCCAATTGTTTGGGTTTCTTTTTTTTAAGTCTGGTGAATAATTCTTTGGTAGCAGTTTCGGTATTTTTTGCATTCTGCTTCAACAACTCCAAATCGATCTTTATTTTGCCCATTATCTAATTCTATTTTTTGAAGTTTCAGTTTCGTTTGCGAGAGAAATAATCCGCTAATAATAGATATCTCAACTCTTCTTTGGAAATTGAGAATTTTAATGAGTACAAAAATAGCCGTAAAAATCGGAATTACATGGATGAGATTATTGGTTTTAGTAATTCTAATGAGATGTAAGCCGAAGCGGATGCGAATAGCTTAGGTTGTGGTAAGGTAATTTACTCTTTGGCTTTTGGTTGCGCATTTAATGTAGTGGCATGTTAAATTAAAAAGCATTGTGCTTGTATTTTAATGACAAATTACTGATAAACGATAATAAATAGTTGTAAAACAGAAATATATTTCTTAAATTCGTATGTTCATTATTTAATATATTATTGCTATGAAAAGTAACCGAAGAGTTTTAAAGCATTTAGCATCATCTTTTTATTTATTCTACATAATCAGTCTTTTAGGCTTGGTTGGTGCTGTGTTGTCATTTTTTATGGATTTAATTTTTGATTGGGATGGAGCGGTAGAAATGAGATTTAAGGTTATTTCAAGTTTTGTAGAACTTCCGACTAGTTTTACAATGCTTGATGGTAGTAAGTTTAATGGTGTGGGTGAGTTTTATATTTTGCCACGTGTTCTTGAAATAGATAATCTAAGTTATTGGATTCTAAGTTGGTTAGATCAGTTTATGTTGTTTGGTGTTGCGGTGTTCTTAACAAGGCAATTAAAGGAGGTGTTTGAATCAATATCATTGGCTTCAAAGAGTAATCTGTTCTTTGTTCGTAAAAATTACACTCGAATTAAGAGGGTTGGGCTAGTTTTAATTATTTTTTGTATTTATATGTTTATTGAATCCACTATTTATTCATATCTTTTTTTGAAAGACCTGCATGTTATGGATATAGCAATACATGTTAATCCTGATTTTAGTGTATTGTTTGGGATTTTTCCAGCTTTGATAGTTCTTGCAATTGCTCAAGTGTATAAAGCAGGAATTGAAATGAAAGAAGAAAGTGATTTAGTCATCTAAGGAATTTCAATTATGCCTATAATAACAAATTTAGATGTGATGCTGGCCAAGCGAAAGATGAGTTCGAAAGAGCTTGCAGATCGAATTGGGATAACGGTAGCCAATTTATCTATTCTGAAGAGTGGTAAAGCGAAAGCCATTCGTTTTTCTACATTGGAAGCTATTTGTCGGGAACTCCATTGCAAACCAGCTGATATTTTGGATTATATACCGTGTGAAGATAATTCCCCAAATTAATATGGGTTGAAATTTTCATTGATGGAATTTACGTGATTTTTATTTTTCGAATAAAAACTAAAAAATTAGCTTTAAGCCGTTTCTGCAGGTTTGTTGTTGGTAAGAGATTCTGCAATAAAATTATAATTGTTTACGAGATTCATAATTGGTGTTTGCAATAGCTCCAATATTCTTATGTCTAAAAAATATGTCTGTCAGGTTTGAGTCAGTTAAAATTTTTAAGTCCTAAGCGTAGGTGGAGTTGTTGTTGGTTGCCTCGATGTAATTAATAATCTCTTTCAGACTAATGTTTTCAATGTGTTGAGTTTCTAAAATATCTGTTTTAGAATTGAATTTAGAGGAAATGGTCTGTGCGAATTATTACTTGGCGGAATTGTTTTTTTTTAATTGTAAATACTCCTCGTGCAGTAAAATGTGTTTCTCCTGTAATTCTACCAATTTGTGCAGGAGGACTGCATTTTCGTTTAAAAGATCGTTTATTTTTTTTGTATTGTGATAAATTACATCTGGTTCTTCTATTTTTATCTGTTTGTCTTCTCCTTGCTTAGTGTTGCTGTCCAATATTTTTTTTAGCAAATAGTTGGCATCTTTATTACAGGCAATTGAAATCTGTTTTAAGGTCTCAGGTTTCCAATTGTCTTTCTTCATATAGGCATATATTGTTCGCCTGTCAACATTAATTCTTCTTGCAATTTCAGTAATTGGCAACCCCGATTCCGTAATTAATGTTTTTATAATATCGCCTTTTGACATGAGGTGTGAATTATTTAATCAAAAAGTGTCTATTTAATTTGGACAGCTTTGTGAAATTTATAATCTTTATTATGAAATAGAATAAGAGTTATGTGATCTCTAGCGCACAAATTAAGCAATAGTTTTAAAATAGCGGTATTCAATGCAAAAAAAATTTAACATCAATGATCGATTGGGGAATTTAAAAGCCAAGGAAGGAGCTGCGCTCAGAAAAGCAATTGCACTAATGATGGGTAGAACAAGAGAGCATGTTAGCAGAATTCTTAATGCGCCGGAGGGTTCATCAAAAGATTTTCCTTCTGAAGTAATTATAAGGCTTGCTGATTTTTTTGAATGTAATCCTGAAGATTTATATAATACTCCACCCAGGCCAATAAATAAAAAAGAGTTGTTTAATGTAGAACATGACTGAGAAATTAAAAATCGCACTTTTGCTTTTTTTCGTGTTTTTGTAATGTAAGTATGATTAAGATGAATAATTATGATGTTTTTAGTACAAGAGCCAAAATGATTGACAGACTCTTGGTTGTATTATTTTTTGTGATATTATTGTTGGCTGTATATTGGGTTTGGTTATCTTATTCTTGGACTTTATCATTGAATTCTTCAATTTCTTGCCAATAACAAAAGACAATGTAGAAGTGTAGCGAGAGAATTCCGATGAAATATTATTTTAACAATTACAGGTTTCGTTTCTGGAGTTGTAGGATGAGTTTTTAACAGAAGTGACTATAATTACCTGATTTCAAAACAATTACCTTTTGTGTTGTTCTAGATAGATTTTAGTATAGATATGTTGAGTTTTTTTTGACGATAAAAAATACTTAAAATTAAATCCCTCAACTTTTCCTCTTGTCCCATTTTTTGGTACGAGATCTGTAACGGGCAAAAAATAAAAAACGCAAACAACAGGAATACTGTTATTTGCGTTTTACTTTGGGTGAAAGACCGGTCTCGAACCGGCGACCTCTGGAACCACAATCCAGCGCTCTAACCAACTGAGCTACAATCACCATTTTTGCTCTAATGCGGTGCAAATATAGAGAAATCTTTAATTATTATCCAAGTGTTTAATGAAAAAAATATAAAAATATATTCTGAAAGGATTATAAACTCTACCTTTGCAGGCAGTTAACTAATTTTAGTAAAATGGATTTTTTTATCGATAGAAAAGAAACAGAAGAATTGTTTCAGGAAATTTTCAAGAAAATTCAAATTCTTCGTAATGGTGAGACACATCATGAAATGAAAAAATTTGGATTGAAATACCCAAAATCATTGGGAGCAACAATTGTAAATTTGCGGGAAATTGGGAAAGATTATCAGAAGGATCATCTTTTAGCGCATAAATTGTGGACAAAAGGTTTTCGCGAATCGAAAATTGTGGCAACTCTTCTCGAAGAACCGGAAAAAGTGACAGGAGATCAGTTAGAGCGTTGGTTCGCCGAGATGGATTCAAATGAATTATTGGAGCAGGCAAGTATGAATCTTTTTCAGTATCTGCCTAATATAAAAGAGCTTGTTAAAGAGTGGGTGAAAAGTGAGGATGCCTCAAAACAGGTGTGTGCAGTAATGGTTGTTGGACGCCTGGCAATGGATAAAAATGAGGAGAGTGACAGGCTGTTCATCGATTTTATAGAAATGCTTCCAAAGAAATTCGAGGATGCTTACTTTTTGAATCAGGTAAAAAGAGCCTTGGGAAAAATTGCCCGAAGAGGAGATGTTGTTGTAAATAAGCTTGTTGCTTTGGTTTGCGAATTAAAGAGAGAGGATGAGGATTGGAAAGAGATTTGGGCTGATCTTCAATATGAACTTAATTTGTAAGTGTTTTTTAAGATATTTTATGATGTGATATGGCATTCACATCTAGGAAAAGAAAATTAAACAAAGTAAATTTGAGACAAATTTTTGCAACATTTAAGAATAGATTTTAAAGATTAATAGTTAACACATATGGGATATACAAAAAGTTCAAATCCTGTTCTAAGCGAAAAGATTTTTTACGCTTCAAGAAGTGGATCGTACAGTGAAGCAATGACGGTAAACGGAACCGTAAATAAAGTTGGTTTGTTACTGTTTTTCCTTGTAGCTGCAGCAAGTTATACATGGGGATTATACAATGATTCTATGGATTCATCGGTGGTAATGCCGTGGTTAATAGGTGGAGCTATTGCAGGCTTAATTCTTGCTGTTGCTACTGCTTTTAAGCCGGCTTGGTCTCCTTACACAGCTCCTTTTTATGCTTTAGCCGAAGGTTTAATGTTGGGAGGTTTATCAGCAATGATGAATTCGGCCTATCCTGGTATTGTAGTGCAGGCGGTTGGCTTAACATTTGCCACTTTGTTTGCAATGCTTTTTGCCTATAAATCAGGATTAATTAAAGCAACAGAAAAATTTAAGTCTGGAGTTATTGCTGCTACAGGTGGTATCTTTATATTTTACATGTTGAACTGGATTTTGAGCATGTTTGGCATTGGCTTAAATATCGCAAATGGTTCTGATTTACTAAGTATTGGGATCAGCCTGTTTATTGTTGTTATAGCTGCACTTAATCTGGTTTTAGATTTCGATTTTATTGAAAAAGGTGCCCAATCCGGAGCTCCAAAATATATGGAGTGGTATGGTGCATTTGGGCTGATGGTAACATTGGTTTGGTTGTATGTTGAATTGTTGAGATTGCTCTCGAAATTGGCAAGACGATAAAATTTACATTGAAACCCCAAATTACAAAACTTAAATTAAAACGAATCGAGTGAGGATAGTTGAAGTTTTAGATCAGACGCATCAAAAAGATTTTTTAGATATTGCCAGAACCATTTATAAGGATGATTCCAATTATGCGTGTCCGTTGGATGCTGAGATTGAAGGAATATTTGATCCGAAGGAAAATTCATTCTTTAAGCATGGTGAGGCAGGTCGATGGATATTGCAAAACGATGAAGGAAAAGTAATTGGCCGCATAGCTGCGTTTATTAACACCAATAAAGCTTTTTCTTTTGATCAGCCGACAGGCGGATGTGGTTTTTTTGAATGTGTAAATGACAAGAAGGCAGCTTTTCTTTTGTTTGATACAGCAAAAGAGTGGTTAACTGTGCGTGGTATGGAAGCCATGGATGGTCCGGTGAATTTTGGCGAAAATGATAATCATTGGGGACTTTTGGTTGATGGTTTTATGCCTCAGGGATACGGAATGCCATATCATCAAAAATATTACAAGGTATTTTTCGAGGAGTATGGCTTTAAGGTGTTCTTCGAGCAGTATAGCTATCATCTTGATTTAAAAAAGCCTTTCCCTGAACGATTTTGGAAAATTGCAGAGTGGGTTGCTAAAAAGCCGGGATTTACTTTTGAGCATTTTTCATATGCAAAATCGGAAAAATACATTCAGGATTTAATTGCAATTTATAATGAAGCATGGAAATTTCATGATAATTTCTCGCCGATAGATCCTGAGGATATCCGTAAAATGGCTCTTGATGGAAAAGGAGTAGTCGAGGAAGAATTCATTTGGTTTGCTTATCATGAAGGAAATCCAATTGCATTTTTTGTGATGATGCCGGATATCAATCAGATCTTGATAAAGATGGATGGTAAATTTAATTTCTGGAGTAAACTGAAATTTTTATATAATTTAAAAAAGAAAGCAATTACCCGCGCTCGAATCTCAATAATGGGTGTTGTTCCTAAATATCAAAGATTTGGGGTGGAGTCGGCAATCTTCTGGCACATGGATAAAGTGATGAAGAGAAAACCGCATTATAAAGAAGTGGAACTTTCGTGGGTGGGAGACTTTAATCCGAAAATGATTTCTATTTATGAGTCGGTTGGTGGTGTGAAAATGAAAACGCATTATACCTATCGTTTGCTTTTTGACCCTAATAAACCTTTTAAACGGACACCTATTATCCCTCTGGAAAACAGGGGAAGTAAGGCAAAAGAGAAAAAAGTAGTGGAAAGAGGAGAATAATTTATTTATTCTTTTGCAAAACAGATTACAATATTTACCTTTGCAGCCTATTGGAAGTAGATTATAAGAAACTAAAGGATATTAAAATGAAACAAGGAATACATCCGGAAAATTACCGTCTTGTAGCTTTTAAAGACATGTCAAACGAAACTGTTTTTATTGCTAAGTCGACTGCTAGAACTAAAGAAACTATTGAGTTCGAAGGCATTGAGTACCCAGTTATTAAGCTTGAGATCTCTAATACATCTCACCCTTTCTACACAGGTAAGATGACATTAGTAGATACTGCTGGTCGTGTTGATAAGTTCATGAATCGTTACAAGAAACACATGGACGGTAACAAGAAGTAAGATTAAAAAATCTACCATATTAAGAAAAAGCCTCGATTATTCGAGGCTTTTTTTTATTTTTGATCATACATAAAAATCCTTCGGATTTAAATTACTACTACAATGAATTATATTCTTTTTGATGATGGGACTTGGAATGATCTGCGTCCACTCACATTTACCCGTCCGGTATCCGAGATTCGGGTTGGCATTTTAAGCATTCGTGAAAAATGGGAGAAATATCTTACAGCCAGCTTAAGTCATTTTACGCAGGATTATTTATCTGTAAAATATCCAATCTTTGTTCAGGAACAAAATGTATTGATTAATGGTTCGGTACTTCCGGATGAGAGGTTGAAAGATGCAATTTGGAATTTAAAAGTGGGAGAGTATCTTGCAAAGGATGGAGTTATTCTGGCTGCTAATTTTTTGGCTGCTGACCTTGAGTTAGTGAACAAGGAAGGAATTGAAGCAAAAGTTAAAGTTGTGTATAAACAGGCTGTTGATCGAATCGCAATGCCTTACGATATATTTGGAAGTAATGACAAGGCTCTTCGTGCCGATTTTGAATTGCTGACCAAAGGAAGACAATCGCAGACGATAAGTGATACGGTAAATGTTCTTGGAAAGGAGAATATATTTCTTGAAGTAGGAGCAAAAGTAGAATTTGCATGTCTTAATGCTGTTGACGGCCCAATTTACATTGGAAAAGATGCAGTTATTATGGAAGGATGTTTGGTGCGTGGTCCTTTGGCCATGTGCGAACATGCAGAATTAAAAATGGGTGCCAAAGTGTATGGTGCAACTACATTAGGTCCCTACTGCAAATGTGGCGGAGAATTAAATAATGTGGTGTTGTTTGGTTATTCGAGCAAAGCACATGATGGTTTTTTAGGAAATGCAGTATTGGGCGAATGGTGTAATATTGGTGCTGATACGAATAATTCAAATTTGAAAAACAATTATTCGGAAGTGAAGTTGTGGAACTACTCAAGTGAAAGTTTTGAAAAAACAGGCTTGCAGTTTTGTGGTACTATTATGGGCGATCACTCTAAATGCGGAATTAATACCATGTTGAATACCGGCACTGTTATTGGTGTAAGTGCCAATGTGTTTGGAGCCGGATTCCCCCGCAATTTTATTCCTTCTTTTGCAATGGGCGGCAATCATGGTTTTAAGGAATATCGCTTAAAAGCAACTTTCGAAGTTGCTGATTTGGTAATGCAGCGCAGAGGTTTGGAATTTAATGAGGTGGAGAAAAATATATTAACAAACGTATTTGAAATGACCAAAGAGTATCGGAAATCATTTTAGCACAAATCCTTATTATATTAATATGAGTTCTTTCTGTTAACTGATAGAACTCATTTTTTATTTTGGCATAGCTATTGCCAAGTAAACAGTGACCAATTAATTTTGGTGGAAACAGACATTTTGTCATTTTTTACAGGACATAAGTTTGTTTTCTTTATAGTGAGTAATGAGAACATGACAAGCGAAATAATGAGCAGAAAGATTGAAATCAATATAAGTGATATCGCATTGACGAATATGATGGACGAAGATTCAGATTTTATTCCAATTATAACCGATGAGGATGAAAATGCGCTGGACGAACTAGTTGTTCCTGACAGTTTGCCAATTTTGCCTCTTCGTAACACGGTTTTATTTCCTGGCGTAGTAATTCCTATTTCGGTAGGAAGAGAGAAATCCTTGAAATTAGTTCGTGAAGTATACAGCAAGAAGGGGATGTTGGGAGCAGCCACTCAAATAGATTTGAGTGTTGAAGATCCGCATTTCGATGATATTTATAAAATTGGAACGGTAGCTCAAATTATCAAAATTTTGGAAATGCCTGATGGTTCTACCACAGTTATTTTACAAGGTAAAAAGAGATTTGAGTTGCAGGAAATAATTTCAGAGGAGCCTTACCACATTGCTAAGATTAAAACGCTGAAAGATATTCGTCCTGTTGAGGAAGATAATGAGTTTAAAGCTCTTATATCTTCTGTTAAGGATATGGCCGTTAAGGTGATCAAATTGTCGCCGCACATTCCTAATGAGGCTAGTTTTGCAATCAAGAATATCGAAGGATCTTCTTTTTTAATCAACTTTATTTCAAGTAATTCTGAGATTAAGCACAACCAGAAACAGAAGTTGCTTGAGATTGAGGAGATTGCCGGCAGAGCAATGAAACTTTTGGAGTTATTGGTTCGTGAAGTGCAGGTTTTGGAGCTGAAAGATGATATTCAGACCAAGGTGAAAACCGATATGGATCAGCAGCAAAGAGAATACTTGCTGCACCAGCAAATGAAAACCATTCAGGATGAATTGGGCGGAGGGCCAAACGATCAGGATGTAGAAGAGTTGGAAGAAAGGGCACAAACAAAAAAATGGACCGACGAAGTTGCTGCTGTTTTTGAAAAAGAATTGAATAAACTTCAGCGTCTGAATCCTGCTTCTGCAGAATATTCGGTGCAATTAAATTACCTTGAGGAGTTGCTTGATTTACCATGGAGCGAATGCACCAAGGATAATTTTAACCTGAAAAGAGCTCAAAGAATTCTAGATCAGGATCACTTTGGTTTGGAAAAAGTAAAAGACAGAATTATTGAGCATTTGGCTGTATTAAAACTAAAAGGGGATTTAAAATCACCGATTTTATGTTTGTACGGACCTCCGGGCGTAGGTAAAACATCTTTAGGAAAATCAATTGCGAGAGCCTTGGATCGAAAGTATGCCAGAATGTCTCTAGGCGGATTGCATGATGAGTCAGAAATTCGTGGTCACAGAAAGACATATATTGGTGCAATGCCGGGAAGAATTATTCAGGGAATGAAAAAAGCCGGTTCATCCAATCCTGTTTTTATTTTGGATGAGATTGATAAAGTAAGTAATGATTTTAGAGGAGATCCATCTTCGGCTTTGTTGGAGGTTCTTGATCCTGAGCAGAATAGTGCATTTCATGATAACTTTTTGGATGTAGACTACGATTTGTCGAATGTGATGTTTGTAGCAACGGCCAATAATATTGGGGCGATTTCAGCTCCTCTTCGCGATCGTATGGAAATGATTGATGTAAGTGGTTACATTCAGGAAGAAAAAGTACAGATTGCCAAGACTCATTTGATTCCAAAGCAAATGGAGAATCATGGGATTACTGCTGATAATATTAAAATCTCGAAGGAGGTAATTGCCGAAATCATCGATAAATATACCCGTGAGTCGGGTGTAAGAGCATTGGATCAACGAATTGCCAAGTTAATGAGGCGTATTGCCCGTAAGGTGGCAATGGACGAAGAATATGATATTAACATAAAGATTGAAGATCTGAAAGAATTTTTAGGTGCACCAATCTTTAACCGCGATAAATATCAAGGGAATGAATATGCCGGTGTAGTTACAGGTTTGGCCTGGACTTCGGTTGGCGGAGAAATCTTGTTCATCGAATCGAGTCTGTCGGCTGGAAAAGGGAAATTAACCCTTACCGGGAACTTGGGCGATGTAATGAAAGAATCGGCACTACTGGCACAAGAATATTTGAGAGCGCACTGTGGTGCATTGGGAATTAAAAAGGAAACTTTTGATGAGTGGAACCTTCATGTTCACGTACCCGAAGGGGCGATTCCAAAAGACGGACCTTCGGCTGGTGTGACTATGGTAACTGCAATGGCTTCAATTTTCACACAGCGTAAAGTGAAAAAACATCTGGCTATGACAGGTGAAATAACACTTCGCGGAAAAGTATTGCCTGTAGGAGGAATTAAGGAGAAAATTTTGGCAGCTAAGAGAGCCGGAATTAAGGAAATTATTCTTTGTAACCAGAATAAAAAAGACATTGAGGAAATTAAAGAGATTTATTTAAAAGGTCTTAAATTCCACTTTGTTGATGAGATTATGGAAGTTTTGGATATTGCCTTGATGAAGCAAAAGGTAGATAATCCCATAAAATTATAATTTGGAGTAGATTTAGAAAAAGGCTTTCGAAAGAAAGCCTTTTTTTGTTTCGGTTCCTTGAAACCATAAAATTTCTTACTTTTAAACTGATATACCAATTTAATTTCAAAACACATTGTCTACCTATGAATGAAAAAGGAAAATATTTTATTGTAGCTCTTGGTTTAATCTTGTTAGGGCTATTGTTTTGGTATTTCAGTAACATAGTAACTTACGTTTTAATTTCGGTTGTTCTTTCTTTCATCGGACGTCCGGTTGTCGACTTTTTAAATGGTTTAAAAATTAAGAAATGGCAATTCCCTTCGGTTTTATCGGCGGGGATAACACTCATTCTTTTGTGGATGGTCATGATCATGTTCTTCCGCACCTTCATTCCAATGATTGCATCGCAGGCCCAGGATCTATCAAATATAGATGTGAATGCGGCAGTTCAAAGTCTTGAAGAACCAATGCAAAGAATAGAAGCATTTGTGGTAAAGTATTCTGCTAATGGCGAGGCTTTTGACCTGAAAGCAGTTCTGGTTAAAAATATTTCATCATTTGTGAAAATATCTGATGTTTCAGATATTTTTAGTTCGCTGGTTGGTACTTTGGGAAATGCATTTATTGCTTTGTTTTCGATCTCTTTCATTACTTTTTTCTTTTTGAAGGACAGCAGTTTGTTTACCGAGGGAGTTGTGGTTTTGGTTCCGGCCCGCAACGAAGAAGGCGTTCGCCATGTATTGGATTCGATCAAAAAATTGTTAATGCGCTATTTTGTAGGATTGTTTTTTGAGGTGATACTCGTTGGCTTTATGGTAACCATTGGTCTTACCATTGTTGGTTTGCCTTTTAGTACCGCAGTTGTAATCGGCTTGTTTGCAGGTATCATGAATGTGATTCCTTACATTGGGCCAATCATCGGAGCCTGTTTTGGTATGATTATCGGAATTGCGACCAATTTAGATGTTGATTTTTATACAGGAATTGTTCCTTTGTTAGGATATATGGCGATTGTATTTGCAACGGTTCAGGTGATCGATAATATTTTGTTTCAGCCCTTAATTTATTCCAATAGTGTAAATGCTCATCCTCTCGAGATATTTATTGTGATTATCATGGCAGGAAGTATGGCAGGTATTTTAGGAATGATGCTGGCAATACCATCTTACACAATTATGCGTGTTATTGCAAAAGAGTTTTTTAACAAATACCGGTTTGTAAAGAAACTGACGGAAAAAATTTAGTTGGGATGCAGGTTATCCATAAAACAAAAAAAGCTTGATTCATTCTCGAATCAAGCTTTTTTGTATCTGACAACAAAAGTATATCAATAGCTTTTAAAGGCTTGAAGCCTCAAAATGCTCTTTTAGTATTTTTAGTTCTTCTTCAAATCCTAATTTTTCTCCTTCGTACAATTTCATAATTCGCTCATCAACAGTAACCAATTGTTGTGGCAGTTCAAGATGCTGGTTGGTGAAAATCATTTCCATGTCTGGATTTTGCACTTGCATCACTTCCACTAAATCCATAATTGATTTGTTGTATTCCACCAAATTGTAAACTCCTGAATCTAATTTTCCACCCAAAAGGTTGGCTAAAATACTACTGGTTTTTTCCAAAGAAATAAACGGACGTTTTTGGTTCCCGCTTCCGTGGATAGAAATACGACCAACAAAGTGAGAATCGAAAAGTAAGCTGTTTAGAATCCCTTTCATATTCATGCTTACGCCGTAACCAAAAACATTTCCCAAACGAATAATCTGAGTGTTTATTTTCGACATGATTCGCTCAACATGCTGTTCGCCTCTTAAAGTAGAACTTCCTAACGAAGTAGTTGGTTCAGGAATTGAGTAAATATCAAATTCATTATCAGAATAACCGTAAACAGCTGTTGAACTAACGTATACCAACTGTTTTACGTTGCTTTCTTCTATGGCATAAACCAACTCAGCGGTTCCCCAGTTATTAACCTGTTCATGAAGATGATGAAGCTTATCGTTGTCCGAATTTTCAGCAGCAAGATGATAAACAACATCTACATCCTTAATAATTTTATCGAGAGTTCTTGAATCCAAAAGTTCACCTCTAACAAAAGTTAGTTTACCAGGTTTTATTTGGGAGTGTAAAAACAGATTGAAGTTGGCCTGATGCAGATTATCCAATACAATAATTTCTTTTACATCAGGATTCTGATTCAATTTTATGCATAATTCGGTGCCAATGTAACCGGCACCACCTGTAATTAATACTCTCATTGTATCTGTGTTTTAATTTCGGATTATTAGCTTCAATTATTATTTGTCTTTTTTAATCACCAAATCGGTATTTAAACCGCATTCGGTTTTTTTCATTCCAAACCATCGTGCCGACCGATCATCTCCCAAAGTCATTTTTCGTGTGCAGGGTTCACAGCCAATGCTGTCGTAACCTTTTGCTTCGAGCGGATGACGGGGAAGATTGTGCTCTTTAATGTACTTGTAAATTTCCTGCTTGCTCCAGTCTAACATCGGATGAAACCGGATGACACCATGAGGAGCATCCTGTTCTATGTTCATCGCTTTTCGAACAGCCGACTGATCTGCCCGAACACCATTGATCCAAACATCGTGATCAGCCAAAACACCATCCAGAGGTTGCACTTTATTTAGGAAACAACAGTAATCAGGATCAGAGGTGAAAAGAAAATTTCCTTTTGCATCTTTTTGTTGTGCTTTTGGTATTGAAGATTTTGCATCGATAATTTTCAATCCAAATTCTTCGGCGATTTGATCTTTAAACTGAATGGTTTCAGGGAATAAAAATCCGGTATTGATAAAATAAACAGGTATTGTATTGTCTATTCGGCTGATGATATGAAGTAAAACAAGACTGTGCGATTGAAAAGAAGATGTGGTAAACATCGTCTTTCCTTCGGCTTTGTATTGTTTCAGTTTCCTTTTTATGCTTTCAAAATCCATTGTAAAAATCCTTTTGCCTTGCTAAATCCTAAGGCGGGTAAATGTGTATGTAAAGGATGGTAAAGATACTAATAAATATTCCAAATCAGGGAGATTTTGATCGGAGAGTAAGTTCGGGTAACCGGTAAAATCTGAACTTATAAAATAAGTTGCAGTGTAAGGTTTCAGTCAATTTTATTAAAAGTAGTGGGGTAAATATTTAATTGGGATTAATGTTTGATGAATTTGGAATATTTTAGGTTTAAAATTCACGTTAAGATTATTGTTTTGTTAAGTTCTGTGATATATTTGCATGTGCATTATTTTTGGCTTAAATTCACTCATTCAGAATGTTTAGGGCAATTTTTTACGGAGTTTGGTTGCTTTTTAGGATTGGTGTTATATTTAACGGATATTTTTTGTCGTTTTTTTTTCATGAGGATTTATAATTGATAATATGATAAAACAAATTTTTCTTTTCTTTCTTTTCACGATATTAATTACTGAAGCTTATGCTAAGGATGATTATAAGAAAGCCCGGTTTCATGATTTAGACAGCTTGAAAGCAACCATAAATGGGCTGGTTATGGTTGAAGGAAACATGAAAAATTCTGATAGTGTAATTGGCCTTGTATCTGATAACCGGAAAATTTTAAAAGATGAATATCCGTCTTATTTGCATCTGCTGTTGAATAAAATTAAAACTGATGAGGATACTACAGGCCTGGCAGAAATTTATTATCGGATAGGAGTAAACCATCGATATACACACGGTTACGATTCTGCTAAATATTACTATCAAAAGTCACTGCCCTTTGCTCATAAAATAAAAGATTACTATAAATTAGGCAGAATCTATAATGAGTTGGGGGTTGTCTGTCGAAAAACCGATCGTAACGAAGAGGCTCTTAATTATTTTGTTTCGTCAATCAGCACAACAAAATTTACTAACAATTTATATGGGAAGGCAATTGCCGAAAATGGAATTGGAAATATCTATTTGGTGCAAAAAGAATATGAAAAGGCCTTATCCTATTTTCGGGAATCTTTAAAATATGGAGTAAGCAGCGACAATAAATATCATTTAGAGATTAGTTATGGGAATGTTGGCGAAGCCTATCTTGATTTGCAGGAAGCTGATTCGGCCAATTACTATATTAATAAATCGCTGGAGCTGTCAAAATTACGTGGGAATCCTATTGGTGAGGGAATTTGTTATCAGCTTTTGGGGCAAGTGAAAATGTTTCAAAATGAATATGAGAAAGCTTATGTGTATTTTGAGCAGGCACTCGCTTTGCAACGAACAAGAAATGATAAGCGTTACTTAAGTACGATACTAATTCAACATGGTAATGTTTGTTCGAAGTTAAAACGATACAAGGAAGCTGAAAAGAATTTGTTGGAAGGAAGATTAATTTCAAAAGAAATTCATTCTGTTGATAATCTCATGTTTGCGAATAAGATTTTGTATGAAATCTATTATGCAACAGGAAGATATAGGGAGGCAAGTGATGCTCTGTTATTGCATAAAAATTATACCGATTCGTTATACAACAGCGAATCTGTTCGGGTAATGAACGATTTGGAGTTTAAATATCAATCGGAAAATAAAACACACCAGATTGAGCTGTTGAATACCAGAAATCAATTGATTGGAGAATCAAAAAAAATGCAGAGAAATCAGTTTGGAGTTCTGCTGTTGCTCTTTGGAGGATTGGCTGCATTTTTTTATTATTTATACAAGAACAAACAAAAGGTTTCAAGAGAGTTACAGATTGTTAACCAGATGAAATCAAAATTCTTTAGTAGTATCTCCCATGAATTTAGAACACCTTTAACCTTAATTACAGGTCCGGTAGAAAAGCACTTGGCAAGGCCTCATTGTAATGAGGAGCAGGAAGAGATGAAACTGATTCTGCGTAACACCAATAGATTACTTGCATTGGTCGATCAACTGTTAAACCTTTCTAAAATTGATGCAGGTCATTTTGCTATTGCTGCGCAGGAAGGCAATTTGTCAACATTACTAAAAGGAATTTCAAATTCGTTTACTTATCAGGCATCTGAGAAAAAGATAAATTATCAATTGGAAATAAATGAATCAGGAGATGTTTGGTTCGATACGAATATTGTCGAAATAATAATTACCAATTTATTATCCAATGCATTTAAGTTTGTTCCTGGAAATGGCAATGTGGAACTGAAGCTTGCTGCGTTTAATGATCATATTAAAATCACCGTAAGTAATTCAGGCTGCACATTAACCAAAGAGCAATTGCCGCATATCTTTGATCGTTTTTACCGTGCCGGTGAAAATGAAACGCAGGGAACGGGAATTGGACTTTCTTTAGTGAAGGAACTGTGTACTCTTTACCGCGCCCCCATAAAGGTTAGTTGTTCCAATAATCAAATCATTCAATTTGAATTGTTGTTGCCAACATCTAAAGATCATTTTAAGGCAAACGAAATATCACTTTTGCCTCTGGCAAAAAAAGAGGAGCAGTTTTATGAAGTAAATTCAGATTTGAACCCGGAAGAAGAAAACGAGGTGAAAATTGAAGATTTGCCCGTATTGTTGCTTGTTGAGGATAATTTAGATATGCGGAAATACATCAAAACGTACTTTATTCATAAATACAAAATTTTAGAAGCTGATGACGGGGAAATTGGTGTTAAGATGGCAATCGAATATATTCCTGATTTGATTATTTCGGATGTAATGATGCCAAAAGTTGGTGGTGTTGAACTTTGTTCCTGCTTAAAAGCAGATGTAAAAACCAATCACATACCCATTATTTTATTGACTGCCAAAGTTGGTGATGACAATGAATTGGATGGTCTTAAATCCGGCGCAGATGATTACATCGTAAAACCATTTAATGCTCAGGCTTTAATCGTTAAGGTGGAAAGACTAATTGCCACAAGAAAAGAGATGCAGAAAAAGTATCAAAATGAAATAGTTATCAGTCCTTTAAATATTGTGTTTCCATCCGAAGAAGAAAAATTTGCCAGAACATTACAGCAAGTTTTGGAGGATCAATTAGCGAATCCCGATTTTAGTGTCGATCAGTTTTGCGAACTTGCGCTTATGAGTAGAACTCAACTTCATCGAAAACTAAAAGCATTAACCGGACTGTCGGCTACCGCTTTTATTCGAACTCAAAGGGTAAAAGTGGCAGCGGAAATGCTATTACAGCCAGATGTGACTATTAGTGATATCTGTTTTGCCACCGGATTTAACGACACCTCGTATTTTTCCAAATGTTTTAAAGAGATTCAAGGCTGCACTCCTTCTGAATATGTGAAATCACATAGCGAAACATGTATCTAAACTCGATAATAAGCTAGGTGCGACACTAAATAGTATAATACTGAGGGTGTCCAAAAAGTAATATTTTGTATCGGATTGTCATGTTGAGCGAAGTCGAAACATCTGTTTTTCAGAGTGAAAGATTCTTCGGCAAGCTCAGAATGACAATGGAACTATACTTTTTGGACACCCTCATTTTATTTTTCTTTCTTCACAAGGCATTATACCTATAATGTTCGTAATAGTTTATGATCGATTTAAAATGGAATAGCCTTCGCTTTTAAAGAAAAGTTTTATAGTATGGCGAGGCAATCTACTTAGCGAGTATTTATTTTCATTTATCGAGTAAGCTAAATTGTAAGCCTAGTAATAAATAAGTAGAGCGAGTAGCTGTTTTTTGCTTACGAGTTAATGGTTCGAGTATCCGAGTAGAGTTTTTATATTCACGAGTAAGGGAATTCGCTTGCAGAGTTGAACTAGGAAAGCAAAATGACTTACTCGGATTGTTTTTTTTCGTAAGGGAATTATGCAGTAGGCAACTCGAGAAAGTAGACTGTGAATTGTACTTACCTAAATTTTACCACTTGCCTATCTTCAAGCCAAATTTCACATTTTAAAATAGCCTCCTTTTAAATGAAAAAAATAAAAATTATCGGTAAAAGATGTTTTTGCGAATATTTAAAACACAAAGCACTACAATCTTAAAGAATAAGTTGTTTTATATTTAGATGATATAAAGCATATTATCAGAAGGTTATACTACTATTGGAACATTCATAGCAGATTTTGGAACATTTCTTATACTGATGTTTTCATTCGTGCAATTCTAAATCCAGATTTAAGGGAACATCAAGCCCCGAAAAACAAATCTCCTATCGGCGGTAATGCCTGTAAACTCTATCTTTTTATTGTTTAAAACACCTTTTGATTAATAGGTTTCTCCGCTACCAGCAAGCTTATTTCTTCTCTTAATTAGATCCCCTATGGAAGTAGAGAATAATTGTTTTATGTCAAAATCCAAAAAGTTAAGTGTCAGATAATCAAAGTGTAGAACATCTAACCATACGAATGGAACAATACACCTATTTTAAAAATGATTGTCGCCATACATTTACAATGTAATCGAAACCAAAAAATAGGAAACATGAAAAAAGGAATATTCATAACGTTTTTGTTTGCGCTTAGCTTTAGTTTGGTAAACGGACAAGTTGTAGAGCCGGAAAAAGTAGTAAAGAAACAAGGTACACGTCGTGCTAATAATAAAATAGAACAAGGTGTAGATAAAGGCTTCGATAAATTAGAAGAAGGTTTAGGTAGCTTGTTTGGTAAGAAAAAGAAAAAGAAGAAAGAATCCAATAAGGAAGCTAGCACTTCGCAAGAAAACAATCAAGAAGTAAATCAGAATAATAATGAGCAAGGAGAAGTTAAAGACCAAGTTACTCATAAGCCAAATGTAGTTTGGAATAAATTTGATTTTGTTCCGGGTGATGTTGTAATCTTCGAAGATGGACCAAGCTTAAAGGAAGAGAATGGCGAATTTCCTAGTCGTTGGGATTTGGTGAAAGGGCAGGTTGAAATAGCAAGTGTAAATGGCGAAAATGTGATGATGTTTATGGATGGAACCCCTACGGTTGTTCCATATCTGAAGAATGCAAGTGAAGATTATCTTCCTGAAATTTTTACGGTTGAGTTTGATTTTTACAAGCCAGCGAATGGAAATAGGTTTTCGGTATACTTATACGATCTGAAAAATCAGAAGAATAGTGCTCAGGAAATTGAAATAGGCTACAAACATATTTCTGTTGAAAATAGCGACGTTTCAGGAGAACACCCGGATTTGGATTATACCTGGAATGATAAAGCTCGTTGGATTCATGTATCGATAGCCTATACAAAAGGCAAGTTGAAAGTGTATATGGATGACACCCGCTTGATAAATATTCCACATTATGAAGCAAATCCAACGGGAATCAGCCTGCAGGCTTATTGGGCTAAATTAGCCGACGACAAAGCATACTATGTGAAAAATGTTCGCATTGCAAAAGGAGGAGTAAAGTATTACGATCGCGTTCTTCAAGATGGTAAAATTATTTGTAATGGAATCCGCTTCGATGTTAACAAGGCAAGTTTAAAGCCTGAATCGATGGGGCCAATCAATGAAATATTCCAACTCTTACAAAAACAGCCCGACCTAAATTTCAGTGTTGAAGGTCATACCGACAGCGATGGCGATGATGCTTCAAACAAAAGTTTATCGGAAGCAAGAGCCAAAGTGGTGATGGAGAAATTGATCGAAATGGGAATTTCATCGAACCGCTTGAGTTATGCCGGTTATGGAGAAAGCAAGCCATTGGATAACAACAGCACACCAGAGGGAAAAGCGAACAATCGAAGAGTAGAGTTCGTGAAAACAGAGGGGAATACTGCATCTGCCAATCCCAATACATCAGGCAATTCAATTTTTGATTCTTTGGATCGTAAAGCTATTGATACTAAAATGGAAAGCTTACCAAATGGGAATATCCCGGTTTCCAATCAATCGGGAATTCTTCTGAAAAATGGGACTACCATCATCTATGGATCATCGGATGGAAATTTGGGTAAGATGGAAATCCTGAATGTTGATGAAAGTGATAATTACAGGTTGACAGTTAAGTATGTAACCTATAATGATGATGGTTCTGTTCACAGCAAATCGGATCATTTGGAAATTGGAGGAACTTATACCTGCGATTTGGACGAAGGAAGTACCGGTGACATGATGAGATCGGAAGAAGATTTTTGGCTGGGCAGATCGGATGCTAAAACAACAACAATTGTACAAAGGGAAAATACAGGTTTTTATGTAATTCCTAACTAGTAAACAAGAATTTATAGCACGATATACATAAATAATAAACAGAATTATGAAGAATATAGCAAAGTACTTAGGCATCTTATTTTTGGTTGCAGTGTTTGTTTCATGCGATAAGGATGATGATTTACAGAGTAAAGACATAAAACGCTACAATGTGGAGACTGGCATTGTACACTACGAAACTTCAATATCCGGCCTATATGTGAATGGATCAGGAACAGAAGATCTGTATTTCAAAAAATGGGGCGCTTTGGAGATGAATTTTGAGGATAAATCGGAAACGCTTACCATCATTAATGCCAATGGAATTGAAGAATCGACAACTACGAATGCCCGCAATGCTTATAAAATTGATAATGAGAAAATTTATGTGGTTGATTACGCTGCGAGTGTAATTTATACAAAAGAAGATCCATTAATTGACTACATGCGCCAGAATAATTTGGATGCATTGGATGCAGGAAGAGAGACCATGATAAGTATGGGTGGAGTACAATTGGATAATGAGAAAATTCTGGCTTACGACTGTGAAGTTTGGGATCTACTTGGAGTTAAACAGTGGATTTACAAAGGTCTAAGTTTGAAAGTAGTAACAAGTATGGCGGGAATCACAATCATAAAGGAAGCCACAAGTATCAAATTTGATGTTTCTGTAGCCAACAGCTATTTCGAACTTCCTAATTTTCCTCACAAGGATATTACTGATTTGTAAATTAATTATTGATTGTAATAAGGGCACATCTTTTATTTATCATCAAACAAAAAAGTATGAAACGTCCATGCCAAAGCAATTATGACACACAGGAGCATGATTATTATTAGCGTGGTAAGTTCCATATGACAAACTTAAAATTATATGAAACAAATTGTAATGATAGTGCTCTGTTTTATTGCAAGTTCTGCCTTGTTTGCTCAGGAAAAGGTAAAGACAGTTGAGAAGGAAGGAGCTGATGTGATTATGGATACTTACTTGAAAGCAAACAAAAATATGATTGATTCGACCAAACCCATGATTGATTTTTTCTTAAAGTATGATGAGAAAGATAGCTTAAAGGCGCCCAATCAGAGCGATTTCGATCAGATGCTGAACGAAATGGGAATACTGGAAGAGGTGAAGAATGATCAGAGTGGTTTGACAAAGGAGGATGCTTTTCAATTCATTAATGCATACATCAATGCAGATAAAGCTATTGGAAAAGAAGGCGAAAAATCAGACAAGCCAGTGCCGGAAAGTCAATTGGATCAGGAACTGAAAAAGGCTGAAAAGCAGTTTGATGAAGCCAGTCCCGAACTGGAAAGAATGCTGAAAGAAGCCGAAAAGGAATTTGAAAAGCTCCAAAAGCAAACCAATTTTATGTCTTACGAAGATTTCAGAAAACGAGCCAAACAAAGGAAGCCTGATTTGAGCGAGAGTGAAATTAGAGATGCTTATAATGAAGTTGTGAAAGTGTTAGGTAACCCATCTAAATCCAAATAAAAATGAAAAAAGCAACAATTATTCTTATCGTTTTGCTGTCGCTGATAAAAGTGACAAATGCTCAGGATTCAAAAATAAGTGGAAGCTGGCTGGTTACTAAAATAGTGGTGGGTGATAAAGTTG
Organism: Labilibaculum manganireducens; assembly: GCF_963665805.2. Classification (NCBI taxonomy): domain Bacteria; kingdom Pseudomonadati; phylum Bacteroidota; class Bacteroidia; order Marinilabiliales; family Marinifilaceae; genus Labilibaculum; species Labilibaculum manganireducens. Next base: position 4,379,645 of record NZ_CAXXEE010000003.1, on the reverse strand, counting down.
ATGAACCATTATTTGTTATCGATTACAGAGCTGATGGATCTATTATAACTCAGGGAATTGATGTAGGATCGTGGTCGCATAATCAGAAAGAAGAGAAATTGGTTATGAGCTCGGATATGGATAAAGATTTTGGAGGAGATTGTAAAATTATGAATCTGAATCAGAAAGAGCTAAACTTTGAAAAGGGTGATCAGAAATGGTTCCTATCCAGACTAAATATGTCTGAAATAGGTAGGAATAATTTAGAGTCTGGTCTTATTGGATCGTGGGAGTTTGCCGATGATGCAAATGATGAAAGAACAAGAGTATTGATCTTTGAGGCTCCGGATAGTTTTAGTTTTATCGAGAAAGAGCCAGGAATGGAAAGTAGGACTGGAGGAATGTGGATTTTTAATCCAAAAGAACAAAGCCTGCTGTTGATTGGCCGAATAGACCAGGTTGGCGGTAAAAACAAAATCTTTAAGCTGAGTGATAAAGAATTTGTTTTAGAAAATGCAGGAGTAGAAACAGTCTTGCTTAAATCAGAGGCTAATTCTCAAAATATCGAAAGATTAACTTTTACCGAAGCCGATTTCTTCGATGAAAATGGAGATTACAAGTATGATGGGGAAGAGAACAAATTGCCTTGGAAGGATCCTTTCGAAATGCTGATGTCTTTAGTAAATACGAGTCAATTGGAATATAATTTTTCAACATTGGTAGAGGGGACAAAAGTTTTTGAAACTAAAAAACTGACCGCCGATGTTAAGACCGATAAAGAGGAGCAAAGTGTAAGTATCGATTTTATTTTTTACGGATACGACAGATACAATTTGCCTGATGAAACGGAATTACCACCCAATGTTTTAGATTTCAATTATTACAATCGCCTTTATCCATTAAAAGAGAATTCGTTTCGGGTAGCTGGACAAGAAAAACTCACAACGCCATCGGGCACTTTCGATTGTACCGTAATTGAGTCTGTCGGCACTTCCGAAGAAAAATATAAACTATGGATGATTAATGATAAACCTGGAGTTTATGCCAAGATAATTGAAGACAAAGAAGGCATGTTTGGTCATTATTATATGTATGAATTAAATAAAATAATAGAAGCGAAATAGCTTATTATTCAATAAACCTTAATTAATTTTTTAAAAACCAGTAAAAAGTAAACAAAATGAAAAACAAGTTAATTTTAGTATTCGCAACCGTGCTTTCTGTATTCTTTAGCCTGACTACCAAAGCACAAGACTCAAAAATTTTGGCCGGAGCTGGTCTTAAGTATGCAACAGATATCAGTACTATGGGTATTGAAGCTAAAGGTGTTTATTTAGCAAGTGATACATGGGAAATTGCTCCTGCATTCACTTATTATCTAAAGAAAAATAATCTGAATTGGTCTACATTAGATTTCGATGCACATTACGTGTTTTCTGCAGATGATAAGAATACATTTTATGCCATTGGAGGTTTGAATATGACTTTCTTGAAGTATACTTATGAGGGTTATGAGGGTTATGAAGTTCTTGAAGGGTTTGGATCTGATAGTGGTTCTGTTTCCGACAGTAATGTTGGAGTAAATATTGGTGTGGGTAGTCGATTTGCAATTTCTGACAAGATGTATTTTAATGCTGATTTGAAATATACCATTGGTAACGCCAACTACTTGTCAGCTGGGGTAGGATTGTTATACCATTTCTAGAGTTTTATTTGATTAGATACATTTAGTTAGTATTTCCTGTTTGGGCAATCAACCAATTCACTTTACAACCAAACAACCATAATAAAAAAGTCCCGAACAGGAAGTCTTTCTAATCAAATTTTCACCAACCATTTTTTCTTAATGCTTACAAATAAACCAGAACATTTAATTCAAATCCATTCACTGATGAAACAGATTATTCTTATAGTAACGTGTTTGCTAATGACGCATGTTGCTACATCTCAACAAAAGAGTCAAATATATGCCATCAAATCGGGGCATGTTGAGTATCAACTCAGCGGAAATACTACTGGCACCAAATCTGTTTGGTGGGACAACTATGGGAATTCATCTTTTACGGAAACCAAATCGGTAAGCGTAACTAAAATGTTTGGAATTAAGAGTGAAACCAAAACACATGATATTTCAATTATAAAGGGAGGACAGTTTTGGTCTGCTAATTTAATTGAGAATAAAGGGCAGAAAGGAACAGTTCCTTTTCAGGATATTACTGAAAACATGACCGAAGCAGAAAAGAAGAAGATGGGAAAAGATCTGTTGGAAGCATTTGGTGGCGAGATTGTTGGTACTGAAGATGTTTTAGGGAATGAGTGCGAAGTAGTAAAGTTAATGGGAGCGAAATGTTGGATATACGAAGGTGTTACCTTAAAATCGGAAGCAAAAATATTAGGAATTGAAGCGATCGAAACAGCAACCAGATTTGACAAAAACAGTTCTGTGTCTGCCTCAAAATTTACTCCTCCCACCAACATTAAATACGAAGATCAGGATCAGTATCAGCAGGAAATATTTGGTGGTATGAGCGAAGGATTTAGCGATGACAGTGATGGCGATGAAGCAATAGATTTAGTTCCTGTAAAGTATCCTTACGAGAAGTTTCAGAAAATTGCAAATGGTTTTAGCTTTAATAATTACCATAAAATGATGGTAATGAATATGGAGGGAACCTATAGCGCCATGTTTATGAAAGGAATGAACGGTAGTTTGGGAGTAGCTGCAACTTCACGTAAAAACGGCAATCCTGATCAGGGAGGAAATCTGGATGTTTTTACACACAGCGGGAAAAAGTGTATGTATGGTAAAATGGAAGGAGACGAAGGTATTTCTTTAATCATCGAAATTCCAGATTACGATACATATATTATACTTGTGTCCAGTTCTGTTCAGACTAAATTGGAGATGCTTAAACTAATGGATGCGTTTAATTTTTAAAAAAGACAGACTATGGAAAACAAGCAAAGTTCGCCAATTGCCTTACTCATTTTCGCAATTGCATTTATTATCGGAGGTTGGTTTTTTTATAAAAATATCAGCCAAACTATTGTTGAAGAGGCAAATGCTTCAAAGTCATGGCCTGCTGTAGAGGGCAAGGTTACTATAGCGGATATCAGCACATCGATAAGTGATGGAACAAAAATGTATGCTTCCAACATTGTTTACAAATATGTTGTTGAGGGTAAGGAGTATTCAGGAACCCGGATTTCTACTGTTGATGGAAGCAGCAGTAGTGCATCAGGTGCAAAAAAAGATATTCAGAAATATGCGGAAGGAAGTTCGGTTACTGTTTATTATGATCCGGAATTACCTGATGCTGCCCTGCTTGAACCCGGCCCCAATTTTTTTACTTATTTGATTACTTACGGACCTTTACTGTTTTGTTTAATTGGATTCCTGATGTTGTGGCAGTTTGTTAAAAAAATTGGAGTGTTTGTTTTGGCCTTATTCGTAGGCTCAAGAAATTAAAATAGAATAGTTTGAAAAAAGTAACAATCATAAATTATAAATCATGAAATCACACGAAATAGATTATAAGATTATAGGACACGATATTCAGTTGGTAGAGATTGAATTGGATCCCAATGAAACAGTTATAGCTGAAGCAGGAGCAATGTTATATATGAAAGAAGGGATAGATTTTCAAGCAAAGATGGGAGATGGTTCAGAGCCGGACAAGGGGCTTTTTGGAAAATTGCTCTCGGCGGCATCCAGAAAAATTACCGGAGAGTCAATATTTATAACTCATTTTACACATCGGGGAACAGGAAAAAGTCAGGTTGCTTTTGCCGCACCCTATCCAGGAACCATTGTTCCTATCGATTTAGAGCAATTAGGTGGAACTGTGATTGTGCAACGTGATGCTTTTTTGTGCGCTGCATTAGGAACAAAAATCAGTATGCATTTTAACCGGAAATTGGGTGCTGGTTTCTTTGGAGGCGAAGGTTTTATTCTTCAGAAACTGCAAGGCGATGGAAATGCTTTTATTCATGCCGGAGGAACACTTATCGAGCATGATTTAAAGGGAGAAACAATAAGAGTGGATACAGGCTGCGTTGTTGGTTTTCAGGAAGGTATTGATTTTAGTATTCAACAGGCCGGTAATTTAAAATCGATGGTTTTTGGAGGGGAAGGTTTATTTCTGGCAACTCTTCAGGGAACAGGAAAAGTGTGGTTGCAATCCATGCCGATTAGCAAGTTAATCAATCAATTATCAACAGGAGGTTCCAATAGTCGAAAAGAAGGTAGTAACGGGATTTTACAGAGTCTATTGGAATCATAATAAAATCCTGAAATCATGATAAATATTGAATATTTAATCGATAGAGTAAAACTGATTACCCTTCAGCCGAAAGAAGCATGGGCGAAAATTAGTGATGAGCAAATAGACCTGAAGGATTTCTTACTGTCCTACGTGCTTCCTTTGGTTTTGATTCCTACCATAGCTTCTTTTATTGGTTACGGATTGATTGGTCTGGGGAGTTATTTTAAAGTAGCTTCTTTTAGCTGGGGACTTCATCAGGCGATTCTTGCTTTTTTAGGCGCATTTTTAGGTGTTTTCCTAAGCGCATTCTGTATTCATAAGTTAGCAACTAATTTCGGTACTCAGGTAAGCCTGGATAATGCAATTAAACTGGTAGCCTATTCTTATACGCCAATATGGCTTGCGGGAGTTTTTTACATTCTTCCAAGTCTAACCATCTTGGCTTTACTGGCTGGCTTATACAGTTTGTATATTTTATATATTGGTTTTGTTCCCATAACGAAGGTAAGCGAGGAAAAAAAGACCAACTACTTTATTGTCAGCCTGATTTTAGTCATTGGAGTGTCCGTTTTGGTCTCCTTTGTAATTGGGGTAATACTAATTTCAGCAGGATTACGAACATATTAAAAAAATCCGGAGGTTACAGCCTCCGGAAGAATACAATTAAAAGGAATTAAACATCACGCAAGATCTCTTTAATTCCAAATTATTAATCATTTCAAATTTACAAAAAAAATGAAAACGAGTAAACTTTATTTTTTCGCAGTCGCTTTTATGGCGTTAAGTATTTCGATGGTTTCGTGTAGTGGTGATGATGGTGAGGCCGGATTATTAGGTCCTAAAGGTGATAAAGGAGAACAAGGTGCAGCAGGAGAAGTTGGACCAGCTGGAACCGATGGCAGTATTATTTATAGCGGTGAAGGCGAGCCTGCAGCTGCAGTTGGTGCAGTTAGTGATTATTATCTGGACGTTGCAACAGGAATGTTGTATGGTCCTAAAGTAAATGCAGATAATTGGACAGATACAGATGGGTTTTCTTTGAAAGGCACAAATGGTACTAACGGAGCTGATGGAACCAATGGAACGAACGGTGTTGATGGAACCAATGGAACGAACGGTGTTGATGGTATCAATGGAACGAACGGTGTTGATGGAACCAATGGAACGAACGGTGTTGATGGTATCAATGGAACGAACGGTGTTGATGGTATCAATGGAACCAATGGAACAAATGGTTCAAAAATACTTTCCGGTGAAGGTGTTCCCGGTAATACTATCGGAAATACAGGCGATTTTTACCTTGACAAAGCAACCTGTGTACTTTATGGCCCTGCAGTAACTGATGAGGAAGGCGATACAAGCTGGGGAGCTGGTTTAGAATTGAAAGGTGCTGATGGAAATGCCAATGTAAAAACATTTAAATATACTGCCAGTGTTTCTAATTGGACCGTGTATAGCAATATCGCTACTAGTTATACAAAAACGATTATTGATGATATTGACTTTCCTGCTCTAAACCAAGATGTGTACGAAAATGGTATCGTATTGGTTTATTGGAAAGATGCAAACTCCATAAGACTTTTGCCATTAACTAAGCTAACTAATCAGAAAAACTTCCTTACACGCGAGGGGTGGATATTTAAAAACAGTAGTGATGATAGGTACATACTACGATTACAGAACACTCTTAAAGGAATGGAAAATATGACGGAACTACTCGTTGTAGAAGATGTTGAATATCAAATAAAACTAATAACGGGTCAGGCTGCTGTTCAGTTGGAAGCAAATAAAGGCAATCAACTTGAGTTTGATAGATTAGTTGAGAGTTTGAACTAGAAAAATATTGAAAATAAAAGGGCATTCTTTTAGGAGGATGCCCTTTTTGGATGTCATTAAGATTCTATTTTGGAATGTTTTTTCTATTGCAAATTGGTCAAGGTTGAGATTATTTTTTCCATTTTTTTGTTGCAGTCATCTATTGCAATTTCATATGCATCAGTATCTTCTTCAATAGATTTACATACAAATTCATAACTTTTTATTCTAAGTTCGCAATATTCTCTTAGTATCAAATTTCGGGTTCTGATGTGTGCTGGCAAGTCTAATTCTTTAAAGCTGTCAAGCAATTTTATATTTTCATTCCAATAGTAAATTCCATGCTTTGTAAACTCATCAATATATTGCTCTTCAGATGTGTCATCTGGTAAATTATAGACTTCTAATGCTTTTGCTTCCATACTAACAAATTGCTGTATTTCTTTTTCATACTTACCAATATCATTAGGCAGGATTTTGTACACCAATATAGATGAAAGTAGAGTTATAACTGTCAATGCAGTAATTGTAGAAAGTTTCAACTTTTTAGATTCGAAGTTTTTTAGGCTTGGAACAAAGGCGTATCCAATTATGAATCCGCTAAGAAGACCTCCAATATGTGCGGCATTGTCAATGCCACTATCGGGCTTTAATCCGTTTACTATATTGTAACCCACAAATACTAAAATACTTGTCATGAATGCCTTTTTCACTGATTTATCAAGAAGATTGGTAGTGAGAAGAGCAAGAAAAACACCGTATAATCCAAAAATTGCTCCTGAAGCTCCTGCACTAATCGTGATGTCGTGATACCATAGACTTGCTATGCTTGAAGCAATACCTGTGAGTAGGTATGCGCCAATAAACCTGGTTTTGCCAAGATAAGGCTCTAATAAAAGGCCAATGTAGACTAATGCGTACATATTCATCAGTAAATGGAAGATTCCAATGTGTAAAAAAATAGCTGTGAATAATCTCCACCATTGTCCATCTAAGGTCATCGGTTTAAAATTAGCACCCCAATTTAAAAGACTTTCGCCGCTAGGGGCAAAAAAATTAACGCCGGATAATACCATGATCAGGAAAATAGAGATGGTAGTAAGAAGCAATATTGGAGTAACAAAATAATCTTTGGTAGGCTTAAAAACAGAAAAGAAACCAGTTAGTTTATTTTTAGATGTAGATGGCGGTTTGCTTAGGGCATTGTTTTCTGTTCTCGGATTCTTTTGCCATAGTTCTATTAATTTAGAATTAATTTCTTCTTGTGACATTGTATTTTTTACCTCTTCGAATTTTGACACAAAAAGACTTATATTTTTCTTGTTTTTTCCCCAGTCGAAAATCTGTATACTCGTGCATGCACTTTTGATTGTTACTGATTTTTCTTCAATAGTTATATTTACCTCCTCGCTCCACGAAACCATCGAAAAGTTTGTGTAAGCAACAAATCCACTTTCATTTATAAAACTTACATCCCAATTAAGTTGCTTGGCTGTTTCTATGGCAAATAGTAAATAATGCTCTTTGTCAATATTATCAAGCTGAAAAATTTCTTTGTGTTTAGGTGGAAATCCAAATGCCATATTTTTTGTTTTTTATAATGGGTTCGAAAAAAAAATGCAATTATTTTGTTCGTTATGTTTTTTGTTGTCGTACTTTTTTTTGTGTTATTCAGGTTATTATCGGAAAATAGTTGGCCGCGAGTAATGGTTTAAATAGAATTTTCATCATTTTACTAAATATCCTTCTGTAAAAGTTATTGCTAAATAAAAAAACAAAGCAAAGCCTGCCCAAAAGAATAGAAATGCAAAAGTATTTCTATTGGATCGTTGGCTTTTGTTTAGAGATTTATATTCTTTCTCTATATCCCATTTGTAAATTGCTTTTTTTGCTTTTTTTTCGATGTAAAAGGAAACTCCTAGCATTACTATTCCTAATCCAATAAATATAGGTAGGAAAGTTTTAAATTTATAATCAATTGTGCCTATAACAGTGCAGTATAAGCCTGCAGCTATAAATGCAAATGGAGTAGTAAAAGTATGTATTGTAGCAGGAAGTATTTGTTGAGTCATTTTTTTATTGACCCATCTTTTGGCAAAACTGTAATTTGCTGATAATAAATATTTAAATAGCAATTTCATTATTTTACTAAATATCCTCCAGTAAACGTTACTCCCAAATAAAAAGACAAAATAATGCTTGCCCAAAAGAATAGAAATGCAAAAGTATTTCTGTTTTGTCGTTGATTTTTACTTAAGCTTTTGTATTCTTTTTTAATCCCCCATCTTTCAATAGAATTTTTCGCTTTTTTTTCTATGTAAAGGGAAACACTAAGCATTACAATTGCTAGTCCAATGAAGATTGGTGTGAAGGTTTTAAATTTAAACTCAATAGATCCTATAACGACACAATATATTCCTGCAGATAAAAAAGCAAAAGGAGTTGTAAAGGTATGTAGAGCAGTAGGAATTACTCGTTTGGGTAATTTTTTGTTAACAATCCATTTGGAAGCGCAGTAATTGGCCGCGAGTAATGGTTTAAATAGAATTTTCATCATTTTACTAAATATCCTTCAGTAAAAGTTATTATTAAATAAACAGACAAAGCAAAGCCTGCCCAAAAGAAGAGGAATGCAAAAGTATTTCTGTTTTGTCGTTGATTTTTACTTAAGCTTTTGTATTCTTTTTTAATTCCCCATCTTTCAATAGAATTTTTTGCCTTTTTTTCCACAAAAAAGGAAACACTAAGCATAACAATTCCTAATCCAATGAAGATTGGAGTGAATGTTTTAAATTTATAATCAATAGATCCTAAGATGACACAGTATATTCCCGCAGATATAAAAGCAAAAGGTGAGGTGAAGGTATGTAGGGCAGTAGGAATTACTCGTTGTGGTAAATTCTTATTGACAATCCATTTGGAAGCGCAGTAATTGGCCGCGAGTAATGGTTTAAATAGAAATTTCATCATCAGTCTTTAAAATTTAGAGGTTTAATGAATTGTGGGGCTACATAAGTATTATCAATTCGAGCTTCAAGAAATAGAGGTGACAGTTCTGTTGGATAGCTTTCGATTGCTTGATTGTTCCAAAAATTGGAGTCTCGGCCAAAAATATCATCAATACCACCACCTATATCAAAAACAAGGTCAAGTAATCCGTAAATGGCAATTCCTGTTACAATAGGTGCGGATGCAGCGGATACAGCAATAATACTCACAGCTAATAGGCATCCGTTTACTATAGTATGTGCATCCCAAGTATCTGTTATTCCTTCATATAGTATTGTGCCGAATGTCAAATAATTACAGACTCTACCTAGAGATTTTGTTTTTTTAGCAAATTTTTCTAAGCTCTGAAATATTTCTCCAGACTTTCCTGCTTTTGGGGCAATTTTTGATAGTTTGTAAGTGTATTTTCGTTTAAAATCTTTAGTGCGACAATCATATAACGATCTGAAATTATTTGCAGTGTTCGCGCTTTTGTCGGCGACTCCGTAAACTCCTGCACCTAGTCGCATCCAATCTAGTTCACCATCATTTAGTCTTAGGTTTTGGCCCTTAACCAATAGTTGTTCGTTGTCTACTAATGGTTTGTTGCTTTGGTATTGCTGGTAAGTTTCACTCGAGGTATAAGTAGCAGTATCGCCATTGTGACTAATTGTTACATTGAAGGAAGCCTGAACAGTACCTGCATAACTATCTGTTCTTGCATCAAAACGGATGTTGGCATCATTAGGAACCAGCACCCATTTATCACCTACAAATACCTCCTTGTGATTAAATTCACGATTAGAGATTTTCACGAATTTGGTAAAATCGATAGGCTCAGGTGATTTGTCTACCTGATTGAGTTCATCTTCTGCAATTTCGTTTAAAAGTTTAGCTAACTCACCGCTTCTTGCTTGCAATGTAAATTCAAGATGTTGACCAAATCCAGTAGGATTTGGGTCATATTGTGAATTGTTCTGGCTTGCTCTCCAGGCTGTATCAGCAGCATTTTGAACAAACTGTTGTAAATTATTTAATTTTCCTGACATTTTTTTTGATTAAAATCATTCTGCTGGTTAATAGTATAAACTATATTTTTAATAAAAATCAAATTTATGAAAAATAATTACATGATACCATAAGCGCGATGTAGTTTTGCAATAATTAATTGCAATGTTTATTTATTAAATGATTCAAAGTCGTGTTAAAGGTGTTCTGAAATTAAAACGGCTCTGTATTCCATTTCGGATTTTAGTATAAAGAGGTAAAATTTCATTCATATTCAAATCATTTCTGAATTAGGCCAATTCTGTTTTTTTTTCAGAATTCATGTACCATTTATAAACATTAATAAAAAGACATTTAAATCCCTATCTATTGTTGCTTCTATTTGTGTTTCATTATGTGAATGAATATGATTTATTCGTTTAAATTATTATATTTGGTAGAGAGCGAGGAAGTTACGAAGAAAGTGAGCTCAGCTACCTTAATATAGAATGGTTGGATTGCAGTAGGATTTGTCAGATAAGGGTTTCGTATTTTGATTTGTATTTTCATGTGTTTATAATTTTAAGTTTTTGCCACATGGAACTTACCATTATAATCATCCCACTGTGTGTAGAATGCTTTATACATGGACGTTTCATTATTGGCTGTTATATAACCCTAATCTGTATCAAATACCTTACTTATGAGTAGACCCTACGGATTTTTTTATGCCCTGATTATACTTTTTCTGTTATTTAGTCCTCCTGCGCTTCTTGCAATTGAAGCCGACAGCACTCATGTTGCTGAAAATGATCATCATCATTTTAACTATTTTCTAAACTCCGGGAAAAGGGGAGAACGTCTTTTTAAAGGCTTAACCAGAATTAAAACGGATGTAACATCCTGTGTTTCCTGTCACAATATTGAATACATCGATACGCTGAATTGGAATCCTTCCGCGATGGATATTGCCGGAACCTATGCTGATAAATCAATTGCAGAATTCAAGTCTGTATTGATGAGCCCGTTGGGGAAAAAAATGGAGGCATCGCATGTAGGATATACTTACTCGGATGAGGAACTGAGATATATAAAATCATATCTCGTTCAATTAAAAGAGGATACTCTCCATGAAGCCAAACCTAAGGTAAATAACCTGATTGTTTTTTTCTTTTTGGGTGCCTTACTTACTATGGCTTTAATTGATTTGTTCTTCACAAAAAAAATCAAATATAAATTTATTCCAATACTAATTTTTGTACTTGCTTTTGGATACCAGATAAATATGTTGGCTGATGGAGCTATGGCTTTGGGACGCAAACAAAATTACCAACCGGCACAGCCCATTAAGTTTTCTCATAAAGTACATGTTACCGGGAATAAAATTGATTGCAGATATTGTCATACAACAGCCGACGAAAGCAAATCTGCAGGAATTCCTCATGTAAACCTTTGTATGAACTGCCATATTATTGTAAGGGAAGGACCTAATTCAGGGAAATTCGAAATTAACAAAATTATCAAGGCAGTAGAAAATAATACTTCTGTAGAATGGGTTCGGATTCATCAGTTGCCCGATCATGTTTTTTTCAGTCATGCCCAGCATGCTAATGTGGGAAAAAGAGAATGTCAGGAATGCCATGGCCCTGTTGAAGAGATGGATGTAATTAAGCAAGTTGAAGATTTGTCGATGGGCTGGTGTTTGGATTGTCATGATAAAACAGCTGTTGATTTTCAGGCCAATGGATATTATTCCAATGGCTTTAAAAAACTGCACGAAGATTTGGCAGCAGGAGTTATTGACAGTGTTAGAGTTACTGATATTGGAGGAAGGGAATGTGCCCGATGTCATTATTAGGATTGTAGAAGCCAATTATTGCCCTGTTGCATTGCATTTTACCTATTGATAACCGTTTAGATATGAAGAAACATTGGAAAAGTCTTGCCGAACGTAAAAATGGATCAGAAACTTCCGAAAAGCAAATTTTGCCTAAGGGGAATCTGGAACAAATACTCGATATATTTGATAACGGGAATGAAAAATCACAATCGAACCGTCGTGATTTCCTGAAGCTTTGCGGATACAGTCTGGCAATAAGTACCGTGTTGGCAAGTTGCGAAAATTCTGTTCAAAAGGCCATTCCATATTTAATCAAACCCGAAGAAATTACTCCGGGGAAAGCAAATTATTATGCATCATCCTATGTAAATGGCAGTGAATATTGCAGTATTTTGATTAAAACCCGGGAAGGCCGTCCAATAAAAATTGAAGGCAACGATTTGTCGTCGGTTACTTATGGAGGCACAAGTGCAAGGGTTCAGGCTTCCATTTTGGGATTGTACGATACCAGCCGTTATAAAAATCCGCTGAAAGGCAATACCAAAATTTCCTGGGAGGAGTTGGATCAAGACATTATTCAGCAACTAAATCAATTAAAAGAAAGTAAAGAGAGCGCCGTTCTTTTGACTCCGACAATATACAGCCCATCAACAAAGGCTGTGATCAATACATTTTTAAAATCTTATCCCAATGTGAAATGGATACAGTACGATAACCGCTCTGCATCTGCATTGATAAAGGCGAACGAAATGTGTTTTGGGAAAGCAGGAATTTGCGATTACCGTTTCGATTTTGCAGATGTAATTGTGAGTTTCGATGCTGATTTTTTGGGAAATTGGCTGATGCCTGTTGAACACATTCGTCAGTACACCAAAAAACGCAAATTGAGCGATGGAAATACGAATATGTCACGACACATTCAGTTTGAATCGCGTTTGTCCTTAACCGGCAGTAATGCTGATTATCGGATTCCGGTAAAACCTTCCGAACAAACTTTGCTTGTTGCTCAATTGTACAATGAAATACTCAAATTGAAAGGTCTGGATTCCTATTCTATAATTGACACCAACGAAGATATTCATGAATTGGCAAAAGAACTGTGGGTAAATAAAGGGAAATCATTGGTTATTGCAGGAGAGAATGATTTGAATATTCAGATTTTAATTAATGGGATTAATTACGAGTTGGAAAATTACGGAACAACCTTGCGGATTGATAAACAAATACTAACCAAGCAAGCGATTGATTTGGATATGGAGCAATTGCTTACTGATCTGAACTCGGGTAAAATAAAAGCTTTGTTCTCTTACGGTGTAAATCCGGTATACGATTATTTTAAGGGGGAGGAATTCGGAAAGGCAATAGATAAAGTGCCGTTTTCGGTGTCACTGGATATGGCTCCCAATGAAACCAGTGGTCGTTTTAAATATGCAGCTCCTGATAATCATTTTATAGAAAGCTGGAATGATTTGGAACCTAAAACAAGCCGTTACAGTCTGATGCAGCCGGGAATTCGTCCGTTATTCAATACCCGGCAATTTCAATCTACTTTGCTTGCGTGGTCGGGGCAGGAAACTGACTATTTAAAATTTATAAAGAATTACTGGGAAGAGAAATTATATCCGTTGCAAACGGTCTATCCAAACTTTACCGGTTTTTGGAACAACAGCCTGCAGCAGGGAATCTTTGAACCTAAAACAAAATCGGTTTTCGATACCAAATTTAAGTTGAATGGCATTGGCGAATTGATTAATAGCATTGCAAATGCACCAAAATCTTCTGGTTTTGAGCTTCAGGTATATGAAAGCTCAGCCATGGGCGATGGAAAAATGGCAAACAATCCATGGATTCAGGAACTTCCCGATCCGGTAACGAAAATTTGTTGGGACAATTATTTGACTGTATCACCAAAACAAGCGGAAGAAATGCGTTTAGAAACAGGTGATGTGGTGGAGTTGAATTCAGGAGTAAAGCTGCCTGTATATATTTTACCGGGACAAGCATACAATACTGCTGCAGTTGCTTTAGGTTATGGCAGGACAGATTGCGGAGTAGTTGGTAAGAATGTAGGAGTTAATGTTTCTGGATTATCTCATATAAAAGATAATTACAGAGTAGATTTTTCGACGGGGGTTGAACTAACAAAAACAGAAGAAAAGTATGAATTGGCAATGACTCAAACTCATCATTCGATGGAGGGAAGAGCAATTGTTCGTGAAGCTTCATTAGGCGAATATTTAAAAGATCCGGCGGCCGGAAATGAATCGCATCAGGAATATGAGAATGCAGGTATCTATAAGAAACCAAATTTTCCAAATCATCATTGGGGATTGGTTGTCGATTTAAATTCATGTGTTGGCTGCGGTGCCTGTTCCATTGCCTGTCAGGCAGAAAATAATGTGCCTGTAGTTGGTAAAAAAGAGGTGATTCGGGCACATGAAATGTCATGGATTCGTATCGACAGATATTTTTCAGGCAGTGAATTGAATCCGGACGTTTCTTTTCAACCGGTAATGTGTCAGCATTGCGACAATGCACCTTGCGAGAATGTTTGTCCGGTAGCGGCCACCACTCACAGCAGCGAAGGTTTGAATCAAATGGCCTATAACCGTTGCATCGGGACTCGTTACTGCGGAAATAACTGCCCTTATAAAGTGCGTCGGTTCAATTGGTTTGATTTTACGAAAGCAGATTCGATTCCAAATAACCTGCACGATGTGGCTGACATGACGATCGATTTAAAACGAATGGTTTTGAATCCGGACGTTACCGTGCGGGCAAAAGGAGTGATTGAGAAATGTTCTCTATGCGTGCAGCGAATTCAGGAAGGGAAATTGAATGCAAAAATTGACGGAAGAAGGCCTCGGGACGGCGAAATAAAAACAGCTTGTCAGCAAGCCTGTCCTGCCGGAGCAATCATATTTGGGGATTTAAACGATAAGGACAGTCAGGTAGTAAAAGAAACTTCGAGCAAGCGAAATTACCATTTGCTGGAGGAGATTCATACGCTGCCATCGGTAAGTTATCTAACAAAGATTAGAAATAAAGAAACGAACAATTCATAAAACCACGCTTATGTATGTGTCGCCAATTCGTGAACCATTAATCACGGGGAAAAAAACGTATCAAAAGATTACCGACGAAATTTCTGCTCCAATTGAAGGAAAGGCGGGGAAGGCTTGGTATGCTGGAATTGCAATTACTTTATCGGCCTTGTTTTTCGGCTTAGCCATGATGGGTTGGACCATTTGGCAGGGAATCGGAACGTGGGGATTGAACAAAACCATAGGATGGGGTTGGGGAATTACCAATTTTGTGTGGTGGGTAGGAATCGGTCATGCAGGCACGTTTATTTCAGCCATTCTATTATTGTTTCGTCAAAAATGGAGAACAAGTATCAATCGGTCTGCCGAGGCAATGACTCTTTTTGCTGTAATGTGTGCCGGTCTGTTTCCCTTAATTCATATGGGACGTCCGCTGCTGGGTTTCTTTGTGTTTCCTTATCCAAATACGCGTGGTCTTTGGGTAAATTTCAACTCACCACTGCTGTGGGATGTATTTGCAATCAGTACTTATTTTAGTGTTTCTCTTTTGTTTTGGTATGTTGGTTTAATACCTGATATCGGAACCATCCGCGACAAAGTGAAATCGAAATTTAAGAAAGCAGTTTACGGATTTTTAAGTTTTGGATGGACAGGATCTGCCAGACACTGGAGCAGGCACGAAACCATGAGTTTGGTACTGGCAGGATTGGCAGCTCCGCTTGTACTTTCGGTTCACAGTATTGTAAGTGCCGATTTTGCAACTTCGATAATTCCGGGATGGCACACAACAATTTTCCCGCCCTATTTTGTTTCCGGAGCCATATTTTCTGGCTTTGCGATGGTGCTCACACTATTAATCATTACACGGAAAGTACTAAATCTGGAAAGCTACATTACGGTTGGGCATGTTGAATCGATGAATAAAATTATTATCGCAACCGGATCTATTGTGGGGATTGCCTACATCACCGAATTGTTTATTGCCTGGTATTCGGGCGTGGAATATGAGCAGTATGCATTTCTGAACCGGGCAACCGGGCCTTATTGGTGGGCCTACGCAATCATGATGACCTGTAATGTGATTTCGCCCCAACTGCTTTGGTTCAAAAAACTACGGAGAAATCTGGCATTTACCTTTGTTCTTTCCATTTTCATCAACATTGGTATGTGGTTCGAACGGTTTGTAATTATCGTAACCTCTTTGCACCGCGATTATCTGCCGTCAAGTTGGTCGATGTACAGTCCAACTATTGTTGAAGTAGGAATATTTATTGGAACATTAGGTTTGTTTTTTACTTGTTTCCTGCTGTTTATTCGGGTATTCCCGGTAATTGCAATAGCCGAGGTGAAGACTGTAATGAAAAGTTCAGGAGAGAAATTTATAAATATGGATAAAAACGAATCATCATGAAACGTCCATGTATAAAGCTTTCCGCACAGGGAGATGATTATTTGGCGAGTTCTCCCGAAACAAGTTCGGGACAGGCTATATGGCAAAAACTTAAAATTATGAACAGATGAAACGTCCATTTATAAAGCTTTCTACACACAGGGAGATGATTGTATGGTAAGTTCCATCTGACAACTGCATAAAAATTATAAACAGATGAAAAGATATATTTCAGCCTATTTTGAAGATGAGGAGAATCTTCTCCGCGCGACTAAGGAATTGCGGGCTCAGGATGTTTCCATTCAGGATGTTTTAACTCCTTTCCCGGTTCATGGCTTGGATCATGCATTGGGATTCAAACGATCAAATTTGCCAACTGTGGCATTTATTTGCGGGGGAATAGGTCTGGCCGTAGCTTTTGGCTTTCAAACCTGGGCTTTTACGGTTGATTATCCCTTATTTATTGGAGGAAAGCCTCATTTCGCGATTCCTTCCTTTATCCCGATCACTTTTGAACTGACGGTTTTGTTTGCCTCTTTTGGAATGGCAACAGCATTCTTTATTCGTTCGAAACTCGGACCCGGAGCGAACAATGTGATTCACGACGAACGAAGTACCAACGATCGTTTTGTGATTATAGTAGATCTGGATGAGGCAGGCAGTCAGGATGCTGTTGTGAAAGGCATTTTGGAGAAGGAAGACGCAATGAACATACAAGTTAAGGAGATTGAATTGTAAACCGCATAAACCATATGGTGATGGACAAGAATTATACATTTTCCCGAAAAGCGCAAATTGCACTGCTTGCAGCAGGAGGATTCGGAATTCTATTGTTGCTGCTTGGGTATTTAATAGAAGCCCCCAACGGTCAGCGATTTTGGACAAATATTTTAATTAACAACCTGTTTTTCCTGTTCATTGCTTTGTTTGGAGGTGTTTTTCAGGCATTGCACAAAATAGCTTATTCCGGATGGCATACCGCATTGCAGCGTATTCCCGAGGCCTTCGCATCATTTCTGCCGGTATCAGCAATTTTAATGTTCCTTTTGTACTTCGGCATGCATGATATCTATCATTGGTCCCACGAGGGATTACACGATCCGGTATTGGAGGGGAAAGCTGCCTATTTAAATATTCCGTTCTTTTTCATCCGAATGGCGGTTTATTTTGGTGTTTGGATATGGCTGACGCGCTTGCTGCGAAAGAATTCCTTGCAGCAGGATTTATCAACAGATATCAAATACTATAAAAAGGGAAAGTTACTGGGCGCATTATTTATGGTTTTCTTTGCCGTATCAAGTTCTACCATGAGCTGGGATTGGTTAATGTCTATTGATGCACATTGGTACAGTACCCTTTACGGATGGTTTATTTTTATTGGTCTTTTTGAGATTGGCATTGCTGCCATTATCCTTTTTATCAGTTTTCTGAAATGGAATGGCCATTTGGAATTTATCAACAAAGAACACATTCACGACATGGGAAAATACCTGTTTGCATTTAGTATATTTTGGATGTATTTGTGGTTCTCTCAGTATCTGTTAATCTGGTACAGTCACATTCCTGAAGAAACGGCCTATTTTGCACCCAGACTACACGATCATACCATTCTGTTTTTCACCATTTTGGTTCTTAATTTTGTAATTCCATTTCTGGGATTAATGACCCGGAATTCGAAACGAAATTTAAAGTGGTTATCGATTATGGCGGTGATAGTCTTGATTGGGCAATGGTTGAATATTTATTTACTGGTAATTCCCGGAACAATTGGTAAAACCGCTCAAATTGGTTTAACGGAAATTGGATTTGTGTGCTTGTATCTGGGAGGCTTCTTGTTTGTCGTCTTAAGCTCTTTGTCCAAAGCGCCGCTGTTAAGTAAAAATGATCCTTTACTCGAAGAAAGCTTTCATTACGAAACCTGATTCATGACCCCAAAAAGAAATTGTTATGCAAAAATTCGTATCCTGTTGTAGTGCTTTATTGGTAGTTGTGGTTTTGTTGTCATCCTGCGATAAAGACCGGAACCATCCGGGTTATTCCTATTTCCCGGATATGGTACAATCGCGTGCTTTTGAACCTTATTCCGAGAATCCAAATTTTGAAGACGGTTCGAGTTTGCGTTTGCCGGCAGAGGGAACTATTCCCAGAGAAATGATTCCTTACCATTTTGAAAAAACGCCGGAAGAAAGAATTTGGGCGGGCGAAAATATCTTTAATCCCAACGAAATGACCGCTGATGATGTGCAGAGAGGAAAGAAACTTTTTGGGATTTACTGCATCCATTGTCATGGTGAAAATGGAGATGGACAAGGATATCTGTTTACGAGCGGCAAATATCCATTTCAGCCCAGAAGTTTGATTACTGATGTGATGAAAACAACTCCCCGTGGCGAGATTTTCCATGTAATAACCGTTGGTTTTGGGGTTATGGGCGCTCATGGTGCTCAAATTAAGCAAGCCGACAGATGGAAAATTATTGAGTACATAAAAGTGGATCTGCAAGGACAAAAGTAGGGTGTGCCCCTTATGAATTATTGTGAAATTATTTTCTGAATAAACCCGCTTGCTTTGTGCAGCGCTTGCGAATTGTCCGGTTCTGCGAGAAGTTAGGGGTGAATTGAAAATCGACGAAGTCAAATTCCCCTAACTTACTCGACTGGCACCTGCTTTTAATACACCTTTTCAATTTTCAGTTCATCCAATATCATATCTTGCAGTGTCTTTAATTCCTTATTGTAATTCACATTTTCTTCTTCACTTTTCTTTAGCTCTGACAAAACTTTAAATTCGAATTTGTCTTCTCCAAATTGGCTCCAATCGTTTTGCAAATCTTTGTTTCTATGGTTTCCAAATTTAAGTTCCATTTTATGGCGGTTCCATTTTGATTCCATATCAACACTATTGTCTATGAATGATTTTTCATTCACTGTGCATTTCACTTGAAAAACACCCATAGGAAATTCCATCTGTTTGTATTCGCTCTTAAGTTCTTTCTTTGTCTTCATTTATATAAATCTTAATTGTGTCATAACTGTTCTTCTATCGAAAACCTGAGTGTGTCCCTCCGCTACCGCACGATTGCATCGTGTGGCTCCAACAACATTACTACAATCACTCTTTCCAGAATCCCTTATCCACTCAAAATACATTCTGGTTTATGTTGGGCTAAACGCTAACCTTCATAAACCACACGATGCAAATCGTGCGGTAGCGAGGATTGAAAAAAAATATCAATACCATTTTTCATAGTTAGTTGATGTAGCCCAAATTTTTCCGCCTTTAGATGTATTACAAGTTTCACACAGTAATTGTAAGTTTGAAACATCATTCAATCCATTTGCAGATAAAGGAATTATGTGGTCAATGTGATACTTGTTTGAAATATTAAATAATCCAGTTAAGTCTTTATTACAAGCAGTACATTTTCCTCTATCCCGATAAAAAACTGCTCGTTCAGCCCATTTTGGAATTCTAGTTCTTTTTAATGTTTCATTTTTTTTTAGGTATATAGACTCCTCGTTAAAATCTTCTATATGCTCAACATTAAACATTTCTGCCATTTCTAGATTAAATGCTTGTAAGAATTTTCTATTTAGAAATAACACATAAAAAGCCTCTTCTACCATTTGATATTTAAGCATAGAAAAAGCGTCACTCATCTCTATGTCAAAGAAATACTCACTCAATAAATCTTCTGGATGATTATGGGTGTCATTAGCTGATACTAGCCAATCACTGAATGTCTCATGTTCTATTTTATGGTAGTTTAATGCTTCATTTATCCAGAATTCTTTAGTCTTTAATTGTTCTATGGATAATTCACCTAAACCTTTGTTAGCTTCATAAATAAGTCTGTCAATACAAAAATCTATATACTGATGGAGAACACTATACTTTTGGAAAGGCTTTAGGAAGTATGCAAATTTACCGTCTCCCCAAAAATCATTCAATGTAGTCACATATGGAAAGGTATCCTCGATGACCGAATCACAAATATTCGTAAAGTAATAAGTTCGAAAATAATCCATTTTAAAAGTGCTCATATTCTTTTACTATTATCATTTATAAAACCATACTAAAGTAATAAATCGAAACAAAGATTCAAGCTGTCAAAGCTGCCAACTTGCAGGCCTGCGGATAATTGCCAAAAAAAGGCTTTTTTATCTGGGGCGAGAATCAAAAAGGGAACTGCTTTTTCCTATTTGCTTTGTGTTGTTTCAGCATCTTGCGGTATTATTTATTTTATGTGGCTAAAGCCTGTTTATTACTTTTATAATATCAGTTGCTTAAAAGCAACAGCAATAGATGTTTTGCATTTGTTTGATTTCACTTCTTCAATCATTTGTATTTTCAATTATCAGTTGCCTGAAACTCTGTCAGGTCTATCGACTCTGACAGGTTATTTTAAGTAAATGAAATCCTGACAGAGTCCGAAGGTCCTGTCAGAGTTGAATTTGAAAAAAGCAAAGCAAAGCAATAGATGCTGAACTTTTCTCTTTTAATCAGCAAAAGCTTTGTATTTTTTTATCTATTGCAGTTTGGCTTTAGCCAACTGAAATTAAATTATTCCAAGGATGATGTTTTTTGTATTTATTGAGTTTTCAAAATTTCATTTTTTGCTTTCACTAAATAGTCATGGGGTGAAAACTCAAGTTTTCGTACTTTCACTAAATAGTTATAGAGTGAAAACTCAAGTTTTTAAGCTTTGTACTGAGTACATTGAGTGAAAACTCAAGTTTTTAAGCTTTGTACTGAGTACAGTGAGTCAAAACCCAGGTTTTTAAGCTTTGTACTGAGTACATTGAGTCAAAACCCAGGTTTTTAAGCTTTGTACTGAGTACATTGTGTCAAAACTGAGGTTTTCAGGCTTTGCTACAATTAGCATGGGGCAAAAACTCAATTTTTCATGCTTTCCCTAAATGGGTAAAAGAAAAAACACCTTTGTTACCAAAGATGTTTTTGTAATACAGATTCGCAACATCTTATTTTACTTCTCTACATTGTAACCAATGGCTTCAATTTGCTGGGCTATTTCTTCATGGGTAACTTTATCTTTTTCCACCTTAATGGTAACCTTATTGTTTGTATGGGAAGCTTCCACTTCAACAACACCATCAATTTGTTTCAAACCATTTTTAATTGTGTTTTCGCAGCCCGTGCAGGTCATCCCGGTTACGGTTAGTTCCATTGTTTCATAGTCAACAACTTGTGTTGTTTCTGTTTTTGTACTCTCTGCTTTTTTAGTATTCGACTGACAAGCGGCCAGGAAAGCAATTGCAAATACTACGATTAGAATTTTTCTCATTTTAACAGGGTTTAGTTGAATTGTAAATATAAAAAGGATTGATGTAAATGTCTAGTTTATAGGTTGCGATAACAATAATGGGGCTGTAGTTTTGCATAGCTGTGTTTTTAGTTTCTGATTGCACCCCTCTCCCTGTCGGGTTTCTCCTCAAAAGGCTACTCTTTATTTACATCTTGTTGAGTAAAAAAAAATAATTTCAAGATTTAACACCCTTTTCCCGACGTGTCGGGATCGGCACTTCCCCTCAAGATGGGAAGGTCTCGGTTGTGAAGTTTTCTCCCATTTTAAGGGGAGATGTCCGAAGGACAGAGGGGTGCTTTATGTTTACAATAAAACTTTTGAGCAAGAAATGTAATATTTGAGTGTTAAGAGTAGTTCTAAAAGTAAAGTTTATCGATGCTGATTAGGATCATGATGATCAGGAAATATAGATTCAGGCGCAAAAATAATTTTCGAACCGTTATTCTGTCGTAGTTTTTTAAAAGGATAAAACTGTTTGGAATAATCCATAAGGATAGGGCGAGTAACGACCAAATCAGAATTTTCGATGAGAGAACATCAAAGATGGGAAGCAGCAAAGCGACCATTATTGTTGCCAGCATCCATATTAATGTGATGTTGTGAATTTGTTTTACGCTAAACACATCAGTCAGTACTTTAAAGCCTCCTTTTTTATAATCTTCGCCATAGAGCAGCAATAAGAGCCAAAAGTGCGGAATCTGACCAATAAAGAAGAAAAACGACAGGGCTAAAATTGGCCAGTCCAAAAAATTACCGCCTGCTGCTGCGTAACCAATCATTGGAGGAAATGCACCGCTTAACGCTCCGGGAACAACGGCAAATGCCGAAATTTGTTTTAATGGAGTATATACCAGATTGTACCAAAAGATGGAGAAAATGGCCAGCCATAAACTTTCGGTAGTTCCTCCTAATGCTAGTAAACCGCAACCCGAAAGTAAAAAGAAAACACTCCATTTTACTGCTTCCGAAATGCTGATTTTTCCTGAGGGGATTGGCCGGAATTTGGTGCGGTTCATTAATGCATCTTTTTTGTGTTCCTGAATGTGATTTAAGGCAGATGCACCGGCCACAATCAAAAAAATACCCAACACCACATAAGCCATATCCAATGAAAATTCCGGCGCATACAATAAATATCCCGTGAAACAGGAAATGGCTATTGGAACAGCAATTTTAATTTTTCCTAATTCAAAAAGGGTAGATATTTTAGAGGATATGTTCATGTGCTGGCTTTTGTTAATCACTTAGAGTCTTCATAAATTCAATTATTTCGCCGATATCATCTTCTGTTAATTCATTTTTATAGGACAGCATCAAGCCTTTATTAAAACCCTTTACAACATCATCGTTAGGATTGTAAACGGAGTTGTGTACATAGGCACTGTCCACCAGTTGCTCACGCGTTTGCCCATTGCTGATCACGGTTTCTGTTTTGCCAAATAAACCTTTCCAGCTGGGGCCAACCAACTTCGATCCATCGAGCGAGTGACAGGCCAAACAACCATTCTTCTTTACAATGATTAAGCCCAAAGCCCCTGGTTTATCAGAAATAAGAGGAGCGGTTGCAGTTGTGTCAATATACCAGCTGTCGAATTTATCCTGTGGCATTACAATCACAGATGTTTGCATAGAGGAATGTCTCAAGCCGCAATATTCTGTGCAAAACAAATCGTATTCGCCTTCGCGGCCGGGTATGAACCACATCATTTGTTTTTTTCCGGGAACAACATCCTGCTTTAGTCTAAACGAAGGAATGTATAAACTATGTATTACATCCAGAGCCTTCAAATCCAATTTTACAGCACGATTTAAAGGAACATACAGAGTATCTGTTCTTTTGCCGTTTTCGTATTCGAATTGCCAGTTCCACATTCTGCCAACGCTTTTAACTACAAAAGCATCGTCAGGAACTTCCTTCATTGGTTTGTAGCCCATCCAGCCGTAGTAGAACATCACCATCACCAATATTGTTGGGATCACGGTCCATATTATTTCAAGACTTACACTTCCGTGGATTTGAGTAGCGACCGGATTTTTTTCTTTGCGGTATCGAAATACAAAGTAAATCATGGTAGCTGTGATGGCGATGAGGAAAAAGAAAATGATTCCCAATATCACTTCGAAAGAAGTATCTACACCTTTCACAAAATTAGAAGCATCGGGTATTGCTTTAGAAGTCATAAGCTATCGGTATAAGTAGTCTAAGAATGTAATAAAAATAACACAGCCCAGCAGTAAAAATACGCTGGCTGCCATTATGGCATAGAACTTTTTATCGAATTTAAGATGCATGAAAATCAGTAATACCAATAAGGATTTACAACCAGCCAGCAGTAAAGCTGCTGAAACTGTGTACGGACCTAAATTAAGACTGGTTATGGCAACTGATGTAAACGTCATGAAAAGCAAAGCAATCAAAACAAATACATAGGTTTTGTATTTTACAATGTGGGTGTGTTGTTCTTTTTCCATAGCAGTACAATTAAGTGATTAGGTAGAATAAGGGGAAAAGGAAAATCCAGATTAAATCGACCAAATGCCAATACAAACCACTGTTTTCAAGTATTGTGAAATTGTCGTGTTGAACTTCGTCTTTAACAACCAGTCTCATAACGTAGGCAATAAAAGCTACGCCAATAATAATGTGCAGGGCATGAAGACCGGTCATGGCATAGTACAAACCAAAAAAGAGGATTTCTCCCTGGCTGGCTTCCATCAGTGTTGGGCTGCCGGGATAAATTCCATGTGATATTTTTCCACTCCATTCAAAATATTTATTCACCATAAATGCCACAGCCAGTAAAATGGTAACACCCATTAATATCAACGTAAGTTTTTTATTCTGATATTGTATGGCACTGATAGACATGGCAATTGTCATACTGCTGATAAGTAGAATTACAGTATTTGCTGTGCCAATAAAAGTATCCAGCTCTTCGGCAGCCAAATGAAAAGCCGCCGGGTTTAAGTAACGGTATACCGAATAAACAATAAACAGTCCGCCAAAAAGGATCAATTCAGTAAATATGAAGATCCACATTCCTGTTTTAGCACCTTCATCGTCCCGGTGTTCATCAATGTGTGCGTGATTACTCATAGTCGTATGGTCGTTTCGTTACTACTGGTATTTCCGCAAAATTCTCTAAAGGCGGAGGACTGGCAACTGTCCATTCAAGTGTTTTTCCTTTCCAGGGATCGGCTTCTGCAATTTCTCCTTTTCGGGCCGATCGAACCAGATTGGTGATGATAATGACTAAACCGGAAATCATAAGCATGGCTCCAAATGAGGATACAATATTTGGTCCGTGAAATTCTTCAACATAGTCGTAATACCTGCGGGGCATTCCAATCATTCCTAAATAAAACATGGGAAGGTAAAGAGTGTTAAAACCAGTAAAGAATACTGCCAAACCAATATTCGCCCAGCCTTTGTCGTACATTCTTCCAAACATTTTAGGATACCAATAGTGCAGAGCTCCAAAAAATGCATATCCGGTACCTCCAAAAACAATAAAGTGAAAGTGAGCAACAACAAATGCAGTATCGTGCAAATGAACATTCGCCGATAAAGCACCAAGCACCATTCCGGATAATCCTCCGATCATGAAAACAAAAAGAAAACAAAGTGCCCACAGGAAAGGCGTTTGAATATCGATGGACGCTTTATGAAGGGTAGCCACCCAATTGAATATTTTAATAGCACTGGGTATGGCTACCAAAAATGTAAGAATCGAAAATGTATACAAGGCCGTTCCACTCATTCCGGATGTAAACATGTGATGTCCCCAAACAAAGTAGCCTACAAATGCAATTGCTAAAGTAGATACAACAATTGCTTTGTAACCAAAAATAGTTTTTCGCGCAAATGTTGGAATAATTTCTGAAATGACGCCCATTGCCGGCAATATCATGATGTAAACGGCAGGGTGGGAGTAAATCCAGAATAAATGCTGATATAAGATTGGATCGCCACCCAAAGCAGGATCGAAAAAACCGATTTGCAGGGTACGTTCCAGTACAATCATTAATAATGTAATACCTACAATTGGTGTTGCCAGTACTTGAATCCAGCTTGTTCCGTATATAGCCCATGGGAAAAGAGGCATTTTCATCCAAGCCATACCTGGTGCTCTCATTCTGTGAATAGTTACGATAAAGTTGAGTCCTGTAGCAATAGAGGAAAATCCCAGGATAAACGCTCCGGTAACTGCAGGGAGCATATTTGTTCCTGTTCTAAAACTGTAGGGAGCGTAAAATGTCCAGCCGGTATCCGGAGGTCCATCACCAAAAAACTGAGCCGAAAGAGCAACGGCCGCACCTAAAATATAGATCCACCACGACAAAAGGTTGAGCTTGGGAAATGCCACATCTTTCGCTCCAATCATCAGAGGCAGAAAAAAATTTCCAAACACAGCAGGTAAGCCGGGAACTACAATTAAAAAAATCATGGTTATCCCGTGAAGGGTAAAAAAGCTGTTGTAAGTCTGGGCATCCATAATGGTTTTTCCGGGTGCAATCAGCTCTATTTTCATTAACAGACCCAGAATAGCTGCAACACTAAAAAGCACCAGCATACTGTATAAATACAATAAGCCAATTCGTTTGTGATCTGTTGAGAAAATCCATGCAAATATTCCTTTGTACCGTCCTTGATATTCAAGGTAATTTGGTTCAGGGTTTTGAATTACGGTATCAGACATATGTATTGTGTTAATTTTTTATCTTAATTAGAAGCAAAGATTTCACAAATTCTGACAGATCGTATTTGTATTGATCTGAGGATTTGTGGTTTGTATTATTGTTGTTTCCTTTTTGTTTTCACAAACACCAATAATAGAAAAACAATCAATCCCATTATCAATATAATGGCTCCGGTTATTTTGGTAATATTTAAAACGTAGGCTTGTCCTACCGGATCGTAGGAATAGCAATATTGAAGTATTTTGTTGATAGTTGGTCCTGCCTGGCCTTTAGAAGCTTCCATAATAGCCAGTTTAAACTCAAAAGGCAAAAAGTAGGTGCCATTTAAATAGCGGGTGATTTTTCCATCGGGACTTGTCACAATAACAGTAGCAGCGTGTGTGTATTCGTTGCCAACCTTTTTATATCTAAAGCCCAATGCTTTTGTTGCCTTAGCAATATTCAGGCTGTCGCCGGTATAGAATTTCCAGCCCTCTTGCGTGTTTTTACCTTTAATTAAGGACTTGTAATTGTTTTTCTTTTTAACTGCCAAATCATAAGTTTCTGCAGGATCAAAACTAATTGTGATGACTTGATAATCTTTGGCGATTTCCAAATCACTTTTTTGAATGACATCAGCCAAACCATCCATAAGAGGGCTGCAGATTCCCGGGCAACGGAAATAGACAAATACAATTGCTGTAGGTTTATCAATCTGATCTTTTAAAAAGACCAATTCACCGGCTTCGTTGGTTAATTGTATGTTCTGCGGAACGGTGTCGTTAAGATTTTCTATAACTCCAACTTCCATGTCGTAATACAAATCCTTGACACCTTGGCTAAAGGACAATGAAGTAATCAAGATTAGCAGAAAAGAAACAGTAAGTTTTAATTTCATATGATTATAATTTTAAGTTTTTGTCATATGGAACTCCCAAATTACACTCATTCTCTCGTTGTAAGGCTTTTTGCATGGTCGTTTCATAAATAGTCCTCCATGTTTTAGAGTTAAGGAGATAATTGGGGTAATTATATGGTAATCATTACTCAGGTCTTTATAAATATATAAAAATATTTGATGGGTTCTTATGGTTAATTGGCTTTTTTTGCGGTAGTTAGCTATTTAGAATGTGAAATAATTTTGAAAATGCACTGTGTGTTTACTATTTTTACTGGATCTAAAAAAGAATAATGAATATGAATAAATTGAACGTAATATTTTTGATAATTGTATTTTTTTTAACCTCCTGCGTAGGATCGGATAAGAAACCGGCAAAGAAAGAAGTTGTGAGTGCCGAAATACCAGCATCTGAAATGGAAAATGGTGCTCAATTGTATAGAGCCAAGTGCATGAACTGTCATATGAAAACGGGTAGTGGTATTGAGAAATTTTATCCACCCCTGGCTAATTCCGATTACTTGAAGAAACATACGGAAGATGCCATAAAAATGGTAAAATTCGGAAGTAATAAACCCATTAAAGTAAATGGTATTAAATACAATAGTTTAATGCCAGCATCCGGTTTAACCGATAAGGAATTGGTCGCAGTGTTTAATTATATTCTGAATTCCTGGGGAAACAATTACGGTCAGGTTTCTTTGGAACAGGTTGAGGCAGTGGAAAGATAAATGAGCTTTTGGCTATGGTATTTGAGTTATTGGGAATAGGTAAAGCCATGAGCCAAAAGCACAGATTGTTTAATGTACATTCGATTTTACACGATAATATTCTTTACGAAGGCGTTTTACACTAAGAACCTTAATTTGTTCTTCTCCGGTAGTTTCACTAATTTTTTTAACGGCAACTCTACTTTTTTTCTGATGATCAGGATAATGGCAGGCTTTGTATTTTTTACCGCTGTTGCAGAAACATTTATCGTTACGTTCAATTCTTACATAATAAAAGGTATCGTCATTTTCAGTGTTGAAAAATGTCAACAAATTGTTAAGTATTTTTTTCATAGTGCTGGAATATCTTTAGTAAAAGTTAGGTTCCCCTTAATTTACAAGATATCCTGATTGGAAACAATTAAAATAAGTTATCAGCTGAAGAGTTCGTTTTTAGTGTGTAATTGAATGCTTAAATTATTTTTTGCTTGTAATTATCACAACTCCATTTCGTGACATTGTCCCGTAGATAATATTTTCTTTATCATCTTGGGTTAAAATTTTTATCTCTTTAACTTCTGATAATTCGTACTTGTTAAGTCCTTCCATGTAGCACGGCATCATATCAACAATGAAGAGTGGGAATTTTGTATGACTTGTATGTTCATTAATCCCTAATTTCAATTGCATCCTTTTTTTTACTTCCTGATATAAGGATGATTCTGTAGATCCTTCTGGTAAAAAACGATCAATATGTCCTGAGGATAAACCATATCCTCCAGGAGGAAGGGTTTCAACAAATTCTTGATGGTATTGTTGGGTATTTAAGATTTGATTTTTTAAGATTGCTATTTTTGCAACTTTAAATCTATTGTCACTTTCATTTAAACGAGGACTCCAATAGGTGTAAGTTCGGTAATTTTCAGGAGTTGAAATCTCGATGTTAACGTAACTTCCATCAATTCCCCATTTGTCGTCTTCAGGAATTGTTGTTATATCGTAAGCAAGGAGAGAATCTAGTAATTGCCTAGAAATTTTAGATTCGAATTCTACCTTATTAATAATAGGATCTTGCCATCTTACCCATTGTGTTAGGTAGGCTTTAACACCATTCTGTTGTTTTACTTCAATGGTTGAGTTTCTACTCCAAATTCTAATTCTAAGAGAATCTCTAGTGTTTCTTAAATCCTCTAATCCAAATTTAGTGATGTACTCGGGCATTTTCTCGAAGAAAAACTGATCTCGTTTATTATCAGAAATTTCAATGTTTTTTTGGCTGTATGTACTTAAATAACATAGCAGGAATAGGAAAACAGCAATTGTTTTATTCATCGTTTAATTAGTTGAAGAGAGCTAAAATTATTGTTTTGATAAACAATAATCAAGCCAAAATAATTAAACGATGAATACATTTAATGACAGCAATCTGGTTTTGGTTTGCTTACATCCACTTGTTCGGTTGGAACATGCATAGCTTTTTCGGGTGGACTTAGGAAAGGAATTCCTAAACTCAATCCGCGAAGCACGAACAGAATACCGATAAATACAATGGCATAAGGAATCAACCGGGTAATTTTCTTTCTCAATTCAAGAGTGATTAAATTACCAATTAGTGAAATCGCCAACATCATGGGAAGAGTTCCCAAACCAAAAATGAACATGAAAAGTCCGCCGCCAACAGATGATCCTGTGGCAATTGCTGCAGCAATAGCAACGTAAACCAATCCGCACGGAAGTAGTCCATTTAATAATCCGATCAGAAAAAGAGAACCATAACTGCGTTGAGTGAATAGTTTTCCCAATGAAAGTTTTACTTTTCCCACAAAGGAGAATATCCCTTTTTCAGCGTTAAAGCGATTCTTATAAATAGAAGGAGTAATTACGGATAGAATCATGATAACACCCATGATAACAGAAACCCATTGCTGAAATCCACTCATAACCAAACCTCTTCCCAGCAAACCAAATATGGCTCCCATTATTGCATAGGTAAGGGCACGTCCGATGTTGTAAATCACACCGCCCGAAATTCTTGCCAGCCATGAAGTCGTTTTTAATGGAATTGCCAGTGCAATAGGACCACACATTCCCACACAGTGAAAACTGCCCATAAGTCCAAGTATTAATGCTGATAGATATACCATGTTTTTCTTTTTTATCTAACCACAAAGTGCACAAAGTATTTTCACAAAGGACACTAAGGTTTAAAATATTACTCTTTTAATGCCATATTTAAGTGATTTGACATTGAAGTTAACCAGTAAACCCAGTTTACACTTTGACAGTTTCATGTAGGTTAAAATCTGTACCAGATGCTTATCGTTTAAAGTTTCTATTGCTTTAATCTCAACTATTACTGAATCTTCAACTAATAGATCAAGTCTGTAGCCAGATTCTAATCTAATTTCTTTATAAATTAGAGGTAGTTCTTTTTGTTTCTCAACTTTGAGTCCTTCTTGAGAAAGTTCATAGT
This sequence comes from Labilibaculum manganireducens, assembly GCF_963665805.2. Classification (NCBI taxonomy): domain Bacteria; kingdom Pseudomonadati; phylum Bacteroidota; class Bacteroidia; order Marinilabiliales; family Marinifilaceae; genus Labilibaculum; species Labilibaculum manganireducens. The sequence continues at coordinate 4,349,250 of NZ_CAXXEE010000003.1, read as the reverse complement.
AAAGGCATTCTTCATAAGCACTCTCTAATAGTCCTGGGCCGAGTTCGGTATGCACCCTAAATGCACAATCTAATACTTTCTTGTAAACTATTTCTAAGTCTTTCATTTACTTTAAGATCTTATTTTTTTCTTGGTGTTACTTCGTGCAGGACTTCATTACCTTCGTGGTTAAACACTTATTTATTCAAGTAAACAGCCTCTTCTTTATAATATCCTTTGCCACCGTGTTCCCAATCTATTTTGACGGTGTACATGCCTTTTAAAAGTTGGTCTGTATTAAGTTCCTGCAATCCGTTTTCGTCAAGCTCAATTGAAGTTTTAAAATCTGATTCATAATCGGCAGGACGATAAAATATGATTTCGCCTTTTACCTGATCGTGCATATTGGCCGGAAACTGTAATTGTAATTTCCCATTTTCCTGCGAGATAAGGATCGTCTCATTTAATTTTTTGGCATTATTTAATTTATCAATTTGTTGTTGATATTCCACCTCTTTAGGATAGTAATCTTTTGATACTAAATTGATTTTTTGCGTTGTACTAAATGCAACAAAAGTAAGAATCCCGATAACATATATCGAAGCTCCTATTGCTAGTTTTGTCCCCCAACTCATCTTTTTCATTTTGATCCTCTCTACTTTATCCTTGTTACTTTTACTTTAGTTTGGTCCTACAAAAGTTAGTTTAACTTCTTCTATTAATCGTTTATCGGCATACACACCAATGGTAATTGGAATGTTATCGCTTGTAATTTCTTTTTGTGGTAAAATTGCGAAGAATACACCTTCTTTTATTGAACTTGCTTTGGCTTTTAATTCTTCTCCAATTACTTTAATAACACCTTCGTGATTCATAATCTTAAAATGAATAGGAACCTCGGCAACCGTTTTGTTAACAACTTTAAAGCTGTACATATTACTAATACCGCCTTCCTGAGGTTGATACATTAAGCCTGGAGTTCGCAGGATAACGGCTTCCAAATCGCTTCTGGAAGCAAATAAAGCAGCAACAATTCCCAGCAGAATGCACAGAACTATGGTATAAGCAATTTTACGGGCAGGCCATTTTTGTTTTTTGCCTTCGGCGATATTTTTTTCAGAATCGAATCGAATTAAACCTTTTGGTTTTCCTATCCACTCCATTACAGAATTGCATTCATCTATGCATGCAGTACAGTTGATGCATTCCAATTGAGTCCCATCGCGCACATCAATTCCGGTAGGACAAACATCAACACACTGATAACAGTCAATACAATCTCCTTTGCCATCTTTTTTTCGATCTTCGCCAGCCTCCAGCGGAGCTCTTTCTTCGCCTCGTTTGTAATCGTAAGCAACAACTATCGAATTGGAGTCTAATAGTACACCCTGTAGTCTCCCATAAGGGCAAATCATCGAGCATACCTGCTCTCGCAATTTTGTAAAAACAAAGAACATAACGCCCGAGAACAAAACTGCCACAGTAAATCCAACGCTATGTTCGGATATTGGAGCCTTCATTATTTCCAGCAATTGGTCAATTCCAATAATGTAGGATAAAAAGGCGTTTGTAATTAAGAAGCAGATTGCATAAAAAAGAATAATTTTCAAGCTCTTTTTCCAGAATTTAGTGAAATTCATTGGTTGGGAATCCAATTTGCGCTGTTGGCTTGGATTTCCTTCAATTAAGTACTCAATTCTTCTGAAAATAAATTCTAAAAAAACAGTTTGCGGACAGGTCCAACCACACCATATTCGACCATAGCTAACGGTAAATAGTACCACAAATACAAAAAGAGTAATCATGGAATACAGGAAAAGATGAAAATCCTGAGGCCAAAAATGAACACCAAATAAAATGAATTTTCGCTCTAAAATATTCAACATCAAAAATGGCTCACCATTTAACTTCACAAAAGGAATGGCAAATAGCAAAAATAGTAAGGTATAGCTAACAATATTCCGATAGTTATATAATTTCCCTTTTGGTTTTTGTGCGTATACCCATCTGCGTTTTCCTGTCTCATTAAGAGTCGCAAGTTGGTCACGATAACCTGTGTATGGATTTTTAGGAGCCATTGTTGTTTTGTTTATGGATTAGTTACGAGCTTCAAGTCTCAAGCTGAATTACTTGAAACTTGTAACTAACAGCTTGAAGCTTAAATATTATTCAACCAATTCACCCTGAGCGTCTTTTGCATTAGGAGGATTTGTTCCCTGCAGTCCCATTATATAACTGGCAACCTGCAGCATTTGTTCAGGCGCCAATTGATTTTGCCAGGCTAACATCCCCTTCATAGGTTTTCCTACTTTAATGATTTGATAAACATCTTTAAGACTGCCGCCATTCAACCAATACTTATCGGTAAGGTTTGGTCCAATTGCATTACCTTCTCCCAATGATCCATGACAAGCAATGCAGTTTTTGTCGTAGATGGCTTTTCCATTGTCCAAATCTGCCGACGCTGTCATTAAAACAAGAGCATTCTCGTCAAAAGCAGTTTTCGGTTTATTTGCTTCGGCAAGAGCCATTTCCTTATTGTACTCTGCAATTTGTAAATCATCACCAAAAACATGATAACGAAACATGTATACTGCGGCAAAAACAATTGTGATATAAAACAAGTAACGCCACCAAGTTGGCATTGGGTTGTTTAATTCTCTAATCCCATCATAATCATGATCGCTGATCAGATGCTCGTTTTCTTCTAAGAATTTATCTTTTTTCTCCATTTTATCTTGATTTTTGGGCCTGTTTATTCTTTTGCTTCCGATGATGGATTTACACCATCCTCGTCAAGAGCATAACTTTCCATTTCCGTAAAGAATTCTTTGTTGCTTTTTTTGAAAGTCCACCAAAGCATTCCTGCGAAGAACAGGAAGAAAATCAGTAATGAGATGCTTGGGAAAAAACCAACATCAGCAATGCCTTGTAAATAATGACTAACTATTTTCATGTGTTTATAATTTTAAGTTTTTGTCATATAGCCTGTCCCGAACTTGTTTCGGGAGAACTTACCATTATAATCATTTCCCTGTGTGTAGAAAGCTTTATACATGGACGTTTCATTTATTTTTTTAGATAGGTGATCTGAGAAGTGAGGTAAAATCACTATAAAAGTATTTTTCTCATTTCTCACACCTACATATATGATATCTATTTTTGCACCGAAATATCTCTGCCCAAACGTTGCAGATACGCAATTACAGCTAATATTTCTTTATCACTAGCTACTTCAATACCCGATTTTTTAAGATCGGCAGCAATTTCTTCTGCTTGTTTCTTCAAATCGTCATTGGCAATTTGATCGTATCCTTCAGCATATGGCACACCTAAAGTGGTCATCGCCCGAATTTTTGCCGGAGTTGATGAAGTATCCAATACGTCTTTTATCAGCCAGGGATATTTAGGCATAATGGATTGAGCATTCATTTTTTGCGGATCCAGCATATGGTTAAAATGCCAAACATTAGTTTTGTACATTTTTCCACCGGGAACACCTTCGCGGGCCAAATCCGGACCAGTACGTTTCGATCCCCACAAGTGCGGATGATCGTAAACCGATTCGCCTGCTTTTGAATACTCACCATATCGTTCTGTTTCTGAACGGAACGGACGAACCATTTGGGAGTGACAAGTATTACAGCCTTCACGGATATAAATATCTCTACCCTGCAACTCAAGAGGAGTATAAGGTTTTACACTCTCGATGGTCGGGATATTTGATTTGATCAGGTACGTTGGGATAATTTCGAAAGCACCACCAATTAAGATCGCGACTGTAGCCAAAATCATAAACTGAACAGGTTTTCTTTCTAGCCAACGGTGTAAACCTTCACTATTGCTGCGTTTTGTGTCGGTAACAATAGCAGGAGCCGAAGCTTCTTCATTGTCTGTGCATTTACCGGATGCGGCAGTTTTTAATAGATTATAAACCATTAAAAACAGTCCGGAGAAGTAAAGAAGTCCTCCTAAAACTCTGACGTGATACATTGGCAGAATCTGAGTGACAGTTTCTAAGAAATTAGGATAAGCCAACAATCCGTCCGGAGTGAATTCTTTCCACATTAGGGTTTGAACAATGGCACCCCAATACAATGGAAGCGCATAAAAAATCATTCCTAATGTTCCAACCCAGAAGTGTGCATTGGCTAATTTTTCAGAGTACAGTTTGGTATTCCACATTTTTGGGAACAAGTAGTACAACATTCCAAAAGTAAGGAAGCCATTCCAGCCCATTGCTCCAATGTGAACGTGAGCAATCGTCCAGTCGGTATAATGTGTTAGTGAATTTACCCATTTAAGAGACATCATCGGGCCTTCAAAGGTCGACATTCCGTAACAAGTTACAGCAACCACCATAAATTTTAGAGTTGCACTGTCGCGGACTTTATCCCAGGCACCGCGAAGTGTAAGCAGTCCGTTAAACATTCCTCCCCACGAAGGAGCAAGTAACATGATTGAGAAAACAACACCTAAAGATTGTGCCCAATCTGGTAACGAGGTATAAAGTAAGTGATGAGGTCCGGCCCAGATATAAAGAAAAACCAATGCCCAGAAGTGAATAATCGAAAGTCGGTAGGAATACACCGGACGATTGGCAGCTTTGGGCAGGAAATAGTACATTAAACCTAAATACGGCGTAGTCAGGAAAAATGCAACTGCATTGTGACCATACCACCACTGCACCAAAGCATCCTGCACACCGGCATAAACAGGATATGACTGAATCCAGCTGTAAGGCAGGGAGATTGAATTACCTATATGAAGAACGGCAACTGTTACAAAAGTTGCGATATAAAACCATATGGCAACATAAAGGTGATCGGCTCTTCTTCTTAGAATGGTACCAAACATGTTCCAGCCAAACACAACCCAAATAATGGTAATGGCAATATCGATCGGCCATTCCAACTCAGCATATTCTTTACTGGTAGTGATTCCTAAAACAAAGGTGACAGCCGCCGAAACAATTATGGCCTGCCATCCCCAGAAATGGATCCAACTAAGTCTGTCATTAAACATTCTGGCTTTCAATAAGCGCTGAAGTGAATAATAAACTGCGGTAAATATTCCATTCCCAACAAATGCAAAAATTACTGCATTGGTGTGAATCGGACGAATTCTACCAAAAGAGGTATAAGCCAGATTGAAATTAAAAATCGGGAATGCCAATTGCAGTGCTGCCAAAAGCCCTACCAGCATTCCAACTACTCCCCAAAGAATGGTTGCGTAGGCGAAAAATTTCACGATTTTGTTATCGTACGAAAAATGTTGTGTTTCCATTAAATTAAGATTTATGGTTTTTCTTAGTTGTATCCTTTTCTATTTGTTTTTTTTCTTCTTTTTGCGCTTCATTTTCCTGATCGTCGAATAAAATTCGAACAGATGGGGAATAAGAATCATCATATTGTCCTTTCTTTACAGCCCAAAGGAATCCGACAAGAAATCCTCCTGCTACAAGCATGCTAACACCTATTAAAACGAACAATACACTCATTTACTATTTAATTTAGTTGAACCGATTTTTTTAGAAAAACAGATGTTTTTGCTTCTTTAATATTCGATTTGGTTTTATTATTTATCTCTTTCGATTTAGCAATGTAATTGGTGGTAAAAGTTGCAAAAGCCACCACCGAGATGGAACTGATTGGCATTAGCAGAGCCGCAACAACAGGCGATAAGATTCCTTGTACTGCGAAATACAATCCAAATAAATTGTAAAGAAAGGAGAGTATGAAACTTAGTTTTACTATCCAAACACTTTTTGCTGATATTTTTAGGAAGTACTTTAACTCTTGAAATTTTGAAGCTTCCAAAATAGCATCGCATGCAGGCGAAAAATGGTAAATGTCATCAGCAATTGAAATACCAACATCGCTGGTTTTTAAGGCTCCGGCATCATTTAATCCATCACCAATCATTAACACACACTTGTTTTGTTTTTTTAAATTATTGATGTATTCCAATTTATCATTAGGCGACTGATTGAACCTGATAATTGATGTTGTTGGAAATATCTGTTTCAGATTTTCCATTTCCGAATCATTATCACCCGATAAAATGTGCAGATCGTATTTAGGAGCCAGTTCGTTTATTAATTCTGACAAACCGGTTCTGTATTGATTACTCAAAGAGAAATGTCCCTTTATTTTTCCATCTGCCGAAAGGTAAACTTCAGTGTTTAAAGAACTGGTTTCTGTTTTTCCTTCCCGAATAAATTTTGCAGAGCCCAACTTAATTTTCCGGCCATTAATTGTACCCGAAATTCCCATTGATGGCAATTCAGTATAGTCAGCAACCGTTTCGGGCGGAATACTTTTGTAAAATTCGTACAAAGTAGAACTTAGAACATGAGTAGAATGTCTGGTTAATGATTTTACTGCGATTTTGTCATCATCACTTAATGCATCTCCATGAAATTTAACCTTTACCTCATCGGCTTGTGTTATCGTTCCTGTTTTGTCAAAAACGATAGTGGTGATTGAATTCAATTTTTCGACCACTGCCGAGCTTTTTAGATAGATTCCCATTCTTCCCATCAATCGCATGGTGTTTCCCATAGCGAAAGGAGCAGAGAGAGCCAGTGCGCACGGACAGGCAACAATCAGAACCGAAGTAAAGGCAAAAACAGCTTTGCCTGAATCATTTATCAGCCAGTAGATTCCTGCAAACAGTCCAATTGCAATAATTACAATGGTGAAATATTTGCTGATCTGATCGATTAATGAGTTTAGTTTGGTATTTGAAGAATCCTCACCTTCAAATTGATTCCACAATTGGGTCAAACGACTTTGAATTACATCTTTTTCGATGGTCAGTTCAATGGCGCTTCCCATTTGTTTTCCCCCTGCAAAAACGGCGTCGCCGCTTTCTTTAAATACAGGTTTCGATTCACCGGTTACAAAGCTGTAATCAATTTGGGCTTCTCCCTTCATTAAAATACCATCGGCAGGAATCAATTCCTGATTACGGATTAATATGATGTCGCCTTTTTCCAGTTTTTCGATAGGAGTACTTATCTCAATTCCGTTTTCCATTTTACTTACGGCAACCGGAAAATAAGAACGGTAATCCCGTTCGAACGAGAGGGCCTGGTAAGTTCTGTTTTGATACCACTTTCCTATTAAGAGAAAGAAAATTAATCCGGTAAGGGAATCCATATAACCAGCTCCCGAACCGCTGAAAATCTCGATACTGCTTTGTGTAAAGAGCATCAGTATTCCCATCGAAATAGGAACATCAATATTAATAAATTTGTGTTTTATTGCCTTTCCGGCAGATAGCAGATAATCACTTCCGCTGTAAAAGAAAACAGGTAAAACAAGGAAGAAATTCATCATCCCAAAAAATTCTTTGAAATGAGTTTCCAAATACTCATGACCCGGAACGTATTCGGGCAAGCTTAAAAGCATGATGTTTCCAAAACAAAATCCGGCAATACCGATTTTGTAAAGAAGACTTTTGTTTACTTCTTTATTTTGTTTTAATTGTAATTTATCAAGAGTAATCTCAGGAATATAATGAATGGAAGAAAGTAATTCAGCCAATTCTCTAATTGATATTTCATCGGAATTAAATGTAACGGCCACTTCTTTCTTAACGAAATTGACCATCGACTTAATAACTCCCTGATTTAAAATATTGAGATGTTCCAACAGCCAAATACAAGAACTACAATGTATGCTTGGGATATAAAGAGTTATTTTTCTGATATTTCCTTCTGCGAATTCATAAAGTTGCTCTGCAATTTCGTTGTCATCTAAAAAAGCAAATTTCTCTTTGTATTTTCCGGCTTCAATTTTAATTCCAGGGTTCGATTCAAAATCGTAGTAGGTACAAAGTTCATTTTCGTGCAAAATCTGATATACAGTAGAACAACCATTGCAGCAAAATGGCTTCTCATCCCAAATTACGGGATGTGAACCACAGTCGTCGCCACAGTGTACACAAATGTGTTTTTTTGATTCTTCCTGCATTTTCACCAACTTGCAGACCTTACAGTCTTAGATTATTTGATATGAAATCTGATTCAACTCTTGTTTACATTATAGCTGGAATTACAGCTCTTCACTTTTTAGTGGGGATGGGATACCTTTTGTATAAATTAGGTGCACCATCAAAAAAGAAGAAAGAGAATGATTCCGAGTAGTTTTTATTCTTTGTTTTTTGCGAGTTTAGGTAGTTGAATTAGTTGAAATAGTACCAGAAAGATAACTCCCCAAATGCAGATGACTCCACCAACATAGCTAAAAATAATCCATATCGGAGCATTTGCCCGGGTTCCCCACATAGCTCTTTCATCCAAAGGATTTACCGGGTTGGTCGGTATACCAAGGCTGGCAATTCTATCAACAATTACTTCTCCATAGTAGGCATCATCGGTTACTTTGGCTAAAAGATTCACATGTCCTTCACGATCGCCGGGTAAATCTTCCGGAAATTGAACACTGACTTCCCCTTTTTCGTTTGTGTATGCATCGTCGCCCGAAATATCTAAATAGCCAAAGTTTCTTTTCACCTTAACGCTTAGTTCGATGCCTTGCAAGGCAACACGATCACCTTTTGCAGTAACACCTGTTAGGTTAGCTAATATTCTTTTGTTCTCATTATTGATGTCTAAAAGAAGTTTCACATCAGTTACTTCAGGATTTTTCACCTCTGCAATTTTCTTGCTTTCCTTTTTATTCTGATCGAAAGAGCGTAGATAGGTAATAACCATCCATTTGTCCTCGTCACTTAAAGTTTTTTCGAAAGTGGGCATTGCGCCATTGCCTTTGTTAACCTTGTAATAAATTTCTCCATCTGTTTGGATTAAAAATGCCTGCGATCCTAAATCGGAAGGAGCAACTGGTTGAAGAGGCAGCATGTTTCCCATGGCAGCATCACCATGACAGGACTTGCAATTAATATTGTAAATCTTTTTACCAGAACTAATATTTCTTGTGCTGGCCTCGTAAGGATTTTGTTTCTTTTTCGACGATACTGGTGCCTGCCATTTTTGGGCATTTACAACAGAGGCGGTGAATACAAAAAGTAGAAACAAACCGGCAATTATTTTGATAGCATTTTTCATTGTTTGCATGTTTTTAAGCTTCAATTTTCACTTCGATTCCTTTTTGTTCGGCAATTTCACATATGGGAACTACCGGGAATATTTTTGATAAAACGGTGATGATTAAGAGTGCTAAAGCAAAACTTAAAACGGTTACAGAAATTTCTATCGCACTAGGATAGTAGTGTACAAAGTTTTGTGGTACATTCTGAATGGGTAAATGAGGATGAAGTAATGTTGGGATAACAATTACATATCTTTTGATCCAGGCTCCTGCTAAAATAAATAATGAAATAATCATGATAGGAAAAGGCTTTCTGAATTTTTTAGTAACCAATAGCATAATTGGAATCACATTACCCAACAATTGAGACGACCAGAACATGATTGCCCAATGGCCGGCGAATAATTCCGTTAAATGAATATCATCTCCGGTTTTCATTTTGTACCCGGGAACCAAGAACTCATTTAAATTGAAATATAAATATACCAAACATACAGCCACCATCAGTTTTCCCATTTTATCGAACTGGACGTCGGTAATGTAATCCTTCAGTTTATAACTAACGCGGAAAAAATACATAGCTACGATTAATCCTGCCGAACCTGCTACAAATGCTCCTGCAACGAAGTAGGGACCAAAAATTGTAGTATCCCAACCATTTCGCAAGGTTGCAGCAAACAACCACGAGGTGACGGTATGAATTGCCAAACCTACCGGAACAATAAGAACCATTAATGTCCGGATCATTTTGTGTAAGTGCTTGTATTGACTGGGAGTATTGATGTAACCAAATGATAGGATATTGTACAGCTTTTTCAGAATAGGAGAAGCTTTCTTTAATTCATTTTTGCAGATCGCCAAATCTGGAATCATTGGTAAAATCAGTAACAGAAGACTTATTGTCAGATAGGTTGTTACTACGGTTATATCCCAAAGAATTGGAGATTGAAAACGACCATGGATAAGCACATTAACTACTCTGTCGGGACGCCCCATATCCATAATAATTACCAGACCGGCAACGGCAACAAAGGCAACTGCTATTATCTCAGCAATTCTCGATATTGGTGTTATCCAATCGATTCGGAGCAAACCCAGAATCGACGAAATAAGCATTCCAACTAAACTCACGGCAACAAAAAATACAAAGTTGGCAATGTACAGTCCCCAGGATACGTAATCGCGCATGCCGGTAACTCCCAATCCGTCACGTAATTGTACGTAGTAGGCCCAGGCACAAACACTTATTACTGTTATTAGAAACGCAATCCAAAGTTCCAGACCTTTGTGGTTTTGCATCGGACGAAGAATGTCTTTTTTTATTTTCTCAAACGAAAGAGTCGTTTCTTTCTGTTCTTGTAAGTCATTCATATGTTTATTATTTTAAGTTTTTGCCATATAGCCTGTCCCGAACTTGTTTCGGGAGAACTTACCTTACAATCATTTCCCTGTGTGCAGAAAGCTTTATACATGGACGTTTCATAAGATTAAATTATTTAGGGCAAATAAAATCTGTTTATTATTTTTTTATTGATGATTGAAACAATGCTTTAATGAAGATTTTCTTCGTTTAAAAGATCACCATTAAACTCAAAAGCTCTGTTTTTTGGAGGCAGGTAGTAAACGCGGGGTTTCGTTCCTAACTCAGGCATCAGCGTATATCCTGCATTTTCTTCAATCAACTTCGAAAAACGAACTGTTTCGTGAGTTGTACCGTTGGTAACAGCATCTTCATTTTGATCTCCAAAATAGTAAACACCATTCGGACAGGAAGAAACGCAGGAAGGAAGTTTGTTTTCGCGAAGTCTGTCGGCACTAAATAAACATTTACTTACTGTACCTTTCTTTTGAGGAACGTTAGCTTCAATATTGTAAGTAAGATTTTTGTATTTTTCCGCATCCTTAGGTTCTGTCCATTGGAAAATACGTGCAGAGTAAGGACAGGCTGCTATACAAAACCGACAACCAATACATCTTTCATTATCTATTAGTACAATTCCATCCTGACGTTTGAAAGTTGCATCTACCGGACAAACTTTGGTACATGGAGGATTGTCGCAATGCTGACAAGGTTTGGGCATAAAATAAGGAGCCGTATGTTCAGCATCCTGCATTTGAAGAACATTAATATGGTGTTGATCCGGTCTTAATTGGTGATGATTTTGACATGCATCCATACATTTTCGGGCATTTCTGCATTTACTAAGATCAATAACCATTACAAACGACTTTCCGGCAATACCTTCACGTCCTCTTTTTTGCAATTCGGTAAGTGGTCCTGTTACTGTTGGGCGCAATTGATTTTTATCAACTTGAACGAGTTGTCCATCTTGTGTTAACAGATTTACTGTTTCTCCAGGTTCTTGTGCTGCAGCTTTAGCAGCACCAAGAAGAGAAAATCCACTAACAACACCTGCTGCGCCAACGGTAAGTCCAACGCTTTTAAGGAACTTTCGTCTGCTGTTGTTTGATGTTTCTTCTTTCATTATGCAATTAGGTTAGTTTTCTATTTAAGTACGTCCATTTTATCAAATGGGAGTAATTGAAATAAGAGCTGAAAATACTTTTTAAAACAATTCTAAATAAGGAGATAGATTCCTTATTAACAGGGCTTTTGTCCTATGTTTGTTTAATTGTATTATGCTTTACAAACGATTACGAACTAACTCAAATATAAATAAATATTTTCATTTGTAATGACCTGTCAAATAGAGAAGCTAATAAACAGATCTCAATGTGTTTTTATCATTCTTTTGAGTTGTTGAAGTGTAATGGCTTGATAATATGAATTTTAACACTTTCTTTTTAAGTTTCTAATGTTTTGTGAGATAAAACACTGGAATTTATTATAAGAGGCAGTAAATTATCGGATACCTTTAAAATCAGTATGTTTGAAGGTGTTTAGTTTGGTGGCTGGTGTTTCAACTAATTGTAAATTAAATATTTATTGATTTTCTATATGGCTACATAAAATCTATCTATAAACAATTTAGTTAATGGCTCTCAAATAAGCTTACCTTTGTAAGGTATTTTGATAAACAGTATAAGAGGTCTTAGTCTTTTATTATTTCAAAATAAATATCAAAGAATAAAATACATTAGTTCTTATTACAATGAATAATGTCCTCAACAGATTAGTGAAATTGCCAAAAACTATTTGGGAATTCTATTATGAAGGTTTTCGAAATCAAAGTAAATGGAGTCGTCAGCTTTGGCTTATTATTTTGATAAAGCTATTTGTTATGTTTTTTATTTTAAAGTTGTTATTCTTTCCAAATTTCTTAAAAACAAAATATGACAGCGATCAGGAGCGTAGTGATTATGTGATTGATCAATTAACTAATCCTAAAAAATCAATAAAATGATCGAAAATTTAGATCTTTCTTTAGTGGATTGGTCCAGGGCGCAGTTTGCACTTACTGCGATGTATCACTGGATTTTTGTCCCTTTAACGTTAGGTATGGCTTTCATTATTGCTATCATGGAAACCATTTATGTGAAAACCAATGATCCGGCATGGAAAAAGATTACCAAGTTTTGGATGACTCTTTTTGGAATTAATTTCGCGATTGGTGTTGCAACAGGAATTATTCTTGAATTTGAGTTTGGTACCAACTGGTCGAATTATTCATGGTTCGTGGGTGATATATTTGGAGCACCTCTTGCTATAGAAGGAATTATGGCCTTTTTTATGGAATCTACATTTATTGCAGTGATGTTTTTTGGCTGGAATAAAGTAAGTAAAAAGTTCCATTTAATTTCTACATGGTTGGTTGCAATTGGTTCCAATCTGTCTGCTTTGTGGATTTTAGTTGCCAATGGCTGGATGCAGAATCCTGTTGGGATGAAATTTAATCCGGACACGGCACGCAACGAAATGGATAACTTTTGGGATGTCCTGTTTTCACCAACCGCGGTTAATAAATTTTTGCATACAATTTCTTCAGCTTATATTCTTGCGTCAGTTTTCGTGATAGGTGTAAGTGCCTGGTATATTTTGAAAAAAACGAATGTGGTTTTTGCAAAAAGAAGTATTGTTGTGGCTGCTGTTTTTGGATTGCTTACCTCTTTATTTACGGTTATGACCGGCGATAATTCGGCGAGAGAAATTGTTCGCGATCAACCAATGAAATTTGCTGCTTTTGAGGGTTTGTATAATGGATCGAAAGGAGCTGGTTTGGTTGCATTGGGAATTATGTCAACAAGTGAAGGAGATGGAACCAATGAAAATATGAAGGATTTTAATTTTAAAATTGAAATTCCAAACATGCTTTCTTATATGGCTTATCTGGATGGAAATGCTTTTGTTCCCGGAGTGAATGATATCATTAAAGGATATACCGATAACGATGGTGAAGTTCATCCGCCTGTAACTGAAAAGATGGAAATGGGGCGCAAAGCCATTGCCGCGTTAAAAGCGTATAAAGCGGCGAAGAAAATTGATGATACAGTTGGTGCAAACGAAGCTGAAAAAGAGCTGAAAGCTAATTTTAAATATTTTGGGTACGGTTATTTTTCTGATCCGTATGAAGTGGTTCCTCCGGTTTCAATATCCTTTTACAGTTTCCATATTATGGTTGGACTGGGAATGTATTTTATTTTGTTGTTTGTATTGTGTTTGGTATATATCTATAAAGGAAGCGTAGTTAATAAAAAATGGTTTTTACGTATGGCGATTTGGAGTATTCCGCTGGCATATTTAGCTTCTGAGTGTGGGTGGATTCTGGCCGAGATGGGACGCCAGCCATGGGTGATTCAGGATTTGATGCCTACAATGGCCGCAGTTTCAAGTATTGATAGTATGTCTGTAATAATTACATTCTTCCTTTTCTTGCTTGTATTTACCGGACTATTGATTGCAGAAATCAAAATCATGTTAAAGCAAATTAAAATCGGACCTAATCACGGAGGAAACTAATCATGTTTGAAAATTTATCGCATTTAGCATTGCAGCAGTATTGGTGGATTATTGATTCATTACTAGGTAGTTTGCTGGTATTTCTGATGTTTGTTCAGGGAGGACAGACGCTAATCTATCGAATAGGAAAATCAGAATTGGAAAGAACCATGGTAGTTAATGCACTGGGTAGGAAATGGGAATTCACTTTCACAACCTTGGTAACTTTTGGTGGCGCCATGTTTGCATCTTTTCCTCTGTTTTATTCTACCTCGTTTGGAGGTGCCTATTGGGTTTGGATGGCAATTCTTTTTTGTTTTATCATTCAGGCCGTAGCTTACGAATTTAGAAGTAAACCCAATAATGTTTGGGGAGCTAAAACTTTCGAGGCTTTCTTGTTTATTAACGGATTATTGGGAACCATACTTATTGGAACAGCCGTAGGAACCTTTTTTAATGGAGCGGAGTTTACAGTTAATGATTTCAATCAATCCAAATGGGCAACACCTTACGGTGGATTGGAGGCAGTACTTAATTTACACAATGTAGCCTTGGGATTAACAGTCTTTTTTCTGGCAAGAGTATTGGGAAGTCTTTATTTTATGAACAGTATAGAAAATGATCAAATATTTGCCCGGTCAAAAAAGCAATTGCTGGTTTCAGGAATTCCATTCCTGGTATTTTTTCTGTTTTTCGCTGTTCGTTTGTTGATAATGGATGGATTTGCTGTCGATCCACAAACAAGTATCGTAAGTATGGAGTCCTTTAAATATCTTCATAATCTTATCGCTATGCCTGTTGTGGCCGTTTTATTTTTAGCAGGTGTAGTAGGAGTATTGTTTGGATTGGCAAAATCTTATTTGCTTGAAAAATACACAAAAGGAATCTGGTTTGCCGGCGGAGGAACAGTTTTTGTAGTTTTCTCCTTATTTCTTTTGGCAGGATTAAATAACACTTCATTTTATCCTTCTTTGGCTGATTTGCAATCATCATTAACCATTCAGAATGCATCATCGTCGCACTATACGTTAACAGCGATGAGTTATGTTTCTTTGATGGTTCCTTTTGTAATTGCCTATATTGTTTGGGCATGGCGAGCTATGAATAGTAAAAAGATTGATGCTCAGGAAATCAGTTCGGAAGATCATTTGTATTAATTTAAATCGTAAGACATGTACACATCATCTATAATATGGCTGTTAACCTGGCCGCTTTTGATTTTTATTTGTTACAAAACCATTCGGTTTGCACTTAAGAAATTGAAAACTCAAATAGAAAAAGAATAATAATTATTTGATTGGCATCCTGTTTTAGGATGCCAATTCTAATTGCGCACATTTCCCGATGTCATTTAAAAGTGTATTTTTGTACGACTAATATCAGTTTTGGTATTAGACAGTCTTAAAATGAAGATATGAGCGGATTGGAGAATTGTAAATCAATGAGTACTTGGTTTAAGAAGTTGGATACAAGACCGATAGTGATAAGTGGACCTTCCATAGTCGAGTCTGAGGAACAATTATTGAATACTGCCAGAGAATTAAAAAAAGTAGAACAGGTAAAGATTTTTAAAGCTGGAGCATGGAAACCACAAACAATTAATAAGTCTTTTGGCGACCGTGGTTTGGATGTTTTGCAATGGTTGAATCAAGTTAAGCTCGAAACCGGCTTGCTTACTATGGTTGAGGTAGCCTCTCCTAAACATGTTGAAATGTGCTTAAGGCATAATGTTGATATTTTATGGATAGGTGCCAGAACCACATCCAATCCATTTTCGGTTCAGGAATTGGCCAGTGCTCTTCAAGGAATGAGTGTTCCTGTAATGGTAAAAAATCCAATAAATCCTGATATTAATTTATGGATTGAGGCTTTGGAAACTATTAATAAAGCCGGTATTTCCAGATTGGCAGCAATTCACAGAGGATTTTACCCTTTCGAGAAAACGAGGCTTCGTAACATTCCTAAATGGGAAATTCCTATCGAACTGAAATCACGATTTCATAACCTTCCTATTATCTGCGATCCTAGTCATATCGCCGGAGCAAATAAATATGTGCAGGAAATGGCGCAAAAGGCAATGGATCTGAATATGGATGGATTGATGTTTGAAAGCCATTTTAATGCAGCTGAAGGGATAAGTGATCAGGAGCGACAATTAACTCCTTCAGATTTAAATCAAGTTTTAAGAAAGTTGATTTGCCGATTGCCTTCTGTTGAAGATATTGAAGAGAACCGGCTTGAAAAGTACCGCGATCAAATAGATTCGGTGGATTCGCAGTTGATAGAATTACTTGCCCAGCGAATGAATATTGTTGAGGGGATTGGGGAATACAAAGCAGAGAAGAATATGACAATTCTTCAGCTTCAACGATGGGAAAAGGTGCGTGAAAAAGGAATTGAATTGGGGAAATCCTTAGGTTTATCTGAGCCATTCGTTGCGCAACTACTGCGAATGATTCATAAGGAAGCTATTTTGAAACAGAATGAGGTAATGAATCGAAAATAGTACCAATCAAAAAATAAGAAAAGAGGGCATCCATTTTTGAACACCCTCTTCTTTTTACCTTATAACTGCCAAAAGCAGATGTTTATTTTTTACTGATCAGGTTGTTAATCAACGAGAAGATAATGTAAACAAACAGAATCATTGGAATCACCAGCCATTTTAAAAGAATAGAAAGAACAAGTAAGGCAATCAGAAATAGGTAGCGGATTTTATTTTCTTTCCAGGCTAAGCTTTTTACTTTAAGGGCAAACATTGGGATTTCTGTTACCAATAAAAATGATGTTATAAGGATAGCTCCGATAATAACGAATTCGTTTGAAAGCCATTCCTCAATTAATGGATAATTTCCATAGAATAGCACCAATGGAAGCGAGGCCCAAAACATTGCATTTGCCGGAGTTGGTACACCAATAAATGAGGAAGTTTGCCGGGTGTCAATATTAAATTTAGCCAATCGCAGGGCTGAAAATATTGGGATAATAAATGCCGATAACAAGAGAGCAATTTGCGGATAACTTAATTCTGCAGGCACAAAATCGGCAGAAGGACTGCCTAAAACAGCATTTTTCAAATAAGCCAAAGCAATAACCCCCGGAGCAAAACCAAAACTAACCATGTCGGCAAGTGAGTCTAGTTCCTTGCCCATAGGAGAATAAGCTTTAAGCACGCGGGCAGCTAAACCGTCAAAAAAGTCGAATACAGCAGCTAAAAGAATCAGGAAAGCGGCATTTACTAAATAGCCTTCCATCGCCATAAGGCTCGCAGTGCATCCTGATAGTAAGTTTAAACAAGTAATTGAATTTGGAATGTGTTTGATAATCCCTTTTGCTTCTGACATGAATTTTGATTTTGTATAGTACGCCACAAAAATAATGGATTTTTTCGAAACTTATGATTTCTTTTGCTTCGATGCATAAGTTTAAAAAAAGCATAGTATTTTTACCTGTCAATGAAAATTAACTATATGTCCAGAATTATTGCATTTTTTATTTGCTTATGTCTTGCTGCGTCGGTATTTGGCCAGACTTCAGCACCAACATATAGTAATGAATTCCTGTCTATTGGAGTAGGTGCAAGATCTTTTGGAATGGGAAATGCCACCATTGCTTCTCAAAATGATGTTGAATCGTCTTATTGGAATCCGGCTAATTTAGTGGAGTTAAGAACAAAGTTTGATGTTTCGGCGATGCATGCCGAATATTTCGGAGGCTTATCAGCATACGATTATTTGGGTTTTGGCATGAAAATAAATGAGAAAAGTGCGGTTGGTTTAAGTTTGCTGCGTTACGGGGTTGATGATATTCCGAATACACTGGAATTAATTGACAAAGATGGAAACATCCGCTACGATTTGGTAACGACCTTCTCGGCAGCCGATTATGCATTTCTTTTTTCATATTCCCGAAAAACAGAAATAGAAGGATTGAGCATAGGTGGAAATGTGAAATTAATTTATCGGCACACTGGTGATTTTGCCTCGGCTTACGGCTTTGGATTTGATATTGCAGGAACATACCGAAAAGGGAAATGGCGGATGGGTGCCGTTCTTAGAGATGCCACAAGCACTTTTAATGCATGGGTGTTTAAAACAGGAGATCTTGAAAAAGTGTTTGAACTAACAGGCAACGAAATACCTGAGAATTCTACGGAAATTACTTTGCCAAGATTGATTCTTGCAGTAAGCCGGGAATTTACCATTTCGGACAAATTTTCATTGTTAACGGAGCTCGATATGGATATGACTTTCGACGGACAGAGAAATGTTTTGATTCAGGGAGATCCAATCAGTATCGATCCTCACTTTGGTTTGGAAGCTTCCTACAAACAGTTTATATTTCTTCGTGCCGGACTAAGTAATTTTCAGGAAGAAACCGATTTTGACCAAACTAAGTCGTGGACTTTTCAACCCAATTTAGGTTTGGGGATTCGTTATAAAAATTTCAGATTGGATTATGCCTTAACGGATATTGGAGATCAGTCAATAGCTAAATATTCCAACGTATTTTCCTTGTCTTATGCTTTTGATTAGATAAGACTTACAATCATTTTAATAGAATTACAATAACGCATGGCAAATGTTATTATCCAAATTCATGGTTTAGGCAATAAACCACCTAAGGACTTATTGGAACGTTGGTGGGAACGAGCCATGATTGAAGGCTTAAAAAACAACAATTACAAAACTGATTTACCAAAACATGAAATGGTTTATTGGGCCGATATTCTGCACGATAAACCATTAAATCAGTTCGAAAAAGATAAGGAAAGTCCTTATTACCTGGATGAAATTTATGCAAAACCAAGCAAGAAACTCTTGCCGGAGAATCATGATACAAGAAAAAAGATTATTGGATTTTTGAACCGGCAACTAAACAGAATTTTTCTAAATGAAGACTTCTCTTTAAATTATTCTTTTATAACGGACAGTATTTTAAGTAATTACTTTACAGATCTGGAGACTTACTACAAAGAGGAAACTACTGTAGAAGTAGCATCCACCTCCAAAATAAAAGATCTGATAAGAGAGAGATTATTAAAAGTACTCGAAAAATATCAGAAGGATAATATCATGTTGATCGCTCATTCAATGGGATCGATAGTGGCTTTCGATGTTCTGACTTTTTTAGCTGATCAAATTAAGATTCATACTTTAATTACCATTGGTTCTCCTCTGGGTTTGCCAATAGTTGTTAGTAAAATTGCCGCAGAACAAAGGCAAAAATTAAACGGACAAAGTTTCATGATTACACCTGAAGGTGTTAAGAACAATTGGTACAACTTTTCTGATATTTTGGATAAAGTAGCTTTAAACTATGAATTGGCTGATGATTTTTCTGAGAATAAATTTGGCGTAAAACCTGTCGATTTTTTAGTTGTAAACAACTATGAAATAAATGGTGTCGCTAATCCTCATAAATCTTATGGTTATTTGCGTACGCCCGAATTTTCCAAAATACTGAATGGGTTCATTCTCTCCGAACGCTTAACATTCAAAGAAAAATTAGTTGGAAGAACAAATAAATACTTTAAAATAACCAAACTGAAACTTTCTATTCAGAAAAGGAAAGTTCGATCGTGGTTTCGCAGAAAGAGATAAGAAAAATTTTACTGACTACATTATATGATGTTGATTTTACCTGACTTAACATGCAACGCACACTGTCAATTTTGCATGAATGAGTAAGAATTGCAGCTGTGGGGCATGTGATTGTAGTCTTCGGGAGCGAAAATGTAAGTCAAAACACTTCCAATGTTGCTTATGGGAATTTGAATGTTGATAAAGGGATCGTAAATGTTTCTTTTGGGAATCTGAATGTAGACCAAGGAAATGAAAATGTAAGTGTTGGAATTCCATATGTTGTTTGCGGGAATTCAGCATAACCTGTGTTAAAAGAACACCCTATGTTATGCAATTTCAATAATTACTCTTTATTTTGGTTTTGTCAGTTTTGATTGTCTGGCTGTCTAGTATTGTTGCTAATGTAGTACATTAAATTTTCCCTTTGGGATATGGAAATAACATACGAAGGAAAAAATAATAACCCCAAAGAATTTTATTCTTTGGGGTTTGTTTTTATCCGTGAATTCCTAATATTTGTCCGCCGTCAACGCTGATGGTTTGCCCGGTGATGTAGCCTGAGGAAGGAGAAAGCAACCAAGCGGTCAGTTGACCCAAATCTTCAGGATTTCCCATTCGTTTCATTCTGATGCCCGAGGCAATTTTATCTTTAGCTTCCTGTGAAGTGATATTTTCCTGTTCAGCTTTTTTCTCTAATAATCTATTAATGGCAGGTGTTTCATGATATCCCGGGCCAACAATGTTTAGTGTTACTCCCGATTCGGCAATTTCCTGCGAAAGGGTTTTTACAAAACCAACAACCGAAAGACGCAGGGAGGTACTCAATACCAAATTATCAATGGGTTGTTTTACCGACGAACTTTCTAAAAAAACCATTCTTCCGTAACCTTCTTTCATCATCAAAGGAACAAGAGTCTGGGTCAATTCTACTTTCCAACGCAATAGCTGATGATAGGCATTATCCCAATCGTCAAGTTTTGTCTCCAGGGTTTTCATTGCCGGTGGACCGCCGGCATTTACAAAAGCACCAGAGAGCTTTCTATTGCCTATTTTTTCCAATAACAGACGGATGGTTTCCGATTGAGTGATATCACCGCAAAAGCTTTCTATTTGATCTGGATTGGAATGTTGCAATTCATCCAGTTTCTCTTGTCCGCGGGCAATGGCAATTACATTAGCACCATCAGCGACTAAATTTTTTAATACGGCACTTCCGAATCCCGATGTGGCACCGCAAACCACAAAGAGTTGATTTTTAATGTGTAAATCCATAAAATTATATTTTTAACTGATAGGCAATTACCCTATTGTTATGAAATGTAGGAACTAAAATTATTTTTTGTTCGGGAATATAGCCTAAATCGGCTGCGTTTATTTGCTGTTCGGCCGAGCTTAGCAGTTTTTTAGCTTTTCCCGATTTAATCATCTGTATGTTGCCCACCCAATCTGATATTATCCAGGTGTTGTCATCAATACTTATCAATCCATCTATGCTTCCTGTGTTATCAGCAAGAGTTTTAATTAATTTTGTGTCTGTCTCAATTTTAATAATTTTGTTGAGAACACCGGCACAAAGATAATCATCCTTAAAGGTTAAGCCGTTTACATGATCCAGTTGATCATCTTTTAACCAGACAGTAAAATTTCCATTTTTCAGACGGTGAATACTCCCTGTCATATTATCGGAAACATAAACAGTTCCGGTTTTAGGATTTACTGCAACGTCATTTAGAAAAATGGCTGTTGGGGCAGGATATTTCTTTACAATTTCACCTTTTGCAATATCAATTACTGCCAAATCGTTAATATCACTAACAAAAAGGAAATTGCCGTATTTGGCCATTCCTTTAGGAGCGTCAAGTCCGGTAATCCATTTGTGTGTAGTAATTTCACCTTTTAGGTTAAGCTTGGAAATGTATCCATTACCATCCTGATTGCTGGGCGTTCCTTTTATATTCGAAACATATATGCAGGAATTGTCAGCATCGAAAAATACCGATTCAGGAACTTCAAGAGTGTTTTCACTTTCCCAAACAAATTCAAGTTCCGGGCTGAGAAACGCGGGAACATCTGTTTGCTGTCCAAAACTTGCAGAGCTTTGTATGCAAATTAGGGCGATGGCTGTAAACTGAATAATTTTTGTCATGATATATTGGTTAAAAGTTCGCAAACGTGAAGTTACGACTTTTTACAGATCAGACCTGAAATATTATTCGCGATAAGGATATGTTACTGTTAATTTAATCGGAGAAACGGCCAATGATAGTTTGAGAACCAGTTACTTTCTGGTTTAATTTCACATCAATTTTTGTTCCCAAGGGAAGGTAAAGATCAACTCTTGAACCAAATTTAATGAATCCTTCCTGCTCACATTGCTCTACTTTTTCGCCTTCTACCGAGTAAGACACGATTCTACGGGCAACAGCACCGGCAATTTGTCTCATTAAAATGGTGATGTTCTTGTCTTTCTCGATTACGATTGTAGTTCTTTCGTTTTCGGTAGAAGATTTAGGCAACCAGGCTTTTAAGAATAAGCCACTATGGTGTTTGCAATATTTTATCAATCCTTGTACAGGATACCAGTTAATATGAACGTTTAAGGGTGACATAAAGATAGAAACCTGAAGTCTTCTATCTTTAAAATACTCCGATTCTTCTGTTTCTTCTATCACAACCACTTTTCCATCTGCAGGAGCAATAATCAAATTATCTCCAATAACAGGGGTACGTTTAGGAACCCTGAAAAAAGATACAACCAACAAGAAAAATGCGATGCTTACCGCTAAGAAGATATCGAATAAAAGTCCGGAACCAATGGTGAAAAACAGTATTGCATCTATAACTGCAATAGCGATAAAAAATACTGCAATAATTCCGAATCCTTCCTTGTGAATTGTCATATTTTGAATTTAAATTTTGGCAAATTTAATGAAAAAATTCTTTGATTGTTTGCAAGAATACAAAAACCATAGGAGATACTAACAAAATGGCATCAAAGCGATCAAGAATGCCACCGTGTCCAGGCAGAATATTTCCTGAATCTTTAATGTTGATACTCCGCTTGAAAAGAGATTCGACTAAATCACCAATTGATCCGAAAACAACAACGATTACTCCGGTTACCAACCATTGAATCAGAGTTAAGTCGTTGGAGTAATTGGAGTATAACCAAGCAATTCCCAGTGTTATAATTGCACCGCCAATGCTTCCTTCCCATGATTTTTTCGGCGAAATGCGCTCAAAAAGTCTGTGTTTTCCAAAATTAACACCTACTAAATAAGCTCCTGTATCATTCGCCCAAATCATCACAAAAACACCCAGAATTATTTCGTAATGAAATTGGTGACTATTAAATGGAAAAACCATATAATTCAATAATGAGAAGGGTAGTGCCACATATAGTAAACCCAACAATGTAAATGCGATATTCACAAATGGATTTTCTTTTTTTCGGTACAATTCAATAATGGGGATCATCACAACCGTTACTGCGAGCAAAAGAAAAATACCAGAGTTGTTTAAGTAAGTGTTCGCGAAACAGGCTAAAAATAATATTCCAGCAGCAAACATACCAGTATAACATTGTGGTGTGCTGTTTGCTTTTTTAGCCAATTTGTAAAATTCAAAAGTACCTAATAGGGTAATTCCAAGAAAAACGACTAAAAAGCCAATTGGGTGAAGGGTAATTCCCGCTATTAAAACAATTGCAAAAATTGCAGCTGATAATGTTCTCTTGATAAAGTTCCCCACTTGATATATTTTATATAGTTGAATCTGACCCTAACCTGCAGATTTTGCTTTTGTAATTATTCGATCCCAAAAATAGTGTTTTTTCAGCACTTATTACAATCGGGTATCTTAAGCGAATCTTTTAGGAGTGGATAAGAAAAAAAAGAGGTTAAAAAAAAGCTAAATTATTGAGTTTCCTCAATAATTTAGCAATTTAAGTTATGATGGTAAGGACTGATTAAACAGCCTGACTTTCATTGTCTTTAGTTGTGTTTTCAGCTTTAGTAGTTGGAGTGATTTTCTTTTCACCCAAACCTTGAGGCTCTCCAAATTTTCGTTTGCCAAAAATTGCTTCTAAATCTTCACTGAAGATAACTTCACGTTCCAAAAGTAATTCTGCAAGTTTTTTGTGTTTCGACATATTGTCTAAAAGAACTTGTTTGGCTCTTTTGTAACTTGTTTCGATTAAGATTTTAATTTCAGAATCAATTAGTTCAGCAGTTTTCTCACTGTATGGTTTTGAAAACCCATAATCTGATTGTCCTGATGAGTCGTAATAACTAACATTTCCCACTTTCTCACTCATACCGAATATTGAAACCATCGCCATTGCTTGCTTGGTTACTTTTTCCAAATCGTTTTGAGCACCAGTTGAAATTTTAGCAAAAGTTATTTCTTCCGCAGCACGTCCACCCAATGTAGAACACATTTCGTCCAGCATTTGTTCTTTGGTTGTAATGCTTCTTTCTTCAGGTAAATACCAAGCTGCACCCAAGGCTTTTCCACGTGGCACAATTGTTACTTTCACTAAAGGATGAGCATGTTCCAGTATCCAGGAAATAGTGGCATGACCAGCTTCGTGATAAGCAATGGTCTTCTTTTCCTGAAGTGATATGATTTTATTTTTCTTTTCCAATCCACCAATAATACGGTCAATTGCATCTAAGAAATCTTGTTTCTCAATAATTTCTTTCTTTTTCCTTGCAGCAATCAAAGCTGATTCATTACACACATTTGCAATATCAGCACCCGAGAACCCCGGAGTTTGCTTGGCCAAAAATTCCTTATCAAGATTTGGATCTAATTTTAGAGGACGTAAGTGAACACCAAAAATTTCTCTGCGTTCATTTAAATCAGGCAGTTCAACATGAATCTGACGATCGAAACGACCTGCACGCATCAAGGCACGGTCCAAAATATCAGCGCGGTTGGTTGCGGCTAAAATAATTACACCTGAATTGGTGTCAAAACCATCCATTTCAGTTAGCAGCTGATTCAATGTATTTTCACGTTCGTCGTTCGAACCCATGTTAGGATTTTTACCACGTGCTCTACCAATTGCATCTATCTCATCGATAAATACAATACAAGGCGATTTTTCTTTTGCCTGCTTAAACAAATCACGAACACGACTCGCTCCAACACCAACAAACATCTCCACAAAATCGGAACCCGACATGCTAAAGAAAGGAACATTTGCTTCACCTGCAACGGCTTTTGCCAATAAGGTTTTACCAGTTCCAGGAGGTCCTACAAGTAGAGCTCCTTTAGGGATTTTACCTCCCAATTTGGTGTATCTTTGCGGATGTTTAAGAAATTCAACAATTTCTTCCACTTCCTGTTTTGCTTCCGCTAAGCCTGCAACATCTTTAAAATTGATGCTAATGTTAGATTCCTTATCGAATACTTTGGCTTTCGATTTACCAACATTAAAGATGTTACCACCTCCGCCACCTCCGCCGGCACCTTTACTCATCCGGCGGAACACATAAAACCAAATACCAATAATTAAGGCAAATGGAAGTATCCATCCAATAAAATCACCGAAATAATTTTCTTGAGTTGTATACTCAGGTTCAATCCGGTTTAAATCAGAAACCCCTTCCTGAGCACTTTCTAATTGATCAGCAAATTGCTCAATAGAACCAATTGGGAAAGTATAATGCGGACCTGCTTTTGAAGGAGAATCAAAACTACTTTCGAAAAGAGCTGGATATTTGTCCAGACTTTCCTGTTTAAGATAAACATTCACAGCAAGAAGATTCCGGATCACAACAATTCGTTCAACATCAGAGTTGCGAATCATATCATTTTTCACCTTTTGCCAGCTGGTTTCCTGTGGTTTTTGGCCAATGTTTAGAAGATTAAGAGCAATAAATGCTACGGCAATTAATCCGTAAACCCAGTATGCGTTAAATTTTGGTGGTTTAAGCATACTGTTGCCATTCTTTCCTTTTTGGTAAGGAGATTTATTTTGATCATTATTTTCTGCCATTCTTTTTAGTTAAAGGTTATTGTATTGGCTAAGCATTCTGAATTTTAGTTACAGCAGCATCTGCCCATAAACTTTCAAGTCGATAAAAATCTCTGTATTCTTTTTGAAAAATATGAACTACTACATCAGCATAATCCAATAAAATCCATTGAGAATTTTGATATCCTTCTATTCGCCATAATTTTTCATTGATTTTTTCTCTCACATATTCTTCTGCCGATGCGGCGATTCCGTTTACGTGAGTGGATGATGTTCCATGGCAAATAAGGAAATACTTGCAAACGGAACTATCAATATTTCTTAAGTCAATCTTAACAATTTCTACTGCTTTATTTTTTTGCAATCCCTCAATTAAGGACTCAACGAGTTCTTCTGTTGTATTTCCTTGTTTTTCTGCCATTATTACTATTTTAATTACAAAGATAATTTTTTTTCAAATGAATAAAATTTGTTTTTCAATTTGATTGAAATAAGCTTTTAAAATCTTTAATTCGTATCTAATTCAATAGAAACCAGTCATTTGTTTTTATTGATCTTGCTTTTTATTTCGTTTTAATCGATTGTAATGCCTGTTAAATGATTCTTGTATCCCTAGTTTTCAAGAGTGATTAAGCGAATTCAAAGTTTTACATTTGTCTTTCATTATGCAAGGTAATGATTAATTTCACCAAAGATTACCAAAATATCAATTGTTAACAGAACAGTATTGTCTCGTTGAAACTAATAATTTTCATTCATGAACAGATGTTTATTTTCTCCCCATTTATTAATTCGCAAAAACGAAATGCATTCAACAAATGATTTTGCTTTGGAGTTGATAAAAACTCAAAAACCGTCAGCTGGAACTGTCGTTTTGACATTAAGTCAGACAAAAGGCCGAGGACAGCGTGCAAATATTTGGGAAAGTAAAGAAGGCAAAAACCTTACCATAAGTATCATTCTTACACCGGAATTTCTACCAATACCACATCAATTCCAAATTTCTATGGTTATTTCTTTGGGTGTTTACGATTATTTGAGTGGATATTTAAAGAATGTTTCTATAAAATGGCCTAATGATATTTATGTTGGAAATGAGAAGATTGCCGGCATATTAATAGAACATTCCATTATGGGATCAGCCTTAAGTCACAGTATTTGTGGTTTAGGTTTAAATATTAATCAGTTAGAATTTGTATCCGATGCGCCAAATCCAACTTCACTGGCAATTTGTACCAATAAAGAATACAATTTGGACGAAGAACTGACAAAATTGTTAGCCTGCATTGAAAATCGTTATTTTCAGTTGGTGGATCAAAAGTCAGACCTGCTGGAAAAGGATTATCTGCAATCTATGTATTGGATGAGTGAAATGCACCGGTTTTCGGATGAAAATGGTGCGTTTGAGGGACAAATTGTTGGCATCACAGAGTATGGGCAGCTGCGAATTAAGGCTAATGGTACAGAGCGGATTTATAATTTTAAAGAGGTGAGCTTTATTCATTAGCTCACCTCTTATTTTTATTCTAAAAATGAACAGTAAATTTTACACTGGCATTTCTTCCTGGATTATAGAAATTTAATGCTTTTAAGCTTGATAAATGATCTATGTAAACCTCGTTGAAAATATTATTTACGCTAAATAGTAAACTTGTTTGGTATTTGCCTAATTTAATATCTGTACCGGTTTGAATGGCGATTAAATCATAAGCAGATGTTTTGCTTTCGAATTTAGCTGGATGTTTTTGCCCGAAAGAATGTTTCCAGCTTAAGCTGATAAAAGGAGCATCGAAAACTTCATTTCCTTTAGCAAATAATCGAACAGAAGTATTTAGCTTGTGCTGAGGAATAAATGGTAAGCGTTCTCCATTATCTTGTTTTGCAATTACCATGGCATAGTCGGTATGAAATTTCATAAAGGAAGCTGGAGCTGCATTTATTGCAAGTTCTCCGCCATATAATTTGGCATCCTGTTGTGAATAAGAATATACAAAGCCTGTTCCTTCGGGAGCAGGTTCATCGGTCGGTGCCAAATACATATAATCATAAATCTTGTTGTAAAAAACAGAAAAATCGATATTGTGATTACGAGTATGGTAATGAATTCCCAAATCGGATTCCAGACTTTTTTGTGGATCAAGATTTGCATTTCCTTCCTCAAATCGGTTTCCGTGTAGGCCATGTTGAGTTAGTTCTGCTAAATTTGGTACCCGATAACCGGTCGCAAAGTTTGTTCGCATAAGTAATTTTTCTGACAGATGAAATGTTGCTCCCACTGATGCATTTAGATTGTCAAATTGTCGGTTGATGTGAACTGTTTCTTCTTCATGGTCATCATGTACTCCCGGTTCAGCATGCGAATGTCCGCCGGCTTTTTGTTCCGGAACATATAATGACCGGTGATCATATCTTAGTCCTAATTGAATTCCTACAGTATTAATCTCCTTCTTTAAAAGAGCAAATGTCGAGAAATCATCAATTTGAGCGTTTGGAATGATATGATTTGGTGCTTCGTGATTGGTATTGGATTGATGCATTCCCTGAATTCCGATAAGGAATTCGGTTGTTTCAGAGCTTGGGAAATATAATTTACTATCATATGTAAAGGTATTTAAATCCATATCCACCAATCGGAAAACAGTTGATTCAGGGTTTCCGTTCAATCTTCGTTGGTTGAATTGATAAGCTGCATTCAATTCTAATTTATAGTTTCCCAAAAACAATTTGTTCCTCGATGAAATTAAATGTTGAGTCAGGTTTTGGTACCAACGATTATTTTTTCGGTTCCCTGCATTCACTAAATCTATTGACTCCTCATTGGTCATGCCAAGTTTGGGCTGCAGGTAATCGTAGTAAATTTTAAAACTTCCAAAATCTTTAACCATTCCCATGCCTAACTGCAATCCATCTGAGTTGAAGCGGGTGTTGGGAACGTATTCACCATTGCCATCTTTGTAATCTTTGTGAGATTGTTTGTTGGCGCGCAGCATCCAGAACCAATCTTTTTGAGAAGCTTTTACTCCAACAGTTGTTGCCAATCCCTGAGTTACGCTGTGGTATTCACTTGAGATATCTGCCTTTAAACTATTGGCAGGTGCAGGTTTCTCCCGTACGATATTGATTACACCTCCCATGGCATCCGATCCGTAAAGTAAAGATGCAGGACCTTTAATTACTTCGATATGATCAGCTCCTTCTTCGTTAATTAAAAATGGATGATCAGTTGAGAATTGAAAGTTTTCCAAACGAACTCCATTGTTTAGAAAAAGAATATTATTTAGGGAAAGACCACGAATTACGGGAGTGCTGACTCCTGGACTCCGGGAGATTACATCAACTCCGGGAATACTTGCTAATTTTTCTCCCAAGGAAGGTGTCGACAGTCTTTTAATATCTTCTTTTGCAAGCACCGAAATTTTAATTGCATTTTCGTGTTGCGCAGAAGGAAACCCCCCCGAAACAACAATGTCCTGAGTAGTGACCGAAGTGAACTGCATGCTAATGTTTAGTTCTGTATTTTCTTTTGTTATTGATATGGTGTTGATTGAACTTTCGTAACCGACAAATGAAAATTGCACTTTAATTTTGCCATTGGGCAAGTTTTCTAAGGCATAGTTTCCATTAGAATCACTAACAGTTCCTTTTTGAAGTTCGGGAATGAAAATACTTACACCGGGAAGAGCTGTTCCATTATCAAAATCGGTGATTTTTCCAGAAATTTTATTGTTTTTTATTTCACCTAAGGCATAGGTGTATTGTGGCAATAGTAATAGTATTGCCAGGATATATCGTATCATGATAACTCTGAGTTATATTAATTTATGTGGTAAAATTTGAAATACATAGATATAATCGATAAGTTTTTCAAAAACTCATCACAGTATATCTTCTGATCTCTTTCAATCAGATTAATAAATTTAACCTACGATAATTGGTGGAGCTCTTAAACTATAGGAAAGCTTTGATTCGGTATACGATTTTTTGGTTGATTCTACTCTTTGATTTTCGAATTTGAAAATTGCCGAGACAGGAATATTGGTAATGCCTGCCGGTGTAAAGTAGAAATAATCGAATGCTAATATCTCGCAAATATCCTCAACAGAAGCAGTCTTATCGGTGCAGGAATGACAGTGATGCTCATGATTTGGGAACAGTACGTGTTGTGTTTTTATCAGTATTGGCAATGCAAATGCCAATGATAAAAACCAAGCAAGAATTCGATATCTTCTATTTAGAATCATTTAAAACAAAGCTATCTAAAAAAACGAAATGTACAAAAAAAGCTGTTGAGATTTTCAACAGCTTTCATAAGATTGATTAATCTTTATTCAATACTTTGAAGCATATTGTAAGGAATTTGGGTCAGACCTTCGGCCAATTGATCAATTCCTTTTTCCAATTTCTTTTTCAGCATCATTTTCATCATGGCATTCAATTCTGCATGCACTGTCAGTCGTATTCTGGTGTCATAAGCATCTTTTTCAACCAGTTGAATCCAAATGTAGAATTCGAAAGGACTTCTGCCATATCCGGTCATTTTCAATACTTTGTTTTCTTCTTTTTCAACAAATTCCAAACCAGCCTCGCCAAAACCTTTAATCACGAAAGTGCAGTTGTTTTCGGTAGCTTCCCAATGCTCAATGTATTCTTTAAAATTTACTTTTTTCTTGGCTTGAGCTTCAATTTGTTCCTGAATCTGAGGATTGTTGGCAGCCAATTCGAATACCTTGGCAATTTTTCTGAAATCAGAAAAGAAACCATATACATCACCTACTGTATGGGGAATCTTTTTTACTTCACTAATAATTTTTGTTGTCGACATTTGTCTGTTCCTCCTTATAGAATGCAAAAGAGGGCATTCGCATTGGAATACTCTCTTTCGACTATTATTTTTTATAAAAAATGCGGCGCTTATTTTCTCCAGTTAGCCGGATCTTTTCTCCATTCTTTTAACTGATCAACATCTTCAGCTTTCACGTATCCAATTTCCTGAGCACGATCAATCATTACGTTGTAATTGCTTAATGTGTCTAATTTACAGTTTGCATTTGCGAAATTGTCAGCCGCAGTTTGAAAACCGTAAGTGAATATTGCCAGCATTCCCAGTACTTCGCAATTTGCTTCACGCAGTGCTTCAACAGCTTTTAAACTGCTGCCGCCAGTCGAAATTAAATCCTCAATAACTACAACTTTTTGTCCTGCTTTAATTTCACCTTCAATTAGGTTTGTCATCCCATGGGCTTTCGCCGATGAACGGATATAAACCATTGGTAAATTCATCTCTTCGGCCACTAAAGCACCTAGTGCAATTGCTCCTGTCGCTACGCCGGCAATTACTTCCACATCAGGATATTTTGCCAATACTGCCTCAGCAAAAGCTTTTTTAATGTAAGTTCTAACTTCCGGATACGAAAGTGTTTTACGATTATCACAATAAATTGGCGATTTCCATCCCGAAGCCCAAGTAAACGGGTTTGTTGGTTCTAGTTTAATTGCTTTTATTTGCAACAAATATTCAGCGACTTGTTTAGCAGTATCTTGCATTCTTTCAATGGATTTATGGATTGTTAAATGAATTCAAAAAGCGGAAATTCAGTTGTTTGTATTTTTCCGAAGCATTTTAAAATTCTACCGCAAATGTATAAAGTATTTTTTAAAGATCGAATCATTTTTTTAGGAGATAAAAGTGAGAGTGTTAATTTCGAAGGAATGGTTTATGCCTGGGTCGAAGGCGAGACTTTAGAAGGTCTTATTCTTCAGTTTGATGAAGATGAGAGTAAGGAAGCGATTTTTATTGTTGCTGACGATTTGGATCTTCTTTTTGAACACTTTGTATCCTGTTTTAAATATATCGAAGCGGCGGGTGGAAAAGTGTTCAATTTCAAACAGCAGATTTTGGCCATTTACCGACTCGAAAAATGGGATTTACCCAAGGGGAAGGTTGAAAAAGGTGAGTTGGTTCGTGAGGCTGCAGTTCGTGAAGTAGAGGAGGAATGTGGTATTACTGATTTGAAAATTGAAAAGGAATTGAATTCAACTTACCACACCTATTGGATGAAAGGCAAACACATATTGAAACGAACCTACTGGTATAAAATGAGTTACTTAGGTTCAGAAAATTTGGTTCCTCAAACCGAAGAAGACATACAGGAAGCTAAGTGGCTTTCGCCGGATCAACTGGATGAATTTAAAGCAAATACTTATGCTTCTATTTTAGAGGTGATGAATGAGGCTTAATAGTGTTTTAGTACCTATTTTTTATAAGCCTTTCTTGCTGCATCCCGGGCAATCTTAATAAATTCCAATTGAATATTTTCTTTAGGTCCCTGAGCAGGAGCTTTAACGATTTTACCTTCGGGATTAATAAGAATGTAAGTTGGAAAGGCTTTCACATTGTATTCACCAAGCAAATGGTGTTGATCTCCAATATGGATCATTGGCCAGTCAATAGTCTTTTTTGATGTAAAATCATGATATTTGCTTAGATCCGAATCGCAGTCAATACTTAAAAATTCGATGTGTTCACCAAATTGTTTTTTCAGTTTTGTCATTTCTTTAAAATCCTGCAAACAAGGATAACTTTCAGTGTTGCAGAAATTCAGATATAAGTATTTCCCCTTGTAATTTGCCAATTGGTATTTTCCAATAAAGAAATCAGGAGCAGGGTAATTGGTGTGTAAATGGGTAATTTTTCTGATGAAATTTTCACACAAATCCTGATTGTATTGGTTCGTGCTGTGATCTTTTAATTGTGATAGTATTTCAACGGTTTTGTTTCTGCTGTAGAATTTTCGGGAATAGGCATCAAATACCGATGTTGCAATAATCAATTCTCTAAATTGGATATTTTTATAGGTTGGATAATTCCGCATTAATTCATAAATATCACGGTAAGTGTTTTCTGATTTTAGAGCATTGGAAAGTTCCGAACTTTCTAACTGACTAAAATATCCGGTCAGGAAATTGCCATACTGTTTTTTGTAAAGACTTGTGTAAGCAGAATTGTTTAGCTTGATTTCCTTACTTTCGAAATACTTTTCCTCAATTTTTGCAAACGAAGCCGGGAAGGCCAAGTATTCAATAAATCCCAAACGATAGGTCAAATAATCTTGAAAAAAGGGATTGTTAATATCTTTATATTCCAGTTTTAGTTCTTCCGAGAATTTAATTCCCGGTGAATTCTCTTTTTTTCGGTAAATTTTATTAAAGTTCTGATTAACAAAAGGATCAATTCTGTCGTCCAATTTGCGAACTAGTATATTAATATCATTTTCATCAGTATTCGCAACGCCTATGAGAAGTTCTTCCTGTTCAAAAAACGGATTTAATTTTTGAACGGGCGATAAATCTTTTTTAGGAGGTAATTTGATTTCGTATTCTTTACCAGGTTCTAAATAGAGGAATCCTTTGTAAATACCAAGAGGCAGAAATACTAAAGTAACTTCATCGAGGTCTAAATTGACCGAAAAGGAACCATTAGCCGGAACAGTGAATTCTGTTATTGTTTTTTCTGAGTAGGTAAATACATCAGTATGATACTTGATCTCAATTTTTGATCCTGCATAACTTGTATTTGTACCATGAATACGCACAGTATCTGCCAAAGAGACAGAAATTGAGACAAGCGACAAAAACAATAATAAAAGAATTCTCATTGGGGCAAATGCTTTGTGATGATTTTACTTGATTATTTTCAGGGCAATGTCAACATACTTTGGAATATCTAAAGTGATCTGACCTTGCTTAATCTTGTCCTTTTGCTTTCCTAAACGAACAACAACTGTATTTTTTTCAGCAATGCTGTAAATGTACTGACCGAGATGTCCTCTCATATAGGGAATATTCATCCTTGAATAAGGAAGAATCCAATACTGAAATCCGTAGAAATTTAACGGCTCTGTTTTTTCTTCATTTAAAAGATATGAAGCCGCTTTAGTTGCTTCCGTAATATATTCTTCCGATACCAGTTGTACTCCATTCCATTTTCCTTTATTCAAAACCAGTTGTCCGAAACGGGCAGCATCTCTGGCGTTTGTATTGAAGCAGCAAAATGCTTTTTCATCTCCTTCTTTTTTATCCAAACTCCATAAAGCAGGTTGTGTTGCCTGCATTGGTTTCCAAAGCATGCGTTCGGCATATTTTGCAATTGTTTCGCCTGTAGCTTCCTCTATAATGAACGATAAAAGTTGGGTGTTTCCACTTTGATATCTGAAACGAACCCCGGGTTTTTCAACCAGATGCTGATTGGTGGAAACTTCTCGAAGTTTTTTGCCATAGTAAGCTTTTGTGGTAATTGATGTTGGACTGCTGTATGCTTCGTCCCAATCCAATCCAGAGCTCATGGTAAGTAGATTCTTAATGGTTATGTTGCCGCGTTCATCTTTCGAAAACTCTTTAAGATATTTACCAATAGGATCATTTATAGAATTAATTTTCCCTTGATCAATAGCAATACCGATTAGTAAACTAACGATACTTTTTGTTGCAGAAAATAAATTGGAAAGTGATTCTGTTCCGTAATCGTCCCAATATTCTTCATATATAACGGTGCCGTTTTGAATGACCAAAAAAGCAACCGTTTCGTTGTCTTCAAGATAATTCCGATCAGCCGAATCAAGGATGTATTCGTTATATTCTGAATCTTCCTGCCAGTCTTCACCATTTTCTACCGATACTTCTTTATTTTCAAAAATGGTATAGTCATCAATATTTGCATACCAATAAATAAGACTTGTTCTAAGGTAATTTGGAGCAATAAGCATCCATGCACCAGCTAGAATCAAAATAATGACAAGTATCTTTACGAGCTTAGACATAAGGTTATTGTTTGTATTTATAGGCTTCAGGATCTTTCACTTTGGGTAAAAACTGCAAGGCATTTCCACCGTGGCGGATAATATCCCTTACAATGGTGGAAGTAATAGGAGTATGCTCAGGAGTGGTTAACAGAAATATGGATTCCAATTCGTAAACCATTTTTTTATTGATCTGAGCAATGGCTCTTTCGTACTCAAAATCGGCGGCAGTTCTAAGCCCTCGCAGGATAAATTTTGCATTTTTAGACTGACAATATTCGACTGTTAATCCGCTGAATGTTTCTACCTCAATCTTTGGATTGTTCGCAAATGCCTCTTTTATCCACTGTATTCGCTTTTCAATAGGGAAAAATTGTTTTTTTTCTGAATTGTATCCTATACATATGATGATTTTATCAAATAAAGGCAATGCTCTGGTCACAATTGATTCGTGACCAACGGTAAAAGGGTCAAATGAACCTGGGAATATGGCAATGTGTTTCATTAAAAAAATTTTAAGTGCTAAACAAAAATAGTAAGAATTATTGTAATGATTTTTGCTTTGGTCAAGAGTTTATTTTTTGAATTAAATCATTAAAATACTTTCCTGCTTTAAGCAGATGCGATTCAAACCAGGAAAACATTTCACCATCAACCAGTTCAATTTTTGTATTTGGCAATAAGTTCTGGATTTCCGGTATATGTTTTTGCGTAAAAGGAAATGGCTCCGATGATAAAAAGATTAGATCAGGATTAAGTGCCTGAATTTCTTCCTCAGTTAGTTGTGGATACCTTGAATTGTTATCTTCAATTGCATTTTTAAAACCACATTTATCAATCATAGAATTAATAAATGTATCTTTTCCTGCTGCCATATATGGATTTTTCCAAATCAGATAAAGCACGCTTAGCGAATTTTGCATGATTGGCAACTGCGAAAAACCGGTATGAATATGATTGGCAATTTCGAAAGCCTTGGTTTCAGCTCCAACAATTTTACCGGTATTCAGAATGTTTTGGAGAGCTTCGTCGTAATTGCGGACTTTGCATACATAAACTGTGAATTTGTCCATTAAGGCTTCAATCTGATTCTTACTGTTTTCCTCTTCGTTGGCAAATATTATATCCGGATCTAGTAAGTTAATCTTATCAAAGTATAAATCTTTTGTGCCTCCTATATTTGGGAGTTTAGCGATCTTGTCTTTGGGATATTTGCAAAATTTTGTTTTGGAAATAACACGGTCTCCCAATCCTAAATCAAATAGAAATTCGGTTGTGGATGGAACCGTAGAAATAATTCTTTTGGGAGGAAAAGGGATGTTTACTTCTCTTCCCAAATCATCAGTAACTTTAATGAAATTTTCCATTCTTTACTATTTATTTCTTTGTACAAACATACAAAGAGAATATTTCCCATGTTTTTGAAGCCCGTAAATAATTAAAATCCTTCCTCTTCACATCTTCATGACTGAATTAATCTGAACAGTTTTCTTTCGGACTGTCTGTTCTAATTCAGTAGGATATATTCATGGAACTGTTTATCCTTCTTGCAATTTCAGTAAATTAACGGGTATCGTATCCATGTTTATTTTTGTTAGCAAGCAGATAAATATAGTTAATCAGAATTAAAATAAACTCTTTAAGGCTTTGAAACAAACTTAGTCAGTTCCGATATCAGTAAGTCAGTATCAAAAATATCCTGATGATAAATAATTTTACCTTCTCGATTGACTAAAAATGCGTGAAATTGTCGATCCAGATACTTAATAAGGTCAACACTGTTGTCTATACTCTCTATTTCGATGTATTTATGAGAGGGATCAATTGTTGGTCTCCACTGCTTCCATTTTTTTGTTTCTGGAACAGGAAGCAGGTTGTAGGATGAATTTCGAATAAGGCTTACCAGTTCAATCCTATTTTCTTTGCAGCTGGTCTGTAATTGATCCAAAGCCAGATAATTAGGTTCGTTTTTATCCGGAGTCCAGGCTCTCCAGATATAAAATAAGTAATACTGGGCTTTCCGGTCTGCAAAATTGTATTCTTGCCCTTTAAGTGTAGTGGAGCTTAAGTCAGGGAATTCGTTTCTGGTGAAAATTTGTTCAATTGTTTCAACACGTTTGTTTAAATTCTGCACATAAATTCCGTTTGGGTTGGCTGTGTTAAGAGTTTTTAAGTAGATTTTCACATCGTTTAAACTGCATTTGGCGCCAAAATATTCCTGAAAAATTAAATAAGACACAACCGGAGAAGATGCATAATTGTGAAAATATTCTTTCTTAAATTTATTCAGTCTTTTGTACTCTGCAAGCAGCATTTTCTTTTTAATTGAATCGGAATTTACTTCCGGTAATTCAAGATCATTGGCTATTTTTAATTTTTGCTGATTATTTTTCTGTAGTTTATCTTGAAAATCTTCGTATCGGGATTGAGCTTCGGATCCCGTGAGTTTCTTGATCAGGAAATTGTGTTTAAACTCATCTTTATGAACCAATAGATTCATTTTGGATGGCGATATGAAAATTTTTGCCCGTCTGTTTTTAGATAATCCAAGTTGTGCAACGAATGCATGATCTGTTTTTCCTGTAAACTGAAATTCACCGTTTTTTGTAATTACAGAGTCAAGAAGAATTACATTTTCCCCGGTTTCCTGATAAAGAAACAGAGTTTCGTTCTGAATTCCTCCTATCATTCCTGTTAGTACAAATTCTTTTTCTTGAGAGTAAGTGTTCAAGATGTTGATTGATAGAAATAGAAATGCAATAAATAATTTTTTCATAGTATAATCACTTTATCTAAAACTCGCTATAAGTAGTCTAAGTTCGAATCTTCAATTTTAGCAAATGGAGCAACTGCACGATTGTAAATTCCTTGAACGTAGGCGATTGCCATTCCGTAATTTGTGACAGGTATTCCTGCATCTATGGCGGGTTGCAGACGATTGCCCAATTGTTTTGGGGTAATCATACAGCCGCCACATTGAATCAAAAGAGCGTAATCCGTTATTTCTCCCGGGATTTCATCCAAACCGGCAATTACCACAAATTCCAGTTTTTTACCTGTAAAGTTGGAAATCCAGCGAGGAATTTTCACTCTTCCAATATCGTCACAAGAGCTGTGATGAGTACAGCTTTCCAATAGTATAATCTTATTACCATCAACTAGTTCCGATATTTTTGGTGTTCCTTTTAAGTAAGCATTAAAATTTCCTTTGAAATGTGCCAGCATGATGCTGAAACTTGTTAATGGAATATCAGAAGGAATGGAAGCGCCGGCTTTTAAAAATACCTGACTATCGGTGACAACCAGCTTTGGTTTAATTCCGGTTTTACGTAAAAATGCATCAACTTCTCTTTCTTTTAAAACAATACACACAGCATCATTATCCAAAATATCTCTTATTGCCTGAACTTGCGGCAAAATCAATCTGCCTTCAGGAGCTTCAATATCAATTGGAGTTATTAAAAGAATGATATCGCCGTATGAGATCAAATCCCCCAAGAGGGAAGGAGTAGTATAGGCCGATTCGGGAATTGTTATTTTAATACTTTTAACAATAGGTTCGATATTGGCTTTGCAATTGGAAAAGTGAAGAATGTCTTTAGATTCGTACTGTTTCAGTAAATCAGTTGTTTGCTGATTCAAAATCTCAATGTCTTCTTTGTTGTGTATTGTAATGAAAGGAATATTTTGCTTGTTGAAATTATCAATAAGACCCAATTCAAAATCACCAAAAGTATTTTGAGTGATTACAAGAACAGCAAGATCTATGATTTTTATGATCTGATTGGTTTTTGTGATCCGCTTGTCCCCCAACTCACCGGTATCATCAATTCCCGCCGTATCAATGAGAATAACCGGGCCAAATCCGGTAATTTCAAAAGACTTTTTTACCGGATCAGTTGTTGTGCCTGCAACATCCGAAACAATTGCAATATCTTGTCCGGCCAAAAAATTGATGAGAGTACTTTTCCCATTGTTTCTTCTTCCAAAAATTCCAATATGAGGACGTCTTTCTCTTCCCATTTTCTTCAGTTTACAGTAATCGGTTATCTGTTCAGAGTTTCACCAATTCGAAATCCCATTTTTAGCAATTCTTCCGGCTGAATTAGTTTGTTCAGTAATTCAGCCGTAACTAAATTTAGTTTGGCATTTGCTTCCCGAATTGATATTTGGTTGGTTTTCATTTCTTTGGCAAGCTTGGCTGCCTGATGATAGCCAATGTAAGGCGATAATGCTGTTGCAACAGATGGGTTT
This sequence comes from Labilibaculum manganireducens, assembly GCF_963665805.2. Taxonomy (NCBI): domain Bacteria; kingdom Pseudomonadati; phylum Bacteroidota; class Bacteroidia; order Marinilabiliales; family Marinifilaceae; genus Labilibaculum; species Labilibaculum manganireducens. The sequence goes on along the minus strand of NZ_CAXXEE010000003.1, from coordinate 4,310,698 downwards.
TTCAGGATGCTTTCTTCGAGAGGATTGGTTTTTATTTCCAATTCCAGAAATAAATTCCTGACCAAACTGTTGTTGGCTGCAATCAGTAGTTTTATGCTGTCAAGTAAAGCGTGACCGATTGAAGGTAAATAAGCATTTAACTCCAGACAGCCCTGTCCTGAAAGATTGCTAATCATCAGATCGTTAGCGTAAACTTTATGAGCAACACTGATTACAAATTCAGGAATTACCGGATTTATTTTCCCGGGCATTATGGAGCTGCCGACCTGTTTTTGTGGCAAATATACTTCCCGGTTCACAAATAAATCGGATCCCAGCAAACGGAGATCGGAAACCATTTTCTCCAAATTCACAGCATGAGCTTTTAGAGTCGCATGAACTTCGACAAAAGAATCCTGGTTTGCAGTTGCATCCGATAAATTCTCTGATCGGGTTATAGGCAAACCGGTTAATTTTTGAAGATTAGGAACCACTTCCATAATAAAAAACCGTGGAATCGACAGCCCTGTTCCAATGGCTCCGCCACCTAAATTCACTTCTTTTATTCGCTCGAAACATTTCGAAACTCTCCACCAATCTCTCGAAAGAGCATTGTTGTACGTACTAAATAATTTATCGTAAGAGGAAGGAACTGCAGTCTGCATTTGAGTATAAGCCTGGCGCAATACATTCCTGTATTTACTTTCTGTTTTTTCCACTTCCATACGAAGAGTATTGATCGACTCTTCCAATTCCTGTAAGAGACGAATGCATGCTACTTTTAGAGAAGTGGGAATAACATCATTTGTGGATTGAAATACGTTGGCGTGTTCGAAAGGATCGATATCATGGTATGAACCGGTAGGTTTTCCAACATTTAGAAGAGCCTGGTTGGAAATTATTTCGTTTACATTCATGTTGATGCTTGTGCCGGCACCGCCTTGAATTGCAGGGATTATAAAATGCTCAAAGTGTTTTCCTGCATTAATTTCTATCGAGACTTTTTCCAATTCTTCAATTAAATTGGATTCGATCAATTGAAAAGGAAATTCTTCATTCGGAAATTTGTCTTGAATCGCTTTTAAAAAGCTTGAATAAGTTTGGTAACAGGCTTGTTTCACAATACCAATGGCCATAAACCACTCTTTATGAAAAGTTGTTTGGTCTGGGAAATTTTCTTTGGCCCGAAGAGAATGAATTCCCCAAAGAGCATCTTTTGGAATTTCCCTTTGTCCTATAAAATCAGATTCGGTTCTCATGATCAGCTTGAAGATTTGGTATAGGATTTTACATCCTCTGCTGAAATTCTTTCCTGGCCCAGAATGATCAATCGCTCAATTATATTTCTGAATTCACGTATGTTCCCTGTGTAGTTGATTTTTTGCAATTCTTTGATTGCTTCTTCATCAATACTTTTTTGCGGTACTCCCATTTCTCCGCAAATTGTCTCAATAAAATGATTTGCCAACAGTGGAATATCTTCGGTTCTGTCGTTTAAAGGAGGAACAGATATCAAGATAACGCTCAGTCGATGGTATAAATCTTCCCGGAAATTATTATTTTCAATTTCTTCGGCTAAATTTTTATTTGTCGCAGCAATAACCCTAACGTTTACATTTATTTCTTTATCCCCACCAACGCGGGTAATTCTGTTTTCCTGTAATGCGCGTAAAACTTTTGCCTGCGCAGATAAGCTCATATCACCAATTTCATCTAAAAAAAGAGTACCGCCGTCGGCCAATTCGAATTTCCCTTTGCGTTGCTTAATTGCCGAAGTAAATGATCCTTTTTCGTGACCGAAAAGTTCACTTTCTATTAATTCTGAAGGTATAGCAGCACAGTTTACTTCAACAAACGGACATTTTGAACGGTTACTTTGTTCGTGAATACGATGAGCGACCAATTCTTTACCCGTTCCGTTTGGACCGGTAATCAGAACTCTTGCATCTGTTGGAGCAACTTTGTCAATCATACTATTAACTGATTCCAGAACTCCTGAAGCCCCAATCATTTCATATTTCTTGCCGACTTTTCGTTTCAGAACTTTAGTTTCTGTAATCAATTTTGATTTGTCCATGGCATTTCGAATCGTGATCAAAATGCGATTCAAATCCAATGGTTTCTCAAGAAAATCAAAAGCTCCTTTTTTAATGGATTCTACTGCAGTATCAATATTTCCATGTCCCGAAATCATGATAACAGGAGTATCTAATCCAAGTTCTTGAATCTTATCAAGAACTTCAATTCCATCCATTTGCGGCATTTTAATATCGCACAAAACAACATCAAATTCATCTGATTTGGCCAATTCAATTCCTTCAAGGCCATTTTCGGCAAGACTTATTTCATAATCTTCGTAACTCAAAATTTCTTTTAGAGTGTTTCGAATACTTTTCTCGTCGTCGATAATCAGAATTTTTGACATGCTTATTTTTTTGTTTCTATAGTTTTATCTCTGTCAGCAGGATTGGTATTTTTCTCAATGTACTCAAAAAGAGCACCCTCTTTTAGTGCAAAAGAAGATTGGAACAATTTACTGATTCCGGATTCTTTAACCAGATAATTAATGAAGATACTGGCTATAACGATCAGCTCAACACGAACAGGATCCATTCCCGGCATTTGTTCTCTTTCTTCAAGACTCGAAGCCAAAAATAATTGGTGCAATTTGAAAAAATCTTTTAGCTTAATCTCAAAATGTGTTGTTGGAAAGCCATTCAGTTCAGGGCTGTTTGCCACTAATACTTGTTTAAATGTGTCGAATGATCCGGAGGAACCGATTAATGTTTTTACAGAGTGAATGTCCAAAGCTTCAAATAAATCGGTCATCTGAGATTTAAGATACTCTTCAATATCCTTTATCATATTTTTATTAATAGGATCTGCAGGATTGAATTTCTCCAATAAACGAGTCATTCCTAAAGGGTAACTGTTTTTCCAAAATATCTTTTCATTATTGGCAATTATTATCTCGTTACTGCCACCACCAATATCAAGAATTGCTACAACTTCATGATTTAATTCAATCGCTTTTTTTGTCCCTGAAAAAATCAAATCGGCTTCTCTGTCTCCCGAAATTATTTCGATATTGACATGGTATTTTTCTTCAATTAATTTTACAAATTCGTTACCATTCTCGGCAGATCTGATTGCAGAGGTGGCAAATGCAAGGGTTTTTGATACTTCAAATTGATTAGATATCTCTGTTATCGTATCAAAGGCATTTTTAGCTCTTTCAATTGCTTCATCAGTAATTATATTATTGTTGATGCCGCCTTTCCCTATTTTTGTTGCGTATTTTGAACGGTTCAGAATTTTTGGGATTCCGGTTTCATCCCATTCTGCAACAAGCAAATTAAATGTATTCGTTCCTAAATCTATTACAGAAATTCGCATGAATTACTATTTGGTTGAGTTAATTGTCTGATTTATTAGTGTTTCCTGAAAAAACTATTTAACTTTTCAAGATTCAATTTGAAACCGAAGATAGTAAAAACTTTGTTCTCGGCTTGTAATTTTTGACGGGCTTATTGCGATGAATAAGTTTTTTTAACGTTTAAGGATTCTCCAAAAATCATGCCTGTTATCTATTTGTAAAAAATGCCTCATAAAATGAGGCATTTACAAAGGTCATTATCTGTTTCTTTCTAATTATGATAGCGAAGCCATTTCCAAATTTCTTTGTAGGAAACTTTCTTTCCATACATTAAAATTCCGGTTCTGTATATTTTTGCTGCAATCCAGGTAACAAAGAGGAAAGTTCCGATTAGTGTTACCATAGAGAGTAATAATTCCCATACCGGAACTCCATATGGAATTCTAACAAGCATCACTATTGGAGAGGTTAATGGGATAATTGATCCCCAAAAAGCAAGACTTCCCTCGGGATTTTTCGCAACAGCAAAACCGATATACATGGCTAATATTAGGGGAATGGTTATTGGAAGCATAAATTGCTGAGTCTCGGTTTCATTATCAACAGCGCTGCCAACGGCGGCAAAAAGCGCCGAGTACAATAAATAGCCGCCAAGGAAAAAGAAGACAAATGCACCAAGAATTCCGGCAACGTATCCAAAGTCAAAAGTACCCAATAAATCCTGAGCCATTTTTAACTGGTCAGCATTTAACGAAGCTGCGCCCTGAGGCAATTCTGAAAGTGTTTTTGCCTGCTGCAAAGAATCCATATCAACACCTGGCAGCACTACTGCGGTGCCGATAGTGATAATGATACCGGTAAGAATTACCCACATAATGAATTGAGTCAATCCAACCATGGCAACACCAACTATTTTTCCCATCATCAGTTGAAATGGTTTTACTGATGAAATAATCACCTCAACAATTCGATTGCTTTTTTCTTCGATCACCCCCCGCATTACCTGCACACCATACAGAAAGATGAACATGTAAATGATGAAGCTGGATATAAATCCAATGGCCATTGCTATTTCGGTAGAGCTTTGTTTTACTTCTCCGCCTTCGCCAAATTTGATGGTTTTCATGGAAATAGGAGTTCTGGTTGCGGCCAGTTTTTCTTCTAAATCAGGCATATTGGCCTGCGCAATAATTTTTGATCGTTTAAGTTGCTCAATATGATCTCGAAGTTGTGAACCTGCTTCCGATTTTACTTCCATTGTTACCTGTTTGTAAGAGAACAATTCTGCCGTTTTGCTCTCCAAAATATTTTTGGGAATTAACAGAATGGCATAATAGTCTTTCTCTTCCATTTGAGCTTTAGCATCTTCAAAACTAGTATCGTTTAAGTATTTGAAGGTGGTGAAGTCCTTGGATTGTACCGGCTCAACTAATTGCGACTCATTAATCACAGCAATAGTTCTGCTCTCAGTATCGTCTTTAAGCATCATCCAAATCATGAATGCATAGATACCGGCAATTAAAACAGGAGTTAAAAAGGTTAAAATGAGGAATGATCTTTTTTTTACTCTGGAAAGATATTCTCTTTTTATAATGATGAAAATTTTATTCATTTTTAAAGGTGTTTCGTGTTAGATTTTTTTGTTTTCATTCACAACTCGAATGAAGATGTCATTCATACTGGGAATGATTTCGCTAAAGGAAACGATGTTTAAATAGGGGAGTAGTTGCGCCAATAACTCATTGGATGTAGAACCATTATTTAATTTTACGGTAAGAGTGTTGTGCTCAATTCCTTTTTGTTGCTCAACAATTTCAAAATCCGGATTCAGAACTTGCTCCAGTTTGTCAAATTCACCGGTGTAAGTTAGTTCATAGGTATTGGTTCTATACTTCTTTTTGATCTGATCAACCGGTCCGTCCAGTATTTTTTCTGATTTGTTGATCAGTGCAATGTGATCACAAATTTCTTCAACAGATCCCATATTGTGTGTCGAGAAAATGATGGTTGCCCCTTTGTCGCGAAGCTCCAGAATTTCTTTTTTAAGCAGATTGGCGTTGATCGGATCGAAACCACTAAATGGTTCGTCGAAGATCAGTAATTCGGGTTCATGCAGAATGGTAACAATAAATTGTATTTTTTGCTGCATTCCTTTCGAAAGTTCTTCTACTTTTTTGTCCCACCATTGAAGAATATCAAACTTGTCGAACCAGACTTTCAGCTTTTTTGTTGCTTCCTTTTGGTTCATTCCTTTCAACTGAGCCAGGTAAACAGCCTGTTCTCCAACCTTCATTTTTTTATACAAACCTCTTTCTTCAGGAAGATACCCAATTCGCGTGATATCATTGGGGACTAGAGGGTTGCCATTAAATAAAACCACTCCTGAGTCAGGGCCGGTTATTTGGTTTATAATTCGGATTAAGGTTGTTTTTCCTGCACCATTTGGTCCCAACAGACCGAAAATACTTCCTTTTGGAACGGAGATACTTACTTTGTTTAAAGCTTTGTGCCCTGCGTACTGTTTAACAATGTCTTTTGCTTCGAAAAATGCCATGTATATTTGGGTTTGGTGACACTAAAATTTCAATTGAAAACTAAAGTAATCAATTTAGAGAAATCCAACATATAAAATCGATGTAAAGAAGATTGGACAGGTTTTTAATTTGGTTTTGTACGATGTAATTTGCGGCGGATTGCTTTGATCAAAATAAGATAAATATTCGGATTAATCTGGGCTGGTTGTGTTTAACTCATAATTTCCTCTCTTCGGATAAGAAATTTTCCTGTTGATTATGGATGTTTCTCACTTGTAGAGTGAAATTTCCCCTTTAACACAGCAACTTGCCTATGGCGAAAGGAATATTCCCACACTGAGAGGGAATCATGCTGCTGATTCGGAGAAACTTGCCTGTTTGGGAGGGAAGCTTGCCTCTCCAGACAGAAAGCATGCCTTATCATATAGAATGATTGCTGAGGAAAGAGTGGTGCTGAACTCTCGAAGCAGGATACCTGCAACCTGAAGCAGGAAGTTTGTTGTTTTGTTCATGAATTTGCTCTTCGGGTTTGCAATTTGGACAGATGAAAAAAGAGATCACCCAGTATTGGACGATCTCTTTCTTTATGGATTCTATATCTTAATTCTTAATCGAAAAAGTTCTTTACTTTTTTGAAAAAGCTTTTTTCATGAGCAGTAGGCTTAGGAGTAAAGCTTTCAGAGGTTTGCAGTTTCTCTAAAGTTTTCTTTTCGTCTTTGGAAATGGAGTTCGGTATCCAAACATTAATTTTAACCAGTAAATCTCCTCGTCCGTAACCATTAATATCAGGCAGACCTTTGCCTCTTAAGCGAAGAATTTTCCCAGGTTGAGTACCTGCATCAATTTTCACTTTCACCTTGTTTTCAATCGTAGGAATCTCAACAGCAGTGCCTAAAATTGAATCAGGAATGCTAATAAACAGATTGTATAAAAGATCGTTTTCATCCCGAATTAATTCCGGATGCTCTTCTTCATGAACAAGAATTAATAAATCACCATTTACTCCACCCCGGCGTGCAGCATTTCCTCTTCCGCTAACCGACAGCTGCATTCCTTCTGCAACTCCGGCAGGAATATTAATTGTGATTACCTCTTCGTCCTGAACAATTCCTTCTCCGGCACAACTGGTACATTTATTTGTGATAATTTTTCCTTCACCACTGCAAGTCGGACAAGTGGAAGATGTTTGCATTTGTCCAAGTATTGTATTCTGGATACGTGTTACCTGACCAGAACCGTGACAGGTAGAACAAGTAGAAAATGATGATCCGTCTTTTGCTCCTGATCCATTACAGGATTTACATTCAACCTGTTTTTTAACCTTTATCTTCTTTTCAACACCTTCTGCAATTTCTTTCAATGTCAGCTTAACCTTAACTCTTAGGTTGCTGCCACGGTTTACTCTTCTTGAGCTCCGGCCTCCACCGCCAAATCCACCACCAAAGAAAGATCCGCCACCGCCGCCAAATATGTCGCCAAAGTGAGAGAAAATATCTTCCATGTTCATTCCACCACCACCGAAACCACCTCCGGCTGAACCGCTCATTCCCGAATGGCCAAATTGATCGTATCGCTGACGTTTTTCAGGATTACTTAAAACTTCATAAGCTTCTGCAGCCTCTTTAAAGTTTTCTTCAGCTTGCTTGTCATCCGGATTTTTATCGGGGTGAAACTGAATGGCTTTTTTACGGTATGCTTTTTTTAATTCGGCTTCCGAGGCTGACTTGGAAACTCCCAACACTTCATAATAATCTCTTTTCGACATCTTTTTCTCAGCTTAGATTTTGAATTTCCTTATTCTCCTACAACAACTTTGGCAAAACGAATTACCTTGTCGTGAAGGAAATATCCTTTTTCAACACAGTCAACAACTTTTCCTTTCAACTCCTTGGTTGGAGCAGGGATTTTAGTAATTGCCTCGTGGATGTCGGTATCAAAAGCCTGATTTACAGCTTCAATTTCTTTTACTCCATTTTGAGTAACAAATTCTTTGAAATTGCCATAAATCAAATGAACACCATCTTTTATCGCATCAATGTCTTTTGCTGCATCAATAGATTGTAAGGCGCGTTCGAAGTTATCCATAACAGGAAGAATATTGATAAGAATCTTTTCTCCGCCCGATTTGGTCAGTTCCATCTTCTCTTTTAAAGTTCTTTTACGGTAGTTGTCAAATTCAGCTGACAAACGTACATACTTGTCACTAATTTCCTGAAGTTGGATTGTTAATTCGGCAAGCTCGTCTGCTTTTTTTTCTTTCGAAGATTTCTTGGTTTTCTTCGTATCCTTATTTTCTTCAATCTTTGATTCTTCCTTTTCACAGGTCTCTTCTACTATTTGGTTTTCAGTAGTTTCTATATCTTTATCTTTCAATTCTTCTTTGTTTGATTTGCTTTTATCTTTTGTCATTTTTCAATGATTTTTATCGTTTTAGTTTTTATTACCCGGCAGTAAATACAAATAGTCTGCCAATGTGCTGTCTTCCGACAAATTGGCACAAAGATAGAATTTGTAATTATAAGTTGTTCAATTTTATCTTTTTTGCCGGATGAGAGAGTCTTGTTGTATGCTGTAATTATTAACCGGCAAGCCTTTATCTTGAGTTTTGGGTTCGGGATTTAAAAATAAGGCATTGTTCAAATAAATTGTTCGATATTCTTTTGGAAATCTTATATTTAGGTTTTGGGCTGTTAAATAAGAGTGCGATAATAACCGAAAATTTACAGGAATGAAAATTGTGATCGATAATGATGATTTTTGTATTCGAGTATACTCAAATGTAGCGTATCTAAAAGTTATGGGAATGCAGGATGAGGAGGCTGCTTATTTTTTTTCCAGTGCAATTGATCAAATGTTGGAAGAGTATTCTTACAAAGATCTGGCGTCTGTTTGTGATTTGAGAGATTTAATTATATCATCACCTGAAATAGCCCGGATAATAAATGATGCAATTCGTAAGCTCACCTATCAATTAAAGTTTGAATATAATGCTGTGATTGTTAGTCCTAAGTTTGGACAAATTGTAAGGGCGTATGTCTTTTCTTTTTATTTGAGGGATACAAATTTAAATACTCATGTGTTTAGTCGGGAGGATAAAGCGATTAAATGGATTGAAAGTAAAGGTTTCTGTGCTGAAGAGATTAAGATGTTTTTAATGAAATATCAGGAATGAAAAGAGGGTGTCCAAAAAGGTCAATCTTATTGTCATTCTGATCCCGATGAATCGGGACGAAGAATCTTTATCTTTGAATAACAGATGTTTCGACTTCGCTCAACAGGACATTTTCAAATAAAACTTTACTTTTTGGACACCCTCTTTTATATCTTTAAAGATTATTACTTTTTTTGGTAATACTGAAGAATTAATTCTAATTTCTCACCTCTTAGGTTTTTCGCTAAAATAATTCCATTTCCATCGATTAAGAAGTTGGAGGGGATAGAGTTAATACCAAATTTATTTGATGTTGGAGAGTGCCATCCCTTTAGTTCACTAACGTGATAATCCCAGTCAAGTTTATCTTTTGCTACTGCAGCTTTCCAGTTTGCTTGTTTGGTATCAAGAGAAAAACTATAAATTGTAAAGCCTTTCCCATTTTTAAAACTTGCGTCTTTAAATTTGTTGTATGCGTTTACAATTCTGGGGTTTTCTGCACGGCAAGGAGGGCACCATGAAGCCCAAAAATCGACTAAAACCAATTTGCCTTCCAGTGAGCTTAATTTTATGTCTTTTCCGGCTATTGATTTTGCTGTAATATCCGGTAATTTATCCCCAATTTTATAGCCTTCTTTTACATCTCTTCCTTCAGTAGTTTTTAAGGTTCCGGCAAAAGCGGATAAAGAAAAAAGAAAGGAGAATAATATCAAGCCTAATTTAATTTTTTTCATAACTCAAAATTTTAACTGTAACTAACAATTTCTATTTCTCTAAATTAATTAGATATCCTTATTTAAAATGTTAATAAATAGTTAATTACTGATTCTTTTAATGCTGGCACCAATTGCATTCAGTCGCAGGTCAATGTTTTCGTAACCTCTGTCTATCTGATCTATATTATGAATTGTACTTTTTCCATCGGCAGAAAGTGCGGCAATAAGAAGGGCAACACCTGCTCTAATATCCGGAGAAACCATTGTTGTTGGTCGTAAACCCTGTCTTTGATTTAAACCAATAACAGTAGCTCTGTGCGGATCGCAAAGAATGATTTGAGCTCCCATGTCAATTAGTTTATCCGTAAAGAACAAACGACTTTCGAACATTTTTTGGTGAATTAATACGCTTCCTTTAGCTTGAGTTGCTACCACAAGAAATACACTTAGTAAATCCGGAGTAAGTCCTGGCCAGGGAGCATCTGCAATCGTGAGAATTGAACCGTCAATAAAGGTTTCGATTTGATAATTTTCCTGCTTTGGAATGTAAATATCGTCGCCTCTTAATTCCATTTTTACACCTAAACGTTTAAATGCACCAGGAATCATCCCCAGTTCGTGATAGGCAACATCTTTTATTGTAATTTCGGATTTAGTCATTACCGCAAGTCCAATAAAACTGCCTATTTCAATCATATCCGGAAGTACTCTATGCTCACATCCGCATAAAGAAGTAACTCCTTCAATCGATAAAAGATTTGAACCAACACCACTTATTTTTGCACCCATCGATATCAGCATTTTACACAATTGCTGTATGTAAGGTTCACAGGCTGCGTTGTATATTGTTGTTGTACCTTTGGCCATTACTGCGGCCATAACAATGTTTGCAGTTCCTGTAACCGAAGCTTCGTCGAGGAGTAAATAGCAACCTTTTAATTCTTTGGCTTCAACACGATAGAAATTTTCATCCTGATTAAAATTGAATTTGGCACCTAATTTTTCAAAACCTAAAAAGTGTGTATCCAGACGTCTTCTTCCTATTTTATCTCCGCCCGGGCGAGGAATATATCCTTTGCCAAATCTTGCCAATAAAGGACCGATAATCATTATTGAACCCCTTAATGATGATCCCTTGCTTGCGAATTCAGGAGAATTTAAATAGTCAAGATTAATGTTTTTTGCTTCGAAAGAATAAGTGTTTTTAGATTCCTGATTAATCTTAACTCCAAGTTCCGACAGCAATTCAATTAACTTATTAACATCTAGTATGTTTGGTATATTATGGATGGTTACCTTTTCTTCAGTTAAAAGAGTGGCGCATAAAATCTGAAGGGCTTCATTTTTTGCCCCTTGCGGGGTTAATTCTCCCTTTAACGATTTACCTCCAATAATTTCGAAAGTGCTCATTGGCTGCTATTTTTGGTGTGTATAAAGGCTAAAGATAATTATAAAAAACGTTTGGGAAAGTGAAAGCAGACTGGTCTTGACATAAAAAAAACCGGTATGGAACCGGTTTTTGTTTTATGCTCTTGGTTTATTGAACTTTCGATGATCGTTTTTATTGTCGTTTCGATTATCAGTTCTTGGATTTTTTTTCTTTTTAATTTTCTGAACGAATTCCCTTTCTTTGACTTCGGCTAATTTTAATCGCTCAGGAATTTCAAGTTTCCCTTTTGATAATGCAACCAGATCTTTAAATATTTTCTCGTCAGGAACACTGTCTTTATTCCAGTTAAGGAATGATTTTTTCATGTGATTGGCAATCATTATTATGAGAGCATCTTTTTCCTTCGGATCTTCAAGTTCGATGGCTTTTGCAATTAAAACTTCTACCGTACGGCCATAATGGCGGTATTTTATTCTTTTAGTGCTGTAAGGCAATCGATCAGGTTTTTCAGCTAACTTTTCCCTTGTAGGAGCTTCGTAAGGCGAGTCGATGTCTAAATTAAAATCAGACATGATGGCTATATGATCCCACAGTTTGTGCCTAAAATCACTAACATCTCTAAGGTGAGGATACATATTTCCCATAATGGCAATAATACTTTTTACCACATGGTTTCTCTGAGCCCTGTCTTCAACAGTTAGGGCGTAATCTACCATTTTGTGAACATTTCGTCCATATTCAGGAAGAATTAGATGTTTCCTGCTTGAATTATAATCCATTTATTTTGTTGTTGTTTTAATCTGGTAATAACTTTTTTTATACGATAGGTAATTTGGCAAACTTGATAGAATGCAACGCAATAGCACAAAAAGAATGAAGATAGTTATAAGTACTACTGAAGAATCTAAGATTTCACTGGTTTTACTAAACGAAGTAGAAAAGAAGCTTTAATGAATTGTTTTTTATGAACTAAACAATTACAGAAAATCTTAGAACTCAAGGCAAATGTAACAGATTTCTTCTTTCAATACAAATAGTTAGCGCATTTATCCTACAATTTTAAGTTTTGCGAATTTTAGCAGTAACTGTTTTTGACCCACATTTTGAAAAAATACGGTTGCTTTGATGTTTGGTTTGCTTCCTTCCATTTGCAAAACTTTCCCTTTGCCAAAGCGCTGATGCTCTACAATCATACCTGATTGTATTTGTTCCGGATTGGAAGGGATGAAATTAGGATCATTAGCCTGACTACTACTTGTATTATTACGGATAATGGGTTGATTTAGTTTTGGTTTGGCAGAGAAACTTTGTTTTGCTTCGAATCTTTTTGGTTGACTTACGATTTCAGAATCGGTTCTGCTTTGGAAGTTTTCATTTCCGGCTCCGGAAAAATCGGGCTCCGATTCATATTGAAGATCCATAAATTTCTCATCAATTTCATTGATGAAACGACTTGGTCGCGGATAACTCATGTTTCCCCATTTGTATCTCGATTTGGCAAACGATAAGGTGACTTTTGTTTCGGCTCTGGTTAAAGCAACATAAAACAGCCTGCGCTCCTCTTCTAATTCCTGCTGCGTGCTGGTAGCCATCTGCGAAGGAAACAAATCTTCTTCCAACCCTACAATATGTAAATGCGAAAACTCCAGACCTTTTGCCGAGTGAATGGTCATTAAAGTCACTTTATTCCGATCTTCATCTTTATCCTTGTCCTGATCGGTTAACAGTGCAACATCTTCCAGATAATTGGCCAATTGCAATTCGTTGCCTTCTTCCAAAGAGTTTTGCGTAAATTCCTGAATCCCGTTTAACAGCTCCTGAATATTTTCATGTCGGGAGACTCCTTCAGGCGATCGGTCATTATAAAGATCCTGAATAATACCGGTTGTTTTTGCAATGTAGTTTGCCAGATCAATAGCCGTGTCTGTATCTTGTCTTTTCTGAAAATCAGTAATTAAAGCTGCAAATTTCATCAGTTTCGAGATGGTCCCGGAGTTGATTCCGTAGGGTCTTTGGTTCAGACCACAAATCACATCCCAAATACTGCACTCGTTTTGGGTGGCAGCATCCTGCAGTTTGCTAACGGTAGTATCTCCAATTCCTCTTTTAGGATAGTTAATCACCCTTTTGATTGCTTCTTCATCATTCGGATTTACCGTCATGCGGAAATAGGAAAGCAGATCCTTAATTTCTTTTCTCTGATAAAAGGAAAGTCCGCCATATATTTTATAGGGCAAATTTAGTTTGCGTAGTGATTCTTCAAAAATCCGCGATTGAGCATTTGTTCTGTATAGAATAGCAAAATCCTGATATTGAAGATGCTCGCGCATTCTTTCTTCGTAAATTGCATTGGCAACAATATACCCTTCTTCGTGATCGGTAAGTGCTTTAACAACTTTTATTTTTTCTCCTTCTTCGTTTTCCGAAAAAGATATTTTTTTTATCTGATCGCGGTTTTTGTGAATAACACTATTGGCGGCATTTACAATATTTTGTGTCGATCTGTAATTCTGCTCTAATTTATAAAGCTTGTAATTAGGATAGTCGTTTTTGAAATTGAGTATGTTTTCAATTTTCGCACCTCGAAAAGAATAGATACTCTGGGCATCATCACCAACAACACATACATTTTTATGATTTTCGGCAAGCTTTTTTACAATTAAATATTGAGAGTAATTGGTATCCTGATATTCATCAACCAAAACGTATTTAAATTTGTTTTGATACTTGGCTAAGATTTCTGGTTTGGATTTAAAAAGAATATTGGTCTGCAATAAAAGATCATCAAAATCCATTGCATTGGCTTGCCGGCACCGCTGACTGTATTTTTTGTAAATTTCAAAAATTAGCGGCCGGCGATTGCTCGAGTCAATTTTTTGAATGCCTGCGTTTTGAGCATAAGCATTTGCAGTAACCAAATTATTTTTAGCTGATGATATTCGGTTCAAAACTTCATTTGCCTTGTATACCTTATCATCAAGCTGCATTTCTCTTATAATAGCTCGAAGCAGATTGCGCGAATCCTGAGTATCGTAAATCGTAAAATTAGAATCAAAACCCAAATGCTCGGCTTCGTATCGTAATATTTTCGAAAATATAGAGTGAAAAGTTCCCATCCAAAGCGATTGAGACTGCTGTTGATCGACAAGATTCCCGATCCTTTCTTTCATTTCCCGTGCAGCTTTATTGGTAAAAGTTAAAGCTAAAATAGAGTAGGCAGGAATTTTCTGATTTAGAAGATGGGCAATCCGATAAGTTAACACCCTTGTTTTGCCCGACCCGGCTCCGGCAATAACCAGTGATGCTCCATTAATATTCTCAACGGCTTCTCGTTGTACCGGATTTAATTCATTTAAATATTCCATTCTATTTCTATCTTTCCAATTATTTCGAAGCTCAAAAATAATATTTGAACCGTAACTTTCGTCTTTTTTTTGAATATTACTCCATAATTAAATCCATAAAAAGCATTTAGTGTGAAGTAAACCAGGATTCTAAAAAGGTATTGTCAAGGGTCTTACTAAAGCCTTTTCTTGGTTCTGTTTATCTCTTAGTATGTATTTTGCAGATAAAGATAATTGTTTAATAATAGAAAAAACGGCTTAATTTTTTTAATATTGTAATTCCAGATATATCATAAAACTATTCATACATCACTATGAGAATTAAGTCCAACTTAATAGATTCGATGACAATTTTTCGCTGTTCACTTCTTGTGATATTTGCAATTTTGTCCAATCCGATTTTCTCGCAGATTACTGCACCAACAGCAACTTACAGCTCAGTAACTCAGTATGCGAGTTCACCACAGGATGATATTTTTGTCTTTTGTGACAATATAGGTGCCGGTGTTGGTGAATTAAAAGCAGTCTCTAATGATGGAACCTCAGGTTGGACTTTTACATGGACGAAATGGGATTCTAACACATCGGATTTTACTATTCCGGTAATCATTGAGAATAATCAGAGGGAGTCTATTCTTACAAATCTTGCTGATGGATTATATAGGGTAGTTGTTGAAAAAGGATTGGAAACATTCGAATATCAGGCTTGGGTATTGAATAATGCTAATACGAACCCAAGTTTAACACTTACTTTAATGGATTGTGTGGGACTGCATTTTGCAACATCATTTCTTCCGGTCGATTTAAGGTATAATGATATTCGATCAGGTAAGCCAAGTGATTGGAAAAGTGTTTTGGATGAAACTACTGATCGGGTTGTGAAATTTTCTATGCTGAGAAATTCGGAGGTGATTTTAAGTGCTGCTGAAAATTTAGGTGCGTTGCCCTATTTGCAAACAGACAAAAGTTTTATTGATTTGGAAGTCTTTGAAGGCGAGCGGTCATATGTTGTTCTTGTGCAAGATCAATACAATTGTGAATATGTATCAGATCCAATATCGACATCAACATATGTTGTAAAAGCGGAATTTACTGTTAAGCCAAAGGCTGGGGAAGCTCCTTTGGAAGTAGAGTTCACAAACGAGTCTGTGAATGCTGATGATTTTGAATGGTTCATTTATCAGGATTTTGATCGTATTGCAGATGCTGCCAATGTAGAGGATAGTCTTCTTGTTGATGGAATAATTACAGATGAGGGGCCTATTGCTTACACTTATTTGCATCCGGGAAATTATTTCGTAAAATTAATAGCTTCGTCAGAAAATGTGGATGGAACATGTATCGACGAATTTAATTTTAAAGCAGAAGGAACACCAATTGTAGTGGATACTTCTTTGGTGCAGGTGCCTAATGTGTTTACACCTAATGGAGATGGTAGGAATGATATTTTTAGAGTGAAATCGCAATCCTTAAAAAGTTTTAGTGGAACAATTATCAACAGATGGGGAAGGGTTGTGTTCTCGTGGAAAAACCCTGATGAAGGCTGGAATGGAAAAATCAATGGTAAATGGGCAACTCCGGGAACCTACTTTTATGTGATAACAGCAACGGGCAGAGAAGAACAAAAAAAGAAATATACTAAAAAAGGATCTTTTATGCTGATCAGAAAATAGGATGTTGAAATATAAATTATAAATAGAAAAAAGGCCTCATTCGAGGCCTTTTCTTTGTTATGCTTCAGCAGTTTCTTCTTGGTAGGCTGCTAAAAGTTCAACCTGAACTTCGTTTGGAACTTTTTCGTAGGTGTCAAATTTCATGGTGAATTGAGCTCGACCTCTGGTTAAAGAACTCAACGTAGTAGAGTATTTGTTCATTTCCTTTAAAGGTACCTTAGCCAGGATTTTTTGGAATCCTTTTTCAGCTTCCATTCCCATAATCATTGCCCGACGAGATTGTAAATCACTCATCACATCGCCCATTCGATCTTCAGGCACCAATACTTCAATATTATATATAGGTTCAAGTATTTTTGGCCCTGCATTTTTAAAGGCGGCGCTAAAAGCATGTCGGCCTGCTAATCTAAACGAAATTTCATTTGAATCAACCGCGTGCATCTTTCCATCATAAACAACCACACGGATATCCCTGGCATAAGATCCTGTAAGCGGGCCTTCATCCATTTTTTCCATTATTCCTTTCTGAATGGCCGGAAGGAACCGTGTGTCTATAGCACCACCAACAATACAGTTGCAGAACACTAATTTTCCACCCCAATTCAGTTTGGTAACTTCGGTACCACGTAGGTTTACTTTCATTTCTTTCCCATCGATCTTATACATTACAGGATCAGGCATCCCTTCAGTATATGGCTCAATAAGCATGTGTACTTCTCCAAATTGACCAGAACCTCCGGATTGCTTTTTATGGCGGTAATCTGCCTGGGCAAGTTTGGTGATTGTCTCTCTATAAGGAATCTTAGGAGTTAGGAACTCAATTTCCAGATGATCGTTGTGACTTAATCTCCATTTAAGTGTGTTCATATGGAATTCGCCCTGTCCGTGTAATATGATTTGCTTTAGTTCTTTTGAATATTCTATTGTTATAGTAGGGTCTTCTTCGTGCATTCTATGAAGAAGTTCTCCCAGTTTCTCATCATCAGCTTCATCTTTAGCTTTTACAGCGGTTCTGTACTTTGGTTCAGGAAATTGGATGTCCTTATATACAAAATCACAATCTTTACAATTTAATGTATGATTGTTTTTCGTGTTTTTCAATTTTACAGTTGCGCCTATGTCGCCTGCAACAAGCTCACTAACTCTCTCTCTGTTTCTACCTGCGATAATGTACAATTGAGAGACTCTCTCTTTTATATTGTTGTTTATATTGATTAAGTCGTCACCTTCTTTAATTCTTCCTGATATAACTTTAAAGTAACTTACTTCTCCAATGTGGGGCTCAATGGATGTTTTAAATACGAAAACTGAAGTTGGTGCATTAGGGTCGCATTTTGCTTCTCTTCCGCTTACTGTTGGTATGGCAGGCATTTCTGTTACAAATGGAACAATATTTCCAATAAATTCCATTAATCGTCTTACGCCCATATCTTTTTTGGCAGAAACACAGAAAACAGGAAAGAAATCACACGCGATCATTCCTTTCTTCATTCCGGTTCGCATTTCATCTTCTGTCAAAGTTCCTTTTTCAAAAAAAAGTTCCATCAAGTCTTCATCGTTTTCTGCGGCTGATTCAACAAGCTCGTTATGCAGTTCATTGGCTTTATCAATTTCAGAGTCCGGTATCGGAAGTATTTCCGGTTCCCCGCCGTCAGGACCCCATTGGTACATTTTCATTTTTAGTACATCAATAAGAGCATTAAAATTTACGCCAACGTTTACGGGATATTGTACGATTGAAACTTTACTGCCAAAATTAGTTTTGGCTGATTCAATGCATAGTTCAAAATTAGCTTTGTCATGATCGAGTTGATTAACAACAAATATCAATGGCTTATTTAAAGCTGCGGCTCTGCGGCCTATTATCTCTGTGCCAACTTCAACACCATTTAAAGCATTGATAAGCATTAAACCTGTATCAACAACGTTGAGGGCTGAAATTACTCCTCCGGAAAAATCATCTGCGCCGGGAGTATCTATAAAATTAATCTTCTTTCCTAACCACTCAGTGTAAAGAACTGTTGAAAAAACAGAGTTCTCATATTCGTGTTCTACAGGGTTGTAATCAGAAACGGTGTTATTATCTTCCACGTTTCCGCGTCTTGTAATAACACCGCCTTCAAATAACATTGCTTCAGCAAGGGTAGTTTTACCCGAGCCGGCATTGCCAATGAGGGCGATGTTTTTAATTTCATTTGATTGATACACTTTCATAATGGTATTTTTTTTTGGGTTTGAAAAAAAATGTATTTATTTTGGGTTTGAAGTTGATAAAACTTCATTTTTACTTATAAGGTTTTCTAAATTAATTAACTTTTTAGTTAGATACAATATACATTAAGGGATCTGCGGCATAAAAAATTGACATCCATAAATTTTGATCGTATTTTTAACTTTTACTCCTTGATTTTACTGGAAGACACGACTCTTTTTTTAATAAACTCAAACAGCTTATTTTTTTGATAGAGAATAACTTGTCTTTTCTAAAGGCTTTTCTTACCTTTGTGCGCTGATTTAAAGGGGTTTTATAAAATTACATGGCTGAATTGCTGATTTTATAAAATAAATAATACCTTTGCAAACCAAATTGTTAAAAATATTTAATTAAAAAAGTAATTGTTAATATGCCTACAATTCAACAGTTAGTTAGAAAAGGAAGAACCAAGCTTATCGATAAAAGCAAGGCTCCGGCATTGGATTCTTGTCCACAGAGGAGAGGGGTTTGTGTCCGTGTGTATACGACTACACCTAAGAAGCCTAACTCGGCTATGCGTAAAGTTGCCCGTGTTAGATTGACTAACGGAAAAGAAGTGAATGCTTACATTCCAGGAGAAGGACACAACTTACAGGAACACTCTATCGTTTTGATTAGAGGTGGTCGTGTGAAAGATCTTCCAGGGGTAAGATATCACCTTGTTCGTGGTGCTCTTGATGCTTCAGGGGTAGAAGGTCGTAAACAACGTCGTTCTAAGTATGGTACTAAGAGACCTAAAGCTAAAAAGTAATTAATTCTAGTTTTTAAAACTGTGAGTTAATGTTTATGTGTTGTTCTCTATTAAGTTGAGTAAATGATCGTGAGATTTTTGAAGACTGAACCAGGCAGCTACAACGGATAACTCGTAAACTAAGAGAAAATGAGAAAGTCAAGACCAAAAAAGAGAATCTTATTACCGGATCCAAAGTTTAATGATGTTTTGGTAACAAGATTTGTGAATGACTTAATGATTGATGGAAAGAAAAACCTTTCCTTTAAAGTGTTTTATGATGCTTTAGAAATCGTTAAAACGAAAACAGAAAAGCTGGAAAAATCTCCACTTGAGATTTGGAAAAAAGCTTTGGAAAACATTACTCCAGCAGTAGAGGTTAAGAGCCGACGCGTAGGTGGAGCAACTTTTCAAGTTCCTACAGAGATTCGTCCTGAAAGAAAAGTTTCAATCGCTATTAAAAGTATGATTCTTTTTGCACGCAAAAGATCTGGTAAATCTATGGCTGAAAAATTGTCTGCAGAAATTCTTGGTGGATACAATGAAGAAGGTGGAGCTTACAAGAAGAAAGAAGATACACATAGAATGGCTGAAGCTAACCGTGCTTTTGCTCACTTTAGATTTTAATAACTGTTAAGCGATTCTTAAAGAATATGGCAAAGAGAGATTTAAAATTCACCAGAAATATTGGTATCATGGCGCACATCGACGCCGGTAAAACAACGACTACTGAGCGTATTTTGTATTATACCGGAGTTTCTCACAAAATTGGTGAGGTGCATGATGGTGCAGCTACAATGGACTGGATGGAGCAAGAGCAAGAAAGAGGTATTACAATTACTTCTGCTGCAACTACCTGTTTTTGGAATTACGACAGCGAAAAGTATCAGGTTAATATTATTGATACTCCAGGTCACGTTGATTTTACCGTTGAGGTAGAGCGATCATTGCGTGTATTGGATGGAGCTGTTGCATGTTTTTGTGCAGTTGGTGGTGTTGAGGCACAATCAGAAACAGTTTGGAGACAAGCTGATAAATATAAAGTACCACGTATGGGTTTTGTAAATAAAATGGACCGTTCAGGTGCTGATTTTTACAAGGCTGTTCGTGAGGTAAGAGAGAAATTGGGAGCAAATCCAATTCCTGTTCAAATTCCTATCGGAACTGAAGAAAGTTTTAAAGGTGTGGTTGATTTGATCGCAATGAAAGCTGTTATTTGGTATGATGACGAGAACGGAACTAATTATACATTAGAGGATATTCCTGACTACTTAGTTGAAGAAGCTAATGAGTGGAGAGAAACACTTGTAGAGGCTGTTGCAGTGCATGATGAAGATATGATGGAGCGTTTCTTTGAAGATCCTGATTCTATTACTGAGCAGGAGCTTTTAAATGTGATTCGCAAAGCTACTATCGCTATGGACATTGTTCCAATGTTGTGTGGTTCGGCATTTAAAAATAAAGGTGTTCAGCGTTTGTTGGATGCTGTTATTACATTCTTGCCATCTCCTTTAGATGTTGATGCTATTGTTGGTAAAGTTCCGGGAACAGATGAAGTAGTTTCAAGACAACCTTCTGTTGACGAGCCTTTGGCTGCTTTGGCATTTAAAATTGCTACCGACCCATTTGTAGGTCGTTTGGCTTTTACTCGTTTGTATTCTGGATCTATTGATGCTGGTTCTTACGTTTATAATGTTAGAACAGGTAACAAAGAACGTATTTCGCGTTTATATCAAATGCACTCAAACAAGCAAAATGCGATTGATCGTGTAGAAGCTGGTGATATTTGTGCATGTGTTGGGTTTAAAGATATTAGAACTGGTGATACATTGTGTCAAAAAGAAACTTCAATCGAGCTTGAATCGATGGATTTTCCAGAGCCGGTAATCGGTATTGCTATTGAGCCTTTAACTCAGAAAGATCTTGATAAAATGGGTATGGCATTGGCTAAATTAGCTGAAGAAGATCCAACTTTCCATGTGAAAACTGACGAAGAATCAGGACAAACTGTTATTTCTGGTATGGGTGAACTTCACTTGGATATCATCGTTGACCGTTTGAAGCGTGAATTCAAAGTTGAGTGTAATCAAGGTGCGCCTCAGGTTGCATACAAAGAAGCAATTACCGGAACTGTTAATCACCGTCAGGTATTTAAGAAACAGTCTGGTGGTCGTGGTAAATTTGCTGATATTATTTTCAACTTGTCTCCAGTGGATGCTGATTTTGAAGGAGAAGGATTACAGTTTGTAGACAAAGTTAAAGGTGGTAATATCCCTAAGGAATTTATCCCATCTGTACAAAAAGGTTTCAAAGAAGCAATGAAGAATGGTGTGTTGGCAGGTTATACTGTTGATTCATTAAAGGTTGAATTGCTTGACGGATCTTTCCATCCAGTGGATTCTGATCAGCTTTCGTTCGAATTGGCCGCTAAGCAAGGATACAGAGAAGCTTGTAGTAAAGCGAAACCGGTACTTCTTGAGCCAATCATGAAAATTGAAGTTATCACACCAGAAGAATATATGGGTGATATCATTGGTGACTTGAATAAGCGTAGAGGTCAGATTGAAGGAATGGAGTCTAAGCATGGAGCACGTGTTGTTAATGCTACAGTACCATTGTCAGAGCAATTTGGATACGTTACTGTATTGAGAACCTTATCCTCTGGTCGAGCAAATTCTTCTATGGAATTTGATCATTTTGCTGAGGTGCCAAAAGGTATTGCAAAAGAAGTGGTTGAGAAAGCCAAGGGTAAAGTTGAATTACTATAGTTTTATCGTATAATATTAAATAATATGAGCCAAAAAATTAGAATTAAACTGAAATCTTACGATCACAACTTGGTTGATAACTCAGCTGAGAAAATCGTTAAGACAGTTAAGGCTACAGGTGCAGTAGTAAGTGGTCCTATTCCACTTCCAACTCACAAAAGAATTTTTACCGTTCTTCGTTCAACTTTCGTGAACAAGAAATCAAGAGAGCAGTTTCAACTTTCTTCATTCAAACGTCTGATTGATATTTACAGTTCTACTGCAAGTACAATTGATGCTCTAATGAAACTAGAGTTGCCTAGTGGAGTTGAAGTAGAGATTAAAGTTTGATAAACTGTTAGATTTATTTTTTAAAAAATAAAGAAAAATGCCAGGATTAATTGGAAAAAAAATCGGAATGACTTCCGTTTACAGTGCCGAGGGAAAAAATATTCCATGCACTGTCATTGAGGCAGGTCCATGTGTTGTAACCCAGATCAAAACTATTGAAACTGATGGTTACGAAGCACTTCAGTTGGCTTTCGACGAAAAGAAAGAAAAGCGAACAACGAAGGCGCTAGATGGGCACTTTAAAAAGGCAAATACAACCCCTAAGAAAAAACTTGTTGAATTCGGCGATTTCGGAGCTGAGTACAAGTTAGGAGATGTTATTACAATTGATATTATCGAGGAGTCTACTTTTGTAGATATCACAGGTATATCAAAAGGTAAAGGTTTTCAAGGGGTAGTGAAACGTCATGGTTTTGGCGGAGTAGGAGGACAGACACACGGTCAGCATAACCGTTTGCGTGCTCCAGGTTCTATTGGTGCTGCATCTTACCCAGCTCGCGTATTTAAAGGCATGAGAATGGCCGGACGTATGGGTGGGGACACTGTGAAGGTGGAAAACCTTCAGGTTCTTAAGGTTATTCCTGAGAACAACTTATTATTAGTTAAAGGATCTCTTCCAGGGTCTAAAGGTTCATACGTAATTATTGAAAAGTAATGGAATTAACTATTTTAAATAAATCTGGAGAAGATACAGGCAGAAAAATTGAGTTGAACGACTCGGTTTTTGCAATTGAACCAAACGAACACGCTATTTACCTAGATGTTAAGCAATATTTAGCTAACCAACGTCAGGGAACTCACAAATCGAAAGAAAGAGCTGAGATCTCAGGTAGTACTAAGAAAATAAAGAAACAAAAAGGTACTGGTACAGCTCGTGCGGGTAGCATTAAATCGCCTGTGTTCAGAGGGGGAGGACGAGTATTCGGTCCACGTCCAAGAAACTATAGTTTCAAATTGAATAAGAAATTAAAGCAATTAGCTCGTCGTTCAGCTTTAAGTTTAAAAGCTCAAAATGATGGTTTGTTAATTATCGAAGATTTCAATTTTGAAGCTGTTAAGACAAAAAGTTTTGTTGAACTTCAAAAA
This sequence comes from Labilibaculum manganireducens, assembly GCF_963665805.2. Classification (NCBI taxonomy): domain Bacteria; kingdom Pseudomonadati; phylum Bacteroidota; class Bacteroidia; order Marinilabiliales; family Marinifilaceae; genus Labilibaculum; species Labilibaculum manganireducens. Next base: position 4,287,367 of record NZ_CAXXEE010000003.1, on the reverse strand, counting down.
AACCTGAAAGTATCTGATAAAAAAGTACTTTTGGTGTTAGCCGAAGACAATAAAAACATATATTTGTCTTCTCGTAATTTGAAGAATGTTGAAGTTGTACGTGTTTCTGATCTTGCAACTTACGATATTATGAAAGCTTCAGCTTTGTTATTTGTAGAGAGCTCCGTAAAAGGGCTCGATGAAATGTTTAAACTAAATTAAGTTTAAAAGATGGAAATTTTAATCAAACCGATCGTTACCGAGAAGATGACAGCCCAAAGCGAAAAATTAAATTGCTTTGGATTTGTCGTGGATCGCAGAGCGAAGAAGATCGAAATTAAAAAGGCAATTGAATCAATGTACAACGTTAAGGTAGCGGCAGTCAATACCATGAATTATCAAGGTAAGAAGAAGAGCCGTTTTACTAAAGCTGGTGCAATTGAAGGAAGAACTGCTTCTTTTAAGAAAGCGATCGTTACTTTAGTTGATGGGGATAAAATAGATTTTTATAGCAATATTTAATTAGAAAATGGCTGTACGTAAATTAAGACCTGTAACTCCTGGTCAAAGGCATAAGATTCTTAACACCTTTGAGCAGGTTACTACAGACAAACCTGAAAAATCATTGTTAAGACCAATGAAAAAAACCGGTGGTAGAAATAACTCCGGTAAGATGACAATGAGATATATAGGTGGTGGTCACAAAAGAAGATATCGAGTTATTGATTTCAAAAGAGACAAAGATGGCGTTCCTGCCAAAGTGGTTTCGATTGAGTACGATCCAAACCGTACTGCGCGCATAGCTTTGCTTGTGTATGCAGATGGTGAGAAACGTTACATCGTCGCACCAAATGGATTGGAAGTTGGTCAGTCTTTGCTTTCTGGAAATAAAATAGCTCCTGAAATCGGAAATTCAATGCCATTATCTGATATCCCATTAGGTACAATAATTCATAATATTGAATTAAGACCCTCTCAAGGTGCAGTGATGGCTCGTAGCGCTGGTGCATATGCCCAACTCGTAGCACGAGATGGTAAGTATGCATCTATCAAATTGCCTTCTAGTGAAGTTAGAATGATTCTTGTAACCTGTAAGGCTACTATCGGAACTGTTTCTAATACTGACCATGCGTTAGAAAGAAGTGGTAAAGCCGGACGTACTCGTTGGTTGGGAAGAAGACCTAGAGTTCGTGGTGTGGTAATGAATCCAGTAGATCACCCAATGGGTGGTGGTGAAGGTAAATCTTCAGGTGGACATCCACGTTCTAGAACAGGTGTTTTAGCAAAAGGTTTCAAAACCAGAGCTAAAAAGAATGCTTCTAATAAGTATATTGTTGAAAGAAGGAAAAAATAATTTGATAATTAGATTGTTATGAGTCGTTCATTAAAAAAAGGACCTTTTATCGATTTCAAGCTGGAAAGACGAGTGTTGGGACAAAACGAATCAGGGAAAAAAACAGTTGTTAAAACCTGGTCAAGACGTTCAATGATCTCTCCGGATTTCGTAGGTCATACGATCGCCGTGCACAACGGAAACAAATTCATTCCTGTTTATGTTACTGAAAACATGGTAGGACATAAATTAGGTGAATTTGCACCAACTCGTACTTTTAGAGGACATGCTGACAAGAAAAAAAGATAAGCATGTCATTGGTTTTAATTAACATTTTGAATTTGTAAAAATGGGTGCAAGAAAAAGAATAAAAGCAAACCAAATAAAGGAGGAAAACAAGAGCAAAGCATTTGCTAGCTTGAGAAATGTTCCTACTTCACCTCGCAAAATGAGACTGGTTACCGATATGGTAAGAGGTATGGAGGTGAACCGAGCTTTAGATGTACTTCGTTTCAGTCCGAAGGAGGCATCAAATCGCGTAGAAAAACTATTGCTTTCAGCTATTGCCAATTGGCAGGCTAAGAATGAAGGGCAAAGAATTGAGGAAAGCGCATTATACGTTAAAGAAATTAGCGTAGATTCAGCGAGAATCCTTAAACGTTTAAGACCTGCCCCTCAGGGAAGAGCACATAGAATAAAGAAGAGATCAAATCATGTAACTATATTGTTGGGCAGCAAAACAGCTGAAGCCGATAGTACTAAACAATAGTTAGAATGGGACAAAAAGTAAATCCAATCGGAAATAGACTAGGAATCATCAGAGGATGGGATTCTAACTGGTTTGGCGGAAAAAACTACGGCGATAAGCTTGTTGAAGATACCAAAATTAGAAAATACCTAAATGCTCGTTTAGCAAAAGCAAGTATTTCTAAAATCATCATCGAAAGAACTCTAAAGTTGATCACTATTACTGTTAACACTGCACGTCCGGGTATTATTATCGGAAAAGGTGGTCAGGAAGTTGATAAGCTGAAAGAAGAGTTGAAGAAGATTACTGACAAAGAGGTACAAATTAACATCTTTGAAATTAAGCGTCCGGAAATGGATGCCGTAATCGTTGCTAATAACATTGCTCGTCAAATTGAAGGTCGTATCGCCTATCGTCGTGCAATTAAGATGGCTATTGCTTCTACTATGAGAATGGGTGCAGAGGGAATAAAAATACAGATTTCTGGTCGTTTGAACGGTGCTGAAATGGCTCGTTCAGAAATGTACAAAGAAGGACGTACACCGTTGCACACCTTAAGAGCTGATATCGATTATTGTTTAGCCGAAGCTTTAACAACTTACGGTTTGCTAGGTATCAAAGTTTGGATCTGTAAAGGTGAAGTTTACGGTAAGCGTGACTTAACCCCTAACGCAGGAATGCGTGATGGAAGAGCTCCAAAAGGAAAAGGTGGTTTTAATAGAAGAAAAAAGAAGTAGTCTTTAAATTTTAAAGAATTAGTACGATGTTACAACCAAAAAGGACAAAATTTAGGAGACAACAAAAGGGACGAATCAAAGGCAATGCCGGTCGCGGTACTGAATTAGCATTCGGATCTTTTGGGATCAAATCACTTGAAACTAAGTGGATCACTGGTCGTCAAATTGAAGCTGCTCGTGTGGCAGTAACCCGATATATGCAAAGACAAGGTCAAATCTGGATTAGAATTTTTCCAGATAAACCAATCACTAAGAAACCTGCTGAGGTTCGTATGGGTAAAGGTAAAGGTTCACCAGAAGGATTCGTTGCTCCTGTATCGCCAGGAAGAATGTTATTCGAATGCGAAGGGGTACCTTTCGAAGTTGCTAAAGAAGCACTACGTTTAGCAGCTCAAAAATTACCTGTAACTACCAAATTTGTCGTAAGACGTGATTATGTTGAAAATTCAAATGATTAATCATGAAGAATTCAGAAATTAAAGAGTTAACAACACCGGAAATAGTAGAAAAGGTAGATCTTGAAAGATCTACATTAACTCGATTCAAGCTAAATCACGCTATTTCACCTTTGGAAAATCCTTTGCAAATAAAGGTAACCCGACGTAACATTGCTAGACTTGTAACTGAGTTGCGTCACAGGCAATTAACTGATAAGTAAAAAGTGATGGAAAGAAATCTTAGAAAAGAACGTATCGGGGTTGTGGTAAGCAATAAAATGGAGAAATCCATAACTATTGTTGTGCATACCAAAGAGAAGCACCCAATTTACGGAAAGTTTGTGAACAAGTCGAAGAAATTCACTGCTCATGACGAAGAAAACACCTGTAATGAAGGTGATACCGTAAAAATCATGGAAACCCGACCTATTAGTAAAAACAAGAGTTGGAGATTAGTTGAAATTATTGAAAGAGCTAAGTAAACATGATACAAACAGAAAGTAGACTAATAGTTGCTGATAACAGCGGAGCCAAAGAAGTTCTTTGTATCCGTGTGTTGGGCGGTACTAAAAAGCGTTATGCTTCGATTGGGGACAAAATTGTTGTTACCGTAAAGAATGCTATAGCCGGTTCCGATATGAAAAAAGGAACAGTTACAAAAGCGGTCGTTGTTCGCACCAAAAAAGAGATTAGAAGACCAGACGGATCCTATATTCGCTTCGATGATAACGCATGTGTATTATTGAATACAACTGGTGAAATGAGAGGAACCCGTATTTTTGGACCTGTTGCAAGAGAATTACGCGATACTGATATGAAGATCGTTTCTCTGGCACCAGAAGTTTTATAATCTTTGAAAACCTAGAACAATGCGAAAAAAGTTACATATTAAAAAAGGTGATACCGTTATTGTAAACTCAGGGGAATCTAAAGGTATAGAAGGTAAAGTATTAGAGGTATTAGTAGATAAGCAACGAGCAATTGTTGAAGGAGCTAATATGATTTCTAAACATACTAAGCCTAATGCTGAAAATCCTCAGGGCGGTATTGTTAAAAAGGAGGCAGGAATTCACATTTCTAATTTGAATGTGAAAGATGCTTCAACCGGAAAGGCTACCCGTGTTGGTAGACGTTTGGGTGATGACAATAAATTAGTTAGATATTCTAAAAAGTCAGGGGAGGAGATTAAGTAATGAGCTATATACCTACTCTTAAAAAACAATATACAGAAGAAGTGATTCCTTCTTTAATGAAGGAATTTAGCTACAAATCTGTAATGCAAGCACCTAAATTAACGAAAATAGTTATTAATCAGGGTGTTGGTTCGGCTATTGCTGATAAGAAGATTTTGGAATTTTCGGTAAACGAAATGACTTCTATCACTGGTCAGAAGGCAGTTCAAACTCTTTCTTCGAAAGATATTTCGAACTTTAAACTTCGTAAAGGGATGCCGGTTGGTACAACTGTAACTTTACGTCGTGAGCGTATGTACGAATTTCTTGAGAAATTAGTGCGTGTTGCTTTGCCTCGTATCCGTGACTTTAAAGGTATTAACGGTAAACTTGATGGTAGAGGAAACTATACCTTAGGTATCGAAGAACAAATTATTTTCCCAGAAATTGTTTTGGATGAAGTAAACAAAATAATGGGTATGAATATTACCTTCGTTACAACTGCTAAAACTGATGAGGAAGCTTTTGCTTTATTAAAGGAGTTTGGCTTACCATTTAAAAACCTAAAAAAATAAGACGATGGCTAAAGAATCAATGAAAGCTCGCGAAGTTAAGCGTCAAAAGCTTGTTGAAAAATACGCAGCAAAAAGAGCTCAACTTAAGGAGGAAGGCGATTACATCGGACTTAGTCGTTTGCCAAAAAATTCTTCTCCTGTAAGATTGCATAACAGATGTAAACTTACTGGTCGTCCTAAAGGATACATGAGACAATTCGGTATTAGTCGTATTACTTTTCGTGAAATGGCTTCTTCAGGATTAATTCCAGGTATTAAGAAGGCAAGTTGGTAAGCAGATTAGTTTGTAAAAACAATTTTGTTAAATATTGTCCCGAGCAATCGGGATCAATTTAATTTTTTTAAAATGACAGATCCAATAGCAGATTTTCTTACACGTCTAAGAAACGGGATTATGGCCAATCACAAAGTGGTTGACGTACCTGCGTCTAACGTGAAAAAAGAAATGACAAAAATTCTTAAGGATAAAGGTTATATCCTTAATTACAAGTTTGTTGATGACGGAGTTCAAGGCACAATTAAAATTGCTTTGAAATATAATCCTGAGACAAAAATTTCCGCGATCAAAAATCTTAAAAGGGTGAGTAAGCCTGGTTTGAGAAAATATTGTGGAGCGGCTGAATTACCACGTGTACTAAACGGTTTGGGAATTGCAATTCTCTCTACTTCGCAAGGAGTAATGACTGATAAGGAAGCTCGTCAGAAAAACGTTGGTGGCGAAATATTGTGTTACGTTTATTAATAAAGGAGGATAGAAATGTCACGAATTGGAAAATTACCTATCAATTTGCCTGCAGGAGTAAGCGTAACGGTGAATAAAGATAATTCAGTAACAGTTAAAGGGCCTAAAGGTGAATTAACACAACAAATTGATGTTGACATCAAGGTATCTGTTGAAGAAAATACTGTAGTATTGGAACGTCCATCAGAGCAAAAAAGACACAAAGCCATGCATGGCTTGTATCGCTCGTTGATGAACAACATGGTATTTGGTGTTGCTGAAGGTTATAAATTGCAGCAAGAACTTGTAGGTGTGGGATTCCGTGCTACTTCAAATGGTCAGATTTTGGAATTAGCTTTAGGTTATTCTCACCTTATCCACATGGAAATTGCTCCAGAGGTAAATGTTACCGCTGTAACTGAAAAGCGTGCAAACCCGATCATCACATTAGAGAGTTGTGATAAGCAACTTATTGGTCAGGTAGCGGCTAAAATCAGATCATTCAGAAAACCTGAACCATATAAAGGTAAAGGTGTTAAATTTGTTGGTGAACAGCTAAGAAGAAAAGCTGGTAAATCTGCGGGTAAATAATTTCTTAAAACAGTAAATTATGGCTTTAACTAAGCAAGATAGAAGACTTAGAATTAAAAGAAGAATTCGTAAGTCAATTGCTGGAACTGCTGAAAGACCTAGAATGTCAGTTTTTCGCTCTAACAAGCAGATTTCAGTACAAATTATTGATGATTTATCAGGACAAACTATAGTTGCAACTTCCTCTTTGATTAAGGAAATCGCTGAGAAAACTACAACTAAGCTTGAACAAGCTGAGCTAGTAGGTAAAGCAATTGCTGAAAAAGCAGTTGCAGCCGGTATTACTAGTGTTGTATTCGATAGAAATGGTTATCTATACCATGGTAGAATTAAATCTTTAGCGGACGCTGCTCGTAATAGTGGCCTTAAATTTTAATAATTATGGCAGATAATAAAAACATTAAAACTAGCGATGCAGATCTTAAAGATAGGCTTGTAGCTATTAATCGTGTTACAAAAGTAACAAAGGGGGGTAGAACCTTCAGCTTTTCTGCAATTGTTGTTGTAGGAAATGAAAATGGATTAGTAGGTTGGGGACTTGGTAAAGCAAACGAAGTAACCACTGCTATTTCAAAAGGTGTTGATGCAGCTAAGAAAAATTTAATCAAAGTGCCGGTTTATAAAGGAACTATTCCTCACGAGCAACTTTCACGATTTGGCGGAGCAGAGGTTTTCATTAAGCCTGCTTCTCATGGTACCGGAGTAAAAGCTGGTGGTGCTATGCGTGCTGTATTGGAGAGTGTTGGTGTAACCGATGTACTTGCTAAATCAAAAGGCTCATCAAACCCACATAACCTTGTAAAAGCGACAATTGGTGCATTGGCTGAATTAAGAGATGCTCATACCGTTGCTGAACACAGAGGTGTATCATTAGATAAAGTGTTTAACGGTTAACAAATAAGGAAATGGCTAAGATTAAAATTACTCAGGTAAAGAGCAAAATTGGAAGCACTGATCGCCAAAAGAAAACCTTGGAAGCATTGGGATTAAACAAGATCAATGCAACTGTTGAACATGAAGCTACACCTCAGATTAAAGGTATGGTGGCTAAAGTACAACACCTTGTTTCCGTTGTAGAATAATTATTGTTAATATTTAGTATTAAATAGATATGGACTTAAGTAACTTAAAACCCGCAGAAGGATCAACCAAGACTTCAAAAAGAATTGGTCGCGGACAAGGATCTGGAAGAGGAGGAACTTCAACCAGAGGACATAAGGGTGCGAAGTCAAGATCTGGATACTCTAAAAAAGTTGGTTTCGAAGGTGGTCAAATGCCTTTACAACGAAGAGTTCCTAAGTTTGGATTTAAAAACGTTAATAGAAAAGAATACAAAGCTATTAATGTTGAAGTTTTACAGGCCTTAGCAGAAAAAAATAACATTACTACAATCGACCAGGAAGTTTTGATGGCAGCAGGTATGGTGTCAAAGAACGACAATGTTAAGATTTTAGGACATGGAACTATTACTGCGAAGCTGGAAGTAAAAGCTCACGCATTCTCAAAATCGGCTATTGCCGCGATTGAAGCAGTCGAAGGAACAGTTGTTAAATTGTAAGTTTAGATATGAAAGGTTTAATAGAAACATTGAAGAACATCTGGAAGATTGAGGATTTAAGATCTAGAATCTTAACTACTCTCGGTCTTGTGTTAGTGTATCGTTTAGGTACCATGGTAGTTTTGCCAGGGGTAGACCCTGCACAGTTAGGCGCGTTAAAAACGCAAACTCAAGACGGAGTTTTGGGATTATTAGATATGTTTTCAGGAGGAGCATTTTCGAATGCATCAATCTTCGCTTTAGGAATCATGCCTTATATCTCGGCTTCTATTGTAATTCAGTTAATGGGAATTGCGGTTCCTTATTTTCAGAAGTTACAGAAAGAGGGAGAAAGCGGTACTCGTAAAATCAACCAGATTACAAGGTATCTAACAGTTATAATTCTTGTACTTCAAGCACCAGGATATCTATTAAACTTACATTCACAATTGCCTGAAACAGCCTTTATTCTTAAAGGTACATTATTTACGGTGTCTTCTGTGATGATTCTTGCAGCAGGATCGATGTTCATTATGTGGTTGGGAGAAAAGATTACCGATAAAGGAATAGGTAACGGTATTTCCATCATTATTATGATCGGTATTATTGCAAGATTACCATTCTCATTCTTTGCAGAATTGCTTTCAAAAATTGAAGGTCAAGGAGGAGGTTTAATTCTATTGGTTTTAGAGATCGTAGTTTTATTCCTTGTTTTTGCAGCAACAATTTTGTTAGTTCAGGGAACAAGAAAGATACCTGTACAGTATGCAAAACGAATCGTAGGAAACAAACAATATGGTGGTGTTCGCCAGTACATTCCTTTAAAAGTGAATGCTGCTGGTGTAATGCCAATCATTTTTGCTCAGGCAATTATGTTTTTACCAATGGCGTTTGTTAACTATGCCAGTTCTGATGCGTTAACTGGAGTAGCTGCAGCTTTATCCAATTTTACTGGATTTTACTACAATGCTTTATTCTTTGTAATGATTGTATTATTTACTTATTTCTATACTGCAATTACAGTAAATCCAACGCAAATGGCCGAGGATATGAAAAAGAACGGTGGATTTATTCCGGGAATTAAGCCTGGTAAGAAAACAATTGATTTTTTAGATACTGTAATGTCTAGAATAACTTTGCCAGGATCTATATTTTTAGGTTTGGTTGCAATTTTGCCTGCATTCGCAATGATTGCCGGAGTAAATAATCAATTTGCACATTTTTATGGCGGAACTTCTTTATTGATTTTAGTTGGAGTTGTATTGGATACTTTACAGCAAATAGAGAGTCATCTTTTGATGCGTCACTATGATGGATTAATGAAGTCTGGTAGAATAAAAGGTAAATCTCCGGGAGGAGCTGCTGCTTATTAAAATATTTTTGCTTTCTTTGCAATGATTTTTTACAAAACAGAAGAAGAGATAGAGTGGCTCGAAATGAGCAACTTACTGGTGGCGAAAACTTTAGGTGTAATATCGAAAGAAATAACCCCTGGAATATCAACTTTGAGATTGGATAAAATCGCAGAGGAGTACATAAGAGACAATGGCGGTAAACCAGGGTTTCTTGGTTACGATGGATTCCCGAATACCTTATGTGTTTCTATAAACAGTCAGGTTGTTCATGGAATTCCATCTAGCTATGAGCTGAAAGAAGGAGATGTTGTTTCCTGTGATTGTGGTGTTTTGTTGAATGGTTTTTACGGCGATTCGGCATATACATTTACTGTAGGGGCAGTAACTCCTAATGTTCAGCAACTGTTGAAGGTTACCAAAGAGGCTCTTTACAAAGGAGTAGAGCAGGCCATTGAAGGTAATCATTTAGGCGACATAGGTTTTGCTATTCAAAAGCATGCAGAACAGAATTCAGTTTCTGTAGTTCGAGAAATGGTAGGACACGGAATTGGGAAAAATCTTCATGAAGATCCACAAGTTCCGAATTATGGAAAAAAAGGACGTGGATTGAAATTGAGAGAAGGACTGGTCGTGGCAATTGAACCGATGTTTAATCTTGGAAAAAGAGATATTTACCAGGATAGTGATGGATGGGCAATTGTTACTGCTGATGGAAAACCTTCAGCACATTTTGAACATACTGTGGTAGTTCGAAAGGGAAAAGCTCAGATCTTATCCAGTTTTGAATTTATTGAAGATATAAACTAATAAAATTTAATGAGCTTATGGCTAAACAGCCTTCAATAGAACAAGATGGTACAATTACCGAAGCATTATCTAATGCAATGTTTCGTGTAGAACTTGAAAACGGACATGTGATAACAGCTCACATTTCCGGTAAGATGAGAATGCACTACATTAAGATCTTGCCTGGTGATAAGGTAAAGGTAGAAATGTCACCTTATGATCTTACTAAAGGGCGCATTACTTTTAGATATAAAAATTAAATACAATAATAATGAAGGTAAGAGCATCTGTAAAGAAACGTTCTGATGATTGTAAGATTGTTAGAAGAAAAGGACGTTTGTATGTGATTAATAAAAAGAATCCTAAGTTCAAGCAACGTCAAGGATAATTTAGTAAACTTTGTAATAGATAAATATTTTAATTTATGGCTAGAATTGTTGGAGTTGATTTGCCTCAAAATAAAAGAGGGATAATTAGCTTGACTTATATCTACGGTATCGGTAGAAGTGCTGCTCGTCAGATTTTGGACGAAGCAGAAGTTTCTTACGATAAGCAAGTAAAAGATTGGACTGATGATGAGTCTAATCGTATTCGTCAAGCGATTAATGCTAATTTAAAAGTTGAGGGTGAATTACGTTCTTTAAATCAACTGAATATTAAGCGTTTGATGGATATTGGTTGTTATCGTGGTATTCGTCACCGTATTGGATTACCAGTGCGTGGTCAGAGAACCAAAAACAACTCACGTACTAGAAAAGGTAAGAGAAAAACAGTTGCAAACAAAAAGAAAGCGACTAAATAATTGTTAAGTTATGGCAAAAAAGTCAGTATCAGTTAAAAAGAGGGTAGTAAAAATTGAACCTGTAGGACAGGCGCATATCCATTCATCTTTTAACAATATTATCATTTCCTTAACCAATAGCACAGGACAGGTTATTTCTTGGTCTTCAGCTGGTAAAATGGGTTTTAGAGGTTCTAAAAAGAACACTCCTTATGCTGCCCAGCAAGCTGCAACAGACTGTGGAAAAGTTGCTCACGATCTTGGATTAAGAAAAGTGAAAGTATATGTAAAAGGTCCTGGAAATGGTCGTGAATCGGCTATTCGTGCGATCAATTCATGTGGAATCGACATTGCGGAAATCGTAGATGTTACTCCATTACCACACAACGGATGTCGTCCTCCTAAGAGACGTAGAGTTTAATAAAAAATGCTGTTTAAGATTTTGAATTAGTTTTATTGATATCCTCTCTAAAAACGCGGCACTTTTATAATTCAAAACTTATGGCAAAGTTTCTATTGTTAGAAAAATTTAAATTTAAGAAGTAATGGCTAGATATATTGGACCAAAGAGTAGAATTGCTCGTAAATTTGGTGAAGCAATTTTTGGACCTGATAAGGCATTTGAAAACAAAAACTACCCTCCGGGGCAGCACGGTAACAGCCGTAGAAGAAAGAAAATGTCTGAATATGGTGTTCAGCTAAAAGAAAAACAAAAAGCAAAATACACTTACGGTGTATTGGAGAAACAATTCTCAAACTTATTTGAAAAGGCCGCGCGTAGTAAAGGTATTACTGGTGAAGTTTTATTGCAACTTTTAGAATGTCGTTTAGACAATGTAGTTTTCAGATTAGGTGTAGCTCCAACAAGATCAGCTGCTCGTCAGTTGGTTAGCCATAAACACGTAACTGTTAACGGACAAGTTTGTAACATTCCTTCATTTTCAGTAAAAGCTGGGGATATCATTGGAATTCGTGAAAAATCGAAGTCTTTAGAAGTTATTACCGATTCTTTATCTACTGCTAGATATAACCAATCATCTTGGTTGGAATGGGATCAAACCTCTCTTAGTGGTAAGTTCCTTAATACACCAGAAAGAACGGAAATTCCTGAAAACATCAAGGAACAGTTAATCGTTGAATTGTATTCTAAGTAATAAATAGTTAATCAGTAATTTATGGCAATTTTAGCTTTCCAGAAACCGGACAAAGTTATCATGCTCGACGCAGACAATAAATTCGGTAAATTCGAATTTCGTCCATTAGAGCCTGGATATGGTATAACAATTGGTAATGCCTTAAGAAGAATATTACTTTCTTCATTAGAGGGATTTGCGATTACGACTATCAAAATACAGGGTGTTGATCATGAATTTTCTACAATACCAGGAGTAATCGAAGATGTTACTGAGATGATCCTGAACCTGAAGCAAGTTCGGTTTAAACAAAAAGTTGAAGAAGTTGACAGCGAGTTGGTTACTGTAACTATCTCGGATCAGGATACTTTTACAGCTGGCGATATTAACAAGTTTCTAACAGGTTTCGAAGTGTTGAATCCAGAGCTTGTAATTTGCAAAATGGACAGCTCTGCCAAATTGCAAATGGATTTAGCTATTAACAAAGGTCGTGGATATGTACCTTCTGTTGAAAACAAACCTGTTGATGTAGAGTTTGGAGTGATTCCGATCGATTCAATTTTTACACCAATCAAGAATGTTAAATATGCTGTTGAAAACTATCGTGTAGAGCAAAAAACTGACTATGAAAAATTGGTTTTTGATATTACTACTGATGGTTCAATTCACCCAAAAGAAGCTTTAAAAGAAGCAGCAAAAATTCTTATTTATCACTTCATGTTGTTCTCGGATGAAAAGATTACTCTTGATTCTGACGAGAAGTTTGCAAATGAGGAGTTCGATGAAGAGGTTTTGCATATGCGTCAGCTATTGAAAACAAAACTGGTAGATATGGATCTTTCAGTGCGTGCTTTGAATTGCTTGAAAGCTGCTGATGTGGATACTTTAGGTGATTTAGTGCAGTTCAACAGGAATGATCTTCTGAAATTTAGAAACTTTGGTAAGAAATCCTTAACCGAGCTGGATGATCTATTGGTATCCTTGAATCTTACTTTCGGTATGGATATTTCTAAGTATAAATTAGATAAGGAATAAGGGAAAATGAGACATAGAAAGAAATTTAATCATTTAGGAAGAAAAACAGCACATAGAAAAGCGATGCTTTCAAATATGGCTTCTTCTTTGATTTTGCATAAAAGAATCTCGACTACAACTGCTAAGGCGAAAGCTTTAAAAATGTATGTTGAGCCTCTAATTTCAAAAAGTAAAGTTGATTCTACACACTCAAGACGTATTGTTTTTGGTTATTTAAAACAAAAAGAAGCAGTTACTGAGTTGTTTAGAGAAGTTTCACCAAAAATCACTAACCGTAACGGTGGTTATACCAGAATTTTAAAAACTGGTAATCGTTTAGGTGATAATGCAGAGATGTGTATTGTGGAATTGGTTGATTTCAATGAAACTTACTTAACTGAAAAGAAAGCTGCAGCTAAAAAATCGACACGTAGAAAACGTGGTGGTTCTAAAGCTTCAGAACAAGTGGCAACTGAAGTATCAGAAGTAAAAGCTGAAGCGGTTAAGACCGAAACAGCACCTGAAGCTCCGGAAACTGCGACAGAAGAAATTAAAAAGGAAGAAGAATAAGCTTCCTTTCTAAGATAAAAAAGGGGGTAAAGTTAAATCTTTATCCCTTTTTTAGTACCCTATAGAAATTGCATACGATTGCATATGATCGTATAAATAAATCAGTAAAACTTTTAATATCCGAAAGTTATGTCAGAAATTGTAAACATTCATGGTCGTGAAATTCTTGATTCACGAGGAAATCCTACTATCGAAGTTGAAGTAACTCTTGCTAGTGGTTTTATGGGTCGTGCCGGTGTTCCTTCAGGAGCTTCAACTGGTGAAAACGAAGCTTTAGAACTACGTGATGGCGATAAGTCTCGTTACTTAGGTAAAGGTGTCTTAAAGGCAATTGATAACGTGAATAACGTTATTGCAAAAGCATTAGTTGGTATGGACGCTACTGACCAGGTTGCTGTTGATAAAGCAATGATTGCTCTTGATGGTACCAAAACTAAATCTAAATTAGGTGCGAATGCTATGTTAGGTGTTTCTTTAGCTACTGCTAAAGCAGCTGCATTGTATTCAGGTATGCCATTGTATCGCTACATTGGTGGTACTAATGCAAATGTACTTCCTGTTCCTATGATGAACATTATCAATGGTGGTTCTCACTCTGATGCTACAATCGCATTTCAGGAGTTTATGATCCGTCCTATTGGTGCTCCATCTTTCCGCGAAGCTTTAAGAATGGGTGCTGAAGTATTTCACGCTCTTGCAAAAGTACTTAAAGGTAAAGGTCTTTCTACTGCTGTTGGTGACGAAGGAGGTTTCGCTCCAATGTTAGGTGGAACTGAAGAAGCTATTGAGTGTATTCTTACCGCGATTAAAAACGCTGGTTACAAAGCCGGACGTAAAGAAGATGGTGGTGATGTTTCAATTGCTATGGACTGTGCTGCTTCTGAGTTCTTTAAAGATGGTGTGTATGACTATAGTATTTTTGAGCCAAACGGAGCTAAAAGAAATTCAAACGAGCAAGCAGCTTACCTGGCTGAATTGATTTCTAAGTACCCTATTGATTCTATCGAAGATGGTATGGACGAAGGAGACTGGGATGGATGGGTTGCTTTAAATGCTCTTATTGGTGATAAGTGTCAGATTGTAGGTGACGATTTATTCGTAACTAATGTTGAGTACTTAGCTAAAGGTATCGAGCTTAAAGCGGCTAACTCAATCTTGATTAAAGTAAACCAAATTGGAACTTTAACTGAGACTTTAAATGCGATTGAAATGGCACATCGTGCTGGTTACACTTCGGTAACTTCTCACCGTTCCGGAGAAACTGAAGATGCTACTATTGCTGATATTGCTGTAGCTACTAATGCAGGACAGATCAAAACAGGTTCTTTGAGCCGTTCTGACCGTATGGCTAAGTACAATCAATTACTTCGTATTGAAGAAGAATTAGGCGAAAATGCAATTTTTGGTTGCTAAGCTTAATTGGAATATATATTAAAAAAGGGATCTGTAAAGATCCCTTTTTTATGTTTGGTTTTATTCCAAAACAATTTGTTTTTTTAAATATACTCCAGTATTAAACCATATAGAGTTTTGCACTGGAAAGGTTTAGAAAGATAAGCATCCATTCCTACCTCAATTGATATTTCCTTATCATCGGAATAAAAATTTGCTGTAAATGCAATAATCGGAATAGAAAATTCACGTTCTTCTTCAATTTTACGCATGCGCAATGAGGCTTCTATGCCTCCCATTATTGGCATTTGCAAATCCATTAAAACAATATCGTATTGTTCTTTTTCGAAAAGTTCTACTGCTTGCTTTCCATTTTCGGCGATATCAACCTTAGCAACTTTTTGTTTTAGATAAACCTCAATCGTTTTTCTATTGCTGGGTTGGTCTTCAACCAATAGAATTTTTGCTTCATTTATGGGAATGTTCCTTTTGTTGGGATGTGTTTTTACAACAATGGCAGAATCAAGTGTTTCCTCCCAATATATTTTCTTCTTGGTTTCAATACCTATCTGTTCAAGTAATTCAGAAAGCTTTTTATTTGCTGTTTTCTCCATAATAACCAAAGTATTTTACACTTAAAAATAGTGATTTTTAACTATAATAAAAAAACAAATGTTCAGTTTTGATTTAAAAAATGAGAATAGTGTGAGTATCAATCTATAAATTAAGAATTCTAAAGAAAATGGAATTGATAAATTTTAAAAGCAATTTTCCTATTTTTGCGTTTAAGATTTGAATGAAATAAATAAAAGCGAAATAATGGCTGACGATAAAAAAATTATTTTTTCGATGGATAGGGTCAGCAAGACCTTTTCATCACAAAAAAAAGTACTGAATAACATAAATCTTTCTTTTTTCTATGGTGCAAAGATTGGAATTATCGGTCTTAATGGTTCCGGTAAATCTACTCTTTTAAAAATTATTGCCGGCCTGGAAAGTTCATTTGAAGGACATGTTGTTTGGTCGAAAGAGCATAATATTGGCTACTTAGCACAGGAACCAACATTGGATGACAGCAAAACTGTACGAGAAATTGTAGAGGAAGGTGTTCAGGAAATTGTTGATGCCTTAAATGCATACGAAGCCGTTAATCTAAAATTCGGTGATCCGGAAGTTCTTGAAGATGCCGATAAGATGCAGGCCGTAATGGATGAACAGGCAAATCTTCAGGAGAAGATTGATCATTTTGATGCCTGGAATTTAGATACTAAGCTTGAACGGGCGATGGACGCACTTCGTTGTCCGGAGGGAGATGCGTTAATTAAAAATTGTTCGGGAGGAGAAAGAAGACGTGTTGCTCTTTGCAGACTATTACTGCAGGAACCGGATATTTTGCTTTTGGATGAACCTACCAACCATTTGGATGCAGAATCGGTGGAGTGGCTGGAACAACATTTGGCGCAATACAAAGGAACTGTAATCAGTATTACTCATGATAGATATTTTCTTGACAATGTAGCAGGTTGGATTCTGGAGTTGGATAGAGGAGAAGGAATTCCCTGGAAGGGCAATTACAGCGCCTGGCTGGATCAGAAGACCAAACGTATGGCAATGGAAGAGAAAACCGCCAGTAAGCGGCGGAAAACCCTTGAAAGAGAGTTGGAGTGGGTGCGTATGGCTCCTAAAGCACGTCAGGCAAAAAGCAAAGCTCGTTTGAGTGCCTACGACAGTATGATGAATGAAGATTTGAAAGAGAAGGAAGAAAAACTGGAAATCTTTATTCCTAACGGTCCGCGTTTGGGAAGTAAGGTAATTCAGGTTCAGTCTGTTTCAAAGGCATTCGGAAATAAGTTGTTATTTGATGATTTGGAATTTGAATTGCCGCCGGCAGGAATCGTAGGGGTTATTGGACCCAATGGAGCCGGTAAAACAACGCTTTTCAGGATGATTATGGATCTTGAGAAACCGGACAAGGGGACTTTTGAGGTAGGAGAGACTGTAAAAGTAGGATATGTTGATCAGCAGCATGCTGATATCGATCCGGAAAAATCGGTTTATGAGGTGATTTCCGGTGGAGGTGATTTGATTAATGTTGGAGGACGAACAGTAAATGCCCGGGCTTATGTCGGCCGTTTTAATTTTAATGGTGCCGATCAGGAAAAGAAATGTGGTGTATTATCTGGGGGAGAGCGTAACCGCCTGCATTTGGCTCTGACTTTAAAAGAAGAGGCTAATGTTTTACTTTTGGATGAACCAACCAATGATATTGATGTAAATACACTTCGGGCTTTGGAAGAAGGTTTGGAAAACTTTGCCGGCTGTGCTGTGGTGATTTCGCATGACCGATGGTTTTTGGATCGTATTGCAACACATATTTTAGCATTTGAAGGCAATTCCCATGTTCAGTTTTTTGAAGGCGGATATTCCGATTACGAAATCAACCGGAAAAAGCGGATGGGCGATGAAGGGCCTAAGCGAATCAGATATAAAAAGCTGATAGCTGATTAAAGTATAAAAGGTGAAAGCTCTGTTTTGAAGTTTTCACCTTTTTTCAATTTTATCAACTTACAAAATTCAATAGTTCAGCACTAATTTTAAATTGCAGCTTCCGGTGCAGTTTCTTCCTTTTTTCTCCTTCTTTTCACCGCCTGATTGGTGTCGTTAATTATCTGTGCAACAGTTTGGGACAATTCCCCATAAAGCTCATTATTTGCTTGCTGCATGGCTTTTAAATGCAGCACTATTTTATTGTTGATAATCGAAATAACTTCTTTTTTTATATCAGTGGAACATTGGGTGAGTCCATTTTTTGCTTTCTCTTCTTCCCAGGCAAAATGAGCTGTTTTAAAATCACTCTGATCTGTTT
The DNA here is from genome assembly GCF_963665805.2 of Labilibaculum manganireducens. Taxonomy (NCBI): domain Bacteria; kingdom Pseudomonadati; phylum Bacteroidota; class Bacteroidia; order Marinilabiliales; family Marinifilaceae; genus Labilibaculum; species Labilibaculum manganireducens. The sequence continues at coordinate 4,269,640 of NZ_CAXXEE010000003.1, read as the reverse complement.
GCAAACCGGCAATAAGTTCGGCGCAGCCCGATACCAAAGCAATAGCTGCCTGCAGTTCGGGAGCCGAAAAATCTTCGAGCAGGGATTCTATCAGCGACGATTCAATGGTATAGCTTTCGTGGATCATCTTTAGCCCATATTTTGCAAAAACAGCATTTAAATGTAAAGCTGCCGCTTTCACTTCCGGATCAGGATGATGAATTGAGCCCAGTATCAAATAGTGCAGTGCTTTCACTTTTTCATCTCTTACAATATCCTTTTTATCGAGATTCGACTCGGTTTTACTGCAGTTAATGGCCGTTTTTAATTCATTCGATTCTGTTTGCAGATCAGTAAAAATAGTAAGCATATAAGTATCAATTTCCCAGCTTTGTTTTTGATAGGCCAGCAACATACTATCGGCAGTTGTATTTACTTCGGTTGTTCTGCTTTGAGAAATAAGTTTTGGGATCATCTTTTTGGATTTTTAGTTTGTTAATAAATGATTTTGATTGTTTTAATATTAAATAATATTCGTCATAAATATGTTATTGATAATAAACTTACAGATATTTATTTAGAAGGAGAAAATATTTGTAACTTTTTATGACAAGTAATTTAAATTTTTCAAATGCAAATAGGATTCACACCTCCATACCTTGCTTTACTCTTTTAGGTGTGCTGTGGGGAAAACCCTAAGCTTTTACCAACTGTTTTGTGTACCCGTGGGTAAATCTCCACGCCTGTCTTTTTTGTTTTTCGGACACATGGGTAAACCTCCAAGGCTTCACTAACTGCTTTTTGGACTCATGGGTAAACCTCCACGTCTTTTTTTTTGTTTTTCGGACACGTGGGTAAACCTCCAAGGTTTCACTAACTGTTTTTTGGACTCATGGGTAAATCTTTAAGCCTTCCCATTTCATCGTACTAATTTCTTGTAAAATGTTAAGTTTTTAATCCGATTTGTTGGATTATTCATAAAATTATGATAGGTTCGTAATGATATCCAAAAATGAAGCTATGCCCAAAAAAACGACTAAAAAACGAAAAAAAAAGAACAGAGAAATATCTAATTTCAAAGGTCAAGGTATTAATTTGGGAGGCCAATCCGAATTTATTAATCGATTCGAGAAACTAGCTGAAATAGCAGGATGCAAAGATGCCTGCAAGCTCTTAAATAAGAGCAACCGAATGATGATGTATCTTTTAAGGATTCATTTGACCCAACCGCGTGTGGATAAAGGGGAACCAATCAGTAAAGAACTGGCAAAAATTTTGGCTTTGGTATTCCGAAGTTGGAGGGAGAGACGCAATATTGAATTGATTAAGGGAAGAGAGTTGATTTCAATTGGAGATGTTTACGTTATTGACTGTTTTATTTATTTTATCCGTAAAGAAGATAATGGGCTTGATCTGGAAGCATTCAACTCAGCCTTTAAACCTTTAATTGATGCATACAATGAATTGGAATCACCCGAAGATCTCCTCTACGGTATGTATGACAATATACTGGCAATGTTGAATGCAGTTGGCCGCGAAATGTTCAGTATTAAAACAGCTTTTGTCAGGAAAGAATACCCTGTTAGCGGCGTGTTTCATATTGTAAAAGTAAAACATTATCGTCCGGTTAAAAGAAGTATTGCCATTGAAGGAAAACGAAGACCTATTATACAATTTGGCTGGCCCATTGCAAATGGTGGTATTTGGTACTTTAAAATTAAAAATCACAAAATAAAAGATATCTATAAAGGAGATAAGAAAGAGCTGGAAGTTTATATTCAATCTCATGCCATTAGAAGGTTCGAAGAAAGAACAAGGCCTCTATCCTTAATTTTCTGTAGGCTGTTTATGGCAAAATTACTTCGAAATTACTCTATTGCAGAGGTGTTTAGAGGTAAGATTCTCATCCCTCAGTATTATGGAGATATTAAGATTGGTTATTTCGTTGCGGCTGTTATTGATGAAAAGGTAATCATTAAAACGTTTCTATTTATAACACATCAATCTACTCCCGAGGGGCATCTTCTGGAAAAAGTTTCGGGTCTGGGAAAAAAGGATATCAGCTATTGGCGTTTCGATTCAGTAAGCTCTTTTCTTTCAAATCCTCCCGAAGAGGATAGTTTGATTAAGAAAATTATGCAGGAAGCAGGAATAGATAAACTTTTTGATTTAGGTAAGTTAATGGAATCGGATACAAACCCGAATGATGTGGATTGGGCCGAAGTTGAAGCGTATATAGAAAATGGACGTGAGGAACGTCTGCAAATTCCGGAAGAAAAGTACGAGGAAGAATACTGTTGAAAAGCGGAAATGTTTGAACAAGGTTAAGATTTAAAAGACTGCTGGATTATTTTGGGTGCGAATTGTATATTTGCACCTAATTTATCGGGAAAAATTAAACGCAATGAAAAAACAAAAAGAGCGCATTTATATCCAGCAATGGCTGGAGTTAAAGCCATATGAAAAACAAACTATCACAGACAGTTACTACCTTAAAATTTCTAACGAGGTAAAACAGGCTGTTATAACAAACAAACAGTCTTTTGTTTTACAACGCTTTTTGAATGATACTGATATTGATTTATTGGCATGTTTTCTTACTTCATATTTCGAAGATATAATATCCGGAACTAATATTTGGAATAGCTTTGCAGCTTATCACACCGAATTATACAACAAGCCACTGCCTTTTTACAATGTAGATGAATATTATACAGAAGAAATTAATCCGCAGGATATCAGTTTCTTAATTTGGTATTTTATGAATACCATCCAGAATGATAAATTTATAGCTCCGCTTAACGATTTTATTGTTGAAACTGCCAATAAGGTAATGAATGTGTTCGATTCTGCATGGGACGATGCACCCCAAAACGAATTGCTAAAAACAGCTTATACTCTTACTGAAAATGAAACGAATTTTTACATAGCCCGTAATTTAATTGATACCATCTTATTTAAAACATATCTGTTTTATCCCGATAGCTTATTTGATTTAAAAGACCAGGAACTAGATATTATAGAAGAAAATAGCGATGAAGAAAACTTGCTGAACTACCTAAATGAACATCGGGATTACGCACTGCATAATGTACATACAAGATTGTTAAGTTTAAAGGGAAAAGAATGGGCATCAAGAATATTGGAAGTTAACCATCCGTTAAAGAATGATTTTTTGGAGATATCTCAAAAAATAAGTGGGTATTTTTTTTACAAAGGTCAGGATTCAGAGAATATTTTTATTGAGCACATTGCATCAGGTAAAAAATTCAATCTAACTAAAAAGTCTTATGAGCATTTTGAATCGTTAAAAAAAATTGATGCAATTTTGTTTCTTGGCATTGCTAAATGGAGAAATGAATGGTGGTTTTCGGGCATATCTTTTCAATCTGACTTTAATGCTGATTTGGTTTTAGCTGAAAAGAATTCAGTGCAAAGTCGTGGAGCGGTAAATTTCTTAGATCATCAGAATGAGAAAGTTGACGAATTGCTGGAGGAACAATATGCGGCATTTAAGGACATTACTAATGGCTATCCAATTGCGTTTATGAACTCTGACAAAGTAAACGATTTTATAGAAAGCTATATTGAGTACTTTAATAACTCACTTAAGCTTTCTAAAAGACAGAAAGAAAAGGCAAAAGAGCGCGCTAAAGCGGATGGTTTCTTCGGCGGCGAAGATGAATCAATTGATTTTACAGATAGATCAGAAAGTGCTTTGATTTTCTTTAACCCTAAGAGTGGAGTGGAGATTGCTTTCGATGTAAACAGTGCTTTTCCGATATTAAATAATCCTTTTTTTATCAAAGAAGACAGCGAAGAGCATTTTATGAGATTACTGGAAGAAGAAAATATTTCTGCCGAATTAGCAATGTATTGTATTACTAATTTTAAATCGGAATTGCCTTTCTTTAAAGAGGAACCTGGAAAAATGTATTTGGCTGATATCGATTTCTTACTTCGTTTCTGGAAAAAGAACAACTATTTTGCAACACCGACAATTACCTATACCGAGGGCAATAAAACAGGTATTAGTTAATTGATTAATAAAGAAGCGCTTTGCCTGCCAATAAAACAGAGGGGAAGAAGCCGGATTGGTTTTCTTCCCTTTGTTTTTGTACCTTGATGTGACAAAATAATTTATCATTTAATTCTATTTCCATGAATCAATTTGCCACACCAACCGATGAGAAAAATTGGGCTATGTTCTGTCATTTAGCATCATTTTCCGGAGTTATAATTCCTTTTGGTAATGTAATAGGGCCACTCATTTTATGGTCGATGAAAAAGGACTATTCCGAACTGGTTGATCAAGAGGGAAAAAAATCAATTAATTTTCAGATATCGATGTGTATATACATCTTTGTATCCGCAATATTGGTTTTTATTGGAATTGGAATTTTATTGCTGATTGGGCTTGCTTTGCTAAATTTAATTTTTGTTGTTATTGCGATTGTAAAAACTTTAAATGGGGAAGATTACCAATATCCTCTGAGTATTAAATTTCTAAATTGAAAGAATGAAATCTTTTTCTGGTTATAAGACAATCTACTATGTTGGGATTGTCTTTATTGTTTTGGGAGGTATCCGCTTACTAAATCATTTGTCCTACGGCGAAATTTTATTTACAATTGGAGTACTGCTGTATTCAGGCATTCAGATTAGGTTTTTGTTTTATAAAAGCATTACGGATTGGTGGACCTTTGATTATTTGAAATTATCGGTAAATCTTTTATTTCTGACTTCAATATTTCTTCTTTTTGTGATTGATTTTAAACTGTGGTATTATCCATTTGTTTTAGGGCTTCTAGTCGATTTTTTTGCTAATATACTTCGCCGGATAAAAAGGACATAGTTAAAATTGTTGTCTGTTTTGCATTTCAAATACAAGATCGCATTGGAATGCTGTGGTATCTGTCAAATAATTTGATAATTTTACAGCTCTAATAAAATAACCAAAATAAAGACTTAAAAATGGCTCAAAAACCGTCTATTCCTAAAGGGACGAGAGATTTCTCTCCTGTTGAAATGGTAAAGAGAAACTATATTTTTGATACCATAAAAGAGGTGTTTCAGTTATATGGTTTTATGCCGATAGAAACACCATCAATGGAAAATTTGTCTACTCTAATGGGAAAATATGGAGAAGAGGGAGACAAACTATTGTTTAAAGTGCTGAATTCAGGCGATTTTCTATCCAAAATAAATGAAGATCAAATCCGGGAGAAGAATTCGGTAAAATTAACCACAAAAATAAGTGAAAAAGGACTTCGTTATGATCTGACAGTGCCTTTTGCGCGTTACGTTGTACAGCATCGTAACGAAATTGATTTCCCTTTTAAGCGTTATCAGATTCAACCGGTTTGGAGAGCAGACAGACCTCAGAAAGGGCGCTACCGTGAATTTTTTCAGTGCGATGTTGATGTGATTGGCAGCAATTCTCTTTTAAATGAAGTTGAATTAATTCAGATTGTTGATCAGGTTTACAAAAGACTTCAGTTGAATGTAGTTGTAAAGTTGAATAACCGAAAAATTTTGGCAGGAATTGCTGAGATTATTGGTGAGGCTGAAAAAATTGTTGATATCACTGTTGCAATCGACAAGTTGGATAAAATCGGTTTGGAGAATGTGAATAAGGAATTGGCTGACAAGGGAATTTCTCAGGAAGCTATTGATACTTTGCAGCCAATTATATTGTTGTCGGGTTCAAATTCGGAAAAACTGGCTCAGTTAAAGGAGCTTCTTTCTTCTTCAGAAATTGGAATGAAAGGGATTGAGGAACTGGAAACAGTTTTTACTTATTTATCGCAGCTTGATGTACAAACTGAAGTTGAATTGGATTTAACTTTAGCCAGAGGATTGAATTACTACACCGGAGCCATTTTCGAAGTGAAATCGAAAGACATGGAGTTTGGAAGTATCACGGGTGGCGGACGTTACGACGATTTAACCGGAATTTTTGGCTTGAAGGATGTTTCGGGAGTTGGTATTTCTTTTGGTGCCGATCGTATTTACGATGTATTGGAGCAAATGGATAAGTTCCCTTCAAATACGGGTATAACAACAAAAGTATTGTTTATCAATTTTGGTGAAAAAGAGGAAGCATTTTGTTTGCCAATACTGGCTAAGTTAAGAGCAAACGGAATTAATGCTGAGATTTATCCTGATTCTTCTAAAATGAAAAAACAGATGACTTATGCCAACAATAAAAACATTCCTTTTGTAATTTTGGTAGGAGAATCGGAAGTAGAGGAAGGTGTTGTTAGTTTAAAGAATATGGAAAGCGGAGATCAGGAAAAATTAACTCCGGATCAGTTGATCGAAAGATTATCTTAAGAGTAAAATTATTCAACTCAAATATAAAAGGGCTGTAAATGTAAAGTTTACAGCCCTTTATTTTTAATCTTGTTTTTCGTGCGGATGTTTACCCCGTTCTTTTATTTGTTTTAAAAGCATGTTTTGAAATTGCCTTTCGGTATGATAAAGAGTAAGGATTTTTTTTGCGGGGAGTATCTTTTTATATTTTAGATGGTATTCTTTTTGAAGCTTTGCTTCCTGCAATTTAAGCTCAATCAGTTCGTCACTAAGATCGCCTAACTCTTTATCAGATAATTCTGCAGACTTGTTGCGTAGTTTTCTGAAAAGAATTCTGCCTTGGTCTCTGTTTTCTTTTCTCTTTTTCTCCAATTCATTGTAAAGTGGCCAAAACACTTGAGCTTCATCAGGTGTTAATTCTAATTTCTGAGTAATGAAGGAGATTTTTTCAGCTGCAATTCGTTCACTCATCTGCTCATGCATATTATGTTCTCTTTCCTGTGCAATGCCTAAGTAACTAAAGCTAACAACAAGTGTTAATAGGATTAAAATTTGTTTCATGTCTGGCCTGTTATAAGTTTGCTAATAAAGATTCAGAATCAATGTCAAAATCCGAAAGGTATTCAATTATTTCATCAGATGTAGCTTCAGAGCTTTCATCTGAGAACCAATTAAGTTCATCCAGACTTGTACTTTGAGTATCAACAGCTGTATTTTCTGTTTGCGAAAACTGTTGAATTTTGTAATCGGATGGAACAGAGTTGATCAGCACAATTTTGGCAATAAAAAGGATCCCAACGACACTGGCTGCCATCCAGAAGTATGGTTTTAATACTTGTATCAATCTTTTATTTGGATTTTCTTCCGTTATAATTCTTTCCTGAACCCGATCGCTTAGGTTTTCAAAGTAATCCTCAGGAACTCTAAATGGTTGATCGTTTTTCATGTTCGACAGATTATTCATGTTTTTTTATAGTATTTAGACTGTCTGAATAGTAATTGGTTTAATTTACACTTCGTTTAGTTTCAAAAGAGATTCGATTTTTTTAACGGCATGATGATAAGAAGCTTTTAAGGCTCCGACTGAAGTTTCTAAAATTTCAGACATTTCATTATATTTTAAATCATCGAAATATTTCATATTAAATACCAAACGTTGTTTTTCCGGCAACTGCAGGATTGCTTTTTGCAATTCCAATTGAGCCTTGTTTCCATCAAAATAAGGATCTGCCTCTAAGTTTGCTAAAAGTATATTTTCAACTTCGTTATTTGAGTATCCCAAATATTTTTTTTGCTTTTCTTTTATAAAAGTTAAGGCCTCATTTGTAGCAATCCGAAACATCCAGGTAAATAACTGAGAGTCGGATCTGAAGTTTTGTAAACCTTTCCATATTTTCACAAAAGTATTTTGCAAAACGTCATCAGAGTCGTCGTGCAAAAGAACAATTTTTCTGATTTGCCAATATAATCTTTCCTGGTATTTCTTCACCAAGAAGGAAAATGCCTGACTTTGTGTATTCTTATCACGAAAAAGTTCCAGTATTTCTTCGTCAGATTTGTGGTTCATCAATTTGCATTCAAGTAATGGATTTTAAAAATAGCTATTTCACATTTGTTATGCCTTAGGTAAGACTATTTTCTTTGCAAAAGGTTTAATTTGGGATAAAAAAATCCGGAATCGAAAAGATCCCGGATAATTTTTATTTGCATTGTATATTATTTTTGAAGCAGAGCTAATACTTCTTTTACAACATTTTCTGCAGTGTAACCAAATTTTTCATCTAAAATATTTGCCGGAGCTGAATAACCAAAATGATCCAATCCAATTGATTTACCAAGAGGGCCAACCAATCCAAGAAGAGTTACAGGTAAACCTGCAGTTAATCCAAGAACGGGAATTCCGGCAGGAATTACTTCGTTTTGATATGCTGCAGATTGAGTTCTGAATAATCCTTCTGAAGGAACAGATACAATTTGAACCTTTAATCCTTTTTCGGCACGTAAGATCTTAGCACCTTCAACTAAAGTTGCTACTTCCGATCCACTTGCTAAAAGAACAACATCAGGAGTTGTTTCAGATTTCTCAACAATGTAAGCACCTTTTTGAGCCTGAAGAGCTTCCTGGTAACGATTATCTTTCGATGGAAGTTCTTTAATGTTCTGACGGGAAAGAATCAAAGCAGTAGGAGTTTTTGTGTTCTCCATTGCCATTTTCCAAGCCACGGTGGTTTCATCAGCATCAGCAGGACGAAGAGCTAGTAAACTCATTTGTCCGGAGTGATTTTTCAATTGCTCCAGTAAACGAATCTGAGCTTCCTGCTCAATTGGCTGATGAGTTGGGCCATCTTCTCCAACGCGGAATGCATCGTGAGTCCAGATATATTTTACCGGAACCTGCATTAAAGCCGCTAAACGAACTGCAGGTTTCATGTAATCAGAGAATACAAAGAAAGTTCCACAAGCAGCAATAACACCACCGTGAAGAGCAATACCGTTACAGATAGAAGCCATGGTTAATTCGGCAACACCAGCCTGAAGGAATGCACCTGAGAAATCACCTTTAGCAAGAGCTTTGGTGTTTTTCAAGAAACCATCAGTTTTATCAGAGTTACTTAAATCAGCCGACGACACAATCATGTTTTCAACATTTTTAGCCAGTTCGGCCAAAACTACAGACGAAGCAGAACGAGTTGCATCACCTGATTTCTGAACAATTGCTTCGTAATCAAGTTCCGGAGCTTCGTTGCTAAAGAACTTCTCTAATTTGGCAGCCAATTCAGGATTTGCTTTTGCCCATTCAGCTTGTTCCGCTTTTTTTGCAGAAGCATATGCCTGTTTTTTCTTTAGAACTTCGGCGTAATACTCTTGAACTTCAGGGAAAATTTGGAATGGATTTTCTGGGTTTCCACCTAAGTTTTCAATTGTTTTTTCGATTGAGGCACCAGCAGCACCTAATGGTTGTCCGTGAGTAGAAACCATATTTTCGAAGCTGCTGCCATCAATATCAACAGCACCTTTACCCATTAGGGTTTTTCCGATGATAAGAGTTGGTCTTTCGCTTTCGTTGTTAGCTGCTAATAAAGCTTCACGAATTGCTGCTGCATCGTTTCCTTTAATCGTAATAACATTCCAGTTCCATGCTTCGTATTTTTTAGCAGTATCTTCAACTGTAACTTCTTCAACTTTAGTTGAAAGTTGGATGTTATTGGAATCATAGAACATGATTAAATTGCTTAATCCTAAAGTACCTGCAATTCGACCAGCTCCCTGAGCAATTTCTTCCTGAATTCCACCATCAGAAATGAAAGTGTAAATTTTATGCGACATCCAGTCACCGAAACGGGCTGCTAAAAAACGCTCTGCAATTGCAGCACCAACAGCCATAGTATGACCTTGTCCTAAAGGACCGGAAGTGTTTTCAACACCTCTTGCAACTTCAACTTCAGGATGACCAGGAGTTGGACTTCCCCATTGTCTAAAATTTGCAAGTTCTTCCATTGTATAATTTCCGATTAAGGAAAGAATGGAATACAACATTGGAGACATGTGACCTGGGTCAAGGAAAAATCGATCGCGATTGATCCAGTTCATATCTGTTGGGTCAAAATTTAAAAATTCAGAATAAAGAACGTTGATAAAATCGGCTCCGCCCATAGCGCCACCCGGATGCCCGGATTTAGCTTTCTCTACCATTGCAGCAGATAGGATACGAACATTATTCGCAGCCATATCAGTTGCTGTCAGATCCACTTGGTTTTTCATTTCTTTTAGATCCATTTTTGAAAATGAGATTTTAGATGATAAAAACTTGGTAAGGTTTTATTAATGCATGCAAAGATAAACAAAAATGCCTTTTAGCATCATGTATATACTTAATAAAAGCTTTTAAATTGAGGTTTTTGCAATATTTAGAATATTGTAAATCAATATGATTACAAGCGTACAGGTATTGATTTGCCGGATGTTATAACAAAACTTGCTTTTTTTGAGCTTTGCGACAGATAGGCGTTTTTGTTACGGAATATGATATGATATATACCCGGTTGAAGAGTCAAAGTTTCCCGTAATGATTTTTCGGGGATGTTGTAAATCCATTCTAATTTGTTTCCTTTTTGAACAAACATGCTGCACGGGCCGGTAGTTGGTTTAAATATTGTGACCAATCCTGGTTGTGGAATCGTAATTGAGGTTGTTTTGCTTTGATTAATTTCAACATCAGGAATTAAAATCCGGGGAAGGCTTAAAACTTCCAAATTGTATTTGCCAGTCAGGTATTTAGTTACCTCATTGGGGGTTTGGATGTTAATAATTTCTGTGTTTTTTCGGATAAGAATTTGTAAATCTTTGTACATGGTTGTTCTCGGGCATTCAATTTTCAGCATTCCCTGAGGAGCATCAAATCCAATGGTTGTGTGCTTGCCGGCAATCAGTCTAATGCTGTCGCGATGCAATTCGGGTATGGTATGAATTGTAATATTATAAGTAAGCAGCGGATCTAAAAATAATGTATCAGGATTTCCTTTTGCATTCATGGTATGCATAAACTGATATCTTACTTTATCAGAAACAGAATTGTAAAATGTCATTGGAACATCAGTTTCTGTAGGGGAACCATTGGCATCAATTAAATTTATTTGCGCCGAAGTTTTATTCAAAACCTGCGAGATAACATACTCGAGAGTTCCTCCGAAGCGTTCTTCTTTTTTTACTTCAAGATAATTTCCAATGCACTCAAAACTGCTTTTTAAATCAACATCCAAGCCAATTCCTATAATAAATGGTTTTAAGTAGATGCCTTTTTTTTGGAGTTCCAGAGAAACAGCACAAGGATCACCATCGCAGGCTTCAACACCGTCTGTAATAAGAATAATTACATTTCTGATATCGGAATTTACTTCCGGGAAATCGCTGGCGGCCAATTCTAAAGAATGGGCTATTGGTGTTGTTCCTTTAGGATCAATATATCGTAAAGTTTGTCTTATTTCTCCGGCATTACCCGGTTTAAAAGGTACTTCCAGTTTGGTATCATTACAATCCTGTGGAGGAACAACGCTTTGATGACCGTATACTCTTAAAGCCATCTCAACATTATCTTGATATTCAAGGCTGTCAATCATCTGAATCAAAAATTTACGTGCTATATTTATTTTTTTTGATTCCTCCCAGTATCCATTCATGCTTTGAGAAGCATCGAAAATGAATAATATTCTTGTTTTTTCAGTTTTTTCAAGTGCCCCATGAGCTATATTTAATTTTGAACACAATAGCAGTAGTAAAAAGATTGAGAAGTATTTAAGATTTGATTTCAAGAGCAGGGAGTTATTTTGATTAGTAAGTAAAGATAGGGAATGTGTTAAAGAATTAAAATCGATAGTTCCTGTAATTTTAAATTTAATTAATGACAGGTGTATTATGGTTAATTATCAATTGTTTCCGCATACAAATTTTGGCGCATATTGAAATTCGATGCAAAGGTTAAGAGTTGCTTATTTGAGATGTTTAATATGCGGGTTTGCGGTATTTATAAGCCTGTCAACTTTCGATAGTTCATCTTTAATTTGCAACAGCATAATTTGTGAGGAGATGTCAGAAGAGGATGTAAACAAATCAATTGCTAATTGCATTTTCTCTTTGGCTTTTATCAATCTAAAATAATTTAGAGTATCTATTTCACCATCGAAACTTATCATATTTCGGGCGTATCGATAATATTCGATAGCAAGATTGAATTTATTGTTTGGATTTGTTCTGTATATTTCCTGAGCTGTTTTCAATCTTTTCTTTGCGTCAGGCAACAGTTTAAAATTTGATAAGGTGTCGGTATAGTTGTAATTGGCTGGGGCAGTCTTTAGATAATTCTTTATTGATTCTTCTCCCGAATTAAATATTTGTAAGCTAATTGGAGTTTCTAAAAATTGCCACATTGGAATAATTGGTAAATGGCTTAGGATAAATTCTTCAGGAGAAACCATAAAATACTCGTTTGTTTTGCTTTTAATTCCAGAATGATAGAGTATTGCATTCGCCCAACTTAAATCAAAAAAACGCCATTCATTATTTATTTTAACAACATTCCACGAATGAGTAGCACGATCTTGCAGGGCTCCATTTTTAGTGATGTATCCTCCAATGCTATAGGATTCAAATCCGGAATGAGTACAGAAAAATTCAAATAACTTAGAAAACCCTTCGCAAACCGCTTTCCTTTTCTGTAAAACACAAACCGGTGAAGAGCAATTGTTTGACCCCATATAAAACAACAGGTTCGGGTCGAATAGTAATTCTACCTGATCTTTATATTCTATATTAGAGATAATCCATAGGTAAAAAGCCCGTATTTTGTCCTCATCACTTTTTGCGGGAGCTGCTAAATAATTGTGCAATAAAACAATATTTCGGGATAAGCTGTCGGGTGTTTTTTTTACATGACGGTCAATACTTCTATATCTACCGAATGCTGGTTCCTGAGCCTGCACCAATTCAAGAGAAACCAATGTTAAAAAAATTAAGATTGCCAGTTTTTTATACATAGTAAAACGCGCTATGCTTAAAGCTAATGAAAATATAGATAGCCTATTTGCTGATTTTCATCCTTTAACATTTATTTAGGAGATAAAAGTTTAAAATTGGCACAACGAAAATTAAAATGTACTTTTGCACAGATTTTTAAAAATTGAATAGTAGCAAATCATATAATATATAAATAGCCATGGCTTTACAGTGTGGAATTGTAGGATTACCAAATGTAGGAAAATCCACCTTATTTAATTGTTTGTCGAATGCAAAAGCACAATCGGCAAATTTTCCTTTTTGTACCATTGAACCTAATGTTGGTGTAATTACTATACCTGATGAACGTTTAATCAGATTAACTGAATTGGTAAATCCGCAAAGAGTTCAGCCTTCGGTAATGGAAATTGTTGATATTGCCGGTTTGGTAAAAGGAGCAAGTAAAGGAGAAGGTTTAGGAAATAAATTTCTTTCAAACATACGTGAGACGAATGCGATTATACATGTTTTACGTTGTTTCGAAGATGACAATATTGTTCATGTTGATGGTTCTGTAAATCCTATCCGGGATAAAGAAACCATTGATATTGAATTGCAGTTGAAGGATTTGGAAACTGTTGAAGCAAGATTGCAAAAGGCGGCAAAATTGGCGAAAATTGGAAAAAATCCTGATGCGGTTCGTTTAACTGAGGTATTGGGAAGATATAAGGAAGCTTTAGAACAAGGAAAGTCTGGGCGCGTGGTTGAATTGAGCGAGGCTGATGAGAAAGTAGCAGGAGATCTTCATTTACTAACTACAAAACCTATTTTATACGTTTGTAATGTTGATGAAGCATCTGTAGTGAATGGCAATGTTCATGTTGATGCGGTTCGGGAAGCGGTTAAAGATGAAAATGCAGAGGTAATTGTAGTTGGTGCCGGTATCGAAGCTGATATTGCAGAACTGGAAACTTACGAAGAGAAACAAATGTTTTTGGAAGACTTAGGTCTAAAGGAACCAGGCGTTAATAAATTAATTAAAGCAGCATTTAGATTGCTTAATCTTGAAACTTATTTCACTGCAGGTGTAAAAGAGGTAAGATCATGGACCTATCCTAAAGGAGCGAAAGCACCTCAGGCAGCTGGTGTTATTCATACCGATTTTGAAAAAGGATTTATCCGTGCTGAGGTAATTAAATTCGAAGATTTTTCAACTTTAGGTTCAGAAGCAGCTTGTAAGGAAGCTGGTAAAATGAACGTGGAAGGAAAAGAATATGTAGTTCAGGATGGTGATATTATGCACTTCCGATTCAACGTATAATTGAATTTTCTATTGATACATGAATGGCTGTTCAGTTTGAACGGTCATTTTTTTTTGCATTATTTATCTACATCAAGATTAGTATCTTTGTCATCGGGAATGATTTTGAATAGCCCATTACTAATTATTCATTATATAATTTTAATATCGCATGTTTCGTACAGTTTTATTGGTAGGAATAGGAGGATTTTTAGGAAGTGTCTCCCGGTTTTTGATAGGACAAGGTCTTCATCGTTATTTTGACACTATTTTTCCAATAGGAACCATGACGGTAAATATTGTAGGCAGCTTTATAATAGGAGTGATATATTCCATGGCAGAGCGGGATAATTTGGTGAGTCCGGAAATGAGGATGTTTCTGGCTGTAGGATTTTGCGGTGGTTTTACGACTTTTTCATCTTTTGCATTCGATAATCTTAATCTTTTAAAAGACAGTGGATTTTTGTATCTTTCAGTATATGTGGCCGGAAGTGTATTTCTGGGATTACTGGCAGTTTACTTTGGCACACAAATTCATAAATTATTTTAAACGTAAATTGATATGAAACTGAAAGGCAAGGCCAAGTTACTTCGCGTATTTGTTGGTGAAGCCGATCGGGTTTATCAAAGACCTCTTTATGAGGCAATTGTTTACGGAGCAAAAAGATATGGTTTGGCAGGAGCAACAGTTCACCGGGGAATCATGTCTTATGGAGCAAATTCACGAGTTCATTCTTCAAAAATATTTACTTTGTCAGATGATTTACCAATCATTATAGAATTGGTCGATTCTGAAGAAAAGGTGAATGGCTACCTTCACATTCTTGAATTACTAATTGAAAAATCGGGTGGAGGAGGAATGATTACGATGGAGCAAGTTGACGTAATCAGATATCAGCCTCAGAAAAAATAATTGTTTTGATATTTGAATTTTCAAATGTTAAAGATCCTGTAATATCAAAATCTATTCCTGTTTAATCAATTCGAATCCATTATATTTGTGGCGAATAGTTAATAACCACAACGAGAATGATAATGAGTAAGAGATTCGGCACCCTATTGTTTGCATTACTAGTATTTACAATTCAATTTTCAATTGCACAAAATACGCGGAAAATTCCATCAGAAAAACCAAAGCTTGTTGTAGGTATTGTGATTGATCATTTGCGTGCAGATTATTATTTTCGATATTCCAATTTGTTGGGTGACGGAGGATTCAAACGATTAATGAATCAGGGAACTTATTGTAAAAATTCAAGATTCAGCTATTTGTATTCTCAAGCAGGACCCGATCATGCTTCCATATTTACAGGTACACCGCCAGCTTTTCATGGTATTATTTCCAACGGATGGTACAACCGGTTATCGGGAGAACTTGAATTGGCGAAAGAGGATTCAGAAACCAAACTTGTGGGAATAGAATCCGAAGAGAAGGGGAGTTCTCCAAAAAAGATGCTGGCTTCAACATTAGGAGACGAAATTAAGTTGTTCAACTCTCGTTCGAGAGTGGTTGGTGTGGCTTTAAACTGCGAATCAGCTTTGTTTTCGGCCGGTCATGCCGCCGACGGAGCTTATTGGATGGATGATATTTCAGGGAAATTTATAACATCATCTTATTATCAGGATACCTTATACAATTGGGTGAAGGAATTTAATGAGAAAAAGTTTACTGATTTTTATCTAAATCGTGTTTGGACACCTTTTAATGATGGAAATGCACCGAGTGTGTCTGATAAATTACTTGGGAAAGTTGGTTTGAATAATCAGTTTTTCTACGATTTGAATAAGGAGAAGAGAGAGCACGGATACAAAGCGATTAAAACAACACCTTTTGGAAATATGTTGGTAAAGGATTTTGCGATATCTGCTATTATTAACGAGAATTTGGGTAAGGATGATGATGCTGATTTTTTATCTGTTACCTTTTCCTGTTTGGATGAGAAACATAGAGACTTGTCTCCTTTTGCTCCCGAAATGATCGATAATTTTATCAGATTAGATCAGGAGTTGGAACATTTCCTTTCGTTTTTAGATGAGCAGATTGGAATGGAGAATGTGTTGGTGTTTGTAACTGCTGATCAATCTGCTAATTATACGCCCGAGAATCTTTCCGAACAAAATATCCCGAACGGCTATTTTAGTACTTACAATGCAATTGCTTTATTAAAATCCTATTTCAATATATTATATGGTAATGGAGAATGGGTTTTAGGCTACGATTCGCAACAGGTTTATTTGAATCATCAGCTGATAGAAGATTCAAAACTGTCAATTATTGACCTGCAAATAAAGGCTGCAGAATTTTTAATTCAGTTTTCGGGAGTGGCAACTACTACTACTGCGAATAGTTTGGTGAAATCGAATTATACACATGGAATATTACAAAAAGTGCAGCGCTCTTTCAATCAAAAACGTTCGGGAGATGTAATGCTTACTTTGGAGCAAGGATGGATGCATAAAATAAAAGATGAACGTGATGAAATAGCGCAATATTCATATACCAATCAGGTACCTTTGTTTTGGTACGGATGGAAAATTAAACGGTCGGTAATTTCACGATCAGTTTATATTGAGGATATTGTTCCTACCGTTTCTAGTTTCTTAAATATTTCGATTCCTTCCGGTTGTGATGGAAATCCGATTGAAGAGCTGGTGAACTAAATTTTTTCTTTTTTAGGTCCCAAGCCATAGTATTTGATAATTCAACTACTATGGCTTTTTTTTATGGAATAAACCAGTAAATGATTATCGAACCGCAGATATTGAAATGTATAGGTTTCTGAAAAATCGGCTCTGCAAACCTGACCTGAGAAAGTAGAATCACCGGAAGAAAAAGGGTCAATCTTTAATTCATCAATTAAATGAACATCTTTTTTGCCATACATTTTAATTAGACATTCCTTGGCACACCAGTGCTGATAAAGATGTAAGATCTTATTCCGATCATCAATATTATTCAGCTCGGTTTTTGAAAGAAACCGGCTGGCAATTCTATTCACCCGATCCGATAAATATTCCATATCCAATGCAATAGAATGCTTGTCTCCAATTAGAATTCCAACGTATGATTTCGTATGAGAAATACTAATATTCAAGTCTGAGTTGATAAGATGAGGCTTGCCGTGCTCATCATTTTCAATCTGAATATTTTCCCCTAAACTCAGTTGCAGCAGGCAGCGTGTTGCTGCAAATTCAATTTTACGGGATTGGCTCCCGAACGAGTTCAGTTTTGCTGTTTCGCTAGGTGTTAAGTGTACAATCTGCAGCAGTTCTTCTAAAGATTCAGTGGTTTTCCAAACAATTAGTCTGCAGAAATTATTAATTTGTATTTGATTGCAAATTGGCATGAATTACAATATTAGCTTATTTCCACTTCAGACTTTCCATCAGGCGAACAATATCTTTGTCGATGAATTGAATAACCGGTGCCAAAGAATCTTGATTAGGATGTTCCCGAAAATACAAAGCACCTCTTAAAAAATGATTTGTACTATCGGTTGCAACAAACTGAACCGATGATGCAGCGTTGCCCTTAATCCGATAGATCATACCATATACCTTTTCTTCATCATTAATATAGATCTGCTCGGCAATTGCATCTGCCATAATGGAGTGTTTGTATGCCATTTTTCTAGAATCTTCAAGATATTCTTCCAAATTGTTATTAACATTTTTATAACTAAGATGAATGGTTGCATGGTATTCGGGATATTGAATATTGACCCAATATTTTTCAGCTCCTTTTTCAGCATCATTTTCAATTTTAGCCATCGATAAACGATCGAAACTGTATGGAAAATTTGAATCCCAATTTTGATACTCTTTTGAAGGAAAATCAATTCGGAAATATGCTTTCGGTTTGGGAGTATATTTCTTTTTACACGAAATAGGAACCAAAACGAGAAGAATAAAAAGAAAGGGTAAAAGAATTCGATACAATTTCATGAGTTGCAGATGTAGATGCAAATGTTGGTTAAGAGCATTTGCTTGTTTAATGATACGAAATTACTTTTTCGCCGGGAGTTTTGGTAGTATAAAACGAATTTTTTTGATTCGTCGGTTATCTACAGCTTCCACAATAAAACGATAGTGTTTGTATTTGAATTCTTCTTTTTTCTGCGGAATTTCACCTTTTATTTCAAGAAGTAAACCGGCTAAAGTTTCAGCATCACCTTTAACCTTATCGAATATATCCGATGCAATATCTACAATTTTAAAGAAATCGTTCAACGAAGTTTTTCCCTCAAATAAGTAGGAGCCATCCTCTTCTTTTGTAAAAGTAGCTTTACTGCCATCCGATTCATCGGTAATATCCCCAACTATTTCTTCAATGATATCTTCCATGGTAATGATTCCTGAAGTTCCTCCATACTCATCAACAACAACCGCCATATGGTTTTTCTGGGTTTGAAATTCTTCCAGTAAATCATTTATTTTTTTTGTCTGTGGCACATAGTAGGGGGGGCGGATAATAGATTGCCAACGAAATGTACTTGGTTTATGATGATGAGGAAGTAAATCTTTCACATACAATATTCCTTTTACATTGTCAAAGCTCTTATCAAAAACAGGAATTCGTGAAAAGCCTGATTCAATAATTACTGATTTTAATTTACTAAAGCTGGTTCTAACGTCTACAGCTACTGCATCCATTCTGGATATCATTATTTCTTCAACATTAATATTGCCAAAGTTTACGATTCCTTCCAAAATTTCCATTTCTTCAGATATTTCATCGGCAGTTAACTCCAATGCCTGAGAAAGATCTACCATCGAGATGTTCTGTTTTTTAGAAATACGATTGTTGACGATAGATGTTGATTTAATAAGTGCGATAGAAAGAGGTTGAAATACTTTTTCTAAAAAAAATAACGGATAAGCAACAAATTTTGAAAAGTTCAAAGAAGTTTGCGCTGCATATACTTTGGGGATTATTTCACCAAAAAGTAAAAGCAGGAATGTAATGACTACTACCTGAACCACAAAGCCCAGTGTTGGAGCATTTGAAAAATCGACCAGCGAATTGGTGATAAAGCTGGACAAGATTACAATTCCAATGTTTACAAAATTATTGCCAATTAAGATAGTTGCCAGTAATCTTTCAGGTTGGCTTACTAATTTTAAAAGCTTTTTGTTTTTTGGATTATCGTCGGCTTCCAAATCATTAATGTTTTGTGGAGAAAGCGAAAACAAAGCCACTTCTGATCCTGAAATCACCGCAGAACAAAACAAAAGAAGTACCATTATAAGCAAACTTATAATGGTACTTGTATTTATAGAATAAAAAGCAATATCAGTATTGCTTAAAAAAAGTTTAGTAAATTCTTCAGTTTCCAATTTTGTATGAAATTAGTTTTAAATAGGATGCCTAAAATGGAAGATCATCCGTTTCTTCTGCGTCAGATGAGTCAGATGAGTCAGAAGTAGTTTGTTGCGCAACTTCAGGACTTCCTTGTGGTTCAGAGCTGTTTTCTGCTTTGCGGCCTAACATTTGCATACTGGTTCCAAAAATTTCAGTAGTATATCTTTTTACACCGTCTTTGTCTTCCCAGTTACGCGTTCTAAGTTGTCCTTCAACGTAAATTTGCATTCCTTTTTTAACGTAAGTCTCTGCAATTTCGGCCAGTTTACGCCACAATACAATATTATGCCATTCTGTTTGGGTCACTTTTTCGCCACTTTTATTGTTGTACGTTTCGCTGGTTGCAAGTGAAAAGTTACAAACGGCTACACCATTGTCAAGATATTTCACTTCCGGATCTTTACCAACATTTCCAACAAGAATTACTTTGTTTACTGACATATTTTGATTTTTTAATTTAACAATAGTTTAAAGATACAAACTTATTATGAGATCATAATATTATTATGGGTTATTTTTATCCATTATATTTAAATGATCCTCAATTAGTTTTGGGAATGGATATTCCGATATCTCGGAATGGTTAATAATTATATATCCATATTCATTTTTCATTTTATCGATATCCATTTCGATGTGAATGAATTTTGTGTGCAGGTTCTGATGGCTTAATTTATGAATCACATTTTCGGATACCGAATGAATCACTAATTCATTGTTTCCAAATAACCCTTTCCATTCAGAAGTTTGTAACAATTCATTTGTTGAAATAGGTTTATCGTATTCAATCAAAGGATATTGGAACAAGTTCTCCCAAATGTCTTTTTTCTTTCTTTTTTCGATTAAAAACCGACTTTTACAAGATAGAAACAAATAGTAAAAATATCGATTTTTAGTCTTAATTTGTTTCGATTTAACAGGGAATTGATCAACTTGTGCATTATTGTGGGCAAAGCAATTTGCGAGGAGTGGACAAATATCACATTTAGGATTGCGGGGAATGCATTGAAGAGCTCCAAATTCAATAATTGCCTGGTTGTAGATTTCTGGTATGGCATTTCCCATTGTTTCGCTTGCTATTGTTTGAAAGTATTTTTTCCCTTCGGTACTGTCAATTGCTTTATTAATACCATATAATCTTGACAAAACCCTATAAACGTTTCCATCAACTGCGGCATGTGGCAGATTGAAGGCAAATGAAGCAATCGCTGCCGCAGTATAGGTGCCAATACCTTTTAATTTAAGAATCTCTTTGTAAGAGTCTGGAAAAACACCATTATATTCTAATTGAATAGTTTTTGCAGCAGTATGTAAATTTCGGGCCCGGGAATAATATCCCAACCCCTGCCATAGTTTTAATACTTCCTGCTCCTCTGCCTTAGCTAAATGGGAAATTGTGGGGAATTGTTCCAAAAAGCGATTAAAATAATCAATAGCTGAGGCTACTCTGGTCTGTTGAAGCATGATTTCTGATATCCATATTTGATACGGATCTTTTGTTTCCCGCCATGGTAAGTCGCGTTTGTTTTGCAAATACCAGCTTATGATTTGGTTACTAAGCATCTTGAAAATATTTGTCCTGATTTATTTTTTTTCAAATTTGGGTAAAAATAATTGTTTTCGATTTCATTAATAGCTAGAAATCATATATATTTGCATTCTGATTTGAGAAAATGATGATGTAAATAATTGATAATTAAAGATTTTTTAAGAGATGACTAAAGCAGATATTGTTAACGAGATTTCTAAAAACACAGGAATTGAGAAAATTACAGTACAAAAAACTGTTGAAGCTTTCATGGATACTATCAAAGGTTCTTTGGTAAAAGGCAAAAATGTGTATTTAAGAGGTTTCGGGAGTTTTATCGTTAAGAAAAGAGCAGAGAAAACTGCAAGAAACATTTCTAAAAACACAACAATTATTATTGCTGAGCACTTTATACCAGCTTTTAAACCAGCTAAAACATTCGTTAGTAAAGTTAAAACTAACGTAAAGTAGTCTTAGATTGTAATTAATTAAAAATATTGAAGATATGCCAAGCGGAAAAAAAAGAAAGAGACATAAAATGGCTACGCACAAGCGTAAGAAAAGATTAAGAAAAAACCGTCATAAGAAAAAGAAATAGATTCTTTTGAATTGATTGTTTGTAATAACAAAATAAATAAACCTAAAGAACTTTTTAGTACTTTAGGTTTATCTATTTGTAAGAACTGATTATCTTTATAAAAATAAGAAAAAAAGTAGTGAGTAACGAGCTTGTAATTGATGTAACCCCTAATGAAATTGTAATTGCTTTATTAAGCAATAAGCAACTGATTGAGTTAACCAGGGAAAAAAGTAATCTTCAGTTTGCTGTAGGTGATATTTATCTGGGAAAAGTGAAAAAGATAATGCCGGGTCTTAATGCTGCATTTATTGATGTAGGATATGAGAAGGATGCTTTTTTACACTATTTGGATTTAGGCCATCAATTTAGATCTCTAAGTAAGTTCCTGCAACAGGCTTTAGCACGAAATGGCCGTAACCTTTCCATCTCTAAAATGAAATTAGAGGCGGATATCGACAAAAATGGAAAAATATCCGAGATTTTAAAGTCGGGTCAGCATATACTTGTTCAGGTTGCAAAAGAACCAATTTCGACAAAAGGCCCTAGATTGTGTTCTGAAATTTCTATTGCCGGAAGAAATCTGGTATTAATGCCTTTCTCAGATAAAGTTTCGATTTCTCAAAAGATTAGCTCTGCCGAGGAGAAACTCCGACTGAAAAAACTCCTTCAAAGTATCAAGCCTAAGAATTATGGTGTAATTGTTCGCACGGTTGCTGAGGGGAAAAGAGTAGCTGCTCTTGATCAGGAATTAAGATCTCTTGTAGAGAAATGGGAGTCTGGTTTTGAGCATATTAGAGATGTGAATCCACCTAAATTAGTGTTGGGGGAAATGGATAGAACATCGGCTATTTTGCGTGATATTTTGAATTCTTCATTCGAGAATATCTATATTAATGATGCCAACGCAGCAAAAGATATTAAAAACTACATTGAAAGTATTGCTCCCGAGAAATCTAAAATTGTAAAGCATATTACTGGTGATGTGCCAATTTTCGATCAACTTGGTATCGATAAACAAATTAAATCTTCTTTTGGGAAAACCGTTTCCTTCAAAAATGGTGCTTATTTAATTATTGAGCATACAGAAGCTTTTCATGTTGTTGATGTAAATAGTGGAAATCGTTCCAAAGCAGGAAACGATCAGGAGTCAAACGCAGTAGAAGTAAATTTAGCTGCGGCTGAGGAAATTGCCCGTCAACTTCGCCTGCGCGATATGGGAGGAATTATTGTCGTTGATTTTATTGATATGCATTCTGCGGAAAACCGACAGAAAGTTTTCGAGAAAATGAAAGAAATAATGGGACTTGACCATACGAAACACAACATTTTACCATTGAGTAAATTTGGTTTGATGCAGATTACCCGCCAGCGTGTTCGTCCTGAAATGAATGTTGAAATTCAAGAAGTGTGTCCAACTTGTTTAGGCTCAGGGAAAATAACTCCTGCAGTTTTGCTTACAGATCAGATAGAACAGAGTCTTAAGCGACTGGTTGATGAGCAAAATGACAAGAAGTTTACTTTAAAAGTACATCCTTTTGTTGCAGCATACATCAACAAGGGAATTTGGAATACATTGCGTAGAAAATGGCAGTCTGAATTTGGCATAAAACTTTCTGTACGTGAAATTCCTTCCTACGATATGTTGGTTTATAAATTTTTCGATAAAAACAATCAGGAAATAGAGATGTCATAAATAAGTTGAGAAAGGTCCTAATATGAGAGTTTTCAAAACTTTGTTATCATTTTGTTAAAGGCTTTGTTAAGGTGCTTTATAATATTAATTTTATGCGTTAAAGCACTTAAATTATAGCACATGAAACAAAAACTTCTCATTTTATTCCTTGGAGTTTTCCTTAACAGCCTTATCTCCGTTCAAGCACAAATTCGTGAAACGGTATCCTGGGATTTTTCAACAGAAAAAGTTAGCAACAACGAAGTTAACTTGGTTTTTACAGCCAAAATAGCCAATGAATGGCATCTTTATTCCCAACATTTTCCGGATGGTGGTCCGATTCGATTCAGCGCAACTTTTGCAGAATCGGATAATTATGAATTGATTGGAGATTTGGAAGAGATTACCAAGCCAAAATCAGAGTACGATAACATTTTTGAAATGGATATTCAGTATTTTGTTGGTGAGGCAATTCTAAAGCAAAAAATAAAACTACTATCCGAATCAGCATTTTCAGTAAAGGGGGAAATGGAATATCAAACTTGCCGCGAAGGCGAGTGCGTGATGTTCACACCCGATTTTGAATTTAAACTGAATGCCGGTAAAATTTCTTCAGCAGTTGAATCAACTCCTAAAGTGAAAGAGAAAATAAATCCGATGAAGAATCCTCGAAAGGAGTATACTTCATTGTGGTCTTTGTTCTTTATTTCATTTTCTTTTGGATTAATAGCTCTTCTTACACCATGTGTGTTTCCAATGATACCCATGACGGTTTCTTTCTTTATGCACAGTTCAGAAAACAGACGAAAAGCAATTTTTAACGCTGTTGTTTATGGTGTTTCAATCATTGGTATTTATACTATTATAGGAACCATTGTAGCGGTAACTTTAGGACCAAGTTTTGCCAACTGGCTAAGTACTCATTGGATTCCGAACATCCTGTTCTTCATAATATTCTTGTTCTTTGCGTTTTCATTTTTTGGAATGTTTGAGATCACGATGCCAAGTTGGATTGTAAATAAGTCGGTAGCAAATGAAGATAAAGGTGGTATAGCAGGTTCATTTTTTATGGCATTTACATTGGTATTGGTTTCATTTTCGTGTACCGGGCCCATTGTTGGATCAATTTTGGTTCAATCGGCAGGAGGAGAGGTTTTGGAACCAATTGTAGGAATGTTCGGTTTCTCTCTTGCTTTTGCGTTACCATTTACGCTGTTTGCAATATTCCCATCGTGGTTGAATAATCTGCCAAAGTCGGGCGGTTGGCTTAATTCAGTAAAAGTTATCTTAGGGTTTTTAGAGCTTGCATTGGGATTAAAATTTTTAAGTATTGCAGATCAGACTTATCATTGGGGATTGTTGGATCGTGAAATTTATTTAGGTATTTGGATCGTAATTTTCACATTGATGGGATTCTATTTGCTGGGTAAATTGAAGTTTAGCCACGATAGTGATATTAAATTTGTATCTGTTCCACGTTTAATGCTGGCAATAGCCTCGTTTTCATTTGTTGTTTATATGATTCCCGGAATGTTTGGAGCTCCTTTAAAAGCGATTTCCGGTTATTTGCCACCGCAAACAACTCAGGATTTCGATATTTCTGCAATTGTTCGCGATCAATCCGGATCCAACAGTGTATCTGCAGCTATGGAGATTTGTGAAGCACCTAAGTATGCAGAGTATCTGCATTTGCCGCATGGTTTAAAAGGATATTTTGATTTTGAACAAGGATTAGCCTGTGCAAAAGAGCAGAACAAACCTATTTTTATTGATTTTACGGGGCACGGATGTGTAAATTGTCGTGAGATGGAAGCTAATGTTTGG
This sequence comes from Labilibaculum manganireducens, assembly GCF_963665805.2. Taxonomy (NCBI): domain Bacteria; kingdom Pseudomonadati; phylum Bacteroidota; class Bacteroidia; order Marinilabiliales; family Marinifilaceae; genus Labilibaculum; species Labilibaculum manganireducens. The sequence goes on along the minus strand of NZ_CAXXEE010000003.1, from coordinate 4,244,591 downwards.
TCGGATCCGCGGGTGCAGAAAATATTAAGAGAAGATTATGTGATTATTGCCTTGTATGTTGATGACAAGCAGGCATTGCCGGAATCTGATTGGGTTACTTCCACTTACGATGGAAAAGTGAAAAAGACCTTAGGTAAGAAATATGCCGATTTTCAAATTACACGATTTGGTGTAAATGCGCAACCTTATTATGTGCTTTTGGATAAAGCGGAGGAGACTTTGGTTGAACCAAGAGCTTATGATTTAAATGCAGATGCATTTGTTGAATTCCTTGAAAACGGGAAAAAAGAATTTAAGAATAGACAGTAGAAATTACAGCATAGTTGTAAACGGTCGGGATGAATAATCATTCCGGCCTTTTTTTGTTTAGGTGTAGTTCGTTAATAGTTGCTTAATATTTATATTCATTATAGAGAGTTTGATGTGATTTGAATGAAAAGAATGCCTATTTTTAAAAGTTTGCCTTTTGAAAAAACAAAAATAAGGTAAGCCGCATTAATCTAAAGAAATTTAAATAAAACGTATGAAGAAATACGATGTGATTATTGTCGGAGCCGGACCTGCCGGTATCTTTTGTGCTTATGAATTAGTAAAGAACAGAACTGATTTAAACATTTTAATCCTTGAAAAGGGAAGAGGAATGGACAAGCGGAAATGCCCCAAACACACCAATGGAGGAAAGTGCGTGCATTGCAAGCCTTGCAGTATTACTACAGGTTGGGCAGGAGCTGGTGCATTCTCTGATGGGAAACTTTCATTGTCGCCGGAGGTTGGAGGTACTTTGCCTGATTATTTGGGTTTAGAGGAAACAATCAAATTAATTAAATATACCGATGAGGTGTACTTAGATTTTGGAGCCGCATCTGATATTCATGGGGAATCTCTAAGCCTTGAAATGCAGAAGATCAGAAAAAAGGCTATTGAGGCGAATTTGAAGTTGGTGCATTGTCCTGTTCGGCATTTGGGGACTGAAAAAGCTCAGGAATTATACCGGAAATTATACGATTACCTTATTGAGAGAGGTGTTGAGGTACATTTTAACAGCGCTGTTGAAAATCTGATTTTAGAGGAAGATAAAATCAAAGGGGTTAAAAATGGAAAGGGAAGTTACTTTGCTGATATAGTAATGGTATCTGTTGGCAGAGATGGGGCAGATTGGTTAATGAAGGAGTGCAGTAAGGAAAGTATTTCTACTGAAGTTGGCGTTGTTGACATTGGGGTTCGGTTAGAGTGCAGGAATGAGGTGATGAAGGATATTAATGACAATTTTTACGAGGCAAAATTGATTCATTACACACATACTTTTGATGATAAGGTGAGAACATTTTGTTCGAATCCAGGTGGTTTTGTGTCATCGGAATATTACGATGATAACCTGGCTGTGGTGAACGGACATAGTTTTAAAGATTTGAAGAGTGACAATACTAATTTCGCGTTATTGGTATCGCAAAAGTTCACAGAACCTTTTAAAGCACCTATTGAGTATGGCAAGCACATCGCCCGTTTGGCTAATATGCTGACGAATAATCAAATAATGGTGCAACGATTCGGAGATTTAATAAGGGGGCGGAGAACAACGTCCAGTCGTTTGTATCGAAATAACATTATACCAACACTAAAAGATGCAGTACCCGGAGATTTAAGCCTAGTCTTGCCTCATAGGATATTGAAAGATATCGAGGAAATGATTTTGGCTCTGGATAAAGTGACTCCGGGTTTAGCCTCAGATGAAACATTATTGTATGGTGTTGAAGTAAAATTTTACAGCAATATCACTAAAGTGGATAATGGTTTTCAGTCTACTTCGGTTGAAAATCTTTATTTAGGAGGCGATGGAGCTGGAATTACCCGTGGTCTTATGCAGGCCTCTGTTAATGGAGTTGTTATTGCAAGAGAGATTTTAAAGAAAGTGTAATTACAGTTATTTTGTTGGTTGCTGATTCTATTGTTATCAGCAATCAGCTTAATAAATTTTTAATCGAAATTATTTTTTGGGTGTGGCAGGTAAAAACTAAATATACTTCCCTTGTTGGGAGTGCTTTCAACAGCTACCCAGCCGTCTAGTTTTTGAACAATTCGCTTTACGATTGATAATCCTAATCCATGTCCTTTAATAAAACCATTTCCTAATTTCTGAGGATTAACAAAAATAATATCGCACTGCTTTTTAGTAAGCCCTTTGCCATTATCCTTTATCCAGAATTTATTGTAACCATCCTTAGCTTTTGAACTGCCAATTTCGATACTGGGAGGGGTTCCACTATACTTTAAGGCATTTCGTATGTAATTGTACCAAACTTCTTCAATCCATGGTCCATAACCCAAAGAAGGTTCAAAATTATCTGATATGGAAATTTTAGCTGATTTTTTTTCTGAGCCTGCAATTCTGTTAACTGCCTCATCAACTATATTCTTCATTGAGAGCTGAGTTTTTACAATTTCATCTTTTTTAAGACTTGAGAAAAGAAGCATTTCCCGAATAATGCTGTCCATTTTAAGGCTGCTTGTAACTATCATATCCAAAAAGGAGCTGCGTTTCTGTTCACTTAAATCATTATCGTTAAGTATCAATCGACTAAAGCCGATGATGCTGTTTAGTTGGGAATGCAGTTCATGCGCAATCGTGTGAGCAAATGCGTCTAATTCAATGTTCCGTATTTTGAGTTCATTCTCAGCCTTTACCCGTGAAGAAATATCAGTAATAAAAGCAATAGCAAATAGTTCTTTGTCCGTATTGATAAAACTCAAACTAACTTCAAGTGAAAAAATAGTTCCATCTTTTTTAGTCCCCGATAGTTTCGAATTTGCATGTCCCATAGGACGTACTTTAGGAGCTGAAAAATAATTAAGCAGGTAGGTTTTGTGTTTGTTTCTAAATCTGTTTGGGATCAGCTTGTCGATTGGTTGACCGATTAGTTCATTTCTTTGGTATCCAAATAACCGATTTGTTGTTTCGTTTACAGATAATATTTCACCTCCTTTATTTGTGAAAATTAAGCCTTCGGACATTGACTCAATAAGAGAGTGAACAGAAATGTTATTCTTTAAAATATCCGTAAAATTCATCATCCTCGTATCTGTTAATCCATATTTTTAAAATGTTGGGCAAGAAACTGGGAGCTTGAAAAAACAAGTTAAGTTAAAACCTTCTTCTAAAATATCAATTTATTGTGGATAAACAAACCTTTAAGTATTTATTTGTGTGTTTAGATGTCATATTTTTGTTGAATCTCTAATAATTAATCTACTTGACAGGTTAATTGTTTTGGGTTCTAATATGTTGTTTTCGTGAATTCTTTGAAAAAGTCTTTCGGTGGCAATTTTACCAATTTCTACTCCCATTGGGTCAATTGTCGAAACAGGAGGGTTATACATTTGACTGAATGTATCTTCACAAAAACCAATAACAGCAATGTCTTCAGGAATTTTAATTTTAGCAGCATATAACGCTTTCATGATTCCAGACATTGTAAGATCGCTAATTGCCAGGATTGCATCAGGGGGATTTGTTAATTCTAAAAGCTTTTTTGTTTCTTTTTCGGCTTCCTCCGATGACTCTCCGGTTATAATAAATTCCTCATTAATTTCTATGCTATGTTTCTTTAATGCTTTCTTGTATCCACTAAGTCGGTTGCTGCTAATTAGTAAATTTGGATTACCCAGACATATTGCAATTTTTCTTTTTCCTATCGAAATCAAATGTTCAACGGCATTGAATGCACCTGAAATATCATCAACTAAAACCATGTCTGCTTGGATGGATTTTGGAATTCGATCGAAGAAAACAATCGGAGTATTATCTTCAATTAGACTAGTGAAATGGTTTAGATCTTCGGTTTTTCTGGAAATGGAGACTAAAATTCCTTCCACATTATTGCTTTGCAGGATATCAACGTTACGCACTTCTCTTTCGTATGATTCGTTGGATTGCAGAATCATTAAATTATAACCTCTCTTATTCACTTCATTTTCAATCCCGTGAATAACAGAGGGGAAAAAAAATGGGGAAAGGGTAGGTACAATTAAACCAATCACTTTGCTTTTTTTATGCCGTAAGGACATAGCAACCGCATTAGGTTTGTATTTAAGCTGTTTGGCCATCATGTGTACGGCCTCTTTCGTAGCATTACTAATGTCGGGGTGATCTTTAAGAGCTCTGCTGACTGTAGATTTTGAAACGCCTAAAAGTTTTGCAATGTCAATTATTGTAATGGCTTTATTAGTCATGAATAATATGTTTTCATTGTTATTTTCCGAAATCGTTTGAAATATTTTATTAAAAGTTATCAACCGCAACCGGTTGCACGACCGGTTGCGGTTTTAACACTCTGTGTTTAAAGTATTTGTATGTTGAATATTGTTTCCGGATTACATATATTTGCTGGTATAATCTTAGCTAAGATAACGATTGCGAAAAAAAAACGAATCAACTAACTACTATTTCTTTGAAATACCTATGGGTGTAAATTTGAACAAAAAATTCCTTACATCCCAGATGTTTCACTCGTAATAGATTAATAAAATGAATTTATGAAACGAAAGATTCTTTTGACGTTTGCTAATCTGATCCTTTTTATTGGATTGATTAATGCGCAAACAGGGATTTTAAAAGGGAACGTTACAGATAAGCTTTATGAAGAACCCTTAATTGGAGCATCTGTAGTTGTTAAAGGAACAACAAATGGTACTATTTCAAATATTGATGGGACTTATCAGTTGGAAAATATTGAAGCAGGTACCTACACTATTGTAGCATCTTTTATTGGGTACTCGAAAGTAGAGAAAGAAGTTACTATGCTTGCAGATCAGGAAATTACTCTTGATTTTGATTTGTCTGCAGATTTAATTGGTTTGGATCAGGTTACTGTAACCGGTGTTGTGAATCAAAAATCGAACATTGAATCGAGTGTTGCGTTAACAACGCTAAAGCCAAAATTTGTTGAGGTTTTTGGAGCTGCAACTACGGCTGAACTATTTAAAGCAATTCCTGGTATCCGATCAGAATCTTCGGGAGGTGAAGGAAATGCGAATATAGCTGTTCGTGGTATTCCAATTGCTTCAGGAGGTTCAAAGTTTCTGCAAATTCATGAAGATGGTTTGCCGGTAATGCAGTTTGGAGATATCTCTTTTGGTAATGCTGATATTTTTCTAAGATCAGATAGAACTATTGGTCGTATCGAAGCCATTAAAGGAGGTAGTGCATCAACTTTTGCAAGTAATTCGCCTGCTGGTATCATTAACTTTATTAGTAAGAATGGTGCGGTTGAAGGTGGAAGTATTGGAATGACCATGGGACTTGATTACAAATCACACAGAACTGATTTTGAGTATGGAGCTCCAATTGGAAATGGATTCCGCTTTCATGTTGGTGGATTTTTCCGCGAAGGAGAAGGTCCAAGAAATCCTGGATATACAGGGAATAGCGGAGGTCAGATAAAAGCGAATATTACCAAAGAATTTGAAAAAGGATATGTTCGGTTGTATTTTAAAGTTTTAGATGATAAATCAATTGCGTACATGCCTATGCCGGTAAAAGTGACCGGAACAAAAGGTGATCCTAAATATGAGTCGATTCCTGGTTATAGTATTACCGGCAGTTCTCTTCAAAGTCCAAATTTCATGCACGTATTAAGTGTGGATGCGAATGGAAACAGCAGAACCAGTAATATTGGTGATGGAATGCATCCCGTTTCGAAAGTTGTAGGTGGTGAATTTTCCTTCGACATTGGTGAAGGATGGCAGTTGAAAGAGAAATTTCGTTATGCGAACAATCACGGTTCATTTGTGGCTCCGTTTCCTGCTCAAATTGGAAATGCAAACGATATTGCTGAAAGTATTGCCGGTGCAGGATATAGTTTAAGCTATGCAAATGGTGCGAATGCCGGTGTTGCTTTAAATGATTCACAAATCGGTAATCTAAATAATAATGGATTATTGATGAGAACGATTCTTTTCGACGTTGATATGAACGACCTTGGCAATTTCACAAATGATTTTTATTTATCGAAATCATTTGATAAAGTTGATTTTACTGCTGGTTATTATAAAGCACAGCAAAAAATTGGAATGACTTGGTTGTGGCAAACTTTCCTTACTGATATTAGTTCTGACGGACCGAGATTAATGAATATTGCAAGTGCTGACAATTCTTACTATAGTAGTAATGGTTTGATAGCACATGGTGTTCCATTCTGGGGAAATTGTTGTACCCGTGGTTACGATATGACTTATGATATTGATGCTGTTTATGCAAATGTTGGAATTGAAGTTACTGATCAATTAAATATTGAAGGTAGTGTTCGTTACGATATGGGTGATGTAACAGGTCATTATTTGTCAAATTATCAAGCTCCTGTTGACGTTGATAATAACGGAAGCATAACTCCGGTTGAAGAAAGTGTAACTGTTTTGGATAATGCAAATCCAATGCCTGTTGACTACGATTACAACTATGTTTCTTATTCTGTTGGAGCTAATTATAAGATCAATGACGATCAGGCTGTTTATACACGCTACAGTAAAGGCGGCAGAGCCAATGCCGACCGCTTGTTGTATTCTCCGTTTATCACTCCTGAAGGAGGAACTGTTGACGGACTGGATGCTGATGAAATTAAGCAATTCGAATTGGGATACAAATACAAATCTCCATCACTGGCTGTAATTGTTACAGGTTTTTATACTGATATCTCGGAACAGAATGAAGAGTTTGGTAAAATTATTAACAAGGAATTCACAACCTATGGTGCTGAATTCGAAGGGATTTATCAAAAATCAAATTTCAATGTGGCTTTTGGAGCGACTTACACACATGCCGAAATTGACAAGAGTTTAAACGCTGATGAAAAAGGAAATACTCCTCGAAGAGTACCTGATTTATTGTACAACATTACACCTTCATATGATTTCAACAAAGGCAAAACGTCTGTCGGTTTTAGTTTGATAGGTACAACAAAGGTATATGCTCAGGATGATAATGGTATTGTGTTGCCAGGATATGCTTATGTAAATGCTTATGCCAGTCAGAACATTACCAAAGGTTTATCTATTCGTGCAAATATAAACAACTTGTTTAATACGATTGGGTTTACTGAAATGGAAGGAGATTCTTTTGTTGAAAATACTACGAACTACATGAGAGCAAGACCTATTACAGGCCGGGCTTCAACTTTAAGTATTACATATACTTTTTAGCATATTAATATTGAAAAGCAGAGAATCGGGGGAGGTAAAGATCTCCTCCGAAACACTCAAAGTATGTCTTAAAGAATCAATGAACAATTAAAATATAAAATCATGAAGGGTGATATTATTGTAGTGGAAGAACACCATGTTAAGGTTGCAGGAATGATTGCTCCCAGTTTGGTAGAGAAAATTAAAAATAAGGGCAAACGATATACAATTACCGTATCCGGTGAATCGGGAAGTGGAAAATCAGAAACAGGAAAGGCTATTGCCGATGAGTTGGAGAAGGAAGGAATAAAATCGGTATTGCTTGGCCAGGATGATTATTTTGTTCTTCCTCCAAAATCAAATGATGCAAAAAGAAGGGAAGATCCTGAATGGTTAGGACCTCACGTTGAGGTAAAAATGGATTTAATGGATCAGAATTTACAGGATGCAGTTGATGGCAAAAATGAGATTGTAAAACCTTTGATTGATTATAATAAAAATAGTGTAGAAGATGAAGTAATTAATCTGGAAGGAATTCAGGTTGTAATTGCAGAAGGAACTTATACTGCTTTGTTGAAAAATGTAGATACAAAGGTTTTTATTGCCCGCAACAGAATTGATACACTGGAACACAGACAGAAGAGAAACAGAGGGAAAGAGGTTGGTGATCCTTTTATTGAGCAGGTTTTAATTACCGAGCATAAAATAATTGCCGGTCATAAACAACTGGCTGATTTTGTAATCACAAAAGATTATGAATTGGAAATAAAATAATTAACTGTTTGCCTTAAAGGAAATAATTAGTGCATTATAATTTCAAGTTTAATGATTAATATCTTGATTAGATAGGAGGAGATGAAAGACATGAATGAGAATAAATCGATCATAAAATCGGGTCCAATGCTGAATGCTTATCCTGATAGTATTGGAGGAACTTTAGATGATATCATTAAATTCCTTGATAAAGATGAACTGGAGGATGTATTTCAGTCATTTTATATTTTACCTAGTGTTTTTAATACCGATTTAGACAGAGGTTTTTCAGTTATAGATTATAACCTGAACAAGATGTATGCTTCGAAGGAAAATTTAATCGAACTGAAAAAAATGAACATTGCACTAAAGTTTGATTTTGTGTTAAACCATTCGTCTGTTCTTTCCAGTCAGTTTCAGGATATTTTAAAAAATGGTGAGAATTCCAGATATAAGGAGTTTTTTATACCATGGAATAAATTCTGGGATGGATGTGGAGAGATAACGGAAGAAGGTTATATACAGCCTGATGCAGAATACATCAAAGATATGTTTTTCAGAAAACCAGGTCTGCCGATTTTAATGGTTCGCATGCCCGATGGAAAGGAGGTTCCTTACTGGAACACTTTTTATCAGGAAGTGAAATATGAGAAAATTGATGCTCAGGACTTGATGAAGGTTTCAGATATTCAATATGTTTCGGCAGATAGACTGGCGAAAATTGTAAACACATCTATGAATGAAGGAAAAAAGCCTGCAGATATTGAATTTGGAAAATTTGACGAGTACCGTAAAGATACAATTGACTTATTGGAATCCAGAAGAAAATATCTTGGACAAATGGATCTTAATATCAAGTCTCCGTTGGTGTGGGAATTTTACGAAGATACTTTGAAAAAGCTATCCGGTTATGGTGCTGAGATTATTAGGTTGGATGCATTTGCGTATGCTCCTAAAGAACCTGGTTTACCAAATTTTTTGAATGATCCTGGAACATGGAATTTACTTGGGAAGGTTAAAGATTTGGCTGATAAATATAATTTAACGCTCTTGCCTGAAATACATTCGAAGTATGAAGATAAAATGCACGAAAAATTAGCAGACCAAGGCTATTTGACTTATGATTTTTTCTTGCCGGGATTAATTATAGATGCTTTTGAAAGAAATACAAATGAGGTCTTGATCAGATGGAGTAAGGAAATGTTGGAAAAAGATATCAAAGTTGTAAATATGCTGGGGTGTCATGATGGAATTCCATTGCTGGATTTAAAAGGTTTGCTGACTGAAGAACAGATTCAGGTTTTGATTGACACTGTTGTTGAACGAGGAGGATTTGTGAAAGATCTGCATGGGGAAAAGAACTTGTATTATCAGGTAAATGCAACGTATTACAGCGCATTGGGCGAAGATGATGCAAAACTTCTGTTGGCAAGAGCTATTCAAATTTTTATGCCCGGTAAACCTCAGGTTTGGTACCTCGATCTTCTTGCAGGAAAGAATGATCATGAAGCAGTTAAAAATGCAGGGGCAGGCGGTCATAAAGAAATCAACAGAACCAATTTGCAATTAGAGGAAGCATGTAATGAATTGGGGAAAGATGTAGTACTTAAGCAACTCTCCTTATTGAAATTTAGAAATAATTTCCCGGCCTTTGGTTTTGATGCTGAACTGAAAATTCTGGAATCCAAACCGGAATCGCTAAAATTGCAATGGGAAAATAATGGATGCATTGCGGCTTTTGATGCAAATTTAAAAACTCATACCTTCAATATTGTTGCAACCGACGAAAAAGGAGAGGTAGTATATAATTTCTAGTAGGATTATTTTATTCTTACATAAAAATAAAAAGATGGGAAATACTAATAATATACAAGGTATTACAAATATAAAACTGATTAAATGGCTGACATACATGATGTTTTTGATGTTTGCCATGACAACCGATGCAGTTGGAGTAATTATTCCGGAAGTAATGAAGACTTTCGATTTAAACATGACAGCTGCAGGATTGTTACACTATGGTCCGATGACAGCAATTGCTTTAGCTGGAATTTTTCTGGGGTTTTTAGCGGATAAATTAGGACGAAAGAAAACAATTATACTTGGCTTGCTTCTTTTTGTTGTTAATTCTTATCTGTTTATTATTGGAAATGCATTTGCATTTTTCTTAACCCTGATGGTAATTTCGGGAGCAGCCATAGGAATATTTAAAACAGGAGCCCTGGCTCTAATAGGTGATATTACGAAATCGACAAAAGAGCATACATCTACCATGAATGCGGTTGAAGGATTCTTTGGTGTTGGTGCTATTATCGGACCATTTATTGTAAGTTATTTTTTAACTCGAGGAGTAGATTGGAAATGGCTTTATGTTGTAGCTGCAAGTTTATGCGTTGTTTTGATTTTAATTGCCGTTAAGGTTAAATATCCCGAAACTCAAAAAAAGTCAGGTGAAGCCATTAATATAAGAAGAACCTTTGCAATGATTAAAGATCCTTATGCTTTTGGTTTTTCAATGGGAGCTTTTCTTTATGTTTCGGTTGAAGCTGCCATTTATGTTTGGATGCCTACTTTGATTAAAGGATATGATGGCAGCTTGTTGTTTATAGCCACTTATGCTTTGCCTATTTTCTTTATTTTGAGAGCTGGTGGAAGATTTTTAGGTGCGTGGATGATGTCCCGTTTCAATTGGGCTGTGGTATTAAGTCTGTTTAGTTTTGCTATTTTGGTTTGTTTTGTTGGCAGTATGTTATTAGGAGTGGAAGCAACGGTATTCTTACTGCCACTGTCCGGATTGTTTATGTCGGTTATTTATCCAACCATCAATTCGAAAGGGATTAGTTGTTTTCCAAAATCCAGCCATGGAGCAGTTGCGGGAGTGATTCTGTTTTTTACAGCCGCCGGCGCTGCACTTGGACCATTGGCCATGGGAGCAATAAGCGATGCCTTTGGCAGCGATGCAAAGTATGGATTTATGCTTGCAACAGTTTTTGCGGTGATGCTTTTTGCAGGAACAGTTTATAATTTGATTGTTGATCCGACAAAAAAGAGGTTACAAGACTTGGATTTAAGTGAATATATGATTGAAAAGGCTTAGAACTATTAATGTAGTTTAGGGAATGAGCTTTATAAAAGAATAGGTTGTTGATGATTCGACAACCTATTTGTTTTGATGGATTTTTTGAGGCATGAGAATAAATTCACGTCCTTGTTCGACGTTTACTGATTTAAAGAAACTGCAGTTGATGCAATTTAGCAGCTTATCTTCCAGTCCACCTTGAATTTCCGAATCACAAAGAGTACCTTCAACTGTCCAGCAATACCTGCCGGAAAATGTTCCGCCATTAATGCCACTGTTATGATGAAGTGTACTTGCGGGACAAGTACCCAGCTCCTCAGAGTTTATTCCACCTACCTCTCTGCCACACAAATAATATTCCCAACAGTTTAATCCTTCCATATCAAAATAAAATATTGATCAAAAATAGATTATAAACTGCTGGTAATCAAAATTTATAGTGCAATAACTTTTGCTGTTTGGCAAACGAATTGTTATCAATGGTAAACATTGAAATTTCGTCTCCTTAAATGTGATGTTAATTTGTTCTGTTGTCTGATTTACTATGAATTACGATCAGTGTTTTTAGCTCTTATTCCAATGCTGAAGTATTTCGGAATCGGTTACACCTTCCATATTTAGCAATTGCTGATATGGATCTCCCTCTAATTTTAATAATTGAGCAAATGCAGGTTCTGTTTTCAGACCTTCTTTTTTTAATTGGATTACTTTAAGTCTGAATTCTTTGCCAAGTAATTGCAGAATACGATGCTCAATCAGCATATGACGATAGGAATTTTGATCTGTAGGAGGAAAAAGAGAACCAAATATTTCAAAAGGGAAATCTTGGTAAGTAAAGCTTGCCACTACAACCCAGTATCCGTTTTTTTCTTTTTGCTGTATTTTAAAATCTGTTTGCTCTCTAAACAGATTTTCCATTTTTCTTTCAAATTTATCAGCATCCATAAATCGGCAGGTAATGTCTAAATCACTTGAATCGATTGAAATTCCAATAGGAATGGTTCCGGTTAAAATAGGAGAATACTCTGCCAGAAGATTAAAGACCTGAAGTTTATTTATACATTTAAATGCTCTTTTCTGAATTGCCGAACCCGAATTCAGGTATGAAATATCTTGCCAGTTCATCTATGTAGTTTTAAGTTGTTTCTTTAAAATCTCCGCAGCTTCTGCTATGTTTGAGTATTCAAAGCACTGCAAATCGGAACACCCGCGAATCATTGCAGAGGTCTTTTTGCCGTTTAATACTCTGTACAAACATATTATGGGTTTATTCATGTCGATAGCCCGGCCAATTTCGTAGCCGACCCCAAGCGAAGGAACAGTTACTTCTGCTATCACTATATCCGATTCTTTTACCCATTTCACATCCCGATCGTGTATTTCCTTATCGGTTATTGTGGTATCGATCATTTTTGATCCAATGTGCTCGGTTAAAACAGTTCCATATTGTTTCAATTCCTGAATCAGTTCCGCATACAAATCTGTGTCTTGCTGTCCTCCGCGTATCGATCCTGAAAAATATATCTTCATACTGTTTTTGTTTTTAGGGATGTAAGTTAGTTTAGTTGCTCCTGTACTTTTTCGGGGATCAACTTTTTTAATCCTTTTGCCTGAGGTGAATTCACATCTACATATTTCCAGTTATCCGATTTTTGATCAGCAATTGCCACCATCGATCGGTGTGCCTGAATGGTAAATGAATTCGATGCCTCGTGATATTTTACATTTTCTTTGCCAAATTCCTGTTCAAACTGGGGCTGCATTAACGAACTGCCTTGCGACATTAATCCAGTAAGTTTAACTTTAATAATTCCGTAATATTGAATTTTGCAATATTTCTCTTTCCCATAATCCACTACCTTCGATATTTTGTCGATAGAATGAAAGTCCGTTGTCATTTTAACGCCCAAATTATCCATCTGTTCCAAAACCATCAGCATGTTATCCTTGCTCATCATTTCAAACATGGGAGGATACATCATATCGGTAACCGTATTCCATTGTTTGTTATTAAAAGCTGTTGTGTAATTCCGCAGATCTTTTTCGAAATGTTGTTTCAGTTGTGTTTGAGCAAATCCTGTCGTTATTGCAAAGCTTAGTACAAGCAGTATGGCTATCCTCTTCATGTCTTCTTTTTTTTAAATTCTTAGGAAGATAAGAAAAAGGATGATATCAATGATTAAAAAGATGTTAAAATACAAATGTGTTTGATCGTTAAGTCTTAATATAAATGGCTGTCTGGTTTTTGTACGGTGTTCTAATTCAAATTTGGAAATGTAACATTTATGCTAAAGTGGTAACATATATCATACAAACGTTTGTATCTCCGCACTTTGATACATAAATGATATTGTTGGTAACATATGTAGGATACGATTCATTGCGAACATACTAGATTCGTCATATAAAATTTAAATGATTTAATAAAACGGTGATGAAGAAGAATAATACCTATGTATTTACGTGTGCATTAATTGCAGCCTTGGGAGGATTACTATTTGGTTTCGATACGGCAGTAATATCGGGTGCTGAAAAATCGATTCAGGAGATGTTTGGATTGGATGGATTCTGGCATGGTTTTACAGTTGCAATAGCGTTGATAGGAACAATTGTCGGAGCAATGACTGCAGGTAAACCTGCTGATAAATATGGACGAAAAAGTGTATTGATTGTTATTGCGGTTATTTATGGAATGACAGCATTGGCAACAGCTGTGGCAGATGATTGGTTGGTTTTTATTTCTTTTCGGTTTGTTGGAGGAATAGGCGTTGGAGCATCATCGGTTATTGGTCCTATGTATATTGCAGAAATAGCCCCGGCACATCTTCGAGGAAGATTGGTTGGTATGTTTCAGCTAAATGTAGTAAGTGGTATTCTATTGGCTTTCTTTTCCAACTATTTAATTTCATCTGTAGTGGAGGTTGATGCATGGAGATGGATGCTTGGAGTACAGGCACTTCCTGCTTTTATTTTTTTCGCACTGTTATTTTATATTCCATCTACTCCCCGGTTACTCGTTTTGAAAGGAAGATCAAAAGAGGCTCTTGGCTTATTAAAAAAATTAGCTTCTCGTGATCCTGAAAATGAATTAAAAGAGATCGAAGAATCATTACAAGGGGATAACGCATCATCCAGTGCAAATCTATTTGCAAAAGAGTATCGTTTGCCGGTGATTCTGGCCATATTGGTTGCTGTCTTTAATCAGATGTCAGGTATTAATGCAATTATGTATTATGCACCACGAATTTTTGAAATGACTGGTTTTGGTAAGGATGACGCTCTGCTTCAATCTGTAACGATAGGAGCAACCAATTTTATATTTACCATGTTGGCAATGACAGTAATCGATAAGTTTGGCCGTAAGAAATTGCTTTTAATTGGCTCAATAGGAATGATGGCATTTCTTGGAATGGTGGCAAAAACGTTGTTTGAGGGATCAACGGGAAATATTTTGGTTGTAGTTTATTTAGTTGGGTTTATAGCATTTTTTGCATTTTCTCAAGGTGCTGTAATCTGGGTGTTTATTTCAGAAATATTCCCTAATAAGATACGTGCAAAAGGACAAGCTTTAGGAAGTTTTACGCATTGGATAATGGCAGCAATGGTATCATGGATGTTTCCTGCAATTGTCGAAAGTGGTGCCAATGGCGGAGGTGTTGCTTTTATGATATTCTCTGTGGCTATGTTGGTGCAGTTGATTGTTGTATTCAAGTTCTTCCCTGAAACTAAAGGGAAATCGTTGGAACAAATCCAAAAGGAATTAAAACAGGCTTAAGTCAAATATAAATTGAGAAAATAATTTGTGATGGACATTAAAAATCAAAAAATAATAAGTGTTGGTGAAATGTTATGGGATATGATGCCCAATGGTCCTAAGCCAGGTGGAGCACCTATGAATGTGGCTTTGCAATTAAACAATATTGGACTTGATGTTGAATTTGCAAGTCGGATTGGGAATGATGAACAAGGTTTAAAACTGAAACGTTTTTTAGAAGAATCAGGAATGAGTACAGAGTTAATTCAGCTTGACTTAGAATTACCTACCAGTGAGGTATTGGTTCATTTGGATGATAAGAATAATGCGAAATATGAAATTTGTGAGCCGGTTGCATGGGATCATTTAGAATATACCGAACAATTGTCTCACAAAGTAAAAGAATCAGGAATAGTTGTATTCGGGACATTAGGTTCCAGAAACAAAAAAGCAAAACAAACAATCTTGAATGTGTTGGATTCTGATTGTTTAAAAGTAATTGATGTAAACCTCCGTCCGCCTTTCGATCAGAAAGAAGATGTCGAAATATTGCTTGGTAAAGCCGACGTCGCAAAACTGAATGATGAGGAATTGATCCAGATATCAGGATGGTACGGAAAGACCTCTAAAAATGAAGAAGATTTGATTCGTTGGTTTTCAGAACAGTACCAATGTTCAATGGTTTGTGTGACCAAAGGAGCTAATGGTGCTGTTCTGTTTACAAACAATCAATTTTTTAATCATTTAGGTTATAAGGTTGCTGCAGTTGATGCTGTGGGAGCTGGTGACGCATTTTTAGCTGGGTTTTTATCAGCTTTGGTACAAAATAAATCACCGGAAGAAGCATTGAATTTTGGCTCGGCAACCGGGGCGTTTGTTGCCTCTAAAGAGGGAGCAACACCCAAGTACGATATGAGTGAAGTTTTACGAATTATGAATCAATCCTAATTTAAATTTCTATGAAAAATCAACTCTTACAAATCACAAAAAGATCAATGGCAGCTCTATTGATTTTTCTTGCGGTTTCAGTTCCGTTACGTGCATTGGCTCAGACAATCAATGTTAGCGGAAAAGTTACGATGGTCAATTCCGATGAGGGAATTCCAGGAGTTTCAGTGGTCGAAAAGGGCTCTGCAAATGGTACTGTAACCGATATCAATGGTCAGTACACATTTGAAGTATCAGCAACTGGAACAATTCAATTTTCTTTTGTGGGATTCAAAACGCAGGAAATTCCTGTTAACGGACTTAGTTCCGTAAACGTTGTCATGGAAGAAGATTTCCAGCAGTTGGATCAGGTTGTTGTTACAGGGTATCAATCGCAAAGGAAAGCAGATTTAACCGGAGCGGTTTCTGTTATTGATGTAGATGAAATTGTTAGCACTCCAAGTGCTAATCCCATAAAATCATTGCAGGGGCACGTTCCTGGCATGTTTGTTACCTCAGATGGATCGCCAAGTGGTTCAGGAACTACAATCCGCATAAGAGGAATTGGTACGTTAAATAATAACGACCCTTTGTATGTGATTGACGGGGTTCCTACAAAAGCGGGAATGCATGAATTAAACCCTAATGATATTGAATCCATTCAGGTTTTGAAAGATGCATCTTCAGCGAGTATTTATGGATCGAGGGCTGCCAATGGAGTTATTATTGTGACCACAAAAAAAGGAAAAAAGGGAAAGATTCAGGTGAACTTAAATGCTTACTCCAATATTTCCTGGTACGATAACAAAATTGATGTGCTGAATGCAGAACAGTATGGATCAGCATTATGGAGATCACTTGTGAATACAGGAACTGACCCCAATTCAAATAATCTTTCTTATCAATTTGATTGGAATGGAGATTTGGCGAATCCTAGCCTGAATAAAATTATGGTTCCCAAGTTTTTAGATGCCAATCAAACAATGAAAGCTTCGGATACAGATTGGTTTGATGAGGTTTCTCAAACCTCTGTTTCGCAATCGTATGATGTGTCTGTTTCAAATGGAACTGATAAAGGAAATTACTTATTTTCTTTGGGTTATCTTGATAATCAGGGGATTATAAAAACTACTGAGTTCACAAGAGTTTCGGCTCGAATGAATTCTAATTATGAATTGGCCGATGGTAAGGTGGTGATTGGAGAGAATTTCTCATTCAATCAAACCAATGAGGTTAGAATACCTGATGGAGTTATGGACGGAGCGGTTAGAGCAGTTCCTCTAATTCCGGTTCATACTGTTGATGGTATTGGATGGGGGGGACCGGTTGGAGGAATGAATGACCGACAAAATCCTGTTCGTGTCCTACAAAACAACAAACAAAATGATTACGACTACATCAGATTGTTTGGGAATTTCTTTGTGGACGTTGAGCCTGTGAAAAATTTAAAATTTCGTTCAAGCCTGGGGATCGATTATGGCATTTACGATGCTCTTAACAGTCAATTAAGTTATTCTTCCGGTTATTTGAAGAATGAAACCAACATGGTAACAAATAACCATTCCTCCAATAAAAAAATAGTTTGGAGTAATACTCTTTCTTACGAGTATGAGGTTGACAATCATCGTTTTGATATAATGGCTGGTAGTGAATTCTACAAACAAAAAGATGAATCTTTTTGGGCTTCTGCTCAGGATTTTGCTGTAGAAGACGAAGATTATATGTATTTGGATGCGGCTACCGGGAAAAAAGATAATGGCGGTTCTGCAGCAGAGTATGCGTTAATGTCCTACTTTGGAAAAATGAACTACGTGTATAACGATAAATATCTTGCTTCGGCTACCCTTCGTTATGATGGTTCTTCTCGCTTTGGTAACAACAATCAATACGGTCTTTTTCCTGCTTTTTCTGTTGGGTGGAGAATTAATCAGGAAGATTTCATTAAAGATAATTTAAAGTCAGTCTCGAATCTTAAATTGCGGTTTGGTTGGGGAAAGACTGGTAATCAGGAAATTGATAACAATGCAACTTATTCATTGTATCAGACCAATTACGGAGGTGGAGATCCTACCTGGAGATCGCCTAATGGAACTGCATATGATATGTATGGTCAGGGAACAGGAACATTACCTTCCGGTTACAGTGTAGTTCAAACAGGGAATGATGATTTAAAATGGGAAACAACCATCCAAACCAACTTGGGGATCGATTTCGGATTGTTTGATCAAAAGCTGTTTGGTGGAGTTGATTATTTCTTTAAATCAACCAAGGATATCTTGATTCTGCCAGGATATATTGGTGCAATTGGCGAAGGTGGTAGTCGTTGGGTGAATGGAGCTTCAATGGAAAATGAAGGTTTGGAAGTACTTGTAGGGTACCGTGGCAGCCTGAAAGAAGAATTTAAATTTGAGATCGCAGCCAATTTTGCAACCTACAGCAATAAAATCACCAAACTTCCGCTTGCAGTTGTGAATGACTATGGAGGAAACGGTTCTGATGATAATATTTTAAACCGACCAATCAATTCAATGTATGGTTATGTTGCTGATGGTTTATTTAGAACACAGGAAGAGCTTGATGCTTCTGCAGAACAACCAGGAAAAGGTTTAGGTCGAATTCGTTTTGCCGATTTGGATGACAATGGAGTAGTTGACGATGCCGACAGAACCTGGATTGGAAATCCACATCCTGATTTTACTTACGGTCTTAATATATCAGCAGAATTTAAAGGATTTGATTTAACCATGTTCTTTCAGGGAATTGCTGGAATTGATGTTATTAATGATATGAAGAGGCAAGGTGATTTTTGGAGTGTTGATGATGCTGGTTCAAACAAAGGAACACGGTTGTTAAATGCATGGACTCCTGAAAATTCAAACTCTTCGATACCTGCACTTACAAATACAGATGCAAATTGGGAAGGTCGTTTTTCAACCTACTATGTAGAAAATGGTGGTTACATGAAGTTGCGCACAGCTCAATTGGGGTATTCATTTCCAAAATCAGTTATTGACAGATTGAAATTGAGTAAACTGAGATTGTATGTTAGCGGTCAGAATTTATGGACGATTAAAAGTAAGAAATTTACCGGTCTGGATCCTGAAAGTCCTTCTTTTGGTTACCCTAACCCGGTAATGATTACTACAGGTGTAAATGTTGCATTTTAAGTCAAGTGAACACAAAAAATAAGAAAAGATGAAAAGAATAATTTATATTTTAATCTGTATGACAATGCTTTCTTGTTCTAATGAACTTGACTTGGGTCCTAAAGCATTGTTAGGCGATGATCAGGTTGGAGGAGCAGACAATGTTGATGGGTTTGTTACTGCAGCTTATTCAAGTCTGGGGAATGACCATTACGATCACCCTTTTAGTCTTTGGCCTTTTGGAAATGTCAGGTCTGATGATGCTTACAAAGGTGGTTCAGGTCCTGCTGATATTCAAGATTTTCACTTCATAGAAACTTTTTCCAATGTTACTGCAAACTTTGGTGAACTTGATGCGCTTTGGTACAATTATTACATTGCCATTTCACGTGCAAACGAGGCTTTAAATCAATTGGCTCTGCTTTCCGAAGAAGAATATCCAGAGAAGAAAGTCAGAGAAGGGGAAATGAGATTTCTAAGAGGTTATCAATATTTTCAATTAAAAATAATGTTTAAGTATATTCCTTATATCGACGAAACAGTTCCTGATTCAGAATATGAGAATATTTCAAATGTTGCATTATCAAACGATGAGTTATGGGAAAAGATTGCTGCTGATTTTCAATTTGCAATTGACAACCTTCCTGTATCGAAAACAGATATTGGACGAGCTGACAAGTTTGCCGCGCAAGCATTGTTGGCCAAAACAAGATTATATCAGGCTTACGAGCAGGATGATGATAATAATGTGACCAATATCAACACTGGCAAACTAGAGGAGGTTATTTCTCTTGCAAACGAGGTGCTTAATAATTCACCATATGATTTGGAAGCGGATTTTGCATACAATTTTTTGCCTGGAGATTATGAAAATGGAAAGGAATCGATTTTTGCAGTTCAGTACTCAACAGATGATGGAACTATGCACGGACGATTAAATTTTGGTGATGTGTTGGCAGTTCCAATGGGATTGGGATGTTGTGATTTTCACAAGCCGAGTCAGAATTTGGTGAATGCTTACAAAACCTCTGCTGATGGTTTGCCAGAGTTTGATACGTACAATCAAAGCAATCTCGATTTTGCAGCCAATAATGTTGATCCTCGAATTGACCATACCATTGCAACTCCCGGGCACATGTGGAAATATGATCAAAATCTTCTTTATGAAGAAAGTTGGAATCGTTCCCCTGATGTGTATGGTGTGCATGCATCCTTAAAGGAAAATGTTTCTCCTGATTGTCCTTGTTTTGTAAATATCGATCCGTTTTATGGCAATTCAAAAAACAGAATTCTGGTTAGATATGCAGATGTGATGTTGTGGAAAGCTGAGGCATTAATAGAATTGGGAAGACAGGCTGAAGCCTTGGAATTGATTAACAGAATTAGAGAACGTGCTCAGGCCAGTACTGAACTGTTGAAGTTTGCTAATGGATCATATATGGGGAATTATCTAGTTGAAATTTATGTAGATGGTGTGAATTGTAACTGGACTCAGGATTTTGCAAGAAAGGCTCTTCGATGGGAACGTCGTTTGGAATTTGCGATGGAAGGAAGCCGTTATTTCGACCTTGTACGCTGGGGTATTGCTAAAGAAACCATGGATAAGTATTTTATGGAGGAAAAAGAACGAATCAGCTATTACCAAGGCAGCAGTGTTACAAAAGGCCGGGATGAATACTTACCAATTCCTCAAAAACAGATCAATTTCAGTAAGGGATTGTATCAGCAAAATGTTGGGTACTAAGCAGGATATATTTACTTGTTGTTTAACCGAAATTTTCGGTTAAACAACAATATCAATTCACCATTTTCGGTAAAGATTAATTATTGCATGAAACACAAGATGATCATGAGAAACATCATATTAAGTATTTGGATTGTTATTCTATTTGTTGGGTGTTCTTCTTCACAAAAGAAAAATAACATGCATTCAATACATTTTGGATTGGAATCTGGGATCTTGCATGCACCGGTATTGTTATATTATGAAGCTGGAATCTACCACCTTTATTACAAAAACAAAGAGACAAGTGGTGCTTCTGTAAATATTGCACATGCATTCAGTAAGGATCTGTTAATCTGGAAAAAAAAGGAAACTTCTATATTTCCAAAAAGAGAGAATATTTTGGGTGCCGCCATTGTGCAGGACAAACAGCATTGTCTTCCTATCGGAACAAAGACTGGAGTTCCATTGCTTGCCTTGTTGATTGAAAACAATGAAAACAACCAAATGGATGCCATTCTGAAATATAGCCTTGATAATGGCCTGAATTGGACAATTTTTAAGGGAAAACCAGAGGTTCCAAATTCATTGTTGGAAAATCCTCAGGACCCTTCTGTTTTTTGGTCTGATTCAGAAAAGAAATGGATGATGAGTATTTCTGTTAGAGATCATGTTGAATTTTATTCATCAAAAGATTTTGTTTCCTGGGAATATGCAAGTGAATTTTGGTCAGATCATTTTCCTAAAAATTCGGTTCTGAATAATAATGTGATATTTCCTTTGGGTGATGGATCAAGTTATTGCCTGATTACTTTTTCGTCAGGAAAACAAGTGACATTGGAACCAGAAATGCAATATTATATCGGAAGTTTCGAGGAGAATAATTTTATAGAAGAAACAACTCAGCATCATTTTGTTGATTTTGGAAAGAATGTTTGTGGAGCAGTAGCTTTTTCTCAAGAAAATAAGTCCCCAATTCTTATTGGATTTGTTGAGGGAGAAAATAAGTCTAAAAGCAAATATACAGTACCTCGAACCGTTCGTATTACTGAAATCTACAACGAGTTAATGATTGAGTTGTATCCCAAATTGGACTATAATCAGTCTCAGAATAAAAAGGTGATTTTGGATTCAGTTAAACTCTCAGGAAGGATGAATTTATCCGGTTATTTACCTAAAAATAAAGAACCTTTATATCTAAAATTGAAATTTAAAACCGAACACATGACTCGAATTTCCTTTCCAGGCAAATTGGGGATAGAGTTTATGAATAAGGATGGAGAACATGTGGTATTTGGATATGAAAACTTCTGGAAAAATTACTTTCTATTATCAACAGTAAATGAGGAAAAGAAAAGAGCAGTTGAAATGCCTTGCATTCATCGAGATTCTACTTTAGAAATAAATGTTCTTATTGATTCTGGGATTATTGAATTTTATACGGAAACGGGAAAACGTGTTTTGTCAAGTCTTGTGTCAGATTCGAGTGAATTTGATCAGATATTTCTTTTCACTGAGAAAGGAAATATAGAAATTCTTGAAGCATCGTATTTTTATTTTCAAAACTAAGCTAAAATTAATTTCATGAAAAAAATATATCAAAAATTATTCGCAGCAATGTGTGTTTTATGCATGTTGGCATCTAGTGCTTGTGATGACACAGAATCACCATCTCTTGATATTGAAGGTGATGTTTACATTACTGAGTTTAGTGTAGATGGCTTGCAGGCAATTATCGACGAAACCAAAAACAGCATTACACTTAAAGTGCCCGATGGAACTGATGTTACAGATTTAAGCCCATCAATTACTCTTTCGGAAGGAGCTTCAATTACGCCGGCAATTACTGCAAATATGGATTTTTCAACTCCAATAGATGTTGTTTTGGTAAATGGCAATGTATACAACAACTATACAATTACAGTTTCAGAACAATTTTATATCGGATTTTTAGGAACCTATTCTTCGGTGTCGACCATTGAAGATGACGATGAAAAAGCTGCCGCAGAATGGTTTTTTGCAAATTACGACAATGGAGTTTACATCAGTTTCGATCAAATTAAAGAAGGTTCGATTGATTTGAATGACTTCCGTGTTTTATGGTGGTACTACGACGAAAGCAGTGAAATTCCTGCGATTGCTCAAGACGCAACGGTGTTGAACTCAGTAAATGATTTTTACAAAGCGGGTGGTAATTTGTTGCTGAATTCACATGCCACAGCTTATTTGTGGACTTTGGGTCGAATGACTGTGGATTATCCGATGGCTATTGGTAATGGTGCAGGAGGTGATAATCCTGATGTTTGGGGAATTGGAGTGACAGTTGGAACTCATGATATGAGTAATCATCCGGTTTACAAAGGAATTGGTTTCAATGTTGAAGCTGATGGATACAAAACCTTCCCGGTTATTGCTCCCGGTTGGAAAGAAGACCACAATCATGTAATGTTGGATATCCCTGCAAGTCTTGGAATCACATCGAATACCGACGAAGCAGTTTACGAAACATTTAAATCATTGCATCAGGTAGAATGGCTTGGAACTTGGTCTGGAATTAGAGATTACTGGATGGTTGGAGTATTGGAATTTCTACCAAACGATACCTATAAGGGAAAAGCAATTTATCAAGGAATTGGAGGTTTTGAATTCAACCAAAATGCAGCTGGAGATATAAATCCTGATGGCCTTAATACCAAACAATCATATATAGAGCTATTCTCTAAAAATGCATTAAACTACTTGTCTCTTAAAAACTAAAAGAAGAATTGAGCAGAGATAATTTTATCTCTGCTCATATATTCAGAATGAATTATAGAGAGGATGGTGACAGGATTCAAAAGTCTGCTATCGCTTAATTTCATATTCCGAACAAAGAGAAATTTAATAAAACTCGATATGAAAAAATATATTATTTATCTATTCTTAATACTTCCAATTGCATTTGCATGTGGGAAATCAGGAGACAAAGGAAGCGATTCTGCGCAAGTCAAAGAATATTCCGAAAAATACCGTCCACAGTTTCATTTCACACCTGAAACCCATTGGATGAACGATCCAAACGGAATGGTTTATTATGAGGGCGAATATCACTTGTTTTATCAGTATCACCCCGAAAGTTCGGTGTGGGGCCCAATGCATTGGGGGCATGCTGTAAGTAAGGATTTAGTGCATTGGGAACATTTGCCAATAGCATTGTATCCTGATTCTTTGGGATACATATTTTCTGGTTCAGCAGTGATGGATTATCAAAATACTTCAGGATTTGGATCAAAAGATAAGCCGGCAATGGTTGCTATTTATACTTACCACAATATGGAGGGGGAAAAGGCCGGACGGAATGATTTTCAATCGCAGGGAATTGCTTATAGCTTAGACAAAGGGAGAACATGGACCAAGTATGAAAAGAACCCTGTATTAAAAAACCCTGGAATTAGAGATTTCAGAGATCCTAAAGTAATTTGGCATAAAGAATCTAAGAAATGGATCATGACTCTTGCAGTACAGGATCATACAAGTTTTTACTCTTCCACAAACCTTATTGATTGGACCTTTGAAAGTGATTTTGGAAAAGAACTTGGTTCACATGGCGGTGTTTGGGAATGTCCTGATTTATTTCCAATAAAAGTTGAAGGAACCGATGAGGAGAAATGGATTTTAATTGTCAGCATTGGTGCCGGAGGACCTAATGGTGGCAGCACTACTCAGTATTTTGTCGGCGATTTTAATGGAAAAGAATTTGTCAGTATTGGAAACGATACCAAATGGCTCGATTATGGAAGAGATAATTATGCAGGAGTAACCTGGTCGAATGTGCCGGAAGAGGATGGAAGGGTGCTGTTTATAGGTTGGATGAGTAACTGGCAATATGCCACTGTAGTTCCTACTTACAAGTGGAGAAGTGCGAATACCTTTCCAAGAGAATTGGTACTTAAAAAAGAGGATAACAATTATCATTTAAATTCTGTTCCGGTTAAAGAGCTGGAATTAATTCGGGAGGAATGTTATATCATTCCGAATCAGGATATAAAAGGAAATTTTGATGTGACCAATACAATTCCTTTTAAGGCAATCCCATTGGAAATAGATTTGGAAATAGCATGGGATGAACAACCACAAAAGTTTGGTGTTAAGCTTAGCAACTCGGCGGGTGAAGAATTGGAAGCCTTTTATTCCGGAGTAAATGAAAGCTTTGCTATTGATAGAACGAAGCTTAAGAATATTTCCTTTTCAGAGGTTTTCGCAAGCATTGATAAAGCAAAGATAAGTTGTAAAACAGGAATAAAATTACAGATACTTATTGATGAATCTTCCATCGAGGTTTTTGTAAATGATGGAGAGTTGGTTATGACAGATCAATTTTTTTCTGCTGAAAAGTTTGATAAAATAGATGTAGTTAGTAGTGGTGATAACATTTCGTTTAAAGAAACCAAATTCTACAAATTGAAATCAGTTTGGTAGAAAAAGGATGTTATTAATAAGGAAAAATCCGGAGTCTGTATGACCCGGATTTTTTTTGATTACCCAATCAGACTAATGAAAAGTATCCGTCTCCACAATAGCGCATATGGATTTTCGATAAGATTTTAGATTTTTACATTCTTAAAATTCACATAAAAAGGATGTACTATGATTTTCAATTTCACGGCAACGACACGTTTTTATTTTTTTCGCGAACCAGTTGATATGCGTAAGGGAATCCATTCGCTTTATCATCTGGTAAAGACTTTAGGTAAAAAGGATGCACTAAATGGCGATGGTTATGTTTTTGTTGGTAGCACGCGTAAATCAATTAAGGTTTTACGATGGCAAAAAGAAGGATTTGTTCTTTACAACAAGAAGCTTGAATTGGGCTGCTATACTCTGCCACAACAAGTTGGCGATGCACCTTTCTTTGAGGTAGAAAGTACTATTCTTGATCAAATCGTCAACTCAATAAAACACAAAAGCAATTCGAACGAACTTCGCTTAAAAGCCATGATAACGGCTTGATACAGAGCGTAAAAGGTGCAAAAATAGTGTGTGTTTTGCATGGTGAAACCCTACTATTTTTGTATCTTTATATCATGACAAACAGAGAGTTAAGCGCTTTTTATCAGGAACAAATTTCAGAATTAACAGCTGTACTGGCATCTTTGACTAAAACCATAGAAGAACAAGCTAAAGAGTTAGCTGCTTTAAAGGCAGTACTTTTAGAGAAGGATAAAGATGCCCAGAAGTTGAAGCGATTTGCGAATATGAACCTTCCTAAAAAGACCGAAAAACGTAAATATACAGCTCCTGTTGCAGACGATAAAAAACCAGCTCCTTCCCCAAAAGAAAGAGGTAATAATGGTGCTAAACGAAAGGTTTACGATAATATTGAAGAGCTTGTAGAAGATGTACTGCCTTGCGATGCCGGCTTTGATGAAAAAGTTGCTGTTTACTTGTTTCACCGTGACGTGATAAGGTATACATATATACCACCCCGACTGATCAAACATATTTATCGCTGCAGGAAATATCGGATGGGTGATAACTTTTTTGAAGGAAAAGCTCCAGTGGCGCCATTTCAGAACTCCAACTTCGATAGCTCGATACTGGCACACCTAATTCAACAAAGATATGTGTACGGCATGCCCGTAGAACGCATTATGAAATACTTGAACGAGATGGGCATTGATATCCCCAAAGCAACTGTTCATGGCTTAATCGAAAAATCAGCGGACCTGCTCGATAGATTGATGCCACACCTTAAGGATGCTATTCTTGCAGATCCTTATATCCATTTCGATGAAACCTATCATACCGTATTAGACGGCGATAAAGGAAGTCGCAAAGGTTACTTTTGGAGTGCTTTGTCCCATCAAAATAATTTGATTCAGTTCATTTATGAAAATGGATCAAGAGCCAAAAAGGTATTTACAAACTACCTGTCCGAAGATTATAAAGGAGCCGTTCAGACTGATGGTTACAGCTCGTACAAAGTACTTGAAGGGTGGAATTATCCAAAAGCAATGCGATTAGGTTGTATTCAACATTGCAAACGAAAATTTATAGAGATTCAAGAACAACCAAAAGCACAAAATATTATTGACCTGTACAACCAGTTTTACATGATCAGAAAAAAGAAACCAAAAGAAAAATGGAAAGAAGAATCCTTGAAAGTTTACACCGATTTAGAAAAAAAACTCAGGACTATTGATCGAGACCCTGAAATACTACCCAACCATATTTTAAATAAAGCCACTGCATACTGTCTCAACGAACTGGAATCGATTTACAATATTATAATATCTACAGATTACGATTTGGATAATAATAGGATTGAACGACCGATGCGTTACATTAGCATTAGTCGTCGCAATTCGCTTTTCTGTGGCTCTAATGCTGGAGCTGCCAGAACTGCGAAACTATATTCTCTGGCTATTTCATGCAGACTGAACAATGTGAATACCTTTTCTTATTTCAAAGATGTGATACAGCACCTGGCAGAACACCAAACCATGACCAACGAACAAATGAGAAACTTGCTTCCTGATAAGTGGGCTGAGTAATATCTGATATTTTAATACCCCGTCAATTTGAACCAAAATTTGACGGGGTGTTTTTTTTTGACGGAGTGGCGACGCGGAGACGCTTACAATGAAAAAAACGAAGCCAACTACTCCAAAATGGGATGTGCTGTTATTTTTATCAGGTATCAATTTATTTTGATTTTTTATGTAAGCTTCTGCCTTACTTTTTTTGTTGAATGTATTCTTTGGGAGACATTTTAAATTTCTCTTTAAAACATTTGCTAAAATAAGATGGACTCGCAAACCCTGTTTGATAAGCAATTTGAGAAATACTTAAGTCTCCTTCCAAAAGTAGCGATGAGGCTTTTTTCAACTTTACATTTCGGATAAACTCACTGGCCGACAAATCGGTTAAGTTCTTTATTTTACGGTACAGATGAACTCTCGATAAATTAATATCCTTGCTCAATTCTTCAACACCGTAATCGTAATTCTGATAATTGGTTTCAATGGCTTCGCAAGCTCTCTTCAAAAACTGCTGATCCAATCTGTTAATGCCATCGTTTTGTTCCGTGAAATCGATGCTTTCGCGATAATGAATTCGAACTCTTTTTTTGCTTTCGATTAATTTCCGCACCCTAACCTGCAAATGTTTCCTGTTAAAAGGTTTTGGAATGTAGGAATCAGCACCAACTTCCAGCCCTTCAATTTTATGTTCTTGTGAAGCTTTTGCGGTGAGCATGATGATTGGAATGTGACAGGTTTTTAAATCCGATTTTACAATGTTTGTCAATTCCAATCCATCCATCACAGGCATCATTAGGTCGGTAATGATCAATTCCGGATTCTCTGCTTCAATCACTTTTAAAGCTTGTTTTCCATTCTCGGCTCTCAAAATTTTATAGTTTCCTTTTAGCGATTCTGCGATATGCTCCGAAACGTCCGGGTTGTCCTCAACAATAAGAATCCGAATTTCTCTGTTGGTTAAGAAGGAAGGATTTTCTTCTTCGTTTGACTCAGTAAGCTGGGGAATAAAGTCCATTTCATCTAATTCTGATGGAATCTGCCTCGAAGTATCTTTTTCTTTAGAGTCGGCAAAAATTAAATCAGCATCATTAAAATGTGATTTACCCTTCTGCAAGTAGACTGTTAATACTGTCCCTTTCCCCAAACTACTCTCAACATTTATAATTCCTGAGTGCAATTCAACCAAAGCTTTGGTTAAGGACAAGCCAACTCCGGTTCCAGGAAACGAAGCATTGGTTTTGGCTTGATAGAATCGTTGAAAGACGTTTTTAAGATCCGGTTCTGAAATTCCACAACCAGAATCAACAACGCTAATCTTTACACAATCCTTCATCTCTTTATTAAATTCATGGCTTGAATTCTCCAAATGAACAGCAATTTCACCTTGTTCGGGCGTAAATTTAAAGGCATTCGATAAAAGATTGAATAGAATTTTATCAAGTTTATCTGTATCAAAATACAAGTCTTCTTTTTGAATGGTCGACAAATATGAATAGTTAATATGCTTTTTATTTGCCAATTCTTGAAACGAATCAGATATCTCCTTAACGAACTGATTGATATCATTCCTGGAAATCTTCATCTGCATTTTTTCATTCTCTATTTTTCGAAAATCCATCAGCTGATTGATTAAGCGAAGCAGTCGATTGGCATTTCTGTGCATTACATTTAACTGTTGATACGATTCTTTGTCTTTAATTTTTTGATCTAAAAGATTCTCAATAGATCCAAGAATTAGAGTTAAAGGAGTTCTGAATTCATGCGAAACATTGGTAAAAAATCTTAGTTTTGTTTGAGTTGCTTCTTCCAATTGAGCTGAAATCAAAATGAGCCTTTCATGTTGATCTTCGATTTGTTCTTTTTGTTCCTCTAATTTTCGATTGGCTTTAATCTTATTTTTGAATGCTTGAAACAAGAGTACGGCCAAAAGAATGACAATAAGAAGAAAACTAAGCGAAATAATCAGCCACATTCTCTGACTTTTGTATTTAATAATTTGAGAGTCAAGAATAGTTTTTGCCGTGGATATTTTTCCCTGAAGGGAAAGAATCTGATCGGTTTGTAGTTTCTGGATTTCTGCGTTGTCAGAATCAATAACAACTGTTTTTAGAATGATATTTTTCTTAAATGGTTTTTTATTTAAAATTTTAAAGGCTAACTGTATCGCTTCCGCACCACCGGTTGGGTATAAAAAAGTAGCATTAATTTTCTTCTGAATTACAGCATTAACGCCGTCATTTGGTCCTGGCAAACCATCAATCCCAAGTAAAAAGGGTTTGTGTTCGCCAAATTTCGATTGCAGTACTTCATATGCACCAATAGCCATGTAGTCATTATGAGCAAAAACCAAATCGATATTATCATGTTGTTCAATGGCTAGCTTCATCATTTTGGCACCACCCTGTTTGAACCATTCTCCTGTTTCTGAGAAAATAATTTTGATACCAGGATATTTGCTGATGACTTCAGTGAATCCTTTGTGTCGTTCAATGGCAGGACTGGAACCTTTTAGTCCCCAAATTTCAGCAATGTTACCTTTGCCATTTAATAATCTGGCAGCATATTTTCCAGCCTCCCTCCCAATCAAATAATTGTCGGCACTAATTTGAGCTGTATAGTTTTCACTTTCAATTTTTCGATCGAGAACAATTACTGGAATTCCCTTGCGAAAAACTTCCTCAACAATATGAGTTATTGGGGCCGACTCGTTGGGAGAAACGATTAGTAAATCAATACCGCTTTTAACTAGTTCCCTAATATCCCTAATTTGGTTTTCATTATTGTCATGTGCATCAGTTATTACTAATTCCATATTTTGAAATAGAATCAATTCATTTTGCATTTCACTTTGCATCGCTTTTCGCCAGCTGTCTACCGATGTACATTGCGAAAAACCGATTTTGAATTGATCCTCTGCAAATCCCTTTTCGGAGAATACTAAAATGAAAATAATGAGTAATAGGGAGTATTTTTTTCTTGTAATAGTCATAGTTTCAAATTTACTCAAAAAAGGTTTTGTGTAGTAGCACGAAACATGAAAAATAAAAGAATATTTACTGTTTCAAGCCAAAGAAATTAGAAAAGCTTTTTAGGTATCCTTTTGGTTGATACCGGCAGTTTATTTCAACTTGTTTTCATCATCTCTGTATGGTAAGTAGGCGCGGTGGAATTATTGACAATCAACGGAATAAAAATTGAAGCCTTACACTTCTTATAT
The DNA here is from genome assembly GCF_963665805.2 of Labilibaculum manganireducens. Taxonomy (NCBI): domain Bacteria; kingdom Pseudomonadati; phylum Bacteroidota; class Bacteroidia; order Marinilabiliales; family Marinifilaceae; genus Labilibaculum; species Labilibaculum manganireducens. The sequence goes on along the minus strand of NZ_CAXXEE010000003.1, from coordinate 4,214,301 downwards.
TCGGAGATATTTCTGTAAGCAAATCAGTCGTTATTTTTTGACATGTAATTGATTTTCAATTGTGTAGATGATTTTATTTCTGAAAAACAGACTATTACTCAAGTGTATGGTGTTTTTTAATTTAAGAAATTAACTTCCATTCAAGTAGAGGAGTTCTTTTTTAGCAGGATATTATCTTCTTGAATTTTGGATACTAATTTCAATGTGATATTTATATATTGTTTAAAGATTCTTTGAAAGTGGCATAATTGTCTGCTAATAAATTCAAAGTTTAACTTGGACTAATCACATAAGAGAATTACTTTAGATGAGGAAACAAAGATCTTGGGCTTATTTTAAAGCCACCATTTTATTAAAAATGAGAGAGTTTTTTTTCAAAGCTGGAATAAAGAATATCCAGCAACCATTAAGTGTAAAAAAGTTAAAGAAAGAATAGATGATTACATTATTAACAGTAGGTATACAATCAGGTATATTGTTTTTCTTTGGAGTTGTGGTTGTATTAATCATTTTTTGGATTTTCTGGCCCAAAAAAGGATTGATAGCCCTTTTTTCAAAGATAAAAATGAACAATCAAAGGGTTCAATTGGAGGATGCCCTTAAGTACTTGTTTGATTGTGAGTACAACAAGAATTTATGCAATATGAATAGTATTGCGGGCAATCTGAATATTTCAGATGATAGCGCAAGTCAACTGATTGAACGTCTGCTTGTTTTGGGTTTGGTAACTATGGATGATAACACCATATCTTTAACAGATACCGGAAGATCTTATTCACTTCGGGTAATTCGGGTACATCGTATATGGGAAAGGTATCTTGCCGATGAAACAAGTGTAGCTCAAGCTGATTGGCATAACGAGGCTGATCGGATAGAGCATTTTGTTACACAGGAAGATACGGAAAAATTAGCTGCCCAAATGGGCAATCCTGTATTTGATCCGCATGGAGATCCGATACCTTCAATTGACGGGGAGTTGCCTGAACCTAAAGGGAAACTACTAAGTAACCTAAAAAAAGGTGTGACTGGCCGGATTATTCATATCGAAGATGAACCACGAAGTATTTATGAGCAATTGGTGGTAGAAGGATTATATCCTGGCATGCAAGTGTATGTAACAGATGTAGATAAAGGAAAAACCACTTTTATTGCCAATGGAGATGAATGCACTTTAACTCCACTTTTTGCTTCCCAGATAACTGTTGAATTGCTGTCCGGAACTGTGCCCTTAGCTCCAAAATACGAATTGTTGTCATCTCTGGCCATAGGAGAAAAAGCTGAAATTGCCGGAATTTCGCCCAATTGCAGAGGACAACAGCGAAGAAGACTGATGGATTTAGGAGTGGTTGCAGGTAGTTTGGTATCAGCAGAAATGAAAAGCGCTTCCGGTGATCCGATTGGATACCGGGTAATGGGAGCAACAATTGGAATCAGAAAAACACAAGCTGATTTAATTTTTGTCCACAAAAAAAATGACACAAATGAGTAACTCAAATAATTGTGACAATTGCCCTGTTCACAACAAAGAAAACCTGATTAAACTTGGGTTAAATATGGAACAGGTTGATTATGTAATAACGATGGCAGGCAATCCAAATACAGGGAAAAGTACTGTTTTTAATAACCTTACAGGATTGCATCAGCATACCGGCAACTGGCCGGGAAAAACGGTAAGCCGGGCTGAGGGCGGTTTTATATACAACGAGAAACGTTACAAAGTAGTCGATTTGCCAGGTACCTATTCACTGCTCTCAACAAGTACAGATGAAGAGGTGGCGCGTAATTTTATTTTGTTTGGGCAACCTGATGTAACCGTAATTGTTGTTGATGCAACGCGGCTGGAACGTAACTTGAATCTGGCATTGCAAATACTCGAAATTACAGATCGGGCAGTGCTTTGCCTTAACTTAATGGACGAAGCCAAACGCAATAACATCGAAATAGATGAAAGAGCTTTATCAAAGGAATTGGGGATACCTGTTATTCCAGCGTCTGCACGTAGAAAAGAGGGTATGAAAGAACTTCTTGCTGCTATCGAAGAAGTGGCTGCAGGAAAGTATGTTTGCAAACCGCATAAAATTAAAAGCCGTTCAATTAAGCTTAATAATGCTATTTCAAGCTTAGCATCAAAACTTGCAGAACAGTTTCCTAATCTTCCTAATTTGAATTGGGTTGCTTTGCGATTACTCGAAGGTGATAATAGTATTATTGAAGCAGTTCAATCGGGCGAACTGGGAAGTATAAATGCCGGAGATTCAACTGTTCAACTTTAAATTTAGTAAAACGATGAATGATACTCATTTAAAAGAAAGAGAAAATATATTATCAGAGGCCAATAAAGCCCGATGGGATCTTGGGATTGATCTTCATGATACCGTTATTGAATCCATTTATGAAGATGCTTCCCGAATTGCCAGAAAAACGGTGAAGCAGAAAGGAGAAAAAGCAGCATATGCTCTGGATTTGAGAATTGATAAAATTGTAACAAGCAGATGGCTTGGTTTTCCGATCATGTTTTTGTTGTTGGCTTTGGTTTTTTGGCTAACTGTAACAGGAGCCAATTACCCTTCCGGCTTGTTAGCCTCATTCTTAATTGATTATATGCACCCGATCTTAAAAGGCGCAGCAGTTTCCATTCATATGCCTTGGTGGCTCGATGGTGTTTTAATCGACGGAGCTTACCTTGCAATGGCTTGGGTGATTGCTGTGATGCTGCCTCCTATGGCGATATTTTTTCCACTTTTTACTTTGCTTGAAGACCTTGGTTATTTGCCAAGGGTGGCATTTAACATGGATAGTCTTTTTCGCAAGGCTGGTGCACATGGCAAACAGGCATTAACCATGAGTATGGGATTTGGTTGTAATGCTGCCGGGGTAATTGCTGCAAGGGTAATAGATAGTCCCCGGGAACGATTAATTGCCATTATTACGAATAATTTTTCCTTATGCAACGGACGATGGCCTACCCAAATACTAATAGCTTCTATTTTTATTGGTGGACTTGTGCCAGCCCAACTGGCAAGTGTTGTTTCTGCTGGTGCAGTGGTTGGTATCGCTGTTTTGGGAATCTTTTTCAGTTTGGTTGTTTCGTGGGGATTAAGCAAATCAGTTTTGAGGGGGGAAGCGTCGGCTTTTAGCCTTGAATTACCACCATACCGCCCGCCAAGAATTTGGCAAACACTCTACACCTCGTTGATTGATCGTACCATTATTGTTCTTTGGCGTGCTGTTATTTTTGCTGTTCCTGCCGGAATTGTAATTTGGTTGGTGGCTAATGTACATATTGGAGAACTAAGTCTGGCAGAATATTTTATTCAGTGGTCCAATCCATTTGCATTTGTTTTTGGCCTTAACGGCGTTATTTTGCTCGCTTATATCATTGCTATACCTGCTAATGAAATTGTAATTCCTACAATACTGATGTTAACAGTTCTTATTACCGGAGCCAGCGGTGTGGGAGCAGGAACAGGTGTAATATTTGAACTCAACTCTGTAGGCGATACTGCAAACATTCTTCATGCAGGAGGATGGACTTTACTTACCGGATTGAACTTGATGCTTTTTAGTTTGTTGCATAACCCATGTTCAACAACAATTTATACCATTTTTAAGGAAACAAGAAGTGTGAAATGGACAGTGGTTTCAACCTTTCTGCCTATTGTGTTAGGCTTTATGGTTTGTTTTTTCACCACACAAATCTGGTATTTATTTTTTGTGTAAAACGAAACTGTATTCCTGTTATTTAGTGTATGCAGGAAATTAGGTTTTTTTTTAAAAGCTTCTGAAAATGAAAGTTTTAAAAACAAGAGTAACTAAATACAAAAGACCAATTCATATGAATTGGTCTTTCTTTTTTGTTTTCTGATTTTCCTTTTCAGGAGATATTTACTGCAATCTAATCTTGCAGTTATTTGCTCTGATATTCAGTTTCGAGAATGCTTTTTTGTCTCCAACACGGCCTTTTGCCACAAAAGTCTTTTTATCAGCAGTTTCTTTGTTCGCTAAGATGAAGTCTTTCGAATTATCGAATTTTACTGACTTGTGATTGATTTCATAATCAATCTGAGCACCTTCCATAAAACTAAGGCCAACATCTCCGTATTTCGAGTCTATTTTTATGAACGAAAACATGTTGTTGATGTTGAAGATATTGATGTGTCCAAATTTCTGATCGTAGTCAACTTCACCTCCCAATTGGCTAATTTCAATTTTGCTGAAGTTTGATGATCCGTACAGGTACTCCAATTCTTTAATGTCGAATTTATCGCGGGCAGAAGTCATGCTAATGTTATCGGCAACACCAATCGTAAATTCAGAATCGCGGCTCTCACCGGTTAATTTGCCGGCATTTTCGATATTTACTTTAGAGTTGGCCACGTTTAATTTGGAATCACTCAGTTGTTCAACTTTAAAAGTACATCCTGTAATTGTAAAGCTGTTTTCACCATATAAGCTCTCTGCAGTAAAATTCCCATTTGTTAAATCAAGAATTAGGTTGCCATCATGACTATCCATAAAAACATCTCCATCTTTCTGGATAATTTCTAATTTAACGTTGGAAGGTAACTGTACGGTGTAACTGATCTTTATTTCTCCCTTGTTAAAAAGAGAATTGGTGAGTTTTTTTAGTGTGAAAAAATCTCCAAATACGGTTTCAGCAGATAGTTGAGCTTCTCCTTCTGTAAAATCGATATTGATATCATCGGTCATCCTTTTTGTTTTCTCATCATCCGACCCCTCTACACTAATAAGTACCTCGAATTTAATTTCAGGATTGTCCCAGTGTTTAATCTGAATTTTACTGTATTTTGATTCAATTTTAAGATTTTCTCCGGCTTTAAACGTCTTCTCAATTTTTTTGTGTTTGGTTACTGCATTTGCTGATCCAACAAAAAGGCAGATGCCAAAAAGTGCAAATAATAATCGTCTCATAGTATTTGTATTTATTATTTTAAATGAACTGTTTACAATGTTTAACCTGATAGTAAATGTAAAATATTTAACTACTTCCTGAAGTATTAGATTGTGTTGCAATACGAATTTTAACAAAGATTAATAAAAGAGTGGCTATAAACAGACAAATCCGGCCTATGTAATCTCCATGCTCGGAGTAAAAGGTTTTATTTTCCCGTAATTTTAACCTGCCGGTCAGCACCTCTTTTTTCCACCATGTACTCTTAGCAATAATTATGCCTTTTGAGTTGATGTGAGCAGAAATTCCATTGTTGGCAACCCGAATATAGTCTCTGCGGGTTTCAATGGCTCTTAAGCGGCTAAAATTGAAATGATGTTTGTATCCCGGAGTTGTTTTCCACCATCCGTCATTGGTAATCATACAAAGAAAACCAGGAAGTTCCGGAACTCTTTGAGCACAATAATCTCCAAAAATTGATTCGAAGCAGACAACAGGAACTAATGCCATGGAATCAGATAAGAAATAGTCAATATCATTCCTGCTGCTATAGGTTCCCTGGTATCCACCAATTTCAATTGAATAGTCTTTTAAAAAGCTAAGGTATTTATCGAACGGAACTCGTTCAAATAAAGGAACAAGCTTTGTTTTGTGGTAAAACTGAGGAGTTATTGTGTCGGTTAAAAATAATGCTGAATTGAATGATTCTGATTCAATTTTGCTGTGAGTTCCAACTAGTATTTTCGTTTTAGGATATTTCTTTTTTAAATCGAGTAATCGTAAATAGTTGTAAGATTGTTTTGGATTATTTTCATCGATATATTTTAAAATTACGGTTTCCGGCGCCAATAAAAAATCGGGATGGTGAATGCCGCACACCGAATCTGCTGTGGTCATAAAATCCGCAAAGTGTTTTTCTTCATTTTCGGGAACAAATTTTTCGTTGTACGGATCTAAATTTGGCTGAATTAGTACGAAGCTTTTGGTTCCGATTCCATTTTCCTTTTGGTGATACAGAAAAATGGAGTAGAGGAAAGGAATACCAATTAAAAGAAACATTCCAACAGATCTAAAAACGATGTTCTTTTTTTGATTTTTTATCAGAGAAAAGAATCCGATATTTATTGAGATCACCCATAAACTTCCGCCTCTTGTGCCTGTAATTTCGTACCACTGTATCCATTTCGGTGCTGAAGCAAAAGCATTCCCCAAATTCAACCAGGGCCAGGCTAAATCCCACCAGGTATCGAAATATTCAAAGCCCAGCCAAATAAGCAGGAAGGGAAAGAGAATAGAAATTTTCAAGTGCTTTCTCGATCGGCTAATCAGCCAGAAAATCAGCGCAAGCAAAAGAGAATTAATAAGTATGATGAGGATTACACCTGTGATTTGAGCTTTGCCCACCCACCAATATGCCAGAATATTCCACACTAAAAAACTCAGAAAAGCATAGTTGAAAAGTGTGTACGGATTGTGGTGATTGATTGTTTTTTCCTCCAGCCATAAAAGAGGAATCCATGCAAAAAAAATGAGCGGAAAAAGTTGTGGTATGCAAAAAGGCATGCCCAGCAAAAGACCTGATGCAATGGCAAATAATATGTTTTTTTTCACGTTATCGATGAGTTAGATGAACTCCAACTAAGATAATAAATATGGATGCGGTTTGAGCAATAGAAATATGATCCCCGCCAATTACAATGCCCCAAAAGATGGCAATAATGGGAATAATGTAGGCTATTGATGCTGCAAAAACATGCGAGGATTTTTTGATTAGCTGATTGTATAAAATAACTCCTGCGAAAGTTAATACAGCCAGCAAACCAAGCATTAATGCACTTTTCGATAAGCTTTTTGATAGCAAAGGTGCACTTAAATCGGTGAAAGCCAGAAAAATTCCAGCCATGGGGCCAACAAATAGAAATGCCAGAGAAGCTATTTCGGTTCCGGTAAGTTTAGGCAATGAAAAACTGACAATGTTTATGCTGATTGCTACCGATAAAATGGCCATAAATACGTAAAAAACACCCCAGAAATACGATGATCCGAAAGAATCTCCGGAAAAGCTAATGATAAGTGTTCCTGCAAATCCCAGTAAAATTCCGACCAGCACTTTTTTATTCGTACCTGCTTTAAAAAAAAGAATGGCAATCAGCAATGTAATCATTGGTAGCATAGCATTTAGCATGCCTGCCACCGAAGAGTTGATTTGGGTTTGCGCTTTGGCGAAAAAGTAGGCCGGGCCAATATTTCCTGTGATTCCTGAAAGTAGTAACGGAAGTATGTTTTCTTTCGAAAGTTTTCTGATGTTTTTAATAATCAGAGGAATAAATAGCAGGAATGAAAAAAATACCTGAAAAGCAGCCACTTGATTGTGGCTGAAACTTTCCAATGCAATCTCCCTCAAAATATATGGACTTCCCCAAATAAAAGAAACTAAAATCAGTAATATCCAATTGTTATATTTTTGGGGCAGTATCATTATCTTGGGGTGTTGTTTAATTATTCGTTTTCTTCCTCGAAAGCCTTGTATTTCGCAGTTAATTCAGAAATCATTTGGCTGAAAGTAGTAATCGCCGAGAGGGTGTCTTTCGAGATTTCTTTTCCTTGAAGTTTAAGCATTAAAATACCATACAAAGCAGTAAGGCATACCTCAATATCGTTGTTTTCCTGGGTTGCTTTCGATTTTTCGCGAAATTCGGTTATGTTGCCAAGAGCCTGCTGATAATGGCTGTTGTAGGCTGAATCTTTGCCTTTTGTTAGTAGATAAACATGGAAATCGTAAAGTTCGTTTACGTTGTTCTTAAGGATTTGAAGATGTCCTGTTTCTTCCACCTTTTCAATCTTCATCATTTCAATCAGATTTTCGTACCAGTCTCTAATTTCGTTTTGAGCAGCTTCCGGCTGATTGAATTGTTTGATTATATTTTCGTCAATTTTATCGATGTTGAATTGATAAGCTCTGATGATATCCTCAACTTGCCACATGTAAAGGATGTATTCTGCTAAATTCGTTTTCTTTTTATCCTGTGCTATTATCATATTTTTTTCTTGTCGGTTCCTGATATGTTTATTCCTTCTTGAGCTTATCAATTAATCTGCGATCTAATTTTGTAGGCCTTCCAATACCTCGGTCCCGTGATTCAAAACCACGTGTATTGGTTGCTTCCAATAAATCCAATTGATCCTGAGCAGTTATGTCTTTTACAAAGTCAACGGCCAATTTTGCGCCCATCCGTTTGCCGGATATAGCTGTAACTAAATAACTGCGGGTAATAGGTGGTACACGCACATCAATTTGTTCGTTTAACCTTACTTCGCGCGATGGTTTCACGTGTACACCACCAATGGTAACTTTTCCTTTTTTACAAGCTTCGGCCGCCATACTTCTGGTTTTGAAAATACGTACAGCCCACAGCCATTTGTCTACTCTAACCTTATCATCCATGGCTTCTTATTTTTTAACTGCCTGATTTTTTTGTATTGTATGCTGTCATGGTTCTCTGGATACCAATGGTACTCATTCCTTTTATCATGTTGATACAGATTTTAAAGAGTTCAGGTAGTTTTTCCAGCTCTTCAGGCGACCATTCACCTAAAACGTAGTCTACTTGCTGTCCTTTGCTAAAATCGGAACCAATTCCAAAACGCAGGCGGTTATAGTTTTGGTGTCCCAGTATCTCGTTGATGTGTTTTAATCCGTTATGACCGGCATCACTTCCTTTCGGACGCAATCGTAAAGTTTCAAACGGCAAGGCAAGGTCATCAACCAAAACCATCATGTTTTCAACGGGTATTTTTTCTTTCTGAAGCCAGTAATTAACCGATTTTCCACTTAAATTCATGTAAGTGTTTGGCTTTACAAGTACAAAGATCCGGCCTTTAAACTTGTATTCAGCAACAGCTCCATATCTTGCTTCTTTGAATTCTATATTAGCTGTCTCGGCAAGAGCATCCAAAATACGAAATCCTATATTGTGTCTTGTGTTTGCGTATTCAGCACCAATGTTGCCAAGTCCGACAATCAGATATTTCATCTCAATATTATTTTCTTGCAGCGGATGTTTAGTCTGCCCAAATAGTTTTTTTAGAAATTGTATCATAACAAATCCAAAGTTAGAATATTCACGGCATTTTCCATGAAAACTTTGCATTCATTCCAGCCTTCATTTTAGGAACGAAGGATATTAAAAAAACCTCCCATTCTTCAATAAATGGGAGGTTATATTTATTTGCTTCATTGTGCTGAGCAAAATAGTGTTGAAATCTATTTTGCAGCCATAGCAGCAGCACGGGCAGCTCTTGTAAGCTTAACTTGAACAACTACTGATTTCTTAGAATTAAGAAGCTCTAAGTTATCATAAGTAAGTTCTCCAACCTGAATACTTTTTCCAAGTCCAAGATGGCTGACTTTAACAAGAAGATTTTCCGGAAGATCAGCCATTAGACCTTTTACCTTAAGTTTTCTTGAGATAACTGCTAATTTACCACCAGACTGAACACCGATTGCGAATCCTTCAACTCGAATTGGCAATTCAACTTCGAATGCTTTGTCTTCAAATACCTGATAGAAATCAGCATGTAAAGCTTTGTCATTAACCGGGTGATACTGAACATCTCTTAATACACAAGAGAATTTTTTTCCTTCAATATCTGCATTGATAACGTAAACATCTGGCGTAAAAAGTAATTTACCCAATACTTTTTCGTTAATAGCAAAGTGAATATTTTCACCACCACCATATACTTCACATGGTACCATTTCTTCTTTACGAAGAGCTTTGTTTGCTTTTTTTCCTAAATCTGTTCTTAAAGAACCTTTTAATTCAAAAACTTTCATTTCCTTGAAATTATGTGCTACTCAAAATAAACGTCATCACCCGGTAAAAAAGCTCCGTTTACTTCCCATTACACGTTTATAAAATATTTTACCGAAAAAATCTGAGCAAAGATATAAATTATAATATGAAATTGGAACTGATTGATTCGCAATTATAAACATTAAGAATTGTTTTTGCGAAAATATCAGCAATAGTCAATTCTTTAATTTTTGAACATTCGCTTTTTAAAGGTATTGAGTCTGTGAAAACAACCTCTTCCAAAGCCGATTCTTCAATTCTTTCATAAGCAGGACCGGATAGAACAGCATGTGTTGCAATAGCACGTACACTAAGAGCACCTTTCTCTTTTAACATGTTGGCGGCTTTTGTAATTGTGCCTGCCGTATCAATCATGTCATCAACAATTACCACATGTCTGCCATCAACATCGCCAATTGCAGTCATTTCACCAACAACATTCGCTTTTTCACGGGATTTGTGGCAGATAGCCAAACCTGCATTTAAATATTTTGCGTAAGTATTCGCTCTTTTACTACCACCCATATCAGGAGAAGCAACAACCAGATTATCCAATTTTAAATTTTCGATGTAAGGAAGAAGTACAGAGGAACCATACAAGTGATCAACAGGAATGTCAAAAAATCCTTGAATTTGGTCAGCATGAAGATCCATTGTCATTACACGGTCAACGCCTGCAGCCATAAGTAAATTGGCAACTAATTTGGCTCCAATCGCAACTCTTGGACGGTCTTTTCGATCCTGACGGGCAAATCCAAAATAAGGGATTACTGCAATAACTTTATAAGCAGATGCTCTTTTGGCCGCATCAATCATTAGCAATAGCTCCATCAAGTTATCAGTTGGGGGATAAGTTGATTGGATAATGAATACTTGAGCACCTCTTACAGTTTCTTCGTAACAGACTTCAAATTCACCATCACTAAATCTTGTGATGCTTGATTTTCCTAACTGCAATCCTGCTGCTTTTGCAATTTCACCTGCTAAATACTCACTGTTCGAACCAGAAAAGATTTTAATCGGGGCTTTCATTAAAATATTATTTGTTTATAAATCAGATAACTATTGTACTGTGCAAATTTATGAATTATTGCGCCAAAAAACTGATTTTAGTCAAGGTGCCGCAATTTATTTTATCCATTTTAAAGGATAATTTATTTTGTTTAAATAAAAAAGAAGATGTCTTTACGAGATCTTCCTTTATTGTTATTTTCGCTTTTGAAGCAAAACCGTTTTGTTGGTTTCATCAATAGAATTTAATATTTCGTCTTTCCCTAATCCACTTGATGCCGAACTAATGAAGTAAGGGGGCATTTCTTCCCATGTATTCAATAACTCAGTTTTGTAGGCTTTAATGTTTTCAGATAATTTTTGCTTGCCAAGCTTATCAGCCTTTGTGAATATAATAGAGAAAGGGATTCCGTTTACACCTAACCATTCCATAAAATCAACATCTTTGGCTTGAGGTTCGTGTCTGCAATCCACAAGTACAAATAAGTTGATAAGATTGGGACGGCTTTCAATAAAACTGAAAATTAACTTGGAAAACCGTTGTTTGGTATTCTTTGCAACTTTAGCAAAACCATATCCCGGTAAATCTACCAAATACCATTCATCATTAATTAAGAAATGATTAACCAATTGTGTTTTACCAGGCTTGGTAGAAATTTTTGCCAAACCTTTATGATTGGTCAGCATGTTTATAAGTGAAGACTTTCCAACATTCGAACGCCCGATAAAAGCATATTCTGCTTTATTATCGGTCGGACATTTTCTTATATCCGAATTGGACATCACAAATTTAGCACTAGTAATATTCATGGAGTATTTTATTTTACGTTGCAAAGTTATACAGATTCTTATCTTTTCCGAAAAATGATTCAACTTTATTGACTGATCATCCCATATTGTATGGGAATAAAAAAATCCTCTTTTTAATTGTCTAAAAAGAGGATCGTATAATTTATTATCAGTCTATTTTATATAGACTTCAAGAATTTTTGTTTTTGCTTTCGGAGTAAGAGTCAAATTATTAATAATTGCTGGAATTAAAACGCTTTCTCCCTTTGCAACAGGTAAAGAATCTTCACCGCAGGTAATAATCATATCACCTTCCAAACACATATAAATCACAAATGAATCTAATTCTATGTAGTCTTTTTCCTGTGGTTTGTCAAATTCCAGAATATTCGTTGTAAAATAGGGACAACGAACAAGTTCTGAAGTTTTATTAATTTCAGTTTGGTAACTGGTTTCATATTTTTTCTCAAAACTATAGTCGATGGCATCAACAGCAAGTTCTGTATGCAGTTCCCTTGGGTTGCCGGCATCATCAGTTCTGTTAAAATCGTACATCCGGTAAGTAACATCAGATGTTTGCTGAATTTCGGCCAACAGAATTCCTTTTCCAATTGCATGAACACGGCCGGCAGGGATATAAAAACAACTTCCTTCTTTTACAGGTGCATTGTTTAAAATCTCTTCCAGTCTGCCTTCCTTCAACTTCGCTAAATATTGTTCTTTGGTGATGTTTTGATTAAACCCAACAATCAGTTCAGATCCTTTGTCGGCTTCAATAACATACCACATTTCTGTTTTGCCATATGCATTGTGTCTTTCTTTCGAAAGTTCATCATCAGGATGTACTTGAATGGAAAGGACATCATTGGCATCAATAAATTTTATCAGTAAAGGAAATTCAACCCCGAAATTTTCATAAACATGATCTCCAACAAGGTCACCCATATAAATTTCAATGAGTTCTTCCAGATCATTTCCAGCTAAAAAGCCATTGCTAACAACCGAAATATCTCCTTCTACACCTGAAATTTCCCAACTCTCACCAGCATTAGGCAGTGGCGAAAAATCTTTATTCAATACTGTTTTTAATTTGCTTCCACCCCAAATTTTATCTTTAAGGATGGGCGTAAATTTCAATGGATACAAACTCATTTTTGTACAATTTATTAATTTGATTGCTATATTGGCTTTTGGCTAATCTTAAAATTCGTAGTCAATTACTTTGCGTTCTGCGGCCATTTCTTTTACAACCGATGCTGCTGTTAAATGTTCAGGATGGTTAGCGTATAAAGGTAAGGCGTCTATGTTTTCTAAATCAACATTCACTACAAAATCGAATGAAGCATCAGAATGAAGTTGGTCAAAACCAATTTGTAAAAATTTAATTTCAGGAATTCTTTCATCCAATCCGTCAAATGCCTTTTTTAATCTGTTAAAGTAATTCTCTTTTGCTTCAGCCGATTCGAAAGCTTTAAACTTAAACATTGCAATGTGCTTGATCATTTTAATTCTTTTTTAAATTATTAGTAACTTTCCAGCCGAAGTTAATGCAAAATTAGCATTTTTGAATCAAACATCTAAATATCATACAACATGTTGATTATTGGAATTGCGGGAGGAACAGGCTCTGGCAAAACTACAGTGGTTAGAAAAATCATTGAAAGGTTAAATCATGGAGACGTTGCCGTTTTACCGCAGGATTCATATTACAGGTCGAATGAAGAGCTTACACTGGAAGAACGTCAGGAAATAAATTTTGATCATCCAAGATCAATAGAGTTTGAATTGTTAATTGAGCATGTAAAGAATTTAAAACAAGGTGTCTCAATAAGTCAACCTATTTATTCGTATATCACTTGCCTGCGTTCCGATGAAACGATTAAAGTTGAACCCAAAGGGGTAATTATTGTAGAAGGACTTTTGATTTTAACCGACCCGGTTCTTCGGGATTTAATGGATTTAAAGGTATTTGTTGATTGCGATGCTGATGATCGTTTAAACCGGGTAATTAAAAGAGATATTGTTGAACGGGGCAGGTCTGTTGAAAAAGTATTGGATCGTTACGAAAAAACGGTAAAACCAATGCACCTGCAGTTTATAGAACCAAGCAAGCGTTATGCTGATATTATTGTACCACAAGGAGGTAATAATATTGTGGCTATAGATATTTTAACCCATTTTATTCAGAAAAACCTGATCGAGCATCAGTAAGTTGTTTATTTTTATTTCTGAATAAGAAAATTTAGAATGGAGACTTTGTTACTGTCTCCTTTTTTTATAACTTTTCGTTTTTATTTATGATAAGTCTTTTATTATGCTGAATCAAATTAAAGTAGAAAACTTACTTTTTGTAGATATCGAGACAGTTTCAGGAAATGCAGCTTTTGAGGAAATGTCGCCTAAGTTGCAGGAGCTGTGGGAGAAAAAATCTGATTATTTTCGAAAAGAGGAAGAGTCGCCATCTGATGTATATGGAAGGGCAGGAATTTATGCCGAATTTGGTAAAATTGTTTGTATTTCAACGGGTTTGGTGACTAAAAAAAATGGAGAGAAAAAGTTTGTTGCGAAATCATATTATGGTGACGATGAAAAGCAATTGTTAGAGGAATTTGCTTTGATGTTGGATCGTTTTTGCAGCAAACCGAATCGCAACCTGTGTGCACACAATGGAAAGGAATTCGATTTTCCGTACATAGCCCGAAGAATGCTGATAAACGGCGTTGTGTTACCTTCAGTTCTGGATATTGCAGGGAAAAAACCTTGGGAAGTACAGTTTTTAGATACCATGGAACTATGGAAATTCGGTGATTATAAGCATTACACATCTTTGGCTTTGCTTTGTGAAATTTTCGGTATCCCTACACCAAAAGATGATATTGACGGATCGATGGTGGGGAAAGTATATTGGCAGGATAATGATTTGGAACGCATTGCTGTATATTGTGAGAAAGATATTCTGGCCACAGCGCAGGTGTTTTTGCGTTATCAGGGAGAGGATTTAATTCCGGAAACCAATTTTGAGCGGGTATTGTTATAAATGTCTTGCTATTGTACAATAGTTTCGCTTTTTTCGTGTTTGTATATCAGGATGTAAATCCTAATTTTATTCAAAAAAATTTTAAAAACTAAAAGATACTAAACTGATGAATACTTCATTTTATAATAAATTGTCCTTTGCAATATTGATTGCTGGAAGCCTGTTTTTAACCTCCTGCGGAAGCAGTAGTGGAGGTGGAGAAGAGGACGTTTTTGAATTCAAATCTTCCGATTTAACCAATAAGTATTGGTATGCAAATCCTTTTTTGTCATCCGCTTATGACCGCAATGATGCTTTGATTGTATATCGTTTTGAAGGCGGAGGAGTGTTGAAAAAGCAAGAATTTAGTGGTAGGAGAGATGAAGTTGTTGGAGAATGGAGTTTGATAGATAATCTGTTGGTGATCAAGGATGAATCTATTTCTTCGGATGACAGACAAGAATGGTTCATACAGGATAAATCAACTAATTCCTATTTGAAGCTTAATAGTTCGACAGGATCCAGAGAGTTTTATACAGATATAGATGGAATAAATGATGTGAAAGCAGATGCTTATGTTGTGAATGAGTTACGTTTAGTGAATAATGCATATGAGTCAGCTTACCGTTTAGAATATATTGTTAGTGGTAATAGTCTTTCAAATGTAACTGTGTTGCCTGACGCTTCAAGTTCCTATCAGTTAGAAGAATTTACCAATTTTAAAGGGGAGAAGGCATTTCAGTTATCAGCTAATGATCGGTTTAAGTATGTTAATGATTTTGCGGGATCTCAAACGATCAAATTTTATATCAAACTGGCTAATAAAGAGCAGTATAAATTGGAGGAACAACTTTATGCTTCAGATATTAAAGCGTTAAGTAATTTTGATATTACAGCATCACATGCAAGTGGTAGCTCACAAGTTACTGTAAAGTGGAAGGCGATAGATGAGGATAATATTTACTACTATGTTGAGATTTTAGATAAGAATGCGAATGAAAATGCTCCTAAATTCAGAAGCGCAAGACAATCAGCAGTGGCAGGAGAGGAAAAAGAAATTGTAATTAGCTCTTCTACTGCTAATGAATTGAATTTGTTGTCTGAATTAACAGTAGGTGAAGACTATTTTGTGAAGATTATTGGTTTCAAATACGAAGACGGCATTCATGCAGATAATAGTTCAAACAAGGAAGAAAACATCCAAGCTATGACACGCTTTGTTTTAAAAGGTGGTCAGTGGTAGTATGAAAATAATTGAATTTCAGCCCCGATACGAATTCGTTTCGGGGTTTTAATTTTATCCAAAACAAAATACTCCACTGTTATAATCAATAGTTTTGCTTGCTCTGCCTGTCCCCAAACAAATGTAGCCTGTCCCCACAATTTGTTTCGCTTCCAGATTCTTTCCGCTACCTGAAAATAATTCTCCGTACGTGAAGGCGAGTGTTCCGTTCGTATTTTCACTTGTTCCGTTCGCGAACGGAAGGGTATTCATACCGAACGGAGTATCTCAACCTGCGCACGGAATCCCATTCATGCCAAGCGGAAGACCTCAGTCAGTGCATAGAGATGGTCAATTTACGAACGGGTGTCTTCTCCTGAAATAGCACATTTTAATCCAACGCAAAACAATCTACTGTTTTTATAAAAGGTTTTGTTGTTTTGCTTGCACCCAGTGTGCGGCATCAGGGAAAATACTAAGTTAATCGATGAATAAATGTTTCGAAATCTGAAAAGTTAGCTAAGTAATCCTGCAAGGCATACTTTGTAAAATAATAATGATGTTTGTAAGCCTGCAAGGTATACTTTTCAAAATGAAAATAGTCTTTGTAAGCTTGCAAGGCATACTTTTCAAAATTAAAACAGGCTATGTAAGCTTACACACCACACTTTTCAAAATAGAAATGGTCTTTGTAAGGCTGCAATACACACTTTTCAAAATCGAAATGCCTTTTGTTGGCTTGCAAAGCATACTTTTCAAAATCGAAATGCTCAATGTAATCTTGCAAAGTATACTTTTCAAAACAGCAATGGTGATTGTAAGCCAGCAAAGAATACTTTTAAAAATCCAAACAGTCTTTGTAAGCTTACAAGACATACTTTCCAAAAAAAAAGAGGCACTTTCAAACTTGCACTTAATGTTGTACACATTCGGGCAAAGTACGCAAGTTGTTACCGATAAGTACAAATAATTAATCCAACGCAAAATATTCTACCGTTTTAACCAGTAGTTTTGGTTGTTCGGCATGTACCCAGTGTCCGGCATTGGGAATGGTTGTTATTTCTGCTTTTGGAAATATCGTTCGTATTAAATTGTGGTCGTTATCGCTTATGTAATTCGATTTTTCGCCGCGGATAAATAGAACAGGAAATGCTGTAATTCCTTTGCCTTCTGCAAAACGATCACCATCAATACCGTCCATTATTTGCGGTAAGTAATCGTTAATGGTTTTAATATTTAGTTTCCAGATAAACTGTTTGTTCTCGTCTCTTTTCAAATTTTTAAGAAGAAATTGTCTGACACGTTTACTGGTTATGCTTTCTGTTAATTTTGCATCAATTTCGGTTCTGTTTTTGTAAAGCGATAAATCCAAATTAAGCATGGCTTTAACGATGCAGGAGTGATCGATTGTTTGTGGGGCGTAATCGGAAATCTTGCTGTAGTTTTTGGGAGCAATATCCACAACAAGCAGACTGATTACTCTTTCGGGATGATCGGCAGCAAAAAACATAACTGTTTTCCCGCCCATCGAATGCCCAAGTAAAATGGCCTTTTCAATTTTGTGATCGTTCATAAATTCCAGAAGATCTTCTTTTAAATCCTGATAAGTATGTGAATTGGCATGAGGAGAGTCTCCATGATTTCTTTGATCGATGATATAAACTTCGAAGTTCTCCGAAAGCTCTTTGGCAATAGTCAGCCAATTATCCGATGCGCCGTAAAGACCATGAAGAATTAATAAAGGATAACCTTTGCCAAGTTTTTTGTAATTGAGTTTCATTTACGTGAGATTAATTTCGGAAATAATACCAATTTAATTTCAAAATTATCTTTAAATAAAATGGAATAATTTTCTGCTGTATCAAGGCAAAAAAGTAAAAGATAGCCGAGTTACCTTGCATCTTTTTTAACGAAGATATAGCTGAAAAGAAACATTTTAAAAGATGCGTTTTGATGTTAATTTGTTATAAAGATAAGAACCAAAATCAATAAAGTGATTGGTTAAGTTGAGTTTTTTAAGAAGATTCAGAAATAGAAAAAGGATGCCTTAAGAGCATCCTTTTGAAAATATATAACGAGTTCAGGCTTATTTCAAACACCTAAGATACATCTGAATGGTATTTTCCAAACCATAGTACAATGAATCAGAAATAAGGGCATGCCCAATTGACACTTCAGTTAAATTTGGAATGTTATCGTTAAAATATTTAAGATTTTCCAAACTCAAATCGTGTCCGGCATTAATTTCCAAGCCTAATTCATGAGCCTTTTTTGTTGCAATTACAAAAGGACGAATGGCCTCCTCTTTATTTTTAGGATAATTTGTCGCATACGGTTCTGTGTATAATTCGATACGAT
This sequence comes from Labilibaculum manganireducens, assembly GCF_963665805.2. Lineage (NCBI taxonomy): Bacteria > Pseudomonadati > Bacteroidota > Bacteroidia > Marinilabiliales > Marinifilaceae > Labilibaculum > Labilibaculum manganireducens. The sequence goes on along the minus strand of NZ_CAXXEE010000003.1, from coordinate 4,196,137 downwards.
CTGTTCCAGTGGCAACAGCACCTTCTATATTTGCCAGGTTAGTATCAACGAAAATGGAAGTTCTGATGCCAGCATCTTTAAATTCCTTTATAATTTCGATTAAAATGTCACGATTTTTAACTGTATCCCATCCAGCATTAGAAGTTAATGCCTCCGGAGGATCAGGAACAAGAGTAACCTGTGCCGGTTTTGCTTTTACAACCAAATCAATAAAATCACGGGTTGGATACCCTTCAATATTAAATTCGGTGGTAACTAAAGATTCTAAATCCCTAACATCCTGATAACGAATATGTCTTTGGTCAGGACGAGGATGTACTGTAATGCCTTCAGCTCCAAATCTTTCACAATCTAAAGCTACCTTGCAAACATTAGGAGTATTCCCTCCCCGGGCATTTCTAATTGTCGCAATTTTGTTTATATTTACACTAAGTCTGGTCATTTTATATAACTTTATTGATAGAATAAATAGGTGAAAATAAGTACAAATTTTCTTTGTGTAATTAAATTCTCCTTAAGGCAAAATTAAAAGTAATTCCTAGAAAACAGGTATGTATGATAGCAAAAGATTTAATTTCTGATGTAGTTCCGGTATTACGGGAAACAGATACGGGGATTCAAGCTCTTAACTGGATGGAGATTTTCAGAGTTTCTCATTTGCCAATAGTAAAGGGGGATCAGTTTCTGGGCTTAATTTCAGACAACGATATCTACGACTTAAACAAGGCGGAAGAACCTATCGGCGATCAAAAATTATCCCTGTTTAGTCCCTATGTAAACGAAAATCATCATATCTACGAAGTAATAGAGATAATTTCAAGGCTTAAATTGACTGTGATACCGGTTTTGGAAGATGAGAAAACCTATGTAGGTCTTATAACTTTAAATGATTTGATGCAATACATTGAAAGAATTTTTTCCGTTCGCGAACCTGGAGGTATCGTTGTGTTAGAACTTAATTCTGTAGATTATTCTTTAAGCGAAATATCAAGAATTGTAGAGAGTAATGATGCAAAAATTCTCAGTCTGTATGTGACATCATCTACGGATTCAAGAAAAATTGAATTGACAATTAAAATAAACCGAACCAATATTACTTCAATAATACAAACTTTTTTGCGTTACGATTACACCATTAAAACTACCTATGTTCGTGAAGATGACATGAAAGATATGATGGAGGATCGATACAATTCGTTCATGAGGTTTCTAAATATCTAAAAAGCTTAAGTTTCGGCTTCTTTTTCTGCATAGAATTCTTGCCACTAATCAGATTACTCTATATTTGTGCTAAACATTACTTAAATAGACATACCAAGCCAATCTTATGGTTTTATTGGATTTTAAGAGAATGTAAATTTAAAAAGGTTTTAGAATTTTTTGGATTCTGTTACACAAGCAAATAAACAAAACACAAATTTGTGAAGTATGAAAGTTGCACTTTTTGGCAGATCATTTAACGAAAGCTTTACCGAAAGTTTTATTATGATGTTTGACGTTTTTACCAGTCATAATATCGAAGTAATCATTTATGAACCTTTTTATGATTTTCTAATCAGGGAAATTAATTTTAAACCTCCTGTTCAGTCCTATTTTCATAGTAATAAGGATTTGGATAAGAAAGTGGATTTCTTCTTTAGTATTGGCGGCGATGGTACTTTCTTGGATGCGGTGACATTTGTGCGCGATTCGGGGATTCCATTGGTGGGGATTAATAGTGGTCGCTTAGGTTTTATGGCCGATATCGCTCAGGATGAAATACCGCAGGCATTGGCCGATATTGTGGCCGGAGAATATAGTTTTGAGGAGCGGAACTTACTACGGTTGGAAACATCAAGGAATGGCTTGTTTGAGGAATTTAATTATGCTTTAAACGAATTTACCGTTCATAAAACAGACTCGGCTTCGATGATCACGATTCATACCTATCTGAATAATGAGTATTTGAATTCTTATTGGGCCGATGGTTTAATTATAGCGACTCCAACCGGATCTACAGCATATTCGTTAAGTGTTGGCGGGCCAATACTAATCCCCAATACACAAAATTTTATCATTTCACCTATTTCTCCGCACAACCTTACAGTTCGACCGATTGTTGTGCCCAATCATCATGAAATAACACTTCGGGTTGAAGGTCGAAGTGATAGTTATTTGGCTTCGCTTGATTCCCGCTCATGTACTTTTGAATCATCAATTGAACTGAAAATCAGGAGGGCTGATTTTCAGATTAAGGTATTAAAACTAAAAACACATAGTTTTTACGGAACCTTGAGAAACAAGCTCATGTGGGGTGTTGATAAACGTAACTAGAGAACAATTTTATTTGGGTTTTCATTTTAACAAAATTTAACGACGGGTTGGCGTTATTTTTTTTCATTGATAAGGTTTTTTAAGATTATATGTTACTTTTGTAGCTTGTGAATAAATTGAGCTGGAATACATCCTCTTCAAACCAACGGTTTTAGGAGCTTAAGCAACAACTTCTCTTTGTTTGCAAGAAGGAAAACACAAACTTGATTTCATGTATAAACTGATATTGGGAATACTGTTTTTTGCGATAGGAAGTTCAGCTTTTTCGCAGACTAAAGCAGAGTTAGGCTTCTTTGGCGGAGTCTCCTATTATATGGGTGATATTAATCCTCAAAAGCAGTTTTATTCAAATTCAGTTGCCTTGGGAGGAATTTACCGGTATAATTTTAATTCACGGTATGCTTTAAGGGCCGGCATGTTGTTTTCAGGTTTAAAAGCAGAGGATAGGGATTTTAATAATTCATATCAACAAGCAAGAGGTGCATCATTCAAAACAGATTTAGTTGATCTATCCCTGCAGGTAGAATTTAACTTTCAGTCTTTTTGGTCACCTAAAAAAACGAAAAGCCAGACTCTGGTTCCTTATGTTACAGGAGGGATTGGATACATTGCTCCAAGCAGTACCAGCTCTTCATTCACAATTCCAATGGGAGTTGGTGTGAAAACGAACTTAACAGGCCGATGGACAGCAGCTTTGGAATGGAGTTTTAGAAAGAGTTTTACCGATGATCTGGATCATCTTGATGATCCAAATGATCTTAATAAAAGTAGTTTAGTACACAATAACGATTGGGCATCTTTTTTTGGAGTAATGATAAGTTATAAATTATTCCCTGATAATGAAGAATGCCATTCATACGATCGCTTTGTAAAATAAGATATGTCATTTAAAAATAAAATAGTAAAGGAAAAGCTGCCAACTCATCTTGCCATTATAATGGATGGGAATGGGCGATGGGCAAAAATGCGGGGAGAACATCGTATTGTTGGTCATCAGAACGGCGTTGAAGCAGTAAGGCAAACTGTTGAAGCTGCCGGTGAGCTTGGAATTTCTTATTTAACCCTGTACGCGTTTTCTACCGAGAATTGGAATCGACCTCAGGATGAGGTTTTAGGATTAATGTCCTTGTTGGTTGAAGCAATAGAAAATGAGACTCCTACTTTAATGAAGAACAACGTTCGCCTGCAGGCAATTGGCGATCTGGCAAGTTTGCCGCTTGAAGTAAGGGAGAAATTACAGGGAACAATTTCCAATACATCCGGGAATTCAGGTTTGACTTTAGTTTTAGCCTTAAGTTATAGCTCCAGGTGGGAAATTGTGAATGCAGTTAAAAATATTGCAAGTCAGGTTCAAAACGGAGATATATCTCTGGATGAAATTAATTCGGACTTGTTCTCTAATCAGCTTACCACAAAAGGTATCCCTGATCCGGAACTTTTGATAAGAACGAGCGGAGAAAACAGAATAAGCAATTTTCTTTTGTGGCAAATAGCTTATTCTGAATTGTATTTTACTGAATTGTTCTGGCCTGATTTTAATAAAGAAGAGCTTTATAAAGCACTTTTTGATTATCAGAACAGAGAGCGTCGATTTGGTAAGATTAGTGAACAAATTAAAGATAAATAAGCATTAACCATTATAATTCAAGTAATGATTAAAAGATTAACTTTCATTTTTACTCTATTTTTAAGTTTTAGTGCGTTAGCGCAGGAAACCGATACAATTTATAATCCGGTAACTCATTATTCTTCTCCAAAAAGTTATGAATTGGGTGGCGTTACAGTAACAGGAGTAAAACATTTGGAAAATAATGTTTTGGTGCAAATTTCAGGTCTTCGTGTTGGTACTACCATTGAAGTTCCTGGCGAAAAGGTGACAAACGCAATTAATAAATTGTATAAACAAGGTCTCTTTTCGGACATTCAAATTACAGCAACCAAGGAAATAGGAAACAAGATTTACCTTAATATCCAACTACAGGAACGTCCTAGATTGTCTTTGGTAAATTATAACGGAACATCTAAAAGTGAGACAACAAAGCTGAAAGAGAAATTAAAGCTGATGAAAGGAACTCAGGTTACCGATTATCTGGTTACAAACATAAAAACTATAGTTGAAGGATACTTTAAAGAAAAGGGTTTTTACAATACTAGTGTTTCCGTTATTCAAAGGGATGATTCAGCAGAGGAAAATAGTGTGATACTCGATATTAATATTGATCGAAACAATAAAATTAAGATTAAGCATATTTTTGTTGAGGGAAATACAGCTTTTTCCGATAAAAAGGTGAAAAAAGCAATCAAGGATTCAAAAGAGAAAACATTCAGAAATTTCTTAAAATCTTCTAAGTATATTGAAGAAAAATGGAACGAGGATAAATTGACTTTAATTGAGAAGTACAACGAAAAAGGTTATAGGGATGCGCTTGTTTTGTCAGACAGTATTGAACAGGTATCAGAGGATAGAGTGAATATTCATGTGAAAGTGAAAGAAGGGAATCAGTATTTTTTCAATAATATAGATTGGGTCGGTAATACAGTGTACACAGGTTATTGGCTGCAAAGGGTTTTGCAGATAAAAAAAGGTGATGTTTACAATCAGACTTTACTGGACAAGAGATTGAGCAGTGATGATGATGCTGTTAGTAATCAGTATCTTGACAAAGGATATTTATTCTTCAATGTGAATCCGGTAGAAACAGTTATTGGTAAGGATTCTATTAATCTTGAAATGAGAATTGTTGAAGGAAAACAGGCAACCATAGATAGAGTAAATATTATTGGAAATACAAAAACTCATGAGCATGTTGCCCGTAGGGAGTTGTATACATATCCTGGAGAATTGTTTAGCAAGTCGGATATCATTCGAAGTGTAAGGGAATTGGCTCAGTTAGGTCATTTTGATCCGGAAACTATTAGTCCGGATGTGAAGCCTCACCCTGAAAGTGGAACTGTGGATATTAATTATAAGTTAGAGGAAAAAGCGAATGACCAGATAGAACTCTCAGGAGGATGGGGTGCTGGAATGATTATTGGTACCGTTGGTTTGAAATTTTCTAATTTCTCGATTAGAAATATGTTTAATAAAGAGGCTTGGAGTCCTTTGCCAACTGGAGACGGGCAAACATTGAGTATACGTGCTCAAACGAATGGTTCATACTACAATTCTTATAGTATGTCATTTACCGAGCCTTGGTTAGGAGGTAAAAAACCAACTTCATTAAGTACTTCAATTTATTATTCTCAGCAAACCGGATATAGTCGCTCTTATAGCAGAAACTATAGTTATGGTGCTGGAATGAATGGCAATTCAGATCAAAGCCAGAAGGTATTTGGAGCAAGTGTTGGGTTGGCTCGTCGTTTAAAATGGCCTGATAATTATTTTTCTTTGTATAACGAGGTTAGTTATCAGAACTACAGACTAAAAGATTGGCAGTATTATTTAATCTCTGACGGAACATCCAATAATTTCAGTTTTACAACTACTTTATCAAGGAGTTCTATAGATAATCCATTATATACCAGAAGAGGTTCCTCATTTTCTTTAAGTGTTAAATTGACACCACCATTTTCATTTTTCGATAATGTTAACTACTCGAGTGGAAATACAAGCGATCAGGAAAGATATAAATGGATTGAATATCACAAATGGGTATTTAAAGGAAAAATGTATACATCCTTATTGAATAGTACTGATAAACTGGTTTTATATACAGGAACTGAGTTTGGATATTTGGGGTATTATAATAAAGATAAAAGATCACCTTTCGAAGGATTTGAAGTAGGAGGTGATGGTATGTCGGGATACAGCATGTACGGAAGTGACAATATTGGACTAAGAGGATATGAAAATGGATCTTTAACCCCGGTAAGTACGACAGGCAGACGATTAGGAGGTAATATTTATTCTAAATTTACTGCAGAAGTTCGTTATCCGCTATCTTTAAGCCAGTCTGCGACAATTTATGCATTGGCATTTGCCGAAGCAGGAAATGCCTGGTATGATTTTGAACAATTTCAACCATTCAATTTGAAGCGTTCTGCAGGTGTTGGGCTTAGAATATTCCTTCCTATGTTTGGATTATTAGGAATTGATTACGGATATGGATTTGATGAAGCGAATCAGGCAGGACAGAACGGTGGTCAATTCCATTTTGTAATTGGTCAACAATTTTAGCATATTTTATGTCACTCGTCTTTGGAGCTATTATAATTTAAGTTATTTTAGATTTTAATTCTAAATAAGAATCGAATGAAGCGTTTAGTATTAATAATTGGATGTGTATGTATATTGATAGGGAATTTGTATTCTCAGCAACGTTACGGATTCGTTGATACAGAATATATTCTCGATAAAATGCCTGATTATAAGAATGCTCAGGAACAATTGGATCAGATTTCAAGCAATTGGCAAATAGAAATTGAGAAAATAGCTTCTGAAATTAAAGAATTGCAAGCGAAGTTTAGAGCTGATGAAGTGTTTTTGTCCTCAGAAATGAGAGAAAAAAGAGAAAAAGAGATTTTTGACAAGGAAATTTTAGCTCAAAAATTGCAGCAAAAGTATTTTGGAATAAATGGAGATCTTTATAAAAAGCGTCAGGAATTAATAAAGCCAATTCAGGATGATATTTATGAAGCAATAAAAGAAATTGCAAAAGACGGAACTTATGGTATGATTATTGATCGTGCTAACGGGCCAACAATTATATACAGTAATCAAAAGTTTGATTTAAGTGATAAGGTACTGTATAAGTTAGGTATTAGAACTAATTAAAATTAAAATAAAAACTAACTGAGTGATATTATGAGACATTTTTTAAAAGTAACTTTATTAGCCATTATCCTATCTGCAGGTTCAAGTACATTTGCGCAAACCTTAAAATTTGGCCATATCGACTCGAATAAATTACTGTCGATTATGCCTGAAAAAGAGCAGGCACAAAAACAAATTCAAGCTGCGGCAGCGGAGTATGATGCTCAAATTAAAGCAATGAGAGAAGAGTATCAAACTTTGGTAAATGCTTATGTAGAGAAAAGAGAAACTCTTTCGGAGGCTGTAAGAGCCAATAAAGAAAAAGAAATTCAGGATTTGCAAAATCGTATGCAGACATTTGATGGATTTGCTCAGCAAGAACTTCAAAAAAAGCAAAATGAATTGTTAAAGCCTATTTTCGATAAAGCTTCAGCTGCAATAAAGGCTGTTGGTGCTGAGAATGGATTCATTTATGTTTTTGATATTAGTACTGGTGTTATCTTGTTCAACTCAAATAACAGTGTTGATATTATGCCATTGGTAAAAACAAAATTAGGAATACTGTAGATATTTTTCAGGATATTGTGAAAAGGTGGTATTTTTAATACCACCTTTTCTTATTTTTACGAGAATGATAAAAAATAGTCAGCCCATTGGTGTTTTCGATTCAGGATATGGAGGTTTAACCGTATTAAATGAACTGCTTAAGAACTTACCTGAATATGATTTTATTTATCTGGGAGATAATGCCAGAAGTCCGTACGGTACCCGCTCATATGATGTTGTATATGATTACACACTAGAGGCGGTTGAGCAACTTTTTTCAATGGGCTGTGAGTTGGTAATACTTGCATGTAATACAGCTTCGGCCAAAGCGCTTCGTACCATTCAGCAAAATGATTTACCAAAAATAAATTCCAACAGGAGGGTTCTTGGAGTTATTCGCCCTAGTGCTGAAGAGGTTTCCAAAATTACGAGGACCAAACATATTGGTGTAATGGGAACTGTAGGCACAATTCGTTCTAATTCATATCCATTGGAGATAGCTAAATTATTCCCGGATGTTGTTGTTGTCCAGGAAGCTTGTCCAATGTGGGTTCCTTTGGTTGAAAATAATGAGATTAACACGGAAGGTGGAAGGTATTTCATTAAAAAGAACATTGATAGTTTATTGGCTAAAGACCCTCTTATCGATTCGATAATATTGGGTTGTACTCACTATCCTTTGATGCAGTCGGAGATTAAGAAAATGCTTCCTGATCACATTCAGTTGATTTCTCAGGGAGAGATCGTTGCCCGAAGTTTAAAAGATTACCTTTTTAGACATCCCGAAATGGATGTTAGATGCAGTAAAAACTCAAATTGTGAGTTTTTTACTACAGAATTTGTAGATAGTTTTGAGGAAAAAGCCAGTCGATTTCTTAATATTACTTTAAAGGCCCGGCATATTAGCTATTAACTGTGGCAAGTGTAATAGTATAAAAAAACAAAGTCTTTCAATTTTATATTGAAAGGCTTTGTTTTTTTAAGCTGAATTACTTTTTGATGGTTTCTTCATCCTCTTTGTACCAGCTGGCATACATTGCATAACTATTTGCAATTCGATTGATTTCACCTTCTAATAATTCCGGACTTAGTTCTTTTATTTTTTTTGCCGGAGATCCTGCATATACACTTCCTGATTCAACATGTGTACCTTTTGTAACAACTGATCCTGCTGCAATAATCGCATTGCTTTCAATAATCGCATCATCAAGAACTACAGCAGCCATGCCTATAAGAACGTTATCTTTAATTGTACAACCATGCACTACTGCATTGTGGGCAATAGATACATTATTTCCAATTGTGGTTGGTGATTTTTTATAGGTTGCATGAATAGTCGCATTATCCTGAACATTTACATTGTTCCCTAGACGAATAGAATGAACATCACCGCGTAAAACAGCACTGTACCAGATACTACAATCATTACCCATCTCCACATCACCAATTACGGCAGCGGTTTCTGCTAAAAAGCAATTATCTCCGAATACCGGAGTTTTTCCATTTAATTCTCTAATAAATGCCATTCTTATTTAGTTTGATTATAAATACAAAGATAATTAAAAAAATATTCGAGAGATTTTTTATAAATATGTTGTAAAAAAAGTTACGCAAACGTTAACGTGAATGAAATTGAAAATGAGAGCAATAGCATAGTGTTAATTTGAAAGCAAAATGTATTGCATATTGGTAATTTGTTAGTTTTGAAGTCTATTTCAACTTAAATTTAAAAGGTTTACGATAAAAAAGGTTTGAAAATTTAAGTTTTTTTCACACTTTTGATGACGCAGATATAAATAGGGGTATTTTGAAATCTGCAATTTGAGAAGTTATTTTTAGGAATTAAAGTAAAATTTCTTCTTTGAACAATTCTAAAGGGTGCATTTTATTGCTTTCATCTCATTGTTATGTGATGAATGAATTTATATATAAATGTGTATTAATGTTAATTAACCACTAACTAAAGGTTTATGAAAAAAAGTTTGTTTTCGATGTTAATCCTATTCGTTTTAGGATTACAGAGCGTTCTAGCTCAAAGTCGAGAAGTTTCAGGGGTGGTTACTTCAGCCGATGATGGGCTGTCTATCCCGGGAGTTTCCGTAATTGTTAAAGGTACAACCATCGGTACCACTACTGATTTCGATGGTAACTACTCTTTAAATGTTCCAGCTGATGGAAAGGTTTTGGTCTTTTCTTTTGTTGGAATGACTATGCAGGAGCGACAAATCACATCTTCCACAATTAATGTTGTTATGAAGTCTGAGTCTATTGGTATGGATGAAGTGATTGTAGTGGCTTATGGTACTTCTACAAAGGGTTCTTTTACTGGTTCGGCCGCAGTTGTAGGTACTGAAACACTTGAGAAACGTCAGGTTTCTAATGTTTCGCAAGCCTTATCCGGTTCAGTATCTGGTGTGCAAGTTCTTAGTAATAATGGACAGCCAGGTGCTGAAGCAACTGTTCGTGTACGTGGGGTTGGTTCTATCAATGCGGGTACGAATCCTTTATATGTAGTAGATGGTATTCCTTTTGATGGTGATTTGAATTCTATCAGTTCTACCGATATTGAATCGATGACTGTATTGAAAGATGCTGCATCTACAGCACTTTATGGTGCTCGTGGAGCCAATGGTATTATCATGATTACAACTAAAAAAGCTAAGGCTGGTAAGACAAGAGTTAATTTTGATATGAAAGTCGGAGTAAATTCTCGTTCTGTTAAAAATTATGATGTGTTAACAAGTAAAGAGGAATACTTGGAGAATACATATGCAGCAATATACAATGCTGGTATCTATAATTTGGATTATACTCCAGAAGTAGCACATGCTTATGCAAATAGTAAGATTTTAACTAAGACTGAAGGTGGTACTGGTTATCAAGTTTATACTTTTCCTGATGGTGAAGGATTGATGGGAACTGATGGTAAGCTTAATCCGAATGCAACTTTAGGTTATAGCGACGGTGATTATTATTATACACCAGATGATTGGGAAGATGAAATGTTCCAAAATAATGCAAGACAAGATTACAATTTGTCTATTTCAGGTGGTAACGATAAAAGTACTTATTACCTTTCTTTAGGTTATCTTGATGATAAAGGAGTTGTTTCTGGATCTGGTTTTGAGAGAATTTCTGGACGTTTTAAGGGAGATCACCAAGTTAAAGATTGGTTAAAAGTTGGAGCAAATGTAAATATTAATAATATTACAAGTTCTGATCCAGATGAGCAAACAGAGACCACTTCTAGTGGTAACGCTTTCTTTATCGCAAATTACATTGCGCCAATATATCCAATGTATGTACGTGGTATTGACAAAAATATTCTTCTGAATAAAGGACGTAAGGTTTATGATTACGGAGATGGTCAGAGTACAAACATGAACCGTTCATTTATGTCGATTGCTAATCCAGCAGGGGATTTAACGTATAACGTTGAAAAGTATAGAAGTGATGTTATTAATTCTACATGGTACGCTGAAATTGCCCCAATAAAGGGATTAACTGTGAATCTTCGTTATGGATTGAATGTTAACAATAAACGAAATGGTAGTCTAGGTAACGCTTATCAGGGACAAAGTGCTTCTTATGGGGGAACTGCTGGTCAGGAGCAAACAAGAACATATGGTTTTAATCAGCAATATGTAGCAAATTATCAGTTTGCTGCAGGTTTTGAGGGTCAATTTGATATTACTGCAGGTTATGATGGTTATAAATACGAAAAGGAAAACGTTTGGGCAAATGGGCAAAATCTATATAACCCTGAATCGTATTATGTAGATAATGCTATTGATCAGATTCAAGGTGGTGGTTCAAAAGACACTTACTCAACTGAAGGTATGTTTACTCGTATCAATTATTCTCTTAAAGATACCTATTTCTTTAATGTAGCTTATCGACGTGATGCATCATCACGTTTTAGTCCAGACAATCGTTGGGGAGATTTTTGGTCAACTAGTGCTGCATGGATTCTTACTAATGAGTCATTCATGGAATCGACTTCTTGGGTTAATATGTTGAAATTAAAAGCTTCTTTTGGTGAACAAGGTAATGATGATATAGGTAATTACTATGCTTATTTGGACCAGTATAAGGTTTCTGGAGCAGATGGAGTTTTCTCTGATGGTACTTTATCTTATAAAGGAAATCCAGATATTTCATGGGAAACTTCGGTATCTTATAATGTAGGAGTTGACTTTGCATTGTTAGATAATAAATTAAATGGTACATTAGAGTATTTCGGACGTAAGTCATCAGATATGTTATACTACAAGCCTGTTGCTGCTAGTTTAGGATATACTTCTCTTCCAATGAATATTGGGTCAATGACCAATTCTGGTGTAGAGGTTGATTTATCTTATACTATCTTAAAAAGCAACAATTTTGATTGGACATTTACTGGTAATGCTACATTCATTAAGAATGAAATTAATGAGTTGGCTTCTGAATTGGAAGGCGAATTAATTGATGGTACTAGAATATATTCAGAAGGTGAATCGATGTATCGTATGTATTTAGTTGATTATGCGGGTGTAGATGTTGCTACTGGAAAGGCTTTGTATTGGGCTGAGGATGAAGCAGGAGAACGTTATAAAACAGAAGAGTATTCTATTGCTTCAGGATACAAAGTAGCGACTGATAACCTAATGCCAGTTGTTTATGGTGGTTTTGGTACTTCTTTTAAAGCTTATGGTTTTGATGCATCAGTACAGTGTGCTTATCAATTGGGTGGTAAAATTTATGACTCAGGATACGAACGTTTAATGCATGGTGGTATGGCAAGCAATGCAGGACAAAACTATCATAAAGATATTAGGAACGCATGGACTCCAGATAATACTGATACTAATGTTCCTCGTTTGGATGCTAATGATAAGTATGCTAATTCGAGATCAACACGTTTTATAACAAGTTCAGATTATTTAAGTCTTAATAATGTGACAATTGGTTATTCTTTCTCTGATGAATTTGTTCAGAGATTGCATATTGAAAAACTTCGTATTTATTTCGCTGCAGATAATGTGGCATTGTGGACAAAAAGAGAAGGTTTAGATCCTCGTCAAAGTTATACATCAGCTACAACTGCTCGTTACACACCAATACGAACAATTTCTGCTGGTATTAATTTGTCGTTTTAACAATTTTAAATGATTGATATGAAAAATAAATATATATATGCTTTGTTAGTACCCGTTTTACTAACATTCTTTGGGTGTGAAGATCTAGATACAGCGCCTTTAGGAGATGAAATTACAACAGAGCAAAAAGCTGAAGTTGTAGAAAACGATCCTTCAAAAGCTGCTGCTGGGGTTAACGGTATTTTTGCTCAGTTTTCTCAATATGCACCTAATGAAGATGCTCTAGGTCGAGTTAATCATTTTGATATTGGCTATGGATCTGTAATGATGTTCTCTGATGCTAATGGTTGTGACGTAGTACAAGAGGATAATGGTTATAACTGGATGTCAGGTTCTCTTGAGTATTCTGATCGCGATTATACATCAAGAGAGACACAGATTATTTGGAATGATATGTACGCGATTATTAGTAATTCTAATAATGTAGTTGGTTCTATTGATCCAGCAACAGAAGAGCCTGTGACTCAGTTTTATCTAGGTCAAGGTATGGCAGCACGAGCTTTTAGCTATTGGGTTTTAGCTCAATTGTATCAGTTCAATTATGTTGGTCATGAATCAGCACTATGTGTTCCTATAATTACTGCTGAAAACGCACTTGAAACGGCTTTGGCCGGTGGTGCACCACGTGCCACAGTTGAAGAGGTTTATTCTTTAATATTAAGTGATCTTAACGCTTCTATTACATTATTAAAATCAGCAGAAGAAGGTGGTTCTATACGTTCAGATAAACGTTACATTAGTTTGGCTGTTGCTTATGGACTTCGTGCACGTGTAAATCTAACTATGCATAAGTATGCTGAAGCCGCGGCAGATGCAACTAGTGCAATTGCTGCCAGTGACGCTACGCCGGCGAGTATCGATGAAGTAAGTGATCCTTATTTTTCAAATATAGAAGACTCTAACTGGATGTGGGGCATTTTTGTTGCTGAAACGGATGATGTGGTTACCTCTGGTATTGTCAACTGGATTTCTCATATGGGTTCTTTTAACTATGGGTACTGTTGGTATAGTGGTGGTAGACAAATCAATAAGGCACTTTACAATAGTATCTCGAGTACTGATATTCGAAAAGGATGGTGGATTGATGAAAATCTAAATTCAGCTAATTTAACTGATGCAGAAAATGCATTCATGGTGGATTATGATTACAGACCTTACACTCAAGTGAAATTTGCACCTTATAAGGGTGAGATTGAAACTTCCACAAATGCAAATGATATTCCTTTAATGAGAATTGAAGAAATGTATTTGATTAAAGCAGAGGCTGAAGCTATGAGTGGTGCTGATGGTTTAAGTACACTTGTGAATTTTGTTAATACTTATCGTGATCCATCTTATTCATTTTCAGGTGACGTTCAGGAAGAAGTGTTCCGTCAACGTAGAATTGAATTGTGGGGTGAAGGTATGAACTGGTTCGATATCATGCGTTTAAACAAAGGTATTGATCGTCGTGGAGGTGGATATCCAAATGCTACCATGATATTCAATATTCCAGCTGGAAGTGACATTTTATTATGGCGAGTACCTGAAGCTGAGATTCAGGCTAATCCTGTAATAAGTAATGGTGATAATAACCCAGCAGCAGCAGCACCATCTCCAGTTTCAGAATAAATTTATTATTGATTCAGGTTTTATTAAATTATATGAAAATTAGTATAATTAGAATTACCTGCATTTTATAAGTAATTCGAAAACCTGTATGAGTCATCGTAAAATAAGTGTACAGTTTTAAAAACTAATATATGATCCAGTGAGGCTAGCTTCACTGGATTTTTCATGTATAAAATTAGGTGTTTTCATATTCAAATACGGTCTTAAAGTAAGCGTCTCCGCGTCGCCACTCCGTCAAAAAAAAACACCCCGTCAAATTTTGGTTCAAATTGACGGGGTATTATACGGTTCTATTTGTTAATTTACTCAAAAAAAACTTATCTTAGTATATGCCAAAAATTATAGATGTAGAAATCACCGAAAGTGAATCAGAATTACTTTACCTTCTGAGAAAGCAGACAAAAATTCTTCAGCATAGTAGAGTTAAAACCCTTCTTTTTATCAAACAGGGAAAAGTAAAATATACAAGTGAAATTGCAACTAAGCTGAATAGAAGTAGAAAAAGTATTTACAACTGGCTTCAATTGTATCAAAATGAAGGAATTCACGCTTATTTGGAAGTTGCCAGTCGAGGATCCAGAAAGGAACAATTAAGCGATTATACAAAAGAGTGTTTAGCCACTAAACTTGAAAATCCCTATACTGATATTACCAGTTATGTAGAATTACTTCAGTGGGCGGAACAGAACTGTCAGGAAAAGATTCCCTATCATGCTTTGTATCACTACTGCAGGAGCAAACTCAATAGTAAATTAAAGATCGCCCGTAAATCTCACCACAAAAAAGATAAGCAGACCGTTGAGGTCTTCAAAAAAACTTCCTGATCTGATAAATTCATTTAGAATTGGACTGGATAAAGATAAATACGACTCCCTGAATATTTATTTTCAAGATGAAAGTCGATTTGGATTAATGACCAAACAGAAACGCGTATTAGTTTCCAAAGGTGTAGAGCCGGTGGGTAAATATCAGCATAGTTACAAGTGGTTATGGCTTTGGGGATCTTTTTCACCTTTGACAGGAGATGCATTCTATTGGGAAACATCCAATGTTGGGAATGATATTTTTGAAGCATACCTAAAAGTTCTTAGCGATCAAAATCCAAGAGAACTAAAACTATTGATAATTGACAATGCAGGGTTTCATGCCTGTCAAAGCATAGAAGTCCCTGAAAATATAAGGCTAATAAGAATTCCAGCCTATGCTCCTGAACTAAAATCCTGCAGAAAAAGTATGGCAATGGATGAAAGATAAGGTATCCATGAAGTTTTTTTCAGAAATATCAGATCTACAAGAAAAGATTACAATGATGGTAAATGAGTTGAATCCCGATTTAATCAAATCCATTACTGGTTATCCAATTTATACAAATTGCTTTTGTGAGTAAATTAGTCTGTAAAATGGTATTAAAATATCAGATATTACTCAGCCCACTTATCAGGAAGCAAGTTTCTCATTTGTTCGTTGGTCATGGTTTGGTGTTCTGCCAGGTGCTGTATCACATCTTTGAAATAAGAAAAGGTATTCACATTGTTCAGTCTGCATGAAATAGCCAGAGAATATAGTTTCGCAGTTCTGGCAGCTCCAGCATTAGAGCCACAGAAAAGCGAATTGCGACGACTAATGCTAATGTAACGCATCGGTCGTTCAATCCTATTATTATCCAAATCGTAATCTGTAGATATTATAATATTGTAAATCGATTCCAGTTCGTTGAGACAGTATGCAGTGGCTTTATTTAAAATATGGTTGGGTAGTATTTCAGGGTCTCGATCAATAGTCCTGAGTTTTTTTTCTAAATCGGTGTAAACTTTCAAGGATTCTTCTTTCCATTTTTCTTTTGGTTTCTTTTTTCTGATCATGTAAAACTGGTTGTACAGGTCAATAATATTTTGTGCTTTTGGTTGTTCTTGAATCTCTATAAATTTTCGTTTGCAATGTTGAATACAACCTAATCGCATTGCTTTTGGATAATTCCACCCTTCAAGTACTTTGTACGAGCTGTAACCATCAGTCTGAACGGCTCCTTTATAATCTTCGGACAGGTAGTTTGTAAATACCTTTTTGGCTCTTGATCCATTTTCATAAATGAACTGAATCAAATTATTTTGATGGGACAAAGCACTCCAAAAGTAACCTTTGCGACTTCCTTTATCGCCGTCTAATACGGTATGATAGGTTTCATCGAAATGGATATAAGGATCTGCAAGAATAGCATCCTTAAGGTGTGGCATCAATCTATCGAGCAGGTCCGCTGATTTTTCGATTAAGCCATGAACAGTTGCTTTGGGGATATCAATGCCCATCTCGTTCAAGTATTTCATAATGCGTTCTACGGGCATGCCGTACACATATCTTTGTTGAATTAGGTGTGCCAGTATCGAGCTATCGAAGTTGGAGTTCTGAAATGGCGCCACTGGAGCTTTTCCTTCAAAAAAGTTATCACCCATCCGATATTTCCTGCAGCGATAAATATGTTTGATCAGTCGGGGTGGTATATATGTATACCTTATCACGTCACGGTGAAACAAGTAAACAGCAACTTTTTCATCAAAGCCGGCATCGCAAGGCAGTACATCTTCTACAAGCTCTTCAATATTATCGTAAACCTTTCGTTTAGCACCATTATTACCTCTTTCTTTTGGGGAAGGAGCTGGTTTTTTATCGTCTGCAACAGGAGCTGTATATTTACGTTTTTCGGTCTTTTTAGGAAGGTTGATATTCGCAAATCGCTTCAACTTCTGGGCATCTTTATCCTTCTCTAAAAGTACTGCCTTTAAAGCAGCTAACTCTTTAGCTTGTTCTTCTATGGTTTTAGTCAAAGATGCCAGTACAGCTGTTAATTCTGAAATCTGTTCCTGATAAAAAGCGCTTAACTCTCTGTTTGTCATGATATAAAGGTACAAAAATAGTAGGGTTTCACCATGCAAAACACACACTATTTTTGTATCTTTTACGCTCTGTATCAAGTCGTTATCATGACTTTTAAGCGAAGTTCGTTCGAATTGCTTTTGTGTTTTATTGAGTTGACGATTTGATCAAGAATAGTACTTTCTACCTCAAAGAAAGGTGCATCGCCAACTTGTTGTGGCAGAGTATAGCAGCCCAATTCAAGCTTCTTGTTGTAAAGAACAAATCCTTCTTTTTGCCATCGTAAAACCTTAATTGATTTACGCGTGCTACCAACAAAAACATAAGCATTGCCATTTAGTGCATCCTTTTTACCTAAAGTCTTTACCAGATGATAAAGCGAATGGATTCCCTTACGCATATCAACTGGTTCGCGAAAAAAATAAAAACGTGTCGTTGCCGTGAAATTAAAAATCATAGTACATTCTTTTTATGTGAATTTTAAGAATGTAAAAATCTAAAATCTTATCGAAAATCCATATGCGCTATTGTAGAGACGGATACGTTCTTTGTCTTTTATGCAACGATAATCAACTCTCAACAGTTCTCTTCAAAAATCACCATTCCCTCTCCTTTCCTTCCCCTTATTAAGACTTAATCAACTATTAATCAAGCCTGTTTTTAACTGCGAGTGAGATGTAACTTTTTAGAATACAAACGTTTGCAAAAAATCAATAATTTTATTTGTCTTTACTTGTCTAAAAACTGGGAAACGCTACCTTTACCATGCTATGTAACATGATTTTAGCACAGTGTTGTATAGAAATAAAAACAACGAACTAAACAAAGGAATTAATTTCAAGCTTAATTCAAAATAGTCATGAGTCAAAAGACAAAAGTCATTGAAAAGGAAGAAGTTGTTATAAGATTCTCCGGCGATTCCGGAGATGGGATGCAGCTAACAGGGACGCAATTTTCGGATACTTCCGCATTGTTTGGGAATGATGTTGCTACTTTTCCTGATTATCCAGCTGAGATTAGGGCTCCACAAGGAACGGTAGGTGGAGTATCAGGTTTTCAACTGCATTTCGGGCAGATGGAGGTAAATACTCCCGGCGATTTTGCAGATGTACTGGTAGCAATGAATCCGGCAGCATTAAAAGCAAATTTGAAATGGGTTAAACCTAGTGGAACGATCATTGTAAATGAAGATAGTTTTACGGATAAGAACCTTGAAAAAGCTGGCTATGATTCTAATCCATTAGACGATGAGAATCTTTCCGATTACAATCTGATTAAAGCAAGAGTAACTTCACTGACGAAAGAATGTTTGAAGGATACAGAACTGGATCAGAAAAGTATCCTTAGGAGTAAAAACATGTTTACTCTGGGAATGGTTTATTGGATGTTCGATCGTCCGTTGGAGCATACAGAAGAGTTTATTGAGAAGAAATTCAAAAAGTATCCATTGGTTGTTGAGGGCAACAAGATGGTATTGCGGGCGGGTTATAATTTTGCAAGAACAATTGAAGCTTTGCCATATAATTTCAGTGTGGCTCCTGCAAAAATTAAGAAAGGTACCTACCGTAATGTTACAGGAAATAAAGCTACAGCCTGGGGATTAATTGCAGTGGCTGAAAAAGCGGGTTTGGAATTGTTTTGTGGATCGTATCCAATTACACCGGCAACAGAAATTCTGCAGGAGCTGGCTGCCCGTAAGGATCTTGGTGTAAAAACTTTTCAGGCAGAAGATGAGATTGCAGGAATCTGTACATCGATCGGAGCTAGTTTTGCGGGAAATTTTGCTGTAACAACCACTTCGGGACCGGGTTTGGCTCTTAAAACAGAAGCGGCAGGTTTGGCTGTAATGACAGAACTCCCTTTGGTAATTGTGAATGTTCAGCGTGGGGGGCCATCAACAGGTCTACCAACTAAAACAGAACAATCAGATTTAATGCAGGCAATTCACGGACGCAGTGGAGAATGTCCTATGCCGGTAATTGCGGCAAGTACACCTTCAAATTGTTTTGAATACGCCTATAGTGCCGGTAAAATTGCTTTAGAGCATATGACCCCTGTTATCTTGCTTACGGATGGTTTTATTGCTAATGGAGCTGAACCGTGGCGAATTCCTAAAATGGCCGATCTCTCACCTATAGAGGTGCCATTCGCTAAGGAGGGAGATAACTATCAACCATATGCAAGAGATACAGAGAAACTGGCTAGAAAATGGGCTGTTCCAGGTACAAAAGGTTTGGAGCATCGAATAGGAGGTTTAGAGAAGATGGATATTACGGGTACCGTGTCGTATGTGCCGGAAAATCATCAGGTAATGACAGATATTCGATCGGAAAGAATTAGAAGGGTTGCTAATTTTATTCCAGATGTTCCTGTAAAAGGGAATGATGACGCTGAAGTTTTGGTTGTAGGTTGGGGAGGAACATATGGTCACTTAACAACAGCGGTTCGGGAACTTCAGGCTGAAGGAAAGAGCATTGCTTTGGCACATTTTCATTATATTTTCCCTCTGCCAAAGAATACAAAAGAGGTTTTACAACGTCATAAAAAGGTAATTGTTTGTGAGTTGAATGAAGGACAATTTGCTGAGTATTTACGGGCAGGTTTTCAGGATGTTAAATTCAATCAATACAATAAATTACAAGGATTGCCTTTTACTGTGTTGGAATTAAAAGAGAGGTTTAACCAATTATTGGAGGAGAAATAATCATGACAGATACAATTCTTAAATCACATAGTCCTGTTAATCTGACTCCAAAAGATTTTAAAAGTGATCAGGAAGTAAGATGGTGTCCCGGGTGTGGAGACCATGGTGTATTGAATTCGGTTCAAAAGGCAATGGCTGCAATGAACATTCCAAAGGAAAAATTTGCAGTTATCTCGGGTATTGGATGTTCTTCCCGTTTTCCGTATTATATGGATACCTATGGTTTTCATACAATTCACGGAAGAGCAGCAGCGGTTGCTTCGGGAGTGAAATCAGCGAATCCTGATCTTGAAATAATACAAGTCTCTGGAGATGGGGATGCTTTGGCAATTGGAGGTAACCATTTTATCCATGCTATTCGTCGTAATATTGACATGACAATTCTTCTTTTTAATAATGAGATTTATGGGCTTACCAAGGGGCAATATTCACCAACATCGAAGCAGGGAATGGTCACCAAGACCTCTCCATTCGGAACAATTGAACAACCATTCCAACCAGCAGAGTTAGCTTTAGGGGCTCAATCGAAGTTTTATGCGAGATCTATTGATACTAATATTAAACTGACCACAGAGTTGATTTTGGCTGGAGCAAAACACAAAGGAACATCTATTATTGAAGTTCTTCAAAATTGTGTGATTTATAATGATGGAGCACATACCCTGATTACTGATAAGGAAACGAAGGATGATTTCCAGTTGATTTTGCATCACGGAGAGCGAATGATTTTCGGAAAGAATAGAAACAAAGGATTAGTTTTAGGAGGTAATGGTAAACTAATTGTTGTTACAATTGGTGAATTTGGGATTACTGAGCAGGATATTTTAGTTCATGATGCCCATAACCCTGATCCTCATATGGCTTGGCTGTTGTCAAATATGTCAGCTCCTGAGTATCCTGTTGCACTTGGTGTAATAAGAGATGTTGCAGCGCTTTCTTATGAAGAAAAAATGGTGCAGCAAATTAAAGATGTAAAAGCTGTATCATCAATTAAGTGTATGGATGATCTGCTTAATAGTGGTGATACCTGGGAAGTTAAATAATTAGATTGAAATATTTAATTCATCAATACCTAAAAGAGGAAACCATAAGTTTCCTCTTTGTTTTTTATCCCTTATTTTTATTATTTTCGGCACCATTTTTTAGGGAATAATGAATACTAAAAGATATTTTTCCTTTTCATTAATTGATTTTAAATGAAATCAGTACTTGTTTGTAAAAGGTTGATATCAAACCAGAAATTTATATTATTTTGTATTTCTGAATACAAGACAACAAAAAACATAAATAGCAATTGACATGGAAGAAGTTTCGATTTCCAAGATATACAAACGGAAAAAGAGTGATAGAGATATTTTTCAGGAATTGATGCCTTTTAAAGTGAAAGAAATTCTTCTTATCGCGACTTATTACGATGCTTATACTATTGTAAGGGAAGGACAGTTTTCTGATAAAATTGTTGGGGAATATCTACAATTAAATTTATATGCGGCACCACGTTTTACGAGTGTAGCCACTAATGATGAAGCCTTGGATGCTTTAAAAAACAGAAATTACGATGTGGTCATTTTAATGGCTGGTTTGGATAAACAATCCCCTTTGGAATTAAGTCAGGAAATAAAAAGGGTTCAGCCCGAGATTCCTGTTTTGGTTTTGGTAAATAACAATAGCGACCTGGCTTATTTTGACAGAGCTGCAGATAAGATTAAGAATAATATTGATCGGGTTTTTGTTTGGAATGGTTCCACCAAAATTTTTATGGCCATGACCAAGTATATTGAGGATAGAATGAATCTGGAACCCGATACAAAAAGTGGAGATGTAAGAGTCATTTTGTTAGTTGAAGATTCAGTAAAGTATTATTCCAGATATCTTCCGTTGCTGTATACATCAGTAATGACTCAAACCCAAAAAGTGATTTCGGATGAAGGGGATATTGACGAAATGCATAAGATTTTGAAAATGCGGGCCAGACCTAAAGTCATTTTGGTGAGCACTTATGAAGATGCAGTTGAAGTTATCGATAATTATTTGGAAAACTTGCTTTGTGTAATTTCTGATGTTCGTTTTGCGCGGGATGGTAAATTGGATGATGATTCAGGTGTAGATCTGATTAAATACGTGCAGGAAAAAAACATGAAAATTCCATGTTTAATGCAATCGCATGATACCGATAATGCAATTCGTGCCATGCAGGTTGAAGCCGATTTTATTAACAAGAACAGTGATACTTTGGCTTTGGATATCTATAACTTCATCTACACTAAACTGGGTTTTGGTGATTTTGTATTCAGAAACCAAAGTGGAACTAAGGTTGCAATAGCGAAGTCCCTTGAAGAATTTGAAGAAAAATTGAAATATGTTCCGGATGAATCTCTTCTTTTTCATTCGAAAAGAAATGGAATTTCGACATGGTTAATGGCCAGAGGTGAAATTAATATTGCTAAAAAGTTAAGAAGATATCAGATAGAGGATTTTAAATCAGTAAAGGATTTACGTAAATTTTGTTTGGATGTATTTGAAGCCTCACGTATAAAACAGTTGCGGGGCAGGATTATTAAATTCAGGCCTAATATTGTTAATTCGAATCATTATGTGGTTCGTTTGGGACGTGGATCTTTAGGAGGGAAAGGCCGTGGCCTGGCTTTCCTGAGTAACTTTATAGAGAATATTTACTTCGCAAAGCTGATTAAGGACATTAATATTTCGATTCCTAAAACAGCTGTTATTGGTGTTGATGAATACGATAATTTTATTGAGAAGAATAATCTTTACAATAAGATTTATCTGGATAAGAACTATAAAAAGGTACGTGATTTATTTGCGAAAGGTGAGTTGTCTGATAAATTACGGGAAAGGCTTCTGGATTATCTTGAGGAAATGACATGTCCGTTGGCTGTGCGTTCATCCGGTTTGTTTGAGGATTCTTTAATGCAGCCATTTGCAGGGGTTTATGCGACTTATTTGCTTCCAAATAATCATCCGGATATTGGGGAGCGGTTTCGTCAATTGGTAACGGCAATCAAGCTTATTTATGCTTCTATTTTTTCACCCGAAGCTCAATCGTATTTTAGTGCGGTTGATTATAAAATTGAAGAGGAGAAAATGGCTGTAATTATTCAGGAAGTGGTAGGACAGGAAACCAACGGCAGGTATTATCCAAATATCAGTGGTGTAGCCCAATCATACAACTACTATCCTTTTTCTTACATGAAACCTGAGGATGGTTTTGCAGTGATAGCTGTTGGACTGGGTAAATATGTTGTGGGAGGGGAAAAAACACATCGTTTTTGCCCGGAACACCCAAA
Source organism: Labilibaculum manganireducens (assembly GCF_963665805.2). Classification (NCBI taxonomy): domain Bacteria; kingdom Pseudomonadati; phylum Bacteroidota; class Bacteroidia; order Marinilabiliales; family Marinifilaceae; genus Labilibaculum; species Labilibaculum manganireducens. Next base: position 4,172,893 of record NZ_CAXXEE010000003.1, on the reverse strand, counting down.
ATTGCAATTGGCATCAATTGAAGATCAGATGAAAGATTCGCAGAAGTATTTTTATGCGATCAATATGGAAAAGAAAGATGTTAATCTTTTAAAGGATGGAGAGGATGCTGTTACGATTAAATATGAACTTGCAGATGCCGAAAAGGATGGGAATCTACTGCATTGTGCTTCAGTTTACGATTACCAGAATGACAGATTGGAACCGGATTTGAATTTGCGGGGGCCTAGGGTGGTAAACTTTGCAAATATTCTGAAATACAATCAAGTCCCTGTTGCTCATGCTTTGAGTGTACTTCTGAATATTTTTAAACAAGCAATGGGTGCTCCTGTTGAAATTGAGTTTGCCGTTGATCTTTCAAAAGGAAAAAATGATTTGCCTACTTTCCAGCTCCTTCAGATTAAACCTCTGATTCGTCAGGAGATGAGCATTGATATAGATATGACTAAGGTTGATAAGGATAAGCTTGTTTTATTGGCAAGTAAAGGTATGGGTAACGGAAAAATAGACCATGTTCGTGATGTAATTTACATGGATATTGAGAAATTTGATCGGACCAAAACTGAAGAAATGGCTCTTGAAATTGAGAAATTGAATCAGAAAATGAGAGAGCAGGATCGTCAATATGTGTTGATTGGTCCAGGCCGTTGGGGAACAAGAGATAAGTTTACCGGTATCCCTGTACTTTGGTCTCAAATATCCAATGCAAAGGTAATTGTAGAGCAAGGTTTGGAAGATTTTCCTTTAGATGCTTCCTTGGGGTCTCATTTCTTTCACAATGTAACTTCAATGAATGTAGGGTATTTCTCGGTAAGGAGCAACACTGAACAAAGTTTTGTGAATACTGAAATTCTTGACAAGCAAAAACTCGAAGAGCAGATTCATTATTTTAAACATGTTCGGTTTAAAGAACCGCTGGATATTTTAATGGATGGTAAAAAACAAACCAGTGTTATAAGTTATAAATAGCAAAAAGCCGTTTCAATAAGTTTTGAAACGGCTTTTTTTATCAGTTGTAATTTTTTATCCTTGAAATGAATCTACTCCCGCAGTTTCCATTTTTCTGTCAACTTTTTTCACCAATCCCTGAATTACTTTTCCAGGACCAACCTCAGTGAACAATGTTGCACCATCAGCAATCATATTAACCATGGTTTGTGTAAAACGTACCGGAGCAGTTAACTGCGAAACCAAATTTTTCTTGATCTCATCAGGATTGGATATTGGCATGGCATTCACGTTTTGATATACAGGACAAATTGGAGTTGAGAAAGTTGTGTTCTCAATAGCTTCTTCCAACTCAACACGTGCAGGCTCCATTAATGGAGAGTGAAATGCACCGCCAACTTTTAAAGGAAGAGCTCTTTTAGCACCAGCTTCCAATAATTTTTCACATGCAATTTCGATCCCTTTCATGCTGCCCGAAATAACCAATTGACCCGGACAGTTGAAATTAGCTGGAACTACAATTTCGTTAATTTCCTCGCATATTTTCACTACAGTTTCATCATCTAATCCAATGATTGCAGCCATAGTAGAAGGCTCGATTTCGCAAGCTTTTTGCATTGCTGAAGCACGTTGAGAAACCAATTTAAGACCATCTTCGAAAGACAATGATCCGTTGGCAACCAAAGCTGAAAATTCTCCTAAAGAGTGACCCGCTACCATTTCTGGTTTAAAATCATCGCCAAGAGTTTTGGCTAAGATTACTGAGTGCAGGAAAATTGCTGGTTGCGTAACATTTGTTTGTCTTAAATCTTCATCAGTACCTTCAAACATTAGGTCAGTAATTCTAAAACCTAAAATATCGTTGGCTTTTTCAAAAAGCTCTTTAGCAAGGTCTGAATTTTCGTACAGGTCTTTTCCCATACCAACAAATTGGGCTCCTTGCCCTGGAAATACATATGCTTTCATGTGTTTATAATTTTAAGTTTTTGCCATATAGCCTGTCCCGAACTTGTTTCGGGAGAACTTTCCATGCTGGAATAATCATCCCCCTGTGTGCCATAATTACCTGGCATGGACGTTTCATATTCTTCTTCAATTAATAAATTTCAATTCATTCGTATTTTTTTAATAGCAATGAATTGATTATTAGGATAAGATTTAAAAAATATTCCGGGCACAAAGATATCTATTCAATTTACAATGTGCAATTTTCATAAGTACAATGTAAATTGGTAATTCTTTGACTCCTATAATTAACTAATTAGTAGTTTGATTTGTTTGCAATTAAACGAATAAACTCTTCTCTTGTAGCTACTTTTTCAAAAGCACCGGTAAAATCAGAGGTCGTTGTAATTGCATTTTGTTTTTGAATTCCACGCATCGACATGCACATGTGCTGAGCTTCAATAACCACAGCCACACCTAGTGGATTCAGAGTATTTTGTATGCAGTCTTTAATTTGAGTGGTTAAACGTTCCTGAACCTGAAGGCGACGGGCAAAAGCATCCACAACCCGGGCAAGTTTACTTAGTCCGGTAATGGTACCATTGGGAATGTAAGCAACATGTGCTCTGCCCACAAACGGCAGCATATGATGCTCGCACATTGAATAAACTTCAATGTCCTTAACAATTACCATTTGACGATAGTCTTCCTGAAACATGGCAGATCTTAATATATCTTCAGGATTGTTGTGATATCCCTGCGTTAAAAACTGCATTGCTTTGGCAACCCGTAAGGGGGTTTTTAAAAGACCTTCGCGTTCGGCATCTTCACCTAATAATTCAAGTACTTTTTTATAGTGAAACATTAACTGTTCAGTAGTATCCTGATTGTATTTTTCTATTTTTGTAAAACCTTTATTATTGTCTCCGTTGGTTGAAAATTCCATCTGTATTTAGTGTTTTAATTTAAGTCGCAATTTTGACTTGCAAAATAAGTATAAATTTCACCTATATAACAAACTTTTCGAAGCTTTTGTTTAGGCTAAGTTCTTGCATCAATGGAGATTTTGATAATTGCCGGCGCATTTTCAGCCATGCAAAATTTTATTAGTCAACTGGTTTTGGTTGAAAATTTAGGGAAAAACTATGCTCGTTTTAAGTATCAGGATAAAGACCTGGATATACTTATTTCGGGTACGGGAGGGAGTGTTACCTCCTATTATTTGTGTAAAGCTTTAAATTTAAAGAAATATGATGTTGTAATTCATTTGGGAAGGTGCTTTTCATTAAAAGATCAACTTGAATCAGGCATTGTAATCAATTTAATTGATGATTACTTTGGCGATCTGGGTTTTGAAACTGAAGATGCATTTTCTTCGGTATTTGATTTGGGGATACGGAATAAGAATGAATATCCGTTTACAAATGAAATTCTTGAAAACAATCTGCTGTTGCCTGAATTTCATATTGAATATCGGAAAGTAAGTGGTATTAGTTGTAATTCAATCCCTAATAACCTGTTTTCAATATCCAGTATGTATCAAAAAAATCAGCCCGATGTAATTAGTCGGGACGGCGCCAGTGTTTTGTATGTTTGTCTGGAAGAGAAAGTGAAATTAATTCAGCTTTTCTACGTGGTTGACCGGCTCGAAAATGCAAGTAAAAAATATAAAATAGAGGAAGAGGAAGTCTCTAAATTAACGGAAGCATTGCAAATAACTTTAGGTGAGATGTTGATTGTGAATTAATTAAATTTCAGAAGTATTGCCTTTTTGTAATAAATAGTTTGAAATATTCCCCGGGCCAGCATAAATCCAAGCATGGCAATCCATAATCCATGATTTTGGAAACTTTCACTCAGAAAATAGTAACAAGGTATAAATACAAGTAGAGTTGAGGCCATCATTGTTTTTCTCATGTACTTAGAGGCTGTGGCACCAATAAAAATTCCATCGAGCAGAAAAGAGCCGAAGCTTAATATTGGTAATAATACAATCCATTTTATGTAGGCTTGTGCTTCTAATATTGTCGATTTATTATTTGTTAATGCAGATAATATCCAATTGCTGCTTGCAGCATAAAAAAATGTGAAGGCCAGGCTGATTCCAATTCCCCAAATAAAAAGGAGACGAATTACACTTCTCAATCCGGTCTGATTTTTAGCTCCAATAAATTTTCCCACTAATGCCTCAGCGGCAAAGGCAAAGCCATCCATAAAGTAGGAAAAGATGAATAAAAATTGAAGCAGCAGTGAATTTACTGCCAATATATTCTTGTTGGTGCTTGCTGATTCAGTTGTAAAAAATGTGAAAACGAATATAATGCAGAGTGTTCGAATGAAAATGTCTTTATTAATGGCAATGAAGTTCTTCAATTCTTTAATTTTCATCATTCCTTGAATGCTCCAGTAACGAAACAGCCGACGGTAAAAGCGAAAGATAAAAAACAAAGCCAGAAATAAACCGCAATATTGGGCAATAACAGTTCCTAATGCAACTCCTCGAGCATCTAAATTCATTCCGTAAACAAAGAAGGCCGACAAAGCAATATTGATAATATTACTGATAATGGCAATCACCATTGGAATTTTAGAATTCTGCATTCCAATAAACCATCCTGTTAAGGCGTACAAACCGATAGTTGCCGGAGCCGCCCAAACTCTAACGTAATAGTATGATTTTGCGATTGTTTCAACCGATTCTTCCGAGTCAATTACATAAAAACTTAAATCAGCAATTGGTTTTTGGAGAATTAATATGAAAATACTGCCAATTAACGCTACAAGAAGAGCTCTCGATAAGGATAGAATAGTTTCGTTTAGATTTCTTGCACCATATGCTTGCGCCGTAATTCCTGAAGTTCCCATTCGTAAAAAAGCAAATCCCCAATAAAGAAAATTAAATATGGTTCCACCAAGGGCTATTGCACCTATGAAATCGACTTTTCCCAAATGGCCCATTAGAGCCAGGTCAACAATGCCAAGCAGAGGAATAGTAATATTACTGACAATATTTGGAAGCGCTATTTTTAGAATCCGTTTGTTCACGAAAGAATTTTGAGAATAGTTGAAGACACGAAAGTAACTAAAAATCTTTTATCTGACAGGCTTTGGTGAGTGTTGAAAATAAAAAGACAAAAAAGTCTTTAATTTATTTGGATCTAATCCAGATAAAAATTAGCTTTGTTTTAGTGTTAAAAAAACAGATAGTAATTACAATTAAAATAAATACAAAATATGGCATTTGAATTACCAAAGTTACCATATGCTTACGATGCTCTTGAGCCACATATTGATGCAAGAACAATGGAGATCCATCATTCGAAACATCATGCAGGATATACAAATAACTTGAATGCTGCGGTTTCAGGAACAGATATCGAAGAGCAAAGTATAGAGAATATATTAGCGAACATTTCAAAGCAATCAGTTGCTGTACGAAATAATGGAGGAGGGTTTTTTAACCACGATTTATTTTGGCAGGTAATGTCTCCTAAGGGAGGAGGAAAACCTTCAGGTTCATTATTAGCTGCAATTGAAAAAGATTTTGGATCGTTTGATTCGTTTAAAGAAGAATTTTCCAAAGCTGCGGCTACTCGTTTTGGTTCAGGTTGGGCTTGGTTGGTGAAGCAGCCAAATGGCAAACTTGTTGTGAGTTCAACACCAAATCAGGATAATCCGTTAATGGATGTAGCAGAAGTAAAAGGAACTCCAATTTTAGGATTGGATGTTTGGGAACACGCATATTATCTGAAGTTTCAGAATAAACGACCTGATTACATTTCGGAGTTCTGGAATGTAGTTAATTGGGAGGAAGTGGCTAAACGCTTTCAGGATTAGTTTTGTTTATTGTTTTTTTGATTTTGGGACCGGCTTTCTTTGGAAAGCCGGTCTTTTAGTTTAGTATTGTTAATTATTGGTTTTGTGAAGAATTATTGTGAAATTGTATAGTAAATCAAAAAAACGAAATTATGATACACGAACTACCCGAATTGCCTTATGCTTTAAATGAGCTTGAACCTTCAATTAGTCAAAAAACATTAGAGTTTCATTACGGAAAGCATCATCAGGCCTATGTTACCAATTTGAACAATTTAATTAAAGGAACTGCTTTTGAAAAAGCTGGTTTGGAAGAAATTGTCCGGCATTCCGAAGGTGGAATTTTCAATAATGGAGCTCAGGTTTACAACCACACCTTTTACTTTATGGCCTTAAGTCCAAAAGGAGGAGGAGAACCTAAAGGTGCACTTGCTAGTGCGATTGCAGAGACATTTGGATCGTTTGCTGCATTTAAAGAAGAATTTTCGAATGCCGGAGCAACTTTGTTTGGATCGGGTTGGGTTTGGTTGGTTGCCGATTCTCATAATAAGCTTAGAATTATGAAGAAAAACAATGCAGGCAACCCTATTACCGATGGAATGACCCCGATATTAACAATGGATGTTTGGGAACATGCTTATTATTTGGACACACAAAATGCACGTCCGAAATACATTGAGAACTTTTGGAATTTGGTAAATTGGAAAGTGATTGAAAAACGATATGATGAATTGTAAAAAAAAGTGAATAATAAATAAAGCGGTGATATACTGAGTAGTTGTCACCGCTTTTATATTGCAGTAATTTGACCTTTTTGTTGAATGTCTATGTCGGCAATGCTTCCAACAAGTATCTTCAAGAGAAATTTTCTTTCTTTTTATTGGTAGGTGGTTGCCTTCAAAATTAATTTTGTTCCAAAAATTATGTAGTTTTAATGAATTGTTTAAATCCTAAAATGATTTTTGTTTTCCTTGATTGATAAGGAAAAATCCCTTAATTTAAGGAGAATGGAAGTTATTAATTGAGTAATAAAACTTAATTGAATCATAGTTACAATTATCAAATGTTAAAAGAACTTATTTTACGTAACAGAAGCTACCGAAGATTTTATGAGGAAGAGAAAATATCTTTAGAAAATATTCGGCATTGGATTGATCTGGCAAGGATGGGTGCATCCGGTCGGAATGGACAAACGCTTAAATATCAAATCGTTTTAAGTGAGAAGAAACGAAAAGAAGTATTTGAGACTTTAGCATGGGCTGGTTACCTGTCAGATTGGGCTGGACCTGTTGAAGGAGAGAGGCCAGCAGCTTATGTAATCATGCTGAACGATGAAGAGTTAGGAAAGAATTATTTTAGCGATGATGGAATTGCTGTTCAGAACTTACTGCTTGGAGCTGTAGAGATGGGGTTTGGCGGTTGTATTATTCGTGCTTTTAAAGAAAAGGAATTACGGGAAGTGTTGCAAATTCCTTCGAATTACAAAATTATACAAGTAGTAGCTTTAGGGAAGCCTAAGGAGGTGATTGTGATTGATGAGATGAAGAATGAAGATATAAAATATTGGCGGGACGAAAATCAGGTTCATCATGTTCCAAAACGAAAATTAGAGGATCTGATAATAGGAGACTTATAGAGAGAAAAATTTTGAGATATGAAAAAAAACTTAGTTAGTTGGCTTGTTGTGCTTCTGTTTCTGCTTCTGCTTATAATAGAAGATGTAAGTGCTCAGAAAATAAGAACTGATTCAATCTTTTTTACCGGTGCTGTAATGGATCAGGAAGAATTAGCCCCTCTGCCTTATTCTCATTTTCGGGTAAATGATAAAAGAGCGGGAACTACCAATTCTTTTGGAAGGTTTTCGTTTTGGGTGAACTCCGGCGATACCATTCAATATACCTATGTAGGGTATCATGATGTAAAGATTATTGTGAGCGACAGCTTAAAACAGAATGCTTACTTGTTTGGCGTGTTTATGGCAAAGGATACAATAGCTTTGCAGGAAGTTCTTATTTTGCCGCGATTTGGTGATTTTAGAGAAGCATTCATCAATGCAAAGGTAAATACTCCGGAATATGTTCGGGCTAAAAACAATATCAATTCGGCCACTTACGAAGCTCTTACCAAGGCGCCCGAAAAGATGGATGCAAAGGCGAATACAGACATGTTGGTAAAACATCATGTTATTATGAATGAGCACCATGTGATGGTGCCTCCGGATATGATGGTTGGTGTTAGTGTCGCAAGAACTTTGCCTGAGGTGCAGCGGATGAAGAGAAAAAGAGAATTGAAGATTCCAGATAACTTGATTACAGATAAGGAGATAACGACCTTAAAGCAAATGTATAAGTATGGTGTAAAGAAAAAGGAATAAAAAAAGCGGTGATATTTCACCGCTTTTTCATTGCCAAAACTCAGAGTGTTACTACCCTCTGTTAAATAAAGCTTTTATAATTAGCATAGCCATTTTAGGATTTTCCTTCAATCTTCTGGTAGAATATCCAAACCAATCTTTTCCGAATGGAACGTAAACCCTCATGGTGTGACCTTTGTCTGTAATCATTTTTCTAAGTTCAGGAGTAACCCCATAAAGCATTTGGAATTCATATTTGTCCTTAGGAACATTGTATTTTTTTATTAATTCAAAAGCCGGTTCAACTACATTTTTATCGTGAGTAGCAATTCCAGGATAAACATCGTTTTGGAACATGAATTCCAATCCCTTAATAAAGTTTTCATTTACCTTTTCATACTTTTTGTAGGCTATTTCTGCCGGCTCCACATAAATTCCTTTGCAAAGACGATAATTCAATTTCGAACTGCCGTTTTGCATGTCCATCATATTACTTAAATCATCTAAAGTTCTTTTTAGATAAGCTTGAACTACTAAACCAACATTGTTCGGGAATTCTGCTTTTAATCTTCTGAAAAGTTTAATTTCTCTGTCCACACAAAGAGAATCTTCCATATCTACACGAACAAAGTTGCCATATTCTGCAGCTTTTGCCACAACAGTTCGGATGTTTTGATAGCAAACCTCTTCATCAATCAGCAAACCAAAAAAGGTAGGCTTCACCGAATAGTTGCCATCAATTTTATTTTCCTGAAAAGCCTCAATAATATTAATGTAAGCCTCTGTGTTTTCAGTTGCCTGACTTAAATCTTCTATAAATTCACCCAAAAGGTCTACAGTAACTTTAATACCTTCTTTATTCAGTTCTTTTGAAGCATTAATGGCTTCTTCGATGGTTTCGCCGGCAATGTATCTTTTAGAAAAGATCCAAACCAGCTTTTTAGGCATATATGGCAGGGTAGCTGCTATTAATTTATTAAACATTGGGATAGGTTTTTAAATTGTTTATTCGGGTTTATTTATGGGGTCAATGTAAATAGTATTCCAAAATAAAAGAATGATGTTTATCAGCAATTATTATTTCCGGATTTTAAGTCTGTCAAGGATTCCCTAATGTGAATTTTGATGTTACAGTATTTTTTAGTCTCCATTTTAAGCTTATATTTGTTAGGCAAAATCAAAAAAATAAATATTACCGGCAATGGCTGTTGTGTTTCAATTGACCGGGAAATAGTCTTGAATAATTAAATCTTAAAATACCTATGAAAAATTTATCTATTGTTTTAAATGCGGTACTAATTGTAGCAGTTGGTATTCTTTATGTACTTCATTTTTCTAATTCGTCAGCAGATTCTAAAAAGGTGAAGTCGGTGGCAGGTGAAGGTGCAGTTGTTTATATTAACACCGATTCATTGTTAACTAATTATAATTTTTCCCGTGATTTGAATGAAAAATTTCTTAAAAAGCAGGAAGATTCAAGAACTGATTTCAACTTCAAGGCTCAGAAGTTAGAGAAAGAAGCAGGTGAATTTCAGCGTAAAGTTCAAAACGGAGGATTCTTAAGTCGCGAGAGAGCTGAAGAAGCTCAGCGTGTATTGATTGGAAAACAACAGAATTTACAACAATTGGATCGTGAGCTTTCAAACCAATTGATGGGTGAACAACAGGCAAACAGCAAAAGATTATTCGATAGTGTTACCAACTATTTGAAAGAATACAATGCTGCTCATAATTACAGCTTAATTTTAAGTACAACAAAAGGAGGAAATGTTCTTCTTTCTCAGGATGGATTAGATATTACAGCGGAAATAATTACTGGTTTAAACAGCAGATACACACCTGCAGCTAAGTAAATTTCAACAACAAAATATTTTAAGGGCAGACCAGCTACACAAGCTATCTGCCCTTTTTTATATCTTTGCGTTTGCAACAGATTTGAGATATCAGATGTGAGAAGTTAGATTACAGGCGCAATTAATAAGCTCGAATCTACTTTTCCTCTTAAGTAAGGATAAAAATGTTTAGCAATCTCTCATTTCTCAAATCTCTTTTCTCACATCAAAACAAAAAAATAATGGCTTTTGCTGATAAATATCTGAAAAAACAACGTCTGTATCCTGATTATATTAAAGATATAGCTTCGGAACAACTAAATATCATTGTTACTATTCCGTGCTTTAATGAGCCTGATTTGATTTCAGGTTTAGAAGCTTTGTGGAATTGCGAACGTCCGGATTGCAATGCGGAGGTAATCGTAATGGTGAATTCAGGAGAGTTGGCCGGTAAGGAAATACTTGCACAAAATGAGAAAACCATTGCTGATGCAGCGAACTGGATGGCTGATCATCAGGATGAGAAGTTGAAATTCTATTTAATTCATCAGCCAAATTTGCCTAAGAAATTTGCAGGAGTTGGTTTGGCACGAAAAATTGCCATGGATGAGGCGGTAAGCCGTTTCAATAAAATTGACAAACCAAATGGAATTATTACTGGTTTTGATGCCGATTCGGGATGTGATGCCAACTATTTTGTTGAGATTGAGAAGATGTTCAAAAGGCATCCAAAGGCGAATGGAGCTAATATATTTTACGAGCATCCTTTGGAGGGAACAGAATTCGATCAGCCAATTTACGATGCCATTGCTCAGTACGAACTTTACCTGCGGTATTACATGTTGGCCATGCGGTATGCCGGTCATCCGCACGCCTTTCATACGGTAGGTTCCAGTTTTGCTGTTACAGCGAAAGCTTATATCATGCAAGGCGGAATGAATCGCCGGCAAGCAGGTGAAGATTTTTATTTTTTACAGAAAATTATTGCTTTGGGTAAGTTCTATGAGATTAAAACCACCAGAGTAATTCCTTCACCAAGAGAGTCAGATCGGGTTCCATTTGGAACAGGTAAAGCAATTTCCACCTTTATGGAAGAGGGAATTATCGATTACAAAACCTACAACTACTCTGCTTTTAAGGATGTGAAAAAGTTCTTCGATCGTGCTGATGATTTTTTTGGTGTTGATTACGATACCTATTTAAATAAATTGATTGTTGATCTTCCCGGTTCCGTACGTTCCTATTTAAAAGAGGATAATTTCTTTGAAAGTTTGGATGAAATTAACCGAAACTGTTCCAGTGTTGAATCATTTCGAAAGAAATTCTTTGGGGCTTTTAATGCTTTTAAAGTACTAAAATACCTGAATAATGTTCACGAACAATTTATTGATGAGGAGAGCATTGTTGTTTGTGCCAAACAGTTACTAATTGATCTTGGTATCGAAACCAAAGGGATTTATTCTGCTAAAGAGTTGCTGGAGATTTACAGAGAATACGAAAAAAACCATGAATAATAGAAAAGACGTTGCAGGCAACGTCTTTATTCTTCTATCATTATAAATATATCTTCGCCTTTTTTCTTCATTAAATATTGTTCGCGGGCAAATTTTTCAAGATTTTTCCGATTGGTTTTCAGTTCGTGAATCCGATTCTTGTCAGTTTCAATTTTCTCAATAAAGTAAGCCTTTTCTTTTTCAAGAGATTCAATAGTATCTTCATTTCCTTTTCGTTCCCAAACAGAGTGTTGGTCGAAAAAGAAAAGCCAAAAATAAAATATCAGAAAAGTGATTACGTATTTGTTACGTACAATTCTGAGAATTATAATTTGTGCTTTTTTCTGATTCATTTTGTTTCTATTTGCTTGCTAAATTACAAAGAATAAGTGAAAGTTTGAAAGTAGGAGGGGTGAAATGTAAAAGAGTAAGAAGTTTGATTTGTTGAAAGCTAAGTAAAAGGAAAACGACCGAAGAGAACCCCGGTCGTTTTATTCTATTTTGTTATATTTTGATATCAAAAGATTGATTTTCTTATTCTCAAATCTCACATCTGATATCTCATCTTTATAAGATTAATCCTCTAAAAAGTTAGGATACATATAATCTGTAGCTGAAACAAAAGTTTCTTTAATTGTACGTGGAGAAACCCAGCGCAATAGGTTGATCATAGAACCCGCTTTATCGTTGGTTCCGGATCCTCTTCCACCGCCAAATGGCTGTTGTCCCACAACAGCACCTGTTGGTTTATCGTTAATATAGAAGTTACCTGCTGTGTGAGTCAAACGTTTCACCAATTTTTCAATAGCGTAACGACAATCAGCAAAGATAGCACCGGTAAGGGCATACATTGAACCTTTATCCAAAATATCCAAAGTCTCATCTACCTTGTCATCTTCGTATACAAAAATGGTAAGGATAGGGCCAAACAGCTCTTCTTCCATAGTTATATAATCGTGTTTTAAAGCTCTGATAATAGTTGGAGCAATAAAATAACCTACCGACTTGTCGTAAGTACCACCTGCAACAATTTCTGCATCAGGAGAAGCTTTCGCAGCGTCGATAGCTGAAGATAATTTGTTGAAAGAAGCTTCGTCAATTACAGCATTCACAAAATTGGTGAAGTCTTCAGTTCCACCCATTTTAATTTTTTTCAAATCTTCTTTTACAAATGCCATAACTGCATCATACTTGCTGGCAGGAATGTAAGCACGGGATGCAGCAGAACATTTTTGTCCTTGATATTCGAATGCTCCACGGGTAATTGCAGTCGCTACTTCTTTAGCAGGAGCAGTCGGGTGCATGAAAATATAATCTTTACCACCGGTTTCACCTACGATACGTGGATACGATTTGAATTTATGGATGTTTTCACCAATATTTTTCCAAATGTCCTGGAATACTCCAGTCGATCCTGTAAAGTGAATACCTGCAAAATCAGGAGAACTGAATAGAACTTCAGAAGCAGCAGGACCTGATACATATACCAAGTTGATAACCCCGGCAGGAACACCGGCTTTCATAAAGATTTCCATTAAAACCTGAGCTGAATAAACAGCAGTTTTAGATGGTTTCCAAACAATACAGTTACCCATCATAGCAGGAGCTGTTGGCAGGTTACCGGCAATAGCTGTAAAGTTGAAAGGAGTCAAAGCAAATACAAATCCTTCAAGCGGACGTTGCTCAACGCGATTCCAAATTCCTTTTGAAGATATAGGTTGTTGTTTGTAAATATCAGTCATATACTGAACATTGAAACGAAGGAAATCAGCAATTTCACAAGCAGAATCAATCTCAGCCTGGAATGCATTTTTCGATTGTCCCAACATGGTAGCAGCGTTTAATTTCTGACGGTAAGGACCCGAAATTAACTCAGCCGCTTTCAGGAAAATAGAAGCGCGATGCTCCCAGGCCATAGCTTCCCAAGCTGGTTTTGCAGCTAAAGCAGCATCAATAGCCATCTGGATATGTTTTTTCTCACCTTGGTGATAATGCCCCAACACATGCTGATGATCGTGAGGAGGAGTCATTGCAAATAAATTGCCTGTACGCACTTCTTCGCCACCAATATACATTGGCACATCGATCACTTCGGAACGCATTTTTTTAATTGCAGCTTGTAATTCAGCTCTTTCAGGAGATCCGGGAGCGTAAGATAAAATTGGCTCGTTAGTTACGGCAGGAACGTTGTATATACCTTTGGGCATAATGATGTGGTTTTAAGGGTTATTTATTATTTTCTTTCTTTGCAAATTTAAAGAAAACACAAAGCATCAGTAATGAGTATTGTCATACTTTTAAAAAAGAAAAGAAACTTTTTAGGTTAAGAATTTCACAAGTTTTTAAAGAGGTTAATAAATCTGCACTTATGCTGATTTTACAGCAGGATCAGTTGTTTTTCTAATCTTAATATTTAGGTAAGCAACAGCTATGGTCATTACAGGACTAATGATGTTGAAAAAACAAAAAGGGGCAAAAGCAACAGTAGCTACACCTAATGCACCAGCCTGCGCAGCTCCGCAGGTATTCCATGGAACTAACACAGAGGTAACTGTTCCTGCATCTTCAAGGGTTCGGCTCAAAACTTCAGGTTTTAAATGCTGATCTTTGTACGATTCCGAAAACATTCTTCCTGTAACTACAATAGAAATATATTGATCCGAAGCAGTAAGGTTCAAAAATCCACAACTGGCCACTGTAGTTGTTACCAACGATCCGGTGGAACTAACCGCTTTCAGCATGGTTTCGGTGATTTTGTGCAATATGCCTGTTGTTTCCAGAACACCGCTAAATACCATTGCTGTTAAAATCAGCCAAATGGTATTGAGCATACCCGCCATTCCACCAGTCGATAATAAGTCCTGAATATTTTTATTTTGAACAGGAATACTAATATCCGTAAAGATGGATTGCATTACCGTATGATAACAAGCTTGTATATAAGAACTGCTTCCCGAAATTTGCTGAATAATTTGCGGCTGAAAAATAATGGCAAATACGCCTCCTATTAATGTGCCGGCAAAAATTGCAGGCAGGGCGGGCACTTTTTTGCTGATAATCACAAAAAGCAATATAGGAACCAAAAACAGCCAGGGAGTAATTGTAAAGGTTGCTTTTATAGCTGTTTGAACTTCACGAATGCTTTCCGGATTAATTTCTCCTTCTTTATTAAAACCAATGGCCAGAAAAATCAAAAGAGTAATAATGATGGAAGGTACCGTTGTATACATCATGTAACGGATGTGCACAAACAAATCAACTTCAGCCATTGCCGAAGCCAGATTGGTTGTATCCGATAAAGGCGAAATTTTATCACCAAAGTACGCTCCCGATATAATTGCTCCGGCTACAATGGCGTTATTGTATTCCATTGCATTACCAACTCCCAAAAGTGCAACTCCAATGGTTGCAATGGTGGACCATGAACTTCCGGTTACGACAGAAACGATGGCACAAATCACTACCGAGAGCATTAAAAACAACTTCGGATTTAAGAATTCCAAACCGTAGTAAATCATTGCAGGCACCACACCGCTTATCATCCATGTTCCCGCTAAAGACCCAATTAACAGCAATATCAACATCGATGGCATTGCAGTACCAATGCTTTCCACAATCCCTTTCTGAAGATCATCCCAGTTTTTTCCATGTCGGAGAGCAATTAATCCACCTATAGCCGCAGCAATTAAAAGTGAAAACTGATTGGCTCCTTCAATGGCTCCATCTCCAAAAACAATTGCATTTACACTTAGCAGAATAATTAGCAGAAAAATAGGAATAAGGGATTCCCAAAGGGAGATGGTCTTGCTTTTTGTATTCATTTGTGGTTTAGGGTCGGTTAATACAGGGGGTGAACTTACGAAAAAACAATTGGAAAAGAAATGTCATGTTTTAATTATTGCTTTCTTACTATTGAGCTTAATTATTTTTCAAACTATTTTTCCTTTGATCGGTTTTTTAGACCGGTAATAAGTTTTTTTATTACCCATTGGGCTTTCCACAAAGCCCAATGGTCGCAATTGCAATTACTATTGGATATTTTGATATGTCTATTGTTAATTTTATGAGCCTATTGGAACAATTACTATTCCTATTGTAGTAAATTGATTCCTATTGCCATAATGTATAATCATATTGGAAAATAGTGAGTGCTATTGGCAGATTGATTATCCTATTGTAAAACAAGTCAACTATTGTGGGCTTTTAGCTTGTTTTTTGTCGCTTTTTCCTGCGTATATTTTTTGTAAAATTTTCTTTGATATTCGCTCGAATACCTCTTTAGTTTTTCTTCATCGTTCCAGTAGGTATATTTTCCATAGGTGCGAATTTCGTCGACCAATTGTTTAAGGTAGGTATAGGCTCTGTCGCGCAACTGTTTTTCTGGTCTGTTTTTACTGTTTTTCACACCATCTACTTTATTTAGCAAATAGAGAAGTTCCTGAGAAAGTTGACTGGCACGGTCAATTTTAGCGGTGTTAAAATTAATGGCTTTCAATGGATCAGGATATTGTTTTGCAAAAGCAGGGTAGTCGCTCATGTCCTGAATCAAATCCATATTGCCATTGCCACCGAGTATATTTTTTAGCGTCTTTAAAATTTCAGGATGGTTTCTGAAGGCAAACTGAAAATCGTGTTTTAATTCTTGTTGCAGCTGGCTGGCTTCATTTATTTTCACACTCCATTCCTTAGTGTTGGTTAAAGCCTTTTGATAAACCGCAGTCCATTCCGATTGTTTGTCTTGCAGAAATTTAGCTCTTGGTGTAAGATCATTAATTAAATCTTCGCTTAATCCTTTTGTCAAAAGGTCTTCTTTATCTTCCATTGCATATTGATGAAGTTTTCCAGCCTCGCCAATACAAACTGCGGCAGGAATTGTTGGCAAAACAATTTTGTCTTCAGGAATTTCAAGAACCAATTCTTTAATCGTTTTTGGGGCTGTTGTATTCGTCATTTTTGCTGATTTTTTTTGATTGATTTAATAATCAGATTCATTGTTTTATTTCATTTTGGCGATTAAATGTATAAAACATATGTTAAAGTATGGAGCAATTTTAAGAGAAAATTTAGAATGAAAAAAAAAAAGGGACATGCAAAAAGCATATCCCTTCTAAATTATAATGTATTGGTATGTTTCTATCCCTCCAAAGTAGTCAGCTCCTGATAACGGGTTGGTATCATTCCAATGGTATCCAGCAAATGCTGATCTTCGTTAACGGTCATGTTTTTTACGGTAAGCAGTTTATCTCCGAAAAAGATGGAGTTTGCTCCGGCAAGAAAACAAAGCGCTTGTCCTTCCTGACTGTAATGTGTCCGGCCGGCAGCAAAAGCGATTACTGCTTTTGGCATTAGAATACGGGCAGTTGCAACGGCACGCACCATTTCAAAAATACCGATGGTTTCTTTTCCGAAAAAGGGAGTTCCCTCAACCGGCACCAGTGAATTCAACGGCACGTTGTAAGGATGTTTTTCCTGATTGGATAGCGTGCGAAGCATTTCAATTCTATCTTCGTCGGTTTCGCCCATCCCCAAAATGCCGCCGGAACAGTAAGAGATACCCGCTTCCTGCAAATTGGCAAGAGTTTCGAGTCTTTCACCGTAGGTTCTGGTTGTGGTAATGTTTGGATAGTGACGCTCCGAAGTATCGATGTTGTGATTTACGGCAGTAATTCCCAAATCAGCTAATTTTGCAGCTTTTTCTTTGTTGATCATTCCCATGGTACAACAAACCTCAAGTCCAAGCTTTTTCACTTCGGTAATCATCTCAGCCATTTCGTCGAAACGGTCATCCCGGTTTCCATCTCTGCCGGCAGAACTCAAACAAACACGTTTTACACCGTTTTCTTTGGCAATTTTGGCTTCTTCCAGAACCTGTTCCAAGCTTAATTTTACAGGTTTTACATGTGTGTTGTAACGGGCCGACTGGGCACAATATCTGCAATCTTGCGAACATGCTCCGGTACGAACCGAAATTAAGGTGTTCATGTTCATTTTTGTAGAATCGTGGTACTTTCGGTGAAGGTTGGCTGCTTTGTTCACCAAATCCAGTAATGGCAGGTCGTAAATTTCTTTAACCTCTTCGTAGGTCCAGTTGTTTCTGATATCACTCATAACTTAGGTTCTTTTTTAGTTTCTAAAATTGCTGGAATAAGAAATAGTAGAAAGAACCTTATTCGTTTGTTGATGAGGTTCAGTCTGACTGGTTTTGGCTGCATTTTGGTTTTGCAGCAGCATAACTTGCATGAGTTCGAAGCACAAGGCTTCCAATTCATCAGTCTCATTCTTATCCCTGCTGTTTAATGGTACATAGCAAAATCCGGAAAAGCCGCACTCAGTTGATGGAACCAGTAAATTATAACTGGTGTTGATACAGGAAATTGTAATTTCCTTGTTCATGCTGGCAAAAGCAGCATAGCCTTTTCGGCTCCATCGTCTGAATACCTGCGGGTCCGATTTGTATCGACCTTTGTTTGTAACAGGGTTCATATTTTATATTTTTTTTTATTAAAGAGAAAACAAGATAGTGATTCTCTCTATTTCGGAGTCAAAAGTATTCTTTTTTTTTAAGATCGAAATGCTTTTACAACATAAACAGATTTGTGGGGTAGGGACATTGCAATTTATGCTTTAAAATTTGGCAGTTGAATTAAGCGTTTGGCAGCCAATCAGCATATCGTAATTCAGGGCGATATCATGGTAGTAAACGTAAATCACATAGTTGTTTTCTGTTTCCCAATGCGAGCCTTCAATATAAGTCAGGTCAGGTGTCTTTTTTCCATTTTCAAGTAAGGCGTACTGATAATTGTAGTATCCTTGTTTTAAGAAAATTGTTTTGCGGTAGCTGCCGGTATCAAAATCGTATTCCATTTTGTTTTTATCCGAACAAGTCCAATTACAGAAGTTGCCGTACACATAAAGGTCTCCATGTTTAATTTCATTATCGAACGGCAGCCAAAATGTGACATTGCAATAGTCTGCTTCGGTAGATGGTTCGTCTCTTTCCTGAACATCAATTAAAAACCGGCCGTTTAAATCCTGCTCGTAAATGTACTGTTTAAAATGACGGTTGTTTCCGGCTGTCAGCAGAACATTTGTTTGTTCATTCTCTTTGGTAATTTCTTTGATATAGCGGGTTTGATATCTCAGACTTTTCAAATCAAAATTTCGAAATTCGTTGCCTCCCGGAAAAACATTTTCCATTTCGTAATCAAAAACCAATTCATTTTTACGGATAAAAAGAGGTTTTAGGTTTTTCTCACTTCCATCCAATCTTCCGTTTTGCGTTAGCACAACTTGTAAATCAGCATGAGGATTATCAATATTAAAATTTGGATGAAGAATACTAAAATCGACCTCCTGATGTGTTTCTCTTAAATCAATTGCAATTGGATGTTTTACATCTCCTTTAATTTCAACTTTCGAATCCAAAAGCATAAACCGTTGCCGGATAATTACTTTTTCAGGATCGAAATCTTCATAAATTTCAAGGATGTAATTGCCTGATAGCTTTAATTGTATCTCGTTATTGGGGATTTTCAGGGAATAATGAATAAAACCAATATTGGTAGTAAAGGAATGTTCGTAATCCTGAATCTGGTTTTCTGTAAAACCATCAATAAAATCGAATTCACTTAAGCCGGAATTGTGCCAATCTGATGTGCAATGGATAATTTTGTAGGAGTAATCCTGAATATTTTCTGTAATGTCATCAAAAGAAAAAAGGAGTTGATTATCTCCATTAAGTTCTATAATTGGTTCTGTTAGTTCCCAGTTAACCGGATGCATCTGAACAGTATGGATGCTTTTTTTTATTATTTCATTAAAATAAACAGTCTCAGATTCAGAATTGTAAGCAAACAATCCCTTTGGCAGGATAAGAAATACAATGCTTATGTAAACAACTAGATTTTTATGCATTTGAATATGTATATATGCTGGTTAAAAATAGAACAAATGACTTCAAAAATACAAAATTGCTTTATATATTTGTGTTCGAAAATTTTACGACTCCTTAAAAATGATGTGCATAGCGTTCAATAACATATAGTGTATCAGAGTAAAGATTGTGAATTAGAGATTAAATTAGTTATTTTTGATGCAAATTAATAAATTCAAATAGTTTAACATGTCTGAAGTTAAAAAGATCAAAAAAGGCTTAGATATTAAGCTGGCAGGAAAGGCTGAAAAGGTACTTGAAAAAGCTGATCGTTCTGAGACATACGCCATTAAACCATCCAATTTTCCCGGATTAACACCTAAATTAAAAGTTAAGGTAGATGCTGAAGTAAAAGCAGGAGATTCTCTGTTTTTCGATAAGTACTGTCCTGAAATTAATTTTGCTTCTCCGGTTAGTGGTAAGGTTATTGCCGTAAATCGTGGAGAGCGAAGAAAGATTTTAGAGGTAGTAATTCAAGCTGATGCTGAGACTCAATACCAGGAGTTTAAAAAGGCTGACCCTAACGTACTTTCCCGTGAGGAGATAAAGGAAGAGTTATTGAAAAGTGGTCTTTGGGCATTTGTTCGTCAACGTCCTTACGATGTGATTGCGAAACCTGAAGATACTCCGAAAGCAATTTTTGTTTCAGCTTTCGATACGGCTCCATTGGCCGCGGATATTGACTTCCTTTTGGAGAATGAAGCCGCAGCATTTCAGGCGGGTCTTGATGCTTTGGCAAAATTGACTGATGGAAAGTTATATTTAAATACGAATCCTAATCTGAACCAAAGTAAAACTTTTTCGGGAGCTAAAAATGTAGAAATACGACAATTTACAGGTGTTCATCCTGCAGGAAATGTTGGTGTTCAGATTCACTGCATTAGCCCGATGAATAAAGGTGAAGTGGCTTGGGTTATTCGTCCGCAGGAAGTTGTTTTCATCGGAAGATTATTCACAAAAGGCATCTACGATGTAAGTCGTAAAATTGCACTTTGCGGATCTGAAGTAAAAACCCCATGTTATTTTGAAACAATTTTGGGAGCATCTGTACGAAATATCTTAAAAGGTAAATTGAAAGATGATGAGAAAATCCGCGTTATTTCAGGAAATGTTTTAACAGGAGAACAAATCTCTGAAGATGGATTTCTTAACTTTTACGACTCACAAATTACCGTTATTCCAGAAGGAGATAAATTCGAATTTTTAGGTTGGGCATTACCTGGTTTACAGAAATTCTCAATGTCGAAAACATTCTTCTCTTGGTTAACACCAAATAAAGAATACCGTTTGGATGCTAATCTTCATGGGGAGCATCGTGCTTTCGTAATGACAGGTGAGTACGACAAGGTATTACCTATGGATGTGCTTCCACAACAATTGGTTAAATCGATTATGATTGAGGATATCGATCAAATGGAACAATTGGGAATATACGAAGTTGCTCCGGAGGATCTTGCCTTATGCGAATTCGTCTGTACATCGAAAATTAATGTACAGGATTTGGTTCGTAAAGGAATTGATCTGATGATTAAAGAAATGAGCTAAGAAAAAACGGATAATATTATATAATGAAAGCACTAAGAAAATTTCTTGATAAAAAGAAGCCTTTATTTCAAAAGGGTGGGAAGTTTGCAAAGTTGCAGTCGTCTTTCGAGGCATTTGAAACTTTTCTATTCGTTCCCAATATTACATCCCATACCGGTACACATATAAAAGATGCCATTGATTTAAAGCGTACAATGTCGATTGTTGTTATGGCTTTAATTCCAGCATTACTATTTGGGATTTACAATACAGGATACCAGCATTTTCTATCTGTTGGCGAGCTTGCGAATACTGATTTTTTAGATATTTGCGTTTATGGTTTGATTAAAATCCTTCCGATTATCGTTGTTTCATACGTGGTTGGTTTGGGTATTGAATTTGCATTTGCACAAATGCGGGGTCATCAGGTAAACGAGGGTTTCCTTGTTTCCGGTATGCTGATACCTTTAATAATGCCTGTTACGGCTCCTCTTTGGATGGTGGCTGTGTCAACTGCATTCGCTGTAGTTATTGGTAAAGAAGTTTTTGGCGGAACTGGAATGAATATTTGGAATCCGGCTTTGGTTGCCCGTGCATTCTTCTTCTTTGCTTACCCATCAAAAATGTCTGGTGAATCAGTTTGGATTGCAGAAAAAGCGGATAGCTTTTCAGGAGCAACACCATTGGCACATGCTGCCAATTTGGTTGATGTAAAAGGTGACGCTGCAGTTACTCTTTATCAACAACATCTTTCAAATGTTTGGGATATGTTTGTTGGTTTCATTCCAGGATCAATAGGAGAAACATCTACGATCGCTATTCTAATTGGAGCAGTCATTTTAATTGCAACAGGAATTGGCAGCTGGAAAATTATCGTTTCGGTATTTGCCGGAGGATATGTAATGGGAATGCTTTTCAACCTAATTGGCGGTAATGCTTATATGGAGTTAATTCCTGCATGGCAACACTTAATTATGGGAGGTTTTGCTTTTGGAGCTGTATTTATGGCTACTGATCCGGTATCGGGGGCGCAAACAGCCAGAGGTAAATATATTTATGGTTTCCTAATTGGTTTCCTTGCTGTTTTGATTCGCGTATTGAATGCAGGTTTCCCGGAAGCCATGATGTTATCGATTCTACTGATGAATACTTTTGCGCCGCTAATTGATCATTATGTGGTTCAAGGAAATATCAAAAGAAGATTGAAACGGGTTAAGGTGAGTGCTTAAACAAATAATCAATTAGAAAATGAAACGAGCCATGACTGAAATTTTATCGGAACAAGTACAGGTAAAATATGGCGAGTTCCATGTGGCAATTAAAAATATAAATTATTAATCACATGAATACTCAAAGCAATACATATACATTTCTTTATGCCTCCATTATGGTGGTGTTAGTTGCGGCGGTTCTTTCTTTTGCTGCTTTGCAACTTAAGCCACGCCAAACGAGGAATATCGAAATAGAGAAAAAGCAAGACATTTTAAAAGCTGTCAATATTGCTTCCACTCCTGAAAATGCAGAAGAGTTATACAATCAATTTATTGTACAATCTTTTACTGTTAATGCGAATGGAGATATTACTTCGGAAGATAAGAACGCAACTTTTGCTGTGGACTTGAAAATTGAGAACAAAAAGAAATTGGAAGAAAGAAAATTACCGGTTTTCATTTTTAAGAAAGAGGGAATTGGGGAGAAAATGATTATTCCAATTAGAGGTAGAGGAATGTGGGGACCTATTTGGGGCTTTGTTTCTATGGAGCCGGATGGAAAAACCATTTATGGCGCTACATTCGGAAACAAAGGGGAAACTCCTGGTTTAGGTGCTGAAATTTCAAAACCTGAATTTCAGAAACCATTTTCCGGAAAACAAATTTTTGATGAGACAGGAAAGTTTACTTCTTTAGCTTTGGTTAAAGGTGGTGGTGCTGTTGGTCATCCTCACGAATTTGATGCAGTATCCGGTGGTACGGTTACTTCAAAAGGTTTAGAGGCAATGCTTCGCGAAAACCTAAGCAGTTATGAAATGTATTTAAAATCTTCAAAATAAGCACGAGATGAGCGATAAAGAACCATTATTCTCCGCTAAAAATCGGAAATTGCTGAAAAATCCATTGAGTAGCGACAACCCGATTACCGTACAGGTATTAGGAATTTGTTCAGCTCTGGCAGTTACAGCAAAGTTGGAGCCAGCAGTGGTGATGAGCCTGTCTGTTATGGCTGTGACTGCATTTGCTAATGTTATTATATCATTATTAAGAAATACAATTCCTTCACGTATTCGTATTATTGTTCAGCTTGTAGTTGTAGCTGCATTGGTAATCGTGGTCGATCAGGTATTGAAAGCTTTTGCCTACGAAGTTAGCAAGCAACTTTCAGTATTTGTAGGTTTGATTATTACCAACTGTATTATTATGGGACGTTTGGAAGCTTTTGCTCTTGGTAATAAGCCATGGCCAGCCTTTCTGGATGGAATTGGTAACGGTGCCGGTTATGGTGTAATTTTAATAATTGTAGCTTTCTTCCGTGAATTGTTGGGATCAGGTGCAATTTATGGATTTCAAGTGGTACCGAAAGCCTTTTATGATATGGGATATCAAAACAACGGTTTAATAATTCTTCCTCCAATGGCATTAATTACTGTAGGAATTATTATTTGGGTTCAAAGATCCAGAGATAAATCTTTAATTGAGTCGAACTAATCGTAAAGAAAAATCGAAACATGGAAAATCTGATTAATATATTTATCAAGTCGATTTTTATCGACAACATGGTGTTCGCATTCTTCTTAGGAATGTGTTCGTATCTGGCTGTTTCAAAAACAGTAAAAACTTCAGTGGGTCTTGGTATCGCTGTAATTTTTGTTTTGGGAATAACAGTTCCTTTAAATTACCTGCTAAACAAATACATTCTGGTTAGCGGAGCTCTTACCTGGGTAGATCCTTCATTTAAAGATGTTGATTTAAGCTTTTTAAGTTTTATCATGTTTATAGCAGTAATTGCCTCTTTGGTGCAGTTGGTTGAAATGATTGTAGAAAAATTTGCTCCGGCTCTTTATTCTTCTTTGGGTATCTTTCTTCCCTTAATTGCGGTTAATTGTGCAATTTTAGGAGGATCTCTTTTCATGCAGGAAAGAGACTACGGAACTTTAGCAGAAGCAACTTCATTTGGTCTTGGATCAGGTATTGGTTGGTTTCTTGCTATTATTGGTATCGCTGCAATTCGTGAAAAAATCCGCTACTCAAATATTCCTGCTCCATTACGTGGACTTGGAATTACATTTATTGTAACAGGTTTAATGGGAATTGCATTTATGAGCTTTATGGGGATCAAACTCTAAGCTTTTAACTAATTATGAATTATAATTTATGAGTTATAATTGTAAATTATAGAATACAGGTTATTTGTGTGATTCGAAAATCAATAACATTTGTACAGATAAGCCCTAATTCTTAATTAATAATTAATCATTCATAATTTTAAAAACTGGAATAGAGATGATATTATTAACAACACAGGGAACAGTTATTGCCACAAGTATTGTGATCTTCCTACTTGTGATCCTGGTACTGGTTTCTATCCTTTTGTATGCAAAAAAGAAACTGACTCCATCAGGAGAGGTTACTATTGATATTAATGAAGGAAACCTAAAATTGGTTGTAGAGCCAGGCAATACCCTATTGGGAACTTTAGGAGCTCAAAAAATATTCTTGCCGTCAGCTTGTGGAGGCGGCGGAACCTGCGCAATGTGTAAGTGTCAGGTTCATGACGGAGCAGGAAGTATATTACCAACAGAAACAGGCTATTTTACCCGCAAAGAAGCTCAGAACGATTGGCGTTTGGCTTGTCAGGTAAAAGTAAAAGAAGACATGAGCATGTCGATTCCTCAGGAAATTATGGGAATCAAGAAGTGGGAGTGTACTGTGGTTTCAAATGGTAACGTAGCTACTTTTATTAAAGAGTTTGTAGTTAGATTGCCGGAAGGTGAAATTCTTGATTTCAAATCAGGAGGGTACATTCAAATTGATGTTCCTAAAATCGATGTTGACTTTAAGGATATGATTATTGAAGATAAGTATCGTGGAGAGTGGGAGCAATTTAAGATGTTTGATCTTAAAATGAAAAACCCGGAACCTACATATCGTGCCTATTCAATGGCTAACCATCCTGCCGAAGGAAATATTGTAATGTTGAACATTCGTATTGCAACTCCTCCGTTCGATCGTGTAAACGGTGGTTGGATGAATGTGAATCCGGGTATTTGTTCTTCTTTTATTTTCTCTCGTAAACCAGGTGATAAAGTTACTGTTTCAGGACCTTACGGTGAGTTCTTTATCAAGGAGACTAACAACGAGATGATGTTTATTGGTGGTGGTGCTGGTATGGCTCCAATGCGTTCTCATATCTTTCACTTGTTTCATACAGTGAAAACGGGTCGTAAGGCTACTTTCTGGTATGGTGCACGTTCATTAAAAGAAGTGTTCTACGCAGATCAGTTCGATGCTATCGCTGCTGATTTCCCTAATTTCGAGTGGCACTTAGCTCTATCTGAGCCTCAGCCGGAAGATAATTGGGAAGGACCAACTGGATTTATTCACCAGGTGATTTACGACAACTACCTATGCAAACATGAGGAGCCGGAAGATGTTGAGTATTACCTTTGCGGACCTCCAATGATGAATTCAGCTGTTACAAACATGCTGTATGAATTAGGAGTACCAGACGAAATGGTTGAATTTGACGATTTCGGATCGTAATTTATAATATAACAAGCCTCGGATTCTTCGAGGCTTGTTTGTTTTTATAAGCTTGATTACTTTTGTTTCACTAATATCCTTTAAAATACGAACTATTCTTCAGTCATGAGAAATTTATTTAATTCATTCGTTCTTGTCGGTATCCTGATCTTATCATCTTGCCAAAACAATAGTAAAAATTACTATTTCGATGAAGGGCAGATATTTGGCACTTTTTATCACATCACTTACGAGTACACAGGCGACGAGAGTCTTCATGATAACATAATGGCTAAGTTAGAAGAATTCGACCTGTCTCTGTCCACTTATAAGCCTCAGTCGGTAATTTCGAGGGTAAACACTAACGATACAAGTGTAGTGCTGGATCACTATTTTCTAACAACCTTTAAAAGAGGAGAAGAAATTTCGGGGATTACGAATGGTGCATTTGATATGACTGTTGCACCTTTGGTTAATGCCTGGGGTTTTGGATTTAAGAATAAGCTCGATCCTGATATGATTCCTGTTGATAGTTTGCTGGAAATTGTTGGCTATGAAAAAGTACGTTTGATAAATGGAAAAGTTGTAAAGGACGATCCCAGAATAATGTTCGATGCTAGTGCTATTGCAAAAGGATATGGTGTTGATGTTGTTGCCGATCTTTTGGAATTAAATGGTGTTAGTAATTATATGGTTGAAATCGGAGGTGAAATTCGCGCTAAAGGTAAAAATGATAAAGGCAGAATCTGGCGTGTGGGTATTGATAAGCCAATTGATGATCCATCTACTATGTCAAGAGAAATACAAGAAGTAGTTCAAATGGAAAACGGAGCTTTGGCAACCTCAGGAAACTACCGCCAATTTTATATTAAAAATGGGAAAAAATACGCTCATACAATTGATCCCCGCATAGGATATCCGGTTCAGCACAGTCTTCTTTCTGCCTCAGTATTTGCACCGGATTGTATGTCAGCCGATGCATATGCAACCAGTTTTATGGTATTGGGATTGGAAAAAAGCATTGAAATTGTTGAAAAAGATTCACTATTGGAAGCTTATTTTATTTATGCGGATTCTTTGGGCAATTATAAAACCTATGTAAGCGAAAAGTTAAAGGATTCACTCATAAAGTAGATTGAATTGATGATAAGGAGGGGGTGAAAATTATCGGTTTTCGATTTCCGCAGCTTGGAAAATAAGTAGTTGTTATGAAATAATACAAACAACGGGAAATAAAAAACCGATAACTCAATTCCTTATTGTGTATCACAATTTTCCTTGTCCGGATCGGTGCAGTTACAAGAACCACAGCTGCCACCGGTAAACTTTGCATTTTTATCGAATAACAACTTAATGCCAATTCCGATAAAAGCAAGCAGCAATAAAAATAGTGATAGTAGTAATATCTTAAAAAACACTGCCATTTTAAATTAGATTTAAGGATACTCCGGTTAAGGATACGATTGTAAGATTAGATGGTTCTATATCTAATGTTAAAAATTAAATTTATTTTCGGCTTATAGAGATTTTAATTCTTTCTCTAAAAGTGTTAATTGTTTGAATTGAAGCGATTTTTTGGCTTTAGCTTGCTCCATTTTATCTTGTGAAGTGGCACATCCAATTCCTCTTTTCTTCAAATCTTTATTATTTCCAATATGGAGTTCTGGAAATTTACCATTCTTTTTAACCAATATAGTAATAGCAAAACCTGCAAAGCCAATTGCCAGAAGAAAGCTTGTTATAAGTACGACTGTAATCATTTGAATAGTTCTTAATTTTTTATAAAAAAGAGCTGTAAAAGCCTTTAAATTATTTTCGTATAATACCAATTTATTATTTGTTGACAACAACAAGAGTATTACATTAGTAATACAAATAAATTAATAATAAGTAGTTATTATTCACTAACAAAGATATCATTTCGGTATTGTTCTTCCAAACAAAAACAGATTTAAAGGTCTGTAAATACTTGGATGAAATCTTCTTATTTAGAATAATTCTTGCTAAATTTGATCTAAATTTAACTGATGGATATTCTGTTAAATAAACACACTAACACATCTTTGTTTGCAATTGCAAGGGGGAAAAGCTTTGCAGACTAATAACGCAAAATTATATGTCGGAAATGGTAAAAGAAGACAAGGAGACAAAAAAAGAAAATTTGTCATTCAACGATTTTACAACTGAGGTACTGGAAGATTATCGAATTGCCAATGTTAGCCGCCAGTTAAGTATATGGGGGCGTAAGGAAGTATTAACAGGTAAGGCGAAATTTGGAATATTTGGGGATGGAAAAGAAGTTGCTCAGATAGCTATGGCCAAGGCCTATAATAATGGCGATTGGCGCTCTGGATATTATCGCGATCAAACTTTTATGCTTGCCTCCGGTATGTTATCAAGTGAGGAATTTTTTGCTCAATTATTTGGTGAGACCAGACTGGATAAAAATCCGGCTAATGGTGGGCGTTTAATGAATAATCATTATGCATCCCGAAGTTTAAATGAGGATGGAAGCTGGAAAAATTTAACAAATCAGAAAAATTCATCCGCTGATATTTCACCAACAGCGGGTCAAATGCCAAGATTACTTGGCTTGGCTTACGCATCAAAAATGTTTCGGCAGAACAAAGAATTACACAATTTTCCTGAGTTTTCGGATAAAGGAAATGAAGTGGCTTTCGGTACAATAGGAGATTCAAGTACTTCCGAAGGTCATTTTTGGGAAACCATTAATGCTGCCGGTGTTCTGCAAGTGCCTATGGCTATGAGTGTCTGGGATGATGGCTGGGGGATTTCAGTTCCGAATAAATATCAAACAACAAAATCGAATATATCAGAAGTTCTTAAGGGGTTTGAAAAGGATGAAAATGGAGATGGTTATTTAATTTATAAGGCGAAGGGATGGGATTATGCTTCGCTTTGTAAAATGTATATGGAAGGTGTTGAACTTTGCAGGAAAAACCATGTTCCGGTATTATTTCATGTGACAGAAATGACTCAACCCTTAGGGCATTCAACCTCGGGTTCGCACGAGCGTTACAAAACTAAGGAACGTCTTGATTGGGAAAATGAATACGATCCAATTAAAAAAATGAGAGAGTGGATTCTTTCCCTTGAATTAGCGACAGAGGAAAGCTTAGACGAAATTGAAAATGCAGCTCTGGAAGAAGTAAAAATGGCAAGAAAAGCTGCTTGGAAGTCTTTTTCTGATCCAATATTAGAAGAAAGAGACGCATTGATTGAATTGGTTAAAAATGCCGGTTGCGATTGTAAAAAAACGGAGCGAATTGATAAAATTGTAAATGATCTCAAAAAGCTTATTCATCCGGTTCGAAAGGATAATTTTACGGCAGCAAAGAAAATACTGCGTTTTATTTGTAGTTCATGCGAAAGCTTCAAACCTTTAAAATCGCAGTTGCAGTTGTGGCTTAAAAATTCTCTTGAGGAAAATCATGAACGATACAGCAGTCATTTATACAGCGAGACTGATTTAAGAGTGCAAAATATCAAAACTTGTGCTCCTGTTTACTCCGAAGAATCAAAAATGGCAAACGGACGTGAAGTGCTTCGCGATAATTTCGATAAACTTTTTAGTAAATATCCTTTACTGTTGACTTTTGGTGAAGATACCGGCTTTATTGGCGGCGTAAATCAGAGTTTAGAAGGAATGCAGAAAAAATACGGCGATCTTAGGGTTACAGATACAGGAATTAGAGAGTCTACAATTTTAGGTCAGGGAATTGGTTTGGCACTAAGAGGCCTGCGTCCAATTGCAGAGATACAGTATTTCGACTATCTGCTATATGCCCTGCAAACCATGAGTGATGATTTGGCTACATTGCAATACAGAACCAAAGGAGGTCAAAAAGCTCCGGTAATTATTCGTACCCGCGGTCATCGTTTGGAAGGAATTTGGCATTCGGGTTCACCTCTAAGTATGGTGATTAACTCAATCAGAGGAATTCATGTGTGTGTGCCAAGAGATATGACTAAGGCGGCAGGCTTTTACAATACGCTTTTGGAATCGGATGAGCCGGCGTTAGTAATTGAGCCACTAAACGGCTACAGATTAAAGGAAAAAATGCCTGATAATTTAGGCGAGTTTAATACTCCATTAGGGATACCTGAAGTTTTAGAAGAAGGAACTGATATCACATTGGTTACTTATGGATCATGCGTGCGAATTGCAGAAGATGCAGTTAAGCAATTGAAAGATTTTAATATTTCAGTTGAACTGATTGATGTTCAGACTTTATTACCATTTGACATTAATAGTCGAATTCTTGAATCGGTAAAGAAAACCAACCGGATTGTATTTTTCGATGAGGATGTACCTGGAGGTGCTACTGCCTTTATGATGCAGAAGGTGTTGGAGGATCAGAATGCTTATTATTATTTGGATTCAGAACCGAGAACTATTACTGCTAAGGATCACCGGCCAGCATATGGTACCGATGGAGATTATTTCTCAAATCCTAATGCCGAGGATGTATTTGAGATAATTTATGACATCATGAGAGAATCAAATCCTCAGAAGTTTCCACCTATTTATACGAATTAAGAAATTATTTTTTTAATTGAAGAGACTGGATTATTAACCTATTCAGTCTCTTTTTTTGTTAAAAATTGTTAATTATGAGATTATTCTCATAATGATGTCACCCTTTTTTTTGATCAACCTGTTATAGTATTGTTCGAGAGGATCTATAGGGGAGATTCTCGAATATTTTAGTTAGTGATTGTTGGATACAATGTGGTAATTCTAGACAACAAACCAATTCTAAAAGGGCTCCAAAAATATATGGGGTAACAGCTATCCCGAAAGGGATAGCTTCTCTTTTTCGAAATAACTATAGATTTTCACGCAACCTTTTTTATTATTTTGATCATTATATTATTTGGGTGTTTTTATCATTCGCTCAAGAACCTTTCTTGGTTATTTTAGGGGTATTCCAAGATTTCTGGAAATAATTGATTGTATGTGGTAGTTCAATTAATTATTAATTCTAAAGGGCTCCAAAATATATTGGAGTTGCAGCCATCTCGAAAGGGATGGCTGTTTTTATGTATGTTATTGTAACTTAATGCAATGATTAAAATTCTAAACGGTCATTGATTTTAATATAGGACAATATTAATTATTACTTATTTACTACATAAGTATTCACCCTATTAGTGTTTTTATTTGTCCTATATATGTTCGGGAGAATCTATAGGGGAAAATTCCGGATATTTTAGTTAGTGATTGTTGGATGCAATGTGGTAATTTTAGACAACAAATCAATTCTAAAAGGGCTCCAAAATATACTGGGGTAACAGCCATTTCGAAAGAGATGGCTTCTCTTTTTTTGTATCTTTAAGGCGAACCAAAATTTAGCTTTTATGATAAAAAATGTATGCTTTTCTGATGTTGAAGACATCTGTAAAATCTATAATCATTACGTGAAAAATACTGTAATTACTTTTGAGGAAGATGAAGTTTCTCTCAAAGAAATGGAATCAAGAATTTCAAGTATTACAACAAAGCTGCCATGGATCGTTTTTTCTGAAAATGGAAAAATGTATGGCTATGCTTATGCGAGTGAATGGAAATCAAGATGTGCTTATAGATACTCGGTTGAAACTACGGTTTACCTGCATCCTGATGCCAGAGGAAAAGGAATCGGTACTTTGTTGTATCAGGAATTAATAAGAAAGCTGTCAAAATTAGAGTTGCACGCAGCTATTGGTGGCATTGCTTTGCCAAATGATGCCAGTGTTGCATTGCATGAAAAAATCGGCTTCAAAAAAGCAGCGCACTTTAAGCAGGTCGGATATAAATTTAATAAATGGGTAGATGTCGGATATTGGGAATTGATATTGAAATAGTTAATAATTGTTAAAAATTATGATTCCATACCACCTTTTTATAAATAAAGTTGTCTTTAAAGTATAGAACTTTTAGTTAGTGTTGGTTTGATACATTGTGGTTAGTGGTATAATTGTCAGATATGATAATTGCAAATCAGCATAAAGTTTACTCCCGGCATATTTAGTACCCACTATTATATGTCGGGCTTTTATTCCGTTTTACTTCCAACATACTTCACAATTAAATAAAGACATACAAAGCCAACCGGAACTAAAATCCAGGAAGAAACTCCGTAGGCTGCAGGAAGTAAACCTGCAAAAACAGAAACGATACCTACTGTTAATGCATAAGGCAATTGTGTTCGTACGTGTTCAATATGGTTGCATGAACTGGCCAGGGAACTGAGAATGGTTGTGTCGGAAATTGGCGAACAATGATCACCCAAAACAGAACCGGCTAATATAGCTGAAACGGTAATGTAGAAAATGTTCATGCTTTCAGGATCATTCATTCCGGATGAATGGCACAACGCCCATGATGCAGGCAATATTAAAGGATAAAGAATTGCCATAGTTCCCCAGGAAGAGCCCGTTGAAAATGCGATTAATGCTGAAAGTATAAATGTAAAAGAGGGCAAGAGAATTGGTGAAACATTACTTGCAATTAGAGTATTCGAAATAAAATCAGCAGTATGCATGTCTTTAGTGATGTCAGCCAGTGCCCATGCAAGAACTAAAATAAGAATTGCTGTCAACATGCTTTTAAAGCCTCCAATCAGAGCCTCTACGGCTTTAGTTAAGCTAAGTATCCTTTGCCCGATAGTAAGTGCCAAAGCGACCAAAACTGCCGAAAGAGAGGACCACAAAAGGGCAAGGTATGAATCTGAAGCTCCAATAATGTGAGAGAGTTTTTTACCAAAGGCAAGATTTGTATCGTTCCAAATAGTTGCATCCCAACCGGTATAAATTAAACCTGCAAATGTTCCTAAAATTACAATTAAGACTGGTATGCCAGCATTGTACCAACGGGTAGGAGTGTTTTCATCAATTTGAATTTCTTTTAATTCAGATGATACAACTTCGTTTTCCAGAGATTCCGGTTCTAATTCATGCCTGCATTTTTGTTCCGCTTTTAACATGGGGCCAAAATCCTTTTTTAAAACCACAAGCATCAAAATAAAAAATAGGGTGAAGAAAGGGTAGAATCGTGTGGGTAAAGAATTGAGAAAAATACTGTATGGACTTTCATCTATATTTATTTGAACCGCAGCGGATTGAATGTAGCTTAATTCGATGCCAATCCAGGTTGTGATCATTGCGATCGATGCCACCGGAGCAGCCGTTGAATCAACTATATAAGCAAGTTTTTCTCTTGATATTTTTAATTTGTCCGTAACAGGGCGCATTGTATTTCCAACTATTAATGTGTTCGCATAATCATCAAAGAAAATAAGAACTCCTAAAAGCCATGTTACAAATTGGCCAGATCCCGGACTGCCGGCGAATTTCGAAAGTTTATTTACAATTCCCTGCATACCTCCGTTTTTGGTAATTAAATTAACCATTGCACCTATTAACATTGAAAATAGAATAATGGAAATATGACCCGTGTCAGCCAGAGAATGAAGAACATATGTATCTGAAATAGCAAATATGGCTTTAAAAAAGGCTGAAAAAACAGAAGCTTCCTGATACGAATAGATTAATAATGTTCCGGAAAACAGACCTACGAATAAAGCAGAAAATACTTCTTTAAAAAACAGAGCCATAAGAATAGCTATCAGTGGTGGAAGTATAGAGAGCCATAAAGGAATTGGATTTATTGTATTTTTGAAGGTTTTGTTTTGGAAGGAGATTTGAAATTCTTTTTTTTCTTTAAAAGTATAATGAAAAACAACTTGTTTCCCTTCAATTATTGCCGCTGTATTCTGGTTATTTACCTGAATCCAAAGACTGTCATTCTCACTAATAATTCTACTCGTATCATCTATTGAGATTGCAATTCGTGTTGAAATATTTGCGATAATAATTTTAGGAAGTTCAACCTGTAGTTTATCCTGCGCTTTAGTAGTTGCATTGCCGGAAGAATATGCTAAAAAGGGAATTAGGTTGATAAGAAATATCAGTAAGAATAAATAAATTCGTTTGTACATGAAGTTAGTTTTAGGGTGGCTCTAATATAATAAATTTGCAATCTTTATGCTAATTGAATTGATTAGGTATAGTAAATTCCTAAATAATAAAATTCTTTTTTTTACTCAGCAAAATTGGTTATTTTGGAAGTATAAACAATTGAGAATTATGGTGGACGAGACATCAGATTTTTTTGGAGTTGGAAAGAACAAAATTAATCCAGAGAAGGGAAAAGTGCTGATTGCTGAACCTTTTTTGGAAGGTCGTTATTTCAAACGATCTCTTGTTTTATTGGTTGAATGTAACCAGAATGGTGCCGTTGGTTTTGTTCTTAATAAACCAATTAATTTAACTATTGATGAAGTGCTGATTAATATTGCACATTTTGAAGGTGAGGTTTTTATAGGAGGTCCGGTTGATACAAACCGAATTTATTTTCTTCACACAATACCTGATTTAATTCCGGACAGCATTCATGTATTTGAGAATCTATACTGGGGAGGTGATTTTGTAATTTTAAAGAACTTGATTGAACAAAAGGTAGTTCGTCCTGATCAGGTTCGGTTTTTTGCAGGTTATTCCGGTTGGAGTATTGGACAGCTCAGCGATGAAATTAATGAAAATTCATGGTTGGTTAGTCAGCTTGGTGTTCAGGAAATAATGAATTGTAATAACGAAAGATTGTGGGCACAATCCTTGCGGCGTATGGGAGGAAGATATAAAATGTGGTCTAATTTCCCCGAAAATCCGGGTATGAATTAGTTGTTTAGTTAAATTCGGGTTTATCTCTCATTAAATGCTCTTCGGTTTAATTCCTCAATTAAAAGTTTAGCTGTTTTATTAAAATACCGTCTTTCCTGATAAGCAACAACCCACTGAATACCACTAATTGCATTGGTTAGGAATATTTCATCGGCAGCCAAAAGATTTTCAGGATTTAAAACGCAATCATCAAAAACAGTAATGTTTAAATCTACTGCTGTTTCAATAACTTGTTCTCTCATAATTCCGGAAACACCGCCATTTTCATTCGAAGGAGTCATTAAAATCCCATCTTTCATTAAAAACAGGTTTGAACTGATACTTTCAACAACATTTCCTCTGTCGTTAAGTAGAATACAATCATCCCAATTCTTTTTTTTACGATAGTTTGCAGCCAGAATAAATGGCAGTGAATTTCCGGTCTTAAATCTTGATGTGAGGTTGGGAGATTTCCTCATTTCCTCATAAATTCCAACTTTTAATCCTTTTCGGTTTAGTACGTAATGATCATGATCTAAAGGAGAAGTTTCTATCAAGTAGGAAATAGAATTATCTGTTGGTGTGTATAAACCACCATCTTTTCGGAAAACGCTTAATCGAATTCTAGTGCCCGCAAATGCTTTATTTTTATGGATTAAAAAGGTGATATCTGTTTTAATTTTTTCACGGAATCCATGAGGAATAATCATACCCAAACATTCCATTCCATTAGTCAACCTATTAAGATGTTCAGGAAGAAACTGAATTTCAGTTCCGTTGGCATGAATGGTTTCGAAAAGTGAATCACCATAACGGAAGGCACGATTGCCTGCTCCAAAAAGTAATTCGTCTTTGGGATATAGTTTACCGTCTAAACAGATTTTTTCAGTTGTATTCATTTTTATATTTCTCCCTTTACTATCTGATCACAATAAATACTGATGTTTTCATTGGATTTAATTTTTATTCCCTTTATTCCGGCAGCTTCTGCAGCCTGAATATCTCTGGTACTATCTCCAATCATATAGGATTTAGAAGCATCAATATTAAAATCGGCAATAGCTTTTTTTATGAAAAAAGGACTTGGTTTCCGGCAATCACACTTTGCTATACTTTCGTGATGAGGACAGTAGTAAATCTGTTTTATGTGGATATTTTTTTTCGCTAAAACAGAAAGTAAATGGTTATGAAGTATCTCTACATCAGATTCAGAATAGATTCCTTTAGCAATACCACCTTGATTTGTTACAATAAATAAAATATATCCGGCTTCCGAAATTTTTTGCAGGGAAGGAATAATGCCTTCATTAATTTTAAAATCTTCTGTTTTGTATATATAATAATGTCCTTCGTCAGAGTTTATAACACCATCACGATCAAGGAAAAGGGCTTTTTGCATGTTCTAAAAATTGAGAATCTGCTGCAAAAATAAGGAGAATAATTGGGGTTTAATAAGGATTGGAAATAGAAATCCGAAAAGAGCTCCGTAGAAATGGGCGCTGTGACCAATATTGTCTAAATTTTTCTTGCTCATATAATACGAATAGTACAAATAGCCTAAGGCAAAAATGATTCCCGGAATCGGAATAAAAAACATGAAATAAATGTTTTCTAAAGGAGCAAAGAAGATAGCAGCAAAAACTACTGCAGAAGTAGCACCTGATGCACCAACAGCATTGTAATGATAGTGCTCTCTGTGTTTTTTTAAATCGTAAAGAGTAGAAAATACAATAGCGCCAATATACAACAGAATAAAATAAAGAATCGCTGAAGCCCCAAAATAGTAGTTGAAATAAGTTTCCAGTACTCTTCCAAAGAAAAATAGCACAACCATATTCACCAATAAATGATCCCAATTAGCATGAAGAAAACCATAGGTAAGAATTCGATACCATTGATTTCTTTTAAGTATTTGGTAAGCATTAAACTGGTATTTGTACAATAACTCAACCTTATTAAAGGCTGCGACTGATATCAAAACAGTAATGGCAATTATTATAATGGTCATTGTTTAAAGTTTAAAATGCTTCAGTTAGTTTTACGACTAAAGCTGATCTTCCGGAATTGTATCCGGCTGATTTGTATTGAATTCGGTTTGGAGTTATGCCTTTGGAAATAATATATTCGGAGGCTGTTTTTGCTCTTTGTTCGCAAATTATGTTGTTCTCTTTTTTCCCTTTATCCTGATTTGTAAATCCATTAATTTCAATGGAAATATGTGGATTTACTTTTAGAAGACCGGCTAAATTATTCAGCTCCATTATTGTGTTTTCTTTTAATTCCCACGAACCCGCATCGTACTCTACTCCATATAGTTCCATATCTTGATTGGTAGAAAATTTTTGAAGTTCGATTTGCTCAAATTTTGCCGATTGATATTTATAATTGTTGATTACTTTGGTGAAATAACCATCTTTTTGGATAATGATATCGTAAGCTTTTGAAGGATCAATTTCCTGTTCAAAATCACCATATTCATCAGTTACACAGAAAGAATTACTCTTGTAGGTCTGGTTAATTATCTGAATTGATGCTTCTTCAACAGCATGAGCGGAAAATTGATCTATAATATTCCCTTTGAATTTAACCCAATGGATTGTATCCATAGAAATATTTAATTGTTTGGGAGTTGTTTGTTCGTCGGGAGCAAAATAGAGAATTCGTTTTATTTTGTAACCGGGTTTACTAACAATTAAACTATAATTTTTACCTTTAAAAATATCAAAAGAAAAAAGCCCGTTTTCATCAGTTAGAGTTGATTTTTCTTTGGATAAATTCTCCATAAGAATAACTTCAACATCTTTCAAAGCACTCTTATTAGTACTGGCAAGTAATCGTCCACGCAGATTTTGTATTTTTTCCGGATTTTGTTTGAACTCAAAAATATCATCACTTCCATTCCTGTTGGAAGAGAAATAACCAACTTCTTTGTTTTTCCTGATCAGATATCCAAAATCATCTTTTGAGGAATTGAAAGGAGGTCCTAAATTAACCGGATATGTCCATTCGTTTTGCTCAAAAATTGATTTAAAAATATCTAAACCTCCGAAACCTATATGACCGTCGGAAGCAAAATATAAATAGCCATCTTCGGCAATAAACGGAAACATTTCGTTGCCGTCGGTATTAATGGTAGGGCCGCAGTTAATCGGTCTGCTCCAGCTGAATCCAGACTTTCGGCAAACATAAATATCTGTGCCTCCGTAGCCACCGGCCATATTCGAAATAAAATAAAGATGTCTTCCGTCGGGAGAAATACTCGGATGCCCCATGGAATAAGTCTGACCTGAAAATTGAAATATTTCAGCCTTATCCCAATCTGTACCATTGTGTCTTGAAGTGTAAATATTTAATTCCGATTTCCCCTCCAGATTCAAAGTTCCTTTGTTTCGGGTGAAGAAAATAAATTTTTCATTTGAGCTAAAGCAGGCTGGCCCTTCATGATACTTAGTGTTGAAATCATCAGAAAATGGCTCTGGACTTAAATAATTATCTCCTGATTTTTCTGAAAAATACATGTCCAAAAAGTATTCTCCGCTTCTGCCATCAATTTGCTTAGAAGTATTATTTTTCCGCCCGGAAACAAAAACAAGTCCGTTTTTATAAAATGCCGACGCAAAATCGGATTGTGGAGAATTAATTGAAAGTGATTTAATGGAATACAAATGATCATCTTGTAATTCCTTAATTAAATTACAGGAAAGAATCAATTTGCTTACATTACTGTCTTCAGGTTTTAATTCGGCATATTTTTTGAAAAAAACTTTTGCTTTTTCATAGTTGCGAACTCTCTTTAAGAGATTTGCATAATGCAGATAGTCTTCAGCATTGGCTTCCGCGCTGGCTGCAATATTTTCCAGTAAATAATTTGCTTCGGTATCTTTTTGTATTTGAAGATAACAATCGGCAAGTTTTCTCTTTATCTTAACGTCTTCAGAATTTTCGAGGTATTTTTCGTAGTAGTAGGTTGCCGCGGCAAACTCTTTGTTGTTGTACAACCGATCGCCTTTTTGTACCTGCTGATCCTGAGCTAAGGATGCAGAAACACCCGTAAGAACAAATACAAGAATTAACAGAAAATGTAAGATTCGACTTCTATTCATATTACTAGAAATATCTTGGTGATGTAATCTGGCTTTTACGTAATGATAAATTGTAATTTAATATTATTTCATGATTTGTATAGCCTTTTGTCGGATAATTTCCGAAAGATTTTTCGTAGGAGTACGAAAATCTTAGTTTTTGAGTTAGTTGATAACCGAGTAAACCAGCCCAGGTGCCATCGCTTCTGTAACCAGCTCCCACAGATACCCCGCTGACGTGTATAAAATCGAAATTTACATTTATTAAGTTCGAGGTTTTATGTGAACCAACAAATAAAACCGAAGGAGAGAAATTAATTTCCCGGTTAATTGGTAGGGTAAGTCCGGCACCTAAATAATAGAAAAGGGATTTTGAATTAAAACTCACATTATTTGATATCCCTTCTGTTGAGGGCTGATCGTTCGAAAGTAATCTTGGAACCGAAAGGCTGAAATAATACTGGGGTGTGTAGTAGTAAAAGCCCAGACCAAAATTAGGAACCCAGGTCGATATGTTATTATCAGGAATTATTGCATCATTAGGACTGCTTGGGTTTGGATCATAAAAAGTCAGCTCAGTCCAATTAATTTGTTTATTAATGAACCCAGCCTGCAATCCCATTGATAATTTTCCTTCACGGTTGATTTGAATTTGATAGGCATAATTTAAAAAGACTGCAATATCGGATTGAATTCCAAATTTGTTGTGGTAAGCAACAGCTCCTAAACCCGAATTGGTGTAGTTTATTGGAGCCTGAAAAGAAACCATTGCTGTTTCCGGCGATCCTTCGACACCTACCCATTGGTTTCGGTAGGCGAGAACAGCCTCCATAAATCCGGTGTTGCCTGCATAAGCAGGATTGTAAAAAAGACGGTTGTATTTATGATTTGAAAAGCGGATTTCTTCCTGAGCCTGTAAGTTTACAGAACACAAAAGAACAAATACAAAGAGAATAGAGGATTTTAATATGTAATTCATTATCAGTACTTAATAACAATATATCCACTTTTTACATACTCTTTGTCTTTAATAATCAACTTAAAGAAATAGGTGCCTTTGGGAAGTTTATCTCCCGGGCCTAATTTAACGCCGGCCTTATTGTAACCACCATCCCAGGCATCGTCATTCGAATAATTTCGTTTTTCAAAAACCTTTGTTCCCCATCTGGAAAATACGATAAATTCATTTTCAGGATAGTTCTCTATTCCTTTAATGAAAAATTTCTCGTTGGTTCCATCATTGTTGGGTGTAAAGGAGGATGGGATCAAAAGTTCAACTTGATTTGGATCCACAACATTTACGATAACCAATGCTTTACTGCACTTTTTATTTTCGTTACAAATTTGATAACGGATTGTATCAGTGCCATATGAATTTTCATAAGGATAGTAAATCATTAAAGTGTTATTCTCTATCAAATGCATTTTCCCATATTGGTCGGTTTGATTTAAGATTGAAATCTCAAGTTCATCAACATCAGAAAA
The DNA here is from genome assembly GCF_963665805.2 of Labilibaculum manganireducens. Classification (NCBI taxonomy): domain Bacteria; kingdom Pseudomonadati; phylum Bacteroidota; class Bacteroidia; order Marinilabiliales; family Marinifilaceae; genus Labilibaculum; species Labilibaculum manganireducens. Next base: position 4,133,024 of record NZ_CAXXEE010000003.1, on the reverse strand, counting down.
TTTGTCATTTTGTAAAAAATCAACTTCAATATATACCACTTCGTTTGCGACGCTTTTATTGGTTATTGAAACCGTATCGTTTTGTGCAACAGGAGTAATTTGTCCAAAACTTACTGAGAAGTTAAGGCAGATAAGCATTGAAAGCAGGCAAATGGGTAGATAAAATCTCATAGTTGGGATTTATGTACAACTTAATTTTTGTTACTGTCTTTTTAATCAAATTTCTAATGAAGAATTTTAAAGATTAATTCCTTTAATAAATCTCCATGCTTCGTACTTACATCTCCAATTCCTTTCGATTTAAGATCATATTCCCGCAGCAGTGCAATTATAGATACTAGTTTTTTAGGATTATAATTTTTTGCTGCCAGTTTATAGTCTTTTACAAAATAAGGATTAATTTGTAAAGTAGACGCTACCATTTTATCATTGGTTTTATTTTTGATAAAATAATACTTTAAAACTTTTGAGAAATACGAGTGTAATAAGGCAATGGTTACAACCATTGGATTATTTTTTTCATTCGCAGCGAAATAGTTTATGATTTGATTGGCTCTAAAAACGTCTTTTTTGCCCAATGCATTTTGTAATTCAAAGTTGTTGAAATCTTTAGATATCCCAATGTTTTTTTCAATATCGCCTGGCGATATTGTTTTAGTTTCCGTTGTATTTATTGTTAATTTATCAATCGCGTTGGTAATTTTACCTAAATCGTTGCCTAAAAATTCGGCAAGTAAAAAGCACGCTTTTGAATCAATTTGATATCCTTGTTTACTGGTGTAATTTTTTATCCAATCGGGAACTTGATTTTCATAAATTTTTTTCGATTCAAATAAGATTCCGTTCTTGGCAACCTCTTTTGTAAAGCTTTTTCTTTTATCTAAAGATTTATATTTGTAATTAATTACCAGTATTGTTGAATGCAATGGATTTTGAATGTAGGATAGAAGTTGATCAATGTTTTTTATGTTTTGAGCTTCCCGAACCACAACCAATTGTTTTTCAGCCATCATTGGAAATCTTCGGGCCGTTGTTACTATAGTTCCAATATCAGTATCTTTACCATACAATATCGTTTGATTAAAATCTTTATCAGATTCATTCAGCGCATTTTCAATAATGTAATCAGTAATTTGATCGATAAAAAAACTTTCTTCTCCCATCAAAAAATAAACCGGAGCGTATTCTTTCTTTTTTAAGCTTTTAAGGATATCCTCAAATGTCATAAGTTTTTGTGTTAGAAGCGTAAGTGTTTTACAGATTGTTTATTGTGCATGATTTCTTTTAAGGATTCAATACCAATACGGATATGTTCCTCTACAAAATTAAGTGTCACACTGGCATCACTTTCATCTGTCTTTATTCCATCCGAAATCATTGGCTGATCAGAAACTAAAAGCAAAGCTCCTGTGGGAATTCCATTATAAAAGCCGACGGTAAATATTGTTGCTGTTTCCATATCAATTGCCATGGCTCTGGTTTTTGACAGATATTTCTTGAAACGTTCGTCGTATTCCCATACCCGCTTATTGGTCGTGAAAACGGTTCCTGTATAATAGTCTCTGTTTCGATCTGAAATGACCTGAGAAACTGCTCTTTGAAGACTAAATGCTGGTAGAGAAGGGACTTCTGCCGGCAGATAATCATTAGAGGTTCCTTCGCTTCGAATTGCTGCAATTGGCAGGATTAGGTCGCCAAGTTTATTTTTACGCTTTAAACCACCGCATTTGCCTAAGAAAAGAACTCCTTTGGGTTTAATTGCGCTAAGTAAATCTAAAATGGTTGCGGCATTCGGACTCCCCATACCAAAATTAATTATGGTAATATTTTCGGCCGATGCATTTGGCATTGCTTTGTCTTCGCCTAGAATTTCAGCATTGTGCCATTCAGCGAACAGCTCAACATAGTGATTAAAATTAGTTAGGAGTATATATGGACTAAAATCAGCGAGTTCTCTGCCGGTATATCTGGTTAACCAGTTTTTTACAATTTCCTCTTTTGTTTTCATGTAGGTTTGGTCATTAAATATCAGGAATAATCTTCTACCTTTACAGGCTGTTAGAGCAATTTCATGGAAAACTTAAATTTACCAACTTATTCCTTTAAAATAAAATCTGAACTGCAAAGAAAACTAATTTTTGACAGTATTCGAAAGAAGTATGTGGTATTGACTCCGGAAGAATGGGTCAGGCAGAATTTCATTCAGTATTTGGTGAATGAAAAGAGGTATCCGGGATCTTTAATTGCAATTGAAAAGAAAGTGGATGTTAATCTTCTTCCTCAGCGAAGTGATATTGTTTTGTACAATAACAACGCACAACCTGTTATGATTGTTGAATGCAAATCGGTTAAGGTGAAGATAACTCAGGATGTTTTCAATCAAATTGCACGTTACAATATGAAACTGAGAGTTCCCTTTTTGGTTGTCACCAATGGTTTACAGCATTATTGCTGCCAAATGGATTATGACAAAAAGAGTTTTAAATTTATTCCTGAGATTCCTGTTTATGAAAGCATTAAGGATTTGCCGGATTAATTTTTTGTAAGCTGTATTCATCCATCCATCCGTTTTTCGAACGGATCCAATCTTTTTTATTCCCAATAATTTCAAATCCTTGTTTGGTAAACAAGCGAAGACTGACTTCATTGGAAACTGTAATATTGCAGTAGAGCTGATGAACCTGTAAAATACTAAATGCATAATTACATAAGATTTGTAATGCTTCCGAAGCAAATCCCTTGTTCTTGTTTTCGGTGTCGTTTATTAAGATCCCAATCCCTGCTCTTTGGTGAAATGGATCAAAATCAAAAAGATCTATTAAGCCTACCGGTGTATTTGTTTCAATTAATTCAATAACCAAGCGGAGTTGTTTGGTCTCAAAAACATCGAGATGCGACGATTCCAGATATTGTTTTAGAATAAAAATTGAAAATGGTTTTAAGGTATGACTGACTTCCCAAATAGTAGAATCATTCTCCCATTTGTAGAGAAGTTTTAAATCGGTTGGTTCAAGAGCCCGTAATCGAATACTTTTGCCTTCAAGTATTTGCATTTTAGTGTTCATTATACCATTTAATTTCCCTTGTGAAAGCATCAAGATAACCTTTTTTCGTCACTGAGGAAAGCCTGCTTTTGGCTTTTTCCAATGATGAATATTTCTGAAAAGTATATCTGGATAAACCATCGTTTCCCTTGTAAATTTGAAGGCTGTCAGTTCCTAAGTTGTTAAAGTAAGACAGAGGTCTGGCGTTTCGAAGTGCCATTACCTGAATCGTGTAGAAGTTGTCTGTTTCATCAGTATTGAAATTCAATACGTGTTCTCCCGAAAGAGATTTTCTTACAAAAGCATCCCAGTAGCCTCTTTTTAGAACATATCCTAAATCATTAACAGCCTCACCTTTATTTTGGTATGTCCGATAGGTATAGCGATACAATCCATTCACATCAGAGAAAACAGTAACATTCTCCAAATCAGCAAAGAAAGATAAGGGTTTAGGATTTCGAAGCGCCATTACCTGAATGGTGTAGGTGTCTTTTTCGGAATATTTCATTCCGGAATACAGCAGCTGATCGTTGATTACTGTACGAACAAAAGCGTCCCAATAGCCCATTCGAATCAATCTGTTCATTTCGGTGATGGCTTCCTGATACGATGTGTATTTTTTATAGGTATATCGGGTATAGCCATCGGCTCCGCGGAAAGCTTTTACATTATCCAGATTATCAAAAAAGTCTGTTTCAACGTATAGTTTCAGCGCCATTATCTGAATGGTGTAATAGGTTTCTCCGCCAGTTTGTTCTTCAATTAAATTGTCGTTCGATAGAATTTTGATTTTCGAAGCTGTGAATCCTTTAGAAACAATATCCTTTTGAGCTTTAGCTGCTTTCTTATAGTCTTTGAACTTACCGTAGGTGTAGTGGTATTTTTTGTCCGGACCAATAGTCTCTTTCACACCATCAAGGGTTTCAAAAAGTTCTGATTGCGGAGAATTAAAATTCCCTAAATCCAACGTGAATGCTAAATCGCCGGAGTTTAATACCTCAACTTTTGAATTTTGAGCGTTAATAATTGACTGTTTAATTAATTCATCTTTCGCCTCAATATTAATATTTTCAGTTTTTTTAGTTGGTTCGTCTTTTTTCATTTCCGGTATTGTTACCGGATTTTTTATCGGAGTCAGATTTTTACCGGGAAGAATCGTGGTACTACCAGATTCGTCTTTTGTACTTACTATATCCTTTTTAATTTCTTCATTCGCACTGATTGTATCACCGTTAACTTCAGGAGTAATGAATTTTTTATCCTCAGGAATAGAATCTTTGCCAGGAGGAAGTGAACCAATATCATTTAGTTTACTTTCATCCAAATCGATCAGTTCCAAAGCGTTTGGATAGTCCGGCTCATCCTTGGTTCTCAATGTTAACGGAAGCAGGGTTATAACACTGTGGTTTTCTTTGTTTGCAAATTCGGGTGGGATATTTAAAACGGTGCGAAGGGTTCTGTAACCTTCAGCTACAATTTCGATATCGTATTTTTTACCGGCATCAACAATAAACAGGAATTTACCCGTTGCGGCATTTGGTGTATAAATTCCGATTACATTTCCATCTTTACTCACTGTGATTTTAGAATTTACAACCACGTTGCCACTCGAATTGATAATTTTTCCTTTTAGTACAAATAATCCTGCTGTATTTTCGTCAGGAGTTTTGATTAAAAATATATCCGTTCTTCCAAAGCTGCCTTTTCTGTAGGAAGCAAAATACGCTCTTTTGCCATCGGGTGTTGGAGTGTAATAAATATCATCATCTGTTGAGTTAATCGGGTAACCGACATTAACCGGTGCAGTCCAGCGGCCTTTGATGTTTACACTTTTGAAAATATCCAATCCGCCCATCGTTTTATGTCCGGCAGAACTAAAATATAAGGTTTTTCCATCGGGGTGAATGAAGGGAGCATCATCATCATATTCGGTATTGATAGCAGGGCCAAGATTTTTTGCACGTCCCCATTTGCCGTTCGGAAGTTTGGTAACGGTGTAAACATCCATGCCGCCAAATCCGCCCGGACGATTGCTGGAAAAGAATATTGTTCTGTTATCAGCAGAAATTGAAATATGACTTTCCTTGCTTGATGAGTTGATAACAGGAGCTAGTTTTTCCGGTTCGCTCCACTCAGTGCCATTCAACCTGCTTTTATAAATATCTCCGCCTTCGGACTCCCGGCTGTTAACATAGCCGGCTTTGTAAATATAAAGTTCTTGTCCATCAGCCGAAATGGAGATGGAGGCATCGTGGTCGATGGTATTTAGCTTTGCGATCCCCACCGGATCCGACCAAATTCCATTTATGCGATGAGTGATATAGATATCTTCGAAATATTGACCGTCAGAATCAATTTTGCTTCCGGTACCGTTTCTCCTGGAAGTGAAAACCATGGTGCTTTCATCAGCTGTAACTCCCGGACTGTGTTCAGAAAATTCTGTGTTTATTTTATTTCCCAGATTGATGATGGAGATGTTTACCGGATTCTTCATCAATTCAATACCATTTTTGCACATTTGCATATTGCGCTGAATATCATTTCGAAAGGATGTATTCTGAGGTGAAATAATCTGTAGTAAATCCTTGTAAACTTTTAAAGCTTCTTTAAATTGGTAATTGGCATGATATGCTTTCGCTAAATTGAAGTATACATCCATCGAAACATTGTTTTTCGAGCTGGTGTATTGAATGGCTTTTTCCAACAGGTCAACAGATTTTTCTTTTTCTGATACAATGTTCAGATAGCACAATCCCAGTTTGAAATTTAAATCAGCATTTCGGGAGGATTCATTGAGTAACTCTTTGTAAATGAGTGCTGCTTTTGAATAGTTTCTATTGTCCAGAAATTTTTCTGCAATTTGATATTGCCTTTTCGATTTAATTTTTTGCTGTTTAGGAGAAGCGAAAAGAGAGTGAGAGTTAGTTATCCCTGTTAAAACAGAGATAAGAACCATAAAAAAAACCTTTAGTGCAAAAGGTGTCTTTTTGTTCAGTTTATGGGCTGTTGAACAGTTTATATGGTTTAAATTAATTAACAATAACTAAATATAGTAGATAAGGGTCAAACTCCAATAGCAAATGTAATAAAAAAGCAGAATTGTTAATAAAAACTTACAACTTTCTATGCCATTTTTAAATTCTTGCTAAAGTAATCATTGCTGCACATTTATACTGTACAAAATAAATAATTTTGTTTGATGTTTTGAGTAATAGCCAAGGAATGGGTATAAAAAAGCCATTGAAGAAGATTCAATGGCTTTTTTCTCTGTTTTTATTGATACTAAATCGTTCTTTTTGTGTCGAAATTTTCTAAGTTTTCAGCAATTCTTTTCAGAAACAGACCTCCAAGAGCTCCATCAACAACTCTATGGTCATACGAGAGTGACAACACCATAATTTGCCGGATACCAATTGTATCTCCATGAGGAGTTTCGATAACTGCCGGTTTCTTTTTTATGGCGCCAACCGCTAAAATAGCTACTTCGGGTTGGTTAATGATTGGTGTTCCTGTTGTACTGCCAAATGCACCAAGATTTGTAATGGTAAACGTACTGCCTTTTATTTCGTCGGGCTGCAGTTTGTTGTTTCTTGCCCGCTCTGCCAGGTCATTCACTTTTGTGGTAATGCCTATCAGATTTAATTCATCGGTTGCTTTAATAACCGGAACAATTAAGTTGCCGCTCGGAAGAGCTGTTGCCATTCCGATATTGATGTATTTTTTCCGAATAATCCGATCGCCGTCAACAGAAACATTAACCATAGGATAATCTTTTAAAGCACTGGTAACCGCTTCAACAAAAATAGGAGTGAAGGTTAATTTTTGATTTTCTTTTTTCAGAAATTCATCTTTCACTTTATTTCTCCAATTTACCAAACCGGTAACATCTACATCAATAAAGGAAGTAACGTGCGGAGAGGTCTGTTTTGAACTGAGCATGTATTGTGCAATGAGTTTACGCATGCGATCCATTTCAATGATCTCAACATTTTCGCCTTCGTAGCTTTTGTGAGCAGTAACAGCAACGGAATCCGAACTAATTGGAGCAACAATCGGTTCTGCAGGAATGATTTTGGCTGGTTGTGATTTTTTATTTTTCAGATATTCAAGAATATCTTTTTTCGTGATTCTGCCGGCTTCTCCTGTTCCTGGAATTTGGTTTAATTCATCTGTTCCAATATTTTCAGCCTGAGCAATTGTTCTCACCAATGGAGAAATAAAATTACCTCCTTCTGTTTTACTGCTGATTTGAGGAGTTATTGTTTCTAAAAAAACTGGTGCCGCAAAATCTTCTGATATTGGTTCCTGTTCTTTCTGTATAGAGATTTCTTCTGTATTTTCAGTATCCGTTTCTTCTCCTTCGGTTGCAATAATGGCAACCACATCACCCACTTGTGGAGTGTCACCTTCATTGAAAAGGAATTTTACGATTTTACCTGCTTTAGGAGCGGGAATTTCTGAATCAACTTTATCGGTTGCAATTTCTATGATTGGGTCTTCTTCCTCAACAAAATCACCAACTTTTTTAAGGAATTGAGTAATTGTTGCTTCTGTGATTCCTTCACCCATTGCGGGAATCAGGATTTCTATTTTAGCCATGTTAGCGTTGTGTTTTTTGATTGTGTTTATTTAGTCTAAATACTACACGAAATTAATAAAATTACAGAAACGGACAAATACATCCGAAAAGGGATTGTTGCAAGTAACAAGGATTAAGTAAAAAGTAAAAAGTTACAAGGATCAAGTAACAAGGATCAAGTTTCAAGTAATAAGAATTAAGTAAAAAGTAAAAAGTTTCAAGTAACAAGTATTGAAAAGTCTTACCTATTTAGTTAGAAACTCCGAAATTTGCCTAACTCCTAACTCCTAACTCCTAACTCCTAACTCCTAACTCCTAACTGCTTATTGTAAATTTTGATCGAAAAGGGTTCTGTGTAATATTGATCTTCCCAGTGTAATCTCATCGGTATACTCCAACTCATCGCCAATAGAAACACCTCTTGCAATAGTTGTTATGGGCACTTTAAATTTGTTCAGTTTTTTATAGAGGTAAAAGTTGGTTGTATCTCCTTCCATGGTTGTGCTCAAGGCTAAAATAACCTCCTTGGCCTTGCCTTCGCTAACTTTCTGAATTAATGGCTCAATTTTCAGATCACTGGGACCAATTCCATCCATAGGGGAGATGATTCCACCCAAAACATGGTAAATTCCATTGAATTGCTGGGTTCTTTCAATTGACATTACATCGCGGATGCTTTCTACCACACAAATGGTTTCATGATCGCGCTTTGGGTTGGCACAAATGTCGCACAAAGAAGTGTCGGAAATGTTGAAGCAGGAATTGCAGTGCTTAATTTCATTGCGCAATTGGATGATGGATGAACCGAAAAGATTTACATCTTCCTTGGGTTGGTTCAGTAAATGCAAAACAAGGCGCAATGCCGTTTTTCGTCCTATGCCCGGAAGTTTTGAAAACTCAGCAACAGCATTCTCAAGAAGCTTGGAAGGGAAATTGGTGTAACTCATTTTTACGATTGATTCTTTAGTCTACCTCAAAAGTAACAATTTAGAATTGAATTTAAACCTGAGAGGTTTTCGAAACCTCTTAGGTTTGTGTATTTTTGATCTGCATTTTAAAATTCAGCCTGTGTCACCAGTTTCTATTCTGCTTGTTGTTGTCGGGTATTTTTCCCTTCTGTTAGTCATATCATATTTTACAGGCCGAAAGGCCGATAACAAAGGATTCTTTGTTGGCAACAAACAATCGCCGTGGTATGTGGTGGCGTTCGGTATGGTGGGAGCATCACTTTCCGGCGTTACATTTATTTCGGTTCCGGGTTGGGTTAAATCCATTGATTTTACCTACATGCAGATGGTGTTTGGTTACATGCTGGGGTATGTAGTTGTGGCAAATATTCTGCTGCCACTGTACTACAAGTTAAATCTCACCTCAATTTATTCCTATTTGGATGGTCGGTTTGGTAAAAATTCCTACAAAACAGGAGCCTCTTTCTTTTTATTATCCAGAACCATTGGCGCTTCCTTTCGTTTGTTTTTAATGGCAAATGTGCTGCAGATTACGGTTTTTGATGCCTGGGATGTACCGTTTTTTGTAACTGTTTCAATAACCATATTGCTGATTTGGCTGTACACCTTCAAGGGCGGAATAAAAACAATTGTCTGGACCGATACACTTCAAACTCTCTTTATGCTTTTGGCAGTTGGTATCAGTATTTACCTGATAATGGATCAACTAAATATGGATATCACTGGTTTAGCCAATACCATCAGCGAAAGCGATTATTCAAAAGTTTTTGAGTTTGGAGACTGGCAAAGCAAGCAGAACTTTTTTAAACAATTTTTTACCGGAGCTTTCATTACCATTGTAATGACTGGTTTGGATCAGGACATGATGCAGAAAAACCTGAGTTGTAAAAATCTGGGCGAAGCCAAAAAGAACATGTATTGGTATGGCTTTGCTTTTATTCCGGCAAACTTGTTATTTCTGATTTTGGGTGCTTTGCTGCTGATTTTTGCCCAACACCAAGGCATTGCAATTCCTGAAAGGGGAGATGATCTGTTCCCTATACTGGCAACGCAGCATTTGGGGCCAGTGGTTAGCTTGTTCTTTTTAATTGGACTGATGGCTGCTGCTTATTCGAGCGCCGATTCGGCATTAACATCACTAACCACATCTTTTACGGTTGATATTTTAGGCGCTGACGAAAATGATGAGGCGCAGACCAAAAAGTTAAGATTTAGATCGCATCTGTTGTTTTCCTTGTTGCTGCTTGTTGTGATATTGATATTTCGTGCCATTAACGACGATTCGGTAATTGCCGCCATTTTTACCATTGCCGGCTACACCTACGGTCCTTTGTTGGGATTATACGCCTTTGGCTTGTTTACCAAACTGAAAGTGAGAGATAATTTAGTACCTGTTGTCGCCATTTTATCACCGATCATTTGTTACATCCTAAAAGATAATTCGATGGATTGGTTTGGAATTGCCATTGGGTTTGAATTGCTGATGATTAACGGTGCGTTAACGTTTTTGGGATTGTGGTTGGTGCGAAGGAAATAATTCAATTATATTGCCCCAGCTAAAGCAGGGGACAAATGATGAAAACTACAATTGTCACCTCATCCTATCCTTCTCCTGAAGGAGAAGAGAAGACAGCTTCGTTTTTTTTTCGAAAGGATTGGTAAAACTCCCTCTCCTTCAGGATAGGGTTGGGGATAGGTTTTAGAACTTTCCGATACCTCATCCTATCCTTCTCCTGAAGGAGAAGAGAAGACAGCTTCGTTTTTTTTCGAAAGGATTTGTAAAACTCCCTCTCCTTCAGGAGAGGGTTGGGGAGAGGTTTTAGACCAAATCAAAACCTTTGAATCAAATTCAAATACAGTCTTGAATAATTTTGCGTCGATTGAAATGTGCTTTCGTAATTGGCTGAGAAAGAGAGTTTTTTATTGATTCGCCACGATATGTTTGCTTCCCCAATGTGCTGAATCAGTTCATTATCGTTGAATTTGTATTGGTAATTAACATAGCTGTAGTTGAGGCCTGCAAAGAGTTTCCCCGGAATAATATCGCGCGTTAGTCTTAGTTTGTAAATCGTTCCATCCAGATAATGAGTCTGCAAAACGGAGGTTGACAGCGTGGCATTGCTGTTAATTCCCGGAACATTGCGGTACGATACAAAGGCATACAGGTTTTTTGAATCTTCCACTTCGCTTTTGCGGGAACGATGGCCGACATTTGCACCCAGCGAAATTCGATTTGTTGGCCGGTAGTTTACCCGAAAGCGAATTCCCTGACGGGTTTCATTTTCCAGTATCTGAAAGGCCAGACTTTTAAAGGTTTCGTAGTACACCACATTCTTACGCCTGTCGAGCGATCCTGAAAGGGATAATTGTTTCGATACCCGATATCGCAAAGAAAGATACATGCTGGTGAGGTCAAAGGTGTTTTTCGAAACTTCCTCTTCCAATTTGTACAGGTCAACTTCGAAAGAGGCAAACAGGAACAGGTTCTTTAAAAGCGAATTGCTGTGCTGATAGTAGGCAAACCGTCTGTCGGTATTCGATTTGTATTTTTGTTCGAAAAACGACACCGTATTTTGCATGCTTCCCACTTTGGTTTTCATGCTGTGTTCCAGATAGCCGCCAAACTGCATCAAGTCAAAATTGAAGGAATAGTTTTCGTAATCGGGCCTCGAGCCTGCAATAGCTCCCAGCGAAAAATTGCCAAATTGCTTTTCTACCTGCACCCCATCAACGGCGCCAATGTTTGAGACTTTCCGATTTATTTTTCGCCCCAGCCAAATGCTTGTGCTCTGGTTGGCATCGTAACAAATGGCCAGATTGTAAATTTTAAGGGCATTAAAAATATCCGATTTTACCTCATCCCACTCGCCCGAATTGTGCGAAAAGCGAATGTAGGTTTCGGCTGAAAATTTCGAATTGTCGATGTTTTTGGCATTCATCGATAAGCTGTAACGCATTCGGTGATTGCTGCCTCCCGATGAACTGGACAGGTTGGAATAGGACGAGGCTGAAATTTTACCGCGAATTTGTTCCTCTCTGTTCAATTCCTGTTTGGTTCTGGGTGCTGGTGTTGTTTTTTCAACAGTCTCAATATTATATTCGGGATCTTCAGTCAGAATAATATCTTTTTCGGGTGTTTTTTCATCTGCCGCAAAGGCAATAATTTTATCGCCTTTGGCAAGCTTGATGCTTCCGATCGCAATTCCAATTACCGATATCGACGATTTATTATTGACCATCAATACGGGAACAAAATCAGAATCCTTTTTAATATACAGCGTATCGCCAATGGAAATTGCTTCGGTATTTAAAAATTTCACATAGATATTTTGTGAGCTTTTGTAGGAGACTTCGCCTTCCAAAAACTTTTCCTGTGCCCGAAGCGGGGTGCTTAGGCAAAGCAAAATAATTACGACAATTGCTGGTAAAATTTTCATTTCTATCTCCGTTTAGCTCTATTAATCATCTTTTGATATCACCTTACAATTAGGTTTGTTCTTTACGTTTTTTCGCGGGTTAATCTTCTCTTCCATCTGGATGACAGGACAAACAAGAGGTGCTGTTGTACACGTAGTTGTTTACATCACTGTGATGTCTGTCGGTATCGGATTGGTTGTGTTCATGACAGGTAATGCACGAGAAAATGGCGTAATTGCTTGTGTTGGTATGACAATCAGTACATGAATTCCACTCATCACGATGTTTTCCGCTGTAAATTGGGAAATACTGTCCGTCGTGGTCGAAAGTGGAAGGTTCCCATGCATTTTCGGTATGGCAATCGGTACATTCTGTTGGGAAATTGGCTGCTTGATGAGCTGGATCTGTGGTTTGATTGTAATCCGCAGAATGACAACCGAAACAAGTGTTCGGAGTATTCACATAGCTTCCCTGATGGCAGGCAAAACAATCCGTGGCAATTTTGGTGTGTGCTCCTTGAATCACGTAAAAATCGTTGTGATTTAAGGCTGCAGGTTCCCAGGCATCCTGCGAATGACAGGTTACGCAATCAGTTGAAAAGCCTGATGTGCTGTGTGCCGGATCAGAAGTTTGATTGTAGTCGGCCTGATGACAGCCAACACAGGAATTTGGTGTGTTGGAATAGGAGCCTTCGTGGCAGGCAAAACAATCTGCTGCAATTCTGTTGTGTGCTCCCTGTATCACATAGTAGTCGTTGTGATTGTCGAAACTGGCTGGTTTCCATCCCGGCTTGGTGTTGTGGCACAATTCACAATTTTGCGGCAGTCCGGCCGAAACATGGTTGGGACTGGTGCTTGAATTGTAATCGGTCTGATGACACGAAATACAATCTGTTGATAAGGATGAGAAATTGTTATTTGTGTGACATTGGAAACAATCGCTAATGGCATGACCTTCTGTTAAAGGGAAAAAATCGTGGTTAAAACCACCCGATGACCATTGGAAAGCACCCATTTCGTGACAATCTTCGCAGTCGGTTGGGTAATTGCTGGTAATATGATTAGGTGCTGTTGTTGCCATATAATCTTTACGGTGACAATCGATGCACTGAACCTGCATGGGTTCAAATTGTGCAAAATTATTGGAGGTATGGCAGTCGAAACAATCGGCAGTGGCATGTGCACCAACAAGCGGGAAGCTGGTTTGCTGATGAATTTCGGTGGTGTTGCTCACCAGCCACGATTGAGAAGTATGACATTGGGCACAATCAGAACCTAGTGTACCGGCGTGCACATCGGTATGGCACTGCATACACTCATTCTTTGTTTCGGAAAATACCAAATCGGTATGGCACGATTTACAATCGACCATTTGGTGTTGTCCTTCGAGCAGGAAGTTTGTTTTTCGATGATCGAAAGCAAATGTTTTAGGGTTAACCTCCCAACCTTCCTGGGTATGACAGGTTTCACAATCCATTTTCATGTTTTTCCCGTGTGGTGATTGAGAATAAGCATTGAGCGAAAATGATAAAATCAAGATTATTGATGACAAGTAGCGCATGAGAAATCTTTAAATTTATATTGTGTATAAAAAGTTTGATTTGTTTCCAGAGATTTATGACAGGCCGAACAATTTATGGTGGCATGCTTTCCTTCCAGTTTAAAGTCAGTTTTATCATGATTAAAATTGGTAATTTTCCAATCCTCATGATGGTGGCAGTTTAGGCAATTTGTTTTGCCTTCTTTTTCGAATTGCTTCTGATGTTCATCCTGATGGCAACTTAAGCACTCTTGATTGAATCCGCTAAATTTTTGTGTGGCTTCGCCCTGATTGTTCTTAGTAAAATGACAGGTGCGGCAATCTTGTTTAGTGTGTGCGCCCTTTAATTTAAAGGCGGTTAAATTGTGATCGAATTCGATTTGGTTCCATGCATTTTCCTGATGACAGGCAGTACAGTTTTGGTTAGGGTAAAATCCATCGCTAATGATATTCTTGTGTATGTTTTCATGGCAATCGACACATGTTTTGCCAATGTTTCGGAACTGCCATTTTTCATTTTGCTGATGACAGGCAAAGCAAGGAGTCGCCAAATGTGCTCCCCGCAAAGGAAACTGACTCTTGTTGTGCTGATCGATGGAATAACCCGAGCCTGCAAATCCGTTAACACTATGGCAATTATTGCAATCCGGTGAAAGTTTCTTTGCTGCAAATTGTCCTTGGTGATAATCCTGATGGCAATTGGAACACCTGTTGTGTGCAATGGGAGTGGTGTATGAGCTTTTGTGGCAGCTTTTGCAATCTACATTTTTGTGTTTTCCGCTTAATTTGAAATTAGTACTGTTGTGGTCGAAATTACTCAGTGCAGTTAGGCTTCTAAATGAGTTTACTGTATGACAATCGGTGCAATTCGGTCCGAATTTGTTGTTGTGCACATCGGTATGGCAGGAAGTACAGGAATTGAATTTGATGCCGGCAAATTGCTGAAACTGCTGGTTGTTTTTTATCTCTGTCTGATGGCATTTTTCGCAGGCCACATTCTCATGTTTACCCAGTAAAGGGAATTGGGTGCTTTTATGATTGAAATTTGAAGCAGGCACAAACTGATTCTGATCATGACAATCATTACAGCTGGACGAAAGTGTTTGCTGATGAACATCGGTATGGCAACTTACACATTTTGGCTCCAATCCCAGATAAGTGTATTCCTTCTCGGCATTCTTTTTTTCGGCGATGAACTTGCTTTGGTGGCATTCTTTGCAATCCAGTTTCTGATGTGCACCCTGTAATTTGTAACCCGTTAAATCATGTTTAAAAGTATTTTTATCGAAGCGGATCATTTCAAATTTTCGTCCATGATGATCGCTGTGACATTCAACGCACTCTTTTCCCTTAATTTCGCCCGAAGCGTGATAGCCTTTGTTTGAAATAATGCGTTTCTTGAGTAATGTATGGCAATCCAAACACTTGCTGTTACTTACCTTTTCGCCAATAACATGACACTGGGTGCAATTCGAAAGACCTTCCAAATTGGCATGGGGCTTTGATAAATCACCCGGCGACAATTGAGCAAGGACAACTTGTGAAACAAGCAAGAGTAATATGATGAGGGAATATCTGTGCATTTGTTTTATTAATGATGAGTTGTCAATTAAGAGTTATGAATTATAAGTTAGGAGTGAAATTCATCATTCATAATTTGTTCGACCTTTCGGTTTTTCAAGACTCTTCCAGACTTTATTTGTCAGTGTTTTAGCATTGCATCGCCAAATTTCCTGGTGATTTGTATGCCTGAGTTTTTCAGGAATTGAGAGGGTAATTCGCCACCGGCAAAAATGTAGACCAGATCGTTGTCAAGGGCAATTTTATCTTCTGAATCAGTAATCGAAAGCGTAAGAGAATTTTCCTGTATCAGATCGATATTGGAATTGTAGACCACGTTTATTTTGTTCTGAGCGATTGCATCTTGAATTCGCTCACTGTTTTTAGGTTTTAGGCGGTTAAAAGAATTATTTCGGTACGATAAGGTCACCTTGTTTTGATCTGCCAAAAGCAGAGCCGATTCAATGGCCGAATCGCCGCCGCCAACCACCAAAATATTCTTGTTGGAGATGTTTTCGGGCTCGAGTAATCGGTAGGCTACCTTTTCCAGCTGTTCACCATTTACATTCAGCTTGCGCGGACTACCACGCCGGCCAATGCTGATTAGTACTGTCTGAGAGGTATATTCTTCTCCATTTTTTGTGCGAATACTAAAAAATTCGTGCTTCTTTTCTATCGATTCAACCTTTGTATTTTCGCTTACGCTGATTTCATTTTTGTTCATTACATCTCCCCACAGTTCGAGCAATTCTGTTTTGCTTGTTTCGAACAACTTCACTTTTCCGTAAAGGGGAAGATCCATAGGGGAGGTCATTACAATTTTCGATCGAGGGAAAGAGAAAACTGTTCCGCCCAGACTATCCTGCTCCAGAGTGATGAACTTTAGATTGTTCTTTTTTGCCATTAAGGATGCGGATATTCCTGCGGGTCCTGCTCCAACAATAAGTACATCGTATTCCGCTTTGCTGTTTTTTTTGATGCAGGATGTCAGATTCTCGATTGCCTGCCTGCCTTGCTCAACGGCATTTCTTATCAGTCCCATACCACCCAATTCGCCGGCAATAAAAATGCCCGGCACATTGGTTTCAAAATTCTGATCGACATGAGGTAATTCTACGCCACGTTTTTCGGTACCAATGCACAAACTAATGGCTTGAGTAGGGCAGGCATGAAAACATGCACCATGCCCAATGCACTGCGATGCGTTAATTACGGTAGCTTTTCCGTTTCGGATTCCTAAAATATCTTTCTCGGGACAAACCGTTATGCAGGCACCGCTCTTTATGCAGGAATGCTGATCGACTACCGGATGGAGTGATACCGGTTCGTACAATCCGTTGGCTTTGGCTTGCGTAATTTTTTGCTCAACAATGCGCGATTCTCTTTTTTGCTTTCGGATGTAAATGAACACAACCAACAAACAAAGCAAGAAAACCGAACCGTAAATTATTATCTCTTCCAGCAACAAATCCATTTTATATAGAATGTTTTTTAATTAGTTTCTCTTATCCATCTTATGAAGAAAGATATTGGAGTTTTATTTGAGTATATCAATCTCATTTCTCACAGCTGGAATCTCATATCTATTAATATCAGAATATCCATTTGTATCCAAAAATGATGGTAACTGCTACATGAATGAGTAAAATAACCAACATCACCAGTGCAAAAGGCAGATGGGCAACATGCCAGTATTTAAAAAGCTTTTGCATGTAGTTAAGCCGATCAATCTTACGGTTCAAAGCAATTTCATGAATCACCAAATGCTTAATTTTTTTTCGTTCGGCGCGGGAGAGTTTGTTTCGTTTCAGTTCAGAATCTATTTTTTTATAGGTCTTTCTATCTTTTGCCATTTTTCTTAGTAATCGGAACAGAAGCAAACCTGAATTGTTATCAGAATTTCCGGCTACCGATGCCACAATAATTTGATGGCTTTCTTCATTCAGATTGTACTCTTTCTTCAGCAGTGCACCAACGTCAGTTTTTGTATCTCTTACTTCTAATAAACTCAATTCCCGGCCTTCTATTGTCCTGGGAATTTGAATATAGATGAATCGCCCAATAATACCGCTAATAACAACTGCCACCATACTCCAAAACGAAATGGAGACAATTCCTCCAAATTTGAAGGCTGTATGAAAGAGAATCAAAACAGGTCCGAGCGAGCACAGGAAAATATGAAATTCAAGCCAGTATTTTAGAATTCCAATTCTCGAAAAGCGCGCAATTCGTTTTCGAACCATATACATAAACACACCTATAATAATCAGCAGCGAACCAATAATTCCCAAACCATGCCCAACAATACCACTTGGTTTCAATATTTGATGATCGGGATGATAGAAACGCTCCTCAACATTCAGATGATAGTAGGTGAATCCATAGTAGCAAAGAACTGCAATTGCAATTAAAACAATCAGTACAAATAAGACTAAGGATAGAACATGTATAAATCTCGACATAGGTATGGTTTTAGATGAATTTACGTAATTCGGATTAAAATATTGTTGGGCATCAGTAATTTAGATAGCGTCTATTTCTAAATAAGATTGTAAGGTCAAGAAGTGAAAGGGGATATAAATGAGGTAGGGCAAGAAGACAGCTTCGTTTTTTTTTCGAAAGGATTTGTAAAACTCCCTCTCCTTCAGGAAGGGGCTGGGGAGAGGTATTCTCGAATAGCCATAAAAAAAGGAACAGATCAAATCCGTTCCTTCTTTCCTTTTAGTCCAAATAATAGTTCGTTATTCTGTAATGTTCAGCTCAGGTTCTTCTGCAGTATTTCGGGTTTTGCGTGCGCGGGCTTTGGTATTAATACTTTCGATATGCTGGGCAATTACACCATTAATTGCGGCATACTTTTCGGGTAGAGCAACTGCTACGCTATCCAGATAAGCAGTCAGCTGATCGTTAATAATTTTACGGATCACATTTTTTTGAGTAGATGCAGGAGTCACCTTTTCTAAATCGGCAACAGATTGTTGGAATTCTACAAAAGTACTTCTGAAATCTTCCGAAGCAGCCGTAAAAGCGTCAAATCGGCGTGGAACACCAGCCAGCATCTCTAAAGACGGACGAACATCAGGATGATTGATATTCTCGATTAATGATTTTGTTAAGGCCATCTGACTTTCGTAGCTCTGGCGGTGCAGATTCAGATTGTTCGAATCGAAAATACTCCAAATACGCTGTGCCTTTTCGGCGATGTCTTTTTCGGGCGCATAGGTATTTGCCCAAATAAACTGCTTGGTACAGATAAAGAGTTGGTCTGCAATCTCATCTTTTTCATGAAGGATTTTTGGCTGCGGACCACTCTTCGAGAAACGAATCGATTTTGTAAAAATCACATTTTCGGTGCCCAGATTTGCAAGAATGGAGCTTAAAGCCATATCTGCACTCCAATCGCCTTTCGAAAAAGCAATTAAAAGATTGGTTGCAAGCGTACTTATTTCGGACGTGTTGCAGTAATGAAAAATTTTTTGGTTCATAATATTCAAGTTTTAATTCGGTTTTGGACTAAACGAAGGTCTAATTTAGAAAAATATTGCTAAACAATAAGCGTAACTGTTAATTAATTTATGCTAAGTGTCAATTTTGAAAGTTGGCAACTTTGACAGCTTGTTTATTTTACATGAATCTCTATCTTGTAAAATTTTTGTTGTTTTTTAATGTAAAACAAAGATGTCTGCAGATGTTCTGCTCTCAACATCCCCTTCGATGAGGCTGTTTGTATTATTTCTGTTTCGGGAGGACTGTTTGCTGCCCGTTAATTCATCTTTGCAAGGCAAAAAATCACTTCCGCAAACCCGTATAGACGCTTTTAACAGTAAAAAGAGAGTTCGGCAAGGCTGTTCACCCTTCTTTTGTCTTGAAAAAGTGATTTCATACGCGAAAAACAGCAGTTTGCCCCTTACATTTGCCTTTGCAGATGAGGTTTTTACCCATTCGGCCTCTTAAATCTGCTTTACAGATGCGGAAAATGGTTTTTTGCCCCTGAAATTTAACACTACAAACTCGTTGAAGGCCGATTTTGCCTTCAATTTACAGTCAACAGCCTTGTTGAACGCCTTTTCTGCAGCTGAGTTTTGCAGGGCGGATGTGTTTGTTGTTAAAAGAGGGCTGTTATTTTGAATTCGGATGAGTTGGTGAGAATTTAAGCTTTATAAATAGAGTGGGATTGTGAATTATTGGATTTGGTTTGTAAAGAGGTTTATGGTGAAGCTAGTTTGTAGGTATGTTTTTGTGTTTTGATTATTAAGGAGTGGGTAAGGTGAATATAATTTGGTAGATTTAGAGCGCAAACAATTGATTAGGTTGATTTATTCACACAAAGTAGGGGTGATAAACCACCCAGATACAAATAAAATAAACCAATTGGATTGAGGTAGCCTAAAATTGGGTCTCATGACAAAATTTTAAGATTTTGGGTTTAAATATAAATTATAAACCATGACACTAAAAGAATTAGCAATAAAATCGGAAGAGGTAATTAAAGATTTCAAAGATTATGGCAATGCACCTAAGGAGAATAATCTATTTGATTACAAAATGATGCTAGTTGTAAAGGCTGGTGACTCTGAATTAGAAACTTTTATGAAGAATTTTGCAAAAGACATTATATCATTTGCAAATGGACATGGAGGAATTATCCTATTAGGATTTAGAGAGGATAAAGTTACTGGAGAAATTGAAGACTGTGGTTTAAAAACAATTGATCAAGATTTGTTGAAAAAACTTGATTTAAATTTGGTTTCGCAAAAGTTTAAAAAGATATTACAGACAGGACTTTCGATAGATCTACAGCCTTTCCAGATTACTACCAGAAAATTTTATTCGCTTCATATCCAAAAGTCGATTGACACACTAATTCCAATTAAAGATTTCATTGATTACAAAATTAATAAAGGAGATATATATTATCGAGATTCTGCTAAAAATGAACATGCAAATAGTTCTTCGTCAGAATTTAATCGTTTTTTGCAATTAAAGGCTAATGAGAAGAGCAAGGAGTTTATGGAAATATGGTCTAACCTTTTACCTGAGATGGTGGATATTAATCCAAGAGAAGTATTGATCGTGAATCCCCAGCAGAATAAAATATACGGTTTTAATGGTAAGGATAAAACACTATCGGGTAGTAATGTGGAAATTGATAAATCACAAGATGGTGTTTTTAATATTATTCTGAATGCAATAAGTGCTGGTGAAATTGGTAAAATCAGTGACACGGAAGGAAAACCTATATATAAAATTGTTGGTGAAATTACACGTGGTGGTGATCACATGACCATAAGTAGTTTAGAAAAAGTTGTTAAAGCCAAAACGAAATATAAATTTACAAACGCTCAATTGAAACAAGTTATTCATGACTTGGGATGGGTTAATGAACCAAACTTTAAGGTTGAGAAACCACCCAAAGGAACCATTATTAAAGGATATGATAGATTTTTATGGGAAGAAATTCTTGATCAACATACCATGCGCAGTAAAATAGTTTTCACGCAAGATGCAAAAGATGAGATTATTGCCGTACTTGATTCCATTGAAAGACATCCCGAATTATTTGGGAAAGAATTAAGTTTAAAAGAATACTGCACCCAAAGTTTTGGAGAGGAAATTTCATGAAAATACCACTACTCATAAAATTATCCCTGCTCCCTCAGATTTGTAATCTGAAGTTTTAGAGTTTGAAATTTCTTATTAGATAAAGTCTGGCTAGGCTTTCTATTTAAAAACCTTAAGTAATAATCAATTAAAAAAAGGCATGAGCATATTCAATACTAATGACAGATTAAGAAGAACCGATTATATCTTTCAAAAGCTAATTTCCTTTACAATTTTAATGAATACGGTACTTGTATTAAAGTTTATGGAAGATTCTACCGACAATGAAATTATTGGAGGAGTTCATGCTGTAACAATACTTGTTGCGTTTTTCGGCTTTATTATTTATGATGCACTTACAACAGTAAAACGCCTACATGATGTTGATAAAAAAGGTTCTTGGTACTTTGCCAGACTTATTCCAATCTACAATATCATTTTCGAGTTGAGTTTAATATTTGAAAAGGGCACAAGGGGAATGAACACATTTGGATTCGATCCGCGAGAAATAGAAAAGGATGTATTCAAGAAACGCATAGTTACAAATAGTATTTTTTTAATTCTTTTAATAAGTTCAATAGTGTATTTCATGGATGTTAAAAAGCAACAGGATATTGAGGTAAGATTGGAACGAATTGAAAATCCTCAAGTGAATGATTCCTTTATTTACACCTATGAAGATACCACCGGATATAATTACAACATTTTTAAAGTAGATAGAATTGTTGCGGATAGCTTGTATTTTGTAACAATAGCAAGCTATGCTTATATGACGGATTCTGATGCAAGTTTTGCTCTTAGCGAAAATGGAATATCAAGTAGTGATTTTTGGGGAGAAGAAGCGGTGTTGTCTAAAAAAGAACTTACTGATATTAATATATCTAGGGTAATTAGACCCAAAAATAGTAATGATAATTTAGAGTAAACTGAACCCAAGCTCTCTCAGATTTGTGATCTGAGATTTCGGAGATTGAAATTTATAATTTCTTTTGTTGCCAATCGGATTATAAATCCTAAACACCTTAGCTGTAAATTACAAATTTTCAGGAGCGAATACCCCCACAACTCCCGCAAGTCTTCGACTTGTGGGTATAACAATAAACGAAATGAATAAGTTAGTTGATTTTATGGGATTGTTTAAAGCAAGAGAGAAGTTTGGATTGTACTATCAAAACATTTCGTTAGTTGGTTTGGCTTGTCTTGGAACCATCTATTTAGAGTCAAATTATTTGTTAGTACCCTTAAAAACATTGGCTTTAGTTGGTGTTCTTGCATCCATAGTTGTAACCGTTATTTTTATTAAATACTACAAGAGGGAATTTGGTATTATTTGGGCCTTATTTCATAATCTAACAATTGGATGTATTGCAGTTTATTTATTTGTATTTACAAATGATATCTTATCAACAAAACCGCTGTCTATAGAAATTGTACCAATAGAAAGTGTAAAGCTTCAAGATAATCATCAACGAGGTAACAGGGCTCTCGAACCTGTAATTTTGGTAACAATAAAAAACCGTCAGCATAAAATTACTTACCATCATTCTACATTTAAAAGAGTAATGCAATCAAAAAATGTTGAAATAACAATAAAAGAAGGTTTTTGGGGTTATTGGGTTTTAAAGAATGTTGAATTTGTGAAGAGCTGAACAGGCTCTTTTTCCCTTGTCTCCCACTTCAGCTGGGGCATTAAACACATCTCTTCCACAGCTTTGATACCTCATCTTATCCTTCTCCTGAAGGAGAAGGGAAAACAGCTTTGTTTTTTTTAACTCCCTCTCTTTTAGGAGAGGGTTGGGGAGAGGTTTTAAAATTATTCCGATACCTCAACCTATCCTTCTCCTGAAGGAGAAGGGAAAACAGCTTTGGTTTTGCTCCCTCGCCTTTTAGGAGAGAGCCAGGTTGAGGTTTTAAAATGTCACAATCCCGAACATTCCCACTTTTTACTATATTTGTTTTTTCAATAAAAAAAGATAGATATGAAACGTCCATGCCAAGGTGTTTTGACATTGAGGGATAATTATTCCAGCATGGTAAGTTCCATATGGCAAATTAAAAACAAATTAAAAATCATATGAAGTATAGCTTATTAGCCCTGTGTTTTGCCTTTTTAGTATCCTGTTCGGGTTCCGATGATGAAAAAGATTACAGGGCAGAGAATGAAGAAGAGATTGCTGCTTATGTGCTCGCAAATAATTTACCTGCAGAAAAAACTGCATCGGGTCTGTATTACGTAATTGAGGAGGAGGGTACAGGAGCCACCATTACAAGTAGTTCTAATGTAACAGTTACCTACAAAGGTTATTATACCAATGGTACAATTTTAGATGACAGCAAGGAGAATTTAGTTTCCTTCAATTTACAAGGTGTTATTCCTGGCTGGACTGAAGGATTGACCCATTTTAAAGAAGGCGGTAAAGGAATGCTTTTAATTCCGGCACATTTAGGTTACGGAAGTAAAGACTCTAATGGAATACCTGGTGGTTCTGTACTGATTTTTGAGATTGAGGTATACACTCCTGAAATGATTGCAGAGAAGAATGATGAAGATATATTGGCTTATTTGGAAGCAAACAGCATAAGTGCAGTAAGAAGCGATTCAGGTTTGTATTATACAATTGAAGAGGAAGGAACGGGAGCACAGCCAACAGGTACGTCGAATGTAACAGTGGCCTACAAAGGTTATTTTTTGAGTGGATCTGTTTTCGACGAAAGTGGATCTGCTGGAGTTCCTTTTGGATTGGATGAGGTAATTAAAGGTTGGAAAGAAGGTATTACCTATTTTAAAGAGGGAGGTAAGGGGAAGTTGTTTGTTCCTGCAGCCTTGGCATATGGAAGTTACAACTATTCAAAAATCCCTGGGGGATCAGTCCTTATTTTTGATATTAATTTGATCTCTGTAAACTAAACGGGAACCAAATTCCATTCGATTCTATGAAGATAAAGGATGCCAATCAGGTAATTGATATTGTATCGAAGTACATCGACCTTTCGGTTGTTCCATTTGGACAGGACAAAAGGTCGGTTGTTCGTGTAGATACCCGTCAGCCAATGTATGGCGGCAATGGTGTTGTTTACCTCTTGCAGATGTTTGATGCGGATGAGTTGATTAACAATCGGATTGGTTGTTTCATGGTCTTTTTGAATAAATACGATCAGGCCGGATTTCACGATCACGGCTCAAGAGGCGAAGAAGAGATTTATGTAGTGATGCATGGCGAAGGAGAGTATTCCGATAAGGCAGGTGAAGATGGTAAAGTAAGAACCCATAAAATCACGAAAGGAAACATCACTGCAGTAAGCAATGAGGGATTTCATTCGGTACGAAATACCACCGGCGAACCGCTCATTATTTTTGTAATTACTACCAATAAGGCATAAAGAAAAGCTTGAAAAAGACAAGGCGGGAATCAAAAATGATTCCCGTTTTTTTTGTTTGTTTTCTCCACCTTTTAAGAGGAGATGTCCGCAGGACAGAGGGGTGCAAAATAGTTGTTTTACTCTTTGGGAATATATCTTCATCAATTGCCTCAAAATTCAATCCGAGGATGAATATAAATGGCAATAAAAAAGAGCCTCACGCAAGTGAAGCTCTTTAAACTTTGAAATATATTTATTTTACGCCTCCACCTCTTCTGGCTCGGTATTGTGTTTTTTGTAATTGAAGTAAGCTGTTAAACTTAGAATCAGAACAATTGCAACGGTGTAGTACACCCAGGTTGGCACCGGAACAGGATCACCTTTTGCGTACGAATGCATACCTGCCAAATAGTAATTTACACCAAAATAAGTCATTAAGATTGAGCTGTAGCCCCAAACCGAAGCAATATTAAAGGAGTAAACCGATTTTAAGCCGGGAATAAAGCGCATGTGCAATATAAAACTGTATACCAAAACACTTACCAGTGCCCATGTTTCTTTAGGATCCCAACCCCAGTATCGTCCCCACGATTCGTTGGCCCAAATACCACCCAAAAAAGTTCCGATAGTTAGAAAATACAAGCCGATGGTCATAGTCATTTCACTAATCCGGCTAAGATCTGTTACCGTGTTTTTAATTCTATCGATGTTATTCTTATTCTGTAAATTGAACAGGAAGAGGTTGATCATTCCTAAAATTGCCGCCAGAGCAAGAAAACCGTAACTGGCAGTAATAATGGCTACGTGAATGGTTAGCCAGTACGATTTAAGAACCGGAACCAAATTGGTAACCTCTGGATTCATCCAGCTTAAATGTGCAACAAAAAGAGTTAAACCTGCAAGAATAGATGTTGCAGCTAAGGCAAAATCCGATTTCTTCACAAATATAAATCCTGAAAGCAAACAAGCCCATGCCACATAAGTCATCGATTCAAAACCGTTGCTCCAGGGAGCATGACCGGAAATATACCATCTGGCAGCCAATCCGGTTGTGTGTAAGATAAAGCCAATTCCTAATATCAGTATGGCTGCACGCATAATCCACTTTACCGAAAATTTCGGGTTGATAATCTGGATCACCAGAAACACGACTAAAAAGAAACCAATTAATAAATAGTAGGGGAATAACCTTTTAAAGATGTTGGTATTGTTGTATAGAATCTCAATTTTTTGTTTGGCAGGCGATGGAATCACATTTTGGGCAAAACGGTTTTGATAGGTTTTTATTCCTGCAATATAATTGTCTGCATTTGCAAAATCGCCGCTGTTTAAGGCTTGTCCCAGCAACAACATTGATTTTTTTACAAACAAAGAATCATCGCCGGAAAAAGCCAGTTCAGCAGTAGGATTGTACCAGGCATGCATGTCATCGTTCGGATCAGGGAATATTTTTAAGAATTCACCAGTAAACACCATATAGCTGATGTTAACCCTTTCGTCAACCGAAATAATTTCCTTATCGTAACCTGTGCGCTGCGATGGTTTTCTTGAATAAGCATCCTGCACTTTCTTCGAAAGTTTATATTGACCTTGTTGGTCTAAAAAGTGTCCGAACGATGCGTATTTGCCCGAAATGCCAAGTTCCTTAGCCAATTCGGAATTTCCAACCTTAATCATGGCAACTGTTTGCCACTGTTGTGGATTTACAATCATGCTAAGAAAAACCTGCTCGGCAGTATATCCCTGAAACTTGCTTTTCTTTGTGATTTTACGAATCACCTCGCTGGCCATGGTGTTAATGGGTTCGAAACGACCGCCGTTATCTTGCACCAACAAAGCTCCAAAATCCTGCGATTGCTTTAGTGGAACAATTGGCAGTATTTCATTTTGTGCCGAAGCAGGAAACAGACTGCCTGCAATCAGGAAAGCTGTTACGGCAATAACTTTCATACTTTTCGATTTTGCACCCAATACTTTAAAACGGGTAGCCGGACTAATCAACGACCAGGCCATCCCCAGCATCAGAATAAAATAACCAAAGTAGGTGATTCTCATTCCCCACTGGTCGTGATTTACCGAAAGAACAGTTCCTTTTTCATCCGTATCATACGATGCCTGAAAAAATCTAAATCCTTCGTATTTTAGAATGTTATTCATGAAAATACGATGGTTTTGTTCAATCCCTTTTTCATTATCCACAAGAGTAACTTCGCTTGCAAATGATGACGGGCTGTTCGAGCCGGGATATCGGTCTAAGATAAATTTGTTTAGTTTCAGCGAAAATGGAATTTCAATTGTTTTTGGACCGTAAGCCACTGCAACATCAATACCGTTTATCATCAAATTACTGGGTACGCCAACATAATTACTTGATCCTTTCACAATCATTTCCTTTTGCTCATTTCCACTTTTCACATCAAATACCAATACTGTAGGGGCATTCTTATCTCCGCCTTGTATGTATTTGTAAATTGCCGCAGGGAAAAAGTTTTTGATTACTATTTTGGTGCCGTTTAAATCGTATAATTTCTTAGGGAATACCACGTGCCATTTATTAGCTTCCATCGGAATTGGATCTCCGCCCATCATACTTACTTCCGAAAATTCAAAGGGAGAAATTATTCTTAAACTATCCGAGTAATCGAAAACAATAGTATTTGTATTGGGATTGCCCCCAAATGCTAAGAGATTAGTACCGATGTCTTTTTGTTCGTTATAAGCCAGAGTCAAATTCTGCATTCCTGCCATTCCTGTTGAACCAACCGCAACCATCTCAATAATGGGTTTACCATTAAGGTCTTGTGCAATGGTCGATTGAGCATTGGGAATCATTGTTTTAAGTGATACCTCAACGTTTTTGTTGTCGATATTCAAATCATCACTAAATTCAGTTGTCTTTACCGATGAAACAGTAATTTTTTCGCTTAATTGACTGATCTTGCTATTGGTTCGTGCCTGAATATTGATGTAGGAACTCATCGTGGTGATCTGGTTGGTTGATTGTCCTTCGCGAATGTGCATATTGCCTTCGTAACCAATATATCGGGTAACCGCCGAGCCTATAAAAATAATAATGAAGGCTGCATGAAACAGGAATATAGACCACTTTTCTTTTTTGTAGAGCTTGTATCGGAAGATATTCACAACCAAATTTATGCAAAGTAAAAGTAGCATTAACTCAAACCACCAGGCATCATAAACCAATACACGGGCAGCTGAAGTGCCAAAATCATTTTCTATAAAGGTTGCTGTTCCAATTGAGAAAGCAAATAAAATGATGAGTACTCCCATCATTTGCATAGAGAATAGGAAATTCAGAAACTTATTCATAGTTGATAAAATTTTATTTCGTTTAAAGAATTTTATTGACATTCGGATGAAAGCCTTATGTTTCGTCAGTTTCCGAATATGGGAGTTCAAGATACGCTTTTCTTTATAATTACAAAACACCTCAAATTGCACTTATCGTGCACATTACAATACATTTTCTCATGTAAATCGTGTAACTTGTTGTTAGTAAGATGATCTCTTTTTTTTGATCTGATATTTATCTTTGTTATAGTAGATAAATATCTGCTGTGCTTCGGTAAATATTGTATCTAGATACAATAAAACCAGTATTTATTAAGATTAAAGATAAATTACATATGTATCATATTTGTCTTTATTGATATGAAAAGCTTGAATATAAAGAATAGTAAAGGATAAAAAGATATTAAAATTTAAATATAATAAATTTAAATAATCTTTTAATGTTGACATAGATCATTAATCTGGTTAGTATTGCATTGTAATCTTTATTATAACTGTTTTGATGAACAGTTTTTTAAATAGATAATCTATACCTAAACTATGAAAAAACTATTTTGCTTATCCTTAATCCTATTTTTGGGATTGGTGCCTATGCTATCAATGGCACAGTTGACTTTTAAGGGAGAACTCCGGCCACGCACAGAGTATCGCCACGGGTTAAAATCATTATTTAATTCAACTGACGATGCCGCTTTGTTTACCTCTCAGCGTACCCGTCTTAATTTAAATTACAACGATTCAAAATTTCGTGTAGGATTATCCCTGCAGGATGTTCGGGTTTGGGGAGATGTTGCACAATTAAATATGTCTGATAAAAACCAGTTGATGCTTCACGAAGCATGGGGAGAGATAATTTTTAATGAAAGTTTATCCCTAAAAGTGGGCCGTCAGGAGTTGGTTTACGATGATTCAAGAATTTTAGGTAATGTTGGTTGGGCGCAGCAGGCCAGAAGTCACGATTTGGCTTTGTTAAAGTATAAAACAGATGAAAATGGTCAGTTCCATGTTGGTTTGGCAGTGAATAACGATGCTGAAACCTTATCAAAACAATTGTACTTTACTAATTATAAGAACATGCAGTTTGCATGGTACAATCGCAAGAGCGATCAATTTGATTTCAGCTTGTTGTTTATGAATTTAAGTTTTCAACACAGTAATGAGGTAGATGATAAAGTTGATCTTGTAAACAAGTATCAGCAAACTTTTGGTACAATCATGAGCTATCGTCCGGGTAAAATTTCGTTTACAGGTTCATTGTATGGGCAGTCAGGTAAAGATTGGAATGATAACAATCTAAGTGCGTATATGTTCAATCTTGGAATGAAGTTTCCTATTGGGGAAGCTTGGAAAGGTAACGCTGGAGTTGAAGTTCTTTCGGGAAATGACTCAAACGCCTCAGGAAAAAATAAAGCATTTAATCCATTATTCGGAACCAACCATAAATTCAATGGTCATATGGATTATTTCTATGTTGGAAACCATGTTGGCAGTGTAGGACTTCAGGATATTTATGGAGGATTAGACTATGCTAAGGATAAATTATCTTTTGCTGCGGCGATTCATCTGTTTTCAACACAAGCCGATTTATACAGCGGAGTGGATAAGCAAGATAAGTATTTAGGTACTGAGCTTGATCTTTCAGTTGGTTATAAATATTCAGATAATGTACTATTTAAGGCTGGTTATTCTCATTTATTCGCAACAGATTCTATGCAGGTATTAAAAGGTGGCGACAAAGACGAAACTCAGAACTGGGGATGGGTAATGCTTGTTTTTACTCCTGATTTCTTGAAAAAATAGCGTCAAAAGAAAAACCCTATACATCAAAACTTTTGCTAATGAGAAAACTATTCAAATTTCTAACACCACCTCCACAATGGAAACTTCCTGTTTTGGTGTCTCTGGGAATATTTGTCGGACTTGGCTTTTATGTGCTCTACCTTTCAAAGGCAGCATCCTATCTGTCCGACAATCCTGAGACTTGCGTAAACTGTCATGTTATGGCTCCGCAATTTGCCACATACCAGCACAGTTCTCATCGCGAAGTAGCTACTTGCAATGATTGTCATGTTCCGCATAACAATGTATTCAACAAGTACTTCTTTAAGGCCAAAGATGGCTTGCGGCATGCAAGTATGTTTGCCCTGCGAATGGAACCTGAAGTAATCTTTATTTTGGAGGAAGGCAAGAAGGTTGTTCACAACAATTGCATTCGCTGCCACAGTCAAACACTTACTGATCCTAAACTAGCATCACAGGTACCTATGCATGCTCACAATACACAGGATCGTGTATGTTGGGAATGTCACAGAGAGGTTCCCCACGGACGGGTTAATAGCCTGTCCAGTGTTCCAAACGCCAGAGTTCCACTACCGGAAAGTCCGGTGCCGGATTGGTTACAGGAATATATGAAAGAATCAAAATTAGAAAACGAATAAAACCTAAATAATTAAGCATATGAAACGTCCGTGCCAAAGTATTTTGACACACAGGAAGATGAATATCCAGGCATGGTAAGTTACATATGACAAAAACTTAAAATTATAAACATATGAAACCAATACAAGAATCTATAGGCAAAAAACCAATGTTAGGGTGGGCGATCTTCCTTGTAACATTGGTGGTTGTATTTCTGCTTGGATTGTTAGCTTCATCAATCATGGAACGAAGAGCAGAATCAGTTTTTGCTTATACTCCTCAAGTTAAGCACGATCAGTGGGAGCCCCGCAACGAAGTTTGGGGTGAGAATTTCCCAAGAGAATTTGAATCTTATTACAAAACAGCTGATACCACATTCCGCAGTAAATATAACGGTAGTGCTATGATCGACATGTTGGAAGTTGATCCTAGACTAGTTGTACTTTGGGCTGGATATGGTTTTTCGAAAGAATATAATCAGGGCCGCGGTCACTACTATGCAATTGATGATGTGAGAAATATTTTACGAACCGGAGGGCCAAAAGATGAAAATGACGGACCTATGCCGGCAACTTGCTGGACCTGTAAGTCTCCGGATGTACCTCGCTTAATGAACGAAATTGGTGTTGCCGAATTTTACAAAGGAAAATGGGCAGGTAAAGGAGCCGAAATTGTAAATCCTATTGGATGTGCAGATTGTCACGATGCTGAAACTATGAATTTAAGAATTTCCCGTCCGGCTTTAATTGAAGCATTCGACCGTCAGGGAAAGGATATCAACAAAGCAACTCATCAGGAAATGCGTTCTTTAGTATGTGCTCAGTGTCACGTTGAGTATTACTTCGATAAGAAACGTGTTGAAGGAGCTAATTATCTGACTTTGCCTTGGGATAAAGGAACTAGTGTAGAGGCAATGGAAGAGTATTACGATGAGATTGAGTTTAGTGACTGGACTCATAAATTGAGTAAAGCGCCAATGTTGAAAGCACAGCATCCGGGATATGAGATTTATTCGAAAGGCATTCATGCTGACCGAGGTGTTTCTTGTGCTGACTGTCACATGCCGTATAAATCGGAAGGTGGACAGAAATTTACTGATCACCATATTCAATCTCCTTTAAACAATGTAGCCAATTCATGTCAGGTTTGTCACCGCGAAGAGACAGATAAGTTGATTCAGAATGTTTATACCCGTCAGGATCAAATTATTGGAAACCGCGATAAATTAGAAGAACTACTCGTTCGTGCTCATGTTGAGGCAGCAAAAGCTTGGGAATTAGGTGCTTCAGAAGTTGAGATGAAATCTGTATTGATGGATATTCGTCACGCTCAATGGCGTTGGGATTATGCTGCAGCCTCTCATGGAGGATCTTTTCATGCCCCAACAGAAATTGGACGTGTAATTTCTACAGGTATCGTTCGTGCTCAGGATGCAAGAATTTCATTGGCAAGAATTTTCGCTAAATACGGTTTTAACGAAGAGCTTGCTTATCCGGATATCGCTACAAAAGCAAAAGCTCAGAAATTTATTGGTCTTGATATTGATAAGTTAAATCAGGAAAAACAAGAGTTCTTGAAAACTATGGTTCCTGAGTGGGAGAAAAAAGCGAAAGAACGCGAAAGTACCTATCAGGTTAAAATGTAATCTAAATAGATGTTTTATTAGGCATGCCGTCCATATTGGGCGGCATAATTTTTATATTTAGAAAACTTAGATTGGTTTCAGGTTCAAATCATTTTAAGCATAAGATCATTTTTTTTATCCGCCGAAATTAATATGAATAAAAATACAAAACCCTTATGGCAATCACCTTGGGGATATTCTGAGAGCTTTTTGTTTGCTTTTGGCTTGCTTCTTGTTGGATTTGTTCTGGAATTTACTGTTGGTAGTGCTTCTTTTGGTTCAATTGTATTTCCTCAAAATCTGATTCTTGGAACTGTATATATTTTATTGATTGCTCTTGTTTATGTCTTGATAAGGAAGAAACCAATATTCAAATTCCTTTCCGGGATTCCTGCATCAATCGGTGCAATTGCCGGCTTAAGTGTTTTGGTGGTGATCATGGGGATTACCCCTCAAATTCCTATGGATAACAAGGGAATTGTAACAAGCCTTGGTTTTAATCGATTGACAACTTCTATTCCTTTTTTATTCATCAATTTTTATTTACTATTTATTTTAGGAATGGTAGTGGTTCGAAAACTATTTCCGTTAAAATGGAAAAACTGGGGATTTGTATGCAGCCATTTAGGACTTTGGATAACAGTATTTGCGGCCGGATTGGGTTCCGGAGATTTACAGCGGCTTCGTATGGATTTAATCGAGAACCGAATTGAAGGAAGAGCTTACGATGACAAAGGAAATTATTTTGAATTACCACTGGCAATAAAGCTGAACGATTTTAAAATTGAAGAGTTTCATCCTAAATTGGCAGTTGTTGATAACACAACAGGAATGCTTTACGAAGCCACCAAGCCATCAATGATCATGATCGAAAATAAGCTTGCCTGTCAGCTCCACGATTGGGAGATTAAGGTTGATGAGTTTTTTTTGACATCAGGAAGGGCCGGGGATAAGTACTATTCCATGGTTGATTTGGGAGCTGCTCCGGCAGCTAAGGTGAGACTTATAACTCCAGCCAAAGATACTATTACAGGATGGATCAGTTGTGGCAGCTTTAATCGTCCACATGAGTCTTTAAAGATTGATGAACGATTTTCATTGCTGATGACAGTACCCGAACCTAAAAAGTTTTCATCAGAAGTTAGCATTTACACTCCCGATGGACAAAAACAGGAACAAACTTTGGAAGTGAATAAGTCATTTACTGTAAATGGTTGGAAAATATATCAACTTAGCTACGATGAGAAGATGGGAATTTACTCCACAAAAAGCATTGTAGAGGTAGTGAAAGATCCTTGGCAGATATTTGTATATATAGGAGTTTTTATGATGATGATCGGTTCGGTTTACATGTTTTGGCGTGGCAATAAAGTGAAAAACGAGGAAACGATTAAGGGTGTTTCGAATTAAAATTTACTGTTTTTTATAGTCGTATTTAAAGTTTTAACTAATGATATGGAATCATTTTTTATTGGCAGCAGGAATCAGTACAAGCACATGGTTGTTGGCTGCGTTTATTCCCAAACGAGAGCTGATTAGAAATATATTGGTTCTTGCAGGAATTGCAGGTATAGCCATTTTTATAGGTTTTTTATGGATTAATCTGGAGCGGCCACCATTACGGACTTTGGGCGAAACACGTTTGTGGTATGCTTTCTTTCTACCAATAATTGGTTTTTTAACCTATTGGCGTTGGCGTTACAACTGGATGCTGTATTACAGCCTGGCTTTGTCAATGCTCTTTCTTTTTATTAATTATCTGCATCCTGAGAATTTTTCTAAAACCTTAATGCCTGCATTACAAAGCCCGTGGTTTGTACCTCATGTGGTGGTCTACATCTGTGCCTATGCTTTTTTGGCTGCATCTTCCTTGGTTGCGATTCGTGGTTTGTATCAGGAATACAAAACCGAATTACAGCCTAAAATCATGCTCATGGCAGATAATCTGGTTTATCTGGGATTTGCATTCCTAACGCTGGGATTGCTTTTTGGAGCTTTATGGGCAAAAGAAGCTTGGGGACACTATTGGACATGGGATCCGAAAGAAACCTGGGCATTTATCACATGGTTGGGTTATTTGGTCTACATCCATCGTCGGTTCCAAATGCCGTCAAAATTTAAATCTTCTTTGTGGATATTGGCACTTGCATTTGTGATTCTTCTGATTTGTTGGTTTGGAGTTAACTACCTGCCGTCTGCGCAGTTTAGTGTGCATACTTACAGTCAAGCTCCTTGATTGATACATTTTTATTTAGTTTTATGTGTACAAAAGGAAAAAAATGTCTTAATTTGTAGAGTGAAAGAGAAGGATGATATGCAAAATACTGAATTGCAATATGATAGTGTTATTATAGCTGAATACATGTTATCTTTAGCATATAATAAGCGGATAGTTTTGAATGTGACAAAAGTTCAAAAGCTACTATATATTGCTTATGGTTATTTTTTAGCTGTTGAAGATAGGCATATTTCAACAGAAGCTCCTAAAGCTTGGCCATATGGTCCTGTTTTTCCAAGAACAAGAAAAAAAGTAGATTACTCCAATATTCTCCCATTAGATGACCCTAAATTCAATGAAATTAAAAAGGATAAGAAATTGTCATTAAAATTGGAGCAAATTATTGATACTTATGCTGGCTATTCTGCTTCACAGTTATCTGATTGGTCACATATGAAAGGAGGCCCGTGGGAAAGGACGAAAGAGTTGAAAGATTTCAAATGGGGCGTTACCCAGATTTCGGATGAGTTTATTATGGATTATTTTACTGATCTAAACATCTGAAATGGATTTAAAAGGCTTAATTGAAAATCAAAAGATTTCTAAAGAAAAAGATATTGATTCCTCTGATTTAGAAGTGCAAATTAAGCGTAAAAAACTAGAAAATAATAGGTTTGATTCCGATACTTATGATAGGAAATGGTTAGCTAAATGGACTGCAATTGTAGTAACTTTTTGGTTGTTTTTAGTTTTAGCTATAGTCTGTTTAAGTTCTGTTTTAAAATTATCAGATACTGTTCTAGTTACGTTGTTAGGAACAACAACTTTAAATGTTTTAGGTTTATCATTTATTGTATTGCGAGGGCATTTTAATACAGCAGAAGTTAATTCTGAATAAAGTAAATAAAATTATAATATAAAAAACGCCGTTTCAATAGAAACGGCGTTTTTTTTATGCTTGTAGCTGAAAGCTATTGGCTGTGAGCTAAAAATTATCCTTCAATTTTATGAAGAACCATTTTCTTGGCAACTTCAATTGCTTTTTCAAGTCCTTTTGGATCTTTACCTCCAGCTGATGCGAAGAAAGGTTGTCCGCCACCGCCGCCTTTAATTTCTTTGGCAGCTTCACGAATAATTGCTCCTGCATTTAAACCGTATTCTTTTACCAGATTATCCGAGAACATGATGGTAATGTTTGCTTTTCCATCCAAATCGGCACCCGAAATAAACACAAGATTATCAACTTCTCCTTTTAGCTGAAAAGCAATATCTTTAATGTCACCGGCGCTGGCAACAGCAATTGGCTCAGCAATAATATTAATATCATTCGTTACCGAGATATTTCCTTTCAAATCATTCTTAACGATTTTCAAACGATCTTTTACGAACCCATCCAAATCCTTTTTCAAACCTGAATTCTCATTCATTAAATCAGTAATATTCTTAATCAGATTCTGATTTGATTTAAAAATGCGTTCAATCTCTTTTAAGGTATTCAACTTATCGTTGATAAATTGTTCTGCTTTTACAGCCGTAATTGCTTCAATTCTTCTTACTCCGGCAGCAATTGCACTTTCCGATGTAATTTTGAAATACCCGATTTGACCGGTAGCACTCACATGTGTTCCTCCGCAAAGCTCCACTGAATCATTAAATTTAATAACGCGAACCAAATCGCCGTATTTTTCGCCAAATAAAGCCATTGCACCAAGGTTTACAGCCTCAGTCATTGGTATGTTATTCTTTATTTCGATAGAGATGTTCTCACGAATTTTAGCATTCACAATTTCTTCTACCTTGGCAATTTCTTCCTCGGTTAGTTTCTGAAAATGCGAAAAATCAAATCGCAAATGATCAGCATTTACAAGAGATCCTTTTTGTTCCACATGCCCGCCCAATACTTCGCGGAGTGCGTGGTGCATTAGGTGAGTTGCTGTATGGTTATTTGCAATTAAAGTTCTTTTACTTTCGCTGACTACAGCCTTAAATACAACAGTAGGATCTTTTGGTAATTCTTTTGCAAAATGAACAATTAATCCATGTTCCTTTTTTGTATCTACAATAGAAATTCTTTCTCCATTTGCTTCAATGTATCCGGTATCTCCAACTTGTCCGCCGCTTTCACCATAAAAGGGAGTAATGTTGAAAACCATTTGATATTGGTCTTTATCTTTCGAAGAAATTTTACGGTAACGGGTAATTCTTACATCAGTTGTCAGATAATCGTAACCAACAAATTCTTCTACGTCATCTTTTAAAATCTCAATCCAATCGCCGGTATCAACAGATGTTGCTGAACGCGAACGATTTTTTTGAGCTTCCATTTCTTCGTTAAATTCTTTGCGGTTGATAACCAAATCGTTTTCTTTCAAAATCAATTCCGTTAAATCCAATGGAAAACCATAGGTATCGTACAATTCAAAAGCCACCTTACCCGATACAACTTTGTAATCTTCCGATTTTGTTTTATCAATAATTTGATCCAAAAGGCGAATTCCGTTTTCGAGAGTTCTTAAGAAAGAGTTTTCCTCTTCCATTACTACCTTTTCGATTAAGTTTTGTTGCTTAATCAGTTCAGGGAAATGTTTTCCCATCACCTCAATCAGTACCGGAATTAAACGATGCATAAATGGCTCTTTAAAGCCAAGGAAAGTGTAGCCGTAACGAACGGCTCTTCTCAAAATTCTTCGGATTACATATCCTGCCTTATTGTTTGAGGGCAATTGTCCGTCGGTAATAGCAAAAGCAATGGTTCTAATATGGTCGGCAATTACTCTAAGAGCAATATCAATTTCCTCATCCTTACCATATTCTTTGGCACTCATTTTTGCAATTGTCTGAATAATTGGCTGGAATACATCAGTATCGTAATTTGATGTTTTTCCCTGCATAGCCATACACAAACGCTCAAATCCCATCCCTGTATCTACATGCTGATGAGGCAAAGCTTCCAGAGAACTATCCGCTTTGCGATTGTATTGCATAAATACAAGATTCCAAATTTCAATTACCTGCGGGTGATCTTTATTTACCAAATCACGACCGGCAACAATTTTCCGTTCTTCATCACTACGTAAATCAACATGAATTTCGGAACAAGGTCCACATGGCCCTGTATCACCCATTTCCCAGAAATTGTCCTTCTTATTTCCGTTTATAATTTGTTCGGCAGGAAGAAACTTGGCCCATAATTCTGCAGCTTCATCATCACGGCCTAATTTATCATCAGCACTTCCTTCAAAAACAGAAGCGTACAATCTATCTTGCGGCAGTTTGAATACATCAGTTAAAAGTTCCCACGCCCAATTAATAGCATCTTCTTTAAAGTAATCACCAAACGACCAGTTGCCCAACATTTCAAACATGGTATGATGGTAGGTATCGTGACCGACTTCCTCTAAATCGTTGTGTTTTCCAGAAACGCGCAGGCACTTTTGAGAGTTGGCAATTCGCTTGTATTTTATTGGAGTGTTACCCAAAAATATATCCTTAAATTGATTCATTCCCGCATTGGTGAACATTAAAGTTGGATCATCTTTAATAACCATTGGTGCCGAAGAAACAGTCTTATGTTGTTTTGAGGCAAAGAAATCCAAAAATGCCTGTCTGATTTCGTTAGAATTCATGTGCTATTATGTTTTATATCAATCTGATTTGTATACTTAGCTTGCAAAGTTAGATTATTTCCTTAATTTTGTTAGCTGTGGAGGGAAAAAGTTTAGGCTTTTTTCTATAAAAAAAATCTAAAAATTTTACATGGCGAAGACTAAGTATCAGTTTAACCCAGAGTCTATTAGTTACGAAAAAGTAGAGGCCAATTTTAAGACGAAAATAATTAACGTTCTTAAACACATGGCTTCAAGTTCAGTCCTTGCCATTGTAATGGTTGTGGTATTGTTTTATTTTTTCGGATCCCCAAAAGAGAGATCTCTCATTCGTGAAAATCAGCAGTTAATTGCACAATATACCCGTCTTAATTCAGAGTTGGCAAAACTTCAAAACGTTTTAACGGATCTTGAGCAGCGGGATGATAATATTTATCGTGTGATTTTTGAGGCGGAACCGATTCATTCAAATATTCGAAAAGCGGGTTATGGAGGAGTAAACCGATACAGTAATTTAGAGAATCTTGAAAATTCTGAATTGGTTATTTCAACCAATAAAAAGATTGACCGTATAGCTAAATCAATGTATGTTCAGACCAAATCTTACGATGACGTTGAGGTAATGGTAAAGAACAAGTTTAAAATGCTTGCATCTATACCTGCTATTATGCCGATTGCCATAAAAGATTTCGGAAGAATTTCATCCGGTTACGGATGGAGGATTCATCCTATTTATAAAACCCGTAAATTCCATGATGGAATGGATTTTAATGGAACCATTGGAACACCAATATATGCAACTGGTGATGGTGTGGTTACCTATAAGAATACAGAGAGGGGATACGGCAAAAAAATTGTAATTGACCACGGTTTTGGATACAAAACCGTATATGCTCACCTCAATGGCTACAACGTGAAAGCCGGACAGAAAGTAAGACGGGGAGAAGTTATTGCCTTCCTTGGAAATACTGGCTCTTCAACGGGACCTCATATCCATTATGAAGTAAGGAAGAATAACAAGACGATCGATCCGATCAACTATTTTTTTAACGATTTAACAGCCGACGAGTATGACAGTATGGTTGCTTATGCCGCCAACACTGGTCAAACAATGGATTAGTTCTATCGAAAGAAAATAGGAAAGCATAAAAAAGTGGCACGGAAAATATTATTTCGTGCCATTTTATTTGTTACTTTAGATAATAAATTGTCCTAATCGGTTCATTTCTATACAATTTATTTGGCTTGTGAAATTTAAATCGTAACATCGGTGCCTTACAAAGAAAAAAAAATCGAAAAACTATATTATGCCATTGGAGAAGTAGCTGAGATGTTTCAGGTAAATACCTCTTTAATTCGATTTTGGGAAAAGGAATTTGATATTATAAAACCTAAAAAGAATAAGAAGGGAAATCGGTTTTTCACACAAGCGGATATTGAAAATTTTCATTTGATATTTCATTTAGTGAAAGAAAGAGGGATGACTCTTAAAGGAGCTCAGCTCAAGTTGAAAGAGAATAAAGAAGATACCGAGAATAATTTTGCTGTTGTTACTCGTTTACAGGAAATTAAAGATCTGCTTCTTGAGATTAAGGAAGAATTGTAATTCGTAAATTTTGTTGAAATTGAAAGTAAGAGATATTGTTTCATCTATCGAAGAGATGGCTCCTTTGACCTATCAGGAATCGTACGACAATTCAGGTTTACTGGTTGGTAGTTATGATTCAGATGTTATCGGTGTTCTTATTTGTTTGGATGTTATAGAGAGTGTAGTTGAGGAAGCTATTAATAAAGGGGTAAATTTAATTATTGCTCATCATCCTATCGTTTTTAAAGGGTTAAAGCGTTTTAATGGGAGTAATTATGTCGAGAGAACAGTAATTCTTGCCATTCAAAATAATATTTCAATTTATGCCGCCCATACCAATTTAGATTCGGTAAAAGGCGGGGTAAGCGATCGTATTTGCGATTTAATCGGACTTCAAAACAGGAGAATTTTATCTCCGGTAAGCAACGATCTTTATAAACTGGTAACATTTGTACCCGATAAGTTTGCTCAAAAAGTTAGAGATTCTTTATTTGAGGCCGGTGCCGGAAGCATTGGAGGTTATGATTCCTGCAGTTATGCTGTTGAAGGTACCGGAAGCTTTAGAGGCGGAGAGAATACCGATCCGTTTGTTGGTGAAAAAGGAGAATTACATTTAGAGCCTGAAGTTCGCATCGAAACTATTTTCCCAAAGCATTTAAAGGGGAAAATATGTTCGGCACTTCTAAAAAATCATCCTTACGAGGAGGTTGCTTTTGATATTTATTTGCTCGAAAACGACAACAAACAGGTAGGAATGGGTATGATTGGCGAACTTACAGTACCCGAAGATCCACTTTTCTTCTTAAACAGGATAAAGGAAATATTCGGATCGGCATGCGTAAAACACACTCAGATAAGTAAGAAAAAAATAAAAACCGTTGCAGTATGTGGTGGGAGTGGAAGCTCCTTGTTACGTAAGGCTATCAGCCAAAAAGCTGATGTTTTTGTGTCGGGAGATTTTAAATATCACGAGTTTTTTGATGCTGAAGGCAGAATAATAATTGCCGATATCGGACATTACGAAAGTGAACAATTTACAAGAGATATTTTTTATGAGATTGTTACAAAAAAATTCCCTAACTTTGCGGTTTATATTTCAGAGATAAATTCGAATCCAATAAATTATTTGTAAAACATATGACTACACAAGATCCAAAGGCTTCAGATTTTAAGGATATTTCAGTAGAAGATAAATTGCGCACAATGTACGAAATGCAGTGTGTTGATTCTGAAGTAGACCAAATTAGAACGCTAAGGGGAGAGCTTCCATTAGAAGTTCAGGATTTGGAAGATGAAATCGCAGGTCTTGATACTAGGATTGCCAACCTAAACAATGAGGTAAAAGATTTAGTTGAAACTGTTGCGAAGAAAAAACAAGAAATTAAAGAAGCAGGATTACTTATTAAGAAGTATGAAGCTCAACAAATGAATGTTCGTAACAATCGTGAATTTGATTCTATTTCAAAAGAAATTGAATTTCAAAATTTAGAAATTGAATTGTGCGAAAAGAGAATTAAAGAATTTACTTCGGAAATTGCCAACAAAAAAGCGGTAATTGAAAACTCAGATAAAGTTTTTGCTGAGAGAAAAGCTGATTTGGAAGGCAAAAAGGGTGAGCTTGATGCAATTGTATCAGAAACTCAAATTGAAGAAGAAAGATTGGTTGCTGCGTCTGCTTCGTTTAGAAAAAAAATAGAGCCAAGATTGTTAACAGCGTATACAAGAATCCGTTCAAATGCAAGAAATGGTCTTGCAGTTGTAACAGTTGAGCGTGATGCTTGTGGTGGTTGTTTTAATAAGATTCCACCTCAACGTCAGATGGATATTCGTTCTCGTAAAAAGATTATCGTTTGTGAATATTGCGGGCGTATTTTGGTAGATCGTTTTATTGTTGATTATGACAATAGCCTGGAGGAAGCAGAAAAAGCTGAACAAGCTGAAAAGCCAAAAAGAAGAACTCGTAAAAAAGAATAGTACTATTCTTATATCATATAAAAAGCTGTTTCATTTTTTTGAAACAGCTTTTTTTAATGTGAATATTTTTGTTACAGTTGTACGAATTGTCTGCATCTTAAGAAATCTCCCCTGTGTTTTTATTATTTTTGCAATCTATTTTAAAACGGAATTTGCTTTATGAACTTATCATTGTCCGAATTGGAAACACTTAAAGAGAAAAGGGAATCATTTTATATTTACTTTTCGGCGCCTTCCTGCGGAGTATGCGAGGTGTTATCACCTAAACTTAGGTACATGATGAAGGAGCAGTTTCCAAACTTGAAAGCTTTTCATGTTGATAATTCGCAACAACCTGAAATTGCTGCACAATTAGGTTTATATACTAATCCCAGTTTATTGGTTTATTTGGATGGAAAAGAAGTTTTACGTAAAAGTCGATCAATAGGAGTATCGCAAGTTGAAGAGGAGATAAGACGTACCTATGAGCTTCTTTTTAATTAGAGACGCCAAAGCATAGCGTCTCTCTGCACTTATTCATCTAATAAACTCCTGTACGAAGCATTACCAAAGGACAGGCTTCTTCCGTTTCTATTCCCAGAGCATTTGCTTTGCGATAGAATTCCGGATTTTCTGTTCCGGGAGGGAATAGAATCCGTTCAGGTTTCAAACCTATAATGTAATCGTAATAGGTTTCTTGATTTTTTGGAGAAAGGTAAACAGCAACCGTTTCAACTTTTCTTTCGAATGGGCGCCCTACATTAATTTCAACGTCGGCAATTTTACCTTCTTTGTTTCCAACAGCAATGGTTTCGATATTATGCTCACGCAGCAAACGCACACATTGATTTGAATATCTTTCCTCGTTTAGGCTGGCACCAATAACAACTGTCTTTCTCATTGTGATGTAGTTTAAATATTTATATATCTATATACAACAAATATAGTAAAATGGAGAAATTATCAAAGAGGAGTCGTTGATAATATGGATTTTATTTAAAGCAAAAAAAACCTTCCTGAAATTACTTCAGGGAAGGTTTTTAACCAATTAAAACTACTGAGTGTACTTATTTTTGAATTAAAACTGTGGCGTAAGCGGCAATACCATCTTCGGTACCAACAAAACCCAGTTTTTCTGTTGTTGTTGCTTTTATTGCTAAATCTTCCAAGTCAATTTCCATTACATCCGAAAGTACTTTTTGCATTTCAGGAATGATCGGTTTAATCTTGGGTTGCTGCAGTGCTATTGTTACGTCAATATTTCCAATTGAAAAACCCTTCTCGGCGATTAACCTAACCGTTTTTTTCAAAAGTATTTTACTGTCAATGTTTTTAAAGTCAATAGAGGTATCCGGGAAATGATATCCAATATCACGCATGTTGGCTGCTCCAAGCAGAGCATCGCAAATAGCGTGAATCAATACATCTCCATCCGAATGGGCAACACAGCCTTTACTATGGGTTAATTTTATTCCTCCCAGCCAAAATTCTTCTCCTTCGGCTAATTGATGAACATCGTAACCAAATCCAACTCTAATCTTCATCTTACTTTATAATTTTATCAATATTGGCAGTAAGTGTAAAACGCAAAGTATTCTTTAACGGATTATTTTGAGTGGAAGGAATTAGGTACGAAAAATCCAAATCAAACATGTTTAGTTTTACGCCTAATCCTGCTGTGAAATATTTTCTGTTTCCTTTTTCTTCGTGTTCGTAATAGTAACCTGTGCGTAATGCGAATTGTTTTTGATACCAGTATTCAAGACCAAGCGACCATGTAATTTCTTTAAATTCCTCACTCATTCCGCCGGGAGCATCAGAGAATGAACCGAAAATACCACTCATTACTGATTTATTAGATGCTTGTCCGCCAACTATAACGGTTCCGTTATCTTCACCATCTTGAAGAGAACCATTAGCAGGAGTTGGAACTAATAATTTGTTAAAATCGGCAGCGACAGTTAACGAATTGTAATTATCCAATTCAAATTTAAGTGCAGACCCAAGTCTAAGATTTGTAGGAATAAACTCCTTTTCATCGTCGGTTGTATAGCTTATTTTGGAACCGATATTTGAAATATTCAATCCCCACGACCAAAGTATTTCTTTTCGGTTTCTTTTAAATTCCTTCTGATAATAAACAGAAATATCTGCGGAGTAAGCATTTCCGGCTTGAGTTTCCACTCCTGCAACATATTGACCTTGGGTAAGATCAGAGCGGATGTATCGAAATGCAATAGCTCCGGATAGATTATCGGTTAATCTTCTTGAATAGGCAACATCAAAAGCCCACTCGTTTGGTGTTCGAGAAACAGCTGGTGCATTCTCACTTTCTAAAAAGATGATTTCACCCAAGGTAAAATATCGAAGTGAAGAGGCAAGAACTTGATTCTTATCCAAACGATAATATCCGGTTAAGTAGGCAAGACTCATATCATCAACCAGGTCTCTTAACCAAGGTGTGTACGATGCTGCAACTCCGTAGTTACCATCAATCATGGCAAATTTAGCAGGATTCCAATGCATCGAATTCGCATCCGGCGATGTAGCCACACCAACATCTCCCATCGCACCTGCACGGGAATCGGGAGTGATTGTTAGGAAGGGAACAGCTGTTGAAATGTAATTAGCTCCCGATGTTGAGGTCTGTGCCCAACTTGTTTCCATGTTTGAAAATAGCAAAATGGATAAAAGGCTTGTGATTAGAGTTAGTTTGTAGTTCATAATGATTTAATATAATAGTCTGCAAATATATTCAATAAACTGTTAAATTTGGTTTTTATTATTTTAGGATTACTAATTTTTGAAATTTATTCACCACTTTTCCATTATCGGCTCTAACTTTTACACGATAGAAGTAAACTCCGCGACCAATGGAATTGCCAAAATCGTCTTTTCCGTCCCATTGAATAGGACCAACACGATTTCCGGTTGAATTTACTGTTGTTTCAATAGTCTTAATTAATTTTCCTGATATGGTGAGTATCTGAATTAAAACATCCAGTTCTCTGGAGGCCTGATTGTGCTCAAAATAAAAACCTGTATTGGTTGTAAAAGGGTTTGGATAATTTAGTACGTGCTTTAGAATAAGGTCAGCATTATCTGCAACAAAAAATTCAAGTATATTTTCTGATGAGTTATTTACGTTATCCCAAACTTTAACTTGAATTTCATGTTCACCTGTTTCCAGATCGGAAAGTCGGTAGCTGATCTTTCCTTTTTGGTAATTATCCAGATCCGATTCGTAGAAATCAGTAAGCTCATAAGGCTGATCCGTTTTTTGATCCAACACAGCGATAATATCATGCCCAATGGAATTACCAACGGTATTTATCCCACTGGAATCCTGAACAATTGCTAACAGAAGAGGAGATGTGCCTGTCATACCGCCCGGAGTGAATTGCTCATCGTCCATATAAAGTTCAATTTCAGGACCAATTTTATCTTTAT
Source organism: Labilibaculum manganireducens (assembly GCF_963665805.2). Lineage (NCBI taxonomy): Bacteria > Pseudomonadati > Bacteroidota > Bacteroidia > Marinilabiliales > Marinifilaceae > Labilibaculum > Labilibaculum manganireducens. The sequence goes on along the minus strand of NZ_CAXXEE010000003.1, from coordinate 4,088,788 downwards.
CCGCATTTGGATTTGTACCTCCAACTACAATACTATTGGTGTATCCGGCCGCATCAGCATTCATACTGTTTGCGTAGTAGAAGATTTTCCCGTTTCCATATTGATAATTAATATCTTTAGGAACGAAAAAGTTAAAATGAAAATTTCCATTGTTAACACTGGCTTTTCCTTTAAAAAGGACACTGTTTTGAATCGTGTATTCAAAAGGTTCAGCATCATTTCCACGGGTCGATTTGGTCGTTGCTTTATCGTATATCGTTGAATAAACAGTTCCCGAAAAATCATTTAGTGTATTGCCGGAAGCTGCAATTATCTCACCGGAAATATGAACCTTACTCAACGCTTTTAAAGTATCTGTTGGTTGACTGATATCTACATTATTAATCTGAAGTGTTTTGGCTGAATGAGTTGGATAATTAAGTCTAAGAGCCGGATCTCCCAAAAGAGTGAAGTTTCTTTTATTAATGCCGGATCCGGTTTCATTTTTAGTTTTTCTCATGATGTCACCCAAACGAAGATAGTTTCCATCCAAATCTTTATCAAAAACATGATGATAAAAATTTTGGTTTAAGCTGAAATTCGGAGATGAAAAAACCAATCGGGTGGTTGTGAACAAACCTATGCCGCCACCGTTGTCACGAAGAAGAATCATCTCGCCAGAAGAGAGTTTTTTGTAATTATCGAAACGGCTGAATTCACAGGTGGCAGTCATGAATAGTGGAAGTTTAGTAGGATTTTTCCAACCTAAAATATCGTCGAGCATTAGAATGTGTTCATGTGCCAGTCCGTTTTCATTTCCGTGGCCGGTGTAGTTCATAAGCAGGCTTCCTTTGTTTATGCTTTCGCTGATTGCTAAATTGACATCAGGATATTCCTGTCCTGCAGAACTTGTTATTTGTTCATAATCATCAAGGAAAATTCTTTGTATTTTAAATTGAGGATAGTCTGTTTCTACCTGTACAGCTAGCTTATTAGCATCTCTCATGTGAGTATTATTGTCTTCATCGTCTCCAATAAAACAGATCCTGCTTCTCCAATCTCCCCACTCTGAATTGTTGTAGTTTAAAATTTTATTGGTGACAATTTGTGCTTCTTCAGAAGTATTCACAGGAAAACGTCCAATGCCAATATCTACCATGCCGGTTGCCTCTCCTTCATCATCATCAAGTAGTCCAAAAAAATCATCAGTGACAAAAGACTGGGTTGGACTTAAAGAATTTTCCGATTGATAAGTTAGAATTTGGTTTGTGTTGTTTTCGCGGTCAGATTTATTATCAAATGAACCATCTCCAAAAAGTAAAAGATATTTGGGTAGATTCTCGTCACTTGTCGATCGATCGTAAAACATTTTTACAAAATTACGAATGGCGCTCACGTCAGGAGAACCGGATGAAAACTCATTGTAGATCTCCTCCGGATCAACAATAGTAACTTTTAAATTGTCCTTGGTTCTGTGAAAATCTGCAATTTGACTGGCGTAAGACAAAAACTTGGAAGGACTAATGATAATCATATCTGTTTGAGCCAAAGCATGCAAATTTTGATTTTTAACCGATCCAATAATAATTGGGGCAGGGAAATTTCCATTTGGATCACAGGCAACATATTCTTTTAAAGAATTTGCATCTGCAGTAAAAGATGTTGTATTGTTATTGTAATTAGCAGAAATTAATTTTACAGATTGAGGAGAGGTGACATCCCAAATTTGAGTTTTGTCATTTGTATTTTGAAGAGTAAATTTTGCCTTATTGCCAACACCAATGGTTTTGGAATCTCTAAATGCCATTTGATTGTTGGTAAAAACCAAATCTCGTCTGGCATTTACCCGAAGAAAGTTTAACCATCCTTTTGAGGATGGGGAACTTTTTTCATAGTCAATACTCAATTTAAAATTAGCAGATGAAGGAATGAAATTAATGAATTTCTTCTCTGCAACCGATGCGTAATTGGCCGTATAGCTTCCTGTGTTTACTGATGGTATTTCAATATCTCCAATTAAATTCGTTCCGGAAAGCAGACTGAATTTTGTTGCGGACGATGATCTTGCCACTAAATTTGTACTAATTAAAAGGGGGTCTCCTGTTTTTAGGTTTGGGAATGAAAAATTGAAAGAATAATTCGTCGTAACATCAAAAGTATTCGCAAGCCAAAGTCTGCCACTCTCCAAAAGATTGGTGTCGTCCTGATCGAATACAGCGTAATCATCAAATCCGGTAACATTTATATTAGAGGAAGATAAGGATGCTGCCGATTGAATGAGCGTCGGACTTCCCATGTCAGAACTAAGAAAATAATGTGAGAAATCAGAGTACAAATGATTTTCGTGTACAAATTCATTGGAGGCTTCGTCGAATTTCCATGATCTTGGTCCTTTGGCATAAAAGAGAATGAAATCGCCCGAATTAAAAATACCATCACTTCCTTTATCCATGTAAATGGAATTGTTCGGTAAATCATCCAGACTATCTTCAGAGTTCATTTTAGGAAGCATTCCCCCCCCGGATCCATAAATTCGTATGTTTTCCGGATTAGAAATTCCCATATCAATTAATTGGGAATAGGTAATTTTATGCACGGCTGTGGTGTCAATTGCAATTTTCACCCATTTTCCTGATTGAAGAACAGAGCTGGCGACGTAAGATTTGCTTTGCTTTAGCGATTTATTCTGACTTTTTTTTTGAAATCTCAGTGAGAATCGAATCAATTTTTCGAGTTGGCCTGTTAAAGGATTCTTCCGTATGGGCGTAAATTTAACTTGTTGGTAATTTTGTTTTCGAATAACAACTGTGTTAATTGAAGGTTTTATTGTGTTGGAGATTGTTTTATTTCGTAAAATCTGCCTTTCGGTGGAACTTAACAATTTAAATTGCGTATCAAATAACTCGACTGTGAATAATTCGTTGGTTGAGCTTGTTAATTGTAGGTGTGAATATTCTGGTATCCATGAGTTTTCCTCATTCAAAGAAGCTCCTGTAAAGGTTAGAGTGTTAATTTTTTCTCCTGTAGGATAGACAATTAAACTTTCTGTCCAATCCAAATTAATTGGAGTTGTAGTTTGTGAAAATGAACTAACACATATAATGGAGAATAATAATATTACCAGATAACGCATAAACAATTACAGGTGTTTTACATCTAAATTAAACAAATTGGCGATTTGCGAGAATTGAAGGTATGCAAAATAAGCAAAACTTAAGACAAAGTCGAGAAAAGATATTAAGATAAAAGGAAGACTTTTCTTGGGGATTGAACCGGATGGTTTTTTAAAATTGTTTTGTATCAGATAGTTAGGGTGATATGGATGTTTAAGCTGTCATGCAGCATGCGATCAGTGTTTTTTTTTGATCTGAATTATACCCTTGAAATGTTAAATGATTTTGTAAAAAAGTAAAATTAAATACAATAAACTCTGTACTCTTTTAGTTATATTTGTTGAGTTAAGTATTTTTGAGATAAACTACATTCAATCTATTATGAAATTAAAATCGAGCATTATTCTCTTTGTTTTTGCAATTTCACTGATGATTTTACCATCTTGTTCGAAAGTGAAAAATCTTGTTGGAAAGGGAGAAAAATCTAAAACCACTGGTTGGGCTTATAACGAACCTGAGAATGGGGGTTTTGAATATCATAGCGGTTTTCAGCAAGAAACTGGTCCTGGTCTGAAATTTATTCAGGGAGGTACATTCACTATGGGAAGAACACAACAGGACGTGATGTATGATTGGAACAATGTTCCAAGAAGAGTTACAGTTCCTTCTTTTTATATTGATGAGACAGAGGTTCGAAATGTTGATTATTTAGAGTACTTACATTGGATCAAGAGAGTATTTGTCTCTTACCCAGAGGTTTATAGAAAAGCATTGCCCGATACTTTGGTTTGGCGTGATGAACTTGCTTACAATGAGCCTTACGTTAATAATTACCTTCGTCATCCTGCTTATGGAGAATATCCTGTAGTTGGCGTAAGTTGGGAACAAGCAGTTGATTTTTGCGAATGGCGTACCGATCGTGTAAATGAAAGAATTCTTATTGATAAAGGAATTTTGAATAATGATCCTACTCAACGTGATGAAAATAATTTCAATACTGAAGCCTATCTAGCTGGACAGTATGAAGGTGCTGTTAATAAGAATCTTACGGATTTAAATCCGGATAACGAAGAAAGATCGGTTCGATGGAGTGATGGAATGTTATTACCTAAATATCGTCTTCCTTCCGAAGCAGAGTGGGAATATGCTGCGGCTGCTTTAATTGGAAATTCACAGGATGAAAGAATTACTGACCGTAAGATTTTCCCTTGGAACGGACATTGGGTTAGAAATGATGATAAAAAAGTTCGCGGTCAGATGATGGCTAACTTTGCACGTGGACGTGGGGATTATATGGGAACAGCCGGTGCTTTAAATGATGCCGGTGATATTACCGTTCCTGTAAATTCATTCTGGCCTAACGATTTTGGATTGTACTGTATGGCTGGTAATGTTAGCGAATGGGTTGCTGATGTTTATCGTCCTATGTCTCCTGAAGATATTTCGGAATTTAATCCTTACAGAGGAAATGTTTTTAAAACTGCTGTTAGAGATGAAGAAGGAAATATTGCAGAAAAAGATAGTTTAGGAAGAATTCGTTACAGAAATCAAAAAGATGAGGAGTTAGTGGGACGTGAGAACTACAAAACTGCGGATAATAGAAATTATCGGGATGGTGATGTTGAATCAAGTATCGTTTCAGATTATACATGGAATAATCCAGAACATCAGGCTGCAGGTTCTAGTCGTATGTATGTTCAGGGCAGAGGTCAGAACGGAAGCGATTTTAGTTCTATGATAACTGATGATTCCCGGGTATACAAAGGTGGTTCATGGAAAGATCGTGCTTACTGGATGTCACCAAGTGCACGTCGCTTTTTAAATCAGAAAGAAGCACGTGATGATATTGGATTCCGATGCGCAATGACTCATGTAGGACATCCTGCAAATAAAAAGACAAAGTAGTAATCTTAAATATTTTTAAACCCCATCTCTAAAGGATGGGGTTTTTTGTTGGAAATTGCTAATTTCGTTTGTCTAACTAAATCTGAAAAAGAATACAATGCAGTTGTCAAATATTTACCTTCTTTTTAAGGAACATCCAATAGTCGTAACAGATACCAGAAAGATTGTTCCCAATTCAATTTTCTTTGCTTTGAAAGGCGATAATTTCAATGGGAATAAATTTGCCATGTCTGCAGTTGAAAAAGGCTGTAATTATGCAATTGTTGATGAACAGGAATATGCTGTTGATAACCGTTTTGTTTTGGTTGAAGATGTATTGGCAACACTTCAGGATTTAGCCAGAGAACACCGAAGGCAGTTAAATATTCCGATTCTTGCTATTACGGGAACTAATGGGAAAACGACTACGAAGGAATTGGTTCATGAAGTTCTAAGAAGAAAATTTCAAACGGCAGCTACAATTGGGAATCTTAATAATCATATTGGTGTTCCGTTAACTCTGCTTTCTATGAATGCAGATACCGAATTTGGGATCGTTGAAATGGGAGCTAATCATCCGGGAGAGATTAAGCAGTTATGCGAAATTGCAGAACCCGATTATGGAATCATAACGAATGTTGGAAAAGCACATCTGGAAGGATTTGGTTCATTTGAGGGTGTTGTAAAAACAAAAAAGGAGTTGTACGATTTCCTTTTTAAGAATGGGGGAAAGGTGTTTATTAATGCTGATAACGATTATCTGACTAAGATGTTGAATGATCAGGAATCTATTAGCTATGGAAATTCGGAGAATGCATTTTCCAAGGCAAAATTTCTGCAGGCTGAACCATATCTGGTTTTAGAAATAAGATCAGCAATTGGTAAATTGTATATTAAAACAAAACTGATCGGCGCCTATAATTTTGAAAATGCTTTAGCTGCTGTAACTATAGGACGATATTTTAAAATCGATGAGATTGAGATAAAGGAAGCGCTTGAAAAGTACGTGCCCAGCAACAATAGATCCCAATTGAAGAAAACGGAGAAAAACATTTTGTTCCTGGATGCATACAATGCGAATCCAACCAGTATGAAGGCCGCGATAGAAAATTTTGCAGGTATGCCGAGGAAAAATAAAGTTATTATTCTGGGTGATATGCTGGAATTGGGTTCTGATGCCCGCAAAGAACATTTGGATTTATTGCAGTTGATTCAGGATAGACAATTGCAATCGGTATTTTTAGTTGGTGATATTTTTACAGAAGTGAATTCTAATGAGCAGTTCAAAACCTTTAAAAATACTTCCGAATTAATAAAGGAACTTGATAAGGAAGAACTGCTGAACCAGTATATTCTGATTAAAGGATCAAGAGGAATTCGTTTGGAACAGGTAATTGAAAAATTGTAAGTATGGCTATCGCGTGGGTGTATTTGATTATTGCAGGATTGTTTGAAGCCGTTTGGGCCATTGGGCTTAAATATGCCGAAGGGTTTACTAAACTTTGGCCTAGTGTTATTACGATTGTGGCAATGGCGGTAAGTTTGTATTTTCTTGCGTTGGCAATAAAAACATTACCTCTTGGAACTGCTTATGCTGTTTGGACAGGAATAGGAGCATTTACAACAGCAATTTTGGGCATTGTTTTATTCCGCGAGCCAATTCATTTCTCAAGAATATTCTTTTTACTTCTCCTTCTTGTATCAATTATTGGCCTTAAATTCACTGCCGTGAACTAATTAGTAATTCTTAATTTTTAGAAGGTGATGTCGGAGAAATGTTTTTTCTTTCTTAGATAGAAATCGAAAATAATGCTGTCTTTATACATTTCCTTGTGATCTGTTTTAGTGACAAAAGGAGTCATCTTTTTGCGTTTTTCTCTCATTTTTGAGAACATGGAATAGTAGGAAAGATGAGCTTTAAACACAGCACCAAAATTTGAAAATTCGCCACTTAAAAGAAACTTCATCGCAGCGATACCATCCAATATCATTCTTTTCAGGAGAATGGAACAGAATTTATTTTCAGGCAGATTTTTATGCAGCATGAATAGGTTGTTGCGGAAATTTAAATAAAGTTTCTTTGAGCTGTGGTTTGGTAAGGTTGCCCCTCCAACATGATAAACTGTCGATTTAGGTTCTGAAATGATTCGGTATCCTTGATTTTTTATTCTCCAGCACAAATCAATTTCTTCCATGTGAGCAAAAAAGTCACCATCCAATCCTCCTGATTTTTTATAAACGTCGGCACGAATGAAGAGAGAAGCACCACTAGCCCAGAAGATATCAAGCTCTGAGTTGTATTGATTGCAATCACTTTCGATTTGATCCAGTATTCTTCCCCTGCAAAATGGATAGCCCAAATAATCTATAAAACCTCCGGAAGCACCAGCGTATTCAAATTCTGATTTATTGTGATAAGCTTTAATTTTGGGCTGAGCAGCAGCAATGTCCGGATCTTTTTCCAGAAGATTATAAATAGGGTCAAGCCAATTTTCTGTGACCTCAACATCCGAATTTAAAAGAACGAAATAGCTGTGCGAAAGTTGCTCCAATGCTTTGTTGTAACCATCAGCAAATCCATAATTCTTATCAAGCTGAATAACTTGAAGATCAGGATATTCTTTTTCTAAAAATGCAATGGAATCATCACTGGATGCATTGTCTGCAATAATAACATCGGCCCATTCCCGATTTGAGTAAGCAATAACCGAAGGAAGGAATGTTTCTAACAATTTTTTCCCATTCCAGTTTAGTATTACGATTCCAATTCTATTCATTTTCTTTTTACTGATGTATTACAATATAATTACCTATTGTGAGTCTTGTTTTGTGTGTTTCCATCGTTTATGAGACCATAACCAGTATGCAGGCTCCTCTTTGATAATATCTTCCAGCACACGTGTGTGTGTTTCAGTGATTTCAAACTCAGCCGTAGCTTTAGGATTATCAAAAAGAGGAATAAAGTGTACTTCGTAATGCCCTCTTTTTATTTTCTTCATATGAACAAAAATTACTGGCTGGTTAAGTTTTTTTGCGATACGTTCAGTACCCAGCAAAACAGGAGTATCCTGATTGAGAAATTTCGTCCAGTAGTTGAGGTTTCTTTTGTTTGGTGTTTGATCACCGATAAAAATAGTAGTTGTAAATTTATTTTGATTTCGATATGAAATCATGGTTCTCAAAGTATCATTTTTGGCTAATGGCCTGGCTCCAAATCGTTTTCTTATTTGCAGAAACATTTTATCAAAAACCTTATTATGAAGAGGTTTGTAGATAGGTAGATAGTATCCTTCTATCCATAAATTAATGGATGTCAGCCACTCCCAATTTCCATAATGTCCAAATACAATAACAACGCTTTTACCTGATGTTTTATATGTGTTGAGAATTTCCGGGGCTATAAATTTGCAGCGTTTTCTAATTTCTTTTTCACTAATTGTCCAAAGTTTTATGGTCTCAATAAATGTATCACAGAAATGACAGTAAAATTCCTTTCGTATTGCCTTAATTTCATTTTCAGATTTTTCAGGAAAAGAGTTTTTAAGATTCGAGGTAACAACTTTTCTTCGGTATCTAAAAATGTGGTAAACAAAAAGAAAAAGAATGTCTGAAAAGAAATACAGTATTGAAGATGGCAAGTAACTTATTAGCCTTACCACACCATACAACATATAGGAAAGAAGCTTTATCATTTAAGTGAAAATGTGTTTTTATGATCTGCTGAAAGCAGGAAAATTCATTTAAGCTTATTTTATCATGTGTTGAATCACAACATTTTTAAACTCATCGTGAACTATTGCATTACTGGCAATGATTTCTCTTCCGAATATGAAATTCTTACCTCCTTTAAAATCGCAGACTTTCCCGCCGGCTTGGCTTACCAAAAATGAGCCGGCAGCAACATCCCAGGGCTGAAGACTATATTCGTAAAAAGCTTCGAATCTGCCACAGGCAACATAAGCTAAATCGGTTGCAGCAGAGCCGGGGCGACGAACGCCGTGCGAATTAATAATGAAGTATTCCAAAGAAGCCATAAATGTTTTCAATTGGTCGTAATTGGAATAGGGAAAACCTGTTGCAATTAGACTTGAGTCGATCGAATTTGCCTTAGATACGGAAATTGTCTTGCCATTTAAATAAGCTTCCGGAGCTCCTTTCCACGAATAAAAGCATTCGTCAAGGCTAATTTCATATATTACTCCCAATACTATTTCGTCGTATTCCTGCAACGCAATACTAACAGCAAAAGGGGACAATCCATGAATGTAATTTGTTGTTCCGTCTAAAGGATCAATAATCCAATTGTAACGTTCTGCACGATGCGTTTCTGTACCTTCTTCAGCAATAAAACCTGCATCAGACAGAATTAGTTTCAATTCGGCAACAATTTTTTCTTCCGCAGTTTTATCAACGTAGGTTACAAAATCGTGTATTCCCTTTACTTCTATTGCATCTGATTTAATCTTGCTTTGCTGTTCTTTTATGAAAATTCCAACTTTTCGGGCTATATCATTCGTTTTAAAACAAAGTTCTTTAAGATCGATCATGCTTTTATATTTTATTGCGAAACAGGCTTTAGGTTGAATCGTATTTTGTCAACAACAGAACCTGAAACATTGCCATTTGAATTTATCTCCTGCAAGGTAGCAAATGTAAGTTTGTTGCTAAGGTTTTGGTTGTACGGAATTTCGATTTTAATGTAATTTTTAGTAAATCCATACATTTTACCATGATCATTAAAGGATTCGAACAGGACTTCTTCTGTCTTGCCCAAATTTTCCCGGTAAAATGCATTTAATTTTTTCTCAGAAAGAATTTGAAGCATTTTTGCTCTTCTTTTTCGCTCAGGAATTGGAACAACCTCTTTAATTTCGAGAGCTTTGGTGCCTTGTCTTTCCGAGTAAGGAAAGACATGTAGTTGGCTAATGGGTAATTCTTTGATGAATAAATATGCATCTTCGAAATCTTGATCACTTTCGCCACGACTTCCGGCAATTACATCAACACCAATAAATGCATCGGGAAGTAAGGATTTAATTTTTCCAATCCGTTGAGCAAATAGTTCTCTGTCGTATCTTCTCTTCATAAGCTTTAAAACTTTATTGGATCCCGCTTGAAGAGGTAAATGAAAATGATTTACAAATTTTTCTGATCGGGCAACAAATTCAATAATCTCGTTGCTTAAAAGGTTGGGTTCAATGGAGGAGATCCGAAAACGACTGATTCCTTTTACTTTTTCAAGCTCTTTAATTAAATCCAGAAATGTTTCGTTTGTACTTTTTCCAAAATCACCGATATTTACTCCTGTCAGGATAATTTCTTTTGCACCTTGTTTGGCAACTTCCTCTGCCTGTTGTACCGTTTCTCTTATGCTCATGTTACGACTATTGCCTCGGGCAAATGGAATGGTGCAATAGGTACAATAGTAGTTGCATCCATCCTGAATTTTGAGAAAACAACGGGTTCTGTCTCCCATTGAGTAGGAAGAATGAAAATCTTTAACCGATTCTACTTCACATGAATGCAGTTCTCCGGTACCTTTTTTCTCAAGATGATCTATGTATTTGTGGATGTTGAATTTCTCATTGGCTCCCAAAACGAGATCAACTCCAGGAATCGCAATAATTTCATCAGGTTTAAGTTGCGCGTAGCATCCAATTACCGCAATAAATGCATTAGCATTGGTTTTAATTACCTTTTTAATGGCTTGTCTGCATTTTTTGTCAGCATGATCTGTAACAGAACAAGTGTTTATAATGTAAATATCAGCTTTCTCCGTATGCTTAATTGTTTCGAAGCCCATTTCTTTAAATGAACGGCCAATTGTAGAGGTTTCCGAAAAATTAAGTTTGCATCCTAATGTGTAGAATGCTACTTTTTTACCTTGTAACATAGTTTCTTCCCTTCTTGCTGATATTCAGCTTCTAGCTAAAATAAATGAACTATTTCAAATTTAATTTGAAATAGTTCAAAATATAGAAATAATTTAAATCGCAAATTTAGGAAAAAGAATTACTTTTTTACCCCAATACAAGGCTGTTGGAAATATATTCTTTATATAACTGATGAACAATACCATCGGTAACCCCAATTTTGGGTACGTGTATCTTATCTGCATTTGCCCATTCCATAATGCTTAGGAAAATTGTTGCTGCAGGAATGATAACATCAGCTCGGTCAGGATTCATGTCGAAGTTGATCATTAATTCCTGATAGCTGTATTGTTTAAGGTCGTAGTAAATACTTTTAAATTCTTGGTATGTAATGAATTTTTCTTTTTTTGGTGCCGCAAGTTTAACTAATCTGTTGATGTTACCACCTGATCCGATAAGTTCAATGTTTTCGCAGCTAGGACATACATCCAATAAACACTCTTTTATACGAATAAATTCATCTTTTGGGACACAGTCCCGAAGAATTTTAATGGTTCCCACATTAAATGAGGCGGAGAATTTGCAAATTCCTTTTGAAAAGAGAGTTAGTTCAGTACTGCCACCACCAACATCCACATATAAATAATCTTTGCTTGGGTCGAGAGTGTCTGCAATTTTATTATCAAAAATAATGCTGGCTTCTTCTTTTCCATTGATAACGTCAATTTTTATTCCGGATTCATTTTCAATTCTTCGAATAATTTCAGTGCCGTTAACAGCCTCTCTCATTGCTGATGTTGCGCAAGCGCGGTAATTCACAACCTCATGAACGTCCATAAGGTTGCGAAATGCTTTCATGCTTTTAATTAATTTCTCGGCTTTATCTGCAGAGATAATCTTATCTATAAAAGTATCAGTTCCCAAACGTATTGGAACCCTTACTAATGATGATTTCTTAAAGTGAGCATTACCGCCTTCTTCAAGCACATTCATAAATAACAACCGGATGGCATTTGATCCGATATCTATGGCGGCAAATTTCATTATTTTCATAAAAGAGTATATTTAGATTTTCAGTGAGAAAAAATAAGTCAGATGATTCAATTTCATGTAACACCTTTTTGCGGTCAAATGTACATATTCAAGAATATAATTTAAATGAAATTTCCCAGTAATGCAATAAATAGATTTTATAGAAGGTGACTTGCCAGTTCTGCAAGGTGACTTCTTTCTCCTTTTATTAAGTTGACATGAGCAAATATATCCTGTCCCTGCATCCTGTCTGAGAGGTATGCTAAGCCATTCGATTTTTTATCCAGATAAGGTGAATCTATTTGTTCAATATCTCCTGTGAAAATCATTTTAGTACCTTCGCCTGCACGTGTAATTATTGTTTTAATTTCGTGGGGTGTAAGGTTTTGAGCTTCATCAACAATGAAGAATGTATTTGAAAGACTTCTTCCTCTAATGTATGCTAATGGAGTAATCTGTAATCTTTCATCTTTTAAAAGTTCGTCAATTTTGAGATACTCTTTACTATGGACGTTAAATTTATGCTTGATTACACTCAGGTTGTCGAAAAGAGGTTGCATGTAAGGGCCTATTTTTTCTTTGGCATCGCCCGGTAGATAGCCCAGATCTTTATTGGCCAAAGCAACAATTGGTCTGGCAAGGAAAATTTGATCGTACATGTCGATTTGCTGAAGAGCAGTTGCCAAAGCGAGTAATGTTTTTCCGGTTCCAGCTCGTCCGGTTAAAGCTACTAAGGATATTTTTGGATCCATGAGAGCATGCATGGAGAAAGTCTGTTCTGCATTTCGGGGATAAATTCCGTAAGCATTTGGTTTTTCAACCCGGGATATTATTTTCTCAACGGGATCGAAATGTGCAAGCGCACTAGATGAATTATTTTTCAGAATAAAATATTCATGACCTTTAATTGGTTTTTCAAGTCCAAACTCTTTTTCAGGAATTCCTTCGTTTGATTTATACAGAAAAGTGATCTTTTCATCATTAAAATCTTCAAGGGTTGTTATTCCCAGGCTAATTACATCATCAAGATCCTTAACCTGATCATTTTTATAATCTTCTGCAGGAATCCCTAACGATTTCGCTTTCATTCTAAGGTTAATATCCTTGGAAATCAGAATGACCTTTTTTTTACCGCGGTGGTTGTGAAGATACTCTGCTATAGCTAGAATTCTGTGGTCGGGGATGTTTTCCTGAAACGAACTTTTCATTTGAGGAGAAAATTCTTTTCCTGTTTCAACGGATAATTTTCCCAGATTTTTTCCTAGAGGAACACCGGCAGTAAAGAGCAGGTCTCCGGAAATACGGTCTAATTCTCTGCTGAATTCACGTGCGTGGTAATTAATCTGATCATTACCTTTTTTAAATTTATCCAGTTCCTCCAGAACGGTTATAGGAATAACAACATCATTTTCTTCAAAATTGTAAATTGAATTAAAATCATGAAGAATAACATTTGTATCAAGAACGAAAACCTTTTTGAGTTTTGCCATAATGAATGGTGTTAGAGGTTAATTTCGACAGGCATTTAGAGCCAGGCTTTATTTTATCATAATTATAAAATACTACTACTTAAATTGTTAGGTCTAAAAGTGATTCTATATCTCTTGATTTTAGGAAACATACCTAATGCTTTCGATTAAATAGTAGCGTTTCATAGTTTTAATTTAGCAATTTTTGCAGGAAATTCAACCTGTTAACACAAATTTTAAGAAATTTTATTCTTCTTTGTAAAATCATCAATATTAGTAGAAAATACAAAATGAATTATCAGGAAACTTTAGATTATATGTTTACTAAACTGCCTATGTATCAGCGTACAGGGCAGGCTGCTTATAAAGCCAATTTAGATACAACATTGGCTTTGGATGAGTATTTTAATCATCCCCATAAGAAGTTTAAATCGATTCATGTTGCAGGAACAAATGGAAAAGGATCAGTTTCTCATACTATTGCGTCTGTTTTGCAATCAGCGGGTTATAAAGTTGGTCTGTACACTTCGCCCCATTTAAAAGATTTTAGAGAGAGAATAAAAGTTAATGGTGAGCTTGTTTCTGAGGATTATGTAGTTGATTTTATTCGGAAGCATCAAGATAAATTTGAAGAATTATGTCCTTCCTTTTTTGAGATGACAGTTGCGATGGCTTTTGATTTTTTTGCTGATGAAAAGATAGATGTTGCTGTTGTGGAAGTAGGCTTAGGAGGAAGGTTGGATTCGACTAATATCATTTCGCCTGAACTTTCGGTGATAACTAATATAAGTAAAGATCATACTAATTTGTTAGGCTCGGAGCTTGCACAAATAGCCACAGAAAAGGCTGGAATTATAAAGAAAAATGTTCCTGTTATTATTGGAGAGAAACAGGAAGAGGTGATTGATGTCTTTTTGAGAATTGCCTCAAACAACAAATCTGATCTGATATTTTCAGAAGACAGGTATATGAATCAGTCCTCTGAATTGATTGATAACAAAAGAAATCTTGTTTACCAGTCTCTTGAAAATAATTCAATAATCAATTTATCGTGCGATTTATTGGGTCTTTATCAGATTAAGAATATCAGAACTGCTCTATGTGTGTTTGATGAATTGAATAGCAAGGGGTGGGGTATTTCCGAAGAATCTATGAAACATGGAGTTTCAGGAATAGTTAAAAATACTGGTTTGTTAGGGCGTTGGCAGACAATTGGCAATGCTCCAAGAGTAGTGTGTGATACCGGACACAATGTTGCAGGAATTAAAGAAATAATAGAGCAAATTGAATCGATGGATTACGGAAAACTGCATATTGTTTTTGGTGTCGTAAATGATAAAGATCTCACTAATATTCTTGAATTAATGCCGAAGAATGCGAGCTATTATTTTAGTCGGGCAGATATTCCCAGAGCATTGGATCAAGAAGTTCTTGCTGCAAAGGCAAAAACTTATGGATTGCTTGGAAATACATACCTGTCTGTGAAAGAAGCTCTAGAGGCTGCGAAGACAAATGCTCTTGAAAATGATTTGGTTTTTGTGGGAGGAAGTACTTTTGTTGTTGCAGAAGTTGTATAAACAAAACTAAGGTTTTTATTGCTCTGGTAATTTTTTCTGTTTATATTTGCAGTCGTTAAGGGCGATTAGCTCAGTTGGTTCAGAGCACTTGGTTTACACCCAAGGGGTCATAGGTTCGAATCCTATATCGCCCACATTTACAAGAAATTAATGTATTGTTTTTTGTAGTGTCCCCAGCGCCATTTATTTAAAATTAAATTTGTATAACAAAATAATCATTAGAGAAATTTTTCTTTAATGGAAGCTTGGTTATTTTTGTTTTCATTTAAGGTGTAAGTAAGAAATTATGGTTCAAAGTTCTAAGAAAATTCAGGGGGTTCCTGAGCCGACAATTAGGCGCATGCCGTCATACTTAGCATTTGCAGAAGGCTTGTTAAGGAAAGGACAGCAGTTTGTTTCATCTACGCAGATAGCAAACTACATGAATATCGACCCCACCCAAGTCACAAAAGATTTATCCTATACAACTATTGTTGGAAAAACTAGAGTAGGTTACGAAGTTAAAGCGTTGGTAGATGTTTTGTCGGAGTTTCTTGGATTTACTATTATGGATAATGCTTTTCTTGTTGGAGCTGGATCTTTGGGGTCTGCATTATTGCATGATAGTGGATTGTCACATTTTGGATTAAATATCGTTGCGGCTTTCGATGTTAATTCTTCGACCATTGGGAAAAAATTTAATGATATTGAAGTATTCCACATCGATCAATTTCGTGATTTATCGCAGGAAATGAATGTGGTAATGGGAATTATTACTGTTCCAGCTGAAAATGCTCAAACAGTTGCCGATTTGATGGTAGCATGGGGTATTAAAGCGATTTGGAATTTTACGCCGGCAAGAATCAAGGTTCCGGAAGATATCATTGTTCAAAACACAACACTCTATTCTAATCTGGCAATTATTTTTAATAAATTGCATAACGATAGAAAAGAAGTTCTGTAAGATATAAGATCAATAAAATAAAAGACAGGGCTGTTGGAAAATTTCAACAGCCCTGTCTTTTATTTTATTGATGTTTACAATTTAATCTTCCAGAATGCTAATGGCGTGGTCTAAAATAGTTGTATCATCCAGTTCAACAATACCACCATAAGGGCCTTGTTCAACATGAATTCCTGTGCATTGGCCTTCATCAAAATTGGTTCCACCAAAATAATTTCTAACGGTTTCTACTTCTAATTGTAAATCTTCTGCAATCCTTTGCATACTACCTTCAGGTAAACTATCTTTAATTTCTCTTAACTTATTGAATGTGATTGTTTTAGTCATATGCTTTTAAGTTTTAATTAAAGGTTAGAAATTGATTTGCTCCTTAAATTTAACGAAAGTAATTGTTAATTTAAAATTATTAGGGTGTTAAATCATGTTAAAAAGTAAGAGTAAAACTGGTTTTTTCGTTTGGAATTGACTGTGCAGTAATGGTTCCTCCGTGCAATCGCAATATCTGTTTTGACAGACTTAATCCAATACCAGAGCCTTTCGGTTTTGTTGTGAAAAATGGAATGAACACTTTATCAAGCACCTCTTTTATAATGCCTTGTCCGTTGTCGCTTATTTGAATTGATATTCTGCCTCTTTTGTTCATAAAGGCTTTCAGTTCAATTTTTGGATCGGTTGTGTGTTCGAGTGCATGAATAGAGTTTTTAATCAAATTGATTAAAACCTGTTCAAGCAGCTGTTCGTCGGCAGAAAGCTCCAGACTTTGAGGGTTGATACTAATCTCACATTTGATGCCTTTCCTCTTTATTTCCTCTTCCATCAGGCGATGAATGTTGTCAAATAGCTTCTCTATCTGAAAAATACCGAAATTTGGCTTTGGAATTTTTGTAAGATTCCGATAAGTATCTACAAAATGCAAAAGTCCGGAACTTCTTTTATGGATTGTTTCAAGAGCCAGTTTAACCTCGTTCAGTGTCTCCAGATCCTCATCTTGAAACTTATTGGTGTTGTTTTCCCCGAAATCATCAAGAATTGTTGTTAGTGTAGTAGAAAGGGAAGAGATTGGCGTAATTGAATTCATAATCTCATGAGTAAGTACCCGAATAAGTTTTTGCCAGGATTCAATTTCTTGTTCTTCCAGTTCGTATTGGATGTTTTTAATTGACACAAGTATTACTTGCCGGTTGTTAATTTTAAACTCGGTAGCGTAAATTGCAAGCTTTAGGATATCCTCATTGTCAATAACTTTAACCAGTGTGTTTTCTCCATGCTTAAGGCTTAACAGGCAATTTACAAGTTCCTCACTAAAACCGCTTAAGTCTTGTATTTTTTTAAGGTTGCTTACCTGAAAAAGTTTCTTAGAGGCATTGTTAATCATTTCTACTTTTCCATCGCGGTGAAATGCAATTAAGCTAATTCCAATGTGTTGAATTACGGTTTGTAAATAGAAATAATGTTCTTCTTTTTCTGCTCTTATTTTTTGAAAATCAGTAATTACCGCATTGAAAGACTCCTGCAGCTTGTCGAATGAGCTTCCAAGACCCTGAACCTGGAAATTTCGTGTGAAATCAGAATATCGTATGGATTCCAGAAAATTCTTTAGCAGGCGGTTGGTTTTTTCAACGTACTTAATAATTTCATATATTTGATAAATAATCGCAATAAAAGTAAGGCTTGCTGTGAAGTAGAGGCTCTTTTTTGCAATCAAGTAAAATAATAAGAATATCGTTGCTGAGAGCACGATGATTCTTATTATAAAATTAATCCGGAAGCTTTTATAAACCATATTTTTCTAGTCTTCGATAAAGAGATGTGCGTGTAAGACCTAATTCTCCAGCAGCTTTGGAAATATTTCCTTTATTTGTTTTCAATACTTTCTGTATGATGTTCTTTTCAACTTCTTCAAGGTTATAGGAGTCAAATTCAACATCATCCTGACCATTTCTTTCAATACTTACTTGGAAATCGGCCGGATCCAGATTCCGATCGTCTGCCATAATGATTGCCCTCTCCATTAAATGTTGAAGTTCTCTCACATTTCCAGGCCAACTGTAATCGTAAAGTTTGTTTAGGCATGCTTTTGATAGAGGGTTGATGCCTTTTTTATATTTTTTAGAATATATTTCAAGAAAATGATTTGCCAAAAGCGGTATGTCTTCGTATCGTTCTCTTAAAGCAGGAAGACTTATTTCAACAGTATTAATTCTGTACAGAAGATCCTGACGATATCTGTCTTCTGATGCCATTTGTTTTAGAGGCATATTGGTTGCACATATTAAACGGATGTCGATAGGAATTGGCTTGTTTGATCCAACCCGAATCACTTCTCTTCGCTCTAAAACAGTTAATAGTTTTGCTTGCATCGGCAGGCTTAAATTCCCAATTTCATCTAGGAATAGTGTTCCGCCTGAAGCAATTTCGAATCGGCCGGGACGGTCGGCGCGGGCATCTGTAAATGCACCTTTCACGTGTCCAAACAGTTCGCTTTCAAATAAGTTTTCATTTATGGATCCAAGATCAACGCTGATAAAAACTTCATCTTTTCTTGATGAGTTTCGGTGCAGTGCTCTTGCAACCAATTCTTTGCCCGTACCGTTTTCGCCAAGGATCAAGACATTGGCATCTGTTACCGCCACTTTTGTGATGGTTGAGAATACCTGCTGCATTTCAGGAGATGTACCAATAAAGTCATTAAACGGTTGGTCAAGAACTGCATTTAATTCTTTTTGTTTTGTCTTTAGTTCTTTGACTTCATCTTTCGATCTGCGCAGTTTTATTGCTGATGAGATGGTGGCAAGAAGTTTTTCGTTCTGCCATGGTTTTAATATAAAGTCTGTAGCACCTGCTTTTATAGCTTTTACCGATTTTTCGATATCGCCATAAGCTGTAATGAATAATACAACCGCCTGTGGGTCAATTTCAAGTATTTTATTTAGCCAATGATATCCTTCCTGACCGCTAATTGCATCTTTTGTAAAATTCATGTCAAGCAACACAACATCGTAATGATCCTGTTTCATGAGTTTTGGAATCATTTCTGGATCAGACTCTGTGTGTATTAATTCTACGTGTTGTTTAAGCAGCAACTTTAAAGAAAACAGGATATCTTCGTTATCATCAATAGCTAATATTTTGCCGTTTTTTTGATTTGCCATAATTTGAATTAATTTGTCGTTTCAGGTTTTGGTACTTAAATAGGAATCCAAGTTATCATTAAAATTTTAATATTAAAAGAAAAATGTTCGCATACGTACAGTTCTTGTATTGTTTTCGTTCACAGATGCGTGGAAATCAATAAGTTTTGGTTTTTCAAGGAGTTGTTAATCAATGTTAAAAGTGTTTTGGCATGAAAGTGGCTATATTGCGGTTGTGTTTGAAAAAGGATTAAAAAAGTCAAATTATAATGGATAGAGTTATTGAAAAGAAAGCCTGGTATTTACTAAGGAAAAACTGGTACTTGGCGGGAGCCGTTCTAGGTGTTGTTGTCTTGTATGCAGCATTTTTGGGAGAGTCAGGATCCCGATTACGTGTTGATGCAGAGAAAATTTCAATTGGAGATGTGAAGACTGATTATTTTCAGGAATACATTGCCCGAACGGGAACGGTTAATCCAATTACCACTGTTTATTTAGATGCTATTGAAGGAGGCCGGGTTGAAGAGATACTGCTGGAAGAAGGAAGCATGGTTAAAAAGGGGGATGTAATACTCCGTTTAAGCAACTCAGAGTTGAACCTGCAAATATTAAATTCGGAAGCTGGCTTTACTGAGCAGGTAAACAGATTACGGGATACCCGTTTAAGTATGGAACAGGATCGTTTGAATGTAAGAAGAAGTTTGTTGGATATAGATTTAAATTTGGCAAAGAGTAAAAGGGCTTATCAGAGAAATAAAATTTTCTTTGAGAAGGATTTAATTTCCCGGGAAGAATTCGACGAGTCAAATGATAATTACAATTACTATAAAAAAACCAGAGAGTTGCTTTTGGAGAGACAAAGAACCGATTCTCTTGCGCGCACAATTCAAATTCAACGATTGGATGCCAATTTGAAAAACATGGAAAACAATCTGGAAATGGTTCGTGCAAAACTCCAGAATTTAAATGTAAAAGCACCTGTTGATGGTCAGTTAGGATCTTTAAATGTTGAATTGGGAGAGTCAAAGTCAAGAGGGCAGCGCTTAGGGCAGGTGAATGTATTGGATAATTATAAAATAAATGCGATGGTTGACGAACTCTACATTGCACGATTAAATAAAGGATTAAAGGCTAAATTTAGTTTTAGCGGCGTTGATTATAATTTAGTGGTTTATAAAGTTTATCCGGAAGTACGTAGTGGTCAGTTCGAAATTGATATGAAATTTGTTGGTGAGCTTCCTCCTGGAATTAGAACCGGGCAAACATTTAGAACAAAAATTGAATTGGGAGAGCCCAGGGAGGCTGTGTTGATTCAAAGAGGAGGTTTTTTTCAAAGTACTGGAGGGCAATGGATATTCGTTGTGGATCCCAGTGGTGAGTTTGCCGCAAAACGTGCAATTAAACTGGGAAATCAGAATCCAATGTATTATGAGGTTCTTGAGGGGTTGAAACCGGGAGAGAGAGTTGTAACAAATAGCTATGAATCTTACGGAGATGTTGACAAATTGGTTTTAAAGTAAGTGGATGTTAAGAATTTTATTGAATACCGTTTTACGAAGTTTATATCGGCAAAAAGCCTACTCCTTAATGAATATTTTAGGATTGGCAACTGGTGTGACTTGTACGTTACTCATATTAACATGGGTAGAATATGAAACAGGATTTGATAAGTTTCATGAGGATATTGATCAGGTTTATAGCGTTTATGAGAGTCAGAACTATGCAGACGGGGATGTGTTTTCGGTATATTCAACACCTGCGCCATTAGCCGAATCAATAAAAAGAACATTTCCGGAAATTAAGTATTCCACCAGAATGGTTACTACCTGGGGGCAATTAATTCTTTCTGTGGATGGGAAAAGTTTTGTTGAAGATGGCGGGAAAATTGTTGACGCAGATTTCTTTCAGATTTTTACTTTTCCTATCGTAGAAGGAGAAAAAGAGAATCCTTTTAAAGAGGAAAATTCAATTGTGCTTACAGAGAAGCTCGCTCAGAAATTGTTCGGCGAATTGGATCCGATTGGAAGAAAGATTGAAATAAATTCCAAATTTGATTATGTAGTTTCGGCCGTGATTCAAAATCCGCCGGCTAATTCATCAATAACTTTCGACTTTATTCTTCCTTTTCAATTTTTTGGGAAGTTGTGGGCTTATGATTTAAATGATTGGGAGGCAAATACTTTTCACACTTTTATCAAGGTAGAAGAAGGAGTTGATTCGGATGATTTGGCAGCTCAGTTACAAACGTATATTAAAGATCGTATTAAGAATTCAAATGTAGATCTTGATCTTCAGGCTTTCGTGAAATATCATTTGTATGCCATTAATACGAATAAAGTTGGTTCAATTTGGTATGTGAGAGTATTCCTGCTGGTAGCTGTTTTGATACTTTTAATTGCCTGTTTTAATTATATGAATTTGGCAACAGCCAGATCAGAAAGAAGAGCAAAAGAAGTTGCTGTTAGAAAAGTAGTTGGAGCTCAGCGAAAAGGTTTAATCGGTTTATTTCTTGGCGAATCGATATTTTTCACATTAATATCCTTAGGAATAGCCGTTGTTTTGGTCGAATTACTACTTCCTGTTTTTAGCGATTTAACGGATAGAGATTTGTCACTGGGGATAAATAATATAAAATTTTTGTTTAGCGTTTCGGGTATTGTATTGCTTACTGGAATTGTGTCAGGAAGTTATCCGGCGTTGTTTCTGTCCTCTTTTCTGCCAATTCATGTAATTAAAGGTGTGTCAAGAAAAGATTCTGCTCTGCTCAGGAAGGTGTTGGTAGTCATTCAGTTTAGTATGTCGATATCTCTGTTTATTTGTTCAGGAATTATTTATCAGCAACTGAAATTTTTAAGGGAATCGGATGTTGGCTACAATAAGAACGATTTGATTTATATTGAGATGGCAGATGATTTTAATTCGATTTATCCTAAGTTGAAAAATGAATTGATTAAAGTCCAGGGAGTTTACTGGGTAACTGCAGCAAACCAAATGCCGGTAAATTTTACAAATTCAACTTGGGATGTAGATTGGCCCGGGAAAATAAAAGATTCTGAAGATATCTTGTTTCAATTGTCTTTTGTGGATTATGATTTCATTGAAACATTTGAAATGGATGTGATTCAGGGGAGGGGATTTTCCAAATTGTATGGCGGGGATAGCTTGAAATTTATTATTAATGAATCGGCGGCAGAAAAGATGAATATGGTTCATACCATTGGAGAACCTTTGCAGATTTGGGATTATTCGGGCGAGGTGATAGGTATTGTTAAAGATTTTAATTTTAATAGTCTTCAGGTTGGAGTGGAACCCTTAATCATGATGCGAAACCCGGCAGCTTTTAAATACATAGGGATTCGAATTGGAGAAGATGTGGAGCCAATTCTAAATAAAATAAGAACAGTCTGGGACTCAACAGTTCCGGATATTCCGTTTACTTATCGATTTTTGGAAGAGGACTTTAAGTATTTTTATACGGCTGAATCTCGAATGAGTAAAATATTTATTTCATTTACAATAATAGCTTTTATTATTTCATGTTTGGGATTGTTTGGGCTTGTTTCCTTTGTTACAGAACGGAAATCCCGTGAAATGGCACTAAGGAAGGTCTTTGGAGCTAATATGGATACTGTATTTCAATTGTTGTTGAAAGAATTTTTTAAATGGGTAATGCTTTCCAATTTCATTGCTTGGGTACTTTCATTTTTTGTGATGGAGTGGTGGTTAAAAGGGTTTGCCTATCGGATAGATATTGGAATTGGAATTTTTATCTTGTCAGGATTTGTATCTCTGTTGATAACCTTTCTTACAGTTTATCAGCAAATATGGAAATTGGCTTTAAAAACTCCGGTGCGTGTGCTAAAATATGAATAAGTGATTGTTTAAATAGATATGGCTATGATTAATACTAAAAATTTAATTAAAGTTTTCAGAACCGATGAGGTGGAAACTACGGCATTAAATAATGTCAATCTGGAAATTAATAAAGGAGAATTTGTCGCGATAATGGGCCCGTCGGGATGTGGCAAATCAACCTTGCTGAATATTATTGGCTTGCTTGATAATCCAAGTGAAGGAGAGCTGCATTTTAACGGTTATCAGGTAGAGAACTACACTGAAAGGCAAAGAACAAATTTGAGAAAAGAAAACATTGGTTTTGTTTTTCAAAGTTTTAATTTGATTGATGAATTGACTGTTTTTGAGAATGTTGAGTTGCCTCTTTTGTATATGAAAGTATCGGGAGCAGAGAGAAAAAGAAGAGTAAATGAGGCATTGGAAAGAATGAATATTGCCCATAGAGCTAAGCATTTTCCTCAGCAATTATCTGGTGGACAGCAACAAAGAGTTGCTATTGCAAGAGCTGTTATTTCAAATCCCAAATTGATTTTAGCGGATGAACCAACGGGTAATTTGGATTCGGCTAACGGAGAAGAGGTGATGAATCTTTTAACTCAGCTTAACGAGGAAGGAACTACAATAATCATGGTAACTCACTCGCCGTCAGATGCAGATAGAAGTCATCGTATTATTCAGTTGTTTGACGGACATATTGTAACTGAGAATATGAGACAAAAGCTCTAGAAAGGAAATATTATTGTTATTAATCAATTCTTTGGTTTATATTCTGAAAATTGAGCTGCATATTAATCAGGCAAGTATGTTTAAGAATTTTTTCATTACGCTTTTTCGAAATTTTTCCAGAAACAAATTCTATACAACAATTAATATTGTTGGTTTATCAGTAGGATTGATTTGTACAATTTTAATTTTACTGTTTGTTCAGGATGAACTTTCATACGATAAGTACAATGTGAATCATGAACGGATCATTCGTTTGGGATCAGATTTTACTTTGAGTGGAAAGAGAGACCGTGTTGCGACATCGCCTTTACCATTCGGGCCAACCTTTGCTGAGGAATTTCCTGAGGTGGAGCAGTTTGTTCGGTTTCAAGGTTCAGGAAGACAGCAGTTTAAATATGATGATAAAGAGTTTTATGAAGAACATATCGCCTTTGCTGATTCTTCTGTATTTACTATTTTTAGCTTTCCCCTGCTAAAAGGAGATCCCCAAAAAGCTCTTACTCAGCCATACTCAATAGTGCTAAATGAAACTCTGGCAAAGAAGTATTTTAACGGCGAAGATCCAATAGGCAAGATTTTGCTTGTTGGCGAAAATACAGCCTATACTGTTAGTGGAGTAATGAAAGATCTCCCTTCCAACAGCCACTTTAAATATAATGCTTTCTATTCCATGAAAACATTGGAAAGCATAAGGGGAGCGGAGCAATTTAACAGTCAGCAGCCAATTTCATTTTGGTCTTTTAATAATTATACGTTTTTGCTGTTAAAAGAAAATTCGGAGGCGGATGCTATTCTCGAAAAGTTTCCGGCTTACTATGAGAAATACATGAAAGAGCTTGGAGATCAATTGGGAGTTTCCTACAAATTAATAATTCAGCATCTTGAGGATATTCATTTAAGATCACAATTGCAATGGGACGCTCCAACCGGCAATATAAAATACATATATATTCTTACTGCGATTGCCATTTTCATCCTGTCCATTGCCAGTATTAATTACATGAACATGGCAACCGCACGGTCTTCGAAACGAGCAAAAGAGGTTGGTATTCGTAAAGTGGTTGGTGCACAAAGAGATAATATCATTCGTCAGTTTATGATGGAGAGTATATCTTTAACAGTTTTTGCTCTTATTATAGCCTTAATATGTGTTGAGTTATTGTTGCCTCTGTTTAATCAATTGGTAAATAAGGATCTCACATTGAGTATTTTGGATACTCCGGAGGTGATTCTGTTTAATGTAATTCTAGCCGTCCTCTTAGGTCTTATTTCGGGGAGTTATCCTGCTCTTTACTTGTCTTCAATTCAGCCGGTTTTTATTTTAAAAGGAAGAAATGGCAAAGGTGGGGCAAATGGTTTTTTGCGAAAATTGCTTGTGATCTCACAGTTTACAGTTTCAGCCATGATGATTAGCGGAACTATCATCGTTGCATCTCAATTCCTGTACATGAATAGTATGGATGTGGGATTTAATAAAAAAGATATCGTTGTTTCGGTTATTCGCGATTCAGTATTGCGGACTAGAATAGATGCGTTAAAAATGGAGCTGAAGAAAAACCCTAATATAAAGGCTGTTGCAACTTCGAGTTCATTAATTGGTTTTGGAGGATCGAAAACGGTGCATTTGTACGAGAGTGATGAAGGGATGCAGCAGTATGCATTAAATTTCAATGTTATTGATTTTGATTATATCGATTTAATGGAAATGAATATTCTGAAAGGAAGAAATTTTAATCGTGAGATTCCATCAGATACAATCAATGCATTTATCGTTAATGAGTCGGCCGCAATTAAATTTAACTGGGGCGAAAATGCCTTGGGGAAAAAGCTTCAGGTTGGAGTGGAAATTGAAGGTGTTGAAGATGGGGGAGAAGTTCAATTGGGCGAGGTGATTGGTGTAATTCGGGATTTTAATTATCAGCCTCTTAAAGATTTAATTGAGCCGATGAATCTTATTGTCTCGGAAAATCCTGATTACCGAAGGAATTTGCACGTGAAAATTAATTCTGAAAATAAAAAAGAGACCCTACTATATATTCAGAAAGTATGGAATGAGTTCTGTCCCAATATGTCATTTGGTTATTCCTTTTTGGATGATAGAATGAAAGAAAATTATGAACCGGAAGAAAGACTGACATGGATTTTTTCAATTTTTTCTTTGATAAGCATTTTAATTGCATCCATGGGTCTGTTTGGATTGTCCTCTTTTATGGCCGAACAACGAACCAAAGAACTGGGCATTCGGAAGGTATTAGGTGCATCGGTAGCAAAGTTGGTGTATTTGCTGACTCGTGAATTTATCAGGTTAATTGTAATTGCGAATATCGTAGCTGTTCCAATATCTTATTGGGCTTTAAGTGCGTGGTTGAGTGATTTTCCTTATCACATTTCAATAGGCATTTGGATATTTGTTGTCACCCTAATTGTTTCTTTAGTGATTGGATTGTTTACTGTAGCATGGCAATCTTACCGGGCAGCAAGTTCCGATCCAATTAAGGCAATTAAATATGAATAAACTCAAATAGTATAAACCTTCTAAATCATTTACTCATGAGAGAAATATGTGTGCCAATACCACTTGGCGATGATAATGAAGTTGCAGAAGTAGAAGTTAAACTTGCGAATAAGAAAATATCTGTATTTTTTAGATTGGAATCATTTTCTTGGGATGTATCCAAAGAAATGGCAGATAAATCAGATGATATAACAGAGAAATTACTCAAGATATATAATTTGAAAAAGCTCATCGCCGACTATGATTCAGATTGGGAATTGATACAGATTTTTACTCCTTTAGAGTCATCAAAGAACATTCAGGTGCTGTTTCGTAAAAAATAGCTGAAGATATTATTTATTTCTTGTGTAACTTTTGTTGTGTCTATTCGTCATACGAGCGGAAAGAACAATAAACTTAAATCAGGAAGTATGGACCGTCTAGCAAAAAATCTCTTATTCTTTTTTCTTTTTATTCAATTGTTTTTTGGCTCATTCTCTGTTTTGGGTCAAACATATTCATGTTATTTATACGGTAGTATTACTACTATTGATGGAGATATGTACAAAGGCGCTATTCGTTGGGATGATGAAGAGGTGTTCTTAACAGATGTGTTTAATGCCGACAAAGAAGAAAATCCTTACCTGAAATACTTTCCGGAATCCAAAATCAAAAATAATGAAGAGGGATACAGTAGAAAGAGAACATGGGATCGCTTCGAAGTCACAATTAATGATGAGAGGAGAAATTTAAGCAGTGTTTACGATCGAAAATTTCAATGTCGGTTTGGCGATATAAAATCAATATCTGTAACAGGAAGCGAATCGGTAAGTTTAGAGCTTAAAAATGGAAAGTATATTAACTTAAGCGGTGGTTCAAATGATGTGGGAACAAAAGTTTGGATCATTGATCAGGAATTAGGATTGTTGAAAATTGATTGGGATCGTATTGATATAGTCAATTTTGAAACAACACCTACTGATCATGTGGAGACTTTTGGAGAACCAATTTATGGAAAGATTACAACAACGAAAGGAGAGTTTACAGGTTTTATTCAATGGGATCACGATGAGCGTCTTTTGGGAGATAAATTGGATGGAAGAAGTCGCGATGGAGACGTATCCATCTCTTTTGATAAAATAAAAAAAATTGAAAAAACAGAAAATGGAAGTCTCATTACTTTGCATTCCGAACGACAGTTCGAATTGACGGGTGAGAATGATGTTAATAAATACAATAGAGGAATTATAGTTAGTATTCCTAATGTTGGAAGAGTAGATTTTCCCTGGAGTCACTTTCTTTCTTTGGAGATTCTCCCTCTTTCCAAAAATACAGATTGTTTATCTGAATTTAGGATATCGCAAAGGTTGTTCGGTACATTAGTTACAAAGGAAGGTAAATCGTATAAAGGAGTAATTGTTTACGATTTAGATGAGGCAATGGATTCGGAAATTTTAAATGGTTTAAATGATAAATTGGAATTTGCTATCCCTTTCAGAAATATTGGCAGTATTAAACCAATGGCATACAACTATTGTCTTGTTGAACTAAAAAATGGGATGAAGCTGTATCTTGGCGACCAAACCGATGTTTCCAATAAAAATGCCGGAGTAATTATTTTTGTAAATGAAGATGAATATCAAAACTTTAAATGGGAAGATATCGAACGTATCGATTTTATGTGAAAATCTTCATATTTAGAATAGATGTCCCATCTTGATTTTTTCAAAATGGGATTTTTTTTGTAATTAACTGATCTTATCCTGTTTTCTTAAACTTCTGATGTTTTTTGATAAAAGAATCATTACTTCTTTAAGTGTATTTAGATCTCCGTACTCTCCCATATCTAGAGTTAATTTAGAATATGAAAATTATCTCAAAAGTGCTACTATCTTGGCATTTAATTAACTATTGTGATGCTTATTGCTGCTTGGGTGGCTGTTCTTGATCGGACAACTATTTATTGAGGCAATAAAATTATTCCCATAAATCTGGATTTTCTCATTTTTAAATGCAATATTTATATTGTCGTAACTGTGGTTACGGTAATGTGAGTTACGATAAAAAAATAAAGTGACATGAAATTTTATAATAGGGAAAAAGAAATAGCTCAACTTCATAAGATTGAGAAGAAATCTAGAAATACTGCACAAATGACCTTTATGCTTGGTCGCAGACGTATCGGTAAGACGAGTTTGTTGATAAGAGCTACAGAAAATTATAAAACGCTTTACTTTTTTGTGTCCAAAAAAAGCGAGCCGCTTTTGTGTGAGGAGTTTACCACTGAAATAAAGAATAAGCTTGGAGTTGATATTTTTGGAGAGTTCAAATCGTTCAAAGATGTATTTGGCTATCTGTTGGATTTATCCACCAAGCAGCATTTCACCCTTATAATAGATGAATTTCAGGAGTTTAATTCTATCAACTCCTCAATATATAGCGAAATGCAGAATATTTGGGATTCTAATAAAAATGAATCATCGATTAATTTATTACTCTGTGGTTCGGTATATTCATTGATGTCTAAAATTTTTGAGAATTCTAAAGAGCCTCTTTTTGGTCGAGCTACAGCAAGAATTCATCTTAAAGCTTTTGATATAGCTGCACTTAAAGAGATATTATCAGATCATTACCCAGAATACACTAAAGAAGATTTACTTGCCTTTTATCTTGTTACAGGTGGAGTCGCCAAATATGTTGAAATGTTAGTGGAGGAAGGTAGTTTTATAAAGAACGATATCCTTGATCATGTATTTTCGGACAATTCCCTTTTCATTGATGAAGGTAAAAATGTATTGATTGATGAATTTGGTAAGGATTACGGTAATTATTTCTCGATACTATCATTGATTGCATCCTCTAAAACATCAAGAGTTGAGATGGAGTCTGTTCTTGAAATAAATATTGGAGGTTTTCTAAATCGATTAGAGAGTGATTATGGTCTGATAAAAAAGGTAAAGCCTATTTTCTCTAAACCAAATAGCCGATCAATCAAATATCAGATTAAAGATAATTTTTTAAACTTTTGGTTTAGATTTATTTACAAATATAGAAGTGCTGTAGAAATTGGAAATATTGATTATATCAAGAATATAGTTGAGAGAGATTATGACGTATACTCTGGCCGTATACTTGAAAAGTATTTTGTGGATAAAATGATACAAGAAGGCATATATTCCGATATAGGTACTTATTGGGAAAAGGGAAACAAAAATGAGATTGATATTGTTGCAGTTAACGAATACGAAAAACGTTTAGTTCTTGCTGAAGTAAAAAGGAATAAGGATAAAATTAAACTAAATATTTTGCAGCAAAAGGCATCTTCCTTGCTAAATGATTTTAACAAATACTCTATTGAATACATTCCCTTGTCTTTAGATGAAATGTGATTATTATGAATCCTTTTATAATGTGCTATTATGCGTCTTCATGCACAGTAAAAGGACTGACTTTGATTTTTTTTAAGGTATCCGAATTGGTATCTGCTTTTGATGTGGATTAGACGGATTATAACATAAAAACACCAATAAATCATTTATTTATTTATTTATTTATTTATTGGTGTTTTTATGTTGAGTGGAGCTGTAGGGAATCGATAGGCACACCTAGAGGTATGTCAGTGAGCGTTTTACGTCTTTGTGATGTCAAATAGGTATCCGAAATTATTTTATTTTTTCGTTGTTTCTTTTAGAAAAAAACGCATTTGATTATAATTATTGTTCTTTTCGTGAGAGATCATACTTTCTCGCATTGTTTTTAAATGACTAAATAGTTCCTCATATGTTTTTATTTATTAAAGAGAGGGCTAAATATAAAATTCGAAATGAATACTGTTTTTTGAATTAGCAAATCAACAAACCCCTTAACTTTATTGCTAAGGGGTTTGTGCTGGTTGATAAATTTTCATGCTTGATCTAATTTATTTAACCATATTATAAGGTCGATGAAGGCTATTGCCTTTTACTTTTTTTATTTAAAGTAATACCAGCATTGGTTAAACTACCAGCAATCTTTTCAGCGCTTCTGCCAATAACAAATCCGCCTAAACCAATTTCTAGTAAATCCCAAAATTTTGTTGGTAAATCTGCTGGGGGTAGTCCAAACACTTTAGAAATAAAATATTCGTAAATGACTATAAATCCAAAAGCTAACATGATAATTGGTCGCCAACTTCGTTGTAATTTATTACCATTAACTTCTGCAAGAACAATGTCTCTTTGTACATCCATCATTTTACCCGCAAATGTATTTATCACATCCATTATCTCCTTTTGCAGAGTAAGACGTTCTTTATCGGTTGTTACTAACTTATCAATTATTCCCGAAACAGCATTGCCTGTTTCTTTAATCAAACCTCCTTTTATACTATTAAATAGTCCCATGTGCATTAAAATTTCGGCATGATGCCTGTTTGCTTTCTAAATTTCTAATTCTCACTGAATGATCGTTTAACCTACTCTTATTAACTTCTTCTCTATTGTACAAATTCTTAATCTGTTCCGCTTGCTGAGTAGTAACCATAGTGAGCCTCTCAACAGAGCTGATTAAAATATCCATTTTTGCGCCAAAACGAGTAGCAATAATTCTAGCTGCAAATAATATTACAGAAAACCCAGTCGCTAATACACCAGTAAGTACCCATACTTTAATCGTCTCCATTAAGCAAACCATTTTCTGTTAATATTGCTTTAATTACTTCAGAGGGATATAGTTTTAATGGATTACTACCTACCCGAAGTTGTGCATGTGGTAAATCTTTAAATTTCTTCTGAAAATTACCTCCCCATATTAAATCATTTTCTTTTAATGCTTCAGCATAAGTATCCCAACCAATTTTATAGTCATTGTATTTCCACATGGGTTTTCCTGATAATAATGGAACAGCATCAAAAGCTTCTCCGTATGCGTGAAAACTTTCTCCGGGAGCTGCATTAGTAACTGGTTTTATTTGTTTCTGAGGACCGACATTTTTGATTATATCTGCTAGAAATTTAAACCCTCTGCTTTCGAGTTTAATTATTTTATTCTCGATAAACTTCCAATCGTGTGATTTCCGAAATAGGACCGCTTGTTCCTCTAGTGGTCTCATTGTACAATAGATTAATATTACCACTCCTTTATCTTTGCAATATTCTTTTACCCGTTTCGCTTTTTCCTCCATTTCAGGAACAAGACTTGTTATACTTCTACTTGCCATAATTATTTTCTTAATTGATTTATAATAAGTACTTCTTTTTTACCTAACTAAGGCAAATATGTAGAAGTTGTTTTCATTAAACAACTTGATTTATAGTCAATTGCAGTAATGAGCAAAACACTTGTATATCAAATCCATTCTTTACAATTAAAAAGCGACTAAGTTATTTGTGTTCAGAAGTTTGTCTTGAAGAGAAGCTGTCATCTATTTAAGGTGCAATATAAACTGTCATAAAATTAATAAGTGTAAAACTCAAATTATATAATCAATAAAATTGAGCTATTATAAATTCGCATTTTACAAATTAGGAACACATTTCTTTCAAAATTTCTTTAGTCGAGTATCTAAAAATCGAATAGGATAATCGATCTCAATTGTGATAAAGCGCATCAAATTATCATTCGATGAACCATTGGTAAAGCATCTAAAATATGTTTTCTTATGTAGATAACAACAAAATAACACAAAGCTTTTACATTCCTATTTTATTCTCTAATAATCGACTTGCATTCTGTTAATCAGATATGTAGGTTTGTTTTGAATTCTGTCAAAAAGAGTTTAGTAACAAACATTATTATCTGCATTGCAAATTGGAATTGACAGGAATAAATGCGCGATTTTAAAATTAGTTGGGTATTGTTCAGTATAAAGCTGATAATAAGTAGATTAATGTTTGCTAACAAAATGGCACTTCAGATTTTAATGTGTCCGCTAGATGCGGGGTGCTTTAGGTTGTTGAAAATTCCACCATTAGAATGATAAAGCTAATCTGTGGGAATTAATTATTTCTCCCAATTTGGATGAAATAGAAGAAACAGACACAAGAAAGCATTATTAGGGTATTAAGAGAATAAACTTACTTGAAACTAAAAAGATTGGTGGCAAATGTTTCAATATGAATGAGATTGATGATGGCTGGATTCTTTTTCGAAGCTTTTATGATTGGTTCGCACATTTGGGGAAAAGGCGAACAATAGAAAAGACAGTTCATTTTATTTAAAATGAAAACCTTCCTTAATTCGATGAGATTATTTCATTATTGTTAATACTCGCATGTAAAAGGCTGAAAACTAATTGTCTATTGACACTAAAACGATACCACTTCCGACTAAACATTAAGACAATGCAAATTCGCAGGTAGTGGCAGTAAGTCGTATTGATTTTTTGAGGCAAAGTAAGATCCGGATATTCAAAAGTCTGCAGATAGGGGATTAATAAAAAAATGCAGAACGTATTAAAAGATATTAATTATGGATAGTATAAAATATAAAACAGACAATGCCATTTTAGCATTACTTCTTGAACAACAGGAAATAGAAGAGGTAAAGCAAGAGGTTGGCCTTGTTTCGAATGGAGATGGGTATGAGACTCATTCCGGAAAGTTCTTTACGACTGACGATATAATCACCTTGCGCGACAAAGCGGCAATAGGGCTGGGTTCCACTAAGTTTACGGGGATAGTTGCCAAAAAGTATGATGGTTTAAATGATGGACAACTGGTTTTTGATGCCGATGGATATGCACGGGTAGGTGATGAGGGCAGTTTGCAAATGATAGCCACACGTGAAGATGCTCCTTTAATTAATGGTATAGCTTACTATGATAATAGCACAAGAAAGTTTAAAACCAAAACCGAATCATCATTGTCAGTTGGAAATGCAGACAATGCCAATAAGCTCGGGGATGTAGCTGCTGCTAATTATGCACGCACAGATATAGATGAAACTTTTACCAAAGAAGTAACTATACAGGAGAACCTGAATGTCAAAAAATCTATAAATCTGTATAATAATACAGGTGACAGCTATGGATTTTTAAATAATGATGATGGTAAATTGCTTTGGCAGGATGAGGATGTTTACACAGCTTTAAATTCAAATAAATCAGATGTGGACTGGACTGCCGATAATGGTGTTTTCTGCGGTAATGTAAGTATAGGCACTAATACTCCTTCAGGACTTTTACATATTGAAGGTGATAATAATGCCAGATTGGTTGCAGAAAAGCATTACGCGGAAGCGGCAATGGGTAGTGGGCATGATGCCATAAGATTAAATTTTTTAGGAGATGTTGCAATGGGGTCTGATCCGTTAGGTTGTGTTGGATATATTCAACACGACAAATTCGGAATAACCTCAAATAGGAATATTAGGTTGTCAGCCACTGGGGATGGTAGTCGAGACGATATTTTTATTAATTATATGTCGGGCGTGGTTAGTTTGGGATGTTTGGGAGTTAAACGCCTGGAAACTACCAGTGATGGAGTTAAAACTACAGGAAATCATACTGTAACAAGTACTACAATTTCACCCATTTATCAGGTATTTGATGCTAATACCAAGTTAACACAAGGGGAGAGTGGTTCACTTATGATAACTACACCTACAGGTGAAGGTACTTTGGGTTCACAAGATGTTGGTTATTTCCATATACAAACAGACAGACCTAATTTCCATTTTAACAAAGGGATTCACGCAGTTGATAGATTTGCTGTGTATGGTACTAATACCTATCTGTCAAACAGCATACTTAAACTTAACTCAAACGACTGGATTAAGCATACAGATGGAGTAAATGAAGGTTGGGAAATTGTAACCGATGGAGCTAAGGATATTGAGATTCTTAGAAATATAGGGATTATCAATCACAGAGACACAGTATGTAAGGGTGTGATTGGAACAGCACCTTACATCTCTGGTTTAGGAGGCAAAGGTACCTGGAGAATCTCTCAAGATGCGAATGCTGAGTTTGACAATTTAGATATCAGAGAAGGTTTAACCTGTAATACTTTCACCAATAATAAAATTAATATCTCAAATGGTGATTTGATTGTATCAGACACAGATACTATTGAGTACGTAGATGGAAACATTCTCTACTTTTCAAAAGAGCAGCCATTTAGAGTAGGCGATATTTTAAGATGTCAGGGCTCAATCTCTCCAGGTAACATTAAATCATATTACATCACAGTAGCAAGTGAAGGCACATCTGAAACCCGTGCAGATGAAGAAGGTGTATTAATGAAGTTTATCACTTTTACAGATAAAACAGGCTCAGGTACAATAGAAACAGATGATATTCTCTTACGTTGGAACAGTTCAGATACTGATAGAAAAGGACTTTTATATATGTCTTCTAGTTCTACCTACTCTCCTTTTTATGATGTAATTTATGATGGTCAGACTAAAGCCAGGTTTGGAAGATTGGATGGTATCACAACTTCAACAGGTAAAGCTCTATCAGGTTATGGCTCTTGGGCACAAAATGGATTTTTTGAAGGATGGCTGAATGCTGAAGAGGGTTTAATAGCTAACTGTACAATTAATTCTAACTCTGTTTCTACTTCAGGTTGGACTTTAAATAGTGATGGTTCCGGCGAATTAGCAACAGGTAATATAAAATGGGACAAGTACGGTAGCGTAACATTTGCAAATGATGTCTCTCTGGACTGGTCGCAAGTCAGTAATACAGATAATATAGCTTCAAAATCATATGTTGCTGAAGAAGCCAGATTAGCACGACTTACAGCAGAAGCTAATGCTGCTGTTGATGCACAAACCAAAGCCACAACAGCACTGAATGCAGCAAAGCTGGATGCAACAACTAAAGCTAATAAAGCAGAAGTTGATGCCGTTGCTGCAGCTAACGCTAAGGCAGAGGCAGAGACAGTTAAATCCAAGGCATATGCTGATGGTATTGTGACTGAGGCAGAACAGCGAGCGATTGATGATGCTACAACTAAAGCTAATAATGCCGAGGCAGCAGCTATTAGTTCAGCTCAATCTGATGCTACAGCCAAGGCTAATGCTGCCAAAGCTGCTGCAATATCAAGTGCTGCAGCAGATGCTGCAACAAAAGCAACAAATGCGAAGAATAGTGCTGTTAGTACTGCTGCTGCTGATGCAAAAGCAAAAGCTGATAAGGCATTGGCTGATGCTAAATTATATACCGGTGGATTGATTGGTAGCAAACTGACTAAGATTGGTGCAACAGGTATATATACAGGTACATTGAGTGCTGACCAGATTCTGGCAACTGGTATCAAAGTTGGCACAGGAGGTATTCAACTTGATTCATCTGCTGTTATCTCGTGGAATAATGTATCAAGTAAACCTTTGTTAGAAACTCCAGGCGGAGCACAAGCAAAAGCTGATGCTGCTTTGAATAGTGCTAAATCGGATGCTGCTACTAAAGCGACTGCTGCTCAAACTGCGGCTACTAATGTAGCTAATGCTGCTCAATCTACAGCAAACACAGCTAAAGCTAATGCTGCTACAGCACAATCTACAGCCAATTCAGGTGTATCAAAAGCAAATACCGCTCAGAGTACGGCAAATACCGCTAATTCAACAGCAAATATTGCTAAAACGAATGCGGCGACAGCTCAGGTTACTGCCAATACAGGTGTTGCAAATGCCGCTACAGCCTTATCAGAAGCTAAAGCTGCTAGAAGAAATCTAATAGCTTATCCATATTCTGGCAGGGGTTGGGGAACAGGTGGAACTGTTTCACCGTACATATCACATTATTCTATAGATGCTAATAACGCTGTTGTAAATACCCCTGAATCATATGGTGTTACCGATACTAATTTTAAAGGTCGTTGGAATTTGATGACTAGAAATAATGGAAATTCATCTACTAGTAATTGGTCAGGTGGTTTTATATTGGGAACCAATGTAACATTTGATGTTAGAAATACTTACATGTTTACTATGTGGGTCTGGTGTAATGGAACAAACGGAACTACTTATTTTGGTTTCGATGGTGGTAGGGTTCAAAATCTATCAGGCTCAAATAATACTAATCCATATTTTACAGCAAGAAGTTCTAATACAATGAGAACGGAAGGATGGCAATTATGGGTAGGATATGTGAGAGGAAATGAAACACCTGATTCAGGAACAATAAATTGGGGAGGTAGATATGATAGATTTGGAAGAAAGTTAGAGGAATGCATTGATTTTAAATGGAGAGATGATTTAGGTTCCACAACAACAGCCTATGCTAGGATAGGATTATATACTTGTAGTTCAGGTTATCAACACATTCAAAATCCACAAATTTATTTAGTAGATGGTTCAGAACCGAGTGTCGCCGATTTAGTTAATATGGATGGTAGTAAATTGACTGTGATAACAGAAGATACTATTAAAACTACAAATGTAGAAGCTGTAAATCTAAAAGTAAAATCTGCCAATGTATCAGGTAAACTGACCGTAGCCACAATTGATGCTACAAAAATTGATACAGGATATTTAAATGCTGCCAGAATACAAGCAGGAACAATAACAGCGGATAAAATAGCGGTTGGTTCAATTGATGCTTCTAAAATTAATGTTAATAGTTTAAAAGCTTCATTAATTACGGCGGGTAATATAAATGGTCTTACTTGTACATTCAATAAAGGTAGTATAGGAGGTTGGAATATAAATTCAACAGCTATTTATTCAGGAACTTATCAAAGTTCGAATGCTTATACTACAAGTGGTCTTACAATACATAAAGATGGAGCAATTAGAGCTAAGAACTTTAGAATTGATACTAATGGTAATGCTTATTTCAAGGGAGATATTACGGGTGCCTCTGGTACTTTTAATGGTGCCATAACTGCAACTACCGGTACTATTGGTGGTTTCAAAATCGGAACGTCGTACTTGAAAACCTCAAATTGGGATACTAGTAATGTTGATGGTAGATTGAGAATTAATTCAACCACTGGTGAAATTGAAGTTCGTGGAGCAACAAATAGAGTATCCTACATAAGTCATAAAGGAATATTCGCCAATGATGCCGGTCGGGAATGTTGGTCGGCAACTACAGGTATGTCTATGTTAGCATCTGTTGTTGGACTAGGATTTGCTAATGTAGCAAAAGATCTGGTTTTAGGAACACACAGAAAATTTACTTGTGGCGTTTATGGTGCTGGTAATAATTCAGGTACTGCTCCATCATATGGAGGATATTTCACTGCTGGTGGTGCTTATTGCAGTAGATTAGTTGTTGGCACAAAGGATACATACATTGATTATGATGGTGTTGCAATTGATGTTAGTGATGTGACTTATCTGTCTATCTACCCAGAATCATTTTCTTCTGCAAATAATCAATTCTACCTATCGAACGCTGTTCATGGGCAGGTATTGTATATTTTTAATCGTGATGATGCTCATAGCATCTACCTTAAATCAGGAGTTCTTGCAGTTTCTGGTGAATATGAAATTCAAGGAGGTGTTGCGGTTACGATGATATATGACACTAATACCAAATATAATAATACAAAAGCCGGTGGACACTGGATAATTATTAGCAAGATTGATCAAAATTGGTAGTGAATTATGTCAATTGTAAAATTTAAAAATAGAACCAAATGAAAAACAAAAAATTGTCTGAATTAAAAGAAGTAATCAGTCACGTAAACAACAAAGGCAGTAACAAGTTCAAAATTGCCTAATTATTGAATGAAATGATTTAGGGGCTGTTGGAAAAGTATCGACAGCCCCTTGTATTGGGATACTATCAAATATTATATTCTCAAGAACATAAAATAAAAGGTCTTTTTCATCAGACATATTGAAATGCCTTCTCTTACTATTCTGATAAACAATCAGTAAGACATTATAAATTGTTGTTTTCAAAGTAAAGAATGTCAATATAAATCAAACTAATAACCTTTCGGCGTTGTTCTTTAATGTCTGATTTGCAGGGTGTTGTATTAGTGTTTAAGTTTGTTTCAGAATTCAAACAAGAGACTCTGGTTGAGTTGAATATTAAAAACCCAAAAAATTATTTCTCATGAGTTTATAAGTAATACTAAAGCAGTAGGGAAAACTGCACTAAAACGATACCACTTCCGACTAAACATTAAGACAATGCAAATTCGCAGGTAGTGGCAGTAAGTCGTATTGATTTTTTGAGGCAAAGTAAGATCCGGATATTCAAAAGTCTGCAGATAGGGGATTAATAAAAAAATGCAGAACGTATTAAAAGATATTAATTATGGATAGTATAAAATATAAAACAGACAATGCCATTTTAGCATTACTTCTTGAACAACAGGAAATAGAAGAGGTAAAGCAAGAGGTTGGCCTTGTTTCGAATGGAGATGGGTATGAGACTCATTCCGGAAAGTTCTTTACGACTGACGATATAATCACCTTGCGCGACAAAGCGGCAATAGGGCTGGGTTCCACTAAGTTTACGGGGATAGTTGCCAAAAAGTATGATGGTTTAAATGATGGACAACTGGTTTTTGATGCCGATGGATATGCACGGGTAGGTGATGAGGGCAGTTTGCAAATGATAGCCACACGTGAAGATGCTCCTTTAATTAATGGTATAGCTTACTATGATAATAGCACAAGAAAGTTTAAAACCAAAACCGAATCATCATTGTCAGTTGGAAATGCAGACAATGCCAATAAGCTCGGGGATGTAGCTGCTGCTAATTATGCACGCACAGATATAGATGAAACTTTTACCAAAGAAGTAACTATACAGGAGAACCTGAATGTCAAAAAATCTATAAATCTGTATAATAATACAGGTGACAGCTATGGATTTTTAAATAATGATGATGGTAAATTGCTTTGGCAGGATGAGGATGTTTACACAGCTTTAAATTCAAATAAATCAGATGTGGACTGGACTGCCGATAATGGTGTTTTCTACGGAAATGTAAGTATAGGTACTAATACTTATCTATCAAACGGCATACTTAAACTTAATTCAGATGATTGGATTAAGCATACAGATGGAGTAAATGAAGGTTGGGAAATTGTAACCGATGGAGCTAAGGATATTGAGATTCTTAGAAATATAGGGATTATCAATCACAGAGACACAGTATGTAAGGGTGTGATTGGAACAGCACCTTACATCTCTGGTTTAGGAGGCAA
This sequence comes from Labilibaculum manganireducens, assembly GCF_963665805.2. Taxonomy (NCBI): domain Bacteria; kingdom Pseudomonadati; phylum Bacteroidota; class Bacteroidia; order Marinilabiliales; family Marinifilaceae; genus Labilibaculum; species Labilibaculum manganireducens. The sequence continues at coordinate 4,049,617 of NZ_CAXXEE010000003.1, read as the reverse complement.
AGGTACCTGGAGAATCTCTCAAGATGCGAACGCTGAGTTTGACAATTTAGATATCAGAGAAGGTTTAACCTGTAATACTTTCACCAATAATAAAATTAATATCTCAAATGGTGATTTAATTGTATCAGACACAGATACTATTGAGTACGTAGATGGAAACATTCTCTACTTTTCAAAAGAGCAGCCATTTAGAGTAGGTGATATTTTAAGATGTCAGGGCTCAATCTCTCCAGGTAACATTAAATCATATTACATCACAGTAGCAAGTGAAGGCACATCTGAAACCCGTACAGATGAAGAAGGTGTATTAATGAAGTTTATCACTTTTACAGATAAAACAGGCTCAGGTACAATAGAAACAGATGATATTCTCTTACGTTGGAACAGTTCAGATACTGATAGAAAAGGACTTTTATATATGTCTTCTAGTTCTACCTACTCTCCTTTTTATGATGTAATTTATGATGGTCAGACTAAAGCCAGGTTTGGAAGATTGGATGGTATCACAACTTCAACAGGTAAAGCTCTATCAGGTTATGGTTCTTGGGCACAAAATGGATTTTTTGAAGGATGGCTGAATGCTGAAGATGGCTTGATTGGTGGGATATCATTAAGTGACTCTAGGTTATCAACTCCTGCATACTTTTTAGATAAGGATGGCACAGCCTCATTTGCAAATGGAGCGGCTGTATTTAATGCTAATGGAAGCGTAGTATTTAGTAGTAATGTTACACTTACTTGGGATAGTCTTAGTGCAGATGCTAAAGTAAATCTTAAGGGTGAATCTGGAGCTGATGGTACTAACGGAACTAACGGAGTAACAACATATACTTGGATAAAGTACGCTGATACTTCAGTAGGTGGTGGTCTCTCAAACGATCCAACAGGTAAAACCTATATAGGATTCGCATATAACAAAACTACAGCTACGGAATCAAATACAACAACTGATTATACTTGGTCTTTAATTAAAGGTATAGACGGCCAGAATGGTACTGATGGTATAGCTGGAGCAAACGGCTCTAATGGTCAAACCTATTGGACTTGGATAAAATATTCAAATTCTTCTGATGGGACATCTCTTTACGATACGCCGAACTCATCTACGTTATACATAGGTATAGCTGTTAATCAAACCTCAGCAAGTGAAAGTACAGATAAGACTAAGTACGTATGGTCTAGATTCAAAGGAGAAACAGGAGACCAAGGACTGCAAGGAGTAAAGGGAGATAAGGGTGCAGATGGAGTTCAGAGGTACACTTGGATAAAATATGCTGACAGCTCAACAGGCTCCGGTATATCTAACACTCCTACTGGAAAAACCTACATAGGATTCGCATATAACAAAACTACAGCTACAGAATCAAATACAACAACTGATTATACTTGGTCTTTAATGAAGGGTGCTGATGGTACTAACGGTACTAATGGAGTTAAAGGCGATCAAGGGGTACGAGGTTCAGACGGAGCTGACGGAACACCTAGATATACTTGGATTAAGTACTCTAATTATTCAGATGGTACAAGTTTGTATGATACTCCTACTGCGAGTACACTATACATAGGTATAGCTACTAATAAAACATCTATAACTGAAAGTGCAACTAAAACTGACTACAAGTGGTCACTATTTAGAGGTTCTAATGGAACTAATGGAATTAATGGGACTAATGGAGCAAAAGGTGATAAGGGAGACAAGGGTAATGATGGTGTAACTCCATACATTCAAAATGGTTACTGGTATCTTAACGGTTCATCAACTGGAGTTAAAGCTATTGGTATTAATGGTACAAACGGAGCAACAGGAGCACAAGGTATTCAAGGAGTAAAAGGTAATGCTGGGCCACAAGGAGCAACAGGAGCACAAGGTCCGAAAGGGGATTCTCCTACATCCACTGAGATTAAGAACACAATTATTACAAACGCGGCTGTAATTACTCCTACTATCATATCTAATATGGTTGGTACTAATAGATTAACAGCAAGTAATATTATATTTGATAATGCTGTAGGTAACAATGTATCATTAACTGGTACAATTAACGCTACGGCTGGACGATTTGGTGGTATGTATGTGGCTGGTAACGGATTTAGATTAACAGGAGGTGCTAATAAAGGGTTCTACTTTACAGGCTCTGAGGTAGTTGATTTTGGTATGTATGCTGGTGACTCAGACGGAGATCCACACCTACTATACAGAGTGGTAGAGCAGGCTCCATCTAGTTACAACTCAGTAAACGTTGCTTTTGAAAATTACTGTAAAGTTGTTTATAATGCTGGGAATTTAGTTGTAGGTGGTACGTTTTCAAACCCATCTGATAGAACACTAAAGGAAAACATTGTAAGCTCTAGTTCAATCAGGAAGCTAACACAATTAAATCCTGTAGACTTTACATTTAAGCCTAGAAAGTTTGCACCAGAAGGAATACAGCACGGTTTTATAGCACAGGAATTACAGACAGTATACCCTGAGTTGGTAAATGTTAACAGTGATGGTACACTAATGGTTAATTATATAGGTATGATAAGTGAAAATACAGCAGGTATTATTAGCAATCACCAAAGTATTGAGGAGCTAAAAAGTACAATAGAGGCTTTGAAAATTGAGGTAGCAGAATTAACTGCTAATAAGTAGCACCTACATTAATACAAACACTATAACAAGTAAAACAAGCAGTAGGCTAGAGATACCATATACTTCTAGCTTGCTGTTCTCATCCAGATTAGGGTAGAAAAGCTTTAGTAGGTCTATCTGGTGTTTCATACCTAAATGTAGTAAAACATTCAACTATACTAAAATAGACAACATAAGGGTGGGTATGATGCTCCTTTTGCATTATACTTATTCAAATGATGCACGATAGAAACTAAGAGACTAAATATAAAACAGTAAGAATATTGCAAGAAGTATCTAAGTATAAATACTGCGAAATCAATAATAATATGAGACACATTTTAAAACACACTAAAATAATTTTATAGAAATGAAAAACAAAAATTTGTACGAACTAAAAGAGGCTATCAAACGCGTAAACAACAAGGGTAACAACAAGTTCAAGCTTGCCTTATTGTTGAATGAAAAGATGATTGATGAGCGTATTGAGTCAATCGATAAATTACGTGAGCAATCGGATGAATTTAAAACGTTTGAACAGAAACGACACGAGTTGATTACTGCCCATGCAGAATTGGATGAGAACGGACAGGTTATCGTTTATTCACAACCAGAAGGCAATGGTGGAAAATCAAAGGATGGTTATGGTTATCCGAATATTGTGAAAGAAAAAAAGAAGTATGAAAAAGAATTGATCACATTACAGGAAGAATACAAAGACGTTATTGAGGCCGAGGTAAAAAAGCAATCTGACTTTGTTGAAACGCTTAACCAAGCTTTAGAGCCTGCAATTGAGTTCAGTTCAATTCCTTTTAACAGTGTGCCGGAAATTGAATATGAAGAAATGAAGGTGTTAATGCCTTTTATAGAAAAGTAAAAAAATGATTAGATGTGTTACCAGCTAATTAAATAACACATCAATACTATCCCTTATCTGTAGACAAGAATATCCGGATCTAATTTTGATTGACTATATCCTGTTTCCCCAATAGAAAAGTTAATCGACAGTCAAGGGATTTAGTTCGAATAAACAATTTAGATTACCCTGGTTTTCAGTTAAATAGATTGAGAATAGGCGGACTGGCAATAATGTGTGCTATTGGTCTGCCCTGGGTATTCTATGTAATAAATTTAAACGTTTAATGCTGCAGATATATAATGTAGAAGCAGTATTAATTAAACAACTATTAATATGAGTGAAGCATATAAATATTATTTAGAAGATGACATAGCCCCTGGTGGTGAGTCAATTTACAAATCACCAACGAAAGGATTTCGTTTTAGTTCCTACATGATTACAGGTCGTGTTTTCGATCAGGCAACAACGGGACTTGGTGGTGGACTGTATGTGTGTGCATATCAACACAACACAGAAAAACTGATATTTAAAAAGAAAGTACGCTGTAAGGCTGATGGAAGTTATAGTATTAAGTTTTGGGAGAATGAAGTGATAACCTTCGATTACAGTAATCCTCTTGAGCTCTTTGTATATCAAGGGAATACACAGTTAGGTTTGGTCAACGATGGTCAGATTGTTATATCAGCAACTCAACCGCTCTACTTAAAAGATCTGTTTATTGCATCAAGATCATCTGTTAAAGGCATTGTGAAACGCAAAAACTTTGTAAATGCAGCAGGTTGTTTGGTTGAACTATACACGGATAAAAACAATGACCAGGGAAGTTCAGAATTGATTGATGGTGCAACTGCTTTCACCAACATAAACGGAGAATATAAAATACCTTATTATGGTAGTGAAACAAATTCATTGCGATTAAAATTTTATAACAATGAAGACATTGCTTCAAGCGATAGTGTACCTGGTATTACAGGAGATGCTCCGGTTGAAGTTGCGGATGAAGTTGAACCGTTGGTAGTTGAAGCTCCTATTGTTGGAGAACTGGTTGAGGATTCAAACAGTGGTAAAATTTATGAAGTTATTGCTGTAGATGTCGCAAATATAACCAAGAGGCCTGTTTATTGGAACGATGAAACCAGCTTGGGAGAGAAATCCTTATGGAAATACATTTGGGATGGAGACAGCAATAAAAATTATCAGGTTCTCGATCGAAAAGTTACTTATAACTCAGATGGTAAATCAAGAGTATGTTTAACACGTGTTCCAGATGCATCATTTGCCCCTGCGAAGCAGACCATTCATAATAAAGTAACAGAAACTTACAATTCTTACTGGTCTCCGCAATTGGTTACGGCCGAGCAGGAAGAAGAATTGAGTTATCAATTTGGTAAGAATACTCTGGATGACTATACCCGAATTATAAATCGTGAGGAGGAGTTTATTTCAGCAAAAAATTCTGCTGACAGCACCATTCCTGTGCGTAGTATGCTTAAAGGTTATAGTGCTGAAAATACGCCATATGTTGCATCATTAATTGGTACTACAGAGGAAGATGTACAGGATTTGAGTCAGGCGCGTGATTTTAACAGCCTGATGAAATTGGAGCATGAAGATATTCTATTTGGATTGGTTAAAAAAGATGTAAAACTGGATATTGCTGTTTTCTTTAGCATGTCGGAGACCACTTTACAATCAAAAATTCAAGAAGCGATTAATGACGGTATTATTCCTTCCCAGGATATTCTTATAGTATTGAATATTATTAAAACCAGACTGTTAGAGGTGGTATCGGAGGAGTTTACTGATGTTTTTCAAGGTATTGCTAGTACCGCTGTTCAGGCGGTTATGAGCAACCCAACAAAAAGATCTGATTTTGTTAAAATGATGGCTCAATTCTCTTATGAAAACACCGATTTAGTAAAAGAATTAGATGGAGATTTCTGGTTAGCATTGAATTTTGAGGCCACAGAAGAAGAGCAATTGAGGAGTGCTATCCAATACAGTGAAGTGTGTAATGGTAACGAACAATTTATCAATCGCTTTGTTGTATCAGGAACTTTGCGACCATTCAGTCAGTTATTAAACATGACTAAGTCCGATATACTTGGCAAAATTGCAGCGGATGAATCCAATATTTTAGCGTCTGAGGATATGCCGGAAGGTATCAGTACTGCCGAAGCATATGCAGATTATATCTACAATCAGATTGAAGATAAATTTGCAACGGAGTCACTTCTTTTTGACCTGGCAAACGCAGGAATAAGCTTTACGATTGAAGGGGATACTGATCTGACTACTAAGTTTAATGCGTTAAGAGTCAAATTGATTGATGCAAGCATGAGCAGTAGTACCCATTTTTATGGTATTGCTGATGCAGCAGGCTTTACCTTTAATATTGAACAAGGACCAGCACGCGATTTTCTTGAAACCAGTGAGATCGATACTGCATTAAGTTCTTTTTACAGTGGCTTAAGTCCATATACCAAGAAGGACTGGATCAACTTTATGACCATCATTCAGCGCGTTTACAGTATTACCTCAGAGGGTAAGTTTGAAACGATTAAGGCATTAATTGAGAAGGCTTATTTTTCTGCTTACGATATTGTGAAAGCCGGCCGAAGTAATTTCATCAACAAGATGAATGGTAAATTGGCCGAGGACAAATGCATTCAAATTTATAAAGCTGCCGAGTACAAAGTAAATAAAGCTCTTGCCATTCTGAACAAGTATTCCGGCAATTCGAATTCCGGAATGCCAATAGTTATTAATGATAAAAAGTTTGAGTCCGGTAACGAAAAGAAAATTCAGTTACTGAGCTTGCCTGAGATGTCAATGCTCTTTGGCGATCAGGATGTAACAGATACCAAACATGGAGAATCTGTTTTGGGGGCGGCCGCTTATCTGGTAGATGTATTAAATGTACTGAAGCAATTTAAGGTAAGTGATGCTGCCGGCAAAGAAAGCTTGTATGATAAATTGGTTGAACGTCGTCCGGACATTGCGCAGATACCTTTGAATTGTACCAATGCAGTAACTCCCTTGCCATATATTGATTTGGTGATGGAAATACTTGAAAGTGCTATTTATTACAATGAAAATGGTCGTTATGATATTAGCAATTGGGATACCACAAAAACAGAGGAACAATTAAAAACAGATCCTGAGTATACGCAGTATGCTGTATATGATAAAATCAAAAAAAATACGATAAGTTCTTGGTTGTCCAAACCATTTGACTTGTTTAGTGAAGAATTGAAGTTGTATGGGAAGTCCTTGGGCATAAACCGAACTAAACTTGCAGAGCCATATAGTAAGGTAGTCAATGCAGCCAACCCGTATTTTGATGTTTTGGGCTTGACAAAGGAAGAACAAGTACTTTTTCCAGAAGATTCCCTTGCAACAGCTCCTGCTCTTAATTTTGTTTTTGAATCTGTTTTTGGAGTGAATCCTAGTCCTGTACCTACTAAGTTGCCGGTTAAAGATTTTCTTGAGAAATCAATTATGAACCTTGATGAATTCAATGCTTTTATTGGGTCTTATTATGTGAACCCTTGTGTTACAGATGGAGCGGATTATCAAAGATTTACAATTCACTACGATGGAAAACAGGAGTTAAGTACAGCTTATCTTGATTTTGGTACAGAAACAAGATTGAAAGCCTTTATGATGCGTATGTTCCAGTTCCGCCGTTTAATGATGGTTACGGAATGGTCGGCACCAGTATTGGATGCGCTTATATTATCAGATACAGATTATAAATCTTATTATAATACTACAAACAGTACTAATAATTTGATTACTTCTGATGCAGTTAAGCGTATCGGCCATGCCAAAATGAATCAGGAATTTCTTGACTTAACCGACGATCAGGCAGCTGGTGTGTTTGGTAAAGCTTCCGTATTGGAATATGAAGGAATCACATCAATTATCAATCGTTTCTTTGTTGACAATGATCAGGCTGAAGAGCATAAGGCGACATTTAAAAATTGGTTAACCATTGGAGATGAAAACGGAGCTGTTGTTGATGCACTGGCTTATGCATTAGAAGGTGAACCTCATGTATTTATGGAGTACCTGCAAGAAGCAATGAAACTGAATGCAGATGAACTGTTGGCCTTGTCATTCTTGTTGGATCGGGATGAAAACGATGTACCAATATTAACAGCCGCGGGTATCCAGAATATGGTAACTGCCTGGCAATTAGCCGAGGCGTACGGATTGGATATTGATGAGTTGATGAATTATTGCCGGTTAATCCAATTTGATGCCTCAACGTCTTTAGTTGATAGCGTAGATACATTGACGAATGCTCAAAAGATTGTAATTGCGAATCAAGCCAATGCAGCAGAATTATTGTTTTTATTATATCATCAGGGAACTGATGAGGTGTTTGAGGAATTTGATGATAAAGCACTTAAAATTGTCAATAATATCATCGACAAGAAAGGTGAATTTGAGCCAAAAGTTGAGGAAGAAGAAACAATGACTCAAGAACAAAAGGATGCCTGGGCAATTGCCTTAAAGCCTGTGATTGAGGAACAGTTGAAAATCACTACAAGTTTGGACTCAAGCTTTGTTACAAAAGTAATCGACCTGAAATCTATAAATGGGAAGGAAGCAGCAACATATTTAACCGACCCGGGCAGTGATACTCCGTCGGAGGTAAGGAATAACTTAACTTCAACTATTAAGCATTGCTTAAAAGGACTGGCTTTATGTGAGAAAATGGGTATTGAATTGGCTGACTTGGATCATATTAGCAACAGCCCTGTTGCGATCTTTGCCTTACCATTGAATGCAGCACAAGCTGTATCGTTTGATAGTTTCAGTAAATTTTCTGCTGTTTGTAAGGCCGGGCAATTTCTTATGGAAGGGAAAAACCGTTTTGAGTTTTATAAGCAGGTTGTTACAAAAGATAAGGCGAACCTCGTACTTACTGATTATATTGATTGGGTCTCAATTTTAACAGATTGGCAGCACAATGATGAATTGGAATCAAGCAAATATAACAGTAACCTTAACTGGTTCCTGCAGGCAGGAGAAATCAATCAGTTCTTAAGTCGATATGGTATTGCTTCTTCGGATGCTCTTCAATTGATTAAGTGGGATTGGGCTAATGCTGCAGAAGCAGAGGCAAGTGTAAAAAGCATTGCAGTCATTGCTCAAGACAAGGCCAATTCTGGAGTTTACAAGGCAGAAATGACTTTAGGCCGCGATAAGCTTAGAATGAAGCAACGCGATGCACTGGTACATTATTTATTTGAGAAAGACAGTGGGCAATTTAAGGATATCTATGATCTGTATTCATATTTTCTGATTGATACTCAGATGACTTCTGCTGTTTCCAGCAGCCGTATTTTACAGGCCACATTAACTGTGCAGTCATTTATTCAGCGCATTCAGTTAGGTCTCGAAACGGACATTGCATTCACCAAAAAAGATGTTCAAAAGTGGGAATGGATGAGCTTGTATCGTGTATGGGAAGCTAACCGTAAGATATTCCTGTATCCTGAAAATTGGCTCGAACCAGAGTTACGCGATAATAAAACTCCGTTTTTTAAGGATCTGGAGAAAGAGCTAACTGGTAAAGAAATTACCAAAGAAGCTGTGGATAGTTCTTATATGGATTATATTTCCAAATTTGAACAGGTTGCCAATATTGAGATTTGTCAGATGTATAACGAAGAGCATGATAGTGTTTCTGTTTTACATGTCATTGGTCGTTCACGCTTTGAACCACGCGAGTATTTCTACCGTAAGCTGGTTAACGAATCGTATTGGACACCATGGGAAAAGATGGGAATTGAGATCAACAGTGAGCACATTGCCCCTGCTATTATCAAAGACCGTTTGGTGGCATTCTGGCTTGATTGCAGCGATGTGGCCAAAGAACCATCTGATGCTGATCTGTCGGTAGATCCAAATACTACAACAACCATCAAACCTAAACGCGCTCAAAAACAGTTGCAGATGCAGGTGTGCTGGAGTGAACTGGTTGATAACAAGTGGACACGCAAACGCAGCTGTGAAGAAAAAGTAGTACTTGATGATTTAAGTACCAATGGAAAATTTGATTTCCGTTTGGTATACGAGGAAGGGGATACTAATTATCTGCACATCTTAAAAGCACCAAAAACATATCTTGGAGACAATACAGGGCATTCATTTTCTGTTGAATGTTTCAACCATGTTTACCTAACGAAACAAAGTAGTTTTAAGGGCAACGGGTATGTGATGCCACAAGATATGAGTACCTATGGACAAAAAGCTCAGATGAGCAATGCCAGGAATTGGTTATCATTACCGGTAGCAGCTACAAATGGAATCGCCTATGCCAATAATGTGGTGGAGAACATCAAGGGACGCACACGTTTGGTTTATCCGCATCAGTATAAAAATTTCATGTGTAATGCACCTTTTGTTGTCGAAACCAACATGCAATCGGTCGTTTTAATTCCGACAGTGAAAGCCAAGCGCAGTTCTGTATTGCTTAAGAAAGTAATTCGATACACCTATTCACAACCAAAGTTCAGGCCAATAAGAAGATATTACCGACCTGAATATTCATGTCGTTACATAAACGAGGACAGATACTACCGTGATGACAGATACTATAATGATTATAGGAGAGAGGAACGTCGTGAGTACAGGATACCGAATTTTTATACGCATGAGCATGAACGTCTGTGTGTGATTAAAGTAACACCAAGCCGTAAGGTGATCACTTTTGAGCCGGTGAATAAAGATCTGTTAATGCTTGAGGCTGTAACATTTAAGCCAGAGATGAATGCCGGTTTAGGTTATCATCCATATATGGAGACTTTACGTTCTAACCTGCAAAGGTATGGTATCGAAGGCATATTGGATCCATTAGGTATCGACGATGCGAATCATCAATTATTGCCGCAACAAGCCAATAAAGCTTATCTAAGAGATTTTGAATTGAATAGTGGTGTGGTGAAAAATGTACTTCCGGATTTAATAAACTCTGAAGACAATATGAAGTACATTCAAGAACAATTTGAATATGGTTTAAGTGGAGCCTACTCCTTGTACAACTGGGAGTTATTCTTTCATATTCCTTTCTTATTGGCTAACCGATTCTTAATCGAAGGTAATTTTGAAGAAGCCTTGAGGTGGATGCATTTTATTTTTGATCCACGCGAAACTGAGGGGGAAACTTCAGCCAAATACTGGAAGTTTAAGCCTTTTGCCGATTACAATTCCACTAAGGGTATCGACGATTTGTTGTTTGACTTGAATAGGAACGGTAATGATGATTCTGCAAATGTGGAGTTGAATAAACAAATTGAATTGTGGAGCAGCGATCCGTTTAAGCCGCATAATATTGCTCAGATGCGTCCGGGTGCTTATATGAAGGCGGTTGTTATGCGTTACCTTGATATTATTATTGCTCATGGCGATGATCTGTTCCGTATTGATACAACAGAATCCATTAACGAAGCCACGCAATATTATATGATTGCAGCTCAATTATTAGGACGTAAGCCTGAAGTGGTTGAAACAGAGATTTTAGTTCCTAAGACATATGCCGGAATGGAGACTGATGGTATGGGGAATGCGATTGAATACTTTGAAGAAGGAATTATTAAACCGGAAAATGCAGCCTGTTTTGAGAAGTATGTTGAGTCGAATGAGCTGGAAATCGCTTCCAAACCATTTAGCAAAGACAAGGATTTTAAAGGCATGCTTACCGATATATATGGTGCGCTTGAACATGAAGAAGACGTTGCCAAACTATACTTTGGGATTCCAAAGAATGATAAGATGCTGGCTTACTGGGATCGTGTAGGCAATCAATTGTTTAAGATACGAAACAGCCTGAACATTGATGGCATTAAACGCACCCTTGCCTTGTTTGCACCGCCTATTGATCCGGGATTGTTAATTCGTGCCCGCCTGGCAGGTATCAGCATTGGTGAAGTGATGAAACTGGCAGATGCCAATTCAACAGATTACCGTTTCCAGACTTTATTGCAGCGTGCCTTAGAGATTTGCAGCGAAGTAAAATCGCTTGGTTCGCAATTGTTATCTGCACTTGAGAAAGGAGATACGGAGAAAATTTCTGTGCTGCGCGCCAGCCACGAAAAAACCTTGACTGACTTGGTGACAGGAATTAAGGAAAAGAGTATCGAAGAAGCCGAAGCAGCCATTGAGCAGGTGAAGCTGCAGCAAGAGCATACCCAGTTTAGGGAAAGCTACTACCGCAAAAAGAAAAAGATTAGCGGTAAGGAGCAGCAACAGTTGAACTTTATGGATGCAGGTATGGCACTTCAAGTAGGTTCACAGGCTCTTCAATTGATGGCGGGAAGTACAAGTTTAATTCCAGACGTTCAGGCAGGTGCAAATGGTTTTGGAGGATCACCACTATTTACTGTTACCTATGGTGGAACTAAAGCTACAAGCGCACTTACAATTGCCTCATCTACTTTAAGTATGTTGGGTTCAATTTCCAGCCACAAAGGCTCTAAAGCAGGTCTTATTGCCGGCTACGAACGCCGCAAGGAAGACTGGACCTTTCAGGCTGATGCAGCCAAGCACGATTTAGAGCAATTGAAACAACAGGAAGTAGCTGCTGAGATTCGTAAGAATATTGCTGAGTTGGATCAGACAAACCATTTAAAACAGGTTGAGCAAACGCAGGAAAGCTATGATGTATTAAGCAGCAAGTTTACCAACGAGCAATTGTACTTGTGGATGGCTGGCGAGATTAATACACTTTATCGCTCTGCTTTTGATATGGCTTATAAAATGGCAAAACAGGCTGAAGGGGCTTACAATTATGAGCTTTGTCCTGCTAACCCAAGAATGCCATTGGCCGGCGATTTCTTCAGTGCGCAGAACAAGGGCTTATTGGCTGGAGAAAAATTGTATATGGAGTTGAAGAAGATGGAAGCAGATTATCTGGCAGATAACAAGCGAAAGTTTGAATTAACCAAGCATGTGTCATTGGCCTTACTTGATCCACAGAAAATTCTGGATTTACGAAGCGGTGGAACTTGTCAGATAACTATTCCTGAGGTATTATATGATCTGGATCACCCGGGACATTGTAATCGACGCATTAAGAGTGTATCGTTGACCATTCCGTGTGTTGCCGGAGCCTATACGTCAATTTCAGCTAACCTGACCTTATTAAATAGTTCAACAATAGTGTTAGAAAAGCCAGGGAATTTGCGTAAACTGGTTCCGTTAGCTAAAAAAGTAGAAAAAATGGCTGCCAGTTCTGCTGTTAACGACAGTGGTTTGTTTGAGTTGAATTTTAACGATGCACGTTATTTGCCGTTCGAAGGTGCAGGTGCCGCCAGTGAGTGGAGTTTAACACTGCCTAATACCATTCGTCAGTTTGACTACAACAGCATTAATGATGTAATTATGCACATTAACTATACGGCAGAGGATGCAGGTGATAGAGTTGTTATTGAGAATAAATTGGTTGACGATTTGATTGACTTATCAAAGGGTGAGAATTTAGCTTCGATGTTTAGTTTGAAAGCTCAATATCCTGAAGCATGGGCGAAAGCAGGAACTCAGGAAGTGATTATTGAGGTTAAAAAATCACAATTGCCATTCTATTTGCATGGGCAAAACATTGTGATCACTGGAGTTGATAGAATTATTCTTTCCGGCAAGGATCAGGATACCAAACAACTTTTTGTTGGTACCGATCCAATGGAAGCTATCAATACCATAACTATTCAACCGAATGATGCTGATGTTAGTAATGCTGATGACTTAATGATTGTATTGAAATACAAGATTAAAGCTTCGTAATTCAATATATAAAACTTGATTAAAAGCTTTCTCCTTTGGTGTGTTTACGGTTTATGCGCGGGTACTCTCGTACAGATTAAGCAACAGCTTGGATGGTAACAATTCACAAGATGAAATCCTCCCGTACCTGGAAGTAAGTCTTTTAATCAAGTCTCTCCCAAGAAGTTCCGTTATGTATTATTACATATTGCAAGAGCATCCAGCTCTTGCAGCGGGGCTTCTTTTTGCTATAAATCAATGAATTCCAATCATTAATTTTTATACACATGAACTTCAATACATCGGAGCAATCCGAACAACATACAAGTACTCAGTCATCTTCCGGCTTACCACAGTCGAAAGCAGGTGCTGAGAAAAATGAAGGGGCTCAAAAAGGATCTCAATCATTGATTAATTTGCCCAAAGGAGGTGGTGCTGTTAAGGGGATTGGCGAAAAGTTTGAAACCAATCCGGTAACCGGAACTTTCTCAATGAGTGCTCCTCTGGCCATTAGTCCGGGGCGTAATGGCTTTACTCCACAACTGGGTCTGGCTTATGATTCAGGTAGTGGTAATTCCGCTTTTGGTGTGGGCTGGGGTGTTGGTGTCCCAAATATTACCCGCAAAACCGCCAAAGGTTTACCGCAATACGACGATACCAACGGGTCGGACACGTTTATTCTTTCCGGTGCCGAAGATTTGGTGCCTGTTGATGAGCTGCCGCGAACCGAAGGCAATTACAGTATTAAGCGTTATATGCCGCGTACCGAAGGCCTGTTTGCCCGGATAGAGCAGTGGAGCAATACTGCAAATGGTGATGTGCATTGGCGCACCATCTCCGGAGAGAACATTACATCGGTATATGGACAGGACGCCGGTGCCCGCATTGCCCATCCAAATGATACTCAAAAGATATTCAGCTGGTACTTGCAGGAAAGTTATGATGTTAGGGGAAACCTGATGCGTTATACCTATCTGAAAGAGAACAGCAATAATGTTTCGCCTGAGGTATATGAAAAACATCGTCTCGAAAACAACAAAGCTTTTACCAACATTTACCTCAATCAGGTACAATATGGCAATACTGTCATGTATAATCCTTCAACGGGTGTTTATGATGGTGACTGGCTGTTTACACTGGCTGTTGATTATGGAAACTACAATACATACACCACCAATGGGGGTACGGTGAATCCAACAGCTGTATGGGATGCTCGTCAGGATCCTTTCTCCGTTTATCGGGCAGGTTTTGAAATGCGTACCTACCGCTTGTGTCAACGAGTGCTGATGTTTCACCACTTTAAAGATGATTTGGCTGCTGATGCCGTCTTGGTTAAATCGACCCAGCTTCATTACAGCAAGGATGTGCATATGGCACAGCTCGTGCAGGTTGAACATAAATCCCATGATGGCGCACAGGCAGCTTCAATGCCGCCAATTAGCTTTACTTACAGCCAGGCGGAGGTAAGCAACAAACTGCACAGCGTTGATCACGCCATGCTGGATAATTTGCCTAATGGTCTGGCAACATCCGGGTGGCAATGGACCGACCTGTATGGCGAAGGAATCAGCAGTCTGTTAAAAATGGACAACGAAGCCTGGTATTACAAACCCAATTTGGGTGATGCCCGTTGGACTGACAATTCGATTACTGCTCCAAAACCTGTCTTTGGAGAAATGCAGCAACTCGATCTAAAACCCAATGCGAAACAAACCCGTGGTGCTTCTTTTTATCTGGGTGATGTGGACAGTGATTCGCAGTCCGAATTGGTGATTCATGCCCCTGGAATACATGGCTACTACTCTTATACAGATGGTCAATGGCAGAATTTTCAGGCATTCGGCAACATGCCGAATGTAGACATGAGTCATCCGGATGTGAAGCAAATCGACTTGTCGGGCGATGGACTGGGCGATTTGCTGATCAGCCGCGGCAACTATTTTGAATTGTATCTCTCAGCAGGGAAAGAGGGTTACAAAGGCTACCGCAAAGTGGACTTGGGCCATAATGAGGACATGGCACCGGTTGTACTATTCTCCAACGCAGAACATTCTGTTTATTTAACAGATATGACGGGTGACGGACTCAGCGATATTGTGCGGATTACTCACAATTCTGTAGGCTACTGGCCAAACCTGGGTTATGGACGTTTTGGCGAAAAAGTATTGATGGCAAATCCTCCTTTGTTGGATTCTCCTGACCATTTTAACCCGTCGCGGGTACTACTGGCCGATGTTGATGGTACGGGTACCACCGATATCATCTATCTGGATGCTTTGAAAGTTGTTTACTTTAAAAATCAGGCTGGTAACTCCTGGAGCGAAGCATTCAATATTAGTGCTTTCCCTGCCATCGATAACCTATCTCAGGTATCAGTAACAGATCTGATGGGGAATGGTACATCCTGTTTGGTTTGGTCATCTTCTTTGCCGCATCATCAGCATCACTTGCTTTTTGTTGAGCTAACATCCGGCAGAAAACCTTACTTGCTAACTTCCTTTGAAAATAACATGGGACGTAAAGTAAGTATGCAGTATGCTCCATCTACTAAATTCTTTATGCAGGATAAATTAGCTGGTACCCCTTGGATTACCCGTTTGCCGTTTCCTGTTCATGTTCTGGAACATGTGGAAGATCACGAGCAGGTGAGTGACACCAAATTGGTGAGCCGTTATGCTTATCACCACGGACACTATGATGTGCATGAGCGTGAATTCCGGGGCTTTGGTATGGTAGAGCAATGGGATACAGAAAATCTTGCCGATACCACAGAAGGCTATCAGCCTCCTGTTTACACAAAAAGCTGGTTTCATAACGGTATTTACGATAAAAAGGAAACCATTTCTACCCAATTTGCGCAAGAATACTTTAGTGGGGACAGTGAAGCTTGGCAATTACCAGACTCAATATTGCCAACAGGCTTGACTCCTGATGAAGAACGTGAAGCATGTCGTGCTTTGCGAGGCCAATTGCTGCGCTCCGAAGTTTATGCCAAGGACGACTCAGCTATGGCGGACCTCCCTTATGTGGTAGAGGAAAAAAATACGTCGGTAAAGTTGTTGCAGCCAAAAGGACAGAACAAGCATGCCGTATTTTTGCCAATTGCCAATGAAGCCATTTCCTATCATTATGAACGTGATGGTAATGATCCGCGTATTGCCCATTCAGTAACGCTTACTACCGATGAGTATGGCAATGTATTGGAAGCATTTAATATTGCTTATCCTCGTCGTGATGTGAATGCTACCGATGAGCAGAAAAGTTTGAAAGTAGTTTGTACACAAAATAGCTATATCAACCGTTCGGAAACCAATCTACAGATCATTGGAGTTCCTTGTGAGAGTGAGCAGCTTGAATTTACCGGTCTGGTATATACCGGACAGCCTTTTACTAAGGAAAGTCTGCAGGCAGCATTTGATTTTGCTAATGAAATAGATTATGCAGCCAGTCCGTCAGGTGGATTAGAAAAACGTTGTTTTCAGCATCAAAAATCTTTTTTTTACGATGAAGCACTAACGGGCAGCTTGCCATTGGGTGAGATTGCATCGCATGCTTTGCCTAACAAATCGTTAACAGCCGATTTAACTGAAGATTTGCTAAGCAGTTTGGATCCTTCAGGCGATAAATATTCCATAGAACGTCTGGCCAATGAAGCAGCTTACGTTTTTGAACCCGGTGTGGGTGAAAAATCCGGTACCTGGTGGATACCATCAGAAGTGATCAGCTTTAATAAGCTTGCTTTTTATCTGCCATCGGCAAAAACTGATGTTTTTGGGAACAGAACCCAGTTGGCATACGACAGCTATAAACTGATGTTGACCGAAACCACCGATGCGCTTGGGCATACAAGCACTGCTGCTGTTGACTACCGTTTATTGCAGGTAAAAAAACTGACAGATCCCAATGGCAACAGCCAAGAGGTGGATTTTGATACCCGTGGTATGGTAAAAGCCGTGGCCTTAATGGGAGCAAACGGCGAAGGTGATACTCTTAGCGATCCCAGCATGAAATACAGCTACGATATGGAACGTTGGATCAACGAACAAAAACCTGCGCAAGGCCATGTACAAATGCGTGTTGAACATGGTCCAACCAATACAGATTGGATGGAGAGTTACGAATACACCGGTGGTTGGGGAAATTTGGTGATGACCAAAGTACAGGCTGAAGATGGCCCCGCCATGCAAATTGCTCCCAATGGATCGGTGGAAACTGTGAAGTCGACGAATCGATGGGCAGGTACCGGGCGTACAGTATTCAACAACAAAGGAATGGTGATAAGGCAGTATGAGCCTTATTTTAGTACTACTCACGAGTTCGAAAATGAGAATGTACTGGTACAAAATGGTGTAAGCCCTGTACTTTACTACGACCCGGTGGGGCGTAATATCCGTACCGAACTACCGGACGGTACACTCACTAAGGTGGAATTTACCCCTTGGGAGCAACGCAACTTCGATCAGAACGATACGGTGCTTGAAAGCGACTGGTATCAACAAGCCGGATTGTCCGATCCCAGTGGTACTGAACCTACTGATCCAAAGAAAAGAGCCGCATGGCTCACAGCCAAACATGCCAATACACCTCAGCTGCGGTACTTCGATAACCTGGGACGTGAATACATGGTAGAAGATGACAACGGCAGCAAAGGCAAATACCGTGTTCACACACAGCTGGATATTGCCGGGCGGCCTGTAGTGGTTACCGATGCCAAGAACAGGGTAATGACCACCAATACTTTTGCGATGCAGCAGGCATTGCAGGTGCACAATATCGACTCAGGCACACGTACCATTCTCAACGATGCAGGCGGGCAGCCTCTATACTCATGGGACAACCGAAGCCATCAGTTGCGCAGCACTTACGATGCCTTGCGGCGGCCTTTGGCAATGTACATAACAGAGGGAAACAATGCCGAAATAAAAGTGCAGCAGCAAGTGTATGGAACATCCGAAGCTTTGAATAACATTGGTCAGTTGGAATACCAATACGACCAAAGCGCTTGCACCCATTTGGTGAGCTACGATTTTAAAGGCAATCCTGAAATGACCGGACGTACATTTTATACCGATTATCAGGGTTACCGAAATCTGGATGCCAACCCGGCCTTGCAAACAACAGTTTATGTTTCAACAATTACCGTAGATGCACTAAACCGCCCTGTAAGTAAAAGCCTGCCCGATGGTTCGGTGGAAACTTACCAGTACAACAAAGCCGGAATGTTGGAAAGCCTCAGCTCAGGTGGACAGGCCTACATCAACAACATCAATTACAATGAAAAAGGGCAGCGCACCGACATATATTATGCCAATGGAAGTAAAACACGTTACGTGTACGATGCAAAGACTTTTCGTTTAACACGTTTGCTGACCACGCGAAATACGGGACAGGATATTTTACAGGACCTGAATTATACCTACGATGCAGTTGGGAATATTGTAGAGCAGGTAGACAATGCACAGCAAACCTTTTACTACAGCAATGCGGTAATTGAGCCAAAAGGGCAATACGAGTATGATGCCTTGTACCGATTGGTGAAAGCTACTGGTCGTGAGTTAAGCAGTTTGGCTATGGCAAGTGCTACTGATATGGCAAATGATATTGCTCTGCCCAACACCGCAGCCAATGCCATGCAAAATTTTACCCAGGAGTACACTTACGACGAATTGGGTAATATGCTGCAACTAAAAAGTGCAGGGCAGTGGACACGAGACTATTTCTATAATTTTAGCCAAAACAATTCCCTGATAGGGCACATTAGTGGGCAAACAGATTACACCTACGATGCACATGGTAATATGCTGAGCATGACTCACCTGCAGGCCATGCACTGGGATTACAACGATTGGTTAACATCTGTAGACTTGGATGCAAGTGGTAACAAAGCCTGGTATGTGTACAATGCAGGTGGTGAGCGCGTACGAAAAGTTGTGGTAAAAGGAAATATTCGGGAAGAGCGCTATTATTTTGGTGATTACGAAATATATCATAAATTTGTTAACGATTCACTGGAAACCGAGCGAACAACTGTTAATATTTCAGATGATAAAGCTAAGATAGCAACTGCCGAAACGCTCACCATTGATCAAGGTTCTTTGACAGTAAACCCTGCAGCAATAATCCGCTGCCAGTACAGCAACCATTTGGGAAGTGCCTCTTTAGAGTTAGACGAAAGTGCTAATATCATCTCTTACGAGGAATATCATCCTTTCGGAACAAGTAGTTACCGCAGTGGCCGTACCGAGACCGAAACCTCCCAAAAACGTTACAAGTATGTGGGCAAGGAACGTGATGAGGAGACA
This sequence comes from Labilibaculum manganireducens, assembly GCF_963665805.2. Lineage (NCBI taxonomy): Bacteria > Pseudomonadati > Bacteroidota > Bacteroidia > Marinilabiliales > Marinifilaceae > Labilibaculum > Labilibaculum manganireducens. The sequence goes on along the minus strand of NZ_CAXXEE010000003.1, from coordinate 4,030,068 downwards.
GGCCTTTACTATTACGGTGCACGATATTATGCCGCTTGGTTATGCCGGTTTGTGAGTGTGGATCTTATGAAGGAAGAGAGAGTTTGGCTCAGTCCTTATAATTATTGCCAGAATAACCCTATAAATAGAGTTGATCCAACTGGAGCTTTGGATGAAGATCCGCCTCAGGACAAAAAGGAAGAAAAGAAGCAAGGTGCATACAAGCCAACCAAAGATAAAAGCGGTAAAGTTAATGGATTTGAATGGGATGATGAAAATGCATATGATGATAAAGGAAAGTTAAATAAAGGATATTATGAGAAAGCTATTCTTTTTAAAGATAACCCTGATAAAAAATATGAATTAGATAAAAAATGGTTCGATAAACAAAACAGATATAGAGGGAGTAATATGGGCTCTGCATTAGCAATTGTTTATTATAAAGATGAAGAAGGTAATCCAAAGACATCAAAGGAGTTTGAAGCATGTACTAGACCATCTGATCCTAATTATTTTGCAACAGTTAAGAATGGCTTTTATATAGGCAAGTTTGGGAAGCATAAAAATGATTACGAGGCATTAAATTTTTATGATGGAGCTTCCAGAAATTTACCAACAGAAGGACCTAATCCTTCGAGATCTGATGGTATGTCTCTTGCTGTTGGAATAAATGGACATAGACCAAGTAGTAAAGGCAACTATACATCAAGTGTTTGGTCAACTATGAAGAAGGACTCGAAACCGATAATTGGAACCGATGCTAGATCTTATCCAATGTATGATGAATTTGGGAATATGACAGGAGCAATTACTAAAGGTACAGAATGGAATTATCAAAAATATTCTGGTGTATCCGAAGGGTGTTTCATCATCGACTTTAATGATTGGGATGATTTCATAGGTCTGTTTGATAAAAATGATACAAATATTGGAGTCGTATTAACAAGAGATAATCCATATACAGTTCCTGTAAAGCACGATATTAAAGCTATTAGAAAATCTAATGTCAAAAGCGTTTTCAAAATTCAAACATTTTAAATTAGTAATAATGAATCGAATAATTATAACCCTAATATTGAGTCTATTTTCAATTTATGCTAACTCTCAATCTAGGTTACATGATCATCTGTTAAGTCAAGATTCTGTAGAATTGGTTGGTAAAAAATTAATATCCTATTTTACTAAAGCACAAGGCGAAGTTTTTCCAGAAAGAGAAGCCATTATTGCTTCTAATATTGAGAAAAAAATAAGAGAGAATATGAATATTATTAATTGTGATTCATGTTCTGTTAAGACAGATTTTCTCATTTTATCTGACACCTATGATTGGCATGTTAAAGTTGTTTTATCATTTAAGTCTGGCTCAGTTATTAAAAAATATGTTATTGGCGAATTTCGTGCATGGCCCAATGAAGAAGCTTATGATTATAGGAATGAAGATAGCCGTGATTATTTCAAGAGCATTAGATCTGTTATTTTATCAAAAAACGAAATAATGATATTAAAAGAATTATCATACGCTGATTTTTCGAATGATTCTGAAGTTATAGTTAGTCAAGATACATCGATTGTTAAGTTTTAAAAATGGATGATTTTATCTCCGCTAGTGCGAGCTTATAGTTCGAACTCTGCGGAGTAGAAGTAAAAACAAAATAGAAGCCACTTGCAGTAATGTGAGTGGCTTTTTGTGTCTTATAGTTTTCGGAATACGAAATATATCATAAATTTGTTAACGATTCACTGGAAACCGAGCGAACAACAGTTAATATTTCAGATAGCCTGTCCCGATTTTTTATCGGGAACAAGAAGAAGATAGCAACTGCCGAAACGCTCACCATTGATCAAGGTTCTTTGACAGTAAACCCCGCAGCAATAATCCGCTGCCAGTACAGCAACCATTTGGGAAGTGCCTCTTTAGAGTTAGACGAAACGGCCGATATCATTAGCTATGAGGAGTATCATCCTTTTGGTACAACTTCGTACCGTTCTGGTAGAACCGAGACCGAAACCAGCCAAAAGCGTTACAAATATGTGGGCAAGGAGCGTGATGAGGAAACCGGTTTGTATTATTATGGCTTCCGTTACTACGCTGCTTGGTTGTGCCGGTTTGTGAGTGTTGATCCTTTGCAGTTTGATTATCCGCATTATACGCCTTTTCAGTATGCTGGTAACAAGCCAATCACTTATATTGATTTGGATGGCTTGGAGGAAGTAAAGTATGATGTGAACTCTGATAGGTATTATGATTCTCGACACCCTAATAGTGTAAGCTGTTTGGTGACTAATCAATACAGTTTAACAGGAAGACCTGTAAATTATGAAACATATACCCCTGATTATAAGGTTCCATCAGAAGTGATGGCTCTTTCTTTAGCACCCATGGCAATAGGCTTAGCAGCGGTAGCTGCCCCTGCTATCGCAGCTGAAGCAACATTAATAGGTGGTACATCATGGAGTAGTTTACCAGCTGTTCAAAGTTATATTACTGCTGCTACATCGGCTTCAATGCTTTCCAGAGGTGGAGGAGTAGTGATTGATGCTACAGGACAATTTGTACCTGAATATATTAATAATGGTTTTGATTTCAAGAGAAGTGTAAATAAAATTAATTTAGTATCCCTTACTGCTACTTTCTTTAGTCCAGAAGCTAAGGCTTCATCTACCATATTCAATGGATTTATTTCAAGTTCATTTATTCTAAATCCTGATGGTAATAGTAAAGTTGGTGATTTACAAGATATCGTTGTGGGAACAGTATTAAGTGCATCATTTGATGTGAAAGGTGCTAAAATTGGCGACGGATCATTGCAACGAGGCTTAATTAAATCTAATAATAAATGGGGAGTATTTAATAATGCAGTTACTAGAGGTAGTGCAAATCCATTATTCCAATACGGAGAAGAAGGTGGAGGAAAATACTTCAAAATGCAATTAGATAGATTGTTTAGAGAAGCTAGAACTACTGATATGATTAACAATACTGAATTTATGGGTATTAGTTTAGGAACACAAATTTTAAAAAATGAAACTATCACTTTGACTAATTATATTAATGAACTTAATAATGAAAATGATTAGATCTATTACAAAAACTGATGTAGGCTTCTTAGTCTTCGTGCTTGCGATTGTAGCAATTGGAATTAATAGTTTTATTAAAAGAAAACAACTTAAGGAGAATTCTAGGTATACTATTGGCACTACAACAAAGATGACTTATAATCGGTGGAGTACATATATAGATTATAAATATTCTACTAAAGGTAAAGTGTTTGTTTCAACACATTTGATAAAAAATGATAATATAAAAACGGGGCAATTTTACTATGTTATTTTTCAATCTGATAAACCGCAAAATAGTCGATTATTGACAAATAAGCTAAATGAAAATAAAAATTAAAAAGATTAAAGATAAAAAAAAAGTTTAAGAATAAAAAGATAAGAATAATATATTTAAAAAGAATATAAAAAAAATAAAAAATTAAAAATAAAAAAAATTAAATAGAGAAAAAATAAAAAAGAAAAAATAAAAAATTATTTAAGAATAAAAAATAAAAATAGAAATAAAAGTAGATAAAAATTAATTAAATATAATTAAAAAATAATATAAATAATTAATTAAAATAAGAATTAAAATTAAATAATAAAAAAGTAATAAAAATATAAAAAAATAAATAAAGAAATAAAATTAAAAGAATAAAAGAATAAAAAATAAATAAAAAAAAGAAATAAATATTAAATATTAATAAGAAAAAATTATTAAAAAAAAATTTAAAAAAAAAAATTAAAAATTTAATAATAAAATTAATAAATATTAAAAGAATTAATTATAAAAAAATAAATTAAACTGTAATTGATAATGTTGATAGTATTCCACCAGATGGATGGAACGAACTTCCTCAATAGATTACCCCAACTGTCGCAAGTCTGGGACTTGTGGTTGTAATTAAAACATTAAAGCCCAACTCCCGCTAGTGCAAGCTTTTAGCTCGTACTCTGCGTAGCAGAAGTAAAAACAAAAATAGAAGTCACTTACAGCAATGTGAGTGGCTTTTTGTGTCTTATAACTTTCGGTTACCAAAATATATCATAAATTTGTTAACGATTCACTTACCGCATGTTGATTAGTGCTGTTTTTTGATACATTGCATTTCTAAAAGCCAACTAATCATACTGCGGTACAGGGCGAGCGAACAACAGTTAATATTTCAGATAGCCTGTCCCGATTTTTTATCGGGAATAAGAAAAAGATAGCAACCGCCGAAACGCTCACCATTGATCAAGGTTCTTTGACAGTAAACCCTGCAGCAGTTATCCGCTGCCAGTACAGCAACCATTTGGGAAGTGCCTCTTTAGAGTTAGACGAAACGGCCGATATCATTAGCTATGAGGAGTATCATCCTTTTGGTACAACTTCGTACCGTTCTGGTAGAACCGAGACCGAAACCTCTCAAAAGCGCTACAAATATGTAGGCAAGGAACGTGATGAGGAGACGGGCTTGTACTATTATGGTTTCCGATATTATGCCGCTTGGTTATGCCGGTTTGTGAGTGTGGATCCTTTGCAGTTTGATTATCCTTATTATACGCCTTTTCAGTATGCTGGTAACAAGCCAATCACTTATATTGATTTGGATGGCTTGGAGGAGGCTCTTACTCCTTACATGGCAAGAGTGGAGTATGTTGAAACTAAAAACATATTTGATGCCTCGCACAATATAATGGCTCTTTTAAGTAACGCCTTAATTGTAGGTACTTATAATGCTTCTTCCGGAATAATTAATGCTGTATATAATTATGAGGAAACGGGTAAGGCCATTGCTAATAGTAGAGTTGGTGAATATGTTAAAACAGCATATAATTTAGGGCCTAATTTCGCAAATGCTGAATTAGCGGGTGATGCAATTTCTTTTGGTGGTAATGTAGCAAAAGACTTGATAAATACAACATGGAAAGATGTTGGGCAAGCTTTTACAACATGGGAAAATTATGAGGTAGTTGTTGATTTAGCAGTTGGGGTCAAAGGAGGAGGAGGATTAAAGACTTTTGGAGAAGAGGCATTGACTTCGGAAAAGGCGATTGTTAATGTTCTGGATGATGTTCCAACGAGAAATAAATTCATTCCAAAGTCAAAGTTTCGATCAGGGGAATTTGGTTATTTTGGTGAATCTGATGATTTAGGTAGGCTAAGTAAAACCTATACTGATGATTTGAAGTTAAGTAAAAAAGACCGACTGAGGCACAATCCCAAAACTCCTGGGAAATTAGAAGGAGATCATGCTGGACATTTAATAGGAGATAGGTTTGGAGGTTCGCCTAATTTGGATAATTTAGTTTCACAGCTTAGGAAGGTTAACTTAAGTGAATATAAAAAAATTGAAAATCAATGGGCTAAAGCAATTGAAGCAGGTAAAAAGGTTGAAATTGATATTTCAGTTAATTATAAATTAGATGAACTGAGACCAGCTAGCTTTGATGTTAATTGGAATATAGATGGAGAATCGTTTTATCAAAGAATTAGAAATAAATAGAAAAATGGGAAGTAATACTTTTGATCGAAATTTTGAGAGGCTATATACAAATATGGCCGAAATAGCATTTGAATTTGTTAATAGAAATAAAAATGAGGTTGATAAGGTATATGTTTTTGCCTCAATGGAAGCAGATAGTTTATTTTATAATGTGTTTTATCGAATACATGAATTACCAACCGAATTGCATCAGGTAAATAACCTATTGATTGCAAAATGTGATATTTCAAATTCTCGAATTAATGATTTACTAAGGCAAGGTACAGACTTCTTGGAAGAAGTTCTGGATTTATTTGAAAATGATAATAGAGAAGTACCAACATTAATGAAAATGACATATGAACCTAAAACTGGTGCTTTTAATAACGATATTAGTTACGAACTAAACTATTCCAATCATAAAGATAAAACAATTGTTGATGTTTTTAAGGAGTGGTTTGAAAGAGAAAAGCAAGTTTAATTCCTCCTGCTAATATGAGCTTATAGCTAGGTACTCTGCGAAGCTGGTATAAAAACAAAAATAGAAGCCACTTGCAGCAATGTGAGTGGCTTTTTGTGTTTTATAGTTTTCGGAATACGAAATATATCATAAATTTGTTAACGATTCACTGGAAACCGAGCGAACAACTGTTAATATTTCAGATGATAAAGCTAAGATAGCAACTGCCGAAACGCTCACCATTGATCAAGGTTCTTTGACAGTAAACCCCGCAGCAATAATCCGCTACCAGTACAGCAACCATTTAGGTTCTGCCTCTTTAGAGTTAGACGAAAGTGCTAATATCATCTCTTACGAGGAATATCATCCTTTCGGAACAAGTAGTTACCGCAGTGGCCGTACTGAATTGCGAAGCAATCGCCGAACGCCATTGAAAATGGAGTATTGTGAGGCAAACCGAAACCTCTCAAAAGCGCTACAAATATGTAGGCAAGGAACGTGATGAGGAGACGGGCTTGTACTATTATGGCTTCCGTTACTACGCTGCTTGGTTGTGCCGGTTTGTGAGTGTTGATCCTTTGCAGTTTGATTATCCGCATTATACGCCTTTTCAGTATGCAGGGAATAAGCCAATCACTTATATTGATTTGGATGGGTTGGAGGAGGCTCTTACTCCTTACATGGCAAGAGTGGAGTATGTTGAAACTAAAAACATATTTGATGCCTCGCACAATATAATGGCTCTTTTAAGTAACGCCTTATTGGTGGTAATGTAGCAAAAGACTTGATAAATACAACATGGAAAGATGTTGGGCAAGCTTTTACAACATGGGAAAATTATGAGGTAGTTGTTGATTTAGCAGTTGGGGTCAAAGGAGGAGGAGGATTAAAGACTTTTGGAGAAGAGGCATTGACTTCGGAAAAGGCGATTGTTAATGTTCTGGATGATATACCTGTAAAGAAAAAAATTTGGAATAAATCCTCAACTTTTGAGGATATAAAAGTTTTTCAAAGAGATGATATATTTGATCCAAGTACAATAAGTTCATGGAAAGTTCATGGAAAGACAGTAATGGGAACAAATGTTGAAAGAATGGCTTCAGGTAGAGCTCCTATTGGAGTAGACGGGAAGTCAGTTAATCTACATCATATGATACAAAGTGAAACTGGAGGTATTGCTGAAATGACACAGACATTTCACAAAACAAACCATGCCACAATACATATCAATCCAAATACTATTCCATCAGGCATTGATAGAAGTCAATTTGATGCTTGGAGAGGCAGATATTGGGAAAATAGAGCAATTGATTTTCAATAATACTAATTATTATAATAATGAATGATAAATTTAATGAGATTAAAGAATTGATTGAACAACATCCGGATGCAGTTCAATTTGGGGAATTTGGACAAGGAGTATCAAATGAATGGATAAAAAAAGCTGAAGATAGACTAGATGTATATTTTCCAAAATCATTCGTATGGTGGTTAAAAAACTATAGTGGAGGAGAAATCTTTGGTAATGAAATATTCAGTATATATGAATTAGACTTTGATAATGTTGTTGGAGGAGATATAGTATATATGAATGAGTTAAATAGAAAAAATGGCATCTGTACTAAAGAACAACTCGTTATCTTAGAGAATGATCAAGGTGAAATGTATTACTTTGATTTAAATCAAAGTAATAATGAAGGAGAATCTCCCATATTTTGTGATATTACCAATAAGAAATATGCTGATGATTTTATTGATTTCTTAAGAAAACAAATTACTTGTATTACGTAAGTATGTGCCTTAGTTAGCTCGAGCTTGTAGCTCGTACTCTGAATAGCAGAAGTAAAAACAAACGAACCCACTTACAATAACTGTAAGTGGCTTTTTGTGTCTTATAGCTTTGGGTTACCAAAATATATCATAAATTTGTTAACGATTCACTGGAAACCGAGCGAACAACAGTTAATATTTCAGATAGCCTGTCCCGATTTTTTATCGGGAATAAGAAAAAGATAGCAACCGCCGAAACGCTCACCATTGATCAAGGTTCTTTGACAGTAAACCCTGCAGCAATAATCCGCTACCAGTACGACAACCATTTAGGTTCTGCCTCTTTAGAGTTGGACGAAAGTGCTGGTATCATTAGCTATGAGGAGTATCATCCTTTTGGAACCTCTTCGTATCGTTCGGGTAGAACAGAGACTGAAACCTCCCAAAAACGCTACAAATATGTTGGTAAAGAATGTGACAATGAAACAGGCTTGTATTATTACGGAGCTAGGTATTATGCGAGTTGGTTGTGCCGGTTTGTGAGTGTTGATCCTCTACAGTTTGATTATCCGCATTATACGCCTTTTCAGTATGCTGGGAATAAACCGATCACGTATATTGATTTGGATGGTTTGGAAGAAGTAAAGTATGATGTGAACTCTGATAGGTATTATGATTCTCGACACCCTAATAGTGTAAGCTGTTTGGTGACTAATCAATACAGTTTAACAGGAAGACCAATAAATTATAACACATATACACCGCATGAAATTCCGTTGGGCGTTAAAATTCTTGCATTAGCACCTATGGCAATGGGTTTAGTAGCTATAGCAGCCCCTGCCGTTGCAGCTGAAGCAACTTTAATAGGTGGTACATCATGGAGTAGTTTACCTGCAGTAAAAACTTTTATGTCAACTGCAGGAGCTTATTCTTTATATGAAAGAACTATAGCCGCTTCATTAGATGCTGGAGGACAATATGCAGCTTTAAGAATCAATAATAATAGTAATAAAAGTCTACGTAAAGTAAATTGGTCGAGTGTTAGTTTCACGTTTATAAATCCTTCATCTAACATTGGTGTGTTGATTTTTAATTCCATTGGGGCTAATTCAATACAGGTGAATCAAGAAGAAGGAATAACAACGGGGACTATTGATGAGATTATTAATGGTGTACTTGGTGATGTTACTATGGGTTTTGTAATTGGAAAAACTGGAGAAGGAATACTCAACCAAAGTGATGAGATTGGAACGGATCTGACAAATGCACTCAATAAATATGTTAGACAGTTAGATGAGGGTAATAATGAAGCTGCAGAGGGTACTTGGAAGTATATTGAACGCACCGTAGTTCCTTATATTTTGTTTAAGTATGGAGCTGAACCTGTTACAACGGGAGCTGCTCAAACTTTAAAGAATAATGAAATTAATAAAGCAAATGAATCATCAAATCAGTAATTATGAAGAAACAAAAGATATCTGATGTTGTAGCTGTAACAATTTTACTGTTTTTATTGTCAGTGATTGTATATAATTATTTATTGACGGATAATATTAATAATGAAATCGACGAGAATTCAAGGTATACTATAGGTATTACAGGAAATTCTTTTGGGGCAAGACATGGCTCAACAGTTGAATATTTTTATAAAGTAAACAATATTGAATATAGAGAAACTCAAACAAAAATTAAAGGAGTTGTAAATCCTGCTGGCAAGTACATAGTTCAATTTTCGTCACTTAACCCCAAACGAAGTAGAATTTTATTTGAATTAGAAGTATCAAACTATAAAATTAAGGTGCCTGATAGTGGATGGGATTGTATTCCTGATGGTGTCAATGTAAATTAATTATCTCCGCTAGTGCAAGCTTGTATCTCGTACTTTGCAAAGCAGAAGTAAAAAAAATAGAAGCCACTTGCAGCAATGTGAGTGGCTTTTTGTGTCTTATAACTTTCGGTTACCAAAATATATCATAAATTTGTTAACGATTCACTTACCGCATGTTGATTAGTGCTGTTTTTTGATACATTGCATTTCTAAAAGCCAACTAATCATACTGCGGTACAGGGCGAGCGAACAACAGTTAATATTTCAGATAGCCTGTCCCGATTTTTTATCGGGAATAAGAAAAAGATAGCAACCGCCGAAACGCTCACCATTGATCAAGGTTCTTTGACAGTAAACCCTGCAGCAATAATCCGCTACCAGTACGACAACCATTTAGGTTCTGCCTCTTTAGAGTTGGACGAAAGTGCTGGTATTATTTCTTACGAAGAATATCACCCCTTTGGAACTTCTTCTTACAGATCTGGTAGAACAGAGACCGAAACCTCTCAAAAGCGATACAAATATGTTGGCAAGGAGCGTGACGAGGAGACTGGCTTGTATTATTATGGCTTCCGTTATTATGCAGCTTGGTTGTGCCGGTTTGTGAGTGTTGATCCTTTGCAGTTTGATTATCCGCATTATACGCCTTTTCAGTATGCAGGGAATAAGCCAATCACTTATATTGATTTGGATGGCTTGGAGGAATTGAATGTAAATAATTTGAAGTCTGATTCTATACAATTGTCACACAAAAGTGACACAACAGCACTCAAATATTTCCGAAAGAAAGCAACAGATCTTATAATAAAACAAGCTCCTAGTATAACAAAATCTACATTAGACAGAATTGCAGATCATAAATTGAATAAAAATATTGAAAATGGATTAAAGGTTGACAATTTTGGTGCTCCAAGGCAATCTCCACGAAAATATAAGAATACTAATTTAAGTGTTATGGAAGAGAAAGGTGAATATATAAATATGGGAGGTCGTAGTTCAAGAGGTAATTGGTCTACAATTGGAATGGGAAATGAAACAAAAAGTATTAAAAAGCTCAAATTAATTGGTAAAGGGGTAGCTGAAGTTGCTGGACCGATGTTTGATCTTTTAACAATAGCGAAAGTTTTGCAAGATAAAGAAACGCCCTTTGCCATTATAAATCCAATATCTTTTATGCTCACTGAGCAACTTGATGAAGTAGATCAATTTTTATTTGAGACAGCTTTACAGGAAGGTTATAAGAGTATAAAATCATATATGGAAAATTGTAAATCATGTGATATACTATTTGAATCCAAACAATTCATATATCTACAAACAGAAGATTTTATGAAAGTAATGAATGGCAAAGAACAAAAAAATGATAATTTAACTGAGGATTATGGGGATGATAATAATCCTTGGGCAGTTTTAATAGAATGGAAATCAAAGAACGAATTTACACCTATTGCAGCGTACAAAATTAACGACTAATGAGAAAAATAATTGTTGGAATTATTCTATTCCTTGCTTTTGCAGCATGTGATAATCTGAATAAAAAAGAAAAAGTCACATGCTTAATAAATAACACTAAGTACGATGAAGCATTGAGTTATATTGAATCTATATTAATTGAAACAGGAGAAGAACCCTGGCTGTTTGAATCTAAAGGGTTAATTTATAAAAATCAACATCAATTTAAGTTGTCTGAGGAAAACTATTTAAAGGCATTAAAGTTAGGTGGGGATAAAATGGCAAATTTCATTAATTTAGGTGATGTATTATTTAAGAATAAAGATTATGCGAAAGCACATGATGTATTTTTGCTTTGTTACAATATAGACTCTGCTAATTATACAGTTAACTATAACTTAGGTTTATGCAATTACTTCTTAGATGATTTAGACAATGCAATTAAATACATTAGTAAAGTTAATTGCATTAGTCCAGATGAAACTGGTATTTATTTCCTTAAGGCTGAAATCTTAAATAAAAAAGGAGAATATATTAAAGGAATTGAATCTGTAAACAAGGGATTAATACTGGATAATCGTAATGATTATGGATACTTTTTGAAAGGGATGCTATATTTTAATTTAAAGAATTATCTAGAAGCAATAGCAAATTTTAATGATGCAATTCAGATTAATCCAAATTCTCTAGATTATTACTGTAATATTGGTATTGCTTTTCATATGATTGATAGTTGCCAAAAATCAGTTTTAAATTTCAATAAAGCCATTGAATTAGATAGTATGTGCAATTATGCATATTTAGGTAAATTTCATGTCTATAAAGATCTTAAAAATGATTCATTAGCTGAATTTAATTATTTGATGTACAAAAGAACTTTAGCGATCAGTAATTAACACCCCATCTAGCGCGATTCCGTCTTGCTAGTTCAAGCTTGTAGTACTCTACGAAGCAGATAAATAGAAGCCACTTGCAGCGATGTGAGTGGCTTTTTGTTGTCTTATAACTTTCGGTTACCAAAATATATCATAAATTTGTTAACGATTCACTGGAAACCGAGCGAACAACTGTTAATATTTCAGATAGCCTGTCCCGATTTTTTATCGGGAACAAGAAGAAGATTGCAACCGCCGAAACGCTCACCATTGATCAAGGTTCTTTGACAGTAAACCCTGCAGCAGTTATCCGCTGCCAGTACGACAACCATTTAGGTTCTGCCTCTTTAGAGTTGGACGAAAGTGCTGGTATTATTTCTTATGAAGAGTACCACCCTTTTGGAACAACAAGTTACCGCAGTGGCCGTACTGAATTGCGAAGCAATCGCCGAACGCCATTGAAAATGGAGTATTGTGAGGCAAACCGAAACCTCTCAAAAGCGTTACAAATATGTGGGCAAGGAGCGTGATGAGGAAACCGGTTTGTATTATTATGGCTTCCGTTATTATGCGGCTTGGTTATGTCGATTTGTGAGTGTTGATCCTTTGCAGTTTGATTATCCGCATTATACGCCTTTTCAGTATGCAGGGAATAAGCCAATCACTTATATTGATTTGGATGGTTTGGAGGAATTAGATTTTAAATCAGATTTTAATATTAGATTTGGATATGTTACACTAAATAGTGGTAAAAAATTAGTATCCTATACTTTGCATGACGGGGATCGTCCAATTAATCAACAATTTACTGTGAATTCCACACCTAATAGCATGCAAAGACCAATTAGAACATACGCTAACCAGAGTGATATTATTGAATTACGAGACAAGGATTATTTTATTCCTGTCTCTATGAAAAAACCTAATAAAATGACTAGAGATAATAAAGCAATATATCATTTTCGTAATAATATTATGGTTCCTAAGGATCATCGGGAAAATAAGGCTTCATCAATTGCAGATTTTTCAAGAAATGTTGCTGAATTTATGCATGGAGCATCACAAGAATACGCATACTTAGGTTCACTTGATATTGCTATTCAGTATAAAGCATATGGTCATGCATACAATACTGTAATGGAGAATCGAGAAACCATGGAAGACGCTTTTTTAAGTATTAAATTTAGTTCGGACTTCAAAGCTGCTGTTGAGTCAGGAGAGGAAGTACTTAATATGGGTATTTTTGTTTCAGACGTTATGCAATATATTGTAGATGGTAGTACTGATTGTGTTAATTTTAGTGCTATTGGTTATTCTAGTGACTTTAAAAATTACCGACAAGCTGTATATCAGACTGGATCTAGGCTTTTAAGCGAAAATCCAAATCTAAATTATAAAATACCAAGACAACAAACTTTTTGGAATTCAATTGACAGACCTGGTACATGGTTATGGGGATGGGAAGTATTAATTAAACAATTTCAATCAAATGATAATCAAAGCAATGATTAAAAAGATTTACAGATTTTATCATCCTTTACTAATGGTCGTTTTAGTGATTTTCATACTAATGTTTATTATGATGTATTGGATTATAGTAGGTTCTTTCAGCTATTTTAGTTTAATAGTATTTATCGGAAGTATCGTATATCTTACTTCTTGGAAGCAAATAAATGTTAATCATAATAGATGTGAGTTTTATACGCGAATATTGTTTTTTCGGCTTGCCAATAAAGAAATAGAAATAGGTGAAATTCAAGAAATTAGTCTTATTAGCAATATAAGTTCAACAATAATTCAAAGTTTAGGAGCAAGGGGGCAGACAGGCCGAGGGATAAATAATATATCTAATGAATTGTTTCTTAAAAATGAACATGAGGATCCAATCGTTATTTATAGGTCTGCTAATTTTAGTAAAGTTAATAAGTTAGCAATATTTTTTTCTAAGTATTATAACATACCAGTCCAAATACATAAGAAGGAAAACTTTTATTCCTCTTATATTGATTCTGGAAAAGAAAAATAAATGCCCCCTCGCTAATGTGAGCTTATAGCTAGTTGCTGCGAAGCTGAAGTAAAAACAAAAATAGAAGCCACTTGCAGCAATGTGAGTGGCTTTTACTTTTGTATATCGCACACTCTAGTTTACTCGCTTTTTTATTAGCAGAATTGAACTTATCGTACACAATTGCAAGATAGGATACCATTTATTTAAACATTCGCACTATTTATAGTCTAATAATCACAGAGGTATAATGCCGACACATGATTTGTTAGCCATTAGAAACGAAGCGTATAAGTAGGCTCATTCAAATTAGTAGCACCTCCTCTTGTGATTCTAATAAACAACCAATAAGACATTATAGGTTCCATATCTCAAATGTAAAGAATGTCAATAGAAACCAAAGGAATAATACCCTTTTGTCGTTCTTTAACTCTTAACTTGCAGTTGGTTATGTAAAAAACTATATTTGGTTTTGAATTCACAAAATAGATTCTGGGAGAACCAAATTTTGAATAGTAAAAACTTAAAATCATTTCTCGTGAGTTTATAAGCAGTAGTAAAAAAGGCACTAATTGATCGAATAGCTAAACAAATTAAATTATAAAATAATCAACAGATTAAAATCTGAATTGGCACAGTCAAGTTAAAAATTGACAATTAACAAGATCATATTTATGAAAGGGATGATATATGATCTGTTCGCATATTTTGGGAAAAAGGCGAACAACAGAAAAAGCAAAATAAGCAACAAAAGACAGAACACTTTCATTTAAAATGAAATCCTCTTTTGTTCGATAAGACTATTTCATCATTGCCAACACTTGTATATAAGAATTAAATGTCAAGTACTAAAAAAATGATACCACTTCCGACTAAAATTTAAGATGATGCTAATTCGCAAGTAGTTACATAGAGTCATCTATTTTCTTAGGTAAAGATAAGATCGGGATATTCAAAAGTCTGAAGATAAGGGATTAATAATAAAATGCAAGACGTATTAAAAGATATTAATTATGGATAATATAAATTACAAAACAGATAATGCCATTTTAACATTACTTCTCGAACAACAAGAAATAGAAGAAGTAAAACAAGGGCTTGGCATTGTTTCGAATGGAGACGAGAATGAAACGCATGCCGGAAAATTCTTTACGACTGATGATTTAATAACATTACGAAACAAAGCGACAGTGGGCTTAGGTTCCACTATGTATACAGGGATAGTAGCAAAAAAATATGACGGTTTAAATGATGGCCAACTGGTGTTTGATGCCGATGGTTATGCACGCGTAGGTGATATTGGTAGTTTGCAAATGATAGCTACACGTGAAGATGCGCCCTTAAATAGCGGCATAGCTTATTATGATAACATTACAGGAAAGTTTAAAACTAAAGACGAATTCTCATTATCAGTTGGGTATGCTAAGAATGCCACCAAGCTGGGCAACATTGAGGCTTCGCGTTACTTAAGAAACGACATTAATAATCCAAAATTAAATGTAACCGGAGGATTAACATTTACCTTGGAAGCAGATTCAGATAACTCAAACGAATCTGATAATGTTGCCCTTATCCTTTCTCAAGATGGCGGAGGAACTACGGCAAGTTTAGGCTTAGATAATGCAAACGATCTCTCCCTGCATTACGGTAGTAATCAGGTTTTTAAATACGACGAGAGCGAGGATGCTGTATTGTTCAATTCTACAGTTCACTCCTCCGCAAAATTCAATAAGCACTTATTTTACTCTCCTGATACCTCGGAGGATTTATTGAACCTACGAAGATATGGAGCAAATCATACACTACTCAATATAATGTCGCCTCCTCAGGCAAGCTGGGGTAAGGCAAAAGAAACCACAATCGCTTTAGTTCGTGGTGATAGCAATGAGTATTTTATGGACATTTATAATATGGACTATGGTGATGCTGATGCAGGGAATTATCTTGATTATGGTGATGCCAGAATGGGAATTAGATTACAGAAGCGAGGTGAAGGACATTACACACCTTTTAATCTCGAATATAGTGCAGGAGCAGAAGAGTACCCTGCATTAACCATACAACCTAATGAAACAGAAAGTAGTAATCATACCTCAGTGGAGGTTAATCGCCTATTAGCTAACTATGATACTATTCGTAGATTTGAGACCGTTGCCGATGGTACTTTGACAAGTGGTAATTCTCTTATTAGTGGTTACATTAAAAACTCGGGGGCTTTCATTGATGGGTTTTCAGGTCAAGGTTGGAGTCTTGGTCACGGTGCTTTAAATGATAGCTTGACCGTAGGAGATTTAACCGTGCGTAGAAGTGCTAAGTTCTACGAGCTAATAATTAATAAAATTCGTTCAGGGAATGGCTCTTATTGGTTTTCTGATGGTGCTAAAGTTAATCGAATATCTGATGAAGACGCAACGGGCTATACTTTAGAATTAGACGAGGAACTAGGTAACCCGTTTGCTTTGGGGCAAAAAGTTAGATGCCAGGTTTGGAACGGTTCAGGCGTTAAATTTTATGAAGCGACAATATCTTGGGGAGGCAATGCTACTTATCCAAATTACATCAAACTGAATAAGGCTGGTTTTATTGGTGATCTTCCAGAAGCGGGTGATGAAATAGTTCGTATTTCGGGTGGTGCTGTATATATTACATCTAGCGACAACAACTCACCTTATATAGATGTCGTTTATGATATGGTGACGAAAGCTAGATTTGGTAAACTTAACGGAATCAACGACCCAAATGTTGGAGGTGCTTTATCAGGCTACGGTTTCTACTGTGATAATGTGTATCTAAAAGGGATTATGAAATTATCAGCTGGTTCTTCTATATCATTTAATGACGTTACTGATACTGATGCGTTGAATAATTCTATATCAACAGCACAAGGTACAGCAAATAAAGCCGTAACTGATGCTTCAGCAGCTCAAAGCACAGCAGATGATAAGATAAACGAAAGTCAAGCTGCTAAAATCACTAAAGATACTGTAACAGCCGACTACGTAAATGGCTTGGAGTGTTCATTCAATAAAGGTAAGATTGGTAATTTTGAAATAACAAGTTCTCAAATAAGAACTACTAATTGTTCTTGGGGTGGTGCAGTTGCAGGTTCGTGGATGAAGTCGGGCGAATATATGATCTACAAATCAACTTCTGAATATATTAAAACATACTATACAAGTTCAGAAGATTGGGGTATTTACGGTAGAAATAGTGTTGGTAGAGTATTTCAGATTGGTTCAACTAATAGAATTGCAGGATTTCAATTTGATAATAACTACATCTGGTCAGGAACTAAGCAAACATCAGATACTTATGCATTAGATGGTGCATCTATGACTATAGGTAGTGGAGCAATTAGAGCTAAAGAATTCTATATCAGTGCTGCTGATGGCTCAGCACATTTTAAAGGAGTTCTTGATGCTCCAAGTGGTACAATTGGAGGTTTTGAAACTGGATCAACTTATTTAAAAACATCCAATTGGGATTCAAACAATATTAATGGACGGATGAGAATCAATTCATCTACAGGTGAAATTGAGGTTCGTGGGGCATCAAATAGAGTGTCCTACATAAGTCATAAAGGGATATTTGCCAATGATGCTGGACAAGAATGCTGGTCAGTAACCTCAGGCATGTCAATGTTAGCATCAGTAGTTGGACTTGGGTTTGCCAATGTCGCTAAAGATGAAGTTTTGGGGATTCACAGACAGTTTACATGTGGTGTATATGGTGCTGGCAACAACTCAGGCACAGCTCCAACATATGGTGTATTTTGTGATGGTACGTTATGGACTAGGAATGTTGAAGTACACAATTACGTCAAAGATGTTAGTAACTCTGATGCAAATGCGTTATATCTGGATACAAATAATTATGGATATTTTAGCTTGTTTCCAACTGTTGAAGATGCTTATATAAGACTAAATTCTCCCGAAACTGACGAAGCAAGAGAGATAACCATATTCAATAGAGATAATTCCCGACAAATACATATTAGATGGTCGTTAATACATAGTGATAATTTTGTATTGCAAGGTGGTGGATGTATTACGTTAGTTTCAGATAAAAATGAGAAATACAACAATGGAACAGCAACTACTAGAAAAAGAGGTTGGGTTATTAAATCGTATTTTGATAACGGTTTTTAGATAACAAAAGCTAGTTGTAAGGGCTGATTCCCCTGCTATAGTATCGCAAGCTCAATGTCATTAAGTTAAGAAAATTTCATAATGTATAAGGTTGATTTTTAGGTTTGGTACAAATCCTAGGCTTTCCGGAATAAGTCTGAAGTGTTCCGCCACAAGTCTAATCTTTTCCTGCACAAGTTTGAAGTGTTTCGGCACAAGTTTGCCATTGCGCGCCACCGGTAAATCTAAAACTGAGACAATGTTCATAACTCTGTGTCAGAGTTATAATTAAAGATTATATCTTCATAATATGACAAAATGTCGAAAACAGATAAACCTAAAACAACAAGTGCGAAAGTGGGGAGGAGGGAATAAAAAGGAGTGTTTACAAGCAGTGCTCCATCTGCCTTAAATCTATGACTTGTGCTGATAACTAAAAATAGTAAAGCGAAATACATAATTATTAAGAGTAACTGTGTAATCCCCGTTCCTGAGCGAAACGAAATTCGGTGAAGTCAATCTTTTCGTGTGGGTTAAAAAAAAGAATATCAAACGATGCATTTATTTAAGTGAACCCAATCTTTTGATCGGATGTTTTTTATACTCTAATGGGTGCTATTAATACAAAAGAGGTTCTAAGGTGAATCAAAAGCTGGAAACTTGGTGAGTTTTTACCCATGGACATTTTGTCTGTAAGGCTGGGATTTATTGTACCATTAAAAAAACTCATTTATTTTTTTCACTTTTCTCGGTTGAAACATTCATAATACTTATTAAAATATTATATTTAGCCGTATTTTATTTAACACTTTAATTTCTTAATAGCTAATAATTTGCAAATACTTTACTATGAACAATAACAAACCCTTACACCCTAAAGCCATGGTCTTCTTTAAAACCTGCCTCATTTTTTTAATTAGCTTAAGCTGTCACTTTAGTACTTGCCTTGCTGGTACTTCAAGTACTTTACCCGATTTAACTGTTGCAAGTGCCTCACTTGAGTCAACAACATTTCACCCTAAGAACAATATTAATTTTGAATGTACTATTCAAAATGTGGTTCAGGGAGATGCCGGATCAAGCAGGCTTGGAATCTATCTTTCTACCGATACCAAGTATGGCTCATCGGACATTGAATTAGGAGATGCGTATACATCATCCATTTCAGGGATCAACTACAAAAAAGTTTCAGGTAGTTTCACTATTCCGGAAAACGTTGCGACAGGCACCTATTACATTCTATTTTATGCCGATCATAAAAAGGAGGTCAGTGAGGGCGATGAAAATAATAATACCCATTACATAAAGGTAACAATTCCTCATCCGGATATAACAGTGAAAAGTATTCTATTTGATACCCCGCAACGTACCGGATTAAATTTTTCAATTCAAGGCACACTGGATAATTCAAGTACTGCAAAGGCCGGAGAATTTAAAATTGGGTTTTACATTTCAACTGACAATTTACTTGATGATGATGATATCTTAATTGGAGATTCATATCAGGAGTTTTTGTTTCCTGGCGAAGGATCCTATTATACTGTGGTTACAATGCCTTCCAAAACAAGTGCAGGAGATTATTTTATAATTGCTAAAGCAGATTATCTAGATCATGTAACGGAAGTGGATGAGACCAATAATATCGCCTCCGCAGAAGTTTCGGTTGTGGTTTCTAATTTGGCAGTTTATAATCCATCTGTCGATCCTGTAACAACAATAGCTGGAAATGATATTGAGGTGTCCTCTTATATTCTGAATGATGGAGATTATGGTACACCAGCCGGACAAATTGCCTACTATTTATCGTCTGATAATACCTATAGCAGCAAAGCCCAGTTTATTGGTGCACAAGAGTTTGAAGAATTAATTCTAACCAAACAAAAATCGGTGAATAATACGCTTACTATTCCTTTAGAATCTTCAACGGGTACACAATACATTCTGTTTTATGCTGATTACAACAGGAAAATTGCTGAAACAGATGAAACGGACAATGTGACTGCGGTTGAGATTTTCATTGAACACCCCGATCTGGAAGTGCTTAACCAATTTGTTACTCCAGTGATAATAAATACCAATTCGCTTCAACTAGCTGCCGATATAAAAAATATTGGAAAGGGGTATGCTCGTAGTTCCGAACTTGGCTTTTATTTGTCATCAGACAACTTATTCGATCAGACGGATGAATTTCTGGCAAAAGAACCTGTCGAGGCAATTACAGAAGGTTCCAGTCAATCTGTTAATTCAAATATTACACTGCCTTCTGGTTTAGCTTCCGGCACCTACTATATCATTTTTGTTGCTGATTACTCTGGTAAGCTGGGAGAAACAGACAAGGATAATAATAATGCCTTTTGCGAGCTCTCAATTAATTACCCGGACTTGGAGGTAAGCAATCAGAGTCTAAGTGTTTCTGATCTGAATTCTGGTGATGATCTAAAGGTTTTTTATGATGTGAAAAATATCGGAATAGGAAATGCCGAATCAAGTCAGGTAGATTATTACCTGTCTGCTGATCAAGCGTATGATGAAACGGATGTTTTACTTGGCAGTACAAATATTGAAGCTTTGACTTCAGGAGCTTTGAGTTCTGAATCATCGGATTTGATAATACCAAATAACACCGAAACGGGAAGCTATTGTATTTTGGTTATTAGTGATTTGAACAATACCATTAGTGAAAATAACGATGACAATAACCGAACTTCTTCTCCTTTAACGATTACTTTACCAAAATATGTAATAACAACATCGGCTACACCAGAAATTGGAGGGACTGTGTCAGGAAGTGGAATTCATAATCAAGCTGATACTTGTTATTTGGCAGCAACAGTTGCCGAAGGATATAATTTTATCAACTGGACTGAAAATAATGTGGAAGTATCTACAGATACTAATTATAGTTTTGAAGTTATTGCCGATCGTAAATTAGCAGCAAATTTCGAAATAAAAACATATGATATCGAAATATCTAATAAGCCTTCCGATGGAGGAACTGTTGAAGGAGCAGGTACATATCAACATGGAGGAAGTGCTATTTTAAAAGCGTCTCCAAATACTGGTTATATTTTCACCAATTGGATAGAAAACGGAAATATTGTCTCTGAAGAGCCGGAATATTCGTTTACCGTTACTTCTAATAGAACATTAGCAGCGAATTTTGAATATCAATCTCGACAAGTTAGCTTGTCTGCATACCCTGAAGGTGCGGGTACACTTACAGGCGAAGGAACATATGGTGCAGGTGAAATTGTAACGGTATCTGCATCTGAAATAAAAGATGGTTATCAATTTATTAACTGGACAGAAAATGATGTTGAAGTCTCCACGAATGCTGATTATACTTTTACCATTACAGAGGATATAGTTTTGGTTGCTAACTTCGAACGTAAAAACTTTGAAATAGAATATGAAGCAGATACCAAAAAAGGCGGGGAGGTTTACGGACCAAATACTGCTAAATACAATGAAGAAATAAATCCTTATGCATGGTCAGGAACAGGTTATTCTTTTGTAAACTGGACATTAAATGATGAAGTAATTAGTACCGATTCAAGCTTTACTTACATTGTTAAGGAAAATCTGCACTTTGTTGCCCATTTTGAGATAGAATCAAGAGATATAACAGTAGTATCCAATAATGAAGAATTGGGAACTGTTACAGGTTCAGGAACTTATAATTATAATGAAAAGGTAAGTCTTACAGCTACACCCGCTGAGGATTGTGAATTTGTGAGCTGGACGAGTGGTTTCACTATACTTTCAGTCGAGAACCCATATCTTCATGAATTGTGGAAAAATGCAGAAGTGACTGGCAATTTTCAAAAAATAATTGTGACATCCATCGATGAACCTGATCTTGAGATTTTCAAACTATATCCTAATCCTGTTAGCGATGTATTGAATATTGAATTGAACAATAATTACGATTTTAAAAATTCGATCGAAGTTGTTGATATAAAAGGGATGACAGTTTACAAACAGCAATACAACAAAAATTGCATACAACTTGATGTTTCCAGTTTAAAGAAAGGAATGTACATTATAAAAGTAATAGGTGCTGATTACATCCGTTCTTCAAAAGTATTAATTAACTAATTAAAATATCTCAGAGCTTTTAAAAGGACTACTACGGATTGATCTGACTCGTGTTCTGGAACGAATAAAATTCGAAGAAGTCAATCCCCTTGAATAGTGAATTTTGAATAAAACAAAGAATATAGCCCGGCAGCAATGCTGGGTTTTTTTTACGTGTTCTAGTTTTCGATATTTATTTAGTGTCTCAATCGGTTGAGTGAAGCACTTTGCCTTTTAATGTAGTTCCACTCAATTTTTAAATATAAATACTGATAATTTTGTAATTCTATACCTCATCTTTCATAACCCAAAAGATTTTTTTTCTACTATTTTTTCAATAAAACAGGGACCAAAACCAATAAGTTGAGTTAATTTGTTTTTTTGTGGTAAATATAA
Organism: Labilibaculum manganireducens; assembly: GCF_963665805.2. Classification (NCBI taxonomy): domain Bacteria; kingdom Pseudomonadati; phylum Bacteroidota; class Bacteroidia; order Marinilabiliales; family Marinifilaceae; genus Labilibaculum; species Labilibaculum manganireducens. Next base: position 4,007,592 of record NZ_CAXXEE010000003.1, on the reverse strand, counting down.
ACTGTAATTACCTATAGTACAGTTTATAAGTTAAGTTGTTTTTTGCAAAGAATAACATATAGTTGTCGGTATATTGTATAGTTAAGTAATTCTATATAATGTGATTTGTTTACTACTAATCCCTTCTTCATATTTGTTTAGCTGAAAATAATATCACTCAATAAATAAAATTATAAAAGCGCTGTAGATACTTTGCTTAAAATGGATTTTATTCTCTTTGTGAATTAAAAGTACGTACAAGTTTGACTGTTTTTTAATAAATAATATCTCAGGTTTTGGTTTGTATTAGAATTAATCCAATGGTAAAGAAATATAAAAAAAGAGAATGGGAATTGTAGGTATCAATATTGCCCTTTTTGAAATTTTCATCATGTGTGAAATGTCTTTTTTTATAAATGTGCTTTTAAAATGTTGTTGTTACTTAGCGTAATTTATATGTAATCGTTTTTTGTAACTAATAAATCTATTTTCTATTCAAACTCTTAATCTATATTTTCAGCTGTTTATAATAATAAAGCATCAATTGGTCAAATATTATTTGATTTAAAATGGTGTGAGTATTTCTCAGGATTAAAAAATAAATGTTGAAATGAAAAAATCATTAGAAGAAGCAAATTTAGAATGCGAAAGAGAATTTATCAAAAAAGAAACTAGACGCTCAAGATTAATTGAACGTCGAAACCGATGTTTAATTGCAAGGTATTATTATTGGTCGGAGATAAGAAGATTAAGATTTGACGATGTGTTGGATATACTTCAGGAAGAAGAGTTCTTTATAAAAGATCGAAACATTATGAATATTATAAATACCTCAAATTCCTATCTGGATGGGCTTTTAAAAAACGCGACTTCCCCTAAGCAATTGAAAAAGGAATATCCTACATTTAATTGGAGTATAAATTGAATTCAAAAACGTTTAAATTTTATACTGTTTTGTTTTATATTTATTGAAATGCAATTATTGCTAAGTGAACAATGAAAAGGAGTGTCAATTTAATTGTCGCTCCTTTTTATGAATTACTGTATTCATAATTTTAATAAATTAAGTGAAATATTATTTTATTCCTTTCCTTGACGATAAATAGTTTTAAACAAATACAACAAAAATTGTTAAAGTATTTGACATGAATTTAATGATGGTAAAATAAAACGATCTACTTTAGTTTTTTTTAGTTTGATCATATCTTTACTGACTTTTTATTAACAATTTTTTCTAAGTACATGACAAAAACTTGAACACATTTATATTGTTCTGATTTTCTGAATTTAACAAGACGTTTGCAATATAAGATAATCCACATTTGAATATACTTTTAGCTTTTCGTCCATGTTTTTTTATTTTAATTTTCTTCACATTTTCATGTATGAATATTCCGATTTTATAACACCAGACGAAAGCTATCATAACAAGAAGAGTCAGTTTCTCAATTCGATCAATGGCTTGTAAATGTGTTTTCTCAATGTCAAAGCCACTTGATTTCATTGCTCTGAAGCAAGTTTCTATTTGCCAACGCTCTTTATAATTTATTTGAGCCTGCTCTGGTTTATTGAACGATACGATCATCAATAATTCTTCATCTTTTTTTTTGCCTTTTTGTTTACATCCAGAGATATAGCAAAGCTGTGATCCCATTCTAACAATTCGTTTATAATGAACAAACTCCCCAAACTTAAGCGATTTAAACAACCATGCTGCTTTAATTTCCTCATTTTTATGAGGCACGTAAATTTTGAAATTATTCCTGATTCGGATATAATATCGAATACGATTTTCATTTAGATATTCGATCCATTTATCTCCAACAAATTCACGGTCAGCCATCAAACAGTCAATACATTCCGTTCCGAAAAGCCGTATGAATCGGTTCACTAAATCAATTCTCTCCCGGCAATTGGAATTGCCACGTTTATCCAGCATAGAAAACAGCAGAGGGAAAGCCACTCCTTTATAAGTTACACCAAGCATGAAGATATTGATATTAGTTTTCCCAAATTTCCAATTTGTTCTGTCAATACTAAGTCTCAAGTTTTCTTTTTGGGGTAATAATCCAAAAATGAGTTTTGCAACCAAATCAGAATCTAACATGAACTGCGCGATAAAACGTTGAACACGCCTTAAACATGATTCTGCCTGAGCCTTACTATCAAATGCGTTAGCTAATTTTTCGAAACCTACAGTCTGGACTTTGCATAGGGCAAACACAAACATGGAAATAAATTTCAGACGTGATAAATTAACTTTTCCTTCAAAATGGGTATTCAATATTGATATGAATTCCTTACTTTTATTCTCGACGTTGATTTTCTTCATTAGAAAAATGAGTGGTATTATTCTTCTAAGATAATGAAAATCAACGTCTTATCTAAATATACAGAGGCTTATTTTGTTGAAAATCAATGATTTGTATTATTGTCATGTACTAAGCAATTTTTTAGTTGGTTAGAGTTGTTCTACTCTTATAAACAAATATATAATTAGTTTGTTCTGATGGAACTTCATTGGCTAAAATAGCTTTTTCACGAAAGTAGGGAGTGCAAAGTAAAAAGTTAAGTTTTTATTGATTGGTGTTAAGTTTTCAGGTTCTTTTGAGTAGATGTTTAGCTTTCACTAAAACTTTGGAAAAGAGCTCCCATATTTTCTGCTTGATCCGTTTTGTGTCAAAGTAATGAGAAACTATCAGGAAAAAAAACGACTTCAATTGAAGTCGTTTTTTTTATTTACGGTGGAGCTGCAGGGAATCGAACCCTGGTCCAAACACGCGATCAATAGGCTTTCTACATGTGTAGTGATTTATTGATTTTCGTACAAAGTTAGGGAAAGCACACCCGATACTTTATCTTATCTTTTTAATTTCGCCTGCTCCCCAAAGCCTGAAGCAGACTAACCCTGAATTGATAGCATCCAATTACTTACCGGAACAAGGTGGAACCATAAGTTGGATGTCTCGTCTCCACTCCTAGAGTGGTGATGAAGCATTAATCTACTTTATTCGATTAAGCAGCAAGAGCGTAGTTATTTTCGCCAATTAAAAAGTTTGATATCCGATATTTACGAGCTGGAATAACAACGCTCGACATGCTTACATACTAATTCATCATGCTGTCAAAATCCACGTCAGCCCCAGAATTGGTGTAAAATTAGTAAAATTCATACATTTCACATGATTTTTTCATAGAAACCTTTCAGAATATGTATTAAATTTAAGTTTGAATCGATAGACCTTTAAGTATCAATTACAAATAAAGAGTGCTTAACGATCTTTTATAATGTATAGTGGGAAACAATAGGTTCGGGAATTGCTAAAGAAAGAGTTTGATATCTGAAATGTTCGTAAATCAATTCGGTTGGAATGTAGATAATCGTTCTTTTTATTATTATCTTAATACTCATTACGTGCATAAAATCAAACACTTGCATATAAATAAGGAATCGTATGAAAAAAAGAATTAGAATTGGAGTCCTTCGGGAAACTAAAAATCCACCTGATAGAAGGGTTGCAATACCACCGGTAACAGGCTTACAAATTCTCAATAAATATCCTAATGTCAGTATATTCATTCAGCCGAGCGATATTCGTTGTTTTACTGATTCGGAATACCGGGAGCAGGGATATTTTTTAACGGATGATTTGCGAGATTGTGATATATTGATTGGAGTAAAGGAAGTTTCTATTCCAACTCTGATCCCAAATAAAACCTATTTGTTCTTTTCTCATACAGCAAAACAACAGCTCTACAATCGTGAATTGCTGCAACAAATAATTAAAAGAAATATAACCCTTATTGATTATGAATATTTAACGGATAACAAGCACCGAAGGCTTGTGGCATTTGGTCATTGGGCTGGTGTTGTGGGAGCGTATAAAGCACTTAGAGCCCGCGGTGTGCGTACCGATTTTTTCGATTTACCACCAGCCAGTTATTGCAAAGATATGGAGGAGATGTATTTACATCTAAAAAAAGTTAGTTTAAAACCGATAAAAATATTAATTACCGGAGGTGGTCGTGTTGCGATGGGAGCAATGCAGACCCTGCGTGTTCTAAATTTGAAAGAGGTTGCACCGGAACAATTTTTACACGAAAGTTTTAACGAACCTGTTGTTTGCCGTATTGACCCGGAAGACTATGTGGAACGTAAAGACGGAGGTGAATTTAATTTGCTTGATTTTTACGAGAATCCGGAAATGTACCGATCAACATTCAAGCCTTTTACTAAAGTGACAGATTTATTTATTGCCTGCCATTATTGGGATCCAAAATCGCCTAAATTTCTAATTCCGGAAGATTACAAAGAAGATGATTTTAAAATTTCGGTAATTGCCGATGTAAGCTGTGATTTAAATGGTCCAATTGCATCAACATTAAGGGCTTCAACAATTGCTTCGTCGTTTTATGGATATGATCGATTTAAGGAGGAAGAAGCAATTCCTTTTGTGGATAAAAAAAACGTAACAGTTATGGCTGTGGATAATTTACCGGGTGAATTACCTCGTGATTCATCAATTGATTTTGGAGAGGCTTTGTATCAGAATGTGTATGAAGCCCTTTTAGATGATGATCCGGATGGAATAATTGAGAGGGCAACAATTGCAGAAAATGGAAGGCTGACTCCTCAATTTGCTTATCTTCAGGCTTATTTGGAAGGGAAGGATGTTGCGAAAGTATAAAAAGAAAGACCAAATGTACTGCATTTGGTCTTCTGTATATTATAGATTTTTTAAATCGGATATTGTTTGATTCGGATCATTTGCTCCAAAAACAAAACTTCCGGCAACCAAAGCATTGGCCCCGGCTTCAATTAATTTTTTTCCTGTTTCCAAATTCACACCTCCATCAATTTCAATTACGACAGAAGCATTTTTTTCTTTGATCAATTCAGCCAGTTTTTCAACTTTAGCATAAGTGCTCTCAATAAAACTCTGTCCGCCAAAACCAGGATTTACGCTCATTAAAAGAACCAAATCAATATCAGTAATAATTTCTTCTAAAACAGAAACCGGGGTATGAGGGTTTAGCGATACGCCGGCTTTCATTCCTTCACTGTGAATGTTCTGAATAGTACGGTGAAGATGAGTGCAAGCTTCGTAATGAACTGTTAGAATGTCAGCGCCGGCTTTTTTAAAAGCTGCAACGTATCTATCCGGATCAATAATCATCAGATGAACATCCAACGGTTTTTCAGCAATTTTGTTTATTTGCTCTACAACAGGCAGACCATATGATATGTTAGGTACAAAGACCCCATCCATAATGTCTAAGTGAAACCAATCGGCCTGACTGTTGTTTACCATTTCGATATCGGCCTTTAGATTTGTGAAATCGGCAGCTAACAGCGAAGGTGAAATTAATGTTTGCATTTGGTTGTTTACGTTTCGTTTAAATATGGCGCAAATATAAGTAAAAAAGGATAAGAGGAGGTAAATGAAAATTCACCATCTATTCTTATCCTTTCTTTTCACCCTAAAATAAATATTATTCTCCTAAATAAGTTTTTAGTATTTTGCTTCTAAATGTTGTCTTCATTCGCTTGATTGCCTTCTCTTTAATCTGGCGAACACGTTCCCGCGTTAAGCCAAATTCTTTTCCAATTTCTTCGAGAGAGTAAGGTGGCTTTTCATTTAATCCAAAATACAATCTAATAATAGCAGCCTCCCTTTTTGAAAGTGTTGATAAAGACCGGTCAATTTCTTTGCGAAGTGAGTCCCGAATTAGCTTTTTATCCGGACTAATTTCATCATTGCTAAGCAATATATCGTAAAGAGTATTCTCTTCGTCAGGGTTTATAGGAGCATCCATAGAGATGTGTCTTCCTGAAGCCTTAAGTGCTTCTTTTACATCTTTCGGACTCATTTCCAGTATGGTAGCAATTTCTTCAGGTGAAGGTTCCCGCTGATACTCCTGTTCCAATTGAGCGAATGTTTTGTTGATTTTGTTAATAGAACCAATTTTGTTTAACGGCAGGCGCACAATTCGGGCTTGCTCGGCCAATGCCTGCAAAATGGATTGCCTAATCCACCAAACAGCATATGATATGAACTTAAAACCTCTGGTTTCATCAAATCTTTGAGCTGCTTTAATTAGTCCTAAGTTTCCTTCGTTAATCAAATCCGGCAGACTAAGGCCTTGGTTTTGATATTGTTTCGATACAGAAACAACAAAACGTAGATTGCATTTAATAAGTCGATCCAGGGCTTTTTTATTGCCCTTTTTTATCTCCCTGGCAAGCTGAACCTCTTCCTCTGCAGAAATAAGATCGACTTTCCCAATTTCATGAAGGTACTTGTCCAGTGACGGAGTTTCTCTATTGGTTACCTGTTTAGTGATCTTTAGTTGTCTCATAGTGGATTTTAATGGTATTTACATACGAGTTGACTATTCTCGTTTATATTTAAATATAGCAAAATCATTTTGAAAAAGAAATTTGTGGCACTTTCAAGAAGTTTATTTTGAGATTAATAAACTTATATAGCGACATCAGGCATCAATTTGAATAATAAAATCATTTATTTTTTGTGATTTATAACTAATTCCGTAATATTGCAATTGAATTCAGATTAATTCTTCTCATTTAGAGGTCGAAAGATCAGGTTCCCAATTGTTCAAAACAATTTCTATCTAAAAAAATCACCCGAAAAATATTAATATATCATTTATGTACGATATTCTTGAATTAAACAAGAAGCTTGTGCCTGAATTACGAGAAATCGCTAAAGAACTCAATGTTAAAAAAATTGAGTCTTTTAAGAAACAGGATTTAATTTACAGAATCCTTGATCAACAGGCAATTGTAGCTTCTGAAAGAAAAACACCAGAAAAAAAGACTCCCCTAAAAAGACCTAAGAGTCCGATGGGAGATAGTAAGGCTGATGAAGGGCGATCCAGATCGCTTTTGCACAAAAGAAAAAAGCCGGAACAACCAGTTAGGGATGCTGTAAGTAATGAGACTACTCAAGAAGAAGATACAGCACCAAAAGACGCCCCAAGAAAACCCATACGAGGAACAAGACCGGTTGTTGAAAAAGCTGAAAGTACTCCTGTTGAGGAGAAAATCGAAGAACAATCACAAACCTCAGTTTCAGCGCCTCCAGTTGCAAATGAAAATGCACAAAGAAGCGAAAGACCCGCAAGACCACCGAGACCTGCAAGACCACCAAGAACGCCAAGAACAGAACGTCAGGATAAACCAGAACGTCAGGACAAGCCTGAGGTGGCGGATGTTACTGAAGAACAGGTGAAAACAGAAGGCCGGGAAGTGTCTGATAAGCCAGAGAAAACGGAAAGACAAGAGAATCCAAATAGAAAACGTTTTGAAAAACGTGAGAAAGAGAAATTGTTTGAGTTTGATGGAATAATTGACAATTCGGGTGTTTTGGAAATTATGCCTGATGGCTATGGTTTCCTGCGTTCGTCGGATTACAATTACTTGAATTCTCCTGATGATATATATGTGTCGCAGTCGCAAATCAAATTATTCGGTTTAAAAACCGGAGATACTGTTAATGGAACAATTCGTCCGCCCAAAGAAGGTGAGAAGTATTTTCCATTAATTAAAGTTGCAAAGATTAACGGCAGACTACCTGAGGTAATTCGGGATCGTGTACCTTTTGATCATTTGACGCCTTTATTTCCGGATGAGAAATTTAATTTGACAGGAAAAGGGATGAATTCAATGTCAACACGTCTTGTTGACATGTTTGCTCCAATTGGTAAAGGACAAAGAGGACTGATTGTTGCACAGCCAAAAACAGGTAAAACTGTTCTTTTGAAAGAGATAGCCAATGCTATTGCAGCGAACAATCCAGAAACTTATATGATTATTTTGTTGATCGATGAGCGTCCTGAAGAGGTTACCGATATGGCTCGAAGCGTAAATGCTGAGGTTATTTCATCTACCTTTGATGAGCCGGCTGAACGCCATGTTCGTGTTGCTAATATCGTTTTAGAGAAAGCAAAACGAATGGTTGAGTGTGGTCATGATGTTGTAATTCTATTGGATTCAATAACAAGATTGGCTCGTGCATACAATACTGTTTCTCCTGCTTCAGGTAAAGTGCTTTCGGGGGGTGTGGATGCAAACGCATTGCACAAACCAAAACGTTTCTTTGGTGCGGCAAGAAATATTGAGAATGGTGGATCGCTTACAATTTTAGCAACAGCATTAACAGATACAGGTTCTAAAATGGATGATGTTATCTTTGAAGAATTTAAAGGGACTGGTAATATGGAGCTTCAGTTAGATCGTAAGTTATCTAACAAACGAATTTTCCCGGCAATTGATATTACAGCATCAAGTACTCGTCGTGACGATCTGCTTCTTGATCCAAATCAATTGAACCGCATCTGGATTCTTAGAAATTATCTGACAGATATGAACTCTATTGAGGCAATGCAATTCCTGCAGGATCGCTTAAGAAAAACAAAATCGAACGAAGAATTTTTAATCTCAATGAACGATAAGTAAATCGCTTTTAGTTTTAAAAAGATATAAAAGGGTAATGATATCAGTCATTGCCCTTTCTTTTTGTGTTAAACTTAAAGTGTTAATTTACAATGAAATTTCATAAATGAATAAGACTAGTTTTAAAAATGTATTTTAGCTTAGTATTCTTATAACTAGCAATTTATCGATTTGTGGTATCTTATTTTAAATAAGTATAAATAGCAAAAAGAAAAGCTTTTTGTAATCTCTAGATTGCAAAATGCCGCTTTTATTCTATAAATTTGCGAAGTAAATTCGACAGAAAATGAACACTTTAGTACAGACTCATAATAGTTTGTTGAAGCATAAGAAAGGCACCATTAGACGTGAGTTGGCTGATGAAATTGATTGGTCACAACGTTTGATAGCCATTAAAGGATCCAGAGGAGTTGGGAAAACAACTTTTTTATTGGATTATATTCGTGAGCACCATGCCAACGATAAGAATTGCTTATACATCAACCTAAACAATTTATTCTTTACTGAGAAAGGATTAGTTCCTTTTATTGATGAATTTTACAAAAGAGGAGGTAAAATATTGCTTCTCGATCAGATTCATAAATACCCGGAATGGGCAAAAGGTCTGCGAACTTGTTACGAGCAATATCCCGATTTAAAGATTATTTTTACCGGTTCATCAATTCTTCGGATTAAGACGAATGAAGATTTGAAAAATTGTGTGAATGTCTATTACCTAAATGGCTTGTCATTTAGAGAATTTTTAAATTATGAGTCGGGAAATCAATTTACTCGCTACACACTGGAAGAACTGTTAGAGAATCATGAGGGAATTGTTGAAGAAATTCTTGGCAAGGTTCGTCCGTTAGCTTATTTCAATGATTACCTGAGGTTTGGATATTATCCTTGTTATCAGGAGGAGAAAAGCTTTATGGATAATCTTTTGAAGATGATCAATTTGATTTTAGAATTTGATATCACTTACTTAAATCAAATTGAACTAAAATACCTGTCCAAGTTAAAGAAACTTCTATATATTATTTCCTGTAATGTTCCTTTTCAACCAAATGTAAGTAAGCTGGCAAACGATGTAGAAACATCCAGAGCTACAATTATGAATTATTTGAAGTATTTAAAGAATGCTAGATTAATTCGTTTGTTGAATTCTCAGGGGAGTTTTAACGATGCGTCGAAGAAACCAAATAAAGTTTATCTGCACAATACGAATTTATTATATGCAATTGCACCGGAAAATGTAAATGAAAGTAATCTAAGGGAAACTTTCTTTTACAATCAGGTGGGACCTAACAGAAGCATTACAAGCACCGACAGAGGTCATTTTTTAGTGAATGATAAATTTAATTTTGAAATTACAGGTAGTGATGATACGTCTGAATCGAAATTTAGAACAGAAGACTTTTTTATTGCTGCCGATATGATAGAACGTGGAGAGGGAAATAAAATACCTCTTTGGTTGTTCGGCTTTTTGTATTAAAGAATTAGATAGCAAATAAAATACCAAATAATAAAATTTAATCGGAGGAGTAAAATGGCAAGAGAAAAAAAATTCATTACCTGTGATGGTAATGCCGCTGCCGCTCACGTAGCATATATGTTTAGTGAGGTTTCTTGTATTTACCCAATCACCCCATCTTCGCCAATGGCTGAGAATGTTGATGAGTGGGCTGCACAAGGACGTAAAAATCTATTTGGAGAAACAGTACAATTAGTAGAAATGCAATCTGAAGCCGGTGCTGCAGGTGCTGTTCACGGTGCATTACAAGCTGGTGCATTAACAACTACTTATACTGCATCTCAGGGATTATTATTAATGATTCCTAACATGTATAAAATCGCTGGTGAATTATTGCCATGTGTATTTCATATTAGTGCCCGTGCTCTTGCTGCTCAGGCATTGAGTATTTTTGGAGATCACTCTGATGTATATTCTGCACGTCAGACAGGTTTCGCTATGTTGGCTTCAGGTTCGGTTCAGGAAGTAATGGATCTTTCTGCAGTATCTCACTTAACTGCAATTAAATCAAGAGTTCCTTTTATGAACTTCTTCGATGGATTCCGTACATCTCACGAAATTCAAAAAATTGAAGCTGTTGATATGGAAGACATGAGAGATCTTGTTGATCAAGAGGCTCTTCAGGCTTTCCGTGATCGTGCTTTAAATCCGGAATCTCCTGTAACAAGAGGTACTGCTCAGAATCCTGATGTTTACTTCCAGTCTCGCGAAGCTGCTAACCCATTTTACAATGCGGTTCCGGATATTGTAGCTGACTACATGAAGGAAATGACCAAAATTACAGGAAGAGAATACAAGCCTTTCATGTATTATGGTGCAGCCGATGCTGAAAATATCATTATTGCAATGGGTTCTGTAAACGAAACCATTAAAGAAGCGGTTGACTATAAAATGGCAAACGGCGAAAAAGTTGGTCTTGTTTGTGTTCATTTGTACCGTCCATTCTCAGCCAAACATTTCTTAAGCGTTATTCCAGAATCAGTAAAACGTATTTGTGTACTTGATCGTACTAAAGAAACCGGTGCTAACGGAGAACCATTGTATCTTGACGTAAGAGAAGTTTTCTACGGAAAAGAGAATGCTCCAATGGTGATTGGCGGACGTTATGGTTTAGGTTCAAAAGAGGTGACTCCATCTCAAATTGTTGCAGTTTACAAAAATCTTGCAATGAACGAACCTAAAAATCAATTCACTTTAGGTATTGTTGACGATGTGACTTTTACTTCACTTCCAATGTTACCAGAGGTTAAGATGAATTCAGAGTCTCTTTACGAAGCGAAATTTTATGGTTTGGGTTCTGATGGTACTGTAGGTGCCAACAAAAACTCGATTAAAATTATTGGTGGTTCAACTGATAAATATTGCCAGGCATACTTTGCTTACGATTCTAAAAAATCAGGTGGATTTACTGCTTCTCACCTTCGTTTTGGTGATGAACCAATCCGCTCAACATATCTGGTAACTACTCCTGACTTCGTTGCATGTCACGTTCCTGCTTACGTATATCTTTACGATGTGCTAAAAGGATTGAAAAAAGGTGGTTCTTTCTTATTGAACTCAATTTATGATGCAGAAGAGACTGTTAAGAATCTTCCAAATCATATGAAAAAGTACTTGGCTGAAAATGAGATTAAATTCTACATTATCAACGGTACAAAACTGGGCGAGGATCTTGGTCTTGGTAACCGTACCAATACCATTATGCAGGCTGCATTCTTCAAAATCACAAATGTGATTCCTTTCGAAAAGGCTGCCGAAGAAATGAAGAAAGCGATTGTTAAATCGTATGGTAACAAAGGTGAAAAAGTTGTAAATATGAACTTCTCAGCTGTTGATGCTGGTGGAGAAAATGTTGTTGAAGTTAAAGTTTCTGCTGATTGGAAAAACTTACCTGAAGAGAAAGAAGCTGCAACTACAAATAATCGCCCTAAGTTTATTGCTGAGGTTTGTGATCCAATGAATGCTCAAAAAGGTGATGATCTTCCGGTTTCTGCTTTCACAGGTCGTGAAGACGGAACTTTCCCTGCAGGTACAACTAAGTTTGAGAAGCGTGGTGTTGCTGTTCATGTTCCTGAATGGAAAGAAGAAACTTGTATCCAGTGTAACCAGTGTGCTTACGTTTGTCCTCATGCTGCAATTCGTCCGTTCATTCTAACTGAAGAGGAATTAGCTGCAGCTCCTGCCGGAACTGCCGTTAAGCCTGCAACAGGTAAAGAATTGAAAGGTTTACATTTCAGAATTCAAGTAGCTGTTGAAGATTGTACTGGTTGTGGTAACTGTGCTGATGTTTGTCCTGCTCCTAAAGCAAAAGCTTTGGAAATGAAGCCTTTGGAATCTCAAATGATTGAGAAAGACAGATGGCATTATATGGACGAAAAAGTAGGTTACAAAGATTTGCTGCCTAAAAATAACGTGAAAAATTCACAATTTGCTCAGCCGTTATTCGAGTTTTCAGGAGCTTGTGCTGGTTGTGGTGAAACTCCATACATCAAGTTAATTACACAATTGTTTGGTGAGAGAATGATGGTTGCAAATGCAACAGGTTGTTCTTCTATTTACGGTGGTTCTGCTCCTGCAACTCCATATTGTAAAAACAATAAGAGTGGTAAAGGTCCGGCTTGGGCTAACTCATTATTCGAAGACAATGCTGAGTTTGGTTTTGGTATGAACGAAGGTGTACGTAAAATGCGTAACCGTATCGCTCTTCGTATGGAAGTTGCAATGGATGCTGTAAATGCTGAAACAAAAGCTGCTTTTACTGAGTGGTTAGAGAATAAAGATAACGGTGAGTTGTCAATAGAAGCTTCGGCTAAAGTTGAGTCTGCTCTTGCAAATGAAACTCATCCTGTTGCTAAAGAAGTTCTTGATCTTAAAAACTTCCTGATTAAGAAATCTCAGTGGATTTTCGGTGGTGACGGTTGGGCTTATGATATCGGATTCGGTGGATTGGATCACGTATTGGCTTCAGGTGAAGATGTAAATGTATTGGTAATGGATACTGAGATTTACTCTAACACAGGAGGACAAGCTTCTAAAGCAACTCCTGTTGGTGCTGTTGCTAAATTTGCTGCTGCCGGTAAACGTATCAGAAAGAAAGACCTTGGTATGATAGCAATGTCTTACGGATATGTTTATGTAGCTCAGGTGGCTATGGGAGCAAATCAAGCTCAATACATGAAAGCTGTTAAAGAAGCTGAAGCTTATCCGGGACCTTCTTTGATTATTGCTTATTCTCCTTGTATCTCTCACGGATTGAAAGCATCTATGGGTAAATCACAAACAGAAGAGAAGAAAGCTGTTGAAGCAGGCTACTGGCATTTGTATCGTAACAATCCAGCCTTGGAAAATGAAGGTAAAAACCCATTTGTTCTTGACTCAAAAGAGCCTGTTTGGGAGAATTTCCAGAATTTCCTATTGGGTGAAGTTCGTTACACTTCATTACAGAAATCATTCCCAGAGCAAGCGAAAGAATTGTTTGTTGCTGCAGAAGAGAATGCTAAGTGGAGATATAAAACATATAAGCGTCAGGCTTCTTTGGATTATACTGAAGAGTAAGCATTATTCTGAATATATAGTGAAGGGGTTCCAGTTTGGAGCCCCTTTTTTTTTGAAGAGCGAATAAAAAGCATAAAAGGATGTGAAAATCTGCATAAGAAATTGTAACTTATATTAATGTATGTTTTTCGTTAGATGTTAGACATGAGGTTGATTTTTCAATGTGTTTGTTTTCAAATCTTAACATTGAGACACGTATTCAGTTGATCATTCTAAAGATCAGAATCATACAAAATCGTAACGGACTATTGTTTTATAGAATTAGGAGGGAAGTGTAATGAAAAATTGTAAATGGATTTTTTTGATGGCATTTGTTGTTTTGACTTTTGCATGCAGCAGTGGTGGTGGAGATGATGGGATGATGCCGGATCCGGATCCAACTCCCACTGCAGACTTCACTGTAAGAGTTGCAACCAAGACATCCAATCACCCGTGGGCAAATCAGGGACATTCTGTAGCTTTCACCATTAATGGCACCGAGGCGTTAATTTTAACTTTGAAAAGAGGAACAACCTATGTTTTTTCTATCAATACACCTACTCATCCCTTTTATATTAGCAGCGATGATTCAGGAGGAGGAGCAGGTAAAATTACCAATGGAGTTACAGGAAGTATGACTCAAAACGGAACGCTTCGGTTTACTCCCAACAGTACGCATCCAGATTTGCTTTACTATCAGTGTTCGGTTCATCTCAAGATGGGTTATTTAATTAATATCACAGATCCGTAATGGAGGAATATTTTTAGGTTTTTTTTAGTCAAAATTTCAGAGCAGAAGAGAAGAATTAAAATTTTTATTCTGCTATATTTTTTTTGTAATTAGGAGTAGTAAGTCCTTTTATTTGCTGGGTTTGACTAATTGGTGTTGAAAATCAGCTTGTTAATTTTTGAGAATTGAGTTGAATATATCAAGTCCATTTATTAAATTTAGTAAGAACAGAAATTTAAAATCAAAAATAATATGGCAAATTTAAACGTTGAATTCATGGGATTGCAACTTAAAAATCCCATAATTGTTGGAGCATGCACCCTTTCGGCTACCGTAGAAGGAGCTCAGGAATTGGAAAGAGCGGGAGCAGCAGCAATTGTTTACAAATCTCTTTTCGAAGAGCAAATTCAAATGGAACGAGCGCAATTAGCCGACGAACTTGATGAGTACACAGATAGAAATGCAGAAATGACCTCCATTTTCCCTGCAATTGAGCATGCTGGTGCCAAGGCTCATATCATGAAGTTGTCTGATGTAAAGAAGGCAGTTAGTATTCCTGTAATTGCCAGTTTAAATTGTATTTACGATGTTACCTGGTTCGATTACGCCAAGCAATTGGAAGATGCCGGGGTGGATGCTTTGGAATTGAATTTTTACCAAATGCCGGGGACTGTAGATAAAACAGCCGCTCAATTGGAAGATGAGAAAGTGGAAATTGTTAAAACTCTTAAAAAGAGATTGTCAATTCCCTTTTGTATAAAGTTAAGTCCGTACTATACAAATACATTGAATTTTGTGAATCGTTTAGATCAGGCTGGAGCTTCTGCTTTTGTATTGTTTAATCGTTTATTTCAACCGGAAATTGATATTCATACAGAGCGTCATGTCACTAATTTTAATTTGAGTCATCAAGGGGATTATAAATTGGGATTACGTTATGTTGGTTTGTTATATAAAAAGATTGCCGGCGGGTTATGCGGGACAAATGGACTCTACACAGCAGAAGATGTTGTACAAATGCTGCTGAGTGGTGCCGGTGTTGTTCAGATGGTTAGTGCACTTTACAAGAATGATCCTTCATACATCGCACAGGTTCTTTCGGAACTGGAGCAGTGGATGGATAAAAAGGGATACAAAAGTATTGACGAATTCAGAGGTAAACTGTCCGATAATGAATTAAAAGCTTCTGATATTTATTACAGAGCACAATATTTGGATTTTATTCTTCATCCTGAAGAAATAATTAATAAGTATCCAATGAGATAAAGGTTTGATAATTTGATGAAACAGCCGATCAAAAGATCGGCTGTTTTTATGGAATAACCTTCCGTAAAAGAGTGTGTAAATGCGCTGCAAACGTTTGAAAAATAAAAGTCTAAATCATTTGGAAAAAGACAGTTAGATTGTCAGTCCTTTACTTCCTTTTTAAAAAAAAGAACACTACTTTTGTGTACAATTTTCAGGGCGTATTATTGAATAATGTCTTGAAAATTTATGTTTTTAAAGATTATAAGTTAATATATAATTGTTATTGAATGCTTTAATTTATTGCATGAAAATAACATTAAAACTAAAAAGCGATAATTATGAGTACTAAGTACGTTTATACTTTTGGTGACGGTAAGGCCGAAGGTAAAGCAGACATGAAGAATTTGCTTGGAGGTAAGGGTGCTAACCTTGCTGAAATGAACCTAATTGGTGTTCCTGTACCTGCAGGTTTCACTATCACTACTGAAGTTTGTACTGATTACAACAATCAGGGAAAAGATGCTGTTGTAGCAATGATTAAAGAACAAGTTGAAGCTGCTGTGAAAGATACAGAAGTTGCAATGAACGCTAAATTCGATGCTAAAGATGGTTCGTTTCCATTGTTGGTATCAGTTCGTTCTGGTGCTCGTGCTTCTATGCCAGGTATGATGAACACTGTTCTAAACCTTGGTATGAATGATGATACCGTGAAAATTGTTGCTGAAAAATCAGGTAACGAAAAATTTGCTTACGATTCATATCGTCGTTTCATTCACATGTACGGTGATGTAGTTATGGGTGTTGAGGCTGAAGAAGGTCATCACAACCCATTCGAAGTTGTTTTGGATGAGTTAAAAGCAGCTAAAGGATATAAAGTTGATACAGAATTAACTGTTGAAGACCTTAAAAATCTTGTTGAAGGTTACAAAGCAGTCGTTCGTGAGCACGCTGGTGTTGATTTCCCTACTAATCCTTGGGATCAGCTTTGGGGTTCTGTTTGTGCTGTATTCGATTCATGGAATACTGAAAGAGCTATTCTTTACCGTAAAATGGAAAATATTCCTTCTGAGTGGGGTACTGCTGTAAACGTACAGGCTATGGTATATGGTAACATGGGCGATACTTCTGCTACAGGAGTTTGTTTCTCTCGTGATGCTGCTACCGGTGAAGACCAATTCAACGGTGAGTATTTGATCAACGCACAAGGTGAAGATGTTGTGTCAGGTGTTCGTACTCCTCTTGAGATTACTAAAGTTGGTTCATTGCGTTGGGCTGAACGTAACGGTACTTCTGAAGAAGTTCGTCAAGCTGAATTCCTTTCTATGGAAGAAGCTATGCCTGAACTATATAACGAATTGAATACAATTCAACAAAAATTAGAAGATCATTATTCTGATATGCAGGATATGGAGTTCACCATTCAGGATGGTAAACTTTGGATGTTGCAAACCCGTAATGGTAAGCGTACTGGTGCAGCTATGGTAAAAATGGCTGTTGATATGTTAGCTCAAGGTATGATTGATGAGAAAACTGCAATTTTACGTCAGGAGCCTAACAAATTGGATGAATTACTTCACCCTGTATTTGAGCAATCAGCTATTGATGCTGCAAAAGAACTTTCTAAAGGTCTTCCAGCTTCTCCGGGTGCTGCTACTGGTCAAATCGTATTCTCTGCTGAAGTTGCTGAAGAGTGGGCTGCTGCAGGTAAAAAAGTAATCTTGGTACGTCGCGAAACTTCTCCTGAAGATTTGAAAGGTATGTACGCTGCGGAAGGTATTTTAACTGAACGTGGTGGTATGACTTCTCACGCTGCTGTAGTTGCACGTGGTATGGGTAAATGTTGTATTTCTTCTGCTGCTGGTGTTTTGGTAACAGGAAAATCAATGACTATCAATGGAGTTGATTTTAAAGAAGGTGATTTTATCTCATTGAACGGTACTACCGGTAAAGTTTACGAAGGTAAAGTTGCGACTATCACTCCTTCATTAGATGGTGATTTTGGTAAATTGATGGAAGTTGCAGAGAACAACACTCGTATGTACGTTCGTACTAACGCTGATACTCCTGCTGATGCTAAAGCTGCCCGTGAATTCGGAGCTAAAGGTATTGGTCTTTGTCGTACAGAGCATATGTTCTTCGAAGGCGATAAGATTTGGAAAATGCGTGAGATGATTCTTGCAGAAAATGTGGAAGGTCGTAAAGCTGCTTTAGCTAAGTTACTTCCTGTTCAACGTGAAGATTTCTCGGGAATTTTGGAAGCTATGGACGGTTTTGGTGTAACTATCCGTTTACTGGATCCACCATTGCACGAGTTTACTCCTAACGATGAGGATTCTCAAATTGAAATGGCTGAAAAATTAGGTATCGATGTATCTATCGTGAAAGCAAAAGTTGAGTCTCTACATGAATTCAACCCAATGTTAGGTCACAGAGGTTGTCGTTTAGGTAACACTTATCCTGAAATCACTGAAATGCAGGCTCGTGCTATTATCGAAGCTGCTTGTGATTTGAAAGCTAAAGGAAAAGATCCTAAACCAGAGATCATGGTTCCATTAATCGGAACTTTGAAAGAATTCCAAATGCAGGAAGCTATCATCAGAGAAACTGCAGCTGCTGTTTTCGCTGAGAAAGGTGTTGAAGTTAATTTCTTAGTAGGTACTATGATTGAGATTCCTCGTGCGGCTCTTACTGCTGATGCAATTGCTGAGTATGCTGAATTCTTCTCTTTCGGAACAAATGACTTGACTCAAATGGGATTCGGTTATTCTCGTGATGATGCTGGTAAATTCTTACCAATCTATATTGAAAAAGGTATCCTTAAGCACGATCCTTTCCAAGTATTGGATCAGGAAGGTATCGGTCAATTAGTACGTATGGGTTGTGAAAAAGGAAAATCTACTCGTCCTGATATCAAATTAGGTATCTGTGGTGAGCACGGTGGTGAGCCATCTTCAGTTGAGTTCTGTAACTCAGTGGGTATGGATTACGTTTCTTGTTCTCCTTTCCGTGTACCTATTGCACGTTTAGCTGCAGCTCAAGCAAACTTGAAGCAAAACTAAGAGAATTCATTCTCAATATATAGAAAGGCTGTCCCTCGGGGCAGCCTTTCGTGTTTTATAATCAGGGGGTTCCCTTTCAGGGCGGGCTTTTCGTTCCAACTCCTCGCTCAGGTTCTTATCTTTAGTTAATTTACCGGCATTCTTCTTTAGAATCACAATTTCACCTATTTGTCAACTTTAGCATCGCTGTGGGGTTTCCTCTTCAATCCCTAACCCAATTACCCATATCAGTAATTAGTCAAATATTATTTATGAATAATGAATACTACCACCATAGGAATGTATTATACTACCATAGGAATGTAATCTATCACCATATTAATATATTCTAACACCATATAATTGTAAGTTAAGAAACTATTACTGTAATATATTTCAGTATAAGTGTATTTTATTACCATAATAGGATAATTAATTACCGTTTAAGTCGAATAATTATTACAAAATGTAAAATATAATCGCTGCATTTAAGTATGACTTCGAATAAAACTACCCCTATCAACGAGAGCTGATCTTATCAGAAATGAAAAAGCAGGAAGTGAGCATATCTGCAATGGCTAAAAAACTTGGTTTAAGCCTAAACGGCATCTGCAATACCTTTAAAAAAACAAGTATTCAAATCGATCGATTGGTTCAGATTAGTGAGATTCTGCAGGTAATTCGCCTATTGGGTGGTAATAAAGAATAGGCTGCTATTTCCAACGAAAAGAAAAGCTTGCCTCAAATGAAGCAAGCTTTGTTGTTTATTGAAGTTAATGGTTTAATCTACTTTTGCAGCAATGGTAATATAACTAAGTAATTGAATGTTATTAATATCCGAGTAATCGTATTGAAACAAACCTTCCGTTCCGATAACAACCAGTACATTGCCCAAAGGAATAACATCATAAGGATTCATATCAGAGTATACTTTCACTAAATTGGAACCTAAATTTAAGGGATCCGAGGCATCGTAAATCTTCAATCCGGCAGTTCCATCGCAAACAAACAACATATCATCATCAATACCCAATCCGTACGGATTTTCCATACTGTATGATTTTAGCAATGTGGGAGCAGTGATGTCACTCAAGTCGACAACATCCAGCTGACTGGTATTTTGTCCGCAAAAATTTCCAGCACGAAGTGTGATGTATGCCAAATCATTGTGCACCACCACTGGGTCGCAACTCATAAAATGAGAATATTGAGAAACCAATTGGGGTGCAAATGGGTTTGTGATATCGAAAATATACATGCCATTTCTAGCTCCTATAAAGAGGTTTGATTCATAAACAAATAATGTTTCCATTCCCCAGCCAACGTTTAATTGTCCATTTTTCGATATTTGATCCGGATTGGAGATGTCAAACAATCGAAGTGATGAGCTGGAGTCAAGCGTATAAAGGGTGTTCGAATTTATCATGAATTTAGCCATAGAGCCGGCTTTTCCCGTTCCACCACCAGTAGCTTTAACACCTGCAGAGTTTGATGCGTCTGAAAACATTACATCATCATAGTAAGGATAGTATTTAGGTTCCGCGTATTTTTCACTGATTCTTTTCACTTTCCAACCAACTACTACGCCTTTTTCAGGATCAATTTGCCCAATTCGGTAATTATTGTCGGTTGGTGGTAAAGAAAAAGGGAAAATATCGGCGAATCGTTTTTCTATTGAAATGGTATTGATATCACTGATGTTTATTGCAATTAAGTCGGTGTAAGAGTCAGCATACAAAACATCATCTTTTACTGCCATGTCGATGTTTCCGGGAATGGAGATAAATTTTGAGTTGATCGGTTTGGTTGGATCCGAATTATCGATAACATGAATTCCTTCGAATTTCTCATTTACTAAAATATAATCTTGATAGAAATAGATTTTTCCGGTAACCAACATTTCTTTGGCACTTTCTGTCTTAACAGCACTCTTAAACTCTTCAGTTGGCAGGTATACAGGTTCATTTATTGTGTATTCATGCTCTAATTTATCTTCGCAAGACCAAATTACTGTACATAGTAAAATAAGCACAGATAGGAAGGTGAAATGTTTTATAGTTTTCATGTGAATTTATTTAAAACCGATTTAATGGTTTGTTTTATTTCATGATGCAAATAGGTTCAGAGGGTTGCGTTCTTCTATTTCATTTTTATTGTTTTATTCAACGCAACCATTTCCGTGATGCATCATCAATAAGAAAAACAAAACCATGATTATGAAGACTCCTATTGTATTAATTAAGCCAATTTTAATAATGGCTCTCGTTATATTATCTGTTGCCGGCACAATGGCACAGAGAAATGTAGATGTAGTTACCTTAAAAAATGGTAACGTTCTGAAAGGGAAAATTGTCAGACAAGTTCCTGGTGAATTTATTGAACTGGAGACCAGAGATAAGAATTTTTGGAAGTTCGATATGGAAGATATTGCGGATATACGCTTTGAGGCTAAAAGAATGCAAAAAACGGCTAAGGATAGTCTTCCCATGAAGAATGAGGGAATGTTTTATGAAGTTCGCATGGGGGCACTGATTGGAAATAACGATAATAAAAACAATGCTCCTTTTAGTATGTTACTATCGGGAAGTTATTTGCTTAAAAATGGGATTTCTCTGGGCGCAGGTGTTGGTTATGAGTCTTTTGATGAGGCGCAAATGCCTTTGTTCGGAGAGATTAAATATTATACCAGGATTAAAGGAATTAAATCCTTTTTGTTTTGTCAGTCGGGATACTCATTCGCGCTGGAAGATAAGGATGAGCAAAATTACTATTATGGGAATAATGATATTGATTCCAAAGGTGGCTGGTTGATTAACCCTGGAATTGGTTTTGTGTTAGGAAATAGCTCTAAAACTAATTTTACTTTAAATATTGGTTATCGATTTCAGAAAATGGAGCAAAAATGGCACAACACATATACAGACGATACCGAATATTTAAGAAATGAAATTAATCGACTTTCTATTCATGTTGGTATAATTTTCTAAAAAAGTCCTCTGGGTTAGAATTGTTTCGGAGATCATATTTACTTTCAAAAATAAAATCAGGATGAGTCCTGATTTTTTTATTTAGTGCTATGTATGGTAAAATTTTTCTCTATATAAGCTTCTTATCTCCTCATTTTTGTAGAAATAGATAAAATTTAATCAGTTTCTTATATCTTTGCAATTCAAAATTAGTTTAAATAAGAAATTTGGCACGAATTGTAGCGATTGATTACGGAAGAAAACGGGTTGGGCTGGCTGTTACAGACCCATTTCAGATTATTGCAAATGGTTTGGATACTGTTGCAGCAAAAGATGTATTGACTTATTTGGAGAAATATTTTCAGACAGAAGAGGTTGAATGTATTGTTGTGGGCTATCCAAAACAAATGAATAATGAGGATAGTGAATCTGTAAAATATCTAAAGCCTTTTTTGGGGCAATTGAAAAAGAAGTTTCCCGAAATGCCAATCGAATTGGTAGATGAACGGTTTACCTCTAAAATTGCTTTTCAAACCATGATTGATGGTGGCTTAGGAAAAAAGGCAAGAAGAGATAAAGCAATGATTGATAAAGTGAGTGCTGCTATTATATTGCAATCGTATATGGAAACCAAAAGGAATCTGTTTTAGGATTTATTTGGATTTAGATAATTAGAGAGAGAAAAGAATGATTTTACCGATTACCATTTACGGTCATCCTGTTTTAAGGAAGGTCGCTAAAGATATTGATAAGGATTATCCTGAATTACAGAAATTTATGGATGACATGTGGCAAACCATGTATTTTGCCGATGGAGTTGGATTAGCGGCTCCGCAAGTAGGACGGTCAATAAGAATGTTTGTGCTCGACTGTTCTTCTTTTGCCGAAGATGAACCCGAATTGGAAGGATTTAAGAAAATGTTCATTAATGCGAAAATTACTGAACGTACTGGAGAGGAATGGTCTATGTCTGAAGGATGTTTGAGTATTCCTGGCATAAATGAAGATGTTAATCGTCCTGAAACCATTAAAATTGAGTATTACGATGAGAATTGGGAATTTCATGAAGAGGAGTATTCAGGATATGCTGCCCGGGTTATTCAACATGAATACGATCACTTGGACGGCATCATGTTTACTGATCATTGTGCACCTTTAAAAAAGAGGCTCTTAAAAGGAAAGTTAACAGGTATATCGAAAGGAATTTTTAAAGCTAAATATCGATTTACACTCGCAAAATAATTTCAAAACCTTACCATTTCGGTAGGGTTTTTTTATTTGGAAACGGTTTGTTTATATTTTTAGGGAAATCCTGAAAATAGGTGTTGTGCTGCAGAATATTTATAATTTATTTAAACAAATACTAGAAACCTCCGTATTAGCAGATGTTGACAGATAAACTAACTTAAATCTCTGATGATGAAAAAATTATTACTACTACTTATTTTTCTTGTTCCATTTTTAGGTAAATCCCAGGATATTGAACAATTCTTATTGGCAGGAACAGAAGACGCATCTAAATTGACTGAAAATTATGTGAATCCGGTTGCTAAAGGTTTTATGTACGGATTAAATAATGGTTGGTATTCAACTGGTCGAACTCACAAGAAATTAGGCTTTGATATCACTTTTGTTGCCAATTTGGCAAAGGTTTCAGGAAAAGACGAAGTGTTTCAATTTGCTGCAAGTGATTACAATAATATTAGTTTAAAAAGTGGGGGGAATTCTGCTCAAATCCAAACTTTAATGGGAGGAAATAATAATGAAACTTTGCTTGCCAGAATTGAATCTGGTGGTGGAAGTTTTGATGTTGCTGAATTTAGTGTTCCAGATGGTATTGGCAGTGATTTACCCATGAATGCAGTTCCAACAGCAACATTGCAGGTAGGTATTGGAATTCCAGGAATTGATGCCGATTTAAAATTGAGATACCTTCCTAAAGTCGGATCATCTGACTTAGAAGTTGGAATGTTTGGTATTGGAATTCAGAAAAGCTTAACGAAAATCTTGAAAATTGATAAAACTCCGGTGGATGTTTCCGCATTGATCGCTTATACCAAGCTGACAGCGGAATATGATATTCAAGGAGATTCAGGTTTTGAAGGAAATGGTCAGTTGATGGAATTTACAACCAATGCCTATACAATTCAGGCAATTGCTTCGGTGAATTTAAAATTGATTGAGTTTTATGGTGCAGTTGGTTACAATACAGCAAAAATGGATGTAGACGTTAAGGGAACATATAAATTAGAATATACTGATGCGAATACAAACATTAGTGGCGATGCCGGTACTTTAGTCGATCCGGTTTCTGTTGATTTTAAGGCAAGCGGTGTAAGAGCAACTATTGGGACTCGATTAAATCTGGGTTTCTTTAAAATATTCGGGGATTATACTCTTCAAGAATACAATACGATTACTGCAGGAATTGCATTCAGTTTCAGATAATTTTTTTGAATGTATTGCAGCTTTCTGTTTATTAGATAAATAAGCCCTTGTTCCTGTGAAGTGAACAGGGGCATTTGTTTTTTAAGAAGATTAGTGCTAAATTCAATTAATCATAAATTGAATTATTAATGACTTTTAGAGAGTTGCTCCGTAAAAATCCTTTTCTTCGGCTTTTACTTCCATTGGTGTGTGGAATTGTTTTGTCTGATATTGTTGGTATCCCTCAAATTTTAATTTGGATTCTTGTTCTGTTTGGTCTTTTGGGAGTTCTTCTTTTTGCAGTAAGTGAGAAACTCCGTAAATCATATTCATTACGCAGTTTATTTGGTCTTTTTATATTTATTCTGTGTTTTGGTTTTGGAAATATCCGTTACAATGACATTCAGTCCCAAATGTATCTTCCCATTTCAAAATCTAAAATTATTTTAGAGGGTAGGGTGCTGGATACACCTGCAGAGAAGGGCAGGAGCTTTGCTTTTGTATTGGATGTTCAGAGTATTAAAGTTTCAGATAAGTGGCAAAATGTGTCAGGTAAAACAATGATTTACCTTCAAAAAAACACGAAAGCCAGAGAACTTGGAATAGGAGATCTGCTTGTACTGAAAACTGAACTTCAAAGAGTAAAAAACGCTGGTAATCCGCATGAATTTGATTATGCGTCTTATCTAAAAACTCAACACATTTTGTATTCTGCCTACGCCGACTCTTTATCATGGAAACAGATAGGAAATGCTTCTGATTTTTCAATTAAAGTGATGGCTTCAAAGTGGAGAGATCATTTATTATCGATTTACCGAAAAAATGGAATACAAAATGAAAGTTTTGACATTCTGGCAGCCTTAACGCTGGGATACAAAACCGGAATGGATCCGGAAATAAAAAGAACTTGGGCTGATGCCGGCGCTATGCATGTTCTGGCGGTTTCCGGCTTACATGTTGGGATTATTTATATGATCATGAATTATTTGATTCGATTTTTAGCTCGTTTCAAATACGGACGTCATTTACAGGGTATTCTTCTTTTACTAACGCTTTGGGCTTATGCACTTTTAACTGGAATGTCCCCATCCGTAATGAGATCAGCAATCATGTTTAGTTTTATTGTGATTGGAAAAGCGCTTAAAAGAGACGGAAGTATTTATAATTCCTTAGCTATATCGGCATTTTTTCTGTTATTAATTGATCCTTTTTTACTGTTTACAGTGGGTTTTCAGTTCTCCTATCTGGCAGTTGCAAGTATTGTGTTTTTTCAACCTCAGTTCGATAAACTTCTTTATATAGGAAATCCAATTTTGAAAAAGTTATGGCAGCTTACAACGGTTTCGTTGGCTGCACAAATAGGAACATTTCCCTTGGCTATTTATTACTTCCATCAGTTTCCATCTTACTTTTTACTTTCCGGATATGTCGTAATAACTATGGCAGGGATACTTATTTATCTCTCTGCATTATTGCTTATTCTGTCTCCAATTGGAATTCTTTCCGAAGGTTTAGGGTGGATACTGCGAAATCTTGTTGAAGGAATGAATTTTCTGATTGTAAAAATTCAGGCTTTGCCAGGTTCGGTTATTAGAGAATTGCCCTTAAGTCAATATCAATTGCTGTTTATTTATTTTCTTCTTTTTTCATTGATTGCGCTTCTTTCATTTAAACGAAAAAAAGCTGTTTATGCATTTGTAGTAATTTTAATTGGCATTCAATTACCAATTACAATTCGAATTTTTCAGGTTCCTAAAAAGGAAATGCTGGTTTTTAATTCCAAAGGGCATAGTGTTATTGGTTTTGTTGAGGGAAGCAAAGGATTGTTCTTGGTTGATGGGAAAATGTCATCAGAAATAAGTGATAGAATAATTCAACCTTTTGTTCTGAAGGAAAATATTAATAAAATAAGCTTTGATACATTAAGAGCTATCGATATTAAGTTGATGGGTAAAGATGTTGTTGCTATAATCGGAAAAAGGGATGATGATTTGGAGAAAATATTAAAATTAATTCAGCCAGACTATATTATTTTGCGTTTGGGAGGTTTGCAATCTAAAAAAATGATAACAAAAGAATTTCCAAATTGTAAAATGATACTTGATGCTTCAATTTATAGCGGCGACCGGAAAAAATATCTTTCAAAGGAAAATGAGGGTGAAACGAATCTTTTTGATGTACAGAATAATGGAGCTTATTTTTGTGTTTTGTCAACTGTGAATTAACTTTCATCATTGAAAGAAAAGCTTTCGGATTCTCTCTTTGATTTCATAAAGTCTTTTGGTAATTTAGAGAGCTTGGCTAATTAATAATTTTTAACAAATAGCTTTAGATTTTGCTTGATTATGTGTTAATTTGCCGCTTCGAATTCCATTTATTTAACGGAACAAAGTTATGAAGATTGTAATTGCCGGCGCAGGGGCAGTAGGAATACACTTGGCGAAAATGCTGAGTAATGAAGATCATGATATTATCTTATTGGATAGTGATGAAGAGAAATTAAAGGAGATTGATTCCCATTTGGATTTATTAACCATTGTAGGGTCAAGTTCATCACTAAATGATCTTAAAGAAGCTCGGGTCAAAAAAGCAGATCTTTTTATTGCAGTAACTCAATCAGAGGAGACCAATATAACGTCATCTATTCTTGCTAAAAAGTTGGGTGCCATTCGAACAATTGCCCGTATTGATAATCAAGAATATTTGATTCCTGAAAATAAAGAATACCTTAAAAGTTTGGGAATTGATGAATTGATTTATCCGGAGCGGTTGGCCTCAAAAGAGGTAATTAGTTATTTATCCAGATCGGGAACACGACAATTGTATGAGTTCTCGGGAGGTAAACTTCTATTGTATGGAATAAAAATAAGCAGCAAGTCGGTATTTATGGATAAAACCATGGCTGAAGTTGCTGAAATGACTGCTGATTTGGATTTTAGAGCTGTTGCCATAAAACGTGAAGATGCAACGATCATCCCAAGAGGGCACAATCGATTTTCCCGTGGCGATTTAGTTTTTGTGGTAAGCAAACCCGATGCAATGGAACGGGTGATGAGTCTTGCCGGAAAAGAGAAATATGAAATTAAAAATGCGATGATTTTGGGGGGAAGTCGTATTGGTCAAAAAACAGCGATGGAGCTGGGCAAGAAGATGAATCTTAAATTGATAGAAATTGATAAAGATAAAAGCTTAAAACTTGCTGATTTACTTCAGGATACCTTGGTTATTAACGGAGACGGCCGTGATAAAGAATTACTGAAAGAAGAGGGGATTCACAAAATGGATGCCTTCGTTGCTGTTACAGGAAATTCGGAAACGAATATTTTAGCTTGTTTGTTGGCTAAAAAAATGGGGGTGAAGAGAACCATTGCGGAGGTAGAAAATATTGATTATATCGATTTGGCTGATAATATTGGTGTTGGTACCATGATTAATAAAAAATTATTGGCTGCCAGTTATATCTATCGATTTACAATGGATGCAGATGTTCAACATTGTAAATGGCTGACTGTTTCGGAGGCAGAGGTTATTGAATTGGTGGCTAAGCCCGATTCCAGAATTACCAGAGGCATATTAAAGGATATGGATTTTCCGGAAGATGCCAATATTGGTGGAATTATAAGGGAAGATGAAGGTATTATTGCAACAGGCGAAACTCAAATTCAGGCGAATGATAAGGTTGTTGTGTTTACTCTTCCGTCTGCAATTAAAAAAGTTGAGAAGTTCTTCAAATAATAGTACTAAGAGCCGAATTAAGTAAATGCAGGCTCTTTTTTATCTTTTTACAGAACGAATTTTAAACAATATTTTTCCTTTTTGGAAATCGTAAAATAAGCTGGTTCGAAATGCTCAACTGGAAATTTGTTTTTTATGTGATGTCGGTTTTAATGATCGTGGAAAGCTTTTTCCTGATTATTAGTTCCGCAGTAGCCCTTTTATATGGAGAGGGTGATTTTATATACTTTGTACAATCTGCAGGTATTTGCTTTATATTTGGGGGAATTGTATATCTGTATACCCGGGGGGGCAGCAGAGAGATTGGCAAACGGGAAGCATTTTTGGTTGTAAGCTTGGTTTGGGTAGTATTCTCTGTTTTTGGTGCATTTCCTTTTCTTTTGGGTGGCTATATTCCAAATTTCACCGATGCGTTTTTTGAAACCATATCAGGTTTTACTACTACCGGAGCTTCAATTGTGAATGATATAGAAGCCTTACCTCATGGCATCTTATTTTGGAGGTCTTTAACTCATTTATTGGGAGGAATGGGGATTTTGGTGTTGACTGTTGCTGTTTTACCCGTTTTTGGAATTGGAGGAATGGCTATGTTTAATGCCGAGGCAGCAGGTATTACTACTGATAAATTACACCCGCGTATTAAAGAAACAGCGCAACGTCTTTGGGGTATATACATGCTTTTGGTTGCAGTCGAAACCTTATTTTTAGTATTTGGAAAAATGGATTTGTTTGATGCTGTTTGTCATTCATTCGGAACATTAGCTTCAGGTGGGTTTTCTACTAAAAATTCGAGTATTGCTAATTACTCTCCTTACATCCAGTATGTGATTATTGTTTTTATGTTTTTAGCCGGAGTAAATTTTACTCTTCATTACTTTGCAATAAAAGGAAGGTTGAAAAAGGTCTGGAAAAATGAGGAATTTAGAGTATATGCCGGTTTAATTATATTGGTGACAAGTATAATTACCTTGACCTTGGTCTATTTGGATCACGGGCCTTTCGAGAAATCATTTCGTGATGCTTTATTTCAAGTTACTTCTATAATTACAAGTACAGGTTTTGTAAGTGCTGATTACACACAATGGCATCCGTATTTGGTGTTTCTTATTTTTGGCTTGATGTTTACAGGCGCTTGTGTTGGTTCTACATCTGGAGGAGTTAAAATTCTTCGCCATTTACTTCTCTTCAAAAACAGTATCCTGGAATTTAAGCGAATGATTCATCCTTCGGCAGTATTACCGGTTCGTTATAATAAAGAGATGGTAGGACAGGATGTGATTTCTAAAATTCTGGCTTTTGTTATTTTGTACATTATGGTTTTTTTTATTGGTTGTTTTGCAATGACACTAATTGGTTTGGATCTAATTTCGGCTATGGGGGCAGTCGCAACAACTATGGGGGGAATTGGTCCTGGATTGGGAGTTGTTGGACCCATGAATAATTTTGCTTCAGTGCCGGAAGCCGGTAAATGGATACTTTCATTTTTAATGATATTAGGTAGATTAGAGTTGTTCACCTTTTTAATTATTTTTATTCCTTCTTTTTGGAAGAATCAATAGATATTATTAAAAAAAACCTTAGAATTATATCTTTGGTTAAATATTAAGGTAGTCAAAGTGGTAAAGCACAAAATAATTCTAAATATTCTTGGTAAACTCCTGATTGGGGAAAGCCTCTTCTTGTTTCTGTCACTGTTGGTTTCGCTGTTGTATCAAGAATCTGATAGTATGGCTTTCGTGAAGTCTGGTCTGATTACTTTTACTGTTGGCGGCATGAGTTATAAGCTTTCAAAAGGTGTTGGAAAAGACCTTGGGAAACGGGAAGGCTATATTATCGTAAGCATTGTTTGGGTGGTTTTTTCAATATTTGGATGTCTGCCATATCTTTTTAGCGGAGCTATTCCGTCGGTTACTGATGCTTTTTTTGAAACAATGTCTGGTTTCACAACTACTGGTTCTTCTATACTTAATAATATTGAAGAATTGCCTCACGGAATTCTTTTTTGGCGGTCACTTACTCAATGGATGGGTGGAATGGGGATCATTGTGATGTTTCTTGCAATACTTCCAACCTTAGGCATTGGAGGACGAGAATTGTTTATTGCTGAAGTTCCCGGTCCGGCACCCGATAAATTAACTCCCAGAATTAAAGAGACTGCTCGTAATTTATGGGGATTATACATTCTGTTTACCTTCGCTGAAACGATTCTGCTTTTTATTGGAGGAATGAATTTTTTTGATGCAATTAACCACTCGTTAACAACTATGGCAACGGGAGGTTATTCAACCAAACAAGCCAGTGCGGGTTTCTTTACATCCCCATATCTGCAATATGTTATTATCTTTTTCATGTTTGTGGCCGGAACCAACTTTACCCTTGCTTATGCAATGGTAACGGGAAAAGCTTCAAAGATGTTTAAAGATGAGGAGTTTCGTTTTTACGCATTGGTAGTTCTGTTGTTTACTGGTATTATTACACTTGTTTTGGTTGTAGGAGATGATTTTGGGCTCGAGCGGGCATTTCGCGACAGCTTGTTTACGGTAGTTTCAATTATAACCACAACAGGTTATGCAACTGCCGATTATCTGCTTTGGACACCATTTTTAGGAATGTTGGTTTTTGTATTGTTCTTTGTTGGAGGATCAGCCGGATCAACAGGAGGAGGTGTAAAAGTAGTGCGGATTTTATTGCTTTTTAAAAACAGTTTTTACGAACTAAAACGTTTGGTGCATCCAAATGCAGTAATTCCAATTCGTTACAACGGACATGTCGTAGATCAAAAAACAGTTACCAACATTCTGGCATTTTTTGTTTTTTATATTATCATTTTCATGATATCCTCCATATTAATGTCTTTATGGACTCCTGATATTTATTCAGCATTTAGTGCTGTGGCAACAACGCTTGGTAATATTGGTCCTGGATTTGGTGAGGTTGGGCCAATGGAAAATTTCTTTCACCTGCCTGCATTGGCAAAATGGTTTTTATCCTTTTTAATGTTGCTGGGTCGATTGGAATTATTTACAGTGCTAATATTATTTTCTCCTTCTTTTTGGAAACATTAAGCGTTCAAACAGCAGAATTATTTCGGTTATACAATTCTCAATTCTTAATATGTTATGTTTGTTGCGGGCTATTTTGGCAAGTGTGTCAATATGATTTTTGTGTTTAAAAATCATTTGTTCGTGTAAGAATTTAATGGTTTTAGCATGTTGTTTGTAATTATTTTTCATGTATTTTAATTAATATTGCATTCTGTTCATTTTGGATAACATTATAATTAAAATACATGAAAAAAATTACAGAGTACAATCATCTAATTGAGAAAGAGATGACAAAATACAAGCAGGATACGCGGAAAATTCTTGACGAATTGGAGAGTAAATTTAATAAGGGGAGTATTGTTGCAACTCATCATTTTAACAATGCAAGTCCGGAGTTGATAGGTTTGGTAAAGTCAGAGCTCGAAGAAGCAGGATTCAGACCCGAATTTATAGGTAATAAGCCTGACGGCCATATAGCTCTTCGCGTTAGTTTGCTGAGATCATCAGAGATTGCAGCTTCCAGATAATTACTAAAAACAATGCCGTCAATATTCAGTTGATGGCATTGCTTTTTAAGTTTGGTTTTATAGCATTAACTCACCAATTCCTGGTCGGATAATTTCAAAAGAATCAGTAGTACAGTCAACAATTGTAGAAGCAGTGTTTCTGCCGTAACCTCCATCAATAACAAGATCAACTTGTTTGCTGTATTTCTCGTGAATTAATTCAGGATCGGTGGTGTATTCAACAACTTCATCCGGATCATGAATTGAAGTGGTTAGTATTGGATTCCCTAATTCCTCAACAATACTTATCGGAATGTAATGATCAGGCACGCGAATACCAACAGTTTTCTTTTTACTCTTGAATAATTTAGGAACATTACTACTTGCCTGTAGGATAAATGTGAAGGCTCCGGGTAAATTTTTCTTCATCATTTTAAAGGTTGTATTGTCAACTTTGGCGTATTCCGACAGGTTGCTCAAACTACTGCAGATTAAGGAAAAATTTGCTTGTTCAGCATTTATTCCTTTTAAATTAGCAATCTTCTGTATGGCCTTATTATTGTTTATGTCACAGCCAATAGCATAGATGGTATCAGTTGGGTAGATGATAATTCCGCCATCCTTTAAAATGTCAGCAATTTTCCTGAATTCCCTATGGTTGGGGTTGTCAGGATACAATTTTAAAAGCATTTGTAGTGGTTTTGGGTTATTATGGATGATAAAGATAAAAGATTCTTTGAAATAGCTAATGTACTGATGCCTATTTATTTTGTTGCTTGAAAAGGAAAGAGGTTGTAGTGCTGCAGGATTGGGATTTGATACCAACAAAAAAAGGAGTACCGAAGCACTCCTTTTTTATAATATCATCTAATGTTTAACCATTTAGCTTGTTGTAATCAGCAAGGAACTGCTCCAAACCTTTATCGGTTAAAGGGTGATTTAGCAGACCTGTAATGGCACTAAGAGGACTGGTTGTAACATCAGCACCAGCTTCGATACATTGAACCATGTGCATGGTGTGACGAACCGATGCAGCCAGAACCTGAGTTTCGAAACCATAGTAGCTGTTCATATCTACAATTTGACGAATTAAGTCAATACCATCAGTACAAATATCATCTAAACGGCCAACAAAAGGAGATACATATGTTGCTCCCGCTTTAGCCGCCAACAATGCCTGACCTACTGAGAATATCAAGGTACAGTTAGTTCTGATATCCTGTGAGCTTAGGTATTTTACTGCTTTAATACCATTTTTGGTACAAGGAACTTTCACAACAATTTGTGGATGAAGAGCGGCTAATTCCAAGCCTTCAGAAATCATTCCTTCAAAATCGGTTGCAATAACCTCAGCACTTACATCACCATCTACAATTTCGCAAATATCAACATAGTGCTTTTTGATGTTTACTTCCCCTTTAATCCCCTCCTTAGCCATAAGAGATGGGTTAGTGGTAACGCCGTCAAGGATTCCTAAATCCTGCGCTTCTTTAATCTGATCAAGATTTGCTGTGTCGATAAAAAACTTCATTTTACGATTTTTAGTTTGTTATTTGTTCAAAACGAAAATACACTAATTTCTTTTACATACAAAGAATAGCATATGTTTTGAACTCAAGAAATAAAACATAGAGACGCGAAACTATTTTCGCATCA
Organism: Labilibaculum manganireducens; assembly: GCF_963665805.2. Classification (NCBI taxonomy): domain Bacteria; kingdom Pseudomonadati; phylum Bacteroidota; class Bacteroidia; order Marinilabiliales; family Marinifilaceae; genus Labilibaculum; species Labilibaculum manganireducens. The sequence goes on along the minus strand of NZ_CAXXEE010000003.1, from coordinate 3,974,737 downwards.
TAGAGATTCGAAAAATATGAAGTTGGTGGGGTAAAAAAAAGAGCCGATGGAGGGATTCGAACCCACGACCTGCTGATTACAAATCAGCTGCTCTGACCAACTGAGCTACATCGGCGTTTTGTTATTTTTAGAAGGTAAAACGATCCTTCAGATAATCTTGTAAAGAACGAAAATAAGCCCGGAAGCTTTCTTTATAGTTTTAATTGAGCCATTGATGAGAATTGAACTCATGACCTCTTCCTTACCAAGGAAGCGCTCTACCCCTGAGCTACAACGGCAGTAACAAAATAAAAGGAGATAATCTTCCTTAAATTGAGCCGATGGAGGGATTTAAATCCATCCCGACTAGTCGGGACTGATTACAAATCAGCTGCTCTGACCAACTGAGCTACATCGGCGTTTTGTTATTTTTAGAAGGTAAAATGATCCTTCAAATAATCTTGTAAAGAACGAAAGAAAGCCCGAAAGCTTTCTTTTAATTTTATTGGAGCCGATAGGGGGATTCGAACCCGCGACCTGCTGATTACAAATCAGCTGCTCTGACCAACTGAGCTACATCGGCGTTTTGTTATTTTTAGAAGGTAAAATGATCCTTCAAATAATCTTGTAAAGAACGAAAGAAAGCCCGCAAGCTTTCTTTTAATTTTATTGGAGCCGATAGGGGGATTCGAACCCGCGACCTGCTGATTACAAATCAGCTGCTCTGACCAACTGAGCTATATCGGCATTTTTATACAAATAAAAAAGTATAAAAAGTGGGTAAACAGCTACGTCGCACTGCTTCGACCACCTACCCTTGCTGCCTTCCGACCCTGGGGGGATTCAGTAGGAGCTAGTCGCATAGTGCTTACCCGACGACAAAAGTAGAAAAATCCTGATTCCCCGCAAACAAATTATGCAACTTCTTATCTAAATTTTAGGTGGTGAATAGCCAATGGTTTTATTCTCAGAGAAATAATTTTTTTTTAAAATGATGTTTTTTTTCAGGAAGTATTCATTTCGGATATAAACAATGAGCAATTGAAATTAGAATTAAGCTTTTTTGATTACGGCTTTCTAGTAAAAACGGATATCTTTGTGCTCGAAAAACAAATTTATCTTTCATGCAGATTTTTAAAAATTCATTACTTAGACACACTTTTCTTTTTGGAGCATTGGTTGGAGGAGCGCTGATTTTAGCAGCCTTTGTGGTTTACCTAAAAGATTTATCGGTTAATTTCGATCCGAATCTTCGGTCCATAAATCTATTTTTAATAGTTAGCGGGATCTTTTTTGGTGTGAAAAAATATCGCGATGATGAATTGGGTGGTGCAATCAGCTATGGTAAGGCATTAGCAACCGGAGTCCTTATTATTGGATTTGCCTCGATGTTTTATTCTATTTTTATTTATGTTTTAACAAGTTTTTTTGATACGGCTATTATTAAAGAAGCCATAATTTTTCTGGAAAAAGGCCTGCATGAAATGGGATATCAGCAAAAAGATATCGATTTGCTGATGGGAATCTATAAGAATATCACACCTGGATTATTTGCTTTTGGACAGTGGTTCAGTAAAGCATTGTCAGGACTGTTTTTTTCTCTTATTTTGGCTTTTTTCTTTCGTCAGAACAGAAATTTGTTTAATAGGAACTCTATTGATAAATTTAGCGAATCGAATAATCAGTAAAATTTAAATATGGATATCTCTGTTGTAGTTCCTTTGTATAATGAGGAAGAATCGCTTCCCGAATTACTGGCCTGGATTGATCGGGTGATGCAGGCAAATAGTTTTAGCTATGAGGTTGTTTTAGTTGATGATGGAAGTAATGATACCTCTTGGACTGTGATAGAGGATTTACAAACTAAGTATAGTTCTGTTCGCGGAATCAAATTCCGAAGGAATTACGGAAAGTCAGCAGCTCTTTTTAGCGGATTCGAAATTGTTAAAGGAGATGTTGTTATTACTATGGATGCAGACCTTCAGGATTCGCCGGATGAAATTCCGGAACTGTACCGTATGATAACAGAAGATGGTTTCGATTTGGTTTCGGGATGGAAGCAGAAGCGTTACGATCCAATTTCCAAGACAATTCCAAGTAAATTTTTTAATAGAACAGCAAGAGCCATGTCTGGTATTAAGCTGCACGATTTTAATTGTGGATTAAAGGCTTATAAGAATAAGGTGGTGAAGAGTGTAGAGGTGTACGGCGAAATGCACAGATACATTCCAATATTGGCCAAAGAAGCTGGTTTTGTTAAAATCACAGAAAAAGTGGTTCAGCATCAGGAAAGAAAATATGGTGTAACAAAGTTTGGTTTGAGCCGTTTTATAAATGGTTTTCTCGATTTACTTTCCATTTCATTTATCAGCAAGTTTGGTAAAAAACCAATGCACTTTTTCGGATTACTGGGAACATTTATGTTTTTGGTTGGTTTTTTTGCTTCTGCATGGATTGGATTTCAGAAATTGTATAGCATGAGTTTGGGTGAAATTGCCCCCCGCATAACCAATAGTCCGTACTTTTTTATTGCATTAACAACAATGATTATTGGAACTCAGTTGTTCCTTACCGGATTTATAGCTGAATTGGTAAGCCGCAGCTCATCAGAGCGCAATACCTATCAAATTGAAAAAGAAATTTAGGTTGAATTATAAATTATGCGTGAGGAGTTCTGGATTACCCCTCACTCATATTTGTAGTTTTGAAAATCTTACGAAATCCCAATGATAAAACGTATAATAAGAATTTTATTACAAATATTTCCCCGTCCGGTTTTGATTCGAATGAGTCTGATAATAAATCGTATACTTGCCGTATTTCTTATCGGAAATAAAGTGGAATGCCCGGTATGTGGCGGGCATTTCCGTAAATTTCTTCCTTACGGATACACCAAAGCCTCAGGGCGAGATAATGTTTTGTGTCCCAAATGCCTTTCTTTGGAACGCCACAGGTTGATGTGGTTGTATCTGAACGAAAAGACCAATTTCTTTACACAAGAACTTAAAGTTTTACACATTGCTCCAGAACAATGCTTTTACAAGCGGTTTAGAAAGTTGCCTAATTTGGATTATACCACAGCAGATTTGGAATCTCCCATTGCCGATGTGCATTTCGATGTGCAGGAAATCCCCTTTTCCGAAGCATCATACGATGTGGTGATCTGCAACCATGTATTGGAGCACGTAACCGATGATGCAAAAGCCATGAGTGAGATTTACCGTGTGTTAAAACCTAATGGTTTTGCCATTTTACAGGTTCCCATGGATACCAAAAATCCGGTAACGATGGAAGATCCAACGGTTACGGATCCGAAGGAGAGGGAAAGACTGTATCGTCAAAAAGATCATGTTCGTTTGTATGGTTTGGATTATGCCGATAAGTTGTCAAAAGTGGGGTTTTCTGTTTTCCAATCTCAATATGCAAAAGAAATTTCTTCCGATTTGGCCGAAAAGTATCGCCTGCCAATGAATGAAATTTTCTATTTCAATCAAAAACGATAAGATGTCCGAAGAAATTAAATTTTCGATTATTATTCCGGTGTACAATCGTCCGGATGAAATGAAAGAACTGCTTGATAGTTTATCCGGGCAGACTTTTAAAGATTTTGAATTGGTAGTGGTTGAGGATGGTTCATCGATAAAAAGTGAAGAGCTTTGCGAAAGCTATCGCGATCGAATAAATATATCGTATTTCTACAAACAAAACGAAGGTCCCAGCATTGGTCGAAACTATGGATTGACCAGAGCAAAGGGGAACTATTTCCTGTTTTTTGATTCGGACTGCATTCTTCCGGCTCATTATATGGAAACAATACACCGGGAATTAACGAACAATTTTGTGGACTGTTATGGTGGTCCCGATGCCGCTATGGACGATTTCTCGGATTTTCAGAAAGCCGTTTCTTATGCCATGACTTCCTTTTTTACTACCGGAGGTATTCGTGGAGGAAAGCAACAGGTTCACAAATTTCATCCGCGAAGTTTTAATTTGGGCTTTTCGAAAGCTGTTTATGAAGATACGGGCGGATTTCCGGTAACTACCATGCATCCGGGCGAAGATATGGTTTTTGCCATTGAGGTAATTAAGCGTGGTTTCGAGACTCGGTTGGTTCACGATGCTTACGTATTTCACAAACGAAGAATCTCCTTTAAAAAATTCTATAAACAGGTTTTTGGTTTTGGCAAAACCCGCTACATTATCTCAAAACATTACCCGGAAACTTTCAAGATCTTCTTTCTGTTCCCATCATTGTTCGCAATAGGAACAATTGGAGCTATAGTATTAGGGATTGCTGTTCACCGAATTTTTGCTTTTCCGGTTCTTTTGTACGCTTTTCTGGTTTTTGCTGATGCACTCACAAAGAGCAAATCGTTTGCCATTGCAATAAAAGCGCTTGCTGCAAGTTTTGTGCAGCTGTTCGCTTATGGTATCGGATTTATGGATGCTGCATGGAAACATAAGGTGCTTGGGAAAGATGAGTTTGGAGTGTTTGGGAAGGGGTTTTACGAATAAGCATGCAAGGGACTCCTGTATATTTATAAGCGGTTTAGTTCGCTTTCGCTTGCCGATTTTTTACTTGCTCCTCCTTTAAAATCATTAAAATTGTATTGGATAGAAAATCGTACCCACGTGTTGTCATGGTCAGGAATTGATCCGGCTGTAATGTTGCCGTATTTGTCTTCCCACGCATTGTCCGAAGAGTTTAAGATATCATTCGCCAAGAGCGATAATTGTAGCTTTTTGTCAAAGAAAAAAGTATTAAAACCTAAAGATAATTTATAGGTTCTGTCGTATTGGGTCATTAATTCTTCGCTTTTACTATTATAGTAGAAGTTGGCAAAAATACTAGTTCTTTCGGTAATAGAATAGTCGTTATTTATTTGAAAATACCAAGATGCTTTTCTAATTTTTCGAATCTCTCCCAAATAGGGAATATCCATAAAAGGCTTTTCTCCTAATAAACTTATGGTACTATTTAATTTTTTCCCAGAATAGTTGTAATCTATATTGGCAGAAAGATACTCTGCTTTATTAATGTTTACAGGTGTATATTTTACGATGTCTGGATTTGTATTATCATTAATAGCACCCATAATCCGAGCATTTTTCTCATAACGGTATCCCATATTTACTGAAAGTCCGTGAATCAAACCTAAGGTAACATCAATATTGTGGTTAATGCTTGGTTTTATAGCCGGATTTCCTACGCCATAGGAAAGAGAATCGAAATAGGAGACATCAGTACTTAATTCATTAAAACTTGGGCGATCAATCTTTTTGGAATAGCTAAAAGTAAGATCTAAGTAATCGGATAATTTTTTATTGATTAAAAAGGAAGGAAACCAACCAATATACGTGGAATCTAAAATTGTTGCTCCACTGGAACGGATCTCGGTATCGGTGTATTCGTAACGAAGACCTCCATGAATATTTATCTGATTAATTTTATGGCTTAAAGTAAAATAAGCTGCAGTGATTCGGTCATCAATTTTATCTTCAGTATTGTAATTTTCTAAATTGGAATCCTGATCTGTTGAAATGGATTTTCCATTGTTTTTCACTTTCGATAGCTTTATTCCAGTTTGTAAGCTAATTGTTTTTAAAACCGGTGTTTTGTAATCAATTTTACCGCTGTAAATATCGTAATTGTTTTGGTTGTAGAGTAGGGTGTTTAAAAAGGAAACTTTGGTAATGTTTTGTTCGTTGATGTCTTCGTCTGATTTACTTTTTGACCTCGTATAGTCTGCAATTGCCGATAAGGATCGAAGACTGTCGATTCGGTATTCATAGTTCAAATTGTAGGTTTGTAAATCATTCTTTCCATTAGTATTTTTAAGAATTTTACGTATGGTTTCTTTTTTATTGGTTTTACTGATGAGTTGATCTGCATTATATTTCTGATCCCTGTCATCCGAAATGTAAGAATATTGAAAGCCAAGATTATTCTTTTTATTAATTTCTTGGTTGAGGGATACAAATAGATTGTGTTTTCTTGTTTTTGGAATTCGAATAGTTGAGTTATTGTTTGATATGGTGTAATACTCTTGAGTATTTATTTCATATGCATCTTCGTAGTTTTTTGACTTGAAGTTTTGGTGTGAATAATTAATTGACCCTGTCGTTTTGTTGATTTTACTGTTGAGTTGTATTCCGTTTTGGGTACTGAATTTTCTAGCAAAATAATTTCGATTATAGACTTGGAGGTTAATTTGATCTTTGCTTATTTTCTTTGTTTTGATCCGCACAACAGCTTTTCCCGATGCACTGTAGGCTGCCGAAGGATTCCGATCAATCTCTATGCTTGCTATATCATCGGATTGAAAGCTTTCAATTTCTGCTTTGTTTTTAACTTCTCTGTTGTTGATAAAAACAATAGGAGCGCCTTTCCCTAGTACTGAAATTTTATTGTCGTTATCTACAATGATACCCGGACTTCTTTTTAAAGCATCAAAAAGGCTTCCAGCTTGACTAAGCGAGCTTCCCTTTACATTAATAAACAATCGACCTTCCACCTGTTTGAAAGTGGGACGTTTTGCAAAGACTTTAACTTCACTTAGTTCCAGATTCTGCATGTGAATAGTGTCTAAGTCGATGAAAGTACTTTGTGTGAAGTCAATAGGTTTGGTAATTGTTTGATAACCCACACAGGAAATTTGCAAAAGACATTTATTTACTTTAAGATCTGGAAATTCAAAATAACCATCCATAAAAGCTCCTCCGGTAATGATACTGGAATCCTGTTGCGAAAGAATGGCTACCGTAAAGTACTCGATGGGCTTATTTGTATTGTCTTTTACAGATCCTTTCAGGTTGTTTGCATACGAAAAGTGGCTGGTTAAAATAAATATAAGGATGCAACAAGTTCTAATAATCGTAGAGTTTATACACATGTAATTTTTATTTATGTTATTTGTATGTGACGAACCAACTTTTCAAAAGTTACATGCTTTTTTTTAATGAGGTGCTATTACTGAAGGTATTCTGTTGAAAATACTGACTTGTTATTTGGAGGGGTATGAGAAGTTTAAAGAATGATATTTTTTTGATAAGTGATACCTATCAGGCTCCACTCCGGCATTAAAGTTTGTTCCACCATATTGGATAAACTCCTTGGGGGATACAAAAAACTCGAATTTTGTATGAGGAAGCTTAAAAGAAAGATAATCGCCATAGTATTTTAGGTGTTCGCCTGTCGGTTTATGACCAACTATTTTGCCAAGTTTCTTTTCTTTTACGACACCTGCAAATGTTGCTGCGGCACTATTTGTTCTCTCATTTATCGTAACGAATACATCCCCCTCGAATAATGATTTTTTAGGATTAGGAATATGTAGTAAAGCACTATCATTAAAGCTGTAAATTACATCTTCATTTAACTGATTTATAATAGAATACAAATGCTGATTTTTAGTCTTGTATAAAGTTTTTATTTCATCACTTACACGAATACCAATAGATGCATATTGACCGTATGGTTTATTGGTTAGATAATTTAGCAGGCTATCAACGGCACAACTTCTTCCTCCTGGATTATTCTTTACATCTAGAATTAGTGTACAACATTCTTTTTGTTTTATAGAGTCAAAAGAGTTGGAAAGGAAAGTATAGAAATTATCATCTCCCAAAAAGGATTTTATGGATAGATATGCCACTTTTCTATTCGCGGAAAACGCCAATTTGTATTGATTTTGTTGTGGATTAGGATACTGGTTTTTAAGCGAGAAATATTGTTCGTTGGTAAGCGCTTTTGCAGTAAGAATTGAGTCGGAAGAAACTGTTTGTATAAGATATTTTTCTGATTCACCATAAAGTATCCAAAAACCCATATTAAAGAACCTTTCTACTGCGTGATCTCCACATTCCCTATTCTTAACACCCACTATACTTCGTAAATCGGAGAGTATTTTTTGAGAATCAATTGCGTTTATCGATACTATCTCAACATCGCTTAGCTGTATGTTTGGGTCTTTACTAAAATACTGATTGAAAAATAATTTATTGTTTTTAACCAGAATCGTAAATGGCATACAAAGGCCTCCGTTAAACATATATTTTTGCCTCTCTTCAATAGGGAAATTAAATCCTGTATGTGTGTCTTCAATTCCCGACAAAAGTTTTGCCATTAACACAAAACTATCAGTAATGGATATGCTGTCTGGCAGAGTGTTTAGAATGCTGTCACATGTATTGTTCCACGATTTTGAGAAGTTTTCGTCTAAGAATTTAGGATGAATACTTGTACATTTTTCTTTTAAAAATTGAAGGTCATTTATGATCTCGACATTTGAAAAGTAGTATGGAGTGTATTTCTGACTACATACATTGTAGGTAATCAGAAATACAAATGAAAGAAGAATAAAGTTTTTCATGGAAGGTTGCTTGGTTAATTAGGAATAGTGCCTGCTTAAACAATTACCATTTAAGCAGGTGCACTTAAGGGGTATCACAATAAAATGTTTTTAAATCGCCTTTGTTTTTTTTGTTATGATTTCATAATAAATTTCCAAAAATTCTTTTAAATTATTTTTTGCGACAAGACATAAGTTAATAGGGTTTCCATCAAATTTTTTCTTTAGGGCGAGGTGTGGACAACCTCCACCACAAACAGGAAGGAAAAAACATTCCTGGCATTCTGGTTTGTCAAACACATCAGCACCAGTTAAATACCTGGTTAGTTTTGTTGGGTTTATGGCGTTGTTATTTGAAATATTTCCAACAACTTCCTTTTTATTACCAACATCCGTCCAACATTTGTAAATATCTCCTCTTGCATCAATCAAATATCCATAAAGCTGACGAGCCATACATTCACCGCTAACCTTTATGGGAAAGAAATTAGAGTTTTTGATTCCGTATTTAGAGAATTGCTCAATATTGAAGTTGGCTTGTTCTTGATTATCCATAAGTATATCATCAACAGAAGAACAGGATCCATACGATTTCTTTACAATACCAGCGTATATAGATACTTCGAGACCGGTAAAGTCAGTTCTGATTTTTTTGTAAATTTCATGATAATGAACTTCGTTGGTATGATCCACATTTACCCTGACAGTTAATGCAACCTTTTGAGCTTTTATTAATGGTTTAAGTCGGAGTATATTTGTATATATAACATCAAAAGAATCTGTTTCTTTTATATGAGGTCTTCTTTTATTATGAATATTTTCAGGGCCATCTATAGTTACATGTACATGTCTTATCTTTAACTCATGTAATTTATCAACAACTTTTTGAGTTAATAAATAGCCATTTGTTATTATTGACGAGTAGTAATTTATTTCCAGTAATTTTATTTTTTTTGTTAATGATTCAATTCTATCGAAACTTAATAAAGGTTCCCCTCCAAACCATGTAATTGAGAGTCTTTTTACTTCAGTATGCCTTTTAATAAAAGATATAATGTCATTTTCGATTTGGTCGGTCATATAAACTTTGGGGCGAGCATCCTCAAAACAATAACTGCATGCAAAATTACAATGTAAAGTTGGAGCTATTGTTAGTGTCATTAAGCTTTTGTCGAACCTTTTAATATGCCTGCTAAGTTTGATTTTTAAATATTCATCGTAATCATTATTTACAATTATTTTAGCCTGTTGCAACTTTTCTATTTCCTCTTGGGAAAAATCGTTATTGATCGTTTTTGTGTCATTTTTAAGTTTTTCAAATTTATTGAATGTTGATTCATCAATTTCGGCAAAGCTATTTGTAAGCGTATTATAAATTAAATATCCGTATTGTCGGGACTTAAAAAGAAAATTATATTTAGACCAATTCATTTTTATAAGTTAAGATGGAAAGAAGATCGATAGAAATCGATCTTCAATTTGAGTAATAAAATTTTAGCATAAATTACTTAGGCAACTGCAAGTTCCTCCACCATGTTCTGATGGTAAACATACGGCATCACAATCAGGAACATCTTTATCAAGTATTCCTCCTTTTAAATTTGAAAGTTCAGTGTCGCTTAGGTTAAACATCTGAGGAAACATTCTTTTGTCTTGATGTTGATCAACCTTTGGATCTTCTAAGAAATTAATTTTCTTCATTTCTGTTAATTATTAAATAACACCTACTCTATAACCTTTTCGGTAACCGGTATATTTTTAGTTACGACCTTTCCAGTAATCCTAATTTTTCCAATAGTTGAGGCTGCTCTTTTAATGCAATTCTAGCAATTTTCTTGTAGTCGATTACCCAAATAGCAAGTTCGTCTAATTTAGCGTCGCGCAACTGTGTTGCCTGTTGAGCTTCTCCTGTTTCGCTTTTGTGTATTTCGGCAGAATTTTGAGTGTCAGTAATTGCTTGTTTTACGGCTTGTATTTTCTCCACTCCTTGTCCGTAAACTTCCATGGTGGCAGTGTAGTTTGGGCTTGCAATTAAATTGTTGCAAAATTGTAAAGCTTGTGTCAGCCAACCGCTAAAGCTTTTTTTACGAGGATGATTCAGACCCAGGCTTTGTTGAGCACTCACATCATTTTTTAATGCAATTTTGGCAATTGTTAGCAAATCCATATAAGCGTCATGGGCTTTTTTTCGATTAGTCTGAAAATCATTTTGAGCCTGGTACTGATCGCCATACTCTTTCTGTTGAGTGTTGTTCAGATCCTCAACAGTATTTAGTAAGGTTTGTGCTTCGGTAAGTTTTGGTTCATCGTAACCGAACAATGCGACAGTAGATTTAATAATAGAACTGTTAATGCTGTTGTTGATTAGTAGTTTGGTACTTACCAGAAATTGGGCAAGGCTTTCGTTTAAATTGTTCATTTTATGATTTTTTAAAGGTTAAATAGAAAATTACTGTGGTATCATCATATTGGGTGTGGAAAGGCCATTCTGTACTTAGGAGTAATCATTCCAGTTTTAGGAGTGACCATTCCGTTTAGGACTTATCATTCCCTTTTAGGGGTGACCAGATAGGCTTTAGGAGTCATCATTCCGCGCAGAATGGTCGTTCCTAAGAGCTTCTTCGTTGTTCCTAAATGCATTTTGTTCATTTCTGATGGGAGATTTGAATTTATAGTCGATTCAATTCACTTTCGCTTGCTGATTTTTTCTTGAGGCCTCCTATTAAATGATTGAATTAGACAAGATTGACACTTTGGATTTTTTATCAAAAAATGAAATCTAATTCCGCTGAAATCTATCTGATGGTTTTATATCTGATGTTTCTTTTCTCATTTTTAATTTCTCACCAAAATTATAGACTAAGCCCAAACTAATTCTTCTAGTGTCAAAATCGAATTTAAAATCGTTCTGCTGACCTATAGATTGGGTTTTAGCATCGGGTGTTTTACTATTAAATATATCCTTACATGAAACCAACAGAGAAGCATTGCTAAACAATTTCATACGTAACGATGCGTCAACCTTAAACGATTCTTCTAAATCGTAAAAACCTTGTGGACGGCCACTGGCGTAATAAGCATTTAAGTCAGCAAATATTTGTTTCGATTTATTGAGAGTGATACTATTATTCAAACTCAAATAATAATTCACATTCGTTTTATTGATGCTATAATTATCGTGCGAATTATCTGTTTGCTTATTTCTTCCCAAAACAGAGGTTAATTTAGATCTTATAGGTTTGCATACGGAAAATGGAAGAACCATTGCCAAGCTAATTCTATCGCTTTTATCGATATTAATCGTTTGGTAATTTATAGAATAACCATCGTCGCCATTAAATGGAACCTGACAAATCCAGTTTCGCGATAAATCGGCAGTTAAGGCCAATATGTATTTGCCTTTAAAAATGTAAATCAGTTTTGAATTATAGTTACGTTGTGGCTTTAAATAGGGGTTTCCATTTACTGTGGAATAGGGTGTTAAACTCCAGGAATTGGGTGTTAAATTCCAAAAACCAGGGTAATCTGAAAAAGAGGTGAAACTCGATTTTATAATATGATTTTTAGAAGCCATGTAGGTTAAATCAATGGTAGGGAATACAAAATAATCGTTCACTACATCAAATTTTTCTTGCTTTTTTTCGTCCGTAAAATTCAATTTATCGTATTCAAATTCCAAAGAAAAAACAGATGATAATTTCGAACTAAATTGATGATTTAAGGATAGGTAAGCATTGGATCTATCTTCGGATAAGCGAAAACGAGATTGCTCTAATTCCTTTTCGTATGATGATTTATTATCAATTTTTTTATAAGATATACCATATTCCAAACTCGATTTTCCCTCTATAATACGGGTTGTGTTATTGGCAAAAGCATTAAAATCCGTAATATCTTGATTGGAGTAAGTTGTGTAATCCAAATCGAATTCCGCTTGATTATTTAAAGTGTAAATACGCTGATTGGTGGGGTCTTGATAATTGGAATACGTTATTCCAAAATTAGCATTGGAGACCTTATAATTCAAAGCGATATTGTGATAATCAGACTCACCACTATTTGTGTTTTTGCTTGTTGTTTTAACAGTATCCAACTCGGTATTTAAACTAACTTCGCTATAAGTATTCACTTTATTTTTGCTGGGAATAAAGCTGTATTGCAAATCGATATATGAATTTTCGCTGATATTGAAACGAGGGTTTAGGCTATAAATCTGCTTGTTTTTATCATGATTTATATCCGAATTTTGGAATAAACTCGTATTGTCTTCGGTAAGAAAGGTTGATATGTCTAGTTTATCCAGATCTTCTTTATGATCTGTATTTACAATGCCCTGCAAGTCGAATTTCCCATTGCTTAAAGAGAAGTTCAAATTCCCATTATAAGAATCTTTTCGTCCTCGTAAATAGTTACCACTAAGGTTGCCACTGTATTTTCCTTTTTCAATGCCATGCTTTAACTCTACATTAATTAATGCGCCATGCACATTGAATCTTTTGGGTGCTACAAAATAGTATTCAATATTTTTTACGTCGCTAGCCTGTGCTGATCTTAAAAAATTAAGTATTTGATCCATCGACATATTGGTTATGTTGTTATTAATAACCAGTGTTACTCTACTAGAGCCGACAACCGAAACCTGATCGTTTTGAACCAATAGTCCTGGCACATAATCTAGCAAATCAAAGGCATTCGATGCTGCTCTTGTTTCAGAAAGCCCCTGAGTATTAAAAACAATTTTATTCTCTTCTATTCTAACAACATTGCGAGCCTTTGTAACCGTAACCTCTTTCAGTTTGTTATCAGACTCAATTAACACAATAGGCTTCATGCTTTTCAACCATAAAGCTGATGCTATCATCTTTGTTTTGTAGCCTATATACGACACATAAATCAGAAAATCCGTTTTTTTAATGTCGTTGAAAATAAACTCCCCTTTTTCATCCGTAATAGTTCCTCTTATTATTGTAGAATCTGCGGTATTCATAATAACAACACTTGCTCCAAATAATGGACTACTATCTTCTGAAATAACTTTTGAATTCAACTTGATTTGCCCAAATAGTAGGGTGTTAGAAAGTAATAACAGAGCAATCGCAATAAAAAATTTCATATTTGTAAAATTATTTAATTCAATGTTTTATAGTGAGAACACAATACGGAATCCCAAATCGTTATCTTTCTTATTTATATGCTCAGAGTCTCGGTTACTTATTAAGGAAAATATCTCGTTAGTATACCAACTTCCTCCACGAGCAACACAAAGTATGGATATCGTTTTCTTAGGATTATCGATTGGACTTTCACCATAAAACAACCTATCGTAACCATCACTACACCATTCCCATACGTTCCCACTCATATCATGTATATTTAACTCATTAGAATGTTTGCCTCCAACAGGATGAGTTTTAGATAATATTTTGGGAAAATCTCGTTCATCACAGGAGTCTTTAGAAAACCAAGCAACTTTATTAGGTTTATTAGATCCTGAAAATAAGTAATCTTCACTTTTATTACCACCCTTTGCAGCATACTCCCATTCCGCCTCGGTTGGCAATCGATAGTTCTTTCCTGATTTCTTACTCAACCATTCACAAAATGCTAAAGCATCTTCTAAATTCACATTAATAACAGGTCTGTTATCGCGTCCCCAACCATTATCATCAGGCTTCTTATACCCAGTATCATTACAAAAACTATCGTATTGTTCAAAAGTCACTTCGTATTTTCCTATATGAAAATTATTTAATCTTACCTGATGAACAGGAAGTTCATCCTTGTTGCAATTGGTTTGCCCGTGTGAACATCCCATTGAAAAGAAACCTCCTTCAACAAAAACCATTTCTACTGCAATCCCATTTACTTTTTCAAAATAATTTGTCTTTGTATTTTTTAATATTGAGCAAGAAGAAAGTTGAAATAAAACAATCAATAGAATAATACTGCTCCTGATTTTAGGTTTAAACATAAAGAACTTGCAATTATTGGGAAATGTCGTAATTGTTGAAACAATCAAAACAAGAATTATCAGAATGATTCTTAGACTTTCCTTACTCATTTAAAATATATTAATTCATATACGCAATTAAATCCTCTTCATCTAGATTGACGATTGAGACAATCTGCCTAAAATCATCATCATAATACACTAAACCTTCATTATATAATCCTTCTAATGCATTTACAACTTTTCCTTTCAAACTATTTATATCATTCATATTAATTACCTCTGTAATCTTAATTACCAATTCATCTAATGATGTATAAATATTTTTTTGGAGTAAGGATAGTAAATCGTTTCGGTTTAATACCTCCATTGCTTTGCTGTCTTTTTTCGTTTTCATGATTTTTACTTTTTTAAGTGAAGTATTCATTTAAAACTCTTTTAAAATTGGAACATAAAATCTAAAAAAACGATTAACTTTCTAACTGCTTGTAATTAGAAAACTAATCAAACAACAGGTGGTTTTCTAATCAAAAAAAGTGAGATAATGATCATTAAATGAAACGTCCATGTAGAAAGCGTTCAACACACAGGGAAATGATGATAATGGTAAGTTCTCCCGAAACAAGTTCGGGACAGGCTATGTGACAATAAAAAAACAATTTAGATACATGAAAACAGACAGAGCGTAAATAGGGCGTGGGGAAAAGCAAGTTCAATATTTAGTTGGATCTGGCAGAACTAACTATCTTCCTAATCATTCAATGAAACTTTGGCTACGATTTGATTAGAAAAGCTTTTGTATTTTTGACAAAAAAGCACAATTTAGAATTGTTCTAATAAAGAAAACTTTACTCTTTTATGAAAAGAAAGATATCTTTATGTTATGAAAAACAAATTTTTCAAAAGACTCGGTGTAATGTCCGTACTGGTACTTGCAATACTTATTGGTTCGCAGGGATTGTGGTTATGGCAGCAGTTGGAGCAGGAGAAACAAGCTTTTACCTTGGAGGTTGAAAACTCCTTACAAGGAATGATTAATTTTCATGCTCTGCAAGGCTATAGTACACCTAATCCAGACAAACCTAGTGTGGCTACCATTTCAATGAAAGAAACAACAAATGAACAAACAAATAAGGACACTTCACCTGCATTAGGAAAATCTGAAATTAACACAAAAAATTACATTCCTGATTTCGCACTGGGAAAATTGATAGAAGCTTCATTTACAGATATTAGTTTAGGGAAAGGAAAATTTCATCTGTATGTTGTTGACTCATTGTTGCAAAACAATTTTCCCGAATTCGAAAAAATACAAGCTTACCGCATGCAGCTTCTGAAAAATGATCTGGCCATGGATAGTTTGCATATGGGAAAAGAAATGGGTAAGAAATGGGGAAACTCCCCCTCAACATTACATGTTCGTATTCCCTTAGGCACAAAAGGGAGCTATGTTTTTATTGCTGATTTTCAGTTGAAAACCTTTCCTTTTTTACGGGGAATGGTATATTCCATTGGCATATCGGCACTCGCTGTTGTTTTAGTCGCCATTTTTCTGCTGTGGTTGCTGTGGAAATTGCAGCAACAAATGGCACAGCTGCAGTGGCGCGAACGAACTGTGAGTGGTATGGTACACGATTTAAAAAGCCCTTTATCCTATGTCTATACTTTATTGGATTATCTGGCCAGCAAAGAACAATTGCCCGCCATGCAGCAACAGCTCAGGAATGCAAGTAGCAATGTCTCCAAATTGACTCATAAAATGGAGATCTTACTGACATTATTCCGAGCGAAGAAAAAGAAGATCGTATTGGAGTGTGTGCCCTTCAATCTGGCGCAAAAGTGCAGGGATTTACTCTCGGAATTGGAGCTTGTCTATCAAGATAAACAAGCTGAATGCAAGCTGTCGATTCCTGAAAATTTAGATATTTATGTGGATCCACTTTATTTCGAAGCAGCCTTACGCAATTTGTTGGATAACGCGTTTAAATATTCGGATGCATGTGCAAAACTGGAAATTAAAGCGATTCGGGAACAAAAACAGTTACACATTTGTGTTACAGATTCGGGGAAAGGGATTCCTCAAAAAGAGCAAAGGAAAATTTTTCAGGAATTTTACCGTGCAGATAACAACAGTAAGGGGCATGGCATTGGTTTGGCTTTTACCCAACAGATAGTAAAAGCCCACAAAGGGCGCATCAGATTGGAAAGTAAGCTTGGGGAAGGCAGTACATTTTGTATTGTTCTTCCTGAAAAAGTCATTGTTTAAGTTATTAAAGAAGTGAAAATGGAACAATTGAAAGTACTGTTTGTGGATGATGATCTCAATTTAGGAAGTTTTGTTACGACCATACTAGAGACCGATTACAATTATAAAGTGCATTTCCAAAATACATTGCTGGGAATAGATACGATTGTACAGACTCTGATGCCGGATATTATTATTATGGATGTGGAAATAGGTAAAGAGAACGGAATGGATAAAGCTCAGGATATTATCGCAAAATACCCGCAAATTCCTCTGTTGTTTGTTTCCTCTCATACCGAAGATGATTTTATAACCAAAGGAATAAACATTGGGGGAAATGCTTATATCCCAAAACCTTTATCTATTCCAGTACTAGTATCTTACATTCAACGTTTTGCTTTAAAAACAAGCTTGCCGAAAATAATAGAATTGGCTGGTTATCAGCTGAATTTATCAACAAATAAATTTTTTTATAAGAAGCAGTTAATTAAGAAACTGAGTCCGTTTGAGAAGAGTACTTTGGCAGTGCTAATGGAGCATCCCAATGAAACAGTAACTAAAGAGCAGTTGGCTGAAAAGCTATGGAACCATTCTTTGGAAACACACAACAGTGCCAGTCTAAACAATATTTTATCGAAATTAAGAGATTTATTTAAAGATAATTCTTCTCTTAAAATCAGGAACATAAGAGGAGTAGGGTATATGATGAATTACTAAGGATATAAGACCTGAATGATTCGTGTCGTTTAGTATTGACTCCTACTAAAGCTGCCTTTTTAAATATTGCATAATCTCTTCTTCCTGATCGGGATGAAACCATTCAATTTCTTTGTCTCTGTTGAACCAGGAAAGCTGACGTTTGGCATATCTTCTGGAATTTCTTTTGATCAACTCAATGGCTTCATCAAGAGAAATATTTCCTTCTAAATATTCAAATAATTCTTTGTATCCAACTGTGTTTAGGGAGTTGTAATGACGGAATTCAAATAAGGTTTGTGCTTCTTCAAGCAAACCTTCTCTCATCATTAAATCAACCCGTAAGTTGATTCTTGCATACAATTCTGCTCTGTCTCTGTTTAAACCGACTTTAACAATATTGAAATCTCTCTTTTTTTTTGTGTTTGTTCTCAATTCGGAATAAGGTTTACCAGTCATTAAACAAACCTCAACCGCATGAATCACTCTTTTTGCATTTTTTAAATCAACTTGATTGTAAAATACCGGATCGAGTTGTTTTAACTGCATGCGCAATGATTCAATTCCCTCTTTTTGGGCACGCTCAACAACTTCATTGCGCAAATCCGGATCAATAGTTGGTATCTCATCAATTCCATTGCAGATAGCATCGATATACATCATACTGCCACCAACTAAAAGCACTTCATTTTTATCTTTAAAAAGAGTAGCAAGAAGTTCAAGAGTTTTTTGTTCACACTCCCAGGAACTAAAATAGTCGTGAATGGAATGAGTATGAATGAAATGATGTTTTACTGCTTCTAATTGCTCCTTTTCAGGTACTGCAGTTCCAATGCTCATTTCGCGATAAACCTGACGGCTATCCGAAGAAGAGATTTCTGTATTGAAATGTTGTGCGATTTTAATGCTTAAATCGGTTTTTCCAACACCTGTAGGACCCAATAAAACAATCAGGGTTTTAGACATCAAAAGATAATTATGAATTACGAGTTATGAATTGCGGTTTTTGCATATGTTGAATGCAAAATTTAATTTTGCACTAACTACTAACTACTAACTACTAACTACTAACTACTAACTACTAACTACTAACTACTAACTACTAACTACTAACTACTAACTACTAACTACTAAAGAATATCTTCGTAGTCATCCAGACTTTCAAATTCAGGACCTTCGTTAAATTCGTCATCGAAATCGGCCAGATAATCATCGGCAGTTTTTGTTTTTTCAGATTGAGATTCAAATTCGCCGAATCCAAGACCTTCAAAACCTTCTGCATCCATTTTAATTTGTTCGGGAGCATCGCCTTCAGATAGAGTGCATTTAGGATATTTTGTTTTGGCATTTGATATTCCCTTTTTAATTAACTGAACATTGAAAAAACGATCAGAAAAGAAATCAAAAACATAAATTAACTCAGGTCTTTCCGAGGAAACAAATTCACGTATCATGGCAACATCCATTGCAACAACATTAAAATTGTCATCGTCTTCGGTATTCATTTCGAAAAGAGCTATTTCCAATCCTCTTTCATCATCGGCTCCAACCTGATAAAAAGAAGCCATTTGAGAATTATCATATCCAATCGTTTCCTGAATGGCATTGTGGAACTCTAAATAAGTTTGTTCATGATCAATTTCGATTTCAAGAACAAAATTTTTGACTTCTTGAGAGGTTATTTTAAATTTATATATCATGTTTTTATTTTGATTTTAATTGTGATAGAAACTCCATTGTATCCACATTATCGGCATAATCAAATAGTTCTGGCTCCTGCGCTTTCCCAAATGGCATTGCATCAGGGATTTCATTTCCTACAATGCATTGGATAAGTTCTGAATTTGTGTTTAAATTGATTTTCAGATCATTAATTTCGGAATAATATTCATAGTTTACAACTCCTATTGGAGAGGTAATTGCAGTATTTTCATTTAGAAGAACGAAACCGGTATCAAGGTGTTCTATTCTATTCATTAAGAACATTGAACGCTGATAATCGTAGTTGTTTGCATATTTATTGTGATCATTTACAAACGAATAATTTTTCCAGCAGTCAAGAAGGTGAACCAAATTATATCCGACAGGGATATATATTTTTGATACATTTCGGCATCCTAATCCAAAATATAAGAATACATCTCTTCCAAGTGCTTCCAATTCTTCTTCGGTTTCGTTACCTGATATCACTGCAACCGAATTTCTGTTTCGACGAATGATATGATCATATTTTTTGAAATAGGCTTCGAAATATCTGGCTGAATTGTTGCTCCCGGTAGCTATAATTGCATCAAATTTATTTTCGCCGCTTAATCTTTCAGATTGAAATGAGATTAGTTCTTCGAATTCAGAATTGATTTCAACTAATAGTTTTGAAACAAAATTGAGTAATTGGTTGTCTTTTGAAGATAATTTCCCAATAAAAGAATGACCGGATATTAATACGGACAGCATGTCGTGAAAGCCAACCATTGGGATGTTTCCTGCCATAATTACCGCAACTTTTATTTGCGTATTTTTATCAGAAACAGAGTATCGGTTTAACCATTCATTCAGTTCTTTCTCTTTTAAAAAAGTGCAAATACCATTTATGGATGCATGAACATGGAGTGGGGTGAACCATAAATTCTCATTTGAGACTCTGTTAATCAAGGCTTCAAATTCGTCATAATATGCTGAATTTAGTTTGTGTTCAGCACGTTTTGCATCTTTTGATGAAAACTGAGATAGAAAATTACCTAACTCAACAAATGCCCTTATTCTTTCCGTTTTGTTCATGGTATAATTCAAAAAAATCTCCAATTAACTTTACTTTAAAAGTTATATCTGGAGAATTTGATTTCTTTACTGTTTCGCAAAGATAAAAATTGTTATCAAAGTATCTTGTTTGTTGTTTGATTTAAATTTTTTAGATTGATTTTAAAACGCTGAACTTATTTTAATCGCATAAGAAGCTAGTACTAAAAACACGCTTAGAAAAAAGAGATATTTCAAAATTATTGCACCCCATGAAAATTTGAATTTTAAGTGCAGTATTAAAAGTGTGAGCATGCTTAGAATTGGAATAAGCGCGGGATACAGGAGTATGGCTTCCCAAATATCACCTTTGAGTAGGGCAAGCAGAGAAGTTTGCAAACCACAACCAGGACAAGCAATTCCAAAGTGTTTCTGGAAAGTACAGGTTGCCAGATGATTTTCGAGCCAATTAATGATGTTTTGCCACATGATATTTGATATTTTGTCTAATTTATAAAAACAATGGTGCAAAAAAAAGCCGATGTTTTCACATCGGCTTAGTAATTTATTTTATACGCTTACAAATCTCTTCTTTGATAAAGAGCATCCTCCATATCCATTTCGTCGAACTGCATGTATTTGTAAATTTCCTTTTCGTCCGCTTGAATCTTTTCGGTGTAAATTTCCATGTACTCAGCAGGAGTTGGTAATTTACCCAAAATAGAAACTACAGCACCAAGTTCGGCAGAGCCCAAATAAACCTGCGCACCTGTTCCCATACGATTGTTGAAGTTACGGGTCGATGTTGAATAAACATTTGCATGATCAGGAACACGAAGTTGGTTTCCCATACATAATGAACATCCTGGAGTTTCAATACGAACACCTAATTGAGAGAAGGTTGCAAAAGTTGCTTCTTCTTTCAATACAGCCTGATCCATACGGGTAGGAGGAGCAATATATGTTCTCACCTTATTGCTTGGAGTATGTCCTTTCCAAACTCTTTCACAAGCGCGGAAGTGACCAATGTTTGTCATGCAAGAACCAATGAATACATCCTGAATTTCAGTGTTCTGTACATCAGAAAGTAATTTTACATCATCAGGATCATTTGGACAACAAAGAATCGGTTCATGAATTTCAGAAAGATCAATTTCTATAGTCGCAGCATATTCAGCATTTTCGTCTCTTGACAGCAATACAGGATTCGCCAACCACTCGTTACAAGCATCAATACGGTTCTGAATAGTTGCTGCGTCTTCGTAACCCATCTTGATCATTGATTCCATCAAGGCAACGTTAGACTTCACGTACTCAATAACACGAGCTTCGGATAACTTGATACATCCAGCTGCTGCAGAACGCTCAGCAGTCGCATCAGTCAATTCGAAGGCCTGTTCAACTGTAATGTCTTCAAGACCTTCCATCTCGATGATCTTACCATTGAATATATTGATTTTGTTCTTTTTAGGAACAGTTAATTGTCCGTTTTGAATTGCAAAATAAGGAATTGCATTTACCACATCACGCAAAGTGATACCTGGATTTAACTTTCCTTTAAATTTGATCAAAACAGATTCAGGCATATCCAATGGCATAAAACCTAAAGCTCCTGCAAAAGCAACCAAACCAGAACCGGCAGGAAAAGAAATACCCAATGGAAAACGTGTGTGAGAATCACCACCGGTACCAACAGTATCAGGAATCAAAAGACGGTTTAACCACGAGTGAATAACACCATCACCTTGCTTTAAAGGCACACCTTTACGCTCAGAAATGAATTTAGGTAAGCTTTTGTGCATTGTAACGTCTGTTGCTTTAGGATAAGCTGCTGTATGGCAGAAAGACTGCATAAACATTGGTGCTTCAAAACTCAAACAGGCTAATTCTTTAATCTCATCTCTGGTCATGGGACCGGTTGTATCCTGAGAACCAACGGTTGTCATTTTTGGTGCACAGGAAGCTCCGGGCAATACTCCCTCAACGCCACATGCTTTTCCAACTATTTTTTGAGCCATTGTATACCCCTGATCAATCTTTGGCTCTGGGTTATTGGCAACTGCAAAAATATTTGTGGCAGGCATTCCTAATAACTCACGCGATTTCTCAGTTAATGCTTTACCAATGATCAAAGGAATACGGCCACCGGCACGGTACTCATCAGCTAAAGTATCAGGGGCTAAGGAGTATGTGCTAACAACTTCTCCATTGCGGGCAATTTCACCTTTTTTATTATTGATAATGATTTCGTCACCGGTGTTAAGAACTGAAACATCAGTGATAATAGGTAATCCTCCGGAATCCTGAGTTGTATTGTAGAAAATTGGAGCAATGGCACCACCAATTACCACCCCGGCAGTACGTTTGTTTGGTACAGCAGGAATGTCTTCTCCAATATGCCATAGTAATGAGTTTGCCGCAGATTTACGAGAAGAACCCGTACCTACAACATCACCTACAAAAGCAACCTTATGACCTTCTTTTCTCCAGCCGGCAATAATTTCAATTCCATCTTCGAAACGGCCGGCTCCCATAGCTAAAGCGTGCAAAGGAATATCAGGACGGGTAAATGCTTGAGATGCAGGAGAAAAATCATCAGTATTGATTTCACCTTCTACCTTGTAAACTTTCAATTTAATTTCTTCAGGCAGTTCTGCGTGCTTAGTAAACCACTCTGCGTTTGCCCAGGATTCAAGCACACTTTTAGCCGCTGTATTGTTTTTTGCAAGATCGGCTATTGTTTGAAACGAATCATATACCAGAATTATGCCTTTTAGAGCTTCGGCAGCTTCCTCAGCTAACGATTCATCTTTTAATGCCTCAACCAATACGGTTACATTGTAACCCCCCATCATAGTTCCTAAAATTTGAATTGCTTCCGTTTTTGTGATGATTGGGGAACTCAATTTGCCTTTTAAAAGTTGTCCAAGAAACTCTGCTTTTACTTTTGTTGAATCATCAACTCCAGGAGCAATTCTTTCAGTAAATAAATGTAATAGAAGCTCTTCGTCTCCTTTTGGAGGAGTTTCCAACAGTTTGCACAATTCAACTGTCTGTTCTGAGTTTAAAGGTAAAGCAGGAATTCCTTTCGCATTCCTTGCTTGTTCGTGTTTTAGATATTTCTCTAACATCTTGTCTTTGGAAATTGTAGTTTAAGTGTAAAAATGATATAAAAAATAGGGAATTAATTCTCTATTGACTAAGCAAACATATGGTTTTTATGATTAGGTTGTTCCTAAAAAAAATGTGTTTTATATCATATTACAGCATAAAAAAAGCTCCCCAAAAAGGAGAGCTTTAAATTGTATATCGATATACGGATTACTTTACAGAATCCATGTATTGAATTAATTCACATACTTTAGTAGAATATCCCATTTCATTGTCATACCATGAAACAACTTTCACGAATGTAGGAGACAATTGAATACCTGCTGTTGCATCGAAGATAGAAGTTCTTGTATCACCAATGAAGTCGTTAGAAACAACTGCATCTTCAGTATAACCAAGAACACCAGCTAATTCGCCTTCAGAAGCTTCTTTCATAGCAGCACAAATAGCAGCGTAAGTAGTTTCTTTTTCCAAACGAACAGTTAAATCAACTACAGATACATCTGGTGTTGGAACACGGAAAGACATACCAGTTAATTTACCATTCAAAGCAGGAATCACTACACCTACAGCTTTAGCAGCTCCAGTAGATGAAGGGATAATATTTTGTCCGGCTCCACGTCCACCTCTCCAGTCTTTCGCAGAAGGACCATCAACAGTTTTTTGAGTTGCAGTAGTAGCGTGAACAGTTGTCATTAAACCTTCGATAATACCGAATTTGTCATTCAACACTTTAGCTACAGGAGCTAAACAGTTAGTTGTACAAGAAGCATTGGAAACGAAAGCCATATCGTTAGTGTATTCTTTGTTGTTTACACCCATAACGAACATTGGAGTATCATCCTTAGAAGGAGCAGACATCACAACTTTTTTAGCACCTGCATCGATGTGACCTTGAGCTGATTCTTTTGTTAAGAAAAGACCAGTTGACTCAACTACATACTCAGCACCTACGGCACCCCAGTTAATATCAGCAGGATTTCTCTCAGCAGATACACGAACAGTTGTTCCGTTTACTACTAACATACCATTTTTCACTTCAACATCACCGTTGAATTTTCCATGAGTAGAATCATATTTTAACATGTAAGCCATGTAATCTACATCAATAAGGTCGTTAATTGCAACAACTTCGATATTGCCTTGTGCAACTGCCTGACGGAATACGAAACGTCCGATACGTCCAAATCCGTTGATACCAATTTTAATCTTTGACATTGTGTATAAATTTTAATTTATAAACCCTTTGTTTCTCAACGGCAAAAGTATGTATTTTAAAAATATTTTGTATCGAAAAAGTGAAAAAAAATAATTTATTTATTTTTCACCTAAATAAGGCTTAACACCTGTAGGTGAGTGCTTTATGTGGTGTTGTAACGATTGCAATTGGAAAATTAAGGACAAAAAAAAATCTCATTTCGTGAGATTTTTTTTTGATTTAAACCGTTTTGCTCGTACAGCTTGTATTTGTTTTTGTATAAGCAGGACATCTTTTATCAACTGCGCATGATGTTGAAATTATTCCAAGAAGGAATAATACTGCTAATGCGTAAAGTGTTTTCTTCATAGGTAATAAAATTAAAGGTCAAGTATATTCGTTTCTAAATTCGTGAAAAGATATAAAAAAATGTTGTGAAACTACAAATTGTAAATATTTGTGTTTTGTTAAATTTATACTGTCTTTTATACCTTCTCTGTATTATTTTTGTTTGGGAAATATCGAAATTATTTAATGAAAAAACTATTTCTAAGCTTATTTATCACATCGTATTTTATTTCTTTTGGCTTTTCCCAAGAGAAATCTTTTGTGTTGAAAGTTGTTACATCCATTAATAATAGTGGGGTACAAGAGAGTGCGCATGGTAATTATGAGAAGTTTTTTGTTGAGGAAATGGCATTTAAACGACTCGAAAATAAAATTTCGAAACTAAGACAAAAAGGGTATTTGGAAGCCAGTGTCGATTCTGTTTCGGTCAATAGAGATACCATTATTGCAGTAATTCATCAAGGGGGGAAATATGAATGGGAGGAAATTATTTTTTGTGGAATTGATAATTTGGACTTATCGGCATTGGGTTTACGGTCGGTAAATAAAAGAAGAAAATTTATCAGTTTCTCTGATCTGGAAATTTTGCAGACTGAAATTTTAAATCATTTAGGCGACAACGGATATCCTTTTGCTCAGTTAAAATTATCAGAAATCAGCATTGTAAATAGAAAGGTAAGTGGAGAATGGGAGATTGAACCTCATGATTTTATTCGGTGGGACAGCATTGTAATAAAGGGAACATCTAAATTAAAACCTAAGTTTTTACAAAGATATTTGGGTATTTATCCAAATAAAACATATAAGGAAAGCAGCAGTAAATTGATTTCAGAAAAAATTGGCAATTTAGGATTTGTGAAGGAAATTAAAGCGTCAGAGATTGAATTTGAGAGAGGAAAAGCAAGACTGTATACATATCTTGAAAAGGAACCGGCCAATCAGTTTGATGGAATAATCGGTTTTCAGACAAATAAGGATAATAATAAACTGGAGTTAACGGGAGAGGTAAAGTTGGCTTTGGAAAATATATTTTCAGCGGGAGAGAGTATTCGCTTTAATTGGCAGAAATTTGCAGAAAGCAGTCAGAACTTGTCGTTAGGAATGGTTTATCCCTATTTGTTTTCTTCTGGTTTGGGGATTGATTTAGGTTTTGATATTCAAAAGAAAGATTCAGCTTATTTAAGTACTGCAATTGATTTGGGTTTTCGGTTTACTCAGTCGGGTAAAAATTTCAGCAAGCTGTTTTTTAAAAGAAATTCATCATCATTACTAACTACGAACCATTTGGCCGGCTCTTCAGTGCTTCCTGATTATGCGGATGTAAAGTCTTGTTTGTATGGATTTGCTTACCATTTTGAAAATTTGGATTATTCTTTTAATCCTAAAAAAGGATGGAACCTTAATTTTTCTATTGCCACAGGAACACACAAAACAAAAAAGAATTCCGGCATTCCAAGTGAGCTATACGATAATATCGATTTATCGGATAACTTAATTGATACAGAATGGATCTTGGAATATAACATTCCAATTCAGGAAAAAGTCAGTTTCCGCCTTAGAAATAAGAGCGGGCTTAAAGATTCAAAGAATTTGTTTCAGAATGATCTTTTTAAGCTGGGAGGTTTAAACTCCTTAAGGGGGTTTAATGAAGATTCATTTAGAGCTTCGAAATATTCTGTAATGACTGCAGAATTGAGGTTTATTCCTCAACAAAACTCAAGTTTTTACTTGTTTTGGGATGGCGGATATTACAGTAATAATTACTTAAAGGATAAAATTAATGATTATCCCTGGGGAATTGGCTTTGGGTTAAATTTTGCTTCAAAATCGGGGATTTTCACCTTAAATTATGCTGTAGGAAAACAACGTAATACAAAGATTGATTTTCAGGAAGCCAAAATCCATTTTGGATTTGTAAGTCGTTTTTAATTGGTATGTGTTTAAGCTTTGCTGTTTATTTTAACCAATAAATAATAACTAATTAAAATTGAAGCTCCGGTAATACAGGAAGCTGCAATGTTTGGCAGTTGACCTTCCATTAAAAGATTAGTTGCGAAAATAATAATCAGCGCAGTTATTATTCCAATAGGAAAGGATGTAGCGATGTATTTAAAGTTAGATTTTGAAGTTTTATTGGCTAAATTTTCAAGTTGCTCAACGTCAACTTCAAATTGTTCAATTGCCTTCGAAAAGGCATTGATTTCTTCGTTGAAAAAATCATTTTCTTCCTGAGATATAAAAAATAAGAAAGAGCCAAACTGGTAATTAGCATAAATATTGTAATCCAAACGTTCCTTTTTTACAATCTCAATTTCAACGATAGTTTTCCATTTAATAGGATTAAGGGATAGAAGATTGCCAACGATACTTCCTCTGAGAAAAGTCATTCCTTGCGCATTGGCATCAACAAGAGTATAGCCCCGGACTTCATAGAATTTTATGATATCTGAAACTAATAGTTTTTTATTTCGTTTTATATTGAAGCCAACTAGCTTTTTCATGAAGGAAAATTATGTATTTCAAATGTATTAAAAAAAAAGAAATACGCCAATTTTGTCAAGTTAAATAGGTGTTGTGACAACATATTGTTCTCTAGAGCAATAACATTTTCGTGTTTTTTTTTATGCTGTAATTGAATAATTTGTAAAGGTATTAGTTATTGTTTAGGAGTGCTGTGCAATAATAGATGATGATCCGGGAATGAGTGAAAAAAAGTTGTGTTTTTTATAACTCAAACTTCAAAACCAGAGTATAAGCATTGTGTTCTGCCATTTTACTAATGTAAACTTTCACTATGCTGAAGAATGTTAACTCTCTCGATTGCCCTGTAAATTCATTGATTGATAGTGTTTTGAATTGTTTTTTAGAGGTTCCTATTCCTGAAAATATGGATTCTCTTTTGGATGGTTTTTCGTCCTTAAGTGGATGTCCTTGTTTGTTTATCGACTTTAAGAATCGATATGTTCATAGTAACAACAGTAAGGCAATTACACTTTTGGATAGTGAACTGACCCGGAATAGTAATAATCTTTTTGCTGATATACAAAAAATAAAATCAGTAAGAGAAGATGAGAGTGTTGAGTTTGTTTATGGGAAACATGCCAGAGGCGTTTTTGTGCCTGTTAAAGTTAAAAAGGTGGTTTTAGGGTATTTTGCTTATGGTCAGTTTATTGAAAAAACAGATCCTTTGGCTTTAAAAATAGAAAAAGGAATTCCGCTCACAAATGAAGAAAAAGAAGATGCGAAGCTTCTAAAAATATTATCAAGAGAAGAAATTGAAGCGAATATTTACAAATCAATTCGTTTTGTAAAAGGAATTTCTTCACAATTCGAAATGAATTATGATTTAAAGAATGAAATCAGAAAGAATCAGGAAACAGCAAATCAACTTCGGGTTCAAAAAACGTTCTTTGAAAATTTATTTGAGAACTCTCCGGAGTCAATCGTTATTTTAGATAATGAAGATAAGGTAATTCAGGCAAATCAGGAATTTCTTCGTTTGTTTGAGTATACACAGGAGGAGATTATATCCCAAAAGATAAATGATCTGATTGTTCCTGAAAGGTATAAAGACGAAGGAGCCAGTGCTACAAAAGATGCTTCTGTTGGGCAACTGGTTGACATGACAACTATTCGTCAAACCAAAACAGGAAAGCAGATTCATGTACAGGTAATGGGAAAACCTATTGTTTTGGATAACGATCAGCTTGCTGTTTATGGAATTTACCGAAATTTGACTCAACAGGTTTGGAATCAAAAAAGCCAGCAGATCATCTATCATATCTCAGAAATTCTGAATTCTTCTATGAATTCTGTAGAGATGATTAGTAAAATAGGAGAAGAATTAGTGCAGATTGTTGGAGCAGGAAGATTATTTCTGGAACTGATTGCCTCTAACAGGCGGTCTCTGAACTCTTTTACTGAAAATGATGAAGCCTTTAAAACTATTCGTTATTCAGAGTCGTTAAGCAGTGCTGTAATTCGAGAAAAAAGAATGCTTTATTTGAATGATAATCAAATAAATGATGCAATTATTTCAAATAGACTATCTTTAGAAATAACTCCAAAGAGTTGGCTAGGTATTCCTCTTATTGCTGAGGAGAGGATGTTAGGTGTTTTTGGAGTTGTTGGTTTTGTTGAAGATTCAGAAATGAATTCGGAGAGCATAAAATTACTTGAATTTCTTTCGGTTCAGCTAGCTGCAGGAGTAATAAAAAAAACAAAGGATAGCAAATTAAGGATACTGCAACGCTCCATGCAGCAGAGTCCTGCATCTATTGTTATTACTGATTTAAAAGGGGACATAGAATATGTTAATCCAAAGTTTTGTGATATTACAGGTTACAGTTTGAAAGAAGTAATAGGCAGAAATCCCAGAATTCTTAAGTCGGGTATTACTCCTGATAAAACGTATAAAGATTTGTGGAATAGTGTTTTGTCTGGTGATGAGTGGCAGGGTGAATTTTTGAATGTAAAAAAAAATAAAGAATTGTTTTGGGAAAGAGCCAATCTTTCTGCCATAAAAGATGAATTTGGTACAATCACTCATATTGTTGCAGTAAAAGAGGATATTACGGATGCGAAACATTTTGAGAAGGAGTTGCTTGAATCAAAAAATAAAGCTGAAGAATCAGATCGGCTAAAATCTGTATTTTTAGCAAATATGTCTCATGAATTAAGAACTCCGCTAAATGCTGTGATCGGATTTTCCAATTTATGTGATGATTCATTATCAATGACTGAAATTCTTGAATTTGTCGGTTTAATAAATAAGAGTGGCAATCAACTTTTAGGCATTATAGAAGATATTTTAAGCTTTACTTCTATAGAAAGTGAAGCTTTTCAAATTAACGAAGAAGAATTTTTCATGTTCAATTTTATTGAGGATGTTAAGAAAATTTCTAAGGAAAAACGAGTTCAGGAGAATAAAGAGCGTTTGGGATTACAATTTAAAAAAGATGAGAATTTTTCCAGAGTATTGGTTAAATCGGATTATCAGAGATTGTTGCAGGTTGTAACTAATTTAATAAAGAATGCCTTTAAATTCACAAACGAAGGATATGTTGAGTTTGGATATAAGGTTGAAGGTGAGGAATTATGTATATATGTAAAGGATAGTGGCGTTGGAATTAATGAAGATAAAAAAAATGTGATTTTTGATCGGTTTAGACAAGCTGATGATTCCATCACGAGAACTTTTGGAGGAACTGGTCTGGGATTAGCTATTTGCAAAAAAACAATGGATATGTTAGGCGGTTCAATAGAGGTCGAATCGGAGCCTAATGTAGGATCAGTTTTTACTTTAAGATTAAATTGTGTAATTTCTAAAACCGATACTAAGAAAGAATTTAATAATACAAATGGTATGCAAACATCAAATTCACCATTAATATTAGTTGCCGAAGATGAAATTTCGAATTTCAAACTAATAGAAGCCATATTAAAACGAAATAGTTATGAGGTTGTAAGAGCCGAGAATGGAGAAGAAGCTGTTGAAATATGCAGGCAAAATCCTAATATCTGTTTGGTGCTGATGGATATACGAATGCCTGTAATGGATGGACTAATTGCTACCAAAAAAATTAAGGGCTTTAGTCCTAGCCTGCCAATAATTGCACAAACAGCTTATGCTATGGACGGCGACGAAAATAAAGCAATAGAGGAAGGTTGTGATGATTATATTTCAAAGCCAATAAGAAAAGAGCTTTTGCTGGAAAAAATAAAAGCATTGATTTAGTTCTTTAGAGTTGCTTTGAATTGAAAAACCGTCAAGAGAGACGGTTTTTCTTTTTTTAATACCTTTTAGGAACAATTATTCATGTTGCGTAAGATGATGAAATTGAGCTGTGTTTTTGTTTTTAGGATAAAAGGTGTACCTTAATTATATGAATTGAATAGTTGGGATTTGAGAAAAAGAGGGAACCTGTTATTTGCATTGTTGATACTTATATGTGTCATTGAGATTCATTCCTGTAGAAATGATCTTAGTCTTATTGTGCATGAAAGGAAAATCTCCAAGAGAATAAAAGACGGACTATTTAATGTGAAATATCCAGAATTAAAATACAGCGGCACTAATTCCCGGAAGGTATGCGATTCAATTAATTCAAATATTAAGAGTTTTGTAAATTCACTTGTGAAAGAAATGGATTGCAATGAGAATTGTGAGTTTAAATTAGAGCGAAAATCTTGTGGCAGGGAATTAAAAATTGACTACAATCTGGATGTTTTTGACAAAGATTATATAAGTGCCCGATTTACAATTTACTCCTACCAAGGTGGAGCTCATGGCCGAACTTATTACAAGTGTTTTAATTTTAGTGTGCAGCGAGCAGAACAATTAAAATTAAACGATTTATTGTATTTAAAACAGAAGAAGGAATTACAAGTGTTAAATAAATTGCTGGTTAAATATTTTGAGAATCCCGATCAGTGTTTTAGTGAAATTCCTTCTGTTACACCTGATTTCGAATTTTTCTCATATCAGAATGATGGTTTTATATTTTCTTTTTCAGATAGCTCACTAGGAGATTATGTGTGTGGACCTGCAGAGATTAAAATTCCTTTATGGGAGTTGAAACAGAACGGATTATTGAGATTATAGCCACTGAAAAAACATTTTATGAATGTCCATGCATAAAGTATTTTACAAACAGGAAGATGACTATTCCAGCATGGTAATCCCGACTTTCGGGATCATATGGACATAAAATAAACAGATGAAACGAGCCATGAGAAGACTTTTCTCACACACGAGGATGACTAAGCTGGCGAGTTCTCCCGAAACAAGTTCGGTACAGGCTATATGGCAATAAAAAACAAATTCAGACAAATGAAAGCACTCGTCATTGGAGGATCGGGTTTTACAGGAAGGAAATTAATTGAACTTCTGGTAAAGGACAGCGATTATACTCAGGTTTGTGCATTGGTACGAAGTGAGATTGACCTTGTTGATGAAAAATTTATCCAAATTAAGGTAGATTTTGAAGCTCTTTCATCTGGAAATATTCCTGAGTGCTGCGATATTGCTTTCTGTTGTTTTGGAACAACCATTCGAAAAGCTCAATCGAAGGATAATTTTCGAAAAGTAGACTTTGAGTACATTACGCATTTTGCAAAACTTTGTGAGATGCATTGCATAAAAGAGTTTCATTTAGTAAGTGCAATATGGGCAAGCCCTCAATCCATTTTCTTTTATCAAAAGGTGAAGGGGGAGCTTGAATGTTTTATTAATTCACTGAATTTCGAAACAGTAGTTATTTATCGTCCATCAGTGATTTACGGAAATAGAAAAGAATTTCGGCCTTTCGAAGCATTTGCTGCATGGATCAGCCGAAATTTGAATTTTCTTTTTGTAGGTAAATTGAAAAGAATTGCAGCCGTTACCGGAGATCAGCTGGCGAAGACAATTCATCAAAATTCTAAAAAAAATATTTTAGGCAGGTGGATTATTGAATCTGAAGAAATATCCAAAACCCAATAATAAACCTGTATTCTCTAGGCTCTGTTAACATCTCTTGCAGAGGCCTGGTTAGCAGGCATTATCAAAATATCATTGATGTTGACGTGAGCTGGTCTGGTGGCAATAAACTCAACTGTTTCGGCAATATCTTCGGCATAAAGAGGTGTAAATCCATTATATACCTGTTCTGCTTTTTCCGAATCACCTTTAAACCGCACCAGTGAAAACTCTGTTTCAACCATTCCCGGAGCAATAGAAGAAACCTTAATATTGTGAGGCAGTAAATCAATTCTCATTCCTTTTGTGATGGCATCAACCGCATGTTTTGTCGCGCAATACACATTTCCACCCGGGTAAACTTCTTTTCCAGCTATTGAAGTAATGTTAATAATTTGTCCTTTTTTTCTCTCAATCATTAAAGGGCTAATTGTTCTTGTTACGTATAGAAGGCCTTTTAAATTGGTATCAATCATTCTTTCCCAATCGTCAATTATTCCTTCCTGAACAGGAGATACACCAACCGCTAATCCTGCATTGTTTAACAGCAAATCAATTTTAATCCATTCCTTAGGCAGAGAGTTTATTTTTGATTCAACTTCTTTTTGATTTCTTACATCCAATTCAATTGCTAAAATCTTTACATGGTAATCTGCAATTATTTCTTGTTTTAATTTTTCCAGATTTTCTTTTCGTCGTCCCGAAATAATTAAGTCAAATCCTATTTTGGCTAATTTTTTAGCACAAGCTTCGCCAATGCCTGCAGTCGCTCCTGTTATAAATGCAATTTTGTTCATTGTATTTGAAAATTTATTCAGATTTCACTTCAGAATATCTTATGATTTTTATCGAGGTAGTAAAGTTAAAAACTACTGGGATTATTCGTGTTACTATCTTATTTTTTTTAATTTTAAATATTATCACCTAAACTCTTTCACCATGATAAATCAGGACGTTTCGATACAATTAGCAGAAGATTTGGGAATTAACCAAGAGGGATTTGAAAGGATTTCTAAAAATCTTGGACGACTACCTAATTTATTGGAATTACAGATTTATTCTGTAATGTGGTCCGAAAATGTTTCTTACAAGAGTTCTTTTAATTGGATAAATTCATTACCAAATACAGGAGCAAATATTATCTCCGGAGCTCGCCAGTCCAATGCCGGGGTTGTTGATATTGGAAACGGGGAATATTGTGTTTTTAAAATGGGAACACACAATCATCCCAGTGGAATAGATCCTTATCAAGGAGCAGCAACCTGTGTAGGTGATGTTTGTCGTGATATCGTATCCGTTGGGGCAAAACCGATAGTTATTTTAAATTCACTGCGTTTTGGTGAAGCTTCTTTGGATCGAACCAAATGGTTAATGGATGAGGTGGTGAAGGGTATTCGTGATTATTCCTCCGTTCTTTATATGGAAAAAATGGGAGGAGAGGTTTGTTTTAATTCCTGCTATGATACAAATCCTCTTGTTAATATTCTGGTTGCTGGAATTGTTCCAAAGGAAAAATTACTGCTTAACAGGAAAATGATTCCGGGCCAGTTGATTCTGATTGTTGGTAATTCGACTGGTGCAGAAGGCGTTTTTGGTCAGGATGAAAATTTCACAATCCCAAAAGGGAATCCCGATATTGGAAGTGTATTAATTGACAGTATTCTTAAACTGAATGATGAAAATGCAATTGTTCGTATCGAGAATTTAGATATGGCCGGCATCGTTAATGCTGTAGCGTCTATAAGTGTACATGCAAAACATGGTGTAGATATTGATCTAAATCAAATACCTCTTAATCAGCCAGGATTAGGTTTGGAACAAGTTCTTTTATCAAGAACGCAAGAAAGAATGATGCTGGTTATTGATAAAGATAAGCAGGATTTAGTTTTTAGTGTATTTGAGAAAGCCAGGATTCCATGTGGTAAAATAGGAGAAATAACTGATGATAAAACGATTCGATTTACTGAGGCTTCAAATGTAGTGGCGGAATTAAATGCACATGATTTAGTGATGGGATATGGCGCTCCTCAATCAAATAGAAAGCATCATCCTATCCTCAAAGAAAAAGATGTTGATTTTTTAGAGATTGTTCCTGAACCTGATAATTACTGGAAGGTGATTAATCAAATGGTCAATAATCCAAATTTGATAATTAAGGAGTCTTTACAACTTGATTTTGAAGAGGAAACAAACCAGTCGCCTTCCGATGCTCAGATATCAATGAAGAATTCAAATGGTAAAGCTCTTTGTTTTACAGTATCAGGTAATTCAGTTTATTCATTCAATAATCCAAATTTGGGTGCGCAAATTAATATTGCCAGAGCAGTTCGACGTATTGTTTGTTCGGGGGGAAAGCCTTTGGCACTTAACGATTGTTTGAATTTTGGCAGCCCTTTAGAAGAAAATGTTTTTTCACAATTTGTGGAAACCATTAAAGGAATTTCCAATGCCAGCGAATTTTTCGACACTCCGGTTGTCGGAGGAAATGTGAGTTTTTATAATGAAAGCTCGGTGCTTGGAAAACGGGTTGCCATAAATCCAACCCCAATAATTGGTATGCTTGGTGTTATTAGCCCGAAGACGAATCACATGTCGTATATGTACAGAAATAAGGGTGATGTGATTTTTTTGGTTGGGGAATCCCGAAATGATATTTCAGGTTCTGAATACTTGTGCTCAATTCATAAGAAGTGTAATGTTGGTGTTCCTTACTTCAATCTTGATGAAGAGAAAGCTATTAATAGGACTGTTGCCAATTTAATTGAGAAGAAATTGATTAGCTCTGCTCATTCCGTTGAAAGAGGTGGCCTTTTCTTTAATTTAATAGAATCATCTATGCCATTAGGATTTGGTTTTGATATTACCTCTCCTGCTGAAATACGTCAGGATGCATTCTTGTTTGGGGAAGCCCAAGGGCGGGTGGTCGTTTCAGTTTCTATGGAAAACGAAGATCGTTTTGTGGACATGATGATGGAAAGTGGAGTTCGGTTTTCTACTTTGGGTCATGTTACCAAGGGGGAGTTAAGAATTGATGATATTTCATATGGTTCCATTGACGAATATAAAAAAGGATATCAACAAAAAGCAATTAAGTGAGTTTTTAGAACAATATGAGTGTTTAACTTTTTAACAAAGAATCAAGTAATGGTTCTTTGTTTTTCATTCACTATATTTGTGCCTTTATAATTAAATTGGTCTGCGGACTGTACATTTTAATCATTAGATTTTTTTATTCGTGGTAAATCCCTATAAAGATTTAGATAAAAGCAAAAAAGATCAGGTTGCCCTGATGTTTAATAATATTGCAAGGAAATATGATTTTTTGAATCATTTTTTATCCATGGGAATTGATAAGCTTTGGAGAAGGAAAGCTGTTAAATTATTACAATCCATTCAACCCAGGCAACTTTTGGATATTGCAACAGGAACGGGCGATTTTGCCTTGGCTTGTTTGAAATTAAATCCTGATAAAGTGACAGGAATTGATATTTCAACTGAAATGCTTGCGGTAGGCCGGGAGAAGATTGCCAAGAAAAATCTTCAGGATAAAATAGAATTATTTGAAGGAGATTCAGAAAATATTAAGTTTGATGATAACTCATTCGATGCAATAACTGTAGCTTTTGGTGTTCGTAATTTCGAGAATTTAGAAAAAGGATTACAAGAAATGAATCGTGTTGTGCGTCCGGGAGGAAAAGTGGTTGTTCTTGAATTTTCAAAACCTAAAAATTTTCCGGTAAAACAATTTTACAATTTTTACTTTTTTAATATACTTCCTTTCTGGGGTAAAATGGTTTCTAAGGACAGTTCAGCATATACCTACTTACCGGAATCTGTAGGAGCTTTTCCTGATGGAGAGAATTTTCTGGAAATATATAAATCCTGTGGTTTTGTTGATGTTGAGCAAATAAAGTTGAGTTTTGGAATTGCCTCTATTTACATTGGAACCAAACCAGTACAATAAAAGAGTATTTTGTAGGTTTATACTTAAAAGCATTCCGAAATTTGAAAAGAATACTATTTATACTGTTGTTATTGCTTAGCTTTTTATCCTGTTTTTCACAGAGAGGATATAAAGCCGAGAGCATTTTAAACTATCAAAAAATAGATCAGAAATGGTTGCATTTTGGGTTTACTTTGGGTGTGAACAGCATGGATTTTGCGATATATAATTCCGGGAAAGGTGATGCCCGTGCAGAACAGGTTGTTTTCTCTCCGGGCTTTACGGTTGGAATTGTTTCTGATTTGCGTTTGCACGAAGATTGGTCTCTGCGATTTTTGCCTGGCTT
The DNA here is from genome assembly GCF_963665805.2 of Labilibaculum manganireducens. Taxonomy (NCBI): domain Bacteria; kingdom Pseudomonadati; phylum Bacteroidota; class Bacteroidia; order Marinilabiliales; family Marinifilaceae; genus Labilibaculum; species Labilibaculum manganireducens. The sequence goes on along the minus strand of NZ_CAXXEE010000003.1, from coordinate 3,938,375 downwards.
GGAATTTGGACAGCGAACCATAAGATATTCTAATCTGGATGTGGAAGAGGTTAATGTTGAATCTGTATTAGTAAATCTTCCTTTATTGCTAAAATACAGAGCCAGACGACTGAATAATTATCGTCCTTATTTAATTGGAGGTGCAAGTTTTAAAATTGATGTGCAATCGCAGGATGCTTTAGATCCGGAAAACGATATGCTGGTGAGGCTCAAAAACACAGATATGTATTTAGAGTTGGGAGCGGGGATCGATTTTTATTTATCCTATTTTAAGCTTGCGACTGAATTGAAATTTGCAATCGGATTAAAGGATATTATGAATCATGAATATGATATCGATAATCCGGGATATGAAGCTTACACCGATGCTTTTAGGAAAGTGAATTCTAAAATCATTACTCTTTCCTTTCATTTCGAATAGGGATTTTCATCTCATAATATTTTCTTAGAATGATTACCGAATTAGATATAGTATTAAGTCCGAAGGATGCTTCAGACAAAAAATATTACCTACCTATTTTAGCTAAAAAATTAGGTGTGAATGTTTCGCAGATTCATGGAATAAAAATTCTGAGAAAATCGATTGACGCACGTCGGAGAAACATTTTAGTTAATCTTCGGTTTCGTGTTGCCTGTGGGGAAGAATTCCTCAATCCGAAGAATTTGCATTCGATTATTCTAATGTTGCAGGTGAAAAGAAAGTGATTGTGGTTGGTGCAGGACCCGCAGGTTTGTTTGCCGCTCTTCGATTAATTGAACTGGGATATCAGCCAATTGTTTTGGAAAGAGGCAAAAGTGTTGAGGACAGAAAGAAAGATTTGGGAGAATTACATCGGACTCGAAATGTAAATCCGGACTCTAATTATAGTTTTGGCGAAGGAGGAGCAGGAACATTCTCCGACGGTAAATTGTATACTCGCTCCAAGAAGCGTGGAGATCTTAAGAAAATTTTGAACGTTTTACATTTTCATGGTGCTCAGGATGACATTTTATTTGATGCACATCCACACATTGGTACTGATGTTCTGCCAAAGGTAATTGTTCGAATACGTGAAAATATTCTAAAAGCTGGTGGACAGGTACATTTTTCAACGAAGGTGGTCGATTATGTTTTGGAAGGCGATCGAATTTGTGGTGTTATTACTGAAAGTGGTGAGGAAATTGTTGGAGAGGGAGTAATACTGGCAACAGGCCATTCTGCCCGTGATGTATATCGAAAGCTCCACAAACGGGGAATTGAGTTAGAGGCTAAATCATTTGCAATGGGCGTTCGAATTGAGCATTCGCAAGAGTTGATTGATCAAATTCAATATCACAATCCTGCAGGGCGGGGTGATTATCTTCCTGCAGCAAGTTACAGTTTTGTCCATCAGGTGGAAGACCGGGGTGTGTACTCATTTTGCATGTGTCCGGGAGGCGTAATTGTTCCTGCTGCAACAGGAGACAGACAACAGGTTGTAAACGGAATGTCTTCTTCGAATAGAAATACAGCTTTTGCAAATTCGGGTATGGCTGTTGAAATTCGCACTCAGGATTTGAAAGAGTATCAGCAATATGGTGCTTTGGCGGGTTTGTATTTTCAGGAAGAATTGGAAGAAAGAGCATTTGTTGAAGGTGGCGAAAATTTAACCGCTCCTGCTCAGCGAATGAACGATTTTGTGAATGGGAAAAAGAGTAGTTCTTTACCCAAAACGTCTTATCAACCTGGAATTGTATCTTCTCCCATGCATGAGTGGTTGCCGGAGCATATTCGATTCCGGTTGCAGGAGGGATTTAAAGTGTTTGGGCAAAAGTCCAAAGGTTTTCTGACTAATGAGGCCGTAATTTTGGGTGTAGAGTCAAGAACATCATCACCTGTGCGAATTCCCAGAGAAAGAGAAAGTTTTCAGCACATCCGAATTGAAGGCTTGTTTCCTTGTGGCGAAGGTGCTGGTTATGCCGGAGGAATCGTATCTGCAGCAATGGACGGAGAGCAATGTGCCGATGCATTCGACAGATATCAAAATCCGAATAAATAACTAGAATTCTTGTCTCCTGAATTCTGAACAAATAATAGAGGCCGCAACTGATACGTTAAGAGACTCTGAAGTGGCTTGTCCATTTGGGAAATCAGGAATGTAGAGTTTGTTGGTTACTAACTTTTGAATCGTTTCAGAAACACCTTTTCCTTCATTTCCCATAATGATAAATCCCTTTTTCTGAAGTTGACAATTGTAGATGATTTCTCCTTCAAGAAAGGTACCGTAAACAGGGAAATCAGGTGTTTTATATTTCAAAATTAATTTTTCAAGATCTGTATAGATGATATTTACATTTGAAATGGCTCCCATGGTAGCTTGAATCACTTTTGAATTGTAAAGATCGACGGTGTTGCGAGAACAGAATATGTGCTTTATACCAAACCAGTCGGCTATTCTTATTATGGTACCCAAATTTCCGGGATCCTGAACATCATCAAGAACCAAAGACAATGAATCCTGAATGACTGTTTCGTTTATAAGTTGAGATGGGATTTTAAAAACAGCAACTACCGTTGATGGAGTTTTTAAAGAGCTGATTTTTTTTATTTGAGTCGCATCTGTTTCAATGCGATTGTTGATTTTTGCTTTGTTGATTTTTGCTTTGTTGTAAATAGAATTACATTCTTTCCATTCTTTGGTGTAAATAAGAAATTCAACTTCGGTTTTCGCCTCAACAAGATCTGATACTAATTTATTTCCTTCTGCTACGAAAAGCTGATGCTGATCCCTGTATTTTTTCTGTTGAAGGCTGGTTATCAGTTTGATTTGATTTTTGGATAGCACGGTTTTTATTTTGAAAAATTATCATTTAAAGGCTGTTAAAGCCAAGAATATATCATTGAAGTTAAGTATCTTTGTCGTATTTTAAACCGAATAATACTGTTATTATATTTGAAATCATACGAGAAATACAAAAGTAGTTATAATTTCCCTATTTTATTTTTTTTGGCAGGCCTGCTTTTATTATTAGGTGCTTGTTCTACTACAAAATATGTTGGTGAAGGTGAATATCTATTGAATAAGGTTGTTGTTAATTCTGACGATAAGTCTATTCCAGCAAATGAATTAAAGCGCAATGTAAAGCAAACTCCTAATTTAAAGATTTTAGGTGTTTGGAAATTCCACTTGGGGTTATATAATTTATCCGGTAAGGATAAAGAGAAAGGATTTAACAAATGGTTAAGAAGAATTGGTGAGGAACCGGTTATTTATGAGGATTTTCAAACAAAGCGGTCTCTGCGGCAATTGGAGATTTATTTGCAGAAAAAAGGCTACTTCAATGCCGAAGTTAGGGATTCTGTAAGCTTTAAAAGAAAAAAAGCTAAAGTATATTACTTTATAAAATCAAAAGAACCTTATCGTTATCGGAATGTTTATCGGGAAATAAACGAACTTCCTTATAATTTTCTTTCCCCTTTTCAGGAGAAGGGAGAGATGTCTGATTCCACTCTAATTCGTAAATATATTGTTTCCGATAAAAGTAATTCAGATGTTCGGTTAGGAGATAAAGTGGATTCTGACGTTTTGAATAAGGAGAGGATCAGGATTTCAAAATTGTTAAAGAATCAAGGGTACTTTAATTTTTCCAGAGAGTACATTCATTTTATTATGGATAGTACTAATAAAGCCAGCAAAATGGATGTTTTTGTTGGGGTTAAAACACCTGAAGATAGTAAAGCCGTTAAAAAATACAGAATCAACAAAGTATCAATATTTACCGAGTACGATCCTAAGTTGATGTTGATGAATGATGAGAAGTATTTAATGGATTTGGATACCATTCAATATGAGGGAGTTGATTTTATTTATAGGAAAAAGATTAAAATTAAGCCGGACGTAATCTTATCTTCTATATTGATTCGTAAAAATGAACTCTACAATCTAAAATCAGTAGAACAAACATACAGCCGCCTGCAATCTTTAGGTCAGTTTAAGTTTCTAAATGTGAAATTTGAAGAAAATTTAGAATCTAATGACGAGGAATTTGGCAGTTTAAATTGCATTATTCAATTAACTCCTCACGATCAGCAGTCTTACTCCATCGAATTTGAAGGAACTAATTCATCCGGGAATATTGGATTTGCTGGAAATTTAAATTACCAGCACAAAAATTTATTTGGTGGGGCAGAAATTTTTGATCTGCAATTTTCAACAGCGAAGGAAACCTTAAAATCTAATGAGCAAACAAATTTTAGTTCGTCGGAATACGGAGTTGAATCAAAACTGAGCATTCCGAAATTTTTATTGCCTTTGTTAACTGCCGAGAAATTCAGAAAATCTTACAATCCTAAAACAGTATTTTCTTTGTCGTATAATTTTCAGGAACGACCTGATTATACCCGAACTATTGCCGATGCTAGTTTTGGTTATGTCTGGAAGTCTTCAAAATACTTACAACACACACTTAATCTGGTAGAGTTGAATTTTGTTGACGTTAAAAACTTAAGTGAAGATTTTCTGGGATCAATAAGTAATTTATACATTAAAAATTCATTTACAGATCACGTAATTACTACCAGTAGGTATTCATTGATATATAATGATCAGAACATTAATATGCCTGGGGATTATAATTACCTCAGATTTAATTTTGAGTCGGCAGGAAATAGCCTTAAAGCTATTAATAGGTTGATTGGGAAAACTGAAAGAAATGACTACAACGATTCGGGGAATATAGAAGGTACCTATTATGATTTTATTGGAATTCGATTTGCCCAGTATTTAAAGAGTGATATTGAATATCGGTTTAGTCATCACATCAATAAAGCTAATACAATGGTTTATCGGGTTTTTCTTGGGGCGGGTTTGCCTTATGGAAACTTAGAGGTATTACCATTTGAGAAGAGTTATTTTTCAGGTGGAGCAAATGGTATAAGAGCTTGGCAAGTACGTTCATTAGGTCCGGGCTCATATTCTTCAGATGATGCAGCAATTTATCCAAACAATTCGGCAGATTTAAAACTTGAAGCCAATTTGGAATATCGTTTTAAATTATTCTGGGTTTTGGAAGGAGCCCTATTTGTAGATGCCGGTAATATTTGGGCAATCTCGAAAAAAGATGATCGTGTTGGAGCTGATTTTAAATTTGACAGGTTTTATAAAGAAATTGCCTTAGGAACAGGCTTTGGAACTCGTGTTGATTTGAATTTTATTCTTTTCCGTATTGATTTAGGTTTAAAATTACACGATCCTTCTTTAGGAGTTGGGGAAAGGTGGATTATTGCTCACCGTCCGTTTAAATTTAGTCAACTTACCTTTAATATTGGAATTGGATATCCTTTTTAAATCGCATTCGTTTGCGTAATTTTCTTATATCCAAAACAGTGCAAAATCTATAATTTCTTTTTAACTTCGTGGCAAATTGACTTCCCAGCCGATTTTATTTAGAACTATCCGATAAAAAATATTATTATGAAACGAGTATTAGATGTAGTTAAGCCAGGTGTTGTAACTGGTAACGACGTGCAAAAATTATTTCAAATTGCTAAAGAAGAAGGATTTGCTATTCCTGCTGTAAATGTTATTGGAACCAACTCAATCAATGCTGCTCTTGAGGCTGCACGTGAAGTTAATTCCCCAATCATTATTCAGTTCTCAAATGGTGGTGCTTCATTTTTCGCAGGAAAAGGAATTGTTGCAGAAGGACAAGGTGCTGCTGTTATTGGTGCTGTTGCAGGTGCTAAATATGTTCACGCAGTAGCAGAACATTATGGTATTCCAGTTATTCTGCATACCGATCATGCGGCTAAAAAACTACTTCCTTGGATCGATGGTTTATTGGATGCAGGTGAAACCTTTTTTGCAGAAACAGAAAAACCATTATTTAGCTCACACATGTTAGATTTATCTGAAGAGCCGTTGGAAGAAAATATTGGTACTTGCGCTAAGTATTTAGAGCGTATGGATAAAATGGGTATGACCATTGAAATTGAATTAGGCTGTACTGGTGGAGAAGAAGATGGTGTTGATAATTCAGATATGGATAACTCATTATTGTATACACAACCTGCAGATGTTGCATTGGCTTACGAAACGTTATTAAAAGTTTCTTCTCGTTTTACAATTGCTGCTTCTTTTGGTAATGTTCATGGTGTTTATAAACCAGGTAACGTAGTTTTAACTCCAAAAATACTATTGAATTCTCAATCTTTCATTTCAGAGAAATATGGAGTTGCGAAAAATACAGTTGATTTTGTTTTCCATGGTGGATCAGGTTCAAGTGTTGAAGAAATTCGTGAAGCAATCTCTTACGGAGTTGTTAAAATGAATATCGATACTGATACTCAGTGGGCATGTTGGGACGGAATTCGTGCTTTCGAAGCTAAGAATCACGATTACCTGCAAGGTCAAATTGGAAACCCTGAAGGAGATGATAAGCCAAATAAGAAATATTACGATCCCCGTGTATGGTTGCGCGCAGGTGAGGTTTCTATGAAAAATAGACTGGTTAAGGCTTTCGAAGATTTAAATGGGGTAGGACGTAACTAAATTTACCTTCTCTCAAAATATTTAAAACCCGGATTTTTTCCGGGTTTTTTGTTTTCAATGATTCTAAACATCAATCGTGTTTTTGAATTTGAAGTTAATTTTAGCAAATTTGGAATTCTTCGAATTAAAATGCAGGCAACTAAAAAGAACAAATGAATAAAGATAAGCTCTCTTCCCGCGATGTGTTTTCAAGTAAATTTGGTGTAATTGCGGCTGCGGCTGGCTCTGCTGTTGGTTTGGGGAATATCTGGAAGTTTCCATACATCACCGGAGTATATGGTGGAGCCGCATTTTTATTTGTGTATTTAGGATTTATAGCTCTTATTGGATTGCCTGTTATGCTCTCTGAATTGGCAATTGGACGTAAATCCAGACGAAATGTATTCGGAGCCTTTAAGTATTTAGCTCCAAATTCTCCATGGAAACTTGTAGGAATGCTTGGTGTTGCTGCTGCAGTAATGATTTTGGCATTTTATGGGGTTGTTGCAGGTTGGAGTATCGATTACATTGTTAAGGCTGCCACAGGTTGTTTCGCTGCAAAGAGTCCAAATGAGATGGAGTCCATGTTTGTGAATTTTATTGAGAGTCCTGTATCACCAATTCTATATCAGCTTTTATTTATGGTCATGACAATGGCGATCGTAATAATTGGTGTAAAAGATGGAATTGAAAAATATGCCAAGTTCCTGATGCCACTTCTTGTTGTGATAATCATTGTTCTTTGTATTAGGTCGGTTACCCTTGATGGTGCTTCAGAAGGGTTAAGGTTTCTTTTTAACCCTGATTTTTCAAAACTGACAGGAGATGGAATCTTGAGTGCTTTGGGGCATGCGTTTTTTTCTTTGAGTTTGGGGATGGGAACACTGGTAACTTATGGCTCTTACATTGATGATAAGAATAATATTGCTGTTACAGCTCTTCAGGTTACTATTGCTGATACTGTGATTGCAATATTAGCAGGAATAGCAATTTTTCCTGCGGTATTTGCATTTGGAATTGAGCCGAGTAGTGGTCCAGGCCTTGTATTTATTACCTTGCCCAATGTTTTTCAGCAAATGCCAGGTGGTTTCTTCTTTGCAATTTTGTTTTTTCTCTTACTAACAGTTGCTGCCTTAACGTCGTCAATATCAATACTCGAAGTTGTGGTGGCGTATTTTCGGGAAGAACTTAATTTGAAACGGAATTTTTCAACTGTTTTAGCAACTGTAATGATTTCTGTTATTGGAGTATTTTGTTCTTTGTCAATGGGAGTGTTAAAAGAGTACACAATGTTTGGTTTGAACTTTTTTGATTTGTTGGATTGGATTTCAGCCAATATACTTCTTCCGCTTGGAGGACTATTTATCTCCTTATTTGTAGGGTGGTATTTAGGAAGAAAAAAAATAGAAAAGGAGTTGGCAAAAGGAGCAAGTATCGTAAATTGGTTACTCACAGTGTTCATTTTCTTGGTGAAGTTTATAGCTCCAGGTGCCATCGCAATAGTTTTCTTACATGGATTAGGCCTGTTTAATTTTGGATAACTGTCATAATAATGCGATATTGTTAAGTGTTAATCGCACACTTCAATACCGATGAAATTTAAACACATTTTTAGAGAATATTTTTCTTATTCAGCTTCAGAGAGAAATGGTATAATAATACTGGTTGTATTGTTGATGGTAATGTACTTTTCACCTTTTTTTTTTAAGTCCGGCGAAGCTTCTGAATTTGTAATTGATCGAAAAAAACAAAACCAAATTGATAGTCTTATCTCTTTGATTGAAAATAAAGAAGTAAATAAGAAGGAGCAAATTAAAATTGCGAATTTAGATTTCTTTGATCCCAATAAGGCGGGTAAAGAAGAACTGATCAATCTCGGTTTGACCTCTTTTCAAATCAACAATCTAATTAAGTTCAGAAACAAAGGCGGAAAATTTAAGGCGAAAATTGATCTTATTAAAATCTATGGAATTAATGAATCTGACCTTGAGTTATTAAGCAATTACATTCGTATTTCTGGTGATGAAAATATTAAAAAAGAGAGCCGGATAAATACTGGAAAAGAATACAATCTATTTGCTTTTGATCCAAATGTAATATCCTTGAAAGAATGGGATAGCTTAGGCGTTAATAAAAGGATAAGCGTTCGTATTAAAAATTATCTTGCAGCCGGAGGAAATTTTAGGCAGGCAACCGATTTAAAAAAGATTTATGGTTTTGATTCTGTTAAGTTTGTGGAGCTTCTGCCTTATGTGAAGATAGTTGTTAAATCTAATAGTGAAATTCCTTCCAATAAAATACTTGTTCAACTTAATAGTTCTGATACGACTCAACTAAAGCAATTACCGGGAATCGGTTCTGTGCTTTCATTGCGAATTGTTAAGTATCGGGATTTGTTGGGCGGATTTGTTTCGAAAGATCAATTGCTGGAAGTTTACGGTATATCAAAAGAAAAATTGATTCGAATCGAATCCAGTATTTGTGTCGATTCAATTTCTATCAGAAGGCTAATGATAAATTCTTTTGATGCGCTGCGATTAAAAAAACACCCTTATATCAATCAACGAACCGCAAAAGATATTATCCGTTATCGAGAGCGAAATGGCAATTTCACCTCTGTTGATCAATTGCAAACTCATAAATTAATCCCCGATTCAATATTTTTAAAATTGACTCCTTATTTGGAATTAAACTAGAAAGTTGTCTGTAAGTGGAGAAGGGATTGGTTATTTGCTATCTTTGTGCTCCCGCTTAGGACTATAATTTCTTTAATTGAAGTAAATTTGTGTACTTTTCTTCGAATATATTTGAATTATAGTGAATGAATTGATAAATTTGCGGCTCAGTAAGAAAAATTAATATTTAAAGGAGAAAATTATGATTATTATTCCTATGAAAGAAGGCGAAAACATTGAAAGAGCCTTGAAAAAATTCAAAAGAAAATTCGAAAAGACTGGAGTAATCAAAGAACTAAGAGGAAGACAGGTTTATACAAAACCTTCTGTGAAGAAAAGAGTAGAGAAACTTCATGCTATCTACGTTCAGAACATGCAGCAGAACGAAGATTAATTTCTTTTTATTCCTTGATATCTTAATTTTTTGTATCTTGGGTTATCCTGTTGGGTAAATATCCTGGATGTATGAGTTATAAGGAATCTTTTCTGTCTTATTTACAATTCGAAAAACGATATTCGGTACATACTATTCTATCTTATGATTGTGATTTGACTCAGTTTTTTGATTTTATGTCGAAAAATGAAGTTGAGGAAGTCAAAGATGTGGATTTTAAAAGTGTGCGGAAATGGATCGTTTTTTTAATGAATGAAGGTAACTCTTCACGAACAGTAAATAGGAAATTGTCTTCTTTGAAATCCTTTTTTAAATTCTTATTGCGGGAATCTGTTGTTGACACCAATCCTATGGATCGGGTTGTTGGGCCACGGCAAGGGAAGAAACTTCCTGGGTTTGTTGCTGAGCATGCAATGCAGTTGTTGCGGGAAGTTGAATTTGGCGAAGGGTTTGAAGGGGTTAGAGATAGATTAGTTGTTGAAATGTTTTATCAGACAGGCATGCGATTGTCCGAATTGATGAATCTTAAAATTGCTAGTTTTGATCGGGGAACCTCTTTGGTGAAGGTCTTAGGTAAACGAAATAAGGAAAGGATCATTCCGGTAAGCAAAGGTCTTGAAAAGCTTCTTGATGAATATCTTGAAGAAAGAAGCAGAACTTTTGAAGAGAGGAGTGATTTTCTTTTTGTAACTAAAAAGGGGGTGCCTGTATACGAAAAGTTGTTGTATCGGATTGTGACAAAACACTTATCGAAGATTACAACGCTTGCCAAGCGAAGTCCTCATGTGTTGCGTCATACGTTCGCCACACATTTGCTAAATAACGGGGCTGAATTGAATGCGGTTAAAGAATTGCTTGGACATTCCAATCTTTCAGCAACCCAAATTTATACTCATACTACATTCGAGCGTTTAAATAAAGTATATAAACAAGCTCATCCAAGAGCATAATAAATGTGGAGGTTATAGTATGGTAAATATTCAATCAATTGGTTTTGTTGCTGATAATAAGCTTGAAGCTTTTATTCAGAGTAAATTGGATAAGTTGATGAAGCTTGATGATGATATTGTAGGGGTTGAGGTTTTTCTTCGTTTGGAGAAGTCAGTTACTGCAGAAAATAAAGTTGTGGAAATCATTTTAGATTTGAAAGGTGCTGATTTGTTTACGAAAAAGCAAAGTCAAAGCTTTGAAGAGTCTACAGATATGGTGATTGAAGCTCTTCGTCGTCAGCTCGTGAAACACAAAGAAAAACTTCGCGCAAAATAATCGTAAAAAATGTTCGATTAGCTTGTGATAAATTTAAAATATTTTTACATTTGCAAACCATTTTCAGGGAAAAGTATGCCTGTTAAATAGGTGGTTTGTAAGTTGCCGATGTAGCTCAGTTGGTCAGAGCAGCTGATTTGTAATCAGCAGGTCGTGGGTTCGAATCCCTCTATCGGCTCGGTAATTTTTTTTGGGGAGATACCAAAGTGGCCAACTGGGGCGGACTGTAACTCCGCTGACATCGTCTTCGTAGGTTCGAATCCTGCTCTCCCCACAAAATTATAGAAGAAACAGTAATGTTTCTTTTTTGCGGGAATAGCTCAGTTGATAGAGCATCAGCCTTCCAAGCTGAGGGTCGCGAGTTTGAGTCTCGTTTCCCGCTCACATTTTTGTGATTGCCGTTGTAGCTCAGGGGTAGAGCGCTTCCTTGGTAAGGAAGAGGTCATGAGTTCAATTCTCATCAATGGCTCAGAAATATATTGTATTGTTTTTAATTGTTGTCTAATTTTAATTAACTTTTTGAGTTATGGCTAAAGAACATTTTGACAGGTCAAAACCACACGTAAATATCGGTACCATTGGTCACGTAGATCACGGTAAAACAACCTTGACTGCAGCGATCACAACTGTGTTAGCAAAAAAAGGATATTGCGAAATAAAGTCTTTCGATTCTATCGATAACGCACCTGAAGAAAAAGAAAGAGGTATTACGATTAATACTGCTCACGTTGAATATTCAACTGAGAATCGTCATTACGCTCACGTTGACTGTCCTGGTCACGCGGATTACGTAAAGAACATGGTAACTGGTGCTGCTCAGATGGATGGTGCTATTTTGGTTTGTGCTGCAACTGATGGTCCTATGCCTCAAACTCGTGAGCACATCTTGTTGGCTCGTCAGGTAAACGTACCTAAAATGGTTGTTTTCTTGAACAAGGTTGACATGGTTGACGATGAAGAGATGCTGGAGTTAGTAGAAATGGAAGTTCGTGAACTTTTAGATTTTTACGAATTTGATGGGGATAATACTCCAATCATCGCTGGATCTGCACTTGGTGGATTGAATGGTGAGCCAGAATGGGAAGAAAAAATTCTTGAACTTATGGCTGCTGTTGATTCATGGATTCCACTTCCTCCTCGTGATGTAGATAAACCTTTCTTGATGCCAATCGAGGATGTATTCTCTATCACAGGTCGTGGTACTGTTGCAACAGGTCGTATCGAAACTGGTATTGTTAAAACTGGTGAAGAACTTCAGATTATCGGTTTAGGTGCTGAAGGTATGAAAACAGTTTGTACTGGTGTTGAAATGTTCCGTAAGATTTTGGATGAAGGTCAAGCTGGAGATAACGTTGGTTTGTTGTTGAGAGGTATTGAAAAATCTTCTATCAAACGTGGTATGGTTATTTGTCATCCTAAAACTATTACTCCTCATACAAAAATCAAAGCTGAGATTTATGTATTGAAGAAAGAAGAAGGTGGACGTCACACTCCATTCCATAATAAATACCGTCCTCAGTTCTATATCAGAACTCTTGATGTAACTGGTGAGATTACACTTCCAGAAGGAGTTGAGATGGTAATGCCAGGTGATAACGTTACTATTAATGTTGAATTAATCACTCCGGTTGCTTGTTCTATAGGTTTACGTTTTGCTATGCGTGAAGGTGGTAGAACTGTAGGTGCTGGTCAGATTACTGAAATTATTGAGTAATAAATATATAGAGATTGATCTGGTTTTTTTCCGGATCAATCTTAATATAGACGGGTGTAGCTCAGTTGGTAGAGCACTGGTCTCCAAAACCAGGTGTCGGGAGTTCGAGTCTCTCCACCCGTGCAAAGACAAACAAGCCTTATGAAACTAAAAATTTATTTTGAAGAAGTTTATAAAGAACTAGTTCAGAAAGTATCTTGGCCATCATGGTCTGAACTTCAAAGTAGTGCGATCGTTGTAATGGTTGCTTCCGCTATTATTGCAACAGCGATTTTCGCTATGGACTTTGGGTTCAAGAATTTGATGGATATTATATACAGTATGTTTTACTAATTCCTGAAAGAAAACATGGTTGAAATTGATAGAAAATGGTATGTTCTTAGGACTGTCGGAGGAAAAGAAAAGAAAGTCAAAGAATATATTGATAGTGAAATTTCTAATCTAGGTCTGCAGGAGTATGTATCACAGGTTCTAATTCCTACCGAAAGAGTATTTCAAGTGCGCAACGGTAAGAAAATAAGCAAGGAAAGAATATTCTTACCTGGCTATATTCTTATTGAAGCAGCACTCGTTGGCGAAATTCCTCACATCCTTCGTGGTATCACGAATGTGATTGGCTTCCTGGGGGATACTAAAGGCGGCGACCCAACACCAATGCGAATGTCAGAAGTGAATCGTATTCTTGGAAAGGTTGATGAATTATCCGGTAAACATGAGGAGATTAGTATTCCTTATTTTGTTGGAGAAATGATTAAGGTAACGGATGGACCGTTTAATGGTTTTACTGGTGTGATTGAAGAGGTGAATGCTGAGAAGAAGAAACTGAAAGTTATGGTTAAAATCTTCGGAAGAAAGACTCCTCTTGAATTAAGTTTCATGCAAGTAGAAAAAGAATAATTAAATCCTTAGAAAAGAAAGCTATGGCTAAAGAAGTTGCAGGATTAATAAAATTGCAGATCAAAGGTGGTGCTGCAAATCCTTCACCCCCAGTTGGACCGGCATTAGGGTCTAAAGGGGTTAATATTATGGATTTTTGTAAGCAATTCAATGCAAGAACTCAAGATCAGGCTGGAAAAGTAATTCCAGTTGTGATTACAGTTTATTCTGATAGTTCTTTTGAATTTATTACGAAAACTCCTCCCGTTGCTGTTCAAATTCTGGAAGCTGCTAAATTAAAATCTGGTTCTGCTGAATCAAACCGTGTTAAGGTTGGTTCTATTTCCTGGGATCAAGTTCGCGAGATCGCAGAAGGAAAGATGAAAGATTTGAATGCTTTTAAATTAGAAAGCGCCATGAGTATGGTAGCTGGAACAGCAAGAAGTATGGGTGTCACTATTAGTGGTGATAATCCTCTTAATCAATAATTATAAATACTGCAAGTAAAATGGGTAAACTAACAAAAAATAGTAAGTTAGCTTCAGAGAAAGTGGAGACTGGTAAGCTATATTCTATCGACGAAGCAGCAAAGTTGGTTAAGGAGATTACTTTCACCAAATTTGACGCCTCAATGGATATGGATGTTCGCTTAGGAGTTGACCCAAGAAAAGCTAATCAAATGGTTCGTGGTGTTGTTACCCTTCCTCATGGTACTGGTAAAAATGTTCGTGTTCTGGTACTTTGTACTCCTGATAAGGAAGAAGAAGCCAGAGCTGCAGGTGCTGACCATGTTGGCCTTGACGATTATGTTGCCAAGATCAAAGGAGGATGGACTGACATTGATGTTATCATCACCATGCCAACTGTTATGGCAAAAGTTGGTGCTTTAGGACGAGTTTTAGGACCACGTGGTTTGATGCCAAATCCTAAATCTGGTACTGTAACAATGGATATTGCTAAGGCAGTTACCGAAGTGAAAGCTGGAAAGATTGATTTTAAGGTCGATAAATATGGTATTATTCACTCATCCATTGGTAAAGTATCTTTTGATGTAGACAAAATTCATGAGAATGCTAAAGAATTTGTTGGCATGATCAATAAATTGAAGCCTTCTGCAGCCAAAGGAACTTATATCAAGAGTGTATACCTGTCAAGTACAATGAGCCTTGGTATTCAGGTGGATGTCAAGTCTATTCTTGACTAATTTTAATTTTTAATCAAGACCTTAGTAATCATGAAAAGGGAACAAAAAATTCAGATTATTGATAGCTTGACGGAGGAAATCAACGCTTCAAACCATTTTTATCTTACTGACATCTCAGGAATGAGTGCAGAAAAAACATCTTCTCTTCGTAGAATTTGTTTTGAAAAAGAAGTAAAATTGGTTGTAGTGAAGAATACACTTCTTCGAATTGCTTTGGAAAAAGCAGAAGGTGATTTTGAAGGTTTAAATGTTGCACTTAAGGGATCTACTTCTCTTATGTTGGCAGAAACCGGAAATTTACCTGCAAAGCTTATCAAAGAGTTCCGTAAGGGACATGATAAACCTATCCTGAAAGCGGCGTTTGTTGAAGAATCGCTTTATATTGGAGACAATGAGTTGAATGCTCTTTGTTCAATCAAATCTAAAGAAGAACTTATTGGTGATATCGTTGCATTGCTTCAATCTCCAATCAAGAATGTTATTTCTTCCTTGGAATCAGGAAAGAATATCCTAGCTGGTGTTGTGAAAACACTTTCAGAAAAGAGTAATATATTTAGTAAATTAAATTTTAAAAACTGAAGGAAAATGGCAGATTTAAAAAAGTTTGCAGAAGAATTAGTTAATTTGACTGTTAAGGAAGTAAGTGAGTTAGCTACTATTTTGAAAGATGAGTACGGAATTGAGCCAGCTGCTGCTGCTGCTGTTGCTGCTCCTGCAGCAGGTGGTGCTGAAGTTGCTGCTGAACAAAGTGAATTCGATGTAATTCTTAAATCAGCAGGTGGTTCTAAACTAGCTGTTGTGAAATTGGTTAAGGAATTAACTGGTCTTGGATTAAAAGAAGCTAAAGCTGCAGTTGATGCTGCACCAGCTCCATTGAAAGAAAAAGTTTCTAAGGAAGAAGCTGAAGCACTAAAAGCACAATTAGAAGAAGCTGGAGCTGAAGTTGAACTTAAATAGAAGCGCTAAAACCTATATATAGGGTTATTTTGGTTTAGAGTTCCTAACCGGGACTCTAAGCCTTTTTGTTGTTTATTATCGTTTAGGTTCAATTAATTTTAAGTAAATGTCTTCAAATACAATTAGTCAAAGAATTAGTTTTACTTCAAATAAAAATCAGCTTGCATATCCTGATTTTTTGGAGGTTCAATTAAAATCTTTTCAAGACTTTTTTCAGCTGGAAACTACCCCGGAGAAAAGAAAGAACGAAGGATTATTTAAGGTATTTAGTGAGAATTTCCCAATTACTGATACTAGAAATAATTTCGTATTGGAGTTTCTCGACTATTTTGTTGATCCACCCCGCTACGCAATCGAAGAATGTATCGAAAGAGGCTTAACTTATAGTGTTCCACTAAAAGCAAAGCTAAAACTTTACTGTACCGATCCAGAACATGAGGATTTTGATACTGTGATTCAGGATGTATATCTTGGAACAGTTCCTTATATGACAGAAAAGGGTACTTTCGTGGTTAACGGAGCAGAACGTGTTGTTGTTTCTCAACTTCACCGTTCACCAGGTGTGTTCTTTGGACAAAGTGTACACGCTAACGGAACCAAGTTATATTCTGCCAGAATTATTCCATTTAAAGGTTCTTGGATTGAGTTTGCAACAGACATTAATAATGTCATGTTTGCATACATAGATCGTAAGAAAAAACTTCCTGTAACTACATTGTTACGTGCAATTGGTTATGAAAGTGATAAAGAAATTTTAGAAATTTTTGATCTGGCTGATGAAATTAAAGTTTCTAAAAGCGGACTCAAAAAAATTGTAGGTCGTAAACTTGCCGCCCGTGTTCTTAAGTCGTGGATTGAAGACTTTGTGGATGAAGATACAGGAGAGGTTGTATCTATTGAACGTAACGAGGTAATTATAGATCGTGAGACCATACTAGAACCAGAACATATAGAAGAAATTCTTGAGTCAGGAGCAAAGACTATTTTATTGCATAAAGAGGAGCAAAATCTTGCCGATTACGCAATTATTTATAATACTTTGCAGAAAGATCCTTGTAACTCTGAAAAAGAAGCAGTTCTTCACATTTATCGTCAGTTAAGGAATTCTGAGCCACCAGATGAGGCTACAGCCCGAGACGTAATCGATAAATTATTTTTCTCTGACAAGCGTTATGATTTAGGTGACGTTGGTAGATACCGTATCAATAAAAAATTAGGCCTAAATACGGCTAATGATACTAAGGTATTAACCAAGGAGGATATTATTGAAATTATCAAGTATTTGATAAAATTGCTGAATGCGCGTACTGATGTTGATGATATTGATCACCTTAGTAATCGTCGCGTTCGTACTGTTGGAGAACAACTTCATACGCAGTTTGGTGTTGGTTTAGCCCGTATGGCCCGTACTATTCGTGAAAGAATGAATGTTCGTGACAATGAGGTGTTTACTCCAATCGATTTGATTAATTCAAAAACATTATCTTCTGTAATTAATTCCTTTTTTGGAACAAATGCTTTATCTCAATTCATGGATCAAACGAACCCATTGGCTGAGATAACACACAAAAGAAGAATGTCAGCACTTGGACCAGGTGGTCTTTCCCGAGAAAGAGCAGGTTTTGAGGTTCGGGATGTACACTATACTCATTATGGACGTTTATGTCCTATTGAAACTCCTGAGGGACCAAATATTGGTCTGATTTCGTCTTTGTGTGTTTACGCAAAGATTAATAATCTTGGATTTATTGAGACTCCATACCGTAAGGTTGTAGATGGAAAGGTTGATTTATCTCTTGAAGGAATAAATTATTTATCGGCGGAAGAAGAAGAAGGGTTAATAATTGCTCAGGCAAATGCACCTATAAATGATGATGGATCTTTTGTTAATGCAAAAGCAAAATCTCGTATGGATGGTGATTTCCCTTTTGAGGAAGTTCATAAGCTAAATTTGATGGACGTTGCTCCTAATCAAATTGCATCTATCGCAGCTTCTTTAATCCCATTCCTTGAGCATGATGATGCTAACCGTGCTTTGATGGGATCTAATATGATGCGTCAGGCTGTGCCGGTTATTAATCCTGAATCACCTATTGTTGGAACAGGTTTAGAGGCGAATCTTGTAAGAGATTCAAGAACTCAGATTTGTGCCGAAGGGGATGGAGTAATTGAATTTGTTGATGCAACAAAAATTGTAATTGATTACGAACGTTCAGAGGAAGAGGTTTTTGTGAGCTTTGAAGGAAATAGTAAAACTTATTTACTTCCAAAATATGGCAAAACCAATCAGGGAACAACGATGGATCTTAAGCCGATTGTGGCTAAGGGCGATCGAGTTGTTGCTGGTCAGATTCTTACTCAGGGATATGCGACTCAATTAGGCGAACTTGCTTTAGGTCGTAATCTTAAAGTGGCATTTATGCCTTGGAAAGGTTACAACTATGAGGATGCGATTGTAATTTCGGAGCGAATTGTTAAGGATGATGTATTTACTTCGGTTCACGTTGATGAGTACACACTGGAAGTTCGTGATACTAAACGGGGTATGGAAGAGTTAACCTCTGATATTCCTAATGTTAGTGAAGAAGCAACACGAAATCTTGATGAGAATGGATTGATTCGTATTGGAGCTACAGTTGAGCCTGGAGATATCTTAATTGGTAAGATTACTCCAAAAGGTGAGTCTGACCCTTCTCCGGAAGAAAAATTACTTCGTGCTATTTTTGGTGATAAGGCTGGTGATGTAAAAGATGCTTCCTTGAAAGCTTCTCCTTCATTGCGAGGTGTAATTATCAACAAGAAGTTGTTCTCCCGTTCAATGCGTGATCGTAAATCCAAGCAATCCGATAAGCCGTTAATTGCTAAATTGGATGAAGAACTTGCTAATCAGATTCATGAGTTAAAGATTCGGTTGGTAGATAAATTGTTTGTTCTGGTAAATGGAAAAACATCTCAAGGGGTTAAGGATTACTTAAATGTTGATGTAATTACTAAGGGAGTTAAGTTTACTCAGAAGCTTTTGATGGATATCAACTATTTGGAAATTAATCCTAGTAAGTGGACTACCGATAAAGATAAGAACGATACAATTAAGAAATTACTGCACAATTACATCATTAAGTACAAAGAACTTCAGGGTGCTAATAAGCGTAAGAAATATAATGTCACTATTGGAGATGAAATGCCTGCTGGTATTATTCAGATGGCTAAAGTTTATGTAGCTAAGAAGCGTAAACTCCAAATTGGTGATAAAATGGCTGGTCGACATGGAAATAAAGGTATTGTGTCACGTGTAGTACGTGAAGAAGATATGCCTTTCCTTGAAGACGGAACTACGGTGGATATTTGTTTGAATCCTCTTGGTGTGCCATCTCGTATGAATCTTGGTCAGGTATTTGAAACTGTACTAGGTTGGGCAGGTAAAGAACTGGGATTGAAATTTGCTACTCCTATTTTTGACGGTGCAACTCTTGATGAGATAACTGAATATACTGACAGAGCTGGAGTTCCAGCCTTTGGGAAAGCTTATTTACACGATGGTGGTACCGGACTTAGATTTGATCAGCCGGCAACAGTAGGTATTATTTACATGCTGAAACTTGGTCACATGGTTGATGATAAGATGCATGCACGTTCTATTGGACCTTATTCATTGATTACCCAGCAACCTCTAGGAGGTAAGGCACAGTTTGGGGGTCAGCGTTTTGGAGAGATGGAGGTTTGGGCTCTGGAGGCCTTTGGTGCGGCTCATATCTTACAGGAAATCCTTACCGTTAAGTCGGATGATGTAGTGGGTAGAGCGAAAGCTTACGAAGCTATTGTTAAGGGTGATCCAATGCCTAGTCCTGGAATACCGGAATCTCTTAATGTATTATTACATGAACTAAGAGGTTTAGGGTTGAGCGTTAAATTAGTATAAGCCTTATTATAAAGCGAATGTTGGGTTTCCCGGCATTCGCCTTGCTTGAAACAAAATTGTTAATTTCCTAATTTTCAACATATGGCATTCAGAAGAGATAACAAAGTAAAGAGTAGTTTTACAAAAATCTCTATCAGTCTCGCTTCTCCGGAAGAGATCTTAGAAAGATCCAGTGGTGAAGTTTTAAAGCCTGAAACCATCAACTATCGTACTTATAAGCCAGAACGCGACGGGTTATTCTGTGAAAGAATTTTCGGTCCTGTAAAAGATTATGAGTGCCATTGTGGTAAATACAAACGAATCCGATACAGAGGAATTGTTTGTGACCGGTGTGGTGTTGAGGTAACCGAGAAAAAGGTTAGACGTGAGCGAATGGGACACATTCAATTGGTCGTACCTGTTGCCCACATTTGGTATTTTAAGTCGTTGCCAAATAAAATAGGTTACCTTTTAGGTTTACCTACTAAAAAGCTTGATTCTATTATTTACTACGAAAGATACGTAGTAATTAATGCGGGAATTAAAGCGGCTGACGGAATTAAATACCTTGATTTCCTTACAGAAGAGGAATATCTTGATATTATTGATGAATTACCTGCAGATCAGCAGCATCTTGATGATGATGATCCAAATAAATTCATCGCGCAAATGGGTGCTAACGCTTTATTTAGTCTTTTAGCCCGTTTGGATCTTGACGCTCTTTCTTATGATTTGCGTCATAAAGCAAATACTGAAACTTCTCAGCAACGTAAAAATGAAGCTTTAAAAAGACTTCAGGTTACTGAGTCTTTCCGCGAATCACAAGGAGTAAATCGTCCTGAATGGATGATTGTTAAAGTTGTTCCTGTAATTCCACCGGAATTGCGTCCTTTGGTTCCATTGGATGGTGGTCGTTTTGCAACTTCCGATTTGAATGATTTGTACAGAAGAGTTATCATCCGTAACAATCGTTTAAAAAGACTTATTGAAATCAAAGCACCCGAAGTAATCCTTCGAAATGAGAAGCGTATGCTTCAGGAAGCTGTTGATTCATTATTTGATAATTCCCGTAAATCAAATGCAGTTAAGACTGAAAACAACCGTCCGCTTAAATCACTTTCAGATTCATTGAAAGGTAAGCAAGGTCGTTTCCGTCAAAACTTATTGGGAAAGCGTGTTGATTACTCTGCACGTTCGGTAATTGTTGTTGGACCTGATTTGAAAATGCACGAATGTGGTTTGCCTAAAGATATGGCGGCTGAGCTTTATAAGCCATTTGTTATTCGAAAATTGATCGAACGCGGTATCGTAAAAACAGTAAAATCGGCGAAGAAGATTGTTGATCGTAAAGATCCTGTTGTTTGGGACATTCTGGAGAATGTACTAAAAGGACATCCGGTTCTTCTTAACCGTGCTCCTACTCTTCACCGTTTAGGTATTCAATCATTTCAACCTAAGCTGATTGAAGGAAAAGCAATTCGTTTGCATCCTTTAGCATGTACAGGTTTTAATGCGGATTTTGATGGTGACCAGATGGCGGTTCATTTGCCTTTAGGTAATGAAGCTATTTTGGAAGCCCAAATGCTGATGTTGTGTTCTCACAATATTTTGAACCCTGCTAATGGTGCACCGGTAACTGTTCCTTCTCAGGATATGGTACTTGGATTGTATTACATTACCAAGGCACGAAAAGGTGGTAAAGGGGAAGGATTAAGCTTTTACTCAGCAGAAGAAGCAATGATTGCTTACAATGAAAAAGCAGTTGATCTTCACAGTCAGATTAAAGTAAAAGTTAAAGATCTAAATGAGAACGATGAATTAGTTGATACAATAGTTGAAACAACCATCGGTAGAATCATTTTGAATGAAGCAACTCCTCTTGGAGCAGGTTTTATTAATCAATTGATTACTAAAAAAGCATTAAGAGATATTATTGGATTTATTTTCAAGAAATGTGGTGTACATGCGTGTGCCAACTTCCTTGATGATATTAAAGATCTGGGATATCTTAAAGCTTTTGAAGGTGGATTATCGTTTAACCTTTCTGATGTTACGGTACCTGAAGAAAAAGAGGCTTTAGTAGCTGATGGTTATGCTCAGGTGGAAGAGGTGTTGAGTAACTACAACATGGGTTTCATTACGAATAATGAGCGTTACAATCAGATTATTGATATTTGGACGCATGTTAATGCGAACCTTACTCAAACTTTGATGACTCAGTTGGCTGATGATAATCAGGGATTCAACTCTGTTTATATGATGCTTGACTCAGGAGCTCGTGGATCTAGAGAACAGATTCGTCAGCTGGGTGGTATGAGGGGATTGATGGCCAAGCCACAAAAATCCGGTGCTACAGGAGGTCAGATTATTGAAAATCCAATTCTTTCTAACTTTAAGGAAGGTTTGTCAGTTCTTGAGTACTTTATTTCAACTCACGGTGCTCGTAAAGGTTTGGCGGATACGGCTCTTAAGACGGCTGATGCAGGATACCTGACCCGTCGATTGGTTGATGTAGCACAAGATGTTATTATCAACGAACAGGATTGTGGTACTTTACGTGGACTTACGACTGCGGCAATTAAAAATCAGGAAGAGGTTGTAGCTTCATTGTTTGAGAGATTGCTTGGTAGAACTACTGTACATGATATTTTCCATCCTATTTCAGGTCAATTGATTGTAGAAGCAGGTGAGGAAATAACAGAAGAGATTGCCCAGCAAATTGAGAATTCTCCGATTGAAAAAGTGGAAATCCGTTCTGTATTAACTTGTGAGTCGAAACGAGGAGTATGTGCAAAATGTTATGGACGTAATCTGGCAACTGGTATAGCTGTTCAAAAAGGAGAAGCTGTTGGTGTTATTGCAGCTCAGTCTATTGGAGAGCCGGGAACACAGCTTACGCTTCGTACTTTCCACGTAGGGGGTACAGCAGGTAACACTTCTGCAGAGAATTCTGTTGTATCTAAATACAATGGTTACGCTGTGTTTGATGAGTTACGTACTGTTGAGTACAAAAATGAAGACAATAAAAAGTACGATGTTGTTATCGGTCGTTTGGCTGAATTACGTATTGTTGATAGAAATACCAATATTACATTAACAACACATACAATACCGTACGGATCTAAATTGTACATTAAAGATGGTCAGGATGTTAAGATAGACGATCTTCTTTGTGAGTGGGATCCATACAATGCAATGATCATTACTGAGTTTTCAGGAAAAGTTTCATTTGATAATTTGATTGAAGGGATTACTTTCAGTCAGGAATCTGATGAGGCAACAGGTTTTGCTGAAAAAGTAGTAATAGAATCAAAAGATAAAACGAAAAATGCCGGGGTTAAGATTTTAAATTCCAAAGGGGATGTTTTAAAATCGTACAATTTACCAGTAGGTGCTCACGTTTCTGTAGCTGAAGGTGAAATGGTTTTGGCAGGTCAGTCGTTGGTAAAAATTCCAAGAGCTGTTGGTAAAGCTGGTGATATCACCGGTGGACTTCCAAGGGTGACTGAGTTATTCGAGGCACGTAATCCTTCTAATCCTGCTGTAGTTTCAGAGGTTGACGGAGAGATTAGTTTCGGAAAAATTAAGCGTGGTAATCGTGAAGTTATCGTTACAACCAAAGGAGAAGATGTTAGAAAGTATTTAGTACCACTTTCAAGACAAATTCTTGTACAGGAAAACGATTATGTAAGAGCTGGAACTCCATTATCTGATGGTGCAACAACTCCTGCTGATATTCTTGCGATTAAAGGACCAACCAAAGTACAGGAATATATCGTGAATGAAGTTCAGGATGTATACCGTATGCAGGGTGTGAAGATTAACGACAAGCACTTTGAAATTATCGTTCGTCAGATGATGCGTAAGGTAATTATCGATGACCAGGGAGATACAAGATTCCTTGAAAAGCAAATTATCGATAAAATGGCTATCATGGAAGAAAATGATGAAATTTTCGGTAAGAAAGTTGTTGTTGATGGGGGAGATTCAGAAGAATTGAAACCAGGAATGATTGTTACTTCTAGAAAACTGAGAGATGTTAACTCAGTATTGAGAAGAAGAGACCTGAAACTTGTTGATGCTCGTGATGCAATTCCTGCAACCTCTACTCAGATTCTGCAAGGTATTACCCGTGCGGCTCTTCAGACTAAGAGTTTTATTTCAGCTGCTTCTTTCCAGGAAACAACAAAAGTTCTTAATGAAGCTGCAATCAGCGGTAAAATTGATAATCTTGAAGGTTTGAAAGAGAACGTAATTTGTGGTCACCTTATTCCTGCAGGTACTGGTTTAAGAGAGTACAGGGATATAGTTGTTGGCGCAAAAGCTGAATACGAAAAACTGTTAGATTCTAAGTCTAGAGAATATTAAGAGTTATTCTAAGCTATATAAAGGGTGTTTTCAATTTGAAAACACCCTTTTTGTTTATCTATTTAATCGGAATAGGGAATATTTTCATAATTTAGCAGGAAGACAAATTTTTTAATTATAAAAAACAATCATGAACGATAAAAAACAATCTAATCAAATAGATATTCAATTGAAGGAAGATGTTGCTCAGGGAACTTATTCAAACCTTGCCGTAATAACTCATTCCAGTTCAGAATTTGTTGTAGATTTTGTGAGAATCATGCCGGGAATTCCAAAAGCTGATGTTAAATCACGAATTATACTTACACCAGAACATGCAAAGAGACTGATGCTGGCTTTACAAGATAATATTCGAAAGTTTGAATCGCTTCATGGAGCGATAAAAATTGAAGAAAACCACGGACCACAAGGTACTGTTATGCCTATGGGATTTGGTCCTACAGGTGAGGCCTAGAAGTGATAAATTAATTTGAACCGGAAAACAGCTGCTGTTTTCCGGTTTTTGTCATTTGATTTGGCTTGTAGTAACATTAGTTGTTTTATTTTTTATTGCTGTGAACAAGAAACCAGATAAATATTGAACTTGCAATGAGTATCCCTAGCAGAATTCCTAATTGTGAGTCTAGTGCAAGGCCGCCATTTTTGTTTGGTGCAACTAATAAATAGGTAAAGCATATTGCAGTCATAAAAAAGGCTGGAATACTAAGGAGTAAATGATTTTTGCCATTCTTAGCCAAATACATAGCGGCTGTCCATAACATAACCATAGAAAGGATTTGGTTGGATAAACCCAGATATTTCCAAATGGTAGAAAACTCAAGTTGAGACAGTATAAATCCAAGAGTGAATAGAGGTATCGATACTAACAATCTGTTTTTTATCGATTTTTGATTGTAGTTAAAGATATCAGCTATTGTAAGCCGGGCACTTCGAAATGCTGTGTCACCCGTTGTAATAGGGCAAGCAATTACTCCAATAATTGCGAATATTGCTCCCGTTTTTCCCAGCCAGGTATTGCATATTTCATTAACAATCCAGGCAGGATTGTGACCGGAAGAGATTGTAGAATTTAATTCACCGGTATCACCAAAGAAGTTCATGGCGGCAGTAGCCCAAATAATAGCAACGATTCCCTCAGCAATCATCGCTCCATAAAATACAGGTCGCCCAAAACTTTCCTTTTTCATACAGCGGGCCATCATTGGTGATTGGGTGGAATGAAATCCTGAAATGGCACCACAGGAAATTACGATAAACATCATTGGATATAGTATATTCTGTGTGGGATTTACATGGAGATTTTTTAATTCTCCAAATGATATTTCATTCAATATTAAAGCTCCTGATGCACTTTTGAAAATCATTATACCGGCTATACTTACGGCCATCAGCAACAATGCGAATCCAAAAAGAGGATAAATTTTACCGATAATTTTATTAATTGGCAGTAGAGTAGCAAGAAGATAATATGCAAATATTCCATAAAGCCACCAGTTTAGACCACCTCCGGTAAAATCAGTGAGTAATCCTGCAGGACCGGTTACGAAAGCCACACCAACAAATAAGAGTAGTAAGATTGTGAAAATCCGTATAAAATTCTGAATGCCGGAGCCTAAATATTTACCAACGATCTCAGGAAGGCTGGCTCCTTCGCTCCGAATGGAAAGCATACCCGAAAAATAATCATGGCTGGCTCCCATAAATATACATCCTAAAACAATCCAAATATATGCAATGGGTCCATACATGGCTCCTAAAATAGCTCCAAAAATGGGTCCCAAACCTGCAATGTTTAGAAATTGAATGGTAAACATTTTCCAGGTTGGCATGGGGATAAAATCAACACCGTCTTCCAGTCTGACAGCTGGAGTTTTAATTGTGTCATCAGCACCGAAAACTTGTTCGATAAATTTACCATAGAAAATGTACCCAAGTATTAATGCCAAGATTGCACTTAAAAATGTAATCATGTTTTTTAATCTTATTTATTTAAACAAATTTAAAATTTTAATTGAAATACTATTTCATCGATAGTAAAGAGTCATAAGTTGTAAATTTTTTTCACGTATATCCGGATGGCAGATTGACAAAAAGAAATTTAGATTCGAAGAGTTTTGGTTCAAGTTGGTAATGGAATTTAAAGTCATTACAGGGAAAATATGCAAAAATGTCGAATTATTTCTAAGAAAAATAATTTTGTGGCATTGTCAATTATTTGATTATTAGGATATTGTAATTGTGATGAGTGGTTCTAAAATTTGTTTTTTTTTGACGAATAACACCTGTTGTGTAACTCGCAATCTAGATTTGTTTTAAGTACTCTAATCTTTATATTTGCTAATCTCTGATTTTGAGAAATTCAATCATTTTGGAGCAAACCTGAATAAGGAAATATTAATTAGTGATTTGATGATTTATTTAGCTTGGAGAATTACGCATAGGTAGTTTGAAAATAAGTTTTGTATAAATCTGAATTAGTTACAGATGTTAAAATAGATATTACAATGAAAGGATTAAAAATTGTTGTTCTTGCTAAGCAGGTTCCCGATACCAGAAATGTTGGGAAGGATGCGATGAAAGCTGATGGAACCGTGAATAGAGCTGTATTGCCAGCTATCTTCAATCCTGAAGATTTAAATGCACTTGAGCAAGCGTTGCGTTTGAAAGATAAGTACCCTGGGACAGAAATAACACTTTTAACTATGGGACCTGGCAGAGCAGCCGAGATTATTCGTGAAGGTCTTTACCGTGGTGCTGATAATGGAATACTTTTATCGGATCGTGCTTTTGCTGGTTCTGATACATTGGCAACTTCTTATGCTCTTTCTTGTACCCTAAAAAAAATGGGTAAAATTGATATTATTATTGCAGGTCGTCAGGCAATCGATGGAGATACCGCTCAGGTAGGTCCTCAGGTAGCCGAGAAACTGGGATTTCCTCAAATTACATATGCTGAAGAAGTGGTATCAGCAGAAAAAGGGAAAATCGTAATTAAACGCCGTTTAGAGCGTGGTGTTGAGACTGTAGAGGGAACTTTACCTATGGTGGTAACAGTAAATGCTTCAGCTCCTGAGTGTCGTCCGCGAAATGCTAAATATGTAATGAAATACAAGCATGCCAGAGCTGTTTCTGAAATGCAGAATGCTGATGAAGATTACATCTTGTTGCACAACAACCGTCCTTATTTGAATATTGGCGAATGGAGTGTAAATGATATCGAAACTAAAGCAGAAGAGCTTGGTTTAACTGGATCTCCTACAAAGGTAAAAGCTATTGAAAATGTAGTTTTTCAAGCAAAAGAGGCTAAAGTTCTTGAGCCAACTGATGCTGATATGGGTGAATTAATGAAAGAATTAATCGCTAACCATACCATCGGATAGCAGTTAACAAGGTTACAGTTACCGGTTTCCAGTCGTCAGTTATTTTTACACTGTACACTGTTTACTGATTACTGTTCTCTGTAAAAGTGGAATTTAAAAAATTGAAACCGTGAACAACGTATTTGTATATTGTGAAATAGAAGAGGGACAGGTTGCAGATGTAAGCCTTGAACTTTTAACCAAAGGTCGAAAACTAGCTGACGATTTAAAATGTGAGTTGGAAGCTATCGTAATTGGAGCCGACCTTAAAGGTGTTGAGAAGCAGATTATGCCTTATGGTGTGGATACTGTATGGATTGCCAGTGATAAGCGTTTGTATCCTTACACTACATTGCCTCACACATCAATTATTGTGAAATTATTCGGGGAAGAAAAACCGCAGATTGCCTTGATGGGTGCTACCAGCATTGGCCGTGATTTAGGTCCTCGTGTATCTTCAGCTCTTCATTCAGGTTTAACTGCTGATTGTACCAGTTTGATTATTGGTGATCATGAAGACAAGAAGAACAACAAAGTATATAAGGATTTATTGTATCAGATTCGTCCTGCTTTTGGAGGAAATATTGTAGCTACAATTGTCAATCCTGACTGTCGTCCTCAGATGGCTACTGTTCGTGAAGGAGTAATGAAGAAAGAGATTCTTTCGGATGCTTACAAAGGAAAAGTGAAACAGCTCGATGTTGAGAAGTATGTAAATGCTGAAGATTTTATAGTGAAAGTTATTGAGCGTCATATGGAGGCTTCAAAAGTAAACATCAAAAATGCAGGTATTATTATCGCAGGTGGTTACGGTGTAGGTTCCAAAGATAACTTCGATAAATTGTATGAATTAGCTGATGTTATTGGTGCAGAAGTTGGTGCTTCCCGTGCTGCTGTTGATGCTGGTTATGCATCTCATGAGCGTCAAATTGGACAAACAGGTGTTACTGTTCGTCCTAAACTATATATTGCCTGCGGTATTTCGGGGCAGATTCAGCATACTGCAGGTATGGAGGAATCCTCAATGGTTATTGCAATTAATACTGATAAGAATGCACCAATAAACAATTTTGCTGACTATATTATTACCGGTGATATTGCTGATGTGATTCCAAAAATGATTAAGCAGTACAAAGAAAACACTAAGTAAGAAACCTGTTTAAGGTAATGGTGTTCGCTAATCGCTTTAATTTTTAACAAAAAACATCCAAAGAAATGGCTAATTTCTATAACGATAATGATGATTTGAAGTTCCACTTGGATCATCCTTTAATGAAAAAAATTGTTGCCCTTAAAGAGCGCAACTTCGAAGATAAAGAAACATATGATTATGCTCCTCTTGATTTTGAGGATGCAATGGATTCTTACGATCGAACACTGGAAATTGTAGGTGAGATTTGTGGAGATATTATCGATCCAAATGCTGAAAGTGTTGATCAGGAAGGACCAAGAGTTGAAAACGATCGTGTAATTTATGCAAGAGGAACACAAGAGAATCATGATGCTTTAACAAAAGCTGGTTTGATCGGAATGAGCTTGCCTCGTGAGTATGATGGGTTGAATTTCCCGTTGGTACCTTACGTAATGGCTGCGGAATTGGTATCTCGTGCAGATGCTGGTTTTGCTAATATCTGGGGTCTTCAGGATTGTGCTGAAACAATTCATGAATTTGCTTCGAAGGAGCAAAAAATGAATTACTTGCCGCGTTTTGCCAAAGGAGCAACTGCCGCTATGGATTTAACTGAGCCGGATGCAGGTTCCGATTTGCAGGCTGTTCAATTAAAAGCTACTTATAATGCCAAAGAAGATCAGTGGTATTTAGATGGTGTGAAACGATTCATTACCAATGGTGATGGTGAGGTTGCATTGGTTTTGGCTCGTTCTGAAGAGGGAACCAATGATGGTCGTGGCTTGTCTATGTTTATTTACGACAAAAAGCACATGGCTGTTAAAGTTCGTCGTATCGAGCACAAAATGGGTATTATCGGATCTCCTACTTGTGAGTTGGTATTTACTCATGCTCCTGCCGAATTGGTGGGAGACCGCAAGATGGGATTGATCAAATACGTAATGTCATTAATGAATGGTGCGCGTTTAGGTGTTGGTGCTCAATCGGTAGGTATTGCAGAAGCTGCATATCGTGAAGGTTTGGCATATGCTAAGGAACGTCGTCAGTTTGGTAAGGCAATTATTAAATTTCCAGCTGTTTACGAAATGTTGACCAATATGGAGGCGAAGTTGAATGCTTCCCGTTCCATGTTGTATGAAACATGTCGTATGGTTGATGTTTACAAGTGTTACTACCATATCTCCCAGGATCGTTCTTTGGATAAGGATGAGAGAAATGAGATGAAGAAGTACCAAAAAATTGCTGATGTACTGACTCCAATGTTGAAATTATTTGCATCGGAGTATTGTAATCAAATTGCTTACGATTCATTGCAGATTCATGCTGGTTCGGGTTACATGAAAGATTACCCGATTGAGCGTTTGGTGCGTGATGCCCGTATTACGAATATTTATGAAGGAACATCTCAGTTACAGGTTGTTGCAGCTGTTCGAGGGGTTACAACTGGTCAGTATCTGGCTCAGATCAAAGATTACGAAGCTTCTGATTTAAACCCACAATTGGAGTATATCAGAACTATGCTTAAAGGAATGACTGAGCAGTACGAAAAGGCAGTAGCCAAGGTTAGTGAGATTAATGCATCAGCAGATCATAACGATTTTATGGATTTCCATGCTCGTCGTTTGGTTGAAATGGCTGGTTATATTATAATGGGATATCTTACTTTATTGGATACAACCCGTGACGATAAATACCATGAGTCATGTGAAGTTTATGTGAAAATGGGTAAGTCGGTTTGTGCTGGTCACCTTGATTACATTTTAAACTCAGATTTGAAAGACTTAGGTATTTTCAAAAAATAAAACCTAAACAAATTATAGATAACGGAAGTTCCTTAAGTGGGAGCTTCCGTTTTTTTTTGTTTATCTACGCGAAGTAAAAGAATTACCCGTATGTACAAAGGTGTTTCAACCGTGTTAATTTTTCGTTAAGCCGAATTAACGTTTATTTAAAACATTTAAGAGTGCGACTTCTAAGAAAGGAATTAGTTTTGCCGTCAGTTATTAAGAAAATGTGTCGACTTAATTGCAAAAAAATTACATACTACTAAAACAAACCAAATGAAAAGGAAAAAATTATTAATTGGTGCTATAGCATTATTCTTAGGATTTACTGCTGCAGCACAGGATAAGGCAGAGTTTACGCCATCAGGAGAAGTGAATGGTAAAGTGTTCTTTAACTATCATTACGATATGACTAAAGGAACAGAAAAAGAAAGCAGCTTCGAAATTAAAAGAGCTTACTTTGGATACGATTACAATATTGCAAAAGAATTGAAGGCAAGTATTACACTTGATGTTGATAAAAATGACGGCGGTAGTGATTATACCGTATTTCTTAAGAAAGCTCAATTGGAGTGGAAAGCTTCTTCAGCAGTAAAAGTTTCTTTAGGTATGATTGGTACCGTTCAGTTTTCAGATCAGGAAAGTTTTTGGGGATATCGTTACATCATGAAATCATTTAACGATGAATATGGTTTTGGATCGAGCGCTGACCTGGGGATTAAAGCAAATTTTAAATTAAGTGATTCTTTTTCTGCAAATGCATTTGTTATTAATGGTGAAGGCTATAAGAAAGTGCAGGACGATGATGGAAAACAAAGAGTGGGAGCAAGTCTGATTTATCAGAATAAGGGTTTGATTGCAAAAGTATATGGTGATGTAAATTCAGCCAAAACAACAGTTGCCGGAGGAACAGAAAAAGATGTTACTGCTTCGGCTTTAGCAACATTTATTGGATATAAATTTTCAGATAAATTTAGATTAGCAGCAGAATATAACTTGTTGACCAATGGAACTAAGTATTCAAAGGTTTCAGATAATCATAATTTAGAAGGCTTGTCGTTTTATTCAACCTATACTTTTGATAAGAAATGGGAAGTGTTTGGAAGGTATGATTACCTAACTTCTAATACTTTGGAGGGAGAAACTGAAAAATGGAATCTTTCTAATAATGGTAACGCAATAACAACAGGTGTTCAGTATGCACCGGTAAAAGGTGTTAAAATGGCTCTAAACTATCAGGGATTTATGAAAAAGGATTCTGCTTCGGAAGACAACTCAATGGTATACGTAAATCTGGAGTTCAAATTCTAAGAGAAGAGATTGATGTTATGATATTGAAAGACTGCCTTTGGGTGGTCTTTTTTGTTTTTGATTTAAACTCATCAGGTATTATTTATTATTAGTCTAATAAATCTATTTGTTAAATTTACATTCTGAAAAAACACTGTACTAATCTTTACCAATACCCAAAATGAAAAAACACTATTTATTAATTTTTTGCCTGCTGCTTGTTTCAGGGCGTTTATTTTCGCAGGATGTTAATGATTTAAAGTTAAGAGTCGAAAAAGGATCCATACAAATGGCCACTGATGACGGACAGTTTAAATTTGGAATAGGAGGTCGTATATTTATGGATGCTGCAGCTTATTTTGATGATAAAACAGATTTGGGAAGCGGAAGTGAAATTCGGGATGCTCGTTTGCTTTTTAAAGCTACAGTTTGGAAAAACTGGGATGCAAAAATAAACATTGGTTTCGATGGAGGCAATGCTTCTCTTAAGGATGTATTTCTTCAATACAATGTCAACAAGAATAGTTTTTTTAGAGCAGGACATTTTTTGGAACCATTTGGAATCGAACAAACAGAGAGTTCCAAAACAATTAAGTTTATGAATTTTTCAAGTACTGTTGAAGCATTCAGGCCGGGGCGAAATTTAGGAGTTTCCTACGACAGATGGGGCAAAAATTATTATTGGGCTCTTGGATTGTTTGGCAGTGATGTAAATAATACTGTAAGCAATCAAGATGAAGATTTTGGCATCACGTCAAGATTAGTTGTTTCTCCCTTTCATAAAGAAAATATAATGCATTTTGGTTTGTCTGGAACGTTTAGATCTGTAAATCCTGTTACTGTTGAAACGAACAGTGGGTATGGATATTCATCTACCGAGACAACAAGGTCAGTAAGGTATCGTTCAAGAGCAGCAACACACATTGAAGGCCGTCGGTTCATTGATGTTACAGTGGATAATGCTGAATCTCAATTCAAATTTGGAATCGAAATGATTGCCGCTTCGGGTCCTGTTGCATTTCAGTCCGAATTAATTAATTCCAAGGTGAATGTAAAAAAGGATTATTCATCTGATAAAGATTACAAAGCCAAAGGTTGGTATATGCAATTCGGTTTTTTACTTAAAGGTGGTAATTATAAGTACAATATGAAATCTGCCCGTTTGGCTAAGCCTGAACCCGGATCATTGGAATTACTGGCTAGAGTAAATGAGACTGATTTAAATGACGAACATGCTTTTATAAGAGGTGGAAACCAAAAGGATATTTCTTTGGGGTGTACTTGGTATGTAAATCACAATGTGTTGATGAAATTGAATTTTACGAATGTTGATTTAGATGAAAATGCATTGAATGGAGAAGAGAATTTTAATATGATTCAAACTCGCCTGCAGTTTTCATTTTAAACAAAATTATTTCGAATTCTTAAGAACAAAAGTATAAGCCTGATTTACAATCAGGTTTTTTTGTTTCTTCATCCGGTTAAAGCTTAGTAAGATTTTATATGTTTTTTATTTGCTTTTTATTTGCTTTCTAGTTGTCATACCAATTTAATTTCAAAACAGACTTTAATTAAAATGAATTAATTTTTAGCTGTATCGAGGCAAAAAAGTAAAGCATAGGTATGTTACGATGCATCTTTTTTAACGAAAATATAGCTGAAAAGAAACATTTTATAAGGCATGTTTTGATGTTAATTTGGTATTATATAGCCTGTCCCGAATTTGTTTCGGGAGAACTTACCATGTTGGAATAATCTCTCTTTGTATGTCAAAATATCCTTGTCATGGACGTTTCATATTATCTATATATCTTTGCGATATGGACAAAGAAAAAGCTGAGGAAGAAAAGTTATTTATCCGCAAGATTTTTATTGATGAAATTGGTCGTTTGCAAAAAGAAGGATTCTATTTCTTCTCATTTATTATGATGGGGCAGGCAATAGAGGCATTGGGATGTTTTCTGGATGATAAGCCTTTAAAGGCCAAAGCTCAATCCTCCAAGCGTTTTTCAAAATCTTTGAATATATTAATGGGGAACAATTACCGTGCTGTGAATAATGATCACTGGCTCTACGATAAGCTGCGCAATCAGTTAACACACTCTTTTGTTCCAAGCAAATCGTTACTGCTCTGTTCCCGTAAAAATCAGCCCGAAGGAGCCGAACATCTGGAGCAATTGAACGGCAGGTTGGTTTTGGTTGCCGAAGATATGTATGAGGATTTGGTGAAAGGCTGTGAAAAGTTGTTTGGTATGATTGACAGAGGAAAAGTACCTTTGAAACGTATTGCTGCATCGCCACAGGAATTGGGCATAATATAAAATCAGAAAAATGATTCAAAAAATAGTAATGATTGGTGCAGGTAATTTGGCTACTCAGCTGTCTCTTGCTCTTCATGAACATGGAATTGAAATTTTGCAGGTTTACAGCAGAACGGCTGAATCTGCGAAAGAGTTGGCCGGGAAATTGGACTGCCCGTTCACTACATCAGTAAAGAAAATAGAAAAGAATGCTGACTTGTATGTTTTTGCTGTAAGCGATAAGGCATTGCAGGAAATTCTGGATAAATGGTCGGTTCCAATCGGAAATTCTGTTCATACTGCCGGCAGTATCCCTGCGGATATTTTTGAGAATTATGCAGAAAATTATGGGGTTTTTTATCCTTTGCAAACTTTCTCGAAGGAGCGTAAGGTTGATTTTTCAAACATACCTGTTTGTTTGGAGTCAGACAATTTTAAATTACGGACAGATTTAATTGAACTTGCCGGACAGATATCAAAAAGTGTTCATCTGATTAATTCGGAACAGCGGAAACAACTTCATTTGGCGGCGGTTTTTACTTGTAATTTCACCAATCATATGTATAGCATCGGACAAAAACTACTGGCCGAAAAGGATGTTGATTTTGAATTGTTAAAACCTTTAATTCTTGAGACCGCTCAAAAGGCTTTGCAATTAGATCCTGTATCTGCACAAACAGGTCCCGCAGTGCGTTTCGATGAGGAGATAATGAATTCGCACGAGAAGGCGCTAAAAGATTCTCCGGTGTTTCAAAAATTGTATAGATTTGTGAGCGAAAGCATCTACAAGATGCACAAAGGGAAATAAATTTGTTGTATTTGGAAGAAGAAAATGGGAAGTAGAATCGAATGTTTTTCTCACATCTCATATCTTGTTTCTCAATTTTAAATAAAATGGCGTTTTTTAAGGAAGATTTAATGAAAGTTTCTGCATTCATTTTTGATGTGGATGGTGTTCTTTCCAATGAGTGTATTGTTATCGATTCATCGGGAGAAATGTTGCGCACAGCAAACACAAAAGATGGATATGCTATTCAGTATGCAGTAAAAAAAGGCTATCCGGTTGCAATTATAACCGGTGGTGTTTCCGATGCTGTCGAAAAACGTTACAAAGGTCTTGGTGTTGAAGATATTTACATGGGATCGAAAAATAAGATGAAAGATTTTGAAGATTTTATTGCGAAATACGATTTGAATCCTGATCATATAATGTATATGGGCGATGATTTACCTGATTATGAGGTGATGAAAAGAATCGGAGTGCCGACCTGTCCGTGCAATGCTGTGGAGCAAATAAAGGCTGTTTCCAATTATATTTCAGATAAAGAGGGTGGTTACGGCTGTGTTCGTGATGTAATTGAACAAGTATTGCGCGCACATAGTAAATGGCTCGAAACCGATACGAATATCCAAAGTATATAAAAGCAACCTTAACCCAAACAGCCCAATGAACAGTTATCTGAAATTGATCCGGTTCCCCAATCTGATTATTATTGCACTGACCCAATATGTGATGCGGTATTTTATTATTCAACCTATTTTGGGAATTAATAGAATTAAGCTTCAATTAGCCGATTTGGATTTTGCAATATTGGTTTTTGCAACTGTTTGCATGGCTGCAGCAGGTTACGTTATTAATGATTATTTTGATACGAAAGCAGATCGAATCAATAAGAAAGATGTTATTGTAGGTAGAAAAGTTACGCGAAGAGTGGCTCTGTTTCTTCAACAGATAATTGCTGCAATATCAGTTTTACTTGGAGGCTATGTGTCGTATAAAATTGGTCACTGGCAATTTGTGTTCATCTTTTTTATGGGAGGAGGCTTGCTTTGGTTTTATTCAACATCTTACAAATATTACTTTTTATTGGGTAGCTTTTTAATTGCTTTTATTGTTGCCATTATTCCTTTTTTGGTTGTTATTTACGAGATTCCTCCGCTTATGGAAACTTATGCGGAAGTGTTAGTTGCCTCAAAAACCAATTTTAATTATCTGTTGTATTGGGTAGGAGCCTTTTCTTTTTTCTCCTTTGTAGGTGTTCTAATTGCACAATTCATCAGAGATTTACTTTCCATAAAAGGAGACCGGGAAATTAACCGCAAAAGTCTGCCTGTTGTAGTTGGTTTGAAGTGGTCTAAAATTATTATTATACTGCTCATACTATTTTTATCCGTATCTGTTTTTGGTGTTTGGTATCAATTTTTAAATGCTCCAATGGATCAAATTACACCTTGGTATTTTGGTGTTCTGATCGTCTTGCCATTATTTTTATTGGCTTATCGGGTTTATCGGTTTTCGGAAGGAGACAAATTTAAGACTGGAATTTTTCTAATACGATTTGCTATTCTAGCAGGTATCTCATATGCCTTTGTGGTCAATTATATCGTTCATAAATTATAAGTTGATAGTAGTATCAAAGATAAATCCTTTCGCTGGAGAATGAATTTCAATCAATGCATACTGATGCAGTTGTGTTGTTAAAGATAATTCGCAGTATCATTATAACAAGTAAGAAGAATAATTGTTGAGGTATGATAAACTTATAATTCATAACTCTTAATTTATAATTTATTTCACATGCTGAATAATCTCAAAGATTATCAATTAATATTAGCCTCTCAATCGCCTCGAAGACATCAAATGCTGAAGGAATTGGGTTTGATTTTTGAAATAAGAACAAAAGAAGTAGATGAGATTTATCCTGAAGGATTACTACCAGATCAAATTCCGGTTTACCTGGCCGAATTAAAAGCAAAAGCATTCGCGCAGGATATTAACTCCAATGAGTTGGTGATAACTGCAGACACAATTGTTTGTGTTGATGATTGGATTCTTGGAAAACCAAAAGACAGAGATGATGCTGTTAAAATGCTTAATGCATTGTCCGATAGATCGCATCAGGTAATAAGTGGTGTTTGTCTGATGAGTAAAGACAAGAAAATAAGTTTTTCTACAACTACCAATGTTCATTTTAAAGCCTTGTCGGATGAAGAGATTGATTATTACATAGATAATTACAAACCTTTCGATAAAGCGGGAGCATATGGAATTCAGGAATGGATTGGTTTTATTGGGATTGACGGCATTGAAGGATCTTATTTTAACGTAGTAGGTTTGCCTGTTCAACGATTGTATCAGGAACTGTCAACTTTTTAACAGCACAACTATCACGAATTACGAAATTTAAATTACGAATGAAAAAAGATAATATCGTACAACAAAAAAGTTATCAATTTGCAGTTCGAATAGTGAAAACCTGTAAGTATTTACAACAAGAAAAAAAGGAATATATATTATCCAAACAGTTGTTACGATCCGGAACTTCAATTGGAGCTAATATTGAAGAAGCAATTGGAGGACAAAGTGAGAAAGATTTTTTTGCCAAGCTAACAATATCGTATAAAGAAGCAAGAGAAACACATTATTGGATCAGGTTGCTTGGTGATACGGGTTATCTTACAAAAGAAGAATGTCAAAGTCTTCTAAGTGATACTGATGAATTGCTTAGAATAATTGGAAGCATCCAGAAAACGATAAGGGTACGTAATTCGTAATTGAAAATTCGTCATTAATAAACAACAACACAAAATATATTTATCATGATTAAAAAATTAAATCTACTTCTCATGGCAGTTTTACTGTTTATGGGAACTCAGGTAAAAGCAGATGAGGGGATGTGGATTCCAATGCTTTTAGAAAAGTACAATATCGAAGACATGCAAAAAGCAGGATTTAAGCTTTCTGCAGCTGATATTTATGATATTAATAAGGCATGTTTGAAAGATGCAGTAGTGGGTCTGGGACGTGAAGGAAGTCCGTTTCATCATTTTTGTACAGGAGAGTTAATTTCAGATAAAGGTCTGATTGTAACAAATCATCACTGTGGTTACGGAGCCATTCAAGCTCATTCTACTTTAGAGCACGACTATTTAAAAGATGGTTTTTGGGCCATGAGTCAAGAAGAAGAATTAGTTAATGAAGGAATAACAGCTTCATTTTTAATTCGGATGGAAGACGTAACTGCGCAGGTTTTGGATAGTATTACAGATGATACCAAGGAGGAAGTTCGCCAGAAAATGATTGCCAAACATATTAAGAAAATTCAGGAAGCAACAGAAAAGGATTCGGACTATCGTGCGAGTGTTAAAGCCTTTTTTAATGGGAATCAATATTTTCTATCGGTATATGAAATCTATAAAGATGTACGTTTGGTAGGTGCTCCTCCATCAGCAATTGGGAAATTTGGCGGTGATACCGACAACTGGATGTGGCCCCGTCATACAGGAGATTTTTCGATGTTTCGGATTTATGCTGACAAAGACAATAAGCCTGCTTCTTATTCAAAGGAGAATGTTCCAATGAAGCCAAAGCAGTCATTCAAAATTTCTTTGAAAGGTGTAAATGAAGGTGATTTTACGATGGTTTTTGGATATCCGGGAACCACAACAGAATACCTAACATCTCAAGCATTGGATCTGATGACAAAGGTTGATAATCCACATAAAATCAAAATCAGAACAAAGAAATTGGATTTGATGAGAGCAGATATGGATGCTTCACCAATGGTTCGGATTCAGTATTCTGCAAAATATGCAGGTGTTGCAAATTCATGGAAAAGATGGCAGGGTGAAATCACAGGTCTAAAGCGATTGAATGCAATTTCAAAGAAAAAGGAATTGGAGGAAAGATTTGAAATCTGGGCAAACAGCAGTGACGGGTTGAAGAAAAAATATGCTGGAATTGTAGCAGAAATGGGAGCCTTGTACAAAGAGTTAACTCCAATGAGTCTGGCCCGCGATTATGCCATTGAGGCTGGTATTCGTGGCTCAGAAGCTGTAACTTTTGCTGTTAAATTTAAGAAACTGGCAAGTCTGGCCAAAAAAGATCAGGATCAGCTTGCTGGTCTTGTTGCTGAATTAAAAAAGTCGAGTGAAGAGTTTTTCAAGAATTATAATAATCCAACAGATAAAAAGCTTTTGGCTGCTTTGCTGAAAATGTACAGCGGGAATCTGACCGATGAGTACCTGCCTAAGGAGATCGTAAATATCCGGGAGAAATACAATGGCGATTTCGAAGCATATGCAGAGAAGGCAATGTCTAAATCGGTATTTACTGACGAGAATAAACTGAATAATTTACTGGGGAATTATAAGTTGTCATTTGGTAAGCGTTTGACTAAAGATCCTATTTTTGTTTTAGCAAACAGCATATACTTCTTTTACGAATCGGAGATTTCTCCGGTTTACAGCAGAATCATTACAAAAACAACAAAGCTGCAACGTACCTACATGGCAGGTTTAATGGAAATGCAAAAAGACAGAACTTTTTATCCTGATGCTAACTCTACATTCAGAGTTCATTATGGAAAAGTAGCCGGATACAAAGCCCGAAACGCTGTAACTTACGATTATTATACCACATTGGATGGAATTATTGAGAAAGACAATCCTGAGATTTTTGATTATGATGTTCCTCAAAAGCTAAGAGATCTTTATCATGCAAAAGATTTTGGAAATTACGCAAATGCAAAGGGCGAAATGCCGGTTTGTTTTGCAGCAACCAATCATACCACCGGAGGGAATTCGGGCAGTCCGGTTTTAAATGCCAATGGTGAGTTAATCGGTTTAAATTTCGATCGCGCCTGGGAAGGCGTAATGTCTGATTTAATGTACGATCCTGAAATTTGCCGAAACGTATCACTGGATATTCGCTACGTATTATTTCTTGTCGATAAATTTGCCGGGGCAGGCTATTTGTTGGATGAGATGAATATTGTGCAGTAATTATTTCCTGAAGAATACAAGAAAATGAATTTCTTTAGTTATTTATAAGAATTTCCTTGTACAATACAAAGGGGTTTCCTAGCATTAGGGAGCCCCTTTCCCTTGTGCTGGGAAAAGGTTGAGCGTAGTGCAAGGGAAACCTTTAGCCTAGTGTAAGGGAAACCTTTAGCCTAGTGCAAGGGAAATCTTGAGCGTAGTGCAAGGGAAATCTTGAGCGTAGTACAAGGGAAATCTTGAGCGTAGTACAAGGGAAATCTTGTGCGTAATGCAAGGGAAAAATAATTGCGCCACCGTACTTTAGAAATTGCCTCTTTTTTATTAGTGAGAATTCAAACTTCAGAAATGAAATAATGGATCATATTTGCAATGTATTTTATTAATTGCAAGGCAGGTAGTAGTCTTTCAATGGATTTATAAACAGAATTGGATTCTTTTCTTTTTTGAGAATGCTTTTTAATTGGCTTGGGCCCGAATAGGAAGCAATCCAGCCAGGATTACGATTCGACATAAGAACAATTAAATCTGAATTTAGATTTTTTGAGAATTGAATTGCTTTTCTGTTGATGTTTTTGCTTTGGCATTCTGTTTTAACAATTTTGTATTCGAACTTAAACTGTTCAAACATTTTTTTAGTGAATAAAAGGGTTGCTTTTATGGTACGAAGATATCCTTCTGACTTTTCATTGGGAGCAATCAGATGAATGATTGCATTGTTAAATCTTCCAAAATAACTAGCCCAAATCATTTTCTCTTTACTCTCTCTCTTGTAATCTATTGGAACGATTATATTCTTGTATTCGCAATCAGGATTCGTTTGCTCTGTTACCAGTACAGAGGGAATTTTTGCTTCCAGTATCCATTTGAAAATGGCATTTCGTTTCAGAAAATGAGTTAATGATCCTATAGGGAATTGTGTTACAATAAAAACTGCATCCAATTCTTGTATACTAAGATTGGGTTCCCGTTTGTTATTTTTTAGTTCTATTATTTTGTAGGGGATTGACTGAAGATTAAATTTTTCAATCTGATAATGACTTATGGAGGGACGAGTTTTCCCCTTTAGTGTAGGGAAATTAGCAAAGGCAGCTTCCGCTTTAAAAAGTTTTGCCAAAGTGAAAGCATGTTTTATCGCGGCGTCAGAGCATTCAGGATCTTGAATTAAAACGAGTATGTGTTGCTTCTTAATGCTCATTAATAAAGAAAAAAATAAGTAATGGAGTCCTTGTATTCAGCACTTGTATGCGAATATAATCAAAAAAAACTTGTCAATTTGATTCTAAACCTATAAGAATTTAGAACAATTGTATTGACATAAAATGTTTGCTGATTTATAATTGTATTGAAGTGTGAAATTGTAATTTATCAGGATCTGTTTTGTCATTATAGAGTTATTTAGATTTAATATGTATTTTATTTTTTTGTATCTATTCCGTTATATATCATTTATTAATCCTGCTCAAATACTTATCTTAGCGCAATCGGAATAGAATAAATGATAAACATAAGTTAGTACTGAGATATGGTGAAAGTGGCTGATCTGGTTGATAAACTTAATGCAAGTGTTATTTGTGGAAAAGATGATCTGAATCAGGATATAAATTTTGGTTTTGCATCGGACTTGATGAGTGATGTACTAACATTAGATACAGATAACCTGTTACTAATTACGGGGTTAAATAATCTTCAGACAATTAGAACATCTGAAATGTCTGACATTTCTTTCATTTTATTTGTGCGGGATAAGAAGGTCTCGCAGGAAATGAAAGACTTGGCTTGTGAGAATAATATTACGCTGATTGAATGCGGTTATTCAATGTTTAAAGCATGTTCTATGTTGTGTGAAATGGGTTTAGAACCAGTATATTAAAAGAGATGGAGTTTGCATTTTTTATTGAGGGGGGAAATTTTTCTAAGGCAGGATCAGCTTCCAGTGAAGTGAAAAAAATATTGAAGCAATTAAATGTTGATTCGAAGATAATTAAACGAACTGTGGTTTCATTGTATGAGGCTGAAGTGAACGTGGTCGCACACGCTTTCGAAGGAGATATGATTGTGGAAATATTTCCGGATAAAATAGCAGTGAGAATCGAAGATAAAGGACCAGGAATTCCTGATATCGAAAAAGCAATGGAAAAAGGATTTTCTACGGCAACTCCTAAAGTCCGTGAAATGGGTTTTGGTGCCGGTATGGGATTGCCGAATATAAAAAAGAATTCAGATGAAATGAATATTAGTAGTAAAGTTAATGTTGGAACAAAACTAGAAATCGTTAACTATCTGAAATAAAAAGAAGATGGAGAAGGCTCATTTTTATCATGCTCTTAAAGTGGTTGAGGAAGTTTGCATTGGTTGTACACATTGTATGAATGTGTGTCCAACTTCGGCAATTCGTGTGAAAAATGGAATTGCTGATATTAATAAAAATGCCTGTGTTGATTGTGGCGAGTGTTTAAATTCGTGTCCGGTTAATGCGATTATCGTTGAGCAGGATGACTTTTCTCAAATTTTCCATTATAAACAACGTGTTGCTCTTCTTCCAACCGTTCTTTTAGGGCAATTCCCGGATGATATTTCCGAAAAACAAATCTATTCCGTTATCCTTGAGTTAGGTTTTACTCATGTATATGAGGTGGACGAAACTGCCGATATTCTTACGGAAGTTACTAAAACTTACATGCAGAAGCATCATCAGGAACGTCCGTTTATTTCCAGCTTTTGTCCTGCAATCGTTCGCTTAATTCAGGTTAAGTTCCCTGCCTTGGTTGAACATATTATTCACTTAAAGCCGGTGATTGATATTTCAGCTATATTTTATCGTGAAAAACTAAAAAATGAAGGGTTTAGCGATGATGAAGTCGGGATTTTCTACGTGACTCCATGTGCGGCAAAAATTGCGGCAGTGAAAAGTCCTGTTGGCGAAGATAAATCTTTTATTGATGGTGTTATCAATATGGATTTCATATACAATAAAGTATTGCTAAGTATTAAGCAAAACAAATCGAAAGAGCTAAAATACGAGTTGAACAAACACATATCCAGAAGAAGCATTGGCTGGACATTAACCAATGGAGAAGCATCGCAATATTCAGGCAGATGCTTGGCTATAGATGAAATTCATAATGTAATTGAGGTTCTTGAGAAGTTAGAGAATGAGGAAATTACGGATGTTGATTTCTTGGAGTTACGTGCTTGTGATCATTCCTGTGCAGGAGGTGTTTTAACTACAGAAAATAGATTTTTAGCCATAGAGAGATTACGGAAAAGAGCAGATTGGTATCATCGAAATAAACCGATAATACTTGAGCCAAAGGAAATTGAAGAGTATAGACCATATTTGTTGAAGAACATTTCCATTAAGAGTATTGAACCCCGCTCCATCTTAAGTTTGGATACTGATATGATGGAGGCGATGAAAAAAATGGAGAAGATCAATCGCATTCTAAAAGTTTTACCAAGTATCGATTGTGGTGCTTGCGGTGCCCCGCGCTGTCAGGCTTTAGCAGAGGATGTGGTACAAGGAAAAGCCAAGATGACACAATGTGTTTTTTTACAGAAGATGCTGACAAAAGAAGGCCTGATTACTCCTCAGGAGTCTTTTGATATCTCAGAAAATACCTGGGGCGTAAAAAGATTTGAAAAGAAAAATATTAACGATCATTAGATGATGAAACGTCCATGTATAAAGCTTTCTACACACAGGGAAATGATTATAATGGTAAGTTCTCCCGAAACAAGTTCGGGACAGGCTATGTGACAAAAAAAAACAATTTAGACACATGAGAGTACAAGACATAGTTGATAAGCTGGGATTAAAAGTGTGCAGTGGATCTGCGGGTTTGAATCGCGAAATTGAAGGAGGATATACTTCTGATCTTTTAAGTGATGTGATGGGAAACGCAGATGAGAATCAGGTTTGGATTACTTTGCAAACTCATAAAAACATCATGGCAATTGCCTCTTTAAAGGAGTTGGCAGCAATAATTCTTGTGAAAGGATATGAACCGGAAGCAGATGCCGCTGAACAAAGTAATTTAGAGGGAATCCCTATTCTTTCCTCAGAGGAGGAGGCTTTTGAATTAACTGGAAAGTTATTTGAGATTTTGAAGAAGTAAATGAATTGAAATGAAAGTTTTTCGAGCTGATTTGCATACTCATACTGTTCTGTCTCCATGTGGAGATTTGGAAATGAGTCCTGTGAATATCGTTCGGATCGCAAAAGAACGTGGTGTTGACATTTTGGGAATAACAGATCACAATTCAACCTTGCATGCAGCATTAATCAGGCAGTTGGCAGAAAAAGAAGGAATTATGGTGATGATGGGAGCAGAGGTTACCACCAAAGAAGAAGTTCATTGTTTGTGCTTTTTTGAAACTGAACACTTGCTTTCTGATTTTCAAATTTACCTTGATCAACATTTGCCTAAGATTCCAAATGATACAAAATACTTTGGATATCAGGTTGTGGTGAATGAAGAGGAAGAGATTGTACAGGAAATAGATAATTTGTTGATATCAGGCTTGAATCAGGGAATCAATGAGGTGGAGCAGAAAGTTCATGAACTTAAAGGTTTGTTTATTCCGGCTCATATCAATAAAGCGCAAAATAGTATTATTAGTCAACTGGGTTTTTTGCCGCCGGATTTAAAAGTGGATGCTTTGGAAATTTCAATGCATATCACAAAAGAAGAGTTTTTAAGTAAGAATAAGTATCTAAAAGGCTATACTTTTATCCAAAGTTCAGATGCGCATTATGTCGATAATATTGGTAATGTATGCAGCAGGTTAACGATGAAAGAAGCCAGTTTTTCTGAGATCAGAATGGCTTTAAAAGGAGAGGATGGAAGAACAGTTGAGTTGGAAAAAAGGTAAAAGGTTTAAATCAGCAATTGGCGTTTGGCCTTTAGTTTTTAGCAAAAAAAAAAGAATGAGAAATTTCAGGAAGTTAAATGTTTGGCAAAATGGAATATCAATAGTTAAAAGGATTTATCGATTGGTGGAGTTGCTTCCTGAGAATGAAAAATATGGATTGAGAAGTCAAATATGTAGGGCTGCTATTTCTGTTCCTTCTAATATTGCGGAAGGATGTGGTCGAAATACTGATGCTGACTTTAGAAGATTTCTTGATATTGCATTGGGCTCTTTGTTTGAATTGGAGACTCAGCTAATTATTATGGTGGAACTAAAATATGTCAATGGAGTGAAAATGAATGACCTAGTTGATCTTATTCATCAGGAAGAGAAGATGATCAATAGTTTAATAACAAAACTAAAGGCCAATCGCGAACAGCTAAAATCTTAATTAAATT
Organism: Labilibaculum manganireducens; assembly: GCF_963665805.2. Taxonomy (NCBI): domain Bacteria; kingdom Pseudomonadati; phylum Bacteroidota; class Bacteroidia; order Marinilabiliales; family Marinifilaceae; genus Labilibaculum; species Labilibaculum manganireducens. Next base: position 3,893,583 of record NZ_CAXXEE010000003.1, on the reverse strand, counting down.
GAAAGATCTGTCTTTACATATAATGGATATTATTCAAAATTCGGTGAGAGCTGAGGCTTCCAATGTTGAATTGGAGATTCGGGAGGATTTGGAGAAAGATATTTATTCAATATTCATTAAAGATGATGGATGTGGAATGTCGGATGAAGTTCTGAGCAAAGTATTGGATCCTTTTTTCACTACCCGAACCACACGTAAAGTTGGATTGGGTTTATCGCTGTTAAAGCAAAGTGCGGAGCAAACAGGAGGTAAGTTGGAAATTCATTCTAAAGAGGGAGTTGGAACAGAACTTCAGGTTTTGTTTTCTCATAAAAATATTGACAGACCCGTGATTGGGGATATTGCCGGAGTTATAGTGTTGTTGGTGAGTGCAAATCCAAATATGGATTTTATATATAAGCATCATACAATAAAGGGCGAATATATTTTTGACACAAAAGAAGTAAAAGAAATACTGGAAGATGTTTCGGTAACAGATCCAAATATTATGCAGTATTTAAAGGAATTAATAAACGAGAACCTAAACACAATAATATAAATTTTAACCTTTAATAATTTGAGATTATGGCAAAAGTTAAATCCCTTGCAGATCTGAAGAGAATGAAAGAAGAGCTTCAGTCGAAGATGGATCTTAGGGAGAAAAGCAACGATCCGGAAGGCCTTGTGCAGATTAAAGTTGCAATGGCTACATGTGGAATTGCCTCAGGAGCTAAAGAGGTAATGGAATTCCTTATCGAAGAAACAGCAAAAAGAGGAATTCGGACTGTAGTTACCCAAACCGGATGTATGGGATATTGCTATGCAGAACCTACAATTGAGGTTCAGATTCCTGGGAAAGAGCCCATCGTTTTTGGCGATGTAGATATTAAAAAAGCTGACCAAATTGTTGAAAAATACATTAAAAATGGTGAATTGGTCGACGGAATAATACCTGTAAACTACAAAACTCTAGACTAAATCTAAACGAAACAACAATTATGGAAAAGTACAAAATGCATATTCTTATTTGTGGAGGTACCGGCTGCCGGGCTTCTGCCAGTGAGGCTATTCAAAATAATTTGCAAGATGCAATTAAAGCCAAAGGACTTGAAGATGAAGTACAGGTTGTAATGACCGGTTGCTTCGGATTTTGTGAAAAAGGCCCTATTGTTAAAATTCTTCCGGATAATACTTTCTATGTGGAAGTGAAACCTGAAGATGCAGAAGAGCTGATTGAAGAGCATATTATTAAGGGTCGTAAAGTAATGAGATTGCTTTATGTTGATCCTGAGAATAAAGAAACGATTAGTGATTCGAAACACATGGGATTTTATAAAAAGCAAATTCGAATTGCGCTTCGAAATTGTGGATTTATTAATCCTGAAAATGTTGATGAATACATTGCAAGAGATGGTTATGCAGCCTTGGGTAAGTGTTTGGCTGAAATGACTCCGCAGACGGTAATCGATGAGATTAAGGAATCAGGATTACGCGGACGGGGAGGAGGAGGATTCCCAACTGGTTTAAAATGGGAATTTGCAGCAAAAAATGAAGCTGATCAAAAATATGTAGTTTGTAATGCTGACGAGGGAGACCCCGGAGCATTTATGGATCGTTCTATTCTGGAAGGTGATCCGCACTCAGTTCTGGAGGCTATGGCTATTTGTGGATACACCATGGGAGCCGATAAAGGTGTGATTTATATTCGTGCTGAGTATCCTTTGGCGATTACCCGATTAAAAGTTGCGATTAAGCAAGCTCGTGAATACGGTTTGTTAGGCAACGATATTTTAGGTTCCGGATTTAATTTCGATGTTGAAATGCGTTACGGAGCCGGAGCATTTGTTTGTGGTGAAGAAACGGCTTTGATTCATTCGATGGAAGGTCTTCGTGGTGAACCTACCGTTAAACCTCCGTTTCCTGCTGAATCTGGGTACAACGGAAAGCCAACGAACGTAAATAATGTTGAAACCTTTGCAAATATTCCTGTTATCATTAACAAAGGAGCAAGTTGGTTCAATAAAATTGGAAGCGAGAAATCTAAAGGTACTAAAGTATTCGCATTGGCCGGAAAAATCAACAATGTTGGTTTAATTGAAGTGCCAATGGGAACCACTCTTCGTGAAGTAATTTACGAAATCGGCGGAGGTATTAAAGATGGTAAGAAATTCAAGGCTGTTCAGACAGGTGGTCCTTCAGGAGGATGTTTAACAGAAAAGCATTTAGATACTCCTATCGATTTTGATAATTTGATTGCTGCAGGTTCTATGATGGGATCGGGAGGTATGATTGTTATGGATGAGGATGATTGTATGGTGTCGATGGCTAAATTTTATTTGGAATTTACTGTTGAAGAATCTTGTGGTAAATGTACACCATGTCGTGTAGGCAACAAGCGTCTTCACGAATTGTTGGATAAAATCACACTAGGGAATGGAACTAGAGAAGATCTGGATCTGTTAAGAAATTTGAGTACTGTAATTAAAGATACTTCTCTTTGCGGATTGGGACAAACATCTCCAAATCCGGTTCTTTCAACACTTGAGAATTTTTATGACGAGTATATTTCTCACGTAGAAGATCATAAGTGTGCTGCAGGACAATGTAAGGCTTTAATGCAATATGTAATTGATCCTGAATTGTGTGTAGGTTGTACTCTATGCTCGCGCAATTGCCCTGTTGATTGTATCGCAGGTGAACGTAAAGAAGCTCATATCATTGATGCATCGAAATGTATTAAGTGTGGTGCGTGTATGGAGAAGTGTAAGTTTAATGCAATAAGCATACAGTAAGGAGGATCTTGAATATGGAAAAAATGATCAAATTAACCATTGATAAAAAACAAGTAGAAGTACCTCAGGGAACTACTATTTTGGAAGCCGCCAAAGGAATAGGTGTTGATATCCCAACTCTTTGCTATATGCACCTTGGCGATATGGGAATTGAACACAAACCCGGCGGATGTCGAATTTGTGTTGTTGAAGTAGAGGGGCGTCGTAATTTGGCACCATCTTGTAATTCGAAGTGTGAGCAGGGTATGGTAATTCATACTCATAACATGAGAGTGCTAAATGCACGTAAAACTGTAATGGAGCTGATGCTTTCAGATCATCCATTCGATTGTTTGGTGTGTGCAAAATCAGGAAACTGTGATCTGCAGTCAACAGCTCAACAATTAGGTGTTCGCGAATTGCATTATAAAGGTGAGCAATCAACCTATAAAGTTGATTATTCTCCATCGATTATTCGCGATATGGACAAATGCATTATGTGTCGCAGATGTGAAACCATGTGTAACGATGTACAGACGGTTGGAGCTCTTTCTGCTGTAAACAGAGGTTTCCAATCTGTTGTTGCTCCGGCATTCGAAATGGATTTAGAGAAATCAACCTGTACTTACTGCGGACAGTGTGTTGCAGTTTGTCCTACAGGAGCTCTTACCGAGAAAGACCATACCAATCAGCTGATCAGAGATCTTGCAGATCCTAAGAAAACTGTTGTTGTTCAAACGGCTCCAGCTGTGCGTGCTGCTCTTGGTGAAGAATTTGGCATGGAACCGGGAACTTTGGTTACCGGAAAAATGGTTTCTGCTTTGCGTCAGTTAGGTTTTAACAGCGTTTTCGATACCGATTTTGCTGCCGACCTTACCATTATGGAAGAAGGAACCGAATTATTGGATCGCTTAAAAAGACATTTGGATGGTGATAAAGATGTTAAATTACCAATTCTAACTTCTTGTTGTCCGGGATGGGTGAATTTCTTTGAGCACCATTTTCCTGAAATGAAGGATATTCCTTCTACAGCTCGTTCTCCTCAGCAAATGTTTGGGCCTATAGCCAAGAATTATTTGGCAAAAGAAATGGGAATTAAACGTGAAGACATGATTGTTGTTTCTATTATGCCATGCTTGGCTAAGAAATACGAATGTCAGCGTGATGAGTTTAAAGTTGACGGCGATCCTGATGTTAATTATTCGATATCAACCCGTGAGTTGGCGAACTTGATTAAGCAGGCTAATATGGATTTAAAAACTCTTCCTGATGAAGAATTTGATAATCCACTTGGTGAATCAACTGGTGCTGGTGTAATTTTTGGTGCCACGGGTGGTGTTATTGAGGCTGCTGCCCGTACAGCTTATGAAGTTTATACCGGAAAAACATTAGAGAATGTGAATTTTGAGGCATTGCGTGGTATGGAAGGTATTAGAAGTGCTACGGTAGATTTTAATGGGCTGGATGTTAATATTGGTATTGCTCATGGTTTGGGGAATGCCCGTAAACTTCTTGAAGATATCCGTGATGGTAAATCGCAATATCATGCAATTGAGATCATGGCTTGTCCTGGAGGTTGTATTGGTGGTGGTGGTCAGCCATTGCACCATGGTGATTCTTCTATCTTGAAAAAACGTGCAGCGGCTCTTTATCGTGAAGATGAAGGAAAAGCTATTCGTAAGTCTCACGAGAATCCATACATTATTAAATTGTATGAAGAGTTTCTGGGTAAGCCATGCGGTGAATTATCTCATAAATTATTGCATACTCATTACTTCGATAAGAGTAAAGATGTTGAGATTGAATAGTTTTAAATAGAAATGAGATTATAGATTTGAGTAATGAGAGAAAAGGAAAAACCTGAATCTCAAATCTCAAGTCTCACATCTAAAATCTTTAAAATATTATGGCAAAAATTAAATTAGCAAAATCCAAAGTGGATAAACTTGTGGAGATTTGCAAATCATTTGATAATGAAGGAAGCGAGTTGATTAATGTGCTTCATAAAGCTCAGGAGACCTTTGGGTATCTTCCAGCTGAAGTTCAGGAAATCATTGCCCGCGAATTGAACGTTTCTGTTGCTCATGTGTACGGTGTAGTTACATTCTATTCATTTTTCTCGATGGTACCCAAAGGTGAATTCCCAATTTCTATTTGTATGGGAACAGCTTGTTACGTTAGAGGTGCTGAGAAGGTGTTGGAAGAATTCAAACGTCAGTTGAGTGTGCCTGTTGGCGAAACTACCGAAGATGGCAAGTTCTCAATAAGCTGTTTGCGTTGCGTAGGAGCTTGCGGACTAGCTCCGGTTGTTACTATTGGAGAACGCGTTTACGGACGTGTTTCTGCTGGCGACGTAGCTGATATTATTAAAGAATATCAAAAATAGAACCGGATTATAATTTTAAGCCTCCGATCATTGGTCGGAGGCTTTTTTATTATTAATCCCAAATTAGTTCCTGCTCTTTTAAGTTTTTGAAGAAGGAAGAACGGAAAGTATCACCAATAGGAATTCTTTCCTGGCCAATAACGACTCTGTTTTTATCTATGATGTCGATATGTTCCAATGATACTATATAGGATTTGTGAATTCTTAGAAATCTATCTGCAGGTAAATAAATACTCAGATTTTTCATTGTCTGCAGAGTGATAATTTTCTTGTTAATAGTCTGAATCCATATATAGTCCTTCATTCCTTTAAAGAATAATACCTCATTGAATTTCACTTTCTCTATCAACGAGTTATTCTTGACAAAGAAAAAATCATTCTTCTTAATTTCAGGTTTTGGATGTGCTTTTTTGCCTTGTTTTTGGATGTAAATATTGTTTAAAATCTGAATGAATTTTTCAAATGAAACAGGTTTCATAATGTACTCAAAAGCACTAAGATAATGATCCTTATATTTATATGAGGAACATCTCATACTTATAATAATCTCCGGTTTTTGGATGTTGAATTCACTCCAATTAATTTTTTGCTGTTGAGCAAATTCCAGATCCATAAAAATTAGATCTGTTTTATTCTCGTTGATATAAGCTTTAGCTTGATTTAAATCTGCAAAACAAGCTTTTATGTTTAGATAAGGAATACTTTCTCCATATTTTTTAAGGGATTCAATATGAGGTAAGTCACGGTCAAGAATAATACTTTCTATTATCATAGCTGCTAATATAGTAGCTTTTGCCGGGAAAGGGATGAACTTAACACTATTTAACCATATACGTTAAATAGTGTTAATGTGTAAGGTCATTCAAAATTAAAGGTTGCTCCAGGGAGTCAACTACCATCAAATCCATAAGATCATCAATAGAGATGGATGGCATTTTATTAAGTTGTATTTTTTCGAGAACCTTTTCACCAACAATTCTTGCTGATTTTTCAGAAGGGAAAGTATGTTTTTCTTGAATTGCAGGAATTCTGTATTGGTTGATGATTGCTTTATTATTCTTTAAAATACGATACCCCCAGCCTTCTTCAATTTGATAGGTTTGTAAGGTATATACCGGTTTCGTTTTGCCACTGAAGAGGTAAACAGAAACGAATAAAATTCCAATCAGTAGGAATATTACAAAAAAGTATTTTTTTTTAATCATAAAAGGTATCTAAATAAAAAAGGCTGAATCATAACGAATCAGCCTTTTCGAAGTTATTAATAACTATTAATTATCGTCTTCGTTTTCTTCTACAGTTGGTTGAAATTCCCAAGTGTCATCAAGGTAGCTGGTTCCAGAACTACCCGTTGCAATATATCCTTTTGTTCCTTCAGCGTTAGAAAAAGCAACTGCATTTATTCGTGAATATACTTCAAGTTCTAAATTTTCTTTTTCATCCCATTTGTCAGTTGCAGGATTGTATTCCCAAACATCTCTTTTTAGACTATTGCCATACATACCAGTTGCAATATATGCTTTGTCGTTAATTACAAAAGCTACAGCGCTTGATCTCATAACATCTTCATTGTCGTTATCATTATCAAGTTTTTTAATTTGACCTTCATCTGTGGCCCATTCTCCAGTTGCGATGTCAAATTTATAAATTTCGTCTTGTTGAGCACCGCTGTTTTCTTGTCCCAGACAAATGTAAGCATAGCCACCAATAACAAAAGAACTGGCTTCTTTTACTTTGTTACCATGAGTCCCCATTGAAGTCCAACTTGCACCATCAAATTTGTAATAATCATTTAGGTATTTTTTATCTGCTCCATCAAGATCTCCGTAACCAGCACCAACAACACCATATGTGTCAGTACTAAAAGCAACAGAACCTTCTCTCACACCACCAGGGAAAGCAGCAATTGCAGTCCAAGTTTCAGTAGCAGGGTCAAATTCCCAAAAATCATCATAACGAGTGTAATCACCGTCAAAGCCTGTTCCCACATAACCTTTTCCATTTGCAGAAAAAGCAACTGCATTTTGACGTAGTTTAAAAAGATCTCCAGGTGATTCAACGCTTGTCCAGGTTTCATTTGTCAGATCAAATTTCTTGAAGCTGTTTAATCTGTCTTCACCATCGTATCCGCAACCTACGTATGCATAGTTTCCAATAGTAAACGTAACGGCGTTACTTCGCGGTACACCAGAGAAATCATCTTTCTTAACCCAGTTTCCCATAAGATCATCTCCACTACTACAACTTGCAAATAGAAAGAGGGTAGCAATAATCCCTAATGATAGTACTTTTCTCATTTGTTATTTATTTTTTCAATGTTAATATCTTGAATAGGCATTTAAAAATTCCATCCTAAAATATGAATTTGCATAGGATTAATTAAAATAAATAATCCTTGTTCTAAATTCTATTAAAGGACAAATATAAACAAAAAACAATATTATTAGTTTTGTATGACTAAAAACTGATAAATAATTTAGAAAATTTAACTATTGTTTTCAGGGATCGACTTTGTCGATATTTTAATTACATTTGTCAGGAAAATCAATATAGGACATCTATAAAAGTTCTTTACTATCTTAATTTTGTTTTAATTTGAGGAACTTTTTTAACCAGAATTTTTTAAAAATATGAATAAATTATTTTCCTTAATTATTATTCTTTCGGTTCTTATTATAGGATGTAATTCGGAGGAATTTGAAATACATGAGCTTGGTGGAAATCTAATTGAAAGTTCTACAGTAATTAATATGGTAGATACTTTTACAATACAAAGCTCAACAGTTATTATGGATTCAATTCAGACCTCTTCGTTGGGAAGTGTTTCTGTAGGACGTTATGTTGATGAATATCTTGGAAACGTGCAGGCAACTGCCTATTCAAAAGTTGATTTGGGAACTGTTTTTAGTCTGGATACAACTGACAAGGCTAAGTTAGATTCAATTGTTTTAGTAGCTTACAGTAAAGGCCTTTTTTGGGGTGACACGACCCAAACACAAACGATTAATGTGCATAGAGTGACAAATCATATTGAGATTAATCAAGACACATTAGCGTATTTCAATATTTACAGTTTAAATATTGATCCGAAAGTTTTGGGAACAAGGACATTTAAAGCTCGTCCTAAGCGGAAAATAGAAGTTGGTTCAGCAGATTATCATGATTTTAGAATTCGCTTGAATGATGAGCTTGGATATGAGATTCTTGGAGAAGCTATTAAATCTGATGGATTTACTTCGGATGCAACAAAATGGGAAGAAAGATTTGAGGGAATTGCTTTGGTTCCCGGGGAAGATGATAATGCTGCAGTTTTAAATTTCCAGACAGATAGTATGAATATTCGATTGTATTATCGGGTTGTTGGAAGTAGTACCGGAGGAGGTGTTGAGAGACATCGGGATTTTACGATAAGTAAAACTTTATCTTTTACAAATTACAAGGCAGATAGAACAAATACGAACCAACTAGGTGCAGGCCTGAGTGGTTTGGTTGAGAGTGAGATTGATATACCTTCAGAACAAACAAATAATTTATCTTTTATTCAAGGGGGAACAGGGATATATACCAAGTTGAAAATTCCATATTTAAAATTGTTAGGTCAGCAAGGTGATGCTGTTTCTTTACTAAAGGCAGAATTACTTCTATATCCCTTGGAAGGAACGGATCAAAAAGAGTTGTACCCTTTAAATGGATTGAATTTCGAAGTTTATAAAACAGATAGAAAGAATAGATTAGTTACTGCAATTCTGAATTCAAGAAATAGTCAATTGACATCTATTTACTATGTGAATTATGAAAATCCGGAAGATACTCCCTTGTCTTTTGATCTAACAAATTATGTTGGGAACGTATTAGCTAATGGGATGGAAGATGATGAAGGACTCATGATTAAGTTGACAAGTCAGTTTGATAATGGATTTGTTAATAGAATGGTGATTAATAATGATCCTAATTCACGTTTTAAAATTAAATTAAAAACAACTTATGCAGTGCAAAAATAACAAACTATTTAGTGTCAGTATGAAAAACTTATATTTATCTATATTATTGGTGTTAGTTAGTGGAGTTCATGTTTGTTTTGCTCAAAATAATACCTCATCCCCATATTCTTATTATGGTCTTGGAGAATTGAATCAGGTTGGTTTTGGTCAGGCTTCTGGATTTGGCGGAACCAGTCTGTCATTTAGAAATCGCAGTTATTTATCAGTTGACAACCCAGCGGCACTTACTGCTATTGATAGTTTGAAGTTCATTTTTAATGTTGGTGTTTCCTCAAAAGTATCTAATTTAAATCAAAGTGGAAATTCGGATGTGCTTTATGATAATAATCTAAGCCATGTTTCTTTGGGGTTTAGAATTTCACCTAAGATTGCATCAGCAGTATCATTGGTTCCTTACACTAGCATGGGATATAATATTTCATCACTTGAAAAGGTAAATGGCAGTTCTGATTATTATCAAAGAATACTTTCTGGTTCTGGAGGTTTAAATCAATTTATTATAAGTAACGGTATTGCATTAACCAATAAATTATCCTTAGGAGTAAATGCAATATACTTATTTGGAAATAATTCGGCGAATGAAACAATTACGCTTGGTAGTACTTATAATATTACTGTAGAGAAATTGATATCAAAGGGCGTATATGGTAATATTGGTATGCAGTATCAGGATGCATTTAATAAGGATTGGGAAATTACTATTGGAGCAAAGTTTCAACCAAAAATTCAGGTTGCAGCAAAGAAGAAAGAGAACGTTTCAAACTCTAGTTCTGGAAATGTAATTGACAATGATGTCCTTAATAAAGGTTCTTTTGATGTTCCGATGACTTATGGTTTTGGTCTGGGATTTACAAAAAATAAGCAATTGTGGCTTGGTGCCGATTATTTGCACGAAAAATGGAGTGAAACAAAGATATTTGAAAAATCAAGTGCATTAGCTGATCGAAACCGATATAGTGTAGGAATGAATTATATAGCTAATGATGGTTATGCTACCAAATTTTTGAAGAAACTTACATACAGGTTTGGGGCATTTTATGATACAGGATATATTGTGAATGATATTAATCGTATTAAATCAAAAGGGGTGAGTTTTGGGCTTGGAATTCCGATGGCACAAAATAAAGGGGCAATTAACCTTTCTTTTGAGTTTGGACAAATGGGAACAGCAGATAATAATAACGTAAGAGAAGATTATGGTAGGGTTACGATTGAAATGAGTTTGTTTGAAACTTGGTTCTTAAAGCGTAAGTATCAATAAGAATATTTAGTGTTATTCTATAATGACCCAAGGTATTAACGACCTTGGGTTTTTTTATGAATTGAGAAAAGGAATAGAATAAATCTTAAACTCTAAATTATTATTGAATCAGAATAATAATGTTTAATTTTGATCTGGAAACTAACAAAATACATGAAAATACAGGGTCGTATATACTATCCGTTTTTCGTGACAACACAGCGCAAAACATGAAAATGATCTACAAACCTCAGGAGTATCGGATTAAAGATGAAAGGATGAAACCTTTTATTGATGAATCTGAAATTTGGGAGATTTTGGAAGAAGCCCAGCCAACCGAAGAAAATGTTCGTCGAATTATTCGAAAGTCATTGGATAAAAATCGATTAAGCTTGCAGGAGACTGCGGTTTTATTAAAGGTTGAAGATGAAAAATTAATTGAAGAAATTAAAGCCGGAGCAAGAGAGCTTAAAGAAAAGGTATATGGTGACCGTATCGTTATTTTTGCTCCGTTGTATATTGGGAATAAGTGTGTAAATAATTGTACGTACTGTGGTTTTAGAGCCTCAAACATCAAACAAAAAAGAACAACACTTGCCCACGAGCAAATTAAATCGGAAGTAAAGGCCTTAGAAGATTCTGGTCAAAAAAGACTGATTTTGGTTTATGGTGAACACCCAATGTACGATGCTGATTTTATTGCTGATTCAGTTAAAACAGTTTATGATGTGAAATCGGGTAATGGTGAAATCCGGAGAGTAAACATCAATGCGGCTCCTCTTGATATTGAAGGGTTTAAAATAGTTAAGGAATCAGGGATTGGAACCTATCAGATTTTTCAGGAAACCTACCACAGGGAGGCATATGCTAAATATCACTTAAGTGGTAAAAAGAGAGATTTTGAGTGGCGCTTAACCGGTCTTGACAGAGCACAGGAGGCATTAATTGATGATGTTGGTATTGGTGCATTGTTTGGCTTGTATGATTGGAAATATGAAGTGTTGGGTTTGCTTCGTCATGTGAATCATTTCGAGGCTTGTTATAATGTTGGACCACACACGATCTCTTTCCCACGAATTAAAGCAGCTTCCGATTCTAATATTGATCCGGAATTTGAAGTCAGCGATAAGGATTTTATTAGGCTGGTTGCGATTCTTAGATTGGCAGTTCCTTATACTGGAATGATTCTAACGGCCAGAGAGTCAAAGGAAATCCGGGAAGAGGTAATTAAATTGGGGGTTTCTCAGATTGATGCGGGCACTAATATTCAATTAGGAGGATATTCCGAAGATAATGCTAAAGAGCAAAAATTAGAACAGGAACAATTCGAAATTGGAGATCCCCGTAGTTTATCGGAAGTGATTGATGAGCTTCTGGAGAAAAAGTATTTGCCTTCATTCTGTACGGCCTGTTACCGGAAAGGTAGAACGGGTGAGCATTTTATGGAGTTTTCTGTTCCAGGCTTTATAAAACGGTTTTGTTCTCAAAATGCGATTCTAACTTTAGCTGAGTATTTGGAGGATTACGCCACACCAGAAATGAAAAAGAAGGGATATGATTTAATCGAAGTGAAGATTAATGAATTGAAAGGTTTCCAGAAAACCGAGGATTTACACAAACGCCTGGAGATGGTAAAGCAGGGAGAGCGTGATCTTTACTATTAGCAATGTAAAGTGAATTTTGATTTTTCGAGATGAGAGGTTTTTTGTAACTTGCTACTAGTCCGTCTGATAACTCTAAATTTGCTCTTATGGAAACATCAGCTATTTGGATATTTGGTATACTTATCCGCGACAAGGAAAAAGAAGATGGTTGCGTACAGAAAATTCTTGTTCAATACGCAGATTCTATTAAAACCCGCTTGGGTTTATTCGATGTGGAACATCGAAAGAGTCATCCTCAAGGGTTGCTGTTGATTCAGGTGATTGGATCAGAAAAAGAAATGGAACGATTCGAAAAAGAAATTTATATGATTGAAGGAGTTGAAATTCAGCATATGATGTTTGAGTCGTGACGATTTTAAAAAAAAAGTTCGGTAATGCCGGACTTTTTTTTTAATTCGCTTTCTCCAGATCAATATAGAAATGAGCACCCTTGCCAGTCTCACTTTCACACCAAACTTTTCCTTTCATAGCTTCAATATATTTTTTCACAATGGATAATCCCAGGCCAGTTGATTTCTCTCCTGCAGTTGGTTTTGCACTTAAAATCTGGAATTTTCCAAATAGTTTTTTCTGATCTTCTATTGGAATCCCCGGTCCTTCATCGCTAATAACCGATCTTACCATTTGTCCCTCTTCCCAAATTCGAATATTTATATTTTTATTAGAGGGAGAAAATTTAATCGCATTCGAAATTAAGTTTTCATAAACCTGAGTCATGTAGTTTTGGTCTACCATGGCATAGGCATCATAAACATCAAGCTTTAGCGTTAACTGTTTTCTTTTAAGATGATCTTTAAAGTTGAAATTTACAGCTTCTATTAATTTTTTAAGATTAGTTTTTTCCAATTGTAAATTGATATTTTTCGATTCAATCATACCAATATCAAGTATTTTAGTAATCATACTATTCATGCGTTGAAGGGCTTTTAGCATAAAATTGACATTCTCTAAATTTTCCGGATGATTGCTTTCTTCCATCTGCGATTTTAAATATTCTGTAATAGAAATGGTCGATGTTAAAGGATTTTTTAAGTCATGAGCTATGATTCCAATCAAGTGATTCTTCTCATTATTTAGTTCTGTTAGTTCATTGTTTTTTTGTTCAATTTCCTCTTTTTTGATTTTAACCTCCTTGTTGGCTTTCTGCAATCTTCGGCTTTGAATTTCAATGTTTCGATACGATTGAGCATTCTCAATTGCGATGCTCGCATAGACTGCAATATTTTGTAATAAGGAAAGATGATATTCCTGGAATGCTTTTTTAGCGAAACTTTGAACTGTAATAACACCTGTAATTTTGTTTTTTATTTTTAAAGGCAAATAAATAACTGATTGAGGAGTGCCGGTTTTTTCGATAGGTATAATTTTAGTAATGTATTTTTGGTATTCCTTTTCAAGATCAGATATAAATAATTCTTTGTCATTTTTAAAGCAATAAACAGCCAGACGGGTATCATCTTCAAGAGCAAATTCAATTGAATCAAGATCTTTACCTGCTTCTTTAATTCTAGGGAAAATAAGACAATTATTTTCTTTTTGATAAATGCCAATGCCAAAAATTGAAGCATCCATTAATTCATTTACCGATTCGTAAACAGTGTCGATTATTTTTTCTACGGATAAACTTGAGGTAACAGCTTTTCCTATGTCGTTCAAATGAATCAGATTCATGTAGGATTTTTGAAGCTGTTGTGTTTGTTTCAGAATTTCATCTTTCTGTTTTTGTAAAACTTTATTTTTTGATTCTATTTCTGAATTTTGAAGGCTGATCTCTTTTGTTTTTTCTGTAACCAATTTTTCAAGCTCTCTCTTTTTTTGCTGAATGTTTTGAATTCTGACTCTAACAATCAGATAAAAGGACAATCCAATAATTAGCAGAGCAATACTTCTTGCCCACCAGGTATTCCACCATGGCGGACTTATTGAGAATTTGTATTCGTAGGCTTTGGGAGTCCATACTCCATCACTGTTTGATGCCTTAATTTTAAAAGAGTAATCTCCCGGAGGAATTCGAGAGTAGACGGCTTCATTTTTTGAGCTGATTGGTGACCATTGCTGATCCAAACCTTCCAATTTCCATTGGTATTTTACTTTTTCAGGAGCTTTGTAACTGAGAGCTTCAAAATTAAAACTAAGATGGTTCATATCGTGAGTAAGTTTTAAATCCTGAGGTAGAGAGAACCATGGATTTACACCAGACAGGTATTTACCGTATTTTTCGTCCATCCAATTCACTTTCTTGAAAAACAGTTTAATATCAGTAAGTTGAATGGTAGGAGGAGTTGGGTTGATGTGATCTTTACTCGGATTAAACATCATTGCTCCGTTAATGGTTCCAAACCATAGATTTTTATTTGAATCGATGTAATTGCAGCCTCCGTTATTTTCAATACCAATAAATCCATCAAATTTATTGTAGTTTCTTATTGAAGATATTTCTCCTGATGTAGTGTATTTTATTTTATCGACACCATTTTGGACACCAGCCCAAACAGACCCCTCTTTATCAGTAAGAATTGAGTAAACTATGTTAGAGCTTAGACCTTCGTCAGAAGTAAGGTAAGTCCATTTTGTACCGTCCCAAATATTGATGCCACCACTAAATGTGGCAGCCCAAATTCGTCCCAAAGAATCTTCTGTTACCTGCATCACCCATTTGTAATTCAGGCCATTGGTTTCATCAAAATTGACTATTTTTTCTCCATCATACATCGATAAGCCCTGAAAATGGCAAAACCAGGCCCGTTTTTTGGAATCTACATAAACACTGGTGATGAAATCGACCTTTAATCCATGACTCTGATTCGAAATCTGAGTTCTCTTTTTATTTTTATCGATGTGAATAACACCCATTCCTTGTGTTGTAAACCATAATTCATCATCAACACTTAAAATGTCAATTACTCCGGTACCAATCGGAAGACCATAGCGTTCTGAAACCTCTTTAAATGAAGAATCATTAAACTCAAATATGCCATTGAAGCCTGCCATTAGTAATTTTCCGTTGGGAAGTTCATAAAAATCCCTAATATTTAGCAGACCGGGATTGTCTTGCGGGGTAAAGGTTTTTTTGTAATTTTTTTTGAATTGAACAACTCCTTTGCCGGCAATGCCAAACCAGTAATCTTTTTTAGAATCTTGAAAAATTGCTCTGACAATATTTCCTCCAATATCATTAACAAAGCTGAGTGAAAGAAATTTGTTATCGCCATATTTTACCAGACCATTTCCATTGGTTGTAAGCCAAATATTTCCTGAATTATCTTCAACGATAGTATTGATAAATGGATTAATTAAGCCCCGACTGCCATCTATTATTTTCACATTCTCTCCATCAACCAAAACAACACCGGTTCCGCCAACACTCACCCATAATATTTGATTCGAATCTAGCATCATATTTCCAATGTTTAGGGGAGGTATTTCATCCGGTAATTTAATTTGTACGGGTTTTTCATTTATAATTCTATAAATTTTATTGCCATATCCGGGAATGAAATTTCGAAACCAAATTTGATTGTTCGCATCCTGAAGTACTGGAACTATAAATTGACCATTGAATTCAGGCAGATTGTTATAGTCAGATATGGAAAGTTTTCCATCTATGTAAGTGTAAAGCCCATTTCTGGTGGTGATGAATAGAGTTTTTTCATTATCCATGAAAATGGATAAAACCTGATTGTTTTTATTTAATTCCGGGTACTTGTTTCCAAAATCAGAGAAATGCCCATTGTTGTATTGCATTAAAAACCTGTTGTTCTGATCGGCTCCAAGAGCCCATATTCTGCCTTTGTTGTCTTCAAGTATTTGAAAGTAAATTGCGTTTGGAAGACTGTCTTTTTGATCGTAGTTACGGAACGAGACACCATTAAAACTGGAAATGCCAATACTGGTTCCTATCCATAAATTGTCTTTTGTGTCTTGCAGTAATGATCTGATATTGTTGTCGGCAAGACCATGAGTTTTGTTGTAGGAGAAAAATTCTTTGCCATTAAACCGGGATATTCCTCCTCCGTTGGTTCCCATCCATAGGTTTCCTTTTTTATCCTGAATTAAACTGAATACCTCAGATTGAGGCAGACCTTCTTCAAGAGAATAATTCTTAAAACTATATTGTTGAGCTTGACCAGGATTATTAGGAATCAAAGTCAGAAAAAAGGAAATTAAAATTGTAATAGAGTACCTCATGTATCCTTATTTTCGATATGGTGAAACTTAATTAAGATACAATTTTTTTTTGAGGTAGTAAAGGCTTAAAATCGGGAACAGAGTATGTAAGTTGTTGTTGTTTCTTGAGCAAAAAAAAGCGACTTGCGTCGCTTTTATTTGTTTTTACGTTTTTGATAGTGTTGTGAATCTCCCCATTCTCCGTAGCCAATTACTCCATCGGCCATGTTAATTCTGGCCTCCATACAGTTGGTGCAATCATCTGCCCCTTCATCAATGCAAGGCTTATTTTGGTATAGCAAATAATTTGCTCTTTCGGAGGTTGGTGTAATATTGGGCATAATAATATTGGCTCCAATTCGCAGTGCTTTTTCTCTTCCCAATGGATCAATAGCCTGCAGGGCTGTAGCAGAGGCGATATTAATATCCTTCATCATGATTCTAAGTACGGCAATCATTTTTAGTGTAAGTCTGAATCGATCATTCAGGCTCATTAATTGATCTTTGTACTGATACATTGGAGTTTGATCGTGTTCAATAAATGGTCCCATGCCAACCATGTCGATATCAAACTTTTGCATAAAAAGCAGATCGTTGGCTAAATCATCGTAAGTCTGAAAAGGAATTCCAATCATCACTCCGGTTCCGGTTTGATAGCCAATTTCCTGAAGATATTTTAGACATTTCAACCTTGTTTCGTGCGAATGTTCTTCGTTGTTAGGATGGATTTTATTGTAGAGCTCTTTATTGCTCGATTCAATACGCAATAAATAACGGTGAGCACCAGCATCAAACCATTTTTGATAAGTTTCTTTAGTTTGTTCTCCTAACGAAATGGTAATTCCGAGTTCATCATTACTTATTTTTTTAATCTCTTTTAATAAGTTCTCAATCCGATCAATAAATTTTTGATCCGATCTTTCACCCGATTGCAATACTAAAGAACCATATTTGTTTTTGTAAGCAAATTTTGCTGCTTTCAGTATTTCTTCATCTGCAATATCGTATCTGTTTACGGCGCTGTTGCTCGCACGAATTCCACAATAAAGGCAATCTTTTTTACAGATATTTGAGAATTCAACCAATCCACGGAAGTGCACATTTCTTCCAACATATTTTAGTTTTGTATCTGATGATTTCACAAATAATGCTTTTTCATCTTCATCTTTCGACTGTAATAATCGAATAATATCGTCTTTGGTGAATTGATCTTGCAGTAAGATCTGCTCAATACTTTTAGTCATTTGGAATTAGTTGCTTTTAATTCGGAAGTAAAATTACAGATAAAATTTTAGCTTTTTGTACCCTATGATACAAAATGGATATTTGCATTGTAAACTCCGAATTTAATTGTTTTGTAATGCATTGATAAAAAAATGCTTATCTCAAATTTGCGAATTGTCAGTTTTTTACGTTAACGTTTGTTTTTGCTTACAGTTTGTTGGGTAAATCGCTCTTTTGGGAATAGAATATTATTATATTTGTCGCAAAATAGCAAAACACTAAACAACAAAAAATGATAAACGAACAGTTACTTAACCCTAAAAGTATTGTAGTTGTTGGAGGTTCCGATGATGTACAAAAACCAGGAGGTAAGGTCTTAAAAAATTTAATTGATGGTAATTTTAAAGGTGATCTTTATGTTTCAAATCCTAAAATGAACGAGGTTCAGGGAGTTGTGTCATACAAAGATCTGAAAGATTTGCCACAGGCTGATTTAGCAATTATAGCTATTGCTGCTAAATTTTGTCCTTCAACCATTAAATTTCTTGCTGAAGAAAAAAATACGAGAGCTTTTATTATTCTTTCTGCCGGATTTAGTGAAGAAAATGAAGAAGGTGAGGAACTAGAAAAAGAGATTGTGGAAATCGTTAATTCTGTGGGCGGATCGTTAATTGGTCCAAACTGTGTTGGCGTATTAAATTCTAATTATAATGGTGTTTTTACAACGCCTATTCCAAGTTTAGATTCCAAAGGATGTGACTTTATTTCAGGTTCGGGAGCAACCGCAGTGTTTATTATGGAATCTGGCGTTCCAAAAGGATTGTCTTTCTCAAGTGTATATTCTGTAGGAAACTCCGCACAAATGGGTGTTGAAGAGATTCTTAAATACATGGATGAGAGTTTCAATCCTGAAACAAGCAGTAAGGTTAAATTACTATATATTGAGAACATCGATAAACCAGAAATGCTTTTAAAGCATGCTTCTTCATTAATCCGAAAAGGCTGTAAAATTGCAGCAATAAAATCGGGTAGTTCTGAAGCTGGAAGTCGTGCAGCTTCTTCGCATACCGGTGCATTGGCCAGTCCGGATGTTGCGGTTAATGCTTTGTTTAAAAAAGCAGGTATTGTTCGTTGCAAGGGGAGAGATGAGTTGGCAACGGTTGCCTCAATTTTCATGCATCCTGAGTTAAAAGGGAAAAATATTGCTGTAATAACGCATGCAGGAGGACCAGCAGTGATGTTAACAGATTCACTTTCGAACAATGGATTGGATGTTCCTCATATCGATGGGGCAAAAGCAGATGCTTTGCTTGAAAAATTATATGCTGGATCATCGGTGGCTAATCCTATCGATTTCCTGGCAACAGGAACCGCGCAGCAATTAGGAGATATTATTGATGCTTGTGAAAACGACTTTGATAATGTTGATGCAATGGCCGTAATATTTGGCAGTCCTGGGTTATTTCCAGTGTATGATGTTTACGATCTTTTGCACGGGAAAATGAAGCAGTGTAAAAAACCAATCTATCCAATTCTACCTTCGATAGTTAATGTAAAAGATGAAATTGAGCATTTTCTTGCTAAAGGACGAATTAATTTCCCAGATGAGGTGGTATTTGGTGATGCATTGGCTAAGGTTTATAATACGCCAAAACCTCAGGCAGAAGAAATTGAAATGCCGGAAATTGATAAGCTTGCTATTCGTAGGATTATTGATGAAGCTGAAAATGGTTATTTGAGTCCCGAACAGTTGCATAATTTATTGGATGCTGCAGGAATTAACAGAGCCAAAGAAGGTGTTGCCGATACTGAAGATGAAATTGCAGCCATGGCAAAAGAAATTGGTTTCCCTTTAGTGATGAAGGTTGTTGGCCCCGTTCATAAATCGGATGTTGGCGGTGTAACTTTGAATGTAAAAGACGAGAAAACTGTTCGTTCCGAATTCAGAAGAATGATGCAGATTAAAGATACTTATGCCGTTATGCTGGCACAAATGCTAAAGGGTACTGAAGTGTTTATCGGAGCAAAACGTGAAGAAAAATTCGGACACATGGTGTTGTGTGGTTTAGGAGGTATCTTTATCGAAGTTTTAAAGGATGTGAAAGCTTCATTGGCACCAATTGCCAAACAAGAAGCTCATGATATGATTCAAGGATTAAAATCTTACGGAATCATTAAAGGAGTAAGAGGACAGGAACCCGTTAATGAAGATGAATTTGCTGATGCAATTACAAGGGTAGCAGCTTTAATGAAAGTGGCTCCTGAGATTTTCGAAATGGATTTAAACCCTCTTTTAGGAAATAAAGAGGCCGTAGTTGCGGTTGATGCACGTATTCGAATTGAAAAATAATCCCGGATTTATTCGGAATAAAAACTTATAATTTTGTGATGAGAAAGTTGAAAGATCTAAGTTTAAATGAGAAGTTGATGATCAGTTTTGTGATAATCATGTTATTAGGAATTGCTGTGAAATGGAATGGAGTGAAGGAAGGTTTTTTCAAAGGATGGAGTAAATACTCAGAACAAACAGATAAATAATATGGATAGCATGAGAATTTCTCATGCTATTCGTTTAGAATAAAACGATACATGAAAAGACAGGATATTATTTTTGCCTTTGGCTTCATTCTTTTGTTTTTGCCGTTTTTTATTTCTCAAAGCGTTTTTGATTTCTATATCGACTTTAATAAGGCGCATGGAATGATGACCAGTTTTGTGAAATTTGCAGTTTTGGCAACATTAGGTGAACTTATAGGACTTAGACTAAGAGCAGGGAATTATTATCAAGCCGGATTTGGAATATTACCACGAGCAATAGTTTGGGGATTTTTAGGGTTGACCATTAAATTAGCTTTTGTGATTTTTGCAGCAGGAACGCCAGTTTTTTTATCCTATTTGGGTGTTGAAGGAGCTGTTGATGCAATGAAAGGCGATTTTTCTCTGGTGAAATTATTGGTGGCATTTGCGACTTCTGCTTGTCTTAATTTAATCTATGCACCGGTTATGATGACACTTCATAAAATTACCGATACGCATATTCTAGATAATGGAGGAACATTATCAGGATTTATGAGACCAATTCAGATTTCAAGAATTTTCATCAATCTTAATTGGGATGTTCAGTGGAATTTTGTCTTTAAAAAAACCATTCCTTTTTTCTGGATTCCTGCCCATACAATTACCTTTTTATTACCTCCCGATTTTCAGGTTTTGTTTGCGGCCTTACTGGGGATTGTTTTAGGGGTTTTACTTGCCATTGCAAGTTTGAAAAGTTCCAAATAATTTTAACTTTGTAAGAACGTTAAACACACAAACAAAATTGATATCACTAAACACTGTATCCTATGAGTAAAATTGGATTGTTTTATGGCCCGGAAGGTGGAAATGTAGAAAGAGTAGCTAAACTGCTTGCTGAAAAAATAGGTTCTGATAGAATTGTTGTTCATAAGGTTAAGGATTGTGAGGCTAAAGATGTAACTCAGTATTCCAATATTATTATGGGGATTTCGACTCTAGGTAAACACACTTGGTCTTCGGATAATTCAGGAAATGATTGGGATATTTTCTTTCCTAAATTGAATGATCTGAATTTAAAAGGAAAAAAAGTGGCTCTTTTTGGTTTAGGTGATCACATTGCCTATGCAGATTTTTTCGTCGATTCAATGGGCGATTTGGCAGACAGTATCAAATTAACTGGAGCTGAAATTATAGGACAGGTAAGCGATGAGGGATATGAATTTGGTGATTCAAGAGCTTTTAGAGAGGGCAAATTTGTTGGTTTACCTTTGGATGAAGATTTTGAAGATGATTTAACCGAAGAAAGAGTAGAGAATTGGGTGAAATTAATTCTTCCTGAATTTGAATAATTAGAGGAATTTAAATACTTAGGCTGACGGTTTACCGATCAGCCTTTTTTTGTATTAGCTGTGACGATTCGACATTTCGACAACGATTACTTTGTGTGTATTGTAATTATAATAGGACTATTAGTTTTAAATTGTAATGAATTTTCGTAAAATTGCAATGGTCAAAAATCACACCAATTTTTAATAAAATACTTAAACCAAAAATGATGAAAACCCCAATAAACTCTCAAATTGTTGATCAAAAACTTGCTTTGTGTGAGATTCATAAAATGGAGGATGCCACAATTCGTGATGTGGTTCGTGTTGTTAATATGATTGAAGAAGAAAGTGGCGAGAAGTTCATTCGTATGGAGATGGGAGTTCCGGGACTTAAGCCGGCAAAAGTTGGAATCGAAGCAGAAAAACAAGCTTTGGAAGATGGCGTTGCTTCTGCTTACCCTATGTTGGAAGGAGTAAGAGTATTAAAAGAGGAAGCATCAAAATTTGTGAAGAATTTCATGAATGTTGACATTGCACCTGAAGGTATTATTCCGACAGTAGGTTCAATGCAGGGGGGCTATGCGGCATTTATGGCTATAGGTAATTGTGATGCTAAAAAAGACACTATATTATTTATTGATCCAGGATTTCCGGTTCAAAAAACTCAGTTAGAGGTAATGAATCAGAAATATGAATCTTTCGATGTATTTAATTATCGGGGAGATAAGTTGAAAGCAAAACTGGAAGAGTTTTTGGTAAAAGGAAATATCGCGGGTATCATCTATTCAAACCCAAACAATCCTGCATGGATTTGTTTTAATGAGGATGAGTTGAAAATAATAGGAGAGTTGGCAAACAAATATGACACAATTGTTATGGAAGATTTGGCCTACTTCGCTATGGATTTCCGAACCGACCTTAGTCAGCCTGGTGTTGCTCCTTATCAGCCAAGTGTTGCTAACTATACCGACAATTATGTGTTGATGATTTCCAGTTCAAAAGCATTTAGTTATGCCGGTCAGCGTATTGGATTGCTGTGCATTTCAAATAAATTATTTCACACGCGTTTCGAAAATTTAAAACCACGCTTTGGAGCTGATGAATTTGGTTATACTCTTATTTATAGAATTATCTATACTTTATCATCAGGAACTTCTCATTCTGCACAATATGCTTTACGAGCAATGTTAAAAGCGGCTAACGAAGGCAAATTCAATTTTATTGAAGAGGTTAAGGAGTATGGAGAGAGAGCCAAAATCATGAAAAAGTTATTTTTAGAAAATGGCTTTGAGTTGGTGTATGATGGAGATATTGATTTGCCTTTGGCTGATGGATTTTATTTTACCGTTACTTATCCGGGTTTAACCGGGCCCGATTTAAATAAAAAACTATTGTATTATGGCATTTCAGCAATTTGTTTGAATGAAACCGGTAGTTTAAAAGAAGGACTTAGGGCTTGTGTTTCGCAAGTTTCCCGAAAACAGTTTAAGGTATTGGAGTCTCGTTTAAAAGAGTTTTATAAGCATCATCAGGTATTGGCTTAACAAATTGGTGCTAATGATGATGATAAAGAGAATATATTTGTTTGACAGATAGTAATTTGTGCGAAGTACAGATTAAAACTTCAAAATAACAGCACTTAAAGTTTCATGGATTTGTATTCATGAAACTTTTTTTTTGATGTATATTTATATGTAAGAGAATTGATCTTGATAACAATAACGTTACTTATGTCAGATTTCAATTTGTAAGCTACAATTGGATAATACAAATGAATTGTTACTTTAAGTTGTGATATTTATTTAGACTGATTGTAAATTTCTCAAAATTCTAATGAATCGAAAGCAGAATGGTGAAAAGTGCTTTTGATTTGTTACCTTTATCAGGTAAAATAAAATATAATTCTTAATTCTAAATACGCTATGGCAAAATTCAAAGGCGCTATTGTTGTTGATACCGAAAAATGTAAGGGTTGTGGCTTATGTGTTGTAGCCTGCCCTACAAAGGTTATTGAACTTGCGCGCGACGTGAATGGCAAAGGTTATCATTATGCACATATGGCCAATGCTGATGCATGCATTGGTTGTTCAAGTTGTGGTTTAGTTTGTCCGGACACTGTAATTACCGTTTACAGAGTAAAAGCAAGCTAGACTAAGCTACCTTATTCTAAATCTGAAAAATTTATAAAAATATTTGTAATGGGAGACGTTCGTTTAATGAAAGGAAATGAGGTTATTGCTGAAGCAGCCATTCGCTGTGGATGTGATGGGTATTTTGGTTACCCGATTACTCCTCAATCCGAGATAATGGAAACCCTAATGATCCGCAGACCTCAGGAAGAAACTGGGATGGTGGTTCTACAAGCTGAAAGTGAAGTTGCAGCCATCAATATGGTTTATGGTGGAGCTTCATGCGGAAAAAAAGTAATGACTTCTTCATCAAGTCCTGGTATTAGTTTAAAAGCAGAAGGGATTACCTATTTAGCAGGTGCCGAATTGCCTGCTTTGATTGTTAATATCGTTCGGGGCGGACCAGGTTTAGGAACTATTCAGCCGGCTCAGTCAGATTATTTTCAGGCTGTTAAAGGTGGAGGTCATGGTGATTATAAATTAATTGTATTAGCTCCCGCATCTGTGCAGGAAATGAACGATTTTGTAGATCTTTCATTTAAATTGGCCTTTAAATATTTAAATCCGGCAATGATTTTATCTGATGGTGTTATTGGTCAGATGATGGAAAAAGTTGAATTGTCAGATTTCAAACCACGATGGACTGCTGAGGAAATAAAAGAAATTTCAGGATCATGGGCTACTGTTGGTAAACCTGCCGATCGCGAACGGAATATCTCTACTTCTCTTGACTTGGATTCTGCTAAACAGGAAATATTCAATCATAAATTGCAGGCGAAATATCGCGCAATGGAAGAGAATGAAGTGAGATTCGAAAAGATTGCATGTGATGATGCAGAATATCTTTTTGTTGCTTATGGGTCTAGTGCCCGTATCTGCCAAAAAGCAGTAGAGCAAGCTCGTGAAAAAGGAATTAAGGTTGGATTGTTACGTCCGATTACCCTCTTCCCATACCCTACCAAAGCGATTCAGGAAATGTTGAAGGATGTGAAAGGAATTTTATCCGTTGAGATGAGCGCGGGCCAAATGGTTGAGGATATTCGTCTTGCCGTTAACGGTAAAGTGCCTGTTGAGCATTTTGGACGTTATGGTGGAATCATTCCTACACCAGAGGAAGTAGTTGAAGCATTGGAACAAAAAATTTTAGGAAAATAAGTTATGACAGCAACGACTGAAATCAACAAAATAATTAGCAAAGAGAATCTGGTTTATAATAAAACCAGTGTTCTTTTGGATAATGAAATGCACTACTGTCCTGGATGTACTCACGGAGTAATTCATAAAGTAATTGCAGAGGTTATTGACGAGATGGGGATTCAGGATAAAACAATTGGTGTTTCGCCTGTTGGATGTTCTGTTTTAGCCTACAACTATATTGATATCGATTGGCAGCAAGCCGCTCATGGCCGTGCTCCTGCATTGGCAACAGCAACTTCCCGTTTGATGCCGGAAAAATATGTTTTTACTTACCAAGGTGACGGTGATTTAGCATCCATTGGTTGTGCTGAGATTATTCACGCTTGTAACCGAGGTGAAAATATTGTCGTATTTTTCGTGAATAATGCGATTTATGGTATGACTGGTGGTCAAATGGCTCCAACTACATTGGAAGGTCAGGTTACTGCCACTACTCCTTACGGACGTGATTGTAAAGTTACAGGATTTCCAATGAAAATTACTGAAATGATTGCCATGTTGCCAGGTACACGCTTTGTGACCCGACAATCAGCAGAAACTCCTGGAGCAGTAAGAAAATTAAAGAAAGCAGCTCAGAAAGCTTTTGAAAATACGCGGGAAAACAAGGGATTATCTTTTATCGAAATTGTTGGTACCTGTAGTTCCGGATGGAAACTTTCACCAGTTAAATCTAACGAGTGGATGAAAGAAAATATGTTTCCTTACTATCCGTTGGGTACATTAAAAGATGAGTAAAAATCCTTTTTAATCAATTAAACTGTAAAAAAATGACAGAAGAAATAATAATTGCAGGATTTGGTGGTCAAGGTGTACTTTCAATGGGTAAAATTCTTGCTTATTCCGGAATCATGCAAAATCAGGAAGTGTCTTGGATGCCTTCTTACGGACCGGAAATGCGTGGAGGAACTGCAAATGTAACTGTAATCTTAAGCGACGATAGAATTAGTTCACCAGTTTTGAAAAAGTTTGATACTGCAATCATTCTTAACCAGCAATCTATGGATAAGTTTGTGAATGAGGTGAAACCGGGTGGTACTTTATTATATGATCCAAATGGTATTACGCACCATCCGGAAAGAAAGGATATTAATATCTATAGAATTCCCGGAGCTGCTCTTGCTGCTGAATTAGGAAATCCTCAAACTTTTAATATGATTATTATGGGAGGCTTTCTAAAAGTGAAGCCAATCGTATTATTGGAAAATGTGAAAAAAGGTTTGGAGAAGTCTTTGCCGGAGCGTCATCATAAATTAATACCTTTAAATATTGAAGCAATTCAAAAAGGTAGTGATTCGGTTGAGACTGTTCACACCCTTTAAAAAGTAACACAACAATACTAACATAAGGGATAGTAAAAGGAGAATTCCATACGGGATTCTCCTTTTTTATTTCATAATTGTAAATGGGGGAGTTAATTTTCTTGTTTATAGTTGCTTAGATGCCTACAGCTGATCATTTATATCTTGTTGCAGAAGCCCTTCTTCTAGATATAAAAAGCTTTGTTTTGGTTGAAATACCGGTTGATGAAGAAGGTGTGGAGTCATTGTTTTCTTTTTATAAAATGTGATGAAACGAGCCATGAGAAGACTTTTCTCACATACGGGGATGACTAAGTTGCGAGTTCTCCCGAAACAAGTTCGGGACAGGCTATTTTGGCAATAAAAAACAAATTTAGATACATGAAAATAACTGAAACTTTAATTTGAAATATCTTTGTAATTTTAAATTAATGTTTACCTTTGCACTCCGATTCGGGAGTGTAGTGGTTAGGCATGATGATCGTATCGGAATTTCCTTATGAATAGTATATGGTTTTAGGGTTAAAACTTCGTATTGGAAATCATTTTGGGTTAGATAAAAGGCTGGTGGGGACCAGCCTTTTTTCTTTTATAATTTTTCGTAAAAATGCATCTCCTTCATGTAATTGTATGCCTTCTCGGGCATAAAATAAGGAACTTCTTTTTTCTCTTTTACAGCTTTACGGATGAAGCTTGAAGAGATTTCTATTAAGGGGGCATCAACAGTGTGAATGTTGCCTTTTAAAGTAATGTCTTCACTCTTGAAATTGGGACGAGGATAAATAAATAAATCATGATTTTTTAGAATTAACTCATGATTCTTCCATTTTGTGAAGTTTTTCAAATTATCAGAACCAATAATCAGGCAAAATTGATGAGACGGATTCTTTTCTTTTAAATAAGTAAGAGTGTCGATGGTAAAAGAAGGCTGAGGCATCCCGAATTCAATATTTGAGGCTCTTAAATTGGGGTATCGTTCAATGGCACTATTTACCAATTCAAGACGATGGTAATCGGCTAAAAGACTGTTTTTGCTTTTAAAGGGATTGTGAGGACTAACCACAAACCAAATCTGTTCCATATCGGTGTATTCTGCCATGTAATTAGCAATAGCAAGATGTCCAATATGTATTGGATTAAATGATCCGAAAAACAATCCTATCTTCATCCTTTTTTGTGTAATACGCTTATTTACTAAGAAAATCGTGCAAAGCTGTTTCAGCTTCAGCGAAAGCATCTTCCAGTTTATCGTTAACAATTATTTTATCAAACTGATCGGAGAAAGCTAATTCAAATTTAAACTTTTCAACTCGTTTGGTAATTACTTCATCCGAATCGGTATTTCTGTTTCGCAATCTGTTTTCCAATTCAGTAATAGACGGAGGCTGAATAAAAATAGCCAATGCTTCCTGTTTGTAAAATTTCTTGATATTTGTTCCGCCCACAACATCAACATCAAATATTACGTTTTTACCTTTTTTTCTAATCTTGTCAACCTCACTTTTAAGAGTTCCGTAAAAGCAACCTTCATAAACTTCTTCCCATTCAAGAAATTCATCGTTTTCGATTCTTGTTTTGAATTCTTCAACAGATAAAAAGTGATAGTCTTTACCGTCTATTTCATTGGCTCTTTTGGCTCTGCTGGTGGCCGATATAGAGAATTCCAACTTGAAATTCTGTTTTAACAGATGTTGAACTATTGTTGTTTTTCCAGATCCACTTGGAGCGGAAAATATAAATAATTTACCAGACATTTGATATTGCATTAGAGAGATTAGTATTATAAAAAAGCGCAGAGTGACTAACCCTACGCTAAAATATGATTTATTGTAATAATTACAAGACGTTTAAAAGTTGTTCCTTTATTTTCTCCAATTCATCCTTCATATCAATTACAATTTTTTGGATGTTGGAATCATTGGCTTTTGAACCCAGTGTGTTTATCTCGCGACCAATTTCCTGAGCAATAAAACCTAGTTTTTTGCCCTCAGAGTTGCCTGCATTCGATGTTTCTATAAAATATTTGCAATGGTTAGCCAAGCGAACTTTTTCTTCTGTAATATCTAATTTTTCAAGATAGTAGATAATTTCCTGTTCGAAACGGTTTTTATCTACATTCTGTTTTTCAACAAAATCTTTAAGATTATCATTAATTCGGGTACGGACCGTTTCAATTCGGTCATTTTCATATTGAGGAACTTGAGCCAAAAGATTCTCGATATTTTCTATTCTGGCAAAAATATCTTCCTGAAGTGCATTTCCTTCTTGATTACGGAAATCCATAATTCCTGCAAGGGCAGTTTTAAATCCTTCAAAAATCAGGTTCCATTCTTCTTCGTCAAGCTCTTGATATTCAACTTTAAGAGCATCCGGCAACTTCACTATGGTTTGCAAAATAGGCTCTTTGTCTATAGCGATTCCAAGATCCTGAGCCAGCTCATTTAATTGCTTGTAGTACGCTTCAACAATAGGTTTGTTGATTTTAGTTTCTTTGTCAGTACCAACACTTTCAATGAAAATGGAAAGTTCTACTTTTCCTCGTTCCAGCTTATTTTTAATCTCATTCCTTATCACCAAATCCTTTTCTTTGTAAAGGTTTGGTATTCGGGTATTGATATCTAGTTGTTTACTGTTTAGGGATTTGATTTCGATTGAAACCTTTTTGTTTTCCAGTTCAAGAATGGCTTTACCAAAGCCTGTCATCGATATTAACATATTTGGGTTATTTATTTCGGCAAAGGTAAGAGTTTGAAGTGGATTTACCAATCAAATCCTTTAGAAGCTTGAAGTTGATTAATTATTAATTCTATTTAATTATTCGCAGATAAGATTCTGTTTATGAGTATTTCTGATGTGATACAATTGATTTTTTTTTCCATCGGCCAGTGCGGTAGTAAAGATATGAGAATATTGTTCCCATTGACCAGCCAATAGGTATTGACCACCAAATTCCGGTTTCCTCAATGTGTGATGAAAGAAAATAGGCGCAGGGAATACGAATAAGCCATAGGGAAAAGAGCGTGATAAACATTGGTATTAATGTGTCGCCGGCACCTCTTAAAACTCCATTGGTTGTGAACATTGTTGAGAACAGAAGATAGAATGAGCTCACTATAATCAGGTACTTTTCACCAATAGCAATTACGTTAGCATCTGTGGTGAATAGTTTCATTAAGTGACTGCCAAATAGGATTATTATAGCCGTCATCATCAGGCAGAATACATTCGACATGATGAATGTAACCTTAAATCCTTGCCGAACCCGGTCAATTTTATTGGCTCCTAAATTCTGACCAACAAATGCAGCTACCGCCTGTGAAAAATTCATTGCCGGCATCATGGCCAGGGAGTCAATTCTTCCCGCTGCTGTATAGGCGGCAATTACATCGGTTCCAAACGTATTTACAATTCCAAGTAAGGCCATCATTCCAAGCGCAACAAAAGTATGCTGAATCCCAGATGGAATTCCAATCTTTAAACTTGTAATGAATATTTCCTTATCAAAAACCAATTTGAAAAGTGAAAATTTAATGATGTTATGATTTCGGTTTAAATAAATAATACCGGAAATAAATGCACCGCTTTGAGCCAATACTGTTGCCCATGCAGCTCCTGCAATTCCCCATTTAAAAACCATTACAAATAACAAATCGAATATGATATTGAAGATAGAAGCCAGTATTAAAAAATAAAGCGGTGTTTTGGAATCTCCCAATCCCCTAAGAATCGAACTTGTTCCGCTAAAACCAAAAAACATGATCATTCCGGCCATGTATACATTCAAATAGCTTGTTGCCTGAGGTATTAGTTCTACCGGTAATTGCAGTAAAAGAAAAAGATCTTTACTAAAATAGATACCGAGTACCGAAACTAAAATGCCGGCACCGAATAAAAACAGGTACATGGTATCAATTGCTCTTTTTACTTTATTGATGTCTTTTGCACCGTAAAATTGAGAAATTACAATGGAAAACCCGGATCCGATTCCAATAAGTAAAGCAATTAGAGTGAAAATAATTGGAAATGATGCTCCAACGGATGCCAAAGCTTCTTTGCCCAAAACCTTCCCTACAATAATACTATCCACAATGTTATAGAGTTGTTGGAATACATTTCCCAACAACATCGGTAAAGTGAAATTTAGTATTAGTTTGGTAACATTTCCTGTGGTAAAATCTTTCATTAAGTTTCTTGTTGGAGCTGTAGAGCTCTGCTGATTTTATGTAGTTCTGAGAATTTAAGCGCGTTCGCTCAATTCCAGCCATCGGAATTCTTTTTCGTCAATTAATTCAATAACTTTTTCAATACGACTTGCTTTTTCCATCAATTCATCGTTCGACAGGCTGCCTGAACTCATAGCAATTTCTATTTCTTCTTTTTCTGATGTTAACGTTTCAATATCTATTTCCAGTTGCTCAAACTCTCTTTTTTCATTAAAAGATAATTTTTTTGTTGGTTCCGATTTTGGTTTTTCCTTTTTAGGTGTTGATAATTTTTCTGTTTTTTTGATTTCCTTTTCCTGCTGATCTAAAGAATCACGATAAATGGTGTAATTTCCCGGGAAATTTCTGATAATTCCATTGCCTTCAAATACAAATAATTGATCCACAACTTTATCCATAAAGTATCTGTCGTGAGATACAATGATCAGACATCCTGAAAAGTTAAGCAGATAATCTTCCAGTACATTCAAAGTCATAATGTCCAGATCATTGGTTGGCTCATCCAGGATTAAGAAATTCGGGTTTTTCATCAAGACTGTCATCAAATACAATCGTCGTTTTTCACCGCCGCTTAATTTAGCAACCTGATTGTATTGAGTTTTAGTTGGAAAAAGAAAGTATTCCAGAAATTGAGAGGCCGACATCACTTTTCCATTGCCTAAATCAATAGATTCTGCAATTTCTTTAATTACGTCAATGATTCTTTCATTCTCATTAATTGTAATGCCATCTTGCTTGTAGTAGCCGTAAACTACAGTTTCTCCAATTTCAATTGAACCTGAATCGGCTTCAATATTCCGGGTAATCATGTTTAAGAAGGTTGATTTTCCCGTGCCATTTTTACCTACAATTCCTATTTTTTCTCCCCTTTGAAATTTATAGCTGAAATTTTCCAGTATTTTTAAATCACCATAACTTTTATACAGA
Source organism: Labilibaculum manganireducens (assembly GCF_963665805.2). Classification (NCBI taxonomy): domain Bacteria; kingdom Pseudomonadati; phylum Bacteroidota; class Bacteroidia; order Marinilabiliales; family Marinifilaceae; genus Labilibaculum; species Labilibaculum manganireducens. The sequence continues at coordinate 3,862,532 of NZ_CAXXEE010000003.1, read as the reverse complement.
CGATCCAATTCCAGAATTTTATTTCCCAATCTTGCGGATTTAATATCTAAATCCATTTTTGTTTCTTTAAATCCAGAGCTTGCTTTTTTCTTGATATCCTCAAAGGCATCAACTCTGTACTTGGCTTTTGTTCCTCGGGCTTGTGGCATTCTTCGTATCCATTCCTGCTCAGTTTTCATTAGTTTTTGAGCCTTACCAACTTCAGCATTTAAATTTTCAATTCTCTCAGCTCTCTTTTCTAAATAGTAGGAATAATTGCCTTTGTAGGTGAATATGGTATTGGACTCTATTTCGATGATTTCATTACAAACCCGATCCAGAAAATATCTGTCGTGAGTAACCATCAATAATGTGCCTTTCGATTTGTTAAGATATTCTTCAAGCCATTCTATCATTTCCAGATCCAAGTGATTGGTAGGCTCATCAAGAATCAAGAAATCAGCATCAGTGATTAAAACTTTAGCCAATCCAACCCGTTTTTTCTGTCCCCCGGAAAGTTCGCCAATAATTTGATCGAAATTGGCGATTTTTAGCTTGGACAAGATTTGCTTCACCTTGTTTTCGTAATCCCAGGCCTTGAATTGATCCATTTTTTCAATGATATCTGTCATTGCTTCCTGATCATTTTCATTGATTATCCTTTCGTAGTCACGAATTACTGAAAGAACAGGATCTGTGGAGTTAAAGACTTCATTAAGAATTGTATTGCTGTTGTTGAGGTCGGGGTTTTGTTCCAGATAAGCTATTTTTAAATCACTGCGAAAGCTGATATCTCCACTATCCTGACTGTCTAGTCCCGAGATAATATTTAAAAGTGTAGTTTTTCCGGTACCATTTTTTGCAATTAATGCAATTTTTTGTCCTTGTCCAACGCCAAAACTAATGTTTTCAAATAGTGTAAGCTCTCCGTAACTTTTGGTAAGGTTTTCAACCTGTAAATATGATATCATGTAATCTGTTCTTAAATTTTTGAAGCTCAAATTTACGAATAAGTACTGATACATTACTAATCTGTTCTTGAATTAGCATTAACTTGTGCAGGAGGGAGCGAATTATACCAATTTAATTTCAAAATAGATTGGTATTATACTCTCAGAGAGAACTTAATTGGGCAAAAAAAAATCCTGCTATTATATAAATAGCAGGATATAACTGACTTTGTTTCAATGACTACAATTTCAATTTTTATAATTCGTTTAATACATAAGCTTCCGACCATACTTTGGTCATGATGCTGTAGGAAACCCATCCAAATCCATTGGTTCCCCAGTTTGTTCCCCAGGAGTTCATTACAAGAAAGGCACCTTTACTGTCGTCGTAACCCACAACACAATAACAATGTCCGCCGTAATTTCTAACTGTTTTGGTTTGGATCTGATCATAGCCCAAATAGTAAAACTGACGATAAACAGGTCCGCCAACAACAATTGGTTTGCCTGCCGCAAGTTGATCTTTAAATGCATCGACTGTTTTTGGCACGGTGTTATAGCTTGCTGCTTTGTAATTTGCAGCTTGCAATACTTGGTAATTGTCCGGATATACATCGCAGGAAATATCAGTGTACGGCATATCATTCCAAACACAAACTCCTTGGTCTACAACCAAATCTAAACCATCAGTTACGTAGGAGCCACTGGCACAGTCGGTAACTTTAATTTGATTGTAAATGTATTCGGGGCTGAAAATATTCACGCTATAGTTGTATGAACCACCATATAAAGCTTGCCAGCTAATACTTCTTCCAGCGTATCCAACTCCCCAGGAAACGCAGGATCCTTCTCCGCCTTGATTAAGAATTGGAGGACAGGAAAGATTTACTGAAAGTGGGTATGATTTAGTTGTGCTGATTTGTTTAGCACTGGGAATTTTATTGTATTGCTCAATTGGAAGTGGCAAATAACCCGAGTTTATGATGATATTTTCATCCTGGATTTGCTCTTGATTTGCAATCGAATCGTCGTTGCTAGTACATGAAGGTGTTAAAAACAGGAAGCTCAATGCGAATACAGAGAGTAAGGTAATTCTGATTAAATTCTTTTTCATAAGTAAATTGTTAAAAGTTTTTAATAATGGTTTTGTAGTTTTATTGAAACAGTAAAAATATCAAGAGTATCAGTCTAATACCTTGTTATAGTTTCAGTTGGCATGAATTTACAATAAAATAGTTATATGTAAAACTAATTATAACTGTTGGAATGTGAATTATTTCACATTAATGTAAGTTTTTTTAATGTTTGTGTATTTGAAGTGCTTTTTGGACATAGGAAAGGTATTGTTCGGCCTTGTAATGGTGGGTGATTTGAATTCATTTATTGTCTTTTTGTTTCGCAGGAAGATTCATTAAATTTTGTGTAATCTCAGAATTTGCATTAACAAATGGATTTTAATTCTTTGACTTTATTAAATTCGTATGATCGAAATAGAGATGAGCATTATATTTGATACTCTTAACTTGAAAATAGACAGGATGGATTTAGAAATCGAATATTAATCAGAAAGGATAAATTAGCTATGCGAAAGAAAGAAAGATTTGAGAATATAATATCATGGTTTAAAGAAAATATGCCTGTTGCAGAAACAGAGTTGCATTATTCAAATCCATATGAATTATTAGTTGCTGTTATTTTGTCGGCTCAATGTACCGATAAAAGAGTTAATATGATGACTCCTTTTTTATTTGAAAAGTATCCTACTGCTTTTGAATTATCTCACGCAACTCAAGATGATGTTTTCAATTTAATACGTTCTTGCTCTTATCCAAATAACAAAGCGAAACATTTGCTGGGGATGGCTAAAATGCTGGTGGCTGATTATAAAGAAATTGTTCCCGATGATATTAAGGAACTGCAGAAGTTACCAGGGGTTGGCAGAAAAACGGCAAATGTGATTGCTTCGGTAGTTTACGATAAGCCGGCTATGGCTGTAGATACACATGTTTTTAGGGTTTCAGAAAGAATTGGTTTAACAACAAATTCTAAAACTCCTTTGGAAACAGAAAAACAATTGGTGAAGTTTATTCCAGAGGAATATATTGCAACAGCTCATCACTGGTTAATATTACACGGAAGGTATGTATGTGTAGCAAGAAAACCAAAGTGTAAGGCGTGCGGAATTAAAGAGTATTGTAAGTATTTTGAGAAGGAAGAAAAGAAAAATGAGAAAGCCTCAAGTTGAGGCTTTAAATATATTATTATAGGAATAGAAGTAAGCTTAATGCCATAACCGCCATGCCGGCAATTAAGCCGTAAACTGCAATATGGTGTTCTCCATATTCTTCAGCTGTTGGTAATAGCTCGTCTAACGAAATGAAAACCATAATCCCAGCAACTCCACCGAATAATACTCCAAAAACAGTATTGTTTAAGCCTAAAAACGAATAGATTAAAACAAATCCGATTAGTGCGCCAACAGGTTCTGCTAATCCGGAAAGGAAAGAGTAAAAGAATGCTTTTTTTCTACTGCCGGTAGCATAATAGATAGGTACCGACACTGCTATTCCTTCTGGAATATTGTGTATCGCTATCGCAACAGCAATTGGTATTGCAATCGTAGGGTCTGCTAATGCGGCAGCAAATGTTGCTAATCCTTCCGGGAAATTGTGAATTCCAATTGCAAGCGCAGAAAACATTCCCATTCTCATTAATTTCTTGTCCACAGGTTTTTCACCTTCAAGATCTTCTATCTTTTTCACCTCATGAGGATTCTCGAAGGAGGGTATCATTTTGTCGATAATTGCAATAAATAAAATTCCTCCAAAAAATGAAATAACAGTATACCAAGCACCGGTAACTTCACCATGATCAAGGATTAATGCATCTTTTGCTTTTTGAAATATTTCTACAAGTGATACGTAAATCATTACGCCGGCAGAAAACCCTAAGGAAAGTGCCAGGAATTTTGTGTTTGTACGCTTGGCAAAAAAGGCAATTGTACTACCTATCCCGGTAGCAAGACCTGCAAATAATGTCATTCCAAATGCGATTGCAACGCTGTTAAATTCAAATTCCATATGTAGATTGCTTTTTTTGGATTGATATATTGTGGAATAAATATAGTGAATTATTTGGAATGTATCTAAATAACATATTGAGATGTTTACATCTTGTTTTAAGAGATGGCAAGTGGTAAATTTAATTAAATCAGATTGAGTTGATTAAATAACTTTTAATTTAAATAATAAAATTATGGCTTATATTATTTCAGATGACTGTACTGCTTGTGGTTCTTGTATAAATGAATGTCCGGTAGATGCAATTTCGGAAGGAGATATTTATGTTATCGATCCAGACACTTGTATTGATTGCGGAGCCTGTGCTGAAGTATGTCCGGTTGAAGCAATTTCTGAGGGGGAGTAAATATCATTAAACTGTCTAAAGAGAGAGAGTTTATGATATCTGAGATTCCCAAAAATAGGACGGATATAGAAAATTCTGTGATTGAGTTCGGTATTTTTTACCGGACTCAATTCGTTTAAATGCGTCTTCATTTGTGAATTTATTGGAGAATATTTAAGAATAACATGTCATTTATGGTTTGTCTAAATGAGATGAGGCAATTGTTTTGTGAAGTTTGATAAGATTAGTATTTACGTCTTAACGTGAACCCTCCATCGATTATTAATTTCTTAAGAGTAAAGTTAATATAGATGGAGTGATCAGAGCTTGTAAATTATTCATACTCTTTGTTATACACCTAAAAGCAGTGGAAGAGGATACAATATGCTCTTTTTTGTTAAGAAAATAAGTGTTTAATGTGTTTTTATTTGATCATAAGGTAGTTATGTGAGGTGTAATTTATAATATTTTTAAATTAGATAAGTTTTTATAGTAATTAGTTGTTTCTGTATATATTTTTATTATGAAAGTTTGAAATGTCTTTATAGTATAAGGATATGTATATTTGTAAATATTTGTACTGTTAATTATCATTGTCGGTTTGGTTCATTTGTTTGTTGTATTGTATTGGTTAATAGTATTTAACAAGTGTGAAAGATTTCGCAGGATCGTTAAAATTTGTTAAATTAATCTCCGTTAACCACATGTATTTTTACTAACTAAAAATTTTTTTTTATGAAAAAACTGACACTTATTGTTTGTGTTATATTACTATCAATCCAGATAGTTAGTGCGCAAACAAGACAGGTTACTGGTATTGTCACCAGTGCTGATGATGGATTTGGTATGCCTGGCGTATCCGTCGTAATTAAAGGAACTACATCAGGAACGAGTACTGATTTGGATGGGAATTATTCTTTATCAACAAAATCAGGTGATATTTTAGTATTTAGTTTTGTCGGAATGGTAACACAGGAAATTGCAGTTGCTAATAATTCTGTAATTAATGTGCAACTTCAGCAGGAGTCCGTGGGTGTTGATGAAGTTATTGTTGTGGCCTATGGAACTAAAAATAAGCGGGCTTTAACTGGAGCTGTAACCAGTGTTGGTTCAGAGGTTTTAGATAATCAGATTGCAGTTTCCCCTGTAAGTGCAATTCAAGGCTCGGCCCCTGGTGTTAATGTCTTAACTTCAGGTGGTCAGCCTGGAGAAAATCCAACTATTCGTATTCGTGGGGTTGGTAGTATTAATGCTTCTTCAGATCCATTAATTGTTGTTGATGGTGTTGTTTTTGCAGGAAATTTGAATTCTATAAGTTCTTCACAGATCGAAACTATTAATGTTTTAAAGGATGCTTCTGCATCAGCCTTATACGGTTCAAGAGCTGCAAATGGAGTTATATTAATTACAACAAAAAGTGGTAAGTATGTGAAAAAAGATGCTACCATTTCTGTAAATGCAAGAGCTGGTTTTTCGACAGCAGCTGTTGATTTATATGAGTATGTAGGAGCTAGTGATTACATGAAGTATTCATGGGAATCAATCAAGAATGCTGAGTTAGATGGAGGAGCAACTGCCGCTGATGCTGCACAAGCTGCTACTGACAATTTAATATCTGTGGTTAAGTATAATCCTTTCGATACGGCAAATCCAGTTGGAACAGATGGACGGATTGTAAGTGGTGCTAATTTGTTGTGGGATACGGATTGGTATGATGCTTTATCAAATGATAATGCTTTTTACAATGAGTATGATTTAAGCATTAATGGAAGTAGTGATAATGTTGTTTATTTTATAAACGGTAATTATTTAAAGCAGGAAGGTGCGATTATAGAGTCAGAATTTGAGAGATATTCAGGTCGTATTAATTTAAAAGCCAAATTAAGAGATTGGATGGAAATGGGAACAAATACTTCTTTTTCTAAGTCCATACAAAATTATCCGAATCAATCAGGTAGTTCATATACCAGTATTATGCAATGGGCGAATAGCATTGCTAATATCTATCCGATCTATCAAAGAGATGCGAATGGTGCTCTTAAGTATGATAGTAATAATCAGAAAATTTATGATTATGGTAATGCTGGTGGTGGTCAGACAGTGAATGCTGTTAGGCCAAGATTGGGGGGGGAGAATGCTGTCTCGTCAACTCAAATTAATGATATATTGTATACTCGAACAAATTTATTTTCTTCAACATTTTTGAAAATTGATTTCTACAAGGATCTGTCGTTTAGAACTAATTTTGGTTACGAAAGATTTATTTATGATTCTAACGAGTATGATCATTATAAGTATGGTTCGGCTGCATCCGTTGCAGGTCGTGTCTCTCAACAAAGAACAATTACAGAAGCCACAACTATTACTAATTCATTGAGTTATAAGAAAGATTTGGATGATCATTCATTTTCTGTTGATGTAATATCTGAATTTTATGATTATAATTATGACCGTTTATCTGCACAAGGCACTGGTTTTTTACCAGGAGTAAAAGTAATGTCGGGAAGTACCTTGCCAGAAGATGTTGGTGGGTATGTGAATTCTGAAAGATTAGAAAGTTACATGGCTAGAGTCGATTATAATTATTTACAAAGGTACTTTTTGGACTTTAGCGTTAGAACTGATGGTTCGTCAAGATTTGCGGATAATGAGCGTTGGGGTACTTTCTACTCTGTTGGAGGTAACTGGATTTTATCTGATGAAAATTTCATGAAGGATCTTTCAGGTAACATTGATTTAATAAAGATAAGATCTTCTTATGGAGAATTAGGAAATAATAGAGGTATAGGTTATTTTCCTTATTATGCGGCATATGATACTGGTTGGAATAATGGTTCCAATACAGGTGTTCTTCAAGGAGGAATTGTAGACGAGAACATAAAGTGGGAAAAGACAGCTTTGTTTAATGTGGCCTTAGACTTTGGGTTTCTAAAGAATAGAATAACTGGGTCTTTTGAGTATTACAATAAAGAATCAGTTGATTTGTTACTTGATATGCCACTGGCACCGTCAACTGGTAATTCATTGATAACAACAAATATAGGATCTGTTAAAAATACGGGATATGAGTTTATTGTTAATACGGTAAATATTCATACTGATGATATTTACTGGACTTCTACTTTTAATATTTCTACAAATAAGAATGAGATTACAAAACTTCCTCAGGAGGAAATTATTAATGGAACAAAAAAGTGGATGGTTCGAAAATCTATTTATGACTTTTTTATTCAGGAATATGCCGGAGTAGATGTACAAACTGGGGAAGCCTTATGGTATATGGATGTTGAAGATGGTGAAGGTAATATTACCAAAGAAACAACCAATGTTTATGGAGATGCAGATCGTTACTATCAAGGTTCATCTTTACCTGATTTTACAGGTGGATTTGGGACTTATTTCAAGTTTAAAAATTTTGATTTAAACGCTCAGTTTAATTATAGTATCGGTGGACAATTGTATGATTATTCCTATGCGGGATTAATGGGAAGTTTAGAAAGTGCGGGTCAGCAATTATCTGTTGATATAAAAGATCGTTGGCAAAATCCAGGAGATGTAACAGATGTACCAAAGCTCTTAAATGCGAACAATGACTACAATGCTACTTCAACTCGTTTCTTATTTGATAATGATTACTTACGATTAAAGGCTCTAACAATTGGATATAATATTCCTGAAAGCTTTTTGAAAAAGTACAACGTTACAAAATGCAGATTCTATTTCCAGGCTGATAATTTATGGACTGTTGCGTCATTAAAAGGGCTTGATCCTGAGCAAAGTTTGGAAGGAACTACGGATAGTCGTTCAAATATTATGAAGACCGTTTCGTTTGGTGTAAATGTTGAATTTTAATTAAAAAAATATAGAAATGAAAAGAAAATATATATTATTAGTAGGTTTTGCTATGTTGTTGGGAGGGGCAGGATGTTCTGGTTATCTGGATGACCCAAAACCAACCGATGTACTTACAGCAAATGATATCTACAGTTCACCAGAAGGTGTTCAAGCATATTTTTCGGGAATTTATAGATTGTTCAGAGGTCAGTATGAGTATTCAACAGATGTTGCGACTACTGATGTTGGTGGAGTTTATTCAATGTATTATGCTCGTTCAGTTAAGGGAAACGATTTAATTCAAGATTCATGGTATAACTTCGATTATGCTCATGAAAACCGTGAGCCGACCTATCGACGTGTTAAGGTTACTTGGCAGTACTGTTATGATATGATCAATCATGCAAATACCATTGTTAAAGAAGTGACTGCAAGTGAGGCTCTTGCTGATGAGGATAAGACGGCTTTTATTGCAGAAGCTAAAGCGTTAAGAGCATTCTTTTATTTTCAATTATATTTAGAATATTACGCTAAGGATTCTGGATTACAGACACCTCCTTTGTACAAGGAACAGGTTAGCGAGGCAGGATCTATGTCTGATCCTACTGATTATGTTGCTTTTATGGTTCAAGATATTAATGAGGCTGTTGCTGGATTGCCGGAGGCAAGAATCAATAAATCATACATTAATAAGAGTGTTGCCAATGGTTTAAAAGCTCGTATTTTGATGGCATTAAACATGGATTGGGATCAGGTTGAAACTGCAGCTAAAGCTGCTTATGGAAATGATGCTGATGCCGCTTTGGATGCTTCAATTTATGATACAGGATTTGATGATCTAAGTGCGAGTGAAGTACTTTGGAGTATGGATCAACAGGCTGATCAATCGAATTATTACTATCTAGCTCCTCATGCTTTTGCAGATCACAATGCGGATGCTTATTTTGGAATGTTTGTAAATTCTCTTTTTGTTGCCGAATTTTCAGCATCAGATGTTCGAAATGAGTTTAGTAATATTTATGGTGGTAGTGCTGGCGATTGGTATGAATTCGTAAGCAATAAATTTGTTTTTGCATTTGATTCTGATATTCATTTGATGAGAAAAGCAGAAATGGTATTAGTTGCTGCTGAAGCTAGATATCACCAGTCTGATGATACAGGAGCACATGATCTTTTATATAAAGTGCAATTGAGTCGTGATCCAAATGCAGTTAAATCATCTAATGTTGGTACTGCTTTATTGGATGAGATTCTTTTAGAAAGAAGAAAAGAATTGTATGCGGAAATGGGTGTTGAATGGTTTGATGCCAAGCGATTGGGTAGAGGTATTGCTCGTGATGCAACACATAGAGTCGTTGTTACTTTAACTCCTAATGATAAACGATTCTTTTTGAAGGTTCCTCAGGCAGAAATTGATGCAAATGATATGATTGATGATACAGTTAATGATAATAGGTAATTAAGTAAATTTGAGTGATGAGTGGTTATCCATTTAAGGGTAACCACTCATATAATAATATCGTATACTATTTCATGAAAATAAAATAATTGGAAATGAAACTTTATAGGCAATTATTGCTGATTGGATTATTATCTGTAATCCTTGTAAAGCAAAGTAAAGCTCAGACGGGACAAGTGGATCCTCCAATTGCAAATTCAAGTGAGCATATGTTGATTAGTAATTTTAATCAATTTAATTTTACAGAACTAAGTAGAAATCACTTTGATAAATTTGCGGATATTTTAAATGTAGAAGGGAAGTTCTTTTTAAATAAAGAATGGTTGGAAGGAACTGTCTATTTTACTACAAAGCAGATGGTGAAAAATGATTCAATTCGATATTTTGTATTTGGTAAGGAAATGCATATTAGTCATAAAGGTAAAACAATGGCTATAATTAATCAAACAGCCATGGATTCTATCGTGTTTGATAATCATAGATTTGTTTATTCGGAATTCTATTTTGGGTCAAACCTTATTAAGGATTACTTAGATTTATTATCTGATAAGTCGATAAAGCTCTATAAGCATTATTCCAATAAATTTATAAAGGCGAAAGAAGTTAGTGGGTATCAGGAGCAAGCTTCAGATAAATATGTGATAAAAGAGGAATATTACATTAGTAGAGAAAACGAGACTCCTGAATTTTTTAATTCAAATAAGAAGAATGTTGTTGCTTTGTTTTCAAATAGAAAAAATGAGGTTTTGGAGTATATTAAATCGAATAATCTGAGATTAAAAAACGAAAAAGATCTTATTCGTATATTTAACTATTTTGGGTCACTTAAGTGATTGGGTGAAAAGTAATGAATAAAATAAGAGCCTCAATTCGAATTGAGGCTCTTATTTTGTATTTGAATTAGATAGCATTAAAACCCATTCAGCTCCATAGTAACGGTCGGGATTAATAATAATAATCCCAATAAAATCAGGATAGCCATAAAACCGCCGATCCATTTTACCCATTTGTCGTAAGGAATTTTGGCAACACCCAATACACCGATAAGAACGCCGGAGGTTGGTGTAATCATATTGGTGAAACCGTCACCAAATTGAAAAGCCATTACGGTTGCCTGACGCGATACACCAATTAAATCGGAGAACTGCGACATCATTGGCATGGTAAGAGCTGCTTTTGCCGAACCGGATGGAATGATGATGTTGATGATGTTTTGAATTAAGTACATCATGCTTACCGAAGCCATTTTTCCAAAATCATTCATCGATTGAGAGATGTAGTAAAGAATGGAATCGATGATGTGACCTTCTTCCAGAACAATAAGGATGCCGCCTGCCAATCCTACAATCATAGCAGCAGAAAGAATATCACGGGCACCGTCCAAAAAAAGGTGGGTAATTTCGTTGGCTGTGTTATTGAAAGCAATTCCTGAGAAGATTCCCATGGCAAAGAAAAGGGTGGCAATTTCCATGATGTACCAACCATAGCCCATTACGCCGACAATCAGGAAGATAATTGTGAACAGAAGTAGGTTAAGAATATAGAAATGAACCGATTTACGCAAAGACATTATTCCTGAAATGGCAAAAAGAGCTGTGATAATTGGCAGTACCATAAAAGTACTTTCGGAATTTCCGATTTTTAGTGTGCTGACAGGATAGTAGCAGGAAAATCCAATCATGGAAACCAACAGAACGATATAGGTCAGCCATGCAGATTTAGGCGTGTAATATTCAATTGCCTCCATATCGGTATCGTGATGCTTTCTCCAGTATTCATCATCGGTGTAAACCAAAGATTTTGCAGGGTTTTTGCGAACTTTGGCCGCGTATCGTAGGATGAAAGCAAAACCAATTACATTAATCACCACCCAACAGAAAAGGCGGTACTCAATACCTGAGAAAAGAGGAAGATTCGATAAGCCTTGTGCTATACCAATGGTGAATGGATTTAAAAGCGCTCCGGCGAAACCAAGTCCGGCGGCAACAAAGCAGATGGCTACACCTACAATTGAATCGTATCCCATTTTAATGGCCATGGGTACAAATATAATGGTGAATGCTATGGTTTCCTCACTCATGCCGAAGGTGGCGCCAAAAATGCTAAATATGAGCATGATTAGCGTGAGAATAATGTTGTTGACCCCAATTTTACGGATCAGTTTATTCTTCTCCAGTTTCTTGGTGAATTCGAGAAAAGAGTAAATTCCAATATCGATAGATTTGCTCGCATTCATGATCCAGAAGGCGCCGCCAATAACGAGAATGAACATGATGATGTCTGCTTTATCAACAAATCCTTTGAAAAAAGAAGAGAATATTTCCCATGACTGCCCCTGACTTTCAATTTGATGATAGGAATCCTGTACGATAACCTCCCGGTTGGTTCCATTAACATTAACAGTAGTTCGTTCGAATTCGCCTCCCGGAATCAGCCAGGTGAGAATGGCTGATAGAACGACTATAGCGAATACAATAACGTAAGTATGCGGTATCTTTTTAAACATGCTTAAATTAATTATGAATTATTAATTACGAATTATCAAGTATTGATATCGTATTTATTAGTTGTACTAAATAACAAGGCGTAAATTTAGAAAAATAAGAAGAGAATTGAAGCTTTGAATTTATTTTAAAAGCATACCGAAAAGGTTTGCAATTTGCTCTTTTTTCCCTAATATTTGCATTGTGATTTTCCAATTTTTTAGATTGTGAAAAGCAGCAAATAGAAGTTGAGCGACTGATCAATGATACAGTGCGTTAAGGATTGAAACGGATACCCCGGGTTGTGGTGGGTTTCGAGGGAAAGGACGAGGAGTAGAAGTGAAAAGCCTGACCCGACCCAAGGAGGAAAACGCCCGGAAAGAAATATTGAGTTAAGAAAAACAGGGAATGGGAATTTCTCATGTCTCACATCTAATATCTATAACATGAAGTTGTTAATAAGTAATATAAAGACATTAGTTCAGGTTGATACGGAAGCTCGTAAATGGGTTGCCGGAACCGATATGGCCAATTTGAATTGCATTGATGATGCCTACTTGCTGATTGAAGGCGATAAAATTACTGATTTTGGCAAGATGGAAGACATTCCTGACTTTGATGACAAGGAAGGTTTTGATTGCATTGAGGAGTATGACGCTACGGGAAGAATGGTTTTTCCTAGTTTCTGCGATTCGCATACTCATTTGGTGTATGCAGGAAGCCGTGAAATTGAATATTCCGATAAAATTAAAGGTTTATCGTACGAAGAGATTGCCAAGCGTGGCGGAGGAATTTTGAATTCGGCGAAATTGATGCATGAAGCAACAGAAGAGGAGTTGTACGAATCGGCTATGGAGCGCATTCACGAAATTATTAGTTTGGGAACCGGTGCTGTTGAAATTAAAAGTGGTTATGGCTTAACGCTTGCCGATGAATTGAAAATGCTTCGCGTGATTAAACGCTTAAAGAAATCAACACCGCTTACCATCAAATCAAGCTTTTTAGGAGCGCACGCTGTGCCTGCTGAATACATAGGCCGACAAGCTGAGTATGTGGATAAGGTGATTAATGAAATGATACCTTTGGTTGCTGCTGAAGATTTAGCAGATTATATTGATGTGTTTTGCGACAAGGGATTTTTTACGGTTGAGGAAACCGACCGGATTTTAAATGCAGGAATGAAACATGGCATGAGAGCTAAAATTCATGCGAACGAATTGGATTATTCAGGCGGAATTCAGGTAGGAGTGAAGTACAATGCACTATCGGTTGATCATTTGGAATTTGTTGGTGATGCCGAAATTGAAGCTTTAAAAGGATCGGAAACCATGCCTACGGTATTACCAGGTGCTGCTTTCTTTTTAAACATGGTATGTTCGCCGGTGCGTAAAATGATGGATGCCGGATTGCCAATTGCTTTGGCATCTGATTTCAATCCGGGATCGTCGCCATCGGGAAATATGAAATTTATTATGTCGCTGGCTTGTATCAACTACAAAATGCTGCCACAGGAAGCAATTAATGCGACGACACTAAATTCGGCTTACGCAATGGGGGTTGAAGATGAATTGGGAAGTATCGCCAAAGGAAAAATAGCGAATGTGTACATCACCAAAGAAATTCCTTCGGTAGAGTACATGCCATATGCTTATGGAAGCAACCTGATTGATGTGGTAATTTTACGTGGGAAGGTTTTGTAAGGATAGAAGTGAGATATTAAATTTGAGATAAATAATCTTAATTTATATAATTACAGATCTGAAAAAACACCTCACCCTAGCGCTCCTTCTGAAAGAGAGGGAACAGAGTAGCAAACCGGCTCTAATGCAAAAATGAAGAAAAACCCCCCTTCGTCTTTAGGAGAAGGGGTTGGGGGATGAGGTGAAGAGAGTTGAGTTGCAAATTTACAGGAGCTGAACATTAGAATGAAAACTTTGAGCCCTTTGTGAAGTACTTTGTGCTCTTGGTGGTTAAATAAAATACAAATAAATACTTAAAATAGAATTAGGTGTTTAGTTTGAAAATAATTCTCCCTTTTGCCTGTCGGCACTTTCCCTGGAAGGGAAAGATTCTTTGATTAGGCAGAAGTAAAGAATTAATAAGTGGCATTTTAAAGTTCTCCCCTTTGCAGGGGAGATGTCCGAAGGACAGAGGGGTGTATCGTTCGTAAATTATAAAAACAACTAACAGTAACAACCAGACAGAGAGTTATGAGTAAGGAGCTTATTGGGTAAGAATTGAGTTTTCTCGTTTCTCACATCTCATTTCTCACATCTCATGTCTAATATCAATCACAACAATGAAAAAACTAATCGAATGTGTTCCTAATTTTTCTGAAGGGAACGACATGAATATCATTAAGCAGATTACCAACGAAATTGAATCTGTTGAAGGCGTACGTTTAATCGACGTTGATCCGGGAAAAGCAACCAACCGTACCGTAGTTACTATGGTGGGTACGCCAGATGAGGTTTGCGAAGCAGCCTTTCGTGCTGTAAAAAAAGCAGCCGAATTAATCGACATGAGTAAGCACTCGGGTGCTCATCCGCGTTTTGGAGCTACCGATGTTTGTCCCTTGGTGCCGGTTGCCAACATTACTATGGAAGAAACTGTAGCCTACGCACACAAATTGGCAAAACGCATTGGCGAAGAGGCAGGTATTCCTGTTTACTGCTACGAAAATGCAGCCCAAACACCCGAGCGTAAAAATCTGGCCGTTTGCCGTGCCGGCGAGTACGAAGCCGTTAAAGACAGAATTGGTACCGAGCAGTGGAAACCCGATTTTGGACCTGCTGAATTCACACCTGCTGTTGCAAAAAGCGGGGTAACTGCTGTTGGAGCACGTAACTTTCTAATTGCTTACAATTTCAACTTAAATACCACCTCAACCCGTCGTGCCAATGCCATCGCATTCGATGTTCGCGAGCGCGGACGTACCCTTCGCGAAGGAAATCCGGCAACGGGAAAAATAGTGACTGACGAAAAGGGGGAGCCAGTAATGATTCCGGGTACTTTGAAAGCAACTAAAGCCATCGGATGGTTTATTGAAGAATTTGGCGTTGCCCAAATTTCCATGAACATGACCGACCTTACAGTAACCTCAATTCACAAGGCTTTCGACGAGGTTTGCGCCAAAGCTCAGGATCGTGGTATCCGTGTTACCGGATCGGAGTTGGTAGGTGTTGTGCCTCTAAAAGCAATGTTAGATGCTGGTAAGCATTACCTTCGCATGCAGGAACGTTCAACCGGTATTGCCGATCGCGAAATCATAAAAATCGCAGTTAAATCGTTAGGTTTGGATGAGTTGTACCCTTTCGATGCCGACAAAAAAATTATTGAGTACATTCTCGAAGATAAAGAGCAGAAGAAACTGGTTGACTTAAGTCTTACCGATTTTGTGAACGAAACAGCTTCCGAATCGATGGCTCCGGGTGGAGGATCAATTTCTGCCTACATGGGTGCTATGGGTGCTGCTTTGGGTTCAATGGTTGCCAACCTGTCGGCTCACAAGCCAGGATGGGACGATCGTTGGGAAGAATTTTCCGATTGGGCCGAGCAAGGAAAATCCTACCACAGCAAACTGGTTCATTTGGTGGATGAGGATACCAATGCCTTCAACAAAATTATGGATGCCATTCGCTTGCCAAAGGGAACCGATGCAGAGAAAACTGCTCGCGCCGAAGCTATGGAAGAGGCCACCAAATTTGCCACCATGGTTCCTTTTCAAACTATGGAATTGTGTTTGGGATCGATGGATGTTGCCAAAGCTATGGCCGAAATCGGAAATCCTAATTCGGTAACCGATGCAGGTGTTGGTGCATTGGCTGCCCGTTCGGGTGTATTGGGTGCTTTCATGAATGTGAAAATTAACGCGGCCGATTTGCAGGACAAAGCCTGGGCTGCCGATATCATCGCTAAAGGACAGGCAATTGTTGATAAAGCCATTGCTCTCGAAAACGAGATTGTGGCCATGGTAAACGCTAAAATTTAATACACTACATCATCATATTGGGGGATACGTTACGGCGTGTCCCTTTTTTATTTGCTTTTTCTTGGTCACGCCATGGCATGACCCTACTCATTTCATTCCCAATTGTTAATTATTTGGGGGGCTTCGGGTCAGGTTTTCCGTTGAACTCTACGGCTAGCCTTCGTACCTCAGGCAATCCAATTTGAAGTGAACCCCAAAAGTTGGACGGTTATAAAATAAATTAATAAGATTGAGTAAAGCTGTTCTTTCGTTACAATCCACGTTGTAAAAAGCCTTATACACCCTTTTCTGCTTGTTTAAGCATCATGGCTAGTTTATTGTTTGCGAATCTTATGTTTTTAACATCTGGACAGCCTTTTTTTATTCTTTGGTTATCCCAATATTCTTCTTTAATTGAAAGAATTGCATTTAAATAAGCCATTTTTGCCTTGTGACGTAAGAATTATTTTATCGGGAATGTTTCCGTCTTTCTTGGTTTTTCGGTATCTAAGTTGAGATTTATCGCTACCATAATTTGCACGTTTTTTGCAAGTTTTTATACTTTTAAAGCTACAAAAAGCATCTTAAACCGCAATATTTAAGTAAAAATAAAGCAAAATAAAAGCGGTTACTGAAGGTGTAACCGCTTGATAATCATTAATCTTACATTGTCGGGGCGAGAAGATTCGAACTTCCGACCCCACGCCCCCCAGAAGCGTATTTTCTCCTTGTTTTTAGTTGTATTCACTTGTAAATACTTATCTTTACCCTATAAACAAAGGTAGTCATTTTTGCTGTATTTGCATATTTTTGCGAAAAAAACGGCACTAAAACGGCACTGTAAATTTTATAGGTATGAAGAACTCTAAAAATTGCTCTTTCAAGGTAGATAAATCAGCGTCTAAGCTTCGCAATGAAAATGAATATCCAATAGCACTTGTAATAAGAAAAGACAGGAAACGAAAGAAAATATATCTTAAAATCTATGCCAAAATTGAAAGCATGGGAGATAAGAAAAAAGATGCTTCGGATTGGGATAATGATTTTCAACGCTTTCATGTTAAAAAGAAAAAAGATGAAAAATTATTAAATCCTGATAGATTACAATTGAATGATTGGCTTTCGAAAAAAGAAATTCAATGCGATGATATTATTGCAGATTTTGAAGCAAGAAAAGTAGATTGGACTTTAAGCCAATTTGAACAAGCCTTTTTGAATAAGACAAAAAAAGTGGGTGTTGAGAATTATTGGATTGAACGAATTGCAGATTTACGAGAATCGGGAAAGACCGGTAATATGATTTGCTACGAAAACAGTTTGAAAATGATAAAAAAGTTCGATAGCAAATTTGATAAATTGTTATTTTCAGAACTTGATTATAAATACATAGTTCAATTTGATAAGTATCTTGACAAAAGAAATTTATCGAACCTTACTAAAAAATACTACCTAAAGACCGTTAGAGCCGTTTATAATAGAGCAATAAAAGACGGAGAAGCCACTGAATTGATTTATCCGTTTGGTAAGAATGGTTTCAGTATTAAAAGCCTTGAATCTGAAACTGAAAAGAGATATTTGCCTGATGCTTACATGGATAAAATCAAAAATACCAAGTTTGATAAATATCAAATGGAATGGTGCCGAAATTTATTTTTGTTCTCATACTACGCTCAGGGAATGGCTTTTGTTGATATGGCTGCACTAACTAAAAACAACATTGTTAGGCTAAATAATGGTCTTTATATCTCCTATAAACGCCAAAAGGTTGAGAAGAAAGGAAAGTTTATTAAAATAAAGATCAACGATAATTTGCAGCCAATTCTGGATTACTTTTTAAATGAAACCGAGTTAATAGAGGATTACCTTTTGCCTATTGTGAGCCGTAAAAATTACAAGGGTGAGCAATTGTATAATCATATTCGGAATAGGTATAAACGATACAATAATCATTTAAAAACGTTGGGCGATGCTTTGGAGTTCGAGGGTGTTCGGTTAAGTTCTTATCAATCAAGACATTCGTTTGCTATGCGGTTAAAGAATCAGGGAGTTTCTGCTGATGTGATCAGTGAGAGCATGGGGCATCATGACCTCAGCACTACGAAAATTTATTTAGACTCTTTCCAACACAATGAAGTTGACGAAGCAAACGAAAAATTATAAGGTTATGAATATAGATTTTAAAAGCGTATTATCTGCATGGTCTAAAGACAGATTGAAAATAAGTAAAATTGGAGATTATTATAAAAATCTTGCAAACTATCGCCATTGTCTGAACGTGGTTTCTGATGACGGAATTAAAACACAAGGCTTAGATTTTGACTTAGTAGAACAGTGCTGTCTGGAATATAATATAAAAGAAGATCAATACAATTTTATAAAGGGAATTACATTTTTGTTTTTCGAGGGCTATAATCATGTGGTTTGGAAAGATCAAATAAAATACCACACTTACATAAAGGATTTTAAAAATACACTTGAGAAGTTGCAGGGTATTAAAGCTGATGATATTGAAGTCATTACTATAAAGACTAAGAATGAGGTTATTACAATTGAAAATGATTGGTTATTGAATCCAATACTAGAAGCAATTGGGAAAATGCAAGATTATAATTCTGATAGGGTAGAAGAAGAAAAACAAAAAAGCCCAATGAAGGTTTATACTCATACTCACTTAAGACCTTTTTTTCATTTTTTACGAGATACTGAATTTATGGGATATGCTGATTCAATAAGATTCATAATTGATCTGTGTAAGTGTTTTAATTTGGATTGGGAAATTGCAACGAAACAGGAACCTTTTGATTATTTAAAAGATAGATTCAAAGATAAACAATAAGGTTTGTTTCTGTGTTGGTTTTGGGCGTTGTAATGTGTTGTGTATTAGTGGGGTTATGAGTGGGGGTTTTTCGTGATGAAAGACCCCTTTTTTAGCTCTTATTTTTGTTTGCATCTAGTTTACTTTTACAAAAAAAAAGAGGTTGGCCAACCGATTTAATTATCGAACCTTTAAAATTTAAGCGATGTTTCAAATAACCAATACAACACCATTAGCAGCCTTAACGGTTGGTCAGTTCCAAGAACTGATAAGAAATACAATCAATATTCAGGAACCTAAAGAGGTTAAGCAAATATTGAATATTAATGAAGTTTCTGAATTATCGGGGTTTTCAAAGAATACCTTATATAAATTCACATCGTTAAACCAAATTCCCTGTTTCAAAAGAAATTCTAAGCTTTTATTTAAACGCAATGAGATCGAAGATTGGTTATTGGCCAGTAAACAGCTCACCACAGAGGAAAGTTCTGATAAGCTTGATTCTGATTTAATGAAGGGGCGGAAATAAAATGCGACAAACCCAAAAAGCCACCTCCGAAGAAGCAGCCTTTAACCAACTGCAAGATAGTGAATTAAATTCAAATTTCAATTTTTCAATACCTGAAATTTTGCAGGAAGTCCAGGAATTAACGAACGTTGAAAAGCCTAGTTTAGCCGATCAATTAGCTAATTTAAGAATTGATCCAACCCAGAAGCTGGACCCACCTGAAAGAGCTTTAGAGATATTAAACACAAAGACTGGTGAGTATGATATCATTGGAACAATGGGAAATTTCAGTTTGATTATTGGAAAAGCAAAAGCAAAAAAATCTTTTCTTATCAATCTGATCGTTTCCGCAATGGTTAGCCTTAAAGATTCTGTTAATAGATTTAGAAGCCTGTTAGCTAGTGATAAGGAGGTCATTCTTTATTTTGATACTGAACAATCAAAATATCATGTTCAATTAGCTGTTAAGCGCATTTGTAAGCAAATCGGAGTATCTGAACCTACTAACTTACTTGTTTACGGTTTACGTTCTAAAAGCCCACAAGAACGCCTTGAATTAATCGAATACGCAATTTACAATACGCCTAATCTTGGCATCGTGGTAATTGACGGAGTGAAAGACTTGATCGGCTCAATAAATGATGAAGAAGCAGCTTGTTTAGTTGCTAGTAAATTCTTGAAATGGACCGAGGAAAAAAATATGCACTTGATTACTGTTTTACACCAGAATAAGGGAGACAACAACGCCCGAGGTCACATAGGTACAGAATTAATAAACAAGGGCGAAACGGTCTTATCTGTAACTAAAGATAGCGATGATGGTGATGTTTCATTAGTTGAACCGCTTCAATGTAGAAATAAAGAACCTGAATCTTTTGCATTCAGAATAAACGAGGAAGGTTTGCCTGTTATTATAGATGATTACACCCCTAAAGTTTCAGGAGTTAAAAAGCCAGCATCTAATGCACTGTTAGGACTCGACCCATTAAGACAATATAATTTAATTATTGAAGCCTTTAAGCATACTAAAAAGACTAATTACTCGAGTCTAGTTATACAAGTTAAACTTGCTTATAGAAAAATTCATTTCAAAAACATTGGTGACAACAAAATAAAGGAGTTTCTGACCTATTGCAAGAATGAGAATTTCATAATCCAAGAAGTTGAGAAAGGCGATTATTCGATAGGAAACCCAAGATTGCTAAAATCCTAATAATGAGGCATCTAGTCGGTTTAGAAAAAGCCTTGTTTTTGCCCTATCGGTTTAAACCGACAAAACAGAGATTTATAATTTACTAAAACCCCTGTAATTACTGAGGTTTACAAGGTTTAAACTAGGTTACTAAACCCGTCTAAAATAGCAAGGTTTAACAGTTTAACCCCCTATGTATAGGGGGTAAACTAAACCGATAGACTTAAACCACTAAAAAAACACATAAAATGATGACAGATTTTAGATTCGTATTAGATAAATCAAGTAAAAAATATTTTTGCCCTGCCTGCCATAAGAATAGCCTAGTGAGATACTTGGATATTGAAACAGGGAATCTAATGCCTGAGCAGTACGGACGATGTGATCATGAGCAAAGTTGTAGATACCAATTAACCCCATATAAGGACGATAAATACAAAGCTGAATCATTCATTCAAAAGGAAATTAAACCGCTTAAAACGTACTATATACCTATTGAAGTACTAAAGGGTACTCTTAAAGGATACGGCCAAAATACCTTTATTACAAACCTATTGAAAAATATAAAATATCCATTTCCAGTTAAGATGATTGAAAAAGTGATTGGCTTGTATAATCTGGGAACTGTCACCACTGGATATATGAAAGGAGCCATTACATTCCCTTATATTGATCGTTTTGGTAAGGTTAGAGCTATCCAAGTAAAGCAGTTTGACCAATACAACCACACAACAGGAACAGACTTCATACACTCCATAATTGAAAAAGAGAGTGCCACGGTTCCGCAATGGATAACAGATTACAATAAAAATGATTTGAAAGTTTCCTGTTTGTTTGGTGAACATTTATTGAAGCAATACCCAAACAACCCAATCGCACTTGTCGAAGCACCAAAGACAGCTATTTACGGAACCTTATATTTTGGATTGCCCAAAACCGATAAGGATTTAATCTGGTTGGCTGTTTATAATTTATCGAGCCTGAACGCTGAGAAGGTTAAGTCGTTAAAAGACAAACGGGTTATTCTATTTCCCGATTTATCAGCTGATGGTCATGCCTTTAAATTATGGAGCGATAAGGCAACCGAATTTAATAAACGTTTCCTAAATGCAAATTTTATAGTATCTGATTTGCTTGAAAAGAATGCAAGTAAAGAAGCAAGGGTAAAAGGTTATGATTTAGGAGACTACTTAATAGAACAAGATTATAGAGAATTTTTAACAACTAAATAATAAAAATTATGACAGAAAAACAGGTGATTTACACCAACCAAAACGCTATCAATCAAGATTGCGCGCAATTAGACAGCAACCTAAAAGTACTTAACACTTTCTTAACTAAAATTGAGCCACTTGCAGGCAGATTAAGTAAAGATCAATATTGTAGTGTTGTAAATAAACATGATAAGCTTGATTTTTATGCGCTTAATGAGATAGTATATAACAAAGTTCTTGACTCTAAACCTATCCTAAAGGGCCTATCTGGTGAAATTTCAAAAGAGGACGTAAAGCAGTTCGGTAATATTCCCGAATTTACTCAGGAGTATATCCATAACCAAGATACACCAAACGCAATTTCTGGAATTGTACAAGCTACTATTCTAAACGAAAACCCTTCTTATTGGTCGATCGTGAAAGGTGAGGCCGTTTTAGTGGCTGGAATTAAAGACCAGATCAAAGAAAAATATACTTTCTATGCTGAGTCCGAAGCTGAGTTATTAAGATTTAAGATATGTAACGAGATATTAGATAAGATGCGTCAATTAAAAGAGCTTGCACCTATACCTGATGAGTTCGATTTATGCCAAAGTGTTATCTATGTTAGGGATGGCGAACTAATGGTTAATCCTGATTTTGTTTATAGAGGGAGACAGGCATACGACAAGCCACTATATTTTGATACCTCAAAAGTTCCTGAGCCAATGCCTTTAAAGCCAACCATATCAGAACAAATTAAAGCGAATAAAAATGCAAAATAAATACTATATACAACAATACGGGATTTATGAATACCCGAAGGCAGATGAGCCAGCGCCTGACACTAATCAAGTAGCTGCAGCCGAAAAGGTGATTGAAGCCATGAAAGCAAATTTAAAAGGTCTGGAAGTGGGAAAAAACACAAATTCCAGATACTCGTCATACTCTTATAAACACCTATTCGAGAAATCGACACTTTATGAGAATAAAATACCTTATTGCTCTAATGGCTCAGCTATTCAAGCCCTTGTAAATCAGGGGTTCAAGATTGGGAAAGTTAGCCCGCCAAATTGCGGTTTTAATCTGTCAAAAAAGGGAATTCAATTTTTGAAATCAACTATAATTAAATTTTATTGAAAACAATAACCAACACTATGAAATTAACACCAAAACAAACCAAATTTGCTACTCTCTTTGTTGAGTGTGGCAATGCTTCACAAGCTTATAGAGAGAGTTACAATGCAAGCAATATGAAACCTAATACAATCAATCGAAAAGCATTTGAATTGCTGCAAAAGGACTATATTACGGCTACTATTAAGGAATTGCAATCTGAACTAAAAGAAAAGGACTTATTGAGCAAAGAGGACATTTTAAATGATCTTGCCGCAATTGCTTCCGTGAATATTGCCGACTATGTTGATGAATTTGATATAGCAAAGCAGATATTAAAATTTAAACCTGTATCGGAATGGACTCCGGAAATGAAGCGAGCATGTGCCAGTCTTAAAAATGGTAAGAATGGAATAGAGCTAACCTTGCACGGCATTACTCATGCTTATGATCGCATTTGTAAAATGCTTGGTTTTAATCAAGCCGAAAAAATTGATGTTTCAGTCACTACTTCGCTTGCTGATCTGCTCAAAAAAGATTAATTAAGTCTAAATTAGAATAAGCCCTCATCATTCATTTGGTGAGGGCTTTTTTTTGTTCGTCTAGCTCTTCATTAATTCTTGCATTTTTATATACAACTCTTCAATATGCTCATCTAATGCTTGTCTGAGCAATTCTTGTTCTCTCTCATTCGCTTTTCTGAATAGCAAATCTTTTTCTTTTTGATTCACTCTTCTAAATAGCATTTTTTTTTCTTCATCATTCATTGCTTGCCACAATAAACTTCTTTCTTCTTCATTCGCTTTGCGCCACAATGATTTTTGTTCTTTCTCATTCATTTGAAGTGAGCGTTAATTTGCTGTATAGCTATTTATTAAGATTCCTTTTTCTGAAAATGTATATAAGGTTTTGTTCAATTTATAGATAGTCCTTTTATATCCATCTTTAGTGTTAAATTCATTGGATAGTTCATATCGTCCATGATTAACCTCTTTAAATTCATTAAGAGTCATCGGTTCATTATAATGAGCAACTAATAACATTTTAAAATTCACAGTCCCTTCGGCTGTTCTGTGATATTCTAAATATTCGCTTTTGGGTGCATTAGCATATGCATCGGCTTGAATATTTATTTCATTAATGATTTTTTCTTTTTGATCACCCCAATATTTAGTTGCTGCCTTTAAATACAGATCATAAAAAGCTTTATTTTCGTTTTTCCATAATTTGGCCCATTTATTCAATCCATCTGCTGAATAAAACTTATGAATTAATCCTTGTTTGAATTCAATATCGTAACCAATGCTGAGAACATGTAGTGTTCCATTTAAACCAGGGTCTTTAAGATTAAAAATATCTGACAGAAATGACGATGTCAAAGACTTGTTTTTTACTCCATCATTTAAGGTGCTTTCAATATCATATGAGTCAAATTCTTTTTTTAAATCAAACTTAGATAAATATTTACTCATTCTCTCAGCGCTCAGTAATTCAACTTCATCACTAGTCCATACAAATACTATTTCATCTGTAAAAACTTTAAATATTACTGATATTATATCTTTATCTCCTCCGTCAAAATTGAAGTAACTATAACATTGATCTGTGTTGAAACCTAATTGTTTACAGATACTATTAATGTTTTCTTTTTCGATATTCAAGTTTCTTTCAATGAAGATACCATTCTGGGGAATAAAAACTTTTCCATAATTAACGTTTGCTGTTAGTATTAAAAAAAACACTAATAAAATTTTCTTATTCATCGGTTCTATTTTTAGTTGTACTCAACGTATGTTTAAAGTACATTATATTACCTATATTTTTTTACGTAAACTATTAAAATTATGATACTTAAGCCTAAGCATTGTAACTTATAACCTTTTTAATTCTGCAAAGACTTAAATGAAAGTACAATGTGCTAGATGTATAGAGATTTTTAAATTTACTATTAAAAATTAATTATTCAACTTTTGGACTCAGTTTATTTTTATGTTAGTCTTTTATCGGTTGGGTATTTGCTTTGGTGTAGGTATTAACTGAGGATAAGTAATGCAGAAAATATTTTTTTGTATTAAATTAGACGGTTGATATATTGCCTTACTTACCATTTATTAAAAAATAAATTATGACAGAAGAAGAACAAAAGAAAATAGAAGATGAAGTACTTGATTTAATTGAGCAGGCAAAAACACTTCAAAATGAATATGATGATTTGCACAAGGAAAAAGAGGAATCTTGATTCTCAAATCTAAACCAAAGCCACTTCATTAAATTGGAGTGGTTTTCTTTATCTTGACTTAATACCGTTGGTTTGTTCTCTTTCTGAAATTGGAGTTTCATTTGACGTTCAAAAGTGGCTTAATTGATAAAAACAGCTATTTTATTTTCAAAAACGGCACTAAAACGGCACTGAGGTATAAAAAAAGGAGTCAGGCAAAACAGTCTAACTCCCTGATTAACAATTGGTCGGGGCGAGAAGATTCGAACTTCCGACTCCACGCCCCCCAGACGTGTACTCTAAACCTGGCTGAGCTACGCCCCGATATTGCAGGAAACAAATATAGTTTATGTCTAAGAATTGTCAAAATGAAAACAGCTGAAAGATTCGAGTTAATTGATGTGAACATCTACTTTTTCTATGAATAAACACACTTGTAGTTATCTGGATATTTTGTAGATTTGCTACTCGAAAACTTATTTAGAAACAGAATAATTAACATATATGGAATTTAAGTCAATGAATCTGAAGGATACCAATCCTTCTACACCTGAAGGGGATATGGAAAATGTAAAATGTCTGATTGTTGGATCTGGTCCTGCCGGATATACTGCAGCAATTTACGCCGCAAGAGCAAATTTGAATCCTGTTTTAATTGAAGGTTTGCAACCCGGAGGACAATTGACAACAACAACAGAGGTTGATAATTTTCCCGGATATGCAGATGGAGTTACCGGCCCGGTTATGATGGCTGATTTAAAAAAACAAGCAGAAAGATTTGGTACAGATTGTCGTTGGGGGTTAGTAACCGAAGTAGACTTTTCTATTTATCCTCACAAGGTAATTGTTGACGGAAAGAAAGTTATCATGGCAGAGACAGTTATTTTGGCAACGGGTGCTACCGCTAAATATTTAGGTTTTCCAACCGAAGAAAAATATATGGGCTCGGGAGTTTCAGCTTGTGCAACCTGCGATGGTTTCTTTTACCGTGGATTGGATGTTGCAGTAGTTGGAGGTGGCGATACGGCGGCAGAAGAAGCAACTTATCTGGCTGGATTGTGCAGGAAAGTATATTTAATTGTACGTAAAAATTATTTAAGAGCTTCTAAGGCTATGCAGGATCGTGTTGCCCGAACAGAAAATATTGAAGTTCTTTATGAGCACAATACCAAAGAGCTTTATGGCGACGGTGTAGTGCAGGGGGCTAAGTTGATAAAACGAATGGGAGAGGCCGATGAGACAGAAGTGGACATCAAAATAGATGGTTATTTTGTCGCAATCGGGCACACACCTAATTCAAAGATATTTAGTAAGTATTTAAAAACCGATGAGCAAGGATATGTATTGACTGAACCGGATTCGACCAAAACAAATGTTCCCGGAGTGTTTGCAGCAGGAGATTTAAAAGATCCTCACTACCGTCAGGCAATTACTTCAGCAGGTTCAGGATGTATGGCAGCTATGGATGCTGAGAGATTTATTTCTGAAAGAGAATAAATGCAAATTTTGTTAGATATAGATTACCCGATTACTTGTTAGTCGGGTATTTTTTTTACGCAAAAAAAAACGACATCCTTTCGAATGTCGTTTTGCTTGTATTGTTTAGTATGCTATTGATTAAAAATATCAGCAAATTTCTCATTGCTGTATTTTCCTTCGCTCAATTTCTTAGCAACTTCTTTAAATGCGTTAACAGTGTACTCAACATCTTCTATGGTGTGCATTGCAGTAGGAATTAATCTAAGAAGTAATTGTCCTTTGGGAATTACAGGATAAACAACGATAGAACAGAAAATATTGTAATTCTCTCTTAAATCCATAGTTACCTGAGTTCCTTCAGCCACACTACCCGATAAATAAACTGGTGTTACAGGAGATTCTGTTACGCCAATGTTTAATCCGGCTTTAGTTAAACCAGTTTGCAGAGCATTGGTTACGTTCCAAAGTTTCTCACGCAATTCAGGAGAGTTTTTCAAAAGTTCCAAACGCTTAATAGATCCTTCCACAATAGGCATTGGCAATGATTTTGCAAAAATCTGAGATCTCATTGTGTATCTTAGGTAAGTACCAACTTCTTCGCTGCAGGCGATAAAAGCACCGATACCAGCCATTGCTTTTGCGAAAGTACTGAAATGCAAATCTACTTTATCTTCAACACCGAAATGCTCAATAGAACCAGCACCGGTTTTTCCCATCACACCAAAACCATGAGCATCATCAACTAGTAAACGGAAATTGAAATCATCCTTAAGGGCACAAATTTCATCTAATTTACCAAGGTCACCAGCCATTCCAAACACACCTTCAGTAATTACAAGAATACCACCACCTGTTTTTTCAGTCCATTTAGTGGCTCTGTCTAATTCTTTACGAAGATTATCCATATCGTTATGAGGATAAACGAAGCGTTTTCCAACATGAAGTCTCAAACCATCCATGATACATGCATGCGATTCAGAATCGTAAACAATCACATCATGACGACCAACAAGAGAATCAATAATAGAAACCATACCTTGATATCCAAAATTAAGAAGGAATGCATCTGGTTTTCCAACAAAATCAGCCAATTGAGCTTCTAACTCTTCATGACGGCTTGTTTGTCCGGACATCATACGAGCTCCCATTGGATAGGCTAATCCCCATCTTGCAGCAGCTTCAGCATCTTCTTTTCTTACTTCAGGGTGATTTGCCAATCCGATATAGTTATTCAAACTCCATGTTAAAACCTCTTTTCCTCGAAATTTCATTCTTGATCCAATTTCGCCTTCCAATTTAGGAAATGCAAAATATCCATGAGCTTGCTTAGCGTATTGCCCTAGATTTCCTTTTTTTGAGGTAACTTTGTCAAATATATCCACAGTCTATGCTTTTTTTGAAATGTTTTAATTGCAACTGTGCAAAAGTAATGTTTTTTGGAATTTTAGCAATAAATTATAAAGAATTGTATAATATGAGTGGAAAGTATCCTATTTTTCGCTTGAAAAATATATCTTTGCAAAATGCAAAAAAATAGAGTAGCTATACCTATGAGAAAAATTGTTTATGTTTTTTTACTGTTCGCCTTTGTTTTAGGTGGATGCAGTGAGTATCAAAAACTTCTTAAGAGTAACGATAATCCTTTGAAATATAAGAAGGCTGTTGAATACTATAATGCAGAAGAATATGTAAAAGCGTCAACTCTTTTTGAGGAGTTGTTACCAATTTATAGGGGAACAAGTAAGGCGGAAACAATCAGCTACTATATTTCTTACTGTTCGTATGGTTCGGGAGATTATATTTCTGCGGGGTATTTCTTCAGGAATTTCCTGAAAACATTTCCGGATAGTCCATATTCAGAAGAGAGTTTGTATATGAGTGCATATTGCTACTATTTGGAGTCACCAAAACCAAGATTGGATCAGACATCAACAAAAGATGCGATTGATGCTTTTCAATTATACATTAACCGCTATCCGAATTCTACCCGAATTCCAAAATGCAACGATTATATTGATGAGATGCAGGATAAGCTGGTGCTGAAATCATTCCTAAGTGCAAGAAATTATTATGACAGAGAACATTTTCCTGCAGCAATTGTTTCCTTGCAAAATGGATTGAAAGATTACCCTGGTTCTTCTTATCGGGAAGATTTAATGTTTATGTTGTTGGAATCTCGATATGAATTGGCCCTATTAAGTGTTGAAGACAAAAAAAGAGAAAGATACAATCTCGCAAAGGAAGAATATTTTTCTTTTGTTGATGAATTCCCTGAAAGTAAGTATCGAAAGCGTGCTGAAAAAATGATTGAAGGTATAGAAGCCTACTTGAGTAAGTTTAATACGAATATTTAAAATAGATCTAATTCTTTTATAGTATGGATTACAAGAAAACAAATGCAGCAAGTTCTACAATTACCCGTAACATGACTGAGTTAAGTGAAGAAGTGGGTAATGTTTACGAATCTGTGGTGATTATGGCAAAACGTTCTAATCAGATTGCTGTTGAACTGAAAAGTGAACTGAATAAGAAGTTGCAGGAGTTTGCATCTTATACAGATAACTTGGAAGAGGTTTTTGAAAATCGCGAGCAAATTGAAATCTCTAAATATTACGAGAGATTGCCAAAGCCATCATTAATCGCGGTTGAAGAATTTATTAATGGAGAAATCTATTACAGAAATCCTGCAAAAGAGGTACAAACAGAAGATTAATTACAAAATAGTTTATTAGTTCCCTTTGCAGCAAAAGGGAACTTTTTATTTTTAAGTCTGATTTATGTTAAAAGATAAAAACATTATTCTTGGAGTTACCGCAAGTATTGCTGCTTATAAAGCGGCTTCTTTAGTGCGTTTATTGGTGAAAGAAGGAGCAAATGTAAAAGTGATCATGACTACCTATGCAAAGGAGTTTATTTCTCCTGTAACCATGGCCACCTTATCCAAAAATACCGTATTATCAGATTTCTTTAAGCATGATGATGGATCATGGAATAGTCATGTAGATTTAGGTATTTGGGCAGATTTATTGATTGTTGCACCAACTACAGCCAATACAATGGCTAAAATGGCGAATGGTATTTGTGATAATTTGCTTTTAACAACTTATCTTTCAGCCAAGTGTCCGGTTATTCATACACCTGCAATGGATTTGGATATGTTTAAGCATCCTGCCACATTGCGGAATATGGAAATTTTAAGATCCTACGGCGATCTGTTTATAGAACCTTCGAGTGGTGAATTGGCAAGCGGACTTTACGGAAAGGGAAGAATGGAAGAACCGGAAATTATCGTTAAGAAAATTATCGAATTTTTCGAATCTAAAAAAAAAAACTAAGCAATAAGAAGATTTTAATTACCACAGGACCAACTTACGAAAAGATTGATCCTGTGCGCTTTATTGGTAATTTTTCATCCGGGAAAATGGGCTTTTCAATAGCCGAAGAATTAGCTTCCCAGGGAGCTCGGGTTGTTCTGGTAAGCGGACCTACCTCACTAACTACTCAAAATCCAAATATTAAACGTATTGATGTTGTTTCCGCTCAGGAAATGTACGAGGCATCGTTACGGGCATTTCCATCTTGTGATGGGGGAATTATGACCGCTGCAGTGGCTGACTTTACACCTGTAACAACCGAAAATACCAAGGTGAAAAGAGGAAAGGAAAATTATACCATAGAGCTTACTCCTACAAAGGATATTGCAGCATCTTTGGGCGGCATTAAAACAATAAATCAATTTTTGGTTGGTTTTGCATTGGAAACAAACGATGAAGAAACCAATGCCAAATTGAAGTTGGAGAAGAAAAATCTGGATTTCGTTGTTCTTAATTCATTGAATGATAAAGGTGCCGGTTTTCAGTACGATACCAATAAGATAACGATAATAAATAAGAGTGGGGAGTGTAAAAAATACGGATTGAAAAGTAAAGCAGAGGTGGCAAAAGATATCGTTAATGAATTGATTGCATATTATGAAGAATAAATATTGGTTCACTTCCGTTTAAATTTTTAACTTTAGCTGGTAACTTTTGAAATCGAATTATGCGAAAACTCATTGTATTGCTATTTGCTTTTATCATCTCCATTCCTTTGTATTCTCAGGAGTTAAGGTGTAATGTTCAGATTGTGAGTCAGCAAATCCAGGGAACCAATAAGCAGGTATTTAGAACGCTTCAGACTGCGGTTTACGAGTTTATGAATACTACCCGATGGACAGATCACGTTTATAGTTATGATGAGAGAATTGAATGTACAATTCTAATTAATTTAACCAATCAAATATCGGCTGATGAGTTTAAGGGCACCGTTCAGGTTCAGGTTAGCCGACCAATATTTAATTCTTCTTACAATAGTGTATTGCTGAATTTTAAGGATGATGATGTTCAGTTCAAGTACGTAGAGTATCAAACTTTAGAGTTCAACGAGGCAACTACACCTACTAGCTTAACTGCATTGTTATCGTACTATGCTTATATTGTTTTAGGTTTGGATTACGATACTTATTCGATGGATGGCGGGAGTGTTTATTACGCAAAAGCCGAGGAGATTGTAAATAAGATGCAAAATTCAAATGTAAAAGGTTGGAAGGCTTTCGAAAGTAGGAAAAACAGATATTGGTTGGTCGAGAACATATTAAACAATGCTTATAGTCCAGTTCGAGAGTGTCTTTATCGCTACCATCGTTTAGGGTTGGATAATATGGCAGAGCGTTTAACTGAATCGAGAGCCGAAATAGCAGAAAGTTTACGATTACTTCAGAAAGCATATAGAGCAAAACCAGGATCATTTATTCTTCAAATATTTTTTGATGCAAAAGCCGATGAGTTGGTAAATATTTTTTCAGAATCCTTTACGGATGAAAAGAAAAGGGTTTTTAATATACTCAGCGAAATTGATCCTGCCAATATTTCAAAATACAATAAAATAATAGGGCAAAAAGAGAAGTAATTCTATTTTAGGAATAAGCTTGTTTTGCCGAGTTACCATGATCATTTTTTAGATTCCTATGCTTCAATCCATATCAATTCAGAATTATGCTTTAATTACAAAGCTGGATATTGAATTTTCAGATGGTTTCTCAGTAATAACGGGAGAAACAGGTTCTGGTAAGTCAATACTTTTAGGAGCCTTATCCTTGGTTTTAGGTCAAAGAGCTGAGGTGAATGTACTTAAGGATAAAGAACAAAAGTGCATAATCGAAAGTTCATTTTCGATTGAACGGTATCAATTAGAGAAGTTTTTTGCTGACAACGAATTGGATTACGAAAAGGAAACGCTGCTGCGAAGAGAAATACTTCCTAATGGTAAGAGCCGGGCTTTTGTAAACGATTCGCCAGTAAGTGTAAAAATTTTAAAAGAGTTGGGTTTGCGCCTGATTGATGTGCACAGCCAAAATCAGAATTTGGTGATTGGAAGTTTCGAATATCAGGTTGGAATTGTAGATACTTATGCAGGCAATTCGGAGATCTTAAAAAAGTATCAGGAGTGTTTTGATAAATTCCAAAAGCTAAAGCAGGAGTTGCGTAAACAAGAAGAATTGGCTGCCAAGGAAAAGGCTGATTTGGATTATTTTCAGTTTCAGTTGGAACAATTGCTTGAGGCAAAATTAGTTGCCGGTGAACAAGTTGAAATGGAAGCTGAGTTGGAAACTCTGACTCATGCCGAGGAGATTAAGTCGGGTTTGGTTAAAGCGTATGAAAATCTGTCGGAAGGTGAATTCCCGATTGTTACGCAGTTGAAAGAGGCGCGGAATGCAGTAGCTCAAATCAAAAACGTATTTCCGGATGCTGAAAGTTTTTTTGAACGATTGGAGAGTGCATATATCGAATTGAATGATCTTGCGCAAGAATTGGATCGAAGCAATGAGTCTGTTGAATTGGATCCTTCAAGAATTGAATTTTTAAATCAGAAATTAGATGCTGTTTATTCCCTGCAACAGAAACATCATGTGAATTCTGGTGAAGAACTAATTCAAATACGGGAAGAATTGATACAAAAGGTGGATAAAATTGTTTCTGGTGATGATTTCATTGAAGATTTGAAGAAGCAATTAAAAGCGCAGGAAGAATTGGTTCTTAAATCAGCTAAAAAGCTTACAGATAGTAGGGTAAAGGTAATTCCTGCTATTGAGAAAACAATCGTTTCGCAGCTGGTTCAGCTCGGAATTCCCAATGCAAACTTTAAGATCTCTACACAAATTAAAGAAGATTTTCAGTATTTGGGATGCGATTATTTGAGTTTTCTGTTCAGTGCCAATAAGAATGGTCAGTTAGAGGAAGTGCAAAGAGTTGCTTCAGGGGGAGAGTTGTCCCGACTCATGTTGAGTATCAAGTATTTAATATCTTCGTCGACAGCATTGCCATCCATCGTTTTTGATGAAATTGACACGGGAGTTTCCGGTGAAATTGCAGCTAAAATGGGGACTATGATGAATAAAATGGCAGAAAATATTCAGGTAATCAGTATTACTCACCTTCCTCAGATAGCAGGAAAAGGAAAAAATCACTATAAGGTTTATAAGGCAGATGATGAGCTGGAAACCTATTCAAATATTGTACTTCTCGACCAGCAAAGCCGAATAGAAGAGCTTGCTAAAATGCTAAGCGGAGCTGACCTCACTCAGGCAGCTTTGGATAATGCTAAAGTGTTGTTATCTAATTGATTATTTCATATCTGATTGAATTAAAGAATTTATTCAGTCTTAATTAATGAGCTTATTTAGGATCATTCTTAATTTAATGTGTTATCTTTGAAGCTGAAAAAAATGATAATTACTAAGTATGTCGTATAATTTATTAAAAGGAAAAAGAGGGATTATTTTTGGTGCCTTGAATGAAATGTCTATTGCATGGAAAGTTGCAGAACTTGCCGTGGCAGAAGGAGCTGAGATTGTTTTAACAAATACTCTTGTTTCCATCCGAATGGGTACAATTGATGAATTGGCTAAAAAATGTAATGCTCAGGTAATTCCTGCTGATGCTACAAGTCCTGAGGACTTGGAAGTGTTGTTTACAAAATCAATGGAGATTTTAGGTGGTAAGATTGACTTCGTTCTTCATTCAATCGGTATGTCGCCAAATGTTCGTAAAGGACTTGCTTACGATGAATTGAACTACGAGTACTTGAAAAAAACATTGGATATTTCGGCTATTTCATTTCACAAAGTATTGCAAACAGCAAAGAAGCTTGATGCAATGGCTGAGTGGGGATCAGTAGTTGCTTTATCTTATGCCGCTGCGCAAAGAACAATGTACGAATACAACGATATGGCTGATGCTAAATCGATGTTGGAATCAATCGCCAGAAGTTTTGGTTACATCTACGGACGTGAAAAAAGTGTGCGTATTAATACTATTTCGCAATCACCAACAATGACTACTGCCGGCAGCGGAGTTAAAGGATTCGATTCATTAATTGATTTCTCGGAACGAATGTCGCCTCTTGGAAATGCTACTGCTGAAGAATGTGCGAATTATTGCATCACTTTATTCTCAGATCTGACAAAGAAAGTTACCATGCAGAATTTATTTCATGACGGAGGTTTCTCAAGTATGGGTATGAGTTATAGGGCTATGAGTCAATATAATAAGAGTTTTAATCCTTGTGATTGTAAAGAATAATAAAAAGCTAAATATTATCTTTTGAATCCGGATTGAAAAATCCGGATTTTTTTTTGCAGAAAATCATGAATTGAAAAATGCGTAGATTTTTAAAATCTACTGATAATATGTACATTTGCCCTTACTTTTCAAAAATCAGAATTGTAAGAAAATAGCAAAACAAAAAATAGTTAATGACCACAAAGGCAACAAATATCCATCCTGTGTTTGATCGGATTTTAGGAAGGGAAGATAAAGAGGGGGTTTTAAATCAGAATTCTAAGGTTATTTGGATGACTGGACTTTCCGGATCAGGTAAAACCACTATTGCTATCGGATTGGAGAAGGAACTTGAGAAGAGGGGTTTTTTAACCCAGATTCTTGATGGAGATAACATCCGAACAGGAATCAATAAAAATTTAGGCTTTTCGGAAGAAGACAGGACTGAAAATATCAGGCGAATTGCCGAGGTGTCTAAGTTATTTTTGAATTGTGGTATCATTACAATTAATTGTTTTGTGAGTCCTACTATTGATATTAGGGATGTAGCAAAGGAAATAGTTGGGAAAGAAGATTTTTTAGAGGTGTATGTAAATGCATCTTATAAAGTATGTGAAGAGAGAGATGTAAAAGGATTGTACAAGAAAGCCAGAAATGGAGAAATTAAAAATTTCACTGGCCTTGATTCACCTTTTGAAGCACCTGAGAATCCTTTTTTGGAAATCAAAACCTCTGAAATGACGCCTGAGGAGTCGGTAGAAAAAGTTGTAAATGCAATTTTACCTCGGTTAATAAGAAATTAGTGAAGTTGAAAACTAAGTAGACTTTATTGTAAATGACTGTTTCAATAAATAGTCTGTTAGAAAGCAAATAAAATATTTTCGAATGAAGGAATACAATATTAATCATTTAAGAGAACTGGAAGCTGAATCTATTTTTGTGATTCGTGAAGTTGCTGCTCAATTTGAAAATCCGGTCATGTTATTTTCCGGAGGAAAAGATTCTATTATCATGTTTCACTTGGCTCGTAAGGCTTTTGCTCCTGCAAAGGTGCCTTTCCCAATGATGCATATTGATACGGGACATAATTTTACAGAAACCATCGAGTTTAGAGATATGCTGATGGAGAAAACAGGAACCCGTATTATTGTGCGTTACGTTCAGGATTCTATTGATCAGGGAAAAGTTGCAGAAGAAACTGGATTTAATGCCAGTAGAAATAAGTTGCAAACAGTTACACTCTTGGATGGTATCGAAGATTTAAAAGTAGATTGTGCAATGGGCGGTGGTCGTCGCGATGAGGAGAAAGCAAGAGCTAAAGAACGTTTTTTCTCTCATAGAGATGAGTTCGGTCAGTGGGATCCAAAAAATCAGCGTCCTGAATTGTGGAACCTTTTTAACGGGAAGAAACACATTGGAGAACATTTTAGAGTATTTCCTATTTCGAATTGGACTGAAATGGATGTGTGGCAATACATCTATCTTGAAAATATTGAAATTCCTAATCTGTATTTTTCCCACGAACGTGAAGTGTTTCAAAGAAATGGAACTCTTTTGGCTAAAAGTGATTGCATACCGATGCGTCCAGGAGAAAAGACAGAGAAAAGAATCGTTAGATTCCGTACCATTGGAGATGCTACCTGTACCGGAGCTGTTGAATCGGAGGCACATTCTTTAGAAGAAATTATCGAAGAAGTTGCTGCTACAAGAACAACCGAGCGTGGAACAAGAGCCGATGACAGAAGGTCGGAAGCTGCGATGGAAGATCGTAAGAAAGAAGGATATTTTTAAAAATTGAATGTGAGGCTAAAAGCTTGAAGCTGGAGGCTAAGAGAAAAATACAGATATGTCAGAGAAATCAGCAGGATATTTAGATATGGAGCTTTTACGATTCACCACTGCAGGAAGTGTTGATGACGGTAAGAGTACCCTTATTGGAAGATTATTATATGATAGTAAAGCCATTTTCGAAGATCAAATGGAAGCTATCGAAATCAGCAGTAAAAAAAGAGGTGATGAAGAAGTCGACCTTGCTTTGCTGACAGACGGCTTAAGAGCTGAACGTGAACAAGGAATAACCATAGATGTTGCATATCGTTATTTTGCAACGCCAAAACGTAAATTTATTATTGCCGATACTCCAGGACACATTCAGTATACCCGAAACATGGTTACAGGTGCGTCTACTGCGAATGCTGCATTAATTTTGGTGGATGCACGTAATGGTGTAATTGAACAGACACTTCGTCATTCATACATTGCCAATTTACTGCAAATACCACATATTATTGTGTGTATCAATAAAATGGATTTGGTTGACTATTCACAGGAGACTTATGATAGAATTAAGTCTGATTACCAAAAAACGATTGTTGATAAATTGAACATTAAAGATGTTCGTTTTATTCCTATCTCGGCAAAATTGGGTGATAATGTGGTGGATGCATCAACTAAAATGGATTGGTATTCCGGTACTCCATTATTGGATCTTCTGGAAAATATTAAAATCGTTGATGATCGTAATCACGGAGATTCAAGATTACCCGTTCAGTATGTGATTCGTCCCCAATCAGATGATTTTCACGATTATCGTGGATATGCCGGAAGGGTAGCAAGTGGTGTTTTTCATCCTGGCGATAAGGTTCGGATTTTACCTTCGGGAATTGAAACTACCATTGAGGCTATTGATTCTTTTACCGGAGAACAAGAGGTTGCTTTTACTCCTCAATCAGTAACATTACGATTAAGTGACAATATTGATATTTCAAGAGGAGATATGATTGTTGACGCGAATAATGTACCGAATGTTAGTCAGGAATTTGAGGCAATGCTTTGCTGGATGAATGAACGGGCTATGATGCCTCGTGGAAAATATACAATTAAGCACACCACCAACGAAACCCGATGTATGATTCGTGATGTGAAGTTTAAAGTAAATGTTGATACCTTGGATGAAGTGACAGATGATAAGGTGGTTGGATTAAACGATATTGCATGCGTGTCTTTTAAAGCAGCAAAACCATTGTTTTTCGATTCGTATAAAAAGAACCGTTTAACGGGAAGTTTTATTCTTATTGATGAAGGAACCAATGAAACGGTTGCTGCCGGGATGATCTTATAAAATCCAATTGTTGGATTACAAGATGGCTGAGACAATTGTCTCAGCCATTTTTTTGCAATAAAAAAGATATTGCCATTATAGCAATCTCCTTTTTATAGTAGTAATGTTCTTAAAATTTGAATCCAAAGGTCATTCGAACCTGATGGTTTGTATTGTTTAAACGAACGATATCATTACTGCCTGAGTAGAGAACAAAATCTTCATTGTATTCTTTGTACTGGTAAGCCATATCGAAGAAGAAGTTGTTTTGTTTAATTCCGAAACCGGCTGAGTAGGTGTCAAACCCCTCATCAATATTAAAATTTTTGTAAGGATCTCCGATTTTAGCGTATCCACCGCGTATACTTATATTAGGAGTAAGGCGGTATTCGGCACCAATTCTTAAATTAGAAGTTGAACGGTACGAGTTAGCAATGTCTTGATTTTCGTTCATTAAATCACCTGCATCACTATCGTTAAATTCGGCATTAGAGTAATCAATCATTTCGTAATCAATGCTAAGTACACCTTTCTGACCAAACAGGTAAGCTGCACTAAGAATTGTTCTAAACGGAGTTTCAAGATCGTAACTGGTTCTTGATACAAACTCCGACTCGTAGGCATGATATGCATCTCCGTCTTCAGGAAATGCATCAGGAATATTTGGATCAAATTCTGAACTTACTGATGTATCGTAGGTTTCGTCAAGATTATAAAATGTAGGAGTATGAATTGCCGCACCTACTCTTAAACTGTTCGTTATTTTATAGATCGCTCCAAATTTAAAATTAACACCGACACCAGATGTTGTCATATATTCATTAAAGGTAAATTCATTTAATGATGTAATGTTATCAGCAAGGGAAAATTCTGAATAAGAGGTTGTTGATTTGTGGTATAGATCTTGAATTCCAACAGTTGCACCTAAATATAGCTTGTGCCCATAATTTGCTCCAAATGATAATACATATTCGCCAATGTATCCTTTCTCGTCAATTCGTTTTTGCTGATCCATACGATCATTACCGAAAAGAACAGATTGATAATTCAACTCATCATCATTGTTGATAAGATAAGTATCGTAAGCAAGTTTTTCTTCAAAAGAGTATAGGTTGTCCGGAGAGTTGCCGGCGGCCAAATCTGCCCACTTATCAAGCAATGAAGTTCCTGAATTTAAATTGAATAAATATCCTTCACGATTGAAATTTGCAATTCGGTTGTAGCCAATTCCAAAGTTGAAATTTTGCCATCCTTTCTCAGGTGCTATTCTTGGAATGTAGCTTGCTACATAGCCAACATTTCCCATTGTAAAGCTGTATTTATCCTCTGAAAATCCACTGTTTTTCGATTTAGTATATTCAATCGAAGGAGTGAACGTAAATTCAGAACTTCTGTAAACACCAATACCTGCAGGGTTAATGCTTAGACTTGAAAAGTCGCCACCTAAAGCACCAAAAGCACCGCCCATGGCGGCTGAACGTGCAGTTCCACTAAATTCTTGTCTCGAATATTTAAGAGCATTATCTACACTCTGAGAATAGGTAGTTCCTGCAATTAGGGACAAAATGAGCAAAAAAGTATATCGTTTCATAAAAAAGTATTTTAAAATGTCCTGTGTTATCCTGATTAAAAATTGCAACTATTCAATCTAAAGAGAGTAAACTGAAAAGTTATATCAGATATAGGGTGATCGTAAATATGTTACTATAGGTTTTGTTTATATTCACCGGAATTTGGAGAACGATATTCCGGTGAATATTTTTTTTATCTTCTTCTGGTGCTTCCTGAATTGCTTGAATTCGAACTTCCGCTTGATGATCTGGAGCTGCTTCTAGAGGAACGAACCGACGATCCTGACGATCCAGATGATCTTCTGGTTCCGCTGTTGCTGTAACCAGAATTGGATTTAGAAGAACCTGATCTGT
Organism: Labilibaculum manganireducens; assembly: GCF_963665805.2. Lineage (NCBI taxonomy): Bacteria > Pseudomonadati > Bacteroidota > Bacteroidia > Marinilabiliales > Marinifilaceae > Labilibaculum > Labilibaculum manganireducens. Next base: position 3,823,308 of record NZ_CAXXEE010000003.1, on the reverse strand, counting down.
ATGATGGTCTGGACGAATTATTATTCACTTTAGAATAAGACGATCTTGTTGACGATTTTGAATAATTTGATTTGTTCGAATTTGAAGATCGGTTATAAGAAGGTCGTGTATTCGTTTGTGGCTTATTATAACTTGGTGACGAACTTCTACGGGTATTAGAATAACTGTTTCTATTTTGATTGATATTCCCGTTGGAATAATTACTTCTGGTATTTGTCCTTGTTGCAGGAGTAGTTCCATAAGTAGATCTTCTGCCTGATGTGCCATTTAATACAGTTCTTCTTGTTCCGTAAGAATTTCCATTGCCTGAGCTGTAACGAGCCGCGGCATTACTCCTTCTGATATCATTGGCAACTGAGCTTGTTGATCTTCTGCTTGTACTTACAGTACCAGCTTTCGTGCTTGAAGCAGCAGATCTTCGGGTTGACGCCGATGCCGCACTTGCGTTTGTTCGTCTGGAGGCACTTGCATTAGTTGCAGTTCCTGCCTTATAATTATTTGATCTTCTTTTTCCATCATAAGTTGAAGAGGCATAATTATGATATCCGTGGTGGCCATAATATCCATGATGCCCATAATAACCATAGTGTCCATAGTGTCCATAGTATGGATAGTAGCTTCCGTAGTAGTGATTTGAGAATCCCCAGCCGAAATTCAAATCCCAATACCAGCTGTCGCCAAAGCCCATGTTAAATCCCCAATAGGAATTATAGCCATAGTTTCCGTATGGATAGTTGTAAGCAAACAGATTGCCGTATCTCATTGTGGAGTAATTATATCCATTGTAAAAGCGGTAATTTGTCCATGTTGGTGTCCACCATACATTGTTTCCGTCTACGTAAACATTCCAGTCAGGATCTCCGGCCAGCCACATGGCGGTATTGTAACCACTGTTATCGTAGTAACCAAATCCCTGAGGATACATGTCTCGTAAACGTTGAGCTTCTTCCTGATCCCGTTCTGAACCAGAAAATCCACCTAAGTAATAACCTGAATCACCTTCGTAAATCACTGTGTCGACACTACCAATTGACTCATCATTTAATATTTCAGTGTATTTTTGTTGTAATGCATCAAAATTACGATCATCAAGAGCTTCCGATTCCATGTTTGGATTGGTTTTTGTTGATGATTGTGTTGCAGTTGACGGAGCTAAAGAATTGCTCTTTTGAACAGCAGGGGAATTGGCTTCAACTTTTTGAACTAATAAAGGAGCCTGATTAGGATTGTAATACAAATCGTCTTCGTAAACCGCTGTTCCCACATAAGATGGGGAGCAACTGGTTGCAAAGAATGCTGTAACGAGTAGAATTTTTAAATAGGTTTTCATCGCTTGTCCTCCAATAATGAATTATCTAAGATTATTTTTTACTTTTGTAAGGAATTATAACTACCATAAAAGTAGCAAATACCATACCAAAACGATATATAATGGCAAAAGTTTTAACCAGTAGAAGCGAAAATTACTCGCAATGGTATAATGACTTGGTGATCAAGGCAGATTTAGCAGAAAACTCTCCGGTAAGGGGATGTATGATTATTAAACCTTATGGCTATGCTATTTGGGAAAAGATACAGGCTCAATTGGATAAAATGTTCAAGGAGACAGGTCATCAAAATGCATATTTTCCTCTTTTAATTCCTAAATCATTTTTGAGTAAGGAAGCTGATCATGTGGAAGGTTTTGCAAAGGAATGTGCAGTGGTAACTCATTACCGTTTGAAAAATGATCCGAACGGAAAAGGAGTGATTGTTGATCCTGAAGCGAAATTGGAGGAAGAGTTAATTATTCGGCCTACTTCTGAAACGATTATTTGGAGTACTTATAAAAACTGGATTCAATCGTACCGCGACTTACCAATTCTTTGTAATCAGTGGGCGAATGTTATGCGTTGGGAAATGCGGACCCGTTTATTTTTGCGTACATCAGAATTTCTATGGCAAGAAGGCCATACGGCACATGCAACCAAAGAAGAGGCATTGATCGAGACCAAACAAATGGTTGATATTTACGGTGAATTTGCTGAAAAATGGATGTCTGTTCCTGTGTTAAAGGGACATAAAACAGAATCTGAGCGTTTTGCAGGAGCATTGGATACTTATTGTATTGAAGCCTTAATGCAGGATGGTAAAGCTCTTCAAGCAGGAACATCTCACTTTTTGGGACAGAATTTTGCAAAAGCATTTGATGTGAAATTTACTAACAAAGAAGGCAAAGAGGATTATGTTTGGGCAACTTCATGGGGTGTTTCAACCCGTTTAATGGGTGCTTTAGTTATGGCTCACTCCGATGATAATGGCTTGGTACTACCTCCAAAACTGGCGCCAATTCAGGTTGTGATTGTACCCATTTACCGAAAAGCTGAAGAGCTGGAAAAAATATCAGAAACTATAAATCCTATTGTTGCAAAACTAAAAGCCAAAGGCATTTCAGTTAAATTCGATGATAGCGATAATCGCAAGCCGGGATGGAAATTTGCCGAATACGAATTAAAGGGTGTACCTGTTCGTTTGGCAATTGGTGCCCGCGATTTGGAGAATGGAACCATTGAGTTGGCCCGTCGTGATACCCTAACAAAAGAAACAGTTTCTATTGAAGGTGTAGAAGATTTGATTGAAAATTTAATGGAAGAAATTCAGAATAGTATTTTCCAGAAAGCATTAGATTTTAGAGCGGAAAAAACGACAAAAGTAGATACTTACGAAGAGTTTAAAGAACTTTTGGAAAGTAAAACCGGATTTTTCCTTGCTCACTGGGATGGTACAGCCGAAACAGAAGAGAAAATTCAAACAGAGACTAAAGCAACTATTCGCTGTATTCCTTTCGAAGGAGATGGTGAAGAAGGTTTTTGTATGGTAACCGGTAAGCCTTCTAAGCAACGGGTGGTATTTGCAAAATCCTATTAATTAAGAAAAGTTAAATGTAAATATTATCAAACAGTCATCAGGTATCTGATGACTGTTTTTTTGTATATTTACTTTTCAATTTTAAACAATAATACAATGAATATCTTAAACACAAAAGCTGCTATACTCTCAACAATTATGGACAAAGCTTCATTAAAACAAATTGTTTATAAAAATACCAAGGAAATATTTGAGGAATTACGGGTTGTAGTTAAAAATTTAATTGAAGAGTATAATTCAGAATTAGGCGAGGTCGATGAAAATATACTTTTATCTTTTGAAGACAAAGGAGAATTTGAATACCAAATTAAAATTGCATCTGATATTTTAGTTTTTAGTTTGCATACCAATGTCTTTCAATTTAACAGAGATCATAATGTGTGGAAGCAAGCTTACGTGAAAACAGATCCTGACAATGCTTATTCAGGCATTATTAATGTCTATAATTTTTTGGCAGATTCTTTTAAATATACTCGATATGAGGATTTAGGATATTTGGTTGCCCGGATTTTTATCAACAGAGAAAAGCATTACATTGTTGAGGGGAAAAGACAATTGGGTTTGCTGCAAACGGATTTATCGGTTTCTACTGCAGATCATGATAACCTGCGAAACATTGTGGAAACTGCCATTAATTATTCTTTGAATTTCGATTTATTGGTTCCTCCATACGATAATGTGAAGATCATGTCAGTAGGACAGATGTTCGAGAAAATTCAGAATGCAAGAATACCAACGGGTAAACGATTGGGTTTTCAGTTTAAATCCGATGATGTATAACAGTTAAGATTCGCAATAAGAAAACCTGAATCAAATTCATTTTCAAACATCATTTTAGTAATATTGCAACGCTTCGCCAAAAAGTTTTGGGAAGCTTTATTTGTGTATTTTTAATTATAAACACCAGATATGAGTGCCGTAATAGAAAAATTTATACGATACGTAAAATTCGATACCCAATCGGATACCGAAACCGGGTTAACTCCCAGCACACCCGGACAAATGTTTTTGGCAAAAGAATTGACCCGGGAATTGGAAGAGATGGGATTGGAAAATATTAGTCTTGACGAGAACGGATACATTATGGCAGTTCTTCCTTCCAATTTGGATCATGAAGTTCCTGCCGTAGGTTTTGTAGCTCATATGGATACAAGTCCTGATTTTTCAGGAAAACATGTGAAGCCTCAGTTTTGGGAAAACTACAATGGCGAAGATATTGTTTTGAATGAAGAAAAGAATATCGTAATGAAAGTTGCTGATTTTCCGGAATTGAAAAAATACAAAGGTCAAACGATAATAACAACGAATGGCATAACGCTGTTGGGGGCGGATGATAAAGCGGGTGTTGCAGAGATCATGACTGCGATAGAATATCTTACCAAACATCCTGAAATTAAACACGGTCCTGTTCATGTTGGCTTTACGCCTGATGAAGAAATTGGAAAAGGGGCTGATTTCTTTAATGTGAAGAAGTTTGGAGCTGAGTTTGCTTATACGCTTGATGGTGGTGAAATTGGCGAGTTGCAGTATGAGAATTTTAATGCTGCATTTGCAAAAATCAGCTTTCAGGGCCGTAATGTTCATCCAGGAATGGCGAAAGACAAAATGATTAACTCGATGTTGATTGCCAATGAATTTCTGACACGTTTACCTGAAAATGAAGTGCCCGACAAAACAGAAGGTTACGAAGGCTTTTACCATTTAATTTCGATGGCGGGAAATGTTGAGAATTCAAACCTTCAATACATTATCCGCGATTTTGAAATGAAGAAGTATGAAGGGAGAAAACAATTTGTACAATCTCTTTGTGATGAGTTTTGTGAGAAATATGGTGAGGGAAGTGTAAGTCTGGAAATAACCAATCAGTATTACAACATGCGTGAAAAAATTGAGCCGGTGAAATACATTGTTGATATTGCTGAAGAAGCAATGAAGCAAGTAGGAGTTGAGCCAATGATCATTCCAATTCGTGGAGGAACTGATGGAAGTCGCCTTTCCTATATGGGTTTACCTTGTCCGAATATATTTGCCGGCGGACATAATTTCCACGGAAGATTCGAATACGTTCCGGTAGAATCAATGGAAAAATCGGTAGAAGTAATTCTGAAAATTGTAGAATTAATTTCGAAACGATAACTGAATAAATATACAAAGAGAAAGGCAATCGTTTGGTTGCCTTTCTTATTTCATTAATTTTTCGAACATCCTTCCACCTAAAAACATGGCTTTTAAAATAGGATGAATCTCTTTTCCCAAATCGGTAAGGCTGTATTCCACTTTTGGCGGAACTTCAGGGTAAACCTTACGGATCACCAAACCATCTTCTTCCAATTCTTTTAGGTTTTTGCTAAGCATTCGGTCGCTGATATCGGGCAAAAGTTTCACCAATTCGTTGTATCGCTTGGTTCCTTGTATCAGATGCAAAATGATGGTTGCTTTTCGTTTTCCTTTAACGAAATTGATAAATGTATCTATTGGACAATCTCCTTTTTTCAAAATAAAAAAGTTTTTACGTGTTGATAATCAGCAATTCCGAACAAATTGTTAGTAGCCTGCCAAAGTGTAAGTTCTTGATTAGTAATTAAAATGCTTGTAGCTTTGGTACAAGATAAGAATTAAATCAGGATAAGATATGGATACAAAAAGAGAATTTAAAGCACTGCGAATTTACGAAGAAGAGGGTAAATTCATCAGAAGGATTGAAAAACGGAAAATTGAAGATCTTCCGGAAGGAGAGGTAATTGTGAGAGTGAAGTATTCTTCTTTGAATTTTAAAGATGCACTTTCGGTATCTGGAAATAAAGGAGTGACTCGAAAATATCCGCATACACCGGGCATTGATGCGGCAGGAGTTGTGGAATATTCATCGGGTGAAAGGTTTAAAGCCGGCGATGAAGTAATTGTAACCAGCTACGATTTGGGTATGAACACCGATGGTGGTTTTGCAGAATACATTCGTGTGCCGGAGGCTTGGGTTGTGGCATTGCCAAAAGAATTGGACTTTAAACAAGCCATGATTTATGGAACTGCTGGATTTACGGCTGCTTTATCGGTGTATAGCTTGTTGTCGGCAGGACAAACTTCAAAAATGGGACCGGTAGTTGTTACAGGAGCCTTAGGTGGAGTGGGTAGTATTGCTATTAGTATATTGGTTAGTTTAGGCTTTGAAGTAATTGCAGCGACTTTCGAAAAAAGTGGTGGTGAAGATGAATTACACGAATTAGGTGTTGCTAATCGCATTAGTAGTGAAATTACCGATGATCAATCGGGAAGACCATTATTGAAGCCACTTTGGGCAGGAGCCATTGATGTTATTGGTGGAAATACTTTGCATACACTTCTTAAAGCTTGCAAACCATTGGGAAATGTGACCTGTTGTGGTAATGTTGGCTCAGGAGATTTGGCAATGACGGTTTATCCATTCATTCTAAACGGCATTAGTTTAATTGGTATTGATTCTCAGAATTGCCCAATGGAATTGCGCCAAAAAGTTTGGAACAAGTTGGCTTCTGATTGGAATGTTTACAGCAACAAAGAGCAGGTTATTGAATCATCTTTAGAAGAATTGGATACTTATATTGATTTAATGTTGGCAAAGAAGAGTCGCGGGAGAGTTATTGTGAAACTTTAGTTTTTTTTAATATTAAAAGAGAAAGGGCAGCCAATTGGTTGCCTTTTTTGATTAAAACACAAATAGGCTTTATATGTCTGAGGTAAGGAGTGTTTTTAATGTGTTGTTGCAGGCAATACCAGTCAAATATTAAGCAGAAGAATAGAGATTCATAAAATAATTAATCATTTAAAAGTATTGATTATGCAAGTGATTGAAACATTGGAGTCAAGAGTTTTCAGTCTGAAAGCAACTATTTTTTTGTATCTTGCCCCCTAAATTATTGAGGAAATTAGAATGAGTTCAATTCATACAATAAGTATAGATAATTTGGGGAGGGGTAAATCCCAGCTAAAGCTTGTTGAAGAGGCTGAAAACAAAGCCGTTTTAACTCATTATCTGCATAATTATCAAAATGGTGTGAAAAAGCACTACGAAAAGGATGCTCTGTTGGCTCTAAATAATTTTTTGGAATGCGAACAGCAAAGCGATAATTCTCCTGTATTGCTGGAAAATACATTACAACAACTCTTACTTGAAGTTGAAAATGTGCCATTCCCAACTCCTGAAAATTACAAGTTTAAATTTATTGATCTTTTTGCCGGTATTGGTGGGTTTAGACTTGCATTGCAAAATGCAGGAGGGAAATGTATCTATACCAGTGAATGGAATAGTGGAGCAAAAAAAACTTACCGGGCAAATTTTGGGGAAATTCCATTTGGAGATATAACCAACGGGAAAAATAAAAATTACATTCCTGATCAATTTGATATTTTATGTGCGGGCTTTCCTTGTCAGGCATTTTCAATTGCCGGGAATCGAAAAGGTTTTGCTGATACACGGGGGACTTTATTTTTTGATGTGGAACAAATCATTGAAAGGCATCAGCCTAAGGTTGTTTTTCTGGAAAATGTTAAAAATTTGGTCTCTCACGATAAAGGAAATACGTTTAAAGTAATTCTTGAAACATTAGAAGTAAAGTTAGGATATAAAGTATTTCACAAAGTTTTAAATTCGGCAACACATGCAAATGTTCCTCAAAACAGAGAGCGGATTTTTATTGTAGCTTTTGATCCTGATCAGGTTGAAAATTATTTGAATTTTGAATTTCCCGAAGAGATTAAATTAACAAAGACCATTCATGATTTTATAGAAAAAGGGAAGCAGGATGATATTTATTATTACAAAAAGGGTCATAAATATTACCCGGAATTGGAGAGATCAATGATATCGAAAGATACCGTTTATCAATGGCGAAGGGTTTATGTAAGAGAAAATAAAAATAATGTTTGTCCGACTTTAACTGCAAATATGGGTACCGGCGGACATAATGTGCCGCTTATTAAAGATGATTTTGGAATACGAAAACTAACTCCAAAAGAATGCTTTGCATTTCAAGGCTATCCTGTTCATGATTATATCTTGCCCAAGCTAGCAAACAGTAATTTGTATATGCAGGCAGGTAATTCGGTTACGACAAGCTTAATTGAGCGAATAGCTAAGCAAATTTGTATGGTTTTATGATATCATTTGCAGGAAAATAATTAATGAAAAAGAATACATATATTGAATTTTGCCAAGATGAATAAAGTACTTTTAAATCAATTAGTTTATTTTAAAAGAGTAAATATCCCTAAATATATAGAAGCTAATATTCAATCAATAGCACTAAAGCATCTTGAATTGCCTGATATGGGCAAATTAAGGGACAGAATGGAAGGGCAGCTATATTATAGTCGGTTAAGAGAAGATATATTTTCAGAATATGCTTTTGAGAATCTTATTGGTCTGCGGAAATTTGATTGGGATAAACGAACTAAAAAAAATTACAACAGAAAAAAGTACGTTTTCGAAAATAAGACTCTGAATTTAGTTTTATTCGCGGGCAATTCGTTACCAAAATTTAGTGCTGATCATGTGAGTAATTGCATTTTTGTTCATGTTAATACTGATAGTCGTGTTCTTGTAAGTGGTTTGGCAACAAAGAGTATGATTGATAAAATGACCGTTGAGCAGGATTCAAGAATAATTGAGTTTGCTGATTTTAAAGGTTTATTAGAGTACAATTCAATGGAGGAGTTAATCATGAAGATGGAATAAAGTATTATTCTTATTACTTTAGTCTTTAATTGATATTTTGACAAAATACTCGCTTATATTAAGAAGGGAAATCAAAAAAAACAGGAATGAAAGAAGTTGAAAAGCTATCAGAAAGTACTAATTACAGTGCAGTTAATTTGGGTGATTTAAAAGATATAATGGATTACTCTCTAATTCATCCTGCAAGTAAAAACTTAATAGAAGGCAAATTTTTTTTAAAAGATGCGACTAAAGCAACCGGCACTGAAATTTCATTTAATTCGCTTCCACCACAATCTGAGCAATCTTATTTTCACATTCACAGCAAAAATGAAGAAACTTATATAATCCTAAAAGGCTCCGGTTTTTTTCAAGTGGACGAAGATTGTTTTAGTATAAAAGAAGGAAGTACAATACGGGTTGCACCACAAGGGAAACGTGGTATACGTAATTCTTCTAACAAAGCAATGATATATATGGTAATTCAGTCTAAAGAAAATTCTCTGGAAGAGCATACCGTTGCCGATGGAGAAAGAGTTCCTGTTGAACCTAAATGGAGATAAAAACAAATAAGAAATTGTCTAAAGTTGGTAATGACGCGATGAAAATTCTTCGTATGCCATATTGCTGATGATAATCAGACAAAAAGCAAAAAAATATCTTCTACACAAGATGTAGAAGCCGTCCAAACAAAAAATGATCATATTAAGTTTCAGGAAGATCTCCTTAAATTAATATTCACTTCATATCGTATTGCAGTATTTCTTCTATTTTGTAGAAGAGAAGAGATTCTACGCATCTTTTCTTTAAATTTGCCATATGCGAAAAAGGCTTACTTTCCACATATCCGACACAACAAAATTTAAAGAACAATTGCTTTTTTGGAGCAAGAAGTTTCAGTGCGTATGTATTCTTGACAGTCACGAAGTGAATTTGAAGGAGAATTCGAAAATGGAATACAATACATACGAGTTGGTTGCCGGTATCGATGCCCTTCAAATTATTGAGCCGGAGCAGAATTGCTTCGATAACCTAAAAGCTGAGATCGATTTTGCTAAAGATTGGTGGTTTGGTTATTTGGGTTATGATCTTAAAAATGAGATTGAGAATTTAAGTTCAGACAATCAGGATGGTCTGGACATGCCGCAAATGAATTTTTTTCGTCCGCGTTGGGTGTTTCTTTTAGATGTGGATACCTTATTGGTTCATTATTTCGAAGAGGAATTTTCCGAAGAGGATATTTATAATTTGGTCATGAATATTCAGAATATATCTGTACCAAAAGAGAAAGAGGTTACTGTTGCGGAAATAAAATCCAGAATCAGCCGGGAAGAGTATTTAAAAGCTATCAGGCAATTGAAGGAGCACATCCGAATAGGCGATATTTACGAAGTCAATTTTTGTCAGGAATTTTATGCGGAGGATACTTATATCCGGCCAAGGCAAATGTTTCGAAAATTAATGAAGGTTTCGCCTACGCCATATTCATGTTTTTACCGAATGGGAGAGAAGTATTTGTTATCGGCAAGTCCGGAACGATATCTTAAAAAAGTGGGGCGGAAAATTATATCTCAACCCATTAAGGGAACGGCTAAAAGAGGTGCGAATGAAGAAGAAGATAAGTTGATTAAAGAGAATTTGTTTTCTGATGCTAAGGAGAGAGCCGAGAACATCATGATAGTGGATTTAGTTCGCAACGATTTGTCGAGAACTGCAGCAAAGGACTCTGTAATTGTTGAGGAATTGTGTGGTATTTATACATTTCCTCAGGTTCATCAAATGATTTCGACTATAGTTTCGGAGCTGAAAGAAGATGTTCATTTTGTAGAAGCAATTCGTCAGACTTTCCCTATGGGATCGATGACAGGTGCGCCAAAGGTTAGAGCCATGAAATTGATTGAGAAATATGAATCGACCAAGAGAGGACTGTTTTCCGGAGCAGTTGGTTATATCACTCCAGATGGCGATTTTGATTTTAATGTTGTAATTCGAAGTATTCAGTATAACGCACTGAATCATTACCTGTCGTTTATGGTGGGCGGGGCTATTACCATGCAGTCAAATCCTGAAAAGGAATATGAGGAATGTATGTTGAAGGCAAAAGCCATTGTAAAAGTGTTAAAAGAGTAAGGGATTTTTTATCTTTAAACTTTGAGCAAAAACTCATTGGTTACAATTAAATACTATTTGATGCAACGTAAAATTGTTCGTTTTATAGAAGAGGAAAATTTATTTTATCGCGACGAAAAAATCTTGGTTGCGGTAAGCGGAGGAGTAGATTCCGTTGTTTTGCTTGATCTTCTTTGCAAAATGGAAGTGGAGTGCGGGGTTGCTCATTGTAATTTTCATTTGCGCGACGAGGAATCAGATGGAGACTTTGAGTTTGTGAAGAATTTGGCCAAAGAGAAAGGTTTGGCGTTTTACTCGATAGATTTTGACACTAAAAAGTATGTTGCCGAGAATAAAATTTCTATCGAAATGGCTGCTCGCGACCTGCGTTACAATTGGTTTGAACAGGTAAGAGAAGTTTCTGAATACAAATACATTGCTGTTGGCCATCATGCTGATGATGTTGCAGAAACAGTGCTGATAAATTTGGCTCGCGGGACGGGGATTCATGGTTTATCGGGAATTAAACCGAAGTTGGGTAAGATTGTGCGTCCACTGCTGCCATTTCCGCGAAAGCAGTTGCTTGAGTATGCAAAAAAGCACTCTATTGATTTTCGTGAGGACAGAACAAATGCGGAAACCGATTATGTGCGGAATAAAATACGACATCAGATAATGCCTGTATTGGAGGAGATTAATCCGGCCATTCGCGCTACCATGACCGAGAATGTGCAGCGTTTTCGTGAGGTGGAGCAGATTTACAACAAGGTAATTGAACAGAACCGTTTGCACTTGGTTTTTACACGTGAGAATCAGTTGTTAATTTCAATTCCAAAGTTGAAAGAGCTTTTGGCTCCTGTGTCTCATTTGTACGAGTTGCTTTCTCCATATGGCTTTCATCATCGTGATGTTCGCAAAATTGCAGAATCTATTCATGGAATTTCCGGTAAGTTGTTTTATTCGGCAAGCCATCAATTGTTACGCGATCGGGAATATTTAATCCTTACCGAGATTTCAGAAGGGAACAATAATGAATATTTAATTGAGGCTGAGGAAGCTAAACTTAAATTACCAGTAGAGCTAAAGGTTTCGTTTTTGGATAGAACGCCCGGATTTCAATTCCCCAACAGCACTAAAATTGCCTGTTTCGATGCGAACAAACTTCAGTTCCCGCTTAAGTTGAGGAAATGGAAAGAAGGAGATTATTTTTATCCTATCGGTATGAAGGGCAAGAAGAAGATTTCCGATTTCTTTATCGATCAAAAATTCTCTCTTCAGGAGAAAGAGAACACCTGGTTGTTGTTGTCAGGCAATAAAATTGTATGGGTTGTCGGGCACCGCATGGATGATCGATTTAAGATTACAGGCAACACCACCAAGATATACCGATTGGAGTTGGAATAGCTTTTAAAAAGAACTTGTCCATTATTGAACAAGCTCTTTTGCTTAGTCTTAGTTTTAAGCCTCAACTTTTTGAAGCAAACTTTCTTTTAAATTTTTGAGCAATGCTTTTTTTACTTTGCGTGGTTTTTCAGCACTAATTTCTTCCAGAGCAATTAATGCAAGATTGCCAATTTCGAAAAGACCAACAGGATTTTTGTCGAAGTTGTAGCTGCCAATTACATACTCTAATTTTGATTTAAGTTCGTTGTATGCATCGTTTCCAGGTTTATTCAAACATTCCAATGCTTCCTGACAAACATCTCTAAGTTCTTCATTTTTAATATCCATAGCTTTCGGGTTAAATAGTTAATATCTATCTAATTTACGAAATCATTCATTTATTAGAGTTATTTATATGTTAGCTTTTTATTTCTAATTTATATAGATCAATATTTATCTTGTCGAAATTGTTTCCGTTATTGACCAACATCGTTTGCGCTGTTGGCAAACGATGTTGTAGAGGTGGTTTTTAAGAATTTTATAGTTTGCGGATACTTCAATTTACGAGTAAATCTGAAAAAGAGAAAGCACAGCTAATAGCCGTGCTTTTCTTTAAAAGTGTTTTATAATTTTAATTTACAATGGAATGTTACCATGTTTTTTCGGTGGATTCTGTTCGCTTTTGTTTGCGCACATATCCAAAGCCTGCACCAATTTATGGCGGGTTTGTTTGGGCTGAATAATTTCATCGATGTATCCCAGTTCTGCTGCTTTGTAAGGATTTGCAAACTTATCACGGTAATCTTCAATAGCATCTGCTCTTTCCGATTCTGTAAGTCCTTTGTGCATAATATTAACAGCTCCTTCGGCACCCATAACGGCAATTTCACCTGTAGGATAGGAGTAATTAACATCTGCACCAATGTGTTTCGAAGCCATAACATCATAAGCACCACCATATGCCTTACGGGTGATTAAAGTTATTTTTGGCACAGTGGCTTCTGCGAAAGCATATAATAGCTTAGCGCCATGCTTAATAATTCCACCAAATTCCTGAGCAGTTCCCGGAAGGAAACCAGGCACATCCACGAAAGTGATTAAAGGAATATTAAAGGCATCGCAGAAACGCACAAATCTGGCTGCCTTAACAGAGCTGTTGATATCTAAAACGCCAGCCATAAAAGCAGGATTATTAGCTACAATTCCCACGGGTTTTCCGCTCAATCTGGCAAAACCAATGCATATGTTTTGTGCATATAGCGGCATTACCTCAAAAAAGTTGTGATCATCTACAACCGTCTCGATAATATCTTTGATGTTGTATGGTTTGTTGGGATCAACAGGAACCATAGTCTGAAGTTTTTCATCTTCGCGGTGAATATTGTCTGTACAAGGCTTTATTGGCGGATCTTCCATATTGTTTGACGGAAGAAAACCAATCAGCTCACGAAGCATTATCATGGCTTGTTCGTCGTTATCGGCAGTAAAATGAGCAACACCACTTTTAGAATTGTGAGTGATTGCTCCCCCAAGTTCTTCTTTAGTTACTTCTTCGTGTGTAACTGTTTTTATTACATCGGGTCCGGTTACAAACATATAACTTGTATCCTTCACCATCATAATAAAATCGGTAAGAGCAGGAGAGTATACGGCACCGCCTGCACATGGCCCCATAATTGCTGAAATTTGCGGAATTACTCCGGAACCTCTTACGTTCTGATAAAAGATATCAGCATATCCGGCTAAACTCTGCACGCCTTCCTGAATTCGTGCTCCTCCTGAATCATTCAAACCAATAATGGGAGCGCCCATTTTCATGGCTAATTTTGTAATTTTAACAATTTTATCGGCGTTGGCACTACTCAACGAACCACCAAAAACAGTAAAGTCCTGGGCGAAAACATAAACCAAACGACTGTCGATTTTGCCATAGCCGCAAACAACACCATCGCCAAGTATTTTGTTTTTCTCCATACCAAAATCGGTAGAACGGTGCGTAACCATTTTGTCTACTTCCACGAAAGTTTCGGGATCCATAAGATCCATGATTCTCTCTCTGGCAGTTTTTTTACCACCAGCATGATGTTTTGCAATTCTATCTTGTCCGCCACCAGCTTCGGCGGCCTTATTTAATTCTTCAAACTTTTTAATTTTGTCTTCGAGTGTCAACATTTCTTTATAATTATAAATTTTGAATGATTAATTATGAATGTTATTTCAAGTTGAGGAATTCATAATTAACAACTCATAATTGTTAATTTGTAATTTAAATTAGTCAATAAATACTAAAGGTTGATTTCCATCAATGATATCCTCTTCGTGAACAAAGATTTCTTTTACAATACCATCTTTCATGGCTTTGTACTCGCTTTCCATTTTCATTGCTGACACAATAATTACGGTATCTCCCTTTTTTACTTCACTCCCCAATTCAACAGGAATCTTTACTACTTTTCCAGGCATTGGCGAGGTGATTGTGCTCTCTGCAGCTTCGAGGTTACCCGAATTTCTTGCTTGCAGATATTTGGTTTCAGCATCTATAATTTCCGCATCATAGGAATGGTAAAATGTGTTGACTGAATACTTTTTTGAAGAATCAGTTTCAATTAATTCCACATTATAGGAGCGACCTTTATATAGAACAGAGTACACGCCATTTTCAACCTGCAGCATATCCAGATTGTACTCTTTGGAGTCAACCATTATTTTGATTTGATTTCCCTCTTCGGCTAAAAGTTCAACTTTTGCCATGCGTTCGCCCAATTTTATTTCAATTGCCATTTTATTATTTTTTTGTTTGTCCTTTAGTTTTCACTTGCTCTAAACATTCCCCTTCTGCGTCCAAATTCTTTCCACTTGCTTTGCAGTGATGATTTTGGACAAATTTGAGTGCTTTTCAGTTTGTTGTGATAATTGATAAAGGCGGTAACTATGGCCAGATCTTCAAAAGATTGCTTTGCTTCATCAGGAGCAAGAAGAAAATCTTCGTTATTTTGAATAAAGTGAGTATCGTAGGTGCCTTTTCTAAAGTCAGGACAATCCATGATTTTTTCAAGATATTTGATTGAGGTTTTTACACCCGTAATTTTGTATTCGAAAAGTGCCCGTCGCATTCGTTCGATCGCTTCCTCTCTTGTTTTGGCCCAAATAATTAGTTTGGAAATCATTGGGTCGTAATGAATTGGAATTTCATATCCTTCATAAACGTAGCCATCGGTTCTAACTCCTAAGCCCATTGGTTCAGTAATGTGGGTAATCACACCCGGACTCGGCATAAAGTTATTATCGGTATCTTCCGCGTAAATTCTGCATTCGATTGCATGTCCGAACTGAAAAATATCTTCTTGTTTCATTTTCAATTCGTGTCCTTCGGCAATTAAAATTTGTTGTTTCACAAGATCATATCCGGTTACCCTTTCGGTGATAGGATGCTCGACTTGCAGTCGTGTATTCATTTCAAGGAAATAGTAGTTGTGATCATTATCTACCAGAAACTCAATGGTGCCTGCCCCATGATAATTAACTGCTTTGGCGGCGGCAACGGCATGTTCTCCCATTTGGGCTCTTAACTCAGAAGTCATCAGCGGAGAGGGCGTTTCTTCCACCACCTTCTGATGTCGTCTTTGAACGGAGCATTCTCTTTCGCAAAGATGAATTACATTGCCATGTTTGTCACCAAGGATCTGAAACTCGATGTGATGAGGAGAAGAAATGTATTTTTCGATATAAACAGCGTCATCACCAAATGATGCCATGGCTTCCGATTTTGCAGCTCTTAGTCCTTCCAGAATATTTTCTTCTTTGTCGACCATTCGCATTCCTTTTCCACCACCTCCGGCAGAAGCTTTAATCATTACCGGTAAACCAATTTCCCGAACCGTTTTAAGTATTGTCGATTCATCTTTTAGGTTTTCTTTAGTCCCCGGAACTACAGGAACACCACTCTTAATCATGGTTTGTCGAGCGGTGATTTTGTCACCCATTGTTGCAATTACTTCGGGAGTTGGACCTATAAAAATGATACCTTCTTTCGCGCAGCGTTTTGAGAATTCAGCATTTTCGCTTAAAAATCCATAACCAGGGTGAATGGCGTCAGCCTTTACCAGTTTTGCTGCGTTTATTATTTTATCCATATTTAAATAACTTTCTGCTGATGTTGCAGGTCCGATATGAATGGCCTGATCGGCATATCGCACATGCATAGATGTTCGATCGACATCGGAGTAAACAGCAACAGAAAGAATTCCCAATTCTCTGCATGATCGCATAACGCGCAGAGCAATTTCTCCTCGATTTGCAACAAGGACTTTTGAAATCTTCTTGATCATATTTTGGTCTTCGTTTAAAAGCCTGTAAAGGCTTTGTTTTTAATCAACTAATCCATCTGATAGTTAGAAAAATATTTTTCCAAAAAGAATAATATACAGCATAGATGTGTTGTAGAACATTTAAATGTAATCAAAATTTCGAAGTTTTCAAGTAATTAAATATAAAGATGTGTGTATGTGTTGATCATAAATCACACCTACTTTAATGTGACTAATTTAACTGAAAATCAGCAGTTTATAAGGGTGGTGTTTAGCAGTGTGGGAATTTCAGTTCAAAAAAATTGTAAAATGGGCGAAATCCGCCAATTATGTTGCAGAACAAGGATTGTATTTTTAAGAAATTATGGAATTTAGGCAATAATAAGGATGAAATGGAGTGGTTTTTTAGCCGTTGGCGTAAATATTATTTTTGTCAAATGAATATTTGGAACCGGAGAGGGACTTAGTTTTTATTTTTTACCTCTCCGCCAAATTCGAAACCAAGGCTTTCCAGTTCTTTTTTTATAATTTCTAAATCGATATTATTTCCTTCTAACTGCAAAAGTTTTTGTTCCAGATTTACTTCTGCCAGAGTAATGTTTTTCATGGCTCCAATGTGTTTTTCCACACTGTTTTTACAATGATTACAGCTCATCCCATTCACTATTACCAGTTTTTTATTGACAGCTATGTCATGATCAGTTGATTTAAGCTTGTTTTTGCCGGAAATATATTTTTGTAAATAGCCGTTGATAATCAATAGAACTAATGCAATACTGCTTCCCCATCTCATCCAGTCAGGAAGCATCCAATGTCCTTCATGTGCCCCCATATGATCATGCAATGCCCCCATAGTGAACCATTCTCGTGGGAATACATTATCAATTAATAGTCCAAAAATTAATGCTCCTAAAATAATTGAGATTAAATAAGACCACATTGTTTTTTTACCGAGAACTTTATTTAGTACTGTAATGGTTGCTGCATTGGTTGCCGGACCGGCCATTAGGAATACCAAAGCGGCTCCGGGCGAAATGCCTTTCATCATTAATATAGCAGCTACAGGCACCGATGAAGTTGCACAAATATAAAGAGGAATGGAGGCCACAAGAATTACCAGCATACCAATAAAATCATTCCCAATATAAGCAGAGAAAAAGTCGTCAGGAATTAGTACTGAAATTACAGCGGCCAAAAGAAGTCCAATAATTAACCACTTCGAAATGTCCTGCAGAAAATCTACAAAAGCATATTTGAACATGGTGTAGAGTGGTGATTTTTTCTTTTTAGTTTCTGTATTGCATTCTCCATCACATCCACAGTCCGATTCTTTTTCCGTAGAGCAGCAAGAATCGGGGCTTTGTACGGGAATTGCTTTTTCATCTTTATCAAAATGATTGGTGAGCATTCCGCCAAACAGTCCGGTTAGTAATGCTATAAAGGGACGAATGATTGCAAAAGGTAAGCCTAATAAGGAATAAGTAACTAAAATTGAGTCTACACCAGTTTGGGGTGTTGAGATTAGAAATGATACAGATGAACCTTTGGAAGCACCGCTCTTATAAAATGAAATACCGGTAGGTATAACTCCGCAAGAGCACAATGGAAGTGGAATGCCCAGAAGTGCGGCATATAAAACGGACTTTCCGTTTTTCTGACCTAAATACTTGTCGATAAATTTCTGAGGAAATGCCACTTTCAAAATTCCTGCAAATAAAAAACCTAGCATTAGGTAGGGTGACATCTCGTTTAAGATATCTATAAAATCGATAAAAAACTGATTGATATATTCCATAGTTGAGCTTCTCTTTAGTATCCGAAATTCTATAAGTAAATAGCGAATCCGGGGCTTTTACAGACTCAAAAGTATTAAAATATTTGGATATATATATAAGGTATATCAGTAATAAAAGAGCTCACAGTCTAAAAATACCAACATGTAGGTATTTATGCTTATTAAGACTTAGTCTAATTTAGTCGTCGAAATAATGCTTGTTATTCGAGCAGAAAAACTAAAACCTAATTGTTTTAAACTGATGAAAAAAGGATTACTATTTGTGGCTGTGATTGCTGCATTTTATACAACAAAAGCACAGGATGCTCAGGAACCAAAAAGTATTGGAACAACTATTTTGGACAGAGTTAGAGATGAGAAATTAAGTATTGGTGGATATGGTGAGGTTCATTACAATCAGCAAATTAGTGGTAACACTCGTTACAATGGAAATATGGATGTTCACAGAATGGTATTGTTTTTTGGATATCAATTTAATGATAAGACTTCGTTTGTTACCGAAATTGAATACGAACACGTAAAGGAGTTGTACGTTGAGCAAGCATTTCTAAACTATAATGTTCGTCCAAACACAAGTTTGAGAGCAGGTTTAATGTTGGTGCCAATGGGTATTGTAAATGAATATCACGAACCAACTACTTTTAACGGTGTGGAGCGCCCGAGTGTGGATAACAGCATTGTTCCGACTACATGGCGCGAAGTCGGAGTTGGACTTAGCGGGCGCATGCCTTCATTTCCTGTAAAGTATCAATTGTATGTAATGAATGGTTTTATGGGATACAATGGTGCAGGTGTTCTTAGAGGTTCTGATGGATTTAGAAAAGGTCGTCAGAAAGGGGCTGAATCTACATTTACATCACCTTCTTTATCTACTAAATTGGATTACTATGGAGTAAAAGGCTTAAATATTGGTTTGGCCGGATATTTCGGAAAAACTCAGTCATCTGCCTTTAATGGATTGGATAAGAATGATGATTTTGCTGAGGAAGCTGCAGATTCAACACGTGTTGGAATAAGCATGTTTGGTATGGATGTTCGTTACAAGGTGAATGCTTTACAGTTAAAAGGTCAGTACATTCATTCTTTTATCAGTGATGTTGAAGCGTACAATGATAAAACAGGTAAGGATCTTGGAAAGCAAATGCAAGGTTACTATTTAGAGGCAGGATATGATTTATTAGATGGTAAAGAGCAGGCTTTGGTTCCGTTTGTACGCTACGAAAATTATAACACACATCACAAAACGGCTGGGAATATGGTTGCAAACAAAGCTTACGACCGGGAAGAGGTATTCTATGGAGTAAGTTATCATTTGGCAAAGGGAGCAGTGGTAAAAGCTGATTACCAAATGTCTAAAGATGGTAATGATATGAAAAATAATTTTGTGAATTTTGGTGTAGGCGTTTGGTTCTAGTACTAACGCAATTAAAATATTTTACTTCAAGGCATTTTGGGTTTCCATTGTGCTTTGAGGTTTTTCAAGTAAAGGAGATTTGTTGATGAAAAGATGGATAAATATTATTCAGCTGGTAGTTGTTTTTGTTTTGATTCATGGAACATTTACTGCAAATGCAAGTGAATTCCCTAAATCCATACAGAAAAAAATAGATAAAGAAGTTCAAAAAATATTCCCCGTTGAAAATTTGATAATGGATGATATTGACAATCTAAATCTGGATGCTTTTAATTGTGAAGGGGTAAGGGATTTACATTTGAGTACACTTAAGAAGGCGGATAAATTAATGGGTTTTGCTTGTTTTGCGTCATCAAAAGGGAAGAATGATTTTTTCGATTATATGGTTCTGTTCAATGAAAATCTCGAAATTCAAAAAGTAGTGGTACTTATTTACAGATCTTCCTATGGCGGCGAAATTATGGCTAAATCGTGGTTGAAGCAGTTTATTGGAAAAATAGGAGGAGAGGAGATGGAATTTGGAAAAGATATTGATGGGATTTCCGGAGCCACAATTTCAGCTCCGGCAATGGCTAAAGGTGTAAAAACTATTAGTCTGCTTTTAAGTCAGCTAAAAGCTAAAGGGGAAATTTAAGCTGGAAAAAATAAATGCTCAATTAATATTCTTAATCCAATAAGAATTAGAACTATACCGCCGATTGTTTCAAATCGATGACTCATTTTACTGCCAATTTTCTTGCCCAGCAACATTCCGAGCATCGAAACAATAAATGTTACTATGCCAATTACGATTGCTGGAACCCAAATAACAACATCAATAAGAGCAAGGCTTAAACCTACCACCAAAGCATCTATACTTGTTGCTACAGAAATTCCTATAAGTACCAGCAATTTTAACGGGTTAAAAGAGCAATCTTTTTCTTTGGCAGTTATACTTTCATAAATCATTTTACTTCCCATTCCTGCAAGCAGAATAAAGGCTGCCCAATGATCAAAATCTTTGATTAAATCCTTTAACTCCCATCCGGTATACCATCCTATAATTGGCATTCCTCCCTGAAAAACAGCAAGAAAAACAGCAATTTTAACAGCTTGAAAAAAATGGATTTTTTTAATAGCCAATCCACTGCAAACCGAAGCAGCAAATGAATCAACAGAAAGTCCAAGGGCAAGAAGAAGAATGCTTAATAATTCCATGTAATCGTATTTTTTGGACTGCAAAGATATGTGCTTCGTATTTAAGAGTCGTAAAAAAAGCAATTTCCGGAAAAGAAATTGCTTATTTAAAAGTATTCTAAAAAACTAAGCCGATTTTAAGGAGAAAATGAATTTACTCCCTTTATTTTCTTCACTTTCAACCCAAATTTCGCCACCGTTTTTCTTCACAAATTCTTTACAGAGAATAAGACCCAGACCACTTCCGGTTTCTTCCTTAGTGCCATTAGTTGTAAAGTTACAATCCAATCGAAAAAGTTTATCCTGATTGTTTTTACTAATTCCGATACCATTATCTTTTACCGAAAGATGAATAAAATCACCATCTAATACAGAAGACAGGAATATTTCGCCATTTTCATCTGTGAATTTTAATGCGTTGCTAATTAGGTTTCTAATTATGGTGTTTACCATGTTTATATCACCAAATGCTACCGTGTTGGGTTGTATATCTGAAAATAATTTTATTGATTTATCTGCAGCTTTTAATTTGAAAAGAGCAAGATTGGATTGAATTAATTCGTATAAATTAATTTGAGTTGGTGTAAATTCAAGTATTCCACGTTGATCATTTGCCCATTGCAAAAGATTTTCAAGTAGTGTAAATAAACTGTTCGCAGATTCATTAATGTTGGCATTATACTCTTCTATGAGCTCTAAATTTTTTCCTTTCTCTACTTCCGATTTTATCAGTTCCGAAAATCCTAATATGGCGTTAAAAGGTGATCTTAAATCATGTGCAATTATTGAAAAGAACTTATCTTTTGTAGCATTCATGATTTTTAATTTGGAATTGGAATCTTCCAATTTGCCGTTTATAATTTTAATTTGATTGTTTATCTTAATTTTAGAGCGAAAAAGGATAATTATTAGAAGGATAACAGCAAGCGCTAAGAAAGAGAAAATATAAAGGTATTTCGCTCTCATTTTTTCTTGTTCCAGTTTTTCTTGAGTAAATTGGTTTTTCACTCTTAAAATTTCATTCTCCTTCTCTTTTTTTTCAGAATCAAACTGCGTTTGAAGTTCAACTATTTTCTCTGTTCTTGATTTTTGTTGTATGCTATCCTTAAGAGAGTTGTATGCTATCATGGAGGAATAGGCTTTTTGGTATTTCCCTGTTTTATTGTAATATTCAGCAAGGAGCTTCAATAAATCACTTCTTTTACCTTTTGTCTTTAATTTCTTAGTTAAAGAAATTCCTTCTTCAAGATACTTATATGCCTGATTAAAATTACCCAAGCTAAGGTGTATTTGAATTAAGGTCTCCAAATTATAAATAATTTCAGTTTCAAGATGTAATTGACGATTGGTAGATAATGATTCGCGCAGGAATACAATTGCCTTATCTGTATTCCCCATTTTAAAATAATTTTCACCAATATTATTCAGACACAATGCAATGTCTGCCTTATTATTTGCCTTTTTATCGATATCAAGACTTTTCTCGTAAAACAGTAATGCTTTATTGTAATCTGAATCGTTCTGGTATATAATTGCTAAATTATTATAAAGAACGGATAGAGTGTCATCATCCTTTAGCTCTATCGCGATTTCCATGGCTTGATTGTAATAGGATATTGCCTTCTTCCTTTGATTCTCATCGGAATAAATATTGGCCATGTTAATGAGAAGACTTAGTCTGGTATCATTGTCGTACTTTACCTCTTCAAATTTAAGCGCTTCTACATATTTACTCAGCGCTAATTCTAAATCGCCTCTTTCATAGTATATTTCCCCGAGTCCGATAAGATTATTAATTTTATTTTTGTTACTCTTGATTGCCTCGCATATTTCCAAAGATTTATTGTATTGGATGATTGCGCTGTCGTATTTGCTGGCTAATACATAATAGTACCCTAAACAGGAATGTACTCTGCCAATACTTAAGGAATCATTTATTATATATGCGATTGATTTGGCTTCATCAAGGACTTCTTTTGCATTTGTCAGATCTCTGTTCACAGAATAATTGTAAAAACATTCAATCTGCGAATTGATGATCAATTTTTGGTTATTACTCTTTATAGATAGTTGCAGCGCTTTATCTGAAAAATAAATTGCACTATCAGTTTTTACCGTATAGTACTTCCTTGATTTAGTCAGATATTGTTCTATCTTAATACTATCCTGATTCTTTACGCCATCTGAAACTCTATTTGCAAATAGAACATTGGAGAAAGAAATAAAAAAAAGCAAAGCAAGTGGTAGGGGAAATTGCATTGTGGTTTTGAATCTTAAGTTTGGATGCTATTATTAAATTAGATTGTTTTTAATTGTTGGTTAAGGTTTTATTTGTTGATATTATTTATTCTTAATTGTCTAATAATGAGTCGAAATATAGTAATATTAATTAGAATAAACTTGGTTGAAATAATAGTATTATTATTTTGATAGATGACAAACGGAATGTATTAGACACTTTGTTTTTTTTTTGTAAAAAAACGTTTTGAATTGGATAAAGATTGTGATTAATACGTAACCAATTTCTAATATTTTTTTTGATAACAGATCGGTTTAGGCGAAATTGGCCCAGAGACTTTATGCCTTTAATTGTTGGAGTTTAAGTACTTTGCGAAAAGAAAATAAGCCGGAATTCTTTATTGATGTGTAAATTGATTTGGAATGACAGAAAATAAATTATTTAGACGAATTCTGAATTGATAATTCATACAACGGAAACAATTTGCAAGAAAAAATGAATTGCTTTTTTGCAGATACTTAATTGTATCGAAATATTTTTTCAGGAAAAAATATTCACACTCAAATTCTTAATTACAGACGGTACTTTCCTTCATCTGCAGTACTTGTAAACGAAGCTAAGATACCATCAAATTGTTTTGAGTTTTAATTTTGAATATCTCTTCCTGTAATACTAAAGAATAATGTTTTGGCTGATATCTAATGCGGTTACAGAATGGGTGAGAGCACCAATTGAAATAAAGTCTACTCCCGTTTTGGAAACTCCGGCAATCCTCTCTAAATTCATATTTCCAGATGCTTCAACCAAAGCTTCGCCATTAATGAAGTCAATAGCTTCTTTCATTAATTCATTACTCATATTATCGAGCATGATGATATCTGCACCTGCAGCAACAGCTTCTTTAACTTCATTTAAGTTTGTTGTTTCTACCTCCACTTTAATATCCGAAGGAATTGCTTTACGAACCTGTTCAACAGCGGAGGTAATGCTGCCGGCAATCTTAATGTGATTGTCTTTAATCATTACCATATCATATAAACCAATGCGATGATTGGTTCCTCCGCCCATTTTAACTGCATATTTGTCGAATGTCCGTAAGCCGGGAACTGTTTTTCTTGTATCCAGTATTTTCACCTTTGTCCCTTTAGCTTCGGCAACATATTTAGCTGTTTCGGTAGCAATACCCGACATTCTTTGCAGTAAATTTAAGGCTAGTCTTTCGCCGGTTAAAAGGGCCCTGAATGTTCCTTTTATTTCAAGAATAACGTCTCCTTTTGATACCCGGTCACCATCTTTAATTTTTGGATTCCATTTTAAATTTGCATCCAATTTACGAAACACCATTTCGGCAATATCCAAACCTGCAACTATACCATCAGCTTTTGCTGTCATACTTGCAGTCGCGGATGTATTTTCGGGGACTATATTATTTGTGGTAATGTCACCACTTCCTATATCTTCCTGAAAAGCATGATTAATGATGAGTTCAATTTCCTGAACGTTGAATCCTGATTCTTTCATATTTGATAATTTAATCTTGAGATCGATGATCTACAGGAACAAAATAAATTTCTTTATTAATTTGTTGAATCGAGTGGGTAAGGAATCTTGATTTTTCTTTTGGGAAATCTTCTCTGTAATGACCTCCGCGACTCTCTTGTCTTGCCAATGCTGCAGTGGTTAGCAGATGACATACTTTTATAAGGTTTTGCAAACGAACGCTGTAATATTCATAAGCTTCAAAAGGAAAACTATTTTCGATTGATTCTAAAAGTGAAATAACTTCCGTTAATTCTGTATGGTTTCGTACTATTCCTGCCTTTAAATTCATCTCATTTGCAATTTCATTGCAATGATTTAGGAATGATTGTTCCAGATCTGCATTAATATGCAGTTCGGTCTGATTTAAGGGAAACGGATCGGTAAGCAAATTAGTTTCCCTGGCATGATCGACAGCTCTCTTGCCAAAAACCAAACACTCAAGCAATGAGTTTGAAGCAAGTCTGTTGGCGCCCATAACTCCTGATGAAGCTAATTCCCCACAAGCATACAGTCTCGATATATTGGTTTCAGCGTGTATTCCGGTTTTAATTCCTCCAACCATATAATGCGCTGCGGGAGCAATTGGAATTTCCTGAGTCATATCAACACCTGAAGATTCGCAATTTTTATTAATAGACGGGAAACGATTTTTTATTTTCTCTCCATCAAGATGTTTAAGGTTAAGAATCACATGATTGCTTCCGCTTTGTTTCATCTGATTGAAAATGGACCGGGCAACAATATCGCGGGGGGCTAATTCGGCTAACGGATGAATTGCCGGCATGAATCGTTCTCCTTTTGAATTTAAAAGATGAGCACCTTCACCGCGAACAGCTTCGCTAATCAGAAATGTATATCCTTCCTTAGAATAAAAAGAACTGGGATGAAACTGAATGAATTCCATATCAGCTATTTCGGCACCGGCCTTATAAGCCAGATTGATTCCATCACCAACCGTAGTGTGCGGGTTTGTTGTTCTTTGATAGACCGCAGAAGCTCCGCCCGAAGCAAGAATCGTATTCTTAGCTTCAATTAGGAGATTGGTATTGTCGGTGATATTGTAGCTTTTTGCTCCGGCGCAAATTTTATTTTCAACAAGTAATTCAAAAACCATATGGTTTTCAAATATCTCAATGTTGGGATTGTTCACTACTTGTTTAATCAAAAAAAGAGTCATTTCTTTTCCTGTTGAATCACCACCGGCATGAAGTATCCGCCTTCGGTGATGCCCTCCTTCAAGTCCCAAAGCCAGTTTGCCGTTCTCTTTATCGAATTGCATGCCCAAATCGATTATGTCCTGAATACGATCCGGCCCCTCGTTAACGAGAATTTCCACAGGAATAAGGTCACACAAACCACGGCCGGCGGTTAAAGTATCTTCTAAATGATATTGAGGGAAATCTTCAGGATCGGTTACAGCAGCAATGCCTCCCTGCGCATAGTATGAATTGCTAACATCAATCTTCGACTTAGTTAAAATGGCAACTTTCCCAAAGCGGGAAGCATAGTAGGCCGAATATAAACCAGCCAATCCACTTCCGATTACTAAATAATCGAACTTTTTGTGTAGCATTATTAAAAATCTTGGTTCGTGCGAAATTAGGGAATTTCATTTTATTTCGGTGCAAAATTATACGAATTTTAAAGAACAGGAACAGTATTTGTTGATTTTTTATGTGATAATGCTCTTTTAAGATTCATGAAAAGCTAAAAAGAGGATGTCCAGAAAGTAAAATTTCACTTGAAAACGTCATGTTGAGCGGAGTCGAAACATCTGTTTTTCAAAGATAAAGATTCTTCGACAGGCTCAGAATGACAATAAGATTGAACTTTTTGGACATCCTCTTTGAAAGTTTCTTGCTATTTAATGAATTCCGAAAGTAATTTTCGAACCGAAGCGACAGATTCAACTTTGTATTTTGCTGCTGTGTTTTTAAGTCCAACCTTTATGGTATGAGTCGATTCCGGAAGTTCACGGAACATGTATTCATCAGTCCAGTCGTCTCCTATGGCCATCACAAAATCAAAATTCTGGTTTTTAAGAAATTGCATAGCTGCAATCCCCTTGTTTATTCCACCGCTTTTCACTTCAATTACTTTATTGCCTTCTAATATTTCTAGGTTGTGATTGGCGATCATTGTGGTTAACTCGTCCCGAAGCTCATTCGCTCTAAGTTCTCCTTGTTCCGGTTCTGCCTTTCTGAAATGCCAAACCAGCGAATAGTTTTTTTCTTCGATAAAAGACCCTGGTGTTTGGTCAACAAAAGTTTCTAAAGTAGGACGAATATTTGGTTTCCAGATATCCGAAGCATTGCTTAGCATTTTCCACTCTTTTTGATTTTTTCTAAGCCAAACACCGTGTTCAACAATCAAATTGATTTTGTGTCCGTCGAACCATTTTTCCAGACTATCCCTGTCCCGGCCACTTATAATTGTAATTACATTACGAGGATCTTCTTCCAGTTTGAAAAGAATTTTATGAAGCTCTTCATCCGGTTTTGCATCATTTGGGTTCGATCTGAAGCCGGTTAGCGTTCCGTCGTAATCAAGGAATATGGCTCTTTTTTCTGAAGAATGGTATTTCGAGCTAAGGTTTTCCATGATTTTACTATTAATTTTCTTCGCATAGAATGAGTTTTGGATTTTTTCAACTTTTGCTAAAGATTTTACAAACTCACTGGACCATTTGAAAACATCATATCGTTTTATCCTGTCCTGAAGAAAGATCATTCGTTCCCGCTGCTCATCAAGCGGCATGATTAAGGCCTGATTAATAGCACTTGCAATTTCGTTAATATTGTTGGGATTAATTATCAGAGCTTCCCCCATTTCTTTGGCAACACCTGCCATTTCACTTAAAATGATAACACCTGTTCTATTTGTTCTTGATGCTACATATTCTTTCGCAACCAGATTCATTCCATCGCGCACAGGCGTTACCAGAGCAACATCACATGAACTGTATAATTCAATCAGGTTTTCGAAGGGCAGCGAACGGTAAAAATACCAAACCGGCGTGTAATTAATACTCCCGAATTTACCATTTACAGTTCCAACCAATTCATCCACCTCTCTCTTAAGGTTGATATAGTGTTCTACGGTTCCACGGGATGGTACCGCAAGCATTATCAGTGTTACTTTGCCTATAAATTCAGGATAATCTTCTAAGAATTTTGAGAAAGCCCGTAAGCGGTTTGGAATTCCCTTCGAGTAATCCATGCGGTCGATCGAGAGAATTAGCTTTCGTTCAGGCGAAACCAGAAAATATTTTTCCAGCTCACGATGAAGCTTCGATTTTTCCTGAAGTGGTTTTTGAAATGTTTGAGTTGCAGCATCTCTAAATTTATCGTAGTCAATTCCCATTGGAAATGAGTCAACAAGTATAATCCGGTCTTCGATGTGAATTTGGTTGAATGAAATCTCGTAACCCATTAAACGACGCACCGAACTGCAAAAATGTCTTTGATAATCGAAAGTATGAAAGCCTATCAGATCAGCACCCAGAATACCTTGTATCAATTCTTTTCGCCATGGCAAAATTCGAAAGACTTCAAAAGAAGGAAAGGGGATGTGGAGAAAAAAACCAATGGTAACACCAGGCTTTTTTGATTTTATCATTTCAGGAACCAGTAATAATTGATAGTCGTGAATCCAAATGGTGTCACCTTCCTCTATAGTTTCCAGTGCTTTATCAGCAAATTTTTGATTCACGCTTACAAAAGCGTCCCATAATTCATGATCGTAATCAATATATTGCGCGAAATAATGAAACAGCGGCCAAATAGTCCGGTTACTAAAACCATCATAGTACAAGTCTATTTCCTGTTTCGACAAATGAACAGACACACAATCTTCTTTAATTAATTCTTCTTCAATTCCTGCAGTTAATTGATCGTCAAGATCATCGCTGGGTAATCCCGGCCAGCCAATCCATTTTCCATTGTATTCTTTGTAAACCGACCTCATACCTGTTGCAAGCCCGCCAACACTCGGAATTAATTCGATGTTGTCATTTTCTACGTTAATACTAAAAGGGAGTCTGTTGGAGACAATGTGAATTCGATTCATAAAAAGGAAATTTAAATTTTGGTTTAAAAACAGTCTAAAGTCATGGAAAATCTTTATTTTCCGTGGAATTTTTATGGTTAAGCTCTAAAATAGCATTTTTTTATGAAGAATTTAAATTACGGGGTAATAGGAAATTGTAGAAGTGCGGCACTGGTTTCGGAAAAGGGGTCGTTGGATTGGGTGTGTTTGCCACAATTTGATTCATCTTCGGCATTTGCTAAGTTGTTGGATAAGAGTAAAGGTGGTAGTTTTGAAATTTTACCTGAGAGTGCAACAAATATAACACAGGAGTACCGAAAAAATACGAATATTTTAAAAACAAGATTTGAGTGTATCGATGGAGTTTTTGAAGTTTTGGATTTTATGCCCAGATATGTAACAGAGAAAAATGATTACTACATGCCTCCTGATGTAGTTCGTTTTTTTCGATTGGTTTATGGAAAACCAAAGTTTCGGATTAAATACAATCCTCAACTGGATTATGCCCGAAATACGACTAAAAATAAATTGTCCAGTGAGAAATTTATAAAATCGTATACTACATCAGGTAATTATGACTCGTTGTATTTGTATTCCAGTTTTAATGGTTCTGATATATTGAATCAGGAAGTCATTGAATTGGAAAAAGATGAATTTTGCGAGGTTAGTTACAATCAGAAGTTACTGGAACAAACACTTGACCGCATTTATTTGAAATTGCAGCGGACAAAAACATATTGGCTGAATTGGAGCGAAAAAACCAAAGTGTTGCCGAAATACAATGAAGAATCCAATCGGAGTGCACTGGTGTTAAAATTGTTGAGTTATCAGAAAAGCGGGGCTGTTCTGGCTGCATTAACAACTTCTTTACCCGAAACAATTGGGGAAGTTAGAAATTGGGATTATCGCTTTTGCTGGATTCGCGATGGCTCTATGGTTGTTAAGATTCTCACCCAATTGGGACATTATAATGTAGCAAAACGATACCTGAATTTTATTATGAATATTATTCCTGAGAAGAATGAGAAAATTCAGATCATGTATGGTATTAATGGTGAGAAAAAGCTTTCGGAATACGAGTTGGAACACCTTGCAGGTTATGAAGGTTCCAAACCCGTAAGGGTTGGGAATGCTGCCTACAAGCAAAAGCAGAATGATATTTATGGAATTTTGGTCGATCTGATTCATCAGCATTTCGAAATGTTTGAAAATTCTCTCGACCATAGTGAGGAATTA
This sequence comes from Labilibaculum manganireducens, assembly GCF_963665805.2. Taxonomy (NCBI): domain Bacteria; kingdom Pseudomonadati; phylum Bacteroidota; class Bacteroidia; order Marinilabiliales; family Marinifilaceae; genus Labilibaculum; species Labilibaculum manganireducens. The sequence goes on along the minus strand of NZ_CAXXEE010000003.1, from coordinate 3,793,464 downwards.
TGGACTATTGTGAGAAGCATTGTGAAGGTTGTAGAGGAGAATTGGAAAAAGCCGGATCGTGGAATTTGGGAAATTCGTGGTAAAAGTCTTCATTTTACTTTTAGTAAAGTGATGTGCTGGGTGGCTTTCGACCGGGCAGTTAAAATCGCAACCCTTTTAAAGCGCGATTATTATGTAGGAAAGTGGACTGTGCTTCGACATTCGGTGAAAGAAGATATCATGAAAAAGGCATGGAGTGAAAAGAAACAGGCGTTCACCCAATTCTATGGCTCTGAGGATATGGATGCATCTGTATTGTTAATGGAGAGTTATGGTTTTATCAATGCCGCAGATGAGAAGTATAAATCGACAGTACTAACCATTCAAAACGAATTGGAACATGACGGTTTAATGTATCGTTATAAAAACAAGGACGATTTTGGGACGCCAAAGTCTGCCTTCACCATTTGTTCTTTCTGGTTGATAAACAGTTTGTATAAAATTGGCAGGAAAAAGGAGGCGAAAGAGAAATTTGATAAGTTATTAACCTATTCAAATCATTTGGGTTTGTTTGCTGAGGATATCGATTTTGTATCAAAACGAATGCTAGGTAATTTTCCGCAGGCTTATTCGCATTTGGCGATAATCGAAACAGCATTAAATTTTTCAGATTCTACTTTCGATGATGAGGATAGTTTGTTGGATCAGTTGAGTAGTTAGATATTCAAAATATTCTTAAAAAGAGCACCACAGCCAAACAATATGGTTTTGGTGTTTTTTTTATGGGGTAAATCAGGGAATAAATCTAAAAAAAAACTGGTTTTGTAAGATGAGTTTTGATGTTGAAATGAAACTATTTTCGAAGCAAACCAATAACTTCTTTTAGTGTGTTATTTTCATGCGTAAGAAGTTCCAATTCCTTTTTCAGAGCATTAATCTGTTGATTACCGGTTTCAATTTCTTTTTTAAGCTGGTCAACCTTTGGATGGTAATGTTCAATATCAAGCTCATTTGCTACAGCCTGAAATATATTTACATCCAGTGCTAAACAAATACTCCAAAGCCGGTCTACCTGCATTGTGGGGCGCTCCAGCATTTGATGTGCAGAAATAGGCCGCATACTAAGGCGTCGAGCCAACTGAGTAGGCGTAATATGTTGTTCCTTAAGATAATTTTTGATCATTTTCTGGATGCTAAAGGGAACATTGTTCTTCGTGGAATTCATATTTTGATCTTTTTAGTATTGCAATGCTAATCGAATTGATTACTGTTTGTGTATTTTAAATCAATTTTTATCTAAAATATAGAATAAACTTATAAAAAAACTATATGAATTAATAAAAATTAAAATTTTAAAAAGGAATAAAAATAAATATTGCTTAATTAAACAGAATGAATTAATAAAAAAACAGAATAAGATATGTATAAATTATAAAAAAGGAAGTAAAAAGAATAAATAAATTAGGGTAATAAATAAAAAGAGGATGTCCTTGGTTTTGGACACCCTCTTAAGAAATGGATATGCGATTATTTCACCAATAGTTTTCCCTTGTATATTTTTTCACCCGAAAGGTTGATGATATGCACACCGGGTTTCAATTGTTCCCGGTTTATAATCACGTTGTCTCCTGTAATGTTTTCAATAATCCGAACTACACGGCCACTTGCATCCACAACCACCAACCGGTATTTCTGATTGGTTTTGTTAGGGAAGACTACATTACTTTTGTTTACCAGTGGGTTAGGATATATCATTAGCTTTTCAACTTCTTCGCCCAGTTCATTAATTGCTGTAGCCATCTCAACGGTTATATAATTTTCTTTGGTATTGGTATTTGATGTACCATTTGTGCCGATTACTTTTAACGTTACGTCATAAATCCCTGCTTCACTATATGATACAGTAGGATTCTGCATCGTATTATCGTCAGCAGTACCACCTGCAAAATTCCATTCCCATGATGCAATTTCACCTGTTGATAAATCAGTAAAGCTAATATTATCTGCTGTTGTTGTGGTAGTTGAGTTTGCGGTGAAATCAGCCTTCAATGGAGGTGCAATATTTTCTTCATATCCAACTAGTGCTTTAATGGCTAATGCTGAATTGGCAGCATAGATATTTCCATCCGAGAAACTTTTCCATTCACCTTCATAGGTAAGGTAGGCTGAATTGTCCCAAGTAATATCTCCATCTAAAGGAAGATGATAAACTGCAAATGTATCAACTGGATTTTCATAAAAGACTTCGTAGCCAACAAAAAAGCTGGAGTTGACTTCAATAGGAGAGTCAAGAATAATTTCATTAAACTGTTGAGCCTGCAATTCGGAAAAAGCGATTTCTTTTGAATAAATTTCAGTTTCCGGTAAGCTTTCACCATTCCATATTTTTAAAGCTATTTTAGGATCTGAAGATTTCTGTTCTATTATAACTGGATTTAACTGAATACTCCGAACAACGTTTAAGTTTGGATTAACCATCTCAAATTTCTCAGCAAATTGAGACATATTATAACTGTTGTGTCCTGCTGTATATCCCCAAGATGTTGCTCCATTGAAAGAGTAAATTGAAAGTTTGGATTCATCTGTGTCTGTAACATTATAAAGTAACTGATCTCCAAAATCATCAGCATCCAGAACGGTAATATAAGCTGTTTTTGTTTCTGTGTCATTAAATGATTCACCGCCGACAGTCAATTTGACATTATAAGTACCAACAGTACTGTAGGTAACAACAGGATTTTGCTCTGTTGAGCTTTCAGGTGCTCCTCCCGGAAAACTCCAATTCCAGGAAGTTGGGGTGCCTGCAGATTGATCAGTAAAAGTAACTTCGGTTCCTACATTAACATTTGTGGAACTGGCTGTAAATGCAGCCTTAACCGATTTTACAACTATTGCAGATACAATTTCTTGTATGTTTTCACCGGCGCTGTTCTTTGCTTTTAAGGATACTTTGAAAGTACCGGCAGTATTGTATGCGATATCGCGGGGGTGTTCCTCTAAAGAAGTATTGGGCGTTGCACCTTCGAAAGTCCATTCCCATGAAGTAATTCCATCACCAATGGTACGATTCATGAAATTAATGGCATCATCTTTATAAATTGTGTCCTGAGTCATTCCAATAAGTGCAACAGGAGCAGCTGAGCTAAAGTCATCATCAGCTGTAAATATCCCATTGCCATGAGTTGCAACAGCAAAGAATCCATCTCTACGAGCTTTTATCATTGAAACAACGCTGGTTCCGATTTGGTTAATTGCTTGCTGTGTCCACGTTGTGGAAGTTCCTTCAAGCTTTGTTGTACTGTACAAACCGGTACTGGTACCCGCATAATAAGTAGTATCTGTAGGCGAAACCATAAATGCAACCGATCTTACAGACGGACCATTGTTAGTTCCGTTTATTTCTTCCAGATTTCCACTAACAGGAGTCCAGCTGGTTCCACCATCAGTCGTATTAAATATACTTTCAATTCCGTAATTGGAAAATCCGACCAATACTTCATTCGCATTTAAAGGGTTTGCATCAATAGAAATTACATTTCCAGCTGGCATATTTGTTCCTGTAATGTCGGTCTTCTTTGCCCATTTCGAGTGCGAATTTTCAATTTTATAAACTTTTCCTGTTGATGTTCCATAATACAGAATGTGAGCAGGGAAGGTTGAGGATTCCATTGCCGATACAGTTCCGCTTGCTTTTGAAATTTCCAGTTTTTCCCAATTTTTCGTGGCTTCATTGGGTTGTAGTTTTGGAATCTCAAATACATTGGAATTTCTCCAGATGTATTGTCCTGCAGCATAGTATAAAATTTCACTGTTGTTGGCATCCTCAATAAATGGATTGATAAACAATTGTCCGGTTGCACCCTCTGGATCAACACGGGTCCAGTAGTAACTTGCCTCATCTGTTACGTTATCTTCAAGGTAGGTGGTGCCGCTTTGCGATGAGGTGAGCAGGCTGTTGCCCAAATTAAAAATACTGCAGTAACTGCCGTCGCCAGACCCCCAGGCTAACCAATCTTGATCTGAATCGGAAGTTTCAGCAAGCCAGGTACCGTTGTCCTGAAATCCGGAAAGTAATACTTTGTTTGTTCTTATATCGTTATCAACAGCAACTGTATAAGCTTGTGTTGTTAAGTAGCCATTGTTCAGAAATTCCCAATCAACAGGCATGCTTTTGTCTCCTTCCGATTCTGGTTCAGAAAATGTATCGTCTGTTTGTTTATAGTTGTTCGTAATGCTTATTCCACCATCGTGTCCACATAGTAATGTTGCATTATCATTCTTAAATACTAATGCATGTACATCCGGATGATGATTTGGATATTGAGTAACGTTGTTTTCTGTTGCATAGCCTCCAATCCAGTAGGTTTTTGATTCATCAGTCGATTTCCCAACACTTAAAGGACTTGCTTTTGTGGCAAAAGCATCATCGGAACGAAGCAGATTAGTGCCGCCGATAAAAACCATATTTTCATTATCCGGAGCAACTTTTATTACCATATTGTAAGAACCCTGCGAGTTGTAATCATTTACATCCGTGTCTCCGTCGCCGCCTTCCGGCAGATTTTGTGACCGGTCTACCCATGTTGCCGGAGTTGTTGCGGAAGAATTATAAGTCAATTTCCAAAAACTGTGATTTTGAAAACCTGCTCCTGTTGTTTCACCTAAAATATAAACAATATCATTGGTCGTATTACTTGTTGCATGTGCAAGTACCACTCTGTTATAATCTGCAGGAAATCCACTTGGAGTAATGTCTTCCCAATCATTTAAATTTCCCGTTGAGGATCTGTAGATTCCTTTTGTTGTACCATCGGCACTTAAAGAAGCGTACTTAATCCCGCCGGGAGTACAGATAATATCTTCATAATAGGAATCAGATTCGATAACATCAGTCCAGCTGGTTCCGCCATCCGTTGAGCGCTTAATTCCATCAGCAGTTGCAACGTATACATCGCTGTTGTTCGGGTCAACGCATATGTTCCAGGCATAATCGAAAGGGTCATATATTTCAGATGTATTGGAAGTAGTAGATGTTAAAGATGTCCAGTTGTCGCCGTTATCGGTAGATTTAAACAGTCCGTTTCCCCGGTAAGGAGCACCACCTTCCGATGCTGAATTACCTATTAGTTCTCCGGTTGTATAATACCAGATTGCAGTGTTGTTTGGATCTTGTGCAATAGAAGTTACACTAGGGTGGTCTTCAAGCTTTGTTGTACGGGTCCAACTAACACCGTTATCTGTTGATTTCCACATTCCGCCGGTTATTCCTCCAGCAAGAATTATATTTTCATTTGCTATGTCAACAGCCAGAGCCCTGGTTCGTCCACCAACATTTCGAGGTCCGCTGTTGGTATAGCTTAATCCTCCTGTTTTTAATCTGCTTTGCAAACCTGAGGCTGAGGAAAGGACATATGCTTTTTCCAGTTCTTTAATGTTTAATGGGATCTGTCCCGTAAGAGGGTTTTTTAATATATTTCTTTCGTACAAGGCTCTGGCAATAGGATCATCCGCACGTTTTGGTTTTCCTGCTTCTTTATCAGCAATTTTAGCAAGCTTTCTTTTGTTTAGTGTTCTATTGGTTAATTCGTTGTATGTTTTCTCTGTTATTACAATGTTTTTAACTCCTAATACAGAGTATTTTTGTACTGTTAGTTTTCTATTTTGCGAAAGTATCGGAAAAGAGATTGTTATTGCGAGTAATATGGTGAAAATTGATTTCATCTGTTTATAATTTTTATTTTATGGTCAGATGGAACTTCCCATATAATGATCTCCCTTTGTGCAGAAAGCTTTATACATGGACGTTTCATATGTTTTGACTATTATAATGCAGAATACCTGCAAATTAAGTTTCCTTATTAAATTAGAGATATTTCCTGGCATTAATCATTTTAGGGCAGTTCTCCTGTATTCCAGGAACCAATATGATAAGGACTGCATTGAAATTAATTTTATTGTTTTATTTCTGATTGATAATCTACCAGTTTGTAAAGGGGCGTGTTGTGCACTCCTTCGATGCAGGATATTAAACAAGAAATGCTTTTTGCAGATTTCAAATTCATAAATTGTTGTTCTGTAATTTTTATTTGAATGCTTTGTTCCCTTTCGAAAGTCGAAGTAAAGCCTGCACCATAAGCTTTTATGGAAATCACTTTTCCGTTTAGCAGGAATTTATTGTTCTCTGATAAAAATTTAAAGTCACTTATTATAAGGGAACAAGTACCAGGGGCAATTTGTTTTTCCAAATGAATTGGTTTTTCTTTTTGATTAGAACCGGAGGTTTTCTCCGCTTGGCTGATTTTATTCGGGGGAGCACACGCTAATGTTAATCCCAGAATGGCAATAAGGGGTAAAAAATGTTTCATATAAGTTGTGATTTTGTTAGTTGTCACAAGTTATGAAAAATGTATTAGTTTTTACGTTGCACTTAAGCAAAAAAAAATACCCCCTTGAAAAGGAGGTATTCTATATTTAAGTTATTGATATTATTTGTGTTCCATGATCCATTTTTTCGCATTTACAAATGCTTCAATCCATGGTGAAACTTCGTCATCAATACGGTTCTCATTGTAATGAGCCCAGTTCCAAGGGTAAGTTGCTCTTTCCAGGTGAGGCATCATTGCTAAATGGCGGCCATCATTTGATGATATTGCAGCCGTTGCAAATGGCGAGCCGTTTGGATTGGCAGGATACTGATCAATGTTGTATCTCATAGGAATCTGATACTTGTCTTGTCCGTATGGCAAATCAAATTTACCTTCCCCGTGAGCAACCCAAATACCTAATTTACTTCCGGCTAAAGACGAAAGCATAATTGAGTTATTTTCCGGTATTGATACACTTACAAATCCTGATTCGAATTTGTGTGATTCGTTATGAAGAAGTTTTGGATGTTTTTCATGATCAGGATAAATTAATCCCAGTTCAGAAATTAACTGACATCCATTACAAACTCCAAGACTTAAAGTATCTTTTCGGGCATAGAAATTATCAAGAGCTTTTTTAGCTTTTTCATTGTAAAGGAAAGCTCCGGCCCATCCTTTTGCAGAACCCAACACATCTGAGTTAGAGAAACCTCCAACAAAAACAATCATGTTGACATCGGAAAGATCTTCACGTCCGGCAATCAGGTCAGTCATATGAACATCCTTAACATCCATTCCTGCCAAATGCATCATCCAGGCCATCTCACGATCTCCGTTTACACCTTTCTCACGAATAATAGCAGCTTTAACACCTGATTTTTCTTTTCTTTTTGGATCAATTCCGAATTGTTTAAATTTCCCTGTGAAGTTCTCATCGAATTTGAATTCCAGTTCATTCTCTTTATAAGATTTGAATCTTTCCAAAGCCAATTCTTTGCCTGATTGACTTCTATCCAAAAGATAAGAAGTTTTGAACCAAAGATCACGTAAGGAGGCGATATCAAGATCAATAACCTGATCTTCTTTTGATATTTGCATTTTTCCTGCTTCGCCAAGAGTTCCAATTACATGGAATTTAATTTCTTTACCGGCCAGATCCTTTGAAATAGTTTCAAGATCTTTCACCTGGAAAATAACACCAGGGTTTTCGCTAAATAAGACTTTAACCAAATCGCTTTCGTCAATCGATGAAAGATCAATATCAGCACCAAGTCTGTTGTCTGCAAAACACATCTCCAACAATGCTGTAATCATACCACCAGCAGAAATATCATGACCGGCAAGTACTTTGCCTTCCAATATTAATTGCTGAAGAGTTTCAAATGCTTTTGCAAAATATTTTGAATCCTTAACATCAGGAGTCTGTGTTCCTAATTTATTTACAATTTGAGCAAAACTACTTCCTCCCAATTGGAAATCATCTTTCGAGAAATCCATATATATTAAATGAGAATCAGCTTCGTTTTTCAGAACCGGAGAAATCATTTTATTGATGTCTGTTATTTCGCCAACAGTCGAAATGATAACTGTTCCAGGAGAATAAACAACATCGTCTTTTCCATATTTTTGGGTCATGGAAAGTGAATCTTTTCCTGTTGGGATATTGATTCCCAATTCAATGGCAAAATCGCTAATTGACTGCACAGCCTGATACAAACGGGCATCTTCACCGGCATTTTTACAAGGCCACATCCAGTTTGCAGATAATGAAACACCTTTAAGTCCCTGCTCAATTGGAGCCCAAACCATGTTGGTTAATGATTCGGCAATAGATAGGCGACTGCCATTTTCGGAATTTACCAAAGCGGCAATTGGTGTATGACCAATAGAGGTTGCAATTCCTTTTTCACCTTGGAAATCAATTGCTACAGCACCTAGATTATTCAAAGGCAATTGAAGAGGTCCGGCACATTGCTGCATAGCAACTTTACCGGTTACCGATCTGTCAACTTTGTTGGTCAACCAATCTTTACAGGCAACAGCTTCCAATTGAAGAACATTTTCGATGTATTCTTCTATTTTATTAGTATCGTATTCAACAGCTTCAAATTTTTCGTCTAAAGTTGAATCTGTCAAGACTGTTTTTGGTGGTTTCCCAAACATTTCAGAAAGACCAAGATCAATTGGGTTCTGTCCTGTTTTTTTATCCTCAAAAGTGAATCTCATATCACCGGTTGTTTCACCAACCTGGTAAATAGGAGCTCTTTCTCTATCTGCAATTCGGGTTAAAAGGGCAACATCTTTTTCTTTAATAACCAATCCCATTCTTTCCTGAGACTCGTTACCTACAATTTCTTTAGCTGAAAGGGTAGGATCACCAACAGGAAGAGCATTCAAATCAATTTTACCACCGGTTTCTTCAACCAATTCCGATAAGCAATTTAAGTGTCCGCCTGCTCCATGATCATGAATAGAAACAATAGGATTCTCATCTATTTCGGCCATTGCTCTAATCGCATTGCAAACCCTTTTTTGCATTTCAGGATTTGAACGTTGAACTGCATTTAACTCAATAGAGTTTGTGAATTCACCGGTTGCAACAGAGGAAACAGCACCACCGCCCATTCCAATTCTGTAGTTGTCACCACCTAAAAGAATTACTTTATCGCCTTTTTCAGGAATATCTTTTTGAGCTTGTTCCAATCTGCCGTATCCAATTCCTCCGGCCTGCATAATAACTTTATCGTAACCGTATTTTTTATTGTTTTCGAAGTGTTCGAAAGTAAGAACAGAACCACAAATAAGAGGCTGACCAAATTTATTTCCGAAATCACTGGCTCCGTTCGATGCCTTAATTAAAATTTCTTCAGGAGTTTGATACAACCATTTTCTGGCATCAGTAGCATTTTCCCATGAACGGGAAGCTTCCAGTCTAGGATAGGAAGTCATGTAAACAGCAGTTCCGGCCATAGGAACTGAAGCTTTTCCTCCTGCAATTCTATCTCTGATTTCACCTCCTGTACCAGTTGCTGCACCATTAAATGGTTCAACAGTTGTGGGGAAATTATGTGTTTCCGCTTTAAGCGAAATTACAGTGTTAATGTCTTTGGTTTGAAAGAAATCTGCTTTATCATGAGTAACAGGAGCAAACTGTTCCATTTTAGGTCCTTCTAAAAAGGCACAATTGTCTTTGTAGGCAGATACAATTCTGTTATGATTTAATTGTGAAGTTTTTTTAATTAATTGGAAAAGTGAAGATTCTTTTTCCTCACCATCAATAACAAACACTCCGTTAAAAATTTTGTGACGACAGTGCTCCGAATTAACCTGAGAGAAACCAAACACTTCTGAATCAGTTAATTTTCTGCCGATTTTTTCTGAAACTCCATTTAAATAATCAACCTCTTCGCTGCTGAGAGCCAAACCTTCTTTTTGGTTGTATGCAGCAATGTTTTCAATATTTATAATTGGTTCCGGTTGCTTTTCAATGGTGTAGATGTCTTGACCAATTTTTTTATAAGAAGCTTGCAGCATAGGATCGTATGCTGCTTTTTCGTTTTCCGCTTTATGAAATTCTTCAATGCGCAAAATTCCTGAAATTCCCATGTTTTGGGTGATTTCAACAGCATTAGTACTCCAAGGAGTAATCATCTCCTTTCTTGGGCCAATAAAAAATCCCTCTATCTCATCTTCTTGAATTTTTTCGGCATCTCCGAATAGCCAGGAAAGCTTTTCAAAATCCAATACATTCAATTGGTTAGTTGTCTGAACAACAAAGTGTACTTCGTCTTTTTTGAAGAATAGTATCATCTTAGAGTCTGCTTATGAAATTTATAATAATGGTTGAAACCTGTTTCAAAATGCAAATATAGGTAAAAGACTTTACACAATGTAACAAAAGGATCCTCTAAGCTTGTAGAATTGCTCTTTGCCCTTGAATGCAAAAAAAGTATGAAATGAGAATTGTGTCAAGCAACAGTTGTGGACGTGGTTTTTTGTACGGGTTAACTAAAAAAAAATCATGAAAATATATTTGTGTCCGGATATGTTGAGGAATAGTAAAATATATTTCTGTTTTATCGGAAAAGAGATTTTCTTTGATCTCGCAAATGCAGGAAGCGTTATGTGAGTTCATTAATTATGCAAAGGTTTGCATGAAGTGATTTCTAAATAAGAATTTAAGAAAGTAGTTTTTTTGTTATTTGTTTGATTATTAGGAGGAAAGTGAGAACTTGCAGTTTTTAATACATGTTGAAAAACAACTTTTATAATGTTACAGATCATTGATTACCGTTTTTCAAATCGATATTTTTGTAACCTTATAATTTAAAATATATCTATAATGAAACCATCCCATATTGAACATATCGGTATAGCCGTAAAAAGTTTAGAAGAAGCAATTCCATTCTACGAAAAGGTATTAGGATTAGAATGTTATGCAGTAGAAGAGGTAGTTGATCAGAAGGTTAAAACAGCTTTTTTCAAAGTTGGAGATACCAAAATTGAGTTGTTGGAATCAACAGATCCTGAAGGTCCGATAGGTAAGTTTGTTGCGAAAACAGGTGGAGGAATGCATCACATGGCATTCGCAGTAGAAGATGTTCAGCAAGCATTAACTGATGTTCAGGAAGCTGGTTGTGAAGTAATCGATAAAACACCTCGTAATGGTGCAGAAGGTTTAAAAATTGGATTTTTACATCCAAAATCAACTCAGCGTGTGCTGACTGAAATTTGTGGCAATAAATAAGGAATACTCAATAAATAATAATAACTCAATTAGTTATGGCTAGTCAGGATAAAATTAAAAAGTTAATTGATTTAAGAGCAGAGGCTAAGCTTGGTGGAGGTGTGAAAAGAATAGAATCTCAACACAAGAAAGGCAAGTTTACAGCTCGTGAAAGAATCGATATGCTTCTTGATGAAGGAAGTTTCGAGGAATTTGACATGTTTGTATCGCACCGTTGTACTAACTTCGGTATGGAGAAAACGAAATTTTTAGGCGATGGTGTTGTTACCGGTCAGGGAACAATCGACGGACGTTTGGTATTCGTATTCTCTCAGGATTTTACTGTTTTTGGCGGATCGTTATCTGAAACTTTTGCACAGAAAATTTGTAAAATCATGGATATGGCAATGAAAATGGGTGCACCGGTTGTGGGTCTTAATGATTCAGGAGGAGCTCGTATTCAGGAAGGTGTAACTGCTTTGGCAGGTTATGCTGAGATTTTCCAGAGAAATATTATGGCTTCTGGTGTAATTCCTCAGATTTCAGCAATTTTCGGTCCTTGTGCGGGTGGTGCTGTTTATTCTCCGGCTCTTACCGATTTTATCATGATGACAGAAGAAAAGTCATACATGTTCGTTACTGGTCCTAAGGTTGTTAAGACGGTTACTGGTGAAGATATTTCTGTTGAAGATTTGGGAGGTGCCAAAATGCATGCAAGCAAATCAGGTGTATCTCACTTCATGGTAGAAGACGAAGAAGAAGGTATCATGATTGTACGTAAGTTGTTATCTTACATGCCGTCAAATAACTTGGAAGAAGCTCCAATTACAGCTTGTTCAGATCCTATCGATAGAATGGATGATGTCCTTAATGAAATCATTCCTGCAAATCCAAACATGCCTTATGACATGAAGGATGTAATTTATACGATTGCTGATGATGCTGAATTTCTTGAAGTTCACCGTCATTATGCAAAGAATATTATTGTAGGTTTTACTCGTATGGGTGGAATGTCTGTAGGTGTTGTTGCCAATCAGCCTAGTTTCCTTGCTGGAGTACTTGATATTGAGTCTTCAAGAAAAGCGGCCAGATTCATTCGTTTCTGCGACTGTTTTAATATTCCAATTTTAACCTTGGTTGACGTTCCTGGTTTCTTGCCTGGATCAAGTCAGGAATTTGGTGGTATCATTACTCATGGTGCGAAATTAATGTTCGCTTATGGTGAGGCTACAGTTCCAAAAGTAACTATTACTCTAAGAAAATCTTACGGTGGTGCTCATGATGTAATGTCTTGTAAGCAACTTCGTGGTGATTTGAATTATGCATGGCCTACAGCTGAAATTGCTGTTATGGGTGCAAAAGGTGCAATCGAAGTACTTCACGGAAGAAAAATGGCTGAATTGTCGGATGATGAAAAAGTAAAATTCATCGCAGAAACTGAGCTTGAGTACAACGAGGCATTTGCAAATCCATACAATGCAGCGTCATATGGTTATATCGATGATGTAATTGAGCCACGTAATACACGTTTCAGAGTGATTCGCGCATTCCAGTCTCTTCAGACTAAGAAGCAAATGAATCCACCTAAAAAACATTCTAATATTCCATTATAAAAAAAACGTTCTATGTTAATGAATATTTTATCTATAGGAAGTCAAGGTGGATGGACTGTTGCTATTGTAGGTTATTCCATTGTATTTGTTGCATTGGTACTACTGGTAATTGTTTTTGTCAATTTGCCGAAACTCTTACACCTTAACTTAAGAAAAAAGTTGGTGAGAGAAGGTCGATCTGGCTCTGAAACTGATGATTTAAACATCGAGGGAGGTGTTAATGCAGCTATTGCAATGGCCTTGCACATGCACTTTAACCAGAATCACGATGATGAAAGCAATATCATTACAATTAAAAAAGTTACTAAGAATTATTCTCCATGGAGTTCTAAGATTTATGGAGTAATGAATCAACCAAGATAAGCAAAATGAAGAAGTTCAAATTTACAATACGTGGGCAGGAATACGATGTTGAAATCAAGGATTTTGAAGGATCGAATGCCAAAATTGAAGTGAACGGAACGAGTTATGATGTGGATGTGCATGTTGCAGATAAATCATCAAAAACTCCTAGATTGGTTCGCAAGCCTGTGGTTAATAAGCCAGGCGAAGGTAGTATAAAGAAAAGTGGAGGCGGAGCTTCAACAGTAAAGGCACCACTTCCGGGTAGTATTATTAAAATTAACATTGCAGTTGGTGATTCTATCAATCCGGGAGATACTCTTTTGGTGATGGAGGCAATGAAAATGGAAAATAATGTGTTAGCCGAAAAAGGAGGAACCGTTAAAGCCATAAAGGTTGCAGTTGGCGATAGCGTACTTCAGGATGACGTACTAATTGAAATAGCATAACATCTCAAGAATAAAAGGCAAAAACTATATAATGAGAAAACTTTATTCATTGGTATTCTCAATGATTTTGGTAATGGGGTTAGCTTTTAACTCCATTGCTCAAAAATCATCGGATACCGCAGAAAAATTAACAACGGGAAAATGGGTTAACCATGAAGATGGTTATATTCCTAACCCGGTTGGAAATTCCGATATTACTGTAAAAAGATATAAAATTTTCGAATTCAAAAGTGATAAAACATTTATCATGGATTCGGTAAAGCAGCGTTTTACTGGTAAGTGGAAAGCAGAAGGGGAAAATGTTATAATGACGTTTAATCCACAAACTGTAACACACTTGCAAAAAAATATTGATCCGAACTCTAATTCGAATAGTTATCTTACAACTTCAGAAATTCTAAATCTTGGTTCGCGTATAGCCAAAGTAGATGGTGATTTTCTTAGGTTTGCCAACTCTAGTCTTGATTGTGAAAATAATTCAGGCGCGGTAGTTGGATTAAAGAATTTTTATGAATTTACCGGTTTTGCGAATGTTACCGGTGGTAACTTATTGATGGTATTGATCGGCTTGTTTTTTATCTTTTTAGCCATTAAATACGATTACGAGCCTCTATTGCTGATTCCAATCGGAATGGGTGTTATTATTGGTAATATTCCAATGTTTCAGGCTGTAGATTTTAATTTGAAATTAGGAATTTATGAGCCCGGATCAGTAATGAATATTCTGTATTCAGGGGTGGTGAGTGGTTGGTATCCTCCACTAATATTCCTTGGTATTGGTGCAATGACTGACTTTTCATCGCTAATTAGCAATCCAAGATTGATGATTTTGGGTGCAGCTGCGCAAATTGGTATTTTCGTTACCTTTTTGGGAGCTCTTTGGTTGGGCTTCGCTCCGCCGGAGGCTGGAGCAATAGGAATTATTGGTGGTGCCGATGGACCTACAGCAATTTTCCTGTCATCGAAATTGGCAAATGGAATGAATGTGATGGCGAATGGAGAAACTGTTAAAAATCTAATTGGACCTATCGCAATTGCAGCTTATTCATATATGGCTTTGGTTCCGGTAATTCAACCTCCGATTATCAACTTGTTAACAACTAAGAAAGAGAGAAAAATTAAGATGAAGCCACCACGTGCGGTAAGTCGTCTTGAGAAAATAATTTTTCCTATCATTGGATTGTTGTTAACTGCATTTATTTCTCCAACAGCATTGCCTCTTTTGGGTATGTTATTCTTTGGTAACTTACTAAAAGAATCAACTGTAACCAATCGTTTGGCTGATACGGCAAGTAATGCGTTAATTAACACAATTACAATTTTATTGGGAGTTACTGTTGGTGCATCCACACAGGCTGATGTTTTCTTAACTAAAGATTCGATCTTAATTTTCGGATTGGGTGCAGCTTCATTTATTGTGGCTACAGCTGGAGGTGTAATTTTTGGTAAAATTATGAATTGGCTTTCTCCAAAAGATCGTCCGATTAACCCAATGATTGGAGCGGCGGGAGTATCGGCAGTGCCGGATAGTGCTCGTGTTGTTCAAACAATGGGGTTACAAAATGATCCAACCAATCACTTGTTGATGCATGCAATGGCACCTAATGTTTCCGGTGTTATTGGCTCAGCAGTGGCAGCTGGTATTTTATTGAGTTTCTTGATGTAATTAACATCAATATAGATATTGTAAAGGGTTGTCGGTTTCGACAACCCTTTTTTTTGTTTGTTCATGAACTTGAGTACTGTCATTTTTTTTTCACGTCTAAAATGTTATATTTAGATACATTAATTGATCAGATGTAAAATGGTAATAAAAGGAGTGGTGGGAACTGATTATTTAGGTTCTTGCTTCTCCTTTTTTTCTTTGGAAATTTTGGCGATCTAAATCTCATTCATTATGGAACTTGGAGAACAAATTAGCAGGTCTGGAAATTGTGATTCTAATAGCAAAGGGGATTGTTTTGTTAGTATTGAGTTAACACAATCCGGAGGTGTAAATTTTGAATTGGAATCAAAGGTGAAAGTTTTTTACGGGAAATCAATCGAAAGACTTTGCAGATCAATACTTGATTTCTTTTCAATTGAGAATGCTGTCATTGCAGTTAAAGATAATGGGGCATTGCCTTATGTTATCGCAGCACGAATCGAGTCGGCAGTTAAACAATTAGTTGCTTCTGAAAAAGAATTTCTCTTCGATTTTCTTACAGATAATTTATATCAGTCAAATAAGGATCGGTTTCGGTTTTCCAGGCTGTATCTGCCCGGAAACACGCCATATATGATGATAAATGCAGGTCTTCATAAACCCAATGGTATTATCCTTGATTTGGAAGATGCTGTTGCTGTCTCGAAAAAGAATGAAGCAAGATATATCGTGAGGAATGCTTTGCGTTCTCAGAATTTCTACGGTGCAGAGAGAATGGTTCGAATTAATCAAGGAGAATTAGGCATTGAGGATTTGGCCTTTATTGTGCCTCACAATGTACATGTAATTTTAGTGCCAAAATGTGAGTCTGCTGCTGATGTTTATAAGATTGAAGAAGAAATCAGAAGAATTAAGAAACGCGAAGATTTGATACAGGATATTTTTTTGATGCCAATTATTGAAAGTGCTCTTGGAGTTGAAAATGCTTATGAAATTGCAGCTTCATCAAACAATATTACTGCTGTGGCAATTGGTCTTGAAGATTATACCGCAGATTTGGGGGTTCAGCGAACCAATGCGGGCACAGAATCTTTGTATGCAAGAATGCGGGTTGTGAATGCTTGTCATGCAGCCAAAATTCAGGCAATTGATTCTGTTTTTTCGGATGTGGGGGATATGGAGGCATTGGCCGAAAATGTAAAAAGGTCGAAATCATT
The DNA here is from genome assembly GCF_963665805.2 of Labilibaculum manganireducens. Taxonomy (NCBI): domain Bacteria; kingdom Pseudomonadati; phylum Bacteroidota; class Bacteroidia; order Marinilabiliales; family Marinifilaceae; genus Labilibaculum; species Labilibaculum manganireducens. The sequence goes on along the minus strand of NZ_CAXXEE010000003.1, from coordinate 3,777,128 downwards.
GGGGTTTCAAGGGATGGGCTGTATTCATCCCAGACAGATATCAGTAATACATGAAAATTTCGCACCAAATTGGAATGAAATAGAAAGGGCAAAGAAAATTGTGAATGCTTTTCATGAAGCAGAGAAGAATGGGCTTGCTGTTGTATCGGTTGGAACAAAAATGGTTGATCCTCCTGTGGTAAAGCGACAATTAAAGGTACTTGAATTAGCAATTAATCTTGGAATACTATCAAAGGATTGGAGGAATGAATATGTCGGTTAAATTGATTGAAAATGCTGTCGGACGAATGGTTCCGACAGAAATTAATGGTCAGAAGGAAATTCCTTATATGGGAGTTGGAAAATTTATACCTAAGAAGAGAAAATATAATTCTTATATCTCTACCAATGCTGAGTTTCCTGCTGATGGTAATAAAAAAGTAAAGAACTTAAAAGAAGCCTTACAAAAAGCAGGTCTAGCTAATGGCATGAGGATTTCTACTCACCATCATTTTAGAGATGGAGACTTGTTGGCCAACATGGTGTTTGATATTGCGCATGAGATGGGGGTAAAGGATCTGATTTGGTTTCCATCAGCATCATTTCCTTGCCATGAACACCTGATTCCATATTTGGAAGATGGTACCATTTCCCGTATTGAGGGAAGTATGAATGGCCCTTTAGGTAAATATTGTTCTGAAGGCAAAATGAAGGGTGTAGCTGTTTTGCGTTCCCATGGTGGAAGGTATCAGGCTATTCAGGATGGAGAAGTTCATATTGATATTGCCATTATTGGTGCCGCTTGTGCTGATCCTTTTGGAAATGCAAATGGACTTAACGGTAAGTCAGCTTCAGGTTTACTCGGATTTGCTTTAGCTGATTCTCAGTTTGCAGATAAGGTAATTGTTGCTACGGATAATATGGTCGCTTTCCCTTGTGTACCATGGCAAATTCAAGGAAATTACGTCGATTTTACTGTTGAAATGGATCAAATAGGTATTCCGGAAAAAATCGTTTCAGGAACAACGCAAATCACGAAAAGTCCGGATCGTTTATTAATAGCAGAATTGACTGCGCGATTTTGTGAGGAAGCAGGAATTATTAAAGATGGATTTTCATTTCAGGCAGGGGCAGGAGGTACGTCACTGGCTATTGGTGAGTTTTTTTGCAGAATAATGAAAGAGAAAGGCATAAAAGCCAGGTTTGCCAGAGGTGGCAGTAACAAATATCTGGTTCAGATGCTTGAAGAAGGACTTGTAGAATATATATTGGATGGTCAGACTTTTGATTTGGAAGGAGTGAGATCTATGCGGGAAAACTCAAATCATGTGTGGACCAGTCCTTTTACAAGTTACAACTATCACAGCAAAGGGAATTTTGCAGGAATGGTTGATGTTGCCATCTTAGGGGCTACAGAGGTGGATGTTAATTTTAATGCAAATGTAGTTACACATTCGGATGGTTATTTGCTGCATGGCATCGGTGGTTGGCAAAATTGTTTGTTTAGTAAGACTGTCATTTTACCCATACCGCTTTTCCGAAATAGAATTCCGGTTGTTAGGGAAGAGGTAACAACAATTTGTGGTCCGGGAGAATTAATAGACGTTATTATAACCGAAAGGGGAATTGCAATTAACCCTTTGCGTAAAGATCTGTTCAAAAAGTTGAAGGAAAGTAATTTGCCTATTAAATCTATCCACGAATTAAAAAAGGAAGCGGAAGAAATATGCGGTATTATGGAAAAATGTGTTTTATCAGACGAGATTGTAGCGGCTATAAAATGGGTTGATGGAACCGTTATTGATGTTGTGAGAAAGGTTTTATAGGAAGAAATATTCAATTCAAAGAAGAAGCTTCGGGATTTCCGAAGCTTTACTATTTACCAAAGTTTAAATTTACTTTGTGTTGAATTTTCTACTTTTACTGCAATTTTAGGAATTTCAGTATCTAATATGCTGTTGATGTAACTAATACATTTCCCGCAACCGGTATTAGCTCCGGTGTACCTTCTTATCTCTTCAATTGTAGTTGAATTTTTTTCATGAATTGCCTTATCTATGGTTTTTCTGTCTACCATCTGACAGTTACAAACTATATCCCTCATTGTTTTTGCTCTTTTAATAATAATCTGCTGTAAATATATACATTATTCAATTTAAACCATCAAGTCTGAGAGTGTTATTTTAAATGATTCCAGATAAGATTAAAAAGGAATGGTTTGTTACAGATGATTTTCAAGGTATATTTTCATCTGCCTGTACATGTCAATTACAAGATCTTTTTTAGGTAAAGTTTCGAATATTTGTTTTAAGTAAGTTTTTTCACTTACTATTTTAAAGCTCTTTTTATACTTAAGGTCAAAAATTAAAGACATCTGATAAAGCTTTAGATCGTTGAGTGTAAGTACATCTTTAAAGTCAACATGTTTTTCGTCAATAATGCTTTGATAAAGCTTTTTAGAAATTTCCGGTTTATCCGATAATTCCATTTCGAGTCTTTTATTACTACCCTGTTTGTTGTTTGAATAATAATCAGAGACAACATGAAGTATATCTATTTTATCGGCATCTCTTAAAATTTGACAAAAAGGCAAAAGCTTAGGATCAATTGATTTTGGAAGAAGTGATTCATTGTGGTTTCGAATACTTTCAATTACCATATTCGCTTCTTCCTCTGTAAGCTCTGATAAAATATTGTTTTCGGTGATGGTTGAAATTCCAAGTTGGATATGATTTATTTCTTCTGTGTCGGAGAATGTTCCAAATTTTGTCAATTGTTCAAATCTACCAACATCATGTAACAATGCAGAGATTTGCGCCAAAATTACATCAGACTCATCTAAACCTGATTCTTCACCAAGTTCCTTAATTAAATTAGCTACACGAAATGAATGATTTCGTTTCAAATTAATATTAGACTTAATCTCTTCGATCTCATTTTCAAAACCTGCAACATAGCTGTTAAACCATGTTTCTATATTATTGTAGACTTCTTGCTTCACTTCTTAGTCATTAAAAAATTGCCCACAAAACTACTCTTTTTATCTAATTTTAGAAAGGAATTTGGGGAGTATTGGTTTGTGAAAAATTAACATATATATGACAACTTGATCAATGTGTTGGATTTAGTTGTCAATGGGTGATAATTAAAGATGAAACAGGTTTAATGATCGGATACAAAATATGAGAATGATAGATATTAGTATCCATCTAAGGAAATTGGCACCCCAATTTACGGCAAAGTGAGACGCTGCATAACCACCAAATACATTACCTATAGCTGCAATGGAACCAATACCATAATGTATTTGATCATTCATCATGAAAACGATCAAAGCAAAGGGGCTGTACAGTAAAACAATAAATACTTTTAAGGCATTGGCTTTAATCAGGTCGTAACCCATTTCCAGAACCAATATACCTATTAAAAAAATCCCTACTCCAATATGAATAAATCCACCATATACCCCAATTGTAAAGAATATTGCGAATTGCTTGAATCCAAATTTTTTATTTTGAAGAATTTTGGAACCGGCAAGCCATCGATTTGGTTTGAAAAACAGTAAGCCCCCCATTATAAGCATCACTCCAGCTATTAATATCTCAAATAGATCCTTGTTAATACTTATAGCAATCTGCGCTCCTAAAACAGATCCAAGAACTGTAGGTAAGGCTGGAAGAATTCCCTTTTTTAGTTCTAAAACATTTTGTTTTTTGAAATTATAAGAGGCTGCAAGTGTTTGCATGATCACACCAAATCGAATTGTTCCATTGGCCAGTGGAGCCGAGAGGCCTAAAAACATAAATAGGGAATAGGAGATTACGGTTCCACTTCCAGCAATTGTATTAATAAAACCCACCATAAATCCTGCCAGCAAAAGTAAACATATAATGGGAAAGGAGTAAATGTCCATTTCGTGAAGGTTAGCAAATAGTTCAGTCATGCCATTTGTTCTATAAATAAATGGATTAATTGATTGAAGGTATAAAAAAAACGGCAATTCTGAATTGCCGTTATATGGTGTTAAAGAGAATAGATCTCTTTTACTTTACAGGAGCGTTTTTGAGGATATCAAGAAGATGTTTCCAAAACTTATCTACCGTTTCAATATTAATTTTTTCATCAGGAGAATGTACATCTCTTAGTGTAGGACCAAATGAAATCATATCCATATTAGGGTATTTTTCAAGGAAAAGTCCACACTCAAGTCCTGCGTGAATAGAACGGACAACAGGATCAATTCCAAAGAGCCTTTTGTAGGAATCTACAGCAACAGTTAGTATTTCTGATGACGGGTTTGGAGCCCAGCCCGGATATCCATCAGAATGTACTATTTTTGCATTTGCCATAGTCAGACAAGTGCCGACCATTTGAGCGATATTGTACTTTTCACTATCCACATCACTTCTTTGCGATGTGGTAATTTGAATTTTATTGTCGTCTGAAAATTTAACAGATGCCAAGTTTGTTGAAGTTTCAACCATTCCAGGCATTTTCGAACTCATGGAAAAAACTCCGTGCGGACACGCGTAAATTGCATCCATGAGGTTTGAAGAGCTTTCTTCATCAATAACAAATGTTGGTTTGTCGGTAGATTCAAGAGAGATTTTTAACTTGGGTTCAGTTATTTTCCAAACCTCTTCCATTTCTGACGCATAAATATTCAAATCAACACGAACATTCTCTTTGAACTCAGAAGGCAGTGTAATAATAGCGTAGGCCTCACGGGGAATAGCATTTCTTAAATTGCCACCTTCAAAACAGGCAATACGAATACCATATTTCTTATTTAATTGCCAAAGAAATCGATTCAGAATTTTGTTTGAATTTCCACGACCTTTATTAATTTCATCACCTGAATGTCCTCCAAGAAGACCTTTTACATCAATTCGTACTGAAAAATGCCCATTTGGAACATCTTCCTTGGTATATTCTATTGTTGCCAGAGTATCAATACCTCCGGCACAGCCAATAAATATTTCACCTTCATCTTCAGAATCAAGATTTAATAGTATTTCTCCATTAAAAAATCCTGATTGCAGGGCAAATGCACCAGATAACCCTGTTTCCTCATCTACAGTAAAGAGACATTCAATAGGTCCATGTTCAATATTGCTTGAGGTCAGAAGTGCCATTTCTGCAGCCATTCCGATACCATCATCGGCGCCTAGTGTCGTTCCTTTCGCTTTTACCCATCCATTATCAATCAAGGGAATTATAGGATCCTTATCAAAATCATGAACTGTTTCATTGTTTTTTTCGCAAACCATATCCATATGCGATTGTAAAACAATCGTCTTTAGGTTTTCTTTTCCAGGAGTAGCTGGTTTGCTGATTAACACATTTCCAATCTTGTCTCTCTTTGTTTGTAAGTTGTGTCTTTTGCCAAACTCCATTAAAAAGTCGATTATTCGATCTTCTTTTTTTGAAGGTCTTGGAACTTGACAAATATCTTCGAAATATTTCCAAATTTCCGAAGGCTGTAATTCTGCGAGTATTTTTTTCATTGTTGTTTAATTTTTCACCAAATGTAGCAAATTATGAATTTTGTTGAGGAATATCATTTAATTTTTCGAGGATACATATTTTGTATTTTGTTTTTTTTCCCATACCCCCTTTGTTCAATGTGACACCATGTGAGGTTGAGGTGTTTTTTCATCAGGCTGATTGTTGTATTTTGGGGGTGTTGACTAAAAAACTTCTGTTTTTTTTGAGTTTATCGTGTTATTTTCAAAAAAAAACATTTTTTTTTTATTTTTTTTGAATTTAATATGTCGTATCCTTTTTTTATAAGCTATAGTGTTGATTTTTAAATGGCAATAAACGATACTTCCAATTGAATTATTTAGGTGAATCCCCTAAAAATACGATAAAACATGACATAAGTCATAACTTGATCAAGTGTTAAAAGTGTGTTAATTTTTGTTAAAAGCTTTTTAAATGCTATTTTTAAGATCTAGAATTACCATTAACCATTTTGCATCTTTACTTAATTACTAACTAAAAAGTTTTTTTATGAAAAAAATGATTGGACTATTTGTATTACTCATTTTTATGGGAATACAAGTAGTAAATGCGCAAAGCAAGCAGATTTCTGGTACTATTACCAGTGCTGAAGATGGTCTGGGCATGCCCGGAGTATCTGTTGTTTTAAAAGGTACCACCATTGGTGCCAGTACTGATATTGACGGGCGATATTCCCTGGAAGCTAAATCTACAGATGTATTGTTGATTAGTTTTGTTGGTATGGTTACCCAGGAAATTAAAGTTGGTGACAAAACTGTCATTAACGTTGTGATGGAAACTGAATCCATTGGTATGGATGAGGTTGTTGTTACTGCTTTAGGTGTTACACGTGAAAAAAAATCACTTGGTTACGCTGTAACAGAAATTGGTGGCGATTTGGTAAATGAAACTAAGGAAACCAATATCGTAAATTCTTTGTCTGGAAAAGTGGCCGGAGTTCAGATTCGTCAGGCAAATACAATGGGGGGATCTGCAAATATTCTAATTCGTGGTACAGCATCCCTAATGGGGAATAATCAAGCTCTTTTTGTTGTTGATGGAACTCCAATGGATAATAGTAATATAAATACTGCTGACCAGACAAGTGGTTGGGGCGGATATGATTACGGTAATGCTGCATCGGATATTAATCCGGAAGATATTGAGTCGGTTTCAGTACTGAAAGGTGCTGCAGCATCGGCTCTATATGGATCGAGAGCTGCCAATGGTGTTATCTTGATAACTACGAAAAAAGGATCCAAGAGAAAAAAAGGACTTGGTGTTACCGTAAATACAGGTATTACCTATAGTACTATCAATAAGGAAACGATGCCTGAGTATCAATATGAATACGGTGCAGGTTATGCTGATTATTGGAGTGAAGGTGACTTTAATGGTGTGACAAAAACGGTTGTGAACACTGCGGATGATGCATCTTGGGGACCTAAATTTGATCCGAATTTGCAGGTAGTACATTGGGATGCCTTAGATCCTACAACAGCAAACTATGGAGAGACACGTCCTTGGGTAGCTCCTAAAAGTAAAGTATACGACTTTTTTGAAACAGGTATAAAATATGTGAATAGTGTTGCTCTTGAAGGAGCAAATGATGTGTCTAATTTTAGATTGTCATTTACTAATTCTGATGAAACAGGAATATTACCTAATAGTTCGATTAAAAAGAACTCAGTTTCATTAAATTCAAGTCTTAAATTGTCTGATAAACTGAAAGCTAGTGCTAGTGCCAACTATGTAAACACTAAGGGATTAGGTAGATATGGAACAGGTTATGATGACAATAATCCTATGCAAAACTTTGCACAATGGTTCGAGACAAATCTTGATTTTAAAAGGTTAAAAAATTTCTATAAAAATTCATTGGGAGAACATAGAACATGGAATGCAAATGCTGCAGATGATTTGAGTGCTGCATATGCAAATAACCCATACTGGACTCGTTATGAGAATTACGAAGATGATGAAAGAAATAGGTTATTTGGGTTTGTTTCTTTAGATTATGAGTTAAATGATATGTTTTCTTTGACTTTTAAATCATCTCTTGATTTTTATCATGAGAGACAAAATGAACGAGTAGCTGAAGGAAGTCATGCTCAATCTTATTTCTCTACACGTGATAGAACTTATTCTGAATGGAATAATGATTTGATGTTGAAATTTAAAAAGAGAGTTAATGATTTTAATTTCACGGGATTGATTGGGGTAAATTACCGCAAGAATACAATTCAATCGATTTTTGCAGAAACATCTGGAGGTCTGGTTATTCCAGGACTTTATACAGTTGATAATACCAGAACTGAAAAAGCTGCAAATGAAACTCTTCGGGTTCGAGATATGAATAGTGGATATGCTAGTTTTTCTGCGGGTTATAAGAATTTCGCTTATTTGGAAGCATCAATTAGAGTTGATGAATCGTCCACTTTACCAAATGATGAAAATCTTTATAGTTATCCTGCGGTTTCAGCTAGTTTGATTCTCTCGGAATTGGATGGGATCAAAGATTTAACTTTTCTATCTTTTGCTAAATTAAGAGCCAATTATGCTGAAGTTGGAAATGATACTGATCCGTATAATGTTATTACTACTTATGATCGTTACTCTAATTGGGGTACACAAGGTTCGTATTCTGTAAATGATGTTTTGAAAAATTCGAATCTAAAATCGGAAAGAACTGAGAGTACTGAAATTGGTTTAGAGGCAAACTTTTTCGATAGTCGATTTGGTTTTGATATTGCGTTCTATAAATCAAACTCTTTTGATCAAATTATGGATGTTAATGTTTCAAGAGCGAGTGGTTATTCCCGTGCTTTTGTTAACGCTGGTGAAATTGAGAATAAAGGTATTGAATTGGGACTTAAATTGTCTCCAGTTAAAACGAATGATTTTAGTTGGGATATAGACATCAATTGGGCAAAAAATAAGAATAAGGTTATTAGCCTTTATGATGGAGTTGATAATATTTTGATTACTTCAGCTTGGGACATATCTTTAAATGCGAAAGTGGGACAACCATTTGGTGTTTTGAAAGGAACCAATTATGTATTAACTAATGGTAAAAGAACTGTTGATTCAGATGGATACTATCAAAAAACAGATGAAGAAGAGGTAATTGGTAGCATTCAACCTGATTGGACTGGAGGAATTTCTAATACGATTTCGTATAAAGGTTTTACATTAAGAGCTTTAGTGGATATTCAGAAGGGTGGTGATATTTATTCTGTAGATAATAAATATGGTTTATCTACTGGTCTATATAAAGAAACTGCTGGCTTAAATTCCAAAGGAAATCCTAAGCGTGATGCAGTAGCTGACGGCGGTGGTGTTTTGCATGCAGAAGCAGTTAATGCAGACGGATCTCCTAATACTACATTTGCAGAAGCTGGAGAATGGGGTGAAGATTATGATTATGATATTTCTCCAACTGCAAGATACGTTTTTGATGCTTCATATGTTAAATTGAGAGAGATTGCTTTATCTTATTCATTACCAAAAAATCTTTTGAGTAAAACCTTTTTAAATAAGGTTGTTGTTTCTGCTGTAGGTAGAAATCTATGGATTATAGATAAAAATACTCCTGGTTTCGATCCTGAAACTGGACAAAGTTCTGGTAATAAACAAGGAATATCAAATGGTTCCTATCCAACTACTAAAACTTATGGATTCAATGTCACTTTAGGATTTTAACTTTAAAGAAAAATAAAATGAAAAAGATTATATATTTATTATTGGGAATTGTTTCTATTATAGGGATAGTTTCTTGTGATTTAGAGGATAATATTGATCCAAAGAATCCTAGTGAGGTTTCTGTGGATGCCTTATTAACAACTGCAGAGATTGCATTTGTAGATCAGTATAATAATATGAGTGTTAATAGAAATATCTCTAGACTTTTAGCTCAATATTGGATGCAAAGAACCTATCCAAATGAAAGTAGATATAACTTCTTGGATCGTGGCATACCAGATACGTTTTGGGCGGAATTTTATCGAGATGTTTTAATGGATCTTGAAGCAGCTAAAAAGATTATTGATGAAAAAGGTTTTACCGGAGCTAATGCTTTAAAGGCTAAAAACCAAATTGCAATAATGGAAATTTTAGAGGTTTATACTTTTACAATCCTTACTGAAACATTTGGGAATATTCCATATTCTGAAGCGTTTTTAGGTCGAGAGAATACTACACCTAAGTATGATGATGCCTCAACTGTTTACGCTGATTTATTAGTACGTTTAAATAAAGCAATCTCTGATTTAGATTCTAATAACGGTACATTTGGAGCTGCGGATTTGTTATTTGATGGTGATGTTGATAGTTGGATGAAACTTGCAAATTCGTTAAAATTAAGAATGGGTATGCGTATGGCAGATGTACCAAGCTTTAACTCGAAAACTGTTGTAGAAGAGGCGGTTGCAGGTGGTGTGTATTCTGCTGATTTAGAAGGGGCATTCTTTGGTTATATTGGATCGGTTCCTTACCAGAATACTATTTATGAGGGATTTGTTGTGGACGCGCGAAAAGATTATATTCCATCTGAAACATTGATCGATATAATGAATGCAGTTAATGATCCGCGATTGCCATATTTATTTACGGAAAAGGATGGAGCTTATGTGGGGAAACCATATGGAATTACAGCTAGTAGTAGTTATGGTGCACACTCTCATTTTTCAGAAACATTTTTTGATCCTAAGTTAGAAGTTATTTTAGCGGATTATTCAGAAATGGAGTTCTTTTTAGCTGAAGCTGTTGAGAGAGGTTACGCAGTTGGTGGAACCGCAGAATCTCACTATAATAATGCGATAACTGCTAATATTCTGTATTATGCTAATCTTACTGGTGCAGATGCTTCAGCTGCGGTAGTTGCAGCTACGGATTATCTTGCTCAACCTGAAGTTGCTTATACTACAGCAACTGGTACTTGGCAGCAAAAAATTGGTACTCAAAAGTGGATTGCTATGTATAATAGGGGAATTGAAGGATGGTCAGAATGGAGACGTCTTGATTTTCCTATCTTAGCTATTCCAACAGGTAAGACTTATGCTGATATTCCTGTTCGTTATCCTTATCCTTTTGATGAGAATGAAATGAATGAAGATAATTATAATGCAGCAGCTGCTGCAATTGGAGGGGATGAAGTATCCACTCGACTTTGGTGGGATATAGAGTAATTTACGTTAGAATTTTAAAAGAGTTGAACTTTTGTTCGACTCTTTTTTTATGTTATCGCTTGAGTGTATTGTCTTTCAGTCAACTTAATTTATTAAGAGTTATGTCATAATGTAAGGATAAAAAGATTTTTCCCAAATTAATTTATTGATTACAACTCATAAGAAACTCCCAAAATAAAATTCCTGCCACCAGCACTAATTCCAGATGAATAAGGTCGGTATCTCTTGTCTAAGATGTTTTCCACACTTATATTAGCAATAAGCTTTTTGTTTATTCTAATTTGATTGTTAAAGCTTACAGTCATCCAGGAAGGGGAGTAGGGCATTCCATTTTTGTCTTTTGCATACAAATAGGCTTTGTCTCTTTCCGTATCAGCAAGATTCTTATAGCTGATTTCATCATTAAATTCAAGGCTTAGTTTTGATGTTAAGTGTTTCGCTTTATAGGTTAACGACGTATTTCCAAATATTGGAGGAACATGTCGTACCGGACTGCCATCTTTGTATTTCCCTTTTGTAATCGTAAAATCTGTATTGGCTGAAAAATGATCAGTTAACTTCAAAATTGCACTAAAGTTACCTCCCCATATCTTTGCATTATCTGCATTTACGATGGCTTGAATTGAGCTTTCCTCGCCATCATAAATTAGAGTAGTTTGTCCGTTGTACGAAAAATCTTTTCTAAGCATAGCCTGATCTAAGAAGGAGTAGAATCCATTTAAGTCAAGAAACAGGGTGTTGAAAAAATTTTTGCTCAGGTTTACTTCAAAATTATATACTGTTTCAGGTTTTAAATTCTTGTTCGGAACAACAACTTTCCCTGGTTCCGAATCAAACACTTTTGCGACATCATCAATATTTGGAGCTCTGAATCCTGATGTAGCATTTAGTTTGAGCAACCATCCTTTATTGGATAAATGACTTATGCCGATACCACCATTTACCGCACCAGAGGAAAGATTTAAGTTATCGAAAGGAAAGTTGTAAAAGCGATTGTCCAGAGTAGATGTTATCCAAACATGAGAATATCGTATTCCTGTATTTAGGATCCATTTTGAGTTTAATTTCCATTTTAAGTTGGAGTAGAATGCCAAACTGGTATACTTGGAGTTATCAGGGTAACGACTTGATGTTTCTAACTTTTCATGGGAAAAAATATTTGTGTTATTTCCGTAAGAATTTATTTTATTGTGAGTCCATTCACTCCCATAAAACAATTGAGAGGATGAATTTATTTGCTTTTCAGCATCAGCATTTACGGAGTATATTTTAAGATTCTCGTCTCTGTTCGTTAGTGTTGAAGAATCGAATTTTCTGCTATATCTGCTTTCTTGATAATTTTGATAACCAGCTACTACTTTGTAAGAATTGTATAGAAATGTTGGTTTGGAATTATTAATTTTTAAAGAATGCAATTGAAGTTTTTGAGGGCCGTAATACCATTCAGCATATTTTAACTGACCACCTGAATATTGTATTAATCGGTCGTATCTCGGAATATTTGATGTTTCGGAATGTTGAAAACTGTATTGAAAATCCATTGTTTCTGAAGCTTTGAAACGTATTTTTTGCAATACATTAATTTGGGAATAGCCACTGTGTTTTTGATTTTCAGGATTTGGATTTTGGATTATTTCATCTGTGCCATTTCTGCTGATAACATATTGAGGTCGCAAGTAATCATCCGGACCGTGTTTTCCCATTTTTAAATCCGAGAAATCAGAATAGCTGACACTACCTGCTAAACTCAATTTGGAAGTTCCAAAATTGTATTTGCCATGATTCATTACTTCGCTATTAGCAGAGGAATATCTGGATTTGAATGAAAAGTTGATGTTAGGCACTTCAGAAGTTGACAAACGTGGCTTTATTGTATGAAAATCCATTACGCCACCAATGGCATCGCTTCCATAAATAATAGAGCCTGGTCCCAAAATTACTTCTGCCGATTCAAGACTGTTTGGATCAATATTGAGTACATTTTGAAGGTTACCACTTCTGTAAATGGCATTGTTGAGACGGATACCATCCAATGCAATGAGAACTCTGTTGGCCGCAAATCCTCTGATCATTGGACTGCCTCCTCCCAATTGGCTTTTTTGAATATAAACCTGATTACATTCCATTAATAAATCTGCGCTGGTTTGAGACGTACTTTGTTTTATCTGGTCTTTGTTTATTTGTATCACCTTTATCGGTATCTCACTACTATTCTCTTCCCATTTATTAGCAGATACCACGATCTCGGATATTGGGAAGATTATGGATTGTAAGGAGATAATAAATAATTTATTTTCTATTTCTGAAAAAGTAAACTGAAGATTTTTATAAGAAGGATGTTGAAAGTGAATAAGTTTGTTTTTTGAGAAGCCAGCCAAGCTTGCTTCTCCCATGTTGTTTGTTGTTATTGATTTTTCCGAATCAAATATGTATACATTTTCTATTGGTTTGTGAGTTTTCGAATCGGTAAGTTTAATTGTTTGTGCAAAAGCACTGATATTAAAGAGTAGTGCAATAATACAGAGAAGTAGACGGATCATTTGGTTAGGATTTTCAGGATTTAGTTTAGAATTCAAATATATGATAAATATTTTATCTGCGGAACGGAAATAAAAAAAGGCATCTTTATGATGCCTTTTTTTTATGAAAAATGAGAATTAATTACTCGAAATAATAACTTTTTCACCCTGATCGTAAACGAGATCTTTAGGAACTTTAGCCCTTTGAATTCGATATAAGTCCTGTAATAGTTCATTATGAATAAACCCCTTTGTTTTAATTAGCTGGTCAGCTGTTTCATAATCACCATTTCCTTCTATTTCAAGAACTAATTTTGATAATGATTCTATGGCCTTTTTCATTTTGTAAAAATTAACCTTGTAAGTGCCACTCTTTGGGGTGTATTTAAAGGCCTCATTTTCTTCGAAATAGTAAAAACGAATCATATTGGCAACCCCTTGCGAATCTTTCACCCCAAAACGAATAGACCTAAATACATCAGCCATATAGGTAACGTAATTATCCATTAGTTCAACATCATCAATCTGCCCCATATCAGTTAGTTGTCCAAGAAAAAACATTCGAAGCACATCATTTTTCACTTCATTTATTACATTGTAATGTTCTTTTAAAGCTTCTTTTACACTTCCTTTCCCATTTATGGTTTGTGAGATTCCAAGCCCATCGCTTATTTCATAAAAAATTGTGTTTAAAAAAAATGACTTGAATGAAACATGCTTGCGCTGTTTTTCTTCGATAACTAAATTCGTGATTGGTTGAAGAATTTGTTCAAATTTGGCTTGCATTACATTCTTGAAATGTAATTTTTTAGCACTGGTAGTTATACTGTTGCCAATAGGCAGGTTCAACCCAATTAGTTTATTGCCAGCATTACAATAACCCGAATTGTATAAAACATCATAAATTACGATTTCTGCCGATTCGGAGGGTGTTTCACTTTTATATTCATCAGAAACAGGAAGGCTTTTTTGCAAATAAGGAAGCAGTAAAGAGTATTTCTCAACATCCTTGGTCCATTGCATATTTCTTAACAAAATAAACGCACCGTAGGAATATTTTGTCCAGATAAAATGATCTTCAGTGTTCGAAATAGGTCCTGCAATAAAATCAATTGGATTGGTTTTCAGATTCATCCACAAATGATCACTTTTCTCGAAATTATCTGAAAGTAAATCTTCAGCACGTTGCAAAAGGTATTCCTTAAAATCTTTAGTTTCGCAGAGCTCTGCAGCATTTTTTAAGGCTGAAAAAGCAATATTTATGTGACTTTGATAAGCCATGTGGTAAGGCAACACCTTTAGTAATCCATTTTCGGTACGGGTTAATGTTGTAAATGCGCTGTATTTATTGTCATTTTTTAAAGAAAAGAATTCTTCCTGAGTTATATCTTCAGGAAAAAAACCAATTCCTAAGGGACGAGGAGGAAAATCATCGGTGAAGGGAGCAAATCCATCTAAACGATCCCATGGACCGTAATTGATCATTGCATACTCCCTCATGTCTGGATCAGTAATCTTATTTAAAAGTTGATTTTTATCACCATATGCCTGCAACCAATAAATTTCATCAATTTCATTTGATACTCTTATTAATTGAGAAAATAGTTTTATTTGATTTGGAGTGAGATTGCTTAAATCGGCAGAGAGTTGAACTTTTACATAGTTTGCCAATTTCCGTTTCATTACAGAGTCGTATTTTTCTTTCTCTTCAGTTTTTTTATTGGGTTGGCAGGAAAAAGCAAATACGATCGAAATGATGAGTCCAAATAAAATTATCAGTTTCCGATTCATAACAATAAGGGTTTGAATTTAAAATACTGTGATTAGCTTATATTAATTTTATGCTTCCTTAACAAGTGAATATGGATAAGTCGTTTGAAAACGATTTGAAGAATACTCTTAGTCATAAGTTACAAAAAAATGAATAGGAAAAAAAAAGAAATTCAAGATGTTTGTGTGTATTTAATCGCCACAAAATTAGATGTTTGTGTTTTGTTCGTTTGTTGTAGGTACCGCAATTTTGATTTCAACCTATTGTCAGGTAATTGAAAATAGATTGAAATCAAATTATTGGGGAAACAAGGTTAAAATTTTTATTCATTCTCTTTTGGATACTCAATTCGTGCATGATAAACGTTAATAAGAGCATTTGTGAAAATTTCTTTGATCTGATTGATATTTTTAAAAGTTATATCAGCATTTTGGAAACGGTTTTCAGCAATTTGCTTGTCAATTATTTTGTCGATAAGAGCACGTATCGTTTCGGGAGTTTTTTCTTTTAAACTCCGCGACGATGCTTCCACTGAATCTGCCATCATTAATACTGCGGTTTCTTTGGTGAAAGGATCCGGACCTGGATAGGTAAATTTTTCTTCATCAATTTCCTTGTCAGGATATTTATTTTTAAATGAGGTGTAAAAATACTGAACTCTTCCGGCACCATGATGGGTTTCAATAAAATCTATAATTAGCTGAGGAAGTTTATGTTTCTTCGCAATTTTAACCCCAAATTTAACATGATCTGTTATAATCTGAGCACTTTTATCAAAATCTAATTTATCATGAGGGTTTGAGTTGGTTAGTTGATTTTCAATAAAATAAGCAGGGTGTTTCATCTTTCCAATATCATGATATAAAGCTCCTGTTCGAACCAGTAAAGGATTTCCGCCAATTTTATTGATAGCTGCTTCGGCTAAATTGGCTACCTGCAGGCAATGTTGAAAGGTTCCTGGTGAGTGCTGCAATAGTTGGCGTAAGAGCGGATGATTTTGATTCGAGAGTTCAATAAGAGTTACATCGGAAAGAAAACCAAATAGTTTTTCGAAAATGTATATCAGTGAGTAGGAAAATGTTATAAATAAGCCGTTTATGGCAAAGAACATAAAGTTCATCCATTTTATATCAGCAATATTTGACTCTTGAGTTATGGCAAATGCAAAGTAGACAATACTATACGTTAAGAAGGTAATGATTCCTGTTAATACTAGTTGTCCACGACGCTCTAATCTTGGGAGGCTGTAAATTGCCATAATACCAGCTGAGAGTTGCAGAAATACAAATTCAAAGCCATTTGGAGCAAGAAATCCGGTAAGTAAAACTGTTATTATAAAAACAAAGAGCGCAGTTCTGCTATCCATCAGCGTTCTCACAACTATTGTTATTAACGCGAACGGAATGATGTAGATATTAACTTTAGTAAATTTAAGAACAAGAGTTGTTAGTGCAACATAGAGCAGTACAAATAATAGTATAAATAGTAATTTTTTGTTGTCATGTAAAATCTGTTTTCTAAAATTTCGCAGATAAAGAAACAGCAGAAGAATGCATGAAATAATTAGCATACATTGTCCGATTACAATTAAATAATGGTTCTGCGACGATCCCAGTATATTTTCATAATCTTTTTTTAGTGATTCCAAAACAAGAAAAGTGTGATCGTCTATAACATCTCCCACAAGAACAATCCGGGTTCCGGATTCTATAATACCTTTTGAAAGGGATACCATGGACAACATACTGGCTTTAACCTGTTCAGACATTGCGGCATCGTAAAACAGATTAGGCTGAAGATAAGAATCAATGTTTAACTCCTGAATAAAACTCTGATATGCGGAAGATGGAAAATCTGCTTTTAATTGATTTGAGATAAATTGATATGCACTTTTGGGTGTATATATATTTTCAATAGGAACAACTTCGTTTAGATTATTTACCGATTTATTTATGAAATCAGGGCGTTTGAAGCCTAATTCTTTCTGTTCATTTTGAAAATCGGCGATTCCAAATTCATAAATTTTACTGAGATTAAGAATAAGGTATTCTTTGAGTCGTAAGAACTCTTTTTCTGTAGTTTGGTTGGAATTATTTAATTTTTTATACGAACCGGATTTTGTGAATTGACTCCATTTCTTGTCAAAATCAGAATTGAATTTATTTGATATTTCAGTAATTACAGCAGTGTCTTTTTTAAAGAAAGGATAGAATTTATTCAAAATACTGTCTTTCTCCTGCGAAATTTCACTATCTGTTTTTAAAAGAGCAAAATCAAAAGGGGCAATTAAGGTTTCGTGCATCCATGGTTTTCCTTTTTGGTATTCGTATTTGAAGTTGCCAATATTAGGAAACAATAGGGTGATGAGAATAATGGTCATTGATGTAATCAAAAACCTGTAGATGTTGTTTAAATTCTGTCGAATCCACCTGAAGTATTTACTCATTTTTGTTTGCTGTTTGTGAGTGCGGTTATTACTGAAATTCTGTTTATAAAAATAATGTAATATTTTGTGCTTGAAAACTATTCTTTGTTTCTTTTAGATGACTTATTTTATTGTCAATTTTGCGATGCCAAATGTAAAAGCATAATTTTATTCTTTATATTTGGTTTGAATGTTAAAATAGAGCAATAAATGAATTACGGAATTTCCGATCTAAGTATTATCCCAGTCCGAAAAGAACCGGCTGAACGAAGCGAAATGGTGACTCAATTATTGTTTGGGGAACATTTTGAGATTCTTGAAGAGAATGAAAACTGGTCAAAAATCAGATTGGCATTTGACAATTACGAAGGTTGGGTGGATACTAAAATGATTACTGCGATTGATGAAGAACTTTTTCAGATTTTAAATAAGGAGCTTCAGGTGGTAGCTAATGATACGTTTAATTTGGTTTTTCAGGAACAGGATTACTCCAATAAATTGATTGTACCTGGAAGTTCATTTCCATTTTGTGATTTGGAGAAGAAGTCATTTAGAATTGCCGATAAGGATTATTTCTATCAAGGCAAGGTTTCTGAAAATTCTTCTGCCGAACACTTACGTGATTCAATAATCGAAAGTGCGTTAAAATATTTTAATTCACCCTACTTATGGGGAGGAAGAACTCCGTATGGAATTGATTGTTCCGGCTTAACCCAAATTGTTTACAAGTTAAATGGGATTGTATTGCCAAGAGATGCAAGTCAGCAGGTTTTAATTGGAAATACTCTCACTTTTGTAGAAGAGGCTTTGCCAGGCGATTTGGCTTTTTTTGATAACGAAGAAGGGAAAATTACTCATGTTGGTATTATTTGGGATCGGCATAAAATTATACATGCTTCGGGCAATGTCCGTATTGATAATGTAGATCATCAGGGAATATTTAATGTTGATAAAAAGCGCTACACTCACAAGTTAAGAGTGATTAAAAGAATTATTAACGAGTAGATTCGATTCAGTAACAATTTGAGGAATTCTGTTATATGTACACTTACCAATATCCACGGCCGGCACTAACTGTAGATTGTGCTGTTTTTTGTAAATCCAATAATGTGCTTTACGTATTGCTAATTCAAAGAGCCAATCCTCCTTTTCAGAATATGTGGGCATTCCCTGGTGGTTTTGTTGATATGGATGAAGATATTGAAGTGGCAGCCTATCGGGAACTAAAAGAGGAAACAGGTTGTGTTGGCTTCGGTTTAGAACAATTCAGGACGTATGGAGCTGTTGACCGTGATCCCCGGGGAAGAACCGTATCGATTGTATATACTGGAACAATGATGTCCGATGAATTGCCGGTTGTTAAGGGAGAAGATGATGCCAAACAAGCAAAATGGCAAGCTGTTGAAAAATTGCCGCCTCTGGCTTTCGATCACGATCTTATTATGTCAGATCTGCTGAAACTACTACAAATTTGAATTGATTGATTCAAGGTAGCTTAGACTGTCTGGTCCCAAATTGAAAATTAAATCTAAAATACTCAGATTCTCAATAAAACCATATTTGTCTCCAAACACTTGCGTGTATTTTTTTGCTGCGAACGTGTTGTCTGTTTCTAATTTTGAAACTTTAGGGTGTATCTTTTCCCGGAAATCATCATATTCAGATGTGCCAAAATCAATAAAGTTCTCAGAGAATTTAATAATTGGGTCAATCTCAAGAATACCGAATACTTCTTGCTGAATTTCATTATTGTATTCAAGTAAAAAATCCCATTTTTGAGTGAAGAAGCGCTCTAAATCATCAATATAATATTCATAAAAAGGAGAAGATTTGTAAGCCGCCTCAATGCCTTTCCAGTGCAATTTTTGCCAATTGGTATCATATGATATCTTAACATCTTTAGTAAGCACCTTTTTATTTGTTGCCTTTACAACCGGAACAGATAGAGGTAAAACACCATTTGCCCCATAGATATTGCAGCGGTTTCTGTACGATTGTTTTGAATAATGCTCCCATTGTTCAATTACGATTTCAGGGTATTGAATTAATTTACAGTAATATTGAATGGGTGCAAAAAAAGATGTTGTCAGTAAGGCTTTCGAGTTTTTCATAGATTATTTTGAAGCTGTTGAAACGTAAGCACAAAAATAGAAAAATAAGGAAAAGAAAAAGACACCGCAGTGGGTGTCTTTCATATGTTTATAATTTTAAACTTTTGTCATATGGAACTTACCATGCTGAAATAATCATCCCCCTGTGTGTCAAAATATCCTTGTCATGGACGTTTCATATGTTTATAACTTTAAGTTTTTGTCATATAGCCTGTCCCGAACTTGTTTCGGGAGAACTTACCATGCTGAAATAATCATCCCCCTGTGTGTCAAAACACCTTTGTCATGGACGTTTCATATAATTTTAGTCTCAGCCGATTAGTGAATCCATTTAAAAACTCTGTTCCATCTGATTTTACTGAAAGCAGTTTTGTCTTTATCCAATGAAAGCCATATAAATGAAGCCTTTCCTACAATGTGATCTTCAGGAACATATCCCCAGTATCTTGAGTCGGCTGACATGTGTCTGTTATCACCCATCATCCAATAGTAATCCATTTTAAATGTAAATTCTGTTGCAATTTTTCCATTGATATAAATGGTAGAATCCTGAACTTTTAAATCGTTACCTTCATAAGCATTAATAGCTCTTTCATACAAAGGAAGTGTTTCTAAATTAAGGGAAACTGTTTGTCCTTTTTTAGGAATAACTAATGGTCCAAAATTGTCTCTGTTCCATGTGTAATGGTCGCTAAAAGGGAAAACATCTTCAGAAATACCTTGAGTTGAATTTCTTCTAATAATTGAAACAACATTGCTCAGTTTTTTCAATTCTTCAACTTTACTAAGCGA
The DNA here is from genome assembly GCF_963665805.2 of Labilibaculum manganireducens. NCBI lineage: Bacteria > Pseudomonadati > Bacteroidota > Bacteroidia > Marinilabiliales > Marinifilaceae > Labilibaculum > Labilibaculum manganireducens. Next base: position 3,756,840 of record NZ_CAXXEE010000003.1, on the reverse strand, counting down.
GAGAGGAAGATTGTAATCAGATCCTCTGTGGTCAATATCTGCTTTGGCAATGTTTAGTTCTTCCAGTTTTCTTGGATTGATAGGAGTTCCATTTGTGCGAACAACATAATTGTACTGCATATCCTCAATTTTGTCCTGAGGTTTACCATTAACATGTAATTCACCATCGATGCACAATAGAGTATCTCCCGGAAGTCCTACACATCGTTTGATGTAGTTCTCTTGTTTGTCTACCGGACGAGTAGCTATTTCTGTGTTTTGCGCCAGATACTTTCGTGCCATGTCAATATATTTTTTCTCTGACTGAAGAGTCCGTCCTTTTTTCATGTCATCAGACATAAATTGATCACCTATACCTCTTAAATTTGTGTAATAGTCTGGGTTTTCCCGGCCTACGATAATAGTATCACCGGCAGGGAAATTGAATACAACAACGTCGTTTCTTTTCACTTCGCTGATACCGGCAAGGCGTTTGTAAGGCCATTGAATCCATTCCAAATACGATTTAGTTGATTTGGTTAAAGGCATTGTGTGATGCGCAAAAGGAAAGGATAGCGGAGTGTTTGGAATTTTCGGCCCGTATGCTACTTTGCTCACAAAAAGATAATCTCCTACCAGTAAAGATTTCTCCATTGATGAAGTAGGAATTGTATATGCTTCAATAAAGAACATTCTGATAATGGTTGCAGCAACAACTGCAAAAATAATTGCGTCAACCCATTCTACTGTTGCGCTTTGTTTTTTTACACCTCTTTTTTTCCAGAAAGCCCAATGTACTTTTTTACTGATGTATACATCAAAAAGGACGGGAAGGCCCAAAATCAGCCAGTAATTACCTATCCAAATAATCATCAAAAGGCAGATGATTAGAGCTATCGAAAATTTAAACCATTTGTTTTTTAGTATACTGCTCATTCAATTTTTTTTAAATGATTACTTAATTTCTTTTTATTCCAGCTGTTGTGCTGAACTATAGTTTTAAAAGATCTTTCATACCAAAAAAACCTTTCTTTTCAGGCATGAATTCTGCGGCTAACACAGCACCAAGAGCAAAGCCTTTTCTGCTATAAGCCAAATGTTGAATGCTGATCTCATCGACTTCAGAGTGCCAGGTGATAGAGTGTGTGCCAGGAACTGAACCATGTCGTTTAGCAAATATGCTAAGTTCATCTTCCTTCATACTTGCGGCTTCAATCCATTTTGTTTTTTTTGGATGATTTTCAATAATACCCTCAGCTAAAGTAATTGCCGTTCCGCTTGGCGAATCTAACTTGTGAATATGATGAATTTCTTCCATGTCAGCATTATATTCGCTGAAAGGCGCCATTAGTGCCGCTAGTTTTTTATTAAGTTCGAAGAAAAGATTTACTCCTAAACTAAAATTAGAGGCATAGAAAAAACCACTTCCTAACTGACATTTTTCTTTAATTAAATCTATTTTATCCAGCCATCCTGTTGTGCCTGACACAACTGGTACACTTGCTTCAAAGCAAATTTGATAGTTGCCAAAGGCTGAATCAGGATTTGTAAATTCAATTGCAACATCAATATTTTTAAGGTTCTCAGCATGTAAATCTGCTTGATTTTCCTGATCAATGATTAATCCTATTTGATGGCCTCGGCTTTGTGCAATTTGTTCAATTTCCTTGCCCATTTTTCCGTAGCCAATAAGTGCTATTCTCATGTGTGGTTTTTTTAGGAGCTTGTATGGTTAATAGTATTACTCCTGTTTAATGATTTCAAAAATAATAAATCCAAGGCATATTAAACTACCAAGAGTGGATTATTGTGCCATTTGAAAATGCTTTTTCGATAATCAGTATAAAGACCCCATTAAGCATTTGGATTTAGGAGATAAACAAAAAAAAACGGGATTGTACAAAACAATCCCGTTCTAAAGTAAATAATTTATAATATTATTTAGCTGTTTGTGCTTTTCCAACAACAGCTTTAAATGCTTCAGGATGATTCATTGCTAAATCAGCTAAAACCTTACGGTTAATTTCGATGTTAGCTTTATGCATCAAACCAATCAATTGTGAATATGACAAACCTTCTAGTCTGGCAGCAGCATTAATACGCTGAATCCACAATGCTCTGAAGTTTGATTTCTTCTTTTTTCTATCACGATATGCATACTGCATACCTTTTTCCCATGTGTTTTTTGCTACCGTCCAAACGTTAGCTCTTGCTCCAAAGTTACCTCTGGTTTCTTTTAAAATCTTTTTTCTTCTAGCTCTTGAAGCTACAGAATTTACTGATCTAGGCATTGTTTCTGTTTTTAGAATGTTAGCGTTCCATTTAAGGACTCTTTTTTTGCTAAATCACCCGGTTAATAAACTTTAAAAATCAAATACTGATTTTTACAACATGTTAAGCATTAACTTAACGTTTTTCTGGTCTGCTTTATTTACAGAACCAAAATAAGTAAGATTTCTCTTTCTTTTGGTGCTCTTTTTAGTCAAAATATGACTTTTAAAAGCGTGCTTTCTTTTGATTTTTCCAGATGCAGTCAAAGTAAATCTTTTCTTTGCACTGCTATTTGTTTTCATCTTAGGCATTGTACAACTAATTATTGATTATATATAAATTACTTTACTTTTTCTTTGGTGTTAAAAACATGGTCATACGTTTTCCTTCTAATCTTGGCAGTTGTTCAACTTTACCAAGCTCTTCAAGATCCTGAGCAAATTTTAATAAAAGAATCTCACCTTTGTCTTTAAAAAGGATTGACCGGCCTTTAAAGAAAACATAAGCTTTTACCTTCGAACCTTCAGTTAAGAATTTTTCGGCATGCTTTAGTTTAAAATTGTAATCATGTTCGTCGGTGTTTGGTCCGAAACGAATTTCTTTCACTACAACTTTAACCGCTTTAGCCTTCAATTCCTTTTGTTTCTTTTTCTGCTGATAAAGATACTTTTGGTAATCAGAAATCTTACAGACTGGTGGATCGGCATTTGGTGAAATTTCAATTAAGTCTAATCCTTGATCTTCAGCAAATTTTAATGCTTCAGCAATAGAATAAACTCCTGGTTCTACGTTCTCTCCAACAACGCGAACGCTACGTGCCCTAATTAATTTATTAATTTTGTGTAGAGCTTCTTGAGGTTTTCTTGGCCCCCTGTTGTTTTTATGTTGAAATCCAGCTATGTCTAGGTCCTCCTAATTAAGTTAATATTGTTCAATAGAAGATAGTTGATCTTCTACTTCTTTATTTATAAAATCTGTAAATTCCTGAATGCTTTGAGAGCCCAAATCTCCTTCTCCTTGTCTGCGAACAGAAACTGTACCTTCGGTCGCTTCCTTTTCGCCTACAATTATAAGATATGGGGTCTTTTTCAACTCACTGTCACGGATTTTCCGACCAATTTTCTCGTTGCGGTCATCTAATACGGCGCGAATATCGGAATTATTTAACGAATTTAAAACTTTTTCGGCATAATCGTTATATTTTTCGCTAATTGGCATAATTACAACCTGTTCAGGTGTTAGCCATAAAGGGAATTTACCACCGGTATGTTCCAGTAAAACGGCAACAAATCGTTCCATAGAACCAAATGGAGCTCTGTGAATCATGATCGGGCGATGTTTCTGATTATCGCTGCCAACATATTCTAACTCGAAACGTTCCGGTAAGTTGTAATCAACCTGTATGGTTCCCAACTGCCATTTACGGCCGATTGCATCTTTAATCATGAAATCGAGTTTCGGACCATAAAAAGCAGCTTCGCCATATTCAACAACTGTATTTAAGCCTTTTTCTTCAGCAGCTTCGATAATAGCCTGTTCTGCTTTATCCCAATTCTCGTCACTACCAATATACTTTTCACGGTTTACTTTATCGCGTAAAGATATCTGAGCAGTGTAGTCTGTAAAGTTTAGTGCTTTAAAGATAATGAAAATGATATCGATAACCTTCTTGAATTCATCTTTCAATTGATCTGGTGTACAGAACAAGTGAGCATCATCTTGTGTGAAACTTCTAACACGGGTCAAGCCGTGCAATTCTCCACTTTGTTCGTAGCGATATACAGTACCAAATTCAGCATATCTAACAGGCAGATCCTTGTATGAACGTGGTTTGAACTTGTAAATTTCGCAATGATGCGGGCAGTTCATTGGTTTTAGCAAATATTCTTCTCCTTCCTGAGGAGTTTGAATTGCCTGAAATGAATCTTCACCGTATTTTTCGTAATGACCTGACGTTTTATACAAGTTTATGTTTCCAATATGAGGAGTAATAACCTGCTCGTATCCAAATTTTTTCTGCACGCGTTTCAAGAAAGTTTCTAAACTTTCCCGTAACTGTGCACCTTTTGGTAACCACAATGGCATTCCCTGACCCACATTTTGAGAGAAAGTGAATAATTCCATTTCTTTCCCAAGTTTTCTGTGGTCACGTTTTTTGGCTTCTTCCATCATTATCACGTATTCATCAAGGAATTTCTTTTTAGGAAAAGTAATTCCGTAAACACGTGTAAGCTGCGGGCGTTTTTCATCACCTCTCCAGTAAGCTCCGGCAATAGAGTTTAATTTGATGGCCTTAATATAGCTGGTGTTAGGCAAGTGTGGTCCTCTGCACAAGTCAGTAAAATTTCCTTGTTTATAGAAACTTATGGTGCCGTCTTCCAGGTCATTGATTAATTCCAGTTTGTATTCTTCGTTTTTTTCTTTAAAAAACGAAATAGCTTCTTCCTTGGTAACATCTGTACGCTGATATTCACTCTTGTTTCGAGCAAGTTCGAGCATTTTTTGTTCAATTTTAGGAAGATCTTTATCGGAAAGAACCATTCCGTTTCCTAAATCGACATCGTAATAAAAGCCCATTTCGATAGCCGGACCAATACCAAATTTCACTCCAGGATATAATGCTTCCAACGCTTCTGCCATAAGGTGAGCTGAGCTATGCCAAAACGCATACTTACCTTCAGCATCATCCCAAGTATGTAATTTAATGTTTGAGTCTTCGTTTATTGGACGAGAGATATCCCAAATTTCATTATTTACAGTTATAGATAAAACTTCTTTGGCAAGGCTGTTACTTAGACTTCTGGCAATACCAAGGCCAGAAATCCCTGCTTCAAACTCTTTTACAGAATTATCCGGAAATGTAATTTTGATCATTATATAATTTTAAAAATTCGTTTTTTTTATTCAATCCACAAAGATATAACTTTCTCCCTAATTTTCAGCTGAATTTACTTGCCAATATTTGTGTATTGTAAGAATCATGTCTGAAAATTTTTACGGTTTTATTCTTAACAGTTGGAAGCGGAGTTGTTTTTTTATCCGATAAGGATGAATGACAATTAGTGAAATCTAACAAATGATGCGTGGTAACGAATAATTATCAAGTAGTAATTTTTCTTTTCTGTAAAAAAGTGGAATCTTTGAGAGATTAATAAACAACCGATACTAAAATTTAAAATTATGAAGATAAGTCGACAGATATTTACTTTCTGCATCCTTATGTGCTTTGGTTTTTTGTCTTTTTCACAGACTGAAAATCAGAAGATAAGCATGGAGGATTTGATGCTTAACGGCACTTTTAGTCAGAAATCTGTTCAAGGATTACTATCGATGAAAGATGGTATTCATTACACAACATTAGAAGAAGGTGGTACTAAAATTGTGAAATACAGTTATGCCACGGGCGAGGTTGTAGATACCTTGTTGAATTTGAATCAAATAAAAGATGTGGAAATAAAAAGCATTAATGAATATGAGTTTAGTGCTGATGAAAGCCGTATTCTGTTAATGACAAATCCGGAGCGCATATACCGACGTTCTTTTACTGCTGATTATTTTGTGTTCTCTTTTAAAAACAGAGAGTTGGTTCCTTTGTCGAAGAATGGAAAGCAGCGTTTGGCTACTTTTTCGCCGAATGGCAATCGGATTGCTTTTGTTCGTAATAATAATCTGTTTATTCATAATGTTTTATTTGGTTCTGAAATTAGAATCACAAAGGATGGGGAATGGAATAAGATACAAAACGGAACACCTGACTGGGTTTATGAAGAGGAATTTGAATTTAACAGAGCATTCGCCTGGTCTCCGGACAGTGAGTTTCTTGCTTATATGAAATTTAATGAAGGCGATGTGAAGATGTTCAATATGAACAAATTCGAAGGTTTATATCCACAGATAAAAGAGAATGCTTTGTATCCGGAAAATTATACTTATAAATACCCAAAAGCAGGAGAGAAGAATTCAACGGTTGAGGTGTTTGTTTATAATATTGAAGACCGAATTACGAAAAGAATGGATGTGGGTGAGGAGAAGGATCAGTACATTCCCCGCATTAAATGGACTCAGGATCCTAAAATGCTAAGTATTTACAGATTGAATCGTCATCAGAATAAATTGGAACTGTTGCTTGCTAATGCTAGAACCGGTAGTTCGAATGTAATGTATACACAAGAGAATAAGTATTATATAGAGGAAGGAAATTTTGATCATTTAACCTATTTGAATGATGGAAAGCATTTTATTTATTTGGACGAGAAGGATGGCTTCAATCATTTGTATTTGTATGATATGGCGACGGGTAAATCGGTACAGCAAATTACAAACGGAGATTGGGATGTAACCGATTTTTTGGGCTTTGATGAAAAAAATCAGGTTTGCTACTATCAATCTGCCGAAGTATCGCCAATGGATAGAAATGTTTATTCCGTAAAATTAAATGGAACAGCAAAGAAATTACTAACTCCTGAGAAAGGAACTAATAATACCGTATTTAGTAACGGATTTAAATATTATATCAATTATTTTTCAAGTGTTACTCAGCCAAATACTGTTAGTTTATTTAATAGTAAAAGTAAAATGATTCGGGTATTGGAAAGCAACGATGAGTTGGTTGCCAAATTAAAGGAATATCAATATTCGCCAAAAGAATTCACAATGCTTCCGGCAGCTGATGGAATGACAATGCTGAATGCATGGATGATAAAGCCGTTTAATTTTGATCCATCGAAAAAATATCCTGTAGTAATGACACAATACAGTGGGCCGAACTCGCAAAGTGTTCTTAATTCATGGAGCTTTGATTGGTACCAGTATTTAGCTCAGGAAGGATATGTTGTTGTTTGTGTTGACCCTAGAGGTACTGGTGCCCGAGGACAATTATTTAGAAAATGCACCTATATGCAATTGGGAAGGTTGGAATCAGATGATCAGATATCTGCAGCCCGCAGTTTGGCTAAGGAAAGTTTTATAGATGAAAATAGAATTGCTATTTGGGGATGGAGTTATGGTGGCTTTATGTCTACTCTTTGTTTAGAGAAGGGAAGTGAAGTATTTGCTGCTGCAATTGCCGTTGCGCCGGTAACGAACTGGAGGTATTACGATTCGGTATATACCGAGAGATTTATGAGAACACCTCAGGAAAATGCCAAAGGATACGATGATAATTCACCAATTAATCATGTTGATAAATTGAAAGGATCACTCTTGCTTTGCCACGGAACGGCAGATGATAATGTTCATATTCAGAATACTTATGAGTTAACTGAACGTTTGGTGCAGGCAGATAAACAATTTGAAATGCAGGTGTATACCAATAGGAATCATAGCATATATGGTGGGAAAACAAGATTGCATTTGTATAATCGATTCAATAAGTTTTTAAAAGTTAATTTATAGTCAGTAAAGCGGCGAATGAATTGGAGAGAGGAAATTGTTTTTGATGATTTCCTCTTTTCTTTTGCTCAAATAGTCAGATTTTTAGCTGTGTTTGTATTTTTTTTTCGACATTTTTTTTGAAAACCTCTTGTCAAAAGCATTGGAATATCTATATTTGCAACGCTGATGTTAAGAATAAAGGTTCTTATCAATATGCGAGAATAGCTCAGTTGGTAGAGCACAACCTTGCCAAGGTTGGGGTCGCGAGTTCGAGTCTCGTTTCTCGCTCGATGATTATTGAAGTTTATCCTTTTGTTCAGTAATCAGGGTTTTGTTAAAAGGGAAATGCGAGAATAGCTCAGTTGGTAGAGCACAACCTTGCCAAGGTTGGGGTCGCGAGTTCGAGTCTCGTTTCTCGCTCAGTTAAAACTGTTTCATCAATAATATGGAACAGTTTTTTTGTGTCTTATAATTTGGATGGTATTTTTGAATCAAAAAAAATGGACTACCATAAAAGCAGTCCATTCACTATTAGATAATATATCAGTTGTTAGAATGTGAATCCAAAATCCAAACTAACTAACCAGGCATTTAAACCATCACTTCGGTCATAGTAGGCGGTTCGTAATCCAATTCTTTTTAATTGACCTGTTTTATTTTTCCGTAGAGGAGATTTAAAATTGCAAATTCCCATAACCGGCGAATATTGAAAGCCAACACCAACTTTATAGCTGTTAAAATCCGATAAATCGTAATCCGAAGTATAAAATTCTGGAGTGTTTGATGCGCTGGCTTGTCCGAACTTATAGAAATCATCGGCAGCAGTTTGATTGTGGTATCTAAAAAACGGCGAAACAATAAACGATGGACTTACCGTCATTGGAAGTTCTATGCTTGCCGTGTGAGCAGAAATTCCCCATGAATCAGAATAGTATCGATAGAAGGTTTTCAATCGGATAAAATCGCTTAAATAGTAGTTCCATCTTACCGAGATTGGAATTTTTATTCTGCTATCATCTAATTTCTCAACATTGCTGTATTGAGTTAGTTCTGCCAGAGTATTGGGATAATTGGGCGTATCATCAAAAAATACCCGGTGAAAAGGAGTTGATAACAGTCCGCTTTGTGAAACTATTTCCATTGAAAATAAGGCCTGTGAGCGCTTATTAATCACTTGCGAGTATGATAAACCAAATTTAAGAGTATTGCGGACATCATCTTTAAGATTCGCCTTTGAAGTTCCTCTTGTTTCAACAGGGTAAAGTAATTTCCATTTATCGCTCATATACAATCCATCAATGGTAAGAGATCTGTTCTGATCTTTAGAATTGATGGTGTATGAACCACCTGCATGATATGAGCTAACATCAAACTCCTGCGAGAATCCGGCTAGAACGCTGTAAGCATTGCCCGAATTAGCTAAAGTGTGAGAATAAGATGCATTAATATGAGCTCTTGCATCTTTGCTTGAAGCAGATGTTTTGTGTGTTTGAAGGTAATCGATATTATCTGTTGAAGCAGATGAATAGATATCAATACCAAAATTTAAATCCAGGCTTGATAAGGAATCAACAGGAATGTGAACCACAAAGCTTGGAGCAACATTGGTTAGTTCTTCAGTGCCTTGTCCGCCGGTAACAGGAGAATGATCGCCGTCCTGCTCATAGTAGTTAAGCAGGAAATCCACTTCGGTTTCTTTGTAATCTTCCGATGATTTTACTTTTTTACGACTGTCTTCTTGTTTGTCGTCGATGCTGTTTTTATCTGTTTGGGCATTTACTGCAAATACTACTGATAATAGCAATGTTAGGGATAAAATAATTTTTAGTTGCATCCGCATCCTCCTCCTGATTTTCCTCCATTGGCTCCTGCCGCACCTTCGCGGTAAGCCTGGAAGTTTGATTCGTAAACTTCAAGTTTTTTGGCCTGAAGTGCCATTTCTTCATCATTTAAATAGGTTTTTTGATAAGCTGCTACTGAAACACAGCTGTTCATTGCAATCATCGCAAATAAACCCATGATGACTAAGTTAATTTTCCTTTTGTTTTTCATTGGTTTCTCCAATTTGTATTTGATAATTATTTTTTTTGTTGTCGTTCTGATATTCCAGTTTTAGATTGTTTGAAGTAATCAGCTTTTGATCATCAGTCACTAAAATGCACTCAATACCATTTAGCCGATTGATTAATTCGAGTCCATTGTCCTTTCCTAAAACAAAAACAGAAGTTGCCAGGGCATCAGCCAGTTCTGCATTGGGACAAATTACCGTAACACTGCTTAAGCCTTTTACAGGATAACCTGTTCTCGGATCGATAATATGACTGTATTTTATACCATTGAATTCAACAAACTTTTCATAGTTTCCTGATGTTACAACGGCCGTTTCTCCAATTGTCAACCAGGAATAAATCTGGTTTTTGTTTTTTGGATTTGTAATGCCAATTTTCCAATCTTTACCACCTTCGTCTTTTCCCCAGCTGATTAAATCTCCTGATGCATTTACAAGTGCGCCATCCAAATTCATTTTCGCCATCAATTCAAGAGCCTTATTTGCAGCATATCCTTTACCTATGGCTCCAAAGCCTATTTTCATTCCGGCTTTTTTTAGGAATACGCTGTGTTTTTCTTCATCAAGAATAATGTTTTTGTAATTTATTTTTGAGACTGAAGCTGCAACGGATAGTGAATCGGGCATGCTTTTCATACTGCCGTCAAATTTCCATATTTTATCCATTGAGGCGTAGCTAATATCAAAAGCACCGTGGGTAAGATTAGAAATTTTAATCGACCGACGAATCAAATTAAAAAGCTCCTGATCTACCACAACAGGTTCGATTCCGGCATTAGCAATTATTTTACTTGTTTGCGAATTTGCATCCCATGATGAGATTAAGAGCTCAATTCGTTTAATTTCATCAATACCTGTTTTTATGGCCAGTCTGGCTTGATTTTCATCACTTGTTACAGCTGTCATTTCAAAACGCGATCCCATCAGTAACAATACTTCGGTATACGATTTATTATTTTGTGCTGAAGCTGAAAGCAAGACTCCTGTCAGCAGAAGCAGTAAAATGCCAAATTGTTTCATACTTTACTGTGCAATAAGAGATTGGATGTGATCAATGTATTCTTCTGGTGATACATTTTTGTATCCGGTTTTCCCGATAATTTTAGCATCCGAATTCATAAGAATGACGGTTGGGAATTGCCCTTTTGAATTGTAGTTGGCTGCTAAAGATTCATTAACAGCAGTTTGCTCTTTCGATAATTTATTTTTCTTCAATCGAGGGAAGTCTACATCTAGAATGATTAAATTTTTTTCTGCAAATTTTTTGAATTCATCTGTATTTAAAATTGTTTTTTTTAGCAGAATACAGGATCTGCACCAATCCGAACCAGAGAAGTTAAGGAATATGGTTTTATTTTCAATTTTTGCTTTTTGTAAGGCTTCTTCCAAATTGTTTTGTGCCATTACGGATGCACCATAGAAAAATGTTAAGCAAATAAACAGTAGTGATGTTTTAAAAAAAATCTTCATAAAAATAATTATTTATTGTAGGTAATAGATACTTTAATTTCAGTATTTATTTTTAATAAATCAAATCTATGAAAAATATGTCTTGTGCGATGTATCTTAATTGTTAAAAGATGCAAAAAGATACATATTTAGATTGCAGCTGTTGTTATTGGTAGAATTTAAAACATCTACAAGCTAACGCCATTGTTGTGTAAAATGCTTTTAACCTCGTTTCCAATTACTGATTTAAGGAGAGAAATTAATTTATCAATTTTATCATTGTTGATATCCAGAAGGCCAAGAAGTATATAGGCTGAGTTGCGATCTAAAGGAGCATCTTTTACTAATTCTATTAAGATCTTGGCTCCGGAGCTATATTCTTTGTTGGATATAACAGATAGGTTCACGAAAAATTGACTAGCTGTTCGTATTACATTTCCTTCTTCTTCAACTTGAATAAAAGGAAACAAAGCCATAATTGCTTTTGGTTTATTTTTTCGGATGGAAGCACTTAAAGCAGTTAGCATTTTAATTCTTTCAATACTGCTGGTATTCGACTGAAGGTGATCGTACATTTGGAACAGAACCGGGATCATCTTTTTATTTTGGCTTTCGCCATATAAAAAACAGGTTCTGAATGTCATCACTTGAAATTCATTTTTGTCTAATTCATTCCATTTTTCAGGTTGAATTGCCAACTTATCTAAGTAGGAGTAATCCTTTTTATTTTCTGCCATGTGTTCTGTAATAATATCCTGCAAAGATAGAAAATGAATTGCATCTCCAAAGAACAATGAATAATGGCAGATCAATTTTATTTAGAAATTTTATGAATGTTTGATTTTGCTTTGCGTTTGTATCTTTTTTGTTAATTTTGCTGACCCTTGCCCAGGTGGCGGAATTGGTAGACGCGTCAGCTTGAGGGGCTGGTGGCCGTATGGTCGTGAAAGTTCGAGTCTTTTCCTGGGCACATTACTACTGTTAAACCACACCAAAAGCGCTTATTCTTTATGAATTAAGCGCTTTTTTTGTTTTCTATTCGTGAGGAGAGCTTGATTGTTTTTTTGATATATTGCTAATATACATGGCAGAAATGGAGGAATCCATATTAATTGTAAATATGTCTATGTTGTAGTTTTTGAGATGATTTAGATTTTTTGAAACTAGTCTCGATGGTAAATCTTGGGAAAAGGTGCTGAAGGATGAGTGTTTTGATGGGTCAAGTAAGGTCCGGAGAATCATATTTCCAAAAGAAGTAAATGCAAGATATATTAAATTGATTGTAAAGGAAGTGTTTGATAGTTCTACCATGGCAAGTGTCGGAGAGATATCTGTAATTCCTGAGGAAAGCAGGTGATGAAATAGTAAATATATTCTTCAGGTTTCTTCCGGATAAATATAACTTGATTTTTGTTTTCCTGAATAGTGTCAATTCTAAACTATTTGAATCGGAGTATTACAACAAAATATTTCAATGACTGAAAGGATGATATTTGATAAACAAAAGACATTTAAACCATAATCTAAGTATTCCATAAATATGGAAGAAGTTAAATGAGCAATATTCTTTATTAAGTTGCTAGAATACTTTTAAAAAAATAAAAATGATTCTTTTTTAGTTGACATTTCCTTGTTTTGTATGATTTTGTTTTATCTTTAAATCGGTATATTGAAAATTAATCAGCAAACCATGAGCTCGTCAATTCAACATATAGATTATCATTCTGTGAAAAAATTGAAGAGTGGAGATGTAAATGCATTTGATGATTTATTTAAAAAGTATTCTTCACGTTTATTCAAATTCTCTGTTAAATATTTAAAGTCAAGTGAAGAAGCCGAAGAGGTTGTACAGGAAGTGTTTCTGTATATCTGGGATAAAAGAGATGGTTTAAAACCAGAACATTCTTTTAATGCTTATATTTTCACAATAGCCTATAATATTATTAAGAAATACTTCATCAAAAAATCTAAGGATAATGCTTTTAAAGATGATTTGATTTATTCTCTGCTTAAAGAGGAAAACAATTTGGATAAAACCATAGATTATAAATTTCTTCTTGAAAAAGTAGAGCTAATTATTGATGCTTTACCGAAAAGGCGTAAAGAAATTTTTATCAAAAGAAAGTATTACGGACTTTCAATTAAACAAATTGCCGAAGAACTTGAAATCTCTCCTAATACCGTAGAAAATCAGCTTGCTTCCGCCCAGAAGCAAATTCTAAAAGAACTTTCAAAAAGAAAATTGGCTGGAGCACTTTTTTTTGCTTTTTTTGTTTCAATTTAATAAAAACATAATGCACTGATATTTAGTGTTGTATGTGTCTTTTTGATTTTTTTTATCTTTTTTTTCACCTTTTCCGATAGTGGATATTTCGCTTAAATGGACATTATAGATATCATGCAAACAAATAGGGAAAAATTAAATCGCTTTTTATCGGGTAAATATTCATTCAATGACTATTTATCCATATCCTCTTATTTCAAAAATGAAGAGAGTAATGAAGAATTAAAGAAGCAAATGGAGGTGGAGTGGAATGAAACTAAACCGACTGAGGATAACAAGGAACGCCTGGCTGGAATTTTGAACCGCTTGCATGATCATATAAATAGTACCGGCAAAATAAAAGAAACTGTCTTTCAATCGTTTTACAATGTATTCTCAAAAATTGCTGTTGTTTTATTGATTCCTGCTTTAATTACTGTCGGTGTTTTATCTTACTTTTCAATTAATTCTCCTAAAAAGGTTGAATCCTGGGCTGAAATTCATTCGCCAATTGGATCCAGAGTGAAATTTCAGTTGCCGGATGGAACTCAAGGATGGTTGAATAGCGGATCCACCATTAAATATCCAGTCAATTTTGCACAGAATCGGAAAGTTGAAATGTCCGGTGAAGCTTGGTTTGATGTTGTACATATCAATTCGGATGGATTTAGGGTACTAACACCATATCTTGATGTTAAGGTATTGGGAACTCAATTTAATGTGAATGCATATGATGATGATATAACTACCGGGGTTATCTTGGAAAGAGGAAAAGTAATTGTTCTTGGTAAAGATGAAAGTGTGAAAGGGGAACTTGACCCTAACCAGCAACTCATCTATAACAAATCAACAAAAAAGCTTGTTAAATCATGTATTGACGCAAAAAGCTACACAAGTTGGAAAGAAGGATTGCTGATATTTAAGAATGCTACTATGGCAGAAATAGCAAAAAGACTGGAGCGAAGATATAATGTGGAAATAATTCTTCATGGTGATGCGTTGAAAGCCTCAATATTCAGGGCTTCATTTCAAGATGAAAATCTCGAAGATATTTGCAAAATGTTATCAACTGTGGCTCCCATACAGTATAAAATACACAAAAGACTACAACAACCAGACAGCACTTTCCTAAAAAAGAAAATAGAAATGTGGTTAAACTAAAATATAAAACCCAAAAAAAATGCCTATGACAATGTTATGAAAAAAAACAGGGAGGTATTTGCACTACCTGCCCTGTCGATTAATTAGAATTTAACTTTAAGAAGTAGTAAATCCGTTAATTACAAATTTATGAAAAAAAACAAAACCTACAGGCTGCTGGAAGACACCAGCTTGTTAAAAATGCTTAAGATTATGCGTTTTACCATTTTTATCTTATTAGTTTCTGTATCGCAAACGTTCGCGATTAAATCTTACGCTCAATTGACTAAAATATCATTAGACATGACGAATGTAAGTGTGGAAGAAGTTATTGATCAAATAGAAAGTAACTCGGAGTACTTTTTCATGTACAATAATGATTTGATTGATGTTAGCCGTAAGGTAGACATCAAGGTCGAAGAAATCAAGATTGATCAGGTATTGGATAAACTATTTGAAGATACTGATGTTTCTTATTCGATTCTCGATCGCCATATCTTACTGGTGAACAGTGAGGGAAAAGAAAAAAACAACTTGCAGCAAAAATCAGTTTCCGGAAAAATTACTGATCCCAATGGAATTCCTCTGCCAGGTGCAACAATAATGGTAAAAGGAACCACAAATGGAACAATAAGCGATATCGATGGAAATTATACTCTTTTGAATGTTCCAGGTGATGGGGTTCTTGTTTATTCTTTTATTGGAATGAGGTCTCAGGAGATTCTTTTTGATGGAAGAGCAAACGTTAACGTAACATTAACAGAAGAAACAATTGGGTTGAATGAAGTGATAGCTGTTGGTTATGGCACACAGAAGAAAGCAAATTTGACTGGAGCCGTAGGAAGTGTTCAGATGGGGGATATGGAAAGCAGACCTTTGACCAATGCCAGTTTGGCTTTGCAAGGTACTGTTTCTGGAGTATATGCTTTGCAAAGTTCAGGAAAACCAGGAGATGATGATGCGGTTATTTCCATTAGAGGTGTTGGAACATGGACTGATAATTCACCATTGGTACTGATTGATGGATTTCCTGGCAATATGTCTGATGTTAATGCAACTGACATTGAATCAATATCAGTATTAAAAGATGCAGCATCTTCTTCCATTTATGGAAACAGGGCTGCCAATGGAGTTATTTTGATTAGCACAAAAAAAGGAACTGCCGGCAAGATGAAAGTGAGCTATAACGGCTATTTTGGCGTACAGAAAGCAACCCGTTTGCCAAGTGTTTTAAATTCGGTAGAATATGCCACACTTCGTAACGAGGCATCGGCAAATTCAGGAAGTGTTCCAAATTACACCGATGAAGATATTCAAAAGTATGCAGCACACAATGACCCAATGTATCCTGATATTGATTATTTTAAAGTGTACTATGGTCAGGCAAATACACAGAATCATCGTGTAAATATGTCAGGTGGTAATGAAAATGTGCAGTACGCGTTTATGCTTGGGCATTTAAATCAAGATGGTATTATGGTAGCAACCAGCTACAAAAAGACCGATTTTCGTTCGAACATAGATGCTTTTTTCTTAAAAGATAAAAAATTAAGGCTGTCGACTAAATTGGCTGGTAACCTTGGTGTTAAAGGTGAGCCTACCAGTGTTTGGAATGCTACATGGTATGCAACACTAGCTCCGGTATATCCCCTTAGAAATGCTGATGGAGAATATATGAGCGTAAACGGGGAATTAAATCCTTATGCCGAAATTAAAACTGGTAGTACAGCAGAAACGAAACGCTATAATTTTAGTGGGCAGGTT
Organism: Labilibaculum manganireducens; assembly: GCF_963665805.2. NCBI lineage: Bacteria > Pseudomonadati > Bacteroidota > Bacteroidia > Marinilabiliales > Marinifilaceae > Labilibaculum > Labilibaculum manganireducens. The sequence continues at coordinate 3,740,533 of NZ_CAXXEE010000003.1, read as the reverse complement.
GAAGCTGAATATAAAATTGCTAAAGATTTAAGTGCGCAGGTAACATATGGATATAATGTTGTTACATCAAACGGGAACCGTTTTAATGCGAATGTTGTATTAGCAAATAAGGACGGAAGTTCAAAAACAGAATCATCAGATTTGGATGTTCGTAATAATACAGATGTTCAGACAATGTTGACTTCTTTATTGAAATACAACAAAACATTTGGAAAACATGAGTTAAAATTGTTAGCCGGTTATTCTGAAGAAGAGTTTACTTACGATTGGCAAAGTGGCTATCGAAAAAACTTTGTTAACAATGACCAGCGAGTACTCAATCTTGGTGATGCTGCTACTCAGAAAAATAATGCCGGAAGTTACGACCTTGGCTTGCGATCCTACTTCGGGCGTATAAATTATGTATTTGATAACAAGTACTTGTTTGAAGCGAACATTAGAAGAGATGGATCTTCGCGATTTGCTTCAGGAAATCAGTGGGGAACGTTTCCATCTTTTTCAGGCGGTTGGATTATTTCGAAAGAAGATTTTATGCAAGATGCTGATTGGCTTAATTTCTTGAAGCTACGTGCCTCTTGGGGACAGCTTGGAAATGAGAAAATACCAAACTATTATAACGGGAGTGATATCTTGCAGTCAGGTAAAGATTATTCGCTTGGAGGTGCCCTATATTCAGGTGTGGCTTTAGAAGATATGATCAATAAAGATTTATCATGGGAAACATCAGAACAATTGAATTTTGGTATAGATATGACATTGAGAAACGGCATGGAACTGACCGTTGATTATTTTGACAAAAAAACAAAAGGTTTACTTTTAGATCGACAAATTCCATGGACTATGCAATTGAATCCACCTTTCGTAAATGCCGGTGAAGTTCAGAATAAGGGAATTGAAGCTTCTTTAACCTACCGAAAAACGTTTTCAAATGGTCTTAAGTTCCGTACTACGTTTAACGCATCTCACGTTGTAAATAAAATTACAAAAATGGATCCGGAGAAACTTACTTCTCCCAAGGCTCAAAAAGTGGGGGACGCCATTAATTCATTATACGGCTACAAGATGGATGGAATTTATCAGTTATCTGATTTTGACTATGATGGAAGTACGTATACTTTAAAGCCAGGTGTTGTTTCTGTTTCAAACTATGTTGCACAGCCGGGAGACATTAAGTTTAAAGACCTTAACGGCGATGGCGTTGTAGATCAGAATAACGACAGAACGATAATTGGTAAACAGTTCCCGGATCTTACTTATTCGTTGAACCTAAATTTGGAATGGAAACAATTTGATTTTAGTGCATTCTTTCAAGGTGTACAAGGCATTGATGGCTATTTTTATTATGAAATTGCTACGCCATTTAGCGGTGTTGCCAATCTAGGTTCATGGTGGAAAGACAGATGGACACCTGAAAATCCATCCAATACTATGCCACGGGTAACTTTAGACGAATATCGTACGAATGTTCATTCGTCTTTCTATGTGGAAGATGCATCCTACCTCCGTTTGAAGAATATTGAATTGGGCTATACCCTTAATCCTGAAATTGTTTCCCGAATTGGATTAGGTTCCGTACGAATTTATGGAAGTATCCAAAATGCTTTTACCATCACGAATTTTAAAGGTTTTGATCCTGAGCAAAAAGTTGATCAAACCAGAGCTGAGGCTTTTCCTCAGGTTCGTGTGATGACTATGGGTATAAATGTTAACTTTTAAAAGATCCTAACGATGAAAAATGCAAATAAAATCATTACTATATTTTTTCTTTTATCAGTTTTGTTTGGTTGTTCAGATGATTTTCTTGATAAAACGCCTCTTGATAGGTTGTCCCCTACCACATTCTATAAAAACGAAACCCAGGCTAAAATGGCACTAATGGGTATTTACAATGCCATTCAGCCAAATGCCACACCGACTCATTTTTATCAGTTTGAATTTATGTCGGATAACGGTTATTGCCAGGCAGCATGGCAGGGTTCAAATGAAATTGGCTCATGGAGTACCAATTCAAACAGCTGGGCTCCGAATGCAAAATGGCAACAAGATTATAAAATCCTTACAAGGGCAAATCAATTTATGAAAGACATTAGTACAGCTCCGGTAAGCGACGAAGTGCGGACTCAGATGGTGGCGGAAGCAAAATTTTTACGAGCTTATGCCTATTCTGATTTAATTACTTTTTTTGGAGATGTGCCACTTATAACCGAAGTGCTGACACTTGATGAAGCCTACGTGTCACGAAATGCTAAAAGTGAAGTTCTTACTCAAATTCTTTCTGATTTTACTGATGCTATCGCTGTATTACCAAAATCTTATTCTGAGGTAGGACGTGCGACTAAAGGTGTAGCATTGGCCTATAAAGCAAAAATCTTACTTTATAATGAACAATGGGATGCAGCCGCTCAGGCCGCTAAGGATGTTATGGATCTTGAGGTTTATGATTTTTTCTCAGACTACTCTGGTCTTTTCACGGAAGCCAAGGAGAATAATAGTGAAGTTATTTTTGATATTCAATACACAACAAATCAACCCCAACCATGGCCGGCAGAGCCATTTGTTCTGGGTACCTGGCAAACGTCGAACATTACAGCCGATATGATTAATTCATATTACATGACCAATGGGTTGCCGATAACAGATGCAACATCTGGTTATGATGATCAGGATCCTTATACAAACAGAGATCCAAGACTTGCTAGTACTGTAGTTCTGCCGGGTTCAACATATGGAGATGCTACTTTTATTCCTGCCAGTTATGCTGAATACCCTTGTGGCGCCAAACCACGTAAATATGCGGAGTATGGAGTTGCCGACGTCAACACCAGTACCCTGAATACGATCTTGATGCGATATGCAGATATCTGCCTGATGCGTGCTGAAGCGCTAATCGAATCTGGTAGTACGGATCAGGAAATTTATGACCTGATTGATGCTGTTCGTGCAAGAGTGGGAATGCCTGCTATTGAATCTGTTGAAGGAACCGGGCTTAACCAAACTCAACTTCGTGAAATAGTAAGACATGAAAGAAGAGTCGAATTTTGCATGGAGGGAACACGGTATGCAGATATGTTGCGTTGGAAAGATGAATCCTTAGTGCATGATGTGTATGGTTATGACAAATCGAAATTATCTGACCCTGCAGACCCAACTAAATGGGTGTTCGAACAGATTAAGATAACTACTATAAACTTTAATGCAAGCAAGGGGTGGTTGTGGCCAGTACCTCAAGGAGACATTGATATTAATGAAAATTTACTCCCTAATAATCCTGGGTATTAAAAATATCAATTAATAAGGCAAAGCCAAGGTCTTTTTTAAGATCTTGGCTTTTGTTTTTGAACTAATCCTTACGTTTTTTGGTTCTTATTGATCCACAAAATAAACCACTGACAAGATTTGCAAATGGATCTGAATTGAAATTAATAAGCATTGATTTTTAATAGTGAACAATACTTTTACTTGTCAAATAAAATGCAAAAATATTTCAATTAAAAGCACGGGTTGGTGAGAGAAACATATAAATTGGTTCGCTTAAAACTTGCAAAATAAAAATAAACATTTTCGGAAAATAAATTTACAAATTAAACGGTAAGGCAGTATGGATTATCGTATGGCGTATAATACTTATCTGCGAATTATGAGCAATAATTTGACCTGCCTGTGTGGCACGTTCCTTTATTTTTCTATTTTTTATTTATTTTCGGAATTCGTATATTTAAAAAGTAATTTACACTTTTGAAAGTGTAAATTAATCAAATATGAAAACTAATGGACTGGTTGTATGGTTAACATTTGGAATGGAAATGTTGTTTCTGTGAGAAAAATTCACCATTAACTTTGTCTTTATGCGGACCAACATTTCAGAACACATATTATATACCACCGGCAGATAGTATAAGACTGGCACAAAGCAATACTTGCAGTGTTTTTAGAGGGAGCTGTTAAATATAGTTTCCGGCGATCTGTTTTAATTCGTTTGTCCAACAAGCTGCTGCAACCAAAAACCCAATAGTAACTCAAAGAAACAAATTATGCGAAAAATTATTTACCTGTCTTTTATTTACTTGTCAATATGGATGGCTTCTTGCGCTCCTGACGAATATGAGAAAACTCAGTTTGGTCTGAAAGCTACAGTTGATTCAACCGAAATTGAAGTACAGTTTTTCTCACCTGAAATTGTTAGGATTATCAAATCGAAGCAAGGCTTCAATTTCGAGAAAAAATCTCTTTCAGTAATTAAATCGCCGGAAGCACAACTACTGGAAATAAATAAAAAAGGTCAGTTGATTACTGTAAAAAGCAGCGCACTTCAGCTGACCCTCGATCTTGTAAGCGGTAAGATTGAATTTGCTGACCTGAACGGAAATGAATTGCTGGCAGAAAAAGAGGCTGGCTCCATATTTACTCCGTTTGATGATGCCGGCAAAGCCAGTTTTACAGTAAAACAAGCCTTTGCATTGGAAAATGATGAAGCACTTTACGGACTTGGGCAGATTCAAAATGGCAAGCTGATGCAAAGAGGCCAAACCCTCGAAATGAAGAACTCAAATCTGAATATTACGATCCCTTACTTCTATTCTTCAAAAGGTTATGCTCTTTATTGGGATAACTACGCAGCAAATACTTTTGTAGATAATGATGAAGAAACTTCGTTTGAGGCAATTGGTGATTGTGCCGATTATTATTTCATGTATTCAGGGATAGGAACAAAGGCAGTGGCACAAATGCGAGACTTAACAGGTCAGGCGCCTATGATGCCATTATGGACATTTGGATATTGGCAATCCAAAGAACGCTATAAAAATCAGGACGAGCTGGTAAATGTATTGAAAGAATACAGAAAATTGCAGGTTCCGATTGACGGAATGATTCAGGATTGGCAATACTGGGGCAAAGACAGTATGTGGAATGCCATGACTTGGAAACCAATTGAATATCCTAACCCGAAAGTCATGGCAGATCAGGTTCATGGAATGAACGGACACCTTATGGTGGTTGCATGGCCTGGATTTGGTCCGTTAACCAAGCAATACAAAGAATTTGAGTCGAAAGGCATGCTCATAAATTTTGATACTTGGCCACCCAATGGAGGTACTAAACCTTATGACGTTTACAACCCGGAAGCCCGCGATATTTATTGGGATTATTTGAACAAGGGTGTATTCTCGATTGGAACTGATGCCTGGTGGCTTGATTCTACAGAACCTGACCATATTAATGTGAAAGAGAGCGATTTTGTAGAACCTACTTTTCTTGGGTCATACCAATCGGTGTCTAATGCTTTCTCTCTGGAACATACCAAAGGAATTTACGATCATCAACGGGAAATGACCTCTGAAAAGCGGGTGTATATTTTAACCCGTTCATCATTTGCCGGACAGCAACGAAATGGTGCCAATTCATGGTCGGGAGATACCGGTTCGAGTTGGGAAAATCTGGGAAAACAAATTCCGGCTGCCGTAAACTTCTCATTGAGTGGTATACCCTATTGGAATGCAGACATTGGAGGTTTCTTTGCCGGCAGATACAATAAAGACGGTGGTGCTAAAAATCCTGAATATCAAGAGCTTTATGTTCGTTGGGCTCAGTTCGGTGCCTTAACTCCAATGATGCGTTCGCATGGAACAGATATTCCTCGTGAAATTTATCAGTTTGGTAAACGAGGAGATTGGGCTTTTGATGCCATTGAAAAGATGATTAAGCTGCGTTACCGCATGCTTCCTTATTTGTATTCAACAGCTTGGCAGGTAACCAGCAATTCAGGTTCGTTTATGTATGCGTTGCCCTTGCTTTTTCCCGATGATAAAAAGCTTGCTGATTTGAATGATGAATATGTATTTGGTCAGTCTTTGTTGGTAGCACCAGTTATAAAACCCATGTATACCGGTAAAAATAATGATAAGGTTTTCAGTACTTTTAGTAAAACCCATAGTCGCCGGATTTATCTGCCTGCCGGGACTGAATGGTTTGATTTTTGGACAGGCGAAAAATTGGCTGGCGGTCAGGAAATAAACCGAGAAGCACCAATTGATCTGATCCCATTGTATGTGAAAGCCGGTTCTATTTTACCATGGGGACCCGAAGTGCAATATGCATCAGAGAAAAAGTGGGACGATCTGGAGATTCGTATTTATCCCGGTGCTGATGGCGAATTTACTTTGTATGAAGATGAAGGAGACAACTACAATTACGAAAAAGGAGCTTATTCAACTATTTCTTTCAAATGGGACGATGCACAGCAAACATTGAGTATTTCAGACCGAAAGGGAGAATTCTCAGGCATGTTGTCTGAACGTCAGTTTCGTTTGATTTTGGTGAATTCAATTTCAGGAACTGGTTTGGGTGAAAATACTGCTGTGAGAACAGTAACTTACATCGGTAAAGCTCTGTCAGAAAAACTTTAGATCATTGTTCAATATGAATACAAACCGCAGAAATTTTCCAAACAAGCCTGTATGGCAGGAGGATTTTTCTGTGGTTTTTTCTTTCGGGGTTTGATTTAAAGTCTAACTCTCTTTTTGGAAATTAACAGGCGACTTCATTATTTCATCATATATATTATTTATCTGTTGAAATAATGAGGTATGGGGATAGAGAGGAATTTGGTGATCTGTTTAAAGGTGTTCTTCACGTTTATAGAATTTGTGAATATTAATATGTTTACATGGAGCTATTTTTGATTAGGTGACTTTTTTTGTTTTTCGGATAGTGGAGATTGATCTTAAATGGACACTATAGGTATGGTATATTCAGAGTCCCATTTATATTTTTGATTACTCTTTTATTTATTCTGAAGAACATCCAATTAAAGTTGTGCAGATATTGTAGAAAACGTATTTTGTACTTTTATTTTGAACCTTACAATTTAATAGAACCTAAACCTAAACTCAGAACTGAAATGAGATCATCTATTTTTTTCTTATCCATTTTTACACTGGCTTTTTTTACTTCCTGCCAATCTAAAAAGACGATTAAAACTTTCAATAAAGACGAATTTAAATCCTGGGCACAAACTCCACCTATGGGTTGGAACAGTTGGGATTGTTATGGTCCAACCGTTGAAGAACATGAAGTGAAAGCCAATGCCAATTATATGGCAGAAAAACTAAAAGATTATGGTTGGGAATACATTGTGGTGGACATTCGTTGGTTTGTCGAAAATGACAAAGCAGGAGGATACAACCAAACCGATCCACACTATGTGATTGATGAATACGGACGTTACCAACCTGCGGTAAATCGGTTTCCTTCAGCAAAAGACGGTAAAGGGTTTAAAGAACTAGCTAACTACATTCACAATAAAGGCTTAAAATTTGGGATTCATATCATGCGAGGTATACCGAAAGTGGCAGTAGAAAATAAATTGCTAATTAAAGGAACAGACGGTATTACAGCCGATCAGATCTATTCAACCGAACTCCAATGTGAATGGTTGAAGGATAATTATACAATTACAGCAGATAAACCAGGTGCACAGGAATACTACAATTCTATTTTTGATTTATATGCCGAGTGGGGGGTTGATTTCATTAAAATTGATGACTTGTCACGCCCATATCATCAAGGGGAAATTGAGCTGATTCGCAATGCAATTGACCAGTGCGGTCGTCCTATTGTCCTTAGCACTTCACCGGGCGAAACACCGATTGAAGCAGGGAAACATGTGCAAAATCATGCCAATATGTGGAGAATGGTCGACGATGTATGGGATACCTGGCCACACATCACTCATCTAATGGATATTTGCCAAAAATGGTATCCTTACATTGCACCCGGCACCTGGCCCGATTGTGATATGATTCCATTGGGACGCATCTCTATTCGCGGGGAACGTGGAAATGACCGCATGACCCGTTTGAGCAAGGATGAACAATACACGCTGATGACTCTGTTCTCAATTTTCAAATCACCCTTAATGTTTGGAGGTGATCTTCCAAGTAATGATGAGTTTACACTTTCCTTGCTGACCAATAAAGAAGTGTTGGAAATGCACCGCGTAGGAATTAATGTACATCAGCTTTTTCAAAAGGATGGAAAGCTTGCCATTACTTCTAAAAATTCCGTTACCGGTGATGTTTATCTTGCCCTTTTCAATATCTCGGATTCGCCTGTGGAAGTTGCTGTCGAGCTAAATGAAATTGGTGTAGATTCAAACTGTAAGGTGATTAATTTGTGGACGGGAGAAGAAATCAGCACGACTTCGGATACATTTGGCCGCGAATTAGCTGCTCATGCTTGTGGATTGTTCAAATTCAGACAGTAGAATAATTTTAAGACAGAAATATAATACACTATGAAACGTCCATGTATAAAGCTTTCTACACACAGGGAGATGATTATATGGTAAGTTCTCCCGAAACAAGTTCGGGACAGGCTATATGGCAAATGAAAACAAATTATAATCATATGAAACGTCCATGCCAAATCGATTTTGACACACAGGGAGATGATTATTCCAAGCATGGTAAGTTCCATATGGCAAAAACTTAAAATTATAATCATATGAAACGATTTTATTTATTGCTGAGCCTTATTGTTTTATCGTTATTTCAGACCGTGTTCGCTAACGAACCCGATTCAGCTTATGTGTTTTCTTATGCTGCAGTTAAAAATAACGGCAGCAACGGAATGCATTACGCCTGGAGTACCGATAAAAAAAACTGGCATGGCATTGGTCCGGAATATAGATTCCTTTTTAGTGATTTTGGGCGTTGGGGAAGTCAAAAAAGATTGATCACACCCTATCTATTTCTGGATCAGAAGGAACAGTGGCACTGCATTTGGACTTTAAATGAAGAAGTCGGGCAGTTTGCACATGCAGCCACCAGCGATTTATTTACCTGGGGCAGACAAGCCTATCCCTATGTAATGGACAAAGGCAATGTTCTTTTGCCCGAAATTTCCTTTCAGACTGGCTCAGGAAATTATCTGATTAGCTGGCTGAGCGATCATGATGGAAGTCAAAAGGTATATAAAACTACGACTACAGATTTTAAAACCTATACAACGACAGTTGAAGGAAGCGAAAGTGATCGTTTAAACGACCGCGTTGTTGTTATGATTGATGGTGAAAAACAAACAGGTATCATTCAAAAAACATCATGGAAAACAATTGATGGTTTGATGAAACATTATGAATGGAGTCAGTACCATGAACAACAAAAAAATGAAAGTCTGAGTGAAGATTCACAACGATTCAAATCATTAAAAGCGCTGGATGCTGAAATTTCCATCGATTTGGAAAAAAGTAAGTCCATTAGCGATTTATTGATTGGAATATTTTTTGAGGACATCAATTATGCTGCCGACGGAGGTTTGTATGCCGAGTTAATTCAAAACCGTGGATTTGAATATGCTCTAAGTGACAGAGAAGGGCATGACAAGAATTGGAATAGTACAACGGCATGGAATTTCACCGGTGATAAAAACAGTTTTATTATTGATACGGTTACTCCGATCCACCCCAATCAAAAACACTACGCTGTTTTATCGATTAAAAAGCAGGGTGAGGCCTTGGTTAACGAAGGTTTTGATGGCATTCCTGTGAAAGCCGGTGACAAATACAACTTTTCTGTTTTTGTTCGAGGCTTGGATGGGGCTAAAGGGAAATTGCTGATTCGTTTGGTGGATGAAAACGGGAAAGTATATGCTGAAGCTTTCGGCAAAAGCATTAGTTCAGATTGGAAAAAACAGGAATTTGTGATCATTGCAAACGGTGATTGTGATAAAACTCATTTGGAAATAGTTCCGCAATTTACGGGCAAAGTGGCATTGGATATGGTTTCTCTTTTTCCAAAGAATACATTCAAAGAGAGAAAGAACGGCTTGCGTGCAGATTTGGCTCAAACAATTGCCGATATTCATCCTCGCTTTATCCGTTTTCCGGGTGGTTGTGTAGCGCATGGCGATGGTCTTGACAACATCTATCGCTGGAAAAACACGATTGGCCCTCTGGAAGCCCGGATGCCGCAACGGAATATCTGGGGGTATCATCAAACTGCAGGCTTGGGTTATTTTGAATATTTTCAGTATTGCGAAGATATTGGCGCTGAACCATTGCCGGTGCTGGCTGCAGGTGTGCCCTGTCAGAACTCCGCAACCGGAGGAGACGGACAACAAGGCGGCATTCCAATGTGCGACATGGGTGATTATGTGCAGGAAATTCTCGACCTGATTGAATGGGCCAATGGGGATAAAAATACCACGTGGGGAAAACGAAGAGCTGAAGCCGGACATCCTCAGCCTTTTAATCTGAAATACATTGGAATTGGAAATGAAGATCTGATTACTGATATTTTCGAGGAACGTTTTACCATGATTTTCAAAGCTATTCAGGAAAAATATCCTGAAATCACAGTGATTGGTACTGTTGGCCCAACTTATATGGGCACCGATTACAGAGAAGGCTGGGAATTGGCTACAAAATTAAATGTTCCAATGGTAGACGAACACTACTATCAGTCTCCTGGCTGGTTCTTAAATAATCAAAACTATTACGACAAATATGACCGTTCCAAAGCCAAAGTATATTTAGGAGAATATGCAGCACACATAGCCGGCCGAAAAATGAATATTGAAACAGCACTTTGCGAGGCTTTGCACCTTAGTAATATAGAACGCAACGGCGATGTGGTTAGTATGACATCTTTTGCACCATTACTGGCCAAAGAAGGACACACACAATGGAATCCGGATCTGATTTATTTCAACAACACAGAAGTGAAGCCCACGGTTGATTATTACATACAAAAGCTTTATGGTCAAAATTCTGGCGATGAATATATTCCTTCAGCAATCACCTTGTCTGATAACCGAAAGGAACTAAAAAAACGAATAATTTCATCGCTGGTGCACGATAGTAAAACAGGTGATTACATTTTAAAACTAACTAACCTGCTGCCGGTTGAAGTGAACTCAACGATTAATTTGGAACCACTTCAGATAAAAGAAACAGAAGCAGTTGTAACCATTTTAAAGGGAGAACTTATCAACGAAAACTGCACACCGGTAAAAAGTTCAATGGTTATCAACAAACAGTTTAATTATCGTATACCTGCGTACTCTTTCTCTATCATTCGAATCAAATCAGAATAAAAATAATATTTACGAAAATGAAATTAAAAAAACAGATTAAAAGGCCGTTGATATTTGTATCACTCTTCATTCTACCTTATTTTTCGATCTTCGCTCAGAATAATTTTGTGATTGATGTAAAGAATGTTGGTGCAGAAATACAGCCTGAAATGTACGGCGTGTTTTTCGAAGATATCAACTTTGGTGCCGATGGTGGATTGTATGCAGAGTTGATTAAAAATCGTTCTTTTGAATTTGAACATCCCTTTTTAGGGTGGACCCCTTTTGGTGATGTAAAAGTTCAGCAGGAATCACCTTGTTTCGATAAAAATCCAAATTATGTCCGTTTTAACGAAAAAGGCCTTAGAACTGGTACCGGACTCGAAAATAATGGTTTCACAGGCATTGGATTTCATCAGTATGATGAATATTTGTTTTCATTTTATGCGAGATCAATTAGCAATGATGAAAATAAATTTAAGGTAGAATTACTAAATGCCGGCAATGCTGCAATTGGAACCAGTGAAATTTTAGTACAAGGAAGTGACTGGAAAAAATATACATGTACAATAAAAGCTAAGGAAACAGAAGCAAAAGGTAAAATCCGATTCATTTTGGAAACCGCAGGAACAGTTGATGTTGACCACATTTCTCTATTTCCGAAAGAAACATGGAAAGGCAGGAAAAATGGATTGCGCAAGGATCTTGCTCAGGCATTATATGACTTGCACCCGGGTGTTTTACGTTTTCCAGGTGGATGTATTGTTGAGGGAAATACCTTAAAAACCCGTTATCAATGGAAAAATAGTGTTGGTCCGGCTGAGAACAGACCTTTGAATATCAACAGGTGGTTTTATACTTTCAAATATCATTTCTTTCCGGATTACTATCAAAGTTATGGTTTAGGCTTTTTTGAATACTTTTTGCTTAGCGAGGATATTGGAGCAGAACCTTTGCCTGTATTAAGCTGCGGTTTGGCTTGTCAGTACGAAAGTAAAGAGTGCGTTGCGGTTGACAGCCTTGATTCATATATTCAGGATGCTGTTGATTTAATTGAATTTGCCAATGGGGAAGTTAGTACTAAATGGGGAAAAGTGCGGGCAGAAATGGGACATCCCGAACCTTTTAATTTGAAAATGATCGCTATTGGTAATGAGCAATGGGGAGAAGTGTATGTAGAGCGACTGGAGAAATTTGTGAAAGTAATACGGGAAAAGCATCCTGAAATTAAAATTGTCGGCGGTTCCGGTCCTTCTTCTGATGGCAAGCAGTTTGAATACCTGTGGCCAAAAATGAAAGAATTAAAAGTTGATCTTGTTGATGAGCATTATTACAAAAATCCTGAATGGTTTTATAAGAATGCAAAGAGATACGATGCATATGACCGAAAAGGGCCAAAAGTTTTTGCCGGAGAATATGCAGCACACGATAAGGATAAGGCAAATAATTTGCGTGCAGCATTGGCTGAAGCTGCATTCATGACAGGATTGGAGCGAAATGCTGATATCGTTCACATGGCAACTTATGCTCCGTTATTCGCTCATGTTGATGCCTGGCAATGGCGTCCGGATATGATCTGGTTCGATAATCTTACTTCTGTTTGCACTCCAAATTATTACGTTCAAAAAATGTATGCTAAAAATGCTGGAACAAACGTGCTTTCAATAAAATCGAAGGATGAAAACATTACAGGACAAGATAGTTTGTATGCAAGTGCCGTATTGGATCATGAAAACTCAGAGATAATCGTTAAAGTGGTAAATATATCTTCTGTTAATCATGAAATAAATATCAAACTGGATGGATTAAAAAAATCCTTTGAAGACAAAGAGGTGAAGATAACTTGTCTGCATTCAAATAATCCTGACTTACAAAATACATTGGCAGCTCCTTTGGCAATTGTACCGGGAAATTATTCCATTAGCTCTGAAAAAAACAGCTTTAAACTTTCGGCAGCGGGCAATGCTTTTTACGTGTGCCGTCTAAAAATTAAACAATAAATCTAAACTTGAAATATATGTTTTCAAAACCAAAAAAGCACATGATATTAATTTCCGGACTCTGTTTTTTTGTATTCAGTGTCTTGTTTGGCTGCAGCTCTGATAAAGCAGGAAATGATACCAGTGCCTATTTATTCGCCTATTTTACAGGCAATGCTCCCGGCGAAGAAGCCATTCATTTTGCAGTAAGCGAAGATGGTTATCACTATCGGGCTCTCAATAACAATCAGGCAGTAATTGATTCAAAACAAATCAGCACTTCGGGTGGTGTGCGCGATCCTCATATTTTGCGCGGAGAGGATGGAAAAACATTTTACATGGTAGCCACCGACTTATTTGTACCGGAACAGGGTTGGAATAATTATGCGATGATTTTGTTGAAATCAACAGATCTAATTCATTGGGAAAGTTCTGTTGTAAACATTCCCGAGACTTTCAAGAATGAGTTTTCTGATGTGAATCGTGTGTGGGCACCGCAAACAATCTACGACGAAGCCACTAAAAAATACATGGTTTATTTTTCAATGAAGCAGGGAGATGATCCTGATAAAATCTATTATGCATACGCAAATGCTGATTTTTCGGGACTCGAATCAGCACCTGAACAACTTTATTTTCCGCCGGAAGAAAGCAATACAAAAGCTTGTATTGATGGTGATATCGTCTTTTTCAACGGGAAGTATCATTTGTTTCATAAAGCCGAAGATGGCGACCCTGGCATTAAATTGGCTGTTTCAGATCAATTAACAGAAGGTTATCAGCTGGTTAGCGATAAAAGAATGGATTGTGAAACCAGTCCTGTGGAAGGAAGTGGGATTTTCAAATTAAATAACTGCAACGACTGGATTCTGATGTACGACCTTTATACCAAAGGTGGTTATCAATTTACGAGAAGTACTGATTTAGAGAGTTTCACTGTAATCGATCAGGATATTTCGATGAATTTTCATCCCCGACATGGTACGGTGATGCCAATTACTGATAAAGAATTAAAATTACTGGTATCAACTTACAGCAATTACGACGATTTACTGGTTGATGCCAGTTCTCCTTTACTAAAGAAGAACAATGTCTGCTTTAAAGCTCAGGATAAGACAATTTATCTTCCTGTAAAAACCGGAGCAGACATGAATCATTTCGATCCGGAATTCAAAACCTTTTCAGGAATTTCTTATAGTCCCAAAGGGGCACAGGATTTCTCGAAAGGATCGGTGAAATACACGTTTAAAATTGATGGAAAAGAAAGTCAAAACTTCGAGGTATCGGTTTCGGAAGATCACAACCCTGTTTTGGAAGGTTACAAAGCCGATCCTGACATTCTGTATTCTGAGAAAACCGGCAAATATTACATATACCCAACCAGCGATGGTTTCAATAATTGGTCGGGTTATAAATTCAGTGTGTTTTCATCCGATAATTTAGTTGACTGGACCGACGAAGATGTTATTATTGACCTAAAAAAAGATGTTAGCTGGGCCAATAGAAATGCCTGGGCACCCTGTATTGTCGAAAAGAAAATCGACGGACAGTACAAGTATTTCTATTATTTTACTGCAGCACAAAAAATAGGTGTGGCTGTGGCCGATAACCCTACGGGGCCCTTTGTTGACAGTGGAAAAGCATTGATTGATAAAAAGCCAAAAGGAATTACAAATGGGCAGGAAATTGATCCCGATGTATTTACCGATCCTAAAACCGGCAAAAGTTACCTGTATTGGGGGAATGGTTATATGGCCGCAGCCGAATTGAATGATGATATGGTTTCTATCAACGAAAAAACCACAAAATTGATGAATGTTGATAACACTTATCGTGAAGGCAGCTATGTAATTTACCGCAATGGAATCTACTATTTTATGTGGTCGGAAGATGATACCCGAAGTCCGAATTACAAAGTGCGCTATGCCACTTCAGATTCGCCGGTGGGAAAATTGACGATTCCAGAAAATAACATTGTAATCCGACAAGATAAAGATCAGGAGATTTATGCCACAGGACACAATTCAGCCATTCAAATTCCGGGCAAAGACGAATGGTATTTGGTATATCATCGTTTTACCCGTCCAAAAGGAATTACAATGGGAAGAGCCGGTGGATTTCACCGCGAAGTGTGTATTGATAAATTGGAATTTGATGCCGGTGGAAGTATAAAAGAAGTAAAGCCAACTCTTTCAGGTATCGATGCTGTTAATTAAGAATGGATTGCTGAGTGTTTAATTATCAAATACTGTACACAATGAAAAAAATATTTTTATATACGATCCTTTTGTTCACATTCTTACTGAATGCTTGTTCGCCCCCAAAAAATGAAGGAACATTTGAAGTTGGAGATAAAACATTTCTGCTTAACGGGAAACCATTTGTTGTTAAGGCAGCCGAAATGCATTATCCCCGAATTCCGAAAGAATATTGGGAGCAACGCATCAAGATGAGTAAGGCTTTAGGCATGAATACAATTTGCCTGTATGTTTTCTGGAACATTCACGAACCTGAAGAAGGCAAATACGATTTTACCGGAAATAATGATGTGGCAGAATTTTGTCGTTTGGCTCAACAGAACGGGATGTATGTGATTGTTCGTCCCGGACCCTATGTGTGTGCCGAATGGGAAATGGGAGGTTTGCCCTGGTGGTTGCTAAAGAAAAAGGATATTAAGCTGCGAGAGCAGGATCCCTATTTTATGGAAAAGGCAAAACTATTTATAAACGAAGTAGGAAAGCAGCTGGCCGACCTCCAGATTACCAAAGGAGGAAATATATTAATGGTACAGGTTGAAAATGAGTATGGTTCTTTTGGTACAAATAAGCCCTATATTCAAGATATCCGCGATATCGTAAAAGGTGCAGGATTTAATGATGTCCCATTATTTCAGTGCGATTGGAGTTCCAATTTCCAGAATAATGCATTGGATGATCTGCTGTGGACTGTTAATTTTGGGACGGGAGCCAATATTAATGAACAGTTTAAAAAACTGAAAGAGCTTCGTCCTAATACGCCTCTTATGTGCAGCGAATTTTGGTCGGGCTGGTTTGATCATTGGGGAGCAAAACATGAAACCCGAAGCGCAGCCGATTTGGTGAACGGAATGCAGGATATGTTGGATCAGAATATCTCGTTTAGTTTATATATGACTCATGGCGGAACCAGTTTCGGACATTGGAGCGGTGCCAACTTTCCTAATTTCTCGCCAACTTGTACCTCGTACGATTACGATGCGCCAATTAGCGAATCGGGAAGAACAACACCCAAATATTTCGAAGTTAGAAAATTACTGGAAAAATATTTGCCTGAAGGTGAATCGCTAAGTGAAATTCCCGATTCAATACCAACCATTAGCATACCAGTTTTTGAATTGGATGAAACAGCTCTCTTGTTCGACAATCTTCCTGAAGCAAAAATGAGTGAAGACATTAAATCGATGGAGTTTTTTGATCAGGGATGGGGAAGTATTTTATACCGGACCAAGCTTGAAAAATCGGATAAACAGCAATCTTTAGTGATAACTGAAGCTCATGATTGGACACAAGTTTTTATCGATGGTGAAAAAATAGCAACCCTTAGCCGGCTAAGAGGAGAAAATACAATTCTATTGCCTCCTGTAAAAGAAGGTGCTGTTCTTGATATTTTAGTTGAGGCCATGGGAAGGCAGAATTTTGGCAAAGGGATTTACGACTGGAAAGGGATCACCGGGAAGGTTGAAATAAAATCGGATAAGGAAGTAAAGGCACTAAAAAATTGGCAGGTATATAATATTCCTACCGATTACAGTTTTGCTAAAAACAAGCATTATAGCAAGCTGACAAATTCTGAAAAACAACCTGCTTTTTATAAAGGAAAGTTTGTGGTTGAGAAAAAAGGAGACACTTTTTTGGATATGAGCAACTGGAGCAAGGGCTTGGCCTGGGTGAATGGTCACGCCATTGGCCGCTATTGGGAAATTGGCCCGCAGCAAACACTTTACGTTCCGGGATGTTGGTTAAAAGAAGGTGAAAATGAAGTGATTGTTTTCGATTTGGCATCGCCAACAGAAGCTAAAACCGAAGGATTGCGCCACCCAATATTAGATGTTTTAAAAGGAAATGGAGCTTATGCTTCGCGTAAACCAGGAGAAACTCTTGATTTAACCAATGAGACGCCGAATTATAAAGCTTCATTTACAAAAGGAAATGGTTGGCAGCATATTAATTTTAATAAACAAGCGAACACCCGCTACTTTTGTTTGGAAGCCTTAAATTCCTTTGGAGGAGATAATTTTGCTTCAATTGCCGAACTGGAAATTCTTGGTGAAGATGGCAAACCCTTATCGCGGCAGCATTGGAAAGTAATATACGCCGACAGTGAAGAATTAGATGTGGCCAATAATACGGCAAGCAATGTATTCGATTTACAGGAATCAACCATATGGCATACGAATTACTCAACAACCAAAGCAGGCTTTCCACATCAGATTGTAATTGATTTGGGTGAAGAAAAGCTTGTTACAGGCTTTTGGTATTTACCGCGTGCCGAAGAGGGAAAACCGGGTATGATAAAAGATTATAAAGTGTATTTAAAGCAAACGAGGTTTAAATTATAAAAGCAGAAAAAACACAAGATTAAGAAATGTAAAAACCATTATTCCTTAGCTGGAATAATGGTTTTGTTTTTTCTTGCGTAAATGGAGAATACCGATTAGTAAAATTTCGTTGAAGTGCTCCTGAGCGAAAAAAGAGGTGCTCAAAATGCTTTGAGGTGATTCTTTGCAAAAAAAGAGGTGCGCAAAATGCTTTGAGGTGCTCCTGAGCGAAAAGGGAGGTGTGTAAAATTTCGTTGAAGTGCTCCTTTGCAAAAAAAGAGGTGCTCAAAATGCTTTGAAGTGCTCCTGAGCGAAAAGGGAGGTGCTCAAAATGCTTTGAGGTGCTCCTGAGCGAAAAAGGAGGTGTGCAAAATGCTTTGAAGTACTCCTTTGCAAAAAAGAAGGTGTTCAAAGTGCTTTGAGGTGCTCCTGAGCTAAAAACCCGGACTTCAAAGCGATCAGTTCAGGCTGTGTGTATTATTCTGTTTCAGAACCGTTTTACATGCTAATATTTTTTTGAATCTCAAGTTCAACAAATGGCCTTTAGTCTTAGCTTTAAAGCTAGATGATATAATGCAGAATGTTGAGCAGTGCCGTGGATGAGCTTGCGAATTTATGATTCAAACAAAGCAACAATCGGTATTACTGTTTTTTTTGAAATTCGCTTGGCGTTATGTTGAACTCCGCTTTAAAGCAGGAAGCAAAATATTTAGGATCAGAGAACCCTACAGAATATGCTACTTCGGAAATGCTAATGTGACCTGATTTTAGCATTTTGGAGGCATGCTTTAGTTTAATGTTACGAATAAATTCAATAGGTGATAATCCTGTAATTGTTTTAATTTTCCTGTATAGTGTTGATTTTGACAGGTTAAGTTGCCCGGCAAAAGAGTTGATGTCAAACTCTGTTTCTGTTAAGTTTTTTTCAATAATGAGAATGGCATTTTTTAAAAATTGTTCATCCATTGACGGATAATCCAATGAAGAGATATTTATTTCTTGATTAGATTTAAAATCTTGCTGCTGCTGTTTCTTTTGCAAAGTGAAATTCTGGATTCGTGCCTGCAGTACATTTATTTCAAAAGGTTTTGAGATGTAGGCATTTGCTCCGGCATTATAACACTCAATACGATCATCTATGCTGTTTTTTGCAGTAAGAAGAATAATCGAAATATGATTTGTTTCTATATTGTTTTTTAGTGTTCGGCACAACTCGAGGCCATCCATTTCCGGCATCATTACATCACTAATAATTATATCTATATCTGTTGATTTTACAAGCTCAATAGCTTCCAAACCATTTTGGGCCGTCAATACATTATAAGATTTGAGCAAGCGTTTTTGAATTATTTCAAGTAATTCAACATTGTCTTCAACCACCAGGATGTTTATGTTGCTGATTTTTGAAGATATTTCCGGATCTTCCTGAGGATTATCATCTATATTATTTAAATCTAAACTTTGTGCTTCCTGATATATTTCTTCAATTGTATAACTTTTTTTATCAATAGGAATCTCTACGCAAAATGTGGAACCTTTTTTAGGAAAACTATTTACGGATATTTTCCCATGATGAAGTTCTGCTAAATCTTTTGTTAGAGATAAGCCAATCCCATTTGTTTCGCTTACATCAGTTGTTTTGTTATTATAAAACCGTTGAAAGATATGTTCAATGTCTTCGGGTTGAATTCCTATGCCTGTATCTGATACTTTAATCGAAATAAATTCTGTGTTGTCTTTGATGAGAAGATTAAGCTCAACAATAATTTTTCCATCTCTAGGGGTATATTTAAAAGCATTTGACAGAAGATTAAACAGGATTTTATCCATTTTATCGGCATCAAAATAGGCGCTTATTTCTTGAGGTGTTGAATTCAATTCAAATAGAATATTTTTTTTATCAAACATTGGGATAAAGTGGTTGTAACAGATATCATTTATAAAGGATGAAATGTCCGCCTTTGCAACACGTAATTCCATTTTACCACCTTCCACTTTTCTGTAATCAAGTATTTGCTGAAGTAATCTTTTGAGTCTGATAATGTTCGATCGTATAATTCCAAATTCGGGCATGTTTTTTTGAACCGTCGTTTCAATGTCGTCTATCAAACAATTAATTATCGTTAAGGGTGTTAATAGGTCATGAGAAATATTTGTGAAGTATTTTAGTTTTGTTTGGGTAATTTCCTCTGATTTGCTTTTCTCTATTTGGGTGATTTTTACTTCATTTTTTAATTTGCTTCTGCCTAGAATAATTTTGAAAAGCAGGAATATTCCTAGAGTGAATAGTGAAAAATAGAAGAGATATGCAGTGTTTGTTTCATAGTATGCCGGTTTACGGTAAATTGTAAGTTTGGTGATATTATTACTCCACAGATTATGAGCATCAGTAGCTTTAATACAGAAAGTATAATGTCCTTTTTTTAATTGATTGTAAACCGCAAATTGTCTGTCGTTTTTAGCGTAAATCCAATCGTTATCTACTCCGTCCAATTTATAGGCATACTTTATTTTTTTTGCGTTTATGTAATCGAGAGTAGAGAAATAAATTTCAATGTTTTTATCCTCAGGACTTAAAACAAGAGAATTATTCTTGAAATCGAATTTAACTTCACTGTTCTGGCTAAGGATTGATTTGTTCTGTATTTTTATATCAGTAATTTTTGTTTGAACTTTAGCTAAGGGAGAGTTTAATTTTTCTGAAGGAATAAAACGCGAGTATCCTCTGTTTCCTCCTATGTATATATATTTTGAATCAGTTGTTTTACAGAATGATCCTTTTAGATGTGAATTGATTTGAACTCCATCAGAGGCTGAATAGACAAAATAGGCATTGTTTTTAGGATTAAATTCTATTATTCTTTTATAGGTAGTAATCCAAATATTATTGTATTTGTCTGAAATAATATCTAAAATAGCCTCTCCTTTTAATCCGCAATTTACAGTTCTGTTTGTAAACGATTTATCAGTAGTATTGTATGCAATTAAACTACCTTCTTTAGTACCAATCCAAATATTTTCACTCAAATCGGCGGTAATGGATTGAATATGGTCACTCAATAATTTACTTTGAATGTTTTCGATTTCTAAATTGGAAATTTCATCTTCTGTTACTATTTGCGGGATAGCTATTTTATATATTCCTTTGGCAGAGCTTATCCATAAGTTGTCATTTGTATCCTGCGTTATTGTGTTTATTGAACCGATCTTCTTATTTATCAGAAATATATTTTCAGATCCTCTTGGTTGAATAAACAGAACATTATTGGTACCGATCCAGATATTGGACTTATTATCTTCAAAAATATGATTTATCAGACCGGTGTTTTCAGATATACTATTTAGAAAGATTTCCTTTAAGGAAGTAATATCAGATCCCTTTTTTTTAATTTTTACAATTTTTGTGTTTAGATCATTTGTGATCCATATTTCATTGCGACTTGAAAGATAGTTGATGCTATTCGTTTTGCGTAATTCCGGTATGTTTTTTAATTTTCCAAATTCGGTAAAATATTTAATTGTTTTTGTTTCCGGTGAATATATAAATAGACCTAACCTATTTTGGTTGACCCAAATATCCTTATGGTTATCAACACATAACGAGGTGAAAGAAGGGGCTATGTTATTTTTGTTATTAAGAACATCTATTGGGAAATTACTAATTGCAGGTTTGTCAAAATCAATTTTAAACACCCCTTCGCTAAAAGCTCCAATCCATAAACTACCATCTCTGTCTTTTATTATTTCGCTAAAAATATTGTTGGTGTTTTTAAGTAATTCTTGTGTGTTAACAGGAATAAGATCACCTGATTTGTCATACTTATATGTAGTTAACCCAGACATAGACATTGACCAAATATATTCAACATTATCATCTTGAATAAAACTGAAAAAAGTTTTATCAGTTTTATTATCCTTCCAAGATGGCATGGGTATTTTCTTGTATATATTTTTTGAGGTAGAATTAGGAGTAAAAAGGTATAATCCATCATTCCAGGTTCCAACCCAATAATTGTTTTTGTTATCTTGAAACATTTTAAAGGGAATATCAATATCTCCTATTTTTGGATACTTTATAAATTGGTTTGATTCTCTGTTGTGTTTGTAAAGTCCATTACCCCAAAATGATAACCAGATATTTTTATAGGAATCTTCAAAAATGTAATTTACGATTGTATTGGGTATTGTATTGGGATCATCCGGATTGTTAATATAAGTATCCCGAATTGTAAAGTCTGGATTATATCTCTTAATAATATTGCTATATCCAACCCAAATTGTGCTGTCACTCGAAGTTAAAATAGTCTGTATGGATTTTTTGCGCAATGAAGTATCAGGATGTGGTATAATTTTATAACTATTTTCATCAAGTAGATTAAGACCTTCGTCTGTTGCTATCCAGATATTTCCATTGAAATCTTCTGAAATTGCAGAAATCTGATTACTGGAAAGTAAATTGGGATTATTCAGATCAGATCTAAAAATTTTCATGCGGTAACCATCGTACCTGCAAAGTCCATCCTGTGTTCCAAACCACATATATCCTTCTTTATCCTGGAAAACCCTATATACAGAATTGGAGGGTAATTGATCTAAAATAGGCAATTGATTAACCCTAATGTTGTTCTGACTTTGACCATTAAAAATAATGAACTGTAATAAGCCGACAATGACTTGAAAAATTAATCTGTTGATTTTTATTTTGGGCAGTTTACAGTTTGAAATATTGATCATTTTGTAGCTCTCTGTGATTAAAACCTATTAACAATGGACATCTTAATTCAACCAGTTATTACACAAACTTAATATAAAAAGTGTACCAATCTTTTATTTGAAGCTTTCAAAATATAAGTTTTTATCACAGGGTGATATATCATTCAATTAGGTGGAATAATCGGTCGGCATACTACTTTTTGTGCTTAGTTTGGGTGGTGGTTTAAATTCAAACCTTTAAGAATGATACCTAAACTTTTTTTACAATTTATAGGGTCACATTTACAGTACCTAATTTTTAAAATAACCTAATAAAGAAGTGAGGCCTATGAAAAAAATCAATTTGAAAAGAAATTCTATTCGGAATTCAAACTTTTATTTAAAATTCTTGATGGAAAAAATATCAATGGAAAAATTAACTAATCTATATCGTAATGAAGGAAGTATTTAATATTTTATTAAAATGTAGAAAAATAGGGGGAAGAAAGCCTTTGTTTTCTGCAACTATTTTAATTATGCTGATAATTAATTCATTTAATGTTCAGGCGCAAGAAATGCAAACGATTACAGGTGAGGTCACTGACACATCAGGGGAAGCCTTAATTGGAGTTAATGTTGTTGTGAAGAATACAACTATTGGTGTAATTACTGATTTTGATGGTCACTTTGTTTTAAAGGTTCCCCAAGATGGTACTTTGGTTTTTTCTTATTTGGGTTTTGTTGCTCAAACGATTTCGCCTGAAGGGAAAACAGTAATTAATGTTACGCTTGAGGAAGATTTTACGAAACTTGACGAGGTGGTTGTAGTTGGTTTTGGTACACAAAAGAAAGTAAATGTTACCGGATCCGTTGCAACTGCAAGTGCCGAGGATTTGAAAGAACGTCCGGTTGCTAATGCTGTTCAGGCTTTACAAGGTTTAATTCCTGGATTAAATATCTCAAATAGTGGTAATGGAGGAGAATTGAATGCTAAAAAATCCATTAATATTAGAGGGATTGCAACAATTGGAGATGATTCAAATGGAGATCCATTGATTTTAATTGATGGAATGGAGGGTGATATCAATACCATTAATCCTCAGGATATAGAAAGTATATCAGTATTGAAGGATGCTGCGGCATCTTCGATTTACGGTTCTCGTGCACCATTTGGTGTAGTTTTGGTTACCACAAAGAGGGGAAAAGAAGGGAAAACTGTTATTAATTACAATAACAGTTTTAGATTTAGTACACCGGTATTACTTCCGGATATGCAAAATTCATGGGAGTTTGTGAACTTTTATGATGATGCTAATTTTAACGTATCTAACTCGCATTTGTATAGTGATGATTATAAAAATTTGGTACATAGTTATTATAAGGGAGAATTAGATCCCACAGATGTTGCTTATCCTGGTAGTGGAGGCAAGTGGAACTATGACTACACATATGGTAATGTAGATTGGTTAAAAGAGTATTATAAACATTGGTCTCCTTCACAAGAACACAATATGAGTATAAGTGGAGGAAGTAAGGGGGTTACTTATTATGTTTCTTCAAATTACATGACTCAGGATGGTTTCATGCGTTATGGTACAGAGAGTTATGATCGCTTTAATTTAACAGGGAAGATTTCTGCGGAGTTGTCTAAATACGTTAAAATTGATTATTCAAATCGCTTTGTTCGTGCTGAATATGGAAGACCTACTAATATGAACGATGGTTTTTATGACAATATTTTACGGAGAGCACGACCTGTAAGACCTGTTGCAGACCCGAACGGATATTATATGTCAGATATCAATTACATTCAGACCATGTCGGAAGGTGGGCGTCAAAAGGAGCAAAACGATAAACTAACACAACAATTTAGAGCCACATTTACACCTGCAAAAGACTGGAATATTATTGGGGAGATGAATATCAGTACTGATAATAACTGGACACATTGGGATCAAAAAAGAGTGTATGCTCATAAGCAAGATGATCCGGAACAAACGTATAAAGCTATTACAAGTCCTGGTAATGAACAGGTGTATGAATATGCATACAAATCCACATTTCTGAACCCAAATATTTACACAAATTATACGAAGGAGTTCGGTAAGCATACTTTTGCCGGAAAATTGGGGTTCCAGTCAGAGCAAATGAAATACCGTAAAATGAGTGCTCAACGCACTGATTTGGTTAATTTGGATATGCCTGTCTTAGATTTAACGACCAATAAAGAGAATTACTCTATGATGGGACAGTATCAGGAATGGGCAACTGCAGGATTTTTTAGTAGAGTTAATTACGATTTTGAGGGTAAATATCTTGCAGAATTTAACTTGAGGTATGATGGTACTTCACGTTTCCGAGTTGATAAAAGATGGATTTGGACACCTTCTTTTTCATTGGGCTGGAATATTGCCCGTGAAGATTTCTGGAGTCCTTTAGTTGACTATATAGGCACTTTTAAACTTAGAGGATCTTATGGTGTTTTATCAAATCAGAATACAACTAATTGGTACCCTACGTATCAGACTCTTAGTACTGGTGCTTCGGATGGTATGTGGTTAATTAATGGAGCCAAACCAAATACCGCTTCGGTACCAGGTCTAATCTCTACAAGTTTGACTTGGGAAAAAATTAAAACCACGAATTTTGGAGTAGATTTTGGAATGTTAAGTAACCGATTAAATGGATCCTTTGATTACTTCGAAAGGAAAACAGAGAACATGGTTGGTCCTGGTGTAGAGTTGCCTGCAATTTTAGGTATAGGCGTGCCAAAAACAAATAATACAGATTTAAAAACCTACGGTTGGGAATTGGCATTACAATGGAGAGATAAAAAGGGTGATTTTAGCTATGGCATTCGTCTAAATATTTCTGATTCCCAAACTAAGATTTTAAAATATCCTAATAGAACAGGAGATTTAGGTCAGTATCGTGGTGGAGAATTAACTGGTGATATTTATGGTTATACAACCATTGGAATCGCCAAAACGGATGATGAAATGAATGCTCATTTGGTTACGTTAACCGATGGCGGACAGACTGCTTTAGGAAGTAGCTGGGCTGCTGGAGACATTATGTATGCAGATATTAATGGCGATGGTAGAATTGATAATGGAAGTAATACCATGAATGACATGGGAGATTTGAAAAAGATAGGAAACAGCACGCCTCGTTATCGTACAGGAATAAATTTAGATGCATCATGGAAAGGTTTTGATGTACAAATGTTTTGGCAAGGTGTTTTGAAACGCGATTTTGATCCGGGAGAAAATAGTATGGTTTTTTGGGGAGCAACAGGCAGCGGTCAATGGTGGTCTACTGCAATGACAGAGCATTTGGATTATTTCCGTGATGATGCTAATCATCCACTTGGATTGAACACAGACTCATATTACCCTCGTCCGCTCTTCAACAATAAAAACCATAAAACTCAAACCAGATATCTGCAAGATGCTTCATATATGCGTTTGAAAAATCTTCAAATAGGATATACATTTCCTAAAGCATTGGTTAGCCGAGTGGGATTACAAAACTTAAGATTGTATGTTTCCGGAGAAAATTTATTGACAATCACCAACTTATCTAAAACAATGGATCCTGAAACAGCAGGTATTGGTAGACAGGGAGGTACAGTTTACCCATTGTCGAAAACATATAGTTTTGGTTTAAGTGTTAACTTCTAAAAAATGACAGCAATGCGAAAATATAGTTATATAAAATTATTTAAAGGTCTTATTTTTGGGGCATTCACCATATTTATGGTTGGTTGCAACGATTACTTAGATATTACTCCACCTTCTCAAATCTCACCAGAGAGTTATTTGTGGGATGAAGCTCATTTAGCTGCATATACGATTAATTACTATGTAGATGATAAAGAGTATAACGAAGGCAGAGATGATAAAGGAGGTAGATTACCCAGCCATTATGGCAGTGGTGGAGAATCCTTTTATTTTAATGACTTGGCAACCGATAATGAAACGACCCGAGGTTCCAGTAATAAATATGTTCCTGGCGTTTGGACAGTAGGTGCAACGGGAGGAGATTGGAATTTCTACAACATTAATGCTCTGAA
Source organism: Labilibaculum manganireducens (assembly GCF_963665805.2). Lineage (NCBI taxonomy): Bacteria > Pseudomonadati > Bacteroidota > Bacteroidia > Marinilabiliales > Marinifilaceae > Labilibaculum > Labilibaculum manganireducens. Next base: position 3,714,138 of record NZ_CAXXEE010000003.1, on the reverse strand, counting down.
TTATTATTTGCAAACCGTTGTTCCCAGGTATGAAGCCGGTGAGATTTCAGGTAATACTACTAATGTAAGTCATTATGTTGGAGAAGGTTATTTTTTACGTGCTCATGAATATTTCTTTAGATTAAGAAAAATAGGAGATTTTCCAATTATTAAGGAAACTTTACCTGATGATCAAGAAGCTCTTACTGCGGCATCTAAAAGACAACCTAGAAATGAAGTTGCTCGATTTATTCTTGAAGATTTAGATAAAGCAATTGGTTTATTGAAGGATAATCCTGATGGAGGAAAAGTGCGAATTACACGAAAAGCTGCACTTTTATTAAAAGCAAGAGTGGCTTTATTTGAAGCAACCTGGTTAAAATATCATGCAGGGACTCCAATGGTTCCAAATGGCCCGGGTTGGCCAGGAGCTGATAAAGATTACAATAGTTCTTATGAATTTCCAAGTGGAAGTTTAGATGGTGAAATTGAGTATTTCTTAACAGAGGCAATGAATGCTTCAAAAGAAGTGGCTGATGCTGTTGGACTTGTTAGCAATAGTGAAGTAATTCAGGAGAGTGAAAGCCAAGCTGTGAATGATTACTACAACATGTTTGCTACACCAGATCCTTCTTCTTACGGAGAGGTGTTAATGTATCGTAATTATTCAGTGGATTTGGGTAGAGCGCATAGTTATAATCATTATATCTATCATGGTGCACAAAAAGGATATACCCATCAGATGGAGCATACATTTCTGATGCAGAATGGATTGCCTGTTTATGCTGCTGGAAGTGGATATCAGGGTGATGATCATATTCAAGACACAAAAATTGACAGAGACTGGCGTTGGAGATTGTTCATGAAAGCTCCTGGTGAAGTAAAGGCTTTTAAAAATATTGCTACTCCGGAAACTTTTGAAATGGCACCGGTTGTTTACAGTTCAGATGGAAAATATTCAACTTCTACAGGTTATATGCTTGGTAAAGGTTATGCTTTGGATTATAACATGCAATTATTGGGACAAGACATTACAGCTCCTGTAATTTTCAGAGCTGCTGAAGCTTATTTGATCTACATTGAAGCCTGTTATGTGAAAAATGGAAGTGTTGATAGTAAGGCAGATACATACTGGAGAGCTTTACGTTCACGAGCTGGTGTTGATGAGGATTATAACAAAACAATTGCAGCTACAGATATGAGTCAAGAGGCTCTGTACGATTGGGGAGCTTATTCACATGGAAGTTTAGTTGATGCAACATTATATAATATTCGTCGTGAACGCCGTTGTGAGTTAATTGGAGAAGGTCAGCGTTATTATGATTTGATCCGTTGGAGAGCAATGGATCAATTAAATGGATTCCAGATAGAAGGTTGTAAAATATGGGGGCCAATGAAAGATGATTATGCAGCTGGTCTTTTATTAGCGGATCAGGCTGATGAAAAGAAAAATACAACATCGTCTCCTGCTCTAAGCGAATATTTACGTCCATATCAAATCGTTCAGGCGAATAATAATTATTATAATGGTCTTAATTTTACAGAGGCACATTATCTTGAACCAATTGCGATTAAGCATTTTTTGAATACAGCAAGTGATGGCGAAACAATTTCTACATCTCCAATTTATCAAAATCCTGGTTGGCCAATAGTAGCAGGTCAGGGAGCCGAACAATAAAAAATATCATATTAATAAGATTAAGACAGACCTCCTTAAAGGTCTGTCTTCTTTCAAAATAATTACAGAAAGTTTTTTAAGTTAAGTTTTATTTTGAGACTCAATAGTTTTAAAGAAATGCCATATTTTTGTATTATAATATTATTTGTTTTGTTCTACTTTCCTTCGTTTGCCAAATCATTTTGTATAGATGCAGATTTGGGATGTGATTGTATTATATCAAAGCAAGATTCGTTGATTTTTAATCCATTAGAAACTCATCAAGAAGGAACAGAAAAAACATATGAAGTAGTAGTACGACCAATAGTTGTTGAAAATAGAATTACGAGTAAAAAGACATTGCCTGACAGCTCTGATTCAAAATATGAAGCTTTTCACCCGGGAGAGTTGTGGTTAGATGATCAAGGGCAGCATATTAATGCACATGGAGGTGGCATTTTGTTTTATGAAGGAAAATATTACTGGTTTGGAGAGCATAAAAGTGCCAATACAAGCCGGGCATTGGTAGGTGTACGATGTTATTCTTCAAAAGATTTGTACAATTGGAAAAATGAAGGAATTGCATTATCTGTTGAAAAAAATGACACATTAAGTCCAATAACCTTAGGTTGTACAATAGAACGTCCGAAGGTGATATTCAATAAAAAAACAAAGAAATTCATAATGTATTTCCACTTGGAGTTAAAAGGTCAGGGATATTCAGCGGCACAAGTTGGAATTGCAACAAGTAATACTATTACAGGACCTTATGCATTTGTAAAATCATTGCGACCTAACAAAGGTGAATGGCCAATGAATATGACGGAAAGTCAACGTAAGTTTAAAGCAACACCTGAAGATTTTGATAAATGGTGGACTCCGGAATGGATGTTAGCCATTAAAGATGGCTTATTTGTACGCAGGGATTTAAAAACGGGACAAATGTCTCGGGACATGACATTGTTCGTGGATGAAGATGACAAAGCTTACCATATTTATTCTTCGGAGGAAAATTTAACTATTCATATTGCTGAGTTAACAGACGATTACTTGAATTATACAGGGAAATATGTTCGAATATTTCCGGGTGGACATAACGAAGCACCTGCTTTGTTTAAAAAAGAGGGGAAGTACTATTTAATCACATCAGGATGTACCGGATGGAATCCTAATGCTGCACGGTCAGCAGTAGCTTCATCTGTTTGGGGACCATGGGTACCGATTGGAAATCCATGCCGAGGAGAAAAATCTGAGTTTACGTTTGAATCACAGAGTACTTATATTTTGCCTGTTTTTGGGGATGAATCGACTTTCATTTTTATGGCTGATAGATGGAATCCTAAATGCCATATTGATGGCAGATATGTGTGGTTGTCAATTAATTTTGAGAACAGTAAGCCACTTATTGAATGGAAGAAAGAATGGAAATTGAAAGATTGATTTTAATAGAATACTAAAGAAATAATAATATATAAACATCGATACTATGCGAAGGTCATTGTTATTACTAGCCTTATTTTTGGTTGGTAATGTATATTGTCAGGAGAAAACTCTTGATTGGGAAAATCCACAGGTTTTTGGCATTAATAAGGAAGCCGCCAGAGCAACTTTTTTGCCGTATCAAAGCAAAGAGGCAGCTATTGCTGATGATTGTCAAAAATCAGATTGGTATTTGTCTTTAAATGGAATTTGGAAATTTAACTGGGTGTACAAACCAGAAGACAAACCAAAGGACTTTTATACAGAAGAATATGATACTTCGGATTGGGGGGAGATGCCTGTACCGGGAAATTGGGAGTTAAATGGGTACGGTACGCCAATTTACACCAATATTACTTATCCATTTCCTAAGAATCCTCCGTTTATCGATCACAGTCACAATCCGGTTGGAAGCTATAAGCGAAATTTCACATTACCGGAAGGATGGAAAAACCGCAGAGTGTATATTCATTTTGAGAGTGGAGCCGCGGCTATGTATGTGTGGGTAAACGGACAAAAGGTTGGATACAGTCAAAATACCAAAAGTCCTACCGAGTTTGATATCACAAAATACGTTCGAAAAGGTGAAAACAACATAGCCATAGAGGCTTATCGATGGAGTGATGGATCTTATTTGGAAGATCAGGATTTTTGGAGGTTATCCGGCTTCGACCGAGGTATTTACATGTATAGTCCGGATCAAATTCGTATTGCAGACTTTTTTGCAAAAGCAGGTTTGGATGCAAATTATAAAAATGGATTATTGGATGTAGATATTGATCTTGCCAATAAGCTTTCCGAAACAAAGTTGGTTCGTGTAAATGTTAATTTGATTAATAACGCAGGCAAACAAATTCTATCGATCAGTTCTTCAGTTGAACTGAAACGTGAGAGTGAACAACAAATTCATATTAAAGATAAAGTAGATAAACCGTTGCAATGGAGCAATGAAACGCCAAATTTATACACACTTTTAATTACATTATCGGATCGTGATGGAAAGTTAATTGAAGCTGCATCGTGTAAAGTTGGTTTTAGAAATGTAGAGATAAAAGATGCTCAGTTAATGATTAACGGAAAGCCCGTTTTGGTGCGTGGAGTTAATTTGCACGAACACAATGCATACAGTGGGCATGTTGTTGATAAAGAAACGATGTTGAAAGATATCAAACTCATGAAACAGCATAACATTAACGCGGTGCGTATGAGTCATTATCCTCAAAGTCCGTTATGGTATAAATTATGCGACGAGTATGGACTCTTTTTAGTTGATGAGGCGAATATTGAGAGTCATGCGATGGGTGCAGAATGGCAAAGTTGGTTCAATAAAGATGTACATCCGGCATACTCACCAGAGTGGGCACCCGCACATAAAGACAGAGTGGAACGTTTATTTCAACGTGATAAAAACCATCCGTCGGTAATTATTTGGAGCATGGGGAATGAATGCGGAAACGGCCCTGTCTTTTATGATATTTACGATTGGTTGAAAAAGGCGGATCCAACCCGTCTGGTTCAGTTTGAGCAGGCTGGGCAGAATCGGAATACAGATATTGTTTGTCCAATGTATCCAGGCATGGAAAGCATGAAAAAATATGCTGAACGTACTGATGTAACCCGACCTTATATTATGTGTGAATATTCACACGCAATGGGGAATAGTAACGGGAACTTTCAGGAGTATTTTGATATTATTACTTCAAGCAAACAAATGCAGGGTGGTTTCATCTGGGATTGGGTAGATCAAGGTTTACATGCTGTAGATGATTCAGGCAGAGATTACTGGGCTTATGGTGGAGATATTGGAGGTTACAAATATACAAATGATGAAAATTTCTGTGCCAACGGTCTTGTTTCTCCTGATAGAATACCACATCCAGGTTTAGAGGAAGTTAAAAAAGTATATCAGGACATATTATTTTTTAATCAGGATATTGAAAATGGTATCGTAACCATTCAGAATCGATTTCTAACTCGAAATTTAAAAGAATATGCTTTTAAATGGATACTGAAAAAGAATGGTAAAATTAGTGCAGAAGCTCCGTTTAAAGTCTCATTAAATGCCGGGGAATCAAAAGAGATTAAATTAAAGCTTCCTAAAATAACTTCTTCGAAAGGAGTAGAATATACATTGGATATTTATGCTTTTACTGCAAAAGCAGAAGCTTTAATTCCTGTTGGATTTGAGATTGCAAGGGAACAATTTGTTTTTAAAGGCAATGATTATTTCGAAAAAGAGCATGCAGTAACGGGAGATATCTCTTACGAGGACAAAAACAACCGGATTGTGATATCAGCTTCAAATAGTAAGATTACTATCGATAAATGGAGTGGTTTATTGTCAGGATATCAATACAAAGAAACAAATTTGTTGAATGGAAGTGTTGAACCTGATTTTTGGAGAGCTCCAACCGATAATGATTTTGGAAATGGAATGCCTTCGAAATTAAATATATGGCGAAATGCAGGACAAAACAGAACCGTAAAAGATGTAAAAGTAACTCAAACGGATCATTTTGTTACGGTTGAATCTGACTTATGGTTAAACAACGTTGCAAGCCCATATCAATTAACTTATACCGTTTATGCAGATGGCAAAATCAAAGTAGATGTTAATTGGGTTGCAGGCAGAGAGGGGCTTCCAGAGATTCCCCGCTTTGGTATGCAGTTAAAATTAGACAATCAGTTTAATCAGTTTAGTTACTATGGCAGAGGTCCCTGGGAAAATTATTCAGATAGAAAGACATCCAGCTTTTTAGGAATTTATTCAAGTTCGGTGGCTGATCAGCAAGTTGATTATATCAGACCTCAGGAGAATGGAAATAAAACAGATGTACGTTGGTTAACTTTAACCAATACAGATGGAATAGGTTTAAAAATTGAGGGATTACAGCCCTTAAGCGTGAAAGTGTCTCATAACCCGGTAGAAGACCTTGATTCAGGTTTAACTAAAAAACAAAGACATCCAAGTGATGTTACACCCCGTCATCAGGTTTATCTGAATGTTGATTTTAAACAACGGGGATTAGGAGGTGATGATAGTTGGGGACGTTATCCGCATAAACCATATTTATTATTGGATAATACGTATAGCTATAGTTATACAATTAGTGCCGTAGAAAAGGCGAATTAAACCTATTGTTCGATCTCCCATATTTGCAAGCAGATATGGGAGACAACTTTAAATAGAAATTTTTGTAGAAGATAATTGTATTATCTGGAATAATTCATTTAGAAGTATTATGAAATTTAAAAGTAAAAACATTTTACTGATAGGACTTGCAGCATTGTTTGTTGCTTGTTCTGCCACAGGTTCAAAGAGTAAGGATAATGCAGCAACTTTATCTGAAATTAAAAAAAATGATGTCGTTTCGATTGTTAAAAAGGTAAACGAGCATTGGCAATTGACCCATCAAGAATCTGGATGTGCTTTTTGGGACAATGCAGCTTACCATACTGGCAATATTGCTGCTTATAAGCTTACAGGAATTGAGAAATATAAAGCTTATTCGGAGGCTTGGGCGAATAAAAATGAATGGAAAGGTGCAAAATCAGATAATAAGGCGAATTGGAAATATACATATGGAGAATCACATGAGTTTGTGTTGTTTGGCGATTGGCAAATTTGTTTTCAAACCTATATCGACTTATATAATCTTTCTGAGGAAAAGGATTCTTTGAAAATAGCTCGTGCCATCGAAGTAATGGAATATGAAATGAGCACAGAAAATAACGATTATTGGTGGTGGGCCGATGGTTTGTATATGGTAATGCCTGTTATGACTAAACTTTATAAAGTGACCAATAATGAACTTTATCTGGAAAAGTTATATGAATACTTTAAATATGCGCAAAGCATTATGTACGATGAAGAAACCGGATTATTTTTTAGAGATACAAAATATGTATATCCAAAACACAAATCTGTTAATGGATTAAAAGATTTTTGGGCAAGAGGCGATGGATGGGTATTTGCCGGATTGGCAAAAATAATTCAAGATATGCCTAATAGCTACGTACATAAAGCTGAATTTATTGATATTTATAAAAAGATGGCATCAACTTTAAAAGATTCTCAACAGCAGGAAGGTTATTGGACCCGCAGCATTTTAGATGCAGAGCATGCGCCTGGTCCGGAAACCAGTGGAACAGCATTTTTTACATATGGCTTTTTATGGGGGATGAACAATGGAATTCTTTCTAAAGAGGAATATAGCACAGTTGCTGCTAAATCCTGGACTTATTTAACCACGGTTGCTTTGCAGGATGATGGAACGGTAGGATATGTTCAGCCAATTGGTGAAAGAGCGATTCCAGGTCAGCAGGTTGATGAAAATTCAACATCAAATTTTGGAGTTGGTGCATTTCTTTTAGCAGCTTCAGAATTGGTAACTTATATCGAAAATTAATACAAATAATGCCCTGCCTATTATGATTTATCTATATAGGCAGGGATTTTTAATGTAAATTGCATTTTTCACTTTTATTGAAAATGACAAATAAACCTTATTAAATGTTTCGTTATTATATACCCTTATTAAGTGTTTTTCTTTTATTTACAAGCTATAATGTTTGTGCCCAGAAATTAATTCCGGTTTCGAAGGGGTGGTCTAAAAATTCGGTCAATGCAGTTGTATTTCGGCAGAATTCGTTGGTTACTCAGAACGGGGTACAGTTTATAGCTTACTATAATCCTGAAGGATTTTTAGAATTGGGGAAGAGAAATAGTAAATCGGATCAATTTACAACCTATACTACCTCTTACAAAGGGAATGTAAACGATGCGCATAATTGCATTAGTATTATGCTGGACGGTGATGGTTATCTTCATGTTTCCTGGGATCATCATGGGAATCCTTTACGATATGCCAAAAGCATACAAGCTTATTCGTTACAGTTAGGCCCTAAAATAGAAATGACTGGCAGTAATGAAACGAATGTAACTTATCCACAATTTTTTAGAATGCCAAATGGCAATCTCATATTCATGTTTCGTGACGGACAATCCGGAAAAGGGAATTTAGCGATGAATTCCTATGATTGTAAAACTAAAACATGGATTCAAATGCAAAGTAACCTTATTGACGGAGAGGGACAGCGAAATGCTTACTGGCAATCTTGTGTCGATCAGCAAGGTGTTATTCATGTTTCCTGGGTATGGCGAGAATCTCCTGATGTAGCTTCCAATCATGATTTGTGCTATGCACGATCCAAAGATGGAGGAACAAGCTGGGAAAATTCAAAAGGTGAAAAATATAGGCTTCCGATAACAGCACAAACTGCTGAATATGCCTCACACATACCTCAAAACAGCGAGCTGATAAATCAAACATCAATGACAACAGATGAACGCGGACAGCCGGTTATTGCAAGCTATTGGCGCGAGCAAAATTCTGATGTTCCACAATACCATATAGTTAACTGTAGTAATGGTAAATGGAATACAATCAACCTAAACTTCAGGAAAACGCCGTTTTCATTAAAGGGAGCCGGAACCAAACGTATTCCTATTTCCCGACCTCAGATTTTAGCAAAAACAAAGCATAAAACATCCACCTTTTATCTGATTTTTAGAGATGAAGAAAGAGAGGCAAAGGTATCAATGGCGATTGGGAATACATCTGAACAAGGAAATTGGAAAGTGGTTGATTTAACCGATGAAAGTGTAGGTTTATGGGAGCCGTCGTTCGATACGGAATTGTGGAAAAATAAAGGAATAATTAATCTTTTTGTACAAAAGGTGGAGCAGATTGATGGAGAAGGAAAGGCTGATTATGAACCTCAGATGGTGAATGTTCTGGAAGAAAAGAAAATTGACAGATATTCAGAATGAGATACTGTGCCGGTAAACCTTAGAAAGTAAATAAGTTAAAAAAAGCATTGTTTCATTCATTTTAATGAATTGCAGACAAGCAAAGCTAATATTGCTCAAGAAATATTACAAATCCCTGAAAAGACAAATAAATGTCTTTTCAGGGATTTTTTTTTCAAGGGAACTCATAAAATTGATGTTTTTAGCCCTATTTAGGGAATGATGAATAATTTATCCATATCTGTGATGGTTTTGTTTATCTCATTGTCATTCTTAGCTTGTAGTTTTATATTTTGAGAAGGAACTGTAGTGATTATTTATCTGCAAACAGGAAAGTGCAGCAATAAATATCTTTAAAAGAATTAAAACAAAGTAATAATGTTCAGAAACCGGTTTAGATCAGTATTAATTATAATTACCGCAATGCTTTGCGTTTCTATTGTTGAAGCACAAAATAAAAATGATTTCACTATTGTTGTAAACAATGAAGTTACAGGTATTTCAATAGATAAAAGGGATGCAAAAGTTGTTGAAATTGCAGCGAAAATACTTGCTGATGATATTTTTAAAGTAACGGGAAAACCTATTCAAGTTACTTCTGATGTAAAAAGCACATGTATAATTGCAGGTACAATTGGTAATAGTCGCTTAATTGATCAACTGATTGCCGCGAAGAAATTGGATGTTTCTAAAATTAAGGGACAATGGGAAACTTATTCCATTCAGATTCTTGAAAATCCTGTAAAAGGAGTTGAAAAGGCTTTGGTGATTGTTGGATCTGATCGCAGGGCAACAGCTTACGGCTTGCTGGAAATTTCGCGAATGATTGGAGTTTCTCCATGGGAATGGTGGGCGGATGTTACTCCCGATAAAAAGGAAAATGCAGTTGTTTCTGTTGATGATAAAGTGTATGGTTCTCCATCGGTAAAGTACCGTGGAATATTTTTAAACGATGAGGATTGGGGATTACAGCGATGGGCAGCCTTGAATTTTGAGCCTGAAACTGGAGATATTGGCTCCAAAACTTATGCAAAAGTATTTGAGCTTTTATTGCGCTTGCGTGCCAATACTGTTTGGCCGGCTATGCATTCCTGCACCAAGCCGTTTTATTACTATCCTAAAAACAAACAAATAGCCGACGATTATGCAATTGTTGTAGGAACTTCGCATTGTGAACCCATGTTGTGCAATATTAATGCAGAATGGAACAGTGAAACTATGGGAGAATGGCGATATGATAACAATTCAGAGACAATCAAAAAATTATTTCAGACAAGAACAAAAGAGAGTGCCGATTTTGAAGGCATTTATACCATGGGAATGCGTGGCAAACATGATTCTCCGATGATTGTTGGCCAAGATGATACCGATTCGCAGGTGAAATTGCTGGAGAATGTAATCACCGATCAACGCAGGATTCTGGAACAACAGACTGGTAAAAAGGCCTCAGAGCTTCCGCAGATTTTTATTCCATACAAAGAAGTGTTGACTTGTTATCAGAATGGGATGCAGGTGCCTGAGGATATTTCTCTGGTGTGGACTGATGACAATTATGGATACATTCGTCAGCTGAGCAATGGCGAAGAGCAAAAGCGTTCCGGAGGTGCAGGAATATATTATCACACTTCCTATTGGGGACGTCCGCATGACTATTTGTGGCTAAACTCGACCAATCCTGTTTTAATGTGGGAGGAGATGAGTAAAGCGTACGAATTTCAGTCGCGCAACTTGTGGATTTTAAATTGTGGTGATATTAAACCACACGAGTATAATATTCAACTGTTTTTGGATATGGCCTGGGACATGAGTTCTTTTGATAAAAGCAAAGGAGTAAAGAATCATATGCAAAATTGGGCTGCTCGTGAATTTGGATCAAAGCAAGCTTCTGCAGTAACTAATTTAATGTATGAGTATTATCGACTGGCTTTTCAGCGCCGTCCTGAGTTTATGGCGTGGAGTCAGGTTGAGCCGGTTACCAAACAAGGACAAACCGAGCTAACACAAATTAATTACGGAGATGAGGTTTCGACACGAATTAATGAATATCAAAAATTGCTTACTACTGCAGATAAGATAAATGATAACATAGCAGAAAATAGAAAAGATGCATTTTATGAATTGGTTTATTATCCGGTTATGGGAGCTGCTAATTTGAATTTTAAATGGTTGTATTCATACAAGAATCAATTTACAGCGCAGCAAGGCCGAATTAGTGCTGAATATTTTGGACAAAAATCGTTGGAAGCTTTTCAGCGCATTCAAAAAGAAACAAATTATTTCAATAAGCAGTTGCAAAATGGCAAGTGGAATCACATTATGAGCATGGCTCCCCGTCAATTACCGGTTTTTTCCAAGCCAACGGTTACTTCTTCTATAGGCGGTCAGAAAGCTGAATTGGGTTTGGCATTGGAAAGCTGCCAAATGGAGGTAAATAATAAGATAATCAACTCTTATGCTGATGTGCTTCCCGTTTTTAATGCTTATACACACAATTCTTATTTTGTTGATGTGTTTTTAAAAGGAGAGGGTGAAATTAGTTGGAAGGCTGAGCCGAAAGCCGGTTGGATCCATGTTTCGCAATTGGAAGGAGAAGTGAGTACGAAATCGGGTAAACCAGAACAACGACTTTGGGTCAGTATCGATTGGGATAAAGTTCCTGCTGGAGAGAATAAAAAAGAAGCCCCTCTTGGGCACGATTACCAATTAATTCCTCCAGGTTATAAAGTGAATTCAGCGATCAATTTCATTTCAGCAGATACAACATTCAGCATTGGAATTTCCGTTTTCAATCCAAAATTTGCAGAGTTGGAACATTTTAAAGGTTTTGTTGAGGATAAAGGATTTGTTTCTATGCATGCAAAAAATTTTAATCGGAAAGTTTCCGGTACTCAAGCTCAGTGGCAGGTGCTTGAAGGTCTAGGTTATACCGGATCGGTTGTTTCAGCTTTACCCAATAGATCTGAATCTATTGAGGATCTTCAGGCAATTGTAAAGAATAGTCCGTCGCTTGAATATGATTTTTATACGTTTAACTTTGGAGAAGCAGAAGTATTGGTTCAGGCTGTTCCCACTCATGCAGTATATGAAGGGAAAGGAGTCCGTTGTGCCGTATCCATCGATGACGCAGAACCTGTAATTGTCGATTTTCAGACTTTGGGACGAAGCAATCAGTGGAAAGAAAATGTACTGAAAAATGCAACGATTCAATCGGTGCAGCAAATTATCAATAAAGCAGGAAAGCACACACTAAAAGTTTGGATGGTTGATGCCGGAGTGATGATTGATCAGATTTTAATTGATTTGGGTGGTTGGAAAAAATCATATGCATTTCCTCAGGAATCGAAATTGTAAATTAGGAAATAGATTTTACTCATGACAAAGATTTTACAAGGCCTGTTACTTACCATATTACTAATTGGCAGTAACGCGTGTGAAGAAAAGCTACAGTCTAACAAATCCATACAAATAGCCTTTATGGCTGATGTTCATTTGAATGATATTTACGGAGAATTTCAGGATTGCGATTACAAAGGAGTCGTAAATCCGGCAAACGGAAAATTCGTTATTGCCCGAACTATGGAAGCTCAACTGAATTCTACCCGAATTTTTAACGAGAATTATTTCGCTTTTCTGGCGGCCTTGGATGATGTAGTGAAACGAAATATAAAATTTGTAGTTCTGCCGGGTGATTTTAGTGATGACGGACAGCCTTTTAATGTACGCGGATTAAAGAAAATTCTGGACAGTTATTCCGATAAATATGGAATTAAATTTATTGCAACTACGGGTAATCACGATCCAGTTCGTCCTTTTGCAATGGATGCGGGCAAAAAAGATTTTTTGGGCGCAGGCGGAAAACCACAGGTTATTATGAGTGCCGACAGTTTGTATGTTCCTTTATCTGAGGAAGAAAACCCTGTGGTAGTAACGAAAGATATTTGCCGAATGGGTTACGAGGAGGTTATTACAACATTGGGTGATTTTGGTTTTTTCCCAAAAAAGGAAGATTTATATTGGGAAACTCCTTTTACATCTTATACCCATAATGATTATGCTTTTGATAAAGCCTTTAAGCAGTCATCATTAAATAACAGAAACTATTCAATACCTCCCTTTAATACAAGTATTCCTGATGTTAGTTATTTGGTGGAACCGGTAAGAGGAGTGTGGTTTTTAGCCATAGATGCCAATGTTTATGTTCCCAACGATAATGTTGAAACTGATTCACTAAATGCCGACAACTACGAAGGAGCCAGTGCTGGGTACTCAAATGTATTAACGCATAAAAAACATTTTAATACAAGTATTCCTGATGTTAGTTATTTGGTGGAACCGGTAAGAGGAGTGTGGTTTTTAGCCATAGATGCCAATGTTTATGTTCCCAACGATAATGTTGAAACTGATTCACTAAATGCCGACAACTACGAAGGAGCCAGTGCTGGGTACTCAAATGTATTAACGCATAAAAAACATTTGATCAAGTGGGTGAAAAAGGTATCTTCTGAGGCTGACCGATTGGGGAAAACACTAATCGTTTTTAGTCATTATCCAATGATTGATTTTAACGATGATGCTTCGCCGCACATTAAAAATTTGATGGGTGAAGGGAAAATGCAATTGCATCGTGTGCCTGACGAAGATGTGGCAAGAACTTTTGCTGAGGCTGGCATCAAGCTGCATTTTGGGGGACATATGCACATTAACGATACAGGAATCAGAAAATATGAGAATGGAACCGGTTTGGTAAATGTTCAAATTCCATCTTTGGCAGCTTACATACCTGCTTATAAGATTCTCACTGTGAAAAATAAAAATTTAATGGAGGTTGAAACGGTTGTGATCGATTCAGTTCCTCGTTTCAAAGAGCTTTTTCCAATTTACGAGCAAGAATATTTATATCTAAAAAAGTCGGGAACTAAGGATATCTGGAATAAGGATATTTTATCGGCAGCCACCTATCATGAATTTACCAATTGGCATTTAAAAGAGTTGGTTCGTTTGCGGTTTCTGAAGAAGGATTGGCCTGCTGAATTCAGAGATTTTTTATTGAATGCAACAGGCAAGGAATTATTAAATTATACAAACTCAACTGCAGTAGATTCAAGTTTATTCGAAAATTGGACTGGTTTTGATATGATATTTGATTTTTACCGGCTTCGAAGTGCCGATAAATTGGCCATAAAGGATATTGGCTTGGATAGAATCAAACAATATCAGATAATTATTGAATCTCTATTGCAAAATCAGAAAGACTCAAATTCATTAACTAATAAGGTGCAGAACGATTTTTATGAATTTGCTGAAATTTTCCATCATTTTTTAAATGGAGCACCAGCCGATCATTTCCAAATTGACTTGAAGAATGCAGAGCTTGTTGATTTGGTTGAATAAGTTTGTTTGGAATACTTAGTTTTCTTATTTGAAAAACATAAAGCTGTATGGATCTTCTGTACAGCTTTATTTGTATGCTTTGTCTTTATTGATTGAAAGTTTAATCTACATTAAAATTTTTTTTGATGTACATCAAATATAATTATGATGTACATTAAATGTAAGTATGATGTACATCAAAAATATAGTTTGTCAGTATTGTTTCAACAATTAGTGCGGTTATTTGATTAAAATCATCAGGATATAAGCATAGAGTATAAAGTTGGGCGAACAGGTTACATTTTTACTTCAAATTAACAGCAAAGAACTCAAACACATCCACGCAAGATTTCAAATATGAAACGTCCATGACAAGGATATTTTGACACACAGGGGGATGATTATTTCAGCATGGTAAGTTCTCCCGAAACAAGTTCGGGACAGGCTATATGGCAAAAACATACAGTTATAATCATATGAAAATGGCCTTTCGTCCAAGAATATGAATTAAAGACGAACTGAAAAAGGCAGAGTTTAAAAAAGGCAGATAATAACTTCCAGTAAAAAGAAATATTAGGTTTGAAGTTTTGATAATTATACAAAAGGACATATAATTAGTGAAGTTACAATTTAAATATGCTGGATTTTGATAGTAATTCTATCTTAATGTTGAAAGTGTGATCTTTAGAATCTCCTGTGTTTAAAGGGCATTGCGTAACATGTAATAATTATCCATGCATTTGAATAATTCATCCATGTTACGAAAACGGTTTCGGGTTACATTCGTGACCAAGATTTATTTAATAAACCAAAAAATCTATGAAGAAATTAAATTTAAAATTTTTGATGTTAGCCTTACTGATAGGCTTGTCATCGAACTCATGGGCGCAAACGTTATCTGTGTCTGGTGTGGTTGTTGATGACCAGAATGTAACAATGCCAGGAGTATCTGTTATAGTGAAAGGTACCACAACAGGTACTGTAACTGATATTGATGGTAATTTTCAGATCACTGCTCCAACAGGAACGGAGACATTAATGTTTTCTTTTGTTGGATATGAAACACAGGAGATTACTTTAGATGGAAAAACTACTTCGTATCAAGTAAAATTAGCAGCTTCAACCATTGGGTTGGACGAGGTTGTGGCTATTGGTTATGGTACGGTAAAGAAAAGTGATTTAACAGGTTCTGTTACTTCAGTTGGTGCTAAGGAATTGGCACAGGCAAATAAAGTGGATGCTGTTTCAGCAATGCAAGGGCAGTCTGCAGGTGTAGTTATTCAACGTACCGACAACAAACCTGGTGCTGGCGGTTATAACATTCGTATTCGTGGTGCGAGTACTATTAATACCAATGAGACATCTTCGAACGGAGGTTTTACTCCAGGACAAAACCCGCTTTTTATTGTTGATGGAATTTTTGTGGATGATATTTCTTTCTTGAATCCTTCAGATATCAGCAGAATGGATATTCTTAAGGATGCTTCGGCTACTGCGGTATATGGATCCAGAGGAAGTAACGGGGTAGTTTTAATAGGAACCAAACGTGGTAAAAGCGGCAAGCTAAAAGTTGATTACAGTAACTATTTTGGCGTAAAGCAAGCTTACAATCTGCCATCAGTTTTTAATGGCGCCGAATATGTTGACTTTATTAAAGATGTTGCTGTGGGTAATCAGTTTGCTTCTGGAAACTTAAGTTACAGAGCAAGTGATGTTGACATTACTGAATTTTTTGATGCGGAAGAGCAACAAAACATAGCTGAAGGAGTAAGTACAGATTGGGTAGACCTTTTAATTAAAACTGGTTTTCAAACCAACCACACACTTGGATTAAGCGGGGGAAATGAAACGACTGTTTATTCGGCAGGTTTGGCTTATACTAAAGATAATGGCAACGTAGAAGGTGAAGATTATACCCGATACAATATTCGCGGAAGTTTAAAAAGTGATCTTGCTAAATGGTTAAATGTAAGTGTAAGCAATTATATTACCACAGCCATTCAAAACACGGGAAGCTGGGAAGCATTTAGGAGTGCTTACAGATTAAAGCCTATTGGTCGTCCTTATAATGAAGATGGATCTTTACGGTTTTTTCCAACACAAAAAGAAACTCAAATAACCAATCCGTTATTCGATACAAAAAACATTACCAGAGAAACGAAATTCTTACAATACATAGGTGATCTTGCTGTAACGATTAAGCCTTTAGACGGAATGACGATCACTTCTAAATTTTCACCTAATATGAAGTATACGAGATATGGAGAATATCGGGGACTATACTCAAAGAGTGTAAGTGGGAATGCATCAAACAGAAGGGCTCAGGTAAACAATTCTAATTATTTCTCTTATTCATGGGATAATATTTTTAACTACAAGTTTAGTGAAGGCATACATGCTTTTGATGTAACAGGCGTAATGTCAAGATTTTTAGAGCGTTCGGAAGGATATTATAATGAGGTTAGAAATTTTACTACCGATGCATATTCTTTCTATAATCTTGGTGCAGGTACTGATATTAGAGATGTATCAAGCAGTTTTGTTAAGCAAACTTTAGAGTCATACACAGGAAGATTAAATTATTCATTGATGGATAAGTACCTGTTCACGTTTACAGGACGTTATGATGGAGCCTCAATATTAGCGGAAGGTAATAAATGGGCATTTTTCCCGTCAGCAGCATTTGCCTGGAAGATGATGGATGAGAATTTCATGCAAAATCAAGAGTTGCTGTCAAATGCAAAACTTAGATTGAGCTATGGTAAAACAGGTAATAATGGTCAAGGTGGAGGATTAACACCGCTAAGTTCACAATCGTTCTTAGGATCAAGCGCCACAAATTTGGGTGATGTCTCTACACCAGCTCTTTACATTACTAACTTGGCGAATTCTGATCTTACCTGGGAAGAAACAACAGAAGTGAATGTGGGTTTTGATTTTGGATTTTTAAATAATAAAATTAGTGGTTCTATTGATGTATACAATAGAAAAAATACCAATATTATTTTTGGAAAAGATTTACCGGCAGTTACAGGTTATTCCAGAATATTTGAAAACATTGGAGAGTCAACAAATAAAGGGATTGAAATTTCATTAAATACTGTGAATGTTGATAATGGTGATTTTACCTGGACTACAAACTTCAATTTTGCTTCCAATAAAAACACACTTGACAAATTGTATGGCGGTAAAGATATTACTTTCGGTATCAACGGAACGAACCTTATCCATAGAGTAGGAGAGTCAATTGGTTCAATATATGATTATGAATTTGCCGGCATTTGGCAATCGGATGAAGCAGATGAGGCTGCTGTTTATGGTCAACTTCCTGGTCAGGTAAGAGTAACGGACGTTAATAAGGATGGTAAAATCGATGCTGATCATGATAGAAAGGTGATTGGTCAGGTTACACCTAAGTGGACCGGCGGTATTACAAGTACAATGAACTATAAAAACTTTGATTTCTCTTTTGCTATAAACACTAGTCAGGGGAACATGTACAAAAGTAATTTTCATTCTAACTATGCTTGGGGCTGGCAAGACCAACCGAACAGAACGTTTAACGGATATAAGGTAAATTATTGGACACCGGAAAACCAATCAAACAGCTACAATCAACCAGGTAATGCTGGTATTTATGGCTCGGCTATACAATACAAGGATGTTTCTTTTACCAAAGTTGGATACATCACTTTCGGTTACAGGCTTCCTTCTGATCTACTGGAAAAAATTAAGGTAAATAGTCTAAGAGTTTATGCTACGGTGCAAAATCCTTTCGTCTTTACAGATTATGATGGATGGGATCCTGAAAACGCCGGAAGAAATCAATGGGGGGCTGCATTTATGTCACGTACAATTATGGCAGGGGTTAATTTGAGCTTTTAACTATTTATTAAATTAAACGTAAGAAAATGAGAAAATTTAATCATAAAGTAATTCTAGCACTACTCACAATAGGAGTTTTCACTTCGAGTTGTGATAGCTATCTTGAGGAAGAGAATAATACCTCATTAAGTGTGGAGGTTGCCTCCGCATATCCCGAAACTTTTGATCAATTAGTAGCTACTGTATACGAACGGGCAAGAGAAACAACAACCCACTATACTTCAGATTTGTATTATGCACTTGAAGATTTAGGAACTGATATTGTAACCAGAGGCTCAGCCATTACCGGAACGAGTGATCTTAATGATTATGTAGATTTTAATTCCTTGAATTGGGCAGTTGGTGTATATTGGGGAAATCAATACAGTGTTATATCTGCTGCTAATGTAGTTGTAGATAATGCAGATGTTATTGATAATATTGATGCAAATAAAAAAACAATTGGAATAGCAGAAGCTAAATTTTTTAGAGCTCTGTCATACTTCAATTTGGTTGAGAACTATGGAGGAGTGCCATTGGTGCTTAATCAAGTTACTAGTGCGAGTACAGATTATACGCGTGCTGGTGAAGAGCAGGTTTACACACAAATTGTACAAGATCTTCAGGATGCTTTAGATGGAGTTCCTACTACTGCAGGCGCTTACGGTAGAATAACTAAGGATGCTGTAAGACATTTTATGTCGAAAGTTTTGTTGACCAGAGGTTATAAATCGTTTGCTTCCAGTACCGATTTTACTGATGCAGCAGCTTTAGCTGAAACTGTTATTGCTAATCACCCTTTAGTATCTTCGTTTGCAAGTTTGGTGAGTATTGACAATCAACGAAACTCTGAAGTTATTTTTTCTTATCTATTTGGAAACAATTCCGTAAGTAGAGGTTGGGGTAACTCAAAACACATGATGTACAAATTCAGGTTTTTTGATTATCCTGGATTGACAAGAACAGTTAAAGGTTTAGATCCTATGCCAACTCCGTTCTTTTATAGTCTTTTTGATGATGCTGATGAAAGAGCTGAGGCAACTTATACCAGAGAAATTTATGCAACTGAAGATTATGTCGGAACTGTTAATGGAGCAAATGTTAATGTTCCGGCAGGAGATTTAGCAATATTTTTCCCTAAAACAGCATGGACACAAGCAGAAATTGATGCGGTACCATACGCAGTAATCAATCCGGGCACTTATTTTACAAATGATGGTGTTACACCTGTTCACTATCCGCAGTTTGTAAAGTTTGATGATCCAAAAGTACCTTTTGCACAGCCGGATCAATCCTCACAAGGAGAAAGAGATATGGTGATTATGAGATCTGGTGAAGCTTATTTAATTGCTGCAGAAGCTCGTTTAGAATCAGGAAACGCTGATATTGCAGCCAATCTTTTAACTACTTTAAGATCAAGAGCAGGTTTAACAGAATCAGTAGCAGAAGGTGATGTAGATTTAGACTTTATTCTTGACGAAAGAGCAAGAGAATTAGCAGGTGAAGCAAATAGATGGATGGATTTAAAGAGAACTGGAAAGTTAATTGAAAGAACACTATTGCATAATCCGCATGCTGCTTTAAATAATGCTCTGGCTGAAAAACATCTTTTAAGACCAATTCCTCAAAACGAAATTGATATTACAGCAGGAAGTATAACTCAAAACCCTGGATATTAATTCCAGACTTGTATTGTTTTCTTTTTTAGGGAAACTGTCCAACTTATATGGTTTTACTTAGGCTAGTGTAAAACCGAATATATTGGAGAAAGATTAAAACGGGCAGGCTGTTTGTGCCTGTCCGTTTTTACTTCACAATAGATAGAGACCGGAGAAATACCCGATTGACCCTAAATTCCATGTTTCGTCATGATTTGTCCATAAGTAGAGAATGATTTGCTTGTAATTTTGAGACTTCTCTATTTGTACTATTTGCTCAAAAAGTGAAATGTTTTGCAGATGTTAACCCGTTGAAAAAAGTCAGGAAATATAATTACAGAATTCGGTGAGATTACGAACAGAAACTTAAGGAGTAGATTTAAGAATTATGGAGACTAAATTACATCATATATTGAAAAACTTGTTGATTACTATACTCTTGTTATTTGCTTTGGTTACTTGTTTTGAATCATCGGCAAAAGGAAAGGATAAGGAATATTTTGTAACTGAGTTTGGAGCAATTAGTGATGGGGAGACTTTAAACACAAATGCAATTCAATCCTTAATTGAAAAAGTCAACAAAAAAGGAGGAGGAACAATCGTTTTTCCCGCGGGTAATTTTTTATCAGGAAGTTTAGTCATGAAATCAAATGTGAATATTCATTTGGAAGAAGGAGCCATTTTATTGGGAAGTACCAATCCTATGGATTATCCTCAGGTTGAAATGCTTGGAAGACCAGAATCACAAAAAAAAGATGATAACTCGCAAATAGCATTGCTGGTCGCTTTTAAAGCCAATAATTTTACCATTTCAGGAAAAGGAAAAATAGATGGACAAGGCAGAGCTTTAGCCTTGAATATCGATAGCCTGCATCATGCCGGTGTAATTGTTGATCCTAAATACAATTACCGAAGAATGCGACCGAACGAAACGGCCCGCCCAAAATTGTTTCGGTTTTCAATGTGTAATAATGTCGCAATATCTGATTTACAATTAAGTAATGCATCTTGTTGGGGACTTTCGTTTGAATTATGCAGGAATTTAAGTCTTGATGGTTTACAGCTTGTAAACCGTGCTTACTGGAATAACGACGGAATTGACATTACCGATTGCCGAAATGTTCAAATAACAAATTGCAATATCAACTCTGCCGATGATGGCATTTGCTTGAAATCCTATTATCCGGATTTTTGTAATGACAGTATTTATATTGCCAACTGCACGGTTCGAAGTAGTGCCAGTGCAATAAAATTTGGAACTGCATCCTATGGTGGTTTCAAAAATGTGAAAATAGAAAATATTAAAATATACGATACTTTCCGATCGGCAATTGCTATAGAATCTGTAGATGGGGGAGCAATAGAAAACATTGAAGTATCTAATATTGATGCTGTAAATACAGGGAACGCTATTTTTATTCGCTTAGGACATCGCGATGGTGAAATTCCTGGCTCAATAAAGAACATACATATTCATGACATTAAAGTTCAAGTTCCTTTTGAACGACCCGATATCAATTACGATATGCGTGGACCTGCTGTTAATTTCTTTCACAATCCTCTTCCGTCATCCATTACAGGTATCCCAGGATTTTGTGTGGAAGATGTGCTGATTGAGAATGTTGAAATTACATGTCCGGGTAAAGCTTCAAAAGGAATGGCTTATGTACCACTTAGCCGGTTAAATCAAGTTCCTGAAGAAATAAAAGGGTATCCGGAGTTTTCCATGTTTGGAGAATTACCAGCCTGGGGATTTTATGTTCGTCATGCAAAGGGAATCATTTTCAAAAATGTAAGAATGAACCTGAATGAAGAAGATTATCGTCCAGCCATGGTTTTCGATCAGGCAGACGATATTGAAATTAAAAATATTAATCTGCAGAAAGCAGATAAAAAGCAGATTATCCTAAAAGAGACAAAGGGTCTAAGTGCCGATAATGATGCCAAATTGTTGATTAGGAAGCTGTTAAATTAAAGAATCCATCAATAAACTAAACGATTGATTAGAATAGTAACGGTTTGATTTTATAGCATCTACCGATGTCTTAATGCCGTTCAAATAAATAGTAAATGAATAAAAAATTATCCGTAAAGTCACTCTTGTTAGGCCTGTTGCTGATTGGTTGCCAAACTCCGCAAAATGAAACAAAATTTGTGAAATTTGTAAATCCATTAATCGGTACAGCTCCAGCTGCAACAATTAGTGCAATAGAACATGGTCATGGTTTGGAAAATAACTCGCAGGTAGTTCCTTATGTTACAGTTCCTTTCGGAATGACTAATTGGACACCGCAAACCCGTGCAAGTGAAACTAAGTGTCAGGCTCCGTACTATTATACAGATTCCATTTTTCAGGGATTCAGGGGAAGTCATTGGTTAAGTGGTTCTTGTGTTCAGGATTATGGAAGTATGACGATTATGCCAATTTCGGGTGATTTAAAATGTCTGCCAACAGTTCGGGGCTCTAAATTTTCTCACGATAACGAAAAATCAACACCTTATTCTTATCAGGTTCATTTAGACGATTATGATATTGAAGCTGAGGTTACAGCCACAAAGCGTTCCGGATTATTTCAATTTCTATTCGAAAAAGAAGGGGAAGCCCATATTGTTGTAAATCCGAATAGTGATGAGGGACAAGGATTCGTGCGTGTACTTCCCGAATCCAACGAAATAATTGGTTATAATCCAGTGCATCGAATTTATCAGGGATTGGGAGAAGAGGCCGGATTCAGTGGGTATTTTGTTGTTCAGTTTAGTGGTGATTTTGAACGTTACGGTGTTTATCAGGGATCAGAATTGTTTGAAATGGAAACGCAGGTTTCTGATTTAAAAGATTTGGGTGCGTATGTTACTTTCCAAGTTCAAAAAAACGAGAAGATTTATGCAAGAGTTGGAACATCATTTACAAGTATAGAACAGGCCCGCAAAAATTTAGAAGTAGAAACAGGAAAACTTGATTTTAAAGAAGTAAAAAGTAAGCTTCGCGATGAATGGGAAAATATTCTTTCGAAAATAACAGTTGAAGGAACAAACGAAGATGACAAAGTGAAGTTTTATACCGCTATGTATCATAGTTTCTTGCAACCAAGAATATTTAACGATTGTGATGGCTCATACGTTAGTTTTGCTGGGGGAAAGCAGATCATGAATTCAGGAGACAGAGATTATTTTGTCGATTTTTCCATATGGGATACTTACCGTGCATCCCACCCTTTGTTTAGTTTGTTGATTCCAAAAACAAATGCCGATATGATGAATAGCCTTTTGCAAAAGGCAGAACAAGGAGGTTGGCTTCCTATTTTTCCCTGCTGGAACAGTTACACATCTGCTATGATAGGTGATCATGTTATCGCTGCACTATCTGATGCTTATATGAAGGGAGTGATTGATCTTTCGGAAGAGCAATATTCATATTTATTACAGAATGCATTTACTTCCCCAAAAACAGATGAAGAGTACGAAGGAGGTAAAGGTCGTCGTGCTCTAAAATCTTATTTAAAATATGGATACATTCCTTTGGAGGATATGGTATTTGAATCGTTTCATAATAATGAGCAGGTTTCCCGAACATTGGAGTACGCTTACGACGATTTTGCATTGGGACAGATTGCGGGTAAGAAAGGAGATCTTAATCATGCAAGAATACTGCATCAACGGGCTTCAAATTATAAAAATGTATACAGTACCAATGATTCCTGTGTTCGCGGAAAATATGCTGATGGAAGCTTTGTTAAAGGTTTCGATAAATATATTCGCCAAGGATATATAACTGAAGGAACGCCATATCAATACACATGGTATGTACCCCATGATGTGGCAGGACTAATGAATCTGATGGGAGGACGGCAAGCATTTAATAACAATTTAGATCTCTTTTTTAGCGCAGGACAATATTGGCATGGCAACGAACCAAGTCATCAAATATCGTTTTTATATAATTATTCAGGACAGCCTTGGAAAACTCAACAGTTGGTGACAAAAATTTTGAATACTGAATACAGTACAGGTGTTGGAGGTTTGAGTGGAAACGACGATGCCGGACAAATGTCGGCATGGTATGTTTTTGCAGCAATGGGATTCTATCCTGTGTGTCCTTCGGTACCCGAATATGTTATTTCAGGTCCTCATTTCGATAAAATAACTATTGCATTTGAGAATGGAAAAGAGTTGGTGTTAAATGCTCCGGGTGCTACTTCCGGGAAAAATTACATTCAAAGAGTTAAGTTTAATGGTGTTGAAACGTCAAAAACTTATCTCAATCATTTCGATATTCGTAAAGGTGGTGTTCTTGATTTTAAAATGGGTTCAAAACCCAATATGGAATGGGGTACTGGTATAAATGACCGGCCATTTTCAATGCTTCAGGAAAAATATTCTGATTAGGAATAATTCAGAATTAGTAGAACTAATTAAAATGAAAAGACATGCAGATATAATCAATAAAGTATCTGTTTTATAAAATAAAAAGATGAAATTATCTATTTAATATTCATGCTAATGAGCTTGTTTAGAAATACCCTGTTACTTGTAGTTGTACTATTGATTCAAACATCATTATTGACAGCGCAAAAATACAAGTTTGTCGATCCGAAAATAGGAGTGGAAGGATTGGGAAATGTTTTCATTGGACCTTCTTGTCCTTATGGAATGATAAAACCTGGTCCCGATAATAAAAAAGCTGCAAACAGTGGTTACTCTCCGGATTTAGATTTACCTATTTACGGATTCAGTCAGACTCATGTAAGTGGAACCGGCGGTGGAGCAAAATATGGTAATATTTCAGTCATGCCTTTTTCCGGGGATTTTGAGTCAATTACTCAGGAATCATTGCGCACCGACGAAATTGTGGAACTGGGGTATTATAGTGTACAGCTTCATAAATGGAATATTCAGACAGAAATAACCACGTCACCTAAAGTGGCTTTTTATCAATTTTCATTCGAGACTGAAAGTAAAAAGGCCGTTAAAATTGATTTGGGGCAATTTTTAGGCGAATCGTCTATCCCTGATGATCGGGAAGCACAGCAATTTGTGAGCTCGGAGATAGAAGTAGTTTCAGATGTTGAAATTCGGGGATATTCACGTATTCGTGGTGGATGGAACAATGGAAGTGCCTACACAGTTTATTTTTCGGCTGTTTTCGAACAACCTTTCAGCCATTTTTCAACCTGGAAGAATAATAAACTATTCCCAAACGAGAAACTTCAAATTGATTCAGGAGAAAAAACCGGAGCCATGATGTTTTTTGATGATCTTAAAGAAAGTTCGGTTCGAATGAAAATAGGCATCTCATTTGTCAGTACTTTAAAAGCGCGCGATAATATAAATAAAGAAATCCCTCATTGGGATTTTGATAAAACATTAGCAGAAACAGAAGCTCGCTGGGAAGATATCCTAAAAAGAATTGAGATTGATAAAAATGCCACAGACGATCAGAAAACCATGTTTTACACGGCTCTTTATCATACCATGTTAATGCCTGTTGACCGAACTGGTGAAAATCCTTTGTGGGAAAACAATACACCTTATTACGATGACTTTTATGCCATATGGGATACTTATCGTTCCTCAAGCCCACTCATTACCTTAATTTCTCCATCACGTGAAGTAGATATTGTAAACGCCATGCTTCAGATTTACAAGCACGACGGCTATATGCCGGATGCACGAAGTGGCAATTGCAATGGTCGAACACAAGGAGGATCGAATGGAGAAGTTGTAATTGCAGATGCTTTCACAAAAGGTTTACAGGGGATCAATTATAAATTAGCATTAAAGGCAATGCTTAAAGATGCTGATTTTGCACCTGGAGGAAATGAAGAAAAAGAAGGACGGGGAGGCTTAACAGACTACAACCGTTTGGGCTATGTATCAAACAGATTTGTAAGGGCAGGAAATAGAACCTTGGAATATGCATACAACGATTATTGTTTGGCAGTAGTAGCAAAAGGAATAAAGCGAAAGGGAGAGTATCAGCGGTTCATAAAACAGTCTGATAACTGGCAAAATTTATGGCGGGACATTGAAGACAATGGATCACACGGATTCATAATGCCAAAAGATGCCAAAGGAAATTGGGTTGACAGCATTCAATGCAATGCGAACAATGGCAGAGTTGATTATATTCCCTATACACCTCTTGCTCAGGATTGGCCAAATTGTGTGTGTTGGTGGTGTGGCTTTTTCTATGAAGCCAGTTCATGGGAATACTCCTTATCAATTCCTCATGATGTAGCTATGTTGATTGAAAAATCGGGTGGCAGAGAAGCTTTTAGAAAAAGGCTGGATACTTTTTTCGACCGGGAATATTACAATGTAGCCAATGAACCTTCATTTTTGAGCCCAAACTTGTATCATTGGATTGGCAGACCTGACTTAAGCAATGATCAGATTCATAGAATTATTGATACACATTACAACAGTACACGAAGTGGCATTCCAGGCAACGATGATTCCGGTGCTATGTCGTCATGGCTGGCTTTTCATATGATGGGTTTGTATCCTAACGCAGGGCAATCCTATTATCTGATCAATACACCTTATTTTAAACAAACTGTAATTCATCAGGAAAACGGGAAAGATTTTTCCATTGTGGCAAAAAATATGTCTGATAGAAACAAATACATTAAATCGGCAAGTTTGAATGGGAAACCATTTACTAAGGCATGGATTGAGCACAGCGATATCACTGCCGGAGGAACTCTTGTTTTGGAAATGGATACTAAGCCATCAAAAACATGGGGGACAAGCTTGTTACCACCTTCAAAATCGAACCATTAAATCAATAGGTGTTTTTAATAATTAGATTTTAGTAACAATTATATTATGGGAAAAATTTCAAAATCTCTTTTGATGTGCCTGATACTGGTTTCAAGTTTGGCAGGGTGTAAGTATAAAGATATAAGTGATGGAAAATCATCTCCGGAAGAAGCAATTATTGAACGGATTTTACCTGATTATGCTTCAAATTTTATTGTTGAGCTTGATTCTACTCTTGATACCGATTGGTTCGAAATAGAATCAAAAGATGATAAAATAGTTTTGAGAGGCAACAACGGCGGATCAATAGCCTCTGCTTTGTATTATTATCTGAAAGAATATGCTCATTGCCAAATAACATGGAATGGAACCAACCTTAAGCTTCCTAAGCAATTGCCAAAAGTACCTGGATTGGTGCATAAGAAAACACCCTACGAATATCGCTATTATCTGAATTACTGCACCTTCAATTACAGCATGAGCTGGTGGGATTGGGAGCGATGGGAAAAGGAAATTGATTGGATGGCTTTGCATGGAATTAATATGCCTTTGGCAATTACAGGTCAGGAATATATTTGGGATGAGGTTTATAGGTCTTATGGTTTTTCCGATGAGGATTTAGACTCATTTTTTAGCGGCCCCTCTTATTTTTCATGGTTTTGGATGGGGAATCTGGATGCTTGGGGCGGACCGCTGCCAATGAGTTGGAAGGAAAGCCACCGGGATTTGCAAAAAAAGATTTTAAAACGTGAGCGTGAATTGGGAATGAAACCTGTTTTACCTGCTTTTACAGGACATGTTCCAGCTTCCTTCAAGAAGTTTTTCCCGAAAGCTAATTTGAAACAAACCAATTGGGGAAATGATTTTGAAGATACCTACATATTGGATGCAAACGATCCTTTGTTTGCCGAGATTGGAAAGAAATTTTTGGAAACACAATCCCGTATTTACGGAACAGATCATTTGTATTCTGCCGATACCTTTAACGAAAATGAGCCGCCATCTAACGATCCGGAATACTTGTCAGCTTTAAGCAGTAAGGTTTTTGAAGGAATGAAATCTGCTGATCCAGAAGCTATTTGGGTGATGCAGGGATGGTTATTTTACAGTCATCGTGAATTTTGGAAAGCTCCTCAGATAAAAGGTTTACTGGATGCTGTTCCAGATGATAGAATGATTATTCTGGATCTGGCGACGGAAATAGAACCTGTATGGAAAAGAACTGAATCTTTCTATGGAAAACAATGGATATGGAACATGCTTCATAATTTTGGAGGTAACATCAGTATGTTCGGACGCATTGAAACTGTTGCAGCAGAACCGGCAAAAGCTTTAGCAGATTCTAATGCCGGAAAAATGGCTGGAATAGGATTGACCATGGAAGGAATAGAGCAAAATCCAGTTCTTTATGAGTTGATGACTGATAATACCTGGAGAGATACACCTATTGATTTGAATGATTGGCTGAAAAAGTACATCAGGAATCGGTATGGCAAACAAACAGAGAACTTAATAGAGGCATGGTCGGTTTTGGTGAAAACGGTATATAATGGGAAAGAAATTAGGGATGGAGCAGAGTCTGTTATTGTAGCCAGACCTACTTTTGACGGATATCGGAGATGGGCCAGAACCAAGCTAAATTATGCACCTGAAGATTTATTGCCTGCATGGGATTTATTCATTAAATCAATCCCTGAATGCGATACTTATGATGGGTTTCAGTATGATTTGGTAGATCTCACACGTCAGGTTTTGGCAAATTATGCACTACCACTTCAACAGGAATTTGCTAGGGCTTATCAAAACGACGATCGGGTGGCTTTCGAAAAATACAGTTTAGAATTTATCGAATTGATAGAGGATATGGATCGTTTGTTAGCTACTCGTCAGGATTTTTTACTGGGGCCTTGGATTGCTGATGCGCGAAGTTGGGGAAATTCAGAAAGCGAAAAAGCAGTGTACGAGCAAAATGCTCGCGATTTAATTACACTTTGGGGCGATGCTGGCAACAGACTTCATGAATATGCCAATAGGCAGTGGAGTGGCGTATTTACAGATTTTTACAAACCTCGTTGGGAGTACTTTTTTAAGGATGTAAATAGCAACTGGGGACATTTCGATCAACAAGCCTTTGATGATGAAATTAAAACGTGGGAATGGGAATGGGTAAATTCCAGAAAAGATTACCCGATAGTTCCACAAGGAAGCTCAACTGCAATTGCTAAAGAGTTATTTGAGAAATATAACAAGCGAATTATTCCTTTAACTAAACGTTTACCTGAAATAAAATACAATTACTAAGATGGAAGAAATAGTAAATCAGAAACCGAATCGTTTTTTATCCCTTGATGTTTTCAGAGGACTAACGATCTGTTTAATGATTGTTGTAAATACGCCTGGTACAGGTGCAAAATTATATCCCTATTTGGTTCATGCCAATTGGTTTGGATTCACTCTTGCCGATTTAGTGTTCCCTTCTTTTTTGTTTGCCATGGGCAATGCAATGAGCTTTTCGATGGGAAAACTAAAATTGGCATCATCAGGTTTTGTGTGGAAAAAAATACTCAGGCGTATAGTTCTTATTTTTCTGATTGGATATTTAATGTATTGGTTTCCATTTTTTCAACAAGGCATAGATGGTTCCTGGGGATTAAAACCAATTAGTCAAACTCGCATAATGGGAGTTTTGCAACGCATTGCTTTATGCTATTTTTTCGCATCTCTTATCTTCTACTATTTTTCTCAGAGAGCAGCTCTTATTTTGTCGGGTATTATTTTGTTGGCATATTGGGGAATTCTTTACTTGTTTGGCGAAGCGGGTGGTGAATTGGCAATGGCAACAAATGCAGTAACTCGTTTCGATTTATCAATATTGGGAGAAGGACATATTTACAAGCGGGATAGTATTCCATTCGATCCGGAAGGACTTTTAAGCACCATACCGTCTATTGTTAATGTGATTGCAGGATATATTGCGGGGGTATTTATTCAACAAAAGGGAAAAACCTACGAAGGAATAAGCAAATTGCTTATTGCTGGATTCTTGATTGCTTCACTGGCGCTTTGGTGGGATTTGGTTTTCCCAATTTCAAAAAAGCTTTGGACAAGTTCGTTCGCACTTTATACCATTGGCCTGGACTTATCTGTAATGGCTGTTTTAATTTATGCTATCGAGATGAAAAAAGTGAAGTTTGGTGTTCATTTTTTCGATGTTTTCGGGAAAAACCCTTTGTTTATTTATGTGTTTTCCGAGGTGTTCTATATTATTTTACGTCAAATCCGAACTACTTCTGGTTTGGATCTTTTTGAGTGGGTAAGCGAACGAATTTTTCAGATGGTGTTTCCAGGACCATTTGGTGCGTTTATTACAGCATTGGCATTCATGTTTCTTTGTTGGTACTTAGGATGGTGGCTTAACAGAAAACGTATTTATATCAAAATATAAATAGTTTACGTTTCTCTATTTACTTAGTAGATTGCTAATTTGTAAATGCTTATTATTTAGGTGTTTTGAAAACAGGTTTAATGCCTTCTCTCTTATATTTAACGATCTGGTTTCAGTATTTACTATTCTAATTGTTATATTGGAAGCTATATTGTTATTATTAATTTCATTTTTTACTTTTTAAATGCGTGGTCGGTTCATAGTATTCATCTGTATTTTAATTTCTTCATCGGTTTATGCCGAGGATATTAATCTCGAGCATTTCAGTAATGAGGATGGACTTTCTCACAATTCAATAAGGCACATTGTTCAGGATAAAACGGGACTTTTATGGCTGGGAACTTTTGGAGGAGTTAATAGTTTTGATGGATATAAATTCACATCCTATTTAAGTAATTCCAGAGCAGGAAATAGTATCAGGAATAATGATATAACTGCAATGGAGATTGACTATGAGTCAGACCAAATGTGGATTGGTACTAGGAATGGACTTACCCAATATAATTTTAAAACTCATCAGTTTAAGACTTTTTTACCAGAAAAGAATAATCCGCATAGCATCTGCGATTCAGAGATAAGATCAATTTATATAGATAAATACAAACGGGTTTGGGTAGGAACAAAAACTCAGGGGCTTTGTATTTATGATCCAAAATCAGAATCATTTTCTAAAGTAGAAAATTTTGGTTTTGATTACATTAAATCAATTTTTAAGGATGAAAATGGCAGCATTTGGATTGGTAGTGATCATAAAGGGCTGGCAAAAATATCTCTAAACAGCACACGGACAATTTCAAACATTAAAACCTATAACTTACCTTTCGCAGATTCAAATGAAATCAATCCATATGTTAATTTTATTTATCAAGATGACAAGTCGGATCTTTTTGTAGGAACTAGAGAAGGCCTGTATATTTTAGATAAATACGAAGATAAATTTGTTGTTCTGCAAATACCCGACAATTCGGTTCGCGATATTTTGGGACCCTATTTTAATTGTGTGACACGTGCTCCAAATGGTCGATATTGGTTGGGAACACTTGGAGGATTGATTGTTTGCGATCATTTGGAAGATATTGCTAAGGGGAAATTTCAATGGCATTATTCTGTATGGTCCGAAGAAACATCTTTAGTTGACAATTTAGTATCGGCTTTGTTTTTTGACAATTCAGGCATACTATGGATCGGTACGGAAAATGGCTTGGACAAGTATGATCCGTTTAAAAATCAATTTAAAACAAGTAAGGATATTTCATTGTTTATAGGGGATAAAATTCCGAGAATAAGTGGTTTTGCTCAAACGTATGATGATCAACTGATTGTATCAACTCATGATAATGGTTTATTTTTGGACAAAAACAGGGAATTTTCGATACTCCAAGATAAGTACAAGGAAATATCCAGTATTTATTCTTCCGATGGTAAAATATTTTATTGTGGATTGTGGAGTGGCGATATATTGGTTTACAATTACATTACAAAATCAGTAAAGTTAATTGATGTTGGATTTGATGAGGTGCCGGTAATGGCATTTTGCATGTTAAAGAATGGCAAATTGTTTGTCGGTTCGCATGGTGACGGGGCTGTTTTATTGAATCCGAAAAATTCTACTGTTGATTTAAAGTGTAAGGACTTATTGGATAATATTGAAATATATAATGCTGTTTCCAATACAGGAGGAATTATTTGGTTAGCTACAGGAACTGGAGTTATTCGGTATGATCCGATAAAAAACGAGGCGGTTACTTATGTTCATAGTGAAGAAGAATCAAAGGGATTATCGATTAGCGATGTTCGTGACATCAGCATTGATAACAAAGGGAAGATTTGGGTTGTCACTACTGTGGGATTAAATTACTACGATCCTTTACTAAATGATTTTGTGCCGGTTGTTTCACCGGAAGAACTGCACAATAATTGGATTACAGACATTAAATTGGGTGAAAATGGAGAATTGTGGCTGAATTTTAACAACGATAGGGTAGGTCGATTTAATCCCGCAACAAATAAGTTGAATATTTATCATGTAGGGAGTGGCAACAGGTTGGATATTTTTAGCAATAAAGGATTTTTGTTGTTCAATGATTCTCTTGTTTATTTAACGGGAAAAAATGGAATCATTTACTTTTCAACCAATGAATTAAGTGATAATTTAATTTCGGATCCTCCATTTATTACTGAGGTTAAGGTTAATAATAAGGAAATTTTCCCAGGTGATACCATTAATGGACAAATTGTATTGGATCAGGATATTAATTATTCGAGGAGAATAGAATTAGATTATGACAACCGTAACTTCTCATTTTCATTTTCCTCGCCCTCCTACGTTAATGTTCGATTGAATAAATACCAATACATGTTGGAAGGTTTCGATAAGGAATGGGTTACCGTAAGTAATAATTCCAGAAATATTCAATATACCAATTTGTATCCTCAGGAATACGTTTTTAAGATAAGAGCTGGTAACAGCAGTGGTTACTGGAGTAATGTGTCTTCTTATCAGGTCGTTATTTATCCTCCATTTTGGCTGACTTACAAAGCAATACTTCTTTTTCTTGTTATCCTGTCTTTTGTTGTTTATCAGGTTCAAAAACAACTCAAAAATCGTCGTCTTTTAAAGCAAGAGTTGTTGTTGGAGAAAGTAAAACGGGAACGGGATGAGAAATTAAACAATGAAAAACTTCGGTTCTTTACCAATATATCGCACGAGTTAAGAACTCCAATATCCTTAATTATCGGACCTGCAAAGCAATTGGAAGAAGAGGGAGGAGGAACTGATTATCAGAAAAGCAGAGTGAACCTGATATTGCGTAATTCGAACAGATTACTGTATTTAGTTAACCAGCTATTGGATTTTAGAAAAGCGCAAACCGGAGAGCTGAAATTGAAGGTTTCAAAAACTGATATTCTTTTGTACACCCGAAATACTTTTAATTCGTTCGAAGGATTTGCAAAGGATAAGAAAATAAATCTCAATTTAATTTGTGAATATGAGAAGATTGCAGGTTGGATTGATCGGGATAAGTACGACAAGATTCTGTACAATCTTTTGTCCAATGCCATAAAATTTACAGGGAAATATGGTAATGTGGATCTGTTTGTAGGTTTGAAAGAAACGAATCCAAGAATTTTGGTTTTGGAAGTAAGTGACGACGGTATCGGAATCCCCTTGGAGAGTCAGAAGAAGATATTTTCACGCTTTTATCAGGTTGAGCATAGTCGGGAAGAAAATACGGGTTCAGGAATCGGATTGTCTTTGGTGCAATCTTTGGTGCAGTTGCACAAAGCCACTATTGAAGTTCAGAGTTTTCCGGATAAAGGAAGTGTTTTTGTTGTAGCAATACCAATTGACCGAGAGTTTTATGAAGATCAGGAGGTGTTTGATTATGAATCAAAACCAATAGGTAATCAAGAGGTAATAATGCCGGAAGTTAAAAAAGTAATTCAGTCAACAGAGCTGAAAGAAAAAATATTGGTTATTGAGGACAATAAGGAATTAAGGAATTTTATCGCTGAGTATTTATCTGATTATTATAAAGTTTACGAAGCTGAAAATGGGGAAGAAGGATTGAGGGTATGTCGTCAGATGAAACCAATACTTTGTGTTGCAGATGTGATGATGCCGGTGATGGATGGTTTTCAGTTCTGTGAAGAATTGAAGAATGATGAGTCGATTAGTCATATCCCGGTAATATTGTTAACTGCATTATCCGGTAACGAAAATAAAATTAAAGGTTACAAACTTGGTGCTGACGGGTACTTGGTGAAACCTTTTGACCCTTCTTTATTAAAGAGTCGAATTGATAACATTGTAAAAGCCAGAGCTGAACTGAAAGGAAAGTTTTCGGAAGATGTTGACAGTGATGTTAATGTACTCACTCACTCACCAATTGACGAAGAATTTATGACGAAACTTACTGGTTTTATCGAAAACAAGATGAGTGAACCCGAATTAACGGCAAGTCTTTTGTGTTTGGAGATGGGAATGAGCTCCTCTAAATTGTATCGTAAAGTAAAGGAACTTACAGATTTGGCTCCTAATGAATTCATAAGAACAATTCGACTTAAAAAATCAGCATACTTACTTAAATCGAAGCGTCATAATGTATCTGAAGTAGCTACACTTGTTGGTTTTAACGATCCCTTATATTTTAGCCGTTGCTTTAAAAAGCAATTTGGATTTCCTCCAAGTAATTTGCTGCAATAATTTTCTGTCTTGGAATATTTCTTAATTATACATTTCAAAATAAAAGCGATTCATATTTAAGTATGAATCGCTTTTAATATTTATCTGTGTTTTTGTTTTACTTCGTGTTCTGATCGATAATCAGCTTAATAGCCCGTTGACAAGCCGGACAAAATTTATCGTGACGGGTAAACATGATACAGTTGGGAGCACTTCGGTATAAGCCTGTTGACTTGTATTGAGCTCCTTCAAAAGCACCAACTTTACCACTGTATCTCATATTTGCTAAAAGCTCATCATCCCACGATCTTTGTTTCATAAAGAAATCTTCCATTATTTTTTCATCAACCTTTGCTTTTCTTAGCTCAACTCTCTTTTTCTGAACAGCAATACTGTGTTCATCGTACTTCTCCTTTTCCCAGGGAGTTGGTATTGGAGTGTCTGGTGTTACAATATCCTTCCATTTTATAGTTTCAGGATTTGCATTCGCAGTTACATTTAATTCCCAAGGTTCCAAATGCTTGGCATCCATTTCGTAAGCTGTTGCAGATGTGTAGTATTCGTCAGCCAAATCAGCAAAATGGTGTCCGAATTCATGTACAAATAAATATTCCTGAAAAGCATTGTCAACAGCAGCTGTGATATACAAGTTGTAGATACCGCCACCGCCATAAATAGAATCATTCATTAAAATAGCTGTAAATTCGTAAGGAACTGCGGCCGCCGCATTGCGAATTGTTTTGTTGTCGAAACCTAAAGCGTATCGTTCCGAATCGAAAGCCCCGTAAGTAACCGAAAGTGCCGAACGTTTATGAATATCCTGATGAGGATGATTTACTCCTGAATCGGGAGATGGTGTTTCCACAGCTCTGATCGAAAATTTATCCTTAAAGGAAGCATAAGGCTCTGTACTTAAAAGAACTTCCGCAAAACGTTGTGCGTCCTTTTTAAATTTGCCCATATCTTTCTTGGCGTATCCTTCTCCCAAAACTACAATGTCAACTTGATTTTCAGGCTTACCATTCACAACAATATCAATCGTATTATAGTGATTTTTTACTGGGCTGGAAAAAGAACGGTAATGCTTTGGATTTACTTTATAGGTCCATACAGGATCAAAACCATTATTAATATTGCGTTTAAATACAGTGATATCCACTTCATTTTTCGGCCATGGAAAACGAAGGGATTCCTGAAAACTTCCCCATTCGGTTTTTGCCTCGGGTGTAGTTTCCCATTCGCCGTAGATGCTTGCAAATCCTCGGGAGTAAAGTAAATTTCCTGTTTTAGAATCTTTTACTTCGAAACAATATTTCCCCAGATTTAGTTCGTCGATTAGCATGGTTTTACTGCCAGGCCACTCACCATCATTTACCATCTGATCGAAAGCGAAGTGTTCTTCTCCTGAATTTCCTACATGATTATAATCCAGGCGCATAGCAGCACTCGTAAAATAATCAGCATATTGAGCCATTGATGAAAAGGAGATACCAATTAGCATAAGGGTAAATACAAAAATCTTTTTCATGTGTATAAATTTGTTTTTTAGTTGCCATATAGCTTGTTCCGAACTTGTTTCGGGAGAACTTACCATGTTGGAATAATCATCCTCCTGTGTGTCAAAATCACTTTGGCATGGACGTTTCATAATATTTTGTTCTTTTATAGTTTTATAAGATGCAACAAGATAGTGATTTTCTGTTTTCGGAAATATGCATATTGTCATATCTGAACAGGAATGAAAGAATCCTATTCCTGTATCGTTTATTCTGTATAGTTTTTTTGTTTCAGACCGTTGACTTTCCTGTTTTTCTTTTAAATTTAGTTTTTCAAAAATAAAATCATTTTATGATAGGAACACTGGTTAATGTAATTGCCATATTGATAGGGGGAAGTTTGGGACTTTTGTTTCGGACCAGGATTCCCGATCGAATGTTTAAAATTGTTTTTCAGGCCATTGGGATTTTTACACTGTATCTTGGTGTAAGTATGGCTCTAAAAGCCAACGAGCTGTTGCTGATGGTGTTTAGTTTGGTGGTTGGATCATTAATTGGTGAGTTTTTACGTTTAGAGGATCGGGTTGAAAATTTGAGCGAGTTATTAAAAAAGAAAATCGGGAGTAAGGATGATAAATTTTCAACCGGATTTGTTACATCATTTATGCTGTTCTGTTTGGGTGCAATGACAATATTGGGAAGCATGGAAGAGGGAATGGGCAAGGAGCCGACTCTGCTGTTAACCAAATCGATGATGGATGGATTTTCGGCTGTGGCTTTAGCAGCAGTTATGGGAGTTGGAGTTATATTTTCGGTAATTCCTTTGCTGATTTATCAGGGAGGATTAACCCTGTTGGCGGCCTTGTTTGGAGAAGTAATACCGGAAGCCATAATCACCGAAATGGCCGGAGTTGGCGGCGTTTTAATCATCGGATTAGGGATTAGTATTTTAGAAATAAAAAAAATAAAGGTTTTAAATATGCTTCCCGCTTTGTTTGTGGAAGTGCTGCTGTGCTATATCTTTTTAACTTAGAATAAGTTTGATATTTGTACGAATAGGTTTTTGAAAGATTAGAAGAACTGCACATATCAGTCGGTATAAGATCTTTTCGTAGATTTGTAATCAGAAGAAATGCTTTAGGCAATCAAAATACATACGATTTGAAAGAAGAAATAAAAACTGCTCTAATTCAGTTATTTGAAGAATGGGCTGATGACAGAGTAATTGAAACGGAAATTTTACCTCAATCAGGTTCTTATCGCGAATACATTCGGTTAATAGGAGAAAAGAGAACGGCATTGGGAGCTTTTAATGCCGATAAAAAAGAGAATACTGCTTTTCTTAGTTTTAGTAGGTTTTTTGCAGAAAAAGGTCTTTCGGTTCCGGAAATTTACGGTGAAAATAACGAACAGGACATCTATCTTTTACAGGATTTAGGCAATACAACTCTGTTCGATTATATTCTGCATTTAAGAGTAGGAGAAGGTTTTGCCAACGATTTGGTGCAGATTTATAAAAAGATAATTTCTCAACTGATACGTTTTCAACTCGAAGGAGAAAATGGATTGGATTATAGTGTTTGTTATCCTCGGGATAGTTTCGATAAGCAATCTATGATTTGGGATTTGCACTATTTTAAATATTACTTTTTAAAATTGGCTAAAATTCCATTCGATGAGCAGTTGCTCGAGAACGATTTTCAAAAATTCTCGGATTACTTGTTGGATGCTCCCCGTGATTATTTTTTGTATCGGGATTTTCAGTCAAGAAATATCATGTTGGTAAATGGTGAGCCTTGGTTTATCGATTATCAGGGAGGAAGAAGAGGAGCCCTGCAATACGATTTGGCTTCTTTGCTATACGATGCTAAGGCAGATCTTCCACAGGATGTTCGGGATGAACTGTTAGCCTTTTATCTAAAGGAAATTCAAAAAGTACAGACAGTAGATCCAAAAGCTTTCACTTCCTTTTTTCAGGGATATGTATTGGTTCGCATCATGCAGGCAATGGGAGCTTATGGATTTAGAGGTTTTTACGAAAGAAAAGATCATTTCTTAAAATCGATTCCATTCGCATTAAAAAATTTGGAAACCATATTGGGACGAATGAGTATTCCTGTTGAATTGCCTGAATTGGTGAAAGCACTAAAGGCTGTTATTTCTTCAGATTTTTTGAAAAGCGTAGGTAAGGAAGAAAAACCAAAACTTCATGTTGAAATAAATAGTTTTTCGTACCGAAGAGGAATTCCATTAGACAAAACAACCAATGGCGGAGGTTTTGTTTTCGATTGCAGAGCCATTCATAATCCGGGAAGATATCAGGAAT
Organism: Labilibaculum manganireducens; assembly: GCF_963665805.2. Classification (NCBI taxonomy): domain Bacteria; kingdom Pseudomonadati; phylum Bacteroidota; class Bacteroidia; order Marinilabiliales; family Marinifilaceae; genus Labilibaculum; species Labilibaculum manganireducens. The sequence continues at coordinate 3,676,104 of NZ_CAXXEE010000003.1, read as the reverse complement.
ATGTTGAGATGACAGGAAAAGATCAGCCGGTAATTGACTTTTTCAAGGAGCGCAGCGAAATGGATGAGTTCTTAGGTTCAGTATATAGTATTGTCGACATGAGTGTTGATAAATACATCAGTCGAAATTTTGCCAATTTACAGGTGAACTTTGGCTGTACCGGAGGAAGACATCGTTCCGTTTTTTCGGCAGAGAGTTTGGCAAAGCATTTACGGGAAAAGTTTGATGTGAACATCAGTTTAAGGCACATTGAACGGGAAATAGAAGGAAGTTAATATGGGCAATAAACGTTGTAAATTATCACCGAAGGAATACGCAGAAAAAGTATGTAATTCGGAAAATTTTGTTTGCAAAAAATGCAATCGGGTGGCTAAAAAAGCCAAGAGCTTGTGCGATTCCAAGAAGAAAAAGGATTAATACAGTCCGGTAATCTGATAACTGTTAACTGATAACTGTTCACTGATAATTGAAAAGATGTTGAATGCAATGATTTTTGCTGCAGGTTTGGGAACCCGCCTAAAACCTCATACCGATTCGAAACCAAAAGCATTGGTTGAGTTGGCAGGAGTACCTCTTTTGGAAAGAGCAATATTAAAATTAATTGAACTTAAGGTAGATCGTATCGTTATTAACGTGCATCATTATGCAGATATGATTGAGGGTTTTCTCCAAAAGAATAACAATTTTGGTGTTGATATTCGTATTTCAGACGAACGCGAAGAACTACTGGATACAGGAGGTGGATTAAAGAAAGCCGCTGATTTATTTATTCCTGACGCACCCGTTTTAATCTATAATGTAGATGTTTTTTCTTCCTTGGATTTATCTGAATTAATCAATTTTCATAAACTGACCGGGGCATTGGTAAGTATGGTTATGCGCGAAAGAACCAGCAGCAGATACTTGTATTTCAGTAAAGATAATCAGTTAACAGGTTGGAAGAACTGTAAAACCGGTGAGGTTAAAGTTGCCAGAGAAGAGATGAATAAATCTGAACCAATGGCTTTTAGCGGAATTCATTTAATTAGTCCGAAACTATTTCCCTTAATTACAGAGAAAGGTAAATTTTCCATTATCGATTTGTATTTACGCTTGGCAAAGAATGAAAAGATTCTGGCTTTTAAAGACAGCTCAAAAATCTGGACAGACCTTGGTAAACCTGAAGATTTGGCTTGGGCAGAAGATCATCTGAAATAATTTGTTTATTTTTGGGCTCAATTTAATAAAAACCGGAATATCGATATCACTTCTTAACAGAAGATACTAGAGCCGTGCACCAATAATTTATATGGAAAAAATAAACTTACAGGATATCATTTTTGTTATCAATCCTCACTCCGGTACTAATTCGGGTAAAATCCTTGAGAAATTTAAAGAACTTGCTCCTAAAGTTGATTGTTTTGTCAGTAATTCTTTGGAGGAATTTGATGTTTTTTTGACCGCTAAAGCGGAAAAATACAAAGTACTTATTATTTGTGGAGGCGATGGTACCATAAATACGACACTGAAATATTTGATTAAATATTCCAAGCTAAAATTAGCTGTTTTACCTAATGGCTCAGGCAATGGTTTCGCCCGTGAGTTAGGTTTTGATGGCGATATTAAAAAATTACTGGATCAGATTTTAAAAGGTGGAACTGAAAAAGTTGATGTCATAAAGATAAACAATGAACTATGCGGCAATATGGCAGGTTTAGGCTTTGATAGTTATGTGGCAACCGAATTTGAAAAGATGCCGGCACGAGGACTAAAGACCTATGTATATTGCACCATTCAAGCGCTTCTAAAATACAAACCCATACAAGCCAAAGTCAATGTTAATGGTTCTGTTATTGAGGGTAAATATCATATGATCAACATTGCAAATACCCGGCAATTCGGGAACAATGCTTTGATTGCTCCAAAGGCTGTCTGCAACGACGGCTTGTTCGATTTGGTTTTGATAAAAAAAATTCCTTTTTATGTAGTGCCAAACTTCGTAGTTCGTTTGTTTTTAGGAAAGTTGAAGAATTCAAAATATGTGCAGTTTGTAAAAGCCAGTAGTTTGGTAATTGATTCAAATTCTGAAACTTATCATGTAGATGGCGAGCCTAAAAAATTGGAAGAGACTTTAAGTATTGAAATTTTGAAGCAGATTGAAGTGGTGAAAATGAAAATGTAACACTATAAAATAAAGAAGCATGTTAGATTGGTTGCTTAGTTTAGACAAAGAATTGCTGTTGTTTTTCAATGGCCGGCACAATCCTTTTTGGGATACATTCATGATGTTGACATCGGGGAAAGTAATTTGGTTTGTATTCTATTTTGTGATAGTTGTTGCTGTAATCAACACATTTGGCTGGAGAAAAGGAACTTTAATCATCCTAAGCATACTTCTGGTAATTGTTTTAAGTGATCAAATTGCTTCGGGAGTGTTTAAACCTGTTTTTAAACGATTCAGACCTTCCAGAGATCCATCATTTAGTCATTTAGTGCATATTGTAAAAGGATATACGGGCGGAAAATATGGTTTTGCATCATCGCATGCATCAAATTCATTTGGCTTGGCGGTGTTTGTTTCCTTGTTGTTTAAGAATCGGGTAACAAGTGTATTTGTAATTTTCTGGGCAGTTTTGGTGTCCTATTCGCGAATTTATTTGGGGGTTCATTATCCCGGAGATATAATTGTTGGCGCATTAATAGGAACTTTATCAGCCTGTTTTGTGTATTCATTACTGCAAAAATATTCTAAGCCAAGTTTAATTTGCAAACCGGAGCAGCAAACTCATCCTATTGCGGGAATTCATCAAATTGCACTGTTAGGCAGTCTGCAAATTATAGTAATGCTTTTGTCGGTTTTTTATATCCTAAAATAACCGATAAGCATATTTTTAAATTGATTAATTGAATGATTTCATGAAAAACAGATTGTTTTATTTACTGTCAGCCGGATTGTTTTGGCTGGCGTTTTTCTTTGTTTTCCGATTGCTGTTTGTATTGTATCAATGGGATTTGCTGGAGGGGCAGTCTTTTTTCGAAATAGCAAAGGCTTTCGTTTCAGGTGCACGTCACGACTTATCCTTAATGGGATATATTCTTCTTTTGAGCGGACTGATTTTGACTGTAACTTTCTGGTTGCCGGCGAAAAAATTAAAAGGTCTGTTTACTGTTATCTATTCGGTAGTTGGTCTTATTTTCATCATGATTTTGATTCCTAATTTGGAGTTGTACCGCAATTGGGGCTTTCATTTGGATGCAACAGTGTTAAGTTATCTGAAAACTCCAAAAGAAGCGATGGCTTCAACCACGCTTTCGACCCATTTACTGCTGTTTGTTCTATTCATTCTTACATCAACAGCCTCATACGTCTGTTTAAGGAAGTTTGTAATTGTAAAGCTTGAAAAGATCAAACCGATCAACTACAAATGGATTCCCGTTCTATTATTCATTACCGCCGGTATGATTATCCCGATAAGGGGAGGTTTTGGTATTGCTCCTATGAATGTGGGATTTGTATATTTCTCTCAGAGTACTTTTGCGAATCATGCAGCAGTAAATCCGGTATGGAACTTTTCTTACTCATTAAAGAAGATTGGAAAAGATGGGAAACAGTTTAAGTTCCTGAAAGAAGATCAGTTGAAAAGTGCGATTGCCGGCTTAAAATGCAATCCCAATTCTGATCGGCTGCAGGTGATAAAAGCGAAGAAACCTAATGTTGTTGTGGTGATGCTCGAGAGTTTTACCAGTAAGGCAATTGGTTCATTGGGAGGATATCAGGGAGCAACGCCTAATTTCGATGAATTGACCAAAGAAGGCGTTTTGTTTTCTAATTTTTATGCAATTGGCGATCGTTCAAAAATCGGAATTGTTGGATTACTGAGCGGATATCCATCCTTGCCGCAGCGCAGCGTTATTTCCTATACCAAGAAAACTCAAAGCATTCCAAGTTTATGCCGGAAGTTTACGAAACAAAATTACTCTTCAGCATTCTATTATGGCGGCGATATTCGTTTTGCGAATATAAATTCATATCTCATGAATACCGGCTTTGATCGATTGGTTACCATGTTCGATTTTTCGGAGGATTTATACAATTCAAAATGGGGCGTGCATGATGAATATGTATTTGAAAGATTGCTAAAAGATATTAAATCGGAAACGAAACCATTCTTTAAAGTATATTTCACCTTAAGCAGTCATGAGCCATTTGATGTTCCTATGGAAAAGGTGATTAAAGGAAACAGCGAAGATGAGCGGTTCTTAAATTCGGTTAATTATACCGATAAATGTTTGGGTAAATTCATTGCTGATTTTAAGAAAACAGAAGCCTGGGAGAATACAATACTGATATTGGTTGCCGATCATGGCACCAGGTATATTGATAAAAGTGTGCCAAGTGATTTTAGAAAGTATCAGATACCCATGTTGTGGTTGGGTGGTGCTTTAAATCAAAAAAATCTTGTTGTTGACAAGTTTGGATGTCAGCCGGATATGGCAAATACTCTTTTGTCTCAGTTGGATATAAATGCCGATGAGTTTATTTTTGGAAAAGATCTACTGGCGGCAGATCAGAAAGGATATGCCTATTTTGATTACAACAACGGTTTTGGTTACATCGACGAAAAGGAAAGAAGTGTATTCGATTTAACTTCGAATAAATACGTTCATGAAGAAGGTGAAAGTGCCAACAACAGAGAAAACTGGAAAGCCTTACTGCAGTATCTGAATGAGGATTTTAGGGCTCGGTAGTAAGCCATATAGCAAACAAAAAAGCCGTTCAATTCGAACGGTTTTTTTTGTGTCTTATACCTGCTTAATTTCAAAAAATCTGTTTACAGTCTTAAGCCTGTCATGCTCTGACTATAAACAAGCCGGCCATGTCAGGGTATGACGTGATTAATAAATCTAAAGAAATTATTTTACAAGATAAATTTTGATGTGGATTTGGTATTGTATATAGCTTGTCTTCCTAATGTTGATGCGTGTTGAATGTATTTTAATTGGTGATGAATCGATTTTTATTTTTCTTAAGCGGATAATTTGGAATTAATATTTGATCTGCATATTTGCATGTTAAATAAAGATGTATTAAGTTTATGGCTGATCATAAAAATAATTAGTAGATAAGTAGGGGGGAAGGAGGATAAAGATTATTTGTAAGAGTTAAGAGGCGTGAGATGGATCGGATTAAGAGATTGGGATTACAATTCACTCACCTTGGTGAGATTTTATTCATAATTTAAATCAAAAAACAATGGCAGGAAAATTAAACGATGCTATGTCATCCGAAGTACACATTAACTATTCCATTCGTCACACCCGCAGATGCAAACAAACAAAAGGTGCAGAAATATTTGTGACCAACATTAATCCCTTAATTACCGACTTGGAAGTGAAAAATACAGCAACCAAAAAGGAAAGGCTGTTGCAGGATAATGCTTACGACGACTTAATATTTAACGAAGGCGGATTGGATGATCGTATCAGAACCATATCCGATGGGGCAAAGCAATACGACAGAGAAAATCCAGGTCTTCCGGTTCATAAGCTATTATTTCCCAATGGAGGATATTCCATTATTCTGCGCTTTTCTATCGTAAAAAAGGCCGATGCAGCCGAAGAAATAAAAGAGCGAATTAAATCGTTGGGCCAAGAGCACAGCCTGTCTGCTCAAATTACTCCATTGGAAGAAAGCATTGGCAAAGTTCGAACTTCATTGGCAGATTTGCAGCAAGCCAAAACCAAAGTGCGGACGGCTGTTGCCAACGAAGAAGTGTCCCAGGCAAACTTGCGGAAGCAATACGAATTCAATTACCTGGATGCCATAAAAATGTTTGGCAAAACTTTCGCCAACCGCTTGTTTCCGCAAACTGTTTCGAAGAAAAAAATTGAGGAAGAAGTGGCAGTTGTTGATGCATGATACGGTTTTAGATACAAAATTATACACTCGTATAATGCCGATAGATATCTAAAGCTCAATCATAATCCCGGTTTATCGGGAGCAATGAATGAGTAATTTTAGATACTAATCGGTATAATCACTCCAAAAAAAGAAAAGTATGCTGTGTAATCTTACATGGCATACTTTCCAAAATCAAAACACTCCTTGCAAGCTTACACAGCCTGTTTTCAAAAACAAAAATAGCATGTGCAACATTACATAGCTCATTTCTAAAACGAAAAATAGTCCATGTAAGATAACATAGCCTATTTCTAAAAATAAAAACAGGCCGTGTAAGATAACATGGCATACTTTCCAAAATGAAAATGCACTGTGTAAGCTGACAAGCATAGCTTCACAAAACAAAAATGTGCTTTGTAAGCTTGCAGAAGGTGTTTGATAAAAAAGATATTAATTATTAAAACAACTTAATGATGAAAAAATTATACTTGATACTAAGTTTCGTACTGATTAGTTTTATTGCTAATGCTTCTATTACAGGTCAAGCAGAAGGTCTTTGTCCCAACGACGCGACCTTGTATAACTCTAGCTATACAGATTCTGATGTGTATACGTGGAAATGGATACCTGAAGGTGGTACTATCAGAGATGATTATGACTCCTTTTCAAGTGTATGGATTCTCTGGAATGATTCAAACACTACCCATAAAGTGACTTTAACTGTAAAACAGGGCACTAAAGTCATTGAAGAAACTACTCTGGAAGTTAGAGTTAAATCTATAAAAACAGAAACTCCTGGAAATTTTAGTGGAGATTTTAACATACCTTTTGGTGATAATACTCCTAGAACATATTCAATTCCATCTCTAAAATATCCAAACTGTTTTTCTACTCTTCCGGTATATGTCAGTTATTACGAATGGCTAATTCCAGCAGGATGGATACACAATAATGATGTGAGTGATGGAAAAAAGCGAATAAAAACACGAGGTACAAGTATTACTGTAATTCCAGATGACTGCACCGATGGTTCAATCAAAGTGCGAGGTGTTACAGAGTGTAGTGGTTCATCTAATTCTAGAGATAGAAAAAAAGAAATTACAGGAAGAAATATTACTCCTCTCGTAAGTTCCACTGACTTTATTGTATGTGGCAAACCAAAAGAAATTACTTTGAATATCGGAAGCGTTCCAAATGCAACATACCAATGGACAAAACCTGCAAGCTGGACTTGGACAAGTGGTACGAATTCAAATGTTGTTAAAGTAATGCCTGATGGTTTTTCAGGAGGAACTATATCGGTTATTGTGGATGGTTGTACTAGTTTGAAAGAAAGCAAAATAATCACGCTAAAAGATTGGGATCCAAATGAACCTACACCAAAAATTACCGGAGCAAAAGTCCTATGTACTGGCGGAGGTACTTATTCATTGCAAAATGCATACTCTAATGCAACAAGTGTAACATGGAGTGTAAGTCCCTCTAATCTAGTTGAAAAGTCAACAGGGAGTGGTGCCAGTGCTTTCCTTAAGGCAATATTCTTTAAAATAAGAGGAGCAGCAGAAATTAAGTTTACACTCCATAATCAATGTGGAAAAATCTATGAGGTGAAATACAATGTTTGGGTTGGACCACCTTCAGGATCAGAAATTTTATGTAGACAGCGATTAGTTGGATTACATTCGATTATTGAGGCCGATGCATTATCACCAGGTGCTACATATTACAATTGGAGTGTTGATGGGGGAAGCATACAATATGCTCAAAACACTTCACATGTAGTTGTCGCAACCGGGAGTACATGTCTAACTAATTTGTGTTTAAGAGTAAGTGGAGAAAACGCATGTGGATCAGGTATTTATGCGTATAAATATATACCTATGGATTGTTCAGGACCTCCTAGTCCTTTAAATAGCTTTAATCCAGATCCATTAATTGTATCAAAAGTTGGCTTGTCTGAAGAAGGAAACTCTAAGCAACTTGCCGATACCCAAATGAATCTTGAATCTACAAAAGTAATTACGAGTATTGCAATTTTTCCTAATCCAGTAGAAGATGTAGTTAATATTCAAATCCCTGGAAATTTAATTGTAGATAATAATTTCTCTATTGAAATTTATAATTCAACAGGAAAACTTCTACTCAGGAAAGAATTAGTAAGCAATACAAACTCCATAGATTTGAGCAATTCGCCATCTGGCACCTATATCGTTAAATTAATCACAGATCAAGAAATCATTACAAAGAAAATAATAAAGAAATAATTCATATACACTATATCCAAAGAAAGAGGCTGACCATTATTTTGGACAGCCTCTTCTGTATGTAATTGTTTTGAATTCTTTAGTCAATCACTCCCGAACCAATCAGTTCCCCTTCATCGTACCAGGCAGCAAATTGTCCTGAAACAACCGCGCGTTGTGGCTCATCAAAAAGTATGTACAAACCTTCTTGTTTGAAGTAGATTGTTCCCTTTTGCAAAGGCTGTCGGTATCTTATTCTGATATCATATTTTCTTTCACATTCCTCAGTTGGCCTTAAATCTTCACGAATCCAATGCACTTCATTTTTAGGAATGAACAGAGCTTTTCTTGCCAATAGCGGATGCCCGTGCCCCATGCCTACGTAAACAATGTTTTTCACCACATCGGTTCCAATCACAAATAATGGCTCTTTCTTTCCGCCAACATTTAGGCCTTTTCGCTGACCCACAGTAAAAAAGTGAGCCCCATTGTGTTCCCCTACAACAGTTCCGTGTTCAGGTTTAAACTGATATGGTGCCGAAATATCTTCCAAAGCATCTGATTTTGGGATGATCTCATCAGCTTTGTCAGGCATAATTTCAATGATCTGTCCCTTCATGGCTTTCAGCTTTTGCTGCAAAAAAACCGGAAGGTCAACTTTCCCAACAAAGCAAATGCCCTGAGAATCTTTTTTCTCGGCAGAGGCCATTTTTTCACGACGGGCAATTTCCCGAACCTCAGGTTTTATAATGTGTCCGATAGGAAACATCGCTTTTGACAATTGCTCCTGCGATAACTGGCAAAGGAAATAAGACTGATCTTTATTGTTATCAGCTCCGGCAATTAACCTATGAATCTCTTTGCCATCCTTTATAATGGTTTCCTTTTGGCAGTAGTGTCCGGTAGCCACATAATCAGCTCCCAGTTCCAGTGCTTTTTTCAGGAACACATCAAATTTTATTTCACGATTACAAAGTACATCCGGATTGGGAGTACGTCCCTTTTCATATTCCGAAAACATGTAATCGATAACTTTTGCACGGTATTCTACACTTAAATCCACAAAATGAAATGGGATTCCCAATTTTTTGGCTACCATTTGAGCAAACAGTACATCTTCCTCAAATGGACATTCTTCGGATTTTAATCCAACCGTATCGTTCCAGTTCTGCATAAAAAGTGCTTCCACCTCATATCCCTGCTCAATTAATAAATGCGCAGCAACACTGGAATCCACTCCACCCGATAATCCGATAACAACTTTTTTCTTCATCACTAATAAATCCTTGTTTTTCAAGATGCAAAAGTATTCAATTTTTGGCTTAGTGCCAATTGTGCCTGACGAATTGCCTGTAATTTAACACCTAAATTTTGTTATGTATTTTTTTTGAAAGTAAAAATGAATTAACTTCGATTTAGTTTTGAGTTGGATTAAATAAATGATCCATAACTATTGAAATATTAAAAATTTATAAAAAATGAAAAAATCAGGAGTTTTAATGCTATTGCTTTGCATGGCTATATTTGTTTCCGCACAGGAAAAACAAGATACCTCATATTGGAAAAAGGGAGGTATGGCATCACTAACATTTTCTCAAACATCGCTAACAAATTGGTCAGGAGGTGGAGATAATGCAATCTCAACGAATGCTCAGTTAAACTTATTCTCAAATTACAATAAAGGAAAGAACAGTTGGGAAAATACATTAAACCTTGAATACGGTATGGTTAAGCAAGGCGACCAAGGTATGCGCAAAAGCATTGATAAAATTGATTTCACAACCAAATACGGTCATAAGAATGGCGGTGAATGGTATTACAGTGCCTTGTTGGATTTTAAAACTCAATTTGCAAAGGGCTACAATTATTCGAATACCGAAGGAGAACCAGATGTGAAAGTATCCAACTTTTTGGCTCCTGCATATATTACTCTTTCTTTAGGTATGGATTACAAACCAAGTGATGTTTTTTCGGCTTATATTTCTCCTGTTACAGGTAAAATGACAATTGTTAATGATGATGAATTATCTGCTGTCGGGGCTTTTGGTGTTGACCCGGGCGATAAATTCAGAGGAGAGTTTGGTGCGTTTACCAAGTTGGCATTGAATAAGGATTTGGTTGAAAATGTAAATTTGAAGAGTACCTTGGGTTTATTTACAAATTATTCTCAAGACTTTGGAAATGTTGATGTTTTATGGGATGTGATGATTAACATGAAGGTGAATGATTTTTTAACAGCAACAGTTAATACTTCTTTGGTTTACGATGATGATGTAGAATATGTGAATAAGGATGGCGTAAACAAAGGTCCAAAAATTCAGTTCAAGGAAATTATTGGAATCGGATTGGCCTACAAATTTTAAGCTGAACTATTAATAGGGAATACACTTCTTAAATGAGTAAAAAGCGGAAGAATCATTATTTGGATTCTTCCGCTTTTCTTATCGGCGAACTAATGATATGCCGGTTTTTTCTTCTACAAACTGAAAGTAATTGTACAGCTTGTAATTAATTTCCAAACCATAATCTTCCAAAGGATCATACTCTATATAATTATCTATACGAGGATTTCTTTGCATGTATTGCTGATTCCATTCCAAAACGTAAATCTGATTCCAGTTTTTGTAATAGTTATTTGTATGTGCAGTTGCCATCATGTTTCTGGTTGCAAACCACGATTCAAATCCTGTATCTAAAATAAGTAATTCGTACTCTACACTATCCGTTACGGCAATTTTATTTTCGTTACCCTGAACAGGAACAGGAGTTTTGAATGCTGAATATGTTGAACACCCATAAACAATGCTAAGAATGAATAATAAACAGATGATTTTTTTCATGACGAAACTAATTAAGAGATCAAACAGATAAAATCACAGTAATGAGAGAGTCAGTTATTTAGAAGATGTAATAGCTGTTACGTGTATGATAATTAATTTGTTACATTGTTTTGTGGGTAAAAAAAAAAAGGACAGGCTTTTAAACCTGTCCTCGAAAATGAAAATATAAGTGGATTTATAGTTTGATTAATTTTTTAGAGATAATTTCATCACCATCTTCAACAGAGATAAAATACATTCCTGAAGGTAAATTTGAAATATCAATTGTATTACTTTCCTGATCAAGACTTAGAATTTGAATCGTTTTTCCTGTTAAGGAGCTTATTCTTACTTTTGATTGAATATTGCCTTGAATGTAAAGGGTTACAAAATCCTTAGCGGGATTTGGATACAGCTTCAATTCTTCGACAGGAGGAGTTTCACTTAGCGGGTTGCCAAAGGCTAAACCAGAAGATTTAGTTGCCAGGGCAGGAGCCGTGTTGCTTATGTCTACGGTATAATCCTCAACTTCTCCCTGACTAAATATTTCACATCCGGATTTCGCAGCTCTTCTGTGTTTTAGCATAACTCTCATCCTGGTTTTTCCAATTGCGGCATTCGCAGGAATTGTTATGTTGGAAGATGAAATTCCTGCACTGGCAGTATAGCCTGAAACTACTATTTCATTACTGGTAAACTCACCATCACGGTTAAAATCAATATATATTCTCCAGTTCGCAGTATAAGACCTCGATTTGTATCCCAGAGAGAAATTTAGGGTATAGCTGTTTCCTGGTTTTACACTTGCAGTCATATTGGTATAGTTACCGTAACCGCCGTCATCACCTGATGGATTGTTCATATTCGCCAGTTCTACCAAATCGATGTATTCATAGCGGGTAGCTTGCCCGTAGGATTCGCAATAATCAGGCGTGGTTGATTCGGCAAGTGTAGTTAATGATTGTATTGAAGTATAAGCACTTGATCCGGAACTGTTACTGGCAAGAACCTGATATTCGTAGGTCGTTTCGGCCATTGCGCTTGAATAGTCGAAACTTGTTGCCGATGTGGTGAAAAGTTCCCAGTTACCACCTTGTTCTCTTATTTGAAGATCGTAATTGTCTGCAAATTCGATGCTGTTCCAGCTTAAATTAAAGGAATTAGACGTAATATTCGATGCCACTAATCCTGTTGGTATTTCCGGTACCGGAATCTGATCCGTTGTTAATGATTCAATACTGGAATAATCACCAGAGCCGATTTCATTATTCGATCGAATCCGAAATTCGTAGCTGGTTGAAGCCAGGGCAGAGGTGTAATTATATGTGGTTAAGCTTGTGTTGAAGCTTGACCATGTACCACCTGTTTCACGAATATCCAAATCGTAATCATCAGCATCGGTAACTGCATCCCAACTAATTGTGAATGAGTTGTAGGTAATGTTTGATGCAGTCACATTTTCCGGAGCTGTGGGGGCAGTTGGCGCAGCCAAAGTAGTTGCATTCTCAATACCTGAATAATCACTTGATCCAATTGCATTGTTTGCTCTTACCTGAAACTCATAGTTGGTTTCAGCATTTAGTCCGGTATAATTGTAAGTGGTTGTGCTTAAATTTATCGTACTCCATGTTCCGCCGGTAGGTCTTACATTTAAATCATAATCAACAGCTTCAGCAGTAACATCCCAGGTAATGGTGAAAGAATCATAGGTAATGTTTGAAGCTGCCAAATTAATTGGTGTTGCTGGTGCCGAAGGAGCAGCAAGAGTGGTTGCGGTTTCTATGTTTGAATAATCACTGGAACCAACAGAATTGTTTGCTCTCACTTGAAACTCGTAGTTTGTTTCAGCATCCAGACCTGAGTAATTATAGCTTGTTGTACTTAAGTTTATTGTACTCCATGTTCCACCCGCAGGTCTTACATTTAAATCGTAATCAACAGCACCAACAGTAACATCCCATGTAATGGTGAATGAATTATATGAAATGTCTGAGGTAGTTAAATTCATTGGAACATTTGGAGCAGTTGGTGCAGCAAGGGTAGTTGCAGATACCAAATTTGAATTAACACTTGAACCAATGGAATTGTTTGCTCTCACCTGAAATTCATAAGTTGTTTCTGCATTAAGTCCGGTATAATCGTAATTTGGGTTGTTTAAATTTACCGTAGTCCACGTTCCGCCAACAGGTCTTACATCAAGATCGTAATCTGTTGCATCTGTTACAAGATCCCAGCTAATGGTAAATGAATTATAGGTAATATTAGTTGCAGTAAGATTTACCGGAGCCACGGGTACAGTTGGTGCCGCTTCGGTTACTACAGAAGCAATTGCAGAATAACTGCCAGATCCTGCGTCATTGTTCGCTCTTACTTGAAATTCGTAAGTAGTTTCGGCAACAGCTCCGGAATAGTCATAGGTAATTTGTGATGTATTAATAGTTTGCCATGTACCGCCTTGTTCTCTTATTTGAACATCGTAACTAACAGCACCACTAACGGCATTCCATCCAATAGTAAAGCTGGTTTGAGTTACGTTCGAGGCGGCTAAACCAGAAGGAACAGATGGTAAATTATCATCGGTAAGTGCCTTGTAGGCATTTAGTCTGCCACTGCCAAGTTTACCGGCGTAACTAGTATTTAAATCGTCAATGGGGTCAGTGTTGTCCACTAATTTGGCACGTAATTCGGCAGAAGTAATGTTTCCTGCATATTTTGAAACAACAAGAGCTGCAACACCTGATACATGTGGGCAAGCCATTGAAGTTCCCTGAAATACTCCGTAATTGTCATTGGGAAAAGTACTAAGAACAGCCGTAGGATCCTCATTAGTTGTTTCCAGCTCTCCACCGGGAGCTGCAATATCAACCCATGTTCCGTAATTGGAATAGTACGCTTTCACATCATTTTTATTGGTAGAAGCAACTGCAAGTACATTGCTGTAGTAGGCAGGATAGTATCTGCTCTGAGAGTTGTCATTGCCGGCAGCAAAAATTACAATACCGCCGTTCATCGGAGCATTTGCACCACCTGCATTGGCAATAAAATAGTCAATACCATCAAGAACAGCCTGGTCGTATTGATAAGGGGAAGTATAGCTCCAACTGTTCTGCGAAATAACTGCTCCATTATCTGCCGCATAAGAGTATGCTTCAGCAAAACCACCGCTTGAGGCACTAAAAACATTACATGACATTAATTTTACACCGTCATTGTTTCCGCTTCCGCCTGCAATACCGCTAACTCCAATTCCGTTGTTGGATACCGCTGCAACTGTTCCGGCAACGTGAGTTCCGTGATCACCTACGTAAATGTCGCCGGTATTGTCAGCAAAGTTATATCCATAGATATCATCAACATATCCATTGTTGTCATCGTCAATACCATTGCCGGCAATTTCACCAGGGTTTATCCACATGTTTGCGGCTAGATCTTCATGGTCATAATCGACACCACCATCTTCAATTGCTACAATAACGTTCGGATTTCCTGTCTCTACCTGCCAGGCATCCAGTAAACTGATATCGGCACCTGGAGTTCCATTGTTCTGTCCTGTATTTTCGTAATGCCACTGATCAACAAAACGGGGATCATTGGTTCCTGAAGGAAGAGTAGTTGGGACAGGAGTATTATTACGTTCTGGAAGTTTAACACCTTCAATTTGTTTGGTTGCATTAATTCCTTCAGCCATCGAAATCTCAGCAACATTCTGATAAGATTTTATGAGTTGGGATACCGGAGTTGACGTATTAAATTCCACTTCGTACCAAAGGTGCAGGCCAAATGCTTTATGTTTAGCCTCAAATTTACCAGCATCACGAAACACACGACGCATTTTATTTGCCTTAAACTGTTGGTTTACTTTGTCAAGATTCGCGATGTTGGTGCGAACAAATTCTTCAGTGCTTTTTGTTTTTGACTGACTTCTGTTTATAAGAAGCTGGTGTAACTCGTTCACCTTTTTATCGGATTTGGGAGAGAATTTTATCCTGATAATTCCTTTGTATTTTCCATCATTGTCTATTTCCCGTTTTTGGGAATATCCAGAGGAAAGAATAAAAATACAACAAAGAAGAAGAGTAAAGATTTTTTTCATAATTATTGGATTATAGTGAATATTTTGATAATAAAGCAGAAGTTAGGAAAAATAAAAGACGATGTCAATAGTTGTTTGTTATGATGAACGAATATATTGTTGTATTTCTATGTAATTATATTTTTATGTTATTTTTTAGTTTGTGATAGATAAGGCTTTTGTTTTGCATATAAATTAGCATGTTTAAGTTTTCACCTGATGTTTTTAATGTTGTTTTAAATTAAACTGTATTTGTTATTAGGTTAACTGTAAATAATGTTGCATTTGTTTATTATTTGGAATTGCAAGATGGTTTGGAGTTAAATGATCATTTTATTTTTGCATTGCTTCGCACCTCATAATTATTATTGCTATTTTCGGATTAAATAAAGATTAAAATATGTCCGAACTTTCCATATATCGAGCTTCTGCAGGGTCAGGAAAGACCTATACGCTTACCAAAGAGTATCTAAATTTGGTTTTTGAAGATCCTTTAAATTATAAAAGTATTCTTGCTGTTACCTTTACCAACAAGGCTACAGATGAGATGAAGTCTAGAATTGTAAAAGAAATTTATCTTTTGTCACAATCTGATGATTCGCCTTATGCCAAAGAATTAAAAGAAAAGCACAATCTGAATTCTGTTGAATTGGTTTCCAGAGCAAAAGAAATTTTAAACAGACTTCTTCACGATTATTCCAGGTTTTCGGTCACTACCATTGATAGTTTTTTCCAGAAAGTGGTTCGTTCCTTCACCCGCGAAATTGGCCTGCAAATGGGTTATAATATTGAACTGGACCAACGAAGGGTATTGAATGAGGCAGCTGATTTGCTTTTTACTGATGTAGATAAGGATCTGCAGTTAAGATCATGGCTTACCGATTTTGCAGAATCGAAAATCAGAGAAGGAAAAAACTGGAATTTTAAACAGGAAATTTTAGACGTTGGCAATGAAGTTTTCAAGGAAGATTTTAAAAATTTCTCTGATAAATTAATTGACAAACTTTCTGATAAAAATTTCCTGAGTTCCTATCGTAAAATCCTAAAGGAGATAAAAGATGATTTTGAAGGGTTTTTCAATAAAATAGGAGAAGAAACAAGACGGATTTTGGCTCAACATGCTTTGGATATTACTGAGTTTGCATACGGGAAATCTGGTGTTGCAGGTTATTTATCGGGTTTAGGAGACGGTGGAAAGATGGATCCGGGAATCAGAGCCAGGTCAGCTGTTGATACTCCTGAAAAATGGACAACAGGAAAAGCAAGTTCT
This sequence comes from Labilibaculum manganireducens, assembly GCF_963665805.2. Lineage (NCBI taxonomy): Bacteria > Pseudomonadati > Bacteroidota > Bacteroidia > Marinilabiliales > Marinifilaceae > Labilibaculum > Labilibaculum manganireducens. Next base: position 3,659,819 of record NZ_CAXXEE010000003.1, on the reverse strand, counting down.
TCAACGAAACAAGCTGTTGGAGAGGCTTGTAATGCAGGCTTGAATGATTTGTTGAAAAAGGCTGTTAATCATTACGATGAGCAGTCGATGTTGTATAAATCAACGGATAAAACCTTGAGTTATATTTATACTTTGGGCATATTAACAGACTTGTCTAAAAAAATTCAGGAGTTTTCCGAGAGCGAAAACATCTTCCTTCTGTCGGATGCGAGTCGTTTGCTCCGAAGCATTATTGGAGATAATGACACGCCTTTTATATATGAGAAAATCGGGAATGTTTACAAGCATTTCATGATTGATGAGTTTCAGGATACATCGTCGATGCAGTGGGAGAGTTTCAAACCATTGGTGACAAATTCTTTGGCCGAAGGGAATCACTCTCTGGTTGTTGGAGATGTAAAACAATCCATTTACAGATGGCGGAATGGTGACTGGAAAATCTTATCGGAACAATTGGATCAGGATTTTCAAGGTTTTGGTGTGAATGGCATGACCCTGAATTACAACTGGCGAAGCTCTAAAAATGTGATCAATTATAATAATTCGGTGTTTGCGCTTGGAGCGCAGATTTTGCAGAATGAATACAATGCCTCTATTCCAACCGATATTTCGGAAGGATTAGCAGAGGAGCAGGAGAAAATTACAGGAGCTTATCAGGACGTTTATCAGCACTTCCCGGAAAGTAAAGACAAATTTTCTGGATACGTAAAAGCCCATTTTATTGAAAAAGAGACTGATTCAGATTGGATTGAGAAGGTGCTGGAAGATTTGCCGTTAAAAATTGAGCAATTTCAGGAAATGGGTTATCAGGCAAGAGACATTTCCATATTGGTTCGAAATGGAAAAGAAGGTGGTTTGATAGCTGATACTTTAATGGCGTATCGCGCAAGCGAAAATGCGAAAGAAGGTGTCAATTACGATGTGATCTCAAACGATTCACTCTATTTAAAGAACTCATCTGTAATTAGTTTTCTGACTCATTTACTGACCTGCTTTGTATATCCTGATGATAAAATAAATCTTGGGTTTTTAAAGCAGGAATATCAGGTTTACATTCAAAATCAGCAACAGGAAGATAAGGATAAATTGTATACAGTTTCTAAAGATGAAAATACATTTGAATCTATTTTCCCCGATGAATTTACGGCCAATATTCCTGCTTTAAAAAGGCAGGCTTTGTATGATTTGGTTGAGAAATTAATTCACATTTTCAAACTGAATGAGCGTGCTCAGGACTTTCCGTTTTTAGAGGCTTTTCAGGATCTGGTGTTGGGATTTACAAAGACAGATGCTCCGGATTTGAATTCTTTTGTGGATTATTGGGCAGAACGAAAAGACAAGGAGGTGATTTCGGTTTCAGACCAACAGGATGCAATTCGAATCATGACGATTCATAAGTCGAAAGGTTTGGAGTTCAAGGTGGTGATTTTGCCATTCTGCAATTGGGATCTTGACAATGCACGGCACACAAACATACTTTGGTGTCAGCCTAAAGTAGAAGGTTTTAATGTTTTGGATGTACTTCCTGTTCGATATAGCAGCAGTTTGAAGGAAACCATCTATTATCAGGAATATTTCACTGAAAAATTGCAGTCATACATTGATAATCTGAATCTTTTGTATGTTGCCCAAACCAGAGCCGAAGAGGTTTTTATCAGTTATTCACCACTTTCGGCCAAGAGGGATTTGAGAAATATTTCAGACTTGCTTTTGTTCATTTTCGAAAACTCAGACAACTATTCTTCTGATTTTAATGGAAATAAAATTGTGTCTTTAGCTCAGAATTGGAACAAGGAAGGTAAATATTTCGAATTGGGAGAATTGAAAGTCAGAGTTTCCGAAGGGCTTCAAAAAACAAAAGAGAAGAGGAGCGGGTATCCTGCTTCTTTGCTCGATGACCGGTTAAAGTTACGGGCGCATTCGGCAGATTATTTTGATTTCTCGGAAGCAGAATCGGTCGAGAGTTTTTCACCGGTAAGCCGGGGAAATATTCTGCATCAGCTGTTTCAACTGATAGAATACAAAGAGGATGTTAACAAAGCGGTGAGTCAATTGCAATTTGAAGGGAAACTGGATCAGATTCAAGCTCAGGAAGTTTCATTGTTTGCTAAAGAATTATTGAATGACTCAATTGTTTCTGAATGGTTTTCGAAAGATTGGACGGTGGTTAACGAGAGAGATATTCTTTTGGGAAAAGGGGAAGTGCTGCGGCCAGACAGAGTTATTTACAAAGGAAAAGAGGCGGTTGTTATCGATTTTAAGTTCGGAAAGAATAAGGAGAATATTCACAAAAAGCAGGTTTTAGCTTACAAGAAATTGATTCAACAACTTGGATTCGAAAAGGTGAAAGCATTTGTTCTCTATGGAAAACTGTTTGAAATAGAGGAAGTATAATTATTATTGCTTCCAAATTGAAATCCTGTTACCTTGCACAGTCAAAAAAAAATATCGATGAAAAATATTGTATTGCTGATAAGCGTTTTACTCCTACTTAATTCCTGTGATTTACTGTCGGGGAAATCGAAAGAACAAGCAGATAGTAAGATGATTGAAACAAAGGACACTGTTAAGTTAAACGTGAAAAATGGAATCAAAAAGTATTATTTTGGGACTGGAGAATTGAAATCCTTTGTTGAGTATAAAGACAATAAAAAAGTTGGTGTCAGTGAAACCTTTTATAAAACCGGCGAGAAACAGTATGATATTCCCTATGTTGATGGGATGAAACATGGTGTTGTTTTGTGGTATTATAAGGATGGAAAGGTTTATCGGGAAACCAATTACGTGAAAGGTAAAAAGAATGGATTTCAGAAGAAATTCTGGGAAAACGGGAAATTAAAATCTGAACTTTTATACAAAAATGATATGCTTGGTGTGGGCTTGAAAGAGTATGCCAAGACAGGGAAGGAGAAGTCGGAACCTTACATTAAAGTGGAGAAGATTGATCTTTTAAAAACAAAGGAGGAATATGTTCTTAAATTCCGGTTGAGCAATGGGCGGAATAAAGTACAATTTTATCAGGGTAAATTAATCGATGGGAAATTTTTTCCAATTGGTACCCGAGGTCTTGCAGAATTGAAAACCATTGCAGGAGTAGGCGAATTAAGAATTCCTATTTCTAAAGGTTTTAATATTGAAAAGAACATTTCTATTGTGGCAGTGGAAAAAACCACGTATCAAAATGATCGGCTTTTAAGTATTATAGTTCCTGTTTCGATTCGAAATCCTAACTAAAGATTAATTTTGTTATTGATATAGAGCTCCTTTAGGGGCTTTTTTTTGTTAAAATAAACACTGATTTTCCTCATAAGATAAATGTTTGTAATTTGGTATATTTAAGATGATATATCACACTAATACAATTTAATTTCAAAATAGACTTTAATTAAAATGAATTAATTTTTAGCTGTATCGAGGCAAAAAGTAAAGTATAGCCATGTTACGATGCATCTTTTTTAATGAAGATATAGCTAAAAAGAAACATTTTATGAGGCATTTTTTGATGTTAATTTGGTATAAACTTACAAAACAGAAACTTATGACCAGGAGAACTATTGTTGCTATGCCCGGTGATGGAATAGGCAAAGTTGTACTTAACGAAACCATTAGGATCTTAAATTCTGCAGGATTTGAAGCAGATTACGAAGAAGGTGATATCGGCTGGGAATTTTGGTGTAAGGAAGGAAATCCTCTTCCTAAGCGAACGATTGAACTGCTAAAAAAACATAAAATAGGATTGTTTGGTGCCATAACGTCCAAACCAAAGGATGATGCAGCGAATGAATTGGCTCCGGCTTTGCAAAATAAAGGATTGGTGTACTCAAGTCCAATTGTTGGTTTACGGCAGTACTTCAACCTCGATATCTGCATTCGTCCCTGCAAAACCTATAAAGGAAATCCGTTAAATTTTATCCGCAGAGGCAAAGGAGGGGCAATTGAAGAACCAATAGTTGATGTCGTAATTTTCAGACAGAACACAGAAGGTTTGTACGGCGGGGTAGAATGGTCAAATCCCGATAATATTGTTTATGCAGCACTAACTTCACATCCTAAATTTGTGAAGAATTTTGGCAGTGTACCAAGGGAAGATTTATCCATTTCCACAAGAATTTTCACGAGAACCGGTACCACCAGAATTTTAATGGCAGCTTTCGGGTACGCCAAAAAGAATGGATATAAATCGGTTACGCTTTGCGAAAAGCCAAATGTTATTCGCGAGACTTCAGGAATGATGTTTAAGCTGGCACAGGAAATCCAGAAGAAAAAATTCCCTGAAATTGAACTTTGGAACACAAACATTGATGCGCAAATGATGTGGTTGACCAAAAATCCTGAAAATTACGGAGTGATTGTGGCGGGCAATATGTTTGGAGATATTGTGTCTGATGGATTTGCCGGGCTTATTGGAGGTTTAGGCTTTGCCTGCAGTGCACAAATGTCTGATGAAGGAATTGCTGTGTTCGAGCCAACTCATGGTTCTGCTCCCAAATATGCCGATTATCCGGTTTCCATAGTAAATCCTATTGCAATGGTAGAATCAGCTTGTATGATGTTGGAGTATCTGGAAGAAAAGGAAATAGCTGCAAGAATTAGAAATGCGGTTGCTGAAGTAATTGAAGAAGGAAAGGTACAAACCTACGATATGATGAAGATGACAGGCAGTGCAGATGTGCTTGCTAATGGTGCTGCATCCACTCAGCAAATGGCAGATGTAATTATCGAAAAGTTAAAAACGAAATATTCCAACAATCCTGATTATGAATATGAGAAAAATAGTTAAGGAATTGTGGCCCGAACTCAATTGGATTGAAGATGAGGTGCTAAGAGAAAAAACGACTAAAGTATGGGAGATTGCTTTGGAAAGAAGTGTACTGTCCGCTGAAGATCTGCAACGAATTCCTTTTACGCTTTTATGTGGACCTGATTTTAAAGTGAGTTTTATGGATCACAAGCAATGCGTAGTTCATATAGCAAAAGAAAGCGGCGAAAAAATGAATTCCTTTTTTAAAGAAGAGTTGCCTGTGGATATGGATGTTTTACTTTCCGGAGCCATACTTTGCGACGTAGGTAAGTTGTTGGAATATATTTTGGATGAGGACGATAATGCAGTTCAGGGCACATATGGAAAATACATCCGTCATCCTTTTTCAGGGGTTTCATTGGCTGAGGAGTGTGGTATTCCACCCGAGGTTTGCCACATTATTGCAACCCATGCAGGAGAAGGAAATATGGTGAAAAGAAGCACCGAAGCCTACATTGTTCACCATGCCGACTTCATGACTTTTTTGCCTTTTAAAGAAAGATTAAAAGTGTAATTGTCTAATAAATAAAAATCATGCAAAAAAACTCCGGGCAACTAATTTGCCGGAGTTATTTTTTTAATATGGCTCCAACACTGCTTACAAAATCAGGTATTTGATCTTTCGAAGCCCATTGTAGTTCGTGTTGAAACAGATCGGTCATTATTTTGCTTACGTTAAAACCAAAGGCGACCAAATTGTAACGCATTTTTTCCGGGATATGACATTCCTTTCCCAAAGCAAGCCCACAGGTAGAGCAAAGCTCACAACTATTTGCAGCAATCATTTTTCCATTCGCCGGCTCAATTTTTCGAAGATAGGTTTGCAGTTCTTCTTTAATGAAATTGTAAGAGTACAGGGCTTTGTTATCATTATTTTCAAATTGATGAGGAGAGGTGTAAAATAAGTAAAGAGATACAACAGAATAATCTTTGGAATAATTTTCAAAAGTTGGACAGTTTGGTGGACAAGTCCATTTTTGAGAATGATTTGGACAGCCGTTTTTGCAATAAATGTTAAATTCTTTCGGATTTAGATAGGAAAGAATTTCACTTGTTTTGAGGTGAAGCTGCTTGTAATGAATCGTGATTGTATTGTTGTGAAATTGTTTCTCAAAGGAGCCTGTTTGGTAATTATTCATGTTTGATTTGTTTGTAAGCCTTACAAATTTAATGGTTTTGATAACTTTTAGTTGGGTAGCTTAAAGGTTTATGAACAAAAAATTGAACAGTTTAATAATTCAGACGTGCAAAGGATTGAAAAATGAGTTTTCAGCTTACAGTATTTTTGTATCTTCGTACCTTAAACTCAATCCAAAAACCTTATTTATGCTCTCATTTGATGCGATCGTTGTATTAATCGTGTTGGTTTTTATTCTGATATCATTCTATAAAGAATGGGTTGGGCCTGCTTTTACTTTCCTGATTGGAGTTGTTGTTCTTGGGATTTTTGGGATTCTTACTCCTTCAGAGATCCTTGGTGGATTTGCCAATGATCAGGTTTTTGTCATTTTAATGCTCTTGTTGATTGGAGATATTATCAGGGATTTGGGTATTGTTGAAACTCTATTTGATAAGGTATTTCAAAAAGCCACTACTTATCGGCAATTCATGGCACGCATGATATTTCTGGTGGGAGCTTTTTCAGCTTTTTTAAATAATACACCTCTTGTTGCTGTTATGATGCCATATGTGCATAATTGGAGCAAGCGCAATAATATTTCTCCATCGAAATTATTAATTCCATTATCATACGCAGCTATATTAGGAGGATGTATAACTCTAATTGGTACATCCACAAACTTGATTGTTAATGGTATGGTTATCGATCAGAAAATTATACCTGCATTGGGTTCTCTCGATATGTTTAGTTTTGCATATGTTGGAATTCCAATGATGCTTATTGGGTCGATTTACCTTTTATTGGTAAGTAAGAAATGGTTGCCGGAAAAAGAGGATGTGTTGGGTGAATTTTCTGAAAATTCGCGAAAGTATATTGTTGAAGCGCATGTTAAATCAAATTCCGGTTTAATTGGAAAATCAATTGAAGAGGCTGATTTAAGAAATTTGAAAGGTCTTTACCTTTTTCAGATCAACCGGGGTGATGTAAGAATTGCAGCAGTTTCGCATGAATACAGACTGGAAGAAGGCGATCGTTTATTGTTCGCAGGCGATACCGAAACCATTGCCGATTTGGTGCTTCCCAATTCAGGATTAACGCTTCCTACGGTTGGGATGCTGACTCATAAAAAGCATATAGAAGTTGTTGAAATTGTAATTTCTCATAACTCAACCTTGATATCCAAAACAGTTAAAGAGGCTAATTTCAGAGGTCATTTTGATGCTGCAGTAATTGGTATTCACCGAAATGGAGGTCGGGTAAGTGGTAAAATTGGAGAAGTAAAACTTCGTGCCGGTGATGTATTATTGCTTTTAGGAGGTGACGATTTTGTTGATCGTTCTCATTTGGTTCAGGATTTTTATTTTATATCGAAAGTAAAAGAATTCAGAAAGCAGGAGGCTTATAAAATATGGTTACTGCTTGGAGGAACGGTGTTGGCTGTTGTCTTGTCAGCCCTAAAAATTGTGCCTTTGTTCATGACTTTAATTGTGATGATTATTGTTATTCTGGCTTTGAAAATTTCTAATCCTAAAGATATTGCATCAAGGGTTGATTTTAATCTGGCTTTAATTATTTCTCTTGCCTTGGCATTTGGCACAGCCATGATAAATTCCGGATTGGCGGAGATCATTGCGGATCTGTTAATTTCAGTCTTTATTCCGTTAGGAAGAGTCGGCGTTTTATTTGGAATTTATTTAATTACATCGGTACTTGCGGCCTATATAACCAATAAGGCTGCTGTTGCTATTGTATTTCCTATTTCGCTTACAATAGCGTTAAATCTTCATTTAAATCCGGAACCATTTGTATTGGTTGTAGCATTTGCAGCCGCAGCAAATTTCATGACTCCAATTGGTTATCAAACCAACTTAATGGTATACGGACCAGGAGGATATACCTTTAAAGATTTCTTCAAAATAGGATTTCCTCTGACCATTATTTACATGCTGGTTACTGTATTAATACTGTCATACATCTATTTTTATTAATTGATAATTCCACAATCCTTAGGGATTGCTAAGCATAAAAACCTATGAATTTTAGTAAAAGAAAAGAACTTCTTTTTGCGGCGGTAACTGCATCGTTAAAAGCCGGAAAAGAGATATTGGAGGTCTATAATTCCAAAGACTTTGAGATTCAAATTAAATCGGACAATAGTCCGTTGACAATTGCTGATCAAAGGGCGCATCAAGCTATTGTGTCGATATTGGATGAGCTGGGTTTACCTGTTTTAAGCGAGGAGGGAGAACATTTGGGTTTCGAAATTAGAAAAAACTGGGAATATTGTTGGATCGTTGATCCGCTCGATGGCACGAAAGAATTCATAAAAAAGAATGATGAATTTACTGTGAACATTGCTTTAATTGAAAATGGAACATCAATTGCAGGTGTTATTTATGTACCTGTTTATAAGCAATTGTATTTTTCCGATAAGGAATTGGGCGCATTTAGAATGGATGATATTATGGATTGGTCTGGTGATTTAGATTCATTAGTCGGGCATTCCATAGCGCTGCCTCTTTCTCAGGATCGAAAGTCTGTTCGGGTGGTGGGATCTCGTTCTCACATGAATCAGGAAACAAAAGATTTTATTTCGAAGCTGCAAGAGGAACACGGTAATGTTGAGTTAATATCAAAGGGAAGCTCCTTAAAACTGTGTATGATTGCAGAAGGAGAGGCTGATGTTTACCCACGGTATGCTCCTACAATGGAATGGGATATTGCGGCAGGCCATGCAATTGTATCGGCTTCAGGAGGAAAGGTTTTGCATTTAAACTCCGGTGCTGAGATTTCATACAACAAGGAAGACCTTTTAAATCCTTGGTTCATCTGCAAAAGAGAATACTAAACAAACAATACATACAAACACAACAAATTTAGGAATGAAAAAATCAATACTTGCCATATTGTTTTGTCTGTTTATTGGCAGCTTAATGGCACAAACAAATAAAATTCCATTAAGTCATGCCGACTATGATCATTGGAAAAACCTTAAAAATCAACAGATATCTGCTAACGGAGAATGGATCACTTATGAAGTGAATCCTCAGAAAGGAGATGGATATCTTTACCTGTATCAGGTAAGTACGGGGAAGTTGGATTCTGTAGCCAGAGGATATCAGGCGATATTTTCGCCGGAAAGTGAAATTTTAAGTTTCAATATTAAAGCTCAGTTTGATACCATTCGGCAAGCAAAGGTGAAGAAGATTGAAAAGAAGGATTTGCCAAAAGATTCATTGGGGATTTGGAATTTAATGGCAGACAGCATTCTTCGATTTCCGGAATTGGAATCGTTTAAGATGCCTAAGGAAAAAGGAAATTGGATGGCCTTTTTATTGAAAATGCCTAAGGAAAAAAAGGATTCTTTGGCTAACGATTCGATTGAAAAGCCAGAAAAGAAAACTAAAGGTGAAAAGGGGGCGAAGGACAAAGAGAAAATTGAAAAAGGAGAGCTCGTAATCTTAAATTTCCTGTCGGGAAAAGAGTATCGATACAAAGATGTTTCCGATTATGCCTTATCTGAAAATGGAAATGCTGTTTCTTTTGTTCAGGTTGAAGGGGATAGTATTCAAACCTCGAAGGTGAATTGGTTTACTGCTAATAAGGAGCAGGTTAAAACTGTATTCGAACAAGAAGGAATTGCAAAGAAAACATCTTTAGCACCTAATGGTGATCAGCTTTCTTTTATTTTTTCTTCTGATACTCTCAAGAATAAAACTTTTGCTTTATACTATCAAAATATAAAACCTAATGAGCTAAAGGTTTTGGTGGATACCTTAAGTAAGGATATTCAGAAAGATTGGACGGTAAGTGAGAATGGCGAAATATATTTCTCGAAAAATGGAGAGAAATTGTTTTTTGGAGTAGCTCCCAGACCGATTAATGAACCAAAAGACACTCTGCTTGACGAGGAAAAATATCATGTTGATGTGTGGAACTGGAAAGATCCTTTGTTGCAGCCTCAACAGAAAGTACAAGCCGAAAAAGAGAAGAAAAGAACTTGGTTAGCCGTATATAATCCATTGGAGAATAAAGTTTTGCAGTTGGGAAATGAAAAATTACCTGATGTGAAATTGTATGATGACGGAAATTCTAAATTAGCGCTTGGCTCTTCGTCATTGCCATATCAGCAATTGACATCGTGGGATGATTGGTATTCCGATTACTATGTAGTAGACACAAAAACGGGAAAGAAAGACATGGTGCTGGAAAAGAAAAATTCACGCGTGAATATTTCCCCTGTTCAGATGTACTTGATCTGGTTCGAGACTCAGGATAGTATTTGGTATTCGTATCAGATTGAGAATCGCAAAACGGTGGCATTAACAAAGAAGATAAAAGCTAATTTTTACGATGAAACTCATGATACTCCGAGTGATCCCAGTCCATATGGAATAGTGGGATGGACAAAAGGAGATGAGTATGTAATTATTAGTGATCGATATGATTTTTGGAAGTTGGATCCGACAGGAGTGAAAGGTTCTGAAAATATTACCAATAGCTTTGGTCGTAGAAATAAGATTCGTTTCGATTACGTGAAATTGGATGAAGAGGAACTATTTATTGATTTGAAAAAGCCGGTTCTTTTGAGTGCGTTTCATGAGTTCACAAAAAAATCAGGTTTTTACCGCTTACAGCAAGATGAAGAACCCGAAGAATTGGTTTTTGAGGATGCAGGTTTCAATAGTCCTTTGAAAGCAAAAAAAGCAAACCAATTGATATGGAAACGATCTACTTTTAAAGATTATCCAAATTTGTGGACTGGTAACATGAGGTTTACAAATTCAAAACAAGTATCGGATGCGAATCCACAGCAGAAAAATTACCTTTGGGGAGATGTTGAATTGGTGAAATGGACTTCGGGTGATGGTGAAGAATTGCAAGGTTTATTGTACAAGCCTGAAAATTTCGATCCAAATAAAAAATATCCAATGTTAGTTTATTTTTATGAGAGAAGTTCCGATGCATTGCATCGTCACCACGTGCCGCAACCCAATTGGTCAATTATCAACCCCAGCTATTGTGTGAGTAATGATTACCTGATATTTATGCCTGATATCACCTATCATAAAGTCGGATATCCTGGCGAATGTGCATATAGTGCTGTTGTAACTGGAACTCTGAGCATGCTGGATCGTTATTCTTTTATCGATAAGAAAAATATTGGATTGCAAGGTCAAAGCTGGGGCGGATATCAAATTGCTTATTTGGTAACAAGAACAAATTTGTTTAAATGTGCAATGGCCGGGGCTCCCGTATCCAACATGACATCAGCTTATGGTGGAATTCGTTGGGGAACAGGTATGAGCAGAATGTTTCAGTACGAGCACACACAAAGTCGTATTGGAGGAACTCTTTGGAACAGCACATTGCAATACATAGAGAACTCGCCGATATTTTATGCGCCAAAAATTGTAACTCCCTTACTAATGATGCACAATGATCATGATGGCGCAGTACCTTGGTACCAGGGAATTGAATTGTTTGTGGCGATGCGGCGTTTGCAAAAACCTTGTTGGTTGTTATCCTATAACGATGAAGATCATAATCTAAAAAAGCGGCCAAACAGAGTGGATTTATCCATCAGAACCATGCAGTTTTTTGACTATTATCTGAAAGGAAAACCAGCTCCTGAATGGATGGTAGATGGGATTCCGGCTGTTGAAAAAGGAATTACAGATGGTTACGATTTAAAGAAATAGATTATTAAAATAGTTATAATGCGTTCTGAAAAGGACGCATTTTTTGTATTCTGATCTTTCTATCAATTGGGACATGGAAAAACGCCTCGATTCCGGATGGAAAAGAGGCGTTCGAATTAGTGTTTGTAGGTGTGTTGTTGTGTGTTTGTTGTTGTTTTACTTCGGCTGTTAGCCTATATTTTTAAGATCAACGATTTACAAAAAATCTGATGTTTGTATTAGTACTATTTGCTAGCAAAGTAAATATGTTTCGGTATTATTTCATATATTTATTAAATAATTAAGTAATAATTGTTGCAAATATAAGTTTTAGACCTTTTTTTTACTAAAGGTGATTGTGCAAACGTTGTAAAAGGAGTAATTTTTTCTGATATGGAGAATTTAGATCAAACGGATAAAACAATTCTGAGGATACTTCAGAATGATTCAAAGAAGACGGCCAAGGAAATTGCGTCGATGCTAAATCTTACGGTATCACCCGTTTACGAGAGAATTAGGAGGTTGGAGAATCAAGGCTTCATTAAAAAATATGTGGCTATTCTTGATAAAATGAGAATAGGTAAAGCCGTTACAGTAATGTGTCAGGTTTCCATGCGATATCATAATGAGGCTTTTATTGATGAATTCGAAGAACAAATTCAGGATTTACAAGAAGTTCAGGAATGTTATCATGCGGTTGGTCAGGTCGATTTTATTCTTAAAATTCATGTTGGAAGTTTGGAGGAATATCATGAATTTTTACGTTATAAACTTTCTAAAATTAAAAACATAGGAGTACTGAATAGTATATTTTTGATTAAGGAAATCAAACAAACATCTGAGTATTATATATAATAGGTACTGTTGAGCTAAAGAATTTATGCTTATATCTAATAAATTCCTGATGTTGTTTTAGTAACTTGTGATAAGCTAATTCGGTTTTATTAGGCAATATCTTAATTCATGACTGATAACAATCAACATATGTCTTCTGATGCATTCGAAAGAATACTTTCCGAATACAAGGAAAGAATTGCTGAGTTGGAAAAGCAGGTTGAGGAATTGAATAAGGAAAGAGATTGTTACTCAGAAAGTCTTGGAAAAAAGAATATCGTTAACAGGGCTGATCTTCTTTATAATGCTACAAATCAAGGAATACTAATTCGAAATCAGGACGGGAAGATAATTTATGCAAACCCTTCCGCATCAAAAATATTAGGTGTTGAAAAGGAATTTTTACTCAACATTGAAAGCTTTGAACCAAGAATAAAGAACATCCTTGCAGATGGTTCTTTAATGACCAAGGAAACACACCCTGCAAAAATTGCCCTGACTACAGGCAAAGAGGTGACTAATTCCATACTTGGCGTATATAATCCTCAAAAACAAGCTTATATCTGGATTAGTATTACAGCAACGCCTTTAATGAATAAGGAAACGGGATTGAGCGAAGAAGTCTTTACCATATTTGAAGATATCACAGAAAGGTTAGCTGCAGAGAAACGTTTGAAAGAAAGTGAGGCAAAAGCAAATGCCTTGCTGGAAACAATTCCCGATTTAATTTTAAGAATATCAAGAGATGGAAAGGTGATTGATCTTCATGGAGAGGAGAAAGGCTTATTCCGAAATGAGGAATCGATTGTTGGTTTGGATATCCGAAAAGTATTTGAGGAGAATTTGACTCGTGAGTTTGCGAATTCTATGGAGGCGGCCTTGGATACCGGGAAAGTTCAGGTTTTTGATTATCGGCTTAGAATAGAAGGTAGAGGAGTTTGTTATTTTGAGTTCAGAATCAGCAGCAGCGGTGAAAGAGAAATTACCGCAATTGTAAGAAATGTAACAGAGCAAAAAAAATTACAGCGTAAATCCATCGAGGCTACCAGACGGTTATCAACTTTAATGGGTAATCTTACGGGTATGATTTACAGGTGTTTGGCTGATGAGTCCTGGACTATGTTGTACGTTAGTCAGGGAAGTTTAAGCTTAACTGGGTATACGCCCGAAGAATTAAATTATAATTCACATGTTGCTTATAATGATATAATACATCCTGAAGATCGGGATTTTGTTGCACAAGTCGTTAATGAAGCAAGTTCAAAAAATAAAAGATTTACAATTGAGTATAGAATCATTAGTAAAGACGGGACTCTTAAATGGGTGTTTGAGCAGGGAATTACTATAAAAGATCAAAAGAGCCGACCTTTATTTATTGAAGGATACATAGCTGATGTTACTGATAGTAAGATTTCTGAGCAGAATTTAATACAAAGTGAAAATAAGTTTCGAATACTTTTTAATTCTTTAAACGATGCTGCTTTTGTTCATCCATGGGATGATTTTAATTTTCAAAAATTTGTTGAAGTTAATGATGCTGCAATTAAGCGTTATGGTTATTCCCGGGAAGAGTTTTATAAACTTACTTTGGTAAATTTAAGATTAAAAGACGAACATTTTGACAGTGAGATAAATGCCATAAGAGAGGCTTTGCGAAATGAAGGAAAAGTATCTTTTGAGACGAATTATTTAACCAAATCAGGTGAAATTATTCCTGTTGTAATTAATTCTAATTTAATTGATTTAAATGGAACCAGATTCATTCAATCTATTGTTCGGGATGTTAGTTATCGAAAGGTATCAGAGGCTCGGTTAAAGCATAAAACGGAAATAGAAAAATTACTAATTGATATTTCTGCTGATTTTATTGGCTCTTCTTTAAGCGATATAGATCAGTTAATTAATCGTGCATTAAAGAATATAAGTGAATTTACGAATACAGATAGAAGTTATGTGTTTTTGTTTGAGGAAAATAGAATTTCATTAAATAATACTCACGAATGGTGTCGGGAAAGTGTTGTTTCTATGAAAGAGATTTCACAAAATTTGTCAATAGAAGATTTTCAACAGTGGATTAAAAAATTTAAGCAACGCAAGCACCTTTATCTCCCTTTATCCAAACTTTCTTCAAAAGAAATACAGAAAAAGCTGGGTAATTTTCATTCCGATCTTAAATCATTATTAGTTCTTCCAATCTTGTCACATGAGTCCTTACTGGGTTTTGTAGGTTTCGATTCTGTTTTTCATGATAAAGAATGGGATTCGGAAGATATTAACTTGCTCTATACCTTTGCTGACGTATTAGCAGGAGTAATTAGCCGGAGAAAATTTGAACAAAAACTCATATTTGCAAAAGAAAAGGCAGAAGAAAGTGATCAATTGAAATCTGCATTTCTGGCATCTATGTCTCACGAATTAAGAACCCCTTTAAATGCGATTATAGGATTTAGTGGATTGGTTAATTCAAATTCGGCAATTGACAGAATTGTGAAATGGAATGAGATCATCAAGTTAAGTGGGCAGCATTTGTTGAAAATAATTGAATCGATATTCGATGTATCACTTCTTCAGACAAAAGAGGCTAAAGTTAAAAAAGAGGATTTTTCTTTGTCTGAATTATTTTTAACATTGCAACAATATGTAAAATCAGAAATAAATAAGAGCAATAAGTCGAATCTGGCAATACGGTTAAAATGCACTCCTGATGATGACAATTTGTATTTGAATTCGGATAAAACAAAATTGATACAGTTAATAACCAATCTTTTGAATAATGCAATAAAGTACACAGAATCAGGAATAATTACGTATGGATATCAGGTTGAAGGATCGGATATTACCTTCTATGTGTCGGATACTGGAATTGGTATTTTGCCGGAGCATACAAAAATTATTTTCGATATTTTCCGACAGGTTGACGAAACCGGTTTGGGCATGCAGTCAGGTGTTGGTTTAGGCTTGGCTATTTGTAAAGAGATTTCGAATTTGCTGAATGGTGAATTGTGGCTTGAATCAGAAAAGGGAAAAGGGTCGGTTTTCTATTTTAGATTAAGAGATGTGGTTCATTCACAACAGAGAAAAACAGAGGGTTTTGAAAAGAGATTTCCGATACCTTTATTAAGAAATGAGACCATTCTTGTTGTTGAGGATATTGAATTTAATTATTTGTTGATTGAAGAAATTTTGGCTCCAACTTCAGTAAAAGTAATATGGGCAAAAAATGGAATGGAGGCTGTAAAAATTATAGAAGATAAAACAGATGTTGATTTAATATTGATGGACGTTAAAATGCCTGTCATGGATGGATATAAAGCATCAAAACAGATATTAAAGATGAATCCAAATATTCCGATAATTGCACAAACGGCATACGCTTTGAAAGAAGATGAAAAGAAGATATTAGAGAAAGGTTTTAAGGGATATATTTCAAAACCAATTGATAAATATGTCTTGTATCGGGTTTTGTATGAGTTTCTTTATCCTAAAACTATAAAGGAGAAAAAAAAATAAGAGCAGACTTTTAAAGCCTGCTCTTTTTAGATTATACAGTCCGCTATTTAGCAGCAATGCATTGAGTGTCAATATTTAATTTTGGCTCGAAAAGATTTGCGATTTTTTCCCATCGTACCATTTTGAAGTTTTGGGCAATTGATTTTTCATCCTTTTTATTAAACCCATCCTGAACAACAAACATTCCTTCCGGGAATTTTTCTCCGAGATTTAGATTAATGGCCTCAATACCGTCTGTTTCTTCTGCACCATCAATCACCCCATCACCAATTCTAAAACTTCCTAAATAGTTGTGAGGTGCTTTTCTTTCAAATACAGCATAAGAATAGTTTCCCTGACTGGAGGCAATTAAGTATCCGGATCCGTTCGATTGCTTGTAAATGCACAAACCTTCGATGTCCTCATAAATGTTTTCATTTTGATCTACCGTACTCTGAGAAAGAAGCTCAAATCCTTTCGTACTGTTTGGATCTATTGATATTTTCCAAATTCCTTTGGCTTCCTCTCCTATAAAAATTATACCAGCCTCGTCGTCGGAAACCATTCCTTCTGTTTTACTGGCAAGTTTTAGTCGTCGAACCAATTTCGCGGAAATCTTTTTGCCTTCCGGCATGATTTCCCATTGTTCAATATTTCCAAAAGTGCTGTTCACAAAGGCGTAAAGTTGATCCTGACTTTTAGACAGGCAAAAACCATAAACTTCATCTTTCATTTCAACAGGAATGGCATTTTCAAATTGATGTAAACTACCGTCTTTTTCGATGCTGTAGAAATCCAGAGTGTTTGAGCTTCGGTTCGAACAGGCTGCAATATCAATTGAATCCTGCCCATTTTTAATGTTTTGGCGGACGTCAACATTATTCATGTTGCCATCAGCATAGTAAAACAGTTCATTGCCATCTAAATCATATACAGCTAAACCGCCTTTTTTATCTGTACCTATAATTCTACTTTGTTCCGAAGAGTCAGGGTTTACCCATATTGCAGGGTCATCAGCAGCATCTTCGGTTGCCAATCTATTTTTCAGTGCATCCGTTTCGCCGTCTGCCTCAGTAACTTTTTCAATCAGTAAAGAAGCTTTTCTCGAACCTTCGCTTGAGCGATCGCATGAACAGGCAATTAGGAGTGATGCAGTTATCCCTAGTAGAATTATTGTATTTGGTCTTTTATGCATAATAAAACTTGTTTTTTTGCTTAGAAATTCATTTTTAAACTAATATTCGCTTTAGCGCCATAGTATTCAGCTTGCTTGGTGTGACTCTTGTCTCCTTGGTAGTAGCGTAAAGGTTCGTTTAAGATGTTGTTTACCGATGCGAAAATGCTGAAATTGGAATTGATGTTGTAGCCGGCGCTTACATCCATATGTGTTACTTTATCATAGTAACTGTCGTAGAATGCAGATTCTCCCCACTCATCAATAAAATCATCAGCATATTGTAATGATACACGTACATTAAGTTTTTTACCTTCGTAAAATAAAGATAAATTAACGTTGTTTTCCGGTGTTCCTACTATCGATAAATCTTCATTTTCTCTACCCGAAATATTCACGTTTTTCATTTTTGAATGAGTGTAGGTATAGTTGGCATAAAATCCCATATCACTTAAGAAACCTGGTAGAAAATCCAATTGTCTTTGAAAAGCAAACTCAAAACCATAAAGGTCAGCATCACCAACATTAATAGGTTGGTAGAATTTATCCCAGGTCTTCCCACTGTAGCTGAAATCTCTGTGTTCAATGGTGTTCGAAATATCACTTAACGATTTGTAAAAGAAACCACCTGAAAGTAATCCAACATTTGAGTAGTAATGCTCAGCCATTACATCAAAGTTCATTGAGTTGGTTGGATCCAGTTTAGGATTGCCTATTTCAATTTCATTATCTTCCTGTTTAATTTTGCTGTGTGGAACCAAATCGTAGTATTTCGGGCGTGAAATAGAGTTTGTCCAGGCTAGTTTTAGTTTAGTATTCTCGGATAGCGACAATTTTGCAATTACACTGGGAAGAATATTGGTATAGTCGTTCTTTTCTTTTGCAGTAGTACTAATCGTTGGATCACCGTCAGCAGGAATATCCAAAATTCTACCGGAATATTTTAATTTTGTTTGTTCTGCACGAAGACCAAAAATCATTTTAAGTTTTTTTCCAAAATCCTGATCCAAACGAACATATCCGGCGTAAACATCTTCTTTTGCTTCAAAGTTACCGGCTTCCTCTTCAACATTTCGGGTTTGGTTATACTGATTATCAAAATTTAATCCTCCAAGAAACTGTTTGGATGCAAAGTGTCCGGCAGCATAATTTCCAGCCATAAAATCACTTTTACTGGCATCATACTGATTGTTTAAGGCATTACTTATAAAGCCGTTTTCATCATTTGGCTCAATATCATTAAAGCTGTTGTCTCTGTTTTTCTCCTTGCTTTTTAATCTGAAACCAGTTTGAAGAGAGTTCTTGTTTTTTCCGCTAAGGATTGGAAATTTGATATCAACTTTTAAATTTTTATCAATATCCTCTGTGTATTGAAATTGTTCTGTAAGTTCTTTTAAACCAAATTCGCTGCTTAAATCTGCTAATTGAGGGGCGTTTACAGAAAACATTGGTTTTTCAGTATTCGAGAAATTAGGTGTAATCGCAACTTTCTTAGCATTTAATGTGATGTAGCGTTCATTGGGGCGATCTTCAGAAGCCTTGGAATAGCTGCCTTTCCAATCAATTTCAATAGTTCCTAAGTGGTGTTCTCCATTTAAAGCAAAGTTCATTGTCTGCTGATCTTCCAGTCTGCGGTTCTTATTGGTTCCGCCTTTGGTCTGGCGGCGAACTTCCGTAATCCAGTTTCCATCCTTTTGTTCAATGTCTTTGTATTGCAAACGAAAACGGTTTTCCCAGTCTTTTCTGTGATTATAAATGGCTTTGAATTCGATTTTGTGATTTGGGTTAAAATTGTAATCAAAAGAAGAAGAATAGCTTTGACGAATTCGTTGAACGTAGTAGGTTCTAATCTGAAAATCGGATGTGTAGATGGCTCCCTTGTCATCTTTTTCCCACTCAGCTTCAATATTGTCCGATCCCAGTTGATTGTCCTGGTATGAGGCAGAGAATACCATACCAAGGTTTGATTGTGTTCCTGTTTTAAAGCGGTTGCCATATAGAGCCGAAAGAATTAATTGAGGATCATCACTTAAAAAATTATATCCGGTTCCAACACGGGCAGAAATTTGTTGTTTAAATGGATTTGATCGGGTGATCAGGTTTACCGAACCACCAATTGCATCAGCTTCCATATCCGGGGTTATCACTTTGTTTACCTCAACAGTCTGAATCATATCTGAAGGAACAAGATCAAGCTGTACCGATCGGATTCCTGCTTCAGCAGAAGGGATACGATCGCCATTAATGGTGACAGAATTGTATTCTGAAGCAGTACCGCGAATGTGTCCAAACCGGGCTTCTCCTTGATCGTACTCCACGTTAATACCCGGTATTCTTTTCAAAGCATCACCGATATTATTATCAGGAAACTGTCCAACCTGATCGGATGAAACTATATTGGTAATGTTTACGTTGCTTTTTTGCTGATTTAAAGCACGTGATTGTTCTTTCAGTAGTCCTTGAATCACAACTTCCTGCAATGCTACACCTTCCGAAAGAGTAAAGTTTTCGGTTAGGGTAGTTGATTCTTCAAATACTATTTTTTTCTCAACACTTTCATAACCAATGTACGAAATCTTAAGAGTGTATTCTCCCGGGATGATATTGTTGATGCGATAAACTCCGTTGTTGTCTGATGCAACACCTTGGTTTGTCTCTTTTAATACTAATGTTGCCCCTGGTAATGGGTAGTCTTCAGAATCGATAACACGACCGGTTATTGTCGCTGTTCTTTTTACGTTAATTGCATTGTTTTCGGCAATAGTGCTTGTGACCGAAAATAAGAGTACGACAAAGAGATTTAAAGTAATAAATAATGTTTTCATTTTTAAGATTTTAATTTATTGATGAGCTTATTAGATATTTTTCCATAGATTTTTAAACACTCAAAACTAGGTTTTGATTTACGGGTAAGGATTAGCTTAGTATAATTATTTTGTAAACTTATTGTAAAATGAAAAATACGTTTATTAAGAGAATGTTATCAATTTGGAGGTTTTTAACCGCTTGACAGGAGAGGGAGAATTGTTGGTGTTAATTCTAATTTTGAGAATTCATTTATTTTGAACAGATTTGTTATGTTCTAATATTAATTATATCGTGAAATATTTATTCTATTCCAGTTTATTTTCATTTCTGTTTTTAGGGGCGTGTCGTTCCAACAAATCAATTAATGAACAATTGAAAGTTTCTAATGCTTCAATTGTTTACCAACCCATTTTGGTTTCTGATTCTCTGTCGGCTAAGGTAAATGAGCAGTCGGGCTTGATGTGGTACAAAAATTTGTTTTGGATAAACAATGATAGTGATTGTGAACCAGTGTTATATGCCTATGATAGGGATGGAGTAATTAAAAAAGAGTTTGAAATCACTAATGCTAAAAACATTGATTGGGAGGACTTGGCTGCAGATCAGAACTACATTTATATTGGGGATTTTGGCAATAATTTTGGTAATCGTAAAGATCTGCGTGTATTAAGACTAAAAAAAGATGACCTGGGAACTTCTGAATTGTCAAAAGCAGAGGTTGAGATGATTGGAATAGAATGGGCTGATCAGGAGGATTTTACCAGGCATTTACAAAAACATGATTTCGACTGCGAAGCTTTTTTATCATATGGTGATTCTCTTTTCTTTTTCACAAAAAACTGGGCCAATTACAAAACCAGATTGTATTCGGCATCTAAAAATATTGAAGTTCAGAAATTAAAGGTAAAGGCTGAATTTAATGCAAATATGTTGGTTACTGGTGCTGATATCAGTTCTGATGGAAAATTGTTGGCGTTGGTTGGTTATAAAGATTATTTAAGTTATATAATTTTGTTTTATGAATTTGAAGGCACTGACTTTTTTGGAGGGAAAAGTTTGCGCATAGATCTGAGGCCTCTTGGTGGAGCACAAACCGAAGGTATTGTTTTTGGTGAAAACGACTCTTTGTATATCTCTACAGAGCAAACTAAATTGCCCCAATCAATTTATAAAGTGGAGTACGAACAGTGGATGAAAAACTAAAATGACCAAAGTTATTACCTTGATCATTTTGTATTTTATTGTTTGTAAAACAATTATTTCATTCTAAAGTAGCGGTCGCAAACAGGATAATCCACCTGGTTGTTGATGTTTTGCAGATAAGAAATCACAGTTTCTGCATCTGTCATGTTTTGAACTTGGCCAGCTTCAGGGAAGTATTTGTCATATACTGCCGGAATGTAATCGTTTAGTCCAAGTTTTAGTATTGTGTCATCAGATAATCTTTGCCCTTGTATATTTCTTATTTCAATTTCTTGATCAACCTGTTGAATCTGAATGCCTGAATAGTAAAATCCTGATCCGCTTCCTGCCAGAAATTTTTTAATGTCAAGAACCGTCATTTTATAAATAACCGTTCCGTTGCTAAAAGGAGTAATTTCGTAAATTTCTCTTTTGGTGATATCGCCTTCGTTTAAGTTTGACCGAATTCCGCCGGTATTCTGAAAACAAACATCAACTCCCATTTGAATTCGTAATGCATCTGTATAAAAACAGCCAACCATACTAGTATTATGATCTCTTTTTGAAACCCCGATTACTTCTGTTAAATAGTCTTGATTGTTGTATCCATCAATTGTTGTTTTTAATTCAGAATCATATTCTTGATATGTGTTTAAATTAATTAGTTCGTCGGTAATTGATTCTATTTTTTTGTTGACAATGGTAACTGATATCTTTCCAAGATAATTTAGATTGCTGCCAGCCTGATAAATAGGTATTCCATTTACTTTAGCGTTAATTTTATCGTGACTATGCCCTCCAATAATTAAATCGAAATAGGGAAACTTGTTGGCTAGCTGAACATCTCCTAATATTTGGTCATTGCCATTGTATCCTAAGTGGCTAAGAGCAATATATATATCTGACTCTTCCTCATTTTTAACGTTTGAATAGAGAGAAACAATGTCTTCAGGCCGGTCGAAATGAAATTGTTTAACTCTCCATGGATGAGTTGATGGGATTGTTGCATCTTTTTTTCCATTGGTTTCAATTAAACCCAGGAAAGTTATTTTGATATTTTCCTGGGTAATGGTTTTGTATTCAAATGGCTCCGGAATATCTGTAGTTCCCTTGTCCATATTTGCACAAACCCAGGCAAAATTGGACTGTTCCATTCTGTCTTTTAGAATTTCGGGCCCGTAATCAAACTCGTGATTTCCCAAAACGGCAACATCAAACCCAATTTTATTCATCACATCAATCATTGGATATCCTTTTTCAGGATGATTGTCAACAGTGGGATTTCCTGAAAACAGATCACCACCGGAAACTACGATCACATTGGTTGATTCTCTCTCTTTATCAACGATTTGTTTAATTTTTGAGAAATTATCCAATTGACCGTGCGCATCATTTATACAAAAAATGGTCAATTCCTTTGGCGTGAAGTCAGTAGGATTATCTGGCGAATTACTGTCTTTGGAACAAGATGCAAACGCGAAAATAAACAGGTAGAGAAGTAAGAATTTAATGTTTTTCATTGTGTGATTTGATCTGTAAGTATAATTGTGTGTTATTTTTTGTAAGATTAAGGAAAAATTTAAACTCATCATAATGTGTTTGTCTTTAAAGAATATATTTAAAAGCATTTATTGTAAACGAGAATCAGTTTAAATAATATTCCTATTTGATTTTGAAATCCTTAAAAAGCGTGTAATTTTGTATCCCAGTTTACTGAACAACCAAAAATTAGGATTTTATCATTGGTTAAGAAGAACGATTTGAAAGACAAGTACAAAGAAATATTCGATAAAGGAACAGATTTACCTCTGGTTGAGGATTTCTATACCATACAGGGTGAAGGATATCACACAGGAAAGCCAGCTTATTTTATTCGTATTGGAGGATGTGATATCGGTTGCCGGTGGTGCGACAGTAAGATTTCATGGAATCCTGCAGAACATCGCCTGATTTCTGTTGAAGAGGTCGTTCGAAAAGCTGTTGAATCGCCTGCCAAAGCAGTAGTTGTAACAGGAGGAGAGCCTTCGCTGTACAACTTGGAACCACTGTGTACTGAATTAAAGAAGCACAATATTGAAAATTTTCTGGAAACTTCTGGGGCATACGAGATAAGTGGGGAATGGGATTGGATTTGTTTATCGCCTAAGAGAAATAAATTGCCTGTACCATCTTCTTATGAAAAAGCAAATGAGCTGAAAGTTATTATTTTCGATTTAGAAAAAGATTTTGAATGGGCTGAGGAGTTATCAAAAAATGTAGGAGATGATTGCCTGTTGTATTTGCAGTCGGAGTGGAGTCAGTATGTTCACAATATAAAACCAATTGTAGAATACGTAAAGAACAATCCAAAATGGAATATCTCCTTACAGTCGCACAAGTTTATGAGAATACCGTAACGGGCAATATAGGATATTTAAAAGGCTGAATCAATTGTTGATTCAGCTTTTTTAGTTTTGATGAAGAAATGCAATTCGAAAAGTTAATTGAATTATTTTTTCTTGACTACTATTTAGCATGGGACAATAAAATAGAAAAAGGCAATCAGAAAATCTGACTGCCTTTTTACCAGCTTCCAAAGAAGCTTCACTTTGGGTTAGTGTGGTTATGTGGTTAGAACGAAACTCCGAATACAAGGAATAGATTTTCTGCCATTGGGTTAGCGATAACAGAAGCTGATACTGGTAAAGAGAATTTATCGGTAATTGCAATTTCTTTTGATGCAGTGAATCCCATGTTTACAAAACCGGCAGTATCTCCGTAAAAACCTGACTCACCTTTCGATTCGTCTGCATCTATTGGAGTAAAACCTGCAAATAAATCAATAGCTACTTCTTTATATTTAAAGCCATAGCCCAATTCAATATAAAGTGAGTTTTGCTGATCACCATTTGTATCTTGGTCAGCACCCCAGAAATTCATGGCAGCTAATATGCTAATTGGAAATCCGTCACTCCCGTTAAAAGCTAAAGTAGCTTCCATGATATGTCCGGTAGATGCTTTTTTGTAATCAAAATAGCTGTTGTTAACAGCAATTCCATCGGTTGGGAAAAAATAGTCAGTAACAGTAGCAGTGAATAGATCATCTGCAAAAGTGTAGGATGCATAAAGATCGGCTTCGGCTCCGTCAGCACCATTCTGTGCGTAAGATCCCCAAGCTCCAAGAGCGAAACCACCATTGCTGTATTCAACCGAAGGCTGGATTACCGGGCCTGTTGAAAACTGAGTTCCTCTCCAAACATATCTGTTCATTAAATCCGCTCCAAACGAAATTTCTCCGTTTCCTGATTCTTCCTGTGCAAACAGGCTTCCTGTTACTACAAGAGTACCTATAAGTAATGCGAAAAATTTTCTTGCTTTCAACATAGTAATAGATTTTAGATTAATAAATGTGGTAAATAGTTAATATGAATAAAATGTGGTTTCTAATTGTTTTAAGAATTTTGCTAACCCACCCCCTCTTTTGAAGGGGGTGGTGTTGGCTTGAATCAACTAATTTCTATCCTAACCCTAATATGATGGGGTTTCGATTTCAAAAGTATGAAAAAAAATTACAATTGCTATTTTAAAAAGGGGTGTTTGTTGAAAAAAATGCATTTTTATCAATGCAAAGGTTTTAAATGAGGGGGTGTTGTTGAAAAAAAAAGTATTTTAATCGATTGTGAGGTGTTTTTAAGATTAAAATTGATTAGCTGTTGATGATGTTCAGGGGAATGGGTTAATTAAGTTTATGCTTGTGGAATTTTTAATTTGGGTTCGTTTGGAACCGGACTAAAATTGAAGTTTAGGGGAGTCTTATTTTTTATTGATTATAAATTATGATGTTTTAGCAGGAATCTTTATTGTGTCTTGTTAAAAATCAAGATATTCGTATAGTGAAACTATATTCAATAAATAGAAACAATGGAAAAATCGATTAAAGGAACTCAAACTGAAAAGAACTTATTGAAAGCTTTCGCTGGTGAATCTCAGGCGAGAAGCAGATACACTTATTTTGCAAAGCAAGCTAAGAAGGAAGGGTATGAGCAGATTGCTGCTTTGTTTTTGGAAACAGCAGAGCAGGAAATGCAGCATGCAAAACGGTTCTTTAGCTTTTTAGAAGGAGGAGATGTGGAGATTACAGCTTCTTATCCTGCAGGAAAAGTGGGAACTACAGCTGAAAATTTAAAGGCAGCGGCAAATGGGGAAAATGAAGAATATACAGAGTTGTATCCAGAATTTGCTCGTATTGCAGAAGAGGAAGGTTTCAAGAAAGTAGCTTCTGCTTTTAAATTGATTGCTAAGGTTGAGCAGGTTCACGAAGAGAGATACTTGAAACTATTGGCTAATTTGGAAGAGGATTCTGTTTTCGAAAAAGAAGAAAATGAAAAGTGGTATTGTAGAAAGTGTGGATACGTTCATGAAGGCAAAAAAGCACCAAAGAATTGTCCGGCATGTGAGCATCCTCAGGCGTACTTTGAGATTAAAGGAGAAAATTACTAGTATATTGTATGTGAAAAGAGACTCAATAGAGTCTCTTTTTTTTCTAAGTACATGACAAAAACTTGAACACATTTATATTGTTCTGATTTTCTGAATTTAACAAGACGTTTGCAATATAAGATAATCCACATTTGAATATACTTTTAGCTTTTCGTCCATGTTTTTTTATTTTAATTTTCTTCACATTTTCATGTATGAATATTCCGATTTTATAACACCAGACGAAAGCTATCATAACAAGAAGAGTCAGTTTCTCAATTCGATCAATGGCTTGTAAATGTGTTTTCTCAATGTCAAAGCCACTTGATTTCATTGCTCTGAAGCAAGTTTCTATTTGCCAACGCTCTTTATAATTTATTTGAGCCTGCTCTGGTTTATTGAACGATACGATCATCAATAATTCTTCATCTTTTTTTTTGCCTTTTTGTTTACATCCAGAGATATAGCAAAGCTGTGATCCCATTCTAACAATTCGTTTATAATGAACAAACTCCCCAAACTTAAGCGATTTAAACAACCATGCTGCTTTAATTTCCTCATTTTTATGAGGCACGTAAATTTTGAAATTATTCCTGATTCGGATATAATATCGAATACGATTTTCATTTAGATATTCGATCCATTTATCTCCAACAAATTCACGGTCAGCCATCAAACAGTCAATACATTCCGTTCCGAAAAGCCGTATGAATCGGTTCACTAAATCAATTCTCTCCCGGCAATTGGAATTGCCACGTTTATCCAGCATAGAAAACAGCAGAGGGAAAGCCACTCCTTTATAAGTTACACCAAGCATGAAGATATTGATATTAGTTTTCCCAAATTTCCAATTTGTTCTGTCAATACTAAGTCTCAAGTTTTCTTTTTGGGGTAATAATCCAAAAATGAGTTTTGCTACCAAATCAGAATCTAACATGAACTGCGCGATAAAACGTTGAACACGCCTTAAACATGATTCTGCCTGAGCCTTACTATCAAATGCGTTAGCTAATTTTTCGAAACCTACAGTCTGGACTTTGCATAGGGCAAACACAAACATGGAAATAAATTTCAGACGTGATAAATTAACTTTTCCTTCAAAATGGGTATTCAATATTGATATGAATTCCTTACTTTTATTCTCGACGTTGATTTTCTTCATTAGAAAAATGAGTGGTATTATTCTTCTAAGATAATGAAAATCAACGTCTTATCTAAATATACAGAGGCTTATTTTGTTGAAAATCAATGATTTGTATTATTGTCATGTACTAAGCTTTTTTTTATTCTTTTAACAGGTCTGGGCGCAATCGCCTTGTCCTTTCGTAGGCTTGTTCTTCCTGCCATTTTTCAATTTTCTTGTGGTCTCCCGATATCAGTATATCCGGTACCTTCCATCCTCTGAATTCTGCAGGTCGAGTGTAGAGAGGCGGAGAAAGCAGATTGTCCTGAAATGAATCCGTGAGAGCAGAAGTTTCATCGCCCATAGCACCAGGTATAAGCCGGATTACGCTGTCTGCTATAATGGCTGCTGCTAATTCTCCTCCGGTTAAAACAAAATCGCCAATCGAAATTTCTTTAGTGATAAAATGATCACGAATTCGCTGGTCAATTCCTTTATAATGCCCGCAAAGGATCATGATGTTTTCTTTTATCGATAAGGTGTTTGCTGTTTTTTGATCGTAAAGATCACCATCGGGTGTGGTGAAAATGATTTCGTCATAGGTTCTCTGAGCAGTTAAAAACTCAATTGCTTTAACGATTGGCTCTAGTCTCATAACCATTCCCGCTCCACCGCTAAATGCGTAATCATCAACCTTTTTGTGCTTATCTTCAGAGTAGTCTCGAATGTTGTGGATATGGATCTCGGCAATGCCATTATCCTTTGCTCTCTGAATTATGGAGTGATTAAGTGGGCTTTCCAGCAGCTCTGGAACAACGGTAAGTATATCGATTCTCATTTTTTAAATTTTGTGTAAAAGTATGCAACCCAAGCTTGGCTTGCAAGAGAAATTGAAAGACGATCCATGTAATTCTAAAAACAGGACAAGATGTCATTGTGTTTTATGAATAAACAGACATGTTGTCGTAAGTTTTAGGGGCTTTTCTGTCATTAATCAGTAAAAATACCTGTTGGTATAAACTTTGGAAATAACAGGATGAAAATGAAAATTATTTTTGGATTCCGGAGCCCCAAAAAGATAGTATTAACTTATAAAAGGTAAACGTTATGACAATTTTAAGATACTCAAAAGGAACAAACGATTTTTTAACAAATCAAATAATGGATCAATTGTTTAGAGAAACAAATGGCAGTTTGCAAAATTCAGCACAAAGAGTTGCTTCTTTGAGTCCACGTACAAATGTTGTTGATGAAAAGGAAAAATTTGTGATTGAAATGCTTATCCCGGGCTTTTCAAAAAAAGATGTGGCTATAAAGGTTGAAGATGGTTTTTTAAAAATTACCGGAGAGAAAGAGGAAGATGCAGATAGAACATACTTAAGAAAGGAATTTGGTGCAACTAAGTTGGAGCGGGCCTTCAAGCTTTCGGAAGGAATAGATCAGGAAAGTATTTCTGCAGAAGTTCGGGATGGAATTCTGTTTGTTAGTCTTCCAAAAGTTAAGGAGGAAGAGCCTAAAGTTAAAGAGATTACAATTCAGTAATTAAAAAATCAGATAGTTGTTTAGGCTTTTGTAAGGTGTGAAAATGCTAAGTAGGAAGCCGTAATCTGTTGTGTGAATTGTTTATTTTACAAATAAAACAAAAATGTTAGATTCGTTAATTTGTTAGTTTTAGTTAAGAGGTTCGTGTAGTGCATGAGCCTCTTTGTTTTTATAAGGAAAAGAAAAATATTGAAAATCTTTGAGGATTAACACTTAATTAGTTAAATTCGTAAGGAATGAACCTAAAATTCCTTTGATAATTGTATTGTTAACAAGGCACTTAAATTATTGAGTTGCTACTCTAATGCAAACTACATGAAAGCAAAAGATCTATCGAACCTCTCACATGAGAATGAAGCGAATGAAAATTTAGAAACATCTGAAGCAGGTGGTGATTCTCATGAGAATGAATCTGTTGAAGAAAAAACTTCAGATGATCAGCCTGTAATGAAGGAGACTCCTGAAGATAAAAAGGAATCTTCCGAAATAATAAATGAGGAAATGGAATCAGAAGGGGAGGTTCCCGAAATGGAAGTTAAAGAAGACGAAGATGTTTCTGTGGCTGAAGTTGCGGAGGAAAAATCTGTTGGTAATTCAGAAGATCAGAAAGAGGTGGTAGAAGTGCAGGCAGAGCCCGATTATACAATAATGGAAAAAAGTGAGTTGGTTGACCGCTTAACTCTTTTGCTGGAGCATAAACCTGCGAAAGGTTTAAAGGGCAAACTGGATGCAATAAAACACAATTTTTATAAAAAGCACAATGAAGAGCTTGCCGAAGCCAAAAAGAAATTTTTGGAGGGCGGGGGAAAAGAGGAGGAATTTGATTTCGGAAAAGATGAATTAGAGCTGAAAATGAAGGAACTGCTTCATGATTATAGAGGGAGCCGGATCGTTCAGACCCGAAATTTGGAAGAGGAAAAAGAGACTAACTTACAGATTAAGTATCAGATTATTGAGGATATAAAAGATCTGGTAAATAGAAAAGAAGCTTTCGATAAAACTTTTCAGGAATTTAGAGATTTGCAGAAAAAATGGCACGATACCGGTATGGTTCCGCAGGCTGCTCTTAAAGATTTGTGGGATAATTATCATCATCATGTTGAGAATTTTTACGATTATATAAAAATTAATAAAGAGCTGCGCGATCTCGATTTAAAAAAGAACTTGGAGGCTAAAGTTCGCTTGTGCGAGGAGACTGAAAAATTATTGGAAGACCCTTCGGTAGTGAAGGCTTTTAATACTTTGCAAAAATATCACGAACAGTGGAGAGAAATTGGACCGGTTCCCCGTGAACAAAAAGAAGAGATTTGGGAACGATTTAAGGAGGCCACAACAATAATTAACCGAAATCATCAGGAATTTTACGAGGGTTTAAAATCAGAACAAAAAACGAATCTTGAGAAAAAAGAGGTTCTGTGTGATAAAGTGGAATTAATAGCCAATGCTAACATTGAATCTCATAAAGATTGGAATGCGAGCTCTAAGGAAATTTTAGATCTTCAAAAAGAGTGGCGGACAATTGGTTTTGCACCTAAAAAAGACAACAATAAAATTTATCAGCGTTTCAGAACTGCCTGCGATCTGTACTTTGATAAAAAGCGTAAGTTTTATTTGAAGCTGAAGGATAAGCTTGGTGATAATTTGGAGAAGAAAACAGAATTGTGCGAGTTTGCAGAGGGTCTGCAGGACAGTACAGATTGGAAGGAAACAACAGACAAATTAATCGCTATTCAAAAAGAATGGAAAAAGATAGGGCCTGTACCTCGTAAGGTTTCAGAGGAATTGTGGGTTCGGTTCAGAGCTGCATGTGATAAGTTTTTTAGCAGTAAATCGAAACATTTTGATCATGTAGATACTGATCATGCTGAAAATTTGAAACTTAAAGAGGAAGTGATTGATAAGATTCGAAATTTTCAATTTAGCGGTGATGATGAGGAAAATTTAGCCGTTCTTCGTGAATTTCAGAAAGAATGGACACAAATAGGACACGTTCCTTTTAAGAAGAAAGATAAAATACAGGAGGATTTTAGAAGAGCATTAAACGCTGTTTATGACAAGATGGATCTGGAAACAGAGGATAAGGAAGTTCAGAAATTTCAATCAAAAATTGATAATTTCCTAAGCATGAATCATTCTGAAGACAAAATTATTGGCGAGAGAAATAAAATTGTTGGTAAAATTAAGCAGCTGGAAACTGATATAGGCTTATGGGAAAATAACATTGGATTCTTTTCTGCCTCAAAAACATCAGATTTTATAGTTCAGGAAATTGAAGAGAAAATCGAAAAAGGAAAACAGAGTTTGAAACTTCTTCAGGAAAAATTGAAAGTTATTGATGGGTTGGTTTCATAGAATAAATTGATCGGAATAAATATCATCCTCCATTTTTATAGTGGAGGATTTTTTGATTGAATACAAAAGCTTTGAAGGCTCTAACTATCAGATGTATTTCAGTTTAATTTAGGGGAGAGCAAAACGTTTGTATTTTCTTATTTTCTATCTGGAAAATATCTGAAAAGCAGGATTCCCTAAATTTGATCTTGTGAAATAGGAAAATAGTTTCCTAAAAATGCATAAATTAACTACTTTTGCACCTTTAATAATTCATAAAACGTTCAGCAAGTGTCAACAACCAAATACATCTTCGTTACAGGTGGGGTAACCTCCTCATTAGGAAAAGGAATAATAGCATCATCATTGGCTAAATTATTACAAGCCAGAGGTTATTCTGTTACCAATCAGAAACTGGATCCTTACTTAAATGTAGACCCGGGTACTTTAAATCCTTACGAGCATGGTGAGTGTTTCGTAACCGATGATGGGGCTGAAACCGATTTGGATTTGGGACATTACGAACGTTTTACCAACATTCCTACTTCTCAGGCTAATAATGTTACAACAGGTAGAATTTACCGTAATGTTATTAATAAGGAAAGAAAAGGAGATTTTTTGGGGAAAACAGTTCAAATCATTCCTCATATTACCGATGAAATTAAGAGAAACATCAAAATGCTTGGTTCCAAGCATAAATTTGATGTAGTAATTACTGAAATTGGTGGTACTGTTGGAGATATTGAATCTTTACCATACATCGAAGCTGTTCGTCAGTTAAAGTGGGAGTTGGGACGCGATGCTATTGTAATTCACCTTACGTTGGTGCCGTATCTTGCTGCTTCGGGCGAACTAAAGACCAAACCTACTCAGCATTCTGTAAAATCATTGTTGGAAACAGGAGTGCAGCCGGAAGTTTTGGTGTTACGTACCGAGCACGAATTGCCTAATGATGTTCGCAGAAAGGTAGCATTGTTTTGTAATGTTGAACCAAATGCAGTTATTCAGTCGATTGATGTAAAAACAATTTACGAGGTTCCTTTAAAAATGAGAGAGGAAAAACTCGATGTAATTGTTTGTGAAAAGCTAGGTTTGGATTTAAAAAAGGAGCCTAAATTAATTGAATGGACTAAGTTTTTGAATCGGTTACAGAACCCAAAATCAGAAGTTAAAATTGGTTTGGTAGGAAAATACGTTGAATTACATGATGCTTATAAATCAATTGCCGAGTCGTTTTTACATGCGGGTTCGGTAAACGAATGCAAAGTAAATATTCAGTGGATTCATTCCGAAAAGCTGACTGATAAAAATTATCAGGAAGAATTGAAAGACCTTAAAGGAATTTTAGTTGCTCCGGGTTTTGGTCACAGAGGTATTGAAGGAAAAATTCTTGCCACTAAATATGCCCGCGAGAATAATATTCCTTTCCTTGGAATTTGTTTAGGCATGCAGGTTTCGGTAATTGAATTTGCCCGTAACGTATTAAAGTTGGAAGATGCCGATTCTTTAGAGATGAATCCTAAATCTCCATATCCGGTAATCGACCTTATGGAAGAACAGAAAAACGTAACTGAAAAAGGCGGAACTATGCGTTTGGGAGCTTACGATTGTATTTTGAAAGATGGTTCGAAAGCATTAAAAGCATACGGACAAAAGGAAATATCAGAACGTCACCGCCACCGTTACGAATTTAACAATGAGTATTTAGAGCAATACGAAGCAGCTGGAATGAAAGCGACTGGAATGAATCCTGATACAGGCTTAGTTGAAGTAGTTGAGTTGGAAGGACACAAATGGTTCGTTGGGGTACAATTTCACCCCGAATACAAGAGTACTGTTATTAAGCCACATCCTTTATTTGTAGAGTTTGTGAAAGTGGCAATGGAGTAAAATAAGAGCGCCGCGAGTCTCTAATGCATTTAAAGACCTCGCAGGAGGAGTTTTAAGCTGTAGATGTACTCGTTACTTTTAAGAACATAAGATTTAAAAAATATAAAATGGATAGAAATTCGATTTTTGGCTTGTTGATCATCGGAGCGATTTTGATTGGGTATACGTACCTGACAAAGCCATCTGAAGAGGAAATCAAGGCCATAAACACCAGAGACTCAATTGCGCGGGTTGATCGCCTGCACAATGAAGAGGTCGAAGCTGCCAGACTGGAAGGCTTAAAGGCTCAATATGCTGAAGTAAAAGAGGATACTGTTGCAATGAAAGAATCCTATGGTGCTTTTGCTGGTGCGGTAAATCAGCAGGAAGAATTCATTACTCTTGAGAATAAATTTGTTAAGATAAACCTGAGTACCAAAGGGGGGCGAATTAGTAATGTTCAGTTGAAGAAATTTCAAACCCACGATTCTCTGCCTTTGCTTTTATGGGCAGAAAAGAACAGTAAGTTTGGATTAACATTCTATTCCGAAAACAAGCCGATGAACACTCAGGACTTGTTTTTTGTTGAAGCGAATGGTGCTGATGCGGTAGATGCAACAAGCTCTGAAAAAGGGGTTAGTATGCGATTGATGGTTGGAGATGATAAGTATATTGAGTATAAATATACTTTGGCTCCCGATTCTTATATGGTCGATTTTACTGTGAACTTGGTAGGAATGCAGGATGTGATTTCCCGTAATTCCAATTTCGTTACTTTCAATTGGCAGGAAGATATCCCAGGTCAGGAAAAGGGACGTAAGTTTGAGAATCAATACACCGCTTTGTATTACAAATTTTTCGAAGATGCTGTTGAAAGTTTATCGGCCGCCGGAGAAAAAGAAGAAGATTTAGCGACAAAAGTAAAGTGGATTGGATTTAAACAACAATTTTTCTCTTCTGTTTTAATTGCTGATGAGGCGTTTAAGGGAGTAAAGCTGAAATCGTCTACTATGGATGAAACTTCCAGGGTTCTGAAGAATTTCTCAGCAGAAATTTCTCTTCCTTATCAGGGAAACAAAATTGAAACTTATCCAATGCAATTTTATTTTGGGCCTAATAAGTTCAAAACGTTGCGAAAGTATGGTAAGGATATTCAATTGGAATCCATGGTAAATTTAGGATGGGGAATTTTTGGATGGATCAATCGCTACTTCGTGATTGAAATCTTTAATTTCCTGGAAAGATTTATTAGTAACTACGGAATCATTATTCTGATTTTAACCATCATTATTAAGTTGCTTTTGGCACCACTGACCTACAAGTCGTACATGTCGACAGCAAAAATGAAGGTGTTGAAACCTCAGATAGATGCTATTAATGAGAAAATCCCAAAAGACAAAGCAATGGAACGCCAGCAGGCAACTATGGCTCTGTATAAAAAAGCAGGAGTAAACCCAATGGGTGGATGTTTGCCAATGTTGGTACAGTTTCCATTCCTGATTGCCTTGTTTCGCTTCTTTCCTGCATCATTCGAATTGCGTCAGCAAAGTTTCCTATGGGCAAAAGATTTATCATCATACGATTCAATCATGACACTACCTTGGAATATTCCATGGTATGGCGATCACGTAAGTTTGTTTTGCTTGTTGATGGCAGGTACCAACTTGGTGTACACGAGTATGAATGGACAAATGCAATCATCGCAGCAAATGCCAGGTATGAAATACATGATGTATTTAATGCCGGTAATGTTCTTAGGATGGTTTAATAACTATGCATCAGGTCTTTCTTACTACTACTTTATTGCAACTTTATTTACTGTTCTTCAAACCATAGCCATTCGTAAATTTATGGTTGATGACGATAAGGTATTGGCAATGTTGGAAGCAAATAAGAAAAAGCCGGTTAAGAAATCGAAATTCCAACAACGTTTGGAAGAAGCCGCTAAGCAAAGAGGCAAAAAATAAGATCCTATTACATTGATATATAGAAAGAGCTCCAGTATTGGAGCTCTTTTTTTTGTTTTACAGTTCCCTCTCCTTCAGGAGAGGGCCAGTGAGAGGTTTTTTGATCTGGAATGTTTGGTGCGAAGTATTTTTCTGGTTTAACACCTCATCCCCCAACCCCTTCTCCTAAAGTAGAAGGGGGGCATTCCCCTGATTGTGTATGTGCAGTTCCCTCTCCTTCAGGAGAGGGCCAGGGAGAGGTTTTTTGATCTGGAAGGTTTGGTGCGAAGTATTTTTCTGGTTTAACACCTCATCCCCCAACCCCTTCTCCTAAAGTAGAAGGGGAGTATTCCCCTGATTGTGCATGTGCAGTTCCCTCTCCTTCAGGAGAGGGTTAGGGAGAGGTTTTTTGATCTGGAAGGTTTGGTACGAAGTATTTTTCTGGTTTGACACCTCATCCCCCAACCCCTTCTCCTAAAGTAGAAGGGGGGCATTCCCCTGATTGTGTATGTGCAGTTCCCTCTCCTTCAGGAGAGGGTCAGGGAGAGGTATTTGATCTGGAAGGTTTGGTGCGAAGTATTTTTCTGGTTTAACACCTCATCCCCCAACCCCTTCTCCTAAAGTAGAAAGGGGGCATTCCCCTGATTGTGTGCAGTTCCCTCTCCTTCAGGAGAGGGTTAGGGAGAGGTATTTGATTTGGAAGGTTTGGTGCGAAGTATTTTTCTGGTGCAAAACCTCATCCCCCAACCCCTTCTCCTAAAGTAGAAGGGGAGCATTCCTCTGATTGCGCATTTGCAGTTCCCTCTCCTTCAGGAGAGGGCCAGGGAGAGGTGTTTCGATCTGTACGGTTTGGTGCGAAGTATTTTTCTGGTTTAACACCTCATCCCCCAACCCCTTCTCCTAAAGTAGAAGGGGGGCATTCCCCTGATTGTGTATGTGCAGTTCCCTCTCCTTCAGGAGAGGGCTAGGGTGAGGTACTTTGTTTTGGAAGGCCAGGGAGAGGATTCTTGTGAAGCTATCTGAGAAATTAAAAAGAAATCTGCTTACAGAACACCTTTATTTGTGCCAAGACTTTATTCATTGAATTCATCACCTCTTCATTTGTAAAGCGAATAACTTTTACTCCTAAATATTCCAATTCCGCAGTTCTGCCTTCATCATATTCTTTGTTTTCTTCATAATCGTGAATATTGCCATCGAGCTCTATTACCAGTTTTATTTCATGACAATAAAAATCAGCAATGAAGATATTGATAGGATGTTGCCTTCTGAATTTTAAACCATTTAGTTTCCTATTTCTGATTTCCGTCCAGAGTAGTTTCTCAGATTCAGTCATGTTTCTTCTCAATTCTTTTGCCCGAGAATGAATTTCAGGGGAAGCGTCATAAAATAAGCACTCTTTGTAATCTACCATTTTATAAAATTTAGGATTGTGTAATTTAAAAATTATTGTTCATAATACCTCATCCCTCGGTTCATTCTCTTAATTGTGTGTTTACAGTTCCCTCTCCTTCAGGAGAGGGCCAGGGAGAGGTTTTTTGATCTGGAATGTTTGGTGCGAAGTATTTTTCTGGTGCAAAACCTCATCCCCCAACCCCTTCTCCTAAAGTAGAAGGGGAGCATTCCTCTGATTGCGCATTTGCAGTTCCCTCTCCTTCAGGAGAGGGTTAGTGAGAGGTTTTTTGATCTGGAATGTTTGGTGCGAAGTATTTTTTTGGTGCAAAACCTCATCCCCCAACCCCTTCTCCTAAAGTAGAAGGGGAGTATTCCTCTGATTGTGTATGTGCAGTCCCCTCTCCTTCAGGAGAGGGCTAGGGTGAGGTGTTTAGAAAAGATCAGTCTGAGGTTTTTATATGGGGAGAAGTTTTACAATTAGTAAAAAGTAGGGAGAGGTATTATTCAATAATAAACGATTGAACACAGGAAGTTTAAGTTGAATATAAAAAATACTTTAACAGAAGGTTATTTGTTTGTTGTGATTTTAAAATGTGTCAGGTTGCGGTACCCCAAGTAAATAGTGGCGATGTAGATTTGTTGAATATAAATCATTGAAAAATAAGCGTAGAATATGATTAGCTGATATCTGATGGATAATTCATTGTTTGCAGGCAAGCATCTCATTATTTGTGATGAAATGATTTTTTCTGTAAACAAATAGGGTAGTTGCTGTTGATTGTTATTTGTTTGTATCGTTAGATAGGATATTTGGTTGTTAAGAGTCGGTCATCTTCTTTTAAATGAGAATGAATAGGAAATTATTTTTTTTGGTTGCATTAAATATGATTAACTTAAGTATTGCTAAAAATGAATGATCTCATACTTATTTGGGCAATATCTTTAAAGCAAAAATAATTTGAATGAGAACCGGGATAAATGTTGCCTCCTGATTATTTGTGAAACACGAAACAAACTATATCTGTTAAAATCAAAAACAAACAAGAATGGAAACTAAATTTGAAGCTTTTGAAAGTATTGGACTTTGCTTTAGCGGTGGAGGATATCGGGCCACGTTTTTTTCATTAGGAGTAATATCTTATTTAAATAAAATAGAATTTAAGAAAAAGCCGCTCCTTAGCAATGTTGAGGCCATTAGTTCGGTTAGTGGCGGCACGTTGCTGGCAGTGGCTTATGCAAAAGCAGTGCAGGATTCCAATTTCAAATTCGATTCTTTTTACGATCGTTTTTATTCAACATTTACTCCCGGGGCAGACCGGCTGCTCGAAAATGCAATTTCAAAATTGGAGGATAATTCAGTCTGGAAGAACAGTTCGTACAAGAAAAGATCATTAATCAATGCCTTCGCCCTTGCCTATTCCGATCTTGATATATTCAAGGGGAAATTTGAGATGTTTAAAAATATGACCTCTTTAAATTTAAAGCATGTTTGTTTTAATGCTACTGATTTCTCTTTCGGATTGGCTTTCCGGTTTCAAAGTACCGGAAAGTTTGGAAACAATCCATTGAATTGCACTGAGATCAATAAAATAAACGGAAAAATTGACCTTGCAGACATTGTAGCCTCATCATCATGTTTTCCGATAGGTTTTGAACCATTACTATTTCCTGATGATTACTTTAAAGACAGGAATGATTTAGACTATAAAGCTTTAAAAAGGCTGGACAACTTTGCCAAAGGTGTTGGTATAATGGATGGAGGAATCGTCGATAATCAAGGAATTGGCAGCATGATGAACATCAACAAATCCATGGAAGGGAAACGCGGTAAAGCATTGGATTTAATTATTGTGAACGATGTGGGGAGTTATAAAATGGTTCCCTGGCTGGGCGATTCTTCTACCGGTTCTTCTCAGGTAACAGTTCGGAAAATGGTGCTGAAATTGCTAAACTACTTCCGGTTTCACTGGGCATATTGGGCAACTCTGTTGGCAGGCATTGTTTTGATGCTGATTAATTCTTTGGAATTAATTAAGGGGAGAGCCTGGCCATCCATTTATGTGCTGGGAGGAGTAGTAACAGGTATCGGTCTTTGTTTATCCTTAATCGGTGTTGCTGCAGGGTATTTAAAGAGTGATGTGCTGCGAAAAGTGAAGTCGGTATTCGAGAAGAATGTTCCGGAGGAGTTGTTGGACGAAGTAATGTCTTTTCAGAGACTGGATATTGATTTGGTGAAAAGAATGCTGATTGAAAGAGCCACATCGGGGGCTAAAATGGTAAGTGATGTTTTCCTGAAACAGATCAGACGCTTAAATTACAATTTGATTTACTCCAAAGAGGAATTGAAAAATAGAATCATCACATCTACTGTGTATAAGTTGAATGGCAAAGAAACATTGTACAAAAACAATTTCAAGCACAACATACAAATCACCCCGGCAGGAAAGCAGCTGAAGCAGGTTGCATTAATAGCCTCCGAAGCTCCAACATCATTGTGGTGGGATAAAGAGGATGTCTCTACCGATAGAATGGATTCACTCATAGCATGCGGTCAGTTTACCACTTGCTTCAACCTGATGAATTATATTTTGGAGCTGAAGGAGAATGATATCTCTTCGAAAGAAATAGATGACATGTACAAACTACTCGAAAAAGATTGGAGAAAATTTAATGAGAATCCATTGTTTATGGTCTAGCAATTTATCACCCGCTTAAATGGTTGATGCGATTTAATGAAAGTCAAAAAATCATGAAAAGTATCCGCCCGCAATTATCAAATTAAATAGTTTCAAAACAAACAAATCCAAATGATGAGAGTGAAAAATATAGGAGTACTGGCAGCATTGTTTCTGTTTACCGCCTGTGCCTCAATTCCAAAAGAGACAGTATTATTATCTAAAACCCTCGGCAGCGATCTGCAGATATTGCATCAATCGCACAACGATATTACCGATCTCTATTTCAAAAAAATTGAAAATGATATTAATTCTTTTGTTGATGATGTTTATGTTCCTTTTGTAATTCATTATGCATTAAAAAGTCAGTTACAGGATTACAAGGACGGAAAACCATGTTTGTACAGTGTAATTGAGCTGGCAGGAAAACAAGAAGGAGAAGAAGAAGCGAAAGCTGCAATTAATGATATGCAGGAATTTCTTGAAGCGGCTCAAAATCAGATATCCGGCAAAAGAAAGGAGTTGCTGCTGCCAATAAAACAGCAGCATTCCGAAATTACCAAATCAATCAATCAGTCGTACGAAAATGCCCTTACTGCCAATCGTACCATTACAGCTTACCTGCAGTCGTTGCGAAAATTAAAAGAAACACAGCAGGAAGCACTTTCAATGATCGGTTTACAAGGAGCAGACAGCCTGCTTACAAATTCGTTGGTAAAAGTTTCGGAACAGGTTGAGAAGGCTGTTGAAACAGGGAAAAAAATCGATGCACAAAGCGATGATGCCTACAAACAAATCCAGAAAATAACAAATCAAATAAAAGAGATAACCAATAAAAAACAAAGCAATGGCGAAAAATAAATATGATGATTTATTTGCTGAAGCTGATGCAGCTTTTACCGGCAAATACCAACAGGAATTAAATGAATTAAAAGGATTATCGAAAGAAGAAATTGATGCTCTTATCCCTAAAACCACCGATTCAAAAATATATTTGGATCTTATAAATGCGGTTGATCAAGCATCAAAAGACAATCTGTCACAAGCCCAATTAATCCATAATATTAAAGAATTGGGTGATGTAGCTGTTAAAATTGCAAAGAAAATACCACAGTTCGCTGCTTTACTGTAGCCTGTTAACAGGCTGATGAGTAACGGCTTTGCATCCCTATGGTGGTTCTGTTTGAATGGATTTCACCCTGTCCATCGTCCCGAATAATTTTGGGATTCCCTTAAAAAAGGGAGAACAGAACCAGGCCGTCGTTGCCAAGCCGAAGCATAAGGCAGCAGCAATCCCTTTCAAATTGTGTGAATCCCAGTTTTAATAATACCTTGTCAGTGATTTCACATCTTCACGATGGTTTTGCCTGCTCCGAAATTGTTTTTGTAATTCACCACCGTCAGAGCATTTAGGCACTCACGCGCTTTTAGGTGGCAGTTATAATAGCTCCCGTTCTTTTCCAAGACAATCAGAAGCGGCTCCAAGACAGAAGGTTCCTTCGCCAAGACAAGCAGAAGCTGCTCCAAGACAAGCAGAAGCTGCTCCAAGACACAGTGAGCTTTACTCCAAGACAAGATGCAGAAGCTCCAAGACACAGAGAAGGGCTTCCAAGACATACATCAGAACCTCCAAGACAGAAAATCAGATATTGCTTTTGGTTTGCAGGATGCAACCTCCCTGCGGACGTGCATAAAAAAGGGAACCTCCCGATTCCCTTCTGTAATTTTCATCATCCAATTCAACTGACAGTTTCTTCGGGGATGTCAGCGGCCGCATTTTCTTTGTTTTTTCGGTACTCCGATTTTTTGTTGCGAAGATATTTGCTGGTATAAAGCTGAGCATGATCTTCATCTTTTCGGAAAACAAATTTCCCGTAATCTTTCAATTCATCAGCATATCGTTTTACCAAAGTGTACGACTTGTCGCGTATCACTTTCTTCTCATCATCAACATAAAAAGAGCCATTCACTTCGGCCAGTATCGCACCCATTCGTTCCGATTCACTCAAGGCTTTGCTGCACTGCGTCATTTCATAACCAATTGCCGTTAAAAGTTCGGCATGATTATTACCCAGTCTGCCCAGTTTCGCCAGATCCATCACCGAATCAGAATTCGAATCGCCTTCATTAATTTCATCCAAAATCTGGATTAAATCGTTATGGTTTCGGAAGGCAAACCTCATGTTATCATATAAATCACGAATCAGATCGTGCATGGCCGGTGCATTTTCCTGCCATTTTTTTAGAGCTTCGGCTTTGCTTGTAGCTTCTGTTGCCCATATCGATAAAGCAACAGTTAAAGCGCCCGTTAAAATTTCCAGTTTTTCCAGTTTTTCGGACTGATAGCCAACAGAAATCAGTTGTGGCAGGTCTTGCTTTGCCACATGAATAATCGATTTAATTTCTGCGATATACATCCCAATGGGCATGCTGCAATGTTTAATCTCTTCATTTTTTACAGCAGCTTGTATTTCTTCCAGGCTGCTGTCGTAATTTTCTTGTTCCGACATGTTTTTTCGGTTTTAAGGTAAATAAAATAACAATTTTTGTACTGATGTTTTGTTTCGTTCGGTGCTAAAACCGAAGGGTTTTTTAATAAAACAGTTTTGAAAGTAGAAAATTTAAGTTAAACCAAAAAACGCTTTGCCAAAAAACATTGTAAATGTTATGATTTTAAAAAGTGTCAACTTGCGGCACCCTCAGTAAATAGTAGGGATACAAGTATATTGAATATAAAACGTTAAAAAATGTGAAAAATATGATTAATTACTTTTCGGTGCAAATTCTTTGTGCTCATGATTAATGGTTTGTTACTCCTGATTAAGAGATTTATTTTGTAAATGAAGGTGATAATTGTTTGTGCGTTTGGTTTGCTGTTCCTGTAAAACAAGATAGTTTGCAGTTGAGAACAGCTTGTCTTCTTTTAAATGAAAATGAATAAGGGGGGTAGCTTCTGATGTATTTTAAATATGATTACTTTAGGGGGTGCGAAAATGGAAGAGCATTGAGGCTTGTTCGTTTTCGCTTTAAATAATCATACAAAGGCGATATGCCATCCATAGTCTTCTGCAATTGGAGAAAAAGA
This sequence comes from Labilibaculum manganireducens, assembly GCF_963665805.2. Lineage (NCBI taxonomy): Bacteria > Pseudomonadati > Bacteroidota > Bacteroidia > Marinilabiliales > Marinifilaceae > Labilibaculum > Labilibaculum manganireducens. Next base: position 3,618,306 of record NZ_CAXXEE010000003.1, on the reverse strand, counting down.
AAAATAAAGGGAATTTTTTACGTTAGGTTATATTAAAAACCAAGATATGGCAACACCATTTAATTCGGAAAAAATAATCAGTCATAGAATTAATGAAGCTGAGATAAGTACTTTTTTGGTCGGATTTGATTTAAATGATGAAGGTGAAAAAAAATATCGTTTAAAACCGCTAATAGAAAAACTCACGCATGTAATCCATGAATTTGCATTTGGTTTTCATGAAGGCGGGAGTACTGATAACACGGAAACATTATCAAGATTAACAGAGGCTGCTAAATCAATTTATAAAATCGATTCATTTCAAAAAATCAAAGATATTTATGTAAATAATGGTGAGTTAGATGATGATATTGATGATAAATATTTAAGACGTGGAGAATTTGGTGAGTTAATATTACATCTGCTACTTCGTGACTTTCACAAGACAATACCATTACTTTCAAAAATTTATTTTAAAGATTCTTTTGGTCACACAGTACATGGGTTTGATGCTGTCCATATTCAAGAAGAAACTAAGACTTTATGGCTGGGAGAATCTAAACTTTATAAGGATGGAAAAAGAGGAATAAAGGAATTAGTAAAAGATATTGAGGAACATTTTAAAAGCGACTATTTAGAATCAGAGTTTTTAATTGTATCAAAGAAACTAAAGCATTTTGATAATATTCCTGAAAAAGATTATTGGTTAGATGTGATGTTAAAAACGACCAAATTAGCTGACCAACTTGAAGCAATAAATATACCGTTATTGTGTACCTACAACTCTGATTTATTCACAAGCTATGATGATGAAAATTCACATGAATTTATCGAAAAATACATTGCAGAAATGAAAGAATTGAAAGATTATTTTGATACTCATAATAATCATCCATTAAAAACTAAACTAAATATCATTCTAATTCTATTTCCCGTTCAGAACAAGGTGGAGTTAGTAAAAGGTTTACACCACAAACTGTCTTTATTACAAGTACTTGGAGAATAATGGAAAAAATAATAAGAGAAATAGAGACTAAAGCTTCTTTCAATTCAGAACAAACATTTGAATTGTATAAAATATGTTCTCAATTTATAATAGAAGATGAGCAAAGAGCTCAAAAGCTATTAGTAAATATTCTAAATAATCGTTCAAAATTTGATTCTGAGCTAAATCTAATTTTGACAGATCTTGTAGAGGCCGTTGGGTTTTATCCTTATTTATTAAAGGAAAATTTGCAACTAGATTCAACGGATGCACTTATTAGAAAAGAATATCACCACTCAGATAATCTTGACAAGTTTTTACATGAAGATCAAATGTATCTGTTGTCATTGCTAAATTCAGATAAGAATATCATTGTGAGTGCTCCAACAAGTTTTGGTAAAAGCTTACTTATTGAAGAGTTTGTTTCTTCAAAAAAATTCAAGAATATTATTATTATTCAACCAACTTTAGCATTGCTAGATGAGACTAGAAAAAAGCTTAAGAAATATGATAGCGACTATAAAATAGTCGTTCGAACCTCTCAAGAAGCAAGTCAAGAAAAGGGAAATCTTTTTCTTTTTACTGCTGAAAGGGTAAATGAATATGAGCAATTCCCGAATATCGATTTTTTAGTGATTGACGAATTTTACAAATTAAGTGCGAATAGGGATGATGAAAGAGCCGATTCTTTAAATAATGCGTTTAATTATATTCTTAAAACATTCAATAGTAAATTTTACTTGTTAGGTCCAAATATTGATGGTATTTCTCCTGGTTTTACAGAAAAGTATAATGCAATTTTTTATAAAACTAAATCTTCTTTAGTTGACACAAAGGTTATTGACCTATATACTCCGAATAAAGAAGTTTTTGATAAGACTACACACCATAGAAAGAAAGGATATAAAGAGGCTCTGGAAATAAAAGAAAAAAAACTTTTTGATTTACTGTTAACCAATAGTCATGAACAATCAATAATTTATTGTTCTTCACCTAATAGAGTTCGGGATTTATCCAAAAGGTTTTCAAAATATCTGATTGAAAAAGGAATAGAGAGCAGTAATAATGAATTGGATATTATTGAATGGATAAAAGAAAATATTTCACACGATTGGAGTTTAATTAATTTGCTAAATAATAAAATTGGAATTCATGATGGAGCACTTCAAAAGCATATTACATCTTCTATTATCAATTATTTCAACGAAGGAAATCTGAATTATCTTTTTTGCACAACGACCATAATTGAAGGGGTAAATACTAGTGCAAAAAATATAGTTTTTTATGATTCTAAAAAAGGTAGAAATACTCCTATTGATTTTTTTGATTATTCGAATATTAAAGGACGAGCTGGTAGACTTATGATACATTATACTGGAAATATTTACAATTTCAATCGCATTCCGGATAATGCACAAATAGTTATTGACATACCATTTTTTGAACAAAATCCAATTTCCAATGAAGTGCTTATTAATTTAATGGAAAGTGAAGTGATTGACACTGATAGTGTCCAATACAAGGCCATTGCTAGTATTCCAAATTTAGAAAAAGAGGTTATTAAAAATAATGGTGTAAATGTATTTGGTCAAAAAACAATCATTGAAACAATAAGACAAGATATAAAGACAAAGTATCATCTTATTTCTTGGAATAACTATCCAACAAAAGAACAACTTGAATATGTTTTAGGATTAGCTTGGAATAATCTGAGAAAACCAACTGAAACTGGTGGACAAATGACATTAAAGGCATTAGTAACAGTAACTCAAATTTATGGTTACAATCAAAGTATATGGAATTTGGTCGAAAATACTTTTTCATATTTAAGAAGTCTTCCACGTAGTAGTCATAAATCTGAATCCGAAATTAGGGATGAAGCCATTATGCAGAGTTTTCAAACTTTAAAACACTGGTTTGAATACAAAGTTCCTAAATGGCTATCGGTATTGAATTCAATTCAACAATTTGTATGTAACGAAAATGGGTTAAGAGCAGGAAATTATAGTTACTTCTCAAATTTGATAGAAAATGATTTTCTAAGAGAAAATTTAACCATTCTATCTGAATTTGGTATTCCGGGATCGGCGATTCGCAAACTCGAAAAATTAATTCCAGAAAATATTTCACAAGATGATGTTATTCAAAAAATAAGATCTGAAAGTCTATTCAATAATCCTATTTTTATAGATTATGAAAGAAATAAATTAAAAGAAAATTAATCTTAGTAAATACAACGGTTTGCTTCGTAGCATTAGTTAAGATACTATGTTTTATTCCTTATTATAAAATCTCCTCCCACCCGAGGAGATTTTTTTATGCCTTCATCTGAGAATATCCGCCATCATTCAAACTGTCATTGCGAAGCCGAAGCATGAGGCTGTGGCAATCTCAGCCAAATTGAGCGAATACCCCCTTTTAATAGTACCTAGGGAGAGGTATTTTGATCTGGACGGTTTGGTATGTGGTTTTTAAACCGGATAGGCTAGGGAGAGGTATTTCGAAAAAGAATCAGGTGAGGTTTTATATTTTGTAAAAGAACAAGATGAGGTTTTATATTTGTAAAGAGTAGGGAGAGGTGTTTTGTTTTGCTCCTATTTAGCTTTCTTCTAAATAAATTTTGGCGGAAATTATAGGGTGTAAAACTCTGGTGAGCAAGACAGTGAAGTTGGGAAGTTTTCAAAATATCTCTGCAAAGGCTTCCGTCTTTTAGTCCTCTTCTCATACACAGTAAACAAACAATCTCATTTCCTAAATCAAATTAGCAATGGCTAAATTTACCAAAGAAGATGCACTTAGCTATCACGAAGGCACACGTCCCGGAAAAATTGAAGTAGTACCCACCAAACCTCATTCCACCCAATTGGATTTATCGCTGGCCTATTCGCCGGGGGTTGCCGAACCCTGTTTGGCCATTGAGAAGAACCCTGGTGATGTGTACAAGTACACCGCGAAAGGAAATTTGGTGGCGGTGATCTCGAACGGAACGGCTGTTTTGGGTTTGGGCGATATTGGTCCTGAGGCCGGCAAACCGGTGATGGAAGGAAAAGGATTGCTGTTCAAGATTTTTGCTGATATCGATGTGTTCGATATTGAGGTAGATACCAAAGATGTGGATGAGTTTGTGAAGATTGTGAAGGGAATTGCGCCCACCTTTGGAGGTATTAATTTAGAGGATATAAAAGCACCCGAGTGTTTCGAGATTGAGGACCGGCTAAAAAAAGAGCTGAAAATTCCCGTAATGCACGACGATCAGCACGGAACAGCCATTATTTCGGCAGCTGCATTGCTGAATGCGGCCGAAATTCAGAACAAAAAACCGGGTGACATTCATCTGGTGGTAAACGGAGCCGGGGCATCGGCAGTGGCCTGCACGCGTTTGTATATTTCGCTTGGCGTTAAAAAAGAGAACATTGTAATGGTCGACAGCAAAGGCGTAATTCACGAATCGCGCAGCGATTTAAGTGCCGTTAAAAAGGAATTTGCTACCCGTAAAAATGTTCACACACTAAAGGAAGCCTTAGTAGACGCAGATATGTTTTTGGGTTTATCGGTAGCCGATGTGCTCACGCCCGAAATGATAATGTCGATGGCAGCCAGACCCATTGTTTTCGCCATGGCCAATCCAAATCCCGAAATTGATTACGATTTGGCCATGGAAACCCGTAAGGATTTAATTATGGCTACCGGCCGGTCCGATCATCCCAATCAGGTAAACAATGTGCTGGGTTTCCCGTTCATTTTCCGCGGCGCACTGGATGTAAAAGCAACGGCAATTAACGAGGCCATGAAAATTGCAGCTGTGCGGGCTTTGGCGGCTTTGGCAAAAGAGGATGTACCCGATATGGTGAACATTGCTTACGGAAAATTGAATTTAAATTTTGGTGCTGATTACATCATCCCCAAGCCACTCGATCCTCGATTACTTACCATAGTTGCTCCGGCAGTTGCCAAAGCGGCAATGGATTCGGGCATTGCGCACGCTCCGATTACCGATTGGGAGGTTTATAAACTGCAATTGGAAGAGCGTTTGGGCCGCGACAATAAGCTAATGAGGGCTTTAACCGATAAAGCCAGGCGGAGTCCGAAACGGGTGGTATTTGCCGAGGGAACTAATTTTAAGGTTCTGAAAGCAGCTCAAACCGTATTGCACGAAGGAATTGCTCAGCCTATTTTACTGGGGAATACGGAATACATCGAAAAATTAATTCAGGAAAACGATTTGGATTTGGGAAATGTACCTATTATTAATTGGCGGGGAGCAGAGGAAAGAACCCGAAGAGAGGAGTACGCAAAGGTATTGTTTCAGAAACGCAGCCGAAAGGGCTTAACCTATTCCGAGGCTCTCGATAAAATGACGGATCGTAATTATTTTGGTGCCATGATGGTTGAAATGGGTGAGGCCGATGCTTTTATCAGCGGATCTACTTCGAAATATTCTGAAGCCATTCGGCCGGCAATTCAAACCGTTGGTATTAAACCCGAAATCAATCACATTGCCGGCATGTATCTGATGATGACCAATAAGGGACCCATCTTTTTCTCTGACACAACGGTGAATCCCCGGCCTGAGGCACAAACTTTGGTCGATACCACTTTACTGACAGCCGAAGCGGTTCGCAAATTCAATATCGAACCGGTAATTGCAATGGTTTCCTACTCCAATTTTGGATCGATACGTGAGGGAAGTCCGGTGCGGGTGCAGGAGGCGGTGAAAATTTTGCATCGCGATTATCCTGATTTAATTGTGGATGGTGATATTCAGATGAATTTTGCATTGAATAACGAACTCAGAACCAAAATGTTTCCGTTCACGAAGTTGGGGAACCGGAAAGTAAATACGATTATTTTTCCGAACTTAAGCAGTGGCAATATTGCTTACAAAATTATGCAGGAGTTGGGTGGAGCAGAAGCAATCGGGCCAATTTTACTGGGAATGAATAAATCAATTCACATTGTTCCCCTCGAAAGTTCGGTTCGCGAATTGGTGAATCTGGTTACCATTGCTGTGGTGGATGCGCAGGGACAGTGACAAGTAACAAGTAGTAAGTTGCAAGTGGCAGGTGGCAAGTGGCAAGTGACAAGTAACAAGTAACAAGTGACAAGTAACAAGTGACAAGTAACAAGTTGCAAGTACTGCAAGTAACTAGATGCAAAATAAGTGCGAAGCTTCAGTTGAATATTTTATGATTTTCGCTGAAGCTTTTTCCATTAATTGATTCATTTGTTAGATGAATGATCGATAAATAACTTTTTTTTTCTTCATTCAATCCATGTAGGGAAGCGACTGAAATCGCTTTGTTTAAGATTACCAATACAGGATTCTATCGGAATGCGAAAATTGGATATTAAAATAAGATAAACAAAGCAGGCTTGTTTAATTTTCCTTATCCATTGAATATCAGTAAAAAAGATGCATTAGTCAGATAATAGTCTCCCCTTACCAAAATTGTTTAGATTCTGTCTAAGTAAAGAACCTTCAAATTTGTTCCTTAGCAAAAATCTCCCGAAATTTTATTTACCGTTCAAAGAATATGCGAATGGCATTGAAGAAAAAAAGCAGTCTGATTTTCTTTGACGAATAAAACCATTGTTTTTCGAAAGTTTTACTTTTCGATGAATGATTAGATGTAAAAAGATAACGGTACAACATCTTTCTGTGACCGAGGAAGCGAAGCTGTGCCCTATCAGATAGAAACCAACCGCTCCTCCACGAGAGTAGATACATATAGTCTTCAACCAACTATCGTCTATTTTCCTGCAGACCTTATTCACTTGTCAACCTTAACTCAACCACCATGCAAGCCATCAAAAGACCTTACTTTTGGCATGCGATCTATACCCGGTCGCGGGCTGAAAAGAGGCTCCATCAAGAATTGTGCTCGAAAGATATCGAGTGCTACCTTCCTTTACAAAAAGAGCTTCGACAATGGAGTGACCGTACGAAATGGGTGGAAGAACCCCTTCTTCGGTCCTATTTATTTGTGAAAGTCAGCGAAAGAGAATACTACAATGTAATTAACTCTGTTTTTGCAGTGAGGTATGTAACTTTCGGTGGCAAAGCTGTGCCTATACCCGAACAACAAATTGAAGCACTTCGACTTTTTTTAGAAGATAAAAACCGCAAGGTTGATCTTTGTTCAGATCATCTGGAAAAAGGAGAGTTGGTTGAAGTTGTTGCAGGCCCTCTAAAAGGCATTCAAGGCGAAATCACACAAATAAAGGGGAAGAATCGGATTGTTATCCGCTTCGATTCTTTAGGAACTTGTGTTTATACAGATATTAGTCTGGATACCATTAAACAAGTTCAACCAGTCACGCACTAAAATTTCAGTAAATCTTATGAATAAAATGGAAATAGTTACCACAATAGGTATGGGGTATATTGGCCTGCCTACGGCTGCTCTTATTGCGAACAGCGGTATGAGAGTTCATGGAGTGGATGTAAACCCAAAGGTAGTTGAGGCCGTGAACGAAGGCCGGATTATTATTGTTGAGCCCGATTTGGATGTTTTGGTAAAAAGAGTGGTGGAGGATGGTTATTTAAGCGCTCACCTGCAGCCCGTGGAAGCCGATGTGTATACTATTGCTGTACCTACTCCTTTTAAAGGAAATCATGAGCCGGATATTTCCTATGTGCTTGCTGCAGGCAATGCTGTTATTCCTTTACTGAAGGCGGGGGATTTGTTCATAATTGAATCAACATCTCCGGTAGGGACAACCGGGAAGGTAAGAGATTTGATTTATTCAAAACGTCCGGATCTGGAAGGAACAATTTTTATTGCTTATTGTCCGGAACGGGTATTGCCCGGCAATATTATTTATGAATTGGAACACAACGACCGGGTAATTGGTGGTATTAATGAAGAATCGACGGAACGGGCCTGTGAATTCTTTCAAAAATTTGTGACCGGAGAATTGCACCGGACCAATTCAAAAACTGCTGAAATGTGCAAATTGGTTGAGAATTCATCCCGCGATGTACAAATTGCTTTTGCCAACGAACTTTCAATTATTTGCGATAAGGCAGGTATTGATGTTTGGGAGTTGATTGAGTTGGCGAACAGGCATCCGCGGGTTACTATTTTAACTCCCGGCTGCGGAGTAGGAGGGCACTGCATTGCAGTTGATCCTTACTTTATTGTTTCGGAGTATCCCCTGGAAAGTCAGATCATTGGAAAAGCCAGAGAAATAAATAATTACAAGGCTTTTTGGTGTGTTGAGAAAATTAAGAATGCCAGTCTGCAGTTTCAGCTAAAACATGGATACGAACCAAAAATTGCTTTAATGGGAATGGCATTTAAGCCAAATATTGATGATTTGCGCGAATCGCCTGCCAAATACATTGCGCAAAAAGTAATCGGATCCGAACAGAACGGAATCCTGCTTGTTGAACCAAATATTGATTCACATCCTGAATTTGAACTCTCTGATTATAAAAATGCTTTTGATGCTGCAGATATGGTTGTTTATTTGGTTGCACACAGAGAATTTTATTCTTTACCGAAATCAAAGAACAAATTGGTTTTGGATTTTTGTGGAGTAACCAACAAGCAAACAGAAGATCTCGAAGCCGTGCGTGTTGAATCAGCTGTAAAGAGATCAGTCAATAAATAGGAATAAGTACTCAGTAATTAGCGGCAGGTCTTTTTAAATATACAACTTCTACTGTGCTGTTTTTCAGCTGCTGTTTATCAATTACCAGTTGTCATTACCGGTTACTGGTACTGTTTACTATCTACTGTTTACTATCTACTGAATACTATCTACTGAGTACTATCTACTAAGTACTATCTACTAAGTACTACTTACCAATGTACCGCTCAAGGACAACCACATTTTTAGGAGCGGAACAGTAAAAATTATTCACTTTTAAATGAACCGAATTATGAACGGGAATGGAAAATACAGGGTGTTATTGGTTTTTGGAACCCGCCCCGAAGCCATAAAAATGGCGCCGCTAGTAAAAGAATTTCAAAAGTATCCCGATGATTTTGAGACGATTGTTTGTGTAACCGGCCAACATCGCGAAATGCTCGATCAGGTACTTGATTTGTTTGATATTCAACCCGACTACGATCTTGAAATCATGAAGTCCGGTCAGGATTTATATGACATTACCAGCCGGGTTCTTATTGGAATGCGCGATGTGCTGAAAGAAGCCATACCCGATTTGGTATTGGTGCACGGCGATACATCCACTTCTGCAACAACGGCTTTGGCCGCTTACTATCAGCAAATAGCTGTTGCGCATATCGAAGCAGGACTGCGAACCAATAATTTGTATTCGCCATGGCCCGAAGAGGGCAATCGTCAAATTACCGGAAGATTGGCACAATGGCATTTTGCACCTACCATTATGGCTCAGAGAAACCTGATGGATGAAGGAATCAGCAAAAGCAGAATTGTTGTTACCGGCAATACCGTTATCGATGCTTTGCAGCTGACCCTAACCAAAATTCACCGTTCGTCGCGGGTGGTAATGAATATAATTAATGTGCTGCAGGCCAAAGGAATTCCTACCAGTTTGGTGGCCGACTGGGTATACCGTGCACGAAAAATGGTTTTGATAACCGGACATCGCCGGGAGAATTTCGGGAAGGGATTTTTAAATATCTGCGAATCGATTAAATTTTTAGCGGCGAAATATCCTGATGTCGATTTTGTGTATCCGGTTCATTTGAATCCGAATGTGCAGAAACCGGTTTACGAAATTTTGGGTAAGAATCCGGTGAACGGGGAGGCCGGTGTGAAAAACATTTTCCTGATTGATCCGATTGACTATTTGCCATTTGTTTACATGATGGATCTTTCTTACCTGATTTTAACCGATTCGGGAGGAATACAGGAAGAAGCTCCGTTTTTGGGGAAACCTGTTTTGGTGATGAGAGATACAACCGAGCGTCCTGAGGCCTTGTCGGCCGGAACAGTAAAATTGGTTGGTACTGATTCTTCCCGGATTATTGAAGCGGTGGAAATGCTTTTCGAGGAGGATGCCATTTACCGAAAAATGTCAACCGCCAGCAATCCTTACGGCGATGGAAATGCGTGTATCAGAATAGTACAGGAATTGAAAAAAGCGATTGCAGTTCGGGAAAAAATTGTTGCTTAACTACATTATAAATGTCCGAATTAAAGAGTCAAACCATTAAAGGAGTATTCTGGAGTTTCCTTGAAAAATTTGGAAGCCAGTTCATTCTTCTGATTTCTCAGGTTATACTTGCCAGACTGCTGGAGCCGGAAGATTTTGGTTTGATAGGGATGCTGGCCATCTTTATTGGAGTTTCCCAGGCATTTATCGATAGTGGATTCGATAATGCACTCATCCAGAAAAAGGATGTGAATCAGACGGATTATTCAACGGTTTTTTATTTTAACATCGCAATAGGTTTTGTACTCTACTTCCTGTTATTTGCTGCAGCTCCTTATATTGCCGACTTTTTTCATCAGCCTTTGCTGATAGATTTAACGAGGGTTGTTTGTCTTGTTTTAGCAGTAAACTCTTTTGGCTTAATTCATTTGGTGAAGTTTAAAATTGAAATGAATTTTAAATCCATTGCTCAGGTAGTGGTAATTGCCAATTTTTTATCGGCTTTTGTAGGAATAGGAATGGCTTTACTCAATTTTGGTGTTTGGGCGCTTGCAGGTCAAATTATTGGCATCTATTTTTTTAGAACTGTTTTGTTTTGGATAAAAAGTTCGTGGCTTCCCTCATTTATTTTTTCCATTCAATCTTTTAAACAGCTGTTTCGTTTTGGTTCTAAACTGCTGCTGTCCGGCATTATCAGTCAAACTTTCGAGAACATTTACTTAATGGTAATCGGACGAATGTTTTCAGCATCAGCTTTGGGATTTTACACGCAGGCAAAAAAACTGCAGCAGGTTCCGGTTACAACATTGGCACAGGTGGTGGGAAATGTAACCTTTCCGGCTTTTTCGAAAATTCAGGACGATAACGAAAAGTTGAAACAAGGATTCAGAAAACTGATTAAGCTTTTGGTCTTTATTAATTTCCCTCTGATGCTGGGACTGGCTGTGGTCGCCAAACCACTTTTGGTCTTAATTTTAGGTGCAAAATGGCTGCCGGCAGTACCTTATTTTCAGTTGTTGTGTATCGCCGGAATGATCTACACTTTGCACGCTTCTAATTTGAATATTTTAAAGGTAAAAGGCCGTTCTGATTTATTCTTGTACCTCGAAATTGTTAAAAAATCGATTGTGATACTTGCAATTATTATCGGATTGAATTGGGGAATAATGGGCTTGGTGATCGGCCAGATCTGTACCTCTTTCATAAGCTTTTTTATCAATGCTTTTTTTACAGGAAAATTGATTGCCTATACCATACCCAATCAACTTAAAGACATTAGTCAAACCTTTTTAATCAGTCTTTTAATGGTTGCTTTTATGATGACAGGTTGGTTGATCAATAATGAAATTCTTTCTCTCTCTTACCAGATACTTGTAGGTATCGGATCTTATTTACTGTTGGCAATAGCAACAAAACAAGAAGCTTTGACCGATGGATTACTGATTTTAAAAGAAGTAATACCCCTAAGAAGATGGAAAAACATAAAATATTAGTTACCCGGCCGCAATTGCCGCCATTAAATGAATTTATCCCTTTGTTAGAGGATATCTGGGACAGCAGGTGGTTGACAAATAATGGCAAATACCATCAGGAATTTGAAAAACAACTGGCCGTTTTTCTTGGAGTACCTTACGTATCCTTATTTTCGAACGGAACGCTGGCCTTAATGGCAGCCTTGCAGTGTCTGAAAATAAAAGGAGAAGTAATTACTACGCCATTCAGTTTTGTGGCCACAACCCACTCTTTATGGTGGAATGGAATAAAACCTGTTTTTGTTGATATTGAAGCTGATTACTGCAATTTGGATGCTAAATTGATTGAAGCTGCAATTACTCCTGAAACAACCGCAATATTGCCTGTTCACGTATATGGAAATCCGTGTGATGTTGATGAGATTCAGAATTTGGCCGACCGATATGGCTTGCGGGTAATTTATGATGCCGCTCATGCTTTTGGCGTGAAATACAAAGGGTCGAGTGTTCTGAATTACGGCGATTTATCCATTCTCAGTTTTCATGCCACCAAAGTTTTCAATACCATCGAAGGGGGAGCAATCATCTGTCATGATTTGAAAACAAAAAAGCGAATTGATTATTTGAAAAATTTTGGCATTGCTGATGAAACAACCGTTGTTGCTCCTGGTATTAATGCTAAAATGAACGAATTGCAGGCCGCTTACGGAATTCTGCAATTAAAATATTTCGATTCGGCAATTGACGGCAGACAGCACATTACTGAAAAATACCGCGATGGCTTGAAAGATATAGATGGGGTACGTTACCTCGAAAATCCGGTGGATGTTGATTACAACTATTCCTATTTTCCCGTTTTTATTGACGAATCGGAGTTCGGCAGATCGAGAGATGATGTATATGAAGAACTGAAAAAGCACAACATTTACGGCCGGCGGTATTTTTACCCTTTAATCAGTGAATTTTCAACATACCGGGGATTGCCGTCAGCAAAAGGTTTGGATATTGCTTACGAGATATCACGACAGGTAATTTGTCTTCCCTTGTATCCTGATTTACCCGATGAAGTAGTTGATACTGTTGTGTCTGTTCTTAAAGGGATGGCGCGGGTTGAGAGCAGAGAAATTCCTGTGAAGATATTGAGTCAAATTAAAAGAAAAATAGAGTAAAGCTATGAATAAGAAGAAGATATTACTACTTGGGGGTTCTTATTTTCAGGTGCCTTCTGTTCTTTCTGCAAAGAAGTTGGGCTATCACGCAATTACCTGTGATTTTGCGCCTGAAAATCCCGGGCATCAATATGCCGATGAATATTACAACATTAGCACTACGGATAAAGAACTGGTGCTCGAATTGGCTAAAAAACTGGAGATAGATGGTATTGTGGCCTATGCTTCGGATCCTGCGGCACCAACTGCCGCATATGTATCCGAAAAAATGGATCTGCCGGGGAATTCATACCAATCGGTGAAAATTTTGGCAGAGAAAGATTTGTTTAGGAATTTTCTTCAAAAGAATGGATTTAATCTGCCAAAATCGAAAGGATTTGAAAGCCTGGCAGATGCTTTGCTCGAAATTGATGATTTTTTATTTCCGTTGATGGTAAAACCTGTTGATTCATCGGGAAGTAAAGGAGTTCGAAAGATTCGTTCGGCGGGGGAACTGGTAAGCGCTTTTGAATATGCGATGAGTTTTTCAAGAACCAAAAGGATTGTGATGGAGGAGTTTCTTGTTAAGAAAGGACCGCAGATTCATGGTGATGTATTTGTGTGCGGAGGGAAAATATGCTTTTGTTATTTGGGCGATCACCATTTCGATGAAAAAGTAAATCCATTTGTTCCTTACTCTACAACATTGCCATCGATACATTCCGCAGCTGTTTTGAGCCGGATTGAACTGGAACTGCAGCGCTTATTCGATCTTCTTGCTATCAAGCAGGGAGCCTTTAATATTGAAGTTAGAATTGATGAGGATGACCGAATTTTTTTAATGGAAGCCGGTCCTCGCAACGGAGGGAATTTGGTTCCTCAGCTGGAGCAGTATGCAAGCGGATTTAATATGGTGAATGCAACTATTGAAGCAGCCATGGGAAAGAAAGTTATTGTTGATCATATTCACAAAAAAGGCTTTTTTGCTTACTATGTTTTGCACAGCGATCGGGATGGTCTGTTAAAAGAAATAACTATATCTCCGGATTTAACCGAAAATATTCTGGAGAAGCACATTTTTAAAAACACCGGTGATTCGGTGATATCCTTTCAAGGATCGAATGCAACCATTGGTGTTCTTTTACTGCAATTTTCGTCGGGGGATGAGATGTATGAAAAGATAAACAACAGCGAAAAATACATTCAGATTAAACTCGAATCGGAAGAAATAATTTTTGTGAACAATGCGAATACAAATCGGTTAGCAATTTAAGATGAAAGCAATTGGCGGCTATTTTGAGTTGGAAGTAGTTGGCGGACCGGGATATTACCCAGATCTGCTGCACTTGAATACCGGCAGAAATTGTCTCGAATATTTACTTAGGGCAGGTAATTTCAAAAAAATATATCTGCCGCGATTTTCATGTAAAGTGCTTTTGGAACCCATAAAAAAACTCAATATCGAGTTTGAGTATTATCGCGTCGATCAGAATTTAAATCCTGTTTTAGATTTTTCACCAAAGAAGGATGAGGTTGTGCTTTACATCAACTACTTCGGAATTAAAGATGCTGTGCTTGAGCAGTTGAGTCATCAGATCGAGAATCTGATTGTTGACAATTCGCAGGCATTCTTTTCAGATAAAACATCGGCTTTGGGAACATTTTATTCGGCCCGTAAGTTTTTTGGTGTTCCCGATGGAGCTTATCTGTCAAGCAATTTGGTTTTGGAGGAAGAATTGAAAATGGATTATTCGTGGGATAGAATGTCACATTTGCTAAAGCGTTTGGAATTGGGTGCAGAAAGCGGCTATTCCGATTTTCAGGAGAATAGTTTAAAGCTGTCGGAGCAGCCGATTCTGCAGATGTCGGAGCTAAGCAAGTCTCTTTTAAGTCACATTGATTATTCCGAAGTAAAACAAATAAGAGAAGAAAACTTTCGGTATCTGCATCAGCAACTGTCCGGTGTCAATCAATTCGATTTCTCCGATTTACTCGTAAATGGCCCAATGGTTTATCCGTTGTATGTGGAAAATGAAAATGTGAGAAAGGAATTACTTCAAAATAAAATATTTACAGCCTGCTATTGGCCAAATGTGTTGGAGGAATGTCCGGCAGATAGTTTGGATTACAAGCTGGCAAAATACATACTTCCTCTTCCTGTCGATCAGAGATACAACAGAGAAGATATGGAGCGGATTTGTAAAGTATTACTGGCTGTGTTATAAAAAAAACATTCAATAAATTCATAAAATATGACGACCCCTTTTGTTAGTATAAAAACGATTACCTACAATCATGAAAAATTCATTGCGCAGTGCATTGAAGGAATCATGATGCAGAAAACCAATTTCCCGTTTGAATACATTATTGGTGAGGATTGCAGTACAGACGGTACAATGAAAATTGTTCAGGAATATGCGGACAAATATCCTGATGTAATCCGGATCATCACCGATGAAAAAAATGTGGGCGCAGCTGCAAATGATCATAGAACTGACCTTGCCTGCAAAGGGAAATATGTTGCTTTTTGTGAAGGTGATGATTTTTGGACCGATCCGCATAAACTGCAAAAGCAGGTTGATTTTTTAGAAGCCAATCCTGATTACGGAATGGTGCACACCAATCTTTCGTGTGTTAAAGACGGCAAAATAATAAAGAGTCTTCGGGGCGGGGAAATGTTACCGACGGGCAATGTTTTAGACGATGTATTAAAGGGAAATCACATTGCAACGGCAACAGTGTGCATGAAAAATGATTTGCTTCAACAAATTAATATCGGGAAGAAAATTGTTGATGAAAAATGGAAAATGGGGGATTATCCGTTATGGATTGAAACAGCTGCCGCAACAAAAGTTCATTACATGAAAGACGATACCATTACTTATCGGATTCACGACGATTCGGTGACCCATAAATTAGATTGGAATGGAGATTATCGTTTTTTTAAAGACAGATATCTTATTAAAAAATATTACATCGGGAAATTTAATCGTGAGCATTTACTGCCTTATATATCAAACATTTATCATAGGGAACTTTTGAAATATGCTATTTTCTTAAAAAAAGAGGATTTAAGGGAGGAGTGCAGTACCTATTTTAAGGAAAAAGCCAAAGGGAATGAGTATTTGTACCGAATACTTTCCAGATACAAAATGTTCGATTCTATTTTTTGTTTTTTGTATACATCCAGAAAGAAACTTAAGATTATAGCTTAGGGCAATTTAAACCTCTGTGACTGGTAAATATTGTGATGCTAGATAGTTAAAAAATAAGGGTGATATGTGTTTGCAAGGAAAGAGGTTGTTAATACTTGGTGGTGCTGCTTTTCAGATCTCAAGTATTTTGCGTGCAAAATTAGCTGGATATTATGGAATTTGTTAATTCGCTGATATAAATATGAAGTACATTGAAACAGGATTTTGGATGCTGGCTTTTTTTATTGCTCTTTTTTTAAAGAGTTATACAATTGGCGGTCAGGAAATGGCTTACATTTGGAAATTGCCTTTACTTATTTTTCTATTTGTTGGTGTTCTGGGGCAAAAAGTCCATTTCAATTTTTTGATTCTCGGCTATCTTTTCGCGATTAAGAATCTGGTGAATACCTCTTTTTTCGATTATCCGGTTGACTCCATTATCAATTTCTCTAAATACCTAACCATACCCTTGGTGGTTCATTGGATTTATTTGAATATCAACAGTGTCGAAAGCCTGAAGAAATTACGGATGTTGCCGGTTTATCTGGCCAGCTTTCTTATTGTTTCAAATATTCCTTACTATTTGGGTGTTTTTTCGGCTCCGGTAAGTAAAACCATGCTTTGGATGGAGGACTCCTCTTTGGATGGTTTGGTTGGCATATTGGGAGCGCCGCATTATACCTCGGCTTTATTATCCATCGCCTGCATTGTAATTCTTGAGTTTATCGTTAAAAAAAGAGGCGGTATGCTGCTGAATTTAGTATTGGGGCCACTTTTAGTTTTAGGATTATTCTTTCTTTTCAAAACCTACACGCGAACCGGATGGCTCATGTTTGTGTTTGGAGTCAGCATTCTTTTTGTACGAAAAATTACTTTTAAAGAAGCGGGTAAAATATTGGCTCTTAGTGTTCTTTTATTTGCGGGTCTTGTTGTGTTGTATCAAACCAACGAAGGTTTCCGCCGCAGAGTGACGGACGACAGGGCCGGGCAGGAAGATAAACCGGCTTACGAAACAGTAGGTTCCGGGCGATTGCAGATTGCCGCGGTTTATTTGGAAAATTTGTACGAAAGTAATTTCGTTACCTATTTAGTGGGAATGGGCATGCAGGAATCACAAAACAGGTATGAGAAAAAGGATGGAATGCCACTCTTTGCACACAATGGTTTTGTACAAACTTTAGTCGATAACGGAATACTGGGTTTCCTGCTTTATTTGGTTTTTCTCTATGCCATTTTCAGAGAAATTGCTCCTGCAAAAAGCAGTTACAATCAATTGACAGCAGCAATCTTTTTCATGTTTATTTCCTGTTTGGTAACCCAGCAGGCAAATTACTTTTTATTGGATCTGTTTCTTTCTCTGTTCATCGGAATTTCATTGATAGAAGATAGGATCAACCGTTACCTTGAAATAAAACATCGGCTCGCATCGTCCGATTCGATGACTCACTCAACTACAATTTAAAACATGTATCATTTTCGCTTTATCACTTTAAATGATCTCAAGGAGATTGGTTATACAGGGGATTTCCCAAGTAATCAGTTCAACTGGATTTACAATTGGTTTTCTGTTTTCGAAAAAGTTGAAAACAATGTGTTTGGATACAATAAAAAGGCCTGCATTATAGCTGCTTATAAAGATGATCAGCTTGCTGCTGTAGTTCCGCTTGTGAAATTATACCGGACTTATTTTAAAGTGGTGAAAATTGAATTTTTAGAATTTATGGGACAGCAGTGGTCCTGCCTCGGCAATGATATTATAAAGTTTGGTGATCTGGAAGAATGCTTTTCATCTGAATTGATTTCGTGGATAAAAACCAATATTAATTTTCATTTTTTATTTCTCAAATACTTGCCCGAATCATCGGTTTTGGCCAATAAGTATCGGCTGTTTCATTACGCTGGTGCTCCTTTTGTGCAAGTAGGCAAATATGATAGTTATGAGGAGTTCTCGGATGCGGTATATGCAAGAAAATTTCGCGAAGATTTGGGCAGAACTTTTCGAAAAATTAAAAAAGATGGTTTTGAGTTCGAGCTAAGTTATGAGAAAATAAATGATAAGAGTTTATCTGAAATTAGACGAATTGCGAAATCGAAAGAAGTTGATGGGAAAAGTTTTTTGTACGAAGATGCTGAAAAAGAACAGTTTCATTTAAAAATGTATGAAAAATTTCCTTCGCAGGTCGTGTTTGTCAGGTTTAATCAGCAAGTGGTAGCGTATGCAACATGTATCGATTGGAATGGAGAAAGAATTGGGATTGATGGTGCCTTTGATCGGGATTACCGAAAATATGGTGCAGGAATTCATTGCTTAGATGCGGTTATAAAGAATAGTTTTAGTGAAAAAAAGCTGAAAATGTCGTTTGGTATGGGATTAGACACTTATAAATTTCAATTTACCAATCAGATTGACCGCTATTATATGTGTTTCGATTATAAACTTCGCTTAAAATCCTTACTTGCATTGCCTTACTTTAAATACAGGTTAAAAAAGGAAGATCAGCAAGTAATTAAAAATCTTCAAAATATAAACGGCAATGGAAGGATTTAAGAAAATACTTGGAGATATTTTGGGAATGGTTCTGCTTTTACTTTTTAAAAGTTATGGATTGAAAAAGTTCGATAAACATGTTTTGTCCATCTATTTTCACAACCCGTCCCCTTTCTTGTTTCAAGGAATAATTCGGTTTTTAAAAGCTCATAATTTTCATTTTATCAGTGAGAAAGAATTGTATGATTTTGCGCTTGGCAGAGATGAGTTGAAGGAAAGGAAAGCCTTTGTTTCGTTTGATGATGCCTGGAAAGGGAACTTAAAGTTGATTCCTGTTATTGAGAAATATCAAATTCCAATTTCAATTTTTACACCCGTTAAACCGGTTGTGTCGGGAAATTATTGGTGGGAATATGTTCCTTATTTAAAAAGTAAGCATCCCGAAATAAATGGTGCAGATGATTTAAAAAGGATGAAAAACAGTCAGCGAATGGAATATGTTCGAAATGCTGCTGCTGAACGAATTTTAAAGAGATCGGCTGTAAATCTGAAAGAACTGGAATATTTGCACAAGCATCCGCTTGTAACCATCGGATCGCATACCTATCATCATCCAATTGGTATTCAATGCAGCGATGAGGAACTGGCATTTGAGTATTCCGAATCGAAAAAGATTTTAGAGAGCTGGTTGAAAACGGAAATTAATTCATTCGCATATCCAAACGGCGATTACGATGAAAGAGATTTTGAATTCTTAAAAAAGAATGGCTATAAAATGGCTTTTACTACAAGTCCAAATCTTAGCCGGGAAAATAATGGAATGTACGAACTCCCCAGAATTTCTATCAATACAAAAGGAGGGAAGTACGAGAACATTGCACGCATGTTGGGTTTGTGGCATCAGTACATTCAGCCTTTGCAATTGAAATTAAAATCAGAAAACAGGAAAGTCAGTGTTCAAATCATAGATCAGTATTCTTGAAAATGAAACTGTTTTTCACCTTATAAACTTCATATTACATTTCTAATGAAAGAAGTATTATTTATTGCTCCGGGAAATACAAAAAGTAAAGGTGGAATCGGCTTGTGTGTAAATAATTATTCGAAACACATCAAACCATTTAAGCTGATTGTTACTCATCGATTCAACTCAAAAGTGTTGAATAGTATTTGGTTTCCTGCTTGTGTAATTGAATTGATACTTCGCCTTTTAAACGATTCAGACATTAAAATTATTCATATTCACGGAGCATCGAAAGGCAGTTTTTACCGCAAATACATTCTGTTCTCGATTGTTCACAGGCTGTTTAACAAGAAACTGATCTATCATATCCACGGAGGTGGGTTTCGCGATTTTTATTTGGAATCACCGGTATTTATACAAAAGAGAATTCGTTACGTAATTCAGTCTGCCGATGTTGTTTTTTGCCTGACTGAAAAATGGAAGCATTTCTTTTCCAGCGCGTTTCATCCGAAGCGGATTGTGATTTTAAACAACATGATTATTCCTCCGGCCGAACCCAATAAAATAGTGTTGAATGGCAAACTTCAGTTTCTCTTTTTGGGCTTAATTGGTGACAATAAGGGAATATTTGATTTATTAAAAACCATTTCGAAAAACAGAACCAATTTTGAGGGGAGACTATGCTTAAAGATTGCCGGTAATGGAGAAGTGGCCCGGCTAACGAAATATATTTCGAGATGGAAATTAGAGAATCTGGTACAATTTGAAGGTTGGGTAGATGCAGAGAAAAAAGATCAGTTGATGCGCTCATCGCACATTTTTATTTTGCCTTCCTACAAGGAAGGATTGCCCTTATCTATTTTGGAAGCAATGAGTTATTCGCTTCCAATCATATCAAGTAATGCCGGAGGTATCCCTGATTTAATTTACAAATACAAGAATGGCATTTTAGTGGATGCCGGAAATGAGGAAGGGATAAAAAAAGCCATTTTAAATTTACTAAACAATCATAATTTGATACAGATTTACTCTGAAAGGTCGGCAAAAGGGAGTGTTGACTTCTATCCACAAAGCGTTTTAAAAACTCTATTTTCAATTTACCATGAACTACAGAGCAGTAAGGGATTACTTATTGAGCAAAATTAAGTTTGGTTACCGGTTTTCGAAAGAATTACAGCGGATAGCCGACTTATACTCAATTAGCGAATCTCAATTATTAGAACTGAAAAATCAGGAATTTGTAAAGCAATATCAAAATGCATTTACCAATTCTAAATTTTATAATAAGCTTTATCAGGAGCACGGATTGCACTTAAATTCAATCCAGTCAACCGATGATGCAAAATTGATTCCAATCATCACAAAAGAAGATATACGCCATAGGGTGGATGATTTGCTAACCTGTAATAAATTGTTTGTTTATACCGCTTATACCAGCGGAACAACCGGATCGCCGTTAAAGCTGTACCGCGATTATCAATCGGTTTGTAAAGAATATTCTTACGGATACTATTTTCAAAGTATGCACGGGTATCAGTTGGGCGATAAAGTGATTTCTATCAAAGGAGATTTAGATCAAAGTGAAATTTCCAGATACGATCGTTCATTAAATACCCTTCACTTGTCGAGCTATAATCTGAATGAAAAAAATATTAAGAAGTATTACCGGTTAATTAAAGATTTCGGACCCAAGGTAGTAAAGGCATATCCATCCTCTCTGCAGATTCTTTCGGTAGAACTGTACAAAGCAGGACTCGATTTACAGATCCCGCTGGCTTTTACTTCTTCCGAAGTGCTGCACGATTTTCAACGAAGTATTATTGAAAAGATTCTGCACACAAAAATTTTCGACTGGTATGGGAATTCCGAGCAGACGATTTCTTTGGGACAGGTGAAGGAAGGTTTGTATCAGGATATTCCTTTGTATGGTCATGTTGAGGTGCAGGAAAAGTGCATTATTACTACGGGTTTTATTAATAAGTCTTTTCCGTTGATTCGTTACAAAATTGATGATGTGATAAAACTGAAGTGCGGCAGCAGCTGCATTCGTTGTTGTACCAGCCGAATTTTAGGACGGGACAATCAGTATGTGTTGTTGAAAAACGGGCAGCAAATCGGCCTGTTGGATCATGCCTTTAATTTTAGCAATGTAAAGAACATTCTGGGAGCACAAATCGTTCAGAATGTGGCAGGTGAAATCAATTTGAATATCATTCCCGATGAGAATTTTACGGAGACGAATAAAGCGAACCTCATTAAGAATTTAACTCAGCTTTTGGGTGCTGATTGTAAGATTCATTACAAAGAAATTGGCGAAGACCAAATCATTAGAACAGTATCAGGGAAGTATAATTTGATGGTTTCAAACCTCAGTTCTCAGAAGGGAAATCAGGTGATCAGAGAAATTATGCAGGAGACTTAAACCATATCGAATATGACTTATCGATTAATCAAAGATTTGATTGCTTATAAAATTAAGTTTGGAAGCGGGTTCGAAAAAGAGCTCAAAAAGATTGTTGATTTGAGCACTTGTTCGGAACAGAAATTACTGGATTTAAAAGAGAAGGAGTTTGTAAAACAATTTCGGAATGCTTTTGAGAATTCTAAATTCTATAAAAATCTGTATCAGTCTCATGGATTAACTATTGATTCGGTTAAAAATTTATCGGATGTAAATAAATTACCAATCATCAATAAATCGATTGTTAAAAAAAACAGTGCCGATATTTTAACCAAATCAAGGTTAATGGTTTTTAAAGCCTATTCGAGTGGTACAACAGGAACACCTCTTCAGGTATACAGAGATTTTTCATCAACAATAAAAGAGTATGCATACGGACATTTTTTCCAGCAAATGCACGGTTATCATTTGGGTGATCCTGTTGTTTCTCTTCGAGGTGTACTGGATCGGAATACAGTTTCTTATTTCGATAAAAGCAATAATGTTTTGTACATCTCCAGCTTTCATTTGGGGGCGGATGAAATTGGCAGAATTCATAAAATGATTACGGATTTTCAGCCTAAAGTAATAAAGGCATATCCAAGTTCTATGCACATATTGGCCACAGAGTTGTACAAAGCCAATTTGGAATTAAACATTCCGCTTGCATTTACCTCTTCGGAGGTACTGCACGATTTCCAAAGAGAAATAGTAGAGAAAGTTTTCCATACCAAAATATTCGATTGGTATGGAAATGCAGAGCAAACAGTTGCTTTTGGGCAGTTTAATGATTCTTATTATCATGAGTTTCCATTGTATTCTCATACCGAATTTGCCGACAATCATTTAATAACAACCGGATTTATCAACAGAGCATTTCCTTTAATTCGTTATAAGGTAGATGATATAATTCAACTGGCACCCACAAGTAACGGAGCCTGTGTGGTTCAAAAAATAGAAGGTCGTGATGATGATTATGTGATTTTAAAAGATGGTCAGCGAATTGGACGATTGGATTTGGCATTCAAGAAAATAAATCAGCTTCTGGCGGCTCAAATTATTCAAAATACCGTGGGAGAAATAACTGTAAATCTGGTTCCAGATAAAGGGTTTACAAACTTAGAATGCACCCAATTGGAACAAAACTTAAGAGCTTTATTAGGGGCTGATTGCAGAATCAGGTTTGAAAAAATTGAAACAAAGGGACTGATAAGAAGCGGCAGAGGGAAGTTTAATTTAGTTGTATCTCAAATTGAAAAAAAATGAGCCTGATTCAGAAGCAGATTGTGATTGTTGGTGCAGGGCCACAAGCTTTATTCTTGTTGAGGGAATATAGTCGGATAGGATATTTGGTTACTATACTGGGGCGCAAAAACGAAATTGCCATGTATTCCCGTTACGGCATAAAATTAATTGTTGATACAGAAGAGGATTTGATTCATAAATTAACGGGTTTGGCTTCCAAAAACAGCATGCAGGATTGTATTGTTGCGAGTGGTTTTTACCTGTCTTTTCTGATGAAGCATTTTCCTGAGTTTTTCACTCTTTTTAATGTTGTACCTAAAGATAAAGAGGCTTTATCTATTTTTTTGAACAAACTAAATACCTATCAATTGGCTGAGGAGATTGATTGTAAATATCCAAAATCAGTTCTTCTAAGTCAATTGAATCACGATACCGATTACAAGAGTTTTACATTTCCGCAAATTGTAAAGTGGAATCAGGATATCTATTTGTATGAAAAGCCAGCCTTTAAAACCTGTTTGGTGCAAAATATAAAAGATCTAAAAAATCTCAATCAAACTCTTATCGATCGGGAGAAACAATCGCTGGTAATGCAGGAGTTTTTGGGAGCAGATTTGCAAAATAATTTTTCCTATGGTGCTTATTTCGATCGGGGAAATTTAGTGGCAGGAATTTGTGTGAATGAAGTCCGGCATTATCGTTCGGGAGTCTCTTCGGTGGTGGAAGAATATCGTGGCGAATTTGCCGAAATTATAGAAGAAAAATCCATTCAATTAATTGGCAAAACATTATTTACCGGTTTTTTAGATGTTGAATTTAAGATTTTTAATGGGGAACCATATCTCTTGGAGGTAAACCCCCGGCCATTTGGTTTTATCCGGATCATGAAACTGAAATATCCTGATTTGATCCCCTATATTTTAGGCGAGTGTGTCAGCAATCAAAAGAATTCCAAACAGGTTCAATGGATGAATGTTCTGCGCGACATGGTTTTAATTGCCAAAAACCCGGGAAAGATATTGCACATGTTCTCAGTCCTGTTCAACTTCAGCAGCAGAACCTTTGATGTGTGGGATATAGGTGATTTGAAACCGTTTTTCCGACAGGTGAAACGCTGAAAGTTCATTGAGTAGACCTGAACAAATCCGAGAATAACCAGTACATAATCAATTTTGAGTGTTGCAGAGCTCATTTTGAATGTTGCAGAGTTTATTTTGACTGTTACAGAGCTCATTCTGCGTGTTGCAGAGTCCATTTTTGGCTTGCAGAGCTCATTCTGCGTGTTGCAGAGTCCATTTTTGGCTTGCAGAGCTCATTCTGCGTGTTGCAGAGTCCATTTTTGGCTTGCAGAGCTCATTTTGCGTGTTGCAGAGTCCATTTTGAGCTTGCAGAGCTCATTCTGCGTTTGCAGAGTCCATTTTTGAGTACTAAAAGCAATCCTCCTTAAAAATAATATCTAACCACTAATATCATTAAAATCTCATGACGTCTCTCTGCCTAACGCTCGACTACGAACTTTTTGGTTCTGGTCGCGGTAATGTGTTTCAGCACATTATTGAACCAACCAATAGAATGTTGAGCATTTGCGAACAGCACAACATCAAGCTGACTATATTTTTTGAAGTGGTAGAATACTGGAAGCTGAAGGAAGCTTACGAGAGTGGAATTACAATGGGCTATTCGTCGAATCCTGCTACAGCCATGAAAGAGCAAATACAGAGAGCTTATCAATTGGGGCACGATGTACAATTGCACCTGCATCCGCAATGGATTGATGCAAAATATGAAAAAGGGGAATGGCAGCTGAATCTGGATTACTGGAGGTTGCCGGAGGTGCCCGATCAGCCGGATGAAACCATTAGCATGGGATTGTCGGAGTTAATCCGAAAAGGCAAAGAGACTTTAGAGTCCATTCTGCAAGCTGTAAATCCGGAGTACAAGTGCAACATACTTCGGGCAGGAGGATACAATATCGATCCATCGGAACGATTGCTGAAGTTTCTTAAACAGCATTCCTTTATTGCGGATAGTTCGGTTTATTATGGTGGAAAAGCGGAAGGCAATTTATCTCGCTACGATTATTCGGATATTTTAGAAACCAAAGCTTACTGGTATGCATCCAATAATTCTTTGATGAGTTCAAACGGCATTGGCAGTGGATTTTTGGAATTGCCGATTTTTGCTCTAAAGCGAAGACGAATTCTAAAATACGATGCAGTACGAATAAAATCTGCAATGCAGAACAAAGTCAATTCCATAGAGAAATTTAAAAACAACAGCGCAAAGAAATCAAAATGGGAGACGGTTCAGTTTTTGCTTCAGGAAGAGGCCTTAACCTGGGATTTTTGTTTGTTCTCGAAAGGAAAAATGAGAAACTTTTTAAAAGCGGCAATCAGGCTTCAGAAACATTCAGCAATGCTGTTTCATCCCTTTGTTTTGGTCGGACATCCAAAGGATTTCTACTATCCGGATGCCTTGCTTTATTTGGCCAAACAAGCAGGGAAAAGGGAAATTGCATTCCATACTTTAAGCGGATTACTTGTAAAAATTAATCAAGAGACAGTTTAGAAGACTCCTAAATCCACTAAAGGGGACTTTGATCTGCAACTAATGCTTGTTTATTTTTTGTAAGCCCCTTTAGGTGTTTGGGGTATTGTAAGTAGAGAACCCAACAGAGTCGCAGACCTGTTGGAGTTAAGGCTGGAACTTCGCACTCCGATAGGCTAAATCAATTTTTAAGCATGATCAGACGCTAATCTTTAGTTAACAGCCTTTTTTATCTAACCATCTATCGTTTAAAAAACATGTATAAAACAAGTTTCGAAAATCTTCGAAATTATATCGAAAGTCAGGAATACAAAGGCTGGGACCCATACGATGGCCTGAATTCCAAATTTTTTCAGTCCATTCCTTTTGTAAAAAACAGCAGGTTAATGCGATTGATTTGGATTCAGGCATTTAAAAAAAGTCCAATAAATTTCCGGGGTCTTACCAGAGTTGAGAAGGATTACAATCCAAAAGGTCTTGGTTTATTTCTTAGTGGATATTGTAAGCTTTATCGATTTGATCGAACACAGGAGGTAAGATCCCGGATTCATTTTCTGAGCGAAAAATTATTGAAAATGCAATCGAAAGGCTGGTCGGGCTCCTGTTGGGGATACAATTTCGATTGGCAGGCAAGAGCCTTTTTTCAACCCAAAGGCACACCATCGGTAGTTGTTACCACTTATGCAGGCTGTGCATTGCTGGATGCCTACGAAATATTGGGAGATGAAAAGTTGTTGGAGACAGCCATACGAATCAAGGATTTTATTTTGAAGGATTTAAACCGAACCTACGACGGAAACGGGGATTTCTGTTTTTCCTATTCTCCATTGGATCAAACTCAGGTTTTTAATGCTTCTCTTTTAGGAAGCCGGATGCTGTCGAGAATCTATCATTATACACAAGAGGAGGAAGTTTTGAATTGTGCAAAGCAATCGGTAAGGTATTGCATCAAGCACCAAAACTCCGATGGATCATGGTCGTATGGCACTTTGCCTTATCATCGCTGGATTGATAATTTTCATACCGGATTTAATCTCGAAGCTTTATCCGATTATCGCAGATATAGTAAGGATTCTTCCTTCGACCGGCAAATTAAATTGGGATTGGATTATTACCTGGCCAATTTTTTCGCTGATGACGGAACACCAAAATATTACAACAATTCGGTTTATCCGATTGACGTACATTGTCCGGCTCAATTGCCAATTACACTAAGCAGTTTAAACGTGTTCGAAGAGAACAGGGAATTGGTCGGTCGGGTTTTAAAATGGACAATCAGCAATCTTCAGGATCAATCCGGGTATTTCTATTTTCAGTTAGGGAAACGCGGAAAAAATAAGATTCCTTATATCCGATGGGCACAAGCCTGGATGTTTTTGTCCTTATCAAACTATTTAGTTGAAACCATAAAAATACCGGAATATGAGAAAGAGAATTACGATAATGAACTCGCCGGTTGACGTGTTGACGATGAAGGAAACTATTCATCTGATCGACGATTCGATCCGGGATAAAAAGCCAATTCAACACATTGTTGTAAATGCGGCCAAACTGGTGCACATGCAAACCGATACCGAGTTATATAAATCGGTAGTAGCAAGCGATATTATTAATGCGGACGGAATGGCTGTTGTTTGGGCCGCGGGGTTATTGGGAGAACCTTTGCCGGAAAGAGTTTCCGGAGTTGATTTGATGCAGGAACTGGTTATTTTGGCTGCTAAAAAAAAATACAGGATCTTTTTCTTCGGTGGCAAAGAAGAAGTGGTATCCGAAGTGGTTCGAAAATACACATCTGTTTTTGGAGAAGAAATAATTGCCGGTTTCCGAAATGGGTATTTTAACCATGATCAGGAAGCAGATATTGCAGAACAAATTGCAGCATCGAATGCAGACATTTTATTTGTAGCCATAAGTTCTCCAACCAAGGAGATTTTTCTGAATACCTACAAAGATCAGCTAAAAGTGCCCTTTATTATGGGCGTTGGCGGTTCGTTTGATGTTGTAGCCGGAAAAGTAAAAAGAGCACCACTTTGGATGCAAAACTCAGGTTTGGAATGGTTTTACCGTTTTTTGCAGGAGCCCGGCCGAATGTGGAAAAGATACTTAACAACCAATTCTCTGTTTCTCTACTACATATTTAAAGAACGAATTCAAAAATTTTTCAGATAAACCCACACTTCATTTATACAGAAGCAAGTGTGCATCTCTATTATAAAAAATACTCAACTCAGAATACAGACAGCCGTTGACCAACCATCAACTTGAAAAGCTGGCTGTGGTCTTTTAAAATTTCACTTTAAAACCTTAAAACCATGATTAAAGGAAGAGAACAAACCCTTGCACGTTTGAGTACTCTCATGCAAGTAGGTTTATCAGTTGCTTGTTATTGGGTGGTGGCATGGGCAGTTACTACCTATTTAAGACCGGTAAATATTGATGTTCACGATAACAATACAATTTACCTGCTGATTATTGCCATTTGGTACACGCTGATAAAGGAGTTGAATCTGGGTAAGATGCTTCGGGTAAAAACCTACTCCGAATTGTTTGCCGAATATTTTGCCCTTGTTGTGATCAGTTCAGGATTGCTGCATTTAGGAAGCTTATTCCTTACCGACTCTGTACCAACATTAATTCTGGCTTTGTTTGCCTGCCTAAATCTTGTAGTGCTTTTTGGCTTTCGGATGTTAAGTTACCGGATATTTAAATTGCTGAGAGGGAAAGGCTTTAATACCAGAAATGTTTTAATTGTTGCCGATGATGAATCGTATCTGCACTTTATCGACCGAATGCTTTTTATCCGCGATTGGGGATACAATGTTTGGGCGATCATGTCGGATGGAAAACACATCAAAAATAAATACGAATCGCACGTTCGGGTTTTGCATGAGCATTTTCAGCTAAGCGAAATTATAGATGCCAATGTGGTTGATGAGGTAATTTACTGCAAGGGAAAGTTTGATAATGAAGAAGTCCGGGCTTTGATTTATGCCTGTTCCGAGGTTGGAGTTACGTTTCGTGTTTATTCCGAATTGTTAAGTGTTGTTAGTCAGCGATCTCATCTTACTTATTTTAAAGAACTTCCTTTCCTTACGTTCGCAAATAATACCAAGAATTACTTTGCCCTTAAGGTAAAGGAAATGCTCGATTTCCTGTTTTCATTTGTTATTGTGGTATTGATTTCTCCTGTTTTATTAGCCATATCAGTGGCAATAAAAATTGAAGATGGAGGCTCCGTTTTTTTCCGTCAAAGGCGGGTAGGCTTGAATGGACGTATTTTTCATTGTCTGAAGTTCAGAACAATGGTGGAAAATGCGGAAGCCTTGCGGGTAAAACTTGAAAATCAGAATGAACAATCGGGGCCGGTTTTCAAAATTAAGAATGATCCGCGGGTAACCCGTGTAGGCAGATTTCTTCGAAAAACTTCGTTGGATGAGCTGCCTCAGTTCTTTAATGTTCTTCGGGGCGAAATGTCGATTGTTGGTCCACGGCCGCCAATACCTTCCGAAGTTCAGCAGTATCAACGTTGGCAGCGCCGGCGATTAAGTATGAAACCAGGAATTACCTGTATCTGGCAAGTGTCCGGCCGCAATAATATTCCTTTCGAGGAATGGATGAAACTGGACATGCTTTACATCGACACCTGGTCGTTAAAACTGGATTTAATACTATTTCTCAGCACCATTAAAGTTGTGTTCACTGGTGAAGGACAATAGTTAATCTCAATATATTTAAACTGGAATCAACAAAAAACCAAGACCATGAATAAAAAATATTTATTTCTGATGAGCCTCATTTTAGTAATGAGTATCATTTCCTGTCGATCAAAAAAAGATTTGGTTTACCTGCAGGACACTGGAGCTGAGATATTGGCAAGTGAATTTACAACAAATGTTCCCGAGTATTTGATTAAGACAAATGACAATCTTTTTGTGAGTATTAAATCCTTAAATCCGGAGGTGAATCAATTGTATAATCCTGCACAAAGCGTAGGTGGAATGGGGGGAGCACAGCAATTGTACAGTCAGCAATCCGACCAGTATTTAAATGGTTATCAGGTAGATTCAAACGGGAATATTTCTCTGCCAATTCTGGGTGCAGTAGGAATTGCAGGACTTAGTCAGGCCGAGGCTCAGGCTAAGGTTCAGGAGAGGGCAGACGAATACTTAAAGGATGCCAGTGTTAAAGTAAAACTTTTAAATTACAAAGTAAGTGTAATGGGGGAAGTTACAACTCCAGGCGTTTACTACAATTACAATAGCAGCTTAACTGTGCTGGAAGCCATTAGTATGGCGAATGGAATCACCGAATATGCAAAAATTGACTATGTTTTGGTGATGCGAACCTCCGGGAAACAAAGTGAAACATTTCGTTTGGATTTAACAAAGAAGGATTTTCTAAAATCGAAAGCATTTTTTCTGCAGCCTAATGATGTTGTATATGTGGAGCCTCACAGGATTAAAAATACGAATATGAATTCGGCCGTTTACAGCCTTTTGCTGTCAACAGTATCAACGGCAGTATTAATAACCAGTGTAATACTAACCAACAAATAAGCCGTTTTGCTTGGTGATTATTCTAACACAAAATTTATTTCAATGAAGTATGTAGATGAAGTAATGGATTATTTTGATCAAAAAGATAGTCCGGATGTGAAGGAATTTCTTTATCGATTGTTGTCGAAATGGAAGATGTTTGCAGTGTGCGGAGCCTTGGGGATATTGTTGGCTTATTTTATTAGTAAGTATTCGAATCCGGTTTACATGATGCGGAGTACTCTCTTAATTCATGTTGATGCAGGGGAAACCAGCGCGCAAAGTATGTTTGATGGTTATAAAATTCAGGACAAAGCAAACATACAAAACCATTTAGAAATTCTTAAATCATATACCATTAACCGAAAGGCAATGAGAAACCTGGCTTGGAATCAATCCTGGTATAAAAAGCAATTGTTTTCCAACAGAGGTTTATATAGACATGAACCATTCGAAGTTCAGCAAATGGACGGGGTTAATATAACCAACTTACCAATTTCTATTGTTCAGATTGATGATAAATCTTATAAAATTAAAGTAGATGGGAAAGCCGATTATAAGGGTGATGAAGTACATGTTAAATTTGAAAAGATAGCTTTTTTCGATCAGTTGTTTCAGAACAACTACTTTCATTTTATACTTAAGAAGAAAGCAGAGGAAATTGATAAGAATGAAAATTATTTTTTCGTTTTCAATAATTTAGATGCGCTTACTCTCGCGTATATGGAGAGTATGACTATTAGCGTAGCTGAGAAAAAGGCTGAATTGATTCATCTTCGAATAGATAATTCGGAACCGGAAAGAGGAGTTGATTATTTGAATGAATTGAATTGGGTTTACATTCAATTTGGTTTGATCGAAAAAAATAAGAAATCTGAAAGTACGGTACGTTTCATCGATTCTCAATTGGAGGGAATCGTGGATTCTCTTCAAATGGCAGGTCAGAGTTTTAGCAATTTCAGATCAAGAAACAGAATTGTTGATTTGGGACAGGAGGCAGGCGTAATTGTAGCAAAAGTGGAGGATCTTGAAAGTCAGTTGTCCAGGGCTCAAATTTCTTTGGATTACTATAAAAATCTGCTGCGCAATTTAGGCGATGTAAATCAAATGAAACAAGTAATAGCACCTTCCATAACAGGTGTTACAGATCCTTCGTTAGATGCATTAGTGGCTAAATTGACTGATTTGTACGGAAAGCGGGAAGTGCTTTCTTATAGTGTTCAGGAGAAAAATCCGAGTCTGGTTATCCTGAATAAGGAAATTCAGTTAATTCAGCAAAGTTTAGAGGAAAATCTTCAAAGCCTGGTGGCCAACTCCCGAATCGAAGTACAGAGTTTAAGCGCAAGAATGGAAACCGTTAGAGAGCAATTGGCCCGAATGCCAAAGCATGAGCAAAAACTGGTTAGTATGAAAAGGAACTTCGACTTAAACAACGAACTTTATACTTTTCTACTGAAAAAACGTGCGGAAGCGGCCATTGCCAAAGCATCTAATGTGTCCGATTCGCAAATAATCGATCCGGCAAGATTGGCGACTATTGTTAAAATAAAACCCAAAACAGCAATTAATTTACTAATAGGTATGTTTTTGGGGATTGGGCTTCCTTTTTTAATCATTATTCTAAAAGAATTCTTTAATGATAATATCCAGAATAAGGAAGAAATCATGAAGAAGACTCAACTTCCAATTTTGGGGACTATTGCTCATAATAAATACAGCGAAGCAGTTCCTGTGTTTTATCATCCCCGATCGGCTATATCTGAGTCTTTTAGAACCTTGCGTACAAATCTAGCTTATGTACTGCCCAATAATCCGACTAAAATTATTGGAATTCATTCAACAATACCCGAAGAAGGAAAATCATTTGCGGCAGTTAATCTGGCAGCCATTGTTGCCATGAATAATAAGAAGGTGTTATTGATTGGTGCTGATTTACGAAAGCCAAAAATTGAAATCGCTTTTGATTTGGATAATGCGCTTGGTTTAAGCACTTATTTAATCAGTCATAGCAAATGCAGCGAGATCATTCAGAAAACACACATCAAAAACCTTCACTGTGTAACCTCAGGACCTGTGCCGCCAAATCCGGCTGAGTTATTGGAAAATGGCAGGTTTGAGCAATTGTTATGCGAAGTGGAAGGGAAATATGATTATATATTTATCGACAATGCGCCTCTTTCCATGGTTACTGATGGAATCATCACAGGCAAATTTACAGATGCTAATTTGTTTGTTCTTCGACGGGGATTCAGTCATCGGGAACAGATCAGTTTTGTGAATCAGTTGGTTGTAAAAGGCACTTTGTCGAACGTTTCATTGGTATTAAATGATGTTGCCATGAATGGATATCAAGGCAAATCCTCAAGAAATACAAGTGGAAACGGTTATTATTATGAAGACAGTTCGCCGGGAATTGTCCGAAGGCTGTGGGAGAAAGTCTCCAGTAATTAAAAGAGTAAATAAATGGCCTGAACAACAATTCAGGCCATTTTTGTTCGTTAATCATTGAGAAAGAATAAAAGAATTCTTTATTTTTATAAGTACGTGATACTTAAATTATTCTCTTTATGATTATAGCTGTAGATTTTGATGGAACCATTGTACATCATAAATATCCTGAAATTGGAAGTGAAATTCCATTTGCTGTCGAAAGTCTGATCGCATTGCAAAAGGAAGGTCATCAAATTATTTTATGGACATACAGAACGGATGAAAATCTTTATGAAGCGGTTGATTACTGTGAAAAGAGAGGACTGGAATTTTATGCTGTGAACAGCAATTATCCCGAAGAGGAATTTGATGACACCATTAGTCGTAAAATTTACGCTGATTTATACATCGATGACCGCAATTTTGGCGGATTGCCGGAATGGGAGCAAATATTCAGAAGCATTTCCACACAAAATTCTGTTTCGCATAAAGAATCAAAAACCAAAAAGATGTTTAGCCGGCTGCTCGATAATATTTTTGGAGAATAATAAAATTTAGTCAACTTATTCAATGGGATAAAATTCTTAACAGCTAACTAATAATATCCAGTTGTCAATTACTTTTCGCATTAAATAATTAGCCAGATATTTAAGGTTTCTCTTTTATTAAAGAGTCAATAATCGAACTCAGATTAATACGAAACCTGAATTTTAACTTTCTTCTTTTTAATGAGTTCGTTTTTAAGTTTACGAGCCAATTTTTCGCCCATTCCTCTTTTTACAGCAACGAACGATGAGTGATCGAGAACATCGATTTTTCCCAATTCCTCTTTTTTCAGATTTCCCACCTTACAAAAGAATCCAACCAAGTCAATTTTATTTACCTTTTCTTTTTTACCCAAACAAATGTAAAGAGTCTCCCATTCAGGTTCTGCCGGTAATGGCTGATCTTCTGCCAGTTCAAGCACTTCAATGTCATCAGGGATAAATTCCGGTGGTGTTTCGTCCTGAGCAAGCACCAGGTAGGAAGTTCCTTCGGCATTCATTCTGGCTGTTCGTCCGTTTCTATGCGTAAATGCTTCTTCTACTCTTGGCAGTTGGTAGTGAATCACATTCTTAATTTCAGGAATATCCAGCCCTCTTGAAGCAAGATCGGTAACAATCAGCAGGTAATGACTTCCATTTCGGAATTTTAGAAGAGCTCTCTCCCGATCATCCTGTTCCAATCCGCCATGAAAAACATCACACTGAATGCCTTCATTTAAAAAGTGTTTTCCAATTCGTTCCACAGCATCACGGTGATTGCAGAAAACTAAACTTGGCTGATTTCCCAAATGACAAACCAATTGAAAAAGAGTCGCCAATTTGTCTTTTTCTACAGATATTACTTTCTTTTGATCCAAAGCAATTGGTTTTGCATTTGGAATAAAGTCCAGTTCGATGAGTGAATTTAGTCTGGTAAAATCCGGAATATCGATATTATTGGTAGCAGAGGTTAGTATCTTTTTAATTTTAGACGGCAGAGCTAGTGTAACTTCCTTCATCTCTTTCTGAAAACCTAATTCCAGAGATTTATCAAACTCATCCAATATCAGAGTTTTGATATTTCTGCAATCAAAATTTCCTCTTCGAATATGATCGGCTATCCTTCCCGGAGTACCAATAAGCACGGCAGGAGGAGTTTTTAAATTGTTTTTTTCGGTTGACATTGGATGTCCGCCGTAGCAGCAATTCACCTTAAAATCAGTTCCCATACTTTTAAAAACTGTCTCTATTTGCAAAGAAAGTTCTCGTGCAGGAGTTAAAATCAGGGTCTGAACAGCATCTGTTTCAGAATCCAGTTCAGCAAGCATTGGCAACAAAAAAGCCAAGGTTTTTCCCGACCCCGTTGGAGATACCAAAAGCAGATCGCTGTTTTTTGTATAGGCTTTCGCGCATTCCTTTTGCATCTCATTCAATTCCTGAATAGATAGCTTTTCTAAAATCTTTTTAGTATCCATGTTTTTTGCTTGCATGGCGCAAAGATAACAAAAACTCGATGCCGGAAAGTTTGGGATCCCGAATAGTTAAAAATCCGTACAATTAAATCAACTTTTAATAACATATAGAGAACAAACAGCGAACCATCAACAATTACCTTCGGAAAAATAAATAATCAGTATAAATATGTGCAGCATAGGAATGTATCGAATCGAATTGATCAATTTATCGGGAGAGATCGTGTACTTAAGTTTAGGCTCGAAAAATCAGTTTTGTGAAGAAGAATTACCATGTAATTTGCCTGATGAAGCTTATATGGTTCGAATAAGTGGCAATGATGATTATTTGCACGAGAGATTACTGCTTAATCAGGATTGTTAGGCGTTTTTATATACATGAAGTTGAATTTTGTAATTTTTATTCAAGACTGAAAAGTTGTAGGTTTGTGAAACAAATCATATTATATCAGACTTGTTGTTATGCAAGGAAAAAACCTACTCTCTTTTTATCAGAAACAAAAGAAAATAAAAGAGCTGAAAAGCCTTCTCCCAGAAGTCTTTGCAGGAGATCAACTGGATATTCAGAAGCTTAAAATTTATTTGGAAGCTGATCAGTTCGTTGATGAATCGAACTATGGCTTAACCTGGTTCGGAAAAGAGAATGCTGCAACGCAAGCCCGTGAAGAAAGTACAGATAAACTGGTTTTCGATAAGGTAAAATCTGTTCAGCCAAAAACGACTCAAAATCTGTTTGTGGAAGGTGATAATTTAGATGCTTTACGTTTACTTCAGAAAGATTATGCGGGTAAAATCAAATTGATTTATATCGATCCGCCTTATAACACAGGTAATGATTTTGGTTATAATGACCGGTTTAAAATCCGCACGAATCAGTACCTTGACTTTTTGGATGGTACCGGAATTGAACGGGTTGATTTTGGACTGAAAAATCAGATTGAAAGCGGTGAAGTTCACACCAATTGGTTGAACATGATTTATCCGCGGCTGGTTTTATCCCGACAGCTGTTAACCAATGATGGTGCAGTAGCCGTTTCTATTGACGAAAGCGAGAAGGCTAATGTGCAGCTGATTTGCAATGAGGTTTTTGGAGAGGATAATTTCGTTGGTTGTTTTATATGGATCAATCGAACAAACTCTAATGTTTCAGTTAATTTATTTGCCGCAAATCATGAATATATTTTGCTCTATGCCAAAAGTACAAAGGAAGTAAAGTTGAAAGGAGAACTCAAGGATTTATCCAGTTATTCAAATCCTGATAACGACCCAAATGGAGATTGGATTCCTGATAATCCGTCAGCAGCAAGCGGCAATTCCAATTCCCGTTTTGTGATTACCAACCCCTTTACAAAAGAGGAATATTTACCACCATCCGGACGATATTGGGCTTTTTCTAAACCGCGTGTTACCGAGTGGTTCAATTCAGGAAAGTTGATATTTCCCAAAGAGAAAGGCAAGCGTTTTTTGCTGAAAAAGTACAAGTCAGAGCTGAAGAGTATTTTTAATCCCATTTCATCGGTTATTACTGATATTCCAACAAGCAAAGGAACCCGTGAGCTGAAAGAATTATATCCGGAAGGATTGCCGTTTAAATATCCAAAACCAACCGATTTGCTGCTTGTAATTTTGGAGCAGTTAAGCGATGATGAGGATTTGATTTTGGATCTTTTTGCCGGTTCAGCATCAATGCCTCATGCTGTTTTCAAACTAAACGAAAAGCAAGCTTCTAAGCGCCGTTTTATTTGCGTTCAGAATACAGAATTGGTAAAAGAGGATTCGGATGCTGGTAGAATGGGTTTTTCAACCATCTCAGATTTGGCAAGAGATCGAATCGTGCGAGCCGGAAAGTTGTATCCTATGCTTGATACAGGGTTTCAGTTTTATAAAATTGAGAAATAAAATAAGCATAGGAGTGTCAGTATGTCTTTGAAATTCAATATTCTTCCGATTGCCATCAGACTCGCGCTGATATGGATTTGCAGAAAGCTTTTACAGAAGTGATCGAATCGGAATATTTTTACAAACCGCATATTGAAAATCTAATTTAGTTTTTATACTTTCGAATTGGATTAACCAAATATGCAACAATCATATTTGCAAAGATTTAAATACTTACACAACAACACATATAACAAAACGACAATGACTAAAATGAAGGCTCTTGTAAAGTCCAAAGCTGAAAAAGGTTTGTGGATGGAAGAAGTTGATGTTCCTAAAGTAGGAGTAAACGATGTTCTTGTAAAAATTAGAAAAACAGCTATTTGCGGTACCGATCTTCACATTTATAAATGGGATGAATGGGCACAGAATACCATTAAACCAGGAATGATTATCGGGCATGAGTATGTTGGAGAGGTAGCTGAAATTGGAGCCGGTGTTACTGGTTTTAAAATTGGCGACCGCGTAACAGGCGAAGGTCATATAGCTTGCGGACACTGCCGAAACTGCCGACGCGGACGTAAACACGTGTGTGAACACACCGTTGGAATTGGCGTAAACATAGATGGTATTTTTGCCGAGTATGCAGCCATACCTTCATCGAATTTGATGAAAATGAGCAATGAGATTAGTGATGAGCTTTTGGCGATCATGGATCCATTTGGAAATGCAACACATACTACTCTTTCGTGGCCGATAATTGGAGAAGATGTATTGGTTACGGGGGCTGGTTTAATTGGAAGTATGTGTGTGGCAATTGCAAAATTTGCAGGAGCTCGTTACGTGGTGGCAACCGAAACCAATCCATACAGAATAGAATTAGCTAAGAAAATGGGTGCCGATCGTGTGATTAATCCTTTAACAGAGAGTCTTGATGACGCAATTAAGGAATTGGGAATGATTGGTTTTGATATAGGGTTGGAGTGTTCGGGTGCACCAGCAGCTTTTGGCGATATGGTTTCTCATATGTACAACTCAGGTAAGATCTCTCTTTTAGGTATTTTGCCTCAGCAAACAAAAGTAAATTGGAACGATATCATTTTTAAAGGACTTCAGTTAAAAGGAATCTACGGACGTGAAATGTACGAAACATGGTATCAAATGGAACAAATGTTGATGAGTGGATTGGATTTGTCTCCAATGATTTCACATCGCTTTAAAGCTGATGAATTCCAAAAAGGATTCGATATTATGGAAGAAGGAAATTGTGGAAAAGTGATTCTCGATTGGGAATAAATTTTCTTCAAAATATAGTGTAAAGCTCAGGACTCTCCTGAGCTTTTTTTATGAGTGTAAATTTATCTGTATGATAACTAAAACATAGTTTGAATACACTTTCAGGTTTTATCAAAAATTAAGGTCGGGTTTTCCCTACTTGATATATCCATGAAGTAAATCTATTTTTAAGCTTTAACTGACAGAGCATAATTTTAAGATATAATTAACGAAAAACATCATGAATAGTGAAGAGAAAATGATAAGAGAGAGCTTTTCCAGAGCCTTTTGGGTAGCCAACTCTGTTGAGTTGTTGGAAAGAGCTGCATATTATGGGGTATTTATTGTTATAACAATTTATTTATCAAGGATACTAAGCTTTTCTGATGTGGAAGCAGCCTTAATTTCAGGTTTGTTTTCAGGAGGATTGTATTTGCTACCTACATTTAGTGGTGCTTTAGCAGATAAAATGGGTTTTAAAAAGGCACTTTTACTTGCTTTTTCCTTACTAACTGTTGGATATGCAGGACTCGCGATATTTCCTACCATGCTGCAATCAGCAGGCTTGGTCGAATACTCTAAGATTACTGTTTTTAACGGATTAGAAGACAGTCTGCACAAATGGTTTATCATTCCGATAATCGTTTTAATAATGGTTGGAGGTTCATTTATTAAATCGGTGATTACTGGTACCGTAGCAAAGGAAACAACCGTGGCTAATCGCGCCCAAGGGTTTTCTATTTTTTACACCATGGTGAATATTGGTGCTTTTTCGGGGAAAACCATTGTGAAACCACTGCGTGAGGCAATGGGAAATGAAGGATTAATCACCTTAAATTATTTTTCGGCTGGAGCCACTTTATTGGGTCTGACAGCTGTTTACTTCTTCTACAAAAGTACGAGTCACGAAGGGGAAGGCAAGAGTATGTCTGAAATTTGGGACGCTTTACTTAAAGTTCTTTCAAATGGCAGGTTAGTAGCTTTAATTCTTATTGTTACAGGTTTTTGGATGGTTCAACATCAATTGTATGCTACCATGCCAAAATATGTGTTGCGTATGGCAGGAGAAGGAGCATCACCATCTTGGTATGCAAATGTGAATCCATTAATCGTTTTTCTTTTTGTTGGTTTAATAACACAGTTGATGCGAAAGAAAACGGCCTTGTTTTCCATGACAGTTGGTATGTTCATTATGCCCGTGTCGGCATTGTGTATGGCGGCTGGTAATTTATTGGATGTTGAATCAATTGATTTAGGTCTTTTTAGTTTGCATCCAGTTGCCTTTATGATGATTATTGGTATTGTTTTCCAAGGATTTGCAGAGTCATTTATTTCACCGCGTTTTTTAGAATATTTCTCATTGCAGGCTCCTAAGGGAGAAGAGGGTTTGTATCTTGGATTTAGTCACTTACATTCATTTATCTCTTCCATTTTAGGATTTGGATTGTCAGGATTTTTACTGTCCAAATACTGTCCGGATCCAAAATTATTTACCAATCATGCTGAATGGGAACTTGCTTCAGCTCATGCTCATTACATATGGTACTACTTTGTTGCGATAGCAGGTGTATCAGCAATAGCATTAATTATTTATGGCAATATTACTAGGAAATTAGATGCCGAAAATGAATTGGCAGCCTAATATTTTACGATGATAAAATACAGAACCACCTTTTGAGAGGTGGTTTTTTTATGTCGTAAATCGCGAAATTCTCCGTAATTTAAAGCTTAATCTTAGAAAGTTAGAATATTATGAATCAGGAATTTTACCGCATACCCATAGCTGCAATTCACAAGCCAATAAAAGAAGCTGTAACACTAAGCTTTCAAATACCAGATGAGCTGTTATCGGTTTTTAAGTTTCATCCGGGACAACACCTTTGTTTTCGGTTTGATGTAAATAACAAGGAAGAACTTAGAATGTATTCCCTGCACAACTCGCCGTATGTAAAAGGTTTGTTTCAGGTAACAGTAAAGATTCAGAAAGACGGATTGATTTCCAATTACATAGCGGACAATTTAAAGGCAGGAGATATTGTAGAAATATCCACTCCTCAAGGAGATTTTACGGTAAATCCGGATGGGAAGGCCGGGAAGTCCTATTATTTGTTTGCTGCCGGAAGTGGAATTACGCCAATTTACTCAATGTTAAGTTCCATACTGCTGGCAGAACCAAACAGTAGGGTGTTTTTGCTTTATGGAAATAGGAGTATACCCGAGATTTTGTTTTACAATGAATTATTGGAGTGGCAGGCAAAATATCCTGATCGATTGAAAATTACTCAAACCCTTTCGAAACGATTTCTGGATTTTTCACTGGCTCCATGGGATGGTAAACGTGGCCGGATCAATGAGGAGTTGGTAGAATCTTTTCTTCTTGAAAATCCAGCCGCTCCCGAAAATACAGAATATTATATCTGCGGACCGGATGGAATGAACCAAATGGTTAGTGATACTTTGATTGATATGGGAGTCCCGTCAAAATTCATTCATTTTGAGTATTTTTCCACTCAGGCTATTGAGTACGAAGAGGGACTAACTGCAGTGGAGAATGCTCTGGTGGATGCAGCAATCAGGAATGAAAAATTTCAGTTGCACCTAGTGCAGGACGAAACCATTTTAGAAGGATTGAAACGAATTGGCGCCCCTGCGCCCTATTTTTGTCAGGGTGGTATTTGTGGTACCTGCAAAGCTCATCTGATTGAAGGGGAGGTGAAAATGAAAACAACAATGGCTCTGAGTGCCGAAGATGTAAAGAACAATGTAATCTTAACCTGTCAGTCGCTGGCACAAACTGCCAAAGTGAAAATTGAGTTCAAATAATATGGAGCGGTGAGTCTGTGCAAAAACAGCACAGCACTCACCGTTAATTTATTCTTGAAACAGTTTCGATGCTTCCTCCAGTAACTGTTCGGTAACTTCAGCGATATTGTAAAGCAAAACCAATTTTTGGCGCTCAGTTCCCCGTTCAATTTCAGTAATTTTTTGTCCTAAATTATCAATGAATGTTTTAAGACTTTGAGTCGGGTCACAAGCTTCCGACTTTTGTAAGCCACTAACAGCTTTGCTTAATTCTGATTCTATATTTCCAAACATTTCCCATTGATCATCGCTGATGTAGTTTTTTATGTCGCGGTGCGATCCTAAGGCCGATAAATAGGATAGTAATGCATGATTGAGATAAGTTAAAGCAAAGGCATGTTTTTGAAATTTCTGATGTTTTTTGGGCTCCAGTTTCATTCCCCGCCACGATAAAGCAAGCGCATTATCAGCCTGATTTGCACGATACCTGGCAATGCGGTAATTTAAATCATCCTCATTTAATTCTTTGTATTCCTGCAAAATACAGGTGAAATAGTTTCGGTTTTTTTCCAAAGCGGTTGAAAGTAAGTTGGGCAAACGCTTGTATTGCCAATCGGGCCACATAAAACGGACAACTATTATTGCCAAAACGGCACCAATAATAGTATCCATTACCCGTGCTCCCATAACAACAATCCCTTTTCCTGCAATCAGATTAAAAGCCGCCATGACAAAAATGGTAACAAACACAACCGCTAGAGCATAGTTTTTTCTCAGCCATACAAAAAAGGCATAAGCAGCTACCAGCAGCAAAATTACCTGTCCGGCAAGAGTAGGAAGTATTTGTACAAACAATACACCAGTTACTACACCACTTAGAGTTCCAATAATCCTTTGAAACAGTCTTTTCCGGGTTTCACTGTAACTTGGCTGGCATACAAATAAACTGGTTAGTAAAATCCAATATCCTTTTTCCAGATGAAAACCCAAAATCAGAAAATAGCCAATCAAAAAACAGGTACTCAACCGGATGGCATATCTAAATCGCGGATGTGACCAGTTCAATTGCTCTCTTAGTTTTTGCCATAAGCTTTTGGTATCTCTGTCCACCTTAGGAAGCAATCCCGAATCTACATAGTAACTCATGTTTTGCAATGAAAGATGAGATTGTGTAAGATTTTGGAGCAGCAAGCTAAGATTAGTACTTTTTGTTGTAGGGTTTTGTTTTTTAATTTTATCCTTCAAGGCAGCAATTGTCCATTTGAATGAAATCGGATGCTGATAAGTTGTTCCCATTAACAAGCTTTTCGAAACCTCGTGGCAGGCAAGCGATAATTGCAGTAATAATTGTCCCAAACCTTCCAGAATTTCGGTGTTGTCTGCTTCATCACTTATCAGGTCGTATCGTTCGTGACTCGAAGAAGCTCTTTCGTGCAAACTTTGCAGGAGTACAAATTTATGCAGGTAAGGGCGCAGTTCGTTCGGATCATCCAAAGCATCGGAGTAGGAGTTGAGTACATTTTTGCACCTTTCCAACGAGTTGATGAATTGAATATTTAAGGTAGCCAACCGACCTCGGATTTTTTCCTGCGATTTGGAATCACTTGGGAAAAGCCGTGCTTTTTCCTTCATGTACAGGCTCAGATCTTCGAATCCCTGAGCCAATTGCTCTTCCAATAGTCTGTTTGGACGAAGAATAAGTAAAATAAGAGACAGTATTCCGTAACACAAGGCACCCGCAGGCAAAAGCAAAGGCTGCCAGTACCAGTTGGGCGAAATCTCAGCACCTAACATGGTATAAATAGCAACGAGTAAAGCACCAAATGTAACGCCTCTGTATCGCTCACCCAGTCCGCCCAAAACAATAAATGTAATGGTGGAACCAATTAATCCAATGCCAAACAGAATTGGATAAGGAAGCAGTAATTCGACCGATAAACTCGAAATAATGAAACTAATAATGGTAAGAATCAGCGTTTTCACACGTCCTTTGGGATGATCATCGGTTTCGGAAAGAGCACCAGCCAGAGCACCCAAAGCCAGAGTGAAACCCATATTTGCAGAACCAGTAACAACAAATGGAATCAGCAGCATACTCATGGCAATTGCCGCTTTTAGCGCCAGCAATCTGTTTGGATACCTCCATAAATTCTTAATCATGAATTCATACCATCCCTTTCCCTGAAATCTGTCAAGTGTCAATTTGTTCTTCATGTATCGGTTTTTGTTTTTCAAATACAAAGATAACAGAAGCAAATAAGTATACTGCCCGATCGTATTAATTTAGCTTTGCAATTTGCTAAATCCAAACAGTATCTAAGACCTGCAAGAGTTTTAATAAATTCTTTTTTTTTTGAACTGTTTTTAG
This sequence comes from Labilibaculum manganireducens, assembly GCF_963665805.2. NCBI lineage: Bacteria > Pseudomonadati > Bacteroidota > Bacteroidia > Marinilabiliales > Marinifilaceae > Labilibaculum > Labilibaculum manganireducens. The sequence continues at coordinate 3,575,469 of NZ_CAXXEE010000003.1, read as the reverse complement.
AATCTAAAATCAGTTTTCCAAACAAATGTTTTATTAATTTTAAAAAATTAAAGGATAAAAAACACTTTTACCTTAGCGGTAAGTTAAAAGAACAGGTGCGGTAAACTAATAAATATGACAAATAAAAAAGCTATTATATTTGATATGGATGGCGTCTTAATTGACTCGGAGAAATATTGGAAACAGGCGGAATATGAGGTATTTACTTCTTTGGGAGTTAAGGTGACTGACGAATATTCTAAAATAACAAAGTCGATGACAACATCTGAAGTTACTCAATTTTGGCATGACAAATATCCTTGGAAAGATAAAGATGCCGCAGCTGTAGAGCAAATGGTTATTTCACGGGTTGTTGAGCTAATTGAAACTGAAAATTGCCAAATAAATGGAGTAAAATCATTTATTGAAAAACTGAAAACAAGAAAATATAAAATTGGATTAGCAACCAATTCACCAAGCAGAATTATTCCTGTGGTTTTAAAGAAATTAGACATTTTGCATTTATTTGATTCGATATTATCGGCAGAGTTTGAAAAAAAAGTAAAGCCTGATCCTGCTGTTTATTATAGGGCTGCAGAAAAATTATTTACGAAACCGGAAGATTGCATCGTAATTGAAGATTCATACACTGGTATGTTGGCGGCAAAAAATGCAGGTATGACTGTTGTCGCTTTTACGAATGGAAATAAAGAAATTGATTGTAAAATAGCGGACTATAAAATAGATAGCTTTGAAAATAATGAAATTGAATTGCTAAAAATGAATTGAAACCTGTCGTTAACATTTTTCCGTTAAAAACCCATACATAGGCCGAGCTAAAGTTTGGTCTTTTTTATTGCTCAAGAAAAAATTTGACTCATACATGTGGCAAATAAGCCGGACAAGCAAAAAAATATTGAAAAACTCCGGGCAATGTGCCGGCCAAAAAAAAAGTCTGTTACTGGGTTTCGATATTTTGTGCACACCTCCCCCAAAAATAGGTCTTCTATGTGCAGCGAAAAAGTCGTTCCGGCTGGCTAAAGTCACAAATATCCAGTTATTATATTGTTCTTTTAACGTAAGGGATATAAGACTCTTTTTATATGGTGTTCGAATGTACTTTACATGCTGATAGATAGCTCGTAATCAAAAATTGAATGTTAATCAAAAGGATACATAAACTTAACATTGATATGTTCGGTTATTTGATATTTTGTATATTTTTGATGCTCAAAACAACCATTTTGTACACGCTTCTTGAAAAATTCATTTTCAAACTATTTTTTAATTACTACTAAGCCTATGTTTTCATTTTACACATGTAAGAGGTGGTGTCTGGTGACATTACTTACTTTATTTATGATGTCCGCCCAAGTCAGTTTTGGTCAGGGATTAGAAGATTTTATGAATTTACCCCTTTCGGGAAGTTCATATGAAACAGGAAATTTTGAAGGGAACAACGCACAAAGCTGGAGCTATGTAAATTCGCGGGGTGACCGACCGATTAATGGCAAAGCAATTTGTTTTGGAAAAACCGACAGTTCGTTAAAAGGGGAAAATATTCCCAATGGAATTAGCAGTTTTAGTTGTAAGGTGCAAAAAGAATATACATCCACCAACATAAGACAGGTAGAGTTATTCATTAATGGAGTTTCTGTTGCTCAATCCGAAGAAATTACCGGATTGCAGGATTTTATTGTGACTGATATTAATGTAGAAGGCATTTTTAGTCTTGAAATAAAAAATATTTCCGGTGGAGGAAAACAGGTAAGTCTTGATGATATTCAGTGGACTGCCTATGGATCTGCTCCGGTTCAAAGTTCGGCAAAGACCATAACATCATTTGTAATTGATGGCAAAGCCGGAACCCTTAACGAAGACGCACATACAATTGGTGTAACTTTACCGGAATCGACTAACGTAACAGCCCTTAGTCCGGTAATTGAAATATCCGATAAGGCAACTGTTTTGCCGGCAAGTGGTGCATCTCAGGATTTTACAAATCCGGTGACTTATACTGTAACTGCAGAAGATGGATCGAGTCAGGAATACGTGGTGGCAGTAAGTGTTGAAATACCGGTAGTTTCGAGTTTACTGATTAATGAACTGGATTGCGATCAGGCCAGTACAGACACAAAGGAATTTGTTGAATTGTACGACGGAGGAGCCGGGAATACTTCTTTGGATGGATACACTTTGGTTCTTTACAACGGGAGTAATGATTTGTCTTATGCGACTTATGATCTTGCCGGGCAGTCTACCAATGCACAAGGCTTTTTTGTAATCGGAAGTACTGAGGTTGCAAATGTAAATTTGTCTCCTTCAGGTTTCACTCTTCAGAATGGTGCCGATGCTGTTGCCTTGTATAAAGCGCCGGCAGCAGATTTTCCAAATAATACAGCTGTAACAACAGAGAATTTAGTCGATTTTGTTGCTTATGATACCGATGATGCAGATGATGCTGGATTGTTGGCAGGAATAATCGAAGGCGGACAAATAAATGAGAATGCTTCGGGCGATATGGCGAATCATTCCATATACAGGGCAACTGACGGAGAAGGCGGAGCCAGAAACACTACCGCTTTTATTGCAGGAATTCCAACTCCCGGAAAATCAAATGCCAGCGCTGGTACTGCAATAACTGTTGATTTGGCTTTATCTGCCACAACAGCCAGCGAAGCCGATCAAACAATAATTACTTTAACAGCAACTGCAAGTGAAGCGGTAAGCGAAAGCCAGACTCTTGATGTGAATATTTCAGGTACGGGAATTACAGCAGGAGATTATACACTTTCAGCAGCACAATTCACATTTGCGGCAGGCGAAAGCACGGCAAGTGCAAGTCTTACCATTGTTGATGATGCCGATATTGAGGGCACTGAAAGCATGACGGTTTCCATTTCGAATCCTTCTGCAGGAATTCAGTTGGGAACAACAGTAAGTGCAGTTCTTAGCATAGCAGATAATGATAGTGCAGGTAATGACGGAACGGAAACGAGTCCTTTTACCATAAATGAAGCTTTGGCATTGTCCGAAACTTCTGCCGAGTATTATGCCTATGGTTATATTGTTTCGGTGGGTACTGATTTTGAAGCACCATTTACAAACGCGTACTATATTTCTATTGCTGATTCTCAGGATGAGACCAATTTTGATCATTGCCTGAATCTTAAATTGGAAGCAGGAGCAAATCGTGATATCTGGAATTTACAGGATCATCCTGAAAATTTGGGCAAACAAATTAAATTCAACGGATTTAGAGATACGTACAGTGGTCATGCTTCCTTCGAAGGAAATTCGGTAATTGTTAATTTATCAGGGGAACCAACATTGACTTCTGTAAATTTGGCTTTATCTGCCACAACAGCCAGCGAAGCTGATCAAACAATAATTACTTTAACAGCAACCGCAAGTGAAGCAGTAAGCGAAAGCCAGACTCTTGATGTGAATATTTCAGGTACGGGAATTACAGCAGGAGATTATACACTGTCAGCAGCACAATTTACATTTGCGGCAGGCGAAAGCACGGCAAGTGCAAGTCTTACCATTGTTGATGATGCCGATGTTGAAGGCACTGAAAGCATGACGGTTTCCATTTCGAATCCTTCTGCAGGAATTCAGTTGGGAACAACTGTTAGTGCCTCAATTAGTATTGCTGATAATGATGGAAGCACCGGAAGCATTTTGGCTAACTACGTTTATTTGGCTCCGGAAACCAATGGAGATGGAAGTATTGTTGTGAATCTAACACCAAAAGAATATGTACAGACAGTAAGTCCAAGTCATCACATGGGAAGTGTGAAAATTCCCGCCGATTATTACAGTAGTGCTGTTGGATTTAACGGAACTGCATTGCGTGAGCATATTCATACCATAATTGAGGCCGGAGCAGAAGCTCAATCTTACAGCACCGTTTGGAACATGTGTGAAGATGGCGATCAGAATCCGAAAAATGCTTCGCAAGTCTGGCAAATGTATGTTGAGCAGGGAATTGCAAAAACAGCTCACGTATCGGGTAGTACAGGATGGAACAGAGAACACACATGGGCAAAGTCGCATGGCGGTTTTGGAACTTCAGATGGGCCAGGTACCGATGGTCATCATTTAAGAGCCACCGACGCTCAGGAGAATAGTGTGCGTGGCAGTCGTGATTTTGCCGATGAGGCTCCGGGATATACTCCACCTAAATCGGCAAGAGGTGATGTTGCCCGTATGATTTTTTACATGGCAACCCGTTGGGATATGACCGTTGATGATCAGTGCAAGGAAACTGAATCAGCAGCCCGTCACGGAAAGCTGTCCGATTTATTGAAATGGCACGAGGAAGATCCTGTTGATCCGTATGAAGTAAGAAGAAACAATGTGATTTACGGATATCAGCACAATAGAAATCCTTTTGTTGACCATCCTGAATTGGTGCAGTACATTTTTGGAGAAGCCAAGGCGCAGGAATGGAATGGCGGAATTGGTACAGAGCCTGCCAAGATTAAAATTACAGGAACATTGGCCGATTTCGGCATGGTTAAATTTGGTGAAGAGTCGGCCGTTCAGACTTTTACGATATCAGCAAATTCTTTAACCGAAAATGTGAGCATAACATCTCCGCAGCACTTCCTGATATCCAAAGACGGCACCAACTATTCTTCCTCTTTGGCTTTAACCGCTGCCGATGGAACTATTGCAGAGGCCACAATATCTGTGAAATTTGTTCCTGAATCAGCTGTTTCAGCAAAAGTGACAGGAGATCTGAAAATTACAAGCGGCGAAAATTCCAAGTCGATGGCTGTATCGGGTACCGAGGGAGATCCGGCATTGATTCCTCTTGCATTTTTACATGAGGATTTCGAAACGGATACGCACAGCAATTGGATCTTGAAATCGGAAATTGGCGGCAGAAATTGGGCAATAACAGAATTTTCAAGTAATAAGTACATGCAAATGTCGGCCTACAAAGCCACTGGTAAAGTGGTTTCGTGGTTAATTTCTCCTGAATTGGATCTGGATGCCTATAATAATGAGAAACTGACTTTTAAAACCAAGAATGGTTATTTTCAGGGACTTGCCTTAGAGGTGTTTATTTCTACCGATTACGATGGCGGCGATGTAAGTGCAGCCACCTGGCAAAAATTGGATGCCGCAATTGATGAAAGAAACAATACTGCTTATGGAGCCGACTTTGTAGAATCCGGCGATATCGATTTGTCTGCATATGAAGGAACAGCATACATCGCCTTTAAATATACCGGCGACGGCAGTTCTGTTACTACAACCTATCAGGTAGATGATGTGGTGGTTGAAGGAAATAAAATTCCATTAACCGGAAGTTTATCAAGCAATCTTATTGCTGATTTGAAATTTCCATTTACAGAAGTTGGCGCGGTTAGCGAGCCTATGTTATATGAATTAAATTTCGATAAAATAGAAGGCGATATTAGCATTCAGGCCAGCGATAATTATGAAATTTCTTTAGATGGAAGTACTTATAAATCAAAGCTAAGTATTGATCAATCAGAAGTCTCACCAGTGTTGATTACGGTTCGTTTCGCGCCAAAAACAGCTGTAATTAATGGATCTGCAGGAACGATTACTCACAAAGCAAAAGCGGCCGAATCGCTTGTTGTCGCTGTAAGCTCTTTGGCATCAACCGAAATTGCTGACGCTTCAACTTTGGGTAGAGATAAAACCCTGGATATTGTATCGTGGAATTTGGAGTGGTTTGGATCTCCAACAATGTCGAAACATGCATCTTCCTTCGATGAGCAGTTGACTGCTGTTTCTGAGAAAATCATTGAATTGGATGCCGATATTTATGCCATTCAGGAATTAGTTTCCGATAATGTAAATGGTGATTTTCTGCAGCCTTTGGTTGAGAAGTTGAATGTTTTGGCAGGAGATAATGTGTATGCAGCCAGTATGGGTGCAAGATATTCTCATGACGATTCAGCTCCAAGTACAGATTATCCGGCTCAGCGTGTTTGTTACATCTACAACCAAACAACAGTGAGTAACTTAGGCGATTTCTCGATGTTTTCTGATTTATATCCCGATACATCTACCGCTTCCATTGATGGGTACACAGGCGATGCTTCCAGTTTCTGGGCTTCGGGACGTTTGCCATATCTATTCGAAGCAGAGGTATTCATTAATGGCATGAAAGAGAACATCAAGTTGGTGAACATTCACGCCAAGTGTTGTCAGGATAGTCACTCCCGAAAATTAGCTGATGCGAAATTCCTGATGAATGAGTTGAATACCAACTATTCCAACGATAATTTGGTGATTTTGGGTGATTACAACGATTATTTAGAAGGAAGTATGACCAGCGGGGCTTCCTCTCCTTATGCATCATGGTTCGAAACCAAAGATTATTTCGATCATGTAATTACTTCAAGTACCAATATCGATCACATTACAATTTCCAATGAATTGTACGATGAATATCAGGTTCTGACCAACAATACAAGCGAGGAGAGTGTTAGTATATCCGATCATCATCCTATATTGCTGCGTTTAAAATTACGTTCAGACAAAATCAGTAAAAAATCGCAAACGATCACTTTCGCGGAATTGACAGACAAAACCTTTGGCGATCCTGCTTTCGAATTAGTAGCAAGTGCTTCATCAGGATTGGAAGTCAATTTCGAACTGGTATCAGGCCCGGCAACCTTATCCGGAAAAGAACTGACACTTACCGGAGCCGGAACAGTTGTTGTAAAAGCAGTGCAGACTGGTGATGAGAACTACGAAGCTGCAGAATCGGTAAGCAGAACGTTTACTGTGAATAAAGCTTCTCAGGATATCGCTTTCGCGGAATTGACAGACAAAACCTACGGCGATCCTGCTTTCGAATTAGCAGCAAGTGCTTCATCAGGATTGGAAGTCAATTTCGAATTGGTATCAGGCCCGGCAACCTTATCCGGAAAAGAACTGACACTTACCGGAGCCGGAACAGTTGTTGTAAAAGCAGTGCAGGCAGGTAATGAGAATTACGAAGCCGCAGAATCGGTAAGCAGAACGTTTACTGTGAATAAAGCTTCTCAGGATATCGCTTTCGCGGAATTGACAGACAAAACCTACGGCGATCCTGCTTTTGAATTGGTGGCAAGTGCTTCATCAGGACTGGAAGTCAATTTCGAATTGGTATCAGGCCCGGCAACTCTATCCGGAAAAGAACTGACACTTACCGGAGCGGGAACAGTTGTTGTAAAAGCAGTGCAGGCAGGTAATGAGAATTACGAAGCGGCAGAATCGGTAAGCAGAACATTTACAGTTGCAGGAAGTAAAGAAAGTCAAACCATTACTTTCGCTGCTCTTGCAGATAAAACCTTTGGCGATCCTGCTTTCGAATTAGCAGCAAGTGCTTCATCAGGACTGGAAGTAAGCTTCGAACTGGTATCAGGTCCGGCAACCTTATCCGGAAAAGAACTGACACTTACCGGTGCTGGAACAGTTGTTGTAAAAGCAGTGCAGGCAGGTAATGAGAACTACGAAGCGGCAGAATCAGTAAGCAGAACATTTACAGTTGCAGGAAGTAAAGAAAGTCAAACCATTACTTTCGCTGCTCTTGCAGATAAAACCTTTGGCGATCCTGCTTTTGAATTAGCAGCAAGTGCTTCATCAGGACTGGAAGTCAATTTCGAACTGGTATCAGGCCCGGCAACTCTATCCGGAAAAGAACTGACACTTACCGGAGCCGGAACAGTTGTTGTAAAAGCGGTGCAGGCAGGTAATGAGAACTATGAAGCGGCAGAATCGGTAAGCAGAACGTTTACTGTTGAAAAAGCAAGTCAGACGATAACTTTCGAGCCTATTGAAGGCCTTGTAGTTGTTGGAGAGCCAATTCAACTGAGTGCCGTTTCTTCGGAAGGATTAACGGTTGCTTTCGAGCTGTTGGAAGGTAATGGTGAACTTAATGGATCCATACTAACACCAACTTTACCAGGCGAATTTAAAGTTCGGGCTCATCAGGATGGAAACGCTAATATTAAGTCCGCCGAAGAATTTCAGTTTTTTACTGTAAGTCAGCCAACAGGATTGAAAGAGATTTTTGAGAAAATTGTTAAGATTTATCCAAATCCATCACGCGATTTTGTGAGCATCGATTTACCCGACGACGATGTGATTAAAATCTTAATCTTGAATAGTCGTGGGCAGGTAGTGAAAACCATACAGCCTAGAGAGAAACACAGAATTAATATTAATGATCTGGTTTCCGGAAATTATTTTATATCCATTCAAACAGATCAATTTATAGTAACGAAACGACTCATGGTCGTTCGCTAATAATCTAAGGAGGGTGGCTACAGTTCTAAGCCACCCTTTTTTTATTTCCTTCCAGCCCAGACTTTCGGAATGGTCTTCTTACATTCTTTAGTAATTTATTTATGCTGAATAATTGCTAAATCCTGACAGCGTCGGAGACCTGTCAGAGTTTTAGTAATTACCCCCCAGGAAAATCCGGTTCGATAAAAACAATATAGCCAAGGCTCAAATTTCAGTTTTAAAATCAAAGGGTTTCATTGTAAGTGAGAGCACCTGTACTGCTCTGTTGTGCAGAATAATTGCCAAATCCTGACAGTGTCGAAGACCTGTCAGAGTTTTAGCATTTCTTTTTTTATCCTTTATTTGGAACCATTCTGAGAAGTCAAGATCAATCTTCTAAATAATGTTTAGTATTTTTAAAAAAATAAAAGTACAAAGCACTTTTACTGTGATGCGCAAAGCTAAAAAGATAGCAGTACATCGATGGCTTACTATTTAATTTTGAAGCGGTTTTTGAATTCGCGTTTATAAAATGGCTTCTATTCCGTTACCTTAAAATTTTAATTATATTTTTTATGAAAAAGTACATTATTGTTTATGTTTTAATGTTGTTGTCAATTTCCTTGTTTTCTCAGGAATATAAGGCAATCAGCCCCGATGGCAAACTAGGTGTATCTGTTTTGGTAAAAGACGGTAAGCCTGTTTATACAGTAAATTACAATGGTATTTTAATGCTGGATGATTCACCGCTTGGATTAATCACTAATGTTGGAGATTTCAGTCAGGAAATGGAGTTAATGGCAACAGATTATGGGAAAATTGACAAAAAATATACTCAGGATCGAATAAAAAAATCGACTGTTATTTATCAGGCAAACGAACTAACAGTGGCTTTATCGAATAAAAAGGGACAAAAAATTGAAATTATTTTCCGTGTAAGCAACAATGATATTGCATTCCGTTATCAGTTGCCTCAATACGGAAATAGTAAAAGTTGTGTTGTTGAAAAAGAAGTTACCGGATTTAATTTCCCAAATAAAACAACCACTTTCCTTACCCCACAGGCTACTCCAATGATTGGATGGGAAAGAACCAAACCTAGTTACGAAGAAGAATATATTCCTGATGAACCCATGGGAACATCTTCAAAATATGGACAAGGTTATACTTTTCCGTCGCTTTTTCACATTGGTAGTGATGGCTGGGTATTGGTTTCGGAAACAGGAGTAAGTAGCTCGTATTGTGCCTCGCATTTAAGTGAAGGAACTTCCGATGGTTTATATTCTATTCGTTTTCCGGATTTAGGTGAAAATAATGGTATCGGAAGTGCCGCGCCGGCATTTTCATTACCGAATTTTACTCCATGGAGAACAATCACTGTAAGTGATGATCTGAAACAGATTGTTGAAACAACCATCCCTTTTGATGTTGTTGAACCTTTGTATGAACCATCGCTGGAATATAAATACGGACGTTCTACCTGGAGCTGGATTATGTGGCAGGATGAAAGTATGAATTACGATGATCAGGTAACCTATATCGATTTGGCTGCCGAGATGGGGTATGAATACATTTTGATGGATGCGATGTGGGACACACAAGTTGGTTACGATCGGATGCCTTCTTTAATTAAATATGCGCAGTCGAAAGGAGTGGATGTTTTTTTATGGTACAACTCCAATGGTTATTGGAATGATGCTCCGCAAGGACCCAAAAACAAAATGAATAATACGATTATTCGTAAGAAAGAAATGAAATGGCTGCAAAGCCTGGGTGTAAAGGGATTGAAAATTGACTTTTTTGGAGGGGATAAACAAGAAAGCATGAAGCTGTACGAAGACATCCTTTCTGATGCCAACGATTATGGATTGATGATTGTTTTTCATGGAACCACCCTTCCCCGGGGATGGGAGCGGATGTATCCGAATTTTGTGGGCAGTGAAGCCGTACGGGCTTCTGAAAACCTTATTTTTCAACAACATGCCAATGATATGGAAGCCTATAATGCCTGCTTACATCCCTTTATTCGTAATGCAGTGGGATCTATGGAATTTGGCCCTGTTTTGCTTAATAAACGGCACAACAGGAATAACGATGGGGGCAACATTCGTCGCACCTCGGATGTTTTTCAATTGGCAACAGCTGTTCTGTACCAAAACCCGGTTCAGATGTTTGCCATTGCGCCCAATAACCTTACCGATGTTCCTGCATTCGAAATTGAATTTATGAAAGAGGTGCCAACAACCTGGGATGAAACAGTATTTATCGACGGCTATCCGGGAAAATATTGCATTTTGGCTCGTCGTCATGCTTCCAAATGGTATGTAGTTGGTGTAAATGCTGAGCATGAACCGTTGAATATAGAGGTGGAGCTTCCCATGTTGGCCGGAAAATTAATTACAAGATATGGCGACAACAAAGATTTTGTTCCGTTTAAAGACAACATTAGTATTAAAAAAACCGGGAAAATTCAATTGACCATTCAAGCTAAAGGAGGGATTATTCTTACCAATTAAGGGTAAGCTTACATTATGATAGAATAAGCTTGAAAGGTCAGTATATTTACATTTATTCGGACTGTTTTTCTGTAATACTTACCAATTGCAAAATCCTGAAAGTGTCGAAAATCTGTCAGAGTTTTAGCAATTTCCCCCTCACAGGAAATCTGTTTCGATAAAAGCAATATAGTCCTGATTGTTATATTTTAAATCTGAGAGCCTCATTGTAAGTGAGGCTCTCAGTGCATACAATAATTGGGGCTCTGGCTTGGTCTGTTTTTTTTATTCCTTTTGGTCGTCCTTTTCTTTATTATTTTTTTGTTAAGCGATGTTAGTTTCGTAGATTCGCGGACTGAATATCATAAGTGTTTATTACTGCCGGATATGGGTTGCTAAATACACTTTTACTATAAATGCAAACGAAATAGAGCCCATGGCTTTATTTAGAAGTTAACCACTATTAGAAAAACGAACGAATTATGCCTAGAAAAATTAAATTCTCAACCATACTTAATATCCTGAAAAAGAAACCGATTCCAATGCTTTTTGGCTTTCTTTTTGCTCTAATTCCAATATTCCTTGTTATTGTTTTATCGATAGTGTTTTCGTCATTTGGAAACGACGCGCCGGAAATTGATTATGAATTGATAAATTCGCAGGGAAAAGAAACTACTGCTGAAATAACGGACATTGAAACTCAATACAATGTGACGATTAACGGAGTTCACCCAACAATAATTTCATACAAATATTCAGAGAATGGAAAAGAAATTGAATCTAAATATAAAGTTCTGGAAGAAAGAAAAATAGAAAATTTAGAAATCGGAGATGATATTGAAATCAAAGAACTCAATGGAAATTCAATACTAAAAGACCTAAAACCATATGGATTTTCAATTTGGTTCTTTTTAATCATACCAATCCCGTTTCTGATTATTGGATTGCCTTTTTTAATCTATTCAATCTTATACTTGAAAAAGGAACTTAAACTCTACAAATTCGGAAAAGTATCAAAAGGAAAGATAGTTTCGATGATGCTAAAATCCGGACTTCCTGTTTTTAATTTTGGACAAGGAATTATTGTGCATTATGAATATGAAACAAGAAGTGGAAATAAAATAATTGGAGAATCATTTACAACTGACTATTCGATTATGAGTGATAAAAAGAACGGCGATTTTGTTCCGATTTTTGTGTCCGTTGAAAATGATAAGAAGTCTTGTGTTGTTCCTAAATTGCAGTCGTTGAGAAATAATTGGAACATTGATTTTGAATAAAACAGCAATGGCTGAAAACGGTAACCCTTGCACAACCGATTACTATTTCTAAAAAAATAAGATGAAAGCTTTAAAAGTTTGCTGATTAGCGAGCTTTTAAAGCTTCCTTTTTTAGGTTAAAATCCAGAAACTTTAAATTTGTTAAGACTTAAAAACAACTTAAATGAGCCAAATGGGTTCATTGCAATGGAAAAACAAGTGGTGGACTAAGCATTATCTCAGTCTTTTTTGTCGCGAATTTCAGCAGTTTTTTAAGATTATCAGCACTCTTGAACTAAGGTGTCGTTAGAGATAAAAGTGCTCCAAATAAGAACTTCAATTCTATTTATAAATAAAATCTTTTTCAGTTTTTATGCATCCTTAAAGCCGCTATATTTAAAACTTAATTGAGCAGTTTGATTCGTTTTTAGACAGACTGGCGTTGTATGTTATGCTAATAAACTTCTAACAGTCCTGATAATGTTTGACAAATTGATTAATACAATAAAAGAAGATAAAAAGAATTGGGCAAGGTTTCATGAGGCTTTCATTGAAAGAGAAATTGATTCTAAAACGATCTTATTAAGAGAGGGAGAGCCTGCAAAAAATATTTATTTTATAAGGAAAGGGTGTTTGCGTGAGTGGTTTAATAAAGATGGAAAAGACATTACTTTTCAATTCTTTTTGGAAGGGCAGCCTGTTGCTTCAATTGACAGTTTCATGAGCAACAAACCAAGCCTGTTTACAATTGAGAGCATAGAACCTTCAACTATTATTTCAATTGGGAAAGAGGACTTTTCAGAACTTTTCAAAATCTATCCAGAATTTAAAGATCAATTTCATGACTTTATTTTCCAACGTTTTAGTAATTATGGACTGCTTTTTCTTTCCAGGATAAAAGATACTCCCAAGGAGCGATATATGGATTTAATTAATAACCATCCTGAAATAATTAAACGAATTCCTCAGCATTATATCGCCTCTTTTTTAGGCATAACTCCAATTTCGCTTAGCAGGATTAGAAATAGAAAGCCATATTGATTTCTTAACAATTGTTATCGTTAGGTCGTTTTTGATTACTGACTTTTGTGTTGTAAATTTTAAACATTAAACAGCATAATTATGAAAGTAGTAATTGTATTTAATCATCCTTACGAAGGAAGTTATTGTAACGCAATCTTAAATTCAGTAACAGGCGGACTTCAACAAGCAAACCATGACATAGATATTATTAATCTTGACAAAGAGGGCTTTAATCCCGTAATGACTTCTCAAGACCTAAAAGCATTTAGAGACAAACAACCAGTAGATCCCAAAGTTATTGAGTATAAAAACAGACTCGAAAAAGCAGACCATGTTGTTTTTATCTTCCCTATTTGGTGGGAGCTTATGCCTGCCTTAATGAAAGGGTTTATAGATAAAGTTATTTTTCCGGGAGTCGCTTATGATTATGTAGATGGCAGCAACACAAAAATGAAACCTCTATTGACAAATATAAAGGGAGTAACAGTGATTACTACCATGAACACACCAAGTATTTTGTATCGGATTATTTTTGGCAATGCTATACAAAAAGCCGTAATCAGAGGAACATTTTGGAAGTTAGGTTATAAAAACAGGAAATGGATTAGCTTTACTATGGTAAAACAAGCATCTGACGAAAAACGTAAGATGTGGCTTACCAAGATTGAAAAAACATTCAATAAGGAGGAATTATTCAAATGAAAAGTCCATCTCTTAGCTTAAAAATAAATCTTGGGTTACTGCTTTTGGGATTGATTATGGTATTTTCCGGTTTATTGATACAGATTAAATATCACATAGGGAATCATGACGGAATAGATATTATTAAATCTGTTTGGGGTTTAAGTCATTCTGAATGGTTAATAATTCATAAAATTTCTGTCATTATTTTTTCCTTTTTCCTGGTTTATCATATCAATTTGCATTGGCGATGGTTTAAAGCTGTTGTAAAGAAGAATCTGATTGCTAAAAACAGACATGTAATAACTCTTTCAATTCTCTTTCTTCTCGTTGCATTAACGGGTTTCTTGCCTTGGCTCATAAAATTAACAGGAGGAGATGAATCTATACTTAATACCTTTATCGAAATTCACGACAAAATTGCGTTAATTTTATTGGTATATCTTGCATTGCATATTTCAAGCAGGATTAGATGGTTTATAACTACCTTTGATAAATTGAAAAAATAAACAGAGTACACAAATGGCTAAGGTAAGAAAGAGCCGGTTAAGTAGTAAATTCAAGATTTGTTGTCGCTTCAACTTTTCTGTAATCTGACAGGAAAGTGCCATGCAACACTCAGACACATAGTATTTAAAATTGAAATGGATAAAAATGAAAAAAGCACTGATTATAATAGATATTCAGAATGATTATTTTGAAAATGGAACAATGACTCTTGTTCATTCGGATAAAGCCTGCCGGAAAGCAAAACTTCTTTTAGACAAATTTAGAGCAGAGGCATTGCCCGTAATTTTTATTCAGCACATTGCAACACGGCCTGATGCATCATTCTTTTTACCAAATACAAAAGGAGCAGAAATTCATCAGACAATCAGTCCTTTAAAAAGTGAGAAGATAGTAGTTAAACATTATCCAAATAGTTTCAGAGAAACAGACCTGATGCAATATCTTGAAGAAACACAAACAACTGATTTGGTAATATGCGGTATGATGACCCATATGTGTGTTGATGCAACAACAAGAGCGGCAAAAGATTTTGGATTTACTATTTCTGTTATTGGTGATGCTTGTGCAACAAAAGATTTAGAATACAATGGAAAAGTTGTTGAAGCCAATGAAGTTCAGAATAGTTTTTTATCAGCATTAAATTATTTTTACTCAACAGTGCAAACCACAGAAGAGTATTTAAATCAATAATTGGGTGACTGTGTTTATCGTATCGCAGACATGCAACTGAGTTTATTCCATCTATAACGGGTGATGAATTGAAATGTCTTTTAGAAAATTAGCAAAGCACCACCATGCAACAGCTTGTTTGTAAATAAAAAAAACGAATTGCTTACTATAAAAACATACAAAGCTGAACTATTTCCAGATTTGATTGAAAGAATTTGGGTTGCAGAGAATAAGGAAACAGAAGTAGAATTAATGATCCCTCCAAATCAGTACGTTAACTTAATTTTTACACTGAATCATTCTGCATACAAACGAGATGAAATGTTAATTGAAGCCCCGCAAATAGAAGGCATTTCTACTAAAAACACAGTATTAGTTTATCCCGCCGGCACTAAAATAATTGGAGTAAGATTTTTTGCCTTTGGTTTATATCCTTTTATTCAGATTCAAGGAAAAAAGCTAATTGATCATTCAATTTATTACCCGCCTGAAACAAAAGGAATAAAGGACATTCTTAATTGTTCTGTCAGCGATTCGAACACTGTATTAATTGACAAGCTTTACGAACTGTTAAGTGATTTACATTGCGAAAAATCACATGCTGCAGTTTTTCAAATAATGGATTTTTACAAACAATTCAGGTGGAATGATGAGACATGTTCTATTGAAGATTATTGCAAAAGAACAGGAACAAATTATACAGCGCTTAACAGAAATTTTACCCAAATTGTTGGAATCACTCCTAAGAAATTTGAGAGACTGATTAAATTTCGCAAATCGCTTTGCAGTTTGATCGACAGTAAGGATAATCTGACTTCAATAGGATCAAATTCAGGATATTTCGACCAGGCACACTTCATTCGTGAATTTAAAATGTTCGTAAACCAAACACCGTCAGCTTATCAGGCATTAATAAAATTGGCTGATAAGGAAAGCAAAATCATTAATTATAATTTTAAATTATTTTAACCTGCTTAAAATATACAATTTCTTAAATTTACTACCCCTTACCTTTGCGCTGTAATTATAATTTAGAACGGTATGAAACTATAAACAGATGAAAATTGAACATATAGCAATTTGGGTACATGATTTAGAAAAAGTAAAAGAATTTTACATCAAGTATTTTGAAATGAAGTGTGGTGAAAAATACACCAACACTAAAAAGAACTTTTCTTCCTGTTTTTTATCTTTCGAAGGATCTTCAACCCGAATAGAAATTATGCACAAACCTGGTATTACGGACTTAGGTGGAGAACATTCCATTTCTTTTGGATTAACTCATTTTTCAATATCAGTTGGGAGTAAAGGGAAAGTTGATAAACTAACCGAACAATTACGAATTGATGGATATAAAATTGTGGGAGAACCAAGAACTACAGGAGATGGCTTTTATGAGAGTGTTATTGAAGATAGTGAAGGCAATTGGGTTGAAATTACGGAATAATTATAAAACGTTTATGCCAAAGCGATTTTGACACACAGGGAGATGATTATTTCAGCATGGTAAGTTCTCCCGAAACAAGTTCGGGACAGGCTATATGGCAAAAACATAAAATAATAATCATATGAAAATAAAAAACATAATATTCGATTTTGGAGGTGTACTGATTGATTGGAATCCGAGATACCTTTATCGCAATGTATTTCAGGATGAAGCAGAAATGGAATACTTTTTAAAGGACGTTTGCAGTACCGAATGGAATATCAGACAAGATGCAGGTCGCCCATTAAATGAAGCAACTGAAGAATTAGTGAAAAAATTCCCTCAATACGAAAAAGAGATTAGGAATTATTATTCTGATTGGGCAAAAATGGTTGGAGGAGCAATCGAAGAAAATGCAGCTTTAATAAAGGATTTGAAAGATAAATACCGCTTATTTGGGCTCACGAATTGGTCGGCTGAAACATTTCCAATAGTATCTGATCAATATCCTTTTTTCAAGGAATTAGAAGGCATAGTAGTTTCAGGAACAGAGAAAATTATAAAACCTGATGCACGGATATATCAATTGTTACTTACCCGATATGGATTAAGAGCGAATGAATCATTATTTATTGATGACAATCAGGAGAATATTAATGCTGCAAACAGGCTTGGTTTTAAAACAATACCTCTGTTAAAGGGAGTAAATTTGAAAGATGAACTTGAACGTTTAGGATTGTAAAAATTACCCACAACATTTAGTATAGGCAATGGCAGGAAAAGTGCTTATTTCAAGCTTCGTAGTCCGTTCAAACTGCACCTCGGTTTGATAGGGAAGTGCCATGCCACCGATAGCTATTTGGGGCTATTGTTTTAACTGTTAGCAGAAGTGGCTACAAGGAACAGGCAATCTATAAATTTAATTTTGCAAAAATTTAAATGGATTTTTGTAATTGCAAAAGGGGAACAAAACCGAAAAAGAGGTTTCAAAAAAGTATCAGAATAAAAGAGAACGGTCAGGCTCCCAGCCCGGCCTTTTTTTTTTGTCCAGACAAAAAGTTGACTCGTATGAATTTCAGATTGGTTGTCCAGACAAAAAGTTGGCTCGTATGAGTTTCAGATTGGTCGTCCAGACAAAAAGTTGACTCGTATGAGTTTCAGATTGGTTGTCCAAACAAAAAGATGGCTCGTATGAGTTTCAGATTGGTTGTCCAGACAAAAAGTTGACTCGTATGAGTTTCAGATTGGTTGTCCAGATAAAAAAAAGTCTCGTATGAGTTTCAGAAGGGGTGTCCAATCAAAAAGATGGCTTATATGCGTGGCAAAAAGGTCATCCAAACAAAAAGTCGTCGTATTTCTCAGGGAAATAAGTCCACCAAGCAAAAAGATGTGGAAAAAGAAGTTCTCTTTGCCCGGGGCAGGTTTGTGCTTAAAAACCGGCAGGTAAATTCCCTAATATATACTGATGTTGGCATATCGGGTATTTTTCGTAATTTGAATAATTGTAATTACTGACCACATAAGCCATGTACACTAAATATTCATCAAAATTACTAAGTTCTCTTCAACCAACAGAGAACATGATATCTACTCTACAGAAAACGCTTGGTTCAATTGAGCAAAACCAGGCTGTTTCTGATACTTATTCCGATTACCGAAAATTCAGCGAAGAATTTAAGAAATACGTTCACGAATATTTTCAGGATTTAAATAAGTTTGACGTTTCGGAGTTTTTCGATCAGTTTGCAGAGATTAAAGAATACATTTCCGGTTTTGAAGAGCTGGTTGAAGAATTTCAGGATAAGGACCGGTTTTATGCTTTGCCTTCGGATGGCATTTTTTTGAAAACAAGAAAACTGGGGAAGTTGTTTTTTCTTAAGATGAATTGGGGATTGCTGGATGTCAGAAATCAATTCCGATCCTTATTTAAAAAGGAGCCAATTTCTAAAAACTACCGGAAACACAAAATTCATCGCAGGCAATTGGCCGAACTGATTTATTTTGTGCGCTTTTTAGAGGATGTGAATACGATTGTTGAGGATGCACTTTCATTCCGGCAGGATATTTTTCAAAGTATCAAGTCAATTGATCAGCAAATTGAAAACAACCTGCTTGCAAACAGCAAATGGATTGAAAATGATTTTGCTCTGCAGTTAACAGAACTACGCAAACAGATTGATACCAAACAAATTGAAATTGAGCTGAAATTTAAGGGGTTAAAAGAGGATCTGGATTTGCAGTATGCCGAATTGCATTCAAAAACAGGAACTATTGAGTTTCCGGCCGGCAAAATTCAATCGGGGAAACTGACGAAAAAAGCAGATGCTTGTCTAAAAAAACAGGAGAAATTATTTACGAATTACAACAGCCGTGTATTTGCTTTGTTTGAGCATTGGCGGCTGGTTTACGAAATTCGTTTTTCAAATTTATCTGTTACAAATATTTTCAATCAACACGAAGCAAAGTTAGAAAGCACTTTGGAAGAGGTTTTACTTGGCGAGGATTCTTTTTTTGTGAGTGTTTTGGAAGCGGCTCTTAAAAAAATTAAGAACGAAAGCGACTTGCAGGATGTTGAAGATAATTTACTGACAAAACAATTGCTGGCCGGGAGAATTCCAGCTTATATTGAGAAATTAATGGAAACGGATTTTGCTCCGTATTTTGATCTCCTGCAATCGGAATGCTCCAAAGAGTTTGAAAACATACCGTCAAGCTATTTATTACCCTATAAAAAGGGCTGGCATAAAAATTTAGGCTCAATAAAATTGAGGGAAACCAATGTGAATAATATTGTAGTTGGCTGCATTGGGGAATCGATCGATAGTCCTCTTACAATTCAAAAAAACACATTGGCAAACGGCATTCATCAGTCCATAGCAAACACAAGCGAATTGGCAGGCATTGTGGAATATGCCTTGGAATACTACAATGCCGGTGATCTTGAGAATGGAAGCAATCAGATTTCTGAATTTGGAGAAGGTATTGAACGCGCAGTGCAGAAAGCAAAAGAAAATAAGCAGTACAATACACGGCTGTCAACGGATGTGCTGGAACAAATCGATAGAATTAATACCAATTTCATATCTGAAATAACAACAGCAACCACTCTTGATAATCTGGATCAGAAACAGACGGAGATGATTCGGAAAAAAAGAATTCGGGATGCTAAAAATGTTCTGAGCAACAGCCTGGCCTTTTTCAAAGAAAAATTCAGCAAATCGCAGGCCCAAATTCTTGATGTAATTAAGCAGGGGCGGTTAAAATATACGGCCTACCGCGAAGTTTTGGGTTTGTCGGAAAAAAAGGAAACCATTGGCAGCGAATTATCCAATTACCTATCGGAAACAGAAATTTCCATTGCCCGCCTGCCTTTGATGTATCAGCGACTGTTTAGAATTGCGCCCATTGCAAATGCCAAATTTCGAATTGAGCGGCCTAAGGTGATTCAGCAGCTCGAAATTGCTTACAGTAACTGGACAAACGGGAAGTTTGCACCCACTTGTCTGGTAGGAGAGGCGGGGAGTGGAATCACTTCTATGGTAAGTGTTTTTAAGGAGAAATTTGGACATCAGTACGCTTTTTACAGATTCGACCTGGATCGTAAAATCAGCAGTGAAGAAGATTTTATTCTGTTTTTACAAACTGTTTTTGCTGATTTGGAATTCAATTCGGTGGACGGATTGATTGAGGAAATTCAGAATTTGAAGGGGCGAAGAATAGTTGTAATAGAGAATGTGCATCAGTTATTTCTGCGCAAGCTTTATGGCTTTAAAAATCTATCGGAGTTTTTTAGACTGATATCACAAACCAATTCCCAGATTTTTTGGTTGAGTACTTGCTTGCTTTATACTTACAAGTATCTTAATTACACCTTAAAAATGAGCGGTTATTTTGGATATGTGGTGAATCTGGATAGTTTGAACAAGGAGCAGTTAACCGAAATTATTATTAAACGGCATAAGTTTAGCGGCTTTAAGCTTAACTTTTTGCCACCGAAAGAATTTCACCCAAAACGATCGTATAAGAGAATGTCGGAGGCTGATAAACAGACGTATTTAGAGCAGGATTACTTTAACCGGCTGTACAAATTTGCACAGAACAATCTTTCCCTGGCACTTATTTTCTGGATGAGATCGATTGTAAGTGTTGAGGATAATATTTTTCATTTGCAGTACAAACATCTGGAGTATTCTTTTTTCAACACGCTTAGCACCTCTCAAATTACCACTTTGCATGCATTGGTTCTTCAAGGGGGGCTTTTACTCGAGGAGCATGCTGCTGTTTTTGCCTGGCAAAAAGAGGAAAGTTTTGCTCATTTAATGGTGCTTGCCGACGATGGAATTTTAATTAAAAGAAATGAGGTGTATTTTATAAACCCATTGCTTTACAGGCAGATTTCAGATCATTTGGCTGTTTTGAACTACATACACTAAAGGCATTTAAGAATAGAAAATAACTGCAGAATAAAATGAAGAAAATTATAAGCATACTTCTCGTTACCGGGAGCTTTTTTACAGGCACTCAAACTTTACTGCCGCAAAATCAGATTGCTGATTCTATTGCAAAAACAGAGCTGATGAAAGTAGATTCTGTTGTTTCATCAACCGATAATACAATTAAATCAATCGGAGCTAAATTTGATGCTCCTGATGTTTCCAATCTCATTTCTTTTTCGAAGATATTTTGGGCATTGGTTTTTATTGCCATCGGATATTTTATGGTTCGTTTTCTGACCCGAAGCATCGAGATTTGGTCTGAAAAAAGCCCGGACAGAAGAGTGAAAGGCAAGGCTATTGTTCCGGTAGTAAAAATTATTTGCTGGATGGTAATCGCTTACATTATTGTAAAGGGAATATTTAATCCACCATTGGGATCCTTGATTGCTTTTGGTGCATCGGTGGGTGTTGCAGTAGGTTTTGCCGCTCAGGATATTTTAAAGAATATATTTGGTGGTTTTGTGATCATTATCGACAGGCCGTTTAAAATTGGTGATAAAATTGAAGTTGGAAGTACCTATGGTGAGGTCTTGGATATGTCTCTGCGATCTACCCGGGTTCAAACAGCTGACGATTCAATTGTTACCCTTCCCAACGGCGAACTGATGAATCAGTCCATCTCCAATTCGAATTCGGGCGAAACCAACTGTCAGGTAGTTGCCGAAATTTATCTGCCAATTACCATCGATACACATCAGGTTCGGAAAATAGCAATGGAAGTTGCCAAGGTCTCAAATTATGTGTACTTGGCCAAGCCAATCGCTGTTGTTTTTGTGAACGATATCAAGTACGATAAACTTTGTTACAAAATGCGGCTAAAAGCGTATGTGATGGACATTCGGTTTGAGTTTGCCTTTAAAAGTGAGTTGACCGAAAATGTAATCAAAGAATTGCTGAATTGTGAGATTCTTAGTTCTGCGAATTCTATTTAATATCGGGAACAAGTGGAAAGGATCAAGCCACTGGAAAACCGCATTTCATGCTGTTTCTACGCACTTGATTCTTCCTGCCAAAAAATCAGGTTTTAAATTTGAGTGATTGTTAACGGTTTCTCCTGTCGAAGGTAGACGGTTTGATGCGGGAATGGAATCTCAATTCCGTCTCTGTCAAATTGTTCTTTAATAGATTTCAGTAAATCGCATTTCGTCACAAAAGCTTTGCCCGAATCTTCGGCCCAAACATATGCTCTCAGTGTAACACTCGAATCACCCAGATTAATCACCCGAACTACTACCTGATCGATATTTTCCTCTTTTTCTTCCTCTGTTCTGTTGTCATAAAAATTGGGGTGGTTCAAAGCCTGATTCTGAATGATTTCAATTGCTTTGTCGATATTAGAAGAGTAACTGATTCCTATTTCGATGAATGAGCAGACTTTTGCATCGGTAATTGACGAATTTAAAATGGTTTCGGAGCTAATAACCGAGTTGGGAATAATTACTCTCCTGTTTTCAGGATTTTTAATCACGGTATGGCGCAAAGTAATATCTTCAACTGTACCCTGGTGTAATTCCCCGATTTTAATGAAATCGCCAACGCGAAAAGGTTTAAAAATAACAATGAAGATGCCGCTGATAATATTTGAAAAAGCCTGTTGAGATGCAAATCCAAGAATCGCAGCCAAAATACCGGCACTGGCCATTAAACTAACACCAACACTTTTCAATTCAGGAATCGAATAAAAAACGATGATAACAACAATTGTAAAAATGAGGAAACTAACCGCATTTTTAAGAAAACTGTAATTGGTTGGATCAACATTTAATAGATCCGAAGCTTTTTTCAGCATGCGGCTCATGAAAAACTGAATGAGTTTGGAAATTAAAAAACCCGAGATGATTGTAACCAGAATAAAAAGTAATTTATACCCAATACCAAGGTTTTTTAATAAAGCTTCAAATGTTTCTATCATTGTTGTAATATATTTGTTAACCAGTAAATGATTTGTTTAATTTAAAGATACAATTAATCACACCTATTTTGTCATGACAAAGAAAAAAACAAGTCGTATTTCGGTAAAAACAGGAATGGCTCCGGGCACTCTGCTGCATATTGGAAGCCGTGAACTTGAGCATGCTTCGGTTCAGGTGAGGCAGTACAATTCTGAAGAAATTAAACTAT
Source organism: Labilibaculum manganireducens (assembly GCF_963665805.2). Lineage (NCBI taxonomy): Bacteria > Pseudomonadati > Bacteroidota > Bacteroidia > Marinilabiliales > Marinifilaceae > Labilibaculum > Labilibaculum manganireducens. Next base: position 3,552,548 of record NZ_CAXXEE010000003.1, on the reverse strand, counting down.
CAGAGTATACGACTGATTTGGATCAGATTACATATGATTTTAAAGAGGGTGATTTGGTTTCCTGGATACATTTTTCAGGGATTGATATTCCGGCTTATGAGAATTTAGGCAAGCAGCTTGACATTCATAACCTGACTTTGGAAGATGTACTTAATTCACATTTGAGACCTAAATTTGAGGATCTGGATCACTACAGTTTTCTTTCCTTAAAATTGATGATCCCAAAGATGGGAGAATATAAGTTTCAGTCTGTACCAGTTCATCTTATTTTAGGGGAAAATTATGTAATCTCCTTTATGGATTCGAACTATGAAGTATTGGATTCTTTATTTACCCGTTTGGAGAACAGTACACGAAGAATACGGTCCAAAGGAGTGGATTATTTGTTTTTTGCTGTAGCAGATACAATTGTGGACAACTATTTTCACATCATTGAAAATTGGAACGATCAGCTGACTGAATTGGAAGACTGCATCGGAAAGGAAGATTCGGATTTCGTTCCGCGAAAAATTCAGGATTTTAAGAAGCAGATCATGAAGGCCCGGGGAAGCATTTTACCTTTGAAGGAGTCTTATGATCTTTTAATTCAAAGTGAATCAGCTTTATTTGCAGATGAGAATGTGAAGTTTTTCCGGGATACGCAGGATCATATTTTGTTTATCATCGATCAGTTGGATTACCTGCGCGATTATCTCTCAAATATTCGCGATACGTATGAGTCCGAACAGAATAATCAGCTAAATAACACCATGAAGTTTCTGACTTTAATAGCAACTATTTTTATTCCGCTTACATTTTTGGCCGGTATTTATGGTATGAATTTTAGGAACATGCCCGAACTGGAGTGGAAATACGGCTACTTTGCCATACTTGTTATCATGATTTTGGTTGCAGCAGGAATGATATGGTACTTCCGCAAAAAGAAATGGCTGTAATAGGCAGAAGGAATTTAATGTGCAAACTTCAAATACAATAAACAGATAAACCTTACACAACCACAATGTGATTTATTATTTTTTAGCTTTACCATTCCCATTGTGAAACAAATAAATTGAAAGACCAGAATGACCAATTCAAAACAGATCGAGAGTATCGAAAATAAGGACAGTAAGGAAGCAAATTCCTTTCATAGTAAATTGATTTATGTGAAAAAAGCTTCGGGTAATGAGGAGCTTTTTGCAATTGATAAATTGGAGCGTTCGCTTCAAAATGCAGGGGCAAGTGCCGCTGCAATAGAAAAAATTCTTGTAAACATTGAGAATTGGATTTTTAATGGGGTTACTACCAAACAAATCTATTCCCGGGCCTTTTCAGTTTTGCGCCGCGAAAAAAACACTTCGGCCATGCGTTACCGCTTAAAGAAAGCAATTATGGAGCTTGGCCCGACAGGATACCCTTTTGAGCAGTTTATCGGACAATTGTTTAAAAAACAAGAATTTGAGATTGAAGTAGGAGTGGTGGTTGAAGGTGTTTGTGTGACTCACGAAATGGATGTAATTGCCACCCGCAATAAGGAGCAGCACTTGGTTGAATGCAAATATCATAAAGATCAGGGAAAACATGTGAGTGTGCAGGTGCCTTTGTATGTGCGTTCGCGTGTGAACGACATCATCGAAAAAAGAAAGGATATGCCCGAATACAAAGATCTTTCCTTTACGGGATGGGTGGTTACAAATACCCGTTTTTCACCCGATTCAGTGCAGTACGGCACTTCCAGTGGTTTGCATCTGTTAGGATGGGATTATCCGCAAAACAGAGGTCTGAAAGAAATCATTGAAGAGCTTCGTCTTTATCCTGTAACGATACTAAGTAATCTTACAAAAGCGGAAAAGCAGGATTTGATGGATCGAAACATCCTTACCTGTTTGCAGCTAAAAGAAAACTTTCATTTATTGGATTCGTTTGCCTTAAGCGAAAAGAGGCAAAAATCATTGAAAGATGAACTTGCTCATGTTTGTGGATAGGGGTTCAGATTGATTTCTTCGGAAATAGTTGCTCTTTATACAAATATCCGCTTCACCACGAAAGAGTTTGTTTGTAAATATAAACACCCCTCTGTTCTTCGAACATCGCCCCTTGAAAAAGGGAGAAGCACCTTAAATAAATGAATCCTTCCTTTTTAAGGGAAGGTGCCGATCCCGACACGTCGGGAAAAGGGTGCTGATTCTTGTAATTTTCTTTTTATACATTTTGCTGCTCTTTATTTTTTTAGACCAATAAGATGTATAAAGAGTAGCTGAAATAAAAGAAGGTGTTCGAAACCTTTAATTTTCCTTTCTTGTTTTAGATGCCTTCTTAAATGTTTTTCTTATTTTGCTTTTCAGAAACAAGCTGTGAAATAAGACTTTGCAAAAAGGAATAGCTTGTAGTTTATTTGTTTCGCTTGTCGGATTAAAATTATAAAATGGAACAAAACCGCATTCATATAAAGAACATGGTCTGTCCAAGATGCATAGCCGCAGTGGAGATGGTTCTTAAGAAGTTGAACCTTAATTTTATTGAAATAGATTTGGGGACAGTGGTTTTGGACCGGTCGTTAACGGAGGGTGAAACGCAAAAACTGAAAATTGATTTGGAAGAAATAGGTTTTGAACTTTTAAACGACAAGAAATCGCAATTGATTGAGCAGGTTAAAAGTGAAATTATCAAAATCGTTCATTATCACGAACAAGCCATTCAGGCAGGAAATTTAACCGATCATTTACAGAAGACTATCGGGCATAGTTATGCTTCACTTAGCAAGCTTTTTTCCGAATTCGAAGGTAAAACAATCGAAAAGTACCTGATTCTTCAAAAAATAGAGAAAGCAAAAGAATTACTTTTTTACGAGGAATTGAGTATCAGCGAAATTGCCTATCAGTTAAATTACAGTTCCAGTCAGCATTTTTCCAGACAATTCAAGTCGGTTACCGGCTTAACACCTACCGAATTTGGAAAAAATAAAAAAGCAGGAAGACATTCTATAAATGAGATATAAAACTCCTTTATTTCTAAATTGTGCACGTCTTTTTACAAATTATACACGTCTTTTTTGTAAATAGGCGTTATATTTGTCGTATAAATTATTTGTAATGCTTAAGAAATTCAGTCATTTACTATTAGCCTTGGTTATATTTGTTGTTACAACAGGTATAACTGTCTCCATACATTATTGTGGAGGCCATGTAAAAGATGTGTCTTTTTTAGCTGCACCAAAAGCTTGCTGCGAAATTCCACAAGGGTGTTGCCATAATGAAGTTTTTACCGTAAAAATTGAAAATGATTTTTCAATTTCGTCTTATACTTTTGATTTCGAACAATTGGAAGTAGTATTGCCGGTTTTAATTGAACTAATTAAGGTTGAAACACCTCTTAAAGTCAGGAAGAATTTCGTAGAATATATTGTTCCTCCCCCCAAAATTCAAACGGTACTTTCCTGTTTGCAGAATTATAGATTATGATTTGTAACTTATCTTTATAAGATGCGTTGGAATTGCTGTGCCTTGTAGTTTCCTGCGTCTCAGTAATTTTAAAAGTTTAAGATAAATCATAATTTATTAACTATGCTTAATAAAATTATTCGTTTTTTCCTTGAGAATAAACTGGTTACTTTTTTGGTGCTGATTGTCATGATCAGCTGGGGAATTATTAATTCTCCTTTTGGTTGGGATACCGGTATTTTGCCAAGCGATCCTGTGCCTGTTGATGCGATACCGGATATCGGAGAAAACCAACAAATTGTATATACGGAATGGCCGGGTCGGTCTCCTCAGGATATTGAAGATCAGATTTCGTATCCGTTAACAACATCCCTTTTGGGGATACCAGGTGTAAAAACCATTCGCAGTAATTCCATTTTTGGCGTTTCCAGTATCTATATTATTTTCGATGAGGATATAGAGTTTTATTGGAGCCGTACGCGGATTCTTGAAAAATTAAATTCGCTGCCGGCAGGCACACTTCCCGAGGGTGTTTCTCCCGCTTTGGGACCTGATGCAACAGCTCTTGGTCAAATTTACTGGTACACCTTAGAGGGAAGAGATAAGGATGGAAATCCGGCAGGAGGTTGGGATCCTCACGAATTAAGAACCATTCAGGATTTTTACGTCCGCTATTCATTAACTTCGGCCAAAGGAGTAGCCGAGGTCGCATCCATTGGAGGTTTTGTGAAAGAGTATCAGATTGATATTGATCCGGATGCAATGAAGGCGAATGGAGTAAATATTAGTCAGATAATGGTTGCCGTTAAGAACAGCAATCTGGATATTGGAGCCCGAACCATTGAGTTCAATAAAGTAGAATATTTAATAAGAGCTTTAGGCTATATCAAAAGTCTCGAAGACATTGAAAAAAGCGTTGTTGCTGTTCGAAATAATATTCCCATCCGGATAAGGGATGTCGCGAAGGTGAATTTTGGTCCGGCTACCCGTCGTGGTGGCTTGGATAAAGGAGGAACAGAAGCTGTTGGCGGTGTTGTGGTAGCACGTTACGGTGCTAACCCTTTGCATACCATCGAAAATTTAAAAGATAAAATTGCAGAAATTGAACCCGGTTTACCATCAAAAACATTGGCCGACGGCACTCTGTCTAAAGTAACAATCGTTCCTTTTTACGATCGAACAGGATTGATCAAAGAAACCCTTGGAACATTAGAGGAAGCGATTTCACTGGAACTTTTGATCAGTATTTTAGTGATTATTGTGTTGGTGCTGAATCTTAGGGCTTCTTTCTTAATATCAAGTTTACTGCCGCTTGGAGTATTGATCACCTTTATTGCCATGCGTCAGTTTGGAGTCGATGCGAATATTGTTGCTCTGTCGGGTATTGCAATAGCAATTGGAGTTATGGTTGATGTGGGGATTGTTTTCACCGAAAACATCATCAGGCATGCTGAGGCCGTTGAAAATATAGGAGCCAAAGGGAAAAGACTTTTGGAAATTGTTTATACTGCAACAACTGAGGTTGCAGGGGCGGTTGTAACAGCTTTGGCAACTACTGTCATCAGTTTTTTACCTGTGTTTGCCATGGAGGCTGCCGAAGGAAAACTGTTTAAACCACTGGCATATACCAAAACCTTTACCATGTTGGCTGCTTTGCTGATTGGTTTAATTATCATTCCAACATTGGCTCATCTGGTATTTTCAATTCGTTTTGACAAGAACAAATACTCTAAAATCTGGAACAGCCTGATTGTTGTGGCAGGCATTGTTTTGTCAATTGTTTCAGGGTATTATATCGCAATGGCCTTGGTTGCATATGGCTTAAATGGTTTTTTTGCCGATAAATGGAAGGAGACCAAAAAATCATGGGTGAATTTAATCAACATTGCCATCACAATTGTGGTAGTTGTATTCTTCCTGACCAAGGCATGGTTGCCTTTGGGAGCAGAGAACAGCCTGTTTGCTAACTTCTTGTTCGTAATTGCAATTGTAAGTGTAGTTTTAGGTGCCTTATCATCAATCGTGTTTTTTTATGCGAAAATTCTGAAATGGTGTTTAAACAACAAATGGAAATTTTTATCCGTTCCCATCCTGTTCGTGGTATTTGGAATTTCAATATGGCAGGGATTTGACAAACTGTTTGGTTTTATGCCCGATTTTGTTCAAAATACAGGTGTTTATAAAAAACTGGATGCTGCCATTCCGGGAATTGGTAAGGAATTTATGCCTTCGCTTGATGAGGGATCATTCTTGTTTATGCCAACAACAATGCCACATTCCGGAATACAGGAAAATCTTGATGTGATTGCCGTTTTGGATAAAAAGATCAATTCGATTCCTGAAGTGGAAAGTGTAGTTGGAAAATGGGGACGTGTAAATTCTGCTCTCGATCCGGCTCCCACTTCGATGTATGAAAATTTGATTAATTACAAGTCGGAGTATATGCTGAATGAATCCGGACACAGAATGCGGTTTAAAGTAAACAGAAAAGACGCGTTTGTGTTGAAGGACGGTTCTACATACAATCCCAGGGAAGAGGGGTTTCGTTTAATCGCTAAAGAAAATCTGATAGAAGACAAAAATGGAGAGTATTTCCGTCAATGGCGCAAAGAAATAAAATCGCCGGATGATATTTGGGATCAAATCATCAGTCAATCATCAATTCCAGGCTTAACATCTGCCCCAAAACTGCAGCCAATTCAAACACGTTTGGTAATGCTGCAAACCGGAATGAGGGCACCCATGGGAATCAAGGTTTTTGGTCCCGATCTGGAGTCAATAGAAAAGGTTGGATACGAGATTGAAAAACATCTGAAACAGGTGAAAGGGGTGCAGGCCATGTCTGTTTTTGCTGATCGGGTGGTGGGAAAACCTTATCTGGAGCTGGAAATTGACAGAGATGCGATCTCACGCTATGGTATTTCAGTTAAGAATTTACAATCGGTAATCAGCAGTGCTATTGGAGGAATGCAATTAACAACAACGGTTGAAGGGAGAGAACGATTCCCGGTTCGTTTGCGGTATGCGCGGGAATTTCGCGACAATCCTGAAGATATAAAGAAGATATTGATTCCGGCATCGAATGGCGCTCAAATTCCGTTAGGCGATTTGGTAAGCATTCATTACATCCGGGGGCCTCAGTTGATTAAAAGTGAAAATACCTTTCTGGTAGGATATGTAATTTTTGATAAAAAGGAAGGATTTGCAGAGGTGGATGTGGTTGAGAATGCACAGGATTATCTAAAAGAAAAGATATCCGAAGGAGAATTTAATCTGCCTGCAGGTGTCAGCTATGTTTTTACCGGAAACTATGAGAATCAGATTCGCGCAACGAAACGATTGATGATTGTTGTGCCAATTTCATTACTAATCATTTTTCTGATTCTTTATTTCCAGTTTAAATCTATTGTATCAACAGCATTCATATTTACTGGGATCATTGTAGCCTTGTCAGGCGGATTTATTATGCTTTGGCTGTATGGTCAGCCCTGGTTTCTGAACGGAGAGTTAGGCGGCATTTACCTAAGGGATTTATTTCAGGTTCACACCATAAATCTGAGTGTGGCAGTCTGGGTAGGTTTTATTGCTCTGTTTGGTGTCGCCACTGATGATGGTGTTTTGATTAGTACCTACATCAAACAGCTGCAGGAAAAAAAGAGCCCTAAAACAGCAAAAGAGGTTCGTGCTTTGGTTTTGGAAGCGGGCTCAAAACGGGTTCGTCCTGCAGTTATGACAACAGCAACAACCATTATTGCCCTGATTCCAATTTTAACATCAACCGGAAAAGGTTCCGATATTATGGTGCCGATGGCAATTCCACTGTTCGGAGGAATGACCATTGAGGTGCTGACAATGTTTGTTGTTCCGGTTCTGTACAGCATGTGGCAGGAAGCTAAAGTTACAAAAGAGTTAAAAAAACGAAAGGAATAGTATCATGAAACGTCCATATATAAAGCGTTCTACACACAGAGAAACGATTACAATGGAAAGTTCCATGTGGCAAAAACATACAATTATCAACACATGAAAAAAATAAATAGAATTATCACAGTCCTGTTTCTTTTGACATCTTCGGTTGCCTTTGGTCAGCAGGAACTGTCAGCTTACTTGAAAACAGGAGCAGAAAATAATCCTGGGCTTCAGGCCCGGTTTAAGGAATATATGGCAGCACTTGAGGTTGCCCCTCAGGTGAAAGCACTGCCGGATCCTCAGTTGGCATTCGCTTATTTTATAGAACCGGTTGAAACAAGAATGGGACCTCAGGAATTTAAATTTTCGCTTTCGCAGATGTTTCCCTGGTTCGGGACTCTTAAAGCAAAAGAAAATATAGCGGTTCAGAATGCCAAGGCCAAATATGAGGTTTTTCTGGATACCAAATCAAAATTATTCAGTGATATCAGTGCAAACTATTACAACATCTATTTTAATAAGAAGGCCATTGCAATAACCAATCAGAATCTTGAAATTCTGAGTGTATTTAAAAAGTTGGCAGCCATAAAGGTAGAGGCTGGTTTGGTTTCAGCTGTTGATGGGTATCGAATAGAAATGGAAATTGGTGATTTGCAAAATCAATTGGCTCTTTTAACCGATAAGCAGGAAGCATTGGAGTTTTCTTTCAACAAACTGCTGAATACAGATCTATCCAATGAGGTAGATACTCCGGATGTTCTGTGGGAAGACGATATTCGTTTTGCAAAAGAGGCCTTGTTGGATTCTGTGAGAAGCAACAATCACAAGCTTCTGGGAATAGCGCTTCAGCAGGAGTCGTTGAAATACAGAAAGATCCTGGCAAACAAACAAGGCAAGCCCAATTTTAATTTAGGATTTGAGTATACAATTGTTGGGAAGGGAGACAATAATCTGGCAGGAAAAGATGCCTTTGTTTTCCCAAAAGTGGGGATTACAATTCCTCTGTACCGGAGCAAATACAAAGCAATGATTAATGAAGTTGTTTTGCTTGAAACCGCCAAAGAGATGGACAAAGCCAACACACAAAACATGTTGGAGTCCATATTCGAAAATTCATGGAAAGATTATAAAGATGGACATAGAAGAATTGCTTTGTACATCGCTCAGTTAGAATTGGCTAATAAATCCTTAAATCTGTTGGAAACCGATTATGCAACAGGGAATAAAAATTTTGAGGAGATTTTAAGAATGGAAAGAAAGGTTCTGAAGTACAATCTGGAGCTGGAAAAAGCCAGGGCAGATAAACAAGCAGCAATTTCATTCATCAATTATTTAATGGGTAAATAAATCGTTCTGATATGAAAAAAATAATCAATAATATAAAAGAGAATTACAAGTTAGTAATTGCAGTTTTGGTAATTGGAGTTTTTCTCGGCCTGATATTTTCCGGATCGTCTGATAAAACAGCAGCAGGCACTATTGCTGTGGAAGGGCACGAAGGGCACAATCATGAATCTGAAGATCCAACTACCTGGACTTGTTCCATGCATCCACAAATAAAACAGGATAAGCCGGGAAAATGTCCGATATGCGCAATGGATTTAATTCCGCTCATAAACAGGCAATCTGCAGGAGATGATGTCAATCCGAATGAAATTGTGATGACAGAGTCTGCGGCTAAATTGGCGGCCATTCAAACCATGAAAGTTCAATTGGGAGTTCCTGAGAAATCGGTTCGTTTGCAAGGGAAAATCCATGCAGATGAAAGAAATATATCGGAATTGACGGCCCGGTTTGGAGGCAGAATAGAGAAGTTATTCGTCAACTTCACAGGACAAACAGTTCGTAAAGGCGACAAGCTGGCTACCATTTATTCTCCCGATTTGGTGACCGCGCAACGTGAATTGTTGGAGGCGATTGGTTTTAAATCATCGCGTCCGTCCTTATATCAGGCATCTAAAGGGAAATTGAAATTATGGGATCTTACCGATAAACAAATTGAGGAGATCGAGACAAAAGGAGAACCAATGCTTTATTTTGATGTATTGTCTCCAATTTCGGGAACCGTTACTGTGCGGAATGTTGCCATTGGCGATTATATAAAGGAAGGAAGCAAGTTGTTTGAAGTGGTTGATTTATCGAGACTTTGGGTGATGCTGGATGCGTATGAAAGTGATTTGCCCTGGATAAAAGTGAATGATAAGCTTGAGTTTACAGTGCAGGCGATGCCAGGTAAGAATTATGAAGCTAAAGTGACTTTTATCGATCCATTCATTAACGGCGATACCAGAGTAGCAAAAGTGAGGGCTGAGGTTGTAAATAAAAATCAGCAGTTGAAACCGGAAATGTTTGTGAATGGGATTGTGAAATCTAAAACTGAGAAAGGATTGAATAAAATACTGATTCCGAAATCAGCAGTACTTTGGACAGGAAAAAGATCGGTTGTGTATGTAAAAGTTCCGAATCGGGAAACTCCGTCATTTTTGTATCGGGAAATCGTTTTGGGACCCGAAGCAGGTGCATTTTTTGTTGTGAGTGAGGGGTTGAAAGAGAATGAAGAAATTGCCATCAACGGAGTCTTTAAAATTGATGCTGCAGCTCAGCTAATTGGGCTTCCGAGTATGATGAATCCTGATGGAGGAAAAGTCTCAATGGGTCATAATCATGGAGATATGGGTGCCGGTAATTCGATGCAAAAAATGGAAAGTGCTGTGGTAGATGAGAAATTCAAAAAGCAATTAACTGGTTTTTATAACGAATATCTGTTGCTCACAAAAGCTTTTGTTGCCTCCGATCCATCTTTGGTTAAACCTGCCGCGGAATCCTTATTGTCAAAATTGAGTACTATTGACATGAGCCTGCTAAAAGGTGATGCACATATGCAGTGGATGACCAATTTAAATGTACTTGAGACCAAGTTGAAAGCGATTGCTGCCAGTAAAGATATTGGTGTGCAAAGAACTGCTTTTGCCCCTTTTAACCAGGCATTGTATAAAAGCATAAAATCTTTTGGGCTGTATAAAGTAACAACTTACTATCAATTCTGCCCAATGGCAGATGATGATAAAGGTGCTTACTGGTTCAGCAATTCTGAAGAAATTCAAAATCCTTATTTTGGAGATATGATGCTCGGATGTGGAGAAGTGAAGGAAACGATTAAGTGATTTTTAAGAGGAGATATGAGTGTTCTCTTCTTGTAATGTATTTTAAAGTAGATAGTTAATAACGATAAAAGTAAATGTTATGAAGTTAAAAGTATTAGGATTAATCGGATTGTTTTTAGTGAGCGGGTTTAGTTTATCTGCTCAGCAAACAAGTAAAAAATTTAAGGTGTTTGGTAATTGTGGAATGTGCGAGAACCGAATCGAAAAAGCTGCTTTAGCAGTAGATGGTGTAACAATGGCAGATTGGAATAAGGAAACGAAACTAATTGAAGTTGCTTTTGATACGACCAAAACAGACATTCACAAAATACATATGGCCATTGCCAATGCAGGTCATGATACGGAAATGCATAAAGCGAAAGATGAGAATTACAATAAGCTGCCGGGTTGTTGTAAATACGATCGGACGAATGCTGAGATGAAAAGTGACGAAGGACATCATCAGCATGAATAGAGCAAATGGCTTGGATATTTTCCTTCAGGATTAAAATTGAAGCCCGACTGTATTGGCCGGGCTTTTATATGTTTTTCTGGTGTAATACCAATTTAATATCAAAATCCTGCTTAAAATATCAGCTTGTCATGCTCTGATTGTATACAAGTCGTTCTTGTCAGGGTATGACTTGATTCTATAAGCACTATTTTATAAGATCAATTTTGATATAATTACTTAATGCATTTGTACACAATAAATTTTTTGTCTTCAGCGATAATCTCAACCGACGAGAACAGAGGCTCCAAATGTATTTTGTAATTTAAATGTTTATTCGCGACAATCTGAAGGTTTCCTCCTTTTTTCAGACAGCGGAGACATCCTTTAAAGAGATGAAGGGGAATTTGGATGTTTATCTCAAATTCGAAATGAAAGGGCGGATTTGTTACGATTAAATCAAAAGCGTTATCATCAAAAATGGTTAGCTCATTATTAAAATGATGATGAATGTTTTCTCCTTGAATATTTAATTTTGCTGAAGAGACAGCCAGATAAGAATCATCCATTAAATGGATTTCTGCATCAGGCAATTCTTTGAATATTTCGTTGCCAATAATTCCATTTCCAGAGGCTAAATCCAAAATGCACCGATCGGTATCATCTATTTCAAGATGTTCCAAAAAAAACTGCGTGGCATAATCAATATGTTGTGCCGAAAATACTCCGCAATACTGTTTGTAGTCTTGATTGTTGTAATTTAGTGAAGTGATGAGTTCTTTTTTAACGATGTTTTTCTTTTTAGTAAGCACTAACAGGCGCGCTTTTTTTACCGCTCTGCTTTGTTCTGTTACATCGAAATATTCCTGCGCTATCTGTAATAATTTAGGACTAAAATGGCGGGTCATGAATGCACAAATTACAGTAATGTCTTCGCTTGAATTGCCAGTAATCTGTTCAAGAAAAAGTTGAAAAAGCTCTAATGATTTAGGCACATTTACCAAGGCGAAATCCATTTCATTTTTAAGAGGCGAAAGTGGGTCTGAATAAGAAAGTAATGGAATGTTGTGCGCTTTTAAATTGGCATCAATGGCTTTTTGCTGACTTTTTTGAGTAAATACTACTGTCGGGTTAAATGAATGTAAATAACAGCCCAAAAAACCAAACCGGTCACCATAAATGCCTAACTGATTCGGTTTTTTTTCCAAATCAGCAAACGCCTGTAAAAGATATTCGTCTGCAGCACTCCAGGCCTTTAACGATTTATCTTCTGATAAATCATATCTTTTAATTTGATATTTTCTTCCTTCGAAATCCATGTGCTAATCTGCCTTAATGTAATGATTTGTAATTGATAATAAGCTTTGTGCTTTTTACCATTTATTGAATTGATGTTCCTGTTTCGAATAGGAACAAGCGCCGTTACGTATATATACCCATCAGGTTATGCCGTTAATTAAAATTAGAATACTTTGGTAAAATGCCATCCGGAATTTCGGGTATTGCAAACAAAATCAGGTCTGCGAAGATAGAGATTAGATGCGACAAATTGATAAGCCCCTGCATTTTCAATTCCAGTATGGTTCGATTGAGAGTGTTTAGTGGTTCCACCTGCTTCACTTAAATTCCAATATTTCAATTCCAGTATGGTTCGATTGAGAGATTTACATGTGCTTGATCGAGACTTGCTTAAACAGATTTCAATTCCAGTATGGTTCGATTGAGAGAGGCTATTAAAACGTATGAGTCATCTGCGCAGTGTTCATTTCAATTCCAGTATGGTTCGATTGAGAGCAAATGAATTTGTTTTAAGTGGTGGTTATCCTAATGAATTTCAATTCCAGTATGGTTCGATTGAGAGGAAAGTGTTTGAAGATCCTGAAAACACCCCTCCTGAATTTCAATTCCAGTATGGTTCGATTGAGAGAACAATTAACCTAACGGTTGATGAAAGTGTTGCCATATTTCAATTCCAGTATGGTTCGATTGAGAGCTTCCTCAACTTTTTCAATAAATCTTTTGGCTTCTTTATTTCAATTCCAGTATGGTTCGATTGAGAGCTATTCTGTGAAGCAATTCAATGAGATGGTTTCCAAATTTCAATTCCAGTATGGTTCGATTGAGAGAATTGCACAGCCGGCAGATACGATTGAGCCAATAACATTTCAATTCCAGTATGGTTCGATTGAGAGGTTTGATATAATTCTAGATTCTTTATTTGCCGATTGAATTTCAATTCCAGTATGGTTCGATTGAGAGAATGAGACATTGAGAGATACTTCTGAGAACTCAGGTATTTCAATTCCAGTATGGTTCGATTGAGAGTTATGTAAATTCATCCGGAATTCTTTATGTTTCTGAATTTCAATTCCAGTATGGTTCGATTGAGAGAAAACATTCACTAGCTTTGTGCTGGATGTTCCGGTATTTCAATTCCAGTATGGTTCGATTGAGAGTGTGAATAAAAGTATACTAGCCAACACCTCTACTAGATTTCAATTCCAGTATGGTTCGATTGAGAGCAAACAGAACATTTTATTCTAACTGCAAAAATCTGATTTCAATTCCAGTATGGTTCGATTGAGAGCAGATATAAAAAACTGAAGTTAAAAGGCTATTCGTTATTTCAATTCCAGTATGGTTCGATTGAGAGTATGGATCCGGAAAAGAAACACCGTTTCCTTTACATATTTCAATTCCAGTATGGTTCGATTGAGAGATTGGCTATGGCAGGTATATCGGCTGGTGCTTCAGCATTTCAATTCCAGTATGGTTCGATTGAGAGTCTTGAAACTCTTGTTAACCAACAACTTAGGTTATATTTCAATTCCAGTATGGTTCGATTGAGAGCAAAAGAAAATAATGCTGAAGAACCGTGGTGATATATTTCAATTCCAGTATGGTTCGATTGAGAGTAAGGATTCAGGTGTTACTTCTCATATTGGTGTCGTATTTCAATTCCAGTATGGTTCGATTGAGAGAGATTCTTCTTCTCAAGCTATCTTCTTCGATCCCGAATTTCAATTCCAGTATGGTTCGATTGAGAGTCTATTATCTATGAGTCTGTTCATTACTCTTATTAATTTCAATTCCAGTATGGTTCGATTGAGAGAAATTTATCACCGGGAACGACTTCTTCACAGAAGAATTTCAATTCCAGTATGGTTCGATTGAGAGTATCTGTATACGATTCCAAGGCTGTTCTCGCTTCATATTTCAATTCCAGTATGGTTCGATTGAGAGCTGGAGCTGGATCCGATTTCTGAGCATTATTATCCAATTTCAATTCCAGTATGGTTCGATTGAGAGTGCCTTATCCGCTTTTGCTTGTTTTGTTTTTATAGATTTCAATTCCAGTATGGTTCGATTGAGAGAATGCTTCTATTGTTATGTCTGATACTGAAACTAACATTTCAATTCCAGTATGGTTCGATTGAGAGTTTATTCACTAATCCGCTTACAATAGGTCCTACAACATTTCAATTCCAGTATGGTTCGATTGAGAGCATTACTATTATGTATTTAGTCACAGAACAACCGAATTTCAATTCCAGTATGGTTCGATTGAGAGAATGGTAAATCATCCTCTCCCGGAGGCGTTGGCGTATTTCAATTCCAGTATGGTTCGATTGAGAGTGCTTTCAAGTCCGTTTTTGATAATTCAATAGGTGCATTTCAATTCCAGTATGGTTCGATTGAGAGAGTGTAACATCTCGAATCCCCAATTTTATAACATCTATTTCAATTCCAGTATGGTTCGATTGAGAGGTAATTCGATTTCGTAGGTATTTGCTGTCTTTAAGTATTTCAATTCCAGTATGGTTCGATTGAGAGTAAAGGGCCGCGCCCAAAGTCAAAAGTTAAAGCCTATTTCAATTCCAGTATGGTTCGATTGAGAGACTGGCAAATGTATGTTGGGCTTGGTTGTATTATGATATTTCAATTCCAGTATGGTTCGATTGAGAGAATTTTCCAAAAATGTATTATCTGTGATTGCATTAATTTCAATTCCAGTATGGTTCGATTGAGAGGATATTTTATTTAAAAGCATACAAGGTATTTACGTATTTCAATTCCAGTATGGTTCGATTGAGAGTTCAGAAAGAAGCTGAAGAAAGCCGTTAAGTCCGTATTTCAATTCCAGTATGGTTCGATTGAGAGAAGGACAATATGTTTATACAATTCACTATACCCTATATTTCAATTCCAGTATGGTTCGATTGAGAGTTTTAACAATTACTCCTGATTCGAGAGCCGGAGCAAATTTCAATTCCAGTATGGTTCGATTGAGAGAATACTCGATTATATGCTTACCAACAGAATATAATTCATTTCAATTCCAGTATGGTTCGATTGAGAGTACTTGACAAGATAGGGCAATCGAATTTTGTCAAAAATTTCAATTCCAGTATGGTTCGATTGAGAGAATCTGAGCGAACCTTACTCATTACATCCGGAGTAAATTTCAATTCCAGTATGGTTCGATTGAGAGTATGCCACTGTCTGTCTACATCTGCATTCGGAATATATTTCAATTCCAGTATGGTTCGATTGAGAGCACCAGTAGGTGAAGTGCCGCCCTTGCCTAATTGTCATTTCAATTCCAGTATGGTTCGATTGAGAGTTGCAACAATTACTGCAGCTTATACACCAACAGCCGTATTTCAATTCCAGTATGGTTCGATTGAGAGATTCCCAGTGGGAATCGAACCCTGGTCACTAGCTTGATTTCAATTCCAGTATGGTTCGATTGAGAGGGTAAGAGCTATTAATACAAAACTAAGCGACGGAAATTTCAATTCCAGTATGGTTCGATTGAGAGTTGGTATTCCTTTTTGCATTCGCATAGCTGGTTACGCATTTCAATTCCAGTATGGTTCGATTGAGAGAGCAAATCTACCAACGGTGAACCTGTTGGGTGCTCTATTTCAATTCCAGTATGGTTCGATTGAGAGCCTCCGCTTTCTCAATACATGAGTAAATCCCTCCTGAATTTCAATTCCAGTATGGTTCGATTGAGAGATATCTAAGATTTTGAAATCCTGTGCTGTAATCCGTATTTCAATTCCAGTATGGTTCGATTGAGAGTTTACAAATCGGGTACGTTTTCCCAAATCCTACAACATTTCAATTCCAGTATGGTTCGATTGAGAGTGGACAATTAAATCACTTACTTATTTAATTACAACCATTTCAATTCCAGTATGGTTCGATTGAGAGTGGAAAACAGTTTCTTTTGTGCCTTTTGTAACATAAATTTCAATTCCAGTATGGTTCGATTGAGAGAGCCAATTTGAACCTAAGAGTGAAGCTTCTTAGTAGATTTCAATTCCAGTATGGTTCGATTGAGAGATTGAGCAATACATAAAGGGGTCTGCTGATGTGGAGATTTCAATTCCAGTATGGTTCGATTGAGAGGATCGACAAAGACGACAATTGGGAAGATCCTAAAATTATTTCAATTCCAGTATGGTTCGATTGAGAGTCCTGTAACGCCATTAAGTATATGCAAGTCTTTATCATTTCAATTCCAGTATGGTTCGATTGAGAGCCTATTAAAAGCCCTTTCCACACCTTCTGCCTCTCATTTCAATTCCAGTATGGTTCGATTGAGAGAAAAAACGAAGTCATTCAAATTACCTCCGATCCATATTTCAATTCCAGTATGGTTCGATTGAGAGATGGTGTTTAATGCCAAACTGGACGCTTTGAGCGAATTTCAATTCCAGTATGGTTCGATTGAGAGTTTCCCGTTACCTATTATAGTTGTTGCGTATGATATATTTCAATTCCAGTATGGTTCGATTGAGAGTACGAAGCCGCCGACGAAGAATACCGAATACTTTTATTTCAATTCCAGTATGGTTCGATTGAGAGTACAACGCAAAATTGTACAGCATTCATCGTTCTCAATTTCAATTCCAGTATGGTTCGATTGAGAGCAGCCAAATCGGCTTCTTTAAATACCCAATTAACATATTTCAATTCCAGTATGGTTCGATTGAGAGGTTATCAATTCTCTGTATACGCCAATCGCTCGGCTTAATTTCAATTCCAGTATGGTTCGATTGAGAGCCCTTATGGGAGTAGCGCCACTTGGATTTCTCGATAATTTCAATTCCAGTATGGTTCGATTGAGAGAACCGTAGCGACCCGTGAGGATTCCCCCGTGGATGGATTTCAATTCCAGTATGGTTCGATTGAGAGACGGGGCAAGGGATGTTATTTATTTGTTCGCTTATTATTTCAATTCCAGTATGGTTCGATTGAGAGTCTCATGTGGGGTCTGTTTTAAATGGTGTTTTATTTAATTTCAATTCCAGTATGGTTCGATTGAGAGTTTAAATCGAACCAACCAGCAACGCATTCGTTACTTTATTTCAATTCCAGTATGGTTCGATTGAGAGAACATATACATTTTCTCTTTCGAGTGAACTTATTTTATTTCAATTCCAGTATGGTTCGATTGAGAGTACAGGCAAAACAATTGGGTGTTGATGTGGAAAGCATTTCAATTCCAGTATGGTTCGATTGAGAGTATTGCGGATGGGGGTACTTCTACTCAGTTTCTTAATTTCAATTCCAGTATGGTTCGATTGAGAGTTCTCACCCAAACATCCTAATCACCCTTACAACAGTATTTCAATTCCAGTATGGTTCGATTGAGAGTTCTCACCCAAACATCCTAATCACCCTTACAACAGTATTTCAATTCCAGTATGGTTCGATTGAGAGGTGTTGTTATCGATTTAGGGATGTTGTCTGAAAATCGGATTTCAATTCCAGTATGGTTCGATTGAGAGCACGATTTGAAATTTCTGCACGCGATCCAAGAGCGATTTCAATTCCAGTATGGTTCGATTGAGAGCCTTTGAATGAAAGAGGAAGAAAACCAATTTCAGCAATTTCAATTCCAGTATGGTTCGATTGAGAGAATAAGGACGAATACCTTATCTTTGAATGATGTGTATTTCAATTCCAGTATGGTTCGATTGAGAGAGAAACAATAGACCGGTACAAGCAGTATCTGTATAATATTTCAATTCCAGTATGGTTCGATTGAGAGCAATTTTATATTACGCATAATGAGAATTTTTATAAAATTTCAATTCCAGTATGGTTCGATTGAGAGTTCGCATGCAGACAAGAACACTAAGTTCCCACATAATTTCAATTCCAGTATGGTTCGATTGAGAGGAAAAAAAAATACTTGCTTACATTAGAATTTGGATCAATTTCAATTCCAGTATGGTTCGATTGAGAGTTCCTCCGACTTCTGTAACTTGCTGCAAACTATTTGTATTTCAATTCCAGTATGGTTCGATTGAGAGTCTTACTGAAGTTCAACTTCGTTCAACTTTTTTCATATTTCAATTCCAGTATGGTTCGATTGAGAGGAACCTAAAATGCTATATATAGAGATTTTTACTACATTTCAATTCCAGTATGGTTCGATTGAGAGTTTCCAGTGAATAGTATTTCATTTTCTTCGTTTAATGATTTCAATTCCAGTATGGTTCGATTGAGAGAGGGTTAGTGAAAATGGGAAAAACTTACAAATTATTATTTCAATTCCAGTATGGTTCGATTGAGAGTTCCACAGTTAGGACAGGTGCATGTGTCTAAAAGTAATTTCAATTCCAGTATGGTTCGATTGAGAGACCAGATGAAGAAATTGAAACGGCATTTTTTACCTAATTTCAATTCCAGTATGGTTCGATTGAGAGTCTCAAAATTAGCCAATAGCATTCCTATTATTTCGAATTTCAATTCCGGTATGGTTCGATTGAGAGCTAGAAACAAAGAATAGCTTTCGAACTCTGACCACTATTTCAATTCCAGTATGGTTCGATTGAGAGAGCAATTACATGAGTTATATTCTTGATTATGATGCAAATTTCAATTCCAGTATGGTTCGATTGAGAGCCGTTCAAGTGATTTTGTTGAAATTGTTGTGCAAAATTTCAATTCCAGTATGGTTCGATTGAGAGGTTGTACGCGAATGTGTTCGGATTTTACATTTTCCAGATTTCAATTCCAGTATGGTTCGATTGAGAGGGTCATCCCACCGATCATCTTTCCTCCATTTGCTAAATTTCAATTCCAGTATGGTTCGATTGAGAGAGAAATACCATCCATGGCTTTGATGGATCCTTATACATTTCAATTCCAGTATGGTTCGATTGAGAGTATTTTTTGCTCTTCAACCGACAATTGCTCCTCTTATTTCAATTCCAGTATGGTTCGATTGAGAGAGCAAAATTCACATTAATAGAATGCAATTTACCCCAATTTCAATTCCAGTATGGTTCGATTGAGAGTCTTTAGTGATTTTAAGGGCACCGTTTCTGTAGCAAAATTTCAATTCCAGTATGGTTCGATTGAGAGAAGTAATAGATGCAGAATCGGGCGATTCTGAATATATTTCAATTCCAGTATGGTTCGATTGAGAGCGGAGCGAAAAAAGGAGTTGCTTATATCATAGAGTGATTTCAATTCCAGTATGGTTCGATTGAGAGTAAGAATGTGTGCGATAATTGCATCCATTCTTCGCAATTTCAATTCCAGTATGGTTCGATTGAGAGACGGATGGTAATCCGAAGACATGCTATCGCATACTGATTTCAATTCCAGTATGGTTCGATTGAGAGTATTGGTTTGCCTGCTTCAGGGAATGGAATTGCCGAATTTCAATTCCAGTATGGTTCGATTGAGAGTTTCATTTATAACTTGGGCGTGTGTTAGTATCCCGTATTTCAATTCCAGTATGGTTCGATTGAGAGCAAGCACGAAGAAACTGTACATTCCGGCACTGAACAATTTCAATTCCAGTATGGTTCGATTGAGAGAATATCACTGATGCCGGCAAAGACGCCTTTATGATATTTCAATTCCAGTATGGTTCGATTGAGAGATTCCGCAAAGTCGCAACATTCAGCACTATCATGCACATTTCAATTCCAGTATGGTTCGATTGAGAGGCTACTTCTGCAAATTCGAATCATTAAGCAGAAACTTATTTCAATTCCAGTATGGTTCGATTGAGAGTTAGATAAAGGTAGAGGTTATGTTACAACATTATTAGATTTCAATTCCAGTATGGTTCGATTGAGAGATCTTGAAGCAATCTATTTTTTAAAGTGTTTTTTCATTTCAATTCCAGTATGGTTCGATTGAGAGTTAGTAATGAAAACGATTTAGTAGTTGACTTGACAAATTTCAATTCCAGTATGGTTCGATTGAGAGAATTACAGCCGATCAACCCAATGATTATTATTTCTATTTCAATTCCAGTATGGTTCGATTGAGAGTCCGGCAATACTAGAATTACCCTTACCTCCGGACCCATTTCAATTCCAGTATGGTTCGATTGAGAGCAGATGGCTATAAAACAGATGGAGAATGCAAGGTAATTTCAATTCCAGTATGGTTCGATTGAGAGCATTGCCAAATATACCTTATAATTATTCTATGATTATTTCAATTCCAGTATGGTTCGATTGAGAGATTGTCACTAGTAGCATTATATATTTTTTTGAGAAAAATTTCAATTCCAGTATGGTTCGATTGAGAGATATTGGAACAAAAGATCCCGTGAATAAGATTCTTATTTCAATTCCAGTATGGTTCGATTGAGAGAGGCATGTAATCTTTAGATTCAACACTTATTCTATAATTTCAATTCCAGTATGGTTCGATTGAGAGTTTTCGCGTTGGCTAATTGCCATTGGGCTTCTGTTATTTCAATTCCAGTATGGTTCGATTGAGAGTCGATTGACGACTCAAAAAAAACATCTGAAAATCAATAAATTAAGATTCTAAGATGTGGCAAAAACAACAAGCTTTAGTTGTCGATGTGCAAAAGTATAAAATATATGGGGTTTCGACAACATTGCCGAAACATTAGTTTTTTCGATATGTCAAAGAACCTTAAGGTCGAAGTCACATTTTAAAAAAGGGGAGAGGGACGATCTGTAATGACTTATCGACAACTATAAGAATTGATCCAAATCATTTTTTTCATGTCCAATTACTTCTTTTTCCAACCATTTTTGTTCTCTGCTTTTAAACAGAATTAAACTATCGCGTTCTTCTTCATTCATAATAAATTCAGCTTTTAAAATTAGTTCTTTTAATTTCACCTCTGTTATTTCGCCTTCGAAAACTGAATTCTGAATCCAATTTAAGTACTGCCGGCACAATTTCAACATTTTGCCTACACGTTTTTCGCCCATATCGTAAACCAAAATTACATACATTACCAGTAAATTTTAAATGGTTTATATTCTTCTATGTCCAACAAATGTTTTTGCAATTTATAACATTCCAGTTTTATCAGATGCTTGTAACTCACACTTCTATTTAAACTTCGGTGTTTAATGGTTTCTTCCAATCGTTTTTCAAAAGCCTGTATAAATTTTTTCTTTCCTTTCTCTTTTAAAACAATTCGGTTCAGTTTTTCTTCGAAATCACTTTCCTGTATTTCCTTTTTGTTTAAAACCTTAAAAATAACCCTGTCAACTAAAAAAGGTTTAAATACTTCAGCCAAATCCAAAGCCAGACTAAATCGTCGTTCTCCGGGTTCGTGCAGAAAACTTATAGTAGGTTCCAATTGTGTTTTTTGAATGGCACGCAAACACTCCGAGTAACACATCATATTGCCAAATGAGATCAAAGAGTTTACAATGTTTAAAGGAGGGCGCTTGGTGCGTATTCCCATCTCATGATCATTAATAATTAAATTGAAAGCATCGTAATAATTTTTCCGGATATTTCCTTCAACACCCATTAATTCATCAATTTCTTTTGTCTCACCAATTTTTTTCCGAAGAAGCTCAATACTATCAATTACAGGCATCAAATCTTTACCTCGGTTATCGTAATACCTCAGGTTTTTTAGCATATTAAATGATGCTCCTTCGATAAAAGACTGGGCAACAACAACGCGTTTTGATTTTTTTAAATAGGCCTTAGTTTGGGCTATCAGCATTTTTCCCGAAAGCAATTTACACTTCGGAGCAAACGATCCGGTGTAGTTTTCATAGTAATCGTAAAAATGCACAGCAATATCATTTTTTCCTAAAAAGTTATAAAGCGCCGA
The DNA here is from genome assembly GCF_963665805.2 of Labilibaculum manganireducens. Lineage (NCBI taxonomy): Bacteria > Pseudomonadati > Bacteroidota > Bacteroidia > Marinilabiliales > Marinifilaceae > Labilibaculum > Labilibaculum manganireducens. The sequence continues at coordinate 3,530,525 of NZ_CAXXEE010000003.1, read as the reverse complement.
ATTGGCATCCAACGATCCCAATACATACAATTGGTCAACTTGTTCAACTGGCAAATAGCGAGGTTTTAAATCATTCCCCTCTTCGTCAACGGGTGTAAATTTTAGCGTGTTATCCTTTCGCGATAAACGCCCTGGGTTAAATAGGTAGTATGTTTTCTTCATTTCCAACGATTAAAATTCAAGTGATACCGATATTAGTTCTCTTTCTCAGAACTATAACAAAAATCGTAGTAAGAGCATTTTTTACATTTGGGCTGATTTATGGCTTTAGGGCATATATCGGAGTGTATAATTTTATCAATTTCCTCAAGTAATTCAACAATTCTCTCCTTATCGGGGATACTCAAAAATACCTCCTCTGTTTTGTGTTCTTTCGGATATTCCAGTAGACCCGTTACGCCTTCAATTCCATTTAATTCCAATACATAGATGTAGTACTTTACCTGCCATGCATGAGATTCCAGTAATTTACTCGACTTTTTAATTTCGTGAACCACCTTATTCTTAGCATCGTAATAATCAATTTTGATTCCGTCAATAGCAATTTCTTCATATTTCGAGCTACGTTGCTGATAACTGCTTTCGTGTATCAGTTTGCCTTCGTAAACCAAATCTGATGAATGTTCCATTTGAATATTGTTCGCAAACAACCACAGTTTGCGATGGCAAACCATGTAGTAATTGAAGTGGGTTCCGGTAATGTGCATAAGGCTTAGTTTTCGAACCAATTTGTTAGATTAATTACTTGCTTGTTTTCTAAATGATACTGTTTAAAGTGATGCAAGTCATCAAACCAACTTCTTACTTGCTCTCTCATTAAGGATGTGTCTCTATCAGATAAACAGGTGAGATAGGATGACCAGGCATATTCGATGGGACTTTCGCAAAATCCATGATGTACCGGGTTATTGTGAATATAGATGATTACGCTTCTGAGATATTCTTTTGAGTCAATCAACTTCCTTTTAAAGGGATGCTCAAATAAGCTGCCTGTACGTTGATTCCTCTTGTTAAAAGCTTTGGAATAAGCATTAAATAGGTTAGAGAATTGTTGATTAATACGTTTTTCGATATTTAAACCTCGAAGGTTTTCAAGACCTTCGAGGTTGGATATAATTTCATCCTGCTTTTTTATCCGAACTAACAAATGAAAATGATTGCCAAGCAATACCCATGCATAGGTTTCTGCGATTGGTGAAATGTACTTATCGTAAAGTCTTAAAAAATGCTCATAATTTGAATGCTCTGTGAATATAGGGCATGCATTAATACCACGATTATAGATGTGATAGTATTGCTGAGTAAGCAAAGGCATGGGAGAATGAGCCATAATGTTATTGTTGTTTTTAATTCTAAACCCTCAAGATTTTTAAAACCTTGAGGGTTTAACCTGTTAGTTCAGTTGATTTTCGTAATCGAAAGCCATCATTTGATTGATGAGGGCTTGTTGAGCGTTGTCCATAGCATCAACCGACTCTTTTTTAGTGCGGATATACCCCGATGCTGCTAGAGATACAAATGTTTCGACACCCTTCATATCCTCTTCGATAATAGGTTCGGCGCGGTTTTCGTACTCCTCTTTTAGTTTGGCACGAATGCTACCTGCAATTCGGTTTGCATTGTCCGAAACAGATATTGCCAATGTCTCCATTAACGAGAATGTACGAGCCTGATTACTTGTAATTGTCCAGTTTACAATGGCGTGAGCAAGTGCAGGAATTAATTTTTCGCGTACAGGTTTTGGAGCAACTAAACAAGTGCCAAAAACTGTTTGGGTCTCTTTCCAACCTTCTTCACGAAGTTTAGCCTCGGTCTCTTCAGTAATTTCTGGCTCCAATTTATTTAGCGACACACAAAACAGGCGACGCATATCTATTGCCATATCTTGCACAAATAGACCTGTGGCGCGTCGTTGAGGTTTTAAATACTTACTTGTAAGACTTACCTGAGATTCTCTGTTATCAAGAAATTCCACTAATTCATCTTCTGTTAATACACGACCAGATTCATCTTTAACAACTACAATGTTATTACCTCTATCTTTTCTATCAAATGTTCCTGTTTCGACTTCTATACCTGCAAGAAGTGGATGAAGGCCTCGCATTGCTGAAATTGATAGCGGGCTTCTTCTTTTTATGACTTTTGAATCACCGCCCTTTAGAGCTTTCATCCAACCTCCAAGTAATTGGTCGGAGTTTGTTGGGTCGCAAGTTCCAAAAGCAACACCTTCACCATCAAATTCTAAGTTTTTTGTTTTTGCACTCTTCTTAACATTTGTATAAAAAGTTATTGGAGATGGAACTTCGTTTAAAGCCATAGATAGAGATTCCATTACAGAGCGTTTAATCTGTTGACCACTAGAAAAAGGCACCATACGATTATCGAATTGTGAATCACGATAAAACTTTTGTCCATCTGATACACAGAAAACTGTGTGTTCTGCTCTTTTAAGAGTTCTAATATAAATTGTGCTCATAATAATTTTTTTTTAATTGTTTGTTATTAATCTTTCTTGATAGGCATAATCAAATTTTAGTAAGACAAATAGATACCCAAATTCATCTTCTGGCATTAAATATACCTTGTCTCTTAATTCTTTAATTTTATCTGCAAGTTCAATTGGTACCATCGTTATAAATGTTGATAGTTCTTGTAAAAACTGACGTTTACTTTTTACACTTAAAAGTTTTTCTTCAATAAACTTTTTTTCTATTCTAGCCTCACTTCTATACTTAATAAAAGCTTTTGCTATATCTTCTGAATAATGAAGATTTTCTTCTTTGTTTTTTGTTATCATAGCTATTAACCAAGTTTTATATGTTCTAAATGTTACTATATTCTCGTAATCTTTATTGTTTGCATTTTCTTTGCGTATAGCATAATCATTGTCGCTTTCGTCCTTTTTTATCGATAGATTAGGCTTTGCCAACTTTAAGTTACTATCGTTACCAAAGTATTTGCGCAGGCCTTTTGGCTCTAAGGCTTGTAATCCTATTGACCCCAACTCGCAAGCATATTTTAAACCATTGTATCCAAATAAAGATTCATATTGATTAGAATCTTGCAAGGCTAAATTTTCTCCAAACAGAATTTTATAATAATCAATAAGTTTATTGGCAGAACTAAAGTGAAATGGATAAAAACCTAATGATTTATTATCTTTTGAAAAAGTGCCAACAAACCCAATTATTTGATCTTTACTTGAGTTTCTTGATATGCTAAATAATAATTTTGACCAAGGGATGGTATCAACACTAACGATCCCTGTTTTTTCATCTATCTTGAATATTCTATTTTTATGATTATTAATAATTACAAAATCATTTTCGCCTTTGTAATATTTATCATATTTGTAGGCTAACCATTGTCCATTCCAAGTATCAATCTGTTTAGTTTGATGTTTTATATTTAAATCATTTATTATTGTTCTATACACTATCCATCCTTCGTAAATATCAATAAGCAAATGTGGTTCATCAAAGTATATTGTATATGCTCCTTCAACTCCTATTCCTAGACCACTGCCAATCCAAGATAAATAGATATCATCTAAAGTGTTAGTTATGCTTAAATTTGATACTTGACCTGAAAAAACTGGAAATTCGTCCGATTCTGATGCTGGATATCCAATTACAATTGAACCATCAAAATCATTGTTTTCTTTAGATAATTCAGCTTTATTAATAAAGTCTGTTAGTTTTTTATTTCTTTCTTCTTTATTCAAAGTTTTTAAAAACTCAATCCCTTTTTTAGATAGTTTTTTCTTGTCATTTTCATAACAAAAGAGGAAATCTTCCCTGTTTTTTATATTTGTTTGGTAGAAAAGTAAAGCGTCATTATCAGTTTCAAACACCATGGTTTTCCCATCTTTTTTATATTTTGTTCTAACACCATAATTCCCTTTTGGATCAGAACTTAGCTCTTGCACAAAGGGTGAATTAGTAACCCATTGCATATACTTAGGATGATTGAAGAAATAGTGGAAATACTCCTGCTCAAAAAAATCTTTGGCAGTGAGGTTTTTCTTTTCTCGTTGGTTCCACGCCTTTAAGAAAGTGCGTCCAATTGTTGCTGCTATCATAGTTAAATAGTTTTATCTATAAAAATGAATATTCGGGGTTGTAACTGCCTGCTTTAGCTTTTTCGGTTTCGAAACCCAGTTCGGCTGTGTATGCCGAATCGGGTATTATAAAAGGTCGGCTTCCACAGTCGAGCTGTCGTAATCCCTTTACTACCCAAAAGCGTGTGCTTATCTCCATTTGTATCCTTTTCTCATAGTTTTCCTGCAAATAATTTTGTTCGTCGGCTTCGCAAATGCAGCTTACACTATCAATCTCTAACAGATCTAAAAGAATTGCTTTTCGGTTATGTGTCAGCTTATCGATATTCCACTTACCAGTGTTTTTAAAAACAGAGTGACTCTCAATTTCAGTAAAATCGATATCTGGGAAAACAGCGTCAATTTTTTGTTGTAAACTAACTTCGGTTAAAACATCGGCATTTGGTAATACATTGTAACTGCGTTTTAATACATCAACATCGTATGGCAAAGCCTCTTTTTTATCGTCTGGCGGAGCAATAACATATACAGGTTTGTACTTGCCAATGGTGTCGTCATCTCGCTTTCGGTTAACACGTCCAAAACGTTGAATCATTCCATCAAGAGGAGCAGCTTCGGTAACCATTATATCAAAACTAATGTCGATACTCACCTCAACCACCTGTGTTGATACCACAATACAGGCTTTGTCTGAAGTGTTAAACATATGAGTTGAATTACTATTTTCGTCTAGTCCTATAAGCTGACGCTCTTTAAGATCTCTGTCGCCACGTTTAAAACGACTGTGAAGTAATAGTATCGGCGTATCGGGATATTTTTCTGATAATATTTTGTACTGGTCTTGTGCGTTTCGAACTCGGTTGCAAACCACTAAAACTTTTTTGTTATCAATAATTGCTTCCGAAATCAGATCTTGTGCACTATTCCAATCGCTAATTTTATGGGTTGTATGTCTGTTAAATTTATCGAGCTCTTTATCTTCCAGCTTAACTTCCAGTACATTTTCTTTACCAAGTATGCCAATTATTTTATGATACAAAACCGATGGCATTGTGGCTGTTCCAATGTGAATATTGCAGTTTAAGTGATGCAGAATTTCTACTATTTTCAGAACAATGGCTCTTGTTACATTGGTGTATGAGTGTATTTCGTCCAGAATTACATCGCAGCCCTTTATGTCCATAAGCATTGCCTCGTAGCCGTTTGTTCCAAAAGCTATGGCTGCAATTTGATGTGGTGTAAGCACTTTAATTGATGCTCCAACATGACCTTGAATTATTTTCTCTTCGTGCGATTTACCATTTAAAACTATTGACGAAGCCGAGTGCAACAGACGGATGTCTAAATCGGGATTGTCCTTCAATAAATCGTTCTTTACCCTTTTGTACATGGCATTAATTGATGCCTGAAAAGGAAGCGTGTAGAATACTCTGCCCTTGCAGCGTCTAAAAAGATAGTCGGTTTTTCCTGCTCCTGTGCATGCAACAACCATTGTGTGTGTGTTATTGGAATCGGCGCTTATTAGAGATAATGGATATAGCTTGCTAGTACGTTTAAAGAAATCGAGATTTGGTTTATTAAATAGTCTGCCTAGGTATTCATCTGTTTTACCCGATAATGCAGATGCAAAATGGTCGGCTGCCATAAGTAATCCACGCCACTCCGAATAACCCTGTTCTTTTACTTTATCTTCGCAGTATTCAACAACTTTTGAATAATTATCCTCTGCCTCTTTAATGGTTATGTCTCGTGTTTCAACACCAAACGATTGTAGAATAGTTAATGCGTCGTCTTTCCATTTCTCCCACTCTTTTATATGTAATCCAAAAGGATTTGATTGCTGTTCTTCTAAATCTAGTAAGCCCTTATCTCTGGCATCATTAATAACCGATTTATGGTGAGCAATAACCATCTCTATTAATTGCGGATGTATATTCTCATTAAAAAGAGAGATAAAAAAGCAAGAGGCAATCTCGTGTCGGAAAGGTGTATCTGGTTTTTTGTTACTTGTTAATCGTGTTTGAAAAATTGTACTTGCTTTTCCAATATCGTGTAATATTGCACCTAACCTGGCAATTTGTGGATTTAGATTAAAATGAGGTGCAATTTTTTCGGCTACTATTGCTACCAAATACAGATGCTCGTACAGAGTTGTCTGTTCGGGTAATCCTTTTGCCTTAATATGTGTGCAGATTTGTTTCATTGTATTTTTGTTTTCCTAGGGATAAACCCTAGGTTGAATTTATTATGCCTTTCAGGCAATGTTTTTGTTTTTATCAATTCCCAAGGATAAACCTTGGGTTTAATTAATTGCGCCTTTCAGGCGGTACTTTTATTATCATTAATACCTAGGGATAAACCCTAGGCTGAATTTATTATGCCTTTCAGGCATACATTAAGGCTGAAAGCCTTCTTTAATTCAGCCCAAGGCAACGCCTTGGGAATAGGATAAATACAACCCATGGCAACGCCCTGAAAGGGCAGATTAATCGTTCCATAAATATCGCTCATCATATTCAACATTATACATTTTTAAGAACCGTATGTGCTCATCTTTAAATGTTTGTGTTTTATGATGCTCCTCCTGATTGGCAATATATTTTACAGTGCGATCGTGGACAGAAGAACTAACCGAAAAAGCCCCATAACCACCCTGCCAAGCAAAGTCTAAATAGTAATCGTCTAACGTCTTTATCCATCTGCTGCTGTGTCTTTTAATGTTCTCAACAAGCTTAGCTACTGCAATGTTTTTTGACAATACACACAAAATATGAACATGATTTTCGGGTCCATTAATTAATATGGGAATCGATTGATTACTATTAATAACAGAGCCCATATAAGCATACAAATGTTCCTTGTCGCATTGCCTAATATCTACAGATGTGTTTTTAATATGAAAAACAATATGAACATATATTTGAGATAAGGATTGACTCATTTTGCGTTATTTTTGCCGTTTAATAATTGCTTTTCACAGGTGTGCCAACCACTTTAAGGCTGCCATACATCGGTTCACTCTCTTTAAACCTATTGTATCCAACCAAAAACGATTTATCGTCTTTTTCAAAAACCAGTTCAAAACCTGCAAATAATTCTTCATCGGTATCAAATTCCTCTTTTGAAACCTTAATAATCTCTTCTGTTGGATATAGAATATCTTCGTTTCTACATAAGCAGATGTGTTGTCTGCTAGCTATTTCGGCATCTGCAAAATTCTTAAAAGCAAGAAATAGCGTTGGTTCAAGCATCACGCCACGAACAAGAATAGCATAAGGTCTATAGTACTCCTTATTTGTTCCTCTTCCTTTCTCGTTCCATCCTCGCGGCTGTGTTTGCTCTTGTTGTTGCGAAATTTGTTTGTAGCTTAATCTATGCCCTGTTATTTTTTTAATCTCCCCATCATCATCTTTCAATAATTCAGGAAATAATTTACGTTCTATTCCTGCAACAATCGAAGGCGTAAGAAATTGTTGAGAGTAAGTTTCGCTATCTCTTACTGCTGTCCATGGTTTAATAAAACCAAATGGACCTGTGTATTTTACAATGTATATCATGCTTGTTTTATTTAATTGCCCCAAATCCAATTCCTGTGCTATTGCCAATACCTACATTCCAAGCAAATTCTTTGGTTTCGGGCTTGCCTTGAATAATTATCGGGCACCAACTGGCACGAATTTTTATGATTTGACTGCCTTTTTTGTAATCGATTTTTTTAGTGCTTTTTCTGTGGTAGTTTTGATCGAAAGTTATTCTTAATGTTTTGTCTTCAGCTAAACCAGCATTTATCATTTTTGCGGTAAGTGTTTCTGCAAGAAGGTCTGGAGATTCTTTATCATCGAAATAGTAGAATTTTTTTCTGCCATTTTCCAGATTGCGCTGAATATAAATTGGACTTCCAATCTGAAAATCTGATTTTGTTGAAAATTCCGGATTCTCCTGCAAGATAATTTCACTTGCTTTCATGCCAAAAAACATTTCTGGATTATTTTGGATTCCTATTACTAGCAGTCTGGCTAGTTCATTATTCCAGCAACTGATAAAGAAACTGGCTCCGTTCGGGAAGTCTAATCCTTTTTTTGAAGCTTTAGCTCCCGTTAAATTAGAGAATGAGTAAAGTGAAATGGAATCGTGAAATTCGTTTTTTCCAAACCATTTGTGGATTGTACCTGTTAATAGATGCAAATGATTAAAATCAATAGTTTGTTTTGAAGGTGTAGTTGTGATGTGTATTCTCATCTGTTTATTTTTTTTCCAAACCTTCAAGGTTTTAAAAACCTTGAAGGTTTATCATTTAATTTATTTTTCAGCCTAATAATCCACCACCATACGGGCTTTTAGGTAACCGTTGTAGAAGGAAGAGTTGCGGCGTTTAAAAATTTTCATCAGGTTATCGAGCTGATTATCGAGCAGGTTTTTTGTTTCGTTAAAAAGTTCTTCGAGGCTTTTTGTAGCCATGCCCGATTTAATTTGGTATTCGCGCGGTTGTCCGTTCAGTTCCAGAAAGTGGTCGCAGTCGGCTTGCAGATCGGTAATTTGTTCGGCAGTAAGTCCGTAACCGGCAATTAGTACCTCTTGGTTTTCGCTGGCCGCAGTAATAATTTGTTTCACACGGCGCAAGCTGTCTTCGTTTTTCATTTTAAACAAGTCGGTAGCACTATCGCTCATTTTGTCAGCCAGTATCTGGTTATCGTTCATCAGGGCAAACACTTCAACAATGTCGTTTAAAATATCGGCCTTTTCACAGATTGTGTGTTTAAGTGTCAGTTTAATTTTCCCAATCGCCACCTGCGATTGTTCCTGCTCGTCGGCAGCATTGTCTACGGCCAGACTAATGGCATCAAGTTGGTTTTTTACTTCGCCGATTTTGGCAATGCTTTGCCAAACAGCAGAATTTGCGTTGAGATAGGATAGCGAGACATCTAACATGTGCTTGCTGTTCATTTGTCGTTGATTCATAATACTGTATAATTTAAAATTATTTATTTGTCCCCACGGATGGAAAATTCCATAAAGAGAGGAGTTAATTCGTAGTTGCGTACAGGCATTTCTTTGTTGCATTTGCCTATTTCCTTATTGTAAGCATCCATTTCTTTCGTGTAAGTACATGTTTCTTTCTTGTCAGCACCTGTTTCTTGTCTGTAAATGCTTTCCGTTTCACTGTAAGCGCTTATTTCTTTGCTGCAGGCAGGTGTTTCGTAAACTCATTTCCTCAATCACCTTTCGCAATTTCTTTCAATTTTCTCAAGCCAACCAAAACCACTCGAACTTTTCTCGCTGCATCCGGCATTCCAAATCATTTTTTGCACAGCAACAGGTGCTGTTAGTTTAAACTCAAACAAATTCCCTACTATCCTCGACTGTTCTTTGGTATCTGGTTTCATTACAAAACCGGCACGTTTAAAACCGCTTGTTTGCTTTAATGTTATTTGTTTTGAAGAAACGGATTCCTGATTCCTTGTATTATTGTATTTCTCAATCAGGTGTTTTACTGCAAAAGTTTCAAAACTTTCATCCTTAGGCGAAAGGTATTGAGGGTATTTATTATTTTCAGTTTGGCAGCTTACCACCCATGGCGTTTGTAAATGGTAGTGCATATTTTCAGTGAACTCGGGTTCGGGCAAAACTGCAGCATTAGCAACTTTAAAATCGATTCCATTAAATTTATCACCCAGATAAAATTCCTGTTGCATAAACAAGCCTTTTATAAAAGTGGAGGCCGCTTCGTTTACATCAAATGAAATTTGCAGCTTGATTTCATGAGCTGATATTTCGAAAAGTTTTTTCTCTTTCCATAGTTTTGGTTTTCCAAAATTCATTTGTGAGAAACAAAAAAGTTTGTAAAGTTTTGTTTCACTTTGGCCGTAGCCTTTCTCGTGCAAAAAAGAGGCAAAGTCTTTATCGGCTTGTTTAAGCACCTTGTAAATCCAGGCACTAATGTAATACTGGTAATCCATAGGCAACATGCGTTGCTTTGTGGTACGGTTCAATGTCAATTCAAATCTCATAGTATAAATTTATTCTACTGTTTTGTTCTGTTGTTGTGTTAGTGTGTTGTTTTGCAGTGATTTGTGTAATTTGCTCGTTGTAAGTTTAGAAAGTTAAGTAAATTTATAATAATTTCGATGTGTCAAATGTGCCAAGTTTATGAAAAGAGGAAATATGGCGTTCTGTCCCCCGGGTTTCGGCAAAGAATTCATCAGGGTTTTCTCCCTGCTTTCGTAGATGTGTAATTTGCGGGTAAAGGGTTTTCAATCCTTTAAATCGAACCTGTCAGGGGCTAAGATCGGACAGCATTTAAATAACACCTGACAAATAATAATAAAATTGTTATATAAAATAAGAGGTTTTTATTTTTATTTGCGGGTATATTGTTAATTTAACACCTGCATTTTAAATCAGATGTTCGATGTCCAAAAAGAGAAAGAAAACAAATACTTCGCAAGTAAGAAAACGGGATAACAGTCCTCATAACAATCCTGTACTAAAAAAAAAATATTTAAAAATTTTAGAACGTATATGTTACCAGACCGATTGTGAAACTGCATTTAAACTTCTTTCAAAAGATGAAAAAAGTAATGCCTTCGGACATAGAGTTTATATAGGATCTATTAAGTTTAAGAACAAAAAGGCTGTTTCAAAAGATGCATTAGAATTTTTTACGAAGTATGTGCAGGATTTTTATGCTGACAGTATTTACAAACTGCAGCCGGATAGGGAAGTAGAACTCACCAATTTTGAAATTCTTGCAGGATTGCAATTTTTAACTTCGTTTGACAACTTGACAGGTGAAAGAAAAAATCAATTGCAGATTGCCTTTACTCCTATGCGGTTAAAATTGGGGACTTTGCAGGACGCGATTAAGACAATTATTTTTCATTATACGATTACTGCCAATGGGACCAACATTTTTAACGATACCTTATACAATCTGAAGTTTGATTTTAAGGTGAAGGAATATCCAACACTCGGGATGCATTATTTTTCAACTTTAGAGGCTGTTCCGTGCCGTTCGGGTAATTATATCGAAAATGGTAAACTCAGGAAAGTATTTCAGTTAGGGTATTTGGATTATGGCTTTACTATGAATTGGGTGTCTGTACCTGTAAAAAGCCTTCAGGGAGTATACCGTGGTGATAAAAAGGAATTGCCGCTGTGTATTCAAAATCACGCCTATAATCGGTTGTTGGAGCGATTAAAACCACTATCTGGTATGGATATTATCCATCAGCTTAGTTATACTTTACAAACTTCTCTTAAGATTGAAATCTACAAGGGAAATATCTTGATTCCGTATTTTCATATAAATCTAAAATGTGGTTATTTCTTAGGCGTAATTAATAAAGATAGATTGATCATTAAGACATTTTTATTTTTGACTCATCATTATACGCCCGAAGGTGATAAGCTGGAAAAAGTATTGGGTTTGAGTAAAGAAGAAATATCGTACTGGAAAATTGGCAGCCTTGAAAATTTCTTCGGTTCAAATTTGGAGACTAATCATGAAATGAGGAAAGCATTTGAGGATGCAGGAATAAGTCATTTATTTACTGTACAATCAATAGGCTGTGAAAAGGAGCAGAGAAATTACAATTGGGAAGCTTTAAACGCATACATCAATCAGGGGAAAACAGAACTATTTGATGAGGGAGCAGAAGATGAAATGCTTGAAGAATTGGTTGAGGAGGGGCTTGATGAGTAGGAAAGGAAAAAGGAAAACACCCGCTGTAAAGTACAACGAAAGTGTGGCCATAAATGTCAATTTTAATCGGATAAAACAAGTGTGCCAATTACTTGGTTGTGCCGATGCTTTAGGCATACTAAGTCAGCAGGAGATAAAAGAAATTTACAGGCTTCGCATGCATTTTATGGAGCCGAAATTGATGGCAGGGCATAAGATCAGTAGAGAGAAAATGAAATACTACAAGCATTTCTGTCAGCTGTTTTGCCAGCAGGAAAAATCCGTTTTGATAGAAGGACAAAATCCGGTTTCGGTGATTGCTATGGTGGCCGTTGAGCGGTTCATAGCATGGCACTCCTATGTTCCTGAAACAAGAGCTGCTGAAATCAAAAAGTCTTTGCATGTATTATTTAGGCATTTTGCTAAAATTGAAAACCCAATATCGGATTTGTATTGGAATTACAACAGGATACTTATTGTTTCAAATCCATTTACGACAACCATGCACACTTTCAAAACTTCATATGAATACAGAAAAGATGATGTGCATGGCTTGTATCATACTCTAAAGATATGTAGCGTTGAACCGCGGGTTAGTAAAGTGAAAATAAATGGGATCAAAAGAATTGTTTATCAGATAGGCTGCCAAAGTGTAAATGATGAACCTCAATGGATCAGCATTTCGGCTGCGAAGTTATCCGGCTTATACAAAGGAGATGAGGAAGAACTTCCTGTCTGCATTCAAAATCATGCACTGATAAGATATCTAAGCCGGACTGCACCCATTGGAGAGGATGCTGCACAAAGTTACATCGGTATTAGTATGAGGAATAAAGAGCCTTTTATTTATCGTAGAAATGTATTGTTTCCGATTTGTTACAAAGATTTTAAGTTGGGGTATTTTATTGCCGGGCCGGTGGGTGACAAGCTTGTTATCAGCACTTTTCTTTTTGTGACACAGCGTGGTACTCCCGAAGGTGATAAGCTGGAAAAATTATCAGGCTTAAGCAAAGAGGAAATTACTTATTGGAACATTGCCAAACTGGAAGTGTTTGCTTCCAGCGAAATGAATCCTGAACAAGGAATTTTTACCCTTTTTAAAGAATGTGGTTTGGATTATCTTTTTGATGTGGCGAAACACATCAACAGAAACGAAAAAGACACCTATAATTGGGATGCATTTAATGAATACATGAGAAAAGGAAAAGCGCTGTTAGAAGATGATTTAGAGGAGATCGCTGATGAAGCAGACCTGTAGCAGGAAGAGATTTTAACATCTTGATGCTTTCATTCCAGATAAGAGCATTATTTTTTACAGATTTTAAAACGTAATGAGGCACAGAGCGCCGCAGCCTTGATTTTTTGTTTCTTTTGAGTTACTGATAACTAAGCTTTTCGAGCTCATAGAATACCCGTAAAATTTACGAATGAATAAAAGAACAGCCCGTCTGGCATGGGACACTTAACAATTTCAATAAAAATACAAAAACCAATCTGTCAACGTCTTTTTTCAGATCTAACAGCCTTTAAAATAAATCAACTTCTTATTGATTTATTTAAAACTATACCCGAAAAGGTATAAATCACTCCTGTAGATATTATTTTATACCCGATAAGGTATAGTTTTGTAGAATGTTGTATATTTATACCCGATAAGGTATAAATAATTAAATATCTCGCACATGTCATTATCTGTTTTCACAAAAGAGAAAAGAAAATTACTGAACCTGACTCAACAGGATTTGGCGGATAAAGCTGGAGTAGGAATACGTTTTATTCGCGACCTTGAGCAAGGCAAAGAATCTTTGCGCATGGACAAAGTCAATCAGGTCTTAAACTTGTTTGGTCAGGAGTTGGGGCCGGTTCCTGTAAGTAAAAAAATCTAAGTCATGCGAAAAGCAAAAGTTTATATGCACGATCAGTGGGCAGGCACCATCATCGAAAATGAAGAGGGATTTGTTTTTGCGTATGAGGAGGATTATCTCCAGTTGGAAAATCCGGAATCGGTGAGCCTAAGCTTGCCCGTAAGTGATAAACCATACAGGAGCACAAGTATGTTTCCTTTTTTCGATGGACTGATTCCCAAAGGAAGGTTAAGAAATCATATTTCTCTATTTTAGGATGTGTCGGATAATGGGATGAATTAATATCAAGTATAAATGAGTCGATATAAATTACATTTAGCTTTTAAATAAACTCATATACTCTGAGGGGGTTTTACCCGTAACTTCTTTAAAAGCCCTGTTAAATGCAGATTTACTATTAAACCCGCTATCAAATGCCAAATACAGAAGTTTAATATTGTCAGAATTATCGTTCTTCATTAGTTCGATCATATGATTTACCCTGTACTCCTTAATAAAATTGAAAAAATTGGTTTTTAGGTGAAAATTAATTATTTCAGACAAATCCTGACGTTTTAAATTTAACTGCTCTGCAAGGCTATCTATTGACAAATTTCCATCTATATAAGGTTTATTTTTCTCCATATAAGCTTTTAAGATGGGAACATACGAACCAAGTTTTTCATTTACTTCCTTTTTGGCAACCAACTTAGCAATCTGAGTGGGTGAAATAGTACTTTGCCAAATTCCCAATACCATAATTATTAATAAAGTAATAGTTTCATTAAACATATAAAAACGGCTTATTTTGATATAGATATCAACAACCATATTACTGCTAAAAATATTCCATCCTACGCCTACTAAATGAATAATAACATCATATGTAAGAATGCCAACCACCCAAACCAAACTGATCTTTGCTGATTCATATGAATAATAGTTTTTTAACTCCTTATGGTGTCTCTTTAATATATTAAATGAAAGTATTAGAAAAACAGCCATGAATACAGAAAATAATCTGTTAATTATTTGAAAATGAATATTAGGATTAACATACCCTGTAACAAAATCATACTTTGCAGCAACCATATAAATCAACAAAAGGCTGGAGGGCAAAAAGAACAGGATATCCTTTTGTTTAATTCGCTTCAGGTCTGATGTCATATATTTTAAATACAAGAAGAAAAAAATATATTTAGCTAAACTTATAGATGAGGAGATATTCGAAAGTAACAAATTATTTAGATTTTCATTAAGAAGTTCTAAAGAATATTTAGTTATAAATGTTGCGAAAAATGAAAATAACATTCTGTTGCCTGCTTTGCTTATATCTTTTAATGTAAAAATAAAAACAGCACCTAAAGTTGAAATTACAACTCCGTATATATTGATTACATCCATTATTATATTTTTATAAAAATTACTCTTACTTATCTAATTGCAGCAATAACAATACAAATTTATAATTCGAGTAAAAACAGCCAATTTTATTTCAGACACCCAGAACATGGCGGTTATCTAATTAATCATTTTTTCACAGCTAAATCATTCTTTACTCTCTATTTGCTAATTGAGAAGATTACATTTTTTCATCCATACATAGTATCGGTATAGGATAGAAGTTGTTCTAAATAAAAAACACTGTCTCCAATATGCTTCTCTCATACAGCGTCTTATGGGTGCCACTTTAAAAACAGGACGTCTATATTCTAAATAAAATTGAGATGGTACTACAATAACTGACATTATCTATAAAATTGCCGATGTCATTTCAACAAACTGTAGTATCAAATAAAATATAATGATATGTTATTAAAAAGAATTATCCTAATCAATTTATTGTCGTTCATTTTTTCTGTCGGCTTAATGGCACAAGAAACACACAAAATGAATTTACAGCAAATGTTAGATTTTGCCAGGCAAAACAACTATCAGTTAAAAGAAGCCAATCTTAATAAATTAAAAGGAGAACAAAAGATAAAAGAAGTTCGAGGAAACGGATTGCCTCAGATAAAATCTGAAATAGATTATAAGAATTATTTAAAATTGCCAACAACTATTGTTCCTGGATCCCTGATGGGAGGAGGTGAAGATATGGCATTGTCATTTGGGCTAAAACACAACATGGACGCTTCGATACAGTTATCTCAGCTTCTTTTTTCCTTGAAATACATCAACGCTTTAAAAACGGTAAAACGGGCATCGGAAATAAGAGGTCTGGAGGTGGAGAAAGCTCAGGTTGAAATGGTTCATTTGCTTTTAAAGGAGTATTACAATTTAATGGCTATCTACAAAAATTTAGAGATTATTGAAAGCAATATGCAATCTCTCAGCCAGATGAAAAAGAAAGTTAATGCCTTAGTTAAAGGAGGTCTTGCACTAAAAACAGACGCAGATAAAATTACAATCAATTACACAAACCTGCAAGCCAACAAGGAACAAGTTACAGCCGCCATTAATGTACAGACGAATAATCTGAAATATATCATTGGTATGGAAGCGGATGAACAACTTGTAGTTGATACAACTAATTTCCAACTCCTTTTCGATGGTTCCCTTTTAACTCAAAGTTTTGCTGAGGGATTAGACTTTCAAAACCTCACTGAAATTAAACTGCTCGATAAATCATTGGAATTAAACAAGCTTCAAATAAAAACTGAACAGGCAGAAAAGTACCCAAATATTGCCTTGTATGGTAGTTATATGTTTCAAGGAATAAGAGACAAATTTAATTTTTTTGATGGCAGCAAGGACTGGTACAATATAAAGGTGATTGGTGTTAAAGCGACCATCCCAATATTCACAGGTTTTTCCAATAACGCAAAAATCAGATCTGCCAAATACGACATGGAGGTGACACAAAACAAAAAGCTAAGTGTTATGACAGGTTTACAGCTTCAATATAGCAATGCACTGATGCAGTATAATTCCAATGTGAAGAATTGCCAAATACAATTGGATAACATTGAATTGGCGAAGGAAGTAAGGCATCAGGAGGATGTGAAATACAATGAAGGTATTTCCACCTTAACAGATTTTTTAATATCTGAACAAGATTTACGTAACGCCGAAATTAATTATGTGCAAAATTTCATATCTATGAAACAGGCCGAAATAGATCTCTTAAAATCAAAAGGACTGTTAATTAATTATTCAATATCGGGTAATTAAACCTTTTTACTATCTCTATAATTCATAAGACAAGCAAAAAATCATAAAATGAAAAAAAATATTAATCGACTAATGTACATTGCCATAGTTGCAATAATATGTACCCTTTGTTTTCTACAACTTAAAGCAAATAAAGAATCTACAACGAAAACAGCAGAACTTGGCAACATAAAAGGACAGTATTACCCGGTAAAAGCTCTTGTTATTAAATCGATAAAGCCTGTATCAAAATTTTCTTCAACTGGATTTTTGGAATCGGAAACTGATTTAAATCTGATTTCGGAAACACAAGGGCGAATTGTTGAAATTTATAAGTCGAAAGGCGACTATGTAAACAAAGGTGATATTATTGCCAAAGTTGATGACGAACTATTAAAAGCGCAGCTTGATGCCAGTAAAGCTGCATTAGAGCAATTAGAAAAAGAAGATGCCAGATTTACGAAGTTAGTTAAAGAGAATGCCGCAACAAGCCAACAATTAGAGGATATACAACTGAAACTTAAAACAACCCGGGCAAAATATATTTCGGCAAACCGCCAATTGGAAGATACTAAAATTAAAGCTCCTGTTTCTGGTTATATTGAAGATAAATATATCGATATGGGGCAATTTATTGGCGGTGGTGCTAAAATTTGTAATATCATTGATGCTGTAAATCTGAAACTAAAGGTGACTATTTCCGAACAAGATTATAGTGGCATTAATATTGGACAAAAAGTAATTATAACTTCCTCAATTTATCCGGATAAGTTTTTTGAAGGCTATATTTCATATATCGGGAAAAAAGCGGGTTATGGAAATAGTTTCGACACAGAAATTAAACTAAAAAACAACGGCGAAAAACTGTTGAAGGCGGGTATGTTTGTATCATCTGAAATTTTATTGAAATCGGACTCCGCAAGTTTCTTTGTTCCAAGAAAAGCTATAAATGGCTCATTAAAAGATGCAAGTGTATATACCATTGCGAATGGTAAAGCTGTTTTAAAAACAATAACAATAGGAAAGGTGATTGATAGTCAAGTTCAGGTACTCGAGGGACTAAATTCCGGAGAACAGGTAATTATTGACGGAAACTACAGCATTTTCGACGGAGCAACAGTGGAAGTAATCAAATAATTAACAGACTTCATTTGGACAAAAACTAAAATACATTTCAATGAAACTAGTAAGCTTATCCATAAAAAGAAGCACAGTACCAATCGTATTATTCACAATTTTGGTATTGTTAGGAATATTTTCGGCTACAAAAATCAAATATGCCCTGATGCCGGAAATTTCAACAGCTACAATAGTAGTTACAACGATTTACCCAGGTGCAGGACCTCACGAGGTAGAGCAATCGGTAACAATTCCAATTGAAGATGCTCTTGCATCAATGGAGGGGATTGAAGAAATTGAATCGACTTCAATTGAAAATCTTTCTATTGTGACCTTATCGTTGGCACTGGATGCAAACACTGATGTTGCGGTACAACAGGCAACTCAAAAGACAAATAGTATTCTGTCTCAACTTCCTGAAGACATACAAACGCCTTCTGTTGACAAATTTGATTTGAACACCTTACCAATATTCATTGCAGGTGTTAACAGCAAGCTTTCCGGAACTGAGTTTTTTAAGTTGGTTGATGATCGGATCAAACCGGATCTGTCTAGTATACCTGGTGTTTCAAGAGTTGATTTGATTGGAGGTTTGGAACGTGAAATTAAAATCATGTTGGATCCTGATAAATTGGAAGCCTATAAGCTGAATTTGCTTGAAGTAACCAAAATGATTGAATATGCCAATATGGAATTCCCAACTGGGAAACTGAAGACTTATACCAATGAGATGACCATTCGTCTCTCTGGAAAAATCCGTTCAATTACTGAGTTAAAGGAAGTCATTGTTGGAGGATCCAAAGACGGTGGAATTGTTAAGCTTGGGGATATTGCTGATATTTATGATGGTATAAAAGATCCCGACAACATTACAAGGATTGACGGACAGGAAACTATTGGGATAGAGATTAGTAAGCAAAAAGAAGCGAATTCAGTTGAAGTAGCAAAATTAATCAAACAAAAATTTGCAGAACTTGAAGCCAATTATGCCGACCATGATTTAAAATTTGATATTGCTGATGATCAATCCCGATTTACCATACAGGCGGCTGATGCTGTCTTTCATGACCTGATACTGGCTATCGTTCTCGTATCGTTAATTATGTTGGTTTTCCTGCAAAGTATGCGGAATTCAATCTTTGTTTTAATTGCTATTCCAACATCATTAATTTCAACCTTTACAGCCATGTATCTATTTGGGTTTTCATTCGACCTGATTAGTTTAAC
This sequence comes from Labilibaculum manganireducens, assembly GCF_963665805.2. Taxonomy (NCBI): domain Bacteria; kingdom Pseudomonadati; phylum Bacteroidota; class Bacteroidia; order Marinilabiliales; family Marinifilaceae; genus Labilibaculum; species Labilibaculum manganireducens. The sequence goes on along the minus strand of NZ_CAXXEE010000003.1, from coordinate 3,511,441 downwards.
ATCACTTTCCTTGGTTGTTGGTTCCTTGGTTGATGATGCGATTGTAGTTATTGAAAATATCTACCGTCATATGGAGATGGGAAAAAACCGTATTCAGGCATCTTATCAAGCTGTAAAAGAATTGGGAATGACCGTTACTGCAATTACACTTGTACTTGTTGCGGTATTTTTACCTATTGCGTTTGTATCAGGCATCGTTGGCGATATTTTGCGTGAATACGCTGTAACTATTGTTGTGTCAATGTTGATCAGTCTATTGGTTTCGTTCACGCTTGTTCCCTGGATGACCTCGAAATGGGCAAAACTGGCTGTTCCAAAACAAAACTTTTTAGGCAAAACTCTCAATATCTTTGAGCGTGGAATTGATGGATTGAATGCATGGATTTTGGGATGGATGCATTGGGCATTGAAAAATAAAGCCATTACTCTTATTGTGGCTACAGCTATTTTCTTCGGAACGTTTATGTTGTTCCCTGCCGGATATATTGGAGGAGAGTTCGTTCCTGCAGGTGACCGGGGTTCTTTTATTTTGCGTATGGAATTCCCTCATGATATAAGTCTTGATAAAAATAATAGTACTACACGTAACGTGGAAAATTATTTGAGAAGCCTTCCTGAAGTTGATATGGTTTATACTACAGCAGGTAAAAAATCAGGTATTATCAGTACAACTGCAACTCCATATTTTACAGAGGTTTCGGTTAAGCTTATTCCTAAAGAACAACGCACAGTATCCACCAATATATTTGCCCGAAAAGTACGTGCAAAATTGGAAGAGATGATTATTGGTGTGAAAATTAAAGCTGTTTCGCTTAATATTATGGGGAACGAAGATACACCACTTAAATATTACGTTGTTGGTAGGGATATTGACAGTGTTCTGGTTTATTCGCAACAAGTACTAAATTGTATGAAATCAATTGAAGGTACCGTGGAAACTGAGTTAAGTGTTGATCAGGACAACCCTGAATATAATATTAGTGTTGACCGCAATAAAATGAGTAAGCTGGGTTTAAATCTTGCTACAGTTGGAGCTGTCTTAAGAACTTCATTTGCCGGCAACACAGACAATAAATTTCGCGATGGAGAAAAGGAATATGATATTAATATTCAACTTAATGAAATAAATCGCAGGGATAAAAAAGATTTGGAAGATATTTCGTTTGTATCCATGAGTACTGGTCAACTAATTAAATTGTCTCAATTTGCAGAAGTAAAAGAAGGAAATGGTCCGTCGCGTTTGGAACGCTATAACCGGAACCCATCCGTTCAATTAACAAGTCAGGTTCTTGGGGTTTCTCAAAGCACAATTCAAACAGAATTTGCCTCAAAACTTGAAGAACTAAATGCCCCTGAATCAACAAAGGTTACAACCTCTAAACAAACTAAATTGATGGCAGAATCATTTGCTGATCTGGGATTAGCTTTCCTTGCCGCAATCCTTTCTGTTTACCTCATTATGGTGGTTTTATACAACAGTTGGGCCGATCCGTTTGTGGTGATGTTTTCCATCCCGCTGTCCATTTCAGGTGCTCTTTGGGCATTGGCATTGACGAATTGCACTCTTAATATTTTTTCCATTTTGGGAATTGTGATGCTTATTGGTTTAGTAGCCAAAAATGCTATTCTGATTGTTGACTTTGCCAACGAATTAATCTCTGGTGGTAAAGAATTGGTTGAAGCCATTTCTGAAGCCGTAAAATTGCGTTTCAGACCTATTTTAATGACCAACGTTTCCATGATCATTGGTTTGATTCCATTGGCTTTCTCTCAAAGTGAGGGTGCCGAATGGAAAAATGGTATTGGCTGGACTTTGATTGGTGGTTTGACAGTTTCCATGTTACTATCAATGATTATTGTGCCGGTTGTTTACTATATGGTAAAAAGATTACAACAAAAGATGGGGTTCAGTTCAAAAAATGAGATTGTATTAGAAGACGAGTAATTTATTTATTCTTAAAAATAAAAGTTTATCGGAAAATCTGAATTGCCTGCATGTGATAAAGATTTTCCGACTACTTATTTTTATCAATTTTTCAGCTACAAAATGCTGTGAAAAAATAGTAGTATTCATTGCCTTTATGTAAGAATTACTCATTACAGAGGAAAAGAATAACAATCTAAAAAAGTAATACTGCAACTATTCCATTGAAAATCAACATATATAGGAGCAAGGTTTAAGAAAAAGGCTTCTCTGGCAATAACAAAACTATACAAGGATAATTCTCATGACGAAATATAAATTCTGATTTTGGGTGGTAATTTTCTAAAAGGAAATGTATGAATCATCCGGAATTCAACTTTCTTTTGTTTTCCTGTCTTGAATTGGAAGGAAAATTAAGCTATCAATCATTGTGGCTAATCAAAAAATATATTTGATGTACATTGAAAATTTAAGCAATCAAATAATGATTGTAGACTGAAGTATAATAAAAATGACAATGAATGTAACTGCTCGATTTCTAAAGTATTGAAATTAACATCTTTCTGTTGTCCTCTCTTGGTGGGTTAATGAAATAGATCGAACCTTTTATTATCCGAATTATATTGAATTTTAGATTGAATTCATAAAATACAGTACTGTGTATGAGTTGTTTAAATGATGTATAACTATTATACCTGAAGATTATATCAATTTTGAAGCACAAAAAAAAATATTAGCTTTACACATATGGACATTGCTTTTATTTACATTGGTTTTGCCCAATCAATATTTGTGGCAATAATGGTTTTCCTAAAAAAACCACTTACTGTTGCTGATCGGATTCTGGGATGTTGGTTGTTTACGATAGCCGGGATGTTTTTATTAAATGTAGTCAAGAATCTATATGCTATCAGCGAAGAACTATGGCCTTTTTCAGTTAATCTTGCAATTACTTTTCCAACATTCCTGTATTTATATACGAAGTATATCAGCCAGGATCACAATCACTTTTTGCGAAAGGACTATTTAAATTTTGCCCCATTACTTATTGGAGTAACCATTGTTTTGCTGACTTACAGCAGCGAAATAAACAGTCTGGAATCGTTTATTGAACACTACTGTAAGCTTATAAACGTCAGGACTATTGTTGGTCATTTATTTGTTTTGTGTTTATGGATCTACACCATTTTATCTCTAATTATTCTGTTTCGGCATAAAAGACAAATTGCTAATAATTACTCATTTGAATCCCGAAAAATAAATTTGTGGTGGCTGTTTACGGTAATCACAGCATACTTTTTAGTTTATAATTTTATTATACTTATAAGTGCATTCCATATTCAGAAATCATTCATCGAGCACATTGAAAAGTTCCGAAGCGGAGCCTTACTGGTCTTTGTTTATATTTTAAGCATATGGGGATACCGGCAGCATCAATTAATTTCAAATTACAAATCGGTCAGCTTAAGCAAATTTATAAAACCGGATTCCGAACGGTATGAAAAATCGAGCTTAAAGGAAAAACAAGCTGAAAACTTCACCCTAATACTGATTGATTTTATGAATAAATCAGAAGCCTGGAAAGATAATGAATTATCAATAGCTAAACTTTCGGAACAAACAGATATTCCTAAACACTATATTACACAAGTTTTGAATGAAAATCTCAAAAAAAACTTTTATACTTTTGTTAATGAGTACCGTACGGAATATGCAATGAAATTGATACTTTCTCCTACGCATAAAAATTGGTCTTTTATTGCGATTGCATATGAATGTGGATTTAATTCAAAAACTGCCTTTAACAATTTCTTTAAGAAATATACCAATCTAACTCCTACTGAATTTAAAAAATCAAATACACTAATTTAAGAATAAAGTACTTTGGACTGAAAGCCTTTATTTAAGCAATATCTAATAAGGTGTGTGCTATATAGTGTATTTAAAAACGTTATTTTGAGTTGATATTTTAGGTGTAAATTAGTGCATTGTTCTACCTAATTTCAGAAGAGTTTATATAATAATTAACTTTTTCTTATCAATTACTTCATCCCATTATTCTTATTGCTTTTTTTTTGTTTGTCTATTCCATTATTTTATTAGTAGGTTGTTTTTATCGTTGTTTTTTTTATAAGGATTGTTTTGTAACGATCAGTTAATTAGGTGCCTACAAAATGCGCACAGTGAGATTTTGATTAAACGGACGTGTTGATTATAAGGGTGACAGAATCAGAACGCTTAAAATGCAGATTCAAGTATGTTTGCATTGTTATCGAAAACGATTGTATTGTTGGAGCTATACTTGGAAGAGAGTATTCTCAGCATAGGATATACAATTTACAAATAATCTAAAAAAAATTATAAATAATGAAATGAAAGAATATTGAATTTAAAGCTAATTGAATTTTAACTGATCGTCAGCAGTTAAAAAACTAATTCTATTTTATCACTAAATATTGATCTATGAAAAAATTATTAAGTGCTTTATGTGTTGTTCTTGTCTTTGGTATGTCAAAGCAAGTATACTCGCAGGAACAGAAGGATTCTGCAAGTGAAGTGAAGACCCAACAGACTACTGATACCCTTATCTCGAAAAAGGAGGAGAAAAACCGGAATGTAATGTTGAATGCTGAAAATTCAACGGGACCTCGAAATGTGAATATTGGTTTACCTTTTAGAGGTGACCTTGTTATTGCTGAAAATGGTGTGCCTGTAGTTTACTATTTTTATCCAACAAATCCTTTGGCCGCATGGAGAAAAGATAATAGCTTAACTAAGCTAGGTCTATTATCATTTGAAGAGGGTGCATTGCTATATGGTAAAGTAGGTAATCCTGTGCGTTCTTTTACCAGAGATGCTTCAAGAAAGCATCAAGGTTACGCTTCAATTGCTTTAACAAGTAACGGTACTTCTCGTTATGATGCAACATTTACCGGGCCTCTGAATAAAAAGGGCTTAGGATATATTGTTAGTGCCTACAAGAACTTTGATAAAGGCAATGGAATTAACTATCAGTATACAGACTGGTACGATAACACTAGCTTGGGTAAGATTGGTATTCAACAGAAGTATAATAAAGGTAGTGTTAAATTAATTTATAAGATAGTTGATTCAAAAATAATCATGTCGAATTATGTGCCCTTAAAAAACGACGGAGATGGTGAGTTTAGTGAACTTCCTACTTTTGATTTAGGCAAAGATTCATATATCCCCGGCAGCGGATTAATTCCTTACAGAGATGCGTATGGGAACGCAAAGGTTGCAAATTTGGATGATGATAAGTTTAGTCAGTCTTTATCGCATAATATATATCTGGTAGGTGATCATCAGTTTGATAATGGATGGGATATGGAATATACATCACTTTTTCAAAAAATGAAAGGTACTATGGGAGTAATATTTCCTTTAAGTACTAATATTGATCCTGATGCTAATGGTGGAATAGGCAGCCAGTTGACTTTGAATCAGTTGATCCCTCAGGCTGATGTTACAATGTCTAATTCCAGATTACAATTCACTAAGAAAATTGGAACACATCGATTAAGAGCAGGTGGTCAATACCAAATGTTTCATCGGGAATATGAAACTTTAACAGGGATGTATACTATGACTGTAGAAGCCAATCCGCGAATTTATACAGCTCAAAGAACTGCAACAGGAACTGTTATTACCTATTTTGATGGCACTAATGCGGAAGAAGTACTAAGTTCAGGAAACAATGGTAAGGTAGATGATAATCAGGTAAATAAAGCTGCCTTGTATTTCTCAGATGACTTTTCTTTGGGTAACCGTCTTGATTTAGGATTAGGGTTTCGTATTGAGCATCAGAATTATAAAGAAACACATGATCAGTTTAATTCCAATGAAGCAGCTGTTGAATCTGAATTCATTGAATATGAACAAAAAGATAAATTTAATAAGGTTGCCGTTGGTAATTTAGTTTTTAAGCTTACTAAAAATTTCGGAGTTATTGCTGACGGATGTTACAATTCTTATTGGGATATTTTTTGGGATTCAAAACGTGGACCTGAAGGAACGCCAATTCCAGAAGATGGAAATACCTATACTCGTAGTACAATACCAACGGACAATGAAATTGTTGTTACAAAGTACGGAGCAGGAGTCTATTTTAATATAGGATCGAAATTAAATCTTGTTTCAAAAATTACAGGAATTAAAAAAGCAAATGTTAAAAGTACAGAAACAACACTTTATAATGCCAGTGCTGAGGCAAGTCTGGGACAAATGGCAGGATTAGCACAATTAGTAAGAGATGATTTTGGTCCGGAATTATATGATATTCAAACCTTAGGTTGGACAACTGATATTGTTGCCAATCCATTTAAGAATTTTAATATCCATTTTTTGATTACACTACAGAACCCTCAGTATAAAAACTATAGCTTAAGCTACAAATTTGATGCTACTCCTACACCATATGGTGTAACTGTTCCGGCAGGTGAAGGTTCCTATAACTATTCTAACAATCAGGTAACACAATTATCTAAAGTATTACTGGAAATTGATCCTAGTTATAAATTTTTCCAGGGAAAAATGAAAGCTTGGTTAAGCTTACGCTATTTTGGTAAACAATATGGAAATGCTTTAAATACTGTTTCCTATAAACCATGGTGGGAAAGTTTCGGAGGTTTGGATTACAACATGAGCCGTAATGTAATACTTAAGTTTAAGGTAACCAATTTCCTTGATCAAAGAGGTATTAAAGGTGACTTAGTTAATTCAATGCAAATGGATGTTGCAAAAGCAGAGCAGTTAAAAGCTGTTGTAGCTTCTGCAATTCGTCCAAGACAATTTGAATTATCAGTAGATTTTAAATTTTAATAATGTTTAATTAAATCAATAGAATTATGAAAAAGTTTATAATGTTTATTTTCGCAGCGGTAATTGTTTCATTAACAAATTACTCTGCAAAAGCACAAGAAAATGCAGATTATTATGCTGGGAAATGGGATATTCTAACTGAAGGTACTCCAAGTGGAGATGCTCATTCTCTTCTTATTCTGACAAGAGGTGAAGATGGTAAGCTAACAGGAACTTTTAAGTCAGAAGGAAAAGAACCATCGAAACTTACTCGCGTAGAAGAGAAAGACGACAATGTAACTTGCTATTTTGTAGCAAGTGGTTACGATGTTTATTTGTACATGGAAAAGGTCGAAGCAGATAAGATGGAAGGTTCAATGATGGATATGTTCGATGCATATGCCACCCGTGTAAAAGAAAATAAATAGTTCTGAAGAAGTCAGGGAGATGAGTTTCATCTTTCTGGCTTCTTTTTTCTTCTCTCCCTGATTATTATGTCGCTTAAAGTTAGGCGGGATGGTTTGTGAATACATTATCACACGATTCACATTGGGGACACCTTTGTTTGCTTTAAGATACTCAATTTACAACCACTCTTCGAGTTTAATTTCATTTATACCAATGGATTTTTCTCTTTTAAGAAATATCCTGTCCGCAAAATAAGCATCTTATTGAAATTAGCAGGTTCTGATAAATAAGGCCACGGAATAAACAATCAACGAAATTCAATAACTAAAAAAAAACAACCGATACTAATCTTAGTATTTAATCTACATGAAGAATGAAAACAATATATATAGTAACGCTTATACTTATCGCCACGTGTTTAGGTGCATTTGCGGTTGACTTAAAAACAGATAATTCAAAAGACCCTGTTTCTCCGGGACAAACTGAGCATATTATCAGACTAAAACTGAGAAACCTAAAACAGATTGCTGAAGTAAATGAAAGATATCAGTCATTTAATGTCGAAATGTGTGAAGTTGTCGGAGGCAGATTCTGGATACCCTATGTTCTGCTGGATTCGACCAAGATAAGAGGTGGTGGGTTTGATGCTTTAAAAAGAAAGATTCCTGCGGTTAATCTGTATGATAAAAAATTGCGTATGCTTACTTCCGAACTGGGGCCAACCTATATTCGGGTGAGTGGCACCTGGGCTAACTCAACTTATTTTCAGGATAACGATGATTCTAAGTTGGTAACTGCTCCTGATGGGTATGAAAACGTATTAACCAGAAAGGAGTGGAAGGGAGTCATTGATTTTTGTAAAGCTGTCGATGGCAAATTAGCAGCATCTTTTGCTATTAGTGATGGAATGAGAGATAAAGAGGGCAACTGGACTTCGGCTCAAGTAGAACCGCTAATTAATTATACAAAATCGATTGGGGGTGAAATAGCAGTTGCCGAAATGTTTAATGAACCATCTCATGCCAGTCACGGAAATGCCCCCAAAAATTATGATGGAAACTATTTTGACAAGGACTTTGCTGCGTTTAAAAGTTTTGTTCGTTCAGCAATGCCTGAAATGATAATTGCGGGTCCGGGGTCAACGGGTGAAGGGGGAATCATGCCCGGAATTTCTCTCACAACAGATCAAATATTTGCAGCAGATCCCAAACCAAATTTTGATATCTGGTCGTATCATTATTATGGTATCTTATCAAAAAGATGTTTTGGCAGGCAAACTCCTGAAAATGCGATTTCGAAAGAGTGGTTAAGTAAAACAGAACTTGGTTTAAAATATTACGAAGAATTTCGAGATAAGTATCAACCATGTGCTCCAATATGGTTAACCGAAACAGCTGAAGCTTCCTGTGGTGGAAATCCCTTGTCCGAAACCTATTTGGATTGTTTCCGTTATCTGGAACAATTAGGCCGATTGGCAAAAAGGAATGTGCAGGTTGTTATGCATAATACACTTTGTGCCAGTGAATATGGAATACTTGACCAGTATACCTTAGAACCACGACCTAATTATTGGGCTGCGTTGCTTTGGAATAAACTAATGGGTACAAAAGTGTATGATGCCGGAGTATTAACTGACGGTGTCGATATTTTTGCACATAGTCTTAAAAATTCATCCAAAGGAATGGCTGTATTGATCGTGAATACAAAAGATACGGAACAATCAATTTTCATTCCGGCAAAAGCTAAACAATATTTGTTTTCTGCTGATGTATTTCAGCCAAAATCTGCCAATGAACTTCAGACAAAAACAGTGAAATTGAACGGTCAGGTACTTAATTTGAACTCGGATGGAGCATTGCCTAATATTAAAGGGAAAAAGGTATATCCAGGAGTTTTTAAACTTCCTCCTTACAGCTTTTTGTTTCTTTCGTTTTAAAAGAATTAATGTGTAGCCGATTTATTGGATTAATAGTGGCGGTACGAAAATTCAGTATTTATTGGTATTTGATAATAAAACCTTCGACAAACGGTTTTTAAGTTTTTGCTTGGGTTCCGATTAATCAGGATGAGTGATTTCGGAAACCGAACAATCCATTATTCAAATTGAAGGCAAAATCTGAATGACGTATTTACGTGTGATAACAAACCCGGAATGGCCAGTTTTTTTGGATAAATGAACTTTGTTCGACTAAACGCTCAAATAAAACGGATTGTATGCAGCCATTGGATGCACTATTGAATTGTAAATTGAAATCATTGTTTTCATCATAGTTGATTTGAGTTAGGGTTTTGTACAGTTTTTAGTTGCATTATGAATTGCACATAACCTCGATGAAAACAGGACATCAAAAAATAAAATCTAATGAATGCTCAAAAACTAATTAATAATTTATTTTCGCTTTTTATTTTGTGCTTGACTTTGGCTTTTAGTCAACAGGTGTATGCAAATGATCAACGTGACGCTTTCATCAAGGCGCTCATGGGCAAGATGACCATCGCTGAAAAAATTGCTCAGTTAAATCTGGTTACACCCACTTCGAAAACCGGTCCTTTTGCCACAAAAAATGCTTTTCTAAAATTGAAAGATGGCTCAGCCGGCAATGTCTATTCGGTGATGGGAGAGCCTGACTTCATCCATAAAAAGGCGACGTTAGCTGATAGCACCAGTTTGAAAATCCCTTTTTTCAACGGACTGGATATTGTTCACGGTTACAAAACCGTATTCCCAATTCCGCTGGGTCTTTCCTGTTCGTGGGACTCTATCTTGATAGAACAGACAGCCCGGGTTGCCGCCATTGAAGGATCAGCTGTTGGCTACAACTGGACGTTTTCACCCATGGTTGACATTACCCGTGATCCGCGTTGGGGGCGTGTGATGGAAGGTGCAGGTGAAGATCCTTATTTGGGTTCCGTCGTTGCACGTGCCATGATCAAAGGTTATCAGGGAGATGACTTGAAAAGTGAAACTTCCCTGATGGCTTGTGTTAAACATTTCGCCTTGTATGGCGCTGCTGAAGCAGGTCGCGATTACAACACCACCGACATGAGTCGTCTGACCATGTACCAATACTATTTACCTCCCTATAAAGCGGCCATTAAAGCGGGTGCAGGAAGTATTATGTCGTCGTTTAACGATATTGACGGGGTTCCTGCCACTGCTAACAAATGGTTGTTAACCGATTTGTTGCGCGATGAGTGGGGATTTAAAGGATTTGTAGTCAGCGACTACAATTGCATTCAGGAACTGGTTGCTCACGGTGTTGCCAGCGACTATGAGGAGGCTGCGGGCAAAGCACTGATCGCTGGTTTGGATATGGACATGGCCAGTGAAAGCTTTGCCGGTTCGTGTCAAAAACTATTGGATGACGGGAAAATTACCATCGACCAGATTGATGCTGCCTGCCATAGAATTCTGGAGGCAAAGTACAATTTGGGTTTGTTTGAAAACCCGTATCGAAATTTCGATCCCGGGAAAGCCTCAACGGTTCTTTTATGTGAAAAACACAAGCAAGTTGCCAAAGAAGCCGCGTGCAAATCGATGGTGCTTTTAAAGAATGAAAACCAAACGCTTCCGTTGAGTAGACAGAGCAAAATCGCGCTTGTTGGTCCTTTGGCCGATGTGCAAAATCAAATGTTCAGTATGTGGTCCTTCCGGGGAGAAACAGATAGCATTGTAACCATTCTCAATGGGCTGAAAAAACAACAGAACAAGATCGTTTACACGGAGGGCTCGTTTATTACTGATGAGCCGGTATTCCTGGGAAAGAGCCGTGGTTTTTACAATGACCAGGAACAAGCGGAAATGATTGCTAAGGCGATCGAAGCTGCAAATCAGTCCGACGTCATTGTCGCGGTTTTAGGTGAAACATCGAATATGTCGGGTGAGGCAAAGAGTAAAACAGATATTTCAATTCCCAACTGCCAGCGTCAGCTTTTAAAGGCGCTTAAGGCTACCGGAAAACCGGTGGTTCTGGTGCTCATCAATGGCCGTCCGTTAACCTTGACTGATGATTTGCAGTTTGCCGATGCTATTCTGGAGGCGTGGCGCCCGGGCACGATGGCAGGTGATGCCGTTGCTGATGTTTTATTCGGGAAGTACAATCCTTCGGGTAAGCTAACCATGACATTCCCGCGTTCTGTAGGACAAATACCGATTTACTATAACCATAAAAATACCGGGCGACCTTATGTTGATGGACAGCGCGGCGGGATCATGAAATTCAATTCCTACTACCTGGATGAATTGAATTCACCTTTATTCCCGTTTGGCTATGGATTGAGTTACACCTCATTTCGTTATGGTGAGATCCAACTCAGTGATACGCTTGTAACTGGCGATAAAGGCAAATTGACCGCAAAAATCACCGTGACTAATACCGGAAATTACACCGGAGAAGAGACTGTTCAGCTCTATCTGAATGATCCGGTTGCATCGCTTGTAAGACCGGTGAAAGAATTAAAAAAATTCCAAAAAATTTACCTGGAACCCGGAGAATCGAAAGAGCTTGAATTTGAATTAACAACCGAAGACCTGAAATTCTATAACCATGATCTTCAATGGCAGTGGGAGCCGGGTGATTTCAACCTGTTTGTTGGAACAAGCTCTTCTGATGTAAAAGTCGCTCAGTTTAATTGGCAAAAATAACTAGTATGAATTATCAAATGAAGTTTAAACATTTTGTACTGTTTGCTTTGATATTGCTATCTGGCAACGTCAATGCCCAAGTTGAAGGGCGTGAACGGATTCGTGAATTGAATCATGGCTGGAGATTTTCTAAAGACTTTAATCAGACCGGAATGGAGCGTCCTCAATTCGATGATTCTGCTTGGCGGATCGTTGATATTCCTCATGACTGGAGTATCGAAGACTTACCCAATCAATCTGATTCTGTTGTTGGGCCATTTGACAAAAATGCAGTTAGTGGCTTTAACACTGGTTTTACAGTGGGCGGAACAGCATGGTATCGTAAGTCTTTTCAACTGAATAGAGTTGACAAAGGGAAGATCGTCTATCTGTGTTTCGACGGAGTTTACATGAACTCTGATGTATGGATTAATGGTCATCATCTCGGTAATCGACCGAATGGTTATACCCCTTTTTACTACGATTTAACACCGTATCTGAATGAATCCGGGAAAGATAAAATCATCGCCGTTGAAGTAAAAAACGAAGGCATTAACAGTCGCTGGTATTCTGGTTCGGGAATCACACGAGAAGTTTGGCTTGAGGTCGTTCCAACAGTACATATCGACGTGTGGGGCGTGTTTGTTACAACACCAACTGTTCGGAAAGACATAGCAGATGTTCTTCTATCTGTAACAATTAATAACTCCGAAGAAAAGGATAAAACAGTCGATCTGGAGATTGAACTGATTGATGCAAAAGGAGAAATTGTTGCAACATCCGAGAATTCAGTTCAAACTGTTGCAAACAAAAAAAGCGTAGTGGAAAAGCTGCTAACTGTTTCAAATCCTGTTTTGTGGTGTCCGGATAGCCCGAACATGTATCAAGCGAGGGTTAGAATAAAGGAGAAGAAGAAAAATTCAGATACTGTCATTATTCCTTTCGGAATTCGAGATGTCAATGTTAATGCAGAGAACGGCTTGACCATTAACGGCATTCCTACACTGTTGCACGGTGGTTGCATCCATCATGATAATGGCCCCATCGGAGCGATCGATATAGAAAGAGCTGTCGAACGAAAGTTAGAGATATTGAAAGCGAGTGGCTTTAATGCTGTTCGGACTGCCCACAATCCGTTTTCCAGGACATTTCTGAATGTTTGCGATAGAATGGGCATGTTAGTGATGGATGAAGCGTTCGATATGTGGAACAACAAAAAGACGGAGGATGATTACAGCCAATATTTTCAGGAGTGGTACAAAAGAGATTTGACCAATATTCTATTGCGTGATCGAAATCATCCGTCTGTAATTTTTTGGAGCATTGGAAACGAAATTAGAGAACGAGTTGATTCGCTGGGTTATGCAACAAGACATCAGCTGAAAGAGATTGTCAAATCAATAGATTCAACCCGCTTTGTAACAGAAGGAATAAACCGAACCCCGAAATGGGAAAAAAGGACACCTGAAGCGTTTGCCGATCTTGATGTGTGTGGATACAATTACCAGTGGAATCGTTTTGAGGAGGATCATGAAAAATATCCAGATAGGGTGATGGTGACGACTGAATCCTACCCTAATCAAGCTGATCAGGCATGGCCTTTTGTTGAAAAATTGCCCAATGTGATTGGAGATTTTGTTTGGACAGCAGTCGATTATATGGGGGAAGCTGGGCTAGGCGTCTCCGAATTTTTTAATGAACCGGGGAAAAGGACGACCATTGAATGGCCAATGTATAATGCCAATTGTGGCGATATTGACTTGATAGGAAACAAGAAACCACAATCGTACTATCGCGATGTGGTTTGGGGACGAAGTAAAATAGAAATGTTCGTTCGTAAACCAATTCCGGATGGCCAATACGAATTTGAGAGCTGGTGGGGATGGCCCGATGTGCATAGGAGTTGGAGTTGGCCTGGAATGGATGGTGATAGCTTGCAAGTTGAAGTGTATACCAGTTGCGAGACTGTTAAACTATTCTTGAATGGGCAAGAAATAGCCAAACAACAAAAGCCGGATGATGGTATTACGGTTTCATTTAAGTTGCCATATCAACAAGGGAAATTGCTTGCTATTGGTTACAATAATGGCAAGCAAATTTCATCGACAGAACTGGTAACAACCGGAAAGCCTGTCGCAATCCGCCTGGTCGCCGATCGTTCAACAATAAAGGCAGATCGAAACGACCTATCCTATGTGCGTGTTGAGGTAATTGACGCAGATGGCAAGGTGGTTCCTTATGTGAATGATATAGAAGTTGAGTTTTTTGTAAGCGGAAATGGAGCATTAGCCGGTGTTGGTAATTCAAATTTTGTCGATGTTTCCAGTATGCAGCAATTCCGGAAGAAAGTATTTCATGGTAAAGCGCTGGCCATTGTTCGCCCCAAGGGAGGATCCGGAACGATTGTGCTGAATGCCAAGGCTGACGGATTGAAAAGCGATTCCATCGAAATTAAGGCTCGATAAACTGGAATAAAGGTAGTCAAATTGTCTTGGTGAAATGTAAAATAGATTTAAGGTAATTATGAAATTTCAGAAATTTACAATAAAGTTTTGCTCGTTGATGGCCTTGTTTTTTGCCATTGTGCCATTATTTGCGCAAAATAATTCTAACATGCCAACTGGTGCATTTGATGTAGAGAACTTGAAACAAAATTATATCAGTTTGATTCTTTCTAAAGGGGAGGATGAATTGATTCAACGACTGATTGAGCTGCCCAGAGAGATGTTGGTTTCAGATCAGATGGTTGTTGAATTAATGCAACGATATCCGGCCGATCCGAAGGACGTAAATACCATACTTCAGAATCAACTCGCAGATGGTTCATGGCCTGATATTGACTATAATACAACTGAGACTTCGGGATGGCAACCCAAGCGTCATTTAGAACGTCTGCTGTTGATGTGCAAACAGTACCGATTTGAAAAATCGTCATTTTACCAATCCGAGCAGCTAGAATCGGCTATTAGCAGAGCATTGGATTTCTGGTTCGACAAAAAGATAGTCTGTATCGATGGCTCCAAAAGAGTAGGTCATCAGCGTGATTGGTGGTATAACGATATTGGCATTCCCAAAGCATTGGCTCCAATCTTCATTTTGTTTGAAGATCAGATGAGCCCCCATCAAAAGGCCGAAGCAATTCAGGCGATGGCGGTTTCTAAAATAGGGACAACCGGTCAAAACAAAGTCTGGTTATCAGGCAATGTGTTGGTTCGCGGTCTGTTGGAGAACAACTACGAATTGATTAAGCAGGCCAGGGATACGATTGTCTCAATGGTTGTCATGGGACCAACCGGACCTCGTGACGAGGGAATTCAATATGATTACAGTTACCACCAACACGGGAAACAGCAACAATTTGGTAATTACGGCGCTGCATTCATCGCAGACATGAGTTTCTGGGCTAAGACTTTCTCTGGTACCTCGCTGGCGATGGAGCAAAATCAGTTGAATATTCTTTCCGATTTGATTAATAAAGGCTTTCAGCGCATCATTTGGAAAGGAAATATGGATGTCAATTGTTTGGGCAGGCAATTCTTTAAACAATCACAACAACATAAAGCGTTATCGGTTGCTTTTTCGGCCAATGCTTTGGCTAATGTCGATTCAAAAAATAGAAATCAGTACGAAGAATTTCTGAAAAGCAGCTTCAAATCTACGGATGAGGTACCAGGCATGCAAGGTGTATATCATTTCCGGAACTCCGATCAAACTGTCTGTCGGCGCCCGCTGTGGATGACTTCAGTAAGAATGTCTTCTACCCGTACAATTGGGGGTGAAGCAGGCAATAGTGACAATAAAAAGGGATATTATATGTCCGATGGTTCAACGTATACCTACGTGGACGGTGATGAGTACAACAACATTTTTCCGGTATGGGACTGGCGAAAGCTTCCAGGAATTACTGCTTTCGAATCTGAAGAGCCCTTAAAAAAGTTGACGTTTGGGGGGTATCGAAGTCAAAGCGATTTTGTTGGCAATGTGAACGATGGTGAGACGGGCATGACCGTCATGCAATTGGTTCGTGACGGATTGACGGCACAAAAGTCCTGGATATTTACCGAAGATTATGTGCTATGTCTTGGCACCGGAATTACCACCGACAGTGCCTGTGTTGTAACCACTTCAATCGAGCAATGTTTGAAAAAAAACGATTTGCTACGTCTAAACAAAAATAAATGGACACCAGTCGGAAATACGGAATTGACAGATGCAAATGAGGTTCGTTTCTTTCACCATAAAACGGGTTACATTATTTTTCAGGCAGAAAAGGCATTTGCAGGCAGTGAATCAAGAACTGCTTCCTGGCACGATATCATGGGTATGTATCCCGAAGATATGAAAGAAACAAAGGAGTTTGTCTCTTTATGGGTGGATCACGGCGTAAAACCGCAAAACTCACACTATCAATATGTCATTCTCCCGGCTACAACCGCAGTCCAGACAGCCCGGTTCGATACAAAATCGATTCAGGTTTTATCGAATACCAAGGAGGCACAAGTGATCTACCTTCCCAAAGAAAAGAAGGTTTTTATCGCAGCTTATTCAACATTAAGCATGCAACTACCTCATGATTTAATCTTTAGTTGTGAGCAACCCGGGCTGTTTCTCATCCAATATCAACCTAACGGAAAAAAACCGAAAATAATCTGCTCCGATCCAACTCAAAAATTGAGTTTTCTGGACATTGAAATTAACGGTGAAAAAGAACGAATAAACTTCTGAAATATAAACGAAATGAAATCATTACACCTAAAACGATCCGTGCTGTTCCTGACTCTTGCTTATTTGGCGATTCAAAATAAGGCCTACTCACAAGCATCGGAGAATACTGTTTCACAGCGAGCGGAAAGGCCGTATAAAATAGGAATCCTTGGCTCCAATTTCATCAAGTTCAATACCGATGAAATGATTGATATGGTCAGTCGATTGAATATCCACTATTTATCGGTTAAGGAAAAACATTTGCCCTTTGAAAGCACCAATGAGCAGATCGCTGAATTCCACCAAAAACTAGCCGGAAACGGTATCATTGCCAATAGTGTTGGTCTGTTTTATTTGAACAAGCAGGAAGAGATTGATCGGGTTTTCGATTATGCGAAACGTGTTGGTGTTGATCTGATTGTGGGTGTTCCTCAATATGAACTACTCCCTTATGTCGAACAAAAGGTCAGAGAATATAACATCATGTTTGCCATTCATGTGCATGGGGGAGACGTCCCGATGTTTCCAAATGCTGTTGATGTTATTGCGCATATCAAGGATTTGGACACCCGAATCGGCGTTTGTTTGGATATGGGACATGAAATGCGCGGTGGATCGAATCCTGCTGAAAGCCTGAGGAAATACAAAGAACGGATCCTGGATATTCAACTCAAAGATGTCACTGCTGCCGATAAAACAGGTCGAAGTTGCGTGATAGGACAGGGCGTTCTGCATATTCCGGACTTTGTGAAAATGTTAACGGAAGTTGGCTATGCAGGTACTTGTAGTTTCGAGCTGGAAGAAAACCGGAAAGATCCGCTACCAGGTCTGGCCGAATCGAAAGGCTATTTTGAGGCAGTTGAAGACATGTTAACCTATAAATTCTAGACTGAAATGAAAACACGAATTCAGCGAAGTATCAGTTGTCTTTTGCTCTTGACACTCACATTGGGGGCAACGGCTCAAACGAAGGTTGATTATTGTCAGCCGGAATACGTTCGTTCTGTTTTGAATAAGGTAGCAAAATGGCAACTGGATAACCCCAAGCGGCGGGCTCCAAACGATTGGACAAACGCGGTGTTTCTCACCGGATTATTTGCCGCATGGGAAGTGACACAATCACCATTCATGTACGAGGCGATGATGGAAAACGGAAAGTCAACGAACTGGTCTCCTTACAAACGCTTTTTCCATGCCGACGATATTGCCATTTCTTCAACCTACATTGATTTGTACTTGATTGAGAAAAAGCAGGAAATGCTTCAGCCGACGATTGATACTTTAGCTCGTTTTGTAAACGAACCCTACACCGTTAAAGGGATCGATCAGATTAAGTATTGGTGGGCAGATGCCTTGTTTATGGCTCCTCCTGTCTTGATCAAATTGGGAAGGCTTATTGACCGTCCGGATTACTTGGAATACAATGACGAGTTATATCGCCAGGCTTATGAAATGCTTTACAATAAGGAAGAACATCTGTTTGCCCGCGATTTGAATTTCACGATTAAAAATGATCCAACGGATTTACTCGAAGCCAATGGAAAACCGCTGTTTTGGTCGCGTGGGAATGGTTGGGTTATTGCCGGGTTAGCTCGTATGTTGAAGGAACTTCCTTCCGATTATCAGGAACGTCCGTTTTACGAAAATCTTTTTCGCGAAATGGCTACCCGTTTAGTTGAAATTCAACGCGAAGATGGTTTGTGGAGTTCCGGATTACTGGATATCTCTGCCTATCCAAATGGCGAAGTCAGTGGGAGTGGATTGATTTGCTTCGGTTTGGCTTATGGTATAAATTCAGGATTGTTGAAAGGGAAAAATTTTAAAAGAGCAACTTGTAGAGCCTGGAAAGGTTTAACAAATTGTGTCAGTGACGAAGGTCGGGCTAATTATGTTCAGGGAGCCGGCGATCGTCCAAGTAACCGTGACTTTTCTGATAATACGGAACTCTACGGAACAGGAGCGTTCCTGTTGGCAGGTAGTGAAATTATTAAAATGAAATAAAATGGAAAAACGAATAACAAAAGGGATCCTAAAAATTAGTTTGTGTTTCATATTTGCCGTTGTCGGTACAAATCTGATGGCACAAAACGATTCAAATCTTCGCACAAAACTATTCGACGAAGACTGGTCATTCAGATTGGATAGTATCCAATCAGGTCCGGAAAACCCGGATTTCGATGACTCGGGTTGGCGGAAGTTGGATTTGCCTCACGACTGGAGTACAGAAGATGTTGCCATTCAAATCCCCGATTCGATTGTCGGCCCGTTTTACCGGAAATCTGCTGGTCAAACGTTCGACGGATTTACATACGGCGGTAAAGGTTGGTACCGGAAATCGTTCAAATTATCGAAAGCAGAAGAAGGCAAGAATATTTTTATTCAGTTCGATGGCGTCTATATGAATTCCGATGTTTGGATCAATGGTCATCATCTGGGGAATCACCCATACGGCTATACGCCTTTCAATTATGAATTAACCCCTTATCTGAATCTTCCAGGTCAGGAAAATGTATTGGTCGTTAAGGTTCGGAATGAAGGAAAAAATAGCCGTTGGTATGCCGGTTCAGGAATCTATCGTCATGTTCAATTAACGGTCGTGAACCCATTACATATCAATCTTTGGGGTGTAAATGTTACAACACCGGAGGTATCGGAAACGTCGGCAAAAGTAAATGTTGCTACAACAGTTACTAATGGTGGGAAAAAAGACGAAGACTTTATCCTCTTTACCCAACTGTTTAATGCCGAAGGTCATAAGGTTGGCAAAGGCGAAAGCAAGGTGACAATAGCCGCAGGTGAAACACTTGAAGCCAGCCAGGTGATGATGGTTGAAAATCCAGCCCTATGGTCGGCCGATTCGCCCAATCGATATACCGTTCAGGTTGAAATTCAACAAAAAGCGAAAACTGTTGATCAGGTATCTCTTCCTGTTGGAATCCGTGATATCAAAATTGATGCGAAAAATGGCCTGCTGGTTAATGGTAAGTCGGTTCTTTTGAAAGGCGGGTGCATCCATCACGATAACGGATCATTAGGTTCGATATCAATAGAGGCCGCAGAAGAGCGGAAGATTAAATTATTGAAGGAGAGTGGATTTAATGCCGTCCGGATGAGCCACAATCCCCCATCATCCGTTTTGTTAGAAGTTTGCGACCGCTTAGGGATGTATGTGATTGACGAAGCTTTTGATGCCTGGAAGAAAACCAAATTTCAGGATGATTACCATCTCTATTTTGAAGAAAACTGGGATAAGGATTTGATCGCGATGATCCATCGGGATCGAAATCACCCATCGATCATTCTTTGGAGTATCGGGAATGAAATCCGTGAACGTGCTTCGGACGAAGGACTTCAGATTACCCAAATGTTGCTGGATCGGGTAAAAGTGTTAGATCCTACCCGTAAGGTTACCGAAGCCGTTTGTGATTTTTGGGATGCCCGCAGGACGTATAACTGGGAAGAACACACTCCTGCAATCTTTGACATTCTTGAAGTTGGTGGGTACAATTATATGGATGAAAAGTACGAAGCGGATCATGAAAAATATCCCGATCGAATTATGTTGGGAACAGAATCCTATCCTTCAAAGGCATATGAAATATGGCAATTATTGCAAAAGCACTCTTATCTGATTGGCGATTTTGTGTGGACGGCTATGGACTATCGGGGAGAAGCAGGATGTGCCAATACGGGTTTTATTACAGAGAAGCAAAGAAAGATATTTGTTCAATGGCCTTGGTTTAACGCCTTTTGTGGCGACCTCGATTTTGTTGGCAATAAAAAACCACAATCCTTTTATCGCGATGTGGTTTGGGATCGGAGCTCAATTGAGATGATGGTTCAAAAGCTTGAAGTTCCGGAAGGTCTGAAATACTATGTAAACGACTGGGGATGGCCGGATGAATTGAAAAGCTGGAGTTGGACGGGGTCCGAAGGTGACACGCTAGAGGTTCGCGTGTATACCAAAAGTAAATTGGTGAAACTCGAATTAAATGGAAAACTGATTGGCGAACAAGCGATAGCAGACACTTCGATAACTGTGCTTTTTAATGTGCCTTATCAACCGGGTACATTGGTTGCTAAAGCTTATGAGAATGGAAAAGAAGTATCGTCAACAACGTTGAAAACAGTTGGAAAACCTGCTTCCATTCGACTGATTGCCGACCGAACGACGATCAAAGCGAATCGGAATGATTTGGCTTATGTATCAGTCGAAATTGTTGATGCTGAAGGCAATCTTGTTCCTTATGCCGATGATATTGAGATCAATTACACCATGACTGGGCCGGGCGAAATTGCAGGAGTTGGTAATGGAAATCCAAAGGATGTTTCCAGTTTCCAGCAACCCCAAAAGAAAGTTTATCAGGGCAAAGGAATGGTCATTGTCAGGCCAACGGGAATACCCGGTGAAATAATTTTGGAAGCCATAGCAGCCGGTATAGATACAGATCGAATAAAAATCAGATTAGACTAAGTCGAATATGATGAATAAACTTTTGATATCGCTTTCAATCGTTGTACTGCTTTTGTTTTCTGAAAAAATGAATGCACAACAGCAAACTTTTTGTAACCCGATGAATCTGAATTACAGGTTCTGGTCTTCCTCGCGAGAAGCGGCAGACCCTGCAATGATCATGTATAAAGGGAATTACTTGTTATTTGCTTCTCGTTCCGGTGGATATTGGTATTCGGTCGATATGCTGGACTGGAAATATGTACGAACAGAAACTCTTCCGATCTTAAAATATGCGCCGGGTGTAATTGCCATCAACGATACGGTTTATTATTTGGCTTCTTCACGAATGAAAGATTATATCTATTATTCAACAAATCCGTTTGAAGATAATTGGAAGAAAATGGATCGCAAACTCCCGATGGATGTATGGGATCCCCAATTTTTTCAGGACGATGACGGAAAGGTTTATTTATACTGGGGCTGTTCGAATAAGGATTCGGAACCAATCCGGGTAGTTGAGCTGAATGATAAAATGCAACCCAAAACGGTGCCCATTGTCTGTATCCGACACAATCCGGATAGGCATGGATGGGAAGTGTTTGGTGCGAACAATGAAACGGACGAAAATGGTTTTAACGAAGGCGCCTGGATGAATAAACATGAGGAGAAATACTATCTGCAATATGCTTCAAATGGAACGGAGTTTAAAACTTATGCTGACGGCGTTTATACGTCAGACTCACCGACGGGGCCATTCGAATATGAAACCTACAGCCCGTTTTCGTATAAACCGGGAGGGTTTATTGGAGGAACCGGGCATAGTTCAACATTTCAGGATAGATATGGAAATTATTGGCACGTAACAAGTTTAAGTATTGCTTCACGCTCACAATTTGAACGGCGTCTAGGATTGTTCCCTGCCAGCTTCGATAAAGATGGTGTATTACGCACTTACACTGCCTTTGGTGACTACCCCATGATGATGCCATCTGGCAAAATGAAACCCAATCAGGAAAATCTTTTTGCAGGATGGATGTTATTGTCATACAATAAAAAAGCTAGCGTCTCTTCTTCTTTGGAGCAGTATCCCGTTACGAATGCTTTCGATGAAAATGTAAAAACCTGGTGGTCCGCCAAGACCGGGAATAAAGGCGAATGGCTTAGTGTGGAATTGGATGACAAAGTAACTGCAATTGAAGCTATTCAGATCAATTTTGCCGATCATGAAGCATTGTTAAATCCGGGCGATACCAATACATACGCTTACCTAATCTGGGCCTCCAATGATGGAAATAAATGGGAAGTAGTTGTGGATAGAAGTAATAATACGATAGATGCTTGTCATGATTATATTGAACTTAAAGAGCCAATAAAAGCAAAATACATCAAGATTGAAAATGTGAAAGATGTACCCGGTGATGGTAAATTTTCAGTTTTCGATTTTCGGATTTTTGGAACGCAAAAAGGTAAAAAGCCCAATCGGGTTAATGAATTCAGCGTGACGCGCGATTCAACGGATCCTCGTAAGGCAACCGTAAAGTGGCACAACGATAAATCAGCAACAGGTTATGTGATAAATTATGGTACTGATGCTAATAAGTTATATACATCAGTAATGGTGTATGATTTAGATTCGGTTGAGTTGACTGGCTTAAATGTAGGTGTTACTTACTATTTCAGTATCGATGCATTTAATGAAACAGGGATAACCAAGGCAACAAAAAGATCGCTGCTAAATGATAAAACAAACCAAAATCAATAGAAATGTTCGAATTAAGGAGAAATATAAATACGGCCTGGAAATTAAGCTATTTGCTTTTTGCCTTTTTACCCCTGCAACTATTTTCACAGGCTCAAGGTAGCCAAATAGTTCCGCAATTAGGCAAAGCATCCATTCAGGAAGTTGTAGCAGCCATGACCTTAGAGGAAAAAGCCACTATCGTAATTGGAGGCGGCCGAATGATGGGCGAAGAAACGGAAAATGGGATGATCGGAGAAATGGATGGCATTGTACCCGGAGCCGCAGGTTCTATCAACAGTATCCCCCGATTAGGGATTCCGATTACTGTTTTGGCCGATGGCCCAACAGGAGTGCGCATTCATCCAATACGAAATAACGATAGTACTAAAACTTATTACGGAACTTCTTTTCCTGTGCCAACGATGATGGCGTCGTCCTGGGACGTGGAGCTCATACAACAGGTCGGTACAGCATTGGGTGACGAGTTCAAACACTATGGGGTAGATGTTGCTTTGGCTCCGGCTTTCAATATTATCCGAAATCCGCTTAATGGCCGTAATGGGGAATACTATTCGGAGGATCCCGTTTTGTCGGGAGAAATCGCCGCTGCCATGGTCAGTGGTATCCAATCAACCGGAGTAGGGGCAACTGTTAAACATTTTGTTGCCAACAATCAGGAATCTAACCGAAGAAAAGTCAATGCGGTTATCAGTGAAAGAGCTTTGAGAGAAATCTATCTAAAGACCTTTGAAATCGCCATCAAAAAATCGAATCCATGGGCGGTGATGACTGCTTACAACAAGGTAAACGGAACCTATACGCCCGAAAGCTACGACCTGATCACAAAAATACTCCGCGAGGATTGGGGCTTTTCCGGCTTCGTAATGACAGACTGGAGAGCCGGCGAAGATATTATTGCTCAGCTGAAAGCGGGAAATGATTTGATAGAACCAGGCTTTGATAAGCAAATAATTGAGGTTATTGATGCCGTAAAGTCGGGGATGTTAGACGAGAATGATTTAAATAAAAACGTTGAGCGTATCCTGACTGGGGTTACCAAAACGCTTCGATTTAATGGGTATAAAAATGATGATCATCCGGATTTGGATAAGCATGCTAAACTTTGTAAAAAAGCTGCCGAAGAAAGCATTGTACTGCTGAAAAATGAGGAGCAGACTTTGCCATTAAAATCAGGATTAAAAATTGCCCTTTTTGGTAACACCTCTTACGATACCTTTATCAATAACAATGGGAGCAGCGATGTCAGTTTTGCTTACAATATCTCCATTTGTGAGGGACTTGCCAGTTCCGGATTTTCGATAGACGCGAAGTTAAAATCGGAATACGATACTTACATTGAAAATGACCGTATTGCTTTCCCCGCCAAAAACTCATTTGGTAAAGTTCGCTTACGTCCTGAATATATAGCCTCCTCAGCATTAATTGAAAAGTGTGCCAATGAAACGGATATAGCCATCGTTTCCATTGGCCGGAATTCTGGCGAAGCGGCGGATCGGGAATTGGAAGGTGATTACAATCTCACAGAGGCGGAATTGGCGCAACTAAAAAGCATCTCCGAAGCGTTCCATAAAACGGGGAAAAAGGTTGTTTTCTTAATGAATGTTGGTGGAGTCATTGAAACAACTTCCTGGAAAGATTTAGCCGATGCGCTTATGTTGGTTTGGCAACCCGGACAGGAAGGTGGTAACGCCATAGCCAATGTGGTGAGTGGAAAAGTTAACCCATCGGGAAAATTGCCGGTTACATTTCCTGTTAAATATGAAGAAGTGGCCTCTTCCAAAAATTTTCCAGGTACACCAGCCCGCCGCCCTAAAGAAGTGGTTTATGAAGAGGGCATTTATGTCGGATACCGATATAACGCCACCTTTGGCGTTGCAACTTCTTTTCCATTTGGATTTGGCTTAAGCTACACATCTTTCGAATACAGCGATTTGAGCATCAATTCGAAGCAATTTCGCCAGCCTGTTCATGCAACTGTTACAATAACAAATACAGGCAAAGTGCCGGGAAAAGAAGTTGTTCAGTGTTATTTGTCAGCTCCTGTTGGAGAAGCCGATAAGCCGGTTATAGAATTAAAGGGTTTTTTCAAAACAAAAATGTTAAACCCCGGAGAATCGCAGACGTTATGTTTTTCAATTAATGCAAAAGATTTGGCTTCGTTTAATGCCGGACAATCAGCCTGGATTGCTGATGCCGGAATCTATACTATTCATATTGGGGCATCTTCCGAAGACCTAAAATTGTCAAAATCATTTAAGCTAAAAAATGAGTTGGTAGTTGAAAAAGTGAATAAAGCTTTAGTCCCTCAAGTTGAAATTGATTTGCTACAGGGCAACAAATAGCAGAGGAGAAGGAAATCATTTATACCCTATTAACTATAAATAAAAACCATAATAAAACGTAATAATGAAATTCAAGAAACTAATACTAAAAGTGATAATAGCATCTTTGGGTATTGTTGCATGTAATTCTCTAAGTGCGCAACAAATAGATAAAATCTACTTGCAGAAAGATTGGCGAGCAGATTGGATTAAAGTGCCCAAAACAGGAGATAATGATTATGGAGTCTATTATTTTCGTAAACAAGTTACATTTCAGAACATTTCGACTACTTGTCCTGTATATGTTTCTGCTGATAATTGCTATAAGTTATATGTCAACCAAAAACTTGTTTCAACTGGACCTGCAAAAGGCGATACAAAACACTGGAATTACGAAACAGTTGACTTAGCTCCTTATCTCAAAGTTGGAGACAATATTGTGGCAGCCTTAGTTTGGAATGATGGAGAATATCGACCGACTGCTAATATCTCGTTGAAAACGGCATTTATATTACAGGCAGGGATAGATCAAGGTAGAGTATTAAATACTGGTAGTTCATGGGTATGTATTCAGGATACTGGATATAGTCCTATAAAAATTGATTTGCCCCTTACATCTTACAAAATGGGACCAGGCGAATTTATTGATATGAATAAAACTATTCGAAACTGGAATGATACTGATTGTGATGTTACAAACTGGATGAAGCCGGAGAAATTAGGGAAAGGCAATAGTTATAAATTTGGAGTTATTAATAATAATTATTTGCAACCATCCGAACTGCCACAAATGGAACTAACGGATCAAAGAATTTCGAAATTACGAATGTCAGAAGGAATAAATGTGCCGGAAGATTTTCCGGTTAAGAAACAGAATATCACCATACCATCAAATTCAAAAGTTACTTTTATTCTTGACCAAACTTATTTAACTAATGCATATCTAAATTTGGAGTTTAGCGATGGGGAAAATGCACAAATAACCGTTGAATACTGCGAAACTTTATATGAGAAATATCCATTAAGTAAAGGCAATCGAAATGAAATTGAAGGGAAAGAGTTTAAGGGCAGAATGGATCGAATTATTTCAAATGGAGCAAATAACCAGAAGTTTACTACACTCTTTTTTAGAACCTTTAGGTATTTGAAGGTAGAGATAGAAACTCAGGGCAAAGCTTTGGTTTTAAATAATATCTATTCCACATTTACGGGATACCCATTTGTTAAACGATTTAATCTTGATACCGAGAATAAGGAATTAAAAGAAATATTGGCAATTGGTTGGCGCACATCACGACTATGTGCATTTGATACCTATTTCGATTGCCCTTACTATGAGCAATTGCAATACATTGGTGATACACAAATTCAAGCCCTAATCTCTGTTTTTAATAGTGGAGACTCTCGATTGTTTAGAAATGCAATTAACTTGATTGACCAATCAAGGTCAACAGAAGGAATAACATTAAGCCGATATCCGGCTGGTGAAGAGCAGGTTATTGGTATATATTCGGTATGGTATATTGCCATGTTAAACGATTATTTGATGTATTGTAATGATTCGAATTTTGTCAAAGATAAACTGTTGGGGGCTCGCCAGATTATTAATTACTATAAGAAACACCAACAGGCTGACGGATCGGTTATTAATCTTCCCGGATGGCTGTTTACTGATTGGACGAAATCAACAAATTGGACATTAGGAGTATGTAAATTAGGAGGTGATGGATGTTCTTCTTTGCTTGATTTGCAACTACTCTATGCTTACGAGCAGATGGTTAATCTTGAAAAAGATATCGGAATAAATGATTTTGAAGATATTTATACAAAAGAAATTGAAAAGCTAAAGAAAACAATCAGAAATAAATACTGGGATAATAAAGTCGGACTTTTTGCAGATCGAGTTGAAAAAGACGGTTTTTCACAACATGCAAATATTTTAGCTATTCTAACAGGGGTAGTATCTGGTGATGAAGCAAAAAAAATAGCAGAAAAAATACTTACGGATAAAACATTAGCACAGGCCTCGATATATTTCAAATATTACCTGCACCAGGCACTAACAAAAGCAGGAATGGGAGATAAATATTTAGAATGGTTAGATGTATGGAGAGATAATATAAAGATGGGATTAACAACTTGGGCTGAGACCTCCGACTTAAATGCATCTCGCTCCGATTGTCACGCCTGGGGAGCCAGTCCGAACATCGAATTTTTCAGGACAGTACTTGGAATAGACAGCGATGCTCCCGGATTTACAAAAGTGAAGATCGAACCTCACTTGGGTAAGCTGACCGAAATTGGAGGAGAGATGCCGCATCCCAATGGAATAATAAAAGTGAATTATTCATTACTCAAAAATAGCTTGAAGGCTGACATTGTTCTCCCATCCAATACAAGTGGTCGGTTTATTTGGAAAGGTAAGGAGATCTTGTTAAATGAAGGAGAAAATCATTTGAAACTATAAATGTGATGAATCAACAACGAATATTACTGGGTCTAGTCGCTACAATGTATTTGGGGATAACTTCAAATACTTGTTACAGTCAAAGAGGGGAAACCATATGCAATCCACTAAATATAAATTATCGATTTCAGTTAGACCAACCATCCCGAAGGGAAGCTGCTGACCCGAGTGTGATACAGTATCAAGATGGTTATTTGTTATTTGCGTCCATGTCTGGTGGTTACTGGTATTCAGAAGATCTGGCCAATTGGGAATTTATTGAGTCGGATCAGATTCCTAAAGAAGAATATGCCCCAACAGCTATTTCAATCGGAGATACAGTTTACTTTTTGGCCTCGTCAACTCAGAAGAGTACCATTTATAAAACAACCGATCCGCTATCCGGTAAATGGGATGTGGCTGTAGATTCACTGGAAATTATAGTTTGGGATCCCTATTTATTTATGGATAATGATCAGCGACTTTACTTATACTGGGGATGTTCAAACTTTAAACCGATTTATGGAATAGAACTGAATTATAAGGAAAACTTCACTCTTATTGGCGACCGAAGTGAATTGTTTTATGGGGAACCAGATACTTACGGTTGGGAACGTCCCGATGATTATAATAATTATTCCGGGCGCAAAAAGCCATGGGTCGAAGGTGCTTGGGTAACAAAACATAACGGAACCTATTACTTGCAATATTCAGCTCCTGGAACCCAGTTTAAGAGCTACGCTGATGGTGTTTACGTTTCAAATAATCCCTTAGGGCCATATGAAATTGCAGCGAATAATCCCTTTTCCTATAAACCGGAAGGCTTTATTGCCGGGGCAGGCCATGGCAGTACTTTTCAGGATAAATATGGAAATTTTTGGCACATGGCATCCATGAGTATTTCAGTGAAGCATAAATTTGAACGCAGGTTGGGTCTGTGGCCCGCATTTTTTGATAATGATGGTACATTTTACAGCTATACTGCATTTGGAGATTTTCCGCATCAGCTTCCACAAAATCGAATGAAAGGGTCCGGAGACTATCAGCCCAGTTCTCTAATACTTTCTTATCATAAACCGGTTGAGGTTTCATCAACCCTGCCCAATTATGCAAAAGAAAATGCCACCGATGAGAATGTTCGAACAAGCTGGAGTGCCGAATCCGGCAATGCTGGAGAATGGCTTATGGTCGATTTGCAAAGTCAATATAAAATCAGTGCCATTCAAATCAATTTTGCTGATGTGGAAACCACTCTTTTAGGACGTAAGGATTCCATTTTTTATCAATATAAAATTGAATATTCAACTGATAAAATAAAATGGAAAACTTTGGTTGATAAAACAGCGAACACCTATGATTGTCCCCACGATTTGATCGAATTGCCTTTAAAGGTTTCATGTCGATATGTGAGACTAATCAATTTCAGAGTTCCTGATGGAAAATTCGCGCTATCAGGATTCCGGATTTTCGGTAATGGGAGAGGTAAAACTCCACGGCAAGTGTCCAATTTTTCTTGTCAGCGCGACACCACAGATAATCGGAATGCTAAGCTTAGTTGGCAAAAGAGCAATGGCGCAGTGGGTTATAATATTCGCTATGGAACTTCTCCGGAAAAATTGTACCTGAACTATCAGGTTTATGATGTTGATTCATTAACCATTCACAGTTTAAACAGCATTCAGAACTATTATTTCACTATTGATGCATTTAATGAAAGTGGAATAACCAATGGGGTAAAGATTATTGATGCAGCCATGAAAAATTAGTTAAGAGACGATGTAACTGAAATATAAACACCAAAATATTAACGGATTAAAATAGAATAAATGAAGAGAGGAATTGTATTGTTGATCTTGCTCGTTGCAAGTACGCTGTCATACGTCCAAGCAGCAAAGGCGGATTATTTTGTGGGCAAGTGGAATGTTGAAATTAAGGGTACTCCCGGAGGAGATTCAAAATTAGTAGTAACGCTTGTACGAAAAGAGGGAAAGTTGACGGGGACGGTCTACAGCGAAGCCGATGGAACAAAAGACGTTAAGGAAGTTGAAGAGGATGGTAATTCGTTGAAGGTCTTCTTTAAACATGGTTGGTTCACCGTTGAATTACTCATGAATAAGAAAGATGAAAACCATTGCTCGGCCAAAATGGCCGATCGCTACGATGGTGCTTGTGCCCGAAATTTGGCTGATTCCGAATAAATTAATCTAAAAAGTTATCAATGAAAGTCAAAGGAAAAATAATTGTAGTAACTGACGGAGGCGGTGGTTTGGGGCGTAAACTTGTTTTAAATCTACTTGAAAAAGGAGCTAAGGTAGCTATAGTTGATATTAATAGTGAAGCGTTGGATGAAACTATAAAGCTAGCAAGGGAAAATATATCAAATTTATCTAAGCATGTACTAAATATAACGGATAAAGAAAGGGTTCTTGTCTTTCCGGAAGAAATCATAAAAATTCACGGAGCGGTAGATGGAATTATTAATAATGCAGGAATTATTCAACCATTTATAAATGCAAGTGCTGTTGGTTTTGATGTAATTGAATGCATTATGAACATTAACTTTTATGGCACTTTAAATATGGCTAAAGCCTTTTTACCATATTTTGAAAAACGTCCAGAGGCGCATATCGTTAATATTTCAAGTATGGGTGGATTTATTCCTTTTCCTGGACAAACCTTGTATGGCGCTTCAAAAGCTGCAGTTAAACTACTTACCGAAGGCTTATATGCTGAATTGAAGGATATGAATATAAAGGTTACTGTTGTACACCCAGGTGCGATTAATACAAATATTAAATTTAATTCTGGTTTAGAACAATCTGAAAAGGAAAAAGAAGAAGCTAAGACAAGTTCCGGAGTACTTCAGCCAAACGAAGCTGCCAAAAAAAATATAGCGGTCATTGAGAAAGATAAATTCAGAGCTAGGATAGGGAAAGATGCCAAAATGTTAGATGTTCTATACCGTATAGCTCCAAAGTTTGCGGTAAATCTAATTACAAAAAAAATGAAATCAGCGTCTCAATCTAAGGGTATTTAATTTGTGAAAACAAAGCCGATTGTCAAATTTACTTTCTAAGCATATTTTCATTTAATGTGTTTTGATTCAGTTTATTATGGTATGTAAAGCGAACAAGTGTAGTTTTGTAATTCTGTTCACTTTATAATGTTGTTTTAGGTGTATTATTGCGTCGGAGCTAAATGAAGAAAGCCTTGTAAACGTTAAGTTTACAAGGCTTTTCCTTCTATTGCATTTCTGCATGGCGGAGAGAGAGGGATTCGAACCCCCGGTACGTTGCCGCACAATAGTTTTCAAGACTACCGCATTCGACCACTCTGCCATCTCTCCAATAATAATTGAGCGGGAAACGAGACTCAAACTCGCGACCCTCAGCTTGGAAGGCTGATGCTCTATCAACTGAGCTATTCCCGCATTAATGATCTCATAAGGATTGAGCATTCTCAATCGAAATCAAAGTGGGGAGAGCAGGATTCGAACCTACGAAGACGAAGTCAGCGGAGTTACAGTCCGCCCCAGTTGGCCACTTTGGTATCTCCCCAAATAATAATTTCAAAAAAAATGAGCGGGAAACGAGACTCAAACTCGCGACCCTCAGCTTGGAAGGCTGATGCTCTATCAACTGAGCTATTCCCGCATGCAAGAAACACGTTTGTTCCTTGGTTAAAATTTAAAGTGGGGAGAGCAGGATTCGAACCTACGAAGACGAAGTCAGCGGAGTTACAGTCCGCCCCAGTTGGCCACTTTGGTATCTCCCCAAATGCAATGTATGTAAAGAACTTTGTTTCTTGATTGCGGATGCAAATATAGGAGCTTTACTACAAAATACAAGGGGTGCCTGCGTTTTTTTTTCAAAAAAAATGAAATATTTATGTAAGTGTTTGATTTCCTATGAAATATTTTTTCAATATAATTCTCTTAGAAATTTGAGTCGTCGATTTTTTATGAAATAGGACTGGTTTTATTACGATCTGAAAATTGAATTTAAGCTAATTTTGCTTTTGTAAATTTTCTGATGGAGATATTAAGAGGTGTACTCTTTTAAGGCTGTTTAAAGAGTAAAGAATTGTGAACGGAGCAGAATGTTGATTTATACTTGTAAGTCTTTTCCTGCGCTTTCTATTCTTGTAAATAGCAATTCTTATCAGTTTGTGTTTTAGAAAAAGAGCAAAAAAAAACGGAGACTATTGTTTAGCCTCCGTTTTTATATTTTGAGTTTGTTTTACTTTATCATCGACTTAGCTCTTGTAATGTATTTTTCAACATCACGGGCTTCTGCTGATTTAGAAAAGTCTTGTTCAATAGTTTCGTAAGCAGTTAGTGCTTTATTGTACTCACCTAACATTTCGTAAGCAAGTCCTGCTTTTTGCAAATAGATAGGTGTTGTGAAATCATTCGTATTAAAAGAACTGGCATCCATATAATTTGAAGCTGCTTTTTTAGTATCTCCTAATTCCATATAAGCATCTCCTATAGCCGCTTTTGCAAGAGCACTAAGTAAGAAATCATCAGAACTGAATTTTTCTAAATAATCAACTGCATTTTGGAATTCGCCCATTCTTAAATAAGAAATACCAGCATAATATTCTGAAATATTTCCTGCCGGAGTTGAGCTAAACTCATCAATAATATCCAAAAACCCAGGATAATTTTCATCTCCGTTCAATGCAAAATTAAATGAATCCTTCTCGAAATATCTTTGAGCCTGAAACAACTGATTTTGAGCACGCTCATTAAGAGGAGCTTTGTAGTATTTTTGATAAGCAAAAACTCCTACAGCCAAAAGAATTATTACAAAAGCAATAGTGGACAGTTTTTTCTGATTTTTCTCAATATATTGTTCGGTTTTGCTTAACGCTTCTTCTAAATTTTCAAAATTATCTTCAGATACCTGATTGTTTTTATTTTTTGACATGCTCAAATATTATTAGTTTTATTTTTTCTAACGCAAATGTAATTTTTTTTACGAAATATCAGACATTTTTTCTGTAAAAAATGAAGATAGGAATTTAGAATATTATAGAACTAAATAAGTAAATCCAAATTGATTTAATTTAGTAATTTTGCAACAGTCATCTAAATCCATTCATACATGCATCTGGAAAAATTATCCCTCTTAAATTATAAAAACATACTTGATTTGGAATTGAATTTTTCACCAAAAATCAATTGTTTTATTGGGAATAATGGAATGGGAAAAACCAATTTGCTGGATGCGGTGTATTATTTAAGTTTCTGTAAGTCATATTTTTCTGTGAGTGATCAGCAAAATATCAATCATAATGAACAGTTTATGGTGCTGGAAGGAACTTACCGACGAAAAGAATTAAATGAGCTTGTGTATTGCGGTGTAAAGCGCGGGCAGAAGAAGAATTTTAAAAGGAATAAAAAGGAATATAAAAAACTTTCGGAACACATTGGTTTATTGCCTATTGTAATGGTTTCTCCGGCAGATGCCAGTTTGATACGGATGGGAGTGAGGAGCGACGCAGGTATATGGATAGTGTAATTTCACAATATGATCGTAAATACCTGGAAGATTTAATTCGTTACAATCGTGTTTTGCAGCAACGAAATAAATTGCTGAAAGATTTTGCATCAGGAAGCAGATTCGATGAAGATACTCTAAGTATTTGGGACGAACAGATGATTGTGCTGGGAACATCTATTTATGAAAAGAGAAAGGATTTTTTGAATAAGCTAATGCCTGTTTTTCAGGAGTACTATCAGATGATTTCTTTAGGGAATGAAACTGTAAATTTGGATTATAAATCACTTTTACATGATAACTCATTACGTGATCTGCTGATAAATGCCCGTTGGAAAGATCAGGTAACTCAGTATACCACAGTAGGAATTCATAAGGACGATTTGGAATTAACTCTGGGCGGATATCCTATTAAAAAGATGGGTTCTCAGGGACAGCAAAAGACTTATCTGATTGCTTTAAAACTCGCACAATTCGATTTTATCAAGCAAATTGCCGGATTTAATCCGATACTTTTGCTCGATGATATTTTCGATAAATTGGATTCGCAGCGGGTAGAGCAGATTGTAAAATTGGTTTCTGAAGATCGTTTTGGTCAAATCTTTATATCCGATACCAATCGTGATCATTTGAACGAAATACTTTCGGGAATGGAGCAGGAATACCAACTGTTTGTAATTGATAAAGGAGCCATTGTAAGCTAAATAAAATGAGAAGAAGCCAAACACAAAAAATAGATGAATTAATTCGGCAGGTACTTAAGGAAAGCAATCTGGACGGGCGCTTGAAAGAGTATGAATTGGTTAATTCGTGGGAGAAAGTGATTGGTAAAACGGTTGCCAATGCTACTACTGATATTTACATTCGTAATCGAAAGCTATTTGTAAAAGTGCGCTCATCAGTAATTAGAAATGAACTGCTAATGATTCGTGAAGGCCTAATGCGAGCTTTAAACAGGGAAGTGCAGGCGAACATTATCGATGAGATTATTGTTCGGTAAAAGAAAAGACGCACTAAGATGACCCTAATGCGCCCTGTATTTTTAAAATTTACAGATTAAAATATCTCAGTTCCTGAGAAATGAAAAGCTCCTTCAATACAAGCATTTTCATCACTGTCCGATCCGTGAACGGCATTGCGGGACATCGATTCTGCAAATTCTTTACGAATTGTTCCTTCTTCAGCTTCAGCAGGATTGGTTGCACCGATTAATTTTCTGAAATCAGCAACAGCGTTATCTTTTTCAAGAATTGCAGCTACAATTGTTCCCGAGCTCATAAAATCGGTAAGATCCTCATAAAATGGTCTCTCCTGATGAACCTCATAAAATTTCTTAGCTTGATCTTTAGTTATTTTGGTGTATTTCATGGCAGCAATGCGGAATCCTGCTTCATTAATTTTTGCCAGAATAGCTCCGATATGTCCGTTTGCAACAGCATCCGGTTTTATCATGGTAAAGGTTCTATCGCTTCTCATATATGTGTATAGTTAAATGTTTCGAATACAAAAATAATGATTCTGAGCACTTGTGCAACTGTTCATTTAACAAAACAGGTAATTGAGAATTTAATTCTTCAAAGTATTCCTCATGCTCGGCAAATGATTCGTAAATCTATCCTGCTTCCATATCTAAAATCTAACGATCTATTGTATCTTTACCAGCTTATAATAATTATTACAAGAGAAATAGAATGAATAATTTGCAAAATAGAATTGATGCTGAGCTGATTAAGGAAGCGGAAATATTGCTTAATGAGTGTGCAAAAATTTCAATTATACCGCATTCGGGTCCCGATGGTGATGCTATTGGATCTTCGTTAGCCTTGCATCAGTATCTGATAAAGAAAGGAAAACAGGCACAAATAATCAGCCCAAGTGCTTATCCCGTTTTCTTAAAATGGCTGCCTGGAAATTCTGATGTTTGGATTTATACCAATGGAAAGAAAAAGGCTGAGGAGTATATTAATTCATCTGACCTTATTTTTATTGTAGACCATAATTCATTTAAGCGCTCAGGCGATTTGGAAGGAGTGCTGGAGAAGGCAACTGCAAAAAAAATCATGATTGATCATCATCCTGAACCTGAACAAATTGTTGATTTGATGTTTTCGGATACTCAAATGTGTTCTACCTGCGAAATGATGTATGAATTTATTGAAGCTTTAGGTGATGAAGACATGATTGATGAATCAATTTCGGAATGTATCTATACTGGAATTATTACTGATACAGGAGGTTTAAGTTACAATTCCTCTCAGCCAAGAACTTATCAGGTGGTGGGGAGTTTGCTTGCAAAAGGAATTGATAAAAGTAAGATTCATTCGAATATCTACGATAATTTTTCTCCGGACAGGATGAAGTTATTAGGACATTGTTTGGATCAGGGGTTAGAAGTTTTGTCCGAATTCAATACAGCCATTATTACATTAACAAAGGAAGATTTAGTTCGATTTAACTATAAGGATGGCGATACGGAAGGATTTGTGAATTATCCTTTATCCATTCAGGGGATGCTTGTTTCTGTAATTTTTATTGAAAAGGATGATGTTGTTAAGATATCTTTCCGATCGAAAGGTGATGTTCCTATAAACAGGGTTGCCAGAGGTTATTTTAATGGGGGCGGGCATATGAATGCTGCCGGCGGCAGAACCGAGAAGTCATTAAAGGACGCAATTGATCAATTCAAAAAGGTTTTGCCTGAATTTTATAATAGCTTGTAAAGAAACTGATTTGATTTTTTGTTTTAAGAAGTTGTAAAATTTACAGCGCAGATTCATCGTCTGCGCTGTTTTTTTTATTTTTCTCTGTGGATCAAAAAGATAGCAGGTCTTTTGTGTAAATCCGGCAGATTGTTTTTCCATGCCTGTACCGACATGGTTTTGATGTATTCCGATTCAAGTGTGATATCGGCAGCAATACAAAGTTTAGTGGCCGGACTGCAATTTTGAAGTAAATCTTCAAGCATTTTCATGTTTCGGAAAGGAGTTTCAATGAACATTTGTGTTTGACCTTCACTTAGCGAACGGTGATCCAGATGTTTAATTTTCTTGCTTCTCTCGTCGCTCGGGATAGGTAAATATCCATTAAAGGCAAAGTTTTGTCCGTTAAAACCAGATGCCATTAAAGAAAGTAATATGGAGGAAGGTCCAACCAATGGAACTACCTGTATGTTTTTAGTATGGGCAATTTTTACAACATCGGCTCCGGGATCAGCAACACCAGGACATCCGGCTTCCGAAATAATCCCCATGTCGTGATCGGTAATAGCGTCCAAATAAGTTGAGATGTCTTTTGGAGAGGTGTGTTTGTTTAATTCATAAAAGGTAAGCTCATCGATATTGATATCCTGATTCACTTTTTTAAGATAACGACGTGTTGTCCGTATGTTTTCTACAATAAAGTGTTTAATATCCGGAATCAGTTGTTGAATGTTATTTGGTATTACCTGATCGATTTCTGTATCTCCCAAAGTAGTTGGGATTAAAAAAAGTTTGCCTTTCATAAATGATATATTTTCGGCAAATGTACAAAATAAGTCTGTTACTCTTTAAATGGTAGCTTGTCAAATGCAAACTTGTTATCTGTAATCATTCTGAATAGTTTTGAACTTATCTTGATTTATTACATCTTTGCAGGTAATTGATAATATTTATAATAATATGACACAAATTGCACGTAAAATAATATTAAATCGAAACTTTATTTTGGTTCTTGCTGTCGTTTTAGGATTGTTGATTGGCGATTGGGCAAGTCTGTTAAAAGAGTATACTTTTTATATTTTAGCAATCGTAATGACCTTTTCAACCACTGGAATTTCTACAAAAGCCATGTTTCCTTTAAAGCAGATGATACTGCCAATGCTGATGGGATCGTTTTTGAATTATGTGGTATTTGGAGCTGTAATCATTGCATTGTCGTATTGGTTGATGCCAACGCCTGAGCTTTTTCTGGGGTTTGTGGTGATTGCTTCTACACCGCCAGGTGTTGCTGTGATTCCTTTCTCACATATATTGGATGGTGATTTAAAGTATGCCATAGTCGGAACTTTGGGGGCTTTTATTTCGTCCTTGTTTTTTGCACCGCTAATTGTTGGTTTGTTTTCAAATATTGATGGAGGGATTAATCCGCTCGATTTATTCATTACTATGGTTCAACTTGTTTTAGTTCCCCTGCTAATTTCAAGACTGCTGCTTTGGCAACCCATTAAACCAACAATAGAAAAGGTGAGAGGTAAAATTGTTGATTGGGGATTTGCTCTGATTATTTTTACTGCTGTTGGCTTAAATAGACAAGTATTTTTTTCTAATTTTGATGTACTCTTACTGGTGTCTCTGGTACTTTTTCTTGGGATTTTTGGTTTGGGATGGATTTATGAACTGTTTAGTCGTAAACTTGGAATTAAAGCTCCGGCAGCGATAACTCAGAATCTTTTGGTTACGATTAAAAGTTCAGGTTTTGCAGTTGTTACGGCTTTAACATTATTTGGAGAAGAAGCAGCAATTCCTTCAGCAGTAATGGCCGTTTTTGTACTGGCATATTTGCTTTATCTGTCTATTCGAAAAGAGTTAAGGGATTCAAGTAAGTAATCTTGATCAATCAGGTAAGGGAATTCGAATTAGAAATACAATATGGTGAAATTAACTTTTTTAGGAACAGGAACTTCTCAGGGGGTTCCTATTATTGCCTGTAAATGTCCGGTTTGTCAGTCAAAAAATCACAAAGATAAACGGCTGCGTTCTTCAGTGTTGATAAATGTTGATGGTCAGAATTTGGTGATTGACAGCGGACCCGATTTTAGATATCAGATGCTGCGTGCAAAAGTTGAGAATATTTCTGCAATTATCTTTACGCATGAACACAAAGATCACACAGCTGGTTTAGACGATATTCGTGCATTTAACTGGGTGAATAAAAAAGCAGTTTCCATTTATGCCGAAAAGCGTGTACAGGAATCTTTAAAAAAAGAATTTTCTTACGTTTTTGCTGAATTTAAATACCCGGGAATTCCTCAGATGAACTTGATCGATGTGACTGGCGAAACTTTTCATATTAATGGCACAAGCATACAACCTATTCGGGTGAAGCACTTGAAACTCCCTGTTTATGGTTTTCGAATTGGGGATTTGGCTTACATTACTGATGCGAACTATATTTCTCCGGAAGAAAAAGAGAAATTAAAAGGTTTAAAAGTTTTGGTTCTGAATGCTCTTCGAAAAGAAACTCACATTTCGCACTATACTCTTTCGGAGGCATTGGATATTGTGAAAGAACTAAAGCCTGAAAAGGCCTATTTTACTCACATTAGTCACCAAATGGGTTTTCATGATGAGGTGGAAGCTGAATTACCTGATAATGTATTTTTGGCTTACGACGAGTTGGAGATAGAGGTAGGATAATTAATTGAAAGAATTCTATTTCTCCGCTTTAGTCATGAAAACCACACTTATTCCGCCCAGAACAAAAAAGATTGTTCCAGCAAGCAGTAAGGCTGATGAAAGGTTGAAATGGTCGGTGTACCATCCCAAAAAAGGACCAATAATGGCAAAACAAATTCGAATGATAAAATTCCTGACTGAGAGTACCGTTGCTCTCATTTCCGATTCAGTAATTTGATTGATGTAATTTTTTAAAACAGGAGTTGCAATTCCACGCACAAAATAGAAAAAGAAAAGGACGCCAACACCAATCAATGAATTGAACCAGCCAGTTAGTATAAAACCTCCCGAGATTCCTATGACAATAAAAACAGAAGTCCCTGTTTTTCCAAGATATTCCTCCGCTTTATGTGCTGAAAGTGCTGTAATTCCCACGGTTAGGTTCAAAAGAGTCCAGATTACTCCAATGGTGCTGACTTCCATGTTTAAATCCCGCAGATAGGGTTGAATGAACCAGGCAAGTGTTAGTGTTGCACATCCAATAACTGATGAAAAAACAATATTCCAGCGTAATTTGGCATTGTCCCAAAGCGAGAATTTTACAATGCCAAGAATATGATTGAATCCAACTTTTAATTTTATTGAATTCTGATTTGGATCGACTAATAGGATGGAGGCAGGAATGGCAATGAACGCAATGAATGATTGAAAAATGAAGGGCGTTCTCAGGCTGATTAAAGCCAAACTGCCACCGGCAATTCCAGCAAGAGCTTCCGCAAAATTCCCAACCGACATCACTCTGCTTTCCTGTTTTAGATATTCTTTTTCCTTATTCATTTTAAGCAGACTATCATAAAGCATAGCTGAATCGGAACCGGATATAAAGCTGCTGCCAACGCCCAATATTAATTCTGCAATTAAAAATCCATTAAATCCTGAGCTAAACGAGTAGACTACAAATCCCAAACAACCCAGAATAGAACCTAAGATCAAAGACTTTTTTCTACCCCAAACATCAGCAATATACCCCGATGGAATTTCCAGAGCCACAACTGCTACTGAATAAATTCCCTTAAGGGTTAGCACATCCTGCATACTCAAACCATTCTCCTGATAAAAGAGAACAATAATGGGCATGGTGAGCATAAACCACTTGGCAATTTTAATCAAATACAGTTTGGGGATATTTTCGGAAATAGATCTTGTCATTGCTTCAATTTGAGTTGCAAAGATACTCGCACATTCGAAATAGAAAAGCCTTTATTCTTGATTATTTGATCTTCATTGTATTTCTTGCAGAGGCTAATGGAATGGCTTTGTCGTTCATATAGAGTAGTATATCCATTGGTAAAGCCAACGGAACTTATATTTTTTGCATTCAATCGGGCTGTTTGTAAAACTGAATTAAATGGTGATGATGGCGAAGATATTTTGTGTAAATTTAGAAGGTGAGTAGTTGGTTATGTGAGCTGTAGTATAATAAGAAGAGATGATATCAAATCTAAAACACTTGAAACTATGGGAATGACATTAATCGAGAAGATCTTGGCAAATCACTCCAAAGAGAGTGTTGTAAAGCCTGGCGATATTATTGATGTTGAGATTGACATTCGTGCTGCCCGGGATTTTGGAGGAGCAAATGTGGTTAAAAATATCCAGGAGCATAAATTGAAAATTGCCGATCCGAAAAAGACTTATTTTACATTTGATTGCAACCCTACGGGTTCTGATCAAAAATATGCTATAAACCAACAAATATGCCGATTGTTTGCGCGGGATAATGGTGTAAAAGTATTTGATATCAATACAGGTATAGGAACGCATACTTTAATTGAGCAAGGTCTCGCTTATTCAGGAATTACTGCCGTAACTACAGATTCTCATGCCAATATTCTGGGAGCTGTTGGTGCATTCGGGCAAGGAATGGGCGATAAAGACATAGCTGCTGCAATTCATAAGGGAAAAGTTTGGTTCAAAGTTCCTAAATCAGTTAAAATAAATTTAAATGGAAAGCGGCCGGAGCGAATTTATGCCAAGGATATTGTCTTGGAATTGTTGAACCGGTTTGGAGCAAATTCTCTTCTTGGATATTCTGTGGAGATTTATGGAGGGGAAGTAGATCATCTTACTCTTGATGAAAGAATCACAATTTCATCGATGGCTACAGAAATGGGATGTATCATCATTTTGTTTACTCCCAATGATGCCATTATGGAACACAGTCAGTTTCGAAATGGAAGGAAGTTTGATGTAGTGAAAGCTGATGCGGATGCTGAATACGATCAGGTGTTTGAAATAGATTTGGAAGAGTTTGTTCCCCGGGTTTCCTTGCCGGGAGAACCTCACAACACTGTTCCGGTTAGCAAAGTCAGAGGAGTGAAAATAGACTCGGCTTTTATAGGAAGTTGTACCAATGGACGAATGGAAGATTTTCGGATTGTGGCGGATATCCTAAAAGGGAAAAAAGTGGCTCCTGGTGTCGTTTTTAAGATCGTTCCCGCTACCGATGAAATTTGGAATGAATGTTTAAAAGAAGGCTTGATTAATATTTTTAAAGAAGCCGGAGCCATGGTTTCGAATGCTGGTTGCGCAGGTTGTGCTGCCGGTCAGGTAGGACAGAATGGTGAAGGAGAGGTAACCATTAGCACCGGGAACAGAAATTTTCCAGGCAAGCAGGGAAAAGGAAAGGTGTATTTGGCATCACCAGCTACAGTAGTTGCTTCTGCAATTGCCGGTTGCATTGTTCCGCACGATGAAATACCGGAGCATCCCGTAACATTTGGTCCCCGAAAAGAAATAGAAGTGGGTACAATACTTCATTCAAGTTCTGAGGTGTTGATTAGACCTAAGAGAATTGAAGGGCGTGCTTGGTACATTCCCATGGATAATATCGATACAGATATGATTTATCACAATCGATATCTTTCTATTACTGATACGGATGAAATGGGACAGTATACTTTTGATAATCTGGAAGGACACAAAGATTTTGCACAAAAAGCCAAGTCGGGCGATATTGTGATTACACACAAAAACTTTGGAAGCGGCAGTTCCCGGCAGCAGGCGGTTGATTGTTTCAAAGCATTGGGAATACAAGGTATTCTTGCCGAATCTTATGGAGCAATTTACGAGCGGAATGCCATTAATGCAGCCTTTCCAATTATGACTTGTGTTGATATTTCAAAACTGAATTTGACTGATGGTGATACAATTCGTTTGGATTTAGAGACGGGTAAAATCACCAATACAACTAAAAATATATCGGTACAGGGAGAGCGTTTCTCTGAAGTTCAACTGGAAATTTATCAAAACGGAGGACTCTTTTAAATAGTTAACCACGAAGTATTTTGAGTGTCCTTTGTGGTTAAACACATTTAAAGATTTAACCACAAAGGTAAACGAAGGATAACACAAAGTGAAAATTAGGAGACTCTCTGTGCAGTACTTTGAGTTTACTTAGTGGTTAAGGTTAGTTATTGGTTAAAAAATACGTTAATACTATGCAGAATCTAACTTTCGTTGAAAAGATATTCCGGGCAAAATGTGGAAGCATTGTTTTCAAAACTCCCGATATTGTTCTGACTCATGATAATACGGCCAGTATCAAAATTACATTTGAAAAAATGGGTGGCGATCGAGTGAAAGATCCTGATCAGCTTTTGGTTGTTCTGGATCACAATGCGCCGCCAACCAATGCCAAGTTGGCTACCGATTATCAGAGGGTTCGTGAATTGGTTCAGAAACAAGGAATCAAAAAGTTTTACGATGCAGGCTCAGGCATATGTCATCAAATCATGTCATACCATGCCAAACCAGGAATGATAATCGTAGGCAGTGATAGTCATACATGCACCGCCGGCGCATTTAATGCCTTGGCTGCAGGTATAGACCGCACGGAAGCTGCCGGATTGTGGAAAAGGGGAGAAACATGGTTTCGTGTGCCCGAATCCATTAAAATCATTCTAAATGGAAAGTTGCCGCAAGGTGTTTATGCAAAAGATCTTTCTTTATGGATTATCGGGATGATTGGTTCGGCCGGAGCCAATTACATGTCTATTGAATATCATGGTGAGGGAGTGAAAAGTCTTTCCATTTCTGATCGCATGACATTGGCAAATCTGGCTTCTGAAATGGGTGCTAAGAATGCCGTATTTCCTCCCGATAAGGTGTTGGAAGATTTTTATGAACAAAAGGTAAAAGGCATTTGGGCCGATGAAGGTGCCCAATATTTTAAAGAATACGAAATTAATTTAAGCGATTTAGTTCCACTGGTTGCTGCGCCGCATCATGTCGACAACGTAAAAAGCATATCAGAAGTAAAAGGTGTGAAGGTAAATCAGGGATTAATAGGAACCTGTACGAATGGACGATTGGAGGATTTGCGGATTGCCTCCAAAATACTGGATGGTAAACAGATTGTCAGTGGTTTTCAGTTGTTGGTGGCTCCAGCTTCCAAAGAAATATATTTGGATGCGATTAAAGAGGGAATTATCACCAGATTGATGAAAGCCGGTGCCACTATCTTGGGGTCTTCCTGCGGTCCGTGTTTGGGAACCGGACAAGGAATTCCTGCTGATGGATTTACGGTGATTTCCACCGCGAACCGAAATTTTTTAGGCCGAATGGGCAATAAAAATGCTCAAATATATCTTGCCTCACCAGCAACTGTGGCCTGTTCTGCGCTAACAGGTGAAATTACCGATCCAAGAACAGATGCTTCCCATCAGATAAAATTTCCATTTCAGAAAGAACAAAGTGCCACAATTCTGATTCAGGAATCAGACCAACGAAAATCGAATGGTGTTTGGGATTACTCCGATGTTGATCATTTAAATACCGACCAAATGTTTGCAGGAAACTTAACTTACGAGGTTTTGAGTTCCGATCCGGATGGAATTCGTCCACATTTGTTCAAAGGATTTGATGATTCTTTTGCGGATGGAGTAGAGGAAGGTGATATTTTGATTGCCGGGGAAAATTTTGGTTGCGGCAGTTCAAGAGAACATCCTGCAGTTGGATTGGCTCATGCAGGAGTACGTGCGGTGATCGTAAAATCGGTAAATAGGATATTTTACAGGTCGGCAATTAATCAGGGGTTATTACTCATTGTGAACCGCGAAATTGTTGAATCATACCATAGAAATGATGTGCTTGTGCTTGATTTTCAGGAAGGAGTCGTTCAGGTTGGTGAAAAACGATTCGAAATACCTGTTTTACCCGATAAATTACAGCAGATAATAAAATGCAAAGGCCTTGTAAATTGGATAAGAACTGTGATATAAGCTCTTACTAGTCTGTAGTTGATTTTTACTGAAAAAAAACGCAAAAATACTTGTTTGGGAATGTAATAAATACCTATATTTGCATCGCCTTTTAAAGGAATGGTCCAGTAGCTCAGTTGGATTAGAGCAATAGCCTTCTAAGCTATAGGTCCCAGGTTCGAGCCCTGGCTGGATCACTCATTTTTAAAGGCAAAAATAGAAAAAAAACAAGGACGGTCCAGTAGCTCAGTTGGATTAGAGCAATAGCCTTCTAAGCTATAGGTCCCAGGTTCGAGCCCTGGCTGGATCACAAAGACGATACGAAAGTGTCGTCTTTTTTGTTGCAAGTTCAGTTTAGAAGCAATCAAATGTTGTGACAAGTGATGGCAGAATTGAGTATGGCTGTAGCCTTGTGCATAATCCAGACGGTACTCTTCCCACAATAGCTTTCTGGTAACTCCGGTACGTTTCAGTTCACTGGTAAAGTAATTCAGTTTTCCCTTAAAATGTTCAAAGCGTTCGTCCCTATAGGCTGGATTACCGGGATGAAACCTGGCTTCCAATACGGGATCATCCAGCAACAACAGGCTGTCAACATCCGTTTTCAATCGGGATAGTTTATCCAGGTACGCCTTCACGGTATTCTTGCTTACACCCAGATCCCTCCTGGCTATGGTTTTCTTTGGGCTTCCTTGCTGATGCAAGCGCAGTAATTGTTTGATTTGACTCATAGGTTTTGGTTTTCCAGCCATCTGCATTCGTTTTAGTGGTTATCTACA
This sequence comes from Labilibaculum manganireducens, assembly GCF_963665805.2. Lineage (NCBI taxonomy): Bacteria > Pseudomonadati > Bacteroidota > Bacteroidia > Marinilabiliales > Marinifilaceae > Labilibaculum > Labilibaculum manganireducens. The sequence continues at coordinate 3,467,056 of NZ_CAXXEE010000003.1, read as the reverse complement.
TTCTACCACAAAAGAACCAAAACCTGTGTTATTTTGAAAAGAGGGGTCAATATGATCCGGAATATCCATTAAATAATAAAAGTTATTAAAATTTCCATTTTGAAACAAAATATTTTCCAATGTGGATGGAAAAATTACCACTAATTTTTAAAATATTCCTTTCTAATTTGATTCAATAAGCTCTTATGTACTATCCGATTGGAATTTTTCACCATTACAGTACACAACAAAAGGACATTTGCCCTCACTGGTGATTATTTGTTCCACTAAGAATTTTTCATCTTTCAGAATCTCTTTGACTTTTTGATTAAATTTTTGCAGTTGGGTATTTACCCGATGAAACCGAACCCGACACCTTCCACTGCAAAATTTTTGTTGCTTATTTTTTGCCGTGAACATTTGCACAAATGCTGTACATTCTCTTTTCAAAACCTTATGAGGAGCAAATGCAGATTTTTACTTCTTTGCAGGCTTACATGGCACAGGAAAATGAGGAGGACGATATTTAGACGGTGCAAGACCGGACTAAAACCCAAAACACCCCCGTAAATTTCATGATTTACGGGGGTGTTTTAACTTAATTATATCAATTCAAATTTATTTAAACATATTTGTCTTTTGAAGTTTGTAAGAATAACGTTTGCCATCTTTTTTTTCAATCGTTAAAAAGATCGAATCCTTACTTAACTTATCGTCTAGTTTTTTGTATATCTGACAAGAAGATTGTTTATCAATATCTTCAAGATAAAGATCATCAATACTAATTATCTTATTATTGGATTCAATATCTGCTTCATAAGCAGGAGTATCATCCCAAACAAATTTCACTAATACATTTCCATTCTCAATGATGGCTGAAAGTCCAAAAGTATTCCATTTCCCACTAACATATTCTGTCTTTGTTTGTTTTAAAAAAAAATTCTTTTTAGGAAAATCAATAATAATATCAAAATAATCAAATAATCCTGTACCAATTGCCCATCCCTCTTCATCAGCTTCAATATAAGCAACAGGATTGGATACTGTTTTATCACCAAGCGTGAATTTATCTGTTCGTATAATTGAGTAACTTGATTTGGAAGTAGCATTCTGTTGACTCAAAAGCATTGAAACTGCTCGTCCTTTCCCTTGAATTATTTCTTGAGGCTTAATGTAATCCAATACTACTTTATTAATCTGTACAAAACAGTCATCGCCTGTGTCTAGTAACGCAGTTGCTCTTGGTGTACCAAAACTAACAACAACATAAGGAACTGTCCTATTTTTTCCTTGCAATATGAGTTTTTCTTTATTGAAAGATGAGATATTCTTTAATATTTCGAAATCAGAACAAATTAATATTTCATTTTTTGTAAAAGACCAAACACATTGTTTCATAATATCATTACCAATAATGCCAGCAACATCACAAAAAACACCAAGACCAAAATCAACTTCATAAAGAACAGATATCTTTGTTCTTTTAAAACTAAAGCCATCTATATTTAATTCTGCATTCGCTTTAAGAACTGCTTTGAAGTTATATCCATCAGAAATTGTCACATTCTTTTTAAATTCTAGTCCTGCTAATATCGCAGCTTTATCAGAAATGATTGTTTCTGAGCCTGTGTCAATTAGGAACTTACCAGGAATAGTAACCCCATTAATTGTCACATTAGTTGCGAAGTATTTTCCTTTTTCCTTAACAAAAGATACGCGAGTTGCAACCTCCTTATTATTACTTTTAATTTCATTTGCAATACCGAAATTAAGGTGAAATACTAAAATAAAAAAAGATATAATTTTCAACATTATTATTTTTTTAAATTTATGAGATGTATGGTGTCTTATTTTTAAGACGCCATACTATTTCTGATTAGATAAAAGTTTTAATTTGCTCTCATTTTAAATTTATGTACTCCTGTTTTGGTATTTGTTACCATCTTAAAATCCCACTTACCATCAGCATTTATATCAACTTTATGAACGAGGCGAAAACCACCTTTAACTGCACCCATTTGATTATTTGATAATTTTTTAAATTTATCCATTTTATTTTAATTTTTAATAATTTATATATACAACTCCAATACTCAAAACTAGAGGTATTAATCTTTCAATAAGATTACCTATAAGCGATATTTAACCTTTACCTTTCCAGTTCTAGTATTAGATACAGTTTTCATGTCCCACTTACCATCACCATCTATATCGATTTTTGTTACATGTCTGTTCCCACCACCGTTGATCATCTGGAGTTCCTGTTGATTTAAATTTTCGAAATTTTGCATTTTAATTTTTTAGATAATTTTCAATGTGAAATAAATATTAATAACACTCATAATATATAACTATCCCTTTATTCAGAATTTATCAAAAAGTAACCCAAATAAATGATTTTTATTAATAATTTTGGAATGTCAACTTATCAACACGCTCAATTATAGATAAATAACACATAATTTATTTTCATTCTGCTTTCTTATTTTACTTAGCAAGCTCTTAGTACTATCGGATTGGAATTTTTCACCATTACAGTACACAACAAAAGGACATTTGCCCTCACTGGTGATTATTTGTTCAACTAAGAATTTTTCATCTTTCAGAATCTCTTTGACTTTTTGATTAAATTTTTGCAGTTGGGTATTTACCCGATGAAACCGAACCCGACACCTTCCACTGCAAAATTCTTGTTGCTTATTTTTTTGCCGTGAACATTTGCACAAATGCTGTACATTCTCTTTTCAAAACCTTATGAGGAGCAAATGCAGATTTTTACTTCTTTGCAGGCTTACATGGCACAGGAAAATGAGGAGGACGATATTTAGACGGTGCAAGACCGGACTAAAACCCAAAACACCCCCGTAAATTTCATGATTTACGGGGGTGTTTTTGTAATTCCTAATTATACTCAATGAAATTTAAACGTCATTCAGTCTTCATATATGTTTTTAGATCATCCCTCTCATTTTACTTTTCTCAACAAGCGTTTTGTCTCACTATTTTTATGTCCAATGTTGTGACACTTCGATATAAAGCATGACTTTATGTCATTCAATATTTTAGTATAATATCAATATGTTAATAAATATTAAATCCATTTAATTATTTGTTTTTTCAACATATTACGCAATGTGTGTTATTTTAAAATCAATTTATATGAAAATTACAGATTTGACTATTCAAATATTATACTTAGTTTTACTTCTTTAATTAAATTTAAATTTTTACAAAATGAAAAAAAAAATATTACTACTCGTATTTGTTGTTACGGCACTTACTAGTATTGCACAAGAAAAAAAAATGACTGCGAGCTATTACAATTCAAATGAATTTGGAATTGCCTTATTTACGAATAAAGGTTTTTATCCGGAATTTAGAATCGAAGCTAGCAATGAACAGTTAAGAGATGCTTCATATTCAGTATTTCTTAAAAAGGATTTCAATACGTCTAAAGGCATTGATTTATCTTGGGGAGTTGGCTTCTCATATTCTGATTCGGATGAAGAATATATGCGACTACCCTTTTATATTACTAAAAAAGGCATTATTAGTGATAATTTGAAGTTAATGCTAGGACTTGAATTTAAGACTGAATTTTCTGATGAATTTAAAGTTTTACCAAAAATAGGGGTTGGCATAAATTTTTAGATATAAAACTATGAAAAATATTAAATTATTTTCTTTAGTAATCGCAACTGCTTTCATTTTTGCATCATGTGATAAGTGTAACGAGTTAGACTCAACTCAAAACAATGAGCAACTTAATAAAATCAACGCTTCTGAATTTTTAAGTTTTGATAGCAACTTAGATGTTATGTCACCTTCTGGAAACACAAAAGCAAAATCCCGAATTAAAACAATGTGGGACGCGTATCAGGAAATCGTTAATTATTCAGTAGACCCTGAAAAAGAAGCAGAGTATCAACAAGCTATTAAACAATATGCTGACATTCTAAAACCAATTGGAAATAATGAATATGAGATGATTATCAGTGATCCGATTGTTGCTCAAAAATTTAATTCAAATGGTGTATTAGCGATTGGTAACAACATCTACATTGCAGAAGTAGGTAAAATAACCAAATACGTAAAAGAAAATGGGATATTTAAATTGGTTAAGAAATTTAATCGCCCATTTGAGGAAATTCAAGATATTGAGATTGACAGTAGTTCCTTCACAAATAGTACGAAATCAGCTCAGGTTATTACAAAGACAGGTGAGTGGACAAGTGATTCTTATTCGGTTAAAGTAAGTAGTCGCAGAAGAATTCGTGTTTGGATGTATGCCGAAACCTATGGTGACATTGGAGCCAGTGTCGGAGCCAAAAGTAAATATTACAGAAAAAACTGGAAAGATAAAAAGGGGGATAATCGCTTAGAATTTAAATGTTCTGAACTCACCTACACAAACTCTTCAGGCATCTCAAAAACTATCTATAATGAGACTGCAATGTCCAACACCAAAGATCGTGTTCACTTGTATGCGGCCAATAGATATGTAAACATGAATGGGAACAAAGAGTATTCCATAACGAACCCTATCGTTAAATTTTGGAGAAGTTCTACAGGATCTGGTACAGCATATGTATTTGATGATTTTCATTAATTAAAAATTAAATAAACCACATAAGAACGGGGAGCTGTAAAGCATCCCCTTTCCTTTGGTTTGAAGTTTTCATTTTACAATTTAGAAATATTCAAATCTTATTCTTTTCGCACTACTCTTACTCACTCATTTTGAGATTATCATTTTATTAATATTCCCCCTATCCAAGCAAGATTTTACACTTAGGCATTTAAATTTTATTCTTTTTAGAGTGTACCCTATTGTGGATATAGTCATTTTTGTAAAAACACATCTTTTTGTTGTGTTCATTGCGACATCCTAGAATGAATACGCTACAAATTATTTCAGCTCGAGTATAGAAACAAAAATCTATATGGGATTTAAACCAAGCTTTCATTTTTCAAATCATGAACCACTGCTTTTAAAATCATAGGATCAAGATTTTTAAATTTAGATACGATGTTTTTTTGTTGTCGCTTTATTCGTTGTCTATCTGTAAAGTTCCTACCAAGACAGTCATAATTTAAAAGCTTTATTTCTTCGGGATTGTAATTCATGTACACCGAGTCAGTAAGCCAGCATGTGTCATGTAATGTAAATCTTCCCTATACCAGTCTTTTAAATATTCGTTATACAAATCGCATTCGGGGTGTGTTAGCATTATTCTGCTAGGGAGCCAGGCGATATAGTTTAAAAATTCTATATGATCCTTTTCGGAAAATTCGAACTTGTAATATTTTCGTCCAGCTCTCCTGGTCGAAAACTTATAGGGGGGATCTGCAAAAATGAAATCTTCTCGAGTAAATACATTATCTTCTATAAGATCCTTGTAGTCGGAATATTCTATTGTGGCCATCATAGAAGTTTCATGCTTTTTGCATTCAGGATTTTTTTCAGCACAAATAAATTTTGCGTCTGCAGTATAGATGCTTTTCTCTAATCCACCTGAACCATAAAATAGACTGTAATAGTTCTTCGACTTTATGAGGAAATGAATAGCATTAGAAAAGTCTTTGTTACCGATATATTTTTGCATCGAGTTATCGCTTCTTTTTGGTGTGTTTATCAATTGCCTTTTCAATCGGTGTTAATATTCTGGAAGCATCTTTTTTATATTTTTTCGCCTCTGCCAATACTCCACGATAAGCTCCAGATTTAGATTTGAAAAATTTACTTTGTCCGTTTTTATCAAAATCCTCTTTAGTCGGCGAAATAAAAAGCTTAAACACCCCTCTAACAAGAGTTGAAGCAATCGCAAAATTGAAAGAGTCTAAAGATTTGCTTGATTTAGGATTATTGGAACAATCCGCCTACGAAAAGATAAAGCAGGAACTAACTCCTATCATCATGCAAAACTAGAAACACTATTTAATTCCAATATTTTGTCATAGACTCAACAACTGATTTCTGAGATGTTTTTTTTATATTTCAGTAAAGTTTTTGGGTCTTTGATTCCTGTAATTTTCATTATAATGTGATCGGACATACCTCACTCAGACAATAATAAAAAGAGGGAATACTTTACATATCCCCCCTTAAATCATAGATTTGTCTCGTCCTGAAATAGCGTTACATAAAAAGTAATGCTTTTGTGTGTTCAATATTTATAGAAACTTATTTAATCGTAATGAAATCTACATTTAGCAATCAATATTTCATCATCTCTTACCCGATAAATCAAACGATGTTCTTCATTAATTCTCCTGGACCAAAAGCCCCGATATTTATGTTTTAATGCTTCGGGTTTACCTTTCCCATCAAAAGGGGTTCGAGAAATATCCTTTAATAGATCATTAATCTTTTTAACCATTTTTTTATCAACCTTTTGCCAATACAAATAATCCTCCCACGATTCATCTACAAAAATATACTTCATTATTCAAATAGTTCCTTAGTGAAAGAAGAGCCTCCTTTTAATTTTTCAATTGCAGAGTCTAATCTTCGTTCGTTTGCTTTCGTTGACATTTCGTACTGTGTCGCACAAAGAGAGTTGTATTCCTCCAACGAAATTACAACCACTCCCGAATCATTCCCTCTGTTAATAATTAAGGTTTCGTGATTATCATTTACTTGATTAAAGTATTTTTTTATATCTTTTCGGAAATTTGAAATTGTTGTTGTTAGCATCGTCATTAATTTTTAGTATTCACCCGCACATCTAATTGTACGTATTGTTGTACGTATCATTGTACGTATTGTTGTACAAATATAATGCTTTTCTTATTACTTCTACTCTAATTGATGTTAATAAAGACGATTAGAGTCGATTTAATGCGAATAAAGACGGTTAAGGTCGATTCAATAAGCTTATTTGTGATCCTTATCGTTTTGATGTAACTTAAGACTCTAAGAGAGTCACAAATATAAAATAGAATTGGTCAACACGCCTAGTTAAGAAAAGATATCACAAGCAAAAACGTGCAAAAAACTTGCAAATTCAAAACCTCATTCCATCTAAGCAATTGATTTACTGAGAATTAATAATAGGGTGGTTGTGTCTGGGGGGAGTGAGGTTAGAGGTTCAAATTCTTCACTAGGCATTGAATGATTATTGGAGTCGTTTAATTTTTCAATAAGAGATGAAATTTTAAATATATTAAGTAGCTTTAATAAGCGGTTTTAAGCAGAATTTTAAAGTACTGATATACCAGCAATCTGTTTAAATCATCAAATTTGCAGTACCTATACTGACATATAGCCTAATTTTACTACTGTAATGGTGATACTGACTGGATCACAAAGCCGATACGAAAGTATCGGCTTTTTTGTTGCGGGCTCAGAAAATGAAAATGATCCTTTGTATACTTCCTATTTTTAATATCATATATTGAGTTCAATATTTACAATCTAATTTTAGTTTGGAAAAGTTAATACTACAGTAGCTCCGATCTCATCATTATTTGTTGCTATAATTTCTCCGTTATGGGCATCCATAATAAGTTTCACTGTAGCCAAATCAAGACCATTTTGATCATCATGATACTGGGAGTTAGTTGCAAATAATTTAAATCTGTTTTTTAGTGTCTGTGGGGTAAAGCCTTCACCTTGATCAATAAAAGAACAGGTTGTTTTTTTTATATCAGAATCTATGTTCACACGAACAAGCCCACCATTGGGTGAATATTTGATCGCATTGTCAAGAATGCTTTCAAAGCAAAATTCAACTAGTTCTTGAGCACCATTTATGTGCGTATTATCAATCTTGCCATCAAAAACTACATTCGCCTTTTTTGCTTTAATTTGTTCCGAAAGATTAAGCTTGGTTGATTCAATTAAATCGCTTAATCTAATTTCACTTTTTTGAAGGGGCTGTTTTTTAGTGCGTAACTCGGTAATTTTCAAACTTATTTTAGCAAAGCGATGAAGCCGATTGGCAGAAATCTCAAGATAATGTAACATTTCTGTAACATTAGAATCGACCAATTCATTTTTCAATATGCCAATGAAACCAATTATGCCATTTAAAGGTGTGTTAATTTGATGGCTAATTATGGACAGAAAATCTGATTTTGCTTTATCCAACACCTCTAATTCCTGATTGACTTCTTCAAGTTCACTATTTGCTTTCTGGAGCTCTTTGGTGCGCTCTGTTACTTTTTCTTCAAGCCATTGGTTTATTTTTTTAAGTTGGTCTTTACTCCTTTTCAGATCGATATGAGTTTTCACTCTCACCAATACTTCTTTTGAATTAAAAGGTTTGATAATATAATCCTGCCCTCCAACTTCAAAGCCATTAACCACATTTTCAGATTCGTTAAGTGCTGTCAGGAATACGACTGGAATTTCCTTCATGTTTTCGTTTTCACGCATGGCTTTACAGGTCTCGAAACCATTCATTACGGGCATATTTACATCTAAAAGGACCAGATTAAAATCTTGTATTTTATTTAAAAGATGTAAGGCTTGCTGACCGTCATAAGCAAATCCAACAGAATATCCCTCATCGCGCAGGATGCTGCCAATTACCTGAATATTTTTAGGATTATCGTCAACTGCGAGTATCTTAATTTTATTATTGCTAATTGTTTCCATATGCTTTTATGTTATATTTTAAGTTGCTCTATGACTTTCGGGAATCTTACCAGAGTTTTCAACAATCTGTCGATCTCGAAATTATCTGCCAAACTGCAAACTTCGCTTGCATAATCTTTAAGATATTCAATCTTATTTTCTTCAGCTAGTTTAATTAATTCTTTACCGAATTCTTCAATTTGGTCAATCATTTGCGATTGGATAGCATTCTGACAAATAGGAACAAACTTATTTTCAAGAACTGGTATGAGTTCAGGCAGCTGATTTAATTGTTCCTGAGTCAGTGCAATGTCAATTTGTTTGGAATCAGCTGTAGCTGCTTCGTCTTTAACCTGATATGTGAGATACTTCTTCATTTTATCAAACAAGTCAGAAGCATCCAATGGTTTCATTAAAAACTCATTAAATATCTCTACATTTCTATTTCCAGTTATTATACTTTTTGCAGAAGCTGAGATTGCAATAACCGGAATGGATTTGGTACTTTTTGTTTGCTTCAGTATTTCTGTGGCCTTATAACCATCCAGTACTGGCATACGCAAATCCATCAGAATTAAATCGGGCAGATTTTTTGTTGCTGACTGCACAGCTTCTTCGCCATTTTCTGCTTCAAAGACATCAAGTTGTGAATGTTCTAACATATCCTTAATCAGTTCACGATTTAATTCATTGTCGTCAACAAGAAGAATTTTTGCTTTATTGAATTTTATTATTGATAAGTCAATCAAGCTCTCCTCGGGTTCGATCTCAGTCTCAGAAATAGGTATGTTAGGAATAATAACCCTTATGTTACTCCCTTTACCTGCTTCACTTTCAAGATGAATAGTACCCCCCATTTTTTCAATCAATTTTTTAGTGATGGGTAAGCCTAAACCAGTTCCACCATATTTTGCACTTTGTCCTGCTTGTTGGGTGAAAGGCTCAAAAATCAATTTCTGTTGATCAATCGGGATGCCGATTCCTGTATCCTCAACATGCAAAATCAGATCATAACTATCTTTCAATTTTATATTTCGATGCGCATCAACTGTTAAGATAACATGTCCATTATCAGTAAATTTAATAGCATTCCCTATAAGATTGAACAAAATTTGGCGCAATCGCACTTCATCAAGAAGAAGTAATTTGGGAATTGTACTTTCATATTCGATAAAGAAATCAATCTTTTTTTCATTCACCTTGGGGTCAAATAAATTTTTAATTTCCTTGGTTAGACTATAAAGATTGACCGGTACAGGTATGATGTCAATTTTACCCGCTTCAATTTTCGAAAGATCCAGAATGTCATTGATAATTTTCAATAGATTTTTCCCACTGCTGCGGATCGACTCTACCTGTGAACGTTGTTTTTCATCTTTCACGGTTTTAGATAAAAGTTCCGAAAATCCAATCACGGCATTCATAGGTGTACGAATTTCGTGACTCATATTTGCCAAAAATTCACTCTTAGCCTGATTGGCAGAGTTAGCTGCATCTCTTGCTTTGATTAGATTTTCTTCTGAAAGTTTTTTATCGGTAATATCAAATCGAACAGATACATACTGATATGGCTTCCCTTGCTTGTCAAGAAATGGTACTATTGTTGAATCTACCCAATAAAAACTTCCGTTTTTTGCTTTATTTCTAACTTCCCCTCGCCAGACTTTACCTTTTGAAATTGTATGCCACAAGTCAATAAAAAAGTCACTTGAATGATAACCCGAATTTATAATTCGATGGGTATTCCCAATGAGTTCTTCCCGGCTGTATTTTGATTTTTTACAGAAAATATCATTTGCATAATTTATAACACCCTTATTGTCAGTAATAGAGACGAGGCTTGATTCATCAAGGGCAAATTTGTAATCTGTGATTTCTTTAAGACTTTGTTGCAGTTTCTGCTGTGAAATAGTTAGTTCACGGGTTCTTTCAGAGACCATTTCTTCAAGATGCTCACGATGTTTGATGATTTCTTCCTCAGCATTTTTCATTTCTGTAATATCATGAAATCCGGCAATTAATACCTGTTCATTATCAAGGGTCATTAATTTAAGTGATACTGAAGCCCAGAATAACTCCTGATCTGATTTCTTTAAAACAAGTTCATAATTATCCACAACTCCATCCTTCATTAGTATCTTGAATAATTTTTTTCGATCCTGGGAATTCGAATAAAAAACAGGTGATTTCTGTCCAATCGCATCCGATAAAGAAATTTTAAAGAGTTTGCCAAGGCTTTCATTTGCCATTAATATAATCCCTTCAGAAACTTTAGTTATAACCATTGGAATAGGTGACGACTCGATGATTGCACGAAGTCGTTTTTCACTTTCTTTCACCTTCTTCTCTACCTGTTTACGTTCAGTAATATCTTTAAATACAACAACTGCTCCTATTAAATCTCCCGAGTTGTTTTTTATTGGCGTACATATGTATTCAACAGGGAAGCTGGTATCATCTGCCCGCCAAAATACTTCATTATCCACATGGCTGGCTACTCCTGTACGAAAAACATTATAAATCAGACAGTCTTCACGAGGGTATTGAGAGCCGTCCTGACGGGTATGATGGTGGTCAGCATGGCCTTGTTTACCAATAAGTTCTTCAATAGGTTTTCCTATCATGGCGGCCGCTGCCGGGTTTACAAAGGTCATTCTACCTTCCATATCCAGTCCGTAAATTCCTTCTCCAATAGAATTCAGAATTAATTGGTTGTGCTCATTTAATCTATTGATTTCTTCTTCTGCTATCTTGCGAGATGTGATGTCGGTATGCGAGCCAGCCATACGATAAGGTTTGCCGGTTTCGTTACGCAAGGCTTTTCCCCGGGCAAGAATCCACCTGTAACTGTCATCCTTATGTTTCATCCTAAACTCTATTTCGTATTCCGGAATCTCATTATTAAAGTATGCTTGCACAACAGCTAAAGCCTTTTTATGATCTTCAGGGTGCAATAAAGTTTCCCAAGTGCTGAATCTGTTTTCCAATTCCTTATCATTATAACCAAGTATACTTTTCCAACGGGGTGAGAAATACACCTCATTGGAAATAATATCCCAATCCCATATGCCATCATTGGAGCCTTCAACGGCTATAGTATATTGTTCCTGACTTAAAAGCAGTTGTTTTTCAGTCTTCTTTCGTTCAGAGATATCTTCCACTGTCCCTTCAAAAACAACGTTCCCATTTATTCCTTTAACAATTTGTGCATTTTCACGGATTGGAATGATTCGCCCACTTTTAGTTGTCCAACTTTCCTCCAGACCTCTTACATAACCGTCTCTTTCAATCATTTCGACAAACTGCTTACGGCTAATCGTAGATTCTTTACTGTACCCTTCCGTTTCCAGATTTCTATTTTGTAATTCATCCAATGATTCAAATTCCAGCATTTGCAAGAGAGCTTTGTTGACATTTATGATTTTTCCATCAGGTGTTGTCTGATAAATTCCGAGTGGCGAATTCTCAAATAAACTTCGGTATTGTTCACGACTTAAATTTAATTGCTCCTCAGCAAGTTTGCGTTCAGTAATATCACTTATTGTGCCTATTAATCGAATCGGATTGTTATTATTATCAAATTCCAATTTACCCAAGCCATGCACCCAACGTTCTTCCTTATTGCAGTTTCTGATTATTTTATATTCCTTATTAAAAGGTAACCTCTGAGCTATTGTCTCATTTTGAAAATAATTCAGCAGCAATTCTCTGTGGTCAGGATGAATCATAGCGCTCCATCCCTCAGTTGTATGTGTGTAATTTTCATCGATCCCAAATATAGCATCGAGTATTTCGGAACTTCGCCACATACCCCTTTTTAAATCCAGCGAATAGGTTCCCAGGCGTGCAATTTCTTGTGATTCTTTCAGTAAACGCGCACTTTCTTTTAGTTCAGAGGTTAATTCTTCTGCGATTTGTTGCGCCTTAAGCTTTGTGCTAAGCATTGATTTGGAGAGCAACAATAGTAAAATACTAATAATTAAACCTCCAATAAATACCAACCATGAGGCAATGTATTCAATAATAAAATTTTCTTTTTTTTGAACAAATACCAATGTCCATTGATGGCCATTAAACTCAATAGGTACTTTTAAAGAGAAACGTATATTCTTGTGGTTTTCCTGTTTTTCATCTTTAAGTGAATTAAACAAAAGTAATTTTGCAGAACAAATCTTTCCATCGAAAATATTTAAGCTAAACAATTTTTTATTATCGTTTAATTCCCAGTCTTTCAAGATACCCAACATCAGGTCAGTCATGCGGTAAGGACTGTAAACCCATCCTATGATAGCCGAACGTCTTTGTTCAACAGTGTTTGTTACGGCTCCTTTCCGGTAAACGGGAACATACATTAAGTTTCCTGCCTGTACGTCTGTTTTTGTTTCCTGAACTAAAAGTATTTTTCCTGAAAGGGCAGCGATATCCAAATCACGGGCTCTTTCCATTGCTTCTCTGCGCACCGATTCACTCGACATGTCAAAACCAAAGGCACGCATATTTTGTTGAGAGAAGGGTTCCAGAAAAATGATTGCAGTAGATGTATCTTTAGAGCTTTCCGGCCAGACCTTATAGTCAGGAAATCCCTCATTTCTGATTTGTAAAATATGATTTTCCAACTGATTCTTAGGTACAAGTAAGGAAAATCCTGTTCCTAATATTCCTGGCAAATTCAGGTCTACTTTTGACTGTTTTATGAAATTACTCCAAGTCTCACGCCGTACGGTGTCTGATACACTAAAAAATGCAGCCCCGCTGCGAAGCAGTTGTGCATGAGCATGCAACCGCAAATCTATTCTACTGCTGATTTCCTTACATTCGAACCTAAATTCAGCTTCATCCTTTTTATCAATTTGAAACTTTACAAAAATTGAAGCAAATATTGTGAATAGTAATGTTAATATAAATAACAAGTTTGCTTTCCAGTTGTTAACATTCTTCATTCTATTCGGTGTATTAATTTAAAACTATCTTCAATTCAGATTTTTTAATGCCTTATATATCTGTTTCTCTACAAATACAAACTAGTTTAACTACTGTATATGTATGGCAGAATCATAATTTCAAGATCTACATCAACTAGAATCCCATCAACAATTATAATAAAGCAACATCCTGCCAAACTTAACACAATAGTTAATGTACGTCTTTAAAAAAAAAAGGTTAATAAAGTATCGTTTTTACTTGGAATTAAATTGTTTGCAAAAGTCCCTAATACCGATTGAATTGGGGGTCTTTGAGAGATTGCATTTACGGTGCCTTGCCTTTGTGCTTCCCTGTTATTTTTAAAATTAAAGTCGCAATCGTACAATGTGTGTTCGTTATCGCACATTTTATTTTAAAGCTAAGTTAGGTTCTTTGTGTTGGATGTAAGTCTCTTACCTTTTTCGGCATCATATGTGATAAAGCAAATCCGATACGTGTTATAATAGAGTTTTATACCATTTTGCCGGGGGCTTTAACTTAAGTCCAATGTAGTAGTTCAGAACAATTGTAAAAATCTATTTGTAACCATTCAGTTTTTATTGTAGTCTAATTAACCACAGAACAAACCAAGTAAATAAACTAATTATGAGAGAAAGAATATTGATAATCATATTAATGATATGCAGTATTTCCAGTTACGCACAAGCTGATATGGGAGTGGAAATTAAGAATGGATCGTTAACTGGTATTATTATAGATGTTAAGACCAAGTTGCCATTACCATATGTAAATGTGGTGATAAGAGATGCCAATAATAAAATAATTACCGGAGGTATTACAGATGACAAGGGAGAATTCATTATTAAGAAAATTACCGAAGGAAAAAACACAATTGAGATTCAATACATGGGCTACAAGTCATATGTTAGAAAGTTGGATTTCTCATCTAAAGTATCAGCGTATAAATTGGGAACTGTTGAACTTGAAGAGGATACTGAACTTCTTGGAGAAGTAACGGTAAGAGCAGAGCTGTCCAGCGTAACTCAGAAAGTGGATAGAAAGGTTATAAACGTTGGTAAAGATTTAACCGCTGCCGGAGCCACAGCTTCGGAGGTTTTAAACAATGTGCAATCGGTTAGTGTTGATAGTCAAACGGGAACAGTGAGCTTAAGAGGAAACGAGAATGTGAGAATATTGGTGGATGGCAAGCCTACTAATATTAGTGCAGCTCAATTGTTGCAGCAGATTCCTTCTACATCAATTAAAAGTATTGAGTTGATTACCAATCCATCAGCAAAATACAACCCTGAAGGGATGAGTGGGATTATAAATATTGTATTGAATAAGAACGCAAATATTGGCTTTAATGGTAATGTGAATTTGGGCGTAACACGTGGCGTGAACACACGTGCTAATGGATCGATAGATTTAAATTACAAAACCGGAGCCGTTAATTTCTTTTTAAACTTTGGGGCAAATGGCGGAAAAAGAAATAATTATGGTAAAGTTTTAAGGCATTCAGAAAGTGGAGATGGAGAAATTATTTTAGCTGATGACATTCTTCAAAAATTTGAATTTAACAGCGACAATAACTCTCAGTTATTAAAAGTTGGAGCTGATATTTATTTAAATGAAAAAAATACACTTTCATTTTATACGACACAGAATTTCTCTGACAATTTAATGAATGGAGATACCAAAATATTTAGAGGAAGCGCCCTGGATAATCACAATTTAATGAAATCGGAATCAGACAATACTGCAGGAACTTATAACTTAAATTATAAAATCGATTTCGAGAAAAAGGGGCATAGTTTAGAGTTTGAAGCAACCTACAGTGAGAGTGATTCGCCTGAGGATGCTGCATACACTGAATTATTAAATTCGACTGATTTGACATCTAATTATTTTGATGATGTGAAAAATGATTATACCAACAGTCTTTTGAATTTAGATTATACAAATCCATTATCAGAAAACACAAAATTAGAAATGGGTTTGGAGCTTAGGATTAACGATACGGAAAATTCAAAAGCAAGTAATCAGCACGAGTTTGTATATGATAATTTGGGAAATAGAATTCCCGATGGCGACTGGTATGAAACTGTTCTAAAACCCAATTCAGCATTTACATACGATAGAAACATTTATTCCGGATATGTGAATTTAAATCAAAAAATGAATAAATTTTCTATGCAGCTGGGTGCTAGAATAGAGCAGTACGAAGTAGATGGAAAATTTAGTAAAGGAGATGAAAGTGCTAAGTATACAGATAGTAAATTTACAGTTTATCCATCCGTATTTTTCACCTTTACACCCAGCGAAAAAAACCAATTGCAGTTAAGTTACAGTCGAAGGGTTGACAGGCCTTCTATACAGCAGGTTAACCCAATTAGAGAATGGAGTACGCCTCTAATTAGTTCTTTTGGTAATCCCAATTTAAATCCTCAGTTTACAAATTCATTCGAATTCAATTATACAAAAGGATTGGCGAAAGGTTCCGTTACTTTAGGAACATTTTATAGACGTGTTACTGATAATATTTCCAGAGTTTTAAATAAGGATCCTTTGGATGTTGAAAAGGTTGAGCTATCTTATTATAATACTGATAGCAATGATCGTTATGGAATAGAATTGTCAGCAAATTATCAATTCTTTAAATGGTGGTCGATGAATGCAAGTTCCGATTTGTATGTTCAGAAAGAAACCGGTGTTTCGAATGGTGAGAATCTTGAAATTACCAATAGTTCCTTTAATGCCCGGGTATCCAATAGCTTTACGGCTACTAAAAAATTGAAATTTCAGTTGTTCGCAATGTACCGCGGAGGTGGTGAAGATTTACAATTTAAAGTGGATCCAATGTGGATGATCAATACAGGAGCAAGTTATACGGTGCTGAAAGGAAAAGGAACACTAACCTTTAGAGTAAACGATATTTTTGAAGGAATGAAGTTTAAGTTTGATTCAAAAGTACCTTACAACCAGGAAGGCGAATTTCATTGGGAGAGTAGGACAGCATATCTTGGCTTTTCGTACCGGTTTGGCAGCGGTAAAAACAAAGCCAAAAGAAGAAAGCAAAGAGATAGTCAGGAAACGCAAGGTGGTGGTGGATTTATTTAAACCCTTAGATCAATAATACACATTTATTTAAGTTGAAAATCTCCCTTTCTATTTTGGATAGGGAGATTTTTTGTTCTGATAAATTAAAATTATAGCAAGACTTCTTACCTTCGGACAGTAGTAAGAACAAATGATATTCTATGAATTTACCATCAGTAAATCTAATCTACTTTTCTCCAACAGGAACAAGCAGGAAAGTAGTTAAAGCCATTGGGCAGGGATTGGAAGCAAAACAAATCAATGAGTTTGACATTACTCAAACCGATTTTGAGTGTAAGAATTTTGGTAATGAATTAACCATTATTGGTGTGCCTGTTTACAAAGGACGTTTGCCCGTTGAAGTAATTCCGCGATTGAAGCATTTTAATGCTGAAAACACACCTGTGGTTTTAGTAGCTGTTTATGGAAACAGAGATTACGATGACGCTCTGCTTGAGTTAAAAGATGTAAGTACAGCATTAGGTTTTACTCCAATAGCTGCAGCCACTTTTATCGGAGAGCATTCTTATTCAACAGAAAGTAAACCCATAGCAAAAAATCGTCCTGATGAGGCCGATCTTCTTAAAGCAAAACAATTTGCAGGAGCGATTTTAACTAAATTGGAGAAAAACGATGGTCTGGAGCTAAACGTTTCGGGTAACTATCCATACAAACAATTGCCGAATGCCCCGGTAATGTCGCCAGGAACCATTGCTGCGAAATGTACGCTGTGTGGCGTTTGTGCCGATGTTTGTCCCGTTGATGTTATTGAGGTAAACAAAACAGTAATTACAAATGCAAAGGCTTGTATTTGGTGTTGTGCATGTATTAAAACCTGCCCGGAGGATGCCCGGATTTTTGATGCACCGCTTATCAATCAGATCACAAATAATCTCTTCGAAAACTGTTCTGAACGCAAAGAACCTGGGTTTTTTATCTAAAAGAGTTCAGAAAAGAATAGAAAGGACAGCAGATTTGCTGTCCTTTTTTTATTCGTTTGTCCCTCGGGATTAGAATTTTTACCTCTGAAATTTTATTTAGATTACAAATCTGTAGTTGTTCTGAGGTATTTTTCCTTTTAATTTACAAATTACAGAACGATTGCTGATTTTATTACTATATCAGAAGATAAAATGATATAGTTTGCGTAAAAAACAATATCGTCAGATGAATAAACCACATTGATTGCTGATAATTTTATTACTTCAGATGAATATTTAATACCATCAGATGACAGCTGATTTATTCATTTTGTTATCTGATATAATCATTTATTCATCTGATGATGTTATTTAATAAAATGAACACATAATATTCTCAGCAGAGAAATCTAATTAGTAAGCGTTAGCAAATAATTATTAGGCTGGATGTATGAAAATGGAATAAGATCAGACTTTTTTTGTATGGTAAGTATTCATTTAACTCTGAGAGCTGTTGTTTTTCTTGTTGTTATAGTATTCAGCATTGCGTTTGCAGTGGTGTTCACTTTGGTAAGCCTTTACGATCCCGGACTTATCCCGAAAAACAAATTTACCATAGCGTCGGATTTCATCAACCACTTGTTTAAGTAGAGTGAAGGCCTTGTTTCGGATTAGCAGCATCTCGTCGGGAATGTACATTTTGCTGTCTTTTATAGCCAGTAAATTACTTATTCGTTCATATTCTTCGGTGGCTTTATCGCACAGACTTAAATCGAAGTTGATGGCTTGCAGGGCTTCAACATTACTTTTTCCCAGTCGGGCCAATAAAGCCAAATCGAAAATGATACTGGCCAGCGAATTGCCTTTTTTAATATCTCTGATTTTTTTCAGCAGATCTTTATCATTTCTAAAAGCAAACTGCATGTTGTCAATCAGGTATTTGCGCAGTTTTAACAAGGTGGGGGTTTCGGTTTTCAAGTTGGTCATTGCCTGTTTTTTTTCACCTGTCAGTTCAACCCAGTTTAACTGTGCACGGCTCAGTGCCTTGGTGCGGACATGCAGTTTATCGATTAAACCGACCGGCATATTTACGGCAGAAAGTTTCGACAGATCTTCTGTTGCACGTGTGTGCAGCCGTTCGGCTTCATAGATGTAAATTTCGAATGGCATGTCGCAATGCTTTATGTTTTTATTTTCTATGGCATTGATTTCATCCATGAGGATTTCTAAATCTGATTGATCTGACATTGTATGGTAGAATATGAGGTTTTATATCTAAAAAAACAGCTTGAATTTAGCAATAATTTTGAGATTCCTCCAATGTTTATCTGAAAATTATGTTGCTTTAATGTAGCGCAGTTGTTTCAGCCCCGGCTGAGTTTAGAGTTTTTAATTTCATTTTGAAGGAAATATGGATTGAGAATACCAGCCAATTGTAAATTTACAGGAGCAATAAAGTACAAGGCATTATGCGCGTGAGTATTTAAACAAAAAAAGATCGTTTGTATAACGATCTTTTAGTTATTGATGTTTTAATACGATTAAAAATCTTTGAGTATTCGGCTTCTTCGTAATTCTTTTATCCTCTCATTATAATCAATTCGTGCAATTTTATTCAGTTCCTTTAATATTTCATTATTCTCATCAAGAACCCAATCAATGTATTTTTCATCGTTATCAAACAAAACTCTGACTTTGTTTATCGAATTGTAATTGCTCTTGATTATAGTTTCTAATTCTGAATTTACTATTGGGATACTTATTAATACTCTAATATTCTTCTGAGCGATTTTATGATTATGAATGTACTTGCTCTCGATCCAAGCATTATCTGCATAATAGTATAGTTTATGTCTTCTGATATCTTCAACCTTGTTATTGTCTAGTTTCAATAGAACATCAGATATATGCAGATAGGGAAGATCGGAGCCGATTTTATTTTTCAACTGAGAATTTGAAATTTCAAACTCAATTTGTAACGAACATACAGAATTACTGTTGATTGCTGACCATGGTTCCGGATTCATAAAATATTGATGATTCCATTTATCCTTAGTGATGAGCATCGTACTATTTAAAGGATGAATATGATTCTCCAGGCCACCAATTCTATCAATTGAAATACTTATTTTTTTTGTTGTTAAAACATTATTACTCAGAGTTATTTCTTTGGAATAAGAACTTTTAGAAAATGAAAATAATAAAAACAGAGTTAGTACTCTTAACAATAAAGTTGAGTAGCAGGTCATAAATCTTGTTTATTTTAAATTAAGCCTACAAAAGTATAATTTATTTGGAATTATTCTAATAATAAAAAATACTGAAACAGTATGTGGTCTATATTAATCAGATACAATCGATTTCGAAGTTATCTCTTTGTTTAGAAAAAGCCAGTCCGAATTCTATGCCTGTAAATTTGTAATTAGGAACTTGCTTGGTCAATTATTAGAATCCACTGATAAATACATAGCCATAAAAAGGAATTTATTATATTTATTGTTCGGTAAGATGAAAAGTATCTGTTTACAATCAAACCTTGTTTATTTTACTTTAAACCTTAAAAATATGAACGCATGAAAAAATTAGTCGCAGAATTTATAGGAACCCTATGGTTGGTTCTGGGTGGATGTGGAAGTGCTGTTTTGGCGGCCGCATATCCCGAATTGGGAATTGGATTTGTTGGTGTGGCAATTGCTTTTGGATTAACTGTTCTTACTATGGTCTATGCAATTGGGCATATTTCTGGTTGTCACCTGAATCCGGCTGTTTCTATCGGTCTTTGGGCTGGCGGACGTTTTGAACTGAAAGATCTGGGGCCTTATATTGTGGCTCAGGTATTGGGAGGAATTGCAGGTGCAGGAATCTTGTATTTGATTGCAAGTGGTAAAGCTGGTTTTGATATGGGAGGTTTTGCTGCGAACGGATATGGCGAGCACTCGCCTGGTGGATATGGCATGCTGGCAGCTTTGGTGAGCGAAGTGGTAATGACTTTTATGTTTTTACTGATTATTTTAGGAGCAACACACTCAAAAGCACCGGCTGGTTTTGCCGGATTGGCAATTGGTCTGGGGTTGACTCTGATTCATTTAATCAGCATACCGGTAACAAATACATCTGTGAATCCGGCGCGAAGCACAAGTCAGGCACTTTTTGTTGGCGATTGGGCTTTGGATCAATTGTGGTTGTTCTGGCTGGCTCCTATTGCAGGTGCAATTTTGGCCGGGTTGGTATATAAGTACATGTCTCCTGAGAAAGAGTAAGGGATGAAAATGATAACAGACAGCATGTTCCGGTGATTTAAATTTGCTTAGGACGTGCTGTCTTTGTATGAACTTATGATATTATAAGATTGAAATATACCGCGCAGCGCATACATGATTGTATAAAGTAAGGAGCCGGAAAATATTCCCGTAGGAAATACATTTGGATATTGAAAAAATGATACCTTCGAACGAGAATAATGAGAAGTGAATTGTAAAAAGGAATGGTCTTAGTTTACTAGTTAAAAATATGATTGTATCAATTCTATTAATTTTACTGGGTTTTGTATTGCTGATTAAAGGGGCTGACTGGATGGTTAGCGGGTCTTCAGCATTGGCTAAAAAGAATAATATTTCGAATATCGCTATTGGCCTTACCATTGTCGCTTTTGGAACGTCGGCACCCGAATTGGTAGTGAATTCGTTCGCCTCATTTCACGGGTATTCCGATATTGTGTTTGGTAATGTAATTGGAAGCAACAATTTTAATTTGTTCATTATTTTGGGAATTGTAGGACTTATTTCTCCAATTGTTGTTCAGTCGAATACTGTTTGGAAGGAGCTTCCGCTCTCTCTTTTTGCGGTTGTAATTTTATATCTGCTTTGCAATAGTTTTTTTCAGGATACTGCGGTGCTTACGCGGGTGGATGGACTTGTACTACTTGTGATGTTTGGGCTTTTCCTGTTTTACGTTTACAAACAATTAAAAACAGAAACTCTTGTGCCCGAAATCGAAATAATACCAATGTCAGTTCTTAAAATATGGAGTCTTATTCTCATTGGTTTCTCAGGATTGATTATGGGAGGTAAACTGGTTGTGGATAATGCTGTTGAAGTAGCCTCAGGCATGGGGGTAAGTGAAAAGATTATAGGATTAACAATTGTTGCTGTCGGAACATCATTACCCGAACTGGTAACCTCGGTTGTGGCTGTGCTGCGTAAGAATAATGATATTGCGATAGGGAATATTATCGGTTCAAATATTTTCAACATTTTCTTAATTCTGTCTGTCAGTTCTTTTATCAGACCCATCGAATTTAAACCTTTGTTCAATATCGATCTTTATATTTTGGCAGGCGGCACAATATTTTTATTTATTGCCATGTTTACAGGAGTAAAGAAGAAGCTGGACAGATGGGAAGCGGCTCTTCTTTTGGTAAGTTATCTGGCTTACACGGTTTATTTAATTGGCAAAGAGGTATAAGCCTGCATGCAATATTTCATTGATCTGCGGCGGTCTGGTTATAATGTAAAATTAGTTGCCGGCCGGCAGTCCCGAAATAGAAACCTGATACATTCACAAATGAGACTACTTTTTTATGTACTGATTTTTTGTCTTCTCTCAATTACATGTAAGGCGCAAATTTTTTCGGAGCGCTTATCAGATGAAGCAATAAAGTTAACCGAACAGAGAGTAATCTACGATGCTTCTTACTTTTCAATAGCTTATCCCAACGGAGATATTCCTGCCGATAGAGGCGTTTGCACTGATGTTGTAATTCGTGCTTACCGAAAATTGGGAATCGATTTGCAGAAAGAGGTTCATGAGGATATGAAAGCTAATTTTAGTTTGTATCCGGCAATTTGGGGTTTGAAACATGCCGATACCAATATTGATCACCGAAGAGTACCCAACCTGATGAAATTTTTTGAGCGAAACGGACAGGAGAAACTATTAAGTCAAAAGTCCATTGATTATTCTCCGGGCGATATTGTTTGCTGGAATTTAGGCGGCGCTATAACACATATTGGTATCGTAATTAATAAAAAATCCAGAGATGGCAAACGCTTCTTAATAGTGCACAACATTGGCGCTGGTCAGGTAATTGGGGATTGTTTATTTGAGTTTCCGATTATTGGGCATTACACCTACTCCGATACAAACTAATTGCCTGTTGTTTTCCTTGTTTAGTCTTAGAAGTGGAGATTACAAGCTTCTTTTTATTCTGTATATTAATTTTCCTGCATAGAATGCTTCTGAAATCCTCTGATACCGGGTTTTTATATTTTAAATGTTAAAATTAGTGAACGTTCATTCACTTTGCGGATTATTTATTTTATATTTGTTTCATCAAAATCAAAAAAGACTATCAAATCAGAATTTCCAATATGGCAATCAGAGAAAAAAGTAAGGAGAAACGGAATGCTTTGTTAAAAGCTACCTTGAATTTGGTGAATAATAACGGCTTTCATGATGCTCCAATGTCTAAAATAGCCAAGATGGCCAATGTGTCACCGGCAACTATTTACATTTATTTCGAAAACAAACAGGATCTGATCAATCAGTTGTATCTGGAACTGAAAATATCATATACCAAGCAGGCATTTAAAGATTATTCTGAAAATATGCCCGTAAAAAAAGCCTTTGAATTTATCTGGTACAATATTGCTGATTATAAGTTGAAACAGGTTGAGGAAGCATGGTTTTTATCGCAGTGCGATAACACAACGATGATCGATGAGGTCAGCGTACAGGAAGGGTTGAAGCATTTACAGCCCTTGCTGGATTTATGGGAAAAGGGACAGAAGGAAGGTATCATTAAAGATGTTTCGCCATATATTCTCTATGCTTATGCCATCAATCCATTGGCCTTTTTAATGAATATGCAAAAACGCGGCCTTTACCAGATAAATCAAGAAAGTTTGGAACAGGCATTTCAGTCCGCCTGGGATAGCATTCGAATATAATACACTTATGGGAAAGACAGCAATCATATTAGGAGCAAGCGGATTAACAGGGAAGCTTCTGTTGAACCGGCTTTTGGAAGATGAAGCCTATACGAGAGTGAAAATTTTTACCCGCCGAGGTTTAGATTTGGTTCATCCCAAGTTAAAAGAGTTTATTGGAGACCTGCTTAGTTTAGAAGAATTTAAGAAGGATTTCACCGGCGATGAAGTATTTTGCTGCATTGGAACTACTGCTAAGAAAACGAAGGATAAAACCATTTACAGGAAGATTGATTTTGGTATTCCTGCGACAGCTGCAAGTTTTGCTAAGGCAAATGGAATTAAAAGTTTCCTTGTAATTTCAGCCTTAGGTGCAGATACCGGGAGCAATATCTTCTACAACAAAACAAAAGGAGAAATGGAGCAGGCTGTTTTAAGTCAGGAGATTGCAAATACCTATATTTTAAGGCCTTCTTTAATTAACGGGAAAAGAGATGAAGATCGATTGGGTGAAAAAATTGGATCGATTATCATAAAAATGCTAAGTCCGTTTTTAGTGGGGAAATGGAAAAAATACCGGGCAATTGAGGCAGAGACAATTGCAAATGCATTACACGCTTTGGCGCAGGCAAAACCAGATTATAAAATAATTGAATCAGACAAAATACAAGAGATTGGTGCTTATCTGTAGAGTTCATAGGTAAGGCTTTTTTTATCCTCGAAAGAGAATGAACATTCATTAATATAAAAAACAAAATAAGATGCAAACAATACAATTAAAAAGCAGACCGGTAGGCGTACCAAAATTATCCGATTTTAAATTTGTGACTGAAGAACAGCCACAAATTGCAGAAGGAGAAATACTTTTAAAAGCAACACATATTTCTGTTGATCCCTACTTAAGGGGAAGAATGATGGAAGGTAAATCGTATATCGAGCCATTCGAGTTAAAGAAAGCAATTAGCTCGGGTATGATTGCTGAAGTTGTTGAATCAAAATTGACTGGCTTCAGTAAAGGTGATTTTGTATCAGGCTTACTGGAATGGAAAGAGGTTCAGGTATCTAAAGGCGAAGGCTTGTTAAAGGTAGATGCAAAGAAAGCTCCATTATCTTCTTACTTAGGTGTGTTGGGAATGACAGGTTTAACTGCTTATTTCGGATTGTTGGAAATTGGCAGGCCTAAAGCAGGAGAGACCGTTGTAGTTTCGGGAGCTGCAGGTGCTGTGGGAAGCATTGTGGGACAAATTGCAAAGTTGAAGGGCTGTCGCGTGATTGGGATTGCCGGCAGCGACGAGAAAGTGGAACAACTGGTTTCTGAATCTGGTTTCGATGCTGCAATTAATTACAATACAGCCGGGAACATGAGTCAGGCAATTGCAGAAGCTTGTCCTAATGGAGTAGATGTTTATTTCGATAATGTAGGCGGAGAAATTTCAGATGGTGTGATGATGAATTTGAATCGTTTTGCACGAATCATTGTTTGCGGAGCAATTTCGATGTATAATGCGACCAGCGTACCAATGGGACCCAGAGTTCAGCCCATACTGATTAAGAATTCGGTACTGATGCAAGGATTTGTAGTATCCAATTATATGGAAAAATGGGGAGAAGCAATTCCTCAATTGGCAAAATGGCTGCAGGAAGGAAAATTAAAATCTACCGAAACAATTGTTGAAGGATTTGCAAATACGCCGCAGGCTTTTCTTGATCTTTTCGAAGGAAAGAACAAGGGAAAAATGATTGTGAAAATATAATTTTAAGAAAAATAAACAGGTTTAAATTTAATAGATATGACGATAACAACAGGAGCTTTGAAAATATTATTCGTGCTGACTTCTCATTCTCAAATGGGAGATACAGGTCACAAAACAGGATTTTGGGTAGAAGAATTTGCCAATCCTTACTATACATTAGTTGATCAGGGGGTTGATATAACAATTGCAACTCCAAAGGGAGGTGCTGCACCAATCGATCCAACTTCGGATTTGCCGCAGAATGCGACCGAAGATACCAAGCGTTTTAACGAAGATGCGGCAGTTCAGAAAAAGATTAATGAAACCATTGCTTTGGCAGATATCAATTTTGAAGATTACGATGCTGTATTCTATCCTGGCGGACATGGTCCTCTTTGGGATTTGGCGGAAGATGCAACTTCTGCAAAATTGATTGAGGATTTTAATGCGGCTAAGAAACCAATTGCCTTTGTTTGCCATGCACCGGCAGCCTTGCGGCATGTGAAAAATGCACAAGGTGAATTCCTGGTGAAAGGCAAAAAAGTGACCGGATTTACCAATGAAGAAGAGGAAGCTGTTCAGTTGACTAAGGTTGTTCCTTTTTTGGTAGAAGACATGTTGAAGGAAAACGGAGGTATTTACAGCAAAGGTGATAATTGGGCTGCTTATGCCGTTCAGGATGGTAATTTAATTACCGGTCAGAATCCGGCATCATCAGCACTTGTAGCTGAAATGCTGTTAAAGATGCTTCAAAAGAAGTAAACTGATTGTTTTATCGGTTTTAAATAAATCAAGAGCCATTGAGTGAATTCATTTCATTTGGTGGCTCTTTCTCTTCAAAATAGATTCTTCTGACTATCTTTGTGCTAAAGACAATAACATCAAACAATTTAAAACCATGGATCAGGACGATTTCGATGCCATCAAGAAGATTAAAAAAGAAAATAAGCAGGCCTATAATCCTTGGTCAAGAAAGGATGATGATGAATTGATTAATCTGTTTTTTGATGGTGTTCCTGTTGGTGAAATGGCTATTAAATTAAAACGTACCAAGGGAGCCATTCGCGCACGAATCCGCAAAATGGAACTGATACATATTAAGAAAAAGGCTTCTCCTTCATCCGATTCTTCGAAGAAATAGAAGCAAAATAAAATAATAAATCCCCCGAGAGTACAACAACTCAAGGGGGATTTTGTTTTGTATACATTTGAGGTTACTTGTAACTTAAAGATTTATTTGGGGTGATATATTCCAAACATTTTTCCAAAACAGGATCGCCACCGTTTTTATATTCTTCAGCTTTATATGGAATAAACACATCAGGCATAATAATGCCATTTTTTTGATTACTGTATTCGTCTATTTCTACAGTAGAAATAACAAGTAAGGAATTATTAAAGGCAGAAGTTGTAATCTCTCCATATCTAAGAGCATTATGAGCCAATGGTTCTCCTACTAATGTGGCAAATTTATTGTACTGCATGATATTGGCAAAGGTTGATGCCATCGAAGCAGTATATTCACTTACCAACACATAATAATTCATTTTTCCAGCATACTTTGATTTATCCAGAGGACAAGATTTTATAATATCTGCTTCGGGCATGTTGCAAACTTTTCCAATTGAGTCTTCAGAAAAGCCATAATCAAGTGTTGCTTTTGAGACCATAACTTGTGATCCGCTTTGGTAGCCGATGCTATCCTTGTCGGTAAAAAGGGATATTAATTCATCAAAACGATCTCCATTTCCTCCCGGATTATCTCTAACATCAATAATGATATTAGTATAACCTTTGGATTGAACTTTTGTTATGAATTTTGCCAGCTGTTTAATCATGAATTTGTTGTTGTCGAAGTTCTTAATGCCAAAATAGCCTGTTTCGTAATCGCTATAGATTGTTTCTGGATAGTATTTTTCTTTAAAATTATACTTGTTCAAAGGAACTCCGGGTATCTTAATTTTGTGTTTTTGGCCTTTTCTTAGGAATTGAATCTTGTAGTTTGGCGCAAAGCAAAAATGATTCTGGGCTTGTGTAAAAGGAGAATCGAGAAAACGATGATGATAGGTGTATTTCACAATCTCTTTTGCAGATCTTTCATTGATAGAAATAATTTGATCTCCTTTTTGTAATTCGGGAGAGATTGATTGGTCTATTATAAGAGTATCATTGATACATAGCATTTTAAATGGCCAAACTCTAATGTGTTTGCCCTTGAGTTTGTACTCTGGATATCTTCTTAGTTGAGGCAATATTAGAAAATGAGGATCTCCATTAGTGATTTTATCAAAAGCTTTTCGATACTGGTAGATGTATTCTGTCTCGGGAATAAAATCAGTCGGAAAAGATTTAGAGATTTCATCTATTAAGGAATCAAATTTAGCTTCGGATATTGAATTAAATGGATTGGGATGATACTTTTTTATCAACTCTTTTGTGTGTAGAAGACTATCTTTTGTGATGATCATCTTATCATTTTTTAAATAAGTTGAGTAGTCAGTACTTTCGGTAATTTTGATAGATTGGCAACTAGATACGCTTATTGCAACCAGTATGATAAAATATAATTTGTTCATTTGTTCTGATTCGAATTTGTATGATTTTGGGGATCAAGGGTTCGGAAATGGCTCATCAAACGAAGAGCCATCTCTTGAAATTATAGATTTAAAATAACTTAGCTAATTTATGTGTTCTTATAGCCTACAAGTGAATCTTGATTTTAAAACCAGGATACGGATTCTTGAAAAAATCGTTAAAATAGATTTGAGGAACAATACTTATATTTTCGGTTACTTTCTTTTCTATACCCAAGCGAAAAGAGTCTTTTTCAAATAAATCTCCATTTTGTTTAGCTAAATACCCTAAATTTAACCCGTACCAGTCTCCTTTATTCGGATTTTTAGAAAAATTACGTTGATACCCCAAATCTACCCAATGATTGATGTTTTCTTTACCTGATGAGAAATCGTACATCCATTCATAGCCTAGAGAAAAAGCCTGTTTGGCTAAGTTTTTGTTCCCTAGTTGTACTGTCATACGGGTATAAAAACTACCATTCCAAGTTCCTTTAACATTTTCAAGAGAAGTGCCTGCACTCAGAATAATTTGATCGTTTGTAGTTGCCATCGTATTTATTTGGTGAAGCAGTTTTGCGGAATTGTCTTCGTTTACTTTTACCCAAGCAACAAAAGGAGAAGCTTTAAGGTACCAATCACTTTTCTTTATTAATTGTTGGTCTGTATTTTTTAGAATTTGCGAGAAGTCATATTTTGTAAGTTCTTCTAATTGCTTCATCGTGTTAAAATAAATGGCAACTTTCGAGTTTAATTCAAGTTTATTGTTGCCTTTTATTACCAATGCAATAGCCGTATCTGTAGGAAAAGAAATGCTCATGGTTGAGGCAATCTCTTCTATTGTGATTGTGTGTAGGATATCTTTATCATACTCCTTTATTGTAGAACATTTAATAAGAATGGCTTTGTTCGCTTCTAGTTCTGCAATGTTTAAAACAGCCCAGCGTGTAAGGAAAACATTTAGAAGATCTTTGATTTCTAGATTCCCTGCCAAATCATGTTTGCCATCATAAGTGCTTCTGCTTTCAATGGTGGTTTCATTGGGCATCTGCATGCGAATGGTATCAGAATGAAATTTGTTTTCATTGGCAGCAAATATCTTTATCGAAAATAGAAATAGAAGTCCGCTAAGTAGTATGATTTTATTTGTCATGTGTTTTCTTTTAAGAAGTGAATGAACCGAGTTTATGATTATTTCATCGTGAGGTCTTTAAACAATGATGCCGATGTTTCAGATTCACGTGAGTTATTTTTAAATGTGATTTTAAACTTCCTGTTTGGATTCTTTGTTGTGGTTTTAAGTTTTGAATTGTTTTTAGATAAAGCCATTAAAGCTTCTTCATTAATATCAATCGATAGCCCTTTTACTTGGTTTTTATTTTCACTGTTTTTTAATTGTTGAGCATACCATTTGTTCGTTTCGTCTAAATAATTTTTCAGACTAATAATGCTGTCATTTAACGAATTGTTTACAAGTTGCTGTTCGTTTAATTGTTTTATTAAGACTGTGTTGTTAGAAGTAATACTTTCCAGTTTTTCAGATAGATTAGTCAAGGCTGTTTTTGCCTGTTCTGATTCAACTGTTTTGATCTGTGTTTTATAAATGATCTTTGTCTCAACTTCTTTTTGTGCAACTTGAGGTATACGTGCTTTTGCCTGATTCAATTCAATTCTTAATTGATCTTGGCTTATTTGTAAGCATTGATTTACTCGGTAAGAATAGCTCAAACCCCCCATTAAGATTAGGATAATAGCAATCGATGCAACCCTAAACCAGGCAAAGGTCTTGTTTTTGTGGGGCATTTGTATGGAACTCCACAGAGCAGTTTTGTCGAAACCAACGAAATTATTTTTATTATCCCAAGATTCGAATGCATTCTTTATTTGTTTCTCAACGGATTGCTTCATATCTCACCTCTGTTTTTGAAATCATTTCCTTTAATAATTTTCTAGCCTTGCTCAATTGCGATTTTGATGTTCCAACGGCAATGTTAAGCTTTTGTGCAATCTCTTCATGTTTATAGCCTTCAATTGCGTACAGGCTGAAAACAGTTCGGTAACCATCAGGCAGATTCAATACCATCTGTATTAAATCGTCTTCCAGTAATTTTTCATCACTTGTTAGTTCTGATTCTTCTATATCTTCAATCAATTCTAAAGTGTCCGAAAACCGAATGTTCTTTCTTATTTCCATGAGAGATTGATTAATCACGATCTTTTTCATCCAGGCCTTTAGTAGATTCTCTTCTTGAATGTTGGTCTTTCCAATGCTATTAAAAATGCTTAAAAAACTCTGGGAAAGTACGTCTTGACATAAGTCTCGATTGTTTAGATATCGATAGCAAATACGATACAAGTAATCAGCATACTGTTTGAATAGCTGTTCCTGAGCTTTTGGGTTTTTATTTTTAAGAGCTTTTATTAATTTTTTCACAAGTAGAGATCATAATTGTTTCCTACAAACTTAATAATGCAGATTCATTTCAAAAGGTTGCCTGAGAAAAATAATTTTTAATTTGAGGAAGGATCGTTGCATTAAAACTATTTGAAGAAAACCTTTGTTACTTAGATCAAATCTAACGAGTCATATAAATCATGGAATGGTTTAGAATGTTAAAAATATAGATTGCAGCAACCTAGATTTGTTTTAGTATCAGTAAAATAAAAACGAATAATTGATATTTAATTTCGTTGATAATCAGCTATTTTACTCTGCTTGCTGTTAATCCAAACTATTAGACTATCTTTGCGGTTCAATTTTAAGTACATTTATGACATTTGACAAATTAGAGATTATAGATCCCATTCTTAAAGCGATTGGGGAAAAAGGTTATACACATCCCACTCCAATTCAAGAAAAATCAATACCCATTTTACTTCGCAAAAGAGATTTATTAGGTTGTGCACAAACAGGAACGGGTAAAACTGCAGCATTTGCAATTCCAATTTTACAGCATATTTACAATGATGCAACACCAGAAAAAGGTCGTCGCAAAATTAAGGCTTTGGTGGTAACTCCAACCCGCGAATTGGCTATTCAGATTAAGGATAGTTTTTCAGAGTACGGAAAGTATACAGGAATTCTGAATACAGTTATTTTTGGGGGAGTGAAACAAGGCGCACAAACACAGGCTTTAAACCGAGGTGTTGATGTGTTGGTTGCCACTCCGGGTCGATTGCTGGATTTAATACAGCAAGGGTATATTTCATTAAGAGACATTAAGTATTTTGTTTTGGATGAGGCAGACCAGATGCTTGACATGGGGTTCATTCATGACATTCGTCGAATTATTGATCTTTTGCCAAAAAGAAGACAATCCTTGTTTTTTTCTGCAACCATGCCGGCAAGCATCGTAAGCTTGGCTGGTAAAATTTTAGGTAATCCTGATAGAGTAACGGTAAAGCCGGAGCAGACTACAGCCGAAAAAGTAGGGCAATCGCTTTATTATGTGAGTAAAAAAGCAAAGCCAAAATTGCTGATTTTTCTTTTAAAAACCGAAGAAACTGATTCTACTTTGGTGTTTTCGAGAACAAAGCACGGTGCTGATAAGGTAGTTAAGGGCTTGCAAAAGGCTGGTATTCCGGCCGAAGCAATTCATGGGAATAAATCTCAAAATGCCAGACAGCTTGCTTTAAGCAATTTTAAAAATGGAAGTACAAAGGTACTTGTTGCAACAGATATTGCAGCCAGAGGGATTGATGTATCGGAATTGTCTTTGGTTGTAAATTACGATTTGCCAAATATTCCTGAAACGTATGTTCACCGTATCGGACGAACAGGTCGTGCAAGTGCGAGCGGCAATGCAATTTCATTCTGTGATACAGAAGAAAAACCATATCTTAAAGATATCCAGAAGTTAATAAGACAAGATATTGACGTGGTTAAGGATCATCCTTTTCTTCCGGGTGGAGTAGAGGATAATGCTGTAGAGGAAGTGAAGTCGGATAGAAGAAGGCAACAGCCTAGGTCATCTAAATCTTCAAAACCATCAAATTCATCCAGATCGTCCAGTTCGAGATCATCGAATTCTTCAAAGTCTTCAGGTTCTTCGAGAACGCCAAATTCTTCGAAACCGTCATATTCAGGAAATAAAGAATGGAGACGTGGCAATTCTGCGTCCAAGAAACGAGCTGAGTAAGAAACCGGAATAGAAGTTAATTCTAAAATATATGCAAAGCCGAAGAGGAAATCCTTTTCGGCTTTTTTTTAATTCGGTTATTATTGAAAAATAGTATGGATTATGATCGTTTGTAAACTTTGATAAATCATTTCTTATCCTTAATATTATGCTGATTTAATTAATCCGCATAATTTACAAAATGAGAAAAAAATTCTACCTCCTGATTTCGTTGTCAATATTGATCCTTGCGACGTTTTCCTGTAAAGACAAACAGAGTGTAAAACAAAAAGTTGATCCTGGTTTTGGACAATATATTTCGGCTTTTACTTCCGGAGTTGTTTCTGCCGAGTCGGTGATTCAAATAAGACTGGTAAATGATTACGATCAAAAGATTGAATCTGGTCAGGAATTGGAAGAGGGGATTGTGAGTATTGCTCCTTCGGTAAAAGGAAAAGCATATTGGAAAGATCCTCGTTGTATTGAATTCCGACCAGAAATCAGAATGGAATCGGGAAAAGAATATAAAGTGAATGTGAAGCTATCGAAATTGATGGAGGTTCCTGCGAAATATGCCGATCTGAAATTCAATTTTCAAACCATAAAACAAAGTTTTGCCTTTACTGGAGAAGGACTGCAATCTTACGATAAAACAGATATGCTTTATCAGAAATACAAAGGATACATCACAACTGCTGATGTAATTGTTGATGATGAGATTGAATCGGTTTTGGCTGCCACAATTAATTCTCAGAAAAAAAATATTGAGTGGATGCATTCTGCTGATGGAAAACAGCATCATTTTGTTGTGGATAGCTTGAAAAGAGAAGAGGACAAAGGAGAATTGAATTTGGTGTGGAACGGGGCAGCCATTGGAGTGGATGAAAAAGGGGAGAAAGAAATTGAGATTCCTGCATTAAATGTTTTTAAAGTGATGAATGCAAAGGTGATTCAGCAACCAGAGCAATATGTGTCGGTTCGTTTTTCTGATCCACTGAAAAAGAATCAAAATCTGGATGGTTTAATTCGTATTGACGGAGTATCTTCTTTGAAATTTATTGTAGAAGGAAATGAAGTCAGAGCTTATCCCGGCTATCGGTTATCTGGAATCAAAACAGTAAGTTTTGAAGAAGGAATTAGAAATGCAATGGAATACGCTTTGATGAAAAGCACTAAGATGGAACTCACTTTTGAGGACATTAAACCTGCAGTCCGGTTAATCGGAAAAGGAGTTATTTCTCCTTCATCGCAAGGATTGATTTTGCCATTCGAGGCTGTTAGTTTGAATGCTGTTGATGTGAGAGTTGTAGAAATATTCGAGAACAATGTACATCAGTTTTTGCAGGATAACCGAATGGGCGAATCGGGTAATATTCGAAGAGTAGCCCGTTTAATTTTGCAAAAACGAATCGATTTGGGAACCAATCGTGCTGTTGATCTTCGTAAATGGAATGCATACACCTTGGATATTTCGAATTACATTGATGTGAAACCAGGATCTATTTACCGAATTGAATTGCGCTTTAGAAAAGAGTATTCATTGTATGCCTGCGGAGCAGAACAGGAAAGCGGGGATCAGTTAAATAGTCTGGATGATATAGTTGCAGAGCAACAGCTGGAGGAAGAAATGCAGGATTGGGATCGGCCGGGATGGTATGAGTCTTACTATTATCCTGCCGGATACACATGGAGAGAAGAAGAGAATCCTTGTCATGTATCCTATTATAACGGAGAACGGTTTGTTAGCCGGAATTTATTTGCTTCCGATTTGGGGATTATTGCAAAAGGGGGAACTGATAAATCGATCACTTTTGCAGTTTCCAATCTGATTACAGCAGAGCCGGAAGCTAATGTTGAACTGGAAGTGTACAATTATCAAAAACAGCTGATGGCCCGAAGTAAAACCGATAAAGATGGTTTGGCTAAAGTGCAGTTGGACAGGCAGCCTTTCCTTTTGGTTGCAAAAAAAGGAACTCAGCGGGGGTATTTACGTTTGGATGATGGATCATCTCTTTCGCTT
Source organism: Labilibaculum manganireducens (assembly GCF_963665805.2). Classification (NCBI taxonomy): domain Bacteria; kingdom Pseudomonadati; phylum Bacteroidota; class Bacteroidia; order Marinilabiliales; family Marinifilaceae; genus Labilibaculum; species Labilibaculum manganireducens. Next base: position 3,433,183 of record NZ_CAXXEE010000003.1, on the reverse strand, counting down.
AGTAATTTTGATGTTGGCGGACAAGTAGTTCAAAAGGGGATAAAAGGATATTTGTACGGAGAACGCGGTGTTTGGCGTCCGGGAGATAATTTATACCTGACTTTTGTTTTAGAGGATTCTGATGATGTGTTACCAGATAATCATCCGGTTGTTTTTGAGTTGATAAATCCTCAGGGACAAACTGTTACTCATAAAATAAGCACAGGTGGAACCAATGGATTTTATTCATTCACCTGCTCAACAGATGCTGATGCACCAACAGGAACCTGGTCTGCCAGAATACAAGTAGGAGGTGCATCTTTTACAAAAACGATAAAAATAGAAACAGTTAAACCAAACAGGTTAAAAATAAAGCTCGAATTTGAATCTGAAGTTTTAAAATCTGTGGCAGCGAATCAAAAAGCCAATCTGGATGTTAAATGGCTGCACGGAGCGATTGCCCGCGATTTACAATCAAATATCAGCCTGCGGCTGACTCCAGCTAAAACCTCATTTGATAAATATCCCCGCTATATTTTTGATGATCCGTCGAAAGAATTTTATGCCGACGAACAAGTAATTTTTGATGGAAAAGTAGATCAGAATGGAAAAGCAGTTGTGGATTTGGATTTAAAAGGAAACAAATCTGCTCCCGGAATGTTGAATGCCAATTTTATAACCCGTGTATTTGAAAAAGGCGGTGATTTTAGTATTGATATGCAAAGAGTGAAGTTTGCTCCTTATCAGTCATTTGTTGGGGTAAAAATGCCGGAATCGGAGAGAGGATGGTATTTAACGGACACAGATCATGAAATTCAAATTGCCACAGTAAATTCCGACGGAGCTCCTGTTGACCGGAAAGATTTGGAGGTGAAAGTTTACAAGATTGACTGGCGTTGGTGGTGGGATGCCGGAGAAGAAAATCTGGCTTCGTACATTAGCCGCTCATCAACCCGGATTGTTTCGCATCAAAGGGTTAGCACCAAAGGTGGAAAAGCGAAATTTAAGCTGAATATAAAATACAACGATTGGAATGATTACGGACGTTATTTAATTCGGGTGACTGATCCGGTAAGTGGACATTCAACCGGCGAAACGGCTTATTTTTCGAAATGGTATGGCCGTACTCCTGAAGGAATGCCAGGCAATGCCGCAATGCTTTCTTTTACTTCTGATAAAGACAAATACAGCGTTGGCGAAAAAGCTACAGTAACAATTCCTTCTTCAAAATCAGGAAAGGCTTTGGTAAGTATCGAAACCGGAGCAAAAGTTTTACAAGCATTTTGGATTGATACAAAAACCAATGAATCTGAGTTTTCATTTGAGATAACTTCGGAAATGTCACCCAATGCATATGTTAGTGTAAGTTTGGTTCAGCCTCATGCTCAAACCGAGAATGATTTGCCAATTCGGATGTATGGTGTGATTCCAATTTTGGTGGAAGATCCAAATACCCGATTGAATCCGGAAATTAAAATGCCAGATGTGTTGGAGCCGGAGAAAGAATTTGAGGTGACAGTTTCGGAGAAGGATGGAAAGGCAATGACGTATACTTTAGCTGTTGTTGATGATGGTTTACTTGATTTAACACGCTTTAAAACACCAAATCCCTGGAATACATTTTATGCCCGCGAAGCTCTTGGAGTGAAAACCTGGGACATGTACGATTTGGTGATGGGGGCATTTGGTGCCAGATTGGAAAAAGCATTTGCCATTGGAGGTGATGAAGATTTGGGTGAAAAGAAGCAGGCCAAGGCAAATCGGTTTAAACCTGTGGTAATGTTTTATGGCCCTTACACATTACATGCCGGTGATAGTAAATTGCATAAAATTACCATGCCTAACTATGTTGGCTCTGTTCGTACTATGGTAGTTGCAGGAAATAAGGGAGCTTATGGTTCTGCCGAGAAAACGATTCAGGTCCGCAAGCCTTTAATGATACTGGCAACCTTGCCTAGAGTGGTTGGTCCTGCCGAATCAGTAAAATTACCAGTTACTGTTTTTGCTATGGACCCTAAAATTAAGAACGTAAAAGTTAGAATTGAACCCAATGAATTTCTTATCAGCGAAGGCGGTCTTGAAAAGAGCGTGGTTTTTGAAAAAACGGGAGAGCAGGTAATTGATTTTGATTTGAAAGTGGTTTCTAAATTGGGGGTTGCCAAAGTAAAAGTTTTTGCAGAAAGTGGAAATGTAAAAACAACATATGATATTGAATTGGATGTGCGTAATCCGAATCCACGTGTGGTAAATGTTAGTGACACTTTGTTAAAAGCAGGTGAAAGCTGGGCTAATATATTGAAACTACCCGGAATGGAAGGAACCAACAAAGGGATTTTGGAATTGTCGAATATTCCACCTATCGATTTTGGCCGTCGTTTAGAATACCTTATCGGATATCCTCATGGATGCATTGAACAAACAACTTCGTCGGTTTTTCCTCAGTTATTTTTAGATAAGGTAGTGACTCTGGATTCAGAACAAAAAGCCCGGATTTCTAAAAATGTTCAGGCAGGATTGAATCGCTTGTTGAGTTTTCAAATGCCAAACGGCGGATTCAGTTACTGGCCGGGAGGAGATTATGAAAGTGATTGGGGAACCAGTTATGCAGGGCATTTTATGCTGAAGGCTCAGGAGATGGGCTATACTTTACCAATTGGCTTGAAATCTGCCTGGTTACGATATCAAAAATCTGCAGCTAAAAGCTGGGAGAATTCTTCTTACCGCGGTGGTGTTTACTATTCCCGTCATGATTTACTGCAGGCATACCGCTTATATACTCTTGCCGAAGCTGAAACGCCTGATTTGGCTTCAATGAACAGAATGAGAGAACAAACAAAACTTTCATCAGCTGCAAAATGGAGATTGGCGGCAGCTTATCGTTTAATAGGACAAACAGAAGTTGCAGAGAATCTGATTGAAAATCTGGGAACGGAAGTGGAAGCTTATCGTGAAAATTCAGGTTCTTTTGGGTCTGATACCCGTGACAGAGCGATGATTCTGGAAACTTTAAGTTTGCTTGATAAAAAAACTAAGGCTTTTCCTTTGGTACAGAAATTATCAGCAGAATTATCAAGTAAGTCCTGGATGAGTACACAAACAACCGCCTTTTGTTTAATTGGGATGGCAGAATTTGCAGGGCGTGGAGAATCAAAGCAATTGAATATTTCCTATTCCCTAAATGGTGGTGAAATGCAGGAATTAAAGAGCAATAATCCGCTTATTCAAATTCCTTTGGATTTAAAAACAGGAAAACCAAGTGTAAAAGTCAACAACCTATCCGATGGAGTTCTTTATGCACGGGTAAGTATGAGTGGAATTCCTGCAACGGGTGACCAGACCTCTGCCGAGGAGAATCTGAAAATGAAGATTTCTTACAAAGATATGCAGGGAAATCCGATTGATGTGAAAAACCTGCATCAGGGAACTGATTTTAAAGTAGAAGTTCGGATTGAAAACCCGGGTGTGATGGACAATTATGAGCAAATGGCTTTGACTCAGATATTCCCATCGGGTTGGGAGATTGTTAATACTCGTTTCGGAGATGTTGATGAACTTGTAAAATCTGATGTTCCCACTTATCAGGATATTCGTGACGATCGTGTGTATACTTATTTTGACTTGGATAGAAACAAGAGCAAAACCTTCTCGATTACTATGAATGCCGCTTACGTTGGAAAATATTACCTGCCAACAGTAAATTGTGAAGCTATGTACGATGATCGTATTCATGCCCGCAATCCGGGTCAATGGGTCGAAGTTGTAAAGTAAAATATAAAGGTTAACCTGACAGAGTGCGAAGCACCTGTCAGAGTTATTTGGGTAATAAATGAGAAGGTATGGAGCCGGTAGAGTCAGGAAATTATTATCATATTTATAATCGTGGGATAAATTCTTGCGATTTATTTTCTGAAGAAGGTGATTATGAGAGATTCCTTGAACTCTTTGAAAAGTATCTTAATTCTATTGCCGAGGTTTATGCATGGTGTTTAATGCCTAATCATTTTCATTAGTCGTTAAACTCTGACGGGTCCAAGGACTCCGTCAGGTTTCAAACAATTACAACAGGTCAGTCAGAGTCTGAAAGACCTGACAGCGTTTTTTTAAATGGAAAATAATAAATTCAAAAAGGAAGCTTTCTTTTAGTAAATGAAAATACCAAAAATAAAATATTGCCAATCTAAAAAATGCCGCATTTTAATGTTGGCATTTTTGCTGTTGTGCGTAAGTTTCTGGTTTTCTCTGCCATCAAAATTATTTCACGATCCCACATCAACTATTCTTTATAGCAGAGAAGGAAAGTTACTTGGAGCCAGAATTGCTGCTGACGGACAATGGCGGTTTCCGGAATCGGAACAAATACCGGACAAGTTTGAGCAATCGCTTTTGGCATTCGAGGATCAGTATTTTTATTACCATCCGGGAGTGAATCCGGTTTCGTTAGGACGAGCTTTAATTCAAAATATAAAGGCTGGCCATGTGGTGAGCGGCGGAAGTACGTTAAGCATGCAGTTGGTTCGTATTTCCCGCAAAGGCAAGAGCAGAAACCTCTATCAGAAACTGGTTGAGATGATAAAATCGATTCGCTTAGAGTTGGGATATTCTAAAAAGGAGATTCTTGCCTTGTACGCATCTCATGCTCCATTTGGAGGAAATGTAGTTGGATTGGAAGCTGCTTCGTGGCGTTTTTTTGCACGAAATGCCAAAGATTTATCATGGGCAGAAGCTGCTGCTTTAGCAGTATTGCCAAATGCTCCCTCATTAATTTATCCGGGAAGAAACAGCAGGAAACTTCATGATAAACGCAATCGCCTTTTGGATCGGTTGGTGGAAAGAGGAGTTATTGATTCCATCACTTGTAAATTGGCAAAATTAGAAGAAATACCTTCTAAAATTCATTCATTGCCAATGTTGGCTCCTCATTTATTGGATCAGGCAAATGTTGAACATACAGGCGAACGAATTACAAGTTCTTTAAACTATCGGCTTCAATTGCAGGTAAATGAGTTGGTTCGAAAATATCAGCGGAATTTAGAGGCCAATCAAATTCACAATATGGCTGTTTTGGTTTTAGATGTGGAAACCGGTCAAAGCATAGCTTATGTTGGAAATACCGATAAATTGGATGAGGAAAATCATGGAAATCAGGTAGATGTTATTCGTGCTGCGAGAAGTACAGGTAGTGTTTTAAAGCCATTTTTATTTGCCGGTATGCTGAATAGCGGAGAAATTCTTCCCAATACGCTCATTCCTGATATTCCAACTCAGATAGCAGGATACTCGCCTAAGAATTTTAATCTTCGCTACGATGGTGCCGTTCCTGCTCAAAAGGCGCTGTCACGGTCTTTAAATGTGCCTGCAGTTCGTATGCTTCGCAATTACGGTGTAGAGCGGTTTCACCACCTATTGAAGATATTGGGAATGAGTACGCTTAATCGTCCGGCCGGACATTATGGATTGTCTTTAATTTTGGGAGGGGCAGAAGGCACATTGTGGGATTTATGCGGGATGTATTCCGGACTGGCAAGAAGCTTAAATCATTACAATCAATACAATAAAACTTATTATCCGAATGATATTCGCGAACCAGTTTACCGACTTCAGGATTCTGTAAAAAAAGGGAATCCTGAAATCCAATCAAGACTAAGTGCTGCTTCCGTTTATCAAACATTTGAAGCCTTGCTGGAAGTCAACAGACCGGATGGTGAAAATGGGTGGAAATCTTTTTCTTCATCACGTAAAGTGGCCTGGAAAACCGGAACCAGTTTTGGTTTTCGCGATGCCTGGGCAATTGGGACTACACCTGATTTTGTAGTTGGGGTTTGGGTTGGCAACGCTGATGGAGAAGGCCGGCCGGGCTTAACAGGTGTAAGTTCAGCAGCGCCTGTCATGTTCGATGTATTTAATTTACTTCCTTCAGGTTCTTGGTTTGATATTCCGTTTGAGGAGATGGAAGAGATTCCTGTATGCAGGCAAAGTGGATACAGAGCAGGAAGGTGGTGCGAGACTGTTGATACAATGTTGGTTTGTGAGACAGGTTTGAAGACCAATTCCTGTCCTTATCACAGACTTGTACATTTGGATGCAGGCAAGAGGTATCAGGTGAATTCTGAATGCGAGAAAGTGACTAATATGCAACATGTAAACTGGTTTGTTTTGCCGCCGGCAATGGAATGGTACTATAAAAAAAGAAATGCGTTGTACCGACCTTTGCCCCCCTTTCGGGATGATTGTTCCGGAGCCCGGAATCATGAAGTGATGGAGCTGATTTATCCGAAAGGAAACGATCAGATTTTTGTTCCCATCGATTTGGATGGAATTCGTGGGAAAGTTGTTTTCGAGATGGCTCATCACGATCCGGAAGCTGAAGTTTTTTGGCACTTGGATGGTGAATTTATTGGGGCAACGGTTCATCTGCATCAGATGGAATTAAGTCCGGATGAAGGAGAGCATCTGCTTAGTTTGGTTGACAATCATGGCAACACTTTGTACAAGAAATTTACCGTAGTGGGAAAAAATGATAACGAAATAAACTGATAAGCTAAAAAAAGAATTGCAATTGATCTTGTTGTTTTTTTTGCAAAAAGCTCAACTTTAATGTTTTGCCTGCGTACTATTGTTGGCATTTCAGATATTAGGAAGACTAGATATGGTAAAAGTAAAATTTGAATATAAAATTCTTATTTCATACTTATTGATAGGAGGATTATGGATCACATTCTCTGATCAATTAGCGAAAAAGATAATCTCTGATCCCAATTATCTGACAGAAATACAAACTTATAAAGGTTGGTTTTATGTTTTGGTGACTGGAATTTTGTTTTACTTCTTACTAAAGAAGCATTTGATTAAAATTCGAAATGCAGAAAAGAAAGCCAGAGAGAGCGATCAGTTGAAAACTGCTTTTTTGCAGAACATATCGCATGAAATAAGAACACCTATGAATGGGATTGTTGGTTTTGCAGGCCTTCTAAAAGAAAATGATCTGACCAAAGATCAAAAGGAAATGTACCTTGATATTATTACTAAAAGTTCGGATCAATTGCTTAATGTAGTTAATGATGTATTGGATGTTTCACTAATAGATTCGGGAAATGTGATCATTAATAAAACTCAGTTTAATCTTAATGAATTTTTGGAACAGATTTATTCAGTTCACGGAACAATTTTAAGGAAAAATATTTCTCTTCGGTTAAATAATACTCTTTCCGGTTCAGATCACATTGTTTTTTCCGACAGAGTAAAGTTGGGACAAATTCTGGATAATCTCATTAGTAATGCAATAAAGTATACCCCAAAAGGAGAGGTTGAATTGGGGTGTGAGACGAAGGAAGATCGATTGCTGTTTTATGTAAAGGATTCAGGAATTGGGATTGCTCCGGAATATCATGAGAAAATTTTTGATCGTTTTCACAGGGCAGAGATTGAAACAACAAAAACGATTGGTGGAGCAGGCTTAGGTTTAGCCATTTGCAGGGGTAATGTGAATTTATTGGGTGGGGATATTTGGGTAGAATCCAATCTTGGAATTGGTTCCAAATTCTATTTTACAATTCCTGGTGATTTCGTTGTTCAGAAACCTACAGTAGAGGAAAAAGCAGATTTGAATAGTGTTTTAAGGCCTGGCTGTGTACTTGTTGCAGAAGATGAAGAATATAATTTTCTTTATATATCAAGAATATTAAACGATGCGGGAATCGATTTTTTAAGAGCAAAAAATGGACAGGAAGCAGTGGATATTTGTCGGAAGAACGCAAATTTAGGATTGATTTTGATGGATATTAAAATGCCGGTTTTAAATGGTTACGAAGCTGTTAAGATAATTCGGGGGCTTCACAATAAAATTCCCATTATTGCTCAAACTGCTTTTGCCATTGGAAACGAAAAAAAGAAGGCTTTGAATGTTGGTTGCAACGATTACATCGCAAAGCCTTTTAAGAGAGAAGAACTGTTGAATAAGATCAGGGAAAATACAAGGTGATTACTGACCTTTGACTAAAAAGAGGAACATAATTTTCGGCTGTTTGATAGCTTTTCAGCATTTTTCCAATAATAATCAATTTAAGAAAGCCGGAAATTGCATTATGACTCTCAATCACCACAAAATACAAACTGGAAGAGAGTTAGATCAAAATCCTTATTGTCTTTGTATTGCATATGGGAAATAGAGTATTGTACACTCATTTTAATCTATTAGGATTTTACAGTTCAAAATGTAACTTTAAGCCAACTTAATAAGCTGGTTTATGGAATACCAAGAGATATTTACGGAGATTTTAAAAAAGATGGACGATTATAAGGATTCCGGGAGTCCTGCGTCGTATATTCCGGAACTTCGTGATGTTGATCCAAGTAAATTTGGAGTTCATTTGATCACGAATACGAACGAAAATTACAGCATTGGAGATTCAGAAGAAAAGTTCTCCATACAAAGTATTTCAAAAGTTTTGTCCTTGGTAATGGCATACAAGTTGGAAGATGAGGATTTATGGAAGAGAGTGGGAGTTGAACCATCCGGTACTCCTTTCAATTCCCTGGTTCAGTTGGAGTATGATCAGGGAATTCCGCGTAATCCATTCATAAATGCAGGAGCGTTGGTAATCTGCGATATTTTAGTGGAGCATCTGGAAAATCCTAAGGAAGAGTTTCTTCATTTTGTGAGAAGTCTATCGGGTAATTCTGCGCTTGAATATTGTTCCCGTATTGCAGAATCTGAAAAATCAACAGGTTATCGAAATGCTTCTCTAATCAATTTGATGAAGGATTTAGGGAATATCCGTAACGACATTGATACAGTTTTGGACTTTTATTTTAATTTGTGCTCCATCGAAATGACTTGTAGTGAGCTGGCCAGAACATTCCTTTTTCTGGCTTCGTATGGGAAAGATCCTATAACTAATGAGAAATTTTTAAGTTCCAGTAAATCGAAAAGAATTAATGCTGTGATGCAATTGTGTGGTTTTTACGATGAAGCTGGTGAATTCTCGTTTAAAGTTGGTTTGCCAGGGAAAAGTGGTGTTGGCGGTGGTATTGTTGCCATTCTTCCTAATCAATACAGCATTGCAGTATGGAGTCCAAGGTTGAATAAAAAGGGAAATTCGAGTAAGGGAATGAAATTTTTGGAACTGTTTACCAGCGAAACTGAATCTTCAATTTTTTAATTCATGTTAAAAACTCAAACCAAATTGCAACCGGTGGTATCAGCCAAATGGCTTTCTCAGCATTTGCATGACCCTAATCTGCTTATTCTTGATGCTAGTCTAAAGGATAATAAGGCCGGGTTAAAATCAGAATACGAAGGTGTTCAAATTGTAAATGCGCGTTTTTTCGATTTGAAAAATACATTTTGTGATCCTGACAATCCAATTTCAAATATGATTCCAAGTCCGGATCGTTTTACCGCAGAGTGCCGTAAACTGGGAATTAATAAGAATAGTAAAATAGTTGTTTACGATAATTTAGGTACCTATTCAAGCCCAAGGGTTTGGTGGTTGTTTAAAGCAATGGGGCATAATGATGTTGCTGTTTTGAATGGTGGTTTGCCGGTTTGGAATAAAGAAAATTTTGACGTTGAGACACAGAAATCCATCGAATTGGAACCGGGCGATTTTCAAGCTGATTTTAATCTGGAATCAGTCTTGAATTCGGAACAAATTCTCGAAAATATCAATAGTGAGCAGAGCCTTGTAATTGATGTTCGTTCAGAAGACCGGTTTTTGGGCAGAGTTCCCGAACCCAGGGAAAATTTGAAAAGTGGTCATATTCCAAAATCCATTAATCTTCCTTTTACCAGTGTTTTGGCTAAAGGAATGTTTCTGCCGAAAAATGAATTAAATGAGATTTTTGAACGTTTATCCGTAAAGAATAAACCCTTGGTTTTTTGCTGCGGATCGGGAGTAAGTGCTTGCATTGTTTTGCTGGCCTGCGAGCTGGTGCGAACCAACAGCAAATATCTTTATGATGGTTCGTGGGCGGAATGGGGACAGTTGAAAAATTATCCGGTCGAATAATTCTTCTTTGTATTTCTGATTTGCACAGAAGAATCATTTGGCTATCTTTAGAATCATTCTAAACCATACCACTGTAAAATGATGATTTTTTAGTGGAAATGAAATATCTATCGTAATCATGAATCGACTGCTACCTGTTAATTGTATTGAGGATATCTTACCGGAATACCGACATACACCCATTGGATTGCTGCTGGAGTTCCATAACTTAAAACGGCCTTTTGCCACTTATACCGAAGCCCAGCTTTTGGTTGGTATGTGTATGGATAATCGCAAACATCTGCACATTCCAGAAAACTTTTCATACATTATTCGGTCGGGAGGAGCTAACCTTCGTTACAGCGAATTTAAAGTTTCATACGCAATTTCGGTAGGAGGAATTAAGCATATTGCATTGATAGGTCACAACAATTGCGGCATGGTTAATCTGCATTCCCGAAAGGATGAATTCATAAGTGGTTTGGTTGGTACTGCCGGCTGGACTCCTGAAAGAGCCGAAGAACATTTTACCAATTTTGCTCCCATGTTCGAAATAGGAAATGAAATAGAATTTGTAGTGACTGAAGCCAAGCGATTGCGTGTGAAATATCCGAAAATTACAGTTGCTCCTTTGTTCTATCATGTGGAAACCAACCGTTTGTCGATTGTGGAAGAATAAAAATACAGTCGATGGGTGAACGGGTAATAATACAGTCGGCTGAGGCTTAAAATACTTTCAAAATAAAAATCCTTTCATTGCAATGTCACACAAAAGATTAATGTGTGTAAAATAAAGTTTTTAAAGCTTGCTTTACAGTTTCGCTTTCCATTAAAAGTGTCCTGAAAGTCTGTTTTTCGAGGTCATCAAAATTCGCATACGATTTTTTACTGTTCAGGAAGTTGATAGCTCATCCTTACAGTAACTATAATTTATTTATTTCCTTCCAGGTCAAAGTTCAAAATTTCACAATTATTTATTCCAAATGCTTTTGTGATTTTTGTAATGAGTGAAATTCTCCCAAATATATTTTAAGAGTAGCTGTATTTAGTGATATGTATGAACTGTTCTCAGAATGATTTTTTTTCTGTTAAAATCAAATGAACTTGAATTTGGCTTGTAAATTAATTTGCTGTTAGTCAATCTTGTGTCTGTGTTTGTCATGGCTTTTTACTTGTGTCATAATCGGGTAATTTAAGTATCGGATTGCTCGCCGCCTGTTTATTGTAAATCACTATTTATTGGGATTGATAGCTGTTTAAGTAACTAATAGATTTGCTATCTAAAATAAATCCTAATTAAAATAGTAAAAAATGAAGAAGTTAATTTTTTTGATAGTATGTATTACTATTACAACAATATTACACGCTCAAACCGGAACAATTTCAGGAAAGGTGAACATTCCTGATGATAATGAAGGTGTTTTGGTAAATATTGGACTAAACGGAACAAATAAGGGAACAATTATAGATGAAAAAGGAAATTACATTATTTCTAAAGTTGACGAAGGATCATATCTTCTCGAAGCTTCATCTATTGGTTTAAAAACACAAAAAATAAACGTTAGTGTGATTGCCGGACAGGAAACAGTTGTGCCGGCTTTCAATATGGAAAAAACAGACGAAAAGATTGGCGAAGTTTTAATTATGGGGAATCGATACTCAAGCTACATTGCCGATAAATCATCACAAAGTTTGCGTTTTAATACACCTTTGCTCGAAGCGGCTCAAAACATTCAGGTAGTCACGAAAGATCTTTTGGATGATCAGCAACTGGTCGATATGCGTGAAAGCATAACCAGGAATATCAGTGGGGCACAAATGATTGAACATTGGGGTAGTTTTGCCAGGATCAATATGCGGGGATTTAAAATTCCTGCCTTTCGGAATGGAATGAATGTAGATTTACCATGGGGACCACTTACCGAGGATATGTCTATTGTGGAACGTATTGAGTTTGTAAAAGGACCTGCCGGTTTTATGCTGTCTTCAGGTGAACCGGGTGGTTTTTATAATGTGGTTACCAAAAAGGCCGAAGCTGATCAAACCAATGAAATCTCATTGATGATGGGTTCCTTTAATACGTTAAGAACGGCTGTTGATTTGGGGGGTAAATTAAGCAAAGATGAGCGTTTGTTATTTCGCTTAAACTTAATGGGCTCTACAAAAGATTCTCACCGCGATTATGAGTTTAATGACCGTTACACCATAGCACCATCAATTAAATTTCTGATTGATGAAAAAACGACACTAACAGCAGAATATATTTATCAGCATTCTAAAATGTCTAATATTGGGTCGGCCTATGTTTTTTCTCCAAATGGCTTTGGCGATTTGCCCCGTGATTTTACTTTACTGGAGCCTAATATAGACCCTACCAACATCAGTGAACACAATGCTTTTGTTAATTTGGAGCACAAACTAAACGAAAACTGGACATTTACTGCCCAGTTAGGATATGTAAATTACGAACAGATTGGTTCGTCATTATGGGCTGACTCTGTATCAACCGAAGGTCTTGTTTATCGCAACATAAGTATTGGTGATGCTGTTAGCACTGCGAAATTGGGACAAGCTTTTGTAAATGGCGAAATTCAAACAGGGGCAATCAACCATCGCATTCTTGCCGGAATTGATATAGGTGACAAAGAGTATTATGCAGACTGGTTTCAGGGAGGTTCTCTGGGCGGAGTAGATAATCCTATTGATATTTACAATCCGGTTCACAGTGTACACACATCGGCTATGCCTGTTTTTGACCGAAGTATGAGTATTCGCCAGCGTGCTTATAATGGAAGTTATCCGGCAGCACAAATGACCCGCTATTCATCTTTATATGTACAGGATGAATTGGGTTTCTTTGATAATCATTTAAGATTAACCCTGGCGGGGAGATATACTTCTTACAAAACGGACGTTTATGGAGCATCTACAAATGATGAGGTGCTAACTCCCCGCTTTGGAATTAGTTATTCTATTGATGAAAATACGTCGGTTTATGCCTTGTCCGATCAATCTTTCCTGCCACAATCGGGAAGCGATAAAAATGGAAAAGCCTTTGATCCGGTTGAAGGTCATGACCTGGAAGCCGGGATTAAACGTAAGTGGGCTAATGGACGATGGAATTCATCTCTTACTTTTTATAAAATCACCAAAGAAAATGTACTGACAAGTGATCCGGAAGACGTGAATTACAGCATTCAATTGGGTGAGGCAGAATCAAAAGGTTTTGAGTTTGACATCCAGGGAGAAATCGTAAGCGGTTTGAACCTGATTTTGAACTATGCAAATACTAATGTAAAGGTTTCAAAAGACAGCGATCCAACCAAAGTTGGCACCCGCATGGCCGGACATGCCAAACACATGACAAATGGTTGGTTAAAATATCAATTTAAATCTCGGGGATTAAAAGGCTTGGGTCTGGGACTTGGTTATCAATATCAGGTTGATCGGTCATCGTGGGCCTGGGGGGCCGGCAACGAATCTATTTTGCCGGATTATTTTAGACTTGACGGTGCCGTTTCGTGGAAAAACGAAGATTTTTCAGTTGGCTTAAACATTAATAATTTACTGGATAAATATTTGTATTCAGGAAGTGGATATTCGGGATTCTATTATTGGCAAACAGAGCCGGGAACCAACTTCCGCTTAAATGTCAGCTATAAATTTTAAGACTTTATAAATTTTGTGTGATCTAATCTCCTTTCTGCTTAAAGCGGAAAGGAGATTTGCAATAACTATTTCTAACAGATGAATGTTTTCTGTTTATTTAAATTGATTATCATGATAAAAAATGCAATTGCTAAAATTCATCTTTGGTTAGGCTTAACTTCAGGAGTTATCGTTTTGATTGTTTCTCTTACTGGATGTATTTATGCTTTTAGTAAAGAAATTACGGAATGGAGAAGGATGGATGCAAGTTATGTGGAAAAACATGCTGACAGCACAATTCCAGTAAGTAAATTGTGGGAAAAGGCAGAGGAAGAGTTTGGTACTGAGAAAAAAATAAGTTGGGTGAATATTTATAATGATCCTCAAAAAGCATGGGTTTTTTATACTTATAAGCCTAATCCTGAAGGATTGACCTATTTTAGTTCCATCGAGCATTATGAGTCTTTATTTATTGATCCTTACAAGGGGGAAATAAAAGCTGTTTACAACGAAAAGTTAGATTTTTTCAATATTGTGAAATATTTGCATTGGAGTTTGTTGTTGAAAACAGAAATAGGGCAGCCCATAGTAGGTTGGAGTACATTTATTTTTGTGATTTTGCTAATTTCCGGATTGGTTTTATGGTGGCCGAAAAGTTTTAAAACAGCTCAAAACAGATTCAATATAAAATGGAAGAAACCAACAAAATTATACCGGAAATTATACGATCTGCATAATGTGTTTGGTTTTTACAGCATTGTTTTTGCCTTACTAATTTCCCTTACCGGGATGGTTTGGGCATTCAGGTGGTTTCAGGCTGCAGTTTATGTCGTGGCAGCAGGAACAACGAGTCCTCCTGATGTAAGCATGGAAAAATCATCGCCCGGAAATTACATTGCGACAAGCCCGGTTGATGAGGCGTTTAGTCAAACCCGAAAAAAATATGCTGATGCAAATGCCTTTCGTATTTCGTTTCCGACCGATAGTCTTGGAGTGATAAATGTTTACGTGCAGCAAAAAGAAGGCATGTATTACATTAATCACCAACTGCAATTTGATCAGTATTCAGGAAAACTGCTTAAGGAACGCAAACATTCCGATAAAAATTTTGGTGAAAAGCTGATAACAGCCAATTACGACATTCATGTGGGTGCTATTTTGGGGATTCCTGGCAAAATACTCGCGTTCTTAGTTAGCCTGATTTGTGCTTCATTACCTGTCACCGGGTTTTTGATGTGGTGGAAACGCCGCAGGAATCGTCAGCAAATTTCTCTTTTCTAATTCTTTTCAAGTGATAAAAATGATAAAGTCTGCTATTCGAAAATTATTTTTTTGGAGATCTGATTCAGGAAAAAGTGACATTACAATTCTTTACGGAGGAAAATCAGGTAATGCTGCTTTTGTTGCCAACGAGGCCGGAAAACAATTTGTAAAACACGGATTGGCAGCAAGAGTTGTCAACATGTCAAGCTATCCGGTTCATTTAGTAAAGAATGAAAAAATGCTTCTGATTGTTGCAAGCACACATGGCGAAGGAGATCCTCCGCCATCAGTTATTCGTTTTTACAATTATTTGTTTTCTCAGGAAGAATACTTGGGAAATCTGCAATATTCGGTATGTGCTTTGGGCGATTCAAGTTATGAGTTCTTTTGTAAAACAGGTAAAGATATTGATGAACGTTTAAACGAACTTGGAGCCAGCCGTTTTTACCCACGGGCTGACTGCGATGCGGAGTTTGGACCGAATGCTGTCAGTTGGATTACCGGAATTCTGAATCAGCACCTTTCAACCTCAGCAACAGAGGAAATCACAATCGAAACTGATCAAGAGGTTCACTATCACAATGCTTTGATCAAAGAAAAATACCGTTTGAATGAAGGTTCTTCTGACGGGATATATCATCTTGTTTTGGGCATTGATTCATTGCAGGTGTCTTATCAACCAGGCGATTCTATTGGTGTTATTCCCCAAAATCCTTGCGAATTGGTCACTGAAATTCTCAAAACGGTTCACTGGTCAAGAGAGCAATCGGTTATTTTCGACAATGTTGAATTTCAGCTGGGGCATCTTTTGCAAAACAAACTGGAAATAACAACTCTACGTAAGAGTGTAATCTGTAAATATCAGCAATTTGCTCAACACAAGCAGTTGGAAGAGCTAATCTCAGCAGAGGATCAATTGAATGCATATCTTGGTCAACATGATTTGTTGGATTTGTTGATCGACTTTCCTTGTGAGATGAATGCTCAGGAATTTGTTTCGGTATTGCCGGGAATTCTTCCCAGATATTATTCAATTGCATCGAGTCAGCAATGCAATCCTGCAGAAATTCACCTAGCTGTAAAACAAGTGCAATTTAATGTAAGGGAAAGAACAAGGAAAGGCTCCTGTTCAACTTACTTGAATCAATGCTTACAAGTAGGCACACAAGTGCAGTTTAAATTGATGTCAGGCAATTCGTTTCGTCTTCCTGAAAAATCAGATGTACCGGTTATTTTAATTGCTTCAGGTACTGGGATTGCCCCTTTCAGGGCTTTTTTACAGGAAAAGGAATTGCAAAAAAGCGGTGATAATTGGTTGATATTTGGCGAGAAACATCAGGAATCTGATTTTCTTTATCAAAAAGAAATAAAAAAATGGTTGAATCACCGTGTTCTTACCCGTTTTGATCCGGCTTTTTCAAGAGATGATGAAAACAAGATTTATGTGCAGGATAAAATTCATGAGAATGCTGATGAAATTTATCAATGGCTAAACAAAGGCGCTTGCATTTATGTTTGCGGATCTTTAAAAATGGGAATGGGCGTTCGTCAGACAATCCTTAAATTGTATGAGAAGAAACATAAGGGGGAATCGGAAGTACCAGGTTTTTATCTTGATCGCCTGATTGGTGCTGGTCGGTACCGTGAAGATTTGTATTAATTTCCCTATTCGGCAAAATACAACTTTTGTTTCTTCCTTATTTTTAGCCTCAGAATAATAAAATACACCTCAACCTTTCGGGTTGGGGTGTTGTTTTTAGGAACAGCCTCGGCATTTTTAAATAGGTTTTTTCAAAGAAAAGCTTCTTCTTTTCAGATAATTAATTAATTACTGTAGTTTTGCATTTCAATTGGATGGAAGTAGAGAAAAAATGGAATTAAAACGACTAAATAAGGCAATTGCCGAAACAGGATATTGTTCACGAAGAGAGGCTGATAAGCTGATTGAAAGTGGGAGAGTTAAGGTGAACGGAACAACAGCCGATTTAGGTGTTAAGGTTACCAGCGAGGATACGATCAAGGTAAAAGGACAAACCATTACCAGGCAAGTAGGAAATATTTATTTGGCATTTAACAAACCAGTTGGCATCACCTGCACTACAGATACTCATATAAAAGGGAATATCATAACTTACCTTAATTATCCGGAGCGGATTTTCCCAATCGGGCGATTGGATAAACCGAGTGAAGGACTTATTTTTCTCACCAATGATGGCGATATCGTGAATAAAATACTTCGCTCACGAAACAATCATGAGAAAGAATATGTTGTAAGGGTGAATAAACGAATTACTTCCGATTTTATAAAAAAAATGGGAAATGGTGTTCCTATATTAGATACCGTAACTAAGAAATGTAAAGTTTGGAGAGTTGATGATTTTACATTTAAAATAATTCTGACTCAGGGATTAAACAGACAAATTCGCAGAATGTGCGAATATCTGGATTACAATGTGAAAACCCTGCAGCGGCTTCGGATTATGAACATCTCCTTAGGCAGCTTAAAAGTTGGAAAGTACCGTTCATTTACTAAAACTGAATTACAAACCTTGCTTAATTTGTGCGAGGATTCCGCTAAAACCTTCGATGAGATTTAAAATAGTAATATTCTTAAATTTTTAATTCCTTTTTTCTTTACTATGTTGTTGCAAGATCAATTAAATCAGGTAATATCGTCTCTGATTTTTTTATATTTGTAGGAAACCAGATCGAATTGCAACTATGAAACCTGCCAATTTAATTCTTCTTTTATTTTTACTCTTTCAGACGACTTTTATATCCGCAATCGAAAAGCCGTTTGGGATTTTTGTGATTAATCACGATCGAAGTGAGTACCAGGCAATGAGCCAGAACTGGGCTGTAGCATTTGATGAGCTTGGGAGGGCTTATTTTGGGAACAGCGGCGGTGTACTTGAATACAACGGGAAAGATTGGGTTTTGCATCAGCACAGATCTAAATCGGCAATTCGATCTCTGCTGTTTGATGAGCAGAGCCAAAGATTGTATTCCGGTTGTTATGAAGATTTTGGATATTGGAAGAGGGACAGTTTAGGCGTATTAAATTATTATTCATTAGCCGAAAAATTAAACGATTACAAGTTTTCCAGTGAGAGAATCTGGTCCATTGTTAAGAGCGGAAAAGAAATTCTTTTTCAGTCATTCCCAACACTTTTTATATACAATACGGAAACCGAAGAGGTAAAATCAGCAGCGCCGGGAGGTGAACTGATGTTTTTAGGAAAGGTAAATGATACAGTCTATTCAAGAATCAGCGGTCGGGGGATTTGTAAAATAGAAGCCGGGGAGATTAAAGTTATTGCTGATTCCGATTTTGCAAAAAATGCAACCATCCGTTTTTATTTGCCCAACGAGCGGGGTATTATTGTTGGCGATGGGAAATCAGGACTTCATATTTTAAAGGATGGAAAAACTAAGAAATGGAATTGTGAAGCCAATGAGGTATTGTCTTCAAAAGATGTAAATTCTGCCGTTTCCATTGGTGATACTGCATATGCAATAGGAACCTTATTGGGTGGTTTATACATTATTAATCATGATGGTAAAATCCTTAGTCACATCGACCGGCAGTCTAAACTGGAAAACAATACTGTTTTGGGAATGGCTCTCGATCATTCAGGAGATTTATGGCTGGGAATGGATAATGGATTGTCTTATGTCGACTTAAATTCGACCATTGAGTATAAAATAGATATGGATAATGCTCCGTCAGCAATTTATTCTGTCATAAAACACAATGGATACATTTATATCGGAACAAATAACGGGGTTCTTTGCTCAAAATTTGATAAGGATTATGCAGACCTGGATTTTAGGGAATTATCCCTTTTAGAGGGAATTACCGGGCACATTTGGAAATTGGAAATTTTAAGGGGCGAACTCTTGTGTGGCAGCAATAATGGTATCTTCAAATTGGATCAGGGAAACGCTTATCCATTGTCAACAGCAATTGGAGGTACTGATTTTGAAATTATTGAAAAAAACGGGCAGGAATGGTTAATAGAGTCTACCTACTTTAAGATTAGAATGTTTAAAAGAGAAAATAACCAGTGGGTTTTTTCTCATTTTGTTGATGGATTTGAAGGTGCATGTCGGTTTATTGAGGTTGATCATGCAGGTTATGTTTGGATCAGTCATGAAATAAAAGGCTTGAATCGTTTGACGCTGTCTGGTGATTTTAGAAAGGTAGTATCCAACAAGTATTTTGGATTGGAATCAGGCTTGCCTACAGAATATCAGCTGAATGTTTTTACAGTTAACAACCGGGTGGTTGTAACAACAGGAGAGGAGATTTACACTTATGATGATCTCACGGACAGAATGCTGCCTTTTAACAAGTTGAATAACACTTTGGGACGTTTTAAAAAGGCTGTAAATATTGTAAATGCCGATCAAAACCATTTTTGGGTTATCACCGATAATGAGGCTGTTTACATGAAAAACACAGCAGATTCGATGAGTTTTGTAAGTGCTTTCACCTTGGATAAACAATTTTCATTTCCCGATAAGTATCAGAATATTTCAATTAACAAAGATGCCAGTGTTTTATGTTTGGAGAATGGTTTTGCTATCCTTCCCAATGAATCGAATGATGTATACAAGCATCAGCCATTGGTCATCACCCAAGTTGTAAAGGGGAAAAAAGGTGTCGGTAATAAGGGAATTTTACTGCCTTTGCACAACAACAAGGTTTTGGAACTTAAGAACAGAGATAATTCTCTGGAATTTACTATTAATTCGGTTAACTATGGTCCTAACGATGTGACCTATCAATACCGTATTGTAAATCTTTACGACGATTGGATTGAAGGTGAAACTGAAAGTGTAAATACAATAAATGATATCCCGCACGGAGAATATGTATATCAGGCCAGAGCTGTATTTTCCGACGGCAGCAGATCAAATGTGGTAGAATACCCATTCGTAATTTTGCCTCCTTGGTTTGCTTCAAAAACAGGCGTTGTTGTTATCATTTTATCGCTGGTGGTTTGTGTTGGTTTACTGATTGTTTTTAATAAACGCATTTTGGAGAAACAGACCAATATCATTGAGAAAAAACATACCGATCAACACAAGAAAAACGAATCGACAATAGAGCAGCTTCAGAATGATGTTTTGCAGAAAGAACTGGAGAATCTGCAGGGAAAATTAACGGTTTCAGCCAATGCTCTGGTTGAGAAGGACAGATCGTTAAATACAATAAAACGCGAATTGGATATCATGTTCCACAAATTGGAAGGGCGTTTTCCTCACCGCGATTACGATAAGATTTTGAAAGTAATAAACGGACAGCTGACTCAGAAAAAGGACATGCTCGATTTTGAGCGGCATTTTGCCGCATCTCAAAGTGGGTTTTACGATGGGTTGAGACAGAATTATCCAAATTTAACTCCTGCGGATCTGCGATTGTGTTCTCTTTTGAAAATGAATATGAATTCGAAAGAAATTTCGATGCTTTTGGGAATTACAGTTCGAAGTGTGGAGGTGAGCAGATACAGACTACGAAAAAAAATGGAGCTGGAACCCGATGAAAATCTCACCAAAGTGATTATGAGGTATTGATTTGTCTGCTGATTGAAACAGATTGAATATTTCGGTACAATTGTGCCACTATGTAAACGGATGTTGTCACTGCATTCGTATAAGTTGGTCAGAGTCTCACTGCAATCAAGCCGTCTATGCCAGAGTATGACTTGAATCTAAAAGAAACATTTTGGCATAGGTTTGTTGGTGATTTACTATTATTGCTGCAGATCTGTATGTTTCCACCATAGGAATGTAACTTACTACTGCGGAAATGCAATATGTTACCATGAGAATGCAACTTGCTACTGCGGGAATGCAATATGTTACCATGGGAATGCAACTTGTTACCAAGGGACTATATGATACCACCTCGGGACAGTGTGATACTACCAAGGGACTATATGATATCACCTCGGGACGGTGTGATGCTACCAAGGGACTATACGATACCACCTCGGGACAGTATGATGCAACCACAGGAATATGTATTATTGCAAAAATAATGTATGTTAATACTATTTTTCCGTGATTAATTATCTTATTACGGGAATAAATTACCATTTAAGTTGATTGATTATTGCAAAATGTAAATTATTATCACTATTTTTAAGCATGACTTCGAATAAAACGATTCCCATCAACGAGCTGATCTTATCAGAAATGAAAAAGCAGGAAGTGAGCATAGCTGCAATGGCTAAAAAGCTTGGCTTAAGTTTAAATGCCACTTACAGCACTCTAAAAAAGCCAGACATTCAAACCGATCGTCTGGCTAAGATTAGTGAGATACTTCAGGTCAATTTTTTTAAGATACTCGCCGGAGAGCTCAATATCGAAAACCCAATCAATCCACAAATAGAGAAGCTTACCACTGAAAATGAAATTCTGAAAGAGGTAATCCGCCTTTTGGGTGGCAACAAATAATACTATTGATATTAATTTGGTATTCTTTTTAACTTGTGAGAATCTTATTTGTTGTTGGCTGAAAGCAAAAAAAAACAGCGGTACAATTTAGAAACTGTACCGCTATAACTAATAAAACTAACTATTGATAAACTAATGCTTAAACTGAAATGAAAGTTCGTTCGATTCGTTGGATGAATTATTACTTACCCAAAGTTTAAAATCACCTTCCTCGGCAACGAAATTCATGTTAATATCATAGAATTTTAAATCTTCTTCCGAAATTGTAAATTGGATTTCTTTACTTTCACCTGGCTCTAATCCTACTTTTTCGAATCCTTTTAATTCTTTCACAGGACGGGTTACACTTCCGTATAAATCCTGAACATACAATTGCACCACTTCTTCTCCGTAAACATTACCAGTATTGCTTAACGTGGCATTTACCGTTAATTGCTCTCCTGATTTAAGAGTATTCGCATTTAATTTCACATCTTTTATCGAAAATGTGGTATAACTTAAACCATATCCAAAAGGATAAAGAGGAGAGTTTTCAACATCGATATAAGTGGATTTATAATCTGCATCAGGATCATTTTTAGGGATTGGGCGACCTGTGTTTTTCGCATTGTAATAAATTGGAACCTGACCAATGTTGCGGGGGAAAGATAAGGTTAGCTTTCCGGAAGGATTGTAATCTCCGGAAATAACATCGGCAAGAGCATCTCCTGCTGTTGTTCCCAAATACCAGGCTTCTACAATCGCATCCATATTCTCATTTTCCCACGATAAATCCAACGGACGACCGTTCATAAGTACTAAACCTGTTGGTTTATTTAGTTTTTTAAGCTCTTTTAGAAAATCCTGCTGAACGCCTGGCAGCTGAATATTTGTTCTGCAGGCAGCTTCGCCTGACCAGTTAAAATCTTCTCCCATGGCAACAAGAACAAGATCAGCTTTGCCTGCAACACTTAGTGCCGGTTTAAATCCTGATTTATCATTTCCCGTTAAATCACATGCTTGAGCATAGGTAAATTGAATATTTGAACCTTTGTATTTTTCTTGTAATCCATCAAACAGTGAAATGCTTTGATTTCTGTCTCCACGACCGGCCCATTCTCCGTTTAAACTGCTCTGATTTTTAATCATCGGACCAATTAAAGCGATCGTTTTCTTTGAAGATTTATCGATTGGAAATATGTTTTCGTTTTTTAGTAAAACAACAGAACGTTTCGCAATATTTCTTGCTGATGCCAGAAATGCCGGTTTCATTCGGGTTGATTCTTGTCTGGCCTCATCCATATATCGATAAGGATCGTCGAAAAGGCCAAGTAAAAACTTCATTTCCAGAATTCGACTTACCGCGATATCTATGCTTTCCACACTTACTTTTCCGGCTTCAACCTGAGCTTTTAGGTTCTCCAGATAAACACCACCTGTCATGTCCATATCGATTCCGGCATTTGCTGCCAGTTCTGCAGCCTGAGCTTCGTCTTTTGCAATACCGTGTTCTACCAATTCGTTAATTGCAGTGTAGTCGGTAACTACGAAACCTCTAAAGTCCCATCGGTCTCTAAGAATATCTTTGTATAAATATTTGCTCGCAGTACATGGTACGCCGCCAATTTCGTTAAAAGCAGTCATGAAGGTAGCAACACCGGCTTCTTTTGCAGCCAGAAAAGGAGGAAGATAGATTTCATTTAGTGTGCGTTCCGAAACTTCAGCTGTATTGTAGTCACGACCAGCTTCTGCCGCTCCGTAGGCAGCAAAATGCTTGGCACAGGCCAGCACCGTATTGGTCGATTTTAAATCTTTCCAATCTTCGCCCTGAAAACCTTTAACTCTTGCTGTGGCAACCAGTTTTCCAAGATAAACGTCTTCTCCGGCACCTTCCATTACGCGTCCCCAGCGAGCATCTCTGGCAATGTCAACCATTGGTGCAAAAGTCCAGGAAATGCCCTCGGCAGCAGCTTCTGTTGCAGCTATCCGGGCACTTTCTTTTATTAAATCAAGATCCCAGGAACATGATTCTGCAAGCGACATAGGAAATATGGTTCTAAAGCCGTGAATGACGTCGTATCCGAAAAGCACAGGAATTTTTAGTCTTGATTCTGCCAATGCAGCCTCCTGAAGCGGCCGGACTTTTTCAACAGTTGCTTCGTTAAACATACTTCCTACCAAACCTTTTTTAAGATAGGGCATTACCTCATTTTGCATTTCCGGTCCTGTAATATCACCTCTTCCGGAGAACTGAGTCATTTGTCCAATTTTTTCCTCTAATGTCATTAAAGAGAGAACAGAATCAACTTTTCGTTCAATTTCGGCATCGCCGCTATAACTCTTGTATTTCGGTTTGGATGTATTGCATGAAAACATTGCAATGGATACCAATATGCTGAATAGTGTAAGCTTTGTTTTCATTTTTCTAATCATTTTCATAGTAATCTGTAATCGCTTTATTGTTTATTTGTAATTAATTATTTGCTCTTGCTAAAGAGCCACTTTACTAAATCAGGTTCTGCAAATGCCTGATCCCAGCTATTGTGATTGGCTTCCGGATAAAGTGTGTATTTTGATTCAGCATTGTATTTTTTTTGCTCATCGTAGACTAGTTTAGAATACTTTCCGGGTACAACATCATCTTTGCCACCATGAAAAAACCAAATTGGAACATGGGAATATTTTGTGACCAATTTCGGGTTGTGTCCGCCGCAAATCACAGCAGCAGCCGTATACTTATCCGGCCAACGGTACAAAAACTCAAGCGTTCCTATTCCTCCCATTGATAAGCCCATGATGTAAATTCTCTTCGGGTCAATGTTTCCTTCCTCTACTATTTTATTTACTAACTGATCGGCCATGTAAGCTGGTTTTGTGGGGCCTGATTCCGTAGGAAATTTAAAAATCCAGTCTCCTTCTGCTGATTTTTCTTTTAATCGATGTGTCCATTTAATATCTGGGGGACACTGGGGAAAAACAACAATAGCAGGATACTCTTTTCTGTTTGTTTGATCCAGAAAAAGCTTCGCTCCATGAGTCAGCTGCTTTTGGTTGTCAGTCCCTCTTTCACCGGAACCATGAAGAAATAATACCAATGGATATGTCTTTCCTTTTTCCATGTTTTCAGGATAAAGGATTCGATATTTTAAAGTGTCCTGTCCAAGAATAAAATTGGCCTTCTGATACTGGTTTAAGTCTTGAGCATAAGTATGCCCTAAACTCAAAAAAAGGATCAGTCCGAGACATATAGTGTTAATTTTTTTCATTGTGAATGTTTCTTAGATAATGTTTGATCACGATTTATAACTTACTGTTGAATAGTAAATTCCAGTTTGTTTAATCCTTCTTTTACTTCCGGACAGTTCATGAACAAATTCCAAAGCAAACCAGTTCTGTAGTTTTCAATCATGCATACAATCGGCCCCTGATCGATGGCTAAATAACTTCTCGGATACCAATTGTGTTCAACACTAAAAGCATCGTATGGGCCATATTTACCAAAGGTTTTGTCTCCCAGATTGAAGTAAATATTTTTTGCCACCTTCATACATTCTTCCGGCGCATAAGGAAAAGAGGACAGAGCTGCGGTGGGAGCGATGATTCCATAGTCTTTATCGGGATTATGAGCAGCATAACCCAAATAGAGATCATTTGCAATCAAATCATTGCGTTCTCTTCCGCCTCCTTGTTCCCATTCGCTGTACCCTTTTATGGAATAGCTGGCTGTTAATCCCCACAGATTTTCGCCATATCCATCAAATTTTTTTGGGTTTTGAATGCAATAAGCCCGGTTCATCATTGTATGAGCAACATTAATATCCCAATAGTTGGCATATTTATCAGAACTGATACTTGGATTAAAACCTAAATAGGAATAGTGTGCCCAAAACAAAGGTCCTCCGGCAGATGGATTGCCATTGTGTTTTAGATTTAAAGTATATCCGTATTTTGAACTTGGCTGAACAATGTCTCCATTTCGGGCCCAGCCTTTGTGGTATGAATCGGCTTTAATGGAATAGTTTGGCGATGAGGCTCCTGTGATGTACGTAATTAAGCACTCATTATAGCCTTCCAGAGGAAAATTCATTTCCCATGCATAATTTGGGGACCAATGCCAGTAAAGTACATCGCTGCCGTCTTTTTCGTACCAATTAAATTCAATACCGTGCCAAAGATTTTTAATTCTTTCGCTCAGTTGTTTTTCTTTTTCCGATCCGGTTTTAAAGTATTCCTGAACACAGATCAAGCCTTGCGCAAGAAAGGATGTTTCAACCAAATCGCCGCCGTTGTCTTTTTGTCCAAAGGGAACTACTTTCCCTGTTTTTCCATCCATCCAATGTGGCCAGGCGCCGTGAAAACGATCTGCTTCTTCCAAAAAACCGGCTATCTTTTCGAATCGCTGCACGCCTTCTTCGCGCGAAATAAAACCTCTGTCGATTCCAACAAGTACAGCCATAAGCCCGAAACCCGAACCTCCGGTTGTTACAACATGCTGATCGTTTTGCGGATAAATACCTGATAAATTGATTCGCTCAGGAGCCAAACCCGAATTGGGTTCTGCACCATCCCAGAAATACTGAAAAGTATAATATTGAATGGTATCCAATAACATTTCATCGGATAATCCCTGATAAATTTTTGGGCCATTATTGCCGGTTTCCTCTTCGGGAATGTTTACCTCTTTATCTTTACCACATGATGAAAGAAGCATGAAAAGAGATAGTAAAATTGTATAGTTCATAACTTGTTGTCTTATTTTACTTCAATAACCTGAGAGGTTTTCGAAATGCCATTTTCGTTAAATGCTTCAATTGTGATGTAGTAGGTTTTGTCAGAGTCAAGTGATTTAAGCAAATGTTCATTTTTACCATAAATCATCCATGAATTATATAGCTTGTCCGGAGCTATTCCCCAAATGATATTATATCCCTGGCAGTCTTCCATTTGTTTCCAGCTGATCTTTGCATCGCGTCGGTCTTTTAAGCGTTCAACCTTAAAGTTTTTTACTGTTGATGGCGCTTTTCCTGAAGCATTTCCAAATATTCGAATATCAGATATTGCAAGCGATGGAGTAGGAACCTCAATATTGGTATACTTTAAAAATCTTGCTTTATAAGCCTGATCTAGTTCAACGTAATCGTTGGGTGTGTCTTTAAAGCTATTAGACTTGTCAATTAATGATTTCCAATTTGATCCATCAGTAGAGTACTCAATCAGATAACGATGTTTCAAATTTTCATATCTGCCATACATATCCGATTTATGATCGTGAAAATTGATCTGGATTGCTCTTATATCCATTGTTTTTTCGAGGTCGATGGTAAACCATTCTCCTCCAGTATTGGTTTTTGACAACCAGAATGTTTTTACATTTTCATCCGTAAGGTTTTCAATTCCTTGGGGAGATGAACTTTTAATTGGTTTATTGTAAGACAGAAGCATCCACCCACGAAATTCGCCGGTTTTTTCTTTCGAATTTGGGGCATAATGTGGATAATCTCCAAATCGGGTATTGCTATACATTAATCCATCTTTATCAAAGAAAATTGGATGCATACAAAGTCTGCGTTCCCAAATATCAGTGACAGAAAGAGCCATCGATCCAAAATGCCAGTAAGCACCTAAGGTTGTTTTTACGATGCTTCCATGTCCGGCTCCGTTCATGAATCCACCAGGTTTGTACACTACCGGATTATGAGCTTGGTAAGTATAGGGTCCCATTGGACTTTTCGCTGTGTAAACACCATCAGCATAAACATTGAACTCCGTGCCCGGTGCAGCATACATCATGTAATAGGTTTCATTGTGCTTTGTTAGCCAAGCACCTTCCATATATCCTTTAAGCAGGGTATCGGAATGGTTTTCTCCAAATCGTTCCCATCCGTGAATTTTCTGGTTAAGGCTGAATAATTCAGTGGTATTTTTTTCTGCAATGAATCTTTTGTTTTTATCTAACTTCCTGCCTCTTATCGGAAATGTATTGGAAGATCCCCAAAAGATGTAGGCCTGATCATCATCATCAATAAACAGATCAGGATCCTGAAGATTATTGAGAATGGCAGGGACAATTTTCCAATCTCCTTTTTTAGGATTATCGGTATATAGCACACTCATAGAACCGGAAGGATCTCCGGTCATGTAGAGAACTGAGTCTTTGTAGTTGTGTGCGGCAGGAGCATTGCATCCTTGAAAATACCATTTTTCCGGTTGAATAAAATCCCAGTTTAGCAAATCTGTAGAATGCCAGTAACCTAATGACCGCGTTACAAACAGGTAGTATTCGCCGCGAAATTCCACTACAGCAGGATCTGCTCCAGAGCGATAGGAAAGGTCGTTTTGGGAATTGTAAATCATGTAGGTGTAGTCAATATTCAGCGGATTGCAATAAGTTTCTGCTGTACGCTGAGAAAAAGCTGCAACACTTACAAAAGTTAAAAGGATGGTTAATAGTCTGAGCATTGGTTTTAATTCTGGTTGAGTAATATTGTATTCCAGAGGTTTCTGGTTGTGAGAAACCTCTGGAATTAAAAATTCTATACAGAGAGATTACTTCTCTGCATCATATATTGTTTGAATTTCTTCCTGCGAAAGAGCCGTATTAAAAATACGTAATTCATCAAGGAAGCTTGAATCGGATAAATGATTCCAGTAACTGAAAGTTTCACCTCCGGCACCAATCGTCATCGTGGTACATCCGGTCCAAT
The DNA here is from genome assembly GCF_963665805.2 of Labilibaculum manganireducens. Lineage (NCBI taxonomy): Bacteria > Pseudomonadati > Bacteroidota > Bacteroidia > Marinilabiliales > Marinifilaceae > Labilibaculum > Labilibaculum manganireducens. The sequence goes on along the minus strand of NZ_CAXXEE010000003.1, from coordinate 3,405,159 downwards.
CAATACCTTTCGAAAGATCTGAGGATAACATTTCCACACCGTTGAAATAAACTGTGCATTTTGTTAAGGAAACGGTGACTGCAATTTGCACCCACTCGCCGGCAGTTGCATCAATAACACCGCCATCATTCCATACTTCTGCTGTTTCGGTACCAACATTTAATTTTATTCTTTGTTCGGTTGCACTGCCTTCTCGAAACAATCTAAAGCCCTGGTTGCGATTTTCAGGAATGTTATTTCCAACTACAAGAATTCCAGCGCGGTCTGGACTTGGGTTTACTTTGTACCAAAATACAGTACTAAACTCTTCTCCAAACAGCCCTTCTGTAGGAAAAGTAAGGTAAGAATCAGTGGCTCCTGCAAAAGCATCACTTCCAAGTGCACTTTCGCCCGCAAAACCTGTTGTACCTACTACTGTGGCTTCATTGTAGCTAATTAAATCGGTATTGTCTCCATCGAAAGGCATGTAGAATGTTTCACCATATTTAGGCTCGTACGGATTGGTAACATTAATCATATCTTGAATTTCGCCTGCAGTTAACGCTTTATTGAATAAACGTAATTCATCCATCGCGCTGTTATCCGAAAGATGATTCCAATAGCTGAATGTTTCGCCTCCGGCACCAATTGTCAATGTTTCGCAGCCAGTCCAATCAATACCTGCCTCCAAAGGGGAAGATCTCATTTCGACACCGTTAAAGAATATTGTGCACTGTGTTTGTGAAATGGTAAAAGCGACGTGTACCCATTCTCCGGCGGCAACGTCGATAATATCACCATCATTCCAAACTTCAGCCGTACCAATACCTACATTAAGCTTAATTCTTTGCTCGGCACCATTTCCTTCCCGGAATAATCTGAATCCCTGATTACGATCAGTTTCATCATCTCCCACAACAAGAATTCCTGCCCGATCCGGCGATGGATTCACCTTATACCAGAATGCAGCAGTAAATTCAGATGAAAGTAATGAGGCAATTGGGTAGGTTAGATAAGAATTGGTAGTTCCCGAATAAGAATCAGTTCCGATTAAACTTTCTCCTGCAAATCCTGGAGAGCCAACTTTAGCTGCTTGTACAATGTTTACCAATTCGTAATAATCACCATCAAATGGCATATAGAACACTTCACCTTCAAATAGTGGTGTATAAGGAGGTTCTTTTGAGAAATTTACCGAGGAAGTAGTGCTTTTGCCTTCCAAATCGGTGGCTGTTACAGTCATAATGTGATTTCCTGTTGCTACATTGTCATAGGTAAATTTTTCAAGAGCTATCCGATAATCAGTAAATGTTGTAAAATTGGCTATCTCAGTTCCGTCCATTAAAACAGATATGCTTCCAATTTCGATATCATCGGTTACTTTTATATCAATGTCAATTGAGGTAACCAGATCAAGAACTTTTATGATTGTTCCTTCGGTAGGGTAGTTTATTTTGATTACAGGGGCAGTTTCATCCACTCCTGGTTTCACTGCTGTAATCGGATCAATTCCTTCGTCGCATGCCGTAGCAAATACGAGAGCAATCATTGTGATTAGTATATTTTTAAATAATTTCATCTGTTTATATTTTTTATTTTATGATCAGATGGAACTCCCCAATTACACTCATTCTCTTGGGTGTAATTTTTTTTACATGGTCGTTTCATTTTCTTCATTTTAATGATCAAAATTATTAGTTGCTGCCTTTTAAGACTGGAAGTAAATCAACTTGATTTTGAGGATAGGGTAAGTAAATCAAATCAGCATTAAAGGTTCTTCCTTCGTAGCTTAACTCGTTGTATTTTTCAAGACGAACCATATCAAAAAAGCGTGTTCCCCATTCCATGGCTAACTCAGCAAATTTTTCATCCATAACCTGTTCATTTGTAACTCCTGAAATTGCTGTTAAACCAGCTCTTTCCCGAACTAAATTAACCGCAGCATCTGCAGATATTGATGAGCTTGATGCGCCTTGAGTTATGGCTTCGGCATGCATTAATAATATTTCAGCATAACGAATGCAGGTGAAGTTTTTGTTTGTGCCGTATGTAGTACGTCCAGGTGTAAGCTGATCTGATGGTAAATAGTGCTTGCCGCTTGCAAAAAGTGCACGTGCATAATCATTAATTACATCTCCCGATCGGGTTGTGTTTGAAATCCACGAAGGTAGAGTTGTGTAGTTCGGATCTTTTTGAATTTCTGCAATGCCTCGGTCTGTAAAGAGTACGCTGGTTTCCAAACGAACAGTTTCACCTCTGTCAAGCATGAATTTGATGTATTTCAAACTAGGTTCCCAAAATCCCCAGCCACTGCCGGCTCCTTCAACTGCAGGAGTCCAACTTTGAGGGCCAAAGAATTCGAAAAGGTAACTTTTACTGTCGCCTGAACCTTGTCCGAAGTCAGAATATTGCATTTCTAACAAATTTTCATTGTTTAGCTTCCCGGGAATTTTAAACAGCTCGTAAAAATCAGCTTCCAAGCTAAATTTATTTGAACTGATAATTTGCGAAGTAGCATCAGCAACAGCCTGATAGTTTTTCAATTCCAAATTTGCAAGAGCTTTTATCGCAAGTGCGGTGTATTTGGTTACGCCGCCACGAATATCAGTTCTTTGATTCGGATTCATATCCGGTAAAAAAGGAATTGCCTCGTCCATTTGATCAGAGATGTGCTGCATTACATCATTTTTTGATGTGATATCTGCAACCAATAATTCTGTAGGATCTGAACTCGTTGGGATCAGAATATTTCCCCATGTTCGGGATATATTAAAGAGAATCCAGCTGCGAATTGTTTTTGCTTCTGCAATGTACTGGTCTCCTAAGTTTTGGTTTCCTGTTTTGTCGGCATACAATTGAATTTGCTCCATTGTACTGTGAGAGGTGATTACATCGCGGTATTCACCTTCCCAGGCCGAATTGTACATCCAGAAATCTTTGTTGTAATTGTATCGGTCAGTCTCGGCAAAATCTTGCTGATCACCTAAACCTCCTGCATTCACATCATCTCCCCGAACAGACATTAATGGATTTGTTTCCCAGCCTTTATTGTTGAATTCAGCATAAAGACCAAGTAAGGGTGAAATCATATTTTCAGCAATAGAATAATCAGTGCTGTCAGTAATGGCAATATTCTCGGCTGGTTCGTCTAATTTGTCATCGCAGGCCGTTGCAAATAGAATTGCAGCTGCTGCAAGGGTGATCTGTATAGAATATTTAAATAGTTTCATGATGAAATGTTTTTTCGAATTAAAAATTAACATTTAAGCCAAGTGTATATACTGCAGGAATAGGATAGGTTTGTGTATCAATTCCATTTTCTACTTCAGGATTAAATCCATTGTAGCTAAATACGGTTAAAGGACGATCTGCAGTGAATGAAATTCTAGCATCAGGAACTTTTACACCAAACACTACCTTTTGTCTTAGATTGTAAGCAACTTGAATGTTCTGAATTCTGAAGTAGGATCCATCTTCAACAAAATAATCACTCATCTTTTGGTTCCAGCCTTTTCTTAATCCTGCAGAGGAAGGATATTTATTTGATGTTCCCTCACCATGCCAACGGTTTTTTGCAAGATCAGCATCCAGGTTGCCATCATTTGTCCAGATTAACTCACCGCGTTTACGATTGAGAATTTTGTTTCCGGTTTGTCCTAAAATGTTCATTGTGAATTCCCAGTTTTTGTAGGTTATGCCAAGATTTGCACCGTACATGAAATTTGGAAAATAAGAGCCTAAAACAACTCTGTCGTCATCATCAATTTTTCCATCCTTGTTTTGATCTTTGTATTTTAAATCCCCGGGAGCTAACCCATTTTCCACGGCAACAGGATCAGCGGCGACTTCAGCCTCATTTTGATAAACACCAACTACCTCACGTCCGAAAAATGCCAATAATGGTTCACCTACAATCGAACGTTGACGAAATTCTGCTTGTCCTCCGTCTATATATGGCTGACCAAACAAATCCCTTACTTCGTTTTTAAGAGTAGAAAAGTTTGCTCCAATTGAGTATTTTAAATCTTTCGTAATATTGTCACTCCAATTTAAAGCCAGCTCGAATCCCGAGTTTCTTATTTCTCCGGCATTTCTTCTTACAGTGCCTCCTATAAGAGGATTGGTAACATCTATAACTGCATTTTTTGTGTCGCGGATATAATAATCAGCATCTACAGATAATCTGTTCGCAAGAAGAGTTGTTGTAATACCAAAGTTTGTTTCTTCGGTAACTTCCCATTTTAGAGAAGAGTAGGTACTCGAGGTTGTTGTTCCGGAAACTAAAACGCCATCAATTGCAGTTGTTACAACGTTGGTTGAATTTGCACCATCGCTGGCCGCGATTTTATTATTTCCCAGTTTACCCCAACTTGCGCGAAATTTTAAAAAATCAACAAGTTCTACATCCTTCATGAAGTTTTCTTCTGAAAGAACCCAACCAGCACCAACAGTTGGGAAATAACCCCATTTCTCCTGATACTTTGAGCTGCCATCAGCCCTCATTGTTCCATAAAGTAAATATTTGTTGTTGAAATTATAAGACATTCTTCCAAAATAGGACATCCCATACTGTTTTCTTCCGTCATCATTAACACTATCAGATGGTTTACTCTGTGATTTACTAATGTACCAGTTTTCTTCAAGTCCAGATGGGAAATTTAAACCGGTTGCACTAAGATAATTCCAGGTTTCATCTCTGTATGATGATCCAGCCATAAGGACAAGGTTGTGCCCTCCAAAGCTGTCGGCATAGGTTAAAATATTATCCCATGTTTGGTTTGTAGTAGTTTGAGAGTTTTTTTGAACCGAGTCATCAGTACGCTTAAAATTAGTGCTGACAAAATAGGCAAGATCAACAAAACGTCCTTCCTGTGAAGTGAAATCCTGACTGTAAGTGGTTTTGAAATTTAATTTTTTTGGTATTAGATCCAGTTTAGCATAGAAATTTGCAAGTACTTTTTTTGTTCTAATACGATTTTCACTTAAATCCATTGTTGGAAACGGGTTTTTACCTCCCCGATACCCTAAGTCTTCAGCACTCGCATATTTTGTTGGGCTTGCAGCAGTATTTAGTTCATCGTAAACAGGCATAATTGGTACCGCAAAATAAGCCACATTCCAAGCAGCCGATTCGGGTTCATATTTGGTCGAATTACTCAGTATTACATTTCCTCCAATTGTGAACCACTCATTTGCCTGAAAGTCAATTTTTGAACGAAGGTTAAAACGTTCATACTCATTCTTCATATTCAAAATACCTTCCTGGGTAAAGAAACTTGTTCCAATTGAGTAGGTGGCATTCTCGTTGCCTCCGGATACGCTTAAACTATGGTTTTGAATAGCTGCAGTGCGCATAATTTCGTCATACCAATCTGTATTTACGTTTGGTACATTTGGATTTATACGACTTCTGCCGTATCGCTGCATCGCATTTAATATGAATTGTTCATCTGCCGCCGATCCTGATTCTAAGGCCATATTCGTGTATTGTTCAGCATTTGCCATTTTCAATACATTCTGAGCCACTTGATATCCGTAATAGCCATTGTAATTAATTTTGGCTTTTTGATTTCGTTTACCGGATTTGGTTTCAATTAATACAACTCCATTTGCAGCCCGCACTCCATAAATTGCAGCCGCTGACGCATCTTTAAGTACTGAGGTTGATTCAACATCAGCCGTATTTAAAAAATCGATGTTGTCGTAAAATACTCCATCGACAACATACAAAGGCCCTTCATTGTCATGTCCGGGATAAGAACCAATACCACGAAGGCGTATGGTTGGTGATTTACCCGGTTCCCCGGAACTAATAACCTGAAGTCCTGCAACTTTCCCTTGTAACGATTGCATAACGTTACCAGAAGGAGTTTTAACCAAGTCTTCTGATTTTACTGTTGTTATTGATGACGTTAGATCTTTTACGCTCATCTTTCCGTATCCAATAACAACTACTTCATCCAGACCTGTGGTAGATTCAAGTAAAGACACATTGATTAAGGTTTGATTATTTACAGGAATTTCCTGTGTTTTCATACCTATAAAACTGTAAACGAGTGTAGCATTGCTTAAAGCTTCAATGCTGTAGTTCCCATCAATATCTGTTACAGTTCCTGAAGTGGTTCCTTTAACAAATACGGTAACACCAATTAATGGCATTTCAGATTGGTCTGTAACTATACCTGTAATGTTAGTACTGCTTTGTGCAAATACAGATATAGAAAACAACAAAAGAATTAGGTTAGATAATAGTAATCTCATGCTCTTTTATTTTTGATTATTAATAACCTCATAAAGGTCGGCCTATATAGGTGTTTGTTCCAAATTGATCGTGTTTATTAAACCTCAACAGAAATAAAAATTAACACAACATTGCCACTACGTATGGTTGTTAAGTGTCTTTTAATTAGATACTTTATCTATGTTTAAAAATGTGAAATATTTTGAGGTGATAATGTATTTAAACGATATTTTTATATTTGGGTAGTGAGTATGTTGGGGTAATAATTTGAATTTTAGTTTGGTTTAATAAATCATAATTAAATTATGGAGGGCTGAAAAGTATCATTTTACGAAATCGTTTTCGGATTTGTGGCTGTATTTAAGGTACTGAAAAAATAGGATTGTTCAGACTTATTAATCAACAAATCCAGCCGCATTTTTATTTAGTCTGTATTTTAATAAAAATTAAACAAACGAGCAATTTGTTCATATCCTGTTGGTTAGGTGTTTTTTTGAAGAGTAAAGCAAATCAAGTTACAAAAAGCCAAACTTTAATCGTTAAATTTGCGTAATTAAAGTAAAAAAAATAGCCTTTCATCAAAAGGCAGATGCTTGGAGGTTTGGAGTAGATGGTTTTAACGAAAGAGTGAATATGAAAAGATTTCTACAGCTTATTGGTGTTACGATAGTTATAGGATTTAGTTATCATTCTGGAACAGCACAAATTGTGAGGCCAGTTAATGATACAACTATTTGTGTTGGTGAATCTGTTATTTTAGAAGCACAAACAGGTTCATACATGTACAATTGGAGTACAGGACAACTTTCATCTGCAATTAGTGTTTCTCCGGCAGTAACAACCACATACAATCTTCGTGTTTTTGTTCCGGATACAGGAACTGAGTTAATTTCCAATGGTGACTTTGATTTTGGAAACATTGGCTTTTATAGTGAATATATTTATTGTCCGGATCCAGTATTTTCTCTTGCCAATCCTTCAGCTAGTGAATCTTTATATCAAGAGGGACGATATGCTGTTGACAGTAATCCTCAGGCTTATCACCCCAATTTTTCCACATGCTCTGGTCATACAGGAAATAATCCTGATAAAATGTTGATTGTTAATGGTGCTCCCGATGAAAACGTAGTTGTGTGGAGCCAGACCATTACGGTAAATCCGAATCAATATTATGCATTTTCTACTTGGGCTGCAAATGTTCATCCAACCAATCCGGCTCGATTGGAATTTATGATTGATGGAGTTTTAATGGGGGATTATATTGAACCTGGTGTTGGTTTAACTTGTAACTGGGAAGAGTTTTACTCTTTGTGGTATTCAGGTACAAAAACATCTATTGAAATATCAATTGTAAATAAAAATTTAATCCGAAGTGGTAACGATTATGCCTTGGATGGTATTTCTTTTAATCCTTTGGTTGAAGTGCCGGACAGCAGAACAGTTACAGTAATTGAACCTGCGGCTATTGATGCGGGCTCAGATATTACTATATGTGGTAATGAAACTGCAGGTTTGAGCGCAACAGTTTCCAACCAAACAGGTTTCTTGTGGTCAACTTCAGGTGATGGTACTTTTTCTAATCCTTCAAATGTTAATTCTAGTTACACTCCGGGAAGTAATGATGCAGCCGCTGGCAGTGTAATACTTACAGCAACAGCTAATTCGAATTCACCTTGCGGAGCTGTCTCTGATTTTTTAACTCTTAATCTGAATCCTGTTCCTGTTATTGGTTTTGGTGATAATCAGGCATCATGTGGTGGTGGAAATGTTATTTTAGATGCGGGGAATGCAGGTTCAGTTTATTCATGGAATACAGGGGAAACTTCCCAAACCATTGAAGTGTCAACAGCCGGAACCTATTCTGTTGAAGTGACAAATTCTTTTAATTGTGTTGAGACTGATAATGTTTATGTTGGTTTCTATGCAAATCTAACAATTGACTTGGGACCTGACCGCACAGTATGCTCCGGAAATCCAGTGGTTTTAAATGCGGGAATTTCAGGAGCAACTTATCTTTGGAGTACAGGTGAAACAACACAAGAGATTATTGTATATGGTGATGGTAATTATTCCGTTACTGTCACAAATGCATATGGTTGTAATGCAACAGATGATATTAACGTGACTTTGGTTCCACCTCCGGTGGTTGATTTGGGACCTGATCAGGTTTTGAACGCAGGTGACGTAATTCGATTGGATGCAGGAAGTCACTTCTTCTATATTTGGGATGATGGATCAAGAAACAGATATCTGGATGTTGATAAGCCAGGTTTGTACGCTGTTCGTGTTTATGATATGAATGGTTGTTCTGCTATGGATATGATTAATATAACCAGTTCAACCGGAAATATTCCTGATGTTACTCTAAATGATACCATTATTTGCAGAGACGAATCGGTTGAGCTTTATGCTGGAAATGATTTTCTGTTTAATTGGGATGTTGATGGTCTTTCTTCAAGGGTAGTTGTATCGCCGGATTCAACAACAACATATCATCTTCGTGTTTTTTATATTGATGAAACTCTAGAGTTGGTTGAGAATGGTGATTTTACTTTAGGGAATATAGGTTTTCAAAGTGACTATTACTATTGTTCAAGTTCTTGGAGGTGTAGTTCGCGTTCAAGTAAATATACCATTAATAGAAATACAGAATTCTTTGGCAGTGATAAAGCTGCCTGTTCAGGAATAACAGGAAATTCTCCCGATAATGTAATGGTTGTTGAAGGTGGATCTGTAAATAATACAGTTTGGGAACAGAATATTACTGTAGATCCAGATAGCTATTACGTATTTGCATTGAATATTACAAATCTTAAAAATGATAGTTTTGATGATTTTGAGTTTGTTGTTAATGGTGTTGTAATCGAAAGCTTTAGTACCAATTCTCCTTGTAATTGGGATAAATATCAAAGACTGGTTTATTCAGATAGTTCAAGTTATTTAAATATTCAAATCAATAATACAAGTACAACAGGTGTTGACAATGCTTTTGCTTTGGATGGTATTAGTATGTATAAATTATCTGAGATTCCATTAGATGTAACGGTTGAAGTTATTCAGCATGTAACTGCTGATGCAGGTTCAGATCTTGCTATTTGTGAATCAGGGACAGCAAGTTTGAGCGGTGTTGTAAGCAATGAATCTTCATTTATCTGGAGAAGTCTAGGGGATGGTTTTTTTGACAATACCAGAATTTTGAATCCTACTTATACACCTGGTAGTGCTGATATTTTAAATGGATTTATTGATATAGAGCTAAGTGCGCAACCAATTGTTCCTTGTGTAAATCCTGCATTGGATACTGTGAGGGTTGATATCAATAGTAACCTGAATTTGAATTTAGGCTTTGATCAGGAGATCTGTCAGGGAAATACAATTAGTTTGGATGTCGGTTATGTTGGTGCGAGTTATTTATGGAATACAGGCGAAACCACTCAGACTATTACGGTTTCAACTTCTGGGAATTACAGCGTAACAGTAACTGATGCCAACGGCTGTTCAGGAACTGATGATATAAATATTACCGTTCATCCAAATCCAATTGTAGATTTGGGTGCAGACCAAGAGGAATGTAATGGAAATAACATCATGTTTGACGCAGGCCATCCAGGATCTGCATATTTGTGGAGCACAGGAGAAACCTTGCAAGGAATTTTGGTGACCACTTCCGGGAATTATTCTGTTGTGATGACTGACGCGAATGGTTGTTCAGCAACAGACGATGCCAATGCAACCATTCATGCCAACCCAACAGTTAATTTGGGGGCAGATCAGCAGACTTGCTCAGGAAATACGATCACTTTTGACGCCGGCAACGCAGGATCAACTTCTTTATGGAGTACCGGTGAAACAACACAGACAATCACAGTTTCGGCGAGTGGCAATTATTCAGTTGTAGTTACAGACGCCAACGGCTGTTCAGCAACAGACGATGCCAATGCAACAATACATCCAAACCCAACAGTTAATTTGGGGGCAGATCAGCAGACTTGCTCAGGAAATACGATCACTTTTGACGCCGGCAACGCAGGATCAACTTATTTATGGAGTACCGGTGAAACAACACAGACAATCACTGTTTCGGCGAGTGGTAACTATTCAGTAACTATAACTGACGCGAATGGTTGTTCAGCAAGTGATGATGCCAATGCAACAATACATCCGAATCCAACAGTTAATTTGGGGGCAGATCAGCAGACTTGCTCAGGAAATACGATCACATTTGATGCAGGAAATGTTGGTGCCACTTATTTATGGAGTACCGGTGAAACCACGCAGACGATTACAGTTTCGACAAGTGGAAACTACAGCGTAACAGTAACAGATGCCAACGGCTGTTCTGCAAGTGATGATGCAAATGCTACAATTCATGCCAACCCAACAGTAAACCTTGGGGCAGATCAGCAGACTTGCTCAGGAAATACGATCACTTTTGACGCCGGCAACGCAGGATCAACTTATTTATGGAGTACCGGTGAAACAACACAGACAATCACAGTTTCGGCGAGTGGCAATTATTCAGTTGTAGTTACAGACGCCAACGGCTGTTCAGCAACAGACGATGCCAATGCAACTATCCATGCAAATCCAGTTGTTGATTTAGGAATTGATCAGGAAATTTGTGCCGGAAACAGCATTACTTTTGATGCTGGAAATGTTGGTGCCACTTATTTATGGTCTACCGGAGAAACAACACAAACAATTTCTGTTACCACTTCAGGAAATTACAGCGTAACAATAACTGATGCCAACGGCTGTTCAGCAACAGACGATGGCAATGCAACTATCCATCCGAATCCGGTTGTTGATTTGGGAGCAGATCAGCAGACTTGCTCAGGAAATACGATCACATTTGATGCAGGAAATGTTGGTGCCACTTATTTATGGAGTACTGGCGAAACCACGCAGACAATCACAGTTTCAGCGAGTGGAAATTACAGCGTAACAGTAACTGATGCCAACGGCTGTTCAGCAACAGATGATGCCAATGCAACAATACATCCGAACCCAACAGTTAATTTGGGAGTCGATCAGGAAACCTGTTCGGGCAACAGCATCACATTTGATGCCGACAACGCAGGATCAACTTATTTATGGAGTACAGGCGAAACCACACAGACGATTACAGTTTCGGCGAGTGGAAACTACAGCGTAACAGTAACAGATGCCAACGGCTGTTCAGCAACAGACGATGCCAATGCAACGATTCATGCGAATCCAGTTGTTGATTTAGGAATTGATCAGGAAATTTGTGCCGGAAACAGCATTACTTTTGATGCTGGAAATGTTGGTGCCACTTATTTATGGTCTACCGGAGAAACAACACAAACAATTTCTGTTACCACTTCAGGAAATTACAGCGTAACAATAACTGATGCCAACGGCTGTTCAGCAACAGACGATGGCAATGCAACTATCCATCCGAATCCGGTTGTTGATTTGGGAGCAGATCAGCAGACTTGCTCAGGAAATACGATCACATTTGATGCAGGAAATGTTGGTGCCACTTATTTATGGAGTACTGGCGAAACCACGCAGACAATCACAGTTTCAGCGAGTGGAAATTACAGCGTAACAGTAACTGATGCCAACGGCTGTTCAGCAACAGATGATGCCAATGCAACAATACATCCGAACCCAACAGTTAATTTGGGAGTCGATCAGGAAACCTGTTCGGGCAACAGCATCACATTTGATGCCGACAACGCAGGATCAACTTATTTATGGAGTACAGGCGAAACCACACAGACGATTACAGTTTCGGCGAGTGGAAACTACAGCGTAACAGTAACAGATGCCAACGGCTGTTCAGCAACAGACGATGCCAATGCAACGATTCATGCGAATCCAGTTGTTGATTTAGGAATTGATCAGGAAATTTGTGCCGGAAACAGCATTACTTTTGATGCTGGAAATGTTGGTGCCACTTATTTATGGTCTACCGGAGAAACAACACAAACAATTTCTGTTACCACTTCAGGAAATTACAGCGTAACAATAACTGATGCCAACGGCTGTTCAGCAACAGACGATGCCAATGCAACTATCCATGCAAATCCGGTTGTTGATTTAGGAATTGATCAGGAAACCTGTTCAGGCAACAGCATCACATTTGATGCAGGCAACGCAGGATCAACTTATTTATGGAGTACCGGCGAAACAACACAAACAATATCAGTTTCGGCGAGTGGCAATTATTCAGTTGTAGTTACTGATGCCAACGGCTGTTCAGCAACAGACGATGCCAATGCAACGATTCATGCCAACCCAACAGTAAACCTTGGGGCAGATCAGCAGACTTGCTCAGGAAATACGATCACTTTTGACGCCGGCAACGCAGGATCAACTTATTTATGGAGTACCGGTGAAACAACACAGACAATCACTGTTTCGGCGAGTGGTAACTATTCAGTAACTATAACTGACGCGAATGGTTGTTCAGCAAGTGATGATGCCAATGCAACAATACATCCGAATCCAACAGTTAATTTGGGGGCAGATCAGCAGACTTGCTCAGGAAATACGATCACATTTGATGCAGGAAATGTTGGTGCCACTTATTTATGGAGTACCGGAGAAACAACACAAACAATTTCTGTTACCACTTCAGGAAATTACAGCGTAACAATAACTGATGCCAACGGCTGTTCAGCAACAGACGATGCCAATGCAACTATCCATGCAAATCCGGTTGTTGATTTAGGAATTGATCAGGAAACCTGTTCAGGCAACAGCATCACATTTGATGCAGGCAACGCAGGATCAACTTATTTATGGAGTACCGGCGAAACAACACAAACAATATCAGTTTCGGCGAGTGGCAATTATTCAGTTGTAGTTACTGATGCCAATGGCTGTTCAGCAACAGACGATGCCAATGCAACTATCCATGCAAATCCAGTTGTTGATTTAGGAATTGATCAGGAAACCTGTGCCGGAGGCACCATCACATTTGATGCCGGTAATGCAGGATCAACTTATTTATGGAGTACCGGTGAAACAACACAAACAATTACAGTTTCTACTTCAGGAAATTACAGCGTAACAGTAACAGATGCCAACGGCTGTTCAGCAAGTGATGATGCAAATGCTACAATTCATGCCAACCCAACAGTAAACCTTGGGGCAGATCAGCAGACTTGCTCAGGAAATACGATCACTTTTGACGCCGGCAACGCAGGATCAACTTATTTATGGAGTACCGGTGAAACAACACAGACAATCACAGTTTCGGCGAGTGGCAATTATTCAGTTGTAGTTACAGACGCCAACGGCTGTTCAGCAACAGACGATGCCAATGCAACTATCCATGCAAATCCAGTTGTTGATTTAGGAATTGATCAGGAAACCTGTGCCGGAGGCACCATCACATTTGATGCCGGTAATGCAGGATCAACTTATTTATGGAGTACCGGTGAAACAACACAAACAATTACAGTTTCTACTTCAGGAAATTACAGCGTAACAGTAACAGATGCCAACGGCTGTTCAGCAACAGACGATGCCAATGCAACCATTCATGCCAACCCAACAGTAAACCTTGGGGCAGATCAGCAGACTTGCTCAGGAAATACGATCACTTTTGACGCCGGCAACGCAGGATCAACTTCTTTATGGAGTACCGGTGAAACAACACAGACAATCACAGTTTCGGCGAGTGGCAATTATTCAGTTGTAGTTACAGACGCCAACGGCTGTTCAGCAACAGACGATGCCAATGCAACAATACATCCAAACCCAACAGTTAATTTGGGGGCAGATCAGCAGACTTGCTCAGGAAATACGATCACTTTTGACGCCGGCAACGCAGGATCAACTTATTTATGGAGTACCGGTGAAACAACACAGACAATCACTGTTTCGGCGAGTGGTAACTATTCAGTAACTATAACTGACGCGAATGGTTGTTCAGCAAGTGATGATGCCAATGCAACAATACATCCGAATCCAACAGTTAATTTGGGGGCAGATCAGCAGACTTGCTCAGGAAATACGATCACATTTGATGCAGGAAATGTTGGTGCCACTTATTTATGGAGTACCGGTGAAACCACGCAGACGATTACAGTTTCGACAAGTGGAAACTACAGCGTAACAGTAACAGATGCCAACGGCTGTTCTGCAAGTGATGATGCAAATGCTACAATTCATGCCAACCCAACAGTAAACCTTGGGGCAGATCAGCAGACTTGCTCAGGAAATACGATCACTTTTGACGCCGGCAACGCAGGATCAACTTCTTTATGGAGTACCGGTGAAACCACTCAGACGATTACAGTTTCAGCGAGTGGCAATTATTCAGTTGTAGTTACAGACGCCAACGGCTGTTCAGCAACAGACGATGCCAATGCAACTATCCATGCAAATCCAGTTGTTGATTTAGGAATTGATCAGGAAACCTGTGCCGGAGGCACCATCACATTTGATGCCGGTAATGCAGGATCAACTTATTTATGGAGTACCGGTGAAACAACACAAACAATTACAGTTTCTACTTCAGGAAATTACAGCGTAACAGTAACAGATGCCAACGGCTGTTCAGCAACAGACGATGCCAATGCAACCATTCATGCCAACCCAACAGTAAACCTTGGGGCAGATCAGCAGACTTGCTCAGGAAATACGATCACTTTTGACGCCGGCAACGCAGGATCAACTTATTTATGGAGTACCGGCGAAACCACTCAAAGCATTACAGTTTCTACTTCAGGAAACTACAGCGTAACAGTAACAGATGCCAACGGCTGTTCAACAAGTGATGATGCCAATGCAACAATACATCCGAAGCCAACAGTTAATTTGGGAGCAGATCAGCAGACTTGCTCAGGAAATACGATCACATTTGATGCCGGCAATGCAGGATCAACCTATTTATGGAGTACAGGAGAAACCACGCAGACAATTACAGTTTCAGCGAGTGGTAATTATTCAGTTGTAGTTACAGACGCTAACGGCTGTTTCGCAACAGACGATGCCAATGCAACCATTCATGCCAACCCAACAGTTAATTTGGGAGCAGATCAAACACATTGCGATGGAGATTTTGTAGTTCTTGATGCGGGAACTCAAATTGGCAGTTATTTGTGGAATACCGGTGAAACGACTCAAACAATTACAGTATCTGATCCAAATAATTACTTTGTTGATTTTACAGATGCGAACGGATGTGTTGCAACAGATAGTGTTACAGTAAATTTTTACCCGGCTTTTGATTTTACTTTATCTTACTCAACAAATTTGGTTTGTTATGGAGATTCCACATATATAGAAGGTCCTGTTCAAACAGGATATTCGTATCAATGGAATAAGGATGGTTCTCAGCTAGTGGGCGAAACAAATTATTCAATTAAGGCAGGGGATACCGGATGGTACACTTTAAATATTATAAATGAGAATGGATGTTTTGGCTCCGATAGTGTTCATGTTGAAATAATTCATCTGCCAATTAATTCTCTTCCAAATCAGATTGATATGTGTTATGGAGAATCTGTGATGTTGGATATAGGTGATGGCGAAAGCTTTTCATGGAATGATGGAATTACAACTCAGACAAGATTGGCCTATACCAGTGGTGTTTATTCTGTTGAGGTTCGAGATTTGAATGGATGTATAGGTTACGATTCTGTAAATGTAGTTGTTCATGATCTTCCTATAGTTGATCTGGGGCCTGACTTGTTTATTTGTGCAGGTGAAGAGTTGATTATTGAAGCACCTGATGGATATCATTCAGAATGGATTCCCGGCGGACAAACAAAAGAAATTTATGTATACGAAGAGGGTGAATTTACCTTGAAGGCTACTGATGATTTTGGTTGCGTGGGGAATGATGAAATTCGAATATTTGTCCACGATAATCCGAATGTTTATTTGGGGCGCGATACTACAATTGCTGAAGGAACTACTCTTTTACTTGATGCAGGCAGTGGATATGTTCAGTATGAGTGGAACAATCAGGAAAGCTCACAATTTTTAAAAGTGGACCGAGACGGAGAGTACGCTGTGAATGTTGTAGATATGAACGGTTGCAGAGGTAATGGGAAAGTGAAAGTAGCTGTAAATCCTGTTCCAAATATAAATTTGGGGGGAAATGCCGGTATTTGTCAGGGAACCTCTCTTATGCTGGATCCAGGGCACTGGGAAAGGTATCAATGGAGTACCGGTGAAACAACAAGAACAATTAATGTGAACCAATCGGGCAATTATATCGTAAGTGTTTGGGATGTATACGGTATAATGGGCACAGATACCTTGCATGTAGAGGTTTATCCTAGTCCTGAGTTAAGTTTGGCTGCAGATACCTTAAGCTTTTACAAAGGTCAGACTGTTACGATAGATGCTGGTGCGGGTTATTCTTCTTACTATTGGAGCACAGGATCAGATTGGAGAAGTATTGAGGTTGAAGAACCCGGCGACTATTCTGTTCAGGTAATGAATGATTTTGGTTGTGTTGCACAATCAGCAGCAGCAGTGAAATTGTTACAACCTAAAATGGTTGTTCCAAATGTTTTTACACCAAACGGGAAAGGCCCAAATGAGATATTTTATCCTGTTTTTAAAGGTGTAGTTACCGATTTTGAATTGTATATTTATTCACGATGGGGTGAGCAGGTTTTCGAGTTGCGAAAAGATGTCGTCAGTAATAATGAGTTGAAATACGATGGCTGGAACGGAACCTATAAAGGAGAAGAATCCGAAATTGGCGTATACGTTTGGATGATTTTTTATGGTGGAAAAGAACGGGCTCACGGTACCGTAACCTTATTTAGATAATGAGAAACAAACTGAAAATAGTAAGTGTTATTATACTACTATTGAATTCTTTAAATCTGTTTTCACAAGATGTAGAGTTCTCTCAGTTCTATGCGAATAAAATTTATTTGAATCCGGCATTTGCCGGTTCCGATTTCGATCCCAGAATTTCATTTGGATACAGAAATCAGTGGCCTGAGTTAAACTCAGCGTACATAAGCTACAGCGTAGCTTACGACCAATATGTAAATGTGCTTGGCGGTGGTTTTGGACTTCAGATTATGCAGGATGAACAAGGCGATGGAACAATTAGTACCACAACGGCAAGTGGGATGTATTCCTACACACTTCGGGTGTCCCGTGATTTGTTGATAAAAACAGGCTTTCAGGTTTCATTTATTCAACGAAAGTTGGATGACACCAATTTTACTTATCCGGACCAGACTGATGAATTTTATATCAATGGCTTGATAAATCCTTTTACAGGAGAAGGGGCTATTGATCACTTAAGCAGGAATTATTTCGATTTTTCAACCGGAATGATCGCTTCCTTTAAAAATTGGTTTATTGGGTTTGCTGCTCATCATGTAACAGAACCAGACGAAACTTTTAAAAATGAAAGTGACTATTCTAAGTTGCCAAGAAAATACACTTTACATTGTGGTGTTAACGTGCCGGTTTTCCGAAATGGTTTGCATCGAGCTGATTTTAGTTTAGCTCCTAATTTTTTACTTCAACAACAAGGAGCTAACCGACAGCTAAATTACGGCTTATATCTCTCAAAAGGTTCTGTTATTTACGGAATGTGGTACAGAGATAATTTGGAGTTGGAATACGATGCAATAATCCTGCAATTAGGAATTATTCGTGATTGGTGGCAGGTTTCATATAGTTATGATAAAACGGTTTCTAAATTAATACACACAAACACAGGAGCTCACGAAATTTCTTTTTTAATGAGGTTTAAAAACAGATCGTCAGGTTCTATGGAAAAAAATCTTAGGCGCCGAAGACAAATTGGTCGAATTAAGTGTCCGAAATTCTAGACTTTCATTAAATCATCCTGTGGATAATTTCAATTAATTCCTGCTTGATAATTGGTTTGGTAATAAAGCCATCAAATCCCGACTTAAGAACCTGTTCTTCTTCATTGGCTAAGGTATAGGCTGTCTGAGCAATTATTTTTGTGTTTGGGCTATCTTTTTTAATTAGTTTAAATGTGTCGTAGCCATTTAAATTTGGCATTTGCAGGTCTAATAGAATCAAATCAAAATGGTTATTCATGCAATAATCAACGGCTATCTTTCCATTTTGAGCAATGATGAGTTCAGCTCCTGTCGTTTTAAGCATTTTTTCCAAGAGGGTGAGATTCACCTTATAATCATCCACGATCAGAATCTTTTTCCCGGCTAATTTTTTATTGAAATCAGAATCCTCATTTGATGTTGAATTTACTGCAGAAGACTTTTTTTTCTGATAAGGGATACTGATGAAAAAGCTGCTTCCAACATTTACGGTAGATTCCAGCCACATTTTACCATTCAAAAGTTTTGCCAGTTTTTTTGATATGGAAAGTCCCAGACCAGTTCCGCCATATTTTCTAGCATGGGAATCATCTGCTTGTCTAAATTGATTAAAAATAACATCTTGCTTGTCTTTAGATATTCCAATTCCAGTATCTTTTATCGAAAAGATTATTTCACCCCCATTTAATTGATACGAAACTATAACACTGCCTTTTTCGGTGAACTTTAACGAATTTTCAACGAGATTTGTAATAATTTGTCTTAAGCGAAAAGGGTCAGTGTAAATAACAGATTGTTCGTTATTTAAGCCTTTTAGGAATTGAAGATCAATATGATCTTTCCCTTTGCCCGTTTTAATTTTTTCGAAAGTTTGATGCAATTCATCAAAAAGCTGATTCAAATTAAAAATAGTTCTTGAAATTTTAAGCTCACCCGATTCAATTTTGGAAAAATCGATTATATCATTAATTAAATTTAGTAAGGCGTTTCCACTGTTTTTTATATGACTGAAAAATTGTCTTCTGGTGTCGTAAGGTATATCATCTTCTTGTAGTAACTCGGAGAATCCAATAATAGCATTCATAGGAGTCCGTATCTCATGAGACATGTTGGCAAGAAAGGAAGATTTTAAACGATCAGATTCCTCTGCACGTTCCTTAGCAATTTCTAATTCTTTTTCCTTCTGACTACGAATGTCAATCATTCTGTTAATTGTTTTCGACATATCCCGAAATTCCGGAAAATACAATTCATCAGGATTAATTTTAATGGATTGAGTGGATGCTTTACGGAAAAAATTATTGAATGAAACGAAGTTTCGATTCATCTTCTTTGAAATAAATTTCGAAGTAAAATAGAAGATTAGAATGGTAATTCCAATCAAAATAATAATCTGATAGATATAATTTAAAACCGTTTTCCGCAATTCAATATGAGCTGTTTGAATGTTTGCGTCAATGTCTCTTGTATATATACCTGCTCCAATTATCCAATCCCAATCTTCAATTGTTACAATGTACGAGACCTTTCTGCCTCGATTCGAATAAGGATCTTCATATTCGATAAAACCTTCCTTTTTTAACACTGCGTGTGATAAAAGATTTTCAACATTATTTCTACGAAGAGCATTTTTATAGTCTCGGTAGTTTTTCCCAATACTTTCAGTATTATTATGAAGCAGACAGGTTCCGTCTTTTTTATATACAAAGAAGGAATTATTATCTGCAAGGCTGATTTGACTAATTCTATTTAACGCTTCTTTTTGATTTTCATCCTGCAGGTCATCTAAAAAGGAGAAGCTCCCAAAGTACCAATTGTAAGGTATGAACTTCTTGATATATGATACCTTTGTGTAAGCGTTGTATTTGTTTTTTATTTTATTCGGATTTTCATATTTAGTGTAAGCTTCATCTTGAAACATCATTAAGTTGATTTCATTCTTAATGAGATAGTTTTTGTTAAGATCTTGAAAATCAATTAAATTCTGTCCTTCCTTTTCTTTTGATAAAGGATATAGAATACCTTTTCCAGCCAAGGTGTTAATAAAAACGTATCCTTTATTATTCGAGAAACGCATGGGGGAAATAGCTTGCTTAATTCTGCGTTTTATTTCCTGATCAGGGATTTTCCCTTTGTTTTGTCTGTAAATGTTCGATGCAATAGCATGTGCTTGATTAACAAAGTTTTTAAGTCTGTTTTTAATTCTGTTTTCGGCCTGAGTATTCTGATAATTGATAAAATTAGTACACTCTTCGGTTTTGCTTATCAGCGATTTTTTTTGTTGAGCGATGGATTTAATTCTAAGTGCTTCTGATTCAATTGCGAATTTTGAGACTTCTTTATAGATCCAAATGCCTCCTATTCCAACAAGAAAGCTTACCGTTAAGACAAGAAATAGTAAAAAGTAGGCTCTACTAATACTAAGATTATTTTGCTTCTGCTTTAAAGGCCTTAAATTCATATTCTAAAATTAACTCAAATTTTGAATTGTTCTATTATTTGGTCAAAAACCGGATTAAATATTTCAAATCCGGATTGAATATCATTCTTCACATTTTCATCAATTAAGTTTTTATTAAACTCATTTGTGTAAGAATATTTATTGATGATACTTATGTCGTAACGCTTGGTTTTTTTGTTGATTATGAAATGTGGAATAGTATGATAAGCCGCTTTTATCGAAAATTGATCTTTGGCAAGGATTTCCTTTTCAAGAAGAAAATTGTACAAATCAATAAAATGGATGGATGAGTTGGAAAGATAGACCCGTAGTTCAAAATTTAAGGAAAGCGGAATCTCATAAAAAAAATTGAAATCTTTATATGTTTGATTTTTATAGTGGATTGTTACACGGTTCATGTTCATATTTACAGGACTGTATTCTATGTTCCATTCCAAATTAGTAATGGTATTTAGGTCTTTTTTTATTGCATGAAGAATTTTTAACCGTGGGAGTGTATTAAGAACAAAATTTTGATTCTCAGAATACTCTTCGCTAAGCTTCGCTAAATTTGTTGCAGTAAAAGTATATTTCATAAAATAATTTTTCTCAATTGGTAATTAAGAGAACAAAAGAAGTGAAATTATATGAATGGTTTACAAATTCAATTTAAAATTGAGTCTTTTTATGTTTTAAAATCATAAATTAAATACGAAACAAATTGAAAATTGTTAATCTTTTGACTTTAATTCTTGTGAAATCATGCTTGTTATTTGTAATTCAGAATCATCGTAAATAAGCAAACTTATGCTTTGGCTTGATTTTGATGTGGATAAAGTATACTGAGCAGTAATTATTCGAGTATGTTAATGCAATTTTTCAGTAAATAAGTAGTTGTTAATAACACTTGACGCATTTGGCACATTTGACACATTTTTAATTTATTCTTATTTACTATTATTGCAGAATGATTTTTATCCGAAGAGTATTATTTTTGATCATATTATTTTTTGTTGGGATGCCAATGTGTGTAAAAGCATATTTGCAATCAACAAGGAACTTTTCAATGGCTGATGGACTTCCCAGTAATATTGTTTTTGATATTTTCGAAGATTCAAGAGGGTTGGTTTGGCTTGCTACGGATGCAGGACTGTTTGAATTTATTGGTGAAGAGATTAAGTTTCGGAAAGAACTTTCAAGACTGCAGGGAGAAAGAATTAACTCAATTTGTGAAGACGAAAAAGGGAATTTATGGTTTTCGGCACAAGGTGTTGGCCTTTGTAAATTTGATGGTAAGAAACTTTCAATTTTTCAGTTGGATTCCGTAGCAGAAGAGAGCGGTATTGCGTGTCTTGTGAAAAACGCTGCAAGTGATCATATAATTCTTGGATCATCAGAAGGGGTATTTGTATACAAAGAGCAAAACTCCAAATTGAAACATGTTGGTAATTTATGGAAAAAGCCAGTTTTTAAGATTCGACAATTTCAAAATAAATTGGTTGCGAACAGTGCCTCTCAAAAAGAGAATGTTGAATTTGAAATGGAATCGGAAAAGGTTCGGGAATACCATACCGAACCAAATTTACCCGTAGTTGAAATTGGTTATCAAAACAATAGTATTGAGCTAAAGAATCTTCTGGAATCGGGTAAACCGTTTACTCTTAAAACGAAAGAAAAAAAGAAATTAGTTTGTGATGTTATTGAAGCTGAAGGGAATGAAACCCAAGACTTTTATTTGTTGAGATATTTTGAAAAAGAGATACAGAAACAAAAATTGATAAGACTTCGTGGCGATTTATTATCCGATTTATCTGCAGAGAAAATGTTGGATGAGTACGTTATTCATTCCATTTTTTTAAGAAAAGGATACGACGATTTATGGATTGGCACGCATAACCACGGTTTAATTCAATTGCAAAATTCAAAGTTTACCTACCTGGATTCTGATCTGTTGGGATTTAAAAATATTCTTTTGCAGGATTTGATTTGTGATTGCAGAGGAAATATAATTGTGGCAAGCAAAAATGAAATTAGTATCCTTAAAAATTCTCAGGTTCAACACCGGTTATTGGTTAAAGATTTCTGTTCTCTGGCTAGCGTGGAATTTAAGTGTCCTAAAGATTTCTCGATTTATAAATTAGGTACAGACAAGCACGAACTGGTTTGGATATCAACAAACAGAGGTTTTTACACCTTTAGCACAAATAGCTGTCAATTAAAATATATTGGAATTACTCCAGCTGAGAATTTTGTGTTTACAGAAGATGACGATTTACTTTGTTTCTGGCAGAATCAATTTAAGTTTTATTCTAAAAGCGGATTGGATTCACAAAAACCAATATTGAAATTTCCGAAGTCGGCCGGCATTGGTGTTAGTAAAATGGTTGCGAAGAATTCTTCGATATGGATCTCAACCCGACAGAAAGGTATTATTCAATTTAAGAATAATGAATTTAGGATTTTTAACAGAAAGAATTCAAATATTCACAATGTATTAAATGACATACTGGTATTGCCGGATTCTACCATAATTGCCGGTGGAAATAATGGTTTGATTTACAAAATGAAAAGTAAATCGAATAGCTTAGTTGTTATTGACTCCATTACAGATTTGGATGGATTAGTAGGGACATCAATTCAAGGAATCCAATATTTAAAGGATGGCTCATTGTGGTGCGGAACGAATCTGGGGGTACATCGTTTTGAGTACAATTCATGGCTGAAAAATTCAAATTTAAAATTTAAATTCTGGAACTCGAAAGATGGGTATTTAGACCAAACCGGAGAACAGTCAATTATTGATAAGAATCAGGATATTTGGCTAAAGACAAAGAATAGACTATTAAAAATAGAGACAAATACTGGCAAAAGAAAGCATTTTGAGGATAAAATTAGTCTTACTTCAATTAGGATCCATGGTGAAGATTGGATGCCTGATAGTTCACAGGCAGATGAATGGACTAATTCACCAATTTCACCAATTGAATTAAATTATGATGAGAATGATTTAGCTTTTACGTTTGGAATAGATTTTTGCCAGAATATATCGAATGTTAGGTTCAGATATTTATTAGATGGATTTGATGAGAAATGGTCAAATTGGAGTCCTTCCTCAGATGCTGTATTTTCTCATTTGCCAAGTGGTAATTACACTCTAAAAGTGGAAGGAAAACACTTAAGCGAAGGTGTTATTATTCCTTTTTCTTTTGATATTATTGTAAAGACTCCGTGGTGGAAAATGTGGTGGTTCATTATATTGTTGAGCTTGATTTTTGGAGGACTTGTTTATGTCGCCATGTGGGGTTATACGTATTTTATTAGAAAAAGAGAAAAGACAAGGATTAAACAATTGAATAGAGTTATAGGATTGAAAATGAAATCGTTGCAAAATCAGTTGGATCCGCATTTTATTTTTAATTCTTTAAATTCAATACAGAGTTATATTTTGGAAGAGCAAAAAGAGAGTGCTCTGGAATATCTTTCAGATTTTTCGAATGTGCTGCGAAAGAAGATTGAAAGTGCAAATAAGGATTTTATTTCTTTATCGGATGAAATTGATTATTTACAACTTTATTTGAAGTTGGAGCAAATGCGTTTTTCTAATAAATTTTCATACAAAATAAGTGTAAATACAGCAATTAATCCTTTTAAGTCTAAATTGCCGCCAATGCTGATACAACCATTTTTGGAAAATGCAATAAGATATGGGTTTGCAGCATCGGAGACAAAGGGAAATCTTGATGTGAATTTTGAGATTGAACAGGATGGTTATTTAAAATGTATTATTAAAGATAATGGTGTCGGGCGCAAAAAGGCCAAAGACCTGCACGAGGATTCGAATATTAAAGTCCATCATAAAACAATGATTATTACACAGGATAGAATTAAATTATTGAATAAAGTTCTGAGTAATGGTCGGGTATATGAATATTTTATTGAAGACTTGACAGATGAAAAAGGATTTCCAAGTGGAACTAAAGTGGTGATAGGATTTCCTAAACAATAGGATATTTACTTTAAATATTCACTGATTTTAGTACGAAGAACTTCAGATAACCTGCCAATAATCTCATGGGAGCTTGAGTAACTAATTGAATTGATTCTTTTTATTGGTAAAATCTGTAACGATGTGCCAGTTAAAAAGGCAGCCTCAAAACTTGGTAAATCATCATATTGAATAGAGTGTTTTTGAATAGGAATTTTAAGTTCTTCAGCAGCTTCAATTACTTTACTACGAATAATTCCGTGTAAAACATCTGTATCTAAAGCAGTGTGCAACTCATTGTTCTTAATAAAAAAAAGATTAGATCTGCTCCCTTCAGTAATGTTTCCCATAGAGTTTAGGAGCAGTACTTCAAAAATTTCAGCTTCTTTAATTAAATCATTGGTTGTAGAACGAAGGGAGTGGTTGTATACTTTAGCATTTGGTTTTGGTCGGTCAGCCTGATGAACAAGAGTTCTAACACCATTTTTATACTGATCTTCGCTGGGATAATAATGCTGAATAAAATAGGCCAGAAAAGTTTCATTTTCACCGTCGATATGAAATACTAATTTGATATTGCCGTTTTGGGAATCGTTCAATGCAATTAAATTGGAAATACTTTCTTTAATTTGATTCAGGCTTAACCAAAGGTTCTGTTCAAGGCAAGCCGCTGAATTTGTTAATCGTTGAAAATGTGATTCAAGAAATAAAGCTCTCCCGGAAACGACCCGAATAACTTCATACAGGCTTATTCCCCGCAAAAAGATTTTATCATTAAAATCTTTAGCAGGTTTTGCTTTTTCATTTTTCAGAAAAATATAATGGAAACACTCGCTCATAATCAACAACCTCTGTTCTTAATGTAGATTTACAACTACAAATAAACTTTTTTTACTCACCAATTGCAATGATTTAAAGATTATAAAATATGTGTGTGAATTATAAATTTTGGAATGCATACTCTTGGTATTTTTAGTAATTTAGCAATCATCAAAATCTAAAATTTTAATTATGGCAAGCAGAAGAAATTTTAAAAAAGACATAAATTTCCTAACAAACGAGATATTAATGAGAGGTATCATTCATTTGAATTTCTTTGGACGTGAAAATTCAGAAGACGTGTATGTTATCATGAATGAGGCGGCAGCGTCACGAAATGAATATATTGCACGTATTAATCAAAAATTAAGTGGTAAAACAGCAAAAGAAATCAAGAATCATTATAAATCCATATACGATGATTTGTTAGATTCAACACATGACTTACTTGGTAAAATTGATAATTTAGATGTTGCAGTCTAATTAAGATACATGAATAAGAGGGTGTCCGAAAAGTTCAATTTTATTGTCATTCTGAGCTTGCCGAAGAATCTTTATGTTTGAATAACAGATGTTTCGACTTCGCTCAACATGACATTTCCAAGGGAAACTTTACTTTTCGGACACTCTCTTAATTTATACCTATGGTTTTCTGAAAGTTCCCACTCCTGTAAGAATTGCTTTGGCAAGCTGTTCTTCTTCACCACCTTCACTTTGTGACAAATGCCACATGGTGTGAATTACAGGTCCGGATTCGTCCAGTTCAAAACGACCTGTCCAACAAGCCAAAGATCCGTACTTTTCAAAATCTACCATAAATGCAATCACATTAGCATTGATTTTTCCTGTAATTTCAAATTTCTCTTCGAATTTGGGTTGCCCTATTGCAGTTTGAAATGTTCCGCTTACAAGATTTTCTGTAACAGTTAGATCCATTTCTGAATTGTACTGATTTTTCCATTTTCCGTTAAGGTTTATCTTCATAGCTTAATTTTTTTTTGTGATTGTTGACTAAGTTTAATTTAGCTTGAAATATTCATTTCGCAAAATAAATTATTCTCATTTATAGATCAATACCTCAGTTTCCCCTTTTGAATTGGAATAAGCTCTGTACATACCATCTGTATTCATTTTCATTACAATATTGCCGTTTTTATCAAGGCCGATTATTCCACCGGTTCCTCCAATTTTAGTCAATTTATCAATAACTTTGTTGCTGGCCTCTTCCAAACTAATATTTTGGTATTCCATCATGGATGAAATATCTTTAGCAACACCTAATCGGATAAAAAATTCGCCGTGACCAGTGCATGAAATTGCACAGCTTGCATTGTTGGCATAAGTACCTGCACCAATAATAGGAGAGTCTCCTATACGCCCGAAACGCTTATTTGTCATACCTCCCGTAGACGTTCCGGCCGCCAGATTTCCATCTTTATCCAAAGCTACGCATCCAACTGTACCGTGATGATCTTCCGGAGTCATTTCTTTCTCTTTTTTAAGGATCTCCTGCAGGTGATCCCATCTGTTTTGTGTGAAAAAATAACTCTGGTCAACTATTTCCAGACCTTGCATTTTAGCAAATTCAGAAGCGCCGTGGCCGCTCAGCATTACATGCTCTGAATTTTCCATGACTTCTCTGGCTGCGCTAATAGGATTTTTTATATCATCAACGCCAGCTACTGCTCCTGCGTTTAAATCTTTTCCCCACATAATTGAGGCATCAAGTTCGTTCTTTCCGGAATTGGTAAATACTGCACCTTTACCAGCATTAAACAGGGGCGAGTTTTCCAGGATACGAATTGTTTTTTCAACCGCATCAAGGCTGCTTCCGCCATTTCTTAATATGGAATCACCAATTTGGAGAGCCTCTTGAAGTACTTTTTTATACTGTGTTTCCTTTTCAGGAGTGAAATTTTTACGCAGTATAGTTCCGGCTCCGCCATGAATTACAATTGCATAATCAGATTTGTTTTCTACATCAGGATATAAAATAAAACTGCTTACTATTAGAGTGATGATAATAAATAATGGTAAAATTGCTTTTTTCATGGTGCAGATTTTTTTTATCAAAAATAATAATGGTTGAGATCAAGCATTTGAGAGTTGGGAAAGAACATTTTAAGATAAATTCTGTGATATGATACGAAGAAGTTCACTCCCGGTATAGGGTTTTATTATGAAGCCATCAAAGCCAGATCCTGAACGTTTTTGTTCTTCATCCTGATGGTTAAATTTAGTTTGAACAATTACGGGCACATGTGGGTTTTGCAGCTTTATTTTCTTAGTAACCTCGTATCCGTCAATTTTTGGTAATTGAATGTCCATCAATACCAAGTCAAAATGATTTAATTTAAACTGCTCAACAGTTTCAGCCCCATCTTTTGTCCAGGTTACTTCTGCATTTGTCTTTCGGAGTACTTCTTTAATGTAAAGAAAATTTGATTTTTTATCTTCTGCTACTAATATTTTTTTTCCGGTAAAATCTGCTTCCTTACCGTCTTCTGAAGTTTCGGAATTTATCTTAATGGGATTTGATTGGAAAGGAAGATCGACATAAAATTGGCTTCCTACATTCGGTTTCGACGTAAACCAAATATTACCATTTAGTAATTCAACCAAACTCTTTGAAATTGTTAGTCCCAGACCTGTACCTCCGTGCTCTGCAGAATTATTACTTGCCTGTCTAAATCGATCATAAATTAAAGATTGATCTTCGTACGGAATACCAATGCCTGAGTCGTTAATAAAGAAGCGTATTTTGTTTTCAATTAATTCGACTCCAAAATCAATATGACCCGATTTTGTGAATTTTAACGCGTTTCGCAGGAGGTTTATCAGAATTTGTTTTATTCGAACCCGGTCGGAGGTAATTGTCAGATCTGTAGGTATATCATTGTAGTGAATGGTAAATTCAATATGATTCTTTTTGTCAGCATATTTAAGTTCATCGAAAATGCTTTTTAATTCTTCGAGCATTGGATAAACCTTGAAACTGGATTTTTTAATTTTCAACTGCTTTGATTCAATCATCGAAATATCCATGATATCGTTGACAAGAGTGAGTAAAACATGTCCGTTCTCATAAATAATTGAAGTGTAATGGTTTTGTTTTTTTGAAGAATTGGTCATCGTCAGCAGTTTAGAAAACCCAATAATAGCATTCATTGGAGTTCTAATTTCATGAGACATATTCGCTAAAAAGGAGGATTTTAATTGATCCGATTGTTCTGCTTTTTCTTTTGCTTTAATTAATTCAATCGTCCGTATTTTTACGAGATTCTCAAGATTTCGATGATTCTCCTCTAGCTGTAATTCTGCTTTTTTCCGTACCGTAATTTCGTTGGTTAATTTCTTATTTGCCTTTTTTACAGCAAGATATAGGCTGTAAATTAATGTTATTGAGAGCAGAATGAGAACAACAATTACTATTAAAAATGAATTGATAAGGGATTGCTTATTTAATTTTTCTTTTTCGATTGATTTTTCATTGGCGAAAATTTTTTCCAGAGTTACTCGTTTTTCTCTTTCGTTTTGCATCTGAATCCAACCAATTCTATTTTCCATTTGTGCATTGTACATTTGGTTGTACAAATCGAAATACAATTGATGATAGTGCAAGGATTGTTTATAATTTTTATCCGAAGAATAAATCTCTGATAAATTTTTTGCACACTCAGCCATGAGTGTTTTCCGGTCAATTTCAGAGGCTATATCAAAGCTTTTTAACAGATATTGAATTGCCAGTTTGTGGTTGTTTTTAGTCTTATATAATTCACCCAAATTATTGTAAGTTGATGCAACTCCGCCAATATTATTAATCCCCATATTAATAACAATTGCCTTATTGAAAACATCCAGGGCTAACGCCAAACTATCTCTTTTTACATGAATTAAACCAATATTTGTATAACAGGATGCGATTCCTTTTAAGTTGCCTATTTTTCTTTGAATGGAAAGCGATTTATTATAGTTGGAAAGACTAAGAGGGTAATTTTTTTCTTGGTAATAGGTATTCCCTATTTTGCGATAAGCATTGGCGCTTCCTTTTAAATATCCGATTTGTTCGTTTATTTCTATTGATTTTTGAAACTTTTCCCGAGCGATGGTGTGATCTTTCATTTCATATAAAACCATACCAATGTTTAAGTAGCAATTCGCAATATTTTTTTGAGATCCAAGCTCTTCAAAAAGCTTTAATGCTTTATGCAGATATTCTAAAGCTTTGTCATTCTGCATGAGGGTTTGATAGACCTCTCCAATTCCCATGTAAGACAGTCCTATTCCATTTTTCGATAATAGTTTTTTGCTGATTTGTAACGACTCATTGTATAGATCAATGGCTGTAGTTCTATTGCTTAATCTGTTGTGCAGTTTTGCCAGATGGTTTAAAGTATATGCAATATTTTTGTCGAGATGATTTTCTTTGCCAATTTCCAGCGCTTTTTCGAAATGTTTTTTTGATGATTCCAGATCATTAATTTCAAAATAAGCATTTCCCAATGCATTGTGAGTGTAGCAAATGCCGGAATTGTTCTTAAAGCGTATATTCAGCTCCAATGCCTTACGGTAATTTTTTAATGCTTCATCGTATCTGCAGTTTTCTAATTTTATATTGCCAATGGCGTTGTAGCTAAAACTGAAATTAATACTGTCCTGGGTTAGTTTTTTTAATTCAAATCCTTTTTGATAAAACAATTTTGCGGTATCATAGTTACATGTTGAATAGTTTAAATCGCCTAAATAACCATAGCAAAAACTCATTTTCAGAGTGTCTCTCATGCTTTTCCAATATTCAAGAGAAATATCAATACATGTTTCGGCATTTTTCAATTCTCCCTGATACAAATATATTCTCCCCAATAATTCATTCGCGATCGCGTATTGTTTCATGTTCTCAAATTCAAGTGCTTTTTCAGCGGCCTGCAAGCTTAATCTTAAAGCTTCAGCATTATTTGAATTGAAGTAGGATTGGGCAATTTCGATTACGCGATCAAGATTTGCGTTTTTTATTGTAAAGTCTATTCTTTCTGATTGGACGGTTGCTGTGACGTGAAAGGCGGTAATTAATGAAAATAGAAGAAGGAGAATGTTTTTCATTCTTTTGGGCTTAAGAATTTGTGCAATTAACTGTTATAACTTAAAATGAATGTTTTTGTTGTTTTTATTTCTATTTAATTTAATAAAGAGTTAGAAAATATCAAATTAAAAATAAACAAGGTTTTGTAATTTTTCAAAGGTAAGTAATGTTGCTTTATCAGAAGTTAAATAGATGAGGCTATTTGAGGGATTCCATAAACAAGGTCATGAATGACTTTTTTCTAAATGTAGGGAACTATTTATTTTATTCGTATTATCTTTGCACATTCGGATTATGGGGTACTTTTTTGGGCGGTTAATGAATGGAAAATCCAGACTGGCTAAAAGACCTTTTTGATCTGATAAGACATATAGTTTGTAAATAGTTGAATTCGAAATAAAGAATTTTCAGATGAGTATTGAAAGCATTATAAAAGGTAAGGTTGTAGAGGCCGTAAATAGTTGTTATGGTCAGGAAATTGATAATGAAACAGTTCAGATTCAAAAAACAAGACGTGAATTTGAAGGTGATTTAACTGTAGTTGTATTTCCTTTTTTGCGCTTTTCAAAAAAATCACCGGAAGCTACAGCCAATGATCTTGGTGTTTTTCTTCAGGAAAATATTGACGCTGTAACAGCTTTTAATGTTGTAAAAGGATTTTTGAATTTGGTTATTGACAGTTCTTATTGGATATCAGTGTTGAATACTGCTTTTCAATCGGAAAACTATGGCTTTAAAAAGTTAGAGGCCGGTGCTAAAAAAGTGATGATCGAGTATTCTTCACCAAATACAAATAAGCCATTGCATTTGGGGCACATTCGTAATAATTTATTGGGGTATTCTGTTGCTCAAATTTTAAAAGCGAATGGTTACGAAGTAATCAAAGTAAATTTGGTGAACGACCGTGGCATTCATATCTGCAAATCGATGCTTGCCTGGCTGCGTTTTGGCGAAGGGGAAACTCCTGAATCAACAGGTTTAAAAGGAGATCATTTGGTTGGAAAATACTATGTGAAATTCGATCAGGAATACAAAAAAGAAATTGAAGCTTTAGCAGCCAACGGAATGGATGCTGACGAAGCTAAAAAACAAGCTCCGTTGTTGTTGGAAGCTCAGGAAATGTTGGTGAAATGGGAAGCGGGCGACAAGGAAGTTGTTGCTTTATGGAGAAAGATGAACGACTGGGTTTTAGCTGGATTCGATGTTACCTATCAAAAAATGGGGGTTGATTTCGATAAGGTTTATTTCGAATCGGAGACTTATAAGCAGGGAAAAGCAATTGTTGAAAGAGGCTTGGAAGAAGGAGTTTTGTACCGTAAAGATACCGGTTCTGTTTGGGCTAACCTTGAGGCAGACGGATTGGATCATAAACTACTGTTACGTGATGATGGAACCTCTGTTTATATGACACAGGATATTGGGACAGCTTACGAACGATTCAATGAATTCAGTATTGATGAGCATATTTATGTTGTAGGTAATGAACAAAATTATCATTTCCAGGTGTTGTCGCTGGTTTTAGGTAAACTGGGATACGAGTGGAGTAATAAAATTCAGCACCTTTCATACGGTATGGTCGAATTGCCTGAAGGAAAAATGAAATCCCGTGAAGGAACTGTTGTTGACGCAGATGAGTTAATGGATGAAATGGTAAATACAGCCCGCGACACTTCAAACGAATTGGGTAAGCTTCAGGGATATTCTACAGAAGAGGCTGAGGATGTGTATAATAAAGTTGCTATGGGAGCATTAAAATATTTTATTCTTAAGGTCGATCCTAAAAAGAATATGATGTTTAATCCTAAAGAATCAATTGATTTTAACGGAAATACAGGACCATTTATTCAGTATACATATGCTCGTATTCAATCGGTTTTGAAAAAGACTGTTGATGAAGGAATTGAATTTCCTGAATGCGCAAATGCAGCTATTGAAATTTCTGAGAAGGAATCAAATTTAATTCAAATGATTGCCAACTATCCGGTTATCATTAAAGAAGCCGGTGATACAACAAGCCCTGCACAAATTGCAAATTACGTATATGATTTGGTGAAAGAATACAACCAGTTTTATCACGATTTTCCAATTTCTAAAGAGGACAATGTTGAATTAAGAGCCTTCCGAATGGTTCTTTCTAAGCAGGTTGCACAGGTTATAAAAAGTGGAATGGAATTGTTAGGAATTGGTGTTCCTGAAAGAATGTAAAAATATATTTATTATTGAGAGAGCGAATTTCATTTTTGGAATTCGCTCTTTTTTTATTTTAAAAGTGTTGTTTTAATACTATTTCTAACGAAAATGAAAAATCATTGATAAAATTATCGACATTTCTATCGCATAGTCTTTATCGCTAAGCAGATTTTTTTAATTTTGCAGTGAAATATAAATCTGTATAATAATGTTTGAAAATCTTAACGAACGACTTGAGCGATCCTTCCAGATATTAAAGGGGCAAGGAAAAATTACTGAAATCAATGTAGCAGAAACATTGAAAGATGTGAGACGTGCCCTTTTGGATGCCGATGTAAACTTTAGTATAGCCAAGTCCTTTACCAATACAGTAAAAGAAAAAGCATTAGGACAGAATGTACTAACCGCATTAAAACCAAATCAGTTAATGGTGAAAATTGTTCACGATGAGCTGGCTGAATTAATGGGGAGTACACAGGTTGATATAAATATTCAGGGAAAACCTGCCGTAATATTAATTGCTGGTTTGCAGGGGTCGGGTAAAACCACCTTTTCAGGTAAACTGGCAAATCTTCTAAAAACAAAACGTTCTAAGAATCCATTGTTGGTTGCTTGCGATGTATATCGTCCTGCAGCGATCGAACAGCTGAAAGTATTAGGAGAACAAATTGGAGTTCCTGTATATACGGATATTGAGAGTAAGAACCCTGTTAA
Source organism: Labilibaculum manganireducens (assembly GCF_963665805.2). Taxonomy (NCBI): domain Bacteria; kingdom Pseudomonadati; phylum Bacteroidota; class Bacteroidia; order Marinilabiliales; family Marinifilaceae; genus Labilibaculum; species Labilibaculum manganireducens. Next base: position 3,371,937 of record NZ_CAXXEE010000003.1, on the reverse strand, counting down.
GATTGCTCAGGATGCCATTAAGCAGGCAAAAGCAAACGGAAACGATTTGGTGATTGTCGATACAGCTGGTCGTTTGGCTATCGATGAAGAAATGATGAAGGAAATTGAGGCGGTTAAAAAAGCCATTGATCCTTCCGAGATTCTGTTTGTTGTTGATTCCATGACCGGTCAGGATGCGGTGAATACAGCCAAAGAATTTAACGAGCGTTTGGATTTTGATGGTGTTGTTTTAACAAAATTGGATGGTGATACACGTGGTGGAGCTGCGCTTTCAATTCGTTCAATTGTTAACAAACCAATCAAATTTGTTGGTACGGGAGAGAAAATGGAAGCTCTTGATGTTTTCCATCCCAGTCGTATGGCCGATCGTATTTTGGGTATGGGTGATATTGTTTCACTTGTAGAACGTGCCCAGGATCAATTTGATGCTGACGAAGCTAGAAAACTTCAGAAGAAAATCGCCAAGAACCAATTTAACTTCAACGATTTCCTGTCTCAGATTTCGCAGATCAAGAAAATGGGTAATCTGAAAGATTTGGCATCTATGATTCCTGGTGTTGGAAAAGCACTTAAGAATGTTGATATCGATGATGATGCTTTTAAAGGTGTTGAAGCAATTATATTTTCGATGACTCCGGCAGAGAGAGAAGATCCGGCATTAATTAACGGATCAAGAAGAAAGAGAATTGCCGATGGTAGTGGTTCTACCATTCAGGACGTGAATCGTTTAATCAAACAATTCGATGAAACGCGAAAATTAATGAAAATGATGACAAAAGGCGGAAACATGTCCCGAATGATGGGGAATATGGGAGGCCGAAGATAATAAACTTACAAATAGAAATGCTTGGCCGCTTGGTCAGGCATTTTTTATACCGCAAAACGATACGACCATGGAATTAATCGACGGAAAAAAAATCTCAGCAGAGGTGAAGCAGGAAATTGCTGCCGAAGTAGAAATAATCAAAAAGGCTGGTGGAAAAACTCCTCATTTGGCTGCTATGATTGTTGGACACGACGGAGCCAGTGAAACTTATGTGGCTGCAAAAGTGAAAGCTTGTCATATGGTAGGTTTTAAATCTTCAGAGTTTCGTTTCGAAGAGGGCATTACCGAGGAAGAATTGCTTGCAGAAATTAGAAAAGTGAATGATAATGATGATATCGATGGATTGATTGTTCAATTGCCATTGCCTAAGCATATTTCAGAATCGAAAGTGATTGAAACCATACGTCCCGAAAAAGATGTTGATGGATTTCATCCTATGAATGTTGGTAAAATGGTGTCGAGCCTGCCAACCTATTTGCCGGCAACTCCGGCAGGAATTGTTGAGTTGATGAAGAGATATAAAATTCAAACATCAGGTAAAAATTGTGTTGTTATTGGTCGAAGCAACATTGTAGGTACTCCAATGAGTGTTTTAATGTCGCGTAAAGCCGAGTATGGCGATTGTACAGTTACTCTTTGCCACAGCCGAACAAAGAACATTGCGGAAATTACCCGTCAGGCGGATATCGTTATAGTTGCTTTGGGAATGAAAGAGTTTTTAACAGGCGATATGGTGAAAGAAGGTGCTGTGATTATCGACGTTGGAATTCACCGGGTAAAATCTGATAAAACAAAGTCGGGCTGGAAGCTGTTAGGTGATGTGAAGTTTGATGAGGTTGCTCCTAAAGCATCCTTCATAACTCCTGTTCCGGGTGGTGTTGGTCCAATGACGATTGTTTCCTTATTACAGAATACTTTGCTTGCTGCTAAAAAGGCAATTTATAAATAGAACAAATATTTTTGATCAGATACATCACAGGCTTCCCTATTCGGGAAGCCTGTTTTTTAATGGGAATCGTTTTTACTCTTTAAATGGTTTAGTTTACCGGAGCTGTATTCACGTTATGTGGTGATGAATTCAAGTTCTATGATAATGAATTCCAGTTATACGATGATAGATTCCGTTCATATGGTGATAGGTTCCATTCTTATGGTGATATGTTCCAGTCGTTTGGTAGTAGGTTCACTTTGTATGGTGATATATTCTGGTTATATGGTGATAGGTCGTATTGTAGTTTGTATTGCTCTTGTGTTTATGATTGGTTTTTACTTAATGCTTGAAAGATTTACCGGTACTGTTTTGAATATGTGTTCAATTGTAGCTAGTTTTGTTGAACGAATAGCACAATTGAATTATGGAAAATAACTTTAAAGAGTTGGTTGATTTGTATCACCAAAAGAAAATAGAGGGAATGGATTTTTCCCAAATCCGTAAAGAATTAGCAGGAAAGAATATCGAAGAAGATTTGATCAAGGATATTGTCCGCGCAATTGATGATCGGATGCTGAGGGGAGAAGTGAAGAAGAAAGGGAAGTTTAAGGCTCGTGAATTACGCCTGATAGGATGGACTCTAATGATAATTGGTGGTATCATTACTCTGGGAACCTATTTCCATTGGTTCGACATGAAGGGATATTATTTTGTGTCTTACGGACCGGTAATTGCGGGTTATTTACTAATTATTGCTGCAAGAAAAGCGCAAAGAAAAGAATTCTAGCTGGGCGTTGTAACGAGTTGTAGGTATTTGTCTATTTTTGAGTAAGATAAATCAATTAAAAAAGGCTTTTTATCATCATTTTTATGGATTTATTAACCCTATTATTTCGTTAGTCAATAAAAATCCTCCGTTCCTAAATTTCACCAAAGTTTTTGAAACAAAATCCATCTAAAAATTGTAAATTAAGTAGAACGAGTCTTAATAAGGAGTCCTCCTTATTTCAATTGGTTTTCTATTGTTTTCAAATTTTTAGTGGGTGGTGAGATGAAGAAATTATACCTGTGGTTAGAAATGATTTTTATGTTTCTGGTACTTCCTGTCTTGTATTTTTACGAGCTTATACCGGTTCATAAAGCTGTGCCTCTGGTTATTGTATTTCTCTATTGTCTCTTTATTGTTTTTAGGGATAAAAATTTTGACCGCGGTATTTTTCGAATTAAGCGTGACTATCCATGGCAGGAAATTTTATTGAAAGGATTTGTATTACTGTTTATTACATCAATCTGGGTTTATATTTTTAGGGGAGATGTGTTTTTTTACCTTCCGAGGAATAATTTTTGGATTTGGCTTGCTGTAATTTTCACTTATCCTATTTGGTCAGCATACACACAGGAATTCATTTACCGGGCATTCTTTTTTTATCGGTATAAACTTCTTTTTAGAAATCCGCTGGTAATGCTGTTGATAAATGCGATTTGTTTTTCCATGGCTCACATTATTTTTAGAAACTGGATGGCTTTGATTTTTACCTTTGTTGGCAGTCTTATTTTTTCCTTTACCTACCTTCGCAACAAATCGTTAAACGCAGTTTTTTTGGAGCATTCTTTGTATGGAAATATTCTATTTACAAATGGCTTGGGTATTTATTTTTATTTACCGAATTAACAGGTTTGGAATTACAACTTATACCAATTTAATTTCAAAATAGACTTTAAATAAAATGAATTAATTTTAGCTGTATCGAGGCAAAAAAGTAAAGCATAGCCATGTTATGATGCATCTTTTTTAACGAAGATATAGCTGAAAAGAAACATTTTATAAGGCATGTTTTGATGTTAATTTGGTATTATTTCCAGGTCCATTTGATAATGAAATCAAAACCGGAATTCGCACTCTGATTGGTCGCCTGTAAAAAAAGAGAGCGGTAAAATTGATATTCCATTGAAATTTTTTCAGGTTCAATAATTTTATCCTTTTTATCGATGGCAAATGTTCGTTCGTAATTCAGGTACAAATTGTTTGTTATGTATTTACCAACCGATACACTGCCTTGCGTCCAACCACTTTTCCCCGAAATTTCAATCACATCCAAACCAAGTGACGATTGTAAGGCATCCTTAAGTACATTCGAGAATTGGCCGATTGCAAAATCCTTAGCGATGTCCATATTACTACTCTTCATTGATGTATTTTCTCTTGTATCAAGTTGGTTCGTGCTTTTGTTGAATATCAGATAAGAAATGGCGTCTTTTTCTTCGATGGAGGTATCGTCAAGAAAAAATTTGACTTTCGGTTTATTAATTCGTCCGGTTACATTTACGCTAAGTTTTCGCAATTGATTATCCGGATCGCGGAATTTGTAGGCAACTTTGAAATTGACAATCGGATTTAGAGTTGCTCCACCTGTTAAGGTGATTTCACCTTCTTCAAATTCAAGTCTTCGTCCGTAAATTTTATAAAATCCTCTTTTTACGTTCATAGTTCCGAAAATGTCTATCTGTTCACCTTCTTTTATCGCTTGTAGATTTCCGGCCAGTTCAAAATTCATGTTTTTGCCTTTTATCCAGGTGTTTCCAGGGATTTCGATGTCGAAATTCCCCTCCAGTTTTTTATAAATTGAAGGTGGATCTTTTTGCGCTGAATTCTTTTTTATAGTGTACTTTATTTCTTCATTTTCTGCATTTTTCCGTGCAGTAACCAAGAGTGGTTGGTTGGAATCATCATAAACACGATTGAATTCTTTTAGGAATATATCGGTATTTAGGCTTGAGTTTAAAATTGTTACTTTTCCTTTGAAGGTAGGGTTTTCGGGCGAACCATTCAGGCTAAGATTTGTATTGATAACAGCCTTTATTAATTCGGAGTCGAAAGCCTTGAAGTTTTCCCCTTTTACATCCAGATTAATGCTTTTTAGTTCTGTATCAATCAGTGATTTCATTTCAGCCAATCCTTTCAGTTGCAATTTTCCTTTTCCGGAATTTATGAGAAGGCTGTCGAGATAAAAATAGTTGTTTGCCAGGCGGCTGCGCATTTCGATATCATCGTAATCCATTCCCAGTTTTTTATATTGAAAAGCACCCTTGCCAAAATTTAGATAACCACTAATGTGAGGATTGTTAATGGTGTTATCAATATTGAGTTGCATGCTTAGGAAACCTTTAGCTTCAATTCCTGTTGTTGGAATAAAACGATTGAATTTATTGATATCGAGTTGATCGATTTTTACAATGGCATGGATGGGATTGTCTTCCTTGGGAAGCAGAAACTTTTCAGTAAATGAAAAGTGCAGAGGGAGTTCAAATTCTGCGTTGATAAGTCGTGAGGAATAGCCATCAAGATATGTCTCAAAACGAAGTTTTTCGTTTGTATAGTTGATATCAGATTGGAATTTGCTAAATCGCAGGCTGTCAACTTCCGGATGATCAATAGTGAGAATAGATTTAATAATTGGTTTGTTTGCTGTTCCGGCAATGTCGAGAAAAGCATTCACTTTTCCTGATATCTGATAGGGCAAAAAATGTAGTTCTGAAATGTTGATCAGGTTTAGATTCTGAATTTCAACATGCAGATCTTCAGTTCCATTAAAAGCAAATATTCCATTTGCTTTTAATGCACTTTGCTGCGAGCTAAGTTCAAATTGGTGTATTTCAATAGAATCCTGCCTAAATTTAATGTAGTTGGAATCGTTGCCTCCCTTCCAAATCTGATTGTTTAAATTTAATTGTATATCCTGAAAGGAAATGCTGGGGTTATTATTGATTTTTAGTTCGGATAAAATTTTACCATGTAAAGAATCGCTGGCAAAAAAGGCGAACGAATTAACCGCTTTCTGCTGATTGAACTTACTTTTAAAATGAAGTTCCTGAAGATTAAAATCCTGCATTTTAGAGTCGCTCACCAAAAGGTTCATGAATCCGGAATATGTTGAATCTGCAAAATGGATTTCAGCATCAGCTGTTATTTTGTTGATGCTGATGGTATCGAGTTTCAATTCAGTTACATTCACCGAAGAGGATATTTGCAGAGAATCGGCCGGACCTTTAATTTCAGCTTTTAGTTGTCCAACAAGTTGTAATTTGTCTGTTTCTAAGGCAGAGATGAGCTGCTGAATGTCTGTAGTTTTTATATTTAATTTGAGCTGATTGTTCTTTTTCCAGTTTCCTTTGCCCGTTAAACCGGCGAAAGCAAAGGGCGTTTCTATATGAAATCCATTTACCTGATATTCTCCTTTATTGTAGTTTATTTTTGCTTTGAATTTTTCAATAGGCAAATCAAATATAGATGATCCGTTTGATTGAATTTCCAGATCAGCATTCATGGATTTGGGTTGAATCCCTTTCCCTGTGGCAACTATTTCGAAGTTCAAATCGGAACGGAACTTTTTGTTTTTTGTGATCATGGAAAGATCAATATTTTTCAAGCTGCTTTTTATTTTATATGCGGGAACCGAAAACAGGTTTTCAATAGAGAATTTGGTTTTCAGATTTCCTAAAGCTGTGGAGGAAGTAATATTACCACTACTGTTTTCTTGGTTTTTCTCAAAAGTTAAGTTCGTATTCGCCATATAGTACTTTTCAAATGTAATATAATCTGCACTTGCTTTTGCACTTAGATAGATGTTTTTTAAAAAGGCATTTGTACTTGTGTCTTTTTTCCCGACCGAATCCATATTTGCCAATAGTTCATCCCCCGAAAAGCGCGAATGAAGCTTAGCTTTGAAATTTTGCAAAACGAGTGAGTCGATTCCGGCATGTACGATATTGATATTGCTTCTAAAATCCAAAGTATTAAAAGGTCCGGATAAGTCACTTGTAATTTCGCCGTTAAAATCGACGGGTTTCAAGCCCAGGGCGATAAGAGGCGCATTTAGGTTTTTTGATTTTAGCTCCAAATGAATAAGATTGTTTTCGGTACTATTTCCCTTTCCCGAAAGAATTGCCTTTAAGTAAGGCGCTTCAAAGCTGAAATCATTAATTAGATATTCTTTTTTATTGATGAGGATATTGGCATCTAAGTTTTTGATTGGCTGATTAAAAAGGACTGATTTTGTCGATTTTAAATGAAGTTTTGTTTGCAGGTCACCAGGGGTAAAACCTTGTCCGGATGCCTCTAGGTCGATGTTAATGTTTGATTTTAGATTTTTATTCCTGCTTAGTTTGCTTAAATCTAAATTTCCAATTTTTAGTTCTGCACTGTAATTGGCCAATTCAAATAGCTTTTCAATATGGATTTTTGAATCTAAATTCCCAAAAATGGTTTTTGCTCTTGCCTTTGCATCGAGTTTATTTTTGTTTTTATCAACAAGCAGAATAAAATCATTTAATTCGTAAGTCTTGTATTTTAAATCGGCAAACTTAGCTGTGGCGTGAATTGTGTTTTCCTTAAAATCCAGCCCCGTTCCTGTAAGCTCAAGTTCACCTTTAATATTTGATTTAAGGTCATCATTATGAGTCCAGTATTCTCCATTTATACTGTCGGTTTCCATTGTGAAATGAAAATCCGGCAAGCTGTTACTATCATTGATTTCCCCCAGTAATTTAATAATCTGATTCTGTTGTTTTATGGAGAAGTCTATCTGACTGTTATTTTCGGTCTTGAAAATTTCCAGATTGATGTTGGGTTTACCATAAATTGAAGGAATCCATTCGTTTACATCTTCAAAATCGAATGGGTTTGCGTGAAAAGAAACTTCGGAACCAAGCAGTTGATTGAAAGGAACCGAACCTTTTGAGTTAAGCTTTGATTTAGGAAGTTGAAGTTGAAAATTGGACCAGCTAAATACCGAATCAATTACACTTGCCTGAAAATGTAAATCTTTAATTTCCAGAGATGGTTTTTGTGTGCTTACTTCAAGTTTGTGCAGATCAATATTCATAAAATCAGCTGCAAATTTGAAACTGAGAGAAGCATCAAATTTTATATTCTGCGGAATTAATTTTGTACTGTCATTCGCCACGATTTTGGCCTCAAAATTCTTCGTAGATACATCTGCCAATTCTATTTCCCATGAAAAGGGATTCGAAGGAACTTTAGCTTCTGAATTTTCTGTAACAGGAATCAGTTTTTCAAGGTTCCATAAATCATCCTTGTCTTGTTGCAGGAAAGCCGATGTTCCGTTTAATTTCAGAGATGTAATTTCAAGTTTTTTTACTGCGATCTTCCAAATGTTGTATTTTATTTCCAGTTCATCAAGAGTTATCAGCTTACTCTTGTTTTGTTCCAAGTCAATTTTTTTTACAATAAGATGGGAGAGAGGGTTGCCTTCAATTTTTCCTATTGTAAGCTCTGCATTTAGCTGTTGATTGGCTATTCGGCACACAGTTTCCGAAATCCAATTATTGAAAAGTCCGGTAGAAAGGAGAAAAAGCAGAATCGCCAGGAGAATAATTATTCCTGCACTTGCAATACCTGCTGTTTTTAAAAATCGTTTCATTCCTTCAATCATTTAATTTCACATTAAAATGCATGCCCAATAGTAATAAAGAATTGGGTTCTGAATTTTCCCTCGAATAATGGGCTTGCAACATCCAAACGAATAGGACCAACAGGTGTTTTCACACGTAGGCCCAAGCCAGCATTGTAGTTTAGCTGGTTTAGTTTGAATTCCCATGAGTTTAACCATGAATTTCCAAAATCCGTAAAGGCTGTGCCTGAAAAGATACCGTACAATGGAAATCTTATTTCAGCACTGGCTTCCATCATGCTGTTTCCACCCAACTTGTTTCCTTCTTCGTTTTTCGGAGAGATCTGATTACGGCCCCAGCCACGCAAGGATAGTGCTCCTCCCATTAAAAAACGATCTTCGATAGGACTTTGAGAATCGCCTTGGGTTGGTTCAATAATTCCAATTTTTATTTTTCCGGCAAAAACAACATTCTTCCTCAGTGAGTGGAAATAGTCTATTTCTGTCAGAATTTTATAGTAATGAAATTGGGAATTGAAACCTATTCCCATATAAGTGGCTGTTCCTTCATATTTCCATCCTTTTTCAGGAGAAAAAATATCGTTGGTGGTGTTTAGGTTGTAGCCCAATGTTACACCTGATTTATTGTGATTCAATTTGTCAGCATCCTCAATCGATAAGGAGCCTTTGCTTTTCGATATATCTACCTTATCCTTACCAAATGTATAGGAAATATAAGCGGCAGATTTTTTCGTTAATTCCTTCTGAAAAGTAACCGAAGTTCCCAGCCTGTCTACTTCATAACTGTCTTCTTTTTCGCGCGAGAAGAACGGATTTAAAATGAAATCAAGATTTTTGCTCCAAACATCGGGTTGTATAAATTTGCTCTCGATACTAAGCGGAGTGAAGTAAGAGTGCTGTCCTTTAATCGACAGAGTTCTTCCTCCACCTAAAAAATTTAATCGTTTGAATAGAATGGATGTCCTGATTTTGTCTTCGGTTCCATATCCGGCACCAATTTTTACGGACCAGCGGGGCAGCTCCTTTATGTGAATGGAAATTGGCACTGAGTCATGATTTACACTATCCATCATTGCACGAATGGTTACGTACCGGAATAGATTCATGTCGAACAATTCTTCCTGAGTCTTTTCAATTTTCACCTGAGAAAAGACTTCACCTTTGCTAAGTTCAACATGTTTCAGGATATATGCTTTGTTGATTACAGAATTTCCTTCCAGATTAATCTTACCAAAATAACTTTTGTTTCCAGGGTTTACAATGAAATTAATAGTTGCAGTATGTAGTTTTTCATTTAAATGGATGCTTTTTTCCACTTTCACAAAAGGAAATCCTTCACGGTTGAATTTTTCACGGATTAAATTTTCGGAAGCGATGATTTTTTCATCTTGAAACAGGTTTCCGGTTTTTAGAGGAAGAATCATTTTTACAGACTCTAAAATTTGCATGTTTGCTTCGGTTCCGGTTAAGGAATAGTTGATTTTACCAATGGAAATAGGAGTTCCTTTCCGGATGTGAATGAGAAGGTCAAGTTTTTTGTTTCTTTTGTCTGGCAGAAGATCCGATGTAATTGATACATCTAAAAAGCCATTCTTCTGATAGTATTTTTTCAGTTGAAGTAAGTCTTCATCGAATGTGAAACTGGAAAATCGGGTGGTTTTTTTCCAAAAAGTCAACTTCCCGGTAAATGGTCTGGCTTTGGTATTCATCTGCTTAAGAAGAATTTCCTTTTGCAGTGTATCGATTCCTGTAAACCTTATTTTGTTAACTATTGCATTGTCCTGTGCTGATGCATTCAGCAGAAGCGCTGTTAAAATTAAAATCTGCAGAAAAATTCTTCTAATATGCACCATATTTATCACTCAGCTTATTTTTATGAATAAAGATATAGAATTTAGAAGCAATTTTAGGTAGTTAGACATTGCAGCGACAAATTAAATTGGCGGGATGATTCTAAATAAGATAGTATCCTATTTGAGCTGATCTTGGATATTTTTAGTTATTGCAGATTCAACATCTCCGGTATGAGCCGTAGTTTTGTTTTCAATCAGCATGATTTTGCATTCTTTCTTTGCGGATACCCGATGTTGAGTGCCTCTCTTAATGATGTACATATCTCCGGCATTCATAGTAAACGGTTCTGAGCCTTCAATTTCCATTAAAAGGCTGCCTTCAATGATATAGAACAGTTCATCTTCATTTTTATGATCGTGCCACGGTAGTTCGTCACCTTTTATTTTGGCAATTTTAACGTAAGAATCGTTTACCTCTCCAATCACTTTGGGAGAGAAATATTCGTTGATTTTTTTGAAGTTTTCGGGTAGGTTTGTTTTCATACCAAGCTGTTTTTTGGGAAAGATAAACACTTAAAATAGAGTAATCAAAAATGCGATCGTCTTCCTTATTTAATTGTTGGAATATTGAATCATGTTTCAATTTAATAGTCTACCTTGCAGTTCAGCGGATTCGTTTCGCATACACATTAATTGATTCAATTGAATACAGCATTCGATGATTTGGTCAGCACTTATTTAGAAACTAATGTTGGCCTGACAGATAATTTCCTGAGTGAAACTCTGGCCTCTCAGCTTAAAGGCAATTTGTTAAGATTGTTGTCGCAAAAGCAGATGCTGCCTGCCGGGATTGGGAATAATACTGATTTAGTTCACAATCAATTAATTCGCAGCGATAAAATACATTGGCTCGATCGCAAACATCATGATGAACACGAGGACTGTTTTTTTAATTTGATGGATCGTTTTGTTGCCTATTTAAATCAGACTTGCTATTCAGGCATTACCGGATATGAATTTCATTATGCTCTTTATGAAAAGGGAACTTTCTATAAAAAGCATCTCGATCAGTTTGTGAATAATAAGGGAAGAGCTTTCACTATGATCATGTACTTAAATCCGGATTGGAAGCCGGGTGATGGCGGCGAATTGTGCATTTACCATTCGGATCACAATCAGTGTATTTCTCCGCTTAACGGCAAATGTGTGTTTTTTAAGAGCAGTGAACTCGAGCATGAAGTTTTGCTCAGTAATCAGCCACGCTTAAGCATTACCGGATGGTTAAAAACCAATTGATTGGTTTTGGAGGATTGAAAAATAAAAAACCCAGGCTTTTTGAGCTTGGGTTTTTTATTGATCATATATTCTTTAGGCTGCTATGGCGTCCTTTTTAGATTTTCGGTACAGGTAAGAGTTGAAAATGCTTCTTTTGGCAAAGCGATACTGCTTATCTGAATTGATGAATTTATTGAATACGTTTTTTGGAACGCCAAAATATTCATAAGTAGTTCCATCGGTGAAAGAGATTTCAAGCAACAAGCCTTTGTGTTTGTAATCAGCAATGCCCGATTCGGTAGTTGTTGAAGTATATTCTTCCAGATTTGCGGCAATTGTCTCTGGAGCAATACTCACCAAAAAGTGATAAGCATCAATAATCTCGCGGCTTTTGATTTCTGCTTCAGCAAATTTTTCATCATCAGATTGAAATTTATCAGGATGCCACTCTTTAACCAAATTTCGATAAGTTGATTTCAATTTCTTAAGATCAGTATCCTGATCAACATTAAATAATTTTTTGTACGCATTAACTCGCTTCATACAGGCTCTTTCTAAAATTCTTAATTGATATATTTAAAGTGTTTTTTTAAGGACACTTCTTCTTGCTTTTTCGCAAAACAGTCGCAAAAGTACATATTTTAATGTTCTGATTGCGAAGTAGCTTCCCTTTTTTTATTTATTATATTTATTCCTGAGTTCGTGAAATTTTAAGAGAAGATATATTCACTTCGTTATTCACGTAAGTCAAATTCTGAAACGACGAATTTTAACCAAAGAGTAAATGTTCTTAGTCTGGATGAATTTACCTGTTTGCCATTTTGCTATCAATCATGGTACGAAAGTCATTTAATATTGGATTGGTATTTTTATTGTTCCAGACAGCCCGCAAGGTTGTTCTCTGAGGTATTTTATTCAATTCGATAAATTTAATTCCCATGTCGTAGCCCAATTTCAGAGAAGTGGGTACAATTGAAACACCAAATTTATTTTCTACCAGCCGGTATATCGAGCTGGCATTAACCGTGTTGTGCGAAATCAATGGTGCAAAACCACTTTCATCGAAAATTTGCATTACTTTTTCAAAATACGATTCACTGTACGAAGCATCAAAAAAGATGAACGAATCATTTTTAAATTGAGACAAATTCGTGAAGTTCGATTCGTTAATTGGATGATCTTTAGGAAGAACTAAGGAAAATGTATCTTCAAAAACAGATTGAATGCTTAATCCTCTGGGCACTCGTTCCATTCTCACAAAACCGACATCAATTTCATGATTAAGCAGTGCCTGGATTTGTTTGTTGTTGTCCATTTCTTTTAAACTGAAAAGAACATTTGGATGGGTTTGCTTAAATATTAATAATAGTTCCGGAATTACATCCTGCATGGCAGAACCAACATAGCCGAGATTCAAATTGCCATTCAAGCCATCATGTAACAGTTTAGCATGGTTTATAATTTCATCCAAACGTTTAAAATTATTGGTCAACTCTTTTTGCAGGTAAAGGCCGGCTATAGTAAGTTTTACTTTTCGGTTATGGCGTTCGAACAAGCTGATTCCAAGAATCTCTTCCATTTGTTTAATCTGCCGGCTTAATCCTGGCTGCGATATAAACAAGCTTTCTGCTGCTTTTCTAAAATGCAGATCTTCGGCTAAAGCAAGGAAATATTTGTAATGTCTGAACTCTATTTGATTACTCATAGTTATTAAATGATGACAACAATAGTCTTGTTGGGTATCAAAATTACGAATAACTTTGTAATAAAAAATAAATCTACTTGAACTATGTTTAAATACGGAATTGATCGGTTAAGTGTTGATAAGACGATACAAATTGCTCGAGGAGAGCTTAAAGCGGGATTAACTGCAGAAGCTATCAGTAAAGTGAATGCTTGCAGAGCCAAGGTTGAAACAATGGCGAAGTCCAATAAAGCTTACTATGGAATAAATACCGGTTTCGGACCTTTGTGCGATACTCAGATTTCGCCGGAAGAAACGAGCAAATTACAGGAGAATTTGCTGATAACCCATGCTGTAGGTGTTGGAAATCCTATTGGTAAAGAGTTATCTAAAATCATGATGATTTGTAAGGTACAAGCATTGGCGCAGGGTTTTTCGGGTGTTCGGTTGGAAGTGATTGAGCGTATTTTATTTTTTATTGAAAATGATTTGATTCCGGTTGTTCCGGAACAGGGTTCTGTTGGTGCTTCGGGCGATTTAGCTCCTTTGTCGCATTTATTTTTACCTCTTTTAGGAGAAGGTGAATTTTGGATCGGCAAAGATATTGTTCCTGCCAAAGAAGTATTGGCAAAGAATGGCCTGAAGGCTATTCGTTTGGAAGCAAAAGAAGGTTTGGGTTTAATCAATGGAACTCAGTTTATTTTGGCACATGCAATCCGTGGTTTGTATAAAATGGAATATCTTCTTGATTTGGCAGATGTTGCAGGAGCAATGAGTCTGGAAGGTTTTCAGGGAAGTGCTGCTCCTTTCAAACCGGAATTACATTCAATTCGTCCGTTTAAAGGAAATATTAAAGTGGCGGAACGCATGCGTATGCTGTTGGAAAACTCAGAAAATTTAGCGGGTCATATTGATTGTGAACGTGTTCAGGATCCATATTCATTACGTTGTATTCCTCAGGTTCATGGTGCATCCAGAAATGCATGGTATCATTTGAATGAGCTGGCTGAAATCGAAATGAATTCGGTGACTGATAATCCAATTGTATTAAGTGATACCGAAGCCATTTCGGGTGGTAACTTCCACGGACAACCTTTGGCGATGGCTTTGGACTACTGTTCCATAGCGGCATCGGAGCTTGGTAATATTGCTGACAGAAGATGTTACCTGCTGTTGGAAGGTAAATTTGGATTGCCTCGTTTGTTAACTGCAAGTGGTGGATTAAATTCAGGATTTATGATTCCTCAATATACTACCGCGGCACTGGTTACTGAGAACAAATCACTTTGTTTTCCTCCGTCAGCAGATAGTGTTCCAACTTCATTAGGACAGGAAGATCACGTTTCGATGGGAAGTATCTCGGGACGAAAATTCAATCAGATATTAGGTAATATCGAGAAAATATTTGCCATTGAGTTGATGTATGGCGCTCAGGCATTAGAATTTAGAAGTCCTAATCATTTCTCAGATATCATGACAAAGAATTTTAACATTATCAGAAGTAAAGTGGATAAGCTGGAAGATGATCGTGTGTTGAAAGATGATATCTATGCAATGATTGATTTTGTGAAGACCAGAGCTTTTATTGTGAAATAGTAAAGACGAAAGTATGACATTTCAAGAACAGATATTGCAAGGGATTCCAGCAGAATTACCTGCAAAAAAAGCATATCCGAAGGATGCCAACAGAGCTCCTAAAAGGAAAGATATTTTATCGGTAGAGGAAAAGCAGTTGGCAATTCGTAATGCTCTGCGTTATTTTCCAAAGGATTGGCACAAAGAGTTAGCTGTTGAATTCGCTCAGGAATTATTGGATTTTGGTCGTATTTACATGTATCGGTTTAAGCCTGAATACAAAATGTATGCCCGCCCGATTCAGGAATATCCTGCCAAATCGATACAGGCAGCAGGTATTATGCTGATGATGCAGAACAATTTGAATCCTGCAGTAGCTCAGCATCCCGAGGAGTTGATTACTTACGGCGGTAACGGAGCTGTTTTTCAGAATTGGGCGCAGTACCTGCTTACCATGCAGTATTTGGCGACCATGACAGATGAGCAGACTTTGAATCTGTATTCAGGTCACCCGATGGGATTGTTTCCTTCTTCGAAAGGAGCTCCAAGAGTGGTGGTTACCAATGGTATGGTTGTTCCTAACTACTCCAAACCAGATGACTGGGAAAAATTTAATGCGCTGGGTGTATCGCAGTACGGACAAATGACAGCTGGTTCGTTTATGTACATTGGTCCGCAGGGAATTGTTCATGGTACAACCATTACTGTGATGAATGCTTTTCGTAAAATCCTGAAAAAGGGAGAAACTCCTTCAGGAAAGATTTTTTTAACTGCCGGATTAGGTGGAATGAGCGGAGCACAGCCAAAAGCCGGAAATATTGCCGGTTGTATTACCGTAGCGGCCGAAGTGAATCCCAAAGCAGCCAAAAAACGTCATGAGCAGGGCTGGGTTGATGTTTTGATTGATTCGATGGACGAATTGGTTGCCCGTGTAAGAAAAGCACAAGAAACCAACGAGGTGGTTTCCATTGCATTTATTGGTAATGTAGTGGATGTTTGGGAGCGTTTCGATGAGGAGAATATCTTCATTCACATTGGTTCCGATCAAACATCATTGCACATTCCCTGGACTGGAGGATATTATCCTGTGGATACTTCGTATGAGGAATCGAACAGATTGATTCGTGAAGAGCCGGAGCTGTTCAAGGAAAAAGTACAGGCAACTTTACGCCGCCATGCTGCTTCTATTAACAATCATACGGCAAAGGGAACTTATTTCTTCGATTACGGGAATGCCTTTTTGCTGGAAGCTTCCCGCGCCGGCGCGGATATCATGGCCGAAAACGGGATTGATTTTAAATACAAATCATACGTTCAGGATATTTTAGGCCCAATGTGTTTCGATTATGGATTTGGACCTTTCCGTTGGGTTTGTGCTTCGGGAAGAGCTGAAGATCTGGATCAGACCGACGAGATTGCAATGAATGTATTGCAGGAAATCATGGAAAGTTCTCCGGAAGAAATTCAATTGCAGATGCAGGATAACATTACCTGGATTAAGGATGCCAAGAAGAACAAAATGGTAGTTGGTTCGCAGGCCCGTATTTTATATGCCGATGCCGAAGGACGTGCTAAGATTGCTGAAGCGTTTAATAATGCCATTGCAGCAGGAAAAATAGGACCGGTTGTTTTGGGGCGCGATCATCATGATGTGAGTGGAACAGATTCGCCTTACCGCGAAACTTCAAATATTTACGACGGCAGTAAGTTTACTGCCGATATGGCCATTCAGAATGTGATTGGTGACAGCTTTAGAGGTGCAACCTGGGTGTCGATTCACAATGGCGGCGGCGTAGGCTGGGGAGAGGTTACCAATGGTGGATTCGGAATGTTGCTTGACGGAACCAGGGAAGCTGATGCACGCTTAAAAAATATGTTGTTTTACGATGTAAACAACGGGATTGCCCGACGCAGCTGGGCAAGAAATAAGGAAGCGATGTTTGCCATTAAAAGGGAAATGGAACGCACACCAGATTTAAAGGTAACCGTTCCCAATCTGGTAGATGACAACCTGCTGACTGATCTTTTTTAAAAATCGTTTTTAGATAAAAATAGAATTGGTTCAGGTATTTCCTGAACCAATTTCATATATACGAATTTGTAGTTGTGGAGAGAAGAGATAATGAATCGATAAATGCTGAATACAGACCTGCTGAAAAAGGTTATTGGGAAGGACGAAAATCAAATCCAGACATGGGGAAGCAGTATTGGCACCAGCAAATTGAATTTGTAAACTGGGATGAATTGAATCAGCAGTCTGATGATTCAAAGATCGATATTGCCATTTTGGGTTATGTGTGCGATGAGGGAGTACGACGTAACCGCGGAAGAATGGGAGCGCACGAAGGACCTAAGGCGATTCGCGACCGATTGGCAAAACTGCCGATCCACTTCGAGTCCAAACGTGTGATTGATGCCGGCAATATTGTTTGCAACGATGATGATATGGAAGCTTGTCAGGCACTTTTTTCCTATGCAATCTCCGACTTAATTAAGCAGAAAATATTTCCGATTGGCATTGGTGGCGGACACGATATGTCTTACGCACATTTTATGGGAATACGCGATGCCGTTAAGGAGACCCAAAAACGAAAAGTGGGCATTATTAATTTCGATGCGCATTTTGATCTTCGCCCGGTAGAGGGGAGAGGAAATTCCGGAACTCCTTTCAATCAGATTATTTCGGAATGCCACGAAAAGGGTGATCTGGTAGATTATTATGCCATTGGTATTCAGCAGCAATCCAACACCAAAGAATTGTTTGATATTGCAAAAAGAGAGCACATCAACTATTCTATTAATTACGATTGTGAATCATCGGCAATGGAAATGGAAAGCCTTAAAAACAAACTGACACCCATTATTGCCAATAACGATTATCTGTACATTACCATCGATATGGATGGCTTTTCGTCGGCTTATGCACCTGGCGTAAGTGCGCCGTCGCCATTGGGTTTTACGCCCTATTTTGTATTTAAACTGCTGAGTTTCTTGTTTGCAACGAAAAAGGTAATTGCTTTTGATATTGCAGAGTTAAATCCATCGCTCGACAGGGACATGCATACGGCGAGTCTGGCAGCCAAAATTGTCGATTTTGTGGTGTTGAATTATGAATCTCCTATCTAATATCATTTTAGATAAAAATTTACACACAGTTATTATACCGATATTTAAAACTCAGTGATTCTCCCGATTTATCGGGAGAAAAATACGAATTGGTATAAAATGGAGGGAATAGAGTTTTTACGACTGCCATCGAAATATCATTCTGATTCCTGATTTTTAGCTGCTTTTTTAAACCAGTTTTTAGGGTTTAGGTAGGTTTTGTATTTGCTGAAAAGCTCTTTCCCCACCATTATTCCTCCAAGCCAAAACAGCACTTCGCCAATAACCAGAGATATGGTGGAGAGTGTAATTTTGGTTTTAGCTTCCATTTCGAGAAATGGAATTATAGCTATCAATAGAAAAAATGGAATACAGAAAATAATCAAAAATATTCCGACTCTGATTACCCAGTTCTTTTTTTTCATATTGCTGATGTTTGCTGATCCTGACTTGCCGGGATTAATAGTGCTATGCATTTAAACTTTTCATCACCGCCCATGAAAATTTAGCTTTTGTTAGCATTTCGTTATTTTATACTCAATGTTAATTTACTAGTAATATCATTGAAAATTTCTTTGTCTGCAATAGAAAACAAAAGCATTTCTGTGTAATAAAGCATTTTAGATTTTTCGCCTTCCCAAAGATCACTACTAATGTCTTTAATCAATTTATTCAGTTCGGAATAAGCTTTTTTAGTTGGAATAAAGTAACTCTTATCTTTATTGTTGATGTAAAGTCTTTTTGTTAATTCCTCAGTATTAATTGGTTTATATTTCTGAATGTTTCTTAGTCTAATTAATACGTTCATATCAAACGCAGACATTTTAGAATTTCTTCCTTCAGGAATTGGGAAAAACTTTTCTCCAGCATTTTCCGATAAGATTATCCAATTTAATGAATAGGTAACTCTTGAATCATATATTGTATATTTCTCAGGAAACATATAAGCACCGACTTTTGAAGCACTTGCAATTCTATTAAATATGGGTTCGTTTTGGTTTAAAAACTGTTTAATTAATTCTATAGTATTTTCATCTTTTGCGCCCGTTATTCCACCCCAATCCTTAATAATCCATAAGCACAGATTATCAAATTCGTTTTTTTGATTATGATAGAATTCGTTTAACTTCTTTCGTATTCTATCTTTGAGAATTATTTCCTTTTCATAAGGTTTAATCTCACTGAGTTTGTCTCGCTCTTTTTCTGTCAATACTTTTAGCCCGACTAATTTTTCAATATTTACATTCCAAACATACAAGTTTGGTAAGTCCTCGCTGTATTTTTTTAGATAAGTAACTATTTTGGCGACATTAAATTTATAATGAGAGGAATCCGTAACTTTTGTAAGCCCGATTACGGAGGTTGTCGTGAATTTATCTGTTCTATCTATTTTCAATTTGATTACGAGTTTTTTATAATGAATGTCAACTTTAGTCTGTCTAAAAACTCATTAAACTGCTCAATTTAGTTTTAAACATAGCGGTTTTAAGGATGCATAAAATGGAAAAACTTATTCTTTTTATTACTTATCACACAATAAAATTGTGCGGTAGCGGGGGCATTTCCATTATAACGAGATTCCCACTCTTGAAATATGCTCAATTAATGCTTTCTCTTTTATGCGGTTAAATATAATTAAATCAAACTTGTATGGAAGATTTAATCCTTCCAGCTCAATTGATAAATCAAGCACATCATTAAGTAAAATATTTTCGCCTTTTAATGCAATATCAATATCAGAACCATTAGAAAAAGTTCCTTTAGCTCTTGAACCAAATAATATTACTTCATTAACTTTAGAGCATTGTTTAATAATCTTAACAATGCTCTCTAAGTCACAACTGCTTAATCCAACATTTAAATTTTTATTCATCAAATAAGGAATTTTGAGAATTTGATTTTTCTTCTTCCAATCGAATCATCAAATCCTGTAAAAGAAAAAAGAATTCATTTCTTATCCCTTTGATTATTTCAATTGCTGTTTCTTCATCATATGTATGACTTGCCAAATTTCGACCCTGATGCATTCTCATCCAACCTTTTCCATTGGTAATATATCCATCTTGAAAGCTTTGTTCAATTACAGGTTTTGGTCCGGCAATTTGGCTATATCCTTTATCTCTCAATAAATCTTGCAGCGTTTTCCAACTTAACTCATATGTATATTCAAAAGCTTTTATTAGTCCTTGTTCCTCCATTTCATTCAGTTCTTCATGCTTTATAAACTTTGATAACTGATTGAATGCTTTACTAAAATTTATAAACCGTTGCTGCCAACGTATATCTTTGCTCATATATATTTATTTTATTGTTATGGTTTAGAATGTAAAGATATAATTTTATTGAAATCGCGAGTTGCCTTGCCCCAAACGCAAAAGTGTTTTATCCTTTCGGCTTTTAAAATTAACAAAATAGTATTTTAAAAGACTGATTTTAGATTCTGAGAATAGTTCTAAATAAAGGACAAAACAGAATTGGAAAATGCTGCCGGAACTATGGGCGTTTACTTGATTTGTTTTTTCAGTAAGCAGTTGAGGACTTTCTATTTGCTTTGTACTGTTTTAGCAACTTCGCATTATTAAAAGCAGCCACGAACCGATATTGTTTATTTTATGTGGCTAAAGCCTGTTTATTAATTGCATAATATCAGTTGCTTAAAAGCAACAGCAATAGATGTTTTTGCAGTAGTTTCATTTCACTCCTTCAGTCATTAATTTTCCATTATCAGTTGCTTGAAAACAAGAGTGATAAACACTCTGATTTTCTACTTGCATTAGTAAATGCTTTGTGTTTTTTATCTATTGCAGCTTGGCTTTAGCCCACTGAAATTGAAATATTCCAAAGACTGATTTGTTTTTGTATTTATTGAGTTTTCCAACTATCATTTTTTGCTTTGTACTGAGTACATCGGACAAAAACTCAAGTTTTCAAGTTTTGTACTCAGTACATTGTGTCAAAACTAAAGTTCTTAGGCTTTGTAATCAGTACATTGTGTCAAAACTGAAGTTTTCAGGCTTTGTACTCAGTACATTATGTCAAAACTGAAGTTTTCAGGCTTTGTACTTAGTACATTGTGTCAAAACTCAATTTTTCATGCTTTATCACTATTGATACGATTTTATTTGTTGGCTGCAATCTGTTTATCGTGTTCTTATTTAAAATGATTAAAAATAATTTTATATCTTTAGTTTACTTTAAAAACAAGGGAAACGATGAGGATTAAATGGATACGGGTAGTGCTGCTTTTATCGCTTGTGCTTGTAAAAGTAAGTCCGGCTAATTCTCAAAATCACGATCAAACAATGAATCACACACATACAAATCATTTAATTAAGGAGAATAGTCCTTATTTACTGCAGCATGCACACAACCCTGTTAATTGGTACCCGTGGGGAGCAGAGGCTTTGACCAAAGCCAAAAACGAGAACAAACCAATTTTGGTGAGCATTGGTTATGCCGCCTGTCATTGGTGTCATGTAATGGAGCGCGAGAGTTTCGAGAGCGAGGAGGTTGCCAAGCTGATGAACGAATTTTTTGTTTGCATAAAAGTCGATCGCGAGGAGCGGCCCGATATCGATCAGATATATATGGATGCCGTGCAAATGATGACCGGTAGCGGTGGCTGGCCTTTGAACTGTTTTGCTATGCCCGATGGGAAACCGTTTTTTGGAGGCACTTACTTTCCTGCCGGTAATTGGATGAATGTGCTGAAAGGAATTCATAATGCATGGATCAATGAACAGGATAAAGTAAAGAAGGTGGCCGGTCAGTTGGCGGGTGGAATCCGTGAAAACGAAATAATTGCAGTAAAAGCAGAAGTATCCCGGTTCGCTGCCGCAGATTTAGAAAAAGCCTTTCGCCAATGGGAATCCGAATTCGATTCCCGCGAAGGGGGAAACAATTGGGCGCCAAAATTCCCATTGCCCAATTCACTTCAGTTTTTATTGCGCTATTACTATTTCACAAAAAATCAGCCGGCGCTTAATCATGTAACGCTTACGCTCGATAAAATGGCCATGGGCGGTATTTACGATCAGGTGGGCGGAGGTTTTGCCCGATATTCGGTCGATGCCATTTGGAAAGTGCCGCACTTCGAAAAAATGCTTTACGACAACGGGCAGTTGGTTAGTTTGTATGCCGAAGCCTATCAGCTCACTAAAATTCCTGAATACAAACAGGTAATTGAACAAACTTTGGAGTTTACCGATAGGGAATTAAGTTTGCCCGAAGGTGGTTTTTATTCCTCGCTCGATGCCGACAGCGAAGGGGTGGAAGGGAAATTTTATGTGTGGGAAAAATCGGAGGTCGATCAGTTTTTACAAGAAGACTCCGACCTGTTTTGTGAGTATTACGGCATTACCGACCGGGCCAATTGGGAGGAAGGAAACATACTGATGATACAGACTGATAAAAAAGCATTGGCCGATAAGTATGAAATATCCGTAAAGAAACTGGACGAAGTTTTGGAGAAGGGGAGAAGAGCTCTTTTGGAGAGAAGAAAGGACAGGATCCGCCCTGGTTTGGACGATAAATCGTTAACCAGCTGGAATGCACTCATGCTGAAAGGATACGTAGATGCTTACAAGGCTTTGGGTGATGAAAAATATTTGAACAGAGCCATTAAAAATGCTGAGTTCATTCAAAAATACCTTTGGAAAGGAAAAGCGCATTTGCATCGTAATTACAAAGACGGGAATTCGAAAATAAACGGATTTTTAGACGATTACAGTTTCACTATCGAGGCTTTTACTGCACTTTATCAGGCAACTTTTAACGAGAAATGGCTGAGCAGGGCCAATGATTTACTCGAACATGTTCTGCTTCATTTTTCTGATGAACAATCTGGCATGTTTTTCTATACATCCGATGAGGATCCGAGCTTAATAGCCCGTAAAATGGAATTGCTTGATAATGTAATTCCATCATCGAACTCATCCATTGCCAAAAGCTTGTTTGTTGTGGGAACTTATTTGGATAAAGGCAGATACATAGAGCGTTCGGAGCAGATGCTGGCCAACGTGAAACCACGTCTCGAAAAGTCACTCACCTATCATTCCAATTGGGGACAGTTGTATTTTTGGTTGGCAAATCCACTCATCGAAATTGTTGTTGCAGGAGAAGATGCCATAGTTCAGAAACGGAAAATTGAAGAATTATTTTTACCCAATGTCTTGATTTCAGGGAGCAAAACCGAAAGCAGTTTGCCTTTGCTGCAAAATAGATATGTAAATGGGCAAACAACTTTCTATCTTTGTAAAAATAATACCTGCAAACTGCCTGTTACGAAGGTCGGTGATCTGCTGAAACAACTGGAGGCAGAGAACGGGAAACAGTGATCAGTAAACAGTAAATAGTGTAGAGTGATTATTTTGTAAGCCTGAAGGGCTTTACTATTTCAGCTCAGGACAGCGCCCTGAGAATAGAATAATGGACATGAACCGTCGCACAAATTAATTTAATTGAAACCTGACAGCGTCGAAGACATGTAAGGGTTGAGTTTATTTAGAAATAAATTTTTGAAGAACCAATTATTAAAATCAAAATAAGAAAATGATGAAGAAAAACAGGCGTACCATTTTGCTTTCGGGTTTTTTGTTGTTTGCAATTGCATGTGCAACTGTGCCCATTACCGGAAGAAAACAAATGAATCTGTTTTCCGAAACAGAAATGATTGCTACCAGTTTAACTCAATACGATGCCTTTTTAAAGGAAAGTAAACTTTCCGATAACAAAGAGCAATCGGCAATGGTAAAAGCCTGCGGTGCCCGAATTTCGGCCGCAGTGGAAAAATTCATGAATGATAACGGCATGAGCGACCGCATTGCAAATTTTGTTTGGGAGTTCAATCTGGTTGATGATGAAACTCCAAATGCATGGTGTATGCCTGGCGGAAAAGTGGTTTTTTACACAGGAATTTTACCTTACACACAAACCGAAACCGGTATGGCTGTTGTTATGGGACACGAAATTGCACATGCCATTGCACGCCATGGTAACGAGCGCATGAGTCAGCAAATGGGAATTCAGGCTTTAGGTACAGGATTATCAATGGCTTTAAACGAAAAGCCTGCCGAAACACAACAAATTTGGATGACTGCCTTTGGTGTTGGTGCTAATGTTGGGGTCATGCTTCCCTTCTCGCGTTCTCACGAAACCGAAGCAGATAAAATGGGTCTGATTTTTATGGCTATGGCCGGATACAATCCTGCTGAAGCAATCGATTTTTGGAAACGAATGGGAGAGAGCGGAGGCCAAAAACCACCGGAATTTCTATCTACTCATCCCGCCGATGCAACCCGTGTTAAAGATCTTCAGGCTTACTTGCCGGAGGCAATGAAGTACTACAAGAAATAATAATAATCCGTAGAATATAAAATTTATGGCGTTCTCACAACAAGTGAGGATGCCATTTGTTTTTATAGTAAGAAAAATACAATTAAAAACCTGCCAGAGTCGAAGACCTGTAAACGTTTTTTTTATTCAATTCCTTAGAATATTGCGGAGGTTTTCGAAGCCATGTTCTCATCTCCTTAAAGTTACTCTTTATACACATCTTGTTGCTCTTGATTTTTTTCAACCAACAAGAAGTATAAAAATGATAATATCAGGAATTAACACCCTTTTCCCGACGTGTCGGGATCGGCACTTTGTTCACAATATTATTCCAAATTGCGTCCACAATCTTCACTGCGTTATGGTAGCCTCAAGAAGGGAAGATTCTGTTTGTGAACGATTCTCCCATTTTAAGGGGAGATGTTCGAAGAACAGAGGAGTGCTTAGGTTTATAATCAAACTATTGCCTGAGAAAGCAAATATTTGTATAAAGAGTAGTCATTAAAGGAGAGGAATAGGGTGAGGTTTTTAGTAGTAAAGAAAGGAGATATTTAGGAACTCTTCACTCATTTTTTTGTTGAAATGTTTTTCTATAAATGAAAGGTATTGATTGTCTCAATTTCGAAAAGTTTAATTTATTTAACCTTTAACCTTTAACCTTTAACCTTCAACCTTCAAACTTCAGCCTTTTTCCTTATTTTTCGCTAACTGCTAACTGCTAACTGCTAACTGCTAACTGCTAACTGCTCATTTCCTCAACACTTCCTTATCTTCAAAATCCTCCGAATTCCAGATTTCCTCAGGAATCGAATCATCATCTTCGGGAATAATAATTGCAGGCTTTTTCGGTCCTTTATTTCGATAAGCCAAGGCGTAAATCATTCCAGAGAAACCACCAAACAAATGACCTTCCCACGAAACATCAGTTAAAATTGGGAACACGCCCCAAAATAAGCTGCCGTACAGAAAAGCCACAATAAAAGAGATAGCAATTAAACGATAGTGATTGCGGATAATTCCGCTAAAAAACAGGAAAGATGCAAAAGCGTAAACCAATCCGCTGGCACCAATATGATAGGCTTCGCGTGCGCCAAGCCAAACCAGAATGTTTGTTGTAAGATAACACAGTATGAATATCTGGTACGAAAGCGGACGATAGAAATAGAAGATACCCCAACTTAATACAAAAAAGGGAATTGTGTTGGCCATTAAATGACTAAAATCCTTATGAATTAACGGACTGGTGAGAATCCCCAATAAACCTTTGGCGTGCAAAGGGAAAATCCCCAGATAATACAAATCCAGGCCAAGTCCCCATTCAAATATTTTAACAGCCCAAATCAAAAAAACAAAAGCGAGCGGAAAAATCAAACTGTGCTTTAGCTTCAATTTCTCAAAATCCTTATGGTATGTTCTGGTTTCTCGCAAAATTCCGTACTTATAAGTAGTGAAGCCCCTTTAGGGATTTAGGGTGTTTTCTGATGTGCTAATCCAATTCAATCTCTATTTCTTCATCGGTTTTAGGATTTGATATCTCAATCACTTTTCCGTCTTTGCACTCAAGAGTACGGGCAGGGAATTTCTTCAGCAAATCGTGCTGATGTGTTGCCATCACAATAGTCCGCCCGTTTTTACTGATATCCATAAGCAATTCAGCCAATTCATCCGATGTTTCGGGGTCAAGATTACCAGTTGGCTCATCGGCTAAAATAATATCCGGAGAGTTGAGTAAGGCGCGGGCAATAACGATTCGCTGCTGTTCTCCTCCCGATAGTTCATGCGGCATTTTATATCCTTTCTTATCCATTTTTACTTTGCTCAGCACTTCCTCTATTCTATGGTCAATCTCTTTTTTGTTTTTCCAGCCGGTAGCCTTTAAAACAAATTCCAGATTAGAATGAACATTCCGATCGGTCAGCAATTGAAAATCCTGAAATACGATACCAATTTTTCGTCTTAAAAAAGGAACTTGTTTTGTTTTGATGATAGGAAGATAAAATCCGGCAACCGAACCGCCTCCTTCTTTTATTGGCAGATCGGCGTATAAAGTTTTCATTAAACTGGTTTTGCCACTGCCCACTTTTCCTATGATGTAAACAAATTCTCCTTTTTCAATTTCCAAACTAACGTCTGTTAAAATAATATTATCTGCCTGGCGGATAACTGCATTTTTAAGTTCAATGATAGGAGATTCGGTCATGTATTTCGTTTTTTTAGGATTCAAATTGTATGCTGACATACAAATCTAAAAAATTATTTCGGCAGAAGGTTTTTTATTGCTCTTTTCTTTATCAAAACAGAGTGCAATTTTTCTTTCTTTCCACCGTTTGAAATACGATAAGCTTACAGATTATTTATACCTTTAGGCCTGATTTTATGAGTTGAATCTGATTCGGAAATCAGCCACTGAAAGGCTTGGATATTCAACGTTTTTTTAACTTGTTATACCTACACACGCAACGAAGTATGAGAAATAAATATAGTTTGTGGATTTTGACTTTCCTGTTTTTTTTATGTTTGGGATTTACAGTTCAGGCCCAAAAATCATTGCCTCTTAAAAGCAGCAATCAAGTTTGGCAATCGGCCATGGAAATGTTCCAAAACAAAAATTATGGCGGAGCAAGACACGAATTCTCCGATTTTATTCAAATGGAGAAGGATGCTTATTCCGATCGAGCCACCAAAGCTGATTTTTATATGGCCTGGTGTTCCATCGAACTTTTTCGTCCGGAGGCCGAAGAGGAAATGAAATCTTTTATTCAGAAACATCCGGAGAGTAATTTAAAGCAGGCAGCATATTTTCAGTTGGGAAGACAGCAGTATCGAAGTAAGAAATACAAGGATGCTTTGGAATGGTTTAAAAAGGTTGATGTTTATGCCTTAAATCCCGATCAGCGAACCGAATACCAGTTTAAAATGGGCTATTCTTATTTTGTGGAAAAGAAATATGAAGAGGCCAGACAATTCTTTTTCGATATTATTGAAGTGTCGGGGGAATATAACGCTCCGGCAAATTACTATTATGCTCACATTGCCTATTTAAACGGGAATTATCAAACCGCGCTGAATGGGTTCGAAAAGCTGATTAAGAATAAAACCTTTCAGCCAATTGTTCCTTACTACATCACACAAATTTATTACCTGCAGGAGAAATATGCGAAGGTAATTGAATATGCTCCGCAATTTTTAGATGATGTTTCGGTAACACGAAGCGACGAAATTGCGAAGATGATCGGACTTTCTCATTACCAGTTAAAAGAATACCAAAAGGCAATTCCATTTCTGGATAAAGGAAAGAAAAGCTTTTCGCGTGAGGACAAGTTTGCTTACGGATATTGTCTTTACAAGCAAAAGAAATATGGGGAAGCAGTTGAGCAATTTGAGAGAGTTGGCGGCGAAAATGATGAGTTGCTGATGGTTGCCAATTACTGTCTGGCAGATTGTTCTCTGCAATTGGGAGATAAGCAGGGAGCTAAAGTTGCTTTTGCAACTACTGCCCGAATGGATTTCGATAAAAACATGCAGCAGGATGCTTTGTTTAATTTTGCGAAACTGACCTACGAGCTTTCTTATTCGCCTTTTAACGAGACCATAAAGGCTTTCGATGAATATTTGCAGAACTATCCTGACTCTGATCGTAATGATGAAGCTTACGATTACCTGGTGAAAGTGTACATGACTACCAGGAATTATGGAGATGCTTTACTTTCTATGGATAAAATTGCAAATAAAACTCCTGAGATTAAAAGAGCTTACCAAAGAGTTTCCTGGCTGCGAGGTTTAGAGTTGATGAAGCAGTTGAATTACAGCAAGGCAATCGAATCTTTTAATGCCGCTTTGCAATACAAAATTTATAATTCTCAGATTGCTGCCGAATGCATCTACTGGAAAGCAGAAGCTTATTACAGAATGGGTGAATTTGCTAAGGCAACTACTCTTTATAACGAGTTTTTATTGTCGCCGGGTTCCGGTTCTTCGGAATATTACGAGCGTGCCTATTACAATATTGCATATGCTTACTTCGAGCAGGATAACTACAACGAAGCTTCCGATTGGTTCCGCAAGTTTGTCAATCAATCCGACAAAAAAAGCACATTTGTTTCGGATGCCTGCAACCGCATTGGCGATTGTTTCTTTTTGAACAGAGATTATAAAAATGCGGCCGAATATTACAGAAAATCAGCGATTGCCAACAAATGGGATACCGATTATGCATTGTATCAGCAGGCTCTTTCGGTTGGATTACTGGGCAACACAAGCGAAAAGGTACAATTGCTGGAGCAGATACGTACTTCTTATCCCGATTCGGAATATTTAGATGATGCATTGTTCGGATTGGCCAGTGCAAAAGTGAAGCTGGACGATCAGGCAACTGCCGTATCTATTTATAAAGAATTAGCAGGCAAATTTCCAACCAGCAGTTATGCACCTAAATCATTGCTGCAGTTAGGACAGCTTAATTACAATGCAAAAGAATACCAAAAAGCTATCAGTGCATACAAAGAGGTGGTTTTAAATTATCCGCAATGCGAAGAAAAGAAAAGTGCCTTTATCGGATTAAAGAATGTTTATGTTGATATGAATAATGTGAACGACTATTTTGCGTTCGCAGAGTCGTTTAAAGGAGGTGGAGCAATTCGAAGTTCAGAGAAAGATTCTCTTTCGTATATTTCAGCCGAACGATTGTACATGTCAGGCGATACCGGGCGAGGTACAAATGCATTGAATGAGTATTTATCCAATTTCCCAAATGGAATGTTTCAGTTAAATGCACAATTCTACAAAGCAGACGCAGCTTTAAATCAACAAAAGTACGATGAGGCACTTGCCGGATTCGAACTGGTGCTGAATCGTCCGAACAACTTGTTTACAGAAAGGGCTTTGCTGGCTTCATCGCAATTGAATTACAGAAATAAGAATTACTCTCAGGCCAAAAAGCAATTTTCGAGATTGACCCAAATGGCAGAGATTCCGGAGAATGTGAAATTGGCCAAAGTGGGGTACATGCGATCGGTATATAGTTTAAAGGAGTATGAAAATACCATTCAGGCTGCGAACGATGTACTCGAGGCAGCCAAATCGAAGGAAGAGCTAATCCGGGAAGCGAAGTACAAACGAGGCAAATCTTATTTGAATTTGTCGAACACAGTCGCTGCATCGAACGATTTTAAGGAATTGGCTAAGGAAACTCAGAGTGTCGAAGGGGCAGAGTCAAAATATCTGTTGGCAAAAGTTTATTTTGGGAATAATCAGTACGATTTGGCCGAAAAAGAAATCAACGGGTTCATAGAAATGAATTCTCCTCATCATTACTGGCTGGCAGAAAGTTTTCTTTTGCTGTCGGATGTGTTTATGAAGAAGAATGATCCATTTCAGGCTCGGTATACCCTGCAAAGTATTGTTGATAATTATGCAGTAAAGAACGATGGGATTATTGAAAGAGCGCAGGCGAAATTGGATCTCCTTTTAGCCAGTGAGAAAAAGGCCGAAGAGAAAATAACCAATAATGAAGTAAAGGTTCAGTTCGAAGGAGCCGACAGTACCGAAAGCAATAAGTTATTTGAAAAGTCTTCTGTAAAAACAGATTCTCTTAAATTAGATGAGGAGAGAATCATGTTAGAGAAGATGTTAAATAGATTAGATATTAAGTAATTAACCACTAATAAAAAAAAGAAATGTTCAAAAAAATCATATTCACTGTGGCGATAGCCGGTTTGGCTTGTTCAGTTTCTTATGCGCAGGAAGAAAGAGATTTAAATAAAGAAGTGAAGGTGAAAACCGCTTATCAGCCAAAAATAAATAAATCAAAGCGAATTGGAGAGTTGCCGGTGGTTCAGGATACAGCAACCTTTACTCCTTCGTTTTCCTACTTTATACAAACAAAACCTTTGGCCGTAGGATTTTCTCCTGCTTTAATCCCGGCAGCACGAATTGTTGGTGAGCCATTGCAATCAATTAACAGTCATGCCTTAACTCTTGCAGGGGGTAATTATTCAACCCTTTTCGGGGATTATCGTTTCAATAACCAACGCTCGAAAATAAGTGATTTTGGAATTCATATTCGTCATTATTCCACCAACGGAAAATTGGAGTTGGAAAATGGTCGGAAAGCAAAGCCCGATTGGAAAGAACAATTGGCTGAAGTATATGGCAGTGTGTATTTGGATGAAGGAAAGGTTTCAGGAAAGGTGTATTACGAGCACAAAGGATACGATTTTTTTGGATTTCCGGCAGAAGATGATGTTGTGGCAGATTATGTGAATTTATTTCCATATACTGAGCAGGTTCAAAATCGTTTTGGATTGAATGCAGAGTTTCTTACTGCCTTTAAAGATGAAGAGAAGTTGAATTTTGGTGTTGGTTTGCAATACGAGCACTTTACGGATGATATCTACGTAACAGAGAATGATGTATTGATTAGTGCCGAGGCTAAAATTCGTCGTGGTGATGGTTTTTGGAGTTTGAAATCATCTTTTGATTATTTTGCAACCGACAGAATTACCAGTATGCAAGAGTTGGGATCTATGTTTGAAAGGAATACTCTCGTTTGGAACTTAAATCCTCAGTATTCGCTTAAAACCGGACAATTGAATTTGAAATTAGGATTGAATACTGTTCTTGCCATGGGCGACGATTCAAAAGCAAAACTGTATCCTGATATAGCTGTCGATTTTGAAGCAATTGATGGTATTATGACCCTGTTTGCAGGATTGAACGGGGATTTGAAAATGAATAATTACAATGATATTATTGCTGAGAATCCATACGTTTACTCAGGTTTGAATGTGGTGCCTTCCAATCAAAAATACAAATTGTTTGGTGGTGTAAAAGGCAGTTTGTCTTCTAATTCATCTTTTAAATTATCGGCTGAATACAGCTCTGTTGATGATCAGTACTTCTTTATGCAAAGAAATGCCGGTGCGGCAAATGTAGATTATTTCGGTACTACTTATTCAAATAAATTTGATGTGGTTTATGATGATATTAGTTTGCTTCGTTTAGGCGCAGAAGTAAGTATAGGTTGGACCGATAAACTGGAATTGAATTCAGCAGTTTGGTTCAATAAATATACTCTCGATATGCAAGCGGAGGCATGGCACAAGCCGGAATTTGAAATGAATGTAAATGCAACATATGCATTCACAAATGATCTTGACTTTCTGGCGGGAGTTAATATATTGGGCGAGAGACCTGTTTCTATGGGATCTACTGTAAAAACATTAGATGCTGTGTATGATCTGAGTATTGGTGCGAATTATCGTTTAAATAAGCATTTTACGGCTTTTGGGAAAGTAAATAACCTATTTGCTGACAAATACTATCAGTGGGATGGATATCCTTCGCAGAGACTTAATTTTCTATTGGGTGTGAAAGTCGTATTTTAGGCCGTATTAAAAGCATTTTACAGAAGGGTGTTCTATTTGTAGAGCATCCTTTTTTAATTTTTGCTTATGTTTGCAAATTGTTTTTCGCACGCTTTTTGCTATTTTTAATAGCATTATCAAATCTTTATCAAAATTATGTCCTGTAAATTGATTCGTAAATCAAGATATATACTTCCGTTCGTTATTATACTTTTTTCATGTGTAAGTGAGCTTTGTGCTCAAAA
Source organism: Labilibaculum manganireducens (assembly GCF_963665805.2). Taxonomy (NCBI): domain Bacteria; kingdom Pseudomonadati; phylum Bacteroidota; class Bacteroidia; order Marinilabiliales; family Marinifilaceae; genus Labilibaculum; species Labilibaculum manganireducens. Next base: position 3,340,375 of record NZ_CAXXEE010000003.1, on the reverse strand, counting down.
AGAAGAGCGGTGGAAGCTTTCAGTCAATAATGACCAAAAACCACTCGAAATTTTAATGGAGATGGGAATGGAGGATATGGGAGTAACCTATCTGTTTGATATTACCCGGGACACCCTTAACCTGGCTTTTGTGGCCGAAGAATCGATCGATTGGGATTCACACGGAGTAAGTGTTTTTGCAATGCCCAGGAACAGGGAGGTTCTTAAAATAAAGCTCGATAATGCCGATTTGGAGAATGTTCAGGTTGTTTTTTACAAGATGTGGAAAGCAATGCCTAAAAATTTTAAAAATGTAACTACATTATTTGAACTTCACGAATACGGACGGACTAAATCGGGGACTGATATTAATAGTTTTATTATCAGGTTTAAAATGAAAAGACCCCGCCGAAGTAATTCTATGGAATTGTAAACATAAACGGACGCATATCTCTTCTGATTTGTACTTTTAAAAACAGTTTGACAAAAACTATTAAAAAGCACGATTTTTCCAGATAAAACAGCCGGTAAACTCATCATTTTTACTATCTTTGTTTTACTTTTATTTTTAGGCTTTAGTAATGGATTAACACGCTGATAGTAAGTGTGTTTTGTCTTTCTCCTCACTACTGGTTTTTATCGGTTTAGTCAGAAAAAAACTTTCCTGAGAATAAATTAATTTTTGTACAAAAAAAATATTAGAATATAAGATCATGATTTGATCAATAATCATACGATTTATTGGTTAAATTATTTGATTGACAACTAAAGATCTGATAAATGAGTGATTTAGAAAAGAAACCAAACGGGAATAATGAATATTCTGCTGATAGTATTCAGGTATTAGAAGGATTGGAAGCGGTTCGTAAACGCCCTTCTATGTACATTGGTGATGTAAATATTAAAGGTTTGCACCATTTGGTGTATGAGGTTGTAGATAACTCGATTGATGAGGCCTTGGGTGGATATTGTAAAAATATCGATGTGTTTATTAACGAGGACAATTCAGTTACCGTTAAGGATGATGGTCGTGGAATTCCTACTTCCCTGCATGTGAAGGAAAACAAATCGGCACTTGAAGTAGTAATGACTGTTTTGCATGCCGGTGGTAAATTCGATAAGGATTCTTATAAGGTATCCGGAGGTTTGCACGGGGTTGGTGTTTCTTGTGTTAATGCATTGTCGATACTTTTAACTGCAGAAATCCATCGTGACGGAAAAATTTATCGTCAGGAATATTCAAAAGGGGTGCCATTGGCGCCGATAGAAACAATAGGTGAATCTGATTTGACAGGAACCTATATTACTTTTAAACCAGATGATTCAATTTTCCTCGTCACAGAGTATAAATACGATATTTTAGCTGCACGTTTAAGAGAACTGGCATTTTTGAATAAAGAGATCCGTTTGAATCTTACAGATAAAAGAGATCTAAATGAGAATGGAGAACCTCGTTTCGAAACCTTTTATTCAAAAGAAGGATTAAAAGAATTTGTTGAATATCTTGACAGCACAAGAGAGCGGTTAATTGAGGAAACCATTCATGTTTCGATAGACAAGAATGAAGTTCCTGTTGAAATAGCACTTCAATACAATTCTTCTTATTCTGAAAATATTCACTCTTATGTGAATAATATCAATACAATAGAGGGTGGAACTCATCTAACAGGTTTCCGTCGTGGATTAACCAGAACATTAAAAGCATTTGCTGATAAGTCAGGAATGTTGTCAAAATTGAAATTTGACATTAGCGGTGATGATTTTCGTGAAGGTTTAACGGCTGTTGTTTCTGTGAAAGTTGCAGAGCCCCAGTTCGAAGGACAAACCAAAACAAAATTGGGAAACTCTGAAGTAAGTATTGCTGTTGATCAGGCCGTAAGCACAATGCTGGCTAATTATTTAGAGGAACATCCAAAAGATGCCAGAACCATTGTACAGAAGGTGATAATGGCAGCTACGGCTCGTCACGCCGCCAGAAAGGCCCGTGAATTAGTTCAGAGAAAAACAATTTTAGGTGGCTCCGGATTGCCTGGTAAATTATCCGACTGTTCGGATAAAGATCCTGTAAATTGTGAAGTATTCCTTGTCGAGGGAGATTCGGCGGGTGGAACAGCCAAGCAAGGTAGAGATCGTAAATTTCAAGCAATTCTTCCGTTAAAAGGTAAAATTTTGAATGTTGAGAAAGCCATGCAGCACAAGGTTTTCGAAAGTGAAGAAATCAAGAATATATTTACTGCCTTAGGGGTTACAATTGGAACCGAAGAGGATAGTAAAGCTGCAAATGTGGAAAAAATTCGTTACCACAAAATTGTAATCATGTGTGATGCGGATGTCGATGGTAGTCACATTGCGACTCTTATTATGACTTTCTTTTTCCGATATATGAAATCATTAATCGAAAGTGGTTACTTATATATTGCAACACCTCCATTGTATTTGATTAAAAAAGGTAAGAATGAACAGTATTGTTGGAATGAAGATCAGCGTTTGCGCTTAATTGAAGAATGGGGTGGTGGAAAAGAATCTTCTTTGCACATTCAGCGTTACAAAGGTCTTGGAGAGATGAGTGCCGAACAATTGTGGTCGACAACCATGGATCCGGAAGTGAGAACATTACGCCAGATAACAATTGAAAATGCAGCTGAGGCTGATCATGTGTTTTCTATGTTGATGGGTGATGAAGTTCCTCCAAGAAGAGAATTTATTGAGAAGAATGCAACTTATGCCAATATTGATGCATAAACAGTAAAATATAGTATGTTGAGCCCTTGAGTTTGTTTCTCAAGGGCTTTTTTATTATCAAATCATCAATTTTGTGGTTTTTATTTGTTGTGTAAAACAAAATTAATAATTTACCCCACGTAAATTTTAAAGGTTGAAAATATGAAACATCCATGTCAAAGCGATTTTGACACACAGGGAGATGATTATCTCAGTATGGTAAGTTCTCCCGAAACAAGTTCGGGACAGGCTATATGACAAAAACTTAAAATTATAAACATATGAAACGTCCATGTATAAAGCTTTCTACACACAGGGGGATGATTATTTCAGCATGGTAAGTTCTCCCGAAACAAGTTCGGGACAGGCTATATGACAAAAACTTAAAATTATAAACATATGAAACGTCCATGTATAAAGCTTTCTACACACAGGGGGATGATTATTTCAGCATGGTAAGTTCCATATGGCAACTGAAAAACAAATAATAAACATATGAATATTTGTGTATTTTGTTCTTCCAGCAATTCTGTGGGTGAAAAGTATTTTCTGGAAGCTAAAAACCTTGGAACATCAATTGGTGAATCAGGATACAATTTGGTTTACGGGGGAACAAATGTGGGACTTATGAATCAGGTTGCCGTTTCGGTTAAAAAGGCTGGAGGAAAGGTGATTGGTGTAGTACCAAAGCTGATTAATGATTATGGAATATCAGCTGATTTTTTGGATGAATTAGTCATCACTCCTGATATGTCGGAACGGAAAAAAATTCTGCGTGAAAAATCAGATGCATTTGTAGCTTTGCCGGGAGGTTTTGGTACGCTCGAAGAGATTCTGGAAGTAATAACCCTGAAACAGTTGGGATATCATAACTTACCAATTGTATTCATTAATACAGATGGGTTTTATGATTTTTTAAAAGCACAATTTGAACTTTCTTACCAGGAGAATTTTGCAAAAGAGGATTACCGGGACTATTATTTATTTGTAAATAGTTATGATAGTGCTATGAATTACATTCAGAACTATAAAAAAGAACAGGTAAAGACAAAATGGGATTAGTTTTTTAAAAACTGTTTTTCAATAGAATCCAGTAATTTTGATGTCTTAATTGGTTTTGAGAGATAGTCATCGCAACCGGCAGCTATTACTTTTTGCTTGTATTCTTTTTGAAAGTAAGCGGTTTGGCCAATAATCGGAATTTGTGAGTTGAATAATTTAATTTCTTTCGTTGCATCGTAACCGTTCATGATTGGCATTTGTATGTCCATTAGTACAAGATCAACAGCAACTGACTGACATATTATTATTGCTTCACTTCCATTTGCCGCCCAAAGTATTTCTGCATTGGTTTTTGCCAGACTTGCTTTAAAGAAGGAGAAATTAGTCTTCTCATCATCTACAATAAGAATGCTCTTGCCTTTCCAGTTGTAATTTTTTTTGTCACCAACTTCGGTTTTTTCAATCTTCAGTTTACTTCTGTTGTAGGGAAGAGTGACAAAAAAACATGTGCCGAGATTCTCTCTCGATTTAACTCTTATTTCTCCGCCAAGTATTTCAGCTAATCGGTTAGAAATGGTTAAGCCCAGACCTGTTCCGCTATACTGTCGGGTGTCCGATCCATCCATTTGTCTGAAGCTGTGAAAGATATTTTCCATTGATTTTTCAGGGATTCCAATGCCGGTATCTTTTACGAAGAATTCGATTTTGTTTTTTTCTTTAAGTTGATAACCAAACTCTACAAACCCATTGTCTGTAAATTTGATCGCGTTTTCGATTAAGTTTGATAGTAATTGCTCTAACCGACCAGGATCAGTATAAATAATAGAGTCTTCATCGTTTAGAGTCTTTTGAATTTTAAGTATAAGGTGGGATTTTTTATTCTTGTTTTTGTGAATGTAATACTTTTCATATAATTCGGTAAGTACTGTATTAACAGGAATTTCCAAAGAGGAAAGTTTTATTTGTTTGCACTCTATTTTCGATAGATCAATTATGTTGTTAATGAGTTGCAGTAAATTAATACCACTTTGTTTTATTAGAGCTCCGTATTCTTGCCGCTCGCTTTCATTAACTTCCTGAGATGTAATAATTTCAGTAAATCCAAGAATATGATTCATTGGAGTCCTTATTTCATGAGACATATTCGCAAGAAAGGCTGATTTTAATTTATCAGATTCCTCCGCTTTGTTTTTTGCTTCGGTTAAATGTTTTTCATATATTTTTCTTTCTGTAATATCCCTGTAGATACCGAAAATAGCAATCTGCTCACCATCAACTTCAATTGGGTTTCCCATAATCGAAACGTCAATTAGTCTGCCATCTTTGCATTTCCGGACAGTTTCAATTTCTACCATCTGGCCTTTAGCTGTGATGTAATTTAAACTATTGGCTTCACCTTGTTTTGTTTCATCGGCAAGCAAGGTATCTATTACAACTCCTTTTAAATCTTCTTTTGTATAGCCAAACAGATTTGTAAATTGTTTGTTGATTTTTATACCATTACTCTCGTTGTCGGTAATTGCGATCGCCTCGGGAGAATTTTCGAAAAGTTGTTCAAAGTAGGCGGTTTCAATATTAAGCTGGTGTTCAATCGATTTTCTTTTAAGAATCATTTCATTGGCATGCTCACCAAGAATTTTAAATTCCTTAAAATGTAGTTTAGATATGTCAATTATATGTGAATTACTCGCAGCGTTTTTGTAAAATTGAGTTAGAATCTCTAATCCCGATTTGCTGATTTTTACCATAAACCGGGTGAATGTAATTATAATGAAAATTGTTAATAAAAAGATTAAACCTGCTTTTATAAAATACCCATTTACAAGAGCTTTTAGTTCATTTCTCTTATTCTGAATTGATTCTGTGAGTTGGCTGATATGAACACCGCTGCCAATTACCCACTGCCAGTCTTTATAGGTTTTTGCATACATCAATTTTGCAATAGATTCTTGACTGCCCTTTTTGTATGGATCCGCATACCTAACGAATCCACCATCTTTATCTGTTCCTCTTGTAATCAGCTCCTGCACTATCTTTCTGCCATCTTTGTCTTTTTTATTCCAAAGATTTTGACCAATAAGATCCTTTTGTGTATGTGCTAAACAAGTTCCGTTAAAATTAAATACTACAATTGAGAAGCTTTCATCAAATCGCATGTCTGTAATTTTATCCAGAATTTTATTTTGAATTTTTAATTCGTAGTTTTCTACATATTGAGTACATCCGATGTACCAATTATATGGTTTGAATATTTTAACAAAGGATATTTTAGGATCGATTTTTTGCCCTTCTTCCTCTTGCCATGAATAGTTTGAATAACCTTCGCCATTATTTTGTGCAATTTTTATCTCATTTTTGATAATAGGAATACCAAAAACATCTTTAAGTGATAGTTTGCTTTGTCCTTCCCATTCCGGGTTTTCTGAATTCATTTGCACAACACCTGCCAAGCTGTTTATATAGAAAAAACCGCTTCCGTCATTAAAGCGAACAGAGCGTAAAGCATCTGTTATAAGTTTCTTTATCTGATCTTCCGTAAGATCATTTTTACAGCTGTTATATATGTTTGCAGCAATGGAGTGCGCTTCGTAAACTCTGCTGTTGATGTCTTTTTTTAGTGTGTTTCTTGTTTGCTCTCTCTCGTTTTCAATATAATTTATAAGAGTTTGAGTTTCGTGTTGAAGGGTTTTTTCTTGTATCTTAAAAAAGTCGTCCTGTATTTGTTTGGACTCTTGCTTAAATTTTTGCCTTGCCTGCTGTACCCAAAAAATCCCAAGAATGGAAATTAGGAGAAAGGAAGTGGCGAGAAGTGAAACCAAAAATACTTTAGAAATGCTTTTGTCTTCAATAATTTTAGCAAGAAAGAATTTCATATTAAGGTGGAAGTAGAATTCAATTATTATGTTGTGAGAGTACCATTAAAAACATGTGTTGCCGGTCCTGTCAGCCAAATATCTTCAATTTGTTTGTTACTTATTTTTCTGAAATGAACCTCAAGAAAACCACCTTTTGTCTTAATTATAAAATTGTTACTGCCCGTTTTAAAACCGGCACTTATAGCCGATGCAACAACTCCTGTTCCACATGAATAGGTTTCATCTTCAACACCTCTTTCGTAAGTGCTGACAGTAATATTTTGACCTTGAAATGATACAAAATTCACATTTGTCCCTTTTTCGGCAAACCTATTATTGCAGCGTATTTTCTTTCCTTCAGTAAAAGTGTCGAAATTTTCATGATTGGATATGAATCGCACAAAATGAGGTGATCCGGTATTTAAAAAATAAAAATCGTCACCCATTTCAATATCTAAAACATCAATCATCTTCAGACTAACCTGAATACCATCTTTAGTATTCGTAATTTTTGCTTCATGTTCTCCATCAACAGCAATGAATTTTGTTTTTTCTGAGACAAGTCCTAAATGATAAGCAAAAGCAACAATACAACGACCACCATTTCCGCACATACTGCCTTCTTTTCCGTCCGAGTTGTAATATCTCATTCTAAAGTCGAATCCGTCTGCATTTTCAAGTAACATTAATCCATCACCACCAATACCAAATCTTCTGTCGCAAAGTTTTTCGATTAATGAGAAGTTATCCGGAGCAATCCTACCGTTTCTATTGTCAATTAAAACAAAATCATTTCCAGTTCCCTGATATTTTGAAAATTCAACTTTCATTTTTAAATCTTGTTAAGAAGTGTTAAATACCAATAAATTATAAACACTTGTTAAGTTTATATCGTTAAAATTGTCGTATAAATGTAGGAATCTTATTGGCACCAGTTATTTCGTCACTCAAGAAAATCAAAATTATTTGATCCATGAAATTATTTGATTTTTATTTTTGATAGAGAAAGCAACATTTTGCTTTTTTAGGCATAGTAAGAAAAACATCCTGTTTGATTTCAAACAGGCATCATATAATTATTAATTAATAAAGTTTTTTCAGATGAAATTGAAATTATTTTTGGGAAAATTAGCAATTGCCATTTTAGGTGGAACAATTGCCGTTTTATTATTTGTGTTATTTACTGATAAAAAAGAAAGAATTATTACTGTTCCGGAAGTGCGAACGACACAACTTACAAACCATACTGTTGGTTTGCCTCAGGTTGATTTAACATACGCTGCAGAAATGTCTGTAAAATCGGTTGTTCATGTAAAAACACTTTATTCAAATGAGGAATACCAATCCAATCCCTTTTATGATTTTTTATTTGGAGAGAGAGGTAGAAGTCAGCAGCCAAGAGCTAGTATAGGATCTGGTTCCGGAGTAATTATTTCGGATGATGGATATATTGTAACGAATAATCATGTAGTGCAAGGATCGAATTTAATAAATATTGTACTCTACGATAAAAGAGAATATGAAGGAAAATTAGTTGGTTTTGATCCTTATACAGATTTGGCTTTAATTAAAATAGATGAAAAAGATCTTCCGAAAATGGATTTTGGAAATTCAGATGATCTAAAACTTGGAGAGTGGGTTCTTGCAGTAGGCAATCCATTTAATCTGACATCTACGGTAACGGCTGGTATTATTAGTGCAAAGGCAAGAAATCTTGGTTTAAATGGAAATAGAATGAGTATTGAGTCATTCTTGCAGACTGATGCTGCCGTTAACCCAGGGAACAGTGGTGGGGCTTTGGTTGATACTAAAGGTCGGTTAATTGGAATTAATACTGCAATAGAATCCAGAACTGGTTCATATTCGGGTTATTCTTTTGCCATTCCGGTTACTATCGTTGAAAAAGTAATTGGCGATTTGAAGAAATACGGAGAGGTTCAAAGAGCATTTATTGGAGTGTCTATTCGAACAGTTGACGCTAATTTAGCTGATGAATTTAAAATTGATAAAATTGAAGGAGTATATGTTGCGGGTATAAATGAAGATGGAGCTGCCGAGAATGCCGGAATTAAAAAGGGAGATATTATATTGAATATAGAAGGGAAAGTTGTAAATTCCAGTGCTGAACTTCAAGAGCAGATTAGTAAGTTCCACCCAGGTGATAAAATTAAGGTTTTAATAAAAAGAGATGAGGAAAGGAAACAAATTGAGGTAGTCTTACGTAATAGACTAGGAAATACCAACGTAATTAAATCTAAAGATCTGGCTTTTCTTGGAGCTGAATTTGAGCCTATATCAACACAGGAGAAGTATCGTCTTCAAATAAACAGAGGAGTGAGGGTAAAGAATCTGCGCGATGGGAAGTTTAAGGACGAGGAGATTAAGGAGGGTTTTATTATTTATAAAATTAACGAAACGCCAATTTTCAAGGTAGATGATATTAAAGATGCGCTTCAGGATGTAAAAAATGGAGGTGTGTTTATCTCTGGAATTTATCCGGATGGAAGCGTTAAGTATTACGCGTTTTCTCTAAATGATAAAGATTAGGAAATTAAATGGGAAAATAATAATAATTCGAATAAAAGAGCAATTAATTTTGACTTTAAGTATTTAAAAGTCTAATTTTGCAAAATATTTCGATGAAAAGGGACTATGAGACAATTAAAGATAACCAAATCAATTACCAACCGTGAAAGTGCTTCTTTGGATAAGTATTTACAGGAAATTGGTAAAGAAGATCTTATTACGGTAGAGGAAGAAGTTGAATTGGCGCAGCGAATAAAAAAAGGCGACCAACGAGCTTTGGAGAAATTAACAAGAGCTAACCTACGTTTTGTTGTTTCGGTTGCGAAACAATACCAAAATCAAGGGTTAAGCCTACCGGATCTTATTAACGAGGGTAATTTAGGTTTGATTAAAGCAGCTGAAAAGTTTGATGAGACACGAGGATTTAAATTCATCTCGTATGCCGTTTGGTGGATCCGTCAATCTATTCTGCAGGCTTTAGCTGAGCAATCAAGAATTGTTCGTTTGCCATTGAATCAGGTTGGTTCTTTGAATAAAATTAACAAAGCTTTTTCTAAATTTGAACAAGAGCACGAGAGAAAGCCATCTCCTGAGGAGTTAGCTGAATCGTTAGAGTTGCCTGCTGATAAAGTAGCAGATACGCTTCGTGTTTCAGGTCGACACATTTCTGTTGATGCTCCGTTTGTTGACGGGGAAGACAACAGTTTGTTGGATGTATTGGTGAATGATGATTCTCCGATAGCCGACAGAAATCTTTTGAATGAATCTCTTACTAAAGAAATTGATCGTGCACTAGCTACTCTTACTGAAAGAGAGAGTGACATTATCAAACTTTTCTTCGGTATTGGTATTCAGGAAATGACTTTGGAAGAAATTGGTGAAAAATTTGGTTTGACACGTGAGCGTGTTCGTCAGATTAAAGAAAAAGCGATTCGTCGTTTACGTCATACTTCCAGAAGTAAATTACTGAAAACTTATTTGGGATAAAACATTCCATTTACGATATGTAAAAAGCAGTTTCTTTCGAAACTGCTTTTTTTTATTTCTTTTCTTTTAACTGCGCTTCAAGCTTATACATTTCATCGCGATATTGGGCTGCTTGTAAAAAGTCCATTTCCTTAGCTGCTTTTTGCATTGCTTTTTTGGTTTGTTCAATGGTTTTTTCCAAACTGCTTTTACTCATGTATTGAACAACAGGATCCGCTGCGATTTCAATTGAATCCGGACCGGAATAAGCAACAGGTTCATTGTCTTTTCCATGATTCATCGTGCTTGCTTTCGAACGGGTAATTTGTGTTGGAGTAATGCCGTTTTTGGTATTGTAATCCAATTGTTTTTCTCTTCTATGATCTGTTGCATCGATGGTTTCCTGCATTGACCGGGTAATTTTATCGGCATACATGATCACTTTGCCATTCACATTACGGGCAGCTCTTCCCGAGGTCTGCGTTAAAGATCTGGTGGATCTCAAAAATCCTTCTTTGTCAGCATCTAAAATTGCAACGAGAGACACTTCCGGAAGATCTAATCCTTCACGCAATAAGTTTACACCAATTAAAACATCAAAAACACCATTTCTTAGATCTTCCATTATTTTCACCCGATCTAATGTAGTAACATCGGAATGAATGTACCGGCAGCGAATATTTAAATTGGTGAAATATTCCGATAACTCTTCTGCCATTCGCTTGGTGAGTGTGGTAACCAAAACACGTTCACTAATTTGTGTGCGTTTGTCGATTTCGGCAATTAAATTGTCGATTTGATTAAGGCTTGGGCGAACTTCTATTTGCGGATCAAGTAATCCGGTTGGTCTGATCACCTGCTCCACAACAACGCCTTCGCATTTTTCCAATTCATAATCGGCAGGTGTCGCACTTACGTGGATTGTTTGTTTGGCAATCTGTTCGAATTCTTCGAATTTTAATGGGCGGTTATCCAGCGCCGAAGGCAAGCGGAAGCCATATTCAACCAAATTTATTTTTCGGGAGTGATCACCACCATACATGGCACGAATCTGCGGAATGGTAACATGACTCTCATCAATTACCACCAAAAAATCATCAGGGAAATAATCCATAAGGCAGAATGGGCGGGTTCCTGCAGTTCTTCCGTCAAAATACCGCGAGTAATTCTCAATTCCTGAACAGTGTCCCAATTCCCGGATCATTTCTAAATCGAAATTGACTTTTTCTTCCAAACGTTTTGCTTCCAGATGTTTTCCTATATCTTTTAAAAAGGCAACCTGAGCTACCATATCATCCTGAATTTGATGAATGGCTTTTTGGACCCTGTCTTTACTGGTAACAAATATATTTGCAGGATAAATCGTTATTCTGTCATAGTGATCTAATTTAGCTCCGTTAATTGGGTCAAAAGAGTAAATTTCTTCAATTTCATCATCCCAGAATATAATGCGATAAGCAAAATCAGCGTAAGCCGGATAGATATCAATTGTATCTCCTTTCACCCGAAAATTTCCACGGTCAAACTCTATTTCATTTCTTGAGTACAAAGCATCGACAAAGGAGTGAAGAAGTTTGGTGCGGGAAATTAATTGTCCTTTTTTAATTTCGGTAACATTAGCATGAAAATCTTCTGGGTTTCCAATACCATAAATGCAGGAAACGGATGAAACTACAATTACATCCTTTCTTCCGGACAGAAGGGCAGAGGAAGCGCTTAGACGCAGCTTTTCAATTTCATCATTAATAGATAAGTCTTTCTCTATATAGGTGCCTGTTACCGGCAGATATGCTTCCGGCTGATAATAATCGTAATAGGAAACGAAATACTCAACAGCATTGTTCGGAAAGAACGTTTTGAATTCACCATATAACTGAGCGGCAAGAGTTTTGTTGTGACTTAAAACCAGGGTTGGGCGCTGTACCTGCTCAATTACATTGGCGATGGTAAATGTTTTACCTGAACCGGTAACCCCAAGCAGAGTTTGATGAGGAGCGCCATCGTTTAAGCCTTTACATAATTCTTCAATGGCATTTGGCTGATCTCCTGTTGGTTTAAATTTTGATTCAATTTTAAATTTCATGCAGCACTTTTGATTGGTTCGATGTCTGAATTGCTAAAATATAGAAACAATATGAACCTTGATAATTTTAAATGGAAAATCTAGCTTATCAGATCATTTCAGAAAGAAAAACAGCTGATTACGTTGTTGGTAATCAGCTGTTTTATTTTATTTGATTGTTTTTTTAATTGTTTAACTGAAAGTAAACGGGGAAGTGATCGCTGTAACCACCAAAGTATTTAGGACCGGCGTAAGTGCGGTTGGGAACCAATATACCTTTTGGTGTTTTGTGGCAAATCCAGTCAGCATTAAAGATTTTTCCTGCCTGATGATTTGTATGCAGTCCTTTTGTATTGCTGATAAGGCTGTTGGAAACAATTAGATTGTCGAGCATGTTCCAATCACCCTTGTAGTTGTAAGTGCCTTTTCCGTTTATCTTTAAATCGTACATTAGATTGTAAAGAGCTTCTGGATTTGATGTGTCCTTATTGTTGGTAGCGGCTAAAATCTCTTCAGCAGATTTGTTGTTCGGTTCATCATTAAAATCTCCCATGATAATGATTTTTGCATTGGGATTTTTTTCCTGCAATTTATCAACGGCAATTTTTAATTGCTTAGCTACAAATACACGATTTTTCTCCGATTTTTCTGTTCCTCCTATTCTTGATGGCCAATGATTAACAAATAGGTGTAAGGTATCATTAGAACCTAAAATACCCTCAACATGAAGAATATCGCGTGTTTTGTAGTTTGGTTCATCTGGAAAATGAATTCCAATTATGTCATGACTTAGGTATTTGAATTTGTTTTTTTGATACAGAAGTGCACAATCAATTCCTCTTCCATCCGGACTTTCGGTGTGGGCGATGCCATAATCAGCAGATTTTAATTTTTCCTGACTTATTAATGCTTCCAGTACAGATCGGTTTTCTACTTCACAAAGTCCGATAATAGCAGGGAAATTATTTTTATCGATAGAAGATAATACACTGGAAAGATTTACCAATTTTTTCTGATATCGTTCGGCAGTGTATTCTAATTTTCCTTCAGGAGTAAAATCGTCATCCCGAGTGTTTGGATCGTTAAGAGTGTCAAATAAATTTTCGACATTATAAAATGCAATCGTATACTCCTTTTTTTCCTTAGAACAGGAAAAGGCGATGAGAGCCACCATAAGAACAAACAGTAATTTTTTTAACATGAAATAGTTTTATTGATTCTAATAAAAAGGAGTGACATCGGTTACTCTCATGCCTGCAGCTTCAGCGGCCTGAAAGCCTAAGCTTGCATCTTCAAACACTTGGCAATTTTCAGGAGAAATTCCCATTAGTTCAGCACATTTTAAAAATGTATCCGGTTCCGGCTTGTGATTTTCTACATCATCAGCACTTACCAGAATAGAAATGTACTTATCTAAACCTAAAAGCTGCATGGTTTCAGAGGCAATGTTGCGTTTTCCACCAGTTCCTACTGCCATTGGTATTTTACCATGATATTTGTATACCAAATCGGTAACGGCAGTAATTTCTTTGATTTTGTGCATCTCCTTCGCGAAAAATTCTTCTTTCATATCAGAGAATTTTTGTGGATCAATAGTACGGTTGTTTTTCTCGTTTAGTAAATCGATAATTTTAGAAGAAGGCATTCCGGCACAACTTTTTAAAAAATCAACACTAAATTCCAAGTTCATGATTTTGGCTGTTTTTACCCAGGCTTCATAATGTAAAGGCATTGTGTCAGCCAAGGTTCCATCTAAATCAAAAATAAATGCTTTAGTACTTGGGAATATATCTATTTTTTTCATGGTCTTCGTTTTTTGTCTTTCTATTCGTAAGTTTATTGTTGCAATCCTATTTTTACCTGTGTAAGATTACATTAAAATGATTAGAAAGGGATGCCTAAATTATTAAATAATTTTTAATTAATTGCACTGAATTTTCTTTAATTGCAGATTCTTCGGATGCCGTTTTATGATCTGAATAACAGCTTGTTAAATTGTGTCTTGCTTGGATATTTCGTTAAAAATATTTAAATTTCCAATGTTTTAACAACTTTTTATTTAATCAGCCGTTATTATAACTGTTTGATTGAAGTGAAAATTAAAAAGCAGTATATGAAGATTGTAGCTGGAAGTTTGATTCTACTATTTGTGATGATGAGTGTTTCTGTGAGTGCCAAAAACAATTCTTTGGCTGAAAAAAGAGCAAATCTAATTACATCCTGGATGGAGAAGAAGTTGGATTTGTCTGCGGAACAGATTACGCAGATTGAGGTTTTAAATTTGAAGTATGAAAAAGAAATTGAAAAGCTGACTATGGAGAAGGATGGATTTCCTTGTATGCAGGCAGTTCGCGATAGTTTGAAACGCAAAGAAGTCGAAATGAAAGATGTTCTGTCCGATAAACAGTTGGCAAGTTACATTGAGTGTAAGTGTGAACTGAAGGAAGAACTAAAACGGAATTGCAAAGATTTGATGTAAAAATAAATTTTAAATATAGGATCCCAATCGATTTAGGTTGGGATTTTTTTTGTCCAAATTCAGCAATGGGGATAAAGAGATGAAAAAATCCGAATTATTTACATGTTTGTAACATCCGTTACACTTTTTGTTACCATACTGCCACATCTTTGTAGTGTTGAGAGAGCAAAGTAAATTTCATTTCAGAAATTATTTTAGTTTGTCTCTTCTCAATATTGTAACTTGAATAATCAAATTTATAACATTAAAAAATATTATTATGGCTATGTTTTGTTATCAGTGCCAAGAGGCAGCAAAAGGAACCGGATGTACAATTAAAGGTGTTTGTGGAAAAACCGATGAGGTTGCAAACATTCAGGATTTACTGATGTATGTGATGAAAGGAATCTCAGTTTTCAGTACCAAAGCCCGTGAAGCTGGTGTTGAGAATGATAAAGTGAACAACTTCATTATGACGGGTTTGTTTATGACTATTACTAATGCCAATTTTGATAAAGTAAAATTTGTAGCGGCTGTTCGCGAAGGTCTTAAGCTGCGTGAAGAAATTAAAAATCAGGCAGAAGCAGCAGGTGTTACTTTTGAAAACCTTCATCATTCCGCAACATGGTTTGCTGATAAAGAGAATGATTTTGATGCAAAAGCACGTGTTATTGGAGTATTGTCTACTGAAAACGAAGACGTTCGTTCATTAAGAGAATTGTTATTGTATGGTTTGAAAGGTTTTGCTGCTTACGTTGAGCATGCTTACAATTTAGGTCTTGAAAAAGTGGAAATGTATGCTTTTATGCAGAAAGCTTTGCAGGCGACTACTGATGATACACTGACCGCTGATCAATTGGTTGCTTTGGTTATGGAGTGTGGTGCTAATGGTGTAACTGCTATGGCCACTCTTGATGAAGCAAACACAACTGCTTATGGCAATCCTGAAATTACTAAAGTGAATATTGGTGTAAGCGACAAGCCAGGTATCCTTATTTCCGGTCATGATTTGAAGGATATGGAAGAATTGTTGAAGCAAACTGAAGGAACTGGTGTTGATGTTTACACTCACTCTGAAATGTTGCCTGCCAATTACTATCCGGCATTTAAAAAATATGAGCACTTTGTAGGTAACTACGGAAATGCATGGTGGAAGCAGAATGAAGAGTTCGAAACATTTAACGGACCGATCTTGTTCACCACCAACTGTATTGTTCCTCCTACTGCTAAATCTACTTACCAAGATAAAGTATATACTACAGGTGCTTCTGGTTTCCCAGGATTTAAGCATATTGCAGCTGGTAAAGATGGAAAGAAAGATTTCTCTGAAATAGTTGAGTTGGCTAAAACTTGTGCTGCTCCTATTGAAATTGAAAACGGAACTATCGTAGGTGGATTTGCTCACAATCAGGTAATGCAATTGGCTGATAAGGTTGTTGATGCTGTAAAATCAGGAGCTATTCGTAAGTTCTTTGTAATGGCAGGTTGTGATGGTCGTATGAAAGGTCGTGATTACTATACCGAATTTGCTGCAGCTTTACCAAAAGATACAGTAATTCTAACAGCTGGTTGTGCTAAATACCGTTACAACAAGCTTGAGCTTGGTGATATTGGAGGTATCCCAAGAGTATTGGATGCAGGCCAGTGTAATGATTCATATTCGTTAGCAGTTATTGCATTAAAGCTGAAAGAAGTGTTTGAACTAAATGATATCAATGAATTACCAATTGCTTACAACATTGCATGGTATGAGCAGAAGGCAGTTATTGTATTGTTAGCGCTTTTATCTTTAGGTGTTAAGAACATTCACCTTGGACCAACATTGCCGGCTTTCCTTTCTCCAAATGTTGCTAAAGTGTTAATTGATACTTTCGGAATTGCAGGAATTGGTACTGTTGACGAAGACATGAAAATGTTTTTAAATTAAGAATAAAATTGAGGTTTAAAAAAGCGTTTCGTGGGTGAAGAAAGACAGAGGAGATTTGTGAATGGAACGTTTTTTGGAGTTTGTTATATTATAGTTTGTTAGGGTGATTAGCTGCCTAATGTAGATGATTTAAACTCTGCATTAGGCAGTTTTTTGTTTTATTTTGTTGCTATTTTAGGAACAATTTGTGTAATGTTATATGTTGTTATGGATAAAGCTAAAACAATGAAATTCTTAAAGAAGTACCATAAATGGCCTTCTTTGGCATTGACTTTCTTTATTTTATTATTCGCAATTTCTGGAATTGTGATGAATCACCGGGGAGTATTTTCGTCTGCTGATGTAGATCGAAAATATTTGGGCAGTGAGTATCAGTATTCAAATTGGAATAAGGCTGCAGTGAAATCGGCTGTAACAATTCAAGGAGATACAGCATTAATTTATGGTAATATCGGAATCTGGAAAACTATCGATAATTTCAAAACATTTCAGGACTTTAATTCCGGCTTTACAACTGGCGTCGACAACAGGAAAATTGAAAAAGTAATTAAAACCAGTTCGGGTAAATTGTATGCGGGAACTTTGTTTGGACTTTTTTATTACAATCCGAAAAGTGAAAATTGGGAAAACATTGACTTGCCTGTTTCTGAGGAGAGAGTTGTTGATTTGGTTGAAATTAAGAATCAACTATTTGTTTTGACACGTTCTCACTTGTTGAAAAAAACAGAGATTGGTTTTGAGATCGTAAATTTGCTTCCAGATCAGAATTACGACAATAAGATCAGTTTGTTTAAAACATTGTGGGAAATTCATAGTGGTGAGGCTTTTGGAATAATTGGGCAGTTGTTTGTTGATTTTATAGGCTTGGTGTTCATTCTTCTGTGTGTAAGTGGCTTGGTGTATTTTATCTATCCCAAATGGGTAAAGAAGTTGAAGCAGAAAGGAAAAGATGCTAAGAGGAAGATTAAATTTCTAAAATTTAATTTGAAATGGCACAATCACTTTGGATATTGGTTAATAATTTTTCTTGTCCTGACTACTCTAACGGGGATGTTTTTGCGTCCGCCATTGTTGATTGCGATAGTCTCCAATCGGGTTCCTAAAATTCCACTTACGCATTTGAACAACCCGAATCCTTGGTACGATCAGTTGCGCAGGATCATGTACGATAAAGAATTGGACCGAATTCTATTGGCAACCAATGAGAGTATATATTATTCTGATGATGATTTTACTTCTGCTCCGAAAGTTTTTGCAGTACAGCCTCCCATTTCAGTAATGGGAGTGAATGTGTTCGAAAAGGTGAATGATGGGAGTTATCTGGTTGGATCGTTTAGTGGATTATTTTATTGGATTCCTGAAAAAGGATTAGTTTTCGATTATATTACTAAAAAACCATATGTTCCTTTGAAAACGATGGGGCCGCCAATTTCTGCCCACCCAATTGCTGGATATTTGAAAGATTCAGAGGGAAAAGAAATTTTGTTTGATTACAATTTGGGCTCAGGAAATTTAAGTGATCAATCCGGTTTTACCTCAATGCCTGAGAATATTCAGCAATCACCCATGTCGCTTTGGAATTTGTGTCTGGAAATTCATACCGGAAGAATTTACCGGTACATTTTCGGAAAGTTTTACATCCTTTTTATTCCTCTTTCCGGGATTAGTATTTTATGGATTTTGATAATGGGATTTGTTCTGTATTGGAAACAAAAGAAAAGAAAGAAATAGTTTTATTTCAGGATAGGATAGTTTAAAAAGAGGCTGAATCATCACGGTTCATCCTCTTTTTTTTTAAGGAATGCTTGAAATTAACAGTTCGTTTTTTTTGTAAGTATCTGATTGTTAAGATTGTCTGCATTATGCTTGATTCAATGTAAAGATTTGAAAATAAGTGTAGTGTAAATCAGTCTAATATCTCACATCTAAAATCTAACGATCTATTGAATTGTAAATGATAAGTTAAAAGGAAAAAATTATTTACTGAAAGTCTGTATCTTTATCGCCGGATTAAAAAAAGGAAAAACATGTTCAACTTTGAAGATATAAATCTGGACCGTATTGTGGTTCATAATGTAGGAAATAAACATCACGATGAAGATTTGAAACTTTCTAAATCGGAAATTCAATTGGAAGATGATGATGTTAAGGATATCCTGCTAAAGTATTTTTTAACAGCCTTTAATAAGGAGGAATTCTATAATTTCCAGCATGATACCGATTTAAATATGAATGAGGTGTATTGTTATGCCTCGGAGTATTTTGAGGAGAATGTTTCCTTTTACGATCAGTCAACCAATATTGCAGTTCATCTGTACGAAAAATCGAATCATCCGAATATAAAGGGTGGCGAATTTTATTTGGTGGGCTTTTCGAATTGCGTGGTTGATGGAGAAGTTTGCGATGCGTTGGGTATTTTTAAATCAGAAAATAAAGACACTTTTTTAAAGGTGTACCAAAAGCAGGATAATTTTGAGTTGGGATGTGAAAACGGAATCAATATCAAGAAATTGGACAAAGGCTGCCTGATTTTCAACTCCGAAAAGGAAAAAGGATTCAAAGTTTGTATTGTTGATAAAACCAATTCGAACAAAGAGGCTTTGTACTGGAAAGAGGACTTTTTAAATTTGAAACTTCGCGAAGATAATTTCTATCATACCCAAAATTATTTGGATATGTGTAAAGGTTTTATTGGTGATGTGTACAACGACGAGAATGAGGTTGCCAAAGCAGATCAGATTGATTTAATGAACAAGTCAATCAATTTTTTTAAAGATAAAAAGCTGTTCAACGAGGAATTATTTAAAAAGGAAGTGATTGAACAACCTGAGGTGGCCACTGCATTTGATGAGTACAAAACCTATTATCAAAATGAACAGGGAACAACAGTTACACCAGAATTCACAATTAATAACGATGCTGTAAAAGGAGAGCAAAAGCACTTTAAACACATTTTAAAATTGGATAAAAACTTTCATGTTTACATTCACGGACAGCGAAAATTCATTGAAAAAGGATATGATGCCGCCCTTGATTTAAGTTACTACAAACTGTTTTTCAGAGACGAGAATTGAGTCAGGTGACCAAGTAAAAAGGGGAAAGGATCAAGTTTAAAGCAGACCTGTCAGAGTATTTTATATCTGACAGTGTCACCCAACTACTTTACGGTAATTTTGTACCCCAGAACCGGCTGGTTTTCGAAATAAATGATCAACTCATCATTGCCTTTCCTGTTTGTTGGTACTGAGAAGTTAACGATGTTCTTTTTTAGAATAGGTTTTACGAGTTGTCCAAATTTTTCACTTTTAAAATGATAAGCAATCGGAATGCTGCTTGGAACATTTGCAATTGAAAAGGCAATCTCATTTCCTTTTCGGATTGATATTAATCCATTTTCCGGACTGATTATTTGGTAGCCTTTGCCAATGAATTCATTAAAAATGGCAGGCTGAAGTGCAAATTCTTCCCGGGTAAATTCTTTATTTAGCAGCAACCATTCCTGATTATCAGGGTAATGTTTCATGGCAAATTCCTTTGGATCGCTATCGAAATAAGCAGGAGTATATTCTTTCAGGAATTCCATTTTGGCGTAGTCAACAGAACCAGCCGCCCAGGTAATATCTGCAAGCTTCCATTTCCCATTAATTTTTACAGCATTCCATGCATGGTTCGAAGGCAGCTTGTTGTTTCCTATCTCCGAAACAAATCGTTTTGCCACGCCCGGTATTATTACACATTCAATGTTTAGCAAGCTGCATATTTCCTGATAAAGAGTTGCATAGCCTTCGCATAAAGCTTTGTGGCTCTTCATTGTTTTCTGCGCAAGCTCTCTTCTGAACTGATCTTTTTGTGTCTGCAAATCTTCGTCTGAAGTATACGAAAAGCGGATTTTCTGAATCTTGTTTACTCCTTTTGTTTTGTATTCAACATTCATGGCAATCCATGCAAAGGCAGCTCGGGTTCTATCTTCATCCGTATTGAAATCAGTTTTTATTTTATCAGCTAATTCTTCATAAGAGCTAAAATTCGCCGGGTATTTCGAAATGATTTCATCGACTTTGGTTTGAGAGAAACTTTCAAAATGAAGCAAGGTGAAAAATAGTACAAGTAGGAACTGATATCTAAAAGGAATCGCCATATGTCCGTTTATTTTTTGTTTTAAAGTAATCAGATAGAATGGCAAACGCAATTTCGATGCCATTATTTGATTGCTTAGGGAGTAAATGCATTTTTTTATTTGAACACATTATGGAATTGTTTTGAAGGAAGAATGAACATTTTTTGTTCTGTATTGATGAAGGAAGAATCAATACAAAAAATGAAGGTGGAACTTCAATAGCTTTGTCGAAATAGCAATAAAAAAGAAACGAATACAAATTAATCATTAGAATGTCGGTCGCCCTTATTTTACTTTCCCGAGATGTGGGCACAGTAAAATTAAACAAAGATAAATACACAAAAATAGAGACACTACCAGACAATCCCCCGATTTTCCACTTTCAGGCATTTGGAATTCACTTTAAAGTGCTGGGATTCTACTTTTAGGCATCTGGAATTTACTTTCTCTGACAAAGAGTCACTTTTCGGTCTCGGGAATTCACTTTGGGGTATCCGGAATTTACTTTCTCTGACAAAGAGTCGCTTTTTAGCATCGGGAATTCACTTTGGGGCATTGGGAAACTGCTTTTCCCTGTTAAGGTTTGGGAATAACACTTTAAAAATTACCCCACAAAAAAGACCCACACTCACGGAAGCTTGAGCATGGGCCTTTCGAGTAATATACTTAGTAGTATATGCTTTTAATTATCTTAGGTGATTCACCACTTGATAGATTGGCTGAAGAACAGATTCTCCCAATAAAATACTCCTTTCGGGAGACCAACCAAATTCAGGGTCTGGTAAATCATTATTGTCCTTGAATGGCATTTCAATTGTCAAAGATAAACATTTATATCTTTCTCCAATGTGTTTCGAGCAAATTGCTAAATTTCCTGTTCCAGGTTCGTTCTTCGGATAGCCGTGAGTATCCTGAAAATCAGGACATGAAGCAATCCATGAGTCAATAAATTTTTCCGTTAATTTTTTCAATCTTTCATCGAAAGAAGGGATGCCTTCAATGCCCGATATAAAATTATAAGGCAAAGTTTCATCTCCGTGGATATCCAGATTTAAGTCACAGCCATACTTGTCCATTAAATTACGTACATGGAAAACTTCAGGACTGTTTTCAATCGAAGGTTCAGCCCATTCGCGGTTGTAGTTAAATCCTTTTGTGTTTACCCGTAAATTGCCCGCAATACTGCCATCAATATTCATGTTAGGCACCAAATAAAAAACAGCTTTATTTAGCAAACTTCTCGAAACCGGATCATCCTGATCCAAAAGGCGGTCAATTAAACCCTGCATAAACCATTCGGCCATGGGCTCGCCGGGATGCTGACGGGCAATTACCCAAATGCTTTTTTTCGCTTCGTCGGCTTCACCAACAATTAGCATATCAATGTCTTTTCCTTCCACCGTTTTTCCAATCGAAACCAATTCACACTCCGGCGACATTTGTGCCTGATGAATTAAATTTAAATGCTGATAGTAGGTGTAAGGAGCAAAGTAAGCGTAGTAAACCGAGTTATAAAGTGGCGTATGCTCAATAATCAACTCTTTGCCATCGTAATTCGATGGAACCCGAAACCAATTTTCACGATCGTAGGATGCCACAGTTTGGTAGCCTTCATATCCTTCCGGATAAGATGCTTTACCGGCATTTGTAATCCGCATTTTAACAGATTCTTCCATTGCGCCCATCAATCTGAAATGGAACCATTGAAAAAAATCAGAATTCGTGTCGTTGGGGATGCTTAGCTGTATGTTTTGAGGATTGGCTGCATCAATAACTTCAATTTTACCGCCATCAAAATTCGATGAAATGTTCATGTGTGTATCGTTTTTTTTGTGATTCATTCAAAGGTAGATTTTTTGATTTTTACAGACAAGGAAACTGTTGAATTCTTAAATTGCGATGCCGGAGTACTAATTCACGATTAGTAAACGTTTAAATGATCACAAATTCTTCTATTTTTGGAAGTCTGTTTATCAAGGAAATATTATTTCTCTATTTTTGCAGAGTAGTCCTGTATTTATTTTTAATTCAAACTAATGATCAATTTGTTTCGTCTGAAAGACAACCGTTCAAAAAAGTGGAAGTTTGTAGTGTTTGCTGTAATGCTTGTATTAGTTGTAACAGGATCGGTACTTTTTAAATATTATCAGGATATTTTTTCAAAGAATATTGATTTAGGCGAAGAAGAAACCAGCTTGTTGTACATACCCACCAATTCAAATCAGGCAGATGTTTTGCGGATTTTAAATGAAAAAGGCTGTCTTAAAAACAGCTCTTCCTTTCAGTGGGTAATGCAGAAGAAGAATTTTGCAAATCACATTCACCCGGGGCGTTACGAAATTAAAAATGGCATGAGCAATAATGAATTAATAAATTTATTGCGCTCAGGCATTCAAACGCCACTCAATCTTACTTTTAATAATACCCGCACTTTAGAAGATTTTTCGGGCAAAATAGCAGCTCAAATCGAGGCCGATTCAATTAGCATCCTATCGTTGTTAAAAGACGAATCTAAATTGCAGAAATACGGATTTGCACCTCATACCATTATAGGAATGTTTATTCCCAACACCTATCAGGTTTACTGGAATTTAGATGCAGAAAATTTTATTGAGAGAATGCATACAGAGTATGTTAAGTTTTGGAATGCTGAGCGCTTGCAAAAAGCTAAAAATATTGGTCTTTCACCTGTTCAGGTGAGCACCCTGGCATCAATTGTCGATGAGGAAACCGTTAAAAAAGATGAAAAGAAGCGTGTTGCAGGTGTTTACATGAATCGCTTAAACCGTAAAATTAAATTGGATGCCGATCCAACCTTAAAATTTGCTTTGGGCGATTTCACCATACGCAGGGTTCTTAACAAACACAAAACAATCGATTCTCCATACAACACCTATAAATACCGCGGATTACCTCCGGGACCAATTCGTCAGCCATCTATTTCCGGTATCGAAGCCGTTCTAAACTACGAAAAACACAAATACTACTACTTTTGTGCCAGTCCCGAATTTAATGGATATCACATATTTGCCAAATCCTTGCGCGAACACAACCAAAATGCAAGTCGCTATCAAAGAGCGCTCAACCAAAGAGGCATCATGAAATAATTAGTACTTCTGCTCTTATCGGTTTGTAATTTTCAGATTTTAATTGAGAATACACTGTATGGCAAATGGCAGTGTATTCATAACGGATATCTGCTTACTTTTTAAATCTTTCTCTGGATCTTTTGATTGCCGGCATATTGGAAACCGCCCATTTCGTTAAATTATCCACATGGGGAACGAGTGATTTACCTAAGTCTGTAATTTCGTACTCAACTTTAGGAGGAATTTCCGGATAAATAGTTCGAAAAATAAATCCGTCAGCCTCCAGTTTTCTTAATGTAACAGTCAGCATTTTTTGGGATATATCCGAACCAACTTCTTTATTGATTTCATTGAAACGCAGCTTCTGCTTTTCGCCTAAAACCAACAATACAAGAATAGACCATTTATCACCAAAGCGATCTAAAACCGTTCTTACAGGACAATTTGTAATATCCCATTCACTTTTTTTTATTTTTTTTTCCATCATAGATCTTTGATTATCAACAATAGTTACCTTGAAGTTAGTTTAGAACAAGGATGTACCTTATTGGTCGTTTTTACAAACTAATATATCTTTGCTATACAAAAGTAAGTATAAAACTTTTATATCGTAAGTTTAAATAAAATATAAGATGGAAAAAATTTTAGTAACCGGAGCAACAGGAAATTTGGGAAATATTGTAGTTGAAAATCTACTTAAAAAAGTTTCCGCTGGTCAAATTTCAATTTTAGTTCGGGATGAAGCCAAAGCACAGGCTTTAAAAGCAAAAGGTGTAACTGTTAATATCGGAAGTTACCAGGATATTCATTCATTAAATAATGCGATGAAGGGTATAGATAAAGTTTTACTAATCTCATCAAGTGATTTTAATGATAGAATCGGTCAGCATAAAAATGTGGTTGATGCTGCTAAACAAGCAGGAGTGAAACAGATCTTATATACAGGTGTTACATTGAAAGATATTTCTGTATCTCCTTTACAACCATTGCTTCAGGATCATTTTCAAACAGAAGATTACATAAAAGAAAGCGGGCTTTCATTCACTTTTTTGCAAAATAGTTTGTATGCAGAGGTGATTCCAATGTTTGTAGGTGAAGATGTTTTGAAAACAGGTATTTTCTTTCCTGCAGGTGAGGGTAAAGTGCCTTTTGCCGTCAGAAAAGATCTGGGAGAAGCTATTGCAATTATTTTGGCAAGTGAAGGACACGAAAACAAAACCTATCACTTAACGGCATCAAAAACCTATTCATTTGCAGATATTGCTGCTGAACTTACCTCATTGTCAGGTAAAAAAGTAAATTACACCAGTCCGGAAGATGATGCATTTGAAGATATGTTGAAGCAATTTGGTTTGCCCGAAGAAATTGTATTAATGTCCGTTTTGTTTGCCAAGGGAATTAAGAATAATGATTTTAATATGGCTGACGGTACTTTAGAGAGTATTTTGGGACGGGAACAAACGGATTTAAGAATGTTCCTTAAAGAAGCTTTCAATTTGTAACAGCACTGGCAGGTAAGTTTTTTGATTCATGAAAAATTAAAACCTCCTTCATTTTCTAAAAGCGGAAAGGAAGGGGGTTTTGGTGATTATTACAGCACTTAAGTCGCCAATCAAATTTTCTACTTCCCAAATTTATTGCGATACTCTATAGGAGTACAGCCTGTTATGCGTTTAAACTGACGGTTGAAATAGGAAATACTGTTGTAGCCGCTTTCAAATGCAATGTTTCCAAAATTTTGCTTGGTGCCGGCAATCAGTTTACCGGCATATTCAATACGCATCTCGTTTAAAAAAGAGGAAAATGGTTTTCGTGTTCTTTGTTTAAAATAGCGGCAAAATGCATTGGGTGTCATATTGGCAACGGAGGCTATTTCTTCCAGGCTAATATCCTTCTGAAAATGGGTCGACAAATAGTGAAATACTACATTAATCCGTTCATTATCGGAATCTTTAATGGGTGCATTATAACTCACTGTAGAAAGCGAATGCAGACTTTCAGATACCGCAAAAAGGTTAAGGATATTTAGCAAATGCTGGAATCTTTCAAATCCTTCCAGCCTTTGTGTTTTTATTATACTTTCAGAAATTCCCACTCTTTCTTTTCCTTTCAGTTTTAATCCTTTAAGAGCCAGATTAAGCAGGCGTTTGATGTGTGCCATTTCGGGAATTTCAAAGAATTGACTGCCAAAGGTTTCTTCTTTAAAGAAGATCGAAATACCAAAGGAAGTTAATTGGTTATCAGACTCATAGTAAGCTTGATCCGATTTAAATACATGCGGAACATTTTTTCCGATTAGATAAACACTTCCTGGCGAGAAGCGTTCCACATGATTTCCAATAAAGCATGTTCCTTCGCCTTCTATTATTGTGGTAAGCTGATGTTCGGGATGATAATGTATCGAATCGTAAAATTTTTTACTTTGATCCAACTGAAGCCGAAAGGAGTTACCGCTGGTTTTCGGAATGACAAATCGAATTGCTTTCATATAATTGTATGTAAGGATTTGTATTGGCAAATGAATGTAACGATCCTCTTGTCTGCATGTCGAAGATCAGAACATGAACCGGAATAATTAAACAGGTTTCGTTTTATGGCATCATAATATCGGAATTTTATCCAAATATAATAATAGTGGGTAATATTGTTCAAGCTTCTGATAAAATAAGCGAAATAAAACACCTTTAAGTCTTTTATTTTTGAATTGTTATTAATTCATTTATAAAATTATAAAATATGAGACCTACCTGGACAGGTGTTTATCCTGCTGTTACAACAAAGTTTAAAGCGAATGGGGAATTAGACATTCCTGCTTTTTTAAAAAATATTGATTTTCAGATTGAATCTGGTGTTTCAGGAATAATTATCGGAGGATCGCTTGGTGAATCGAGCACACTAAGTGTAGATGAAAAGCTAAAATTAGTGGAGGTTTTACAGCCTTACCGCAATAAGGTTCCGGTGTTGATGAACATTGCAGAATCAAGTACCGAGCGTGCTGTTGAAGCAGTAAAATTAGCTGAAGCGAATGGAGCCGACGGATTTATGCTGCTTCCTCCGCTTTTGTATAAAGCCGATTCTGATGAAACGGTGGCTTATTTTAAAGAAGTTGCCAATGCTACCACATTGCCCATCATCCTTTACAACAATCCGGTTGATTATAAAATTGAAATTACGATTCCAATGTTCGAGGCTCTTCTGGATGTGTCTAATATTGAAGCTGTAAAAGAATCTACACGCGATTTAACGAATATTACCCGCTTGCGAAACGCTTTTGGCGATCGTTTTAAAATATTGGGTGGAGTTGATACCATTTGTTTAGAAGCCTTGTTGTTGGGAGCAGATGGTCTGGTTGCAGGTTTGGTGAGTGCATTCCCTAAAGAAACAGTTGTGCTTTTCGATTTGGCTAAAGCAGGTAAAGTTGACGAAGCTGTGAAATTGTACCGGTGGTTTATGCCATTGTTGGAGATGGACATTGATCCGAAACTGGTACAGTACATAAAACTGGCAGAGGTTTATGCAGGTATTGGAACCGAACATGTGCGCTCACCTCGAAAAATTCTTTCCGGAACGGAACGGCAAAAAGCAATTGAAACCATTGAAATTGCATTAAAAAACCGTCCTGATTTATCAACCTGTTAATCACAATAGAAATGAGCAGATTACAAACGAATATCAGCAATACAATGGAGGCTGCAGGCAGAGCTTTCAAAGTTTATAAAAAGCTTTCGGGGCGGGAGCGGGCAAAGTTTTTACGTCTTATCGGAAAGGAAATTTATGCCATTGGCGATGACCTGATACATACGGTGATGGAAGAAACAAATTTGCCGGAAGGACGTGTGAGAGGTGAGCGGGACAGGACTGTTGGGCAAATTGATAAGTTTGCCGATTTGCTCGATGAAGGTTCGTGGCTAAATGCAGTTATTGATGCAGGAGATGTTGAAAGATCTCCTCTTCCTAAGCCGGATTTGCGCAAATTGCATGTGCCGATTGGCCCTGTGGTTGTATTTGGTGCAGGAAATTTTCCACTTGCTTTTTCGGTGGCCGGCGGCGATACCGCTTCGGCTTTGGCAGGTGGAAATTCTGTGGTGGTTAAAGGCCATCCTGCGCATCCTAAAACCGGAGCCCTTATTGCAAACGCGATAAAACAAGCGGTGAAAAAATCCGGTTTACCGGAAGGAGTATTTGGTTTTATTGAAGATTCGGGATACGAGTCGGGTGAATTACTGGTGAAGAACCCTTTAACAAAAGCGGTTGGTTTTACAGGTTCAGAACGTGGTGGCCGTGCTTTGTATAATTTGGCTGCCGGCAGACCTGAGCCTATTCCTGTGTTCGCAGAGATGGGGAGTGTAAATCCTGTTGTTGTTTTGCCAAATGCATTGAAAAATGATCATGCTTCCATTGCATCAAAATTGGTAGCGTCTGTAAATATGGGAGCTGGTCAGTTTTGTACGAATCCAGGTTTGCTGATAACAACAAAATCAGATGGATTTGATGATTTTATTGAGAATTTGGTTCACGAAGTAAAAAATACGGAGGGTGCTGAAATGTACAGCGAATCAATCCTGCGCAACTATCAGTTGGGAACCGATAAAATACTTTCACACTCCGAGATTAAAGTGCTTGGAAAGAGCGGGAGCACAACAGGTCCGGAAAAAGCAGTTCCCGTTTTAGGATTGGTGAAAGCCACCGATTTTATCGCAAAACCATCTATGCACGAAGAGGTTTTTGGTCCTTTTAGTTTGCTTGTGGTTTGTGAATCGGCAGAACAAATTATCGATGTTATAGAAGCTTTAAAAGGGCAATTGACAACAACCCTATGGTCGTATGAAGACGAACTGGATAATTATTCCGGTTTGATTTCATCTTTGGTTGAGAAATGCGGGCGTTTGTTGTTGAATGGAGTTCCTACAGGTGTCGAAGTTTGCTCAGCCATGCAGCATGGCGGGCCTTATCCGGCTTCTACTGATTCCCGTTTTACTTCGGTTGGCGTTTCTGCCATTTTAAGATTTGTGCGTCCTGTTAGTTATCAGGATTTTCCGCAGCATCTTCTTCCTGAAGAATTAAAAAATACCAATCCATTAGGCATTTGGCGATTGGTTGATAATCAATGGACAAAAGATCCAATAAAATAAGAAATAAGTATGGCAAAGAAAACATTCTTTTGTATAGATGGACATACCTGTGGAAATCCGGTTCGGGTTGTAGCAGGAGGTGTTCCGCAATTGCAAGGCAAAACGATTTCCGAAAAGCGTGAACATTTTTTGCGTGAATACGATTGGATCAGACATGGATTGATGTTTGAACCTCGTGGACATGAGCAGATGTCAGGAAGCTTTATTTTCCCTCCCGAAAATCCGCAAAACGATGCAGGAATCCTTTTTATTGAAACAAGTGGTTGTCTTCCCATGTGCGGGCACGGCACTATTGGCACGGTAACCATTGCGATTGAGGAGGGATTGGTATTGCCTAAAACTCCCGGAAAATTGATGTTGGAAACTCCGGCAGGTCTTGTTGCGGCACATTACGTTCAAAACGACAAAGGCAAAGTAACTTCAGTAAAGATTATCAACGTTCCATCTTTTTTGTATAAAACAGATTTGAAGGTTGACAGCCCGAATTTGGGCGAATTAACTGTGGATGTTGCGTATGGCGGTAACTTTTATGCCATTGTCGACGAGCAGGCTAATTTTTCTGGTCTGCATCATTTTACCGCTGATGAGCTGATCAGTTACAGCGGAGCAATCAGAACGGCTTTGAATGAAAAGTACAGTTTTGTACATCCGGAGAACGAAAAAATTTCAGGACTTAGCCATGTTTTGTGGACAGGCAATACCATTTCGCCTGAGGCCGATGCCCGTAATGCTGTTTTTTACGGCGAACGGGCCATTGATCGCTGTCCTTGCGGAACAGGAACGTCTGCTCGTATGGCGCAGTGGTTTTCCAAAGGAAAGCTGGAGCTTGGCTCAAAGTTTCTGCACGAAAGTATTATTGGAAGTCAATTTGTGGGAACGGTAGAAGAGCATCTGAAAATAGGAGAATATGATGCAATAGTTCCGGCAATTGAAGGATGGGCAATGGTTACCGGATACAATACTATTATAATCGACGACGAAGATCCTTATGCACACGGATTTAGAGTTGGTGGAAAATTGTAAAACGAAAGAATGGCAAAAAAAATACTTATTGTCGGTGCGGGTACTATTGGCTTGCACTGTGCGTATTATCTGATTCGAAATGGTCATGAAGTTGAAGTAATTGATGCTGTTGCTGAGAACGATCATTCGGGATGCTCCTATGGAAATTGTGGTTTGATTGTGCCAAGTCATTTTATTCCCATAGCGTCGCCGGCAATGCTAAAATCAGGATTTACCATGCTTTTCGATACGAAAAGTCCCGTGCATCTTCCCCTTTTGGCTAATGTGAAAAACACCCCTTGGTTTTTGAAGTTTATGGCCAGTGCCAATTCTGGTCATGTAAACAGAGTGATGCCTGCACTATTGCAGTTGAATGTCGAAAGCAGACAGCTTTACGCTGATATTGTAGAAGAGCAGGCCGTAGATGTCGGATTCGAAAAAAAAGGATTGCTGATGATGGCAAGCACTCAAAAAGGATTGGAAGAAGAATTGGAACTGGCACGTATTGCGAATCGTTTGGGAATTTTAACCCGGGAAATAGATGATTCGGCACTGAGGAAAATGGAGCCGGATGTTCAGTTTAATGCAGAGGGAGCCGTTTTGTACGAAAGTGACGGACACCTGAATCCGCAAAAATACATGCTGTGGCTAAAGACATACCTGCTTAAGCAGGGGGTGGTGTTTCATCACAATTCGAAAGTGTGTAAATTCGATCTTTTTAAGGGAAAGATAACAGGAGTACATACCCGGGAAGCCATGTTTACAGCCGATGAGATTGTTCTGGCAGCAGGTGTTTTTTCATCAGCCCTGGCAAAAATGATTGGTGTAAATCTGCCTTTGATTGCCGGAAAAGGATACAGTATGGATGTGCCCACTCCGAAATGGAATTTGAATACACCATTGATACTTAGCGAAGCAAAAATTGCTGTTACTCCTATGAACGGAGGCATTCGTTTGGGGAGCGGTATGGAATTTAACGGCAAGCCCGGACAGGTCAGGCACAAGCGCGTACAGGCCATGTTAAACCGCACTGCCGGGGCAATACAATCTTTCGAACAGCCCGGCATCGAAGAATTGAATATTTGGGAGGGATTACGACCGGTAAGTTATGATGGCTTGCCATACATTGGGAGGCCACGCAACATTCAAAACCTGATTGTTGCGGCCGGACATGCCATGATGGGGATGAGTCTTGCACCCGTAACAGGAAAAATTGTAAGTGAGCTGATTGAAGGACAGAAACCGGAATTTGCCATGGAATTGCTTCATCCCAACCGTTGATGCAAATGCAGTTACATCAAAATTTAAGGGGGCGTCCGAAATGCTAAGTTTCACTTGAAAACCTCATATTGATCGAGCTTAAAACATTTGTTATTCAAACATAAAGATTCTTCGGCAAGTTCAGAATGACAATAAAACTCAACTTTTCGGACATCCTCTTTTTTTTGCGGATTGAATACGGCCATTCCATAAACCGTGAATTCTACATCTGTAAATTAAGGATCAGTGGAAGAGGAATGCCGGAAGAGAAAGCTTTGCATAATTAAATGCAACCGGCTTGAAAAATAAGAGTTGCGTCTCACATTTTGTATCAAAGGATTTATTATCATTGCAGCAGAGTAAATTGAATTGAGAGCAATGATTGGAACACAGACAAAAGGAACCATTATGGTACTTTTATCAGCAGTATTTTTTGGACTGCTGCCTTTTTTTGCCATTAAAACCTATGCCGAAGGTTTTGATGTGAGTAACCTGCTGTTGTACAGATTCAGTTTTGCATTTGTGCTGATTGGTTTGTTTTGTATCTACAAAAAGATTAATATCCGAATCAATAAAAAACAATTTTTTCTGCTGCTGATTCTCGCAGTTGTAGGAACCATGATGACTACCTACACACTTTTTTTATCCTATCAGTATATTTCGTCGGGATTGGCAAGCACACTTCATTTTGTGTACCCCATTATCACCATTGTTTTTGCAGGCATCATCTACAAAGAGAAATTTACACTGAAAAAATTAACGGCCCTCTTTTTATCCATTATTGGCATTGCCTTGTTATCCTTAGGCGGCGGTGCTGCGATTAATGCAACAGGTGTTTTATGGGCTTTGGTGTCGGGTTTGTTTTACGCCATCTACATTTTGTGCATGGCCAATCCCGAATTAAGGAAAATTTCGCCTTACAGCGTTGCTTTTTGGATTTTTGGCATCTCTGCAATTTTGTTCTTTGGCAAATGCTTCTTCACAAATAATATCAACACAAATCCTGGTATTCTGTCCATATTTTATATTGTAAATCTTAGCTTTTGGTCTACTTTTTTGTCGGTTGTTTTATTCTATATGGGCATGAAACATACCGGTCCGGGGAATGCGTCTCTTCTGTCAACACTTGAACCTCTTACCGGAGTTATGGTAGGAGTGTTTGTGTTTAATGATGTAATGGACGTAAAAAGTTCTTTGGCCATTCTTCTCATATTGACTTCTGTTTTTATGGTGATGCAAAACAATAAGAAACCAAACTACCGAATGCTTTTTATCAAATTAACTCCCCGCAGACTAAGGAGAGCTTAATGTTTTAATAGCAGAACTATATCAGGTTAACATCAAAATTGATCCTGCAAAATGTTTCTTTTCAGCTATCTTCGTTAAAAAATGCAGGGGAATCCGGCTGTCTTCTTCTTTTTTGCTTCGGTATAACCGAAAATTAATCATTCATAAATTTTAAAATATGCACCATAAATGCCTTGTTTGTGAAAGAATTTCAAAAATTCTAAATCATGAAAACCCATACTTTGTGGCAGAACTGGAAACGGGTTATGTTGTTTTGGGCGATTTTCAATTCTTTAAGGGCTACGTTTTATTGCTTTGTAAACAACACAAAACTGAGCTGCATCAATTGGACGAAGAGTTTAAGGTGAAATTTTTAAAGGAAATGAGTGAAGTTGCCGAGGCTGTTCATCTGGCTTTTCAACCCAAAAAAATAAACTACGAAATGTTGGGAAATGCATATTCTCATCTGCACTGGCATATTATTCCCAGATACGAAGACGATCCCAATCCATTGAAACCGATTTGGGCGATGGACAGCAAAATAATAAACGCCGGGGAAACCAGACCAAACGATCAGGAGTTATCAGAACTAAAAGAAAAGCTGCTGAATGCTCTAAAAACCACAGTTGACTCCGATCGGTTAGTGATTTAAAACTGCAGTCGGAGACGGCTTGCAGTAAGCCTGATTACATCCTTTATAAATGATGAAAATAAAAAGCGAAATTCATGCCCGTTTGTTTTGTTTGAATTTTGTAATTTGGCTTCATGAAAAAGAGTGAAGATTTAAACGAATTTTACAACAGAATAAAATACAAGCCCGATCAGGAGCTGGTTTTAAGCAAGCCTCACATTAATGTTTTTGAACGGTCGGCCTGTACCGGACCGCTCACTTATTCAAGAAGAGATTACTATAAAATAACTTTGATATTGGGCGAGGGAAGGCTCGATTATGCAGATAAAAGTATTTACATAGACAGGCCGGCTTTATTGTTTTCGAATCCGTTGATTCCCTATAACTGGCAGAATATTTCCAAAGAGCAGACAGGATGGTTCTGTATTTTTAATGAATTCTTTGTAAAACAGAGGGATGAGCTGCTTACGGATCTTCCAATGTTTCAGCTGGGACACGATAAGGTTTATTTTCCTGATAAAAATGCCGTGAAGGAAATTGCTGATTTGTATCGGAAAATGATGGTGGAAAATGAAGGTTCGTACATTCATAAGCAGGATGTGCTTCGCAATTACCTTCATCTGATTGTTCATTACGCACTTAGGATGGAACCCGCAAAAAACTACGAGCAAACGCAGAATGCAGCCACCCGTATTACGTCTCTGTTTATGGAATTGCTGGAGCGCCAGTTTCCTATTGATTCGATGCAGAATCAATTGAAACTAAAATCGGCGAATGATTATGCCTGTCAGCTTTCCGTGCACACCAACCATCTTAACCGAGCAGTAAAAGAGGTTACAGGGAAAACAACTACTGAACACATTGCAGGCCGTATTATTATTGAGGCAAGCGAATTGCTGGTTCATACCGATTGGCCTGTTGCCGAAATTGCCTATTGTCTGGGCTTTGAATATGCTGCTTATTTCAATAATTTTTTCAAAAAAGCAACGGGGATAACACCAAAGGAAGCGAGATTGCAGATTGTTTGAATTTTATAATTTTTGGTTTGATTCCTCTTGTTTCCATTGAAACAGGATCATTAATTTTGTTGTGTAATTATTTAAACAATTGGTGTGAAACATTTATGACGTGAAATTGTGACACAGAGGGAGATGATTCTAGGGTAAGTTTTCCCGAAACAAGTCCGGGACAGGCTGTCAGATAAAAACTTAAAATTATAAATAGATGCAATACAAAAAATTAGGAAAAACAGAAGAACAGCTTTCTGCCATAGGATTGGGCTGTATGGGGATGTCGCATGTTTACGGCGAAAGAAATGATGAGGAAAGTATCGCCACTTTGCACAAAGCACTGGAATTGGGAATTAATTTTTGGGACACTGCCGATTTTTATGGTGGAGGAGCGAATGAAAAACTGATTTCAAAAGTACTGAAACCAAACCGCGACAAGATATTTATAGCCACTAAATTTGGGTTTAAGTATGGCGGGGAAAATTTGCTGGCCAGTAGTTTTGACGGTTCACCCAAATACATGCGTAAGGCAGTGGAATTAAGTCTGCAGCGATTGGGCATCGAAACCATCGACTTGTATTATGCCCACCGGGTTGATCCGAACGTACCGATTGAGGAAACAGTAGGAGCAATGGCAGAACTTGTAAAGGAGGGAAAAGTGCGTTATCTGGGACTTTCAGAAGCATCCATTACCAATATCAAAAAAGCGAACGCAGTACATCCCATTTCGGCATTGCAAAGTGAATACTCACTTTTAACAAGAGATGTAGAGAAGAAAGTACTGCCCGAAATTACAGAAATGGGCATTACATTTGTTCCCTATTCACCTTTGGGAAGAGGAATGTTTACCGAGAATTTTAATGTGGATAATATTGCATCAAGCGATATCCGTTTGAACTTACCCCGCTTTCAGGGAGAACATTTAATCAACAATCAGAATCTGATAAAGGCACTGGATGAATTTGCATACGGCAAGAGCATCAATACTGCCCAGCTGGCATTGGCATGGCTGATGGCAAAAGGTGATAACATCATTCCGATTCCGGGAACAAAAAAGCGCAAATACCTTGATCTAAACGCCAAAGCTGCAGATATTGAGTTTACAGCAAACGAAGTGGCCGAAATTGAAGCCATTATTGCGAAATATCCCAATACGGGAGAGCGTTATACCGAAGCTGCTATGAAATTGGTAGATAAGGATTAAGCGAAAAGCGAAGCGCTGAATGAAAATTGTAGACCGGGCATCATGCCCGGTCTTTTTTGTGCCTGCAAAAACGAAACTGCACCGAAGACTTCCCGGAGTATTGGCAAACTTTTAATTCGAGTTTATCACATTTAGTTGGAATATTTTTAATCCAGTTGGCTAAAGCCAAACTGCAATCCCAACTTTACATCCACCAATTGCTAACTCCTGACAGCGCCGAAGACCTCGTATGTTTACGACATGAAAAGATTAGATATATCTTTTTTACATTTATGAGATAAAAATAAGAACAGAATCAGGAGTAAGAATTAGACCTAGACAACGCTTATGTATGTCCACTGACAGATAATCCTCCTATTCTGTTTTCTTTCTACGAGTCAGAACAGTATTGAGAAACTATGCTTAATGTATAGATTTCGTATCAACTGCGAGGAAAGACTGTGAGAAGAATTCTTATTAAAACAGAACACTTATGAATGAGTCTCAAGAATTAAGCAAACAGGTGGTTGGAATAGATATAGGGAAAGACATGTTCTATGCCTGTTATAAAGCTTTAAGCAATAGCCATAAGATCGTCATCAAAGGGACTAAGTCTTTTACCAATGATTTATCGGGGATGCAAGAGTTTTATACCTGGTGTATAAACCGAAATACTAAACCTGGATGCAGTTTAGTCTTTGTGATGGAGGCAACAGGTGTTTATTATGAAAATTTAGCTTATTTCTTATATGAACGAGATTGTTTGGTTAGTGTTCAATTGGCTCAGAAGATCAAATATTATGCGAAGAGTTGTAATCTAAAAACAAAGACCGATAAAGTCGATTCAAAAATGATTGCAGAATTCGGAATTGAAAAAAATCTATCTGGAACAGATATATGGACACCTCCGAGCAAATCTTTTAAAATGATACGAGATCTCTCACGAGAACACACGAGTTTAAAAGAAGCCTGCTCTACTGCTCAGTCTCAGCTTCATGCCTTACAACAAGCTTACAGTGTACATCCACGTGTTATTACACTAAAACAACAACAAATTGAATTCTATAAACAACAAGAAGAAGCTGTAAAACAAGAAATGTTACTCCTTGTAAAAGAAGATGAGATTTTATTCGACAAATTAGAAAACATAATCTCCGTTAAAGGCCTCGGTTTTATAACAGTCATCAAGATTTTAGCAGAAACAAATGGCTTTTTACTATTTCGTAATATTCGTCAATTAGTTAGCTATGCAGGTCTCGATGTTATTGAGAAGGAATCAGGGAGCTTTAAAGGAAAAACGAAAATATCAAAAAAAGGAAATGCTAGAATTCGTGCTGCACTTTATATGCCAGCTATGACCGCATCTGTTTATAATCCAGACTTAAAAACATTTTATAATCGCATAAATGAAGGTAGAAGTGTAAAAAAGCAAGGTCTAATTGCAGTTATGCGAAAGCTATTAATTCTAATCTATACTCTATGGAAAAAAAACGAAGCCTATATTATAAACTATAATGATAGGAATTTATCCACAGTGAAAGCTTAGAGTAATAAAGAGTCATAAAAAAGGCGGAGCTATACTCCGCCGCTAGATAAACTTAAATGAATAATCATTTGAAGTTTTCTTTCATACCATAAATTTAGGAAATAATTATTAATTTAATTTGGATTTTACCACAGTATCTGTCAGAGTTTTAGCAATTTCTTTTTTATTCGCGGAAGGAGTAAAAATGATGCTAAAGCAAAAGATTAGAATATTTTAAATCCAGTTGGCTAAAGCCGAACTGCAATCCCAACTTTACATCCACCAATTGCTAACTCCTAACAGCGCCAAAGACCTCAGAGTTTTAGCAATTTCTTTTTTATTCGCGGAAGGAGTAAAAATGATGCTAAAGTAAAAGATTAGAATATTTTAAATCCAGTTGGCTAAAGCCGAACTGCAATCCCAACTTTACATCCACCAATTGCTAACTCCTGCCAGCGCCAAAGACCTCAGAGTTTTAGCAATTTCTTTTTTATTCGCGGAAGGAGTAAAAATGATGCTAAAGCAAAAGATTAGAATATTTTAAATCCAGTTGGCTAAAGCCAAACTGCAATCCCAACTTTACATCCACCAATTGCTAACTCCTGACAGCGTCGAAGACCTGTCAGAGTTTTAGCAATTTCTTTTTTATTCGCGGAAGGAGTAAAAATGATGCTAAAGCAAAAGATTGGAATATTTTAAATCCAGTTGGCTAAAGCCGAACTGCAATCCCAACTTTACATCCACCAATTGCTAACTCCTGACAGCGCCAAAGACCTCAGAGTTTTAGCAATTTCTTTTTTATTCGCTATTGTTTATTTTGTTAACTAATTATTGTTTTGTAGATTCGGATTCGCAATTGGTTTTGCTGTAGAATAAATATTCCGCAGAAAGCCGAAGTTAAATCAAACAATAAATAGGATGGGAAAGTTTTCACTTTACGATTTGCTGGGGCTGTTGCTGCCCGGAGTACTCTTTTTGTTTTTTTGTAATATCATCAGTAATCTTTATGGATTTATACCTGCATTATTCGGAGCGCTTAATTGGCAGGTAAACATTGGTATCACATTGTGTTTTGCACTTATCATTGGAGCCACGCTTTACGCTGTAAATTTCTATTTAGTACAGCAGAAATGGTACAACCGGCTTTTGGGAATGTACAAACCTGTTGCTGTTCTTTATTTAAAAATGAAGTTTCTTCACCAATTGATGAATGAAACTTTAAATAAGAAAGCAAAAGAATGGTACGGAAAAAACATCTTTTTGAATAAAACCGGTTTCGATAATCTTACAGCCGACCAGCAGAAAGAAACGGATGTTTTGCAGGATGAGTTTTACGACCGCATGTATTACGAATTGGAGCATCACGGCAAAATAGAACACCCTAAAACCTTTCAAAGCTTTTATTTTTTCTTTCGGCAAACAGCTCTGGCCTGCATCCTGCTTCTTTTGTTGGAGGTATTTTTGTTTGCCCTGCATTTTATTACTTCTCTCCATTTAAACAAACCAGATATATTTACCGCACTTTGGCTTAATATATTATTATTCTTTATTCTTTTTGTTTCGGCACGGCTTGCCCAATGGTACCGCAAACGAATGGTCATGAAAATGTATTGGGCTTATTTTACTCATCTACAACAAATTTAGCACAATGGAAACAATCGAAACAACAGAGCATAAGGGCTTGCATGTTTACAAAACAATAGAAAACGATCCGCAGTATTTTGGAGGCTATCTGAATATGGCGAGGTTAAATATCTTTTGTATCAGCAATTCTGTTGCCCATAAAATTAAAATATCAACTCTTTCTGATGAAGAAAAAATATTGGACAGTTTTTTATGCAGCAACAACAGAAAGCATCTTAACTGGAATTTGGCTCATTCTATTGCAGTTAAGTTTTTCCCAATTATAAAAGTTTTCGACTTTGAGAAACTTCCAAAATCGGAAAGAACCGGCGACCCGAATAATAGGAATACAGGAAAAGATTTTGCGGCAATGACAGCTTCTTTACGATGTTTGTTCAGCGAAATTCAAGAGTTCAGAAACGATTACTCTCATTACTATTCCGTAGCAAAAGGGAACAAAAGAAAAACGACAATTTCGAAAGAAGCTGCCGAATTACTTAGGCTTAATTTTGCACGGGCTGTTGAATATACAAAGGAGAGGTTCAATGGCGTTTTAAACGATGAAGATTTTGAACCTGTAAAAGAACGTGTACTTGTAAATCAGGATAACACAATAACAACTGATGGTTTTGTCTTTTTAATTTCGATGTTTTTAGAGCGGGAACATGCGTTTCAGTTTATTGGGAAAATTAAAGGATTAAAAGGAACACAGTTCAATAGTTTTATTGCCACACGAGAGGTATTAATGGCCTTTTGTGCCAAACTGCCGCACAATCGGTTTGTAAGCGAAGATAAAAAGCAGGCACTCACACTGGATATAATCAATACCCTGAACCGATGTCCCAAAGAACTGTACAGCGTAATTACCGATGAGGAAAGGAAAGCATTTAAACCCGATCTGGATAGTCTGAAAATTGAAAACTTGTTGGATAACAGCACGAATGACAAGCTTGCTATTGAAGATTACGACAAGTATATTGAGGCACTTACACGAAAAATAAGACACAGCAACCGCTTCTCTTATTTTGCATTAAAGTTTATCGACGAAACGGATATCTTTAGCAAATTGCGTTTTCAGATTAATTTGGGGAAGTTACTCATCGACGAATACGAAAAGCCCGTTAATAATGAATTGTACCCACGAAGCATTGTGCAAAATGCAAAAGCATTTGGAAAGCTAAGCGATTTTGAAGATGGGGAAGAAGTCTTGCAACAGATTGACAAAGGTGGAAATTCGCTCGGTTTTGATCAATATGCACCCTTTTACAACACAAAAAACAATAAAATTGGTTTGCACACCAATTGTGCGAAGTCAATAGTAATCAATAGGCCGAATTCAGAATCGAAAATTAAGAAAAGCCTTAAGCAAGCTTTGCCCGAAGCCTTTTTGAGTTTGCACGAGCTGCCCAAAATTATTGTGTTGGAATATCTGCAAAAGGGAAAACCCGAAGAACTGATCAACGATTTTATTTTGGCCTGCAACAATAAAATTACCAATAAGCAGTTTATTGATGAGGTAAAGGGGAAATTGCCAAACGACTGGAACGAATTCAATAAAAGATCGGATTCGAAAAAAGATCCTGCCTACAAGCCAAATGCATTGGCTTATTTAAGAAAACGTAAAAAAACCTTGGATGAGGTGCTGGCACAATACAATCTGAACCACAAACAAATACCAACACGCATTTTAGACTACTGGTTGTGCATTGTTGATATTGATGAGAACCGCGCCATTTCCGACCGAATTAAACGAATGAAGCGCGAAGGCATGGATCGCTTAAAGGCGTATCAGAAATTTACCAAAACAGGAAAGGGGAAAATTCCGAAAATTGGCGAAATGGCTACTTTCCTGGCAAAGGATATTGTTGATATGATTATCAGTACCGATAAAAAGAAAAAAATCACCTCGTTTTATTACGATAAAATGCAGGAATGTTTGGCTTTGTTTGCCGATCCCGAAAAAAAAGCCCTGTTTATTGATCTCATCAGCAAAGAGCTTCGGCTTAACGAGGCCGGCGGGCATCCCTTTTTAAAAAATATTGAATTCAGCAAAATACGATACACGCAGGATCTTTACTTCATTTATCTTCAGGAGAAGGTGAATAAAATGCTTGCAGTTAAAAACTTTCGATCAGGAAAGACAAGTACCACCGATAAATCGTGGATGATGAACACTTTTTATAAAAGAGAGTGGAACGAGGAAGCCGGAAAACAACTTACCGAAGTAAAACTGCCTGCTGATTTGTCAAACATTCCTTTTACCCTACGTCAGCTAAAAGAGAAAACAAACTACAATCTGGATGAATGGCTGCATAATGTAACAAAGGGAAAGGTGAAAGGGGATGGTAAAGCGCCGATCAATTTACCAACCAACCTGTTCGATGAAACCCTAATTCGTTTGCTGCAAAATAAATTAGAGGCGCACGAAGTGGAGTATCCTGCAGAGGCCAAATACAATGAGCTTTTTAAAATTTGGTGGAAAAATCGCGGCGACAGTACGCAAAGCTTTTACAATGCCGAAAGGGAGTATTTTATTTTCGATGAAAAAGTGAATTTTAAACTGCAGGAGAATGCAATGTTTGCCGATTTTTATTCCGATAGTGTAAAAAAAGCCTTTAGAGCAAAGCGAAATGAAAGAAGAATAGAACAAAGAACCGACCGACGTTTGCCGGATATTCAGCTCAGTCAGGTAGAAAAAGTATTTAAGCGAAGCATATCGAATTCCGAAAAGCAAATTCGTTTGTTGCAGGAAGAAGATCGGATAATGCTTCTGATGCTCGAAAAACTAATGAATGCCGATCGGGACTTGAAGCTGAACCAAATAGATACGCTTTTAAACAAAACCATTACCGTGAAGGAACCGGTTACCGGAAAATTGTGGTTCGAAAATAATGCCGAAATAACAAGAACAATTATCGATCAGCGCAAACGAAAAGATCACAGCATGCTGCATAAGTATGTTTTCGACCGGCGCCTGCCTGAGTTATTTGAATATTTTACCGAAAACGAAATACCATTGCCCAATCTTAAAAACGAATTGGAGGCCTATAATACGGCCAGACACACGGTTCTTGATGCAGCATTTAAACTCGAAGAAAGGCTGATAACAAACCATGCCACCGATAATTTTATAGATGAGGATTGTAAAAACGGACACATTCCGCACAAAGCCTATTTGCAATGGCTTAAAGATGAGGGGCGGATAAACGAAAACGAATTTTTGTTTTTAAATAGGGTTCGGAACTGTTTTTCGCACAATTTATTCCCTCAAAAAAAGACGATGAGTTTGTTTGTTAATCAGTGGACTGATAGTAATTTTGCCCTGCAAATAGCAGCACTTTACAATGAAAAAATTGACGCCATACTAGCTATATAGTAGAAAATACCTCCGTTTTTTACTGACTAAAAAACGGTTTATCCTTTGCAAATAAGGCATTTATAACAGCCAGTTGTAATTGCTCTTATTTTGAAGGGTATACACAACTCTATTTACGAATAATGAAGATAGAGCAATGTTGTAATTGCTCTTAT
Organism: Labilibaculum manganireducens; assembly: GCF_963665805.2. Lineage (NCBI taxonomy): Bacteria > Pseudomonadati > Bacteroidota > Bacteroidia > Marinilabiliales > Marinifilaceae > Labilibaculum > Labilibaculum manganireducens. Next base: position 3,298,489 of record NZ_CAXXEE010000003.1, on the reverse strand, counting down.
TTTGAAGGGTATACACAACTATGTATTGCTCCAATGGTTTCACAGCTTTGTTGTAATTGCTCTTATTTTGAAGGGTATACACAACGCACATTAAGCATCATTTCTTTATTAATAAGTTGTAATTGCTCTTATTTTGAAGGGTATACACAACGCAGTATCCCTATCGTTATTCCGGATAGATGTTGTAATTGCTCTTATTTTGAAGGGTATACACAACTCTGATAATCGCTGAACCGTTCATAACTAAGTTGTAATTGCTCTTATTTTGAAGGGTATACACAACACTTTATCATACAAAGCTGCAACCTCAGTAGTTGTAATTGCTCTTATTTTGAAGGGTACACACAACACTTGATTGAGTTATTCAAGGTGTCTATGTGTTGTAATTGCTCTTATTTTGAAGGGTAATACAATTAATTATTAATTGATAATTATCAATTGTTAATTGTCAGCAGTGGTTGCTCTTATTTTGAAGGGTACACACAACACTTGATTGAGTTATTCAAGGTGTCTATGTGTTGTAATTGCACTTATTTTGAAGGGTATACACAACGTAATGATTTTTGCATAATTAAATCATACGGTTGTAATTGCTTTTATTTTGGAAAGCACACACAACAATTTGGCTGTTGTGATATAATTGAGCATCGTTGTAATTGCTCTTATTTAGAAGGGCACATACAACACCGTATCTTAGTCGTCAATAGCAAGCAGGTTGTAATTGTCCTTATTTTGAAGGGTAATACAATTAATTATTAATTGATAATTATCAATTGTTAATTGTCAGCAGTGGTTGCTCTTATTTTGAAGGGTACACACAACTACATATTTAGGATGCGATTTTTTACCGTGTTGTAATTGCTTTTATTTTGGAAAGCACACACAACAATTTGGCTGTTGTGATATAATTGAGCATCGTTGTAATTACTCTTATTTAGAAGGGCACATACAACACCGTATCTTAGTCGTCAATAACAAGCAGGTTGTAATTGCTCTTATTTTGAAGGGTATACACAACTTCAATTTATTAGTTTAAATTTGTACTCATGTTGTAATTGCTTTTATTTTGGAAAGCACACACAACAATTTGGCTGTTGTGATATAATTGAGCATCGTTGTAATTACTCTTATTTAGAAGGGCACATACAACACCGTATCTTAATCGTCAATAACAAGCAGGTTGTAATTTCTCTTATTTTGAAGGGTATACACAACAACTATTTGTGCCATCTTAAAGAAATAATGTTGTAAATGCTCCTATTTTGAAGGGTACACGCAACTGATTTGATTAATTAAATGACTAGCGCAATGTTATAGTTGCTCTTATTTTGAAGGGCACACACAACATCCATTGCCCCGTGCTTTAGCTCGGGGATTGTAAATATTTTATTTGAAAGGGCACACACAACAAATATTGAATGTTGGAAAATTCATGCAGCAGCTATTTTGAAAAGGCCAGGCCCTCAGTCCGGCCTTTTTTCTTGTCCAGCGGAAAAAATGTCTTCTATGAGTTTCAGATATCCCGTCCAGCGGAAAAAATGTCTTCTATGAATTTCAGATATCCCGTCCAGCGAAAAAAATGCCTTCTATGAGTTTCAGATATCCCATCCAGCGAAAAAAATGCCTTCTATGAGTTTCAGATATCCTGTCCAGCGAAAAAGATGCCTTCTATGAGTTTCAGATATCCTGTCCAGCGAAAAAGATGCCTTCTATGAGTTTCAGATATCCCGTCCAGCGGAAAAGATGCCTTCTATGAGTTTCAGATATCCCGTCCAGTGGAAAAAAAGTCTTCTATGAGTTTCAGATATTCCGTCCAGCGAAAAAAATGTCTTCTATGAGTTTCAGATATCCCGTCCAGCGAAAAAGATGTCTTCTATGAGTTTCAGATATCCCGTCCAGCGGAAAAAATGTCTTCTATGAATTTCAGATATCCCGTCCAGCGAAAAAGATGCCTTCTATGAGTTTCAGATATCCCGTCCAGCGAAAAAGATGTCTTCTATGAGTTTCAGATATCCTGTCCAGCGAAAAAAATATGTTTCATGAGTTTCAGATATCCCGTCCAGCGGAAAAAATGGCTAGTATGAACTTGTGTTAGGGATAAATGTGGGCTGGTTAAATAAGATGCGGAGTTGCTTGTTTGAGGGGTTTATAAAAGTTTGTTTTAAATGGGTACTAATTATCTGTTAAGCTGATAAAATGGTTTAAATAAGGGGCTGGCTTTATCTTACATTGACTGGTTTTGTTGATTGTTTTCTATTGTAATCCATTGTTATTGGTATTTTGTGTTGCTGCATTCATCCATAATTTATTGATTTATGTTTGTTTTTTAAAATATTATGGATAGCTTTGGTTTTCAATTTTTAACCAAACCCAAACAGAAATGAAAAAAATACATGCAAATGCAATTACCAATGAAGTTGCAGAAGATTGTCAAGGCATAATAGAATTAAGTAAAAAATACCCCATAACAGAAGATGCGTACTACAGCATCACACTCGGAAAATTAACCGGGATGTCGAACGAGTTAATTGGGAAGATTAATTCGGGTTGGCTGAATAGTGAATTAAAGGAAAAGGATGAGGCACGTGATTTGGATCTGCGCGCCATTTTTTATGAAGTAAAAGCCAAATGCATGCGCCGCCCAAGTGCCGCTCAGGAAAAGGCTTTGCATATAAAAGAAATTTTGGATCGTTACGGGATAAAAATCGCCGAAGAATCGTACACCATAGAAAGTGTCGGGGTACGGGCCATGTTGAGCGATTTAAAGGCACCCGAATTGGAGGAACATGTTCAGGCAATAGCTGATTTAAAACAATTGATGGATAATTTGGAACAATCGCAGGCCGTTTTTGATGCATCAGCATCCAAATTGATCGAAGACAAAAACGAACGGGAAAATGCCAAAGCGGCATCGGTTATTGCCCAGGAACTGAAGAACATTATTAACAATGAGTTGTTGGGTTATTTAGGCGCAATGGCGAAGGCAAATCCTGAAAAATACAAGCCTTTTGCCGATGTGGTAAATACATTAATTGAAGCCGGCAACAACAAGCTGCGCAGCCGTATGGCTGCCTTAAAGCGCAAAAAGGAAAGAGTAAATCAGGAATTGAACTAGAGAGAATTATTTGCAACTACATACAAACTGAAGCAAACCCCTTTGAACAATTGTCCGAAGGGGTTTTTTTTATGTGTTTTTAATTGGCATTTTATCATTGCACTGGTCTGCTTAAACCGCATTTACTTCCATTTCCAGCTTCACACCAAATTTATAGAGCACCGATTTTCTGATTTCGTTGGCCAATTCGAGTATTTCAGATCCTTTTGCATGGCCATGATTCACAATTACCAGCGCCTGATCTTTATGAACACCGGCATCGCCTATTTGTTTGCCTTTCCAGCCACATTGTTCAATCAGCCAGCCGGCGGCCAGTTTGCTTTGTGTTTCGTTTAACTCATAAACCGGCATGTCTTCGTGTTTCGCTTTTAGGGCATCGGCTTCCGTTTTGGCAAGCACAGGGTTTTTGAAAAAACTGCCTGCATTGCCCAGTATTTTTGGGTCGGGCAGTTTGCTTTCGCGGATTTTGATGATTACTTCGCGGATATTTTTCAGATTCACTTCATCGTAAGCTTCCAGTTCCCGGGCAATGGCGCCGTAATGAATTTTATATTCGGCCTGTTTGCTGAGTCGGAAATTAACGTGGGTAATAATGAATTGATTTTTGTATTCGTTTTTAAAAACGCTGTACCGATAGTCGAATTCGCAGTGCGCATTGCTGAAAGTTACTTTTTTGTTACTATCTATTGATATGGCTTCCACGCTTTCTATCACGTCTTTTACCTCAACACCATAGGCTCCGATATTTTGGATAGGAGCTGCACCAACCACACCCGGAATCAGAGACAGGTTTTCAATGCCCGATAAATGATTCTCAACACACCAGGCTACAAATTCATCCCAATCTTCGTTGGCACCAGCCCGAACCAAAACCGAATCATCATCTTCTTCAAGAATTTTTATTCCCTTTACATTTGGGTGAATAATCAGACCGTTAAAATCATCGGTAAACAAAAGGTTGCTGCCGCCTCCCATCAGTAAATACTGAATGTTAAGGATGTCGTTTTTGCTTAAAAAGTCTTGAATTTCTTCGACAGTATCGAATTCGAAAAAATATCGGGCATTGGCTTCTATGCCAAATGTATTGTAATTTTTTAATGAGAAGTTTTTACGAAGAGAGGCCATTTTATCAGTTATCAGTTATCAATGAATGGTATTAAAGAGTTTGTTTAAGAAGTTTTACAAAACCAAGAATATCATCTTCGGTGGTGTCGAAAGAGCACAGCCAGCGCACTTCGCCTGCCTGTTCATCCCAAACCCAAAAAAAGTATTCTTCCTGAAGTTGTTCAATTTTATCTTTAGGGATAAGTGCCCAAATGCCGTTGGCCTGAACCTTTTGGGTAATTTTTATCTGGTTTATCTTCCGAACTTCCTGTTCGAGCAGTTTGGCCATTTTGTTGGCATGACGGGCTGTTTTCAGCCACAGTCCGTTGGTGAGCATGGCATCGAACTGTGCACCAATGTATCTCATTTTAGAACAAAGCTGCATGCTTTGTTTACGAACGTATTTGGCTTCTTTCGATAGTTCCGGATTAAAAAAGATGACTGCTTCGCCCAGCATCATGCCGTTTTTGGTACCGCCAAAACTGAGCACATCAACACCGGCAAGGGTGGTAAATTCTTTTACATCAACATCCAGACTTACAACAGCATTTGCCAGTCGTGCACCGTCCATATGAACGTACATGTTGTTGGCATGTGCCAAATCGCAGATGGCTTTCACTTCTTCGGGCGTATAAACGGTTCCCAATTCGGTGCACTGAGTAATCGAAATCATTTTTGGCTGGGAGTGATGCTCAAAACCAAATCCGTGCAAATGCGGGAGAATTAATTCGGGCGATATTTTGCCGTCGGGTGTTTCAATAGGAATTACTTTACAACCTGTAAATTTATCCGGGGCACCGCACTCGTCAACCTGAATGTGAGCCGTAGCCGGACAAATAATGGAATGATACGATTGGGTTAATGTTGAAAGGCTAATAACATTGGCTCCGGTTCCGTTGAAGGCAAAGTATACATCAATATTGCTTCCAAACAGGGTTTTGAACTTTTCAATTGCAGCTGCTGTGTACGGATCTCCGCCGTAAGCCATTACATGACCTTGGTTCGCATTCTGAATGGCCTCCATTACTTCCGGCAATATTCCTGAAAAATTATCGCTTGCAAATCCTCTTTTATTCATTTTCTGTGCTTTTATATCGAAGCATTAAAAGTAAACTTTATTCACTAAATATTTCGATAAAAAGTTTGAAAATGCTGTACTGCCATTAAAAATGCGAATGTTTTGCTTCTGCTTAATTCTTTGAGTGATTTTCCCAATGGGTGTTTCGGCAGAAAGAAAATGGGAACAAGGATCTTGTAAATCAGTCTGATATCTCTTATCTAAAATCTGATAATCTATTGCAAAAGAATTTTTATTTTTTGAAGTAAAACAGACAGATCGCCGGGTTTGGCTTCACCTTTGGTAAGGAACTGAATTCTACCTTCTTTATCCAAAAGGAAAAGGTAACACAGCTTTTTGTCCTGAACATCGAAGTAGTTGTAATAGCTGTTTAAAGGACCATAATAAGTCATTACATTTTTGTGCATTGGTTCAGCAATGCCGCCACGCATTCCATTGTCGATATAATGCGACAACCAAGAGTAAAAGTTACTGATCATGGGCACTTCAATAAAACGAAAATCGCTGCAGATGCTGAACTCTTTCATGAGTGGTTGGGTCCAGGTGTCAATCTGATTCTGAGTACCTCTTTTAAATGCAATGATTAAAACGCTCACTTTTCCTTTGCAATGATCGGGAAGGGTAATCGCTTTGGAAGACAACAATTCCCCTTTTATTTCGGGGAAAAGATCTCCTGACTTTAATTTATCCGGGTGCTGCGCCACTGCTTGCTGTATGATGATAATGCTAAGAAATACTGCAGTTATAATTGATCTGATCATTATTTAGTTTCTTGATAATATTTGAGTAGAAAAGCATAGGTGTTCTTAGTGGTTTTTTCTCTTTCAATTAGTGTAGGTTCTTTTAATTGGGCTTTAATTAATTTGTAAAGTTCTGCAACCAGCTCGTATTCTTTGGTATTTTTCATGAAGGTTTCCGATTGTCCGATGTAATTTCCCGGACTGGATTCAACCAAAGGAGCCAGATTGATCCATTTATTGGTTAAGGTTAACGTGAGTTTTGCTTTCAGTCCAAGATCTGCATTTCCCAGAACGAGATCGCCGTCATTATTTATCGACCAAAAATATTTTTCGGGGTTTTTCAGTAATTTTTCAAGCATATCTAAAAAATTTTAATTTTACCTGAATGTAGTTGTATGTTTGCAAATATAATTTATAACAATTTTAGAACTTTTGCAGATTAAAGCTTTGAATTATAAAGATAAGTAAAAATGATTTGTGACATTCAGTATGGGCGATTAATGATAGTGTCCGATTTGCATGGAAATGGATTTGATTTTCGGCAGATTTTGAACGTGTATGGAAAATTAAAAAGCGAAGGGAAAGCGGATTATCTGGTTTTTCTGGGCGATTTAATTCATGCTTATCCCGGCAGGCAAAAAGATGAATCTCTGGAAATGATTCAGGAACTCATTAAAACAGGCGCAAACAAAAAGGGAAGCGATGTGATCTGTTTGCTGGGGAATCATGAGTTGGTTCACATCTATCATATTCCTTTGCATCGGGGCAATCTGGAGTTTACCTCCTGGTTCGAGAACCGGATTCGGAAGAACAGGGAAGAGATAATACGCTTTTTTATGGATATGCCGTTTCTGCTAAGAACCAAAGGAGGTGTTTTGGTGAGTCATGCCGGTAGTTCCGATCGTTATGCACGTACCAAAGAGTTTGATTTGAATTGGTTCAGGCAGTATTCCCATGAAGGAGAATTTACTGCACACATTGAAAGTATTCATACCTATAATCCGCAGATTGGTTCCCTGTTTATGGATACTGCCGAAGGGGATTATTTGTGGGATGTTTTAATGAATGGCAACGAACGGCAGTATGGAGAGGAATATTTTAAAATGATTGATGATTTGCTGCAGTTTGCAAGTGCAGATCGTCAAAATTCACCAATGAGAACACTGGTCAGCGGTCACATTGGTGTTGATTACGGAGCAGAAACCATCGGAGCCCGTAAATTGCGCTTGTGCAGCAGTGCCGGCTGCTTACGCGATTTGGAAAAGAAATACCTGCTCATCGATGCCGAAAAAACATATGCCAATTCAATGGAATTGCTTGAATGTTGTCACGATCTCTTTTGATTTTAGGATTGGAACGATTCCAGACTTTTTCCTCTTAGCTGAAGAGGTGATTTTCCGGTAGCCGATTTAAAAGTCTTGTTGAAGTAAGAGGGACTGTTGAAGCCGCATTCGTAGGCAATCTGAGCCACCGTTAACCTGCCTTCGGCAAGAAGCTTTTTTGCATAATTGATTCGCATTTCATTCAGAAATTCGGAAAAGGTTTTATTCGTTTTGCTTTTAAAGAAGCGGCAAAATGCGGTTTTACTCATGTTGGCAATTTTAGCTGCTTCGTCCAATTCTATTTTTTGCTGAAAGTTTTTGCTTACATATTCGTAAATCTGATACAGTTTCTGATTGTTTCTGTGCTGGAACGTTTCCACAAAATTATCCGAAGCCAGATACTCCAGATCATCCGATAGAGCTAAAACCTGCAATATCTGCAGCAGTACAAGAATCCGCTGAGCAAATTCCGAAGAATGAAGTGTTTTTAAAAGCTGAATGATCTTGTATTTTGAACTGCCTTCAATCCGCACTCCCTGAAACGATTTGGTCAGGAACTTCTTAATTCGATACATTTCAGGCAATAGAAAGAACTCTTTGCCAAAACTATCCTCTTTAAAATGAACGACCCAGGCAATAGCGCGCAAATCATTTTCTTTTCGGTAGTAAGACTCATCGTTCTTCATTACATGAGGAGTGTTGGGACCAATAAATATCAAATCGCCATCTTTAAAATTGTCAATACAGTCACCTACCACCAAAGTGCCTCTGCTTTTTTCAATGTAGATCAATTCAAATTCGGGATGATGATGCCACGGAACTTCAATGTGCGGTAAAACATCAATCTTAGATCGGAACGAATGCTCATTTTTTATCGGTATCTCTTCAAGTAGTAGCGACATAGTTGTATTATTTTAACTGCTCTGTTTAATATTTACTCATTAAAAGCTAATATATTACCGGCTGTTTTTTGTGTTAAATTCAAATTGCAAATTAATATCATTAAAAGCAGTACTTGTGCATTATTGCCTTTTGCTATCGTTTGTTATTAATAAAGTGTGAATATAGTGCAATAAAATGATAAAATAGTAAAATTAATTCATAAGAAATTGATTGAGATTTGTACACAGAAATACAAACGATTGAAAAAATATACTTATGGTCTCAATTAGCACGAATAGTAAGAGTAATTCCGGCACACAAGCGCAGGGAATGAACTACAAAGGAGCTTTAGCCCTGCTGACTTCTCTGTTTTTTATGTGGGGATTTTTAACCTGCATGAATGATATTTTAATTCCTCATTTAAAAGGATTGTTCGATTTGTCAATTACGCAGGCAATGTTGGTACAGTTTACCTTTTTTGGCGCCTATTTTTTAATGTCTTTGCCGGCCGGTTGGATTATTGGAAAGATTGGTTATAAAATGGGAATTGTAACAGGATTGGGAGTTGCGGCTATTGGTGCTGCTTTGTTTTTTCCTGCCGCAGCATTTTTGTCCTACGGATTTTTTCTTTTTGCCTTGTTCGTGTTGGCAGTAGGGATAGTTATTCTTCAGGTGGCAGCAAACCCCTTTGTTGCAGAATTAGGCACACCCGAAACGGCTTCAAGCCGCTTGAATCTTACTCAAGGATTTAATAGTTTGGGAACCACTGTTGCTCCAATTTTTGGTGCTTATTTAATATTGGATAACACAAGTATTGATAGTGCAGGCAAGGCTGAAGCGGTTCAAATGCCATATCTTGGACTGGCAATTGCATTGGCTGTAATTGCAGTGATTTTTGCTTTGGTGAAATTACCGAAAATTCAGGAGGTTGAGGAAGAAAAAGCAGAAGGTTCGGTGTGGAAATTCAGACATTTAATTTTGGGTGCGGTTGCCATTTTTACTTATGTGGGTGCAGAGGTTTCCATAGGTAGTGCTTTGGTGATGTATTTTGGCGACGAAGGATTGCACCTGTTTGGTGAAGCAGAAGCGGCCAGCTATGTTTCGGTATTTTGGGGGGGTGCGATGATCGGCCGGTTTATAGGATCAGCAATCATGCAAAAGATATCAGCCTCAAAAGTATTGGCTTTCAATTCTGTTATGGTTGCAGCATTAATTGTTGTCAGTATGCTTACCAATGGATACGTTGCCATGTGGAGTCTTGTTTTGGTAGGATTGTTTAACTCAATCATGTTCCCGACTATTTTTACTCTTGCAATTGATGGTTTGGGTAGATACACCAGTCAGGGGTCAGGTGTTTTGTGTCTGGCGATAGTTGGAGGGGCAATAGTCCCAATGATAATGGGAGTGTTAGCCGATAATTTCGGATTGCGAAATGCATTTGCTTTAACCATTATCTGTTACGGATACATTTTATTCTATGCCTTAAGAGGACACAAACACGCGTAATTAATAATTTATTTTGTTGGGATGAAGGAAGTTGCTTTAGGTATCGATATAGGTGGAACCAATACAGTTTTTGGCTGTATTGATTCGGAAGGGAATTGCTTGGTGACAGGAAGTTTACCAACTCAAAAACACGCTGCTATTGAGGATTATTTAGATGAATTGTTTGTTGAGGTTGAATCTGCAATGAATGGATCAGCAGAACAAATGCAGATAATTGGAGTTGGTATTGGTGCTCCAAATGCCAGTTTTTATACGGGAACTATTGAAAATGCAGCTAATTTGCGGTGGAAGGGGAGTATACCTTTAGCAGATTTAGTGAAAAAGAGAATAGATGTTCCGGTTATTATTACCAACGATGCCAATGCTGCAGCCATGGGAGAAAAGGTTTTTGGTGCTGCAAAAGGAATGAATAATTTCATTGTGATTACTTTGGGAACCGGATTGGGCAGTGGAATTGTGGTGAACGGTGATTTGTTATATGGTCACGATGGTTTTGCTGGTGAGGTTGGACATATGATTGTCCGCGCCAGCGGACGGGAGTGTGGCTGCGGACGTAAGGGGTGTTTGGAGACTTATGTTTCTGCAACAGGAGTGAAAAGAACTGTTTATAAGTTGTTGGCACGGCACATGGGCGATAGTGAGCTGAGAGATGTTCCGTTTAGCAGGCTGACAGCAAAAATGGTTGCTGAAGCTGCCGGCAGAGGCGATTTAGTAGCAAAAGAAACATTTCGATATACTGCCAGAATGCTGGGAGAGGTTCTTGCCAATGTTGTGGCTGTAACCAGTCCGCAGGCAATCTTTCTATTTGGAGGATTAACCAAGGCGGGAGATATTCTCTTTAATCCGGTTGCAGAAACACTCGAAGAACAACTTCTTTCCATTTATAAAGGAAAAGTTAAAATATTAGCTTCAGGAATTGAGGATGACGCAGCGGTTTTAGGTGCAGCATCTTTAATCTGGAACAAAAGATAACCGATAGCTTTCAGACTTAGTTTGAAAGTTAACCCCTCGTGCCTGCATTTATGCAGGCACTTTTTGTTTGTAGAAATTGTTTCTACAAACTGGGGGAAAGATTCCACACATTTACAAACTGAAAATTGAAAAATTAAAATTGCCTGATAGAGTGTATTGTGTTGGTAATGAATGATTAGGTTGCTTTTGTATGTTGGTTTTTAATTTGAATTTATTTCTGGCACAGATTTCTCTTATTGATCTGTGAATTTGAATTGATGTAAACTTATTAAAATTAAAAATTATGAGAAAGTTAGTATTTGCACTCCTGGTATTACCTCTGTTTACAGCATGTAATCAGAAAGAATTAAAGCAATTGCGTGAGCAAAATGTTCAACTGACTCAAATGGCTCAGGAAAAAGATTCTACCATTGATGATTTTGTTGAATCGTTTGATGTTATTGCGGCTAATCTGGCAATAATTAAAGAGAAAGAAAATATTATTTCTGTTAGTGCAAGTGAGAATCCAAGTGTTGGAAAAAAAGCACAGATCGTTACTGATTTAGGTTTGGTTCGCGATCTTTTGGAAGAAAACAAAGCAAAGCTTGAAAGTCTGGATAAAAAATTGAATAACAGCTGGTACCAAAACTCAAAACTAAAAAAATTGATTGCTGGTTTAAAAGTACAAATTGAAGAAAAGGATAAATCAATTAATGCTTTATCGGAGCAGCTGGCACAGCTTAATGTTGAAGTTGACAATTTGAACGGTCAGGTTACTGAATTGAATGGAACTGTTGTTGCATTAAATACTGAGAATGACAGCAAAGCCAAGACAATAGAAGAGCAAACAACCAACTTAAATACTGCTCATTACGTAATCGGAGATATTAAGGAGCTGAAATTGAAGCAGGTTGTAACAAGTACTGGTGGTATTTTAGGAATCGGAGCAACCAACAAGTTGAATCAGAAAATTAATCCTGATAATTTCAATAACATTGATATTACTCAAACAACAACTATTCCTGTATCAGGAAAGAAAGTTAGTTTAGTAACTTCTCACCCAAGTGATTCCTATCGATTTGAAGGAACGGATAAAGAAATTGAAGCAATCACAATTCTTGATCCAAATGAGTTCTGGAAAGCATCAAAATATTTAGTAGTTGCAGTGAAATAATACAAACCAAACAGATTGGTTGTAAGCATCCCATTTTGGGATGCTTTTTTTATTTAATAAAAGTCATCTGAAAAGATGACTTCGGAGGTGTTTAATTTTCAATAAACTGCTAATAGTCTATATGTTAAGTTTCCTAATCAGCCATTTTTTTGTAACTTATATAAAGTCCTCTTGCCTCTGTTAAGTGTATTGCCTGCACTCTTTTTTAGATTTGTGTTGAAACGGAATAATAAAATTGATATGGATAATCTACGGGAAGGAATTCAAAATCACATTATTGAATTGCAGTTGGAAATTGATAATATTTTTGCCCGAGGCCGTAATTCAGTAGTTTCGGAAGTTACTGTCGGACAAATATATGGTGGAATGCGTGGATTGGTTGCATTGGCTTGCAACACCTCTTATGTTGATCCTTATTCGGGCCTTTATATCGGAAAGTATACAACAAATGAGTTTTCGGATAAATTACCTGAGGAAATATTTTTCCTTTTGAGTACAGGAAAATTTCCGGATAAGGAATCGCTTGCCGATTTTCAGAATGATTTAAATAAACGTGCCAAGGTACCGCAATACACATGGGATGTGTTGCGCAGTCTTCCAAAGGACACTCATCCGATGACCATGTTGAGTCTGGGTATTTTGTCGATGGAAAATGAGTCTGTATTTAAAAAAGAGTATCAGAAAGGCTTACAAAAAGCAGATTATTGGAAATACACCCTGGAGGATGCGATGAATATACTTGCAAAGTTACCAGAACTTGCAGCAGGTATTTATCGAATTCGCTTTGGAGACGGGAATTTAATTCCTTACGATTCAAATTTGAATTGGTCGGGCAATTTGGCACGCATGCTTGGTGTTAATGATGATGAGGGATTTGCGGATTTAATGCGCCTGTATTTGGTTTTGCATTGCGATCATGAAGGAGGGAATGTGAGCGCATTTACATCAAGAGTGGTTAATTCGGCTCTTTCGGATTTGTATTATGCCGTTTCAGCAGGACTTAACGGTTTGGCAGGTCCGTTACATGGCTTGGCAAATCAGGAGTGTTTACGATTCATCCTAAAAATTTATGATCAACTTGGAGCTGATCCGGACGATAAAGAATTAAAGAAATATATTATAGATACTTTGGATTCAGGCAATGTGATTCCTGGTTATGGTCACGCGGTACTTCGGGTAACCGACCCTCGGTTTACAGCTTTTATGAATTTTGGGAATGACAATTGTGCCGGTAATCATTGTTTTAAAATTGCCAAAAAACTATTCAAGCTGGTTCCTGATATTTTATCAGCTTATAAAGGAGGTAAAGTGGCTAGCCCATGGCCAAATGTTGATGCCATGTCGGGTTCGCTGCTTTATCATTACGGGCTGAATCAGTTCGATTTCTATACCGTTTTGTTTGGTGTTTCGAGAGTAATGGGTTTTTGTGCTCAGAATATCCTTGCCTTAGGATTGGGACAGCCAATTATCAGACCTAAAAGTGTGACCAATAAATGGGTAATAGATAAACTTGACGGGAATTGAAACTGAGAGAAGCGACTAGTGCCAATCGGGTTCTTATTTAAATTTTAAATGTCAATCGCACAGAATTTATTTCAGATTTCCTTAAAGTGATTATCTTTGCGGCTCATTTAAATTAAAGAGATGATTAGTGTAGATGCTTTAGCGGTAGAATTTGGAGGAACCACTTTATTTAAAGACATTTCCTTTGTGATTAATGAAAAGGACAGAATTGCTTTAATGGGAAAAAACGGGGCTGGTAAATCTACTCTTTTGAAAATAATTGCAGGAGCCGAAAGTCCTTCCCGGGGAAGAGTTTCAAGTCCTAAGGATAAGGTGATTGCTTATTTGCCACAGCATTTAATGACAGATAATACCCGTACGGTATTCGAAGAAACAGCTCAGGCTTTTGCTTCCATTTTCGAGATGGAGAAGCAGATTGAGGAAATGAATGTGGAATTGGGTACACGAACAGATTTTGAATCGGAGAGCTATTACAAATTGATTGAGGATGTTTCTGCTTTAAGTGAAATATACTATTCGATAGAAGAAATAAACTACGATGCAGAAGTTGAGAAAACACTGTTTGGATTGGGGTTTGTACGGGAAGATTTCACAAGACCAACCAGCGAATTTAGCGGTGGTTGGAGAATGAGAATCGAATTGGCAAAAATTCTTCTGCAAAATCCCGATTTGATTCTTTTGGATGAGCCGACGAATCACCTGGATATTGAATCGATACAATGGTTAGAGGATTTTCTGATTAATTCGGGAAAAGCCGTTGTTATTATTTCTCATGACAGGGCTTTTGTTGATAAAATCACGACACGGACTATTGAAATTACAATGGGGAGAATTTACGATTACAAAGTAAATTACTCTCAATATTTAGAGCTTCGCAAGGAACGAAGAGTTCATCAGCAAAAAGCATTTGAGGAACAGCAAAAAATGATTGCTGATAATCAGACTTTTATTGACAGGTTTAAGGGGACGTATTCCAAAACACTGGCGGTTCAATCGCGGGTGAAAATGCTCGAAAAACTTGATATTGTTGAGGTTGATGAGGAAGATAATTCAGCACTTCGTTTAAAATTCCCGCCATCGCCGCGTTCAGGAAATTATCCTGTAATTATGGAAGATGTTGAAAAAACTTACGGTGATCATACTGTATTTTCAGGTGTGAATTTTACAATACAAAGAGGAGAGAAGCTGGCTTTTGTAGGTAAAAACGGAGAAGGAAAATCGACTTTGGTAAAAGCCATTATGCAGGAAATTGAGCATGGTGGTAACTTAACACTTGGGCACAATACGATGATTGGTTATTTTGCTCAGAATCAGGCTTCGTTGATGGATGAAAATTTAACGGTTTTTCAAACCATTGATGATATTGCCAAGGGAGATATCCGAACAAAAATTAAAGATATATTAGGCGCTTTCATGTTTGGAGGTGACAACTCAACAAAAAAGGTAAAAGTTCTGTCGGGTGGAGAAAAAACCCGGTTGGCAATGATTAAATTGTTGCTGGAGCCGGTGAATTTGCTGATTCTTGATGAGCCAACCAATCATTTGGATATGAAAACCAAAGATATTTTGAAGGCCGCCTTAAAAGAATTTGACGGAACCATAATTCTGGTTTCTCACGACCGTGATTTTCTGGATGGTTTGGCTGAGAAGGTTTACGAATTTGGAAACAAGAAGGTGAAGGAACATTTGGGTGATATTTACTCCTTTCTTAGGACGAAGAAAATGGAGAATTTAAACGAACTGGAACGTAAGAATTAGATCAGCACAGCAGACAATACAATTATATTGAAGAGACGCCATTGCGTCTCTTTTTTTGTTGAAACTCATTTATTGTTCTAACCATGAAATTACCTTTTCGCAATTTGGTTTTTCTTTTGGGGAAAGTACATCAACAAGCTTCCCATTTTCATCAATCAGGTATTTTTGGAAGTTCCATTTTACTTTCGAATCCATCACTCCATTTTTCGACTTTTGTGTCAGCCAGCTGTAAATTGGATGTATATCACTTCCTTTTACTGATATTTTCGACATCATAGGAAAACTGACGCCGTAATTCTTTGTGCAAAATTCTTTTATTTCTTCATCAGTTCCAGGTTCCTGCCAAAGGAAGTTATTCGCAGGAAAGCCTGCAATTACAAAATCTTTATCCTGATATTCCTTGTACAATGCCTCTAATAATTCGTATTGAGGAGTAAATCCACATTTAGATGCCGTATTGACAATCATGATTTTTTTGCCCTTTAAATCAGCAAAATTAAATTCAGAACCGTCAATAGTTGTAACTGTAAATTGATGTATACTCTCTTGGGAAAAGCTCATAAAAGAAGTTGAGATAAGTAAGATACAGATGGTAATTATTTTTCGCATGGTATGATTATTTACATTAACGAGTCATCAATTTACCCCCTTTTTTGTTCCGAAACAAGATGAGAAATAGTAATGCATTTTTATTTTATGATGAGCTTGACTCAGTTTGTACATTAGGCTGCAAAAAAAAGAGCAACCAACCAGTTGCTCTTTCTCATTCAATATTTAGGGATATTAGAATTTTTCATCGTATTTGGTCCAGATTCCATCACCAATTTCCCATGCTTTTTCAACCACTTCGTTTCCAAGTTGAATGGTTCTGTTGGTAAGGAATTCCACTCTTTTTTTCTTACTCAAACTCATGAATTGCTCGTCAATTTTTGTTTGCTCCTCAAAATAGCTTTTTTGTAATGGAACAAACACCTTGTCAATATCGTGACGCATGTCGCCCCATCGCTGAGCCGATAATGTACCCAGTCGGTTGAAAGCCCACCATGCAGAAGTGCGGGTATATCCCAATGTGCGGGCTTTTACTTTGTAGCTTTCGGCTAAATCTGTCGATCCCGAATAAACCGGAATATAAATTGAGCTTGCCACATTATCCTGCGCCAACCACACAATGCCGCCAACTTCATCGGGCAACCAATCACGACATTGAATAATTGTTGCATACATGGTATACCAACGGGCTATGGTTCTTTCTCCCAGCTCATCCCATCCGCCATTCACACGAAACAATTTATTCATATCGTAAGGCATAAAAGGATTTGCAAAAGGAGATATCACTTCATTGCCGTCTTTATCTGCTTGTTTGATATTTTTCACAAAGTTATATGGAGTGCCTTCGTAGTAATCTTTAAAGATCTCTACCAATTTATCCATTGTTATTTTTTCATCCGGTTTTACCGAGAAAGGAAAATCTTTGTCGTTGGCATCCAAATTCAGGGAAGGAGCTGCCATTGAAAGCACACGCCATTCTCTTCTTCGTGAAGCCAGAGACAAACGACTCTCCGGTGCATAAGCGTAATTCCAGCGGAATGTTTCGCCTTCTTTCCACCATCCGTTTTCTTTGGCAACATCAAAAATATTCGCCGATGCCATAAAATAATCCGGATTTTTTAAATCAATCTCTTTAATGGTACTGGCGTTCGCATTTACCGAAATGTGATCGTTCGGAACTCGCTGAGCAACCCAAACGGCTCCTACTTTCCCTTTTCCCGGACCAACAACCTCAAAATGCCAAACCTCTTTTTTATCAGCAATGGTAAGACATTCGCCATAATCGCGCCAGCCGTATTTTTTTAATAAATCATCAGCCAAACTAATTGCTTCGCGGGCAGAAGAACATCTTTCCAGCATTAATTGCTGCAAACGCTGACAATCGATCAAACATTCTGTAGAGAACAACTCTTCATGACCGCCAAAAGTAGATTCGCCAATGGCCAATTGCTTTTCGTTAATGCAAGGGTAGGCAGTATTTAGGAATTGGTAGGTTTTTTCAACCTGATCGATTTCTCCGATTTTTTTGTGCTGATAAGTTGGCATTGCCAAACTATCGCAGGCAGAGCGTTCAAACAACTCAAATTTATTTCCTTTGTTGTGCTTCTTAGCGGGAACAACATTCATCCATGCTCTTGTACGGTGACTGTCATCGGTGTGAGATGTAATAACAGAGCCATCGGCAGTAGCCATTCTGCCAACCGTTATGGTGGTGCATCCTTCCGGAACACCGTTTTTCCAATCTGATTTGTCCTGAGCAATGGCAGAAAATGAAATTGACGCCATTAAAATGAACAAGCTCATTCTAAATTGTTTCTTCATAAGTTCGTGTTGTGTTGTTTGTTCTTCTTTTCTATTTAGCGCCTTTCACTAAAAATATGCCCGAATCTTCAATGGTGATTAGTTTTTGTTTGTAAAGAAGACCGACCGCCTTTTTGAAGTTCTTTTTACTCATATTTAGAAGGTGATAAATATCTTCAGGTGAACTTTTGTCGTTTAAAGGAAGAAAACCATCTTCTTTTTTTAGCTGAGATAGAATTTGTTCTCCTGAATCAGGAATTTTGTTTTCGTAACCTTGTTTTTGAAGGCAAACGTCAATTTTCCCATCAGGACGAATTTTCTTAATATATGCCTTGCGCACATCTCCGCATCGAACAGGTTCAAAAATTTCATTCTGATACAACATTCCTAATGCGTCGTTGCTAATCAATACCTGATAACCTAAATCATTTCTTCTTCCGATCAGGATTTCTATTTCGTCGCCTTCGGCATAGGAGGTCTCTACGTCTCTAAGTACGTTTTCGATTTTGGCTGTTCCAACAATCCGGCCTGATGCATTGTCCAGATAAACAAATATTAGGTAAGAATAACCAACCTGCATGTTGTCTTTTTGCTCACTAAACGGAACAAACAAATCTTTAGCGATTCCCCAGTCGAGAAATGCGCCTAAATTATTGACCGTTTTCACCTTTAAATAAGCAAATTCACCTACTGTAGCATAGGGAATAAGAGTTGTTGCAATAATTCGATTTTCCGAATCACGATAGATAAATACTTTAATAGTATCATCCAATTGGGTTTTAGGAGGCACATATCGGGTAGGCAAAAGAATTAAAGATTCATCTTCTCCCTGTAAATACACTCCAAAATCGACTATTTTAGCAACTTTTAATGATGCAAACTGACCAATCATACTCACAATATTATATTTTATCACTTTATCTGTGTTGAATAAGAATCACTTACAGATGAAAGTGCGGTTTTACTACTTAAAAATTTAACACGGTAAATGTAAGCATCTTTTTACGAAATATTCGTTTGCCGAGCCAATTCCCGAATTTCAAATTGAAAATGCTCTGCTCTATAAATCTTCCTGGAAAAGAGTATTAAATCGAACTGACTTTGCAGAATGAGGCATGTTGTACAGCAGATTTGTAAAATCGAAAAAATTGATCTGGGTATTTAAGCTCAATCAATGCTTAACAGTAGTTGTTATCGGTTAAGTATGTATCATTTTACAAGCTGCATTTCTGCGAGTGCCTATTTCAGTACTTTTTTTGTGATTTGTCATGTGAAGATTGCAATTTTCGTTATCGATTGCAGCTTCTACATGTTATTATTAAAGAAAAAAATCATTAATATTCTTGGGTATAAACACCCATTAAACGGTGTATTGTACAACATACAGCGAATAATACAGAAAAATTTCTCCAATGAAAAATTGTTTTTATTTTTGATGCAGAATTAAATCGCATTGATTCGATTCCAATTTAAAGCAACTCTCTCGAGTAATAATTGGGGATAAAAAATTAACAAGTCAGGGTATGAAAAAAAGGAAGTTATTAGTTAGAGATCTTACATTAAGAGATGGTCAGCAATCTCTTTTTGCTACAAGAATGCCACAGGCAGAAATTGAAAAGGTATTACACTTGTATAAAAAAGCCAATTTCTATGCAATGGAAGTTTGGGGTGGTGCAGTTCCTGATTCAGTTATGCGATACCTTAATGAAGATCCATGGTATCGTTTGGAGTCGATTAAAGAAGTGATAGGCGATGTTTCCAAACTTACCGCTCTATCCCGTGGCCGTAACCTTTTTGGATATAGTCCTTACCCGGAATCAGTAATCGAAGATTTCAATACTCAGGCAGTTAAGTCTGGATTGGGAATCATGCGTATTTTCGATTGCTTGAATGATATCGAAAACATGAAGTCAACCATTAAGTATGTGAAAGCTGCTGGTGGTATTGCTGATTGTGCAGTATGTTTTACTGTTGATTCTAAATTTCCTACCAAAAAAGAAGATCTTGAAAGATTAACAATAAAGAACCTTCCTGATCAGATTTTTGATCTGGATTACTTTGTTGATATGGCTAAGAAGCTTGAGGCTTTAGGTGCCGATATGATTTCATTAAAAGATATGGCTGGATTGGCTTCACCTTCATATGCAGGTCAAATCATCCGCCGTTTTAAAGAAGAATTAAATATTCCTGTAGATTTCCATTCACATTCTACACCAGGATATGGTTTGGCTTCCGCTCTTACCGCAATTATCAATGGCGTTGATATCATCGATACCAACATCATGAATTTTGCAGGAGGATCTGCTGCGCCGGCTTACGAATTGATCTACATTTTCTGTCAGAAATTAGGCATCGAACTGGATGGTGATGCCAAGACCGTTGTTGAGATCAACAAAATTCTGAAAGAGATTCGTATGAATGCTTTAGCTGATGTTGACAGCTACAAGCAGTTCCCTATTGAATTTGATATTACAAAAGATAAATTGCCTGCCAACATCGATCAGTTATTCGATGATGCGATTAAGTATGCCAACGCCGATCAGGAAGAGGAACTACTTGTTGCATGTCATGCAATTGAAGCATATTTTAATTTCCCGGCTCCGAACCAAATGGTTAAGGATGCGGAAATTCCTGGAGGTATGTATACCAACATGCTTAACCAGTTGAAAGCTTTAGGTTTGGAAACCCTGTTAGAGAGAGTGCTGGAAGTGGTACCAGTGGTTCGTTTGGACGCTGGCTGTCCGCCACTGGTAACCCCTTCTTCTCAAATTGTTGGTGTTCAGGCTGTAAACTGTGTAATCGATGAGAATTCAGGACGTCCGTTCTATACCAATGTATCGAATCAGTTCTTTAATTTGGTAAAAGGAGAGTATGGAACAACTCCAATCGAGATTGCTCCTGAATTCCGTAAAAAGATTACCGGGAAAGCTGAAAAAGTAGAATACGATGTAGATGCTTATGTGTCTCCTGAAAATCCAACATTGCCACAGTACGGAAACGTGAAATTGGCGAAGGATAATAAAGAATTCATGTTGCTTGAGTTGTTTCCGTTGGTAGCTAAAGGTTATCTGGAAGGAAAGCGTAAAGCAGAATTCGAAGCTCAAAGAGAAGTTAACCGCAAGAAAATTGCTGCAGAAAGAGCTGCTGTTAAACGTACAGGTAAACTAAAGATTCGTGACCTTACCCTTCGTGATGGTCAGCAGTCATTGTTTGCTACACGTGTACCTCAGGCTGAAATTGAAAAAGTGCTTCCGATGTATAAGGATGCCAACTTTTATGCAATGGAAGTATGGGGTGGTGCAATTCCCGATTCGGTAATGCGTTACCTGAACGAGGATCCATGGCACCGTTTGGAGTCAATCAAAGAAGTGATTGGTGATGTTTCTTATCTTACAGCACTATCCCGTGGTAGAAACTTGTTCGGATATTCTCCATATCCTGAATCAGTAATCGAAGGTTTCAACAGAAATGCTGTTAAATCCGGTTTGGGTATCATGCGTATCTTCGATTGTCTGAATGATGTGAAGAACATGGAAACCACCATCAAATACATGAAAGAAGCCGGCGGTATTGCTGACTGTGCGGTTTGCTATACTGTTGATCCTAAATTTACAGGAAAACAAAGATGGAAAGCATTGTTGTCCGGAAAGAGATTGCCTAAGAAGATTTTCGATGTAGATTACTTCCTGAACAAGGCAAAACAGATGCAGGCTTTGGGTGCTGATATGATTACTGTGAAAGATATGGCTGGATTGATTCCACCATCATTGTCAGGGAAAATTATCAGAAGAATGAAAAGCGAATTGAATGTGCCAATCGATTTCCATACTCACTGTACTCCGGGTTACGGACTAGGTGCTGTTTTAATGGCAATTGTTAACGGTGTTGATATTGTTGATACAAACATTCTGAACTTTGCAGGTGGACCGGCTGCTCCGGCATTCGAAATCATTCAGATTTTTGCTGATAAGTTAGGTTTGGACACTGGTGTGAATTTAGATGCTGTTGTTAAAATAAATGCTGAACTAAAGGGAATCCGCAGTCGGATTGCAGAATTCGATTCATACAAAATGTTCCCGTTGGAATTCGATATTACAGCTGATTATCTTCCAAAAGAGATTGATGCATTGTTCGATAAAGCGATTGTATTAGCGAAAGCAGATAAAGAAGCAGAATTGTTGGACGTATGTAACGCTATCGATAAATTCTTCAACTTTCCTGCACCAAACGAAGAAGTAAAAGCAGCTGAGATTCCAGGTGGTATGTATACCAATATGCTGGCTCAGTTGAAAGGTTTAGGTTTGGAAGATTTGCTGCCAACAGTGCTATTGAAGGTACCGGAAGTACGTGTTGCTGCGGGTTGTCCTCCATTGGTTACTCCATCGTCACAAATCATTGGTGTTCAGGCAGTAAATTATGTGTTGGATGTGAACAGCGGCAAAGCTCCTTATACAAATGTAAACAACCAATTCTTCAACCTTGTGAAGGGTGAATATGGCGAAACTCCAATTGAGATCGATCCGGAGTACCGTCAGAAGATTTGCGGACAGCGCGATGCGACTGCTTTCGATGTAAGCAAATACAAATCACCGGAGAATCCAATATTGGAAGAGTTTGGTGGCGTTAAGCTTGCTGAGAACGAGAAAGAAATGTTGTTGTTGGAATTGTTCCCAACAGTTGCAGGTCCTTTCCTTAAGAATCGCAAAGCGGATGCTTACTACGCGAAAGTAGAAGCTGAAGAGGCTGAAAAACAAAGAATTGAAGACGAGAAAAAAGCAGCTTACAAGGCAATTCCTGCTGAAGAAAAGCAAGCAATGCTTTTGAGAGGATTATATAGCTTGGGTGGAACTTCAGAAGAGGCTGCTGGTGAGATTACTCAACCGGAAGAAAAAGAGTCTCGTTTGGATCTTAAAACCAAGGAAATGCTGAACAGGATGAAACCTAAAAGCAAATTAGTAGGATAAAGTTTTCTCTTTATATACGCAACCTTAAAAAGTGCTGCTCTTCGGAGTGGTACTTTTTTTAGTTTCCGTTAAATCGTACTGTTGATGTATTAACATAAAAACATGCCTTATAAAATGTTTCTTTTCAACTATATCTTCGTTAAAAAAGATGCATCATAACATGGCTATGCTTTACTTTTTTGCCTTGATACAGCTAAAAATTAATTCATTTTAATTAAAGTCTGTCTTGAAATTAAATTGGTATAATTGAAAAACACTCTCTCGCTGTGACCGAAACAGTCGTGCTGCCACGACTGCAACGGTCGTGCTGCCACGACTATAACGGTCGTGCTGCCACGACTGCAACGGTCGTGCTGCCACGACTATAACGGTCGTGCTGCCACGACTACAATGGTCGTGCTACCACGACTACAACGGTCGTGCTACCACGACTACAATGGTCGTGCTACCACGACTACAACGGTCGTGCTACCACGACCACAATAGTCGTAAGTGAAGCACAAAATGATATTTTGTTTGTGTTTGGTTTAGGTTGTTGTAAAACAGGATGTTGTGTATTTGTTGGCAGGGAATTGTTTTGTCTAAAAAAGAGAGTCTCACCGAAGTGAGACCCTCATAATAAAGACTTGGAATGTGTATTCTATTCATATTTTAAAGCAAGTACGGGATCCTGACTTGCAGCCCTCCAGGTTTGCCAGCTTACCGTTGCGATTGCAATGAAAAATGCGATTATACCAGATAATGCAAAAATCCACCAGCTTAACTCAATTTTACAGGCAAAATTACTCAGCCAGTTAGATGCTGCATAGTAAGCAATTGGACAGGCAATAATAAAAGCGAGCGCTACCCATTTGGTGTATTCTCCAATTAATTGGATTAGTATTTCACTTGATGTGGCACCATTGGCCTTTTTAATGCCAATTTCTTTTGTTTTGTGTTGAATACTGAAAGAAGAAAGAGCAAACATACCAAGGGTAGATAATACAATGGATAGTATGGCAAAAAGCGTTAATGCCTTCATTTCGTTGTATTGGTTTCGATAAATTTTGGCATACATATCGCTGATGAATTTGTACTTTAAAGGTTCATTTGGAAATAATTGATTCCATTCTTTCAGAAGAACATCAACCGCTGTTTTTTTGTTTTGATCATCAATTTTAACAAAGAATGTCCCGTTGAATAACCTCTTGGATGCCATTACAATTGGTTCTTCTTTTGTGAACATGTTGTCGTAATGAATTGCATCTACAACGGCGATGATTTCTCCTTTGGCAAACATGTATGTGGCAGTGAAGTTGTATTTAAATTCTCTGCCAATTACATCCTCGGGATTGCTAAATCCCAGCATTTTTACAGCAGCCTTATTTAAAATGTATTGTTCTTTAAATCCTGCATGACTGGCTTCGAATTCTTTAAGACTTTTGCCTGCTATTTCAAGGTTTGGGTTGATTGCTATTCTTTCCCATTCTTGCGTTGAGGTCGGTCCCATTTTTAAATTTCCTGCAACAGGCTTTATATCAAAAAGGGTAAAGAAATCTTCATCGATGGTTAAAACGGTTAATCGTAATTCCTTATCATTATCAATACCTTCCATTTCGAATCCGTATTTAAATGGAGCAATACTTCCGGGAGGCACTGTAGATGCACTAATCGATAATATTTCGGGATGTTTTAAAGCGACCTCTTTAAAGGTGTCATATTTTTCGAGCGCAACATAAGGTACCTCAGGAAGAACGAGAACAGATTTGTCTCCATTTCCCAAATGATTTTTATTGACAAATGAAATCTGATTGTACAGAACGATTGTTAGAATTAAGGCTGAGATGGATAAGATGAATTGAAACAGGAGTGAAAATTCAAATTTTTTGGATCCATGATTAGGAGTTTTGCTTAAATCAGTTGATAAATCTGCTATATACAAAGGAAGTAAGGCAAGAATACCGAATGCGATCAAAAATAAAAGTGAAGAAATTAATACTGTACTGTAAGCTATTTCCAACTGATATTCGAAATGAGTTGCCTGATTAAAATTGCAGGCTAAAAAAGCTCCGATTCCAATTGCTATGATACTTTGTGCAATTGATCTAACAAAGAGGAGTTGCGAAAGATTCAAAATTGAAGCTCCGTTCACCATTCTGATTTTAAAATCTTTACTGTTGTTTATAAATTGTACAAAGTTTAAATTTGAATAGTTAATGATTACAATTAGAAGAATAATTATGGCGCCTGCAATTAGAATGATCAAAGAATTAATATTTCCAGTCTCACTTAGCTCATCTCTTTGGTGACTTTTTAGGTGAATGTCTTTTAGAGGTAAAAGTTTAAAGCTTGGAGCCAGCTCTTCTTCTTTAACATTCTTGGACCAATAGTCATTAATTGAATTTAGGAGTTCTGACGGTGAAGTTTTTTCCGGCAGAAGCAGGTAGGTATAATAGCCCCCGTAATTTTCTTTCATCTCTTTTAAAGATCTTGAAAGAAGTATTTCAGGTCTAAAGTGTGAGTTGGTTGGTGCATTCTCTAAGATAGCAGTTATTGTAAAAGTTTTATCTTCAGTATAAGGCTCTTTTAGAGTGATTTCTTTTCCTATAACATCTATACTTCCAAAATAGTTGAGTGCTGTTGCTGCACTAATTGCTACTTCGTCAGGCTTTTTTAGAAGCGTATTTCTATTTCCTTTTTCTACTTTAAAATCAAAAACTTCAAAGAAAGTTTCGTTTGTGTAGTAGATGTTTTCAGGGGAAAACTCATTTTTTCCAACTTGAATTTTTGCCTGCCATAAATTGCCAATAAATGCAATTTTTTTAATGGAAGGAAAACGGTCATAGAGGCTGACGATGTAGTTTCTGTCGATTGAGGCAGAGCTGATATCATCAGTTTCATCAAGTATATTTGCTCTTCCGGGTTTATCAATCTGGATTCGGTAAATGTTGTCTGCTTTGGAATGAAAGTTATCGAAGGAGAGCTCTTTTTGAGTGTAGGAGAAAACAATGAGTACCGCCGCAAAGGCGATTGCAATACCAATGATATTAATCGAAAACCATTTTTTATTTTTGTTGATATAATTGAAAAACATAGGTGTAGTGTTGAAGGTTAGAAATGAA
Source organism: Labilibaculum manganireducens (assembly GCF_963665805.2). Taxonomy (NCBI): domain Bacteria; kingdom Pseudomonadati; phylum Bacteroidota; class Bacteroidia; order Marinilabiliales; family Marinifilaceae; genus Labilibaculum; species Labilibaculum manganireducens. Next base: position 3,272,921 of record NZ_CAXXEE010000003.1, on the reverse strand, counting down.
TACCGGTCATTTTTTTTGCGGTACTTTCCGCAGCAATTTCGCCATCAAAAAGGCGGATTACCCTGTGTGCAAATTCCGCATCTCTTTCCGAGTGAGTCACCATTACTATTGTAGTTCCTTCATTATTTAGTTCACTCAATAAATTCATTACTTCCAATCCGGTTTTCGAATCCAGATTACCAGTAGGCTCATCCGCTAAAAGCAATTTAGGATTGGCAGCAACCGCTCGCGCTATGGCAACCCGTTGTTGCTGCCCACCGGATAATTGTTGTGGATAATGGTTTCTTCGGTGCCCAATTTTCATGCGGTCGAGCATTTCCAAAACACGCACTTTTTTATCTGCTGATTTAATATTTAAATAGTTGAGTGGCAGTTCAACATTTCGGTAAACATTTAGTTCATCAATAAGGTTAAAACTTTGGAACACAAAATTGACATTCCCTTTTCTAATTTTATTGCGTTGTTTTTCTTTTTGAGATCCTATCTCCAGATTGTCAAAATAGTATTTTCCTTCCGATGGACTATCCAACATTCCCATAATGTTGAGTAAGGTTGATTTACCACAACCCGAAGGTCCCATGATGGCAACAAATTCGCCTTGTTTTATTTCCAGTTGAATATTGTTTAGGGCAGTTGTTTCAACCTCTTCAGTCCGAAAGGTTTTACTTAGGTTCTCTATTTTTATCATGTTAATCAGATTAGTAGTACAATTGTACAGGTTTCATACTATAAACACAAGCAAATTAAATAGGATAAAATTTAAAAGACTTGTTTGTTTATTTGTATTTCGTTGCCAATTATTATGCCTGTTGTTGAATCTGTCAGATAATTAAGATGTTAGTTAGTGTTGGGTGATGTTTCCGCGAACTGAATTGTAAATAAATTTTATTATTAGTGTATAGTTTCTTTACAATTAATAGACTTGTTGGGGAAGGTTTTTTACATTTGGAAAAGCATTAAAATAAAATTATGTCCAGAGGTAAAGTGTTAATTGTAGATGATCATAAAAGAGTGTTAACTGCTTTGCAGATTTTGCTGCAGGATGAATTTGAAGAAGTGCAGACTTTGTCAAATCCAAATTCGCTGCTTGCAGCTTTAGAAACCAATCAATTTGATATCATTCTTCTGGATATGAATTTTTCAGCAGGTGTGAATACTGGGAATGAAGGTTTTTTTTGGCTGAATAAAATTTTAGAGAAAGATTCAAACATGGCCGTTGTGCTACTCACAGCATATGGAGATGTAGAATTAGCTGTGAAGGCTATAAAGGTGGGAGCAAGCGATTTTATTTTAAAGCCATGGGATAATAACAAATTGGTTACTACTCTAAAAACGGCATTGAAACTCCGTCAATCGAAACAGAGAATTGTGCAGTTGGAGAATGAGAAAGAGGAGCTGGCACGAGAGATGAATCAATCGGTAACACGAATGATTGGTCGTTCCAAACCAATGCTGGAAATGCATCGGATTATAGAAAAGGTAGCATGTACAGATGCTAATGTATTAATTCTTGGAGAACACGGAACCGGTAAGGAGTTAATCGCAAGAGAATTGCATCAAAAATCGAAAAGAAGCAATGCTGTTTTTATTACAGTTGATATGGGAGCCATTACCGAATCGTTGTTCGAGAGTGAACTTTTCGGACATGTGAAAGGTGCTTTTACCGATGCGCGGGAAAGTAGGATTGGCCGGTTTGAAATAGCTTCCGGAGGCACACTGTTTTTAGACGAAATAGGCAATCTTTCCATGCCGATGCAAGCCAAGTTACTAAGTGCATTGCAAACACGCAAAATCATTCGTTTGGGTGATAATCAGGTTCATGATATTGATATACGATTGATTTGTGCAACCAATAAGAATTTGGTGCAGATGGCATTGAATGGAGAGTTTCGGGAGGATTTATTGTATCGGATAAATACCATTCAAATTGACGTGCCTGAGTTGAGGAATAGAAATGGTGATGTGGCTGTGTTGGCAGAATATTACCTGATAAAATATGCGGTGAAGTACAACAAGGAAAATCTGCGGTTTGCTAAAAATACGATTGAGAAACTCATGAAATATTCTTGGCCTGGAAATGTTAGGGAGTTGCAGCACACAATCGAAAAGGCGGTTATTTTAACTGATAATTCGGAATTGTTAGCCGAAGAGTTTCTTTTTAAAGAGAAACAAATTAATGAAATGAAAAATGAAGCTGTTTCATTTGAGGAGATGGAAAAGCAATTGATTCGATCTGCAATGGACAGACATAAAGGAAATATGAGTCAGATTTCAAAGGAATTAGGTGTAACGCGTCCAACCTTATATCATAAAATTAAAAAGTATGATTTATAAAAAAATGCTAATTCAGATCATTCTCCGGGTTCTTGGTCTAGTTCTTCTCTCATTTTTTTTTGGCTGGTTGTTTTGGGAAAGTAATTATGCAAATTTATCAATTGTTGTGTTTGTAATTATTTGCTGGCAGGTTGTTAAATTGATCTATTTTCTTAATTCGACAAACCGATTACTGAGTCAGTTTTTTTTATCCGTAAAGAACGAAGATTCCAGTCTTAAAATACCTAAAATGTATGAAGAAGAGTCATTTCGAGAGCTTCGTGCCGGCATGCAAAATGTGAATCAGATAATAAAGGATTTACGTTTAAAATACCAACAAAAGGAAATTTTTAGTGATGCAGTAATTGAGAGTGCTGCTATTGGTATTTTAACCATTACTGCTTCGGGAAGGGTTGAATGTATTAATCGAAAAGCCAGAGAATTGCTTGGTGTTCATCATTTGCTTACTATCAAAGCCCTGTTAAAATGCGATTCAAATCTGCTTTCTTTCTTACAGCAGTTAAAGCCGGGCGAAAGTCGTATTGTTGAAACGCATATTAACCAGACAAAAATGCATTTATTAGTGAATTGCAATGCGTTGCAGCTGGCTGAAGAAAACTATAAACTGCTCTCTTTTACTGATATTAAAAATCAGCTGGATGCAAAAGAACTCGAGTCGTGGCAGAGCTTGATTAATGTTCTTACCCATGAAATAATGAATTCAGTTTCTCCATTAACCTGTTTGTCGGAGAATTTAGAGAAAAGCTACAAAGAGATGAATTCGGGGACAGTGATTTCGGAGAAACTGCTGACAAAAACGCAATCGGGATTACGGGTGATTAAGGAGCAGGGCGAGGGGTTGATGCATTTTGTGGAATCGTACCGGGAACTGTCGAGAATACCAAAACCTCAAATTCAAAATGTAAAAGTAAAGCAATTGTTTGAGCATGTAAAAACTTTATTGTGTGCAGATGAGGATGTTACTGTTGCTTATCAGTTTTCGATACCAGATGAAGATTTGTTGATTGCCATAGATGAGCAGCTCGCTGTTCAGGTGATGGTAAATCTGATTAAGAATGCAAAGGATGCAATTTCTGAAAAAGGACGGGTAAATATAGAAGCCAGAATTGATGGGGAGGGATTTATTCAGATATCAATAACAGATAATGGCACAGGAATAAAACCCGAAGATATTCCAAATGTTTTCATTCCGTTTTTTACAACAAAGGAGAATGGTTCTGGTATAGGTTTGCCAATTGCAAGATCTATTGTGCGTTTACATGATGGCAAAATTAGTCTTGAGTCTGTTTATGGCGAAGGAACTAAGGTATCTATTGCATTTAGGAATACTCATCGATGAATTCTTAATGCAAAATTTCAAAATAGATTTACCTCTATGTCTTTTCAGTAAGTAAAATTATTGTTTTAAAATAAATTGTTTGAGAAGTGCTTGTGCTTGCTAAAAAATGATAATTTAGTGAAATGAAAGAGCAGAACACACTACGATCGAGCATATTGGAGTTGTTATATAAGGGAGAACCCGAGGCAATAATTTTGAATGAAATTGTAAAACAGGTTCAGGATATTTCTCAGGGTTCAATTTGCTCAATTCTACGTGTTGATGAGGAAGGAAAGCATTTGTTATTGGGAGCCTCACCCGAATTGCCGGACTTTTATAATAAAGCAGTAAATGGTCTTCCTATTGGAAATGGGATGGGATCATGTGGAACAGCAGCTTATACAGGCGAAAGAGTTATTGTAGAAGATATTAATACTCATCCTTTTTGGAATGATTCCAAAAGTATTGCAAAAGACGCAAATTCGGGATCTTGTTGGTTGGAACCTATTAAAGATGCTTCAGGTAAAATTCTGGGGACTTTTGCCATTTATCGTCGTGACTCAAATACGCCAAATCCCAAAGATCTTGAATTAATTTCTGAACTGTCTGGCTTGACTGCAATTGTTCTTGATCGTTATCGCATTATAAAACAACTGGAGGAAAGCGAAAATAAATATAAGATTTTAGCTGATGCTACTAATGAAGCCGTTTTTATTGTTGATGATGACAAAATAGTTGAAGTTAATCCACGAGCTGAAATAATGACTGGGTATTCGGAATTGGAATTATCAGGTTTCTCTATTTATAATTTTATTGAGAAAAAATACTGGATAAATTCTTTTACCGAAGAATCTCGAAATTTTCGTCATCGAATTCAAGCTATAGGTATTAAAAAGGATGGTTCTAAGATAGATGTAGTTGTCCGAGTTAAGAATTCTACTTTTAAAGGCAAGCTCATATGTTTGCTTTCCGTTCGTGACGTTACTAATTATAAAAATGCCAAAACAGAATTGCATAAATTATCGCAGTCTGTGATTCAAAGTCCTGTTTCGGTAATTGTTACTGATTGTGAGGGGAATATTGAGTATGTAAATCCAAAATTTAATGAACTTACCGGTTATTCCTTGAAAGAAGTAATTGGACTAACCCCCCGGATTTTGAGTTCAGGAAACCATCCAATTGACTTATATGAATCGTTGTGGAAAGCAATAAGTTCTGGTAATGTGTGGAGAGGTGAATTTCAGAACAAGAAAAAAAATGGTGAGTTGTTTTGGGAGTTTGCAACCATATCACCCATAAAGGATGAAAGAGGGCAAATAGTAAGTTTTATAGCTGTAAAAGAAGATATTACTGAAAGAAAGAGACAGGAACAAATTCAAAAGATCATATTAAATATTTCGAACGCTGTTTTTTCGCAAAATACACTGTTTGAATTTATTCAGTTCATCAGGGAAGAATTGTCTTCCACAATTGATACAACAAATTTTTTTGTTGCATTATATGATGATAAAACCAAGATGTTTAGCCTGCCTTTTCATGACGATGAACATGATTCGTTCGAAAAATTCCCTAAAGGCAAGACAATTTCCGGTTGGGTTGTTGACCATGAAACAGCACTTTTGGCAACAGCTGAGGAATTGGATGAGTTGGAAGCAAAAGGAGAAGTGGAACTTAAGGGTGAACCTTCCAAGATTTGGCTTGGAATGCCTCTAAAGGGAAAAGAAAAAGTGATTGGTGTTTTGGTGATTCAAAGTTACGAAGACGAGAATGCCGTTACTGAGGAAGATAAGAAGATGCTTGAGTTGATTTCGCATCAGATTAGTATCTCTATTGAGCAAAAAAGAACCGAGCAGGAATTGTACAAAGCTTTACATGACGCAACAGAATCGGATCGTTTAAAGTCGGTTTTTTTAGCCACTATGTCGCATGAATTGCGTACTCCTTTAAATGCGGTAATTGGGTTTTCTGGATTGGTGGATAATGAGGCAGGTATTGAAACAGCAGTTGAATATTGCAAAATGATTAATCAAAGTGGCTATACTCTATTAAATATTGTGGAAGACCTGTTTGATATTAGTTTAATACAATCCGGTGCGGTTAAAATTAAACATGAAGATTGTAGTCTCTTAAATTTGTTTTATGAAATTGATGCTGTAATTCATAATGAGAGGAATGTGCTGAAAAAGGAACATATCGAATTGATAGTAAACATTCCTCCTGATTTTTCAGATTTTATTTTAAATACTGACCCGCATCGTTTTAAGCAGGTATTTCTGAATTTATTAAAAAATGCTTTGAAGTTTACTGATAAAGGAAGTATTGAATATGGCGTTATAAACGGAGATATGAATTCGGTGAGAGTTCTTCATTTTTTTGTGAAGGATACAGGAATTGGAATTCCAGAGGAGGTACAGGAAAGTATTTTTGGCTTGTTTAGACAGGCTAATGAAAAGCTTTCGAGGGAATATAATGGAGTTGGAATCGGATTATCTATTTCAAAGAGTTTAACTGAATTATTGGGAGGTAAAATTTGGTTTGATTCAACATATGGAGAAGGATCTGTTTTTTATTTTACACACCCCGTTAAATGAGCTAAAACCATTCAATAACAGCATCAAAATTCTTAGCTTCTTTCATTAGTTATTTACCGTTAAGCATTTTTAACCAATTTTAGCAGGCAATTCGTCAAACTATCAGCTTGATAATAAAACAAATGCTTTGTTAAAATCGTACGCTAGTTGATAGAGTATCATTTTATTCAGCTTTAAACTTACAGCCATGACATTGCATAAATACATCCGCACAATCGGTAGGTGTTTGTTGTCGCTTGCCTTCATTTGTTTTAGTGTTTTACTTGTTAAAAGTCAGGAGCAACCACCTGACAAAAATGAAGAGTTGATTCTGATTGATTCATTGGGAATTACACAGGAATCTCAAAAATATTCAATCCCAGTTGGTTTATTTGCATATAATAAATGGGTTGATCTGAATGAGAACGGGCTTGTTGAAAGTAATGAGTTTTTCGGATTAGGCAAAGACTCATTTTCGAAAGGTGAAGCCATTAGTGTCTCTTTATATGATCCAAATTTGAGCGAAGGTTCAAATTTAAAACTTAGAATTTGGGATACCAGTGGTAATTTGATTCGTACAATTAAAAAGAATTATACTTCAACTCCTTTATTTACTTATTCAGGTTTCGATTCATTTCTGCCTGTTGGAAATTATATTTTAACCATTAATCCGGAGGAAACCGGAACAACCTACCAAATTCGTTTTTCATTAAAAGAGCCAAATGGAAACACTTTTGCTCAAATTCGCAAAAAACTACTTCCTGAAAACCTGCATATTTTTAGGATGTGGATAGATGAGGATGGAGATATGAAAATGGATAGCTCTGAAGTGTTTGCATTAAATCAGAAAGAATACTTTTTAGGCGATGTAAAATTTGAAATGGGTTTAAATCTTCCTTCAACTACCAATCGGGTTGTTTATCAGGTTTGGGATGCTCAGCATCAGTTGCTCAGCATGAATATTTCTAAATTGGATAGCTTGCAGCATTATACTATGAAAGAGGATACCCTGCATAATGGGAATGATTTTCTGAAGGTTTTAAGTGAGGCTTCCGTTGGAAATTATCTGATTACAGCTTCGGTTGCAGGAGAGAAGGTGAAACAATATCAAATTCCTATTCAGATAATAGATACAACGCAGATTGCTGATTCAGAACAAACTGTAGAGCCCGAACCGGTTGTAGCTGAAGATACTGTTTCTTCTGTACCAAAAATGAATATGGGAATCTCTGAGAATGTGGATAATTTAGCGCCTGAATTCAAAAAAGGGCAGGAGGGATTTTTTCTGTTTACAGGATTTATTGATTTGAATGAGAACAATATTCAGGATAGGGATGAGTTTATGGGAGCCGATCAGAAATATTATTATTCTGAATCGGAAAATATATTCGTCCAATTCCATTTGAGACAATTTTTTAATACGACGCTGAAGTTGCAACTGTTAGATAATGAGAAGCAACTGGTTAAAGAACAAATTGGGAGTTACGGCGATTCCCCATTCGTATTTAAAGTTTCAATGCCCGATGATCCATTGATTCCAGGAGATTATCAATTACTGATGATTCCCGTTGGTTCAGAAATAAAATATCGATTGGAGCTGACAATTAAGTAGTCAAAAATCCCGCTTTTGGTGTTCCAAAAAACGGGATTTTATCTGATCTAAAACCTATTGAAAAAACACTGTTTATTGCTTTACTATTTTTTTGCTGAGTTTTGAGCCGTCTTCCATTTCAAATATTAAAATGTAAGTTCCTGTTGTTAGATGATTTATGTTTAAATCTGCCGATTCATTTGGCATTGTTACAGCTATGATTGCTTTTCCTGATAAATCAAAAAGCTGTAATTTATTTACTTGTTTTAGATTTTCGAGATGAAGAATATCACGAACCGGATTTGGGTACAGGCGTAATTCTTTGTTTAAAATATCATTAATGCCTGTTGAGTAGGTTATTTCTTCGCTGTATGCACTGTAAACAATATCACCTTGCAATAATTCACCTGTTTGTGCAACCGGTGTTACCGAAAAGCGGATAAAATTACCGCGATCAGCTCTAACAAGAGTATAAGATAATTGATCGGCTCCGCTAATAACAGTTTCATTGGTTCCATTTGCATCGTCTGCTCTGTACCATTTGTAAATTGAACTTCCTTCCGGATCATTATTCAAATCCGTAAAGGTATAACTTGCCGTTAAGGTTTCATCCTCTCTGAAAGTTCCGCTTACAGTAATGTTTGAAGCAACAGGTGCTGATTTTACATCAGGAATGGAAAGTTGTTTTGTTGTGTAAATATGATATTCCCCGGCTTTAAGATCTATAAATGCGTTAACATCAGTAACAGCAATTGCCTGCCCGGTAAAATAATCATACCAGGTACCGGTTTTACTGAAATTAGGATCAATACTTCTTAGCTTAAGGTCGAAATTTCCAATTACTCTAACATCCATATCAGAATGATTGATTTCAATACGTTTTAAAACGGTATTTGTATTCAGTGTGAAATCTTCCGATTCGAAGGCAACTTCTTCTTTTTTTAGCTTGATTAGTGCCGAAAATACTTCGTACAGTCTTTTTCTGTTTGGATCATCCTGATATTCCCAATGGATTGGTTTTTTGCCAACACGACCATTTTCATCTATGGAAACATCGTAACCCAATCCGATATCTACCACATTTTTAGATTAATATTTAAAATGATCTGGGTGTAAGCAAGAATACCGTGAAGGCGTACCTGGATAAACTATCCCGATTGAAAACGGATGTTGACAGCCTGTTGTTGCTGGATGATCCCGTATTGGAAGCCAGGTTTCATCCCGGTAATCCAGCCTATAAGGACGAACGCTTTGAACATTTTAAGGGAAAACTGAATTACTTTACCAGTGAACTGAAACGTACCGGAGTTACCAGAAAGCTATTGTGGGAAGAGTACCGTCTGGATTATGCACAAGGCTACAGCCATACTCAGTTCTGCCATCACTTGTCACAACATTTGATTGCTTCTAAACCATCAATGGTACTGCAGCACCAGGCGGGCGAGAAGCTTTTTATCGACTTTGCCGGAAAGAAACTGAACTACGTGGATGTGCAGACCGGAGAGGTGATCCACTGCCAGGTGTTTGTGGCCTGCTTGCCTTATTCAGACTATAGTTTTGCCATGGCTGTAAAATGGTATTACACCCGCGCCATGGTTTATATTTATGCCAAAGGCAAACAGGTGAAAAGTCTAAAAACCAGAATAATCCAAGAGTCTGGAAAGGTCGAAGGGGCTGGAAAAATCCAGGAGTTTAAAAGAGTAAAAAAATACGAAATAATTATATGAGTACAATTAAAAAATTTGAAGAACTGGTGATTTGGCAAAATGCCTGGAAATTGATTAATGAGATATACAAAGAAATGAATGGGATTAAAGATTTTGGATTCAAAGACCAAATTCAACGAGCTTCAGTTTCTATCATGAATAATATAGCCGAAGGTTTTGAAAGATATTCAGACACTGAATTCAGACGTTTTTTGGACATTTCGAAAGTTTTATGCGGTGAGGTTCGAAGTATGCTTTATTTAGCCGAAGATCTCCATTATCTTGATAATAATACAGCTGAAAATTTACGGAAAGATTGCAGGCTAATATCAGGGGTAGTATTCAGAATTTAATTAACAGCTTAAAATCCTAATCATTCAATCATAAGCCACTTCCATACTATTTTAACCTTTCGGATCTTTGGACAGTTCAAAACTGTTTGACGCTTCGACATTTCCAGACTCTCCGACATTTCCAGACTTTAGTTAGTACACCGGAAGCTGAAATGAAACCCGAACACCACCTTCGCTAAGATTCTCCACATCAACAATGGCCTTGTGTAAATCCATAACCAATTTCACAACTACCAAACCAGCGGTAAAACGTTTAAAATCCTGTCTTCGGTCTTCTTTGTTTAGTTCAAAAAAGTGGAATGTGTAATTCACTTCGGATGGAGTAAACTGCACTCCTAAATCCTGAACAAAAACCTTGACACTTTGACCTTCCAACGAAGCGCCAACCAAAACTTCGGAACGCGAAGGTGCATTGGTAACTGCATTTTCAATTACTTTCTCCATGCTGATGCCAAACAATTTCTCATCACCACGAATGATATAATTCTTAGGGATCTCTACCTTTACTTTAATCTTTCGCTCAGCGATCAATGGTTTTAATTTTTCGATGCTGTCTTTGACTACCTCGTAAACAGAAATTCCCAAAATTTTCATTTCATAACGATCAAAACGCAAAGCAGAAAGAAGTAAGGCCATATCCGAAACCCCAGTCAGTTTTTCACAAGCCTGAATAATGTAACGCACATATTTTAAATTGGTTTTATTTTTAATGGAGAATTCCAACATTTCAGCAAAACCCACAATACCATTTAGTGGCTCTCTCAGTTCTGTTGACATGAGCGACAGAAAATCGTTTTTAGCATCTTCGAGAGTTGAAAGCTGATGGTTTGCATGCTCAAGACTTTGGTTTGACTCAACCAACTCCATGGTTCGGGCAGCAACCCTCTCCTCCAATTCCAGATTCATCATTTTCAGCTCCTGATTTTTACTTTTTAAATCAAGATGCGTATTCACTCTGACAACTAATTCCTGTGGATTGAACGGTTTGGTGACATAATCCTGAGCTCCTGCTTCAAAACCTTTAATTATGGATTCTTCATCAACTCTCGCAGTGAGGAAAATTACAGGTATATCTTTTGTTTTTTCTTTTGATTTAAAATACTCACAAACCTCATAACCATCCATTTCCGGCATCATGATGTCCAGTAAAATCAAATCAAAACTTTTTGCAACACACAGCATTATCGCATCTTTACCATTTAATGCGTAACTAATTTCGTAGGAGTCGTCGGAAAGAATGGATTGTAATACTTTAATGTTATCTGGTATATCATCAACGATTAAAATCTGGTATTTCTTCATTTCCGGTAAATTATATAAGTAGTCAGTAGTCATTGAAACAGAAAATGTAAGAATCAGAATATTTAACATTCATGCACTCTCACAATATTAACGCATAAATATAACACATAATTCTTTACATAGAAACCTAAAAACTGTTTTTTTTTGAATGCTTGTTTTTTAGATTGGATCGTCGAACATTCTAAAAGTAAAAAGTCAAAAAGTCTGGAAAGGTTGAATGGTCAAAACAAATACCTTTTTTTGACTATTGGATCTTGTGGCGCAGAAGAAGATTCTCTTTTTATTTTAAAGGCACCCCTCTGCCTGTCGGCATCTCCCCTTAAAATGGGAGAATTATTACATTTGGCATTTGGCTTTGAATCCCCTGGCTAAAGCCAAGTGGCAAAGTAAAGTCACCCTTATTTTATACCATGAGCCAAAGTCACATGAAAATCCAATCCTCTATCTCTTTTGATTACAATGGACTTTTGGACTCTTTGACCTTTCAAGACACTTCCAGACTTTTTTTCATCAAACACCCCCCTCTCATTCCACGAACGAATCAAAATCCATATTCAAAGCTCGTGAAATAAAGACAAACAAATTAACTTGACAAGTTTGACAGCTTGGCTTTTCATTTTTTTGTTTAATTTTACAGCGAAATTATACACTACTACAAATTTTTACCAATGGAAAATTTACCAAAGGAAATCGCCGACGCGATTAAAAATGGCATGGAAGAAAACCAACTGATTCAAATAGCAACACGCCTTTTGGAAAAAGGAGATCAGGAAAATGCCGCTAAAGTATTGGATTTTTGCATTTAAGAATCCACAACATGCAAAAAGCTCCAAAAGAAATAATCTTTTGGAGCTTTTGTATTTATGCTTTTACTACCCCTAAATCCCCTACCTTGAATCCACTGGCAAAGCATAGTTATCCTTATTCTATACTATGAGCCAAAGTCACATGACAATCCAATCCTCTACCTCTTTTGATTACAATGGACTTTTGGACTCTTTGACCTTTCAAGACCTTTCAAGACTTTATTCAGCCCCTTCAGGATTTCGTAATCTTTTTTAGTACCAAACTTGCTTTATCGGCTTTTGCGAGTTCTTTCCTAAATGACCGAAACTCTTCGTAGCGGGATGCATTGAATGTGTTTTTATTTTTGCGGAAAATTCGTGTGTAGTAAACTTTACTGTCAACCAATTCAGCATTGCTTTGATAGTATCCAAAGTCCGATTCAATAATTTTTTCCTCAGGAAGACTTTCAATTTTGTATCCTTCAGGTAGTATAAAACAGATGCTGTCTTTATCTTCAGTTGATCTGATATAGCGAATGTCGGTGAGTCTGTTTTCCAATTTGGGAGGAATGTAAGTAATTCTGTTGATTTTATTTAATGGGATGAATAAACGATCCCCTGTTTGCGAAGCATAGTTTCTTACATCAAGGTTTACACTTAAAACTGACGATGGAATTTGTTTTTTATCCTCCTGAAAATGATAATCATTAATTGTAAAATCGGGTAGGTTGATGTGTTCTTCGTAAAGGAATTTCTTTTGATCATCCACACTGCTTCTATGGTAAAGAGTTTCAATGTTTTCGTATTGAATTCCAGTGTAAACAGTCGAGATTTCAGCATGCGCGTTTCCATTTTCCAATAGGGTAAAAGTACCATTTTGAATCTGCTGGTTTTGTTCTATGGTATATAAAGGAGTATGGCATAGTTCTCCGCCATCATCATTTACACACAGCACATCGCGGTCGTCGGTAAAGGTTCCCAGATAGCCAAAAGGCATCTTCTGACTTGTGCATTCGAGCCAAATGGTGTCCTTCAGCAGCGGAACCCGTAAAATAACATGATTAAAATAGCTGTGTACAAAATCTGTATGTTGTAAATTATTGCTTTCCCCTGCTTTCACTAAAGTATAATTAGATGGAATATGAACGACTTTAAGCAGGGACTTCATGTAGTTCGACAATGCTTTGCAATCACCGTAGCCTTTTTCCGAAACCATTTCGGCCGGAAAACTTTGCCAGCCACCTATTCCCAATTGTATACCAACATAACGTGTTTTCGATTGCATGTATTCATACAATATTTTTACTTTTTCAATATCTGTCTGGCAGTCTTTGGTAAGTTCCAGGATATGAGCCTGTTCTTCTTCAGGAATCTGATCGCGTCCTTGATTTAAAACGGCCGACCATTTCCCCAGACTATTCCAGCTTTCTAAACTGCCTGGGTAATTATCCATTTCAAAATCGAGAGGAGCCAAAAGAATTTGAGGTGATTGTGAGAGTACGCCGGTAGAGTAGGCTTCGCTTTTTAAGGCAGGCAAACTATCGATACCCCATTGGTAGATATTTTGGTCATTTATTGTTGTAGTACTGATTGAATCTTTAAAATTAATGCATTTGTATCGTAATTTTTCCTCCGAAGGAATTATGACTTTCATGATGGATTTTTCAACACCTGCCAGATAGCCGGGATAGGCTTTCCAGCTTGGATAAACAAAAAGACCTTTGTAGTCTGATACCGATTCGTATTCAATAGTATATGGATATTGCTTTTGAACAGGTTCGTAAATTTTGAAACGCGAATCTCCTATCAACTCACCCGCAGAACTATAGCTGTAATCTTTAATTTCTGATTCCTTTACTTTTTTAATCACTAAGCCAAGGGAATTATAGATGGTGATTTTTAAACTCTCCAAAGTTTCAAATTTGCTGTATCCAAATGGAATTGATGCGTAAACTTCTCCCTTTTTATTTAGAATTGTAATCACCATTTTTTGTGTCAGACTGGAGCTTTTTCTTGAGTGTACTGTAAATTCGGCTTCATCCAAACGAACTACGGCATTGGCATTTTTTTTAAGTTCGGCAGGGATGGTAAATGCAGGATATTTAAATGTTTCTTTTTTTGCAAAGGCAGGTGTAAGAAGTAAAAAATGAGCAATTAGACTTAGTAGTGTGATTTGTTTCATTTTGTTCGTTTTTGATCCAATAAGTGTGGCAGGCTGTAAGTTTTCAATCTCAATTGTACTTAATCAGGTAAATTTTTGTATAGCTCATCTAATATAGTAAACGAACATAAAAGAATGAATCTAAATCTCAGGATACATGGTTTTATCAACTTAAATTGAACAGGTAATTTAAATTGTATCGACAGCCATCAGTAGAAAACCTTTTCTTTTAGGAGGTTAAGAGTGATCTGCTCCGACTAAGAAAAGGTTTTGTTTTACGGTTTCCTCCGCTAATATTAGTAAGGAAATTTCATCATAAAAAGAGAATTTCGTTTTATAAATCTGCCAGTATTTCGTTTAAATATGCATTAAGCGTACGCAAACTGGTGAAGCATTCTAAAATCTCATCGGAAAATTGCTCTGATAACACGATTCGATCGGGCACCATTTTCCCTACCGCATAATTCTTGAAATTTAGCAGGTCGATGTATTCAAAATCTTTAGGATAACCACGTGGAGCAGTCTTTAGTTTTTCACCGTACATTTCAGGAAAATGAGATGAGAATTCTTTATTCGTGATGATTTCTTGAAATTCCAGTGGGTTGTGAAATATTTCTTCACGAATGGCCTTAAGAACATTTGGTGCAGGCATGTAGCAACCGCCTCCCAAAAAGCTTCCTTCGGGTTCAATATGGATGTAATAACCTCCGTATTTGCTTTTTCGGCCATTTTTTGACAGAAAAGCTCCAAAATGTGTTTTGTAGGGTTGTTTGTTTTCAGAAAACCGAACATCCCGGAATATTCTAAAAATGCAGTCTTTGGCATTTAGTCCTGATAGATCCGGATCAATAACTTTGATTTGTTCGATACTTAGTTCAACGAAAAGTTCAAAATCCTTTTTGGCCTTATCGTACTTTTTTTTATTCGCATGAAACCAATCTCTGTTGTTATTCTCTCTTAGTTCGAGTAAAAACTCGTAAATACTATTGCTTAGCATGTTGTAATGTTAAAAGTTAATTACTTTATAGTTTTTTTGAAGGGTTTCGCTTAGTGCTTCACCCATGAATTTGACATCAATATTTAATTTTTCAAGTTGAGGAGTAACATCATACATATCAGCGCAGGCTTTGCATGCAAAAATGGATATTCCTTCTTGCAGCATTCTTTCAATGTATTCTTGAAGCTCTGCATCTTCACATAACAGTTTTGAGGATGGTTCCCAAACAATAAGGTTAATTTCGTCCCACCAGCCCATTTTCTTAGCATTGCAGGTGTACATAAATACCATTTTAAGAGCCACATCCCGGTCTCCGCTTGTCCAGACAACTGCTAATTTTTGTTTTCTGTTAGGTTTCATATCTTGTTCATGAGTATTGGGGGTCTGACAATAAGAATCCGTTGAATTGAAACAGATTTCCTGAAAGCGGAAAATGTTGCGGCAAGAATGTTTTTCATGGAAAAATACTTTTAATTAATAGATGAATATCATGGTTTCGGCTATGAAATTTATTTTTATTAAAAGGAGGATGAAATCAGTCAAGTCAAAAAAAGAGCCTTACATCCTTGAATAAAAATTACTTATCAAAAAAAACAAACTTAATATTGACTAAATCCGTTATAAAGATGAATATTGCAAGTAATTTAAAATAAAAAGAGCGAATGTGGAAATTACTACGAATAATAATTCTCTTGCTTCTGATGATTCCTGTTATTTCCTGGATCTGTTGGAAGTTTAAAGATAAGGTTCAAATGAATCTGTTAGTTGTTGATAAAACAGTTCCAAACGGCAATTATTCTGAGCACCTGTCTTTTTTTTGGGTTGCCAATCAAAAGCGCTGGGTAAAATCGAATGGAGAGGAATATAACTTCGCGGAGGATTTTTACGGCTTTCATCCCGGAGGTGATGGCAGGTATATAATAAAGGATCTGCGCATTTTAGAAAAGCAGGGGTTGTCTGCACTTGCTGATTCTTTGGATCTCGCATTTTTTGCCGATACATATGGAATTTATAATTCCAACTGGAAAGATCATCCGGATTATGGAAAGGATACAATATCCTTATTTTATGGTGGATTACAACCGGCAGAGTTCAACTTGATAAGAGAGATGAAGAGAAAAGGCAAAACGATCATTGCAGAGTTTAATTTTATTGCAGCGCCTACTTCGGAATTGGTTAGAAATCAAACAGAACAATTGCTGGGACTAAAATGGAGTGGATGGGTTGGTAAATATTACCATACTTTAGATACAGTGCTTGATCCGGAAATTCCTAGCTGGTTGCCGGATTTGTATAAAAAGAATTATAAAAAGAAGTATGATTTTAAAAATGCCGGAATCGTTTTGGTTGATAATAAAGAGAGAATTGTTATTCTGGATGCTAAAAAACATTTAAACAGACATTTTCCCGTTTTGGAAAGTGAATTGAGTACACAGTTGCAATATAATGTACCTGAATCGATATATTATCCATTTTGGTTTGACATCAATTCAACCGATTCACGCAATCATGTTTTGGCGTGGTTTAATTTAGATGTGAATGAAGAAGGAAAGGCTTTGTTGGATCAGTTTAATTTGCCAAAAAAGTTTCCGGCAATTTTGGAACACGATCAGGATTATCGGTTTATTTATTTTGCCTGTGATTTTTCAAACAACGAAATGGGAATTTATTCTTCCTACTTTAATGGAATTAATAGATTGAGTGGTGCATTTTACAATGCGAATCAGGTTAAAGATAGGAAAATGTTTTTCTGGAAGTATTACCGGCCATTTATGGGGACTGTAATGGATAGTATATCAGCAAGAAAGGCTCGAAAGGTGATGTATGTGGATTAAACTTAAACTAATTTGATATTGTCAAGTATAAGTTGGACATTTGTGCTTTGTTTTACTTTAATTGATTATTTTAAATAAACATAAACAATGTATTTTGGATGGTGAAATTTTTATCTCTCTTAACACTTTTATTATTTTGCATGATTGGGCAAGGGTTTGCTCAGGAAACTTCTGTGCCTAAGAAAAATAGTTTAGATGAATTTAATCGGGCAAGGGAATTGGCTTTTGCAGGGAATCGTGAAGAAGCCAGAAGTATCTGTTCTGAAATTTTGAATCAAAATCCAAAGTTTTATGATGCGAGAATACTAATTGGGAGAACTTATGGCTGGGATAAAAATTTTCAACCGGGAAGAGCGGAGTTACAACTGGTTTTGGATGAAGATTTTGATAATAGTGATGCCATTTTTGCTATGATTGATATGGAAAAATGGGCAGGAGATCCTAATAAGGCAATTTTTTATTGTGAGTATGGTTTGTCGTTTTTTCCTAATGAAGAGGCCTTTCTAGTTCAGAAAGTTAAGCTGCTGCAGGATGTTGGTGAGGAAAGTAAATCATTACTTGTTCTTGATGAACTGTTAGAGTTGAATCCCGGCAGTGAAGAGGGGTTGGCTCTGATGAAAAAATACAGATCATCTAAAATGGTTTATAAAGCGATTTATCAGCATGATTATGAGTATTTCAAAGAGCCTTACAATAGAAAGTGGCATTTAAGTTCGTTTCAGTTGGCCCGGCGCAATAGTTGGGGTACTGTTATTGGGAAGATAAATTTGGGTGATTTAATTTCTGATGGTGAAAGTTTTTGGTCCAGGGAGGTGGCGAAACAATTTGAAATAGATGCCTACCCACGGGTGACTAAAATGAGTTATGCTTATTTAAATTATGGATATTCTCCCAATAATTTGTTTCCTAAACATCGTGCAGGAGCTGAATTGTATCATAAATTACCAGAGGAATTTGGTGTGTCGGCAGGCATGCGGTTTCTTCAGTTTAATTCTGATGCAGGGAATAAAAATATTTTCATTTACACAGCTTCGCTGGAAAAATACTACAGGAAATACTGGTTTTCTTTTCGAACATACCTGACCCCCGAAAATGGTAATGTCTCACAGGTGTATTGGTTGGAAGCAAGAAGGTATTTAAGAGATTCGAAGAATTATATAGGTCTTGAATTAGCCACAGGTATTTCGCCTGATGAGCCCAGAGGGAATTTTTCGTCACCGGATGTATACAAATACAAAAGTAGAAAATTAAGATTGTCTTATCAGGACCGATTAGGGACCGATCGCTTGCTTTATCTTCTGAAATTTGGTTATGAACGGGAAGAGTATCGGGTTAATGAAAAGAGGAAAGCGTTTTCTTTCTCGGTGAAGTTGTCTTATCAATTTTAAATATTAGGAATGGATTATCCCAGTTAATAATTCATTAAAATGTATGCCAACAAAGAGTTCTGAACAAATGTTCATTCAGCGGTTGGGAGTGTGGAGAATGTTGGAGCTTATGTTTCTGGACTGGGATCATTTATTGCGTAACAAATAAAGGCTGTGAAAAAAGAATTGGAAATTAAGGAGGAGGGCAGGAAGTAGGATGCAGATAAAGTTTATATATATAATTTTAATTGAGCTGTTAGAATATGCTGGTCATGTTCAGGGGGTACTACTCGTGTTTTTTAATTTTTTAAAGACATTTATAGAGAAAACTCAGTCAATTGTAAATTATGCATTTGAAAGGCTGCCATACAATGCACTGAATGGATTGATCATTTCCATGATCATTGTTTTCTTTGTTGCATTGGTTTTTCTTCTTCCATCAATTCTTTTTTCTAAATTATACCTTTCTTATCGGAAGAAGAAAACAGAATTGTTGTATCAAAAGTATTCTAAAATTATTGTTCGCTTTTTGATCGATGATTTGTCGGAGAAAGAATTGTCAGATTTGAAAAATGTCAAGTCTAAATTTCATAGAAAGATATTGACAGCGGTTTTAATTTCAATTGATACGGCAGAGAGTAAGTTGGTAAGCAGTGAAATTAGAAAGTTGTATCTGGATATGAAATTAAATGAAGATTCCGTAGGAAAACTTCGTAAGAGATGGCACCATAAAATTAGGGGGATTCGTGAACTCAGTCACATGAGAGTGAAGAGTGAGAATAAAAATATTATGGAGTTTCTTAAAAGACCAAATGAAATTCTTCGAATTGAATCTCAGATGGGATTAATTAAGTTGCTGCCTTTTGTACCCTTTGCTTTTCTGGATTCTCAGGAAAAACCGTTTACTGTTTGGGAGCAGATTAATGTTTTCGATTTAATTCGCAAAAAGAGAATTGAAATACCAGAATTTCATTTGTGGCTTGATCACTGGAATGACTCTGTGGTGATGTTTTGTTTGGACATGATACGCGTTTTAAAACAAAGGGAAGCAGCTCCAAAAGTGATGGAATTACTGTATCATGACAATGATTTGGTGAAAGGAAAGGTTATTAAAACTCTGGTTGATTTGGAGAGTGAGGAGGCTGTTGGTAAGTTGAAAAAGCTTTTTTTATTAGAGGAGCTTCCTAATCAGATTAATATTATAAGATCGATTGGTCAGTTGCGTTTGGAGAGTGAGATGAATTTCCTTATTGAAAATATCAACAATGAAGAGTTTAAGATTAGAATGGAATGCTGTAAGTCTCTGGCACTTGTTGGCGTGCCTGGTATTGTGAAGCTGCAATCACTTTCCGAAAACGGGGATGAAGAATTGAAGAGGATAATCAGTCATGTTTTAGATCCAAGAATATGAATTACGATGAGTTTATAAGATTTATAAGTTATTTTTTGGATGGGATTTTTATCTCCTATGCATTTCTTTTGATCTTTAGTTATACAACGCTGAGTATTATTTCGGGAGTTGCTTTGAATTATTATTTGAAGAAGAATAGCTTTGTAGATTACAATGTAATTCTTGATTCTCCTTTGGCTCCTTCTGTTTCGGTGCTTGTGCCGGCATTTAATGAGTCAAAAACTATTGTAGATAATGTTGAGTCTATTTATACGATTCATTACAATAATTTTGATGTTATCGTTATTAATGATGGGAGTACGGATTCGACATTTGAGGATTTGCAAACTGCATTTAAATTAGAGAAGGTCGATTTTGCAGTTAATATGGAGATTCCAACTAAAGAGGTGAGAGGAGTGTACAAATCGATTCTTTCTACATATTCCAATTTAGTGGTTATCGACAAAGAAAACGGAGGGAAAGCAGATGCCTTGAATGCAGGAATTAATGTATCAGATAAAGCTTTATTTATGGCGATTGATGCTGATTCTATTTTGGAGCCGGATGCCGTTTTGAAATTAGTTAAGCCATTCCTGGAAAGAACCGACAGAAGGGTAATTGCTGCCGGGGGTGTTGTGCGGATAGCCAACTCGTGTTTGGTTGAAAACGGACGAATAACCAACGTGAAAGTTCCTCGGAATATTTTAGCCAGAATGCAGGTTTTGGAATATACGCGTTCATTTCTAATGGGCAGAATGGCTTGGGCTCAGCTCGATGGGCTGATTATCATTTCAGGTGCAATGGGAATGTTCGACAGAGAAGTGGTGGTTCAAAGTGGTGGTTATGCACATTCGATTGGTGAGGATATGGAATTGGTTGTTCGAATTCGACGATACATGTCCGAGAATCGCGAGAAGTATAAGATCGAATATGTTCCTGATCCTTTGTGTTGGACAGAAGCTCCTGTAAGTTTGAAAGTGTTTGGAAGACAGAGGAGTAGGTGGACCCGTGGTACGATTGAAACACTGACTGATCATTCAAAAATATTTCTTTCACCACAATATGGTGCCATGGGTTTGCTGGGTTATCCTTTCTGGTTTTTATTTGAGTGGTTAGCACCTCTGGTGGAAGTGGTGGGTATAATCTATATGATTGTGTTGTTTTTTACAGATAATTTAAGCATGAGTTTTATACTGGTTACTTCTTTGTTTGTATATACTTTTGCGGTGTTTTTTTCTACATGGGCAATTTTGTACGAGGAATTAACTTTTCATCGTTACGAACGAAAAATGGACGTTTTTCGCTTGTGGATTGCGGCCTTGTTAGAGCCATTTATTCTTCATCCAATAAGTTTATTTTTCGCAGTTAAGGGAAATATAGAATATTTAATGGGAAACAGAAGTTGGGGTAAAATGGAGCGAAAAGGATTTCTTCACCA
Source organism: Labilibaculum manganireducens (assembly GCF_963665805.2). Classification (NCBI taxonomy): domain Bacteria; kingdom Pseudomonadati; phylum Bacteroidota; class Bacteroidia; order Marinilabiliales; family Marinifilaceae; genus Labilibaculum; species Labilibaculum manganireducens. Next base: position 3,251,774 of record NZ_CAXXEE010000003.1, on the reverse strand, counting down.
AAAGGAAAAAATTAAAAAGAATAGATTCAAGTCCTAAATTAGTTTGTGTATTCTACTTTCAAGGCAAATTTTTTGTCATCTTCTTTTTTTGTTGATTGGGATGTAAAATTCGAATTTTGAACCAATTCCGACATTGGATTCGAAAAATATTTCACCGCCTAAAAGTTCGATTAAACCTTTCGAAATAGGCAGGCCGAGACCGGCACCACCAAATTGACGGGTGTAGGCGTTTTCTACCTGACCGAAACGTTCAAAAATTATATCCTGTTTTTCCTTGGGGATGCCAATCCCGCTGTCTTCAACAGTGATGTAAAGCAAGGATTTCTCAATTCTTGATGATATGGCTATTGTTCCCTTTTCGGTAAATTTTAAAGCATTGTTTATTAAATTAATGAGTATCTGATTGATTTTTTCATAGTCAGAACTTATTTGATCATGTTCAACGGAGATGGTATTGTTGAAACGAATTTCCAAATGATCTTTTTTGTATCTGTTTTTATCAACAGAAAAAAAAAGCTGCAGATTATCGAATAATTGTTGAACCTGAAAAACAGAAGAATTTATTTTAAGTTGATTTACTTCCAGATAGGAAATATCAATAATGTTGTCGATAATCACTAAAAGCTGTTTCCCGTTTTGTGTTAGTATATCAATGTATCTTTCTTTTTTTTCCTGACTTAGATCCTCTTTTAGCAGTAGTTGACTAAATCCTAAAATTCCATTCATAGGAGTTCGTATTTCATGACTCATATTGGCTAGAAATGCAGATTTTAAACGGTCGCTTTCTTCTGCATGTTTTAATGCCAGGCTTAATTTGTTCTCTGCTTCTTTTATTGCTGAAATATCGACAATAAAAGCTAAAAATTCCTGATTGATTAATTGAACAGCGCTGATGTATACCGGAATGTTTTTGCCGGATGTTGTTTGAATGAATATTTCGCCTTGAGTTTTTCCTTTGTTTAAAAGCTGATTGAATAGTTTTTTATTTTGTTGAAGATGTGTGGGAGCAAAAAAATCAGTAATACAAATATCATCTAATTTGGATTCAGAAATTTCCATAAGGTCTGTAAATGCCTGGTTAGCAAATTTTACCTTTGTGTTTGAATTGAAAATAACCAGACCGTTTGGAGATTCTTCAATATAAGTTCTGAGTTTATTTTCGCTGGAGATTAAATCATTTTCAGTTTTTAATCTTTCTGTTATATCATTTATCAGCCAAATTTCCTTGTTGTCAAACTTGTAGGCGTGAAATTCAATATGCCTGCGATCACCATTTTTGCATGTTATGCTTGAGATCGAAGCACTCTTAAAGTTGTTGATCTTATTTTCCAAATACAATTGAATGTTTTCCTCCCTGCTTTTTGGATAAAGGGTTGAAAACCATGAGTTGATATCCTGCAGTTCGGAATTGGTGTAACCGGTAATTTCAAATGCTTTTTTATTGGAGAACAAACTTTCATCTTCTTCTACTAAAATAGCACCTGAGGGCAGGTTTTCAATCATCTCTCGAAATCTCTTTTCAGATTGCTTTAGTGCAGCTACAGTTCTTATTCTTTCTGATATTTCATTTTGCAATTCGATGTTTTTTTGGCGTAGGTTTGATGTTTGTTTCGAAACGGCTTTTTGCAATTGTTTGTTAAAAAAATACAGATAATAAGATATGGCAATTACTATAGCACTAAGTGATACAGCAATTCCCAGTACCCATTTTAGCCATGCAGGAGTGTTGTATGTTTCTTGTTGGTATATAAAACCGTTTAAGTCGTAGTTTTTTGAGATCATTCCCATCTTAGAGCATGTTTCGGCAATGTTTTCCCATCTGCCGGGGTTGATATGACCGATCTCAACATACTCATTCAGAATTAGCTTTTGAATTTCATTTGCTTCAAATTCTAAATGCTCCCGGGTTTTATTTGCTGAATATTTTTCAAGAATTAAATCGATAATTTCATCTTGATTCTTCAGTGCGTATTCCCAGCCTTTTTTGCTTGCCTCGAGAAATGCCTTAACTCTTTTTGGATGATTTTTGATTTCTTTTTCGCTTGTGAACAGGCAGTCACCATAAAAATCGATACCGTAGGTTTTGGGTGATATAATTGTGTATGGAATGTTTTTTTCCTCCAGATAAAAGGCTTCGTTGGTAGAGTACGCATTTAATGCATCAGTTTTTCCATCAATCAAATCATTAATATTGTAGGTTGTGCTAATTCGGTTGATGTCATTTATTTGAATTCCTTCCTTATAAAAAATAGCCATTAGTTCCGGATCTCTGTATTCATCCAGCAACATTATTCTTTTGTTGATAAGATCATGCGCCGTATGAATGTTTGATTCTTTCAGGCAGATAAATATGGACGGAGAGCTTTGGAATATGGAGGCTAATAAAACTATTGGTTTGTTGTTAAGTCGTTCTATTAGTAAATCATTGGCAGCGATACCGTAATCAGCCTCGCCGTTTAATACCTTACTTATTGAGTTTATTGCACCCCCTTCAATTAATTCAACTGTTAATCCTGCATCTTCATAAAACCCTTTGTGAAGAGCTGCATAATAGCCCGCAAATTGAAATTGATGGAAGTATTTAAGCTGTAGGGTGATTTTTTTGTTTTCGGGAGATTTGCTGAGAGGTAAACTGAAAGAGTATAAGTGTGATAAAAGGAAAAGAAGGACAAAAAAATACCTTGAAAAAGCACTTTTGATAGGTTCAGTTACTTTTGCGTTCATATTGTCCTAAAGTTGAATCATTACTAAATAAAGTTACATCTATCAGTTCAAGGAAAAAATTTTTAGACTATATAATTTTAGAGTTGGGGTCAATGCAATTGAAGGAAACCCCAAAAGTCAGACACAACAATTGGGGTTTCATTCATTTTGGCTGGGTTTATCGTTTATTTTCGGGCCCAGTTTACTGATTCTGTTTTTAGTTGGGCTTCAATAGATGCCATATTATTTGTATTCTGATCAAAAGTTACAGCCTGACCATCAGGTTTGTAGATGTGAATCAGATTCGCTTCAACGTTTAGATCAACAAGTTTCTGAAGTTCTTTATTACCATCTTTTAAACTCCATGAGTTATTTTCAGGATTGAAGATTAATTCTGCTGTATCACCTTTGTTGTCACCTTGAAGTTGTTCTATATGAAATTTATTTTGCGTGGCTGTGATACGGTATTTATTACCGTCTTTTTTTACAATTTGAACATCTTTATCATTTTCGCCCATTGTAACAGGATTATCTCCGGTCCAAAATTCAATGGTATTCAGTACAACACCGTCAACAAAAACAGCAACTTCGTAAACTGGAATTACAATAAAGGCAAAAAATACCAGTGCGTTAATAAATTTGTCACCTACAGTACTGTTCCATTCGTGCAAATTTTTTGTCAGGCGGAATGGTCCGTAACAACCGGATTGTCCAATGCTTAGCACTAGAAAAAAACAAGCTAATAAAAATACATTTACTTTCTTCATTTGATTTAATTTTATTTGGTTAAAAAATTTGTGATTATTCATTCTAACCTAACGCAGAATTTCACATGAAATTACAAAGTATCTTGCAATAAAACATGGATAAGCAAAAAAAATGGCAAGGAACAAATATTGTACCTTGCCATTTATGAGAAACGAGTTTATGAGAAAGTGTTAGTGATATGCTTTTTCTCCATGTTCGTAGATGTCAAGACCTTCTTCTTCTATACGGGCCGATACTCTTAGTCCAACAGTTACTTTTAGTACTTTAAAAATAATAAATGCTGTTCCCAAGGCCCATGCTGCAACAGCAACAACACCTAAAACCTGAACTCCCAGTAAACTGAAACCACCTCCGTAGAATACACCGCCTTCTTTAGCGAAAAATCCTACTAATATTGTTCCCAGAGCACCATTAATTCCGTGTACGGTTACAGCACCTACCGGATCGTCAATTCGTAAAACTTTGTCAATAAATTCTACTCCAAATACAAGGGCTGTACCAGCAATTAAACCAATAATAATAGCAGATTCAGGCGATACAATATCACAACCGGCAGTAATTGCTACCAAGCCGGCTAATGAACCGTTCAGACTTAATGAAAGAGTAGGACGTTTATAGCGAATCCAGCTAATTACCAGTGCTGCTAAAGTACCTGCAGCTCCGGATAAATTGGTTGTCAGAAATATGTGAGATATTGCAACAGTGTTTGCTGTTCCGTTGGCAGCTAATTGAGAGCCTGCATTAAAACCAAACCATCCAAACCAAAGAATAAATACACCAAGTGCAGCAAAGGTAAGGTTGTGACCGGGAATTGCGTTGACTTTGCCATTATACTTTCCTATTCTGGGGCCAATTATAGCTGCTCCTACAAGTCCCATCCATGCTCCAACGGAGTGAACAACAGTTGATCCGGCAAAATCGTGAAAGCCAAGATCGCTTAACCATCCGCCGCCCCAAATCCAGTGTCCTGATATTGGGTAAACAATAGCTGTAGTTACAATACTAAAAAGTATATAGGCTTTAAATTCGGTTCGTTCAGCTACGGCACCGGATACAATGGTAGCCGCTGTTGCCGCAAAAACGGTTTGGAACATTAAAAATGACAGGTCAATATCAGGTCTGATATCTTCCATAAAAGGCAGTTTTCCAATCAATCCTCCTATATCTGTGCCAAACATCAGGGCGTATCCAATTAGGAAAAATGCAATGGATCCAACAGCAAAATCAACAAGATTTTTCATTAGGATGTTGGCTGTGTTTTTTGATCTTGTAAAACCAGCTTCAGCCATGGCAAATCCTGGCTGCATAAACATAACAAGTGCTGTTGCTATTAAGACCCAGACAATATCAATTGAGTGTCCCGTTTCGGTAACGGCTGCTTGTAAAGTATTTAAAGTAAGTGTTTCTTCCATGATAGGTAATTTAAATAGTGAAAAATGCTTGTTGATTACTCTTCGTCGTATAAGGAACGATCACCCGAATCTCCTGTTCGAATGCGGTAAGCATCCTCAACATTGTAAACGAAGATTCTACCGTCTCCAATCTCTCCGGTGAAAGCATTTTCACGAATGCTTACAATACAGTTATCAACATATTTATCCCGCACAATGAAAGAAATTAATGTTCTTTCGATACTGCTGGTGTCGTAGATTACACCTCGATAAACTCTCTCTTCTACTGATTTTCCTACACCTCTTACATCCCAGAATGACAAGTAGTCAATTCCGATATTGTGCAGGCCTTTTTTTACTTCTTCAAATTTTGTTTTACGAATAATTGCTTCGATCTTTTTCATGAGCTAATTGTTTTAATAGTTTCTCAAATCATACTCTTTCATTTTCGGCTAATTGAAACACCGAGATTCCCCGGATTAAGGAATCTCGGGTTTCGGGTTTAGACCAAGCGTAAATTCGACCGTTGTCGAAAATTTGAAGAAAGGGATTGCTCTTTTTTATCTTCGGAATGCAATGTGGCTTTGTTTCGAAGAGCTAAATAATGTTTTTGCATGTGGTAAAAATTTAGGTTTTCTACAATAGTTAGTAAAAATGGTTTATTTCAATCAGACTATTCGTAATGTGGGGGTATCGGTTTGTAAAATGTGGTTTTTTTTAATGTGACCCCTATATTTAATAGTTTGATTTTGTAAAAGTATTAAAAAAATCAAAACTACAACAGAAAAATAGGGGGTAATTTATAAAAAATGATGTTTTTAGTATTTATAACGATTACGATAAGGGGTATAAAGAAGAAAAATTGTTTTTTTTTGAGATGACCCCCATGTAAGGCGTGGTTTTGTGTCGTAAAATGTCATGTAATTTATTGCATACAGCCTAAATCAGGTGTTGTTAATTTAAGTTTATATTATTGTAATTCTTTGAGTCTGAATTTGGATGCTTAAAATATTTTACTAATCTTTGTGGCGTATCAAAAAAGAAAAAATGAAATTTACTGCAATTCATCATCATCATCATTATACTTACCAACCGGTGAGCTGAGGATGTTATGCAGTATTTCTAAAGATATTTTAACTAACATTTAAACGCCCGCTGGTAACAGTCGGGCGTTTTTTTTATGCCTGAAACAGATACCGTAAGGCACCAAAAATTTTAACCATGGGAGAAAAATTAACAATTGCAGTACAAAAATCAGGAAGACTGCAGGAAGATTCATTGCGGATTTTGAAAGAGTGTGGTATTTCCATCGATAATGGAAAAGATCAGTTAAAAGCAAACGCTTCCAACTTTCCGCTCGAAGTTTTATACCTAAGAAATTCTGATATTCCTCAGTACGTTCAGGATGGGGTTGCAGATATTGCTATCGTAGGAGAGAATGTAATTATTGAAAAACAAAAGGAACTTGAGGTTCTGCAGAAACTGGGATTTTCGAAGTGCCGGTTGGCAATGGCTTTGCCGAAAGATGTGGAGTATACCGGATTGGAATATTTTAACGGAAAAAAATTAGCCACTTCCTATCCAAATTCCTTGCAGCAGTTTTTAGATGCCAATAATTTAGATTGTGAAATTCACGTAATTTCCGGTTCTGTTGAAATTGCGCCTAATATTGGTTTAGCCGATGGAATTTGCGATTTGGTGAGTTCTGGTAGTACATTGTTCAAGAATGGACTGGTTGAAGTGGAAGAGGTTTTGGTTTCGGAGGCCTGTTTGGTTGCGAATAAAAATATCAGCAATTTGAAGAGTGCAATATTGGAACGATTACTGTTTCGGATGAGATCGGTTTTAGCCGCAAAAAACAACAAATATATTTTGCTGAATGCTCCTAATGATAAAGTGGAGGATATTATTAAGGTACTGCCTGGAATGAAAAGTCCAACTGTATTGCCTTTGGCACAGGAAGGATGGAGTTCTATTCATTCTGTTATAAATGAGAATGATTTTTGGGGAGTCATTGATCAGTTAAAATTGAATGGTGCAGAAGGAATATTGATTATTCCAATTCAGAAAATGGTGTTGTAAGTTTAATTCCTACGAAAATGCAAGTAATAAAATACCCGGCGAAAGAATCTTGGAATAGTGTATTAACCCGTCCTATCTTTAATGTGGATGAGTTAGAGGATGCCGTAAATCTGGTTTTTGGAGAAATAAAACGGGATGGCGATAAAGCATTGTTTAAATATACCCTGCAGTATGATGGCGTAAATATTAATAAAACGGAAGTTAACCGAGCAGATATTGATGCATCGGAGAGTATGCTTGAGGATGAATTAAAACAAGCTTTGGTAATTGCGGCAAAGAATATACGAACATTTCATGAGGCTCAATTTCAGGATTCGGAGGTGATTGAGACAAGTGAAGGAGTTTGTTGCTGGAGGAAATCAACAGCAATCGAAAAGGTTGGTTTGTATGTTCCTGGTGGAAGTGCTCCTTTGTTTTCAACGGTGTTAATGTTGGGGATTCCTGCAAAATTGGCTGGTTGTGGAGAGGTTGTTCTTTGTACACCTCCAGGGAAGAATGGAAAAATTAATCCGGCAATTCTATATGCCTGCAAGTTGGTAGGAATCGATCGGGTTTTTCAGGTTGGCGGCATTCAGGCAATCGGAGGAATGGCTTATGGAACCGAATCGATACCAAAAGTTCATAAAATATTCGGACCGGGAAATCAGTATGTGACTGCGGCCAAACAACGGGCAAATAGAATAGGAGTGGCAATTGATATGCCGGCGGGACCTTCGGAGGTAATGATTTTGGCTGATGAAACAGCAGAGCCGGAATTTGTTGCCGCAGATTTATTGTCTCAGGCAGAGCATGGTGCTGATAGTCAGGTGGTATTAGTGACTTGGGCTGAGCAGCTAATAGAAGGAGTTGAACAAGAACTTGAAAAACAATTGCAGGTTCTTTCGAGAAAAGATGTTGCTGCCAAAGCTTTGGAGAACTCGAAAATTGTTTTGGTGAATTCAAAGGAAGAAGCTCTTGAATTAAGCAATTCGTATGCGCCGGAACATCTTATTGTATCTGTAAAAGATGAAGATTTGTTGATCGATGAAATCAAAAACGCAGGTTCTGTTTTTTTAGGAAATTATACTCCGGAAAGTGCAGGCGATTATGCATCTGGAACCAATCACACCTTACCAACAAACGGAGCTGCAAAGGCGTATTCCGGTGTGAGTCTTGACTCTTTTATGAAGAGTATCAGTTTTCAAAAAATAAGTGAGAAGGGCTTGCTGAATTTGGGGCCTGTAATCGAAGTTATGGCAAAAGCCGAACAATTGGATGCTCACAGTAATGCAGTAACGGTTCGTTTGAATAAGATAAAATTGAATTCATGATGGGAGCAAAAATAAAATCAAGCATAGACTTGAACAAATTGGTTCGGGAGAACGTGAAAAGACTGGTGCCGTATTCTTCTGCAAGAGATGAATTTTCAGGAAAGGGATCTGTCTTTTTGGATGCCAACGAAAATCCGTATGAAAATGGAGTAAATCGCTATCCGGATCCTATGCAAAGAACATTAAAAGCACGTTTGGGAGAATTGAAAGCTGTGAATCCTGAAAATATGATTCTTGGAAATGGCAGTGATGAGGTTATTGATCTTTTGTTTAGAGCATTTTGTGAGCCGAATATCGATAATGTAATTATTTGTACGCCAACCTATGGGATGTATGAAGTTGCAGCAGGAATCAATGCGATTGAGAATCGCGAAGTACCGCTTGATAAGGATTTTCAACCGGAAGTAAATGCCGTACTTTCAATTGTAGATGAGAAATCGAAACTGTTGTTTCTGTGTTCGCCGAATAATCCAACGGCTAATTTGTTGGATGAGAGTAAGGTTGTTGAATTGCTTGAGACTTTTTCTGGACTTGTAATTGTTGATGAAGCGTATATCGATTTTTCTCCGGGTAAAAGTCTGTTGGGCAGGTTAGAAAGCTATCCTAACTTGGTGATCCTGCAAACATTGTCAAAAGCATGGGGAATGGCAGGAATTCGTTTGGGTATTGGTTTGGCATCAAAGGAAATCATCAATATATTGAATCGAATAAAGCCACCTTATAATGTGAATTGCCTGACTCAGACCAAAGCTCTTGAATTATTGGAAGCTGTTGATTTGTATGAAGAACAGGTGAAGAATATCATCACAGAAAGAGAAGTTTTGATCACTTTTTTGAGTGATTTGTCTTTTGTTGAGAAAGTATATCCTACTGATGCTAATTTTATTTTGATTCTTGTGAATGATGCAAGAGGCTTATATGATTATTTGCTTACCGATGAAATCATTATTCGGGACCGGTCAAAAATTCAAAGTCTGGGAAACTGTGTTCGCATTAGTATTGGTACAAGGGAGGAAAATGAGATTTTGAAAAATACATTAACAAAATTTGAATTGAAATCATGAAGGATACAACTACAAAAAAGAAAGTTCTGTTTATTGATAGAGATGGAACATTGATTCTGGAGCCTCCTGTTGATTATCAGGTGGATAGTTTGGAGAAACTGGAGTATTATCCTGGTGTTTTTAATGGACTGGCAAAAATTGTAAAGCAACTCGATTTTGAATTGGTGATGGTTACCAATCAAGATGGTTTGGGAACCGATTCATATCCTGAGGATACCTTTTGGCCGGCTCAGAATAAAATGATACAGGCTTTTTTGAGCGAAGGAATCGAATTTGTTGATATATGTATCGATAAAACGTTTCCGCATGAAAATGCACCAACAAGAAAACCAGGTATCGCTTTGTTAACAAAGTATTTCTCGGAAGAGTATGATTTGGAAAACTCATTTGTGATTGGTGATCGTTGGACTGATGTTGAATTGGCTAAGAATTTGAATGCAAAAGCAATTTTTATTTCATCAAGTGGAAATATTGGTGATGATGAGTTGTCGGAATCGAAACAGGAATTGGAAGCTTGTATTGAATTACGCACAGAATCGTGGGAGAAAATATATGAGTTTTTGCGCTTAAGTGAACGAACCGCAACGGTTGAAAGGAATACGAACGAAACAAAGATTAGAATTGTTTTAGATCTGGATGGAGAAGGAAAAGGCACATTTGATACAGGAATCGGATTTTTTGATCACATGCTCGATCAGATTGCCAAACACTCCGGAGTTAATTTGAGCGTTGCTGTAAAAGGCGATTTGGAAGTTGACGAACATCACACCATAGAAGATACTGCAATTGCTTTGGGAGAAGCATTTAAGTTAGCTCTTGGCAATAAATTGGGATTGGATCGTTATGGATTTTGTTTGCCGATGGATGACTGTTTGGCGCAGGTTGCTATTGATTTTGGAGGTAGAAACTGGTTGGTTTGGGAGGCTGAATTCAATCGCGAAATGATTGGAGGAATGCCAACAGAGATGTTTTTCCACTTTTTTAAGTCATTCTCCGATGGAGCTTCATGCAATCTGAACATCAAGGCCGAAGGACAAAATGAGCATCATAAAATAGAAGGTATTTTTAAAGCTTTGGCCAGAGCCATCCGCATGGCAATTCGAAGAGACGCAAATTGTTTGCAATTGCCATCCACTAAGGGAAAGCTATAAATAAATGTGTAAGGGAAGTGATTTATCTAATCCCGGGAATTCGGGACTCTCATCTTAGTCTAAATAAAATGAAAGATCAGAAAATTGTTATCATCGATTATGATGCAGGAAATATTCAATCTGTAAAATATGCTTTTGAGCGTCTGGGAATTACACCTGTTGTTTCAAATGATGAAGAAGTGATTCGCAGTGCAGATAAAGTGATATTTCCCGGAGTTGGTGAAGCCGCCTGGGCTATGAATTCGCTTCGGAAGAATGGCTTGGATCAATTGATTCCTCAATTAACACAGCTTGTGCTGGGTATTTGTTTGGGAATGCAGCTGATGTGCGAAAGCTCCGAGGAAAGTAATACAAAAGGATTGGGTATTTTTCCGCTGCAAGTAAAACGCTTTACCAATGAACGCAAAGTGCCGCACATGGGCTGGAATCAGTTGGAGGAACTAAAAGGCAGTTTGTTTAAAGGAGTCTCTGAAATGGAATTTGCCTATTTTGTACATTCTTACTATGTGCCTTGTTCGGAAGAAACTGTTGCATCTTGTGACTATATTTTAAATTTTAGCGCATCTCTTCAGAAAGATAATTTTTATGCCTGTCAGTTTCATCCCGAAAAATCGGGAGAAGTAGGAGTTAGGATACTCGAAAATTTTATCAATCTGTAAAGGGAAAAGGTTTTCTGCGCTGCCAACTGCTTTAGCTGTTGTGGGGGGCAAATCTCATTTCTCATGTCTCATGTCTTATATCTAAAAAAAATGACCAAAATAAAAATAATACCAGCCATCGATACCATAAACGGACGATGTGTGCGATTAACAAAAGGTGATTACGATACCGAAAAAGTATATAGCGAAGATCCATTACAGATAGCTAAAGGTTTTGAAGAATTGGGAATAACCCGTTTGCATTTGGTCGATTTGGAAGGAGCTAAATCAGGACATATTTGCAATTCGGAAGTGTTGCGGAGAGTGGCTTCCGGAACCAATCTGAAAATCGATTTTGGCGGAGGAGTAAAATCTGATGAAGATATTGAATTGGCTTTTCAGTGCGGAGCGAATCAGGTTACAGGTGGCAGTATTGCCGTTTCGAATCCTGAACTGTTCGAAAAATGGATGGGTAAATACGGATCTGAAAAAATGATTTTGGGAGCTGATGTTCGAAACGAAATGGTTTCAATTTCTGGTTGGAAAGAAGATTCGGATTATCACTTGTTCAAATTTTTAGAGAATTATCAGAGAAAAGGCGTTAAAACAGTAATCTGTACAGATATTTCGAAAGATGGAATGCTGCAGGGACCAGCTGTTGAGTTGTATCAATCGGTAATGAAAGAGTTTCCTGATTTAGAACTGGTTGCAAGCGGAGGTGTTGGTAATATTAAAGATGTTCGTATTTTGAATGAGATTGGCTGTTGGGGAGTGATTATCGGCAAAGCAATTTACGAAAAACGAATTGACATGAACGAATTGGTTAACGAATTTATCCTGTAAATATGCTATCGAAACGAATAATACCCTGTTTGGATGTAAAAGACGGAAGAACAGTTAAGGGAGTTAATTTTGTTGACTTAAGAGATGCGGGTGATGCTGTTGAGCTGGCTGCATATTATGCAGAGCAAGGAGCCGATGAGTTAGTTTTTTTAGACATTACTGCCACTCATGAAAAGAGGAAAACGCTTGTTGATTTGGTGCAAAAAGTAGCCAAAGAACTTAATATACCTTTTACGGTTGGGGGAGGCATTTCCACTCCGGAGGATGTTGGCGTTCTGTTGAATGCCGGAGCTGATAAGGTTTCGATAAATTCTTCTGCAGTTCGAAATCCGAAGTTAATCTCAGATTTGGCTTCCCGATTTGGAAGTCAGTGCGTTGTTGTTGCTGTAGATGCCCGCTTTGCCGATGGCAAATGGGAAGTCTATTTGAATGGCGGAAGACTTGCAACAGGAATTGACCTGTTCGATTGGATTTTGGAGGCGGAGAGATTAGGCGCAGGAGAAATCTTGTTTACCTCAATGAATCACGATGGAACCAAAAATGGATTCGCAAATGAGACTTTGGCAAAGCTATCTGAAATGATCAATATTCCTATTATAGCCTCGGGTGGAGCAGGAAATATGGAACATTTTGCCGATACATTTACCGAAGGGAAGGCTGATGCTGCTTTGGCGGCAAGTGTTTTTCATTTTAAGGAAATTGAGATTCCCAATTTGAAAAATTATCTAAAAAGTAAAAATATACCAGTTAGAATATAAACGAACCACAATTATAAAAGATGAATTTTAAAGATCTGACAAACCAAATTGATTTCGAAAAAGGAGAAGGACTTGTTCCAGCTATTATTCAAGATGTAAAAACACAAAAGGTGTTGATGCTGGGATACATGAATAGGGAATCGTACGAAAAAACAATAGAGTCCGGAAAAGTGACATTTTACAGCCGGAGTAAGCAAAGACTTTGGACCAAAGGAGAAGAAAGCGGTAATTTTCTTGAGTTGAAAGATTTAAGCTTAGATTGTGATAATGACACTTTACTGATAAAAGTGGCTCCGGTAGGTCCGGTTTGTCACAAAGGCACGGACACTTGCTGGCAGGAAGAGAACAAAGCATCATCCATTGATTTTTTATTGCAGTTGCAGCAGGTAATTACTGAGAGAAAGAAGAATTTGTCTGAGAAATCTTATACCGCAAGTCTTTTCAACAAAGGAATCAATAAAATTGCTCAAAAAGTAGGTGAAGAGGCCGTTGAGCTAGTGATTGAAGCCAAGGATGATAATAAAGATTTATTTATGGGCGAAGCTGCTGATCTGATGTTTCATTACCTGGTGCTCCTTGCAGCGAAGGATTATAAGTTGGAAGAAGTTGTTGATCTTTTGGTAGAGCGCCACAGCAAATAAAAATTTATTTGAACAAAGAAAAGAGGGTGTCTAAAAAGTTTTGTTCTATTGTCATTCTGAGCTTGTCGAAGAATCTTTCACTTTAGAAAACAGATGTTTCGTCCCGATAGCCATTGGGATCGGTTAACATGACAATCCATTACAAAATATTCCCTTTTGGACACCTTCTTAGTCGTATTTTAGAATGAATTAATATGGATTTTTTCTTTTTTGAGAAAGCTTTCATCACGGCCTGCTTTTTCACCATCCTTATAACCGATAGCAATAATGGCCAGAATTTTAATATTTGCAGGCATGTTTACCACTTCCTGAATATAAGATTCTGCTGATTGCTTATCATTGTATTCTCTTTCTCTTATTTGAATCCAGCAGGTTCCCAATCCTTCCTTTTCCGCTTGTAACTGAATAAAAGTGGATGCAATGGCACAATCTTCTATCCAAACATCACTTTTGTCAGCATCGCCTGCCACTATTATGGAACAAGCTGCATTTTTTAGGAATCCAGCTCCAAGTGGTTTGCAGGCAGAAAGTTTTTCATTGATTTCCTTTTGCTCAACAACTACAAATTCACATGGATATGCACTTTTTGAAGAAGGAGCCAATAAGGCGGCTTGCATAATACGGTCCAATTTTTCTGTTTCGATAGGTTTGTCGGTAAATTTTCGAATGCTTCGTCGTTGGTAAAATAATTCTAACATGAGTTTGATTTTTAGCTTCGTTCCAAAAGTAGGAATAAATGTTTTTTTTTCATCCTACTAAACCAGATTAGTACTGATGATGTAGCGGAATTCCTTTTTAAACTCCCGAAAATGTTGCAAAGTTCGGATTTTAATGCTGAAAATTATCCTTAGATTTGAAATTAGTTAAATGCTTATTTTGTTACTTAATTTTAAATAAAAATAAATACACTGCTTGATATGAGAACAACATTGCTAATCGTTTTGATGCTAACTGTTATTGCTTTGGGAAAAGCTCAGGATCAGGCAAGATCATATATGTGCTGTAAAACGTCTAATCCAATAAATATAGATGGAGTTTTAAGTGATTCGGAGTGGGGAGATATAAATTGGTCAGAATATTTTGTAGATATAGAAGGAGATAAAAAACCTTTGCCTGCCTATAAAACTAATGTTAAAATGGCATGGGATGAGGATTATTTTTATGTGGCCGCAGAATTGGAAGAACCACATGTTTGGGCAAAGTTAAAACAACGGGATACAGTAATATTTTACGATAATGATTTCGAGGTATTTATTGATCCTCAAGGGGATAATCACAGATATTATGAGTTTGAAATGAACGCTTTCAATACCATTTGGGATTTGATGCTGGCAAAACCATATCGTGATGGTGCTCCTGCAATTAATGCATGGGATATAAAAGGATTAAAATCGGCAACAGCCATTTACGGAACAATAAATGATTCTTCGGACAAAGATGAGAAGTGGACATTGGAAATTGCTTTCCCTTGGGAAGTATTGAAGGAGTGTGCTCCTGAACAGCGAAAACCAAAAAACGGTGAACAATGGCGGGTCAATTTTTCAAGGGTCAATTGGGATGTGAAAGCAGATCAGGGGACGTACTTAAAATGTATTGATCCAGAAACTGGAAACCCCTTTCCGGAACACAATTGGGTATGGTCTCCACAAGGAGTTATTGCAATGCATCAGCCGGAAACATGGGGGTATGTACAGTTTTCAACAACAAAGGCAGGCGAGGGAAGTGATGTGTTTAAAATGGATGAAGATTATTCATTGAAAATGGAGCTTATTAGATTGTATAATAAGCAGAAACAATACTATAAGGATAAGGCGTGTTTCGAAAAAGAATTGAAATCACCTTTTGCAATTCAGGTGGAAGTAACGAAAAAGCAATTTCTAATTTATGCCAAAGGAAAATCAGGGAAAACTTGGTATATCGATCACGAAAGTAAGATATGGAGTGAATAAGAAAATTTGAGGGTGTCCAAAAAGGGCACCTTTTTTTGTATTAAATATATGGTACTGAATAAATCCTATTTATCTTTAGAATTCTGAATCATTTAGTAAATAAAACATGCGCAAAACAAAATTAACCTCAATTCTTTTAGCCTTTATTCTTCTGGTTTCTTCATGCAGTAAACCTCAAAATGCCCAATCTTATAAAAACGGGGTTGTGGTAACGGCTCATTATTTGGCTTCCGAAGTTGGAAAGGAGATATTACAAAAAGGTGGAAATGCTTTTGATGCGGCTGTTGCCGTACAATTTGCATTGGCAGTTGTTTACCCAAGAGCTGGAAATATTGCCGGAGGAGGTTTTGCCGTTATCAGAACTTCTGGCGGAGATTATAATTCTCTTGATTTTCGGGAAACA
Source organism: Labilibaculum manganireducens (assembly GCF_963665805.2). Lineage (NCBI taxonomy): Bacteria > Pseudomonadati > Bacteroidota > Bacteroidia > Marinilabiliales > Marinifilaceae > Labilibaculum > Labilibaculum manganireducens. The sequence continues at coordinate 3,236,073 of NZ_CAXXEE010000003.1, read as the reverse complement.
GCACCAAAAGCTGCATTTGAACAGATGTATTGCGATGAGGATGGAAATGTTAATTCTGATTTGAGTCAAAAAGGGCATTTGGCCGTTGGAGTTCCGGGTACCGTAGATGGAATGGTAAAGTTACATCAGAAGTATGGGAAAATGGATTGGAACGCATTGTTAGAACCAGCAATTAAACTGGCTGAGAATGGTGTTGCTTTAAGTTTGTTGGAAGCAAATAAATTAAATGATTACCACGATCAAATACAAAAGCAAAACAAAGGGAAGAGTTTAGTTCCTTATTTAAGGGAAGGTCTTTTTAGCGAGGGAGATACCTTGAGTAATATTGCATTGGCAAGAACATTATCGCGAATAAAAGCAAGTGGACGCAATGCATTTTATGAAGGGGAAACTGCTGGCTTGATTGTTTCGGAGATGGAAAAACATGGCGGTATTATTACAGCTAAGGATTTACAGGATTATCAATCTGTCTGGCGTAAGCCATTGTTAGGTGAATACCGGGGGCATAAGATCATTTCAATGCCTCCGCCATCAAGTGGAGGTGTAGCATTGGTTCAGTTGCTGAAAGGAGCCGGGATGTATAAAATGAATAAGTATAGTTTTGGATCTTTTGAGCACATTCATTTAATGGTAGAATTAGAGAGAAGAGTGTATGCCGATCGGGCTGCATGGCTTGGCGATCCAGATTATTACGAAGTTCCTGTTAATCGATTAGTTGACGATGAGTATTTAGAGAATCGATTTGCTGATATTGAAATGGATAAGAAAACAAATTCGCAGGATATAAAAGCCGGAAGTGTTGAGCTGATAGAGAGTTTTGAAACCACCCATTTTTCAATCGCCGATTCAGAAGGAAATGCAATTGCTGTAACCACTACCCTAAATGGAAATTACGGAAGTAAAGTAGTGGTGGAAGAAGGCGGTTTTTTTCTGAACAATGAAATGGATGATTTTAGCAGTAAACCAGGCTTCCCAAATCAGTTCGGATTGGTTGGTGGTGAGGCGAATGCCATTAAGCCCGGAAAAAGAATGCTGAGCAGTATGACACCAACAATTGTTGAGAAAGATGGAAAACTGTTTATGGTGTTGGGTTCTCCCGGAGGATCGACAATAATAACCTCAGTCTTTCAAAATATAATTAATAAAATTGATTTTAAGATGGATCCGCAGGAGGTTGTTGACGCACCTCGCGTTCATTCACAATGGTTGCCCGATGAAATATATGTAGAAACGGATTTTCCATCGAAGGAAGTTGTAAATAAACTTAAAGATCTGAAACATATAGTAAAACCTCAATCGAAAATTGGAATGATGGCCGATATTTTTGTTTCGGACTCGGGAGAATACATTGGTGTTGCAGATACTAAAAGGCATAAGGACAGCCGGGCGTCTGGCTATTAGTAAAAAAGGCAAATTTCATTTGAAATTTGCCTTTTTTGATTTTATGGTAGTTGGGTTAGAAATTTATTCCTGTTTAAACAGCAAAAAAAATAATGGGACGCCAGGATATCTTTTCTTAATCAGTAATAGCGACTTAATGAAACATGAAAAAGATAAACCCCAAAAAAGTGTCAGGATAGAAACGAGGTTGGCTCGTCCCATTAGTAATTTGCTTCGTTTTAAAAGTAATAACTTTTTCAAAATATCAAACAGCTAAATAGAAATCACAGGCTTATTTTTTGTCAATCCAAATAAATGTAATGCCAATATTCAGCTAAAAATGTCGTTTGATTATTGTGAAACAAATTTCATTCACGTAGATTTGTTGTTCATAAAAAAAAGTTGAAGATGAGTCCAACATTCCCTCAAAAAGTAATTAAATATTGTCCCAAATGTGGTGGAGCAGAGTTTCTTTACAAAAGTGATAATTCATTTTTGTGTGAGAACTGTAATTTTCATTTGTATGTAAATGCCTCTGCTGCAGTTGCTGCTTTAATAGTTAACGAAAAAGGAGAGTTGTTACTTGCTAAACGAGCTGTTGAGCCCCAGAAAGGAATGCTCGATTTACCAGGAGGCTTTGTGGATGTAATGGAAACAGCAGAACAGGCACTTTGTCGTGAAATTAAAGAAGAGTTGAATTTAGAAGTTTCAGAATTGTCCTATTTTATGTCTTATCCAAACGAATATGTTTTTGGTGGATTATCTGTATTTACCTTAGATTTGGTCTATATTTGCAAAATAAAATCTTTTAAAGAAATTGATGCAAAGGATGACATATCTGAATTTAAGTTTTATGAGCCTGAATTTATTCCTTATCAGAAAATAGGATCCATTTCGATGAAGGAAATTGTTAAATCTTTTGTGAAAAAAATGAAATAATTAAAATGTACAAAAAAAATCTTTATTTACTGATATTGCTCTTTGCATCGGGTCAAACTCTTTTTGGACAAAAGAAGAAAGTGAATTATGAAACTGAAATTTCAGCACAGGTTTCTTCTAAAAGCAACCTTCCGTTTTGGATGGTTACCAATAAGTATGGTATTGTTCCTGATGAAAATAGTGGTATTGCAAATTTTAAAATATACAGTACTCCGGCTAAGAATATAAAGGGTATAGATTTTAATTATGGAGCTTCTTTAGTTGGAAGCCGAGCCAGTGAGTCTAAATTTTTTATTGATGAACTATATGTTTCTGCGGAATGGAAAAAAATCAGCATTAATTTAGGTATGCAACATCGGGATGTCCAATTTGATGGTTTGTCTGTAACTAATAATGATTTGCTTTATTCAGGTAATGCCAGGATGTATCCGGAATTAAAATTTCAATTAAAAGAATTTATATCTCTACCTTTCTCAAATAATTGGTTGTGGGTAAAAGGAAGCTTTGGGAATGGAATTATGTATGATGACCGATATGTCAATCATACGAATGTACATCATAAAAATGCATTTTTAAGAATTGGAAAACAAGATGGTCTATCATTTACTATAGGATTGGATCACTATGCTCAATGGGGAGGAACCTCTCCTAAATGGGGCAATTTAGGAGGTTTTGATGCGTTTGCAGATGCTGTTTTCGTAAGAGGAGGTAAAGTGTTAGTTGACAAAAACGGGAATCAATCAATAAACGAGAGTTACAACAAATCAGGAAATCATATTGGACAAAATATGTTTGAGTTTTCATATTCGACTTCGAAAATAGAATCGGTGTTGAGTTTTAAAAATATGTACGAGGATAAGTCAGGTGATTTTAAGCATATCAATAAGGTGAAGGATTGGAATATGAGTTTCTTTCTTAAATTCAAAGAATCAAAATTGATTTCATCCTTTATTTATGAGTATTATTATACCAAAGACCAAGGGGGCTACAGCATTCGTCCAAATCATCCAATTGAACCGGTAATTGGGTTTGATGGGTACTTCTCTAATAGTATTTTTCAATCAGGTTGGACAAATCATCAACGAATAATTGGTTTGCCTTTGTTCACAGCTTCTATAAATGATGGTGTTGTGGGAGGAATTTCAAATAATGCTGTTGTTGCTCATCATTTTGGGATTACGGGTGTCGTTGGGAAGTTTAGGTACAAAACCTTACTGACTTTTTCTGAGAATTACGGTCGGGCACTGCTTGTAAATGATGGACAAGGAAATCAGGAAGAAAATTACTCAAAAAGTTACACGTACCCGAATGGTCTTTCTCAACAATCTTATTTAATGGAGGTAATTTTTCCAAGATGGAAAGCAGTACCATTTGAAGTATCAACAAGTATTGCCGTTGATCGCGGTAAATATTTAGACAATAATATTGGTTTTCAAATAAAGTTGGTTAAAACAGGAATTTTATCAGGGAAGAAAAAATTAACCAATAAATAATTCTGGAAAATGGTTCTAACATACTATGTTATAAAGTTTCCTTATAAGGTGATATGGAATCTTCTCAATGTGATAAAAAGAAGAAGGGCAGTTGTATTTTACTGTGCAAATGAGCTTGATTTAGAGATTTTTAAAAATGTACAGAGGCATTTAAAGCCAATTCCAATCGTTGTTAAAAATCGCAGTCTTCAGAAAAAATTGCTTGAAAAAGGAATAAAAGCAAGGGTGATGCCCGTGTTTCCCAAGGCAGTGATAATGTGCCGTCAGGCATGTTATTTATTTCCGGAATCAAAAATTATTAGAATTGGGATTGCGCATGGAGCATATCATTTTAAACCTTTTGCCAATGTAAATGGACACAATATGTTTAATCAATTTCATTTTACCAGTTCAAAAGAGGTGGAGGAAGCCCGATTGATCGGAATTACATCTGGAGTTGGCTTAGGTTTTCCAAAAATAGATGATGCTTTTAACGGAACTTATTCTGAAGAGGTTCTTTCAAAAATAAGAGCAGAATTAAATCTTGACAGTAATAAAAGAACTGTCTTGTTCTCAGCTACTTGGGATAGTTCGCAAATGTCCGCAGTGCATCATTGGTATGATAAATTATCAAGTTACACTGAGAAATACAATGTTCTGGTTACACTTCATATTTGGACTTCAGAAAAATATAAAAATGTAATTAAGAATACGGAAGGTGTTCGCTACGTCGAAACACAAGATATAACACCATATATAATGATTTCGGATATTTGTGTTGGTGATACAAGTTCAATTCTTTCTGAAATGTGTGCTTTACATAAACCAATCGTGACATTTAAAGTGCCTGTAATGAAGAGAACAGTACCGGAAGTACGGGAAATAATCAGTTCGATTAGTTTTCAAATTGAAACGGAAGAGGAATTGAATGAAATGCTGGCGTATGCACATGCAAATTCAGGACTCAAAAAAAAAGAACGCGAGATTGCCAATAGAAGAATGTTTGAAACGCTGGATGGCCGGGCAGGGGAACGCGTTGCAAATAAAATAATGGAAGTTTTGCCTGAATTGCGCATAGAAGAAAAGAGAACGATATTAAAACGTAAAATGCGTTATAATGTAAATTCTAATTATAATTTTCTTACTGAATTCATTGAAAGACTTCCGGAGATTTTCCAAGAAGAAGGAACTTGTATTTATGAAGGACGAAATACAATTAAAACGTTTAAGCATAAAGGTTTATTAATTAATGTTAAATCGTTTAAAGTGCCGCATTTCATTAATAAGATAGCCTATGCATGGTTTAGGGGGTCTAAAGCGAAACATTCTTACGAGTACGGAATGGAAATCCTTAGAAGAGGGGCGAATACACCGAAACCAATAGCTGTTGTGGAGATTATAAAAAATGGGTTGTTTAATAGAAGTTTTTATATTTCAGTTCATCAAGAATATAATTTTACTATTCGAGATTTGATAGGCTTTGAATTTCCCGATAAAGAAAATATTTTAAAACAATTTGCTGTATTTACCTATGAAAAGCTTCATAAAAACGGCATTCATCATTTGGATTATTCTCGGGGTAATATTTTAATTTCGGAGAGAATAAAGGGAACGTATGAATTTTCTATAGTTGATATCAATCGTCTTCGTTTTGAGAAGATGGATTATTATAAAGGATTGAAAAATTTCTCTCAAATTTGGGCTAGTGAGAGTGAATTAGAGGTGGTGGCAAGGGAATATGCACGAATCAATCAAAAAGATGAAGATGAGGCGGTTAATTTGTTAATTCAGTTCGATAAAGAGCATAAGCTTGAAATAAATAGGAAAAATAAGTGGAAAAAAAGATTAAAAGGGAATTAACAGAAATGCCTGTAACTATATATAATTACAGGCGTTTCTTATTATTCTATTTCTGAATATGGAATAAAGGGTTTAATTCTTTCCCATACACTTTCTGTTTCTAATCTTTTTTTACTACCAACGACACAAAATAAATGTGGATCAGCTTGGGAGAAGCTTTTGGATTCATTCCATTCTTCATAATCTGAAGTGTCATGCGAAAGCATTAATTGAGGAGTTTCATTTGTTCCCGTTGAAACGTGATATTTGTCAAATAAATTATGTTTGAGTGTGCAGAGGTAATAAAGAGAATATTCAGTCCACTTTGCTCTTTTAAAGCGATATGGTGTCCAGTTTATAACTGATTTAGGATTATGCAATTGGCACAATCTATCCACCCAAGTTCCTTTTCTATTCCAATGTTTTTCAATCTCTTCTCCAGTCAATAAACATAGTTTGCTGGATAGGATGGCAGGAGTTACTGTCATACCTTTTTTCGAATTGTATGTATTGGTTGACATATTTAGTATGCGAGATGAGGAACGCCACCATTTAGGATGTCGTGACCGCATTTCATATTGTAAAATGGCTTTTCTTTTTGGGAGTAATATCTCTTTTGTTAATGGTTTTAAGCAAATCACATCAGCATCGAAAGTAACAAAATAGTCACAATCCAACATGCGGGGAGCTGCAAGTTTAACCATTTGTTGTTTTCTCCATCCGCGAACATTTGGATATGATTTTAATTCTGGAACCAATTCTTCTTCAGAAATAACACGGATATTCAGTTTTTTCCATTTAGTACATTTTTCTTTAACAATATCCACCTCGTTGTCAGGGCAAACAATTAAAAATTCATCAAATAGATTTGGTTCTGCAAAAACACTAAGGCTTTTAAAAAGTATTTCGGTTCTGCCAAGATCATCTATGTCGTAACTCCCTCTAATACAAAGAGGTAGTAGTGCGCTGAGTTTCATAGTTATGTATTTTAATTTGTAAATGTATCAATGATTTGAAAGACCATTATTACATCTTTTAATTTTTTCAGAGATAATGTGTTCTAAAACAGATGTGTGTTTGGGAAGGTTGTCTTTAGATGCAATTTTATGGTGTAGATGATAACTGATGCAACGATATCTAACCCTTTTTTTACGAATTCCGTTATTTATTAGACGGGCTGCAATTTCCTTATCTTCATAGCCCCACATCTGTAAATCTTCGTTAAAACCATTTATTTTAATGATATCCTCCATCCAATATGATGTGTTTGATCCTTTAATTCCTTTATTTGGATTATAAGAATCAGTTAATCTTCTGAAATTAAAGAAATGGGGGAGTCTAACTACTTGCATTTTATCTTTTAATTTCCAAAAATTAATTTTTTTGTCAGGATCCTGAAGATGTTTTTCTGTTTCTGATTTTGTAATGTAAGCTCTCTTGCCAGAAATAAAGTAACCTTTTTCAGCAATCTGAAGATGATCTTCAATAAACCTGTTATCCAGAATTATATCACCATCAATTTGTAGCAGGTATTTTGATTTACACTTTGCGATTGTTTTGTTTAGAATTAATGTTTTTCTAAATCCATCGTCTTCATGCCAAATATGAATAATAGGAATTGGGCTTTCTAGTTTTAATTTGTCAATAATAAGTTTTGTTTCATTGCTTGATCCATCATCAGCAATTAATATTTCATCTGGAAGTACGGTTTGCTTGAATATTGACCTTATTGCAAGTTCCAATGCCTTAGGCCAGTTGTACGTGGAAACCAGTATCGATTTAGAAGGATTTTCAGTCATTTGTTTGAATATCACAATTTGTATATGGTCGCGAAGATAAGTGATAGCAATTATTTTGGCAAGTAATATTTTTATGATTTTTAGTTCTATACTTGTTAATTAAATTGAAAAAATGGTTTCAAAATACATAAGATTTTATTTCGTTATCTATTTTTATTTAGTGATGGTTAATTTGTTAGTAATTAAGATGTGTGAGATAGGTATCCTACCAGACTTATCGGAAGTGTAATTTTAAGGGTTAAGTTAGAAAACTATTTATTATTTAGAATCTCCTCCCCCAACACTAAATCCCCTTCAAAAGTAATTTTGATGTTGGATTTATCACCTTCAACAATGAAGATGGCTTCTGTTGGAAGATATTTCAATACAACACCGCAATCATCTGTTGCCACAAAATCAGGATCTTTTAAAGCAATTTCATAAGCTGATTTAATTGTATGATAAGGGAAGGCCTGTGGCGTTTGTGCTCTTCTTAAAAAATTTCTTTGTGGAACAGAAACGATTTTGTTTTTCTCGTCAACTTCAAAAATGGTATCAACAGTTGTTATAGCAACGGCAACTGATTTACCAGCATTAAGTTCTCGAATTACATTAGAAATAATTTCGCTGGAAATAAAGGGGCGTACAGCATCATGAAAGATTAAGTTGATATTTTGTTCTTCTTGATATGCTTGAATAGCGGCGAGACTTGAATCACTTCTTTCTTTACCTCCCGGTAAAATGTATCTCACTTTTTTGAAGTTATTCTCTTTCACAATGCATTCAACTTCATGAATAAAATCGGCATGAATAATGATGCAGATTTCGTCGGTTTGAGGATGATTTTCAAACGCTTCAATAGAATGCTGAATGATTGGTTTTCCGCCAAGAATCATGAATTGTTTAGGTAACGATCCTCCCATCCGTTTTCCGCTTCCTCCGGCCAATATAACAGCTGTATTTTTCATATGTTTATAACTGTATGTTTTTGTCATATAGCCTGTCCCGAACTTGTTTCGGGAGAACTCCCCAATTACACTTATCTTCCTGTGTGTAACACTTTTTACATGGACGTTTCATTTTTCTGATTTAAATTAACGCATCGAAATTACAATTAAATCGGCGTTTTAAAAAGCAAAAAAGAACCGCTCCAAATGAAGCGGTTTATTTTTTTAGTAGAGCAGGAGAATTGTATTTTACTGGAAGTGCTCTTTAAGGTCTAATTTTTAAAGTCTATTTAAAAATATCGTATTCTCCAACATCCGAAAGAATTTCATATCCATCTTCAGTTACTAAAACGGTATGTTCAAATTGAGCAGATAATTTCTTGTCAATCGTGCGCGCTGTCCATCCATCTTTTTCATCAACAACGGCTCTTGGTTTTCCGAGATTAATCATTGGCTCAATGGTGAAAATCATTCCTGCTTTCATCTTTGGTCCGGAATTTTTGGGAGCGATATGCTCAACCTGAGGTGCTTCGTGAAAGTCGATACCAACACCATGACCACAAAATTCGTAAACAACACTATATTTTTTTCCTTTCGCAAATCTTCCGATCATAAATCCGATATTGCCAAAGTAGTTGCCCGGTTTCACTTGCTCAATTCCCAAATACAAAGCATGCTCTGTATCTTCAACCAATTTTGCCACTTGTTCAGAAATTTCACCTATAGTAAACATGGAGCTTGTATCGCCATAGTAACCATCCAGAATTGTAGTTACATCAATATTTAAAATATCACCATTTTTAAGAATGGTTTTTTCATCCGGAATACCGTGGCAGATCACATCATTTAAAGAAATACAACATGATTTTGGAAAACCATGATAATTCAGAGGCGCAGGTATTGCACCATTGTTTCGAATGTAGTCTTCAATCAACTGATTTAAGTATTCTGTGCTAACTCCTTCTTTAACGAAATCGCTAATATATTTTAGAGTATTTCCGGCTAGCTGAGCACTTTTTCGAATCCCCTCAATTTGCTCCGGAGTTTTAATAATAATTTTACTCATAATTTTGTGTTCGCAAAAACCTGATTGTTTTGCATATTTAGAAAGGCAAAGGTCTGCATAGAAATCGAATTATGCAAATCAAATAAGACTCAAATTTCAGGAGATTTTATTCATTCTAACGGGTTGAAGATATATTGGAGTTAACGCATTTACTAACATAACCAGTCACCGATAACTATTCCCTTGTCCCTTGTTCCTTTTCTTCCGAAACCTAATGAATGAGATCCCTCGGTTCCTCGGGATGACAAGACCTTTGTCCTTTCTCCTTTTCCCTTTTCCCTTGCCCCTTTTTCCTTTTCTTCCGAAACCTAATGAATGAGATCCCTCGGTTCCTCGGGATGACAAGACCTTTGTCCTTTTCCCTTTTCCCTTGTCCCTTGTTCCTTTTCTTCCGAAACCTAAGGAATGAGATCCCTCGGTTCCTCGGGATGACAATACCTTTGTCCTTTCTCCTTTAACCTTTCTCCTTTAACCTTGTCCCTTCTTCCTTGCCCTTTGCTCCCTAATCAATTTCAAGCTGTTTTTTAAATTCATCTAAATGAGACAGAGTTTCTTCGTCGAGGCTTGGTTCCACCATATCTTTGTATGATTGCAGACTTTGAAGTATTGTTTCAGCTACAATCAATCTGGCAGTTGCTTTATCGTCAGCAGGAACAACGTACCAGGGAGCACAATCTTTCGATGTACGATTAATAGCATCTTCGTAACATTCCTGATAAGCATTCCACGACTTTCGTTCTTTTAAATCATCTTTGGAAAACTTCCAGTTTTTTTCTTTTCGGCGAAGTCTTCGAAACAATCTCTTTTTCTGTTCGTCTTTTGAAAGGTGCAAAAAGAATTTTAAAATAATGGTACCACTCTCTGCAATGTGCTCTTCAAAATTCACGATCCGTTCCATGCGCTTGTGATAAAATGCATCGTCCAAATCGTTAAGGCTGGTCACCGAAGGAATGTTTTCACCCAAAATATATTCTGGGTGTACCCGCGTAACCAAAACATTTTCGTAATGGGTGCGGTTAAAAACACAAATTTTGCCCCTTTGCGGCAGCGCAATGTAATGCCGCCACAAAAAATCATGTTTCAATTCTGCAGAAGTAGGAGCTTTAAAACTATGTACCACAACACCTCTGGCGTTTACATCTTTAAACACTTCTCTCACCAAACTATCCTTTCCGGATGTGTCCATTCCCTGCAGGCAAATAAGCATATTGTATTTTCCATGCGCATACATGGTGTCCTGCAATTCACTGATTTTTCTGCGGATGTGTTTTAGCTTTTCTTTAGCATTTTCAATTTCTTTGAACGTGTCTGTTTTTGCTAAGCTTATTTTTTTCGAGATTTTATATTGATCGATATTCATAGGGAAGTTTATATTCAATTAAAAATAAGTATTTTTAGTGGCTTATGAAATTAATATTTATTTGGAATTGCTAGCTTACTTGCACTGTTTTGATGGTATTCAGATTAATTGTTATTCTTTGAGCATGGCTTTGTTCCTATGGATCAATATTATAAATTTTCCCGATATTATTTTAAAAGTACAATCAATATTATTACTCTTTTGATATGATGAAATTTGTTAGAATATGTTTTGTTTTCTCCTTTTTGATAACAACTTACAGCCTTGCTAAAGGACAATATTTTAGTACGGGACAAGACCCTGCTTCCATAAGCTGGAAACAAATTAATACGAAGGATTTTCAAATTATATTTCCTGAAGGGTACGAGCAAAAGGCCAAATACATGGCTGCTGTTTTTCAGGATTTACTTCAAAAAGGTGGAAAAGATCTCAATCATAAACCTAAGAAATTTTCAGTAGTTGTGCATACCCAAAGCGCTGCAAGTAATGGTATGGTGGCTTGGGCTCCGAAGCGAATGGAGATTTACAATACTTCGGCACCCGATAATGATGCTCAGGTTTGGATTAATCATGTAACCACTCATGAATACCGGCATGTTATTCAGATGGATAAATTAGAACAAGGATTTACGCGCTTTTTTAACTATGTATTTGGTCAGCAGGCTGCCGTAGTTGTGGTTGGGCTGTATTTACCTCCCTGGTTTTTGGAAGGCGATGCGGTTTGTACTGAAACAGCTTTAAGCGAATCGGGGCGGGGACGCCTGCCGTTTTTTGAGCAGGAACTGCGGGCTCAATTGATTGAAAAAGGAAACTATTCTTACGATAAGGCAATCAATGGATCGTATCAGGATTATGCAGCCGATCGCTACAAATTGGGTTACTATTTGGTTGGCAAAGCAAGAATACATTACGGAGATGAATTGTGGGAAAATACATTGAATCGCGTTGGGCGAAGACCTTTAGGGATTACCAGTTTTGCTGATGGAATTAAGCAGGGAATGAATGGGAAACGAGATGCTGTATTCGATTCGTTATCCGAAAAACAAAAAGAGATTTTTGCCAAAGGAATAAAGGTAGAGGATATTGATTGGGCACAGGTAAAAGAGAAAAATACCCGGGCCGACGGCAAGCTGATGTTGTATTACGATACCATGAAGGAATTGCAATGGGAATGGGAAGTTCAGGATGCTCAATTGAATTTGACAGATTTTGAACCATTGGCAAATCGTGAGGGAATCTATACCAACAAACGCTTTCCCCATGTTAACGAATCGGGCGAAGTAATTGTATTGAAAGAAGGCTTGGCAGATGCTGCTTATTTTGAGAAAATCAGTAAAGAAGGAAAACAAGAGAAACTGTTCGTTCCCGGATACGATTTTAATACTGGTTTCGATTACAAAAACGGGAAACTGATTTGGTCGGAACGAAAGGATCATCTGCGTTGGGAAAAGGCCGATAAAAGTGTGTTGGTGATGTATGATACCAAATCGAAAAGAAGAAGCAAAATTAAAAACAAAAACTCTTTGTTTGCACCGGCATTTTCAGAGGATGGGAAGCAAATTGCAGTGGTGGAAACAGATGAACTGGGCGATAATCATCTGGTAATCATTAATGCTGAAAGTAAGCTGACAGAGCAACGAATTGATGCTGGAAAAGGTGAGTTTATTTTATCACCAAAGTGGGATGGAAACCAATCGATAGTATACATTTTATTGAATAAAAAAGGAAAGCAATTGGTATCTCTCGATGTAAATACTGGAAACAGAACCTGCTTGTTTTCTTCCGGGAAACAGGAAATCTCTCAGCTGGAGGTAAGCCATGATCATATTTTTTTTACAGCCGGTTTCACGGGAATCGATAATGTGTTTGCTTTTGATAAATCGAGTGGGAAAGTGTATCAGGTCACATCATCGAGGTTTGGTGCACGCGATCTTCATGCGAATGGTAATCAACTTTATTATTCCGATTACACATCCGATGGCTATTTGCCTGTAAAGACAGATTACCGGGTTAGTAATTGGAAAGAGTGGGAGGGTGACTATTCGTCATTCCAATTGGCGGAAAGTCTATCTGAGCAATTGGGTGAAAAATTGGCTCCTGATACAACAAATCTGGCTCGTTTCGAGGTGAAGAATTACTCAAAATTGGGACATTTGTTCAATTTTCATTCCTGGGCACCTCTGTTTATCGATGGGTTGGATCAAAAATCCGATATAGGTGTGTCGGTCGCCTCGCAAAATAAGCTGAGTACTTTATTGACCACCGTAGGATATAAGAAAGAACAGGGCTATAAAAACGGACAGTTTTATGTGAACCTATCTTATCAGGGATGGTTTCCGATTATCGACTCAAAACTGACTGTGGGAAATAAGGAAGCGCAGTTTGCGACCCTTGCCGATCGAATTTCGCCGGTTCAGGTTGATACCATATTGGTTCACCGCGCTTTAAAACAGTGGGAATGGGAGAATAGTATCAAGTTGCCGTTCGATCTTTCAGGAGGAAAATATTCAACACGCATTATCCCTAAGATAACCTACAGTTTGGCAAAGCTGGCCAATATAAAATATACTCCATTGGCTGCTACACAAACAAATCCATTAGGATTGGGGGAGTATGATTTTGGCGACAAAAATATTACTCAGGAGATTATGGAGTATCAGATTTTTGCCTATAACATTGCAAAAAAGGCTCCGCGCGATGTGCAGTATCAATGGGCACAGGTGTTGGAATTGAACTATCGTCACACACCATTTGGCGATTCAAAACTGGGTGAAACCTGGTCGGCCGAAACGTATCTGTATTTCCCAGGATTTGTGAAGCATCATGGCATTAAAATGTATGGCGGATACCAAAACCGTTCCAGCTATAATTCCCGTTTTTCAAATATGATTAAAAGTCCGCGGGGAATGACTGATATTTATGGGGAAGATATTTTCTCGACAGGCATTGATTATGCATTGCCTCTGTTTTATCCCGATTGGAATTTGGGACCATTGGCCTATTTTAAACGAGTGAAAATGAATGCTTTTATAGATTACGGATATCAGAAAGGAAAAGTATCAGATGTAAATCAGAATCTATTTGCCTATGATGATGCATTCACATCTTTTGGTGCTGAGCTAAGCACCGATTTGCATGTACTTCGCTTTTCGGCTCCTGTTGATTTGGGTATTCGTGTCGGATATGAGGATCAAACAGGCAGCATGTTTGCGAATTTGTTAATATCCTTTTCGTTGAGTGCGTTTTAGTTTCCGTTTTGGATGAAAGATTCTCGGTTGAGACGCAAGATTTTGCGTCTGTACGGGCTTTCCTTTGAGATTGAGGATTTTGCGGTTGAGAAGAAATATTTTGCGTCTGTGCGGTATTTCCTTTGAGATGAAAGATTTCCTCGTTGAGACGCAAGATTTTGCGTCTGTACGGGATGATTATTTATGGAATTTATCTTCTTCCCATTTTGCGGGATTGTTCAGAATATAATCATGAATCCGTTGGTAGGCGATATCATTCCGGATGATGTGATCGTGATAAAGAGATTGCCAGGTGAAGTTGATCTGGTGCAGTGTTGCATATTTTTTCACCCCTATTTTAAACCCGCGGACAATTGATGCCAGATTTTTAGATTGTGGCCCGAATTGGTTTTTTGTGGAGACACAAGATTTTGTGTCTTTACCATATCCTGTGTCTTTACACTGTCTATCATCAGCTTTGTTGATCACAATTATGCCATGCACATGGTTGGGCATTATCACAAAGGCATCCAGTTGCACAAAGGGAAAGTGTTCGGGTATGGCCAGCCAAAAGGTTGCTGCCATTCTCCCGATTTCCGATAATTGCATTTCCCCATTTACCACTTGCCCGAAAAAATGTTTCCTGTTTGCCGTACAGATGGTAACAAAATAGGGCGCATTTGCTCCGTAATCCCAGTTTTGCAAGCGGGTGGTTTTTATGCGGTATTTGTTTTGATATTTGTCCATAAGTAAGGTTTTTTCTTTTCTATATTCTCTTGGGGCTTACGTGGTGTGAGAGCTGCTCCCCAACCAATTTATCGACTTAATAAGCTGTTCTATTTTTGGGGTTTACTTCAGTTAGGCTTTCGGGCTTTATTTTTTGATCTCTTGTACCCGATATAAATTATACAACTTTTTATTGTACGGATAATCCCAACATCCCATTCTATGGTAAATATTTCCACCAAATCCTTTTTTGTAAATATGAACTCCATGTAAAGGATGAGCCTGATTTAAGTTAGGAGCAGAACCAAACATATCATATTCAGAACATCCCCATTCTTTTGCAATTCGTATCGATTCCCATTGCAAAGAATAGCTTGCCATTAAATTATTTTTACAGGATGTGGATGCTCCATATAAATATGTTCCCCGTTTTTTTGACAAAACCAAAAACATTGATGAAAGAAAACTACCGCCAAAATCAGCCATTAGCATTTTAACGCTTACTCCTTTTTTACCGTTGTCCTGATTTTTTAATATGGCCACAAAGTATTCTTGATTTTGCAATGGCATGTTATGTCGTATAGCTGTTTCTTGATACAATTTATACCATTGTCCAATATGGTCAATACCATATTCAAGTACCCTAATACCTTTCTTATTCGCTTTTTTTACGTTATACCGTGTATTGTATCTCATATTATTGAGCAAATCCTGCTCTTTTAAAGTCAAATCAAGAAAAAAGGTATTTTTTGGCAAATTGTCCTCTATGCTTTTGTGTAAATTCCAATTAGCCGTATTAAAATTTAGTCGGTATTCTTGAGTTGCACTTGGCGGTGGTCCTATCCAATTTCCATTTTTGTCAAAATACTCCTCTTCAAGTGCCCACTGATTCTCCCAAATTAAATCGTAACGAATAAAAATGCAGTTTGGTGGAAGAAACGCTTTTATCGATTCAGATAATTGTTCTAAAAATAATCCTTGATTTTCAAATGCAGGTTCTAATTTCGGCCCGTATGGGATATATGCAAAACAATTAACATTGTCTACGTACTTGATTAAAACCAATAAATCTTCACTTTTTTTCTCCAAAGAGTTAGCTGTGCTAAATAATAAATCCTTTGAGATTGTCAACTCAAACCCCTTTGGAATAAATCCTTGATTTCTTTTTACGCGTGCCCAGAAAGGAGTTTGAGGTAATATATTTGTGGTCTTAAATTCTTCAATATTTTTCTTCTCTAAATTACAAATCATCCTTTTTTTGTTACAAAATTAAATAATAAAATACTTAATATGAAACGTGCATGAAAGGTATTTGTGACACACAGGGGGATGATTATTTCAGTATGGTAATCTCGAAAGCTTTCGAAACCATATCACAACTAAAGGTGTATTTAAATCCATTTTAATCCTTCGATAATTTGAAGTTTCAAGATTATTAATCTAAAAAAGAAGCCTTAAAAGCTCGCTAATTAGCTAACTTTTAAAGCTTTTATTTTATGGGAATATTATTTGGTTGTCAAGAGGTACGAGTGTTGATTATAGTTGTTTTACCATTTTTCGTAATGTTTTCTCTCAGAAATATTGATAGTTTTCTGCTTTAAGATTCTTGCATTATCAGCCATATAGCCAATCGGAATTATTGATGCAATTTCAAGTTCATCAGGAATTTCCAATTTTTTCTTAATGGTTTCTATATTTTGAGGAATGAATGTTACTCCATAAACATTATACTCTGCAAGGCTTAACAAGAAATTTTCAATACAAGTCCATATTGATGCTAAACAATTTAAGTCGTATATTTTTTTAGCTTCTGCAACTCTTGTTTTAGGTTTAAATGCAACAATAATAACTGTTGGCGCTTCAAGAATCATTTTTTTCTGTTTAGGGATTGCATCAAGATACATTTCCTTCATTATCTTTTCCTCATTCTTGAATTGATGCTCAAGTTCTTTGCTATCAATTGGTTTATCAAGATTCTCCGATTCAATCAGTTTTAATTTGGATTCAAGATGATTTAAAATAATAAAATCCCAATCCCTAAGATGGTTATATGTCGGTGCTTTAAATCCGTTTTCTATCGCGTAATCAATAATGTCCTTAGATATTTTATTACTTTGAAAATCCCGAATGGTTTTTCTTTTTTCGATAACATCTTTTAATTCCATAGTCTTTTATACAATTATGTCCAACGTTTAGTATAAGAATAGCAGCCGACTGCGTGGTAGTTTCCTGTCAAATTACAAGAAAGTTGAAGCGGGCTGCATTTTTTGAATTGACTACTTTCTCTGCTGTTGTTTTATACATCTTAAGTTTGTAGTTCATTCAATCTTTATCAATCCTGAAATTTTATTTTGTATTTGCAGCTATCATCTCCTCTTCTAATTGATGAGATAACTTCTGCTGATGCAGGAATCCCGGCGACAGTTGAAAACATTTTTTCAGCAAATCCCTCAGAACAAAAACACATTGCAGATGAATTAGTTTCTTTTTCATAATTCGAAATTGGGCAAACACAATGGTTCTTATTTTCGTCTGCAATTAATGTTTTAGTAGTTTTATTGTAGTCAATCTTCCAATTCCATTTATCCTCAATAAAATTAATGAATTTGTCTAAATCACCGACATAATTGGATAGCATTTCATCCATTTTCAGGTTGTTATAATGTACAATAGATGATTTTTTTAGAACTCCTCTTATTAACTCTTTATCTATTTCAATATCTAAGTTAGATAGTACATTCGATATCCATTCTTGAATTAATTGATTGCCTTCATTTTGACTTATTGTTTCGGTGTTTGTATTGTCGTTGCCCTTAGCTGTTAGCATAATAGAACTAAATCCGCATAGACAAGTTCCGGATACACAAAGTTTTTTGATGAAGTCTTTTCTACTTGTTGACATGTTTTTTCTTTTTTGTAATGTAAGCTATAATAACTTCAGGAATTCTCAATTTGACTCCTAACGGTAAATTGTAAGAGCAGCAGCCGACTGTTTGGTAGTTTGCTGTTTGCCGTACAAGATGGTAACGAAATAGGCTATGTTTACCCAGTAAGCCCAGCTTTGCAGACGGGTGGTTTTTATGAGGAATTTGTCCACAAGTACTGCTCTGTTTTTTTAAACATAAATTAATAAACATCAAAAAAAAGCACTAAACTAATTTTTCTAATAACAGTCTATTTTGTAGTTAATAGAACTGTTATCCCCATATTTCCTTAATTTGTTCATCCAAATATTTCTGCTGTTTCATTCCTTGTGCAATTTTTGATTTCTCAGCATGTCTTTTTTTAGGCATTATTAAGTAACGGTAAAAAGCGTCAAAATTTTCCTTGTCTTTTTGTGGATTTAAGCCTACTCGTGGAGCAGAAATCGGTTTTTCAATTTCAAAATCCGGTGGTTCTGCATTGACTAATCCAAACGATATATTTGTCTCATAAACGAAATCAATATTACTAAACAACTCTGTCACACAATTGAGTGGCCCATAAATATAACTGTCATTTGTATAGTCATATATTGCTCTAATCAGAATGCCGCCGTAGGATTCATTCGTGCCAAACGTTATATCAACCCCTGAACCATGAAAATACCATCTTTCTTTCTCCATTTGCAACTTACGCCCATGAATATATTTGTCATTATGAGAATCACTTTTAAAATAAAATTCAATCTCTGTAATCCGATATGCTTTTGATTGCACTTTGAGAATCCAATGATTCATTAAGTCAAAGGCGATTCTTTGAAAATCAGAATCAATATTACGCTCATTTATTGTCAAATCTATTGTCATGAATCTCTGCCTTTATGTGCCCTAAAGTGAAAGTAAAAGTGCACTTTATATCACCTACCAGCTGTTTTTATAATTTGATGTTATTCTTATCCGTTAAAATTACATCCAATGGACTTTTTAATTATGGAAGAGGTTTTTTAATCAGATGAATCTAAATTTCACTTGCTTTTTACATTTGCCCCCTAAAAATAAGTATAAAATAAAAACAGGGAAGTAGATTCGCTTATTAATTATCAATGTAAATAGTAAAGAAAGGACTCGCAGTCAGTGGTTTGTGCTTTGTGTTGTCTGCTTGGTTTTACTAAAGAGAATTGATTTAGTTGGGATTTAGTGTTGTTAGTCAGGAATAAATGCCTGTTTATTTGCGATTGGCGCTTGTTTGTATTTTGGTGCATCTGATAAATTTAACATTCTTTACATTTTTCCTCAAAACCCTGTAAACAGAACGTATGCCGCGGGTTGAAGTGTTTTTATTAGCATAAAAATGGATCTGTTTTGCCAATTATAGTTTTGAATCGGCTCTTGTTTTTTCACGACTGTTATGGTCGTAGTACCACGACCGTTGTGGTCGTAGCACCACGACCGTTGTGGTCGTGGATATGGAAAAGGAAAAGTTGATTTGTGATCCTGACCAGAGGTAAGGAACTGCACAATGTTTCGATGTTGAGTGGGATTACTCGGGGAGATCAATGAATACCAAAATAAAAAAAGACTCTTTCGGGTTCTTTCAGTGTTGATTCTAAAACCAGATAGTACAGGAGCGTAGTGTTCCCTTTAAGATGGGAAGATTTTGTTTGTTAACGATTCTTATTTCTATGTAAGGAGTTGGGTCGGGGATGAGGTGTAAAATAAAAATACCTCAACCTATCCCTCTCCTTCAGGAGAGGAGAAAACAGTATTGAGTGATAGTGCATCAACCATTATTGGGTAAGCCTATCTCCTTCGTGTTACTTTGTGCAATCCTTTCGTGTACTTTGTGGTAAAACGATTTTCACTGCTGAGAACGCTGAGGTTCACAGAGATTTTAAAAACGCAGTTAACAGTTGCCCAAAAACAGAATGCCTGTGTGGTATTTTTCAGCCAAGGTTGAGGTGTGGAATAAAAAAAGGATACGCACAGTGCGCATCCTCATGTATAATTTTAGAATCTCATTAAAATTAGATGTGTTCGCATCAGCCAGCTTTTAATTAGGCCAGTTCCACCAAAGTAATTTCGGGTGGCATACCAATCCGGCCGGGGAATCCGATGTAACCAAAGCCGCGGTTCACATAAAGGTATTGATCTCCTTGCTGATACAATCCGCCCCAGCGTGGATATTTGTACTGCACCGGACTCCATTTTATGCCTGCCCGTTCGATCCCAAACTGCATGCCATGTGTATGACCCGAGAAGGTAAGGGCGATATCCGTATCCAAAACCTGCGCATCCCAATGCGAAGGATCGTGACTCATCAGAATTTTAAAGGGGATATTGGCTGATCCCTTGATTGCTTTTTGTAAATCGCCGTGTTGCGGAAAAGGAGGTTTGCCCCAATTTTCGACACCAAGCAGTGCAATTTCTTCCCCGTTTACTGATATGGTTTCCGATTCGTTTAAAAGCAGTTTAAATCCCATTTCTTTATGGAAATCCTTAATTGCCTGTAAATTTTCGGCTTTGTCGGCAGAAGATTTCCAGTACGAATAATCACCGTAGTCGTGATTTCCCATGATGGAATATTTTCCAATTTTAGCATTCATTTTGGATAGTATAGGAGCCCATCCTTCTGTTTCTTCCGCAAAGTTATTTACCAAATCGCCTGTGAATAGGATCAGATCCGGTTCCTGTTCGTTGATCAGTTCAACAGCCTTGGCAATTTTCTCAAAATTCTTATTGAAACTGCCCAGGTGCATGTCTGATATTTGAACGATTTTCAGTCCTTTAAATGATTTGGGAAGGTGATCGAAACCGATCTTTTCGCGCATTACCCTGTAGTTAAATTTCCCTTTGGTTACTCCATACAATATGGATGCAAACGGGATGGCTGCTAAAACCAATCCCATTTGATATAAAAACTCGGATCTCTCCATTTTTCTCTTCGAATTAAATTGTGGTACACTTTTTTTCTTTCTTTCCCCGAACCAATTAATGATTCCTGCAATCGCCCCTAGTATATCTTTTAACAGAACGAAAAGTATAAATACAAACTTTGGAATGTAAAACAACGAAAAACCAGCTACCAGATATCCAACATAGATGTAGGCTTCAGATTGCCGCACATGCTTGATCCCTAATATAAACAGGACAAAACCAGCAAAAATTAAAACGGAAATACCCCAAAACAGCATGGTTAATGATTGTCTTGCCAGCGAATATTTTATTCTGGCAATCAGAGGTTTCACGCCACGGTAGGTATAAATATCTACCAACAGCATAAATAGTAACAGAGGAATCAATAAATATACACTTGCTTTCATCCAAGTTTTTATAAGTGGTTCATTGATTATTAAATAGCCTCAAATATAGACAATAAAATACAAGCAAGTCCTTAATTTTTGTTAAAATATGCTTATCTTCAAAGCATTATAACCCTATCACTAAAACCTACTTCAGTATCCCGGTTTTACTGATGTCAGGACATTTATTCACTACAAACCTATAGAGCAATGAGTGTGAAAATTCATGAATTGATTGACAAACGATGGAGCCCAAGAGCCTTTTCGGATCAGGAAATTGAACCAACCAAGATTGAAAAATTATTCGAGGCAGCATCATTTGCCGCGTCTTGTTTTAACGAACAGCCTTGGCGGTTTATTTATGCAACAAAGGATTATCCGGAGCGGTATGATCAACTGATGTCTTGTTTGGTAGAGTTTAATCAGATGTGGGTAAAAACTGCACCTATGATTATTTTGACACTTGCTTCAAAAAAGTTTGCTCAGAGTCAAAAAGAGAATCATCATGCACGTCATGATTTGGGTTTGGCCATTGGAAATATGTCTGTTCAAGCAACGGGTATGGGGTTATATATGCATCAAATGGCTGGTTTTAGTGCTGAAAAGGCCCGGGAGATGTTTGAAATTCCTTTCGATTTTGATATTGTAACAATGATTGCTGTTGGTTATATAGGTGATCCAATGCAATTGCCCGAAAATATCAGGGAAATGGAATCGAGTAAAAGGGAGCGGCGCTCTTTGGATAAAATTCTGTTTGACGGCGATTGGGATGATATGAAATAAAATATATTTGGAATACAGACTGGGCTTATCCTTAAGGGTAAGCCTTTTTATTTTGAAAATATTGGAAACTTGTTGTAACTTGATTTATGTACAAGAAATTCATTATGAGAGTTTTGTATCATTAAACTTTTAGGATGTGAAACAACCATGTAAAAAGTATTACACACAGGAGAATGAGTGTAATTTGGGAGTTCCATGTGACATCTTTAAACAAATTTAGACAGATGAAAGCGGTAGTAATGAAAAAATACGGGACGCCGGATGTTTTGGAGATTGCCAATCTTTCCCGTCCGCAGATAAATGACACAGAGGTTTTGGTTGAGGTTTATGCTTCATCAGTAAATCCGGTCGATTGGAAAATCCGTAAAGGCAGCTTAAGACTATTCATGAGAAAGAAATTACCCTGTATTTTAGGAGGTGATATAGCCGGACGGGTGGTCGAAATCGGCAAAAAAGTACAGTTTTTTCGGGTTGGCGACGAGGTGTTTGGGAAAATTGATATTACTAAGAATGGTGCGTATGCTGAATATGTTGCTACCACAGCAAGCCATCTGGCATTAAAACCGCAAAATATGAATTTTGAAGAGGCTGCCACTTTGCCTTTGGCAGGATTAACAGCCTTGCAGGCACTTCGGGATATGGGTGGAATTCGGAAAGGAATGAATGTAATGGTGAATGGTTGCTCGGGAGGTGTTGGGTCTTTTGCAGTTCAAATTGCAAAAGCTTATGGCTGTGAAGTTACAGGAGTTTGCAGCAGCAGAAATGTGCAGTTTGCAAAAGATTTAGGTGCTGACCGGGTTGTTGACTATATCAAACAGGATATTGTTTCGCTTCAGGAAGAGTACGACATTTTTTTCGATGTGGTAGGAAATCAGGAATATTCAAAAGTAAAACACATTTTGCAGCGGGGAGGAATTTTTGTGACAACTCTCCCTTCTTTCAACATTCTTTTGCTCGGGTCTGTTCATAACCTGCTTAGTTCCAAAAAAATGAAGAAGATCTTTGTACAGGAAAGTAAGGCAGATCTCGAATTATTGGCTGATTTTGTTGATGCAGGTCTTTT
The DNA here is from genome assembly GCF_963665805.2 of Labilibaculum manganireducens. Lineage (NCBI taxonomy): Bacteria > Pseudomonadati > Bacteroidota > Bacteroidia > Marinilabiliales > Marinifilaceae > Labilibaculum > Labilibaculum manganireducens. The sequence continues at coordinate 3,213,273 of NZ_CAXXEE010000003.1, read as the reverse complement.
AAAAACTTACATCGATAAATCTTACGATTTAATGGATGTTGCCAAAGCTCATCAGTACAGTGAAACGGGTAGGGTGGTTGGAAAGCTCTCTTTAAAAATTGCCGAATAAACAGGATTCAAATCCACAGATTAGAATGTAATTGAATTTTAGTAAAGATCCGGGCATCATTTGATACCCGGATCTTTTCCTTGATGATTTCCTTATCCTTTGGTTTTAATTCCACAACCAATTGCTTTTGTAGAAGTAATTTCCGGCTTTTTATTTTGTAAGAGTGCATCTAAAGCATCTTCAACATATGTACTTGTAACCTGAGTTTCGTCTTTGTAATTGTTATCGATCGCACCAATATATTCCACGGTGTATTCTTCGCTATTATTGCTTAAGATAAAAACGTGAGGAGTTTTGGTCGCTCCAAATCTCTTAAATACTTCCTGTGTTTCATCCATCAAATAAGGGAATGTAAATCTTTTTTCCTTAGCCCGTACAATCATATTGTCAAAAGAATCGCTTTCATACAATTCCGGATCGTTTGGATTGATCGCAATTACAGGGAATCCTTTTTCCTTGTATTTTTTGTCAATTTCGATAATTCGATCTTCATAAGCTACAGCATACGGACAATGATTGCATGTGAAAATCACAATGAATCCTTTGGCATCCTTGTAATCGGCGAGCGAAATCTGTTTTCCATCAACATTTTTCAGTTTAAAATCTTTCGCCTGGTCGCCTATCTGGTAGCCTTGAGCTTGTATTCCCATTGCGGCCAATATAAAAAGGCCAAGAATCAATACTTTCTTCATAATTATAAATTTTAATTCGGTTGATTATTTAATTTATCAATTGAGTCCGCCAATTTGTCGTACGAAATCTGGCGGGTGAAAACTATTCTTTCATCTTTTCTATAAATAAGAGTTGCAGGAAGAGCACCATCCCAGTTTTTATCCACTTTTCCAATCCAGCTGTTTGCATCCGGATCATCAAGCAAAACAACTTCAGCATTTATATTCTTTTTCTTTAAAAAGCTGAGTAAGCGATCTTCTGTATTTTTTCCAAAATCGAGACTGACCAGTATTACTTTCACCTTTTTATCTGTATAGTCTTTACGGATATCTTCAAATTCGGGGAGTTCTTCAACGCATGGTTTGCACCACATCGCCCAAAAGTTAATCACGTAGGTGGTATCATTCTGATAATGGAGAATAGGTTCCAATTCATTAAAATTATGGGATTTAATTTCCTGAGCGCTCACTGATTTTATTGAAATAATAAGCGAGCTAAGTAGTAATAACTGGTATCTAAATTTCATTTTCTATATATAAAGACATCGAAGTATTAAATATACTACTATTCGTTGAAAAAGTACAGGCTTAGTTGTTATTGATCTGTTAAAATTTAGGTTTGCAAGAGGATAGCAGGGGTTGAGAAGAATTACCAGCCAGCATATGGTAAAATTGAGTGGTTTAACAGCACAACTTTGTGCATGAGAATGATAATTGTAAGGTTGTATGAAATATTTTTTTACCTTTGGAAGGAATTAGTACAGAAAGTATGAATAACAATATCCATATCGGGCGATTTTTCTTTTTTAGCAGCTGTTGTTAGAAGAGGATTCACGTACTATTTAATTGATGATGAGCCTCTGTAAGGGCTCTTTTTTTTTGACTGTATGAAACTGTCCATGTCAAAGCGATTTTGAAACACAGGAAGAGATTATTCCAGCATGGTAAGTTCTCCCGAAACAAGTTCGGGACAGGCTATATGGCAAAAACTTAAAATAATTACGAATGAAAACAGTATTTTTTAATAATTGGTTTTTTATTTTTTTCTTTTTTAACGGAGAGAGGAACAGGATTCTAATGAAATAAAATATAATATTATTTACAAAGAGTCCTGATTAATTGGGACTCTTTTTTGTGATACAAAATCTAACTATAACCATGGAGAAAAGAAAAATTGTTATTCAAGGAGTTGAGGGGTGTTTTCACCATTTGGCAGCTAATGCTTATTACGGAGAAGATGTTGAAATTATTCCTGCCGGTAATTTCGCCACACTTGTTGAATTGATTCAAGACGAATCAGTATGCGATGGAGGAATTATGGCGATTGAAAATTCTATTGCCGGAAGTATTCTGCAGAATTACGGGCTCCTTCAGGATTCCGGTCTTGTAATCGAAGGGGAGATATTTCTGAGAATCAAGCAAAATTTAATGGCTTTGCCCGGGCAGAAAATTGAAGATTTAAAAGAAGTTCATTCCCATCCAATGGCAATTCATCAGTGTCGTGCTTTCTTTCACGATTATCCAGATATTAAATTGGTGGAAATGGAGGATACGGCCTTAAGTGCTAAGAATGTAAGAGACAATCAATTGATGGGTGTGGGAGCTATTGCCGGTGATTATCCGGCAGAATTGTATGGCTTGGAAATTATAGCTGAGGAAATTGAAAGCATAAAAGACAATCAAACCCGGTTTTTTCTTTTAAAGAGACAGAAAGATGTTGTTCCAAACGGAGGATACAATAAAGCATCATTATATTTTAGTACCAGTCATAAAGCGGGGAGCTTGTCTTATATTTTGGATTGTTTTGCCAAGGAGAACATTAATCTTTCGAAGATTCAATCTCTGCCAATTCCCGGTATCAACTGGCAGTACTTTTTTCATGTCGATTTGGAATTTCAGGGACCCCGGCAGTTTAGGGATGCGTTGGATAAAATATCAGCTTATACGAAAGGAATGAAAGTATTGGGTACTTACAACAAAGGTATTGTGATCACTTAAAAGACTTACATCGAGTTAAAAACTTTGTCGATGCTTTTGGCAAGAATAATGTCTTTTTTTGTGATTTTACCTTTGGAGTGGGTGGTTAAAATTAGGCGTACATTTTTATAATTGTACAGTTTGATATCTGGATGATGATCCATATTTTCGGCTTCTGCAGCTACTAAATTTATAAAATTGATTGCTTCAATGAAGTTCGGCAATTCATAATTTTTAACCAATTTACTGTCTATTTCGCTCCAACCTTGATCCAATAATATATCCATGATATTTTCATTTAGTAGTTAAAGATACATAAAGTCTAAACCAAAGTAAATAGAAAAAACGGGACAACTTAATTAAGTTGCCCCGTATCTGATTTCTTAATTGAAAGTTTGATAAAGTATTCTTATAATGCGAGCTCACGATCCAATTCTTCGCCCATTATCTGGGCGCCGCTGTAAAGCACTGATCTTTCTTCTGCTTCCATATAAATATCGAACGGTAAGGATATTTCATAGGCCGATTGAACTATAGCTGCAATATCATCTTTGGCACCTAAGTGTGTTCTCCAGTTAGTTTCCGTTTTGTCAAGAAGGTATGCATAAACGGGACCGGAAAAATAAGCGAAACAGTTTACAAAAGATGGAGATTTCCACATTGAGTGCAGCTTATTTTGCAAATATGTCTTTAAATCTTTATCGTTTCTGCATAATTTTTGAGCTGTATATTCGGCCATGCCTTCATGAATCTCAAATCGATTTTCACAGCCGTCACATTTACCATACAAAGCTCTGCGGTAATGGCGAAAACAGAGTGCATCAGTAATTGCCTGTTTTTTATTTTCCCCTTCACTTTGCAGAGCCAGCTCAAGAGCTTTCCATTCAAGTTTCAACCAAAAACGAGCTTCCATTTCGTCCATATGCTTGTTGTTATAAGGTTCGGGTTTCAAATCCATTTCAGGTTGAACACAATGAAAAGCTTCATGAAGAATAATACATTGTCTTTCAATTTTATCTTCAGGCAAGGGCAGTGGGATAACGGCCCAAATTTGATTGCCGATTTTGGCTGGTCCTTTTATCACATCAACAAAATTGGGGAGAATACCGGTGTAAATTTCATTATAGGAGTCTAAACCTAACTTTTTACTATTGTTATTTGAGTAGATTCGTCCATTTTCTTTATCAACCAAAAGAATAGGAACATCGAGAGTTCTTCCCCAAAGCATGCCATTGTCCTTAAGACATAACGCTTTGGTTTCTCTTAGGATAGTCTCAATATCTTTAATGTCATATGATTCTGCCATACTCAATGAACAGGACATTAATTCTATGCCTAGAAACAGGAAAATCCATATAAAACTATATTTTTTCATTCGAGTTGGTTAATTAGTTAATTGTCTGATTATTAATAGAATTATGACCCGTATCGAATCACAGTGGTTTTGCACTTTTTATACATCAGTATTTGTGCCATCAACCCTAATTGTATGTATGTCAGTGTGTAATGTTGGCTTAAGCTATTTTTACAGAGTCTTAATAGTGTTGGGTATCGTACAGTTGGTGTTCGGATATGAACAATTTAAATGTTTGTGAAATAGAACCAAAATAGTGAACCTGTTTTTATCATTAATCAGAATTATTTGAATGAATTGGCATTCCAAATTTTTTCAAAGAAATGGCTAATCAACTTATTGCGTTGCTTTGATTGATATAATTCTGTATCTTAAAATTGGAATAAGTAAGATAAATACAAGTAACCTTAATCGAATTAAATGAATAATTACCTTGAAATATTTATTTTAGTTGTGGGATTTCTGATAGTTGCAATTGCTGCAAATAGAATCTCAAGGTATTTTCCTAAAGTTAAATTACCCATTATAACAGGTCTTCTTTTCATTGGAATTCTTTGCGGACCTTTTATTTTAAATTTTGTTCCACGAAAGGCCATTACCCAATTGCATTTTATAAACGAAATATGTTTGGCTTTTATCGCTTTTGCCGCAGGGGCAGAACTTTACCTGAAGGAATTAAAAGGCAGGATGAAAAGTATCAAATGGATGACTTTCAGTCAACTTTTTTTCACCTTTGGTTTGAGTGTGTTGGCGATATTCTTTTTATCTGCCAGATTGTTATTTATGGCACAACTCGATTGGCAGGTGAAGCTTGCCATTGCCTTGCTGGTAGGAACCATCTTTATTACCCGCTCTCCAGCATCTGCAATTGCTGTAATTAATGAGATGAGGGCGAAAGGACCTTACACACAAACTGCTATTGGGGTTACGGTGATAAAGGATGTTTTGGTAATCATTTTATTTACGATATGTTTTGCCATCGCAGGTGCTTTAATTTCTAAAGTTCCGTTTGATATTTGGTTAATTGTTATTCTAATTGGAGAATTATGTTTTTCAATTTTAATCGGTTTTTTGCTGGGGCAAACTATTAATTGGATTTTGGCTCGCGGAATTACTACAATGCAAAAAGCGGTTTTTTTGGTAGCAATAGGATATAGTATCTATCTTTTTGCTCATTTGGTAGGCGAACAAAGTCAAAATTTGCTTGGATTTAGGGTGTATATTGAACCTTTGTTAATTTGTATTATTGGAAGTTTTGTTGTTGTTAATTTTGGAAGTTACCGCCGGGAGTTTGTTAAAATTATAGAATTGGTTGTTCCTACTATTTACATTATTTTTTATACCCTTACAGGTGCATCAGTTTCTTTGGATATCCTGGCTCAAACCTGGGGTGTGGCACTGTTGTTCTTTGCAATTAGGCTGATCAGTATGGCTATTGGCGCTTTTATTGGAGGAACTTTAGGAGGTGATCCTTTCAGGGTAAACAGAATTTCTTGGATGCCGTATGTTACTCAGGCCGGAGTTGCTATTGGATTGGTATCTGTGGTGGCAGTGAAATATCCCGATTGGGGACCTCAATTCGGAGCGATATTAATTGGAGTTATTGTACTCAATGAGATATGTGGTCCGCCACTTTTTAAATGGTTTATATTAATGGTTGGGGAGAGTCATAAAAAGAAAGAACTATTGCATGAAAACAAAATTCAGAAAGCTATTATTTTTGGTCTGGAAGGACAATCGCTTGCTTTAGCACGGCAATTAAAGGAACATGGCTGGGAGGTTAAATTAGTAACCCGTAGTGAGGAGAGAGCAAATTTAGAGTATCATGGTGTTAATGTGACTCATGTGAAAGAATTAAGTATGGTTGAATTAAAGAGACTTGAAGTGGATAATGCGGATGCGATAGTGCTCTTGAATCAGGATGAAGACAATCTTAAATTTTGTGAATTAGCTTATGAAAAATTTGGTACAAGGGATATTGTTGTTAGGGTAAATGAGAGGAGTTATGTAAGTAAATTTCACGAGTTGGGAGCTCTGATTGTTGAACCCTCCACAGTAATGGTAAGCTTAATGGATCATCTGGTGCGATCACCAATTGCCACTTCATTGTTGCTTGGTATGGAAAAAGATCAGGATACTGTGGACATTGAAATGCAAAATAAAGAATTGCACGGCATCACTTTAAGGGATTTACAAATTCCTACCGATGTTATTATTTTGGCTACCAAACGTAATAATAACACCTTAATTTCTACCGGATATACACGACTTCGGTTGGGTGATGTGTTAACTGTTGTTGGATCTGTAGAAAGTCTGGAAAAGGTTCGTTTAAAAATGGAAGACACAGACTTGCCTGGTTATAATAAAGCTCGTTTTATGGGAAAATCAATTTCATTCAAAAGAAAGTCAATCAAGACAGATCCGGATTTACCAGGTTAAAAATACGGTAGTCCAGAATGCCAAAGGAACGACAGTATTCCAGATAACTTCTTCCCGATGGCGGGCCCGGTAAATTCGTTCATTTTCGACTTGAAACCGCATTGATTGCAACATCGCATCATAATTTTGTTGTGCTGTTATATCCCTTTCCCTTTGAATGTTATCAAGATAAATAATTACCTCACGGCTTTTATTTGGATTACTGTTTAAGACTTCTATTAAGTCAGATTCAGATTCGTTTAAACGATTTAGGTGGTAAAGTGCCATGCCTCTTTGTAGTCGTACTTCCGATAGATATGGTTTTTTACTCAGCACATGGTCAAAATCAAGAATTGCTTCGTCGTATTTTTTTAACTGCATTTTTGCGTATCCGCGATCTTGAAAAATGGTGGAATAGTAAGGCATAATAGTAATGGCAGTGTCTAAGTAAAGGATGGCTTTTTCATATTCCCCCTGCAATATCAGAGTTCTTCCATTGTCATGATATTCCATGTATCTTTCTACATTCTGTGAAAATACTCCGGAAAAACCGAAAACACCAATAAATAAAAACAGCAGATTTTTCATGGTAAAACAGTTTACGTTCTATTGAATTAACTCTTAAGTAAGAACATAAATTGTACCAAACTGCATAAAAAAACCCTCCAATTTTATTGAAGGGTTTGCAGATATAGAAGATATCCTTATGATTTCTTACAACATTCTTTTTTGCAGTCTTTAGGACATTTAGTTTCTGCCTTGGCTTCTTTAGTACAACAAGCTTTTTTACAGTCTTTTTCACATTTTTCTGCTTTAGCTTCCTTTGTGCATTTTTTTGCCTTATCACATTTTTCAGCTTTAGCGTCTTTGGTACAGCAGGCTTTTTTACAGTCTTTTTCACATTTTTTCTTTTCAACTTTTTTCTTCTCCTGATCCTGTTTTTGATCTTGATCCTGAGACAAAGAAATTTGATTATCAAAGATTGAAATTACCGGTTGAGCAGCAAAACTTACTACATTTATCGCAAATACAAATAAGAGTCCAAATAATAACTTTTTCATGTTTTTTTTTATTAAAATGTTAATTAATCTGTTTTAGTTTAATTTTGAATTGAATACTACAAGAACGTAAAAGATCTTTTTATCTCTTGTTAATGAATTGTTAAAGCATCAAAAACTCTTAAAATTTACACTAATTTTGAGTCGTGAAAAAGATCATAAGATCTAGATGTTAAGGAAGTATTAGTCTATGAGTTTGTTGTTTAAAAATACAATGCGAAAATTTAAGGTTTATAGAATCCAGATATTTATTGTTATATCAATAATTATTCTGCTTCTTCTTCTTTTAATTCAAATTAGATGGATAAGCAGAGCCAGAAGCTTAAACGAAGAGCAATTCAATCATCGTGTTGGCTTGGCTTTGCATGAGTCTGTCGATGAGTTTACAAAAGATCAGGAGAGTTGTGAGAAGATGCGGGAGTGCATGTCTAAATCGAAATACAATGCTTCGGATAGTGAGCTTTTAAAGATGGAGGTGAGCCGCCTGGATTCAATTATTCATCAGCAATTTAAAAATTATCAGATTCAATCGCCATATACCATTGAAGTATTAAGTACTGCTGACGAGCAGCCTAAAAGTAAATGTTTTTACTATAGTTTGCGTAAAGCATTAAGTCACGATAAGGCAATATTAAATGTCTATTTCCAAAAAAGAGAGAAAAATTTAATGGATAGTATGGGGAGTATGTTTATTTGCTCATTAATTCTTATTTTAATTCTTTGTACATTTTTCGGGATAACCGTTTTTTCATTGATAAATGATAAAAAGATTTTGGGTAGAACTACTGATCTGATTAATAATATAGCACACGAGTTTAAGACACCGATGGCAACAATTTCGCTGGCCAGTGGAATGTTAAAACGAAATAAGGTTTATGCCGATCCCGATCAAGTAGTTCATTATTCAAGCATGATTTTTTCAGAGAATAATCGCTTGAAAAGTCAAGTAGATCAGTTGTTAAAACTGGCTTGTATGGAACGCGGAGAATTGCAGTTAAATTCAGATCAAATAAATTTGCACTCCTTGTTAAAAGAGTGTTCCGATTTTATTTCCGTGCAATTGGCAGAGCGGGAAGGAACCATAGCGTACAAGCTGAATGCGGAAAATGATATGGTTTGTGGTGATAAAGATTTGCTGCAGAATGTATTGTTAAATCTTTTGGATAATGCAGTGAAGTATTCCGAATCTAAACCAGAAATAGAAGTTGAGACTAAAAATACGAATGGACATCTTTATATTGCGGTAACTGATAAAGGAATTGGAATGACTAAAGAGGAACAGAAGCATGTATTCGATAGATATTACAGAGCTCCAACCGGCGACCTGCATGATGTGAAAGGTTTTGGCATTGGCTTGTCCTATTCAAAAATGATTATTGATTCTCATAAAGGTTCAATAAATGTTTTGAGCAAAAGAAACTCCGGCAGTACCTTTACTATTGTTTTGCCATCAATCTAAAATTATTTTATGACCAATTCTAAAAATATATTGCTAGTTGAGGATGATCCTAATTTAGGTCTTGTTTTAAATGAATTTCTAAAAATGGAGGGCTTTTCGGTATGTTTAGCCCGAGATGGGGAGAAAGGATTCGAGTCTTTCTCTAATTCTAAGTTTGACCTTTGTTTATTGGATTGCATGATGCCAAAAATGGATGGTTTTACTTTGGGGAAAAAGATTCGTGAAATTAATCAAGAGATTCCCATTATCTTTTTAACTGCAAAATCGCTAAAGGAGGATAAGTTAAAAGGTTTTGATTTGGGAGGAGATGATTATATCACGAAACCTTTTGATGAGGATGAGTTGGTCCGAAGAATTAATGCTGTGCTAAAGCGTGTAAATACAGCACCTGAAATAAAAGAACAAATATTTAATGTGGGTAAATTTTTATACGATCATGCAAATCTTACTTTGACTTTAAATGGAGAAATTTTTCGGATCACTCAAAAAGAGGGTGATGTATTGTATCTTTTGCTTCAGAATAAAAATAATGTATTGCGAAGAGAAGATATACTGGTAAATGTGTGGGGCGAAAATGATTATTTTATGGGACGCAGCCTGGATGTCTTTATCACTAAATTAAGGAAGCACTTAAAATTGGATTCTACCATAAAAATTGAAAATGTGCATGGAGTTGGTTTTATTTTATCAGAAAATAATTAAAATCCCAAACAACACATCAAAATCCATAAAAGTTGTAATTTTGAATCTGAAATTTAAAATCTGCAATTTGCCATGAGCATACCTCAAATAATTGACACTATTCTAGCGAAAATTCCTGCTGACGTAAAATTAGTAGCAGTATCTAAAACCAAACCCAAAGAGGATATAATTGAAGCCTACGAAGGAGGATACCGGATTTTTGGTGAAAATAAACCACAGGAGCTGGCACAAAAATATAACGACCTTCCCAAGGATATAGAATGGCATTTTATTGGTCATCTTCAAACCAATAAGGTGAAGTATATAGCGCCGTTCGTGCAGCTTATTCATGCTGTTGACAGTATTAAATTACTGAAAGAAATTAACAAGCAGGCAGAGAAGAATAACAGAGTTATCAGTTGCTTGCTGCAATTTCATATCGCTTCGGAGGAAACTAAATTTGGTCTTACTATCGATGAGGCAAAAGAATTGCTTACTTCGGAGGATTTTAAATCATTAAAAGCGATTCAAATTGCCGGCGTAATGGGAATGGCCACATACACCAATAATGAAGTCCGGATCAGAAATGAGTTTGGTAATCTTAAATCTATATTTGAAAGTTTAAAATCAGATTTTTTTATTGACAGTCCTGAATTTAAAGAAATTTCAATGGGAATGTCGGGTGATTATATGCTGGCAATAAGTGAGGGCAGTACAATAATTAGAGTAGGAAGCACAATATTCGGATCGAGATATTAAATTCTGGGTTTTTTATAGGCTAAGTCAGTACTAAGGATGTAAATATCTCTTTTGAATTTACTATATTTGTTCGTTATCGATTGAAAAATATTAAAAAATCAAATAGCATGATTAATCTTGAAACCACCTATATGGGATTGCAGTTAAAGAATCCTTTAATTGTCAGCAGTTCCGGGCTTACAAATTCTGTAAGAAAAATTAAAATTATTGAAGAAAAAGGGGCAGGAGCTGTTGTTTTAAAGTCTTTATTCGAAGAACAAATTCGCAACGAAGCTAAAAATTTGATTGGTAAAGATCCTTCAAATACAAGTTATCCTGAAGCTGAAGATTATATTCAGACCTACATCAAAGGAAATTCCGTTTCGAATTATTTGACACTTATTAAGGAAGCTAAGAAGGCTGTTTCTATTCCTGTAATTGCAAGTATTAATTGTGTTTCTTCATCGGATTGGACTTCTTTTGCTAAAGAAATTGAAAAAGCCGGAGCCGATGCTATTGAGTTAAATGTGTTTATCGTTCCAAACGACAGAAACATGAGTTCTGCGCAATACGAAAATTTATACTTCGACATATTTAATGCCGTTAAAAAGGAAGTAAATATTCCAATATCAATGAAAATTGGAATATACTTTACCAATTTATTTTCAGTTGCTAATCGTTTAAATGCTGACGGAGCAGATGCATTGGTGCTGTTTAATCGTTTTTATGAGCCGGATATCGATATTGAGAAAATGAAAATTACCAGTGCCGAAGTGTTGAGTTCAGCAAGTGATATTCGTAAATCTCTTCGTTGGGTTGGTATGTTGTCTGATAAAATTAAAGGAATTGATATTGCAGCTTCAACAGGTATTCATAATGGCGAGGCTGCAATCAAGCAATTGTTGGCAGGTGCTAAAACAGTACAGATTTGTTCTACTGTATATGAGCATGGTTTCGATCAAATTACCAATATATTGGGAGACTTAACCAGTTGGATGACCAAAAAAGGATTTAAAACTGTTGATGAATTTCGCGGCAGTCTTAATTATGGCAGTATTCAAGATCCTGGTTTGTATGAAAGAGCGCAGTTTATGAAATACTTTTCAAATAATGAAAAGGACGTTTTAATATAAAAAACAAAAGCCGCTTTTTAAGCGGCTTTCTCTTTTCTTATAGTTGATCTATTATATGAATGGCTTCGTGAAGAATTCCCTTTTTTTCGGGAGATGCTTCTGAAATGGCATCTTTAAGTTTCGCCATCTCCACAGGCTTACTTTCTTCTGATATTTTTTCGGTAAGATTTTCTATTACTGTAAATGCTTCAAAGGAAGTTTCAAAATCCGACACAATTAACAAATCAACAAAAGTTGATATGTATTTTGAAAAATCAATACTGGTTTCCCAGCAAATTGAAATTAAAATTTTTCTAATTGTCAGATACTTTTCATCACCGATTGCCTCTATAATAATTTTATCCGAATCCTGATTTTTTAGATCAGCAAGAAAATTATTGATTGCTGATTGTATTTCCTTACTGGAATTAGAAATCATCAGTTCTAACAGAGGTGTAATATCTTCTGGTTTTCCTTCTTCACGTAATTGATTGATTGAATCAAGTACCACTTTATTATCCAAAGAACTAAGTCCTAAGATTATGGAGTTGTGTAAATCCTTTTTACTAATATTGCTCATTAAATTGTTCTTTTTATTCGATGCAAAACTAGTAATTTTTATTTGTTTTTACCCCCTCTCAATATCTTCTGTTTACTAATTGCATTTTCATTAATTTATGGCTAATTGATTGGAACTTAATAATTGAAAGGATAGTCTTGAGTTGCTTTTTTTTTACAAAAACTCAAAAGTTGTATATCTGTATATGCTGATTTTAATTGCAAGAAGTTAAGTAATAATTTTATGTTTAATGATTAGGAATGGATAGTTTTGTGCGGAGAACATTCATTTTAACAGCAAAATGATCTTTTTCCATTTCATTTTGTATTGTGAAATATTCTTGAAAAAAAGATGTTATTTTCTTGAAAAATTGTAATTTAAGTTCGTTGAAAGATAGATGTTAATCTTCAGAATGAGTTCAATGAGAAAAATTATTTGGAGTTTAGGAATTATACTACTGTTCAATTCATGCAATTTGTTTTCATCAAAAAAAAATAAAGAGCAGGTTTCTGAGGAAGAATTGCTGGAGTATCAGTTGATGAAGGAAAATGCGGATAAGATGAAGAGAATTTTTTTTGTACTTCCCAGCCCAATTGAAATTTCATTATTAATTAAAAAATCAGGAGTTCATTTTAGGGAAGATTTGCTGAACAGCATGGAGAATTTACCGGGATATTCAACAAGCTCGTCAAGGGCGATAGCGCTGGGGGTTTATTGTGCAGATTTAAGCTATGCAAGCTTGAATGAACAATATCAGATCTCAATTGAGTATATGAATGTGTCCAGAAGTCTCGCAGAATCGTTAGGGATTCTTAGAACAGTTGGACAGGACAAGGTTCGTTTGCTTGAAAGCAATGTGACAAATAAGGAATTGATTGTTGATATTGTATCGGAGATTTATATGGAATCGAATCAACAATTACGAGAGCAGGACAGGTATTCACTGTCTGCTTTGATGCTAATTGGAGGATGGGTGGAGTGCATGTATATAGCAACTCAAAGTGTTAACCCCAATGAAAAATCACATGAGGAGTTAATCAAACAAATTTTAGATCAGAAATTGTCTCTTGAAAGTATAAAAACGGTGTTGCAGGACAATCAGGCTGATCCAATTATTAAACCCATTTACCAGAACGTATTACAGCTTGAGAAATTATTTGAAATGAGTATTAAAACTTCAGATATGAAAGAGGGGGCTGATTTTATTGATTCTGTTGATGAATTGGTATTTGTACAATTAGTTGCGAAAATAGGTGATATGAGGGATTATTTAGTTCATTAGTGTGAAAATAATTTAAGAATTACACATACAGCATTTTTAATATGAAGTATTATTTATTGTCAGCCTTACTTGCATTCTTTTTTTCTGTTAATCTTGTATTTTCTCAATGCCGGGATTTTGCAAAAGAACATTGTAAACCTAAACTTGAAAATTATATTCATGATGGTAATTACAACGGAGCAGTACTAAATCCAGACGAGGAAGTTGAATTGCATAAAGCCTTTTTTAGCGGACAAAAATATCGTGTAGTAGTTGGTTGTGAAGATAACATGCCAACAATACATTTTAAAATTACCGATTCAGATCTGAATGTGATTTTTGATAACGAGGATAGTAATTACACTGATTTCTTTGATTTTGAATTGGATGAGGCTAAAACACTAATCATATCTTTGGATTTTGTCAAAAATGAAGATATTGAATCCGAACAGAAAAGCGGTTGTGTCTCTATTTTGTTTGGTTTGAAATTATAAGTAAAAAAAGGTTCCTTTAAGAACCTTTTTTATCTATTTTTTCATTTAAATATCGTCCTGTATAGGAAGCTGAACAATGAACAGCATCTTCGGGAACTCCCTCAAAAACAATCTGCCCTCCATTAATTCCACCTTCAGGACCTAAATCAATTAACCAATCGGCACATTTAATTATTTCCATATTGTGTTCAATAATAATTAGCGTATGTCCTCTTGATATTAGGGCATTAAATGCATCCATTAATTTATTGATATCATGAAAATGCAAGCCAGTTGTTGGTTCATCAAAAACAAACAGGCAAGGTTCTGCTTTTTCTTTCGCCAAAAAGGAAGCTAGTTTTACTCTTTGGCTTTCACCACCACTTAAGGTGCTTGATGATTGACCTAATTTCACGTAACCTAATCCTACATCAACCAGTGGTTGTAATCGTTGAACAATTTTCTTTTCTGTTGTGCTTTTACCCTGAGAAAAGAATTCAACCGATTCGTTTACAGTCATTTCCAGTACGTCATGAATGTTTTTCTGATTGTATCTAATTTGCAGAATATCTTCTTTGAATCTTTTTCCCTTACAACTTTCGCATTGCAGGTAAATATCAGCCATAAACTGCATTTCAACCTTAATTATTCCTTCCCCCTGACATTCATCACATCTGCCTCCGTCAATATTAAAGGAAAAATGTGAAGGCTTAAAACCACTATATTTAGATGCTTTTTGATCGGCAAATAGTTTTCGGATTTCGTCATATGCTTTTAAGTAGGTAACAGGATTCGACCGGGATGATTTCCCAATTGGATTCTGATCGACAAATTCGATGTCTTTAATAAGATGAAGATCTCCTTTAAGAGCATCGAAATGACCACTTTTATCGGAGTACCCGCCGTAATGTTTCTTTAAGGCCGGATACAGGATCGTTTTCACAAGAGAAGATTTTCCGGATCCACTCACACCAGTGATAACTGACATGATATTTAATGGGAATTTAATGTTTAAGCCTTTTAGATTATTCTCCCTTGCACCAATTATTTCAATGAAATTGTTCCATTTTTTTCGTGTGGCGGGCACAGGGATCATCATTTTTCCGGAAATGTATTGAGAAGTTAAACTTTCCGATGACTTTTTTAACTGATCAATATTTCCTTGGAATACGACTTCTCCGCCAAGCCGGCCGGCGTATGGCCCGATATCGATAAGTTCATCAGCGGCCAAAATTATATCTTCATCGTGCTCAACAACAATAACCGTATTTCCCAAATCGCGCAATTCCCTCAAAACTTTTATGAGCAATTCGGTGTCCCGCGAATGAAGTCCGATACTTGGTTCATCCAGAATGTAAAGCGAACCAACAAGACTGCTTCCTAATGAGGTTGCTAAATTGATTCGCTGCGATTCTCCACCGGACAGACTGCTGGATAATCGATTAAGGGTTAGGTAACCCAATCCGACATCAGATAGGAAATTAATGCGGTTTCTAATATCTACAAGTAAGCGACTGGCAATTTTCTCATCGGTTTTATCCAAATTTAAATTCTGAAAAAAAACGTTGAGCTCATTCAATGGCATTAACACCAAGTCCTGAATGTTTTTATCATTTACTTTTACATAGCCGGCCTCTTTTTTCAACCGGGTTCCTCTACAGTCCGGACAAACTGTTTTTCCTCTGTATCGGGATAGCATAACCCGGTATTGAATCTTATATTGTTTTGCTTCCAGATATTTAAAAAAATCATTTAAACCTTTAAAGTGTTTATTTCCAGTCCATAGTAAAAGTTTTTCTTCTTCGCTCAATTCAAAATAGGAGCGATGTATAGGAAAATCAAACTTATCGGCAGAATAGATTAATTTATTTTTCCATTCCTGCATTTTCTCACCTTTCCAGCAAACAACAGCATCGTCGTAGATGCTTAGTGTTTTGTTTGGGATCACCAGATCTTCATCAATACCAATTACCTTTCCAAAGCCTTCGCAGGTTGGACATGCTCCAAGTGGATTGTTAAAGCTGAATGTGTGAACATTTGGATCTTCAAATACAATTCCATCGGCCTCGAAACGATTCGAGAAAGCTTGGTAATCTGCACTTCCATTAATAGAAAGCAGGCATTCACCTTTTCCTTCGTAAAATGCAGTTTGCAGGGAATCAGCTATTCTGTTTTGAGTATCTTCATCTGAAGAAACTCTTATTCGATCAATTACGATATGAATTGGCTCATCATCCTGAAGAAGACCCGGATTCTCAATTGCGTCAAAAATCTTATGGATTTCTCCTTTATTTTCTACTCTTGAAAATCCTTGTTGAGATAAAACTTCCAGTTGCTCTTTTTTACTTCGGTCGCCATTAAGCATTTCTGCTAAAATCATTACCGGAACACCTTCTTCCTGACTAAGGATATACTTCACAACGTCAGTAATGGAGTGCCTCTTAACCAGGGTATTTGAAATGGGCGAGTACGTTTTCCCTATTCTTGCAAAAAGAAGTTTAAGATAATCGTAAATCTCTGTTGATGTGCCAACTGTTGAGCGTGGATTCCGGGTATTTACCTTCTGTTCAATTGCGATGGCAGGAGGTATCCCTTTAATAAAATCAACCTCAGGTTTGTCAATTCGTCCTAAAAATTGTCTTGCATAGGAAGATAAACTTTCCACATACCTTCGTTGTCCTTCAGCGTAAAGGGTGTCAAATGCCAATGATGATTTCCCTGATCCTGAAAGTCCTGTGATTACAATAAACTTATTTCTGGGAATCTTAAGGTCGATGTTCTTTAGATTATGAACTTTTGCCCCTTTTATATAAATGTACTTTTCTGAATTCTTGTCCGCCATATTTATTATTCGACCCTGAATTAGGTTTCTTATAAGTTTACTAAAATCGAATCTACAAAGATATTTAACTTCTAAACATTTTCAAATCTCATTAAAAATTAGTTTATTGCATCTTGTTAGGGATATTTATTAACCATCAATAAAAAAGGAGACATTGCTTATAGAATAATTTCTACACTGTTTTATTAAATAGCTGTGAAATTGAGAAAAATTAATCCTACCGATTATGATCTCGTTAAGCAATTCATTGATGGTAATCATGATAGTATTGACGCTCTTGTAACCCGACATAGGGACAGAGTATATACGTATATCTATCTAATTGTAAAAAATCATCAGCTTTCCGAGGACTTATTTCAGGATACCTTTATTAAGGTAATCCGATCGCTCCGTATGGGGAAATATCAAGACAATGGGAAATTTTTGGCTTGGGTGCTGCGAATAGCTCATAATTTAATTATAGATCATTTTAGAAAAGAGAAACAGAATAACACGTTCTCGAAAGATGATTATGAATTGGATATTTTCAATTCTTCCAAATATTGTGAAGGAAACTATGAAGATGAACTTATTCAAAATCAGATTCATGATGATGTTCGTAAATTGGTTGATGAACTTCCTGAGGATCAGAGGGAAGTTGTTATTTTGCGGCATTATAAAGGTTTAAGTTTTAAAGAGATTGCCGAACATACTGATGTTAGTATCAATACTGCTCTGGGGCGTATGAGATATGCCTTAATCAATATGCGGAAAACAATTGAAGAAAAAAATATGAGTCTTACTCTTTAGCAGGAATATTTTATCTAAAAATAAATTGATTGGAAGATGTACATTTTCCAGTCTTTTTTGATTCCGGATACTAAAAGGAAATTTTAATCGTTAATAGGAAAATAGAAATAATTATTTGCCTATGAATGATGTTTATACTCTTTTAAATTTTGCCCGTAAAAATACAGGACAAGAAATGATTTCACTTATGGATCGGATTGCAAATTCTGATGTTTTCGAATCTGTTGAACTCGTTGAATATCTGGACAGATTCAAAGTGAAGTCTCAATCAAATCTTCTTCATCGTGTTTTAGGATTTCGTCAGTCCACAAAAAATGTGAATCTGAAATTGCCAGATATTGCAGAAATAGCATTAAACTAAGAAATAGCCGGAGTATTTGTACTCCGGTTTTTTTTGTTCTAAAATTTCCAATTTTAAAATAAAGATGTATATTTGATATCAAAATGATATCAAACTAAATTATTATGAGAGAAGAAAAAAGTTATTCTGGAAAGTCAGGATTTTTAATGGTTTTCATTGTTCTGGCTATGCTGGGAATTGGCATAGTAGGATTGGTAATGGTAAGGAATCCGTTTTTCGTTATTTTTATTCCTTTGGTAATAGCTTTTATTTCGGGGTTTACAATCGTTAATCCAAATGAAACCTCAGTTTTGGTGCTGTTTGGAGCATATAAAGGAACCATAATGACTAATGGATTCTTTTGGGTAAATCCATTTATGGTAAAAAAGAAAGTGAGTTTGAGAGCCCGGAATCTGGATAGTGATCCTATAAAGGTGAATGACAAAATTGGAAATCCGATTATGATTGGGGTTGTCTTGGTATGGAGGGTAAGAGATACCTACAAAGCTGCTTTTGATGTAGATAACTTCGAACATTTTGTGAATATTCAGTCTGAGGCTGCTATTCGACATATGGCTGGTTCGTATCCGTATGATAATTTTGAGGATGAACAGGCTGAGATTACCTTGCGTTCGGGAGGGAATAATGTAAGTGAATTATTGGAAAGAGAGTTGACTGAACGATTGGAAATTGCCGGAATTGAAGTGATGGAAGCAAGAATTAACTATCTTGCGTACGCCTCTGAAATTGCGGGTGCAATGTTGCGCCGTCAGCAGGCAACGGCGGTGGTTGCTGCGCGTTTTAAAATTGTTGAAGGTGCTGTTAGTATGGTTGATATGGCATTGGAGCAATTGGTACAAAAAAACATTGTTGATCTTGATGAGGATAAAAAAGCAACAATGGTTAGTAATTTGATGGTAGTGCTTTGTTCCGATAAAGATGTAACTCCTGTTGTAAATACCGGAACTTTGTATCAATAATTAATTAACTATGGCAAAAAAGAAATCATTTGTTCTGCGTCTTGATCCTGAGATGTACAAAAAGTTGGAAAGGTGGGCTGTTGATGAATTTCGTAGTACGAATGGACAAATTGAATGGATTTTGAATAAAGCCTTGAATGAAGCAGGACGAAAAAAAGATAATGGCTCCGAAGATGCCAACAAATTAGAAGAATAAAAAAAGAGGGTGTCCAAAAAGTAAAGTTTCACTCGAAAATGTCATGTTGAGCGAAGTCGAAACATCTGTTTTTCAAAGATAAAGATTCTTCGACAAGCTCAGAATGACAATGAGATTGAACTTTTTGGACATCCTCTTAAGTTATTAAGAGGATTTTTTTAGTGATTTTTGCATGATGGAATTGCCATCTTTATTGGATGCTTCAAATCCCATTTTCTCCATATATTTTAGATTTATTCCCGTGTCGAAATAAACGGAATTGATATCGTGTTTCTGTAAAATATCACTTAATTGATTGTACAAATAAGCACCAACTTTAAAGTCGCGGTACTGAGGTAATGCATAATCCATTTCAATTCTTAGTTCTGTTTGATCTTTAGATCCGATAAAAATTCCTGCAACTGCCATATCTCTTAGTACAAACATTCCCAATTGTCCTTTTTCCATCTTATAATCCGGAAAGAAACTCTTAATGTCCTTTTTATAAAAGTCAAGAAAATGCGTTAACAGCTCGTCATTTTCTTTTATCTCAATGATTTTAAAGTCTTCTTTTCGCTTATACATTTTCTGCAGATTGTATAGGTTTGCGCAAACAATAAGAAAATTCATGATTCCAACAGGTAAGGAGCCAATTAAAAATCCGTAAGCAGAAAAAAGAATAGCTCCAGTCAAATTGTACCATCTTAATTTTACAATCGAAGTCATTGTTAGAGAAATCAAAACCAATACCGAGGCAGCATAGCCAATCCATTCAAGTAATTGAATGCCTAAGATGTTATATTCCAGCATAATAAATTTAATAGTGAAAAAATAAATTCTGAAGAGGGTTCAAAAATGGTTTGGATATTCTGATAAAAGCAGAAACCTTTCGGTAACGAAAGGTTTCTCAAATATACTAAACATTTTTTTCTTACAATCCGGTCATTAAAAATAATGGCTGCATTTCGAAGCTGTTGTATTTTGGTCTTAACCGATCGGTATTATAATACCGGTCAACATCCACCAATTTTTTAGAGCTGGTAACAATATCTATCGGAGCATTATCATATCTTCCATTTCGGAGTGTTATTAATCTGCCATGAACTCCTTTAATGATTAAATCCAAAGCCAGATTACCAAATGCCATAGGAACTATGGAATCAATAGCATCCGGATCACCGCAACGAACCAGATAGCCTAACTTTTGATTGATAACATTAATCGGTTTTGAATTGTTGTATTTTGGAGATAATTGTTTCAGATGTTCAGATACGCGGTCACCAATGCCACCTAATTTTCTATGTCCGTAATCGTCTCTGACATCATCCTGGAAAATCATATCCCCGCCTGAGAAACTAGCTCCTTCAGAAATTAGCACAACGGAATAATGGCTTGGATTTGAGAATCGATCCTGTATCATTAACTCGGTTAAGCGTTCTATGTCAAAATTGTATTCTGGAATTACACATCTATTTGCGGCACCGGCCAGCGTTGGTAAAATTGCTGTAAATCCCGCATAACGACCGAAAACTTCCAATACCAGTAATCTTTCATGCGAACCAGCTGATGTTCTTAGGCTGTGTGTTAATGAAATGGTACGTGTGATACATGTACTAAATCCGATACAGTAGTCAGTTCCGGGAACATCGTTATCCATGGTTTTAGGTATGGCAATAACTTTAAATCCTTCTTTGTACAATCGCACACCATAGCTAAGAGTGTCGTCACCTCCAATTGGAATTAAATAGTCAATGTTCAGAAAAGCCAGATTGGCAAGAACCTCTTCCGTTAAATCATTAACCTCTTCATTGTATTTTTCTTTTAGATGAGTTGGAATTCTATCTCTTGATGTTTTTGAAGGATTTACTCTGGAAGTGTGAAGAAATGTACCGCCGGTTCTACCAACTTTGTTTACCAGTTCTTCACTTAATGAAATATAGTTCTCGCTGTTATCTGCTTTTTTATCACGGATAATATCAATTAAACCTCTCCAGCCTTTGCGAATGCCGATTACCTGATAACCTTCCCTTATTGCTCTAATTGTGACAGCACGAATAGCGGGATTTAACCCGGGAACATCACCACCACCAGTTAGAATTCCAATAATTCCTTTCGTTGATTTTGCCATAGTAAATATCTTAAGTAACTGAAAACAATGTAATATCAGTTTAAGATATCATTTTGTTAAGGGAAATTCAAGTCAAAATAAGATGAAGATTCGTTTATGGGAAGAGAATAAGGTAATTAAGAATAATTCTAATTACTAAACGAGTAAGAAATAATATTTGCACCCATCTTTAGTGCTTTTTGATGATTAATTTCTGTATCGTTGTGAACAGAAGTATCTTCCCAGCCATCGCCCAAATCTGTTTCGTAAGTGTAAAAACAAACCAATCTGCCTTTGTGAAAAATACCAAAGCCCTGAGGCGGTTTTCCATCGTGTTCATGTATTTTCGGTAGTCCGTTTGGGAATTCGTACACTTGATGATAAATTGGATGAGAAAAGGGTAACTCAATCAGTTCTTCGTTCGGAAACACTTTTTTTATCTCGCGTCTGAAATAGGCATTTAAGCCATAATTGTCATCAACATGAAGAAAGCCTCCACCTTCAAGGTACTTCCTTAAATTTGTAACTTCCTGATTGTTCAAAACAATATTTCCGTGCCCGGTTAGGTGAACAAAGGGATAGGAGAATAGTTCAGGACTTCCCACTTCAACAATATTGGCATCTTTATAGATGCTTGCAATATTGTTGCGATTGCAAAATTCGATGAGATTGGGAAGTGATCCTGGATTTGCATACCAGTCACCACCGCCATTGTATTTTAGTAAACCGATTCGAACCGTTGTGTTTTGTGAAAAGGAGCACAAACTAATGAGCAAAAAAAGCGCAGTATGAATTATTTTACTCATCAAATGATTATTGGTTTTCTAAACTAATGATATTACATGCAACAACTCCTGCTGTTTCTGTTCTCAAACGGCTTTCTCCCAGACTAATTTCTTTAAAGCCATTTTCTTTAGCCAGATTTACTTCTTCAATACTAAAATCTCCTTCAGGACCAATCAAGATTAGTGCATTTTGTTTTGCCCGGTAAAGGTTTTTTAGATGCGTTTTATCACCTTCGTTGCAATGAGCTATGTATTTTTCTCCATCGAATGGGGACGTTACCAAATCGGAAAATTTGGTTTGTTCATTTAAAATTGGATGGTAAGCTTTAAGCGATTGTTTAACTGCAGAGGTAATTACTTTAAACAAACGCTCATGTTTCACTACTTTCCTCTCGGAGTGCTGACATAGAAGAGGAGTGAATTCATGAATACCAATTTCGGTACATTTTTCCATGAACCATTCTGTTCTATCCATATTTTTTGTTGGTGCCAGAGCAATGTGTAATTGGTAATTCAGTTTCCCAAATTCCGTTTGAGTCTCGATACATTCAACAGTGCATCTTTTAGGATGAGCGTCAATTATTTTCGCTTTGTAAAGAGAGCCTTTGCCATCAATCAGATGAATAATATCTTCCTCTTTTAACCGAAGTACTCTAATGCAATGTTTTGATTCAATTTCATCCAATTGATAAAATTGATTCTGGATATCTGGTGTATAAAATAAGTTCATAAGCTTTCACAAGTAAAAAAAACATGATGTTGCAAAGTTAGCTTATGTATTTCTTTTCAGGGATTAATTTGAAATAAAAATTTACCAAACCATAGGCTGGTAAATTGCAGCCAGAATAAATGTTAGAACAGAAAAGATGAGGCCAAACATAAATATGGTATAAGAAATTCGTAAAAAACGATATTTTCTACCCAAAACTTTTCCAAGAAAATACTGATCTCTAATTAAACTGTCATACAATTCATCGTAGTCCGACATCATTCCTTTTAATGCGTCTGAATAATCGGCAAGAGCCATTTTATGAAAATTTCCGAAAAACATTAAATTTACTCTCTTCTTTTTGATGTCTTCCTGCGAGAATGTTCCTGACGTAACAATAGGCCGGGTTGCCAATACAGAATAAGTAATGGTGAACAAACATACTATCAAAAGAATAACACAAGGGATAATGAAATGAGGAACATCCATTATATTTTTGAAAATAAAGAAGATGGCCGAGATGATGATTGAATTGACAGAGATCATTAAGTTGGCTTTTTTATCGGCAATGGAACTTAAATTAATCTGATTCCTTGAAGTTACTTTAAACATGGTTTCAATGCCACGCTGCGGAGTTTTTAGCTTTGTGTTCTGTTGCTCCAGTTTACTTACCATTTCGGTAAGCTTCTTTATTTCTTTAGTCTGAAAACCAGCCACTTTATCAACTACTTTTTGATAATTCACCTCTTTCTTTTTAGCCAAAGTTTTTTTACCGTAATTGGTATGATAATGATGATCTTTTAAAAAACGCAAGGTTTCTTCCCAATACAATTTGGGGTGAATGTCATGATGAAGAATTCCACTTCTTTCTTCTCTCAGCTTTTCGGATATTTTTATGTAATCCTTTGTTGATAAGTGGTGCAGATCTGCATCGCACAGCACATTACATATTTTTTCATCACAAGGAAGATGCGGCATCTTTGTGTGTAAAATAGCTTCAGTTATTTGTTGTATTTTTTCCTCAGGGTAATTTTTTTCTTCGAGAAATTTTCTGGCATGCGCAGCACTTATTTCTTCATGTTTAGCAAAGTTTTCATAGTAACCGGTGTCATGAAACCAGGCTGCCAGAATAAGATTTTCCATTTCGTCGGGAGACAATCCTGTTTCCAAACCAATTTTTTTTGCTTGTTTAACCACATTTTGAGTGTGTTCCAAATTGTGATAGGTAAAGATTGGCTGGTGGGTACTTTCGATTAAATTAGTAACAAATGTTTCCGCTTCATGGATGATATTCATTTCTCTTCTTTTTTCTAATGTTGACTAAATAAAATTGTAATGAATAAATATAGTCATTATAGTGGAAAACGATTTGAAAATTCTATAATAATGCCTTGGGTCCCTCTTTTTTTGTTGGGAATTGAGCCTTATTTATGTAATTTTAAGTTCCTAATTAAATCCAAAAAAGATACACTCATATAATGAACAGATTTTTAATTTCCTATATTGTTCTTTTAAGTTTTCTAATTTTTTTTGAATCGTGTAAGCAGAAATCAGCTGATACTAAGTTGGTATATGTATTGGATTCTACCTATCAATTTCCTTACTCTATATTGGAGGCTGATGAAAAATATGATTTGAAAGATGAGTTAAGAGAGATTTCCGGATTATCTTATTATAATGATCATAGTTTGCTTTGTGTGAACGATGAGAAAGGAATTATTTACAAATTCAGTTTAAAGAAGAAAGAGATTACAAAAAAATATGTGTTTGATAAACCAGGAGATTATGAAGGTATTGAAGTTGTAGGTGATCAGGTTTTTGTACTGCGGTCTGATGGAAATATTTTTGCAGTTGATCATATGAAGAATGAGGATATTTTATCTGTGAAAACCAAAACACAATTGAATGCAGGAAACAATACGGAAGGTTTAGGTTATGATTTCCAAAGCAATAGTCTTCTTGTTGCATGCAAAGGAAATCCGGGCATTAATAATGATTTTAAAGGGAAAAGAGCAATTTATAAGTATTCTCTCACAACGAATAAATTGTCTGATTCTCCTGCTTTTTTAATTGATCAGGAACAAATAAGGAGAATTCTTGATTTTGACGGATATACAAGTTTTTCTGTGACCTTGGTGGAAAGTATTAATCCATCACAAGGAGATTTTACATTTCAACCATCGGCGGTGGCAACGCATCCTATTACCAATAACTTATATGTATTAGGATCCGTTGGTAAATTATTACTGGTGCTTAATCCGGAAGGCGATGTTTTGGCTATTGTGAAATTGAAACGAAAGATGTTCAGACAGCCGGAGGGAATCTGTTTTTCTCCTGACGGGACTATGTATATTTCTAATGAAGGAAAAGGAAGAACTGCTAATATTTACAGGTTCAGCTACCACAAATAAACTGCAGTTGACGAATGTGATTGTATCTTAATTTTGATAATACGATGAAGAGGATTTTACTTTATATCGGTGTTTTTATTTCAATAAATACTGTATTTGCACAAAACACCAAGTTGCCGGAAGCTCCTGCATCAATATTGCTCGATCATTCCATTTTTTTTATTGGTGATGTTGGTGAATCGGCTATTGTTGATTCAAATATCGACATGCTAAAAGGTCAAATGAATGAAGTTGGGAAGAAAGGGACACTCGTATTTTTAGGCAACACTTTCCCGAAAGGATATTTAGAGGATGAAATGGAGGACATAGACGCAGAGAATCCTGATTTAATGAAACTTTTGCATTCGATAAAGGATTTTAAGGGTGAACTTATTTTTATTCCGGGCGAAAAAGAATGGAATGAGGGACGACGTCATGGATGGGAAGCTTTACTGAATACTGAGACATTTATAGAGGATTATTTGGATCGGGGAGATGTTTTTCTTCCTTCGGGAGGTTGTCCCGGCCCAGTTGAGATAGATTTAACGGATGAAGTGGTTTTACTGATTGTAGATTCACAATGGTGGCTTCATTTGGGAGATAAACCGGAAACGGAATGTGATCTGGAAAGCAATGATGATTTTTTAATTCTATTAAATGATGCTATAAAGAGGAATAAGAATAAGAAAATTGTTTTTGCCACACATCATCCTATTTACAGTGCAGGAAAGCATGGCGGAAATTTTGCTTTTCCGGGTCCTGTAGAGTTGTATCGGAAACTTTTTGGCACATCGCAGGATTTCGCTTATCCTTTTTACAAGCAAATGAGGTATATGTCCCGAAAAGTAGGAGTGGGATACGATAACATTATTGTTGTTGCGGCTCACGATAATAGCTTGCAGTTTACTAAAAAGGACAATTCATTTTTTGTTGTTTCAGGATCGGGGAGCAAGAGCGACTATGTGTCAAAAAATAAAATGGATGTTGCTATGCGTGAGGTTGGTTTCTCGAGAATCAACTTTTACTCGAATGATGAGGTTTGGCTGGAATTTTGGTCGGTGGGAGCTGAAGGAGTGGAAGAGCCTCATTTGGCATTTCGGGAAAAACTTTATACTAAGCAAGTTCCTTCTAAGGAAGATTTAATTAGCAAATACAAAGAGATCAATTATTCGGATAGTACTATTTCAGTTGCAGCAAGCACATTTTATGAAACAGATGGAAAATTAAAAACGAAAATTTTAGGGAAGAACTACCGAAAAGATTGGGCTACTCCTATCACAGTCCCGGTTTTTGATATTGCAACAGAAAAAGGCGGATTAAAAATTCTGAAAAGAGGAGGAGGACAGCAAACCAGATCATTGCGGCTAGAGGCCAAAGATGGAAAGCAATATGTGTTGCGGTCGGTAGAAAAGTATACCGAAAAAGCAATTCCTCCAGGGTTGGAAGGAAGCTTTGCGGCCAAAATTGTACAGGATGGAATTTCAGAATCCTACCCGTATGCGGCTTTAGCCGTTCCCAAAATGGCAAAAGCAGTGGGTGTCTATCATACCAATCCAAAAATTGTTTACGTTCCCAATGATCCTCGCTTTGGAATTTATCAGGATGGTTTTAAGAATGAATTGTTTCTTTTCGAAGAGCGCCCCAACGGCGATGTATCTGATATGGATAATTTTGGGAACTCCCATGATATTTTAGGAACAGATAAGTTGCTTAAAAAGAGATTCAAAAATTCAGACCTTCAGATTGATGAAACTGCTGTGCTGCGTGCCCGTTTATTCGATATTTTCTTAAATGACTGGGATCGGCACGATGATCAGTGGAGGTGGGCAACCTTCAAAAAAGATGGCAAAACTATTGCGAGGCCGATTCCAAGAGACCGCGATCAGGCTTTTTTCTTTAGCGATGGAGCAATTCCCTGGTTGATTCGAAGAAAATGGGCTATGCCTAAATTTCAATCATTCGATTCAATTGTCGAAAATGTAGTAGGACTTGGTTTTAATGCCCGTTATTTTGATCGAAACTTTTTACAATCCAAGGACAGAAATGATTGGATTGAAATGGCAAAGGAACTTCAAAGCAAGTTAAGCGATAGTATTATTCAAGAATCAGTGAAAGCTTTGCCAAGGGAAGTCTATGCAATTTCGGGTGACGAAATTACACAAAAGCTAAAGGCTCGAAGAGATCAGCTACCAACATTGGCAGAGGAGTTTTATGAATTTTTAGCAAAAGAAGTTGATGTTGTAGGTACGAATGATAATGAGAGTTTCGAGATCAACTGGATTGAAAATGGAAAATTAATTGTTGAAAGCCATCGGTTAAGCAGTAAAGGGAATAAAAAAGAACTATTGTATCGCAGAACTTTTAGTAAGGATGAAACCAATGAGGTGAGAATTTTTGGACTGGATGGAAAAGATAAGTTTGAGGTAAATGGAAATAACAAAAATGGAATAAAGCTTCGGATTATTGGAGGAAAAGGAAAAGATAAGTTTAAACTGGCAGATACAGGGAAACAAAATCTGCTTATTTACGATAAATCAAAAACCAGAATTAAGGGCGATGGAGCTTACAAAAAGAGATTTGGGAAAAGTTCTGAAGTAAATTCATACGATAGAAAAGCATTTAAGTATAATGTTGTAAGCCCTGGTGCGAACCTTAATTTTGTTAGTGATGATGGTTTGGTTTTAGGTGCAGGTGTAAATGTTAAAACCCAAGGATTTAGGAAAGAACCATACGGATCATCTCATAAATTCATTGTTAATTATGCATTTGCATATCCATCGGTAGAGTTAAAATATTCCGGTGAGTTCAAGCAGGTGTTTCGAAAAACTGATTTTCTAACAGATATTCATTACAATACACCTAATTTTCAGGGCTACTTTTACGGATTGGGAAATGAAACAGAAAATTCTAAAATCGATGATGATGCTTACAACAGGATTCGAATGGCTCAGTTTTTTATTCATCCGCAATTAAGACAACAAGTTGGGGAGAAACATTTTATTTCAATTGGTTCATTTTATCAGCAGCTGGAGTTGAAAGCTACACCGGATCGTTTTGTAACCGATTTTACCAATCCTGACAATGATTTGAATCCTTTAACCGATTTTAATACCAGAAGATATTTAGGACTTAGTATTAATTATTTGTGGGATTCACGGGATAATAAGGTACTTCCTTCAAGAGGAATTTATTGGTCATCCAGTTGGAAATACTATAAGGGATTGGAGAGGAATGATAATAATTTTCATAAAATGGAGACTGATATGCGAATGTATGTTAGTTTTGGCAGACCTCAAAGAACAATATTGGCATTGCGTGCCGGTGCCAGTCATAACAGCAGTGGATATTCATTTTTTCAGGCGAATAAATTAGGTTTAAAATCAAATCTAAGAGGATATCGTCAGGATCGATTCGCAGGAGATGATATTGTATTTCAAAATACTGATTTGAGACTTAGGATTGCTCGTTTTAAATCTTATTTTTTGGGAGGTGAAGTGGGTATTTTGGGTTTTAATGATTTTGGCAAGGTCTGGGTTGATAATGAGAGTTCTAACAAATGGCACCATGGATATGGAGGAGGAATTTGGCTCGCACCTTATAAATTAATGGTAATTACTGCTAATTTTAGCCATTCAATTGAAGATGATATTCTTTCTATCGAATTTAAATACTTGTTTTAGTGATTTAATATGATAATTGGATAAAACAATACATATTTACATTGAAAATAATAAATCAGAATAATGGAGGAAGAAAAGCCTGAGTTTAGTAATGGGAGAGTACTGTTGGTAGAGGACGATTTTGTGAATGGTAAAATCATATCCCGTCTGTTGGAAATGGATAATATTCCTACCCATTGGGTGAAAAATGGACGGGAAGCTCTCGATTTTTGTCAGGAAAATAAAGAATGTGTTTTGATGGTGTTTATGGATTTGCAAATGCCAATAATAGATGGTTATCAGGCAACCGTTGCATTGCGTAAGAATGGGTTCAACAGGCCGATTATTGCTATGACAGCAAATGCTTTTTCGGATGACCATGTGAAATCTGCTGAAGCAGGTATGGACGATTTTATTATGAAACCAGTTTCAAAAATGGAGTTGTTCATGATGGTTGAAAAGTGGATGAAGCGGGAAAGAAAGAAATAAAAATTATATTACAGAATAAATTGTTTGGTTCCTTAGAACCAGGAATCTGATTTTTTGTGAAATATTTAAGAATATATTGCCTTAAAACAAGAGGAGTAAAGCATGATAGTTTGTATAGCTGAGAAACCAAGTGTAGCACGTGAAATTGCCCTAATATTGGGTGCCAAAAGTAAAAAAGATGGATATTACGAAGGAAACGGATATCAAATATCATGGACTTTTGGTCATCTGTGCGGCTTGAAAGAACCTCATGAATACAATCTTAATTGGAAATACTGGCATTTAAATGATTTGCCAATTATTCCTCCGCGTTTTGGAATTCGGGTAATTCCCGATAAAGGCGTTCAGAAACAATTCGATACTCTTAAAAAGCTAATTGCCAATGCCAGCGAAGTGATAAACTGTGGTGATGCCGGAATAGAAGGGGAAGTAATTCAACGATGGGTTTTGCACAAAGCTAAGTGTAAGGTTCCCGTTAAACGACTTTGGATTTCATCTCTAACCGAAGAGGCTATTCGTGACGGCTTTAATAATTTACGTGATAGTAAGGAGTTTGATAAATTATATGCTGCAGGATCATCAAGATCAATTGGCGACTGGCTGTTGGGAATTAATGCAACACGACTTTACACACTAAAATACGCAAACGGTAAGTCGGTACTTTCCATTGGCCGTGTGCAAACGCCTACTTTGGCTTTAATTGTAAATCGTCAAAAAGAGATTGATAATTTTATTCCTCAAACTTATTGGGAGCTAAAAACCACTTATCGTGATGTGAGTTTTGCTGCAACTCATGGGCGGTTTGAACAAAAAGAGCAAGGAATTGAGTTCCTTGATAAAATTAATTCGGAGCCATTCGAAATTGTTTCTGTTGAGAAAAAGAGTGGAACAGAACTACCTCCCAGATTATATGATTTAACCTCGTTGCAGGTAGATTGTAACCGGAAACTGGGTTTTTCGGCAGAAGATACACTGCGAATGATTCAAAGTTTGTACGAGAAGAAATTAACCACTTACCCAAGAGTTGATACGACTTATCTTACGGATGATTTGTATAAAAAAATACCGGGAATTCTTCAAAAGCTAACAGCATTCAGCGAGTTTACAGAGCCGCTTTTAAAAGCAAAAATTAAAAAATCGAAAAAGGTTTTTGATGATAAGAAGGTGACCGATCACCACGCCATTATTCCTACAGGTGTTGTGCCGGGGACTTTGTCGTATGATGAGAAGCAGGTTTACGATATTGTTACACGACGGTTTATTTCGGTATTTTATCCGGATTGTAAAGTGAGTAACACCACCGTTTTAGGAAAGGTGACTACTATAGATTTTAAGGCAACAGGAAAACAGATTTTGGAACCAGGATGGCGTGTTTTATATGCTAAAGACGGTAATATTGGCGATGGAGTTATTCTTCCTGATTTTGTGAAAGGGGAGAGTGGAGAACATACGCCCGATTTGGCTGAGAAACAGACGCAGGCTCCTAAATATTATTCAGAAGCAACTTTGCTTCGTGCCATGGAAACCGCCGGCAAACAGGTCGATGATGATGAGTTAAGGGATTTAATGAAAGAGAACGGAATTGGCCGTCCTTCCACCCGGGCGAATATTATTGAGACTCTGTTTAAAAGAAAATACATCAGAAGAGATAAAAAGCGACTTGAGGCTACGGTTACAGGTGTTCAGCTAATTGATACGATTCAGAATGAGCTGCTAAAATCGGCAGAACTAACCGGACAATGGGAAAAGAAACTTCGGGAAATTGAGCTGGGCAACTACGAAGTAAATCAGTTTATGGCCGAATTGAAAAATATGGTTGTAGGAATTGTTTGGGACGTAAAATCGCGGAAAAATATCAGTCAAATAGAAGTGATTGATGAGGAGAAGGAAAAAGAAAAGGAAAAGCAAAAAGCGAAGGTAAAACCAGCAATCAAGAAAGAATTAACTTGTCCTAAATGCGGAGAAGGGAAGATTTTAAAAGGCAATAATGCCTGGGGATGCTCCAATTGGGGAAATGGATGTAAAATTCTTATTCCTTTTGAATTTGAAGGAAAGAAATTAACCGATAAACAGGTTGAGGCATTGGTGCTGAAAAAAATAACGCCCAAAATTAAAGGATTCGAAATTGATGGGAAAAAGCAAAATGGACAATTAGGCTTAACACCCGATTTCGGTATCGAGTTTATAGCCGGGGAAGCAGAATCATGGACTTGTCCGGTTTGCAAAACAGGCACACTCTTAAAGGGGAATGCTGCTTATGGTTGCTCCAATTACCGAAATGGCTGCAAGTTTATTGTTCCTTTTGTTTTTATGGAGAAAAAATTGAGCGAAGCTCAAATAAAATCGTTGGCAACTAAAGGAAAAACACCTCTGATTAAAGGTTTTAAAGATCCACAATCGCAGGAAACTGTTGATGGCAAATTAATCTTGGATAATCAGGGACAGATTATTTTTGGGAAGCAGTAATTAACACGTATTTTTATTTTAGCTGAAAATTCTAAAGGTGCAATTTAAGAGTATTTATGGTATTGTAAACATTCCATCAAAATAGAATTTTTCATTCTTCTTGGCAAAAGAGAATACAAGTCCGTAAGCTCCTTCAGGTGCTGATTTCCATTTAATATTATAGCTGACTCGAATACTACTATCATTCATAAATGTTGAAAATTCCTTGTTCGTTAGGTTGTCCAGATGCATTAATTTATCAAGATAATTTTGAAAAATAATTTTTGATTGATAGAATTCTTTTTCATCATTATTCTCAGAAATACAATCGACACACTGAATTGTATCAAATGAATTATTCACTAAAAATTCTAAATTGCCTTCTTCAATAGCAGTGGCAAATTTCATCCATAAACTATCCGCAAAAGAAATATTAGATGAATCCTTGATTTGTATCCGTCTCCACAATAGCGCATATGGATTTTCGATAAGATTTTAGATTTTTACATTCTTAAAATTCACATAAAAAGGATGTACTATGATTTTCAATTTCACGGCAACGACACGTTTTTATTTTTTTCGCGAACCAGTTGATATGCGTAAGGGAATCCATTCGCTTTATCATCTGGTAAAGACTTTAGGTAAAAAGGATGCACTAAATGGCGATGGTTATGTTTTTGTTGGTAGCACGCGTAAATCAATTAAGGTTTTACGATGGCAAAAAGAAGGATTTGTTCTTTACAACAAGAAGCTTGAATTGGGCTGCTATACTCTGCCACAACAAGTTGGCGATGCACCTTTCTTTGAGGTAGAAAGTACTATTCTTGATCAAATCGTCAACTCAATAAAACACAAAAGCAATTCGAACGAACTTCGCTTAAAAGCCATGATAACGGCTTGATACAGAGCGTAAAAGGTGCAAAAATAGTGTGTGTTTTGCATGGTGAAACCCTACTATTTTTGTATCTTTATATCATGACAAACAGAGAGTTAAGCGCTTTTTATCAGGAACAAATTTCAGAATTAACAGCTGTACTGGCATCTTTGACTAAAACCATAGAAGAACAAGCTAAAGAGTTAGCTGCTTTAAAGGCAGTACTTTTAGAGAAGGATAAAGATGCCCAGAAGTTGAAGCGATTTGCGAATATGAACCTTCCTAAAAAGACCGAAAAACGTAAATATACAGCTCCTGTTGCAGACGATAAAAAACCAGCTCCTTCCCCAAAAGAAAGAGGTAATAATGGTGCTAAACGAAAGGTTTACGATAATATTGAAGAGCTTGTAGAAGATGTACTGCCTTGCGATGCCGGCTTTGATGAAAAAGTTGCTGTTTACTTGTTTCACCGTGACGTGATAAGGTATACATATATACCACCCCGACTGATCAAACATATTTATCGCTGCAGGAAATATCGGATGGGTGATAACTTTTTTGAAGGAAAAGCTCCAGTGGCGCCATTTCAGAACTCCAACTTCGATAGCTCGATACTGGCACACCTAATTCAACAAAGATATGTGTACGGCATGCCCGTAGAACGCATTATGAAATACTTGAACGAGATGGGCATTGATATCCCCAAAGCAACTGTTCATGGCTTAATCGAAAAATCAGCGGACCTGCTTGATAGATTGATGCCACACCTTAAGAATGCTATTCTTGCAGATCCTTATATCCATTTCGATGAAACCTATCATACCGTATTAGACGGCGATAAAGGAAGTCGAAAAGGTTACTTTTGGAGTGCTTTATCCCATCAAAATAATTTGATTCAGTTCATTTATGAAAATGGATCAAGAGCCAAAAAGGTATTTACAAACTACCTGTCCGGAGATTATAAAGGAGCCGTTCAGACTGATGGTTACAGCTCGTACAAAGTACTTGAAGGGTGGAATTATCCAAAAGCAATGCGATTAGGTTGTATTCAACATTGCAAACGAAAATTTATAGAGATTCAAGAACAACCAAAAGCACAAAATATTATTGACCTGTACAACCAGTTTTACATGATCAGAAAAAAGAAACCAAAAGAAAAATGGAAAGAAGAATCCTTGAAAGTTTACACCGATTTAGAAAAAAAACTCAGGACTATTGATCGAGACCCTGAAATACTACCCAACCATATTTTAAATAAAGCCACTGCATACTGTCTCAACGAACTGGAATCGATTTACAATATTATAATATCTACAGATTACGATTTGGATAATAATAGGATTGAACGACCGATGCGTTACATTAGCATTAGTCGTCGCAATTCGCTTTTCTGTGGCTCTAATGCTGGAGCTGCCAGAACTGCGAAACTATATTCTCTGGCTATTTCATGCAGACTGAACAATGTGAATACCTTTTCTTATTTCAAAGATGTGATACAGCACCTGGCAGAACACCAAACCATGACCAACGAACAAATGAGAAACTTGCTTCCTGATAAGTGGGCTGAGTAATATCTGATATTTTAATACCCCGTCAATTTGAACCAAAATTTGACGGGGTGTTTTTTTTTGACGGAGTGGCGACGCGGAGACGCTTACCTTGATTTTATTATTTTCCTTATTTGAAGAATATGAACAAGCAAGTAATAATTGAATTATTAAAATTGATGTAAGTATTTTGAAATGTTGAATCATAGTGTTCTTGTAATAATCAATTTGAAAATATTACACCTACTTTACCTCCTTATATTTCTTTGGATACTCGTAAAAAGCCAACTTGCCTGTTCTAGCTTCAATATCAGACCATTTGTCTATTTGGAAATCGATACCAATTACTGTGCAGGTTGGAACATTGTGATAGAACTCTTCGGTTAGGTTAAAGGCTAAATATTCAATGCTGGGGTTGTGCCCAACCACCATAACTGTTTCATTTTCTTTTCCCAGTTTATCGAGTAAGCCTAGAAATTCGTGAGTGGTGAAACCATCGTATAAATCGTCATTCTGTTCAATTTTATCAATTGGGTATTGCAACACATCTGCAAAAAGCAAAGCAGTCTCAATAGCCCTGTTAGCCGGACTCGAAATCATCAAATCAGGAATGATATTCTTTAAAAACAGCTTGTTGGCAATCAATTTGGAATCATTTATTCCTCTGTTAACCAAGCTGCGCTGATAGTCTGAAATGTCGTATCGAATAACTTCTGTTTTAGCATGTCTTACAAGAATAAGTTGTTTCATTGGGTTTTAGTTTGGGTTAGAACAATACAAATTTACACGGAATCTTTTGCGGCCCGGTTTTTTCTCGATTTGCTCGCTGTTTCTTTTTTGTTTAAGTATGCGAAAATTTCCTTCTGCGATTGAATTTTCTTTACTTTTCCATTGATTGGAATGGGCAGGTTATTCAACTTTCCGTCTAATATTCGGGCACTAACATTATCATTAAGCTGTATGTTTAAGATATCAATCAATTCTTTTTTTATTTTCTTATCCTGAATCGGGAAAGCACATTCAATTCGTCGGTGCAAATTCCGATTCATCCAATCGGCCGAAGACAGGTACAGAAGTTCTTCTCCTAAATTGTGAAAATAAAAGATTCTTCCGTGCTCCAGAAATTGATCGACAATACGAATAATCCGAATGTTTTTTGCGTATGTTTTGTTTGGTTTTAGACAACAAATTCCGCGAATAATAAGATCAATTTTCACCCCGTTTTCACTGGCTTCATATAATTTTGTGATCATGTCGCGTTCCTGAAGGCCATTCATTTTCAGAATAATATATCCTTTGTGTCCTTTTTTTACATTTTGAATTTCCTGATCAATTAATTCAATTAAGCTTCTTCTCAAATTAAATCGGCCAACCAAAAGTTTTCGGAACTCATATCCCTCGGTTTGATTTTCAAGATAATCGAAGAGCTGTTTCAACTCAGTAATAATTACTTCATTTGAAGTTAGTAAACCATGGTCGGAATAAATTTTGGCTGTTTTTTCGTTGAAATTTCCGGTACTTAAAAAGGCATAATCTTTTTTATCTCCTTTACGCAATACCAAAGCTAGTTTTGCATGAACTTTCAGGCCGGGAATACTGTCAATAATCTTTACGCCGGCTTTTCGCATCTCATTTGCCGATCTAAGATTGGCTTCTTCATCAAAGCGCGCTTTTACTTCAACAAAGACAGTCACTTTTTTACCGTTTAATGCTGCGTTAATTAATGCATTTACAACGGCCGAATTATCAGCAACCCGATATTGGGTCGCTTTAATTTCTACAACTTTCGGGTCAACTGCCGCTTCGTTTAAAAAGCGAATTACATATTCGTACGACTGATAAGGAAAATGAAGAATCTGATCTTTTAGCCGAATGGTTTTAAAAACAGATTTATTGCCCTGCAAATCATCCACCTTTAAGGGGTGAAACGATTCGGGTTCCAGTTCAGGATATTTTGGATTTGGAAAACCGAAAAAATCCTGAAAATTATGATATCGGGCTCCTTTCACCATGTCATTGTT
Source organism: Labilibaculum manganireducens (assembly GCF_963665805.2). Taxonomy (NCBI): domain Bacteria; kingdom Pseudomonadati; phylum Bacteroidota; class Bacteroidia; order Marinilabiliales; family Marinifilaceae; genus Labilibaculum; species Labilibaculum manganireducens. The sequence continues at coordinate 3,177,251 of NZ_CAXXEE010000003.1, read as the reverse complement.
TTGCAGGTTAAAAGAGTCTTTTAAAAATTTCAGAAAATCCTTAGGGATCGATGCATCATATAAAAAACGCGAAGGAGAACCTGTTTCCCGTTTTTTTAAACTGTTCTCGATCATTTTAATTAAATCGCCCGAATACTCATCTTCAATCAGTAAATCCGCATCGCGGCTAAGCTTAAAACTGTAGCTGGAATCGATCTTGTAACCGGGAAACAAGAGTTTCATCCTCAATTTAATGATGTCGTCTAAAAACATGATGAAGTGCTTGCCATCCCTATCAGGCAATTCAATAAAGCGTGGAAAACGATGACTCGGAACTTTTATAATCGCATATCTGGAACGACGGGATTTGGGAATACCTTCTTCCTCTTCTTTTTTTCTTTTTTTAAACAATTTAACCGCAATATAAATCACGTTATTTTGAAGAAAAGGCTGAATCTGCTTTTTTAATAATAGTATGGGTTGAACATGAGGCAACAAATTATCAAGAAAAAAATCTTTTACGAACTGATGATGTTCTTCGCATAGGGATTGGTCCCGAATCAGAATAATATCTTCCTCTTCCAATGCCGGAATAATTTCCTGCGTAAAAATGTTCCCAAATTCATTCTGCTGACGATCAACTTCAGCATTGATATTTTTTAATATTGCATCAGGATTCTCTCTCAAAATATCTTTGTCTTCGGCAGGCAATTCGGTAAACCGTTTGTAGGTGCCCAAGCGTACCCTATAAAATTCATCGAGGTTTGAAGAATATATAGCTAAAAATTTAATTCTCTCGTATAATGGCAATCTTGTATTCGAAGCCTCTTGTAGTACTCTTTTATTGAAGGATAACCAACTTAAATCTCTATTTAAGAACTGATATTTTTGCATATGATGATTGACTATGGACTGTTTAACTAGTAAGATAAAATTAATCAATTTTTTGTTTCCACAGCAATCAATCTCAGCTAATACAAGGAGATTTTGAAGAATTGGGTGCTTTTTGTATGCTAAAGGCAGTTCGGGTTTACTAACTTTTAGTTGTTGAAATTTTTACATTGGCATAGCTCAGGTTCTTGAAGAAATTGGAATAGGCATCGTCCTTTTTAATCGACATTTTATGCTTTATACCATTTGTAAATTCAAAGGCTAATTTGGCATTCGTTCTCGATTCTCTAATGCGGATCATTTTTATCTCTCGGAATGTGAACTCCTTGCCATCCATTGCTTTAACCTCTTTATATTTGAAAATTGTGACAATCGTAAGACCTAGGCTGATTATTAGGATCGATAAGAAAAAAATCATTTCGTAATTTGCCTCATCTTTGTATGCACTGTAAAGATTTAGCGAATTTGATACGATTAATATTGGAATAAGAATAACAGGTACAGCAAAACTAAAAAGATTCTTTTGAAAACTTAGTTTGGTGTAAGAGAAAAAAATATGACCGTTAAATGAGAACTTTGCTTTTACGGACTGATGATTAGTGGTGTTCATTCTTCTGCCTGATTATGAAACGTAATTGGTTTTTGTGTTATGTTCATGTAAATATATAAAAATTTTACAATATGGAATTAGTTATAGTGTGTTTTGTATTTATTTCGTATCCGTCTCCACAATAGCGCATATGGATTTTCGATAAGATTTTAGATTTTTACATTCTTAAAATTCACATAAAAAGGATGTACTATGATTTTCAATTTCACGGCAACGACACGTTTTTATTTTTTTCGCGAACCAGTTGATATGCGTAAGGGAATCCATTCGCTTTATCATCTGGTAAAGACTTTAGGTAAAAAGGATGCACTAAATGGCGATGGTTATGTTTTTGTTGGTAGCACGCGTAAATCAATTAAGGTTTTACGATGGCAAAAAGAAGGATTTGTTCTTTACAACAAGAAGCTTGAATTGGGCTGCTATACTCTGCCACAACAAGTTGGCGATGCACCTTTCTTTGAGGTAGAAAGTACTATTCTTGATCAAATCGTCAACTCAATAAAACACAAAAGCAATTCGAACGAACTTCGCTTAAAAGCCATGATAACGGCTTGATACAGAGCGTAAAAGGTGCAAAAATAGTGTGTGTTTTGCATGGTGAAACCCTACTATTTTTGTATCTTTATATCATGACAAACAGAGAGTTAAGCGCTTTTTATCAGGAACAAATTTCAGAATTAACAGCTGTACTGGCATCTTTGACTAAAACCATAGAAGAACAAGCTAAAGAGTTAGCTGCTTTAAAGGCAGTACTTTTAGAGAAGGATAAAGATGCCCAGAAGTTGAAGCGATTTGCGAATATGAACCTTCCTAAAAAGACCGAAAAACGTAAATATACAGCTCCTGTTGCAGACGATAAAAAACCAGCTCCTTCCCCAAAAGAAAGAGGTAATAATGGTGCTAAACGAAAGGTTTACGATAATATTGAAGAGCTTGTAGAAGATGTACTGCCTTGCGATGCCGGCTTTGATGAAAAAGTTGCTGTTTACTTGTTTCACCGTGACGTGATAAGGTATACATATATACCACCCCGACTGATCAAACATATTTATCGCTGCAGGAAATATCGGATGGGTGATAACTTTTTTGAAGGAAAAGCTCCAGTGGCGCCATTTCAGAACTCCAACTTCGATAGCTCGATACTGGCACACCTAATTCAACAAAGATATGTGTACGGCATGCCCGTAGAACGCATTATGAAATACTTGAACGAGATGGGCATTGATATCCCCAAAGCAACTGTTCATGGCTTAATCGAAAAATCAGCGGACCTGCTTGATAGATTGATGCCACACCTTAAGAATGCTATTCTTGCAGATCCTTATATCCATTTCGATGAAACCTATCATACCGTATTAGACGGCGATAAAGGAAGTCGAAAAGGTTACTTTTGGAGTGCTTTATCCCATCAAAATAATTTGATTCAGTTCATTTATGAAAATGGATCAAGAGCCAAAAAGGTATTTACAAACTACCTGTCCGGAGATTATAAAGGAGCCGTTCAGACTGATGGTTACAGCTCGTACAAAGTACTTGAAGGGTGGAATTATCCAAAAGCAATGCGATTAGGTTGTATTCAACATTGCAAACGAAAATTTATAGAGATTCAAGAACAACCAAAAGCACAAAATATTATTGACCTGTACAACCAGTTTTACATGATCAGAAAAAAGAAACCAAAAGAAAAATGGAAAGAAGAATCCTTGAAAGTTTACACCGATTTAGAAAAAAAACTCAGGACTATTGATCGAGACCCTGAAATACTACCCAACCATATTTTAAATAAAGCCACTGCATACTGTCTCAACGAACTGGAATCGATTTACAATATTATAATATCTACAGATTACGATTTGGATAATAATAGGATTGAACGACCGATGCGTTACATTAGCATTAGTCGTCGCAATTCGCTTTTCTGTGGCTCTAATGCTGGAGCTGCCAGAACTGCGAAACTATATTCTCTGGCTATTTCATGCAGACTGAACAATGTGAATACCTTTTCTTATTTCAAAGATGTGATACAGCACCTGGCAGAACACCAAACCATGACCAACGAACAAATGAGAAACTTGCTTCCTGATAAGTGGGCTGAGTAATATCTGATATTTTAATACCCCGTCAATTTGAACCAAAATTTGACGGGGTGTTTTTTTTTGACGGAGTGGCGACGCGGAGACGCTTACTTTATTTCTGATTGTTTGTTTTTTTTAATGTTACATGCAAACTATCTGATTATTAGAAGATACATTTTTTTGTGGGTTTTCTCAAACTAAATTTTGTGGAGAAGAGTTAAGGATCCTTTTTAGGTTGATTGTAACAATGGTGTTGAATTTTGATTGGAAGGATACTTAAATAAACTGGTCTTGTTTGTTTAACCAATGATTTACTTAATATAATAATACAAAATCCCCAAAAGCCTGTATATTTGTAGTAACGATAAATCAAAAAAAAAAATGAAATGAAAGACGGAACAAAGAGGGCAGATATTCATCCAGGACTTGAGGTTCGAATTGTGCTGAAAGCAGATCAGCGGTCAGGAAAGTTGACAGAGGGGACTGTAAAAAAGTTATTAACCAATTCGCATTTACATCCGCATGGCATAAAGGTAATGCTTGAAGATGGGCAGGTTGGCCGTGTAAAGGAAATAATAGAATAGCAATATTATAATATTAGAGGTGCAGCGTGCTGCACCTCTAATGAATTTAAGTTCTACAAATTAAATCGTTTCAGGAATTTTGTTTTCTGTGAACGGGGACAGATAATATATGAATAAGGATTTTTCTTTAACGGATCTTTAAATTCACGTTTGTCTTCTTTGGTTTCGTGCAATATGGTATTAAATTCCTCGTTCGATGATCTTACAAACATCACTCCATGGTGATATTCGAAAAAGAACCATGTAGATTTATCAATTTCAAGATACATAGTAAGACGGTTACCACTTCGTTTTTTGTCCAGTTCAATTTTACCTTTTATGCTTTTATTGATTTGTTTGTCGTTAATATTTCCAATCCCAATCTCTCCAATTGATTGATATGCCTTGGCTTCTTTGTCCCATATAAAATCGAGATTATTGAAATACAGGGTATGCAAAAGTTCATTGGGCAGGGTTTTAAAAGTGCCGTTGTCGTCCATTTCCCGCACGGCTAATTCGGCTCTTTTGCGCCCCATTATTTCAGCCAGTTTTCTGGTGTAGTTCTGTTTGTTGATGTTCGTGTGTTTTAAATTTGCCTGCGTAAATGCTGTTTCCATAATCTTCATGGCCTGATCGTTCATAAAGAAATCAACACCAAAAATTAAGTCAAGGGTCACAAGATCACTCGACAAATCGTGTTCGATAGCTCCGGCTGAAATCTGTTTTATTTGTCCCAATTCGGCACCTAAATTAATTAAACCTTCTCCTCTCATATTACAATTGCCAGGATAGAAAGAAAGGATATTTCCGGTTGCGTCCATATCTTGTAATTTGTCTTTCGGTGCAATTTGATAGGCCTGCAAATTTGGCTTGTAGGTAAGAAATCCTCTGGCTTCCAATAGCACGTTGTCCGTGTAAAATATTCTACGAGATAAAAACGATGAATAGATATGAATGGAATCATTCGTTAAGAAAAAACTATTGTAAAGCATCAGGCTTTCATCATCGGTTACGTGCAAATCAACAGGGATGTAAATTTCTTTCGGATCAATCTGTGAATTGAAATCAAGCCATTTGTCGCCAATACTTTCGCATTTGTTATGAATTTTGGTCTGACCATGAAAGAAAAGTGATTTCTCGCGTGCTTCTAACCTAACTTTTCCTTTGTAATCAAAATCGGGACTTAAGCTAAACGATTTTTCTTCCGGTAAATTTCCCATGGCAATGGTTTGTCCGAGGCTGTCCACATCTATTACATCAAAAAACAGTTCCTGCTCATTTTCTTCGGCATCTAAATAAGTGTAACTACCCGATCCGGAATAGGAGGTTTTGCTATGAACATTTATGGCAGCATTAAAAATGTTGTGAAATGAATTAAGAGTGTCGGCAAGTACTGTCGAGTTACGAAGCGTTTGCATCTGTCCTTCCTCTTCAATGTTCACATCACCTTTATCAGGATAAATTTTTGCATCAGCAACGGCCAGATCTTTTACAAATTGTGCTTTAATCGTATGATCAATGGAACTGTATTTGGCCAATGGGGTGAAAAAGCTAAGGGAATCCTGTTTTAAACTTGTCGAAATAAATTCGTTATAGGCTGTTTTAGGTAAGCTTTCCATTTTATCCTGATCCCACAAAGAGGCAAGTGTATTTTCATCCTCGTTTCCGAATAAAAGCTCCTGTTGATCCATTTCCCAACCAAAACTATTGATGTAGGCCATGTATTTGTTCGATGGAAACTCACTGTTGCTTCCTCCTGTTGTGCTTGTAAATTGTCCGGTTCTGTTGATAAAGTCGATATGTGCTCTAACATCTTTACTTTCGAAGGCATAACTTTCCGAATCTGTATTCTTCAGCTTAAAAACAGCTGTATCAGCAACAATGGTTTTAGGCGTGTAGGTAAAATAATCCGATTGAAGTTCTGCATTAACCAATTCCATGTCGCCAACTCCTGTAATTTCTGTTGGAGTAATTTTCAGCGTTCCGGCAAGGGTTGCCAGCTTTTTATACATGTCGATAGGTAAGGCCGTACTCTTCACGTAAAGTTCTTCTTTGTACGGATACCATGTTGCAAAAATTTTCTCGCCGTTTACCTCAGGATTGTTCATATGCGAAGCAAGTTCCTTTAATTCAAAACTTTCGGCCTGAGTGGTCATAATTTCCGGTCTGAATACTAATTTTTCAGATTTTGTAATAGAGGTAAGGTAGTTTAGTGTTCCATCACCAATTAATCCTTCGTTAGAAAGGTGTATGGTATCAGTAAAAGTTCCTTTCCCATAAACTGGCAATCCTTCTTTAGGTGTTATGTGGTAGAATCCCAGCGAATTATCTTCATTAATACTTAGAGTTTCTCTAAATGTTGGGAATATGCTGTCGGAAACAAAAGTTCCTTTTAACGAAATGTCTTCCTTTTTAAAGTCGTTTATATTGTTGATTGTGTATGGATCAACCTTGAAATAGAATTCTTCCTTTTTATAAGCTCCATCCTGAATTTTTTTGCTGTCGTAGTACACAAAACAAGAATCAGAACTATTAAAAATCGGATACTCTGCGTAGTTTTTCAATCCCGACTTGTTGTTGGGATCATCAATTAATAGATTTCCTGTTATTTTTTCCAATACACTTCCCAATTGTGTTGTGTATCTTCTGCCATAGTTAGAAAGTGAGTCAGTTACAATGTTTATTTGCAGAGAGTCAATCAGGTCGAGGTCAATTTTGAACTTTTCGTAAGAGAAATTAAAATCTTTCCCGTACATATCCAGTAATCCGGCCATTATTTTTCCGTCGAACTGGAAGTCACGATTCTTTTTAAGGGTTATTTTCTGATGCTTGGGAAAGATTACCACATTTTGCGAATCACTTACAGCAATGTGTTTTACACCGTTAATATCCAAATTGTAACTTCCCATTCGAAGAGTAGCATCATCTTCATTATTTTCTGTTTGCGTGGTGAAACGAATTACATCGTAATCCTGTCGTCCCATTCCCGATTTAATGTAATCGGTAAGTCGTTGCTGTAATGTAACTTCATCGGTGTTTCTATTGTAGATTACAAAGCCTTGAAACGATAAGCCAATAATTTGCTGGCGCACATGGTTAACCGGTTTTTTAATGAAGTTGGCATATTCCATTGCGGTAAATGTTTCTACGTAAGAATAATCGGCATATTTACGCAGTAAAACCAGCGGATTCTCCTGATCCATGCCCTGAATTTTCATGAATCGGTTGAGACTAAAATAATTCATGGACTCAAAGTGTGCCTGACGACTGGTAGCGCCTTTCATACTTCCAAAGTGCATTAAATTTTCATCCATATTCCATATCAACATTCCAAAATCCATAATCAGATTGTGATAGGTGTTGAAGTAGGGACTCAAGGCAATTCCTTCTCCTTCTCGGATTAAATTGACTTCTTTTTTGTCTGGGTAGTATTGAAACAACAATCCGGGGTGATAAATTTGACAGGTATCGATCAGGATTTCAATCTCGGTATCTTTTCCAACAACACGATTGTTGTTAAATGAGAAATGTTCCGATCGTGCCCTTAAAAATAAAGTGTCATGTCTGGATAACTCTATTACAGATGGGATTTCGGGACTTCCTTTTCCCAAAAATTTTGCCCCGTGAATGGCAACACCTCCTTTGTAATTAAGATTTTCGAATAGATTTTTAATCTCGATTTCTTTCTCGAAGGATTCAAAACGAGGATAAATTGCCAAAGATGGATCTTTCACCGAGTTCATCTTTTCAGAAAGACTGCCCTCAATTTTATGATCAAACAGTTCCTTGTTGTAATAGCTGACGGTGTCAACCTGGAAAGATGATTTTTGGGTGTCAACAGTGTAAGAATCAAATACAGCGTATTCTTCAGTATCGCTTTTCCCGGCTCTGGTCCATGTTACTTTTCCTTTTTTTCCTATCCAAATCTTTTCAAAAGGATGATAAATTCCACTTGTGCTGTAAATGCATGAACTGTCTCGTTGTGCGATGCAATATAGGTCTGCCTGATCGAACTGGATGCATAGTACTTTATCGAATAGAAACTTGAATTTTGCATTCTCACATTTCCATTTGGTAGCGTAGGATTCATTTATTATTGTATCCTTTAAAAGGTTTTGTGTTTGAATTAGAAAGTCTTGTGTTGCACTTAACTTATTCTTTTTATCACTGATCTGATGAATTAACCCCTTCTCCCAATTGGAGTAATCTTTTTCGTCACGATTTTGTTGCTGAAACAACATTAGTGTTTCGAAATAGTTATAAAAATCCGGAAAAGATCTGGCCTTTTTGGCAAGGAAAATATCACATATCCGGTAGATGTTCTGTCGTCTGTCTCTTGTCATTTCCGGCGAAAACCAGAAAGTCGGGAATTGCTCTTTAAACTCTTTGCTTTCTTTTTTTTTGGTTGGATGATCCATGAACTTCAAAAATTCATCTTGAAAAATGATCGAGTCGTGGGAAAATGACTTGATACTTTGTGCTAAAATGGATTGGGTTGAAATTACTATTCCAAAAAAAAGAATAACGGGGAAGAGAAGCTTATTCATTGTAAATGAAGTTTCGGATATGGATATATTTGCAAAGGCAATTTAACAAATTTGATGGGATCTGGAAAGTAAAACGCCGGTTCTCTGTCTTCTTTATAGAATAGCAGATACCGGCAAAAATAGTGTGTTTTACTTTTTTATGAAACGAACAGCAACCCAATTCAGATCCACTTTGTGGCTGATGTATTCCATGTTGTTTTTTTCAGCTTCCTCTTTAATGTATTTTAAATCTTCGGTATAGAATCCACTCATCACCAATTCTCCGTTTTGCGGAAGACAGGTAACGTAATGTTTCATGTCATTAAGCAAGATATTTCTGTTAATGTTGGCCAAAACAACATCATATTGTTTTCCTTCCAATAAAGTGGCATCACCCAAAAAAACGGATACATTATCAGCCTTATTGTTTTTGATATTTTCCAGTGAGTTGGTATAAGGCCATTCGTCGATGTCAATTGCATCTACTTTTTCAGCGTTTCGTTTCGATGCCAAAATTGCAAGCAGACTGGTACCACAGCCCATATCCAAGACTGATTTTCCGTCCAGATCCAATTCAAGAATACTCTGAACCATTAACGAAGTGGTAGAGTGGTGTCCTGTTCCAAACGACATTTTTGGATCAATTACAATATCGTAAGGAACTTTTGGAGTGTCGGTATGGAAAGAGGCTCTGATCACTACCTGATCTGAGATGATAACCGGACTGAAATTGGATTCCCAAAGCGCATTCCAATCCTGAGATTCAATTGTTTTGTTCGAGTAGCTCAATTTAAAAGGAGCATTCGGCAACTGATTAATGCTAAGTTGCTCTACCTCTTTCATATCAAACAGAGGCGCCTGTATGTATGCTTCAACAGCATCTTCACTTTGTGTAAAACTCTCGTAATCCAATTCGCCAAGTTCTGCAATTAATATTTCTGCAATTTCTTCCGAGAAAGGTTGGATCTGACATTTCAGTTCGATATAATCCATTTTATTTGTCTAATAATATAAGGCAACAAGTTAATTTAATCCTGATCAAAAAACAAAAGCCGACACAAGTGTATCGGCTTTAATTATATGTGTTTACGCTATTAAAAAGCGGTAATAATTCCCATGAAATCTTCTGCATTAAGAGAAGCTCCGCCAATTAAACCTCCGTCTACATCAGGGTTTTCGAATAATTCTTTAGCATTGGAAGGTTTACAACTTCCTCCGTAAAGGATAGATGTATTGTCTGCAACTTCTTGTCCGTATTGAGCAACCAAAGTCTGACGGATAAATGCGTGCATTTCCTGTGCCTGAGCTGAAGAAGCAGTTACACCTGTTCCAATAGCCCAAACTGGTTCGTAAGCCAAAACAATTTTTCCAAATTCTTCTGCTGATAAATGGAATAATCCTTCTGCAATCTGGCTTTTTACAACATCAAAATGCTTTTCTGACTGACGTTCTTCCAAAACCTCACCAAAACAGAAAATTGGAGTTAAACCGTTAGCAAGACTTAGAGCTACCTTTTTAACTAACTTCTCACTGGTTTCGCCATAGTATTCTCTGCGTTCCGAATGACCTAGAATTACGTATTTACTGCCGGTTGATTTAATCATCGAAGCCGAAATCTCTCCGGTATAAGCTCCGCTAACTTCATCTGCACAGTTTTGAGCAGCAACACCAATTTTACCACTAACAAGTTTATTTACTTCAGTTAGGTGAATAAAAGGAGTACCAATAACAACATCTACACCATTAAGCTCAGTCTTTTCAACTAAATCATTGATTTGTCCCGCCAATACAATACCTTCTTCAAGTGTATTGTTCATTTTCCAGTTTCCTGCAACAATTTTCTTTCTCATAATCGTAATCTGTTTTTTGCTTCTGCAAATCGAATTCTTATCAAACAGAAAAGAACAAGAAGCAATAGCAAAGTTGATGTAATACTAATAATTAATAGATTGATATTTAGTGTTTGATGTTTTGTAATAGAGTAGGCCGCAAGATCACCTTGAAGTTGATTTGCTTCAGGAAAATCTCTAAAATGCCATTTGTCAAGAATAGTTCCTTTTTTAAGTAAAAGCAAACCTGGATTCGAACGAATGATTGTTTTTAATTGAATTTCATCGTTATTGTAAAATTCAAAGGGCAATTCATTAGTAGTTTTAAAGTTTTGCATAGCATCTTCACCCGAAGCAGTCAGGCCAATAAACTGTATGTTGTTTTCAAGAGCGTAAAATGCAAGTTCTTTAATTTTTAGTAAAGCACTTTCGTTGATTTCACTAAGATTTTTCGAAACCAAAAGGAATGTATATCCATTGTCGGATAAAACCATATTGGTAATGTCTCCTTCTGTCTCATTCGAGATTGAAAAATCATGAATCGGAGGAGTGTATCCTTCTTTTATTTTTATTTGTTCAGAATCTACATATTTCCAGGTTGTATCCTGCCAGGGATAATTGGTTTCGTCAAACTCCTTTACTACGCCATTTTTTTCATATTTAAAAAGACTTCGGTATTCGTCAGCAGGAGCTCCTTCCGGAATTTTCATTCCATCAGAAATATTGGCGCCAATATGATACGGTCTAAAATCGATAAGAGGCAAATGACGATATGAGTAGGTTGAGATCCATATGGAAACAGCAAGGGCGAATCCAACCAGTAAATTTTGTTCCCAAACCGGATGCTGATTTTCATCTTTTTTCCTCCTCAAAAAGATCACTAAAGTGAAAGCAAGAATTACAATGTTTTTCCAGAAAGTTTCCCAATTGCTAAGAACCAACGCATCTCCAAAACATCCGCAGTCGGTTACCGGATTACTAATTGCTAAAACAAATGTAAGAGGTGTGAAAAAAAGCATAAACAGGAGTGCCAACCATGCAGTAATATTTTTTCTACTGTTGAAAATCAAGGCCATTCCAACGGTAAATTCGAGAGCAGATAAAAGAATTGCAAGAGGAAATGCAGTCTCCTTTAAAGCATCCATGCCAAAGGCCAAAAAATAATCTGTGAATTTGAAGGTTGATCCCATTGGGTCAACAGCTTTTACAAATCCGGAGAAGATAAAAATTAGACCAACAAAAAGACGACTAACAAATTGTAATATTCTCATAATTCAGCAATCTTATCAGGCGTTTTCGAACTCAATTTTAATTAAACCAAAAACTGCATAGTTAATCATATCGAAATAGTTGGCATCAATACCTTCCGATATTAATGTTTTTCCCCGAAGATCTTCAATTTGTTTGGTTCTGTTAATTTTCATCAGGATCAAGTCGGTATAAGAGCTTACCCTCATACTTCGCCATGCTTCATCATAATCGTGATTTTTGGCTTCCATTAATTCTTTAGCCTCAGCAAAATATTTTGAATACAACTCAAGAGCTTTTTCATTAGGGAGTTCATTTTCTGAGGGGCCAAGTTTCAGTTGTATAATACCCATGACGGCATAGTTTACAATTCCGATAAACTCATCCCGAATATTATCCTCGATCTTGCTTACTCCTTTGGTCTCAAGACTTCTTATTCGCTGTGCTTTAATGTATATTTGATCGGTTATGGAACTTGGGCGAAGAATTCTCCAGGCGGTTCCGTAATCGTGCATTTTTTTTGTGAAGATATCCGTACAGATTTTAATAATCGAATTGTACTGTTGGTCTGTTTTATTCATAATTAGTGTTAGAAATTTCCTTTGTAAAAGTAAGAAAATAGCTTAAGACATGGTATTTTATTTTACTTTTGCTTCGAAATTTGTTCAAAAAAAACGGTGATGCAAAATTACAAAACAAATTGTTTTAACAGCGATAATCTTTCTATTAAGTGCGGGGATCGGTCAATAAATTTTGAAAAGCCTTTGGTTATGGGGATTCTGAATCTGACTCCCGACTCATTTTATGATGGAGGTTCTTATCTTAATAAAGCAGCCATTTTGAAACGAAGCGAGCAAATTCTGTCCGAAGGAGCTGAAATTATTGATCTTGGGGCTTACTCTACTCGTCCTGGTGCTGCAGATGTTTCAGCTGAGCAGGAAATTCTCAGATTGATTCCGGCAGTAGAATGTATTCGAAAGGAATTCCCCGATGCGATATTATCTATCGATACATTTAGAGCCGAAGTAGCTAAAAGAATTGTCGCCGATTTTGGAGCCTGCATTATTAATGATATCTCAGGAGGAACCATGGATGATAAAATGTTCTCGGTTATTGGCGAATTAAAAGTTCCATATATCATGATGCATATCAAGGGAACGCCCCAAACAATGCAGCAAAATCCGGTTTATCATCATTTAATGAATGACATGCTTGCTTTTTTTCGATTGCAGATTAAAAGACTGAATGAATTTGGAGCCAAAGATATTATTATTGATCCCGGATTTGGATTTGGGAAAACATTGGATCACAATTATGAAATTATAGCTAATTTACAGGAATTTAATCAGCTTGACTTGCCAATATTGATTGGAGTGTCTCGTAAGTCGATGATTTATAAATTTTTAGGTGGGGATCCATCTACGAGTTTAAATGGCACTACTGCGTTGAATATGATGGCATTGGATCAGGGAGCAAATATTCTAAGAGTACACGATGTGAAAGAAGCTGTTGAATGCGTAAAGCTGTATTCAAAGATCAAATCCTCATTGCAGTAATATGTCCAATAAAATTGTAATTTTGTTAACATACTGAATTTAATAGAAAAGAATGACCACAGCATTTATTACACTTGGACTTTTTGATATTCTTGATATATTACTTGTAGCCTTCCTGCTTTACCAGATTTACATGTTAATTAAGGGGACTGTTGCCATCAACATATTTGTTGGGTTGTCTCTTTTTTACCTAATGTGGTTGTTGGTTCGGGCACTTAACATGGAATTGTTAAGTGGTATTCTTGGTCAGTTTATGGGGGTTGGTGTAATTGCATTAATTGTTGTATTTCAACCAGAAATCAGGAGATTTTTTCTTTTACTTGGAACTAAATACAACTTAAGTCAAAAATTTACATTGAATAATTGGTTCGCTCTTGATGAAAGAGGAATTCCGGATATTGAAATCAGATCAGTCGTTAGCGCATGTGAACACATGTCAAAAACGAAAACGGGTGCTCTGATTGTAATCGCAAAAAACATGGATTTGCAAAGTTATGCAGATACAGGACAAATTTTAAAAGCAAGAGTATCTAAAAACCTCTTGGAAACCATATTTTTTAAGAATTCACCTCTTCATGATGGTGCTGTGATTTGGTCAAATAGCAGAATACTTGCTGCACGCTGCATATTGCCTGTTACGGATGATACGAATATTCCGGGCAGCCTCGGATTAAGACATCGGGCGGCGATTGGAATGACTCAGGCGACCGACTCTCATGTAATTACGGTTTCCGAGGAAACTGGAAATATCTCCTATATTATGGGAGGAAATATTAAGGTAAGGATTACGACAAACGAATTACGAACATTTTTGGAAGGCGATTTTTCAAGTTTTATCATTTAAAACCAAAGAAATGAAAATTGGAATTACCGGAGGATCTGGTTTGATTGGTACTCATCTAACAGAAAAATTGGCAGGAGATTTAAATGCTGATATTCTTTTGATTCCAAGAAAACTTCTTTATGGTAATGTTCAGGATCTTTCCGAATTTATTAAGTATTGTGAAGTCATAATTCACCTTTCCGGCGCCCCTGTACTTTGCAGGTGGAATTCCAAAAATAAACAGGTTCTGCGCAATAGCCGGATTACTACAACTAAAAATCTTAATTGTGCTATTGCTTTGATGGAAATTAAACCAAAGCTATTCATTTCAACTTCAGCAGTTGGTATTTACGACAACAAACATACACACAACGAGTATAGTAAAAATTTTTCGGATGATTTCTTGGGTGAACTTTGTATTGATTGGGAAAATGCTGCTAATGAGATAAAAAGGCAAGGTGTTCGAACTGTTATTTTTAGATTAGGTGTTGTTTTGAGCGACAAAGGAGGAGCTTTCGCAAAAGTTCTGCCTATTTTTCGCTATGCCTTAGGCGGTAAATTGGGAAATGGAAGTCAGGCATTTCCGTTTATTCATATAAAAGATCTTATGAATGCCTATTCTTATGTTATTTTAAATAAGGAAATGGAAGGGGCTTACAATTTAATTGCACCTGAATTAATTACGAATCGGGACTATACCAAAGCACTTAGTGCTTTTTTAAATAGACCTGCATTTTTCCATGTTCCTGTATTAATTCTCAGAGTCCTTTTTGGGGAAGGTGCAAATGTTCTTCTTTCAGGCCAGCGAGTTGTGCCTGAACGTCTTTTAAATGCTGGGTTTCAGTTTGTTTTTCAAACTTTACGTGCGACTCTTAATTCATTTTCAAGTCATAAATCATCAAATTCTTAATAGCCGTTTTCGGATAGTTAGTCGCTGTTATATGTATTCCTAAGGAAATTAAGTTACCTTTTATCATAAAGGGGTTGATTTTGTGATGCATTAGTTTTAATTTTGATTAAACAACCTTAGTATGAAATAAATAGTGCCCTGTAAGGGTATTTTTTTTCTTTTTAAAGTGTGTAAACCACTAACTCGAAACCTATGGAATTGGATTTTACTCCCCAATTATTGATTGTTGATGACCGTGCTGAAAACTTGGAATTACTAAAAGCCTTGTTAGGGAAGTTACATGTTGGTTTAGAGTTAATTCAATCACCAATAAAAGCTTTACAGGATATCGAGAATAAGGAGTATGCTCTTATCATTCTCGACGTTCAAATGCCACAGATGGATGGGTTTTTACTTGCTCAAAAAATTAGAAGTGGTTATGTGAATAAATCAACTCCGATTATTTTTTTAACAGCAATATTTTTGGATAAACAAAGTGAATCAAAGGCTTATGAATGCGGTGGTGTTGATTTTATTATGAAACCATTTGATAATACGATCTTAATTAATAAGATCAATATCTTTTTGGAACTATATAAAAACCGGAGATTGATTGAATCTCAGAATAAGAAGTTGACTGTAGCTCTTAACGAGAAGGATTTGTTGGAGGGACGTTTACGAAACCTTGCATCCAATTACCGATCTATTTTGGAAGGACAATCGGAACTCATTTTGAAAATGGATAGTCTCCATAGGGTGGAATTTGCGAACAAGGCATTTACAGATTTTTTCAATTATACCTTGGATGGAATTTCCAGAGATTCTTTGGCTTCTGTTAATTTAGTTTTGCAGGAGCAATTGACTCAAGGAATTAAGAAGCTGAATGGCAAGAATAAATTCACAACTTTTGAAGGTCATATCGTCAATTCTGCTGGAAATAATGTTTGCCTGGAATGGACTGTTTTTAAGGAGATAGAATTTGATGATACGCACTATTTGGCAATTGGCCGTGATGTTTCGGAACGGAAACAATTAAAAGATACATTAGTTAAGAAAGAAAGTGTTTTAAGAAAGATTCAAAAGAAAGCCAAAATAGGAAGTTTTGAATGGGATTCCTATTCTAAAATTATTCGTGGTTCAGATGAATTTTTACGACTCTATGATATTTCTTCAATTGATAAAGAAAATATTTTTGAGGAAATTAAGTTGAAAACCCATATTGATGATAAGGAGGCAATTGAACGCATGCTTTTAAATCTTCCTGAAAAAAATCAAAAAATTGAATTTGAACATCGATATATTTATAACAGCGGAGAGGTTAAACATTTCAAAATTGAGATGTACAGTGAATACCGTGAAGCAGAGGACATATTTCATCTGTATGGTCTTGTTTCGGATATTTCTCAGAAGAAAGCTTTGGAGTTGACATTTAAAGAGAGTTTAAGTCTTGAAAATGATGCGTACAGTGACAAGGCCATTTTTGAGTTGAATGCAAAAAATCAAATCAGCTATTTGAATGATTACGCATGTAAATTCCTGGAGTGTAAAGCGCTAAAAGACTCTAAGGGAATGGAATTTACACAGTTTTTTAAGGGGGAGGACACTAAGAGAATTAAGAAGATATTGAATCTGTCGAGTTCTAAAAAAGGCTTTGTGTTTGAATTATTGTCAATTGTTACCAAAAAACATTCACTGAAACGAATTGTTTTAGCAGCTCATTCAACCTTGGTAAATAATGAAAAAGGTGTGCGTGGCATAATGATGGAAATAGTTACAAATGGTGAAGTTGAAAATAATTCTTTTGATTATAAGGATATTATAACCGGTTTGAAGCGACAGGAGCAGGAATTTGAAGATAAAACCAATAAGCTAAAAGAGAAAGTTGAACAAGAGCTTAGAATCAATGATTTTCATCGTCAGTTATTATTGAAGAAATCGGAGCTTGAATCCCTTGGAAAAATGGCAGGCTCAATGGTGAATGAGATCAATCAGCCCTTAACTGGAATTTCGATGATTATGGATAATATTCTTTTGCGTTTATCGACGAATAATATTGACGAGGGGTACATCCGGGAAAAATGTTCGCAGGTATTTGCAGACATCGACCGCATCAAGAAGTATTTGTCTCAAATTGGCATTTATAACTCTTCTCAAAAGGAAAATACGCAGGAGCTAATTGATGTGAAAAGTCTAGTTCATGATTCTTTAAACCTGATTAAGAAACAATATAAGACACGAACTGTTGAGGTTTCGTTTGATGCATGTTCTGATGATTTATACGTAACAGGTAATAAGTATAAGTTTCAGAAGGTTATTGTTGATATATTAAACAATGCTTACGAATCTATTGAGTACAAACAACAATCTTCAGATGCAAAGAAAAAAGTTGAATGGATAAAAATTACTGCTGAATTAGTGGATAAAACTGTAGTAATAGCAATTAAAGATAATGGCTGTGGAATCGATCCGGATAACCTCAATTATATTTTCGAACCATTTTTTACGACCAAACAATCAGGTATTGGCTCAGGACTCGGGTTGTATATTAGCAAAGGAATTGTGCAGAAGATGAATGGGCAAATTTCAGTTAGCAGTAAAAAGAACGAATTCACGGAAATGAAATTGATATTGCCTTTTGAATTCGAGAATTCAAAAAAAGCAATCAAATTTGAAAATAATTAATCATCAGTAAAGTCTGCTTAGTATGGTGTCTATAAGTAATTTAAGAATATTGATTTTAGATGATGAGAAGCTGGTTCGTGATGAATTGGAGGAATTTTTAAATGATCCTAATTTTAGAATATTTAAAGCAGAAAGCCCGTCAGAAGCGTTCAATATTATGGATAAGAACGAGATCCATATAGCCATTATTGATATTAATTTACCTGAGATGAATGGCTTGGATGTTCTGGAAAAAGTGAAGCACGATTTTCCTGAAATTGAAGTGATTATGATTAGCGGATACAGTGAGATGGATTCTGTTATTCATTCGATGCGTTTGGGAGCCTCAGATTTTTTCACAAAACCTTTTCGTCTGCGTGATGTCGAAAGTGCAATCGAACGAACCAAAAAGTTTGTTCACCTAAAGAAAAGTTTAGTAGAGGTTAAACGAAACTACTCTATAATTTCAGAAGAGTTTTACAAGGCTATGGGATATGAAATTATCGGAGATAGTCCTCAGATGAAGAATTTAATTAATCTTATTGGGAAAGTTGCTAAAACTGAGAATACTTCGGTGCTCATAACAGGTGAAAGTGGAACGGGTAAAGAGTTAGTTGCCAGAGCTATTCATTATCTGAGCAGTAGAAAGGAAAATTATTTTTATGCCGTAAACTGCAGTGCTATTCCGGAGTCACTTTTTGAAAGTGAATTTTTCGGACACACCAAAGGAGCGTTTACCGGAGCTTCCGCATCTAAAGTAGGATGGTTTGAAGCTGCTAATAAAGGAACTCTTTTTTTGGATGAAATTGGTGACATGCAACTTAATCTTCAAACCAAATTTTTAAGGGTTTTAGAAGATCGGAAAATCATGAAAGTTGGTTCTAATATCGAAATTCCATTTGACACAAGAATTATTGCAGCCACGAATCAAAACATTGAAGGACTTCATTCCGAAAAAGGATTTCGTTTGGATCTGTATCACCGAATCAGTTCTTTTATTATCCATTTAGAGCCTTTGCGAAACAGAAAAGAAGATATTCCCTTACTTCTGGATTATTTTGTGAAATACTTTAACCGTGTAATGGGGAAAAGCATTAGCGAGATTGATGGTGCCGTTATTAGGCGATTACTTGCTTATGAATTTCCTGGCAACGTGCGGGAACTAAAAAACATGGTGGAACGAGCTGTTATTATTTGTGATGCAAATCGATTAAGCTTATCGCATTTCCAACTTACCCACCCGAAAGAAGAAAAACGAAGAATCGATTTTTCTACTGATGAAAATCTGGATCTGGAATTGGTTGAAATGGATTGTATCCGTAAAGCACTGGAAAGATCCAATAATAATAAATCTAAAGCTGCCGACCTCCTAAATATTACCTGGCAATCTCTCGATAGGCGAATAAAAAAATATAAAATTGAAGTTTAATATCTGATTCCGATCAGATATTTTTTTTCCTCCAAAATTGGTGAGTTGCATTCACGATTAGCTCTATTTTTTAGTAAAGGCATATAGAATCAAGATTTTTCAGGTTTCCTATTGTATCCGATTTTTATTGTATCCGATAATGGATAAAATATTGAAAAATGACTTGTTTGCAAGTAGATCAGGCAGTTAAGGTGATGGTTTTACTTTTCTTAAACATATATATCCGTAAACGGATAATTTTTTCAATACAGATTAATAATTGTTATTAATGTAACTATCTGTATTTTAGATATATATGTTTTGTGGTATGTCGATTGATAAAGGAAGTATGTTATTATCAATTATTAGTGTATGGATTTGTTAATATTGGAAGGCAACTTATTGAAAATTATTCCTTCATCAGATGAACCTATGAATATCCTTTTTGTCAAAGAAAATAGATCACTTATTGATGAGCTGAAAGAATACATTCAGAGCTTAGATGCCAGAGCGTATTTTGCTGATGATCCGGTCGAGATGGAAATTATTTTAAATCAGACGACAATTGATTTGGTAATTTTGCCGTTGAAGGCTTTATCCAATTCGGATATGCTAAAATACATTAATGATAATTTTAAGGAAACCAAAGTTGTGATTACGGTTGACCGTGAGGAACAGAATTCCAAATTGGAAAACCGAAAAGCACTCTATATGAATTACGAACTGCTGCAGAAGCAACTTCGTTTATTCGACTTAAAAAAAGCTATTGGTTCCGGTCTTGATTATAGTCCGAACTGATATTTTGCTCTATTCACTTTTCAACCAACCATGTAGATTGATTAAAAATTTACAAAAATTGAATTTGAATCTCGGAAGCAAATGAAACTTTCATTTGCTTCCGGTTCAAATTAAAAAAAAGAAACCTTAATCTCAATTGTTAAATTATAAAACTGAAGTTATGAAGCAGGAAGTTCAGGATGATTTAGTTAGAATTAAAGACAGACTCAGAATCCTTGATGACAAGAAGAAGAAAGTTGCCAAGATTATTGGTGTAACAGATGTGTATTTGTCTTATATTCTTAATGGAAAACGACCATTGACTACAACAGTTAAGTCAAAACTCTTTGATTACTTAGGCCTTAGTTAATTTTTTTGACCAATGCCGTTTAACTAATATTAATAATCAGGTAATTATTCATGACTCATGGAAGGATTACCTGATTTTTATTTAATTACAATCAGCATCTGATTAATTGATTGGATATATTTTGTAAATTGCATGTAAGTGGTAGAACATCAGGGTTTAAGCAATTTTAAACAGCTTGTTTGCTTTCCATTTTTTAATATCAGTCAAGTATGAAATCTGTATTTCGAATAGTGCTTTTTTATCTCTTTTTGTCTTCAAATTTAGCATTTGGTCAGGGACAGGCTGGGATATGGTATTTTGGTGAAAATGCAGGTTTGGATTTCAATGTAACCCCTTCCGTTGCGTTAACTGATGGTAGTTTAAATACAGAGGAAGGTTGTTCAACTGTTTGTACTGCGCAAGGAGACCTGTTATTTTATACAGATGGAGTTACTGTGTATAATAAAACCCATGCAGTAATGGCTAATGGAACAGGTTTGGATGGCAATTCTTCAGCAACCCAATCTTCAATAATTGTGCAGCAGCCGGGAAGTGCGATACTCTATTATATATTTACTGTTGATGCTCATCAAAATGCTCTTCGAAATGGTTTAAATTACTCGATTGTTGATTTGTCGCAAAATGGTGGACTTGGAGCTGTAACAGTTAAAAATACGGTATTGTATGGCAGTGAGGTTTGCGAAAAAGTAACCGCGGTGAAACATGCTAATGGTACTGATTTTTGGGTTCTTATGCATCCATGGGACAGTCGTGATTTTTATGCTTATCAATTTACAGCCACAGGTATTTCAACTCCTGTAATCAGTACGGTTGGAGTACGGCATAATAGTGATCGGAAATCTGCTATTGGATATATGAAAACTTCTCCTGGCGGATCGAAATTGGCTGTTGCAATCTATACTCAGGATCGGGCTGAGTTGTTCGATTTCAATACTGCCTCAGGAGTTGTTTCAAATCCAATTCAGCTGAATAATTACAGCACTCCTTATGGTATTGAGTTTTCTCCTTCGGGGGAATTTTTATATCTAAGTTCATTCTTAGGTGGCAATTTGTATCAGTTTAATATTTCATCTAATAATCAGGCCACTATAAACGGATCTGCTCAAATTATCGGAAACGGATCGTGGTTGTATGGTGCATTGCAATTAGCTCCGGATAATAGAATTTACATGGCCAAAACCAATACGGACGGAACAACCGGAAGTCTTAATCTGGATGTGATTAATAATCCGGATGTAGCTGGGGCTGGAGCAAATTTTGTTGCTGATTCGAAAAATTTATCTGGAAGAAGATGTCGGTTAGGTTTGCCAAATTTTGTGACTAGTATTTTCACTCTTGAGTTTGCCTATCAGTTTGACTGTAGGGGAGACAATACTGAGTTTACAATCAGTTCCGATCTGACAAATATTTCAAGTGCAACCTGGAATTTTGGCGATGGAACTGTATTAACTTCTAATATCAGTCCTTTCACAGTAAATCATATTTACGGAACAGCAAACACTTACAATGTTAATTTAGAAGTTAGTCTGATTTCAGGAGGAACAGATAATGTTACTCAAGCTGTAGCAATACGTTCTTTGCCAATAGTTAATAATCAATCGCAATCTGTTTGGGAAGGTGTTCAAGGCACGGGAATAGCAACAGGTGTAGATTTGACTATTTTGGAAACTGCTGTAAATAGTGTGGCAGGATCAACTTTTACATGGTATTCTGATGTCACCCTAACATCGGTTGTGCCTGATGCCACCAATGTAACCGTTACCAACGGACAACAATTCTGGGTTGAGGTGAATGATGGTTTTTGCAGTAATGTTGCTGTGGTAACTTATACGGTGAACACTTTGCCGAAAGCTTTGGATCAAAATATTACTCTATGTGAGGACAATTATAATACGGGTATTGTTTCCAATATCGACTTAACATTGCTCGAAGCAGCAATCACAAATAATAATGGTTTCACAGTAACATGGTTCCACGATCTTGCTTTAACACAGCCGGTAATAAATCCTAACAATAGGATAGTTTCCAATGGAGAAGTGTTTTATGCTCAGGTATCAACAGGTACCGAGACAAGTGTTGCCACTGTTACTTACACTATCGAAACACTTCCTGTGGGGAATGATGTTTCAGTTCAAATTTGGGAAGATAGTTTTGGTTCAGGAACAGCTTCAGGTGTTGATTTAACATCCTATAATATACAGGTTGCGGGATCAAATAATATCGTATGGTATTTTGATGCAGCATTAACAAATCCAATTGTAAATACAACTAACCTTGTTGTGAATGATCAGGATGTTTTTTACGCATATATTGACAATGGATCATGTTTAAATCGTGGAAGTATCAAGTTCACAGTACGATCATCGCCAATTGCAAATGATTTAAATATAGATGTGTGCGAGGATGTGTTTGGAGGTGGAATTGCATCTAATATTGATTTATTGTTGCTTAATGGTGCCATTAACGGGGGAACAACCAGTAGTGTCAGTTGGTTTACCGATGCAGCATTGTTAACTCCTGTGACAACCCCTTCAAATGTAAGTGTAACCAACGGGCAAGTGTTTTATGTTTTGGTTCAAAGTGCCGGTGAGTCGAATACGGCCACAGTTATCTATACGGTTCTTTCCTCACCAATTGCGAATAACCAAAGTGTTGTTGAATTTGAAGATGTGCCCGGATCTATGATTTCTCTTGGCGTAGATTTAAGTTTTCACAATAATATGATACTTGGCGGGCAATCAAACTCAATTGATTGGTACTTAGATGCTGGTCTTACAAATTTGGTTCCTGATCCAACAAATCAAGATGTTGCGGATGGTGATGTTTTTTATGTCCTTGTATCAAACGGAGTTTGTTCGAATGTTGCAACTGTTGATTTTTCAGTGGTTAACACACCAATTGCCAGAAATGTATTTCCCGTTGTTTGTGAAGATGTTGCGGGAACAGGCAATGCTTTGGTTGATTTAAGTTTGTTTGAAAATCAGATTAATGAAGGGAATGGAGATGCTTTTGCATGGTATAGTGATTGGCCAACAGAACCCAATGGATTACCAACGAATGCAATTCCTGACCCTGCAAATGTAATTGCTGCAAATGGCGATCGTTTTTTTGCATCAGTAAGCGATGCCTTTAATACGAATGTTGCCGCCGTTACTTATACCGTTAATTCATTACCCGGTGCTGTCAATCAAACTGTTGAGGTTTGGGAAGATACTTTTGGAACAGGTCTGGCAACAGGGATAAATTTATTGGCTTATAATTCAATTATTTCAAGCAATTCAATATCGTGGTATGAAGATGCTTTGCATACAATTTCTGTATTAACTCCTGATAATGTAAATGTAACAACAGGAGACAGTTATTATGCCTTGGTAGATGATGGCAGTTGTCAAAACTCTGCAGTTTTAACATTTACTGTTCGAAATCTGCCCGAAGCAAATGATTTGCAGGTTGAGTTATGTGAAGATGTATCGGGAAGTGGTTCATTGACATCTTACGATCTTTCAAAATTAGAGCCGGCAGTAAACAATGATCCGGGAACAGTTAAAGAATGGTTTTTTGATATGGCCTTGAGTTTGCCGGTTCCAAATCCTATGAACGCAGCCATTTCTAACGGAGATAGTTTTTTTGTTCGCGTAAGTTTTGGCGCGGAGAGTAATGTTGGAAGAATTGATTTTACAATCAATTCGTTGCCTGATGCTCAAAACCATCAGGTCTTGTTATGCGAAGATAGTTTCAATTCCGGGCAGGTGAGAGGAGAGAATTTGAATAATTACTATTCTGACATTACAACATCAGTAAGCAGTACTATTATTTGGTATTATGAAGCAACTTATTCCAATGCTGTTTTAAATACTCGAAATGTTCTTGTTTCGGACGGAGATGTATATTACGCCAGAGTTTGGAATGGTGTCTGCGAGAATTTTGCAGAGCTGTCATTTGATATTTTATCATTACCTCAAACCTCAACAGTAAACGAGGTAGTTTGTGAAGAGAGTTTTGGATCGTCCTCATTGTCTGGAATAAACCTTACCGATTATAATCTGCAGGTGAGTAACGATCCTGCTGCAAATGTGCAATGGTTCGAAGATGACCAATTGAATATTCCTGTAGCGAATCCTTCGGGTGTAACTGTCTTTAATCAAAGCTCATATTATGCCCTTGCCACTAATGCGAGTTCTTGTGAAAATACCGGACGATTAAATTTCTTAGTCGATCCACTGCCGGAAGCAAATAATCTAAGTATAGAATTATGTGAGGATGTTTTGGGAACAGGAGAGGTTGTGAATTATAACCTGACTGCGCTTGATAATCAGGTAACACCTGATGCCTCTGTTACAGTGAGTTGGTATGAAGATGTTGATTTACTCATTCCTGTCTTAAATCCGCTTAAAATTTCACTTCGTTCCGGTGAAAGTTATTTCGCTAAAATAGAAAATGGATGTGTTAATTTCTCGGTGATTGATTTTACCGTTCATGACAGGCCTTTTTTTGATTTAGGAATGGATACAACAATATTTTACACCGAATCAAAAATATTATCTCCTTCAATAGATATTCGGTTTTTACCAGGCAATTATCTGTGGCAGGACGGTACAACGGCTTCAACCTATACGGTTACCGAAGAAGGAAAGTACTTTTTGGAATATACAGATATGAACGGTTGTGTTGGGATGGATTCCATCATGGTTTATGTCGATAGGTATCGGATATTTGTTCCAAATGCTTTTACCCCTGACGGAAATGGTGTTAATGATACTTTTGGACCATCAATCACAGGTGATATTGCAGGTGAAGATATTGAGATGTATATATACAATCGTTGGGGAGAACTAATCTATACATTTACTGATTTGGGGCAGGGATGGGATGGTACCTATAAAGGGAAAAACGCAAATGTGGGAGTATATGTTTGGATCCTGATTGTTAATGGGAAAGCCCGTCAGGATGGCAATGTTTCTTTAATTCGATAAAATGGTAAAATGGAGATTTATTTGTATTGTCTGTTGTTTGCTTTGGACTTCATTGGTCAAGGCTCAGGACGTTGAGTTCTCTCAGTTTTACGCAAACCGGCTTTATCTTAATCCTGCGTTTGCCGGATCAGAGTACGTTCCAACTTTAGGAATGTCTTATCGAAATCAGTGGCCTCAGAATAATCGTCCTTTTGTCACCTACAGTGCTTCTTACGATCAATTCGTTGATTTGATGAATGGCGGACTGGGAATATTAATTCTTCAGGATAATCAGGGACAGGGAGCAATTAAAACAACAACTGCCTCGGGAATGTACTCGTACTCCTTGGATATTAATCGAAATTTATCAATGAATGTTGGATTCAAGGCTGGTTATATTCAAAGAAAATTGGATTGGAGTTCATTTGTGTTTTCAGATATGATAGATCCATTGTATGGAGTGATTTATCCTTCCAGAGAAGTTCAGCCAAATAATTTGAGTAAATCGTACTGGGACTTTTCCATGGGGATCATCGTAAATTATAAAAGTCTTTATTTTGGAGGTGTAATTGATCATCTCTCAGAACCCAATGAGGCATTCAATTCAGAACAGAATATAGCGGTTTTACCTCGTAAATATACAGTGCATGCAGGTGCAAATATTCCAATGGGATATTCCCGTGGATTAATGAAGAGCAATTTTACCATTTCCCCAAATATATTGTATCAACGACAATTGGATTTTGAGCAAATAAATTATGGAATGTATTTATCCAGAAATAACTGGGTGGTTGGTGCTTGGTTTCGTCATAATCTTTCCTTCGATTTTGATGCATTCATTATTTTGATTGGTTACCAAACTGATAAAATTAGAATTGGCTATTCCTATGATTATGTGGTGTCTAATTTGGTGAAAACAAATTCAGGAGCTCACGAGATATCGCTTAGCTATTTATTGGGAAAGGCAAAATCTTCTTGTTCCGGAACTTATTTTTTAAGAAAAAAAAGAAGGATACGTGCAATTCGATGTCCGAAATTTTAAAATAAACAGGTTGAATGTTATTGAATTATAGAGTGTTGAAGTTTAATTATTATTAACCGGTTAACAAAAGTTAAGATTCCTTAAGAGAAGTCTATTGAATTTGGTATTGCTATGATATTAAATTTAGAAATGATATATTTATGTTGTGATAATCATTGATTTTATTGAAATTCAAATGAAAATTTTTTATAGAGTTTTACTATTAATCTTTTTTTTTATGTTTTTTGTTTCACTTCCGGAAATGAAGGGACAGGAAACTGAAGATGTGAGTGACTCAATAAAAACATTAAAGATTCTTCAACAAACACTTGATGATATTGTTGAAAAAAATACAGCCTATGAAAATGTAGGTTCCGAGATGGAAGTTGATGGTTTGGTTATGGATGAAACAATGACCAAAGTAGGACGTGATTTCTATGATATGTTTTTTTCCGTCTGGGTTGCGCCTCAAAAAGCAAAAAATTTCACCATTACTATTAAAGAAATGGTTTTACCGGGCTTAGCAACTCAGATTATTGTTTTGGTAAATGATAATGAAGTATTTAAACAAAGAGTGCAGCCACGCTATGAAGTATTGGAACAAATGTCCCAATACGCAAACCAAATGGCGATGCAATTTTTAAATAATTATGAAAAAATGAATGCCCAACTTGAAGATGAAGATCAACAGGGAACGGGAATGTTTTGAACTTTAAACTGTGAACCATGAATATTATAAAAATAGTATTTGTCTTGTTTTTTCTGAGTTTGTTATTGCCAACCGAATCTATGGCTCAGGATTTTGTGTATAAACCAATAAATTCATCTTTTGGGGGAGATCAGTACAATTACAATTGGTTATTGAATTCCGCAACACAGCAAAATAGAATTGAAGATCCAAATGCTGAT
Source organism: Labilibaculum manganireducens (assembly GCF_963665805.2). Taxonomy (NCBI): domain Bacteria; kingdom Pseudomonadati; phylum Bacteroidota; class Bacteroidia; order Marinilabiliales; family Marinifilaceae; genus Labilibaculum; species Labilibaculum manganireducens. The sequence goes on along the minus strand of NZ_CAXXEE010000003.1, from coordinate 3,150,164 downwards.
AGTGCATTAAATAAAGATCCGTTGGATGATTTTCAGGATAACCTGAACCGACAAATATTGAATCAACTATCAAGTAAATTGGTTAATTCTATTTTTGGAGACAATAATCAGCTTGAAACCGGTTCGTATAATCTTGGGAATTACAAGGTAGATATTTCTGAAGATGCAAGTGGTGTTACTGTGAATGTCAGTGATATTACAAATGGAAATTTTACAAATATTGTTATTCCCAGTTATTAATAAATAGTTATTCGCTAATTCCCTATATATGTTTAAATGTATACGCCACTACTATAGTGTTTTAATTTTACTACCTCTCTTAAATGGATGTGTTCCATATTTTAATCAACCTTTAAGTGAGCAAAGAGCCGAAATTGGAGCTGAAACACCTGCAAGGAAAAGTTTGGTTGGTTTGCCAGAGCCAAAAGAAAAGATAGTTGCGGCAGTGTATAAATTCCGTGATCAGACCGGACAATATAAGCCTTCTGATAATGGAGCCAATTGGTCGACAGCGGTTACTCAGGGAACCACATCAATACTCTTAAAAGCAATTGAAGAATCGGGTTGGTTTATTCCTATTGAAAGAGAAGGCTTATCTAATTTACTGAATGAGCGAAAAATTATACGATCAAGCCGTGCAAATTACGCAGGTCAAAATGAAAGTTCTCAATTATTGCCTCCTCTTTTGTTTGCCGGTTTGGTATTGGAAGGCGGCGTTATTAGTTACGATGCCAATGTTTTGACTGGCGGTGCTGGATTAAAGTATTTTGGTGCTGGGGCTTCTGGTCAGTACCGGCAAGACAGAGTAACTGTTTATCTTCGTGCTATTTCTACAAGTAATGGTCGAATTCTAAAGACTGTGTACACTTCAAAAATGATTCTTTCTCAAAAATTGGACGCCAGTATCTTCCGATATGTTAAGTTTAAACGTCTGCTTGAGGCTGAGGTTGGTTTCACCTATAATGAACCGTCTGAAATGGCTGTGAAAGAAGCAATAGAGAAAGCCGTTGAGTCATTGATTATAGAAGGTGTTATTGAAGGACTCTGGGATTTGAAGAATCCGGAAGATGTTAATTCAGATGTAATAACAAAATATGTTGAAGGAAAAGAGGATAATCAGGGGGCAGATTTCTTTGATCAGTTAATTACTCCGCGCCGCCGTAAATTTGGTTTAGGCTTTAATGGCGGATCATGGTTGTATATGGGAGATTATAAGCATACGGAGATGAAAGCTATGGCTGGAGTATCTTTATTGTACGATACTCAAACAGCATTGCAGTTTGGACTTAATTTTAGCCGGGGAGATCTTGCAACTACAAATTATTTTCAAAAAACTTATAATTCTCTTGATTTAACAGCTAAATATCGTTTACTGCCTTATAAAGATTGGACTCCTTATATTGAAGGTGGCTTAGGTGTTTTTTCAGAACATGAAAAGTCCATATATACTATTGATCTTTCAAATTCGATATATACTCAGGCATTATATGGAGCAGGTGTAGAATTTTTATTTAATGATCATATAGGTTTGAATTTCTCTGTGTTGAATCATTACATATTTAATGATAATATAGATGGATTAAAACAAGGAAATTTTAATGATTATTTTTGGGAAGGGAAAATCGGCTTAAACTTCTATTTTGATAAGATTTGGGATAGAAATAAGAAGAAGAAAAACAGAAAAGAAAAAGTACAAAAAAAAGCAGTGAGTCAGTCTGTTTCTGCTGAATAAAATAGTAACAAGTTATTAACAGGGTCGAATAAATATTCGACCCTTTTTTTATTTGTGTATTTCTCGGCTTATTGTCTTTAATAGTTTGCAAAACAGTAGCTTATGTGTAGTTGTTTAATTTAAATTAATAATTTGTATTGAATTTAAAACTTTGAGTTACCTTCATCAAATTCTTGATCATATTCATCATATTAATTTGCTGTTTGATGTAATCTAATAATATAAACTCAATAGATCTCTTTACATTTAAATTGAATTTAAAACGATAAAACATAAATTATCAAGTAAAAATCAACCAACAACCAAATTTGTAAAACTTTTAAATCAGGGAGACCTGATCTATTCACTTTAAACCTTAAAAATTTATAAACCATGAAAAAGATTTTATTCATCTTTTTAGTAGTACTATGTACTGGGGTAGTTTCATTTGCCCAAGTTAACCATTCCAACGTGAACCAAGTTGGGAATGACAATTTATCCACAGTAGAGCAAGTGGGTGTTCTAAATATTAATGACATTTACCAAAATGGGGAAGGTAACATTGCTGAAGTTAAGCAGTATGGGTTTCTAAATATGTCATTTTTAGATCAGTATGGTGAAGGAAATGAGTATTATGCTGCTCAGTCCATGACTAATTTCTCAAAAGCTTTACAGGTTGGAAATTACAACCTTGCAGAGGTGAACCAATTAGGATTTAATGCATCTTATATTTCTCAACTTTGGGGAAGTTACAATAAGGCAGATGTAGATCAATTCGGATTTTTCAACATGTCTGTTATCAGTCAATTTTTAAGTTATCATGAGACTGCTGATGTATTCCAGTTTGGATCTTTAAATTCGGCTAATGTAATGCAAACAGGTGGCCAATATGATAAGGCAGCCATAAGTCAATGGGGTGTTTTGAATAATGCGAATATTTATCAAACATTTACAACTAGAAATTCAGCACTTGTGTCTCAACGGGGATTTGCCAACAATGGTCTTGTTAATCAATTTATGGGACGTAGCAATAATGCTGAAATTTCTCAGGTTGGATCTAATAATTACGCATATGTTGATCAGTTTTTTGGAGCAGGAAATAGTTCAGTTGTTATACAAAAAGGTAAAAATAACCTTGCATGGACAAAACAAGTAGGTGGGATTTTAAATAAAATTGATGTGAATCAGGACGGCAAGTCCAATGAGGCATATGCTTTTCAGAATGGAGGAATTTTTAATAAGTCTGCTGTTATGCAACAAGGAAAAAAGAATGTTGCAGTAACTGAGCAAGATGGTGGTGCTTTTAACTCTGCAGCCATTAATCAAAGAGGACGTGGAAATGAAGCTGCTGTTACACAGATTGACGGAGCTTTTAATAAAGGTCTGATTTCTCAGAAAGGAAGAAGAAATAATGCTGAAATACTTCAGGATGGAGGTTTGTTTAATGCCGCTGTAGTAACACAAAGAGGTAGAATGAATGAAGCTTCTGTATATCAATTGGATGGTTGGTTAAATGCCGCTGAAGTTGAGCAGTATGGAAAAGGAAATGATGCGGTAATTACTCAGATTGACGGTTCATTTAATAATGCATATATTGGACAGGATGGTAAATTCAATGAGGCTGAAATTCTTCAGGTAGAAAACTCAGGAAGTTATGCAGGTGTTGCCCAAATAGGTAACGAAAACTATGCATATATTGAACAATTTGCAACAGGTAATACTTTTGCTGGTATTATTCAGGTTGGGAATGGTAACGCAGCAGGAATTGGCCAATATGAAGTGGATAACAGTTATGCTTTAATTCAGCAGTATGGTGATGACAACGAAGCTGTTTCTATTCAGGCGTATGGTGAAAATAATGTAGCTTTTACAACTCAGGTTGGTGCTGAAAATGTATCTTATACAGAACAAGTGGGAAGTAACAATTTCGTAAATGTTTACCAAAATGGTAATGGTCACTCTTCATTTGTTTCTCAATATGGGAATGGAAATTCAGCCACTGTTAGTCAATATAATGGTTTCTAATTAGTAGTCAGAATATTTATTGATTATAGTATTTAAGACCGTCAAAATTGGATTTTTATTCGATTTTGACGGTTTTTTAATTTCATGCATTTAAGACTCCTTAAACTTTTGTTTAAGTTTTCTTATTCTTTTTTAGAATGAATAAAGATTAGCATAAAAGAGACTTGGTTTAATCACTAAATCAATGACGTTTGTGTAAAAACATAAGTGGTTGGAAAGGCTTTTGCTTAATTTAGATAAAAAGATCGAAGGATGCTATAAGTGCATAATTAGATCAGTCAGAGCTCTTAAACCTTTAAAATTGATTTTTAAAATTAATTCACTTTAAACCTTTAAAAAATTCAACCATGAAAAAATTTTTATTTTTATTTGTAGCTGTTGTTTTTGCAGTATCTTCTGCATTTGCACAGGTAAACAATTCGAATGTCAACCAAACAGGTTGGCTGAACACTGCTGGCGTAACTCAGGTTGGCTGGTTTAATAGCAGTGATGTGGATCAGCTTGGACTATGGAATGGTGCAACTGTTGATCAAACAGGGCTTGCTAATTACTCAAGCATCGATCAGTTTCTTGTTGGAAACAGTGCTGATGTAACTCAGGATGGTGCTTTTAATGGTTCTTACGTTGATCAGGTAGGTTTTTTTAATTCTGCTGTTGTTGATCAAATGGGACTTGGTAACATGTCAGGAATTATGCAAATGGGAATGTTGAATTCTGCTGCTGTAAGTCAGTACGGTCTTTTCAATATGTCTAATGTTTTGCAGTATGGATTTTTAAATTCGGCAGGTGTAACTCAATTGGGATTAGCAAACTATTCTTCTGTTTTGCAAGGGAATCATGCAAATACTGCAAGTGTGCTTCAATGGGGTGCATTTAATAACAGTGATGTATATCAAATGGGTGCTCACAGTAGTGCTATGGTAAGTCAATTTGGTATGTATAATTCTGCATCTATTTCTCAAATGTACACTTATATGGCAACTGCCGAAATTTTACAGGTAGGTAGAGCAAATAGAGCAAGTACAATGCAAAGAGGCGGAGCTTTCAATTCTGCCTACATTAATCAGTGGGGATATCGTAATTTAGCTTCTACTCTACAATTAGGTGGTCGTTTCAATAATGCCGCTATCACTCAGTTGAGAGCATTTAATCGTGCTAACACTACACAATTAGGTGGTTATTCCAATAATGCTATGATTCATCAGAATGGTTATTTTAACCAGGCTTCAACTTTCCAAAGAGGTGGAGTTGACAATGAGGCTTCTATAGATCAGAACGGTTGGGCTAATGGCGCAAGAACTGTTCAAATTGGCGGCGATCATAATGACGCTAAAACAACTCAAATGGGTGCACGTAACTGGGCATTTGTTGAGCAGATTGGTGAGTCTAAAGGTAAAGTAAATGTATTGCAGGATGGTTACAGAAACTTTGCTGATGTAACTCAGAAGTTTGGTAATAAAGACAAAGCTACAGTGAAGCAATTTGGTGATCATCAAACAGCTTATGTTTCTCAATTGTGGGGTACTATGAATAAAGCAAAAGTTGTTCAGAAAGATCATGGTAATACTGCGATCGTTGACCAAATTGGTGGAACAATGAATAGTGCTGATGTATTTCAAAAAGGTGAGCATAACTTCGCATTTGTTGGACAATTTGGCGGATCTGGTTCTGACGCAGCTGTTGAGCAAAGAGGTGATAATAACCGCGGATGGGTTTTCCAGGTTGATCAGGAAGAAAGTTTAGCAGATATCCTTCAGGAAGGTGATCGTAACGTTGCAGTAATCGGTCAGATTGACGGAGCTAGAAATAGTGCAACAATCATTCAAACTGGTGATGATAACACAGGTTTAACCTATCAGTTTGGTGATGATAATACTTCATTCCTTGAGCAGGTTGGTAATAGTCATTTTGGTTTAGTTATTCAGGATGGTAATGATAACTTCGCTGTAACTCAGCAAGGAAATGCAGGAACTATCTTTGTAACTCCATAATTACAAAATATATAATAGAAAAAAATTCCCGCTTCGGCGGGATTTTTTTCCTCTAATAGTTTTCACAAACCTTTCTATGTCTGTAATTATTCGAAAATATATATGGTTTGCTCTGTTCGTATTTTGCTTCGTTAATCTTGTAGGACAAAATTATAATGTTGAAGATCAGATTCTAAACCAATTAAATTCCAGTGCTGTTGATGCTATAAATGCTGAAACCAAAGTTTTGGCAATCCAATCAGGAAATGAGAACGAATTGATACTTCATCAATTTAGTCAGAAACAGTTGGTCATTATTCAGCAAGTAGGAATGGAGAACTTGATTAAGGCAATACAAAAAGGAGAATCTAGTCTCTTGGAAATATTACAATCAGGTGATAGAAACCTTGTTGAATCCTTACTTCAAGGGAAAAACATTTCCACTAGCATTCATCAATATGGTGATAACAATTCATTGCAACAAGAAGTTATTGGGAATAATAAGAGCTTTGAAATTACTCAGTCTGGTAATGACAACCAATTAGAGATTGATTCAGGATTGGCAAATAGCGGAATGATCGTAAATCAGGTTGGAACTGGTATGAATGTAATAATAAAAAGTGGTTTGTGAATACAGAGCAGGTTTAATTTGATGGGATGTCCTTCTACGGGCATCCCTTTTTTTTAAGATAATTTAGGGAATAGGTACTTTTTTTTGAAGTTATTATAGTAATTTAACGGACTCCGTATTGGTTCGTTGCTAAATATTAAATAAATTTAGATTTACAATATCAAAGCTAATTAGGAATGTATGCAAGACTCACTGTTTCGGTTGTTATGTGCTTTGTTTTAAATACTGTAGGGGGTATGGGACAATTGCCAGTTAAAGCCTTGATTGTAATGGAAAGAGAGGTTCATAGCTGCTTGTTAAAGGCAAATGTTCAAAATGTTGGGTATAATTCTGTAACATTAAAATATATTTTTGAGGTGACAAAAAAAGGGCATGCAGGAGACACCAAAACCATCCAGAAAGGAATCTTTACCATTTTAGACAAGAGCATTTCTTCTCTTTCTGAATCAAGAATAAATCTTAGCAAAGCTGATAAGTTAACAGCTAAATTATTAATTTATCAGGATAATCTGATTGTTGCTCAAGATTCGGTTGTTTTACAAGGAGATAATTATTAATTTAAAAAAAATAAAATTGACAATATATATGCGACAATTCTACCTACTCTTCAGGCATTTTATTTTGCTATGTCTGCCTTTAATTATTTTTTCTTGCAATGAAAGTACTGTTGATCCGGAATTATTTGGTTCGATAAGTGGTACTGTTAAAACTTCTGAAGAAGCAGGGAGTTTGCCAATGGAAGGAGTTACTATTACAACTAATCCTGGAACTACATCAGTGACAACTAACTCAGATGGATCTTTCAGTTTGAGTGAGGTTAATGTTGGTGATGTAACTGTCAATGCTAAAAAAGAAGGTTATACTGCCGTAAGTACACCCGTTAAGGTTCAGGAAGGAAAAGAATTGGTTATGCAGGTGGTTATGGGAATTGCTCCTCTTGATTCAACGATTCCTGATGATATAACATATGTTTCACCATTAGATATACAGAAGGATGCAACTAGACTTCCAAATAAAGTAAATCTAGTTTGGAGGAATGGGGAAACGGAAAAGGGGGATACGTTACGTTTTGATGTTATTATTTTTGAAGGTGCAAGTGATGAGAATGGTACAAAAGTTGCTTCAAATATCTTGGATACAACTTTTACTGTTCAAAATCTTAAATTTGAACAAACTTATGAATGGCAAATTGTCGCTAGAAATAAACAGTTGGATGAAGTTGAAGGGAAGAAATGGCGATTTACAACAGAAAACTTCCCTAAGAATGGGTATTTATTTGTGAAAGATACTCTAGGATCCAGAGATATTTACTCGTGGGATTTAGCAGAAAATCATTTGGTTCGATTAACCAAAGATGGGGGAAGTGAAGTTTCACCTAGAATTTCACCAAATGAAGAATTAATCGCATATGCCTCGAATAAATCCGGTGAATACCATATTTATACAATGGATACTAAAGGTGAGAATGTTGTAAAGGTGACTAACGACAAGTCTTTAGTAAGCTATAATAATAGTGGAAGTGGTTTTGTTTGGTCTCCGGAGGGGGATCAAATTCTTTATGGTCATTACGGCGATCTTTATACTATAAATTATAATGGAACCGGGGAAACTAAAATTGCCAATGCTCCTGTGAATCGTCATTTTAAATCATGTGATTGGAGTGCTCATTTCAATAATGTGTCACAAGAAAAAATTGCTGTACTTACGCAAGGAGAGAAGCCCTACGATAATGAAATTTATTTAATGGATCCTGATGGATCGAATTTATTTTTATTGTTGGGAAATCTGGAAGGAACTATTTCTAGTCCTCACTTTTCGCCTGATGGAACAAAGGTGATTTTTTCTTTGGATTCACTATTTCAGGACGATAATGGCAGACAGCTAAATGCGAAAATTTATTCTGTAAATATTGATGGAACAAATTGGACAGATCTTTCTGGTGATGATAAACCAGCAGGAACCAATGATCTGCAGGCCAGGTATACCGAAACAGGGGGTAAAATCATTTTTATGAATGTGGCCAATGATAATGAAGGCAAAAAGAATATTTGGATCATGGATACGGATGGAAGTAACCGGGAAAAGATTATCTCTAATGGAGAGATGCCTGATTTGTACAATCCTTAGATTGTTAAAATTTAAATAGAGTTTGATTTTTAAAGCATAACGAAATAAAAAAAGCTTTCCAATTTTGGAAAGCTTTTATATTTCTTGGAAAGAGGTAAATTAGAATCTTCTTTCTTTGATTCTTGCTTTTTTACCTGTAAGTGCACGTAGATAGAAAATTCTTGCTCTTCTAACACGACCTCTTTTGTTCACTTCAATTTTATCGATGAATGGAGAACAAAGTGGAATAATTCTTTCAACACCTACGTTACCAGACATTTTTCTGATTGTAAAAGTTTTAGTTGTGCCAGTACCTTTAAGCTGAATAACAACACCTCTAAAAACCTGGATTCTTTCTTTGTTTCCTTCTTTAATTTTGTAAGAAACACTAATAGTATCCCCTGCTTTGAATTCAGGATTTTGAACACCTGTAGCGAAAGCTTCTTCTGCAATTTTAATTAAATCCATTGTCTTAATTTGTTAAAGTTCACGAACGCAATGTAAACATATTCATCTATTACCATGTCAGAGATTACGCACGAATTCGACGCGAAATTAATAAAAAAATCTATAAAAACATCCTAATAAAGTTATTTTTTCTTCATGATTCATGATTCATAAAAGAAATCAAACACAGATTGAATTTGTATAGTTATAATAGATTTTAAATAGCTGTTCTGGCACAAAAAAAAGGAACCGAAAAGGTTCCTTTTTTTGTATTTATTTGTTGATACTAATGAGCATTACCAACAACTTTAAGCTTGTCACCAGTTGTTTTTACAATTGTCTTGTAAAACTCTTCACTGTAACCAGGTTGATTAACTTTTGGATTTTGATTGTCTCCATCTTTTTCTTTGATGTTTCCATCCATAAATTTAGCAAAAAGATAGCCATAAAAATCTTTCCATTCTGCAACAAGATTATTTCCTTGGTTACAAGAGAAATCTGTTAAAAATTCAATGGCTGTTGCTTTGTTCTTCTTAAACATTCCTTCAGCAGCAAGATCAATGATATTGGTGAAAGCAAGGTATTTAGTTTCTAAAGCCTTTTGTTTAGCTGCAATTTCGGGATGTATTACATTGTATCGGGTATAGGCAAAATTACTAACCTGATTGAATATCCAAAATGCAGATTTACTTGTGAAATCCATTATTTTTCCATTTCCAACGGCAAATGTTGCTGGAACCCTTGTAATTCCGCAATATACCGGGAAATAAACTGATGAAGATGCATCATCAACACCAAACCAGTTAATTCCACCAACGGCATCAGGTAACCAGTTTCTGCTTTGAGCAACAAATGAGAAACCTGTTTGTTGAGTAGCAGTCGCACGTTCATTACAATAGGTTACACCATCTACCTTCCAGGTTAAAGGTCTCCATCTGTATGGATTTCCGTAAGGACCTGCACCCATATCTTTTGACATATCTAAATCTGTACCTTCTAAATGATTTCTCATGAAATCCATTACTTCAAGTACATTGATTTTGTGATCCGGTTTAATCCATAAAGGCATTCTGTTGGTAGCATAACCTTTATCGTCGTGTTCAATCTTACCTTTGCAGTAGTCAAAATATTGATCCATTCCTTCTTTTACATCGTTAAAGAAAGACCATACTCTAATTTCACAAAATCTGGCACCGCCAAAATCAACAGGAGCATAGGTGTCAGAAAAACTAAAATCTTTATTTTTTCCTTCTTTAGGATAGTATCCTTTTTCTTTTGCAAATGAAATAACATCTTTTGCATAAATATTTTGAACTTCAGGATTGAAAATTTTATCCATTTTATCAGAAGAGATAGACGTTTTACCTTCTAATGGGAAAGTAGTGATTCTTGCTTGATTAGCGTGACCACTAACATATCCGTCAGGAATCATACGAGCTACCCAAACTGCACCTTTTTCGCCATTACCTTTACCAATCAACTCTAAAATCCAAACTTCGTTAGCATCAGAAATTGAGAAAGACTCTCCTGAACTGTAATATCCGTAGGTTTCAACCAACTCAGTCATTACTTTAATCGCTTCACGTGCGCTTTTTGATCTCTGAAGAGACAGGTAGATAAGACTTCCGTAATCAATTACAGCTCCCTCTTGAGATCCTAATTCTGAGCGACCTCCGTAAGTAGTTTCTCCAATAGCCACCTGAAATTCGTTCATGTTACCAACTACAGAATATGTATGAGGAATTTGTGGAATTTTACCAAGTAATTTTCCTGTATCCCATTCGTAAACATCAATCATTGTTCCTTCCGGCCAATCTGCCGCCGGACGAAAATATAGTTCTCCGTATAATACATGCGAATCCGCTGCATAGGTAATCATATTAGAACCATCAGTGGAAGCACCACGGGTTATTAGGTAATTAGTACATGCTCTGGCACTTGGAGTTGAAAAAGCAGACACCAACATTAGAAGAGCAGCAACTACAAAAATCTTTTTCATGTTTAACTATTTTAAATGTATTCAATACTGAATTAAACCGTTTTCGGTCGTACAAAAATAGAAAAAAATCAGTAGATAAAAATGATAAAAGTCCTGATTTATCGGTCTTTTGATCGTGTTTGAAATGGATATGTTATAAACTGAAGCTTTATGGAATATATAAATTGAACTACCAGATGAAATTACTTGTGAATATTTTCTGGTTTTGAACTTGATCTGTCACCTTTATTTGTAATTGATGGTTTTTATTCGGAGCTAATCTTTTGCGATCAAAAACATAAAATAAAAGATCATTTTTAGCGTCATATTCAAATAGCACCCATTTACCATCAATTGATCCTTCGTATGATTTTATCCCTGAAAGCTCATCTTTGATAGTAAATCTGATTGACTTTTGTCCCTTAAGGGATTTAAGGTGAAAATTGGTAATTGGTTTAATCGTGGGAGAAATGGTGTCTGCGCTCACAGCAAATTTTCCAAAATATCTCGATTTCGTTTTTACTGAGGAATCGAAATAAATTCCCCCTTCGTTGATTATTTCTCCTTTTGCATCTATTCGGACTACAAGAAGCTTATCGGATTTTCCTTTAGGAATTGATTTTGGCTTTATTGATATCGTGCAATAATTGTGTACAGGAATGTTTTCATTGCAGATGTAATGAATATCCGAAAGATAGTTTGAATCCTGTTCGCATGAATAGGTAAACGGAATGTTTGAATAGAAGCTATTCTTAGGAAATTTCAATTCTATATTTTCTTTTTTGAAAGTGTTCTCTTTTTCATAGTTCATTAGCACATCAAAATTACCTTTCGGAAAAATCTTTTCAATTTCGTTTCCTGCTGCGTAAACCCGAAGACTGCTTTTATTTAGATTTGCATCGGAAACGAAAAAGTCAATTTTGTAACCAGTGCTCTTTTTAAATTGAAAGACCCCATTGTTTTTCATCTTCGAATAAATGCTAAGTTGATTATTTGGCTCTTTAAAAGTTTTATGAATGCGTTTATTATGGGATACATTTAATTCGTAATCAAGGTGACTGTTGATATAGGTTGATTCGTCAAAAGAAAACTCTTCAAAAGAATAACTTGAGATTAATGTGTCATTTATTTTCATTTTCATGTCGAAAATGCCGCACTTTCCCCATGTATTATCCATATAGTCATTTGTTTCAAGAGCAAAACCAATATTTCCTAATAATTTTAATTTCGGATCGCCTTTTAAATGGTATGCATTGTTGTAAAAAGTAACCGGAAAACTTTGTCTGCTGTTTAAACCATTTACATTGCTTGCAGAATCGAGAGGGTATGCATAAAAATTGAATATTTTTGGAGGAGTAGTATCCTTTATTTTGAAACCAAAAAGTAACGGATTAAGCGGATGTTCAGATTTCGTATCTCTTATTTCGAAATGCAAATGCGGACCGGCAGAAGAACCTGTATTTCCTGAAAATGCAATTACAGTACCTTTTTTAATCTGTATTTCATTATTCTTGAGATTTAAATCAAATTCGAAAGTGTTGTTTTGATACTGATATGACTTGACAAATTCTTCAATATCCTTGTTGAAATGATCGAGATGCGCGAAAACAGAGGTGTAACCATTTGGATGATCGATATAAATTGCTTTTCCATAACCTCCTGAAGATATTTTGATTCTGCTCACGAAACCATCAGCAACCGCATATACTTTTTTACCAGTTGTAAATGTTCTGATATCGATACCGGAATGAAAGTGATTGTTACGGAGTTCTGCAAAGTTACCTGATAATGTTATGTCAAAATCAACGGGTGAACGAAAATAATTTTGAGGGAATATTATACTCTGGGAGTATATTTGTTTAGAAAATAAAAATAGTAGTGACAATAGTGTGAAAATAGTGTATGTTCTGGTTATCTTCATATTATAAATGCTGGTTTTGTGAAAGGATTATCAAAACTACAAAAAAACCTGTTTTTTCTGAAATGATTTACAAAATACAAACTAATATATTTGATAATCTTCTCAGCAATGTTAATTTTGTAAAAGAAAAATTTTAATGATGGATCAAGAGCCAAACGAAGTACTGAATAGTTTAAAAGGACAAATTTCGGAACTTATTTTGTTGTACCGGAAATCTAAACAGGAGAAAGAATCTTTAATTCATGAGAAACTGGAGCTTATGGAAAAGGTTGAAATCCTGAAAAGGGAAAGGGAAGAACTCGACCATCAATACAATACATTAAAGTTAGCCAAAACATTTACTGCGAATAGCGGTGATTCGCAGGAAGCTAAGGTTAAAATTAACCGAATTGTGCGGGAGATTGATAAATGTATTGCTCTTTTAAACAGGTAGAATTTGTTTATGGACGAAAAACTTTCAATAAGAGTTAATGTAGCGGATCGGTTTTATCCTTTGAAGATAGATCGTAATCAGGAAGAGGTTATCCGGAAAGCTGCAAAAATGATTAATGAAAAAGTATTGCAATACAAACAACGATATAAAGATAAAGATACTCAGGATTTTTTAGCAATGGCTTCGTTACAGTACGTAATTAAGGTTATTGAAGCTGAAAATAAAACTGATGTTTCCCCGGTTCTTGAAGAGGTCAAGGCAATGGAACAGGAGTTAAGAGAATTTTTAGATAAAGAGTAGTTTACATTCTTGGTAGGAAAGTTGTAACCCGCATTATTTCTTAAGCTGATCGCAATTTTAATGTTTTGTAGTCATTTTTCTTGTATCTTATGGTGAGACAGGAAAGGACTATTGAACGTTATTGTTGTAAGCCTGAGTGATAGTGCGGGTTGCATTTTATATATATAATAATACTGACTTAATATTCTATGATATGATTGAAATAATAATAGGGTCCATTGCTTTTGTTGGTGGTGGCATCGTTTCTTACTTTGTTTTGCAAAAGACTCTTAAAGCCAGGAGCAGCTCAATAATCAGGGATGCGCAATCGGAAGCAGAAGTGATCAAAAAAGATAAGATTCTTCAGGCAAAAGAGAAATTTTTCCAATTGAAAACAGAGCATGAGAAACAAATCAACTCAAGAAATAATAAATTACTTGCGGCTGAGACGAAATACAAACAAAGGGAAAATGCTTTAAATCAACGGATAGATGAATTTCAACGCAAGAAGAAAGAGGTTGATATCGTTCGAGAGAATTTGACCGTTCAAATTGATTTGGTAGAAAGAAAATCCGATGAGTTGGAGAAGGCTAAAAAGCAGCAAATCGAGCAGTTGGAAAAGATTTCCGGCTTGTCCGGCGAAGAGGCTAAAACTCAGTTGATCGATTCTATGCGCGATGTAGCGAAAACCGAAGCCATGTCTTACGTGAACGAAATCATGGAAGAGGCCAAGATGACTGCTAATATGGAAGCTAAGAAAGTGGTTGTGAAAACGATTCAGCGGGTAGCTACTGAAACTGCGATTGAAAATTCAGTTACAATTTTCCATATCGAATCAGATGAAATAAAAGGTAGAATTATTGGTCGGGAAGGACGGAACATTCGTGCCTTGGAAGCGGCTACAGGTATTGAAATAATTGTAGATGATACTCCTGAAGCTATTGTTCTTTCTGGTTTTGATCCTGTACGACGGGAAATTGCCAGATTGGCACTGCATCAATTAGTTACTGATGGACGTATTCACCCGGCAAGAATTGAAGAGGTTGTTAATAAGGTGCGCAAGCAGATTGAAGAAGAAATTATTGAGACTGGAAAACGTACTGCAATTGACTTGGGTGTCCATGGATTGCATCCAGAATTGATTCGTTTGGTTGGTAAAATGAAGTATCGTTCGTCTTACGGACAAAATTTATTACAACATTCCAGAGAAACAGCTAATCTTTGTGCAATCATGGCAACTGAGCTTGGATTGAATGCAAAAAGAGCAAAACGTGCCGGTCTGTTGCATGATATTGGAAAGGTACCGGATGAAGAGCCTGAATTGCCGCATGCAATTTTGGGTATGAAATTGGCCGAAAAGTACAAAGAGAAGCCGGATATCTGTAATGCAATCGGTGCTCACCACGACGAAATTGAAATGACATCAATGATTTCTCCGATTATTCAGGCTTGTGATGCTATTTCAGGTGCACGTCCTGGAGCAAGAAGGGAAATTGTAGAGTCATATATCAAGAGATTGAAGGATCTTGAGAATTTGGCATTGTCGCATCCTGGCGTGCTTAAAACATATGCTATTCAGGCAGGTAGAGAATTGAGAGTAATTGTTGGCAGCGATAAAGTTTCTGACAAAGAAGCTGAAACATTGTCTTTGGATATTGCCCAAAAAATTCAGGACGAAATGACCTATCCGGGTCAGGTGAAGATTACAGTAATTAGAGAAACGAGAGCGATTAATTACGCGAAGTAATAAAGTATAAAATAGTGAAAAGCCCGTTTCGTAATGAAACGGGCTTTTTTTATATGGAGCGAAATAATTCTTTAAAATTGGGTATAAAACTATTTAGGTTCAGTTTTTTGTACACATTAATTTCATGTTGAACCAATCTTTTAATCATACTTGTGTTGGATGCCAATTTATAGAATTGGGCTCTGTTTGCAATGTTTTTGCTTTTAATAATATATTGTAGATCCTTCTGTCCAAAGACAGTTCCTTTATCAATAGGATTGATGTAAAAAAGAATTGAATTGGTGTTTTCTATATTTGATTTGGCAGATGATTCATTATTATAACAAAGAAAAACACTGCCCGGAAGATTTATTCCATATACGGGAATGTTTAGTTCCTGAGCAATACCGGCATAAATAATTGCAATTATTATATAATTACCATGCTTTTGTGATAATACTGTACTGATATCACCATCCCAGTTTGTGGGTTGATTTGGAGAGAGAGCCTGATAGTTATATATATTGTAGAAAAAATGATTTAGAATCTTAATTTTTTCCAGTGCGGTAAGATTATCGTTTATTTCTAAGCTTACATCATCTTTTATTTTCTGGATACTTTTTCGGATAGGATCTATTAACAGATTTGGATTGTAGCTCTTATTTACCAGAATAGCGCCATCTATTAAATTCGGGTTTTTATTGGAACTCCATTCAATAAGCTCTTTCTTAACGGTCTTAAACTGAATTTTGTTGATTACCATTTCCAGTCTTTCCTGAAAGATAGGATTCTTAGATTCCAGCCAGAAATCTTCCAGTTGTGGGATCGTACTAACCGGTAACTCCATCAGTTCTTTTTCGACACTTTTATGAATTTCTTTGTCTGGATCGTCTAGTAAGGATAATAGAGCTTCTAACTTATTCTTATTCATGATAACAGGTTTTGTCCTCACTAAATATAGTAAAACCCGCAAGGAAAAGCAATCCTGCGGGTTAAATCTTTGATAGTAAGAGTAAAAGCTATTTACTTAGTCGATCTAAAACGGTTTGAATTAGTTTTTTTATCGTTGGATGATAATCTTTACTGGCATCCTTAGTAATTCTATTCGCAATTATTGCACAAACGGCAACCGACTCATGTCCTAACATTGCAGAAAGCCCGAATATTGCAGAACTTTCCATTTCGTAATTGGTGATCTTCTCTCCTTTGTATTCGAATTTTTCGATTTTATCATTCAAATCAGGATCCAAAGTCTGAAGGCGAAGAACTCTGCCTTGAGGTCCGTAAAATCCATTTGCTGAGATAGTAACACCTCTTGTCATGTCGTCGCCATCTAGAATGTCCAACAGACTTTTTGAGGCAGGAACAACATAGGGAGAAGCTAGTTTTTGATCCCAATTTACAAACTTTTTAAATGCATCTTCGAAATCCAATTCGGATACGGAATCTCTGTCGGCATAAAAATTCAGCATCCCGTCAAAACCTATCGATTTGTTTGACAGCAGAAAGGAATCAACAGGAATATTTCCCTGTAAAGCTCCGGAAGTTCCAATTCTAACCAAATTTAAAGTGGAATGTTCTTTTTTAGGTGTTCGTGTTTCCAAATCGATGTTTACCAAAGCATCTAATTCGTTCACTACGATATCTATGTTGTCGGTACCAATTCCTGTTGAAAGAACAGAAAACCTTTTTCCTTTATAGCTTCCGGTTTTTGTTACAAACTCGCGGTTTGATATCGTACATTCCACACTGTCAAAATAACTTGCAACTAACTCTACGCGTCCGGGATCTCCAACGAGAATTACTGTGTCAGCAAGATGTTCCGGTTTAAGGTGTAAGTGAAAAACACTTCCGTCAGGATTTATTATTAATTCTGATGATTTTATTTTTTCCATGATTTTTAAAATTTACAAGAGTAAAGAGCCGAAAATATGTAAAAAAAATCAATCTGCAAACTAACTAAATAGTTTCTTTTGATAAGAGATGTGATTTTCAAAATTACACTTGCAATATTCTTCTAAATATGACATAATTGTAGTACATTTAACAGGAATTAGAAATATAATTGAAATACAAAATCATGAAGAAGCAACCTTATTTTTTAATTGTTCTAGGTATATTGGCCGTAATCCTGATCTTATCAGGATCAAGTATGTTTGTTACATTGCAACCGGGTGAACGAGGAGTTATTTTCCGTAAATTTTCGGGAGGATTAGATAAAGAGCATGTTGCTCAGCCAGGTTTCCATATTATTGCTCCTTGGAATAAAATGAATGTTTATGTGGTTCGTGAACAGAAAAGTGAAGAAACCATGGATGTTTTGGATAAAAGTGGTTTGTCGCTGAATATTGATGTATCTGTTCGATTTAATCCGGAGTACGATAAAATTGGATATTTGCATGAAGTCTTTGGTAAGGACTATATTAATCAACTTGTAATACCTGAGGTTCGTTCTTCGGTTAGACAGGTTGCAGGAAGGTACAATGCGGAAGAAATTTATTCCACAAGAAGAAAAGAGGTGGAAGATGCAATTATTCAGGAAACTTCATTAATTCTGCATAAGAATAACATTCAAATGAAGGCCTTGTTGATTCGTTCCATAAATCTTCCGGCAAAAATTAAAACAGCTATTGAAAGCAAATTGCAGCAGGAGCAAGAGGCTTTAGCCTATCAGTTTAGATTGGATAAAGAAAAAAGTGAGGCGGAAAGAAAACGTATCGCAGCAGATGGTGAAGCTGTTGCCAATAAGATTATCAACAGCAGTTTAACTGATGCCCTTTTGAAAATGCGTGGTATAGAAGCTACCATTAAACTTTCTGAATCTCCAAATGCTAAAGTGGTAGTAATTGGAAGCGGAAAAGATGGAATGCCATTAATTCTTGGAAATAATTAAGATTTTTCACTAAAATATAAAACCGCTTGAGCAATCAAGCGGTTTTTTTTGTCCGTATGCGAACAGCATTGTTTCGTAAACGTTCAGTTTATTCTTGTTCGAAAAACACTAAATGTCTGTAGATTAGCTGATGTTGTGTTGTTGGCATAGAATGTGATAGTAGGGTGGAGAGTTAACCACATTTTTTTTTGCTAAACCCCTATATGTTTATTACCACCATGAAGAGAGTGCTGTTACTGGTTTGCCAGATTACAATCGTATTCGCTTTGCCCGCACACGGCTTAGCACCCAAAAAAGAACTTACTGCTGTTCGAGTTACAACTAAACCTGTGATTGATGGAAATCTTACTGATGAAGTTTGGAAAGGTATTCCGGTTGCAGGCAATTTTATTCAGTATGAGCCTTCGAATGGAGAGCCTTCCAATTTTAAAACAGAGGTGAAAATTGTCTATACGGATCATTCCATTATTGTTGGTGTGATGATGTATGATAATAATCCTGCTGGGATTCTTAAAGAATTAAGTAAGCGGGATGATCTGAATAATACTGACTTCTTATCTTTGGTAATTGACCCTTTTAATACTGGATTGGATGCTTTTGAATTTATTGTAACTCCGGCAGGAGTGCAGTGGGACGCCAAAGTTGTTAAGGGGAACGAAGATTCAAGCTGGAATGCTGTTTGGAATAGTGCTGTCATTATTAATGAAAAAGGCTGGAGTACCGAAATGGAAATACCTTACTCCGCATTGCGCTTTCCGGCAAAAGAAATTCAGGAGTGGGGAATAAATATTGTTCGAAACATTCAGAGTGTACGTGAAAAAGTTACATGGAATTTTATTGATAAAGAAGAAGATGGCTGGGTAAGTCAGAGTGGCGTTATGAAAGGAATTGAGAATGTACATCCTCCTGTTCGCCTGTCATTTACACCTTATTTTTCTACCTATTTCGACAAATCTTCCGATAAATCGGCGGTTGATGTGAACTACCGGGGAGGAATGGATTTAAAATATGGAATCAACGAAAGTTACACCTTGGATATGATGCTGATTCCTGATTTTGGACAGGTGCAGTCGGATGATGAAATTCTGAATTTATCACCCTTTGAGGTTAAATTTGATGAGAACAGACAGTTCTTTACCGAGGCCACGGAGTTGTTTGACCGGGGAGAGATTTTCTATTCCCGCAGAATTGGTGGTCGTCCTGTTTATATGGATGATGTAGAAGAGCAGCTAAATGAGAATGAGGACATCACAGAAAATCCTATTGAGGCAAAAATTATTAATGCAACAAAAATTTCGGGCCGCAATGCAAAGGGATTGGGAATTGGTGTTTTTAATGCGATGACTAAAAATACCTATGCCGAAGTTACCGATACCCTTACAGGAGATAGCAGAAAGGTTAAAACGCAGCCATTTTCGAATTACAATATGTTGGTGTTCGATCAGAGTTTAAAAAATGAGTCGTATGTCAGTTTGTTTAATACAAATGTGTACATGCCTGAGTTGGATTATGTGGCGAATGTAAGCGGTACCGAGTTTGAATTCCGGAATAAAGAACGCTCGTATTGTTTAAAGGGCACGGGGATTGTTTCTGCACGGTTCGGCAAAGGGGAATCGGATGAAATCGGTCATTATCATGAGCTGGAGTTTGGTAGAATTAAGGGGAAATTTACCTGGGATTTTTACCACAGAATGATTTCGGATAAATACAATCCTAACGATATGGGGTATTTAAGCCGAAACAATCTAATCAATAATAATCTGGGTTTTTATTATAATAATTCAGAACCGAAAGGCAGTATTCTGGCACGAAATTGGAATTTACAATTTAATCATGAGGCAAGATATGCACCTGCAAGGTTTTCGCGCTTTACTATTTTTTATGATGCACATGTGAAATTTAAAAGTTATACCGATGTGGGCATTTATGGTAACTTCCGGCCATTGCATCAGTACGACTGGGATGAACCAAGAGTTGATGGATTAAAGTTGCGAAAAGGATCGTCGGCATTTGCAGGAGCATGGATTTCATCGGATTACAGGAAGGCATTTGCCATTGATGTTCGGGGTGAGTACGGCAAAAGATTGTCAAACGATAATTTACAGGTGTTTGAATTTGAGATTGAACCACGCTATCGTTTTAGTGATCGTTTTGTGATGAGTTATCAGTTGGAGTGGGGAAGGAATTTGAATGATTTGGGTTATGTTGATGATGAAGAAATTAATGGCAAAACAACAGTTTATATCGGAGACAGAACTAATTCTTATTTGGAGAATAAGCTCACCGGAAGTTTTATTTTCAACAATAAAAGCTCGTTAAGCATGAAGGTAAGGCATTATTGGGCAAAAGCGGAATACAACAGTTTTTATACTTTGCGATCGGATGGAGGCTTAAATTCCACAGATTACAATGAGAACAACGACATCAATTTTAACAACTTTACTATTGACATGGTGTACTCGTGGAGATTTGCTCCGGGAAGTGAATTAGCAGTAGTCTGGAAGAACACAATATTTAGCGAAGATGATAAAATTGCTCATCGTTTTGTGAATAATCTGAAGAATACATTTGATGCAACGCAGTTTAACAGTCTGTCTGTTAAAGTGATTTATTATATCGACTATATGTCGTTAAAACGAAAAGGTTAATAGCCTGCTTAAATTTTGCAGATGTAACTTGCTGCAAAAGCTGATAGAAAATTTGCTTTGTGATTAGGGGGATTTCTGCAGGGCAAGAGTATTTTTTTACTAGTGTGATTAGTTAGTTGTAAGTAATGATGGTAAAAAGCAGTAAACGAAAGTTTGCTGCTTTTGTATTTAAGTTTAAATTTGTACAAAAAAAATAGAAATACGATGATACAAAGAATTCAGTCTTTATACCTGTTTGGGAGTTTTATTTTAATTGCAGTGATGTTCTTTTTTCCCTTAGCGGAATTGGTAGATGTATCGGGTGCAGTATACCAATTTTTATACCGTGGAATTCCTGCTTTGCAGGAAGGAGAGCCTGCCGTTTTTAATGCCATGCCGGTTGCTATCTTGTTAAGCATTATTGCCTTAATTAGTTTCGTTACTATTTTCTTATTCAAGAAAAGAATGCTGCAGATTCGTTTAACGGTGTTCAATATGATTTGCATGATTGGTGCAATGGGATTGATCTATTACAGCATAAGCAGTCAGGCAACTGAATTAAATGCCATTCCAACTTACAGCTTAATCAACGCATTTCCCTTGGTTGCATTGGTGTTGAGCTATTTGGCAATACGCGAAATTGGTAAAGATGAAGCTTTAATCCGCTCGATGGATCGGATTCGGTGAGCGCCTAAAATAAACTAACAAAACCGGCTCAAAAGGCCGGTTTTTTGTTGGTTATTAGTTAAGACTTATCAGTAAATCTTAATTTGGTGAATTTCTCCCTTTCAGGGGAGATCCCGACAGGGAGAGGGGTGTTTTGGTCTCATATTTTAAATTTCACTTCTCTTTTGCTCTTTTGTCTTCAAGCCAGACGGGCTGTTCTTTTATCATCACCATAAAAGAACCAAAAGGGCTAGGCTGCAGTTCTTTGTTACCCATTACGGTTCAAAGTCTAAACAGAATAATATTCTCTCGTACCTCGCTCATGGAATTCTGTTTTTAACGCCTTTTTCACCTATGGGGCCCACCGTCGAACTGAATGCCAATTGGTGCGCTGATTGATGGATCGGATTCGGTAAGCACCTAAAATAAACTAACAAAACCGGCTCAAAAGGCCGGTTTTGTTTGTTAAGAGTTATCAGTAAATCTTAATTTGGTGAATTTCTCCCTTTTTAGGGGAGATACCGACAGGGAGAGGGGTGTTTTGGATGATCGTAAAGCAGAGATCAGTAAGCAGTCTCAATTCTCTTTTGACCTTCGACTTTTCCAGACCCTTCAAGACCTTTGGACTATTCCAGACCCTTCCAGATTTTTCCTACCCTTT
This sequence comes from Labilibaculum manganireducens, assembly GCF_963665805.2. Taxonomy (NCBI): domain Bacteria; kingdom Pseudomonadati; phylum Bacteroidota; class Bacteroidia; order Marinilabiliales; family Marinifilaceae; genus Labilibaculum; species Labilibaculum manganireducens. Next base: position 3,128,090 of record NZ_CAXXEE010000003.1, on the reverse strand, counting down.
CGACTTTTTAATTTTTTCCTTGGTTTTCTTTTTCATTACCGAGTAGCCAAAACGACCGATTAGCTCTCCCAATTCGAAGTAGTGACCGTGCGAGTAAACCAATGGTCCTGATTTGGCCAGTGAGAATTCCCCTTTTTCGTTGATGTATCGTTCATCGGCTTGAACGTTTACCACTTCGGCCATAAACATATCGTGCGAACCCAATTCAACTATTTTAGTCACCTTGCACTCTATGCTCAGTGGCGATTCCTCGATAATGGGAGCTGATATTTCTTTCGATTTGCCGGGCGTAAGTTTCATTTCCTTGAATTTGTCGAAATCCTTGCCCGATTTTACACCGCACCAATCGGTAGCGAATGCCAAATCTTTTGTGGTAAGGTTGATTACAAATTCGCCGCTTTCTTTTATGATGTTGTAGGAGTGACGGTTCTTGCGAACAGATATGTAACACATGGCCGGATCGGAGCAAATGGTTCCTGTCCAGGCAATGGTGATGATGTTGTAATTTTCGGGTGTGCTGCCACAGCTTACCATTACGGCAGGCAGGGGATAAACCATGGTTCCGGGTTTCCAGTGTTGTTTTGTCATACTTGTAGCGTTTTAGTGACGCAAAATTACAAATAACTGTTTCTTTACCGATAAGATGCACACAATTAATCCAAACAAATTCAAATTTCCTTACATTTGCTTCACACAAACACAGGCAGGCCGATTGCTTTGCCGAAACAACAAAAAACATGAACAAGGATATTGAAAATATACAGATAGACGCGCAAAAGTTCGAAAGTGAAGGGGATTTTCGTTCTGCCTTAGAGAAATACAAAGAAATTGCGGTGTTGGATAAAGACAATGCAGAAGCTCATTTTAAGGTAGGCGAAATGCATCACCAGTTGGGCGAGCTGCCAAAAGCTCTAAGCGCCTATATTCGGGTTACCGATCTGCAGCCAGATCATAAAAAGGCAAACGTAAAAATAGAGATGATTCAATCCATCATGAATTTTTTCAATCCCGATTTGTACAATCCTTAAAAATGGATTGGGTGTAAGAATTACAAAAGCCTAACAATTTTGGATTGTTAGGCTTTATTTTCAGTGCTAAATCTTATGAAATGTAAAATCATTTCGCGGATTTTTTTTTCTTAAGTTAGTTTGTTAGACTAATGATACTGGCTCTATAATAAGGGGGCATTTTATTACCATACACATCCTCATATTCAATATAGGTTGATACGTTTTGTTTAAATATGTCATACTCCTTCTTCATATCTAAATAGCTTTTCTTTTTTGGTGCTTTAGCTAAATGTTGCTTGTCAATAATTCCCAAGATGATTTCTTCTCCAGCACTTAGATAATATTTATCTGCTGTGAAATAAATATAGTTTTCCCAATATTCTGAAGGAATTGGAAATGCTTTTGGAAATCCATTAAATACCAAATTGGTTGCTTTATTTGTGAATTGTATTTTAGTAATGACTGCTGGTGCATTACCATAATTTTTCATTTTCATTCCACATTGCTTTTCGCCAGATCTGGAGATAGTTGAAATAAGGGGCTTTACAGAATTTCTTGAAATTTTTCGGGTTAGTAGTATAGAGACAATTGCAGTGATAAGAGCACAAATACCAACGAATAAGGAAATTAAATCACTCCAGTTAAGGGAACTTGTTTCGATTGGGATAGTCATGATATAGTAGTTTAGGGTTAAGGTTAAACCAAATGTAAAGCTTTATTATGTTGTTGCAAAATATTGTTAAGTGTTTTTATTGTCTTGAAACACACAAGCTTCTCTATTAAAACAAGCACATTCAATTTACCTCTGAAAGGATATAATCGTTATAGATTGGAAAATCTCCTCGATACATTCAAAGCCCCCACCAAACACTCACGAGCACCATCTTCACTCAGTAAAAGCCCTGCTCGTAAAATTGGGGTGGCATAGTTAACGAACTAAAAGCCCGGTTTGTACTGTTTTGGTGGGCATCTTAACCTGCTGTTTGCCCTGCCGGCAATTTTTGGAGCGATGCCCGCACAAGTGTGAGCCTGCATCGCAATGTTGGCATTGAGGCTTGCAGTGGTGCAGGAGGCGTTCGTAAAAGCGGGAAGCAGGCTGGCAGGTTTGCCGGAGGCAAAAGCAAATTTACCAGGTAGGTTGGCAGTGGTGCGGGATATCAGCAAGGCAGTGTGGTGAGGGTTTTCATCAATGCAGGGCACGAAAGCAAAAGTGCCGGCAGGGCTCCAGGCAATGCAGGGCTGCTTCGTTTAAGACTTAATTTGGATACCCACAAAGGGAAATGGTGGTTTTTTACTGTTTATTTTTAGTATAAATAAGAAATTGGCAGTTGTGTATGCTTATGTTTTACTGGTGTTTTGTAAGGCTACGGTGGTGGGCTTGGCATGATTATTAAGTTGTTTTGTGTGTAAAACAAAATAAATTTACTTATTGTCTTTTTTATTGAGTGATAAAATGATAATTTAGATAGCTGTAATATTAACGTAATATATTTACTTCATGATTAAGTATCCATTGTTTTACCGCATGCGCATAGCGGAATACCTAACTTTTACGGCTCGTGTTTACAGTTTAATAACAAATACTGTTACAGACAGTGTTAGTTTGGAGCCATTTAAAAGCAGAATCGAGAAATCGAAAGGCAGACTTGAGGAATCGGGCAAAAAAGTGAACACGCAGTTGTTAACTATAAATGTGACCGAATGCGACAGCAGGAGAGATCAGGCAATGATTGCCTTTGCAACTTATGCTGAGGCTTGTTCGAAACGTTTAAATCCTGTTGTTAGTGGAGCAGGCAAAGCAATTCTGAACGAAATAGTAAGTTATGGCAGTGGCATTACCCGTCGCCCGATGTTAGAGGAATCGGCTATTCTTGTTGCTTTGTTTGCAAAAATAAAGAACAGTCCGTTTTTAAGCGAGTGTTTGCAAAACATGCTTGGACAGCTATGGTTGGAAGAGCTTGAAAAAGCGGAACAGGAATTTACCGAAGCGGTTGAGGCAAGAGGGAATGCGAAATTGGATCGGAACGAGGAGATTGGTGGTGAGATGTGTAAAGAAATCAGGAATGAGTTTGAGACTTTCTTTAAATATTTAGATGTGATGTGCGATTTAAATACAGATGCTGCTTATTCGAAATTGGCGAAAGAAATAAACATTGTATCGGAAGAAACCAATGCACTTTTACTGCAGCGTGCAGGGCGGTCTGCTAAGGATGTTGTTGAAGAAATCAGCGCAGGCGAATAGTTTTTTTTTGTTTTATGGGTTGGATACCATTTTGGTATCTGGGGTTAGTACCGGAGGCATTCATTTGTTTCCGGTATTTTTTATGCTTTAAATCAGTTGTATCGATGCTTTTTTTAAAGCTTGAAAATCTTTACCGGTTGCTCGATTCCCGCTCAATCAGTTTTACCGGCAATACGATGGTTTCCTGATGATTTCCGGTTTTGTTGGTGATAATGTCGAGCAGTAATTCGGTTGCTTTGGTGCCAACATCAAAACCCGATTGCTCAATGGTGGTTAGCGAAGGGCTGACATACTCGGAGAAAGGTTCGTTGCTGAATCCAACAACAGCCAGATCTTCAGGAATTCGAAGTCCTATTTCTTTGGCATAAAGAATAATGCTGAGAGCTGAAATATCGTTGGCTGCAAATATGGCATCCGGACGATTGGGCGAGTCCAGCAATTTTTTTGCGCACGCTTCGCCGTCTTCGCGGGTTAACAGACTTTCAATAATCAGTTCTTCTTCAATTTCAAAATTGTGCTTGCGCAGTGCTTTTAAGTATCCCTGCAAACGGTTAATGTAAATGTTTAAATGCTGCGGACCGCCAATGTGGGCAATTCGTTTGCATCCTTTCGAAATCAGGTGTTCGGCAGCAATAAAGCCGCCTTTAAAGTCATCAACCACCACCTGGCTGGTTTCCAGTTCGTCGCAAACCCGGTCGAAAAACACCAAAGGGATGTTTCTGTCGGTGAAGGTTTTGTAATGCTCAAAGTTTTCGGTGTTGATGGCTATCGATGAAATCACGCCATCAACCCTGCTGGCAAAAAGAGTTTGCACACAATCGGCTTCTCTGGCTTCCTGATCGTTCGACTGGCAAATAATAACATTGTAGCCTCTGGTTCGGGCCAATTCCTCGATACCGGTAATGGCCGAAGAAAAGAAGTACCTGCTGATTCGGGGAATAATAACACCAATGGTGTTTGTGCAACTGGTGCGCAAATTAGATGCCAGGGCATTGGGTTGGTAGCCCAGTTGTCTGGCCATGTCGCGAACGGCTTTTTTTGTTTTTTCGCTAATTCTGGAATTGTCGTTGAGAGCTCTGGATACGGTAGAACCAGATATATTTAAAGCTCTTGCGATATCGTGTATTGTTGTGTGACTCTCTTTTTTCATGTTCCGGTTATGTAGCTTGTAATCCAATACAAAGATGCATATTATTTTTACATTCGTGTAATAAAAGTGCAATAAAGGGTAATCGATTGCACAGTATTTAGTTTGATTTATTATTTTTTTATTGATTAAAATGGTGTTGGTAATCAATGTTTACTGATGGTTTGATGCTTTGGTGCCGATGATGTTTTTAGTTAAAAAAAATAAATACAGACAATCGATTGCACAAATCAATTACATTTTATTACTTTGCATGAGGCAGACAGGTAATATCCTGCCTGGAATAAATATCAAAAAAGATTGTACTAATTTATAAAATAAAGACCATGGGTTTGAAATACGAAGAAAGATATGCAACTCATCCTGCTGATGCGAAGAGTTACGATACTACTCGATTAAGAGATGAGTATTTGGTTCAGAATTTAATGGAAGAAGGAAGCATTAATTTGACTTACTCTCAGTACGATAGAATTATTGTAGGTGGTGCAGTTCCAGTAAAAGAAGCATTGACATTGGAAGCGATCGATCCTTTAAAAGCTGACTACTTTTTGGAAAGAAGAGAGTTGGGTATTGTGAATGTTGGCGGAAAAGGAAGCGTAAGTGTTGACGGTGCAGTTTATGAGCTGGACTACAAAGAGGCTCTTTATGTGGGAAAAGGAAATAAGGAAATTGTTTTTGCAAGTGCAGATGCGGCTTCTCCTGCTCATTTTTATTTAAACTCTGCTCCTGCACACGAGATTTTTCCAAATGTGAAAATCGGACACGAAGATGCTATTGTGGTTGAGTTGGGCGAGCCTGAAAATTCGAACCGCAGAACATTGCGCAAATTAATTGTTTCGGATACAATTAAAACAAATCAGCTGCAAATGGGAATGACCGAGTTGCATCCCGGAAGTGTTTGGAATACAATGCCGGCACATACTCACAGCAGAAGAATGGAGGCTTACTTCTATTTTGAAGTACCAAAAGGACAGGCTATTTGTCACTTTATGGGTGATCCTAAAGAAACCCGTCACATTTGGATGGCAAATGAAGAAGCTGTTTTCTCGCCTACATGGTCGATTCACTCGGCAGCAGGAACAAGTAACTACACATTTATTTGGGGAATGGGCGGCGAAAACCTGAATTACGGCGATATGGATATTTGTCAGCCGGATGAATTGCGTTAGTATAAAACAGGTTGTATATAATTAAGATATAAGTTATGATTTTGGATTTATTTAAGTTGGACGGCAAGGTTGCTTTGGTAACCGGTGCTACTCATGGTATTGGAATGGCTATCGCTACAGCATTGGCTGAAGCAGGTGCTCAGATTGTTGTAAATGATATTTCGAAAGAAAATCTGGATCGCGGAATTGCTGATTACGCAAAAAAAGGCATTGATTGTAAAGGTTATATTTTCGATGTAACAGATGAGGCCGGAGTTATCGCAGGTGTTGACAAAATAGAGGCAGAAGTTGGACCAATTGGAATTTTGGTAAACAATGCCGGTATCATTATGCGTGTGCCAATGCAGGATATGGAAGTGAAAGATTACCGTAAGGTGGTTGATATCGACTTGGTTGGTCCTTTCATCATGGGTAAATATGTTGGACGTAAAATGATTGAGCGCCGCGAAGGTAAAATCATCAATATTTGTTCGATGATGAGTGAGTTGGGGCGTAACGACGTTTGTGCTTATGCATCGGCAAAAGGCGGTTTAAAAATGTTGACTAAGAATATGGCTACTGAGTGGGCAAAATATGGTATTCAGACCAATGGAATCGGACCTGGATATTTTGCAACATCACAAACTGCAGCTATCCGCGAAGACGGTCATCCTTTTAATGATTTCATTATTAACAGAACGCCTGCAGCACGTTGGGGAGATCCTGAAGATTTGGGCGGAACAGCAGTATTCCTTGCATCAAAAGCATCCGATTTTGTAAACGGACATGTTGTTTATGTTGATGGTGGTATTTTGGCAACCATCGGCAAACCATCAAACGAAAAATAATTGTTAGATAATATAGATTATTAGTTAGTTGTGTGAAAGAATAGGAAGAGTAATGTGAATTGATGCTCTTCTTATTCTTTTTTTTCATTCAGTTCGTAGGTTTTTTAAGATCTAAATTTTTGTAAAATGAAGAGATATAGTTTTGTTATTGCCGTTTTAGCAAGCTTTTTAAGTGCATGTACTTCGTCTCCTGTTCTTCAATTAAAGAACAATACGGCTAAGGCCCGAAAAGATGCACCTGTTGTAATTAGCAGGATGGAAGTTCAGAAATTAACAGGAGAAATTCCTAATGAGAAATTCCCGGTTGTTACTGATGAAAAAGGAACTGTAATTCCTTCGCAGATTGATGATTTAGACAGAGATGGAAAATGGGATGAATTGGCTTTGGTTTGCGATTTTGAAGCAAAAGAGGTGAAAAAATTGAATGTGAATTTTGTATCGTATGACAAGATTCCTGAATATACCGTACGTACCAATGTGCGTTTGGGAGTTGGTTCCATTGAAGGGGGATTCGAAGGTGTTGATCATGCAGTTTCTCCAAAAGGATTTACCGGAGTTCCAATAAGTTATCAGGCCGAAAGTGTGAGTTGGGAAAACGATTTGATGGGTTTTCGTGATTATTTCGACTGCAGAAATGCTAAGGATTTATTCGGAAAGCTTCAGCCTGAAATGATTATGGATAATATCGGAACCAAAGAAAGTACTAGTTACCATGAACTAAGCAGTTGGGGAATGGATATTTTACACGTTGGTCCATCCTTAGGTGCCGGAGGTTTGGCCTTGTTTCATCAAGATTCTTTATACCGTTTGGGATCAACCGATAAATTCGAATTTCAACTGGTAACAAAAGGACCGGTTCGTTCTATTTTTGAATTGAATTACGGCGGATGGAATGTGGATGGCAAAAGCCTGAGTGCGCAAGAGAAAATAACTGTTTGGGCCGGTAAATATTGGTTTCAGAGTGATGTTACCGTAGGCGGATTGGATGAAGAATCGGAATTGGCAGTTGGGATTGTAACCAGCTACTTAAGAGAAAAGAAACCATTTTCGTTTACAGCAAACAATCAATTTGAGGCAATTGCAACCCACGATATTCAATCGATGAATAATGACTGTCTGGCAATGGGAGTTTTATTTCCATCGGATAGTAAGGTGAGAATTGGTGATGCTCCTGTTTTGAGCGAAGAGGTAAGCAATGGAAGCCGTTGGAATCAACCTGTTGGTTTAACACACTTTGTAACTCAGAAAATCAATAACAACAAAAGTGCAACGCACTACTTTTTTGCCGCCTGGGAGTTGGAAAATAAAAAGTGGGCAGAACAGGAAAATTTTGAAAATCTGATGAAAAGTCAGGCTGATGAATTGAGTTCGCCTGTTGTTGTAAGCATTAAATAAGTATTTTTTTACTGAACCCAATTTTGTAAAAATTGTGAATTAGTATATTTTTATATCGGCTGGTGTTAGCAATGTTGTATTTGTAAGAATATGACATTGCTTTTTTTATGCAATTGCCAATAAAGAACAAAGCTCTGTCTGAAGTGGAAATTTCAGACAGAGCTTTGCGGTGAAAATCATTCCACTTATTTTTTAATTGATTTGCTCCAGGTGTAAAATAAATCGGTCCAGGAGCTTACATGCCCTTTATTAAAACCAAAAGAAAAGCCGTGGCCTCCGGTCGAGAAGATATGCATTTCAGCAGAAACTCCATTGCTGATTAAGCTTTCGTACATCAACAAGCTGTTTTTTACGGGCACCGCATTATCATCTGATGCGTGAATAAGAAAAGCAGGTGGTGTGTCGCTGGTAACCTGTAGGTCGTTGGAGAATTTACCTGCTAATTTTTCATTTGGATTTTCGCCCAATAAACTTCGCTTCGATCCTTGATGTGTAATGCCCTCTTTCATGCTGATTACAGGATAGATGAGTGCCATAAAATCGGGACGGGCACTTTCTAAATCAATATCGTCAGCTGCAGGATACATCAATTCATTGTAATGTGTGCCAAGGGTTGAAGCCAGATGTCCGCCGGCAGAAAAGCCCATTACGCCTATTTCATTTTTATTGATGTTGTATTTTTCAGCATTAAACCGGATGGTTCTTAAAGCTCTCATCGCATCTTGCAGCGGGGCTTTGTAACTTTCAACAACCGACTGAGAATCCGGTAAGCGGTATTTTAGAACAAAGGCTGTAATTCCTTTTGAATTTAACCATTTGGCTATATCGGTACCTTCCGAATCGTATGCTAAAATTCGATACCCGCCGCCAGGGCAAATAAGAACAGCCTGCCCGTTTGAGTTTTTTTTGGCAGGAGTGAATACCTCTATTGTCGGCGTTTGTACTTTCGAAATCCGAACAACATCTGTTGCATTAATAACTTCTGTTTCATTTGAAACTTTGTGGTTTGGCATCTCATTCGGCCATAGAGGAATAATGTTATTCTGACCAAATATATTGAACGAATACACACTAATAAGTAACAAGAGAAGACCTGTTTTTTTCATGATTTATATTTTATTGATTTTGGAAAATAAATTTACGATTATTCGATGAATTGCCGATGTAATATGATGTTTAAATTGGCAGGTGATTTTATTCTGTGGTAACCAACAGCAGTTTTAGATCGGTATTGGTTCTGCTTTTGCCTTTCGCCATAAAAACGGCAGTAAAATAGGTTGAATTGCCCAAATAAGATGCTGTGAATTTTTGCAGAGAGTCAGTATTTGTGAAATATTCTACTGTTGAACAGACGCCTATGTCATGATCCGAAAAGAAAACGAATTGATCGTGATTGTTCGGCCCTTTGTATTTCGATACAATTGAATATTCAGAGACAAGTCCTTCGGTGAATAAATCAAATGTGGTGTCCTTTATGCTTGGGTGTTTCGAAAAATACAGTTTGGAATCTTTAATTTTGTAGTATTGATTTGCTTCATTAAAAAAATGGATGAACGAATTGTTATTTTTAATTGGGCCGGCGTAAATTGTATTTCCATCTTTTAAATCAGCAATGGAAGTTTGGCTTGAAAAATGAATGTTAAAATCAGTATTGTATTTGTCGAACAGGGAAGTGATTTTTTGGCTGGTAATGGCTCCCATACCCGTCATGTACGTGTAATTGGCAGGAGAAAGTTCGTTTTTAAGCTTTGGGTTGTTGTCGCAGAACTGATAGAATTCCTCAATGCTGTTGATTGTATAATCACGGTTCCATCCAAATGCACCGGTTGCCGTATTGCCCATAACACCAAAAGCGTCACCAATAATTAGCTTCGGCTTGCTTTCATCCTCTACAAATGAACTCCATAAAATTGGCGGTTTTTGAGGTATTTTACTAAGGGCAAACAGCAATAAAACAACAAATAGTACTACGTATGGTATGTATAAGGATAACTTTATTTTTTTAACTGCGTTTTCTTTGGTTTTTTTCATTGAAAACATCAATTGATACTGACCTTTTTCAATGTGCAGTCTGCAGGCATCTTCTTTGCCTTCGTTTTCGTAATACCGGGCAATTTTTTTTCTCAGATTATAAACATTAACCCGCACTCTGGGACTGCTTTTTTCTGTACTCTTTGATTCTCCAAAAAATTCTATTTCAATTAATTTTTCTTTCAGATCGGTTCCTTTTATTGTTTCTTCGAATAGATAGGAAAGTAAAGAACTGCTTGTGGGAGCCTTGGAAAATGTTTTGCTGTTCCTGATTTTCGCAATAATAAGCCGCTTGTTATCTAAAGAGATATTCATTAAAGAAGAATTTTCAGTTTTCGGGTTTGGTTTGTAATGGTTGGTTTTACAATGCTTTAGGCTTAGTGTTAACCGTTATAAGTACCGTTAAAGCAATGTTAAAGATAAACAAAATGCCTGGAATCGTTTCATTTGTAATAAGGATTATTGAAAGCACAAATAATATGGGTTTTTCAAAGTGGAAGAATGAATGATTTTCAAATTAAAATAGTTATTAAAATGATGAAAAATAAAGTTTTCGCGGTCATCTGCTTCTTATTTATGTCAACAGTAGTTTTAGGACAACAAAACACATTGACAAATGATGGAGCATGGTGTTGGTTTTCTGCACCTGGAGCAATTTACAAACACAATGGAAAGGCTGAAGTTGTAACTGGTTGGGTCACTTCCGATGGATCGATTGAAGCTGCGACTTTGAATCTGGAAACTAAAACGAGTTACATTCAAACGGTAAGTCCGAAGTTGGATAAAGACGATCATGCGAATCCTTCTTTTATTGAGTTGAACAACAAAGATGTGCTGATGTTTTATACCAAGCATTTCGATCAGGCTGTGCGTATGAATAAATTGTCGGCAAAGGAAGATTCCAAAGATTTTGGTCCAACTTCCTTTAAAGAGGTGTTTAGCGGGGAGCAATTTAAATTGTATCCTCGAAAGTGTGTTACTTATGCAAATCCGATCGCATTAAAAAAGGAAAAGAACAGATTGTTTTGTTTTGGCCGGTGGACAGGTTTTAAACCCAACATGATGTGGTCGGATGACAATGGAGAAACTTTTAATCCGGCTCAGGTTTTTATTACGAACCAACCATTTAACGATGACAATCGCCCCTATGTTCGGTACTATTCCGATGGGAAATCTAAAATACACATCATTTTTACCGATGGACATCCACGAAAAGAACCAACCAATTCTGTTTATTACGCATGCTATGAGAAAGGTGCATTTTGGAGAGCTGATGGAACAAAAATTTGTGATTTAAATCAGATTCCTTTTGAGCCTAAAGAAGCAACAGTAGTTTATCAGGCAACAGAAGAATCTGGAAGAGCATGGGTTTATGATGTTACGGCTGATAAAAAAGGAAACCCGGTTATTTTATATGCACGTTATCCGAAAGAAACCGAGCATTTGTATCATTACGCCCAATTTTCGAAAGGGAAATGGATCGATAATGAGATTTGTAATGCCGGGAAATGGTTTCCCCAAACTCCTGAAGGAGTAGTTGAAAGAGAACCTCATTATTCTGCAGGCTTAACTTTTCATCCACTAAAGCCTAATACAATTTATTTATCGAGAAATGTGAACGGAGTTTTTGAAATTGAGAAAAGAGTCACTTCAGATTTTGGTAAAACCTGGGAAGTAACTCCAATTACGCAGCATTCGAAATATGATAATGTTCGTCCTGTTGTTCCTAAAAACATGAAAAAAGGGGATCAGGCAGTTGTGTTGTGGATGGTAAACGAGAAGTACATTCATTACACAAATTTTAAAAGTAGAATTGAATATCTTCTGGATTAGAAATCATTAAACGATACCATAATGAGAATCACAAAATTTATATCAGTATTAGTTATTTGCCTGTTGTTTGGTGCGGGTAATTTATTTGCACAAGGCAATTTTATTACGAATGTTAATGGTCGCACCCATCAAAGCCTGAACGGCAAATGGAAGTATATTTTAGATCAGTATGAAACCGGGCAGATCGGCTTTAGTCCTTTGTATAAAAACAGCAAGGCAAAATCGAAGAGCGATAGGGTAGAGTACAGTTTTGACAATGCTCAAACCTTATGGGTTCCCGGTTCCTGGAATTCGCAAAAAGAAGAGCTGTATTATTACGAAGGAAGTGTTTGGTTCCGAAAGACCTTCGATTACCAGCCTAAGCATAAAAACTCCAGAATATTTATATATGTGGGGGCTGCAAACTATAAAACTACTTTTTCATTTAATGGAAAAAAATTGGGTGTGCACGAAGGTGGATTTACTCCATTTAGTTTTGAGGTAACTGATTTACTAAAAAAGCAGGATAATTTTTTGATTTTAGGAGTTAGTAACCGACGCGAGAAGGATTATATTCCTGCCATGGTAACCGATTGGTACAATCATGGAGGAATTACGCGCGATGTGAAAATTGTAGAGGTTCCTCAAACCTATATTGATGATTACACACTGGTTTTACAAAAGGAGTCGTTGAATAGAAAAACGCGTGTGGTAAAAGGTTCTGTTCAGCTTGCCGGCAACGATTATCCTGACAAGGCAAAGGTTGAAATTAAGGAATTGGGAGTTGTGGCAGAAGTTTCCATAAACAAAGAGGGAAGAGGTGAGTTTGCATTTAGCTCAAAAAAGATGAGCTTGTGGTCGCCCGAAAACCCAAAGCTTTATGATGTAAAACTGATTGCCGGAGATGATGAGCTTACCGATAGAATTGGTTTTAGAACTGTAGAGACACAAGGAAAAGAAATCCTGTTAAATGGGAAGCCGGTTTTTCTTCGCGGCGTTTCCATTCATGATGAAAATCCGGTTCGGAGAGACAGAGCGCATTCAATGGATGATGCAAAGCTGTTGTTGGGTTGGGCAAAGGAAATGGGTTGTAATTTTGCCCGCCTGGCACATTACCCGCATCAGGAAAATATTGTTCGTTTGGCCGATGAAATGGGAATTTTGCTTTGGGAAGAATTGCCGTTGTATTGGGGAATCGACTGGAAGAATGAAGAAGTTTTGAAAAAGGCGAAAGCGCAATATTCCGAACTAGTTAGAAGAGACAAAAACAGAGCGGCCACCATAATTTGGTCCATTGCAAATGAAACGGTACCCGGCGAAGCGCGAAATCACTTTTTAAGAGAAGTAACTTCACAGGTGCGTTCGTTGGACAGTACCCGATTGTTGAGTGCGGCCTGCAAAAAAGATGGTTGGGAAGATGGACTGGCCGGTGATAATTACAAAGTGAGTGATCCGATTGCCGAAGTTTTTGATATTGTAAGTTTTAATGAATATCAGGGATGGTACGGTGGATCTCCTGAAACCTGCCGAAACAAACGCTTCACAATAGAATACAATAAGCCGGTAATTATTAGTGAGTTTGGCGGTGGTGCAATTGAAGGATTTCATGCCGATAAGGAAACACGCTGGAGTGAAGAATATCAGGAGTATATGTATCAGGAGAATTTGGCCATGTTCGATAAAATTGAAGGTGTAGTTGGATTAACACCATGGATTTTGGTCGATTTTATGACACCGCTTCGCCAGTTACCCAATGTGCAGGATGGCTGGAACAGAAAAGGATTGGTTTCGGAGTCGGGAGCCAAGAAAAAGGCTTTCTATATTATGCAGAACTATTACAAAAAGAAAAAAGAGGAGTACAAATAAAAACGGGGATAAGTTTAGTGTCGATAAGGATACAATACCAAATTAACATCAAAACATGCCTTATAAAATGTTTCTTTTCAGCTATATCTTCGTTAAAAAAGATGCATCGTAACATAGCTATGCTTTACTTTTTTGCCTCGATACAGCTAAAAATTAATTCATTTTAATTAAAGTCTGTTTTGAAATTAAATTGGTATAATCACAATCAGGAGCGTTGATTTTTTTTCAGCGCTCTTTTTTTTGCTGTAATGTCTCGTCCTAAAATAGCCTGATACAAAAAGTAATGTCATGGGAAAAAGTTAATGTAAAATTGATCAGAATTTAATCTTGTTTTTTGAATTGTGAGGCATATATTCTATAGGTTTATAGCTGAATCTACTTCTAACATTTTTCATCATTCAATACAATTCCATGAATTTTAAATTTTTTACGGCTGCAATTCTTATCGTACTGTTTATTGGGTGTAAAAATTCTGTAAAAACAGTAAAAATATTACAAGTGCCGGGGAAAGATCAATTTTGTAAGATTGACAAAGAAGGAGTGTCGGTGCTTCCAAGTGGTCGTTATGTGACTCCTGCAGGTGAAGTTATCCCCATCACCAACGATCCGTATGGAATGGCGATCTCACCAGATGGAAAAAAAGCGGTAACACTGCACAATGGTGTAATCACTATTATCGGCTTAACGCAGGTAACAGCACAGCGAATACCTGATTACGAAGGAAAAAGACCTTCTCCTTTATCCAAAGGTTCATTTTTAGGAGTTGCTTTTTCCCTCGATTCAAAATATGTGTATTTAAGCGGAGGAGACAAAGGTGATGTAGTTATTTATGATGTTGAGAAACTGAAAAAGACAGATGATATTTCATTGAATGGGAAAGTGAATGGCACAGATTATCAGGATAGTTTTACATCCGATTTGATGATCAATCCCGATAAAAACGAATTGCTGGTATTGGACAGGGCTAATTTCAGAATGGTTCGTGTCGATTTGGCCACTAAAAAGGTAACTGCTTCGGTTAAGGTTGGACGACAACCTTTCGGTATTGCTTTAAGTCCCGACAAAAAACAAGCTTTGGTTGCCAACGTAGGGATGTATTCTTACCCTCTTATTACAGGAGCAACACCCGAAAACATTCAAAACCTTTTGATTTCGCATCATCCTTACGGAAACAATACACCCGAATCGGTTCATGGAACATTGGTAGAAGGCAAACAGATTCCAGGTTTGGGAAGTCCGAATCATCCCGATGCCATGAGTGTGTTTACGATTGACCTTGATAACAATAAGGTAATTAATAAATTCAAAACCGGATATTTAATTGGGGAAACAGTAGAAGATGCCGAAGTTGTTGGTGGTGCAAGTCCGAACTCAATTGCTGTGGGAAAACAATTTGCCTATGTAACCAATGCCACCAACGATAACATTACAATAATAGATCATACAAGTCAAAAGATAGTCGGACATATTCCTATTCAGGTGGATCAACGTATTGATAAACTTAGAGGTTTGCTGCCATTTGGAATTACAATGACCAAAGATGAAAAGACTCTGTATGTTGCCCTTTTGGGATTTAATGCCGTTGCAGTAATCGATGTGCAGGGCAAAACAACCAAAGGTTTAATTCCTTCAGGCTGGGGGCCAACCAGAGTGGAATTATCGAATGACGAAAAAAATATTTACATCATTACCTGCCGTGGGTGGGGAGCAGGTCCCAATGGTGGGGTCGGTTTTGTACCGCCTGTTCAGGGCAGTTCGGTGAGTGAAATTCAGTTGGGGAGTTTTCAAAAAGTGCAGGTGCCCGACGCTGATGAGCTGGCCCGCTATACCAAACAATCGATCGATAATACATTTATTGAAACAACTATTGAAGAGGATGAAAAAAATCCTCTGCCTGAATTGCCCGGACTGCGCCAAAGTCCGATTAAGCATGTGGTGTATATCACCAAGGAAAACAGAACCTACGATGAGATTTTCGGGCAGTTAAAGGGTGCTTCTGGCGACAGTACATTGGCACGGTATGGTACTAACAATACTTACACATTGCCAGACTCTCTTCAAAATCAGTTTCCCAATCTGCGTATTTCACCCAATCACATAAAAGCGGCCAAACAATTTTCTTTTTCAGACAACTACTATTGCGACAGCGATGCATCCGTACATGGTCATCATTGGTTGGTGGGGGTAATCCCTAATGAATGGGTCGAATCCAATGCCAGTACAGACAAAACAGCGATGCCTTTTTCGAAAGCCGAAGGACGACGCTTTCCCAAAACAATCGGAAGTGTGGATCCGGAAGATTATGCCGAAACAGGCGGACTTTGGGAGGCCTTGGAGCGACAGCAGATTGAATTCTACAATTTCGGACAGGCCAACGAAAGCGGGCACGAACGCGAGGCATGGTACGACACCAATACGGGTGCTGCTCATGGCGTAATGATTCCCATGCAAAATGCCTTGTTTACAAGAACAAGCCATAATTATGCCGGTTACAATACGTCCATTCCCGATCAATACCGAATGAATCAGTTCGAATTGGAATTCACGAAGAAATGGATAGACAGCAACGACGAAATGCCTCCTTTCATCACCATGATGATTCCCAATGATCATGGTGCAAGTCCCAATGCCGAACAAGGATATCCGTACCGCCAGTCGTACATGGTCGACAATGATTTGGCTGTTGGCCGTGTACTGCACTTTTTATCGCGGACAAAATACTGGAAGGATATGCTTGTAATTATCACCGAAGATGATCCTCAGGGAGGAGTCGATCATATTGATGCCCATCGTTCTGTTTTGATGATGGCAGGTCCGTATGTAAAGCATGGATATGTTTCGCATACTCATGCCAATTTTGGAGCTATATTGAAAACCATATACAATATTTTAAATGTACCTTATGTGAATCATTTCGATTTAACCGGTTCGTTATTACAGGATTTTTTTACGGATAAACCCGATTTTACACCCTATACATTGGAACTTCACGATAACCGGATTTATGATGCCGAGCTGTCGATGAAGAAATACCACAAAACTATCGACTGGAGAAAGATTGAACAAGGACCCGAAATGGATAATGTAGAAGATGCCCGCGAAGATTTTGCAAAAAACAACACTGAGGAATAGAATGCATTGCAATTTAAAATCAATTAAATTTCAAATATATTTTAAATGATGAGTTTTGATGTTAATTTGGTATCTGCTTATTTTTACAAGCGAAACAAACCTTTAAGCATCATTTTTATGAACAAACGAATTCTCCTGATACAAGCATTGCTTGTTTCACTCTTGCTTTTTTCATGCAAAAAGCCAACACCTAAAGATTTAGCAAAAGAAAATTTAATTCCTCAGCCTGACAGTCTTGCTGCAACGGGCAGCTCTTTCGACTGGACTGCGAAAACAAAAATTTATGTGCAGGAAAAGCAGGAGGGCAGTCAACAAGTGGCAAATTATTTGGCAAAGCTGATTGCTCCGTCAACGGGATTTACTCCTGAAGTGAAAAGAGTAACAAATCCGGCCGATAAAAAAGGAATTGTTCTGATTCTGTCGGATGATACTATTTCCGGTGATGAAGCGTACACTTTAAAGATTACTGAAAAAAGAGTTGTTCTGGAAGCGCATCAGCCAGCCGGATTGTTTCGGGGAGTGCAAACTATCAGACAACTGCTGCCGGCAAAAATAGAATTGGATAGCTTACAAACAGGTCCTTGGGAACTGGCCAGCGGTATTATTAAGGATGCACCAAATTACCAGTATCGCGGTGCAATGCTGGATGTGGCACGTCACTTTTTTGGAGTGGAAGATGTAAAGCGGTTTATTGATTTGATTGCAGCATACAAAATGAATGTCCTTCACCTGCACCTTACAGATGATCAGGGCTGGAGAATCGAAATCAAGTCGTGGCCCAATTTAACAACTCATGGCGGAAGCACACAGGTAGGCGGCGAAAAAGGTGGGTTTTATACTCAGAATCAGTACAGCGAAATTGTAAACTATGCGCAGGAAAGATTCATAACCGTTATCCCCGAAATTGATATGCCCGGGCACACCAATGCAGCTTTGGCTTCCTACGCCTGTTTAAATGCCAATAACAAAGTTACCGAATTGTATACCGGCACCAAAGTAGGTTTTAGTACGTTGGACACTGATAAGGAAATCACCTACAAATTTATTGATGATGTGATTGGAGAATTGGCAGCCCTTACACCGGGTGAATACATCCACATTGGCGGCGACGAGTCGAATGCAACCAAAAAGAAAGATTACATCAGCTTTGTGAATCGGGTGCAGAAAATTGTAAGCAGACACAAGAAAAAAATGATTGGATGGGCCGATGTGGCTGCTGCCGAATTGGAAGAAAACTCTCTGGCTCAGTTTTGGCAAACCAAGCCTGACAATGCAATAAAGGCAGTAAATCAAAATGTAAAAATCATTATGTCGCCGGCCAACCGTGCCTACCTCGATATGCAGTACGATTCCATTTGTCCGTTGGGCTTGCATTGGGCAGGTTATGTGGATGTAAAAAAGGCTTACGGATGGAACATTGAAAACTTTGCAAAAGGCATCAGTAAAGAAAATATTGTGGGAATTGAAGCACCCTTATGGGGCGAAACGATTGAAACAATGGATGACATTGAATACCTTGTTTTTCCACGATTGCCGGGCTACGCCGAATTAGGATGGTCGAAGAACACCAACAAAAGCTGGGACGAGTATAAAATTCGTTTGGGAAAACAGAAAGAACGTTTTGGGTATATGAACATCAACTATTACCAATCGCCTTTAATTCCATGGGCTGATCGGGGAAACGAAAAAATAATACAACAGAAGGAAAAGAAATAATTAGTAGTGTTTCTGTAAAATTGGAAACCTTACTCAAAGTATTCCGTAAAACCATCACCACTAACGTTTTAAATAACAATAAGATGTATACAAACTTATCTGAAATACAAAAACAATATTTTTATAATTTGTGTGGTGAAACTCATCAGTCATCAGAAACAAAAGGGCGTTTTAAAACAAGCAAGCCGTATAACAATGAGTATTATAAATTCTCTCCCTGGGGATTTGAATATTTTTTTGATGTAGAAAAAGGTTATCTGATATGTATATTGTCTCATCATATGACCGACAACCGAATTTATGGCTGGGATCATCGGGGGAATGAAATATCAGATTATATTATTTCTGAATATTTTAAAGGTAAGAAAGTTGCTTAAAAAATAAATATCTGCATAAAGCAGATGCAACAAAACTAGAGGTAAAGTTTACCCGACTCTTTTAAAGAGCCGGGTTTTTTATTTGTGGGAATCTATGTCTTTTTATGTTGCTTGAAAAGTGGTTGTAAATTTTGCGATATAAATGTTTTGTTCGCTAGTTTGAGTTTTGTAGATTCGGGAGTTAAAAATATAAAAGCGGTTTTTTGTAGGGTATGATTGTAGAGGCTTTAATGAAGAAGCTTTGAGACTTGTGAAATTGATGTCGAAGTGGAAACCAGCTTCAATAAATAAAAAACCAGTAAATTCTTATCGCGTAATTCCGATTAAATTTATTCTGAGGTAGGGAGATAACCGGCAGCAATAAAATCTAAATTATTAATATGTATTGATGTTGAAGATTAGGACTGGAGTAAAAGTGCAGAATGAGCTAAAAAATAACCAATTAAAACACAAAAGAGATGAGAATGAAATTAATTTTTGTTGCATTGTTTAGTATGCTTTCCACATTTGGCTCTTTAGCGCAGGATCAAAAAGTGAAGGAACCTCAAAAGATGTTTGTTATAAATGGGGAAGAGGTGACTCAAGATTATGCTTACAGCTTAAAACCCGAACGAATTAAGAATATGACAATGGGGGTTTCCGGTGAGGTTAAAGAAGCCTTAATTAAGAAATACGGGGAGAAAGTGAACGAAAGTATAGTTATTCTATTTGATCTGTACACCGATGCCGAGATGAAGAAAGTAAAACCCATTACTCCTGAAGAAGCTGCTGCAGTTAATAAAAGGAATGCTGATGAACACGAAAAAAAGCTGAATGAGTCTACTGTAATAAAAACAGGCGATATGGCTCCGGATTTTGTGGTTGAAATGCTCGATGGGCAAAAAATTAAATTATCGGAACTAAAAGGAAAAGTTGTTCTGATTAATTTTTGGGCTACCTGGTGTGCTCCGTGTATGAGCGAATTTTACGAATTCCCTGATAAAATAGTAAATCCGTTTGCTTCTAAAGACTTTGTTCTGCTTCCAATTTCGCGGGGAGAGAAAGAAGATGTGGTCAGCAAAAAAATGGAAAAGCTAAAGACCAAAGGGATTGCTTTTAATGTGGGATTAGATCTTAATAAGGATATTTATAAACAATATGCCAGCAACTTTATTCCTCGGAATTTCCTTGTCGACCAAAATGGCACTGTCGTTTATACTTCTGTAGGGTATAGCGAAGCGAAACTGAATGAATTGGTGAAGAAAATTAACGAACTACTGAAGCCTTCAGAAGAATAAGCGGACTTCTTTCCTTGGCGAATTGATGAGGCAATAGCATGAAATCGCCCGAGAAACTAAGCAAAACCATCGCCGCCTAAAAAGCAAAATTGGACAGTAATTTATTTTGGAAATTAAGAAACAGTAAAACGAAACAAATAACGAAATGAATGATTTTTTAATAGCAATAGGTATTGGTCTTACAGCCGGTTTGATCGACATTATTCCAATGACAATTCAGAAACTGGATAAGCGGGATATTATCTCCGCTTTTGTACACTATTTCGCACTCGGATTAATTATTCCATTTGTGAATTGGGGGTTGGCTCAGTGGATGACAGGAATGATTATCGCTTTACTGACCGCCATACCGGTTATGATTGTTGTTTATCCCAAAGACAAAAAAGCAATTGTTCCAATGGTATTGTTTTCGTTGCTATTAGGTGCGGGAATTGGAATTGCCGGTGCAAAATTTATCGGATAGAAAATGGAGGGATTGATTAAAAAACTGTAAAAAGACCATGCAGCAATTAATTCCGGAATTATCAAAGAATATCACTAAAAACAAATATTTTTATCAGACTATAAATTTATTTTAATGACTTGTATTTATCGACTATTAATTTTCAGTTTGGTACTGATTCCGAATCTTACCAAAGCACAATCAAACATCGAACTTTTTAACCAAAAGGATTTATCGGGATGGTATGCCTACGAACCTGAATCGGGAAAACATGAGAATGCTTCAGAGCTCTTTGCTGTCGATCAGCAGATGATTCGTTTGTATGGTAACAAGGCAGGTTACCTAATGTCTGAGCAATCATTTGATAATTTTCAATTATGCGTTGAGTTTCGTTGGAATACCGATTCAACATTTGTAAGAAAAAGCAATAAGAAAAACAGTGGAATCACTTATTTGGTTCCAAAAGAAAGCCGCGATACCTTGTGGCCTAAGGGGGTGCAGTTTCAGGTAAAGGAAGGTGCAACAGGAGATTTTATTTTTCTTCAGAATGTTACACTTCGAATTAATGGAGAGCAAACAGAACCTGGGCGAAGTGTGGTTGCCAAACGTTTTACAGATGCAGGCAATGCAATTGGAGAATGGAATACCGCCCTTATTACAGTGGTAAATGGTAAAATAAAACAGGAGCTGAATGGTAAACTGGTAAACGAGGGAGTTGAATCTTCGGTTTCGAAAGGTCGTATTTTATTGCAGTATGAAGGGTATCCGATTGATTTTCGGAAGGTGCAGATTAAGAAATTATAATGCCAATCAAACTATTTTTGATATCGAAGCGGTACTAAATAATATTCAAGAGTATAATTAAATTAGAATGCCATGCATTATTTAAAATGTAACAATTGCGGACACTTAAATGAGCTTAAATCGGAGTACATGACTTTTTGTACAAAGTGCAGCAAAAAGCTCGAAAACAATTACTCCGATTGGAAAAATCGTAATTCAGATCGATCATTTGATGAATACAAACAAGTCGTGTGCACTACCGAAGCCATTGAATCGTTGAAGGAAATACCAAAATCGAAACAGCGGAAAGGGCTTAAATATTGGATCGCATTTGCTGTAGCATTTGCAATTTTTTATGCTGTGGGACAAATTGGAGGTGAAAGTTTAGCCGGATTATTTCGGAAAACAACATTCGATAAGGCATTAATGGAAATGGCAGGTGAACTTAATAAATCGTGCCCGATTATGGTCGATAATGCCACCAGGCTTGACAATGCAGTTGCATTGCCCGACAATGTTTTTCAATACAATTACACTCTTATTAGTATGAGCAAGGATTCTGTAAACATTGAAGAATTAAAATCTTATTTGGAGCCGACCATAATTAACTCCGTAAAAACGAATCCCGACATGCAAGGTATGAGAGATAATAAAGTACAAATGAAGTACTATTATAAGGACAAGTGGGGCGTTTATTTGTTTACCATTGCGGTAAAACCAGAACAATACGAATAGTGAAAAGTACTGGCCAATAAAAGATCTGTAATTTGCCACAGCGATACAGAGTTAAGGGCAATTAATTATTTATTGAACATTTCAAAAGCTCTGTCGAATTCTACATGGTAGATGAGGATCACATTCTTAAATTTAAAATCAAACAATGAAAGTCGTTTCCACAAATATTGGTAAAAGTGTAGAAATCAATTATCACGGACAAATTGAAAAAACCGGCATGTATAAATATGCAGTTGATCAGGCAATTTTTCTTGGTAAAGAAGATGTTGTTAAGGATGCTGTAATTGACAGAAGGTATCATGGAGGTGCAGATAAAGCCTGTTACTGGTATTCTGAAAAACACTACACTTTTTGGAAAGATAAATTCCCAAATTTGGATTGGAATTATGGAATGTTTGGTGAAAATTTAACCATTTCGGATTTGGATGAAGGAGACATTAAAATTGGGGATGTTTTTCAAATAGGAAATGCCAGGGTTCAGGTTACCCAGCCCCGGCAACCATGTTACAAACTAAATTACCGGTTTGATTGCAACAGCATGGTTCGCCGGTTTATTGATGCTGGTTTTCCAGGAGTATACATTCGTGTGATTGAGGAAGGAGAAGTAAGGCAAGGGGATGAGTTAATTTTGCTGGAAAGGCGGGAGGAAAGCTTATCGATAAGAGAAGTGTACAATTTGTTGTACGAATCCTCCAAAGATCAGTTAAAACTGGAAAAGGCATTATCTGATCCGGCACTGGCTGCAAGCTGTAAAAGAGATTTGAATAAATAAGAAAGGACAGCGGTGGCTGTCCTTTTGTATGTTAACTTCCTAATATTATTTTTCGAATTAAGGCTTCATGATCGGTAGCGCTTACATCCATATTAAATCCTATTTTATAAATCAAGCCATTGTACCAGGTGTAGTATTGTGATGAGCCTGTCGACTCCTTATCCATCAGTTTGTCCTCTTCAATAAATTTATAATAATCAAACATTCTGGGCCAGCTTCCTGATGCAGGTTTGTAATACATGGGATGAGTTCCTTCCAGAACTAATTTTTCATACCCCTTAATATTTTCTTCCATTGCCAATGTGGCTTGTTCATCTGCAAATGGATCTTCAGGATATTGAGTAACAGAGACAATAAAGAAATCCTTAAAATTGGTTTGGTAGCCAGTTGTATTCTCTAAATATGAAAACTGAACCTGAAATACCAACTTATTGAAGGCATTCCATGAAGTCACAATATTTGCTTCTTGCTGGGCAGCAAACGGCAAATCGCTTTGTGATATCAGGTTTAGTTTATCCCTCATTACTGAAGGAATGCTGGCCAGAGCTTCCGAAAAACTCACCGGAGCATAATAGTCCACTTTTTCGCGGAATTCTAATAATTCAAAATCATAGTTGTAGGTATGTTGTCTTCCATCAACTTCATTTAAGTTTTCCAGTAATGCTTGGTTTTCATCAATATAACCGGAATGATTGTTGTCTTTTGCACATGAAAAACTTCCAATAACGAAAAGTATGATGAAAAAATAATGACGTCTCATAATGATGTAATTTGGTAAATCAATAGTAACAATACAAACATACGTAAAAATTGATTTTATGTTCTGTCTTGTTTAAAATTAAATAATCAATTTACAAGTGTTCCGATTTCATTAAACTCCCGTTCCGATTTATTACCAGTACTACTATCAGGCATATAGCCCCGGATATTCTATTATAAAAAATCTCATTGTCTTTTATGAGAGTTAATGAATTTTTATGTACTAAGGCGTTTTATGTTGGTGGAGCCATGGGTAAACCTCCAGGCCTCGAACAAATACAGTTTGGAGTCATGGGTAAACCTCCAAGGCTTCACAAACTGTTTTGCGGGCTCATGGGTAAACCTCCAAGCTCAAATAAATCCTTTTTGGACTTATGGGTAAACCTCCATGGCTTCACTAACCGTTTTGCGGGCTCATGGGCAAATCTTCATGACATTTCATTATTTGGGCTATTTTTCATTTGCCAGTTCCCAGGCGGTTAAAAATACAAGTTCAGATACTCGTTTTATGGCCCGAAAATCAATCTTGTCGGCGGTGTCGCTTGCTTTGTGGTAGTCGTCATGTAAGCCATTAAAATAAAAAACAGCGGGAATGCCATGCTTCACAAAGGATGCTTGATCCGAGGCCTGATACAGAAAATTATCGGGCATATCGTATTTGTAATCAAGACGCAATTTTGTACTGATCTGATTGATACTATCGGATATAACTTTTAATTTGGGTTCGAGATGATTGGTTCCCAAAAGGTAAATATAATCTGTGGTATCATTAAATTCGTCGTGTCGGCCCAGCATATCCAAATTTAAATTTCCAACGATATTCGATAGGGGAAACGGAGGGTTGTCTGCAAAATATTTCGATCCGCACAAACCTTTTTCTTCTCCGGTAAATGCAGTAAAAAGGATGCTGCGTTTTATTTTATGTCCCTCATCGCTGGCTTCCTGAAATTTTCGTGCAATTTCTATAATTGCTGCAGTTCCTGATGCATTATCATTCGCTCCATTAAATATTTCACCATCTTTTTTTCCAATGTGGTCGTAATGGGCAGAAATAACTAAAACTTCTTCCTTTTTATTGGTCCCCGGTAAAAAAGCGAACACATTTTCAGTACTTACTTCCTTGTATTTCAAGTCAAAATTAAAGGTGAATTTACAGATTTTCTGTTCTGTTTTATTCATTTTATTTGTCTCAAGAATCTGTTTTAATCTTTTTGGTTTTATCTGAAGAAGCGCACAGGCTGCCAAATTTGAGATGGCACCCTGATAAGTGTGCATTCTGTTTTTATATTTGGTAAAGGATGCAGCAGAACTTATAGAATCAAAAGGGTTAAAATTGTTATTCATCTCCGATTTTAAAATCATTCCTTTTGGGGATATTGTTTTTCTTTTTTCAAGTAGTTCTTTGTATTGGCTGTTCTTATTGGGATTGCAAAACAGCACCAACCTGGCTTTGGAAGCCTCTGCAATATCATTCGATTTTATGGCCGCAGCATACAGGTTTGTGCTCAGAAAGAGAACAGCCTTGTTAGAATAATCTTTGTTTATATAACTCGTGTCAGGAGCAGTTCCCAAAAAAACAAGATCCATGCTGTTATTTGAATAATTGGTGAATCCTGATATAAGAATGTCTTCGTAATTTATAAATACCTTATTTATAGTCTGAATTTCAGCATCAGCCTGCTCCTTTTTGTAGATCGCGAAATTCTGAAAGTATCCCGAACGGTCTTGGTTTCCTTTAGGATTGTTTACACCTGCATTTATGAATTGCTGACAAATGTATTGGGCGGCAAGCTTTTGTCCTTTACTACCAGTGTCTCTTCCTTCCATACTATCAGAGGATAGTGTTACAATATCGTTTTGTATTTTATTGGTCGATAGCGATTTTGAATAGTACAAGGCGATACTGTCTTGTGCACTTAAATGAAATAAATTACTTACTGATAGGAAAAGGATAATGATGATTGATCGCATGGGAAATACTTTAATAATGAAATAGGGAAATTAAATTACTAAAATTTGTTTTCCGATTCGCATTTGGCTTTTATTTATTTACTTTTTAAGCAAGGCATTTTTATTTCTCATTTTTAGATCTAATATCGTAACTTAAACTAAATAAGGAATTTGAATCATGAAAACCTTCAGCCTTGTTATACTATTGATTGTTTCACTAGGAAGATATAGTGAAATTGCTAATCGGCAAAAGATGGAATTTGAGAAACTTCGGGAAAACATGGTCATCGAACAAATAATTAAAAGAGGTGTGAATAATGCTCTTGTTATCGGCGCGATGGAAAAAGTGGAAAGGCATTTATTTGTTCCGGCAGGCTTAAGGCGTTTTGCGTATCAGGATCGTCCTTTGCCTATTGGGGAAGGACAAACCATTTCACAACCGTATATTGTTGCGTATATGACTCAACTGCTCGAATTGAGTTCGAAAAGCCGGGTTTTGGAAATTGGCACAGGCTCCGGGTATCAGGCGGCTATATTGGGAGAGATCTGTTCTGAAGTTTATTCCATTGAAATTGTTGAATCTTTGCAGAAAAGAGCTTCTTTCATTCTGGATTCTTTAAAATATGAAAATGTAAAGACTTTTTATGGAGATGGTTATCAGGGCTTGGCTGATAAAGCTCCATTCGATGGAATTATTGTGACTTGTTCACCTGCAGCAATTCCCGAAGCTTTAATTGCTCAACTGGCAGAAGGAGGCCGATTGGTAATTCCTGTGGGTAAGAAGAATGTGAAGAAGTTGGTTCTTCTAAAAAAAGAAAATGGGAAAGTAAGCAAACAGATTGATTTACCAGTTCGATTTGTTCCCATGGTTGATGAAAAAGGGAAATTTTATTAAGTTTATTTCTTCTTTTTATAAACCCCTTCAAACTGAATACTCCAAATTTTACCTTCGTCAATGGTCGATTCCCAAATCTGCTTTACATCGCCGTTTGGCAATAATATCCAGCTAATTCGATGAAGAGATTGATCTTCTCCCATGTTGGAGTCGGTACCGCTTGTCAATACCATTTTTCCATTTTCAAAATTTCCTTTTAATAATAGATTGTTTCCATTTTTATCAATCCAAATTTGCTGCCATTTATCAATTTTCTCATTGTAAAAACTATAGCTTGTACCTGTAAAACTTTCTTTTTCCGATACCCAGTTTTCCTGAAGCAGGTTGCCATTTTGCTGCAGACTAATGGTGTTGTGACCTACAAGTTCGTCATTGGTGAACACATCCCATTCTCCCACCCAAAAATCGAATAAACGATGCGTAGAAATAGTATTTTTTGTATTTGCATTTTGCGAAAAGGAGGTTAAATGCGAAAGAATAAAAATGAGAAAAACCAAGCGTTTCATGAGGCAATTTTTGAAAGTGAAACAAATAATAAAGTCAAAAATTTATTTGGAGTTTATTCTTCAAGATAAGTTAAACAGCGTTCCAGTCTGCTTTTTAGTTCTTGTGCAAAAGGTTGTAATGCTTCATTTTCAATTACATTAAAAGCAGTTGTTGGATCCATAATTGAAATATCAACATGACCATTATCTTGTTCAATAACAGTTACATTACAAGGCATCATTATACCGATTTGATCTTCTACCTGAAAAGCTTTGTAGGCAAAAGATGGGTTACAGGCACCTAGAATCCTGTATTTTTTGAAATTGACATCCAGTTTTTCTTTTAAAGTAGCTTTTACATCAATGTCAGTTAATATGCCGAACCCTTCGGTTTGAAGAGCTCTGGTCACACGGTCAATGGCATCGTCAAATTTAAAATGCGTACTTAAACGGATAAAATAGCTCATCGTTTTATTTGTTTAGGTATAAATTAATAGTACTATATTATTTTTAGGCAACAATCAAGTTATGAAAAAATGCGTGAACAGTAAAAAATAAAAACGACAACTAGATATTCTGGTCGTATTTTGTTTTGTTGTATTTTCTTCTTGGCGAGAGTTCACACGCTTTAATTAAAAACCATATTAAGAGCGAGAAAGCGAGAATCCTTAAATATCCCAATACCGGCTCATATTCTATGCCCAATGGACCCGGAACATAACGGGTAAGCATAATTATACTTAGAGGGATGAAAATAATCATCAATACAATAAGAAGTATCGCTGCTTCTTTATGAACTCTTCTGATTAAAAGACTAACACCACAAATAATCAGGACAAATCCTAAAATATTAATTATTTCGTAAGTTGAGTTGGAAATGGCTGCGAATATATGTTCAAAAAGATGCGGAACAAGTATGTGCATTGCCCCAACAGTAATGAAGCCGATTCCATAAGCAAAACGCAAACGATCATTTTTGGAAAATTTCATGAGGTATTTGCTGAATTGGGAGGTGACCCACACCAAAACATATGAAATGAATATAACAAGTAAAAAAAGCATCGGCTGAGTATTTATAATTACATGGTTTTCAGTTAATATACGAATTTGATATTTTGTCTGCAAGTGGCTGTTTATAAAACTCTATCGTGTTAAAGGCAAAAGACCACATTTATGAAATGCAGTCTTTTATACTTGTTTTCTAATTATTCGTCTTATTATTAGCTTTTCACTTTACTTGTAATTATCACAACACCATTTTTAGCTTTTTCACCATATTTTTCAATGGCATTCTCACCTTTCAGCACATTAATGCTTTCAATATCATCAGGGTTTATTTTATTTGCTTTTTTTGCTGATACCTTTTTCCCATCAACAATGTAAATAGGATTGCTGATTGATGCTCCCTTAATTTTTATAACAGGTTTGTTTTTTGAATCGGGTGATTTGCTGGCGATTTCAATAGCCCCGTTTTTAGCACTTTCTCCATATTTTTTTACAGCTTCTTTGTCTTTTAATACGTTAATGCTTTCAATATCATTGGGATGAACTCTTGTGGCTGCTTCTGAAGAAATTTTGTTTCCATCAAGAATATATAATGGAGGATTCTCAGTATTTCCAGAATTAAGCTTGACCGCAGAAGCGTTTTTTGGATCATTTGATTTACTGGTGATTAGAATTACACCATTTTTTGCTTCCTTGCCATACAATTTAATTGTCGAATCATCTTTTAGAACACTTATTGAAGCAATTTCGTTTGGTGAAATTTGATCCATTTGAGAACGAGTGATTTCTTTCCCATCTAAAATAATAAGCGGTTGTTCATCTGGATCACTGATTCTGGCGTGGTCTATAATTAAACCTCTTCTGGCTTTAGGTGATCTTCTTATAGTCTCTTCCAATTCTTTGCGATATTCATCAGAATTAACTCTCTTAATATCTTCCTGAATTCTCGTCTTACTTTCTTTAATTTGTTGATTCATTTTTTCCTGAAACTCAGGAGACTCAATTTTTTTTAGTTGTTGCTGAATATTTTCACGTTGTTCTTTCAATCTGTTCTCAAATTCTCCCGACTCGATTTTTGCCTTATGTTCCTGCAAAGATTCTTTAGCGTCTGTAAGCTGTTTTTTAAGTTGATCTTGAAACTCCTTCGAATTCATTCGTTCAACTGTTTCTTTAAGCTCTGATTTAAGTTGTTCTTTTTCCTTTCTATTTAGTTCGGAGTTTTCTTCAATTTCTTTCAAGCGATTTTCAAGTTCCTTTTTTTGTAATTCTTGTTCCCTGATGAAATTTCCATCGGATAATTCTTTTAATTGCCTGTCGATTTCAATTTGCTGTTGTTTCATTTCATTTTGGAATTCAACGGTATTAAAATCAAGATCTTTTAATCCTTCCTGAAGCTCTTTGCGCATTTGGTCAACATCAAGGTCAACTTTCATGTCCTTCATTTCTCTTTCTGCTGACTTCATTGCTTCCAACTGCTCTTTTATGATCTTATCGGCCTTCATTTTTACCCATCTGTCTGATTTTACAGAATCTTTTGGGAAACTAAATTCAGGAGCATCAAAAGAATTAAAAGGCATTTCTACAATTGGAGGTAGTGTAGGCATAGTTGTCATAACAGGCATCGGAGGCATTTCCGATAGTTCCATTTCTTCTACCTCAGTTACTTCTTCAGGCTCAATCTCAGTTGCAGCTATTTCCGTTTGTTTTTTTACCTCTTTTTTCTTTTTCTGATCGGATTTTGCATTGATTAGATCAAGCGGAAGTTCTTCATTCTGAATTGACTTATCAGATTGATTTGTAGTTTTGTCCAGAATGTTGATCTTCGAAAAAAATGCTTTTTGATAATCTGTATTCCCTGAAATTGCAAAATTCGAGATTAAGAACAAGCCGGCAAATAGAAGCGTAAATACACCGCTAAGCATAAATCGTTCTCTTCTTGGATTGGTTGAGGCTTTAGGTCTAAGAATACGTTTAATCCGATTCAATACTTTTCCCTTTTTACCGGAAAAACCTAAAACCAATTCATACTGTTTTTTTCTGATTGCTTCCATATTATTTAATGCTTTAATAAGAGTTAAGGATTCACCACAAACCTTAACCGCCAGATCGTCACAAATGTGCTCTCTTTCGGCATTTACCACAGAAGATAGCCACCAAACTACAGGATGATAAAAGAATATCAATTCAATAATTCCTTGAATGAATTGCAGCAGATAATCGTGTCTGCGAATATGTGCCAATTCATGTGCTATGATAATTTCCAATTGATTTTCGGGAATTCCACTTAGCATGGAAACCGGAATTAGAACAATTGGTTTAAAATACCCAATTACAGAAGGAATGTCGAGCAGACCCGACTCCTTAAATAAAATGTTTTGTTTGAGATTGTATTTTTTTACTAATCTATCAGCAATCGACTTATAGTTAGATCGCAAAGGATAGGTTAAGTGTTTTTTCAGTTTTAAGGTATGAATGTATTTTAAAATAAGATTAATAGAGAGAAAGAGCATTCCAATCATCCAGATTTGAACCAGATAGAGAAATGAGCTTTCCAATTGAATTTGGATTTGTGTCCACTGTTTGGTAAAGAATGATTCTTCTTGCGGAATGATGTCTGAAGTTCCCAGTAGAGCCGTGAAATCATCTAAAGTGGTACTGGTATTTGATGGTATGTACCGGCAGAATGTAATTGCTGATGCAACACAAATTAGTAGGAGTCCTAAGCCCGACAAAGCATATCGAATTCTTGCATTGTCTTTTGAGATAAATCGAAATATCAACCAAATAATACCTCCAATTACTGTAGTCTGCCATACGGAATGAATCAAAGTCCAGCCAATAGCATGACTCAATTCGTATAAATCGAAATTATTTATCAGTTCCATTTTGATCCGGATTTTCGATGTTATCAATTAATTTTTTTATCTCATTTAATTCCTTCGTTGAGCATTTTTGATTGCCCAAAGCCTGCAGAACCATTCCAGAAGTAGATCCACCAAAAAGAGTGGATATAAACTTATCGATTAACTGATTTTTAGTTTCTCTTTCTTCTACAACGGCCTTGTAAATGTGGGTTCTTGAATTCACATCGCGTTCGAGTATCCCTTTCTCAGTCATTATTTGCATAACCTTAAGTGTTGTAGTGTAACCTACATTTCTTTCCGATTTTAATTTGTCATTTACAAACCGGACATTCGATGGCCCATAGGTCCATAGTACTTGTAAAATTTCTAATTCTGCTTCGGTTGGCTTAATCTTCTGTGGCATATTATTGTGGTGATTTCCGTTATACGATTAATTTCGTAGATAAAGATATACGAAACTTGTCGTATTACAAAATTTTAATACGATATTTTTCGTAGTTCAGCAATTTAGAACCTGTAACAGCAATGAAAAATGATTATAAATACTTAATCAGAATGCTATATCTCTTTACTTACCGCTTTTTTTTTCGTAAATTGAGTAGTACTCCTTATTGTTCTCAAATATGTGGGGTGGAAGTAAGAACCGGAAATCAAAACCCAATTGGCATTGCCAATTAAAGGTTATAAAGACCTTTCTGCAGAGTGTACATTTTTAACCGTTAGATCCAAAGATTATGCCTATTCGTAAATTAAAAGAGTTTTTAGATGAGCGACATATTAAATATGTAACAATTCGGCATTCATCAGCCTACACCGCCCAGCAAATTGCAGCATCGGCCCATATTCCGGGTAAAATGCTTGCAAAAACAGTAATGATTAAGGTAGATGGAAGGATGTGTATGGCTGTACTGCCAGCATCTTATTTGATTGACTTTGATTTATTAAAACAAATGCTGGGGTGTAAAAAAGTAGAGCTGGCGCATGAGCAAGATTTTAAAAATATATTTCCACAATGTGAAGTGGGAGCTATGCCTCCATTTGGTAATTTATACAATTTGGAGGTTTATGTGGCTGAAAGTTTAGTTGAAGACGATGATATCGTGTTTAATGCAGGAACTCATACAGAGCTTCTTATGCTTTCATATGAAGATTTTCATAATTTAGTTGAACCTGTTACCTTAAAGTTTACACATAAGAGTTATGCGTAATTAAGTAAAATTAAACGCCCATGAGTAAATTATCATCAGTATACAAACAAGCATGATTAGTTCCATGTGGCAATAAAAAACAAATCTAGACACATGAAACAAATAATTGATTCTTTTTCTGTTCTTACTTCATTTTTAATTTAAGATAGTTCTCTTGTATTCCTTCACACAACCAACTGGCTAAGGCTTGTCGGTTTTCTGCTTTTATAAATCGCATTTGATCGTTGCGGTTATTAATATTGCCTAATTCAATAAATACCGAAGGCGGAGTTGTTGTTTGCAGCATGTATAATCTTCTTGTGCCAACGGTTCCTTCATAACCCCGGTTAGGTTGAAATTCGTCATACTTATCTTTCATTTTTTGCTGTAAAGTAAGGGCTAAATCTTTTCCTTTACTGCTTACTGCATGATGATAAAAATACACGTCAGTACTGTTGCCTTTACTTCTTGAGTCAAGATGGAGGATAATTAATCGTTGGTAAGCCGATTTATTTTCATTTCGCGCTAATAAATTGATGGCTGCGGCTCTTTGTTTTAATCGTGGAGTATGTTTTCGGGGTATTGTCTGCGAAGGGTAGCAAAGTTCATCTTTATCGGGTTTTAGGTAAGCTGCATCTCTAATACCATCATCAGGGTCTTGAATGATGAAATGCACTTTGGCACCATGCGACAGAATTCTTCACCCATTCTTAGTACAATATCATATGCATATTCGTCTTCTGTAATTTTGTGGCCCGAAATTGAGCCTACTGCTCCCGGATCAGGACCTCCATGTCCGGCCACTAAGTAAAGAACAGCTCCGCTCAATGAATTATCAACCTGTTTTATATTTTCATGATCTTCGCCTAATAGGGAAGCTAAATGCGTTGAATAAAGAAGTGGCAGCTTATATTTTTCACCGGCAATTAAATCACCATTTTTGGTAAACCGTCCTTGATTCAAATCCTTAAATTTTTCTAAATCGTTAATGGGAGATATGTGGTTTCGCAGCAGAAAAGAGTTGAAACCTTCACCATTTTTCGCGGTACTCCATTCGTAGTTTTCCTGAGCGAATGAAGAAGCAATACTTAAAAGAAAAACAGTAAAAAGGATAAGGATATAACGAATCATTTTTAGGGGTATTTTTGTGAAAAAATAAAAATACAAGTTTTTCAGTAAATCTTGTTCTTAAAATAATTATTTGTCACCAATTACAGCTTAATGGATTTATTGAATAGTAATTGTTTTTGAATCAATAGCATAAGAGGTGAAGATTCCATAGCCGCAACTAACATTGGAATGAAGATTTACCTTCTTGTAAAAAGGTGAGTCATCACGATTGTAATAAGCGGTTAATGATCGTTCATACTTGAAGTAATCGGATGTAATGTGGTACAATTCCAATTTATATTCCTGATTTACTTCCGAATCATTAAATAATTCATTGAAAGCGTATATTGAAATGCTGTTGGTCTCTCCGTCAATATTTTCATCGGAGAATGTGTGGCTTCCACGAAGCATATTTTGCTGTATTCCAATTGAATTCCCGGATAGATTGCCATTGAAAATAATGTTATCGCTATAGAAATCTATATCTGAGAAAGAAGTTCCATTGTATGCTTTCAACAAAATCATGTAGTAATTTTCCTGCAATGCTTCATCATCAAATTGAAAGGTAAATTCCAGTTTGTTTTCTTCCTTAATCTGATAGGAAAGATTTGTTATTGCAGCTTTTTGTAATGTTTTGGTTTCAGATTCAGCCGTTCCTAAATCAGGGTACGAAACTTCAATTTGGTAGGAATTACCAGCTTTTACTGTATATGAGTTTAGGGAGTACCATCCATCGTTTTCATGTATCATTTTCCCTAACAGCTGATTGTTTTCTTTTATGATGATGTTGGCATCGGGTAAAAAAGTGTTGTTGGACTGCTCCTGAAAAACTGAACTTTTACTTACATGAACGCGGAGTAAACTATCCACCCCAAGCAGCGAATTGATAACCAATTTCGGTTCTTCATCGGGAATGGGAACCTGCAGCTCTTCCTCGCAGGAAAAATGAAAAAACAGCAGGCAAATATTGAGAAAAAGTAATTGATATTTCATAATAACTCTTCTTAAAATTTATAGGAATAACTTACACTTGGAAGAAATGC
The DNA here is from genome assembly GCF_963665805.2 of Labilibaculum manganireducens. Classification (NCBI taxonomy): domain Bacteria; kingdom Pseudomonadati; phylum Bacteroidota; class Bacteroidia; order Marinilabiliales; family Marinifilaceae; genus Labilibaculum; species Labilibaculum manganireducens. The sequence goes on along the minus strand of NZ_CAXXEE010000003.1, from coordinate 3,094,059 downwards.
GAACAGACTAATTTGCTTCAAGCTGTAACTGGTGGTGCCAAATTCGTTTTTTGTTTCACTTATGGAAACGTAGTTGGCATTTTTCCTGTTGTACACGTTATTAATACTGATATTCCATGTTCTTATTCCATGTTTCTTGAATTTTCTAAAATTGATTGAGAAATCCATTCTATGATAATCCGGTAATCTAAACCCATTTCTGTGTGAAAAAATAGGCGTTGAGGAAATTTTTCCGGGATAATAGGGTGAAACCGAACTTATATTTGTTGAAGAAAGTGTCGCAGGCAAACCGCTTCCATAAACCCAGGCAACGGAAAAATCGACTTTCTTGCTTAATTTTTGATTTAGCAAGACTGAGAAATCGTGACGGCGGTCGTAAGGAGAAGCAAATGTTTTGCCACTATTTATTTCCGGATATTTCACAAAAGATTTGGAAAATGTGTACGCCATATTTCCTGTAGTTTTACCATTGGTTTTGCTCAGATTAAGCTCTAAACCATTGCTCCACGATTTTCCAGCTTCTACTATATTTTCCCAGTCGGCACTCACATTCTGAAAAAAATATGCATCGCTGAATTCCAAAACATTACGGGATAATTTGTGGTAATATTCAGCGGTTAACTTTATTGATTTAGAGAAAGAATAATTGGTTCCTCCGGTATATTGAAAGGAATCGATAGGTTTAATTTTACTTGTTACAGGCAGCCATAGATCGGTTGGCAGACTAAGTGAACTGGTTGTAACCAGATGGAGGTATTGAGTCATCTGCGAAAAGCTTCCTGTTACAGTCCATTTGGGATGCAGATAATATTGAGCACTAAACCTCGGTTCTATGGTAGAGTAGTAGGTTCCTTCTACAATAAAGCTACTCCATCGTGATCCCATATTTACAAGGAATTTTTTTCCGAACTGAATTTGACATTCACCAAACAGGATTAATTCTTTTGAACTGATAATTTGATCGTTGTATGTGTTTTGTTCGTTTTGATTGCTGTTTCGGTACAGTTCGCTGCCAGGTTTGGTGTGATGCAGTGAGCTTTCCATTCCAAATTTCAGATAATGTTTCGAGTCGGGAATCCAATCGAATTCCGATTTAAGTGTGAAATCACGAATGCCTGATCTAAATTGATAATTGTAGTTTTCTTTAAAACTTTCGCCTTCATTTTGCACGGATTTCTTATCCTTGACTAAAAAGGTATATCTGCTTAGTATCAAAGAAGTATTTCCGAAAAGGTGGTTGCTGTATATATGGTTCCAGCGAAGAGAATTTGTAAAATTACCCCATCCAACTTTATTTTCGGTTTTCTCTTTTGATGTGGTTGTTGCCTGTTCCGTATTTTTTAAATTAATTAAATCGCCGCCCCAATAGGTACTGAAGAAAATCTTATCGCGTTGAGAGAATTTATGTGTGAGCTTAAAATTTAAATCGCCATAATAGTAGCCGCCGGTCACATCGCTGTCTGCTAGTGCTAAAATGCCTTTTAGCAGTAAATCGAGATAGGATCGCCGAACCGAAAGGTTGAATGTTGTTTTGTCCTTTTTAATTGGACCATGAAGGTTAAATTTGGCCGTTAAAAGTCCAATACTAAAATCGCCGCCCAGTTTTTTCGAATTCCCGTCTTTCATGCGAATATCGAGAACGGAAGAAACACGACCGCCGTAATGTGCGGGGAAACCTCCTTTTATCAGTTTTACATGGTTTATGGCATCAGGATTGAAAACGGAAAATAAGCCGAACAAATGAGAGGAATAGTAAACAGGAACATCATCGAGAAGAATTAAATTCTGAGCAGGCGAACCGTTTCGTACGATAAATCCGCCAAGGCCTTCATTTGCGGACTGAACACCAGGAAATTGGATTAGATTCTGAAACAGATCATTTTCGCCTAAAATTCCTGAATTACAGAATTTGTCGGAAGTTATCGTATTACTGCTTACAAATTGATGATTGATGTTATTGCCTTTTTTATCAGCAACGACTTTAATTTCATTAAGAATGGTTTTGGGCTCTAAGGCTATGTTAATACTGGTGTCTTGTTTGGGGAATATGCTGATGACAGCATCCTGATAGCCAACATAGGAGATTTGTAGTTTGTAGACTTTTTGATTGAGTGAAAAGCTATAAAAGCCAAAGTTGTTGCTAATTGTACCTGTGTAATTTTCTACATTAACTACACTTGCGTTGATAAGAGATTCGCCTGTTTCGGAATCGGTTATGAATCCGCTGATGCTGTATTTTCGTTCTGATGGAGGAATGCCAATTAAAAAGATTTTATTCTCGCGGGTGATAATTTTAAATGCTTTTGCATCAATAATTTCGTTCAGGAAATATTTAAGGCTTCCTGTTAAGGCGGGAAGTTCAATGTATTGATTTGTATTTAGTTCGCTGGTATAACTAAATTCAGCACCGGTTTGTTTACTTATTTCGTTCAATAATTCATGTAGAGGATAGGCAACGTTTGGAAACTCTAATTGTTTAGACATTAAATGCTCCTGACCGAATACTGATGAGGAGAAAAGAAGGCAAGAAAATAGAATTAATAATTTTCTCATGAAGAGTGTTGGTTCAAAATGAATATTTGTCAAATTTACAATATGTTATCATAAACGACAAAGGGAAGCCCGAAGGCTTCCTTTTAAATTTCTGTATTGCTCTAATTTAGAGAGCTGCGTAAATTTATTGTTGAAAATTAATTTACTTTCTTAAAAATATATCTGGTAATATAAATTCCTTTTCCATCTCCTTTACCGCTGTCACTCTCAACACCACTGGTTACAAAAGCAAGTTCCCAACCTTCAGCACTAAGCTTGTTTATTTTCGATGATGTTAATGCATCGTTTGAAGCAATGTTTTGGAAATTGATACCGGCTATACTATAAAAGTTCAATAATTTTGTTTCAGCAAATTTAGACACTTTTGCATCAGAACGTTTTACATCACCTTGATCACTTTTTTTACCATCGGTTCTTTCTGTTGTAAACGCTTCTGCATCAATAGCGTCTTTCTCTTCAATTAACCGGGAACGTCCAATTCCCATAGGAACAATTGATTCTACCGATGTAATAACTTTGTATTGCACTGTCTGAGCATGTGATTCGAATCCAAATCCTAATGCGATAATCGCAATAAATAAAAACTTCTTCATTTTTCTATTTTAATAATTATTAATATGCTAATTTATATTTTTTATCGAATTATTCATAAAGACAAATTCGTTTTCTGATATAATTTTTTTTTTGATTCTCCTTTTTGAATTCAGGCTCTAGAAAGCAATTCCCAAGGTAAGTCCGGCTCTTAACGTAAAGCCATCCCAGTTGCCGGTATCAAAGTCTTCTTCGGTGCCTGATTTTGCATCAACATCAGCGCTTGTGTAACCCGGTCCAAAAAACCATTCGAAGCTTACTCTTTTCTTAAAAATATACTGCTGACCAATAATTAAACCGGCACCCAATCCGTTTAAGGTGGCTTCATCATTTACTTCATTCTCCAAATTGTAATGAAGATAACGAGCGTAAGGCGCTACGAAAAATCCTTTTGGTGCCGGCGAATCTGAAAGATAAAAGCGGTATTCAGGAGTAATTCCCCAACCTCTTATTTTGGTGTCGTCCCAGGTATTGCCGGTGTACAAAAGTCCCAATTGAATACTGCTGTTGTCGTTCAGTTTGTGTTCTATAAAAAATGATCCTGTGCGCACCAACGGACTTAATAAATTGGCTTTAATTACTGTATTTTGTGCTTTTGATATACTTATGCCTGCAAGCATGATAAAAGCGAATAAAACGATTCTGTTTCTCATTGGTTTAAATTTTAGAATTAGTTTTTATCATCAGTAATGGAGAGATGATTTCCCTTTTTCGTAATATGAACTTTTAAAACAAGTTCCAATTCGTCAATTACTTTGTTGATAGGCGCATTCGAAAAAGAATTGGTGTAGGTGAGTGTATCTAATTTAGCACTCCTGTTTGTGATTTTTACACCGTAATAATTCTCAAGATCACTGAAAACTTTCGCAATTGGCGTGTCCTTGAATGTAAGAACATTGGTTTTCCATGAATTGAAATTTAATTCTTCGTTCTTCGATTCGCTTACCTTACGTTTTTGAATGATTCCTTTTTCTCCTTTGGTTAGATAAACTATTTCCTGCGTTTTCTGATTTTTCAGACTTACTTTTCCAGAATTCACACTTACAATAGTTGTTCCATCCATTTCATTTTTAACATTGAAGCTGGTACCAAGCACTTCAATAATTGCATTTCCGGATTTGATTATAAATGGTTTGGTTGGATCGGGCTTCACTTGAAAGTAGGCTTCTCCTTCCATCTCTACATTTCTTACTTTTGAATTGAAATATTTTGGATAAACGATTTTACTTTCCTTATTTAAAAACACTTCGGTTCCGTCAGCCAATACAATTTGATTTTTTGTCTGCAGACTTTTGTATTCTGCGTATTTACCAAAGCCTGGTGTTGTCTGATACAGGTAAACCAAACTAAGTGAGAGCAAAACAAGAACAGTGGCTGCATATTGCATAAACAGATTTACCTTTTTCAGTTGAACTGTTTTTCCTGATTTTGCTTTTATAATTTTCCAATCAGCAGCTTCATCAATTTTTTGGAACACTTCAATTCCTTTACTCGATTTCCAGATTTTCTGCATTTTAAGAAAGGTATCTTTGTTTGCAGAATCAGCTTGTATCCACTTTTGGAATTCCTGCTTGTCCTGATCAGAAGAAGTTTCCTCTAAAATGGCCTTTAAAAGCTGCTCGTCGATATGTTGATTGTTTTGTTTCATTTTGCTGTTTCTAATGGTATGACAAATAAGAATGACCGCACACGTACTTGAATTCAAAAAAAAATTATTTCAATGCGTTCAATAGGTAAACAATAAGCAGTGATGCCAGCATGGGGCCAATTGTTATCCGTAAGCTTTTTAGAGCTTTCGAGATTTGCGTTTCGACTGTGCGTTTCGAAATTCCTAACTGATCAGCAATCTCCTGATTGGTGAAACCCTCTATTCGGTTCAGTTTAAAAATTCGCTGACATTGCTCAGGCAATTCATCAATTGCTTTAAAGAGGGCGTATTCTAATTCTGTCTGTTCTAATATTTTATCAGCTTCCAAGCTAAAACCAGAATTTAAATATTTGATGTTCTCATGATGAGTGGCATGGTTTTTTCTTTGTTTGATGGTATTTAGGCAGGCATTTCGGACCGAAGTAAACAAATGTGCCTTGGCTGAAGTGTGAATTTTTACAGATTCCCGATTATCGAACAGATGAACAAAAACATCCTGAACAATTTCCCTTGAATCATCTAAATCGGACAGGAATTTATTGGCATAAGCCGTTAAAACAGAATAATGTTCTTTAAAAAGTTGTTCTATTCTTGTTTCCGTCAGGTTTTCGAACTGTTGGGTTTTTAGCGCGTGTTCCATTTTTACTACTAGACTGATTTGTGCATGCAATACTTTTTTTAGAAGGGGAATTTAACCTCTTTCTAAACAATAGACAATTAAATAGGGGTGGACACGTATCATAAAATGAAAAAAGTTTGTTTTACTTTGAATAGACATGGTGCTTTCGCTTTTGTTTTTTACTGAAAGCCTCACTGATAGTGGGGACTTCAGTTTTTAATAAATTAGAGAGGTTTCCCCAACATGAAATAGGAACTTGTTAGGAGCGAAGGCTTTATTTTTATTTCAGAATGTCCTTCGTCCGCGAGAGAAGCCTGTTTTTTCCTTCTTAAACTCCTTCTGCATCAATGCGAAGGCTATTTTTCCTACGTAAAACTCCTTTCGCTTTAATGCGAAGGTCTTTTTCTCATCAAAACACTTGTTTCACATCAATGTTAAGGTATTATTCTTATCATTAACCTTGTTTGCATTACTGCGAAGGTATTAGCACGCAGCTTAGAGCACCATCCGCAAGAAGCGGAAGGACTTTGGATATCAAAATGTTCTCTTCGCTTTAGTGTGAAGTAGATTCCATGTGCAATTTGGAACAATAAAAGGAAGTGAACTGGAAGTAATTCTTTGCTCGGATATATTCTGCTGTGAGCGAGATATAAAAACACCGAAACTGGAGGGCTTCGGTGCTGGTTTTGTGCTTGTATTTAATCAATAAAAATGGCTTTGCAATTGTGCAAAGCCATTTTGTTTATTTTTTTGATTCGATCTAGCTTAAATACAAGGCAATGGAAACACCAATAAAGGTACCGATGATGTAACCCAAAATACCAACCAGAATTCCGGGTGTCACCAGCTTCTTTTGTCCCATAGATGCTGCCATTGGAGCAGCAACTGATGGCCCCATAATGTTTGCCGCCGATGAAATTACCACCTCGTAAACATCCAGTTTGAATAGTTTGGCCACGGCGAGCATAAACAGGAAATGGAAGAGCATAATGGTTAGGTAAAATCCCAATACAGCAGGGCCAATGCTAAATATTTGTGTCATGTTGGTGGCAGCACCAATTACCGCCAAAAAGATGTACATCATCCACAAACCAAGCGAAAAGGCTGTGTCTTCCAATGGTTTTAGTCTCTTTGGGAACAGGTTAGCGGCAAGCACTGCTAAAACTGTAATCACCAATATGCTAAGGTTTAATTTGGTATGCATTAAGTCTTGAAGATAGGGAGACAGAAGGTTTCCCAATCCGGCAATTAAGGCTGCAATAAATACCGAAACGGCTACCCGCTCCAAACTCATTGGGAATTGTGCTTTGTCGGATGATGTGGCAGATTCCTCTTCGTTTTCTTTCTTTGGTTTTACAAAAAAGCGGGATAAGAACAGGAGAGAAGGAGTAAGGAACAGAAATAGTGTATATAAATTCGATACAAAATTATCAACAGCTATGGTTGCCGTAAATAATGGATTGGTGCTGAAATTTAAGATTTCGGCAGCAGCAATAAAATTTACACTTCCTCCAATAAGTGTGGCGGCAATTACACCAGCTGTGTTTCCTGAATCTGCACCTAAATCAATCAGCCAAAATGCAATAAAGCATCCCAGTACAATTCCAATGGCACCTAAAATATAGGCCACCAATAACTTTCCGCTCTCTTTCACAATTTTAAGGATGTTGGAACTGAACAGCAGCATGGGAATAGAAATGGGGATAAAATAGGAGAATACCATATCGTATACATCTACTTTAATGGTTGGGTTGGATGCTACCGGTACCACGCCAGCCATTGCAAGCAACGACATGGATATCATGGTAACTAAAATTCCGGATAGTTTGCCAAACCATTTTTTGTGTTCGGAATAGAGACCAAAAGCCGCAGCTCCGGCTATCACGAAAAACAAGGTTAAATTGCTTTCGGGAGATATTAGTGATTGCATAGTTGATTGATTTAGATTAAGAGGAACGAATATATTTCGATTTTTGCCGAAATGCAAAGAATCAGGCCTATTTATTGTCGGCAGGTATAGAGTTATCCTTAAAAAAAGAACCTCAAATCCATTTTGGTTTTGAGGTTTTATTTATTTTGTATTGCTTACTTTTTTTTCTTTTTCGCTGCCTTTTTCGCAGGAGTTTTCTTTTTTACACTTTTCTTTTTCGGATTTTGCAGAAAATCTTCTGCTTCGTCCATTAGCTCTTTCAAACTTTTCGAGTAATCTTCAGAAAAATCGATCGTTGCAGTGTATTCTCCTTTCGATATGTCCATTACCTGAATTTCGGTGCCGGTAAACTCTTCAATTTCAGCTAATAATTTTTTTTCATCCGTTGGGTCGCAGAAAGAAATGGCCAAACCTTTTTGAACACCACGTCCGGTTCTGCCCACACGGTGAACGTAATTTTCGGCAACATCCGGCATGTCGTAGTTTACCACATAATCAACATTGGGAATGTCGATACCACGGGCACTAACATCTGTTGCGATCAAGATTTTTACCTTTCCTGTTTTAAAAGCATTTAAGGCTATTAAACGATCATCCTGTTCGCGGTCTCCATGAATGGTTTGTGTTTCTATTCCTACACGTTCCATGGCTTTGTGAACGCGTTCCGCTCTTACTTTGGTTCTTACAAAAACCAATATTTTACTTTCCTGATGTTCCTTAATCATACGTTCCAGGAAGAAACGTTTATCATCCATTTTCACAAAGGCAACTCCATGCTCTACGTTCTTGGATACAGGATCTTTAGGCGAAATTTGAATGCGGATTGCACTTCGAACCAGCGAATAAGCCAGTTTTTTTATTTTAGGCGTGATTGTCGCCGAAAAAAACAAGGTTTGACGATTCTTTGGAAGAAAACGAATCAAATCCTGAATGTCTTTTATAAAACCTAAATCCAACATATGATCGGCTTCATCCAAAACCAGGGTTTCTACTTTATCAAGCTGAATAAATCCCTGACTGGTTAAATCGAACATTCTGCCGGGCGTGGTTATTAATACGTCGATTCCACCTTGTAAACTTGCAATCTGAGGAGCTTGTTCAACACCGCCGAATACACAAAAGCTTGTTACTTTGGTATGCTTTCCAATTTTTTGAAAAACTTCGGTAATTTGAATGGCCAGCTCGCGGGTAGGCACCATTACAACACATTTAATGCCGTTGCTGCTTTTGTTATTCTTAGCTTTGTGCAGTTTATCAATAATAGGAATCGCAAATGCTGCTGTTTTTCCTGTTCCGGTTTGTGCAATGGCAAGCACATCTTCTCCCCGTACAATTGGAGGAATGGCTTTAAATTGAATGTCGGTAGGTCTGTTAAAACCTAAACTTTCTAAATTTCTTTTAATATCGGGGGAAAAACTATATTGACTAAATTTCATTTTTTGTATTCAGATGATTTTATCGTGCAAAGATAGGTGTAAAATATGGTTTTGTTGAATTCCTAGGATGCTTGTTGCTAAAAGGGAATATCATTTATGCTTTTGCCGCTTTTTCCAAAGTTTTTGTTTCTGTCCAATATCTGAAATAGCCGTAACCACCAATTACAATGGTACCAATAAAAGTTAAACCATTGGAAAGAATTCCAAAGCTGATTCCCGCATTTGGATCCAACTGAAAGGCAAGGAACAATTGAAGGAGCAGAAAATGAGTTGTTCCAATTCCTCCCGGACTAGGTAAAGCCCAGCCGATTCCGCCAATAAACAGAATCACAATGGCAAAACTGAATGAGTATCCTGATGTTTCAGGCAAACAAAGCAGATAGATGTAATTTAAGACAACGAGCATTGTCCAGATTAGTAATGTTAATACAATAAATTGGAATCTTTTTTTAAGAAGCAAGCCTTGCTTAAGCGATAGAAACATACTTTGTAAGAATTCAACGATCTTTTTTACCGGACGCCGTTCTGATTTTTTTATTCTGCGTAAGCTAACTAAGAAAAGGATAAAAAGAACAAGTATGGCAATTGGAATTACATACAAATAGCGGTAGCCGTAAATATGAGAAATTCCACCAATAGTAGAGTCCATAATTCCCTGTAAACGATCCAGTTCAATCCAAAATACAGCAAACACACCAAGACCCAAAATCAGTAAATCGTAAGCCCGTTCGGCCATAACGCTTCCCATTGATACTGAAACCGGAACTTTAGTTGTTTTTTGCAGAGATGTGCAGCGAATTATTTCTCCGAATTTTGGAGTAAAACTATTCACGAAGTAGCCTAGCAGTACCGAGGTTAGTACTTTATCCGATTTTGGTTTTTCTCCGGATTCTTCAATAAGCAGCTTCCAACGCAAGGCCCGCAGGTAAAAAATGATGAATAAACATACGAAGCTAAGCAGTATAAAAAAATAGTCAGAATTTGCTAAGCTTTCCCATACCGGAGCCATTGGTTTTTCACGCAAAGTGAGAAACAGGAATACAGAACCAATTAGTATTCCAATTGAATTTTGTATTATTTTTTTTATTCGACTTCCCATTTAATGAAGTTACTGATTTATTAATTTTTTGTAAAGAAATACAAAAATAGGAAGACTTTTAGAATATTTTGTTTCCATAGGAAGTATTATAACATGATGCGGTTATTTCCTGATGGTTTGATAAGCTTCCTTCAGCCAGTTTTTTAGTTGTTGATCAAACTCGGATAATCCGCCAACGGCAATGCGGTGCAGTACCCGGTTTTTAGATATTCGTTTGCACAGGTAAATTGGAAATTGATCTTCTTCCCGTTGCAGTTGAAACTCCAATATCAGATGATTTCTTTTTGTGTATATGGATAAAAAAGTTGCACCTATCTTACATTGAACACAGGTCTTTAAATAAATAATTTCAAGATTCTCAAAAGTAGCCAGATAGGATAGAAGAGTTTCAAACAGTTCCGATATATCAACATTCATTTTCTGCAAATGAGTTTCTTTATCGGTAATAAAGCACGAGTGATATTGATTTGGCCCCGATAATTTTCTTTTGCAGTTAGGACAAATGTAAGTCATGGATACTTTAAATTCTATTCCGTTTTACTCGTATCCATTGCAACCTGCTGCATGCTGCTGCTGATTCTTTTAATGGCTTCTTTAATATTGTCTTCGGGCTTAATAAATGTCTGGTTGCCCCAGAATTTGTTATCGTAGCTTAGGTTTTCAGTGGAAAGAATTGTTGTTGGAGCAATTATTTCGTGATGTTTAAATTTTCTAACATTGATGGTGTCTAATTTTGTAGTTGCCATTTCGAAAGTTGTGGAGAAGGTCTGTGAAAACAACTTTTTTTTATTTTTCACCTTAAATTTTAAATTTCCTAAAGTGTGATTTAAATAATACTTACCATCAATATTTCGGTAGTTTACGGAATATTGAATTAGCGCTGGTCTAACTTTGGTTTTAGCATTTGCCTTGCTAATAAACCGATTGGTTAATTCGGGCAGCCTACTTTGATTATAGCCAAAATCTGCACCAATAATTGCCAGACTTCGGGTTTCAATTATTAGTTTACCTTCCAGCAGAGGTGTGGTGATATTTTCTTTCGGCTTAAAATCAATAATATAAACAGGTTTGTTGTCGAATGTGCTGATATCGGATAAACGATAGGTGTATAGATCCATAAATTCAGGATTCAAAAATTCGGGTTGATTTTGGACAATATCCAATAGTAAACATCCTTGAATGCCTCCTTTTAATCGAAAAGATATGGTATCCAGTCGGGATACGTCATAAATTTTGCGGCTCTTAAATATTTTCACCTTATCAGTTAGTTCGTTCTCCGAATAAGGATATTTGTAAATATCCAAAACAGATTCGAGGTAAATCATATACTTGTTGTTTTTGAGTACAGATTCCCTGTAGAAAGAGGTTAGATTGGTGGCGTTTTGCGGATAATTGATTTCTATTCTATTGACAGCAGCCTTTATTATTGATTTTGGATCGTTGTTTCGAATCACCACTTCCTGAAGCGAAATAAAATCCTCTTTTAGTTTAATTTGAAGTTTGGTATTTGAGATATCGGAAACAGGGATTTCGAAATTTTTAAATCCAACATAGGAAACAACCAGTGTGTCTTTACTATTTTCCGATGAAAGAGTAAGGGCAAATTCCCCATCTAGATTACTAATTGTGCCAATATGTTTGCCTCTAATACCAATACTGGCGTATGGCAGAGATATTTTAGCTGATTGATTCGTTACTTTACCATTAATGTTTCGGTACGAAATGTAAGGAATCATACTTGAAGTAAGAGGTTTATCTGTTTTGTATTTCGCGGGAACAATAATAATATGCCTGTTTACCACTTGAAACGTAAGGCTGGTATCCTGCACTATTTTCCTCAGTAAAATTTCAAATTCAACTTCATCAGCTTTAAGACTAAGTTTCTTTTTATTTGTAAATAAATCAGAATTGTAGGTAAAATAGCAGTTGTTTTTTGCCGCAATAGAATCCAAGGCATCATTAATGCTTAGTTCTGAAAGATCAACTGAAATCTTGTTTTGTAAGAGCGAACTCTGTGCGTTGACTTTTTGAGAGAAACATATCACAAGTACAAGCAGAGCATTTAAAAGGATGCTTTGCACTAAATTCTGATATATTTTTCTTCTTTTCATTTTAGAAATAAATTATTTCAGCTCTTTTTTTATCGTAATTTGAGAACCACTCTTCTCATATGTCAGGTTATGTGGCCGGCATAAGTTTTCCAGAACGTCATTAAGAGGTGTTTTATTGAATGATGTGGTGATCGGTAAATTTTGAATTGCTGTGTCGTTAAATTGAATATTAACCTGATAGGTTCGGTTAATAACCTTAGCTACATCCTGTAAACTCATCGCTTTAAAAACCATCAACTGAGTTTTCCAGGAAAGATAGTTTTCATCGTTTTGTGTTCTTTTTTCCAGAAAATCTTCCTGTAAAACGCCAAAATCGCCCTTTTCCAGAATAATTTTATTATCAGGTTCTTTTGCAAGTGAGAATTGAACCTTACCCGATTCAACCAAAACTTCAACATGCTTATTGGAAGCATTCACGTTGAATGAGGTGCCCAAAACTTTAATTTCAGCATTGCCCACTGAAATGATGAATGGTTTGGCAGGATTTTTAGCAATTGAGAAAAAAGCTTCCCCGGTTAATTTTACCCTTCTTTCTTTTCCTGCAAATAATCTTTCGTAAACCAATTCCGATTTGCCATTAAGTGTTACAATAGAACCATCAGCCAATGTAATGGATTTACCACTTTCATTCAATTCCGATGAAATACTTTGATAAGGAGCAAGTTTGTCATTGTAAATATGATATGATGCAAGTCCAAGGCCAATGGCAATAATTAGCATGGCAGCAATCTGTATGAGTTTTTTTGTGTTTTGGAGCGAAAATAAAGGAATAACCTTGGCGGTATTTGCCTTTTTAAGATCGCTTAAATTGGATTTTACTTCCAACCAGGCTGCGTCAACATTAAATTGTTGTTGAATTTCGTTAACCTCTTGAATTAGACCCAAATCTTTATCGGATGCAGAAACAATTTCTGCATACTCAGGATTGGAATCAATCAACTTTTCAAATGCCAATTTTTCCTCTGCACTCATCTCTCCACTAAGGTATTTTGAAATGATTTCCCACTCAATTTTATGTGATGTATTTTCTTTCATTTTGTTTATAGCACAATAATTCCAACGTAATCTTTTAAATTTTTTCGGAAGGCTTTTAATGCCTTTCCCATATTTGCTTCAACAGTTTTAACCGAAATAGATAACTTATCGGCAATTTCCTGATATTTTAAGCCTTCAAACCTACTCATTTTAAATATTTTACTGCAACGATCGGGTAAGTTTGAAAGAGTTTTTTGAACAATGTTGTAAATTTCTTTTTCTTCAACCGAATCTATTGGTAATGAGCTTTCCGGCTTGTTATTTTTAATGTATTTTTCATACTGTGTTTTAACGCCTCTTTTACGCAAAACCTGCAAGCTATTAAAATAAGTTGCTTTGTAAAGGTATGCTTTTAGTGAGGTGTGTATTTTTAAATCTTTTCTGTTTTCCCATAACTGACAAAACAATTCCTGAACAATTTCTTCAGCCTGATTTGTGTCTTTCACAAAACGCAGCGCGTAATGACATAGTAAAGGGTAATATGCTCTGAATAATTTTTCAAACTCTTGTAAATTACCTTTTTGTATGTGTTTAAGTATAGTATCTGTATCTTCCGGCATTTTCGTATCTCTTCCCGTATTTTAAAAAGCTTGTAATACTTTCTAAGTTAGGATTTTTCAATCATTAGAGGAAAGATCTGCAATATTATTGTTGATATTTCTTTATCCATAACCGATTTATTTTTATGGATGAAAAGAACCGTTCTGAATATTCTCATGTTTCCCCAAGCATGAGTGAACGGTTCTTTTTCTTGTTTTGAATTCAGTTGCTAAAGGTTGCAGGATAACTAACTCAAGTATATTTTGAATTCAAAATTTCATTATCTGGCTTTTCTTTTCAATTTCCGAATTGCCGACTCGATGGATTGGTCTGGCTCAATTGTATTGTATTCTCCCCAGAAATTAGCATCCGCAAAGTTGTTTACTTCCTCAGCCATTATTTGATTTGCTCTAAATTTATCATCTCCTCTAAAGCGAACAATATTCTGTTCGTCACGGTCGGTAATCGCAATTTCAGTCATTGCGCTATAGTTGGTGTTGAATAATTTACGTTTCCAGTTGCATTTAAAATTGATCTCACCTCTGGCATAATTGAAATACCATTTGCCATCTTTTTCAGTATAGTTAACTAAGTAATCGGCTGAGGTAGGAGTTACTTTTACTCCTGCAGGTTTGCGTTTAATAAACATTCGACTGGCTTCCTCTTCATTGCTTAGGTTCAAGCTAAATTTTGCACTTGACAGAGCCAAATTTGTTGATTCGATGTAAAGTAATCCGTAATACAACGGAATATCTATATTTTCTTTTTGTTTAAACTCAATTACGTAATGAATCTTGTCATTAATTTTAGTAATTGATTTGATTGAAAAATTATAGTTTTCGATAAAATCATCGGAAAGCAGATTGTAAGGGTTTTTCACAACATCTAAAAGCAATGATGTGTTCGGTCCGCCCTGTAATTTGAACAATAATGTATCCATTTTCTTTACATCCTGACTTTTGCGTCCTTTGTAAATTTGTACCTGATCATCTTTTAATTGTCTGTATCCCGCTTTGTGAATGTTTACAATAGCTTCAGAAATGGCAACGTAGGTTCTGTTTTTCTTAATTGTCTCGCGGTAAAAACCCTTCATCATATTTGGGTCTTTAGGGTAATTCTGACCGATTTTAGCCAAAATACTTTTTACTAAAAACAGAGGATCTAATGGGTAAATGTTAATTTGGTCCAAAGGAATAGTAACTGATTCCAGCTTTAATATATTTTTCTTATCCTTTAATGAAGAAATAGAAACTTCGAGATTTTTGTATCCGATATAGGTGATTTCAATTTTGCTAACAGGAAGGTCTTTAGCAATTTTCAATAGAAATTCACCATCGCTGTTCGATACTGTAGCAACATTAACACCTTTAACAGCAATTGTTGCAAACATAAGAGGTTCATTTGTTTTGGAATCCTGAACTTTCCCTTTGTATACATCGTATTTTAAGGTGTCAATAACCTGTTGTACTTTAGTTTTTTCTTTCTTAACATTATTTCCCTCCGCTGCCATTGCATTGCTGAAAGAGAAAAACAAAAAGGCAGAAAGAATGATTGCGAAATAAAATCTAATTTTTGTTTTCATGGCGATTTATTTTATGTGATAATAATTTTAAAATTAGGAGAAAACCGATCGTGTATTTTCTTGCTTCTACTACTATGATGCTTTATGTATAAAATACCCTATCATTTTTTTTATTTTTTTTTGTTCGTGTTTTTTTACAAGCCTTATATGTTCTATATTTATCTAAAATGGCATAAATAATTTCTCTCTGGCAAGGGTTATTATTTATAGATGAATGTGAAGAATATAATTTAATCAATATTAGCAGGCTTGGTTTATGAGAGTAGATTATTGTAAAGAGAATCTTATTTTAAAAGTATTCCCGACTGTAGGGGGCTGTTTTGAAGAAGGGTGGAGTGTTCTGAAAAAACACTTTTTAATCTTATTACTTGCAATCATTGTTTCCGGAGTTATTGATATGCCCATGGGATTTAATCAAATGGGATGGGATGACAGCGATTCATTTAAGATCGGTTTGGCATCGTTCAAATTTCTCGGATTTATCTATTACCTACTGGTTGTTACTCCGTTTAGTTATGGTGTAGATTGGATGTTTTTGAAAGCATCACGAAAAACGGAACCTCAGTTTGAAGAAATTTTGAATGGGTTCAAGAAGTTTCTATTTGTAATTTTAAGTCATTTATTGGTGATTGGAATAGTCGGAGTAGGCTTCCTGTTTCTTATTATTCCTGGAATTTATTTGGTTTGCAAGTTGATTTTTGTTCCCTTTTTAATAATGGATAAAAAGGTAGATCCAATACAGGCTGTTAAGCTTAGCTTTTATTTGAGTAAAGGCTACTTTTGGACAATTTTTGGAATGGGAATATTATCATTCCTAGTCATTATTTTAGGACTTATTTGTCTGTTTGCAGGAGTATTGGTCTCGATAGTTTGGATACACTCAGCTTTTGCTGTTCTTTACAAAGCGTTAGACGATCTGCATTTTGAGGAGGCTTGTGAATTAGCAGGTATTTCTCCTGAAAGTATAAGAAACTAAAATTTCAATATTTACATTATAAGAAAGGGAGACCATTTTGATCTCCCTTTTATTATTGTATGTTTTAAATCTATTTAATCAAGTGTCTCGATAAATCAAGCATTCGAACAATTGGTGCTTTTGCCTTTTCCATAACATCATCGGGTAAGATGATTTCAGGTTGTTCGTTTTTTAGTGCCAAGTATAACTTCTCCATTGTGTTCAGCTTCATATAAGCACAATCATTGCAAGAACATGTTTCATCTGCAGGAACAATTAAAAATTCTTTGTCAGGAGAATCTTTTTGCATCTGATGAAGAATTCCCGTTTCTGTTGCAACAATGAATTTTTTAGATTCGCTGTTTTTAGTGTAGTCCAGCATGGCTGTTGTTGAGCCAACAAAATCGGCAAGTAACAATACCGGATGCGCGCATTCCGGGTGAGCAATAAGTACAGCATCAGGATTTTCAATTTTCATTTTCATGATTCTCTCCGAAGAAAGGATATCATGAACTTCACAGGTTCCATCCCAAAGAACCATTTGTCGGCCGGTTACTTCATTTATGTATCGTCCAAGGTTTTTATCAGGAGCAAAAATTATTTTCTGATCTTTAGGAAAGGATTCTACAATTTGAACTGCATTTCCTGACGTACAAATCACATCAGATAAAGTCTTAATTTCGGCTGTACAATTGATATATGAAATAACAATATGGTCGGGGTGAAGTGCTTTAAATTTACGAAAATCATCCGCTGGGCACGAATCAGCAAGAGAACAACCAGCCTCTAAATCGGGCAGGAGTACTTTTCTTGTAGGATTTAATATTTTGGCTGTTTCAGCCATGAAATGAACGCCGGCAAACAAAATAATGTCAGCATCTACTTCTGAAGCCTTTTTCGCCAGAGCCAGACTATCACCTTTAAAATCGGCTATTTCCTGAATGTCAGGCGTTTGATAGTAATGGGCAAGAATAACTGCATTCTTTTCTTTTGCTAATTGAAGAACCTTATCTCTCATTAAGTATATATTTTCTTAGTCTCTCGTTAGGTGAATACGAGTGCAAATATCCTTAAATTATCGCGAAATTCAAATCATAGCAACATGTTTAGAGTTTTAAACTACTTATTTAGACCGGGGAATAGGTTTAAGGTAAAAGGAACAAGGTAAAAGGAACAAGGAACAAGGAAAAAAGAGATAGGATCGGGATTAAAACAAAAAATTCCTAACAAAGGTTCTTTTTTATCAAACTAAAAATCCATAGTATTGATGTTTCAACCGGTCAAGCCTTAAACACATAAGCATGTAAGGTATATTCCAAGATATTTTGGCATACAGGGAAATGATTATATGGTAAGTTCTCCCGAAACTAGTTCGGGACAGGCTATATTACAAAAACCTAAAATTATAATTATATGAAAAATAGAAACCAATGAAAACATCTCTACTCGAAATATGTTGTTACTCTGTTCAGTCAGCGATTACAGCAGAACAATCCGGGGCTGATCGAATTGAATTGTGTGCTGGCGTTCATGAAGGAGGAACTACTCCCAGTGCTTCTTGTATCAAATTAACGAAAGAGTTAGTACGTATACCTTTACATGTAATTATCCGTCCCCGTGGAGCCGATTTTTGTTACTCTGATATTGAGTTTGAGTGTATGAAGCTGGATGTAATTCACTGCAAAGAAATTGGTGTGAATGGGATTGTATCTGGTGTTCTGTTACCTGATGGTAATGTTGATGTGGAAAGAACCAAGGAATTGATCGATTTGGCAAAACCAATGAGTTTTACTTTTCACAGAGCTTTTGATATGGTGAATGATCATTTTAAAGCCTTGGAACAATTGATAGAGATTGGAACCGCTCGAATTCTCACATCCGGAGGAGAACAAACTGCTGTAATGGGCACAGATTTACTTAAAGGCTTAGTTGAAAAGGCAAGTGGACGAATAGTGATCATGCCGGGAAGTGGTATCAATCATGAAAATATTTTGGGTTTAAAACAAAATACCGGAGCTAAAGAGTTTCATTGTTCGGCAAAGTCTTTGGTGAGAGGGAAAATGGAATATCAGAATCCGAAAATTGCAATGGGAGGCGAAGAAAATGTGCCTGAATTTGAATTTTATGAGGCAGACTCCAAGAAAATTCGTAAAATTGTAAGCATCCTAAAAGCCGAGGACAAATAACTAATTATTCTACTAATGAGGAAGATTTCTATCCTTCTGCTTGGTCTCATTTTCTTTTGGGGCTGTTCCGATGCACATTTTATTCAAGACAATGCCGTTCGTGCAAAAGTTTCCAACCGATTCGAAAAACGAAAAGAATTTGCATCCAATAGATCAAATGAACTTTTCTCGGTATTCCAAGAAAATATAACGACTGAAGAAAAAGAAGCATTGCAGTTTTTATATGGGTACATGCCTTTGTGCGATTTGGCCGATTACAATGGCGATTTCTTCTTAAAACAAGTTCGATCTTCGTTTGAGGCCAGAGAAAGTTTTGAGTGGGGTCAAAAAGTGCCGGATGAATTATTTCGCCATTTTGTGCTGCCATACCGTGTAAACAATGAAAATTTGGATTCGGCCCGATGGGTTTTTCTGAAAGAGTTGAAACCAAGATTAAAAGGCATGTCGATGAAAGAGGCAGTGCTGGAAGTGAATCATTGGTGTCACGAAAAAGTAAATTATGCTCCAACAGATATTCGCACAAGCGGACCGCTAAGCATTGTGAGAACTTCGTGGGGAAGATGCGGTGAAGAATCAACATTTACCGTTACTGCCTTACGTTCTGTAGGTATTCCTGCCCGTCAGGTTTATACTCCACGCTGGGCTCACAGCGACGACAATCATGCTTGGGTGGAAGTTTGGACGGATGGGAAATGGTCTTATTTGGGAGCTTGTGAGCCTGAACCCGATTTGAATATGGGTTGGTTTACCGAACCTGCCCGCAGAGCTATGCTGGTGCATACCAAAGTGTTCGGTGATTTTGAGGGAGATTATGAAGTTGTAAAGCGTTCAGATAATTTCACTGAGATTAATGTAGTGGAGAATTATGCTGATGTGAAGAAAATTTACGTGCAGGTCGTTGATCAATCGGGTAATTCAGTTGAAAATGCAAGAGTAGATTTTGGATTGTATAACTATGCTGAGTTTTATCCAATTGCGAGTAAGAATACTGATTCTGATGGAATATCTTTCCTCACTACAGGTTTGGGTGATCTGCTTATCTGGGCTGGTAAAGAGGGGGAGTATGCTGGCAGGAAAATCAGCGTAAAGCAAACCGATACGCTTTGTTTGGAATTGGGTCGTGGTTTTTATGGAGAGCAGATTACCGATTTAAATATGGTTCCTCCGGTTGAGCAAGATCCTTATTCGGTTGATGAGAGCAAAAAGAAACAAAATGATATTCGTCTGTCCTATGAAGACAGTATTCGAATGCAATATAGAACCACTTTTATAGATTCCATTACTGCCTGTAAATTAGCTGATAAAAAATCTTTGGATGCAGGAATGATCTGGAACTGCTTCAATAAAAGTCAGGGAAATTGGAAAGAGATTCGGAAATTTATTGAATCAATATCTGAAGGAAATGGTCCAATTGCAGTTGAGCTTCTTAATTTAATTGCTGATAAAGATCTGCGTGATACGCGATCTGAAATACTGGAAGATCATTTGAGTAATACGATCGGAAAATACAAGTTGGAAGATTACAGTTCCAAGGAGCTTTATTTGAAATGTGTTTTGAATCCAAGAATCAGCAATGAGTGGTTAATTGCTTACCGAGGATATTTACAGAATGCTTTTGAGGGTAAATTTACAGGTAATCGAGCGGAGAGAATTGAGCAAATTAAGCAATGGATATTAAAGGAAATACAAATTACCGAAGAGGAGAATTATTACAATCTGCCAATTACTCCAAAGGGTGTTTATGAGCTAAGAATCTCGAATGCTGAGTCGCGTGATGTATTTTTTGTGGCTCTTTGCCGAAGTTTAGGGATTCCTTCGCGTTTGGAGCCAGCAGAAAAAACACCGCAGTATTTCGATGGTAAAGAATGGTTGAATATTTATTTTGAAAAACAAATAGTTAATCAGCCAGTTACTGGTTTTATGATGTTGAATAATACCGCAAAGGATTTTGATCCGGCTTATTATATGCATTTTACAATCGGGAAAATGATTGATGGTGTTTATGAAAGTCTTGATTATGGCTGGGATTCTAAATTATCCGATTTGCCTTCAAAATTGGAATTGGAAGTCGGAAAATATAGGTTGGTTACAGGCAAACGCGGCGCTGACGGAACTGTTTATGCACATTTGAATCATTTTGAAGTTTTAAAGAATCAGACCACTAAAATTGATTTGATATTCAGAGATCCAAAGGTTGAGAGTAAGATATTGGGTCATTTGGATACTAAACTGAAGGTTTTCAATGATAATGGGGAAGGAGTAAGCCTTAAATCATTAGAGAAGCAGGATGCGATTGTTTTGATGTGGCTGGAACCAGGAAAAGAACCAACCCGACATTTAATGGAAGAATTTAAAGATATCAGAAAGAGATATCAGGAATGGAATGGTAATATTGTTGTATTGCAGGCGGAAGAAATTTCTGATGAAAACTTAACAGATGCTTTTTTTGCTAATATGCCATCAAATTATAAGCTGTATAAAGATAAAAACAATGAGTTGATTATACAGGCTAAAAAGGAGTTGGGCATTACAGGTAAAGTTGAGAAGCCATTACTATTGGTTTTACATTCCAATGGCAATATTCAGTTCGCTTCCCGCGGATATAAAATTGGGATTCATGAGCATTTACTTAAAGTTTTGGAAAAATAATCTAAAACAGAAATCTCTTGATGGAATAAAAAAATGCCGCTTCAATTATTTGAGGCGGCATTTTTATTTTAATATTGTTTTACTTTTTGTCGTAAAGGTCTAATTGTAAAGTTCTTTTGCAAAACTGCCTTCTACCTTATTCCCCAATAAAAGTTCTTCAATAGTAGCGGCAATATCTGTAAAAGATGTTCTGGTTCCCAAATCAACATTCTGCTTGATATTTTTACCATACACCATTATTGGAATGTACTCTCTTGTGTGATCAGTTCCAAGGTAAGTGGGATCACATCCGTGATCGGCAGTCAGAATTAAAATTTCACCGTCCTTTAAATTTGCCTGAATTTGAGGCAAATAGCGATCAAATTCTTCCAAAGCAGCTTTGTATCCTTCCGGATTTCTACGATGACCGAACATCATATCAAAATCGACCAGATTCGTGAAGATCAAACCTTTTGAATCTTCTTTCAAAGCGATCAGTGTTTTGTTGATTCCATCAACATTATCCTTATTGGTTCCGCGGGAGTCGGTAATTCCTTGTCCGGCGAAAATATCTTTTGTTTTACCAATACCGATAACATCCAATCCGCTTTCGCTCAGACGATCGAGAACTGTAGGAGCGGGTGGTGTAACAGAATAATCGTGACGATTTGCTGTTCTGGCAAAATTTCCTTCCCCGCTTCCCAGATACGGACGTGCAATTACACGGGCTACAGGTTCGTGTTCGGAGCAAATTTCCAAAGCAATCTCACAGGCCCGGTACAATTCGTCCAAAGGAATAATTTCTTCGTGAGCAGCAATCTGAAAAACAGGATCGGCAGAAGTATAAACAATCCAGTTACCAGTTTTCATTTGCTCTTCTCCGTATTCGTCAAGAATAGCAGTTCCAGATGCAGGCTTGTTAGCCATAACTTTTCTGCCGGTTCTTTCTTCAAACAATTGAATGGTTTTTTCTGAAAATCCATTGGCATAAGTAGGAAAAGCACGTTCCAGCTTAACTCCGGCAATCTCCCAGTGACCGGTTGTTGTATCTTTTCCCTTGGAAGCTTCGGCAGCCTTTCCGTAGGCTCCGTTTGTGTTGTTGCATGATGCAACACCGGCAATGTCAGTAAGGTTACCAAGACCTAGTTTCTGCATATTTGGTAAATTAATACCATTACAGTGTTTGGCAATATTTCCAAATGTATTGGAGCCAACATCTCCAAATTCTTCAGCATCTGGTAAATAACCAACGCCAGCGCTATCCAGCACCACAATTGTAGCGCGTTCTATTTTAGGAATCATAAACTTGTGTTTAAAGTGTATAAAATATACTGATGAAGGGTTGTTTAGGTAGTGAGGCAAAGTTAGTAGAACAATTATAAATTAGCAATTAATAATTATAATAAATGTTCTTGATGGGATTATGAAGAAGTTAAAAAATATTTTGTGATGATCTTTTGTGCGGAGATCTTATTAGTACTGTAACTTGATGAGTTTCCCTTAACTCAAGAATAAAAGAATCCCCCAAACAAATAAATGTCCGGGGGATGAGATATATAGGTTTAATTTAGACTTAATTGTATAAGTTTTCTCTTTGCTCTTTAATTTTCTCGCTGGAAATATAATCATCGTAATCCATTAATTTATCAATGATTCCATTCGGAGTTAATTCAATAACACGAGTAGAAATTGTTTGAATAAATTCGTGGTCATGAGACGACATCAACACGGTACCACCAAAGTTGATCAATGAATTATTGAATGATTGAATCGATTCCAGATCCAGGTGATTGGTTGGAGTATCCAAAACCAACAAGTTGGCATTTTTTAACATCATTCTGGAAACCATACAACGAACTTTTTCACCTCCCGAAAGAACATTTGCTTTTTTGTAAATATCTTCACCAGAGAAAAGCATTTTGCCAAGATATCCCCGCAGATAAACTTCGCTGGTATCGCTTGAATATTGAGCTAACCAATCGATTAAGGTAATTGGTTCCTGAAAGAATTCATTATTGTCAAGAGGTAAATATGCTGGTGTAATCGTAACTCCCCATTCATAATTACCACTGTCTGCTTTTTCTATTCCGTTAATAATATCGAAAAGAGCAGACATTGCGCGAGGGTCTTTGGAAAGGAAAACTACTTTTTCACCTTTTTCGATTGTAAATTCAACATCTTTAAACAAAACTTCTCCATCTAAGCTTTTGCTTAGGCCTGAGCAAGAGAAAATTTTATCTCCGGCCTCACGTTCCTGCTGAAAAATAATACCAGGATAGCGGCGGGTAGAGGCTTGAATATCCGAAATATCCAATTTTTCGATCATCTTTTTTCGGGAAGTTGTTTGCTTCGATTTGGCTACATTGGCACTGAATCGGGCAATAAATTCCTGAAGTTCTTTCTTTTTTTCTTCGGCCTTTTTATTCTGATTTGCCTGCTGACGGGCAGCTAACTGACTGGATTCGTACCAGAAGGTGTAGTTACCAGAGAACATTTTCACTTTTCCAAAATCGATATCAACAATATCGGTACATACCGAATCTAAAAAGTGACGGTCATGCGATACCACAATAACTGTATTTTCGAAGTTGGCCAGATAATTTTCCAACCACATTACTGTTTCAAGGTCAAGGTCATTGGTAGGCTCATCGAGAAGCAGGTTGTCCGGGTTACCAAAAAGTGCCTGTGCCAATAATACACGAACTTTTTCCTTACCACTCAGTTCTTTCATTAGCTTGTAATGAAGAGCTTCTTTAATGCCCAAACCGCTTAATAATTCTGCAGCTCCGCTTTCAGCATTCCAACCATCCATTTCGGCGAATTGTTCTTCCAGTTCCGATGCTTTAATTCCATCAGCTTCCGAAAAATCAGGTTTTGCGTAAATGTCATTTTTTTCCTGCAATACAGCCCACAATTCTGAGTGACCCATAATTACAGTATCCAGAACTGTAAATTCATCAAATTCAAAGTGATTCTGCTTTAAAACCGCCATTCTTTCACCAGGTTCCATCGATATTGATCCTGTTGTAGAATCCAACTCACCAGAAATGATTTTTATTAGGGTAGACTTACCGGCACCATTTGCACCAATAACTCCGTAGCAGTTTCCAGGAGTGAATTTTATATTAACATCCTGAAAAAGAGGTTTTTTACCAAATTGAATAGATAAATTTGAAACTGAAATCATACACTTATTTCCTTTAATTATTAAGGCTGCAAAATTAGTGATTTTTATTTTAGATCTAATCCGATTGTATGATTAACTTTTAAGTAATTTTTAAAGAAGGGAAACCTGGGCAAAAAAACAGGATTAATTTGCATTTGCGTTTGAAGAAAGAATGGTTGAAATTTCATTTGTATTTTCGGCAGCAGGAATTGTAATCCGGAAGGTTGTTCCCAAATTTAAAGTGCTCTCAACCCGTATTTCTCCTTTGTTTTGTTCAATAAATTGCTTACAAAGGAGTAAACCTAATCCATTTCCTTTTTCGCCATTGGTTCCGTTATAAGATTGAGAATGGTCTATTTCAAAAAGATGCGCAATTTGATCTTCAGAAATTCCTATTCCGCTATCTTTTATCCACAATTCAACGAAGTTATCACTTTGATTTAGGCCGATCGCAATAACTCCTCCTGACTTCGTGAATTTTAGTGAGTTGTTAATTAGGTTACGAATTACTGTATCCAGCATTTGGCGATCGGCAAAAACCATAACAGTTTCTTCAAGTAGTAATTGTAGATGGATGTTTTTTTGTTTTGCTACACTCGAATAGGTTCGAAGATTATTTTCTAAAAGTGGTTTAAGAGATAGAATAGCAGGTTTGTAGGGCAGTTTACCTGATTGATTTAAAGACCAGGATAGAAGATTGTCGGTTAGACTCAATACATTACTTATGGATTCTTCCATGTCGTGGCAACTTTCCTCGAGTAATTGATATTTTCTTTGCTGAATAAAAATTTTGATCAACTGAGCAATATTATATACAGATGCTAAAGGAGAGCGCAGATCGTGCGAAATGATCTGAAACAACCTGTTTTTGGTTTTGTTGGAATCTGATAAAGCCACGTTTTTTTGGTCTAAAAGAGTTTTATGCCATTGAATCCTCTCATTTTGCAATTGAAGTAATCGATGCGTTTTTTTATTTATATAATACGAGCGGACAATAAAAATAGCGTAGCCAATTAGTAAAATCAACAATACTATTAAACTGTTTCGTTGCCACATTCTACTTTTGTTTACTTTTTCCAATAAAGTAATTTGCGTTTCTTTTTTTTCCGATTCATATTTTTCCTGAATCTCTGCAATCTGTTTCAGGTTTTTAAGGTTGAAAATACTGTCTTTTAGTAGTTCATAATCAGAGAAATAGTGCAATGCACTATCAGCCATATTTAAATGTGTGAAAATCTTGAAAAGTTCTTCATTACAATTTTTTTGATATTCAATATTTTTTGTCTCTATTGCAAGAGCAAGAGCCTTTTTGCGATACTCCAATGCATCTTTATAATTGTTTTGCGCATAAAATACATGAGCAAGACTGTTTAGTGTTGAGATAGTCAAATTTTTATTTCCTATTTCTTTCTTTAGCAATAAGCTCTGATTTAAGTATTCCAAGGCCATTGAATATTGCCTCATTTCAAAAAAACAAGAGCCTATGTTGTGATAGGTTTGGGCAAGCTGGTACTTATTGGGTTCCTCGTTTAAAATTTCAAGATTCTTTTTGTAGTAAGATAAAGCTTCACCGTAATTATTTTGCAGGGAAAATATATTTGCAAGATTATTATAACAATAATAAAGGGATGAATTTGATTTGAGGGCTATGTTTAATGATTTACTATAGTAATAATAAGATTTCTCGTAATCCTTTAGGTTTTTATATACAAGTCCTATGTTATTGTATATAGCGAATAAGAGTTTTTGATCATTAATTTTTTCAAAGTATTTTAGGCAAATAAAAAAATCATTTATTGCAAGATTAAACTGATCTTCCTTCAAATATACATTCCCTCTATTTAATATAGCTTTACATGTGCCGAGGGAATCGTTAATGAAATTAAAGTTTTTAATTGCTTCAGAATAAAGTTTATTGGCATTGGTGAAATTTTCTTTATTCTTTTCAATAACTCCCATTCTCATTAATGAGAGACCAATACCTTTATGGTATTTTATTTTTGTTGAGAGATGAAGAGATTTTTGTAGATACTCAAATGCTTGGTCAGGGTATTTTTTGTAATTATTGTTAGCCCATTCTACAATTAGATCAACTTTTTCCGTGGAAACGGAAATGGAATCAAGTTTACCTTCCAAAGCAGTATTTATTTGAGCTGTTGAAGAAAAACTTAAAAACAAAATTGGAATCCAAAGTAAAATATTCTGCATTTATATAAATTAATGATAATCATCTATTATATGAAAAATGAGTGACAAATAAATAGCAATTACTTAGTGTCACTCAATTTTTAAGATAATCGTTAAACATCTACCTCTGCATCATCATAATCAACATCGGTTCTGTTTTCTTCAACAGGATTTCCTACTGAAGAATCCCCAGATAAAGCTTGCTTAACCATCATATTCACTTTCTTGATTTCATCTGTAGGTCCTTGTTTTATAGGAACGGCAAATTCAACAATATCCGTTTCTAACGAACCGTTTGTGGTTACAGTAGCTGTTACTGACCATACTTTTTTTCCGTCTATTTCTATAAGTCCTTGTTCTATAGAACTAAGTGCATAGTCTTTTGGTAAAGAAACTACAGAGTTCAGAGTGTAAACTCCGGTTGATGCTGATTTTGTAAGGTTTACGAAGGGTTTAAATAATTTCATATGTTTTTAATTTTAAGTTTTTGCCATATAGCCTGTCCCGAACTTGTTTCGGGAGAACTTACCATGCTGGAATAATCATCTCCCTGTGTGTCAGAATATCCTTGGCATGGACGTTTCATAAGTAAATGTTCGTTTGTGATTATTAGTTTAAAGTAAGCATTTACGAGCATTAAGAAAAAATGTTAGTATTCAATTAAATTTAATTCAATATTCTCTGAATAGCTTCCAATTCCCTTGCTTCAAAATGTAAATTTGCAACAGAATTTATGTTTTGGTCGAGTTGATTCACCGAACTTGCGCCAACCAAAACCGAAGTAATTCGTTTATCTTTTAGCAGCCAGGCAATTGCCATTTGAGCTAAACTTTGTCCTCGTTTTTCGGCAATTACATTCAGAGCCTTTACTTTATCTATTACTTTTTCAGTAATCTGCTCTTTTTGCAAAAAACCATGCGATTTGGCGGCTCTCGAGCCTTCAGGAATTCCTTTCAAATATTTATTGGTCAACATTCCTTGTGCCAATGGAGAGAAGGCGATGCCACCAATTCCATCTTCTTCCAAAACATCTAACAAGCCATTTTCAACCCAACGCTCGAACATCGAATATTTTGGCTGATGAATAAGGCAGGGAGTTCCCAGTTCCCGTAATATTCTTGAGGCTTCGCGTGTTTGATCGGCACTGTAATTTGAAATACCAGCATACAATGCCTTACCCTGACGGACAACATGATCCAGTGCCTTCATGGTTTCCTCTATAGGTGTATTGGGATCGGGACGATGAGAATAGAAGATATCGACATAATCGAGTCCCATTCTTTTCAAGCTTTGATCCAGACTTGAAACCAAATATTTTCGTGATCCCCAATCACCATATGGCCCGGACCACATTTTATATCCTGCTTTAGTCGAAATAATCATTTCGTCACGATATAACTTTAAATCTTCTTTCAGAATTTTTCCAAAATTTTCTTCAGCAGAACCTGGAGGTGGTCCATAATTGTTGGCCAAATCGAAATGGGTAATTCCCCGGTCAAAGGCATGAAAAATAATCTTTCTGAACTCGTTACAGACATCTACATGTCCGAAATTATGCCATAATCCCAAAGAAATTGCAGGCAGTAATAAACCACTTTGCCCACATCTTCGGTAGGGCATATCATCATATCTGTTTTCAGATGCTTTGTACATAGTTATTTAAATTTTATACGAAAAGTGAAGATAGTAAGAAATGTTTAAACATGTTCGAATGTGAGCGAATCAGAATCGAATATTTCAATGAGAACAAGCAAAAACAAAAAAAAAACCACAGAAATTTCTGTGGTTTAAAATATAGTATAGGTATTTTATAAAGTCTTTTTCAAGGAGAAAAAGAACTCAATCCCCTTTTCTTTTCGTTTTTTAACAAATATTCTCCCTTTGTGATAGGCAACCGCATTTTTCACGATCGATAAACCTAAACCCGTACCACCCATTTTTCTTGACCGGCCATGATCTCCGCGGTAAAACCGTTCAAAAATACGTGGCAGATGCTCTTCTTTTATTCCAATTCCATTATCGGTAACCGAGAAGTAATGGTAATTTGTATCTTCGAAATAATGTGTGAGTTTAATTTTACATCCTTCTCCGGCATATTTTATCGAGTTGTCTATTAAATTTCTGAAAATAGAATCCAACAATTCCGAATTCCCTTTTACTTTAAGATCCGAAGGGAAGTTCAGTTCAATTTCCATTTTTGTTTCTGCCAGTTTTAATTCAAAATCGGTGAGCATCTCCTGAACCATTTCTTTTACGTTCACCTCTTCAATGGCAAACAATTCATTGGCTTCTTCAATTTTTGTGAGAAAAGAAATATCCTGAATTAAATTCGATAAACGATTAATCTGCAGACAGGAACGTTCAATAAATTGTACTTTTTTGTCTTCATCCATAGTTGGATTATCCTTAATGGTTTCCAAAAATCCGGAAACGGCAGTTACAGGAGTTTTTAGCTCGTGCGCTATGTTCAAAGTCATTTCCTGTTTAATGGTTTTCTCGTTTTCCATTTTGGTGATGTCGTTTACCGAGATTTCGAAATTACCGTCGGTAAAAACAACTACTTGGAAAAGAAACACTTTATGTCCGATTGTAATGGTTTTTTTCGTACTGATTATATCAACGTTCGGGATGTAGTTTGTTCCCAGTTTTTTGATGTTTGTATCGATAAAATCAGTGATTTCTTTTAATTCCGGAAGCTCGAACAGTTCCTGATAGTTATGACTTGAAATGTGAGCCAAATAATTGATGTAATCGATAAAATGACTGTTCCAGAGAATCAGGTTCTTTTTTTTATCAAATATGGCAACGCCTTCCTGTGCAATCTGAAGGTGCATAATCAACTTTTCTTTCTCCAGACTAAGAGCCTCGGTTGTTTTTGTTAGTTTGCGGTAGATTTTTACAATTTGGTGACTAATTTCACCCAATTCTGTTTTTCCAAAATCCTCATTTGGGTCAATTTCTCTGTTATGGGCGGCATTAATGGCAAATTTTCGAAGTTTTGAAATCGAATTTCCAAAATGCTCTGTAGCGTAAATCAGAAAAATTACGGTAACACCAAACAAACCAAACAGAAAATAGAAAAATAGAGTGTTGGCCTTTAAAAAGCTGAGTACACTTTCGTTGATTGGAAGAGCAGTACGAACAAAATATTCGTAATAGTTTTTGGAATAGTAGTAATAGGATTGTCCGGTAGAACCAGATAAGCGGATATTACTTCCTTTTTGGGAATGCAATGATTTCTGTACTTCAGGTCGGTTGATGTGGTTATCCAGTCTTTCAATGTTTTCCACATACGAGTCGTAAACGACCTTACCTTTTGCGGTGATAACCGATATTCTTATGTCTTTATCAGGCATTAAGGCACGTAATGTGTCAACTTCCGAAAAATTAAGAGTTTTATTCAGTCCTTTTTTTTGAATTAGCTCATGTACCTGTTGTGTATAAATATTAAGAGCATATTCCAGTTTCTCTCTTCGATACAAACGTTCCTGACTGTATTGAAATCCTCCAATTAACACAGAGAATATCAAAACAATAAGAAAGAAGAAGAAGAACAATCTCTTTTTGTATTTTGAACCGGATTTTTGAATGAGTTTTTGCATGAAATTATAGATTAGGGTCATCAATTTGTTCTAGGTTCAAAATAGTAACCATAGCCAGATTTTGTTTTAATGAATTTATGATATTCACCAATTTTTTTTCTTATTCGTCTTACATTAACATCCACTGTTCTGTCGCCAATCGAGCTGTCATTCGCCCAGATAATACTCATTATTTCGTCTCTGGAATATATTCTTCCCGTATGACTGATGAGCAATCGAAGTATTTCGTACTCGGTTTTTGTTAAACCGATGTCTTTTCCATCGATACACACTTTTTTCGATTCCGATATCATTTTCAAATCTTCGAATTCGAAAACAGCATCTTCTTTTGAATCAGAAAAAACGCGTTTGCAAATTACATTAATTCTTGCAATAATTTCTTTTACCGAGAAAGGTTTGGATACATAATCATCTGCTCCTGCATTAAAACCAATAAGTTTATCTGCCTCGCTTGTTTTTGCTGTAATAAAAAGTATTGGTTTTTCTGCCAGATCAGGATTTCTTCGAATTATTTTTGCCAAATCGAGTCCTGAAATTTCACCCATCATAATGTCTAAAAGGAAGAAATCGTACGTTTGAAGCTCCAATTTCAAGGCTTGTTCTGCAGAATAGGCAACATCTACATCAAATCCTTCCTGTTTAAGGTTGAACTGGAGGATTTCGCATAAATCCTCTTCGTCATCAACTACTAATATTTTTAAATCCTTCATGGTTTTTAATTAAAAAAGTTGAGTTTCAAGTTTTATACCAATTTAATTTCAAAACAGACTTTAATAAAAATGAATTAATTTTTAGCTGTATCGAGGCAAAAAAGTAAAGCATAGCCATGTTACGATGCATCTTTTTTAACGAAGATATAGCTGAAAAGAAACATTTTATAAGGCATGTTTTGATGTTAATTTGGTAATAGTAGTTCGCCAACTTTTATCGTTTTTTATTGATCCTCTTCAGGCAATTCCATATGGCGCAAATCAATGCCTTGCTGGTAATAAATTGCTGCTTCAGCAATATTTGTTGCATTGTCTGCTATTCGTTCGATATTACCTAATATGCTGTTGAAATTCAGCAGATTGAATATTTCGGTGGGATCACTGCTTTTGGGTGAATTTTTTCGAATCATTCGCTTCAAAATTTTCGATTGCATTTCGTCAACGATCTCATCATTTTTAATGGTCCAGATAGCATATTCACGATCCCCGTCCTCAAAGGAGATTAATGCTTTTTTAACCATTTCGGCGCTTATCGACAGCATGTTTAAAACCGAATCTTTATGATTCTCATGAATTGTAGGCGGCTCCATTTTATGAAAAAAGCGCATGATGTTATTCAGCTGATCACCAATTCTTTCAATATGGCCAATCATTCTAAAGTAAGAGATTAAAAGGCGCAAATCGCTTGCCATAGGATGCTGCAAACCAATTGTTTCAATAATGTTGTCACTCATTTTTATTTCGAACTGATCAATTTTATTTTCGTTTTTTTTAAACGTGTCTATCAGTCCTTTTTCTATTTGATCCAAGCCATGATTGACCACCTCTTCTAAAATATCAAACTGTTGAAAAAGCAGTGTTTGCATTTTAGCGAAATCATTATCAAGCTTATCGAATTTTTTATCTTTTTTAATTGACATAGTATGCGAATTTGTGTTGTTAGTATAAGAATTCCTGTTTTGCTGAAAAATCAACCAAATTTTCCGGTTAGGTATTCTTCGGTTCGCTTGTCTTTAGGCATGGTAAACATTTGTTTGGTTTTACCATACTCAACCAATTCGCCCAAATACATAAACATGGAATAGTCGGATATTCTTGCAGCCTGCGACATGTTGTGCGTAACCAATACAATGGTAAAATCCTTCTTCAGTTTTACCAGCAAATCTTCAATTTTTGCTGTTGCAATAGGATCCAATGCAGATGTGGGTTCATCCAATAGGATAATTTCAGGAGTGTAGGCAAGTGCCCGCGCTATACAAAGGCGTTGCTGCTGTCCTCCCGATAAAAAAGTTCCCTTGTTGTGAAGAGAATCTTTTACCTCGCTCCACAAACCTACTTCACGTAAAGATTTTTCAACAATTGCGTCTTTTTCTGAGCGCTTCAGTTTAATTCCGTTTAAAAGATAACCTGCAATTACATTGTCGTAAATACTCATAGTCGGGAAAGGGTTTGGACGTTGAAAAACCATTCCAATCTTTCTTCTCAGTAAAATAGGATTCATCTTATAAATATCTTCTTCGGCAAGATAAACAGAACCTTTGTTGTGCGTATCAGGATACAATTCGTGCATTCGGTTAATGGCTCTAAGCAATGTGCTTTTACCACAACCCGAAGGTCCCATAATTGCTGTAATTTTATTTTTTGCAATTCCCGCAGAAACTTCATTAATCGAATACTTGTCTCCACCGTAGGAAACGGAAAGTTTATCGATGTTTAAAATAGGAGATTCTATTTTTTCAATTGGGTTTTGCATCATGTTGTTGACTTTATAAGGTTGTGCTTTTACTTCAGCTTCTACTTCTTTTTTTTCTAATACTGTACTTTCCATCTTTTTGCGATTGCTTTAGCGGTAAGATTTAAACATAAAATCAAAATTAACAGGAACAAAGAGGCGCTCCAAATCATATCTACAAGGTTTGGATCGTTGTAAAACTCCCAAACCAATAGGGGAATAGCACTTGATGGTTCTGTAATATCTGTGCTGATTGCAGCACTTCCCAGAGCTGTCAGCATTAATGGAGCCGTTTCTCCCGCAATTCTTGATATACCAAGAATTACGCCCGTAAGAATTCCGCTGATACCTGATGGAAGCACGACTCTTAGCATGGTTTTGTGATAGGGAACGCCTAAAGAAAGAGCGGCTTCCTTTAAGGTTTCGGGTATCATTTTTAAAGTTTCCTCTGTTGAGCGTACAATGGAGGGCAACATCATGATAGAAAGGGCAACACTACCAGCCAGGCCTGAAAAACCGCCGGTAATTGGTTTTACAATCCAGATGTACCCAATTACTCCAAGAACAATAGATGGAACTCCTTGTAACATATCTACTATAAAACGAACCACTCCGGCAAATTTGCCTTTCGAATTTTCGGCCAGATACATGCCGCAAATAATTCCTACAGGAATAGCAATCAATGAAGCCATTCCAACTATAATTAACGTGCCGACTATTCCGTTGGCTATACCGCCGGGAATAATTTCATTGTTTTTAACAGCAACCATTGCCTCCATGGTATCTGGCGCAACTTTATAAAAAAAGCTGATGTTAATTTGCCTGTATCCCTTTTTTATCAACTCGAAAAGTATAAGAAAAAGAGGGACACTTGAGAGGAATGCCAAAAATATAATTGCGTAGGTAAATAGCTTATCCTTAAGCAACCGCCTGTTTAGCTTAGCATTCGATATTTGAGCAGATGTATTCATTCTATATATCTTATTACGGCTAAGCCGATAATTTTTTCATGATTAATTTGCCGATGTAGTTTACAATACCTGTGATTACAAATAAGAGCAATCCTATTTCTACCAATGAGGTGTATTTTAAACCATCGGCTTCGCCAAATTGATTGGCGATTAAACTTGCCATAGTGTTTCCTAAATCGAAAATTCCTGTTGGAATTTTGTTGGAGTTACCAATCAGCATGGTTACTGCCATTGTTTCTCCAATTGCTCTTCCTAATGCAAGAATATATCCTGCAAATATTCCTGATCCTGCATTGGGAATGATAACCGTTTTTACAACTTCAAACCGGGTAGCACCAAGAGAATATGCTGCTTCTTTTAAACTGCCGGGAACCATTGAGATCACTTCCGATCCGAGAGAGGATGCGTAAGGGATTATCATGATTGCAAGAACTATGGATGATGTGAAAATACCAAATCCCTGAGCGTTTAGTCCCAAGTCGGTAATTATGGGTCGTAAAGCATAAAATCCCCATAAACCGTATACAACGGATGGGATACCTGCCAACAGATCGATCACAGATCGTAAAAAAGATGGTAATTTACCATTCTTGAAATATTCGCCTAAAAACAGTGAAATGGAAAAGGCGAATGGAAATGTTATTAATAATGCCAGAATTGAAGTGACCAGCGTTCCAATAATAAAGGGGAGAGCACCATAGGATTCTCTTCCTTGGGTTGGATTCCAGTCTGTTGAATAAATAAAACCAAAACCAAATTCTTTAAATGAGGGGATTGATCCAATAAATAAGGTAGTTACAATTCCTATAGCAATCAGTACTATCAAAACACCACTACCAATTAAAAGATATCGAAATATTTTTTCGCTGTTCATAAGCTTTGAACGGTTCCTGTTAAATGAAGAACTTGCTTCCGGTTAAGTCTGGAGAACTTTTTTATTGTATGAATACAAATAAACTGGAAGCAAGTTCAATATTGAAATTAATCAGTTTGTTATTTTAAAGACTTGCCATTGTAGGTAACAGTACTCAAAACAGCTTTTGCTTTCGCAACCGCAGTTTCAGGAAGTGGTGCATAATGAACTTTTGTAGTTTCTTTTTGCGCATCAGCACTAATTGCCCAATCAATCAATTTTATGGTTTGAACAGCCTGATCAAGACTTCTGTTCTTGTAATTCTGCTCTTTGTAGATGATCAACCAGGTAAAACTTGAGATAGGATATCCATCAACAGCATCGGTGTTTGTTAAACTAACACGTGTATCGGCCGGCATTTCACCTTTTGCCGAAGCACTTACCGATTCAACAGAAGGCTTAATAAAGTTACCTGCTAAATTTTGAATGCTTGCAACAGGAATGTCTTGAGCAAATGCATATTCCGATCCGATATAACCAATTGCACCAACAGTTTGGCTGATGGTTCCGGCAACTCCTGGATTTCCTTTTGCACCTATTCCAACAGGCCATTGCAATGCTTTTCCTGTACCAATTTTTTCTTTCCAATCAGCACTAACTTTGCTCATGTAATCGCTGAAAATGAAAGTTGTTCCACTTCCATCAGAACGATAAACTACAGTAATGGCTAAATCGGGTAAGTTAATACCAGGATTTACAGCTGCAATTTTAGCATCCTTCCAGTTTGTAATTTTACCCATGAAAATACCTTCCATTAGTTCAGGAGTGAATTTCAGTTCTGGTTTTTCAGGAAGGTTGTATGCTGCAACAACAGCACCTAAACAAGTTGGGATATGAAGAACTTCACCCGGCATTTCAGCTAATTTAGCATCGTTTAGAAATGCATCACTTGCACCAAAATCAACAATTTCATCTTTCAGACTGCGAATTCCTCCGCCTGATCCGATTCCTCCATAAGTAACCAGCAAACCTTTTTCTGATGAGTAGTTTTTGAAAATTTTGTTGTAAAATGGTTGTGGAAAAGTTGCACCGGCACCGGTAATGGTTTCCGCTTTCTCAGCAGTTTTTGCTTTTTCTTTTCCTGAGCCTCCACAACTAGCCATAAGGGCAACAGCAATAACAGCGGTTAGAAGCAGTTGAAATTTTTTCATCTTTTTAAGATTTTAGTTTAGAACTATTGTTCTTGTATTTATTAAATTATTTATATTTCACTCTTAACAACAGAAGAGAAGCAAACTCCTCATCTTTTGGTACTACAATGTTATGAAGCTAACATTACAGGAATGTTACAAGAATGTTAAATAAATGTTACTTCTTTTAATTTGCATGTTTACAGGTATTTGCAGGGTGTTTTTTTGTTTCAGAAAAGAGTATTGTTTGATTACCCCAAACTCCTAAAGGGGATTAAATAATTACACGAGAAGTTTTTTTGTGAGGGTGGAAATGAAGTAACGAATACTGAACTTTATGCATTGTGGTAAAGTCCCCTTTAGGGGATATTAAGGGTTAATTGTTGCAATACAGATTAGTATGCAAAATTATATCAATTTTAAATTCACATTTTAAATGAAAAATAAATTAAATAGTAAAGTTGATGTGCGGCAGGCTGCTGAATTAATCCGGAATTCGGGATCGATGATTGCATTTACCGGAGCCGGTATTTCTGTAGAGAGTGGAATTCCACCTTTTCGGGGACCGGAAGGCTTATGGAGCCGATACGATCCGCAATGTCTGGATTTGGATTTCTTTCATTCCCACCCCAAAGAATCGTGGACAGCCATTAAAGCAATTTTTTATGATTTTTTTGGAAAGGCAGAATTCAATCAGGCTCACAGAGTATTAGCCGATTTTGAGGCAAAAGGACTGCTAAAGGCTCTTGTAACTCAGAATATCGATAATTTGCATCAGATGGCAGGATCTAAAAATGTGCTTGAATTTCATGGGAATTCGCAAAAAATGATTTGTCCTGTCTGTGATCGATTGTACTTACCCAATGAAGTCGATTTGAATAAATTGCCTCCCCGGTGTATTCATGATGGTGAAGTTTTAAAACCCGATTTTGTTTTTTTCGGGGAAGGCATACCTGAAAATGCTTATCGTAAATCGCTTTTAGCAGCAAGAATGACAGATCTTGTTTTGGTGATTGGAACCACAGGTGAGGTGATGCCTGCAGCAATGATTCCAACCGAAGCAAAGCGGGCAGGGGCAACAATTATCGAAATTAATACCGAACCATCCAATTATACCCATCGTATTACGGATATTTATTTGGAGGGTAAGGCGAGTGAAGTGTTGCTGGAGTTGGAGGTATTGATTTAGCGGAAGAATCGCACAAAAAAATAGAATTGGGATCTTGTGATAAGGAATAAGGAAATATTTCTTCCAATAAAAGCCAGTGAGATATTGTTGGAATTAGAAGACTTGATTCAGCGGAATTAATAAGTTACCCATTTGATTAGTTGAGTTTTGTAAGTGATGAATTAAGATTAAAAATTGGTTGAAAAGCACCTGCGCCAGTTTCAAAATCCAAATTCATAAAGTAAAATAGGGGAAAATATTTTATATTTGTTTTCGATTTTTGAATACAAGTGTGATTAATCACAGTTTAAGTTGTTGGAAATCTTAGTTTTAAAAACCGGATAATCCGGTTGTTGTATTGAAAGTAAAAAATCAAAATAGAATTTCATGAAGTTATTAGAAGGAAAAACAGCGATTATTACCGGTGCATCCCGTGGTATTGGTAAAGCAGTTGCAATCGAATTTGCAAAGCAAGGTGCTAATGTTGCTTTTACTGATTTGTTCTACAATGAGCAGGCAATCGAAACTGAAAAAGAAATTGCTTCTTACGGCGTAAAAGCCAAAGGATATGCATCGGATGCAAGTAATTTTGCTGATACCGACAGAGTAGTTAATGAAATTGTAGCAGAATTTGGTGCAATTGATATCTTGGTTAACAACGCTGGTATCACTAAAGATACTTTGTTAATGCGTATGACCGAAGAGCAGTGGGATATGGTAATCAACGTGAACTTGAAATCTGTATTCAACTTTACCAAAGCAGCTCAAAAAACCATGTTGAAGCAACGCAGCGGTTCTATCATCAACATGAGTTCTGTTGTAGGTGTTAGCGGAAATGCCGGTCAGGCAAATTATTCTGCATCTAAAGCAGGTATTATTGGCTTTACAAAATCAGTAGCTAAAGAATTGGGTTCCCGTGGAATTCGTTCCAATGCAATTGCTCCGGGTTTTATTATCACAGAAATGACAGGAAAACTTCCTGAAGATGTTGTGAAAGAATGGGCTGGTAAAATTCCTTTGAAAAGAGGCGGTAC
This sequence comes from Labilibaculum manganireducens, assembly GCF_963665805.2. Lineage (NCBI taxonomy): Bacteria > Pseudomonadati > Bacteroidota > Bacteroidia > Marinilabiliales > Marinifilaceae > Labilibaculum > Labilibaculum manganireducens. The sequence continues at coordinate 3,056,533 of NZ_CAXXEE010000003.1, read as the reverse complement.
TCCTGAAGAAATTGCAAAAACATGTGTTTATTTAGGTTCCGATCTTTCTTCATACGTAACCGGACAAACCATTCACGTTTGTGGTGGTATGAACATGTAATACCATTTTGAATAATTAGTGAGCCGTGGCGAGCGAAAAAACTCGGTATAAGAAATTGCAAAATCATATTTCAAAGCCATCCTTCGGGGTGGCTTTTTTGTTTTCTATCCCTGTAAAGGAGAGACAAAAGTAAAATCTGGCTTGTGACGGATGCCCACCAAACTTTTTTTTGATGGTCTGGTTTGCGCCGGATGCCCACCAAACTATTTTTTGATGGTCTGGCTTGCACCAGATGCTCTTCAAACTATTTTTTGATTGTCTGGCTTGCACCAGATGCCCACCAAACTATTTTTTGATGGTCTGGCTTGCGCCGGATGCCCACCAAACTATTTTTTGATGGTCTGGCTTGTGCCGGATGCTCTTCAAACTATTTTTTGATGGTCTGGTTTGCGCCGGATGCTCTCCAAACTATTTTTTGATGGTCTGGCTTGCGCCGGATGCTCTTCAAACTATTTTTTGATGGTCTGGCTTGCGTCAGATACTCTCCAAACAGATTTTTGACAGCGGAATGGAGATGTCTTTTCTTTTTGCATCCCGAAAGGGAACAGGATAAAATACAATTCACTACAATGATTCTACAGTTGAATTCATTTTATTTTTCATTCCAATAACTATTTCGGAATATTGTATCGTAGAAAAATTACAAAAGACATACAAACAACAACTAATACTTACGATATGAGAAAGTGCATTCAGTTTTTACTGGTAATGGCAGCCGTAATGCTGCTTCCGGCTTACAATGGTTTTGCAGTTAAGCCCGATAAAGAAATAACGATTAGCTGGAATTCGAACTGGAATCGTGAAAATCTTAAGATTTCAAGCAACGGAGATATCGAATTCAATGATTCTTATACAGATATCACTTCGATATCGGATGGCGGATATCTGAAAATCAGCATGGTGAGTTTCGGCATGAAACGAAAGTTATACGTAAGTTCGGACAACGGACGTGTTGCTTACCGATACTTTGAAGGAAATAAGGAGGTGAATTTTGAACCCAAAGGCCGGGAATGGATGAAAAAGGTATTGCCAGATGTAATTCGTAATTCGGGATTGGATCTGGAGAACCGTGTTAATAAGATTTATGAGAAGAAAGGCATAACGGGCTTTTTATCGGAATTGGAGAAAACCGATAGTGACTATTTTAGTTCAAGAATGGTTGAATATCTTTTGAAGAATAATAAATTGAAGAAGTCGGAACTGCAAAGTTTGCTGAGGGAGTTTCCTTACCGGATTGATTCTGATTATGAGTTGTCTCAGATTTTTAAAAAGTACAATCCGGTATTTTTGGAAGACGCAGAAGTCTCGGCTGATTTTTTTCAAAGCCTGGCAGAATTATCTTCAAACTACGAATTATCGCAGGTGTTGTCATCTGTTTACAAACTGAATGATTTAACCAACGAAAACTTCACCTTTTTTATTGGTGCTTTTGATGACATTTCATCGGATTACGAAAAATCCAATTTAATGAAACTGGCTTTGCATGATGACAGGCTGACCAATGAACAATTAACTGTTTTGCTAAAGGAAGTGGAAGACCTTTCATCGGACTACGAAAAATCTCAGATTATTAAGTCGTTGCTGAATGCAGACGGACTCTCAACAAAGAACCTGAATGAAATAATTGAACTAACCCACAGCTTATCTTCCGATTATGAAAGGACACAAATTATTGGCACAATGATCAAGAGAGGTTTGCTGAATACCTCTAATCTGGATGAATTTAATGAATTGATTGAAGAGATATCATCTGAATATTCCTATACACAAATATTAAATGAGTTGATTGGTTATGAGGCCTTAGGCACCGGGCGTTTTAACTACTTGATAAAAGCATCCGATAATATTTCTTCATCTTATGAATTAAGCAGGTTTTACAATTCGTTGTTAAATCAGGAGGAATTGTCTGTAGAACAGCAGTTGGAACTTATTTTTAAATCTGAGAATATTTCTTCCAATTACGAATTGGCTCAATTCCTGACCAGAGCAAGTCAAAAAATGGATTTAAGCAATGAGAAAATTTATGATGCTCTTATTAATGCGACTCAGGAAATAAGTTCTGAATATGAATATGGGAAAGTTATGAAAGCGATTTATTCTCATCGGAAAGACAGATAAGCCGTTTGTTGCAACTCAATAGGATGATCAACAGTTTATGAATTGTTTTCGGCATGCAATTACACAATTAGAACGAAATTGATGCAGTAAAAGTTTGATTTCAGACTGCTTGACTTATCTTTAGCAGGTATTAAACTAAATAGAATTAAAATCCCATATGCACCAATGAATAAATACTTACGTTTTTTTATCATCAGTCCGGTTCTTGGAATTTTGTGCTATATGCTGGCTTTTTATGGTCATGCAGGCGAATTGCCTGGTGCCGAATTTAAATTCAACGGCTATGTGCCCAGTGCTGTATTTGGTTTGTGGGCCGGCTTTTCGGCATTGGGAATCGGGCAGTATTTAAACAGGAACTTTAACTGGCGTCAAAAACATGCACTTCGTTTTTTAATTCAATGTGTTTTGCTGTATGTGGTAGGTTTGGCACTGGTGGCAATTTATTCCGAAATGTTTTTAATATCGCTGCGCACCGAACTAACTTATACCCAGTTTTGGTTGATGTATAAAGATGAATTCTTTAAATCGGTGATCATTCTTTTTATTCTGGTATTTGTTTATTCCCTTTTGGATTTTGTGGTGTATTCTTACAATCAGATGAAGGAAGAGGAGATTCGCTCGGCAGAGATGATCAACAATCAGCTTAACCTGCAGTTTGAAGCGCTAAAATCTCAATTGGATCCTCACTTTTTATTCAATTCCCTGAATACAATTTCTTCGCTGCTTTATAAGGATACCGAAAAGGCGGAACGCTTTATCCGCATGTTCGCCGAAAGCTATCGCTTCATATTTAAGCAGAACGATCAGGCATTAATTCCCTTGCAAAAGGAGTTGGATTTTGTGCAGGCCTACAATTATTTGCTTGAGGTTCGGTTTCAGGAAGCATACGAATTAAAGATTAATTTACCGGATGCTGTTTTAAAAAGCTATGTTCCCCCTTTAAGCGTGCAGATGCTGGTTGAGAATGCAATTAAACACAATCTGATATCGCAGACAACACCTCTGGCCGTGGAAATTGATTCGGAGAAGAATTATTTGTGCGTTCGAAACAATATCAATCCGTTGCGGGAGCAACCGGAATCATTTCAAATTGGCATTGAAAATATTCGAAAGAGATATTCCTATTTTACTGAAGAGACAATTCTTCTGGATAAAAATGAACACTTTAAAGTCAGTTTACCACTGATTTCTCAATTGAAATAATTGAGATGCAAAACCAAAAGAACAGCTGTTAACTATGAAGACTAATTATTTAAACCATCTGCTTTACAGGATATTTGCACCACCCTTGGTTGCTGTATTCGTTTACCTGCTGATATTACTAATATTCGACCGGCTCTCTGAAATTGGAAACAATTTTAGTCCGGAAGAAGTTCTCTTTTTGGGAATTGTGACTTTTGCCTTATTCGAAGTATATCGCTTTTGGATTCATCAAACGGAGAAAATCGGCTATTTAAAAGAACGGGTTTTGCTGAAATCCTTTTTTCTGTTTATGGGGAGTTTTATCATCACCATCATTCTTATTTTCGCTTTCTTTTCACTCTACTTCATTTATTTTCTGGGATTAAGCGAGTTTAGAGCCGAATTGACCTCTTTCCTTATTGTATTTACTTTAGTTGGTATTTTGTATCATCTTTTTTATTTAAGTATCCGGTTTTTAGATCAGCAAAAGGTGCTTCTGCTCGAGAAAGAGGAAATGAACCGGAAAAATATTGAATTTGAACTGCAGGTGTTTAAGAATAAAATTAATCCGGATTTTTTATATCAGTCACTTGAAAGCGTAATTAGTCTGATTCGGAAAAAAGAAGTTGATCAGGCAGAAAAATTCATCGACCATCTGGCTTTATTTTACAGACGGATATTAGGGAACAGATACTCTGAAATTATCTCGCTCGAAGAGGAAATTCAAAAGGTTGATCAGTACATACTCATCAGAAATAACAAATACAACAACAACTTTATTGTCAATTGGAAAATTGAATCATCTCTAAAAGAAATTCATATTGTTCCCAATACCGTTTTGCAGGTATTGCAAATGATTGAATATTACCAAATGGTTGATTTAAATACCAAATTGGTTGTTGATGTGAGCGAAAATGATGATTATATTGTATTTTATTTTTTGTCATCGGAGCGGTTAACTCCGGTTCCTAAATTGAATATGCAGATGAAGACTTTAAAAAAAGCCATTGGGTTTTATTCAAATAAGGAGCTTGTTTGGGATAAAAAGAGTGAATTCACCCAAATTTACATTCCGAAAATTAATTTAGAAGATTAGCAAATTACTAAACCACATATCCCTGTTAGCCATGAATGTAGTTATTATAGAAGATGAAGTATTGGCCGCCGATAAATTGGAACGTTTGCTGCACAAATACGATCCCAAAATAAAGGTGATTGATCGGTTCGATTCAGTTACTGATTCCTCTATCTGGTTGGGAAACCCATCAAACAAAGCTGATTTGATTTTTTTGGATATCCATTTGGTTGATGGACTGAGCTTCGAAATATTTAATAGAGTACAGGTTCAAACACCTATTATTTTTACTACCGCATACAACGAATATGCTTTGAATGCATTTAAATTAAACAGCATCGATTATCTGTTAAAACCGGTCACATTTGATAATCTGTATACCAGTCTGAAAAAATTAGAGCACCTTAAGGAATCATTGACAGGAGCCGGGAATATGAGGAATTTTGAGGAGTTAAGCAATGCTCTGGCTACTATTCAAAAAAATTACAAAACACGTTTCATGGTGAAAATCGGCGAAAAACTAAGATCCTTTAAGGCAGAGGATATTTCTGTTTTTTATGCCGATGGCAGAGATGTGTTTATTCTGTTGAAAGAAGGCAACCGCTATATTATTGACTACAAAATGGAAGAGCTTCAGGATTTGTTGAATCCGGAGCAGTTTTACCGGATCAGCCGCTCCTTTATCGTTAATATTAATTCAATAAACGGTGTTTCGGTTCACTCCAATTCACGACTTAAAGTAGATTTATCGCAGGAATTTGACAGGGAATTGATTGTAAGCAGAGAAAAGGTCGGCAGCTTTAAAGATTGGTTTAACGGAGCCGGATAGTTTGCTTCTGATTTGACACAAAGCTCGATATAGCCTTCAGTTTTAAATGAACAGCAAAACTAAAATGCTGACATCAATATTCTGTACGATGGATCGTAAAATTACAGACCAGTGTAAACGAATTAGTTTTTTGTTTGGAAATTAAAAGCCGGAAATTTTTGTATTATGAATGTTTAGACTAATTTTAAATAAGAAGTTTGAATATTCACTAAAAAATAATGATTTCCATGAAAACTTTACAATCAAAAATTGGAGCAGGCCTTCTAATCTTGTTTATGCTCTTGCTTGGAGCCTCATCAAAAACGTACGCTCATTGCGAGATTCCCTGCGGAATTTATGCCGATTCTCTTCGGATTATCATGTTGTCGGAAGACATTGAAACCATTGAGAAAAGCATGAAAAAGATTACTGAATTATCATCTGCAGAAAAAGTAGACTACAATCAACTGGTTCGATGGATCACCAATAAAGAAGATCATGCCAATAAAATTCAGGATATTGCTACCCAGTACTTTATGTTTCAAAGGGTAAAAGTTTCTGATGATCCCAAAATAATGGCTAAAAATGCAGAACTTCTGGCTGTTCTGCACGAAATTTGTGTTTATGCAATGAAGTCTAAACAAACTACAGATCTAACATATGTTGAGAAGTTGAAGCAGGCAGTTCATGAGCTTTCTCATTTGTATTTTGGAGAGGAAGAGCATCATCATCATTAAAAATATATGGTGTTTCACAAATCCCTTTCTTGCACAGAAAGGGATTTTTTCAATATATACAGATCGCAAAAAGGAAGTGTTTATTTAAAATAGAATGAATTAAATTCAGATTCTAAAATTAGCAGTACAATGAGTGATTCAATTTGGCGTTTCGAGAATGTTAACCTTTATCAGGTTCTTTGTCCGCATAAGTTAAAGGAGTTTGGAAAAGATCATTTTGAGGGATTTAAGAAAGGAGATTTTATCTATTTTCCCGAAGATGCTTCGCAATCAATTTTTATGGTAAGTAAAGGAAAGGTGAAAATTGTTTCTTATAACGAAGAAGGAGAGGAAGTTGTGAAGGCAATTCTCGGGAAAGGAGAAATATTTGGAGAAAAAGCTTTGCTGGGAGAAGAAAAACGCAGTGATTATGCACTGGCCTGCAGTGAACCTACCGAACTGTGCCCAATGAAATTGCCGGATATGTATCAATTAATGCGTACAAATGAAAAGTTTGGCTTTTCAATTTACAAACTGATAGGTGTACGGATAAAAAAAATGGAACGGCGTTTGGAAGCTCTCCTTTTTAAAGATGTTAGAACCAGATTATGCGAGTTCATTAAGGAGATGGCCGATGAAAGTGGAACTATGGAGGGCACAGAACTGGTTGTGACTCATTTTTTTACTCAAAAAGATTTTGCAGATTTAATTGGAACAAGCAGAGAAACCGTGACACGCTTATTTAATGAATTGAAGGAAGAGGGAATTATTGATTATTCCAGAAAGGAAATAAAAATTTTAGCGAAAGAAAAATTATAAAAATTTCATCTTTTTTTCGCAAATGTGATATGGCTTACATTTTACGATTGTTGACGATGCTACTTTTGGTATAGAGTAATAATCAAAAAATGTAAAAAGATGAAAAAGATACTAAGTTTAGCCGCAGCAGGCGTATTGTTATTTTCAGCTTGCGATTCGGACGATGATGTTGTAATGAATCCGCTTCAAAAAGGAATTTTCACAGTTCGGGTGGAAAATATTCAAACAGGTAAAGATTTTTTTAAATCTGGTACATCCGATGCTGTTGGGCCAGGTGGATCATTAAGTTTTAGCTTTAATGCAGGGAAGGGTTCCCGCCTTTCTTTCGCTGCAATGTTCGGTCAGTCAAATGATTTGTTTTATGGTTTTGCTGATACAGGATTAGCTCTGTACGATGCCAATGGAGATCCAGTAACAGGCGACGTGACTTCTGAAATTATGCTTTGGGATGCAGGAACAGAGGTAAATCAAGAACCGGGCGTTGGAGCCGATCAGGCTCCCAGACAAGCTGGTGCAAACACTGGAATGGATGAAAACGGAACTGTTAGATTGGTTGCCGATGTAATGGATGGATACACCTATCCGGCAAATTCTGAAGTAATTCAGGTGAGTTTGGCTCACGATGGTGGTTCTGAATTTACAGTCACTATTAATAATGTATCCGACATGTATGCTTTCCAGTCTCCAATAGCACCAGGAGTTTGGGTAATTCATAATTCAGGAATGCCTGTTTTCACTGCTAATCAGGTTGCCGCAAATGGTTTGGAAGGATTGGCAGAGGATGGAGCGAATGCCGTTAAAGGAATGTTTTTAGCTGATAACAGTGGATATGTTTCCCCTTTTGCTCCCGGTGTATTTGCGGTAAGCACAGCTGGTTACCCATTGTTCACAGATGGTGAAGTTCAGGCGGGTAATGGTTTGGAAAAATTGGCTGAAGACGGCGATCCCGGAGATTTAGATACCTATTTGAACGGTTTGTCTTCTGTTGTTGGTCACGGTGTTTTTTCTGAACCTGTGGGACAAAGCGGCGGAGCACCGATACTCCCGGGAGATGCTTTCGAATTTACTTTTGAAGCAACCGAAGGCGATTATTTAAATCTGGCAACGATGTTGGGACAATCAAATGATATATTTGCGGCTTTTGATGATATGGGAATTGCTTTATTCAATAATGGAATTCCGGTTACCGGAGATGTAACGGCTATGTTAAAATTATGGGATGCCGGAACCGAGGTGAATGAATATCCGGGTGCAGGTAATAATCAGGCACCAAGACAAGCGGAACCGAATACCGGAGATACTGAAGCGGTTAAGGTAATGCAGGTGAATGATGGATTTACTTATCCTGCAGTAAATGATTTGATTAAGGTAACAATTAGTGCCGAATAGAATTTGAATTACAGGGGTTTTCACATGAAGTGAGAATCCCTTTTTTATTCCTTTTCGAGTAAGATATAGGCACCAAAAGTTTTATTTTGAAATGGACTTACCAATGGCAGATATCCATTTACCCATTTTCCATCCTGAATTTCAAGTGGATGTTTCTTCGTCATTTCCAAATGGAATTGGTCGAAACTTGCTTTGAATTGATTAAAGATTTTAAAATTGCCTTTTGAGCCGGAACGAATATTTTTATTTAAAAAAAGAGCCAAAGTACTCATGTTGTACCGAAGGTTAATCTCCAGGCAAGGATGAATTCTCAGCTTTTCTTCACGATCTAAAACCAACATACAATCAACTCCAAAATAACCCGTATAGTTGGTTGCTATATCCGAATCAACAAGAGTTTCCGACATGCAGGATTCCAATTCTTGAATGTATTTTCCGGTTAATAGTTTTTCCATTTTGCTTGGGATACCCCCCAGATAGTTGCTCAGGTATTGTCCTTTCGAATCCGTTTCAAAAAATCCCAATCCCAAATAATTCACTTCACTCTTCCCATTGCAATAGTATTGAAGCGAGAAATCGAATAATTTATTAAAAAAAGGTTCAACCATTACATAGGATTGTGAAGCAAGAATCCCATTAATCGATTGAATAATGGATTCATTTAAGCTGGCGTACCGAAGAATCTGTATGCCTCTTCCTGCTGAGCTTAATGGTGTTTTAATTACAATTTGCTTCCATTTGCTCATTAGGTTTTCTACCTCTAAAACACTGGTGCAGACTTGTGCTGTCTGATCGGGATCAATAAACAGCGAGTTTTTTTTGCGGTTAATTGCATCAGTTCCAATTTCAAGAGCTTTTTTACGACTGTATAAATCACGATGTTCTGCTTTCCAACAGGCATTTGGTTGAGTTAAAAAATCAGGACTGCAAGACTCTTTAAATGGTTTGAAAATGTGATGAATTCTTGGACTCCAGCCCCAGGGATGAAGACTGCCTTTTGGCATTTTAATAAAATCAGAGTCTGCTAATGCTGCGCTTAGTGGTTTGAAATTAGGGATAGTTACACCTGCGTTTATCAGCAGATCAATAAATTGCGGATCAGGTAATTGATGAACCAATACTGTATCCATTTTATCTGCAAAAAACATCGGCAATACATCCAGATCCTGCTCAAACTTTGTTAATATTTTATTGGGCATAAAGCTAACCGTTCCGTTGGCAATGGCCATTTCGCAGGTAGGATTGTAAATAAATATTTTTGGAAAAATTTCAGTTGGCATCATTCAAATTCATATCTTTTTAATCTCACAAAAGTAGGTGAAATCTGCTTATCTTTGGTTTTCCAACATAAATTATAAATATGATTTTTCCCAATAAACTAGTGCATGGTCGATTAATAAAGCGATACAAAAGATTTTTAGCTGATGTTGAGTTGGACAATGGGGAGATTGTTGTTGCTCATACATCAAACTCGGGCAGTATGAAATCTTGTCTGGAAGAAGGAGCGGAGGTTTATCTTACTTACGTGGATGATCCCAAACGAAAAACAAAGTACACCTGGGAAATGATCCGAATTAACAAATCTTGGGTCGGAATTAATACAGATGTTCCTAATTTATTGGTTTACGAAGCCGTCAAAAATCAGGAAATTGATACTTTGAGAGGATATTCGTTCGTAAAAAGAGAGGTGAAATTTGGCGATAGCCGCTTTGATGTTTTTGCATCGAACAAGGAGGAGGAGTGCTTTATCGAAGTAAAAAATGTGAGTATGAAAGTGGGAGAGTATGCACTTTTTCCCGATGCGGTAACCACCCGGGGTAAAAAGCACCTGAATACATTAATGCAGGTAAAGAAAGAAGGCAAAAGAGCTGTGATGGTTTATGTGATTCAACGAACCGACGTCGATAAGTTTGCTCCTGCTTATGATATCGATCCTGATTATGCTGCAACATTAAAAGAAGCTCGCGAAAATGGAGTGGAGGTTTATCCCATCCGGGCAATTGTAACGCCGGAAAGAATAGAATTAGGAGAACTACTGCCTTTCGAATTGGAATAAGTACTTAAACTAAGTACTTTTGCCAGCCTAAAAAGAAAGAGCATGAACGACAAGGCACAAAACGAATTGGAAAGATATCGCGAACTAAGAAATGAAGTAAGCGAATTGAGTGAGAAGTTAGCCAAACTGCACAAAGATGAAATGGCTTGCAAAAAAGGTTGTTCGGAGTGTTGCATGCATTTTTCGGTTTTACCGGTGGAGTATTTCAGCATCTTGCAGGAATTGAAGGCAAACCCGCCAAAAGAGTATCAGGAACTGGATGAAGAAGCTGACGATTGTAATTTTCTGATTCATGATTTGTGTCAAATCTACGAATCCCGGCCTTTTATCTGCCGCACACATGGATTGCCTTTGTTATTTATGAGTCCCGAAGGCGATGACTGGGAATTATCAACTTGTCCGCTTAATTTTACCAATTTTGAGGATTTTCACAGCGGGAATACCTTTATGCAGGATACTTACAACAGTAAGCTATTCTTAATCAATCAGGAATTTGTTAAGAATTATGAGGCTGAAAAATTTGGTGATTTTGATATGATATCTATAAATCGTTTGGTAACGGATTTGAAAAAATAGAAGCTGTCTGTTGTTCAACTGGCAGCAGTTAAAAAAAGCTTATTTTTCCTTTAGGGAGTTACTTTTTCTGCACCGGGAAAACAAAAAGTGCCGCCGATAACTGTAGCTGTTTGCTCAAGGATTGGAACACTTAATTTAGGAAAAATGGATTCTTTCAGATTGATAACAACATTTTCATTAGAAGTCCGATTGCCGCGAAATAAGTTCGACGGGGTGAGAGTATTTGGATTTTCCTTTAAAACAGGTTCTTCGAGATCAGAGAATGTGCTGACCAAAGAGTCACAAATCAATAAATTGGTAATGAAACCAAAGTCGCCTCCGTCTTTAAGTAAGCCTAAATTATATTTAGGTGTCACAGCAAAGTGATATCCTTTATTTTTTGGGTTCGTATTTTTGACTGCATCTGCAATCGGAAATCCATTGTACCATCCTGTATTTGATTCAGATTCCCATTTTTTAGGAAGGATATTGAACATCGTAACTCCGTAATATTCCATTCCCAGTATTCCATTTTCCATCGTTCCCGCATTGAATGGGAGAAGAAGCGATGTTATCGAATCAGGCAAGCAGTACAAAATACTGTCGGTTGTTGTTTCATTGCAGGTAATGATTTGCACATTAATTGGGTTTGGATTGTTTATTTTTATCTCAATTTTTATCGATTTTCTATTATTTTTCAGCTCTGTTCTCAGTTGATCAATTGAGTTTAAGATTGTATAGGCAACCTGAAATGAGTCTGAAATAGTACCGGTATTCGGATTTATTGTTTTCATTCCACCATTTGCATTTGTTGGATTACAGGTATTCTCTGTAAGTTGATATAATGCCCATCGACCTTGAGGAATGGAATCAGTTAGTTGTTCGGTTTCGCCGGTATTATAATATATATTATTGAGCAGATTGGAATAAGCGTTGGGAAATCCGCCTGCATGCGATAGTGATGCTAAATATTTTGAGTCTTCTGATGGTTGTACCCGTGCACTTATATAGTTGAACGTTCCTTCATTGAATATTCCATTCATATTTTGGTAGTACCATTTTAAACTGCCTTGTGACGGGTATTGAATAAGAGTTATCTGTTCCTGATAGAAGGAAGCAATTCCTTTGTTTATTGCATCCGTAAGAATAGGGTAAAGCGATTCTGATACAGGTTGTAGTGTTGTATCCGTATCATTTTTTGTATTGCTATACTGAGCAGTTTCATATGTGTCCGTTTGATATGAAAGAGCAACAGATGCCAGGAGCGGAAGAAAAAGTATTCTTACTATAGATTTAGTCATCACAAATATTCTTTTTACAATAAGGATAGAATCTATGTAATATGTGAAGACCCGCTGAAAAGCAGGTCTTCTGTAGTATTACCTGCATAGTGGAAACAGGTATTTGTTACAACAGCTGATTAAGCGCCTGGGTTTGTAACTGCACCTCCAATAGCATATGCACTTTGCTGCAGTTCAGGAACGCTAACAATAGCATCCGAAGCAGAGAATGTAACTTTAAATGAACTGTTGTCAGAACTTTCTTTGAAAGAGCTTTTGTAAACTCCCTGGCTGAAGCTACCTAGTTTAATAAAACCAAAAAGTGTCAGATTTCCCGATGCATGTTCTTCCCAACTTTCTTTAAATTTTTTAAAATTTGCATTTTGATAAGTGATTTCAACTGTTGGGTAGTTAGCAATTAAAAGGTTGTTTAGCATACCAAAGTTTCCACCATTTTTAAAAGTGTCCATATTGAAAGTCGGTTTAATCACAAACTTAAATCCGCTAATATCCTTTTCTGCGTTAGCTACAGCTTGAGAAATTGGATCAGCGTAATACCATCCTTTTTCAGTAGCTTGTTGCCATGCAGCAGGACCCATTGGTATCATTGCATATCCTTCCCACTTCATTGAAACGGAACAATCAGTACTTGTTCCTTCAGCTTTCGACATGTCGTATGAACCTCCGCCTGAGATTCCAAATTTCAACCAGGAACCAACACTAAATCCTGTCTGACCTTCAATATGTACATTCATTTCACTTCCTGAAGCTGAATGTGTTTCCATTTTAATTTCAATGGTACGGCCTTTATTTTGCAAGTCGTTTGAAATCTCCTGTTTTGATTTATTGATACTATACCCAACATTGAATTTGTCAGAAATTACTCCGGTATTAGGATTTACTGTTTTAATTCCACCATTTTTTTTAGTTGGAAATTCAGTACAATCTTTTAATGATGTTAGTATCCACGAGCCGTTTTGCAGTGCATCCTGCAGAGCGTTTACCGGACTCATTATATTTAGATAGATAGAAACGTCTGAAATTACCTGATCACTTGATGCAGGGCGGTTAGGTAATAATTTTTTTAAGTTTCTGGCTTCAGTCATTTGGGTATAGCTGATTGGGCTTTCGCCTGCAGCTTCTTTTCCACTCCAAACACTACCAAAAATATAACCAATAATATAGTCCAGTTTGGTTTTCACCTTCACTTTTTCCATCTCTTCAGCAGAGATGTTACCGTAACAAGTTTGGTAATCAGAAACGACTGTTCCTCCCTGTGTCGAAGCATTTTTTGTTGCTTGATCCAACTGTCCTTGATCTTTGGTGTTCAGCGAGTACATTATTGAATTCAATATTTGAACATAAGCGTTTGGAAAACTTCCCGGTGATCCAAGCTTAGCAGTGTTTGTAATATCCCCGGGAGCTACGACTGAATTAATGTAATTGTAGGTTGATTCGTTAAAGTCGTTATTCATGTTTTGCCAGTTCCATAGAAAATCTCCTTGAGAAGGATACTGAATTGGATACAATGGTGATTTAAAAATTGAAGCGACTGCATCCTGGGCTTTTTTTTGCAATTCTGCGTAGAATTCATCTCCACCGGTTTGGCTGTTTGCAACTAATGTGGCAACATTCTCCATTTCTTTTGTTGAGCTTTTCATAAAATTGTCTTTTTTTTATTTTTTTTGATGTTACAGATGGATCTTATTATCCATAACATGCCACAGAGTTTCTGCGGACTTTGTTTAATCTGTTTTAAATGATTTGGAATCGATGATCTAATTGTCCAATCACTTAAATTTTATGTACACCATAAATTGGTATTGTTAAATTGTATTAGTGTAATAAAAATGTCATTTAATACCTAAAAATAACTCATTCGTCATTGTGTGTCGGTAAATATTCTTAAAAAGCATTTATGAAAAAAAAATATATGAGTGAAGTGTCAAAAATATTTAGTAGGGAGTATAAAAAATTGAGTAAAGCGAATTGTTGAATAGCATTTTTTTTAGTATTCAAAGTTCTGCACGAAAATTCAATGACGATTTTGACTTATAAATCTGTTAAAGTTTGAAGAACTCTGGTCTTTTTTTTGAAACGAAAAAAAATGAAAATGAACTAATACAATGTCCTGACTTTTTGCCGGGATTTGTCTGAATATAATTTAGTTTCGAAATAAAGCCGGTGTTGCCGAAAATAAAAATTTTTGGAATTAAGCTAAATTCTGTTGTAACTTACAAAGGGAGTAGTGGCTTAATTATTAAAATTTCAGATTATGGCAGAAACGAAAAATAATCCAGCAAATGATTTATTGAAGAAAGAGATTCTAAATATTGCTTTGGAAATTTTTGTGCGGGATGGCTATTTCTCGACAACAGGTGCTATGATTGCCGGTGAAGTTGGTATTAGTGAGGAAAAGTTATTTTCTCATTTTGAAACGAAGGAGAATTTGCTTCACACAATTGTTGCTGAGGCAGTACATCTAATATTTGATGGAGTAGATCCAAATCAGGATGGTAAATTGCAGGAGGTTGAATTGCTGTTTTTTATTGACGATTATTTTGATTCTGTTGAAAAAAATCTTGATTTCTTTCGCCTTTTTTATTCTTTGAGACTTCAGCCCGGGGTGGTTGACCAGTACAAACATGAATTGCACGAAATCGTAAGTCCGAAATTAAATATAATTAGAAAATATTTTAGTAAAGAAGGTTCTGAAAACCCTAAGATGGAAACCCGATTTCTTGTCTCAATGTTGGATGGAATTGCTATGAATTTTGTTTTGGAGCCCGACGGTTATCCAATTGATGAGATGCAGCAAAAAGTCTTGAATATGTACATTAAAAAAAACGAATACGAAGATTAGATTTTATTCAATTTGAGATTATAAATAAAAAAGAATCCGGTTCATATCGTGAACCGGATTCTTTATGTTTTTGCAAATCTGCTAACGACAAATTGCCTTTAGTCAGGAATTTATAAATTATTTTAAACCGCGTTTGATTAACAAAGCATCAATATTTGGTTCTGCGCCTCTGAATCGTTTATACAATTCCATAGGATCTTCAGTACCACCTTTTGCTAAAACGTTATTACGGAAAGCTGCCGCAGTTTCTTTGTTGAATAAACCAGTTTCCTTAAACGCCTGAAAAGCATCCGAATCCAATACTCCAGCCCAGATGTAAGCGTAGTATCCTGAAGAGTATCCACCGCTAAAAATGTGAGCAAAGTAAGTAGAACGATATCTTGAATAGATTTCAGGAATCAAGCCAATTGATTTTAGATAATCATCTTCAAATTTTGGAACATCGATATCCTGAACTTCAGATAATGTATGATATTTCATATCCAACAACGAAGCAGCAAGGTATTCAACAGTAGCAAATCCTTGATTAAATTTACCGGCATCCTGAACTTTTTTAACCAATTCAACAGGAATTACTTCTCCGGTTTGGTAATGTTTGGCATACAATGCCAACATTTCAGGCTCTAAACACCAGTTTTCCATTACCTGCGATGGCAGTTCAACAAAATCGCGTGATACTGCAGTACCAGAAAGAGTGTTGTATTTGCATCTTGAAAGGAATCCGTGCAAAGCGTGGCCAAATTCGTGGAATAAAGTTTCCACTTCATCAACACTTAGCAAAGCTGGCTGATCGCCTACAGGCTTGGTAAAGTTACATACGTTACAGATAATTGGAGTGATTGCATTTTCTGTTTGCCAACCCGATTGTTTGCGGAAGCTGTTCATCCATGCACCACCACGCTTCGAAGCTCTGGGGAAATAATCTAAATAGAAGATTCCAATATGAGTTCCATCTGCTTCCTGCAGTTCCCAGGTCTGAACATCCTTATTATATTTTGAGATGTCATTTCTTTCGATGAAATTGATTCCATAAAGGCGGTGAGCCAATTCGAAAGCACCGTCGCGAACGTTATTAATTTCGAAGTATGGACGAAGTTCAGACTCATCTAAATTGTATTTCGCTTTCTTTACTTTTTCAGCATAGTACCACCAGTCGTAAGATGCTAGTTTGAATTTACCACCTTCTTTGTCAATCACTTTTTGCATTTCAGCAGCTTCCAGTTTTGCATTTGGAAGAGCAGCATCCCATAGTTTATTCAATAATTCGAATACTTTCTCAGGAGTTTTTGCCATATTCTCGGCAAGAATATAATCTGCATGACTTTTAAATCCAAATAATTGAGCTCTTTCTACTCGTAGGTTAGCAATTTCTGACAATACTTTTTTGTTGTCGAACTCATTGTCGTTATTACAACGGTTCACATAACCCATGTAGATTTTTTTTCTTAGATCGCGGTTATCTGCGTACTGAAGAAAAGGAAGCATACTTGGCTTGTCTAAAGTGAAAGCCCATTTTCCTTCTTCTCCTTTTGCAGTTGCAGTTTCAGCGGCAGCCGCTTTAACAGATTCCGGAAGACCAGCTAAATCATCTTCATTATCAATAAGCAATACAAATGCATTGTTTTCTGCCAATTGGTTCTCTCCAAACTGCAGAGTTAATAATGATAATTTTTCATCGATAGTACGAAGTTTTGCTTTTTTACCGGCATCTAAATCGGCACCACCACGAACAAAACCTTTGTACGTTTTCTCAAGAAGAGTATTTGCTTCAACGTCTAAGTTTAATTCATTTTTTTGTTCATAAACAGCTTTAACTCTTTTAAACAAATTTTCGTTGAGGTCAATATCCGCACCATATTTTGTCAATTCAGGAGCCAATCTTTTCGAAAGAGCCTGAATAGAATCATTGGTATCCGAACCCGAAAGATTAAAAAATACATTGCTGACTTTAGTCAACAATTGTCCGGCTTTATCCATTGCTTCGATCGTATTTTCGAAAGTTGGTGCTTCAGTATTGTTGGCAATAGCATCAATTTCTGCACGACCTTGCTTCATGCCTTCCATGAAAGCCGGCTCGAAGTGCTCAAATTTAATTAAATCAAATGGAGCTGTTTGGTGAGGAGTGTTGTAGTCTGCAAAAAACGGATTTTCAGTCTTTTGCTCACTTTTGTTACTATTGCAGGCGGTTAAACCGATACCTGCAACAAGTACATAAAGAAAAGTCTTTTTCACGTTGTTAGGTTTAGTATTAGTACTTATAGAATGTTTGCCTGCCAAATTAGTAAAATCTGACTGGTTTTCCTTATGATTTGTTTAGTTTTCGCAGCATACTTGTTGCAATTTAGAATTAAAATGTTTGGAATGTGAAATGAATAAGGGTAGGTTTTATCCTTTGGATATTGGGAGATAGAAAATCAGGTTTAAACTAATTTTTTCCTGCAATTTTTTTTATTTGAATTCATTTTTTGCTTTCCGGATTCCCGGTTTGCACTCTTTGGTGAAAAGCTTAAGTAAAATGCGATCCATAAAACGAATAACACAAACGAAGTTGAAGTGAATTTGTTTAAATAGAATCCTTTTATTGAGAAAATAATCGCATTTTGAGGATCTTCTTGTAAGTGAAGAATCTGAAATTTTTTTCCAATAGGATATTCAACATTCTCAGGACCTTTTAAGGTAAATTGCTTTTGATTGGCTTCGTAGGCAATAACGGAATAAAAAGAGAGTAACATGCCGCTATTTTCTTCTACTGTTTTTACTACAATACCTTCTGTTTTCTCCCCATATACCATAAGTTTCCAATTTGCATAAATGGGAATCAGTAATATTAAAATTGTAATAATAAGAAACCTTGATCCGGAAATCTTCATTGCATGGAGCTATTTATTATCACTAAATATAAGGAAAATTGAACAAAAAAAGAGACTGCCTTTTAATAAGAAAAACAGTCTCTTTTTGTTGTATACTTTTAATCCTTATTCAGGATAATTCAAATTCTCGTCAGTAAGATGCTCCAAAACCTCAGTTTTGAATTTGTTTGATTCCCATTTGGCCATTGGTAAATCGTGGCTCATGTAATTTCCACATTCTATTTTGTTTGTTCCTGGAATTTCGCCGTTAAAATCAGCCATAAAATCGAACATTTCCTGAGTTACTTTTACGATATCTTTCGATTCCAAATCGCCGTTGAAAATTGCATAAAAGCCGGTACGACATCCCATTGGGCCAAAATAAATTGTGCGGTCTGCCCATTCTTTATGGTTTCTTAAAAAGGTAGCACCCAAATGCTCCATGGTGTGCATTGCAGGAATATCCATTGCCGGTTCCTGATTCGGCAATTTGGTTCTTATATCGAAACTTGTTAATGTCTCTGCTCCAACTTTATCCTTACGGGATACATAAATCCCTCTTTTCAATTTATTGTGGTCTACTGTAAAGCTCTGTATTTTTTCCATTTTTTCTTTTTTTATTTCTGATTTCCTAACTCACGTACCATTTCTGTCACCATTTTGGCTGAATTTACCGCAGCTATTTCAACAAATTCCTGATATTCCATTGCATTCTCTTGTCCTGCAATATCCGAAATAGATCGGATAACCACAAATGGAATATCGAACTGGTAACAGGTTTGTGCAATTGCGGCACCTTCCATTTCAACAGCTTCGGCGGCAGGGAATAAAGTTTTTATCTTGTTGGTTGCTTCGGCATTATTCATGAACTGATCACCAGTTAGAATAGTTGCCTTTTTTGTCTGTAAATCGGTTAATTGGTGAACCGATTTATCGGCCAAAGAGATTAATTTCTCATTGGCAGCAAAACTTGCCGGCATTCCGGGAACTTGTCCTGTTTTATAACCAAAAATAGTGCAATCCATATCATGATGAATAACCTCTTCGGATATTACAATATCGCCAACTTTTAAATCACCGGGAAAACCTCCAGCAGCACCTGTATTAATTACATAATCAGGCTTAAAGTTGTCGATGAGTAAAGTGGTTCCGATAGCTGCATTTACTTTTCCAATTCCCGATTGAAGCAAAACAATTTCAACATTGTTTAAAGTACCCGTATAGAAAACAAAGGAGCCCTTTTTTTGTTCTTTTCTGTTGGACAATTGATCACGAAGTTTAACTACTTCGACTTCCATTGCGCCTATAATTCCAATTTTCATTTTTTGCGTATCAAGTAGTTTGTATCAAGTACAAAGATAATATTGCTGTTTTAAGTAAGTGGGCAAAGTTAAAAAACAATGCAGTTTTAAACGTATTAATCAGAATTTTATTGATCCGTTTTTCTCTTATCCGAAGATAGAACTGTGGATCTGATAGCTGAGAGATTGATATTTTTAATTAACTTCAACATTCAAATAAGAAAAAGTTATCGAATGACCTTAAAACAATTAAAATACGCTTTGGCCTTAGGCCGTTTGGGAAGTTATATAGGTGTTGCCAAATCGATGGGAGTATCGCAGCCGGCGGTTAGTTTGCAGATACAGGCCTTAGAGGATGAGTTGGGTATTATTCTTTTCGATCGGTCGACCAAAAATGTGGAACCGACCTTAAATGGAATTGCTTTTTTGGAAAAAGCACAATCTTTGGTGACAGAATCGAAGCAATTGGAAGATTTTGCCATTCAATTGTCTGAAGAGATTCAGGGAGAGGTTTGCCTGGGTATTATTCCAACCTTATCGCCATTTCTTGTGCCTTTATTTATCGATGAGTTGAATAAAAAGTATCCCAGGATTAAAATAAAGATTCAGGAGGCAATCACCGAAAATATTTTGCAGGGAATTAAAACCGGAATTTTTCATGCCGGAATTATCTCAACACCAATAGAATTAAAGAGTAATCTTGATTTGGTTCCTTTATTTTACGAGCAGTTTTATTTGTATGTGTCGGATAAACATGAGTTGTATTCACAGGATAAAATAGACATTAGTAAATTGGATTTTTCGGATGTTTGGTTGCTTAAAGAAGGAAATTGTTTTATGGATCAGGTGACTAATATTTGCAGTGCCCGGCCCAATCAGAATGGAAATTTTATATATGAGAGTAACAATATCGACGCTTTACGTAGAATTGTGGAATATAAGGGAGGAATTACTTTCCTGCCTGAACTATCTACTTTAATGATTCCTTCGGAGCAGGAAGAAATGATTAAGGAGATAAAAGGGAAGAAGAAGGTAAGAGAAATAAGTATGGTTTCGTTAAAAACAGAGGTGAGACTTAATCTGTTGAATGCAATTAGTCAGGTGATTAAAGAGAGTGTGCCTTCGCAGATGCTAAGAGAGGAAGATAAGGAGATTGTTAAAACTAATTTTATAGAAAAATGATTGCTAAAACGATAAGAACACCTTATTATGCGGTAGTATTTTCATCGGTAAAAACTGGTGAAGATAATGCTTATGATGAAATGGCAGATTCTATGATGGAATTGGCGAAAAGACAACCAGGTTTTCTGGGTGCCGAATCGGCCAGAAATGAAGTTGGAATAACAGTTTCGTATTGGGAGAGTCTGGACGCCATTAAAAAATGGCAGGCGCATCCGGCACATCAAATTGCTCAGGAAAGAGGCAAAGAGAATTGGTACGAAAAATATGCTGTTCGAATCTGTAAGGTGGAATCGGATTATTTTTTCGAGAAATAGTGTTTTGGATTCATAAATGTAACCCAAATCCCTAAAGGGGATTTAGGGGTGAATGCTGTAAAAAGAGCCTTATTTCTTCGAAAATAAGCCTACTACCCAAATAAGAACAATAGCTCCTACTGTTGCAGATATTAGCAAACCAAAGAATCCATTTAAATGTATCCCAAAAATACCAAAGATTGTACCTCCTATAAAAGAACCAATAACACCTAAAATCAGGTTGATTATCATGCCATAACCACGACCTTTTAATAAAATGCTCGCAATCCATCCGGCTACAAGTCCAATTAGTAAAAAAATAAGATAGTTCATGTGTTGAGAATTAGTGCTTTATTAAATTACTAAAATTTCTTAAAACAAAAACAATCTTTTTATTGTTGATTACTCGTATTGCATTACAATGGATTTTTGAATGGATAAGAATAATTATTAACTTCATTTTTGCAATGAAAATGGAATATTCAAAGCTGAAATTTTATGGAAAATATGATAGAAACAAAGAGTCATCAGGATTTATTGGTGACTAAAACACCGATATTGAACCAAGGGAATCCGGAAGAAAAAAGAAAAGAGATTCTCAACTATTTTAGAAAGACATGGGAATTGGATGAACTCTTATACGATTGCTTAAACGGACAAGAGGCATTTTTACACCGGGCTGATCCATTGCGCCATCCTCTGGCTTTTTATTTTGGACATACAGCCACCTTTTTTGTAAATAAATTGATATTGGCAGGAATCATTACTGATAGATTGAATCCAAAATTTGAATCGATGTTTGCAGTTGGTGTTGACGAAATGTCGTGGGATGATTTGAATGACAAACATTACGAATGGCCAACTGCGCAGGAAACTCTGGCTTATCGTAATGAGGCAAAGAAGATGATTGAGAAGCTGATTTTAGAGCTTCCGCTGACAATTCCTATCAATTGGGAAAGTCAGTTTTGGGTAATAATGATGGGAATAGAGCATCAGCGAATTCATATCGAAACATCATCGGTATTGATTCGTCAGTTGCCTATCCATTTGGTAAAACCCAATTTGCTGTTTAAGATTTGTATGGAATGGGGAGATGCTCCGGTCAACGAATTGTTAAAAGTGAAATCGGGAAAGGTAAGAATAGGAAAAGGCAAGGACAATGCCCTGTATGGCTGGGACAATGAGTTTGGAGAATTCCAATCTAAAATTAAATCATTTCATGCATCGAAGTTTTTGGTTTCGAATGAGGAGTTTAAGGCTTTTGTTGACGATGATGGATACAAAACAGAAAAATGGTGGACGGAAGAAGGCTGGGGCTGGGTGACTTATAAAAAATGTGAGCATCCTTTGTGGTGGCTGAAAGAAGGAAGCGAATGGAAGCTTCGTACCATGCTCGAGATGATTGAAATGCCTTGGAATTGGCCTGTAGAAGTGAATTATCTGGAAGCAAAGGCTTTCTGTAACTGGAAATCTGCGAAGACAGGCAAAACTTTGCGCTTGCCAACCGAGGCGGAGTATTATCGTTTGCGCGATTCATTTAATATTGCAGATCAACCGGAATGGGAAATGGCTCCCGGAAATATAAATTTGGAGTACTATTCTTCTTCTTGTCCGGTGGATAAATTTGAAACTGGTGGTTTTTATGATGTAATTGGGAATGTGTGGCAATGGACAGAGATGCCTATTTCAGGTTTGGACGGTTTTGAGATTCATCCGTTTTACGATGATTTTTCGACGCCAACTTTCGATGCTAAACACAATCTGATTAAAGGTGGATCCTGGATATCAACAGGAAATCTGGCCATTCGTGATTCCCGTTATGCTTTTCGCCGTCATTTTTTTCAGCATGCAGGTTTTCGATACATTGAATCAGATCAGGAGGTGGAAATTGAAACGGATTACTATGAAACGGATAGTTTAGTATCGCAATATTGTGAATTCCAGTATGGAGAGGAATATTTTGGTGTGAAAGATTATTCCAAAGCTTGTCTTGCTCTTATCAAAGATCATTTAAAAGGCCTTACTAAAGGGAATGCATTGGATATTGGATGTGCAACGGGCAGAACGACTTTCGAGCTGGCGAAATATTTCGATAAGGTAACAGGTTTGGATTTTTCAGCTCGTTTTATTCGCATTGGAACCCAGTTGAAAGAAAGCGGAAAGTTAAAGTATATCCGACAGGAAGAAGGGAAACTAACGAGTCATCAGGAAATTAAATTGGTGGATCATGACTTGGGTTCCGTTCGTGACAGCGTAGAATTTTTTCAGGCTGATGCGTGCAATTTAAAACCCATTTATTCCGGATACGATTTGGTTTTTGCAGGCAATTTAATCGATAGATTGTACGATCCTATTAAGTTTTTGCAAGATATTCATATGAGGATTAATGATGGTGGAATTTTGGTTCTTACTTCACCCTATACTTGGCTCGAAGAATTTACCGAAGTTGATAAATGGGTAGGAGGATACCGAAAAGATGGTGAACCTTTTACATCATTCGATGGTTTAAAGAACATTTTGAGGGAACATTTCGATTTGTTGGATGAGCCCAGGGATGTTCCTTTTGTAATTCGTGAAACGTCACGGAAATTTCAGCATACCATAGCGCAGATGACGATTTGGAGGAAGAAATAATTCACAAAACAAAAGAGGGTGTCCAAAAAGTAATATTTTGTATCGGATTGTCATGTTGAACGGAAGTCGAAACATCTGTTTTTCAGAGTCAAAGATTCTTCGTCCCGATTCATCGGGATCAGAATGACAATGGAACTATACTTTTTGGACACCCTCTTTTTTGTTAGTTTCGGTTAAAATTGGAATGAAACACCAGCATTAAAACCAATCCATACAAACAATTTGTTTTTACTGCTTGTATGATCGTAGATCGTGTGTGGCATGTCTATTGTTCCATATTGTTCACCAACTTTCTTATTGGTTATGTAAGCATTAAGGGTAGGGCCGGCAAAGAGGGAACATTGAGGAGTAAAGTGAAAATGAAAATTGGTTTGCAATGTGTTTAAAAGATTTAATTCACTCCAGTCGTTATCGTATACCAATTGGTTTGATGTTGCTTCAAAGGATAGCTTGTATCTTTGCCCAATAGGGAGCAAGCTTCCAAATCCGGTGCCGTATTTAAAAAGATCTTTGCCCTTGTATCGATCAAATCCAACTGTAAATAGGGTATAGAAATGCTCAACACCCATTTTGTAGTTTAAATTAGCGTGAATAACATCATTGGTAGAAATTTCAAGCGCATAATAACCTCCTTTTACAATAGAGAAAAGGCCTATTGGGATGCCGCTTTCAAGGCTGTCAACAAGATTAAAAACACCTATTTGACTTCCTTTTAGGACTTTTGCATAGTTGAAAGCTCCTATTTGCACGCCATTTAATTTGTTTTTGGTGATGTTTGCCGTGGACAATTGAAATCCCTTGGCATTTTCTTTTGTGATATTAGCAACACCGGATATCATTACTCCATTTGAATTCCTGGAATTAATATTGCCGACACCAGAAAGCTGAAATCCTTTTACATCATCAGTTATCAGGTTAGCGACTCCGGAAATTATACAACCATCTGATATGTTTTTGGTAATATTCGTAACTCCGGCAAGTTGAAATCCAGTCGTTTTTCCTTTGTTGTAATTTGCTAAGCCACCAATTTCCATTTTATTTACACCACCATTAATTCCTATCAGTAAGTTAAAGGAATAATCGTTGATGTATTTGATTGAGTTTGTTCCATTGGTTCCGATAGGAGAAACAAAACCAGCTTGATATTTTGTGTGGTTTTGGGCAATAACCGGGCTTATTAAGCTCAGTATCATGCATGCTAATGCAATTCTTACTTTTGTCATTTCTATAAATTTGATTTTATGATCTTATAGAAGGAAGACAATTGTAGTTGGAGATACCCCTATTTAAAATTTCAAAAAATTGATCTTAGGAAAGAAGATAAGAAGAATGCAGAAGTGCATCCATATCCTTTCATGCTCTTTGTGTTGAATCTGATTATAAATGTTTAAAATCTAAGGCCGAATTGCCAGCCAAACCAATACTGACCTTTCTTGGTATTTACAGACTTATCTAAATAGTAATTTCCAAAAAAGAGATTGTTTTTATTGGATAAATTGGTTTTGTTAAGCTCTTTTTGTTCCTTATACGGACTACAAAAATTGAAAGATGGTCCGGTGCATATAGTGATATTTTTGTTCAGTTTAAAATTAAGGCCAAGCTGAGCCCGGTACAGATCACCAGCAAAAGCATCATAGTCAGAATCAGTGTTAAAAAGGGAAGAACCAGACACATCCAAGTTGATTGAAAATTTGCGTTTGGGATTGCTTGTGCAGCCAATACCATAAGCAATGTTAAGATATTTACCCGCTCCAATTCTTAGAAAGCTGTAAAGATTTTTGCCACCCGTTTTGTAGGCTGCATTAAAGTAAAACGACTCATCTGTTGAAAGTTCCCATTTGTGATAGCCGTTTTTAATGATATTCACCAATCCAATCGGAAAACCATTTTCAATAGTGTCGGCAAAATTGATGAGACCAATTTGTATGCCCCGCAACTTGTCGGTTTGATTGTAGATTCCAGATATTTGCACCCCGTTGGTTGTTCCTCTCACCAGATTAATTGCCCCCGAAATTTGAAGACCATCTACCGAGTTTGCTTGATTGTAGACACCACCGACCTGCAGATTAATTCGCTCACCACCATGC
Organism: Labilibaculum manganireducens; assembly: GCF_963665805.2. Taxonomy (NCBI): domain Bacteria; kingdom Pseudomonadati; phylum Bacteroidota; class Bacteroidia; order Marinilabiliales; family Marinifilaceae; genus Labilibaculum; species Labilibaculum manganireducens. The sequence goes on along the minus strand of NZ_CAXXEE010000003.1, from coordinate 3,031,226 downwards.
AGATTAATTCCTCCGCTGATTTGTCCGTTCCAACCTCTATAGGGGATGCTGTCCAATGATTTTGCAGCAGCAGAATTTATGGCTCCACCTATTTGAAGGCCTTTTATATCGCCTTTTACTCTGTTAATTGCTCCAGCTATTTGAACTCCATCCATGTTTCCCAAATTTGTATTGACAACACCGGAAGCCTGAACACCATGTACATCTTCACCCACCACGTTCGCAACGCCGGAAATTTGGACACCATTCATTTCCTGCCGGATGATATTGGCTACGCTTCCAATTTCGAACCCCTCAATATTTGCCGAATATCCCGCGATAATATTCATAGATAATTTGTTTGTAACCAGTCCATTTGTTAATTGATTGGTTCCCCAGGAGGGAATAAATGATACCTGAATAAACCGTACTTCTCTCACATTGAGGTTGTTGGAAATATAGAGTGCTTTGTTCGTCACCATAAGGTTGACAAAACCAATATCCTGTAACTCTTTATTGGTATAGGCCCAATTAATTGCTTTGGTTCTGGAATGTAAGTTTTGGGCAAAAGCAGGTTCTGTTTTAAAGATACTTTGTGCCTGCCATGGTTTAAGAACAATATTTAGCTGCTGTTTTTTACCAGCCTGAACATAAACAATGGTGTCTTTGTACCCTTTGCAGCTAAAGTTGATACCAGAATTTTGATTGCCTTCTAAATGCAACAGGTATTTTCCGTTCGGATTGGTAATGAATGAAGCTTGCCGATTCACCTCATAAACAATTGCATTTTCGAGTGGATTTCCGTTTGAATTTGTAATCACACCAGATAAAACCCACATGGTATTGCTCAAACCAGCCTTATTTTTTGATTGTAAGATAACATGCGAACCGATCACTTTATAGGTCAATCTTCCTTTAAAGAGCTCATCCAATATTTCTTCGAGAGACTGATGCTTGCCCTTAATCGAAATCATTTTACTTGGGTCGAGTAACATTGCATCGTATGAGAAGTTAAAGCCTCCAAGTTTCTCTAGAATAAACATTGTAGTTTCAGTACTTTGATTTGTAACTTCCAGGTTGATCTTCTTTTCCAGAAAGTTTTGAGCCTGTATCTTCATGGTGCAGAGAATACAGGCTATTGTTATTGATAGAATCAGGGCAATTTTATTCATTCTTTTTCGGGTCTGATATAGTAAATGTGTTTTTTTTTCTGCTGTAAGTTAAGTTAAATGTCTTTGAGATAACTTTAATCACATTTTCAGCATCTTCATCAATGAATGAAGAAGAGTAGTAAAGATTGTTTATTTCAGGATTGTCTGAATTTATAGTGATGTGATAACAGGATTCAAGTACTTTGAATACTTCTTTTAATGGTTTATTTCTGAAGGACAATCTTTTATCAACCCAGAAAAAAGCCGAAGAATTGCTTGTCAATCTTATAATTGTATCTTGTTGGTTCGAAATTAAGCCTCCTTCGTTATTGGTTAAAATCATGTGCAAGGTATCGGTTTGGGTTTTATTCGGGCGGAAGAGTTCTACTTTACCGGAATTCACATCCACAGCAATATCTCCGTTTTCTTTCATCTTCACCTGAAAGCTTGTCCCCAACACCTTAACGCCTCCAATACCTGCATTAACAATAAATGGCCTAAGTGTATCTCTTTTCACAGTAAAGAATGCATCACCTTGCAAATTTACAATGCGTTGCCTGGTTTTTGATGCGTGGTAGCTAATGTGAGCGAACTTATTCAAATAAATTTTTGATCCATCAGGTAAACTATCCTGAATGGTAGATTGGCTGGTGTTGGTCAGTAAGAATTCTTCTGTTTGAGTTTTATTATCGGAATACCAATTGAAAATACCAAAAAGAACAAGAATGAATGCTGCTGCAGAGCTGATTAAAGCAATTCTAAATCGGGAAAACCGTTGAATAGACGGAGAGAGGGTTTTTTCATGCTGATTTAACCGAAAAGATAGCTTTGTCCATGCTGATTTTTTATTAACCGAAATTGGATGAGGATTTAATTTGCCGCTTTCCAGCCAAATTTGTTCCAATTGATCTAAATGTCTGCGGTTTTCGTGCTTTTCTTCCAGCCAACGAATAACCACGCTTTGCTCTTCCGTGTTGGTTTCACCCAAAAGGAATTTGGCAAGGAATGCATCACTAATATGTAGGTTATCGTTTTTCATGCACAATTAATTTCTCTTAATAGGGGTATCGCTTTTATTTGGTGTATTGTTCTTTATAAGTATGACAATTGTAATTGTGTTTAACCCTATTCTCCGTTAAAAAAATGACTGAAGAACAGAACCAGCAACGGGAGATAGTCTGCCAATTCCTTTCGCAAAAATTGCAGGGCTTTTCCCATTTGATTTTCTACGGTTTTAACAGATATCCCTAATTTATCCGCTATTTCTTTGTATTTGAGTTGCTCATATCTGCTTAGAATAAATATTTTCCTTCGTTGTTCAGGCAACAGATCAATACTGCTTCTGATTTTAAGCTCCAATTCGGAAGCATTCATCGGATCATTTTCCAGACGTTCGGAATATTCGATTTCTTGTCGGTTGTGTTCTTTGTATTTTTCCCGGATATTGATGTGTTTAATCAGATTTAGACTTGAGTTTCGAACGGCACGGTATAAATAGGATTCCATTGAACTTTCAATGCGAATATCGTGTCGGTGAATCCATAGTTTGAAAAACACTTCCTGAACAACTTCTTCAGATCCTTCTTCTTCTTTCAGAAAATTATAGGCATAAGAACACAAACGACTGTAATGGGCGTTAAACAAAGTTTCGAAATCTGTTCTGTTAATGCATTCCGATTGTATTGTTTTTTCAGTAGTCAATGTTAAGCTAGTTAAGAGCAACAAAGGTAAATGTTTTTTTTATGATGTAAATTAATTAAGTGTCTGAGATATAAATAGAATGCCACGCAAGGAACGTTTTTTGCGCTTCTTGCGTGGTGTTTATTTGTTTTGGTCTGTTTTATTTAGCCTTAGAAGTAAAGTATATACTGTAAAGTAGGCAATAATGACAGTTGTTTACCATCTTCTATTTTATGAGTTGCTTCATTATATCTTTCCAATATTTTGGCCTTATTATTACTTGCATTTTTAATATCTATTTTAAATTCATGTTGTGTTTTTTTACGATTCACCTTGTATGAGAATGAGGCATTCAGAATAAAAAGATCATCTCCTTGTTTACTGAATTCACTATTGGCAAGATATACGGTTTCTCCGGCTTCCTGACTTTTCGCTATATCTACCGGCGTATAATATTGTCCTCCTCTGAATGTTATTTTTCCATTTAAACCAATTCTGTTTTGATCATTTCGCCCAACTTTATACTCTTTCCCAATAAGAAGATTGGCAGCATAATTTCCATTGTATCTTGAATTTCGCTCAATACCATCCAAGGCTGTAAATTTTGATTCGTATAAAGATCCTGTAAGCAAATAGTAAAAATTGTTATGGAAGAATCGTTCCAGACTCAACTCCAAACCGTAGTTTTTACCAGTTCCTTTGTTCACAAAATCAAAATCGGCCAAACCCTCTTTTATATCCTGAAGTACTATTTTACTGTTTGGGTCGTTTTCAACAGCTACATCATATAAATCCTGATAATAGGCCTCTGCTTTTAAATTCAGGTTACGGTTCAGCTGATTGTTATAGCCAAGTACATAATGTATGGCTTTGCTCATTTTTAAATTTTTGTTTGGCGTGTAGGTATTATTTTCATTATCATGTAATTGAACGAAATAGGTGGACAGGCTCTCTGTTTTGCTATGCATACCAAAGCCAAAGGAAAATGATTGGTTGGATAAAAACTGATACTTCAATCCAACTCTTGGTTCAATGGTGTAATCATTATTCAGTTTAAAATAACTTGCATGCACCCCGCTTACTACAGTGAAGTCTGATGTAATTCTGTATTTCCAGCTTACAAAGGATTGGAATAAATGAGACTTGCCTTCGGAATTTACATCTGTTGTAAATGCTCCGGTATTTTTAAAGTCGTTAACACTCTTGATGTCAAAACCCAAACGGGTATATTCAATTCCTGCCTTTACACTGTTTTTAGCATTTAGTTTTGTGTTGAATGTGCTGACATATTTAAAGTAATTGTGTTGATATTTTTCATTTAAGGCAACAAACATAGTATTGTCATCACCTAAGATTCTTGATTCATTTTGAGTATTGGTTGCTGAGTAGGCCATAGTGTTTTTCAGGTACGATTTTTTACCAATGGGCAAAAGGTTTGATATTCCAATTACAGTAAGATCTGAATTAACATTGTATTCCCCAAGAGTAATAGTTTCCTCATCATTCTCTTCCTTAGCCAGGATGTTGCTTTTTCCCAAAAGACCAAATAGAGTGAATTTACCTGCTTTTTGGGTAGGGAGTACAATTTTAAACGATCCATCCTGATATTTGGGAACACCATCGAAATCTACCAATCCGATATTATCCAACAGTTCAAGTGAAGAATAGCGATAGTTGGCTAAATAAGACCCAGAGTAATTCTTTTTTAGAGGGCCCTCAACAGTAAAATCGATGCCATAAGTGCTAAATCCAAAGGTATTTTCGTGTTTGGAATTATTACCCGAGCGCAAATTAATATCGAATATTCCCGAATAGGCATTCCCGTATTCTGCTGTGAAAGCACCCGTGAAGAAATCGGAATTGCTCAGCATGATGCTGTTTAGAGCATTAATTGCACCTCCGGTTGATCCTTCGTCGGCAAAATGATTTGGATTTGGTATTTCTATTCCTTCCATTCGCCATTGAATGCCCTTGGGAGAGTTGCCTCGTACAATAATTTCATTTGAGCCCTCGCCGTCGCCCGAAACACCGGCATAACCAGATACCATACGGGCAGGGTCGTTCAAAGATCCCGAATACCTGCTGGTTTCTTCAACGGTGAAAGCCTGACCACTAACGGTAGCCATTTTATTCAAAGTTTCGTGTCTGGCTGTTTTAGGATGAACCGTTACTTCTTCGATATGAGTAAGCGATTCTATTAACTCAATTTTCAGAACAACTTCTTTAGCTGAACCTATTTCAATATTTGCGATGGTTTTTGCTTCGTAGCCTAAACAGCTAATGTGTATGGAAATTCGGCCAATGGAGACTTGCTTTAAAATGAAATTGCCATCCATGTCACTCGCCGCTCCCTCAAACGGATCGGAATTCAGAATCACAATATTGGCTCCAACAAGTCCTTGTTTGGTTTCATGATCGATGATGGTTCCCCGAATGGTTTGGGAGTACAGTTTACTATTTGATTGTGCTTTGGATTCCTGATTACATGCAAGAATCAACAGTAACACTAACAGGTAATTTCTTATTTTCATGATTTTTATTTCGCATTATTATTCTTAAAATCATCAGGAAGACAATTGAAGAAAGAAATACCCCTACTGTGAAACGGAAAAAATGATTTTAATGCGAAAAGTTTTTTTGATATCCTTTTCAGGTGATTTTAATAACACCCTCCTTTTTTTACTTGGTAATGGAGCCGCGGTTCAATAGAATAAGATAAAGTAATTTTTTTATGTTATAAAGTAGGTTTAAATTTTTCGATATAAATGTTTTGTTAGCTAATTTCTGTTTTGTAGATTCGGGAATTGAAACAGGTAAATGAGCTGTTTCAGATGAATACGAAACGAAAATTACAATTTTATGAATTTAAAATTTTACCAGCAAAAAGGATTTAAAGCAACACTTTGTGCTGCCATTATTCTTATTGCAATACCTATTGTAACCGATTTGTACAAAGAGTATTTTGTATCAGAAACCGGGCATTTTAAAATAATGGGTGGCTTAAGTATTATTCTGGCCATTGGCTTGCTGGCAAAATGGAAATTTGTTCGGCACATTGCAGGAATTCTAACAGGATTTATTTTGTTTGCCACAATATTCATGGCTTTTGCAATGGGCCTGAATTACGCTATGGCATATACAGTATTATTCATCACACTGATTGTACTTTTGGTTTTGCTGAACTCAAAATCGGTTACTGTTTATATGAATTCAAAGTAAGTTTTATCTAAGAAATAGTATCTGTCAAAAAGAAAAATCTTAAACCAATATGAATAAAACAAAACAAAATTTTCAGCAGTACCAACGCAGCAGTACCCTTATTCATGCTGCCTTATTAATTGGTCAGGTGTTTTTCGCATCCTTTGCCGTTTTTATCAATCAAACACAAGGAGCAGTTGTGGCCGGCGATGAAGTGCTGCGCACTATGTTCATGATTATGATACCCTTGTTTTTTCTTGTGACCTATAGTGTTGGCAACTTAGTTTCAAACAAAAAATTAAAGCTGGCAAAAGAGGAGACTGAATTAAAAACTAAAATGGAATCTTATCGGGCAATCAGCATTATCAAATATGCAATGCTCGAAGGAACGGCTTTCTTCGCCATTATTACCTATTTACTCACCGGCGAATTGCTTTTGCTGGGTTTTGCCATTATAATTATGCTGCTGTTCGCAACTTATTACCCAACTAAAGAGAAATTGATACGGGAATTGGAACTGAATCGGGAAGAGCAGGCTATTTTAGAAGATCCTGAAGCAGTTGTTGCTGAGGTGGCAAAGCGTTGATCTACGATGATGAAACTCCAGATAAAACCGCTTTACAGATGTATGTAAAGCGGTTTTATTTTTTTTTCGAAAAAAATAAAATTATTTGTAACTATTCAGAATTTCGGGTACTAAATTGATAAGAAAGCTTTATAAATAATAGTTGGTTTGTGGAAATTTAGGTGATTAGTCAAACCGAAAAGTTTTCTCTTCAGTTTTTTTATTGCAAATTAAAATGAAAGTACAAAATGAAGAATAAAGGATTGCGTTACTACTTGTATGCCTCTTTTGGAGTTGGGAATATTGGTTTTTTATTATGCAGACGGTTTTATGATCGGTTGACGGATTTTGAATTGGGTGTTGGTGAAGGGATTTCGTTTGTGTTTATTCTTACCGGAGCGGCTTATTTAATATATTGTGCTATCAACAAGCAACATCCTTTGCAGGAAAAATCTCTTGAATGTCAAAAAAATGATTGATAAAGTGAACAAAGAAGAACAGTTTAATAAAATTTTAGCAGAAAACAGCGACCGGATTCGGCGCATTTGTAATTATTACAATTCTAATTCCGAAAATCAGAAAGACATGTATCAGGAAGTACTTGTAAACATTTGGAAAAGTCTGGACAATTTCCGGGGCGATTCAATGGTAAGTACATGGGTTTATCGGGTTGCCGTGAATACTTCTCTTAGTTTTACAGGCAAAAATTTCCGACAGATGAAATTGATAGTTAGCAGTGATTCACAAAATCTGAATTCCATCATTGATGACGAAAGTTTGCTTGAAAAACACAGGGAGGAAGCAATGCTTAATCAGCTTCAAAATGAGCTAAATCAATTGTCTGTGATCGACAAGGCCTTAATTTCGCTGATGCTTGAAGGGTTATCGATGAAAGAAATTGCCGATGTAATTGGGATAAAAGAATCTAATGTGAAGGTGAAAATTCATAGAATTAAAGAGCAGTTAAAATCTAAATTATCAGGAGGCAGACATGAGTAATAGTAAGATTTCAAAGGATACAAACGATATGGGATCGTTTATCGGTAAATTAAAAAGGGAAGATAATAATCTTCAAAAACTCTATAAGATTTTAAAAATAACATACATCGTCCTTCTGATTATTTACATTCCTATATTCTATTTCGAAATAGAAAAGGGAGGACTTGTGCCAATTCTTAAAGTAGTATTTATTGTGTCTGGATTTTCCATATTTTTGTTTTGTATGGCCTATGCACAAAAGAAAATGAAAAAAATATCTTATGCCGAACCAACTTTGATGTTATTGAAGAAAACAGAAAAACGATACAGAATATTCCATCCAATAGATTTGGCTAGTATTCCTGCATTTCTTTTCTTAGCTGTAGGTTTAGGTCTTAACGAAAAAATATTTTTAACAATTAAGCAGTTCTTTAATTCAGATCTAAATTGGAGAGTTTATTTGGTTGAAGCATGGCAGTTTCTGTTTAGTGGAGAGCATTGGTATAAAATGTTTGCTAAAACAGTAAATGAATTTCCAATGATAATTGTATTTATGGCAACAGGATTGTTTATATATATTCTTGTAATATTGTTGGTGTTAGGGTATATCCTCTGGATATTAAAGTATAAACCTATTCGTGACAATGCTCTTGAGCTAATAAAAGAAATAGAAAACTAACAGCACGTATTGAATAGCACCAAACCATCTTATATGTTCTTGTAAGATGGTTTTCCGTTTTTTTTATTATTGTCGGATAAGTTTCATTTTCCCAAAAACATTCGAAACCACCAAAAGGGGACCATTTTCCGATTCAAGTGTAAATTCACTGGTAAACAAATTACTCTGATACCGCAGTAGATTGCAATTTTTCAGGTACTCAGCGTTATGATATAATTTTACAAATTGATGGGAATCCTTGCGTCCGGTCTTGTCTCCCGAAATGTATTTCATCGTTATTGAATGATCCGAATCCGACCAGGAAAAAGAACAGACATCATTTGTTTCTGTATTTCGCCAATCACCATTCATTATAATGTTCATCATTTCTGTTGAGTTCATAGCTGTTTGTTTTAAGATTTTGGGTTACTAAAAGTTACGAAATCTTCAGGGATTTATATCAAAACATTTTTTAGCATGAATGAGGAAAGTTGAATAGTGCAAAAAAAATAGACGCGATTATAAATCGCGTCTATTTTGGTATTAAACCTCTTCAGGTTGCCAACTTTCCAATTTTATTAAATCGGGAAAGGCTTTGGGTTTATAAATTGATTTTCCTTCAAAAACCCGCAAACATTCCTGAATTCCCTCGCTAATACTTGGGTGTGGATGAACGTTTTGCCGAATGTCTTTCAAAGTTCCTTTTTGTGTAATCTGGTATGCAATGGATGTGATTAGGGTAGAAGCCTGCGGCCCTGCAGCACGCATACCCAATATTCGATCCTTACCATCATCACTTACAATAATTTTCACAAATCCATCGGTAGCACGCATGGCAATAGCACGGTTTACCAATGAGTTTGAATAGGTTGCAACTTTGTATGGAATACCACATTTTTGGCAGGCCTTCTCATTCAAACCAACAGCAGCAACTTCAGGTTTAAAGAACATTAAGGTCGACATATTTGAGTAGTCCAATGGATATTCTGAGTTGCCATACAAAGCCTCAACAATATATCTGCCTTGCAGTTCAGCAACCGAATACAATTGTGCATGCCCCGATACATCACCTGCAGCAAAAATGTTGCACGATTGAAAATTGTCTGTGGCACAAACTTCATTAATATCAAGATAACCACGATTTGTAGTGTTGATTCCAACATTTTCCAGTCCAATATTATCCAGATTCGGCATTCTTCCAATAGCTACAATAGCCACATCTACCTCTATTACTGTTGAATGTCCATCTTGATAATCCAGTACAACTTCTAAAAAATCCGGACGTTTTCGAATTGTTCTTAAGTTTGCCGTGTGATGTATAATTACACCGTTGCTTTCTAAATTTTTCCCAACAAAATTACTCAAATCATCATCTTCATAAGGAATTACCTTATGTTGTCGGTCCAATAAGTGAACTTCTGTCTGGTTGTAATTGGAAAAAATAGTGGCGTATTCACAACCAATAATTCCCGAGCCAATAATAATCATTCGTTCCGGAAATTCTTTTAAATCCATTATGCCTTCCGAGTCAATAATTCGCTCATTATCAATCTCAACATCAGGCATTGGTCTGGGGCGGGAACCTGTCGCAATAATAAAATTATCACCTTTAATCTGTTCTATTTTGTTATTGGAAATTACCTCAACAGTATGCGAATCTATAAATTTTCCCCAGCCGTATTTTAAGGTAATATTTCCGTAAGTCTCCGAAGGTTCCGAGTAAGTCTCAATTTGCGACAGCATTTGCAGCTGTTTTTGCTTCGCAGCCTGTATAATGGTTTGCTGAACCTTTTTGTAGTCAACATTTAAACCCGATGCACGATAACCTCTCATTACCGACGACGCTATTGAAAAATCTCTCGATAATTCCCACATTGCCTTTGAAGTTAAAGCACCATTCATAATACCGGCACCTCCTAAATGACTTGCCTCGATGATACAAACCGATTTTTTAAAATCGATGGCACGCATTGCTGCCGAGAAACCTGCCGGTCCACTTCCCAAGACAACAAGGTCGTATTTTTCTATATCCATAAAAACTATTGTTTATTGTTCTAATTGGCTGAATTACAAGCATGTTATGCTTAGGTAAAATGTATTTGTAACAGGAAGAATTACAGCCATTTTTGCGCTTCCCGCGAAATCAAGTAGAAAGATATAAATAAAAGTGCAAACCCATAAGCTTTTATATGTTTTGCGGATAAAAAAGTCTTTTTCTGATGTTTGGGTGTGTCCCTTTGGGTCGGGCTATTCGCTAAATCTTTTTTTCGTTCCTCAAAAAAGGATACCGCTGCTATCCCTCACACAATCCTGCGCACATAGAAGTAGTCACTATCGAGCAACGGCCTTGCGTTGTATTTATGGGAGTTACAATTTTTTGTAAATACTTTCGATTACAGTTTTCGATCGGGAATTGTCAATCGAACGCCATTCGGGCTGCAAGTTTGAATTGGAATGCCTTACAGGTTTCGATTGGCTTGATTCTTTTGCCTACTTTTCTCATTTAAGGAGAAAAGTAGGAGTTCGTCCGACTTGAGGACAAGCATTAGGCTAAACCATAAAATGGCTTGTGCATCCATTATCTCAATTTAACTATTCATTGAAGAAGTCCCCTTTAGGGGATTTAGGGGTAGTTCGAATTTCAGCAACAGCCATGCGTAATATTTGTAGATAAACGATTAAGACAGGCAAGAAGGTACAGCAATCTTACTAAGAATCCGATCAATTGGTAATTGTCCAGTCATTAAAAAAGCAATTTGCCTTCTTTTAACTTTTGAAACGTATGTTTATACAAAATTTTGTGCAGTAAAAGTCCTTCCTGTAAGTTCTCGTCACTCATCTCGTTTTCATACTCAATAAAATTTGCTGTTTCAAGTAAGTATACGTCATCTCTAAGGTTTTGGTATTCCTGTTCAATTAAATGTATGTCAGCAAATATAAGATAGGGCAGGCGACTTAATACTGCCTTTCTCTGATCGTTATACTCATCCAAATCCTTGGTTTTGCTATCCGCAAAATAGAATTCCTGTAAACTATCAACAAACGAATCATCACAACTTTTCATCAGAATAACACGATCTTTTCTTAATCGGAAAAGTTCCGCCGGATCTTCTTCAGGAGCCAAATTTTCTTCTTTTTCAATTCCTCTGGTAATAAACAGATAGGAGAGATGAGCCAGGCCGATGTTTTGTTCTTCATCATCAATCAAATCAAAATGGAGCATCATGATAATTGCCTTTCCCAATTGAGAAATGGCAGTATCATCCCAAAGTAAGAAAGGATCTTTTTTAAGAATCAAATAAATGGCATTCAAGTCTTTATTACAAGCCCTTATTTTTCCGTTTTGCCCTTTCTCAATAGCTTGTAATATTAGCTTGCGAAGCTGTTCTTCTGAAGATGTCATGTTATGGGATATTTATTTTTTAGAGAATATAAAGGTAGCAATTATCCTTTTATCTATGGGGGATGAATATTTATTCTACAAAAAAAAGAAGCCCAAACGGACTTCTTTTATATGAGGAACAATGAAATGCCAATTATACAATTTCTATGTTTTTGTGATCTGTTATTTTCTCACAATAGTGGCATTTTAGGGTAATAGGAGAGTTATTTATCACCTTAAAGCGAGTGGTTACAGCTTCTACATTTGTAATGCATTTTGGATTCATACATTTAGCAATACCAATAACTTTTTCAGGCGATTCTACAATTTTCTTTTCTGCAACTTTGTAATCACGAATGATATTTAGTTTTGCATGCGGAGCAATTAATGAAATTTTATTGATTTCTTCATCTTCAAAAAATTTGTCGGAAATTTTGATGATAGCTTTCTTTCCCAATAGTTTACTTTCCAAATTGTTTCCAAAAGTCACTGAATTTTTACTTTTGTCCAATCCTAAAATTGTAATTACCTGAAAAAGATATTCAGCAGGAATATGATCGATAACAGTTCCGTTTTCAATAGCGCTTACTTGCAATTCTTTTTTTGTGTTCATATGATGATGTGCTTTTATTCGTGAGTATGAATTTATAGATTAAGAGCTTTTGCTATGATAGCTTGTCGGGCATAAACACCGTTTAAAGCTTGTTCAAAATAGTAGGCTTTTGGATTGGTGTCAACATCCACAGCTATTTCATTTACTCTTGGAAGCGGGTGAAGAATTCTCATGTTATCCTTCGTGTTGCTAAGCATATCATTCTTAAGGATGTACACATTTTTTACTTTTTCATATTCCAAAGGATCCGCAAAACGTTCTTTTTGAACACGGGTCATATACAAAATATCAGCATCGTTAATAATATCATTAAATTCGGTATGTTCGAAATATTTGATATTATTTTTTTCCATGAAAATTTTGTACCCGCGGGGAATTTCCAATTCGGGAGGAGCAATAAAATGGAAGGTAGGATTGAAGTGAGAAAGTGCCATCAACAGAGAATGAACAGTACGACCGTATTTAAGGTCACCAACCATAAAAATATTCAGGTTTTCAAGTGTTCCCTGTGTTTTCATGATGGAATAAAGATCGAGCATGGTTTGAGATGGATGCTGGTTGGCACCATCTCCGGCATTAATTACCGGAACATCAGACACTTCAGATGCGTAGCGGGCCGAACCTTCAATCGGATGACGCATAACAATCAGGTCGCAATAGTTACTCACCATTTTAGTGGTATCCTTTAAAGTTTCCCCTTTAGTAACGCTTGATGACGAAGAATCGGTGAATCCAACAATTCTTCCACCCATGCGACTGATTGCAGTTTCGAAGCTTAAGCGAGTGCGGGTTGATGGCTCAAAAAACAATGAAGCAACAACTTTTCCCTCTAATAAGCTGCAGTTAGGATTTTTTTCGAACTCAGCAGCTCTAGCTAATACTTCCAGGATTTCTTCTTTTGTATAGTCGTCGATCGATACTAAACTTTTGTTATCCATTGATTAAAAATTAAGTGTGTTTATAATATGATTGTTTTTTTTGCACAAAAAAAAACCAACAATTACTAAATTTGATAGTAATGTTGGGTTTTTTGATAAATATTCTTGAAAAGGATTATCCAAATAGCCAAATCGGGAATTAATCCTCAAATCGTGTTTGCTTCGAAATAAATAATGGAAAATGTGTAAGAAGGAGTAAAGGTCTTTACTTCTTTTGGTATTATTTGCAGTTCCAGATTGAATTAGTTGTATCTCCATTCTAGATTACAAATATAGGCATAAATAATTCTGAAAATCAAATCAGAAATCGATTAATTATTAACATTTTTTTTGAGCGAAAAATAAGCAGGGAAATGTGTATGCATATAATGTTGATATCGAATTAACTAAATGGTTTTGACGAATTCTGTTTTAACGCTATCGATTTTTGAGAATTTTTCAAGGATTCTATCTGCTTCACTTTGTCGGATACTTAAAGTGATTTGGCAGGTTAGGTTGAAATCTTGTCCCAACTGTTCCGGTTGATCATCTTTAATGATTTTCATTACATCATTCATAACCAGATAATCGAAATTAATATTGTAAATGTCATTTACAGTCTTTTCAATAATTTCGGTATTGGCAATTGCATCGGCTGCTGCTGTTTTGTATGCATGTATTAACCCACTTACACCTAGTTTAGTTCCACCAAAGTAACGAATAACTACGATAAGTATGTTGGTAATATCATTCGAGAGTATTTGTCCCAAAATGGGTTTCCCTGCTGTAGATGAAGGTTCGCCATCATCATTCGCCCTGTATTCAGATTTATCAGCTCCAAGCATATATGCATAGCAATGATGCCGGGCATCGTAGTATTCTTTTTTTAGATTGGCTATATACTCTTTAATCTCCTCTTCGTTGGTTACAGGGTAAGCATATGCAATGAATTTACTTCCTTTTTCTTTGTATAGCCCTACGGATGCCAGATTGATTGTTTTGTAAGTATCGCCACTCATTTTTTATTCAAAAATACTTGTTAAATTAATTTGTCAGGATAAAAATAGCAATAAATGCCAGCAGTATTCCCAATATATTTACTTTGTTCAGTTTTTCTCCGAAAATGCTCAAGCCAATAAATACAGAACAAGCTACAATTCCAATATTTACAATACTGAAAACCACTGAGCTGTCGAATCCTGAATTGTTTAGTGACGCAATCAGGAAATAAAGAGAGCCAAAATTCACAAGCCCTAAAATACTTCCACCAATCAAAACTTTTAGCTGAAACAGGTCACGTAATTTATCTTTTCGAATAAGCAAAGTAATCAATCCTGCAATGCCTGCAATTGCAAAAAGCAGTGTCGAAAACTCTTCTGTTCCTCCGGAATTTAAGTATTCCTGTTGTGCATATTTAACCAATGAATCAACAGTTCCGGCTCCAAAAAAAAGAAGTATTGGCAACCAAATATACCTGCGGTTTATCTTATCTCCTTGTTCTTTATAAATGCTGAATAATACTGCACTAACTGCAATTATCATCCCAAAAATCTTTTTACCTGTTATGACTTCCTGATAGTACATGATGGAAAAAAGTAAGGGGAGAACAAAGGACATTTTACTAGCTAAAGTAGTTGCCGATATGCCTGCTTTTTGTGTAGATCGGCCAATGATAAAGAATACAATGATAAAAAGAATACCAATTAATATGGATATGCTGAACCAGTCTTGTTGAATAATGTTACTGAAACTGAATGTGGTATTTGTCAGGAAATAACCACATAAAGAGGCCGTTATATAGTTTATGACAATAGCGGTAAGAATATCAATTTTGAATTTTTCCAGATATTTAAAGGTGATAAATATTCCTGTGGAAGTAAGAATTGCAAATAATAGATTGAGCATAGACTTAATTTTTGCGCAAAGTAATGAAAAATATCTTGTCTAAAATTAGAAAAGCAGATTCAAAATGAATCTGCTTTTAGGGTAGTAATATAATAATTAGTAATAAAATTACATTTTTAATTTCTTGTCAATTTCGTCAATTTGAGTTTTGAAACCTCTGTCAGTATCAATCAAATTGTTTACTGTTTTGCAGGCATGTAACACTGTAGCATGATCTTTTTTCCCAATTTGCGATCCTATGGAAGCTAAAGATGCTTTTGTTAGTGTTTTCGAGAAGTACATTGCTATCTGTCTGGCCTGTACAATTTCTCTTTTTCTGGTTTTTACCTGCAATACATCAATTGGCAATGAAAAATGATCACATACTACTTTTTGAATGTAATCAATAGAAAGCTCTCGCTTGGTGTTTTTCACCAGCCTGTCGATAATGGTAACAGCTAGTTCAAGATTAAGCTCTTTTTTATTTAAGGTAGACTGAGCTAATAATGAAATTAATGCTCCTTCCAGTTCTCTAACATTATTGGTTACATGACTTGCGATGTATTCAATCACTTCGTTATCAAGTACAATACCATCTTTATATGCTTTCTGATGCAAAATTCGAACTCTGGTTTCGTAATCAGGATTCTGAAGATCTGCCGAAAGTCCCCATTTAAATCTGGAAAGCAAACGATTCTCCATTCCCTTCAACTCAATAGGAGCTTTATCAGAAGTAAGAATTAACTGCTTGCCCGATTGATGAAGGTGATTAAATATATGGAAAAATGTATTTTGGGTTTTTTCTTTCCCTGCTAATTCCTGAATATCATCAATAATTAAAACATCAATCATTTGATAAAAATGAAGAAAGTCATTCTTATTATTATTTCTGATCGCTTCAGTAAATTGTGTCTGGAATTTGTTTGCACTTACATACAATACTGTTTTATCCTGATACAATTCTTTTGTTTTAATTCCGATTGCCTGAGCAAGGTGGGTTTTTCCTAAACCGGAATCACCATACAATACCAATGGATTAAAAGCTGTACCTCCCGGATTTTCAGAAACAGCCACACCTGCTGATCTTGCCAGTCTATTGCAATCTCCTTCAATAAAATTTGCAAATGAATAGTCCGGATTTAATTGCGAGTCGATATGTAATTTTTTAATTCCAGGAATAACAAACGGATTTCGAATGGTTAGTTCTTCCTTATCAGAAGGCATGCTAACCGGACGATTTTTTGTGCTTGAGCCATTATTCCCGGGAACTACAACAGAAAAAGGTTTAGAATTTGCAATGTGATTATTTTCCATCACAACATTGTATTCCAATTTAGCACTGTTGCCAATTTCTTTTCGCAGTGTTTTTCTTAGAATATCAATGTATTGCTCCTCCAAATACTCGTAGAAAAAATGGCTTGGTACTTGCAATGTCAGGATTTGGTTCTCTAAGTTCAATGGTACGATTGGTTCGAACCATGTTTTGTAACTTATCGGGGGCACATTGTCCTTTATTACAGCCAAGCAATTATTCCAAACCTGGAGGTGATGATTATTCATTTCTGTGTCAGTGTTTTAAAAATGTAGGGTGTGCTAAATTTTGCTTATGCAAGATTGTCAAAAAAAAAATGAAAAAAAAATTATTTAGCTATTGACTTTTTAAAAACATTTATTACTCTATATAAAACAAGGGATACAGAATCGTAAAAAAAAAGAAATTATTTAAGTTGCAGTTAATCAATGAATTAATATTAGGCTTTGTTTAACTTTCTGGTTGTTAGTCATTTCCGAATACGATACTTTAAGGTCTTTATTATACAATCTATAATTAATCCACTGTAAACATAACTAGTCGTGCGTTAAATAGATTATTAAACTGATCTTACAAGGTAGGGCTTCAGTTGTTTAAGATGTTTTGATTTACTATAATTTCAGCTTTTTAATATAAATCAATTCTCAGGGCTTATCTTAATTACAAAGGCATCTGGAAAATCATCACGAATTTTTTTAAGTTGTCGGATAATATCCTTATAGTTTTGTGTTTCCCCAATTGTATATTTATACCTTCCGTTAAAATAGATTTCTTCAATCTTTCTGTGTCCTTTAAATGCCGTGTCATCCAAAGGTATTTGAGAGGCAGAAGACATAATCTGAACCTTATAGTAAACGTGATTCTCTTTGTCTTTTTTCTTTTGATATTTTTCAGAATCCATATAAACGGTTTTTCCAGTATCAAATAATGAAAAGTGCATATATTTTTTAGGATTGTTTTTTACATCAATCAGTAAATTGGTCAGACCGTTTGAAGCAGCTTCCAGATTTGTGTATAAAGTATCGTTATTGATTAATAAGCCCATAGAACCTTTTCCTGAATTTATTTTTTCAAGAATTTCATTGGTTTGTTTAAGGGTTGCTTTTGCATTGTTTATGGTTTGAGCAATATTTGTAGCCGATAAGGAATCACTAATATTTGAAAAATTAGATAGAATTGTAGATACGTTTTTATTGTTGTCTTTTAAATTTCCAGTTATTGAATCTACATTTGCGAAAATATTTTCAAAATGACTTTTTTGTCCTGTCATTATAGTGTCAAGTGTTCCCGACGCATTTTCAAGTTTTTTAAAGGTTTGTTCGATACTACCAAAGCTTCTTGTTAAATTATCACGCGTGTTCTCATTAAATATATACTGTATTACTGTAAGTACCGAATCAACACCAGACATTAATTTTTCGGCCTTTTTCTTCAGTGGCAACATCTGCATGCTCACCTGTTCTTTTAAATCACCTTCAATACTTCCTTTAATTGTATCGCCGGTTTGAAGCAGAGTTTTCCCTTTGCCGGGTATAATTTTAATCTCCTTTGTGCCCATGATGTCTGCACTCTCAATTCGGGCAACCGAATTAGCAGGAAGTTTAAATTGATCAGAGATAGCAAATTCAACAAGAAGATGATCTGCTGATGCACTGCTAAATTTGATGGATTTAATTTGGCCTACTTTATAGCCCTTTAGTGTAACTGAGCTTGATTTTTTTAGTCCATCAACCCTTTCGTATCTTGCATAAAAAACTTGTTCGCTGGAGAATACATTAAATCCTTTCAGAAAGTTTACACCCCAAATTAAAATTACAATGGCTCCAATAACAACAAGTCCTATTTTTGCGTCTTTTGAAAATTTCATAATTCGGTATTTTAATTTCAGATTGAGTGGTTGTGGGTAATTTTAATGGCAAAACTACTTATGTTTTTTGAAGTTTTTTCGCTTTTGACAGGGAAATACGTTCTCCATTGTAAAATACAACCACAAAACAGTCATTAATTACTTTTCTAATTTCCTTTTGAAGGATAACAATCTCTTTGTATTTGTCAGTGGATCCAACGGTATATTTATAAACTCCATCGCTCATACGTTCTTTAATATTTTTAAGATTATTGAAAGCAGCAGAGTTTAACGGTATTTGTTTTGTTGACGATTTTACCTGAACACAATATTCGAGTTGTGAATTTGTTTCCGGTTCATTAATTACAGATGTTGCTATAGTTGTATCAATACGAACTAATTCTTCTTTCCTTTCCAAAACTACGCTCGATTCTTCAACTTTAGTTTTGTAATCGCGAAAAGCCCTGAAAATTGCACTGGCAAGATAATCCTGATTTTCAGAATGCTTCAGGTAATTGGCTTCGGTAGGATTCGAGACAAAACCAACTTCCACCAGTATTGATGGCATACTAACTTGCTTCAGAACCCAGAATCCGGCTTCACGAACACCTCTCGAGTGACGACCGACTCTTGTTTTAAATTGAAATTCGGTGAATTCTGCCAAATTAATACTGTTTTCCCTATTCATACCTTGTAATAGATTAAAGATGATATAGGAGGCAGGATTTTTTGGATCGAATCCTTCATATTTTGTACTGTAATCATCTTCGTAGAGCATAACAGAATTTTCTTTCATCGCAACCGCTAAATTTTCTTTGGTTTTATGCAATCCTAAAGTATAGGTTTCAGTTCCGCTAATAGAAGGATTATCATTTGCATTAGCATGAATAGATATGAATAAATCAGCTTTGTTTTGGTTCGCAATTTCCGATCTTCTATCTAATGGAATAAAAACATCAGTTTTCCGGGTATAAATTACATTAACATTAGGAAAGTATTTTTCTATATAAGTACCTAATTTAAGTGCAATACTTAGAACAACGTCCTTTTCGTTAATGATTTTGCTTACTGCACCAGGATCTTTTCCCCCATGACCAGCGTCAATTACTACAGTATTGATCTTGGAATGACTGCTTTGCGACATTCCAGCAAGAGGTTGTAGAACAATGGCACACAGCAGTAATAAAACGACTGATGATCTTGTAATTAGACCACGATATATATATTCTGGAATAATGTTCATTAGAAAAATCTTCATAAAAGAACTTAAAAAATGTTTTTGAAGTTCGTTTCGATTAGGGAATATAGCACTTTTATTTGTATTTTTGGCGTCCTAAGAAGGCGTGACTGTTAAATTTGGTCAATCTGACTTGGCGCCGTTTAATTCGATTATTTTACAAAAATAACAGATAAAAATTGCAATTGAAATTACTACAAAGAGTTTTTATTATTTTCATTGGAATAGTATTTCCATTGAGTAGCTTCGGGTTTATTAATCTGACTAATGATTATGGTAATTATCAGCCGGTTACAGAATGGAATACTGTGGCTGTCTCAAATTTATTGGAATATAAAATATCAGAAAAAGATACATTGTTAAAAGTTTCGTCGGATACGTTAGTGTCTGATTCTGTTAAAAAGGAGAAAAAAGCTTTTTTTGAGGCGACTATTGAATACAATTCCGATGATACAATTGTCTTTTCTCTTACCGGACAGAAGGTGTTTTTAACTAAGAATGCTTTTGTAAAATATGGTGAGATTGAGTTAAGGGCATACTACATCGAGCTTGACTTGGAAAAGAAAGAAGCTTTTGCATACGGGATAAAAGATTCAACCGGAACATTTATCGATACTCCTGAATTTAAAGATGGTGCTGAAGAATTTACATGTAAGGAGCTTAAATACAATTTTGACACAGGCAAGGGTTTGGTAAATGAAATTATTACCGAGCAGGAAGGTGGATTCGTACATTCTGAAATTACCAAGCGTATTGATGACAAAACTTTTTATCTTAGAAATGGAAAATATACGACCTGTGATCATCCTCATCCGCATTTTTATGTGAAAATGACAAAAGCTAAGATGATAAAGGACGATAAAATTGTTTCAGGTCCTCTTTATCTGGTGTTGGAAGATGTGCCTTTGCCTATCGGTTTGCCTTTTGCGATGTTTCCTTTTAGTTCTTCCTATTCATCAGGAATTATTGTTCCTAGTTATGGAGAAGAGCAGCGAAGAGGATTCAATCTTCGCGGAGGAGGTTATTATTGGGCGATTAATGAATATCTGGATTTGGCAGTGACTGGTGATATTTTTGCCAACGGATCGTGGGGTGGATATATGGAATCGAGTTATAAAAAGAGATACCGGTTCAATGGCCGGGTTGCTGCAGAATATCATTCCAATACCTATGGTGATAAGGGGTTGGCCGATTTTTCGGAGTCGACCGATTTCGCGATTCGTTGGAATCATACTCAAGATGCGAAGGCCAATCCGTATCGAACATTTTCTGCCTCGGTTAACTTTTCTACCAGTAATAATGATAGAAACAACTCACAATCGATACAGAAGATTACAAATAACCAGAAGCAATCAAGTATTTCCTACAGTAAAAAATGGGCAGACAGTCCGTTTAGTTTGAATGCCAGTTTTCGTCACTCACAAAATAGCAGAGATACTTCAATTTCACTTACCTTGCCTAGTATGTCATTAAATATGACCCAAATTTACCCGTTCCGGGCAAAAGGGAAAAGTACCAATTTGAAATGGTATGATAAGGTGGGAGTAAGCTATTCTTCAAAATTAGAAAATAGAATCAATACGAAGGAAAAAGAACTGATGAGTTCTTCATTGGTTAAAGATTGGCAAAATGGTTATCAACACAGTATTCCAATTAGTACGAACTTTAAATTAACGAAAGATCTTACACTTTCGCCAACCTTAAATTATCAAGGTGTTTTGTATTCCAAATCGGTAAAGAAAAGCTGGGATGCCACCTTAAAGGATGGAGAAGGTGGTGTTCGAACGGATACGATTCAGGGTTTTAAATACGCACACAATTATTCAACCAGTGCTTCACTTTCCTTAAGTCCAAAAATTTATGGAATGTATACGTTTAAGGAAAGCTCAAAATTAGCAGCTATCAGACACGTAATGACTCCAAGTATTAGTGTGAGTTATACGCCTGAAATTGGTATTCCCAGAAGTAAATATTACAAAACTTACCGAAACGAAGCTACAGATAAAGATGTTGAATATTCAATATTTGAGGGGAGTGTGTATGGAACTCCAACAGGAGCGAAGGAATCAGGAAGTATTAGTTTTGGTTTGGATAATAACGTTGAGGCAAAAATGCGTACGGCAAATGATTCAACCGGAACAGAAGAATTTAAAAAGGTAAAAATTATTGAGAGCTTAAAATTTTCTACCTCATATAATATGTTTGCAGATTCATTGAACTGGTCGAATATCCAAATGTCGGGAAGAACCAAGCTTTTTAATCAAAAATTGGATTTAAGTGTACGCTCAACCGTCGATCCATATAAACTTAATGCTAATAATATTAGAATTAATGAGTTTGGCCCACGATTAACCAATGCCTCTATCGATTTGGGCTTTAGCTTGTCGTCAAAAGATCTGAAGGGAGATAGTGGGAAGGACAATAAAAATGATAAGTCTGCTGAACCTTGGAGAGATACCCGATATGTTGATTTTGATATTCCCTGGTCGTTCTCTATTGATTACGGTTGGACTTATTCGAAACCAACATCAAAAAGTACTGTTGGACAGAGAATGGGTGTGAATGGAAATTTTAGCTTAACACCAAAGTGGAAGGTTAGTTTTTCATCAGGATATGATTTTACAGCTAAAGAAGTAACTTCTTCTCAATTTACGATTACCCGTGACCTGCACTGTTGGCAAATGTCTTTCAATACCATACCATTTGGGGCGTATCAATCTTATAACTTCCGAATTAATGTTGAATCTTCGATTTTGGCAGATTTAAAATACGAAAAGAAACAGGCTTGGCAGGATGTGAATTTTTAACGCTAAACTTTAATAATATTATTAGACCAGTATGTTTTCATGCTGGTTTTTTATGCCTGATTGAGAATCCAATTTTTAAGAATCTCTTTGCCATACTGTGTCATAATGGATTCAGGATGAAACTGAACGCCGCATAAATTTAATTTTTTGTGGCGAATGGCCATAATCACGTCCTGTTCGTCCCTTGCCGTAATGCGAAGGCATTCTGGGAAATTATTTTTTGATAATGCCCAGGAATGATATCTGCCGGAATTGAACTTCGAAGGAATATTTTTAAACAGAAGTTCGTTGTCATCGGCAATTAGTGTAGTTTTTGGAACACCGTGAACAATTTCCTTCAGATTGATTAATTCAGCGCCAAAGTATTCGCCAATGTATTGCATACCCAGACAAACGCCAAGTATTGGTTTTGAATTGGCATATTGATCCAATATTTCACCCATTACTTTTACTTCTTTTGGTAGTCCGGGGCCGGGAGAAAAAATGAGTTTGTCACAATTTTTTATTTGTTTCCAATTTATTCGATCATTCCGCATAACAATTACCTGTTCGCAAAACTGCTCAACGATATGAACCAAATTGTAGGTAAAAGAGTCGTAATTATCTATGATTACTATTCTCATTCAGGCATTTTTATTTTAACTTTGAAGTCGCAAAATAAGCGATTTTTTTACAAACACTTAGAGTAAACAAAATGAAAAAAACTATTAATTCAGAAAAGGCTCCAAAAGCAATCGGACCATACAGCCAGGCTGTCGAAGCTAACGGAACACTTTACATTTCAGGTCAGCTTCCTGTTGATGTTACTACAGGAAAATTTGTAGAAGGCGGTGTAAAGGAGCAAACCGAGCAGGTGATGAAGAACATTGGTTATATACTTGAAGAGGCAGGTTATACCTATAAGGATGTTGTTAAATCGACTTGCTTATTGAGTGACATTTCTGGTTTTGCTGAAATGAATGCCGTTTATGGCGAATATTACAAAGAAGAATGTCCTGCCCGTGCAGCTTTTGCCGTGAAAGATCTTCCTTTAGGAGCATTGATTGAGATTGAAACCATTGCGGTGAAATAAATTCACTGGAGTGTAAAATATGAAAAGGCTGCTGATTTTTGAATTAGTGGCCTTTACTTATTCTAACGGTGTAACTATATAAGAGATAAGTTCGAATAAAGGAAGTATTGCCACACGATATCGAGTTTTTCCAATACATTAATAAATTTCCCTAATACAGTTAAAGATTTCCTCAATATCTTAAAGAATTTCCCTGATACATTTAATGATTTCCTGCATATCTTAATAAATTTCCTAAACACAGTTAAAGATTTCCTTCATACATTAATGAATTATATTATTAAATATGTGAGTTTCTCTCGTAAATAAGTGAGATATTCTAATTGATTAATGGATAAAGCATCAGGATTGAGGACAGTATTAACCGATAATAGAAATAAAATACTGGAGGGGGGATAAAACAGGGGCGGAATAGGATAGGAAAAGAATATGGATGAATAACAGATTGAATGAATGTTTTAACAGATCGGTTCGCGTGTTGCTTGTCCAAGTATTTTTCAACCGAGAGGCATTGCTGATTTGTACAATTACAATCTGATTAAACCCTTGTTTAGTAGTGAAATATAAATACATGAAAATTATTTAAAATTCATATGAATAGTATTGATGTGTTCTAGAATAGTAGTTTTTATCTGATATCTAAAACATAAATTCTGAGATTTGCATGACTAAGGGTCAAGGGTCAAGGGTCAAGGGTCAAGGGTCAAGGGTCAAGGGTCAAGGGTCAAGGGTCAAGGGTCAAGGGTCAAGGGTCAAGGGTCAAGGGTCAAGGGTCAAGGGTCAAGGGTCAAGGGTCAAGGGTCAAGGGTCAAGGGTCAAGGGTCAAGGGTCAAGGGTCAAGGGTCAAGGGTCAAGGGGGCGGAAGTCCTTAGTTGATCGATACAGATAACACAAGGAGAATAATATGGATGTTTTTAAGCCGGTTTATACGGAGCAAAACGATTGTCAGGATTGTTACAAATGCATAAGGGAATGTAAACTGAAGGCAATTAAGGTAGTTAATAATTCAGCTCAGATTCTCCACGATGATTGTATTTACTGCGGAACCTGTACCTTAATTTGCCCGGTAAATGCAAAGAAAGTTCGCAACGATGTAAATAAAGTGAAGGGTTTATTGAAACGCAATCAAAAAGTAATTGTTTCATTGGCACCATCATTTGTTACCGAATTCCCAAATCTGTCCGACGGGCAGATTGTTGCCGCTTTAAAAACATTGGGATTTACACATGTGTCTGAAACTGCTTTGGGAGCTCAGAAGGTCTCAAAAAAAGTGTCGGAATTCATCGAAAATCAGGATAAAGGAATTTATATTTCTTCGGCATGTCCATCGGTTGTTGAGATGATCTGTAAACATTATCCAAAATATAAAAATTACATAACCCCGTTTTTATCACCGCTTTTAACCCATTCCAAATACCTTAAAAACCGGTATGGAGATGATACTCATGTTGTTTTTATTGGTCCTTGTATCGCAAAAAAAGCCGAGAGTGATCAGTTTCCTGAATTGTTGGATGCGGCACTCACATTTTCGGATGTAAGGAAATGGTTCGAAGAAGAAAATATCGATCCTTATTTATTTTCGGAGGACGAAAAAGAAGAGGTTTTTGTTCCGGGAAAAGCAGGAAGAGGCGTTCTTTACCCAATAGATGGAGGAATGATTATGGGCGTGAAGAACAACACCACTGCAACCGATGCTGTTTATATGACTTTCTCCGGAATTACAAATATTCAATTGGTTTTAACTGATTTGGATAAGTACAAGAAATCGAATGTGATGTTTTTGGAACTTTTGGCCTGCGATGGTGGTTGTGTTAATGGACCGGGAACCAGTAAGTCCTATTCAACTGCGATTAAACGTTTAGAGGTAATCAATAAGTTTGGTAAAGATCAGGCTTATCAGCTGGAAACTGATTTTTCAATTGAAAGAACTTTTGATTCTATTCTGCCAATAGAGCGAAGAGAACATGCTGAGAATAGTATAAAAGAAGCACTAACCATGGTTGGGAAGTACTCCGATAAAGATGAAATTAATTGTGGCGGTTGTGGTTACAACAGCTGCAGGGAGTTTGCAGGAGCACTGCTTGAAGATCGGTCGGAGCCAAACATGTGCGTATCCTACATGCGCAAAATAGCACACGATAAATCATCAGCGCTTTTGCGTAAAATTCCTTCGGGAGTTGTAATTGTCAACGAGCAATTGAAAATTATTGAGGCGAATCTTAGTTTTTCCAGAATGATGGGAACCGAGATTGAACAATTGTACGAAACGGTTCCTGGTTTAGCAGATGCTGATTTGCATAAAATTGCTCCTTTTTACAAGTTGTTTTCATCGGCACTTTCAACGGGAGTTGATAATTTGGAGAAAGATATTCGTTTTGGCAACAAGATGTTTCACATTACACTTTTCAGTATTCACAAAAATAAAATAGTAGGAGCTATTCTTCGGGATATGTCGCAACCTTTTATTCAGAGGGAAGAAGTGATATCGAGAGCAAAATCTGTAAATCAAAAAAATCTGGAAACAGTGCAGAAAATTGCTTACTTACTTGGAGAGAATGCCTCGGAAACAGAGGAAATGCTGAACTCCATCGTTGAATTTTACAGTCTCTCACAAGATTAACTGTCATTTATGTCATCCAATTTTTACATAGAAGTAGAATGCCAGCAGAAGAACTTTAATGGTCAGTCCATTTGTGGTGATGTGTTTATGTCGCGGAAAATAAAAGAGGAGGGACGAACAATTCTTGTTTTATCAGATGGATTGGGAAGTGGTGTTAAAGCGAACGTGCTGGGTACACTAACTGCATCGATGATTCTGAACTACATGAAAGTGAACAAAGATATTCGTAAAGCGGCCGAAGTAATTATGAAAACGCTGCCGGTTTGCAGCAAACGAAAAGCAAGTTATTCCACTTTCACCATTGTTGAAATTGAATGCGATGGAGAGACCCGGATTATTCGTTATGATAATCCGGAATGTTTGATTTTGCGTGGATTGGAAAGTTTTACCCCCGATTGTGAAGAGTTAAGTCTTACGGGTGATCGCAATGAGGGAAAAGTACTGTATTCGTATCGGTTTATGGCTCAGAAGGAAGACAGGATTGTATTCTGCTCCGATGGAGTTACAAATTCGGGAATGGGAAGTACGCGATTGCCATTTGGCTGGGGCTTGGATAATCTGGATGCGTACGTAAAAGGATTGATTCGCAGACAGCCATTTATATCTGCCCGGCAATTGGGTGTTTCGGTTGTTGACCGGGCCTGTGCTAATTATGGAAATAAACCTAAAGATGATACTTCGTGTGGAGTACTCTATTTTCGGGAACCACGAAATTTATTAATATGTACGGGACCTCCCTACGAAAAATCGAAGGATGCACAGTTGGCAAAACAAGTTGTGGAATTTGTGGGTAAGAAGGTGGTTTGCGGGGGCACAACAGCCGGGATTATCTCTCGTGAAATTCAGGCTCCAATTGAGGTTGAATTAACAATTACTGATTCGGAATTGCCGCCAATATCACATATTAATGGTATTGATTTGGTTACCGAGGGCATTTTAACTTTGGGTAAAGTATATCGCTTACTTAAAAATTACAGGCAAAATTTATCATTGCGACAAGGTCCGGCGGATCTGCTGGTTCGGGTTTTATTGGAAAGTGATAAAATTTTTATTATTAATGGAACAAAAATAAATGTTGCGCATCAGGATCCTAATTTACCAATGGAATTAGAGATACGAAGAACCGTTGTAAAGAATATTGTTGCTCTGCTGGAGGAAAAGTTTTTAAAAGAAGTAGATCTTAGTTATATTTAAAATGAAATATAACCCATATTAAACATGGGGTATTGTTGATTGAATTTCCATTTGGTGGGTAGTCTTGTTGGTGAATTGGAAGAAAGTAACAATCCTCATGAAACAGATCATAAAGACAATAACTAAATGGCCGAAAAAATCGAAATTACCATTTGCTTGGGAAGTTCTTGTTTTTCAAGAGGTAACGGAAAAGCTTTAAAAGCAATTAATACCTTTTTGGAAGAAAATAAATTGAAAGACAAGGTGTTCTTTCATGGTGAATTGTGTACAGGGAATTGTGCAAAAGGACCTATTTTAAAAATTGGAGATGAACTGCACGAGGAAGTCGATCCGGATAGTGTTGTTGAAATATTAAACGGTGTTTTCGGGCTCGTTTAATTAAGTCTTTCAATCCTAAAAAACTCATTATGCCATTAATTGTAACCAATAAGAATAAGTGTAATCTTAGTTATACGTGTATTCGGGTTTGTCCTGCCAAAGCAATTAAAATAAAAGATGATTTTGCAAACATCATTAAAAGCAGATGTATTGGTTGTGGAAATTGTGTTGCCGTTTGTGCTCAAAATGCGATAGAATATAGAAGTTCGGAAGATTTGGTTAAGCAATTGTTAGCTGATACCGAGCCTGTAGTTGCCATATGTGATCCTAGTATTTCCGGTGAGTTTGATGATATTCTGGACTTTCGGAACTTTGTTGGTATGATTAGGGCTTTGGGCTTTGATTACGTTGTTGAAGCTGCTTTTGGTGCAGATTTGGTGGCCTACCGCTACAAGGAACTGTTCAAGAATTTCCATGGGAAATATTATATCTCAACAAAATGTCCGGCTCTTGTAAATAATATCGAGTATTTCCATCCTGGTTTGGTTGATAATCTGGCACCAATTGTACCGCCGGGCATTGCCATGGCAAAAGTAGTACGAAAAAAGTATGGAAAAAATGTTAAGATTGTTTCTTTATCGCCTTGCGTTGCCAGCAAAGATGATGTGAAAGCATTTAATGGAACTGACGGAAGTGTTCATGCGGTTTTGAGTTTTGCAGAATTAAGGAAGCTGTTTACAGAGTACGGAGTTTCGGAAAACTCAGTTGAATTCTCAGAGTTTGATCCTCCATTCGCTCGTTTAGGAGGTCTGTTTCCAATTAGTCATGGTCTGTTTCAGGCTGCAGATATTGATATATCGATGCTGAATGGCGGGATTATTAGTACTGAGGGAAGAAATAATTTTTTGAGGTCGATCAATGAGTTTAAAACTCAGCACGATTTATATCAGCATCTTGATTTATTTTATTGCGAAGGCTGCATTATGGGACCTGGAACTTCGCCGGGGGGAAGAAAATTTTCTCGTCGGTCGAAAGTAATTCGTTACGTGCGTAAAAGGTTAAAAACTCTTGATGAGATTAAATGGCAGAAAGAAATTGATGAATACAGCGATCTTGATTTAACCCGGGGATTTAAATCGAAAGGAAGGGAGCTTCCTGTTCCTACAGAAGAAGAGATATTGGAAGTATTGGTGGAGATGGGAAAAGGAAAAATTGAGGATCAATTGGGATGCGGTTCCTGTGGCTATGAGTCTTGCAGGGAGTTTGCGATTGCAAAATGTCAGGGGCTGGCCAATTATGAGATGTGTTCTTCCTTTACAATTAAAAATATGAACAGCTATATTAAGGAGCTGGGAAATACAAATGCGCAGTTAACTAAAACAAAAGCGGCTTTAAAGGAATCGGAAAGAATTGCCAACGAAGAAAGAATTATAGCGCAGGAAGCTTCAGAAACGGTGTCGGCTATGTTGCAGAAACTTCCTTCGGGTGTTGTAATTGTCGACGAAAGGCTGAAAGTGATTGAGTCGAATAAAACTTTTGTTGATTTATTGGGTGAAGAGACCCGAATGCTAAATGAAATTATTCCCGGGTTAGTTGATGCAGATTTAACAAAATTGATCAGTTTTCATAAATTCTTTTCCACAGTAATTTTAAATGGAGAGGATATCTTAAATAAGGATGTACATTTTGGAAACAGGTTGTTTAATGTTTCGGTTTTTACCATTAAAAAGAATAAGATTGTTGGTGGTATTATTCGCGATTTATACGCTCCTGAAGTAAGGCGAGAAGAGGTTATTGGCAGAGCAAGAGCGGTTATTAAAGAGAATCTTCAAACAGTGCAGCAAATTGCCTTTTTATTGGGTGAGAGTGCTTCCAAAACGGAAAAATTACTAAGCTCGATCATTAAATCCCATGCTTCAGGGGAAGAAGGGAAAGGCGAATAATGGATGAGAAATTTCATATAGATATCGACTGTCAGCAACTCTTTCATCATGGTGAAATGATTTGCGGTGATGTGTTTCTCTCGAAGAGAATTAAAGAGGAAAACAGAACAATTGCCGTGTTGAGTGATGGCATGGGAAGTGGAGTGAAGGCCAATGTGCTGGCAACTTTAACTGCATCTATGGCGATGAATTTTACCGCAGAGCACAAAGATGTAAAAACCATTGCCGAAATTATCATGAACACGCTTCCTGTTTGCAGCGTTCGAAAAGTAAGCTATTCAACCTTTACCATAATTGATATTGAATTTGATGGAACAACGCGTATCATTGAGTTCGACAATCCCTTGTGTGTGGTAATGCGTGGCTCTGAGGTTTTTGATCCGGGATGGAGGACAATTCTGCTTGACAGTGAAGAAAATCAAGGCAAAGAACTTAGAACCTGTGAATTTACTGCCCGAAAAGAAGATCGTATTCTGTTTTGGTCCGATGGAATTATGCAGTCGGGAATGGGAAGCAGGGAATTGCCTTTTGGATGGGGACATGAAAGTGCGTTAAAATTTGTCACCAATATTGTAAAATCGACCCCTTACATATCTGCCCGTAATTTGGGCATGCAGTTAGTGAAAAAAGCTGCCAGAAACGATCAGGATGAGCTAAAGGACGATACTAGTGCCGGTGTAATTTATTATCGGGAGCCGCGTAAACTTTTAATTTGCACGGGTCCTCCTTACGAAAAGGATAAGGATGCTGAGCTGGCCATGAGAGTGTATCATTTTAAAGGGAAAAAAATTATTTGCGGAGGAACAACGGCCGAAATTTTGGGTCGCGAATTAAATTTGAAATTTGCGGCAGGAATGAAAATTACTGATCCGGAACTTCCACCGGCTTCTTATATGGAAAGCATAAATTTGGTTACCGAAGGCATTTTAACAATTGGAAAAGTTGCCCGGATTCTTGGGGATTACAACAGTGATTATGATTTGGGAGACGGGCCTGCAGATCAGATTGTGCACTATCTTTTACAGAGCGATAAAATTTCTATTATTTCCGGAACAAGAATTAATTTTGCTCATCAGGATCCCAGTTTACCAATTGAATTGGAGATCAGAAGAACAGTTGTAAAAAGAATAGTAAGTCTTCTTGAGGATAAATTTTTAAAAGATGTTACTTTAACCTTTATTTAGGTTGGGTGCGTTCTGATTAGATGTAAACAGAAAGTAAGTCTAATAATTTTTGACTTGGTATTGGTTTGGCTATATAATCATCACAACCGGCGTTCAGACTCTTAATCCGGTCTTCGGACATTGCATATGCTGTTTGCGAAATTATTGGAATTTTTGGATTTTGTTTCTTGATGATTTTTGTTGCCTCAAAACCGTTCATTAGTGGCATTTGAATGTCCATTAATATTAAGTCAACCTTATTGCAGTTAAACATTTCAATAGCATCCTCCCCGTTTTTTGCCCAGAGAACTGCAGCCCCTGTTTTTCGGATTACCTCTTCCAAAAAAAGAAAATTGGATTCTACATCTTCTGCAATAAGAATGGTTTTTGAGGACCAATTACGTTCGATTAAATTCATGAGGTATAGTTTGGTGTACTAAATTGGTTATTTACTTAATTCAAATTTATATAAAATTATTAGCATTCAAAAGAAGATGCTTTATATAGAATCCCTTTAAAAAGGTAGTTGATTAACTATTTATTTTGAATTATCAGGAAATGATATCATATTGGTTTTCATACGATTTACTGTTGTATTTGAAATAGATTTGTTGAAACAGGTTTGGTCATACCGATTGTTTATCGGTAATAGGTTGACATTTCTTTCTTAATTGCTATTTTTGATAATTATTGATTGAAATATACCTGCATGACCTCTAAATTTATTCGATTCGGGCTATTTATTAGCTTAACTTTTTTTTGGGTTTCCTCCAAGGCTCAAATCTCTTATGGTGGTGAACCTTTATTAAAAAAAGGAAAGTTAAAGTCGGAATTGTCAACCATTTATTTGCCTCGTTTCAAGACGGCAACAATGAGTAAGGCATATGAACAGGTTGAAGGTAAAAGTTATCTGAAGCATGCACAGTATGCTTATCGATATACAACAAGCTACAATGCCTTAAATTCCGGTAAATGGCAGGTTTTAGACGATGGCAGAAGAGTCTGGCGGATATCCATTTCGTCGCCCGGAGCATATTCTTTAGGATTGATTTTTTCTAAATTTAGAATTCCGGCAGGTAGTCAGATGTTTGTTTACAATAATCAATCGAACCGGATACTTGGGGCATACAACGAAAAAAACAATAAAGAATCGGGCAGGTTTTCGGTTGAACCTTTGCAGGGAGATGAAATAACTGTAGAATATATAGAACCTTTGCATCCTGATTTTATTGCGGATTTAGAAATTGGTAGTGTACTGCATGACTATAAAAATATTTTTAATCAGCTGCAAGGAGCCTCCAGGCTAAAATCATCAGGAACCTGTAATGTAAATATTAATTGTACAGCAGGAGATGAATGGCAGGTTGAAAAGCACTCAGTCTGCCATATTTTGTATGGTGGTTACATTGCATCGGGTGCCCTGATAAATAACACCGGCTATGATGGACGGCCTTTTTTACTGACGGCCCATCATGCTGTAAATACTCAGGAAGATGCAGATGTTGCCATTTTCGTTTTTAATTATGAAGCTGTAGATTGTGAATCCTCTGTTGGTTCAAAATCGCAATCTATCTCCGGATCAAGTTTGCTGGCTACAACAAGCGGGTTGGATTTTACACTTTTAGAACTTTCAGTAATACCACCTGCGTCGTATTCTCCTTATTATGCAGGTTGGGACAGATCAGGCCGGGTACCCATAAACACAACCTGTATCCATCATCCGCAAGGAGATGTGAAAAAAATATCTGCTGATTACGATGCACCGCTAACAGATTCTTATTCAGATACAAAATTTACATTCGATCCCAACACACATTGGTTAATTTTAGAATGGGATTTAGGAACTACAGAAGGTGGATCTTCCGGATCACCTTTATTTGATGAAAATCATCGCTTAATTGGAGATTTAACAGGAGGAGCGGCTGATTGTGAAGATCCGGAATACGATTACTTTGCGAAGTTTTCAGAAAGTTGGGCCAATTATTCCGAAGCGAATCAGCAATTGAAATTTTGGTTGGATCCATTGAATTTAGGTGTGGAAACAATTGATGGTGTTGATCCATACAAAGGATTAAGAGCAGTTATTACAGTTTCTCAGGATAGTATCTGTTATGAATCTCAGGTTACCTTCGCGGATGTTTCATTAGGTGAACCAGATGAATTTTATTGGAGTTTTGGTGATGGAGCTATTCCTCAAACTTCAATAGAAAAAGGACCTCATGTTGTGAGTTACAGTAGTCCGGGTCGTAAGCAGGTTAAATTAATTGTGAGAAGGAATGGGGTTGCTGACAGTGTTGTTCGTTCTGTTTTGGCCATGGATGTTCCTGTGACTAATTTTAATTATACGGTTGATTTGAATAAGGTGCAAATGACTAATACATCGGTTGAAGGGATGACTTACAATTGGAATTTTGGTGACGGAGCAGTTTCAGAGGAGGAAAATCCAAGTCATACTTATGCCGGAACAGGAAAATATACGATAAAACTTAGTGCTGAAAATTTGTGTGGTGTAAATTCAACATCAAAAGAAATAACGACCACCTATAATGATTTAGTAAGGATTTATCCAAATCCATCCGATGGTGCTTTTACTGTTGATTTAAGCCAGATAATTTATTTGCGGACCACTTGGACGGTATATGATACAAAAGGAGCTCAGATTCGCTCAGGAGTTGTTTCCAGCTATGAAAGTATGATTAATTTTAATCTGAATGGATTGTCTTCAGGAGTCTATATCTTAAACTTGAATATTGACGGTGTTGATTTGAAAAGAAAACTCCTGCTGACAAATTAATAAATAGTCTCATTCTATTTTTTTAAGCAAATAGAATGAGAACTAATGTTGTTATTTTTCAATTTTTTGAAATGAAGTTACAATTCCTTTGATTAATGCAGACGAAAAACCTTGATGTTCCATCTCGTTTAATCCAACAATAGTACAGCCTTTTGGTGTAGTAACCTTGTCAATTTCCGATTCGGGATGATCATTATTAATCTGGAGCATTTCGGCAGCGCCTTTTACTGTTTGAGATACTATTTGTTTGGCGGTATTGGCATCAAAACCAATTTGAATTCCACCTTGAATCATTGCACGGATAAAACGGAACACAAAAGCAATTCCACAAGCACCTAAAATGGTGGCCGCCTCCATTAGTTCTTCATTAATAATCAGGCTTTCTCCAACACAATCGAAAACAGCTTTAATGTTTTTTGTTTCTTCCAGAGAAGCATTTTTGCTGCAAATACAGGTTGTTGATTCAGATATATTGGCTGCAATATTAGGCATAGCTCTAAAAACCGGTATTTTATGATCCAGCATTTCTGAAATTTCTTCGGTTGTCAGTCCGGTTGCAAGAGAAACAAGTACATGTTTTCCTTCAATAATTTCGCCCTTAATCTCTTTAATTATTTTTCCAACATTGTATGGCTTAACAGCAATTAAAATAATATTGGAATTTTTAACAGCTTCACAGTTATCTGATGTGACTGTTGCTCCCTCTGTTGCTAAATCTGCTATTAAATCAATATTTCTTCTTGTTGCAGTTACATGGTTCGGACTAAAGACATCATTATTTAAAAGTCCTTTAACAATCGAACGACCTAAATTACCACAACCAATAACACAAATTTTTTGATTTTTCATATTCATTCATATTTGTCTGATAACACGATTTAAATATAAGTTAATTAAAACTATATGAAATCGGGCTTAAAATATTTGCAAGAAAATAAGGAGGTGTGTATAATTTTTATCAGTGCATAAAAGTACAATTTTTTTTGAAATCAGGAGAATAAAAATTTCATCAGTTACTTATTTACTATAGCAGTGTATTGTTGTATTAATCTTATTATTAACAGGTGTTTGTGTGTTTATTTTTAATGCGTTAATGTCAATAACCTGTTGACCGCTATTTTCTTTTTGGATATTTGTTTTGAATTTTAAAAATAAACCATATTTTTGCTAAAACGATTTAGTAAACCGATTTAGTAAAGCCGAAAACCTTTGAAAAAGAAATCAATTAAAGATATTGCCCAGGATTTAGGAGTTTCAAAAACTACTGTCTCATTTGTTTTAAATAAAAAAGGAGATGAAAAGAACATCAGTAAAAAAACTCAAAAAGTAATTTTGGATTACATTAAAGAGGTAGGCTATCAGCCGAATCAAATTGCCAAGAGTTTAAAAAATGGGACGACGAATACTATTGGTTATCTGGTTCCTGATATTTCGAATCCATTTTATGCTAAAATTGGACGAATGATTGAAGATTTGCTTTGGGAAAAAGGATATCATTTACTAATTGGCAGTACCGATGAGAAAAAAGAGAAAGAGGAGTTATTGATTAATATGTTTGTAAACAGGCAGGTTGATGGATTAATTATTGCGTCTTGTTTTATAAAAGGAGATGTTTTAAAATCTCTTTCCAGGCAAAATTTCCCAATGGTTTTTTTCGATCGGGAAGACCCTGATTTTTTAGCCAATTATATTTTGGTTGAAAACAAAAATCCGATGAAGGAAGCCATTCAGAAAACAATAGACAAAGGAGCAAAAAGAATTGGTCTGTTGTCAATTACACCGGATGTTTATTCCTTAAAATTAAGGATAGATGGGTACAAGCAGGCATTAACAGATAATGCTTTGGAATATGATGAAAATTTACTTCGAATTGTAGATCACAATCATATTAAAGAAAGTGCTCAAAAGGAATTGAAATATTTGATTGAAGCTGGGGTTGATGTAGTTGTTTTTACTAATAATCAGATTACTGCTACGGCTATTTGGTTAATGAATATGCATTATCCTGAAAAGGTAAAAGAAATCACCTTTGTGAGTTTCGATAATCTGGACATTTTTGATTATTCGATGCCTAGAGTAATTTCTATTGCACAACCTATAATGAGCATTGCCAGGCAATCTGTCGATATTCTGGAGGAAGTAATTAAAAGCAAAGAAAGTAAGAATGCAAGAATAGAATTGAAACCTAAATTAATAGAACGTTAATAATAAGAATCAACAATGAAGAATAATTATCTAAAATCAGGGCCAATTTTTTTGGCATTCTTGTGCATGGGATTTGGTGATGTTGTAGGGCCGCTTACAAGTCAGTTACAAAGCGAGTATGAGTTGAGTAACGTTTTGGCTGGATTGGTAACCTTTATGGGGTTTATCATGTTTGGTTTACTTTCCGTTCCAATGGGATTGTATCAGGATAGAAAAGGAAAAAAACGAGTGTTGCTTCTTGGTATGCTGGCAGCGCTGGTAGGTTTAGTCTTGCCTATATTAGGCAATTTCTCATCATTTGGATTGTTATTAGGATCATTATTACTGTTAGGAACAGGTGCTGCTTTGCTGCAGGTTGCAGGCAATCCAATTATGAGAGATGTATCACCTGAAGGAAAATATTCAAGAAATTTATCGTTCGGACAGTTTATTAAGGCAATCGGTTCTTTGTCGGGTGCTTTAATTCCATTGTTGGCGGCTAAGTATTGGGGATTGGACTGGAAACTTTTGTTCCCAATTTATTCCGGTATTCTTTTAGTTGCAGCAATTTATTTATATGTTGTTACTATTGAAGAGAAAAAAGATGATTCAGCATCTCCAGCTTCGTTTGGTTCAGTTTTCGCTTTGTTGAAAAATCCATATGTTTTCTTTATGGTTTTAGCTATTTTCTTATACGTTGGTTCAGAGGTAAGTATGAGTGCTAAACTTCCAAACTATTTATCTGAAAAATTTAGCTATGATATTAAAGAGTTAGGCTTGTGGGGAACCTTATTTTTCTTCATTGCTTTAATGACCGGTCGCTTTTTGGGAGGTGTAATTTTGAATTGGATGTCTCCTTCAAGATTTTTGAAAATTACAACTCTTTTGTCTTTAATTGGGATTGCCGGACTTTATATAGCATCAAGTTCGATAATGGGATTTGCTGCAATATTTTTAATTGGATTGGGATTTGCTAATATTTTCCCATTGGTATTTTCAATAGCAATTGATGCAATGCCGGAAAGAAGCAACGAAATTTCAGGTTTGATGGTGACGGCTATTATTGGAGGTGCAATTGTACCTGTAATATTTGGAGCTGTAGCAGATGTTTTCTCACTTATGGGTGGTTTTGTTGTTACGCTGGTGTGTATTGGTTACATTTTTGGATTGTCGTTTTACAAAAGAAAGTAAGAAAGCATATGAATATTTGGAATGATAAAAGGGTTGTGATGACTCTTGATGCAGGAGGAACAAATTTTGTTTTTTCGGCAATGAAAAGCGGGGAAGAAATAGTTGAACCAATTCGAAAGTCATCAAATGCAGATCAGCTTGATTTGTGTCTGAAAACAATTGTTGACGGATTTCAGGAAGTTATGAATCTGCTTGCAGAGAAACCTGTTGCAATTAGTTTTGCATTTCCGGGACCAGCCGATTACAAAAATGGAATTATTGGTGATTTGCCAAATCTTCCTGCATTTAGAGGAGGCGTTGCTTTAGGACCGATGCTTGAAGAGAAATTCTCAATACCGGTTTTTATTAATAATGACGGTGATTTATTTGCTTATGGCGAAGCCTTGGGAGGCGTATTGCCAGCTATCAATAAACGTTTGGAAGAAGAAAATAGTCCTAAGCGTTATTGCAATTTAATTGGAGTTACACTTGGTACCGGATTTGGAGGCGGATTAGTGCACAATAATGAATTATTTACTGGCGATAATTCGATTGCAACTGAGGTTTGGTTAACCAGTTCAAGAGTTTTTCCTGATCGTTTTGCTGAAGAGGGAATAAGCACCCGGGCTATTCAAAGAACATTTCTGGAAAATGCAAAAGGTAAGTATTCTGATGAATTGATGCCAAAAGATGTTTATGATGTGGCAGTTGATACTAGTCATCCAGATCAAAAAGCAGCTCTAGAAGCATTTGAACTGTTTGGCAGATGTTTGGGAGATAGTTTGGCTAATCTTTTAACCATTACCGATGGTATTGCTGTAATTGGAGGAGGTTTAACCGGCGCTCATGATTTATATATGCCTGCAGCTTTGAAAGAGATGAATGGAAATTGCTTCACTGCAGGTGGAGAATCTCTTCCTCGTTTGGTTCAAAAAGTGTATAATATCGATAACGATGCAGAATTTAAAGAATTTGCTTCGGATTGTTCAGTAGATATACAAATACCTGGAACAGATAAAACGATTAAATACGATCCAAATCCTCGTTTAGCAGTTTGTTTCAGTAAGCTTGGAGCAAGTAAAGCGATTGCAATTGGAGCATATGCATTTGCATTGAAAAATTTGAAATAATAATTTTCATTGAAATCATGGAGAGAAGAACTTTTTTAAGAAATTCAATTTTGTTTTCCGGAGGAATTGCACTGACAGGGTTTGGTGCAGTTGCATCCCCTAAAGGCTTAAGTTACGTTTCAAATCGACCAGCAAAAAATAAAAGGAATTTTGTTAGTTCTTCTGTCGATGAGATGATTGATCAAATAAAGGAGAAAATTTCGAATCCGGAATTGTCGTGGATGTTTGAAAATTGTTTTCCAAATACATTGGACACTACAGTTCAGTATTCTGAAGAATCGGGTAAACCGGATACTTTTGTAATTACGGGCGATATAAATGCCATGTGGCTGCGGGATTCAACAGCTCAGGTATGGCCGTATTTATCATTGGTTCCCGAAGATGAAAAATTAAAAAACTTGTTTAAAGGTTTAATCAACCGACAAACAAAATGTGTTTTGATTGATCCATATGCGAATGCTTTTAACAAGGGAGCTGAAGGGAGTCACTGGGAAAGTGATTGTACAGAAATGAAAGCTGAGCTGCACGAACGAAAATGGGAAATAGATTCTCTTTGTTATACTATTCGTTTAGCGTATCACTATTGGAAAACTTCGGGTGATGACAGCTGTTTTGATGCGAAATGGGAAGAGGCTGCTGAATTAATTGTTAAAACATTTAAAGAGCAGCAACGAAAAGAGGATAGAGGTCCGTACTCTTTTCAAAGAAAAACAAGAAAGCCTTATGACACATTACCGGGTGGAGGCTATGGTAATCCTGTGAATCCTGTTGGATTAATTGTTTCTTCATTCCGACCATCTGATGATGCAACCCTTTTGCCGTTTTTGATTCCTTCTAATTATTTTGCTGTAGTTTCGTTGAAACAATTGGCTGAGATTGCAACTCATTTAGGTTTGCAAACTAAATTGGCTGAAGAGACCTTGAAGCTTGCAAATGAAGTAGACGAAGCGCTTGCAAAGTATGCTGTTTCGGATCATTTAAATTATGGTAATATATTGGCATTTGAGGTTGATGGTTTTGGAAATAAGCTGTTTATGGATGATGCAAATATTCCAAGTTTGCTGTCTCTTCCTTATTTGGGAGCAATGGAAACGACTGATTCTCTTTATCAAAACACCCGAAAGTTTGTTTTGAGCGCAAATAATCCGTGGTTTTACAAAGGGAAATATGCGGAAGGAATCGGAGGGCCACATGTTGGTGCGGATATGATTTGGCCCATGAGTATTGTGATGCGGGCGATGACTTCTGATGATGAACAGGAAATTATTAGCTGCATGCAAATGCTGATTGATACTCATGCAGAAACTGGTTTTATGCATGAAACATTTCATAAAAATAATCCTGAAAATTTCACGAGATCATGGTTTGCCTGGGCAAATACATTATTTGGGGAATTAATAGTTAAGTTGTTTCAT
This sequence comes from Labilibaculum manganireducens, assembly GCF_963665805.2. Taxonomy (NCBI): domain Bacteria; kingdom Pseudomonadati; phylum Bacteroidota; class Bacteroidia; order Marinilabiliales; family Marinifilaceae; genus Labilibaculum; species Labilibaculum manganireducens. The sequence continues at coordinate 2,992,016 of NZ_CAXXEE010000003.1, read as the reverse complement.
GAGAGACCAGCTATTTTAGGAATTATATAGGTTGAAATGTAATAAAATATAATGCTGTTTCATGATTAGTAGTTTGTAAAATGGAACAACATATAGTAAGATTTTGCAGTAGTAGTGTGCTGTGCTTCGGATTGAGAAGCAAATTTGTTTCTCAATCCGAACCTTTTTCATAAGAAGGATATAGTTAGATTAGTTTAAAAACCAGGTTCACACCTGGTTTTTTTTATGGATTAAACTGTTGTATTTTCTGAAACGATTTCTTTAAATGTGAATTGATATTTTTCATTGTATAATTTCACATAGAGTTTAATGTAGTTTTCGTACGTCTCCATAGCCAAGCTATGTTTTCCTTGTATGGAAAGGAGATTGCATTTTACGCGAAGAGCGGTTTCATTCATTTGGTCGAATCCAAAAATAACATTTGAAATGGCCAGGCGTATGCTTGGTTCAAAATCGAATTTTGTTAATAATTCCTCCAGAGTACTTACAATTGTACCGGTTGTTTTGTCTTTAAAAGAATCCAGCCATTCAGGAATAATATCGCGAAGCAGAGTGCCTCTGTGTAATATCTGAATTATTTCCTCTATTTTATCACTATCTAAATTGGTTATTTGAGTATCAATACATTTTTGAATGTGTGCTAAATCGCAGAAAATGTTCTCTTCGAGTATCATCTTCCAATAATTATTGTCGAAAGTAATTTCAATTCCTTGAATATCTTCTATGATGCCACGTAACTTTTTAATATTAACACCTCTGTTGTTTTTTGCCTTGTCTTCCGGTTTATCCGGCCAAAGAAATTCCTGAATTCTTCTTGATGAAATTCCTTTTCCATCTTCAAGAGAATACAATAATATCAAAAGAAACAATTCTTTAAGAGTAGGACTAAAGCGGTAGGTGATATCTTTGTTTTTCTTATCAAAAACCTGAAATCCTCCAAACAACAGGATAGAGTTTACTTGTGGAATTTCAAAAGTCGGTAGTTTTTCCTGAAAGGTTAAAATGGAATCATTTTCTAATTTTTCAATTTTTATTTTAGTTCTTATTTTTCTCCTCACAAAAAATATCAGGAACAAAAGTGTTGCGGCTAAAAAAACGTAGAATAATTTTATGGCGAACGGAAGTGAATCATTATTCATATTCAATTCAGTATCTGCTCCAGGCTCATAGCTTATCGAATACATAGATACCTCATATGTTTCAGCATCCGCATCCACTTCCTGCGATGTAAGTGCAATCAATTTATTTTCACTTTCCCAATAATACAGATCGGCAAAAGATTTAATGTCAACAAATTCATACGGTATACTATCGCCAATAAAATATAGTTTTGGATCATTAATAAATCCTTTTGCTATTCGAAGGTGAGTACTGCTTTTTTGACAAGGAAATAGTAATGTATAAAAGGCACTGTCTTTTTCAGTTACTTTTAATGAATTTACGGGCAGGTATTGAAATTGATCATTTTGCTGTAGTTCCCATAATTTTTTTATTTCATTTGTTTTGAAATCAATTCGATAAAGGTCGTAGTAAAATTCTTTTCCTAAAATTTGTTTTCCAAGCGAATTTCCCAGTCCTCCAAATAAGTAAACAACATTACTGTTTTCAGCCGAAAATCCAAGCGAACTGCAATACCGAGGTTCGATTACATCACCTTTAAGTTTGAGCTCTGTCCATACTTTGCTTTTCTCGTTGAATGATTTAATTGAATTGGAATAGGAATAGTAACCGTATCCGCACAAAGTAGTTATTTGGTGATTAATTGGATGAATCAGCTTGTTGTGATGCCACCACTTTGGAAGATCGTTAGTTACACTGTCGGCATGACTCCAGCTTTGATTGACTGAATTGTAAGTTGAAAGATCATTTTGGTTTAAACTATACGAAACTAATTGATTGTTGCTGTCAATAATAAGCTGTTGTGATTTTTCAAAAACAGGGTAACCGGAATTTTTATTGTTTGTAACCAAAGTACCTGTTTTAATTGAGTAGGTGCTTGCAGTACCATTTTTAAGAACAAAATGAATAGCCTCATTTTTTTTATCATATGCCATAGATGGCAGTGAAGGAAATGATAAGGTTTTTATTTTAGTCCAGCGATTGTGGTAATCAATTACCCAATCCGGATTATATAGTTTTGCAGTTCTGCTTGATAAAATGTCTTTAAGTTCATTGTTGGCAACTTTTCGAAATGGCCATAAATGTTTTGGTGTTCCATCAATATGAATGGCCAAATCTTTTACAGACATTGAGGGAACTTCATCGATAAAAAAGCCATACTTGTTTATTACACCTAATGATAAGGAAAACTCGGAAGATTTGGGGAATTGAATTGAATTTTTAAAGTGATTTTCCCCAAGAGTTAAGGAAATCTCTCCATTTTCACTATCAATTTTAAGTTGAAATGGAATCCATCTGTTTCGAAGAAGGTTTAATGAATTAAAATTACAATGAAATTTAGTTTCTTTTTTATTGAGGATTACATATAAATCCGGTTCTCTATAGGTAACCTGAATTAAGTTTTTACCATGTTCCTCCTTTAAAGATAGGATTTCCCCATAATGAGTTTCCGTTTCCCGTAAAGAAATCATAAAAGCAATGGTGAAGCTTTTGGTATATGAAATATTATTCTTGTGTGTAATATCAATTCCAGTCCGATTCTCTTTCGAAACCTCGTTGGATTTAAAATAAATACCATGGTCAGCATAAAGAGAAGGGGAAGATATAATTAAGGCAAATAATGCAAGTAGAAATTTCATTATTATTTATGGCGTTTGTTAATTTCCAAATATATCGAAATATACCAAGACTTTAAAGATAAAAGCCTAAAAAGACTAAGGTCGTTGCACAAAACAGAAGAAGAATTGGTGAACTTATTTCAGCTTGATATCAATCAAATTGATTTATTCATTTCGATAATAGAAAAAACAGTAAATAGGTGGTGGAATTGTGATAGGTATAAGTTGTTTCTAAAATTGACTTCATTCAATGGTTGGAACAAATAAGGAATTGCTAAAAATCCTTATTAATTGTGCCCGACAAGTCACTTTTGGTAAGGTTTTGTAAATCAGATATAAAACGTTTGATTAATGATTTTATGTGCCTTGTTAATTCAATATTAATCGTGAATTAATACGTTTGCGCTAATATTGGTTTCAGAAAAAAACAACATTTTTTTTGTTCATTGTATAATTAATAATTCTAACTATGAAGAAATGCTATTTACGAAATCTTCATTCAAGCCTGACTAACCCATTAGGACTTGGAAGTAAGATTGGGATTTTTGCTTTGCTTTGCGCGATGATGGTTCTTCCATTTTCGGCAAATGCAAACGTTAACACATTAACTAATGACAATTCATCTGTTTCAGCAACACAGCAAGTTGTTACAGGTGCTGTTACTGAAGACTCAGGAATGTCACTTCCTGGAGTATCAGTTGTTGTTAAGGGTACTACAACTGGAACAGTAACTGATATCGATGGAAAATTCGAGATCACAGTTCCTGAGTCAACCAGTATTTTGGTTTTTAGTTTTGTTGGTATGCAAACACAGGAAATTACAGTTGGTTCTCAATCTGTAATTAATGTTGTGATGACTGTGAATGCATTAGAAGTGGCAGAAGTTGTAGTAACAGCTTTAGGTATTAAAAGAGAAAAGAAGGCTCTTGGTTATTCTGTTCAGGATATTAAATCTGATGAAATAACACAAGGAGCTGATGCTAATTTAGCAAGTGCTTTGGAAGGAAAAATTGCAGGAGTTCAGATTAATCAGTCTGGTGGTGGTGTTGGAGGTAGTTCAAGAATTGAAATTCGTGGTGCTAGCTCCCTTACAGGTAACAATGCTCCGCTTTGGGTTGTAGATGGAGTTCCTTTTAATGATTCCAGAGAAGGCGAAGATGCCGGAGTTTTTGGTGGTGTTGATAAATCAGGTGCAGCTTTTGATATTAATCCAGATGATATAGAATCTGTTTCTGTATTGAAAGGACCAAATGCAGCAGCTCTTTATGGCTCTCGTGCCGGTAATGGTGTTATTTTGGTGACAACCAAAAAAGGGAAGAAAAATGCAGGTCTGGGAATTGCCTATTCTGGAAGTGTAACTATTTCCGAGGCAGCTTACTTTCTTGATATGCAGGATAAATTTGGTCAGGGAACCGAAGGTGTTTACGATAAAAACGGAACCTCTTCGTGGGGACCGGAAATGAAGGGACAAATGCTTGAATCCTGGACTGGAGAAATGATTCCTTATGAGGCTCAAACTAATCGGATAGAAGATTTTACCAGAACAGGTGTGAGTCAAAAACACAACCTTTCATTTACAGGTGGAAACGAAGATGGATCCTATCGTGCATCAATGGGGAAAGATATTTCCAATGGAATTTATGATGGACACAAGGTAGAAAAAATGAATTTTGATTTAAGAGCTGACTACAATATTAATCCATGGTTAAATATTGACACAAAAGTGTCCTATATGAATACCAAAGGTAAGGAAAGACCTGAGATGGGATTCTATAGTTATATGTCATATTTTAATCAAATGCCTATGAATATCCGAACTCAGGATTTAAAACCTGGATATGATATGGTAGGAGGTAACCATGTTGAGAAGTTGTATACAACTTCGAATGCAAGTTTTCGTAATCCATATTTCTTGCAAGATCAGCAAAGTTATCAGGATGAGAGGTATCGTACTTTTGGATATTTTGCAGCCAATATGAAATTGACTTCTGATCTAAAACTTAGATTAAAGTACGGTTTGGATTACTATCGTGAAGATGCTCAATCTATGTATAAATATGCTGATAATGTATATAGTAATCACCCTGATTACAATACGATGGAGCGATTTTTTAAAGAAGAGAATTATGAGTTTTTGTTGAGTTACAATAAAGATTTAAGTGAAGATTTTGCTGTTAGTTTAAATGTAGGTGGTAATAAAATGTATACTACTACAGAGAATTTATCAAGCAAGTCGGGCAAGTTGCCTTCTGAAGGAAACTATTTTTTAGGATATGGTACCAACATTTCTTCAAGTGAGTCAATTTCTGAAGAAGAAGTTCAGTCTATTTACGGATTTGGTCAGGTAGCCTATAAAAATATGTTATTTCTTGATTTTACAGCACGTAACGATTGGTCATCAACACTTCCAGATGATAACAACTCTTATTTTTATCCATCGGTTAGTGTTAGTGGGGTTTTATCTGAAATGGTTGAGATGCCAAGTTGGATTACATACGCTAAACTAAGAGGGTCATGGGCTCAGGTTGGAAAAGCGACTGATCCATACAAGACTAGTATGTTGTATACAATTGGAACGGGTAATTTTAATTTACTAAAAGGTTCTGTACCGAGTATTTTAGTTAATCCAGATTTAAAACCTGAAATTTCTTCTTCTACAGAATTTGGTTTTGATGTAAGAATGTTTAATAACCGCATCGGAATTGATTTTACCTTGTATGATGAAAATACTCAAAATCAGATTATGCCGGTTGATATGGATCAAAGTGCTGGTTATCAGCAGAAATTGATTAATGCTGGTAAAATCTCAAATAAAGGAGTTGAAATCATGTTGTCAACAACTCCAATTAAGACCAAGGATTTCACTTTGGATCTAAACTTCAATTTTGCTGCTAATACCACAAAAGTAAAAGAGCTTGATGCTGATCTAAAAGAATATAGATTTGGGGATATTAATGGAAGCCCAATGGTTGTTGGTATTGAGGGAGAAAAACTGGGTGATATTAAAGGGTATAAATATCGCAGAAATGATGCTGGTGCAATATTAGTAGACTCGGAAGGACTGCCAATGAGAACAGAACAGCTTGAGGTGATTGGAAATTTACAAGCAGACTGGACAGGATCTATTGGTTTAAAGGCTGATTATAAAGGATTGTATGTGTCTGCGCTACTTTCCATTCAGCAAGGAGGCGATATTGTTTCTATTACCGAAAAAGGAGCTGTTGGAGCAGGTACTGCAAAAAGAACAGCTGAGAACAATAGAAATCCTTATACTGTTAACGGTTTCACCGAAGGTGGAGTTGCAAATGCTAAGTCGGCAACAGCTGAAAAATATTGGGGTCGAATTTCCAGTATCGATGAAGAGTTTGTGTATGACGCATCCTATATGAAACTAAAAGAAGTGGCTGTTGGTTATTCAATACCTCAAAGTTTCTTGAGTAAAATTGGTAAGAATCCGATTAAAACCGCAAGAATTTCAATAGTGGGACGAAACTTGTTCTATTTCTATAAAGACACACCTGGGACTGCTCCTGATGCAAGTGCTTACAGCTCTAGATTTGAGGCTTCGGCATTTGATTTTTCTCCGGTTCCAGCGACCAGAACATATGGTTTCTCACTTAATCTGGGATTCTAAGAATTATAAGTATTAATGATTATGAATCGAATTAATGAAAATACCTTGATAAAACAGAAGTGTTATTCAAATTACGAGATTCATGTGCCTGTTGAAAATTAAAAATATACAGATGAAAAGAATATATAATTCATTACTATTATTGGGCTTGATATTCATCGGCTTCGGTTGTACCGATGATTTTGAGGAGATGAATACGCCCAAAGATTCCGTAACGGAAGTAGAACCTCGATTTTTCTTTTCGGATATGGTTCAGGGAGTTTTTGCAAACTACCAGAGAAACGTTAATTTATATCCTGACTTTTATGCGCAATACTGGGCATCTACTGGTTCTTGGGCTAGTTCTGATCGATATGAATACATCGATGGTTGGATTGGAAATCAATGGAAAGAACATTATACCCAATTTAATTTAGAGTCGAATACTATTGATGCACAATTTGGCGATAAACCTGCCTATAATGATCAGATTGCCATTAAAAATATTTGGATGGTGTATTGGTGGTCGCGTATGACTGATACTTATGGAGACATTCCATATTTTGGTGTTAGTAATGCCGAAACTAACGCGTACGATTCTCAGGAGGCTATTTACAATGATTTGTTTCTGAAACTTGATGAGGCAATTAAGAGCATTAAAAATGATGAAACACAAGCACTTTATGGCGAATACGATTTAGTTTATAAGGGAGATGTGGCAAAATGGATACGCTTTGGTAATTCACTTCGTTTAAGACTTGCAATGCGTATTTCAAATATTGCTCCAGCTAAAGCACAGGCTGAGGCTCAAGCAGCGATTGCCGGTGGAGTGATGGCAAGCAATGATGATATTGCACACGTTCCGATGTGGAGCAATGGATGGTATGATTATCTTCATCAGATGGCATGGTATTGGGATAATATTCGTGTAGCTAAAACATTTACTAATTATTTATATGGTCAGTCAAGTGTTGGAGAAGATCCTAGAGCACCACGTTGGTTGTCTTATAAAGTAGACGGAAAACCGTTAACTAAAGAAGCAGCTGGAAAAGCAACTTATGAAGGCTTGGAGAATGGCTTAGATGCAAGTATGCCATCATCATCGGCTGAAGTAACAGGTAAAGCGACTATTCGTTTGGAAAATGGATTCGTGGAATTCTCAGGTGATGGAGATAAAAATGCAATGTTTTGTCCGGTAATGTATTATTCGGAGGTTCTATTTCTTCAGGCTGAAGCAGCTCTTCGTGGGTGGACTTCTGGCAATGCGAATGCATTATACAAACAAGCTGTTGAGGCATCAATGGATTTTGTTGGAGTGAATGCAGTTGATGGTGATGCTTATGTTGCCGGATTAAATGATTTAACGGGAAGTAATGAAGCTCAGTTGAAGCAAATCATTACTCAGAAATGGATTGCAAACTTTCCAAATGGGATTGAATCCTGGGCTGATTTTAGAAGAACAGATTATCCTGACTTAACTCTGCCATACGATGGAGTAAGCGGAAACGCTTCTGTAGCTGCCGATACTTATGTGAAGCGAGTTCGTTACCCTGATAATCAACACAATTTAAATGAAGTTTCAATGCCATCGGCATTAAATACGATCGAAACAGACCGTATGGATATCAAACTTTGGTGGGATGTTGAAAATACAAAAGCCAAATCAGGTGGATTAATGAACAGTAATTTTTAGAAAAAAATATTTTGATTGGAGCTGCCCTTATGAGGGCGGCTCTATTATTCCTGCTTAAAATAAGTAGTTAAATTGCAATTAGTGATAAATTTCGTACTTGCGTGAATTGTTATTTTTGTTTGCAACAGAAATTAACAAATATTGTTTTCTGTAATAAGGTTTTCTTCCGCCTGCATATAAAGGAAGGATTTTTTTATAGCCTTTTTGTAAAAAAAGGTGTATTCCATAGAAGATTAAAATAGCCTTGAGCTACAACATATATCAGCAGATTATAAAACTTAAGAACAAAAACCAGATGCTATACCAAAATTCTCTTAAATCATTAATTTTACTATCTCTGGCAATTACTACTTTATTTTCTTGTAGTAATAAAGACCACAAAGAAGCCGAAGGAGATTACATTCAATTCGTTGATCCTTTAATTGGATCGGCGGGACATGGACATGTTTTTGTTGGAGCAAGTGTGCCTTTTGGTGCCATTCAGGCTGGCCCTAGCAATTTTCATAAAGGTTGGGATTGGTGTTCATCGTACCATTATTCAGATAGCATCGTCAAAGGTTTTTCTCATTTGCATTTGAGTGGAACAGGTTGTGCCGATTTAGGCGATTTTTTAATTATGCCTGCTGTTGGAGATGTGAAAATGAATCCAGGTTCACAGGAAAATCCTGAGGAAGGTTATGCTTCCTACTACGATCATAAAACCGAGAAGGTTGAGCCTGGCTACTATAAAGTACATTTGGATACTTATAATGTAGATATTGAAATGACCACAAGTGAACGTGTGGCTCTTCATAAAATAACATTCCCAAAATCAGATCAGTCAAAAATAATTCTTGATTTGCAGGAGGGAAACGGTGATAACGCTACCGAGACATTTTTTCATAAAGTAAATGATACAATTGTAGCCGGCTATCGTTTTTCAACAGGTTGGGCTGAAGATCAAAGAGAATATTTTGCAATGGTACTCTCTAAGCCGGTTAAAGATATTGCAGTTTATAATGGCGATAAATTAGTGGAGGGAGATGCTGCAAAAGGACTTGCAGTAAAGGCTTGTCTGGAATTTGAGACAGAAATTTCTGAAGAGATACAAGTTAAGTTTGGAATGTCGCCAGTAAGTATGGAAAATGCTTTGGCAAATATTCAAGCTGAAATGAAATCATGGAATTTTTCTAAAATCCTTACTGAAAATCAAGCAAAATGGAATAAGGAACTGGCTAAAATTGAAATCAAAACGAAAGACCTAACAAAGAAAAAGGTTTTCTACACTGCAATGTATCACACACTTATAGCGCCTAATTTATTTAATGATTCTAATGGCGATTACCGAGGAGTTGATAAAAAAGTATACGCGAATGCAGATTTTACAAATTACACCTTATTTTCTTTATGGGATACCTACCGTACAGCACATCCTTTATATACTTTGACACAACAGGAACGTGTTCCGGATATGATCAACTCTATGTTGACAATTTACAAGCAACAAGGAAAATTACCGGTTTGGCATCTGCGAGGAAATGAAACCAATACCATGGTTGGATACAGTGCCGTTCCGGTTGTTGTTGATGCTTGTTTAAAAGGATTTGAAGGGATAGATTATGAATTAGCTTACGAAGCGGTAAAAGCAACGGCCATGGGCGATTTTGAACCAGGAGTTAAAGAGTTACAGGAATACGGTTTCATTCCGTGTGATATGATGCATGAATCTGTGGCAAGTGCTATGGAATATGCGATTAGTGATTGGGCAATTAGCAAACTAGCTGAAAAACTGGGAAAAACTGAAGATGCAAAATATTTTGAGGAGAGAGCTAAAGCATATACTAAATATTTCGATCCGAAAGATCGGTTTATGAAAGGAAAAATGAAAGATGGTTCCTGGAGAACACCTTTTAATCCTTACTCAGCACAGCATCGTGTAAATGATTATTGTGAAGGCAACGCATGGCAATATTTATGGTTGGTTCCACAAGATCCGGAAGGATTAATTGCTCTTTTGGGAGGCGAGAAACCATTTTTGAATAAGCTGGACAGTCTTTTCTCAATTTCTTCGGAACTGGAAGAAGGAGCGTCATCTGATATTTCAGGATTAATTGGTCAGTATGCACACGGAAACGAGCCAAGTCATCACATCACTTATTTGTATGCATATGCCGGTGAGCAGTTTAAAACGGCCGATAAGGTTCGTTACATCATGAATGAATTGTATACCGATCAACCAGATGGTTTATGCGGGAATGAAGATTGTGGACAGATGTCTGCCTGGTATGTAATGTCTTCCATGGGATTCTATCCTGTTAATCCAAGCAATGGTGCTTATGTTTTTGGCAGTCCTTTGTTCGGTGAAGCAAGTATTAATCTTCCTGAAAATAAGAAGTTTACCATCAAAGCAAACAACAACAGTGATAAAAATATTTACATTCAGTCTGCGACCTTAAACGGATTGGAGTATACAAAATCATTTATCACACACAAAGATATTTTAAACGGTGGAGTGCTGACACTTGAGATGGGAGCTACACCAAATCCAAATTTTGGAAAATCAATTCAAGATCGACCTAAATCAATTGTTTACTAGTACTAAGATGAAGAAAGCAAACGTATTATTATTGTTATTTGTTACTGTTTTATCAGCCTGTGGAGGTGAGAAAGTAATGAATACTGAAAAAAACCTTGTTGATTTTGTAAATCCATTAATGGGAACCGATTCCGACTATTCTTTGTCAAATGGAAATACATATCCGGCTGTTGCATTGCCGTGGGGAATGAATTTTTGGACACCACAAACCGGTGAAATGGGAAATGGCTGGTGTTATGCCTATGATGCCAAAAAAATCAGAGGAATAAAACAAACCCATCAACCAAGTCCGTGGATAAACGACTACGCTGCATTTTCATTAATGGCCGTTACCGGTGATTTAAAATTTAAAGAGGATGAAAGAGCATCTTGGTTTTCACATAAAGCTGAAGTTTCGAAACCAAACTACTATAAAGTTTATCTGGCTGATTATGATGTCACCGCAGAAATAACACCTACAGAACGAGCGGCTGTTTTTCGTTTTACGTTTCCGGAAAATGAGTCTTCTTATATTTTGTTGGACGGATTTTTTAAAGGATCTGAAGTGACAATTCTTCCGAAGGAAAGAAAAATAATTGGTTACTGCAGAAATAACAGCGGTGGTGTTCCTGATAACTTCCACAACTATTTTGTTGCCGAATTCGATAAAGAATTTGAGGTAACACATACTTGGAATGGAGATCAGTTAACCGAAAATTCAAAGAAAGCAAGCGGAGAGCATGTTGGTGCTGTTATTGGATTTAAAACTCAAAAAGGGGAAGTCGTTCATGTAAAGGTAGCTTCATCTTTTGTAAGTCCGGAACAGGCACAATTGAATTTGGACCGGGAAATTGGAACGAAAAATTTTGATAAGGTATTAACCGATGCTGAATCGGCATGGGAAAAGGAGCTTTCCCGAATTAAAGTGGAAGGTGGAACCGATGATCAATTAAAGACATTTTATTCCTGCTTGTACAGGGTACTGTTATTCCCCCGCAAGTTTCATGAAATTAACGATAATAATGAAGTAATTCATTACAGCCCTTACAATGGTAAGGTACTGCCCGGCTATATGTTTACAGATAATGGCTTTTGGGATACATTCCGGGCAGTCTTTCCATTTTTCACACTAATGTATCCTGATATTAACGCTCAGATTATGGAAGGATTAGCCAACACTTACAAAGAGAGTGGCTGGTTGCCCGAGTGGGCGAGTCCTGGTCACAGAGGATGCATGATTGGTTCGAATTCGGCTTCTTTAATAGCAGATTCTTACCTAAAAGGAATTCGCGGATATGATATTGAAACATTGTATGAAGCAATTCTTAAAAATACGAAAGGATACAATGAAGAGATAACATCCGTTGGACGTTATGGAGCAGATTATTACAACGAGTTGGGTTATGTTCCTTACGATGTGAATATCAACGAGAATGCAGCCAGAACATTAGAGTATGCTTATGATGATTTCTGTGTTTGGAAGCTTGCTAAAGAATTGGGTCGTCCACAAGAGGAAATTGATTTGTTTGCCAAAAGAGCTCAGAATTATAAGAATGTATTCGATAAAGAATCTGGCTTGATGAGAGGAAAAAATGAGGATGGTTCTTTTCAGACTCCTTTTAACGCGTTAAAATGGGGCGATGCATTTACCGAAGGAAACAGCTTGCATTACACTTGGTCGGTATTTCAGGATGTGAATGGCTTAATTGATTTGATGGGAGGAAAGGAAAAGTTCATTTCTACTTTGGATGGTGTTTTTGAGATGCCTCCTAAATTTGATGATTCATATTATGGTGGAGTAATTCACGAGATTCGTGAAATGCAGATTGCAAATATGGGGAATTATGCACATGGAAATCAGCCGATTCAACACATGATCTACTTGTACAATTTTGCAGGCCAGCCATGGAAAGCGCAGGCAAGAGTTCGTGAGGTTATGGATAAGCTCTACACTCCGCAGGCCGACGGTTATTGTGGGGATGAGGATAACGGACAAACTTCTGCCTGGTATGTATTCAGTTCAATGGGCTTTTATCCCGTGTGTCCCGGAACCGATGAGTATGTTTTTGGTGCTCCGCTTTTCGATAAAATTACTTTGAGTCTCGAAAATGGAAAAACCTTTACAATTTCAGGTACTGATAATTCATCAGATCATGTTTTTGTGGATGATATCCAATTAAACGGTAAGTCTTATGGAGCTAATTTCATTAAACACAAGGATATTTTAAACGGGGGAAATCTTGAATTTAATATGTCGGCAGAACCAAATAAGGAGAGAGGAACTACTAAAGAAAGTTTTCCATATTCTATGAGTAAATAAGAAAGAATGATAGTAGCATATCAAATATAACGGAAGGCTTGCAAACATGAGTTTGTAGGCCTTTCTTATGTGAAAAAGATAAATCAAACTAAAAACAAGTGATATGATACGAGTTAGGACACAATTGTTACTGTTATCTATTCTTTTTGGATTTTTTGGAAACTGCTTGTTTGCACAGGAGAATTCAGCTTGGATGATTGAAGCAAATGATTATACCAACTATACAGGAATATCAGTTGCAAATGGACGAATAGGAATTCTTCCTTCGGCCGAGCCAGGAAAAACCAAATCGATCATTCTTAATAATGTTTATGACAAGGAATCTGAATTTGGAGTCAGTAAAGTGTTGCTGGGAATTAACTTTGCAAACCTTCAGATTGTTGTTGATCAAGACACACTTTCTTTTGCAGATTGTTCCAATTGGAAACAAGTGCTGAATATGAAATCAGCTACTTTTACAACATCATATCGGTTTAAAGAATATGCCGAGATATCTTTTACACTTTACGCATTAAGAGGAATGCCTTATTCCGGATTGGTAGATGTGAAAATAAAATCTCTGCAAAAGAAATTGAATATAGTGGTGAATGGACAAATTATTTGTCCAAGTGAATATAAAGATGTGACTTCTGATTTTAGGATTTTACAAGATTTGGATGCACGAATGCCAATATTGCAGACTGTAGCAAAGAGTCCGTTTGGGAAACACGATTTGGCAACCAGTGCAGCATTTATATTTGAAGGAGAAACACCCGATTTAAAGCACAACTTGAAAGATCTTTTTACTAATGAACTGGGCTTTTCTAAATCTTTGAAAAACGATGAAGAATATAAATTTGCATGGTGCGGATCGGTTTGTACATCGCAGAATTTTACAGATCCGAAAAGCGAATCGGAGAGAATGGTTATTTTTCAACTTTTGGGAAATAAACAAGCCGTGATTAATCGTCATAAAGAACTTTGGTCTGAATTGTGGAAGGGCGATATTGAAATTGAGGGAGATCCGGAGTCTCAGCAGGATATCCGTTTGGCATTGTATCATTTGTATTCTTTTGCCAGAGATGACTCTAATTTGAGCATTGCTCCAATGGGTTTATCATCTCAAGCTTATAACGGACATGTGTTTTGGGATACTGAATTATGGATGTTCCCACCTCTTTTGGTTTTCAATCAGAAAATTGCAAAATCTTTACTGAATTACAGATTTGACAGACTGGAAATGGCCAGGAAAAAGGCACAGAATTATGGCTATACAGGCGCTATGTTTCCATGGGAATCGGATGATACAGGAGAAGAGGCGACACCAACCTGGGCTTTAACGGGAACCTTCGAGCATCATATTACAGCAGATATTGCTATTGCTTTTTGGAATTATTACAGAACTACAGGAGATAAGGAATGGTTGAAGGAAAGAGGATTTCCCGTTTTGAAAGAAGTTGCTGATTTTTGGGTAAGTCGTTCTGATCAGAATCATGATGGTAGTTTTTCCATTAACAATGTAGTTGGTGCGAATGAATTCTATCATCATGCCAATGATAATGCCTTTACCAACGGATCGGCGAAAACCGCTTTGCAGTTTGCAAATGAGGCGGGAAAAATTCTCAAAAAAGAAAGCAATCCTCGTTGGGCTAATGCAGCCAAAGGTTTAAAGTTTCATTATTTCGGGGATGGCGTTACCAAAGAGAATTCGGAATACAATGGGGAGATTATTAAACAGGCAGATGTTAATTTATTGGCCTATCCTTTGGAAATTGTTACCGAACCTAAAGAAATAAGAAGAGATTTGGAATACTATGAGTCTAAGATTGCTCCGGAAGGTCCGGCCATGTCTTATTCTGTTTTAGGCGTATTGTATGCACGATTGGGTGAGCCGGAAAAAGCTTTTGAACTTTTTAAGAAAGCTTATGTGCCTAATAAACGACTCCCATTCGGAGCACTTTCCGAATCTGCTTATAGTAATAATCCATATTTCGCGACAGGAGCCGGCGGCATGCTGCAAACAGTTCTTTTCGGATTTGGAGGTTTACATTTTACAGAGAATGGAATAGAACAAAAAAATCCATGTTTGCCAAAACAATGGAAAAAATTAACCATAAAGGGTGTTGGCCCCGAATTAACAACTTATGTGATTGAGTAATTATGAGTAAAATGACAATTGTAGTATTGCTGTCAGTCTTGCTGTTTTCTGCATGCGGATCGAGTAAAAGTGTTGACTTGTTATCACCCAATGGTGAAATTGCTTTCAACCTGGAAGTGAATGAGAATGGACAGGCGTTTTATAAGCTTCAAACCAATAAAAATCAAATATTCTCCGATTCAAGATTAGGGATGGAATTGCATGAAGATTCTTTGTTTACGGATGGCTTGCGAATTATTAATGTAGTAAGAAATGAAAAGAATGAGAATTGGAAACCAGTTTGGGGACCAAATGAAACAATACCCGAAAAGTACAATGAGCTAATAGTTTCCTTAAAAAATCATGAAAATAACGATTTGAAGTTATACGTGCGTTTATTCGACGATGGATTAGGTTTCAGATATGAAATCCCTCAGCAAAATGGCATCGATAGTATTAACATTATTAAGGAATTAACAGAATTTAATTTTGCCCAAAATGGAACAGCATGGTCGATTCCTGCAAATTTTGATTCTTACGAAATGCTTTACCGAACTACCCAATTAAGCGAAGTGCCAGATGCAAATACACCAATTACTGTAAAAATGGAATCAGGGTATTACGTGAGTATTCACGAGGCAAACCTGACGAATTATGCAGGAATGACTTTAAAGAATACGGGTAGTACTAATTTTCAGGCGAATTTGGTTCCTTGGCCCGATGGAGTGAAAGTAAAAGTAAAAGGTTCTTTGCAGTCTCCATGGAGAACAGTAATGCTTTGCAAAAATGCGGCAGACTTAGTTGAATCGAATTTAATTCAGAATTTGAATGAGGCTTGTGCAATTCCAGATACGAAATGGATTCAACCCATGAAATATGTTGGTATTTGGTGGGGAATGCATTTGGGGGTTGAAACATGGATCCCGGGACCAATTCATGGTGCGACTACTGATAATATGAAAAAATACATTGATTTCGCTTCGGATAACAATATTCAGGCAGTTTTGGCCGAAGGTTGGAACACAGGCTGGGAAAATTGGGGGAAACCAAAGGCATTCGATCAGGTAACACCTTATCCCGATTTCGATTTTGATGAAATTGTGAGCTATGCAAAGTCAAAAGGAGTTGAACTGATAGGACATCACGAAACAGGTGGAGATTATATTTTTTATGAAGAAAGTATGGATAAAGCCTTTTCAAAATTGCATGATAATGGCATTCGGGTTGTAAAAACAGGATATGCCGGACCAATTCCTAACGGTCAGTTTCATCACGGACAAAAAATGGTACAACATTATCGAAAAGTAGTGGAAACTGCAGCCAAATATCACTTGATGGTGGATGCACATGAGCCAATAAAAGCAACAGGAATCAGCCGGACTTATCCAAATATGATGACAAGGGAAGGTGCGAGAGGCATGGAGTGGAATGGATGGAGTGAAGGAAATCCGCCGGAGCATCATGTGATTTTGCCATTTACCCGTTGTTTGGGTGGACCAATTGATTACACGCCCGGAACTTTTGATATTTTGTACAAAAACCGAAAGAATTACATTAAATGGAACAGCAACGACAAAGGCAATAGCCGCGTAAATACCACCTTAGCGAAGCAATTGGCTTTGTGGGTTTGTTTGTACAGTCCTTTGCAAATGGCTTCTGATATGATCAGTAATTACGAAGATCAGCCGGCTTTTCAGTTTTTTGTGAATCTGCCGGCAGATTTCGAAGAATCTAAAGTGTTGGTTGCAGAAATCGGAGAGGTATACGCTGTTGCCCGTCGGAAAGCTTCGAATTGGTACATTGGTGCCATTACCGACGAAAATGCCAGAGAAATTGATTTGGATTTAGGCTTTTTGGATGCTGATAAAAAGTATGTTGCGACCATTTATTCAGACACAGAAAATACATCCTTGAATGAAAATCCTACTGAAATAAAAATCTTTAAAAAAGCAGTCGATAGCAAAACAAAATTGCATGTGAAAATGCAGAATAGTGGAGGACAGGCTATCGAAATCAGAGAAGCTGAAAAATAAGCAAGAGTAATTATTAGCTAAAAGCTACGATAGTAACTCTTTGGTTATTTGTTATTTTTAGAAGGATTAATGAATGTAACGAGTGATTAATCTTAAAATTAATCTGCTTTTAATCCATAAAGCTTTTATTTGACTATATAGATTAGAAATTAGTAACCGTTCGGGGAAGAGCTTGGCTGGCCCAGTTCCCGTTCGGTATTGTTTTTATTTTGAATTGCACCCCAATAAAACTCAACTTGATGAAGCGCTTATCAGGAATTTTGATTCTTTTTTTTCTAAGCATAAATGGTTTTGCTCAATTTGTCGATTACGTAAATCCATTTATTGGGACTACTAATTTTGGCACTACAAATCCAGGAGCAATTGTACCACGGGGAATGGTCTCAGTAAGTCCGTTTAATGTTTCCGGATCCGATTTGAATACCTACGATAAAGATGCCCGATGGTGGTCAACACCCTATTCCTGGGATAATTCTTTTCTTACCGGATTTTCACATGTAAACCTAAGTGGTGTAGGTTGTCCCGATTTGGGCGTTATTTTATTGATGCCGACTGCCGGTGAAGTCAATGCAGATCATAAAGCATACGGATCTATCATGACAAATCAGGAGGCAAGTCCAGGATATTACGCCACCGATTTGGAAAAATATGGAATTAAAGCAGAGCTGAGCTCAACCAAAAGAACAGGTATCAGTCGCTATACTTTTCCAAAAGGGAAATCGAATATACTTTTAAATTTAGGTTTGGGTTTAACCAATGAAACGGGTGCAAATGTTCGGATTGTAAACAATCAGGAAATAGAAGGTTCCCGCATGACGGGAAGTTTCTGTTACAATGATGGTTCAGAGCGTCCGGTTTATTTTGTGGCCCGCTTCAGTAAAAAAGCAGAAGAATTTGGTGTTTGGAAAAAAATGCCCGAAATGCAGGCCGAATCTGCCTGGAGCGATACCGATGGTCAGTTCAAATATTACAAAAACTACACTCAGGAGTTATTTGGTGACGAAATTGGAGCTTATTTCACTTTCGATACCAACACGAACGAACAAATAATTGCAGAAGTTGGCGTATCATACGTAAGTATTGCCAATGCAAGAATGAATTTGGATGCTGAATCGAATCAGTTTGATTTTGACAAAACAAGATTGCAGGCTGCACAGGAATGGAACAGTACTTTGAGCCGAGTAAAAGTGGAAGGCGGAACCGATGATCAGAAAACCATTTTCTATACAGCATTGTATCACACGCAAATTCATCCAAACATCATAAACGATGTAAACGGACAATATCCGGCAATGGAATCTTTCGAAATTCGCGAGACCAAAGATTGCAATCGATATACCGTTTTTTCTCTGTGGGATACATACCGAAATTTCCATCCATTAATGGCCTTGCTGTATCCTCAGGAGCAGCAAGACATGGTTCGATCTATGGTGGACATGTACAAGGAAAGCGGATGGTTGCCAAAATGGGAGCTAAACAGCAAAGAAACCCACGTTATGGAAGGCGATCCGGCAATTCCTGTAATTGTAGATTCATACTTGCGTGGATTAACTGATTTTGATGTAGATGCAGCATATTCTGCAATGGTGAAGTCTGCAACTACTCAAGGAAAAAACAACAAGCTGCGACCGGATATTGATCATTATTTAGCAGAAGGGTACGTGCCTTTGGTTGAGGAGTTTGATAACTCGGTTTCTCATGCTTTGGAATACTACATTGCCGATTGGAATTTGGCACAATTCGCCCAAGCTTTGGGTAAAAAGGAGGATTACAGGAAATTCCTGAATCAATCGCTCCGATACAAAGAATATTTCGATCAGGAATTTGGCATGATTCGTCCACGCTTGGCGAATGGTGATTTCTTACAAAGTTTTGATCCAAAGCAAGGCGAAAATTTTGAACCAAGTCCAGGTTTTCACGAAGGAACTGCATGGCAATATACTTTTTGTGTTCCGCACGATGTAAATGGATTAACAAAACTGATGGGAGGCGAAAAGAAGTTCGTAAACAAATTGCAGATGGTTTTTGACAAAGGATTGTTCGATATGGCCAACGAGCCTGATATTCATTATCCTTTTCTTTTCAATTATGCCAAAGGAGAGGAGTGGAGAACGCAAAAAGAAGTTCGCCGGTTAATCGATACTTATTACAAAAATGCTCCTGACGGCATTCCGGGTAATGATGATTGCGGCACCTTATCGGCATGGGTAATCTACAGCATGATGGGAATATACCCTGTTTGTCCTGGAAATACCGATTATGCAATTACAAGTCCTGTTTTCGATAGAATAACCATTCAACTCGATCCCGAATTTTATTCAGGAAAAACTTTTGAAATCATCACACATCGTAAGAATAAAGGGGATTTGTTTATTGATAAAATGATGATTAATGGAAAGAAACAAAACTCTTATTTCATTACTCACAAAGCAATAAGCGAAGGGGGAAAACTGGAATTTTTTATCAAAAAATAAAAATACAACCTAATAACACTTGTTAAATACTAATGTCAAAAACCAATAACAAACCAAAACACCCGGCTACTTGGATTCCCACTGCATATTTTGCGATGGGTTTACCATTTGTTGCTATTGCTCAGGCATCCGTGCTTATGTTTAAGAGTTTCGGGATTTCCGATTCGTTAATTGCATTCTGGACCTCGCTCATCATGTTGCCTTGGACATTAAAACCACTATGGAGTCCAATATTGGAAATGTTTAAAACAAAAAAGCATTTTGTTGTTGCAACACAACTCGTAACAGGATTTACATTTGCTCTGGTCGCATTGGCCTTGCCATTAGATAGTTTCTTTACCTATTCTATTGCTTTATTAGCTGTTATCGCCTTTAGTGGTGCAACCCACGATATTGCTGCCGATGGAGTTTACCTAAGTGTTTTATCAGGAAAAGAACAAGCAAAATATATTGGATGGCAAGGTGCTTCGTATAATATTGCAAAAATTTTAACTGCTGGTGCTTTTGTTTATTTAGCAGGTATTCTCGAAGAACGTTTTGGTGTATTGCATGCTTGGATGGCTGTTATGCTCACCTACTCAATAATAATGATTTCATTGGCTTTGTATCATATTAAAATGTTACCATCAGGAGGAAATGCAAGCAGTGAAGTTGCATCGTTAAATGAGGGATTTAAAACCTTGTGGGATGTTATAAAAACCTTTTTCCAGAAAAAACACATTGGTTGGTTTATTGTCTTTATCATCTTGTACCGATTTACCGAAGGCTTTGCCATTAAAATAGCTCCTTTATTTTTTAAAGCCACAATTGAAGATGGCGGTTTGGGACTTAGCACTTCGCAAATAGGACTTATTTATGGTGTATTTGGTTCTGCAGCTTTTGTTCTGGGGTCAATTTTAGCAGGCTATTATATTTCAGCACGGGGATTAAAAAAATCTTTGTTCACTCTTGTTTGTATTTTTAATGTTCAATTTATAATTTACGCTCTATTGGCCGTTTACCGCCCGGAAAGTATATTTCTAATTGGATCAGCAGTTGTGGTTGAATATTTTGTATATGGTTTTGGCTTTGTGGGGTTAATGTTGTTTATGATGCAGCAAGTTGCTCCTGGTAAATATAAAATGGCTCATTATGCATTTGCTACAGGAATCATGAATCTGGGCATTATGCTGCCGGGTATGTTAAGTGGTTTTATGAGCGATTGGTTAGGCTATAAGTTGTTTTTTATATGCATACTTGTTGTTATAATTCCATCTCTGTTGGCAGCAAGATTTGTTCCTTTTGTTCATTCAGAGGAAAGCGAAGCAGATGAAAATAAAGTCTAATATCTATTAAATGAACTTATCTGTACTCGATTTATCCATAATTGTAGGATACATTATTTTAACCATATTCATTGGTTACTTTTTATCAACGAAAGCATCCAAAAACCTTTCCAACTACTTTTTGGGCGGAAACAAAATACCATGGTACATGCTTGGAATTTCGAATGCGTCGGGTATGTTCGATATCACAGGTACCATGTGGACTGTTACCATTTTGTTTGTGTATGGTTTAAAATCGGTATGGATTCCATGGTTGTGGCCGGTTTGGAATCAAATTTTCCTGATGATGTTCATGGCTATTTGGTTACGGCGTTCGAATGTAATGACAGGAGCTGAGTGGTTGAAAACCCGTTTCGGTGATGGCAGAGGATCACAACTTTCGCATTTAATTGTTGTACTATTTGCTATTATTAGTGTAATTGGCTTTATAACCTACGGATTTGTCGGCGTTGGTAAATTCGCACAAACATTTTTTCCCTGGGATTTACACACCTCTGTTTTCGGACTAGGAATCAAGTCGGAGAATATGTACGCCATTATCATTATGGGATTAACCACTTTGTATGTTGTAAAAGGGGGAATGTATTCCGTAGTTTTTACCGAAGTTCTTCAGTTTGTAATTATGACGATTGCCTGTATCATGGTAGGTGTAATTGCGGTATCCTTAGTTACTCCGGAGCAGATTGCTGCAGCCGTGCCTGCAGGTTGGGCTGATATTTCCTTTGGCTGGAATCTGAATTTAGATTGGAGCAATCTAATACCTGCAGTAAACCACAAAATTGATATCGACGGCTATAATTTGTTCTCGGTTTTAATGATGATGATGATTTTTAAAGGGGTATTGGTGAGTATTGCCGGACCGGTTCCCAGTTACGATATGCAGCGGATTCTTTCTACCGAAACACCTAAAGATGCTGCTAAAATGAGTGGGATTGTATCTTTGGTACTATTCGTTCCCCGTTATTTGATGATTGCGGGGCTGGCAGTATTGGCATTGGTTTATCTGGCTCCCGAATTCAATAAGATGGGTAACAACATCGATTTTGAGATGGTCTTGCCATATGCCTTAAATAATTTTATTCCCGATGGAGCAAAAGGATTATTACTGGCAGGACTAATCGCGGCCTTCATGTCTACTTTTGCTGCAAATGTAAATGCCGGACCGGCCTACATTGTAAACGATATCTATAAAAAGTTCATCAATCCGAATGCTTCTCAAAAGAAATACATTCGAATGAGTTATTTGTCATCATTCACAGTTGTAATTGTAGGAATATTCTTTGGCTTTTTTGCCGAAAGTATCGATACTGTTATGAAGTGGTTGGTAGGAGCTTTGTTTGGCGGATATACCGCATCAAATCTTTTAAAATGGGTGTGGTGGAGATTTAATGGCTATGGCTATTTTTATGGAATGCTTGCCGGTTTAACAGCCTCGTTGGTGGCACCTCTTGTGTTTCCCGAAGTGTCTCCAATTTATGCCTTCCCGTATATTTTCCTATTCTCTTTTGCCGCATCGGTTATCGGCAGTTTGCTAACCAAACCTGAATCCGATGAGGTATTAATTAAATTTTACGAAAGTGTTCGTCCATGGGGATTTTGGAAGCCGGTTTATTTAAAATTGAAAGCACAAAATCCGGAAGCAAAACCGAATAACGATTTCTTAAAAGACATGTTTAACTGTACCATTGGAGCAGGCTGGCAAATGATGTTGCCACTCATCCCAATTTATTTTGTGATTGGAAAATACACCTCATTGTCATGGGTTGTGGCATTATTTATAATAACGAGCATTATTCTCTATTTTACATGGTACAAAAAGCTCGAAGATTATCCTGCTGATTATAAGTATTGCAAAAAAGAAATCAACGAAGACTAAAACGATATTGAATAGAATTAAATTCATAAACAATAAAAAATGACTAGTAAAGTAAATATGCCTTGGGAAGACAGGCCGGAAGGATGTAAGGACGTGATGTGGAGATTTTCTCAGAATCCTGTTATTGGAAGGTACGACATACCAACATCCAACAGTATTTTTAATAGCGCAGTAGTTCCTTTCGGGGATGGCTTTGCCGGAGTATTCCGTTGCGATAACAAATCGGTGCAAATGAATATTTTTGCCGGTTTCAGTAAAGATGGAATCAATTGGGACATCAATCACGATCCAATCGAAATGGTAGCCGGCAACACCGACATGATCGATTCCGATTACAAATACGACCCTCGTGTTTGCTGGATCGAAGACCGCTATTGGATTACCTGGTGCAACGGTTACCATGGACCAACAATCGGGATCGCTTACACCTTCGATTTTAAGACCTTTCACCAGTGCGAAAATGCATTTTTACCATTCAACCGTAACGGTGTTTTGTTTCCTGAGAAAATTGACGGAAAATACGCAATGCTAAGCCGCCCAAGCGATAATGGACACACACCTTTCGGTGATATTTATATCTCTTACAGTCCCGATATGAAATATTGGGGAGAGCACCGTTGCGTAATGAAGGTATCAAATTTCACCGATAGTGCATGGCAGTGTACCAAAATTGGAGCCGGTTCAGTTCCTGTTCGCACCAACGAAGGGTGGTTGATGTTTTACCATGGGGTAATCAATACCTGCAATGGATTCCGTTATTCGATGGGAGCAGCCCTTCTCGACCTCGAAAATCCCGATAAGGTCTTGTACCGTTCGCAACCCTATTTATTGGCTCCGGCAGCACCTTACGAGTTGGTTGGCGATGTGCCTAATGTGGTATTCCCATGTGCCGCATTAACCGAAGGAAATAAAGTTGCCGTTTATTACGGAGCTGCCGATACGGTAGTTGGCATGAGTTTCGCCTACATCGATGAAGTAATCGATTTTATTAAGAAGAACTCATTATAGTTAAGTTAGTTTTGATTTTAAAGGGTCAGTATTTCCAGATACTGGCCTTTTTTTTGCGTTCCCTTCGGGCGGGCTTTCTATTACAACTCCTTATACGATTTTAGATACAAAATTACATACTCGTATAATGCCGATAGATATCTAAAACTCAATCATAAACGAAGTGAAATGAATGAGTAATTTTAGATACTAATCGGTATCGCTCGTTTCTCGCTGTGGGGTTTTCATTTCAATCCCTAACGCATTCCCAAAACAAAAATCCCCGTCATTGACTCTAAACAAACCAAACATGTCAGAGTATGACTTGATCCAAAATCTAAATATTAGACAGTAAATTCAGAAAGAGCTTCGGTACTCTGTACCTAATTCACTATCGTATAAATTAACCTACAAAGACTGCGCAACTCTGTTGCTAACTATTCTTTCAGGGATGTAGTATTTAATCGCGGAGTTTGGCAAAGCCCGTTGCTATTTATTCAGGTACGTAGTAAGCAGTATTTGCAGCAACAAATCATCAAATAGAAAAAGGTGCAACGCACCGCAGCCTACAATTCAAGTAGCCACAATTACAATTAAAGAATCAAAAGTTTAATCATGGAGACAACGTCTGTTGCCATTTATTCAGGTGCAGAGCACCATAGTATTTGTAGAAATAAATCATCAAAAAAGCAAAAGGTGCAGAGCACCGCAGCCTACAATTCAAGTAGCCACAATTACAATTAAAGAATCAAAAGTTTAATCATGGAGACAACGTCTGTTGCCATTTATTCAGGTGCAGAGCACCATGGTATTTGTAGAAATAAATCATCAAAAAAGCAAAAGGTGCAGCGCACCGCAGCCCCAATAAAAAGCTGACTGAGCATATTGGGTTCTTTTTAGACCTGACTGTTTTTGAAAACCAGTCAGGTCTGAACTATTAAATCTTCTTTTTTTTCTCAGCTTGATTGTTCCACCTTACATTTTTCCATTTCTGTTGTTCTTCTTTTGATAGGAATGTCCAGGCAACAATCCGGCTCTTTTTGTTTCCTTGTCCCATTGGTAAGGTTTCTACTTTAACAGCTTCGGCTGCAGTAAGAGCTTGGTAAACACTTTTCAGATTCGATTCTTTCGAGACGAGTGTAGAAAACCAAAAACACGATTTCGCAAATTTCTTACTCTGATTAATCATGTTTCGAACAAAGCGTTCTTCGCCGCCATCGCACCACAATTCGTTGCTTTGTCCTGCAAAATTAAGATTTGGTTTGGTCACTTTTTCGGTAGAAAGGTTTCTTGTTTTGCGCATGGTTCCTTCCAATGCATCTTTAGCTGATGCATGAAATGGTGGGTTGCAAATCGATAAATCAACCAGTTCATCCTTTGGAATAACACCGTAAAAATAATCTTTGGGATTCTCTTGAAGTACACATTTCACATTTCCTTGCAGTGACGGATTCGAAGCAATAATCTTTTCAGCAGAATCAATTGCAGCAGGATCAATATCCGAACCAATAAACGACCATCCGTACTCATTGTTTCCGATTATAGGATAAATGCAGTTGGCTCCAACACCAATATCTACACAAGTAAATTTATTGCCTGCAGGAATTTTACCATAGTTGTTCTGTTGCAGTAAATCAGCTATATGATGAATGTAATCTGCTCTACCGGGAATCGGAGGACACAAGTAGTTTTCAGGAATATCCCAGTCACTAAGCCCATAATGATGCATGAGCAATGCTTTGTTCAACATTTTTACCGCATCTGGGTTCGCAAAATCAATCGATTCATCCTCGTACTTGTTCAGAATAACAAATGGAGCTAATTCCGGACAAGTTTCCACCAGTTGTTTAAAATCGTAGCGGTTACGGTTTTTATTTCTGGGATGCAAACTGGGTTTCTCTTTTGGGTGTTTTTTCTTCTTATCTGGCATAGATGTAATTCTCTAATTTGAATCTGCTAAATTAGAACATTAATGGAAGAAAGTCGTCTTTATTCTAGTAATGAAAAACCATTTTTTTAATTGCGTCAACAAAAGAACTTTTAAGACTGGAAATTAGATATTGAATCTGATTCATAACTTGACATTTTTGTAAGGCAGACTAATAAGGACAATGCAGACCATTATGAATGGAAAGCAGATCAATAGTAAAACAATAAGTTCTTACTGGAAGAAGCTTGGTGATGCTTCGGGTAACGGTGATTTTCTTCTTGTTACTAACAATAATTTTTTGACCCCGAAGCCAAAACTTTTAGGTTCAATCGAGCTTCGAACCACGGTGTACCGTGTCTTTTTTGACCAAAAGGGTGGTTTGAACCACGATGAGGTGTGGTATTTTTGGCATCAATCGAGTATCGAGGCACGCTGAGCCGTGGTTTTTTTAATGCAAACTGTGTCTCGATACTCGACTGAGGTGCTTCGATACTCGATTGAGCTGTCTCGATGCTTGATATTGAAGTCTTGATCTTTGATTTTGATGCTTCAATGCATGCTTAAGGAGTCTTGACCCATGATTATGATGCTTCGATACTCAATTGACAGGTTTTGAGGCATAAAAAAGAGGCTGTCCTTTTGGAACAACCTCATTTAATTATCTGATACAATATTTATTTCATTTTGTATGCGTCGTTGTGAACGGCGTTAATTGCTCTTCCCGAAGGATCGGCATTGTTACGGAACGATGCATCCCAGGCTAAAGCTTCAGGAGTACTGCAGGCAATAGATGGTACAGATGGTACACATGCTGCAGCAGTATCCGAAGGGAAATGTTCTGCAAATATTGTTCTGTAGTAATATTCTTCTTTCGACATTGGAGGATTCACAGAAAAACGAAATTTGGCATTGGCCAATTGTTCATCAGAAACCTTTTTCTCTGCAACTTCTTTCAAAGTATCAATCCAACTGTAACCCACACCATCAGAGAATTGTTCTTTTTGTCTCCAGGCTACACTTTCAGGCAAATAGTCTTCGAATGCTTTACGCAGCACCCATTTTTCCATTTTTCCATCTTTAGCCATTTTATCCTCCGGGTTAATTCTCATTGCAATATCAAGGAATTCTTTGTCCAGAAACGGCACACGGCTTTCAACACCCCATGAACACATCGATTTATTCGAACGTAAACAATCGTAAAGGTGAAGTTTATCTAATTTTCGGATGCATTCTTTGTGAAATTCTTCCGCATTTGGAGCCTTATGGAAATACAAATAGCCACCGAACATTTCGTCCGCACCTTCGCCGGAAAGCACCATCTTAATTCCCATCGATTTAATCACTCTAGACATTAAATACATTGGGGTAGAAGCACGAACCGTAGTTACATCGTAAGTTTCCAGATGATAGATCACATCACGGATAGCATCCAATCCTTCCTGAACAGTAAAAGTTACTTCATGGTGAATTGTATCGATATGATCAGCTACTAAACGAGAGGCTGCCAAATCAGGTGAACCTACCAATCCAATTGCAAATGAGTGCAATTGTGGATACCAGGCATCCTTCTGATCACCTGATTCAACACGCTTACCGGAATATTTTTTCGCAATAGCCGAAATTACAGATGAATCCAAACCTCCTGAAAGTAATACCCCATAAGGTACATCAGACATCAACTGACGATGAACAGCATCTTCTAATCCTTTGCGCAGGGCAGCCATATCTGTTTTGTTGTCTTTTACATTTTCGTAATCTTTCCAGTCACGCTGATACCAATCTTTAACAACGCCGTCTTTGCTGTATAAAAATTTTCCAGGAAGAAATTCTTCAATTTTATTGCAATACCCTTCTAATGCTTTTAGTTCCGATGCCACGTAGTAGTTACCATACTTGTCCCATCCCTGATACAATGGAATTATTCCCATATGATCCCGTCCAATAAGGTAGCAATTGTTCTTTTTGTCGTATAAGGCAAATGCAAAAATACCATTTAAATCATCGATGAAATCGATGCCTTTTTGTTGATATAGGGCAAGAATTACTTCACAATCTGATTTTGTCAGGAACTCGTAAGAGTCTTTCATCTGATTTCGAATTTCCAGATGATTATAAATTTCACCATTAACAGCCAAAGCCAGATTACCGTCTTTGCTGTAAAGTGGTTGTCCTCCCGATTGAGGATCTACTATCGATAGTCTCTCATGAGACATAATCGCTTTTTCATCACAAAATATTCCAGACCAATCCGGACCTCTATGACGAATCTTTTTTGACATTTCTAAAATTTGAGGGCGCAGCTCTTGAGCATCCATCTTCAAATCAAAAACTCCAACAAATCCACACATAAAAAATTGTTTAATAGTTATTTTATCAGCCTGTAAAAATATGGTTAAGCTGTTTAATCTTGGTATTAGTTGTCAAAAATACGATTTTCAATTTAGTTTCTACTATGTTTTAAGCTCTATATCTTTTGTGTATAGGTAGAAAAGATTATTTTTTCGAACGATTCGAAAATAAAGGCTGTTTATTGAATGGCGTGATTATTATCGGGGGTGAAGGAGGAAATTAACATGGTAATAACAAAAAAGGACACCTTTTGAAGTGCCCTCATGCTTAATTTGTTTTATTTTCAAGTTCGTGATCGAGAAAGGTTTTAAGAGTATCAATATCCAGCCGTTTGGCTATAATTTTTTTATCCTTGTCAAGCAGGTATATGGTTGGAGTGCTAAAAACATCATAATAAATTCTGAAATTGGTCTGATAGTGGGGATCGTAACAATTGATAAAATCAAATAAGTTTTTATCAGCAATAAAATTTTCCCATTCTTCTTTTTCGTTTTGAGTGCAGACTGCAAACACCTTTACACCCATTTGTTTGTACTTATCTAAAATATCAGTCTTTAATTTTGGAGTTGATGTTTTACAATGACCACATTCGGGTTCCCAAAAATATAAAATGGTGAACGGAGCTTCTACTTCGTGCAAACGAACAAACTCTCCTTCGGGCGTTTCCATTTTAAGATCCTGGGCTTTCATTCCAATTAAATTGTATTGAAGCTTTATTACCCGCTCGCGAATATTGGCAAGTAAAGTTGAATCGGCCCAATTGGCTTCTCCGCTTAAATAGTATTTTTTTGCCAGACTAACGAAAGCCGCATCCATTCCCATAATCTTGCTTTTAACTGCGTAGTTGAGAGAGTATTGTACCAGATATTGGAAGAATTCCTGATCAGATCGCGATTTTTCAATAATGGCAGTGGCTTCTTTTACAATTGTATCCGGACTTTGAACCAAAATTTTCTCATAAAAAAACTCCAGTTTATTTTTAAGAATTGGTGTTCTTAAAAAACGGTTGTCAGTGAAATCTACGTAATCGAAGTAATGATCTTTATTGTACAAGTATGATTTTTTTTTGATCTCCTGATCTCTGTCTGGAGTAGATTCAGGAATTTCCTTTGAGAAATCGGGAACTTTTGGTGATAAAGTCAACTGTGCAAATTTGGAAACAAAGCTTCCGTTGGGGTAATCCTGATTCAGTTTTTGAATGTATGCACGTACATCTTCATCTGCTTGTTTATAAGCTTCCTGATATTTCTCTTTTTCTTTCTCATTGTCCTTGTTTGCCTTGTATGCTTCCTGAATTTTTTTGGAATTCTCGTTTTGGGCTTTCATGAATTTTTGAAAGGAGTGAAATGCTTCACTCTCTTTGGCACCGGTAATTTTAATCGTTTCTATAAAACTAACCGGATCTGCTGATATGGCAAATTCCTGATCTTTACCAATTAACAGATCGAAATACTTTTGGGAGGGAAGATAGATGACATAAATGCCTTCATCCAATTGTTTCGCTTTGCTAAATAAGCCTTTGCAATTAACTAATTGCGTAGTATCATCAGCAAATATTCTGCCGTCAAAATAGTGTGCTAAATAAGCAGTACTATCAGTACAGCCAATTAGGTTAACGTCAATATTGTATTTTTGTGCTTTGCTTGTAACAGAGGATAGCAGGCAAATACCCACACATAAAATAGTAATAAAATTTTTCTTCATTTTCATTATAATGTTGATAAGCATAATTGGAAGCGAAAATTACAAAACTTTTTTTAAAATGAAACGACCATGTTTAAATCATTCTAAACACAGGGGGGTGATTATTGGTTCATGGCAAGTTCTATATGGCAAATTCTTAGAATTATAATCATATGAAACGTCCATGCCAAAACATTTTTTGACACACAGAGGGATGATTATTCCAAGCATGGTAAGTTCTCCCGAAACAAGTTCGGGACAGGCTATGGCAAAAACATACAGTTATAATCATATGAAACGTCCATGTATAAAGCTTTATACACACAGGGGGATGATTATTTCAGCATGGTAAGTTCTCCCGAAACAAGTTCGGGACAGGCTATATGGCAAAAACATACAGTTGCAAACATATGAAATTAGCTTTGCATGAATTGCCTGCATATATATTACTTATTTGTCTTGCTCTTTATTGGGTGCATTCGTATTGAATATGGATGAACACAAATATTGATCCATAGAATTATAGCTTGGATGCTTTTTTATGAATCAATACTATTGATGATTACTGTGGCAGGTCAGATATTTTCTTATTTTTTCCAATAGCAGAGTTGCGTTAATTGGTTTGGAAATATAATCAGTACAACCAGCAGCAATACATTTTTCTCTTTCTTCAGCCATAGCATATGCTGTTTGGGCAATAACAGGAATGGATGGATGAGTTTTTCTGATTTTGTTCATTGCCTCAAAACCATTCATTACCGGCATATTAATATCAAGAAGTATCAAATCGGGTGTGTGTGAAGTAATAAGATTTATTAATTCTTCACCATTCACAGCATGTATTAATTTAACCTCTGTAGCCTGCAGCAACTCTTCAAGTAAAAGAAAAGATGAAATATCATCTTCAGCAATGTAAACAAGACATTCTGAAAGGTTTATACTATTTGTGATCTGAGGAGTCACTTTTTTTTCGATGACAGGTTTGTTTTGTTCTGATATTGGTATTGTAAAATGAAATGTACTGCCTTCGTTAACCTTCGATTCAATCCAGATTTCTCCTCCTAAAAGATGCACTAAACCTTTTACAATACTAAGGCCAATACCTGTTCCTTCTTGTAAATTTTGATTCTCAATTTGCCTGAACCGCTCAAAAATCATCTGAAACATTTCTGCTTGAATACCGAAACCTGTATCCTTCACATATAAATGAACCATCGAATCAACATGCGATATCGAATAACCAATTTCCACAAAGCCTTTTTCAGTGTATTTAAAAGCATTGGAAACCAGATTGTAAACAATTTGTCTAAATCGTGTAGGATCACAGGTTATATTTAGATTTTCAGTGTTTGGGGGGATGTTTAATTGAAGTGTAACATCATTTTTATTTTTCACAATCTTAATCATGCTTTGAGACTCCTTAATTTCATAAAGCAATTCGTTCAAAAGACACGATTTCTTATTCACTTTTAGTTGGTTCGATTCAAGTTTTGAAACATCAATAATATCATCAATAATTCGAAGTAAGTGTTCACTGCTCGACTGAACCAATTTTAAAAATTTCTGTCTTCTTTCAAGAGTAAGACTTGGTTGACCTAATAAATCCGAGAAACCAATAATTGTATTCATTGGAGTTCGTATTTCATGACTCATATTTGCTAAAAAAGCTGATTTTAGATGATCGCTTTCTATGGCTTTTTCTTTCGCTTTTTCAAGCTCTATATTGGTTTTAAGAATCTCAGAATTAATTGTTTTATATTCTAGATTTAGCAGCTCATATTCTTTATTTGTACTCTCAAGTTCTGCATTTAATCTTAAGAACTCTTCATTTTTTTGTTTTAGCGCATGATCTGTTTTCTTACGCGATGTTATATCTGTTGTTGAAACATATGCAATAAATTTGTCATTATGTTTGGTGTAGAAAAGTTTAATGATCACCTCAACAACTTCTCCTTCAAGGGTTTTTACTTTCGCCTCTTTTTCAAATGAGTTTTCACCATTGATAATAGCCAATAATTCCTCTTTAAAAACGGTAAGGGATTCCGGTAGAAATGTCAGTGCTAAATTTCCTATCAGATCTTCTTTTGATTTAGCTTTG
The DNA here is from genome assembly GCF_963665805.2 of Labilibaculum manganireducens. NCBI lineage: Bacteria > Pseudomonadati > Bacteroidota > Bacteroidia > Marinilabiliales > Marinifilaceae > Labilibaculum > Labilibaculum manganireducens. The sequence continues at coordinate 2,960,227 of NZ_CAXXEE010000003.1, read as the reverse complement.
TATAAATTCACTGTTGCTTGGTTAACATCAACAATAATAACCTGCTGAGCTAATTCAATTAATAATTCTTGGTGCTCATCAAAATAATTTTTGAAATCAGTTACTCCTTTAGCTTTAAGATCCTCTATAGTTAATATTAAAATTGTGAAATCCTCCTCCCAAAGAGACTCCGGGGAGTTTTCAAATAAGGCTTTGTACTTGTTCGTTGTCTCGCTTAATTCGGAGTTAAGCTTTGAAAGATCAGAGATGGCGGCTTCAAGATCACGTGTTTTGGTCTCAACTTTATCATGTAAAATTTTCTGTTCGGTTATATCAATAAAATATTCAATCACATGAGTAATTTCTTGATTGGAATTGAAAATTGGACTGGTATGAACCCAAACACTCTTGGTTTCGCCCTTAATTCTGACATTATTGAGTTTTGTTCTTATGGATTTTTTTTTCTCCAAAACCATATTCACAAAACATTTGCAATGGTTTTTTGTGGTGTAATTATTTGGATTGGAGAAAATAAGATTGCTGCAATTTTGATTCACAATAAAATTTGGATCATTTGAGTCTATTACTCTATACGTACCCACTTCGATTACATAATACGGGTAGGGTAATGATTTAATTATTTCGTGATGCAAATCATTCTTCATCTTAACTTCTCTAAATATATTTTAACCTTAAGATATTTAAATATATATATTAAAGCGGTTTTTGTTCTGAAATAATTCATATTAATTTGAAGCTCCAAATTTAGATATTCTTATGTGTCAATAAAAGTTATGACTGCAGAAGAAAAATACTTGTGCAGTCATCGTTTTTTATTTAATGGGTATGCTCTTCTTTTTTTAGAATAGCATTCAGAATTTCTTCCTCTTCAATTTTTTTTGTGCAGAAGAACCAATCGTAGCAGTGCACATTTTCATCAGTATTTTCCATTCGGTCTTTAGCAATGCCGCAAGATCCGGCAGGAGGAACAATCACTTCATCGCCCGGGCGCCAATCTGCCGGGGTTGCAACTGAAAATTTGTCGGCGGTTTGCAGTGCAATAACTACACGATAGATTTCATCAAAATTTCGTCCTAAGCTTAAAGGATAGTAAATAATTGTACGGATAATTCCATGTGGGTCGATGAAAAATACAGCACGAACAGCTTTTGTACTGTCCTCGCCAGGTTGAATCATGCCGTATTTATTTGCCACTTCCATGGTAATGTCTTCAATTAAAGGAAACTTGACTTCTATGTTTTTCATCCCTTTGTATTCAATTTTCTCCTTAATTGTTCTCAGCCAGGCAATATGGCTGTACAAACCATCGATTGACAAGCCTACTAACTCACAATTTGCTTCTTGAAATTGACTTTCCATGTTTGCAAAAGTCATGAATTCTGAAGTACATACAGGAGTGAAGTCGGCAGGATGGCTAAACAGGATGACCCACGAGCCACTGTAGTCATTTGGGAAATGGATATTCCCCTGTGTACTAACTGCTCTAAATTCGGGAGCTTTATCACCGATACGTGGCATTGAAATTACACTTCTTTCATTCTTTTCTTCCATGATTCAAGATTTAAAGGGTGACTGTTTTTTTGATATTGCACTGAAATTGGAAGACCTGCAACTTGCATTACAAGCTGAAGATTTGTTCCAAAAAAAAATATCTTACCAATCCATACTATAAATTAACGAACTAAGTTAGGTATGGGAGATAAGCCAATACTTCCGATTCCTCAGGAGGGAATCTTAGGTGCTTGGACAAATTTTCATTCATCCCCAGCTGTAGAATTAAAGTTAACTCATTGAATGGCGGATGTCAAGTTAAATGACTGATGGAGAGGTAATTTTAAATCAGTTTGAATAAGTTTAAACAGGGTGGGTTATTCTTTTACGATTAGAACAGGATCTATTTCAAGCCACTCGTATGCTTCCTCATGGGAATGAAAAACTTTCGCATTTTGAATTCGGACTTGAATTTCGAACAGCATCGCCATTGAGGTGTCATACGATTCGCTTACAATAATGGCGCATTTATTTGCTATTAAACTGTACTTTTGATATTCCTCAATATAGTCATCCAAATCTTTGATATTCAGTATGACTTTTGCTTGTGTAAAATCGGCAATCACATTGTAGGTTTCATCAAATAAAGAATCTTCACGAGTGCATAATGTATGACGAATTAGATCATTCCATTTGAAATAACCGTAATAGTATTCATTGATCAGTTTTAAGTCCGGAGATATTTTGTATTTGAATTTCATTCCTATTTCTTTTCAATTAAATATAGGAAGATCAATTTAGTTGAGCAAAAATAAGGAAGGAACATTGGCTGTAGGGTTTTTATAAATAAAAAAAAGTTGCCCTAAAAAGAGCAACTTTTAATTGTAGTAGTAGTGTTTATTTTTAATTAGCTGAAATTTCTATGATTCCAGCATCGGTAACTGCACCATTGCTTACTGCAATATCTTCAATTTCTTTTTCAGCGAATCCATCAACAGGCATTAAATCAATCTTGTATGTGCCTTCTTGCAGTCCTTTAATAAGGAAGCTTCCGTTTTCTTCGGCAATGGTCGAGATGGTGTCCAAACCGATTATTGCATGAATGGTTGGAAGTGCTTCAGCTGGAGATATAGTTCCAGAGATGGCGCCGCTTGTTGCTTCGTTAAAAGTTCTGATTACAGGTTTTAGTTTGTATTTGCCATTCCCAGTTGCAACAATAGAACGGGCTGCATCAAAATCTATCCATAATTTGTATTCAATTCCTGCTAAGAAATCATCGTGAATCTGAAATTTCAAACCGGAAGTCTGAGCTGATGGAGTATCTAAATCATAAGGAACACCATCAATAACTACCGAGTTATTTGTGCCAAGAATCAAGCGCATTTGCGAAACAGAACCACTTGGCATTTCCTGATCAACCAAAAGCGTGTCCAAACCATTATTAAATTGTAAAAGATCATATACACCTGCGTTTAGCAACTCCATTTCCTGCCATCCATCTTCTGTGTTTTCATCGTTTGATGAATGAAATTGAATAGCCTGAATATCAATATTAACCTTATCGTATTGTGCGGGAGCATCTGTTAATCGAATTTTAACAGGAGTGGTTAGTTTTACATTATCGCTGGAGCATTGAATGAAGATAAATGCAAGCGCGGCAAGTGCAATTGTACTGAATGGTTTTAAAAATCTCATTGTGTTTTAAATTTTAATTAAATAAAGGTGTTCGGATAAAACGGTGAAAATAGATTTTGTTTTATTCGAACATTTTATGAAAGCCAATAAGTATGCCAGATGTAGCCTTAACACAGTAAGGGGTATGTTATCAGTGAGATGATGAAAACTAAAATAGATACGATATTTTAAATATTGACAAATTACGTGGAATTATTCTACATATATTCCTCAATTCCTCAGTTAATAGTAATAGTAGGAGAGTTTCCAAAATCATTTGATATTGTGTACATCCAATTAAAAGAAAACATCCCATTTTGTTGTTTTCTGTATTTACAATGGGAATTAAGTTCATTACGGCTTTTGCTTTTTCAGAAACACGAAGCATCCAGCTGCAAACTGGATATTTTTTAAATCCATTTGTTTCGGGGTAATTTGAATTCCTCTGTTGATTCTTACCAATGAGTTGTAATCGTTTGTGTGTTAAAAAAGTTTAAAAAAACTTGTTTTTTTAATCAGTATGGTTCTAAGTGAAGCGATTATTCATTAAGATTGCCATCCTCCTACTAAAGATTAAATCTATTATTAATTGCTCAATTTATTATTATGAAGAATTTACAACAATTGGTTCAGTGGACAAGATTTGGATTGGTTTCAGCATTTTTTATTGTTCTTATTGTTGAACTTGCTTTGGGAGTTGTGGCTATTAGTGGAGAATATTCAATTTTAAGTATTCATAAAAGTTTGAATATATCTATATGGAAGAACATATTGGGAATTTCTTTGATTATTGTAGAGATTATTATTTCGGAAATGATGTATAAAAAGAAATTGGAATATGTGGGCTTATTTGAGACTTTGGAAGAAAAACTAAAATATTTCAGAAAAGCATTTTCTTTTAAAATGTTATTTGGAGCTTTAACAGGAATTGTAGCAATGCTGGCCTATTCTCTAACTGAAAATTTGATTTGGTTTTTACCATGGATCATGGCATTGTACACCCTGAGTAAGTCCTTCCCGTTTAAGTGGACATTGGTACATGCCATGCAAATAGAAAATGAAGAAGACAGGGAGTTATTCTAAGATGAATCAATCTTGTATTCTATGATGAGTGCAGGGGATGAGGTTTATTTTAACTGGTAATTAAACGCAAAAATAATTTTGTGACCTTAATGCCACTCTTCATATTCTTTGTGTCCCAGTATTTTTAGCCATCATTCTTAATTCTGAATTGATTAAGCTATCTTTGCGGACTATTTAAATTATTTGTTGTGGAAAACTTTAAGGAATTAGGTGTAAATAAAGATATTATTAAGGGATTAAACGATCTTAATATTATTAAGCCTACTCAAATACAAGCAGAAGTGATATCGGTACTTCTTCAGGCTAACACCGATTTAATTGGTCAGGCTCAAACTGGTACAGGTAAAACAGCAGCCTTCGGAATCCCTTTGCTGCACAGAATCAATACCAAATCAGACAAGGTGCAAGGTTTGATTCTTTGTCCGACCCGTGAATTGGGACAGCAAATTGCCAAGCAATTGTTCAAGTTTACCAAGTACACCGATAAGATTTTTACTGAATCGGTTTATGGAGGAGAACAAATTGACCGACAAATTAGTGCTTTGCGTCGGCCAACTCATATTATAGTTGCGACTCCAGGTCGGTTAATTGACTTGGTGAAGAGAAAAGCGGTTGATTTGAGCCATGTAAAGACGGTAATTTTGGATGAGGCCGATGAAATGATGAGCATGGGTTTTAAAACCCAGTTGGATGAGATTTTAACTCATCTGTCGCGAGTAGAAAACCGATGGTTGTTTTCGGCTACCATGCCTCAGGAAATTATGCAGATAATTAAAAGACATTTTTCTCCAGGTGCGCATAAAATTGAGGTGAGTGGGCGAAATGTGGTGAACAAAAACATTCAGCATCAGTTCCTGATCTGCGAAGACAATGAAAAATTGAACATACTAATTCAGTTCTTAAAATCGGAACAATCAAACAGGGGAGTGGTGTTTTGCAAAACCAAGGCTTCGGCACAGGTTTTGGCCAAGCAGTTAATTGCAAAAAACATTCCAACTGATGCCATTCACGGCGATTTAAAGCAAATAGAACGTGATAAGGTAATGCGTGCTTTTAAAAACGAAAGCCTGCGAATTTTGGTGGCAACAGATATTGCAGCCCGGGGTATCGATATTGTCGATCTTTCGTTTGTGGTACATTATGAATTGCCCGATAAAGAAGAGTACTACACACACAGAAGCGGACGAACTGCCCGCGCAGGTAAAGAAGGTGTTTCTCTGGCATTGGTGAATAATAAGGAGCTTAAAAACCTTCGTTATTTCCAAAAAACGTTAAACATTGCTTTCAATCAAATCAGACCTAGAAAATAAATATCTATTGTTCATAAAAATATATCGAAGAGATCCTGCCAGCAGGATCTCTTTTTTTATAAGATTATTTCACAGTCATAAAATTGCAGTAAACCTTAACTACTGCTATTTTAATACACATTTTTAGTCCCGTTAAAGTTCATTCTAAATTCAGATGGAGTACAGTCTTGTTTTTTCTTGAATATTCGATTGAAGTTGGAAATGTTGTTGAAACCGCAATCGAAACAAATTTCCGCGATGCTCTTGTTGGTTTCAATTAATAGCCGGGTAGCTATTCCCAAACGAATTTCGATAACAAATTCAACAAAGGATTTCCCTGTCCGTTGCTTTATCAAGCGACTAAATGATATTACTGACATGTTTACTAGTGCAGCCGCATCCTCAAGCTTAATTTTTTGCTGGAAATTGTCTTGTATGTATTTGTAGATCCGTTCAATTCTTTCACTATTGTGAAAATCATTTTGGCGGTGGAATGACATATTCGTAAGCAAATGTTGTTCTCTGGAAATGGCCAGATCATATAATAAGGACTGAAATGCTAAATAACTGTCGAAACCTCTTTTCTGGCTAAGAGCAATCAGTTTTGGTTCTACCATTCTTGTCGTATCCTCTGAGAACAAAATACCTCTGTTGGCATTGTTGAGCAATTCCCGTATGGGTTTAAGCATATTTCTATTCAGAGTGTTATCATCAAATAATTCTCTGGGGAATTGTATTGTTATTTCGTGCAGAAGTTCTTTACTGTCGTTTTTGTAATTTTCCCATCCATGATAAAGATTAGGACCAACCATAACTAATTCTTTGTTTTGGATTTCCCCAATGTGATCTCCAATGATTCTTTTTCCTCCTTTAGCTTTATGTATGTAGTTAATTTCGAATTCAGGATGGAAGTGAATTGGAAAGTTAAAAGCATTTCTTTCTCTATCAAATATTAGGAAACAATCGTTCTCTTGCAGAGGGGTAATTTCTCTGTGAATATGGTCTTTCATAGCTTGTTATTTTATGCAAAACTACTTAAAATGATGTGATAGTACAATAAATAGTGATTGAATTGTACTATTTAAGATGAATATTTGGATTATAGAGTTAAGTTTTGGTAAATATATTGAGTGTTTTAGCTGTATTTTCGGGTTTTGTATCATTTATTTGTTTTGTTATTCGGTTGAATAAGAGTGGTTTTTGTTCATTTTTTGGTGTTGTGCATCATTTTTATCAGAAATGATAATAAAGTATCATCTTACGATTGAAAAATACTTGGCTGAAGTATGCAAACGATATAATTTTGAAATGTAATTATTTAGAGGATTTTGTACAGATGAGAAAGTTGCCATTAAAAAGAGTATTTAAAAATAATAATGTAATGATAATACCGAAAATAACAGCTGTTTTAGGTCTGTCTGTGTTGATGGCTTGCTCCCAAAAACCAGTTGAGAAAATCACCAATTCAATTGCAGAACAATTGAAATCTGTGAAAGGAAAAGGAATTCTTTTCGGACATCAGGATGATTTGGCATATGGAAAGAATTGGAGTTATGTGGATGGAGAGTCGGATGTGAAACGGGTTGCCGGAGATTATCCAGCCATGTTCGGCTGGGAATTAGGTGGTATAGAACTTCAACGCACGCACAATTTGGATAGTGTTCCTTTTTCGGACATGAAGCGATTGGCAATAAAAGGGTATTTAATGGGTGGAATCAATACGTTTAGCTGGCATCCTTTTTCGGTTGTTAATGGAGAAAGTTCATGGAATACCGAAAACGATGTCGTGAAGCATATGTTACCAAATGGATCACATCACAAGGAGTTTTTGATTCAATTGGATAGAGTTGCTGATTTCTTCAAATCCTTGAAAACAGATGATGGAATCGCAATGCCTTTTATTTTTCGTCCGTGGCACGAAATGGATGGCACTTGGTTTTGGTGGGGAACAAAAAACTGTACTGCAAAAGAAGTTAAGGAGTTATTTAGGTTCACCATAAACTATTTAAAAAACAAGAAAGGACTGACTCAAATGTTGGTTGCTTACTCTCCCGATCGAAATTTTACAACATTGGACGAATACCTTACATGGTATCCTGGTGATGATATTGTTGATATTATCGGAATGGACAATTATTACGATTTAAAAATACAGGATGGCGAAAAAGAGGCTGTTAAAAAATTACACTTGCTAATTGCTTATGCAAAAGAGAAGCACAAATTGGCAGCGCTTACAGAAACAGGCTTGGAGAATGTGACGGATTCTTTGTGGTTTACTAAAAAACTGGGCAAAGTGCTTGGTGATTCATTAATCAGCAAAGAATTAAGTTATGTAATGGTTTGGAGGAATGACCCAAAGGTTCATTTCTTTTTTTCATACGAAAATCATTCGTCAGCCACTGATGCCAGGAACTTTTTAGATCAACCTGAAATGCTTTTACTGAACGATTTTAATAAACTGAAAAAAATAAATAATTAAACTTTTGGTATGAATAAAGAGTTGTTTGCAGAACGAATAAAATTGATTCGTGAAAAACATGAAGAATTGTTGGGAAGAAGGAATGAAAAACTGTTTAGTACCAATGGCATATACAATCGGTATGCAAACCCTATTGTAACAAGAGATCATTTGCCATTGCAGTGGCGGTTTGATTTTAATCCTGATACCAATCCGTTTTTTATGGAGCGTATCGGGTTTAATGCAGCATTTAATGCGGGTGCTGTGAAAATTGAAGGTAAATACCTTCTTGTGGTTCGTGTTGAAGGAAACGATAGAAAGTCGTTTTTCGCAATTGCTGAAAGTCCAAATGGAGTGGATAATTTTAAATTTTGGGATCGCCCAATAAGCATGCCTCAAACTGAAGATGAGGATACAAATGTTTACGATATGCGTTTGACTCAACATGATGATGGATGGATTTATGGCGTGTTTTGTACTGAAAGAAAAGATCCAAACGCACCGGATGGTGACACTTCAAGCGCAGTAGCTTCGGCTGGTATTGCCAGAACAAAAGATTTAGTGAGTTGGGAACGTTTGGCTGATTTAAAATCAACTTCAGGACAGCAGCGCAATGTTGTGTTATTTCCTCACTTAATTGAGGGAAAGTATGCATTTTTTACCCGTCCGCAGGATGGTTTTATTGATACAGGTAAAGGCGGGGGAATTGGTTTTGGTTTGTCAGAAACAATTGAAGATGCAGAAGTGAAAAATGAAATCATTGTAGATGCCAAAACCTATCACACCATTTACGAAGTGAAAAACGGATTAGGCCCGGCACCAATAAGAACAAAAGATGGGTGGTTGCATCTGGCACACGGAGTTCGGAATACTGCGGCAGGATTAAGATATACCTTATACATGTTCATGACGGATCTGGAAAAGCCATGGGTGATTACTCACAAACCGCATGGTCATTTTATTGCTCCCTTGCAATCTGAGCGTGTAGGTGATGTTTCGAATGTAGTTTTTTCGAATGGATGGATTGCTGATGAAGATGGCAGTGTAAAAATCTATTATGCTTCTTCGGATACGCGTATGCATGTGGCAACCTCAACTATTGATCAATTAGTTGACTATTGCATTAATTCACCGCAAGATAAATTTCACTCACATCAATCTGTAAATACAATTAATGAATTGATTGATAAAAATCTAAATTTCACAAATATGTTAAAATGATAAGGTAATCTGCCCAAAGGCTATATTCCATGCCGGCCTACTAATGTTTAAAGACAAAATAATGCGCTGTTTCATCACTTATATTGTTTTTGTAACTGTTAAATAATGATGAGTAAAATACAATTACAGAGTGTAATGTGTAAATAAATTTAACCATTTAAATTTAAATCTATATTTTATGAACAAGAGTCTACAAATCTTGGTTATTGTTTTTTTGTTTTGTTCACAGCAATTGGCTTACGGACAAAATAAAACAATAACCGGGACAATAACAGATGATCAAATGCTCCCATTACCGGGAGTTTCCATCGTAATTAAAGGTACTACACAAGGTACAATCAGCGATGTTGACGGAAATTATAGTTTCTCTATTCCAGAGGGAAAAACAGTTCTTGTATTTTCGTTTATTGGTTTTAAAGACAAAATTATCGATGCATCTAAACTTACTTCGTTGAATGTGAAAATGGAAGTTGAAACAGAAGGTTTGGATGAAGTCGTAGTGGTTGGGTATGGTAAGATGAAAAAAAGTGATTTGACAGGAGCTGTTAGTTCTGTAAAAACAGACGAGCTTAAGGGAATGACCATTTCGAATGCCGACCAAATGCTTAAAGGAAGACTGGCTGGTGTTCAGGTTACTCAAAACTCCGGAGCTCCTGGTGGAGCTGCATCTATTCGAATACGTGGGGCTTCATCAATCAACAATTCCAACGAACCACTTTATGTTATTGATGGTATTCCATTTAGCGGTGAAGGATCAGAAATTGGTGGTTTTGCTTGGGCTGGTGGAACTGGTGGACAAACAAAGGTGAATCCTTTATCTACTATTTCGCCATCAGATATCGTATCCATGGATGTTTTAAAAGATGCATCAGCAACAGCAATATATGGTGCTGCAGGAGCCAATGGTGTTGTAATTATTCAAACCCGAAGGGGGCAATCCGGTGAGGCAAAGATTAGCTACGAAGGCTATATGGCATTTCAAAAAGTTGCCAAAACGATTGATATGATGAATCTGAGAGATTATGCACAATATCAGGTTGAACTTGGGGAATTTATACAACAACCGGTTGATGAGGCATACAAAGATCCCTCTATTTTGGGCGAAGGTACAGATTGGCAGGATGCAATTTTTAGAACTGCACCATTGCAATCGCATCAGTTATCATTAACCGCAGGATCAGAAAAATTCAAACTTGCCGCCAGTGTTGGATATATGAATCAGGATGGTATCATATTTGGTTCTGGTTTTGAACGATATAATTCACGTCTTAATGTTGATGGAGAGGTTCGTAAATGGCTTAAAATGGGCGCGTCTCTTGCCGTTACACATACCGATGAAACAATAACGCGTCAGGATGGTACCGATGGTGTAATTATGCAGGCTTTAACCATGCAGCCATCGGTACCTGTATTCAACTTTGATGGTACTTGGGCTGGTCCTGGTGATATTAACGGCGCCTCTCAGTACAATCCGGTTTGGTTAGCCAAAATGCAAAACAATACATTGGCTCGAAATCGTGCAATGGGGAATGTGTATTTGTCAATCGATCCGGTGAAAAATCTGAACATCCGAAGTGAGTTTGGTTATGATATATCAAGTAATAAAAATAAAAGTTTTATTCCAACCTACGATTTCGGTCTGATTGAATCCAACCTGAATAAGATGATGCAGCGCGAAGACAACTCTGTTTACTGGTTGTGGAAAAATTACGCCACTTACAATTTCAAGCTCGAAAAACATGGTTTTAATATCATGGCTGGTGTTGAGATGTCTAAAAGTGCATGGGAAGGTACTCAGTTTATTAAACAAGGTTTTACAACGGATGATATTTTTGTAATGACAGAAGACGGCGATTTTGTGTCTAATGATGGATGGAAAGACGAAGCAACCAGTTCTTCTGTGTTTGGTCGACTTAACTATAATTATGACAACAGATACTTATTAACTGCAACAATGCGTGCGGATGGATCTTCTAAGTTTGGAGGAGATAACAAATGGGGGTATTTCCCTTCTGCTGCTGTTGCATGGAGAGTTTCGCAGGAATCATTTCTTAAGGATTTTGAATTAGTCAGCAACTTGAAATTAAGATTAGGTTACGGTATGGTAGGTAACAGCAATATTGGAACCTATAAATACGGTTCTGCTATGCATACTATGACTACTCCTTTGGGAACAGCTTACCGATTGGCCAATGTATCCAATCCAAAACTAAAATGGGAAGCATCTCAACAATACAATGCTGGTATTGACATGGGAATTATTCAAAACAGAATTTCTCTAACTGTTGATATGTATCGGAAATCAACAAAAGACCTATTGATGCAGGTTTCAATTCCTTCCTATTTGGGGGATAAAGATGAATATTCAGGAATTGCAGCTCCTTATGTTAATATTGGAGAGACCCGAAACCAAGGTGTTGAGATATCTTTAAATACTGTAAATATATCGAATGATAGTTTTAAATGGACTTCTGATGTTGTTGTTTCAGTAAACAGAAATAAGGTACTTGCCTTGAATGATGATTCTCAGGTACTTTATGGAAATTTGGATTGGTGGAGTGAATTTCAAACAGCAACAGCTATTATGGTTGGTCAACCGATGGGAGTGTATTATGGATACAAAACTGATCGTTTATTTACCAATGAAGAAGATATATTAAACTCACCTGTTCAAGTCGAAGATCCAGGAAATTCTGATCTGAATTTATACAATCAGAAAACAGGTGTTTATGTAGGTGATATCAAATTCCAGGATTTAAATTCTGATGGAGTTATCGATGATAACGACCAAACTGTAATAGGAGATCCTAATCCTGAATTTACATTCGGATTTACTAATACTTTCAGCTATAAAAACTTTGAATTAGCCGTTGGGATAAACGGTGTTTATGGAGGTGATGTTTTAAATTTTTCACGCGTAAGAACAGAGGGAATGACCTCAATTTGGGACAATCAGTCAAAGGCTGTTGTTAATCGTGCTCAGGTTGGTTCCGATGGTTCTGGTAATGCATATCTTTTAAACCCGGAAGCAAATATTCCTCGTCCGTCAACCAACGATTTTAACAGGAACACCAGAATGAGTGATCGTTGGATTGAAGATGGCAGTTATTTAAGGATATCCAATATTACACTTGGATACAGCATCCCAAAATCGGCTCTTAAGTTGGTGGGTTTGAATAGTGCTAAAATTTATGGAACTGTGCAAAATGTCTTTACGTGGACAAATTATTCTGGTTACGACCCTGAAGTTGGAGCTTACAACCAATCTGCATTGTATCAAAATATTGATATGGGACGTTATCCAACTCCTCGTACTTATACTTTTGGTATTAATGTTGGATTTTAAACTAAAAAATGAAGAAAATGAAGAATTTATTTAAAATCATATATTTTTTGATTGTTGTAATGACAATGAGTGGTTGTGATGATTTTCTGACTGTGGTGCCACAGGATTCGCTTGTAGCAGAAAATTATTATACTTCTGAAGCTAATGTTCGGGCCAATACCGCATCGCTTTATGGTAGTGTTTGGTGGGATTTTCATTCTCAGTTTATGTGGCTTGCCGGAGACGAATTAGCAGGTGATTTGTATTATACCTATGATGCCGAAGGTCAGTTTTATTATAACAAAGTAGGAGCTGGTAATAAATTTAATAATACTGGTTGGGAAGGTTTGTATCGGGTAGTTTCTTTTTCTAACTCGATTATAAATGATATGCCATCGTCTGCACGCGAAAACGGTGTTTCAGAAGACGTAATACAGAAAGCGCTTGGCGAAGCCCGTTATATGAGAGCTGTTGCTTATTATTTTATAGCTGAAAACTGGGGGGAAGCGCCAATTATTGAAAATGCCACAGAGTTAATTACTTCGGGAAACGTTGCTGATATTTATGTAAATAAACATACACAATCAAGCCTATATAGGTTTATGTGTGAAGATCTGGAGTTTGCGGCAGGTATTCTTCCGAAAACAGATGAAGAAGGTCGCGTAACAAAATGGTCGGCCTTAGGGATGTTGGCAAAAGTTTATGTAACAAGAGGAGCTTATGAAGGGAATAGTGAATACTTTACCTTAGCCAAGGAATATGCCCGCCAGGTGATTGAAGATTCGAACCTTGCTTTGTATGATAACTTTTCTACAATGTTTGATGTGGAAGCGAATAACTGTTCTGAATCTCTTTTTTCTATTCAATGTATGGTAGGAAATTATGGCGATGGGAATTCACGAAATGTGAATTGGAGCCGGGGATCTCGTATTGCCGACCAAACATGGGGAGCAGGTAAGGGCCCAACCATTTCTCTTCAGGAACTTTTTGAAGAACACCCTAATGATGCCCGCCGTAAATGGACTTATATGACCTATGGAGATAACTATGAGAATATGGACAAGGCCAATGGCGGATATACATACCAATTCTCATACCGCGATCCTGAAGATTTAGATACGCAGGTAGAATCCACTAATGGGATGTTGGCACACATTAAAAAGTATGTTATCGGAAAATCTGCTGATACAGGAGGACAGGTTGGAACAAATCAGGATGCAGGGAACAATATCTACGTTCAACGCCTTTCTGATGTTTACTTTCTTTATGCCGAAGCATCAATGGGTTTAAGCGAAACAACCTCTGATGCAGCCGCTGTTGGGTACATCAATAAGGTATTGGATACTCATGGTGCCGGTTACAATGTTTCTGCTCCTTTAACTTACATTGATTTGATTAAAGAGCGTCGTAAGGAATTTGCTTTTGAGGCCAATTCATGGTACGATATAAAACGTTACTACTATAGAAACAACACTGCAGCTATAGAATATTTAAATAGCATGAAAAGAGATCAGTTGTATGTATTCGATTACAATAGTATTGATCAGGAAGGATTATCTACTGCAGACAAATATGTTCTGGAGAACGATCGAAACTCTTATATAATAGGATGGGAAACTACTGACAATGGAGAATGGGATGGAGAACGAGTTAATAATATCGTTTTCAATAGTTCTTCAATGTATATTAGTTTACCAGCAGAGGTAACTACTAAAGCTCCTATCTTGCTTGAAGGTGCTGTTGACTATTATAGTGAATAGCATGTATTGTGACTATAGTAAACTCCTTATCATTAAGGATAAGAAAAAAATAAACATATGAAACGTCCATGCCAAAGCGATTTTGACAAACAGGAAGATGATTATTCCTGCATGGCAAGTTCCATATGGCAAATCAAAAACAAATTATAATCATATGAAACGTCCATGCCAAGTAATTTTGACACACAGGTAGATGATTATTCCAGCTTGGAAAGTTCCATATGGCAAAAGTTTAAAATTATAATCATATGAAAAACATACTAAAAATATTATCATTACTATTTGTAGTAATACTTGGTGTTACTGCCTGTAATGATGATGATAGTGATGGAGGTACACCTTCCATTCAATACGTACGCCCTACCGATGCAGCGGCTTCGGACTCTTTACTTGTAAGTGCTTCAATGGGGCAAACCATTGCAATAATAGGAAAGGATTTGCAAGGTGTTGTATCGGTTTATTTTAATGATCAACAAGCTAAATTAAATCCAAACTTTGTAACATCACATTCAATAGTTGTTACAGTACCTGGATCTATTCCTGATGAAGTAACAAATACGATTACATTAAATACTTCTTCGGGTAAAAGTTTGGTTTATAATTTCACAACTAAAATTACTCCTCCAAAGATTAAATCAGTAAGCTGCGAATGGGCAAAAGATGCTGCCGAAATTACGATTTATGGTTCATACTTTTTCCCAACCGCAAATGGTGATATTAAAGTTTTATTTCCAGGTAATTTGCAGGCTGAAGTGCTTGAGTTTACCGACGAATATATTACCGCTGTCGTGCCAAACGGAACGATGAAAGGTTACATTACTGTAACAAATGATTATGGGACAGAGCGCACATCTTTTGTTTTTAGAGATGACGCTGATATTTTTATTGATGGAGAAAATCCAACAGCATGGAATAGTTGGGGATTATCTGATTTTGCCTCTGAAAATGGAATTTCGGGCAGTTATGTGAATTTTGAAGGAACAACTGGTTCCTGGGCATGGCCTGCAAATGCAATTCAATTATTATACATTAATCCTAATGCACAGCCTCTTGTTTCAGAGGGGGATGCAAGTGATTATGTGTTGAAATTTGAATGTTATTGTCATGAGTGGCATGATACTCCAATGTTAATTTGGTTTGATAATGACGGCAGCCACAATGTAGATGGTTCCAATGCTCAATATCACTGGAAACCATACAACAATAACGGCGTTTCTGAGAATTATGTTACCGATGATTGGATTACTGTAGTCATGCCAATTTCCGATTTTATATATAGCAAAGATGAATCAGAAGCAGATCGTGCTATAACAAGTCTGGGTGAACTTCAGAATTTAAATATAATGTGGTTTGGAGCTGTTAATGAATCAACTACCGAATTCGGGTTGAAAATGTGGATTGATAATGTTCGCCTTGTGAATAGTAAAGAGTAAAAATCGAACAAAAACGAATTTTAGTTATGAAAAATAATATATATAATCGATTACGTACAGCATTAATATGCTTTACACTATTGGCTGGCATCTTTGTTGTTTCCTGCGACAAAGACGATGATAATGGGGGAAGTGTTGAGCTGTATTCGTTTGGTCCAAGCCCGGTTTTACGTGGTAGTGATATTCATTTTATCGGACAGGATCTGGACTTAGTTACCTCTGTAGTTTTACCGGATAATATCGAGGTAAGCAATATCACTGTAGTTAGTAGTTCTGAAATAACCATTACAGTGCCGCAAGAGGCTGAACCTGGTTTTGTAACTTTAAAATATAAAGGAGGATCTATTACAACCAAATCAAGAATTGGGTATACAGAACCTTATTCGATCACTTCAATTTTGCCGGTAGAAACAGCTGTTCGGGAAGGAGAAGAGGTAACAATTAGTGGTGATTACCTTAATAATATTGTAAAGGTCGTTTTTCAGGGAAATGCAAGTGTTGATTCAGCTGATTTTGTGTCACAGTCTCGTAAAGAAATTGTTGTAAAAGTCCCAAAAGAGGCTGTTTCCGGTAAAATCATCGTGGAAGATATTCACGAGAATCAACTTTATTCAGATTTGGAACTAAGCATTTCACAGCCAACTCTAACGAGTTTCTCGCCAACGCTTGTTAAGGCTGGTGAAAACGTAATGATTAGTGGAGCAAATCTTGATTTGGTATCAGAAATAATTTTTTCCGGAGATTCTTCAGTTGTGGCTAAAGATTTTGTATCCGTTAGCTCAACCTCAATAGAGATTGTAAGCTCTGCTTATATTCAGGATGGACCTATTACCTTGAAGGCATATTCCGGTGTGGAAGTAATTAGTTCGGAATCCGTAACAACAGTTATTCCATCAGCACTTACTATTGCTGCAGTAAGTCGTTACAGAGCAGGACTTGAAGTGCTTATTACCGGATCTGACCTTGATTTAACAACTTCGGTACAGTTTACAGGAGGAACTGCAATTACAGATTTCACCTATAATGGAACCGGTATTACTGTTGTTATACCGAATGATGCAATGGACGGAGTTGTTGTTCTTAATACCGCTTCAGGTAAAAGTGCTTCAACTGATGCTATTGTGTTGGTAAAGCCAATCGCAGCAGATGTGACTCCAAACCCGGTTGATGCAAATAACGACATCACGATTACCGGTACTGATTTAGATTTGGTGAAGTCGGTTACTTTTGGGAATGATTTAACGGTTGATATAACTCCCGAATCCAGCACAAGTATCACTGTTACTGTTCCTATGGAGGCCACAACGGGTGAGCTGATCCTGACAATGATTAATGGAGCTGTCGTTAACACTTCTTCTGTAACTGTAAATAGTCCTGATTATTGCTACATTCCGGTACTACCTGATTCCGAAACAGAGATTAATTCGGGTAAAGTATTCTCAATTGATGTAGTAAATGGTGGTGCATTAACAGAAGTAAAAGTGGATGGCAATACAACTAGTTCTTTTGTTGAAGGAACCAATATGTATGTGTTTATTCCAAGTAAGGCTAGTGGCAAAACCGAGTTAACTTTGATTTCTGCAACAGGAAGTATTTCATATACAATTTCGGTAATTGGCGTAAGTAGTATCGAAACTGTGATTATGAATGAGACTCATGATTTAGGATCATGGGCAAATGAAGATGCTGGTGGAGCATTTCGTCTTTACAAACCTTCTTTTAATGGAGTGAAAGCCGGTTCGATATTGAAATTTTATTTTACAGTTTCAGGTACTCCCGGACGAATGCAGATAAATGATGCGAATTGGGGACAACAGGCTATGCTTGAGTTTACTGATGAAGCACAAACATCTTACGAGATGGAGTTGACACAAGGATTTCTGGATCAGATATTAAATACAAGTGATGGATGGTCTGAAACCGCTGCAGCAATACAAGGGCAAAATTTGGTTATTTCTAAGGTGACTGTTATTACTTTCGAGGCTTCTGCTTCTGAAACAATATGGACAGGCTCACAAGTTATGCCTGGTGATTGGTCTGGGAATATTCAATTATCCGCAGATCTCTTTGCTTCTGCTAATGTGGGCGATGTAATTCACGTAAAATCCTCAGATGTTCAGACTGGGGCGCAAGGTTCGTTTAAAAATGGCTCATGGACAGAAATAGCTGCCGGAACGGATTACTTCGACATAACGGGAGATTTTGAATTAACCATTACTGCTGATATTTTAACATCATTACAATCGGGAGGATTGATAATTAGTGGCCATGATTATACTGCGACCGAGGTTTCTATCAGGTCATAATTAAATTATAACACAATTTTGAATTTATTTTTTCAATAAACCTTATTGCCTTTTTCTCGAAAGAGAAAATTGGCAATAAGGTTAAAATAAACAATAATGCTGCAAAAAAGATTCTTATATAATCAAGTAGTGAAAAGTATGTTGCTTGCTTTATCTGTACTTTTTATTTTTTCGTGCGGTGCAGAAAGCAGCCCGGATGAGCCTGATGTACTTGAACCTCCACATTTGGTAAGTTCAATTCCTGCAGATGGAGCTGCAGAGGTAGATACAAAAACAACCGCTATGCAATTAGTGTTCGAAAGCAACCTTATTGTTGTTTCAGAATCCAAATTTCACTTAAATAATAATGTTGTAAGCACTGTAACTGCTGAAGAAAATGTTTTAACGGTAACTTTTTCAACTCTTCAGCCTGAAACAGAATATACCCTGCTCATTGATGCCTTGGCTTTAAAAGTAGTAAACGGGGCAGTAAATTCAGCCCAAATTTCAATAAGTTTTACAACTGCTGCAGGCCAGGCTGTAGATATTACAAATAAGCTTGCTGTTGATAATCCTTCCCCGGAAGCCACAAATCTGTATTCCTTTTTAAAGGAGAACTATGGGGAAAAAATAATTTCCTCTGCAATGGCCAATGTGAACTGGAACATCAACGAGGCCGAATGGGTGAAACAGCATACAGGGAAATATCCTGCAATTGCAACTTTTGATTACGTTCATTTGCCTTATTCTCCTGCCGATTGGGTTGATTATTCTGACATTTCTGTTGTTGAGGATTGGTGGAACAACAATGGGATCATAAGTGCTGGATGGCACTGGATTGTTCCTACCTACCAAGGTTCTGCAGATTATACTTATAAACCGGAAGAAACAACTTTTAAGGCTTCAAATGTTACAATAGATGGCACCTGGGAAAATACGGCTGCCAAAGCTGATTTAGAAGAAATAGTTGGATACTTAAAGTTGCTTCAGGCTAAAAACATCCCTGTTATTTGGCGGCCATTGCACGAAGCTGCAGGTAATACATATGAATATACGAATGGTGAAGCTTGGTTTTGGTGGGGTACTGACGGTGCAGATACCTACAAAGAACTTTGGGTTTTTATGTTCGATTATTTTAAAGCTCAAGGACTAAATAATTTGATATGGGTGTGGACTACACAAACAAAAGACAACGCCTTCTATCCTGGTGACAACTATGTTGATATTGTGGGAAGAGACATTTATAATAATGCTGAAGCGGCTTCTATTGCTGATGAATTCAATACAATTCAGCAAACTTATCCTACTAAAATGATCACTCTAAGTGAATGTGGCAACACGGCTGATGTTTCTGAACAATGGAATGCCGGAGCTAAATGGTCTTATTTTATGCCTTGGTACGATTACGAAAGAACAAATGATACAAATGAATCAGATTTTGCGGGTACCGATCATGAACATGCCAATGCTGCTTGGTGGACGAATGCTTTTAGCAATACTTATGTGATTACACGAGATCAAATGCCTGATTTAAAGTAGAATGTTTAAAGGATGTTTTATTTTAATGTGAATCCCCAAACGGATTAATAGATTGATGATGAGAGAAAAAAATAATTCACTGGAGCAATTCCTATGTGAGATTAAACAAGAATGGTTCGATATACTTGATTATTGGGCAGAAAGTACAATTGATAAATATAATGGTGGTTTTTATAGTGAGATTTCCAATACCAGTGAAGTCAATAATGGGATTGCAAAGGGAGTTGTACTAAACACAAGAATTTTATGGACATTTTCATCCGCATATAACCATAGTAAAAATGAGAGATATCTTGAAATAGCCAAGCGGGCTTTTGATTATATTCTTGCCTGTTTTTTGGATCATGAGAATGGTGGTTTGTTTTGGGCTGTTGATGCAGCAGGAGAGGTTGTGAATGACAGAAAACAAGCCTATGCGCAAGGATTTGGTATTTATGCTTTTTCGGAATATTATAAAGCTTCCAATGACGAAAACAGTCTTAAACAGGCAATAAATCTTTTTCATTTGCTGGAAAATAAATACAAAGACAATGAATTTGGTGGTTATATTGAGGCTTTGGGCAGAGACTGGCAGATGTTGGATGATATGCGCTTGAGTGAAAAAGATGCAAATGAGCCAAAGTCAATGAATACAAATCTTCATATTATTGAACCCTATACCAATCTTTATCGGGTTTGGAATAATGCTGAAGTGAAGAACAGTATTAAAGATTTGTTGTCGATATTTTACGATCGGATTCTTAATCAACAAACTTTTCAGTTTCAATTGTTTTTTGATATGGATTGGACAGTAAAATCCAATGAAATATCATTTGGACATGATATTGAATCAGCATGGTTGCTTAGTGATGCGGCAAGAGTGATTCATGATGAGAAATGGATTGAGAAAATGGAAACAATAGCCGTTCAGGTAACCGATAAAGTTATTCATGACGGAATGGATCGTGATGGCAGTGTTTTTTACGAGAAAATTGATGGGGTTATTGATAAAGATAAGCACTGGTGGGTTCAAGCCGAGGCGATTATAGGCTTGGTGGATACTTACAAAATAACAGAAAATAAAAAGTATTTAGACAGAGCCATTCAAATATGGACATTTGTTAAAGCCAATATTAAAGATGGTAAGGGTGGAGAATGGTTTTGGCGGGTTGATGCATCAGGAAAACCTGTAGCCGGTGATTGCAAAGTAGGATTTTGGAAATGCCCGTACCATAATACCAGAGCACTAATTGAAAGTTATAGCAGACTAAAAGAATAATCAGAATGAGAAAATCGTTTCTATTACTAATAATGATTGCGTTCAGCATTTGCGCGAATGCTCAGAAAGCAAAAAAATTGGCCTTAACTCCTCCCATGGGTTGGAATAGCTGGAATACTTTTGGTACAGATATAAATGAGCAGTTGGTGATGCAAACCGCTGATGCTTTTGTTGAATTAGGATTAAAAGATGTTGGATACGAATATATTGTATTGGATGACGGCTGGATGGCTAAGGAAAGAGATGAAAATAATAATCTCGTTCCGGATCCAAAGAAATTTCCTGGAGGAATAAAATCCATTGTTGATTATGTGCATTCAAAAGGTTTAAAATTTGGTTTGTACGAATGTGCCGGAAATCAAACCTGTGCTGGCTATCCTGGTAGCCGTGGTTTTGAATATCAGGATGCCAAACTTTATGCAGAATGGGGAGTGGATTTTTTGAAATACGACTGGTGCAATACCGAGAACATAAATGCAAAAGGAGCATACCAAACCATGCGGGATGCCTTGTATGCAGCAGGCCGTCCAATTGTTTTCAGTATTTGCGAATGGGGAGATAACGAGCCATGGAAATGGGGCGAAGAAATGGGACATTTATGGCGCGTTACCGGCGATATTACCAATTGCTGGGATTGTGAAGTCGGTCATGGAAACTGGTCATCGCGAGGAATCTGGCCAATTATTAATCTTCGTAAAGATCTCCGGAAATATGCAGGCCCGGGGCATTGGAACGATTTGGATATGATGGAGGTGGGGAATGGCATGACCGATTCGGAAGATCGTGTACATTTTGCCATGTGGAGTTTGTTAACCTCACCTCTGATTTTAGGAAACGACCTTCGTACTATGTCTGGTGAAACTTTGAAAACAATCGAAAACAAAAATGTTATAGCTGTTAATCAGGATGTTTTGGGAATTCAAGCTTATTGCCATCTGAAAAGTCCTGATTTGGAAATATGGGTAAAACCTCTCGCCAATGAAGAATGGGCTGTGGCTTTTGTTAACATGAGCAAAGAGGAATTACAACTTTCTTATGATTGGTGGAAACATCCAATAAACGATCAGCTAACTCACAAACAATTGGAAAAGAAATACAAAAATTACTCCATGTATGATCTGTATGCATCCAAAAATATCGGGTTAACCAATAAAAATCTTGAATCAAAAATTAAAGGGCATGATGTTTTACTGCTAAAACTTAGTCCTCAGAAATAATAAAACCAGCAAACGGGAAGCTGTGTTGAATGGCTTTTGCAAGTAAGAACCTATCTGGAGTATTTATACGCAGCTCCACTAAAAGCGAATAGAATGGATCAGAAAATCTGTTTAAAAGAAAAAATTGGATATAGTTTTGGCGATTTTGCATCTTCTATGTTTTGGAAGATCTTCTCCATGTTTCTCATGATTTTTTATACTGATGTGGTTGAGTTATCTCCTGCATCAGTGGGTACAATGTTGTTGTTGACTCGTTTGTGGGATGGATTGAATGACCCGATTATGGGAATTGTTGCAGATAGAACCAGTACTTCGAAAGGAAAATTCAGACCCTACCTTTTATGGGTTGCCATTCCGTTTGGAATTATTGGGGTTTTAACCTTTTCCACTCCGGAATTTGGTCCGTCAGGGAAATTGATATACGCCTATGTAACTTACACCTTAATGATGATGGTGTACACGGCAATTAATGTTCCTTATTCTTCCTTAATGGGAGTAATGACTGATAATTCGGATGAAAGAACATCTTTGGCTTCCTTCAGATTTATTGGTGCCTATTCCGGCGGAATCTTCATGACTGCTTCCATTCCATATTTATTGGATTTTTTTAGGGAAATAGGTTCAAGTGAAGCGGGTAGCTATCAATATTCTGTTGCAATTTATGCTGTTGTTGCAGCTTTCTTTTTCATCATGACCTATTTGTGGACAAAAGAGAGAGTAAAGCCATTGGAAGTGAAAAATTCGATTTGGAAAGATGTAAAAGATTTGGGGAAAAATGCACAGTGGTTTATTATGCTTGGCGCCGGTATTGCTGTGCTGATCTTCAATTCTCTTCGCGATGGAAGTATCATGTATTATTTCAAGTATTTTATCAAAGATCAAACCATTCCTTTACTTGGAGAAATGAAGTGGGATAAGCTGGCGGGTGCATATATGACCATTTGGTTGGTAACAAATATGATAGGAGTTTTGCTGGCGAAACCCGTTTCAGCAAGAATAGGAAAGAAGAAAACCTTTATTGGAGCAATGGTTTTGGCATCATTCTTCAGTATTGCCCTATATTGGCTGCAACCAGAACAAATTGGTCTGATCTTCCTACTCAATATCTTTATCGGAATTACCGCAGGAATTGTATTGCCGTTAATCTGGTCGATGTATGCTGATATTGCCGATTATTCGGAATGGAAAACCGGACGACGTGCTACTGGATTGGTGTTTTCATCTTCCTCAATGTCGCAAAAAATGGGATGGACACTTGGAGGTGCCGTTACAGGTTGGCTGTTGGCCGCTTATGGTTTCGAGGCCAATGCTGAACAATCTTTCGAATCATTAAAAGGAATTCGCTTGATGATTAGTATTTATCCAGCCATTGGTGCCGCGCTTTCTGCTCTGTTTTTATTGCTGTATAAATTGAGCGATAAATATATGAAACAGGTAATTTCCGAATTGGCTGAAAAGCGTCAATAATATAAGTTGAAGTGTCTTTTACAGGAAAAGACACCTATGGAATTGAAAGCAGTTAAAAACATCTTGTTGAAGTAAATTAGAGAATAGTAATGAGGACAAAATATTTATACATATTAGGATTGGTAATAGGCATGCATTTTTCAGCATTGGGACAAAATGGGAATTCTAATTTTATTTCGTCTGCTGCTTCTCAAAATCAGAATTGCGAATCTGATTTAGCATCAGTGAATCTTTCGAATGAAAATATAGAATACATAGGTCGCTGGGACTTTAGCGGTCAATGCCCAAAGGTGTGGGCTCCTGGGGCTTATCTCCGGTTTCGTTTTAAGGGGAATTCCTGCTGGTTTATTATTGAGGATGAAAACCTATGGGGAAATCATAATTTTATAGAATTGGTAATTGATAATTCAATTGAGAACCGCATCAGACTTAGTGGAAAGTTGGATACAATCTCTCTTCCGACAAATTTAGATTCCGGCGAACATACGGTTTTAATCTGCAAGGATACCGAAGCTGGTATCGGATACATAAAAATAAAAGAGATTCACTGTGCAGCGATTATGCCCGGCAAATTATCTTCCGAAAGAAAGATTGAGTGCATCGGAAATTCAATTACATGCGGTATGGGTAGTGACGAATCCTATAAAAAATGCGGCACTTCAGAATGGTACGATCAACACAATGCGTATATGGCTTATGGTTTGAGAACGGCCAGAAGATTAAATGCACAATGGCATTTGACTTCTGTTTCGGGAATTGGACTGGTTCATAGTTGTTGCGGATCATCAACGGAAATACCTGAAGTATTTCACCGGACAAGTTTGGGTATTGATGGCAAAAATTGGGATTTTGACAAATACATTCCAGATGTGCTGACCATTTGCCTGGGTCAGAATGATGGGATTCAGGATTCTACCTTGTTTTGTAATGCCTACGTAAATTTTATAAAGCTGATTAGAACTTATTATCCGGAAACACAAATTGTATGTTTAACAAGTCCAATGGGCGATAAAACTTTAAATGATGTGCTGAAAAAATACATCAACAGCGTAGTAGAAAGAAGAAAGAGTGAAGGAGATAACAAAGTGAGTAAATATTTCTTTAAAAAAAGGTACATCAGAGGTTGTGGTACTCATCCCAATATTGATGATCATGCTTTGATTGCTGACGAATTGGAAATAGAACTTAGAAAACTAATGTGTTGGTAAGCCCAAATGGATTTATATTTTTGATATAAATTAATTTAAATAAGATAAAATGAGAAAATTTCTAATTGTAAGTCTTCTAAGTTGCTTCTGTTTGTTTGGCTGTCAGGAGCGGGTTGTTAAAATTGCATGTATTGGCGATAGTATTACACAAGGATTTGGAAGAGATAATCAGGATTCTTATCCAAATCAGATGAACGCAATGTTGGGTGAAAACAAAGAGGTGAGAAACTTTGGTGTTGGAGGCAGAACCATGTTGAAAAAAGGAGATTATCCACTTTGGAAAGAAAGTGCATTTACCGAAGCTCTTCAGTACAAGGCAGATGTTGCAGTAATTTTATTGGGAACCAATGATTCAAAGCCTCAGAATTGGGATCAATATGGCAATGAATTCTATTCCAATTATTTGAGTATGATTGATACTCTAAAAACCACCAATCCGAAAATGCAGATTTTTGTTTGTTATCCACCGCGTGCATTTGCTCAGGTTTGGGGAATTCGTGATTCAGTTATTGTAAATGGCGTTCTTCCTGTTGTCGATTCCATTTTAACCCAAAGAGATGTTAAATTGATTGATTTGCATTCTGCGATGTACAATAATGAAGATTTGTTTCCGGACAAAATTCATCCGAATAAAATTGGATACAAACGAATGGCTGAAATTGTAGATGACGCCATCAGTAAATAGAAATAGTATGGATTCAAGGAATTTGTTCATGGTTTTGAATTCATAATAAAATTTAAAAAACATATGAAACGTCCATGTATAAAGCTTTCTACACACAGGGAGATGATTATTCCCGGCGTGGTAAGTTCTCCCGAAACAAGTTCGGGACAGGCTATATGGCAAATAAAAACAAATAATAAACATATGAAACGCTATAAATATGTCATTTTTTTGTTCACACTAATATTTTCAGGCGCGAACTGTTTTGCTCAGGAAATAAGTCTGTCTCCGCTATTTGGTGATGGTATGGTTCTTCAGCGCGATAAGCCTGTTTCCGTATTTGGTGAAGCTCCGGCTAACGAAAAAATTACTGTTCTCTTCAGAGATCAGCATAAACAAGCAGTCTCAGATGAAAATGGAAAATGGAAAATTGAACTTGATTCTGAAGTTTATGGTGGTCCGAATAACCTGACGGTGAAAACCAAAAATGAAACATTGGAAATTAAAGATGTTTATGTGGGCGAAGTTTGGATCTGTTCCGGTCAATCGAATATGGAAATGCCTCTTTTAGGCAATTGGGCTCATGTTAACAATGCTGAAGAGGAGGTTGCCAATGCCGATCTTCCAAACCTCCACCTTTTTATGGTTGACCGAAACACATCTTTTCAACCTGAAACAGAAATAGAATCGAAAGGATGGAAAACATGCACTCCCGAGAGCTGTAAAGAATTTTCGGCAGTTGCTTACTTTTTTGGTCGCGATTTACTTGAAAATTTAAATATGCCTATTGGATTGATTCAGTCTGCGTGGGGAGGTACTGTGGCCGAAGCCTGGACGAGTGCTTCAACATTAAAAAGCATAGCTGATTTTCGGGAGAAAGTACTTCAAATTGAAAAAAATCCAGCATCCAAAGAAGAGTTGGAACTAAAATACAAAAAAGACCTTGCCGCTTTTATTCAGGAAACAGGCGAGGCCGACAAAGGAATTAATGGTAAGGATACCATTTTTGCTTCGGTTGATTTGAATGATGCAGATTGGATGCCAATGAATCTGCCGGGTATGGTAGAAAGCACTAAAATTGGATCTGTTGACGGAAGTATTTGGTTCAGAAAAACCATCAGCATTTCTGATGAAATTGCAAATAAAGAAATGACTTTGCACATTGCCGCGCCTGACGATGCTGATGAAACATGGTTTAATGGTATAAAAGTGGGAGAGAGCACCGAATGGGATGTTCCCAGACAATACAAGCTGGCCTCAAATCTGGTAAAACCCGGTAAAAATGTAATTGCAATTCGTTTATCCGACTATCGTGGTGCCGGAGGTTTTATGGGAGAAGCTTTTCATTTTGCTTTAACATCAGAAGATGGATTTAGAATGGAATTGGCTAAAAACTGGAAATGCAAAGTCGGATATAATTTAAAAGACATCAAAACAATTCCAATAGAAATAAACGATCCCAATCAACCAACAGTATTGTTTAATGCCATGATTAATCCTTTAATTCCATACAGTTTTCGTGGTGTAATTTGGTATCAGGGAGAAAGCAATGCCGGCAGAGCAAAGCAGTACGAAGTATTATTTCCTGCTATGATTAACGACTGGAGAAGCAAATGGGGAGGAGAAGATTTTCCGTTTATTTTCGTGCAGCTCGCTTCTTATCTGAAGCGAAATACAGAACCCGTGAACGATAGTTGGGCCGAACTTCGCGAGGCGCAGCGGTTAACCCTTAAATTACCAAATACAGGAATGGCCGTAGCTGTTGATATAGGAGATGCTAAAAACATTCACCCGGGCAACAAACAGGATGTTGGAAAACGTTTGGCTTTGTGGGCTCGAAACAAAGTTTATGGCGGGAATATCCCTTATTGCGGTCCCACTTATAAAGCGATGCTTGCTAAAAACTCTTCTCTTGTTGTAGAATTTGATCATTGTTACAAAGGGCTCACAGTTTCGGATAACAGGGAAGTAACAGGTTTTGCCATTGCCGGAAAAGATGGAGTTTACCATTGGGCAAAGGCTAAAATCGATAAGAATACAATCATTCTAAGTTCGGATCAGGTGGCAGAACCTGTTTCGGTGCGTTACGCATGGAGTTCCAATCCCGATTGTAACTTAATCAATTCTGCCAAATTGCCTGCGGGTCCTTTTGAAGCGAAATTGTAGATTCGGATGAACTAATAGATTTATATCAAAACAAACTTTGTCAAAACCACAACAATCTCATGAACAATTACAGGTTGAATTTAATGGCATTACTATTTTTTACAGGACTATTTAATGCATGTCAACCCAATGAAATTAAAAACATGGAAACAAGGGAATTAAACTCCAACTGGACTTATCATCAGGTAAATGGTGAGCTTGCAGGAAACGCGGCAGTACCCGGAACCATTCATACCGATTTGCTGGCAAATAATCAGATTGAAGATCCGTTTTATCGTACAAACGAGAAAAATCAGCAATGGATTGATAAAGAGGATTGGGAATACAGCAGTTCTTTTCAATTATCCGAAAAGGAAATCAGCAGGCAAAATCTGCATCTCGGTTTTAAAGGATTGGATACCTATGCCGATGTGTATGTTAACGGTTCGTTGGTGTTGAAAGCAGATAATATGTTTCGGGAATGGGAAATAGATATCAAAAAGCTGGCAAAAGCAGGCGAGAATCAACTGCACATCTATTTTCATTCTCCTGTTAAAAAAGGATTGGAATTATTGAACGCATCAGCCTATACATTCCCAGCAAGCAATGATCAATCGGAGAATGGCGGGTTGGGCGACAAAAAAGTGTCGGTTTTTACACGCAAAGCCGGTTATCATTATGGCTGGGATTGGGGACCGCGTTTTGTGACCTCCGGTATTTGGCGGCCAATTGAGCTTAAAGCCTGGAATGAAGTTCGTATTAAAGATGTGTTCATTCAGCAAAAATCGGTAAAGAAAGAGCAGGCAAAACTGACTGCTGATTTTGCAGTGGAAGCAAACGAAGCTTTTACAGGAAAAGTAATCGTAAAAGATCAATCTACAGGTAAGGAATTGCTGAATAAGCAGGTTGAAATTGAAGAAGGAAGCAATTTGATTTCTGTTCCATTCAATATCGAAAACCCAAAATTGTGGTGGTCGAACGGATTGGGTGAGCCGAATAGGTACAAATTCGAAGCTCAATTGGTAAAGGACAATTCTGTAATGGCTAAATATGTTGTAAATACAGGATTAAGAAGTCTGAAACTGGTTCGGGAAAAAGATGAGGCAGGGGAGTCGTTCTATTTTGAACTGAATGGAGTTGCTGTTTTTACAAAAGGAGCAAATTACATTCCCAATGATAATTTTTTGCCGCGGGTTAGCAAAGCCGATTACGAAAAAGTAATTGCCGATGCAAAAGATGCCAACATGAACATGCTTCGTGTTTGGGGAGGCGGCACATACGAGAACGATATTTTCTATGATCTGTGCGATAAAAACGGCATTATGGTTTGGCAGGATTTCATGTTTGCCTGCTCCATGTATCCGGGCAACGAGGAATTTTTAGAAAATGTGAAACAGGAAGCCAAAGACAATATTGTGCGTTTGCGCAACCATCCATCCATTGCCCTTTGGTGCGGGAACAACGAAATAAATACTGCCTGGAGTTATTTTTCCAAATCGGGTTGGGGTTGGAAAGAACTATATAACGAGGAACAACGCGAAGAAATTCAAAAGGCATACATGGATATTTTCCATGACATTTTACCGGATGCAGTTGCGGAATATACCGATGGAGATGACTATTGGCCATCGTCGCCTCAGGCAGGATTCGAACCCGAAAAGCATGCTGATTACGATAGCAGGAGCGGAGATATGCACTATTGGGGCGTGTGGCACGGATTGCATCCGTTCGAGGATTTTGACAAATACAAAGCTCGTTTTATGAGCGAATACGGTTTTCAATCTTTCCCCGATTTCGAAACGGTGAAAAAGTACACCTTACCCGAAGATTACAACATCGAATCAGAAGTGATGGCTTCTCATCAGCGAAGCGGAATAGGTAATTTGCGCATTAAAGAATACATGGGTTGGGATTACAAAGTACCCACTGATTTTGAGAAATTTCTATACATGAGTCAGGTATTGCAGGCAAGGGGAATAAAAACCGCGGTTGAAGCACACCGACGGGCCAGACCTTATTGCATGGGAACTCTTTACTGGCAGATTAACGATTGCTGGCCGGTTGCCAGTTGGAGCAGTACCGATTATTACCACAAATGGAAAGCCATGCATTACATGGTTCGAAAAGCATATCAACCCGTTTTGCTGTCTGCTTTTGCAAAAAATGATACTCTGGCTATTTATGGTGTTTCAGATTTATTGGTTGGGAAGAAGGGGGGTTTGAGTCTGAATCTGATCAGTTTTAAAGGAGAACAATTGTTTGAGAAAGAGCTTTTTGTTGATTTGGAAGCCAATACCAGTTCGGTACTTTTCACAAGCAGTCTTGCTGATCTACTTGGTAAATTCGATAAAAATTCGGTTGTGCTGCAAATGGAAGTAAGAGAAGGGAATCAGCTCCTGGCTGACGGCAAGTACTATTTTGCCAAACCAAAAGATATGCTTTTGCCCGAAGCTAAGATTGACGTACAATTGATTGAAAAAGAAGACAGGCACTTTATTCAAGTTTCAGCCGATAAATTAGTTCGCGATTTGTACCTGAATTTTAAGGATTCAGATATCAGATGTTCCGATAATTACTTTGATTTGCTGCCGGGCGAAAAACGAACAATAGAATTGACAGGAAATGATGTGCCGCAGCAAAGCGATTTGCAAATAAGGCATTTGCAGCAAATTTCCGAGTAAGAAAAACTACAGCACCTAAAAAATATTGGTGCATAAACTTATAAAAACTATGAACAAGACTCTACTCTTTTTATTAGCCGGCATACTCATTGTTTTTTCTGCTTGTCAGCAAAAAAATGAAGCCAACTTTGTTAAAGTGGCTAACAATGGATTCACACTAAACGGAAAGGAATATAGCTTTAAAGGAGCCAATTATTGGCAGGGAATGAATCTGGGAGCGCCTCAATCGGGCGATCAGCAGCGATTAGTAAGGGAATTGGATGAGATGCAGGAATTAGGGATTACCAATTTGCGGATATTGGCTGCAAGTGAAGCGGACTCTGCTATGCGCTACTGTATCCATCCAGCCTTGCAAACGGCTCCGGGAGTGTACAACAATGATATATGGCAAGGATTGGATTTCCTGCTTGCCGAAATGGGAAAAAGAGAGATGAAAGCGGTTATGGTGCTTGGTAATTTCTGGACCTGGAGTGGGGGATTTCCTCAGTATCTGCGTTGGGCAGGTATGGGTGAAGTTCCCTATCCTCAGGAGCCCCCAACTTCGTGGCAGCAGTTCACCGACTATTCCAAACAGTTTTTTAGCAACGATTCGGCGCAGGAGATGATGAAGAATCATATTAAAACCATTATTGGCAGAATTAATTCGATTACCGGAAAAGCCTATAAAGATGATGCTGTGATTATGGCCTGGCAATTGGCGAACGAACCACGTGGTTACGATGTGCCTAAGCAACTGCAGAAATGGACGCGTGCCACTTCAGGCTATATCAAAAGTCTTGATTCAAATCATTTAGTATGTTTGGGTACCGAAGGAAATACGGCCGATTTGGTTTCCGGTGTTAATGTTTTAATTGATAACGACGATTCGAATATCGATTACATAACCATGCATATCTGGGCACAAAACTGGGGCTGGTATAGTCCCGAACAAAGCGATTCGGTATACACTGAAATGCTTCAAAAGGTAAATTCTTATTGGGATGTTCATGTAGATGCAGCTAAAAAGCTTCAAAAGCCAATAGTGCTCGAAGAATTTGGAATTGCCCGCGATGGTTCATCATTTTCTCCCGACACAACAACCAATTGCCGCGATCGTTTTTTCGAATTTATTTTCAGCAAAGTAGATGAATCCATAAAGAACAATGGAATGGTGAGAGGTGTAAATTTTTGGTCCTATTCAGGAGAAGGAAGACCACCACATCCGGGAGAATTCTGGGAAAAAGGCGATACTTATTTAGGAGATCCTCCTCACGAACTGCAGGGATGGTATGGAGTGTATGATAAAGATTCTACAACTCTTGCAATCATAAAAAGATGCTGCGAATCTAAATTTTAGCTATTGCTCCACAGTTCATGTTCGGGAAAACCGAATCAATGAGATATCAGAAAGACGCGGTTTTTACCGCGTCTTTTTTATTGCGAAAAACCCCAACCGCTGTAAAGCAATTGGGGGTACATTTCAAAATATATATGTGGTAGTAGTCTCTATTTAACCAATATTCCAAGCTGTTCCAAGGTTTGGCGTTCCGACCTTTCGTAAAACAGATCCAGACAGGCGCGTAAATCGTTGCAGTATGCCATTAATTTGTTAAAGGTTTCTTGTTTTCGAACCGTGGCAACCTGAGCTTCACCATCCTCTTTTTGCGCTTTTATTTTTAACTCATCAATTTTTTCCAATTGCTGTACCATTTCAGTAATTTCTTCAGAGCCTAACTCAACCAATGCTAATTTATCCTGAATTACAATGTGCTGAAGAACTGCATTTGTAGTTTCCTCACATAGGTTTTTCCAGTCAGCATAATTGCCGGGTATTTCCTTGTTTAAACGAAGAAGAGTGCTTAGTTCAGCATTATTCTTGAAGAAGTAACGACTGGCTTTACGGATCTTCACCAATTGCCCGTATATCTTGTCGTAAACAATTTTAAATTCACGATTTGCTTCTGTCGATTCAATTTTTTCTGTCGATTGGCTTTCGAAAGCCGATTTGGCATTTTCGTAAAGCTTTACTCCAGTCAAAATTCGATCTTCCGGATAAATCGCTGCAATTCGTGTTTTAATAGCTTCGTTACCCGATAAACCATATACGAGTATTCTACATTCTTCTAATGATTTTTGTAAACTTTTTGGCATGATAATGTCTTTTTCAGGGTCAATTATTCTGTTTATCTATATGTTTTTTTTAAATCGATATTGAAAGTAAGTATAATATTTCAAAAAACAAAAACATAAGAAGCTAAAATTATGTTTTAATGCCAAGGTGGATATGTTAATAAGGCTGGAAATGGATTGGTAGGCTGTAAAAAAACCAATGTGTCAGGGTATTTTACTTTTTATGATTAGGAATTCATTTTTTAAACTAAAAATTTACTTTTTTATTCAGGGAAGGAACTTTTTACCATTGGGAGAAAGCTTTTTAGGACAGGGAAAGCACTTTTGTACATAAGGAATTCACTTTTTACGATCGGGAGTACGCTTTTTCCGACAAATTGTCGCTTTTTAGCATTGGGAATTCACTTTTAAGTATCGGGAACTTACTTTTTGGCAGGGGAAAGCACTTTTTAGCCTCGGGAAGCACTTTTGGGCAAGGGAAAGTGTCTTCTCCTGAAATAGCTTGACAGATTATTACTTAATTTTTAATAGTCGTATTGTTTTTTAATTGATCTGCGTTTGCACAAAATTATTCAAATCTTCTTTCTGTTTTCTTTACTGTCAAAGATTCTTTCTTCTGCTTCTGTATTACAGTTTCAATTTAATTCCTGATTTTCCATTGCATCTTTTTCAGATATTCCTGGATTTTGATTCTTGGTAGATATTTCGTCACTCTCAATAATGTGGACTTTAATTTGCGTCCTGTCAATGTTATTAGAAGTACAAATTTTGGAAAGAATACTATCCAGAGGAGCGAGAACTTCAATGTTTTTTATCACTCCCTCATATTCATTAAAAAGCTTCCAGTAGAGCTCTCCCGGTTTTTCTTCCGTATTTTCTTGAATTCGTTCCATCTGAAAAATAGAAATCCAATTAACGTTAGTAAGTAAACCCCAAATTCCAAAGAATAAACTGATGGATATAATAGCCTGAAATAATAAGATCTTCATATTTTCAATCTGAAATAAGCTTGGTTAAAATAATTTCTTGGGTATTTCTGTTTTCGGATGACAAAGTAGATCGGTTAAGCGGCCATAGAACCACCACGATACATGAATTCCTTTTCGTGTGTGCACTGCTGTATATATTGTTGTTATAAATTCGGCCAGATTGAAAATAAAAGCAGTAATCAGATAGGAAAAGTATCTGTTTGTAATGGGTTCGGAATCGAACAGGATTGCTGTGGTCCACCAAAAGCCAAAGCTGTTTATGAATAGCAAAGAGAATTGCGATAACAATGCCTGTGTGCAGTGCCAGCGAACAAAGTAGCTTCCTTTTCTATTGGCGATAAAAAAAAAGAAAGTTGCAATCAAATTTATTATAGGGAGAGGTAATCCTGCTGTCAGCGCAGCAAGCGACATCACATAGCTGTTCGAAGCTTTTTCAGCTTCATCATCTTTTGGTTCGTAAGCAAACTTACCAGTTGATATCATATGTCTTTATAAATGTTCCAAATCCAATTCAAGAGAACCAACACGATAAGAGGTATGGCAATGGTTTTTTGTTTTAGGATGTGCTCTGCTTTGTTGTAAAAAATAAAAAAGCTATCCTTTTTAAACAGAAAATCAATACAGATCCAAATCGGACTTACCGTCATTATTAAAAATAGAAGAAGGCCTATAGGATTTAAAAGAAAAGCCTGTTCTATCCTGCCATGAAGCAAAGATAAAACAGACCTTGTAGAGCCGCAGGAAGGACAGGGAATTGTGCTTATTTTTTTAAACAAACAAACATTTACTTCATTCGGAAATATTGAAGTTTCTTTATTTAGGTTGATAAATAACCATAGATACCCCACTAAACATGCTCCAATCAGCAGCATATAAAGCCGATTCCTGCTTCCTGCCATTAAGCCAGTGCCTGCATAAGTTTCGACATGTTTTTTTCTTTTGCTGCGCCCATAATCAGAAACCAATCGATAAGAGTCCAGATTCCAAAGCCACCACATGTTACCAATTTGCCAATTCCCAATCCTGTATCGCCTAAAAAGAAACGATCGATGCCAAAGGGGCCGCCAAGTAAGGAAACGATTAAACTTGTTGTTGGATCTTTAAATGAGATAGATTGAACAATTGCCCATTTTGATTCATCGGCATTTTTTAAGCTTTCTCTTACCCCAATAATTTGGTTACTTTCAAAAAACTTTCCATAGGTCATGATAAACATGTCCACTTTCTGTGAATCCATTTTGCTAAATTATATATTATAATCCTACTCGTTTGGCTTTTCGGATACGCCCTATTTTTATAGTGGTGTTTGATTCCACAGTTAAGTTTTATTTTTAAAATAAAAAAGCGCTAATTTATGAAAATCATTTTGCTTAACATACTAAAAAGATAAATAAATACCTGCTTTATCGAAGTTTTTAGATTTACTTATTTCAATTTTTTTGGTGAAAGAACGCAAGTTTATTTGCGAATGGGTGTCTAAGCATTTAAATTCACATAATCAGCATCGAAGTATTTTTACCATGATTGAAAAGGAGTTAGTTGAACAACTCAAATCCGGAAACGAAACAGCATTTCGCCAGCTTGTAGAGACCTATCAGTCGATGGTGGTGAATACGGCTATGGGGATGATTCACAATCAGACAGATGCTGAAGATATTGCCCAGGATGTTTTTATTCAGGTTTATCATTCGATAAGCGATTTTAGAAATGAGTCGAGCCTGAAAACCTGGTTGTATAGAATTACAATAACACGCAGTTTAAATGCAATTCGGGCCAATAAAAGGAGAAAGTTTTTTAGTTGTATCGAAGATTTTTTTCAGGGAAAAAAGGAAGAGGTTCAGGAGAAGGCAGGTTTTGTAAATCCCGATAAGGCTCTCGAAGAAAAAGATCATGCCAATGCGATTCGTGCTGCATTGGATTCTTTGCCCGAAAATCAGAAAATTGCTTTTGCATTGAGTAAGTATGAGGAGTTGAGCTATGCAGAAATTGCTGAGTTGATGCAGATTTCGAAATCGTCGGTAGAGTCGCTGCTGTTTAGGGCAAAATCGAATTTGCAGAAAAAACTCATCGGGTATTATAAAAATTTTAAGAAGTAGCGCAAGTTTTTATTCAAAGTGGTGTCCAATACAAAAAACAATACAAATGAAATGCAACGAGGTAAATAGCAAATTAATTTTTTATCTGGAAAAGGAACTCTTGAAGGATGAAATGCTGCAGATGGAGAATCATTTGTCGGAGTGCAGTTCATGTTCCAATCGTTTGGTTTTACTTCAGTCGGCTATGGGTGTTATCGAGAAGGAGAAATCGCTGCAGCCGAATCCATATTTTGTCTCAAAAACGATGAATCGTTTTAAGGAAGAGCAAAGAACAGCCAATCAGCCGGTTTTTACCAGACTGTTAATCCCTGTATTTGTGAGTATCCTGTTTGTACTGGCTATTGGATCGGGCATTTTTATGGGAGCAAATTTTGCTTCGGATACTGAAAATATTCAGCAATCGAATTTAATCGATCCCTATTTTAACGAAATAGATAACGAAACCATTGAATTGTTCTTTTTAAACGATGGATATCATGAATAAAGCGAATAAAATTTGGATGTGGCTTGCTTTAATTTTATTGGCAGTTAATTTGTCAACGATTGGCTCGTTTTGGTATCATATGCAGCAGGAAAGAATCGTGGAAGAAAATAAGGTGGAGATGCCGGATGAATTCAGAACCAGGTTTCTGAAAGATCAATTGGGCTTAAATGAAGAGGAGAAGATGATATTCCGATCATTAAACAGGAACTACAATCAGGATGCAAACCAGATTATGAATCGGTTGAGTGCTTTGCGAAGCGAGATGGTGCAGCAATTGGGAAACAAGAATTGCGATACTCTGGAACTGAAAAATATTGCCGGTGAAATAGGCGAGATGCATAAGGAGTTGAAATTGGCAACCGTTCAGTTTTATTTGGATATGAAGAGTGAATTGAACGAAGAGCAGCAGGCCAAACTATACGATTTGTTTAGCCGTTTGCTGCAAAATGATGATGAGGCGAAAACACCAAAAGGCAGAAGAAGAGGCTGGGGACACGGCAATGGTCCCGGCGGTAGAAATCAATAGCGTTTTATTGTAAATATTCTTTTTAGGAAGTGATTTGTATTGCATCCCGGGAGAAGTATGTCAAAAAAATAATTAAAAAAGAGATCATGAAAACACAAAAATTATTGAAAAACTTTGGATTACTGCTAATGGTAATCGTGTTTGCAATTCCTGCCGCCGATAGCCAGGCACAAAACAGACGCAGTAGGAATGATTGCAGTCAAATTTCAAATTTAACGGTTGAACAGAACAAACAATTGAATGATTTGAGAGCAGATCATTTGAAAGTGATGGACGCTTTACGTGCCGAAAGAAGGGCTGCTGTAAGTGACAGCGACAGAGCAAATGTGAGAGAAAAAATGCAGACAGAGCTGAGCAAACATACCAATGCAGTAAGTGCAGTGCTTACTACTGAACAGCGTGAGCAATATCTGCAAAACAAAAATTCGAATGCACAGTCTTTTGCGAAAAAAGGCAGAAGAGGAAGAGCTTGTGGTAATGGTTGTGGACAAGGTCGAAGAGGCAGAGGTGGACAAGGTCGTGGAAACAGGTAAGGAATTTTAAAATTGAAAACAAAATTCAGAAATCATGAAACGTCCATGTATAAAGCTTTCTATACACAGGGAAATGATTATATGGTAAGTTCCATCGGACAAAAACTTAAAATTATAAACAGATGAAAAATAGAATGACAAAATTTTTAATCGCTTTTGCACTGAGTTTTGGCTTTTTTGCCTGCGACAGTGAGGATGGAGGAACGGAAGCTTTGGCAAATTTGCCCTTGGTTGAAGTTTCGGCCGATGGATACACCGATATCATTACGGCGAACTTAAAAACGGTATTGAGTATAGATACAACAGTTGCGGCTGAAAGTGAGCAGGAGGGATTGCTGCTAATGCGCGAAGAAGAGTTGCTGGCTCATGATACATACAGTTTGTTTGCTGATTTGTATGATGTAAGGATTTTCAGCAATATTACCCGTTCGGAATCAACTCATGCTGCAGCAGTATTAACTTTGTTGGATTTGTTCGGAATTGAGGATCAGGCAACCGGAATTGCGGGGGAATACAATAATGAGACACTGCAGGCTTTGTATGATGAAGTAAGCGAAAAAGGGAAATTATCAGTAGAAGAAGCCTTAAAGGCCGGTGCATTCATCGAGGAAGCGGATATTAAAGATTTAGAGGATTTGATGGCTGAAACTGAGAATGAGGATATTCTTTTGGTGTATGATAATTTGCAGAGAGGTTCACGAAATCATTTACGGGCTTTTGTTCGGGTGTTAAGTACTTATGGAGTAGTTTATCAGCCAACAGTTTTAAGTGATGATCATTTTAATGAGATCATTAATTCGGATACCGAACGCGGTAATGGTTGTTTGAATGATTATCAAAATAAATACAGAAACCGTAAAGGGAACGGAAATGGATGGAATTGATTTTCCGGGTTTAGAAAGATTGTAGGGTAATCCCGAAAATAAAGGCTGTTGATGCAATATCAATGGCCTTTTGTTCTTAGGAAATGTTTCGAAATAACTTGACGCTTTAAGCTTGCCCTTTTGCCCATTAAGTTCCTTGCAAAAACATTTAATAGCCCGCTATTGGCAATTTTTGCAACTTCTTAAAGAACAAAATCACGTCGCTTTAATCAGTCAATTTATTCCCTCACAATCCCTTGGCAGAGGTGATGATCGTTTCTGAAATTTTCCTTAAGTTTGAATTTCGAAAGAATCAAAACATAAAAAACAGATATGGAAATTAGAAAAAATGAAACTCAGTTGGTTTGTATTGCCAGATTTATTGCGAATGAGGGCGAGGCCGATCAGTTAATCAAAAATTTACATGCTTTATTATTGCCGACACATCAGGAAGGTGGCTGCATTCGTTACGAACTAAATCAGAGCATCGATAATCCGCATGTAATTACTTTTGTAGAGAAGTTTTACGATCAGAAAACCTTCGATGAGCATTGCAGTCAAAAATATATTACTGACTTTTTTAATGATGGCAAACCAGATCACGTAAAGGAGTTTGATGTGAGCCTGCACAAGGAGATATTAAAGTAGCATGGTTTAACCACAAAGTAAAAAAAGGAAAGAAGTAAACTTTGTGAAGTTCTTGCTGTTCTTTGTGGTAAAAATTTGTTGCAGAAAAAGAAAAAGAAAAAGAGGCAAACCGATCTGATTTGAGAAAATTTCGGTTTACCTCTTTTTAGTTCAGTTAAACTCTACTCGAAAAGAGTTGAATTTAAGAGAATATTAATTCGCTTTGATCCATGGCTGACCCACTTTCAAAATTGTACGACCAGCAACGTCGTTAATAATGATAGCAGCCATCATGTACCAGGCGCATAATGCACAAATAATCAATTCGTATCCAGCTACCTCATCTAAAATTGGAAATCCGAAGTGCCCTAAGTCCAGAAGGATGAAACCAATAAGTAATGTAGTAAAAGTGGTAGCCATTGCAGCATGAATAAAGAATGATGCTATCCATAAAATAGCAGTAAACAATGTCCATGCAACAAGGTAATATCCAACATCAGTGGTCGATGATTTGTATACCCCGTAAAAATTCATCAGCCAGATAACACCTAAACCAATCCAAAATGAACCGTAACCGGAGAATGCTGCAAAGCCGAAATTGTTGCCGTTTTTGTGCTCGAGCATACCAGCCATAAGCTGTGCCAGTCCACCAAAAACAAATCCCATTGCAACAACAGGACCTAATCCACACAATCCGATGTTATGAAACTGCAATAAAAGGGTTGTCAATCCAAACCCACCAAGTCCGACTACAGCCGGATTACCTAATTTTACGTTGCTCATCTTTATATATTTATTCTGATTTTTCAGATCGCAAAACTAGCAATTAGATCAAGAGACCAGTACTCTATCTAAGTAGTTATAAAACATGCTTTTAGGTTGTGTTTTTGTTTTGAAATCTGTAAGCTTGTGATAATTAAGAGATAAGAAACTTTTTTGCAGGGAAAATAGAATTTTGATTGTGCGGAAATGATATTAAAAGGTCTGAAAAAGAGGAGGGAAGGCTCCAAAAAACAATCCTTATGCAATTAAAGGCATAAGGATTGTTTCTTTTTTTGCAATTGGGAATATTTTATCGTCCAATCAACTCCAATTCTTTACTCGAAATATCTCTCATTTCAACTTTACGGATTTTCCCGGTTACCGTGGTTGGAAATTCGCTTGTGAATTTAAAATACTTAGGAATTTTGTAAGTAGCGATTTGTCCTTTGCAATAATCTCTAAGTTCTTCTTCGGTGGCCGATTTTCCTTCTTTAAATTTTATCCAGGCCATTACAACTTCGCCGTATTTGTAGTCGGGCACACCAATTACATATACTTCGCTGATGCTTTTGTGAGAATGGAAGAATTCTTCAATTTCGAATGGAGAAATATTTTCGCCGCCGCGAATAATCAGATCTTTTATTCTACCCGTTATAGTAACGTAACCCTCCTCGTCCATGCTGGCCAAATCACCTGTATGCATCCATCCGGCATTATCAATAACCGATTTGGTAGCTTCTTCATTGTTCCAGTATTTAAGCATTACAGAGTATCCTCGGGTACAAAATTCACCACCTTCGCCACGTGCAACAATCTTTCCCGTTTCCGGATCAATAATCTTAATTTCCTGATGAGGATGAACCCGGCCAACCGTTCCTACCCGTTTACTAAGTTCGTCGTTTACAAAAGTTTGAGTTGAAACAGGAGAGGTTTCTGTCATGCCATAGCAAATGGCTACTTCTTTCATGTTCATTTTTTCCTGAACCTCAAGCATCGCTTTCTCAGGGCAAGATGCGCCTGCCATAATTCCGGTACGTAAACTGCTTAAATCGTATTTTTCAAAATTAGGATGTTCCAATTCAGCAATAAACATCAAAGGCACTCCGTAAAGTGAAGTGCATTTCTCATCTTGAACAGTTTTTAGTACAGTTTCAGCTTCGAAAGCTTCACCTGGAATCACCATTGCAGATCCATGTGTAATGCATGCCAAATTGCCCAATACCATACCAAAGCAGTGATAAAACGGCACCGGAATACAAACCCGGTCTGTTTCATTGTAATGCAAACGCTCACCAATAAAGTAACCGTTGTTCAAAATGTTGTGATGGGTTAGGGTTGCTCCCTTTGGAAAACCTGTTGTTCCCGAAGTGTATTGAATATTGATCGGATCATCAAACTGAAGCTGAGATTCTATTTCTTCTATTTGAGATGTAGAAATTCTCTTGCCTGCCTCAATTAATGCATGCCAGTCCCGATCTAAAATTACAATTTGTTTTAGATGAATGCAGGATTGTCTTACCTCCTGAATAATTTCGAAGTAGTTGGTTTTTCGAAATCCTTCCGACATAATTAAAAGACTAATTTCTGATTGACGAAGGGCAAATTTAAGTTCTGCTGATTTATAGGCCGGATTAACATTTACCAAAATAGCACCTATTCGAGCTGTGGCAAATTGAACAATTACCCATTCGTGTCTGTTCGGCGACCATATTCCAACCCGATCTCCTTTTCCAACTCCAAATGCAAGTAATCCTTTTGCTACTTCTTCAATCTGTTGCCAAAATTCAAGATATGTTGCTTTGTAATTTTGATAAGGAACAATTAAGGCATCTCTATCGCCAAATAATTCAACCGTTTTGCGAAGTCGTTCAATAATTGTTTCGCCTAAAAGAGGCAAATTCGAGCTTCCGTGCTCGTAAGATAGTTTGTTCATTCTTTTATGTATAAATGAGCCAATTGAACACAATTAACCCGTGATGTGATTATCTGTAATACATCAATTAACAATTGAAAACCATCTTTCTGCAGTTAACCGGAACCGGCTAAACTTTTTTGATTAGGAAGTAATAAAAGTTGTGATGGAGCCGTAGCTCCTTGTTTTAATATGGGCGCAATTTATAAAAAATATTTTAGCGGACAACAAATATAACCGGGATAATAGAACCTATTCCCGGGATATTGAATTAAGTATTTCACCTTAAAACAGTTTCGGTTTAATTCTATAAAATGATCAGCAAAAAAAAGGAAGATTATTAATCTTCCCATACAATTGTTTTAAAATCATCAAAAAAGGGGCCAAATTGAATTTCTGAAATTTGATTGTTGTCAAGCCAAAGATGCAGATTTTCGTTTGGAAAAAATATCAATTCATGAGTTGGAAATTCCTCTGAACCAACGTCCTCAAATTCCGGTTTTCCAAGTTGAAAAAGTTCAAGTTCAGCCAGCAGCATTTTTTTACTTAAACCAACCTTAATGAATTGAAAAATACTGTATTGCTCATTCAGAACCGAAATGTAGCTGAGTCTGTTCTGATCAATAGATTCGAATGTAAAGCTAAGTCCTTTGTCAATGTATAAAAGTGTGACACTTACTTCATCCGGAGAAAGGGAGTATTCTCCAACATCATCTGCGTTTCCAAGTATTTTTTCAACTTCGGCAGGTTGCATGCCAAATTTAATTCCTAAGATACCTTTACCCAATATGATGTCGTTTTTATTCATACAATTACTTTTCGAATGGATATTTTAAACCTATTTGTTCTCTTACTTGATCCATTATTGATAATATTTTTTTGCTTTTTAGTAAAGGTATTACAGAACTTTCAACTGCTCCTTTTTTCAGCAATTCATTTACAGCAAAAGCTTCATGATTATACCCAAGTTGCAATTCTTTATTGATAAACTCTAATTTTTCATCAGGACTTATTAAAAATGCTTTTTTAGCCATCCAAAATTGAGGGATTTCTATGCGTCCTTTGGTACCACAAATTACGGCCTCATTTTTAAGTTCGGAAACCAAAGAACTTGAAATTTGTGCCATTCCGCCACTTATATATTTTAATTGGATGCTGTTGTAATCATCAATTCCTGTTTTAGAAAAATGAGCCATTGCCTGTATGTCTTCAATTTCTTCACCAAACACCAATTCAGCCATTGCAATACCATATACTCCAATATCCAATAAAGCGCCACCCGCCAAATCCGGATTTGCCAAACGAATTTTTTCATCCATATTACCAGCATAGCCAAAACTTACCTGTACTTGTTTAACTTCGCCTATTTTACCTTCCCGAATCCAATTCATGGCTTCGATAATGGCCGGCAGGTAATAGGTCCACAGCGCTTCCATGAAAAATAAATTCTTTTCTTTGGCCAGATTTTGAAGAAGTTCAAACTCTGCAGAGTTTACAGTAACCGGTTTTTCGCACAAAACAGATTTTCCATTGTTCAGACAAAGTCTGGCATGCTCCAAATGAAAATTGTGAGGCGTAGCAATGTACACAACATCAATATCTGAATTTTTCACCATTTCTTCGTAAGAAGAATATGCCTTCGGAATTTCAAATTCATGAGCAAATTCTGTGGATCTGTCTTGCGATCTTGAGGCAACAGCAATAATTGTCCCATTGTTCACAACTTTAAAATCTTCTGCAAATTTCTTCGCAATTCTGCCTGCACCTAAAATTCCCCATTTAATAGTCATAAAAACATGTGTTTACCTGATGTTTTATTCAAAAGAATATAAAAACGAATTCTTTTGAAAAAACAGGATTCGGATATAAATTTTCTGATTGTTAAATATAAGCTTTTGTTCCAAAAAGTGAAATGAAAAGCAGTATTGTTTGAATGTGTTTTTTAATAATAAAATCAATTGCAGGTCGGAGTTGAGTATTCTGTTTTTTTTTACTAACCTGTTGAATATCATCTCTAATTATATTCTCTTGCCTCTTTCTGTTCTTAGTAAATTGATTGGGAAACTTAGAGGAAATGTTTCTAAATAGCTGAAAAAAGTTTACCAAGCCATTCAAAATGTCTATTTTTACGCTTTCAAAATCAAAACATAAAAGAATGGCTATAGATTTTCGAGCTACTGAATATATTCTTGAGTCTTTACAGACAGGAAAGAAATTTGAAGATGAAGGGTGGACTTTGGATGCTCCTGCTGAAGAAAAAGCTTGTTTAATAAGAACGAAATATCAAAAAAAGCAGCTTGAGCTTAAGGATAGTTCTATGGGGATTTATAAGTTTGCCGATTGGTTACCTATTCACAGAACATTGGAAGGATCATCTGCTCCGGCAACATATAAAAGTGAAGGGTTGTCTAAATATTTGGGATTAGAAAATTTATATATCACATTTAGCGGGTACTGGCCTGAGAAGGGAGCAAATTTCAGAACCTGTTCGTTCAAAGAAACTGAGGCTTTTTCGGTAAGTGGCAGATTGAGTGATACAGGACAGATCCTTGTGGTTGCATCTGCAGGAAATACTGCACGTGCATTTGCAAGAGTGTGTTCCGATA
The DNA here is from genome assembly GCF_963665805.2 of Labilibaculum manganireducens. Taxonomy (NCBI): domain Bacteria; kingdom Pseudomonadati; phylum Bacteroidota; class Bacteroidia; order Marinilabiliales; family Marinifilaceae; genus Labilibaculum; species Labilibaculum manganireducens. The sequence goes on along the minus strand of NZ_CAXXEE010000003.1, from coordinate 2,916,522 downwards.
ATAATATTCCTTTGTTACTTTGTGTTCCCGAGGATAATATTAATGCTCTTTGGTTCGATGAACCGATTAAAGAGAATGTTAGATTGATTGCAACAAAATCGGGAAGCGATTATTTTGACGCCATTCATTTATCGAATCTGGCCTGTCAGTTAGACGGTTTCATTGCAGAAGGCGGAGCTAAAAATGTTGCACGAAGAGATGGAATGGGAACTACAGTTCTTTCTGCGGTAACAGAGATTGGTAAAATTCCTGATTACTATTTTCAGGCTGTTGGCAGTGGAACAGGTGCAATTGCGGCATGGGAAGCTAATCTTCGTTTTATTGAAGATGGCCGTTTTGGTTCCAACAAAATGAAATTGATGGTGTCTCAGAATACGCCATTCCTGCCAATGTATGATGCATGGAAAGCAGATTCGAGAGAAATATTGCCGCTAGACGATAATTTGGCGAGAAAGCAAGTGGAAGAAATCGTAGCTAAGGTGTTGTCGAATCGCAAACCTCCTTATTCAATTGTTGGAGGAATGTTTGATGCGATAAAGGATGCCGGTGGTGATGTTTTGAAAGCGACCAACGATGAAGCAATGGAAGCGTCCAAAATATTTGAAGAGACTGAAGGAAATGATATTCACCCTGCTTCTGCTGTTGCTGTAGCTAGTTTAATTAAATATGTGCAGGAAGGAAATATTAATAAAAAAGCTTGCATCATGCTGAATATAACCGGAGGAGGAGAAGAACGTTTTAAAAGAGAAAAAGAGGTTTGCTATCTGAAACCATCTCATGTCTTCGACATTAATCCTGAACTTGATTCGCTAAAAGAGGTGTTGGAGAAGCTCTTTAAAATAGAATCTTCAGAAATAATATAAAAAAAAGCAGGCTAAAAGCCTGCTTTTTTATTGGTATTTTATCGGTGCCTATTTTATTAGTGATTCTATAATTTCGATCGCATCGATGATGCATTTTTCACAAATCTTCTCTTTCACTTTATTTTTTTCAGCATAAGCTTGTCCTTCTTCTGTATTCAGATTACATGTTATTAGTTCATCACAATTTGTAGAATTGTGCTCTAGTACAAATTTGCGGTTAAATTCCTGAATTAAAATTCGATTGTTGTCTGTTTGGAGTTGATGATTGCTGTATTTTTTGCAGTTATGAATTCCCAAAACCATAAATGCACCGGTAACAGCACCGCAGGTTTTTTGAAGTCGTCCCATACCGCCACCAAATCCGCTTGAGATTTGGTAAGCTAAATTATCGTCAAAATTATAGTCGGTAGAATATGGTAACAGCACCGATTGGGCACAATTCATTCCCGATTGAAAAGCCTCTAAAGCCTGAGTTGCTTTTGAATTCATGAGAGTGGTTTTGATTGAATTTGCAATGCAATATTTTCTTTGTTGGAGCTTAAATGTAATTAAATTATTATTTTGGAACAATCTCTATTTGTCATTCATTCAAATGGAGCTATTTCTAAATTTTTTGTGTAATTGTATCCCAATTCAAAAATCTCCTGAGCGTGATTTCCATTTAGTATTTCATATTCACGTAAGCCGGTTGGCTCTATAAATAAAGAGCATTTTTCTTTGTGACGAATAATATTTGAGTGAACTCCTAACTGAAAAGTTCGGGATGCCACCTGAACCAGGTTGTCAAACTTTTCAATTTTATGAACAGGGCTCACATTTACAGCAATAATCACATCACATTTTTGCAATAAGGGAGAGATGGGAAGGTTGTCGAATAGTCCACCATCAGAATACATTTTGCCATCAATCAGAACAGGAGCAAAGAGTACAGGAATACTAGCCGATGCTAAAAGATAAGTGCTTAAATCTCCTTCCTTAATATATTCAACCCTGCCATCGTTTAAATTCGATACTGTAATAAATAACGGAATTTTTAAATTTTCAATTTCCTTGATTTTAATGTGTTTTTGAATGTCTTCTTTTAAGCCATTCAAGCCAAATAATCCATATTTGGGATAATGCAATTTTGAGTAGGCCATTAGACTCTTGTTTTTTAGAATCTTCAGCGTTTTTTCATAGGTATAGCCGGAGGCTATAAAGGCACCAACTATTGCTCCTGCACTAACACCAGAAATTATATCAGGACGAATTCCTTTTTCCTCGAGTGCTTTTAATACTCCAATATGAGCGAAGCCCCGAACGCCGCCACCACCTAATGCTATTCCTATTCTCATTAATTACTGGGCTTTAAATTCCGGATTGTATATGATACCAATAACATTTCCCCATGGATCTTTTACACTTGCTACCCAAAGTTCTCCTCCTACATTTGTAGGCTGTTCGTGAACTGCAGCACCCACTTCTATTAAATGTGAAAATGTTTTGTTAATATCATCAACTCCCCAGTATGATAAAACATTATCTGTTTTTGAAGCGTTTGAATCTGTCTCAGGCAAAAGGCCTAATTCAAATCCGCCGATATTGAATCCAACGTAGAAATCCTCATCAAAATATGGAGAAGTCTCAAAAGCTCTGGAGTACCAAAGTTTTGCTTTTGAAAGCTCATTTGTTTTGTAAATAGTAGTTCGCAGACCTAAAAATTGTTTTTTCATATCGATTGATTACGCCTAAAATAGTGTGTTAAGAATATCGTGTTTCAGAACTGAATTTATCAATCCATAAATTACTCATTTGATTCTGATTTATCTATTTTAATTTCGTTTTTTTATTTAAAAAGAGAGCTTATCGATTTTGATAAGCTCTCTGCCTGTTACTTGTTTACATTTTCTAAGGCTCCCTTTATTATTTCATCAACAACCGAGGTATCAAGAAGAGTAGAAATATCGCCAAAATTGGAATAGTCTCCTTCAGCAATTTTTCGAAGAATGCGTCGCATGATTTTGCCCGACCGGGTTTTAGGTAAGCTTCTCACAAGTTGTATTCGGTCTGGTTTTGCAATTGGGCCAATAATTTTGGTAACGCCTTTTCGGATACTGGTTTTGATCCCTTCTTCACCACCGGTTGACAGCTCTCCGCAAACAACAAAAGCATAGATGCCTTGTCCTTTAATATCGTGAGGGAAGCCAACAACAGCCGATTCGTTTACCAGTGGATGTTCATTAATTGCATTTTCTACTTCGGCAGTTCCCATTCGGTGCCCCGATACATTAATAACATCATCAACGCGCCCTAATATTCTATAGTAGCCATCTTCATCACGTTTAACACCATCTCCCGTAAAATATAGATTTTCGTAAGTGCTGAAATAGGTTTTTTTAAATCGTTCATGATCGCCCCAAATTGTTCTAAGCATTCCGGGCCAGGGATATTTAATGCACAAATTTCCTTCCACGCTCTTTTCTGATAATTCTTTTCCTTCGGCATCAACAATTATGGGTTGAATGCCTGGCAGAGGTAAAGTTGCAAAGGAAGGTTTTGTTGGTATGATTCCTGCAATCGGGCTGATTGCAATTCCACCGGTTTCAGTCTGCCACCAGGTATCAACAATAGGACATCGGTTTTTACCAATATGATCGTGATACCAGTGCCAGGCTTCTTCGTTAATTGGTTCTCCAACCGTTCCAAGAACTTTTAATGACGAGAGATCTTTGTTTTCAACATATTCCTGACCCTTCGACATCAACGATCGAATGGCCGTAGGGGCGGTGTAAAATTGCGAAATGTTATATTTACTTACAATGTCCCAATATCTGCCTGCATCAGGGTAAGTTGGTATTCCTTCGAACATCATTGTGGTAGCACCATTTAGCAAAGGGCCGTAAACAATGTAAGAGTGCCCGGTAATCCAACCAATATCAGCAGAACAAAAATAGATATCACCATCGCTGTACTGGAAAACATTTTTAAACGTATAAGCGGTGTAAACCATGTAGCCGCCACAAGTGTGAACAATTCCTTTTGGTTTATCGGTCGAACCCGAAGTGTACAGAATGAATAAGGTGTCTTCAGCATCCATTGTTTCGGCTTCATGATACTCTTCAGCACCAGCCATGCATTCGTGCCACCATAAATCTATTTTATCGTCGAAAGCAATTTCTGAATTAGTTCGTTGAACCACTATCACCTTTTCTACCGTTGAACAAGTTGATACTGCTTCATCTACAATTTCCTTAACAGGGATAATTTTACTGCCCCGATAGCTACCATCCGAAGTTATAACCATCTTAGCTTCAGCATCAATAATTCTGTCAGTGAGAGAATTCGCAGAGAATCCTGCAAATACGATGGAGTGGATCGCACCAATTCTGGCACATGCCAACATGGCAATTGCTAATTCAGGAATCATAGGCATATAAAAGGCAATGCGATCGCCCTTTTTAATTCCGTGTTGAAGAAGAACATTGGAAAATTTCTTTACCTCTTTAAACAGTTCATTATAGGTTAGAACCCTATTTTCATCATTTGGTTCATTAGGTTCCCAAATTATTGCCGGTTGATTTCCCCGGGTGAAAAGATGCCGCTCAAAAATATTTTCAGTAATATTCACTTTTCCATTAACGAACCAATTAATTTTTGGCTCAGAAAAATTCCAGTCCAATATTTTATTCCATTTTTTTCTCCAAAAAAAACTCTCTGCAATTCGACTCCAGAATTCTTCCGGTTTAGTCACACTCTTCTGATATTCATGGATGTATCCGCCCAGAGTACTAATCTTATCTATCATGTGCTGTAAAATTTGGTTAAAGTTTAAATCTACATATCTCAATATATGAAATTCTGTATTCATTGCCCAATATTTGTTTTTTGAAATTTCTCAATTAAAAAAACAGACAAAGGAAAAAGAGAAGTAGTCTTGATTGGAATGATATTTTATTATATTACCATGTATATTTAACGTGGCTCTTAACTTAGAAGAGTTTTTAATTTGTAATATAAGAAGTTGATAATGAATAAAAAAACAATTGTGGTTGTTGTCCTGTCAGTAATTTTATTTCTCTCGGTTAGTAGTGTTTTGGTTATTAATGGCTTCCCTGATCTAACTTATGATTGGACTGTAGAATCAAAGTCAATACTTAAACAATACATTAAGTTGTTGGGCTTTATAAGTGTAATGGGGCTGGTTTATACGTTGGTTGAAGGATTTAAAAAAGCTAAACCCGAAGATCAAGATGCAGAGAATGAAGTTATACAATGATTTTTGTGACTGTTATGGAACGGGCAAGAATCTTGAACTGGTTGATTTTGTTGGGGTTTCGGAAGATTATGCAAAAAAAATAAGTTCTTGTGTGATTTTTTTTTTATGAAGTGGATATTTCTTTGAAAAAATGGTTTTATTTGCAAATTGAGGCAGTTAATAACAACAAAAATATTTTATGATTACGTAAATGAAAAACACCTATTTTGATTTGATTGAGCAGAGCTATTATTTTCCACAGGAAGGCTTTGACTTACGCGATGATTACCTTACTTTTCAGGGGATCTCTATGAAGTATCTTATAGAAAAGCATGGTACTCCGTTTAGATTCTTTTACCTTCCCCGAATAGGAGATCAAATAAAAAAAGCCCGGAATCTTTTTAACAAGGCAATCAAGAAAAATAATTACGCAGGTTCTTATGAGTATTGTTATTGTACAAAGTGCAATCACTTTGCGCATGTAATTGGCGAAGCATTAAAACACAATGTTAATCTTGAGACTTCTTCAGCTTTTGATATTGATTTGATTTTGAATCTTTACAGAGATAAAAAAATTGATTTCAACAGAATTATTATTCATAATGGTTACAAAACGGATGAATATTTGAAAAAAATTCTGGATATGCAGGAGGTTGGATTCAAGAACAGCATCATCATTTTTGATAGTGTACAGGAATTGGATCGTTTGGAAATACTGGCAAAGGATCGGGTAGTGAAAATTGGTTTGCGAATGGCTATTAATGAGGAATCTCAATCTGCCTATTACACTTCAAGAATGGGTATTCGCAGTAATGAAATCATTAATTTTTATCACGATAGAATCAAGAATAATCCTAAGTTTGAGCTTAAAATGCTTCATTTTTTTGTAGATTCAGGAATTAAGGATAGTTTGTATTATTGGGGTGAATTTCAGAAGGCATTAAAGGTTTATTCCGAATTAAAAAAGGATAGTGAAACTCTTGATTCATTTAATTTAGGTGGTGGTTTTCCAATACGTAATCATCTGGGGTTCGAATACCAATATGAATACATGATTAATGAAATTATTTCCAACATTAAGGATGCCTGCATTAAGGATGAAATTCCAGAGCCAAACATCTATACTGAATTTGGTAAATATACAGTTGGAGAAAGTGGTGCAATCATATTTAAAGTGCTGGAACAGAAACAACAAAATGACACAGAGTCTTGGTATTTGATTGATAATAGTTTAATGAATACCATTCCTGATGCATGGTCTATTCACGAAAAATTTATTCTATTGCCAATCAACAAATGGAAAAATGAATACAAACGTGTAAATATTGGCGGAATTAGCTGCGATCACTCGGATTATTACAATTCTGAAGATTTAAATCAAGAGGTTTTGCTGCCGAGTTATTCCAATGATGAAAAGGAACCATTGTATATTGGTTTTTTCCATACCGGAGCTTATCAGGATGCAATCAGCGGATATGGAGGCATTAAGCATTGTTTGATTCCATCTCCAAAACATGTAATAATTGACAGAGATGAAAAAGGCAATTTTTTCGATTACGTTTACCGAAACGAACAATCTGCCGATGAGATGTTTAAACTTTTAGGATACAAAAAGTAAAGAAGTAATTGTATTACAAATAAAATTGCAGAATTGGCACTGCAAGAGAGACGAAAATCTCAAATTTTTAATTGCCAGATAGTATTATTAAAATGCTTTGCTATAAATTATAAAATCATGCAAACTAAAGGACCCGTTACTAAATTTATATTGGAACATTACAGACATTTCAACTCAGCTGCTTTGGTAGATGCTGCCGTTGCTTACGAAAAGCATTTAGCGGAAGGGAAGAAGATGATGATTACCCTTGGAGGTGCTATGAGTACTGCTGAGTTAGGTCGGTCTTTGGCTGAAATGATTCGTCAGGATAAAGTTCATATTATCACTTGTACCGGAGCAAATCTTGAGGAAGATATCATGAATTTGGTTGCTCATTCACATTACGAAAGAGTACCTAATTACAGAGACTTAACGCCACATGACGAATGGGCTTTGCTGGAGAAAGGTTTAAACAGAGTAACAGATACATGTATTCCGGAAGAGGAAGCTTTTAGAAGATTACAGAAACACGTTTATAATATTTGGAAAGACGCTGAAGATAAGGGTGAAAGATATTTTCCACACGAGTTTATGTATAAACTGTTACTTTCAGGAGTGTTGGAACAATATTATGAAATTGATCCTAAAAACAGCTGGATGTTGGAAGCGGCAAAGAAAAACCTTCCGATTGTAGTTCCTGGCTGGGAAGATTCTACCATGGGAAATATTTTTGCGTCCTACTGCTTAAAAGGAGAATTGAAGGCGTCAACTATGAAATCTGGAATTGAATACATGACTTGGCTGGCTGATTATTATACCAATACCGCAGGAGACCAAGGCATCGGATTTTTCCAGATTGGTGGTGGTATATCAGGAGATTTCCCAATATGTGTAGTTCCTATGTTGTATCAGGATATGGAAAGAACAAACACTCCTTTTTGGAGTTATTTCTGTCAAATTTCTGATTCTACGACAAGTTACGGATCGTATTCGGGCGCTGTTCCGAACGAGAAAATCACTTGGGGTAAGTTAGGTATTGAAACGCCTAAATTCATTATTGAATCAGATGCTACAATTGTGGCGCCCTTGGTTTTTGCATATCTACTAGGTTGGTAATTAATAATAAGCCAAATATATTTCCATTTTTTCGATAAACATATTATTGTATGAAGAGCAGCAATAAACCGAGAGTAATCCAGAGCTATGAAAAGCTTAGCCAGGAGATACAGGAACAAATAAAATTGTATTATCCTGAGGGATATATGGATAATTTGATTGAGTTCAGAAATCATAAAAATGAATTAGTAAGTGCCTTGCCATTTGAGACTGAGGATAAAATCTACATGGTTCGTATGTCAATTCGTAAAGCTCAGGAACTTATCGAAGATGATGACGATTTTGACGATGATGGAAATCTGCTGGATAGCAAGAAGGAATCGTATGAAGATAAATACTCCGATTCTGATTCCGATTTTTTAATGTCAGACGATGATGAGGAAGTGGATAACATTGCCGATGATGACGATGATATGGATGATGAATAGACGTTTAGCCGTTTATTTCTGCCAGAAATAAAATAATTACAGAAGGCGGTAAAATCATGTATTTTGATTTTACCGCCTTTTTTGAATTGAATGTATTCTCATTCTCCAATGTTGAAAGAAATAGCAGAATTCTATAAATTAAGGGACTATACGGAATCCTGCTATTTCAGTCAACCACTAACCACTAATGGTTTTTCTCTACTTCCAGAGAGAAACCAACTTAGTTTTTTCTAATTTAATCAATTAGCATCATTGGGTCTAAATTTGTTGAATTCGGTTGAGGGGAATATTGAATCAATTTTCTTTTGAAATTTGAGAGGGTGAGGATCGTTTTGGAATAGAATTTCCTTTGTGTTAATTGAGTATTCAAATTACAAAATTAAAGAAGCAATGTCCAGTAAATTAGGAAGTTTTATCTGGAAAAATGTGAGGTTTAAGGAATACTAATCCAAAAAATTTCTTTTGTTATTTACAATGAAACCTGTTGTTGGAATTCCTACATCTCAGGATACAAAAAAAGGGTTGTTTCCATACTGAAACAACCCTTTTGTTTTACAGTGACACTACTGTTTTATATGAATAGATTAATATTGGATTTTTCAGCTTCTTCAAGATAGGTTGCTACGCCTCCAATAGAAACACCTTCAAGTAATTCATCCTTATCAACTCCCATTACATCCATTGACATTTGACAAGCAATCATTTCAACACCATTCTCCATAGCGGTTTTTAGTAAATCCTCAAGAGAGTCTACTTTTTTCGCCATCATTCTTTTTTTCATCATTTTAGAACCTAAACCCATCATGTTCATTTTTGACAGTTTTAAATCATCTGCGCTGTTTGCCATCATTTTGCTAAACATCTTGCCCATCAAATCTTTTTGAACTTTTGGTTTGTTTGCTTTTTTAATCACATTCAAGCCCCAAAAAGTAAAGAAGAGGGTTACTTTATTTCCAGTGGCAGCAGCTCCATTGGCAATAACGAGTGATGCCAAAGCCCGATCCAATTCATCAGAAAAAATAACCATGGTTTTATTCTTGGCTATGCCATTGTTTAAAACAGAACATTGTTCATCTTTTTTCTGTTTTTCGATAACTGCAGATATAATTCCTTTATCAGAATCAAGAGAAATTAATTTATTTCCCGTCATGTTACACCATGATGCAACATCTTTCATAAATCCCTGGTCAGTAACTTTTTGTAGCAATCGGTCACCGTTCTCTAATTTGTCAATTTCCTTTTTTAGTTTGATGATTGGTCCCGGACATTGTAATCCACAAGCATCTACCTCAATGATTTTTTTCTCAGACTGAATTTCTTTTTCTTCGGAGCTTGTTTTTTTTCTATAGATATGACTGTCTTTGGCCACATAACTGGATTCAAAAATATCCTCGTTACTTTGTTTGCAGGTTGCGTGTTCGTAGGTTTTATAACCACCACTTAAATTGAAAACGTCCGAAAACCCGTTTTGCATTAATATTCTTGCAGCAAAATAGCCGCGTAAACCAACTCCGCAATAGATAATTATTTTTTTATCTCTCGGTATTTCGTCCAGGCGATTTCTGATCTGATCTACTTCAATATTTACAGCATCTTCAATTTGACCCAGTTCAAATTCGTCAGGAGTACGAACATCTAATATAAAATTGTTGGCTGCATGCAATTGGTTCAATTCATCCCAATGAATAATATTCACTAAACCTTCAATAATATTTCCTGCAGTAAATCCTGCCTGATTTACAGGATCTTTCGCCGATGAGTAGGGGGGAGCATAAGCATGTTCGATTTCCTGTAAATCGTAAATTGTTCCACCTTTTTTAAGAACTGTTGCAATTAAATCGGTTCTCTTATCTACACCTGCATATCCAATTATTTGAGCACCATATAATTTTCCATTTTTTGGATCGAAAGTGATTTTTATGCTTGTAGGCATTGCTCCGGGATAATATCCTGCATGCGATCCTCCATGAGTAATATTAGAGACAAAAGAAATGCCTTCCTTTTTAAGAACCTTTTCGGCCAATCCTGTCGATCCAATGGTGAGATCAAATACTTTGGCTATGGCAGTTGCAATTGAACCTTTATAAGTTTGTTTGTGTCCCAGAACCAAATTGTTTGCTAAAATTCTACCTTGCTTGTTCGCCGGGCCTGCAAGGTATGCATTGGTGTATTTACCGGTAATAGGATGTGGAAAAGCGATAGCATCGCCTAAGGCATATACATTAGGATCGCTGGTTTGAAGGTATTCGTTTACTTTAATTCCTCCGTTGGGAGCCAATTCAATACCCGCTTCTTTAATTAATTTAGTTTCCGGTTTAACACCGATAGAAAGAATAACCATATCAGCGTCCACTTTTCTGCCCGATTGCAAATGAATCTCAAGATGATCGGCATCTCTTTTGAACTGGCTAACGCCGTCGTTTAGATAAAATTCAACATTTTTTGTCTTCAAATGTTGATGTACAACAGCTGCCATTTCGTAATCAAGAGGCGTCATTACTTGTTCGGCCATTTCAATAATTGTAACCATCATACCTAGGTGATGAAGGTTTTCAGCCATTTCCAAACCAATAAATCCCGCTCCAACAACTACAGCTTTCTTTGGCTTTTTTTCGTTGATGTAAGCTTTAATTTTGTCTGTGTCGTTTACATTTCGAACTGTGAAAATTGCTTTGTCTTTTATGCCGGGAATTGGTGGTTTTATTGGTTCTGCACCTGGCGAAACAACCAATTTATCAAATGTTTCAGTATAGCTTGTATTATTGATGAGGTCGTTGATTTCTACTAATTTATTTTCGCGGTCAATTCGAACGACTTCGTTTTTAATCCGAACATCAACATTTAATCTTTTTTTGAAGCTTTCAGGAGTTTGCAGCAATAGATTTTCCCTCTCTGTAATAACATCACCAACATAGTATGGTAAACCACAATTTGCATACGAAATATGTTCGCCTCTTTCGAACATGATTATCTCTGCCGATTCATCCATTCTGCGTAAACGAGCCGCAGTTGTTGCTCCTCCTGCTACACCACCAACTATTAAGTATTTTGCCATTGTTATATATTCTAAAAGTTATTTTATTGTAATCATCATATGTAGATATCCACATATCTATCATACAAAAGTAATCTTTCAGAAAAATTTATCACTAATGCAATGTGGGTTTTTAATATGTTGCTCAGCATATTAAATCGATTGCATTGATTAAACTGTCTGATAAAGAGTACTTAATAAATTGTTTGTGATGATATTGAAAACAATTATGAGAGAATATTCTCATTATAAGAGTCGTTTAACAAACATTATTCATCTCTGCTAAAGAAATGTGATTAGCATTGGGAACAATTGAGATAATATTATTTTCTTTATAGTATAGATGTGGAATATGATAAAATGTGAAAAAATTAATTTAAGTTTTCCTAAGCAATTCATATGCAAAGATCTTAGTTTCGAGGTTTTTGCAGGTGAGTCAATATGTTTTAGCGGACCATCGGGTAAGGGCAAATCTTCATTATTAAAAGTATTAATGGGATTTATTACACCACAATCCGGGAATATTCAAATTGACGGTTTAGAGTTGAATAGTGATACGATTGCAGCGATTCGAAACAAAATGATCTGGTTGCCGCAAAATAGTAATTTACCTGTTGATTCAGCCAATGAGCTATCTGATTTACTTCAAATGAATGCAAAACAAGTAGAAAGATTTCAACAGTTTCAGGATCAGTTGGGAGTTAGGGAATGCGGCGACGATAAAAGTTTTGCAGAAATTAGCGGTGGCCAAAAGCAAAGGATAGTTTTGGCTGCATGTTTAAGTCTTGATAGATCAATTATCCTTTTAGATGAACCAGTTTCCGCTCTTGATGATTATTCCATCGATCTTCTCTTTGCTACATTGAATTCTTTGCCTAACAAAACAATAGTTTCAACTTCCCATAACAAGAAATGGATTGACTATTGCAACAGAACAATTGAGTTATGAAAGAAATTGTTGACATAGGAATAGGGAGTTTGGCCTTGGGATTTTTGCTCATGATTATTCCCATTGCAGGCTTCATCTATTTTAAAGTGAAAATTGTTAAGGAAACTGTTATTGCTTTAATTCGGATGGTGATACAACTTTCTTTGGTCGCCTTTTATCTGGAATATATTTTTGCATGGAACAATGCCTGGGTAAATGTAATTTGGGTTTGTGTAATGATTTTGGTTGGTGCTTTTACAACAATTAAGAGGGCAGGGCTTACCTATCGGTTTTTCATCCTTCCGTTTGCAATTTCAGGATTTATAAGTATTCTAATTTTGGATGCTTTCTTTCTAGGTTTTGTTATTCATCTCGACTATGTTTTTGATGCCCGTTATTTTATTCCTATATCGGGGATGGTGTTGGGAAATGCTTTAAATCATAACATTGTTGGTATCAGCAATTATTTTGGCAGGTTAGCTAAGGAACAGGATTTGTATTATTTTCTTTTGGTGAACGGAGATAGCAGAAAGAATTCACTGGCACCATTTATCCGCTCGGCCATAAAAAGTGGTTTAAATCCGTTAATAGCTACCATGTCTGTTATTGGTTTAATCTCCTTACCCGGGATGATGACAGGACAGATTTTAGGTGGAAGTTCTCCTATGGTCGCCATAAAATATCAGATATTAATTATGCTTGCCATATTTGTTGGTTGTTCTATAAATCTAATGCTTAGTATTCTTCTGGCAAATCGTTTTGCATTCGACTCTTTTGGACGAATTAAAGCCAATTTATTTAAGAAATAGTATCCCCCGCCAGTTTGTAAGGTGTTTTTGTTATTGTGTTTAATATCAATACATAAGCTTCGTAGTTTGTTTTTGCGCAACCGTTTTCGTTATTTGAAATAATTCTAAACTTCCTGCTTTGGTTTCTCTTTTGTTGATTTTAAACCAAATATTGGTATTTTAGTGCCGAATATTAAAAACAAGACTTGTTTTAATTCCAATTCACAAGCAAAAATATGGATTTTCTTGAAATTTATTTTTACGTTTGCGCCTACTTGGTAAGTTACCTTGAAATGTTTGGCGGACTATAAAATCCATTCCCTACCTCGATCCTTGTGATCAATTTTCTATTCTATTTTTTGAGTAAATGTAATTGATGTTTTAGTGCATCAATAATTTTATAATTAGGCACTTTTTTTTTCTAAGTGTTGTAACTTATAGATTAATCAAAATAGTTAAACAAATACAACATGCAAAAGTCTTTATTATTAGGCGTTGAAGCCATTGCTCAAGGGGCAATTGATGGTGGAATGTCCGGAGTTTATGCGTACCCGGGAACTCCGTCTACTGAAATTACCGAATACATACAACATTCGAAACAAGCAAAAGAATTAAACATTCACAGCGATTGGGCTGCGAATGAAAAAACAGCCATGGAATCAGCTCTCGGTATGTCTTATGCAGGAAAAAGAGCAATGGTTTGTATGAAGCACGTTGGATTGAACGTAGCTGCCGATTGTTTTATGAATGCTGCCATTACAGGAGCAAACGGAGGAATGTTGATCGTAGTTGCAGATGATCCATCTATGCACTCTTCTCAAAATGAGCAGGATTCCCGGGTATACGGTAAGTTCGCCATGATGCCGGTTTTAGAGCCGTCAAACCAACAGGAAGCATACGATATGGCTCGTTTCGGTTTCGAATTGTCAGAAGCATTTGAGATTCCTGTTTTAATGAGAATTACGACTCGTTTGGCTCATTCCCGTGCCGGTGTTGCAAGATCTGCTGAGGTAATGGTACAAAATGAATTGAAACTTCCTGAAGATAAGGTTCAATTCGTATTACTTCCAGCTATCGCGCGTAAGCGTTATAAGAAATTGTTAAGTAATCAGGAGAAATTCGAAGCCGCATCAGAAGATTCTGCTTATAATGCATATACCGATGCTGCAGATAAGTCAATGGGTATCATTGCTTGTGGTTTAGGATATAATTACTTAATGGAAAATTATCCTGATGGAGATTGTCCATATCCTGTTGTTAAGATCAGCCAGTACCCAATTCCCCGTACCATGATTAAAAAAATCACCGGCGAGTGCAGTAAAGTATTGGTTTTGGAAGAAGGTTATCCTGTGATTGAGGAAATCCTGAAAGGATATTTGGAAAAGGAAGCTGTTATTGGCCGTTTGGATGGAACTCTTTCCCGTGATGGTGAGTTAACTCCGGATATGGTTGGCAGAGCTCTTGGATTTAAAATTGAAGAAAGTCTTGAAATACCAGATATTGTAGCTGCCCGTCCGCCTGCATTGTGTGTTGGGTGCAGTCATATTGATGTGTACAAAGCATTGAATGAGGTGATTGCTGAATATGGCGAAGGTCGTGTGTTTGCTGATATAGGTTGTTATACTTTGGGTGCTTTGCCTCCTTTTAATGCAATTAACTCTTGCGTGGATATGGGAGCATCAATCACTATGGCTAAAGGTGCTGCTGATGCCGGATTAATTCCTTCGGTAGCCGTTATTGGGGATTCAACTTTTACACACTCGGGCATGACTGGTTTATTGGATGCTGTTAATGAAAAGACTCCAATTACAGTAATCATTTCTGATAATGAATCGATCTCAATGACCGGAGGTCAGAAATCATCTGCCAAAGGCAAGTTGGAATCAATTTGCGAAGGTTTAGGAGTAGAGAAGGAGCACATTCATGTATTACTTCCTGTGCCTAAGAAACATGATGAGATTAAGGAAATCTTCCGTAAGGAGTTTGAATACAAAGGAGTTTCTGTAATTATTCCCCGAAGAGTATGTGTACAGAAGAATGTTCGTGATCAAAAAATAAAGAAAGCAAGTATGGCAAAAGCAGCTAAAGCTTAATCAAATACTAACCTGAAAAAAGTAAACAGATGAAAACAGATATGGTTATAGCAGGTGTTGGTGGTCAAGGGATTTTATCCATTGCTGCTGCTTTAGGTTCTGCTGCACTAGACAACGATTTATATATGAAACAAGCTGAAACTCATGGCATGAGTCAGCGAGGTGGTGATGTTCAGTCATTTATGAGAATTTCTGATAAGCCAATTTATTCCGATTTAATTCCTAAAGGTGGTGCTGATATTATTTTATCAGTTGAGCCTATGGAAGCATTGCGTTACCTTCCTTACTTAAAAAAAGGTGGTTATGTGGTAACTAATTCAACTCCTTTTATCAATATTACTGATTATCCTGAGCAGGAAAAATTGGAAGCAACCATTAAAGCTTTGCCTAATTATGTATTGATTGATGCAGATAGAATCGCAAAGGAAGAAGTTGGTTCTGCACGTGCTTTTAACTTTGTAATGTTGGGGGCGGCATCTCCTTTTATCGATGTTCCATTCGAATATTTGGAAGAAGGAATTCGTAAAATTTTCGCGAGAAAAGGAGAAGAAGTAGTAGATATGAATATTAAGGCACTTCATGCAGGACGTAAGTTCTCGCAAGAAAACAGATAGTCAAAACTCAGTTATTATACATCAAAATCCCCGTTTGAAAATAATTCCAAACGGGGATTTTTTATCATCATTTGTGACAAGGAGATCAAAAATAATTAAACTGTAAATTTTGTGAAGTTTGAGTCAATTTCTCTATTAAAGAAGTGATATTACTTTCACCTTATTTCTTTCGCCTTTACACTTGTTTTTATCCTTTATTGTCTAAAATTTCACTAATTGTCCGCAGGCAGGCTGCAATTTCTCTTTTTAACGGATGATTGGGCATAATTCCACTCTCGGCATCCAGACCATTTAAAATACCCATCCAAATTGCACTTATACCAAAGCCAATCAAAACATCCTTTTTGTAATTTTCGACAAATGCCTGTCGGTATTGCTCTGTGAAATTATTGAAATTAACTGCGATTCGGAAAGTATAGGAAGCGTCAGGATTTTCACCATTGTGCATATGGTAATCTATTATTTTTACAAAATTGTCGGATAGTTTTTTAGATTCCGATTCTATTTCATCTCTTTTATCCTGATTGATATCCATATCATGTACACCTTTCAGAATCAAATGGTCGATATCTTCAGTGCATATTGTATTTTTTAATAGTATAGGTTCCATGTTTGATGAATTATTTATAAGAACACCTAAATTACTCGAAAAATATGAGATTGTATCTTAAGAATCGCTGATTTTGAAAGATTTCCTAAGATTGGTTTTCATTGCTTTCGAAGTAAGGAATAGTTCTTAGCTTTGATGCGCTAAATTTGCTTTACTCCCAATTCTTAGAACCAAATAGCCAATAATTCCAGAAGTAAACGAGCCAATCAAGATACCAATTTTAGCCGAATCGATAAATTCAGGATTGGTAATAAAAGCCAGATTGGCAATAAATATTGCCATTGTAAATCCTATTCCAGCCAGAAATGATATTCCTACCACCTGAATGGCTTTCACTCCTTGCGGCAATTCAGCCAATTTTAGTTTAATGCCGATAAAGGATATCAAGGATACGCCAACACTATTTCCAATGATTAAACAAAGTGCAATGTTGATGACCAAAGGCATTTCCAGATTTATATCTGCACCAAACTTGATTCCTGCATTGGATAGGGCAAATACCGGCATAATAAAAAAAGCAACCCAGTTGTGCAGCTTGTGTTCTAAATGCTGCAATGGGGATTGTACCTGACTGGTCCAATCTTCCAAATTGTCGATTTGTTCAATCTGACGATCGGAGAGGATTGGTTTTTCGCATGTTTCTTCAATATCCTTAGCAATGCCCATTAATTTGCGAGAATACGTTTTAATATCAATTTTTTGCCTGATTGGAATGGTAAATGCCATTAACACACCGGCAACAGTGGGATGTATTCCTGATTTTAAAAACAGATACCAAACAAGTACGCCCATAATAAAAACGAAATAAGGAAAATAGATTTTCCGATAAGATAAAAAGACTAATATTAGGATAGGAATGGCAGCATATCCTAATAATATCCACTCGATATTTCCACTATAAAATATTGCGATTACCAATACCGCAATCAAATCATCGACAATGGCAAAGGCGGTTAGGAATACTTTCAAGCCCAAAGGAATTCTTTTACCAAGAAGTTTAAGAATAGCTAAAGAAAATGCAATATCGGTTGCCATAGGAACTCCCCATGCATTTGATGTGCTTTGATTGTTATTGAGTAAAAAGAACATCGCCACAGGAACCAACATTCCACCCAAAGCCGCAAAAAATGGAAAACTTGCTTTTCGAACCGTATTTAGTTCGCCTATTAAAAGTTCACGTTTAATTTCCAGTCCAATCAGGAAAAAGAAAACAGCCATTAAGCCATCATTAATCCAAAGTATTATTGGTTTATTCAGTTCGAAATCAGATGTTGTTATCCCAATTTTATATTGCCATAATGAATCGTATAAATGAGCCAGAGGAGAGTTTGCCCAAATTAGTGCAAGCAGGGTGGCAATAAAAAGCAGAATTCCGCTAAAGCTTTCTATTTTAACAAATTTCTGGAATGGGGTGATGAGAAGTTTATCTATCATGGAAGTTTATTTCGTTCATTTAAATCGATTCTGAATTTACGAAAAAATGATCTTTTATTCGCCATTCTGAGTAATTTTCATGCAATAAAAAGTGTATTTTTTTTACTGAAATCCTTTTCGGTATTAGCCATGTTTTCTATTAGATATTGTGGAAATGTTTTGAATGAAATCAGACTACTACCAGTCTTGCTTGCGGACTAGTAGTGGTTCTGACATTGGACTAACAGTAGTCCGGATACCGGATCAATGGTAGTCTGATAATTCACGAAAATAGGAACCGTAAATTGAATAGCAAGGAAAGCTTTGATGTTAATTGGATATTCGAGTAAAGGCTGTACTTATCAGACTTTGGCAGGTAATAAAATTAATTCGGAAGCCTTACTTCAGGTAAGACTCCCGAATTTAATTACATCTTTTTTAATTCATATATGTCATTTCTACGGTCTCGCAAATTTCGTACGCTGCCAAACTGATTCAATTCGCGAAGTAGGTCGATATCTACATCAGCAATTAGAATCATTTCGGTATTTGGCGTTGCTTCGGCTTTAATTCCATTGGCCGGAAAAGCAAAGTCGCAGGGGGTAAATACCATCGATTGAGCATACTGAATATCCATGTTGTGTACCTTAGGCAAGTTGCCAACACTACCAGCAATGGCAACGTAGCATTCATTTTCGATGGCTCTGGCCTGAGCACAATTCCGAACCCGGGAATAGCCGTTTTGTGTATCCGTTAAGAAGGGTACAAACAAAATATCCATTCCTTCGTCGGCAAGCAAACGGCTCAATTCAGGAAATTCAACATCGTAACAAATCAGGATGCCAATTTTTCCGCAATCGGTATCAAAAACTTTCAGTTCCGATCCTTTTTGCATCCCCCAAACTTTCGCCTCGTCCGGTGTTACGTGAAGTTTCTCATAACGCTCAACACTTCCATCACGTTTGCACAGATAACCGGCATTATACAATCGATCATCCTTAATTTCAGGCAGACTGCCACTAATAATATTGATGTTGTAAGAAATGGCCAGTTCCGAAAACTTTTGAACGATGGTTTCGGTATGCTCTGCCAATTTTCTGATTGCCTCAGGTTCCGATAAATGATTGTCTTTGGCCATGAGAGGAGCATTAAAAAATTCCGGAAACAAGGCAAAATCCGATCGGTAACCCGAAACAGCATCCACAAAATACTCGGCCTGATGCATTAACTCATCCAAATTATTATAGGAACGCATTTGCCATTGAATCAGGCCAAGACGAACCACTTTTTTTATAGTGCTGGGTTTCTTGTTCTTTTTCTCATAGTAAATATTATCCCATTCAAGAAGTACTGCATAGTCGTTAGAATCTTCATCACCTTCCAAATAGTTTTTCAGAATTTTGGCCGGATGAAAATCATTCGAAACCTGAAAATTCAAAACAGGATCGTGAATTTCTTTTCTTCTAACCTTTTCAATGTATTCTTTCGGTGATAATTGATCGGCATATTTGTGATAGTTTGGTATTCGTCCGCCAAAAGCAACTCCTTTTAGATTCAAACGCTCACTCAATTCTTTTCGGTAATCGTACAATCGCCGGCCCAATCGTAAGCCACGAAACTCCGGTTTAATAAAAACATCGATTCCGTACAAAACATCTCCATCCGTATTGTGTGTCGAGAAAGTATAGTTTCCCGTTATTTCTTTGTAGGTATGCTTATCGTCAAACTTACTATAGTCAACAATAATCGATAAAGCGCATCCTGCTATGTGATTATTGACTTTAATCACAACCTGACCGTCAGGGAAATTATCAATTAATGTTTTGATTTGATGTTCTCTCCAATATGAATTGGGCATACTTGTGTACGACTCAATCATGGCTTTTTTAAGTTCCTGATAATCATCTAAACTTAAGAAGGATAATTCAATGTTTTCTATTTCCTGCATTTGAATGTTATTCACAGAGAAGTATGTGCAACAGCGCACAAATCTTTCTGTTTAGAAAGATTAAATATAACAAAATTGAGAATATGTGCTTCTCTTTGGAATTAAAAAATAAATGTTTTAGAACGCTGTAACTGAGTATTAAATTTGCAGATGAATTTAGGAATTGATCCGTCCTAAAGTGCTGTTATATTGATATGTGAATAAAAAATAACTTTCTGCAAAGCTTTTTCTCTTTCGAGGATTTTCATTTCCATTCCGGACAGTTTTTTTGAACATTAAATTATTTTCAGGAAGTAATTTTAATTGAGATTTGGTAGATTAGGGGAGCTATTCTGAGAAAAGCTACCCAATACACTAATATGAGGATGTATTGGGTATGTTTTAAGATCAATTATTTTTACATCAAAGCTTAAGTGATCGATTATGAGTAGTGTTAATAGTTTAATAGATGATAACAGGCGGTCATTTATTTTGGTAGTTGTCTCTAAAAGTGAAGAAATATTAGAATCTAAGTGAGTTGCTTGAGGTTATTAGACAGACTGCCGTTAGCGTTATTTAAACCAAAAAAGTATTAAAATGAAATTTAAGAAATTAAAACTTTACACAAATAAGCTTGAATTAGAGAAGAGGTTCTATTCGGAGATTTTAGGATTTAAGATTTTAGACGAAAATTCTAATTTTTTTTCTTTAGAAATTGGTTGGAGTGAATTATCGTTCGAACAATCTGAAATAGAACACAAATATCATTATTGTTTCTTAATTCCAGCTAATAAATTGAATCAAGCACTGGAATGGATGGAAAGAAGAACTAAGGTTATAGATATAGAAGATGGTAGAAAAATTGAAAATTTTAAAAGTTGGAATGCTGATTCATTCTATTTCTATGATGCAAGTGGAAACGTTGCCGAATTTATAGTCAGATATGATTTAAAAAATAATGACGAGTCTGAATTTGATATTTCGAAAGTTTTAGGAATTAATGAAATAGGTGTAGCTACTAAAGATGTTCAGGAAATAAACCACCAACTTAAAACAGAGTTAGGAACAAAATTTTGGAAAGGTGATTTAAAGAGATTCGGGACCAACGGTTCTCAAGAAGGAATTTTCTTATTACCCAATTACAAATTAAAAGAAATTTGGTTTCCTACTTCAATAATAATAAAACCTGAGCCTTTTGAAGCAATTATTGAAAATAACGGAAAAGAATATTGCTTGGAATTTAGAAATGAAAAATTAAAAACTACAGCCAATAATGTGTAAATTTCATAGCGTGTATCGTGGTTTTCGGAGGACAGAGTCCCGCATCAGATTTCCGGTACTATCGGACAAAAAGTCGTATGGAGAGTCCGCTGCAAAAATTCACATCAGCTATTAATCTCAATTAAAAAAAAATAGGAATGATTAAGAACAACAAAATGATAAGTGGATTAAAAATAGGATTGGCAGTAGGATTCGTTGTTTTCTTTCAACAATTTGTAAAAGCTCAGGCAAATCAAAATCAACAGTTTTTACAGCAAGTAGGTGTTGTAGATAGTCTTTATTCCCAAATACTAAACGAGTCGAGAACGATTTACATACAACTACCAGTCAGTTACAATCCTGAGAAAAATCAAAAATATCCCGTAGTTTTTATTTTAGACGGAGAAATATTTCTACCTACGCTTAGTGATGTGCAAAACTATTATAGCGGAGGCTTTACACCTGAAATGGTACTAATAGGAATTTCCAATGCTAAAAACAGGATAAGAGATTTAACGACCTCAACTATATCAACAAAATATGGAATGCCGTTTAACGATGAAAATGGAGAGGCTGATCATTTTGTCGAGTTTTTTGAAAAGGAACTTATTCCTTTTATCGAGAATAAATATCCTGTTACCAATTTTAGAACATTAATTGGTCATTCGTATGGAGGTTTGTTTGCCATTAATGCACTAATTCATCATCCAAATTTGTTTACCAACTACTTAGCCATAGACCCAAGCCTGGATTGGGACGATCAAAAACTATTGAAAGAAGCACAAGGATTACTTGCCACTCAGACATATAAAAACAAATCTTTATTTATGTCTTTAGGGGGACAATTGCACATGCAAAATTCAAAGATTACTTTGGACAATGTAATGCAAGACACAACAGAATTCACTTTGTTTGCCCGTTCGAATATTGCCTTTTCAAACGAGCTAAGGCAAAATGCTAAAAACGGACTGTCTTTCGAATGGAAATTTTATCCCGGAGATTTGCATGGCACAATTCCCTTTCCCTCTATTATGGATGGTTTGATTTCGCTTTTTGAATGGTACCAAATGGAAAATACCGATAAAATAAACTCATTTGACACGTCAAAAGAAGAGCTTCTCAGCATAATAAAATACAGGGAAAAGAAGCTCAAAGACCATTTTGGATATTTTGAACCTCCTTATCCGGAAGAACTTTTAAATATGTCAGGCTATATGAATATGGAGATGGAACAGCTCGAAAAAACAAAAATGTATTTTGAACTTGCCATAGAATATTATCCCGAAAGTGCGAATGCCTTCGATTCTATGGCTGAATATTATGAGACAAAAGGGGACTTAACCAATGCGGTAAAATATGTAACCAAAGCTTTTGAATTAAGTGGCAGTGATTATTATAAGAAAAGAGTAGAAGGGCTTAAAATGAGAAAAAGTAACTATGACTAATGATAACATCCATTAGTACAATATTATTAAAAAACTCCTTTGATTTGGTCAAAGGAGTTTTTTTTAATGTTCATTTCGTTTTCAGAATAGCTTATGATTCAATTCGCTGTAAATCTTCTATAAGAATTATTACTCTCTAATCCGCACGAAAATATGTTTGATATTTCGTTTGCCACTATCCCGTTCGTCAATTTCGAACTGTTGCTGCATCGATTTAAGCAAAGGGGTGAGTTTGTTGAATCCGTAGTTCCTGGGATCAAAATCAGGTTTCTTCTTGTTAATTAAAGAACCAAGTTCTGCAAGAAAAGCCCAGCCATCGTCGTCGGCAATGTCTTCAATCGAATTGATCAGAAGGTTAAGAAACTGCTTGTCTATTTTATCAAATTTCTGAGTTTCGGCAGGACTTGCAGCGGCTTCTTTTTTCTTCTCGCGAATCTTTTTGCCACTAATAATTTCGATATAAATGAATTTATCGCAGGCAACAATAAAAGGATTTGGCGTTTTCTTTTCGCCAATGCCAATAACAAGCATTCTGGATTCTCTGAGCCTTGTAGCCAGCCGGGTAAAATCACTATCGCTTGATACCAGACAAAAACCGTCTACTTTGCCATTGTGCAAAATGTCCATGGCATCAATAATCATTGCCGAATCGGTGGCATTTTTTCCGGTGGTGTAGGAGTATTGCTGAATAGGAGTAATTGCATGTTCCAGTAAGGCAGGTTTCCAGCCCGCAACAGTAGGTTTTGTCCAATCGCCGTAAATGCGTTTGATGCTTGGAGTGCCTAATTTGGCTATTTCATCAAGCATTCCTTTAATGTTCGAATAGGGAATATTATCGGCATCAATCAGAACCGCAAGGTTCAAATCATTAGTTTCGTTCATAATTTTTTGTAATTAATAGTACGACTAAGGTAAGGAATTGTATGTGATTATACGTCTAAATATTTAGCATTATCTGGTTTTATGGTGTAGGCGAATATAGAAAAACAATAAAAGTACTTATCTTCTAAGGATGAAATTAATTTTTTATTTGGGATGTTATTTTTATTTGATATTTCAGATGATGTCACGAACAATGATTTAATGAAGAAACTTATTATACTTTACCTGGTTTTATTGGCCATTTCAGTTCAAGCGCAAGTTACAACTGAAATCACCGGATACGTAAAAGACAAAATGGATTTTCCTTTGATTGGAGCTTCGGTGTATCTCGAAAATACTACCAATGGAGCTACTTCCGATGTCAACGGGTACTATAAAATCGAGAATATAAAACCGGGTACTTATAATTTGGTGGTAAGCTATCTGGGTTATGATAGTCAAACCCGCTATAATATTGAAGTGAAATCGGTAGGAAATCAATTGTACAATTTTACCCTTTTGGAACAAAGTCAAAATTTATCCGAAGTAATTATATCCAATAAAAATAAAGTAACACGACCCCGCGAAACACCGCTTTCTACTCAAACGCTTAGTGCAGTAGAAATTGCAACTTATCCCGGAGGAAATAACGATGTTGTTCGTGTTGCGCAGTCGCTTCCTGGAATTTCACCCTCACCAGGTGGTTTTCGCAACGATTTAATTATTCGCGGAGGCGCACCCAACGAATCAGTTTACTATTTGGATGGAGTAGAGATTCCCAATATCAATCACTTTAGCACTCAAGGTAGTTCAGGTGGTCCGGTGGGGATTTTAAATGTATCCTTTATTGATAATGTAAATTTGGCAACATCTGCTTTTGGCAGTCAATATGATAATCCGCTTTCAGGGGTGCTTCAGTTTGAACAACGGGAGGGAAACAACCTAAAACACAATACTAACTTTCGCTTGAGTGCCAGCGAGGCCGCTTTAACTCACGAAGGGCCTCTTTTTAAAGGAAAAAACAAGGAGAGCAAAACGAGTTATCTAATTTCTGCACGCCGATCGTATTTACAATTTTTATTTAAGCTCATCGGTCTTCCTATTCGTCCCGATTATTGGGATTATCAGTACAAAATCACTCATAAAATAGATCAGTATAATACAGTTAATTTAATTGGCTTGGGCTCTATTGACGATTTTGCAATTGATGCCTCCGGAACTATTGATGAAAATGAACAGTCTTCATTAGACCAAACACCTTTCATTGAACAACGTACCAATACAATAGGAATTAGCTGGAAGAATCGCTTTAAGAGTAGGAAAGGTTTCATGCAAACTACCATAAGCAACAACTTATTGGTCAATGATTTTTCAAGATACAAGGACAATGAAAATCAGAAGGATTTGTATTTTAAGAATGATTCGCGCGAAATGGAAACCAAACTGCGTTACAGTTTAACCTATTATATTAAGGAATGGAGACTAAGTGGTGGTTTTAATGTGCAGAGAAGCGATTACGAAAATAAGACCATCGATAGTAATGAAGGTTTTCAATACAATTCCAAAATTGATTTTTTGAAGTACGGTTTGTTTGCCAATGCCACTAAATCGTTTTTCGATCAGAAACTTGATTTCTCATTTGGTTTTAGAACCGATGGTGATAGTTTTACGCAGGACAATGATTTGCTTTCCACATTTTCGCCTCGTTTGGCTTTGTCCTTCGAATTTGCCGACGATTGGAAGATCAAGGCAAGTGCAGGCCGTTATTTCAAGTTACCACCCTATACCATTTTAGGCTATAAGCAAAATGAAGTATTCTCAAATAAGGATATTGATTATACCCGAAGCGATCATTATGTGTTGGGTTTCGAGCGAATTTTTGGGCCTTCTTCAAATATTAGTGTGGAAGGATTTTACAAACGTTACGAAGATTATCCCGTTTCAGTTCGCGATCAGGTTTCATTGGCAAATAAAGGAGCCGATTTTAATGTGCTGGGAAACGAAGAGGTAAAATCAGTTGGTAAAGGGAGAAGTTATGGTCTGGAGTTTTTGTTTCAGCAGAAGTTGAGCCATCGTTTTTATGGTATTTTCTCCTATACTTTTTTCTACAGCGAATTTACCGGCTTCGATAGAAGTAAGTATTTACCATCGGTGTGGGACAGCCGGCATTTGGTTTCTTTTACAGGAGGATACAAACTCAGGAAAAACTGGGAAGTAAGTGCTCGTTATCGATTCGCAGGCGAAACCCCAATTGTTCCAACAAATATCGAGGAAACGACTGTCCGTTACCCGGATATTGTTTTGGATTACAACCGGTTGGGGGAAGAAAAATTGGGCGTATTCAGTCAGCTGGATGTGCGAATCGATAAAAAGTGGAATTTTAAAGAACTTTCGTTGGAGTTGTTTTTTGAAATACAAAACCTGCTGATGCGTAATTCACCGGAGGCTCCCGAATACGTTCTTCAAAGAAATGATATGGGAAATGTAACTGAGCCTCATCATCTGGTTCAGGTTGGAAAGAAAGATGGGCGGCCAATTCCCACCATTGGTTTTGTTATAGATTTTTAAAGAATGATAAGTTTGTTCTCCTTTTTCGAATTTATTTTGAAATTAAAGAGATGAATAATACTCCGGGATATCAGGGTGAAAGGTAGTTCTCTTATGTAAATAATTTTAGCTGAATCATATTTTAAATTGCAGCGAAAACCACCCAGTTGACGATCCTTTTTCTTTGCCTGTGAAACGGGTAAACAAGCTCGCTTTTTTATATAATTATTAGGATATGTGATGTTTGTGTTATGTATATAAAAACAGAACATAAACAGGTGTTTGCAAATGGGAAAAGAAGAAGGGGACTTGGAAAGACTAAAAAATTAATATTAATTTGTTGCTAAAATAACCACACAATGAACCAATCCCCTGATAAAATTATTATTATCGATAATAATGAATCACTAAGCTACAATTCATTATTTAATGAAATGTACGCCGGGCTTTGTTTATTCTCCGAGCGGTTTTTGATAGTTTCGAGTGAAGGAGAAGATTTGGTTCAGGAAGTATTTGTGAAATTGTGGGCTAAATTTGATGATTTTGATTCCTTAAATGCCATTAAAGCATATTTATATCAGGCTACCAGAAATGCTTGCTTGAATTCCATACGTCACGAAAAGGTAAAACGAAAGTACGAGGCCGAGCAGGTTCATCAAGTTGAATCGGAAACCTATTTTTTGAAGCAGGTGGTAGAAGAAGAGACAAGTCGTATTATTGCCAATTCTATTGATGAGCTTCCTCCGCAGTGTAAGAAAATATTACAATTAAGCATGCAGGGTTTAAAAAATCAGGAAATTGCTGATGACCTTGGGATTTCTGTAAATTCGGTAAAAACACAAAAACGTATTGCTTACAAAACACTCCGTTCCAAACTTCAAAATATCTTCGATATCGTAATGTATATCATGTGGATGTAAATTTTTGTATCTTTTTCTTAATCATTCTTCACCCTCTTTTTTAAGTTGGGTGTTCTAATTTATACAAGAAGAAGAAATGAAGAACACACAGGAACATATTAAACTAGCTCAACTACTTGCAAAACAATTTGTCGGTGAATTGTCTGATGCTGAAATAAAACAATTGATACTTTTCGAAAAAGAGGAAGATAAAAATGAGATCCTTTCATCGGTAAGAGAAAAAGGAATTGATTTTAACCGCTTGGAGAGGTATCAGACTTTTAATTTGGAAGAAGCCCGTAAAAAGGTAGACTGGAAGATTCAATTCAGACAAAAAAGCAAGAAAATAAATTTCACAACAATACTTCGTTATGCCGCCATACTAGCTTTGCCGTTAGCTCTTGCAGTATACATGTTGTATTTAACTGATGTTACCCAACCAGATGGACTGGGGCAGGCAGCTATTGAAATTAAACCAGGAGAAACAAAGGCTCAGTTGTATCTTTCAGATGGAAGAATTGTAGATTTAGAGAAGCAGCAGAAGGACTTAATAAGAGAGACTGACGGTTCTGTAATCGAAAAAGACAGTCTGGGTTTAAATTATCAGACCAATACTCTTGATACCGAACCGGAAAGTATTGCTGAAAATGTGGTAGTAACTCCGGTAGGAGGTGAATATCAGTTAACCCTGTCCGACGGAACAAAAGTCTGGATGAATGCAAAGTCTGAAATTCGTTATCCTGTTCGGTTTATTGGCAATACCAGAAAAGTGAAAATTTCGGGGGAGGTGTACTTTAAGGTGGCTAAAGATGCAGGAAAACCTTTTATTGTTGATGCAAACGATGTTGAGGTAAAAGTTTTAGGAACACAATTCAATATTATGGCCTATCCCGACGAGAGAAGCATACAAACGACCCTTGTTGAAGGTGCTGTAAGCCTAAAAGCAAAAGAATTATCTGGAAAAACCACATCAGTGGGTTTGAGTCCTGGCCGGCAGGCCGATTACGATCGCTTTTCAAAAAGTGTTGAAACCAGAGAAGTAGATGTTGACAGGTTTATTGCCTGGAAAAACGGAAAGTTTGTTTTCGAAAAAGAGAGTTTAAACGATATTATGAGAAAGTTAGAGCGCTGGTATGATATTAAAGTGTTCTTCCAAAGTAATGAGCTGAAAAATATGCGTTTTAGCGCCAGAATTGACAGATACGGCAATATCAATGATATTTTGGAGAAAATGCAGCAAACAACAAATATTAACTTTGATATAAAAAATAATATTATTCAAATTAAAAAGAAGTAAACCCTAAAACCCGAAATGAAAAAAAAACAGGGAGTGCGGCAACATCCCCTGTCTTAAAATCAAATAAAGTATTCCATTGGAATACAATGTTTAATCTAACCAAAACAAATTTATGAAAAAATTAGTCTTGTACAAAGTTTTTCCTCTCGGGGAAGAGCTTCGGAAATTAATTCGCATTATGAAAATCACCGGTTTTTTAATTTTAACAGCCAGTTTGCAGATTTCTGCAAGTGTATATTCTCAGCAAACTACTTTTACGGTTGAGTTTAAAGATGCGGACATTTATGATATGATGCAGGAAGTTAAAAACAACAGTGAATTTGATTTTCTTTATTCGGATGATGAAATTGAAGGCGTTAAAATTAACAATACTGAATTTTACGGATCGCATGTAGAAGAAATTCTAAACGAATGTTTGAAAGGAACGAAAATTACTTACAAAATTGAAGATAAAGTAATTCTTCTGATGCCGGCACCTCCAAAACCCAATCTTGATGAATCTGCGCAGGAGAAGGAGGTACATGGTACTGTTACCGATGAAAATGGCACTCCTCTACCAGGAGTATCTGTTGTTATCAAAGGAACCACAATTGGTGCAGCTACTGATATTGATGGTAACTATACAATTTCTTTTGATAATGAGGATGTTGTTTTGGTATATTCTTTTGTAGGAATGCTTCCACAGGAGCTTGCTTACAATGGACAAGTATTACTGAATATTACACTTCAGGCAGACTCAGAGCAAATGGATGAAGTTGTAGTAACAGGTTATCAAACCATTTCCAAAGAGCGCTCTACAGGATCTTTTGCAAAGGTGACCAGTAAAACTCTTGAGAGTAGAAGATTGAATAGCCTGGCTGATGTTTTGGAAGGTCAGATCGCTGGGTATTCCGATGGAATTATTCGTGGTGTATCGACCATGAATGCTATGGCTTCTCCCTTATATGTAATTGATGGTTTTCCCGTTGAGAATACAAGCATTGATAATTATGGAAATGTTACAGAAAATACACCAGACCTTAATATTGAAGATATTGAGAGCATTACCATTTTGAAGGATGCAGCAGCAGCTTCGATTTACGGAGCCAGAGCTGCCAATGGAGTGGTGGTTATTGTAACCAAAAAAGCTCAAAAAGGAAAAGTTCAGGTTGATTTTTCCAGTACAGTTACTTGGAAACCTTACGATTATTATACTGGAAATTTAACCAATTCGGCTGATGTTATTGAGTTGGAAAAAGAATGGGCAGCCTCTAATCCGGAATTAAATAATGGGCTGGCTCGCGCTCAGGCAGAAGCTGACAATCGTCGGAACAATTACAAATGGCCAAGTGCAGGGGTAGATGTTCTGTTGGATATGTATTCAGGTGCAATTTCAGAAAGTGATGCCAATGCGAAGTTATCAGAACTTGCATCAAGAGGCTTTCAGTTCTACGACGATGTTGCCAAATACGCTAAATGCGATATGTTCTATCAGCAGTACAACTTAAGTGTAGGTAAAGCTACAGAAAAGAATAATTTTAAACTTTCGGCAACTTATAAAAAGAACAGAGAAGAGGATATTTATTCCAAAAGTGATCAGCTCGGATTAAACATCATGAATTCTTTACAAATTACTTCATGGCTGAAAGCAGATGTTGGTGTCTATATCAATTACAAAAATGCGACCGAGCAAACATACGATTTATTTTCATCCTATTATGCTGGATTCACAGCTTCTCCTTATGATCGTTTGGTTGACGATAATGGAAATCCTGCAACAGTAACTTCGCAAGTGAATAAAACCGTTCGAGATAATGTTGCGAATTACGGGTTATACAGTTTGGACTTGACTCCACTTGATGAATTGGGTAGAAAGCTTGGGAAAAGAAAAGAGTTTAGCAACAGAACCTACGCCAAATTAGATGTGAAATTAACACCTTGGTTAAGTTATAACACGATGTTTCAGTACGAATATGGAGTAAGTCGTTATCATCGTTTAAATGAACTGGAATCCTATTCAACCCGCACAACCATTAATAAATTTGCAAGCAATTCAAATGGAACTGCTGTTTATAACCTACCCAAAGGAGACATTTACTACGATCGCAATCATTTCTCAAATTCATACAATTTCAGACAACAATTGAATTTGAACAAAACTTTTCAGGAACAACATCAAATTACATGGATTGTAGGATCGGAGACAAGACACAGCAAACTGGAATATAGTGATCAAACGCGTTATGGTTATGACTCAGATATGCTGACTTCTCAGTATTTGAACCAACCTTTACTGACAGGCGGCTTTTCCGGTCTGATGAATTCATGGGCTTATTTAAATAATAGTGATCTGGCCAGCCAACAAGAGTTGGTTAACCGGTTTGTTTCTTTTTATTCGAATGCAGCCTACAGCTACAATAATAAATATACCTTATCGGGTAGTATTCGTTGGGACCGTTCCAATCTATGGGGAACCAACTCCAAGTACCAGAACAAACCATTGTGGTCGGTTGGAGCCAATTGGAACGTGAACAAAGAAGATTTCTTTGATGTAGAATGGGTAAACATGCTGAAACTAAGAACCTCGTATGGTATTGGAGGGAACATTGCAAAAGATGCTGCACCTTACCTAACTGCAAATTATTATACCAGTTCTTTAGTTGGGGGTATTTATGGTAACATTTCCTCACCGCCAAACCCAAATTTGCGATGGGAAAAAACCACAACGATTAATGCCGGGGTTGATTTTTCATTGTTGAACAATCGATTATCGGGTTCTGTTGATGTTTATAAAAAGAAGAGTGTGGATTTGTTAGCCAATCAGCAAGGAATACCTACCGAAGGTTTTGGATACAGTACACTTGCCTTTAACAATGGATCAATGGAGAATAAGGGATTCGAAGTAAATTTACAGGGAGATATCATACAAGGAAAAGATTTTAGCTGGAATGCAGGTTTTCTTTTGGGATACAATAAAAACAAGGTGACCAAAATTAATGTGGAAGCACCTGTTTATTTTTTGCAACTGGATTACCCTCAGGCTTTCCCAAAAGTAGATTTTGCTTATAATGGAATTTATGCCTACAAATGGGCAGGATTGAATGAACAGGGAGAGCCTCAGATTTACGATGCAGAGGGAAATAAAACGTCTACCGATTACACCAATATGGATAACATTCATTTCAGTGGAACCACAGTTCCTAAGTATAGTGGTTCCATCATGAATCGTTTTTCGTACAAGAATTTTGATCTTTCTGTTTTGTTACTTTACGCTGGAGGACATAAGCTTCGCAATACAAATGTACCTACAATTAACAATGGAATGGGAGTAACCAGCAAAGACATTCGCAACAGATGGAAACAAGCAGGAGATGAAAACAGTACCGATGTTCCCCGTTTGCTTTTTTCAGGC
The DNA here is from genome assembly GCF_963665805.2 of Labilibaculum manganireducens. Classification (NCBI taxonomy): domain Bacteria; kingdom Pseudomonadati; phylum Bacteroidota; class Bacteroidia; order Marinilabiliales; family Marinifilaceae; genus Labilibaculum; species Labilibaculum manganireducens. The sequence continues at coordinate 2,885,177 of NZ_CAXXEE010000003.1, read as the reverse complement.
AATCATACGGACTATAATTATTATCGCGAGTCGTTATACAATTATTCTGATATTCATGTGTTGGATGCCTCTTATGTGAAGATAAACAACATCTCATTGGCTTATCACCTGCCTTCAGAATGGTGCAATAAATTAAAATTAGGGAGTGCAAGAGTTCAGTTTAATGTAGAAAATCTAAAGACTTTTGCTTTCGAGAAGAAAGCCGAATATATGTTGGGTGCTAAGGAAAGACCCACATTTGTAGGAGGAGTGTATTTAAGTTTTTAACAGTTAAAACAAGAGAATTATGAAATTTAAAATATCATACATCGCAATTGTCAGCCTTTTAGTATCCATGCTGTTCTCGTCTTGCGACAATTACCTGGACGTGTTGCCCAAAGGAGAGAAAATACCCACAAGTTTAGCTGATTATGAGGCATTTATTCGTAATGAATACAATCATTTAAATGATGCGGCACAAGCCATTAATCTGTTGAATGATGTCTACAAGCGGCCAAGTGATTTGAGTTACATTTCTTTGACTTCCATCAATTACAATTGGTTGGGAAATGAGGATCGTATTATTCAGAACAATTCGGATGAAGCTGCTTACTATTATTCTTACGAGGCCATTTCATATTGGAATTTAATTATCAATAATGTTCCTGATGCAACCGAGGCAAGCGATGCCGAAAAGCTGGAATTGATTGCTCAGGCTAAGGTGTTGCGGGCAATGAATTACTTTCATCTGACCAATTATTATTCAGAACAGTATGATGAAGCATCGGCTGCAACAAAATTATCTGTTCCCTTAATTACCAGTGCCGAAATGGGAGCACCTTCGGAGCAGATTAGCATTGCAAAAATGTACGAATTCATTTTGACCGATTTAACAGATGCAATTGCCAATCTACCTATTGAGAGTGCAACTTTGCTGCACCCGAATTTAGCTTGTGGGTATGCAATGCTGGCAAGGGTTTATTTGCAGATGGGAGACTATGATAGTGCTCTGAAGTATGCACAGAATGCTTTGGATCAAAACAATCAATTGTTTAATTGGAAGGAATACTACGCTGAAAACAAAGAGCAGATTGAAAAAGAAGGCGATTGGTCAACAAGTTATCCTTCCAAAACCATGAACAGTCCTGAGAATTACATTTTCAGATATGGTTCCAGTACCTATAAAAATTCTGGACAATCGGGAACAAATGCAGCGCTTACCATAGTGAGAGCGGCACAATTTGAAGATGGTGATGCCCGTTTTGCCTCAAAGTGGAAGAAAAAGTATCAGGCTCCGGATAGCATTTACATTGGCATACGATCCGATAAATTTAATGCCGGGGGAATTACAACTCCCGAAATGTACTACATCAAAGCAGAGTGTTTGGCCCGTAAAGGCGGACAAGCCAATTTGGATGAAGCCATGCTAAGCTTAAATACAGTTCGTAAAACCAGAATTTTCGGCGATAAATATGCTGATTTAACAGCTTCCTCAACAGCTGAGGCAATCGCTTATATCCGCAAAGATAAAGCAAATGAATACGTGCAGACAGCCATCCCATTTTGGGACATGAGACGTTTTAATAAGGATGTGAATTATGCACAAACTTTAACCAAAGTTTTCAACAATCAAAGTTTGGAATTGTCACCTGATTCGCACATGTGGATAATGCCTTTCCCAATGGGAGCTACCAGTAATCCGGGAAATGGAACATTGGTGCAAAACACTCCCCGTTAAAATAGGTAGTATCTAACCTGAGGGTGTCCTAAAAGCAGAATTTTAATGTCATTCTGATCCCGATGAATCGGGACGAAGAATCTTTCATTTTGAAAAACAGATGTTTCGACTTCGCTCAACATGACAATCCAATACAAAATATTCCTTTTTGGACACCCTCTGGTATGATTGGACTTTCTACAAAAAAACACTAAGAATAAATTTAAAACCTTAAGACAATAGGTTTTAAATTTGCTGATTGATTAAGCTTACAAATCATAGATAATTTGTAATGGTTTTGAAATTAAGGATCAGCTTTAGTATTTAAATAATTTAAATAAAAACAAATGAAACGAAGTATTTTGGGAGTAATTGTTGTTCTGTGTGTTTTAATGACCACAGCCTGTGCGCAAACTGATGCAAACTATACCTTAAGTGGTGAAATAAGCGGACTGAAAGAGGGAACAAAAGTAGAATTGGTACCTGCTGCAACACATAATGAAGAAGAACCTGTTGCCAGTGCAATTGCGACCAACGGAAAATTTGAATTTTCAGGTAAACTGGAAGAACCTCGTTTATTTTATCTTAAAGTAGCTGATCATTATGGTAGTTTAAGCATTATGCTTGAAAATTCAAAGATCAGCTTAAAAGCAAAGGCTGTTTTCGAGGAAAGTAATAATGGAATTTTTGTTGATTTTTCTGATGTTCAGGTAAGTGGTTCAAAGGCAAATGATTTTTATATGGAGAAATTGGCATTTAAAAGTAAATTCGGTGCACTACACGAAAAATATTACAAAGATCATGATGCGATATTAGCCGCCGTAAGAAATGCTAAAAGTAAAGCTATTGCAGATTCGTTAAGAAATACAGATGATTACAAAGCTTTTGCTCAAGCAGAAAAAGACTTTTTTACTAGTGTAGAGAAAACTAGTAATGAGGCTATTTTGGCAAACAAAGATTCTTGGTGGGGACCTTTGGTGATGTTGGAGTCGATGAGTTATTTTACTGATGAACAAATTCCCTTGTATGAACAATTTTCGGAGGCCGCTAAAAATTCTTACTACGGGCAATTGGTGAAAAAGGAACTTTATCCGGAAAGAGTTGTAAATAAACAAGCTCCGGAGTTTACCTTGGCCGACCGGGAAGGAAAAACTTTTAACTCCTCAGAATTAATAGAAGGCAAAAAATACATCTTGATTGATTTTTGGGCATCGTGGTGTGGTCCTTGCCGAAGAGAGATCCCAAATTTGAAACACATGTACGAATTGTATGCTTCGAAAGGGCTGCAAATTATTAGTATTTCCAGAGATGAAGACAGAGCTGCCTGGCTAAAAGCTTTAGACAAAGAAAAAATGGCATGGCCAAATTTATTGAACGAAAAGGGAGTAGATGATCTTTATTTTGTGAAAACAATTCCTGCCATATTTTTAGTGGATGCATCAACCGGAAAAGTAATGGATGATAAACTGAGAGGAGAAGCATTGGATCAGAAACTGGAAGAACTTTTTCAGTAAGCAGACTTATTTTTTACCAATACGTAGGCAATACGTTTAAAGCACCTCCATTTTGGAGGTGCTTTTTTATGAGTAAAAGAAATAGATTTTAGCCGGTTAATATGTTTCCCTAAGCAATCCAAGTAAAAAAGCATGAGAGATGAAGAAAAGTGTAATGGCCAATATTTAGTATAGGTATTTATTGAAACAATATCAGGTAATAAACAAGGGTGTTGTTTTTTATGTTTTTATGATTCTTGCTGCGCAATAGAAAAGGGCAGACTTGTTTTTTGTGAATCCTCTTTCTTTTTTGGAAATCCCATTTCTATTTCTAATTTTGATTCTCAATGGGAAATAACAGTCTGTTGATAAAGCAATTTGCGGAAGGAAATCGATCGGTATTCAAGAGCATATTCGAGAATCACTATCATCCATTGTGTGGATTTGCCAGAAAATTTATTACAGACAGTGATGTTTGTGATGATATTGTGCAGGAATCTTTTTTTTGCCTATGGAAAAAAAGAGCTGAAATTTCCAACATTAATGCGATAAAAAGTTATTTGTATTCTTCTGTTCGAAATGCTTGTTTAAATTATTTGCGCCACCAATCTGTAAAAGATAAAAGTGAAGCAGATATTATTGCTTTATCTTCCCAATGGTATTTGGAAGATTCTATTATTGAGGAGGAAGTTCATTCTCAAATTTACGAGGCCATTAAAGATTTATCACCACAATCAAGAAAAGTGATTGTTATGACCATGAATGGCTTGACCAATCCAGAAATTGCTGCAGATTTAGGTGTTTCTGTGAATACAGTAAAAACCCTGAAGCAAAGAGGCTATAAATTCTTACGAGGCCGGTTAAAGGGTATTCATTGGCTTTTATTGCTTTTATTATCCTAAGTTCAATAAGCTATTCCAAATCGAAATTGAATTTATTACGAATTTTATTTTTTTGATTGTTGAGTTTTTTAACTTTTAGAATAGTAAGCTTAAAAAAGAGCACCTATCTGCCTAACGACTCCCCAAACACTTTCGGCAATCTGTTCCCATATTAAGGATAAAGCGAAGCCAATTGTTCCCGTAAATCTTTCGGTGTGGGTTCTGTTGCTTTTGATTGATAATATGATCAACTAAAGTTAAATAAGATTCGAACGCGAAACAAAAAACAAATGAGGAGGCGAAAAATGGTGAAATGCTTGCTGTGAGAGGCTTAAGGTGAATTGAAATTGCAAAGCCCGTTTTTTATTGCTAAAACACAGTTTTTTTCATCTCAACTGAGGCACTTTGGCCAAAAAATTGTCTCTTTTTTCGGGCAAAACCAGTCTCATTGTATTCCATATTTTTTTAAATGATTATCTGTACCATGCTGCTAATTTTTTATGATTAAACATATTCTTCAGGATCCTGAACTAAAGCTAGGAAAGATTTTTTTGTATAAATATATTTTTTATGATTTTTTTTGTGCAGACTACTTAACATCCCCAAAATACTGGACTTGCAGGATGAAAATTTATTGTATTGACAGAGTGTTTGCTACTGAATTTTGAATGTTTTTTTATAAACCAAAAAGCAAAATAATATATGGTTAAGTTTCCAAAAAACCTAAACAGGGCGAAGTGCAAAAAATAACCGCTTTTATTTTGAATTGTTACCATTTAATAAACAGGTTGTTATCTATGCTTTCAGCAAAAGACTAAAAAAATGACGTTTTGCTGTATTTAATTTGTTTTGTTAGTTATTATGCGTGTAGTGTTTGATTTGAAATGCCTGTGTTTATTGCCTGTTTGCTGTAAATTTTGTTTTTGTGAAAATTATGGCGTGTAAGTAATTTTTCGAACAAATTGTATCATGCAGCAATTTGCAAATGACCCGTTGGGAGTTTCAAATGACCCGTTGCAATTTGCAAAAGACGTTTTAGAAGTTAATTTTGGCATTTTTGGTGTTTCAAATGAGCCAAATTGTGCCCATTTTTGTCAAGGACAAATCGCAAAATGCATTTTGAAACTCCCAACATGTCATTTGAAACTCCCAACATGTCATTTGAAAGTTTCCTGAGAGCCAGATTAAAATGCAATGGATCGTTTCTGATGGAATTTCCCTGAAACATCAAAATACAAAATAGTGTAAACCTTTTTTTTATGATTGTCTGTTACAATTAAAAAAAGATGGCTACATTCGGTTTCTAGTAATTATAAATAATTACAAACTTGTGTTGCTGTTTGGAGGTGTAAGAACCATATTCTTACTGGAAACTAATTTAGGATGTATTTTAGGCCTAAACATCTATTCAGACTATTGAAAAATGAGTTCAATTAAAATAGGCCTTACTGCCTGTGTTTTCGGAAAGATGGATAAAACCGGCAAATTAAGATTAAAAAATAATATGTGTACGTTACTGCCCGATATGGGTCGGTAAATACATTTTTTTTAAAAAATATAAACGAAATAAAGCCCATTGCTTTATTTAGGAGTTGAACAAAAACCGCCTATGGCGGTAGTTAAGAAATAAGCTCGTAACTTGATTGAATATTTATTCATTAAAAATTTAGTCATGAAAAAAAAGTCTTAGAGAACGGATGATTGCGGAGATGCAGATTCGCAATTACAGTCCACGAACCATCAGCAGTTACATCTCCAGCCTAACACGCCTTAGTTTACATTATCACTTATCCCCGGATTTGCTCAGCCTTGAGCAGTTTAAAGATTATTTGTCGGAAAGAATTGCTGCAGATAAGATTTCCAATTCTACAATCAACCAAGCCATAGGTGCATGGCGCATTCTGCAATGTGATATTCTAAGGCATGAATGGACGGACTTTAAGGTAAAGCGCCCCAGAAGTAAGAAAAAAATACCGGAAGTACTCTCTCCATCTCAGGTTTCAGCCTTATTATCATCTATTTCCAATGTTAAGCACCATGCTTTAATCGCATTGGCTTACGCGACAGGAATGAGAAGGAATGAAATTTTAGGGCTCAAGATTGAAGATATCGATTCAGCCAGGAGTGTTATCATCGTACGTCAAGGAAAAGGCGGCAAACAGAGACAAATCCCCATAAAAAACTCACTTCTCAACATTCTGCGGAAATACTATAAAAAGTACAGGCCTGCCAGGTTTTTATTTGAAGGTTACAGGCCTGATATGCAGTACTCACCTACCTCATTTCGTAATATTCTGCGTAAAGCGGCTCTAAAGAGTAAAGTAAACAAAAGAGTCACTCCCCATACTCTTCGGCACAGTTTTGCCACTCACATGTTGGAACAGGGGATAAACCTGAAACAGCTGCAGTTGATCTTAGGGCATAATGCCATGAAAACAACTTCCATTTACCTGCATGTTGCCGATACCTGCTCAATACCTGTACCTGATTTACTGGAAATCAAAACAAACGAAACTCATGGATAAAATCGAAAATAGAAGAACCCGGTACGAGCTGGCAGCTATTTTAAGGGAGAACAGGCAATACTTAAACACTTACAACCTGTTTGAGCAGCAAAGAAAGGCTTTCCGGGATATCTGCGCATGCAGAACAAGTGAACTGGGCGGGCACAGCTGCTGCTGTAATTCCTGCAATTATCAGAGGCAGGCCTACAACTCGTGCAGAAACAAACATTGTCCCAAGTGCCAGTTTACCAAACAGGCAAAGTGGGTAGATAAATTACAATCAAAGCTACTGGATTGCAAACACTTTCATTTGGTGCTGACCATTCCACATCAGTTGAACGGGCTGGTTTATCTGAACCAAAAGAAATTGTATGATGCACTATTTCAAGCTGCATGGCAGGCTGTGAGTAAGGCCTCAGGCAATCCAAAATTTTTAGGAGCTCAGACTGGAGCTGTTGCTGTTCTGCATACCTGGACACAAACACTGAATCAGCATCCGCACATTCATATGATCATCCCTTCAGGTGGATTATCTGATGATCAGATGGAATGGGTGCCATGTAAGAACAACTTCTTAGCTCCCAAAAAGGTAATCAGCAGTTTGTTTCGGGGCATACTGTGCCAGAGTATAAATCAGGCGATAGAACAAAAACAGCTTAATATTCCTGAGCATTTTCAATGGAACAGGATTAAGAATGTTCTCTATAAAACAAGCTGGAATGTGAATATTGAAAAACCAATGGCAGGAATTCAGGCAGTTGTAAAATATCTGGGTGGATATACCAATAGGGTGGCAATCAGCAATTCCCGAATTACAAGTGTTGAAAATGGAAAAGTTTACTTCAGGTATAAAGACAGAAAAAGACTTGTTTCAAAAACAATGCAGCTCAACACCATGGAATTTATCCGAAGGTTTATGCTTCATGTTCTGCCCCACAACTTTTACAAAATCAGGTATTACGGAATCCTTTCATCGGCAAATTCCAAAACCAAAAAAGAGCAGATTGCTGCTCTTATGGAAACCTGTGTGCCAATCCCGGAATACGAAGGATTATCAGCCATTGAAGTTTACTCTTTACTCACAGGGAAAGACGTAAGCCATTGCCCAAAATGTAAAAAAGGCAGAATTTTATGCAGAGCTTTGCCAAAACCAGAAACCTGATCGATTGGGTGATCAAAAAGTTCTTTGAATTTTAAAAAGTAAATTTAATAGCATTAGCTAAAAGGGTAAACTATGCATTATTCAAAGCAAAAAATCCTTATGAAACACTCTGGTTTCCTAACTTACACAGCAAACAGAAGGTCCGAAACCTCTTGCGAAAAAACAAAACAATTAAATACCCATAGCTCCGGCGGCATTGTCCAACTATGTTTTATCCTTTATTTGGAACTATTCTGAGAAGTAAAAATCAGTGTTCTAAATAATGTTTTGTTAATTTTAAAAAACGAAAGGATAAAACACTTTTACGTTACCAGCAATTAAAAAAAGACATAGACAACTGAGAATAAAATTATAAATCTTTAATAAAATAATTATGGCAATAAACATAAATTGGGGAAAATGCAATCCAAACAATTCTTGGTGTGGATTACTAAATCTAAATTTAGATCATGAAGTTTTTAGTGAATTAAAAGGAGTGTATATTATCTGGTCTGGAGATAAAACTGTTAGAATTGGCAGTGGAATTATTCAAAATAGATTAAAAGAACATCGTGAAAATCCTGAAATATTAGCTTACAATAACTTGATGGTTACTTGGGCTCAAGTTAATGGGAATCAGATGGAGGGTGTTGAGAAATATCTTGCAGATACATTAAACCCATTAGTTGGAGAACGGTTTCCAGATAGAACACCGATTGAAGTAAACTTACCTTGGTAATTACATTTTATGGATATTAAACTATATATAGCTCAATTAGAAGCAATTATTGCATCTCACAAATTGATGGTTCAAAATTCACAATATGATGATTTAAGTGATTTACCGAAAGCAGATAGACAAAGTTTGGTAACTAGGGCAATAGCTTCAATTCATCGAGTTACAGGCGTAAATTCTACTTATAGTAAAGAAATTGAAAGAATACTAGAAGCCTTGCCAAGTATTCACAAACATACTTCATCCATTATTGGTATTACACAAGCTTTAAAGGAAGACTTAGAACTTGGTTACATTCAAAGTTTGGTTGAAATTGTTCATTCGGAAATATTTTCAGATTTCTTAGATATGGCAAGACATTTAAATAATAGTGGATACAAAGATTCATCTGCTGTTCTTGCTGGTTCGACATTAGAAAGTCATTTAAGAAAATTGGCTTTAAAGAATTCAATAGAAGTTGAAAAAGATGATAGGCCAATAAAAGCTAATAAACTAAATGCAGACTTAACAAAGTCAGACGTTTATGGGCTTTTAGATCAGAAGAATATTACTGCATGGTTAGATTTGAGAAATAAGGCTGCTCATGGCAATTATGAAGAATATACTAAAGAGCAAGTAGATTTATTAATTGCAGGAATTCAGGATTTTATTACTCGAAATAGAGCTTAACAAAAAGCTGGTAACAATGTATAAAAATAATAGCCGAGATAGCAGTAAGTTCAAGGATTGTAGCCCGCTTCAACTTTTGTGTAACTTGATAGGAAAGTGCGACTGAGTCGCCTACTTTTCATATACTTAACGTTGGCAAACATTTAACAACTAATTGGAAGCCTGAGAGTTTTCAATAATATTAAGGAATATGGATGACTTGATTAAAAGTATTATAGCAGCAATAACAGGCGGAGTGCTATGGGAAGGTTTCAAATTTATATATCCTGAACTTAAGAGGTTTTTAGATAATTATTATAAGGCTAAGAAAAATCTTTACGACAATCTTGACCCTATGTTAAAAGCATCAGATGAGCTATTTGGTAAGATTATATCTCTTGCAAAAGAGGATTTTTCAACTTTTATAAATGAGAATAATTCAATTGCATCAGATGTTAGCCAAAATCGATTATATGTTTGTTATCTTTTTTCGCAGTTTTGGGCTCAAATAGAATATATCAGAATGAGTAGTCAATACTATTCCTTAGCACGAATAAAAAAAGGAAAACAGTTGTTGCGTTTTATTGAAACATACGAATCAAGGGAATTTAGACTTTTAGATAGATCTATACAAAGAATTATTGGAGAAACTCTCATTGAAGACTCTGGTGGAACTTTTAAAATAATGAGTTTATCTACATTTGCCAATGAGACACAAAAGAAAGATTCGAACTTAAATAAATGGATTAAACTTTTAGAAGATAAACTCAATAGCAGTTCGGATAAAGTGATAAGACAAAGGTTTTTAGTTTTCGGAATAATTGTAGCGTGCTTAATCGAACATTATGATCCTAAATACAAAATAGTTAGAAAGAGAGAAATTTATTTGAATAAGTTAAGTGAAAAAAGTAATACTAAGATTCAAAAAAGTTTATTCACAGAGTATTTGAATTTTGTAAAAAATAAGAATAAATATTTTAAACAATAAAAAGATCAGGCACCGCCGACAAACATGCAAGTCAAAGACTTAACAATATCATTGGTCTGACCTGACCTGTATTTTTAATTTCATTTAAGTCAAACTGTATTCAAAGGTAAGAATAAAAAAAACGTTTGCCAACATTTTGTATAAGTAATGGCAGGCAAAGTGCTAAATATCAAGGTTTGTATCCCGCTCAAACAGCGTAGCGGTTTGACAGGAAATTACCACGCAACCTGCCACTACTCATAGTGTGCCAAGAAGCTGCACATTGGCATAAAACCGTGCAGCATGCTTTATTTGAGATGGTGGAAAGCAATTGTAAGCTTGACCCACCGATGTCGTTTTACAGGAAGGGGCATCAATTGAAGCGAAGCGTAAATCATGAGTGCTTTTGAAATAAACAATTTACGAACTAAACCACTTAAAGGTGCTGTGGTAAAGAGCCATGGTATTGAGCGTTTAGGAATTGCGAAGCAATCACGAACACCCGTGTTAATTTTTGTGAGTAAAATCTATACCAAGAGTATAGCAGGTATTAATAGAAGAGATGAACCCTTCGTCAAGCTCAGGCTAAACATCCAGTGAACCACTGAAGAGGTGTCGGGAAGTGGCAATATTCTGTCAAAAGTCGCAAAGTATGTTATGCGACGAAAGTACAAATGTTACAAAACGAGTATCTGCCGTGTTTATGCTTGGCTTAAACGGATAAAAATACAGTTTCCCTATTTGTTTTATCATTGGAAACTGAATTTTTCTATTTAACTTGTAATTCGATTTATATACGACAAGAGCCGTATGGTGGGAGACTATCAAGCACGGTTCTGTGAGAGGCTTAGGGTGAGACTCCCTTTGCCTACTCGACCCATCAAACGTTGGCAACAAGGCAAGAAAAATACACAGATATGAGTTTTATTGATGACAAAGAAAAATTAGAAAGATTAGATCAATTAATTAGATTAAAAGCAACTGGTAATCTTGAAGAGTTAGCGGAAAAATTTGGTGCATCCAAAAGTACAATAAGTAGAACTATAAAAGATTTAAAGGAGATAGGATGTCCAATAATATTTAATAAAGATTATCGTAGTTATAGTTACGAATACCCCGGTAAACTACTTATTAAGTTTGATCCTATTGATAAGTCAGAACTTCACAAGATTAAGGGAGGTTTTTTGGAAAAAATATTTGCGTTGTCATATAATGACATTGAAGCAGATTATGTTTGTACCGAAAAACCAATAATTAGTTTTTCGGGTTTTCCAACACCTAATAATAAAGTTGGTGTAAATTTTTATGATAATGAAAAACAAAAGCTTTGAATTAAGTTTCCAAAAGGAAACATTTTCAAAATTAAATGTTGAAGAACTTAACAATGTAAAAGGAGGCTCTTCTAATTTTTGCTGGGCTCTAACAGGTTATCTTACTGGCAAACTTGTCGATGTAATTATAGAGCATTTTTCTGATGTATGTATAGCGGAAGGAACTACAGGAGGTATGTCGTAGCTAACTTAACTGAGAATCTTTGATGATGTATGTTTGTAATACAACTCATTAAAGGTTCTCTTTTTCGTTTTTTTACTGCATTAATTATCATTCAATTTATATCTTGATAATACTATTAACAAGAAATAATTCGTAAACTATGGAGAAAAAATATATCTATTTGTTGTTGCTTTTTATTTACATCTTTTATGGGTGTAGTAAAAATAGAACGGTTGATAATGGTATTAATAAAATATTAAATACTGATCAATCCGTTAGTCGTTTTGGAAAAACACCGCAAAGTAAGCCATTTATCTTTTATTCTGATAGCAATATGTTAGCAGGAAGAATATTAATGGCTCATGGCAACGAATTAAAACCAACAATAATTTTTCTACATGGAAACCCAGGCTTTGAGAAAAATGAGGATTTGGGACAAATGTTAAGAAGAGGTGGGTATAATACTGTCTTTTTTTCATATTCAGGTACATGGGGAAATGAGGGAGATTTTAGTTATAAGAAAAGCCTCAATGATGTTCTTTCTATAAAGAAGTTTATTATTGATAATTCAAAACAATATATGGTTGACCCAGAACAAATTTATTTGTTGGGTTTTAGTATGGGAGCTGATATTGCAATATTTGGTGGTTTCAATGATAAAGATTTTAGAGGTGTTATTTCTATAGATCCTTGGAATGGATACTCAACACTTAAGCATAAAAATGAAAAAGACTTGGCTTCATATATAAATGAGTTAAAACAACGTCCATGTATAAAAATCGCATCCATAGAAAAATTTGTTTCTGATATTTTAAACGATGCCGATTTGGATTTAAAAAATGTTTTAAATAAATATCAACTTCCAATCATACACATTTTTAGTAATAATACAGATAATGTTAATTTCCAGAATGATTGTGAAATGCAAAATCACAATAGTTGTCATCTTATTGAATCTAGTGACCATTCATTTTCTGATAAAAGAATAGCACTTGCAACAACAATATTTGAATGGTTAGAAAAAAATAAAAGAAAATAGCATGTTAAATAAATCTAAGTATCACATAATAATATTTTTATTGTCAGTTATTTTTGGTGTATTAATAAAAATATTGAGATTTAGTCAATGTTCACTTTTCCAAATGGATATAATAAGTGATTTGCTTAATTGTTTGCCCAGTTTTTTTGCCACAACAGGATTATGCATGCTTCCTTTGATTATAGTAAAAAAACAACATATTAAAACCATGGGATTTGTTGTTTTGGGTTTATTAATATATGAAATGGAACAATATTGGACTGATCGCACATTTGATATATTAGATATAATTGCAATTATATTAGGTTATTTGACTTCTATTTTAGTATTCAAGATATTCAAAGAAAAAGATGAATTACAATAATTTTAAGAGCACCAATAAATCCTCTTGAAGGAATAAAAAACATTAAAATTGATTTGAGTTTTTTTGGCAAACATAATGAACTAATGCAGTCAATTGCTTTGGCTTCACCTTCCTTGTATAATACCTATCTAAAGTGGAGTAATAATGAATTAAAAAATAAAAAAGATGAAGAACGCTTATATTATTCAATGTTAAAATATTATACGCGTTCGTGCATGAGATGTACTCCTTATGGCCTATTTGCAGGTTTATGTGTTGGAGATATATCTGATGAAAGTAATGTGATTTTGTCGGATAAATCAAAACACCATCCGCATTCACGTTTAGATATGGATTTTGTATGTTCATTAATTCAATATTTGGAAAAAATACCAGAAATTAGATGCCAGCTAACTTATTTTACAAATAATAGTTTATACGTTCTTGATGATAAAATAAGATTTGTGGAATTTTATATTCAAGATGGCAAAAGAAAACATCAAATAACAGGATCGCAGTATAATATTTATATACAAAACGTTTTAAATAAAGCAAAGTATGGTGCTACAATAAATGAACTTATTAATGAGCTAACCTCTGATGACATTAGTTTTGAACAAGCCAATACATACATTAATCAATTGATAGATAATCAGGTTCTTACATCTTCAATTGCTCCAATTCTTACTGGAGAAGAATTGTTTAACTCGTTAATTGAAAAAATTAAAAATATATCTTTCAATGAAAAATTGAAAGATATATTAATTGATATTAGTAATCTAATTGTTGAGATAGATAAAATGCCTATAGGTACTGGTGTTGATTATTATTCAATAATTTCAAATAAAATGAAAGAAATTCCTTTTGAATTTAACGGGAAGGATTTTCTTCAAACTGACACTATATTTCAAACAAAGAAAAACACAATAGACCAAAAGCTCGTAAATGAGGTGAAAATGGGTTTGTCAATTATAAATAAACTTACTGTTCATCCAAGTGAAACAAATTTAGATAAGTTTAAAGATTCTTTCTGCAAGAGGTATGGAGATAGAGAAATATCTTTATTTCTGGCACTAGATACCGAAGCGGGTATTGGTTTTTTGCAAAATAATTATGGTTCTGCCAATGATAATACTCCATTAGTTGATGATTTATCAATGCCTGTATTTAAAAGGACAAATATTTCACGTAATATTGAATGGGATGACAAACAAAGTCTTTTATTGAAGAAGTATATTGCAAATAATGAAGAAAAAAAATCTTATATAGAAATAACTGATGAAGATGTTAAGAATTTTGAAGAAAATTGGAAAGATTTGCCAAATACACTATCTGTGATAACAGAAGTTGTTTATTTGGAAGGGGATTTTAAAATAGTAATGGATAGTACTGGAGGGTCAAGTGCTGTTAATTTGTTGGGGCGTTTTGCATATGCTGATACTAGTATACATAAATTTATTGAGGAAATAATAGAAAAAGAAGAAGCTCAAGAAAAAAATGTGATTTATGCTGAAATTGTTCATTTGCCAGAAGGTAGAGTAGGGAATATTCTAATCCGCCCGAATTTTAGAAAATTTGAAATTCCATATTTAGCTTCATCATCCCTTCAATATGAAAATCAAATTCCAATTGAAGATTTATTAGTATCAGTTAAAAATGATAGAATTGTCTTACGGTCAAAAAAATTAAATAAAGAAGTAGTTCCTCGTTTAAGTTGTGCTCATAATTTCTCCTATAATTCTTTACCTATATATCAATTCTTAACTAATATTCAAATTTCTAATCTAAAACGTAAAGGTATAAAGTTTTCACTTGGCTCACTTTTGTCAGGATTTGATTATTTCCCCAGAGTTGTATATAAGAATATAATTTTGTCGACAGCAACATGGCTAGTTAGCAAGGAGGAAATAAAAGATATATTAGAATTGATATATGATAATGAAGTATTTGATGAATTCACAAAGTTTAAAACACACAGAAATCTTCCTGACGAAGTGATATTAGTTGAAGGCGACAACAAGATATATGTTGATTTTAAAAACATTATGAGTATTAAGATGTTATTATCCTTAATAAAAAACAAGTCGCATTTTAGATTGAAGGAGTTTCTATTTTCAAGCAAGAATGGTATAGTAAAAGATGAAAAAGAGAAAGTTTTTTGTAATGAGTTTGTCTTTTCATTTTATAAAGAAGAAAATTAATAAATACAATGGATTTAAAGCGAGATTTTTTTATCGGAGACAGGTGGCTCTATTATAAAATATATTGTGGATATAAAACATCAGATAAAATTTTAGTCGAAGTTATTAAATTTGTATCTGATGATATGTTAGAGAAAGAAATAATAGAGAAATGGTTTTTTATAAGATATGGTGATCCCGAAAATCATTTACGGGTTCGTTTCTTATTAACAAAACCAGATTATATTTATACATTAATAAAATTAATGAATGAAAATCTTCAACGATTTGTTTCTTCTGGTTTGGTATGGAATGTAATGATAGATACATACAAAAGAGAAATTGAAAGATATGGAATTAATACAATTCATTTATCTGAAAGTTTGTTTTTTAATGACAGTGTGCTATCATTAAATATTCTTTCAATGATTGAAGGTGACTCAGGTGAGATAATTAGATGGGGTATTGGGTTACGTTCGATTGATGAATTTATTAATGATTTTAATTATTCATTAGAGGAAAAATTTAAATTGTTATCATATATGAGAGACAGTTTCGTGAAAGAATTTAATGTTGAACATAATTTAAGAACGCAATTAAGTGATAAATACCGAAAAAATAAATTGTTCATTGAGAATATGTTAAATTGTGAACGTGAAAACTCTAACGAATTATATTCATTATTTGATTTATTAAAATATCGTTCATTTATGAACAAATCAATAATTGAAGAAATATTAAAAATTAAAAACGATAATAAATTGGAAAAACCATTAAATGAGTTAATGTGGAGTTATTTGCATATGTTAAATAATAGGTTGTTTAAATCAAAGCAAAGAATTCATGAATTAGTGGTATATGATATTTTATATCAACATTATCGTTCTAAATTGGCAAGAATGGGTGTGAAGGTTAATCAATTATTATAGCACTGTTAAGCAAACTGTTCTTGATTATGTCATGTGAGTTTTTATACTTCTTGTTAATTATAACATGATAATTATTTTTACACTAATAAATTCTGTTTGTAGTATTAAATGGTGTTCGTTTGTAAAAAGCCCAGTTGCCAATCGAGTAGATGGTCCCGACTAGAATAGCCGGGATACACCTCTCACACAGTACGTACGGGTCTCGTATACGGTCCCGAAAAATCGGGATTAAGTTATGGAATAAGGAATCACGTCTATTTGGCGTGATTTGTTTGTAGATGTCGAGCATCGATTCATAACCGCGTTTCCGCAACCTTTCCTGAGTAATAGTTGTTCTGAAAATTTGATTCCGCTGCCGCGCAATTTTATCGGGTGGTAAGTAATAAAAACAATAAGTTTTAGTCGTTAAAAGTTCCCCAAACAAAAGCCTCTATTCTATTTTCAAATAAAAGAATTCTCAGATATCCACAAAAACGCTGAATATAAAACTGACTGAAGACGAGCGTCAACTGTGCAGTTACAAGGCAAAATGATAAGAAATTTAAACACACAAAAAGCAGTAACACTCGATAGTGGACATTTGCCCTTGATAAGTAAACCGAAAGAATTGAGTGAAATTTTGAATAACTTTGTAAATGAAATAAATCAGCAACTTGAAAGCAGACAAGATACTACACATAAAAACAAGGACTGAATGGAGAAATTGGCTTCAGCAAAATTTCAACATAGAGAACGAAGTTTGGTTGGTTTACGCTAAAAAGTCAACCGGTGAACAACGCATTCAATACAATGATGCGGTTGAAGAAGCTCTCTGTTTTGGTTGGATTGACAGTACAAATAAAACCCTTGACAAAGACCACACAATTCAGCGGTTTACTCCCAGACAATCAAAGAGCAGTTATTCACAGCCCAATAAAGAACGGCTGAAATGGTTGGCTGAAAAAAATCTGATTCATCATTCCTTTCTTAAAACGGTTCAGGAAATTATTTCAAAAGAGTATGTTTTTCCTTTGGATATTTTAGATGAAATAAAAAAAGACAAAACAGCTTGGGAAAACTTTAGAGATTTTTCAGACTGCTACAAACGAATACGAATTGCATACATTGATAGTGCAAGAAAGCGGCCTGAAGAATTTACCAAACGACTGACAAATTTTATTCAAAAAACACAGGACAACAAACTTATTTCAGGCTTTGGAGGTATTGACAAATACTATTAACCTACACAATAACAAGTAATGCACGACAGAGCTCAAACTGAATAGCGGTTTGATTGGAAAGCAGCCTGCAAATATGCCACTGCTTATACAATTTAACGTTCACAAAATAGAAGACATCAAATAATTATGAAAATTGATAACCTACTTAAGCAAGTCGAATTCATTAAAGAAATTGATAAGATCAAATACATCCAACGAAAAACAAAACTATTCAATAGCGACAGACATGAAAATGACGCTGAGCATAGTTGGCATCTGGCTATGATGACTATTGTTCTGTCGGAGTATGCAAATGAGCAAATAGACGTATTGAAAGTATTAAAAATGGTTTTGATCCATGATATTGTTGAAATAGATGCTGGAGATACCTTTATTTATGATTCTGTTAAGAATCACTCTAACACAAAAGAAGAACTGAAAGCGGCGAAAAGAATTTTTGGGATGCTGCCCACTAAACAAGCACAAGAGTTTATGGCGATTTGGGTGGAATTTGAAGAAGGCGAAACCAATGAAGCCAAATTTGCAAGGGCAATGGATAGATTTGAGCCACTATTACAAAACACCTCTAACAATGGTGGGACTTGGTCTGAATTTAATGTTAAATATGAAAGTGTTTACGACAAAAAGAAGCTTATAAAAGAAGGCTCTAAGTCAATTTGGGGATTTGCTGAGGGACTCATAAACGAAAGCGTAAAAAATGGAGTTCTGAAAAAATAGTTTATATAAATCAGCTGTTAACAAAAGTAACCGTTGCACAACCAATTGAGCCCCCACCGCACAAAACAGCACATTTGCAAACTCCACAAACCAATGTTTGCAAAAGAGTTGTTTTATTGCCAGCGCACCAGCTTCGTTGAAATTAAGAGCTTTAAAAAACGTCTTATTGCTGGAATGGTTTGATTTTCTTAACTTCGCCGCATGAAAGAAAAAATAAGAAGGTCGGTTTCTGATTTTAATTCAGAACTCAAACTGAAAGGATTTAATGCATTTCAAATAGAGGAAGATGGAAATGCAACAAAAATATACAGCCGAAAGGAATTCTATAAAATTTGTCTGACTACAGGTAAAAGCAAAATTCATTATGCTGACCGGACATTTGAAGCTGATGGGACAATTTTGTTTTTTGGAAATCCGCATATTCCTTATTCATGGGAAACCTTATCGAGCACCTATGTGGGTTACACATGCCTTTTTTCTGAGGATTTTCTCGACCCACATAACCGTTCCGAGAGTTTGCAACAATCGCCATTGTTTAAACTAAGCGGCACGCCAATACTTGAAATTGATACGAAACAACGTGATTTTCTGAACCAGATTTTTGGCAAAATGATTGAAGAGCAACAGTCAGATTATCAATTTAAAGACGACTTGATTCGCAATTACATCAACCTGATTTTGCATGAGTCAATAAAACTGAGGCCTTCCGAAAAATACAATCAGGATAAAAATGCAGCTTCACGTCTAACTTCTGTGTTTTTAGAGTTATTGGAGCGACAATTTCCCATTGAAAGTCCGGATAGGCCATTGCAAATGAAAAGCGCAAAAGATTATGCCGATTACCTGGCGGTTCATGTTAATTATCTGAACAGAACAATAAAGGAAGTAACGGGGAAACCAACCAGCATTCATATTTCAGAACGAATTGCCGGCGAAGCAAAAGCTATCTTGCAACATTCCGATTGGAATATATCGGAAGTGGCCTTTGCATTAGGTTTTGAATACCCAACCTACTTTAACAACTTCTTTAAAAAACACACCGGAAAAACACCAACTTCGTTTCGATTGTAAGAAAAGTTTGAATTTTATAAGTTTTGGTTTGATTGTTATTATTTAGCACGTCTAATGACATTCTATCTTTGTATCGTAATTAAAAAACGATGCAATGAAAAATTTCAGTTATTATAATCCGACACGAATAGAATTCGGAGCAGGAAAAGAAAAAAACATAGGTCAATACATCGCTGAATATGGTGTAAAGAAAGTACTCATCATTTACGGTTCTGAACGCATCAAAAAAAGTGGACTGTTTGATACGGTTGCAAAATCGCTTACCGACAAAGGTATTGCATATGAGCAACTGGGTGGCATTGTGAGCAATCCTGTAATGAGTAAGGTTTATGATGGTATTGAACTGGCAAAAGCAAGCAAAGTAGATGCAGTTTTAGCCGTGGGCGGTGGTTCTGTACTCGATTCAACAAAAGCCATTGCTGCCGGAACATTGTATGAAGGCGATGCCTGGGATTTATTTATAGGAAAAGCATCGGTTACTAAAGCGCTTAAGATTTTCGATATCATCACTTTAGCTGCAACGGGTAGCGAAATGAATCCAAGTGGCGTAGTTACTAATGAAAAAACGAAAGAAAAACTGGGTATGGGTGGTTTAACTACATTCCCAACGGTTTCGGTGATTAATCCTGAATTACAGGCTACGGTAACTTCCGATTATCTCGCATATTCAGCTTCCGATATTTTTGCACACAGTTTGGATATGTATTTCTCAGCTTCTTATTTACCGGAGTTTATCGCAGCGCATACCGAAAATATCCTTACTACCGTAATTCGTACAACCGAAGTTTTACTTGACAATCCCGATGATTATAATGCAAGAGGTGAGTTTGCATGGGCAGCAACGCAGGCATTGAACCAAAGCACATTTACCGGTATCGAAGGAAACCGATACGATACCCACTTTTTAGAACACACCCTTTCGGCAGAATACAACATTCCGCATGGCGCAGGATTATCTATTATTGTTCCGGCATGGATGAAATATCAAAAACAATTTCTACCTGAGCGTTTTGAACGTTTTGCAGATAAAGTTTTTGGCTTGAAAAGTGCCGATTCAGGAATTGAAGCTTTGATTAACTGGTATCAGAAAATAGGTACGCCGGTAACGTTAAAAGAAGGTAACATACCTGAAGGAGATATTCCTGTGCTTGTAGAAAAGTTAATGGCTATTGCAAAGTTTTGGTTGGGTAGTGAGTATTATACGAAAGAGATGGTATTGTCAGTTCTTGAAAAAGCAAAGTAATCTGATGGCAAGCGATATTTTTAAACGATTGCAAGCAGGCGAAATCATTTCACCCAGCGACCCACAGGCCTATAAAATGCGTGAGGCATCTTACAGCACGAAAAAACTGCTGTTACAGATGAACAGCACTTCTGACCCTTCTGAAGTAAGGGGTTTGTTGAGTCAAATCACTGCATCAGAAATTGATGAAAGTGTAGCAATCTTTACGCCTTTGCACATCAACTACGGTAAGTTTACCAAAATCGGTAGAAATGTGTTCATCAATTTTGATTGTGTTTTCCTTGATTTAGGGGGTATCACCATAGAGGATAATGTACTGATTGGGCCAAAAGTCAGCTTGCTTTCGGAAGGGCATCCCATTTCGCCCCAAGAAAGACATTCGCTTGTGCCACAAGCTATTCACATCAAACAAAATGCATGGATTGGTGCAAGCGCCACAATATTACAAGGGGTTACTATTGGTGAAAATGCGGTAGTGGCAGCGGGTGCGGTAGTTTCGAAAGATGTGCCTGATAATACGGTGGTAGGAGGAATTCCTGCAAAAATTATTAAAACAATTTAAAACTGAAATAAAATGAAAAGAGCAATTATATTGGCGGGTACAGTCCTAATGTTTATAGGGCAAGCTTGTAATACAAAAACAGATGTGCAAACGAAAGAGCATGAAACAATGAACAATACAGAACACTATACTTTTGAATTAAGCAATAAAGTTACCCGTGAAAAGGTTACATTCAAAAACCGATATGGTATTACCCTTACGGGAGATTTATACATTCCCAAAAATGTAGGCGAAGAAACGTTAGCCGCCATTGCCATTAGCGGGCCTTTTGGAGCAGTAAAAGAACAATCGTCGGGATTGTACGCCAACCAAATGGCAGAACGCGGTTTTATAGCTTTGGCATTCGACCCTTCATACACGGGCGAAAGTAGTGGCGAACCAAGAAATGTGGCATCGCCTGACATCAATACCGAAGATTTCAGCGCTGCAATAGATTTTCTTGGCTTACACAAAAAAGTTGACCGAAATAAACTTGGCATCATCGGTATTTGTGGTTTTGGCGGTTTTGCTCTAAATGCAACGGCAGTGGATAAGCGTGTAAAAGCTGTTGCTGTTCTAAGTATGTATGATATGTCTCGTGTTACATCAAAAGGCTATTTTGATAGTATGACACTTGAGCAACGCACACAAATGTTAGAACAATTGAGCGCACAACGCTGGGTTGATGCAGAGAACGGAACACCAAAATACCCCGAAAATGGATTGGGACAGACCAACGAAGACTCACCCCAATTTGTAAAAGAATATTACGATTATTACAAAACGAAAAGAGGTTTTCACGAACGTTCCATCAATTCAAATGGCGCATGGACAGCAACTAATTCAATTTCATTTATGAACATGCCTTTGCTTACATACATCAGTGAAATTTCGCCTCGTCCGGTTTTGATAATTGCTGGAGAAAACGCACACTCGCGTTATTTCAGCGAAGACGCGTACAAAGCAGCGAATGAACCCAAAGAATTAATGATTATTCCGAATGCCGTTCATGTGGATTTGTATGACAAGGTAGATATCATACCATTTGAAAAGTTAGAGACATTTTTTAAAGAGAATTTAAAATAGTTTGGCAATGAAATGGCAATTAATAGCGGTTGGTGTGGCATTAACTTTAATGTCGTGTAATACAAAAAACAATACTATGAACGAAAATATAATATTTCCGAAAGGACAAAAAGCAACAGAGAATTTCACAGGCGAAACCCATGTACAGATGCTGACTGTGGATGGTGCAAACTTTGATGCCATGAGTTACAATGTAACATTTGCTCCGGGAAGCCGAACCTATTGGCATTCACATCCGGGTGGCCAAATATTGTATTGTACATCGGGTGAAGGTTGCTATCAGGAAAAAGGAAAGCCTGTTCAGCATTTAAAGGCCGGCCATGTGGTTGAAATAAAGCCAAATATTGTGCATTGGCATGGTGCAGCACCAAAATTGGAATTTGCACATTTAGGTGTGAGTACCCAACTAAGTAAAGGAGGTGTTATTTGGTACGAAAAGGTGACAGATGAGGAATATGAGTTGTGCAGAAAATAATTATATCTTGTCTTGAAATAACTTGACAGATTATTACTTAATTTTTGATCGTCGTATTGTTTTTTAATCTATCTGCGATTAAACAAAGTTATTAGAATCTTCTTCCTGTTCTTTACTGTCAAAGATTCTTTTTTCTGCTCCTGCATTACAGTTTCAGGCTTAAGCCTAGAACTGTAATGCAGGAGTTTTTTACTTCTGAACATTGAATCCCACTGCCGCACATTTTTATTGGGTGGTAAGTAATCAAAACAATAAGTTTTAGTAATTAAAATTGAATTACAGGTCTGCGGAGAGTTTATTTCGTTGGTTTTCTGTATAGAATGCCTGGATGTGTTTCCCAGGCGTGATTGTGGTGATGTAGTAAGCAGATGATAAAATTGTGGGGTAGTGGGGACAGTTAGAGTTAAAAGTGTCCCAAACAAGAACCTCAATTCTATTTCCAAATAAAAGGATTTTCAATTTTTATGTATCCATAAAACAGCTATATTTAAAATTGAGTTGAGCAGATTGATAAGTTTTTAGATAAACTGACGTTATAGCCACTGCTGAGAGGTTGCAAATAATTCGACAGTAAGAATCAAAAATGGATTTGACCAAACAACAATATGATGCAGCTAATTTGACTGGAAACATAAAAACAAATATCTAACTGCACTTGCTCTATTGATAGATTTTTACAATTAGACGATATACTATGCGAATTATGGGATAACTAATTAATATTTATTTGAATATTTTAAATAAATTTTACTTTCAGTAAAAAAAATTAAAGCTATCCTATTTTCGTTATTTTTATTGCGCATTGAACTTCAGGGGTATAGGAGATAACTAAAAAAATCGAAATATGGTTAATTTCAATTCATTGCGAAACCTACACTTTCTTTTCAAAAAGAAGAAAGACCAGCCCTGTTTGGATTCCGAAGTAAAATATCGTGAAATAGTAGAACATTCACTTGTTGGAGTATATATCATTCAGGATGATTATTTTAGATACGGTAATAAAAAATTCTGTGAGATTTTCGGATACTCATACAAGGATATTGTGGAAAAAAGAAGCCCTGTATCTTTTGCTTTCGGAAGTGATAAAAATATTGTGAAAGAAAATATTAGAAAACTAATTTCCAAAGAATCAAAATCGATGGAGTATGAGTTTCGTGGAGTAAAGAAAGACGGAAGTATAGTATGGATAAAAGCTCTTGGAAATTTAATATCCTATAAAGGAAAGCCTGCCATTAGCGGAACACTTATTGATTTTACGGATCGCAAATTGGTTGAAGAAGCATTGTATATTGGAGAGGAACGCTTCCGTGTAACTCTGGAAGCTACAGAGATTGGAAATTGGGATTGGGATGTAAAAAATGATATTTGGTATGCCTCGCCCATATATTATACGATGCTTGGATATGAGCCGGTAGCCGAACCATCGGACCGAAGGGTTTGGCTTGCCAGAATACATCCCGATGACAGGGAATATGTTCGGGCTAAAATAAAGGATGTGTTGGCTTATAAAGAAGATCGTTATATTTATGAAGCCCGGATATTACACGCTGATGGAAGTTACCGATGGCTCCAGGTTATAGGTCATATTATTGAAAAAGACAACCAAGGCAGAATTAAACGTATGGTTGGCATAAGAAAGGATATTACTGACTTTAAACAGACTGAAGAAGAACTTAAAATAAGTAAAAGTCGTTTACGGGCACTAATCGATACTCTCCCCGATCTTGTTTGGGTAAAGGATCCACATGGAGTTTATTTGCAATGCAATCATCGGTTTGAGCAATTATATGGAGCTGCAGAAAAAGAAATTGTAGGAAAAACTGATTATCACTTCGTGAACAAAGAATTGGCCGACTTTTTCAGGCAAAAGGATAACGAAGCCGCTGTTGCAGGTAAACCAAGCATAAATGAGGAAGAATTGACTTTTGCCGATGGACATAAGGAAATATTAGAAACAATAAAAACACCTATATACGAGAATGATGGAACATTTATGGGTGTATTAGGAATTGGCAGGGATATTACCCAGCGTAAAAAAGCACAACAGGAATTAATCAGGAACGAAGCTTTAATTAGTGCTGCTGTTGACAATCTGCCAATTGTATTTTATTTGATAGACAAAGATGGCATCTTCAATCTTTCCATTGGGGCAGGTCTTAAAGGTCTGGGCTTGTTGCCCAATCAGGTAGTTGGGCAATCTGTTTTTGATTTATACAAAGACTCTCCCAAAACAATAGAAGCAATAAATAAAGCGTTGTCAGGTGAGTCTGCTATTTTTGAATTAGATGTTAACGAAGTACACTATTTGAGCATAGTTAATCCTATGTCAATGTCTGATAACCGGGCTGGTATTGTAGGGGTTGGGTTAGATATTACTGACCGAAAGAAAGCAGAGTCTGAATTACTAAAAGCCAAAGAAAAAGCCGAAGAAAGCGACCGGTTAAAATCAGCCTTCCTGGCCAATATGAGTCATGAAATCCGTACACCTATGAACGGTATTTTAGGCTTCGCCGGCCTGCTTAAAGAGCCGGAATTATCTGGTGAGAAACAAAAAGAGTACATTCGAATTATCGAGGAAAGTGGTGAGCGCATGCTCAACATATTAAACGACATTATTAATATTTCCAAAATAGAATCAGGAATAATTGACATTCACCTTTCCGAAACAAACATAAACAACCAGTTGCAATTTGTTTACGATTCTTTAAAACTCGATGCCTATCATAAAAAACTCAAACTCTCCTTTGTTTGTGAATTACCTGAATATAAATCTATTACAGTCACTGATAGTGAAAAGTTCTATGGGGTACTTTCAAACCTGGTTAAAAATGCCATAAAATATACCGACAAGGGAACGGTAGAGTTTGGATATGCAGTAAAAGGAGAAAAAATGGAATTCTATGTAAAGGATACAGGGATAGGAATTCCAAAAGAAAAGGTTGAAATCATTTTTGAACGTTTTATTCAAGCTGATATTGCCGATAAAATGGCACGGCAAGGAGCAGGATTAGGATTAGCCATTTCAAAGGCTTACGTAGAAATGTTGGGTGGTAAAATCTGGGTAGATAGCGAAGAATCCAAGGGCTCAACTTTCTTTTTTACACTTCCCTGTAATATTGATATAGATAAAAAAGTCAAAATCACTGCTGTTGTTCATCCTGCTGCCGAAGAAAAGAATGTAATTCCTGAAAATTTGGGATTAAAAGTATTAATTGCCGAAGACGATAAGGCCTCTGAAATGTTAATTTCGATAGAGCTGGAGAAATTTAGCAGGGAAATACTGAAGGTAAACACGGGAAGACATGCCGTTGAAACCTGCCTCATTAATCCTGACATTGATTTGGTGTTAATGGATATTCAAATACCTGACATGAACGGCTATGAAGCTGCCCGGGAAATAAGGGAGTTTAATAAAGAAGTAATTATTATTGCCCAAACGGCTTTTGCCCTTGAAGGAGATAAGGAAAAAGCCATAGGCTCAGGTTGTAACAATTATATTTCAAAACCCATCAATCCAAATATATTATTATCATTAGTTCAATCGTATTTTGCGAAATGAATCCATATAGATTAACAATTAATCTGTTGAAAATGCAGTGTGTGGATGTGATCTGGTAGCCAGCCACTAGGTTATTAGCTTAGCGGAAAAAGCTCTCTCACCACCCAGCGCCTGGGTGTGTTTCCTGTGCGTGATTGTGTTGATGTAGTAAGCAGATGATAAAATCGTGGGGCAGTGGGGACAGTTAGAGTTAAAAGTGCCTCAAATAAGAACCTCAATTCTATTTCCAAATAAAAGGATTTTCAATTTTCAGATATCCATAAAACCGCTATATTTAAAATCGAATTGAGCAGTTTGATTGGTTTTTAGACAAACTGCTGTTAGCTGTAATTTGAAAAAAACGAAATATGAACAAAATACTTTTGACGATTTTTCTATTAACATTTTGTTTTTACGGGCAAGCACAAGAAAAAACAGAAGTTTTATTGTTGGGAACTTACCATTTTGGAGGAAATACTACTGATTCCGTGAAAGTAATAAATGATAATATCCTTGGAAAAAAGAAACAGAAAGAAATTGATATTGTCTTAAATAAATTGGAAAAATTTAAACCAGATGAAATTTATATAGAAAACGAACCTATTCAACAGGTATTTTGGGATAGTATTTTTACCGAATATAAAAACGGAACAGATATTAAAATAAAAAATGAACTTTTTCAAATTGCAACAAAATTAGCTGTGAAATTAAACCTCAATCACGGAGCGACTTGTGTTGATTGGCACATTAAACCAGAAAAAACTTTTGCGGAAAAAGAATATATAAAACTGTTTGATTCTATGAATAACTACTACTCGCAAAATAACATCCCCGATGACGAACCGCAATCAAAATATGAAAAAGAAATTATTCAAAAAGTAAAAGACTTTACTAAAAGTATGGCTGATTTGGAATTAATTGATGTTTATCGCAAACTAAATTCTAAAAGTTATTTAAACGAAATGTTTTACACCAATATCACATCATTTTTAGATATAGACAAGTATAATATGAATGTGTTTTGGAGTCAAAATAATATGATTAGAAATGTGAATATTTATCAAAATATAATTCAAGATATTCTGAAAACTAAGCCCAAACGTGTTTTAGTTTTAATTGGAGTTGGACATATAAAAGCACTAAAGAATTATTTGGAAGTACACCCGACAATAAAAATTGTTGACACAGAAAAATATTTGGAATGAAAACTACAGCTAGCAAAGAACTAAGGTGAAAAACAAGTCATTTAGACCTAATTTTTCTTTTAGAATTATTCTCAGAATCTGAAATCAGTTTTATAAATAATGTTTTGTTAATTTTAAAAAACAAAAGGATAAAATACTTTTGCTTTGTATTCAAGAGGAATAAACAACACAGCAGTAACATGATTGCATATTTGAAAAAAGGAAAATCCAGCCTGCAAAAGCAGGAGTGTGTGGCTGTAAAACATCCATTTGCAGCCACACACATTACTTTTTGCCAATATACACACCCTGATTAATGATGTAGCATTTTGATACTTAGTCCTTTTTGTTCTGACCATCCTTCTTTGTCGGTAAGACTTATAAAAAAATGATAATCACCATCGTCAAATATTCCATTTTCATTACTCAATGGAATATTTATTTCTAAGTTGGTTTCATATTGTTTTAAGCCTGTTGGAATATCATAATCATTAATAAATAAAAATGGAGTAACCGGACTTTTGATTGGGTCAAGATTGCATTCCGTAACTTCGGTGCTATGCGAATGGTGGTCGAAATTGTTATGTATGTCAATACTGAATGAACCCAATTCAACATTATCGGAGAATAAAGCTTTCAGCTCAAACGATTCTCCAAAATAGATGGTATCACAACTTAACGGAAATGCATCCTGAATTGTCAAATTAATTGTTGGTTTTTCTTTGTCTATTTCTTCATCTTTCTCACAAGAGTTAAAAATCATGAGCAGAAAAAGAAGGATAAATATAGTTGTTAAATTTTTCATGCCGGATTTATAGTAAAGAGGGTGTCCAAAAAGGAATAATTTGTATTGGATTGTCATATTGCGCGAAGTCGAAACATCCGTTTTTCAAAGTGAAAGATTCTTCGACCAGCTCAGAATGACAATAGAATGATACTTTTTGGACACCCTCTAATAATTTTAAAGATTTATTACTATTGGATAATGATTTGAAAATGCCCAGTTTCCCATTGCATCTTTGCTTTTTACAAGGATATAGTAGTTGCCGGATTTCCATGCATTATCTCCCTGAATGGCAACAGGAGTCATATTGTTGTCGTTTACGGCACCCACTTTGATACTGGCTGAGAAATCAGTTTCATCAGGATCTTCAAAATCATGGGTATGAAGCATTACAATTGCCTTAGTATTGGTGATGCCTGAAACATCAGTATCAGCAATATTGTCTGTTTCATAAACCAAAGCTACTACCAAACCAGCCAATGAAATATTATCGGTAATTGAACCTGAAATGGAAATTGTTTCACCATTAGCAAAGTTCTTTCCATTTTCCGGTGATGATGAAATGGTTATTACCGGAGCTTTATCATCAACCATTGCCTCAATTGATACTTCTTCTTCTACCGTTGTCGAGTTGCCATCCATGTCGGTTACAGTAATGTGGCAATGGTATGTGCCGGCAACCGTTGTGGCAGGAATATCAACATGCTTATGAAACGTAGTGTTTTTGAGCCCGGCAAACTCATCATATCCAACTACAATTTCATCGGTGCTGCCTTCCTCCTGATGAATTTCGACTGTTATTTTGTCTATTTTCCCTTCAGCAACAATTTCTGCTTCAATATGTAAATCAGCGCCAATGTATGCTACATGGCTGTTACCGATACCTAATTCTAAATTATTGATAATAGGTTTTGGAGCTACATCATCATCTTTTTCACATGAGGTAAAAAATAAACCTGCCGCGAAAGCAATTACAATCAAAAATACTCTTGTGTTCATAATTCTAAATGTGTTTAACATATCTATTTGTTTTTTATTTTTCCTGAAAAGGGAATGGAAATATTCGCAATAAAATTTCTTCCTGGTTCAGGCACATTTATCAGCCGATAATAGCTGGTGTGATTAAAATACTTAGTGTTTAATAAGTTTTGAATCTGTAATGAAATAGTTACTTTTTGTTTTTTTATTGCAATATCTCCCCCAAATCCAATATTAACTACCTGATACCCATCGGTAGTTTTTTCTGGTGGCACAATATTATTTTGAGCTGCTGTAATCCTGTAATCAATGGATAAATAGGCTTGTTCAACAAACTTTATTTTATCCCTGTGATATTTGATATTGAAAATACCAGAAGGAGGTGGTGAAAAAGGCAGGGTAAAGCCTTTTTTTTCACCTGAAAGCTGCTCTGAATAAACATATTCGCCGATAATGCCGAATTGCAGGGATTTAAATAATTCGTAGTGTGCATGTATTTCGGCACCATATCTAAAAACCTTAGCCTGGGTGTAAAAATAAATCTGGTTTCCGTTGCCGTAAAGTCTGTCGTGTTCCGAACTAGGGTTCAAATAAATGTAATTGGAAAAATAATTTAGAAAAGGTGTGGTTTCAACTGCAAATTTCTCTGAACTATATTCTATGCCTGCATCAAGTTGATATGATATTTCAGGAGATAAATCAGCCTTACCCACCTCGTAACTAAAATGATGGTAATTGACACCATTTGCAGCCAATTCTTTAGCAATTGGCATGCGGAAACTTTTACCAATATTGGTTTTATATGACCACTTCCCGGAATTGTAATTATACCCAACAGACCATGTTAGATTTGAAAAACTACGGTGAATATTTCCTGCTCTTTGCAAATACGGCATGCTCGTACTACCACTTTCAACAACCGGGGATGGAAACCAATCAAAATATTCGTCGGTAATTATATGACCATGGTCATAACGAATACCCAATTGAACCATACTTTTGTCTGAAATTGAATGTTTTGCAAAAACAAAACCACCTATTTGCATCAGCTGATAAGCCGGAATTATAAAACCACGGCCATCAATACGGTTGTCCTGATGTTCACTGTTTATTCCAAAATTAAATTGTGTTTTATCACTCCATTGATAGGATAACTTTAGATTCCCCGAATACACATATTTTTCAAATTGTCGTTCAAGGTCGGGATTAAAATTTAATGTGTCAGGGAAAATTGGTGGCATATAACCATGATTAACGTATTGACTCCATTCCTTCCTGAAATTACGCTGAAAACCCAAATCCAGATCAAATTTCAATTGTTTCCACTGGAAATTACTTGAATTCGTGACCTTTAAATGATTTACTGTCTGATATGGGTAATGAATATCCCTGTTTGACTTATCATGCAATTCGGCATCTACATTGCGGGGTTCCAAACCATGTGCGTTGGCAAAAAATCCATTTTTACTATTTACACTGCTTACATAAAATTTGCTTTGATACCTTTTTTGCAGAATCCCAAAAAATAAATGGATGTCTTTTTCATTACCAGCTGTATTCCGCAAATGGTTTTTATACAATGCTGCCCGATATGAATAAATATCCACACTGTCAGCAGGAACTTTATAATCACCGTAATCAAGTATGGTTGCACGCACATCTGCATAGAACCATTTTTTTCTGCCATATAATGAAATGGATGTTCCCAGAAAATCATTATTCGCTTTGCCTGACAAATCAATTGTTCCGCCAAAGGAATTATTAACAGGTATTTTTCTGTTTTTCATGTCTATAACACCACCAATAGCATCAGAGCCATACATAAGGGAAGCAGGGCCTTTTATTACCTCAATATTATCAACAGCATATTGGTCAATTTCAAGCCCATGGTCTGCGCCCCATTGCTGAGCTTCATGCTTGATATTGTTTTCAACCACCACAACACGGTTAAACCCAAGCCCGCGAATTACAGGCT
The DNA here is from genome assembly GCF_963665805.2 of Labilibaculum manganireducens. Taxonomy (NCBI): domain Bacteria; kingdom Pseudomonadati; phylum Bacteroidota; class Bacteroidia; order Marinilabiliales; family Marinifilaceae; genus Labilibaculum; species Labilibaculum manganireducens. The sequence goes on along the minus strand of NZ_CAXXEE010000003.1, from coordinate 2,854,314 downwards.
TCGATTGTCCTGAACCAATATCAATGCTTGTTATACCCGGCAACCTTTCAAGCGAGTTCATAAGACTACCGCCAAGGTTTTGTTTCAGATAATCGTCATTTACAATTTCAATATTGAGTGATTCTTCTTTTTTACGTGTTTCGGAATAATTATTGGTTACGACGACCTCTTGCAGGTTAAGTGCAGAAACATTTAATTGTACATTGTATGTTTTATTTCCTGTTAGAGAAATAGTATCAACAAGAGTTTTGTAACCAACAAATGAGATTTCCAGTTCATATTTACCTTTTGATAAATTATCAATGGTAAAATTACCTTTAGCATCAGTTACCGTACCTTTTTTTATAGGAAATAGAAACAAAGAAGCACCTGTTAATGGTTCATTGTTTTCATCAACAACGATACCTTTAAGTTCAAAAAATGTTTGCCCATACAAAAAACTACATAACATGCTCATGCTCAAAAAAAGCATGAAAAATTTGCTCATATAAAATTTATTGAGAGTTTAACCACCTGAAAATTAGAAGAAAATTATTCTATGAGACAAGAATGGGTGGTGCTCTTGGAGTTTTATTGGTGAATACTTGTACGTATTGCTGTACTGCAGCTACTTGATTGTAAGAGTAGGCCAATACAGGAATTTCTGATTTTATAACGGAAAGTTCAGGTAAATTATTTATTGAAAATTGATATTCACATATTGGACATGCGTTTTCTTTTTCCGATAAATTTTCAGTACTCGTATGGGAATTCTTATCAGATGATTCTGCATGACAAAGGTGATGTTCGCATTTATAACCATGCGCATGATGCCATACGATATGAACCGATTGAAATGTAATTGGAAAAAAGAAAATTACAAACAATATGAAAGCAATATGTTTTCTAAGCTTTATCAATTGTTTTTTTGATTTTTACAATTTGAACAAATCCCTTTTATTAAAACCTCTGTTTCAACATCAGAATAACCATCTGGTAATTGATATTTTTGTACAGGAACATCATTCATACATTTTACAGTATTACATTCATTGCAATAAAAATGGGCATGTTCATCTTTTTGTGTTACAGTATTATCCAGAGCATACTTGACCAATTGATTATCTACAATAATTTTATGGATTATTTTATGCTCTTCAAGTGTTTTGAAAGAGCGGTAAAAAGTAGTTCGGTCGTAATTACCAACCAATTGTTCTCTGATTTCATTTTCAGACAGAGCTTGGTTAGCTGCTGTTATTACATCAATAATTCCCTCTCGGCAACTTGTTCGTTTTAGATTGTACCTGTTTAGTATATCAACAGCTTTCATAAATGCAGATGTGTTTTAATTGCAACAATGATGCAAATGTAAAAAGAAATATTGAAAAAACGATAAGAAAAAATATTAATTTTAGCACATTATCCCTTCGCATCTAGGCACATGCTGTAAACGCTCTATACCAGCACGCAAACCACATTTTTGGAAAGAGCCTTTAGTTCGTTGCGTTCCAAGACAGGAAAGAATGATGAGACTGCAAAATAAAATTCATAATTGATGGATTGATAAACGGCCAGTATACAATCGTAGGTTGCACTAAGCTATTAGTTTAGTAGAAAATTTCTCACACCAGACACTTCACAAGATTTACATAGGCTATGTGGGTTTGTATATAAATAATTTTTAACATCAGGTATTTTTGAAGGCTTTCCCCTGCATATACAGTCCCGAATGATCGGGATTAGGTTGTGAGAAGATTCGATTAGCATTTTCGACAGCAAAAATCGGTTACCAATTACCGGCTATCACTTTTCTGATTGTTATCAACTAGGGTTTCAGACTATGAATTGAAACAAATTTGTTTTATCCCCGCTACCTCACTCTTGTACCGTATGATAAGTAAAATAATAAATGCGGGTACGAGCCGTAATTATAAATTTTGCAATCCGAGAGAGATTTCACAGGCTTTGATAAAATCGTGTGGTTGAGGTGTATTAGGACAGCTTACCGATACGGTTTACAAATTACCAAGTATTTTATCCATAACCCAACTGGTATGGGCTGCAGTTTCTCCGGTAGATGGGTGTTTGCTGTAGCCTAAAAGATCTTCTTTCATATTTTCAACATGATAAATCTGAATGTTTTCCGGATTTTCGATGAATAGTTCCTTTGTGCCATTTTCGTTTGTCAGCAAGAGTGGGGCATCGTCGAAAATAGAAAATTCAATTTTACCTCTGCTGCCAAATATTTCCACTCGATCTTCTCTTTGGCTGCAGCCAAAATTCCAGCTTCCTGTTCCGGCAATGCCATTTTCGTGCAGCCAACAAGCTGTTACAGCATCTTTTGCATCATACAGGCCTTGCTGGTTCGTACTGAGGCCAGCTACTGTTTTTATATTTCCCAGCAAATAAATAAACAAGTCGATTCCATGGCTGGCTAAATCGTCGAAGTAGCCACCTGGTGCTATTTTCGAATCGGTTCGCCAATTGTATTTGCCAGACAAATCCATTTCGTTTGCCGGCTTACTCAAATGCCATCGGATATGTCTTACTTCTCCAATTGAATCATTTTCAAGCCATGTTTTTACTTGCTGAAAACGAGGCAGGGAACGGCGGTAGTAAGCTGCAAATAAGGGGAGACTTTTTATTTTAAATGCTTCACAGATTTCCAGACAGTCCTGATGACTTGGAGCCAGTGGTTTTTCTATGCAGCAAATTTTCCCTGCTTCAGCAACTTTTAGAGCGTAATATTTGTGCGAATCAGGAGGTGTAGCAATATATATAGCATCAATTTCATTGTCATTAATTAATTCGTCAGCATTGGTATAGAACTTAGTAATATGATGTCTTTTTGCATAATCCTGCACTTTGTCTGCATCGCGGCGCATAACAGCCCTAATTTCGAATCCGTCTGTTTTTTGATAAGCCGGGCCGCTTTTAACTTCGGTTACATCACCGCAACCCAATATTCCCCAACGTATTATTTTAGTATCTGAATTCTTCATTTTGTCTGGTTTGATATGTGCATTTCAATGCTAATTAGCTACGCAAGATAGGGATTTTTTGTCTTTTGAAACAGAAGCCCTTCCATGTTTTTATTTTGAGTTTTAAGTCCCTGAAATTTGTATGGCGGAACTATTTTAGAATGCGGAATCTTTGAGAAGATCATATATTTTGTATTTTTGAATGCCATTCAAGTCCGTTGAAACAAATCAAAACTTTAAACAATTCTAATGATTCAATTACGAGTAAAAATTATGGCCTTTAAGGAGGCTGAGGCCAAATACATTGAACTGGGCAAGAAAAGATTTTCGGACATGCTTCCCGATCTTGAAGCAAATATTCAATTTGTTGAAGATGATGCGGATATTTTATTTATTTTGAGTGGCGGGAGCGAACAAGCCGCTAAATTATTGGCAGAAAAAAACAGATTTTATATTATTCTGTCGAATGAATTGGACAATTCGAATGCAGCGGCTCTGGAAATTAAAGCGTGGATGAATCGCGAAGGGATAAGTTCTGTATTGCTTTCGAATCCGGAGGAAATGAAAGCGTATATGTCAAAGTACATAGAAGTAACTTCGGCTATTGAAGCTCTAAAGGGAAAGCAGCTGGGTTTAATTGGCAATGTTTCCGATTGGCTGATTGCTTCAAGTGTTGAGAAGAATGTCTTGATGAGTAAGTTGGGAATCAATTTGAAACAAATTGATTGGAAAAGCCTTTGCAGCTTCGAGGATGCTGAAATTAACAATGATTTTTTAAGCAAATTTGAATATACAGATCATCAGGAGAAACTGAATGCTTCGAAAATTTACAATATCCTGAAAGATTGCGTTGAAAATGAGAAATTGGATGCCTTAACCGTTGAGTGTTTTCCTTTGGTCCGTCAAAAATCGGTAACTGCCTGTCTGGCGTTGTCTCTTTTTAACGATCAGCAAATACCTGCGGGCTGCGAAGGCGATTTGGCCAGTATTGTGGGAATGATGTTTGCCAAAGAAATTTCCGGTTCAATTCCGTGGATGGCAAATGTTGCTAAAATATCTGAAGAAGCTGCTTTATTTGCTCATTGTACAATCGGAACCAATTTATTGTCGGATTATAAAGTAACGACCCATTTTGAAACAGGTTTGGGAACTGCGATTCAGGGAATGTACCGTTACAATGACATTACTGTTTTTCGTTTCAACAGCGAATTAAACAAGGCTTTTATCACCACAGGTGAAGTTTTGGATCGTCCGGGATATGCAACAGCATGCCGCACGCAAATTGAGGTAAAGCTTCCACAAGCAGCAATCACTAAATTAAAAGAAAATCCTTTAGGAAATCATCATCTGATTTTACAAGGGAATCAGCTTGAGAAACTACAATTGGCCTGTGGTTTATTGGGAATTGAATTGATCTAGATAATTCAAAATACGAAAAAGGAACACCATTGTGATGTTCCTTTTTTCAATTGAAATTAGTCTGTGTTTATTTGGTAGGAGTAGTTTTTACTTTTATGCATGATTTTCTGTGAGATGATTTATCTCTTCTTTGATACAAACTAATTCTGTTATGTCTTCCAGAATCATAATGATGTATTTTTCTTTTTGATAGGGAAACAGGCGTGTTGAAAACTGTAAATGTTTGTCAACCTTTACACCTTCAAAATTAAAAAATGGTTTCGTAATTTTTTCGTTGAAAACAGCCTCATTACTTGCATAAGATTTAAGTGCCGAGATTCGTAATTCACAGGCTCTGCACATGCTCGTATTACCACATAGTTCCTGTTCGTCTATTTGATATGCACAGCCTATTACTTCACCACATTTTCGATATAGTAAATTTTCATTTTTTTTATTGGAAAATATGCTTAGCAATGGATCGTTATAAGCCCGTAATTTAAGATCCTTATCCAATAGCATAATACACGAACTAATGTTATTTAGAATCAGATTTAAAAATTCACTCGATTTGCTCAGTTCGCTAAACCGTTCATTTGTATGTGTGATGTCTGTTTTCATAGCAATTTTTTTATCATCAAAATCATCGTATTTATACCCAATTCGGATAGTTCCATCTAAATTACGAAATTTTATGATAATTTCAAAATGTCAGAAAGCAATATTGTATGTTGTGATTTATTTCAGATAAGCTGACATTAATAAATTAAAAGAGAGTGTCCAAAAAGGAATATTTTGTAATGGATTGTCATGTTGAAGTCGAAACATCTGTTTTTCTAAGTGAAAGATTCTTCGTCCCGATTCATCGGGATCAGAATGACAATGGAACTATGCTTTTTGGACACCCTCATGATAAATTAGGAGACAGCACTAAAAATCTTTAACAGGATGCTTCCTATTATTTTACATTCATTACTTGTACTTGTCTCTTTGGAAAAATTAGAGATTAGTGTTTGTTCAGAATTTGATTTATTGAGCTGAATAACTAAACATGAGTTAGTAGTAAATACAGCGATGTTGTTCCAATGAAAATCCAAAGTAGAATTCCCATGATAAAAGCATTGCTGCCGGTTTCCCTGATTTCAGAAACAAAAATACTTGAACCTATAAATAGTAGGGCGATGATCATTCCTTTTTTGCCCAACCAATTTAAGATTGCAAAACCATCGTGCCATTGTGGAACTAAGTGAGCTGTAATAATTGCCAATACAAATACGCCGATGAACCAAGGTATTTTTATTTTACCGGATTCTGTGTTTTTGTTGAAAATTGCAAATACAATTGAAACAGGAATGATCCAAAGGGCTCGGGTTAGTTTAACCGTAGTCGCAATTTCCAAAGCTTTTTCACCATATGCAGATGAAGCACCCACTACAGAACTGGTATCGTGAATCGCGATTGCCGACCAAAAACCAAATGTTTCCTGACTCATTTCAAAATAATGTCCGATGATAGGAAATAAGATCAATGCGACAGAGTTTAGCACAAAAACAACAGCCATTGCAAACAAAACCTGCTTGTTTTTTGCATTAATAACCGGTGCAACAGCAGCAATGGCACTGCCTCCGCAAATAGCAGTTCCTGCAGCAATTAATATGCTTGTGGCTTTTTCCACCTTAAAAAGTTTACCGAGTAACAAACCAATACTGATGGTTGATATTACCGACATGGCCGTAAAACCAAAACCTGATTTAGAAGCTTCTATTACCAGAGTCAGATTCATGCCAAAACCCATTAGAATGATGGATGCCTGTAAAACAGAAGATGTGTATTTGGTAAACCGGGCGGTTTTAATCCCAAACATAGAAAAGAAGAGTCCGGTGATTAGAGCAATAGCTGGTGAAAAGCCGGGCATAAAGCAAAGTGCAATGCCGATGAAAAATAAGTAGCTGGTTTTTTTAGAGAATTGATACATTTGTTTTGTTCTTTGATTTCAGGAACAAAAATACGATGTATGAATAGCTTATGGAAATTGTAAATTATTATTATATATAACTAAAAGTTATAATGATGAAGTAGGTCTATAAATAAACCGGGGATTTTTAACTCAGAGCCCTGACGCGATGCCAGTCTTAGTTTCCTATGAATATTTAATTCACTTACATTTAGTTTGCAAAGACTTTTCAGTTGCATTTCCTTCTTAACAGACTTTTCGGATATCAGGGCAATACCATCAAAATCACAAAGAAAATTTTTAATTGCTTCGGTACTTCCCAGATGAATCAGAATGTTTAGTTTTTCCAGATCTATATTTTGCTTAGCGAGTGTTTTCTGAATAACCTGCAATGTTCCGGAACCTTTTTCCCGCAGCACCAATGGTATTTCCAGAATGTCGGTTAGTTTAATGTTTTTGCGTTTTGCATATACACTTTGTGTTCCTGTAACGGCAATAATTTCATCATCCAGAAAATCCATGTATTTGATGTTGGAATTGGACGCTTCATTTTCTACCAGAGCCAAATCTATTTCATTATCGAGCAGTTTTTGCTCCATTTCAAAAGAATTGCCGTTGAATAAATCGAGTTTGATTTTGGGATATCGTTTATGAAAGGATGCAATTACCGATGGAATAAGGTATTGGGAAATGGTAGAACTGGCACCAATTCGCAAAGAACCATTAAAAGCCTCATTTAATCTGCCCAATTCATATTCCAAATCACGATACTGCTGTTTGATTTGTTTAAGACTGCGATACACCAATTTACCGGACTTGGTTAAATAAACTTTGTTTCCTTTTCGTTCGAAAAGCGCGGTATTTAATTTACTTTCCAATTCTTTAATGTGTTTGGTAACTGCAGGCTGGCTGATGAACAGTTCTTCGGCGGCTTTCGAGAAATTTAGGTTTTCTGCCACAGCAATAAATACTTCGTCCCGATAATCCATGTCTTATCCTTTTAGTTTTGTTTTCAACCATTTCCATGGGAACAGTATTGATACATTTTTTTGATAAATCCGGTACTGCTCACCGTATTCTAAAACTAGTTTTTTTTCTTCTAAAAGACAGCCAATAACCAAATAAATACTAAGAATTACATTCACGATCAATGAGCTGGTATTTAAATTTCCTGCCCATATAAATAAGAAAGTTGCAGTATACCAAGGATGGCGGATTACACCAAGAATTCCGGAAGTATTTATATTTCCATCATCAGATATGGTTTTGTGATGTTCTTTTTGCTGAATCTGGCGAAAGCCTAAAAAGGACGATAGATCGTATGTACGGGAACCGGCAAAAAACAAGTAAAAGCTGAATAGGAGAATCAAAACACGCACAATCATAAAATTACCGGGCCAGATAAAAATCACCTCGCTTTTTATTGAATTGGAATACCAAATCAGTGGTAAGAATGTAATTAGCGAAAATAGATTGTAGAGAATCCGGTAGGTTCTGAATTGTCTGCCAAGTTTAGGTTTTATATAGCTGATGAACTGATTCGAAATTAAACTGCTGTGAAAAAAGCACCATAACAATAGAAATATACAAAGCAGAATATGTTGTGTTGAGATCATTGCGTAAAAGTAGGAAATAGATTTCGCTTTCATCTATTTCCTGCACTTTGAGCGAAGAGATTCTGTCTTGCTATACCAGTTATTTTATTCAACAGATTAGTTGAATGATCCGTTAATGAATGCCTTAGCTATATTTTTCAGATCTAAAATCTCAGAGAATCTTTTTGATTCACTTCCAGTTTTTATTTTTTCTCATCAATTTTAGTCGCAGGTATAAAAAATAAAAAGTACAAGAATACCTTTGTTTTATCCATTTATGAATGAGTTTTGCTTTCCTAGCTTTGTTGAATAAGAAATAGTAAATGTGTTGAATTAATAGTAAAAAGATATGAGTAAGAAATTTTTATATGTTAGCGCAAACCCAAAAGAAGAAAAGGATTCATATAGCTTAAAGGTAGGGAGAGCTTTTATTGAGCAATACAAAAAGCAAAATCCCAATCACCAGGTTACAGAACTTAATTTGTTTAAAACAGATGTTCCCTATTTAAATGCTCTGGTTTTTGATGGTTTTTCGAAGTTGCAGAATGGTGGCAGTTTAAACGATTTGGATCAAGAGCAGATGCAGCAGATTGAAAATCTAAATCAACTTTTGGAACAATTTATGGAAGCTGATGCCTATGCGTTTGTTAACCCGATGTGGAATTTTTCTATTCCTCCCGTACTTAAAGCCTATATTGATGTCATATTGCAGGCAGGAAAAACATTTCACTATACAGAAAATGGTCCGGAAGGATTAATGAAAGGAAAGAAGGCTGTTCACATTCAAGCATCAGGAGGAGTTTATTCAAATGGGGCGGGAAGTGAAATGGATTTTTCGCATCGTTATTTAAAATCAGTTTTGGGATTTATTGGAATATCAGAATTGAAATTTGTTCCTGTTGAAGGAATTGCAATGGGACTGGATATTCCTGAGATTGAAAAATTAGCAAAAGAAAAGGCGATTGAATTCGTGTCTGAATTCTAATTGTATCATTGAAAAAATAGAATTTCAAGAAATTTTACTTGAATTGTGTGCGGGTTGATCATCCTTTGGGAATGTCTTCCCGCACTTTCGTATCGTAAATCGGATAATTTTGTTAAAATTCCTTTAATTGTCAGCTATCTGGCACGCTTTAATTTTTATGTAGATTTAAAAACAACTACTTTAGTAGTTCTTAACAGTACATGGCTAAAAACAAATATATGAAGTTGGATCAGTTGAAATTAAATATAGATCATATTCCATTCAAAAAATCATTGAGTTTTCTTCCTTTAATTAATAAATTAAAGAGTGAACAAAGAAATGGAGCCGGAAATGATTCTCTTGCCAAAATTATTTTGGATGTAGTTAAAAGGAATCCTGATTTAGCAAAAACCGATTTTAATATTGAGGATGTCAGTAAGTATGAGGATGAGATTCATACAATAATGTCGTATTTTTTCACACCATCTCAATACAAAAAAGATATAGCTGTTGCAGCAAGTCCGTTCGACGATCAGAATTTTTATTTCACTCCAAATTATTTAAAAATTTATAATGATCAGAATATTGAAATTGAACATGTTGAGCAGAAGAATCAGGATGATTGTTATCAGACTTTTACGAAGTTAATATATGCTTATCTAATGATTCTTCCCAAATTCTATAATTTTCAATTGGATATGGATTATCTGTTTTTGTATCGTATGACAGATAAATTGAATGGTTTGGTGAAGTATTATAAATTGGAGTATGATGAGTCATGTATAGAAGTTACTTCTAATGGGAAGCCGCCGGAAGCCTCGGAGGAGGACATTAGAGAAATGATTAACGATCCAATGAATATGGATTTTTGGATGAAGACGATTCCTTTGGATAATTTTACTTTTTGTGGATTTATGTCATTCAAATATGTAGATGTTACTCAGATTGAAGTAATCTCATCATTAAAGTCTCAATTGCTGGAAAAATCTTCAATAATTAACCGGAATAATTTTAATGCTCTCGAACAGAATATTCGCTCATTATTAGCATTGCCAAATTTGAATTTAGGTGTACTTGCTTTGAGCATGATTAAGGGAAATGTTGAAAATCCTTCTAATTTTTGGCATGGATTCATTGATCCTAATAAATACAAGTGCGATGCATATCAGGGAACAATATATCAAGAGGCGGGGTTATCCGGTTATCCTGTTTTGATTAATGACCTTACGAGAATAGAGAATTTAAAACCTGTGGAACAAGAGTTGTTAAATCAGGGTATTAAGAATATTAGTATCATTCCTCTTTATTACGAAGGGGAGTTGGTGGGGATGATGGAATTGGGTTCAACAAAGGCTTTTGATATCAATTTCACAAAACTGCGTGTGATAAAAGACATCATTCCAGTATTTTCTATTGCAGTTCAGCGGACGAGCGAGGAATTAAAAAATAGAATAGAGGCTACAATTAAAGAAGAATGTACAGCAATACATCCAAGTGTGGAGTGGAGGTTTCAGCAGGCGGCCAGCAATTTGTTAGCCAAAAGAGATTTGGATGATCAGGTGCAAATGGAAGAAATCGTTTTTCGGGAAGTATATCCATTGTACGGAGCGATTGATATTCGTCATTCTTCGGTGATTCGAAACCGGACAATTCAAGATGATTTGGTAGAGCAATTGCAATTGGCACGAGAGGTTTTGAGAGAGGCATTTTTGGATTGTAAAATGCCAGTATACGATCAGTTAATATACAAAATTGATTATTTTATTGACGCAATTGAGAAAGGACTTTCTTCGGGTGATGAAATGAACGTTCTTCGTTTTATCCGCCATGATGTAGAATCCCTTTTTCCACATTTTAAAGAGAATGGATCTGCAATAAATGCTGCGATTGCAGAATACAATAAAAATATTGATCCAGACTTAAATATCGTTTACAAGCAGAGAAAAGATTTTGAGGATAGTTTAGCGATGATTAATGATTGCGTTATCTCTTATCTTGAAAAAGAGGAAGAAAAAGCGCAGAAGATGTTCCCTCATTATTTTGAAAAATACCGTACAGATGGCGTAGAGCATAATATTTATATCGGACAAAGTATTTCAGCACAAAAAACATTTGATCGAATCTATTTAAAGAATCTTCGCTTGTGGCAGTTAATTGTAAGTGCTGAATTAGCCCGGAAAACAGGTGCTTTAAAAAGTTCATTGCCAATTGAACTGGAAACCACAGGTTTAATTTTAGTACATAGCCAACCTTTGGCAATAAGGTTCAGACAAGATGAGAAAAAATTTGATGTAGATGGAGCTTACAATATTCGTTATGAGATTGTTAAAAAAAGGATTGATAAGGCAGTAATAAAAGGAACCAGTGAGCGCCTTACTCAGCCTGAAAAATTAGCCGTAATATTTAGTCAGGAATCTGAAATGGCAGAGTATCAGAGGTATTTGGAGTATTTGGCAGCGAAGGGCTACTTCGAGAACAATATTGAACATTTGGAGTTGGAAGATTTACAAGGAGTGTATGGCTTAAGAGCGCTAAGAGTTCAAATTAAGAACGGTGAAGAACAGAATGAAGTGCTTACTGTTGCTAAGGAATTGAAGCTGAATGAATAGTTTATGTTGCCAATAATCTTAAAAAAATTAAAATAGAATACAAGTAGAATAAATTTATGCAATTTAAATCTTTATGTCTTAGCCTGGTTTTATCCACAATAAGTTTCTTGAATTTTGCTCAATTGGCAACAGATAGTTTGCCCGATAAGGCTCGTCCAAAAATAGGACTTGTTTTAAGCGGTGGTGGTGCAAAAGGATTTGCTCATGTTGGTGTTCTTAAGGTTATTGACGAATTGGGTATTCCGATTGACTATATCGCGGGTACTAGTATGGGAGGCCTTATAGGTGGTTTTTATGCAATTGGATATTCCGCTGTTGATATTGAGAAAATGATCTTGAGTCAGAATTGGGAAAATCTCCTCTCAGATAATGTTTCACGAAAATTTGTACCTATTTATGAGAAAAAGGATTTTGAAAGATATATCCTGTCATTTCCGATTAAACCGAAAGGAATTCAATTGCCTAGTGGTATTGTTGGGGGACAAAACGTGATCAATTTATTTGAACGGTTAACGATAGAATATCATGACCAGACGGATTTTAATAAATTACCCATTCCTTTCCTATGTATTGCTACTGATTTGGAAACAGGGAAGGCTGTAGTTCTGGATAAAGGCTATCTGCCTCTGGCTATGCGAGCCAGTATGGCTATTCCAACCTTTTTCTCTCCGGTAGAGATAGATGGCAAATTATTAGCTGATGGGGGAATGATTAATAATTTTCCGGTAAAGGAATTAATTAATATGGGCGCCGATATTATTATTGGAGTAGATGTACAGTCTGGTGTTAAATCCAAAAAAGAATTAAAGTCTATTTTGGATATAATGAATCAGACGGTTTCATTAATGGCATTGAATAATTTTAAAGACAATCTGAAATACTGCGATATCTATATTAAACCTAAAATAGATGAATACACAGTTGGGAGTTTTCAGGATGCGGATTCATTAATTCATAGAGGAGAAGCAATTGCACAAACATTTATTCCAACTTTACTCGATTTAAAGAAGAAATATAATCTGGAAAAGAAAAAATTGAAAGCATATGTGCCTCCATGTGATTCATCCACTTATTTCATTAAAGATGTGGAGGTTAATGGGTTAAATGAAGTGAGTTATTCGTTGTTGTATGGTAAGCTGAATTTGGAGATGAATAGTAATGTTAGTTTATACAAATTACAGGATGGGATTAATCGTGTGTATGGCAGCCGGTACTTCGATCGTGTAGATTTTCAAATGAAAGGAGAGGAAGAAAAGACTCTTATTGTAAATGTGAAGGAGCGAACCACCAAGAGATTTAATGTCGGACTTCATTACGACAGCGATAATAATGCTGCCGTATTACTAAATACAACATTTCGGAATAAACTAAAAAGTGGATCCCGTTTATCGTTTGATTTAAAACTAGCAGAAAATCCGAGATTTAAAACGACTTATACTGTTGATAATGGTTTGAAGCCGGGCTTGAATGTGGAAGCTGAATTTAATGATTCTCAGGTAGATGCTTTTGAGGATGGTAAAAAACTTGCAAGTTATGACTTTAATTATCTGAAATTTGATGTAAATACACATTCTATATTTCGGGAATCATATTCTTTTGGTTTAGGAGGGAAGATTGAATATTACAACATTAATTCAGAATTCACGACTCTTGATTTACTGGATTCCAGAGATGAAGATTATTACTTTACTTATTATGCATTTCTAAATCTGGATTCCCATGATAAGGCTTATTATCCAAAGACCGGAATGAGTCTTTATGGAGAGTATAAGTTAGTGACAAATAATGGATTTAAACTTGATGGTATGAACCGACCGGCGTCGGTGGCTTATCTTAAATTTCAAAAGGCAATTAGTGTAAGTTCTGCATTTACGGTTTATCCAAAATTTTATGGCAGGGTAGTATGGGGTAAAAATATACCTAATTTTTATATGTCATATACGGGAGGAATCGATCAAACAGATTATTTTGATATTCAAATGCCTTTTGTTGGTTTGGAACGTATGGAGTTGGCGTCAATAAATTCTTTTGTTTTCCGAGCCGATTTTCAATATGAATTATTTCGGAATAATTATTTAATTCTTAAAACCAATGCCGGTAAATTGGTTGAAGATGTCAATGATGCATTAACCCAAGGAGAATGGATTAGAGGAATAGGATTAACATATTCGTACAATAGTTTAATTGGCCCGATAGAATTTTCGTTGATGTATTCTGATAAGAAAAATGGTATTTCAAACTATGTGAATTTAGGCTTTTGGTTTTAATCGATCATCAGCCTTAATTTTAAGGTTTTATAAGTTCAATCTTATTACTTTACTGACTGGTAAACCTGATTTTATGAATAAAAGTATTTTGTTTTTAGCGGTTCTTTTTTGCAGTACTTCAATTGAAGTGTTTGGTCAGAATATGGGTGATACTTTAAAGTGTGGCTGGAATCCTGGAATAATAGGAGCGGGTCCGGTTCGTGGTCTGGAAATGTCTTATCATGCAAATACAAATTATAACATCCGATCGTCTTCAGATGTATATGGAAACGGGAAATCTGAAATTGATTACAATCGTGTTTTCACAGCAAAGTTACGCTTTCCGATATTTCTTAATCAGAAATTGAAAATTGCCGGTAGTATAGAGTATAGTGATGAAGAATTCCATTTTGATGATATTTCTAATAATGATTACCCTTTGTATAAAAGTCTGAATGATAAAAATCTGAAGAGTGTTGGAGGCAGTCTTTATCTTACTGCACAATTAAAAAGGAATATGTTTTTCATGTTTCGTTTCAATGCCAGATTAAAAGGTGATTACTGGAAAGAACACATTGGTGATGTGAGTAAGTATACTTTTCTGAAAATGGAGGTGTCGCCTATAATTGGGTGGAAAGTGAATTCTAAAAAATCATGGGGTGTTGGTTTGGCTTATTCCTATACTTTTGGCGATCCATTGCTGTTTCCTGTTTTTGTTTACAATCATTCTTTTGCTGATAAATGGGGTGTTGAAGCTTTACTTCCTGCCAGGATAAAATTGCGGTATCAACCATCAAAACTTTGTTTTATCAATGCAAAAGCAAGATTGCAGGGTGGTAGTTACAGCATTCATTTTAACGATCCTGAATTGAATGATTTTAAGACATTGGAATTAAGAAGAGCTGATTTGAACTTTTCACTGGAAATAGAAAAGGGAATTGCAGACTGGTTGTGGACTTCTTTTGAATGTGGTTACCGAACCAATATTAATTTTGATGTTACCAATAGTAATCATGGATTTAGTCTGTCTGGAAGCAAATTGACCAATAAGAACAGTATCATAGATTCATCCGTTGGAGGAGGAGTTTTTTACAATTTCTCAGTATTTATCGTGCCCTCAAAAACACTTCTGAAACGTCTTGGCTTAAAATAAGGGAATATAGAAAACTAAAGGGCGGCATTCTTTCTGCCAGGTCTAAAATTAGTAAAAATACCGCCCTCATCGTTTAGTTTAGTTCATTCGAAAATATCGATGGTGCGATATCTCTTAAATTATATCTGGATGCCATTGCTTCTCCATAAGCACCGGTGGTGCGAATTGCAATTAAATCGTTTCTTTTTGTAGCCGGCAAGCTGACTAATTTACCAAAGCAATCGGATGATTCACAAATAGGTCCAACCACATCATAATTTTCAGTTTCACCATTCGAACTTAAGTTTTCGATTTTGTGATAAGCCTGATAAAGAGCCGGGCGCAGCAATTCAGTCATACCGGCATCTAAAATTGCAAATTTGGTTTTTACACCATTTTTAACGTATAAAACTTTGGAAATTAAGCTGCCGCATTGTGCTACCATTGATCTTCCCAATTCAAAATGAAGTTCCTGATTTGCTTCCAGATCTAGAAACTCATCGAAAATGCCGAAAAAGGCAACAAAATCAGGTATCGGATTCTCATCAGGATGCTTGTAGTCTACACCAAAACCACCTCCCACATTGATGTGTTCTACAAAAATTTGTCGGTCCGAAAACCACTGCTTAATTTCATTGATACGAAGACATAAGCCTTTGAATACACTCAAATCGGTAATTTGAGATCCAATGTGAAAGTGCAGGCCAATTAACTCTATGTTTTTATAGGATGCCAGACCTTCCAGAACACTGTCAAATTCCCATCGGCTGATACCAAATTTATTCTCTTCAACCCCTGTTGTGATGTAATGATGCGTATTTGCATTAACATTTGGGTTGATACGAATTGCAATTTTTGCAATTTTATTGGCTTTTGCAGCCATTTCATTAATCAATTCCATTTCGGGAATCGATTCGCAGTTAAAACAGAAAATATCGGAATCTAATGCGGTTTGAATTTCCTGATCGGATTTACCAACACCGGCATATACAATTTTATTCTGTGGATATCCTGATTCCAAAGATCTCTTTATTTCATTTCCACTTACGCAATCGGCACCAAATCCATACGACTGAATTTTGGTCATAATTTTCGGATTAGCATTCGCTTTTACTGCATAATGAACATGATATCCATATTTGGATGACTCTCTTTTAACAATCTCCAAAGTGTTTTGAAGAATCTCCATATCGTAATAGTAGAACGGAGTAGGTATGTTTGAGAATTCGTTGATTCTTGAGCTGTTAAACATGATAAAAAAATTGTGGAAACAACAACTAAAATAAATGATTACTTAATGCCTGAAGGGCTGCTACTTTATTCTTTTGATCTACCAAAACGGAAATATTGTGTTTGCTGCCTCCGTAGGAAATCATTCGCAATGGGATAGACTCAAGTGCTTCCAGTACTTTTTTAGCACTGCCTGCCGATTCGGATATAAAATCACCAACAATACAAATTATCGATTGATCCTGATCTATCTCTACAATACCAAACTTCAATAATTCCGATTCTATTTCAGAGAGATGAGCATCATCATCTATTGTGAGAGAAATGGCTACCTCCGAGGTTGTAATCATGTCAATTGGAGTCTTGTATATCTCGAATATCTCGAACACTTTACGCAAAAATCCATAAGCTAAAAGCATCCTTCCCGATTTAATTTTTACTGCCGTAATCCCATCTTTTGCAGCAATTGCCTTAATTCCTTTTCCAACCAAATCGTCGGTAATTAGAGTTCCTTCGTCCGATGGACTCAGTGTGTTTTTTAAACGAACAGGAATACTAAATTGCTTGCATGGCATGATGCTTGAAGGGTGCATAATTTTAGCCCCAAAATAAGCAAGCTCGGCAGCTTCGTCAAAAGACAATTGTTTAAGAGCTCTGGTATTTTCAACAAAGCGGGGATCGTTATTGTGAAAACCATCTATATCGGTCCATATTTGAACCTCTTCCGATTGCAGGGCAGCACCAATTAAAGAGGCAGAATAATCACTTCCTCCACGCTTTAAATTATCAACTTCACCATACGTATTTCTACAGATAAAGCCTTGAGTAATAAAAAGTTTTTG
This sequence comes from Labilibaculum manganireducens, assembly GCF_963665805.2. Lineage (NCBI taxonomy): Bacteria > Pseudomonadati > Bacteroidota > Bacteroidia > Marinilabiliales > Marinifilaceae > Labilibaculum > Labilibaculum manganireducens. Next base: position 2,837,384 of record NZ_CAXXEE010000003.1, on the reverse strand, counting down.
ATTGGGATATTGAGCGAGTTCACGTTCCAGATTTTCTTTGATATAGTATGAATCAGGTTCTCCGTCCTTATCAATCCGCATGAAATTAAGTGCAGGAAGAAATACTGAATTAACACCAATTTCAGTTAAATAGTAATGAAAAAATGCGGTTGAAATTAATTCACCTTGTGCAAGAATTGCTTTTTCCTGAAGTGCCGTAAAACTGCGGTAAACAAAGTTGCGAATGTAATTGAAATGAGATGTGATTAGCTCATTTCCCTTGTCTTTTCCATTTTTGCTTGTGAATAGTTCCTCAATTCGCACTCTGTATTTTGCTTCCAGCTCCGTGATTTTTTCATCTGCCTGTTCCATCTCGCGTTTATACAAAAGATCGGCTATCTCAACCAGAGAATTTGTTGTTCCGGCCATGGCTGACAGAACTATGATTCTGGATTCATCACTTTGAACCAGTTGCGCAAGATTTTTAATTCTTTCGGGCGATCCTACCGAGGTACCACCAAATTTTAAAACTTTCATTGATTAATAATTTTAGTTTTGCCATTTCTTTCGGAAATGGATGATGTTTAAGCTAAAGACAATACTTTCAGCTTGTGGTTCTTTTATTTTTCTCAAAAAAAGCCTGCAGAATTTCTGCAGGCTTATATCTCTTATCCGATAGCTTTACATCAATTCACATCATACAACGTCAAAAACGTTTATTGCGTTTATAATGCTTCTTGTATTTTAATGCAATTGCCATCATTTATTTCTTTTTTTATTTGACGGGGTAAAGTTGTGTAAAATTATTTATTAATCCAATTGAAATTATTCAATTTGTTAAAATATTAACTAATAAAGAAATAATTACACTAAAACAAGATCCCATTCCAGCCCCAGAAACCTCTGGGAACATCCATAAATTCAATATAAACCCGGTCTTTTGCTATCTCTAACTTTTCGGCAGCCAAACAAGCAAACTTATTGGATAGATCTTTTGTTTTAGTATCCGGCAAACCAATACTTTTTAATTGCAGAAACAGAGAAGGTTCTTCACTTCCGCCAAGAGTCATTTCAACTTTTGGAGCAAATGCAGTCATTACATATTTCTCAGGTTTACTTAATTCCATCGATATTAAAGTTGAGCATTCTTTTAGGAAAATTTGTTGTTTTTTGCTTGAAAAGCTCTTGTTTGTCTGAACTTTTAAATAAGGCATAGCTAAAAGTTTTAAGATTAAAATTACTCGTGAATAATAACTGATGAGTATTAATTTATCAAGAAAAAAAACTTGGTTGGGACGCTTAAGTTATTATTAAATAAGAGAATTACAAAATTAGGGAAATGCTTTTCTATTTTTTTTGCAGCTCTTTTTCAGCACTTTCTACTACTTTTTTAGAGTTTCCTACAAAAATTTTCTTTCCAATAATTAGAACTGGTCTTTTTAAAAATGTGTACTCGTTCAATATATAATTTTTGTATTCTTCTTCGCTTAGATTCTTATCTTTTAAATTGAGTTCTTTGTATTTAATTGCCCTGCGACTGAACAAGCTTTCGTAACTGCCGGATAATTCGGCCATCAGATTTAGCTGTTCTTCAGTTATTTTTTCTGTTTTTATATCCTGTAGTATAAAACCGGCATCCGGATTTAGTTCTTTAATGATTCTCTTACAAGTTGAACAACTTGATAGATGGTATATTTTTCTCATAGTCTTAGTTTATATTGTTACTGATTTGTGTTATTGGTAATAATCTGAATTATTTCTTCTGCCTGCTTTAGGTTTTTACTTTGCATTTGTAAGGCAAAGTATTTTGTGGAATAAGTCGTTTTTACTCCCTGCCACACTTCTTTAATTTCTTTTTTCTCAATTAAATCTTTACACATACTAAAAGGCAGTAAACACAATCCATTGTTGTGTTGAATGGCATCGAGAATGGCATTCAAATTAGGGATTACGTATCTTGGTCTGAAATAAGGATGCTTCTTAAAATTATCAGCCCAAAATGATTTTATGGTTTCCATTTTGTGAGAATAAGAATACCAATCTTGCTCGGAGAGCCACTTTTCGGCTTCATCCATCTTTCTTTCATATACGAATTGATTAAAAGGAATGGTATCTAAATTTTTACTGCTGATAAGAAGTAATTCTTCTTTGCAGAATGGAGCGTATCTTATATCCTTATAATTACTTTGATCTGTAGTGATGAGTAAATCAAGTTGTTTTCGAAACAATTTATCCTGCAATTCTTCTGTTTCACCAAAAAGAAATTCTACATCCATTTCAAGTTGGTTTAAAATTGGGGCAAAGGCATAGTGGAATACTTCCAAGTACATTCCAACCTTTATTTTAGGTCTGTTTAACAGGGTTTTTCGCTTAAAATTCTCTTCGGTTTTTTCAAGTTGAATAATTGCCTCTTCAATCTGATTATACAATTGAATTCCATTGGGGGTAGGAAGCATTCTTCGTGGTTTTCGCTCAAACAGCTTAACTCCCATATAAGCTTCCAGCGAAGAAAGTTGCTGACTAACACCTGGTTGGGTAATCAGCAAACTTTCTGCGGCGCCGGTTAAGGTGCCGCGTTCATAGATTGCTTTAAAGGTTCGGTACCATTCCAGATTCAACATATGATATAAATTATTTTATATAAATGTATAAAAAGAATAACTTTTTTTATAGAAGAACAGACTTTAACTTTGTCTAAATAATAAATAAGAACCATGAGTAGAGTTTTATTCGCAGTAACCAGCCATTTTAAAGATGCTTCCGGTTGGGAATCCGGTTGCTATGTATTGGAAGTTGCAGTTCCGTATTTTTATTTGCTGAAAAATGGAGTGGAAATTGATTTTGTTTCTCCTAAAGGAGGAGTTGTTCCTGCAAAGCAATGCGATTTGGATGCCGCTAAAGTGAAATCTTTTTTTGCAGATAAAACAGCAAGCGAAAAATTTTACTCTTCAAAAGTTCCTGAGGAAATTGACTCAAATGACTATGATGCGATTTATTTTCCGGGAGGACATGGCGTTGCTTTTGATTTGCCAAATTGCGAAACAATTGCAAAAATAGCCGGAGAAATCTACGATAAAGGCGGGGTTGTCTGTGCGGTTTGTCATGGTGGAGCAGGATTACTCAATGTAAAGTTAGCCGATGGTTCTTTTTTGATTGATGGTAAAAACCTGACTGCTTTTAGCAATAAAGAAGAGGAAGCAATAGGAACGGATCAAAAAGTGCCTTTTCTATTAGAGACAGCCTTGGTTGAAAAGGGCGCTAATTATTCTTGTGCTGCAAATTGGCAGCAATATGTGGTGGTTGACGGCAGATTAATCACAGGACAAAACCCTGCTTCTGACTTAGAAATGGCGAAAGAACTGGTGAAATTATTAAAGGAAAAAATAGATTAACTAATACAACAAAATAAGATGGAAAATTTTGATTTTTACAATCCGGTAAACATCCTTTTTGGAAAAGGAAAAATTGCAGAAATAAACAAGCACATTTCTAAAGGTGCTAAGATTTTAATGACTTATGGTGGTGGCAGCATTAAGAAAAATGGTGTTTACGATCAGGTTGTGAACGCCTTAAAAGGGTATGAGATTATAGAATTTGGAGGGATTGAACCTAATCCTCATTTCGAAACTTTAATGAAAGCTGTTGAAATCGTAAAATCTGAAAAGATAGATTTTCTTCTTGCCGTTGGTGGCGGATCTGTTTTGGATGGAACAAAATTTATTGCGGCTGCGACCTACTTTGAAGGCGATGCATGGGATATTTTGGCCAAGCGGGCACCAATTGCCAAGGCTGTTGAGTTAGGTGCAGTTTTAACATTGGCCGCAACAGGTTCCGAAATGAATAATGGTGGTGTTGTTACAAAGGCAGCAACAAAGGAAAAAAAGGCATTTGGAAATACATTGCTGTTTCCAAAATTTTCAGTTTTAGACCCTGAAACAACTTATTCATTGCCGAAGAGACAAGTCACTAATGGTATTGTAGATGCCTATGTTCATGTAATGGAGCAATATCTCACTTATCCGGTAAATTCTCCTGTTCAGGATCGCTTTGCAGAGGGAATACTTCTCACTTTGTTGGAAGAAGGACCAAAAGCATTGGCCTCGGATACTCCTGATTATGAGAATAGAGCTAATTTAATGTGGGCTGCTACTATGGCTTTAAATGGTTTGATTGGAATGGGTGTGAAAAGCGATTGGGCAACTCATATGATTGGTCATGAGCTGACCGCTTTCCATGGTATTGATCATGCCGTGACTTTGGCTATTGTTTTGCCGGGATTACTGACTCAATTAAAAGAAAAGCGAAGTGAAAAATTGCTTCAGTATGCCGAAAGGGTTTGGAACATTACCGAAGGTTCTGATGAGGAGAAAAAGACTCTGGCAATTGATAAAACAGAGGCATTCTTCAATCAGGTTGGAATTAAAACCCGTTTGAACGAACACAATGTGGGACAGGATAGTATTGATGTTATTGCCAACCGTTTCGAAGAAAGAGGTTTTGTTGGCATGCTTCCTGATGTTGAGGTAAAGGATGTTGCTGAAATTCTTGTATCTAGATTATAATAACTCCATATAATTCACATTGTATGGTTTAAAGCAATATTATAAATATGAGTAAGAGGGTGTCCAAATTAAGGACATCCTCTTTTTGGTTTATAAGTTCAAAAAGATTTTTTTTAGCAGACTACTGCTAATTCAAATTTACAATGATTTAAACAAGTCAAAAATTGCTTTACCTCATGAGTGAAAATTTTATTTTTATAAGGAGTCTTGATTTTTCCGGCAATTTTAGTCAAACAGAAGCCTGTTGCATATAAGCCAAATTCAAGGTTTACACTATTTCATCCTTTCATTGCAAGTTTATAAAAACCCTTATTTTATTTATCCAAATACAGCTTTAGGTTTTTCAAGTCTTTTGTTCCTGTGTTTTAGATGTTTATCATTCATCAGATTCTCTTTGGAGGTTCTAAGTTTGTGATTTATTTCGATGGCTCTGCGGCTATATCTTTGTTTCTAGAAAAAAATGAGATGAGTAAGTTTTAATATATGAATATTGACAATTGTATTGTTTTTTTATGTGAATGTTGTAAATTAAATGATTAAGTGAGTGTTGTGAATATTGAGACATGTCGAAAGAAAAATAATCTACCGTTAAAATTAAAGGGATAATGGAAACAAATAACTTTGAAAACATCGAAAATTTTCTCTTGGAAGAATGTGCAGCAATGGTAAAGTATCTTGCAGGTGAAGGATTATTAATGCCATCAGATGTAACAAAATTAATGAATCAAAATTCAGAAAATGGCAAGAGTCTTAAACTGGAAAATAAGGAGATTTTGGAATTGCACAATCATTTATCGGCAAAAGTATATCCCGCTCAACCAAAAGCAATTAGTCTGCTTTATCGTGAAGCTCAAAAAAAGAGTTTGTTCCGTTTGTTTGGTCCTGTGGGGCTCATAAGACGTTTGATGTTAACTACAATATTATCTTTGGCTTGTTTCATTATTGTAGGTTTATCACCAAGTGTTAATTCTGATTCTGTTCTAAAGGGAATTTTAGATGATCATGGATGGGAGTTGTTGCTTAATATTATTTTTTTTCTATCAGCGGCAGCGCTTGGCGCATGTTTTAGCAATCTATTTCAGGCCAATAAATACATCATTCAAGGAAATTATGATCCGAAATATGAAAGTTCATATTGGATTCGTTTTGTTTTAGGACTTATAGCAGGTTTAATGTTGGCCATTTTATTTCCTGATTTTGTAACTTTGGAAACGCAGCAAAATTCAGATATGCGTTTCTTTACGGTACCTCTAATTGCAATGCTTGGAGGTTTTTCTGCATCTCTTTTCTATCGAATAATGAATAGAATGGTAGTTACTGTTGAAACTTTATTGGTTGGTCAAACTTCTAAAGAGGAAGATGATAAAACATCTGAAATTAAAAAGAAAGAACAATCAGTTATGGATAAGAAGCAAATTGTAGAGGAATTATTAAGTTTAAAATCACAAGTGACAGAAGGTGATGTAGATGGAAAAATAAGCAAAACAATTGATAATATTTTAATGAATTGAAGTTGTTGATTTTTTTAGAAGCTTTATAAAATGAAAAGAATCAGAACCGGGGCACTTGTTGAAGGTAGTAGTTCTGCTTAAAGATAATAATTAAAGTATGTATGCGGTTTTTGACTTGAAAATACAGAGAACGCATAATTAAAAATCAGCATATAATATCGGTTTAAGTTTTTCACCCCGATATAAACATAAATAATCATCTATTCTAAAATTGAATATCGCACTATATGAAGTGTTCAATTTTGAATTGAGATCTATTCCGCGTTTTTTCAGCTTTTAATGTTATTAAAACATTAATTTTTTTTCATTAATTTTTTATTTGTAAGTCTATGTCGTATGTTTGCGTCATTAGAAATATTGAAACTATGAGGAAATTAGATTTATTCGAAAAAGGCCAGCAAGAAATAGCTGCAATTGCAAAAGTAATGTCACATCCGGCACGAATTGCAATTCTGCAGTTTTTAGCTGCAACACCAACTTGTATCTCAGGTGATATTTCTGACTTTCTACCGCTGAGCAGAACTACTGTTTCTCAGCATTTAAAAGACTTAAAACATGCCGGTTTAATAAAGGGAGAAGTTGAAGGTTTAAAAATCAAGTATTGTTTGAACAAAAAAGGGATTGAAAAAATGAAGCAATTATTTGGTGATCTTTTGGAGGAAATAACTCCTGAAGAAGAAAATAATTGTTTATAAATAAGTAATATAAATCAGAATGTGAAAAGAGCAGGTGGAGTGCTGCAATGTGCCCATAACTAAGTCTTCGCATTTCATATTTAAAGAAGAAAAATGAAACGACCTTATATAAGAGTTGCACACAGGAGAGTGAGTGTAATTTGGGAGTTCTCCCGATAAATTCGGGACAGGCTATATAGCAACTAAAAAACAAATTATATGAAAGTATTGGTTTTGTGTACCGGAAATTCGTGCAGAAGTCAAATGGGTGAAGCAATTTTACGTGAAATTAACCCTGAATTGGAAGTTGTTTCGGCAGGTACTAAAATTGCAGATCGGGTACATCCTTTGGCAGTGAAAGCTATGGCTGAAATTGGAGTTGATATTAGCTCATTTCGCCCAAAAATGGTCGATGAATTCTTGAAAGATGGAGTTGATTTTTTAATCTCAGTGTGTGGTGGAGCAAAAGATGCTTGTCCTGCATTTACTGGACCAGTTGGAACCCGGTTACACATTGGATTCGACGATCCGGCTTATGCAGAGGGAACTGAAGAAGAAATTTTCAATGTATTTAGAAGAGTGCGTGATGAAATCCGCAGGGATTTCGCAAAATTTAATGAGGAATACATCCTAAAAAAATAAAACATGGGAGCTTTAAATAAGAAATTATCGTTTTTAGACAGATATCTTACCGTATGGATATTTGCGGCGATGGCAATTGGTGTTGGAATGGGGTATTTTTTTCCTGCCATGTCTGGATTTTGGAACAAATTATCGGTTGGAACCACAAATGTTCCAATTGCCATCGGATTGGTAATCATGATGTATCCACCACTTGCAAAAGTAAAATATGAAGAACTAAAGGATGTTTTCAAAAACCGGAAGATATTGATTCTCTCTTTAGTACAGAATTGGATCTTGGGACCAACTTTGATGTTTGCTTTGGCTATTATTTTTCTTCAGGATTATCCGGAATACATGACAGGATTGATATTGATAGGTTTGGCCAGATGTATTGCGATGGTAATTGTCTGGAATGATTTGGCAAAAGGAGATCCTGAATATGCCGCCGGTTTAGTCGCCTTTAACAGCATCTTTCAGGTATTGTTTTTCTCTGTTTATGCCTATGTGTTCATTACTGTATTGCCTGGATATTTTGGTTTGGAAGGTTCTGTTGTTGATGTTTCCATGGGAGATATTGCGGAAAGCGTAATGATTTATCTGGGAATTCCATTTTTCGCCGGAATGATTACCCGATACTTTGGAATTAAAGCAAAAGGCAAGGATTGGTATCAGAAGAAATTTATACCTAAAATAAGTCCTCTTACCTTATTTGCTTTGTTGTTTACCATTTTTGTGATGTTCTCGTTAAAAGGAGAATACATTGTTCAGCTGCCGTTTGATGTGGTTCGGATTGCAATTCCGCTGGTGATTTATTTTGTGATCATGTTTGTAATTTCCTTTTTTATGGGAAAGAAATTTAAAGCAGGATATGCCAAAACAGCTAGTTTATCGTTTACAGCAGCCAGTAACAATTTTGAATTGGCCATCGCAGTAGCTATTGCCGTTTTTGGGATAGATTCGGGTGTTGCATTTGCCGCAGTTATTGGGCCGCTGGTTGAGGTGCCTGTATTAATCGCCTTGGTAAATGTTTCGCTGAGATTAAAAGATAAGTACTATAAAGGGAAAATAGATGTTGTTAAGTGTGCTGATAATTAACAAAATCTTATCAATAAAAAAAAGTCACGGCTCGTATGGAACCGTGACTTTTTTTATGCTTTGATCATATTGAATACAATGAGTAATATTCCTTATATTTGAAATACAAAAAACAATTATATGATTAAGCCTGGATTGAAAATCGGCATACTCCTTACCCTTATATTGGTTTTGCCTTCCTTGTTTTTCTCTGCATACGAGATCAGTAACATCAATCAAAATGAGGCAGTTATTGATTCTGTTTATTCCAGTCAGTTAGAGTCCATTCTGTTTTCTGTCAATCAGTATTCCGACGATGTTATCAGTGGTTGGGCCAATCAGCTCGATAAAGGAAAATATGGTGTCGAAACAGAAATAAAATTATTAGTGTCTAAAAATTATTCGATAGATGCTTTTTTTCTGATCGATTCTTTAAAACATCAACTCTTCGCGAAAGAAAAAATTCCTGAAGACAGCATCACGATTCTCAAAAGGAATCTGGAAAATGCTTTTACCAATAATGCGGGCAATATTGAAAGATTACAAGAATACATTAAAAGCGGTTATCAGAAAATAGAGGTTCTGGACTTTAACAGGAAAGGGAAAAGTCTGTTTGCATTTGCACGAACTGTTGATTCTTTATCCGTGGAAACGGTTCTACTGCTTATAGATACCAAGAAGTTTATTAAAGAAAATTTGGGCCCGAAAATTCAGGGAATTGCACAAGATCAGTTTTTTATTTCGGTGATTGATAAAAAGTTAAATGCTGAAATTTATTCCAATGTTGTTTTCGATGAAGGTGAAAAGAATATTCAGCAACGCAGACAGATTTGGCTGTTCCCTGCTTACGATTTAGGTATTCAGATGAAAGGAAATACCATTGAGGATTTGGTGCGGGAAAGAACAAATACCAATATAATTATGCTGATTGTGATGGATCTGATTCTTTTGTTGGGCGCCTGGTTTGTTTATCGGAACATCCGACAACAAATGAAGCTGACCCAATTAAAATCGGATTTCATATCGAATGTATCGCACGAAATAAGAACGCCGTTGGCACTGATAAATATGTATTCGGAGACCTTGGAAATGGGACGCCTGCCATCCGAAGAAAAAAAGAAGGAATATTATAAGGTGATTAACACCGAAGCCAACCGTTTGTCGAACATGGTGAATAATATCCTTAATTTCAGTAAAATTGAAAGCGGTAAACGGGAATACCATTTTAAGGAAGCGGATATTAATGCGGAAATAGAAACAATTCTCGAAAATTACGGACAGCACCTTCATAAAAAAGGCTTTGAAATTAAATTTGAAGCTTTTGATGAGTTGCCAAAGCTAATTATTGACAAAGAAGCTGTTTCCGAAGCAATTATCAACTTGATTGATAATGCCGTGAAATACAGTGGGGAGACCAGGAGGATTGAGATTGCATGCAATACCGACTTGGAGTTTGCCAACATCAATGTGATCGATTTTGGAATAGGGATTTCTAAAAAAGATCAGCCCTTGATTTTCGATAAATTCTATAGAGTAAGCTCGGGTGATTTGGCAAACAAAGTAAAAGGTTCGGGAATTGGTTTGAGCATTGTAAGGCACATTATGGATGCGCACAATGGAAGGATAACTGTTCAAAGCTCAAAAGAGAACGGAACTTGTTTTACGCTAAGTTTTCCTCTGAAATAGAAAAACAAAAGAGATATAAAATTATAAAAGATGAAACCAATACTAATTGTGGAAGACGAGCCCGGCATGTTAATGGGACTAAAAGATAATCTGGAGTTTGAGGGATATCAGGTGGATGTTGCAGAGGATGGCGAAATTGGACTGGATAAAATCTTGGGAAATGCATATTCTCTGGTACTCTTGGATGTAATGCTTCCGAAAATTTCTGGATTTGATATTTGTAAGCAAGCTCGCAAAAAGGGAATCTCTACTCCAATAATTTTGCTGACGGCAAGAGGCGAGGAGATCGATAAAGTATTGGGATTGGAGTTTGGCGCTGATGATTACATAACCAAACCATTTAGCTTGCGCGAATTATTAGCCCGAATACGTGCAGTGTTAAGGCGTACAGAAAACAGGACAGAAGGCAAAGCCGATACTTCAGTTGAGATCGGAAATTTGTCTATCAATTTTTCTTCTTTCGAAGGATTTGTCGATCAGCAGGAAGTGAAAATGTCGCACAAAGAGGTTGAAATATTGAATTATCTGTGGAACAACAAGAATACGATTGTTAGTCGCGATGATCTTTTGGATCATATCTGGGGAACGGAATATCAGCCAACATCCCGAACAATAGATAATTTTATTTTGAAGCTAAGACACAAGATTGAGCAGGATCCAAATCATGCAAAAATAATATTAACCGTGCATGGTGTTGGTTATCGCTTGGTGGTATAGAAAGTCTGGAAGGGTCTGGAAAGGTCTTGAAAGGTCGAAAGGTCTGGAAAGGTCAAAAAGCTGAAAGTCGAAAGGAACAAGTACAAAGTAACAAGAATCAAGTATCAAGTGAAAAAATTCATTGCCTGTGCTTTAGCTCGGGGTTTAGTTTAAGATTTCCCATTTTTATGGATTCCGGTAGATTTCTCGGATTCGACAGGGAATGGGAGTTTGAGAAGTTACTATTGATTTAATCATCAAAACCTTTATCCTTATTACTTTGAGCTTTTTACTTAGGTAGGTGACAATTGATGACATCTTATAACCTGGGGGTGACACAAATGATTTTTCAGTAGCCTAATTTTACCAATAGAAAGTTAAGATAGATTGAATGGTGGGCGTACGACTCCATTCTCTTTTAAAAACTTAAAATTGATTGGTAACTTAAAAATTAGGATGATGAAAACAATAAGAACAGCATTTTTCGCATTGGTATGTTTACTGTTAGCTGCAAATTTGGGAATGGCAACAACTCCCGATCAACAAAAAATAGAGAAAGAGAAAAGTATTTTACTGGATAAAATCCACAAATCAGTATCGCAAACAAATTTTGCAGATATTATTGATCTTGGAGAATCTGAACTAATAGTTTTGCGTTGTACAATAAATGAAAATAACCGGGTTGTGGTGAGTAAAGTAATTGGTTTTAATGAAGAACTGAAAAAAGCCGTTCGCAAAACAATGGAGGATGCAAAAATTAAGGCGATTCCCGGTCTGGTTGGAGAAGAATTAGCCCTTAAGGTTAAATTTAAAATGCTGAGATGGTAGACCGGAAGTGTTTGTATAAATTAGAGGAGATAAGAAATGAATAGAGTGATCTGTAAAAACCAAACTTGGAAGGTAAGTATTCTACTTTTGTACTTGATTTTTCAAGTGGGTAAGATACAATCCGAGAATCTGAAAAGTTTGGTGAATCTGGAAGGAAACTGGAAATTTTCAATTGGGGATGACCCTGCAAGGGCCATCCCTGATTACGATGATTCCGATTGGCAAAATGTATTTGTTCCTAACAGTTGGGAGGATAATGGCTATGAAGATTACAATGGTTTTGCCTGGTATCGTAAAAGTTTTCAAATAAGGGAGGCTTTTAACCGAGAGTACCTTTATTTATACATGGGTTATATTGATGATGTGGATGAGGTGTACCTGAACGGGAAACTAATAGGCGCATCGGGTAATTTTCCGCCAAGAATGAGAACAGCATACGATATCCCAAGAATGTATCCTGTGCCAGCAAATTTGCTTCGTAAAGGAGGCGCTAACATAATTGCAGTGAGAGTCTATGATGAAATTCAAAATGGAGGAATTACACAAGGACCAGTAGGTATTTTTATTGATAAAGATCAGGAGAGAATGGATATAGACCTAACGGGCTATTGGGATTTTGAATGCGGAAACTCTGTTGATCAAGGAAATTTAAAGTGTGTAACTTATCGAAAAGGAAAAATATTTGTTCCCGGATTTTGGGAAGCCCGGGGTTATAATGATTTAGACGGAAAAGCCAAATATACCAAAGAATTCAACTATCCGTCGGATTTGAACACTTCAGGAAAAGCTTTAATTCTTGGAGTGATTGATGATGAGGACGAGGTGTATTTAAATGGAGAGAGAATCATATGGATGGGGTACAAAAGAGGTAGTAATTGGTATGATAATGCGTATCATTTGACTTTTCGGGCCTACGAAATTCCAAAGGGCTTACTGAAAAGTAGTGGTGTAAATGTAATAGAGGTGATGGTTAAAGATTATACCGGACCAGGTGGAATTTATCGGGGGCCAATCGGCATTGCCGATATCGAACTGGCTGAGGAAATGGTGAAAAGAGAGTACAAGGACAACCGTTCGGGTTTTGAAAAGTTTATTGATTATTGGTTTGATTAGTTACCGCAATAATTCCTGGGCTGTACTTACAGCCCTAACTGTTTTGTAAATGTGCAATATAGAAGATATGATAAGAATGGGTGAGCATATAATTCAATGGATGAAGTTTCTTTTTGTAATGCTGTGTGTTTGTGTATTTGGCAGTGAAATTTCAGCGCAGGATTATCAAAAAGTGGTTGACTTAAACGGTCGTTGGGAATTCTCAATTGGAGACAATTCGAAATGGGCCGATCCTAATTATGATGACTCCAACTGGGAACGGGTTGATGTTCCCTCGGCATGGGAGAATCAGGGATTTCATGGTTACGATGGATTTGCATGGTACAGAACCAGTTTTAGCTATTCAGCTTCGTTAAAAGGTCAGAGTCTGTTTCTTAAATTGGGAAATATTGATGATGTGGATGAAGTTTTTGTGAATGGAATACGAATCGGACAATCGGGCAGTTTTCCTCCCCATTATTCTACAGCTTACAATTCGAACCGGGTGTACAATATTCCTTCGGCCTACCTGCGCGAAAAGAATGTGGTAGCCGTTCGTGTTTACGATGATTTGGGAGAAGGAGGCATCATCCGTGGTGATATTTCAGTAGTTATCGACCGAAGTGCAATACCTGTTGATATTGATTTACAAGGCAAATGGAAGTTTAAAACGGGGCGTTATGCCCATGAAGATCTGCAAAATGTAGTAAATTGGGATGACATTATTGTTCCTGGATTTTGGGAGAATCAGGGTTATAAAAATTACGATGGATATGCCTGTTACGTTCTCGATTTTAATGCCAATGATAAGTTTTTGGCAGAGAGAATGGTTCTTGTTTTGGGCAAAATTGATGATCTCGATCAGGTAATTGTAAACGGAGTGTTGGTTGGCCAATCCGGTGAATTTGATCCTTCAACGGTGCAGCATTATTCAAATACTTATCAGCAGCTAAGAGGTTATTATCTGCCTGTAAATCTGATTAAAAAAGGAGCTAACAGAATTGTTGTGCGTGTTTACGACGCCACACAGGGAGGCGGAATCTATACCGGTTCCATTGGCTTAATTTCACAAGATCATTACATCAACTACTGGAACAGTAGAAGAAGACGAAACTAATTATCACCTTTAATTAGAATTTACGCTTGAAGAAGTGAAAGATCTCATGTAAAAATCAAAAGTCATTTATGTGGAATTAGTAACGAATAACAACAGATAAATGATATGAAGAGCATTGTTCTGAAAAATATGATATTATGACGAAGAAACAAATAAAAAGAATACTCAGAATTGCATTTATTCTTGCAAGCATATCCTCATTGTGGTTCGTACCATGGATTTTGGTAAAGGCTTGGATTTTGCCATTGCCTGATACGGTTCAGGAACAAATAAATGAAGCCATTGATCATGGATTTGATGGAATGATTGTTTATGTAGATCAAGCCGGGAAGCCACCTGAATTTTATGCCGCAGGCTGGCATGACCGAAAAAACAAAATTCCTGCCTACCCGCAGGCATTATTCAAGATTGCCAGCATTACCAAGCTATATGTCGCAGTTGCTGTTGCTAAATTAGTTAAAGCAGGACGTTTGTCCTTGGATAAAACACTCGCTGATTATTTTCCGGAACTTGCGGGAAGAATTGAAAATGCTGATAAAATTACTTTGAGAATGATGGTGCAGCATCGAAGTGGCATTCCCAATTTTGTAGACCATCCTGATTATTGGAAAAAACCGCCCAAAAACAGACAGGAAACACTTGAATACGCACTGGATTTACCCGCAGACTTTGAACCGGGTGAAGATTATGGTTATTCAAATACCAACTATATGTTGATTGAGGATCTTATTGATAAAGTGCTTGGTTATAGTCATCAGCAATATATAAAGGAAGAAATTTTGATTCCTCTCAAACTTAACAATACCTTCGGTTCGCTTCATGATGTGGATATAGACGATGTGATGAGTGGCTATTATGTTGGAGTTGAAGAGGATCTAAAAACAGAATATACAGGTTTAATGCTGGCAACTGCAGAGGATGTGGGTAAATTTTTAAGAGCTTTAAATGATGGTTCAGTGTTTAATGAAGGGGAACAGGAAATCTATTCCTCCATTTACGTGTACGAACATACAGGTCTGCTTGTTGGCTATCAGAGTATTGCCAAATACTACAAAGACATTGATACAGTTGTCATTCAGTTTAATAATACAACCAACTTTGATGGATACGACTGGAATTTAGCGGAAATTGTATACAATCGTATTGTAAAAATAGTGAAAAGTAAAAAAAGCTCGTAATCAATATATCGAAACAATAATCGAAATAGCTGTAAATTCAACGGTAGCAGTCGGCTTTGTTTTTCGTAACATGAAAGGAAAGTACCACGCAATCCGCAACGCAGCACTTAATTTACCGTTAGGCAAAATTTTAGCAGATACGAACAATTAATGGAATATTTAATCAGACATATTGAAGATTACGCCAAGTTAAGCGAGTATGAAAAAGAAAACATGCTGCTTTTCGTAAAAAAGAGACATTTTGAGAAAAACGAAATAATGTTTACCGAAGGAAAAATAGCAAATGAAATATACTTTGTAACCAAAGGCTGTGTTCGTTTATTTTATAATGTTGATGGGAAAGACCGGACTGCTTTCTTTTACACCGATGGTCAATTTATTTGTGCAGGAGAGAGTTATACATACAATGTTCCGGCAAGAGAAAATTATCAGGCAATAGAAAAAACTGAGATCTATGTTTTCGATAAAGCCAATATTGAAAAATTATTGGAAGTATCTTCAAAATTTGAGTTAATTGCCCGAATTGCCACTGAAAATGAATTGATAGTCTGTCAACGGATTATTGCATCATTTGTTACAAAATCGGCCGAAGAAAGGTATATTGAACTTTTGGAGACTAATGGGGAATTATTTCAACGTGTTCCGCAGCAATACATCGCTTCTTTTTTGGGCGTTTCACCTGAAACGTTAAGCAGGATAAAAAAAAGAGTACTATCTAAAGGAAATTCTTGACGAATGTCAAGAGCAAAAAAATGCTCATTCTATATTTTTGAAAAAAATAAATTATGGAAAAGCAAAGAATATTATTAGCTGGAGCAACAGGCTATCTGGGGCAATACATAACCAAAAAATTAGTATCAGATGGATATGATACAAGCATTATTGTTCGCGATAAGACAAAGATTCAATTGGAGCATGATAATTTGAAAATAGTAGAGGCCCAAATAACTAATTCTGAAACATTAAAAGGTATTTGTAACGACATAGATATTGTAATTAGTGCTGTTGGAATTACCCGTCAAAAAGATGGCCTTACCTATATGGATGTCGATTACCAGGCAAATGCAAACTTAATTGATGAAGCCAAAAAAAGCGGAGCAAAAAAATTCATTTATATATCGGTTTTAAACGGAGAAAAGCTTAGGAACTTAAAAATTTGTGAAGCCAAAGAAAAATTAGGCGATTATTTGAAATCTTCGGGATTGGATTTTTGCATCATCAGACCAAACGGATTTTTCTCTGATATGGGTGATTTTTTAAAAATGGCAAAAGGAGGAAAGGTTTATCTCTTTGGCAATGGGAAACTAAAACTAAATCCAATTCACGGTGAGGATTTAGCAAAAATAGTGGTGGGTGCAATAAATCAGGCAACAAAAGAAATTAATGTTGGAGGTCCCGATATACTTTCACAAAATGAAATTGCAGAATTGGCGCTGAAAGCTTATTCGAAGCCGGTAAAAATCGTCCATCTTTCAGATTGGATAAGAAAATTTGCTCTTTGTGCTGTTCGAGCAGTTACTAACTCAAAAACATACGGGCCTATTGAATTTTTTATGACAGTAATGGGAATGGATATGCAGGCACCACAATACGGGAAACACAAATTAAAAGACTTTTTTAACGAACAGGTTAATAAAAACTTAGCCTGACATTTTGTGTAAGGAATGGTGTAGGAAGCGTGGAATGTCAATCTTTGCAGTTCGTCTGGATTTCATTGCAGATTGAAGGAAAATGACTGTGTAATCTGCCGTTGTCCGCCCAATTAAACAGACAATGGTAGATTCTAAACTGAAATTTTAAGCTGATTTTAAGTTTTGCTTAAGCCAATTTAAAAGGGGAAGTACTAATATTTGTATAAACTTTTAAAAACTGAAACGATGTTTACAGCGACACATTTACATGCAATGATTGTTCATTTTCCGGTTGCCTTGGTATTGGTGGCATTTGTATCGGAACTAATTGGAATTATATTTAAGAAACAATTTTATCTTCAGGTTTCGTTTTATATTATAGTATTGGCAGGCTTAGGGGCTGTTGCAGCCTATCTTACGGGCGATGCTGCCGGCGATGGTATGGATGGAGGTTCTTTACAACGGGCACTGGAGGCTCATGAAGAATCTGCAGCCTTTACTCTATGGTTAACCATGGCAGCGGCGGGAGTAAAAATTGTTCTCTATTATATTAAAAATGAAATGCGCTGGCTAAAAATTCTGGCTTTTACTTTGTTGTTCGCCTCTGCCGGTAGTGTTGCCCGTACAGGTTATTTGGGAGGTCAGCTGGTGTTTAAACATGCCGCAGGTGTGGAATTAGGTATTGGTAATTTTGATTCCTTACAGAACGATGAGGATGATGATTAGGTCATTTTGGTAGAACACGTTGATGAAAATGAAGAATAATGTGTAATATTTAAACAAAACATATGCGAATTTTATTAGTCGAAGACGAAACCTCCATTTCCAATTTCCTTAAAGATGGGTTGGAAGAGGAGGGTTTTGCCGTTGATGTGGCCGATAATGGAAAAACAGGTCTGCAATTAGCTCTGGATAATCTGGAAGAATATGATACCATAATTCTTGATTGGATGCTGCCAGGTATGAGCGGAATAGAAATATGCCGGAATATTCGTAAAGAGAGTCACGCGGTACCGGTTATTTTTCTTACCGCGCGTGATACCACCGACGATGCTGTTTTTGGGCTTGAAGCCGGAGCCAATGATTACATTCGGAAACCTTTTGCTTTTGACGAATTACTAGCCCGAATTCGGGTACTGATGCGCGGAAAAAGCGGAGAAAATTCGGTCTTTCGATACAAGGAGATCATTCTCGATGTAGATTCGCACCGTGTAAGTAAAGCCGATGAAAATGTGGAACTGACTCAAAAGGAATTTGCCTTGCTTGAATTTTTACTGCGCAACAAGGGAAAAGTAAGTCGGCGCACCCGCATCATCGAGAAAGTGTGGGATATACATTTCGATTATGATACCTCGGTAATTGATGTGTACATCAATGCACTCCGCAAAAAACTCGATGATAAAAACAGCGAATCGTTTATTGAAACCATTCGGGGAGTTGGATACCGTATAAATGAGGAAGCATGAACCTGCATTTTAAAAACCGAATAGCCCTTTTTAATACCGTTGCAGCAGCCATTACCATGTTGGTGGTATTCGCTGCCGTGTATGCTGTGGTTTACATTACTACGTACCGGCACCTCGATAGTAATATCCTGGAAGAAAAGGGGGAATTGTTTTCGCAGATAAGCACTGTTGGTGATTCTCTGGTGTTTAGTCTGAATGCCGAGTGGGAAGAGATGGAACACAATAGAGCAGAAGTGGATCCCATTTTTTTACAGATGGTGGATGACCGGGGAACTGTGATCTTTCATTCGCGGAATTTAGAGAACGATAAGTTACAGTTTGCTGATTCCCTGACTGAGGAGTTGTTTTTTAATGTAGAGTTCAATGGGAAAAAGATCCGACAAGGACAATTTCCCATCAAAACTGAAGGTGGTAAAATAATCGGACAACTAGATATTGGAATTTCCCAGGTCGATTCCATATTAATTCTTACCAATCTGCGGAATACCTTTTTTGCAGCGTTTCCGCTGATGTTATTGTTTTTTTACGGGGTAACATCGCTGGTGGCATCTCGAAGTATAGCTCCTGTTAAGCAGTTGATTGCTTACGCTGAAAAAATGAATTATAACAATATTGATCCACGTTTACCTTTGCCGGTTCATCACGACGAAATTTACCATCTTACGACCACTATTAATGCCCTGTTGGAACGAATTGAAACCGGACGCAGCCGTGAGAAGCAGATTACAGCAGATATTTCGCACGAACTGCGCACGCCGCTTACCAGTATTAAAGGAACCCTGGAAGTACTTATTCGCAAAACACGGGAGCCGCAGCAATACGAGGAAAAAGTGAGGCAGGTAATTCACGAAGTTGATTCTATAAATCATATTATTAACCAGTTGCTTTATTTAGCCCGGTTGGATTCGGGAAATCTTTCAATTGTTAAGAAACCTGTTAATCTGTATGATATGTTGCTTGCTGTTAAAAACAGATGGCGCCTGCAGATGAACAGCAAGCAGATGATTCTGAAATTGGATATTCCGGAGGACACAGTGGTTCAAGCGGATTTTGGATTGCTTGAAATGATTATGGAGAACCTGGTTAGCAATGCTGTTAAATACGGATACAAACAGGGGCAGTTGGTTTGTAACTGGCAGGCCGATACCGGAATTTTATCGATTAGCGACAACGGACCTGGTATTCCTCAGGAACATTTGCCCCATATTTTTAATCGTTTTTACCGGGTAGACGTTCCCGGAAGTACTTTGGTGCAAAGTACCGGATTGGGATTGTACATTGTTAAAATGCTCGCCGGTATTCAGGGAATACAAATACAGGCAGACAGTCAGATAAACCGGGGAACTCAATTCCATCTCCATTTTAATGGATAATTTTTAAGCTGATTTTAAGAAAGGCTAAAGGAAGCTTTAATGGTATACGTGCCATATTTGCATTGTATATTATTAATTAAAACAAAAAAAAGAATAAAAATGAAAAAGCTTTTATCCTTATCAGCATTAGCCGTAGTTATCGGCATCCTCAGTTCATGTAACACAGGAAACAAAAAAGAAGCAAAATTACAAAACCCCGTAGCTGCCGAAAGTAAAGAAAAGCAGATAGCACCTAACGAAGCCAAGGCAAAAACAATGGCAGATCTGCAGGATGCATTTAAAGGGGAAACCACGGCATCAGCCAAATATGCAGCTTATTCTAAAAAAGCGGAGCAGGAGGGAAATCATAACATCGCTTTGCTGTTTGCAGCCGCATCGAAGGCCGAAAAGGTACATGCCAATAATCATAAATCTGTTATCGTGGAATTAGGAGGAGCAGTTCCAAACATCACACCTGAATTTACGGTAAAAACAACCGGCGAGAATCTGCAGGATGCTATTGAAGGGGAATCGTATGAGGTGACCACTATGTATCCTGATTTTTTGCAGGATGCGGCCAACTCGAAAACCCAATTGGCACAAATAAGTTTTAATTACGCCTTCGAGGTGGAGAAAAAACATCAGGCAATGTACAGGAATGCTTTACTCGCACTTAATAACAACACCGTGAATGAATTACCCAAGGTTTACTATATATGTCCTACCTGCGGAAACACCTACGACCAAACACCTTCTGAACGTTGTGGTATTTCAATGACCGGCTCCGAAAAATTCATTAAAATAAACAGTTTATAATTTATACAGCAACACACAAACAAGGTCCGGCAGGATGCATCAATGTATTCTGCCGGACCTAATTGTATTCTACAATAAAAAAAACCTGACAAGCATTTCTACTGTCAGGATTTTTATATTTCTCTGTAAACTAAGCCCTAAATTACGATTGTGTAATCAATAAAGTCAACGAATTGATCACGGCTGGCTGTTTGCTGGTTTTCTTGTTCCTTTCTCCTTTCTCCTTGTTCCTTTCTCCTTGTTCCTTTCTCCTTGTTCTTTTCTCCTTTTTCCTTGTTTCTTGTTCCTTGTTCCTTGTTCCTTTTTCTCCTTGTAACACTCTATTTAATCTCCTTAACATTTTCTTTAAGCGATTCCGAAATCAGCTTTTTCAAACGTAAGGTTTGCTCCTCCAGTGCCCCTTGTTTTTGTGGATTGTACAAGTGTTTGTACTTGCACTCCACAAGGTCGTATTTCAGGTTATCTATTGTTCCGGTCACATTTAGTCCCAATCGAACGGGTAGAGGAGTATCTGTTACCGATATGTGATAGTTAAAGCTGTTATCCATATTATGACGTCCCGAAATAACTGCTTTGTACTTGTCCATTACAATAAGGAAAGGATACAGATCAATTTCGTCTTTAAACAGAGTCATTTCAACACTAAGGCTGTCTATCACATTTGCTGTTTTTTTCTTAAACAGTAATTTTTTGGCAATCATGTCGAATGTTTCGGTATCCATAAGGGTTAGTTCCTGTCCCTGGAAAGCTGCCGCACCACGAATTGTAGATTGTTTAAGAGAATAATCGCTCTTAAGATAGGTTTCTCCGGCCAAATGAAATTCGCCTTTCCCTTTGAATGATTTCAGCATGGGAATCATTGAGTCAACAGAAGGAATCAGAGCAATTAATTCAGCAATATCAATATCTAAAAGATGAAAGTCGATGCCGCTAAAGAGGTGGTTTTTTCTGTCGGAACGGTACATTGCCGTTAACTGCATGTTGGCAGCCCGGCTGGTGAAACCCATCTGATCGAGAATAAGGGTACCATCTTTTACAGTAAGTCCTCCTTTAATGTTTTCGATTACATTATTATTTACTACAGTTTTGGCAATTGTTGTGTTCAATCGAATTTCGACACCTTTTGGCACCATAAACGGATCGTCTTCGGGCGAAACATCTTTATTGCCGGCAAGAGTAGAATCCTGACTGCCCACGCCGTTAAAAATGTCCATCAGCTGATATACATCGGTATTTTTAGAGACCAAATTAAAGTTTCCTTTCAGCAATGCCTGATCGTTTAGATAGTTGGAGATGTTGGTAAGCTGACCCGTAAGGCTAAAGTCGGAATTACCCAAAGTTAAAGCCGCTTTTTGAATCTCCATACTGTCTTGATTAAGTGTAAACGAGATGTTGGGAATTTTACCCTTTAGCTGTTCACTCAAATTATAAATTGCATCGGAGAAACTGATTGCCATTTCGGGCTGCCATTTAAGAATGATATTATTTTGCGAGTCGTCGTACTTCAGATTCGTTTTTGCATATAGGTTTTTAGCATCAAACAGAATAGAGTCTTTGCCGGCAGCTGCAATTTCATCACTGTAAATTGTAGAATTAATCAACGCAATCTCTTGTTTTCCGTTAAGGCCTGGAACGTATTCGAATCGTCCGTTTGCATTGCTTGCGCTAACCGATAAAGTATCGGACACAGCAGTAAGACTGCCCAATTTAAAAATACACGACGTTATGGGTGCCGGGGCTCCTTTTGCCGGATGATTGATGGACACAGAAAGCTCAAGATTCTCAGTCACCGCACTCATG
Source organism: Labilibaculum manganireducens (assembly GCF_963665805.2). Classification (NCBI taxonomy): domain Bacteria; kingdom Pseudomonadati; phylum Bacteroidota; class Bacteroidia; order Marinilabiliales; family Marinifilaceae; genus Labilibaculum; species Labilibaculum manganireducens. The sequence goes on along the minus strand of NZ_CAXXEE010000003.1, from coordinate 2,815,298 downwards.
GCAGGAGATAGGTGCATGGTAAAGTTTGGTGCATTCATTTTGATGTTTGCAAACAGAAGGTTTTTATCTGCTCTGGCTTGGCTCGGTAAAGTAAGCTTAATTTTTGCCGAAGGGAGGTTTACCTTTGTTGTGTCGTTATAAACGGCATCAAAATCGCGGGTATTGAAATCGCCGGTTAAATAGATACGGTGATATGCCTCCTGATCCAAATCAGCCTGAGAAAACCGGGTATGCAGATTTCCATTTACCCAACCCCGAACAATTACATTCTGACCTTTGGGTACAAACGACTGAAAATCGGACAGGTTAACATCACCCTTCGAATAGATGTCGTAGCGGGGTATTTCCAAAATGTCCGAGATATTTCCTGTAACAGAAATTCTGCTGTTTAGTATTTTGGACGAACTGCTGTGTACAGTAATATCTGAAGTCTGGTTTTTATTTACATCCACCTTCGCCGACATCGATAATTTGATATCCTTCACTTTTGGATAAGCGGCATAGTTAATTTCTCCCTTATTGTACTCTATGTTTGTGCTTACAAGAGGATAGCTTGTGTCCGAATACAGACCTGTAACCGATCCGGATAGTTGTGCATAACCTTTAGCCCTGATATCTTTTAAGGGAGCCGAATAGGCTTTGGGAACGAGAGCCATAATTTTTTCTACATCCAATTCGTTGGTTGCGTAGTTTAGGTTGGTGGCAATCGAATTATCAGACTGTATTTTTACAATCCCATTGCATGATACTTCCTGCTCATTGTTCACAATCAGTTTTGCCTCTTTTAAATCAAAACTGTTTTCGGCGATGTTTACAGTACAAGGCAGGTGAGTGTCCAATTTTAGCTTAGATAAAATAGTATCGCCAGCCATAGCAAGAGACAATTCCTTACAAACAAGTTTTGCATCAGAATTGAAACGGTTTTTGTCCGTTGCCTTCCCTGTCATTTTCAGATCACAGTTTTTGGCATCAATACGAAGAGCCATCGAGTCGGATGTTGTAAACAGCAATCGGTTGACTTGCAGGTCCAAATCAAAAGATTGTTTCCCCTTGGTATATACAAACCCGAGCGCAGCATTTCCGTTGATAACAGCAGCCTTTCTAAATGTAGTCTCATCCGCATAATCGGCATTAAAATTTGTAAATTCTACATTGCTGATGTCGATATCACCCAATGAAGAGGCTTCAGAATCAGCATCTGCAGCATCGGAACTGCTTTTAAAAATATCGAAATTAGACTGCCCGGATGAGTCTGTTTTAAAATTCAAATACCCATTTTCAACCAAAAACGGGTTAAGCTTTATATTGCCGTCGAATAAATACGACTTAACATTTAGCGAGGCAAAGCATTTTTGAGCGTATAAGAGGGTATCTGTTTTTACAGAATTATTATTCCCGGTTAAACAGAGATTCGTTAGCTCAATGCCAAAAAACGGATAGGTACTAAAAAAAGTGGGTTCAACTTTTTCGATGACCGTATGGCAGGCTAAATAATTTTTTGCCTGTTTATTAACTATTGGTGTTAATTTTTCCGGCGTAAAAATAGTCCACAAGGCTATTGCCGCAGCTATTGTTACTACAAAAATTAATACCAGTAAAGCTATTCCAACCTTTTTTACTATCCGCATTTTACTATTGTTTGATAAATGATGTTGTTGTACCTGATTTTTCATCTTTATACTCTAATGTTGATGCCGTTAGCACAGTAATAGTATAAACTCTTGGTGATACACCACCATTTTCGATGATGTGAATTTGCTCCAACACATCTTTTTCTATGGTCCAGGTAAATTTCTGAGCTTCTGCCTCTGTAACATCATCCTTAACATCCCAAGTAGCACCTGTATTGCCACGGTCGTATCTTTCAAATATTGAATCACTTTGCCATGTACTACTTTGCCATGTACCACTTTCCCATGTGCCAATAATTAATGACTGATCAAAACTGGGGTGAACTTCTTCTTCAGTACATGAGGTTGAGAAAAGTGCTGCTGAAGCAATGGTTAAAAAAAGTAATGTGATCCGTTTCATATGCTTATTATTTGTTTTTTAGTTGCTATATAGCCTGTCCCGAATTTATCGGGAGAACTCCCCAATTACACTTATTTTCCTGTGTGTAATATTGTTTGCAGGGTCGTTTCATATGCTTATTATTTGTTTTTTCAGTTGTTATATGGCCTGTCCCAAACTTGTTTCGGGAGAAGCTTACCATCATCAATAATCATGCCTTTGTGGGGCAAAATCACTTTGGCAGGCTAGTTTTATTTGTTTATTAAATACACCAGTTTGTTACTCAAATTAAACTTCAAAAATAATACTTTATTGTCGCAAAATGAACGAAACAGAATTAGTTAATTATGAAAATGATGAAATATTGGATATGATTTTCTATAAAGCCTTGTAAAATATCAGTTTGAATGCTTTGTGTGGAGCGTATTGTTTAGTAGATTCGGGGGCGAAAACAACATGAATGCACCATGTACATGTAAAGAGCCTTGATACTATAAAACGTTAGTCAGTACAAAACCAAAGATATGAAGCATTATACATTCTTGATAATATTACTCTTAACAACTTTCTCAACTTATTCACAGGTTGATAGATTAACAAAGTCATTAAATGCTTATTCGTTTGATTTGTACGGTCAGATTAAGACTGACAATGAAAATCTATTCGTTTCTCCACTAAGTACTTATTATGCTTTGCTGGTTGCGCATGAAGGAGCAAAAAATGAGACAAAGGCGGAATTTGAGAAAGTGCTGCATATTGATAATTCTGAGAGCCTCACAAATTGTAAAGACTTTTCTGAGAATTTAATTTCTTTGAGAGACAGTTCAAACTATTTGAATATTTCTAATGCCATTTGGATACAAAAAGATTTTTCAGTGATAGAGGATTATAAAAATCAAATCATTGAAAAATATTCTTCCGATTTAAAAACGGTTGATTTCAAGCAAAAGATTAGTGCTTCAAACGAAATAAATAATTGGGTGACAAATAAAACAAATGGACTTATTAAAGACATTATTTGCCCTAAAGAAATAAATACAGATACTCGGTTAATCATCTTAAATACAATATGTTTTATTGGGAAATGGCGGGATGAATTCAACAAGGGATTGACCAACTCTGATTATTTTTATTCAATAAATAAAGAAAAATCAGACGTTGATTTCATGAATAAAACGGAATACTTGCAGTATTATGAGAACAAGGATTTTCAGTTTATTTCAAAGCCATATGAAGGCAATGATAAATCATTCTGTATTCTTCTTCCCAAAAGCAGATACGGATTGATTGACATAGAGAATATTTTTACCAACTCAACATTAGATACTATACTGCACAATACGGGTTATTTGGAAGTAAAGCTATCCATTCCAAAATTTAAATTGGAAACAACGTATTCACTCAAAGAGCCGTTAATAAAACTCGGACTTGAAAAAGCCTTCACTCGTCATGCAGATTTTTCCGGGATCACAAGTGAAGTACCTTTACTGATAAATAAAGTAAATCATAAAGCTTATATTGAGATTAACGAAGAAAAAACAGAGGCGGGGGCAGCAACAATTGTTGAGATGATGGATGGTTCAACTGGAGGCTCAATGCCCAAACCTAAGAAATTTAAAGCTGACCATCCATTTACTTTTATGATTGTTGACAATAAGACGAATGGGATTATTTTTATTGGTAGATATGTACGGGCAGAAGAACCTTTTATTGCCAAAGAATACAAATAGCCTGGTTTTAGGATAAACTATAAAAGTGGGAGTAGAGATTCTTCCACTTTTTTTATTGTTTCCGCTTTAATAAAAAAAGGGATGGAATTGCCAGCAGATAACATTATAAGCTTTGGACTAATCTGCCAATTGCTTAGTTTACCAATACAAATTCCTTCCTGCTTTTTAAAAGGCAACAATATTTTTTAATCCTATTTTATAATGGCATGTAAAATAACTATAATATTTTTTTGTTGAGGCTTTATTGTTTTGTAGATTCATTTTCTGAATTATAAGAAATGAAAATGATGCTAAAGCAAAAGACTAGAAACTTCTAAATTCAGTTGGCTAAAGCCAAACTGCAATGGATAAAAACAAAGTAGTTACTGATGCAAGGAGCAAGGCTGAGCATCTATTGCAGTTGCTTTTAAGCAACTGATAACATTATATTACTAAAATAGGCTTTAGCCGCATAAAATATAATGGGAGCAATATGCGAACTAAGGTTTGGACTAATCTGCCAATTAGTTAGTTAACTAATAAAAATTTCATTTTCTGAATTATCAGAAATGAAAATGATGCTAAAGCAAAAGACTAGAAACTTCTAAATTCAGTTGGCTAAAGCCAAACTGCAATGGATAAAAAAACAAAGTAGTTACTGATGTAAGGAGAAAAGTTGAGCATCTATTGCAGTTGCTTTTAAGCAACTGATAACAGGCAACTAATAAATTGGCTTTAGCCGCATAAAATACAATAGGAGCAATATGCGAACTAAGGTTTGGACTAATCTGCCAATTAGTTAGCTAATTAATACAAATTCCTTCCTGCTTTTTAAAAGGCAACAATATTTTTTAATCCTATTTTATAATGGCATGTAAAATAACTATAATATTTTTTTGTTGAGGCTTTATTGTTTTGTAGATTCATTTTCTGAATTATCAGAAATGAAAATGATGCTAAAGCAAAAGACTAGAAACTTCTAAATTCAGTTGGCTAAAGCCGAACTGCAATGGATAAAAACAAAGTAGTTACTGATGCAAGGAGCAAGGCTGAGCATCTATTGCAGTTGCTTTTAAGCAACTGATAACATTATATTACTAAAATAGGCTTTAGCCGCATAAAATATAATGGGAGCAATATGCGAACTAAGGTTTGGACTAATCTGCCAATTAGTTAGCTAACTAATAAAAATTTCATTTTCTGAATTATCAGAAATGAAAATGATGCTAAAGCAAAGACTAGAAACTTCTAAATTCAGTTGGCTAAAGCCAAACTGCAATGGATAAAAAAACAAAGTAGTCACTGATGTAAGGAGCAAGGCTGAGTAGCTATTGCTGTTGTTTTTCAAAACAACAGATAACAAGAAATTAAAATGATTGAAGAAACCAAATGATACTTAGCAAAACATCTATTGCAGTTCGGCTTTAGCCAACTGATAACATGAACTTAGTAATATAGGCTTTAGCCACATAAAATATAATGAGAGTAATAGGCAAAATAAGGTTTGGACTAATTTGCCAATTGCTTAGTTTACCAATACAAATTTCTTCCTGCTTTTTAAAAGGCAACAATATTTTTTAATCCTATTTTATAATGGCATGTAAAATAACTATAATATTTTTTTGTTGAGGATTTATTGTTTTGTAGATTCATTTTCTGAATTATCAGAAATGAAAATGATGCTAAAGCAAAAGATTGAAATATTTCAAATTCAGTTGGCTAAAGCCGAACTGCAATGGATAAAAAACACAGAGCATTTCCTGATGCAAGGAGCAAGGCTGAGTAGCTATTGCTGTTGTTTTTCAAACAACAGGTAACAAGAAATTAGAATGATTGAAGAAACCAAATGATACTTAGCAAAACATTTATTGCAGTTCGGCTTTAGCCAACTGATAACATGAACTTAGTAAAATAGGCTTTAGCCACATAAAACAAATAATATGAGTTGGGTAAGAGTATATATGCACATGGTATTCTCTACAAAAAACAGAGAGCCTTTTTTGAATTCATCAGAATTAAGGAAAAATTTATTTCAGCACATCAAAAAAAATGCAGAAGAAAAGGAAATTTGGCTTGACAGTGTAAATGGACATCAAGATCATGTTCATTGCTTACTTTCTCTTGGTAAAGAGCAAAGCATTAGTAAAGTTGCACAGCTAATAAAAGGAGAATCATCATTTTGGATCAATCAACAAAAATTGACAACAGAAAAATTTATTTGGCAAGATGATTACTGGGTTGTCGGTGTAAGCGAAAGTCATCTTGACTCGGTCAGGAAGTATATTCACAATCAAGAAGCACATCATTCGAAGCAGTCTTTTACGGACGAAATAGATGTATTTATGAAAAAATATGGATGGAATTTCATTAAAGAGAAATAGACCAAGTAGTTTATCATCTTTTAAATTCAGTTGGCTAAAGCCGAACTGCAATGAATAAAAAACCACAAAGCATTTCCTGATGCAAGGAGCAAGGCTGAGTATCTATTGCTTTGCTTTTAATCAATAGACAACAAGAAATTAAAATGATTGAAGAAATAAACTGCTACTTAGCAAAACATTTATTGCAGTTTGGCTTTAGCCAACTGATAACATGAACTTAGTAAATAGGCTTTAGCCACATAAAATAGAATACTATGCAAACTAAGCTTTGGACTAATCTGCCAATTGTTTAGCTAATTAATACAAATTCCTTCCTGCTTTTTAAAAGACAACACTGTCAGTCGTTCCTGAACTTCATCAAGTCATCAAATGAAATTACAAAGTCATTCCTGAACTTCACCAAGCATTAAAATGACTTCACCAAGTCGTTCCTGAACTTCATCAAGTCGTCAAATGAAATTACAAAGTCGTTCCTGAACTTCATCAAGCAGTAAAATGACTTCACCAAGTCGTCCTTGAACTTCACCAAGCATTAAAATGACTTCATCAAGTCGTCCTTGAACTTCACCAAGCATTAAAATGATTTCACCAAGTCGTTCTAGAACTTCACCAAGTCATCAAATGAAATTACAAAGTCGTTCCTGAACTTCACTAAGTCATCAAATGATTGAAGAGTGCCTCCCTATATGAAATGAGAGCTTTCAAATGAATCCGCACGCTCTATGCACGCTAATATCTGAACAGACTTCCTATCCATTTCACTTCCAAAATTCTTACCGATTTTCTGCGCTGACCAGATTTGACAATTTCTTTTGATAATCAATGTTTGTTTTGTAAATCCGGCAGATATACATTTTTGTCTATCTATTTTGCATTCATTTTTTATCTGTGCTTAAAGTTTTTATCTTTAAAATTCAATTGAGTATTTTAATCGGGTTTTAGCCAAACTGAGTTTGCTTTCCATTTGAAAAATAAGATTTTCATCCCTCAATAAAAATGATTTCGTAGGCTGCGAAATTTATTTCTGTAACAAAAAATCAAATTATGCACATTATCGACATTTTAATATTTGTAATCTATATGCTCGGCATGCTTGGTGTCGGCCTCTATTTTATGAAACGCAATAAATCGCAGGAAGACTACTATGTGGGAGGTCGGGAAATGACTTCCTTTCACATAGGCTTATCGGTTGTTGCTACAGATGTTGGTGGTGGATTTTCCATAGGATTAGGTGGTTTGGGCTTTTTAATTGGTCTTTCGGGTAGTTGGATGCTGTTTACAGGCATTATTGGAGCGTGGATCAGTGCTGTTTTTCTGATTCCGATTATCTATCCTCTGGCACGGAAACACAATTTTTTGAGTTTCCCCGAAATTCTAAATCACTTCTACGATCGAAAAGTGGCCATTATTGCAGGCATAATCTCTCTGATTGGTTATATCGGATTTACCAGTTCGCAGGTATTGGCAGGAGCCAAATTAGCGGCAGCAACTTTTCCTTCCATCACCATTGTCGATGCCGTATTACTAATGGGAATTGTGGTGATCGGTTATACCGTACTGGGCGGGTTGAAGGCTGTTATTTTTACTGATACCATTCAATGGATCATACTCATGTTTGGCCTGATCGTAATCGGTATTCCATTGGGTTTTGTAAAAGTGGGAGGCTGGGAAGCTCTTCGCATTTATTTGCCGGATAACTTTCAAAGTCTCACCAATGTTGGTTTTGTTCAATTTATTAACTGGCTGATTACAATTGTTCCCATTTGGTTTGTTGGCATGACTCTGTACCAACGAATTTATGCTTCGAAAGATGAGAAAACAGCAAAAAAAGCTTGGTTCATAGCTGGCTTGTTCGAATGGCCTGTAATGGCATTTATGGGAATTATTCTTGGATTATTAGGCCGGGTTGCCTTCGAACAAGGCATGTTTACCGAATTTGGATATGCTCCGGGAAGTGTTATCGATCCGGAAATTGGTTTGCCTTTGCTCTTAACGCACATTTTCCCAATTGGCTTGATGGGACTGCTCATGTCGTCTTATTTTTCGGCCATCATGTCAACGGCCGATTCTTGTTTAATGGCAGCATCAGGTAATTTCACAACCGATATTTTACGGCTTTCAAAGCAAAACATCAAGAGTATACGCTATTCGCAATTGGCAACATTAGTGATTGGGATACTGGCAATTTTTCTGGCTACCAAAATGCAGAATGTACTCGATTTAATGTTATACTCGTATGCCTTTATGGTTTCCGGATTGTTTGTTCCTGTTTTGGGGTTTCTGTTTTTGAAAAATCCATCGGCAAAGGCCGCAATGTATGCTATGCTTTTGGGAGGAGGAACTACTTTAATTCTTATTTTAACCGAAGCCACATTGCCTTTTGGTTTGGATGCAAACTTCTTTGGGATTACATTATCGGCAATTGTTTTTACAAGTATCCAATCGTTGCATAAGCGATAAAAGATAAGATAATACAGTCTGAAGTATTTTGCTTGTATTCTGAGATGTAAAACAATCTTAAACTTGGTGCAGTCCATATAGTACTTATACCCATTTAATTTCAAAATCCTGCTTAAAATATCAACTTGTCAGGGTATGACTTAATTCTATAGGCACACTATTTTATCCTCCTAAAAAACGGTAGAAAAACAAAAGTACCGATTCCGCAAAAAACAGCTAAATTTAGGTTGCTGCACACACAAGAAAGAGAATGATGATAGAAACAAATCCAAATTTGAATAAAACGATTCTGCTGGCTGTTACCATGGCATCCAATTTTCTGAATCCCTTAATGGGAGCGGCCGTTAATGTGGCTTTACCCCGAATTGGGGAAGAATTATCGATGTCGGCCGTGGGTTTAAGTTGGGTGAGTATGTCCTTTTTGCTGGCTTCGTCGGTATTTTTAGTCCCTTTTGGTAAAATAAGCGACAATTGGGGACGTGTAAAAATGTTCCTGTACAGCAATGTATTATTTGGTTTTGCCACTTTATTCTGCGCCTTTTCTTTTTCGTCCGAAACATTACTAATGGGGCGTTTGTTGCAGGGGATAGGCGCTGCAGGCATATTTGCCTCGAACATGGCCATTGTAATATCGGCTTTCGAACCACACGAAAGAGGTAAAATGATTGGATTAAACGTGATGGCCGTTTACGTAGGCTTATCCATTGCTCCGGTTTTGGGCGGCATTCTAACAGAATCTTTAGGTTGGCGTTCCTTGTTCTTTATTAATGCAGGAGCAGTCTTGCTGATAATAATGGCAATACTCACAAAAATTAAGGCCGAATGGGCAGTTCCAGACAAGGCGAAATTCGACTATAAGGGAACTTTAATTTATATGTTTTCCGTTTCGGGATTGATGTATGGGTTTTCGCATCTACCAAAAACGGAAGCAATTGTATTCACTTTATTGGGAATTACCGGCTTGCTTATTTTTGTCAGATACGAGTTAAAACACCAAAACCCGGTTTTCGAAATGCAGCTGTTCTTCAAAAACAAGTTGTTTGCTTTCTCCAATTTATCGGCTTTTATTAACTATGCAGCCACCTTTGCCATCACATTCGTTTTTAGTTTGTATCTGCAATATGTGAAAGGTTTATCGCCCAAAGAGGCTGGTTTTGTTTTAATTGCACAACCTGTAGTGATGGCTGTAGTTGCATCCTTCTCGGGGAAATTGTCGGATACAAAAGACCCGCGGATTTTGGCATCAATAGGAATGGGAATAAGTGCAGCGGGGCTGTTGCTGCTCACTTTTATCAGCAAGGAAACGCCCTATGCCTATATTGTTTTTGCTTTACTGATTTTAGGATTTGGATTTGGATTGTTTTCATCACCCAATACAAATTCAGTTATGAGTTCGGTAGAAAAACGCTTTTTAGGACTTGCATCGGCAACAGTTGCTACCATGCGAACCACTGGTATGATGTTCAGCATGGCTGTTGCAGCTCTTTCGGTACATGTGTTTTTAGGCGATGCTAAAATTCATGCCGGCAATCTTGATTCATTCATACTAAGCATGAGAGTGATTGTAATCAGCTTTACAGTTTTGTGTGTGATCGGAATTTTCACATCGCTGATAGGCAGACGGAAAACTACGGGCAATTAAGTTATTGCGGATGAGTACAGAAATATTCTTTTGGTGATTTGCCACATCCTGACAGTGTTGAAGACCCGTAAACGTTTTGGCATTTTTGTTTCATCCCGATTATTTTTTTGTTACGTAATTATTGTTTCGTAGATTCGGGGACAAAATGTAATTGGGTGTTATTATGAACTTGTTGCAGAGCAAATAATATAAAACTTATTAACAATGGAGAAACATAAAATAGTAAAAAATTATTTGTGCTGTGCAGGCATTGCCTTGTTGGCATCCTGTACATCAGCAGAAATATCAGGCAATTATACAATTTATCCTGAAAACCAAGAAAAAGACATTCATCCGGATACTCATCTTAAAATTACATTTGCCAGCCAACCTATTGTTGGAAGTACGGGTAAAATATGGGTATTTGAAAGTCAGACCGATTCTTTGGTCGATCTAATTGATATGAGTATTCCGGCAGGGCCGACCAAATCTGTCAAAAACCCGGAAGCGACTTATACAAGCATCCCTTATCAATATTTGCCCGGTAAGTTTACCAATGCCAATACCAAACCGGGCACACCTTCAGGAACAGCCTTACCAACTGCAGATACATTTCAGTTGACCATTATTGGCAGTTTTACTGATGCTTTTCATTTTTATCCCATAATTGTTCATGAAAACACTGCCATTATTTCTTTGCACCATAATCTTTTGGAGTACAATAAAGACTACTATGTTTTAATTGACAGTAGTGTGGTCTCTTCGGCTAAGGGAAGCTTTAAAGGGATTTATAACAAAAATGTGTGGCGGTTCAGCACTAGTAAGAATCCTCCTGACTTAAGGTCTAAAAAAATTATAGTGGACAATAAAGGGAATGGTGACTTTTCTACTTTGCAGGGAGCCCTTGATTACATTCCCAATAATTACAAAGACACAGTTGAGATTTTCATCAGGAACGGTTTGTATGAAGAGCTGATCTATTTCAGGAATAAATCGAATATCATCATCAAAGGTGAAGACAAGGAAAAAACAGTAATTCAATATGCAAACAATGAAGTGTTCAATCCCCATCCCTGGAATGTAAAAACCAATGAATGGCCGGGTACTTTTCCTTCAAGAAGAGCCGCTTTTGCGATTGATAACTGTACAAATATTCAGTTGTTAAATTTAACAGTTAAAACTTTACTGCAAGGGCAGGCGGAAGGATTACTGATTAATGGAAGTGAAATATTTGTTAAAGGAGTACATATTGTGGGCTCAGGAGATGCATTACAAACCAATGGTTCGGCCTGCTTCGATGATGTGAGGATTGACGGTGGCGGTGATATGATACTTGGACGGGGGCCTGCATTTTTTAAAGATTGCGATTTTTATTCTCCCGGACCTTTTATGTGGACAAGAAATACCAAAGCCAATCATGGGAATGTATTTCTGAATTGCCGTTTCACCGGTACAAATCCTAATGGAAGTACATTGGCCAGGGCTCCTGTTAATAAAGGTTTTGGTTATCCATACAGCGAATGCGTGTTCATTAACTGTTCTCTTAAAAACATTCTGCCTAAAGGCTGGGGTACAGTTGGCGAAGAAACAAAAAATATGCATTACTGGGAATATAACAGCACCAATATAGATGATGGAAAACCAGTTGACCTTTCTCAGCGGGCTGATTTTTCGCATCAGTTACGTTTGGATACAGATAAAGAATTGATTGAAAACTATTCCAATCCACTTTTTGTTCTTGATGGCTGGAGTCCTTATCCCAACAATTAATTAGATGTAAATTATCGGTGGGCACAATGCGCGTAACCGGCTATTGTCCGATGCTTTTTTTATGAAATAAATGGAACTAAATAAAATTGAAAATATTATTAAAGGGATCAGACGGTATTATCCCGTATCTGATGATTCGATTGAAACACTGGCTGGTTTATTAACCGAAACGCATCTGCCCAAACATCATTTACTGACCAAAGCAGGGGTTAAAGACAATTTTGTATACTTTATTGAACAAGGGTGTATGCGGACTTACTTTTTGGTTGACGGGAAAGAAATTACCAATTGGTTTAGCCGGGAAGGTGATATTACCTTTTCTTCAAATTCAATGTATCACCGAACCCCGGGATTCGATTTTGTGGAGCTTCTGGAAGATTCGTGCGTATTTAGCCTGCCGATTGACGCTTTAAATGATTTGTACAAAACGAACATCGACATTGCCAATTGGTCCCGGACCATTCATCAGGAAGTATTGCTGAAAATGCAGAACCTGCGTATCGACCGGTTAAGCTTATCATCAAAAGCACGCTACGAAAAGTTTTACAACGAAAATCCTGATCTATTTAGCCGGGTAAATTTGGGATATATTGCTTCTTATTTGGGAATGACCCAACAACATTTAAGTACCATACGGGCGAATGGATGATTTTAAGATAGATGAAAAAATAATCGGCTGTTCTTCTCTATTTTTGAATTTCAAAAACGAATGAAATGAAAACTGAAAGGCAAAAATGTTTGGATGGTGAAGTCTTTAACACATCCAACGAGGAAAATCAAAGTCTGTGCTTAAAAATTCATTTGCATTGATTGTTACTATTTTGTAACTTATATGGTCAAGCTGAAAAGAAAAAACGCACCAATTTAAAATTGGTTTTTGATTCGTATGAGATTATAAATTAACAAAAAATAAAGGATGAAAATTTTTAGGACATTTGAAGAAATTATTGATTATGCAATCGATAAGGAGATGGATGAAGTTGAGTTTTACTCAGAGGTTGCAAGTCGAATGGACAGGAAACATGTGAAGGGACTTTTTTGGGATATTGCTTTAGAGAAAACAGCCAGAATGCTTCGACTGGAGAAGATGAAGGATGCGAAACCGGAATTGAACCTGGATGAAATTAAGGATATGAAAATTACTGGTAGTCTTGAGGATGTAGATCACACCAGAAATGATTTGACCTATCAGGACGCACTGATTATTGCTATGAAAAAAGAAAAAGCAAAATTTAAATTTTACTTGAATATGGCGGAGAGTGCGGTTAATGCGGAGTGTAGAGAAGCTTTTTTGGCTTTGGCTAATGATGAGGCACGACAAAAATTGAAATTTGAAATAGAATATGACGAACATATTTTAGTAGAGAATTGATTCAAAAAACAGTAATGAGGAATTGTTATTTTGACGTATGATAAAATCGAAATTCAGGAGAAGAATTTCGATTTTGCTTTTTTACGGTTCAATTATTGTAGATATTTTGTTTTCCAAGCGGACTTTAGTATTTTTGTTAGCTATTGTTAGTGAACTATAAATGTTTGAAATACAGATAATTAATGCATTATTTTTTTCGAAGTATCCTTCTGATATGTCTCCTTATTGGAGCAGTAAATTTTACGAAAGCTCAAACTGCAAATGTTGAGTTGTCTAATAATAAGGTTGTTGTAGGTGGTCAAACCTGTTTTTTACATCTTGTAAAAGAAAAGCAAACCTTATTTTCTATTAGTAGGGCATATGGTGTTGACCTTGCTGTTATTTTGCAGGTGAATCGAAAAACGGAAGCAACAGTTAATGTTGGTGAGGTTTTAAGAATTCCGGTTGTAGATTCAGAAACTGTCCTTTCTCCTGTTTTAGTGAAAAAGGAAGATGAGAAATTCTTTTATCACATAGTAAAAAAGGGAGACACATTATTTTCTTTGTATAAAAAATATGCTGTTGAGATGGCTTTAATAAAGGCCTCAAATCCAGAGATGGGGGACAGTTTACGTTTGGGTACAATTGTTAAAATTCCTAAGATTGTTAAAAAGCCACAGCTTAATACTGTTCCTAAACACGATAAGAATTATTACTATTATGTGATAAAACAGGGGGATACGGAGTCTTCTATATCTCGTCAGTTTTTTATGAATCTGCGAAAATTCAAAAAGTTAAATCCAAAACTGAAAAGTACGGCTTTAAAGATTGGCGATTGGGTTCGGATTCCAAGGTATTTGGTTCCTCCGGAATATTTTGTGGAGAAGGAAGAACAAAAGGATACAATCGCAAAAAAATATCAGGTTGTAGATACTGTTGTTCCTACAGTTGATTTAAAACCTCTAAGTCAGAATAAAATACGGATAGCATTGTTTTTGCCTTTGTATTTGGATGCGAATGATTCCATAAACAGAAGTATTTCCTATAAGGATACTATTGAAATTATTACGGAGAGAAATCCACGGATTTTATACAGTAAATCCCATGATTTCATTCGTTTCTACCAAGGTATTATTTTGGCTGTTGATTCTCTCCAAAAAGAGGGCTTATCGGTAGATCTTCATGTTTTTGATACCGAAAAAAGTCCTGAACGAGTTCAACGAATTATAGCTGGACTGCAGTATACTGAACTGGATTTTATGATAGGACCGGTATATCAAAATACATTCTCGATTGTGGCAGATTTTGCCCAAAAAAGACGAATCCCTGTTATTTCACCTCTTTCGCCAAAGAATTCAGAGCTCACAACAAATCCGTTCGTGATTCAATTGAATACTTCTATCCAGTCGATTTGTGGGAAGATATCCGATTTTGTTTGCTTCGAATTGGATACAAGAAATTTAGTCGTTGTTCATCCTGATCGTTATGAACATTTAAATGAATTCCAGTTGGTTACAGACATAGAACGGAATATGTTTGAAAAAGGAAAGTACTGGGAAAATGGTGATATGACTTATAAGAAGATTTCATTTGATGAATATGGACTTTTTGGAATTGAACGTATGCTGAGTGATACATGCGAAAATGTAATTCTGGTGCCTTCTACCAAACAGCCATATGTTGAAAATATCATTTCCAATTTAAATGTTTTAAGTCAGCGCTTTGATATTCGCTTAATGGGTTTTCCTGTATGGCAGCGATTTAATAGTTTGGATGCCGAGCTGTTCTACAATTTAAATCTAAGTGTAATAACTCCATACAATATTGATTATAAGGAGGCTAAAGTTGATTTGTTTGTTTCAGATTTTAGAGAGAAATTTAAATGTGAACCGAATGATTTTAGTTTTCGGGCATTTGATTTGTGTCGATATTTCTCCAAGGCTGTAAGTAGGTATGGGCATAGTTTTCCTGATCATTTGAATGAACTGAAATTGGATTTGTTACAATCAAATTACCATTTTAAAAGAGTAAATGCGTTTGGAGGACTCGAAAATCAGGGTGTTCATCTTGTAAATTATTCGCGGGATTTTAAGATAAGACATTCCATTCCTAAATTTCAAAATACTTTTAACGTATCCGAATAGGGTAATTAAATTTAAAATTGGGAGCCGAATCACTTAGATTCGGCTTTTTTTATCCGAATACGGATAAATCATCCACAATAGGATGTCTTTTTTTAATAGGGAGAAAAGTCGTGTATTTACTGACTTTTTTTTATTTGTTTGAGCTTTTATCCAATATCGTAGGTATGTGAGAATTTGCAGATTTGTCGTATAAGTCAGGATGTGAGCTTGTTGAGGGCTGTGGTACGCACTTTGGTTCTAACTATGTGTTAGTTATCTAAAGTCCTGTAATTATGAAAAAATATCTACTCTTGGGATTCCTATGGGTTACCTCAGTCATTATTGTACAAGCTCAAACTGCACCGCCAATCTTAAATTCAGTATCGGGAGTTACGGTTGATAATCCTTTTACTTTGTTATTTACTGATGATGGTACATGGCAAAGTCTGATTTCTGAAATACGATATGGAGATGATGTTGTTGATCCGTCTGCGTACGATGCAGGTACAACTTCGGGAGAAATTGTTTTTACTCCTTCGGCAAGTGTTTATTTTCAAAATGACACAACCTTAAATATTACTATTGTAACAGATGGAACTTACTTTGATGGTGTATTTTCACAAACGATAGGCCATGGCGCTGCCACAAAATTTGTCATAACTACTCAGCCGGCTGCTCCGGCTTCCAATGGCGGAGTTTTGGGAACTCAGCCTGTAGTAAGCCTGCAGGATCAGTTTAGTAATGCATGTACAAGCGATGGAACAAGTTCTGTGGGAGTTGTCGCCAGTGGGGCAAGTTGGATTTTGGGCGGAACAACGTCTCAAACAGCATCATCGGGAGTCGTGACTTTTTCTGGTTTAACAGGAAGTAGTGCTGTAGCTGTTACTGGAGCTGCAATCACTTTTTCGTTGGATGGATTTTCCTTGGTTTCCAATTCATTTGATATTCCTGTAAATGCTCATCCAGCACTTTCAGTGCCAACAGATGCTACTGTTGATTCTGATTTTGATATTACTTTTACGGATGATGCAACATGGCGAACCGGCATCAGCGAAATTCGATATGGCACCGATGTTCTTCCTGCTGGAGCCTATGATAAGACAAGTGCGGATGCGATCACCATTAAGCCATCTCAGTCAGGATTTTTGCAGGTTTCAGGTACAAAGAATCTGACCATTGTATCCAGTGGATATGCAGATGCTGTTGAGTCTTTGGAAATTAAGCACGGCGCTGCCACAAAATTTGTCATAACTACTCAGCCGGCTGCTCCGGCTTCCAATGGCGGAGTTTTGGGAACACAGCCTGCAGTAAGCCTGCAGGATCAGTATAGCAATACTTGTACAAGCGATGGAACAAGTTCTGTGGGAGTTGTCGCCAGTGGGGCAAGTTGGATATTGGGCGGAACAACGCCTCAAACAGCATCATCGGGAGTCGTGACTTTTTCTGGTTTAACAGGAAGCAGTGCTGTTGCTGTTACCGGAGCTGCAATCACTTTTTCGTTGGATGGATTTTCCCTGGTCTCCAATTCATTTGATATTCCTGTAAATGCTCATCCAGCACTTTCAGTACCAACAGATGCTACTGTTGATTCTGATTTTAACATTACTTTTACAGATGATGCAGTCTGGCGAAACGGCATTACGGAAATTCGATATGGCACCGATGTTCTTCCTGCTGGAGCCTATGATAAGACAAGTGCGGATGCGATCACCATTAAGCCGTCTCAGTCAGGATTTTTGCAAACTCCCGGAACAAAGAATCTGACCATTGTATCCAGTGGATATGCAGATGCTGTTGAATCTTTGGAGATGAAGCACGGCGCTGCAGCCAATATTGTAATGGTTACTCAACCAACAGCTCCGGCTTCCAATGGAGGTTTATTGGGAACACAGCCTGTGGTTAAATTGCAGGATCAGTATGGTAATGACTGTACGGGTGATGGTGCAACACAGGTAACTGCTGCCGCTGATGCTTCCGGAGATTGGATTTTGGGAGGGATAGGTACTACTGTTACTTCGGTAGGAGGAACTGCTGCGTTTTCCGGACTTACGGGAAGTAGTAATTTGGTTGTTAGTGGGGCATATTTGGTTTTTTCATCAGGGATTTTACCAACGCTTAATTCTGCTTCTTTTGATATTCCTGTGAATGCTCCTCCAACACTTACAGCAGCAACAGGAGCAACTGTTGATGATGTTTTTGAAATTTCATATTCAGATGACTCAGGCTGGGAATCAAGTATTGATTCGATTCAATTTAATGGAACAACCATTTCTGCAAGTGCATATTCTTTAAATTCAACAACGAATAAAATTGTTTTTACACCTTCGGCAGATGTTTCACTGCAAACTGCTGTATCTGCCAGCTTGGAAATTTTTGTTGACACTTACAGTCCTGCCAGTGTAACTCAAAATATAGGACATGGTGCAGCAACCAATATTGTTGTACAAACAGAACCTGTACCGTCCGGTGTGAATGGAAGCTTATTTACAACACAGCCTGTTGTTGCTATTCAGGATCAATACAATAACATCTGTACTTCGAATAGTACTGTTTCCATTACTGCTGGTGAAAATGATCCTGTTAACTGGACTTTGGGTGGAACTCCAACGGGCACTGTTTCGTCTGGAGTATTAAATTACACCGACTTATCTGCCGGCAGCGATGCTGTAGTTACAGGAGCTTATATTTCTTTTACAGCATCCGGTTTAACAGGAGTAGCTTCGGCAACATTCGATCTGGGATTAAATTCACCTCCTGTATTATCAGCAGCTGCAGGTGTGACCGTTGATGGTGCATTTACGGTAACTTTTGTGGATGAAAACAGTTGGCAAAGTAAAATCAGTAGTATTAGCTATGATGGTGTTGAGATTGATGCTTCGGCCTACAATAAACTAACAAGTGGACAAATAATATTTGATCCGTCCTTATCACCAGCATTGCAAACTGCAGGAACACAAGATTTTGTTTTTATTGCTGCAGGATTCTCAAATGCAGCTTTATCACAAACGATCGGTCATGGTGTACCTACATCAATTAAAGTGAATGTTGAACCAACATCACCAACAAGCAATGGTGGTTTATTGGTACAGCAACCAGTTGTTATTAGTCAGGATCAATATCTTAATTCATGCACTTCGGATAATGCAACAGCAATATCTGTTGTGAAGGGTGATGCGGGAAGCTGGTCATTGGGTGGCTCACCCAATCATACATTAGCGGGAGGATCATTTACATATACAGATTTGTCGGCTACAAGTGATGCACCGGTTATTGGAGCCTATTTATCTTTTTCATCTGGTAGTTTTGCGGATGTTAATTCGGCAACTTTCGATATTCCTGTAAATGCTTCACCTGCTCTTTCTCCCGCAAATAATGCTACGGTTGATGGAGAATTTCAGATCACTTTTACAGATGATGCAACATGGAGGGGAAGTATAACTGATATTACATTTGATGGTAATTCTATTCCGGCAGCAGCCTATGATGCCACGAATGCTACCCGAATTATTTTTAAGCCTGTTGAATCAAATATATTACAAACTGCAGGCACAAAAGAAATCATTGTAATTTCCAGTGGATTTGCTAATGATACTTTAAGTCAGATGCTTGGGCATGGAGTTGCTGATGAGCTTTTCATGTTTACACAGCCAGTTGGTCCTTCGGGCAATGGAGGTCAGCTTACTGTCCAGCCGGTAGTTCAATTGCGGGATCAATACGCAAATATTTGTACTACGGATAATACAAGTACTATTTCGGAAACAACCAGCGGTGGAACCTGGACGTTGGGAGGAACAACGGGATTAACTGCCGGTTCAGGAGTATTTACTTATACAGATTTAACTGCAGGTAGTAGTGTTGAACTGACTACAGCCAGTATTACTTTTTCATCAGGAGCTTTAACCGATGTTGTATCTGCTGCATTTACAATTCCCTCTTTGGATTCATCACCAACACTGCTTGCTTCTTCAACAGCAACAGTAGATGCAGTTTTTGAAATAAGTTTTGGTGCAAATGCCACTTGGCAGCTTGCCATTGATTCGATTAAGTACAATGGGAATTTAATAGCAGCAAGTGCTTATGATAAAACTCAATCCGGGAAGATTATTTTCGATCCGGCATTAGATTCTGATTTACAGATTTCGGGAACAGCTGATATGATAGTTTATGCCGGAGGATATGAAAATGCCGGCGTATCTCAAGAAATTAAACACGGTGTTGCCAATGAAATAGTCGTAGTGCTTCAACCATCAGCTCCGGTTGAAAATGGAGCTTTATTGGCGAATCAACCAGTGTTAACACTTCGGGATCAGTATGCGAATGATTGTACGAGTGAAAATACAATTGAAATAACTGTGGCAAAAGGGGATGCAAATGTTTGGACTTTAGGAGGAACGTTGGTGAAAAAAGTAACCAATGGTTCAGTTAGTTTTACTGATCTGACAGCATCAAGTAATGCAGCTGTTACAGGAGCCTTTATTGCTTTTTCAACAACCGGATTAGCAACCGTAAATTCAAACACTTTTAACATTCCTGATTTAAGTGCTTCACCGGTATTAACTGCTGCAGATGCTGTTACCGTTGATTCAGATTTCGACATTACTTTTACTGATAATGCGGCCTGGAGAAGTCAGATTACTGAAATTAGATACGGAACTCAAGTGTTGCCGGCAGGAGCATACGATACTTCAACAGCAGGAGTAATAACATTTAAGCCCGCTGAGTCGGCTGTTTTGCAGACTGCAGCCAGTGAATATATTTTTATTACTTCTACATCATTCCTGAAAGATTCTGTTCTGCAGGCAATTGGACATGGTGCAGCAAAATCTATTGCAATAACAACTCAACCACAACAACCTGCGAGAAATGCCGGTTTGCTGCAAACTCAACCAGGAATTAAAATACAAGATCAATATTTAAACGATTGTACTACGAACAGTGTACAAACAATTAATGCAAATGCAACAGGAGGAAGCTGGGTAGTAGAGGGAACTACTTCGTTAATGGTAACTAATGGGATTGTTGATTTTACCGATTTAACCGCCAGAAGTACGGATCTGGTAACTGATGCAACAATCACTTTTTCTGGCACAGGACTAACAAGCCAGGAGTCGGCGACATTTATTATTCCAGCACCTCTTATTGCTCCATCTCTTATTGCCTCAACAACTGCAACTGTTGATTCATTGTTTGATGTTACTTTCTCGGAAAATGCCGCCTGGCAGGGAGAAATTGATTCAATTTCTTATGGAGGAAACTTGCTGGCAACTGATGTTTATGACAAAAGTCAAGCAGGGAAACTAATTTTTGATCCTTCAAAAAGTACTGAATTGCAAGTGACTGGAACGAAAGAAGTTTTAGTTTATTCAAGAGGATATCAAAATACAGCAGTCAATCAGGAAATTAAACATGGTATTCCGGATACTGTTTTTATTGACAGACAGCCAACAGCACCCTTAGTGAATGGTGGTAATTTAGATACACAGCCAAGGGTTTCACTTCGGGATCAGTACAACAATAGTTGTTCAAGCAACAGTACATTTGAGATTTCTGTCGAAAATGGAGATGCACAGGCCTGGACATTAAGAGGAACTTTAACTCAAACTGTTTCATCAGGTGTGCTTACTTTTAGCGATTTAAGTGCTTCAAGTGTGACTGCAATTACCGGAGCTTTTCTGAAATTTTCCGGTGCAGGAGTGGCTTCAGTGAACTCAGATCCTTTCGATATTGTAGAGCTGTTAAATCCGCCTACTATTAATCCTGCATTTCTTGTAACTGTTGATGCTGATTTTACATTAAACTTTTTTGCCATTGATGATGCCTGGAAAAACAGCATTACGACCATCACCTACGAGGGAGATACCTTACCTTCTTCGGCTTATGCGATAGATACGGAATCAATTACTTTTCATATTTCACAGGAAGCATTGCTGCAAAAAGCAGGAACATTCACTATTGCTATCCATTCTTTGGGTTATACGAATGTAATAGTAGAACAGGAGGTTGGGCACGGAGCAGTTGCAGGTATGGAGATAACCCAGCAACCATTAGCTCCATTAACCAATGGTGATGCTCTTGATCAGCAGCCTGTTTTGCAATTTTTGGATCAGTATGCCAATGTATGCACATCAGAAATTCAAAAGAGTATTGCTGTTGAAAAGAATGATACAGGAGACTGGAATTTGGCTGGAACTGTTGAGCAAACAGCAACAAATGGAATTGTTACATTTACTGATTTATCGGCCTACAGCACGGCTCCGGTAAGTGGTGCTGAATTGAAATTTATTGCTGCGGATTTAACTGCAGTTGTTTCTGCACCTTTTGATATTCCTGATGTTAGTAGTTCTCCGGTTCTAAGTGCTGCTATTGGTGCAACTGTTGATAATCCGTTTAAAATTACTTTTACTGAGGATTCTGTTTGGAGAAGCCGTATTAATGTAGTGACTGTTAACGACAGTGTATTGAGTGCTGCGAGTTATAATGCGGGTCAGGCCGGAGCGTTGGAGTTGATTCCTTCTGAATCGGAGTTTCTGCAAAAAAACGGATCGTTCCAGGTTATTGTGCAATCCCGTGGGTTTGCTCACGATACAGTTCAGCAGGAGATCAATCACGGTATAGCAGATAGTTTACAGATCACAACTCAGCCATCAGATCCTGCCAATAATGGTGAATTATTATCGCAGCAACCTGTATTACAATTAAGTGATCAATACCTAAATAATTGTACTGCAGATAATCTTACGCAGGTAAATGTGGCTAAATATGATCAGAAAGCCTGGACTTTATCAGGCACTCTTCAAGCTCAATCGGTAAGTGGTGTGGTTAGTTTTACTGATTTAACTGCGACAAGTGAAATTGCCATCGACTCAGCTTACCTTCAGTTTTCATTTGATAAAGACACGGTGATTTCTGCTTTGTTTAAAATTCCTGTTCCGGTTATTGAGCTGACTGCAGCAGTAAATGTGACAGTGGATAATGAATTCACAATACAAGCAAGTGACAACGCCAGTTGGAGAGATTCAATATCGGCCATATCATTTGCAGGTGAAACTTTAGTTGATACTTCTTACTTGATCGAAGCCGGAGGTATTACTTTCTATCCAGATAGGGATTCGATATTACAGATTGCAAGAACAGACACATTAATTGTAATTGCCAATGGATATGCCAACGCTATAATTGAACAGGAAATTGGACATGGAATATCCACGGAGATGGTAATTGTTGATCAACCTATTGGTCCTGAGAATAATGGAGATACTCTCGCCAGACAACCCAAACTGCAGTTGATGGATCAATATAAAAACAATTGTGAAAAAGACAATGCAACTCAAATTTTGGCTTCTAAATATTCCGATGGTTCAGAGACAGACGTAGTGGATTTGTGGGATTTAGGTGGAACCAAAACCATAACTGCTGTTGGAGGTTTGGTAACTTATCTGAATTTAACTGCAACCAGTGAAAATCGGGTAGAAGGAGCGCGATTGCTGTTTACTTCCGATGCATTGCCGAATGTTGTTTCTGATAGTTTTGATATTGTAATTCCACCACCGCCGGCTATTGTGGGAGCTGTTGATGCTACTATTGATGGAAGTTTCTTTGTGGAATTTACCGATAACAAAACATGGCGGTCGCTGATTTTTGATATCCGATACGGAATAAGAAGTTTGGAGGGAAATTACAATATCTCTGAACCAGGGAAAATTATTTTTGATCCAACCGTGACTTCTATCCTTCAAAAATCAGGAGTTGATTCGATGTATATTTATTCGGGTAACTATGACACTGTGCGGTTTGAACAAACCATACATCATGGGAAATCGAAATACCTGGTAATTGTGAAAGAGCCATCTGCGCCACTCAAAAATGGAGAGTTGTTGCTCAGACAACCACAGCTTAAGTTGCAGGATCAGTTTCGAAATAATTGTGTTACCGATAATGAAACGCCTGTAGCTGTTAAAAAAGGTGACAATGGAGATTGGTCACTGGCGGGAACTTTTACTCAAATTGCTGTTGATGGTCTTGTTAAATTTACAGATCTAGCTGCAACAAGTGAAAGGGAGGTGGAAGGAGCGCGTTTGGAGTTTGAAGGTACGGGAATAATTCCTAAATTATCTCAGTCGTTTACAATTCCGGAACCGCAGGTCAATAGGGCTGGCGAAGCCAAAGCAAATCCTGAATTGGTTTGTTATGGTACCAGTTCAAGTATCACACTTGTTGGTTTTGATGGCCTTATTCAGTGGCAAAAGTACGATGAATTGAATGATATTTACGAAGATGTTGCCGGCGAAACTTCTGAGATTTTCATATCCGATGAAGTGGTTCAGAATGCCAGATACAGAGCAATGGTTTCGAAAGATGGTTTTACAACTCAATACTCTAATTCTGTAAGTGTGAGTCCAATTGAGCCGCCTTTAGCCGATTTCACATTCAATATTGATTACAATCGGGTTGATTTTACAAACTTAAGTGTTAATGCAACAAATATAGTTTGGGACTTTGGTGACGGAACCATTAGCAGTGAGTTTGAGCCAAGCCATTCCTTTGTTTTGGATAATGCAAATGGATCGGGATACGTGGTGAGCCTAACGGCCTCCAACGATGCATGTCCTGATAGTAAAAAATCGCAGCAGGTGTTCATTACAACTGGCATTGAGGATTTAATAGCAGAAACCGGAGTGGTGGTTTATCCAAATCCAAGTCGGGGAGAATTTTTCATCGAGATTTCAAATTCTGATCAGGATGGAATTTTGAGAATATTCGATCAGGCGGGGAAATTGGTTGCTGTCCGCAATATTGAGAATGGCCTTCGTGCAAATAGAATGGCTTTCGATCTGAAAAATCTGACGGGAGGTATCTATTTCTTAACCATTCAGTATCCTGATAAAGTTGTACGAACGAAACTGATTATTCAATAAAATAGAAACGGGCTTTCCAATTTGGAAAGCCCGTTTTTTAAAATCTAACAATCGGACTACTGCTTGTCCAGTGATCGGACCACTACTAGTCCAGTGATCGGACTACTGCTTGTCCAGTGATCGGACTACTGCTTGTCCGGTGATCGGACTACTGCTTGTCCGGTGATCGGACTACTACTTGTCCGGTGATCGGAGTAATGCATAGAAAACTAATAGGTCAAATTGCTTATTCGAATTCAGCCATTGTTTTCTTAATGATATCAATAGCTTCTCTCAATTGTTCTTCGTTAATTGTCAATGGAGGAGCAAAACGGATAATATGACCATGAGTTGGTTTTGCAAGCATACCGTTGTCGCGTAAGCGAATGCAAACATCCCAAGCGGTTTTTCCATCTTTAGGTTTAATAACAACTGCGTTAAGTAATCCTTTACCACGAACAAGTTCAATCATATCCGATTTAACCGCTTGCAGTTCTTCACGGAAGATTTTACCCATTGCTTCAGCATTTTCAGCTAATTTTTCTTCTTTAACAACGGTTAATGCCGCCATTGCTACTTCGCAGGCGATTGGGTTACCACCAAATGTAGAACCGTGCTCACCTGGTTTGATGCATAGCATGATTTCATCATCAGCCAATACCGCAGATACCGGCACAACACCACCTGAGATTGCTTTTCCTAGAATTAATACATCAGGACGAACACCTTCATGATCAACCGCTAATAATTTACCTGTTCTGGCAATACCGGTTTGAACTTCATCGGCAACAAATAGTACATTATTTGCTTTACAAAGATCTGATGCTTTTTTCAAGAAACCATCCTCAGGAACGTAAACTCCGGCTTCGCCTTGAATTGGTTCAACAAGGAATGCACATACATTTGGATCTTTCAATTCTTTTTCAAGAGCTTCAATGTCGTTGTAAGGAATTACAACAAAACCCGGCGTAAAAGGCCCGAAACCTTTGTATGAATCCGGATCGGTCGACATTGAAATTATAGTAATTGTACGTCCGTGGAAGTTCCCGTCGCATACAATAATTTTTGCTTCGTTGTCAGGAATACCTTTTACATCATATCCCCAGCGACGCACTAATTTAAGTGCAGTTTCGTCGGCTTCGGCACCGGTATTCATTGGCAATACCTTGTCGTATCCAAAATATTTAGTTACAAATTCTTCGTATTTACCTAAGTTGTTGCTGTAAAAAGCGCGGGAGGTAAGAGTCAGTTTTTGAGCTTGTTCAATTAAAGCGTTCACAATCTTTGGATGACAGTGACCTTGATTAACGGCAGAATATGCAGACAAAAAATCAAAATATCTTTTCCCGTCAGTATCCCAAACATAAACACCTTCTCCACGTTCAAGAACTACTGGAAGTGGATGATAGTTGTGAGCACCAAATTTGGATTCCTTCTCCATGTAATCTTTCGCAGTCATGGATGTTGTTGCATTTGTCATAATTACAATGTTTAAAAGATTTGTTTGTTTGGATTGAGTTCTCGCAATCCAGCATGCCAAATTTGCAATTATTTTTTTATAAACCAATACTTTTGAGATGTTTTTTAATCTCTCCAATAAAATTAATTTGAAAGAATACTCTTATCATAAGGCCATTTATTAAAATGCGTCTGATTTTATGATTAGGAGTTAGAGCTGTTCTCCCAATGAAAACAGTCAGTTTGATTTATGGGAGGAATTTTGCCATTGATTCCAGTAAATCTCCTTTTTTAATCGGTTTTGATAGGTGGTCGGAACAGCCTGCTTGAATTGATTTTTCTTTGTCCCCAATAAGTGCGTAGGCTGTTTGTGCAATAACAATTAGGTTAGGTCTTTTTTCTTTGATGATTGCAGTGGCCTCTAATCCATTTATTTGTGGTAGGTTAATGTCCATTAATACAATGTTTATCTCAGGATTTTGCAGGCACGAATTAATTACTTCCTGTCCGTTTTTTGCCCATAGAATATTAATGTTTGTTCTTTGAAGATAAGCTTCAAGTATTTTAAAATTAGTGGTTTGATCTTCGGCAATAATAACGGTGTAGTTTTCCCAGTTGTAAGACTCCAGAGAGTGATCTTCTTCGTGCTGGTTGTCAGAAGTTAAGATGTTTGGAATTGTAAAGTTAATTGTTGTTCCTAAATTGTTTTCAGAAACAAACCAAATCTTTCCGCCTAGCAATTCCAGTTCCAATCGTGAAATATACATGCCTAAACCAGTGCCGCCATAATATTTTTGTCCTGATTCATCAACTTGTCTGAATCTTTTAAATACGCGGTTTTCATATTTGGAAGGAATACCAACTCCGGTATCGGTAACCGAAAAGTGAATTGTGTCTTTTATTATTTTGTAGGAACATGTAATGCTTCCTGTTTCTGTAAACTTTATTGCGTTGTGTATTAGGTTTTTAAATATACTTCTGATTTTAATCTGATCTGACTTTATCACATCGTTTGTGGAATCAAGATCAAAATTAAAAATTAGGTCAATATGTTCTTTGTTGTTTTCTTTCAGCAGGTTTAGGCTGTTCTCTTTTATGTCCAAAAGCATTTGGTTGAGATGAAAATTTCTCTTAATTGGTTTTGATACACGACTTTCAAGCATCGATACTTTTAATAGGTCTTCAATAATGCGCAGCAGTTGTAAGCCTGATGTTTTTATTGCGGTTGCAAATTTACTAACGTTGTCCTTTTCATTGCTTGTTTCCAATAGTTCAGAAAAACCAATAATCGAGTTTAAAGGTGTTCTTAGTTCATGGCTCATATTTGCCAAAAAAGAATTTTTTAGATTTTCGGCATCAAGAGCTTTGCTCCAGGCTTTTGCAATTTCAAACTCTTTTATTTTAGTTTCGGTAATATCTTGGAAAAGAACTTCTTCTATTAGGCCTTCCAGATTGTCATTATATACTTCTCCGGTTATTTTACCAAGTCTTAGTTCTCCATTTTTAAAAAATCGAAATTCAATCTCTATTGTTTGCTTTGCCATTTGCTGCAGTGAGACTAAAAAGAACTCGAGATCTTCAGGATGGATGTGTTTAATTAAATTTTGTCTGTTAGGTGTAAAGTTTGAGGTATCGTAGCCTAAAATAGAATAGGTGATGTTTGACCACCACATTTCATTTGAGTTATAAGTGTAGATCCAATAGCCAATACCTGCAATCCGATGAATTTTTTCTAGTTGCCTAATTTGTATAGAAGTATCAAGTTTCATGCTGATTAAATTAATTTAGTAATTATGTCAATGTTTGTGCTGGTATTGTGTTTTGTAGTTGTTTGTTACGATGTGTTTTGCTGAAAGGTTATGATTGTTGTGTTAAATTTATTCGATGCAACAAGCTTTCTGAAACAATAAGTAAAATACAAAGCAGAACAAAATGTTTCCAATATTGCTTTCCATTACTTTGTTCGTTATAAATGTCAGATAGTTTCATTTTTTCGGGAAAATTAAGCGAAATGGGCAATAATTGTGACTTTATTTGTGATTTTAGTTCATCTGGTGTGAAATATTCAGGATCTGATTCTGTTCTTGAGTAATTAAAAGAGCAGGAATATATTATTGAATCATTTCTGGATATCAAATAGTTATCGGCCAGAGTAATTTGTTCACGTGTGTAGAGAAGCGTTCCTTTATCAAAGTTATTTTCTTGATCGGGGATGATATCTGTCTGATTCTTTTTATTGATGATATGAAACGATTCGTTGGATAAGTTATGCTCAAATGAATTGATTCTGACAGGCGTTTTGTTGCCCAAAGTGTAGTACAAAGAATGATTGTTACTACTGTTACGGGTTAAATTAATAACTGTAGGTACGAAAATTGGATGTGTAATTAAATTGGTCCATTCTGGGTTTAACTGCATGGTAAGCTGATAGAAATAACCGTTTCCATATTTTATTTTTAGTAATAGATTGTCGCCGGCCTGAGTCCGCCAAATATTCTCCGCTAAATTATTTTTTGACTGACCTAATTTGTAATGCTTGTAAATATCCGGTAGTCTGGCATCAGTCTTAATTTCTTTGAATACATTTTGGTAAAGCTCAGAGTTTAGTTCAATAATTGACAGCTTTTGTTTGCTTGAATCAATTTCTATTAATTGAGGAGCCGAAATTTCATCAAGGAATGCATTTACTGACTGATCAGGCTCACTGCTTGGAATAAACAGGACATGTCCTCCGTTAGACAGGTAATTTTTGATGGTTTGACTGAAACCACTTTCAATTTCTTGAATTTCATTCAAAATAAGCAGTTGATAATTATCCAGATTTTCATTGAAAATACTGGATTTGTCATGGTTTTTAAATTCAAATATTTCTGCGCCTGAAAATAATTTGTTCAGATATTTGTTGGGGTCATTCTGATTTATAGATACGATTTGAATCTTATCATTAATTGAATAAGAGAAATAGAATTTGTTGTCGTAGGTGATAGGAAAGTCACTGATTTCAACCATTCCCTGATAAATTCCTGATTTGTGATTTACATATTTCAGGCTGATAATTTTCTTTGAATTTTTATCAATATCAAAACTGGAAACCGATTTTGTACTGTCGTTGATACTTAGTTTAACAGGTATTTTTTGATAGTTTTGATTCGAAGTATTTACAACTCTGATAAAGAGTTCCTGACTTTGCTTTATTTGATGATAAGGCTTGTCAAACCAACAGGAATCAATTAGTAAATTATTTGATCGCTGTACCGAAAGAGGTAGGAAGGTGATAGAATTTGTACTGTCAACTTTTATGTTTTCAATATCGCTTTGCGTTTTTTGAAAATCGGAGAACACGTAGAGGTGGTA
The DNA here is from genome assembly GCF_963665805.2 of Labilibaculum manganireducens. Taxonomy (NCBI): domain Bacteria; kingdom Pseudomonadati; phylum Bacteroidota; class Bacteroidia; order Marinilabiliales; family Marinifilaceae; genus Labilibaculum; species Labilibaculum manganireducens. Next base: position 2,786,167 of record NZ_CAXXEE010000003.1, on the reverse strand, counting down.
ATTATTACCGGCATTATTAATTTGTATCTTCTTAATTTGTTCTGAAAGTAAAACGGGGATTGGCGAAGGGTTTATGTCCATAACCCTGGCTATCGCTTGTTGCTTGTTTAAATTTGAAGTGAAGGGGAAAAAATTATTACTGTAAATTCTAATTTTAGAATAGTTGGGGTAGCTGTTAATTAATTCGACAGCTTTATTTTTTGCTGCCTCTAAAGCATTGCCACTTTCTGTTTCGGCATTCATACTAAATGAATTGTCGATATAAATCGTAAAGTATTCGTTTTGCTGCAGTCCCTTATTTTGATTGTTTTCGTTGGGGATGTAAGGTTGTGAAAAGGCAATAATAATGCAGGCCAAGGCAAGAAGTCTAAGCAGGAGAAGTAACCATTTTTTCACTTTCGACCGGCGCTTATTTTCAATATTCAGGTTTTTAAGAAACTTTAAATTGCTGAAATATATTTTCTTAAATCTCTTGAAATTAAAAAGATGTATAATAATAGGAAGTAGAAGGGCTAATAGAGCCCAAAGAACCTCTGGATGTAAAAAATGAAACATATTTAAGCTTTGTTTTTATCGTTACACTAAATTACTGATTGATGATAAGCTATTGGCTAGAATTTAGCAGTAAGCTTCAAGTTAATTTTTCTTGATGTAAGGTAATTTGGAATTGCATATTGATTCCCCGATACATCGTTAATCCATAAATAGGATATTGTATTATTTATATCCAAAACATTGAAAACTTCCAGACTTATCCACATCGATTTAAAATATTTTAATAAACCAGTTTTGTATTTGGTATTCTCATCGAGCAATATTTTCGAAAAACCCAAATCAATCCTTCTGTAATTAGGCATTCTAAAACTCTCACCATTCTTTCCTTTTTTAGGAGTCCAAACTGGTAGTTTTCCTCCGTAGAATAGACTTAAATGCATTTTATAGGATGGGTTGTTTGGTAAATAATCTTGAAAAAACATCGAGAAATTTACCCGTTCGTCTGTTGGTCTGGGTAAATAACCAAGTTCATCACCTATAATATCTTCTTCCGTTTTCATTATTGATAAACTCGCCCATGATTCAGTTCCCGGAACAAATTCACCATTAATTCTTACATCCAGACCAGTGGCATAGCCTTTAGATTTTTTGTCACCATAGTATCGAATCCGAACATTTTCAATGTCATAAGGGGTTAATGATTTAAGATCTTTATAGTACAATTCGCTTGAGAATTTGAACGGGCGGTTCCAAGCTTTAAAGTAATATTCCTGACCTAAAACATAATGAATTGATTTTTGCAGATTCACATTGGTGCTAATCTGACCATTGTTAGTCAGCATTTCGCGGTACGACGGCGTTTGCTGGTAGTAACCGGTGGCAAAACGAAATTTAACTTTCTTTTCCCAGTTGGGAATGTAGTTGACAGATGCCCGGGGAGAGCAGAAGCTTTCAGTATTGTAATCCCAAAAATGATACCTCAGCCCTCCGGTTATCTGAAACTCTCCTTTGTTGTTTTGAAAAACATAGGTGCCTTGGGCAAATGAAGTGATGTGATTGCTGCTGATTTTATTAATTGCATTTTTCGTGTATGCAAGCGATACTTCAGAATCTGAAACGGGAATTGAATAACCTGCTGAATCCTGATATTGCCATTCGTTAATCTGATCATCGACTCCTTCATGTTTTCCGCCAATTCCCCATTGAATAAATAAATTATTTTTTTTGTGATCACCCTTTATATCAATTGTGCTCACTTTTTTACTCAGTTTATTTCTTGCGTGATCGATAAAAGTTCCTACACCCAGATTCTCTAAGCTTTCCGATGAACTTCCACCTTGCGATACAAATAAATCGCTGAGATAATATTGTCCCATGATATCGAAAGTTTCTTTTTCTGTAGTTTCGTATCTGCTGGCTATAACACGGTACAAAGACTTGCTGTTCGGATGGAATTTTAATGTGAGTGCCTGAATATTAGTTTCGTATTTGTCCTTCTCCTTGCCATCGAAATAGATTTTAAGTTGCAGTGCCTCACTGATTGTTCCAAAAGATGTATTTCTGGTTTCCGGCTTAAAATTGTAATTGTTCCGGCTTAAACTTCCCCACAGATGCATGCTGAACGATGAGGAAAAACGATAATTTACCATTGCCTGAACATCTGTGTAATTTGGTTTGTATTCCCCTTTTGTGTCCAAAGAATTTAGCAGATATGCATTTGTTTTGTATCGGATACCAGCTAAATAGGTTAGCTTGTTGTTTTTACTGCTGTTGGCAAAGTGAAAAGAACTCCCCAGCAAACTAGCTTCAGCAGAAGCTTCAAATTTATTTGGTGTTTTGTATTTTACATCCAAAACGGAAGAAAGCTTATCTCCGTATTTTGCATCATATCCTCCTGAAGAAAACTGAATGGATGAGACTAAATCGGGATTAATAACACTCAATCCTTCCTGCTGACCTGACCGAACCAAATTAGGACGGTAAATTTCTACCTCGTTAATGTATACAAGATTTTCATCGAAATTACCCCCTCGAACCGAATACTGAGAGCTTAATTCGTTATTGGAACTTACACCGGGCAGGGTTTTAATTATTTGTTCTACAGCACCATTTCCTGTTACAGGAAGTTGTTCCAGTTGCTTGGTGCTGATACTAATGTTTTTATCTGTTATGGCTTTTTTTGAATCGACAGTAACCTCTCTTAACTGTTCCTGTTTTATCATTAATATAGGATTGAACAATTTTATTTCCCCAGGCTGTAATTGGAAATTTACCTCACTGTTTTGGTAACTAATGTGTGATATTTTTAAGGTAAATGTACTATTTGAGGGGACTTTAATGGAGTAATTTCCATTTGTATCGCTGATTGTATATAGTGAAATCGGTTCAATTTGAATATGTGCGCCTGCAATTTCGTTCCGCTTGTTGTCAGTAATTTTTCCTTTAATAACAGCATTCTGCTGCGCTTTTAATTGTAAGGGAAGCAATAAGCAAAGTAAAAGAATTAATCGATACGTTGATTGAACCATAATGGTATACAGCCTGTTAAGTTCTGATGTCAGATAAAATATTGAGAATTACTAAAACACCAAGATACAAAGCAATTCTAAATAAAGGAATAGTTTCCATAAAATATAAAAAAATCAATATTCTACTTTTTTATAGATTATGAGTTTATCTTTACAGATTATCTAACCCAAAATTGAATAAAATATGAAAAATATTTGTTGGACAGGTCTGTTTATTACCCTAATAACAGTTTTGTCATCCTGCGAAAGTCTGGATCAAAAAGCCGCCAGGATTCACAATCATGCATTTACTGTTGATACCCATGTGGATACGCCGTATCAGTTGTTGGAAAAAGATTTTGATATTGCGGTTGCTCATCCTTATGTAAATGGAGGAAGTTGTGTTGATTTTCCGAGAATGAAAGAAGGTGGTTTGGATGGAATCTTTTTTGCTGCTTTTACTTTGCAAAGAGAAAGAACTCCGGAGAATATACTTGCTGCCCGTGCCAAAGCAGATGAATTGATAGATTCTGTTTATTCTGTATGTCAGAAAAATGAGAATATCGCTGAGGTGGCATTGAGTGTTGAGGATGGTTATCGATTAGAGAAGGAAGGAAAAAGAGCTATCTATATTGGAATGGAGAATGGTTTTCCTTTGGGAAATGAAATTTCTGAAGTAGAAAGGTATTTTGAAAAAGGAGTTCGTTACATTACTTTGTGCCACACATCCAATAATGATATTTGCGATTCATCTACCGACAAAAATGGAGCTGAATTTAACGGATTGAGTGCTTTTGGAGAGCAAGTGGTTCCCAAAATGAATGATTTGGGAATAATAATTGATGTATCGCACATTTCGGACAGTTCATTTTTTGATGTTTTGAAACTTTCTAAAACTCCGGTTATCGCATCACATTCCTGTGCAAGAGCAGTATGCGATAATCCAAGAAACTTATCGGATAAGATGCTTAAGGCTTTGGCTAAAAATGGTGGTGTAATACAAATGTGCATTTTGGATGATTACGTTAAGGCTCCGGATACTACTACTATCGGCTATAAAAAGGAGATGGAACTACGTGTCAGGCATAAAAATTCAGGAAAAAGATCGATAGAGGAAGAAAATAAAATCTGGAATGAATGGCGTCAGATTCAAATTGATTATCCCAAGGATAAACCTACTGTGGCTGATGCTGTTGATCATATCGATCATATCGTGAATTTAATTGGAATTGATTATGTAGGAATAGGCACTGATTTTGATGGTGGAGGAGGCCTAAAAGATTGTGCCGATGTGAGCCAAATGATGAATATTACGAAAGAACTGTTGAGGAGAAACTATTCCGAAGAAGAAATTGCTAAAATTTGGGGTGGAAACTTTATGCGTGTTTTTAAGGAGGTAGAGGAATATGCCGGGAATAATAAAATGGCATTGAATTAGATCTCCTGCTGTTATGCAGCTTATTCTATTTGTGCACAAATTTTTAAATTTGTCATGAAAATATTAAAAAATTGAATGGTGAAGAAAGTATTGGTGTTAAGCGATAAAAATGTGGCCCGCTCGCAAATGGCTGAAAAGTGGCTGAACTATTATGGTAAAAGACATATAGAGGTATGGAGTGCAGGACTTGAAAAAGGATCTATTCAGGTATTGGCTCAAAAAGCAATGGCCGAAGCAATAATGGATATCCCTGAATATAAGTCGAAAGCACTTGATGAACTTAATCAGAATACTTTTGATTTTGTGTTGTGTTTCGATAAAGAAGTTGAAAATAAAGTTCCTGTACTCAATGGAAATCCTAAAGTTTTGTTGTTTGAACTGCCTGATCCAGCGAATGTGGAAGGAGAGGAAAATGTCAGATTACAAGCCTATAATGCAGTTTGCAATGCTGTAGATGATATCTGTTTTAGTTTTGTTCAGGATAATTTTCAGATTGTAGAATAGAATATGACATTTTATTGATAAGTGATAAGAGTGTAGTTTTTTTGAATAGAGAAAGCTTAACGCAGATTTAAATATACAACGGGATTCAGAAATGAATCCCGTTTTTGTTTTCAGGCCTCCCTGTTTTGGCAGGTTTGGTTTCATCTCAACTTTATTTTTCATTTGTTGATTGTAGTTTTTGATGAGATTATTAATGAGTAGTATACGTGTAAGTTGTTGATTTGGTATTGTATGAATAGTGGTGGTGACTAATCTTTAATCTTGACAAGAGACTGTAAATTTCGTAAATTTAGATAAGATCAAATAAGAAGAACATACGCTTGTTAATCCTAAACGTGATATGATAGTTCATATTTATAATATGGTAAGAACCTTGTTCCATCAATTCAGATCACACTTCTCTTATACCTGCCCTTTACGAACTGTTTCAAACTAGTTTAAATTCTATTTATTAAAAGAAAACGAAAATGAAAAAAAACATTGGAGTTTGGTTAGATACCGAAAAAGCCTACATTATTACCATTGAGGATAATGGAGCCAGAGTTGATAAAATTGAATCAGAAATTGAATCCCGATTGCGTTTCAAGGGAGAAACAAAAGCTTATTCCCGTATGGGCAATCAGTTTATCAATCCTGCAACCAAAATAACACATAAAAGACGTCATCAATTGAAACATTATTTTGAAAGTATTACCGATCATTTATCCGACGCAGAAGAAATTTATCTGTTTGGTCCAGCCGAAACTAAGGTGCATCTTGCTAAACACATAAGCAAAGAGCCGGTTCTTAAAGACCGCATTCGTAAAATCGAGTCGGAAGATCATATATCTGAAAAACAAATGATTGCCTGCGTTAAAAAAGTGTTCGATCAGAAGCCTATTAAGGTGAATGTTCGTATTCGTCATTAGTTATTTAGTATAAGAATTATTAGGCAGTTCCTGTAATTGGATCGTTTAGAGCTCCGGTTATAGGAATCTGCTTTTTTTGAGGATTGTGCTGAATACACTATCTTGTGTTAAATTACAGTTGCCAATTTAATATCGGCAGTATCTTTATAAAAACGAATAGTTTAAAGGTTTTGATATTAATTTGGTACAATAGCAAATCTATGATTCAACAATTAGAAATCACATTACCGGCTTATGGCAGGGGATATCACCTTATCGATTCTGAGATTGCCGGGCACTTAAGCAATTTGCCAAAAACAGGAATCCTTCATTTATTTCTGAAACATACCTCAGCGGCCTTAAGTATAAATGAAAATGCCGATCCTTCGGTCCGCGATGATTTTGAATCAATCATGAACAAAATTGTGCCCGAAAACCAATCTTTCTATACTCATACTTTGGAAGGCTCAGACGATATGCCTGCACATGTGAAAACCTCGCTAATTGGTCCGGAACTTACAATTCCAATCACGAATCATCAGTTAAACATGGGAACCTGGCAAGGGATTTATCTTTGCGAGTTTAGAAATAGAGGTGGCAGAAGAAAGTTGGTTGTTACTATATATTCGTAAATGAAAAACGCCTCATAATTGAGGCGTTCCTTATTTTATATCGCTTTGGTTTTTTCTTTTAACCAGTTCTGATGACTTTCATCCAGTTCGGGAGACAATATATCGTAAACTTTCTGATGATAATTATTCAACCATTGTTTTTCTTCCGGAGTAAGAAGTTCGCAGATAATTCCTTTCGTTTCGAAATGGCACAAAGTGATCGTTTCAAAGCTTAGAAACTCACCAAATTGAGTTGTTTCTTCCTGACAGCATAGAATAAGATTTTCATGTCTGATGCCGTAGAATCCTTCGCGATAAAATCCTGGTTCATCAGAAGTTATCATTCCAGGTAATAAGGCCTGATCTTTAATTTCCTGTCGGATACTTTGCGGCCCTTCGTGAACATTCATAAAACATCCAACACCATGCCCGGTTCCGTGGCCGTAATTTTTACCTCTGTTCCATAATGCCTGACGAGCTAAAATATCCAGATTGCAGCCGCGCGTTCCTTTCGGAAATTTAGCCATTGCCAATTGAATCATTCCTTTTAAAACCAAAGTGAAATCAGTTTTTTCCTCTTCGTTTAGCTCGCCCATCGGAATGGTTCGGGTTATGTCTGTAGTACCATCCAAATATTGTCCGCCCGAATCAATAAGAAGCAGCCCTTCAGCTTTAATCTCCACATCCGATTCGGGTGTGGTAGAATAGTGAGGATGAGCACCGTGATCTTTGTACCCAACAATACTTCCAAAGCTTTCTCCTTTAAAATTTTTCTGAAGAGATCTGAATTCTTTCAGTTTACCCATTACCGTAAATTCGGTAATTTTAGTTTTGCCAATATTTTCTTCGAGCCAATAGTAGAATTGAGTAAGGGCAACTCCATCCTTCTTCATGGCATTTTTCATTCCGTCTATTTCAACGTCATTTTTTATACTTTTCAGCAGTTGAGAAGGGTTTTCTCTTTCAACGATATTGGCACTTATCGAGTAAAATGCATTTAAATTGGTTCGGTTTACATCAAGCAGAACACTTGCAGATCCCGGAATTTTATCCAAGTCGTTAAATATCTGACCGTAATCTGCAATGTAAATCTCATCTTCGGTTAATTTTTGAATCAAATCATTGGAGATTTGATCTTCGCCCAAATAAAGAGTTGCCGATTCGATTCCTATTACGGCATAGGCCAAGGCAAGGGGATTGTAATCTATATCATTTCCTCTGATATTGAAGATCCAGGCCACGTCATCCAAGCTGCCCACAAAATGAAAATTGCATTCGCATCCTTTCATTTTTTTGCGGATTTGCAGCAATTTACTATATCTGGTTTGGCCGGAGTAGGAAACTTCATGATCGAAAATTGATTGGTTTGGCAATTTGGGACGACTTTCCCAGATTTCATTAACCAGATCGAATTCTTCAATGATATTAATGCCCAAATCACCTAATTTGTTTTTTAATTCTCTGGTTTGTGCCACAGAAAAACAAGTTCCGTCAAATCCAACATTCGGATTAATAGGTAGTTCGCCGGATAACCATTCGTTTTGAGTAGGAGTTCCTGCCGTTCCCATTTTAAAAAGCTCAATTCCACTTCCTGCTAATTGGGTCTCCGCTTGCAGAAAATATCTGGAATCTGTCCAAAGTCCAGCTTTTTCCTGGGTGATGATAAGTGTTCCTGCCGAGCCGGTAAATCCAGATAACCATTGACGGGTTGTCCATCTGTCTGGAACGTATTCACTCATATGAGGATCGGTACTGGTAATAATATAGGCATGAATATTTTTTTCATGCAATAAAGAACGCAAAGCGCTTACTCTCTCAGCAACAGTCATTTTTGGGTTTATAGTTGTTTACACGCTAAAATTACAATATTATGAATTATATCGGGTGAAAATCAGGTATATTTTTTACTGTTTTAGGTTCTTTTAATGAAAAAATCCCTCTTTGCCTGGCAAAGAGGGACGATGTATGACTTGTTGGTTAACTATTTAAGACTCACATTGCCGTACTGGCTGTTAATGATAACTTTTCCTTTTGGTGATGCAGACTTTCCTACAACAACTTTTAGTGAAGTTTCTGAGTTATTAACAATTTTTTGAATCACTTGAGCATCTTCAGGATAGCTTATGCCACAATATTTTGTTTCAGCGTCCAGTGTGTAGTTTGCTCCTTCTTCAATCGCAATTTTGCTGGCAACATATTGATTGTCAACTTTAATTGATTCAAATTCTTTAGAAACATTTTCAATTTTACAATTTCCGTAACGAAGATTCAATTCCAAATCCCGATTTACATTTTCAATTTTGAAATCGGAATATTGTCCCATTGTAACTATAAAAGTATTGGTGTTTACAATATCGAAAGCATCGTATTTACTATCAGCAAGAACGGTTTCATTGTTATCAAGATGTAATTTTGAGTAACGGCTAACCACAACCAAAGCCTTACTTGTACCAATATTCATTTTCGAATACTTAAGAGTTAATTTGGTTCGGTTGCACTCATTTATTGTTGCTTTAGCATAACTCAGATTAATAGTACTAACAGGTTTATCTTCCGGATAAAGAAAACTTTCGCCTTGAAGGTTTCCGTAGCTTAAATTAATATTTGCTTTCGCACGCAAAGTATTGATGTAAATGTTACCAAACTTATTTGAAATATCCAGCTTGACATATGCAGGCATAAATATTTCGTAATCGATACTGAATTTGTTACCTGTTTTGAATTGATGCGACATTTCGGTTACGGCGGTTATTTCATTCCCCGTTTTATTAAGTTTTATGTCGATACTCTTAAAGAGTAATTTGGCTTTTTCTTCACTCGAGGTTTCTAATGTGATGACAACATTAATGGATACGGAATCACGATCCCAATTTTTAATGTTAACATCGCCGTATTTGTTATTGATGCTGAATTCTGTGCCTTCTGCAGCAGAGAATACTTCTTTAATCTGTTTCTCGAAGTCATCTAATGCAAAGGCATTTGTTGTAAAAGCAAGAAGTACAACAAATAAGAGAGCGGAAAATTTGAATTTTAATGTCTTCATAGTCTTTTTATTTAGGGTGTATTTTTTTGTATTTTGTGATATTGTCTTAATTATACTGCTGTATTCAGGTTGTTTCTGTTTTGTTTTTTAATCAGATATAATTGTTCGATTATACGATTTAAAATACTCGTCTTCACCTGATAATATTCAATCATTGCCTGAATAATTCTATCGTCATCGGGATGCAATTTAAGTTCCTTTTTTAGCTGTGAATATCGTTCATCCATATCTTTTAATTCTTCACTCAGTATGCTTTGGTGCTGTTTCTTATCAAAACTGCCAAGTTGTTTAAGCATACCTAGCTGATTGTTGATGTTTGCAGTGTAAAATGCTTCAACTTCCTTGTATTCAGGTGATACTGCTCCCAAGCCTAAACGATCGCCCTGAATATTTCGAATCTGATATCCAACCAGTCCCGAAAAGATTACAAAAGTAATTATTACAGCCACTTTTAAAAAGTTTGGGATGCTTTCGAATGCATTTCTTTTCTTTTGATGGTTTAGTTTTTCAAGAAAATTTTCGAAATGACCATCCTGTGGTTCATAATCATCGAATTGATCTTTATGATCTCGTAAAATTTTTTCTAAGTCTTTCATACTTACAAATTTTCATTGATTGTAGTATGTAACCTTCTTTTCATTTTTATCTTCTTCAATTAATTAAGCTCAAAAATTGAGAGCTATTAATGTTTATAAAAGTAAGAGAAGGGTTCATAGCATTTTTTGGTTTTCTTTTTCCGAAATTATCTGAATCAGTTTTTTCTTTGCTCTTAGGAATTGTGATCGGGAAGTGGAGGAGGTAATGTTAAGAATACTTCCTATTTCTTCATGATCGTAGCCTTCAATTAAATACAGGTTCAGGATAATTCGATAGCCTGTTGGCAGCAGGTCTATTCCTTTTTTTAATATAGCAATTTGTTCTTCTGAATATTCAATGTTATGGTTATCTACTTCCTCTGATAATTTATACAGCTCACTGTCGATAGGAAATAATTCCACTTTTTTCTTTTTTAAACTATCCAAAGAACGGTTTACCACTATTCTTTTTAACCATGCACCAAAACTAACCTCTCCCTTGTATTTTTTAATGTTTCGGAATGCAGCAAGAAATGATTCCTGCATGATATCTTCAGCTTCCGCAACATCCTTTACTATCCGTAAAGATGAGTTATACATTGCTTTGTAGTATAACTTGTAGATTTTGAATTGGGCTTTGGGGTCATTTTTTCCGCAAAGCTCAATTAGGTCCTGGTGAATGTTCTTGTACAATGAGCTCATTAATCAATTTCTATTCTAATGACGAATGCGGAAATCATGCGTTGCATGTATATTGAAATTATTCCATTAAATATAAGCAAAATGTTTAAAGAAAGCAGGCTTTTGTTTATCGCTGTAAAATAGAAAAACCATCAAACTTATTTGACGGTTTATTTGTGATCCCTCTGGGGCTCGAACCCAGGACCCCATCATTAAAAGTGATGTGCTCTACCAGCTGAGCTAAGGAATCTTTTTATTTAGGATATTAAATTTACAATAAAATTTTAGAACGGGAAAAATTCATTTTAATTCAATGGTTAATCAAATTTGTTAATTAAATGGATGGGTTTGGCTATCCATAACAAGAATATGTACCTTTACGACACACTTTGGTACTTATATCATATAAACAGGAGCATGAGATTCATGAATAATAAAATTCTTGCATTTGTATTTTTGTTGATTTCGCAGACTGTATTTGGACAAATACAACTTAAATTAACTGTGCAGATGCCCGATTGTAAGCAGGAACAATTTCTGCTGGTGAGAGGCGATGAAGGTGGTTCATTTGTAGTGGGACAGGCAAAAGTAGGTGATAATGGAATCCTTTCTTTTTCGTGGGAAGGTAATTACGGTTTTTACAGACTTGCCGGTGAATTAGGAAATATTGATTTTCTGATTTCAAATCCTGACTTTCATTTTTCGCTGGATGGCAAGCCAGTGCTTGGAGAGCTTCGTTTTCCGGATAAGGATGAAAATAATCAGTTCCATTATTACCTCTCAGAATTTAATGTATTGAATCAAAAAATTGGAACTTTGAGGGAAACTCTGGTGAATTTAAATGAGAAAGATTCTTCCTATAAAGAATTGCACGCTCAATTTAAGCTGGTGCAAAAAGAGAAGAAGATATTATTGAAAGAATTATGGAGATCTCATATTGATTCATGGCCGGCGCGCATGGCTCTGGCCAAACAAGAGTTGGAACCGGATTTAAAATTAAAAGGGAAGAATTACGATGACTATTATCAAAAGCATTTTTTTGATTATTTTGCCTTTTCAGATTCAGTATTGCAAGCTACACCTGTCTATTATGAAAAAATAGGGAAATACTTAAAAGCTAATTATATTGAAGATCTGATAAAAGCGGAAAATTATACGAAGATAAATGATGTGATAAGTAATCTGTTTTGGCTAACAGAACTGGATCCAAGCTCACAAAAATATCTGGCGAACTATTTAATGAACCGATACCCGGAACAAAAGCTTCCTGAAATATATCATTTGATTGTTGATGCATATAAGGTTCTGAATACCTGCGAATATGTAATGGGGAATAAAATCATACAAAACCGAATGCAAAATTCGCATGCAAATAACACAGGTTGGTTGGTTCCCGATGTAGAATTAAATCATTGCCTTGATGGCAAAATACAATCATTATCTGATGTTAACAGTGATTTAACGCTGCTGATAATTTGGTCGGGGAGTTGTGTTCACAGCAGAGAAATGTTGGAACGCATTAAGGATTTGTATCCTGAATATCATGAGTTGGGTTTAGAGGTTGTTGCCGTATCCTTAGATAGTAACCTTGGCTTTTGGAACGAAATGGTTTCGCAAAACTATTACCCTTGGATAAATGCCTGCGATACCGATGGATTAAACGGTACAACTGCAAATCTGTTTAATATTTACGTTACACCCAGCATGTTTCTAATCGATCCATCCTTAAAAACTGCAGCTGTACCTCAAACCTTCTTTCAATTGGAAAAAGAATTGGGCGAGTTTTTTAAGTAAGTTTATAATCCATCTTAGTTCTGTTTTGAATTATGAATTATTCTGTCCCTTCTGATTTGGATTTATTAATTTTCTTTAGTTTACTTGGCGGATAACCATATTGAGAGCTAAATTGTTTCGAGAAATATTTTACATCAGTATAGCCTATTTTATGGGCAACTTCGGAAACCGAAAAGCCTTTTTCTAAAAACTGCATGGCAATTTTCAGTTTAATTTCCCTAATAAATTCCAGAGGACTTAGTCCTGTTAAACCTTTAATTTTATTGTAAAATACAGTTCGGCTTACACAACAAAAGCCAGAGAGACTGTCAACACTTAATTCTGTTGCGTAATTTGTCTCTATGTATGTAACTAACTGTTTCAAAAAGTCTTCGTCTTTTGAGTTAACCTTTAATGTTTTTGGATCAATGGTTTTATTATCCCGGTATTTTGAAATAACCAATTTTCTTTGAGTAATCAATGTTTTTAGAACAGCCTTTAAGTAAGCCATTTGAAGCGGTTTTGTGATGTAAGCTTCTGCTCCCGTTTCAAAACCAGTAATTTTATCTTGTACATCTACTTTTGCGGTCATCATAACAATTGGTATGTGACAAGTAGTAAAATTTTCTTTTAACAGTCGTGTCATCTCAATGCCATCCATTTCCGGCATCATGATATCCGTAATAATAACATCAGGATTATGAATTTGTGCCAATCGAAGCCCTTCTTTTCCGTTATTTGCAACAATACATGAATACAGTGAAGACAGAGAATCTTTGGTATATGCCAAAATCTCTTCATTATCTTCAACAATAAGTATCACCTGATCATTTGTATTATCAGCACTGGTTTCTGTAACATTATTATCATCTTCTATTTCTACATGATGATAAATTGGTTGCTGGGATTCGTCGCTTATTGCCTGTATGTTAGGCGACTGCATTAATTTTTCTTTATCCAAAGGCATTGAAAAACAAAAAACGCTGCCTTCTCCTACTGTAGATGACAGTTCAATACTTCCATGATGCAGAATAGCCAATTCGTGAGCTAATGACAATCCTATTCCTGTACCCGCGAAATCGTGGTTGCTGAGTATAGTGTATCGATTAAATATTTCGGAGATGTTCTTTTCCGGAATTCCAGGGCCTTCATCAGTAACAAAAACTTCAGCTTTATTTTTGGATGAATTAATTTTCACACTAACAATTACTTTTTTCCCTTTTGGTGTAAATTTGATAGCATTTGAAATTAGATTGTAAATTATTGAATCTAATTTTGACCGGTCTCCCCAAATGTTAATTGGTGTGCTTGAATTTTGAAATGAATAAAAAATTTGTTTGTGATTTGCTAAGGGGATGAAACTTTCAAAAATGTCTTTTGTGAATTCGTTCAGGTCTACTTCCTGTATTTTTAATTGCATTTTATTGTTCTGAACTTTTCTGAAGTCTAGTAATTGATTGACAAGCTGCAACATGCGTTTTGCATTTTTACGAATAATCCGCAGCTTTTTTGTTGGAGCGGCATCCAGATTGTCTTGCTGCAGCAGGTCTTCAATAGGTCCTAGAATTAGTGTGAGAGGAGTTCGTATTTCGTGTGAAATATTTGTGAAGAACCTTAGTTTTAGTTCATTAATAGTTTTTTCAATGGTTAAATCATTGCGAAACTTATTCATTCGTTTAATTATATATCTACTGAAAATGATTAAACCAATAGAGAATAACAAATAAGCAAAAAATGCGAGTTTGGTTTGCCACCAAGCCGGTGAAATGGTTATTCTTAATACACGTTCATTTTCATTCCAAAAACCGGTTCTGGTTGTGCTTTTCACCTTAAACTTATATTCCCCGGGAGCGAGGTTTGTATAAGTTGCTTTGGTTTGATTGCCAACATAATTCCAATCAGTATCAAAATTCTCCAGTAGATAGGCGTATTGATTTTTTTTCGGATCGGATAGGTTAAGAGCTGAATATTCAATACTGAAACTTGATTGACTGCTTAGTAATGTTATATCGTTCGTATATGAGATATTCTTTTTTAATGGAGATTTTGGTGCGCCAACAATTACATCTTTATTAAACAGCTGAAAATTAGTAAGTTCGATAAAGTTGGTCTGTTTAGATGGTTTTATTAACCCGGGCCGAACAACTTCTATTCCGTTTGAACCGCCAAATAGAATTCTTCCATCGGCTAATGTATAACAAGTATTTTCTGCGAAATTATTGAAAGCCAGTCCATTCGATTCATTATAGATTTGAATGCTTTTATTTGATTCGTCGTAGCGGCTTAATCCGTTTTCAGAACTAAACCACAAATGGTTTGAATTGTCTTCTTTAATTCCAAATATCACATCATTTGAGAGTCCTGACTCTGATGTTACGGATGAAAATTGAATTGTATCAACAATGGGTAAGCTTAGTTTATTAACACCTCCGCCAAAAGTGCCAAACCATACTTGTTTTTTAGAATCTTCAAAAACCTCAACTACATCATTGTAATTAATACTGTTTGGTTTCTCGGCTGAATAATAAAAGTTTTGAAAGATGATATTGTTTTGTTTCAGGTCATTGGCTTTTACCAGATTCAAACCAAACGAGGTGGCGACCCAAAGGTTGGAATCAGAATCACTGTAGATACATCTTACTAAATCGCTTGATAATTGACTGTTGCTTGTTGAATAGGATTGGAAGACTAAAGGCCTGGAATGATCGGTATTGGTTTTGCAGATTCCATTTCCAAATGTACCAATCCATATATTTCCCCTTTGATCCTGAGAAATCGAATAAATATTATTGCCTGCTAATGAGGTAGAATCCTTTGGATTATTCAGATATGAATTGAACTTGATTTTAGTATACTCTGCCGGATTATTTGGAATTGGAGTTTGGCTTATTAATAAACCTTTTCCTTTAGTTCCCAACCATAAATAATTCTGATGGTCGATAAAAATGCTATATATATTATCCTTATAAGGATCATTTTTTGTTGGGTGAAAGGACTGAATTGTGCTCAGTTTTTTTAAACTAGGTGAGTAGATATGCAAATCACCAGCTTTGGTACCAAACCAAATATAACCGTTTTTATCCTGACAAATGGAACGGACAACATTATCAGTAATTTGATTAAATTCAGGAATTGGTAGAATTTGTGTGAAAGCAGGATCCCGTTTAATTATTTTTTCAAGACCACCTTTGTATTGACCGGTTCCAAGCCACATTTGCCCGGATAAATCTTCCGCTATGCAGTGTACAATACTCGACGAGATGGAATTGGGATTTGAAGGATTGTTTTGATAGTGAATAAACTTGTCTTTTTCACTATTATAATATGTTAAAGCTCCTCCGTGCAGCCCAATCCATAAATTTGAATCCAGATCTTCATAAAACACATGTCGCTCCAGATCTGTTATAACTCTCTGGTTTTTAGTTGTCAGTTCGTAATATTTCGACTTAAGTGTGCTTAGTTCAATTTTGGTAATTCCAAATTCTGTTGCTGTTATCCAGGCATTGTTTTTTTTATCAAAATAAACATTCAAAATTTCATCGCCATGAATTTTTAGTTTGGTCCATTTATTAGAGTCAGGGTTAAATGCTAATACACCCTTATTTACGAAAGTCGCTAAGATTATTCCATCTTTTGATTGATATAGATTGGAAATTTGATTTGACTCAAAGCTAGAGGTGTTGGACATGTCCAGAAATCTGAACGATGATTCATTTTTGTTGTACTTGATTATGCCGTGATTATCGGTACCAAGCCAAATCTCATCATTTAGTTCGATAGCCGAATTAAAGGAATAATTGATAAAAAGATGTTGAAAATTAAATATTCCGGCATTAAGATCCTTTTTTGTAAGAAGATTAACCCCCTTTTTTGTGCCCACCCAAACTGAAGAATCCTTACCCGAAACAATGAAGCGAACTTCTTTGTTTGTAATGCTGTATCTTCCTTTATCGCTGTGTTTTGATTGAGTGTAATTATTTAATTTGGAATTGTATTTTAAATAAAGGACACCTTCGTTTGTGGTACCTACCCAAATTTCTTCAGGAGAATACTGTAAAAAACAAGTTGCCATAGATTTTTTGGTACTTTTAATTTCAACGTATTCAGGTATGGTTTTAAATAATTCTAATTCCGGGTTCAGGTAATGATAGTATCCATCATAGGTTTTCATCCAGATAAAACCTTGGTAATCTTCCCATAGATCTATAACCCTATTGTTTGTAAAAACATTACTATCCCCTTTCTTGCTCTTGTAAATTTTAAATCGATAACCATCATAACGATTTAAACCATTCATTGTTCCAATCCATAAAAATCCTTTTCTGTCGCATAGTAAACTGGATATGGTATTTTGAGAAAGTCCATTTTCTGAATTAAAATGTTCAAACCTATAAATATCTTGAGATAAAGCACAAAGACTTTGCAAAAGAGAGAGGATTATAATTGTCAGTATTCTTAGTTGATGCATATGTTTTTTCTTGTTCATACAAATATAATAATTTAATGAGTTTTTTTACATTTTTTAAGATTTAGGCAATAATTTCAATTTCATAATAGGTTGATAGTGAATGTATAGATGATTTGTCTCCGTTGCAGTCTGATGATTTGACACCGTATTTTAGATAAAATGTAATCTATAAGTTTAAATAAAAGAACATATTTTGCAAACGTTGTAAATGCCCAATGTTTAGTCGCTCTGATAGAGAGGAAAAAGTTAAAGCTGACTATTGCAGGTCGTTTATAAATTGTATTTGAAATTAGTAAGTATTAAATTAATAAGTATGAAATTATTTTGTGTTTTTCTTCTTTTCGTTTCTCAATTAACTTTTGGGCAGAATAGTGTTGTGGATTTAAAAGATGCAGGTGCGGATAGTAAGGGTTTGGTAAACTGCTCGCCTATTATTAATAAAATTGTTGCAGAATTGAGTGAACAGGGAGGTGGAGAGGTTTATATTCCATCAGGAGTTTATTTAAGCGGGCCAATAGAATTAAAAAGTAATATAACCCTTAATATAGGATCGGGAGCTGTTCTTAAATTTTCAGATGATTTTGATGCGTACCTTCCAATGATTGATTCAAGATGGGAAGGAGTTCGGGTGAGGAATTTTAAATCCTGTATTTATTCTCATAATGCAAATAATGTTACAATTAAGGGACGGGGCCTGATAGATGGCAATGGTAAGAAATGGTGGGATTTATGGTCACGCATAAGAGAAGGAGAGAAAACCAATACCAAATGGGAAGCAATATTTAAAAAGGAAAATGCAGAGATGCTTAAAACGAATGAATATCTGCAAAGCATGGGGAGTTTTTTGCGACCACCTTTATTTATGCCATATAATTGTACCAATGTAAGGGTAGAAGGGGTAACATTTACAAATCCACCCTTTTGGACCTTGATGCCTGTTTTTTCAGAAAATGTTACTATTGATGGAATTACAATATTGAATCCGGGAGACTCACCTAATACAGATGGAATTGATCCCTCATCATGCAGAAATGTAAGAATCAGTAACAGCCACATTAGTGTTGGTGATGACTGTATCGTAATTAAATCAGGCCGTGATGCTGATGGCCGTGATGCGAACAGACCAACAGAAAATATTACAATTTCAAATTGTACCATGCTTAACGGGCATGGAGGTGTTGTAATTGGCAGCGAAATGTCTGGCAGCGTGCGTAGGGTTGCTATTTCAAATTGCGTGTTTGAGGGAACCGACAGAGGTATCCGTATTAAAACCATGAGAGGAAGAGGTGGTGTTGTTGAGGATGTTCGGGTTTCAAATGTTATTATGCACAATATGTTAAGAGAAGGTGTGATGATTAATATGCATTATCATGAAACACCGGAGGAACCGGTTTCAGACCGAACTCCGGCTATTCGGAATGTGTATCTGTCAAATATTAGAATGACTAATGCTAATAAAGGCATTGCTATTTATGGATTGAAAGAACGTTCGGCTGAGCAAATAAGCTTTAACGATATTCAGATAGATGCGAAAACAGGTGTCACAGGTGATTACGCTTCTAATATTGATATGAAAAATATTCGCCTTTCTGTGAGTAATGGAAATGCAATTGAATTTAATCATTCGGAAAAAATACAGATCAGCGATCTAACCGTTTATAGTTTGTCCGCCGATGCATCGGTGATAAAGTTGGATAATTGCTCTGATATATTGGTAAATAATTGTTTTCAACCAACAGAATTGCCTGTTTTTATTGAAGGCAATCAGTCGGTAACAAATCTATTTGTAATAAATAATATTCTTTCAGGTGTAGATTTATTGGTTGAAGGTGATGTGCCGTTTTTGACAGAAAAAGGGAATATCATTAAGAGTGATATGGAAAAGAATACGCAAACTGCTGTGAAAAAATAAAACACTTATGAAAAATATTTCATTTATAATCATCTTATTGGTTTTTACCAGTTGTAAGTCTAAGCCATCTGCAACGGGAAATAATCAAAAGGAAGAGATGCAAAAATGGTCAGTAAAAATGGCCGATGAGGTGATGAGGGAATCGGATAGCCTTATTCATTATTTAAATCCTAAAACTGTAAAATGGCAATACGATATTGCTTTTTTAGGACAGGCGATCGATCATTTAGGAGACATTGATTCAAAATATTCCCGTTATATGGAAGATTATGTGAATTATTTTGTAGAGGAAGATGGTGGTGTAAAAGGCTATAAAATAGAGGAGTATAATATTGATCGAATAAATCCAGCTAAGAATATTATTACTCTTTACAAAAGAACTGGTGAAGAAAAGTACCGCAAAGCACTTTACTCATTTGTAGAGCAAATGCAAAATCATCCAAAAACCAAAAGTGGTGGCTTTTGGCATAAGAAAGTCTATCCGAATCAAATGTGGTTGGATGGGATATATATGGCTTCTCCATTTTTAGCTCAATATGCAAAGGAATTCAATACTCCGGAACTATTTGATGAGGTATGCTTACAGATTGAATTAATCTATGAAAAAACTTTAGATGAAAAGACTGGCTTGTTATATCACGCTTATGATGAAAGTCGTGAACAGCGATGGAGTAATAAAGTAACAGGCTGTGCACCTAATTTTTGGAGCAGATCTATGGGGTGGTACGTTATGGCTATTGTTGATGTTTTAGATTATTTGCCTGAGAATCACAAGGATCGGGATGAGCTTATTGCGCTTCTTCAAAATAGTTGTGAAGCCTTGCTGAAGGTACGCGATAAAGATAGTGGGTTATGGTATCAGGTTCTTGATCAGGGTAACCGGGAGGGGAATTATCTGGAAGGTTCTGGTTCTGCAATGTTTTGCTACGCGTTTGCCAAAGGGGCATCCAAGGGATATCTTGATAAAGGATATCAGGATATAGCCAATTCTGTATTCGATTCTATTATTAAAAACCTTATTAGTACGGATGAAAATGGAAGAATAAAGATGAAGGATATTTGTGGAGGTTGCGGTTTGGGTGGCAATCCATACAGAGATGGTTCTTTTGAATATTATATTAGAGAGAAGAGGGTTGTAAATGATCCTAAAGGAATTGCACCTTTTATTTTGGCTGCTTTAGAGTTAGATAGATAGAAGCGTTCTCTGAAAAGCGCTTTTATTTAAAGAATGTTTAATAAATTAAAATATTTCATATGAGATTGTTATTTATTGTACTTATTGTAAATATTCAACTTCTAACTGCTACTTGTCAAGTCTTAGAAAATAGTGTTCTGATTCCTGCCTTTCCCGGAGCTGAAGGTGCTGGGAAATATACAACCGGGGGGCGTGATGGAATTGTTTATATTGTTACAAATCTAAATGATGAAGGGCCAGGGAGTTTACGTAAGGGGATTCGTAAAAAGGGACCAAGAACAATTGTTTTTGCAGTTTGTGGGAATATCCATCTCAAATCACCTCTTGATATCAATAATAACGATATTACTATTGCTGGACAATCAGCACCAGGTTATGGTATTTGTCTTCGGGATTATGGATTGAGAGTGAATGCTGATAATGTAATTATTAGATATTTACGTATTAGACCAGGTGATGCGTTAAGAGTAGAATTAGATGCAGTAACTGGAAGGAGACATAAAGATATTATTATTGATCATTGTAGTATGAGTTGGTCAACTGATGAGGTTTGTTCAATGTACGATAATGAGAATTTCACTTTACAATGGTGTAT
This sequence comes from Labilibaculum manganireducens, assembly GCF_963665805.2. Taxonomy (NCBI): domain Bacteria; kingdom Pseudomonadati; phylum Bacteroidota; class Bacteroidia; order Marinilabiliales; family Marinifilaceae; genus Labilibaculum; species Labilibaculum manganireducens. The sequence goes on along the minus strand of NZ_CAXXEE010000003.1, from coordinate 2,765,483 downwards.
TGTTAGTGAAAGCCTTGACCAAAGTTATCATTCCAAGGGAGAGCATGGTTATGGTGGTATTTGGGGTGGTATGAAAGCTACTTTTCACCATAATTTATTGGCACATCATATTAGTCGTAACCCAAGATTACAAGGAAGTAGATGGCATAAAAATCCAGCAATAGAGCGAATGGAAATGGTTAACAATGTGGTGTATAACTGGCGGTCGAAATGTATTTATGCCGGAGAGGCAGGAAATTATTCTATTGTGGCTAACTATTTTATACCTGGACCTGCTACAAAAAAATCTGCTGCGAAAAGCATTTTGGAACCTTATAGTCCTTATAGCACATTTTGTTTTCATGATAATTATTTAGAGGGGAATGATGAGGTTAATAAAAATAATCTTTTGGGAGTCATGATGGTTGCTGATTCTATTCCTTTTTATTTTAAAAATAAGGAAATGAGTATTTCTGATTATAAAATGGAATCAGCAATAGAGGCCTACCAGCATGTATTGCAAAATGCGGGGGCTAGTTACCAAAGAGATAGTGTTGATTCTCGTATTGTGGCTGAAACTCGTGAACGTACATCGCATTTTGGTAAAGGGGGAATTATCAATTCTCAGTCAGAAGTTGGGGGGTGGCCCGATATCGGGTATGTTAAAGCTCCCATTGATAGCGATATGGATGGCTTACCTGATAAGTGGGAAATAGATAAGGGGCTTAATCCGAAAGATAAAACCGATTCATTATTAAAAAATTTAGACATTAATTATACAAATCTTGAAATCTATTTAAATAGTTTACTTTAAAATTTTCTTTATGAAAAAAAATCTTAATCAAATTGGCAGATTTTGCATGCTTGGTTTGTTTATGCTACTCTGCAGTAGTTTAGATATCTATGCACAAAAAGTTAGCGGTACGGTAACTGATGAATCTAATATTCCACTTCCGGGAGTGACAGTGTTATTGAAAGGTACAACCAATGGTACTATTACAACGATTGATGGATATTATGAGTTGCAATTGCCAAATGCTAAAACGGATGTGATCGTTGTTTCTTTTATTGGAATGGAGAGCCAGCAGATTTCAGTGGATGGAAGAAAAACAATTGACGTTGTTTTACAAAACTCTTTTACTCAATTGGATGAGGTTGTAGCTGTTGGGTATGGTACTATTAAAAAGCGTGATATCACAGGGTCAGTGGCTTCAATAAAGGGTGATGATTTAAAAGCTGTACCTGTTTCTTCAGCGGCGGAAGCTATGACAGGACGAATGGCAGGTGTACAGGTTTCTTCTACGGAAGGATCCCCAGATGCAGAAATGACTATTCGTGTTCGGGGAGGAGGATCTATTACACAGGATAATTCACCTTTAATTATTGTAGACGGATTTCCAATAAATAGTCTTTCTGATATTTCACCATCAGATATTCAAACACTTGATGTATTGAAAGACGCAGCCTCAACTGCAATTTACGGATCCAGAGGTGCAAACGGAGTTATTATTGTAACCACTAAGAGTGGAAAAGAAGGAAAACTTACAGTAAACTACAATGCATACTATGGAGTAAAGAAAATTGCCAAAAAATTGGATGTTCTAAATCCTGAAGATTATGTGAATTGGCAATACGAATATGCTGTTTTAGAAGATGGCCTTGATAAGCTTGAATCTTATACCGATTATTTTGGAAATTATCAGGATATAGATGCTTTTAACGGCAAAAAAGGAAATAATTGGCAAGATCAGGTATATGGACGTACAGGTGAGGTTTTTAACCACGATTTATCCGTACGCGGAGGAACTGAAAAACTGATGTATTCGTTTAGCTATTCTCATTTCAACGAGAAGTCTATTATGATTGGTTCAGATTTTAAGCGTGACAATGTATCACTAAAATTAAATTCTAATCCTAATGATAAAGTGTCAATGGATTTTTCTGTTCGCTATTCGAATACAGAAGTAAATGGTGCTGGTGCCAACGAACAAAATGAAGCTTCTTCTGCTGACTCGCGGTTGAAGTACAGTATAACTTATACTCCAATTCCAATTGATGGTTTAACTAGTGATGATACTGATGAAGAAATAGCTAATTCATTAATAAATCCAATTGTGGGAACCTATGATAATGACCGTGAGCAAACCAAAACCAATTTTAATATGGCTGGTAGTTTTGCTTGGGAATTTTATAAAAATCTGAAGTTTAAAACAGAAATTGGCCTTGATACATACAGAACTAACGATAATCGTTTTTATGGATTGACTACATATTATATTAAGAATGCTCCAACTTCAGAAAATCAAAATCATCCTGCTGTTATCTTACGTGATCGCAAACAGGATCGTATAAGAAATACAAATACCTTAAGTTATGATTTTAAAGAATATATAAAGGGTGGTCATAGTTTGAAGTTGTTATTAGGACAGGAATTAATTCATAAAGAGTCGGAAGAATTAACTTCGGTAGTTCATGGTTTTCCTAAGCTATTTAAGTCTAATGAAGCGTTTAAGCTGACCTCTCAAGGAACTCCTTTTTTAACAGATAATTTTTTAAGTCCAGATGACGAACTATTGTCCTTTTTTGGTAGATTAAATTATGATTTTAACAGCAAATATATTTTATCTGCAACTTTTAGAGCAGATGGTTCAAGTAAGTTTTCAAAAGGCAATCAGTGGGGTTATTTTCCATCAGCTGCAGCTGCATGGCGTATTTCAGGAGAAGATTTTATGTCTAATACACAAGCTTGGTTAGATGATTTAAAACTTCGTGTAAGTTATGGAACTGCTGGGAATAACAATATTCCAACAGGTCAGTTATCTCAATCGTTTAGATCAGGTTCAACAGCATGGATAAGTGGATTTGATAGTTATTGGGCTCCTTCGAAAACGATGGCGAATCCTGATTTGAAATGGGAAACAACGGTTACACGTAACTTAGGTGTTGATTTTGCCATGTTTAAAAGTCGTGTAAATGGTTCTGTCGAAGCCTATTTGAATAATACAAAGGACTTATTAATTCAGTTTCCTGTTGCAGGTACCGGATATGATTATCAGTATCGTAACATGGGGGAAACTGAAAATAAGGGACTTGAAGTGACTTTGAATTGGGTTGCTGTTAATAAGAAAGATTATGGTTTGAACTTCAGCTTTAACATCGGCTTTAATAGAGGGAAAATTAAGTCGCTTGGTTTAATGGATGACTTCGGAGCATCATCGGGATGGGCTTCTTCAGACATAGGGGATGATTTTATGGTGAAAGTTGGAGGAAGTGTAGGACAAATGTATGGATTCAGATCTGCAGGAAGATATGAAGTTTCGGATTTTGAAGGATACGACCAGGCTTCCAAAAAATGGATTTTAAAAGATGGAGTTTCTGATGCATCTGATGTTGTTGGTACTTTAGCTCCAGGTGTTATGAAGCTGAGAAATTTGGTAACTCTTGATGGAGAGGACGAAAATGAGGTTAACCTTAATGATCGGGAAATAATTGGTAGCGCAAACCCAAATCATACAGGTGGGTTTAGCATTAATGGACGTGTACATGGATTTGATATGGCTGCAGTATTTAATTGGAGCTATGGCAATGATATTTACAATGCCAATAAAATAGAATATACAACAGCAACAGCAAGAACTCAGTATCGGAATTTAACTGATGAGATGAGAGCCGGTCAACGATGGAATAACATTAATAAGGCTACAGGAGAGTTAGTGACTGATCCAACAGTACTTGCAGGCATGAATGCAAGCACCACTATGTGGTCACCATACATGGCCAGAAACGTATTTACAGATTGGGCTGTTGAGGATGGTTCTTTTTTACGATTGAGTACTTTAACTGTTGGATACACTTTACCTTCTGCTTTAACCAAGAGAATGAAAATTCAAAATTTAAGGTTTTATGCTACTGGCTATAATGTATTCCTTTTAACGAATTATTCTGGTTTTGATCCTGAAGTTTCTACGCGACGGAAAACAGCACTAACACCTGGCGTTGATTACTCTGCTTATCCAAGAAGCCGCCAATTTGTTATGGGGATGAATCTTACTTTTTAATTAGTGTAATGATTTTTAATATGAAAAAGATAATATATTTAGTATTACTCGTTATCGCAGGTTTTACAATGTCTTGCGAAGATCAGCTTGAGGCTCCTGCAAAGTCTTCATTGGAAGAATCGGTTATTTTTTCGACTCCCGATTTAGCAAAAGGCGCGGTAGATGGCATTAAAGTTCCTTTTGGGGAAACAAACTCTTATCGTGGACGTTTTATACCATGGTATGGTATGAATACAGATGTAGAATGGTATAATAGCTCTGATACGCCTGGGAAAGATTCAGATTTGGCAGTATATAATGCTGAAGCCAATAATGGAAACATGAATACAACAAATAACGCATGGGCTAAAATGTACGAAGGTATTGAACGTGCCAATATTTGTATTCGAGGTTTGAGAAATTATGGAAACCCTGAGCCTGGAACTGAATTGGGATATCTATTGGGTGAATCATTAACTTTACGAGCTGTTTATTATGCGGATTTATTAAAAACCTGGGGTGATGTTCCTGCTCGTTTTGAACCTATTTCAACAGAAACTCTTTATCAGGAGAAAGAATGGAGAGAGGTAATTTATATACAACTTTTACAGGATTTGGAAGAGGCCGAAAATTTAGTTCCCTGGCCTAATGGTTCAGCGGCCACAAAATCTGTAGAAAGAATTAATAAAGCATTTGTGAAGGGCTTACGTGCTCGGTTGGCTTTAGCCGCAGCAGGTTGGCAGCAGTATCCGGGAATCGGAATTAGTCGTTCAAGATATCCTGAATTATCATATGATAAAATGGTAGTGATTGCAAAGAAGGAATGTTTAGATATAATTGCAAGTACAACAGCCATATTAGAGCCTTCATTTGAAACGGTATTTAAAAAGAATTGCCAGGACAATGTAAATGCAGGAAGCGAATCGTTATGGGAAATTCCTTTCGCTGACGGACGTGGTCGCGTATTGTTTACATTTGCTGTTCGCCATCAAAGTGTTGATCAGTATACTTCGCAAGCAAGAGGAGGACAAGCTGGTCCGGTACCAAATTTATTTTATGATTATGATGTAAAGGATACTCGAAGAGATGTAACGGTTGTACCTTATGAATGGGCTAAAGCTGTTGATGGTTTTTCTCAGCAATCATTGTTGGGATTGGATCATTGGAGTTTTGGTAAGTATCGTTATGAGTGGATGAACCGTATTGTTACCTCAAGTAACGATGATGGGGTGAATAAATTATATATGCGTTATGCTGAAGTTGTTTTAATGGCAGCGGAAGCAGTAAATGAAATCGATGGACCGGTTGCGGCCGCTCCTTACTTGAAGATGATTAGAAAACGTGCTTTTGCTCCTGAAGATTGGAATGAAAAGGTAGAGGCTTATGTGGATGCATTAACTACAAAAGAAGCAATGTTTAATGCTATTGTTGATGAGAACAAATTTGAATTTTGTGGCGAAATGATTCGTAAGCAGTCCTTGATTCGCTGGAATCTGCTTAAAACAAAATTGGATGAGGCTAAAACAAAAATGTACGCTTTGAGAAGCCGTACCGGTGAATATTCTGATGTTCCTGAGAAATTATATTACGATTATGCTGAGGATAATGAATCTCTGGTTATTTATGGCTTAAACAGAGGAGAGACTGCAGATAAATCAAGTGAATATACTTTCAATGAAACATGGGTAGCACCTGAAAAGTTAGAGGATAGTAAGATTGAATCAATTTATACTAAAAATCCTGATGAAAGACAATTTTGGCCAATTTGGCAAGTGTTTTTGGATGCCAGCAATGGAAAACTTGTTAATGATTATGATTATTAAATAAAAGGAGTTATCAATGAAAAATATATTTGTTAAAATAGCCTTGTTAATTGGATTCGCTTCTTTACTGCTAGCAGCATGTGATGATAATATAGATCCGATTATAGATAAAATAGAGTATAACCGTTTGTTTTCACCAACGGATATAAAAGCGATTGTAAGAAATCAAATAACCGTTGAATTAAGTTGGACTCTTCAGGACAGTGCTGACTTTTATACTGTGGAATTTAGTAATGATAGTTTGGAATTTAGTTCAATTATTAGAACAGTAAAAGTTTTGCCTGATGAGTTGCCTCTTCAAGAAACTTTTGGCAGTGAAGAGCAATATTCAGCTAGAGTTAAAGGTGAAAGTGATAATGGGTTGGTAGAATCCAAATGGACAACTGTTAGTTTTAAAACTGATGCTGAAAATATTTTTTTACCGCTTACTGATAATAAAATTGGAAAAAGTTCGGCTGCTTTAAATTGGCCTGCTAATAGTGAAGTAACACATTTTATTATCACACCAGGTGAGCTAAGAAGAGATATTACTGCAGAGGAAAAAACTGCAGGTGAAGCTATCATTACAGGACTTGATTTTGCCACAGAGTATAAAGTTGTAATGTACAATGGTACTAGTCCTAAGCAAAGAGGAGCTGTCACTTTTACTACATTACCTGAAGGGATTACTCTTTCGCCATCAGATGATCTAAATGAAATTTTCGCAAATGCTGAAGATGGAGAGATCTTTTTGTTGGAAGGTGGTACTTATGCAACTCAAGGATTGATTAATATTTCTAAAAGTATCACATTAAAAGGCTTATCATCAAGCAACCGACCTGTTTTAAATGTACAGTTTGTAATACTTGAAGGTGTTACTGATGTTACTATTTCAGGACTAGAGTTGCGTGGCAAGTATACCGATACTGCTACATCAGTAGAAATGCTTTTGGATCATACCATTCAAATTACACCTATAGATGGAACCGATTTAGGGAATTTTGAAATGATTAATTGCCTTGTGAATCAGTATAATAAATCATTTATTGGTGCGTCAAGTGGAGCATGGACAATTGCTAATGTTGCTGTAAATAGTTGCGTAGTTGATAGTATTTATGGAAATGGTGGAGATATTGTTGATTTCCGTAAAAGTTTTGCCGAAAACATCTCTATCGTCAATTCAACCTTCTCAAACTGCTCAATAGATGGAAATAAACGACAATTTATACGTTATGACGGTTCTGATAAAGGTCCTAATATCTATGATGATGGAAGCCACACACCAACTATTGAAGTGAATTCCTGTACTTTCTATAATGTCCTTAATTATGACAATTCCTCTGCGCAACAGTTCTTTTATGTACGATGGATTAATACTGATGAAGTACTAATCTCTATGAATAACTTATTCGTCAATATGGGAACTACTGTATATGGCAGGGACTCAAGATGTGAAACTACTCAAAAGACGTTTGGTAACAATAACTACGTTAATGCTGTTGGTTTCTACGATAATAGTATGATAGTGTATGACGATAGTTCATATACAGAATTAGATCCTGGATTTGCAGATGCAATAAATGGTGATTTCACCCTTAGCAATCAAACACTGATTGATAATGTGGTGGGTGATCCTCGCTGGAGATAAAATTTATAAATTATTTACCTTATGGGCATGACAGTTATGTCATGCCCATATTTATTTTACTTATCCATATACTAATCATGGCTACGAAGGAATATGGGAGGAATGGGGGCTGTTCTCATACGTGCCGTAACTTTCCGTTTTGTGGTGTGAGGCCGCGTCAGATAAAGAGGTTGGTGATTTTCGGAATATTGTTATCTGTAATTGTGAAATTAACAGTGAATTAGGAGGTGAGATGGGAAAACAAAATATAGTTATAACTATTTAGAGTATTGAAAAATGAAAAGTAAATTGATTTGTGTACTTGCAGCTGTTTATTTGTTGGTTTCGGCTTGTTCTGAGTCAACCATATCTCCTGATTACAAGGGAGTTCAGGTAACACTCAAAAGTGCTGATAATGGAGATGGTACTTATACCAATCCAATTATTCAGGCTGATTACTCCGATCCTGATGCCATTAGAGTGGGCGATGATTTTTTCATGACAGCTTCTAGTTTCGGATGTGCACCAGGATTGCCTGTTCTTCATTCCCGTGATTTGGTAAATTGGCAACTGATAGCTTATGCCTCACCCAAAGTAATGCCCAAAGCTCATTATAATAAAATACAACATGGTAATGGCATATGGGCTCCATCCTTGCGTTACCACAATGGAACATTTTATATTTTTTACGGCGATCCCGATTTTGGAATTTTCATGTTGAAATCTGAAAAAGCAGAGGGGCCTTGGAGCGAACCACTCTTAATTAAAGAAGCCAAAGGATGGATTGATTCCTGCCCGTTTTGGGATGAAGACGGACAAGCTTATTTGGTACATGGTTACGCAGGTTCAAGAGCAGGTATTAAAAGTATTTTAGCTGTTAACCGAATGAAACCAGATGGAACTGCATTGTTGGACGATGGCATTTTGGTTTTCGATGGTCATGATGGAAATGGTACTGTTGAGGGACCTAAATTCTATAAAAAGAATGGATATTATTATATTTTTGCTCCCGCAGGTGGAGTTTCTACAGGCTGGCAATTGGTGCTTCGTTCTAAAAACATTACAGGGCCCTATGAATCAAAGATAGTTATGAGTCAAGGCAAAACAGAAATTAACGGACCTCATCAGGGAGCTTGGGTTAGTTTGGCTGACGGTGAAGATTGGTTCCTTCATTTTCAGGATCAGGAAGCATACGGACGTGTTGTGCATTTGCAGCCAATGAATTGGAAAGACAATTGGCCTGTGATTGGTGATGATGCTGACGGCGATGGAACAGGAGAACCTGTTATTACTTATCGTAAGCCTGATGTTAAACAAACAGAGATGATTTCTCCTGAAAGTATGAATGATGAATTTAATGGTGATGCACCTTCTTTGTTATGGCAATGGCATGCCAATCCTGGTCTCGATTGGGGAAAAAGCTTTCCTGGAAAAGGTGTTTTCAGAATGTATTGTCAGTCGTCTTCTGAAGGATCTGTAAATTTATGGGATGTACCTTCATTGTTTCTTCAGAAATGGCCGGCTGTTTCTTTTGAGGCTGTTGCAAAAGTAAAATTATCACTTTTGAATGAAGGTGAGAGATTTGGATTGATAGTGATGGGACAGGATTATGCCTCAGTAGTTATAGAGAATAAAAATGGAGAATTGGTTTTGAATGAGATTACTTGTTTGAATGCACGCAAAGGATCGGAGGAGAATTATACAGGTGATTTTCAGTCTGTATCTTCCGATTTGTTTTTGAAAGTTAAAGTTGAGGTGGGAGGAATTTGTCATTTTTCATATTCCGAAAATGGATTGGATTATAAGTCGGTTGGTTTACCTTTCACAGCCAATACCGGAAGATGGATTGGTAGTAAAATTGGTTTCTTTGCTCAACGCATGAATAAAGTAAACGATTCAGGTTATGTGGATATTGATAGGTTTACTATGAATTAACATTCGTCTTTATTGAACTAAAGCATCTATAAAATTAATTTAAAAATAAGGTATGAAACGTCCATGACAGGCAATTGTGACCGAAGAAGAATGATTATTTGTTCATGGTAAGTTCTCCCGAAACAAGTTCGGGACAGGCTATATGGCAAAAGTTTAAAATTATAAACATATGAAACGTCCATGTATAAAGCTTTCTACACACAGGGAGATGATTATATGGTAAGTTCCATATGACAAACACATAAAATTATAATCATATGAAACGTAATAGTGAGAAGTTTATTTTGACAGAAGAATTAGAATGGGAAGATTTAGGAACTGGTGTTTCCCGTCAGTTTTTAGGCTATGACAATCAAATTATGATGGTGAAAGTGAAATTTGAGAAAGGAGCTGTTGGTGCACCTCACCAGCATTTCCACACACAAACAACCTGTTGCGCAAGTGGTCAGTTTGAGTTTACTATTGGTGGTGAGAAAAAGGTGATTGGCGTAGGTGACGGCGTATATATTGAGCCGAATATGTTACATGGAGCAGTATGTCTGGAAGCGGGTGTATTAATAGATGTATTCAGTCCGGTTCGGGAAGATTTTCTATCGGGTAGTGGAGTATCTTATTTAGGTGTTGACAGCAGGCATAAAAAGTAGGACTTTGCATACAAAATAACAAGAGATATATGATTTTAAGAGTAATTTTATTCGCCAGTATTCTGACAATTACAGGTTGTACATCCAATTCAATTAATAATGAAAATTTCACCGAAAGCAAATTAAAACTATGGTATATTAAGCCGGCAAAGATATGGGAGGAAGCTTTGCCCATTGGTAATGGCAGGTTAGGTGCTATGGTATATGGTGGAACTGTTGAAGAAACCATTCAGTTTAATGAAGAAACAGTTTGGGCAGGAGAACCGGGAAATAATATTTTACCTGCGGTTAAAGATTATTTACCTGAAATTCGCCAACTCATCTTTGAAGGAAAATATAAGGAAGCTCAACAACTAGCCGACAAATACCTGCCTCGTATAACAAAGGAGGATAATAATTACGGCATGTGTTACCAGCCTGTTGGAAATTTGCAAATAGTATTTCCAGACAACCATGATATAACTGATTATTATCGGGATTTAGACATTTCAAAAGCTGTTGCGAGTGTTGAATATAAGACCAAGGGCGTAACTTATCGGCGCGAGGTAATTTCATCTCTTGCAGATAATATTATTGCTGTTGAAATAACAGCTGATAAGCCATCCTCTGTTTCGTGTACTTTATCAGTTAATAGTCCTCATGAAAAACATAGTATAAAATGCAATAATAATGCTATTTGGTTGCAAGGTACAAGCAGCGATTATGAGAATAAAAAAGGAAAAGTAAAATTTACTTCCATCATAAAACCAAAGATAACAGGAGGAGAACTAAAATCTACTGATAGTACCTTAGTTATAACTAATGCAGATAAACTGGTTATCTATTTGTCCGTGGGGACAAATTTTAAAAATTACAAGGATATTTCAGGAAATGCTGAATTAAAAGCGAAAAGTATTTTAGATGCTGCATTTACAAAAGATTTTGCCCAATTAAAACAAGCCCATACGAATTTGTATAAGAAATTTTTCGACAGGGTTAAAATAAATGTAGGGATTACCGATTCTATTAAAAATCCAACTGACGTTCGATTGGAACAATTCAATACGGGGAACGATCCTCAATTAGTAGCTTTATATTATCAATTTGGTAGATACCTTTTAATTTCAAGCTCGCAACCCGGAACACAGGCTGCCAATCTGCAAGGTCTTTGGAATAATAAAATAAAACCGCCCTGGGATAGTAAGTATACCGTAAATATAAATACGGAAATGAATTACTGGCTTGCAGAACCAACAAACCTTTCGGAAATGCACGAACCTTTGTTTGATCTTATTGATGATATTTCAGAAACAGGTAAACAATCGTCTTCTTATATGTATGGTACCAGAGGTTGGAATATTCACCATAATACAGATATATGGCGAATTTCAGGAGTTGTTGATGGAGGTTATTATGGTTTATGGCCAATGGGAGGTGCGTGGTTAAGTCAGCACTTATGGTACCACTACATGTATTCAGGTGACGTTGATTTTTTAAAGAAAAAATACACTGTATTAAAAGGTGTTTCATTGTTTTATAAAGATATATTGGTTCAAGAACCGGAACATCATTGGCTGGTTGTGTGTCCTTCCATATCGCCTGAAAATTCACATCATTCCGGTACAACCATTGCAGGGGGGACAACAATGGACAATCAATTGGTTTACGATGTATTCAATAATGTCATTGAGGCATCAGATATACTTGATATCGATCATGAATATGCAGACAGTCTTCGTTCATTATTTAACAAGTTAGCGCCCATGCAAATTGGCAAATGGGGGCAACTTCAGGAATGGATGCACGATTGGGACAAACAGGATGATAGACACCGACACATTTCCCATTTATATGGGCTTTATCCATCCAACCAAATATCACCTTTTGAAACACCGGAGTTATTGGCAGCGGCAAAAACTTCGCTTCTTGCACGCGGGGATGAATCTACAGGATGGTCTATGGGATGGAAAGTGAACCTCTGGGCAAGGTTTCTTGATGGTAATCATGCCTTAAAATTAATAGCTGACCAATTACGTCCATCCATTCAGGAAGATGGAAGCCAACAAGGAGGAACCTATCCAAATTTATTTGATGCCCATCCTCCATTTCAGATAGATGGAAATTTTGGTTGTACTTCAGGCATTTCAGAAATGTTATTACAAAGCCATGACGGTGCTATTCATTTATTACCGGCCTTACCTGATACTTGGGATAAAGGAGCAATAACCGGCCTTAAATCCCGTGGAGGTTTTATTGTAAGTATGAATTGGAAAAATGGTCAGCTAACAAATGCAGTCATTGAATCTACAATAAACGGCAATTGCCGTATTCGTTCTTATACCCCATTACAGGGGAAGCATTTAATTGAAGCGCAAGGGGACAATCCAAATCATTTCTTCTCAACAAGAACAAATCCAAAAACAAAAAATCATTCAGGTGAATCGATTCAAAAGCAAATTGTTAGAAAAGTTTATGAATACGATATTAATATGAATGTTGGAGACATAATTAATATCAGCTCGAAATGATGCCATTATAATACAATTTACCAATATAAAAGTGACGACTATTTAAAGATGAAACCTGTATTTATCTGATTGTAATTGAATCATATGTGTTAGGGTGTTGCGATTTGTTTTTGCTTATCGTAAATAAAATATCTGCTGTTTTATTTTTAAATAGAACCACGTTTAATATGTTTTACAAATTAAAATGACAGGAATGATGAAATACAAAACAATTCTTTTTTTACTGATTTTGCTCCCAATAATGGGTTGGGGGCAAAATGAATTTCCTAAGGACACTTCGTTTTCGGTATATTCTGCAGGGAAAAAAATAAAGAAGGATTTTCCAGAAGCTTTACCGGTTAAAGAAATTGTTTCCAATGAGTTTCTATCATTACCGAATCAAGTTTACCGGATAAGACCAAACAGAAAGCTTCGCATGGATGTTTTTCTTCCGAACAGAGATTGCGGGCAGAAACGACCGGTTGTTATGATGATTCATGGTGGTGGTTGGCGGTCTGGTAATAAATCGCATTTGGTTCCAATGGCGCAGCAGTTGGCTGCTGATGGTTATGTAACAGCCTCGGTTGAGTATCGTTTGTCAATTGAAGCTATATACCCGGCTGCTGTTTATGACTTGAAGGAGGCCATTCGGTTTTTAAAACACAATAGTGATTTATATGGCATAGACACAACGAAAATAGCGGTATTGGGTTGCTCATCGGGAGCCACACTTGCAAGTTTTATGGCTGCTACAGCAGGAATAACAAAGTTTGATGATTCTGAATCGGTTTATTCGAACTACTCGTCAAGAGTACAGGCCTTGGTGAATGTAGATGGCGTTGTTGATTATACAGACCCAAATGAAAGCCGAAAAATAACTAATCCCAATAAGCCATCGGCTGCAAGTCTGTTTTTTGGAGTTACTTACCAGGAAAATCCGAAACTATGGGAGGAAGCATCTCCAATTAATTACGTGGATGAAAATATGCCCGCAACATTGTATATAAACAGTGCATTGCCACGTTTTCATGCCGGAAGAGATTCTTTGTTTCATATCCTCGATAGGAATAAAACGTATCACGAAGTACATACAATTGAAAATACACCTCATCCCTTTTGGCTTTTTCATCCATGGTTCGAAGAAGCACATGACTGCATTCTTAATTTTCTTAACACTGTTTTTGAAGGATAAGAAGATCGCTGTTTTTCGGTGTACTTAGAAGCGAATGACAAAATTTATAAATGATTTAAAATAGAATAAATGAAATATATCTGGATCATTGCATTGTTGACAGTTTTTACAAACTGTGCTATTGCAGACAATAAGGGTGATATTGTAGTTGCCGCTGACGGAACAGGAGATTACATCTCGCTGACAGAGGCAATTGATCATTTGCCATTTTACAATTATCAGCGTTTGGTGATTTTTGTAAAGAATGGTGTGTACAATGAGAAGATACGAATAGAACAGGATTATCTGACCATTTGCGGAGAAAGCCGTGACAGTACCATTATTCAATATGCTCAGCTAAGAGAAGATTGGCAAAAGAACAGAGATTATATTGGCCCTGCGGTTATCAACATTCATGCTGATGATATTATTTTAGATAATCTCACCATAAAAAACACTCAACCCAAGTTGGGGCCTCATGCGTTTACCATTTATGGTACAGGAACACGAACGATTATAACAAATTGCAATGTAACCAGCAATGGCGGTGATACGGTTTCTCTTTGGAATTATAAGGAAGGAATGTATTATCACGACAACTGCAGTTTTGAAGGTGGTGTTGATTTTGTTTGTCCCCGTGGATGGTGTTATATTTCCAATTCAAGTTTTAAAGAGTTGATGAATACCGCAGCCGTGTGGCATGCTGCAACTACAAATGAAAATCAAAAAATGGTGTTGAGTCATTGTGAATTTATGGGAGTGGATAGCTTCTATTTAGCCCGGCATCATTATGATGCTCAGTTTTATTTTTTGAATTGCAATTTTCCTGCAGAAATGAGGGATAAATCTATTCTTCACGTTTCTTATCCGGATAAACCGGAAAAAAACAGACCTTACCTGTGTGGTGACAGATACAATTTTTACAATTGTGATCGTAAAGCAGGTAATTATTCATGGTTCGCCAACAATATTGATTCCAGCTCGGCAGCTAAAATAACTCCGGAATGGACATTCGATAAGAAATGGAATCCTGAAGATACTTCTTCTATTAAAGTAGTTAAAGCGGAATATGAAAACCAATCTCTTTTTTTATGGTTCGATGAAATTGTAATGCCGGTTGGCGATTTAAAAATTCAAACAAAAAGCGGTAAAATTTTCTCCTATTTTAATGGAGTTGGACGGGAACGTTTGGAATTTAAAGGAGAGAATACTTTAACTGAGGAAGAAGTAAAAAAGGAATTTGAGTTGGTAAGTGGAAATATTCAAAACATCAAAGCAACAGTAAAGCCCCGAACATTTAAATAGCAGCAATTTAATTTAAAAATAAAATTCAGTTTAGTTGTTGTAAATGAAAAAACCCGATTGTTCATGCAAAATGCATTGGCAATCGGGTGTGGTATCGCAAAATTATTACGATTGAGTATTACGGGTTTATAATAAACGATTTAAGCTGGTAAATCCTACAATGACACACCTCTTTTCCAGGGAATAAAATCTTCCTGATTCAATTGATCCGCTTTGCATTCAATTTCTCCGCTGGCAACTTTTATAATGTGCTCCAACATGCTTTCTCCCAATTCATCTAAAGTTTGAGTACCATCAATAACAACACCAGCGTTGATATCGATAATGTCCGACATTTTTTTCGATAGCTCAGTATTCGAAGAAACTTTTAGCACAGGAGCAACAGGATTACCCGTAGGCGTTCCCAAACCTGTAGTAAACAAAACTACATTAGCACCCGATCCAACCAATCCGGTTGTAGATTCAACATCGTTACCTGGTGTGCACAGCAAACTAAGACCATCATGTTTTACGTATTCGGTATAGTCCAGCACATCATTAATAGGAGAGGAACCTCCCTTTTTTGAAGCACCAGCCGATTTCATTGCATCGGTAATCAGCCCGTCTTTAATATTGCCGGGAGAAGGATTCATATCAAAACCAGATCCTGCATTTATTGCTGCTTGTGCATAATCACGCATGATTGTAATGAATTTTTCAGCGTGCTCAGGATTTCCGGTTCTGCTCATCAATTCTTGTTCAACGCCGCACAATTCAGGAAACTCCGATAGAATTGCCTTACCGCCTAAGGCAGTAATTAAATCAGCAACCCGTCCCAAAGCAGGATTGGCCGAGATACCAGAAAATCCATCAGATCCTCCGCATTCCAACCCAATGGTTAATTTTGAAAGAGGAGCTGGTTTGCGTTCAATTTTATTGGCTTCAACCAAACCTTTAAAGGTTTCTTTAATGGCTTTTTCAAGCATTACGGTTTCATTGCCAATTGTTTGCTGATCAAAAATTAAGATCGGTTTGTCAAGGTTCGGATCCAGGTTTTTAATAGCAGCTTGTAAAATGCTTATTTGCGCATTCTGACAACCCAAACTCAATACGGTAGCTCCAGCCACATTTGGATTTTTTAAATAACCTGCCAGTAATCTGCACAAGCTATCGCTGTCCTCACGGGTACCACCACAGCCACCTTCATGGGTGATGAATTTGATGTTTATCTGATCGAAAACCTGTTTTTGATCAACATCCTCTTCTTTAGCCAATGACAATCCTTCGAAAGAAACGCCGGATTGATAACCGGCAGCCATATCCTGAACTAAATTTTCGTATGGATTGGTCTTTTTCTTACCCAAAACTTTTTCAAAAGCTTTTTTCAGGGTTAAAACATTTCTGTTTTCGCAAAATACCAAAGGCAGAACCAACCAGTTATTGGCCGTGCCAACTTGTCCGTCAGCCCGGTGATAACCCATGAAAGTTTTATCTTTGAACCGCTCTACATTTGGTGCAGTCCAATGAAACTCGCTTGTTTTATTTGGATCGTATTCTGTTGCCTTGTGTTCTGTATTATTTACGGTAATTGCCTCGCCGCTTTTGATTGCTTTGCTGGCTGTACCTACAACCAAACCGTACATAAACATTTCATCGCCAACAGCAAGATCATGAATTGAAAATTTATGTTTCGCCTTAATATCTTCCTGTAAAGTGATATTAATATCATTAACACAAATTACTTCACCTTTTGCTAGGTTTGTAAGAGCAACGGCAAGATTGTCGCTGCTGTTTATCGTGATTGCTTTATTCATGATTGTTAAAATTTAAAGTTGCTGATTGCTGCATCTTTATTCAATTTTTCAAACTGACTGGTCATCATTTCTGTTAAACCGTTAATTTGATTTAAATCAGTATCCCAGAATGAAACTTCGCCCAATACTTTACGGATGATAGCTTCCGGAGTTTCAGTTGTGGCTGAAAGAGCAGAGAAGAAGGCAATTACTTCATCATTATCTTGAATGGTAAACGATTCAGATAGATAAAGCTTAATTAAGTAGGTAAATGCCAGCACCAATCCTTCCGGTAATTTGTTGTTTGTGTTCAAATAGTCAAGTAATGAAGGCAATACACGTACTTTGTATTTCGATATTGAGTTTAGGGCGATAGATTTTAACTCATGATGAATGTATGGATTCATGAATCGTTCCAAAACCTCTGTTGCATACAATTCCAATTCTGCTTTTGGCAGATTTATAGTTGGTGCAATTTCATTGAAAATGATGTGACGAACAAATTCACCTACATTATCGCTTTCAACCGATTCGCGAACTGTTTCAATACCGTTTAGCAAAGCAACCGGAACCATTGATGTGTGAGCACCATTCAGAATACGAACTTTTCGGGTGCGGTAAGGCGATAAATCTTTTGTATAGATCACATTCAAGCCACATTTGTCAGCAGGAAAAGCTTTTTGAATTTCTTCACATCCTTCAATTACCCACAAGTGGAAAATTTCAGAGGATACCACTAAATTGTCATCAAAACCGATTGATTTTTTAATTTCGTCAATTTCGTCTTTTGGATATCCTGGAACAATACGGTCTACTAAAGTATTTGCAAAATAATTGGATTTGTCAACCCATTGAGTAAACTCTTCCGATAAATCCCATAATTTGGCATAGTCTAAAATTGCTTTTTTAAGCTTCTCACCATTTTTGTCGATCAATTCAACAGGAATAAATTTCAATCCTTTGGTAGTATCTCCATTAAAATGATTGAATCGGCTCAAAAGCAACTGTGTTAATTTTCCAGGATAGGTAGAAGCCAATTCGCCTTCTTTAGGACAGTCGTCTGCTTTAAAAACAATACCAGCTTCGGTTGTGTTCGAAATCACCAATTCCAATTCATTCAGAATCGCCAAATCATCGTATTCTTTCTTTTGTTCGAATGGGTTGATTGCTTTTTGTACGCAAGAGATCAGTCTGGTTTCGCTGATTGCCTTTCCATCTTTTAGTCCGCGGTAAATATGGTGATATAGATTATCTTGTTTTCTTAGAAGATCAGTCATACCAAATTCGATTGGTTGAACAATAGCCACACCCGAATTGTAATTGTGTTCTTTATTCATAATGTCAATCATCCAATCAACAAAGGCACGTAAAAAGTTTCCTTCTCCAAATTGAAGAATTTTAATTGGTAATTCTTGTGATGGTACTGTTTCTCTATTTAACTGTCTCATAACTTAATTTTTTAAAATAAATGTGAAGAAATTGCGATTCAATTTATTTGCGGTAACGTTACCGCATATTTTAGTAAAAAAACCTTTACGAATAAAGGATATATTTTGCGTGTACGTTAACACTTTGCAACAAATATAGTATATTGTGCTTACATTTGCATAATAAACAGAAGTTTTTTTTAGATGGTGAATCGAATTACAATTAAGGAAATAGCCCGAAAAGCAGATGTATCAATTGGTACAGTCGATAGAGTTTTGCACAATAGGGGACGTGTGGCAGAAGCAACCCGCGATAAAGTGCTCAAAATTGCTAAAGAAGGGAATTATTCCTCAAATGTAATGGCGCGTCATTTAAAGCTAAATAAGACCTATCGGATTTCGGTAATTTTGCCAGAGGAAAACAACTACTGGCTGATGCTTAAAGAGGGCATAGAAGAAGGCTGTGCAGAATTTGCACAAATGGGTTTTACAGCCGGTTATTGTTTTGTGGCCAACGATGGTTCTCAGGCAATGCAGCTGAATCAGATATTGGATTCCGATGCAGATGGTTTTATTATTGCTCCGTCGGCATTTCATCAGCAAGCCGATTTGCTATGCAAATTAAGGGAAAAAGGAAAACCATATGTGTTTGTTGATTCAAACATTATTGATGCAGGACAGCTCACTTTTATTGGTCAGGATTCGTACCGAAGCGGCGTTTTGGGCGCTAGCCTGCTGCACGATAAATATTTGTCGGATTACGAGATTTACATCACCACCTTCAGCGAATCGGATATTAAAGAGCAAATCATTAAAAACAGAATAGAAGGTTTTCGAAGCTATTTCGACGAAAATGAGATTAAGCATGCGAATATTCATGAGGTAAACCTTGAAAAAGATCAGATTACTGCCGATGATTTCTTGAATGTACTCTTGAAACATGAAAATCCAGTTCATCTTTTTATTCCCAATTCAAAAACCTATAAGCTGGCCGAGCAGTTGATTCAGTTCAAAGAAACAAATCGGTTACGGGTTGTGGGATACGATTTACTGCAATCAAATTTACGATTGCTAAATTGCGGAGCTATCGATTATCTGATTCATCAAAAGCCTAAAATGCAAGGCTATTTAGGCATGCAGTCTTTGTACAAAAACATTGTTTTAAAAACCGATGTGCCTTTGCATCAATACATGCCATTGGATATTATCAACAAAGAGAATGTAATGTATTGTCAGTAGAGGTGTTGCGTGCTGCGTTTTTAAGGTTTTGGTCTTCTTCATTAAAGTTGCCTGCAATTAATGATGTTTTATAAGCTTGTGGATTTACAAATTTCCTTTTCTATCTTCCGAATCATTTTTTTCAACGTTTTTTTTACAATAAGTTGATGAAATGGCTTGACTGGGAAAAAATAAAGCCGGCCAAATAAATTTTTAAATTCAACTCCCGTTGTTAATGTAATCCTCTGTTTTATAGTACCATCATTTATATTCTCAAGCAATAATGAAAATCGAAAGCTTAGGTGTTTATCATCCTCACCCATAATAAGTTCATTTTCTGTTCTGGTATAAAGTTTAAAGATATCGAGTTGCTCACCAGGCTCAAACGTAAAACTATCTGTGTCCCTTTGTTCGGCAGTAAGCTGAGAAGCTGTTTTTAATCCAAACAGTCCTACTATTTTATCTCTGAATGACATTAAGTTATCAGCCCATTTGGGACTGCTGTTGAAGAATAATTTTCCGATACTAATTATGTCATAATCCAATTCGTGGCTCATAAAATCGCTTTGAAAACTATCAATATAGTGGAATATGGTCTTGTTTTCATTCAGGATTGATTGGTCGGGAATCTTTGTCTGTTTTTTGATCATTTATTTCGGTATAATGCAGTTGTTTTTTATGACCGCCAATGTTTTGTTAAGGTTCTTGCGTGCTTTCAAAGAGTAATTTCATCAGCGTGCCTGGTAAGCAATCCGGATAAATTTACTTATTTGTATTTTGTGAAGCCCAATTTTAAATTACGAACATCGCTAAATAGCTTAGGGGAGTTGCATTCAGTCTTTTAACTGTTTGGTCTATTAATAAATCCAGTTCGGGAAGTTCTCTGTCAGGCTAATAGATTGGTAGTAACCTGCTTGGCTGTGGCACGTCTTTACTTTCAAAAGTATGTATTCACAGCAAACTCAAACTGATTAATAAATATTTCTTTAAAACTCGAAATATTATTCTGCTCATAGAACAGCAACATTGCTTTTTTATAGTCAATAGAATCTACAGTTCTAAAAGATAACGGACAATATTTCTCATTTATTAAAATAGCATTACTTACAATTCGGGCAGTTCTCTTGTTTCCATCCATAAACGGCTGAATATAGGAAATCAGCACCAATGCCAGCAACGCTTTCTCAAAGATATTCTCTTTTAAGTTTATTACTTCACAGGAACTTTTAACCGCCTCTGATATTTGAAATTCATTATCCAACGGACGATAATTTGTCCCGGAGATACCTACACGTTTTTTTCTCAAATTTCGCTCTACGGCAAGTTCCTTTATCAAAATACTATGTATATCCTCAATTTTTGAAACTGACAATGGATTTAAATAATTAGGATTCTCGATTATAAAATCCAGTGCTTCTTTATGATTCAAAAGCATTACTGCTTCTTCTTTTGTCTTTCCTGCAGCTGTTTCCTTCTCTTTTAAGAGTCTTTCTGTTTCCAATAAAGAGTAGGTATTTCCTTCAATTTGTGATGATTTCCAACTCAAATCAATCGCCAACCGCTCAAATTCCTTTTTATATTCATTTTCTGACAATTGAGTGATATTTCTTTGAAACTTCGCTTGTAGGTCTTTCAACTTCTCTAACTCTATTTTAGTAAAAATGCAATTTTCTGCAAGAACCTCATTTATAACTAAAAAATTAAATCCCTCCTTTATCTCTCGGTCATCAATTTCTTTTTCATAATACTTATCTAAATCTATTGGTTGTAAAAGATCATAGGTTGGAGAAACAATATATCTAGTACCTTTCCCTTGTCCTATTGCTGATAAATATTTTTCATTTATTAATTTTGACAAAATTCTTTTCAGTGTTGCATAGCTTACCGAAATATCCACATTCTCATGCACCTCTTTTGAAGAACTTGCTCCAACTTTCTTAATATAGGAGATTATCTGCTGGTCTCTTGAATCAATCATTGCAATAATTTTAGCTCATAAATCTACATTTTAAAGCTCACAATCGCTAATATTTGAGCTGTATTTCTCCAAAAAATGAGCTGCAACGAATTTACTCAGGTTCATGGGTGCTTTCAAAGAGTAATTTTTGTTGTTGTATGGTAGGGACATTGCATACAAAGTCCTTAGCGTGATTAACATTCACCCAATGTACCACTCTGTTTTCAATTAACAAAACAATACAAGTACTGCATTTTAAGCTATGAAATGCTTGTCTTGCTTGTGCAATTACTCCTGTTTCATTTTTGTTTGGCACACCTTAGCCTGCAGCATCTGCCTTTTGTCTTTTTGTTTGGAACAATTGCCCAGGAAATTGTATGCTTTTGCATTTGCTTTGTTACCTGCCGCTGTGCGCGGTCTACATTTTGAATAGTAAAAAGATACAAGTGCAGCATTTTCTTTTTGGATATAAAAAAACCACCAAATGCAATTTGGTGGTTTTTTGTGATCCCTCTGGGGTTCGAACCCAGGACCCCATCATTAAAAGTGATGTGCTCTACCAGCTGAGCTAAGGAATCCTCCTTATTTTTTTGAAGACTTTTGGTTGTCTTTAGTGATCCCTCTGGGGTTCGAACCCAGGACCCCATCATTAAAAGTGATGTGCTCTACCAGCTGAGCTAAGGAATCCTCCTTATTTTTTTGAAGACTTTTGGTTGTCTTTAGTGATCCCTCTGGGGTTCGAACCCAGGACCCCATCATTAAAAGTGATGTGCTCTACCAGCTGAGCTAAGGAATCCTCCTTATTTTTTTGAAGACTTTGGTTGTCTTTAGTGATCCCTCTGGGGTTCGAACCCAGGACCCCATCATTAAAAGTGATGTGCTCTACCAGCTGAGCTAAGGAATCCTCCTTATTTTTTTGAAGACTTTGGTTGTCTTTAGTGATCCCTCTGGGGTTCGAACCCAGGACCCCATCATTAAAAGTGATGTGCTCTACCAGCTGAGCTAAGGAATCCTCCTTATTTTTTTTGAAGACTTTGGTTGTCTTTGTGATCCCTCTGGGGTTCGAACCCAGGACCCCATCATTAAAAGTGATGTGCTCTACCAGCTGAGCTAAGGAATCAGATAAACTTCGTTTTTTAAAGCGATGCAAATATAGAGTGATTAAATGGAAATCGCAAACTGAAAATGGCAGAAATATCTATATTTCCCAAGAGGAAGTGAGGTTGGTTAGCTTTATTGTATTGGTTCGTAATTTGATAGTGGAAAGAAATAATGGTGAGAAAAAAGATCATTTTTTTTTAATAGTCCTAAAATCCTTATGATAATGGCCTGTTTTTTGTTCTGAGGAACCGTTTTAGTAAAGGAATGAATTGGAATATATTTCGGTATCATTAGTCGCCAAACCTGATTTTATGCTTTAAATATTTCAATACATTAAAATATTTTTAAATTTGTAGTCGCTGAAAAAATAACAGGAATTACTTCCTGCTTCTTATAATCTGTTAATATATCTCTTTCATGAAACAAAAAATTGTTGTGATTACAGGAGCTTCTTCTGGAATAGGAAAGGCATTGGCTTTAGAATTTGCTTCCCGTGGATCTAAAATTGTTTTGGCCGCAAGAAATCTCGAAAAACTAAAAGAAGTGGAAGAAAGTATTCTGGCTTTGGGAAATGAGGTTTTAACCGTTAAAACGGATGTAAGTGTTGAAGAAGATTGTAAAAATCTGATAACAGAGACTGTAAATCGATTTGGTGGAGTAGATGTACTGATAAACAACGCAGGAATTTCGATGAGAGCTCTTTTTACTGATTTGGATTTGTCGGTCATCAAAAATTTAATGGATGTTAATTTTTGGGGAACGGTTTACTGTACCAAATTTGCAATGCCATACATTACCAAATCAAAAGGATCGGTTGTAGGAGTAATTTCAATTGCGGGCTATATTGGTTTGCCTGCCCGATCGGGATATTCGGCATCAAAATATGCCATTCGCGGATTTCTGGATACCTTACGGGTCGAAAACCTAAAAACCGGTGTTCATGTATTGGTAGCTGCACCAGGTTTCACAGCCTCAAATGTTCGAAATGTTGCCCTAACGGCTGATGGATCGATGCAGGGTGAAACCCCCCGCGACGAAAGTAAAATGATGAGTGCCGAGGAATGTGCGCGCTTAATTGCCATTGCAGTAGTGAAACGAAAGCGTGAACTGATCATGACATTTATGGAAGGGAAATTAACCGTATGGCTTAAAAAATGGTTTCCTTCATTATTGGAAAAGCTAACCTATAATCATATGGCTAAAGAGCCTGATTCTCCTTTAAAATAGTACAGTGTAACAAATGGGTGTTTTGATGAACATCCATTTGTTTTTGACCAGCCCCGTAACCTTTATAAATGCTGGCAGTATACTTTCACGATTGTGATAATTTAATTGCAATCCACAATCACTACTACAATAAATGGATAAATCACATTTTAATACGTTTATCTTCTCCAGTGCGGATAAGATTTACTATTACGTATATTGTTTATTGAGAAATCAGGAGGAGACTCTTGAGGTAGTAAGCTTAACAATTGAGGAATGTTGGAAGGAGCGAAAGAAATTTAGCCATACCGATATGATTTATGTGTTTAAGATTGCAAGAAAGTTGGCAAGACTTAAAGCTTCTGGTTTTGAGAAAAGAATGTCTGTAGGCTGCACGAATAATTTATTAGCGGATACCAATCCGGTTTTAACTCATTTCTGTTCTCTAACTCAGGATTTATCGCCCTTACAAGCCGAAGTAATGTGTTTGCGCTCAATGGTTCGGTTACGCATGGATGATATCTCAATTGTTGTGGGCTTAGGAATAAATAATGTACAATCTATTCTGTCGGTGGTAAGAAAAGTTCTTAGAGCGAGAATAGATCAAAATGGTACCTTGGCAGATTTTAAAAACAATGAAGTTTTATTTAAGTACTATTCCGGCAAGTCAACATTAAAAGAAGAAGAACAGCTTCGACTGTATTTTTCGAGAATGGATTTGTCTGATGTAACGGATGCTGACAGAGAGCTTTTTCAGTTGTTTTTAAAAATGGGTAATGAACCTATGCCATCCAGCTGTTCCGATCAATTACTTTTGGAAATAAAAGAAATGCAGAAGAGGAATTGGCGAAGTTCTTTCTTTGGAATTTTTAAGTGAGAAATAAAAAGGATTTGTAACAATCACAAAGTAGAGGTGATGTCTGCTTCATCGAAAAATTCTCTTCGGGGAGGAATTGAATTCAAATCAAATAATTCGGCCCATTCTATTTTCACTCTAAAAAAAGTTAAATTCGGATTGTCAACCGACAAGTAAATTTCTTGAAGGGTTTTACTCTCTTCTACCGAAACAAACGCTATTGGGTCAATAGAGTGGATGTAATCCTGCAGCATCGACAATTCTCTTCTGTTTACAACAATAAAAATTATCGATTTTTCTTTTAAATCGAGTGTTCTGCTGCCTTTTATAATGGTTCCGTTAAGATTGAAATCATCGGTGATTTTGGCTCTGATTTCTTCATGTTTATCAGAAATAATAAATAATGCTTTTTCGTAAGCAGAACCCTGCAAGGTGATATCAGTAACTTTTCCAATAATAAAAAGTACGATCCATGAATACAATGGAATCTGCCAATCCATTTTAATGTATAAACAACTTAAAATAATCAGGGAATCAACATAAATAACTAGTTGGCCAAGGGGAAGTCCGGTATATTTTGCACCAATCATGGCGATAATATCTGTTCCGACAGAACTTGCTCTTGCTTTAATTATCAGGCCTAAACCAAAACCAATAAAGATTCCTCCAAAAATACAGGATAGCAGCACATCATCTACTAATGGAATAAATCCCCACCAAGTGCTTACAATATCTATAAATAATGCGCACAAAATGAATGATATAAAGGTTTTAACACCGAAACGGGGCCCCAATAGTTTTATGCCAATAAAGCACAAAGGAATGTTTATAGCCAAACTGGCTAATCCAACGGGAATACCTCCACCGTATTTTCGAAACAAGTCATTCGAATAATCCATGAATTGATAGAGTATACCTGAGAAAAAGCCATTGTAATCAGCAGGATTTAATGTGCCAAAAATGCCGTGAGGAAATAACCCAATTGTCAGTTTATTAATGACAATACCTAAACCATAGACAGTACCTGGTACAATTCCATGAGGAATAATAAAAAAAACAAATCCGGCAGCAACAACAAATGCACCGAAAATAAGAATGGTATAATTATAAAACCATTTACTTGAAAAGAGTGTATCTTTTTGTATAAAAGTCAAAACGATTATGATTTATGGAGTTGGAATTAGTCTTAAAGCTTATTTGGATTTTTTACAAAATAATAGTTTTTATTGAGATTTACGGAGCTTCACAAGATATTTTTCTGTTAAAATAAATTGAATTGGTATTGTTTTGTTAGTAAAGAATTGATTGTTTTGCATCACGATCAAATACGGGAGACTATGAAGGCTAAAATTAGTAAGCTACTAATGCAATTGTTTGGGTGGAAATATATTGGAGATATACCGCAGGTTAAGAAGGCTGTTGTGATTGCGGTTCCGCACACTTCCAACTGGGATTTTGTTTGGGGAAAGCTTGCTTTTTTATCTTATAATATTCCTACAAAGGTATTAATGAAAAAAGAGATGTTCGTTTTTCCTCTTAAGTACATCTGGAAATCGTGGGGAGTAATTCCTGTTAATCGTTCAACAAAAGGCAATATGACTGATGAACTGATTAAAGAATTTGCGAGTCGTGAGTCTTTGTATTTGTCAATTGCACCGGAAGGGAGCCGCAGCCTTCGTTCTGAGTGGAAAAAAGGTTTTTATTATATCGCGCTAAAGGCAAATGTTCCTATTTATCTGGCTGAAATTAACTACGAGGAAAAAACCTTAACTTGTGGTGAGGCTTTTTATCCAACGGGCGATGTAGAGAAGGATATGATTAAGATTAAAAGCAAGTATATCAATTGTAAGCCTAAATATCCGGCGAATTTTACAACAGGATTGTAACCAAAAGAATAAGATGTCTGATACTCTGAAAATTAGTTTAGTACAATTGAATTTGGATTGGGGAAATGTAGAAGGGAATTTGAATAGAATTTCGAATCTGCTTTTACCTCTAAAAAATCAGACTGATTTAATTGTTCTGCCTGAGATGTTCTCGTCAGGCTTTATGATGGAAGGTAAAAGCCTGATTTCGCCAAAAGCCAAAATGACTCTTGACTGGATGAAAAATCAAGCCGGAGAGTTAAATTCGGTTCTTCTAGGAAGTATAATTGTAGAGGAAAACGGCGAATATTTTAACCGTTTGTACTGTGTTGATGGCGGGAAAATTATTTGTTCGTATGATAAGCGTCATTTGTTTAGAATGGGAGAGGAGCATCACCACTTTTCAAGTGGCAGTGAGCGGGTTGTCTTCAATTTGGGAAAATGGAGAATATGTCCTTTGGTTTGTTATGATTTACGTTTTCCGGTATGGAGCCGTAATCAGAATGATTATGACATTTTGCTGTATGTTGCCAATTGGCCCGAAGCCCGAAGAGAGGTTTGGAATACGCTTTTGAAAGCACGGGCAATAGAAAATCAGTCGTTTGTTGTTGGAGTGAATCGAATAGGATTTGATGGTTTGGGACTTTCTTATGCCGGAGATTCAGCTCTTTTTAACGCAAAAGGTCAACTTGTTGGAAAATGTGCCGATTACACCGAAGAAATTGTTAGTCTGCAATTAAATTTAGATTCATTAAATGAATTCAGAAGTAAATTTCCGGTTCTTTTGGATGCAGATTCATTTCAAATAAGCTAAAATACACCAAATATATGTCTGATTAATAGTGAATTGTTGTTTTGTAGCAATAATGTACTTTCGGGCACTTGTAAAACTAAACTTATAGTTATATATTTATCTTTGGAAACCATCCTAAAATAAAATAAATGAAAGAATTAACTAGGGCAGAAGAACAAGTGATGCAAATCCTATGGGATCTGGAAAATGCATTTGTGAAGGAAATTATAGAAAAAATACCAGAACCCAAACCTGCTTATAATACCATATCCACCATTACACGAATTCTTGAGAAGAAAGGATTTGTGAGTCATATTGCTTACGGCAAAAGTCATCAGTACTTTCCATTAATGGGAAAAAAGGAATATACCCGAAAATTTATGAAGGGTTTCGTTCGTAATTATTTTTCGAACTCTTATCGAGATATGGTTTCATTTTTCGCTAAGGAAGAGCAAGTGAGTTTATCGGAATTGGAAGAGGTGAAAAGAATGGTTGAAGAGCAAATAAAAAAGCAAAGTAGATAAGCTAATAATAAATGATTACAGGCATAATCTTATATTTTTTGCAATCGGCAATATGCATGGCTTTTTTTTATGCCCTGTATTGGTTGTTTCTAAAAAGGGATACCTTTTTTAGAGTTAACCGTGTGTTCCTTTTGCTTACATTACTTGCCTCGATATTAATTCCAACTTTGGAAATACCTTTTCAGCCCGAACCCAAGAGTACGATTGAAAATTCATTTCATGTATTAGATGCCGTGGTTTTAGCTTCACAGCAGTATTTAAACAGCAATATGCTCGAAGAGGTTGTTGTTACGGCAACAGTAAAAAAAGCTCTTACATGGTACCAATACTTAGGTGTAGTGTATATTTTGGGAGTATTTCTTTTTTCGATCCGATTTTTTAAAAATCTATTCCAGTTATTTTCCTGGACAAAAAGCAGTAAGATTCTGCGTGAAAAGGGACTTCGGCTGGTGATCATGAATGATGATTATCCTCCTTTTTCTTTTTTGAATTCTGTTTTTATCAGTAAGGCTGATTACCAAAAGACCAATTTTACATCCATATTAGCTCACGAAAGGGTGCATGTCGATCAGCTTCATACCTTCGATTTACTGATGATTGAAATTCTCACAGTAATTTTTTGGATGAATCCTGTCGTTTGGTTTTATAAATCATCAATTCAGGAAGTGCATGAATATTTAGCCGATGATAAGGTTGTAAATGGAGCCGTGAATGCGAATGAGTACAAAATGCATATTGTGAATCAATTTGCGGGTGGTGATTTGTTTCGTTTGGCCAATAATTTTGGGCAGTCAACACTGAAAAAAAGAATCTCGATGTTGGGCAGAATAAAAACACCAAGAATTGCTTTGGTAAAACTCTTGCTTATTATACCAATTTTTGTGGTTCTGTTATCAGCTTTTGCTTTTACAATTAAGGAGGAAGAAAAGTTAGATACTGAATTCTCATTTAAAGAGTTGCTGCCGATGGACTTGAATATCTTTTCTTCCTTACGAAGCGAGCCGGCAAATTTTTATTCAGAAACAAAATATGAATTCTCACCGCAATTAGTCACTCACAAAATTAATAAGCTGGAGTATAAAGAAACAATCAGCCCTGAAGAAATAAAGACCATAACCGACGAAATGCCTGTTTTTCCGGGTGGTGTAATCGCCCTTCAAAAATACTTGGCAAAACATGTTAAATATCCTAAGCTTGCTCAAACTAAGCAAATTGAAGGTCGTGTGTTTGTTTCTTTTGTGGTTAATAAAGAAGGCAGAGTTGTTAATGCAGCTTTGGCAAGAAAAGTTAATCCCTTACTAGATCGCGAAGCTTTACGGGTTGTATCATCTCTTCCTAAATGGAACCCAGGAAAGAAAGATGGAGAATTTGTGAATATTGCATATACTGTTCCTATTAATTTTCAATTAAAGGATTTAATCGATAAACCTGTTGAGTCGCCGGATCCTTTGTATTCAAGAATTAAGAATTCATCCGACTATCATCTGGAAAATATTCTTAAAGCTAATGTGAATAAGAGCAAAGAATATGTTGTAGTAGAGAAAATGCCGCAGTTTACTGAGGCAAATGGCAATTTGAGAAAATATATTGCAAGAAAAATTCAATATCCTGTTTTGGCTGCTGAACAGGGCTACGAAGGTCAGGTTTTTGTCCAGTTTGTTGTGAGAACTGATGGTAGTGTTGCGAAGGCGAAAGTAATAAAAGGAGCAAATATTGAATTAAATAAGGAAGCCTTACGTGTTATTAACAGCATGCCTAATTGGGTGCCCGGCGAGCAGCACGGAAAAAAAGTTGAGGTTAAATATACAATTCCTATTCGTTTTTCTTTGAACTAATAAATTTTTTTACGTATATTAACTAAGAAATTAGTTATAAAACTAATTTCTTAGGAATAAAAACAAACCAATTTATATTGTCTAACCAAAAACCCTTTATTATGGAAGTTAAGAAAAGCCCCCGCTATGATTTGGAAAAAAAACGAGGTTTATTTTTACAAATCGGATTCTTTTTAAGTCTTATAATTGTATTAATGGCTTTTGAGTATAAAACCCCGGTTGGAAAAACGGCAGATCTGGATTTTGATGTTCTTGAAGAAATGGAAGAAATTATTCCCATAACCGTGCAGGATAAACCTCAACCAAAAGAAGTTCCTAAAATTAAAGAAATGATTTTAACAGAATTAACTTTAGTAGAAGATGATGATGATGTACCTGATCTGGATATTAAGGATTCTGATATTAGTGAAGATGATTCCTATGTTATTACAGATGTAAAAGAGGATATCGAGGAAGATGTTGAAGATGTGCCATTTGTAAGGGTAGAGCAAATGCCAATATTTAATCCCAAAAAGAATAATACCTATGATGAAGGATTAAAAGATTTGTTTATAACTATGCAGAAAATGACCAAATATCCTATTGTGGCTCAGGAAAATGGAATTGAAGGAAAGGTGTATGTTCGATTTGTAGTTACTAAAACAGGAAATATCGAACAGATTCAAGTAATGAGACCTGTTGATCCTTCTCTGGATAAAGAAGCAATTCGTGTTGTACAAAGCCTGCCCAAATTTAAACCGGGAATGCAAAGAAACAAACCTGTAAGTGTTTGGTTCAGCGGGTACATTTCGTTTGTATTGCAATAGATCCTTTTTTTTGAATCGTATAACTAACAATTTAGTTTTCGTGTGCATAAAAAACCATTAAATGTCTCACCAAAAAACTCATGATTATGCAAGTGAAAAAGAACCCCCGATATAATTTAGAGAAGAAAAGAGTTCTGTTCTTACAATTTGGTTTCATAATTAGTTTCTTATTTGTGCTAATGGCCTTCGAATACAAAGTGCCAATGAATGAACCGGAAGATTTTGTATTTGATTCGATTGATGATATGGAAGAATTGACAGCAGTAACTTTTCGTGAACCGGAGAAAAAAATGGAGCCGCCAAAAGTCAGAAAAATAGAATTAATTGACCTGCTGGTGATTGAAGAAGAGCCTGAAGAGGAATATATTCCTGAGGATTCGTTTGGAGATCCGAACGAGGAAATATTGGAACAACCAGCCTATGAAGAGGAAATATCAGAAGAAATGAGTCCTTTTGTAAGCGTAGAGGAGATGCCAATCTTTAATCCACAAAAAAATAAAACCTATGAAGAAGGGTGCAAAGATTTGTTTATCACCATGCAAAGAATGGTTAGGTATCCGATAGCAGCGCAGGAGTCTAATATTTACGGAAAAGTATTTGTGAAATTTGTTGTTACAAGTGAAGGGAACATATCAAATATCCAGGTGACTCGTAAAGTGGATCCTTTATTGGATGAAGAAGTTGTTCGTGTGGTACAGAATTTACCAAAATTTAAACCTGGCAAACAATTTAATAAAAAAGTACCGGTTTGGTTCTCAGGCTATATTAATTTTGTTTTGCAATAGGTTTTAGTTGTACATAAGTATTCGGAAGTTTGCAACTATTACAGCTTAAATCCGTATATTTAATTATAAAGCGTTCTTTGAACTCATCCTCTTATGTGGACTTAAGCTAAGCATTATTAGATGTTTTGGTGATGTTTAGTTTATTGTCACTACTGATACTGTACTTTAATATTTAAAATGTTTAGCTATGATTCCCAAAAAGAATCCAAATGCTGATTTGGAAAAACGAAAATCATTGTTTTTTGAAATTGGGTTGGTTATGGCCTTAGCATTAACTTTAATATCTTTTGAATGGCCTACAAAAGTAAGAGAGGTTGTTGAAATTAGAAATTTGGTTGATTTAAAATTGGATGAAGAAATAATTCCAATTACCAGACAGGAAGAAATTAAAGAAAAACCCAAATTACCACCAAAAATTCAATTAACAGATGTAATTACGATTGTTGAAAATAATACCGAGTTAGAAAATGAAATTGAAATTGTTGAGGAAAATTTGAATCAGGAAACTGAATTTGAAATCGCTCCACAAGAAGTATTTGTTGAGGAAGAAGTTGACGATGAAGCGAAAATTTTCGTGATTGTAGAGGAAATGCCAATATTTAGGCCTGATATCTGCAAAAACAATGTTGAAGGTAATTTGGAATTGTACAGACACATCAATTCGAGTATCAGATATCCTGTTATTGCACAGGAAAATGGGATAACAGGAAGGGTTTTTGTTAGTTTTATTGTTGGGAAAGACGGGAGTATTTCAAAAGTAGAATTGCTTAGGGGAATTGACCCTTCATTGGATCAGGAAGCTCTGCGTGTAATTCGAAATTTACCCAAATTTCAACCAGGTAAGCAAAGAGGAAAGCCGGTGAAAGTTTCTTATTCCGTTGTGATAAATTTTGTACTTCAGTAATTGATCAGAATACAGACAAATAAAAGTGAAGCCTGCTGAATAGTTTAGCAGGCTTTATTATTTTTATAGTATCACAGAATGAATTTCTTCAGCCTCTGCATGTTTTTTTAACAGATCAATTGCTAAATCCATAGCTTCCGGCAAAGCTTTATCAGCCTGAAAACTAATAATGATCATCAGAAAGGTTTGACAATTTTCATCAATTTGGGTTCGTAAAGAATCGCTTGTAGGACTTCCAAATGCTCCCAGATCATCTCTGAAAACGGGCAGTTTATCTATATTTAAAGATCCTCGTCCGATTCCTTCGTAGGCTTCGTCAGCTTTTCCAATGCCAAAGCGAACAACACCTTCTATTTTGTCAGCATTGTATCCGCCAATTGAAAACCCACTTGTAATAGACACCAAATTTAATAAATCTACCACATTATTTATTTTGTACAATCCTTTCCCATTTACAATTCTTCGTAACAAAGATTCTGCGGACAAGCGATACCTGCTGGGGTCTTTTCCAACTGCCCGGTATCCTTTTTTTGAACTATTAATACTTGGGATATCTACAATTCCTGAAATGGCCAGATTTTGTTGAATGGTTACTGTTTTTTCATTAATTACCTGCCATAGATTCGGACATTCTTCTTTCGTGCTTACCCTGCATTGAATAATGCCCAGGCAAAGAGATGGACAAATTTGTTTTAGTTCTGCTTCTATTTCGATTTTAGTCATATCAATTTTCATTGGCTAATCGGTATTTTCACTAATTGGCAATTTGAATGCAAAATACAGATTCTACTTATTTTATTACAATTAATAACAGGAATAAATTTAATTTCAGAATCAGAAAAAATTTTATCATAAACTTTTTATCAGGAAAGATATTCGTTAACTTTAGATGATAACGATTGAAAAAATGACCTGTAAAACTGCTTTAATAACTGGTGCTGCAAAGCGAATTGGAAAATCTATTGCCATGCATATGGCAAAGAATGGTTTTAGTATTGCCATTCACTACAATTCGTCTAAAAATGATGCAATTTCGTTACAAACAGATTTGGTGAATAAGTATCCGGAACAAAAATTCAAAATTTTTAAAAGTGATTTGAATTCTGCTCAAGACACAGATCGGTTAATTGATAAGGTTTTGTTACATTTTGAGAAGATTGATGTATTAATAAATAATGCATCTGTTTTCGATCCAGGAGTAATTCAAGAGACTTCGGTAAAATTGTTTCAGGATCAGATGAATGTGAATTTATTAGCCCCTTTTATCCTGTCAAGGGATTATGCTATGAATAGTGAAAGTGGATTGATTATAAATCTGTTGGATACTCGAATTGCAAGCTATTCAAATTTGTATGCGGCTTACAGTTTGTCGAAAGTTGGACTGGCTCATTTAACAAAAATGGCTGCACTTGAATTCGCACCAAAAATTAGGGTCAATGGTATAGCTCCCGGAGCCACTCTTCCTCCGGTGGATAAGGGAGAAGAGTATTTACAGAGGCTTGCAGAAAAAACGCCAATGAAAATTTCCGGTGGAATTGAACCCATTTTGCAATCATTGGATTATATATTGGCAAATCAGAACCTAACCGGACAGATTTTGTACTGCGACGGAGGTGAACAACTCTTATAAATTAGATATATGGCAATTATTCGTGTGAAAAATTTGTTGATTAGAACTTATATTGGTTTTAATGAGGACGAATTGCGTAACAAACAAGATGTTGTGATTAATATGACCATTAAGGCGGATGTAGACAATGCTATAGCTAATGATGATGTTGAGAATTCATACAATTACAAAACAATAACAAAAAAGGTGATTGTGCTTGTGCAGGAAGGTAAATTTAAAATGTTGGAGAATTTGACCCGGCAAGTGCTGGATGTAATTTTGATGAATCCCCAAGTGGAGTGGGCAAAAGTAGAGGTGGATAAACCTCATGCTTTGCGTTTTGCAGAATCTGTGTCGATTGAATTGGAGGCTTACAGAAAGGGTGTTACTTAAACTGAAATTTCACTAAATCAATATGTAATGAACGATTGTATAGTAGGTATAGGATCGAATATTAATCCAACAGAAAACATTCGAAAGATGCTGTGTCTTCTGTCGAAAGATCATTTGCTGAAAAAACATTCCAAATGGATTAGAACAGCGCCGATTGGAATTACCAATCAAGAGGATTTTATTAATGGAGCTGTGAGGCTAAGAACCCATCACTGCCGTGAGGAATTCAATTTGTATTTGAAACAATTGGAGGATAAGATGGGAAGGGACAGGAGTCTTCCAAAATTTGGTCCGCGTATAATTGATTTAGATATTGTTGTATGGAATGATGAAATTGTGGATGAGGACTACTATTCAAGAGATTTTTTAAAGAAATCGGTGGATGAGTTAATGTTCGGTTAATTTCTGTTTTAATTGTTTTGCCAATTCAATATCAGCCGCCGCCCAGTCAATTTTATCTAATTCTTCAGGCTCAATCCATTTGTAATTTTGATGAACTTGAAGGATTAATTCACCCGACAGATGCTCAGCAAAGTAGCTAAGCAAATGAATTGGCTTGTTGCCATAATCAAATATGCTTTCTCCAAAATAGTCAAGAATTTTTGTTTCAATTCCAAATTCTTCAAACAGTTCTCTCTTTAGGCATTCCTGAGGTGTTTCATCAGATTCAATTTTACCACCCGGGAATTCCCATTTGCCGGATAATTCGTCATCCTTACTTCGTTGAGCAACAAATATCTTCCCGTTTTTAATGAGTATTGCGGCGGTAACTTTGATCGGTTCCATTAGTTATTGGAAGATAATGGCGTTAATTCTTCGAGTAAATCGGATGCCAGGCGCACCAAATTTTTGCAGGAAATGCTGTAGTTGAACTTGATGTCGAAACAGGTTAGGTGTTCTGATTTTTCTTGAAAACGTCTGGTGAATTCTGCTAATAATTCAGGCTTGTCTTTCAGTAATTCCAAAGCAGCATGATAAGCTCCGCAATTGCCGCCCTTTGCTTTTCCATTGCCATATTTCGAGCACTCATTTATCTCATCATTGGTAATCCTAAACTCTTCCTGAAAAGCTTTGTAGATTGCCTGAGCGCAGTTGTAATAACCAGGCGGTTTGTGAAAGTATTTCAAGGCTATATCGGCCTTTGTCTCTTTATTTGAAAAGCTCATTGATTAAAATATTGCTTTGATAACAGGCAAATGTAGGCTTTTCCAAAAATATTATTCAAATATTAGTATGCTTCTTCAACATATATGAGAAAAAAGAATGGTATTGCTGATTTTATAATGGAGAAAATCAGTGAACAAAGTAGGGGGATTTTGGCTTGTGTTTTTATTCCTGTGATTAGAAGGATATGTATTTTATTAAAAGTGCGCAGTCATTTGGAAGGTTAACAGTAAGACGTGAAATATATCACGTCTTATTTTTTCACAAAAAGATTCTAATTAAAATTAATGCTATGACTACAATCGATTGACTTAAGGTCGTTTTCTTGAAGATTAAATTTCATGTTTTACCGCATTGATATATTAATTTTCTCTTTTAGTGATTTGATTTTAGATTCGTTGCTTAGCGAAAAAGTATTGGAATCTTTTTCTGTAAATTCCAGCAGTAATAACGATTTTTCGTAATAATTTAAGCCATTCACTTTATCGCCTTTTGCAATATTCAATTCTGCCTCAGCAAAAAAGAGCTCCGATAATATCTTTAAATGACTATTTGTGTAATTGTGCTTTGTAAGCAAATCTTCGGTAAGTTTTTCTTTTGGGAGATTTCTAAAGAATGAAGCATCTTCTTTCAGAAAATCACGATAAGCATTCTCTAATAATTTATGAGCTTGCGATAAGTCACCTTTTTTAATTAAACCTAAAAGGAGAGCGATTAAATCAGCAATCATTTCAAGCATTCGCATGATAAAGTCTTTCTGGTACATAATTTTGATTTGGAGTGGTTTTTTGTTTCGTAATTGTAAAAATAATCAGAAAAAATTAAGAAGTATATCTAATTACTGGATTGTTTTTTGTTAATCAGCGGTGTTTTTGTAAATTCGAATTTTGCTAACAGAATATGGCTGATTGTTTTCAGCAATCTATATCAATTCATTAAAGTTTATTATTATGTCATATGTTGATCGATGTCAAAAATTAAAATTGGCCTTTGATGGTGTAGAGTCAGAGTTTGACGGGATGGAATTTAGAGAGTATCAATTTCATTCTTTAGCACACGATATTTTACCAGGTAAAACCAACTATTATTGTGAAAGTCATAAGTTGGATCTTATCGAGAACATGTTTGCCCAAAACGAAATTGGTGAAATACAGGATGATGTGCATATGAATGATGTTGTTGTTGAGGAAAATAAAAACTTCAGTTATAATATTTTAAAACCAAAAGGGGATTGTAAAATAGAAAAACTAACATTTATCTTTCATGGCTTTAATGAAAAAACGTGGGATAAATATTTGCCATGGGGACAAGCTATTTGTGAGAAAACACAGAGTGCAGTTGTTTTTTTTTCGATCGCATTTCATATGCAGCGTGCACCAAAGCACTGGAGCGATAAAAAGGCAATGTTTGAATTGAGTAAAAAACGAAAAGCCCAATTTCCAAATATTATTGGTTCCTCATTATCGAATGTAGCCATCAGCATGCGGCTTCATTCCATGCCGCAAAGATTTATTTGGTCGGGTTTACAAACCTATTACGATATCATTCAATTTATTGAAGAGTGTAAAAGTGGCAAGCATGAACTAATAGATAAGGATTTTAGTTTTGATATTTTTGCATATTCTATTGGAGGTTTTTTGGCTGAAATTCTGAAGTTAACAAACCACAAAAATTATTTTAGTGAAACAAAATTGTGTTTGTTTTGCAGTGGTGCTGTATTTAATCGTTTGTCTCCTGTTTCTAAATTTATTCTGGATAGTGAAGTTAATGTTACCTTGTATTCTTATTTGGTTGAACATTTCAGCAGTTTTTTAAAGAAAGATAATCTTCTGCATCATTACATTGAAGAAGATCACATGGAAGGGAAGGTGTTTCACACCATGTTGGAATACAAGAATATGAGACATTTTAGAGAAGCTTTGTTTAAAAAAGCCGAAAATCAGATTTACGCGATAGCCTTGAAAGGAGATTCTGTTTTTCCGACTTACGAGATTGAAAATACCTTGAAAGGAGCCTCCAGAGATATTAATATTACTGTAGAGGAGCTTGATTTTCCATATTCATATTCACATGAAAATCCATTTCCAATGAATAAGGCAGAGTCTGTAAATATTGAAGAAAGCTTGGATATTGTATTTAGTAAAGTTTGTGATTTTTTGAATCAGGAATAAATCTGATTATCAAATTAAATTAATCCTTTTTTAATACAGGTTGAAATGAAAAAAAATCAGACAAATTCCAGTGCTCTTCTAATCATCGACATGCAAAAAGGCTCGTTTACATCCGCAACTCCTCGTTATGACACAGAGGGAGTTGTGAAGCGAATCAATCAATTGGCCGCAAAATTTCGTGAATATGGGAATCCTGTAATATATATACAGCACAATGGTTCGAAGCAGAATTGTTTTGTGCCGAATACCGAAGAGTGGGAAATTCTGGATGAACTAAACATTGCTGAATCTGATTTGGTTGTATATAAAACGGCGAATGATTCTTTTTATGAAACCGATCTGGAGGAGAAATTGAAAGAACTAAACGTGAGCGAATTGGTAATTACGGGATGTGCGACTGATTTTTGTGTAGAATCCACAATTCAATCTGCATTGGTTAAGAATTTTAATATTACTGTAGTTAAAGATGCGCATACAACGGCGGATCGGCCCCATTTATCTGCAGAGAAAGTAATTGAACATTACAATTGGGTTTGGAGTGATCTGATTCCAACCAAAGGAAGGGTTGAAGTTGCTGCAACCGCAGAGATCTTATTTAATACTTAGGAAATATGCCTTCTCAAGAGAGGATTGGTGATTTGTTAAGTACTACAAACAGAAGTCAAAATCATTTGTTTTTAATACATTCTATTGTAAAATATTAATACCTTTGTCGTGTCATTAGGGGTGCTTGAGTATTTATTTGGGCTGAGACTTTACCCTTTTACCTGATCTGCATAATAGTAGCGTAGGGAAATGATTCGTCTGATTTTAAATTGCCTAAGTAATTAGATAGAACCGTTTCGTTATGTACGAGGCGGTTTTCTGTTTTTACAGCCTTTTGTTTTGCAGATAATTATAACTAATTATTTGACTAATTAAAAATAACAAATGAGTTCTAAATTTAATAAGTATGCATCAGATTACGATGCGTGGTTTCTGGAAAATGAAAATGTATTGTATTCAGAAGTAAAACTTGTTGCCCATTTTCTTGAAAATGCAGGAGATGTATTCTCTGTTGGCTGTGGAAGTGGCTTGTTCGAAACAATTCTTGAAAAAGAATTCAATATTTCGATAAAAAATGGAATTGAACCTTCGGAAGGAATGGCTGATATAGCTAGGAAACGTGGCCTTAATGTGGACATAAGCACTGCGGAGGAGATGGAGTTAGGTAAGGAAAACTACGATACAATTTTGTTTAATGGTACGCCAAGCTATATTAGCGATTTACAAAAAGCATTTAATAAATCTTACGATGCTCTACGTTCAGGCGGTAAAATTGTAGTTATTGATGTTCCCAAAGAAAGTTCTTATGGAGTTTTGTATAATCTGGCAAAAGCGTTAGGCACTTGGGAACACCCATTATTAGAAGGAGTTCACCCAAGAAACCCTTATCCTATTGAGTTTGTGAAAGTAGCTAATTGGAGAACCACTGCCGAAAAAGTGGATATGCTGAAGAAATCCAATTTTAATAATCTTCAATTTGCTCAGACATTAACCAAACACCCCATAAATTCCAATTTGGTGGCTGAAGAACCAATTAACGGTTTTGATTGTGGTGATTATGTAGCTATTTGTGCACTTAAAAACTAATCGGTTATGAAAATGAGTAATAAATTAATTGAAAATTTATCTGCTATCAGAGAGCAAGCTCCCTTGGTTCATAATATTACTAATTTTGTAGTGATGAATACGACTGCAAATGCTCTGCTCGCTATTGGTGCTTCTCCAGTAATGGCACATGCCTTGCATGAAGTGAAAGATATGGTAAATATTGCTTCAGCGTTGGTAATTAATATGGGAACTTTATCGGAAGAATGGGTTGAATCGATGATTGTTGCAGGTGAAAAAGCCCGGGAAAGAAAAATACCTGTTGTATTCGATCCTGTAGGTGCAGGTGCAACGCCTTATCGAACGTCTAGTGCATTGCGAATAATTGAAACGTGCAAGCCTAATATAATAAGGGGAAATGCTTCCGAAATAATGGCTTTAGTTGATCAAACAATGCTTACGAAAGGAGTTGATAGTTCTGTGGCTGCGGATGTTGCTTTAGAATCAGCTAAAATTTTGGCATCGGGAAACAATTGTGTTGTTGTTATAAGCGGTGAGATTGATTTTATTACTGATGGAATAAAAGTTGAATCGGTTGGTTTTGGAGATCAATTGATGGCCAGAGTTACTGGAATGGGATGCACAGCAACAGCAGTTTTGGGTGCATTTGCTGCAACAAATCCCAATACATTTCAGGCGGCAGTATTTGGGATGATGGTGATGGGAATTACTGGCGAATGTGCTGCGTCTAAGTCTATTGGACCTGGAAGTATGCAAATGCATTTTATTGATTGTCTGTACAGTTTATCTGAAATAGAAATTGAAAAAGCAACTTGTATTTTACAATGAGAAAGGAAGATCTAAAATTGTATCTTGTTACTGACAGTGACCTTGCGAACGGGAAACCTCTTGCAGAGATTATTGAAGCTGCCATTAAAGGAGGCGTGAGTATGGTACAAATTCGCGAAAAGAATTCGACGACTAGAGAATTCTATGAATTGGTAATGTCGGTAAAACACATTTTAAAAGTTTACAATGTACCATTAATTGTTAATGATAGGTTGGATATTGCCTTGGCTGTTGATGCGGATGGTTTACATATAGGACAGAGTGATTTGCCCTATAAGGAAGCTAGAAAAATTCTAGGATTCGATAAGATCATTGGATTATCCGTGGAGAGTATCGAACAGGCAAGAGAGGCAAATGATTTGGATGTAGATTACATTGGTTTATCGCCTGTCTTTTCGACGCAAACAAAGAGCGATATTGCTAAACCATTGGGGCTTGATGGGATAAAGGAGATTGCTTCTTTTTCAAAACATCCATGCGTGGCTATTGGCGGGATCAATAAGAATAATTTGGGAAGTATTATAGAGGCAGGGGCTGATGGCGTTGCTCTTGTTTCTGCAATAATTTCGCAGGAATATCCTGAAAAAGCAGCAAGAGAATTAAAAAAGATTATTGATAGTATAATGAATGAACACATTGAGTAAATGGACTGGAGTACAAAAGCCTGGGAATCAATTGAGGAAATCTACACACAAATATTGAACTTATCCTTTATAAAGGAATTGACTAGTGGTACGCTTGAACGGGAAAAATTCAATTTTTATTTGGAGCAGGATTCTATTTATTTGGCTGAATTTGGGAAAGTGCTGGCAGGTATTGCCTGTAAATTAGATAAGTCGGAGCATAGAAAGATTTTTTTGAGTTTTGCTCTTGATACGGTGGCTGTTGAACAGGCATTGCATCAGTTTTATTTGCAAAACAGGAAGAAAGTCGTAGAAGCTTCGCCTTCTTGTTTGCTGTATACCTGCTATATTCATAAACAATTGGCAACAACTTCGATCGAGGAGGCTGTTGCTGCTATTTTGCCATGCTTTTGGATCTACAAAAAAGTTGGAGATTATATTTTGGAAAATCAGATACCTGGTGAGAATCAGTACCAAAATTGGATTGATACTTATGGAGGAGATGAATTTTCGGAAGCGGTTGAGTTGGCTATTGACATTTGCAACGAATTGGCTAAAGGAACTACGATATGCAATCAAAATAAAATGATTGATGCTTTTGTAATGGCGTCGAAATTAGAATGGATGTTTTGGAAAAGTGCCTATGAAATGGAGGAGTGGCCTGTAAAATCAAATATAATTTATGTATGAAAACATACAATAGAGTTTTAAGTATAGCCGGAAGTGATTCCGGAGGAGGAGCTGGAATTCAGGCTGACATTAAATCAATTTCGGCTTGCGGTTGCTATGCTGCAACGGCAATAACAGCAATAACAGTTCAAAATACCTTGGGCGTGAGTAATGTTCATGCTGTTCCAGATCAGATTTTGCAGGAGCAAATTGAATCAGTTCTTTCAGATATTGGTGCCGATTCCATAAAAATTGGCATGTTGCATTCTTCAAATACAATTCTTGCTGTTTGCAGCGTTTTGGATCAATACAAGGGCATAAAGAATATTGTTTTGGATCCAGTAATGGTTGCAACATCGGGTGATGTTTTATTGTTGGATGAGGCGGTTGATACACTAAAAAGGTTTTTGATTCCAAGAGTAAGAGTGATAACACCGAATGTTCCGGAAGCTGAAATTTTATTGGGCCGAAAGATTGAATCTCAATCGGAATTTATTCCTTGCGCCAAGGAATTAGCAAATTTATTTCAGGTTTCAGTTTTGCTAAAAGCGGGTCACTTAGACGATGATGATTTAATTGATGTTTTTTACGATTTTGAAAATCAGGAGAGTATATCGATGAAATCCAAACGGTTAAATACAAGAAATACTCATGGAACCGGGTGTTCAATGTCATCAGCTTGTGCTGCTTTTCTGGCTCGTGGTTTCGATTTGCAAATGGCGGTACAGTTGGCTAAAAATTACATTAACAATGCAATTGTGGCTGGGGTTGATTACCGGATTGGTGAAGGGAATGGGCCTGTGAATCATTTTTACGAATACTGGAAGTAATGAAAACAAGAGGTCTTTTTATCCGGCAAGTTTGGGAGCTGGTTCATCCTACATTTCAAGAAATAACCTCATGTCGATTTGTTTGTGAACTAGCAGATGGTTCACTGCCAAAAAGTTGTTTTGCACATTATTTAACTCAGGATGTATTGTATCTTATAAAAGATGCAGAAGCTTTAGGGAATTTAAGTAAGCGGGCGACTATGGCAGAGGATCAATTGTTTTTTGAAGAATTGCGAAATGATGGTCTTCAAGTTGAGCTTGTGATAAGAGAAGAATACCTCGGTTATTACGAACTTCAGGAAGCAGCAAGTCAATCCAAAGCTTTCGCTGATTATTCCGATTTTTTACTAAAGCATTCATTGGAATCGCCTTATGAAGTTGCATGTGCAGCCTTATTACCCTGTTTTTGGATTTATGGAGCAGTTTGTGATTTTATAATTGCAAGAATGACTGAAAATAATCCATATCAAAAGTTTATTTCAACTTACTCAGGTGATGAATATTATTCATATCTAAACACATTTATTGAAATAGTGGAGCAAAATTTTGTGAATTCATGTTTTCAAGAAGATATGATCAATGTTTTTATTGAAGCAAGTGAGCATGAATTGCGTATTTTTGAAGAATCAATGCTGTTTGCAAAGTAGTACTGATAAATGGTCAGTTTTAATTGAAAATCTATTGATTGAATCATGAAAATCACAAATGAAACAGCACTTCTGCTAATCGATCTTCAAAAAGGATTTGAGGATATTGAGCATTGGGGTGGAGAAAGAAATAATCCTGAAGCAGAAAAAAAAGCGGCTGAAATTTTGAAAGTCTGGCGTGAAAGAGGATTGCCTTTATTTCACATTAAACATTGTTCTACTACACCAAGTTCGCCTTTTGTTGAAGGTAATCCTGGAAATGAATTCCTGGAATTGACCAGACCAATTGAGGGTGAACCTGTGATTAAAAAGAATGTGAATTCGGCCTTTATTGGTACAAATTTAAAAGAACTGATTGATGAAAAAGGCATAACTAAATTAGTGATTGTTGGCTTGACCACAGATCATTGCATTTCTACTACGACAAGAATGGCTGGTAACTTTGGCTACGAAACTTACTTAATTGAAGATGCAACTGCTGCTTTTGATAAAATTGGTGTTAATGGTGAGAAATTCTCTGCTCAGCTTATTCACGATACAGCATTGGCAAGTTTGCACGGAGAGTTTGCAACTGTTCTTGATACAGATGAGTTTTTAAATTATTTGAAGTAGAGATCGTTTTCTATTAAACTAAGGCATCAAACAATATTTCAACCGGATGCAGGGCTTCACGTTCTGTTTCATCTTTTATTTGATGACGGCAGGAGGTGCCTGAAGCTGCTATTAGTGTTGTTTTAGGTGCTTTTCGTACCTCGGGGAGGAGCACTAATTCACCAACTTTTTTACTTAAATCGTAATGCTCTTTTTCGTAACCAAACGATCCGGCCATGCCACAACAGCCAGATTGAATTTCCGTTGCGCTATAGTTCTCGGGGAAGCTTAATATCTCTTTTATGGGTAAGGATGAGGCTAAAGCTTTCTGATAACAATGTGTGTGGAATTTTACTTCTTTTTTTGCTGTAGTAAATTGTTCTTTTTTAATTCTGCCGTTTTTCATTTCCTGATACAAATACTCTTCAATTGTAAAGGTGTTTTTCGATAGTCTTTTAGCATCTTCTATCATATCCGGAGTTACCAACTCAGGATACTCATCACGAAAAGTAAGTATTGCTGATGGTTCAATTCCAATTAGCGGATATTCTTCCGTGATTAGATTTTTAAGCAGGTTCACGTTTTTTATTGCCAGGAATTTAGCCTTTTTCACCAATCCTTTCGATAGATAAGTTCTGCCGCTTTCAAAGTGTTTTGGAATAACAACCTGATAATTCAGATGTTCAAGCAGTTGAATTGTTTTGATGCCTATTGGAGTATCATTGTAGTTTGTAAATTCATCAGCAAAGAGATATACTTTCTTTTTAGCAGATTCTTTTTGGGATGAAGAATGCCATTTTCGCAACGTTGTTTTGTGCAGCTTAGGAATACTTCTTTCTTCAGCAAAACCAAGATTCTTTTTTACAATTTTGCCTATTGTGGGATGTTGATTCACATAGTTGAACAGGCTGGGAGCATAACTACCCAATTGATTTATTTTTGTGATGTTGGCAATTAGCCTGCTTCTAAAAGGAACTGGATTTGAATCGAAATATTGTTGTAAAAATTCAGCTTTTAGCTTGGCCATATCAACGCTCGACGGACATTCAGATTTACAAGCCTTACACGATAAGCATAAATCCAATATGTCGTATAATTCCTTGTGATTGAATGGATTTATTTTGTTCGAATCGGTAAGAAATTCACGAAATAAATTGGCGCGGGCTCTGGTGGTAAGCTTTTCATCCAGTGTGGCCTGATAGCTTGGACACATTCCTTTGCCGGTGATATGCGTGTTTCTGCAATCACCGGATCCGTTGCAACGTTCTGCAGCACGAACAATCCCCATGTCGTTGGAGAAATCGAAATAAGTTTGAATGTCGCGCGTTTTCTGATCGGCTTCATAACGCAAATGGGTATTCATTTTAGGTGTATCTACAATCTTGCCGGGATTAAAGATGTTGTTGGGATCCCAGCATTGTTTGATATCCCGCAAGAGCTGATAGTTTTGTTC
The DNA here is from genome assembly GCF_963665805.2 of Labilibaculum manganireducens. NCBI lineage: Bacteria > Pseudomonadati > Bacteroidota > Bacteroidia > Marinilabiliales > Marinifilaceae > Labilibaculum > Labilibaculum manganireducens. The sequence goes on along the minus strand of NZ_CAXXEE010000003.1, from coordinate 2,720,859 downwards.
TCCAATCATAATGGAAATAAATTCACCACGCAGTCTTCCATCACCATGCTCACCACTCAACGATCCATTGAATTTTTTCACCAGTTTCGCAGAATCCAAACCAATGGCATGAAATTTTTCCTGATCCTTCGAATCTTTTAAATTCAACACAGGTCGCATGTGAATTTCACCGGTTCCAATATGTGCATGAAATACACATTGAATCTCATGCTTTTTCATCAAATCTTTAAATTCGGCAATATAATCGTATAATATTTCAGGAGTTACCGAGGTATCTTCAATTAAGGAAACTGGTTTGGCATCACCTTTCATATTCGATAAAATTCCCAGAGCAGATTTACGTAAATCCCAAACTCGCGACATGTTATCTGCTCCTGAAACGATAGGGAAATGATAGCCCAGTTTTTGTTCTCTAAATTCAGCTTCCATTTCCCGGGCAATTTTATCAATTTCGTTTTTTGATTCTCTGGCAAACTCAATTATGAGTAATGCACCCGGATTTCCTTTCAAAAAGAATCGGTTTTTTGCTTGTGTAATATTTCCTTCCGTTAATTTCAGAATCTGATCGTCCATTAATTCGACAGCACCAGGGTGATATTTTAAAGCAATAAGATTGCCTTGAATTGCATCTTCCAGATTTTCAAAATGAGCGCAAATCAATGCTTTTTCCTTAGGAGGAACCGGTACCAAGCTTAATTTTATTTCGGTTGTGAGAGCCAATGTTCCTTCTGATCCAGCTAAAAGCTGACTGAAATTAAACGCATTTCCCTTTGAATTGAAAGGAGAGGAAGACGCCAGTATATCAATGGAATATCCGGTGTTTCTTCTTTTTATTTTTGGATCAGGATATTCTCGTGCAATTGCTTCCTGATTTTCATCAGATGATAGAATACTTTTTATTTGCTGATACAACTTAGATTCCAAACCTTTGTTTTCATTGCATTTAAGTTCAAATTCTTCATTGCTTAAAGGAGAAAAAAGAGCTTTACTTCCATCGCTTAGCAGACAGGTTACTTCGATAGTGTGATCGCGCGTACTTCCATAGATAATTGAATGCGATCCGCAGGAATTATTTCCCAGCATTCCACCCAGCATGCAACGACTGCTTGTTGAGGTTTCCGGACCAAAGAACAAACCGTAATCTTTCAAATACATGTTTAATTCATCGAGTATTACGCCGGGCTGAACGCGAACCCATGCTTCCTCTTTGTTGACTTCAATAATTTTAGTGAAGTGTTTTGATAGATCAACCACAATTCCATCACCAACTACCTGTCCTGCCAAAGATGTTCCTGCGGCTCTCGGGATGAGTGCTAAATTTTCATCAGATGCAAACCGAATTAAGTGTTGTAAGTCATTTTCTGTCTTAGGATAACAAACTGCCAGGGGAAGAACCTTATAAGCAGAAGCATCTGTTGCATAAATAAGACGTGTAGTCATGTCACGAAAAAGTTCGCCATCCATTTTTGCATTAAGTTCCTCAAATAGTGCAGTTTGCTTCGTATATTCCATAGTGTTGGTGTAATTGTAGTGTTAGATTCTTCAAAACTGAAATTACATTTTTATTTTAAAATGCCGGCTTATTGAGAATGAATATTTATTAAAAAAATTAATTAAAAACTTTAAAATATTTTTGATTTAGGAATCTAAAGTTTGCATTTTATTCATACTTTTGTAAAGTCGAGATTACAAAACTGATTAAAATACTGAACATCAATGGACTTATTGCAGAGAATTAAGGAAAATGCGCGTTTAAGTGGTAAAACAATTGTATTACCTGAAGGAACAGAGGAGAGAACTTTACAAGCTACTGACATCCTATTAAGTGAAAAAATCGCTAAGATCATTCTAATTGGAAACCCTGATGAAATTGCTTCTGAGGCGACTCGCTTAAATTTGAAAAATATCGGTGAAGCGATAATTGTTGATCCAAAAAAACATGACAAAATGGAGGCTTATGCTGAAATTTTAGTTGAATTGAGAAAGAGTAAAGGAATGACAATGGAAAAAGCCATGGTTTTGGTTCAGGATCCATTGTATTTGGCAACCTTAATGATTAAAGCCGGTGATGCAGACGGCGAAGTTGCAGGTGCTTTAAATGCTACCGGTGATGTATTACGTCCTGCATTTCAGATTATAAAAACAATGCCGGGTATTTCTGTGGTATCAGGTGCTTTTATAATGATTTTAAAAGATAAAACATTTGGTGATAATGGAATGATGGTATTTGCAGATTGTGCAGTTCATCCTAATCCTACAGCAAGTGAATTGGCTGAAATTGCCGTAGCAACTGCAAAAACCACAAAAGCAATTGCTAAAATGGAACCTCGTGTAGCCATGTTAAGTTTCTCTACTATGGGATCTGGTAAACACGAAATGGTTGATAAAGTAGTTGAAGCAACTCGTTTGGCAAAAGAAATGGCACCGGAATTTCAAATTGATGGAGAATTGCAGGCTGATGCAGCTATTGTAGAAGCAATCGGTGCTCAGAAAGCTCCAAACAGCGCAGTTGCCGGAAGAGCTAATGTTTTGGTTTTCCCTACTCTGGAAGTTGGAAATATTGCTTATAAATTGGTTCAGCGTTTGGCAGGAGCAGAGGCTGTAGGTCCTATCCTACAAGGAATGGCCGCTCCAATTAACGACTTGTCAAGAGGTTGTTCTGTCAGCGATATAGTAAACTTGGTTGCTATAACGGCGAATCAGGCTGCAGGATTATAATAAATCAAATATCAAACAAAATATAAAACAAAATTCTGATGAACGTTCTAGTTTTTAATTGTGGTAGTTCTTCCTTAAAATATCAGTTATTGAGTATGGGTGAAGAAGCCACTTTGTTGGCAAAAGGTCTTGTAGAGAGAATTGGTCTTAAAGAAGGCGTTATTTCTCACAAACCAGAGGGGAAGAAGAAGTTCGAGTCGGTTCAGGATATTCCAAATCATGGAGTAGCAATCGACCTTGTACTAAAAGCATTGGTTCACCCTGAACATGGTGTTATCTCAAGTATTAAAGAAATAGATGCTGCTGGTCATCGTGTAGCTCATGGTGGTGAGTATTTTAAAGATAGTGCGCTTATTGATGCGAAGGCAAAAGAATTAATAGCGTCGTGTTGTGAATTGGCACCACTTCATAATCCAGCTAATTTAGAAGGAATTCTTTCTATGGAAAAATTACTTCCCGGTATTCCTCAGGTTGCTGTTTTTGATACATCTTTTCACCAAACGCTTCCACCAGAGGCATTTATGTATGGATTGCCATATGATTGTTACGAAACTCTTCGTGTACGTAAATATGGTTTTCACGGAACCAGTCATAAATTTGTAGCTAACAAAGCATGTCAAATTTTGGGATGGAACATTGAGGATAAGAAAATTGTTAGCTGTCATTTGGGTAACGGAGCATCTGTTTGTGCAATTGATGGTGGAAAATCTGTTGAAACTTCGATGGGATTTACTCCAAATGAAGGTTTGTTAATGGGTACCCGTACAGGTAATCTTGATTTGGGTGCACTTCTTTATATTGCAGAAAAGAAAAATTTGTCGATTGATGAAACAAACAAATTGATAAATAAGCAAAGTGGATTGGCTGGAATTTCAGGTATTTCTTCGGATATGAGAGATTTGGAAGTTGCTGCCGAAGGAGGAAATAAAAGAGCTCAATTGGCTTTGGATATGTTTGCTTATCGCGTGAAGCGTTTTGTAGGTTCATATACTGCATCAATGGGAGGTGTTGATTTGGTAATCTTTACTGGTGGAATTGGAGAGAATGATTCAATTTCCCGTGCAAAAATTGCCGGAGATTTTGCTTACCTGGGTCTTGATTTTGATTTAGAAAAGAATGATGGTTTGCGTGGTAAAGATGCAATCATCTCTAAAGAAGGATCTAAGGTGAAAGCCATGGTTATTACAACAAACGAAGAATTGGTTATTGCTTCAGATACTCAGCGTATTGTAAGTGCATTGAATTAATTCGGTGAATAATAATATAGTAAAGCTCTGTCGAAAGACAGGGCTTTTTTTTATTTGCAAAACGGGCAGGTCTAAAATTCTCATCCATATATCAGACAAAAAAATAAATAGGTTATATTTTTTTTGAAACAAAAGATCAGAATTATCGTTAAGACACTAGTATTCATCTGCTAAATATGATTTGTGCAGCTCAAACTGAATTCTATGATTAGAACATCTACTTTATCAGTTCAATTTTTTCTTATTTTATTGTTGATCTCAAATTCATTTTCTTCAGAAGGGCAGAGAACGAATTTTAGATTTTATCAATACAACAAGGAGAATAAACTCAATGAAGAATTGGTAAAATCCTCCCAGCAGGATTCTTTGGGTGTATACTATTTTGCCACCGATGATGGAGTATTATTCCTGCATAATGATCATTTTGTACCACTCATTTTACCAGAAGGGAAATCGAACTATTTTAAAGAATTGTTCAAAAGGAAGAGTGGAGAACTTTTGGCTGTTTCCGATGATGCTGTTTATAAAATTAAAGGATCATTGGAAAAAGCAGAGCTGAAATTGTTTATTGAGTGCAATACCGATCCATCTAAACCCAAATACCCAAAGCATTTGTTTGAGGATCAGAAAAATGATTTATGGATTACAGATTATAATCATATTTACAGATATAAGGGAGATACTGTTGAAAAATTCAGGATGGATGAAAAAAACCTGACCTCATCTTATATCAGATCTTTTCAGTTTCTGGAGTGCGACAATGGAAATTTGATTGTAGTGTCTCAAAAGGGATGGTTTTATAATTTTGATTCTCAAAACAATACATTTACCGATTCAGATTTTAATCTGAATCTAATCATTCATTCTTCTTTTAAAATCGGAGCCAATGAATTTTTACTGGGTACCTCTGAAGGTATTATTAAGATAGTATTTGATTCACAGGCCAAAGTAATTAGGGAAGATGTAATTACAGAGAATATAATGGCATCTTGTTTCGAAAGGATTTCGGATAATAAAATATTAATTGGAACATGGTTTCAAGGACTGGCAGAGCTTGATATCGCAGATAAGTATTCTGTATCCAATGTTGGTGGCTTCCCTTATTTTACGGTTAATGATATCTTTTTGGATGATTTTGGAAAGTATTGGGCATCCACAAATTCCGGAGCAGTACTTATGGAAAAGAAGTTCTTTTCATATCAATTTCAATCTTCGAATTCGGAATATATTGCATCTATTGATCTATCTGATGATGGGAATGTAAATTTTGCCGGTACAATGAGCCTTTTCAAGGTGGATGATAAAAAAGGCATTGAAAGGCTGCCGGTTAATTTTGAGGGATCGCTTCATGTTTTTAAGTGTTCGGGAGATTTAAAACTAATAGGCACTGAGCAAGGTCGCTTATATGTTTTTAAAGGCGAAGATTTACTTTTGGATATAGCCGTTTCAAATCAGGCAGTTACCAGTATTCAGATTCCTTCGGAACAAATTGCTTGGGTAGTTGCCAACAAAGAATTATTTGAGGTTGATTTAACGACAGGTAAGGTGAAGAGTTATCTTGATTCATTTCGGGGGAAGCGCATAGTACAGGATATCTGTTTAGATTCAAAAAAGAATCTTTATATAGGCGGGGAGTTTAAGCACTCTTATTTGTTTAAATATGATCTTGCCAAAGATTCGATTATTAATATCAGCAAACCAATTTCATTTGCAATAGGCGAAGATTTTTGGGTGATAGATCTTGAGATGAATAAGGATATGTTGTATATGGGCACTTCGGAGGGGTTGTTAAAATACACCGAAAATCTTGTTGAGAGAGTTGACTTAGGAGAAATGTCAAATAGTGAAGTTAATTCTGTTGCAATTGACAAACAAAATTCAATATGGCTGACAACAAGTAAAGGAGTAGTTCGTAAGCAAAAAGCAGATATTTCCTTGTTTACACAGGAGCAGGGCTTGCCTTCAAAAACATTTATAAACCGAAGTTTACTGGTTGATTCGAAGAATTATTTATGGGTAGGAACTTCTAATGGTATTGCTTTTGCATCGGTATCAGATTCTATTCTGCCAACTCCAATGCCATTAGTATATGCAGCAGATAACGAAGGGGAGCTTATTCTTCAAAATAATTCTGTTTCGATGAGGGCAAACTCCATGTTATTATTGGATGTTGCAGCCAGCATTTATCCGCAGAAACAAAATAAATTTCAATATTGTACAATTAATGCCTCTCAAAAAAAACTTGAATGGAAAGAGCTGTCTGCAAAAAATCAGATTTTACTATCCGATTTAGAAGCTGGGAGGTATAAAATTTGTGTTCGTGGAAAACATGAAGGAAATTATACCTGGAGCGAACATCGTATAATTACACTTGTAGTTAAACAGGTATGGTATTTAAGTTGGTATACTATTCTCACGGAAATTTTAATCGTATCATTTCTGATATATTTAACGAATGAATACAGTAAAAGAAGAACAAAAAAGAATTTGTTAGCACTCGAGAAGATTGTCTCTGACAGAACAAGTCAGTTGCAAAATGCAAATGAGAATTTATCGACAGCGAATATTGCAAAAGATAAATTTCTATCGATAATTGCTCACGATCTAAGGAATCCGTTTAATGCCATTCGCGGGTTTTCAAGAATTCTGATTAAGGATTCTGATATTTTGACGGAAGAAGAAAAAAATGAGCTGATCGAGACCATATACAGAAGTTCTGATGATACATTTAAGCTTTTGGAAAGTTTATTGGAATGGGCCAATGTTCAGAAGGGAAATTTTAAATTAAATGTGGAAGAGTTTGATTTGAAATCTCTTTTGGAAAAGAACCTGAGTATTCATAAGAGTTTGGGATTGTTAAAAGGGCTTGAGGTAAAAGGTGAATTTGATCATGTAAATGTGAAAGCAGACAAAGCGATGATAGATACTGTGATTCGGAATCTAATGTCAAATGCAATTAAATTTTCATTTTCTGGTCAAACAATTGCATTAAGTTTGAATCGGACAAATGGTTTTGTTGTGATTAAGGTTTCTGATCAGGGAATTGGAATGACGGAAAAGCAATTGGAACAACTCTTTAAAATTGATACAGTATTTACCAGCGAAGGTACTGCAAATGAATCTGGTACAGGATTTGGACTAATGCTCTGCAAAGAATTTGTAGAATTGAATGGAGGTGAAATTTGGGCGGAAAGCGTAAAAGATAAAGGGACAAGTTTCTTTTTCTCAATTCCCAAAATAAAATAACTGAAATCCAAGAAATTCTTTCATGTGTGCCTATAAAATTTCAATCTGCAATAATAATCACTGTAAAAGATAATATTTGTAGGTTTTGGCGTCTGTTTTCAATGCAATTCGTAATTATTTTCTATTTTTGCCTTACAACTTAAACAATAAGGATTTAATTTCCTGAAACACATTCACTAAAAAAAAAATATTGAAAATGATTACACGTTTAGATCAAATCATTGATGTTCTTAAAAACCGCGAAAAGAAGCGTTTGGTAGCGGCTTATGCAAACGATTCTCATACTATTGGAGCTGTAAATGATGCAGTGCAGCATGGTATTATTGATGCAACATTGGTTGGCGACAGGGAAACTATTGAGAAAACTTGTGCGGAACACAATTTTGACATCGCTAGGTTTACTGTTATTCACGAACCGGATGAATTGAAGGCAGCCCAAAAAGCAGTGGAGTTGATCAATAACGGAGAAGGTGATATGATAATGAAAGGCCTTGTTAGTACAGATAAGTACATGAAGGCAATTTTAAATAAAGAAACCGGACTAATGCCTCCGAAAGCAGTTTTAAGTCATGTTACTGTTATGGAGAATCCGAATTACTACAAATTAATGGTAGTAAGTGATGTGGCTGTTATTCCTCAGCCCGATTTAGATCAGAAGATTGCCATCACAAACTATGTTATAAATGTTGCACGTGCTTTGGGTATCGAGAAACCTAAGGTTGCCTTAATAGCAGCTTCGGAACAGGTTTTGCCAAAAATGCAGGCATGTGTCGATGCAGCCATCATTTCGAAAATGGCAGATCGCGGTCAAATTAAAAATGCTTATGTTGACGGCCCTTTGGCAATTGATGTTGCTATTGATAAAGAATCTGCAGAGATTAAGAAATTAGATTCGATGGTTGCAGGTGATGCCGATTGTATGGTATTTCCAAATATTGAAGCAGGTAATGTATTTTACAAGGTGAATACCAAATTGGCAAATGCTGAGCTGGGAGCTATGGTTGTTGGTGCCAAATGTCCGGCAATTCTTTCTTCTCGCGGCGATAGTGTCAAAACCAAATTGTATTCTATCGCTTTGGCAGCTTTGGTGGCTTCAAAATAAGTTACAGGTGTCAGGTGTTAAGAGACAAGTAACAAGTACTGCGTTTTGTTCTGATTGTATCATTTGTTATATACTAGTGACTAACTACTAATAACTAAAAGTTTATGTCCCCAATACGTTCTCTCGATCAAATGGTCGAATACCTTCGCGAAAGCGGAAAGAAAAAGAAAATTGCTGTTGCATATGCTCAGGATCCAAATACCATTGGCGCAATTGCCAAGGCCATATCAGAAGGGTTTGTAGAGGCTGTTATGATTGGCGATGAAGCTGAAATAAGAAATAAAGCCAAAGAGGAAGGAATTAATCCTGATGTATTCACGATTGTTCATATTCCCAATGATGTTGCGGCAACTTCAGAGGCCGTTCGTATGGCACGTGCCGATGAGGTAGATGTAGTGATGAAAGGTTTGGTAGGTACCGATAAATTTCTGAAAGCAGTCTTAAACAAAGAGCATGGTTTGTTGCCGTCAAAAGCAGTAATGAGCTACGTTTGTGCACTGGACTTACCTAAGTACGACAAACTTTTGTTTGTTTCAGATACGGCAGTATTGCCTTTTCCTGATCTGAACCAGAAAATTGCTATGGTGAACTATTCGGTAAAAATGGCTCGAAAGTTTGGGATTGAAAAACCAAAAGTGGCCTTGATATCGGCAACAGAGAAACCAAATACAGCATTTCCGTCAAGTATTGATGATACCATTATTTGCAAAATGGCCGATCGGGGTCAGATAAAAGATTGCATAGTTGATGGACCATTGGATGTGTTTTTGGCTTGCGATCCTGCTTCTGTAGAGATCAAAGGAATTGCAACACCAATTAAGGGTGAGGCTGATTGTCTGGTATTTCCATCATTGGAAGCTTGTAACTCGTTCTATAAAGGACTAATGCTGTTTGCTGGTGGTGAGTTGGCTGGTTTAATTCAGGGAACAACAAAACCGGTTGTGGTGATGTCGCGAAGCGAAAGTGAAAAATCAAAATACTATTGCATTGCACTGTCTGTTTTAATGGCGGATTAATACAATAGGTAATGATCAATAAATAATTGAAGAGGCGCGATGTATCGTGTCTCTTTTTTTTGCGTAAAGAAGTTTAACCACAAAGAAAACCGAAGGCATTCTCAAAGTGACACAAAGGAAAAAATAATTGAACCACAGATGTACAGAGAAAAGGGGTGTATTGCTTGTGTTATTTGATAATTATTAATTTACAACATCAAATTCACAAAAAAAGATCCTATCCTAAGACTGTGTCGGACTCCGTGCCTCTGTGGTGTAAAATAATCGGTAAAGCGTAAAGAATTTTAACCACAAAGAAAACCGAAGGCATTCACCAAGTGGCACAAAGGAAAAAATAATTATACCACAGAGGCACAGAGAAAAAGGGTTGTATTGCTTTTATTATTTGATAATTATTAATTTACAACATCAAATTCACAAAAAAAGATCCTATCCTAAGACTGTGTTGGACTCCGTGTCTCTGTGGTGTAAAATAATCGGTGAAGCGTAAGAAGTTTAACCACAAAGAAAACCGAAGGCATTCACAAAGTGGCACAACGGAAAAAATAATTATACCACAGAGGCACAGAGAAAAAGGGTTGTATTGCTTGTGTTATTTGATAATTATTAATTTACAACATCAAATTCACAAAAAATATCCTATCCTAAGACTGTGTCGGACTCCGTGTCTCTGTGGTGTAAAATAATCGGTGAAGCGTAAAGAATTTTAACCACAAAGGAAAAAGAAGTTATTCACAAAGTGACACAAAGGCTAAAATTGAAATATTCTAAGAGGGGGGAATAATTGAACCACAGAGGCACAGAGAAAAACAAGGTGTATAGTTTATGCTATTTCATAATTATTGATTCATAACTCATAATTCAATTAAGAAACCATATTCTGAGTGTTGGTTAGGAATAATACGTGAATCACAGAGATCACTGAGGTACACAGAGAAAAACAAGGTGTATAGTTTATGCTATTTCATAATTATTAATTCCTAACTCATAATTCAATTCCTATCTTTGTTAAATGACAAACAAAAAACCATACTGCCTGATGCCCTGGATACATTATCATGTAGGAAATGCCGGGCGTGTAAAAGCCTGTTGTGTTGCCAATATTCCTTACGGAGATTGCAATACCCGGTCTTTTACCGAAATATGGAATGGTGATGCCATAAACGAATTAAGAGCCAGATTTGCGAAAGGAGAGAAAGATTCCCGCTGTGCAGTTTGTTACCGCTTAGAGGAAGCTGGAGGGAAAAGCATCCGTCAGGAGACACACGAAAAATTTGGTGCCGACTATCAGGAACAGAAAATGAATTTGCCTTTTACTTTCGATATCCGCTTTTCGAATGCCTGTAACTTTGCTTGTCGCACCTGTTGGCATGGTGCCAGTTCAGGATGGTTTCCCGAAGCCAAACAGTTGAAACGTAATTTAGGAGAGAAGGCTGTATTACAGAACATTCAGGACTTTGATGCTTTTATTGCAGAAACAGGTGAAGCTTTGCTGCAGGCCAAAGAAATTTACTTTGCAGGTGGCGAGCCTTTGGTTACCAAAGAACATTACCTTTTGCTCGATTGGCTGGTGAAAAATAAAGCCACACAAATCTATTTGCGCTACAACACCAACTTTTCTGTTTTACAAATGGGAGAGTACAATGTATTGGATTACTGGAAACATTTTACGAAAGTAGAAATATTGGCCAGTATTGATGCGCATGGCAAATTGGGGGAATACATCCGAAAAGGACTCAATTGGGAGCGGTTTTTGGCGAACAGAGATCAAATTCGTACTTACAAAAACATTCGCTTCTTAATTGCCCCAACCATTTCTGTCTTTTCCATTTTGAATTTGCCTGATTTGTACCAAATTTGCCTGCTGGAGCAGATTATAGAACCCGATGGTCTTTACATTAACATGCTCGACCGCCCCTTGCATTACAATACAAAAGCACTGCCCGAAAGCAGCAAACAAATGGTTGTTGCAACCTTTCATCAATTTTACCAGTGGGCAGCCAAAAAGCAGATTCCCCAAGCGGTGATTCGCCAATTTAAAGAATGCGAAGCCTATATGCTAAGTGATAATCTCTCAAAACAATGGAAAAATTTTGAGAAGGAAACGGCACTTTTGGATGAAATGAGAGGAGAGAGCCTTGATGAGGTGCTGATTAGGACTTACGAATTCTGAGAATGCAAACACAATCCAGAAGTGTGTCAATGAGATTATTTCATAAAACTGTTTGAATAGTTTACTGTCGTTTTCATTTTGAGCTTGTCGAAAAATCTTTAGTTGCGAACAGCTGATGCTTAGATATTGCTCATTTCCTCCTTGTGTCTTATTTATACCAATTTAATTTCAAAACAGACTTTAAGAATGAATTAATTTTTAGCTGTATCGAGGCAAAAAAGTAAAGCACAGCCATGTTACGATGCATCTTTTTTAACGAAGATATAGCTGAAAAGAAGCATTTTATAAGACATGTTTAGATGTTGGTATTATTCTTTTCCATCACTTTGTCAAATCGGCTGTCCATACAAACACTGATATCGGTGGTTATAAATTTCCCATTGTAAAACAGACTGAAAATTGTTGCGGGCGTTGGTGCAGTTTGCGCCAGTTCCATGCTGTCCAGTTTAATAATTTGTAACGGCAAGTTTCTTTTATTTGCTGTTTCAACCATCGAATTTCTTACGTGATACTCTGAGAACGGACAACGATTTGAATAGTAAACTACTAATCCATTTTTATCAATTATGTTGTTGCTTTTTACAGAATCTTTAAATTTTGGATTGTCAGCCCTGGGGTTTATTTTTTTCACCAATAAACTAAATCCGGAAGGCAGCTCCTCAATAGTTTCAAATCCTTGTTTTAAGAGCCATTTTGTATCGCTCATAAAATGAAATTTTTTCGTTCCAACAACTGTAACCAGACCGTTTTTACCTTGTGATTCAGCATCTTTAAGGGCGAGTCTTACTAATTCTTTTCCGTAACCCTTACCTTTGTATTGACCCGAAACCCAAAAACAGTTTACCAACAAATAATTTGCAGCTTCAATGGGAACCCATCCTTTTTCGGCGGGGCCATACTCAATAAAGACTTTCGCTCTTGCATCAATTCTTCGGAATACATATTCGTTGTCGAATTCCTTTTTCAGCCAGTTTTTTTTAAATTCGTAACTGTCCTTGCATTTCTTGTCTGAGATTGCACAACAAATATGTTCCTTGTCAATATTTGCTTGATTAAGTGTGATAATATTTTCCATTTTTCTTATTTCGTTTGTATGCTTTTACAAAACATGAAAGTGATTCGTTGAATAGAGTCTGTTGGTATTGCTTCTACTTAAATGAGAATTATTTAGAAGCCAGTCCGTCGAATTAAGCCTTGCTGATGCTGTCAGCAAAGTAAAAAGCTATGCAGTGATGGAGACAGATTTGTAATTAACGCTCATTTTTGATGCCACGATACTAATTATTAATAATTGTAAAGCATGAAACAACATAAGAGGCAAAAGGATAATGCCGATGGAAGCTATGTTTCCAAATATTATTTTAGAAAATACCGTTCCGTGTACCAATGATTTTTTTGTTCCACAAAACTGGGCTGTAATTTGATCTTCGGTATTGAATTCCATTTCTTTAGATAGGAATCCTGTAAAAAAGAACATCAAACAAAACAATAGCAAAACGGCAATAACGAGCAGAAGTAAATCCCAAATAGACACCGAACTAAATATATTCTCCTCAAACGATGCAGCAAAACTTTTGTAGATGATCAGTAGAATAATAGATTTATCGAATAATGTTAAATGCTTATTGTGTTTTTGCGCAAATTCTCCAAAAAAGCGTTGTAAAAGAACTCCCATTATTACCGGTAAAATTATTTGAACAATGAGTTTTAGATAGATATCGGTAAAATTAAAATCTGTTTGGGCACTCTGAACAAATAACCCCATCCACAAGGGGGTAATAACAACACCAATAATTCCGGATATACTGGCATTAAAAATAGCGGCAGGAATATTACCCTTTGCGATAGAAACCATTACTACAGATGATGATACGGTTGATGGAAGTGCTGCCAGGAAAAAAAACGCCAACCAGATGATTTTTTGTTCTTCATTTTGAATGAATGGCCGAAATACTAAAATCAGTAAGGGAAATATCAAAAAAGTGGATGATTGTATCAGAAGATGCAGTTTCCAGTTTTTGATTCCTTCTTTTAGTTTTGTGGGACTCAATTTAAGTCCGTAAAAAAAGAAGATAAGTGAAATTCCGATTGCACTAATTGTGTCGATAGGAATCTTACTTTCATGTGTTCCCCAATCTGGAAAAATATAAGCTATGCTGATTACTGCTATAATAGACAGAACAAATTTATCAATTTTTATCTTCATAAATATTTTATTGATTAAGGTATGTTAAATAAAACAGTGCAGTTGATCTGTTGGTGTGTTACGTCGCTTTGTTAGGCGTCCCAATTGTGTTGCCTTAATCATGTGCACAGAAACAAAGCAAGCAAAAATAAATGTTATTTTATTGCAGTAAGCTTGTGATGGCAAATAAATAAAGAATTTAAATAGGGAAGGAGTACTGTTTTAATTTGCTTGTTGGTGTTTTCATGTGAAATTTGATGGTTCAGTTTAATTTTTACTATGCACACGATTTTTCTTCAGCCATAATTTTATTCCTCTTCGTGCTTGCCAATAGTGATTGGTGTGCCTTTAATTCCTGCATAAAAAACAATGATCTCGGCTGGTACAGTGCCCTCGTTTTTCCCGTAATGCCATTGGTTTACTAATTCAACAATAGATTCACCAGCCTTAAGGTGAAGCGTGTCGTTGGTTTCACTAATTACAGTTAATTCCCCTTTTAATAGAACACCTGCGTTAATTTCAGGATGTTTATGCAGCTCCAGCTTTGTTTTGGGTGGGATCGTTATTTTTAAAATAGTTACTTCTGCAGTGCCATCGGGATATTTTGGAAGGGGAGTGCCATTCCAGCTCTCAGATGTTTTGCTTAAAGTAATAACTTCGGTTTTGCTTGTTTCACTGGTACTGCAGGCAAACAACAGTAGGCTTGAGAAAGAAAACAGGATCAGTAATTTCTTCATTTTAAATAGTTTGTTGATTTAAAATAGTTTGTAAAGGCTTCGATTCATGATCTACAAGGGAGACGTTGAGTGTATGATTTTGTAAGGTATCAGGCTACCACTGAAAATTGATGCGGATGAAAACATTCGAAAACCTCTGAAACCCTTAGTAATTATACACATTGAGAGATTCACGCACGGTTCTGTGAGAAGTTAGGGGTGAATTGAAAATCGACGAAGTCAAATTCCCCTGACTTACTTGACTAGCAGTAGTTTTTTATTCGTTATTTCCCCATTATCCGATTATAAATATTTCTTTACAACCTTCACCTTTCGAAGCCATTTACTTACGAGCCAGCTCAGTGAGAGTGAAACCGTAAAGCTTAATAAAAATTTAACAAAAGCAGGGATATTGAATTTCATTAATAAAAACTGACTCCAGAGAACAAAAATAAAATGAACTATATAAATCAAATAGGCATTTTCAGATAATGAGTTCCACCACTTTTTTTCAGTATGAATAAATCTAACAAAAACAGTAATGAAAGCGACACTGCTTAATGTACATGAAGCTACATAAACTGTATAATAAATCATATACGCATTGATTTCTTCTATCTTTTTTTCTTTAACTAATTGTGTTAATGGTTCTCCAATTATTGTTAGAACAAAATAAGCAGCTAACGAAAGTGAAAGCCAAAGCCACCATTTTTTTACAATAACTGATTTTGCTGAAAATAATTCATTATTAAAATCCGTATTCCCAATCAGAATTCCAAATGTAAAATACCCAAAATACAGAAGTATTCTGCTTATCTGAAAATCAAAAGGGCCTATTCCTGTCCAATCACCTGCTCCCATTATGTGTGCTATTGGCACATAGAGTATCCAGGAGATACTGAATAGTAAACCAAAGAAAGTAAGCGGTTTATTTTTTAAGTCTGACAGTCGCTTCCCTATTTTTTCGCTTGCTTTATTAAATTGCGAAAGAAATAATGCAAACAGCAAATTAAAAAGGAATAGTACCCAAATAAACCAAGGTGGGCCAGCTGGCCATTTTTCTATTACAAAAAAATCTTTTATGTGAGCAACAATATTAAAATTGTTATATACAACATGATAAGGAGGAAAATAAGCAATTACCATAAAAAAAGTTCCTAAGAATAGGAAAGGAATAAAAAGTCGGTAAAATCGATCTCTTATAAAATTAAACACGCCTTTTTTATTGATACTTTTCATAAGAAATAATCCCCCTATTAAAAACATAAGCGACATAAAAAAAACATCATTAAAATTCTGGAATATATCAAGTCCTATCCATCGTTTTGAATCGACTATAGGATGTGTAGAGTTTATATAAACATTGTTATCAAACCTTGCAAATGTCGTGTAAGCTAATGAAGAATGATGTGCTACTACCAAGACAGTAATGGCTGATCGTAAGTAGTCTACCCAAAGATTTCTTTTTGAATTATTCATGTAAATAGGCCTTAAGCAATTAGTTAAAGTTACATTCTGGAAGGAAAATTACTGATAACGGTCTTGTTCGAAGAATTTCCCTTTCAAACTGCACGAAAGCAAGCCGCATAAATTTGTTTATATTTTTTAGCAAACCAAATCTAAGTGGCTTGCTGATGTTTGTTAATTGAACTAACTCTCAAACTGCGCATCACCGCCCATGAAATTTAGTTTTTGTTATGGGCTTTAAACTTTTTATTTATAAGGATATAAAACAATATCTTGTTCTGAACCAAAACAACTTTCTGCAATACAATGAGTAGCAAACATTCGTTCTTCAAGAGTTGTTAAAGGATATTTATTTAATAATGGTAATATGGATGTGTCGTTAAATATTTTAATGTTACCATTAATTGTCACATATTCTTTTCGAAAATCTGAAATGAAATTTGTTAATCCTTCAATAGATATGTCTGTCCCTTTATATAATAAGTTGAAATTTTCAACATTAGGTTTATGGTTTGTTCCTAATATTTCAAAAATATCATTATCTAATTTGAATTCTAACTTTCGCTTGTTTTCATGTATTAATTTACGTTCTAATTTGTAAGAATTATCCTTCCGATTAATCTCATAGAATCTCACATCTCTACCTTCAAGAGTATTAATTAATTTTTCTTTATTCTCTGGCAAAAGCTCTGAGCCGAAATAAATCCCAGTTAATGCAGATAAAGGGTAAGATTTAGTACCTGAAGTATCAAATATTAACCTAATTTCTTTTTCGTATTCCCAAGGAATTGATTTTGTTGCAAATAATTTTTGTAATCCAGAGCTCTCACCCGCATCTTTATAAGTTAATGATTGAGGTTTAGGAGTATATTTAACAGTGAGCTCATTTACAGTCTTTGGTATTAAGTAATTGGTTTTTAGCTTTTCTAATTCGTATTCTATGCAAAAGCCTTGATACGAATCTGCATAATGAGCCCACATTAATTCATTGCAGTAGTTTTTTGATAAAGAGTAAATTCCGAGGGAATCTTTAGAATCTTTAATTTTAGTATAGAGTTCAGTCATACTAATCGGAAACTGATCTATTCTTTTTTTTTTGTCTTCAATAAATTTTGCTAACTCATCCTTAAAAAGTCCCTCAAAAGGATCATTCAAATCCTTAAAAAGAGGGGCATAAATTTCGTTTCTATCAAGTGAACCAAGATCTCTTGTAAACTCGCCTATACCTCTATATTTATATACTTTCATTGTTTGTTAGTTTATTGCCCATAACGGTCACTTGTAAGTTGTCGTTGCGGATTTCGGAGCTCGTTCCTGTCCGGCAGGACGGAACGATGTTGCGAGAATCCAGCGTACGACACACCACAAACCCCGCAATGCAATTTACAATTTGTTATGCGGTCGTGTTTTATTCATTAAGAAAAGTTGAAATTCTTTCTGTCAAATCAATCAATAATTTAGATTTTAGTCCACTTTCCCAAGCTAATTCCAAAGTCTTGGCAATTGCCAGAGGATTCTTTTTTAGATTCCCTGCGTTGCCATAAAAAGCCGCTGATTTATCTTCAAATTGCTTTAAGTCAGCACCTAGTTCATTTGCTATTTCATTCGTCAAATTTGTTTGCCAAGCAGTCAAGTCTTTTTTTATAATATGGTCGGCTAACCACTCATTTTCCTCGGAATAACCTGATATTGTTAATAAAGCTTTGTTTTCCTTTTTATGCTGACTAACCTCATTTGGATTTTCTTTATTCGTATCACTATCATAGATTACCATTGTCGGTATGCCTAGCATTTTTGCCATGGCTAAAGGTTTTATTAATTTACTTTTACCTTCAACTGGAACTATGTGACAACCGTTTCTCCTAAAATCCAAAATTCTATCTGTCAAAATCAAGTAGGAAGTAATATGAGCAATATCTTCATGTCCTTCAACAAGTATCAATTTTTTACAAAAAAACATCTCATTGACAACGGGATTTAATGAAGGATATAATTTTGCCACCATTCCGCTTTCACTTACTAATTTTTCTCCAACTTCATGAAGTTTCTGCGCTAATTCATCATAAGCGAGTTGATTTATCTTAGTTTCACTTGGATTACCAACCTCTTTTACAAGTCTTATTTTATTGAAATTGTCACCAGGAATAAAAAGAGGATTATGTGTACATATTATTATTTGAGAATTTGATTGCGTCAAGTCTAAAAGTGTTTCCGCTAAATATCTTGCTTGTGGTGGATGTTGAAATAACTCAGGTTCTTCAATTCCCATTATTAAAGTCGGAATATTTTCTGATTCAAATGATGATAGTTCTTGAAGTAAGGCAAGCATGTAAGACCTTTGTAAACCGTGTCCAAATCTTGATAACTCCCCCTCGAATCCTCTTTCTCCCACTTTTAATCCAGCCAAAGGTTCTTCAATCTTTATTGACTTATCAGGGTCTTGTTTCCATTGTACAGATGCTGTAATATTAGGATGAGCCCAATTAGAAAGTCTTTTTTGTAATGATGTTGAAATATCATCTAATGTTTTTTGTTCAGCATCTAGTAGTTTTTGATATTCTGCTCTGGCATTGATTCTTAATTCTCTAATCTTTTCATCAAATGAAACTTTTGACCTTACTGTCCGAGCAAGAAGCTGTCCCAGAGCAGACTTATTAGACTCTTCACTTTCTTCTGTTGCATCTTTTATTGCTGGTACAAAAATCCATTGGATATGTTGTTCTAACTTATTTACTCCTCTTGAGACACCATAAAATTGGTCTTCACTTGGTATCAAAACACACATATCTGGATTTTTTGCCTCAAATTCATGCATTGAGGCTATCATGTCAGCCTTTGAATTTGCAGGACTCAGAGCATCATATTTGTCTTTAAATGATTTGAAAATTTCTTTAAGTTCGGGAGCTTTAGCTCCATTTTTATCAGCCTCGAAGAATTTTCTAAATTCTTCCATTCCAATTCTATTTCCGAACTGTCTAACCTCCGCTTTTTCAGTAGCAGGGTCATATTTTGCTATTGCAGTTACTATTAATTTTTCTTGACGTACGTAATCTGATAAATCTTCTTTTGCCTCGTCCGATAATTCATGAAAAGTAACTGTGACTTTAATATCATCTTTAATATTAAAATGGTGAAAGTCACTTGCTGATAACTTTATTAAATCTGTTTGACTGTCTTTGCTTTGACGAAAAAAAAGATTTAAGGCATGAAATACAGTCGATTTTCCAACTCCATTTGGACCAACAAAAGTTGTATAGTCGTCAATTTGGATAGTTTCGTCCTTAAATGCCCTAAAATTTTCAATTCTTATAGTTTCTATTTTCATAGGTAGTCTGGTTTTTTAACATGCCGCATAACGTAAAAGTGTTTTATTCTTTCGTTTTTTAAAATTAACAAAACATTATTTAGAAGACTTATTTTAGATTCTGAGAATAGTTCTAAATAAAGGATAAAATAGAATTGGACAATGCCGCCGGAGCTATGGGTATTTAATTGTTTTCAGTAATTAAAAAAAATGATTCCAGTTGCTTGAATTGGTATTGCTATCGGCATTCTTTATATGTCTATTGCTAATTTTATATGTCTATTGTGATAATTACTATTCCTATTGGAATAAATTATATTCTATTGCTTGGCAATTCTAATCTATTGGCAAAAATTAACTCCTATTGGTAAAAAAGTACTCCTATTGGTAAATAAGTCAACTATTGTAGTGGTTTTGGCATTTTTTCACTTGCTTTTGCCTCAGTGTATTTCTTGTAAACCTTTCTTTGATACTCACTCGAATACCTCTTTTGTTTCTCCTCATCGTTCCAGAAGGCGTACTTGCCATAGGCACGAATTTCGTCGACCAATTGTTTCAGGTAGGTGCAGGCTCTGTCGCGCATCAGTTTTTCCGGTCGGTTTTTGCTGTTTTTTACGCCGTCAACCTTGTTCAACAGGTCGAAAAGCCCGCGCGCCAGCTGTTGGGAGCGGTCAGTTTTGGTGGTATCAAATAGAATTGCTTTTTAAAGGTTCAGGATATTGTCTGGCAAAAGCAGAGATGTATCGTAACATGGCTGTGCTTTACTTTTTTGCCTCGATACAGCTAAAAATTAATTCATTTTAAGTAAAGTCTGTTTTGAAATTAAATTGGCATAAGTAATCATCAGGAATTTATCTGCAATGCTTTTATTTAATTCCGCTTGCAGGTTCTAAAACTTCTGTATTCAATTGATTGGAAATATCGCTTGCCGCTTCACCAATAAAGCGTCCTTCTCCTGATAACAGTTCAATATTTTCATTGGGCAAAACGGCCAACAGTTTGTAAACAACATTGGTTTCATTTCTGGCGATGGAGAGAACAGCCATTCCTGTAGTTTGGCGTACCCGGATAATTTGAAGGTGATGAATTTGGGCGATACTTTCCCATTTCCCTGTTTTGTATGCAAACAGACCGATGTATTTTTTGATCCGTTTCTCTTTATTATCAATTAAAATGCCTGTTCGGATAAATAGTAAGGGGATAGACAAAATAATAGCCGCAAGGCCTGCAAATTCAGACATAATTATTGCCAGCATGCCTATCAGTAATAAAATAACACCCAACATAAAGAAATTGGGAGGCAGTTTTCCTGTTGTGTATTGTAAGATCATGGCCTTAGGATTAATTGTTTTGAAAAGGTAGTTAATCTATTCATAATATGTGCAACAGAGTTTGATGTTTTGTATTCAGGCTTGTTTGGCTATGGATAGAATTGCATAGTGAGCTTTTTTTCTTTGCGGCATTTCGTGATGGAATTTTCACCACGGGGAACACGGAGAATCACAGAGGAATAAGAATTCTTTAGCGTTTAATTTTCTTTGAGATCTTTGTGAGGTACTTGGAGTTCCTTTGTGGTGATAATATTTAAAAATTCTACCATGTCATATCCTGACTATAGGCAAGCCGGACTTGTGAGGTTATGACTGGATTGATTTCGAGTAATATATTATCAAATTGCAGATTTTTTCACCACGGGGAACACGGAGAATCACAGAGGAATAAGAATTCTTTAGCGTTTAATTTTCTTTGAGATCTTTGTGATGCACTTGAAGTTGGAGTTCCTTGTGGTGATAATATTTAAAAATTCTAGCATGTCATATCCTGACTATAGGCAAGCCGGACTTGTCAGGTTATGACTGGATTGATTTCGAGTAATAAATTATCAAATTGCAGATTTTTTCACCACAGGGAACACGGAGAATCACAGAGGAATAAGAATTCTTTAGCGTTTAATTTTCTTTGAGATCTTTGTGATGTACTTGGAGTTCCTTTGTGGTGATAATATTTAAAAATTCTAGCATGTCATATCCTGACTATAGGCAAGCCGGACTTGTCAGGTTATGACTGGATTGATTTCGAGTAATAAATTATCAAATTGCAGATTTTTTCACCATGGGGAACACGGAGAATCACAGAGGTATAAGAATTCTTTAGCGTTTAATTTTCTTTGAGATCTTTGTGATGCACTTGGAGTTCCTTTGTGGTGATAATATTTAAAAATTCTACCATGTCATATCCTGACTATAGGCAAGCCGGACTTGTGAGGTTATGACTGGATTGATTTTGAGTCATAAATTATCAAATTGCAGATTTTTTCACCACGGGGAACACGGAGAATCACAGAGGAATAAGAATTCTTTAGCGTTTAATTTTCTTTGAGATCTTTGTGAGGTACTTGGAGTTCCTTTGTGGTGATAATATTTAAAAATTCTACCATGTCATATCCTGACTATAGGCAAGCCGGACTTGTCAGGTTATGACTGGATTGATTTCGAGTCATAAATTATCAAATTGCAGATTTTTTCACCACAGGGAACACGGAGAATCACAGAGGAATAAGAATTCTTTAGCGTTTAATTTTCTTTGAGATCTTTGTGAGGTACTTGGAGTTCCTTTGTGGTGATAATATTTAAAAATTCTAGCATGTCATATCCTGACTATACGTAAGATGAACTTTTCAGGGGATAACTAGTATTTGTGCTTTTTAAATCGAAAACACGATTAATCGATTATCAATTTGCAGATCAGAAAATCCAAATTCTTTTCGAATCCATTCAAATGTTTGTTTCTGATAGATGAATACGTGAGTGGGATCGTTTTTGTAATACCAATTTTCAAAATCGATACTTTCATCGTAAAGGTGAGTCATGCAGTACAACTTTCCCCGGGGTGTCAATAGTTTTCGAAGCAAAGTAAATTCCTTTCGGGGATCAAAGAAATGCTCTATCACCTCGCTGGAGGCGATGTAATCGTATTGTTCTTCCAGTAATTCGGGGTAGTTGTGAAAGTAAGGATCGTAGGGTGCAATGGAAAAACCATGATCTGTCAGCACCTTGGAAATTACAGAACCTGTGCCTGCACCAAAATCGAGGCCTTTATGATTTGCAGTAAAATCCCGGCGAACGGAATTGGTAATGGGAGAGACGAACTTTTGATATCCCTTGTCATCAATATCATTATTGTGCTGCTGATAGTGCTTTTTTTCAACATCTTGGCTGGGTCTTGAGTTTGCATTGGCAAATATACCAAAGCAAGCATTGCATTGATAATGAATGCGATTCTCTGTTTTATAAAAAAGCTTCGCATTGTTGTTACAAAGAGGACATTGATGCTGCATGTTAATCAACTTTACAGGATTAGTGCTGTGTTTAGTGTTTTCGCACACACTTCAGGTAAAGACCTTCCACCTTTTCGCGTGCCCATGGTGTTTTTCTCAGAAACTTCAGGCTCGATTTAATGGAAGGATCGCTGGTAAAGCAGTTTATTTTAATCATGCTTCCCAATTCTTCCCAGCCATAATAAGCCACCAAAAATTCCAATATATCAGACAGTTTAACACCGTGCAAGGGATTATTTACCTGCTCTCTGTTGGTTGTATTATTTTCGTTTGATTCCATATTAACTATTTACTCTGTACTAATTACCCTGTACTAATTACTCTGTACTAATTACAAAATCAGCAAAGAATATTCCCGTAATTGATTCATTGGTTTCGAATACCAAAATAATTCAAAATCTTCAAAATGATTCTCAAAATCTACTTTTAAAGCCGCCAAAGTAAGTGTGTTTTCTTCCTTTACGGATATGTTTTTCAGTACATCAAGCAACCAATCTCCTTTTTCTTTTTCGAGCGATATTTCGAAGCTTTCTGTCTTTTCATGAAAACACATTTTGTATAGTTCCCAACTTCTGCCTTTTTTCGATTTCGTGATGGTCACTATTTCCGGTACGCCTCCCAGCCATATTGGTTTTGCTGAATCTTTTGGAGTGCTGTATTCGACAGTTTCCAGACAGGTTTGAATAAAATCCTGTCTGATACTGGTTTTCGGAATTCTAAAACCGGATGGTACATCGTCGAACCAATTCTGCAAAGGAATTTCAAAGCCCAGTCCGTGCATGTAGTTGTAGAGCGATTTCTTTAATCCGTAGCTAAACAGATCGTGATCGATTCCCGTTTTGTCGGTAAATTGAATATCGTTATTGGCGAATGAAATTTTATTGTACTTGGGTGTAATGCCGTAAGCTGATGGATTTAAGCCGACAGGACTGTGAGCTGTAAGTGCAAACTGATGCCAAAAGGCCGATTGCACAATCCCCAATTCGAATATTTGGCGAACCACTTCCAGACTGTCGATGGTTTCCTGCACAGTTTGCGACGGAAATCCATACATCAAATAGGCATGAACCATGATTCCCGTTTCGGTGAAATTGTTGGTAACCCGAGCGACCTGTTTCAGAGTGACTCCTTTATTGATCAATTTTAACAATCGATCGGAGGCAACTTCCAGTCCGCCCGAAACGGCAATGCAACCCGAAGCTTTCAGCAACAAACAAAGATCTTTGGTGAAGCTCTTTTCGAAACGGACATTGGTCCACCAGGTAATGTTTAGATTGCGCTTAATGATCTCGATGGCGAGAGCTTTCATTAATGCCGGAGGTGCAGCTTCATCTACAAAATGAAAGCCTTTTTCTCCGGTTTGTGCCGCAATTTTCTCAATTCTGTCTGCCAGCACTTTGGCTGCAATGGGTTCAAAATATTTGATGTAATTCAGTGAGCCATCGCAAAATGTGCATTTGCCCCAGTAGCAACCGTGTGCCATGGTTAATTTATTCCATCGTCCATCGCTCCACAAACTGTGCATGGGGTTGGCAATCTCAATTACCGAAATGTATTTGCCGAGCAAAAGATCGGAGTAGTCGGGTGTGCCCAATTCATGCTGTTTGTAATCCTGAATGGGAGAAGAATTGTTGTATTTTACTTCGCCGCTTATCCGCTCAAAAGTTCGTTTTAATGCAGGTGTTTCGCTAAGCGGATTTAGTACATGATTTGCCAAAAGTTCCAAGGGCAATTCTCCGTCATCCAATGTAATATAGTCAACGAAATCGAAGACTCTGGGGTCGGTCAGACTTCTTAATTCTGTATTTGGAAATCCGCCGCCCATTACAATTTTAATGGCAGGATATTCTTTTTTAATGAACTGAGCACAACGAAAGGCACTGTATAAATTTCCGGGGAAAGGAACCGAAAAGCAAACCAGTTTAGGATTTTGAATGTTTATTTGCCTGGCAAGTATCTTAATGCTTAGTTTATCGATATAGCTTAACTCTTCCTGCAAATGCTGCTGCAATTGGTCGAAGGTAGATGCACTTCGGCCCAATCGTTCGGCATATCGGCTAAATCCAAAATTCTCATCGATGCATTCGGTAATAAAATCTGACAGATCTTCCAGAAAAAGGGTTGCTAAATGCTTGGCTTTGTCCTGCATTCCCATCAAACCAAAAGCCCATTCCAGATCTTCCACCTGATTGAAGCGCGAGGCTTGCGGTAGAAAATTATCAGTGCATATCTGTCGTGCCAGAGTCTGATTTTTTCCTTGCAGAAAAGAAACCACATCGTTTATTGTCAATAAATAATGTTCCCGCAGGGCGTATATTCTTGACGCATTTTCTGAAATAATCTGCTCTTGCTGAAAAGCGACTTCAAATACCTTTGATAAACCTTCTTTGGAAAAAAGTTCCAGAATTACTTCAATACCCAAATCCATTTGAAAGGAAGATCTGTTTTTCTCATTTAAAAATCCCTTTAAATAGGCTGTTGCCGGATAAGGGGTGTTTAATTGAGTAAAAGGTGGAGTTACCAGAAAAAGGTCTTTCACGTGATTGGTTTTTTTTAAATGGACGATATTATGTTGGTTTGGAATAATGCTTTATTTGCAATCATTTAAATTGATGTCTTCACTTTTGATAAGGTTCAGTCTTATTTTCATTTTTTTCTGAATCACGTTAAAGTGATGTTCATCTTCTTCAGAAACAAAAGAAATGGCTTCTCCAGGCGATTCTGCACGACCAGTTCTCCCAATTCGGTGAATGTAATCTTTAGGAGAGCGAGGCAAATCGTAATTTACCACGTAAGGTAAAAATTCGATATCGATACCTCGGGTTAATAAATCGGTGGCAACCAAAACCCGCAGCTTGCCGGTTTTAAATTTGCGTAAATTTTCAGTTCGTGCTCCCTGACTTTTCTTGCTGTGAGTACTGGTGGCCTGAATGCCATTTTTGCTTAGTTTATAGGCAACGGCATCAGCCCGGTGTGCCGATGATACAAATACAAGAACCTGCTCCAAATTGTTTTTCTTAATGATATACCGAAGCAACGGCCCTTTCTTTTCTTCGCTAACCGAGTAGGCTATCTGATCGATTAAATCAAGCGTATTTTCTTCAGCCTCTATTTTTATAATCACTGGTTCATTCAAAAGAACCTGATTTACGTTGTTTACATCATCGCTTAAAGTGGCCGAGAACAAAAGATTTTGACGCTTTTTAGGCAATAAAGAAAATATGCGGTTCATTTCGTCTTTAAAACCCAGATTCAGCATTTTATCAGCTTCGTCCAGTACCAAGGCTTCAATTTCCGATAAGTGTACTGCATTCGAATCTACCAATTCCAATAAACGACCTGGAGTGGCAACCAAAATATCCACATTATTCATCGCCTTCATCTGAGGATTGATAGAAACACCACCGTGTACGGCCAGGCATTTAATTGGATCGGCGAGGGCAGATGAAAACTGTTGAAAGACTTCCAAAACCTGCATAGCCAATTCGCGGGTAGGCACCAATACCAATGTCTTGATGTATCTGTTCTTGGAAATACTTCCTCCCTGAAGGTTGGTTAATATGGGCAAAACGTAGCTGGCTGTTTTTCCCGATCCTGTTTTGGCAATACCCAACACATCCTTTTTTTGAAGAATGGCAGGAATAGCCTCTTTTTGAATTGGATAGGCTTCGGTGTAATTCTGATCGGCCAGAGCTTTTAGCAAAGATGAAGATAGTCCTAAAGATGCAAACGACATATATTTTTGTTCTGATTATTGGTGCGGATTTATTTCCGCCGGTAAAGATAAGGGAAATAAAGCTCAACTAGCTATAAATGGAGAAAGCAACAGTACAATTAAGCAATAAGAACACAAATGTATTTTACAAAGAAACACAAATATTTTTTTTCTCTGTGTCTCCCTTTGTTCGTCGTGGTTATTTTTAAGGGACTAAAACAAATTAAATTTTAGGGGTAATTGTTTTTTTACCACAGAGAACACAAAGTGGCACAGAGGTTTCTCCCGGAAGCTTATATTTTTGATTTGGCTTTTAGTGCTCATTCTACAGCTTTTTAGGCATGAATGGTGATGGTGTCAAATGTAGGAATGTCCACATCATATTCTGATATCAGAAAAGGGATTTCGGTACAGTCCAAGATAAGATCTTCAGTACCTCTTTGTTCTCAACTTTTAATGATGTTTTATAAATTTCTCCTGATTCATTTTTGAATTTACCATGAACCAATTCTTGATAGATGATGTTGTGTATTAATTCTCTTTCTTCAGCGGTTTGAATACTCTGATATCTTAATTATTATTTGTTGTCGTATAAATTTTATAGAAAATGTTAAAGATGTTTGATGTAAAGGCCGTCTTAAACTGAGAGCAGCCTTTTTTAATCATTATCTGCAAAGATGATTTATACAAGTAGTACCTGACGGGCAGAGATAGACATCAGCCCAACATGCTAGTCCACCTTTAATATTTTGTTGTTCTTTTTTGCTAAGAATTTTAGCGCCTGCCAATTTTTGTAAATCCTTCATAATATTAAAATTTAATAATGAGTATATTCTGAACATTTTAAAACCGTCAAGACTTCAGTTTGTTTTTCTTTAGTTCTTGATTGAAGGCTATTTTATTGAAGGGAGGAGGAATGCAAATATATTTGTTGGCTCCTCCCTTAATATTTTTTTATTCTAAAATATAGCGTTCGCAAGTACCACTTATGCAAGTCCATCCGGCAGGACATGTTCCATCTGCATAACATTGCATTTTACCGCCTTTAACTGTTTGCTGTTCTTTTTTACTTAGAATTTTAGCACCGTTTAATTTTTGTAAATCTTTCATAATATTGAAATTTTAATAATGTGTGTATCTTGAGCATTTTAAAACCGTTAAGGTTTCGGCTTGCAAATTATTTTTTACTCAATACCATATTGACAAATACCATCAATGCATTGCATTGGACTAGGACATTTGCCATCTACAGGACATTGCATTTTTCCACCTTTAACCGATTGTTGTTCTTTTTTGCTAAGAATCTTAGCACCGTTTAATTTTTGTATTTTTCTCATTTTATAAAATCTAATTTATGTGTATATCTCGAGAATTTTAAAAACGTTAAGATTTCATCTTATTGGTTTAAATTTCACCCTTTTTGCAAATATAATTAATGCAACTGTAACCAGATGGACAAGGATACTCATTATTACATGCTCGTCCACCTTTGACCATTTGTTGTTCCTTTTTGCTAAGAATTTTAGCACCGTTTAATTTTTGTAAATCTTTCATAATATTGAAATTTAATAATGTGTGCATCTTGAACATTTTAAAACTGTCAAGACTTCAGTTTTATAATTATTTTTAGTCTGTTATGAGTTCTGTTTGCGTCGAAACTTCGAACTCGTTAAGATCTTCAAGAAAATATTGCAATTCTTCAAAATCATACTCTTTTGGATAGGATTTGCCATTTAGAAGTATTTCAGGTGTAAAGGGAATATTGTTGTTTGTGCACCAATTCTTTTCTTCCATTAAAATTTGAGAATAGCATTCATTTTCTGATTCTCCCCATTTATTTAGCCAAGTGGCAGCATCTCTGCTGGAATAGGCTTCATTCATTGCTGTTAGACATATCTCTTCCCCGTTTAAATGGCAGATCTCAACTAGTTTTGCTGCAATTTTATTATCAATGGCTTTTGTATTTTGAGATACATTGAAACGAACAATGATTTTTACTTCGGTTTCTTGATCTAATACTATGTGAATTAATTTGTGAGCATTTTTGCAAAAGCCACATAAGGGGTTTGTGATGATAACGATTTCCAATTCAGAATTTTTAGCGCCAAATACTATTTCATTGCAGTTTGTAATTGTGGTGTTTATTGCTTGCGATCTGGAAAGCAGATTGTTGAATATTTCGAAGTTTCTTTTGAATTTATTGAATTGTACTTTTAATTTAAAATATTCTGGTTTTAGCCTTATTTTGGGAGCAATGAATAACCAAAGAGCTGTGGTAAGGTATGACGCAAATGCAAAGAGTAAGTAAGAATTTGGTTCTGATATTATCTCAGAGATTGAATTGATATTTGCAATTGCCAAAGCTGATTGTATCCATAAAACCAAAATAACACCAAGACAAAGGAGACACCATTTTTTTACAATTTGGAACTGATAGTAGATGGAATAGATTGTAAATGGCAGAGCCATAAGACTAGCAAGGAAGAGTGGTGTGAAATTGTTTTTACTTATCACAAAAAGTAAGGAAGATAATACTGAGGTTAGAAAATAAATAATACCAAGATCACTTAATTTAACAAAGCCAAAAAGATTGGATCCTTTCGATTGCATAACATCATCGCAACTAACTTTATCACTAACACCAGTACAAATTTTATTCAAAACCTGAGAAGAAGTTCCTATTTCGTGTTGAAGAATAAAGATACATATCATTAGTCCAATCATCGAAAAAACAAAATGAAATGATTCATATGGGTTTTGACTCAAGAATAAAAAACAAATTATTAGTAAGACTGGAATACTTACAAGTAATCCTTTTGAGAAAATAGAAGTGATATCTGTTTTTATATTTTCATCCGTTTCGATAACTAAGACGATTCCGGTCCATAAATCAATAAAGCTGTCAATAGATACAAGCTCCGATTTTTTTCCCTCACGTGTAATTTGAATAGCATCCGCTTTCTTGCTGATTAATGCAAAATTATCACCTCTGTTGTTTTCGATATGAGCTATGAAGTAATCGGGTAAAAGAGCAATGTTTTCCTCTGTTTTTGGAATTTCTATTGCAAGATTTGGGATGTTAAAATGATCCAAAACTCCGGTCAAAGAATGTAAACTTGGATACGAAGGATGACCAAATAATTGAAGCTTTAATTCTTCATTATTAACTTTTATGCTATTTTTTGTAAGTAGTTCTTTTAATAGGAAAAATAAGTTTTCGTCCATTTGAGGTAAGTAAATTATTTAGTAATTAGTTATTTAAAAAAGGACTTAATAAAAAGTGTTATAGAACGACTAATTAGGGAAAGTCTTCTTAAAACAAAATATTATGACTATTCTTTTTCTATATCTTCTTGTTTCTCTTTCCGACGAGTTGACTGAAAAGGCTTTTGTGTAAATTCTAAAATAAATTGACGAGTATTTGAAATGTGATTTGTAATTATATTTTTTTTTGAACAAAGACTAATTTATTAAAATAAATTTTAATTTGACTATTATATGGTTGGTTATTTTTGAATTATTATTTCATTTGGCATTGAAAAATGTTTGTTTGTCACTAGTTATTGACGCTTCGGTTTGTTTCAGATGAAGGATGTTTGATGGGTTTGTGGTCATTAAATGCAATAGGGGGGATTTAAAAATACATGTATGGGGTAATGTTAAGTTGTTTTATCCGCTATTCAGGTAAAAGTAGGGACTAAGTGCAATAGTAATGTCTTGATGAAATAGACGGGCACAAATAAGGGGCTTCATTTCACTGCTGTCTATGATACCGTTTTAATGTAAAAATTTCACTTTAGTTAGAGAAATAAAAACTGTTCTGTTTTATATTACAACCGCTTCGCTAAGATGCTTGTTGACTAATTCAAGTAATTTTTTCGCCTTAATTGGTTTGCAGAGATATTCGTTGCATCCCGAATCAAAAGCTTGTTTTTTGTCTTGGCTTGAAGTATAAGCTGTTTGTGCAATAATTAGAACATCTTGATCGTTTTTTCTAATTTGTCGGGTAGCTTGATAACCACTAATATCCGGCAGACGAATATCCATTAAAACCACATCAATGCAGTGCGATAATGCAATTTGTACAGCATCTTCTCCTTTATCGGTATGTATAATTTTAGCAGATGTCTTGTTAAAAATTTCTTTCAAATATTGAGCATTTGGTTCGTCGTCTTCTACAATTAAAATGTTTTTCCCGCTAAAATTATAAACTTGTTTTGTTTGTTTAGAACCAGAGTTTGAATTTGTGTTGTTGTGATTTGAATTTTGGGGTAATGTAATCGTAAAAGTACTTCCTTTACCAAGTTCAGAATCGATATGGATAGTACCAGACAAGGAGTTTGTTAGTCCTTTAACGATTGATAAACCCAGTCCAGTACCACTAAAAACACGGTTTTCATCTTGTTCTACCTGCGTAAAGCGTTCAAAAATATTTTTAAATTCCGAAGTTGGAATACCAATTCCGGTATCCGAAACTTGAAGAATTATATTCTTGTGATCATCTATTTTAAGAATTATATTAATTTCACCATGATCGGTAAATTTTAAGGCGTTGCTAATTAGGTTTGCTGCTATTTGCTTTAATTTTTCCTTATCGGTGATAAAAGTTTTGTTGTTAGTTGTTGAACTTGTTAGTATTAGATTGATATTTTGTTTTTTCTGACGCACTTGTTCTTCCCTAAACAATGCATGGATTTCAACGAGGGTTGTGTTCAAATTGCATTCTTCAATATTGAAATGTATCTGTTCTGTTTCTATTTGCGAAATGTCCATAATGTCATTAACAATAGAAAGAAGATCATTGCATCGCTGCATAATAATTTTAGAGTATTTCTCAATACACTCTTTGTCGTTAAATTGCTCGGTAAGTAATGAAGAGAAACCCATAATTGCATTCATTGGGGTTCTAATTTCATGATTTATGTTTTGAAGAAAGATTGTTTTAAGTCGATCACTTTCAACGGCTTTCCTTTTGGTTAAAATCAATTCTTTATTCTGTTGAAGGAGGAGTGCTTCATTTTTTATTGTTTTTTTCTGAGCGATATTGCGTTTTTTCATCTCAATTAGTATTCTTCGATAACCTAAAGCACTAAAAAAAAGGACAACGATATATGAAATTAGATGAGTGAATATCATGCTTTCAATTTTGGTTTGCACGACAGAATTGTATTTTTTCATGGGTATCGAAACGCTTATTCCTCCTCTGATATCACCAAGTTTGTATCCTTGATTGTAATGACATTTTAAACAACTGTTTTCA
Organism: Labilibaculum manganireducens; assembly: GCF_963665805.2. NCBI lineage: Bacteria > Pseudomonadati > Bacteroidota > Bacteroidia > Marinilabiliales > Marinifilaceae > Labilibaculum > Labilibaculum manganireducens. The sequence continues at coordinate 2,689,373 of NZ_CAXXEE010000003.1, read as the reverse complement.
ACGACCATTGGTATCATTAAGCGCAAATACTCTTTGTTATTTATATTTTCAATGCTGGAGTATTCTGTTTTTCCTTTTTCGAATAATTTTAAAGCTTTCGTTTCCCATTCGTCAGCTTTATTTTCAGAATTAATTGGATCTAAACTGGTGATATGTCCTTTTTGACCGTATTGCTGCTCGCCAAGTTTTAAAACCAAACGAGTCATATAAGAAGGGTTTATCAAGGTTAACTCTTTACCTGTAGTGGTTGTTACATTTTGTTCATCTAAGAAATTTAAATAGGGGGTGGGTTGAATGGAGTTTGAAATGGGAACATAAATACCACCGTGCATAGATGCCCATTTGCGAAATACCAGATCTTTATTATAGCTGCCAAATGCTTCTCCTTTGGCTAATTCATATGAGGTCTGATTTTCCTTATAAATATCCCAAGCCAAAGAGCAACCTATTAATAAGGTAATGCAAACAATGATTAGAATAAAAAAGTTGGTGATATATCGTATTTCTTTCCCCATGTGTAGATATTAGGCTTGTCAAGTCAAATTTATTTAAACAAGAGTAATCGATTTTACTGATTGGTTTAGGTGCTGTGTTATATTAAGTTATGAATATTTTGATTGCAAACCAAATAACAGTAGCTTATGTACTTAGGTGTGGTGTAGATTTAAATGTTGTTTTATTTATGCTAAAAATATATTGGTTGTTGGCAGGAAACCTGCGGATAGAGTTGAAGCGATTCCTCCAAAGTAAAGGGTGGAATTATGGGCTGGGCAGAAAATAGTCAGAAAATGGAACTGATCTGGAGATAGGAAATGAGAGAACAAAGTCTCAATAATTTGTTTGGCTTTGGCCCTTTAAAACAGAGCATCATAAAAAAAGGAGCCTTATTTTAATGCTGTAACAATTTCTTCATTTTTAATTCAGTATTTCTTATTGCATAGTTGATCACAATGCGGTATTAGTATCGTGTAACTTATTCTGATTCATGGGAGTTGGTGCAATTCAAAGAAAGCTTATTTGCGTAAAGTTGCGTTTCGAAAGGAATGATCATATAGTAAATTCCTGAAAGAGAAACCAAGGCAGTTATCAGGTAAAAGCAGAGACTAAGTGCAATGGCAATATCAATGTTTAGGTGAAGCAGATCGGCACCAATAAGAGCAGTTATTTCTCGGCCACCTACTCCACCAATAGTAAGAGGTAATGCAGCCACTACCGAACTAACTAAAAAAAGGAATAAGTACCCTGGAATATTAGCATTTTGGCCCAAAGCCAGAAGTAAAAAAAATGCCATAGTCATTTGCAACGCTTGCACGATAAAAGAGTATAAAGTACAGGCTTTTGTTGTGGTTTTCAGATATGGGAAAATGTATTTAATAAAGTGTTGATAAGCAAAATATGAGATTGGGATCAGTATTAAAAGGGCTTGTTTGCATGGGATATAAAACGAACAAAAAACAAAAGTGATTATAAGCAAACAAAACAATGCATATAATCCGCTTAGCCTGTCAACCAATACACTGCCCAAAAGTCGTCTCACATTGCTGTATTCCTGTTTTTTAAGCAGGTAAATTTTATACCCATCACCACCAATTCCACCAGGAAGGAAAAGATTGTAAAACATACCCAATAAGTACAACTTTAAATTTGTTATGGAATCGAGTTTAATACCTATGGCTTTAAAATAGAGCAATAGTCGAAAGGAAGCCAAGATCTTGGACAGAACAAACAAGACAAGGGCGGAAATCATAAGGAATACATTAGCATCTTTGATTTGAAACCACACATCTCTAAACGGAATTTTCGTAAAAACAAAATACAGTGCCAGTGCTGAAATAAAGATTTTAGCAAACGCCTTTAGTAACTTCGGATTTACTGTTTGTTTTAACAACTTTTCTAACCTTGAAAGGTGTTTTGTTTTGTGATTCATAGTAGGTTCTTACCTGTATTTCAGAGACAATTCCGATGGTGATTATTTGAATGCCTGCTACCATAAGAAGCATGCCTAATATTAGTATCGGCTTGCCCCAAATATCCTGCCCCATTAACTTTAAAATTAAAAGATATATGTTGATTAAACTGCCAACAATCAGCATTGCAATGCCGTATCCACCAAATAGGTGCATTGGTTTCTGCATGTATTTTTTCAGAAATACCATTAGTATTAAATCGCTGATTACTTTAAAGGTGCGATTCAAATTGTACTTCGATTTCCCAAATTGACGGGCATGATGCTTAACTGGTATTTGTGTAATTGTTGCACCTTCTAAACTGGCTAACACAGGAATAAAACGGTGAAGTTCTCCGTATAAGCCTAAGTCTTTTGCAATTTCCTGCTTGTATACCTTTAGAGTGCATCCGTAGTCTTTTATTTGAACTCCGGTAGATTGGCGGATAAAGTAGTTCGCAATTTTACTTGGGATTAATCGCAGCATCATGCCATCCTGCCTTTTTTCTCGAATTCCTGCTACTAAATCCCAATCTTCATCTTCCGCTAACTTTAACATGGCAGGAATATCCGAAGGATCGTTTTGTAAATCTCCGTCAAGAGTAACAATATATTCTCCTTCCGCTTGTCCAATTCCTGCAGCAAGTGCTGAGCTTTGTCCATAATTTTTTCTAAGCTGAACCATTACGAATCGTTCATCGGGAATCGATAAAATTCGTTTTCTTGTTTCATCTGTAGATCCATCATCAACAAAAATCGCCTCAAAATCGTAATTGTCAAGGTTTCTTACAATTTGTTCACTTAAGGGGATAATATTATCCTCTTCGTTGTAAACACAAATTACCAGACTTAACTTTTTCATATTTAATTATTTGTTATTTTTGAAATTTTACCGAGACTTTTTAAAACTGTTGTTGTTCTTCCTTCAAACAAGTCCTTCTGTTCAAAACAAATCTGAGCATAAGCACTAAAATTTATTTCGTTAAGTTTTCTCTTTTGGCTAATAACAATGCCTTGCGGGTATTGAGTGAAAAAATCTTCAAGCTCCTTATTTGTCTCAAGGGTTTCTATTTTTCTTTTCAGATAAAAAGGAAAAGAGGCGTTAAATTTTTTGAAGTACACGATATGAGTATCACAATTTGTAAGAGCGAGAGTTTTTTTGACTGGATTTTCGGCGGCCACATCCAAGAACATGAGCTGTGAAATCATCAGAGAGCAGATATAAAAGCCTGATGCTAAAATTGCAAGCGATGTTTGTATTTTGCTTTTGCGATAGTAATAGAGTGCTGCAATACTGGCAATAAAACCTGGTAAAAATAGCACTGCAAGTTTTTGCAGTGATTGCAATTCGGGTTCCGAATGAAGTCCAAAATAGACTGCAGGAATCAAAAGGGCAGAAAATATGATCAGAAAGATAATTTCTATCCGATGCTTTTTTGTGTTTAAATCAGAAAGATAATGTGCCAGTACAATTGCAAAAAATGGATATGCAGGAGCGGTGTAGTTTGGCAAGCGGGTTGATGATGCAGCAAAAAATCCAACAATACATAAAGTTGCAGTTAGTGCGAATATGAGTAAAGGTTTTTCCCTGCTGACAAATACTTTTTTTATCGCTCTGATAAAGAAGACAGAGAAAGGAAGCATACCTGCAAGTACAAAAACAGGAGCAATAAAAAGAGTTCCCCCATGACCTTCTTTGGTGTTTGCAAATCGCTCTAAATTGTGTTCAAGGAAGAAACCTTTGGTCCACGCTCCATCCGTTTGCTGGTGTACAGCCAAATACCATGGTAGTGCAGTAAATAATACAATAAGTAAGCCTTCAAAAGGGCGTAATAATAAGATGGTATTTAATGAAAATTGCTTGCTGAAAATCAAATACAATAACATAATTAAGCCTGGCAAGGCGATGGCAATTGGTCCTTTAGTTAAAGCTCCCAATCCCAGACACAAATACATTAAATATGCTTTTGCTTTGCTTTTGTTTTTTAGGCAGTCGAAAAATAAGAACAAGCTTGATGTGATAAAGAAAATTAAATATGGATCTGGAACCGACATATGAAATTGTACGCTAAAGTGGATTGACGAAAGCAACACAACAACAGTCCAAACAGCAGTTTTAATACCTAACCAGCGTTTTGCAAACAGGTAGCTTATTAAAATTGTAAAACAACCGAAAAGAACAGAAAACAATCTGGCCGACCATTCAGAAACACCAAAAAGGGAATAGGAAATCATCATAAAGTAGTAATGCAGAGGAGGCTTATCAGTTCGAAGCTCATAATTGTATGTAGGAACTATTAAATCCCCTCTTTCAAGCATTTCCCTTGCACATTCAGCATTTCTGGCTTCATCTACAATAAAAATATCTCCGTTTATACCTACAGAAAGAGAGAATAAGGATATGAAAAATATGATTGCCGGAATCCAGTTTCTTATTTGCATCTGAGAAAATAAAAAATTCATAAAATCGAAGTGATATTATTGAGGAGCCATTTTTCCTTTATTGAAATCCCATTGAGGAATTCTTTTGTTGGAAAGTATTGATTTACGGAGGATTTTTATTTGATGGAGTCTGAATTTATTTTCGAAAAGCCAAACTACAAATATCGATTCTGCAATTCCCAGGATAGCACCAAAATATACGTCTATCAGAAAGTGTTGGAATAAATAGATTCTGGAAATGCCGACAAATACAGCAAGAGTAAAATTTATGGTAGCAACTCTGGAGTTTTTATAGATCCAAAATAGAATAAAAGCAATAGCAAAAATCGTCATTGTGTGTCCACTTGGAAATGAATGTTTGAAATGCTCTTCCATGCCAATGGGGAATCTTAATTGTTTGCCAGACAGGAAGAAGAGTGGACGCATAGCGTCGGCAAACAATATCTTTTTAAAAACAAAAGTTACGATGCCCGAAACCAAAAGAATTCCAGCACAAAGAATTGCATAGTAGTAGCGAATAAATAAAAGAACAACGGCTAAAACGGCTAAAAGTGCTCCCAATCCAAGTTGGGTAATTCCGTTAAAAAAGGGATCAAGAAATGGATTGGAATATTTATTTACGAGAATTGAGAATTCGATATCTGAAAAAATGAACAGTAATATTGCACCGATTACTACGAATCCTGTAAATAGCTGAACAGCATATCGAACGTTGGAATCCAGATTGTTTAATTTCATCTTTTATACTGATAGAAGTTCAGTACAAATATGAATTTTAAATAATTCCAGTAGATGAAATAAGATTTAAGAAATAATTGAATTTTTGTGTCAAAAAAGTTAAGAACTGTTTGGTTGTTATTTTAGGGTGAATATTTTATTTTTGGATATTCTATTTGCTTTTTCAGGTTTATTCTACAGCTTTAAATAAGCTCCATGCCTCAGGTTTGGCTGCGAACCATTGTTTTACCTTTTTCCAGTTGCCCTGAAAAAAATCAGAGTTTCGGTAATGGTTTAAATCTTCCTCCGATTGCCAATGGCTCACCGTGAAAAATACCGATGGATTTGATACATCCTGTAAAATTTCAAGATGAGAACAACCTGGGAAAGCAATAATATCTTTTTTTTCGCCTGAAGTAAGATTTTTAAAATCGGTAATATATTGTGGAAGTATTTCCAGCTTTACAAATCTAATAATCATGAAGTTTGATTCTAATATCTGAGTTAATATCCAGTTGCAGCAGTTCGGCTAAATTGCCTTTGTTTATGGCTATTTCCAGTAAGCCTGATGAGTTGAAGAGTGCCAGAAAATCACCTTCGGAAGTTTCGTGATAGTTCTGATTGATTTTGGAAATCCGGTAATGATTGCTTTGCACCAAAATTTCGAATTCTCTTTCCTGACGCACCGATTCAAACAAGTCTTTTGAAATATTTGTGGTTACATTCCCATACGAATCAATGTAAATAATCTGTCCGGTAATTGTTCCTTTCTGAATTAACGCGCGGATGGGAACCAATCGGAACAGTTCTTTTTGGGTAGATCCCAGTCCTGATAGATTGTTGTATTTAATAATGTGAGAAGCCGCTTTGGCAAATACATTCAGTTCCGGAAAAGTATGAAAGTGATCTTCCTTTTCAATATTTTCAATGCGTACAATTTCTTCAGGATCGCCTTTCATTATCAGACTGAAAATACCATTGTCGGCACCAATAAAATAATGATCCTGATACTTTACAACTACGTGCGGATGTTCCGGTGTTTCTTCTGATTTAACACCAATAATATGAATACTTCCTTTTGGAAAATGGACAAAGGCATTTTTTATAATAAAAGATGTCTGAGATATATTGTAGTTGTCAACATTGTGACTTAAATCTACCAATTGTGCTCCGGGACAGATCGATAGGAGGCGCCCTTTAAGTGCCCCCAGATAGTAATCGCGGTGCTGCCAATCGGTAGTTAAACTTATTATTGCCATAAATGGATCTAAATTTAAAGAGAAAGAGGAATTATTTTAAACAAAAATATATTCAGATTTCTCTTTGGTACTGCTAAACAAATCAGAATTAATAATTAATTTGTAGGCTCAAAAGTAATGAATATTGAACGGAATATATGATTGAAAAGAGTATATCTTTAGGGGTAATTGATCCTCTTGAATTTTATGGAATTAATAATTCAAAATTGGTAGTCTTAAAGGAGATGTTTCCAAAATTGAAGATTGTTGGAAGAGGGAATGAAATATTTGCCAGCGGTGAAGAAAAGACCCTTGACTTGTTTGAAATGAAAGTGAATCTTTTGATTCAGCACTACAATCAATACAATGTTCTTACGCTGGCCAACATAAAACGGATTGTATTGGAAAACACGCCGGATATACAAAATCCAGATGATCCTAAAAGTGTTATTCTTTTTGGTAATAATGGAAAAATTATTCGTGCCCGCACAGCGAACCAAAAAAAGTTGGTCGAAAAATCAGCAAAAAACGATATGGTTTTTGCAGTTGGTCCTGCCGGATCGGGTAAAACCTATACGGCAATTGCCCTGGCTGTTAAAGCCCTGCGTAATTCTGAGGTGAGAAAGATCATTTTGAGTCGTCCTGCAGTTGAAGCAGGAGAGAATCTTGGTTTCCTTCCCGGAGATTTAAAAGAGAAAATTGATCCTTATTTGCAACCACTGTATGATGCCCTGCTGGATATGATTCCGCCTCGTAAACTAGCCGATTATCTGGAGGCCGAAATCATTCAGATTGCACCTTTGGCTTATATGCGAGGAAGAACTTTGAATGAGGCATTTGTAATTTTAGATGAGGCGCAAAACACAACAACAAAGCAGCTGAAGATGTTTTTAACCCGCATGGGAACCAGCGGTAAGTTTATGATTACAGGCGATATTACGCAAATTGATTTGCCCAGAAAGCAACAATCAGGATTGATTCAGGCCTTTCGGATTTTAAAGGATATAAAAGGAATTGCAATGGTTGAATTCGATAAGTCGGATATAATTCGTCACCGGCTGGTGAAAGAGATTGTGACGGCCTACGAAATTGAAGAGGATAGGCAGGAAAAAAAGAGAGAAAGCAAAGATCAGTAAAAGAGTTATCGGTAAACAGTTTTGTAAAAAGTATGGTGAAGATGGATATAAATAACTGTTACAGCTTTTCTGCTTTTTTACTTTTATATATCTTCGCACTAAATTAAAAGCTGAATTTTACATTATTGTTATTTTGGTAGCAGAATGCAGCAAATATCAGCTGATGCCTGGCAGTTTACGGCTAATGGCTTATAGTTTAAACCATTTTTATAAATTATTAGAATTTTTGGAGCAATGAAAGAAGCAATTGTTAAAACAGATTTTAATTTCCCGAATCAAAAGAATCTATATGTAGGTAAGGTAAGAGACGTTTATAATATTAACGATGAGTATCTTGCTATGGTTGTTTCTGATCGCATTTCAGCTTTTGATGTTGTATTACCTGAAGGTATTCCTTTTAAGGGACAGGTATTGAATCAAATTGCAACCCGCTTTTTAGATGCAACATCGGATATCGTTCCAAACTGGAAAATTGCAACTCCTGATCCAATGGTAACAATTGGTCATCTGGCTGAGCCGTTTATGGTTGAGATGGTGATTAGAGGATATTTAACCGGTCATGCATGGAGAGAGTACAAAGCAGGTAAACGCGCACTTTGTGGTGAGCCGATGCCTGAGGGAATGAAGGAAAATCAGAAATTTGAAAAACCGATCATTACGCCAACAACAAAGGCAATGGAAGGTCACGATGAAGATATTTCCAAAGAAGAAATATTGAAACAAGGCATTGTATCTAAAGAAGATTACGAAATGCTTGAAAAATATACTCAGGCTTTATTTGCCAGAGGAACTGAAATTGCTGCCGAAAAAGGTTTGATTTTGGTTGATACAAAATATGAATTTGGTAAAAAAGATGGTGTGATCTACCTGATTGATGAGATTCATACACCAGATTCATCCCGTTACTTTTATTCGGAGGGATATGCTGAGCGTTTGGCTAAGAATGAGCAGCAGAAACAATTGTCGAAAGAGTTTGTTCGCGAATGGTTAATGGAGAATGGTTTTCAAGGTAAAGACGGACAAAAAGTTCCTGAAATGACTGAAGAAAAAGTAAATGAAATCTCGGAGCGTTACATCGAGTTGTACGAGCAAATTATTGGTGAAAAGTTCGTGAAAGCAGATGCTAAAAGTGTAAATGCAAGAATAGAGAAGAACATTTTAACTTGTTTGGAATCTTTAAAATAATTACCCATAAATCCCCTAAAGGGGACTAATAGGAAAGAAAAAATAAAACCGAAATCCATTATGGATTTCGGTTTTTGTATTAGATCATTTGTGTAATTTTGTATCTAAAATCGTATAAAAGGCTGAGATTTGATTCGCTTAATATCTGAAATCTAATTTCTCAGATCTTTAGAATCATCCTCCAACTCGTTTAACCTGATATCCTTCTGCTTTTAAAAGATCCATGATTTTATCTCGGTGATCGCCTTGAATTAAGATTTCTCCATCTTTGGCAGAACCTCCGCCGCCACATTTGCTTTTTAATATTTTGCCTAATTCTTTTAGGTCATCAGAAGTACCTACGAAACCTTCAATTAAAGTAACAACTTTACCTTTTCTCTGTTTTTTGTCCAGTAAAACTCTTAGTTTTTGTTTGTTCGGAGCTAAGGTTTCTTCTACCGGTTCATCATCGTATTCGTAATTGTAGTCGGGGTTCGTTGAGTAAACGATATTTTTTTTACTTTTTGCCATTTTATTTAATTGTATGTTAGTAATTAGTACACAGTAACCAGTCTAAAATGGATATTTTACCACGAAGCACCAGTTATTTATTACTATCAGTACAAAGATATTTAAAATTTGGCTTTGTAAGTAAACCGATCATAGAAATAGATGATTGAGCCTACAAAAGGGATAAAAACAACAAGTAATATCCAGATTAATCTGTTGATGCCTAGTAAATCTCTACGGAGTATATCAATTATGGCAATTATCGGAAGTAATATTGCTATTAGTTTGCTTAGCAGCCAAATGTCAAATATGATTGAAAGTATCATCGTAAGTTTTAAATTTGTGATTTGATGTTCGTCAATTTAGTTACTTTATTGATTGGCGCAATTTACACATTTCTTGCTTTCAGGCATAATCATGATTCTTCCAATGGGAATTTGAATTCCGCATTTTATGCATTTTCCAAAATCATCCGAATCAATATTCTTCAGAGCATCTTTCAAGGCCGATAGTTGAATTTCCTTTTTACGCAAAGCAGCCTCATTTACACTTTTGTTGTTTATTGCATCCATTCGGCTAACTCTGCCAATGGCACAATCCGGCGAAACAGGTTGGGTGAGATCTTTCAGCATTACGATTTCATTTTCAAGTTTTGAAATTCTATCGGTAATTAGTATTTCGATTTGAACTCTGTTTAATTCAGGCATAAATTACTGTTGAAATCAATAACAAGGTAAAATTAAAAAGTATTTTGTTCTTTCTGTTTGGATGTGAATGAATTATTTCGGTGTCTATTTAGATTCATCCTAAAGTATTTTATCAGGCTAATTTATATGTGTTTGGCTAGGCTGGAATCTTACTTCTTTATACTTTTGAATTGTAAATATGTGCTGTAGTATCAGAATGGAATCGATTGCGAATCAGATTGTTTGAATTGTGGTATTCCAGTTATTTAGCATTTTATTCATTCATTTATTTAAGAAAAGTAATGAACAAGATAGTTGAAAAAGAGAATTTTTCAGAAAAAGTAGTAAAAATTGTGGTTGAGGCACCTTTAATTGCTAAGGCTCGCAAACCAGGTAATTTTGTAATTGTACGGGTAGGCGAAAAAGGGGAACGTATCCCTTTAACAATTGCCGGTGCAGATATTGCAAAGGGAACAATTACCATTATCGTTCAGAAAATGGGCGTGTCGTCTACTAAATTGTGTCAGCTTGAAGTTGGTGAATATGTAACAGATTTAGTTGGTCCGCTTGGAAAACCAACTGAAATTCACAATGTTGGCACTGTGCTTTGCTGCGGTGGTGGTGTTGGTGTTGCGCCACTGCTTCCAATTGTTGAAGGATATAAAAAAGCGGGTAATCGTGTTATTACTGTTATTGCAGCAAGATCAAAAGAGCTTTTGATCCTGGAAGATGAAATGCGCAAACATTCCGATGAGCTTATCGTGATGACTGATGATGGTTCATATGGAAGAAAAGGTTTGGTTACTGAAGGTATGGAAGAGGTTATTAAGCGTGAAAAAGTGGATGAGTGCATCACCATTGGGCCTGCCATTATGATGAAATTCTGTTCCTTGCTGACCAAGAAATATGAAATTCCTACCATGGCGAGTTTGAATAGTATTATGGTTGACGGAACGGGTATGTGCGGAGCATGCAGGGTTACCGTTGATGGTAAAACTAAATTTACTTGCGTAGATGGACCTGAGTTTGATGCTCATAAAATTGATTTTGACGAAATGATGTCAAGATTAGGCGGTTACAAGGAAGAAGAAAATGACAAAATGGATCATTTTCAAAATTAATCAATTAAAGACAAAACAGGACAATGGAAAGGTCTGAAGAATATATAAAAAACGAACGTAAAAAAGAGTGGAGAGTCGAACTCCAAAAACTGACAAAAGCCAAAGATCGTATGGCGGTTGAAAGGGTGGAGATGACAGAAATGGCTCCTGAAGAACGAATTAAGTCTCAGCGCGTTGAGGTGAATGTTGGTTTAACCAAAGAGGAAGCAATGCGTGAAGCCACGCGTTGTATGGATTGTGTAAATCCAACCTGTATGGAAGGATGCCCTGTTAGTATCAATATTCCTAAATTTATTAAAAATATCGAGCGCGGCAATATTTTGGAAGCGGCATCTGTTTTAAAAGAAACCAGCGCTTTGCCAGCGGTTTGTGGTCGTGTTTGTCCTCAGGAAGTACAATGTGAGCAAAGGTGTTTTTATGTTGAGAAATTGAATCTGCCTTCTGTAGCAATTGGTCATTTGGAACGTTTTGCTGCAGATTTTGAAAGAGAATCCGGAGTAATTTCTGTTCCTGAATTGGCAGAATCAAATGGTGTTAAAGTTGCAGTTATCGGTTCCGGACCATCAGGTTTGTCTTTTGCCGGCGATATGGCTAAATTGGGTTACGATGTAACTGTTTTCGAAGCTCTGCATGAAATTGGCGGAGTGTTGAAATATGGCATTCCTGAATTCCGTTTGCCAAATGCAGTTGTTGATGTGGAAATTGAAAATTTACGCCGAATGGGTGTGAAATTCATCACTAACTACATTGTAGGACAAACTGCAAGCTTAGATGATTTAAAAGAAGAAGGATATAAAGCATTCTATGTAGGTAGTGGTGCTGGTTTACCTCGGTTTATGAATATTCCGGGTGAAAATTCGAACGGAATTATGTCATCAAATGAGTATTTAACCCGTGTGAATTTGATGGGAGCTGATTCGGAAGAATCGGATACGCCAATATTACGAGGTAAAAATGTTGTGGTTGTTGGCGGTGGTAATACTGCTATGGATTCGGTTCGTACTGCAAAACGATTAGGTGCTGAAAGAGCAATTATTGTTTATCGTCGTTCTGAAGAAGAAATGCCTGCCCGTGTTGAGGAAGTTCATCATGCAAAGCAGGAAGGAATAGAGTTCCTTACCTTAACGAATCCAATTGAATACATTGCTGATGAAAATAGTCGTGTAAAGCAAATTAAGGTTCAGAAAATGGAATTAGGCGAACCTGACGCATCGGGCAGAAGAAGACCAATTCCAATGGAAGGTTCTGAATATACTATTGATGCAACAGTAGTTGTGGTAGCAGTAGGAGTTTCTCCAAATCCATTGATTCCAAATTCTGTGGAAGGCTTGGAGGTTTCGAAATGGGGAACGATTGAAGTTGTAAAAGATAAAATGCAATCGTCAATACCTGAAGTATTTGCGGGTGGAGATATTGTTCGCGGTGGCGCTACAGTTATTCTTGCAATGGGAGATGGTAGAAAAGCTGCTAAAAATATGAATATCTATTTGCAGGAAAAATATTTATCCAATAAAGTGGAACACTAAAAATTAGAAAAAATGAAAGAGTTTAATTCACTTGAAGATATTTTAGATTTTGCCATTAATGAAGAACAAATGGCTGCCGATTTTTACACAGAACTTGCTGGGAAAATGAAGCATCAGGAGATGAAGGATACTTTTGAGCAATATGCCTTGGAAGAACTTGGTCACCGAGCCAAATTGGAGGCAATTAAGAATGGTAAAAAGTACCAGGTTTCAGAAGCTAAAGTTGCAGATTTGAAAATTGGGGATTATTTACTGGATGTAGATGTTGATAAATCAAATATTACTTATCAGGAAGCGTTAATTCTTGCCATGAAAAAGGAGAAAATCGCTTTTAGATTGTATAATGATCTAGCTTCTGCGGCCCTAGATGAACCGTCGAAAAAATTATTCCTTATGCTTGCTCAGGAGGAAGCAAAGCATAAACTTCGTTTTGAAGTGGAATACGACAATAATATTCTAACAGAGAATTAGAATTAGAAAACTTTGTATGGAAGAGCTGCAGCATTGGGTTGCAGCTCTTTTTTATTATTATGCTTTAATAGATATAGAGTGGAGGTCTTTAGTTCGTGAGTCAAAAATTAAAAGATCTTCTTTAAAGCAAAGAATGGATAATTGGACTCAAACTGAACAGAAGATTTAAATTAGGAGGTTGTAATAAAAAAGCCGGCAATTCTTAAAACGAATTAACCGACTCAAAAATTCACCTCTGTATGAGAAAAGGGAACTTTTACTTATTTACAGAACTATGTAACGTTGTTCCTGTAAGTTTAATTTTGTAGGGCCATTGTTCATCGTTGCCTGAAAACCCGTCATTATTGTGTATCCAATGTTCGGAAGGAGCACCTGTAACAACTAACCATAAGTAAGAAGTATTTTCGGGAACTGTAAATAAAGCCTTACCAATTGAATTGAAATTGGGAGTGCCGTACACTCTTTCACCATTGGTTTTAACAGCTACAAAAGCATAGCCCCAACCTACTTTATCCACATTCACTGCATTGTATCCGTCAGCACCGGCAATGCCTTCAAAATCAAGTCTTATTTCCGTTCCGGACGCAGGAACTTCCAATCTTATTCCATTGTAACCGTAGTTTTGAGGACATCGGTTTTCTGCAATGCGGTACCAGCCGTCACCTATTGATTTAAAAGCGCAGGTATGTTTATTTGCATAATTTTTTGCATAAGGACGAATGCGATCCATATCCCAAGTCATAAATTTTTGGGCAGCATCTAATATTTCATTGTTGAAGGCGGCTTGATCTATTTTAGTTATTCTTTGGTATGTCATAACAGGATCTTCCCCGTTTATGGCTTTATTCCAAAGTTTACCAATAAAATCAATTCCGTGTTTGTCTGACCAATATTCCAAAATATAGGGAGAACAATACATATTATCCTCGTGAAGGAAAGCCTTGTGTGTATTCAGCATGAAATTGTCGAAGTGGTAATTCTCCAGTTCCATCCAGTTTGGATAAAACTGAAACAGCATATATTGCGAAGTCATTTCGAAGATGGACACGTTGTTGCCGGATGTAAATCCCCATTTACCATCGCATGATACCATGTATTGAAAAGCATGTCCCATTTCATGAGCCATAGCTGCATAAGGTTTGGTTTTAATCCGGTTGGGGGTAAGCCACATTGCTCCAATTTTATTTTCTGCACCTCCTCCATAAACGGTTCCTTCGTTGCTATAATAAATGTAGAAGTTCATTCGGTATTTGTCGGTAAGGGAGTTTCCCTTCTCTACAAATTTGAGACTGTCACGATAGAATTTGTACATTTTTTCACTTTCTTCTATTAGATCGTCCAATTGAAATCGATATTCTGTATCTGCTGTTTTTGAAGGATCATTTCCAAATTTAGATTCCCAAAAAGCAACCAAATTTGCTGTTTCCTTCATTCTCGCAACAGAGAACTGACTTGCACTATTTTGGTAGTCATTATCTTGTTCCACATTCCAGATACTTGCTGGGTAATAGGTTTCTTTTGAACTTTCTTCTTCGGGGAATTCAGGATCAGGTTTAACTATAGGATTATCAGGAGAATCATCAGAATCTCCGCAACTGCAAAAAAACAACACTTGAAAGATAAGGCAGAATAAGTAGGGTCGTATTTTGATCATTTTTAAAACGTTTTAAGTTGAATAAATAAGAGTTCGAAGAAGAGAATTCCCTTCTTCAAGCTCTGTATTGTCAATTATTATAAACTTATTCGTACGGAGTAGCATCCAGTTGTGGTGCTTTTCTTAACTCACTGCGAGGAATTGGCATCCAATAGTTTTTCGGAGCATAGAAGTTACGGGTTTCAATTGCTTCTGATTTTAGCTCGTAGGTTTTACTTCCATCTTTAAATTTCTTGATGTTTATTCCTTCAATTGGTGTTTTGTAAATTTCTTCAGCTTGTTTCCATCTTCGGATATCGAACCAACGCTGACCTTCAAACAATAGTTCTATCTGGCGTTCGTATTCATATTCTGCACGTATATCTACGCCTTCTGCGGGAGGCAGTAAGGAGCGCTCACGAACAAGGTTGATATAGATAAGCGCTTCTGGGTTTTTGTGTAATTCAATTAAACATTCAGCATAGTTTAAATACACTTCAGCAAGCCGCATATAAATCCATGGCGTTGTGTTGGCATTAGTGCCAAAATTATCATAGTTCGGATCAAGGAACTTTTTTAATCCATAGCCAGTTTGAGTGGCATTCCACCACGATGGCCCTTCCCGGCTGTCTTTCCCTGGATCGACTTCAGCTTCTCCTGAAACAAAAAATTCTATTTCACGATTATCATCACCGAATCCCCAGTTGTCTCCATCTACAAAAATAGTGGCATGAAGGCGCAGATCCCTGTTGTCCCAAGGCTTTTCTGTATTTGTATTGGGAATATATTTAGAACCGTCACTCATTTGGAATTTACTTACAACATTATGTGTTGGCTGTAAGGTTCCCCATCCCTGAAACCCATTTCCTGTTCCGCAAGGAGCCTGATGCAGGAAAACATTATTAGAACCCGCAACATATTTTTTATCATACAACTTTTCGAAAATAATTTCAGGATTCTTAGAATCTAAAAATAAAGAAGCATATTCATCAGAATTGGAGATGGATTGTAAACTGTACTTATGCAGATCGAGGACAGCTTTATTTGCATCTGCAGCTTTTTGCCATTTTATCTGATCTGGATAATTTTTATCGTATAAAGGGCTGGCAGCAAAGAGCAATGTCCGGCCTTTTAGCATGAGAGCTGCACCTTTTGTAGCTCTTCCAAAATTTTTAGCGTTACTATATTCCAGAGGTAAAAGGTTCGCGGCGGAATCACACTCGGTAACAATAAAGCTAGCTACATCTTCCAGTGATGCGCGGGTTTCTGTAAATTCTTTTGTATCCAACGGATATACCTGACTGATTAATGGAACTCTTCCATAAAGACTGTAAAGCTGGAAATAGAAATAAGCTCTTAAAAAATGTCCTTGTCCGATTAAATCATTTTTCCAGATATCATCTCCTGAACTTGGAGTTGGGACTTCTTTTATGTTTTCGAGAAATAGATTTACATCTTTTATAGCTCCATAGAAGTAATCCCAAGGATTCCACATGTCGTCTTCCCAACCAAAGCTTGAATTATCAGAAGAGAGATAACCTTGCCGAACATTTTCTGTACCATAGGTGTGCATCTGAAAAATTTCTTCTGAAAGGCTTGCAAATCTTGAACCCTTTTCTGCTTCTGCTTTTATTTTGGTATATGAAGTATTTAAGTAAGATTCGGCCAAAGCTAAATCATTCCATACTGCAGCATCGGTGAATGTATCTACCGGATCGACATCCAGTATCTCGTCGTCGCAGGAAATTATGCATAAAGACGCGAATAATACAAGTCCGTATATAATATATTTTTTCATATGATTATAATTTGTTTTTGATTTTTACCTGATTAGAAAGATAGATTTACCCCTGTTGTAATTGTCCTTTGCAGAGGATAAGCAGTAAGTCCGTTGGCTTGATAGTTATCAGCATTAATAGATATTTCAGGATCAAAATCTTTGATTTTGTCGATTGTAAATAAATTGCTTCCATTTACGTAAAACCTCAAGTTTGTTATTCCCATTTTGTGAGATATTGATTTTGGTAATGAATAACCTAACTCCACTGATTTTAAACGTAAAAACCTTGCATCCCTTAACCACCAAGTAGAAGCTCTGCCGTTGAAATCATCCCCATAAGTTTGTTTTATGAAGGCTCTTGGCCAGCGGGCTTCTGCATTTTTTTCTGCAGAATTTGCATCACTCCAGCGACCTTCATAAAAATCTGTCATCATATTCATAGTAGGCTGTACCATCATTTTTGCTTTTGCCTGTCCTTGGAAAAAGGCATTAAAATCAAGGCCTTTCCAACTTCCGTTTAATGTTAAACCATAAACAATTTTTGGGGTTGCTGATTCGTTAACTCTGATGGCATCATCGTAAGTAATATTTCCATCATCATTTGTATCTCTGTAAATCAGATCTCCAGGCTTGGCTCCATCGATGTGCACTGAGTTGTCAACTTCTTCCTGTGTTTGGTAAATTCCAAGAGCATCGTATAAAACCATTGCATCAATCGGATGTCCTGTTGCACGTTGCCAAGCTGGTGTTGATACAGCTTCATCAATGTATTCCATTTTATTTTCAGCGAAGGTGAAATTACCGCTGACATTCCATTTAAAGTCACCATGGCTGCCGTTATAACCTGCAACAATCTCGATACCGCTGTTTTTTACTTTGCCAATGTTTTCAGCAGGTAAAGCTAAACCGGCATAGTCAGGAATTGAGGCATTTCTTGTGCGTAAAATATCAGTTCTTTTAGAGACAAAGTAATCAAAGTCAAGATTGAATTTTCCATCAAGGAATTGAGCTGAAGTTCCTAAGTTTGTTGTTTTAGCTGTTTCCCAGGTAATGTAAGGATTGGCTGTAACTTTCTCGAAAAGCCCTTTTTGCACAGCATCACCAAACAAAACTCCATCTGATGAGTGATCTTCAGTTGAAATAAAGCCATAACTTGACAAAAACTGGAATGGATTGATGTTATCGTTACCCATCATTCCCCAAGAGCCTTTTAGTTTAAAGAAGTTTACAACAGATTTTAAAGGACTAAAAAATGATTCTTCAGACATAATCCAGCCTATTGATATAGCTGGGAAAAGTCCCCAACGTTTATTAGCAGGAAAATTCATTGATCCATCATAACGAAGGCTTATTTCTGCAAGATATTTATCGTTGAAATTATAGTTAATACGTCCAAAATAGTTTTGGCGGGCACTCACACCAGCATATCCTCCGGTACCTTGATCCTCAGGATTACTGCTGCCTGCAAAAATCTGCATTATGGATGTAGAAAGATAGTTGGTTCGATATGCCGATACATTATTATAATTGTATTTGTATTGCTCGTAAGCAGCAAAAGCATCTATTTTGTGATTGCCAAATGAATTTTGATAGCCCAAACGAGCATTAATGGTTATTGCATCTGAATTATCTGCCCAGGAATTTAACGAAATAGCTCCGGTTGCTGATCTCTTGCTGTTATATTTATCGGTTGCTGAATCGTATTGATATAAATCATAAGGATGATTTATATCTTTCCCATTTTGAAATGAATAGTCAAGTGCTGCATATCCTTCAGTGTAAAGACCTTTTGTAATAAAATCAAGGTCAATATGTAAAAATGGTTTCAAGTTGATAATATTATTCTTTTTTTCACTGGTGCCAGGCTGATCGGTTACCATTACCGCTGCGTTATTTGTAACTCCATCAAATCCAACACGAGGCAAACCATTTTCGTAGTATGGAGCAGCCATCGGATTTGTTGTTAAGAAATAACCGAAAAGATAATCAGTAGCATAAACTCCACGTTTCCGGCTCTCCTGACGGCCATTAACATCCAAACCAAAACGGATCCGCTTGGAAAGTTCCGCATCTAAATTTGCTGTAAACTGATACTGAGAATAGTCCTGCGGACTGTTCTTATAGATGACATCCTGCCACATGTATTGAGCTGAAGTATAGAATTGCACTTTCTCATTACCTCCGCTTACCGAGATGTTATGCTGTGTTTTGGGAGCCCACTTTTTTGCTGCGGAATTCCACCAATCGGTGTTGGCATAATTAATGGGATCAGAACCATCCTGCAGTTTTTGCAGAGCATCTTCACTATAAGTTTCTGATAATCCGTGTCCTCTGTCGTATTCGTTCACGTATGTTGCATACTGAAGTGAATTTAGCATATCGGGGATGCGTGTTGGCTGCGAAATGGAGTAGTCACCATTATATTTAACTGTAATGCCACCTTTTTTTCCGCGTTTTGTGGTAACAAGAATTACACCATTAGCAGCTCTGGCACCGTATATTGCCGCCGAAGCATCTTTTAGTACCGAGATTGATTCAATATCTTCCGGATTTAGTCGGGAAAATCCCCGGCCGGCAATTCCATCTACAATTATCAACGGACTGTTATTTCCAGTTGTCCCTTTTCCCCTAATAAAAATTGTTGCATTGTCTTCTCCCGGCTCACCGGATCTCACATTAGCAATCACACCGGCAGTTTTTCCTGCCAAAGTATTGGTAAGGTTGGCTGCTGAAACTTTCTTGAGATCATCACCACTTACCTGCGAAATAGAACCGGTGAGAGTTGCTTTCTTTTGGGAACCATAACCAACAATAACAACTTCGTCTAATCCTGTCATATTTTCTTTCATGACTACATTAAATTCTCTTTTATTTCCAATAGCGAATTCCTGCTGGTTAAAACCGATATAGCTAAATACAAGAGTTGCATTCTCAGAAGAAACAGTTATCGAAAAATCTCCGTTAAGATTAGAAATTGTTCCATTTGTTGTTCCTTTTTCGATAACGTTGACTCCTATTAATTGTTCTCCATTTATGTCTTTGACAGTCCCTTTTACAATTACTTCACCTTGAAGGATAGCAATATCATCCTTTGTTATTGCCGCATTTGCGGGAAAGAAAGAAATGAGTAAAAGGCATACTATTGTGTAAAATATGATTTTACGCAATATTGGATTGAATTTTAAATTTTCATTCATATTCTTTTATTTTATTATTTCAATTGGGTTTAGATTTTTATTCTAATGTGAATGAATAGGTTTCTTTATATGATTTTTCAAACCAGCTTTCATAAACATAACAGTCGATATAAACCTCGCCGGTAAGTGTATTGAAATATGATTTGTTTTCTGTTACCTTGTTTGTTCCTCCGTTTTCTTCTAATAATTCAAGGAAAGTGTGGATCTTTATTTTTTTACAATTTTCTTTGCCTGTCATATCTTCATCTGTAACAGAGAATAATACAACATACCAATCACCATCTCCATTGAAACCATACTGAGCATCAGCAATAACCGCATCCCAAGCTGTATCGCCTGCACGTTGACATTTAGAAGCATCCCATACTACATTCCCAATATTACGAGAACGTGCATTATCAGTAATGTTTAATTTATAGGTTCCGGCCAACG
Source organism: Labilibaculum manganireducens (assembly GCF_963665805.2). Lineage (NCBI taxonomy): Bacteria > Pseudomonadati > Bacteroidota > Bacteroidia > Marinilabiliales > Marinifilaceae > Labilibaculum > Labilibaculum manganireducens. The sequence continues at coordinate 2,669,375 of NZ_CAXXEE010000003.1, read as the reverse complement.
ATTTTGTTATGTCAAGATAAATTGTATTTGATCCGGATATTGTTCCTGTTTCCAAATTTCCTTCATTTAAAACAAATGGAACCAAATAATGAACATCATTGCTGAGATCTATATCGGAAAGGTCTATGCTGTAAGGGATATTTGCGGTTTTACTTCCAATAGCTACCTTGCCATTTTCAATTGTTACAGTTCCTTCAGGTAAAGTTTGGTAGTTTGTGCCTGAGTTAGTGTTAAAAGCAGAAATCAGAGATGGATCGTAGTTGAAATTAATTGATAAATCGCTTGATACTATTGTGTTTGTTGTAACATTCACCGAACTATTAAGAATATTTAAACAGGATGCCGTTTCAACAGTCTCCGATGCGCTTGCTTCTGTTATGGATACCTTAAGGTCAGAAATATTAATAATATAATATACCGGATCTTCCTGAACTATAAGATAATCGGAATTGGATGATTGTAAACGACATGGCAGCAGGTACTTTTTATCTTCAGTTAAACCCGTCGCATTAATTTCTCCTTTCACAGTTATATTTCCGGAGCCTTGAACATTATCTTCCGAAAACGAATAATTTTCTTCAGGTAAAAGAGTATATTCTCCTGTGCTTAATAAAGGTGCCTGAGTATCTACAAACATTAACACAGTGTTAGGATAAATGCCCGTAAAATTTAGAGCCCCGGTTACACTAATTGTTTCTTTTATTTCACTGTCTTTTGATAAATAAAGGTTTGTAGGTGCAGATGTAGAAACAGTAATGGCAGAGGATTTCATATTTACATGAACCAAAAGTGTATTTTTGTTTTCAGAAATGTCTACACCTTTAGTTTCAGTAGTAACTGCATTAATTGGTAATAGATAGTTTGATGCAGCCTCAACAGAACCAGCGTATAAATAGAGTTTTTTTGAATACAAGGTCATTTCAAAACTTGTCTTTTTCGATTTAATGTCAAATTTCACACCTTCTGTTATCGAATAATACTCGGACGGTAAGAGTTGATAACTGGTTCCATTGTCCTCGTTGTACTTTTCAAGGGATGCTTCGTCAATAATAAAACTCATACTTAGTTCTCTGGATATTCCATGAACTCTGTTGTATTCAATGGTATATTTTTCAGATTCATTTTGTGAAACTGAAGTTGCATTGTAAAATCCTGAAGTTGCAAATCCGGGATCGATTTCTATTAATGGGACAGGATTCATTAAATCATCCCCGCATGCACTTAACAGGAAAATAGCTAAAATTGGATAGCAAAGTTTTCTTATTTTCATATTACAATAGATTGATTAAGGGTTAGGTATTTTACTATATTTACTTATGCATGCAAATAAGCTTAAAGAATTGAAACGAAAGGTTATAGATGTTCAGAAAACTTAAATCAATGTTCAGAAACCACAAATAAAAGCTTGATTGAATTTGTTTAATATGTTCTTCATCAAACGTTTGCGGTAAAGTACAGAAGAGATAAGGATTTTGGGATGGTTATTTTTTAATTGGGGTTAAAAAATCATTGAAAAAAAAGTCTGTCAGAGAATATTATTCATTCCTCAACAGACTATTTATAGTTGTAATTGAATTCAAATTATTATTTTGACTTAGTTATCTTTTGTGATATGTATCCTTACTTATACTATAAATGGGACTACTAAATATCAAAATATTCTCTGGGTGATTTACCAAAATACTCACGAAAACGTTTTGAAAAATATTGAGGACTGGAAAATCCTGTTTCGTAGGCTGCTTCCGAAATATTACATTTTCTTGAAGATATTAGTTTTACGGCTTCTTTTAATCGTATGGATCTTATAAATTCGGTTGATGAACATCCAACAATATTTTTTAGTTTTGTATGCAGCAGCGTACGGCTTATACTCATTTCTTTAATTAAGAACATTACATCAAGTTCAGGATTGCTGATATTTTTTCTAATTATAGCGATAATTCTTTCCAGAAAAATCTTATCCGGTTCGGAAATTGTCATTTCTTCAATGGCGACATTGTTCTCTGTTTTGAATTTATTTATCACATTTTTTCTGGTATTCAAAATGTTTTTAATGTTCTGTTCAAGGAGTTTAGGATAAAATGGTTTCTCAATATAAAAGTCGGCTCCAGTTTGTAACCCTTCTAATTTATTTTTAGTTCCGCTTCTTGATGTCAGTAGAATAATAGGAATATGTGAGTATTTCAAATTTGTTTTTAGTTGAACAGTTAATTGGATTCCATCCATCTGTGGCATCATAATATCGCTAACAATTAGCTCAGGAGTAATTTTCTCCAATTTTTCAAGGGCATCTACTCCATGAATCGCAGTTGTAATTCTGAAGTTCTCTTCGAGTGCCTCTTTTAAAAAATCAAGCAATTCTATATTGTCTTCTACAATTAGAATATGAGGTTTTTTCGAGAGGATATCCATATCTATCGAATTACTTTTTCTTTTGTTTATTTGCAGAATAGGGATTTCTTTATGAGGAATAAATTGATCGGGTGCAGTATTAAATTCATTTTCAGTATAATCAGTTTTATTTATCGGAATTTTAACAGTAAAAGAAGTTCCTGTATTAACAATACTATCCACATTAATTGTTCCGCGGTGTATCGTAACCAGACTTTTCACATAAGCTAACCCAATACCTGAACCGTTAGAATTTTCTTTTGCCTGATAATAGCGTTCGAATATTTTATCAAGCTCTTCAGGATGAATACCTCTTCCTGAATCCTTTACAGTAATCAGCAAATCAAAACAGCTGTTTAAAGAAGGAAAACGTTTAATTAGTTGGATTGAAAGGGTGATTTTTCCTCCTTCATGAGTGAATTTAAATGCATTGGATAAAAGATTAAAAATGATTTTGTCAATTTTATCAAGGTCAATCCATATTTTTTCTCCTTCTTTTGGGAAATCTGTTTGGAAAAGAATACTTCTAGATTCGGCTAATGATTCAAAAGAACTTGATATTTCATTGAAAAATAGTGTTGGATCGCAATTACTTACCCGTAACATTTCCTTACTATTTTCAATTTTCTGAAATTCAAGCAATTGATTGGTGAGAGTATATAGGCGTTCGGCATTTTGTTCTACATTATTTAGATCTCTTCTTACCACTGGACTTATTTTCTGCTTTTCAAGGATCTTATTAATTGGTCCAAGTATGAGCATTAATGGTGTTTTAAGTTCATGAGAGATGTTGGTGAAAAAATCCATCTTTATCTTATGTATTTCCTCGTTATGTAATTTCTCACGATGTTCAAATTCTGCACTGAATTTTGATTTCTCAAGGTTTTTCCCAACACGAAAAATGAAGAAAATCAGTACAACTCCAATAGCAAAATATATTGTGTATGCCCACCATGTTAACCAAAATGGGGGCAATACAATAATTTGTAATTCACGTTTTCCATATTCAACAATATAATCATCTTTAAAGACCTTTACTTTAAATGTATATTTTCCTGGATTTAGATTGGTATATGTAACAGAATTACGATTACTGATTTCGTTCCAATTTTTTTCAAAGCCATCCAGATAGTAGGAATATTTGCATTTTTCATTTGATGCATAGCTTAATGCAGAAAATTCTAGTGTGATAATGTTTTGGTCATGTTTGAGTATCAGTTTTTCGAGCTTGTTAATTGATTGATCGAAATTTTTTAAGTCGCCAGGTTTAAGCAACTTATTAAAAAGTTTAACCCCGGTAAATACAATTGATAATTTCTGAAGTTTTGGTGGATCAGCATCTTTATTAAAAGATATCATTCCACCGTTTCCTCCAAAATAAATATTTGCTTTGCTATCAGTAAAAGAGGTATTGTAATTAAATTGTTCAATAGGTATTCCGGAATTATTATCGTAAACAATACTTTTAGCACTATCCGGAAGAAATTTCACCAATCCTTTGTCTGTTCCTACCCAGATCCAGCCATCACTTCCTTCTTCCATGCTATAAATCCAATTCGCGGGAAATCCATTTTCGAGGTAAAAGTGTGAAAGACTATCTTGTTCTTTGTTATAGCAGAATAAGCCGTCGTAACAATCACCTACCCAAATTTTGTTTTTGGAATCGGTCTTAACAAAGTTAATCCCGTGCAATTCAGGGAATTTATCGAAAATGCTTAACGAATCAGATTCAGGTACATATTTATAAATAAGGTTAAGGGCAGAAAACCATAAGGCATCTTTTGTTTTGCATATACTCGAGACTACAATATTATTAATGCGGTTAGGTTTTAATTTTCGAAATGTTTTATCTTTTAGTGAATATATTAATATACCACTGTAAGTGGCAATGTAAATAGAGTCGCCATATTTTTCAAACATGCAGATGTCATTAACAAATAATTCAGGGGTGTTTTCGCGGTTGAAATAATGAAACTTATTGGTTTGGACGTTTAAAACATTAATACCTCCAGTATAAGTTGCGATCCAAAGCTCATTAGTATCATCAATAAATATAATGTCGTGCAAATTATTGTATGATAGTCGGTTGTTGTATTTATCGGTAAAGTGTGTGACTTTACCGGTTAGCCGGGAATACTTATTGAGTCCTTTGTCCTCTAAGCCAATCCAAAGGTTGCCTGTGTTGTCTTCGGTTATGCATCTAACAACATCCCCTTTGATTTGTCCTTCTCCCAGGCCAGGGGTCCATTTTTGAAAGAAAGTTTTATTATTACTCCACAAGTTAATACCTCCAAAATAGGTTCCCAGCCAAATGTTGCCATGTTTGTCACAGTATGTGTCGTATATTGGATCACTATTTAGTCCTTTAGGATTGGAAAATTGATGATTGTAAATACTCATCTTTTCCAACTCATTATCGTAAACAGCCAATCCATATTCTGTCCCAATCCAGATTCGGCCTAATTGATCTTCAGAGAAAGAATGTATAAAATTGCTGGGTAGATGACAGTTACCATTTTTGGATTTTGAAAAGTGGATACATTTTTTACTTTTTAAATTAAATTTTAAAATGCCTGAATAAAATGAACTTAACCAAATATTTTGCTTCGAATCGAGAAACAATAACTCATATTGAATTAAATTTTCTTCGGAGGAGAAGGTATGTGTTATTAATTCTTCATTTTCTAGATTATAACAGTACAATTGGTTTTCAGAATTAAAAACTAACCATTTATTATTTACTGATACTGTATAAAGATTTGCATTCTCTGGAGTTTGTTTTATCTGCAGCTTGTGCAGGATATTTTCAATATGTCCGTTTTTAGGGTCAAGGAAAAAAATCTTGTTTGATTTTTTTATCCAAAATCCTTTTGATGATGTGGCAATTTCCTGAATAGGATTCAAGTCATTTAATAATTTGTAAGGTAAAAAGCATTCAGTTTTACTATCGAAATAGTAAAATTCTTTTAGATTAGTTCTTCCTAACAAAATGGAGTCTGAAGTGACGAATAGCTTTTGACAATATAATTTTGTTTGTTTTCCCGAAGCATCATATGCAGGAAATTTGCTGAAATTTTCTCCATCAAAACGTAATACATCATTTCTGTCAGCAACCCATATAAAACCATCAGAGTCCTGAACGATACTTTTAATATATGCTGATTGCAATCCATCCTTAGTTGTATAATGAGTAAACTCGAGTGGAGTTTTTATTTTTTGTGCATTTGAAGGGATAGCGATGTGTAAAAAAATAATAATAATGAGAAGAATATGTTTTATTCGCCATTTTTTTTGGTGTAAACTTAATTGTTTCATGATCTGGATGATGAGTTCCAAGTATTGAAGTTGATATAATAATTGTGCTAATATATGTACGATAATAGAAGAAATGCAATTTTGAGATATTTATTCTTTTCAGATGTACAATATATTGCTCTAAAACATGTTTGAATCATTTTATGAGAAGTTTATTGCTTGAATATGATGGTGTTTTTAATTGGTGATTATATTAAGTTAGCTTTTTGATGACTAATAGATTCTCTCAATTTGAGGATGGATAGAATTGAGAATTCATATACAAAAATTCATTTGTATTGATTGTTACTACAGCTGAAAAGAAAAACACACCTAGTTTAGCCCCTAAAACGACCGGAGTAAAATTTCACATTTAAAACAGTTAAATTTAGGGTGTGAAAAGACGTTGGACATTTGAAGAAATTATTGATTATGCAATCGATAAGGAGATGGATGAAGTTGAGTTTTACTCGGAGGTTGCAAGTCGAATGGACAGGAAACATGTGAAAGGACTTTTTGGGGATATTGCTTTAGAGAAAACAGCCAGAATGCTTCGACTGGAGAAGATGAAGGATGCGAAACCGGAATTGAACCTGGATGAAATTAAGGATATGAAAATTACTGGTAGTCTTGAGGATGTAGATCACACCAGAAATGATTTTACCTATCAGGACGCACTGATTATTGCCATGAAAAAGGAGAAAATCGCTTTTAGATTGTATAAGGATCTAGCTTCTGCAGCCCTAGATGAACCGTCGAAAAAATTATTCCTTGTGCTTGCTCAGGAAGAAGCAAAGCATAAACTTTGTTTTGAAGTGGAATACAATAATAATATTTTAACAGAGAATTAAAATTAGAAAATATTTAGCCGGGTAAATTTGGGATATATTGTTTCCTATTTGGGAATGACCCAACAACATTTAATTACCATACGGGCGAATGGATGATTTTAAGATAGATGAAAAAATAATCGGCTGTTCTTCTCTATTTTTGAATTTCAAAAACGAATGAAATGAAAACTGAAATGCAAAAATGTTTGGATGGGGAAGTCTTTAATACATCCAACGAGGAAAATCAAAGTCTGATACACAAGGCGCGGAAATTAACAAAAAGCTATAATTCGACAGAAAGTACCGATGCCGAAAACCGAAAGAATATTTTGCGCGGGCTATTTGGGAAACTAGGCGATAATGTAAATATTGATACGCCTTTTTACTGCGATTACGGCAAGCATATTTTTGTTGGCAGCAACGTAATTATCAATATCAACTGCACTTTTGTTGATTGTAATAAAATTGAAATTGGAAACAATGTGTTGATCGCCTCAAATGTGCAGATTTATACTGCAACTCATTCAACAGATGTAAACGAGCGTTTGGTAACTGATTGGGATCCCGGTACAGAACTTCCATTCTTTAGAACCTATGCACTGCCCGTAAAAATTGAGGACAATGTGTGGATTGGAGGAGGTGTGATTATCTTACCAGGAGTAACAATCGGAAAGAATTCTGTGATTGGAGCAGGAAGTGTTGTAACCAAATCGATTCCTGAAAATTGTGTAGCGGTTGGTAATCCATGCAAAATAATCCGAAAAATAAATGAGCAAAACAGATCGCATGGAAAAGATTAAAGCTGTAATTTTTGACCTCGACGGAACCATTGGCGATACTTTGCCATTGTGTATTAAAGCTTTCAAAAAATCAATAGAACCGCTTATTGGCAGATCAATTTCCGATGAAGAAATAATTGCAACCTTCGGCCCTTCGGAGGAAGGAACAATAATGGCATTGGCTCCCAACAATTACGAGGAAGGCATTTCGCGTTACTTGTGTTATTATGAGCAACTGCACGAAATGTGTCCAACACCTTTTAATGGAATATCAAACCTGTTGGCCGATTTAAAAGATAGAAAAATCAGGCTTGCCATGGTTACCGGCAAAGGAAAATACAGTACAATTATTTCATTACAGAAATTTGGTATTGCTCATTTATTTGAAACAATTGAAACCGGACATTCATTCGGACCACGAAAGCCGGAAGGAATAACTGCTGTTTTAAATTACTTTAAGGATGTAAGCAAGAATGAAGTAATTTATGTTGGCGATGCTCCAAGTGATATTGTTGCCTGTAAAAATGCCGGCATTCCAATAGCTGCAGCGGCATGGGCAAATTCAACCGAACCGGAGAAACTTGCAGAGTTGTATCCGGAAGAATTATTTTATAATACCAGTGATTTTACCGATTGGATAAATTCCAAAATTTAAATTTGATAATCGCTGACAAATTCTTGTAATTGTGCGATTTACCTTCAATAGGCTGTAGGGATAATTGTTGTTTTTTTCGTAAATTCAAGGCTGTAGTTTGTTTCCGTTTTTCAATTGATAAGGTAAGTCTCACAATCAGATTACCGAACTAAATTATAATTCCAAATACATCATTTAAACGATAACAGCATGAATAAAGCAAATAAAATGTGTCAGAGTTGTGGAATGCCCATGAAAAAAGACCCTCAGGCTGGAGGAACCAATGCCGATGGAAGTAAAAATTTGAAATACTGCAGCTACTGTTACGCGAACGGAGAGTTTCTTTATACAGGAACGCTTCACGATTTTCAGAATTTCTGTAAACAAAAGATGATGGAAGGCGGACATTCGAAGCTTATTTCCTGGTTGTTTACCCGAGGTATGGGACGTTTGGAAAGATGGAAGAAGTAGTGATATTTGTTAGAATATTGTTTTTTAGTAAAGTTTGACGCAACTAAATTGCATACAATTCATCTTATCTTGAATAAAGAATAATGCTTAGCACGGTATTTGTTTACTAAAACCTTGTAAAAAATAACATTCATACAAAAAATTATAAACAGATGAAAAGAAATGTAATACTACTATTGGCTGTTTTCCTTAGCTGGAGTGCAATGGCACAAGCTCAGAAAAACTTTATTGATCAAAACTACATTGAAGTAAAAGGATTGGCAGAATTAGAGGTCGTTCCCGATGAAATTTATTTAAACATTCATTTGGATGAGGAAGACACCAAGAACAAGGAAAGCATTGAAGTATTGGAAAAGCAAATGTTTGTGGCTTTAAAAAAGGCCGGTATCAATTTGGAGGAGCAGCTTTCAGTATCTGATTTTGCCAGTAATTTGCAGAATCACTTTTTTCAACGTGCCGATATGAAGAAATCGAAAGATTTTGAGCTGTTGGTACACGATTCTAAAACACTCGGAAAGGTGTTTGTTGAGTTGGATAAAATCAAGATATCAAATATCAGTATTTTGAGAGTGGATCATTCCGAAATTGAGAAGTATCGCAAGCAGGTTAAAATAAATGCTGTTATAGCAGGTAAAGAAAAAGCTGTAGCTCTGGCCGAGGCAATCGGACAAAAAGTGGGGAAAGCCATTTATATCAATGAAGTTTCTTCGCCCTATGGCCGACAAATGGTAAATACAATGATGCGGGTTAAAAGTGAAAACTTTGAATCGGCTATGGGTGTTCCTGATCTTGATTTTCAGAAAATTAAATTGGAATATTCCGTGATGATCAGCTTTGCTTTGGAATAGAATTAACCGGAAAGAAACACGAAGATCTCTATAAAAATAGGGATCTTTTTTATGCTTCAGAAAAGGCATTTACCACCGAGGAAAAATAAAGTTATCACGAAGTCACACAAAGGAAAAGAAACAGACGCCTTGTGATACTTTTGTGCAGTACTTCGAGCACTTTGCGGTTAAATTTTACTGTGTTTTTTAAATTGTCACCCATTAGCTTATCGCGAAGTCACCCAAAGAAAAGAAACAGACGCTTTGTGATACTTTGTGCAGTACTTCGAGTTCTTTGTGATTAAATTTTCACTTCAGCTATCCCAGGAATAGTGGTATTTTTAGCGGCAATTCGTCAATTTTTCCCGCAACACTTTATCTATAAATGTTTTTTTTTGTTCTTTTGTGGAGAAATACAAAATCGAAAAATAAATGATCAAGATCCTGTCTTATATTCTCAGCTTTATATTTTACATCCTGTTTTTGCTTTTATTGGTGATTTTTCATCCAATACAAGTAATTTGCCACAAGTTGTTTGGCTATCAGGCTCACAAGAATTCGGTTGATGTTTTAAACTTTTTTTTAATGCGTGTGGTTGTGTTTTTAGGCGTTCGTATTACATCTTTGCCAAAAGTTAACTTGCCGACCGACCGGCCGTTAATCATTGTTTCCAATCATCAGGGAGTATACGACATACCGCCAATTGTCTGGATTTTCAGAAAACACCATCCAAAGTTCATTTCAAAAAAGGAATTGGCTAAAAACATTCCGAGCGTGTCTTATAATCTTCGCCATTCGGGAGCTGCTTTAATCGATAGAAAGAACAGAGCTCAGGCAATACCTGAAATTTATAAGCTGGGTCAGTTAATCGCAAAAAACAATTATGCAGCCAGCATTTTTCCTGAGGGAACCAGAAGTAAAACAGGAGTGATGAAACCTTTTAAAGCTGGTGGAATAGAGGCTTTACTTCAGGCCGCGCCAAATGCGTTAATTGTTCCTTTTGTGGTCGATGGAAATTATAAAATTGAAGAAAAAGGAATGTTCCCCTTGTGTTTGGGAGCTAAGGTTAGATATAAAGTTTTAGAACCTATTGAGCCTGCAGCTTACACTGCAATTGAACTAACCGAAATGGTTGAAGCTTTAATTAAGAAAGAATTGAACCAATAATTACTAAGGAAAAGCTCAATGATGAACCAAAACAACAAAACAGCATTGGTAGTGGAAGGTGGTGCAATGCGCGGTATTTTTGCTGCGGGTGTTTTGGATCAGTTTATAGAGATGGAATTCAATCCTTTTCACTCTGTATTAGGTGTTTCCGCTGGAGCAGTTAATGCGGCCACTTATCTTTCCAGGCAGAGAAAGAGAAATTTCAAGATGTTTACAGATTATTCTTTACGGCCTGAATACATCAGTTGGAAGAAGTTTTTAGCCGGTGGACATTTAATGGATTTAGATTGGTCATGGGATATCACTACCCGCGAACTGCCTATTGATCTGGATGTGTTGTTTGCCAACAATCCTGATTTTGAAATTGGAGTTACCATGAACTCAGATGGCCGATCGGTTTTTATCAAGCCTGATGCAGAAAGCCTTAGTCATGTGATGAAGGCCAGCTGTACAGTTCCTCTTTTTTACCGCAATTTTTTGAAAATAGACGGACAAATAGTTTCAGATGGAGGCGTTTCTGCACCCATTCCAATTCAAAGAGCAGTGGAAAAGGGAGCTGTTAAAATTATGGTGATTCGTTCCCGTCCAAATTCTTTTCGGATGAAAAAAGGAATGGAATCGAAATTGGGACGTTTGCTCTTTCGAAAACATCCGGGTTTGGTGAAAGCATTGTTGAATCGTCCGGACAATTACAATTCATCAATCGATTTTATTCAAAATCCACCGCAAAACATTCAGATTTTGGATATTTGTCCTCCCGAAAGTTTCAAAACAAAGCGATTCACTCAAGATTATGCCACACTGGTAACAGATTACGAACTGGGACGGGAAATGGGGCGAATTGCAATCGAAAAATGGAATCTTCTGTAATTTGATCCTCCGATCGGAAAAATAATTTTCTTTTTAAACCTTTTGCCTTTTTTATTGTCTATAGAGAGGAATGATAGTCCGGCGAATAGGCTTTTTGATCGCCCAAATGTTAACGAAAATCTAAAAATCAAATTTCGTAGATGTTTTTGGCTTTTGAATGGTAAGTTTGTCTGGACAATTTATAAAACTCATAATTCAATTTAAATGAATCGATTAATTCTTCTGATCTGCTTAAGCTTTATAGTAATATCAGCTAAGGCAGAGGAACCGGTTTTAAAACCGGAAATGAAAGGCGGAGTAATAAAAGGTATTGTGATGGACAATGCTATGGATATTCCTGTTGAATACGCAACGGTTTCTGTTTACAATATGGCCGACTCAAGCCTTATTGACGGAACCATTACTGATGAAAAAGGGGCTTTCGAGCTTGCAAAGATGAAGCCTGGAAAATACTTCGTTGAAATTACTTTTATTGGTTATAATAAAGCCATCGTTAGAAATATTCCAATCGATAGAAACAGAAATCTGGCTGATTTAAAGATTGTGAACTTACGACAGGCAAGCGAAGCATTAAACGAAGTTGTTGTAACTTCTGAACGTGCTCCGGTGCAGTATCAAATTGATAAAAAGGTAATTCCTGTTAGCCGGCAAATTACTGCAGCAAGTGGAACTGCTGTTGATGTTTTGGAGAATGTTCCATCTGTAAGTGTTGATATTGAAGGGAATGTAAGTCTTCGGGGCAATTCAAATTTTACCGTTTTGGTAGATGGAAAACCTTCTATTTTGGATGCATCGGATATTTTGCAGCAAATGCCTGCAAGTGTAATCGAGAATATTGAAATTATTACCAATCCTTCAGCGAAATACGATCCGGAAGGAACGGCTGGAATTATTAATATTATCACAAAAAAGAATTCCGAAAAGGGATTGAATGGAGTGGCTAACTTATCAATGGGTAGCCAGGAAAACCGAAGCGGTGATATTTTAATTAATTACCGCAAGAAGAAATGGAATTGGAATTTAGGATTGGATTACAGCAACCGTCAGTTTGAAGGGACAACTAAAACCGAAAACAGAACCATTTATGAGGGTGTTACAAGTTCTGTGTTATCGGATGGTGAAGCTAAAATGAAGCGTTTGGGTTATGGCATTCGTACTGGTTTCGATTTTGATATCAATGATAAAAATACAATTTCGTTTGGATTTCGATACGGAAACAGAGACATGGAACGGGGTTCGGTTTTGGATTATCAGGAGTTTGACAGTACTGATCCGGAAAGAATTTTATACGACAGTCAAGATCTTTGGGAGAAAGAAATGACTTTTGTGAATTCAAACTTTTCGTACACCAGAAAATTTAGTGGTAAAGGTCATCAGTTGGCTTCTCAGGTTACTTATTCGCATCGCGGAAGTGGGGATGAGCAGTCAACCAACGAATTGTTTGATGCTAATGGCAATCAAACATCCGGGAAAATTGCAACTGAGGATGGGCCTGGAACCAGATGGGAAATCCGTTCCGATTATACTTTGCCACTGGGAAAGGATGCAAAGTTTGAACTCGGATATCAAGGTCAGATTCGCTCCAGTGAGGCAGATACGAAGCAAGAGGATTATAATGTTGTAAGCAAACAATATGAGCCTCAGCCATTATACAGTCATGATGTAACTTACGATCAGCAAGTGCATGGTTTGTATACAACTTATGCTTCAAAAATTGGAAAGTTTGGCTACCAACTGGGTTTCCGATCTGAATATACAAACCGGGAAATTGATTTTAAAGATGAATCTGAGGTTTTCACCATTAAACGGTGGGATTTCTTTCCAACCATTCATACACAGATGGATTTGGGATCAGACAATCAGATAATGGCAAGTTATACCAGACGAATTCAACGTCCGAGAGGTTATTGGTTGGAGCCTTTTGTTACCTGGACAGATGCCTACAATGTGCGACAAGGAAATCCTGATTTGAATCCTGAATATATTGACTCTTACGAGTTGGCTTATTCGAAACGTTTTGGAGATCAGTCAGTGACTTTTGAAACTTATTATAAAGTCACTCACAATAAAATAGAAAGTGTTAGATATCCTTGGGAAGAGCAGGGAAACGTAATGAAGAGCACTTCTGTTAATGTAGGTAATGATTATTCTTTAGGAATGGAAGCGACTATAAATTTATCTTTTGGCAAATGGTTTAAGAACGATTTAATAGGTAATTTCTATCACTACAAAGAAGAAGGTGATTTTACGATAACCAATTCATCTGATGAGGATATTTATAAGGATTTCTCAACGAAAAGTTACAATTGGGGACTTAGGAATAATTCAACCATTATTTTTGATCCAAAAACACGGGTTCAGTTTACTGCGAACTATCAATCAGAAACAAATTGGGCTCAAGGGAAACGCAAGGGGTTCTTTACAACATCAGCAGCTTTAAAGCGCGATTTTATGAAACGCAGGCTGTCTGCTACTTTCCAGGTTCGCGATATTTTTGGAACAGCAAAACATGAAACCTTATACGAAGGGGATAATTTTTACAACTTTAGCCGGTTTAGTCATAAATCGCCGACTTTCAATTTGAAATTAAGTTTTAAAATTAACAACTATAAAATGAAGCGTGAAAGAGGATCAGAAGGCGGGGTTGATGTAGAAGAATTTGAAATGTAATAACAACAACCATATCGAATTAATTTTAAAGGGTGTTCTAAGGAACATCCTTTTTTATGCTCTTAATTTTGGATGGCTAAATAAGGCTCGAAATCACAATGAAGGATCCTGTAATGATGTTAATCCCAATCACTATTTTTCGGAATTTTTCAGGCTCAATTTTCCCGGAAAACTTAGCTCCAAAATGCGATCCAAAAAATAGAATAGGCAGGCAGAAAAGAGCAAGATTTACAGATTCCATTTCAATCATGCCTTTCATTAAAAAGGCTGCTGTTGTGAAAAAGGCTGAAAAAGTACTGAACCAGGCAAATACACCACGGAACCTTTCTTTTGAATAGCCTTTACGATTCATTGCAATAACCAATGGGGGACCACCCACAGATATGGCGCTGCCCAAAAGACCGCTTATGAAACCAGCAAAAACAATTGGCAAATTTAAAAAGCGTTTGGCCAATTTCACCTTGCCTAACATTTGTATCGAAAACAGAATAATGAGAATTCCGGTTATAAGTCGTAAAGTATCGCTGCTAACATATTCAAGAGCATAAATACCTAAAGGAATTCCTCCTAAACTAGCAATAAACATGGGAATAAAATAGTATGCCCTTATTTTTTCCTGCAGTTTAAACAGAATCACCAGACTGGTAATTAAATTGAATAAACTCATGGCAGGAACCAATACCTGCATGGGGAAAATAAAAGAAAGAAATGGGATTGCCAGTAATGCAAATCCAAAACCGGTCATCCCTTTTATAAATGCTGCCGAAAGGATAACGATAGTGCAGAGAATGATCTGAATTATGGTAATGTCATGCATTAGGAAACCAATTAATAATTTGTATTTGAATGATACAAAGTTAGTGGATTCAAAAATATGTTGAGCGTTAAATATGCTTAAAATTCCTTTCTGAGAAATGTTATAGAACCTCCCTTAAGAAAGGAAATAAGGAATAAATCTGAATTGCTACGTTAGTCATAAACAGCTTTACCGAAATGGCCAGCAAAATAATTCCAAAAACTTTACGCAAAACATGAATTCCACCTTCGCCTATAATGCGCTCAACAAGATTCGTTGACCGCAGTACGATGTAAACAAATATCATATTTAGCACAATGGCAACAATTAGGTTTTCCATTGCATATTCGGCACGCAATGCAAGAACCGTTGTAAATGAACCAGCACCAGCTACCAACGGGAAGGCGATTGGAACAATTGAAACACCACTGGGACCATCATACTTAATAATCTCGATTCCCAAAGCCATTTCTACACCCATAATAAATAGAATAAATGAACCTGCAATTGCAAAGCTTGAAATATCAACTCCAAATAGTCCAAGAAGTTTCTGACCTAGAAAAGTAAAGACTATTAGTACAATAAGTGCAACAAGAGTTGCTTTAAGGGCTTCAATTTTACCTCCTTTTTTCTGTAAATCTACAATGATTGGAATGGATCCAATAATATCTATTACTGCGAAAAGAACCATTGAAGAGGTGATGATTTGAATAAAATTGAAATTCATGACAATAAAATTTTGGACTTGTAAGTGTAGCTATTGATTCTCGGATAAACTTACAAATTTTTTAATCTAATGAGTAAGTTCAGGCTTTCTAACTTCTAATTTTAGTAAGCTATTGTTGTGAAAAATAACTATAAAACTGATATGTATGTTTAAAATAAAACAGAAAAACAATAATCGTGTTAAAATTTTAAACTTTCGCGAAGATATATCTTTTTTTGAAATTGCCTCTAAACTTAGCTGAAATATTTTATGGAGGAAGAGTAGGTATTAGTAGTTTATGCAAAAAAAGACTTACCTGAGGTAAGTCTTTTTTACAATTATATGTTCTGTTATTTCTTCTTAATCTCCTCCGATGGTACGAAATTGAGGGAGATGCTGTTGACGCAATGCCGCGTATTTTTTTTTGTAAATCCCTCTCCAGTGAATACATGACCCAGGTGTCCATTGCAATTAGCGCAAACAATTTCTATACGTCTTCCATCTGCATCAGGAATGTGTTTCACTGCACCATCAATCTCATCATCGAAGCTGGGCCATCCACAATTTGATTCGAACTTACTGTCCGATCGATAAAGTTCAGCATTGCATTGCTTGCAGGTATAAACACCTTTTGCTTTATTGTGTAAATACTTTCCGGTTCCCGGATATTCGGTTCCTTTATCAATAATTACCCTTTTTTCATCTGCGCTAAGCGCGTTGTATTTATCTTTTGTCATTGCTTTTTGTGCTAATAGATTGTTACTAACAAAAAGGATAAGTCCAAGTAAAATGATATATCTCTTCATAATTCGCCTCCTTATTTTTAATGATTCTAAAGTTAATTGAAAAACGATTCAGTTCAAAATTTACTGTACCTATTCAGCGAATTTGCTTCTTTTATTGCCTGAACAATAAGTTCCGGATTCGACCATGGAATAAAATGATTCAAATCTTCGAGCAATTTATGATCTGCATTTTTATGAAATTTAAGGTAGTAGGCTTGTGTTTGGTAAGGCACTAAAACATCTTTTTTGCCTTGTATATAGCTTGTAGGGATATTAATTTCGTGTAATCTTCCTTCGTTTAGGCTTAAATCATTTTCCAAAGCCATCATTTCCAGATTGCTGTTTCGTAATTCGTGCGGTAATATTTTATTTGTTAAACCGCCTGATATCATAAGATTGTACCATTTCGCTTTCTGGAATTCAGGAGATAAACATGGTGCAACGTATATGGCGTGACTTATTTTGGTTTGAAAATCAAGAATTGTTTGTTCCAATACGGCTCCACCATAAGAATGTCCTACTATTGTAAATTTTTCATTTGATTTTCCATAATGGTTAAGAACAGCGGCAGCAACTTTTGCCTGATCGCCAAGGTGTTTTTGTGCAGGAACAGTGGTTTTCCCATAACCAGGTCGATCATAGGAAATTATACAATATTCTTTTTGAAGTGTTTTATCTGCAAAAATATACTTGAAATCGAACCAATATCCGGGAGAACCGTGAATTAATAAAACTTTAGGTTTTGATAAATCACCAATATAGATGGTATGAATTTCATTTCCTTTGTAAGGAATCATTTCACTATGAGGAAAAATATTTTGAGCATGAAATTCATTTATTATTTTCTGATCATCAAATTCAGCTTTGAATTTTTGAAAGATTACAAATCCGATAGTAACCAGTAATAAAATTGCAAATCCGGAAACATACAACAGCTTTTTAATCCTTCTCCTCATCTTCCTTATTCTTTAAATTCTACTTAGGTGTAATAAAATACTTTTTAGTCTGAATTACAAGAGTAGAAATGTTATAAATTCTTAATTTATAAGGTGATATTTTAATGAGAGGTGGGCGAAATTTAGTAAGGATTCAATATTAAATTCATAAAATATCATGAACCAGAAAATAAGAATAAAAAGGATTAGTTCGTTTAAGTCAGGTGCTTTCTTATTAATTGAATGAGAATATCCTTTTTTACAGGCTTTGCAATGTAATCGTCACAGCCATTTTCCAATGATTTTTTTTTATCGCCAAGCAGAGCGAATGCGGTTTGCGCTATAATCGGAAGGTTGGGTCTGATTTTTTTAATCTTTTTAGTCGCCTCATATCCATCCATTAATGGCATTTTAATATCCATAAGCACTAAATCAATCTTATCGTTTTTTTGGCAAATATCAACAGCCTCAATGCCATTATTAGCAACTAATACGTTACAGTTGATCTGATTTAGTAATTCTTCAAAATATATTCTGTTGAATTCTTCATCTTCAACAACCAGGATGAGTTTATTTTGTTCCTTATTCATATAGATAATTATTTATTATATCAAATGTAAAGTATCTTTTCGAACTATCTAAATCAATTTTAATTTTTGGAAAAAAGAAAAGAATAAATTTTGTGTTAATAATTTAGTTCTGTTTCTAAATTTATTGATAATTAATCTGTTGTGCTTTATAAGTATTGGTTTTAAATTAAAATTCTTTTAGTCGTTTCTTTTTGTCACCAAAAATTGAATAGCATCAATTTACCTAATTAAAACCCAATTATGAATTATTTCTCCAAATACAGTTTTAGAGGTGGAGTCGGAACCATTAAATACCCGAGGATGCTTTATACATGTAAAATTATGCCGGAGAACTACTGAAGCAGATTAAATCCATCATAGGTTCAGAAACTAGTGCTTCCTTCTTTTTTACCAATTCGATGGAATTTTTTGTCTGAATATGGAAATCGTCAAAATGATTAAAATAGCAAAAATTAAATGTTTTTTTGTTTCTTTTAATTTCTATCCTTCTGCGGTTACAATCATTTAGGATGAATTGAGACAAAATATTGTAGGATGTCCATAGAAAAGCAGGCCAATTGTTACAAAGAATGAATTTTATTTTGCCCGTTTGTAAAAGTATACTGCAATAGGCTGCTTTTGTAAGATTCATAAAATCAATATTCTGGATGATGGAGAATGGATGCGTCGCATATTTCTAATAAATAGAAATTAGAAATATGGAAAGTTTTCTATATCTTCGGTTTAGGAAACATAAATCTTTAAAACATTACTTATCATGACAGACGGAAGCGAACTAACCTGCGTATTTATAGGATCGATTATTGACGTGCAGTATTATAAGGAAAGATTGGAGGAGGCTGGAATTGCTTCTTTATTGAAAGATGATTTTAGTTCAGGTACCATTGTTGGAATAGGCGGTGTGCCCGATTCTGTTGAATTATTGGTTGCAGATGAGGATGCTGAAAAGGCAAGAATGTGTATTGAAGAATTGCAAAAAGAATAGTAATTATATGAAACGTCCATGTATAAAGCTTTCTACACACAGGGAGATGATTATATGGTAAGTTCTCCCGAAACAAGTTCGGGACAGGCTATATGGCAAATAAAAACAAATTATTATCATATGAAAAACATGATGAAAAAAATATCATTATTAGCTGTTGCTGTGTTGTTCTCTGGGTGGTTAACTGCTCAGGAGAAGGCAGATATGGTAACAGATCGTCCCGACCAGACTGAATCCGCGACTATTGTATCTTTGAAGGGATTTCAAATAGAATCCGGTTTTTCGTTTGAAAAATACAATTCAGAAATCAACAACACAACGTACAATTCAACATTGGTTCGATATGGTCTTTTAGAGAAAATAGAGCTTCGTTTAGGACTTGCTTATTTGGGAACCAATGTTTCGTTAGATGGTGGTAGTTTTGATGAAAGTGGTTTTGCTCCAATAGTTGTTGGTGCAAAATTTCAATTACAGGAGGAAAGCGAAGGGTTGCCAAAATTAGCCATTATGACCACTTTTACGCTTCCAAAAACCGGAGCAAGCGTTTATGAAAATAAATACTTAGGTGCTGATTTTCGTGTTAACGGAGAATATTCACTGAATGAAGCAATGTCGTTGGGTTGTAACTTAGGGGTAGCTTGGAGTGGTGCTGAGGGAGGCAATACTGCTGTAGGAATTTATACCGCTGTAATAGGGATGAGTTTATCGGAAAAATTAGGAGCTTTCGCAGAATTATATGGTTTTCTTCCTAAAGAAGGAAAAAATGACCATCGTTGGGATGCCGGAATGACTTACTCGGTAAATGATGATTTACAACTCGATTTTGCAACTGGGATTGGATTAAGTAAGGTTTCTCCGGATTTTTTTATTAGTTTAGGATTATCAATTAGAATGCCTTAACAAAGGTATTGCATACATCAATTCAGAAAAAAGCTTGTTCAGAATCTCTGAGCAAGCTTTTTTACTCTATTCAAGAGGGCTTGAAATTTATCGTTTGAATAAATTTGTTCCTGTTGTATTTTAAAAATGGTAATTTTTTGTGATATCTTTTATTTTTAGAACGGATTTAATAAATGGAAAATATGAAAAATTACAACATTAGTATGCTCATTGTGATTGCTTTACTTTTTACTTTTAGCTCTTGTCATTTATCTGAAGAATACGAAGAAAACCAAAAATTACTAATTGAAACCGATATGGCTTTTTCTGATTATTGTTTGGAGAATGGAATGAACAAAGCCTTTTTTAAATATGCGTCGGAGGCGGCGGTTATGCTTCAGGATAATAATTATCCGCTTGTAGGAAAAGAAAATATTAAGAAACAATTTTCAGGAGATGATACTCAAATTATATTTACATGGAGCCCATTGGATGCTGATGTTTCAAAATCGGGAGAATTGGGTTATACCTACGGAACTTATTCTTATCAGACTGTTGATTCCCTGTATCAGGGAACCTATGTCTCAGTTTGGAAAAAAGATGAAAATGGTGATTGGAAATACGTACTTGATTCTGGAAATCAGGGCTTGGGAAAATAGGATCAGGGTTTTGCCGATTTAATTTTATTTCTTGTATTTCTGATTATAGATGTTGTGTAAAGAGCTAATGCAATCCAGATTAAACCAAAGGCAATAAGTTGTTCGTGTTTAAATGGTTCGTTGTAGATTAATACGCCAATTAATAACATTAGGGTAGGCGCGATGTATTGCATAAATCCTAAAGCAGATAGTGGAATTCGTTGTGCTCCTTTTGCAAACCAATATAATGGCAGAGTGGTAACAATTCCCGTTAGCATTAAATAGCCTGAGGTTGAAATACTGCCGGTAAATAAAGCTCCGTTTCCAATCCACATTTTATATAGGATATATCCCAGTGCAAATGGTGCCAGAATTAGCGTTTCAACAGCCAGAGCAGATATTGCTTCAATTCCAGCAGTCTTTTTTGTAAGACCATATAAACCAAAAGAACAAGCTAAAACAATAGAGATCCAAGGGAATTTTCCGTAATCAATTGTTAGGTAAATAACTGCAGTCGATGCTATTAATACCGCAATGTATTTTAGCTTATCCAATTTTTCGTTAAGAACAATCATTCCAAGTATTACGTTTACAATAGGATTGATATAATAGCCCAGACTAGCTTCAACAATTTGTTTTGCATTTACGGCATAAATGAATAGTCCCCAATTTAAACCGATAAGCAGAGATGATATGATTAAACTCTTGCGCGTTTTCTTTTGCCGTAATAAATTCCATACATTTTTTTTCCGGGTCAGCAGTAACAGAACTATTAGAAATACAAACGACCAAAAAATTCGATGTGCTAAAATTTCTATGGCAGAAACATTGGAAAGCAATTTCCAGAATATGGGCAGTATTCCCCAGGTTAAAAAGGCTTGAAGGGCATATACATATCCCATTGTGGCATTCTTTGTATCTTCCATAGATATGTGTGTGGTGGTTTTGGTTGGGCAAATGTAATTAAAATCAAAATTGTTTGCTCGCCAGATATCGAATTTAAAAGACGTAAAGAATGATGTATGGAGAATTTATCTTTTATAATAAATAATCTGAATGAATTGTAAGAGCAGGTAGATGAATATTTAAGAATGGTATTTTATAGAGATTCAACCATTTTTCCTGATGCTTTTCAGGCGTTCCATATCCAAAATATGTATGTTTTTCCCATTTAATGATATTACACCATCGCTATTTAAATTGGCAAGTATCCGGGAAACACTTTCTCTGGAATTACCGGTTAAGTCACCAAATTCCTGTCGGGAGAGAGGTAGTGAAAAATTTGGCTCATTAAAAATATCTTCAGCAAAAAAGCAAAGAGCTTCGGCAATTCTTCCCTGGCTTTGCTTTTGCACTTGATTTACACAATGATCAAAATGCCCTAATTCATTCTTGCATAATTCGGTGATTATTTCGTAGGCAAAATCGCTGTTTGATGCAATAAAATCTTTAAAAGAGTCTAAACCAATAAAGCAAACTCTTGTTTCCATTAATGCTGTGGCAGAATAATGATTCACCTTATCACCAAGAGTAGTAGGAATTCCAAGGTAAATAGGGCCTTTAATAATCTTTAAAATTTGTTCTCTCTCAGGACCGGTAATATGTATTTTCACCAATCCACTTTTTACAAAGATAATATTTGAAGAAAGAGCATTTTGTCTGAAAATTACGTCACC
Organism: Labilibaculum manganireducens; assembly: GCF_963665805.2. Lineage (NCBI taxonomy): Bacteria > Pseudomonadati > Bacteroidota > Bacteroidia > Marinilabiliales > Marinifilaceae > Labilibaculum > Labilibaculum manganireducens. The sequence continues at coordinate 2,647,452 of NZ_CAXXEE010000003.1, read as the reverse complement.
CTTTTGGAATTGTACATCTACGCAGCTTTCCTCAAGCATTTTTAGTTCTTTATCGTTTAAAAAATTTGTAGCAGACGACCTGTTGCTGCAAAATTTACATGATTTTTCATTCATAAATTATTCTTATCAGGATTAAAGAAATAATTATTTATTAATTGTTCTGATTTTGAGTCAAATATGTGTATTTAATATGTTTTTACTGTGTTATAGTAATGAAACTAGATGTAAATATATAAATATTTCTATAATGTGATATGAATCACATTAAAATATATTTCACATCACGCCTTAAAAGCCAGAAGGCATTTTTCCTCTCTATATATTTGCAATCAACACGAATTGAAAATCAAATGACATATTAAAAATTGATTGTCAGAACTGTTCTTCTTGGTGGGGCAATTGTTCTGGATATGTGTGATTTAATAATTGGTGTGTGCGGAAAAAGTCAAGATCAAACATTTGCTCAAAACTCAGATATAAGTTTATTAATATAATTCAAAACTAAAATGCAACAAGTAACAGAAATTCAGGCTGTTGATTTTCAAAAACAAATTGACGCCCTTACTGCAAAGGTTTCCATGCTGGAAGGTATGAATCAAGATCAATTATCAATCGCGGTTGTATCAGGTGATTTTGATAAAATTTTGGCTGCTATGGTTATTTCTCTCGGAGCAGCTGCAATGGATACAGAAGTAAAATTATTCTTTTCATTTTGGGCCCTTGCCGCTTTACGTGATCCTAAAAAAACAGTTTCGGGAAAGAATTTTATTTCTAAAATGTTTGGCGTTATGCTTCCTAAAGGAAAGGAGAAATTGAAATTATCGAATATGAATATGTGCGGAATGGGACCACGAATGATCAAATCGATAATGAAAAAGCATGGTGTTCTTTCTTTGGAAGAAATGTTTAAACAAGCTGGTGAGTTTGGTATCGAAATTACTATTTGCGAGATGTCGATGGATTTGATGGGAATAAAAAAAGAAGAATTGATTGATTATCCAAATATGCGTTTTGCAGGTGCTGTAACATTTGCCGGAGATATGGGTGAGAGCACATCACAGTTATTTATATAAAGAGAATTTTTTTAATTATTAAAATTTAAGATCATGACACAAGAAGAATTATTGGAAATAAAAGCAGATACATCTGTAGATGCACGTGGAACTTCATGTCCCGGACCACTATTAGCTGCCAAAAAAGCAATTGGAACTATTGATAAAGGTCAAATTATGGAGATTCTTTCTGCCGATGAAGGTACAAGAAATGATATTCCAAAATGGTGTAACAAAAAAGGGTTCGAATGTTTAGGAACACTGGAAGAATCAGGATTTTATAAAATTTATCTAAAAAAATAAAGATGGGAGCGGAAAAAGTAAATAAAAGCCCGAAGATTTTGGTTTTTTCAACAGAAAAAATCTCCGATCCGGCCATTGATATGGCGGGCTTATTGAAATTACATTATCCGCCTACTGTCTATACCATCACAGTTCCTTGCTCAAGTGGAATCAAATCAAAGTGGATTTTACATGCCCTTGAGCAAGGGTTTGATGGTGTATTTATAGCTGCTGATGGAACCGACTGTCCATATGGTGAATCTTGTGTCGATAAAACCGGTCAGCTTGTAGGTGCAACTCAAGAACTTTTAAAGCAAAAAGGAATGGATCCAGCTCGTCTTAAAATGGCGGCCATATGTTCTGTGTGCAGTGAGCCATTCGTAAAACATGTAAAGAGTTTTACTAATTATTTAATGAATTCTTCAAACTAAGCAGAATGTCGGAAAAGAAAATATTAGAATATGATGTTCTTGTTGTAGGCGGTGGTATTTCCGGCGGAGAAGCGGCTCTTAATCTCGCAAATCTTAATTATAAGGTTTTGGTGGTAGAGAAAGACTTATCTCTGGGTGGAAAGATGATTGCACTTAGCAAGGTATTCCCAACTCTGGATTGTGCGGCTTGTATCACTACTCCCAAAGTATCTGAAATATCCAGACATCCCAATATTACGATCATGTTTAGTGCTGAGGCTAAGAAGATTGATAAAATTGGAGAACATAATTTTGAGGCTCACGTACATCAAAAACCAAGATATGTAAATATAGAGGACTGTACAGCATGTCAATTGTGTGAGAAAGCATGTCCGGTTAGTGTAATAGACGAATATCAACAAGGTTTGGTGGGGCGTAAAGCTGCTTTTATTCCATTTAGTATTGCGAGTCCTCGTGCTGCAGCTATCGATATTGTAAATTGCACTTTGTGCGGAGCATGTGAAAGAGTGTGCCCCACAGGATGTATTGATTTTACACAAACAGACAATGACTTTATTGTTAAGGCGAAAGCCGTAGTTGTGGCTACCGGTTTTAACTTGTTTGATCCGCTTAAAATTCCGCGTTACGGTTACGGACAATATAAAAATGTAATTACTTCCATGCAAATGGAACGACAACTTGCTCCAACCAGACCCTTTAATACCATTTTGAGACCTGGTGATGGAAAAATGCCGGATAATATCGCATATGTACTGTGTACAGGTTCACGCGATAAATCGGTTGGTAACCCAATTTGTTCCCAGGTATGTTGTATGTATTCCATAAAGCAAGGTCAATTGTTAATGGGATCGCTGCCAATGGCTGATGTGACCATCTATTACTTGCATATCAGAGCATTTGGAAAAGGCTTTAATGAATTTTACGATCAGTCTAAAGATATGGGGGTAGAATTTATTAAAGGTAAAATTGGTAATATCACTGAGAAAGAAAACGGAAACTTAATTCTAAGATATGAAGATATTGAAGAAGGTAAGGTGAAGGAAGCAGAACATGATATGGTTGTACTTTCAGTGGGGGTGATGTCTAATTCTGAAATTTCTGATTCTTTCCAAGGTGAATCGTTACGATTAGATGATTATGGATTTATCAATCAAAATGATATTCTGGCCAGTCCTGCTGAAACCAGCATTGATGGTGTATTTGTTGCTGGTACTGCTGCGGGTCCAATGGATATTCCTGATTCAATATTGTCAGCAGGTGCTGCTTCGGCAGAAACTACAAGCTATTTAAGGAGGGCATCGCTATGAAACGTCTATGCCAAGGATATTTTGACATACAGGGAGATGATTATTTCAGCATGGTAAGTTCTCCCGAAACAAGTTCGGGACAGGCTATATGGCAAAAGTTTAAAATTATAAACATATGAAAAAGAAAATAGGTGTTTACGTATGTCATTGCGGAGGGAATATTTCTGATTACGTTGATGTGGAAAAGGTTCGGGCCGAGATTGAGAAGGATGAAAGCGTTTTTTTATCCAAAACAACTATGTTTGCCTGTGCAGATTCCAACCAGAAGGATATGGTTACAGATATTGCAGAAAAGCAATTGGATGGTGCCGTTGTCGCTTCATGTTCTCCTACATTGCATTTACTTACATTTAGCGCTGTTGCTGAAAGAGCCGGGTTGAATAAATACAATTATATTCATGCAAATATCAGAGAGCAAGCTTCCTGGGCTCATTCTGATGATAAAGTTGGGGCAACCGAAAAAGCAATTCAAATTGTGAAAGCGGCTGTTGCAAAAGTGAAGAGATCGAATGCCCTTGAACCATTTCGGGTAGCGGCGACTAATGCTGTTGCTGTTGTTGGTGCCGGTATTGCAGGGCTTCGTTCAGCAATCCAATTAGCTGAATCAGGAGCTCAGGTTTATTTAATAGAACGTGAATTTTTTGTTGGGGGTAGAGTTGCTCAATGGGATGATTTGTTTGTATCAGATGAGACTGGTAAAGAGTTGATTACCCGTCTTTACGACAAAGCAATGAATCACAAAAATATTACATTATTTACTGGGGCTGAAATTATTGAGAATAGCGGGAGTGTTGGAAATATCTCATTGAAAGTGAGAATTTCCCCCCGCCATATCAAATTAAATTGTAACGAGGGTAATTTAGGGAAAGCCATTGAAGTTTGTCCTGTAGTTGTTCCCGATAAATTTAATTTTAATATTACTACACGGAAGGCTATCTATCACAATTTTCCCGGTGAGTATCCTCAACTTCCGGTAATCGACATAGAGAATTGTACCCGCTGTGGAGAGTGTGAAAAAGTTTGCGAAAATGTTGATTTTAGTCAGAAGGATGAATTTCTAAATATTAAAGTTGGTTCTGTACTTCTTGCAACAGGTTTTGATCCATATGAGCCAAAAAATGACGAATTTGGTTATAAAACTATTGACAATGTTGTTACTCTTCCTCAATTTAAACGTTTGGTTCATTATTGCGATGATAAGCTTGTTTATAAAGGTAAAGAGGTTAAGAATGTCGCTTATATCTATTGTGTAGGCAGTCGTCAGGTTGACGGGGATAATAAATATTGCTCAAGGTATTGCTGCACAGCTGCCATACATGCTGCAATCACTGCTAAAAAGAAATACAAAGATCTGTATAATTTCCATTTTAACAGAGGAATTAGAACCTATGGAAAACAGGAAGTTTTATACGATGAATCTTCTCGTTTGGGGGATATTTACTTGCAGTCATTTGAAGATCATCCACCGGTTGTGTCTAAGGATGGAGATAAGACTATTGTTACTATTAACGATATTTTAACTGCCGATAAAACTTTGGAAGTGGAAGCTGATTTGGTGGTTTTGGTAACTGGTATGGTACCACGTCAGGACAATTCAATTGGCAGCCTACTGAAAATTCCTAAGGGGAGAGATAATTTCTTTAATGAAATTCATATGAAGCTGCGGCCAGTTGAAACAGTAATTGATGGTGTAACCATTGCAGGTGCTTCTCAAGGGCCAAAGAATATTATGGAATCAATGAATTCATCTTTGGCTGCTGCAACCAAGTCTTTTTCATTAATTGCTTCGGGAGAACTTTCTCTTTCACCTACCATTGCCAAAATTGATGTTGATAACTGCCAGTGGTGTGGTAAATGTGATGATGCATGTCCATTTAATGCTTTAGCAAAAACAGATGTTAATGGTAAGGTGGTTGCTGTTGTAAATGAATCTGTTTGTAAAGGGTGTGGAATGTGTATGCCTGTTTGTCCGTCCAATGCAATTGAATTGATAGGATATACTGACAATCAAATTGAAAGTATGATTGACGCTTTAGTATCAACCGATTAAAACTATGAATATGGAAGTTGAAAAAGGTAAAACCGCAAAATATCGGAAAGAAAAGAACCCCGTAGCCAAAGAGGTTATGGAGAACCTTAAATATTTTACAAAAACAAAAAAAATACTGATGGATGCTTTGAAAGAAGGGGATAAAACCGTTCCTCAACTATCCAAAGCACTAAATATACCTGGAGATGAGGTGTTGTATCAGTTGATGAGCTTGATGAAATACGGTTTTGTTGAAACAGGCGGCCTTGATGATATGGACGAATATTTTTATTACAAAATAAAAGACAATGGCAAGGATAAATCCTAAATTCACAACTGAGTTGCAAAGCTATGGCGCTTTTGATACAAACGCATGTTATAATTGCGGGAATTGTACAGCTGTTTGCTCTTTGTCAGACGAAGACAACTCGTTTCCACGAAAAATGGTAAGATATAGTGTACTTGGTTTGGAAAACGAAATTCAAACTTCATTGGAACCTTGGTTGTGCTATTATTGTGGTGATTGCAGTGCAACGTGCCCACGTGAAGCAGAGCCAGGTGAATTAATGATGTCACTTCGCAGATACCTAACTTCAAAATATGATTGGACAGGGCTTTCAGGGATGCTGTATAAATCTCTAAGTACATCTGTTATTGCATTTGTTTTGTTGGCAGTAGGAGTAATTTGGTTTGCATCAAGTCTTAATTTCGAACCTGAATTATTGTTGCATTACGGTCATTATTTTGAGATGTCGGCAATTGGTAGTGTTTTTCTACTGATTTTACTTCCGAATCTTATTCGTATGTGGAATATGGTAATCCGAAAACCAAAGGTGAATGCGTCATTTTCTGCTTATCTAAAATCATTTAGCGAACTAATTGTACACATGTTCACCCAAAAGAGAACATTGGGTTGTGACGATAGCCAGACGCGCTGGTTTCAGCACTTAATTCTTGTAATTGGTTATTTATCATTGCTTTTTACAACGGTGTTTTTGGATTGGTTTGCAACTGACAGCAGTTTTATTCTGGTTTTGGGTTATCTTGAAAGTGCAGTTATTTTTTCAGTAACATTTATTTTCATGATTGGACGCCTTAACAAAAAAACACAGGTGAGTAAAAATTCACATCCAAGCGATTGGTTTTTTGTAATCTGGCTATTTCTAATGGGATTGAGTGCCTTTGTTGTCCGTTTATTTATCGATTTAGATATTTTGGAAACTAATATGTGGATGTATTTAATTCATTTAACCGTTCTTGTGCAGTGGGCTGTTATTATAGTGCCTTTTGGGAAGTGGACACATTTTTTATATCGTTCGTTTGCTATGTATTTTGAGAAATTAAAAAGTCTTTCGGTATCTTAATTAAAATTGTTTTAGCAGGGTAATATTGTTAATGGCTGTTGTTTAAGTAAAGTGTCCTTGGATCTGCTTTTCATTCACTGTACTTTTAATGACGGGAATTAATTTAAAAGTCTTGCTAAAGAATTTCAAGATCGAAAGAATATTGCGGCCTCAAATTAGTTTTCTGATTTGAGGCCAATTTTTTTGTTGGTATTTGTTTTATTTATCTTTACGAAAGGTTAAATCATGAAATAAAAATATTTAATCATGAGAAGAAAACTTGATCAACATTTATTAGATTCAATGAGTAAGAATCTGGGAAATTGGCATGGACCATTTTATTGCAACCGAAAAGATCCACGATTAATTGTTCCAAAATACAATCCGATGTTGGGGTGGACTTTTAATTTTGCAAATCCATATACGTATCTGATTGCGATTGCAATTGTGTTAATTATTGTAGGTTCTCAACTATTTTAGTTGTTCTACATTCATATAAATATCCTTACTCAAAAAGGTTATTCATAATTTTGGTAAATCAATTTTCTCCATGGAATTTGTTTTATATTTAGTTTTCTTAATTGGACACTTGATGATACGATTCCGGCGCTTTCTTATTTTTATCATATTTGTATTTACTACCACAGTCACGTTTGCCCAGTCGGGAGGTAAAACGGTTTCTGAACTTTTCTCGGAGGTAGAAATTTCGAAAAAGGTAAGATTGCTGGGAGATAGATGCTGGAGTTTGCGGGAAATTAATTCTGATTCTGCAATTATTCTTGGGCAGCAGGCTTTGCAATTAGCTATTCAATATGATATAAAAAAAGAATTGCCAAGACTCTACGGGTTTATTGGAGTTGTTCAATTGCACTACTTATACAAAACGAAAGAATCAATTCCATACTTACACCGGGCTTTGGAGTATAGTCTGCAGCAAAAAGACTCAGTGCAGCTGGCTTATTCGTATAACAATTTAGGGGATTTATATTTATTAACTGGAAATATACCGTTGGCCTTAAAATTTTCCGAATATTCATTGCAGATATTCAATATTCTTAATCATTCTGCGGGAAAATCATATGCTTACGTGAATATGGGTCTGGTACATCGTGAGAAGAAAGATTTTGATTTGGCATTGGAATATTTTGAAAAGGCAAAATTATTGTGGAAGGAGTTAGGAAATGAATTGGGGATGGGGTCGGTTACCTTGGAAATTGCACGGACTTACGAGGCAAAAGGAGATCTTGATGTTGCAATGAAATATTATCAGCAGTCTTATCACAAAAGTCTGGGTTCAAGTAATGTAAGATATGCTGCGTTTTGTCTGTCTGGAATGGCTAATATATTGTATCTGAAAAAGGAGTACGATAAAGCATTTGAATATTATCAGAAAGCATTGAAATTAAATCAGGAGCGCAGGCATAATTTTGGTTTGGTTGATGATTATATTGGTTTGGCTCTCATTTATGCTCATAAAAAGGAGCGGACTAAAGCAGAAACTGCTCTTCATAAGGCATTGAATATAGCCAATAAATTAGGATTAAATGCCAAAATCTTAAAAACACATAAAGCATTTGCTGAGCTCTATCAAATTATTGATGATCAGTCCAAAGCGATTGAAAGTTATAATCATTTTTCATTAACGTATGATTCCATTCTTTCTATTCAGCAGTTTGAGATTATTGAAGAGATGCAAAATAGATTTACGATTCGGCAAGCTTTATCCGAAACAGAGCAGGAATTGGAATCCCGAAAATTTCAAGAATCATATTTAGTGATCATTATCATTCTGATGCTGATAATTGCTGTTGTTCTTTATTGGCGCTATCAGTCACAGCGGAAATTAAATCTTCAGTTAGCCGAAATTAATCAGACAAAGGATAAATTATTCTCAGTAATTTCTCATGACTTGAAAAATCCTTTTAATTCGTTAATCGGATTTAGTGAATTATTATTGGAAGATAGTAGAGAAGGTGACTATCAAAATACGGAGAAGTTTGCCGGTTATATTCATCAGTCATCAGTGGAAGGAATGAAGTTGTTAACCAATCTATTGGATTGGTCGAGATCACAAACAGGGGCTATTTCGTATTACCCAACACCAATATCATTTGATCGGCTGTTTGATGAGTTAAACAGTTTTTTTGAATCAGAGCTGCAACAGTATAAAATAAAGATTGAATTCCACAATTTAATTGAAGAAGAGGTTATGGCCGATCCAGATATTCTCCGAGCAATTTTAAATAATTTAATTTCAAACGCCATTAAATACACAAATGAAGGAGGTTTGATTAGATTGGATGCGGCCAGAACAAAATCTCATGTTAATATTAAAATAAAAGACAATGGCACCGGGATGCCGCAGGAAATTATGGATGGATTGTTTGATAATTCAAAAACAACAAATAGTACTCAAGGTCTGCACAAAGAACAGGGTACAGGTTTGGGATTAAGTATTTGTTCCGAATTAATTAGAATTCACAAGGGAACAATTAAAGTGAAAAGCGAATTGGGAAAGGGAAGTACTTTCGAAATTGAGTTTCCTGGTTAAAAAGAAAGAATCATTTTAACATGATATTAGAATAAAATTCAGGAGATTTTCTATGTTTTGCGGCAGACTCGTAAGCCAATTGCGCCAAGAGCAGATAAAGAGAGAAACTGACGACGCTTCATTGATACAGGTTAAGGTTTGGGGGCTTTAATGTATTAAAAAAAGAATTATTTCAGGATTTATGAAGTGGAATTATTTTTAGTGTTGCAGTGAAGTATAAGATAGGTCAATAAGCTTATTTTTAGGCGTTTGGGTGGGGTGTTATTTATTTCATGAAAATACAATCGATTAAGCTATTTGGTGAAAATTGAATACCAATGTTGTTTTTTTTATAACTTGCGTATGTAGTTTGTGTTAATTCAACCTTAATATTGAGCTGCAACGGACAAATAAAACCATGATGAAACAGTATAAAAGTTTAACTTTTCCTGCACTTTTTTCGGAAACGGCAGCGAAATTCGGCAACTGTAATGCAATGGCCCTTGTTGGGCAAACTCCCTTTACTTATAACGAGGTTTATGCAAATATTCAAGCCCTGCTTGCTTTTTTTGAGAAGTTGGGAATTAAACCAGGTGATAAAATTGCTCTGTTGAGTACGAACATGCCTAATTGGGGCATGGCCTACTATGCAACAACTTTTATGGGTGCAGTTGTTGTTCCAATGTTACCTGATTTTAGTCAGTTTGAGATTGAAAATATTTTAAGCCATTCTGAAGCAAAAGCTGTTTTTGTTTCGACAGGTTTGCGCTCTAAAATTGAAAACCTTAAAATTGAAACCTTACAATCGATTATTGCGATTGAAGATTTCAATTTAATTCATACAAATGAATCTTCACCGAAATTTGATCTTTCTGAAAAACCAAAGCAGGATTATCAGGTTTGTGAGGATGATATGGCTGCAATTATTTATACGTCTGGAACAACAGGCAACTCTAAGGGGGTTATGTTGTCTCATAAAAATATCTGCTCCAATGCTATTCTGTCAAAAACAATCCATCCTATAGATGAAACGGATCGTTTTCTTTCAATTTTACCTTTGTCGCACACCTATGAAAATACTTTGGGATATGTGATTCCTATGATTGCCGGTTCCTGTATCTATTATTTAGGAAAAGCTCCCGTGCCTTCATTGTTATTGTCAGCATTTAAAGAAGTGCGGCCAACCATCATGTTTTCGGTTCCATTGATTATCGAGAAGATTTACAGGAGTAAAATTTTACCGTCGATTAATGGGAAAGCCATTACCAAATATTTATATAAAATTCCGTTTTTCCGCAAGAAGCTGAACGCAATTGCCGGAAAAAAATTAATGGAAACCTTTGGTGGTAAATTAACTTTTTTTGGTATCGGCGGAGCTAAATTGAACTCTAAGGTTGAACTGTTTTTGCGTGAAGCAAAGTTTCCCTATGCTATTGGTTATGGATTAACTGAAACGGCACCATTAATTGCAGGATGTGGTCCCGCAATTACTAAATTTCAATCTACAGGGCCTGCTTTAGTCGGAGTTGAGCTGAAAATCAATAATCCTGATCCTGTTACTCAAATTGGAGAAGTATGGGCAAAGGGTGATAATGTGATGATGGGTTACTATAAAGAGCCGGAAAAAACCAAGGAGGTTTTAACAGAAGATGGCTGGTTTAAAACCGGCGACTTGGCAAAAATGGATAAAGACAATTATTTATATATCGAAGGTCGATTGAAAAATATGATTGTTGGATCAAGCGGAGAAAACATTTATCCGGAAGAAATAGAATCGGTAATCAATAACTTTAAACATGTAATAGAGTCTGTAGTTATTGAACAGAAAGGAAAATTGGTTGCAATGGTTCATTTTAATTATGAGGAATTGGAACAGCAATATCAACATCTTAAAAAAGAGGTGGGGAATTATGTCGATGACACTGTTGATGAGTTAATGAAGGAATTACAGGTTTATGTGAATTCACGTGTAAATAAATTTTCGCAGGTTCAGTTAGTGATCGCCCAAATTGACCCATTTCAAAAAACGGCAACGCATAAAATAAAGCGGTTTTTATATCATTAGAAACAAAAAAGACTATTAAGAATAAATTTCACCCCAAATGTTACACCTAACATTTGGGGTGTTTTTTTTATGATCTGAAAATTTCTTGTTCTTTATGTTTTTAGACAGAAATAAGATCTTACTGTAATTGTTATTTAGATGATAATCAGTGTTTAATGGTGGATGATTTGCTTTGGTTTTTTACATTCATAAAATAGATTGTTAGTATCTTGAATTAATATTGATACATTTGTTTCGCGATTTGGCAATATCATATCACTTGATGTAATATTAAAGAGGGAATCCGGTTTGAGTCCGGAACTGTACCCGCAGCTGTAATCTCTATACCAAACTCGGTTGCATGATGCCACTGTATCTTATGGAAGATATGGGAAGGCGCAACAAGAGGGAGAAAGTCAGAAAACCTGCCTAAAAGCAATTTTGTTTAATCGACACTTTCGGGACTAAAAGTAAGATTATGAAGAAAATTACTAAATGTGTGCCTACATGGCATATTATGCGTGGTTCATTATTGCGGAACCAATTTTCCAATTTTAAATCAGTGCAAGATGGCTCTCTGTTCATCTCGTTTTTTGATAAAACGAACTGGTTGAATTTCCAATCAATTAAAGAAGTGATGGTTGAAAAATGCCATTTGCAAAAAATTAATTTTTGGAGTCAGTTTCTATTCCCAATTAATACAATTTAATAATTCAGCTTGTTGTTCGCAACAGGTTAGAATTGATGTACTATAAATTAAAGGCAAACATCCGTTTGAATGCTTTAAAAATAAGATAACATGATAAGTGAAAGAGGTAAAGTGTTTGGAGTGGCCTTAGGTCCGGGAGACCCTGAGTTAATTACGGTGAAAGCTTTGAACTGTTTGAAGAAATCAGAGAAGATTTACTATCCGGCAACGCAATCATCAAAAGGGAATCAGGATAGTTTTTCATTGGTGATTTTGAAACAACTGGATGTAGAAGAGAACAAGTTTGTGCCCATTACAGTGCCGATGAGCAAGGATCGATCGGCGGCCGAAAAAGCATATGCAGATTTGTTTCGGAAAGTGCAGAAGGATGTTAAGGAAGGCAAACAGGTAGCAGTGGTGAGCGAAGGAGATATTTCATTTTTCAGCACATTTTCCTATTTACTTGAAGATTTCAGGAAGAATAGTGTCGATTTTGAGATGATTCCGGGAGTTCCGGCTTTTATTTTGGGAGGATCAGCAGGAAAACTGGCATTGGCAACTCAGAACGATAAATTATTAATAGCTCCGGACATAGAGAATGAAGAGGAACTGAAATCTTTGCTGGAGCAGAACCAAACTGTCGTTTTGATGAAGTTATCAATGGTTCGTGATTGGATTAAAGTGTTCATTCAAAATAGTGATCTGAAGTTCTTTTACGGTGAATATTTAGGAACTCAAAAGCAGTTTACCTGCACCGATATGGAAAGTTTGAAGGACAGGAAGATTCCATACTTCGCCATTTTAATTTTTTACGGAAATAAATAATATATCATGCCAAATAGATTAGGAAAAATAACCGTTGCAGGCCTTGGACCAGGAAGTCCGGATCTGTTTTTAAATCCTGCAATAGATGCAATAAGAGAAGCCGATGTGGTGATTGGATACAAATATTATTTTCAGTTCATAGAATCATTTCTGAAAGAAGGAACAGAATGCATGGATACGGGAATGCGTCAGGAAGTGCAGCGCGCCGAAAAGGCATTTGAATTGGCTGAAACAGGGAAAGATGTTGTTGTGATCAGCTCTGGCGATGCCGGTATTTACGGAATGGCATCGCTTGTTTTCGAGATGGCTGAGAAAACACAATCGAAAGTAGAGCTAAAAGTTATACCTGGGATTTCTGCTTTTCAGGCTGCGGCTGCAAAATTGGGCGCACCGTTAAGTCACGATTTGGTGATTCTTTCCTTGTCGGATTTACTCACCAGTTATGCTTTGATCGAGAAGAGAATAAAGGCAGCTGCTATGGGCGATTTCGTAACTGCAATTTACAATCCCAAAAGCAATAAAAGATATTGGCAATTGTATCGCTTACGCGAACTGTTTTTAGAGGAGAGAGAAGATACTACACCAGTTGCTGTTGTACGCCAGGTGGCTCGTGCCGAGGAACAAATTACCTTGACAAACCTACGCGATTTTGATCCTGAAATGGCAGACATGTTTTCACTGGTGATTGTTGGGAATTCACAAAGCTATATTTCAGGTGATCGGTTTATTACACCACGAGGATACTATAATAAAGAGGAGCAGGAGGGAAGACCGGGTCCTTTGATTATGCAGGAAAGCTTTCGAACCATTGCTGCAGAATTGAAAGAAATGGATTTGCCCTTGGAAACGAAATGGATTCTTTTGCATTGCATTCATACTTCGGCAGACTTTGAATTGGCTGAGATTTTGAAAGTACAGAACAATGCAGCTCCAAAATTAAATGAATACCTCCAAAAAGGAGGTGTAATTATTACCGATGTTACTATGGTTCAGTCGGGAATTCGCAAGAAAGCCTGCGATAGAATGGGCGTTGAGATCAAATGTTATTTGCACGATCCCCGCACCATGGAATTGTCCGAAAAACATGGCATCACCCGTACTCAGGCGGGAATTCGTTTGGCAGCAGAGGAGCATCCGGATGCATTGTATGTGTTTGGAAATGCGCCAACAGCCTTGATCGAATTAACTGACTTAATGAGAAGTAAAAACATTCTACCAGCCGGAATCATAGCTGCTCCGGTTGGATTTGTGAATGTGAAGGAATCAAAACACAGAGTGAAGAGTTTTACAGATTTACCTGCTGTTATTATTGAAGGACGAAAAGGTGGTTCAACATTGGCTGCAACCATTGTGAATGCCATCTTAAGCTTGGAAGACGCTTACGATTTAAAACCCGGGAGAGATGTTTAATTTTTACATCATTGGAATACCCGACCGAATGGAAGTGAATCTCTCTGATGAGGTGAAGGAGGTGCTGCAAAATCATCACTATTTCTCGGGAGGAAAGCGCCACAGAAATTTGGTTGCTTCTTATTTGCCTGAAAATGCCAAATGGATTGATGTCGTTATTCCATTGGAGGGAAGCTTTCTGGTTTACGAGCAGATTGATGAACCCATTGTGGTGATTGCATCCGGAGACCCATTATTTTTTGGTATCGGCAACACGATCAAGTGCCGTTTTCCGGATACAAAAATAAAGGTGTACCCTTATTTCAACAGTTTGCAGTTGCTGGCACATGAGTTTCAATTGGCTTATGGCGAAATGACAATTTGCACCCTGACCGGAAGAGATTGGGTGAATTTGGATCAGGAATTGATTCGGGGTAAAAAATGCATTGGTGTTCTTACCGATAAGAGAAAAACACCGGCCACAATTGCTGCAAGAATGCTGGATGCCGGTTTCGGCAATTACAAGATGATTGTAGGTTCAAAACTGGGAGGAGAAGAGCAGTATTGTACAGAAATTTCATTGCAGGATGTTGTTGAGAAGGACTTTGCTCATCCAAATTGTCTGGTGCTGATTCAGGAGAGGGAGATCAAACGGACATTGGGCATTCACGAGGCTGATTTTCACATTCTGGAAGGCAGGCCAAAGATGATAACCAAGCGAAGCATCCGATTGAATTCCATTTCATTTTTAGAATTGAATGATGCAAAACACCTTTGGGATGTTGGGTATTGCACGGGTTCAGTTTCCATTGAAGCCAAGCAGTTTGCTCCGCATTTGCAGGTGACTGCTTTTGAACGCAGAGAAGAATCCAAGGAGCTATTGAAATTGAATCAACGAAAATTTTGCGTGCCGGGAATAGAAGGCATTCACGGTGATTTTTTCAATATCGATTTGTCTGCAATTAAAAGTCCGGATCGGATTTTTATTGGCGGGCACGGAGGCAAATTGAACGAAATGATGCATCGTTTACATGCTGTTTTGCATGATGATGGAATTCTTGTTTTTAATGCCGTAAGCGAAGCAACCAAGCAGGATTTTCTGCAGGCAGCAAAAGAACTTCAAATGGAGATTACCGATCAGATGATTATACAGCAGGATAATCACAACCCGATTGTAATATTTCAGGCTAAAAAAAGAAATTAACCACAAAGGAAAACGAAGGATAACACGAAGTAAAATAACTAAGAAAAAGCTATTGGCGACAGGCTAACAGCTAAAAGCAAAAATACATGAGCAATACATTCATCATTATCAACAACAGTTTTGCTATGGCAACAGCCGAACGCATTGCTGCAAAAATGGAAGGAAGTACGATTGTTTCCGTTGCCGGATATCCGGGCAGCGATAAAATTTCTTCTTTACCGGATTTTCTTTCAGAATATTTTCAGGTAGCCGATTTGCTGATTTTTATTGGAGCTATGGGCATTTGCATAAGAAGTATTGCTCCTTTTATCCAGAATAAAGCGATAGATCCGGCAGTAATCAATATGGATTTGCATGGAAAATATGTGCAGTCGGTTTTGTCGGGACACAAAGGCGGTGCAAATGAGTATGCTCAGCAAATTGCTGAAATCACCAATGGAACAGCGATAATTACAACAGCAAGTGATACATTGGAACTTTGGGCATTGGATATCTTTGGCAAAAAATACGACTGGGCGAATGAATATCAGAATGCCACTGAGAACGATTTGATTGCTGCCTTTGTAAATCAAAAGAAAACAGCCTTAGTCTTGGAGATGAAAAATGAGGGAACACAGGCCTTACAGGATTCCTGTCCTGATTTTGTGGAAGTTTTCTATCAATTTGATCAGATTAAGCAGGAAGATTTTGAGCTGCTGATTGCTGTGACTCCCGCTTTGTACGAAACAAATATTCCAAGTTTGTTTTTCCGCCCTAAATGCATTGTGGTTGGTACCGGTGCACAAAAAGGAATTAGAGTGGAAGCTTTTGAAAAGGAATTAAGATCCCGGTTTGAGGCGAACCACTTGGCTTTTGCATCCTTAAAAAGCATTCACAGTATCACAGTAAAGGCCAACGAAGAGGCTTACAAACAATTCAGCGAGACCACTAATTTATCCTTCATTACTTACTCTTCCGAAGAATTAAATGAAAAAGAAGGTGAGGTTTCTTATTCAGAGGCAGCGCATCGTGAGGTAGGAGCTGTAAATGTATCCGAGGCATCGGCACTAATTGCAAGTGGTGCGAAAGCCTTGATTCAAACCAAAAGCAAGCATGTTGATGCAAATGGAAAGCATTTTACTTTGGCTCTGGCAATGGATGCAAAACAGGAGCGGAAAGGGGAGATCTTTATTGTTGGTGCGGGACCGGGGGCACCCGATTTAATATCTGTTCGTGGCAAGAGCCTTTTAAAAAGAGCAGATTTGATTTTATATGCAGGAAGTTTGGTGCCAAGGGAATTAACCGATTATGGAAAAGCTTCCTGTGTGATACGGAACTCCGCAGATTTAACTCTCGAAGAGCAGTTTGATGTGATGAAGGAACATTACGACAGAGGAGGTTTGGTTGTACGTTTGCATACAGGTGATCCGTGTATTTACGGTGCCATTCAGGAGCAGATGAACTTTTTTGATCAGCACGAAATGGATTATGAAATTGTTCCGGGTATTTCGTCCTTTCAGGCTGCGGCTGCACGTTTAAAATCTCAATTTACAATTCCGGAAAAGGTTCAATCAATTATCCTGACCCGCGGAGAAGGCCGAACACCGATGCCACCTAGAGAACAATTGGCTGAGTTCGCCAAATTCCAAAGCACGATCTGTTTGTTTTTAAGTGTGACTTTGGTGGATAAACTGCAGGCTGATTTACTGGAAGGATATCCGGAAAACACACCGGTGGCCATTTGTCACAAACTGACCTGGAAAGAGGAGAAGATTTGGAGAGGTGAGTTGAAAGATCTGGCAAAAATTGTGAAGGAAAACAAATTGTCCTTAACGGTGATGATTGTGGTTGGTGAAGCCATTGGAAACCGTAAAAACAGATCATTATTATACGATCCTAAATTTACACACGGCTGCAGAAAGGGAATTGATAATTAGCAATAAATAATTGGGGGAGATGAAAGTATTATTATTCGGGGGAACAACAGAGGGGAAAGCAACTTCTAACTGGTTGGATGATTTGGAGATTTCGCATTTTTATTCGACAAAAACGAGTTCGGGAAATTATGAATCCAGATTTGGACAGCGAATTTGCGGTGCGATGAATGTGGAAGAGGTTTGCATCTTTTGTGCGGAAAATGAAATTGATTTACTGATAGATGCAGCACATCCTTTTGCAGAAGTTTTGCATCATAGTATTGCAGATGCTGCAAATCAAGCGGATTTGCCGGTAATTAGAGTGGAGCGCGATACAGTACCCCGAATTGAAAGCAAATGGATACGGTATCACCACAGTTTGGTATCCGTTTTAACGGATTTACAGTCACAAAAGTATGCAAAAATACTTTCCATGGTTGGTGTAAAAGCCTTACCGGTGATTCATAAAATCGTGCCAAATTCTAATATTTGGTATCGGATTCTTGATTTTCCTTCTTCACTGGAAATTGCCCAAAAGGCAGGTGTTGATATGGAAAAGGTGATTGTTTCGGATGCATTTGAAGGCATGGAATCCATTGAAAATTTGTTGGTTGATGAGGGAATTGAAGCCATGATTACCAAGGAGAGTGGTTATTCGGGTTTGTTGGATCAGAAAATGGATTTGGCGGTAAAACATCAAATTCCATTGTACGTGATTGCCCGACCCAACTTACCCAACTACGATGAAACGATTAGTAATCGGGAAACGCTGCAGAAATATTTGAAGAATCGGTTTGGACTGGAGCGAAAAGAATTGGCGCATGGTTTCACTTCGGGTACTTGTGCTGCAATATCTGCGAAAGCAACCTTAAAACTGTTGCTTGGAGAAGATTTACAACAAAAAGAGCGCATTGCTTTGCCCGATGGTGGAATTTGTGAAATGCAATTGCATCAGAACAGATTCGCGGAAGATTTTGCTTTGTGCTCGGTAGTGAAAAACTCGGGTGACGATCCTGATATTACCGACGGAACGGAGATTGGTGTTCGTTTGAAATGGAATGATGCAAACTGCATTCGATTTGTGAAAGGAGAAGGGGTAGGAACGGTTACTTTAAATGGTTTGGGAATTCCCATGGGCGAACCGGCAGTAAATCCTGTTCCCCGAAAGATGATTGCCTTCGAATTGAAACAAATTCTGGAAGAGTATGATATTGATAGAGGTATTGATGTTTCGGTATTTGTGCCCCTAGGTAAAAAACTGGGAGCGAAGACTTTTAATCCCAAGCTGGGAATTGTTGACGGCATTTCCATCATCGGAACTACCGGAAGAATTAAGCCTTACTCTTTGGAAGCTTATGTGCAAACCATTCAAAAACAGTTGAACTTGGCTGTGCTGAACGGGAACAAACACATTGTGGTAAATTCCGGAGGAAGAAGCGAACGGTATCTGAAAGAGAAGTTTCCTGATTTGGGTGATTTGGCTTTTCTGCAATACGGGAATTTTATTGGCGAAATGCTGCAAACAATTAATGCTTCGGATGCCGAAAAAGTAAGCATGGGAATTATGACTGGCAAAGCGGTGAAATTGGCTGCCGGTAATTTAGATACCCACAGCGGTAAGGTTGTTTTAGACCATGAGTTTTTGATGGATTTGGCCAAAGATTGTGAATATTCTCATGATATGATCCAAAAAATAGGAGAGATAAAAATGGGAAGAGAACTGGAAGAGCTGTTTTCATTTTCGGAAGACGAGCCTTTTTTTAAGGCATTAAAAAGCAAATGCATTGATGTTTGCATGTTGTTAATTGAAGACTACGATTTTGAGCTTCTTTTGATTAGCAATAAAGGGGACATTTTCTAGAACTGATTAATTCTTCGCAAGTAATTGTTCGTAAATATTGATCAGATGATCTGTTTTTGTGTAGATATTGAACTCCTTTTCTACAGCTTTTCGACCTGAAGCAGCAAGCTCCTGAATTTTGTTTTCATTGTTTAATAACTTTTTTAAAGTCAAGGCAAGTTCTTCTGCAGTATTGTTTTCGTAGATGATTCCACCTTTCGATTTATTAACAATCTCGGCAAATGCACCCAGATTGGGTTGCACAACCGGTACGCCCGAAGCCATACTTTCCAATAAATACAAGCCAAAGGCTTCACCATTCCGCACAGGAACCGAAATCAGTTTCACTTTTTTGAAGAACTCGTGCCTTCCTTCCCCGTTAAAATCTTCATGAAATTCAACCTGCTCCAAAAGTCTTTCTTCTTTTAATTTTTGCCGGACTTGTTTTAGTAAAGGTTTGTCGTCACCGGTTGATCCGCCGGTTACGATCAATTTCACATCTTGGCAGGCAGTATCTTTTTTCAGTTCGATAAAGGCATCAACGATAATATCGAAACCATTTCCTTCGCACATTCGGGAAATGTAACCGATGTTTCGGTCTTTTGTATGGGGAGTTGCATAGGTATATTCATTCGAATCAACACCCAAATGGTTGATAAATACTTTCTCTTTGGGAATGTTCATTTTTTCCAGAGAAACTCCCGCGTAAAAATCACTCACAGCAATAAATGCATCCAAATATTCGGCTTTGGTACTCATCAGCGCCCAAATTTTATCTCTAAATGAGTCTTTCATGGCATCAACCCAAACATCTTCATCTTGCAGAGAGCAAACCAGTATGGCATTCGGAAATTCCTTTTTTAATTTAGGAGCCAGTCCCAAAAGCAACGCATTCGACAAATGAATTACATCGGGTTTCAAATATTCTGCCATCCAGCTAACCATGCGGTTGAGTTCCTCTTTCTGCTTTCCTTCTTCTCCCATCAACATCGAAACGGTCATTTCTTCCAGACCTTTTGCATTGGTTGATCCTGCCATGCCTGCCGCTAATTTTAACATTGGGCCTGAGTTCAGCAAACGATCCATCCAGGCAGGTGCATGTCTGAAAACAGGATACAACTGTTTTAAATAAATGCTGATGGCTCCATAAAAAACGGGAATCTCATTCAAGTCATGCTCATCCGAAAACAAGGGGAGATACATAGGCAATTTGGTTACCTCATGTCCCTGCTTTTTCATGGCAAGATGAAATTTATCGTCGCGCAAACAATTGCCGCAGTAAAAACTACCTCCCGAACCGGGTATGATTTGAAGAATGTTCATGGAAATGAAAGTTGAAAGTGTGTAATACCAAATTAACATCAAAACATGCCTTATAAAATGTTTCTTTTCAGCTATATCTTCGTTAAAAAAGATGCATCGTAACATGGCTATGCTTTACTTTTTTGCCTCGATACAGCTAAAAATTAATTCATTTTAACTAAAGTCTGTTTTGAAATTAAATTGGTATAAAGCTTAAAGTTAAAATATTAAAGTAAAAAGTGCCTGTCCAAAAAAGGAAATATTCAATATCTATACGTTATGCGGAACTGTCAAAACATCTCCTATTAATGAAAGGATTCTTCGGCTTCGCTCAGAATGACAATCGTCGGAACGCCGTCTGATCTTGAGTTTTTTCCTTTCTCCTTAATCCTTGTTCCTTTAAACTTGTTCCTTTTTCCTTTCTCTTTAATCCTTAATCCTTTCTCCTTGAAGCTTCATCCTTATTGGTCAAACTGCTTGGCCTCTTCCCAAATTTCATCCATTTCATCCAGATTCATGTCTTTTAGGTTTCGTCCTAATTTTATGGTTTTGCTTTCCAGATAATTGAATCGTTTGGTGAATTTTTGATTGGTACGTTCCAGTGCATTTTCAGGATTCACGCCATACAAACGTGCAGCGTTAATCAAGGAAAAGAACATGTCGCCAAATTCGGCTTCCATTTTGTTCTGATCGCCATTGATAATTTCTTCCTGCAATTCCATCATTTCTTCTTTCACCTTCTCCCAAACCTGCTCTTTTTCGTCCCAGTCGAAGCCTACGCCCCGTACCTTATCCTGAATTCGGTTGGCTTTTACCAAAGCCGGCAGACTTTGCGGAACACCTTCCAAAACCGATTTGTTACCGTCTTTTTCCTTTAGCTTCAGTTGTTCCCAGTTTTCTTCCACTTCCCTGGCATTGGCAACTTTGGTATCGCTAAAAATATGAGGATGACGATAGATCAGCTTTTCGCTGATGCCATCGCAAACATCAGCAATGTCGAAATCGTTGGTTTCAGAACCTATTTTGGCATAGAACACAATGTGGAGCAGAATATCGCCCAATTCTTTCTTTATTTCCTGATTTTCACCCTTTAAAATGGCATCGGCCAGTTCATAGGTTTCCTCGATGGTCAACGTTCGCAGACTCTCAAAGGTCTGCTTTTTATCCCACGGACAGCCTTCGCGAAGCTGATCCATAATATTTAATAAGCGCTCAAAGGCTTTTAGTTTTCTATCCATTTGTTCTGCGTTTTATATTCGAAGATCAAATTTACAAAAGTATTTGGGAGTTTTGGGATTAATTTGGATTGTAAAGAAATCAATAAGGTCTGCGCAACAGGCTCAGGTAGTGTTCCATCCTAAAATACGTGGCTGGTTAAATCATTATGGAAGAATTCATCGACGGTGCATGAAACCCGTGTTTTATTACCTGCATCATCGTCTGATAAAGTGGATATTGAACAAATACAAAGGCTTTAAGCGCAGCAAAGTGAAAGCTGTGAGATGGTTAAGGCGTATCTGTAATTGTTATCCCAATCTATTTTATCATTGGACATTGGATTATCAGTTAACCTAAAATTGAATTGACTGCATAATAAGAGCCGTATGAATTGAGAGATTTGCTGCCTGTCCCGATTTTTTGCGGGATACGGTTCTGTGAGAAGTTAGGGTTGAATTGAAAATCGACGAAGTCAAATTCCCCTAGCTTACTCGACTACCACTTGGGCTTTCTTTTCTGTCATTCTCAAATGGCTTTGCCAAAGTGCGTAGGGACTTGTAAGCTCATTGGCAAGATGTGGTTGAGTGTTGGCCTGTGCGACTTGTCAATGTGCTTACACGTGTGCGTTGTCTTTCCGTTTTGCTTTTTATTTAAAGACTATAATAATTATGGATTATATTCTTGTCAATTTCTGCTACTACATAGAATTTACTCATCTTTAAACTTCTTTAGGTTTTTCGTAAGATATTGTTTTAGCATCAAACAGGTAAATCTCTTTATTAGGAAACTTAGACTTGGCAGCTTCAAATACTTCTTCCATATTTCCAAATGCTGAAATGTATATTTTATCTATTGAAGAACTATTAATCTGCTCAAAAATGTGATCGTCGTTATCGGCTAGAGAACTACCAATAATTACCAAGTTGCCTGAAAGACAAGCTAATTTTTCAAAACAATGTTTTAAATAGTCATTATTATTTATAGCATCAGTTTTGTTGGAACGTTGAAATACACAAACCACATCTTGTTCATCATTATTTAGAACATCTTCTAATTTTTCATACAGCGCTTTATCAGATTGTTGGGTTATTTTCTTATATAATTCACCATCTTTGTATATGTGGAATGCTCCGTGTAGAAAGAATAAATTCTGTGTATTACTATTTACATCATAAACGAATTCAGGAATATCAAATAAAGTTTGTTGTTTACTTCCATCATCAATCTTGCTTAAAAATTCATTGCTTTTCTCTTCTTGAAAAATTTGCTTAACAACTTTATCTATATCTTTTGTTTGCCAACCTTTTTTATGTGTTTTTGAATACTCTTTAATTTCAGTAGTGAAATGCGTTTTAGTTAACATACGACAGTCTTTCTCTAAAGAATTACTAGGACTGCCTAAGTTTAATCTAAGCTTTCCATTGACACGTGCATTTTTTATTTCTGAGTATATATTATTTTGATTTGTATCTAAGTCTGTTTCAATAAATTTTAAAGACGGCATGAAAGCTATTGCGTTCTTCTTCTTGTTTTCAATGGGTTTATATTTAAGCAACAGGAGATACAAGAAAGAATCGTAATTAAGTGTAAAATAGTTTGTAAACTCTTTAAGTAATACAAATATCCCATCATTCTTATCTGTATATATGTTTTTAATTTCAGACTTTACAATTTCATGAGTTGCCTGCATAAAATCGAGCTTGATTTTATTAGATATATATTTTCTTAGAAAAGTATTATCCTCGTTAATATCTTCTTCTAATTTCCCAATAAAATACTCTAAATCGAAATCACAATCTTCTACCATTTTCAGAGCATCGTTGTAAATTTTCTTATTATTTTTTGCCATCTTATTAAAGATAGCTCCGTAACCAGTATTTACTCCAAGTCCATAATTAAAACCATTGGCAATTAATAAATGATTTTCTTTGTGTTGAATTTCATTAATCACCTCTTTGTAGGTAAGGATTGTGTGTTTTTTCATAATTACTCTTAGCTCATTATAAATGCCATTCATTAGTTTATCTAGACCTGCTTATTCTCCGAGCGATGGAGAAACAGCTCTTTTGTTTTTTCAACGTTGGATTGTGTGTTGAGGAAAAACAATTGTGCTGTTGTGCGTTGGGTCTCATCTTCCTTATATTTGATTTTCTTAGTGTTTCTCAATAATGCTATTTCATTCTCGTTGTCGTTCTTTGCCTTGGTGGTAACGGATGGTACATGTTGTCGGGGCGGATTTCGGAGAGCGTTCCTGTCCGAAGGACATGGAACTGCGATGCGAGAATCCGCAGTTGGCGTACCACTGAACCCCGCCCTGCAATATGTACTGTGTTACCTGCCGTACTTTTTCCTTTAAATAATTCATATCTGGTTTATTGAATACATGTATTTGAACCTTAAATCAGGAAGTAAATTCTTAATATGAGAGATGTACTTTACTTCCTCTCCATTGGGCTCATGGTTTCCAAATACAATAATTTCTTTCTTTTTGGGCGAATTGTCATTAAATGCATATTCGATTATTTGTCCTAAAGCCATCCTTATACAGCGAGTTGCAGAATTGTCACACTTTATCTCGTAGTATTCTACTTTATCTTTATGCTCAACACGAATATCAATGAAGTTTTTTTCCATCTTCACAGATTCCTTATCATAAGTAGCAACTAGTTTTTTATAGACCGAATTTTGAATTTGATTGTGTTCTCGGGATAATAAAATTTCTTTTTTAATTTGAACTGTCCGAATATATCCTTTGGTTTCTTTTTTTTCAGTCCCTTTTCTTATTTTCGTTTTCTGAGTTTTTATTGTTGATGATTGCCCATTCTTTTTAAACTTCCGATACATCTCCCACATTAATTCATTTTCTTTCCAAAAATCCTTTCGAGGAATTTGCGACATAACAAAAGCATGGGCTGAACTCAGTCGAGCATTTTTATAGTTTGACATTCCAAATTGTTTTGCAAACCATTTTACTGCAATCTTATCTGAAATTGCGAGTATCTTTTTATTCGAATATAGAAATGCAATTTTCCACCGGAAAAGAGGAGAAAGGTGAATGTCTTTACTGTCAATGTCTCTAAAATCTCCTTTTAACGAAGATTTTATTACTCTTATAATATCTACTTTTGTTTTGTTGAAAGCTTCTTTTCTTGTGTTTCCAGCACGACTACGCCAGCTATAAACATTATCTCTGTTAAAGTCTGTTGTATTATAAAATTTGTTTTTGTCCTCTCTCTCAAAAATCTCGAATTTGAATGAAGTTGATGGACCTGATATATTAGCAATCTTTTTTGTTCTATGCTCAACCCAATAACAAAAAGTATCAGTATTTCCCAATTGATTATATTCAGAAAGTGTCATTGCTTTGACTTTTTTCAATGTCCATCTATCAAGGAATTCTTTTAGTAGAATGTCTTTTTCACTTTCCATGTTCATGTTTTTAGTTCAGTATGGCAGGTAACGTATGTGCAAAGTACAATGTACTTTATATCACTTATCTGTTGTTTTGTGTAAGTTGTTGTTATCCTTTTTGTTATCCGCTAATATTACGCCTAATGGGTTTTTTATTTTTGCAAGAGATGTTTTACTTGTGGCAGTGTAAGTTCCTCCTGTTTTTTACAAACACCCCTAAAAGTAAGCATAAAATAAAAATAGGAGAGTAGCTTCGCTTATTCATTATCAATATAAATAGTGAAGAAAGGATTCGCAGTCAGGGGTTTGTACCTTGTGTTGCCAGCCTGGCTTTATTAAGGAAAATTGATTTATTAAGGATTTAGTGTTGTTAGTCAGGAATAAATGTCTGTTTATGTGCTGTGAGCTGTTGTGGTGAATTTTTGAGAATCTGATAAATTTAACATTTTTTACAGTTTCCCTCAAAAGCCCTGCAAACAGAAAGTATGCCGCGGGTTGATGTGTGCTTGTTAGCATAAAAATGGATCTGTTTTACCAATTATGGTTTTGATATGTGGAGATAATTGAATAGTTTCAATCTGTTTTTGTTACGTAGGGAGGGGGTTTGGCAACAAATAGCCGCCTTTTAACAATACAAAAAAAACAGGCAACCCATTGGCCGAGCATCTTCAACTTTTGCGGGTAGGAAATGCAGCCAACGGGCCCTGTCCCTTTTATATAATTTTTTCAAATTATGACGTTAAGATACGGATTAATTCCGAATCATCTTACTGATGATCCTGATGATTACATGGGCATGGTAACCGATAACGAAACCATTGGCACAGAGCAAATTGTTGAGCAAATGATTGGCAAAGGCTCTACCGTAACCAAGGCGGAGGCCTTATCGGTAATCGAAGAATTTAATTACGCTGTGGTGCAGGCCGTGGCCAGTGGCAACAATGTAAACACCGAGCTGTTTAAGGTGTATCCGAGTATTTCGGGTGTGTTTGTTAATCAGAGCGATAGTTTCGATAAATCACGTCATTCTATTCGTTTGAAGCTGAATGCCGGCAGTCGTTTGTCCGAAGCGGTTGGGAATATCGAATTGCGCAAGGTAGAAATATCTGCGGCACAGCCAGTAATTCAACAATTTACCGATTTAAAAACCAAAGCCGTAAACGAGACCTTTAGTCCGGGTCAGATTGCTTCCCTAAAAGGATCGCTTTTAAAATTCGATGAGGAAGATGATGATCAGGGAATCTTTTTTATCGCGGGTGATGGTGTGGTAACCAAGGTTGCTGATGTGGTGAAAAACAAACCCTCTGAATTGTTGTTTTTTGTGCCTGAAGCCTTAAAAACAGGAAGTTTTCAGGTAGAGGTAAGAGCGGCAAAAAAGAATCGTAAAAATATTAAAGCAGGTCGTTTGCTAATTGATCTTGTACCTGTTAGTTAATTGTTTTATTGATTGTTATAAAAGCCAATTTTTTACGAATTGGCTTTTATTTTGTCAGGATATTACCACTTATACCTGTTTTTAGAATAAGACCAGTACTTGTCCGATGCCTGTACAAGTAGTGGTCCGATGCCTGTACAAGTAGTGGTCCGATACCTGTACAAGTAGTAGTCCGATACCTGTACAAGTACTTGTCCGATACCTGTACTAGTACTTGTACAGCAATCGAACAGGGAATTCAAAAAATGCAGTACAAAAAAAAGACTCTTTCGGGTTCTTTCAGTGTTGATTCTAAAACCAGATAGTACAGGGGCGAAGTGTTCCGTTTAAGATGGGAAGATTTTGTTTGTGAACGATTCTCCCATTTTAAATGGTGATTTTCGAAGAGCGGAACTCATTCGAATATTTAGTTCAGATCGTCGTAAATTTCTGTTGGTCCGGAGTTTTTGTAGGAGTAATAAACCGTGTCGGTGCGTAAGGATTCAATGACAGCTTTTTCGTATTCGATGTTGTTAAATGTTTTACTCTCTATTGTCGGGCGATTGTTCTTTTTGCTGTTTCCTGTTGTGTAATCGGAGTTCTTTCTACTTTCAATGTCGACAAAATGGCAAAGGGTTAATAGAAGAATAATCATTGCTGAGGTAAATGGCTTCATAACTAACTGTTGTAAATTTTGGGCGAATAATTAAGTCTAATTTACTGATGCTGAAAGGAGCAATAGGTTGCGTAACAAATTAGAACAATTATTCCACTTTACTTTTTAACTGTTTATTTTGCCAGCTGCAAACTGATTGAGCATTTCGTAAACTTCCTTTGCATTGTGTGAGTTCATTAAAGTATTGCGCAGAGCCGAAGCGCCGGCAAATCCACTGGTGTAAATCTTAAAGAAACGCCGCAGAATAGCGAAATTCTTTTCACTTCCCCAGGTTGTATCGAAAACGCGGGTGTGCTCTTTCAGCAGGGCCAGCTTTTCGTCCATGCTCACTTCTCCCTTATCGGGATAAAAGAACCAGGGATTCTTGAAAATACCACGGCCTGCCATCACGCCATCTACGCCGTACTGTGCCACTTTTTGCAGTCCTTCTTCGTACGATTCCACGTCGCCGTTACCAATTATTTTAATATTCGGTGCGAGTTGATTTCTTAATTGCACCGCTTTCGCGATTTCGTTCCAGTCGGCCAGTCCGTTTGACAGTTGTTTTTGTATGCGTCCGTGAATGGTGAGCGCATCAATCGGCATTTCCAAAAGGTGGGAAATCCACGATTCGGTAACTACCTGCTTAAAGCCAATGCGGGTTTTTACGCTCAAAGGCAGATTGGTGGCCTCTTTGGTGGCCAATATAATTTCTTTGGCCAGATCGGGCTGTGCAATAAGTGCCGAACAGCATCCGTTTTTCACCACATTCTTTACCGGACAGCCCATGTTGATGTCTATGCCGTCAAAGTCGGTTTCCCGGGCAATGTATTGAGCAGTTTTGTAGTATTTCTCCGGATCTTTTCCCCAAATCTGTGCAATTATCTTCACGTTTTTCTGCTTTAGCAATGCTTTCTCCGAATCGTTAATCCGCAGGCGGTGCTTTACCTTTTCGTGTCCTACGGGATGGCACATACCTTCAACCGAAGTAAATTCTGAGAATAGAATGTTCAGTTTCCCTTCCTGCGAAGTTTGTAAAACAATCTCGCGAAACGAGGTATCGGTCACGTCTTCCATAGGAGCGAGTGAGAAGCTGGGAGTTGGTATGTTGTGCCAAAAATTGCTCATGTTTAATTATAAATTATCGACCTGTAAGCGTTCGAAGAACCTGACAGCGTCTTTGTTTTTACTACTTCATCCCGAGGAATCCGACTCCATCGAAGAGATCCTTCACTTCGTTCAGGATGACATTTTTTTCCCTTGTATCGCCGGGCTAAAGCACGACTCAGATGATGCATTCTTATTACTTGTTGCTTTTTTGTCATCCCGAGGAATCGAGGGATCTGTTTCCAATGAAGAGATCCTTCACTTCGTTCAGGATGACATTTTTTTTTCCTTGTATCGCCGGACTAAAGCACGACTCAGATGATGCATTCTTATTACTTGTTGCTTTTTTGTCATCCCGAGGAATCGAGGGATCTGTTTCCAATGAAGAGATCCTTCACTTCGTTCAGGATGACATTTTTTTTTCCTTGTATCGCCGGACTAAAGCACGACTCAAATGATGCATTCTTATTACTTGTTGCTTTTTTGTCATCCCGAGGAATCGAGGGATCTGTTTCCAATGAAGAGATCCTTCACTTCGTTCAGGATGACATTTTTTTTTCCTTGTATCGCCGGTCTAAAGCACGGTGCAAATGATGGTTTGTGTTCCTTACTTTCTCCTTTCTCCTTGTTCCTTTCTCCTTTTTCCTTTCTCCTTGTTCCTTTTTCCTTGTTCCTTTTTCCTTTCTCCTTGTTCCTTGTACCTTATTTTCCTTGTACCTTATTTTTCTTGTACCTTGAAAATTGTATCCCTTTAGGGGGAATTCATAACTTATCATTCCTAATTTGTAATTGATTTAGCTTCGGTCTGATTCGCTGTCTGTAAATCTGACTTTTGCTGTATTTATGGTGGAATTTCGACCGCAAAAGGATGCGTTCTTCCAAGGGCAATTGAATAATTTCAGCACACTCATCGGTACAGCACCCCTTATAATGATCGCGGCATTCGCCGCACTGAATAAAGAGCAAATGGCAATCGTTGTTGGCACAATTGGTATGAGTATCGCAGGCCTTGCCACATTGGTGACACTTGGCAATTACTTCTTCGTTGATGCTTTCGCCCAATCGTTCATCAAACACAAAATTCTTTCCTCTGAATTTAGATTCCAGTCCGAGTTGTTTTATTTCCTGTGCATAGGCAATTATACCGCCATGCAATTGGTTTACATCTTCGAAACCGTGATGCTTTAAGTAAGCACTGGCTTTTTCGCAGCGAATTCCTCCGGTGCAGTAAAGTAAAACTTTCTGATCTTTTTTATCCTTTAAATTATCAACCACAATGTCTATTTCTTCGCGAAAAGTATCGGCATCGGGACAAATGGCGTTTTCGAAATGCCCGACTTCACTTTCGTAATGGTTGCGCATATCTACCACGATAGTACCGGGATCACTTACCTGCTCGTGAAACTCGAGCGGAGAGAGGTGATTTCCCACATTGGTAACATCAAATGCGTTGTCGTTTAATCCGTCGGCAACAATTTTAGGACGAAGCTTTACAATTAGTTTGTAAAACGATTTTCCATCATCTTCAACCGCCCATTTTATGGGCATATCCTGCAATTCGGGCAAGCTGTTTAAGTAAGAAAAGAACTCTTCCAAATGGTGTTCGGGCATGCTCATCTGCGCATTTATCCCTTCGCGGGCAATGTATATTCTTCCCTTGCCCTTTAATTCAAACCATTTCTGATACAATTTATCACGAAATTCCTGTGGATTTTCAATAATCACATATCGGTAAAATGAAAACGTTTTTCTGCTAAAGTTTTCGTTTTCAAGTTGTTTCTTTAGTTCTTCTTTGCTAAGTTTATTGTGAAGCAACATTTTGTTATTCTAATTTAGAATTAATAAACATTGCAAAAGTAATGGTTTTTTACATTCAAACAAGCACGAAAAAGACTGATGAGTATAAATTAGGACATGTTAGTCTTAAATTACTATGTTTGCAGAATCATTTTAACAAGAATTTATGGAAAAGAAATTTCTGATTGTAGGACAGGGAATAGCAGGATCTTTACTTGCATATGATATGTACAGGGCCGGACTTAACTTTACGATTGTTGCGAGTCCCGATAAAAGAGCTGCTTCCAGTGTTGCTGCAGGAATGTATAATCCAATTGTTTTTAAGCGGCTTACCAAGAGCTGGATGGTGGATGATGTTTTGCCTGTTATGACAAAAATATATCAGGATTTGGAGAATGATCTTGGGTGCCGGTTCTTGTTCCCGATGGATATTATAAAGCCTTTAGCGGATAATGAAAAGAAAATGTGGGAAGAGAGGATGAGAGATGCCAGCTTCTCCGATTATATTGTGGGGATGGGAAGCAATTCGATTGGGAAAGGCTTTAAGGATTTTGATTTTTATGGGCAGGTAACCAACTCCGGTTATCTGCTTTTGGATAAATTGCTGAAAAAACTGCGGAAATTCTTTAAATCGAAAGGACTATTAGTAGAGGCAAATTTTAAGTACAAAGATATCGGGTTTATTGGCGGGGGAATTACCTGGCATGGAATTTCAGCCGAGACAATTGTTTTTTGTGAAGGACATCATGCTGCTGAAAATCCTTATTTTAAGGATGTTGGTTTTAACCCGACAAAAGGTGAATTGCTGGAAATTGAGTGCGAAGGTTTATCCGAAGATTATATTTTTAATAAGAACCTATTTGTTATGCCACTTGGGAAAAATCGGTTTAAAATAGGAGCAACCTACGATTGGAAAACCGGAACGAAGAACTTACCCTAGAAGCCAGAATGGACTTGCTGGGGCGTTTGGATAATTTAATTTCATTGCCCTACACAGTCGTAAATCATTGGGCTGGGATACGTCCAACCGTAATCGATCGTCGTCCGGTTTTAGGAACACATCCGCTTCATAAACATGTGGCAATTTTTAATGGCTTGGGTACCAAAGGAGTGATGCTGGCACCTTATTTTGCCCGCGAAATGGTTCGTTTTCTCTCGGTTAACGATTATCCTTTGGCCAAAGAGGTTGATATTAGGCGGTTTTTATAAAATAGAAATTACTTTGTCAGTTTATTTTTCCAGAGAAGAGCCGAAAATAGTTACATGAAATGTTCATGATAAAGATATTTTGACATACAGGAGGTGATTATTCCAGTACGGTAAGTTCTCCCGAAACAAGTTTGGTTCAGGCTATATGGTAACTAAAAAAAATATAATCATATAAAATAGCTGTAAGCAGAAATGGAGTTCTTGCTTACAGCTGCAGATTTTTTCTAAAATTAGATGCGGATTTTTACAACCAGTTTTTTAACCTTCGAATTTTCACCATTTTTAATGCAAGGGCAATGAAGATCATCTGGAAAAAAGACAGCAAACATTCCTTCTGTTAGTTCGAAAAGAGTTGAATCGTTTTTATAAAATGCAACATCTTTCTCATTGTTTACTGTATGAGGAATTTGCTTACTTAAAATACTTACTCCCATATTTTCTGTTCCCGAAATTACATACTGAATGTCGATGTGTTCGAAATGACTTTCCAGTTTGCAATCTTCCAGATTTTTTGTGTTGTATTCCTGAACAAGAGCAAAAACATTTTCTCCGTCAATTTCATATTTCCCCACCTCGGTATTTAGCAGGTCTGTACTGTTGATGTATGCAAATGCTTTGGCAATTCGCTCACTTACTCCAGCGTAAAGCTGTGAGTTTTCAATTTTATCTATTATCATTTTTTCAATTTTTTTCAAAGTTCGAAATAATCTTGAAAATTTGGGTTCCGGTCGGGTGATTTATTTTACTTAAATTTTTTAGAGATCGAATTGTGGGAGAATGCAGAATTATGAGGAATATAAAAACGGAAAATTTACAAGCTGTAAATTTTCCGTTTTACTTTTTCTTATTTATGAATGCCCCATTACAACAATTCGGATAATTTTCATATTAAGAACAAGGAACCGATAGGTTTGATAGAAGATTTCTTTGCGCCAAAATTTGGTGGTTTTGGTTGGCATTGGGGGATAGGCTTCTTCGTAATAACCTCTTCTTTTTGTAGTATTCATGGTATATCTGTTTTAACAAATTCAACTTCATTTTACTCAGGCAACAACCACCAAAACGGGTATCCTTTAGCTTTGTGCAGAAACATGTAATGCATGGTCCATTTTAGCCAATGTCCGGCTAATCCGGGTTCTCCCATGGTATATTTAATGCTTCGTCCCCATTCAGGATATTTGTCCCAATCCTGCACAATAGGATAAACGGTCATAGTGGCAGCCGAACCTTTGGTCATGCCAAATCCTGCTGATACAATGCAGGCAGCACCCATTTTAGCCATCGAAGCTCTGTGCTTTAATTCGTGTTCACCCTTCTTAACTAAGTTTACAATGTTTAAGGCAACCACTTTACCTGATACGCCCGACGGCATTCCGGTGCGTGGTGGAGCAGGGAAAATGGCCGTTCCGTTTTTGCTCTTCATTGGTTTTGAAATGGAATGTGGAGGAGCAAAAGCAATTCCCGGGGCAAATATGTTTGGATAGGTTGGATTGCGGTAAGTTTCAGGCCAATCGGCAGCTTTCCATTCCTCAAAATCTTTTGCTGCGTAATCCGCATCTACCTTAGTGAATCCGTTGGGAGCAAAAACAGTAGAGGTGATGTCTTCGTTATTTTTACCAAAGGCTTTTAAACCAACCCCCGAGAAGCCGGGAATCAGCATCGAGAAATCGAATGCAACGGAATTCTTTTCGCCATCGAGAGTTTCGTAATTTGCTTTGCCGGGTTCAATTTCGAATACGCCTGCACGCTTAATCCATTTAATTCCGTTTTCAATTAAGAAAGATTCTGCAAACACTTTGGTTGAAGTGATGTAACCGCCACGTTTAATAAAAGCGCCACCCATTCCAAAATCGCCCAATTCATATTCATTAGTGATCCAAATTAATTCTGCCAAATGTTCCAGTTTCCGTTTTCTTATTTCGTAGGAAACATTTAAAATGTACTCGAAAGCAGCTCCTTGGCAGGTTGCCATCGAATGGCCTGTTCCAATAAGAAAGGTTTGTTTTTCGCCGGCCTCCATTTTTTTGAAGCAAGCTTGTAGTTTTTCCCATGCGTGAATGGCATGATCGCAGGAGCAAACCGACTCTGTATTTTTACCGGGACCTAATCCCGGGGTGCCTTCAAAATTAAGTTTCGGTCCGGTTGCATTTACCAGATAGTCGTAATCAATCTGCTCTGTTTCACCTTTTCTTTCAGGATCGGTGTATTCAATGCTTACGAACCCTTTGGTAATTTCCTGATTGCCTTCCGGATGGATCGATACAGCTTTGGCTTGCTTAAAGTCGATTTTCCATTTATCGTATACTTTTTTTAGCTTGAACCGAACCTGATCAACGCTCATGCGGCCTACTCCAACCCAAATGTTGGAAGGAATCCACTGGTAATAACTGTTTGGAGAAACAACAACAACATCATGCTTTTTTCCTAATTTTTTCTTGATAAATGCAGCAGCAGTATGTCCTGAAATTCCTGCTCCTAAAACAACGATTTTGGCCATAATTTATTTGAATTTAGAGTATGTGTCGGTTTGTATGTAATTCAAATACAATCTGTTTAAGAAAAGTAAATGTCAATCATTCAGTTTTCTTTTGTTAATTATCTAATTTAAAGAATAATATTCAGATATCTAGATGTATGGTTTGAGATATTCGTGTTTTATTGCTGATTTTGATTTTTTGCAGATTACGGATTAGAGCTTTGAGCTTGAAAGTATTGGGCTTTTGGAGGAAGATTTTATTTGTTTAGAATCTTTATAAACTTATGATTGCTGAAACAAATAACAAACAGAAGAAAAAAGAGGATGTCCGAAAAGTTCATTTTTATTGTCATTCTGATCCCGATGAATCGGGACGAAGAATCTTTCACTTTGAAAACAGATGTTTCGATTTCGCTCAACATGACAGTCCGATACAAGACATTACTTTTTGGACTTCCTCTTTTAGAAGGATATTTATAAGTTGAAATAAAACGAATTGTCTATGCCTCTATTTAAATATCTTGTTCATAAAATCAGCCATGTATTCAACAGTTCCATCAATGTAGGGATGGAATAACCAGAAAGTATGCATTTTAACGTTGAATTTGTGCACTTCGTTGTAGATTCCAAATTCATTAAGTATACCAATTAGCTCATCTTGTCCGGCATGATATTTTGAGTAGCCGCTATTGATAAATAAAAAGGGAACCGTATTCTCATTGGCCCAGTAAATTGGCGATACTTCTTTCCAGGTATCAGGAGTTTCGCTATAACTGCCTCCTATCCACTGAACATCCGGCGATTTGGATGATCTTTTGATATTTAGAGAAGCGGGAGCCAGAAAATTAATTACTCCATCAATGTCAATAATGGCTTGAACTGAACTTGAGAAAGATTCATTCCCCATTGTCCCTTCGAAATGTTCAAGACCATTGGTTACACCTGCTAATGAAGCCAGATGTCCACCTGCAGAGCAACCGGTAATGGCAATTTTTTGCGGGTCAATATTGTATTTTTCGGCATTGGCGCGCAGCCATCGAATTGCGGCTTTAATGTTGTGAACAGCTGCCGGATAAGGAGCTTCTAAAGCCAATTGATATTCGACAGCTACAGTAACAAAACCTTTTTCTGCAATTTTCTGAGCCATGGGCACCAGTAATGATTTATTACCGGCTCGCCATGCTCCGCCGTGCACAAGCACTAAAACCGGATATTTGCCTTCCTTTTCCGGTCGGAAAAGATCTGCATGCAAATCTCGTTTACCAAACTTTGTATTTTCAATTGTTGTATAAACAACATCTCTTTCGTCTAATACACCAGAAGGCGTCTCATCTCTTGCAGGAATTAAATAAGGAAAGTGCTTTTTGTATTTCTGATATTGGTGATTTAAGGTGTAGGATGTATCCACAGGGAAGGAGGGGGTATTCTTGGTTTGAGCCATTCCCAACAAAAAGGAAAATAAAATACATGTTGTGGCTAAAATTCGTTTGCTAATCATTATTACATTTTAAAATTAGTGGTTACTATTTAGATTATATGGTCTTTTTTAATGTTCTGTTAGTGGCTGCATTTTATTTTGGCAATATTCTAACAATTACCCTTTTATACCTTGATAACTGAGGTTCGCCTTTATCTGTTACTCTTACTATAAAGTGAGCTGTTTCTTCTTTGTCAACTTTTGGGGCCAGAACATTGGCTCCATGTGCATTTTCGGCTCCATTAACTTTAATCAATTTTTTATAGGTGCCTGCCTCAGGATAGTTAAACCAAAGAAAACTGAAACCATCACCATCGGGGTCGGTGGTATCAAAGGCATCCAAATCGAATATCTCACCCGATTTTACTGTGATTTGTTCGGGTGTACTCAAAACAGGAACAGGAGGATGATTGGCTTCTTCATATGTTTTTGTGCACCAGTCCATTCTTGCGGCGAAATCATTTTGAAAATCATCTCGCCAACGCCATAATGAAACTTTATTATCACTAAAAGTTAGTGTATCCATTTTTACATTTCTTCCATATTCATTCAAAACGTAAGGGACATAGCTATCCACAGCATTTGTCCATATTTCTCTGGTTTCAGGCTCAAACGGCACACCGGAATTGCCTTTCTTTTGGGTTTTAAAGTCTGGTTTATAATACTCATATCTGCCACCCCAGCCACCCCATTCAGGGTGCTCAGAATTATTTAAACCATTTGGGATCAAAGGCAAAAATGCCGGAGTATCTCCTTCCATTCCCCATGCAACATCGGGATATACAGCCCCAAGAGGACCGTGTTCTTGCTGAATATTTTTAGTTAACCACGTATTGCTGATTTTTTCGTTGCTTATTCCAGTTACAAAACTGTTCATGCCAATCCATGTTGAACTTCCATAATCATCGCCCGGACTGACTATATAAAACAAGTCAGGAAAATTATTTCGAATCCAAATACCGCTGTCATCCTGATCTGAAATGGTATAAACTCTTAATTTTTTAATTAATTCCGCAGCTTCTTTTTCAGATTTTGTATGTTTTATCTGATAAAGTGCCTGTGCAAGTGTATTTGCTCCGCCCCATACTGAAATCCATAAGGGGCGTTCATCTTTTTCTTCAAGCACTTTTATGATCCAGTTTGAACCTTCTGAGTTTT
The DNA here is from genome assembly GCF_963665805.2 of Labilibaculum manganireducens. Classification (NCBI taxonomy): domain Bacteria; kingdom Pseudomonadati; phylum Bacteroidota; class Bacteroidia; order Marinilabiliales; family Marinifilaceae; genus Labilibaculum; species Labilibaculum manganireducens. The sequence continues at coordinate 2,611,369 of NZ_CAXXEE010000003.1, read as the reverse complement.
TCTTTTCTCCAACGCCTGACATTCCATATTTGGGTAAACCTTTCTTTACCAATGAAAATAACGTTTTAGCTTCCGGGAAATTTACATCATGTTTTATAAGGTTGGGTTGTACTTTGGAATAGGCTTGAATTATTTTTGTGATTGATTCTGGATTGACATTATTTTTAAGCCAGCAGGAAGTCGTAGCAATTAACCCTTTAATTTCAATATCATTTGAATATAAGAATAGACGAACAAAAGATTGTGTATCATCAGGATCTGCTTCAATATCCGATAATATTATTACCCTGTTATTTTTATTTATTTGACCAGAAGCGCAGTTGCATACAAAGGAAAACAGGATGGAAAAAATTAAGATTTTCATTTTTAATTATTCTTAGATTAAACGTGTTACAAATATACTATTTAATGTGTATGTCAGTTTTGCCGGAAAATTGACCGAAATTCTTTATTGATAAAATTATTAATATATGTAATATCTCTTCATCAGATTGTATTGTCGCACTAAAAATTCACATTCAAAGAAATTAAGCTTATTTTCACAAGCTGTAAGATAATTTTACGATTACTGTTAAAAGAGCAAAGAACATGATGGACCCCAGAATAGAGAATTTGAATGTGAGTGCAGAGCAGTCTATTATTACTCCAATAGAACTTAAAGAATTATATCCGCTTCGCGAAAAACACATCGAAACCGTTAATAAAGGACAGACTACGATTAAAAATATACTAAATGGCAGTGATAAGAGAATACTTGCTATTGTTGGACCTTGTTCTATTCATGATATTAAATCGGCAAAAGAGTATGCTCAAAAACTAAAAGTACTGGCTGATGATTTAAAAGAGGATTTGTTTATTGTGATGCGGGTTTATTTTGAAAAACCTAGAACTACAGTGGGATGGAAAGGCCTAATAAATGATCCTTACCTGGATAATTCGTGCAAAATTCAGGATGGCTTGAAGCAGGCCCGCGGGCTTTTGGTGTATATTGCAGAACTTGGACTGCCGGCTGCCGGAGAGGCCTTGGATATTGTAACTCCACAGTATATTCAGGATTTGTTTTCGTGGACAGCAATTGGTGCCCGAACTACTGAATCGCAAAGTCACCGAAACATGTCCAGTGGTTTATCGTCGGTTGTTGGTTTTAAAAATGGTACCGATGGGAATATTGATATTGCCATAAACGCAATGCAGGCTGTTGCCTCTCCACATAATTTTGTGAGTATAAATCCTGAAGGAAAAGTATCTGTGATTCGTACTTTAGGAAATCCAAACACTCATATTATACTTCGAGGAGGTAAGAAGCCTAATTTTGAAGCAGAACACATTGCTGCGATTGAAAAAAAACTGTCAGATCTGCAAATTGTGCCAAGAATAATGGTTGATTGCAGTCATGCGAACTCTTCTAAAAAAGCCCAAAAACAGGAAATTGTTTTAGCCAGTCTGGCCGGGCAAATTGCCGGGGGAAATAAATCCATTATGGGATTTATGGTAGAGAGTAACCTGATGTTTGGCAAGCAAAGTATTCCTGATGATCAATCGGAACTAAAATATGGAGTTTCGGTGACTGATGAATGTCTTGATTTTGAATCAACAGAGAGGATATTGAGAGAATTTTGCAGGAAAATAAAATAGTACACTTCAAAAAAAATCCCGATATGCATTTGCAGATCGGGATTTAAAATATTTTAAGCCAAGAGAGTTTTACTTATTAGGTTTATCGTTTTGCATTTCGATATAATCGGCACTGTTTCTAAAATCGCCAAGTAAATATTTGCAAAAATACTCACCACGCAACCAGAACGAGTATTCGCTCATGTCACCAAATCCGTGACGCTGACCGGGATAAATGAAGAAATCGAATCGTTTGTTTGCTTTTATCAAGGCATTGGCCATTCGAATTGTATTGCCCGGATGTACATTGTTATCGATATCGCCGGTAACAATCATAAGCTTTCCTTTCAGGTTTTTTGCCAGGCTTGGATTATCATCAATTTTATAGGTGAAAGTAGTATCTCCTTTTTCGGATATTTCCTCTTTTACACCGTGATGAGTTTCACTCCACCAGCGATTGTAGATGTTATTGTCGTGGTTTCCTGCTGCCGAAACTGCTGCTTTAAAGAAATCAGGGTAAACCAACATGGCCGCTGTAGACATGAATCCACCGCCGGAGTGACCAAAAATTCCCACTTTAGTAATATCAATAAAGTCAAATCTGTCGGCCAATTGTTCCAAACCAACTTTCTTATCTTCCAAACCATAGTCTCTTAGGTTGCCATAACCATAGTTGTGGTACCATTTCGAACGGGCAGGGTGACCACCTCGATTGCCAAGAGTTACGACAATAAATCCCAACTGAGCCATACGATCGGCTCTGTCCATGCGGGTCGAGAAGCTTTTGTAAACGGCTTCGGTTTGCGGTCCCGGATACACATAGGTTAAAATTGGATACTTTTTATTCGGATCGAAATTGAATGGCTTGTACATCACTCCATAAATATCGGTTACACCATCACCTGCTTTTACTTTAAACAGCTCGGGGAATTGATAACCGGTTTCAAATAACCGGGAAAGATCAGTGGTTTCCAAATCGATTAATTTGCTTCCTTTCGAATTGTATAGTGCCGAAACCGGAGCTGTATTTACTCTTGATGAGTTGTTTACAAAGTAGTGGTTTTGATCATTTAAGCTCATGTCATGCGAGAAATTTCCCTTGTTCAAAAGTTTCAATCCTGTACCATCAAAGTTGACACTGTAAAGGTGAGTGTAATATGGATCTTCGCCATCTTCCCTGGCATTTCCAGTAAAGTAAAGAACTCTGTTTTTTTCATCAATTCCCTGAATTCTATCGCAATGCCAAGGGCCTGATGTAATTTGATTTTTTAGATTTCCATCCCCGTCGTAAAGGTAAAAGTGTGCCCATCCGTCGCGTTCAGACCAATGGATCAGTTCCCTGCCGTTATTTACAAATCCTAATGGTCTGGTTTCTATATAGGTATTTAAACGCTCTTCAATCAAAACTTTCACTTCACCGGTTGAGGTGTTGGCGGTGCAGATATCAACACGTTTCATATCACGGCTCTGACGCTTGAAATACAACAGATCACTGCCGGCAGATAACCATTTCGAAAATTGCAAATCATCATCTGCATCCATTTTTTTCCCGGGAGCTCTTAGAATGGAAAGAGTCTGATCTTTAAATGCCGAAGCTTTTACTTTCACAGATTTTTTACTTTCCCAGTCGAAAACCAAAATTTCATATTGAGGAGCTTCTTTTTCTCCCGGCATATGATATTTGTAACTTTCTAAGGTAGGCCGTGGAGAAGCCACGGAGTTGATCACCCAAAGATCTTTTACTTCGCGCTCATCTTCTCTGGTTAGTGCAAACTTTTTTGAGTTTGCCGAGAAAGTAACATAAGCCGCTTTGCGTTTGTCTTTTTCTTCTTCTATTTCTTTATTGGTTTTGCCATAAGTGCCACTGCCATAACTGTAATATTCTGCGCCATCTGTAGTTAACTCATGTTCAATAATGGTAGAATCTTTTTCATTCTTTTGAGCTTTTTTATAGTTTTCTGCATCCATCCAGTACAAATTGTGATGTTTTGCAAAAATTACATATTCCTGATTTGGAGATACCGAAGCCCAATCTTTTTGCTCCAAAGGCTTTTCGAACTCATCCAGCAGATTTAGCTGTTTAGAAGCAATTTGATATTCGAAATGCCAAACTTTGGCAACCATTTTCTTTTTGGCTTTTTGCTTTTTTTCGCCCTCTTTTTCCTCTTCCTGCTTATCGCCGTTTTCGTCGTCTTTTTCTTCCTCTTCCACCAGCTTACTTTTTACTTCAAACTGAATCGTTTTTTCATTGTTAATGAATTTCAATTTGCTGATATCCAAATGCTGTGCATCGAAAGGATCTGCCGTTAAGCGACTCATGTCAGCGGCCATTTTTACAGCATTAAACAGCTCTGATTTTGTACTGCTTACCGGATCAACCAAATAGTAGAAATTTCCTTCCGGGGTTTTGTAGTTGTACCAGAATTTTTCACCGTTTTTTAGCCAATGAGGATTGACACTGGTCGAGAATACTAATTTTTTTAGTCGGTTAGGCGAGAATTTTGCTGCCAATTCATAATTTGCTTTTGCAGCAGGAATTTCCTGCGCAAATAATCCTATTCCTATTGTTAAGAATAGGAAGGTCAATAAATTTCTTTTCATGTTGTTGAGTTATGCTTGTGTTGTTTTAAGGCAACTAAAATAGAAATAGGTACAATAAGAAGACTTATTTTTTTGCACTTTTCGATAAGAAGGGTGATTTTCGGGATGTATGAGTGCTGTATGGAATAATTATTTAAAGTGAATTTTATTCGGCTGATAGTTCTAATAATTTAAGAACTGTATTCCAGTTTCGTGTTGTGGCTTTCACTTTTAGCTTCGATTCGAAAAACTGATTGCTGAGCTTGGTTTTGTGATACGGCCCCGGGCAGTATATAAATACATCTTTATCGATCATTTGAAAACGATCCGGTTCAAAGTTTAATTCACTGATAGCTTCGCTTACTTCTGTTTTTGGAGTTTCACTGAGGAAGGTGATAAAAAGATTCTCTTTTTCATGAGTATCGGTATATGGATTTGCCCGAACCGATTGTTCCCATTCGTTTCTTGTTCTCACGATTACTGGCACTTCGAAGCCGTATTTTTCCAAGATGGCATCTTCTAATTTTTCTTCAAGCTTAGAATTTGAAACGTTTTGATATTCAAAAATTACATTTCCGCTTTGTATGTAGCTGATACAATTTTCAAACCCCAATTCAGAATACAATTCTTTAAGATCTGCCATCAGAATTTTACGTTTTCCACCTACATTTATTCCTCTTAAAACAGAAATGTACTTTACTCTTTTACTCATAAGGCTTCAGGTTTTTATAGAAGATAACTTGATCATTGTGCTATTCGTCATGCATTTGTAATTTAGCCTTTTCGTAAGCTTCCAAAAGGCGTTCCGGAACCAATGACGGTCTCTGTTTTTCAAGATTGTAAAAGCAACCAGTTTGCTTTCCTTTGCAATAAATTATATCACCGGAAAAGATCTCAAAATCCATTTCCCATTTGCTGGATCCCAGATTTTTAATTCTGCATGTTCCCCTTGGATGATCCTGAATGGTTAACGGAACTCTGTAATGTACTTCGGTTTTAATTAAAATAGGGGAAATATTGGTGGCTATCATTTCATTGTATGGAAAGTGTTTCTCCAGAAACAAATGTCGTAAATCTTCAAACCATCTGATGTATACAATATTACTTACGATTCCCATTGCATCAATATCGTAGGCCTTAATGCCTATTTCCATTTCAACGATCATTAAATCTGTTGTCATTATTTTCGATTGTTAGTGTTTGTTGTAGTGCAGTTAAATCTACATAATCTAAATTGATATCGAAAATATGAATTGGGAATTGGATTGTTTTTTTACTTATGCGCCATGTTCAACCATTCATCTGGTGAATGGCAGGCAAAAAATATTACCACGGAGTACACTGAGGTTTACAGAGTTTTCTTGTTTTTCTTTCTCTGTGTCACTTTGTGTTCTCAGTGGTGTTCTTTTGAAATACTGTATTTGTGTTAGCGGGTAAAATTCCGAAGGAATGACAAATAGGAAATCTACATATCATCTGTTATTCTTACCACCCCTAAATCCCCTAAAGGGGACTTTCCTAATCTATTACTTTTTTAGGCCTCTTTAGGGTTTGGGGTAAAGTACAACACTCTAAACACATGCTGCCCCAGCAAAACCTAAAGTAAAACAATTCATAGTTTACTTTTCATCTGGTGAATGGCAGGCAAAAAATATTACCACGGAGTACACTGAGGTTTACAGAGTTTTCTTGTTTTTCTTTCTCTGTGTCACTTTGTGTTCTCAGTGGTGTTCTTTTGAAATACTGTATTTGTGTTAGCGGGTAAAATTCCGAAGGAATGACAAATAGGAAATCTACATATCATCTGTTATTCTTACCACCCCTAAATCCCCTAAAGGGGACTTTCCTAATCTATTACTTTTTTAGGCCTCTTTAGGGTTTGGGGTAAAGTACAACACTCTAAACACATGCTGCCCCAGCAAAACCTGTGATAAAACAATACATAGTTTACTTTTCATCTGGTGAATGGCAGGCAAAAAAATATTACCACGGAGTGCACTGAGGTTTACAGAGTTTTCTTGTTTTTCTTTCTCTGTGTCACTTTGTGTTCTCAGTGGTGTTCTTTTGAAATATTGTATTTGTGTTAGCGTGTAAAATTCCGAAGGAATGACAAATAGGAAATCCACATATCATCTGTTATTCTTACCACCCCTAAATCCCCTAAAGGGGACTTTCCAAACCGACTGCTAGGGGATTGGGGTAAAGTGCTTCACTCTAAACACATGCTGCCCCAGCAAAACCTAAAGTAAAACAATTCATAGTTTACTTTTCATCTGGTGAATGGCAGGCAAAAAAATATTACCACGGAGTGCACTGAGGTTTACAGAGTTTTCTTGTTTTTCTTTCTCTGTGTCACTTTGTGTTCTCAGTGGTGTTCTTTTGAAATATTGTATTTGTGTTAGCGGGTAAAATTCCGAAGGAATGACAAATAGGAAATCTACATATCATCTGTTATTCTTGCCACCCCTAAATCCCCTAAAGGGGACTTTCCAAATCAACTGTTTTTTTAAGCCCCTTTAGGAGTTTGGGGTAAAGTACACCACTCAAAACACATGCTGCCCCAGCAAAACCTGTGATAAAACAATACATAGTTTACTTTTCATCTGGTGAATGGCAGGCAAAAAAATATTACCACGGAGTACACTGAGGTTCACAGAGTCTTCTTTTCTTCTTCGTGTTGCGTTGTGTTTCCCCTAAAGGGGACTTTCCAAACCGACTGCTCTTTTAAGCCCCTTTAGGGGTTTGGGGTAAAGTGCTTCAATCAAAACATATGCTGCCCCAGCAAAACCTGTGATAAAACAATTCATAGTTTATTTTTCATCTGGTGAATGACAGGCCAAAAAATATTACCACGGAGTACACTGAGGTTCACAGAGTTTTCTTTTCTTCTTCGTGTTGCGTTGTGTTTCCCCTAAAGGGGACTTCCCAAATCAACTGCTTTTTTAAGCCCCTTTAGGAGTTTGGGGTAAAGTATTCAACTTTAAACACATGCTGCCCCAGCAAAACTTGGGGTGAAACAATTCATAGTTTACTTTTCATCTGGTGAATGGCGGGCAAAAAAATATTACCACGGAGTACACAGAGGTTCACAGAGTTTTCTTTTCTTCTTCTTCGCGTTAGGTTGTGTTCTCTATGGTATCTTTTTGAAATATTGTATTTGTGTTAGCGGGTAAAATTCCGAAGGAATGACAAATAGGAAATCCACATATCATCTGTTATTCTTACCACCCCTAAATCCCCTAAAGGGGACTTTCCAAACCGACTGCTCTTTTAAGCCTCTTTAGGGGTTTGGGGCAAAGTATTCAACTCTAAACACATGCTGCCCCAGCAAAACCTAAAGTAAAACAATTCATAGTTTACTTTTCATCTGGTGAATGGCAGGCAAAAAAATATTACCACGGAGTACACAGAGGTTCACAGAGTCTTCTTTTCTTCTTCGTGTTGTGTTGTGTTTCCCCTAAAGGGGACTTTCCAAACCTATTGCTTTTTTAGGCTCCTTTAGGGGGTTGGGGTAAAGTACACCACTCTAAACACATTCCATATTTTACTTTTCACTTTCATCTTTCATAATCTCTGATAAAAAGAATACCTTAGTTGGGTTTTAGAAAATAACCATGCATATTATTCCGTTATGAGGATAATAAAAACACGAACAACTACTTACAAAAAATTATCGATAAGTGGTGTCAGTCGCCGGAAGACTTATCTGCTTGTTGTAGTTCATTTAGAAAAGATTCATTGCTAATAATATAAATTTTGAAAATGGCTAAAAAAACTCCTGACCATTGGCTGACAATTGCTAAAAAGATCAATTCTATTGCACAGTCTGGGTTGGCTTTTACTAAGGACAAATATGATAAGGAACGATACGAAGAATTACGCGATTTGAGTATTCAAATTTTTAATAATATCACAGAAATTGATTCAGAAAAACTGGAATTTGTTTTTAACCGGGATGTTGGATATCAAACTCCAAAAGTTGGTGTGCGAGCAATGATCTTTAAAAATGATAAGATATTATTAGTTAAAGAAATAATGGATAACAAATGGAGTCCACCTGGAGGATATGCAGATAATGGAATGCTGCCAAGTGAAATAGCAATTAATGAAGTCAAAGAAGAATCTGGTTTTGATGTTAAGCCGATTAGAATACTTGGGTTAATCGATTATAATAAGCACCAGAATAGACCATTCCCATTTGATATATACCAACTATTTATGGAATGCGAGATTGTTGGAGGAGAAGCGAAAACAGGTTTGGAGACAAGTGATGTAGGTTTCTTTGACATTAATGATTTGCCTGAATTATCAGTGCGTCGGGTAACAAAAGATCAGATTTTGAAAATGTATGAATTATATAAAAACCATAATCTTCAACCTATTTTTGATTGAAAAGATATAAAACGAACCGCAAAAGCTAAATTGTCACGGGCTGTGATTAGCAGTTCGAAGTTTAGAGCAATTAGCAAAGAGGCATCCATCATCAACAAAGCCCTATATTTTTTTGCCTGAATTGGGAAATGCCAATGTTTACAGGCTTTTCATGATGCTTGTGCTTGTTTCGCTTTGGAGCGGAGGTCTTTTCGGCATAGCAATAGTGTCATTTGTAAGGAGCGGAGGCTTTTCAGTCATAGCAATAGTGTCATTTGCAAGGAGGGAAGGCTGTTTTTTGTTGGCAAAAGCCTGATTGTTTTGGAGCGGAGGTCTTATTGACATCAAAAAGGAGGTTTTTATCTGTGCGAAGACCCTTTTTTTATCAGAAAAGCAGTGTCGCAGTAATGCGAAGGGACTTTAGCCACAAAAATAGAACCATCTGTCTGATGCGACGAGGGTTCCGGCATCAGAATATAGTCATCGTTCTCGCGAGGATAGGGTTGCGGTATTAAAAAACAGGCATCGCTCTTGTGCGGATGTTTTATTGGCATAACAATGGAGTCATCTGCTTGGTGCGACGGTGATTTTGACATCAAAAAACAGGTGTCGCCCTTAAGCGAAAGCTTCATCGCCTGTATGGTGAGGAAAGAAAACCCCGCAAAGAAATGATCTTTGCGGGGCATGTATTTTTGGTAAAGAGCCGTTTACCTTCTGGCTTTATCTAACAATTTTAAATCAGCCAATGCAATTGCGGTTGCTGCTTCAATAATTACCGGAACACGTAAAGCTATGCAGGCATCGTGACGGCCTTCTATCAATAAATCTTCCACTTCGCCTTTGGCAAAATTCATGGTTTTCTGATTTTTGCCAATCGATGAGGTTGGCTTTATGGCTACGCGAAATACCAACTCGTTTCCGTTGGTAATTCCTCCGTTGATTCCTCCGGCATGATTGGTCTCCGTTTTTCCGGTTTCATCAATAAAATTATCGTTGTGTTCCGAGCCTTTCATTTTGGCCGCAGCAAAGCCTGAACCGAATTCAATTCCTTTGGTTGCTGGTATCGCAAAAATAAGATGCGATATCATCGATTCAACAGAATCGAAAAAGGGTTCGCCGTATCCGATAGAAAGGTTATTGGCTCTGCATTCAACAATTCCTCCAACAGAATCGTGCTGCAGCAAAGCATCTTCAATTGCAGCATCAAAATCGCTTTGTCCGCCAACTTCGGTAAGCTTGGCATCAATTTTCACATCACCTAGAATCTTTTTCGCTACAACACCAGCAGCTACTATTCCAAGGGTGATTCTTCCCGAAAAATGACCTCCTCCGGTATAATCGTTGTGTCGGCCAAATTTATGCTGAGCTACAAAATCGGCATGCCCGGGACGCGGACTGTCCAACAGATTGCTGTAGTCTTTCGATTTGGTATTTTTGTTATGGAACAGGATGATTAGCGGGGCACCCGTAGTTTTTCCCTCGAAGGTTCCACTCAATATGCTGGGCATATCTGCCTCAATTCTTGGGGTTGTACCTCTTGCGCCGGATTTTCTGCGGCTTAAATCGTGCAGAAGATCTTCATCGGTCAGGTCAATTCCTGATGGACATCCATCAATTGTGATACCAACTCCTTTACCGTGAGATTCTCCAAATATGCTAAGTCTAAATATTCTTCCGAAATTATTCATTTATTATCGTTATTAGTAACCAGTCATTAGTAGTTCGTAAAAATAGCCAATGTTTATTTTTCATTGGTAAGTATCGAATAAAAATTTTCTTCATTCAGTATTTGCACGCCATTATTTGTTAGTATTTCAGCGGCAAATCCGTTTCCTTCTTTGTATTTACCCGTGAAACTGCCGTCATAAATTTTTCCGTATCCGCATGACGGACTGTTGGCTTTTAAAATTGCCGTTTTACAATTCAAGGCTTTTGCCACATTCGCGGCGATTTCGGCACCCTTGGTAAATTGGGCTGTATAATCATTTTGATCCCGCCCAATAACCTTTAATTCGTTATTGATTCTCACTATTTCGCAAGGGATACGTGGCGTGCTAAGGCCTCCTAAATTTTCCGGACACAGGGCGATGGCTTTGTTTTCGAGAACCAGTTTTTTAATTTCAGGAACTTCGTTGCTTTTTCCATCGTATCTGCATTCGCAACCGGCCAAACAAGCACTGACTATTATCATTTTTTTACTATTAAGTAAGAATAAGGGGGGTGAAAAGTTTGAATTGATTGTCATTCTGAGCTTGTCGAAGAATCTTTGTGTTTGAATAGCAGATGTTTCGACTTTGCCTAATATGATGTTTTCAAGTCAACTTTACTTTTCAGACACCCTATCTTTATTTATACAAACTGACTGTCGAAATAGAACTGCGCCACGCCGCCACCAATTTTTCGTAAATCCGTAAAGAATTCAGGATACGATTTTGCAACGCATTCGTGCTGACCTATTTCAATCGGACTTGGTGATGCCAAGGCTGTTACGGCCAGTGCCATGGCAATACGGTGATCATTATTACTTTTTGCCAGTCCTCCTTTTACTCTGCCACCAGGAATAATCATTTCATCACCTTCGATGCGAATCGGGACTCCAAGCTTTAAAAATTCTTTTTTCAGCACTAAGCCACGATTACATTCCTTATGCTCTAATCGGTGAACTCCCTTTATTCTGCTTTCTCCCTCACAGTAACAGGCCAAAGCCACCAAAGGAGGGAAAAGATCAGGGCTGTGTGTGGCATCAAAATCAAAGGCATTTAAATCTTTTTTCTCAACCGTTAAATTGTTTCCTTCCCATGTAATGGAAGCGCCGCATTTTTGCAAGGCATCCAAAATTGCCTTATCGGCCTGATAAGAATCCGGATTCATGTGTTCCAGTGTTACAATTCCTTTCAACGCTCCGGCAACTAAAAGAGGAGCTGCAGAACTCCAATCAGCTTCAATTGTGTATTCTGTTGGTTGATAAATTTGATTGCCTTTTATCTGAAAGTTTTCGTAATTATCATGTTCTATTTCAATACCAAAATGCTTTATTAAATCGAGAGTCATATTGATATAAGGAATGCTTTTTAGATCTTTTACTTTTAGTGAGGTATCTTCTTTTCGCAAAGGCAGAGCCATTAAAAGTCCGGTGAGGAATTGAGATCCAAGCGATCCGTCAATTTTCGCAAAATTACTTTTGTAGCCGCCTTTTATGCGGATGGGCAGGAATCCCTTGCCGGGATTTTCACATTCAATACCCAAATTTTCCAATCCTTCAATAATATTATGAACGGGTCTTTTTAGGATACTGCCCGTTCCCGTAATTTCCATTTCATCCGGTTTCAGAGCAACAATGGGAGAGAACATTCTTAACGAAAGTCCGGATTCCCCAACATGAATGTTTTTGGGAGCTTCGCTTACTTTGGAAGTGATCTCTACCGAATTTTCCTTTTTGGTGACTACCGAACCCATTCGCTGAATGATATTTGTTGCGGCATCAGCATCTTCACATTTGCAGGGATTGTGAATTACAGAGTTTCCGTTGGCCAACATTGCAGCGGCTAAAGCTCTTTGCATCATGCTTTTCGAGGAAGGAGGCGTTAGTCTTCCTTTAATGGTTGAGGATTGAATTCGAACTCTCATAATTTTGGGTGTTAATGCGGTTAATTAGGATTGGCACAAAGCTCAATTACCTTGTTTTTCAGTTCATCAATAGGAAGGGTAACAATTGTGGCTTCTCCTATTTTTTTGAGTAGAATAAAATCAATAGTCGATCGGTTTTTCTTCTTGTCCTTGATCAGATATTGATTAATCGTGTCAGCTGAAACGTCATGATCCAGAGGTAATTCAAATTTTTGCAGTAAGTCATCAACTTTTTTTGCATCAGCATCGCTTAGTTCACACAATTCCCGAGACAATTGGCAGGCTAAATTCATACCGACCGATACCGCTTCGCCATGAGTTAAGTCTGAATTATTTTCAATGGCATGACCAATGGTGTGACCGAAATTCAATTTCTTTCGTTCTCCTTTTTCAAAAGGATCACCTTCAACAACCTCAGTTTTAATTGAAACTGCCCGGTAAACCAAGTCTTCCATCAAATTCGGATCTAAATTCAGAAGTGCATCACAGTTCTCATTCAGGAAGTTATAAAGGTTTTCATCTTTAATAAAAGCATGCTTAATTACTTCACCAAATCCACTTCTAACTTCACGTTTGGGCAAGGTTTTAAGCAAGACAGGATCGCAAATCACAAACTTTGGAGGATTGAAAATGCCAATCATATTCTTCAGTTTGCCAAAATTGATTCCGTTTTTTCCGCCAACACTGGCATCCACCTGAGACAGCAAGGAGGTGCTGATGAAACCAAATTCAAGACCCCGCATAAAAATAGAAGCCACAAAACCTGTTACGTCAGAAACCAAACCACCGCCCATTCCTAACAGAAAACTATTTCTGTCGGCACCTCTTTCAAGCAGCTGATCAATGATCTTTTCAACAGTTTGCCAGTTTTTGTTTCCTTCTCCGCAACCCATTACGATATAATCGAACTGGTTGATGAATTCAGAGTAGTGCCGGTAAATGTTCTCATCGCAAATTAGAAAGCATTTTTTCTCTGGCAGGTAGTTCTTAATCCTGAGATAAGATTCTCCTACAAAAATGCTGCTGTTTTGCTTTTCGATGTGTATGGTTTTCATTTTTTCTGAGTAGTTGGTACATAGCAGTTAGTACATAGCAGCCAGCCAAAATACTAACTACTATATACTAATTACTACTATCTATGAATTCATAATTTCTTCCTGCTGGTTGATAGATTCCTGGTGGATTGCTTTGAATAAGCTGTTAATGAATTGCTCACTAAAGCCTTTTTTCTTACCATTTTCCATGCTTTTCTCCAGAATACTTCCCCAACGTTTGTTTTGCAAAACGGTGATGTTGTTTTCTTTCTTGTAGTGACCAATCGTTTTGGCTACCTGCATGCGGTTCTCTAATAATTCCAGTAATTTTTGATCGAAATCATCAATTAAGTGTCTTAGTTCGCCCAAGGTATTGTCAACCAATTCATTTGGTGCCTCAGGATCACGAAGTACCAGGTTAGCTAAAAGTTCCTTAAGAGCGACAGGGGTTAATTGCTGTTTGGCATCGCTCCATGCTTCTTCGGGTTTGCAATGCGACTCAATAATTAATCCTTCGTAGTTTAAATCCATCGATTTTTGAGCGATTTCTTCAAGTAGGTCACGATCTCCTGTAATGTGACTAGGGTCGCAAAAGATAGGAAGCTGCGGCATTCTTCTTTTCAATTCAATTGGAATTTGCCATTGAGGATCATTCCTGTATTTCAATTTTTGGTAAGTTGAAAATCCACGGTGAATTGCAGCTAATCTGGTTAATCCAACAGCATGAAGTCTCTCAATTGCACCCATCCAAAGCTCCAAATCAGGATTAATTGGATTTTTCACCAAAACAGGAATGTCATGACCGCGCAACGCATCAGCAATTTCCTGAACAGCAAATGGATTAACTGTGGTTCTTGCGCCAATCCATAAAATGTCTACCCCTGCTCCCAATGCCAATTCAACGTGACGGGCGTTAGCTACTTCTGTAGCCGTAATCAATCCGAATTCTTCTTTTACTTTTTGCAGCCAGATTAATCCTTTTGCGCCAATTCCTTCAAAGCTGTTCGGACGGGTACGTGGTTTCCAGATTCCTGCGCGGAAAATCGGAATACCTGCAGCTTTAATTCCTCTTGCTGCATCCATCACTTGTTCCTCGGTCTCTGCGCTGCAAGGTCCTGCGATAACCATTGGGCGGGTACTAACGTCAACCGGCCAGCTGCTTAGATCCTTAATTTCCAAATTCTTCATTGTATACTGTTTTTTTACTCTTTTCGGAGTGATTAAAAATATGGTTTTTTTACTTAGATGATATTTTGTACTATTTGTTTTTTTTAACTAACCCCCTGTCAAAGGAGCCTGTAATTTTATCTTTTTACTTCTTACTTTGTCCTTTATCCTTGTCCTTTATCCTTGTCCTTTATCCTTGTTCCTTGTCCCTTTGTTAAGCTCTGTTTCTAATTTTTGCTGTTTGCTGAATGGTATCTTTTTCGTTCTTTTCTTTCTGATCAAGAACCCTTCTGATGTCGTTTGCTTCAAATATTAAATCATTAACACCATTCAAATCGTCTTCCTCAATTAAATCTTTAAACTGTTGAAGGGTATTGATGTATTTTTGAAGCACTTTTCCAATGTTTTTCTTGTTCTGCTGAAAAATTGGTGTCCACATTTCGGCCGAACTCTTTGCCAATCGAACAGTAGAATCAAATCCACCACTCGCCAATTCAAAAATGTGTTTTTCTGATTTTTCTTTGTGCAATACCGTTAACGATAAGGCGAAAGCACTAATGTGTGATAAATGAGAAACGTAAGCCGTTTGTCTGTCATGCACTTCAGCATCCATAAATACACATCTCATTCTCAGGCAATGGAACATTTCTGTAATCAGCTTTACTGCTTTTTTATCGGAATCTTCAGGATTACAAATAATGGCACATTTTCCATCGAACAATCCTGAATGAGCGGCCTGCGGACCTGAAAATTCAGTTCCCGCCATTGGGTGAGCAGGTACAAACTGATTTCTTTTTGGATGATTTGCAACCGACTCTATCAACTGTTCTTTGGTTGATCCTAAATCAGTAACAATCTGATGATCTATTAGATTCATAATGTTTGGTAATGCCCGTAAGCAAGCATCAACAGGAATCGCTAAAACAACCAGATCTGATGATTGTATTGCACTTTTTAAATCCTGAATTTCATCAACGAGGCCTAATTTTTTAGCCGCGTGAGCATTAAGAGCGTTGTTATCAACTCCAATCACTTTACTGACAAAACCTCTTTTTTTCAAATCAAGAGCTATCGATCCTCCAATTAATCCCAATCCTATTACTGATAGTATCATTGTTTCGAATTTTTCTATTCTAATTTTCTTTAATTCTATTAATGGCTTCTTCAATTACTGCCTCATTGCTGCACAACGAAATACGAATGTATTTATCTCCCTGATCTCCAAAAATTCCACCTGGAGTGATAAATACTTTTGAATCTTTAAGAACTTTATCACTTAGTTCGTAGCCATCCTTGTATTTTTCAGGAATTGCAGCCCAAACAAACATTCCACCCTGATCTTCTCTAGGAGAACACTCAATCAGATTCATCAGCTTAAAAACCAAATCCCGTCTGGTTTTGTATACTTTATTGATGGAGTCGTACCAGCTTTGATCCTGAGCCAAGGCTTTAGCCGCAGCTTGCTGAACCGGATAAAACATCCCTGAATCCATATTGGTTTTTACTTTCAATACTGGTTCCAGCATTTCCGCTTTTCCGCAAATCATTCCAACTCTCCAGCCCGGCATATTGTGCGACTTACTTAGAGAGTTTAACTCGATGCAGCAATCTTTTGCTCCTTCAATGCACATAATACTCATCGGAGAATCGTTAAGAATGAAGCTGTAAGGATTGTCATTAACAATCAATATTTTGTGTTTTCTGCCAAAAGCAACCACTTTTTCCAGTAATTCTTTGCTTGCCCGTGCTCCGGTTGGCATATGAGGATAGTTGATCCACATGATTTTCACCTTGCTTAAATCTCTTTTTTCAAGAGCATCGAAATCAGGATGATAATTATTTTCCTCAACCAATGGATAAGAAACAATTTTTCCACCTAATAGATTGGTTACCGATGTGTAAGTAGGATAGGACGGATTTGGAATTAAAACTTCGTCGCCTTCATTCAAATAAGCCAGTGAAGTAATCATGATTCCTTCTTTCGATCCCATTAAGGGCAATATCTCGTTGGCCGGATTTAAATCTACATCGAAAAAGTTTTTGTACCATTTTGCGAATCCTTCGCGTAAAGCCGGTATTCCCTGATACGATTGGTAACCGTGACTTTTTGGATGTTCACAGGCTTCCTTAAGCATTCCCCAGGTATCTTCCGAAGGGGACATATCCGGATCACCTATTCCCAGATTGAGAACTTTTACTTCACCTTCGTTTAGCTTAGCTATCTCCTTCAGTTTTACTGAGAAATAGTACTCTTTAACTCCTTGGGTTCTGTTTGCTGGTTGAATCATTATTCTTGCGGTTAAAATTTTGGTTCTGTTTCAAAAAAAAATCCTGCTCGCTTGGAACAGGATTTTTGTTATACTTTTTACTTAAAATTAGGTATAAGGCATCCCGCCCGGTTGTTGTTGTGCCAGAAATAAAAATAATAATATCGAAATGCCAATCCTGAATTGTTCATTGTAATTTTTATATGAAAAAGGTCTTACCTGTTGGGCAAGACCTTTAAATGTATCTGTTCGAGTTGTTACATATCAATTCTTGCCCTTATCGTTGTGGATAATAGAAATACCAAAAATAATAAAAGAAAGTACTGAATGATTTCATAGTAATAATCAATTGTTTCATTATTGTCTGCACCAAATGTAGGAATTATTTCTTATCCTGCAAATCTATTTTTTAGAATTAATGAAATGCTAACGTTTGAATTCTATTGGTGTATTCGTTTGGAGGTATAGTGAAATAAGGCAATTTGAGCTTTTTTGCTAAATAATTAGAAAAATATTATTATTTGATTAATTGGGTTAAAATAGGGGGGGTGCAAGATAATTTGAGCTTTTTGTATGTAATACCTTATTGCAAATTGGGGTGGTGCTGAGTGATGATGGCGTTTAAATTGGGTTTGTGTAATTAAAATAAAAAAAATAATATTGGCTGTAAGTCTTTGTTTTAAAGGAAAAGTTTAACTTATCTCTCATGAGATCTGGATAATTTGTGAATTTAGATTTGGAATTTGAATAAATTATTAATTAGATTTGTAGGAAGAAAAAAAGAAATATGATTGGAATGAATAGCAAATATTGGTGGTGGCACATTTACAAACTCTCAAAACCAGAGCAGAGGTGACCCCCGTATGTGCAAAATTTAGTTCCTAAAATATAGTTAAGAACACAGCAAACGGCCTACTGATACTCAGTAGGCCGTTTTTTTTTTGAATCGAATTTAACTAACAACCAAATGATAAAGTTTAAATACCTAAAAAAAGAATTACTTGCCGATGTAATTACTCCGGTGAGTATGTATCTGAAATTGAGAGATCGGTTTCCGGGTGCAATATTGTTGGAGAGTTCGGATTACCACAGTCCTGAAAACGCCAGTTCCTTCATTGCTTTGGAACCAATTGCCAGCATCACTTTAAAAGATGGGCAGTTGATTGAAGAGATGGAAGGCAAAAAAGAAATTTTTGATGCCAGAGGCAAAGGCAAACGCTTTGTTTCGGGCAAGTTAAAAAACTTTGTGAATCAATTTGATCTGGAAGGAAAGGAAAATGTACCCAAGGCAAATGCACTTTTTGGTTATACAACTTACGATGCAGTTCCTTATTTCGAGGATTTGAATTTTAATTTGGACAAAAAGCAGTCGGGTATCCCGCAAATGTGCTATTCTCTTTATCGGTTCATCATTGAGGTAAATCATTTCAACAATACATTAAAGATTATTGAATTGGTGAAAAACGGAGATCAGTCCAGAATACGTGAAGTTTCTGATTTGTTGAGAAATAGAAATCTGCCGGCTTTTACTTTTTCGATGGAAGGTGAGGAGCAATCGAATATGGACGATGATACTTATAAAAAAATGGTGACTTTGGGTAAGAAGCACTGCAAAAGAGGTGATGTTTTTCAGATTGTTCTTTCCCGTCAGTTTTCACAAGCTTATAAAGGTGATGATTTTAATTTGTACCGTGCTTTGCGGTCAGTTAATCCATCGCCTTACTTGTTTTATTTCGATTACGGATCGTTCCGGATCATGGGATCATCGCCTGAAGCGCAGATTGAAATTAAAAACAAGAAGGCATACATTCACCCAATTGCCGGAACATTCAGAAGAACAGGTGATGCAGTGAAAGATGCTGAATTGGCCAAGGAGTTGTTGAAAGACGAAAAAGAGCAGGCAGAACATGTGATGTTGGTCGATTTGGCCAGAAATGATTTGAGCCGCGATGCACAAAATATAAAAGTAGAAACCTTTTGCGAGGTGCAGTACTTTTCGCATGTAATTCACTTGGTATCCAAGGTTTCCGGCGAACTTCCCGGTGACTATAATCCCTTTCAGTTAATGGGAGATACATTTCCTGCAGGAACCTTATCGGGAGCACCAAAATACCGCGCTATGCAGTTGATCGATGAATACGAACCAACGGCAAGAGGTTTTTACGGCGGTTGTATTGGTTCTCTGGGATTTAACGGGGAAGTAAATCAGGCAATCATGATCAGAAGTTTTATGAGCAAGGACAATCAGCTGTATTTTCAGGCAGGAGCCGGAGTGGTCGAAAAATCGAAAGAGGAGAATGAATTAAACGAAGTGGGTAATAAATTGGCAGCCTTGCGAAAAGCAATGGAACTGGCACAAAATATATAGGGTATGAAGATTTTAGTTTTGGATAATTACGATTCCTTCACCTATAATTTGGTGGAATATTTACGAAAGTTAGGTGCGAAGGACATTGAAGTGCACAGAAACCGGGAAATCGATTTGAAAGAGGTAGCTAAGTTCGATAAGATTCTATTATCCCCTGGTCCCGGAATTCCTGACGAAGCAGGCATTTTAAAAGATGTGATCCGCGAATATGCTGCCACTAAATCGATATTAGGCGTTTGTTTGGGAGAACAGGCAATTGCTGAGGTTTTTGGAGGAAGCATTGAGAATTTGGATAAAGTATATCATGGTGTGGCTACTTCGGTTTTCCGAACAGATGATAACAAAGGTGTTTTACAGGGAATCGATCAGAAGTTTACGGCAGGAAGATATCATTCATGGAATGTAACCAAAGAGAATTTGCCGGATTGTTTACTGGTTACCTGCGAAGATGAAGAAGGACAGATCATGGGAATCCGCCACAAGGAATATGACGTGCAGGGTGTTCAGTTTCATCCAGAGTCGGTTTTGACTCCTAATGGATTGAAAATGATTGAAAACTGGTTAAAAAGTTGAAAAAGTCAAAAGTCTGGAAAGGTCGAAGAGTCGGTGTTTGCGATAAAAATTAATGCACGAACTACTCCTTACTAATTACCCTTTACTAACTACTAATTACTAAAGAACAATGAAAAATATACTTCACCATTTATTTGAACACAAAACCCTAAAGAAAGAGGAAGCGAAAGAGGTTTTAATTCAGATTACAAAAGGGAATTTTAACGAATTTCAAATTACGTCCTTTTTAACGGTTTTTATGATGCGAAGCATAACTGTTGAAGAATTAACAGGATTTAGAGAAGCTCTTCTTGAATTGTGCATTCCTGTTGACCTGTCGGAATACAATGGCGTTGATTTGTGCGGAACCGGAGGCGATGGGAAAAACACCTTTAATATTTCAACCTTAGCTTCATTTGTGGTGGCCGGGGCGGGAGAAAAAGTAACCAAACACGGAAATTACGGCGTATCTTCTTTTTGCGGATCGTCTAACGTGATTGAGCATTTGGGATATCAGTTTAAAAATAAGGAAGAGGATTTGAAACGGGATCTGGATAAAGCAGGAATTTGCTTTTTGCACGCTCCTTTATTCAATCCAGCCATGAAAAATATAGCACCAATTCGTCGCGATTTAGGGGTTCGCACCTTTTTCAACATGTTGGGTCCCTTGGTAAATCCATCACGACCAAAGAATCAGATTGTCGGGGTTTTCGATTTGGAACTGGCCCGTTTGTATCAGTATTTATTGCAGGAAACAGATTCCAGTTATACAATCATTCATGGAATTGATGGGTACGATGAGGTTTCCCTGACCGGAAAAGTGAAATTGATTGGCAACCAAATAGAAGAGCTGTTGGAGCCGGAAGCATTTGGGAAACGGAAATTGAATCCGGAAGAATTGTATGGTGGCGAAACAGTAGAGGAAGCGGCTAAAATTTTTGTCGATATTTTGAAAGGAAAAGGAACTTATGCACAAAATTCGGTAGTTACGATCAATGCAGGCCTGGCAATTCATTGTCTGCATCCTGAAATCAGCAGGGCCGATGCCATTGCAAGAGCAGAAGATGCTTTGCTTTCGGGAAATTCGTATGAGGTGTTGAAAAAACTGACAAAAGGAAACCAGGCATGAATGCAAAACAAAATATATTAGATAAAATTGTGCAGCAAAAATTGGCTGAAGTGGCTGTACAGAAAGAGCAGATGCCTATTTTTCAGTTGATGGAACAGGAGAATTTCAAACGGACTTGTTTCTCAGCCAAAGAATCGATTGCCAGAACAGGAGCTTCGGGTGTAATTGCAGAATTCAAACGTCAATCGCCATCGAAGGGAGTAATTAACGGAACAGCAAAACCGCAGGATGTAGTAAAATTGTATCAGGATGCGGGTGCTTCGATGGTTTCGGTACTGACTGATGAGGTGTTTTTTGGCGCAAAGGCAGAAGATTTTAGTACGGCCCGCAAGACTTTAAGTATTCCATTGCTGCGGAAAGAATTCATAGTCGATGCTTATCAGATTTACCAATCGAAAGCAATGGGAGCAGATGTAATTTTGTTGATTGCAGCGATATTGAGTCCGCAGCGATGCAAGGATTTTGCCTTTATCGCAAAGGATCTGGGTATGGAAGTATTGCTTGAACTGCACGATGAATCGGAATTAGAGCATGTGAACCGCTTTGTCGATTTGGTTGGGATCAACAACCGGAATCTGAAAGATTTTTCGGTTGATACCGATCGGTCAATCCGATTGGCAGCCAAACTACCTGAAGACATGATTCGTGTAGCCGAAAGTGGTTTGGATAGTCCTGAGGTGGTTCGGAGGATGAGGGAGAATGGTTTTCAGGCATTTTTAATGGGAGAATATTTCATGAAAACAGAACAACCGGGTTTAACCTGTCGTCAATTTATATCGAATCTGTAGGGACACGCCATGGTGTGTCCGAATGGTGCATTCGAATGATGAGTTGAACAACATGACCTGTCTGTACATTACGGCAATTAAATAAAAATACAATGAAAATTAAAGTCTGTGGCCTTCGCGATAAAAGTAACATTAAGGAGTTGATGGTATTGCCATTGGAGTACATGGGTTTTATCTTTTATTCAAAATCAGCACGTTACGTTGGAGACGATTTTGATGCAGGAATTACCAAGATGATCCCTTTGCAGATCCGTAAAGTCGGCGTTTTTGTAAACGAAGCTTCCGAAAAGATTCTGACTTTGGCGAAGAGATACCAACTCGATGTAATTCAGTTGCATGGAGACGAAAGTCCGGAAGAGTGTCAGCAGATAAAAGAATCTGGATTTGAGGTGTTTAAAGCCTTCCGGTTGAATGAGGAATTTCAGTTTGAACTGTTGGAGGCCTATCATAAAGCTTGTGATTATTTCCTGTTTGATACAAAATCAGATTCTTATGGCGGAAGCGGTAAAAAGTTCAATTGGCAAATCTTAAAAAAATACAAAGGTGAAACTCCTTTTTTTCTGAGTGGAGGAATTGGAATGGATGACATTGAGGCAGTAAAAGCCTTTCAACATTCCAGACTATTTGGCTTGGATGTAAATTCAGGATTTGAACAAAGTCCTGCAGTAAAGAATGTGGTGTTAGTAGAAGAGTTTTTAAAATCAGTAAGACAAACTAATGATGAGTAAAAATAAATATGCAGTAAATGGGCGTGGTTACTACGGGCGGTTTGGAGGTGCTTATATTCCTGAATTGTTACGTGCAAATGTTGATGAATTACGCGAAAACTACCTGAAGATTATTAATTCGGAGCAGTTTCAGAAAGATTATAAACGATTGTTGGATAATTACGTGGGCCGGCCAACGCCACTGACTAAAGTGGAAAATTTATCGAAGCGTTACGGCACCAATATTTACTTGAAACGTGAAGATTTAACGCATACCGGTGCACATAAAATCAACAATACCATTGGGCAGATTCTAATTGCCAAATACATGGGTAAAACCCGTATCATTGCTGAGACAGGAGCAGGGCAGCATGGCGTGGCAACAGCTACTGTTTGTGCTTTGTTTGGTTTGGAATGCATTGTGTACATGGGTGCCTTGGATATCGAACGTCAGGCGCCAAATGTGGCTCGAATGAAAATGCTGGGCGCGAAGGTTGTTCCTGCCATATCTGGAAATCAGACCTTAAAAGATGCCACCAACGAGGCCATCCGCGATTGGATTGCCAACCCGAATTCATTCTACCTGATTGGTTCGGTGGTTGGGCCGCATCCTTATCCAGACATGGTAACCCGGTTGCAGTCGATCATATCCGAAGAAATTCGCGAGCAGTTGACCAAGGAGACCGGTAACCCGAATCCTGATTACGTGATTGCCTGTGTGGGCGGAGGAAGTAATGCTGCCGGAGCTTTTTATCACTATCTGGATGAAGAGGATGTGAAATTAGTTGCTGTTGAAGCTTCCGGTTTGGGTGTTGGCAGTGGCGAAACAGCTGCAACCATTACCATTGGCGATGTTGGTTTTATTCATGGCAGCAAAACCATGCTGATGCAGGATGAAGATGGACAGATTACTGAACCTTACTCTATTTCGGCAGGTTTGGATTACCCTGGCGTTGGACCTTTGCACGCACATTTGGCTGAAACGGGCAGGGCACAATTCCTTTCTGTAACCGATCGGGAAGCTTTGGATGCCGCTATGGTATTGGCGCGATCCGAAGGAATTATTCCTGCCTTGGAATCGGCTCACGCTTTGGCTGCTTTGGAGCAAATGACCTTTGATAAAGACGATGTGGTGGTCGTGAATCTGTCAGGACGAGGAGATAAGGACATGGAAACCTACATGAAAAACATTTAATAATGATGAATTAAGAATTATTAATTAGAAATTAAGTGAGCAAGGGAAAGATTTGTGGATGAATATAGTTCACTCATAATTTATAACTCATAATTCATAACTTGAAAACATATGAACCGTATAGATCAATTATTTCAAAATAAAGGAAAGGATATCTTATCCATCTATTTTCCTGCCGGATATCCAAACCTGAACGACACCGTACCCAACCTGCAGCTTTTACAGAACAAAGGAGTTGACTTGGTAGAGATTGGAATCCCATTTTCCGATCCATTGGCCGACGGACCTGTCATTCAGATTGCAGCAAAGCAATCTTTGGATCAGGGAATGAGCCTAAAATTGCTTTTTCAGCAGCTAAAAGAGGTTCGAAGCACCATTACAATGCCTTTGATATTAATGGGCTATTGGAATGTTGTTTTTAAATATGGTGTTGATACTTTCCTGTTGGATTGCCAAAGTTGTGGTATCGATGGGGTGATTCTGCCCGATTTACCATTGGAGGAGTATGAAGAGGAATTCAAAACAAAGTTTGAGGCGCATGGCGTGTATAACATTCTTCTGGTAACTCCGCAGACTACCAATCAGCGAATGGCAAAAATTGAAAAAGCTGCCAAAGGATTTTTATACATGGTTTCATCCTCGGCCACAACAGGCGGCGCTTTGGAACAAAGCAGCGAGAGGGAAGATTACTTTAAAAAGGTGGCAAGCCTGGATATTCCTTCCCTCATCGGATTTGGAATTCACGACAAGGCAAGCTTTCAGCATGCCTCCGGCTTTTCGAACGGAGCAATTATAGGAACAGCATTCATAAAGGCTTTAACCAACGGTACGGCTTCCGAATTTATAGACTCATTGTTGTAACGCACGAAAAAAGGATCTTGCCCGGCAAGATCCTTTCTTTTTGTTCGTGAGTTTAGTAGAAAATTACAGGCTTTGCTGAAGCTTAACTTTTTCCTGAATTAAAAGTAACAAACCAATTGCAAAAAGCATTGAACCAATAAATGATATCCCAGTTATTAAGCTGAATATAATCGTGTTATCTGAGTATATATTTGTATCAAACACTTGAAATAAGATGGGAATAGCAAGATTGTAAAACAGTGTTGTCAGTAAGCCAATTCCTGCACCAATTAGCACCAATATTCCACTCGCGCTTTTCTTCTTTAGATTTATAATGCAGGCAACAACAATTATTATCTGAGGAATAATAAATAACAGGCTTGGTAAAATGCTTAGTAGTGTATCGTCCATTTTTTCGGATGTTAAGTTTGATTTGTAATTGGATTATTCTTTATTGCTTGGTACCAGCTTCTTTGGTAACTGGAGGTAATAATAATTCACAGCTGTTTGGAATGGGATATTCATCACAAGATATCTTTCTGCAGGCATAATCTTCGGGTAAAACGTCTACCCAATAATCATCACCCAAAAGCTTGAAAAAATAGCGCTTATCAATATGCTTTTGAAACACTTCTTTTATTTCAAAATGATAATCATATTTAGTTGTGTTGTCTATGGAATCAGTCGATTCCACCTGTATGTATTTATTAGCCAGATAACGGACGTAGATTGTGTCTTCGCAAAAAAGAATGTTTTTTGGTTCTCCACTTCCACCATCCCAAATCACATCACCATTGTCTATTGAGAATCTATAAGAGAATTGATGTGTTGTTCCATAATCATGCTTTGTGAAAATACCTATGGCTGTGGTTTCTTCATTGGTCTTTTCGACCATTAAATGTTTTCCGTTTGGTAATAGTTTACTGGTTTTGTCAATATTTTTCTCTGAATTATAATTACAGCCACTAAAGAAGGAAATAATTATTAGAGCAAAAAATGCTATTTGTTTGATCTTAAATTTATATCTCATTTTTGTTTGTGCAGTTGCTTAGTTTTGATTACAATCAGTATTTGTCATGAATGCACGAGCTGATTTTATTAATTGCAAACCACTGTATGCTTTCTTTTCTAATTAGCAGTGATAATGATATTTTATGTTCTGCATAAATAAATTAATGGCCGAATTTATCAAAAGAAAAATAGATAAACAAAATATAGTATTGGATTAATAAAGTAAAGCTGCAGAAGTGTGATAATTTGCATTAAGCATGGATGGGGATGGCTTGTAAGGTTATGAGCTGATTTTAACAACAAAAGAGCTGTTTTATCAGATGAGTTTTGATTGTAATTCGCTGTAAAGCACTAAAAAAGGATTTTGCTTTGGCAAAATCCTTTTTTATTTGTTTGCGTCATACAATTAGATTATTCTTTATTGCTTTCTTCCGGTTTTTTTTGCAGTTGTATATTTGGTTAATCGTTTACGATCTGATCAATTATTTCCATTATCTTCTCATTTTTTAATATCGTTACACCCAATCGTTCTGTTGATATTCCATTAATCAATTTGTAATTATAAATTGGCTTTCCCTCCACTAGGTGCGATTCAAAACATTTAAAATCAACACTGTCTAATTTTTCAAGCTCCTGAGCAACTTCAACAATATGAGTCGATATAAAAAAGAGACAATCCTTTATTTCCGTGAAGCCTTTTGATACCATTAATGTAGCATCAAAGGCATCTGTAACATTTGTTCCTCTAAATAATTCATCAAAAATCACCAATACTTTTTTCTTCTCTTTAATTTGTAAGGCAATATCTTTCACTCTTCTAACTTCGCTGTAATAATGACTGTAGCCTTCATTTATATCATCGGAGATATTAATGGTAGAATACAATCCATTAAACAAAGATACTTCCATTTCTCTGGCAGGTACTGGAAATCCAACGTGAGCAAGATAAACACATAAGCCAACAGCCTTTAATGAAGTCGATTTTCCTGCCATGTTTGCTCCCGAAACAAAACAAAGGTTTTTATGATCTGCCAGCTCAATATCATTCCTTATTGGGGAGGTAAGAAAGGGGTGAAAAAAGCCATCTATTTTTAAATAGGGTTTGGGCGCTTTTTTTAGAATGGGAAACCCTAATTCTTTAATTTTTGATGTGTTCGCAATTGATAAATATGCATCCAATTGATAGGAGAGTTGCAGAATCCTTTTTATTTCTTCCTTTTTCTGGGATCTGATTAAGAAATCAAATTGATTGATTTGCCGGAAAGTAAATTTCCCTTTCGGGGGATTTATAAACAGCTCGAATTCTACTGATTTTGTAATGCCTTCAAATTCCAACAATAGCTGATTAAAGAATTCAGGCATGTCAGATTTATCGATAGCCTTTAAATAATCTGATAAAATATTCAAATGACTTCTAAGAAACTCAAGTCCTCTAAGTATAATATAATACTCGTTGCTTGGATTTATTTGATACGAAATACTGGACTCTACCGAATTCAAAAAATTATCTTTTAATATAAGAGTGTTTTGATTTAGATAATGCTCAATAAAGTCTAGATATTCATTGTCAAGTTCACACTCAACCGGATTATTGCAAATGTATTTTATGGCAGAAATCCTGGCATTTAATTCTTCCAAGTCATTCAAGGGAGTTCGCATCATTTTTTTTAACTCATCTCTACCACCTTTGGTCTTGGTTGAATTGTAAAAGTCAAAGACTGATAAATCTCCTTTAGTTTGAGAGAAGATATTTAGATCAATTAAAGTTTGTTTATCAGTGCCGAATTTTGTCATAGTTTTTAAAAATTGTAGGTATCAAATTCATTGTATTCAATCCCATTTTGTGAAAATATAATCTCTACATAACGGATTTTCTCGATGTTCATAGGATTGATTTTTTGGTTTGTGCTTGGATATTTTTACTATCTATAAGTCGTTTATTATTCAAGAATCCATTTTACTTGTTTACCCCCTAACAGCCTTCATCTTCACATACACCATTTTCACAATAGCCAGAGCTGCCAAAATCTTAAGCATATTTCGAGCAGCAACACCAATAGCATAACCCAAATTGTAAGGAGTAGAGTTGACATCGCTAAATGGCATGTCGAATACTGTGAAAATAAGAGAAAGTAAAAAGATGCAAAATAGCATCAGAAAAATTCGGGGCACTTTTTTGTCGTTTTTCATTTTTAATTCTCATCTAATATAGATTTTCTATACTCATCAAATTCTTGCTCTGACATTGTTGCTTTATGGGATTCTATACCTAGCTTTTTTTGAATCTCTTCGTTGTCTGGATTTTTTAAGTAGGCTTCGTAAGCTTTGATATATTCTGGATGATTCCGATATTGTATTTTTACGATATTTAAATCTGATACAAAAAGAAGTAGTAAGCTGATTCCTCCAATGATTGAGACTCTGTTTAAAATTTTTTTGTAAAAACTATTTTTTGTTTTTAGTAGTTGTACTATTACAATTAGTGAAGCAATACTTGCTAGGAACATTCCAGCTTTTAAAATTGTTAATGAAAATGGATAGTGCTGAAGTTTAAAAAGAATTCCGATGCATAGAATTGAAAGAGCCAAACCAACTCCAACAGCACCAATTATTTTTAATGTAGATTTTCCATTATAAGATTCCTTTTTTAAAATCTGTCTCAATTGAATTCTGTTGAAAAAGGCAAATCCCAACGGATAATACAGTACTGCTAAGGTTAGTATACTTAGACTCAATGAAATTCCACTATAAGGAATCAGTAAGAATTTTAAAATCACAGAAACTATTGCCAGTAAGCCAACTATTTTTTCCAGTTTTCTCATTATTTTACGGTCTTATACAGTGTTGCGTATGTGATTAATTTGTTTATTCTGCTCAAGATAGCTAGTGGGAGCGTTATCAATGCCCATAATCATTGAGTTTTTGCTGTGCCGTCGTGTTTCTCATTTTGAAATCACAATCCTATCGTCAAGAAAAGAATACAGTTCATTAAGCTTTTCCTCTTTATCTAGATCCATTAAATGAATTCTTCGATGTTCTTTATTCATAAAAAGATATAGTATCATAGTTCGTTTTAGTGCAGATACAATGATACCAATACTCATAAATCCAATGATTATTGGTGATATGAGTATCATCCATGGAAGTCTGATGCTTTCAGTATAGTTTTGCGGATTGTATTCGAAATCTGAAAAAAAGTCAAATAACCAAAGGTTGGAAATAGTTAGTAGTAGAATTCCTATTAGCAGTGTGATTATCCAATTTTTAATTCTGAATTCTCTTTTAATTTCAGCATGTTCAATTTGAGAATAATCAATGTGTTCAGTCATTATTCCATTTTTTAGAATATTTATTCCTAATTCACCGACATCTAAATTACCACTCTTAATCATATATTCTCAATTCCTTTTTAGCATGTAGCACAAGTCATAAACAAACACAACAGGTTTATTTCGATTATCCATTTTACTTGTTTACCCCCTAACAGCCTTCATCTTCACATATACCATTTTCACAATAGCCAGAGTTGCCAAAATCTTAAGCATATTTCCAGCAGCAACACCAATAGCATAACCCAAATTGTAAGGAGTAGAGTTGACATCGCTAAATGACATGTCGAATGCTGTGAAAATAATAGAAAGTAAAAAGATGCAAAATAGCATTAGGAGAAAACGTAGGGTCTTGTCGTTTGTCATTTTTAAGTTTTTTTAATGTTTATAATTTCTTTCCAATAAAACACCCCAAACTCTTTTGTATCTCAAAAAATGTTGTGTTTACTCAATGGCCACCGAATATAATCATAAAATAGAAATGTGTATTTATTTTTTCGATAAAAAATGCTTGTTGCAAGTCGTAGCATTCAAATTAGATGATTTGCATAATGATCAGGATAATTTTCAAAAAGAGAGGTGGGTTTGTTGTAGTGAATGTGTGTGATTGATTTAAATTCTGCAATTTATGTTTGTCTGTTTTTAAATTTGAATCGTTACCAAACAAGCCTCTGTTTTGTTGGTACAAGTCTGAGGCTTTCCGCCATAAGTTTGAAGTGTTCCGGCGTAAGTTTGAAGTGTTCCGCCACAAGTTTGAAGTATTCCGGCGTAAGTCTGAAGTGTTCCGGCGCAAGTTTGCAATTGCGCGCCACCGGGCAACCCAAAACTGATGGCGCACAGATAAACCGGAAACAACAAGTGAGAAAGTGGGGAGAAGGAGGAAAAAGGAGTGTTTACAAGCACTGTTTCAGAAGCCTCAAATTTGTCTCCCTTTGTTGAGAGTATCCCGAAAGTATTCGGGGCGAAGGACAGAGGAGTGTTTTTATTCAAGGATTGTTTAAGAAAAACGATACAACTTCATTAGTTGAAGAAAAAAATCAGTAATGCGGGTAACTTTTTTACTGTGAAATGTTTAAGGAGACAACTTTTTATTAAAAGTTCAGATTTTGGACCATTTAAAGCATTTATAACGTTGTAAAAATATTTTTTTCTGTTCGGCAGCGTTTGCATGAAAAATGATGAAAAAAGAATATGTTAATTGTATTATGAATGAACAGAAAATTCATATTAAAATAATATAAAAAAGGACGGCAGGGCGTTATTATTCGGAATAAAATCGATAACTTTAATGAAAATCCAACTTTTTTTTATGATAAGATGGTTGTTTAACCATTTGTAAATCAATCCTAACATCGTTTGCGTATGGACTACCTCAAGTTTGATAAGGCTCAATTGGTGAATACAGAGTATTCTTTAAAAAAGGAATACATCAGAACCAATCGTGCTGGCTCTTTTGCCAGTTCAACTATTATTAATTGCAATACCCGAAAATATCACGGACTGTTAATATGTCCAATAGATAATTTTGGTGGTGATAATCATGTGCTGTTGTCCTCTTTGGATGAGACCATAATTCAGCATGATGCACCCTTTAATTTGGGAATCCATAAATTTCCAGGCGAATACAGTCCGAAAGGAAACAAGTATGTGCGCGAATATATTATGGATCCAACACCAACAATAATATACCGGGTAGGTGGTGTGATTTTAAGAAAAGAATTTCTTTTGGTAGAAAAAGAACAACGCGTTTTGGTTCGTTACACTTTGCTTGAGGCAAATTCTCCAACGACTATCCGATTGCAGCCTTTTCTGGCTTTTAGGAATATTCATTCCTTAACCAAAGCCAATATGGATGCTAATACCAGATCAGAAGATGTTGACAATGGAGTTAAAATACGTTTGTATCAGGATTTCCCATATTTATATATGCAGACTTCTGTTGAATCAGAGTTTGTTCATGTGCCCGATTGGTATTACAATGTAGAGTACAAGGAAGAAAAAAAGAGAGGATACGATTGTCATGAGGATTTGTTTGTTCCCGGGTATTTTGAGATGAATATAAAAAAGGGAGAATCAATAGTATTCTCGGCCGGCACAAAAGAGATTTCCCCCGATGCAATATCGAAGCAATTTGCTTCGGAACTAAAGAAGAGGGTGATCCGCGATAGTTTTGAAAATTGTTTGGAAAATTCAGCGGTACAATTCTTTTCAAAGAATGGTCAGGGAACAGGAATTATTAATGGTTTCCCTTGGTTTAGTACCAGCGAACGAAATACTTATTTATCCTTGCCGGGATTGACTTTGGCACGTGGTGATGAGAAAACCTTTCTGGAGGTATTTACTAATGTATTTAAGCGGGTTTGCAATCGCTTTTCGAAAGATCCTGCTGTAAACGGAGGAAGGTTTTCTGTAGACGTTCCCTTGTGGTCGTTTTGGACTATGCAAAAATACATTGAAGCCGGAGCAGACAGAAAGGAGATTTGGAAAAAGTACAGCAAAAAGATAAAGGAGATATTGCAGAGCTATAAACACGGCTCTAATCTGGCAATTAAGATGCACGACAATGGACTGCTCTGGATCATGGAGCAAGGTGTAACCTGGATGAATGTTAGGAATCATGGGGTATATCTGAATCGTAGAATGGGATATGTTGTAGAGATTAACGCACTTTGGTACAATGCTCTTTGTTTTGCCTTAGAAATGGCCGAAGAAGCCAATGATAAAGATTTTACAGCAGAATGGTCGGAGGTTAAAAAGAATTTGAAAGAATCATTTATTGAAACGTTTTGGGATGAAAACAAAACTTACCTGTCGGATTATGCAGACGATACACATAAGAGCTGGGCTGTCCGTCCCAACCAGTTATTTGCAGTATCACTTCCTCATTCCTGTCTTTCTGATGATCAGAAGAAAGCTGTTTTGGATATGATTAAAAAAGAGCTGTTGACCTCAAGGGGACTGAGAACACTTTCGCCTAACAGTCATGAATATATTGGAGTGATTAGGGGCAGCGAGGAAATTAGAAATATGGCATTTCATTACGGATCTGTTTATCCATGGCTTTTTGGACATTTTGCTGAAGCTTATCTGAAATTGTATAAGTTAGGAGGAGAAGGAACAATTCGAAGATGGTTGATCGAATTTGAGGATTGTTTGAATGAGCGTGGATTAGGAACAATATCGGAGATTTATGATGGGAATCCCCCGCATTTGCCCAATGAAGCTACCTCATATGCTTTAAGTGTAGCAGAAATCATTCGAGTTAGTAAAATGTTTAACCAATCACCTTTAAAATAGCGGTATATGAAAGTTCTAATGTTTGGGTGGGAGTTTCCACCTCATATTTCCGGCGGATTGGGAACAGCTTGTTACGGATTAACCAAAGGTTTGGCAAAAATTGATGATTTAGACATCGTTTTTGTTGTGCCAAAAGCTCATGGTGACGAGGATCAGAGTACAATGAGCCTGGTTGGAGCCAATTCGGTTACCATTGAACAGGTTCAGTCTCATGTCGAAAAATTTAAATTTCAGCATACTTATCTGGAAGTGGAATCGCAATTGGTTCCTTACAATGATCCGGATGAATATTACACGTTCAGGAGTCAGGATTTATATGGAAAAAACAAGTTTATTAAAGTTGATAAAGATGGGAAGCTTGAATTTAGTGGAAAGTACGGTGCCGATCTTATGGAAGAAATCTATAAATATGCGTTTGTAGCTTCATCAATTTCTGCAGATCATGAACATGATGTGATACATGCACATGACTGGCTTTGTTACCCTGCAGGAATAGCCGCAAAAAAGGTATCGGGAAAACCATTGGTAATTCATGTTCATGCCACCGATTTTGATAGAAGTGGTGGAAATGTAAATCCAAAGGTTTATGAGATAGAAAAAAAGGGAATGGATGCCGCCGATAAAATTATTGCAGTGAGTAATTTGACCCGCAATATTGTGATCGAAAAATATGGACAGGATCCCGGTAAGGTTGTTACTGTTTATAATGCTGTTGAGCCGGTTTCCCTTGAAGAAAAAATTAAAATTAAAAAAGGTGTTAAAGAAAAAGTGGTGACTTTTTTAGGCCGTATAACCATGCAAAAGGGACCTGAATATTTCGTTGAAGCGGCGTACCAGGTTTTGAAAAGAACGGATAATGTTCGATTTGTAATGGCCGGTAGTGGTGATATGTTGGAGGAAATGGTAGATCGGGCAGCACAATTGGGTATCAGCGATAAGTTTCACTTTACCGGATTTTTAAAGGGAGATGATGTGTTTAAAATGTTCCTTTTAAGTGATGTGTATGTAATGCCTTCTGTATCGGAGCCTTTTGGAATATCACCCTTAGAGGCAATGCAATCAAATGTACCTGTTATTATCTCCAAACAATCCGGTGTGTCCGAAATACTGACACATGCTGTAAAGGTCGATTATTGGGATATCGATGCAATGGCGGATGCCATTTATGGAATTATTAAATACAACGCTCTTTCGGAAGTTTTTAAGGAAGAAGGTAAAGAGGAAGTGGATAATTTGAAGTGGGCCAAAGCGGCTGTCAATGTTCATGATGTCTATGTTTCCGCAATCAAATTATTCGAACCATTAGTAAAAAAATAAGATTATGAAGGCACTTTGTTTATATTTTCAGATTCATCAACCCTTACGTTTAAAAAGATATCGATTTTTTGATATTGGAAATGATCACTACTATTACGATGATTATACCAATGAGTCGATCATGCGAAAAATTGCAGATGAGTGTTATTTGCCTGCAAATAAAATTGTTTTGGAATTGTTGAAAGCCAATAAAGGCAAGTTTAAAATTTCATACTCCATTACGGGAATTGCCTTGGATCAACTCGAGCAATATGCACCGGAAGTTATTGATACTTTTAAAGATCTGGCCAAAACGGGAGATGTTGAGTTTTTAGCAGAAACTTATTCTCATTCTCTTGCTTCATTAATCAACAAGGATGAGTTTGTTCAGCAAGTGACAAGTCACAGCGATAAAATAGAAGCTCTTTTTGGAGTTCGGCCATCTGTATTTCGAAACACAGAAATGATTTATTCGGACGAAATTGGAGAAATGGTTTCTAAAATGGGGTATAAGGCAATTTTAACAGAAGGAGCGAAGCACATCCTGGGTTGGAAGAGTCCAAATTATTTGTACTGCAATGCAATCAACCCTAAGTTAAAAGTTTTAATGCGTAATTATAAACTAAGTGATGATATTTCATTCCGGTTTTCATCTGAAGGATGGAAGGAATGGCCGTTAACAACAACTAAATTTGTTGGATGGTTGAATGAAATGGATGATAAAGAAGATTTGGTGAATATATTTATGGATTATGAAACGTTCGGAGAACATCAGAAGAAGGAATCAGGAATTTTTGAGTTTTTGGCTCATCTGCCCGGAGAGGTTATTCTGAAGTCAAAGTATAAATTTGCCACTCCCTCGGAGCTTACTTCTGAATTTCACCCAATTGCTCAGGCGCATGTTCCCAATGTTATTTCATGGGCAGATGAAGAGCGTGATTTGTCTGCATGGTTGGGCAATAAACTTCAGGATGAAGCTTTTCGAAAATTATATGCATTGCGTGATGATGTTGCAGCTGTAAATGATGATCGAATCGATAAAGATTGGAAATACTTACAGGCAAGCGATCATTTTTACTACATGTGTACCAAGTTTGCTTCAGATGGAGATGTGCATTCTTATTTTAATCCTTACAGCTCACCCTACGATGCTTTTATTAATTATATGAATGTGTTAAGTGATTTCCAGATTCGTTTGAAAATTCTAAAAGACGGTTTAGCCGTTGATCCTGTAGAATTACAATATCAGATTTCACAAAAGGATGAGTTAATTGCCAGATATGAAAGAGAATTGAGCGAACTTAAAAACTAATCGTTTAAAATTAAACGATAAACAGAATCAATTAATTAGGAATAAAATACTTTCTGTATAGTAATTAAAGGAAAGTATTTTATTTTAAAGTAGTCAGCACTTTAGTTGGTAAAAAAACAGCTAAAAGTAATTAGTAAGCATATGGGTATGAATAATAGGGATATAACTCCGGATTTTATATTTGAAGTTAGTTGGGAAGTTTGCAATAAGGTTGGTGGAATTCATACGGTTATTTCTACAAAGGCCTTATCGCTTAAACCAGTATTTAACGATCGGATCATTTATGTCGGGCCGGATTTTAATAATACTGAACACCGGGAAAAAGAGTTTCAGGAAGATGAAAAATTGTTTCCGCAGTGGAGAGCAAAATTAAAAGCGGATGGTTTATCGGTTCGGATTGGATATTGGAAAATACCGGGAAATCCAATTGTGATTTTGATTGATTTTTCGGATTTTCTGGCGAAGAAAGACGCTATTTACAGTCAATTGTGGGAAATTTACCGATTGGAATCATTATATGGACAGGATGATTATCATGATGCAGCGATGTTTGGTTATGCAAGTGGTAAAGTAATTGAGAGCTTTGTACAGTTTAATGATTTGTCGAAAAATAAAGTAGTTGCCCAGTTTCATGAGTGGATGACTGGTGCCGGACTATTGTATTTGAAAGATCAGGCGCCTCATATTTCAACAATTTTCACGACTCATGCAAGTATGCTTGGACGGGTATTGGCTAGTAATTATGAAAATTTGTACGATAATCTGCTTCATTTTAATCCAATTGAAAAGCCAAGACAGTATAATGTTACGGCCAAATGCTCTATGGAAAAATGTGTTGCTCTGGCAGCAGATTGTTCTTCAACAGTGAGTGATATAACTGCACGGGAATGCAGGCAATTTCATGGACGCGCTGTAGATGTGGTGATGCCAAATGGTTTCGAAGATGATTTTGTACCTAATCCGGAACAGCTTGAAGCTACCAGACAGGAATCCAGAAAAGAATTTAAGAAAGTAGCCGAATCGCTTCTTGGGTACGAAATAAAGGAGAACACCTTGTTTGTAGGAACCGGTGGTCGTTACGAATTTAAAAACAAAGGACTTGATGTGTTTTTAGAAGCTTTGGCTCAATTGAATGCAAACAAATATATGGATCGTGATATTATAGCTTTCTTTTTGATTCCGGGAGATCAGCGCGGCCCCCGAAAAGATTTACAGGAAAATTTAGCTAAATATCCAGAAAAAAAATTACTGGTAACACCATATTTAACTCATAAACTGGGTAATGAAGATAAAGATGAGATATTAAAAAAGATCAAGTCTTTGGGTTTTGGTAATGGGGAAGATGAGAGAGTAAAAGTTATTTTTGTGCCAACCTATCTGGATGGAACGGATGGCATATTTAATAAGTCTTATTATGAACTTTTAATGGGATTGGATTTATCTGTTTTCCCATCTTATTATGAACCTTGGGGATATACTCCAATGGAAAGTGTTGCTTTCAGCGTTCCTACCATTACAACTTCTTTATCCGGATTTGGACAGTGGGTTCAAATGATTGGGGAAGCAGATAGAGGCGGTGTTTCAGTTGTGGAACGAAATGACTCCAATAGAAAAGAGGTCGTTGAAAATATTTCTTCTCAGATATTTAATTTTACAACAAAATCAGAGGATAATGTAATTCGGTGCAGGGAAAATGCAGCCAGCATTGCTAAAAAGACATTATGGAAGAATTTTATTGGAAATTATTACAAGGCTTACGAATTAGCAATCAAAAATAATATGAAAAAGGAAAACGAATCACCTGTGCAGGTTTTGGTTGAAAATCATTTGAACGTACCAAAAAGTAATCAGATAAGTTGGCGGAAATTAATTATTGAGACCAATCTTCCAAAGGAATTACTTGGTTTAGAGGAATTATCTAAAAATTTATGGTGGTGCTGGAATTATAAAGCCATCGACCTTTACGAATCGGTGGATCCTAAGTTATGGCATAATTGCAAAAAGAATCCAATTCTACTGCTTAAGCAAGTGTCAAGCGCACGAATGAAAGAATTGGCGGCAGATGAGTCTTTTATGCAGAGTTATAATGCTGTAATTCAGGAATTCAAAAACTATATGGCCGTAAAACCGGCCGAAGGACAACCTAAGATTGCTTATTTCAGCATGGAGTACGGTTTAAATAATAATCTGAAGATTTATTCCGGAGGACTGGGAATATTGGCGGGCGATTATTTAAAAGAAGCCAGCGACTCCAATGTGGATATGGTTGCGGTTGGTTTTATGTATCGGTTTGGATACTTTACCCAGCGTTTATCTTTAAATGGCGAGCAGTTGGTTGAGCTGGACGAACAAAAATTTTCTCAGTTGCCAATTAGCAGGGTGAGAGATAGTTCTGGATTTGCAAAAACCATTTCCCTTTCTTTGGAAGGAAGAACTGTTACCGCAAAAATATGGAAGGTTGAAGTGGGTAGAATTTCCTTATATCTTTTGGATACCGAAACCGAAATGAATGATGAGAGAGATCGTTCTTTAACTCATCAATTATATGGCGGCGACTGGGATCACCGGATTAAGCAGGAAATTCTTTTGGGAATGGGAGGTATCAAAACCCTCGATGCTGTTGGTATTAAGCCTGACTTGTATCATTGCAACGAGGGACATGCAGCATTAATAAATGTGGAGCGATTGATTCATCTGATTTCTGATGGTTATCAATACGAAGTGGCTTTGGAAATTGTAAGGGCTTCCTCTCTTTTTACTACACATACACCGGTACCAGCCGGACATGATACTTTTTCTCCTGATATGATCAGACATTATCTATCTTATGTTCCTGAAAAACTGAAATTAGGATGGGATCAATTCCTTGCTTTGGGTAGAGTAAATCCTTTGGATTATAACGAGAGATTTTCGATGAGTAACTTGGCTGCTAATACATCGGTTGCCATGAACGGAGTAAGTATGTTGCATGGCAAGATTTCTCAGGAAATGTTCAATAATCTTTATCAGGGATATTTTCCTGAGGAATTGCATATTGGGTACGTAACAAATGGGGTGCATTATCCTAGCTGGACTGCTAAAGAATGGAGAACTTTGCACGAACAGGAATTCGATAAAGGATTCTTAAATGATTTGTCGAACAAAGAATATTGGAAAAAAATATACGATGTTGATGATGAAAAAATTTGGAGCATTAAAAATGTATTGCGTAAAAAATTGATTGATTTCGCGAAGGATCGTTTCCAAAAGAACTGGATCAAAAGATATGAGGATCCCCGTTCTTTAGTTGAGATAATGGATTCGATAGATGAGAATGCTCTTACCATTGGTTTTGCCCGCCGGTTTGCTACATACAAGCGTGCTCATTTATTATTTAGTGATATAGACCGATTGGCCGAACTCTTAAATAATCCTGAAAAACCGGTGCAATTTATTTTCGCAGGAAAAGCACATCCTGCAGATAAAGCAGGTCAGGATTTAATTAAACGAATTGTTGATGTGTCCCGTCGTCCGGAATTTGAAGGGAAAATTTTATTCCTTGAGAATTATGATATGGAGTTAGGACAGCGATTGGTTAAAGGTGTTGATATCTGGATGAACACGCCAACGCGACCATTGGAAGCTTCAGGAACATCGGGTGAAAAAGCGGTGATGAATGGAGTTCTTAATTTTAGTGTACTTGACGGATGGTGGCTGGAAGGTTATCGTGAAGGAGCAGGTTGGGCACTGACCGATAATAGAACCTATGAAAATCAAGGGTTTCAGGATGAATTGGATGCGCAGACAATTTATTCAATGTTCGAAAATGAAATAATACCTCTGTACTATAAGCGTGATGAGAACAACATTCCTGTTGATTGGATTCAGTACGTTAAAAAATGTATTGCTGAAATTGCACCCGAATATACAACCAAGCGTATGATCGACGATTATAAAGATCGTTTTTACAGTAAAATGCATCAACGTGTTCTGAAATTGAAGGAGAGAGACTACGAAATGGCAAAAGATACTGCCAATTGGAAACAAAAAATTCTTGCTTCATGGGATAAAATTGAAGTGGTTTCTGTAGATGCGCCAAGTACTCCTAAGCACAAATATTTGTCAGGTGAAAATTATCATGTAGAAGCAGCACTTGATTTAAAAGATTTGATTGATGAAGATATT
Source organism: Labilibaculum manganireducens (assembly GCF_963665805.2). Classification (NCBI taxonomy): domain Bacteria; kingdom Pseudomonadati; phylum Bacteroidota; class Bacteroidia; order Marinilabiliales; family Marinifilaceae; genus Labilibaculum; species Labilibaculum manganireducens. The sequence continues at coordinate 2,572,721 of NZ_CAXXEE010000003.1, read as the reverse complement.
TGCGTTGAATTGGTACTAAGAGCTACTATAGATACTCATAAACCAGGACCAATTCGTACAGAACAGTTAATTCTTGACCGGAAGGTGGATTCACTGGCCTTCTATCGTTTGGATTTGGTGTTGAATGATCCGGGGATCTTCGATTTTGGATTGAGAATGTATGCTTGTAACTGCAACCTTCCTCATCGTCAGGATTTTAATTACGTGAAATGGATTTAGAATAAAATATGATGAAAAAGGCTGTTTCGATTTCGAAACAGCTTTTGTATTTTTAATCAATAGGTGTTAATTTTTTTTAGCCTTTTTCTCTCTCTTTTCTTCTTTTTTTTCTTTTGCTGTTTTATTCGATTCTTTTTTAACGTTTTTCTTAGCGTCCTGTGACTTAGCCATGATATTTATATTAAAATTAAGTTTCTATATTATTACCTATTAAGTGTTATTTCAAATTTAAGAAATAAATTGACATTTAATATTTTTTTTGTGTTTGCTTAAAGCAATTTTAATACCCATAGTTCAATCATTTCTTCGTGGCGCCAATTTTGATTTCTTTTTGTGTTCTTCGAAGCTGATCTTACTTTTTTATGCAAAAGCAATTCTTTTTCGAAGCGACCGCCTTCAGCCAATTCCTTTTCGATTGGATGACTTTCCTTTTGATTGGTAATTTGTGCCAGATTTGAAAACAGAATTACAACACGGCCATTAAGTCTGGTGTGTTTTTTTGCTTCAGCAAAAAAGCGTGGAAACAAATCCTTTTCATAGTAGATAGCATTGTCAATTCCTTCCGATTTGTTTGATGCCGGCAACCAGGGCGGATTAAATACAATTAAATCTGATTTGCTGTCGTTTTGGGCAAATAAATCGCCGAATAGAAGTTCTATTTTCGAGTTCAATTTACTTTTTTTCAGACTTTGTGTTAAGCCAATAATTGCATTTGGATTGTTATCGGTACCACAAACCTTCTGAAAACCATGCTTCAATAGTTGAAAACTTAAAATGCCGGATCCAATTCCAACATCAATAGCAGATTTTTTTTCTCCCTTGTAACGTTCCAGCCATTTGTCGAATAGTTTTAAATGTTCAAATCGGGTTGGGAAGTAAGTGCCATAAAACGGATGTATTTTTCTGTCGATAACAGGAATGAAAATACCTTTATTGTACCACTGCCACGAACTGTTTAATCCTTGAACCTGAGAAAATGGCAGCAGGAATTCAGTGAAATCGGGATATAGCGTTTCTAACCAGCCAATTTCCGGAGCTTTTCTAACCGTGAGTTTGTTGTTTGTTATGTGCAGAAGTAATTTATGGGAAAGCTCGCGATAAGTTTTGCGCAATTCACGTTGTCCCTTAAACGATTGATCCGTATATTTTTTCTCCAGATGTTTTTTTAATTCACTGAGTACAGCAAGTCCGCTGCTATAGTAATCAACAATTAAAACCGAATAGCCTTCAATAAGTGCATCTACAGCATCCATAGGATCCATACGTCTTTTGTAGGGAACCACATCGATATCTGCAACAATTGGTTCTGGTCTGTTTACTGATATTTTTTGACCTGATATGATCAGCTCTAATTCGTTTTTTAACATTTCTTATTTGTTTTTTGCGTTTCGCAAAACCAAGGTAAAACTCCTAAGCAATGTTTATTTCGCAGTTGATTTTTAAAAATTGTGTAAACGTAGTACAATTACTGATGATATTACGATCTATTCACTCAATTAATTGTAATTGTTACATATATGGTGATTTTTATTCGTGCTTAATTTCAAACAGCAGATATTGATAGCTTGAAATGTTTAGAGACAATCCATTTTCAGATGCTTCTTTGCAGGTAAGCTTATGCTCAGCATTTGATTGTTTATTAACAAAATACAATTCTTCCGGACGTTGAATCTTCATTGTTTCCAAGGCGTGTGTTGGTATCTTTACTTGTAAATGCTGTGTGTGATCATCAAAATTACAAATCACTAATAGTTTTTGATTCGCGGTATGCCGCAGAAAAGCATAAACTTTATCCGAATTAAAGATATTTGAATCCGTGTTTTGCCACATAATATCATAAAATTCACCAAAGACAATAGCGGGCAGTTGTGCATATTTTAGAATGTCACGATAGGCTGTTTGCAGTTTTTTTTGCTGATCAGATAATAATTCACCATCAAACCTGCCATCATTCATCCATTTTTGATGTTCGGGTAAATTCCAGAAATCGAATATGGTAGATCGCCCGTCAGAACCACTATAACCGGATATTTCCATTCCTGTTTCAGCAAATTCCTGTCCCGAATACATCATCACAGGTCCTCGGTGCATGCAAAGCGACAGCATCATCCCCGGAAGGGCTTTAATAGGATCTGAAGCAAAATAAGGCGAAGCAATTCTTTGTTCATCATGATTTTCCAGAAACCGAAGCATGTATTCGTCCAGATTGTTTAAGGATTGCCAGCATTGCGAAATATCTCTGGCTGCACGTTCTCCGCGAATTACTCCTTTTAGTGTATCATACAAACCTACTTTGTCGTACAGGTAATCGAATTTTCCGTTTTTAATATAAGTTTCGTATAAATAAGGATTGTATACTTCGGCAATAAAAAGGATATCAGGAAATACTGATTTTATTTCCCCAATTACCCACTGCCAAAATTCTACGGGTACCATTTCCGCCATATCACAACGGAAACCATCAATTTCTTTTTTTGCCCAATAGAGCAAAATGTCTTTCATTTTTATCCAGGTATCTGGAATTGGATCAAAATGGGTGGAGTGTCCATTCTGATAATCGACACCATAATTTAGCTTAACGGTTTCGTACCAATCGTTTAGTTGCGGATGGGCAGTAAATTGATCATTTCCGGTTGCTTTTGCAGGATACTCCTGATAATCTGTATTCGGAAACCGATTTCTTATTTCATCAGACAGATGCAATTGTTGGTGCGGTAAATAGTAGAAGTTGTTAGTGGCTGAAAATGCCTTACTGCCATCATCTTGGTCACCGAAATCAGAAATACCTTCCGGTTTTGCATCCGAATGATATTCCCGGGCCAAATGATTGGGAACAAAATCGATAATTACCTTCATATCGTTCTGATGGGTTCTGGCAACAAGATTTTGAAACTCCTTCATTCTTTCATCTACATCCTCGGCCAAATCAGGATTTACATCGTAATAATCTTTAATTGCATATGGAGATCCTGCTTTTCCTTTAATCACTAAAGGATTTCCATGAGGGATTCCAGCATCAGGATAAGCTTCAACAATCGCATGCTCGATGATTCCGGTATACCATACATGAGTAATTCCAAGTTTTTTTATTTCCTGAAGTGCTGTGTTGCTGATGTCATTGAACTTTCCGCTTCCATTTTCGCTTCGGGAACCATCAACAACAGGCTTCGTGTTTTTGTTTCCAAATAAACGGGGAAACAATTGATATATAATTGGTTTGCTAATGCTCATATTTAAAAGATACTTTTTGAAGGAATATACTTGAATACCAAAGCTGTTCTACTTGGTAAATAAAGATATACCCTGTGGTTTTTCGACATTGAAGCTTCAGGTTTGGAATAGTAAAGCAGACTGCCATCCACACGATCGAAGCCTCCGTATTTATTCTCGTCTGAATTAAGCACAAGCTGATATTTACCTGATTTTGCAGGAATTCCATAATAGGTAAATGATTCGCTTGGATTGAGGTTGAAAACGAAAAGTAAATCTTTTCTCAGAACAGCCAAAACTTGATTTTGCTGATCGGATTGAACACAATTGATATAGGGGTCGTGAATGAATTCCTCTTTGTTTTGCAGAGCAATCATATCTTTATCAAACTCATTTAAATCTTCGAAGCGTAAGAGGTGATTATCAACCAAGCTCCATTGGCGCCGTGCATGTTTGTAGGACCAATTGTTACCTAAACGAGGAAAATCAATCCATTCTGGATGTCCGAATTCATTTCCCATAAAATTTAAGTAGCCGTTTCCGGAGCAGGAAAGGGTCAACAATCGAATCAATTTATGAAGAGCAATTCCACGGTCGACCACTAGGCTTACGCTTGATTTGTCCATGCTGTCATACATGGCCTTTTCAATTAAACGGAAAATAAGCGTTTGATCGCCAACTAAAGCCTGATCGTGAGATTCTGCATAGCTAATGGTTTTTTCTTCGGCTCGTTTGTTGGATAATTCGTAAAATATATTGCCTACATTCCAGTCTTCATCATGTGTTTCCTTAATCAGCTTGATCCAATAATCGGGAATTCCCATGGCTAATCTAAAATCAAACCCCAAGCCTCCATCCTCCAAAGAAGATGCCAAGCCGGGATATCCGCTCATTTCTTCGGCAACACTAACCGCATTGGGATTGTATTCATGAATCAACTTATTGGCTAAGCTCAGGTAGCAAATTGCATCCTCATCTTGCCCGCCGTCAAAATACATTTCATAGCTGGTAAAATCTCTCGATAAACCATGATCGTAGTAAAGCATACTTGTCACTCCATCAAAACGATATCCATCGAAATGATATTCTTCCAACCAGTATTTGATATTGGATAACAGAAGGTGAAGAACTTCATTTTTCCCATAATTATAACACAAAGAATCCCATGCGATGTGTTCTCTTCGTTCATCTGCATGAAAAAACTGATGTGGCGAACCATCGAAGTTACCAATGCCTTCCAGTTCATTTTTTACCGCATGCGAGTGAACGATATCCATAATTACCATGATGCCTAAAGAATGTGCTGCATCAATTAGTTGTTTCAATTCTTCGGGAGTTCCGAAGCGGGAAGAGGCTGCGAATAAGCTGGAAACATGATATCCAAAAGAGCCATAGTATGGATGTTCCTGAATGGCCATTAATTGAATGGTATTGTAACCGGCGCGGTGAATTCTGGGCAATACGAGTTCACGAAATTCCTTATAAGTGCCAACGCTTTCTTTTTCCGTAGCCATTCCAATATGGGCTTCATAAATAAGCGGCGATTTGTATTTGACTCTATTGGTATCAGATTTCCATTCAAAAGGCTTTTCGTTTTGCCACACTTGAGCTGAATAAATAAGCGTATCAGGATCTTGTACCACTCGTGTGCACCAAACAGGAATACGTTCTCCTTTTCCTCCCGGCCAATAAATCAGCAATTTATATAAATCAGCTTGTTTAAGTGAGGTTAGCGGAAGTTTCAACTCAAAATTACCATTGGCAATTTTTTCAAATCGATAGTTCGATTGCTCTTTCCAGTTCGAAAATTCACCAATAAGATACATTTTATCGGCATTTGGAGCCCATTCCCGGATAATCCAATTTTCAGAATCACGATGGAGACCATAATAATGATGTCCATTGGCAAAGGCTGAAAGCGTAGTTTCTGTTAGTTCCTTTTCCTTTTGGGAAGCTGCATTTAATCTTTTTTGAATCACATATTGATAATCGTACAACATGGGATCCGAGTCAACTATTTTAAGATGTTTAATCATAAGCGGTATAAGAGTTCCGGATTTGGAAGTGAGTCGCTGGTGCAACAAGTTTAAAGATACAATTTATCTGATGTAATTATTTTAAAAAGGAGTGAAGTTTTTGAGATTTTTTCCTTGCAGATAAAGAGGTTGAGTTGTGTGAATGCAGCAGTCTTTGTCCAGCAGCAAATATTTCTGAAAATAGTTTATCTCCTCGTTAATTTCAATCTGTTTTCTTATCTTAATCGGATCAATAGATATATGTATATGTACGGGGGAGAAATATAATTATATGAGATCAGAAAAATTTCAAAATGAAGTTGATTTAAAGTACAAATTGTACAACAGTATATTTTTGACCCTGCCACTGGATGGTATTCATAAAACGGGAATATTAATTCCCATTTTAAAAGAAGAATGCTCGAAGGGATTGGAGACAGGAAAATCACCGGTTGAAATATTCGAGGATTTTTTTGAGAAGCAAACCTCCTTTAAGACAGAGGAGGAAGAATTTGATTTCATGTTTCGGGTAATTCATTACATCGAAAGACAGGTGGTTTTGCTGGATGCAGTGGAAGATGCAGTCTTTGACAAAATGAATGATTTAGATGGTGCCGGTAGTTTGAAAGCATTAAAATCGAAGATCAAACAAACTGGCAAATGGGAGGATTTTAAAAATAATTTAGAGCATTTTGCTGTGCGGGTTGTGCTAACTGCTCATCCTACGCAATTTTATCCCAGCACAGTTCTTGCCATTATTAATGATTTGATAAAAGCCATTCAAAAAAGCGATTTACTTCAAATTAAGTTATTGCTTACCCAGTTGGGGAAGACACCGTTTTTTAAGAAGGAACGTCCTACACCTTATGATGAGGCAAAAAGTTTGAGCTGGTATCTTGAGAATATATTTTATCAGTCGGCTTCAGGTTTGTATTCGGAATTGTTAAAAAGCGAAGACTTTTCCAATGAAAAAGTTGGTTCTGTAATCTCATTTGGTTTTTGGCCGGGAGGCGACCGTGATGGAAATCCTTATGTAAATACTGAAACAACGCTGAAAGTTGCAGAGAGGCTTCGGTATATTTTGTTTTTGAATTATTACAAAGATTTGAGACTTTTGCGCAGGCGCTTAAGCTTTAAAGGTGTGCATGAGTTAATTGTAAATTTGGAAGAAAGGGTTCTTACTGCTTTGAATGATAGTGATAAAAGTGCAGGAATCACTCTTGCTGAGATTAATGATTGTTTGAATAAAATTGAGAAAATAGTAGTGGAGCAACACGATGGTTTCTTTCTTGATTTATTGAGGAAGTTTCAGAATAAAGTGAAACTGTTTGGTTCTCATTTTGCTAATATTGACATCCGGCAGGATAGTCGGATTATTGGTAAAGCTTTTGATGTTTTGCGTAAATCTTCTACCTTTTTAACGAATCAAATTGGCGATGCTCCTCTTGAAAGTTTATTTGAAGTAAAAGGATCAGTTAGCTATTTTAAAACAGAAGATGAGGTGAGCAGAGATACGATAAGTGTTTTTTCTACCATGAAAGAGATTCAGGAAAGAAATGGAGAATTAGCTTGTAATCGATTTATTATCAGTAATTGTCAGACTTCTGTTGATATAGCCCGGGTTTATGCTATGGCTAAGCTTTGTGCCTGGGAAGATTCTTTGCCATTAGATATTGTGCCGTTATTCGAAACGATTGATGATTTGTCGAAAGCTGATGAAACAATGAGGGAATTGTTTGAAAATAAGGTATACTATCAGCATTTGATTTCGAGAGGAATGAAGCAAACCATTATGCTTGGCTTTTCGGACGGAACCAAAGATGGGGGTTACTTTTCAGCAAATTGGAGCATTTATAAAGCAAAAGAAAATATAACACGACTGGCACGCGAAAAGGGAATTGTAGTTGTCTTTTTTGACGGACGCGGGGGACCTCCGGCACGGGGAGGAGGAAACACACACAAATTCTATTCTTCTCTTGGGAATAATATCGAAAATCAGGAAATACAGGTAACTATTCAAGGTCAGACGATTAGTTCGAAGTTTGGAACCAAGGCGTCGGCTAAATATTATCAGGAATTACTGATTACCGCCGGATTGGGAAATCGTTTGTTCGAGGATCAAAGTAAACAATTCAGCACAGAAGACAGAGAAATAATGGAGGCTCTTTCGCAATACAGTTTGGAAGAATATCAGCGATTTAAATCATCGGATAAGTTTGTGCCTTATTTAGAGAAAATGAGTGCTTTGAAATACTATGGAGAAGCAAAAATAGGTAGTCGTCCCAGTAAACGAAATGCATCAGCGGAATTAAATTTTGACGATTTGCGGGCAATTCCTTTTGTAGGAGCCTGGAGTCAGATGAAGCAAAATGTACCTGGTTTTTTTGGTGTAGGAGCATCCATAAAGAGGTTGAAAGAAGAAGGACGAATGGAAGGGTGTAAGAGTCTGTATCAGAATTCTCTGTTTTTTAGAACTTTGGTTGAAAACAGTATGCAGTCAATAAGCAAATCATATTTTTCATTAACACAATACATGCAAAATGATGAAGAATTTGGTGAATTTTGGAATTGGATTTATATGGAATATCAATTGAGTATTGATATGTTATTGGAAGTATCCGGACAAGAGGAGATTATGGAATTATCACTGGAGTTAAAGGATTCGATTCATTTAAGGGAAGAGATTGTATTGCCTTTAATATGCATTCAGCAATTTGCGCTGATGAAAATCCGTGAGATGGATTTATCTGGAAATATTGATCAAAATAAATATAACATACTGCAAAACTTGGTTATTCGATCACTTTATGGTAATATTAATGCCAGTAGAAATTCAGCCTAAATTAGTTTAAGAAATTTTACTCAATACTAACAATTTTCTAAGTCGAATATCGTTTTCTTTGTAATTGAGAAACGAATTAAAACAAAAAGAATCCCAATGAAGTTGTACAAAACATTATTTTCAACTGCCCTTTTCATCTTGTTTTCATCTGCCATATTTGCGCAGACAACAGAAACTTCTAACGAAGTAAAAACAGAAGTGAAGAAGCAAGAAACAACTAAGCAGGAGGTTACTACTCCAGCTGTTGCGAAACCTGCCGTAAGAAAGCCTGTCAAAGCATATCTTGATGAAGGAACCATTAAAGAGCAGTTTGATTATATGATGACAAAATCCAATCGGTATGAGGATTATAAAGTTGTTAAAATTAGCTCTTTAGAAAAGTTTCAGTCTAATGTTACAGATTCGTTGAATTTTGTAAAAAAGAATTTGTCGGATACAAAATCTTTGCTTGAAAATCAAAATACAGAAATTGGTTCTCTAAAAAAAGAATTGCAAACAGTAAAAAATCAATTGGAAGAAACGATTAATTCAAAAGATAGTATGAGTCTGTTGGGAATGCAACTGCCAAAATCGACTTACAATACCATCATGTGGATTTTAATTTTTGGATCGCTTGCGATTGCTGGTTTGTGTTTCTTTTTGTTTAAAAGAAGTAATGTTGTAACAGTAGAAACCAAAGAGACTCTGGAAGATGTACGTGAGGAATTCGATACTCATCGCAAAAATGCACTTGTTCGTGAGCAAAAATTGGCAAGGAAACTTCAGGATGAGGTAATAAAAAATAAGAATTTAGGTTTATAGCAATCTACTTTTATAGAAGCACAAAGGATCGTCTGAACAGTCGATCCTTTTTTATTAATAAAGGCAACATAATCCTAAGTATTTAGAGTTGTTTTTTTAGTGAAAAACCTTTTGAAAAGAGCAGTACATCAACAAAAGACAAAATCACAAGCGACATCCCAAATTTGCAATAGAATATGCAGTAAAATTTATCGTTAGCTCTCAATGGATAAGCTGATCATCCAAAGGGAAAATATTACATAATCAATAAACAATATTGAACTAAGGAGGGTGGGTTTTTAATAATTTTTTCGTTTACTGTAAAGTCACACCCTAAGTTACGGGTATAATAATTGCTTATTGTGAATGTTTTATCATATATTTGTGATATATATTACATTATTATGTTGCAGCGATCAGATACCTTTATTTTTTCGAATTGTGAAACTTGTGCAGACAAATCTTGTGCTGTTCAAATGCTTTCTAACGATGACTTGTCTTTGTTATGTGATAATTGTTACGAAGCTTCATTTGAAAAGGGAGAAATTATATTGTCGGAAGGTGCTTTGGCGAACTATGTTGTATACTTAAAAAGTGGTCTTGTGAAAGAATATGGAAAAGGTGATCAGCATCAGGAATATATTCTTCAGGTTATTAAACCTCATTCTTATCTCGGCTTGCATTCGATTTTTAGCGACACTATAACTCACTATTCTTATATGGCTTTAACCAATGTAACTGTTTGTTATATCAAGCTTCCTGTTTTTTCAGCTTTTATTAAAGAAAACGGAAGGTTTGGATATGAGATTTTGTCTTCGGTATGTAATGATAGTGTGAGGAATTATCATCGTTTTATCGTTCAGCATCAAAAAAAGATTTTTGGCAAAGTTGCCGATGCCCTTTTGTATTTTGCAAATGTGATTTTTAATTCTCCGAATTTTATCTTACCACTTAGCCGTAAAGAAATTGCTTGTATGATTGGAACCAGTCGGGAAAGTGTGTCGAAGCAGATTTGTGGTTTTGAATCCGATAAGATTATAAAAGTAAATGGCCGTTGTATTTCAATACTGAATATGGATAAATTAAAGCAAATTAGCCGTGTAGGGTAATTCATTCCTTTTTTTAATACCTAAATGTTGGTATTTATCATCTCTTGTTTTTTCCCCATCTTTACTTATTGAAAGAGCCTGACATGATGTTTCCGGCTTTATTTTATATTACCTCTGGAAAGAGATTCTGCGTTATTAATTTTGAGTTTTATATGAATTGGCTGAAGAAAAACAGGGGATGGATTTTAGTTTGCATCATTGCGTTTGTTCCTTTGTTGAGCTTGTACGAATTGGCAAATTTTAATTTTGAGAATAACAATTATGATTTTCTCATTTTTGATGATTACGAATTATCTCCCGAACTAGCTGAGAAAATGGATGTTGATGCAATACCGGGTATTAAATATGCGATTCATACTACAGGAAAATGGGGCATTCGTTTTCTGATAGCCATTTTAATGTGTACACCTGTACGTATTCTTTTTGGATGGACAAGTAATTTGCGTACCCGTCAGGCAATTGGTATAACAACAGGAGTTTATGCCCTTTTGCATTTTTCTTTTTTTATCAAGTACGAGGGATTTTTAGCCATTTTTAGTGAAGTAAAACTTGTAACCGGATTCTTGGCTGGAATTATTGTATTTGCTCTAATGATAACATCCAATAAAAGGTCTATGAAGTTATTGAAAAAGAACTGGAAAAAACTTCACAAATTGGCGTATGTGGCTGCAGGTTTGGTCGTTTTGCATGTAATACTGCTGGAAGAAGACTGGCTTGTTTATGTTGGTTTATTGGGGTTGGGTTTTATAATCAGATATAAACCAATACGTTCGCGTTTGGAAGAATTACGAATGAAAAAAGCTAACGGGCTTTAGGCTTATTTTTGAATGCAGTCTGCAAAAGCCTACAGCAATTCCTCTGGTTTTCTTATAAGAATTTTTCTTCTATTGTAAGTGATACTGCAATTTCGTTCTAACTTATTAAAAGTTGATGTAAGCGTTTGTCGTGTTGTGGCAGTAAGGTTTGCAATATCTTGATGCGTTAGGTTTAACCTGATTTCACGTTCATCTCCAATTTTAATTCCATGCTCTTCTACTTATGGAAAGCTTTAATCTTAGGAAAAATTGCTATTTTCAAGTCTTCAAACCCCAACTAATCTAATAGCCCTATGAAATTATTGTTGAAAACGAAGATACAGTATCTCTTTTTGCTCCTATTTGTTTTTTTATTATCGTGCTCATCTCACAATAAATCCGCTAACTCGATTAGTGTTTTTGCGGCAGCAAGCGTTATTGATGTGATGAATGAAATTGCTCACGAGTTTAAGAAGGAGACAGGAATAAGTGTTCGTCTGAATTTTGCGTCATCGGGCATATTGGCCAGACAAATTGAAAGCGGTGCTGAGTTCGACTACTATGTTTCGGCCAGCAGGGAGTGGATGTATTATTTGGATTCGTTGCAATTGGTGGATCGAAATTCGATTCGGAGCCTGGTTGAAAATAGAATGGTGGCTATTGTACCTATCGAGAATACAGATTTGTATCTGGATTCTGTTTCCATAGTTAATTTTCCCGATTTATTCAAAGGTCGAATCTCCATTGGCGATCCGGATCATGTTCCTGCAGGTAAGTATGCCAGACAAATCATGATAAATAATTCGTGGGAAAATAGACTTGCCAAACGAATATTACCTGCTAAGGATGTTAGAGATGCCCTTTTTATGGTTGAGATGGGAGAGGTTGAAATGGGGATGGTATATTCATCAGATGCAAAGAAATCTAAAAAAGTGAGAACAGTTTATGAATTTGCAGTGATAGATTGTGATCCAATACTGTATTACGGTGCAGGCAAAATAAATTCAGATAAAAAGCTGGAGGCATTCGTTGCCTTTTTAAATGAGGATAAAGCCAAATCTATTTGGAAAAAAAATGGTTTTAAAATAGACTAATTATGGAGCATTGGTTCGTATTTTCGGAAACAGAAATGAGTGCAATCGGTCTTTCGTTTAAAGTGGCTTTGTGGTGTGCTGTTTTGGTTTTACCCATTGCTGTTTTGATGGGCTGGTGGCTGGCCCGTAAAACTTTTCGGGGAAAATCTTTAATTGAAGGATTTATAAATTTACCCTTGGTTTTACCGCCTGTTGCTACTGGTTTTATTCTGTTGCTTTTATTAGGAACAAAAGGACTGATTGGTCACTGGTTGAACGAGCTCCTCGGAATCAGAATCGCCTTTACTTATTATGCTGCCGTAATTGCTTCCATGATTGTTTCTTTTCCATTGGCTGTGCGTGCCATTCGGCTTTCCATTGAAATGGTTGATCCTGGATTTGAAGAAGCCGCGAAAACTTTGGGAGCCAGTACTTTTCAAAGTTTTGTTAGGGTGACTTTACCATTGGCATTGCCTGGTATTATCAGTGGTTTTGTACTCTCATTTGCAAGATCATTGGGTGAATTTGGCGCCACCATTATATTTGCAGGAAATATTTCCGGTGAAACTCAAACCATTCCATTGGCTTTGTTCAATCAGATTCAAATGCCTGGTATGGAAAGTTCGGCATTTAGATTGCTTTTGGTTGCAGTGCTTTTTTCCTTTTTGGCTATGGCTTTTTCTGAATATTTGGTGAAGAAATTACACAAGCGAAACTAAGTTTGAGAATCCGTTTGTGAGAATTAGTTCTAATTTAATAATCAATTGTTTATGCACGCTTTGTCGGCACATTTAAAACGTAGTAAGGGCGATTTTTATTTGGATATTGAAGTAGATTTTATTCAAGGAATCACGGGAATCTTTGGGCCGTCTGGGGCAGGAAAAACAACTTTAATGCACTTATTGGTTGGTTTAGAAAAGCCCGATGAAGGATTCCTGAAAATTGAAGAAACTACTATGGTAGATACTTTTAAAAATATTTACGAACCGGCCCGAAATCGTAAAGTTGGATATGTGTTTCAGGAAGGAAGATTATTTCCGCACATGAATGTTCGGAAAAATTTACTTTTTGCAGCAAAGTACATCCCGAAAGGGAAACAAGTAATAGAATTTACCGAACTGGTCAATTTGCTGGAACTAAACAATTTGCTTGAAAAAAGACCCAAACAATTATCAGGAGGAGAGAAGCAACGGGTAGCCATAGGGCGTGCTTTACTGAGTTCTCCCAAGCTTTTGCTGATGGATGAACCTTTTTCATCGTTGGATGTGAAGCTGCGCCGGCAGATTATTCCTTACCTGATTAAGATCAATCGAAAATTTAACATTCCCATGCTTGTAGTAAGTCATGATTTGCCTGATTTACTAAGTTTGACGCGGGAGTTGTTTTTGCTTAAAAACGGACGCGTTCTTGGGCACGGAAACTATCTTGATTTGATTGAGCAGGAGAATATGCTTGATGTAATGCGGGGTGCCGGTTTAATGAATGTAATTCAATTTAAGGTTGAAGCTCACGATAAGAAAAATGGATTAACTATTTTATCGAACAAAGATGCCAGTGAGGAGATCAGAATTGAGCGGGAAATGGTTTTGGATTGCTGCCAGATTGGTGATGAAATGAATGTGTCGCTTCGTCCTGAGGATATTGCCTTAACATTGGAGGAAATTCCCAATATTTCTATTCGAAATCAGTTGCCCGGAACGATCGTAAAAGTGATTCAAAAAGAGAATCGTAACTATTGTCTTGTTGATGTTGGCTTTAAATTATTGATTTCGATAACTCACGCTTCCCTTTTAAAAATGGAACTTTCCGAAGGAAAAAAAGTTTGGTGTTTGTTTAAATCGATGGCTCTGCAAACAAATACCTAAATTAATTAGGAATTAGAAATTAAGAATTGCAAAATTAAATTTTGTACTCATTGCTCATTGGTATTTTTTGCAAAGCGGACGCAGCATTCCCTCTAATCCGTTTAGTTTTATTTCGTACATGGATGCAAGCATTTCGCCTAATTTTCCGGGAGGAAAACCTTTTTGCCGGTACCAAACCAAATAAGGCTCAGGAATATCAATTAGATATCTTCCTTTGTATTTTCCATAGGGCATTCTCATTCGAATTAATTTGATTAACTCTTCGTTCATTAAATCCCCATCTATATTGTCCATATCCTTTTGTAGATTGTTTTGCACAAAGATATTTTAGAATTTATTATAATAAGAAAATTATGCATCAAATTTACTATTGACATTCTCTTTAATTTTTCCATAACTTTACAAATGATTTTTAAACAGATGGAGATGAATGCAATAGAAAAACAATATATAGATCTGAATATTTTGTTGAAGTGGCAGGAAAAAGTTGATCTGTTGGAGGATTTGTTGAAGGTGTCAGCAATTCTGATTATGAAACTGCATCCTCACGAACTGGAAGTATTAGTTAGTTCCCAAAGTGAAGATAATCCTTATTTGATAGGAGATAGAGGAGAGTTAAGTATTGGTTCCTACTGCGATTCGGTTGTTGCCGGCAAAACTAAAGTTCATATTAAGGATGCTGCTGAAGATGATTTATGGAAAGATAAAATGAAATGTAACAGTGGAATGTCCTGCTATCTTGGGATGCCAATTTTTTATCCGAACGGGGAATTATTCGGAACGTTCTGTGTGTTGAATAAGGAATGCAGAGAATTTGATGATTTGGATCATAAATTGGTCGATCATTTCAAGGAAAGTATCGAATCAGATTTGGTTATTGATGAGCAGAATGATATCATTCGGAATTCTTCAATTTATTAACCGGAACTATTCGGCAAAACCACCACCTATCAATTTATCGCCAATATAGAATGCCACGGGTTGTCCGGGTGCAATGGCCCATGCCGGATCTTCCAGTTTTACTTCCAGTTCCGTATCGTTGTTAATTTGCAGACTGCTGTATCTTTGTGGATTTAGTCCCAGACCCCGCACAATGGTGCTGATGTTCGGTAATTTACTATCCTCAATATCATTAAAATAATAATTGGAAATTTTTAAATTCATTCGATTCAAATCATCTTTCTTTTCCAGAATAAGCGTATTGGTACGGGCATCAATCCGGCTCACCATCAAACCTGATTTTTCTTTCAGATCCAGCCCCCGTTTCTGACCGATTGTGTAGTATGGATATCCATCGTGCCAACCCAAATGATTGCCTTTTGTGTCGGTTACGTTTCCGCGGCCTATCTTTTGATCCAAATCAGGAATCATCTCCTGTAAAAAATCACGGTAATCCATACGATCCATAAAGCAGATGCCCATGCTTTCTTTCTTTTTTGCCACTTCTTCGAAACCAAAATCCCCGGCTATTTCCCGAACCTCTGTCTTGGTATATTTTCCAAGTGGAGTAAGGGTTCTCGACAAAATATCCTGTCCTAAATTCCATAGGAAATACGATTGGTCTTTGGCTGGATCTTTGCCTTTGCAGATATAATATCCGTTGGACTCTTTGCAAATCTGAATGTAATGACCGGTAGCAATAAATTCGCAGTTTAATTCATTGGCTTTTTCCAGAAGCAGCTTCCATTTTAGTTGTGGATTGCACTGAATACAAGGACTGGGAGTTCGTCCGGCCATATATTCATCCAAAAAGAATTGAATAATGGTATCACGAAATTCTCTGCGTGCATCAATCACATGATGTTCGAGACCTAATTGCTGTGCCAGCTTTTGAGCATCAACAATAAAATCGGGCAGTGGATCACCAGGATTAAAGGAATTATCTGTACTAAAAAACCAAAGAGAAACACCAATAACATGGTAGCCTTGTTCCTTTAGCATCATTGCAGCAACCGACGAATCGGTTCCTCCGCTCATTCCCAATACCACCCTGGCTTTTTTGTCCATCTCCTCGTTCATATAATTCTCCATTTTGTCATCCGATGCAAAAATATCTCTTTAAAAGCTGATAACAAAATAAGTCTTGTCGGGCGAATCATAATGATTATCGAAAAAATAAGAGGGTTTTGTGGCTTTTTCCTATTTTTGGGCTAAATAAAACAAGTATTAACAACAAATCGCATAAAATGAACATTAAAAAATTGTCAGGTGGAATTCTGAGCGCAGGTTTGGCTCTCTCCATTATGGTAGGATGTGCAGAAAAGGCGCCAAAAGGTGCAGGAGTACTTAAAAAAGAAGACATGAACCTTGCAGTAAATCCAGGTGATGACTTTTTTGAATATGCCAATGGAACCTGGATGAAAAATACTCCAATTCCTGAAGATAGAAGTCGATACGGCGCTTTCGATATTTTGGGGGAAAGTGCCAATGGTGCTGTACATGATTTATTGGAAGAAGCAGCAAAAACAGAAAATGCCGAAGCGGGAAGTAATCTCAAAAAGATTCAGGATTTCTACGCAACGGGTATGGATCTTGAAAAAATTAATTCTGTTGGAATCAAACCATTGCAGCCCGAATTTGAAAGAATTGCGGCTGTTTCGAATCCTGTTGATTTGCGTCACACATTGGTTCATCTGCATAAAATGGGCATAAGTACTTTGTTTGGTGCCGGTGTTGAGCAGGACATGAAAAACACAACAGTGAACCGGATGTATTTGTCTGAAGATGGTATTTCCTTACCGGATCGTGATTACTACACAGCAGATAACGAAACGAGTGCGAACATTCGCGTTGAGTTTGTGAAGCACGTTGCTAAGATGTTTGAATTGATTGGTGAAAATGCAGATGCAGCAAAAGCAAATGCGGAAACAATTATGAAATTTGAGACCCGCATGGCAACCAAATTCAATACTAATCTGGAAAACAGAAATTATCCAGCCATGTACAACCCTAAAACAGTTGAAGAATTGGCTGCAGAATATCCAAATTTCGACTGGGCTGCTTATTTCAAAGAAATAGGTGCTGATATTAAAGAGTATGTAATTGTTACTCACCCAAAATACACAGCAGAGTTGAATAAGATGTTGGCAGATGAAAAACTGGAAGACATTAAATTGTACTTGAAATGGAGAGTTCTTGATGAATCGGCCGGTTATTTAAACACTGAGCTTGAGAAGCAAAACTTTGCCTTTTTTGGTACAGTTCTTTCGGGAACAAAAGAGCAGCTGCCACGATGGAGACGTATGTCATCGGCAACAGGAGCAGTGTTGGGCGAAGCTATTGGTCAGTTGTATGTTGAGAAATATTTTCCTGCCGAGGCAAAAGAGAGAATGATTAAATTGGTTGACAATTTGAAAACTGTTTTGCGTGGAAGAATTGAGAAGCTGGATTGGATGAGTGAAGACACCAAAAAAGAAGCATTGGCAAAATTGGATGCTTTTGGGGTGAAAATTGGTTATCCTGATAAATGGGAAGATTATTCGAAACTGCAAGTAGGTACCGATTCGTATGTGCAGAACATGTGGAGAGCTTCCGAATTTGAGTACGAGAAAAATATTAAAAAATTAGGCGAGCCTGTTGATACCAAGAAATGGGGCATGACTCCGCAAACTGTAAATGCATACTATCACCCAATGTTGAACGAAGTAGTATTTCCAGCTGCAATACTTCAACCTCCTTTCTTTTATAAGGATGGCGACGATGCTGTAAACTACGGAGCAATTGGTGTGGTAATTGGTCACGAAATGACTCACGGCTTTGATGATTCGGGCCGCCGTTTCGATAAGGAAGGAAACATGAGAGACTGGTGGACAGAAGAAGACACAGATAAATTCAATGCAAAAGCACAGAAATTAGTCGATCAGTTTGATGGGTTTAAGCCATTTGATGATGTTCATGTTGACGGTAAATTAACATTGGGCGAAAACATTGCCGATTATGGTGGATTAACAATTGCTTTGGAAGCCTACAAAATGTCGTTAAAGGGAAAAACACCTGCTGATGTGGATGGTTTTAACAACATGCAGCGTTTCTTCCTTTCTTATTCAAAAGTTTGGAGAGGAAATGTAAGAGACACTTATCTAAGAAAATTGATTAAAGAAGATGTTCACTCACCAGGAAAATATCGCGTGAATGGCGGATTATTCAATATTCCAGAATTCTATACTACTTTTAATATTGGTCCTGAATCTCCTTTGTACCGTACCGAAGAGCAAAGAGCTAAAATTTGGTAGGCTGAAAATTAGTACAAAGTAAATAGTAATCGGACTGATTTACTTGATGTATAAAAATACAAACCGTCTCGGGAAACTGAGACGGTTTTTTTATTTGAATTCAATTCAACAGAAGAGTGTACTCTGTAAGTCCTGTGTAATATAAAAACTTTCAATAATAGAATGTTAAACTACACTTCGAATGGTCGAAAGCATTGATGGGCATGTATATATTACATTTATCGTGTTGTTTGGCTTCTGATTATTTAGACGATCACTTTTCCCTTTGCAGGATCAGTTTTGAAAATGGCTGTTTTACTTTATATAAATGGGTATCTGCTTGCGTGGATGTCCATTTTAGCAAAATACAAAGCCCTCTCACTTTCGTGGATGTTCATTTCACACGCACACAATCGCCCCGGAGTTTCACAAATGCCCATTGTTGTGGCACACTACCTCTTCGGAGTTTCGAAAATACTGGTTTTAGTCACACACAATGCCCATATTTTTTTGGGAATGCCCATATTCATGCAATGCAAGCCTTATCCGGCAAACGAGATGCCCATTTTTGTAACACACACATGCCTCGGAGTTTCGAAAATGCCACCCTTGTGTACTCTGTAAGTCCTGTATCATATGAAAACTTTAAATAACGAGCTGTTAAATAATGTTTCGAATGCCGATATCAACAAGGAGAAAGAGACAGTCTACGAAACTGTGTCTAAAGACCTTAATCAATAATTAATACGGTATCGTCTTTTTTGTTGTTTAATTCAGTTTCTCTGCCTCGTAGATATTCAGTTCGTTTTTTACTTCAAGCAAACCTTTCACTTGGGCGATGTATTCAATCATGTGCTCAGCATTTAAATGCTTGTCGAGAGCTGGTTTAGATTCCCAACGCTCGAATAGGAAAAGTTCCGAATCAGAAGTCAGCTTTTGGTGAAGTTCGTACTCCAAACATCCGTCTTCTTGTCTCACCAGCTCGGCCACATTATTGAATGCATTAATGAAATCCTGCTTACAGTTGGCTTTAGGTTTGATTTTTACATTTACGATGATCATGATATTTCTATTAAATAACGTTGGTTTTCAGTCTTACTTTATTTTTTATTCGCAGCAAAGTTAAATTATTGTCTTTATGATCTGAATTTTTAAACTTGGTGCTTTTGTTCTTCTGTTTGTTATTCAATTTCAAATCCATTAAAAGTCTCAAACTTCCAAATCTCAATTGCACTCTTAATAGGCAATTCGTAAGGTTTGTAGTTGCGGTTCGAGGATACCAAGAGGAGTGTTTGGTTTTTCTCCAACTGTTTGTAAACTACTTTAAAAACAATCCCATCTTCAAGTGTTACTATAATGCAGGGAGTGCCATCTTTAATTTGTTCCCAGTTTTGAATATAAGAAGCAGTTACCCATGCACCTTCGGGAATTGGCAGCATCGAATCTCCGGCAATTTGAAACGTTCGGTAGGTTTTGTCTTTAGGCAGAAAGGGCAATGAGAATTTTGGCAGTGAGCTGATAAACTCCAAATCGCCGTAGCTGTTTGTATAGCCTGCCTGTGCTTTTAGCGGAACCATTTCAATATTTTCTTCACGATCACGATCAATCGATATGGTGAGCAGGCGTAATTTTTTTCCGGTAACATCAATATCGAATCCATCTTCTATCTGCGAAAGCTGAAATTCCGACAGCTCTGCTAAATTGTAGCGCAGCAATGCATCTATTGATACACCAAAGTATTCGGCGAATTTAATCAATACCTTAAACGGTGGCTGAACATTTTTTTCATATCCTGCCAAAGTAGTTCTTGTAATGTCCAGTTGTTCAGCTAAACTAAGTTGAGATTTCTTTCTCCGCTGACGCAGGAACTTAATATTTTCTGCAAAAAACATAGCTTCTTTTTTTCAAAGATAGCAATTAATGACTAAATTATAGTCAGAATAATGACGAAAATATCGACAATTGGTGAGAAAGACAATATTGCATATGGATTTGGATACTTTTTTTGTGTCCTGTGAACGGCTTTTAGACAGCAGGTTGAATAATCGTCCGGTACTGATTGGAGGAACATCAGACAGAGGTGTTGTGGCTGCCTGTAGTTACGAAGCGCGTGTGTATGGCATTCATTCTGCCATGCCTATGAAAATGGCCAGGCTATTATGCCCGGGTGCTGTTGTGATAAGAGGAGACAGCGGGACTTACAGTAAGTTTTCCGACATGGTGACTGAAATTGTAAAGGAACGCGCACCTGTTTTCGAAAAATCATCGATTGATGAGTTTTACGTGGACATTACCGGAATGGATCGTTTTGTGCAGACCAGTTATTTGTGGTCGAGGGAATTACGGGAAAAGATCTTAAAAGAGACGCATTTGCCCATTTCTTTTGGACTTTCTACGAGCAAAACGGTTTCGAAGGTGGGGACAGGAGAGGCCAAGCCCAATAATCACATCGAAATTCCGGAAGGAAACGAAATGCCTTTTTTGGCACCGCTTTCCATAAAGAAAATTCCTATGGTGGGCGATAAAACCTATCACAAACTGCGAAGTATGGGTGTAGAGAAAATACGAACCGTACAGGAAATGCCCGTGGAACTGATGGAACGCGTATTGGGTAAAAACGGTACGGTAATCTGGAAAAAGGCACAAGGAATTGACAATACTCCTGTAGTGGCCTGGAGCGAGCGAAAATCCATATCCAGCGAGCGGACTTTCGAGAAAGATACCACCGATGTGATCAAATTACGCAGTTTGTTGGTGGCTATGGCCGAAAATCTGTGTTATCAACTGCGAAATGGAAACAAACTAACTGCATGTGTGACGGTTAAGATCCGATATTCCGATTTTCAGACGTATACGAAACAGAAGCGAATTCCCTATACATCTTTAGATCATACGCTCATCGCCGTAGTACTTGATTTGTTTGAGAAGATGTATGAGCGCAGAGTATTGATTCGTTTGATTGGTGTTTGCTTTAGCTATTTGGTGGGCGGAACGTATCAAATTCGTTTGTTCGAGGATTCGGAGAAGCTGATTAAATTGTATCAGGCCATGGATCTGGTGCGCAACCGTTACGGACAAAGTGCCGTGAAACGTGCCATTGGAATGGGCGCAACAACAATTGGAGGGATGAACCCTTTCAATGGTCAAACACCAATTATCCCGGCACACTGAATGAGAATCAGTGAGAATTAGTAATGATGAATTAAGAATTATGAATTAGTAATTATGAATTAGTAATTATGAATTACGGCTTGCTCTGTTTGACCTTTCAGGACTATTGTTGAATTCTCCCTTTTCAGGGGAGATCCCGACAGGGAGAGGGGTGTTGAGTCAAGCAAATGATGAATTAAGAATTAGTAATTATGAATTACGGCTTGCTCTGTTTGATCTTTCAGGACTATTGTTGAATTCTCCCTTTTCAGGGGAGATCCCGACAGGGAGAGGGGTGTTGAGTTAAGCAAATTAGGAATTAGGAATTAAAAATTATGAATTAGTAATTATGAATTACGGCTTTCCAGACTTTGCCTGTTTTTACCCCAAACCTCTCGTAAAGGGGCTTAAAAAGAGTGCTGAAATTTAAATTAATAAGGAAAAGTCCCCTTTAGGGGATTTAGGGGTAATAATTAATGACTCTTAAACCCTTCCAGACTTTTTAGACTTTACAACCATGCTTTTAAATTGCCATAGCTACTACAGTTTTAAATACGGAACACTTTCTGTCGAAGATCTTTTAAAAGAGGTTACTGCAGGAGGATTTACGACTATTGCCTTAACGGATATCAATAATACCGCAGCAAGTCTTGATTTTGTAAGGCAATGTGCGAAGTTTGGTGTTCGCCCTGCGGTGGGAATCGATTTTCGGAATGGAATTGAGCAACAGTATGTTGCAATTGCTAAAAATTCAGATGGATTTCGTGAACTGAATGAGTTCTTAACACTTCATTTGCACGAAAAGAGAGCGTTTTTACCGAATGCACCCAGTTTTGAACATGCCTGTGTCGTTTATCCTTTCATTTCAGAATTTAGAGATTTGAAGGAACACGAATACTTGGGTGTGAGCCCTCAGGATTTACTTCGTTTGCCGTTTACTGTATGGAAAAATAATCAGCATAAGTTGGTGATTTTGCAAACAGCGAGCTTTCGCAACAAACGCGATTACAACATTCACAGGTTGTTGCGGGCCATCGATAAGAATACCTTGTTAAGCAAACTGCCCAAGTCTGAACAGGCTGATTTTGAGAATCAATACCGAAGTAGAAGTGAACTTTTAGAGATTTACAGGGAGTATCCAAAAATTATTGAGAATACAGAAAATTTATTGAATTCCTGCAATATGGAGTTTGAGTTTGGAAGCAACAAAAACAAAAAGCGTTTTACCTCTTCCGAGGAGGAAGATTTTGAACTGTTGAAGCGTGAGGCCTGCGAAGGATTAAAATATCGTTACGATCAGGTAACCGATGAGATTTTAGATCGCCTGAACAAGGAATTGAAGGTAATTCGGGAGTTGAGCTTTTGTTCCTATTTTCTGATTAACTGGGATTTGGTAAAATATGCTATGAGTAAAGGATATTACCATGTAGGACGGGGAAGCGGCGCCAATAGTCTGGTTGCTTACCTTCTGAGAATCACTAATGTTGACCCGGTTGACTTAGATCTTTACTTTGAGCGTTTTATTAATCCCTTCCGAACATCGCCACCCGATTTTGATATCGACTTTTCCTGGACTGACAGAGATGATGTAACCCGGTATTTGTTTGATAAATATGGTTGGGATCGTGTAGCCTTACTCGGTACTTTTATTACTTTCAATCATAAATCAGCTTTTCGCGAAATTGGTAAGGTATTTGGTTTGCCCGATGAAGAGATTACCCGCTTGCAAAAGAATCCAAATTCAGCAGAAGCTGATGAATATGGCAAATGGGTAATTCGTTACAGCCAGTATATTGCAGGTTTTCCGAGTCATGGAAGCATCCACTCCAGTGGGATTTTAATTGCAGATAAACCAATAAACAACTATTCAGCAACCGAACTTTTGCCCAAAGGTTTCCCGTCTACTCAGTTCGATATGTATATTGCTGAAGATTTGGGCTTGCACAAGTTCGATATTCTGAGTCAGCGGGGATTGGGTAAAATTAAAGACACGCTTGCCATTATTAAGCAAAATCATGGCATTGATATCGACATTCACAACACCAAATTGTTTATGGAAGATGTGCGGATAAAGCGCATGTTAAAAAGGGGTGAAGCTATCGGCTGTTTTTATGTGGAATCGCCGGCCATGCGTATGCTTTTAACCAAATTAAAGGCCGAAGATTACAAGCGGTTGGTTGCCGCAAGTTCCATTATCAGACCTGGAGTGGCTAAGAGTGGAATGATGCGCGAGTACATTCTCCGCTTTCAGGATGAAAACAGAAGGGAAGAGGCCAGGCGTGAAATTCCCGACCTATACCGCATATTGGAGGAAACTTACGGTGTGATGGTGTATCAGGAAGATGTGATTAAAGTGGCGCATTATTTTGTCGGTTTATCGCTCGACGAAGCAGATGTTTTGCGCAGAGGAATGTCCTGGAAATTTAAGCAGCGAAACGAGTTTGCGAAAGTTCGCGACAAATTCTTCTCTAATTGCAGGCAAAAAGGCTATGCAGATGCTGTTGTGCAGGATATTTGGCGGCAGATTGAAAGCTTTGCCAATTACGCTTTTGCAAAAGGACATTCGGCCAGTTATGCGGTGGAGAGTTTTCAGGCGCTGTATTTAAAAGCATATTATCCATTGGAATATATGGTGGCAACGCTGAACAATGGCGGTGGTTTTTATTCTGCACAACTCTACTTGCATGAAGCGGTAATGCATGGAGCCACGGTTAAAGCACCTTGTGTAAATCGAAGTTCTTGGGAGAATCGAATTCAGGGAAGAACAATATGGCTGGGTTTCTATCTTTTGCATGATTTGGAAAGAACAATCGGAAAAAATCTGATTAATGAGCGGAATGAGAATGGCATATTTACAAGCTTGCGCGATTTTGTGAATCGATTTCCTGTTAGTTTGGAGCAATTAATTGTTTTGATACGGGTGGGAGCCTTTCGTTTTACCGGAAAAGGCAAAAAAGAATTGCTTTGGGATGCTCATTTTCTGTTGGGACACAGCAAAAAGATCAAGTCCGAAAAAACCTTGTTTCAAACTGAGGTGAAAGAGTTCAAGCTTCCGGATCTATGGAAACATCACTTGGAAGATGCCTTTGATGAAATTGAATTGCTGGGTTTATCCATACAGTCGCCTTTCGAATTGCTGAAGGATGAGCTTCCTTCCGATTTAAAGGCATGTCATTTGCCTCGACTGATTAATCGGTATGTTCGCATTGTTGGCTTTTTGATTACTCGAAAACCAACCAAGGCCAGCAATGGCAAAATCATGTATTTTGGAACCTGGATCGATTTGGATGGACATTGGATCGATACTGTTCATTTTCCACCTGTTGCCAAAGAGTATCCGTTTCGTGGGCCGGGTTGCTATTGCATAGAAGGAAAAGTAATTGTGGAATATGGATTTTTAAGTATTGAAGTGAGCAAAATGGAACGGATGCAAAATTTGAGTTTAGACGATGTGACAAAGTAATTATGAGTTATTAATTATGAATTACGTCTTGTCGTATTGCTTTAGCTCAGGGGAGCTAAATCCTGAATTCTCCCTTTTCAGGGGAGATCCCGACAGGGAGAGGGGTGTTGAGTCAAGAAAATTAGGAATTAAAAATTATGAATTAGTAATTATGAATTACGTCTTGTCGTATTGCTTTAGCTCAGGGGTGAGCTAAATTCTGAATTCTCCCCTTTTGAGGGGAGATCCCGACAGGGAGAGGGGTGTTGAGTTAAGCAAATTAGGAATTAGGAATTACGGCTTGCTCTGTTTAATCTTTCGACTGTTCAAGACTTTTCTAGACTTTGTTTCTTATCAACTCCTTATTAATTGCTTTCACCAAAGCAGGCCCTTCGTAAATAAAGCCAGTGTAAATCTGAACAAGAGAAGCTCCTGCATCCAGTTTTTCCAAAGCATCTTCTTTTGTCAGGATACCTCCAACACCAATAACAGGAATTTTCCCGCCGGATTTTTCATGTATGTATCGAATCACTTGCGTAGATTTTTCACGAAGTGGTTGTCCGCTTAATCCGCCGGCACCAACTTGTTTTATTCTGCTTTCCGGATACGACAATCCTTCCCGTGAAATGGTTGTGTTTGTTGCAACAATGCCATCAATTTTAGTTTCCTGAACAATTTCGATGATATCATCCAATTGTGAGTTGTTTACATCGGGAGCAATCTTTAAAAGGACAGGCTTCGTTTTTTCTTTGCTTCTGTTTACATCCATAATTTCATTCAAAAGCCTCTTTAAAGGTTCCTTTCCCTGCAGTTCTCTCAGATTAGGAGTGTTGGGAGAACTTACGTTTACTACAAAGTAATCTACATAAGGATATAAGGCATCAAAACACTTTAAGTAATCATCAGTAGCTTCCTCGTTAGGCGTATTTTTATTTTTGCCAATATTTCCACCAATTATTACATTGGTTCTTTTTTTCCGCAAGCGTTCAACAGCCTCTTCAACACCTTCATTGTTAAATCCCATACGATTTACCAATGCTTTATCATTAACAAAACGAAACAAACGGGGTTTTGGATTTCCTGACTGTGCTTTTGGAGTAAGTGTTCCAATTTCAACAAAGCCAAAGCCCATACTTCCTAAAAAATCGAAAGCTTCCGCATTTTTATCCAATCCTGCAGCCAAGCCAACTGGGTTTGGAAATTTTAAGCCAAAAAGCTCCCTTTCAAGGGATGAACTTTCAACTCTAAACTGCGCAGAAACAATAGAACGGATAATTTTCGATTTCTGGAAAGCCTTAAAACAGGTAAATGTAAATCGGTGAATTGTTTCAGGATTGAACTGAATTAAAAGGGGGCGTATTAATAATCGGTATAAACTCATCTAAATATAAATTTTAAACAAAGATAGTAAGGAATATGAATAGAAAAAGAGTTTTAAGTCTTAATTGTTTGTTTATGATGAGAAATTGCCTGGCAAATAACAGTACAATAATTAGTCAACATAACTTTTTTTTTAATGATTATTTTTATACTTTCGTAGTCGTTTTGAAAATACCTCTTGTTGTAGGGAGCTAATAAAAGTTTAAAAAAGTAAGGATTTACAGAAATATGATGATTAAAAATGATTTTGAAAGCTGGTTGAAATCATCCGCGGGTAAATTTGTAGTGATCTATACGAAAGGTCATTCCACAGAAAGAATGAAGAATTTTCTTAATGTATTACGTATTTTATTCGGGCTGATTGCTATCAGTTGCATTTTAGTATTGCTAAGCGGGAATTTTATAAATATTGGTCAGGTGATAGGAAAGGATTTAGGGATGGAAAGCATTCAGGAAATTGTTACCAAAAGTCCGGGTTTATTTAATTTGCTGCTATGGCTTTCTACCTTGTTTTCATTACTAAGTTTATGGATAATGAAGATGCTTAGGAGCAGTAGAAAGCATATTGCTGAATTTTACTATTTTTGGGATAGGCATATTGAATCCGGCAGAAAATTATTGAAGGAAAATTCGTAACTAGTTTAGTTTTTTTTTGTTTTCACTTTGGTTAAGTTATTAATAGGCAAACACTATGAATTTATTAAAAGAAATACATTTAAATCTGTTTCAGTTAAATATATTATTGGACGAAGAAGAGAAAGAAGCCTATCGCTATATTGTGCAGGAAGGTACTTACTGTGTTCATTGTAAGGATGTATGCATTGAAGGAGTTGAGGTGAGGGAAAATATCCTTAATGATATGAATGATATTTTAATCAAAGGGGTCTGTAAAAAATGTGAAGGGTATGTAAGCCGCTTTATTGAATACGGAGAATTTGAAGATTTTGTTGAAAGAGCAAATTCATTTCGTAAAGCAATAGGAGAATAAAATAATAAACGATAAGCTTTATGGTTTATCGTATAAAATATATAAGAATCCAGTCTGGTTGAAAACAGGTCTGGATTCTTTTTTTGCATAAGTTGAGTTGAATCTGATACAGGGAGTTTATTCTACTTCATAAAGCAGAATAAAGAAAATATACTTCATTAAATAGGAAAACTAAGTCCGATAATGCTGGTTTTTTATCAAAAAATGCTTTGTTTTGTAGCCTTGAACTAAAAAAATAATAATCATGATTAGAAAATATCTACGTCTTATAATTGCTGGAATCTTATTTTTAGGATCTATCGCTCTTTTTATTAATAGTTTAGTGTCTGCGGGAATATGGATTCTTTTACTTTCCGGTTTGTTTGTATTAAGCTATTTTAAAAATGAAATGAACCTAATCGCATTCTATTTTGTGAGGAAAAATAAGTTTGAGTCTGCAGGTAAGATGTTGGGGCGAGTTAAAAATCCAGGGAATATGATTGCAGGTCAGGAAGCGTATTACTATTATCTTTCCGGTTTGGTTGAAGCACAAAAGCAAAAAAATACACAGGCCGAAAAACATTTTAAGAAAGCTTTAGAAACTGGTCTTCGCTTGAAAACTGATCAGGCAGTTGCTAAATTAAATTTGTCAGGAATAGCTCTTTCGAAACGAAACAAGAAACTGGCAACATATTATTTGCAGGATGCCAAAAAGCTTGATAAGCAAAAAATGTTGACGGCACAAATCAGAGAAATAGAAGGCATGCTGAAACGCATCTAAGTTTTCTTTATTCAGATTTTGGAATTATTCAATTGCAAATGATATAATCAGACCTGGCAGATTTTCAAAAACTGTCAGGTTTTTTGTTGAGGAATATTTCAATTTTTTTTAGACTGCGTCAACTCCAATCAATTGAATATCGAAGATAAGAACCGTTCCGGCAGGTATGAGTCCAAAATCGGTATTTCCGTATGCTAAATGCGAAGGGATAAATAAGATTCCTTCACCTCCTTCTTTAAAATATTGGATTCCTTCTGTCCAGCCCGCAATAACATCTGCCATATTAATTTCCAGTCTTTCATTTTGATCGAAGATATTGCCATCGGTAAAATAGCCAATGTAGCTGATCGTAATGTTTGAAGTGCAGGTGGGATGCTTGCCTTCTCCTTCTTTGGATATGTGGTAATATATGCCGGAATCGCTTTTTTGAGCTTCCAGTTTATTGTCGGCAAGATAGGCTGTAATTTCTTCGTCGTTTTTATGCCGGAAATTGCGTTTCGTCATCTTTTTTTGAAAATTTGGTGAGTACAAAAATAGATAATTCTAATCTTGTTTTGCATTGCAAAGCCACTTTCGTGATCTTGATTCTTACCATTGAATAGAAATATGCACAAAACAATCAAGGCAACCTAAAAAGGGAATAGTCTTTATCAGGGAATTTAAATCTATCTTTGCACCCCACTAAGAAACGAAAGAAGAAAAGTGTCTCTTACTGGCAATAAATTATTCCAGCATGGTAATCCCGAAAGCTTTGGGCACAGGCTATATGGCAAAACTTAAAATTATAATCAGATGAAAGATCTTTCCAAAATAGAAAAGATAAACAAAGTAATTGAAGAATATTTTAACACAAATAGTTCACTTACAATAACACCGGTAAAAGATTTGATGCCGGCCTTTATTAAAGCAGGAATTTTTGCAAAAGATGTGAAAAAAGGATTGCCAATTCGCTTAATCCTTAGGGAACTTGATGCCGAAGATCAGTTAGCTTTAATACCTTTTGTTCATACCGAAAGACATGGAGAACATACTTATTGGTATTTTGTTCCGGCCAATGCACCTGCTCCGGATGCACCCTACAAACAGGAAAAAAAGAAACCGGAAAATGATCCGATAGCGATTCGTTTAAACAGTGATGAAACCTATGTTATCGCTTTATGCGATAAAGTTTTATCGTTAACATCGGATCGTCAAAAAAGATTTGATTTCCTTTTGGGAGATCTGCATAAAAATGGAAAAAAACAAACCATGTTGCCTGTAGATGCTTATTATGAAGAATTGCAATTGGTGATAGAATACAAAGAAATACAGAATTTCAGACCTGTTGCTGGTTTTGACAAAAACAAAGATGAGGAAGAGGAAGAAGAGGAAAGAACAAAGACTGTGTCGAGAGAGGAGCAACGAAGAATATACGATGAACGAAGAGCCAAAGTTCTTCCAGAGAATGATATCTCTTTGGTCGTAATTTCTTATTCTGATTTTGAGTACGACGATAAAAATAAAATTATCCGCAACGAAGAAAACGATCTGAAAATAGTGCAAAAAGCATTGAAAGGTTTTTGTTAGTAAAAGATAAAATGAGTTGAATTATTAATCCTCCTTGAAATAGGGGGATTTTTTTATGAAATAGCTCGATCTGTAAATCACATAAAAAGCAACTAATCGAGTTCTAAAAGTAGATCAGGTTTGTTTAAATATAAAAGGAATAGGTTATTTTTTTATTTCTTCTTTTTATAGAAAAAGACACTACTTCCAATTCATGTCTCAAGGATAGAGTTCATTTTGTCAGGTATTTTTTTTGATTTTATCTGCAAAAAAATCATTATAAATAGGGATTTCACATAACATTTGGATGAGCTATTTTTGTCAAGAAGAATGTATAATAATTTAGATCGTGATTATGCTATTCACAAAACTCATTAAAAACGAATAAAAAAGAAGTAAATGGTTGCTTTTACAAAAAACAGTAAAATGGCAGAGGTGATCTTAAGAGATTATCAGTTGCTTCCTATTATATCTCGATTTGGAATAAAATTAGGATTCGGTAATAAGAGCATTGAAGAGATTTGTACAGATCGGAATGTAGATCTTCCATTTTTTTTAGAAATATTAAATTCTTATCACAGTATTGATTATTTCCCGAAAAATCATTTGTGCGATTTTAATGCCGATGTTATGGTTTCCTATTTAACCAATACTCATTCTTACTATTTAAATTCAAAAGTACCGCATATAGAACTATTCATTGATCGGATGGATCAGGCAGCTCAATTTGAGAATAGTAGAAATGTTGCTTTGTTAAAACAGTTTTTTAATGAGTATAAAATTGATATTGAACATCATTTTAGTGAAGAAGAAAAGAATGTATTTCCTTATATACTTGCTTTAGAAAAAGCCTTAAAATCAAATAATTGTTCACCGCAGTTATTAGAAAAAATAAAACGTGAACCAATAGAGATATATGAACGTAACCACGAAAGTCTTGAAGTGAAACTGGCTGATATGAAAAACCTAATCATAAGGTTTTTGCCACCTTTAAATTGTGAAGACGATTGTGAACATTTACTTACAGAATTATTTCAACTGGAATGTGATATTGAGGATCACACAAGAATGGAAGAGAAAGTATTAATTCCTAAAGTTAAAATGTTAGAACGAAAAGTACTGGAGTATTATGGAGTTTGAGGATAAAAAAATGCAAACAGTAATTGCTTCGGATCAATACCTGATTAGACTAGGAGTTAAAACACTTTTAAATGTGATTGGAATAGAATCGGATTTATACGAAGCAGATAGCTTTGAGGAGCTGGAACGACTTGTGAATGATGTTCCGGATTTAAATTATTTAATTCTTAGCGAAGATCTTTTACCCAAACAAAAGCAAGATTGTTTAAAAGATATTAAAGGTTCTTGTGGTCTTTGCAGGGCAATAATAATTGGTCAGCAAAAAATACCAAATTGCGTATTTGAGCATTTTATTCTCCACTCTTATAACAGAAAACAGGTGGTTGAAAAATTACAACTCTTCTTTCAAGAGTCGGATTCCACTTTTGGAAATCATGATTCCGGTACTTTAAGTGATCGGGAGATTGATGTTTTAAAGGCAGTAGCTTTAGGTTGTTCAAATAAAGAAATTGCTGATCAATTGTTTATTTCCATCAACACCGTAATTACTCATCGGAAAAATATTACCCAAAAATTAGGAATAAAAACTATTTCAGGATTAACAGTTTATGCCTTAATGAATCATTTTATTAAAGCTGAGGAGGTGAGGTAATCGGAATCCTAATAAGTAATGATTTCTAATGTTTCTCATTGAAAAAATCATAATAAATGATTATTGTAAAGATACATTGGGCTTTTTACATTTGTATTGATAATTAATTTAAATAAAATGTAATGCAAAATATTGGAATTTTTTACGGATCGTCAACAGGAAAAACAGAAACAGCAGCTAAATTAATACAAGCTGCATTTGGCGAAGATATTGCAAGTGCTATTGATGTGGCAAGTGCAAAATCACAAGATGTGGAACAATTTAAAAATCTAATTTTTGGAGCATCCACTTGGGGAATTGGGGATTTGCAAGATGATTTTGAAGACTTTTTATCAGACTTATCGAACACTAATTTAGAGGGACGTAAAGTAGCTATTTTTGGTTTAGGAGATCAGGAGGCTTTTTCAGATTCATTTGTTGATGGAGTAGGTGAAATATATGAGCAACTGGGAAATAAAAATTGTGAATTGATTGGTGGAACTTCCATTGAAGGATATGAATACGATGCCTCAAGAGCAGAGAAAGATGGACAATTTGTTGGACTGATACTAGATGAAGAGAATCAGAGTGAAATGACGGACGAAAGAGTAACACAATGGGTGACACAATTAAAGAATCAATTTAATTAAATGAAATGGAAATCACCTGTTTGGATTATAAAACCGCAGATATGCAAATACTACTTCATCATGTTTATGAATATAAAAAAGGTTTAAGAAGTCTTGTTTTACACACAATGAGTAGTAAAGAAAAAGATAAAACAGAGGAGTTATTGATTAGAAAGGGAATTAATTACTTTTTGCACTCGGTTAACGAAAATAAGATTAATGTTTTTTTTGGAAAAGAAGAGTGTATACAGATAATTTTGTCTTTTGGTGAAAAATCTTTATCTCATTTTTCTGACGAAGAAGATTTTATACTTGGAATTATGCTTGGCTACGACAGAACTCTGCAATACGAAAGATATATGAAACGAAAAGGGATAGTCACACCAATTTCAAATTCCCGACAAGTAGGTTGAAATTTTTATTTTTGCTGCTAATTCAATACTCACTTTAGATACTCCGATTATTCTTTAGTGAGTATTTTTTTATGAACTAGATTTGTTCACAATAATAGAACTTATTTAATATCTCAAAATCCGGCAGTAAAATTTGCATACTCAATTAATGATGATTATATATTGGATACCTATGGTATAAGAGAATGGATAAATAATATGCTAACAATGCAATTAACCGACCCCGACCGACAATTGGATGATTACACTATTGTGGCTTTGTAAGAGATTACTCATTGTAGTATTATTTTATTGGTTTAATGCCCTGTTAGATGTGTTTCTGACAGGGCGTTCTGTTTTACCCCTAATATATGATGATAGACCAGCCTGTGATTTCATCACAAATGAGGATTGATAGATGGAGTAAGGCCTAGTAGCTTTGCATTGCAAGAAGAGAAGTTACTCTTTGGTAATGATTAGTTAATTGAGTTTACAGAATGAAGTTTAGATTCAAAGTATTTTTTGGTTGTATGTTTTTTGTACTGCTTTCATTTCATGGCAGTGCTCAAGGAGAATATACAATTAAAGGAAGAGTGGTAGAGAAGGATTTAGGAGAATCAGTTGCATTTGCGACAGTGGTGTTAAAAGATATTAGTATTTGGTCGATAACAGATAATGAAGGAAATTTTATTCTTAAAGATATTCCTTATGGAGAATATAAAATACACATCTCTTGCTTGGGTTTTAAAGCTGTAGAAAGTTCTATTGTAATTAACTCTGACAGAACTTCATTGCTATTTAAAATGGAAACAGAAAACCATAATTTAAGTGAGGTAATTGTAATTGCGGAAGAATCGAGAGAAAACGGAACATCTTCCACCATTAAGAAAGAGGCTTTAAAACACTTGCAGCCTTCCAGTTTTGCCGATATTTTGGAATTGCTCCCTGGAGGTGTAAGCCAAAAGAATTCGATGACCACGATGAAATTGATTTCATTGAGAGAGCCTGGTAGTGCCTCTAGCTTTAGTAATGATTCATATGATTATAATTCATCCTTTGGAACATCATTTGTGATTGACGGACAGGCAATTTCCAATGATGCAGAATTGCAAAATGTAACCGGATCTTATAGTTCAGATCGTTACATAAGGCGACGAAATACGACTGGTAAGGGTATTGATATGAGATTGATCTCTACAGATAATATTGAATCTGTAGAAATTGTTCGAGGAATTCCTTCTGTAAAATATGGGGGCCTCACCAGTGGTTTGGTCAATATCACACGGGCTTATAAAGCAAAGCCCTTGACTGCAAGAATTAAAGCAGATCCAGGTTCTAAATTGTTCTCGATAGGAAAAGGAGTGAATTTGGGAGGAAGTAAAAGCTTGAATGCCGATATTGATTATTTGGATTATAAATCCGATCCCAGAAATCCGAAGGTAAATTACAGTAGAATAACTGGATCAGTGCGTTATGGAAGCAGATCAGAATCCGAAAATGGCTTATTTACTTTTAATGCAAATATTGATTATACCGGATCGTTTGATGAAACTAAGAAAGACCCGGAGATAGACCTACCAGAAACTGATAAGTATAAGAGTAAATACAATAAAGTGAGTGCAGGTACCACTCTTTCATGGCAGTCTTATAAATCTTCATTCTTTAAAGGAATTGAGGCTAGAGTTAATGGTAGTTACACACACAATCAAAAGGTCATAGATAAGTCGGTACTGGGAAATAATACACCCATCATGACCAATAGAGAGGAAGGAGAATTTTACAGTGAGTATTTGCCGTCATCCTATTTGTCTCACCTTGTGGTTGATGGCAAACCTATCTATTTGTTTGCAGATGTTTCATCGGATTTCCAATTGGATATTTTCAATGTAAAGCAAAACATTCTAATCGGAGCAGAATGGAGATACAACAAAAACTTTGGAGATGGAGAGGTGTATGACGTAAACCGTCCATTGTATCCAGGAAATGGCAGATCAAGGGTTTCAAAAGATATTCCTTCTATTCAACGACTGTCATTCTATATGCAAGATAAGTTAAGTATTCCTATTGCGAATCACAGGTTAAATCTACAGGGGGGTGTAAGAGCAACACAGGCCTTGAATATGGCATCGGATTATGCTCTCTCAGGGAAACTCTATTTCGATCCCAGAGCTAACATGAGATGGCGCTTTCCTAAGTTCAATTTATTTAATAGAAGTGGATATGTTGAGTTAACTGGTGGATATGGGGTGCATACCAAATTCCCAGGGCTGACACACCTATATCCAGATATGCTTTATCTCGATATCGTTCAGCTAAATTATTTTTCTCAAAATAAAGATTTAAGACAAGTACAGTATAAAACCAAAATGATTGATCCAATCAATTATCAGTTGAAACCCAATAGAAATGAAAAGTTTGAATTTGGATTTAATTTAAAATTGGGAAAGGCCAGAGCTTATGTAACAGCATATCACGAATTGCTTAAGAATGGATTTAAGCGATTGGGATATTACGATGTAATGGATTATAAACTGTACGATATTTCGTCCGGACCAGCCGTTAATGATTTGAAAGCACCTCCAACTGTTGAAATGTTCGATTATGAGGCAAGAAAGGAGTTTGTTTATTACTCGAAGAGAGGGAACGGAGCTAGAGAAGAGAAAGTAGGTGTTGAGTATCAAATTGATTTGGGACAAATTGATGCCATACACTCAAGGGTCTCAATTAATGGTGCTTGGATGAGAGCTAAATACGATTTAAGCGATGCAACTTACAAACACCCAAGTACAGTAATTGATGGAAAGGATTATCCATACATAGGATACTACAACTGGGACAGAGGGAAAGAATATGAACAGTTCAATACCAATTTTAGAGCGGATACTCATATTGAAAAATTTGGTTTAATGTTCTCAACAGCCATACAGTGTATGTGGTATCATCAATTTAGATATAATCCTCATGATGGTATGCCTGAGTATTATTTTGATATGGATGGAAATCAGTTTGAATACAATGAATCACACACAACAGATCCGTTATTACGATTCTTATATCACAAACCAAGTCCAAATGACTTTGACTTGTATAAAACTCCTATTGGTATTGATGTGAATCTTACCGTATCAAAGAGCATAGGTGATCAGATGGAACTATCCTTTTATGTAAATAGAATTTTAGATTATCATCCGGATTATACGCGTAGTGATGGCACTAAAGTAACTCGAAAAGTATCTCCATACTTTGGAATGGAACTTAATATTAATCTTTAAATAATAATAAAAATGAAAAAACTGATATTCGGTTTAAGCCTTTTAATGGTAGTATCCTTGTTCTCTTGCAGCGATGATGATGATCCAATATTGCAATCAGATTTGAATTTGGTGTTGAATCCACCTGCAAAACTAAAGGCACCAACATTTAAGAATGGTACGGTAACTGTTACTAATGTTAATTCCGGAGAAGAAATTTCCAAGGATTTATATGGATTCATGCTTCCAACATTGAACATGGAAGATGGTCTTTACAATTTTACTGTAGAAGTCGAAGTGGATTATTTTACTAGAGATGTTGATGATAAAATAATTTATGCTACCACGGGGATTAGAGGCTTTAGCGAGAATGTTGAAGTTACAGGAGGATCTTTCGATCTTACTATCGACTTATTTGAGTACAGAAAGAATACCAGTTTTGTGATTTCAGAAATCTTCTTCAGTGGAACAAAAACACCAGAAGGAAAACAGTATAATGATGATAAATACTTTGAAATCTATAACAATACGGATAAAATCTTATATGCTGATGGTTTATGTATTGCGGAATCTGAACTAAATACAGCTCAGTCATTGAATGAATATACTCCTGATGTACGAAAAGAATATACACCTGTTAGTTCAGTTTATAGAATTCCCGGATCAGGAAAAGAATATCCTGTTGAACCTGGAAAATCTATTATTGTATGTGACGTAGCTATTGATCACTCTGCTGAGAATGCGAATTCATTTGATTTATCGATTGCAGATTTTGAATGGTTCGATGGTGCTGATGTTGATGTAGACGTACCGGAAGTTCCTAATATGGAGAAAATGGTTTCTACTTCAGCTTCTGTTTGGGGACTTCACAATCGTGGATTTACTTCTTATGTGATCTTTAAGATGGATGATATGACACCAGAGAAATTTAATACTGATAACGCTTACCACTATCAATATACTTTTGTATGGGGTGACTTTGTAAAAGTTATGGATTTTGATGCTTGGAAAGTTCCAAATAATATAATTATCGATGCAGTAGAATGTTCTACTGTTTCTGATTACGAATGGAAAGCTCTCGATTCATCATTAGACCTTACCTGGACTCATGCTGGTGACGGGGATGATGCTCGTTACGGAAAATGTGTGAAGCGTAAGGTAAGTCACAAAGAAGGTAATCGTATTGTTTTATTGGATACCAACAACTCAGAATTCGACTTTATTCCTACTGCTGATCCTACACCAGGTATAATCGAAGAGGAATAATCCAATATTAACCTTAAAGAAGATCCGTTGGACTTGTCTCTGAGGGTCTTCTTTAATTTTATTGTTTACATGCTAACACAAAAGTTAAAATCCATTCTTGGAATTGTCATTCTCTTAAATTTAACAGCATCAGCATTTGCTCAAGATAGAAATGCGAATGCCGTTGATTTTGAAAAGGAATTAATTCAAATACAAAGTGGGATTTGGGATAATCCTGCTATGCTAGGTCATCAATACAATAAATCTTTTACCGATGTTTCTTTGGTTTGGAAACAGAGGAAAGCAAATGGCTTGTACAGAATTGAAACTGGAAACAAAACATCCTCAATTGATTTTGATGCTTATTCGTTTAAAAGACGTGAGAAAAACTTTGTGTTTGGAAGAGCAAGTTACAGCAAAAACAATATGGATAATATTAAATGGAATACAGTAAGCGATTACAGTGAATTGGCTCCATATATCGTGGCGGATACTATTGGTGGAAAAACGTACGGCGAAAATTATTCATTCGAAGGAATATACAGTCTGATTCAAAAGAAAAGTACTTATGCCCTTCAGGCCAAATATAGATCCTCAGAAGATTACAGAAAATTAGATCCACGACCAAAATCTACCGTTTCTGATTTAGAAATAAAATTAGGAGGTACAAGAGAAATCAATTCAAAATATATGATTGGTCTGTATGCAGGATATCATGATTATCAGCAAGATCATGAAGTAGATGCGTTGCGACCTGGTACAGGGATTGAAGTTTTTTATCTGAGAGGATTAGGTATTAGCGATGAGAATTTCTCAACGGTTGTAACCAATAGTGGAGGTGTTGGTAATATTTATGAAAAGAAAGGGTATTCACTGGGTACACAATTGATTCCCATTGGCCAAACAGGATGGTATCAGTCATTCTCATACAAAAAGTCGAAACTGGAATTATTAAAAATAGTTGGGACAGGCTATGATATTGTGAATGATTTTGATGCTGTAGAGTTTAATTTCTCCTTGGGAAAACAATTTCAGTTCTCCAATAAAACAGTTAAACTAAAATCTTTCGGATCTTATCAAAGTAAAACAGGGTCTGAATACAACTATAATCATAACAGGCAACTTTTAAGCGTTACCGAAAAATATTCAGCCAAGTATCTAGATGGAGGTTTTACAAGTATTTTATTGGTAAGGGGTATTAAGCACAGTTCTTTGTATCAAATGGAAATTAAATACTCTTCTGATGAGTCAGAATATAAGATAGCTAATTCTAAAAATCCCAAACAAGAAGTAGAACATGTAACGCTTAGGCTAAATACAGGAAGAAACTTTCAGTTTAGTAAATCTAGCTTGAATATAAAACTCGAGGCATTAGCCCAATACTGCATTAATAGTGATTTAACAACTTCATCTTTGGCAAAAGGAAAGGCAAATGAAAGTTTGATTGTTCCAAACTATGAGTATTTAAAAAGTGATTGGCTGAGCTTGGCTTCGAATATTCGATACGATTTCGACACAAAAAATACTTATGGTATTTATACCAAACTAGCTTATCAATACATGATAATAGAAAATTCTAAATCACAATACAGTTTCAATTTTGCAATTGGATTAACACTTTAAACATATATTTTATGCAACAAGCTATTGTTGAATGCAAAAACCTAACTCACTATTACGGCAAACGCTGTATTTATGAGAATTTGAATTTTGAAATCCCGAAAGGACGAATTTTGGGATTATTAGGAAAAAACGGAACCGGAAAAACAACAACCATTAACATTTTAAATGGTTATTTACAACCGCGAAGCGGAGAATGCTTAATGTTTGGCGAAAGCTCGGCAAACCTTTCACCAGCAACCAAACAGAAAGTTGGTTTGTTAATTGAAGGACATGTGCAGTATTCGTTCATGAACATTTCGGAGATTGAGAAGTTTTATTCTGCCTTTTATCCCAAATGGAGAAAGGATGCTTACTATGAGTTAATGAAACTGCTGAAAATTGATCCCAAACAGAAAATATCCCGAATGTCGTGCGGACAAAAGTCGCAGGTGGCTTTGGGCTTAATCCTGGCACAAGATCCAGAGCTATTAATTCTCGATGATTTTTCGATGGGCTTGGATCCTGGTTACCGCATGTTGTTTGTTGACTATTTAAGTGAATATGCTAAAGCGGAAAATAAAACCGTTTTTGTTACCTCTCATATTATTCAGGACATGGAACGATTGATTGATGATTGTTTGATTATGGATTATGGTCGTATTGTGATGCAAAAGCCAGTTAACGAACTTCTTGAATCATTTAAACGCTACAGATTTACATGCGAAAAGCCTGAATTGTTAGACAATAGCAATCACATTTATAATTCAGTAAGCATTAAAGGGAAAACAGAACTTTATTCATTACTGTCGAAAAATGAATTGGAAAAATTACTAAGCGGTAATGTTAAGGTAACCAATTCGATACAGGAAGAAAGTTTGAGTTTAGAAGAGGCATTTATTGGATTAACCGGAAAATATTAAGAGATGATCAAAGCATTATTATTTAAAGAATGGAAAAAAACCAAATGGTTTGCCATTGGTGCATTTATTGCCGGAGTAATTCTTTTGACATATCTGTTTTTAACACTAGGCAGGGCGTTTCGCATGGTAGGTTTAGAACATCTTTGGGATGTAATTGTAAACAGAGATCAGTTTTTATTCCGGGATTTAAAGTTCTTTCCTCCTGCGGTCGGATTTTGTCTGGCTTTAGCACAGTTTGTTCCTGAAATGGTTCAAAAGCGAATCAAGTTAAGTTTACATCTGCCATTGTCCAATCGTAAAATTGTTTTCACAATGTTAGGATTTGGAATGACATTGCTGATGCTAATTTTTGCACTTCACTTACTAATACTTTTGACATTCTCTGGAATTTATTTTCCTGTGGAAATAACCGGGAGCATGGTATATACTTTGCTGCCATGGTATATTGCCGGATTAGTGGCTTATGCAATGATGTCATGGATTTGTTTGGAGCCAAGTTGGAAACGAAGGATCTTCAATACTTTAATCATGTTTGCAAGCCTTCAATTGTTTTATCTGACCGATTTCCCCGGAGCATACAGTTTTGTAGTGTTAAGTGTTGTTATTATTCCATTTTATGTCTTACCGTTTGGCTACTTATCGGTTCAGCGTTTTAAAGTTGGAATACAGGATTAATATGTTCGCTTTTAATAGATATAAAAAGGCATGTAAAATCAAATGATTCAATGTATTCACACAAGTGAGTGAATTAATAATCATGAGAGTAGTATGCTGCAAATTAGAAAATAGAAACGCATGAAAAATAGATATTCAATAAATTATCTAATAATTGTTTTAGGCACCCTGCTATTAGCATGGTTGCTGCCTAAATCTTATCATCTGGTTACCGATAC
Source organism: Labilibaculum manganireducens (assembly GCF_963665805.2). NCBI lineage: Bacteria > Pseudomonadati > Bacteroidota > Bacteroidia > Marinilabiliales > Marinifilaceae > Labilibaculum > Labilibaculum manganireducens. The sequence goes on along the minus strand of NZ_CAXXEE010000003.1, from coordinate 2,532,695 downwards.
AGCTTCAAAAAATATATTTACTTATTATAGTTCTGTTGACAAAGCTTTCTGCACTATCGATTTTGATGATAAGGAGGAACGTTTGATTCGCAAAAACATGAATACCAATAGAGTGTATTCTGAATCAGAATTCGACAGTATACTGCCAATGTTTTATTCCAGACAATTAATGGCAGACGGAAGAATGCCCAAAAGTATTGATGGTAAAGTAATTAATCTTAATGATGTAAAACTTAAGAAATTCTTCTTTAAAATAACCCCGGCAGATAAAAATAAACCTCACATTCCTCTATACACGTTGTTTGAATCCATGTCGGGACGTGTAAGAATAGAAATGCCAGGAGATGTTTTTCGTTTAAATTCTAAAATTGAATTTATCAATCCCGAAACCAATCGGGTAAATGAAGAAAAAAGTCAATGTTTTAATAAGATTTTTGAGAAAAGGGGTTTTCGATTTCCTGCTAAAATGGCCGCGGGTAATCCTTCAACACGAAAAGCTTATGACGAAGGCTATTTTATTGTCGATAATGATGATCAGGTTTTCCACTTAAAAATGGTGAATGCAATGCCTTTTTTAAGGAAAGTTTCTTTGCCTGCAGGTGTAGTCCCTGAGTACATTTTAACCATGGAGCCAGACGACAGAAGCTTTTATGCCTTTGTATTTGATACAAATAAAAGGCTATACATTATCACAACTGATGCTTACAAACTGCAGGAAATTCCAACACCAGCTTTCGATATCAATAAAGATCAATTGTTAATTATGGCAAATCCTTTGTTCTGGAATATCAATGTAATATCATCGAAAGGGAAAACAGTTTTAGCTCTTAATGCAGATACAAAACAGGTGGTTGATGAAGTAACATTTAAGCAGGATATTTCAGAATCTGCTTATAGTAAATTTATTTTACCATTCGCAGTTGGATTTACAAATGCCAATACCAAATACATCAAACCTATGGTTTATTTTGGATCTTATTGGGTATTACTAACCAATTTACTACTGACATTGGTATTTGTTTTCATTACGAGATATCGGAAACAAAAAATACAATTGTTTTCAGTGGTTTGGATTGCAATTACAGGTATTTATGGTTTTATCGCAAACATTATATTTAATCGTTAAACAATTTAGAAATGAAAAAGTTAATATTTACAGCATTTGTTGTTTTAAGTGTATTGGTTTCTTGTAATCAAAGCAATAAAAAACAAGAAGCTAAACAAGTAGGGAGTAAGGAATTTGCGCCCCAAACTATTGCTCAGGTAATGAAAACGGCCGAGCAAAATGTAGGGAAAGAGGTTTTCTTTACAGGAATGGTACAGCACGTTTGTGCGCATTCAGGACGCAGAGCTATTTTGTTGGATGAAACTGGTAAACTTTCCTTACGAGTGGAAGCAACAGGTAAGATTAATGGTTTTAATAGAGAATTATCGGGAGCTACGATTGCGGTTAAAGGAACGCTTCAAGAGAAACGTTTATCTGAAAAGTTTATTAACGATTGGGAAGCAAAAGTAAAGGCTAAAGAAGATGCCGAAGAAGGGGGAGAACATTGTGCCTCAGAAATGACAAATATTAATCAAATGCGCGAATGGATGAAAAAGGCAAATAGAAATTTTTATTCAGTTTATTTTGTAGACGGAACTTCTTATGAAATTGTGGAATAGTAAAAAATTGAATAAAAGCATAAGGTCTCTTCATAGAGATCTTGGCTATTTATTTATAGGATTAACTTTGATTTATGCGATTTCTGGTATTTTGCTTGTCCTAAAAAAAGGAGAACAAGATCCATCTTATCGCGAAATCGTAATGGAGAAGGATGCCGAAGCCAACCTAAGACCTGATGAGTTAAAAACTTACTGGAGGGAAAGCTTTAGCGATGCTCCAAAATTAACACGTGTCATTCCAGCTGATGAGGTTTACAATATCTACGTTAAAGGTGGATTAGGGGAATATCATCCTTACAATGGTAAAATAAAGCTAACCACATTTAAGAAAGTACCTGTTTACAAATTTGTGAATGACGTTCATTACAACTCAGGTAAACGATTTTCTTCAATAGCGATTATTTACGCTATTGTATTAATCTTTTTTGCCATTTCCGGAGCTATTATGGTGAAAGGGAAAAATGGATTTAAGAAAAGAGGTGTTTGGTTAATGATAATTGGTTTTATTATACCTGTTCTTATGTATTTTTGTGCTTAGTTTATACTTAGACAAATTTGTATGTGATGTTTTTCGTTAAGATCAATTCAAAAAGTTGGATACAAATTTGGGTCACTTCAAATCTCATTTATAAGATGAATTCTCAAATACTTCCTTGCATAATAGTAGATAAATCCAATTTACTGAGCTTTCCTTATTGAGGATATTCTTTCCTGAAAAAAGAATTAACCATGGTTCTTGCTCTTTTATAGCTTATTGACCAACAACTGTTAATAACTCAGATTGATTATCATATTTTTTCTTCTTACTATTGTATCGATTTATAGGTTCCGAAAGGAATAATAGGGAATCACGTTTAATTCGTGAGCTGTCCCCGCAGCTGTAAGTCCTCATGTTTTTTGGTTTTTTATGCCACTGTTTTATCTCAGCAAAAATGGGAAGGCAAACCAAAAGAGGACAAGCCAGAAGACCTGCCTGTAATGATTATTCGTAGCTTTCGGGAGAAAGGCAGAGAATGAGGATACACAATTCGGTGTATCTTCCTATTCTATATTTTCCTCAGAAGCTATCATTTTTTTCAAAAAAATTAAAAAATACAAGAATGAAAATGAATGGTAGTGTATCCGAATCTCAAATTCGGAAAAGAAACGGTCAGGTTGTTAAATTCAAGCCTGATAAAATTAAAAGTGCAATCAATAAAGCATTTCAGGCAGTAGGTGAAGAACGCGTTGAACTAATCGAATTTTGTGTCAGTCAGGTCATGAAAGAGATTGATTTTTCGGGAATTCCCAATGTAGAAGAAATTCAGGATTTGGTAGAGAAAACTCTATTCAGATATGATTTGTTTGAAGTTGCGAAGGCATTTATTTTATACCGGAAACAACATGAATTGGCTCGCGATACCAAGGAATTATTTTCCAATTTAAATGTGGTTGACGATTATTTGAATCTTCAGGACTGGAGAATAAAAGAAAGTGCAAATTCTTCTTATTCTCTGCAGGGATTGAATCAACACATTTCGACCATTGTGAGTTCTCAATATTGGCTGAATAAGATTTACCCGCAGGAAATTGGAGATGCTCACCAAAAAGGAGCGTTTCACATTCACGACCTTGGATTTTTAAGTGTGTATTGTGTAGGGTGGGATTTGGAAGATCTTTTACTTACTGGTTTTAAAGGCGCGTCGGGCAAATTGGTTAGCCGGCCGGCCAAACATTTCCGTACCATTCTCGGACAAGTGGTCAATTTCTTTTATACCATGCAGGGAGAAGCCGCCGGAGCGCAGGCATTTTCGAATTTCGATACCTTATTGGCTCCTTTCATAAGGTACGATCAATTGGATGAAAATCAGATTAAACAGGCTCTTCAGGAATTTCTTTATAATATGAATGTTCCTACCCGGGTAGGTTTTCAAACGCCGTTTACCAACGTGACCATGGATTTGAATGTTCCAAAATTTATGAGTGATCAGCCGGTAATTATTGGTGGCAAATTGATGAACGAAGTTTACGGGGATTTTCAGGTTGAGATGGATCTCTTTAATAAAATTTTTGCGCAGGTAATTGAAGAAGGAGATGCCAATGGAAGTGTTTTTTCTTTCCCGATACCAACTTATAATATCACATCCGATTTTGAATGGGATAAACCAGCGTATGAAAACATTTGGAGAATCACCGCTAAATATGGAATTCCGTACTTTTCAAATTTTGTAAATTCTGATTTGTCGCCTGATGATGTGCGAAGTATGTGTTGCCGGCTGCGTTTGGATAAACGTGAACTGGCACGACGTGGAGGCGGTTTGTTTGGTGCGAATCCGTTAACTGGTTCGGTTGGAGTGGTAACTGTAAATTTACCTCGTTTGGGCTACGAAGCCAGTAACGAAGCTGAATTCTTTAAGCGTTTGGAGCATCTGATGAATTTGGCAAAAAATAGTCTGGAGATCAAACGAAAAATGATTGAAAATTTAACAGAAAAAGGCTTGTTCCCTTATTCAAAATTTTATTTGCGTCATCTAAAAAATAAGAATGGTAAATTTTGGCAAAATCATTTTTCAACAATCGGAATTGTTGGAATGAATGAGTGTTGTCTGAATTTTATTGGAAGCGATTTGGTTTCGGAAGAAGGAAATGCTTTTGCGCTTCGGATTTTTGATTTTATGAAGCAAAAACTGGTTGGTTTTCAGGAGGAAACAGGTAACATCTATAATTTGGAAGCAACGCCGGCCGAAGGAACAACTTATCGTTTGGCTCAGCTTGATACCAAAACTTACGGTGATATTATTGTTGCCAATCAGGAGAACTTTCGAAAAGGAGCGGCACCTTACTATACCAACTCTTCGCAGCTTCCGGTTGCATATACCGATGATTTATTCGAAGCTTTAACATTGCAGGACAAGCTGCAGACACAATATACCGGAGGAACTGTATTTCATACCTTTATTGGAGAAAAGCAGCTTTCTGTTGATGCCGTGAAGTTGCTGCTGCAAAAAATAACCAATAATTACCATCTCCCATACATTACCTTATCTCCAACATTTAGTATTTGCCACGAGCATGGATACATTTACGGAGAACATGAATTGTGTCCTAAATGTGCAAATTCCGGTCAACGGACGGAATGTGAAGTGTTCTCAAGAATTGTTGGATATCTGCGTCCTATACATCAATGGAACGACGGCAAAAGACAGGAATTTAAGGAGCGAAAATTATTTGACAAAAAGGCTCATGTTGAGGTTGAAGAGCTGGTCGTAGGTTAAATTAATTTTCATTAATCTAATTTATTTCAATGCAAATATCTGGATTTATAAAGAACAGCTTAATTGATTATCCTGGAAAGATGGCTTCGGTGATTTTCACTCAAGGCTGTAATATGGCATGCAGGTTTTGTCACAATTGGGAGCTGATTTCGAAATATCACCCCATGGGAGATTCAGTTGATGAAACTGAAGTATTGAATTATTTAAAAAAAGCGAAGGGATTCATCGATGCTCTTGTTATTACCGGAGGTGAACCAACTGTTCAGCCAGATTTGGTCGCATTTATACGCAAAGTGAAGGCATTGGGACTATTTGTAAAATTAGATACGAATGGAACCAATCCCAAGCTTGTAAGAATCCTGATGCAGCAGAATCTGATTGATTATGTGGCAATGGATTTGAAGATAGTGCCCGAATTATCTGCATATAAAGGGATTGTTGGCAATCAGTTTACAGAAATTCAGCTGATGAATGTAAAAAAGTCGATTGCTATTCTCAAAGATTCGCCGATTGCTGTTGAGTTTAGAACAACACTAATTCGGGAGTGTCATTCCGAAACCGATATTCGTAAAATGTGCGAAGTACTTAAAGGAGATTACAAATACACTTTACAGTCGTTTTCAGCGGTAAAAGTATTGGATTCATCTTTTGTAAATTATTCAGGCTATACTCATTTGGAGGTAGAGGAGATCATTAAATCCAACAAGGATTTAAATGGTAATATTTGTCAGCTTGATTAATTGATATAAGTTTTTTTAGTTTGTGGTTAATCCCCCGCCGTAAAGGAATATCCTTTGGGTGGGGGATGTAACTAATTGCCAAAACTAGTCTATTTCGATTAAAACCTGATTGGACATTACACTATCTCCGTCTTTAACCAGGATTTTTGATATTGTACCATCTTGCGCGGCCAATATCTGATTCTGCATTTTCATTGCTTCGAGCAACACCAGAGGACTTCCTTTTTCTACTATACATCCTTCAGCTGTTAATACCTCTGTAATTTTGCCCGGCATAGGAGCAAGTAAATTACAATTGAGTTTGATGAGATTATTTTTACGAAGTTTCTCTTTTCTTTGAAAAGTAGCTTCGGTATCAATTGTAAAGTTATAGGTGTTTCCGTTTACTAATACAGTACATTTATTCTGTTTTAATTCAGCGATTTCACCAATGAAATTTTTGTCTTTGTATTGAATGATAGATTCATTGTCTTTTTCTTTTATTGTAAATCTATCGTTTTTTGACCGGGAAGAAAGTACCTGATAGTTTTGTGTTTTTAAGCTGTACGATTGATCTCCGGAAAGCACAAAGCTCTTGTTTTTTTTAAGTGTAATCATGGCTAAAAAAGTTTATTTCTCATTTTTGCAGCCCACGCAGAATCCTCCTTGTGAGTCAAATTACTTTCGATTTTTTGTTTCTCGTTTAAATAAGCCTGAAGAGCCATTATAGCAGCTGCTTTTTCTTCATCCTGTTCCTGAAAGAAAGGTTTACCGAGCTTTTCCGATATAAACGATGTGTTGTATGATCCATTGATAAAATCAGGATGATTGAGCACCAGTTTAAAAAATGGAATTGTTGTTTTTACACCTTTTATTACCGTGTTTTCAATTACCGCTAACGCATGCTCAATGGCTTCTTGTCTGTTCTCTCCTGTAATGATCAATTTAGTTATCATAGAATCGTAACTGGGAGGAATTAATTTGCCGTTTTCAAAACCTGTATCCACGCGCAGGAAACTGCATTCAGGAAATTCCATTCTATCAATAATTCCCGGATTAGGAGAAAAATCGGCTTGCACATCTTCGGCATTGATACGCAATTCAATTGCCCAGCCTTTTCTTTGAATATCGCCTTGCCGAAGTTCCAGTTTTTCACCAACTGCTGTTTTAATCTGTTGCTTAATTAAGTCGATTCCGGTTATTGCCTCGGTAATTGGATGCTCAACCTGCACTCTGGTATTCATTTCCAGAAAATAGAAACGATTATCTTTGTCTAATAAGAATTCAACCGTACCCAGTGTGTGGTAATTAATTTTCCGACAAAGATAAAGAGCCATTTCTCCCATTTTATTTCTCAAATCATCGGAAACAGCAACAGAGGGAGCTTCCTCCATTAATTTCTGATGTTTGCGCTGAATGGAACATTCACGTTCGAATAAATGAATGGCATTTCCATGCTGGTCGGCCAATACCTGTATTTCGATGTGTTTAGGACTTTCAATATATTTTTCGATTAACAAAGAATCGTCGTTAAAAGCAGATTTGGCTTCGTTTGTAACCAATTTGTACATTAGTTCCAATTCATCAGCCGAACGCACAATGCGCATTCCTTTGCCACCACCTCCGGCAACGGCTTTCATAATCACCGGATAGCCAATTTGTTCCACCCAGGCTTTTGCATCGTAAAAATTAGTAATGTTTGTAGTACTGCCAGCCAAAACGGGGATTCCGCTTTTTTGAGCAATATTGCGGGCCATTCCTTTGTTTCCCATCGTATAAATGGCTTTCTCGCTTGGACCGATAAACAGAACTCCCTCATCTTTGCATCTGCTTGCCAAATAAGGCGATTCGGAAAGAAAACCATAGCCGGGATGAATGGCTTCGATTTGGTGTTCTTTCGCCAGACGAATTAGTTCTTCGGCATTTAAGAAAATGGATCCGTTTGGATTTTCTTCAAGAGTAATAATTTCATCGGCAAAGTCGAGATACAAAGCATTTGCCTCTCTGTTTGTCTGAATACAATACACTAAAATTCCCATTTTTGTGGCCGTTTTTGCAATTCTAATTGCAATTTCACCACGGTTTGCGATTAATATTGATTTGATCATTTCTAAGATATCAGTTCAAATTTGTTTGTATTTAAAGAGGAATATTTCCGTGCTTTTTAGCAATTTTCTCCATGTATTTGTTTTCCAGAGCTTCGAAAGCGGAAATTAATTTTTTACGGGTGTTGGCGGGTTCAATTACTTCGTCAACATATCCTTTTTCATCAGCAATGTATGGGTTGGCAATATTTTCCTTGTAGTCAGCAATTAATTTTGCTTTTAGTTCATCGGTATTTTTCGATTGGATTAGTTCTTTTCGATGAAGGATTTTTACTGCACCTTCGGGACCCATAACGGCAATTTCGGCAGTAGGCCAGGCAAAATTAAAATCTCCTCCCATATTTTTGCTGTTCATCACAATATAAGCTCCGCCGTAAGCTTTTCTTACTATTACGGTTATTTTAGGAACAGAAGCTTCGCTAAATGCATACAATAATTTTGCACCGTGCCGAATAATTCCGGAGTGTTCCTGATTGCTGCCAGGTAAAAAGCCGGGGACATCTTCCAGAACCAAAATAGGAATATTGAAAGCATCGCAGAAACGAACAAAACGGGCGGCTTTCTCTGCCGAATTAATGTCCAGAACTCCGGCTAAAACCTTGGGCTGATTGGCAACCAATCCTATTACTTTGTTTTGAAGGCGTGCAAATCCTATGATGATATTACCGGCAAAATTTTCAGATATTTCGAAAAAGCTGTTCTTATCTGTAATATTATTGATAATATCCAGCATATCGTAAGGAATGTTGGCCTCTTCAGGGATAATTACACCAAGTTTTTGGGGATTATTAGGAGCTAAAGCTTCTTGAGCCGATACAGGAGGAAAGTCTACATTGTTAGAGGGTAAATACTGCAATAATTTTCGAACCCCCAAAAGAGTATGTTCTTCATCATCGTAAACAAAATGAGCAACCCCACTTTTGGAACCATGTATATCCGCACCTCCTAAATCTTCTGAATTTATTTCTTCATTTAGGACTTCTTTTACGATCTCCGGACCGGTTACAAACATGTATGCAGTTTGTCTGGTCATAAAAATAAAATCGGTAAGAGCCGGAGAATAAACGGCACCACCGGCAGCAGGTCCAAGTATGACCGAAATTTGAGGAATTACACCCGATGCTTTTACATTGCGGTGGAAAATTCCGGCATATCCTGCTAAACTTGCCACACCTTCCTGTATTCTTGCTCCGCCGGAATCAATTAGTCCGATTATTGGATGCCCCATACTTAAGGCCATGTCCTGAACTTTCATGATTTTGGCGGCATGAACAGATCCTAGTGAACCTCCCATAAACGTAAAATCCTGAGCGAAGGCAAATACTTTGCGGCCGTTTATTTTGCCATGTCCGCAAATTACGCCGTCTCCGTATATGTTTGTTTCTATGTTGCCTGAAGGTTTAACAAATGCATCTATTTCCTCGAAACTGTTTTCGTCGAACAGCAATTCAATTCTTTCTTTGGCAGTTAGTTTTCCCTTTTTGTGTTGTTTCGAGAAATATTCCCAATTGTATTGTGCCGCCAACTGTTCTTGTCGGCTTGTATATTTTTGAAATGGTATTCTGTTGTCTTTCATTGTTTTTAGTTGTAAAATTTAAATGAATTCATTGTGAACTTATTTTCCAATAAATAGAACTTAGGTAAAAAGTAATACCAGGATTTGTGCGAGTAAAACCCGTAGGAACATGACCAAAGGGTAAACAGTGGCGTAAGCAGTCGATTGTGCCTGAATCGGAGCTATTGAATTGGCAAATTCCAAGGCCGGCGGGTCGGTCATGGATCCGGCCAATAAACCACAAATAGTGAGGTAATTGATTTTTAAGGTATGTGCAATAACGGCAACGATAAGGAGAGGAATAAAAGTGATAGCAATGCCATAAAGCATCCAGATGTAACCATCGTTTAGAAGCGTTTGTACAAAATATTTTCCCGATGAAATTCCAACACAAGCCAGAAAAAGAACAATACCCAGTTCCCGGATAAAAAGGTTGGCACTTGGAGTCATATAGAAATCAAGTTTGCCAATCCGGCCTTTGTGCCCAAGTATAAGTGCAATTAACAGTGGTCCGCCTGCTAGGCCTAGCTTGGCCGGTGCAGGAAAGCCGTGAATATTTATCGGAAACAAGCCAATAATAACCCCTAGTAATATTCCCAGAAAAATGGGCAGGATATTAGGGTGTGATAGTTCTTTTACAGAGTTGCCAAGCAGAGAGGCAACTTTAATCAGAGCTTTTTTTTCTCCTACAATACGTACGGTATCACCAAATTCAATACTGTCTTCTTCCTTTGGCATTAACTCAATACCATTTCTGTAGATTCTGGTAATGTTTACAGGGAACTGGCGTGAGATCCCAATTTGTTTTATACTTTTTCCCGCCAGCTTCTTATTGGTGATCATGACTTGTTTCATTCCAAGTTTGCCAGACACCTCAACATCTTTGGTTGTATTTATTTTGCCCAAATTAAGTTGAATGTATTTAAAATTTGATTCTACCGATACTCCATAAAGAATATCTCCTTTTTCAAGAATTGTTTCGGAATCGGCAGCTATAAAATCATCGTTTCGTTTAATTCTTGAGAGAACAAAATTATTACTGCAGGTATCTTTCAGAAAAAGTATGCTTTTGCCAAAAAGGTTTTGGTTGGTAATCTCAACGTTTATGGCAATTGGCTTTCCATCGAGGCCGGTAATTTCCTTATTGTATCGTTCTTCTTCCTGTTTTACATTGATTTTGAAAATTACACGCAGTAATATCATGCTAATAATAATTCCAAAAATTCCGAACGGATAAGCAACAGCATAGCCCATGCCCGTAATTTCGATATTTTCGCTTGCGCCCATAACATCGCCAATGGTTTGCTGAGCAGCACCTAAACTGGGAGTATTGGTTACAGCTCCGCACATAATTCCGGTGATCACGGAAGTGGGAACATCGAAAATAAATTTTATGGTAACTGCAATAAAGAAACCTGAAATAACAATTCCTGAAGCGAGCAGGTTAATCTTTAATCCATTATTTTTAAGCGAAGTGATAAAGCGGGGACCTACCTCTAAACCAATTGAATACACAAATAGAATTAAGCCAAACTCTTTAATGAAGTGCAATACGTGAGCATCGGTTGCAGCACCCAAATGCCCAATTAACAGACCGGAAAACAGTATGCCTGCAATGCCAAGTTTAATTCTGAGAAACGATAGTTTTCCAAATAGAATACCTAAAACAGCGGCCAAACAAATGATGACAATTGTAGATGCTGTTCCTGGTGTAGTTAATAGTTCTATAATGTTCATGTTGAATTATTGGTGTTTTAAACGATATGATCTCAGAAGAAGATCATTTTTTAGTGAGAAATAAAGGGATATGAAACGTCCATGTCAAAGCGATTTTGACACACAGAGAGATGATTATCTCAGCATGGTAAGTTCCATATGGCAACTTAAAAACAAATTATAATCATATGAAAAGAGCCGGAACTCCCATCTATCTTGATACGAAGTCAGGATATTATGAATTGGCAAATGAAAGTGCCGGCTCAATTTTATTGATTTAGAGGCTAGTCAGGAATCAATAAGGAATCTTATAAACTTTTTGAAATGGGAAGTGAATATTTTTTCCGGAATAATTAGTTGCAAAGCCAAAATACATGTTGTGTTCGGTCTTTACTGCTTTCTCCATTTCGCGAGGAGTGCTGCTTACTTTTTGCATAACAATACATTTTAAATGGTAAAACTGTATGCTTTGCGTCAATCAATAAAAAACAGGAATAATAAAATTAAAAAGGAACTTTTAATTCACCAGCGAGTCCTGATTTTTAGCTTTATGTCGCGAAAGCATCAATCTAATTAAATAAGACAGGTCTCCTGGCTTTTCCATTTGCAACGCCTTCCCATTCCTGATATTGGAACAGTGGCTTGATGTTGCAAACTGTATTGGAATTACAGTTGCGCGTCAGCTCACGATTTTAACGTGATTCCCTATTAAACCCTTTTTACGGGGTATCTTAATTATTTTCGGAAGCAAAGTTATTAAAAAAAGTATCTAAAAAACAAATTTAAATTTCCTTTAAGTTGAATCAATTTGATTTTACGGACATAAAAAGGAGAGAAGTAAAGAAACTGATCGTTTACAGAGGTATGGATTTTACAAGTAATCAATTGCTGAAGTTAACTTGATTCTCTGGGATGTTGATTAAAATATTAAAGCCTTAATTGGCTTGTAATGGGAGCTGTAGGCTGTGTTACTTATTCGCGTTAACTTGCATATCTATGCTGTGAAACACTTCTGGTTTGTTTGCCCCGAATGCGATATCTTAAATATATATAATACATTTGCATCGATTTTGGTGTTCTGCTCAGGCTATCGTCTGAGGGAATGAAAAGGGAATCCGGTGAAAATCCGGAACAGTACCCGCTACTGTAAATCTCATTTTGCCATGTGCAAAATATGGTTTTTACACCGCAAGCCACTCTCAGAAATGGGGGGAAGGCTGTAAAAACTGAGATAAGTCAGGAGACCTGCCAAGTCGTAACTAAAGAACATTTTGCTTCCGGGAATCGAAGTATATGTATTGAACTTACGCGCGTGTTCAGTATTTATTATTCCAATTTCTTTGTTTGTGTAAACATTTGGCAGCAAGATGTGATGTTTTAAAATTTAAAAAACAAAACGATCATGCAGTTTAAAAATTACATTCTGATTGGCCTTTTTATATTGGTAAGTCAGAGTTTAGTTGCTCAAGTGGGGACATTGTCCGGAGCAGTCACAGAAAAGGACGGGACAAATCCTTTAATTGGTGCCAACGTTTATTTCCATGGAACAACCATAGGAGCCGCTACCAACAGCGATGGTATTATTCGTTTCGAAACTTAAAGGTGGGAGAGTACGAAATTGTTGTTTCCTATTCGGGATATGGAAGAAAAAAAGAAATTATAGAAATTAAGGAAGGAGCAAATGCTCTTGATTTTCAGTTGAATAAATCCGAGAGAGAATTGGGCGAAGTGGTAGTTACAGGTACCGGTACACCGCATCATTTAAAAAGTGCTCCCGTTCAAACCGAACTAATCAGCAGCAAGATGGTGAAGGCTGTTTCGGCATCGGGATTTGATGATTTAATGACTGGAATTAGTCCATCATTTGATTTTAGTCCGGGCAGTATGGGGGCTTTTATGCAGTTAAACGGATTAAGCAATGATTACATTTTGGTACTTGTTGATGGAAAAAGAATGTACGGAGATGTTGGAGGCCAGAATGACATCAACCGCATTAATCCTGATAATATTGAACGAATTGAAGTGGTTAAAGGTGCATCTTCATCATTGTATGGATCGGAAGCCATTGCAGGTGTAATTAATGTGATAACCAAAAAATCGAAACGAAAAATCTACGCTGAAAGCAATTCCCGATTAAGTGAACATGGAAACAGACAGTACTTCAACAAAGTAGGTTTGAATTTAGGACGTTTTTCATCTCTTACAACTTATTCAAGAAAGGAATCGGACGGGTGGCAGCTAAGCAAGTTCGAAATTGACGATGATATGGATAATGATGATCCATCGGATGATGTACTTGTTGTTACAGATGCTAAACAAGTGAATGCCTTCGAGGATTACGCCATCAGTCAGCGCTTTGATTTTGCCGCAACCAATAAACTAAGCGTATATGCAATGGGATCGAAATACGAGAAAGATGTATTGCAGCCAATTACAGTAAAAAAATATGGTTATTACTACAACGATTTTTCTTATTCGGCAGGAGCCAAGTACCTAATTAATAAGAAGGACTACATCGCTTTAGATTTTAATTCTGATCAATTTAAATACTATTACAAGTACAATCAGAATGATATATCTTCAAAATCAGGGAAAACCCTTCATTCAATAAGAGAAAAAGTTCTTAATACGGATCAAAAACGCGAAGATGTAAATCTAAAATACGTTTTTAGTCTAAAAAAGACGCATCAATTTACATTGGGTGGCGAATACGTAAACGAAAGCCTGAAATCGGAAGGTCGGTTGGTAAATGCCAAAGAAGATGCTTATACCCTTTCTGCATTTGCTCAGGATGAGATCAAACTAATTAAGAACCTCTCTTTGGTAGCTGGTGTTCGTTACGTAAAGCACAAAGAATTTGGGAATGATTTTACACCCAAATTATCCACACTTTACAAATTCAACAATTTTAATTTTAGAGCAACATATGCAAAAGGTTTTAAGGCTCCAACATTAAAAGAGTTGTATTACCATTACGAAAAACCAGGGAATCTCTACTTGGGAAATACTGATCTTGATGCGCAAAAATCTGATTATTATTCTTTTTCGGCAGAATACATTGTTTCAAAATTATCGTTTAGCTTATCGGCCTATCAAAATAGTGTTGATGATATGATTGCCTACCAAACAGTTGAAACAAGTGCTGCAGATAAAGCCGATGGAATTAAAAAAACACGTCAGCACTACAACATTGGAGAAACAAAATCAAAAGGAATCGATTTCCTTTTTAATGTGAAAGTTGGCGGAGGCTTTACTCTTGGCGGGGGATACTCCTATGTAGATGCTATGAATGAGACAGATGACATTCGTTTGGAAAATGTGGCTCAAAATTATGCCAATTTCCGTTTGCTGTATGACAGAAACTGGAAAGATTATGCTTTAAACGTAAGCTTGATTGGCAGAATTCAGGATGAGAAATTTTATGAAGGTGAAAAAAATGCCGACGGGTACAATTTATGGAAACTAACAACCTCACATCGGTTTACAAGTGCAGGAACATCTCTTGAAATAACTGCCGGAGTTGATAATATTTTCGACTACGTAGATGACAGTCCTTACGGATCTCATTACGGCACTTTAAATCCGGGACGAACCGTATTTATTGGCTGTAACATCAAGTTTGCAAAATAGAATACACATTTATCTGCATAAGGCAAATTCCCTGAACTGTTTAAAAATTAGAAATTCCTGATCAGGGGATTTGCTCTTTGCCAATTTTGATACCCTAACATGAGCAGATTTAAAAATATTACCCTCCAAATTCACAATCTATCAGGAAGTGTACTCAGCCTGATGTTTGTGATTTGGTTTTTATCAGGTTTTGTCCTGATTTTCGCAGGTTTTCCTCATGCTTCAAAAGAGGAAAGGTTTCTGCATCTGTCTTTTTTAACAAAGTCTGACTTTGATTCCATTCAAGCTCCTTCAGAGAGTTTTTCAGGTGAAATAGAATTAGAGAAAATGAATGGAAATCCGGTTTACAGAGTTTATTCCGGAAGAAAATCGCAGAAAGTATACAATGCTGTTTCTTTGAATGAAAGTGAAAAAGCAACAGAAAAAGAGGCAGTAAATTTAGCAGAGGATTTTACGGGTGCTAAGCTTCAATCAGTTGAAAAGATTGAAGAATTAGACCAGTGGATTCCTTGGGACTACTACAATCCCTTGCTTCCTGTCTACAAATGTTATTTGAATGATAAGGATCATACGCGGATTTACATTTCTGAGAAAACAGGCAGTATCATTCAGGAAACAACAAGAAAAAGCCGTTGGGCCGCACGACTGGGAGCCATTCCTCATTGGATTTATTTTAAATCGCTGCGCCTGCAAAAAGGACTTTGGTTAAAGGTGGTGGCCTGGATTTCTTTTCTGGGTATTCTGGTAAGTATTACGGGTTTAGTGGCAGGCTTTATTCGTTTGAAGAAAAGAAAGAAAAATTCTCTGTGGACAGAATTTAGTCCTTACAAAAAGTTTTGGTACAAGTGGCATCACATTACAGGTTTTCTGTTTGGCTTTTTTGTATTCACGTTTATTTTGAGTGGTTTTTTCTCTGTTGTCGATATTCCCAAAAGCCTGGTGCCGGTACATGCAAAAGTTTCTGCCGCGAAGGTATGGAATCAGAAACCTGATGCGAAACAGCATGCAGCAATATCAATGTCTGATTTATGGAATGCTGTTAAAGGTGAAAAACCGATCCGGAAAGTAGTTTGGAAAACCGTTATGAATCAAGCCTGTTTCTGGGTATACAGGGATCAGTTTGAATTGCCGGATGTGTATGTTGCCGGAGCTGATGGCGTTTTTGCAAAATCGGATTATTCCGAAAAGGAAATCAGCAGTTGGTGCAAAACTGCATTTGCAGGCACCAATTACGATCTAAAAGAATTGAACGAATTTGATGCCTACTATCAAAAAAACGGGATGTGGGAACGCCCTTTGCCGGTATGGCAACTGAGCTTGCACGATGCCGATCATACCTGCATGTACATTCATCCGAAAACGGGAGAAGTCATCAAAAGTTACAACAGCAGCGACAGAGGACGCCGTTGGTTGTACAAATCTCTTCACACTTTGGATTTCCCATTTTTAAAACAACACGAATGGTTAAGAAAGTTCTTGCTGTTATTCCTTTCGTTGGGAGGAACCGTAGTAAGTGTATCAGGCTTTGTGTTGGGAATAAAATGGATCCGGAGAAAAGCTAAAAAATCACTGCCGGTAAGGTTGAAGCCGGTTAAAATAAAATCCAATGATTAAAAAAAATCAGTTCAGTAAATTTTTAAAGACAGGCTTGTTCCTGCTCCTAATAACATTTTCATTTATGGCTGCAGCTCATACAAAAAAAGCGAATAAAACAGGAATTCTATTGGTCTCCTTTGGTTCCAGTTATCCCGAAACCCGGGCAACCTTTCAACACATCGAAGAGGAAGTGAAAGCCACGTTTCCAGATTTGGAAATACATTGGGCTTTTACATCAAAAATTATTCGCAATAAACTTCGCTCACGCGGCGAAACTATTGATTCGCCTGCCGAAGCTCTGGCAAAAATGGGAGAGGAAGGTTTTACGAATGTGGCGGTTCAGTCTCTGCATGTAATTCCCGGAGAAGAATATGAAAATTTGAAAACAACGGTGGAAGCATTTTCAGGAATGCCAAAAGGAATTGATCTGGTTCAATTAGGCAAGCCTTTGCTTTATCATCAAAATGACATTGAAAATTTAGGTGATGTTTTGCTGCAAAATTTGCCGGAAGGAATGGTGGAAGGCGATGTACTTGTTTTTATGGGACATGGCACGCATCATCCGGCAAATGTATATTATCCGGGAATGCAGTACTATTTGTGGGAAAAAAATCCGAATGTATTCCTGGCTGCAGTCGAGGGATATCCTGAATTGAATCAGGTGATTGAGAAGTTGGAAACCCGAAAGGTAAACAAAGTGTGGTTGCTTCCTTTTATGACTATTGCCGGCGATCATGCCCGAAACGATATGGCGGGTGAAGAGGTAGAAAGCTGGAAATCAGTATTGGAAGCCAGGGGATACAAAACAGAAGCAGTTTTGAGAGGAATGGCAGATCAGGATGATGTGGTTCGCATTTGGATTGAACACCTGAAAGAAGTACTGGTTGAACTCAAATCAAAAAAATAAACTTTGGGAATTAAGAACAGGATCTGCAATTACAGCAGCATTCATTCTAAGCACTAAATCAAAATTTATGGAAAGGAAGGCCTTTATTTTTAGTAACATACTACTTCTTTTATTTTCACTAAGCAGTTGTAAACCAAATGCAAAAGAGATTCGATCAGAATCTGGGAAGTATCAGAAGAAGGAATTGAAGTATGCTAAAGGGTTTGAGATTTTTAATTCCGATAAGGATCAGGTTCTAAGAATTTATAATGGCAAAGCGAATGACTCAACTTATCAGGAATTTAAATTGGTGAGAGAGAAATTGGCAGGAGATAAGAGTCCGAATACCATTCAGGTTCCCTGTAAAAAAATCATCTGTTTGTCGTCCACTCAACTGACCTACTTTTTTGCATTACACGATATTAACCGCATTGTGGCAACCAACAGCAGCCGGCACTTGTTTCATCAAGGCATCAACAAGCGAATTGAAGATGGAAATGTGAAACGGGTTGGAAAAGAGGGGCACTTTAATACCGAATTGATTGCAGGATTAAACCCTGATTTAATTATTGTTTCCCCCTACAAATCGGGTGGTTACGATGCCTTGAAAAATTTGGGTATTCCGTTGGTTCCTATGGCGGCTTACGATGAAAAATCACCCTTGGGGAGAGCCGAATGGGTAAAAATGATTGCACCCTTTGTTGGAAAGGAAAAGCAGGCCGATTCTTTGTTTCAAAAAATAGCCTTTCGATATGATTCCCTTAAAACCCTCACTGAAAAAGTGAAAATACGACCAACAGTATTCTCAGGAAAAATGAAGTCGGGAACCTGGTATGTGCCGGGAGGCAAGAGTTTTTACGCCAATTATTTCCGCGATGCCGGAGCCAAATATATTATTGAGGACGATAAACAAGGAGCTTATCCTTTGGGGTTCGAAAGTGTTTACACCAAAGCTGCCAATGCCGATTTTTGGCGGATTCTGGTTCCCGAACCCTTAGGTTTCGGGCGTAAAGCACTGATTGAACAAGACGTTCGTTATGCTGATTTTAAAGCCTATCAAGAGGGAAATGTAATCATGTGCAACATCAGAGAGAAACCCTACTATGAGCAAAATGCCATGAAACCGGATGTGATATTGGCAGATTACATTCATTTCTTTCATCCCGATTTGCTGCCCAATTACAAACCGGAATTTTATGAGGTTTTAAAATGATTCATATGACACTTATTTTTCAGAGAAAATCAGTTCTTATTCCTTTATCTCTTGGTCTTTTGTTGATTTTGATTGCCTTAAATCTGGCAATGGGATCGGTCAATATCCCAATTGCCGAAGTTGTTGATATTGTAACAGGAAAAGGATCATCCAATGTAATTTGGGAGAATATTCTGCTGCGAACCCGACTGCCGCAAACCATAGTTGCCTTAGGTGCAGGTATGGCTCTCGGAGTAGCCGGACTGCTGATGCAAACACTTTTTCGAAATCCTTTGGCTGGGCCTTCGGTATTGGGAATTTCTTCGGGATCGAGTTTGGGGGTTGGCTTTGTTCTTTTGGTGGCAGGGCAGGTTTGGGGATTTTCCTTTTCCCGATTGGGTATTTGGGGCGATTTAGCAATAATTACAGCCTCGTTGGGAGGTGCTTTTGCTGTTTTAGCTTTGATCCTGTTCATCTCGCATAAAATTGGAGGCACCTTAAGTGTACTTATCATCGGAGTGATGATTGGATATCTGTCCAATTCGGTGGTGGGTGTATTGAAATTCTACAGCATGGAAGAAGATGTACACAACTATGTAATATGGGGATTGGGCAGTTTTTCGCGTATGTCGGTTGACCGGGCCTATTTGTTTGCAATCATTACCATTGTACCCTCTTTACTTGCTTTGTTTTTAAGCAAATCGCTGAATTTAATGGCTTTGGGCGACCGGTACGCCAGTAATTTAGGATTGAAGATCAAGCGGGCACGTTTACTAATCATTCTATGTGCAGGAACATTAACCGCTGTTGTAACAGCTTTTTGCGGTCCCATTATATTCATTGGCATGGCCGTTCCGCATCTGGCAAAATTGGTATCCCGCACAAGCAATCATTTATATTTAATTTGTAATGCCTGCATTTTAGGAGCTGCAACAGCATTGCTTTGTAATTTACTGGCCCGTCTTCCGGGAATGGAGAGTGAATTGCCTGTTAATTCGGTAACTGCTTTTATTGGCGCACCGGTTGTTATCTCAGTAATCTGGAAAAAACGCAAAGAAAATTTTTAGTCCATTAGCATGAATAAAAACCTACTGCACATTAGAAATCTTTCGATAGGTTACGGCAGCAAGATTGTGGCCGGCGATTTATCCGCCATTGTTCCATCAGGAGAATTAATTTGCCTTTTGGGATCAAACGGAACAGGAAAAAGTACTTTGATGCGAAGTATTTGTGGCTTTCAGCCTGTTTTAGGAGGTTTAATTGTGATTGATAATCGGGAAGTTCATCAATTGAACGAAAAGGAGTTGTCGAAACAGATTGCAGTGGTGTTAACCGATAGGGTTGTTGTTCCGAATGCGAATGTGCAGGAATTGGTAGGTTATGGCCGCAGTCCCTATACGGGGATGTTGGGACGATTGAACGCCGCAGATAAAATTATTGTTGCTCGTGCCATGGAGCAATGTGGAATTGCACACAAAAAAGACAGCTTGCTTACTTCTTTAAGCGACGGAGAAAGACAAAAAGCTTTTATTGCCAAAGCTCTTGCTCAGGATACGCCGCTAATTATATTGGACGAACCAACTGCTTTTTTAGATTTGCCCGCCAGAGTTGAGATCATGCAGTTGTTACGGGATATTGCCAATACATCCGGAAAATCCATTTTAATGTCTACCCACGATCTGGATTTGGCATTGCAGCTATCGGATCGCTTGTGGTTGCTGCAAAATGGAGGTCCGCTAATCACAGGTAGTCCGGAAGACTTACTGCTTAAAAATGCCTTTCAAAAAATGTTTCAGCACAAAGGAATTGTGTTCGACAATAAAACAGGTTTGTTTAAAGTGATGCATGCCCAGCACTCACAGGTAGCAGTAAAAGGTCATGGATTCGAATATGTTTTACTCAGGAGAGCCTTATCCCGAAAAGGAATAAAAGTGATAAGAGCAAATTCGGATGACTGCAACCGACTGGAGGTGAATAAAGATGCCCAAAAACCATTCTCCTTGTATATCGGTGACCAATGCATACAGTCTGAAGACTCTGTTGAAGTTTTTGTGAATCGCGTATTGGCTGCAAAGAGTTTGCTTGAGGTACAAAGTGAATCATGCGTACTGTCTGAATAAACTAAAATTTTGCTTCCCGTTTAGAATTGCTTGAAAATGAGATCTCCTTTGTCTCATGAATGAAAGCTTTGTATCCCTTACTTTTCTTTTAGCCCTGTTTTTTTTCACGTTTAGCTGAACTACAGCAATTACTTGAAAAATAGAATCTAATAAGGTTAATATTTACATATTTTGTTAATTTTGAAAACAATCAAAAATTTCAGATTCCAATTTGCAATACAATGGATTCAAAAAAGGATTGTTACAAAAAAATGTTTGTGTAAGGTAGAGACGCGATGCTTCGCGTCTAAATTGCAATAATTAATGGGGTAGAGACGCCATGCTTGGCGTCTGAATTGTAAATGAAATTAAAGGATACCATTCATGGCATCAGAAAAGGATAATAATATATGAGACGCGATGCATCGCGTCTGTACAGAATAATAAATAAAAATGGCAGAAAAATTTCAAAATAAATACCGCATACCATCCGCCCGATTAAAAGATTGGGATTACGGATCAAATGCCATTTATTTTGTGACCATTTGTACCCACGAACGCGAACATTATTTTGGCGGAATTACCAATGGAAAAATGATTTTGAATGAAATTGGGAAATTGGCCGCAAGCGAATGGATGAAAACACCCGAAATCAGACCCGATATGAATTTGGAATTGGGCGAATTTGTAATCATGCCAAATCATTTTCATGCCCTAATCACCATTGGCAAAAATAATTACAATACGGGTACAGACGCGAAGCATCGCGTCTCAAATGAAACAAAACTATATTCAGACGCGAAGCATCGCGTCTCTACGTTTGGATCACAATCCAAAAATTTGGCATCAATCATTCGCGGATTCAAATCATCCGTGACCATCAATGCCCGAAAAATCAATTCCAATTTCGCATGGCAAACCCGGTTTCACGATCATATTGTGCGCGATTTTGATTCCTGTCACAGAATAGAACAATACATACAAAATAATCCAGGCAACTGGAAAAACGACGAAATGTACGAATGGTAGAGACGCCATGCTTGGCGTCTGGTTTGCGGGGTAGTAAAAGTAAATGTCAAATTAACTGATACAAAAATAAATGGTTCCCAACTACAATGAAGATCAATTGTTAAAACACAATTACAGCGAAGACGAATTAAGATTTCTAAACCTGCTTGCTGAGAAATTTCCCACAGTTCAAGCCGCCTGTACCGAAATCATTAATCTTGAATCAATCATGAATCTGCCCAAAGGTACTGAGCATTTCCTTACAGATATTCACGGAGAATACGAGACCTTTAGTCATGTGCTGCGAAATGCATCGGGCATGGTACGAAAGAAAATTGATATTGTTTACGGGAACACAATCAGCGAAAAAGAAAAGAATCAGCTGTCAACACTCATTTATTACCCTGAGGATAAACTCAAACTCATCACAATCGAGCAAGATAATCTGAACGAATGGTTTGCGGTTACGCTTCGCAGACTGATTGACGTAGCCCGCGTTTCGGCCGATAAGTATACACAATCGAAGGTGAGAAAAGCCATGCCACCCGATTTTGCTTATGTAATTGATGAATTGCTGAATGAGCCGAACGCGAAAAAGGAAAAATATTTCGAATGCATCATACAATCCATTATCGATGTAGATCGGGCCAACCAGTTTATTGTAGCCATTAGTAAGTTTATACAACGCTTGCTGATTGATCGGCTGCACATTATTGGTGATATATATGACAGAGGTCCCTATGCCGATAAGGTAATGGATGTGATACAGGATCATTATTCGGTAGATATTCAGTGGGGAAATCATGATATTGTTTGGATGGCTGCGGCATCAGGAATACGTGCCAGTATAGCTGCCGTAATTCGTTTGAGTGCCCGATACAACAATCTGGACACGCTGGAAGATGCCTACGGGATTAATCTGATGCCACTGGCTACCTTTGCCATGAAAGCCTACGAGGGGGATCCGTGTGAGGCTTTTATTCCTAAGAATACGCCGGTAGAAAACATCGGATCAACTCAGATTAAACTGACCAGTAAAATGCACAAAGCCATTATGGTGATTGAAATGAAACTGGCAGGAGAGATCATTCAGCGAAATCCGGAAATGGAAATGGACGATCGCTTGCTTCTCGACAAAATTGATTATGAAAAAGGTACTGTGAGAATTGACGGACGGGAACTGGAATTGAACGACAAATCATTTCCAACTATCGATCCAAATAATCCTTATCAACTAACCGAAGAGGAGAGGATGCTGACTGAAAAACTTCAATTTTCCTTTTTGTATTGCGACAAACTGCAGCGGCACATTAAAACATTATTCTCAAAAGGTGGTACTTATCTTTCCTACAATTCAAATCTGCTGTTTCATGGCTGTATCCCTCTCGACGAAACGGGAAATTTTAAAGAGCTTACTTTACTGGGCGAAAAATACAAAGGGAAGGCCTTGTGCGATCAGTTTGATTTGATTTCCCGGCGGGCTTATTTTAACCGCGAACATCCCGAAAAAAGGAACAAAGACCGTGATTACATGTGGTATTTGTGGAGCGGGGCTTATTCGCCGCTTTTTGGCAAAAAGAAAATGGCCACTTTCGAACGATATTTTCTGAACGATAAAGAAGCTCAGCGCGAAGAAAGCAATATGTATTACAAGTTGAGGGATGATAAAGATTCCTGCTGCCGGATTTTAAAAGAATTTGGACTCGATCCCGAAGTATCGCACATTGTTAACGGGCATGTGCCGGTAAAAGTGGGAAAAGGAGAAAGTCCGGTGAAAGCGGAGGGAAAACTCTTTGTGATTGACGGAGGAATGTCGAAGCCCTATCAAAAGGTGACCGGTATTGCCGGATATACCTTAATTTATGATTCTTACAGTTTAATTTTGGCCGAGCATACCTCTTTCGAATCGAAACACAAAGCCATTCACGATGAAGTGGATATTGTTTCAACCCGAAGCATGATTGAGCACGCAACCAAACGAATAAGAGTGGGCGACACCTATATTGGAGCCAATCTGCGCCAACAAATTCTCGATCTGAACCGATTGCTGGATGCGTACCGAAAGGGTGTTGTAAAAGTGAAAAGTGTAGGTTAAATGAAAGTATATCGATATGCTAAGACCTGAAAGTTCTTGCAATCTCCCCACATCAGCAATTTGCAGGCAAAAAGTTCAGGCTTTCCAATCCTGCTATTGACCCCACGCGAAATGCAATTAATTGATCAGACCTCGTATATTACTTTTCAAATCCTCTCAATTACAAGGATAATTCTTTGCAAGCCTCATAAAACGGGCATTCTTTAAATTTCAAATCATTTTGCACTCCTTTCAAGCAAAAAAACAGGGCTTCAAACTCCTTTGCACTCCTGCTGAGCCAAAAAATGAGTCCCCAAAATCATTTGAGTTGCACCCAAGCCGAAAAAACGCACTTCAAAATTTTTTATATTGCTCCTGCATCAAAAAGGAGCAGCTCAAATTCCTTTGAACTCCAGCCCAGCAAAAAAGAACGGCTTCAAACTCTTTTGAAGTACCACTACGTAAAAAAAAGGGAGAGTAAAATGTACCTGTTACTTAACATGTGTAAAAACAGGGACTAAAATATCTGTAGATCATAAAAATAATGTAGTTTTATGATTCTGTTAATGAAAGTTGCTTTTTTAATTTATTTAAAATTTTGAGAAATGTTTATAAAAATGATTTTTAGTTTGCTGCGAATCAACGAATTGTTGGGCTATAGCAACGAAATTAAAACGTACTTATCGACTGCCAACTTAGAAGGTTTACCAATTAAACCTCTGGCCGACCAGTTTATTGTCAAACATGAGAGAGCTTTGGAGGCATCAAACCGAAATCCGTCGAGCCAATACACCCAATGGCTGCGTGGAAAAGATTATCGCAGAGATCAATCTTTTATTGCTTTCCGCAACCTAATGGAGGCTTGTACTCATCGCAGCGCAGAAAGAGTTGTAAGTGGAGCAGATCGTATTTGCCGCATTATTCGTGCACATGGCTGGAGTTTGTATGCCAGCGGACAAAAAGTGCAATCGGCTAAAATGGCAAGTTTAATTAAGGAATTGGATTCGGAAGAAAACCAAGCCGTAATTTTAAGCTTAAAGGCCAATGACTGGTATCAGGAAATGCTTGACGACAATACGGCCTATACCCAACTGTTAGAGGAAAAAGAAAAATTGAAAGCCAACGAAGTGAACATCGACACCGAAAATGTGTACAAAGAACTGCGTTTGGTCTGCGACGAATTGTTCGAATCCATTACGGTGTTAAACAAAATCGCTTCTGATCCTAAATACATGGAAATTGCAGATTTTTGTAACCAGTGCACCCAAAAATACATTACTGCTGGTAGAATCCGCAAAACGAAAAATGAAAATGCAGAAAATAAAACTGCAGAAACCGAGGCATAAGTAAAAAAAGCAGAGGCACCTGAAATTCTCCTGTAAACCGCCTAAAGTTTAAAATGGGAATTGAGGGCCTCGGCTTGCTGATAAAAATACAATCTATTTTGTTAGCATCTGCTTGTACTCACTATTTTTAAGCAACATTTATAAACAGACAAATCCTCCATGTATTGGGGGATTTTTTTATTGCAGGAAAAAAGTGTTGGGAGCTGGTGAAACAAGACATAGACGCATTTCTTTTTGTTTGGTATAAATAGTAAGTTTACCTTGCTTTGCAGCAGTACAAATAAATAGTAAGAAATATTATCGATGGGAGACTTACTTATAATTGAAGAGTTGAATGCTCAGCTAAAGTGGAAAATAAAACAAGTAGAGAAAGTTACTTGGTTGATAAAAGGCTATCAGTTGAATGAATTGGCTCAGCTTACCCGTTTAAATATTTCGAAAAAGAATTTGAAAGGCAAGTGGCCTGCTGCACTTTTTAAATTGAAACACCTGGAATTTTTAGACATTCAGGAAAATGAACTTGAATTGATTCCGGATGAAATAGCCAATTTAAAGAGTTTGCGATGCCTGGATATTCGTCGGAACCAGATCAGTTCACTGCCTCAATCAATAACGGAAATACCAAATCTTCAAAAATTATATTTGGGTAACAATAGCTTTACTGTTGTGCCTTCGGCTCTTAGTACCTGTCCTAAACTGGAGCTAATTGATTTTACGAACAATGAAGTTTCTGAAGGACTGGAACAGCTTTTGCACTCAGCATCCATCACCAACATTTATTTGGAAAACAATTGCATAAAGACATTTCCCTTTCATCTGCTTAAAAGCCATCAACTCACCGAGCTGAATTTAATGGAAAATCAAATTGAAAATATCCCGGAAGATCTGCCGGCTATCGGACGTTTCTTATTTTAAAATAACTGTTAACACTCCCGTAATGTTGACCATTTGAAATTAGAGATGGACAACTCCTTTTGCCAACCCATAACGAACACGAGCCGAAACAATTCCAAACATATCCTTAAAGAACCTATCGCCCTGTGCGTGTGGTTTTAGTGCAGTCCAGAATGTGGCAAGCCTGCCGTGAGACTGGTTCATACATAGATTTTTCCTGCAGATACCGGGTCAATTCCCAACTTTGAGCGGATCGTAAATGTTTTTTCAGCATGAGCTAAAATATCTGCTTGTTCAATCAAGTTTCTGCCAACCGTTTATTCTCTAAAAGAATAATATTCAACAAACTATTTGGAGTTAATAAAAAAAATTATAAACTTGCATGCATTAATTAAAAATAATAATAAATATTGATTTAATGGAACTCTTTTTAAAAGACATAAGGAATGTAAACAATGCAAACAGGCACTATGCGCAAAAGCGTAAAATAATTTCATTGTTGAATAAAGCTGAAAATCCACTCACAATTCCTGGTATTTGTAAAAAAGTAAAATTAAGTATACCTACCGGAACTAAGTTGATAAACGAATTAATAGAAACTCAGATCATTGTTGAAGTAGGTAAAATGGAAACTGAGAATGGCCGGCGTCCTTCAGTTTATAAGGTGGATCCAGATTATGCATATTGCATTGGTGTTGTCATTTTACTAAAAGGGATTTCACTTTCAATTTTCAATTTAGAAATGAAAGAGGTTTACAAATTTGATAATAATGATTTTATTCTGGAAAACACTTCTGAATGTTTAGCCGATGTTATTGCTTTTATAGGAAATTCAATTAGCGATTCAAAGATCGATTTGAATAAAATATTGGGGGTTGGTATTGGTATTACCGGCCGAATAAATTCACAAACTGGAAATTCATACAACTATTTTAATTTTTTGGAAAATTCGCTCACAAGTTATCTTTCTGAGCAACTTTCGGTTCCGGTATATATTGATAACGATACTCATGTATTAGGAATAGCAGAACAGTTTTTTGGAGAGGCGAAAAGTGTAAAAAATGCTTTTGTTGTTAATTTGAGTCGGGGATTGGGTTTGGCTATAATTGCCAATGGAGAAATTGTGATCGGAGAGCAGGGATTTGCAGGCGAGTTTGGTCATATTCAGTTTGCTGAATCAGATAAACTGTGTTTATGCGGTAAGCGGGGTTGTTTAGGCACCGAAGTTTCTGGTTATGCACTTGAGCAGAATTTTAAGGAGCAAGTGCAATCAGGAGAAATATCTTTGCTTTTGAACAGTAAAGACATTTCAGAAATTCAATACGGTGATATTTTAAAAGCCGCATGGGAAGGGGATGCACTATCTATTTCGCTGATTCATAAGATGGGTTTCCTTATTGGAAAAGCACTCGGGAATATGGTGAATTTTTTAAATCCAGGCATAATTATAATTGGAGGAAAGTTTGTATCGGCAAAAGAAGTATTGACTGACTCGATAAAATCAGGCATGACACATACGGCCTTGTCTCTTCCTTTGCGATCATGTGAATTAATATTTTCATCGATTGGTACTGATGCTGCAATTAAAGGAGCAGGTGCAATCGTTTTGTGCAAGCTGCAACTGATTTAAATAAGTTTTAAATATAAATAATCACTAACCAAACAATTACTAACCCAAATAAAACCTGAAATATGAAAGAATAATCTGCAAAAGAAAAAAAGAAAGCCTGCCACAAGGCTTAAAGCACATGGACAGGCCGAAGTAATAGTTCTACAAAACAAATTTACTTCATTTATTGATAATAATCTATTATCTGGATTTAATTCTTCATTTCAGAAGCATTGAATCTCGTACTCAAGCAAAGCAGTTTTTATTGTATCCTACAATCTGACCTGATGTATGTGTCAGTATTTTAAGATGTTACGATTTGTCTGGAAATAGAAATGCTGTGCGTATTTTAAAAATAGTTTTACGTGTAAATCTTTTGTAACAATACTATAATGCTAATCTTTATGATGAAAAGACGAATTAGCTCATTGGGTTGCGTTCTGGCTGTATTCTTTATTTTAGGAAGCCAGATCGTATCAGCACAAGTGAATGTTAAAGGTAACGTGTCGGATGAAAGCGGAGAGCCACTGGTTGGTGCTACTGTTTTTATAAAAGGAACAGTTTCGGGCACTGTTACTGATTTAGATGGAAATTTTGCAATCGGAATTCCAGGTAATTCTGAAAAATTGGTATTCTCTTTTATCGGTTATGAAACTAAAGAAGAACTGATTGGAGCAAGAAATTTTATAAGTGTTATTCTTCAGCAGAAAAGGGAGGGACTTGATGAAATTGTTGTTGTGGGGTATGGAACTCAGAAACGACAATACGTAACAGGAGCTGTTTCTCAGATCTCTGGAAAGGATCTTTTGAAAGCCCCTGTAGGAAATATTACCAATATGTTGGGAGGTATGGTTTCCGGTGTTGTTTCCCTGCAGCAATCGGGACAGCCGGGAGCCGATGGTGCCAGTATTATTGTTCGGGGAACCGGAGCCAAGTATATTGTTGACGGAATTGCCCGTAGCATCTCTGAAATTGATCCTAACGAAATAGCATCAATATCAGTTCTTAAAGATGCTTCGTCTGCATCTGTTTATGGTTTGGATGCTAACTCTGTTGTAATTGTAACAACAAAAAGAGGCGTTGCTTCTCCTTCTAAAATTACATTCACAGGAGGTTTTGGTGTGAGTAACAATGCTTTAATGATGGATATGCTGGATGGTCCGGAATATGCCTATTGGTACAATAAAGCCCGTGAAATGGATGGTGATGCTCCGGTTTTTTCTTCTTTGCATGTTGAAAAGATGCAGAATGGAGACGATTCAGATGGTTGGGGAAATACTAATTGGTACAAAGAAACTTTTGGAGTTGGAAAGACTAAGAATTTTAATGTGAATGCAACAGGGGGTACAGAGAATATTAAATACTTTGTGTCACTTGGGAATTATAATCAGGAAGGTAATGTTAAAGGCTTTGATTACGACAGGATCAACTTACGTTCAAACATTGATGCTGTAATTTCCAACAACTTAAACTTGACTTTTGATATTTCCGGAAGGATTGAAGACAGGAAGCGTCCTGGTTATTCTGCTTCACCAGGTGATTGGAATAACATACCTCAGCAGGCAATGAGGGCACTCCCTTATGTACCTAAGGAAATGAATGGGGTGCCGGTGTCAACCAGAACTGCAAGTTCGTATGTGAGTCCTCTTGCAGCTTCCGATTTAACGGGTTATTACAAGGTGAAAACAAATGTGATTCAGACCAATGCAGCATTGAACTATAAAGTGCCATTTGTAAAAGGTTTAAACCTTAAATTCATGACAGCCTATGATATTTCCTATCAGACATCAAAGGCATTCTCTACTCCTTACTATACTAATGTAGCTACGGCTCCAACTTCTGCAGCTGAAGATATAAGTTATGTAAATACTTATGATGCAAGAGGAACGAACACAAGTTTGGTTGAGGGCTTGTCACATTCTACGAATTTGACAACAAATACAAGTATAAAATATGAAAATGAATTTGGTTTGCACAATGTCTCTTTTTTGGCTTTGATGGAAACCATAAAGAAAGAAGGTAATAATTTTGGAGCATATGGCTATGGATTTGACATTTTGGAATTGGACGAATTAAATTATGCCAGTCTTGCTGATAAAACAAAAGTATCGGGAGGCAGCTATGAACAACGTCAGGCAGGGTTTTTAGGACGTGTAACTTATGGGTATGCAAATAAATATCTTGCTGAGATGTCATTACGTTACGATGGTAGTTATGTGTTTGGCGGAATGACTAAAGGCAAACGATGGAGTCCTTTTCCTGCAGCTTCGTTAGGATGGAGAGTATCCGAAGAGGATTGGTTTAAGAATAATTTCACTAAAGTTGACAATCTGAAGTTAAGAGGAAGTGTTGGATTGACAGGAACAACTGAAATAGCTCCTTATTATTATTTGAATACTTTATCGTTGATAGAAAATGTAGTTGTTTTAGGAGGGGTATCGAATAATGGATTGATAACCTCACGCCCGGCAAATATCAATCTGACCTGGGCAAAAGCACTGCAGTATAACTTCGGTTTTGATGCAAGTTTGTGGAATGGCAAGCTTGGTGTTGAATTTGATGTTTTCTATAAATATATTTTTGATATGTTGAGCGTTTCTGATGCAACCTATCCGGATTCTTACGGAGGGTATGTATATGGATATGAAAACAATAACAAGCAGGATCACAAGGGATTTGAAATAGCCTTGACGCATCGCAATAAAATTGGTGATTTTTCATACAATATAGGAATTAACGCAACATATACTAAACGTAGATGGTTGAAATATGGTGATTCTGCAAACACTCCTGATTGGTTGAAAATGACTGGAAAAGAAGTAGGTGCACAGGTTGGTTTTATCGCTGAAGGATTATTCCAAAGCCAGGAGGAAATTGATAATTCTGCCCTAATTGCAGGTAAGGATGTTCGAGTGGGTGATATTAAATATCGAGACAGAAATGGTGACGGAAAAATTTCTTACGAACAAGATCGTGGATACATTGGAAAGTCATCCTATCCGAAATTTGTTGGAGGATTTACATTTAATGGAAATTGGAAAGGTATTGATGTGGCAGTTTTGATGCAGGGTGCAGTTGGTCGAGATGTTGCCTTAACTGGAGTTTACAGCAATGGAGTAATGGATAATACATCTATGACTAAGCCGTTTTACCATGGTGGAAACTCACCAAAATATCTTCTTGAGAATTCTTGGAGAGAAGATAATACTAATGGAGAATTCCCTCGTTTAGCTTTGGTAACAGCCAGTTCAAATAATGCTTTTTCATCTAGTTTTTGGTATCGAAATGGTGATTACCTGCGTCTTAAGACTCTGCAAATTGGATATACTATGCCAAAGCAATGGGTTAGTTCAATAGGAATGGATAATTTAAGAATATATGCCGAAGGTAAAAATTTGTTAACATTTAGTCATCTGGCAAAATACAATATTGATCCGGAACAACCAGGTGTGTCAAATGGCTACTATCCTCAGCAGAGGATTATTTCAATGGGTGTAAACTTGACATTTTAAATGAATAAACATTTCTTATTATGAAGAATAAAATATTTAGAATAGCCATTTTACTTAGTGCCTTTAGTATGTATGGTTGCGATGAATTGCTTGATACCACACCTACTGATCGAATTTCAGATAAAGTGGTATGGGAAAATGAAACTAATGTTACTTTGTATTCCAATGTTTTCTATGCTTATATCGATAGATATGGTAGTTTTGGAAATTCACAGTTCAAGGGCAATTTAACCGAAGGCTTGACAGAAACGTTAAAATATGGCTCCTATGTTCCAGGCAGCAAGGCTGGTGATTCAAATAATTATGTATTTACACCAGAATCCATGTCACCTACAGGTAATTTACTTGATACTTGGAGGGAGACTTATGAGAGAATTCGACGCATAAATGAATTTTTAGTTGGGTTGAAAGAGTATTCGCAATTGCCTGAAGAAAAAAATTTACTATTTGAAGGACAGGCAAGATTCTTCCGTGCATTTCTATATTTTCAGTTAGCCAAACGTCATGGCGGAGTAATTCTTTATACCGATATGAATCTGCAAAAAGACAAAGCACGCTCATCGGCCGAAGAAACCTGGAATTTAATTGAAGAAGATCTAGATTTTGCAGCATCAGCTCTACCCTCAGAATGGGATGCCGCTAATAAAGGTCGTCTGACAAAAGGTGCTGCCTATGCATTTAAATCAAGAGCAATGCTATATGCCGAAAGATGGCAATCAGCAAAAAATGCGGCAGATGCGGTTTTTGCATTAAATAAATATGCCCTAACCGAAAATTGCAGCGATTCATGGTTGGGCGGAAACTCTGAATCAATTTTTGAGACGAACTATTTAGTGACAGGTCCAAACCATAGTTTTGATAAAGATTATGCAACTTTTGGCGAAATTGAAAACCAAGGGGGAAGTGGAACACCTACTCAGGAAATGGTTGAATCATATGAAAATAAGGATGGAACAAAGGTTGATTGGAGTGCATGGCATTTAAATGGCGGAACGACAGTAACACCCCCGTATCAGGATTTAGATCCTCGATTTGGCGCTTCCATTATTTTTAATGGATCGAGTTGGATGGGGCAAACCATGGAGAATTGTATAGACGGAACATACGGAAAGTACATGGGGTATCGTGATGACACCTATGCAAAGGGAAGAACAACCACTGGGTACTATTTACGAAAATTAAGAGATGAAGATCATACTGATTTGATAACTTATCTGAGTACCCAAACCTGGGTTGAAATTCGTTTGGCTGAGGTTTATTTAAACAGAGCTGAAGCAAATTATCGTTTAAATAAAAGTGGAGATGCGATATTAGATTTAAATGCAGTACGCCAACGTGTGCAGTTACCTGCTAAAGATGGTCTTGCTGGGGATGATCTTTTTGATGCTATTCGTCAGGAAAGAAAGATTGAATTGTCATACGAAGGCCATTTGTATTGGGATATGAGAAGATGGAAACTTGCACATACTGAATATAATGGTTACCGTACTCATGGTATGAAAATATCGAAAAATCCTGCAGGATATTTATATGAATATGTGGATTGTGATTTACAGGATCGTAAGTTTTTAGAGAAAACCTATGTTTTACCTATTC
This sequence comes from Labilibaculum manganireducens, assembly GCF_963665805.2. Lineage (NCBI taxonomy): Bacteria > Pseudomonadati > Bacteroidota > Bacteroidia > Marinilabiliales > Marinifilaceae > Labilibaculum > Labilibaculum manganireducens. The sequence continues at coordinate 2,500,239 of NZ_CAXXEE010000003.1, read as the reverse complement.
CTTATAGTGAATTATCAAACAATTCTGCTATTGAGCAATATGATGAATGGAAATAAAAAAAAATGATTATGAAAAAAAATAAATTAATAGCAATCGTTTTGATCTTTTTCAGTTTTCTTAATGGTTGCCATGATCCGGAAGAGTTAATTCCTCCCGTATCAAGAGAAGGAATTAATAGTATTACAGCAACATTTGCCGATGGTACAGGATCATTTGTTGGTTATATAGTGGAAAATAGTAATGTAATTACTATTCCAATTCCATACTTCTATCCTTTAAGCAGTAATAATCAGATTAATGAGTCTCAGTTGAAAGATATGCGTTTAACTGCCAATCTGGATGACAATGTAATTATTAGTCCTTCTCTCTTGAATTTGGATTTAACACAGGAGAACGTAATCACAGTTACCGATCAAGTTAAAATGCAGAAGGAGTATATTGTAAAGGGAGAAATCCGAAAAAGTTCGGACTGTAAGTTGGAAGCATTCAAATTACCATCTTTAGGTCTGGATGGGGTAATTAACGAAGAGGCCAAAACAATTTCGCTTGTTGCACTTGGCAATCTAAATCCTGCTGTGGCTGAAATAACCTTATCTTATCATGCAAGCATTTCACCCGATCCCACAGCCAAAGCCTTGGACTATAATAATGATTTGGAACTTACAGTAACTGCTCATGATGGACTAACAAAGAATGTTTACACCATTAAGAAAGAGGTTCCTGAAAAATTATTGTATGGGATTCGTTCGGGAAGTGCTAAGCTGATGTTTGAGAAACAATTGAAAGCGGATTGTGGAATTATGGTTGACAACCTTACCGGAGGTATGGCGGTTACAAATGATTATGTGATTCTAAACACGCGAAATGAAAATAGTGTTTACCTGGACGCAAAAACAGGAGAAAAAGTTGGGGAAATTGACTTGGGAGCTTTGAAAGGTTCACTTACCAATTTCTACAATACTTCTGATACTGATGGAAATGTGCTGATTTGCAACTTAGCTCCAAATGCTGGTTCTTTTAAAGTTTGGAAACTGGCTTCTGTAGCTTCAACTCCTGAATTATTGATTGAGTGGGATGGTGGTTTGGCCATTGGTCGTAAACTTTCTATTAATGGAAGTATTAATGGGGATGCAATCATTTCAGCTCCGATATTAGCTGCCGGTCAAAAAATAGCACGTTGGACTGTTGTAAATGGTGTATTAACATCGCAAACTCCAGAGATTATTACCATGAGTGGTTTAGCTAAAGGGTGGACCACAAATGCGGATGTTGTTTATTCATCGAATACAGATGTAAACAGCGATTATTTTGTTGCATCTTATTCTGATAATATGTTTGCCTGGGTGAATGGTACAACAAATGCCGTTAGTAAAAATTTAGAGGTTATTAGTACCAACTACATACCAAATGCTGTCGATTATTTGGAGTTCAATAATGCAAAATATGTAACGTTAAACTGGGTGAATAGTTTTACCTGGGGATCTGCTGATGCCATTTGGTTATTGGATGTTAGCAGCGATATGAACTTTGCCGGCAATATCGACTTAAAAACATGTAATGCCGTTGTTTGGGAATCTCCCCGCAATATATACGGTGGAAAATCTGTGTCTCCGGCAGTAGCAAATGGAAATGGAACTGGTGATGTGGCTCTGAGAGTTTCAGAAGATGGCTATTTCCTTTATCTATACTTCATGTTTACAAATGGTTATGTAGTCGGTTATCAATTCGATTGTATAGACCTTTAAGATCGTTAAACATTACAATATTGGTGCCTCGGAATAATGAGGCGCCAATATTTAATCCAATGATAATTAATCAAGCGAATTCACTTTGCAATGTGTAAACAGGTTTGAACAAAGTTACCATATCAGAGAGTCTGTATGAGCAATTTAAAATTTAATAATATTCTGATGAAAAATCGAATCAATCAGTTTTTATATCTCTTATTAATTGGATTGTCATTTACTTCCATTTTAACTTCATGTGGCGGGAAAAGTGACGATGACTACAAATGGGAATGGGATGATGATGAAAAACCTGTAAATTCTGAGAAACCAAGATTTATCTGGATTGATGCAGCTGCAAATTTTCCGGATTTTGCGAATAGCAAGGATAATATTCTTCGTGATTTAAAGTTGGCTAAAGAGGCTGGTTTTACAGATGTTGTTGTAGATGTCAGACCTACCAATGGAGATGTGTTGTTTCGAGCGGAAGCAGGAACACAAGTAAAATGGCTTGGTGCATGGCTGCCCTCAGGCTATACTAAAATTGATCGTACTGAGAATTGGGATTATCTGCAGGCTTTTATTGATGCAGGTCATGGCCTGGGATTAAAAGTACATGCTGGATTTAATACTTTCACGGGTGGAAATACAACGAGTTTAGGTTCCGAAGGTCTCTTGTTTCGTGAACAGGAAAAACGTACTTGGGCAACAGAGTTACTGACCACTTCGGGTATCGTAAATACGCTGGATCAAAGTGCTTCAGGGGCAAAGTTTTTTAACCCTGTAAATGCTGATGTTCAAAATTACGTCTTAAACTTACTGGAAGCATTAGCGTCATATTCGGATTTGGATGGCATTTTTTTGGACAGGGGGCGTTTTGATGATCTTGATAGTGACTTCTCTTTGTATACAAAAAAGAAATTCGAAGAATATCTGGGATACTCTATTTCCAATTTTCCTAAAGATGTAATGACTGCAGGAACGAAGGCAGGTACACTTCCTTCTCCTATGCCTGTTTATTTTAAACAATGGCTTGAGTTTCGGGTGAAAACCATCCACGACTTCATGGAAAAGGCTCAAAATCGGGTGAAGGCAATAAATAAAGACATTCAGTTTGGAGTGTATGTAGGAGGTTGGTATTCTACTTATTATGGAGTTGGAGTAAATTGGGCAAGCCCCGAATACAATACCGCTTCGGTATATCCTTCATGGGCTACAGCCAATTATAAAAATTACGGTTATGCAGACCATATGGATATTATTCTGATTGGAGCTTATGCTTCGCCGAACCGTGTGTATGGAACTAATGAATGGACTATTCAGGGATTTTGTTCCAAAGCAGTCGATAAAATTAAAGGCGATGCACTCGTAATTGGAGGTCCTGATATCGGAAATGGTGCATGGGCGACCAGTAGTGATCTTGTTGTAAATCAGGCAATAACACAGTCTATTGATGCAGCCTTTAACGCCTGCGATGGTTATTTTCTTTTTGATATGATTCATTTGAAGAAAAAGAATCAATGGCAATATGTGAAAGCCGGAATTGACAATATGCTGGGTGAAAAATAAATAAGAAATATTTGATTTAGATTAAATGACATAGAAATGAAAAAAACAATCATATACTATTTACTGCTTGCGTTCGGATTATTTACCGGATGCAGTCAGCACAAAGAAAAATCAGCAATAGATTTAAAAACAAAATTGATGTGGTTCGATGCTGAGGCAAATTTTGAGCGTTTCAGTTATCCTGATTCCATTGATTTTTATTTGGAGAAAATCAAAAGCATTGGCTTCACTGATGCGGTAGTTGATATTCGTCCGATTACGGGTGAAGTACTTTATAAGAGTGAATTTGCTCCACAGATGACAGAATGGGACGGTTTTGAAAGACCTGAATTTGATTACCTGGAGCACTTTATTACAAAGCTCACGAGCTGGGATTAAAGGTACATGCTTCTTTGAATACTTTTGTTGGAGGGCATAATTACTTCGACCGTGGACAAACCTATACTACCAATCCAGAATGGGCAAGTATGCTGTATACGCCCGATCAGGGAATTGTATCGATTATGACATTGAAGAAAAAATATTCAGCCATGATCAATCCTATTAATCCTGATTTTCAAGCACACATGCTGAATGTATTGAAAGAAGTAACAAGTAAATATCCTGAATTGGATGGTTTTATGCTCGACAGAGTGCGGTACGATGGAATTATGGCGGACTTTTCAGATTTGTCTAAAAATAAATTTGAGGAATACATTGGTGAGAAAATAGAAACATTTCCGACGGATATTTACGAATGGAAAACCGATGCTGATGGAAAAAATAATTATGTACGTGGCAAGCATTTTCTCAAGTGGATTGAATGGCGCACTAAAAACATTTATGATTTTATGGCTTTGGCACGCCAAACAGTGAAGGAAATTAATCCTAATATCTCATTTGGAACCTACACTGGTGCATGGTATCCTTCCTATTTCGAAGTAGGTGTAAACTGGGCCAGTAATCAGTACGATCCATCAAAAGATTTTGACTGGGCAACTCCTGATTATAAAAACTTTGGTTACGCCGAGTTAATTGACTTGTACACTACGGGTAATTACTACACCAACGTGACAATGGCCGAATACCGAAAAAACAACAACATTGTAATAAATGAAACCGATAGCAAAGGAGCCAGAGGAACTTGGTATTGTGTAGAAGGTTCGTGTGAAAAAATTAGTGAAATCATGAACGGGCATCCATTTCTAGGGGGAATTTTGGTTGATCAGTTTTATGAAAATCGTTCGCAATTATCGCGTACTATTGCGATGAATTTGCAAGCTTCTGATGGCCTGATGGTTTTCGATATTGTTCACATTATTCGTAAAAATTTATGGAAAGAAGTTGAAGAGGGATTCCGAATGGCACAGGATGAAAACATGTTCAAGAATGAAAATAGGGAATAGGAACTAATGGATTAGGTCATTCTGAGCGAAGTGGAGAATTTAATAATCAGAGCCTTTTGTGCTGGATTAGTCGTTTCGTTCAGAATGGTAATATTGTAAGTTGCTTACTTTTTTATAGTTGGCAAAAAAAATCGAGAAATGATAAAACGAAAAATTGGAATACTGCTTTTCTTTCTTTGTTTGTCGCTTGTTTCTTTTTCAGGAAATAAAAGTGCAGAAACATTATTTGTGAAAGGGAAAGTAAGTTGTCAGGGAACAGGAATTGAAGGGGTAGTTGTTACAGACGGAGAGGCTATTTGTCTAACAAACAAGAATGGATCATACTCTCTTCCTGTTACTTTGGAATCTCGTTTTGTATACATATCATCTCCTTCAGGATACCGTGTTCCGGTGGTTCAGTCAGTTCCTAAGTTTTATCATCGTATTTCAGCAGGCAAAAAAGTATGTAAAATTGATTTCAAGTTGGAAAAAATCAAAGGGGATGACACAAAACATGGATTTGTTGCTTGGGCGGACCCACAGGTGAAAAGTAAGGAAGAAATATCTCTTTTACGAGAAGTAGTTGATGACATGTCTGGTTTGCTGAAAAAATACCCGGATTTACCATTTCATGCTTTGGGATGTGGCGATATCGTAGGCGATAGTCACACTTTATATGATACTATTAAAAGAATATTGACATCTACTGGAATTCCATTCTATCAATCCATTGGAAATCATGATTTGAATTACAATGATCGCACAAACAAATCGTCAGAAAGTATTTATGAAGATGTTTTTGGTCCGGCTTACTATTCTTTTAACCGGGGAGAGATACATTATGTCGTATTGAACAATGTTTTTTACGTCGGACGCGATTATTTTTACATTGGCTATTTGCCTGAGAAACAACTTAATTGGTTGGAGAAAGATCTTTCGTACCTAAAGGAAGGTCAAACAATTGTTGTTGTTATGCATATCCCATCCTCATTGGATGACAAGGATATTAAAGAGTTTTCCTATTCCAATATTTCCAAATCGTTAGCTAATAAAAAAGCTTTGTATAAAATACTGGCACCATATCAGACTCATATTATTACTGGTCATATGCATGTGAACAACAATGTGATTATTGCTCCGAATATTTTCGAACACAATGTTTCGTCAGTTTGTGGTGCCTGGTGGCAAGGGGCTTATGCTGAGGATGGAACCCCTAAGGGCTACACTGTTTTTGAAGCGAATGGTAATGATTTGAAATGGTATTTTAAAAGTTTTGGAAAAGAGAAAACATATCAATTTAGAGCATATCCGATAGGGAGTAATTCTGAACAAGTTGAACACATTACTGCTAATGTATGGAACTGGGATCCAGAATGGAAAGTTAACTGGTATCAAGATGGGAAGTTAATGGGTGAGATGGAAGGATATTATGGTACTGATCCGGAAACAGCAAAAACTTATGCCGATAAAGAGAAATTGGCATACAAATGGATTCAGGCGCGACCAACTATCCATATGTTTCGAGCTAAACCAGAATCTTCTACATCGAAAATAAGCATTGAAGTCATTGATCGGTTTGGAACTGTCTACCGGGAGGAACATTAAACAATATTAAAATAGAGAACGAGTAATATTTTCAAACTTATATAGCTTTTAAAGAATGAAACGAGCACTGTCATTGGATGTATTGCGTGGATTGTCAATTTTCGGCATGGTTCTGTCGGGTACAATTCCATTCGGTGGCGCATTGCCAGCATGGATGTATCATGCACAATGCCCGCCTCCGGGACATACATTCAATCCTGATGTATCTGGAATTACATGGGTAGACCTGGTATTACCGGTATTTATTTTTTGCATGGGGGCTGCCATTCCACTGGCTCTTCATCGAAAATTTGAGTCGGGTTATAATTTCATTAAAATAATGAAGAATGTTGGTATACGCTTTGTCTCACTGGTGCTTTTTGCAATATATATTGCACATATACTGCCACGGTCGATTGGGGCAGCAAAATGGAATGTACAACTATTGGGTTTTGAAATGCCCGGATTCGATCTGCAATTGCTGACATTGTTTGGATTTATTTTACTTTTCCCTCTTTTTCAGCTTATTCGTGATTCAAAAAAGAAAATAATTTGGCGCGGTATCGGCTGGGCAGGAGCAATCGCTTTGCTGGTTTTTTTAAGATTGGCTTATGGTCAGGTATTTTCCCTGCATCGTGGTAATATTATCATTTTATTGTTGGCTAATGTGTATCTTATTGGCGCTGTGAGTTGGTGTTTTACCCGGAATAATCATAAAGCCCGTCTGCTTTTATTCATTGTTTGGGGAGGAATTCAGTTGTGTTGCAAATTCACAGGTTTTGATTCTGTATTAAATGAGTACCAGCCCCTGTCGTGGTTTTTTATTTTAAGAATGACGCATTATATGTTGCTGCTTATTCCCGCGACAATTGTAGGGGATATATTACTTGAACGTCTAAAGGGAAACGGCAAATCTCCCCATCTCGTTGAAAATAACATCTGGAATAAACTTTTCCATCTTGGTGCGGGATTATTAGTCCTTTGGTTGACTGCAGCCCTCTTTCAACGCTGGATGATGGCGCTTTATTTGCTAACTCCTTTGATGCTTTTCGGATTATGGATGATTGTGAAAAAGTATGTACCTGCTTATATCCAATTATTTTCAATGGTTATTTGGTTAATTGTTTTGGGACTGATTCTTGAGCCTGTTGAAGGAGGAATAAAAAAAGATCCAGCCACGGCTTCGTACATGCTTATGACTTCAGGGATGGCTTTGTGCCTGTTAATTTTCTTGGATTATGTAACGATTTTTCTTGCTGAAACGGGCCTTGTGAAGCTTTTTTCATATACAGGAAAGAATCCTTTGCTGGCCTATGTTATGACTACATGGTTTATTTTCCCCTTACTGAAAATTAGTTTTTTGTTTTTCGTTTACCAATGTTTTTTTCCCGCAGGCTGGCCTTGGATAGGTGTCTTTCGTGCACTAATTCTTGTATTGTTGACGATGATGCTTGTTGCATGGCTGACCAAGAAAAAAATCATGTGGAGGGCCTGAAGTCTAGAGTATGTTTTATGTATTATTTATAAAGAATATTGGAATGAAACTTGAATTTATTGATATCGCAATTGTTATAGGCTACATAATTTTGAGCATTGTTATTGGTTTCTGGTTATCAAAGAGAGCCAATAAAAATCTTCAGAATTATTTTTTAGGAGGAAACCAGTTGAAATGGTACTATTTGGGGCTCTCCAATGGTTCGGGCATGTTTGATATTTCGGGAACAGCGTGGACAGTTACCATTTTTTTCGTATATGGATTAAAGAGTGTTTGGATTCCTTGGCTTTGGCCGGTATGGAACCAGATTTTCATAATGATTTTCATGGCTGTTTGGTTACGGCGTTCAAAGGTTATGACCGGAGCAGAGTGGATTACTACTCGTTTTGGAAGCGATAAAGGAGGTCGCTTATCTCACATCGTTGTAGTGGTTTTTGCCATTATTAGTGCAATTGGTTTTATTGCCTATTTCTTTGTAGGCATAGGAAAATTTGCTGTAACTATTTTTCCATGGGACTTGTCACTTACTATTGGTTCTGTTCTGATTATCTCAGAATATGTTTATGCAACAATCTTACTTCTGCTAACAACTCTTTATGTGATAAAAGGGGGGATGTACAGTGTGGTTGCTACCGAGGTAATGCAATTTTTTGTGATGACACTTGCCTGTGTTGCTATTGCCTGGTTTGCCATGAATAATGTATCTGTCGGACAAATAAATGCGGCAGTACCCAATGGATGGTTTGATATTACGCCTTCGTGGAGCACTAGTCTTGACTGGACCGGTGTTTTTGATCAAGTCAACGATAAAATTTCGGAGGATGGTTTTGGTATGTTGGGTGCACTGGTGATGATGATGTTTTTTAAAGGGATTTTTTCAAGTTTGGCGGGACCGGTTCCCGGTTATGATATGCAGCGTATATTGTCGACACAAACACCTCGTGATGCTGCCAAAATGAGCGGATTGACATCTTTAGTACTATATCCTCCCCGTTATTTAATGGTGGCTGGTTTGGGAATACTTGGATTAGTATTTGTGGCACCTATGATGAAAGCAGGAGGGGGAGATCTTGATTTTGAGAAAATTCTCCCATATGTGATTAATAATTTGTTACCAGTAGGACTAAAAGGAATTATTCTTGCAGGATTATTGGCAGCATTCATGTCAACTTTCTCAGCATTTGTGAATGCTGCACCTGCTTACATTGTAAACGATTTGTACAAACAATATATCAATCCGCACGCTTCCGATAAAAAATACATTCGGATTAGCTATATAGCCTCATTTGGTATTGTGATTATTGGCATTGTTTTTGGATTATTTTCCGGATCAATTAATTCTCTTACGCTTTGGATAACTTCGTCCCTGTATGGCGGGTATGTAGTTGCCAATGTGTTGAAATGGGTTTGGTGGCGATTTAACGGCTATGGCTATTTCTGGGGAATGATAGCAGGTTTGGCTGGATCGACTGTTAAATTTTTGTTTTTCCCGGATACTCCGGACATTTATATATTCCCGATTATTTTGATAATGGCTTCGGCGGGAAGTTTCCTTGGTTGTTATCTCTCTGCTCCGGTTGATGATAGAACTCTCATTGAATTTTATAAAAATGTACGTCCTTGGGGTTGGTGGAATCCTGTGTACGAAAAGGCAAGAAAAATTTATCCTGAAATTACTAAGAATGAGGACTTAGCCCGCGATGGAATTAATATTTTGGTTGGCATTGTATGGCAAATGACCTTGATTACTGCTCCCGTTTATTTGGTCGTACGCCATTATCAGGGCTTAATTATTTCTCTTATTCTATTCGCAATTACTTCCACGATATTGAAATTTAACTGGCTTAATAAAATAAAGGATTATGAAAAAATATAAACATTTCTATTTTCCAAAAATACAGCACATTAGAAGATTGTTTTTTGCCGTTGTTGTGTTTTTCGGAGCTGTTTCTTTTTCAGAGAATACAACAGCTCAGAATACCATAGCATATGATACCACTTATACATTTGCTCATTACAAGATAAGACGTGCATTTTATGAGGGATTACCAAATCGGAAACATGAAATTGTTTTTTTGGGTAACAGTATTACTGAGAATGGCGACTGGAATGAGATCTTCAGAAATAAAAACATAGTAAACCGCGGGATTGGTGGAGATGTGTGTTGGGGGGTACTCAATCGGCTGGATGAAGTTTTGTCATCGCAGCCAAAATACATTTTTTTGATGATTGGTATAAATGATATTGGGCGGAGTGTGCCAGTGGATATTATTGCTGGTAAAATTCAAGAGATTATTTGGAGGATTAAAGCGGAATCGCCTTCAACTAAAGTATACCTCCAGAGTGTCTTGCCCATAAACGAAGAGATTATTTGGTACGATTACATGAAAAACAAATCAGATAAAATAATAGAACTTAACGAACAACTTGTATCCATTGCAGCTAAAAGCAAGATCCAGTTTCTTGATTTGTATTCTCATTTTGTTGATGAAAAAGGAAATTTAAAGCAGGAATTAACTGCTGATGGAATTCATTTGAGTGCCTTCGGATATTTGCTTTGGCGTGATATTTTCAAGGAAAAAGGAATTCGGTTCTAAATAGGATTAAGGTATTAAATATAAAAGGAAAACAGGATGAAGATTAAAGGTACTTTTTTGGATGAAATCAGTCATGATATTCCTCATCAGAATTGGGGCAGACTTGAATGGGAAAAGGATTTTGCTCACATGAAGCTTATTGGTATTAATACAGTCATTTTAATCCGCAGCGGATATCAAAAATGGCTGACCTACCCATCGAAAATACTTACCACTCAGGAAGGAGCATATTTACCATCAGTTGATCTTGTACAGTTGTTTTTGGAATTGAGTGAAAAACATGGTATGGATTTTTATTTTGGATTGTATGATTCCGGACGCTATTGGGTAAATGGTAATTTTCAGAAGGAGTTGGATCTGAATAAAGTCCTTGTTGATGAAGTTTGGAATACTTATGGACACATGAAGGCATTTAAAGGATGGTACATTTCTCAGGAATGTAGTCGCAAAACTGATGCAATAATTAATATGTATTCAGGATTGGGCAATCATTGTAAATCGGTTTCAGGAAACCTTTCGACTTTAATTTCACCCTACATTGACGGGATTAAAAATATCAGTCAGTACACTTCAGAAACCAATAGGAGCGAAGGAATAAGCCTTCAGCGGCATAAACAAGATTGGAGTGAGATCTTTGACGGAATAAAAAATGCCGTAGATATTGTTGCTTTTCAGGACGGGCATGTGAGTTTCGACGAGCTGGATGAGTTTCTGATGACAAACAAGCAGATGGCTGATAGTGCTGGTATCCGAAGTTGGACGAATTCAGAGACTTTCGATCGCGATATGCCAATTAAGTTTTTGCCTATTAAATGGGAAAAATTATTGAAGAAGCTAAATGCGGCTAAGCGCGCAGGCATGGAACAAGCTATAACTTTTGAGTTTTCACATTTCATGAGCCCACAGTCAGCCTATTTGCAGGCAGGGCATTTATACAATCGGTACAGGGAATATCTTGACTGTTTGAAATAGCATCTACAGGTAGAATTATAAATTTAGGAAGAGACGTGAACGATTTTAAAAACATAGCAGAACAATACAAAATTGAATTACTTGAGAATATTGTTCCATTTTGGCTGAATAATTCTCAAGATAAAAAATTTGGTGGGTATTTTAGTTGCCTCGATCGCGAAGGTAAAGTTTTTGATACCGATAAATTTATTTGGTTGCAGGGACGCGAAGTTTGGTTTTTTTCTATGCTCTACAATAAGTTGGAGAAAAAACAAGAGTGGTTGGATGTTGCTGTTCATGGGGCAGAATTTCTCAAAAAATATGGTCATGATGGAAATCTAAATTGGTATTTTTCGTTGAATCGAGAGGGAAAACCGTTGGTTGAGCCCTATAATATTTTTTCATACACATTTGCATGCATGGCTTTTGGTCAGTTAAGTAAAGCCACAGGAAATCAGGAGTATGCAGATATAGCACTGAAAACGTTCAACATTATTCTGTCGAAAACCAATAACCCCAAGGGACAATGGAGTAAAGTGTTTCCCGGAACAAGAAATCTGAAAAATTTTGCGTTGCCCATGATTCTGTGTAATCTGGCGCTTGAGATTGAACACTTACTGGATGCCGATTTTTTGAAAGAAACCATGGAAACCTGTATTCAAGAAGTAATGGAGGTGTTTTATCGTCCGGATTTAGATTTGGTTGTTGAGAATCTAAATACAGATGGCACTCTTTCCGATACTTTTGACGGTCGTTTGTTAAATCCCGGGCATGCCATTGAGGCTATGTGGTTCATCATGGATTTGGGGGTTCGCCTAAATCGCCCCAAACTAATTACCAAAGCCAGCGATATTGCCATCCGCATGGTTGAATACGGTTGGGATAAGCAACATGATGGCATTTTTTATTTCATTGATCGGCTGGGATACCCGACTCAACAGTTGGAGTGGGATCAAAAATTGTGGTGGGTACACATTGAAACACTGATAACAATGTTGAAAGCTTATCAATTGACTGGCTCTGAAAAAAGTTTGGAATGGTTCCGGAAAGTTCACGATTATACATGGATGCATTTTAAAGATGAAAAGCATCCAGAATGGTTTGGATATCTGAACCGTCAGGGAGAGGTATTACTTCCGCTTAAAGGCGGAAAATGGAAAGGGTGTTTTCATGTGCCACGTGGTTTATATCAGTGTTGGCAAAGCCTGGAAGCAATTTCAAATAAAGAATAGGAAAACAAAGAGATGATTTATATGAAAAAATATTCAATTCTGGTTGTACTGGTTGTGTTCGGTTTAGTGAATTCAGAAGCGCAAACTAAAGCCGAGATACCAACTACCAACACCGATGTTTTAGTCATTGGAGGTGGTGCCAGTGGAACCATGGCGGGTATTCAGGCTGCTCGAATGGGCGTGTCTGCTATGATTGTGGAAGAAACCCCTTGGCTCGGAGGAATGCTTACTTCTGCCGGTGTTAGTGCCATTGATGGAAATTATCGCTTGCATTCTGGTTTATGGGAGGAATTTAGACAGTCGTTGTATCAGCATTACGGAGGAGCTGAAGGTGTAAAAACTGGATGGGTAAGCAATGTATTGTTTGAACCTCAGGTAGGAGAGAAGATTCTTTCTCAGTTTGCGGAAGTAGAAAATAAGCTGACAGTAGTAAGGGAAGCTCGGTTGGAAAATATAAAAAAAACAAACACGGGGTGGGAGTCTGTCATTCTGAGGGATGGTATGCGATATAGAATCAATGCACGGATTGTTATTGATGGTACAGAATTGGGCGATGTTGCGAAGCAGGTGGGCATTACTTACGACATTGGCATGGATTCGAAGTACGAAACAGGAGAAGCAATTGCTCCCGAAAAATCCAACGATATAATTCAGGATCTGACATATGCTGTTATACTTAAAGATTATGGGACTTGGGTTGATGCAAGCATTCCTCGTCCTGATGGATACGATCCAAGTCCATTTTTATGCACGTGTGCAGGCAAATGTGCAGAAGATAAGATCGGCAGGAAATTGTGGGATTGCGATTTTATGATGAAATACGGAAAGCTACCCAACGGTTATTACATGATTAATTGGCCTATTTCAGGCAATGATTATTATCTGAATACCATCGAAATGGATCGCGAAGAACGCAAGGAAGCGATACAGGAAGCGAAAAATTACACTCTTAATTATCTGTATTATTTACAAACAGAATTGGGGTATAAACATCTTGGTATTGCAGATGATGTATTCCCAACAACCGATGGATTCCCATTAATCCCGTATTACCGTGAATCAAGACGAATTAAAGGGATCGTTCAATTTACAGTGAACGATTTGGCAAAACCTTTTGAACAGGAAACCGCTTTATATCGGACAGGCATTGCAGTTGGAGACTATCCAGTTGATCATCATCATCAGGCATATCCAGAAGCGGCTTCATTGCCGGAACTGCATTTTTATCCTGTTCCTTCATATTCTCTGCCACTTGGAACACTGATCCCTAAAGAAACGGATGATTTCATTGTGGCCGAAAAATCAATATCGGTTAGCAATATAGTAAACGGAACAACCCGTCTGCAACCGGTTTGTATTTTGATTGGTCAGGCTTCAGGAGCCTTAGCTGCTATAGCAGTTCAGACAAATGTATCTCCTTCCAAAGTTGGCGTTCGTGATGTGCAGAACGCATTGCTAAACGCGGGAGCCTACCTGATGCCTTATTCCGATTTGGAAAAGAATTCTACAGCCTTTCTTCCATTGCAGCGCATTGGGACAACAGGAATATTGAAAGGCGAAGCGAAAAATATTGGGTGGGAAAATCACACCTATATTTATCCCGATAGTTTGGTAAGCAGATTGGCTTTGTCCGATGGATTGTCCGATTGGATAAATCCAGAAAAACTGAAATTGAAGAGGGGAATTGTTTCGTATCAGGAATGTTTGACTGTTATTCAACTTCTAGGTAAGGAATACAATCAGACCTGTGGTAAAAAGAGTTTGTCCAGACTTAAAAAAGAAGCAGATTCGATATTGAAAGCAAAAAGCATGGCAACACCTCTATTGCAGGATTCTGTGAGCAGAGCTGCATTTGCAACACTATTGGATGAGATGTTGAATCCTTTTGAAATTCGTCAAGTTGATCATTTGGGAAAGTTTATTAATTAGTAACTATAAGATGAAGAAGATTTATTTTTTTATAACTGCAATGATGCTTTTTACGCTTGTAAGCGGACAAAACAAGTGGAAGAATATTCCGGCAACAGATCCTTTTATTCATTACATGGGGAGAGTGGAACTGCAGAATGATCAGGCTAGGTATAATTGGCCGGGAGTCGTTGTTTCGGCGAGGTTTACCGGATCATCTTTGGGGATTCATATAAAAGGTGGAGCCAGTAATTATTTTAATTTGTGGATTGACGACAGACCTGAGAAGGTGCTGCATGCCGTAAATGACACCACTTGGTGGTATCCTGAATATTTAGAGAAGGGCATACATTATTTTCGACTGGTAAAGCGTACTGAAGCAGACATGGGAATGGTAAGTTTTTCGGGGATTTGTATAGGGGAAAATGAGTCGCTGTTGAAGTTGGATATATTTCAGGAGCGAAAGCTCTTGTTCATTGGAAACTCCATTACATGTGGTTACGGAGCAGAAGGAAAAGATAAATCGGAGAGTTTTAATCCCACTACCGAAAATTGCGAAAAGTCTTATGCCACCATTATTGCACGTGCTTTTTGCGCACAATATCAACTTATTTCACATTCTGGTTTGGGTATGGTTCGTAATTATGGAGACACACAAAAGTTATCTGTAAAAATTAAACCGATGCCAGCACGCCTTGATTATTTGTTTGATGGTGATTCAACGAAACATTATGATTTAAGTTTGTTTTATCCTGATGCCGTGGTAGTTAACTTGGGAACTAACGATTTCTCTACTCAGCCTTTTCCCGATGAAGCTGATTTTATAGGAGCAGGAAAACAACTTATTGTAAAATTGAGAAATTGCTATCCCGGGGTGAAAATTTTCTGCATTGCTGGTCCGATGATTAACGAACCCTGTTATTCGTATACAAAAAAAATAGTCGAGTCGATTCGTACTGAAATGAGAACTACTGATGTGCTATTTTTAGGTGTCCCAAATGATTTGCTCAATTTGGACAGCGATTTGGGTTCCGATTGGCATCCTTCCTATCGGGGACAATTAAAAACAGCAAATCATATTATTCCACTTATGTCAACGGTATTGGATTGGAATTATACGTTGGATGAACTCAAACGAGTTAGATAGTAATGTGAAGGGGATGAGTGGTAGAACTGGGGATATCCATCTTAACGAAGGACAAAATCTGCTAAACTTGAAATTAAAGGTCAATTTCAGTTTATTTCATTATATCACGAAATTTACACCTCGAATATATGTTTTCCACTAAAAAAACAAATGGGGTACAAAAATAACATACGATGAGAGGGTGGTAGGATAATATGAAGAATAGTTGGTACGAAAAAACCCTGTTTTAACTAGTAAAATAGGGCTTCTTTACAATTAGTCGTGTTGTATTTTATTGTGTGTCTATTTGTCGAACACACACTACAGGAATTACTTCCCGATGCAGAAAGTAATTTAGTTCATGCAGTCAGTGTCTTATGTAGTTTGAGTTGTAAATAAGAAACAAAAAATATTCAAAATAACTTTTCTTTCCGTTCTGGAAAATAAAAAAAATGACATCGGTGGTAATTTCGCCAGTTATTTCGCCAAGATAATGAAGAATTAAATATTTGTTGCATTTAAATGCTAATTATAGGGTATATGTATTGTAAATATGTAATCCTGTAAACTATTATACTCATTTGAATTGATTATGAGACATATAATTATCATTTTTAGTTAAAAGAGCTTAAATAAAAAAAGCTATCCATTTGGATAGCTTTTGATGTAAGTGACGTTACTTCAGGATGCTAATTTATCCTTTATATCCTTACATAAATCATATACGATTTTCCGATGAGTGCTAGTGGTTTTAGCAGCAGACACAACTGTTTCAGAAAAAACATCAACGGAAAGACAAAAGTCTGATAAAATTAAATCACCTTTTTGCGCAATTTCTTGTTCTAAAAACAATTTAATTCCCTCAGCGACTATCTGACCATTAATAGGTTTAAAAGCCTTACTCTTATTATATCTTAAAACAACTGCTCCAAGATACTTTTTCCCATTTTCTTCAATGTAAAAGATAATGTCAGGTTTAATATCCACAAATAAACCATTTAATTCAATAGATTTTTTATCTGTCGAGATTACTTTATACCCCATTTTTATAAGGTTTTGATAAAATCGCATCTTAAGAAATCGTTGTAATATTTCGATGTTCCCCAAATTGTTTTTTCTATGCCATTCTTTTGGGGCTTTCTTCTTTAACACCTCCTCAATACTTTGACTTATAAATGAGGTATCCAATTTATTTTGCAAAGCCTTTTTTATCCTATTCTTTGATAGTGTATACCAAAATGGATGATTACCTTCATATTTTTGCTTTGTAAATTTTTCTATTGTTCTTTTGCGACCATTAGGTGCATTGTGGTATTCACTCAAATGGTTAATAGATATTCTATTTTCTTCCATATTATTTATTATTCATTATCCCTTTGGAGGGAAGGGGTCTTTACCATAACTATTCTTTTGGCGAATTCTCCCATTTCGACCATGCACCAGCAATTCAGATTCTCGACTTTTAGCCATATTCTTTGCAATATTAATGGCTTCACTTTGCGTAGTAGTAACTTTTGCTGGTTTAGAACTACCTGCACTTTTTACCGCCCATTTTCCATCTTTGGGCGTAACATGAACATTACGTTTCATAAAAAAAAAGTTTAATTAGATGTTCTAGGTGAACAGAGTAGAACTACTCTGGGTAGTTATGGCAAATTGAATAACTTAAATTTGTTCAAAACAAAAAAAGAATTACTTTTGCGACACACAGTTCGGATACATGATAACTGACACAGGGGGAGGAGCCCTGGCGAACGTAATGCGTCAACATTACCTTCCTATTGGCCGTATACCCTACGGCCTTTTTTTTCCTCAGCATTCAAAAAATTAACTTTTTTTAACAACTCAAATTATGTGCCAATTTTCATATGTCAATTATCGATTACAATAAAGTAGGATTATTTAATAACAACTGACAAAATGTCGATTAGAACATTGGAATGCATGAACTTCTGAAAGGGAAAAATGTCAGACTACCTTGACAATCTGTCTTATATTGAAAGGTGAAATATTTCTGATTAATTAAACTGTAAATTTTCATCAATTAATTTGATGTTATCATTTAAACCTTTAGTATTAATCAACTTCAGAGCAGTTTCCTTAAATGCCAAAATGTACATGCAACCTAGTTCGTCCTTTTCTTTCTCACTTAAGTTATTTTTAGGAGAATTTATTCTAAAATCAATCAGAGGATTAAGTGTTAGTAATGTATTCGGGATATCAAAATAAACATCGTTGCTAAGTCCGGAAATCGTCATTATATCTCTATTTGCACGCCCTTCATTAAGCTTTACAGACTTGGTTTCAATAGATAATTTTTTTTTCGTAAGTCTAGCTTTTATTCGATCTATGTTTTTTGGGTATAAATCAGATAGTTTCTCAGGAATATAAATATATAAGGAAGGACTGTTCCCTTTTTTTAGTAGTTGAGTTATTATAGGTTCGACAAAGTTCTCGATATACCCATGAGCCAAAGCATTAGCTGTTGAAAATTTTTCAGCTTCAATTTTATTTGAATATTTGTTAATAACAAAGGTAATTGAAGGGGAGATTATACCTAATAGAATAAAAGTTCCTGCTTCAACATCGAATGATGTGTCAAGTTTGAAAAACCAAATAATTGCTAAGCCTATTGTAAATGAATACAATATTACTTGAAGAGCAATTCCAGTGTATTTTATAGACTTCATATTTTTCTAATTTAGGCGATTAAACTTATTGATAATCTCATCTCCTGAAGAAGGTACTCTACCTCATCTATTAAAGCCTTCAAAAACAAGCTCTTTTCTGAATCCTCTGTTATTTGATCCTCTTTTCTAAAAATGAATTCTTTACCGTCAAGTGATTTTAGATTGTACCTGTAGGAGAAATTGTCTGCTAGTTTTTTTAATTGCTCATACACAATGGGAACTAACTCAAGGTAACTTTTACTACTATACTTCCATGTGTCAACATCATAAATTATAGCATTAATGTCAAAACTAGATAGTTTAATTTCTTGTTCAGAATCATATTTTATAGTCTTTAAAAGCCTAATCATTCTTTTAAGCCTTCCATTTACAATATTGTCTTTCTCATTTAGGAGTTTAATTCTAAGAAAAGGATAATCCGCATCTAATTTTTTATCATAGATTGGCATTTTTCCTTTACAAAATACTTGGATAGCTCTATTGATATTGTCTCCATTTATATAATAATTTGCATCATTATACCAGCAAGCAACTACAACATCCACTTTACGTTTAGGGTTAGTTGTTTCAACCTCAATTGATTTTGGTTTTGAGGTATTCACACGGTTATATACACTACCAAGAGTCGATTCGCAATCAGTCCTCAATTCTCGAAGATCATTTAGGCCGTTCGAATATCCTCCACCTGTTAATGCTATGGTTAAGGAATTTATTTGGCTTTGTGTATATTTCGAATAAACATTGGGCTGATTTAGAGTTTTTGATATATCATTCCTATCGAAAGTGTGAAATTTTTCTGTAATTGTTAGTAAATCAATGTCGCTATAACCCCGAATATGAGTATTGGTCATGACAGATCCTTGAAATTCAAAACTTACATTAGATATTTTAGAACTTAATTGATTTTTCACCTTATTACCTGCATCAACCGTCTGTCTTGTATAGAGTTCTTCAACTCCAAACATGGCTTTTTTTATATATTGTACTGTATTATAGGGTGTGAGTTGAAGCTCATCTTTAAGAGCTTTTCGTAATTCAACTTTATCAGGGTTCATTCGGAGTTCCTGATTTTCTAAAAGAGCTTTATAATTTTTAATCATCTTTTTGATTTAAAAGAAGGAGAGTTTCCCCTTCTTCGGTTATACATTTAGTTTATCCTCTTGGAGGAAACGGATCTTTCCCATGACTATCTTTTTCACGGATTTGTCCATTTCGGCGATGAATGACAAGCTCAGATTCTTGATTTTTAGAGATTCCTCGTGCTATATCGATAGCTTCTCCTTGCGTATTAGTAACCTTAGTAGCTTTATTGTTACCAGCACCTTTTACAGCCCATTTATTTTTATGTGGGACTACATGTTGATTTTTGCCCATAGTTTCTTTATTTTTAAATAATTATTCTATTTTCGCAAACGAAATATGCGGATACAACAAGCCTGAGCAAGGTTTGAGGATTTCCTTGAAATCAATATCCGTCTGACAATAAGTGAATATCTCTGGATCTTGGCGGAACGGTGGATATTCACTTTTGTATTTTAAAGCTCTTCTTTATTTTTTTATCTATATGTTCATATGTTAGAATTTCGTAATTAGTTAATTTTCTTATTCAAATTTTTCTATTCCTAGATGTGCTTTTGAGAATGGGAAATGTTCACCGACTTCTTCGTTAAGTTTAACTTTCAATATGTCAAAAGAGTTTTTAACTGCAATATCCATTCTGCCATCGTCACAAAGTTGTCTAACCCAATCAGGTTTTTCTAAATCTTTAATTTTCTTACTATAGATTTTTAAATGTTTTTTTAAATCATTGAATGCTTGATCTGCATTTGTATATTCTTTCGTTGATTTAATAAAGTGCAATAAAAACCAATATTCTATACTTGGCATTGATTCACATATAAGCACATTAGAATCCTTTTTATATTTATGTTTAAAGTTCAAAAAGTTCTCAAGTCTTCCTTGACTTATAATCGTGTCATAATCAGTGAAAAATACAATTAACTCATAACCATCTTCTTTTAAATTGTCAATAATTTCTTCTGCTTCATATAGATTAATACAATCAAATAATGATGGTTTTATCGAATATTTATATCCTTTTATATCTTTTAGGTGCTTTAAATAATATTGTTCTGTTCTACCATCTCCTAATACAGCAACACCTCTTTTTAGCTTTCTTTTGCGTGTTATTGGTCGTCCCATCTTTTAATCTACATTAGGGATTGCTCCAAATTTACCTGTATTATAAGCTTTAAAATACGATAATTCCTTTCTTATATCGAAATCAGTCATAGAATACAAATCCGTTGATCCATTTTCATGTTTTTCAGTAAACCATATAGCATCCTTTCTTAATAAATCTTTTTCATTTAATAGAGCCATATTATGTGTGGTCATAAGTAATTGCGTATTTGAATGATCAGAACACTTCATTAAATATTCACGAACAAAATGTTTCGTTAAGTGCGAATGTAATGAGGAGTCGATCTCATCGATTCCTAAGAAAGCATTATTAGTAAACGCTTTATAAAGGGGAGCCGATAAACCATAATATCTCATTGTTCCAGCGGATTGCAGATATTCTGGGAGATAATGTTTTTCTTCTACATTTCCAATTTTAACCGTGTGTTCGAATTCAGCATGGTGATTTTGGATACCTTCATTAATTAGTTTCTTCTTCTCACTTTCTGGCATACTTGATTCTTCAAGCGCTTTAATAAAACCCTCAGGAATTTCTTCTGACTCTGTCTCAATCTCAATATTGGTAATATTGTATTGAGCATTTCTTAAAAAATTAATAGCAAAATTCTTTATTTTTTCATCTTTTTTTACCGCACTATTGGTATACCCTGTTAATCCAATATTTGGATCTATTGAATCTAATAGTTGATCACTAAACCAATTAAAAGCCTTTTCTATCTCTGTCTGAGTATAATTGACTTGACTATATCCAACGAAAAATGATACATTCTTTAAGGTCTTTGCAATTATTTCATCTTTTACAGCTTTATTTATTTTAACTTTAGAACCGTAGCTGATTTCAGACGAATCTGATATTTCATTATAAACTCTAGAAAATAATGTTGCAGGTTGTGTTCCAGGATAATAATTCAGTTTTTCTGATATTATTTTATCTGAATCCAACTCTAAAGCATATACATATTTTGTTTTATCTGCGTAAAAGGTTAACTCGAATCCTCCGTTTTTTTTCTTTTCGTTACTTAATAAAAAAGGAATAAATGATGTACCTTCATTTTTATCGGTTCTTAATTTTTCTACAATATTTTTCAAAAATTGAAACGATTCAATCAAATTACTCTTACCTGAGGCATTTGCACCGTAAACCATGCATAGTTTTAATAATCGCACACCAGGTACAATCTCAGTAATATAATAATTCTCATGTGTCGTGTCTGATGTGGCTTCAAAGCTGAATACAACCTCGTCTTTAAACGAAAGGAAATTCTTAATTTTTAGCTCTTGTATCATCTCTATATGTATTTTATGTAATTTATTTACAAATATAGCGAATTAAAAATATTTTCACAAGTATATTTGTAAATATTGTAATTTAATTACACAATAATAAAATAGAATGCAAAATTGGTAAGTGTTGAATGAAAAAGAATCTTAAGAAATAAAGGATTTTTTCCAAAATATCATTAGAATCCTGAATATATTAATTAGAATTTAAGTCTGGAGTGGGGTGGTTAATCTCTATTTACACTTTGGTTAGTTTTCTGTAAAAACAATGAATTTCAGTTGGACTTATTATTAATTCTTATTTTTCATTGTAAACCTGTAAACCAGTCTTAAAATAACCTATAGGACAGACTGTTACAGGTTTACATTGTGGTTTGTATGGTTTACATGAGTATATAACTGTCTAGTTTTCAAAGAGTGGTGGTTTACATGTATTTTTAATCCTGTACTAAAAGAAAGAAAAAAACTCTCTTGTTTATGCTGTTTATACACAAAAGAGAGTTCTCCATATATTTTAAAAGAAATATTACCACTCCTCATTACCGATAGGATCTCCCCATGATAACTCTTCATGAACATTAGAGTCATTTATACCTTCAAGTAATTCATCTAAATTATGCATAGCTTTTCTTCTTATTAAAATCATTCCTGAAATCTACTCAAAAGGAGGGATATCATCAAAACCCTCAATAATACTTTTTATACTCCTAAACTCATTGTCCTCTTCTTGCTTATCAGTCTTTGGTATTGGTTCATTATCATTTTTAAATTGAAAAGTAGTAGGACACTCATGAAATCCAGCTTGGTCGATTGGTAAAAAGAGATTGAAGAAGACTTCGCTTACTGTGGAACGTGTTGTATTTCTGTTTCTATTATACTTTCTAACATTCCAACCATTGCTTATAGCACTTTCAGATTGTTTAAGAGTACTAACAACACTTTTATTGAGAGTTTCCCTATTATTCCAATGATTTTTGGATTGATTGTATGTAGCCGTTTTTAAACAACTAAAAAACATACAATAAAACTGACTGACCGAGAAGTTCTTCACTATTTCTCTGATATGTTGCAGATGCTTGTCGGTGTACCAATACTTTATCCCGATATCTTCTACCATACAAATCACATATTCTAAACATTCGTGCGATGCAATTTTCATCCAAACCTCTCTGAGTTGTTCTTCTGAGATCTTTCCACACTGGGGATAATACAGACTATGCCATATTCCTTTTCCATCCAGCCTATCATCAACGATATTCAAAGTATATTCACACATAAATAAATCGATCGTATCTAAGTCCGATTCTGATTCAATACTTTCGCTATAATATTCAGGTATGGAGACCATATATATAAGAGAAGCATCGATTAAAAGATTTATGATTTCTTGATCGAAATACTTATTCGGAGACAACCTAAATGAGCTATTATGGAAACTGATATTCGAAAAAGAACTCTCGCTATCGGCAGCGCGAACAAAAGCTGAAAGGTAAATCAACTCCTCTTTATTGACAGCAGTCAATGGTCTTTTATTATCTGATGGACCAAACCGACTCTTTAGTAATCCAGAAACTTTCTGAGTTCTTTGCTCTTGTTCTAAGCGTGCTGCTTCATTACAATTATCACATCTACAACGCCATGAGTTTACGTGCCCACACTCAGGACAAAAAGGATTTCTAGAATATGAACTTGGTTTCGATCGCTGTACCCAAAGTTGTTTATTGCAATGAACACAATTCTCACTTGTAATCTTTGGAGGTAAGAGTTTTACCAAGCCGGAAACATAGGTGTCAATCTCAAACTCCTTTATTAAACTTTTATTGGCTTCTCCGGCTTCATATCTAAGGCAAAGCTCATTGATCTGTTCTTGAGAAAGGTGAGATAATTTTTCGTGGACTTTTAAGGTTAATGCTTTCATATAGTTTTGGGTTAGGAGTCACTTCCATCCCAAAATAAAAAGAGGCATGTCCCCTATATCATTATACCGCAGAAAGGTACGACCAAGCACCCGCAATCAGCACAACAAACAAGGGAACACACCATACCCTGGTGCGTTCACTCGTCCATTTCTCTGATTGCTTAAAATTGGTCGTTTTTTCCGCAGAGAAATTTCAGTAACGCAATATTTTCTATATGTAAAGGTAGATAAATACCTTTATCCAGCAAGATGCCCTTTCTTATCTTTATTCATTCTATTATGCTGGCAATGCCAGTTAAGCCATATGTACCATAATATCCATAAAGGCTGGTAAAAAGAGATAATTTGTACTATCCTAGATTTTATTTACTGATTGATTACTCCATGTTTAATTTTATCAAAAATTTATTCTCCTTGCTCTTCCATTGAGCAATACCACTAGTAATTAGCACAATTACAGCCATCCAAATAGTGAGGATTTTAGAACTCCAATATATAATTCCATCAATATCCCATATTTGAATAACACAATGGAAAATGAAAATAAATGCTAGGATTTGTATTGTGAAAAAGGGTATGGAAAGTAGAAGATTAAAAATTAAAATTGGCTTGGAGTTAACAGAGGCGAATATATCGAATATACTATCAACGAAATTTACAGGGAGTACATAATTGGTAAAGTCATGTTCATCTTTTTGTCGTTTAATTCCTCCAAAGTAATTGTTTAATAGTTTATATTGAATTAGAAGATTTCTATGCCTAATTGCATGAAGGCAAGATACTAAATAGCACAATGAAAAGAGTGGGGGAGTTAGAAGGGAAATTATCTCTGGATTATCAAGAGAAATTAAGCTAAGTTTTACATTTGCAATTATTTTTTGACTGAATAGAAAATAACATATTACGATTAATCCGGAAAAGATGATGAATTTCCACATTTTAGAATTTGAATCAGATATTCCAGATTTAACTTGGTCATAATAATCTTTCAAAAATTCTTTATTTTCAGATTTAATTATTGAGAGTAAATTTTCAATATTCATTTTGTTTGGTTGAAAGTGATCTTTTGTTTTTATAAAAAAATAGAGAAGTGCTTCAAAGTTAAAAGGACAAACCATTTAATGTCTGTATACCAAGCTATATTACCAACATAAGTCTATAGATTAATTCCTCTCACTCTTTTGTCGTACAATTCATTAAACCAAAGTCGTTTAAACATTGTATTGGCACGGTCTTCGGAAAGTTTGTTGTAAAATTCAAGTTTGGTATTAATGAAGTTTAGTAACTCTCCATCAATTTCTTCGTTGAATTTTTCCTGAATATTATCTTTGGTATTATGTGTGTTGAAGAAACTCATTAACTCCTCATTGGAATAGATACTATTTTTCATATTCTCAAAATCCACCCTGTCATCATCGGTTAAATCTAAACCAAATGTTTCGTTAAGAATTTTTATAATGTGGGTTAATAGGTCATATTCTTCTTCTTGTTTTTGACCTCCGCCGCCAGGTGTCATTCCTTCCATTTCTCCATCACCTGAAGTTAATTCGAGGTCGGTGGTATATTTGTGCTGAATTTTATAACTGTGTAGCTCAATTTCGCCCAATACATCTAAGGGCAAACCTGATTTGACATATGGCAACTTCTTTATCAGTGCGGTTAGGAAAACGTAATACTTCTCCAATTCTACATCAGTAAAAGTGATAATACCACTTAAAAAGCGATAGAGTTTAACAAATGATTTTGCATCTCCTTTAAAGGCAGTTTGCTGGTCTTCATCTAATTCATCTAAATACCTACGACAAACCTCATTTAAAATGGGCTGTAATTTCTCGTAGTTGTCACCTTTACGGAAAAATATTTTGGCAAAAGCATCAATCTCGTTTTCGTACAACAAGTTGTAGGCATCTATTTTGTTTTGAACATCATACAAAGCATTTGGGTCGGTTTGATGTTCTTCTTCCATATAGTTTTTACCATAGAACTTTTGAAAATCTTCCTGAACCATTTCCGGGTCGTTTACAAAATCAAGTACCATGGTTGAGTCTTTCCCTATTGTAGTTCTATTTAAGCGACTGAGTGTTTGAACTGTATTTGTTCCACCTAATTTTTTATCCACAAACATGGTGTGTAATAAAGGCTCATCGAAACCAGTCTGGAATTTATTGGCAACAATTAATAAGCGAAACTTTGGCAACTTTAATGCCTCTGGAATACTTATTTTACCTTGAAGGCTATTCATGTTAACCTCGGTGTAATCTTCACCTGTTTCATCGTCACGGACAGTACCCGAGAATGCCACCAGAGCACTATAAGGTAATTTCATGTCTCGCATGATGTCGTCGAACTTTCGTTTAAAGCGAACAGCATGTAATCGTGAACGAGTAACTAGCATTCCACGTGCTTTCCCTTGAATTTCATTTTGCGTTTGTGCCACAAAATGTTCTATCATTATTCTGGCTTTTTTCTCAATGGCATGGTCTTGTAAATCGACATACGAACCCAATAACTGCACTGTTTTTTTCTTCTCGTATTCTTTATCGGGTATTTCGCTACGCTTTACAATTTTGTAATATCGTTTAAACGAAGTGTAGTTCTTTAGTACATCAAGGATAAAACCCTCTTTAATGGCTTGCTCCATCGAATAAATATCAAAGGGTTCTTTCTTACCATTTTCCTGAACAGTACCAAATAGCTCTAAAGTTTTTGGCTTTGGCGTAGCTGTAAAGGCAAAAAAGGAAATGTTTTTTTGTACTCCTTTGCTTTTTATTTCATCCGCAATAATTTCATCTAAATCTTTATGTTTTGATTCCAGCTCTTCGGCAACTTCCAAAGAAAGAGATTTGCGCAGATGACCTGCTGCATCACCCGATTGAGAACTGTGTGCCTCGTCAATAATAACGGCATACTTTTTATTGGGCAATTTGGCAATGGTGTCGGAAATAACAGGGAATTTTTGAAGAGTTGTTACAATGATACGTTTCCCGTCAATGATAGCCTGTTTTAAATCCTGACTTGTTTTCCTTTCATCGATGTATGCAACGACACCGGGCGTATCGTCTAATTGGCGTATGTTTTCTTGAATTTGTTTATCTAAAACTCTACGGTCGGTAACAATAATGGTTGAATCGAACAGGGCTTTATTATCGGTGTAGTTTTGATAAAAACCTGATAAACGGTAAGCCAACCATGTGATACTGTTTGATTTTCCTGAACCTGCTGAGTGCTGCCCCAAATATTTACCTCCAACCCCTTCTTTCTTAACCGCATCGATCATACGGTTAACAATTCTGCGTTGATGGAAGCGTGGAAATAAAAGCTTGGTCGATGTTTTTTGCTTTAATGCTTTTATTTTTTCATCGTAGAAAGTATCCTTATCGGTCTGAACACTAATAAAGTTTTGAATTAAGTCCAATAAAGAATCTTTACGCAAAATATCTTCCCATAGATAAGAAGTGGCAAAGCCATCTACGTTACTATTTTCCAAATCTTGATTAAAAGGCAGGAAAAAAGTGGAATCTCCTTTTAATTGGGTAGTCATAAACACCTTTTCTGTACCTACTGCAAAATGTACTAGACAGCGTTTAAATTCAAGGAAAGCTTCTCCTTTCGAATTGCGGTCTTTCATATATTGCTTTATGGCATTGTGGTGGTTTTGCCCCGTTAGAGCATTCTTTAGCTCCATAGTAACTACCGGAATACCATTTATAAAAAGGACAATATCAATTTCGTTTGTGTTTCTGTTGGAGTATTGTAATTGGCGAACAATGGCTAAACGATTCTTTTTATACCAGGCTTCGTGCTCAGGTGTTTTGTTATTAGCGGGTTGAAAATATAGCAAATCAAAATAAACTCCCTTTATTTTTGTTTTATTTCGTAATACACCAAGTGTTTTATTTGTTATCGAATTACTAAGGTTTTTAGAAACACTATTTACAATAGCTTTATCTACATTTTCACCTTCATGTTCTTTTAACGCTTCATATTTTTCGAGCTGTGTATCTTTTACAAAAGCAATAATCTCGCTTGGGATTACACATAATTCTTTATTGTACTCCGATGGAGAAACAACATGGTATTCCTTTACCTCATTTACAAGATAATTTTCGATATGTGCTTCAAAGTGTATTTCGGATGTTCCTGTTGCCATACGCTAATTATTAATTGTTTGCTTCCAGTCTCTTAAATCAATTTTTCCCGTTACTGCTTCCGAAATAATGGATTGACGGTAGAGTTTAAGTTTCTCGATAGAGCTTTCACTTTTAAAAATAAGCTCATCAAATAAACTATTCTTTTCTTCAATATATTTAATTATCTCATCTTGCTCAATGATAGGTGGTAATAACATTTGATATTTCCCAACCGCTTCTTGAGTAATTCCAAAAAATGTTGTGCCAGTTTTATGAAGGTCGATGTGCTCTTGGAATAAATCAGTCATTAATTGATAGTATAAAAACTTTGGTAAATAAGTACCGTCCAAACACCTTAATACTAACAAATGACTATTTAGACTTGCTTGACCTGGCAAATAATCAACATATAATAGCTTCCCAATAGTGCCATCTTTAGTCATTAATACATCACCTTTCTTTAGTTGTATTTCTGGCGCCTGCTCATATCTCTCTTGTGTGATATGATAAACTTCTTCCCATCTAATAATTCCATCTTTAAAATTCATGCCAGTTATTAAATATGGACCTTCATCAATAAATTCCTCTTGCTTTAATCCCTGCCAACCTATGCGCCCTTTCATATAGGTATTTCGTTTCATTTTGTTAAATACCCAATGCTCTGGTATTTCTCCCATCCACTCAATACCACTATTCTTCATTGGCGTAACAGGGTTTAAGCCTTTGGTAACAGCCTCGTTAATAATTGCCTGACGTTGTCGTTTTAGCTTTTCAATGAGTAGCTCTTTTTTTTCTATTAGGGTGTCGATTTGGGTGGTAAGGTGTTCGAGGTAATTAATGATTGTTTTTTGTTCAGAAGAACTTGGCGCAGGGATATATAATTGTCTTATTAGGTCTTGACTAATATTTGGTTGTCCACCACCATAAGATTTAGAGATGATATATTCGCGTGCAGCTAAGAAGTAATAGAATAGGAATCGTTGAGATATTTTGACACTTTCTGAAATTACACAACATGCCTGATTAGTTGTTGTAGGCATTTTTAAATGACCAAGTTTACCAATGGTAGCTCCATATAAAGCAATTACTATACTATCAACAGGGTATTCCTTTAATGTTGAATGGTCTTTAAGTGCAAGTTGTGTGATTTTTTTTGACGTCTCATTAATATATGAATCATTCAAATCTCCTGTATTTAACCAGTTTGTTTGACCATTTTCATAATATTCTGGATTGGTTGATTTTGGAGTAGTTCCACTACCAATATTTGAGAATGACCTTCCGAGTTTTAGAGTATTCCAATTTTCAGGAATCTCACTAATCCAATCAATACTACATTTTTTATATTTATCGTATTTTTTCATTATCCCAACAGGTCGTTTATTAGGTCAATAATTCCTTTTTCCTTGGTTTCTGGATTACCCTTTTCAAGTAATCTAATTTCATCCGCAATAACTTCAGATGAATCTAAACCTTTAAATTGATAGAAATACTTAGTAAAGTTGATTTCGTATCCAATGCGGGTTTTATCAAAATCAATCCAGGCATCAGGAACATGTGGTAATACTTCTCTTTCGAAATACCCTTCAATGTCATCTGTTAAGGGTACACTTTCTTTGTCACGCTTTTTACTGTCAGGTTTTGGATTGCTTTTTTTATCGGTTTGTATCTTTCCTTTCTTATCCACTAAGGGTTGTTCAATGGTTAACAGGTAATAACCAAAATGGTCGTTATCGTATATTTTGCAATAGTCGCCTTCCTCGAAATTGTTATAGATGTCGGTAACATTGGCGATGAATTGCTCTTCCATGTTGTTACGTTTGTTGCCCAAACTTTTTTTCATGGGGTTGGCAAAAATATACTCTACCTTTTTACTGCCGTTGGTTCCCTTTTCGATATTGGCAGCAGCATTTATTAATTGCACTTTGCCTTTGCGGTGTGGTGCTTTTTTGTTGGTGATAAACCAGATGAAAGTATTAATGCCCGTGTTGTAAAAAAGGTCTTTGGGTAAAGCAACAATACACTCTAACCAGTCGTTTTCAATAATCCATTTGCGTATATCGCTTTCACCACTACCGGCATCACCAGTAAATAGGGGAGAACCATTGGTAACTACTCCAATCCGACTGCCTTCACGCTCCATTTTAGAAATCATATGCTGCACAAATAACAACTGACCATCGCTGGTACGTGGCAATCCGGCATAAAAACGCCCAGCAGGGTTTAAGGCTTCGTTTTGAATGTATTTTTGGTCTTTCTTCCATGTAACACCGTAAGGTGGATTTGCCATCATATAATGGAAATGCTTACCAACAAACTGGTCGTCGGAAAATGAATTACCATATTTAATATTGTTGGCTTCTTCGCCTGTAATTAGTGCTTCTGATTTGGCAATGGCAAAAGATTGTTCATTGATTTCTTGCCCGTAGGTTTTAATGGTAGGTTTTTGAGTAGTATCGCCAAACATCACTTCTTCGATGTATTTTTTACCCAAGTTAACCATACCACCCGTACCACAAGCAGGGTCATAAATTGTACGGATAATTCCGGGTTGAGTTAATTCTTCTTTCTCAGGTGCAAAAACAATGGCATTCATCAGGGCAATTACATCGCGAGGTGTAAAGTGTTCCCCGGCGGTTTCGTTGCTTTGTTCGTTTGATATACGAATCAGTTCCTCAAAAACATATCCCATACCATGATTGTCAATCTTATCGGTGTTTAGGTTCACCTTACAGATGGCATCAATCATTTCGTACAACAACTTGTTTTTAATTAAACGAGCTACTATTTTATCGAATTGGAAGTTTTCCAGAATATCCCTTACATCAGGGTTAAAACCATTCAAATAATTGTTGAAGTTAATTTCAATATTCCGTGGGTCGTCTTTCAATGAAATTAATGTATGCTTTGATGTATTGTAGAATTTTAATCCACCAGCAGCCTTGCGTAAAATAGGGTCGAGTTTATCTTCTGCTACCTTATCCTGAAAATTGTTGTAAGATGTACGAACCTTTTCATTAACAGCTTCTAAAATGCAATCTAAACGCCTAATAACTACAAAGGGTAACAGCACATCGCCAATTTCATTTTTCTTGAAAGCATTCCAAAGGACATCATTGGTGATTTGCCAAATGAATCCTACTTCCACTTTGCTGTTATTGTTATTTACTTCGTTGCTCATATTTTGATTCGATTTCTTTTGTTTCGTTGACAATGCAAATATAGTTTTAATGTGTGCAATGGAGGCGCATAGGTTAATTTAATAGGCGATTAGTTATCACTGTTGATTCATCACCATTGAGGAACAGCCTATAGTACCTATCGTTCTGACCTTGTTTGTTTAATTGTTTTTCAGCTTCTGTTTTAATTTCCATCAGTCTATTAAATAGCTTATTACGCTTTTTTATAGATATTATTCCAGTCTGTTCTTTTAAAAGTGAATGATAATGAGCTTGTAAATTAAAATCATTGTCATTCTTGATTTTTTCTGGATTAATAATTGAAAATATTGCAAAACCATGTTCAGAATTACCAAAATGATAATTTTTTAAGATACGACGTTGATGCGTATGTTTAAAAATAACTGTTGAGCTATGAACCAATAAAACCTCAATGTTTATGTAGTATTCTCTTAATTGTACGATATGTTTTGTTAGGTCTTTGATTACTCTATCCCTAATGTTAGGCTTTAGTTGAAAATTCCTTGAGTTTTCTGTAACAAACAAAATTTCGTATGGAGCATCCAGTGTTGTAGGCAGGATAGTATCAAAATATCTTATCATGTTATCAATACCAAGGTTTAGGCTTTTCTCTTCATTTGAAAATAGATTTCTATCAACTATAATAGTACTATTAGATTTTTCCGATTTGAAGGAGTCTAATACAAACTGAAAACCTTTTAGTTTACCTGCTGGACATTGAATTGTCTCATTTTCTTCGAAATCAAAATCTATTTCAAAGTCCTGAATATCGACAAGGTTTTGAGCGGAATATATTTGTATACCATACTTCATGCTTAATTCATTTGCCTTTTCTTCAGAAACATCTAATATGAATATACCATAAGGTTCATCAATCATCAATTCTTCATTATTGGCATATTGGAACTGGGCACCCAATGCTTCAGGCCTTTTAGCTGCATCATTTTCGTGATACCACATAAATAGAATACTTTCTTCATCGTCATCACCATCCAGTGCAGTAACTAAACTAGCTTGGTCGATGTTTAAATAAATATTCGCCTGATTACCGATAACTTTTTGCCAATTTGGGTAATTGTCGGAGACGTATATGTCTTCTATTGCTGAAACTTCTGAAAATATCTTTAGCATACTACTTTCTGTTTAATTTCAACATTTCTTTGGTAGAATCCGTTGCAACATTGGTAAAGCCTTTAGCAAAACTCCTGTCAAACTTACCTTCATCGGTATAATTCATTGGGTACGGACCTTCTGAAAGGTGGAAATAGTATACTTTAAAAGGATTCGGATTTAGTTCTTGGTCGATAAACAAGCCCTTCTTCAAACCTATTACCTGTGTTCTGCGAATAATATACTCCGAATGGGTTTCTATGATAAATTTGATTCCGTATTTGTCATTTATTTCAAAGAAGAAATCTGCAAGTTCGCTTTGTAAAGATGGATGTAAGTTTAATTCGGGTTCTTCTACAATAAGATTAATGCCTTTAGTTTCTTTCTTATAAATGCGAATCATTGTCGCAATTCTAAACAGTAATTGCATTAATTGAAGTGACCCCATTCCCATATCAGCAAGATGAGTTTTTACTTTACCATTGACAATGTAACATTCATAAGCTTCACCGGAAATAAATTCAATTTCAAAAGAATTTCCAATATTAAACTCTTTCATCCAATATTCAATGAAAAGATATTCAGGGTCACCCGGTTGAATTTTTAATTGGTAAAACTGATGAATTGCCTGTGCTAGAGCGTTTTCTTTATCACGTAGGTTAAAGAGTGCAGATTGTTTAGATGGATTTGCACCTAAATAGAAGACTTTTTTAGTATTGAGAAGATGAACAAGGTTTGTTATTGAATCTTTAATATTGTTTTTTTCACCATCGATGCCGTTAATTTGTTCGAACTGCTCATTTTCTTCATCTGTTAACGTCGAGGTTTCTTCACGTTTTCCAATATAAAATACTCTTAAATCATAGTTTCTGGATAGAAAATCGCTTACTATTTCTTCAAATATACTCTCCTCGGTTGAAGTTGTTGAGAAGTCTTTTAAAGGATATTCCAGTCTATATTCTACATCGGTACTGTCATCCTCAATTGTACGGGAATCAAGTTCATCCAGTTTTTTATTTAGTGTATTTATAATATTAATAAGACTTAAACCTTCTCTTGATGTTTTACTTAATCCATCAAGCTCCTTTTTTTGTTGAGCAATTTTTTTTCGTAGCTCTTTCTTAACCGTTCCAACATCAAATGTTTCACTTGTTTTTTGTGTCTCTTTTGAAATACGAACTGTCTTTGTTAAATAATCAATTACTAATTCAAGTGAGATGCTTGTATCTCGAATGATAATTTTACTTACATCGGCAAAAGTCCATTTATCTTCACCGTTTATTGAAATTTCAATTTGATAGTTTTCAAGCTCAAAGGAGAAATCAATAGTTGGTTCGTTTTGAAGTTTGCATTTTGCTCTTTCAAAAGTTACGATGTTTGCATCGTTAAGGGATTCATTGGCAAATGAAAAAGTCTCTCCTTGTTGGTTTCGTAAATAATCAAGAACCAGTAGCAGGGCTTTTACTAATGTTGATTTCCCAGAATTATTCTTACCAACCATCAATGTAATTTCGCCTAATTCAAGGGGGGCAAGTTCAACAAAACGCCTAAAGTTTTTAAATCCTATTTTTTTCATACTGCAATATTATTAGCTACCTGTGCAATCATTATTCACAGGTTAAATATTTTTTATTCATTTTTTTTATTCTATTCGCAATTAAAGTTCTAAGAACTTCAGGTTTTAATACTTCTATTTTCTCACCGAATGAGAAAAGTAGTGATTCTAATTCATAATTTAATTGAAGCTGCAATTCTATCAATGCTTCTCCGGCATCATCTTTTTTAAGCTTCTGTGAGCCATGTATGGGCTTGGAAACAATATATGGGAGCAATTCTTCATTTATTTTTAAAACCACTTTTTCAGGCTTAAGACTATCATTAACTGAAACGCCAATCACATCTTCAAAATATTCCGTAAAATCGATATTTGAGTTTTGTATGTATTTTAATTTACTGTTTACTATTTCTTGAATGCGGTCGAGTGCTAAATTAGTAAGGTTTTGATATTCGCTATTTAAACCAAATAAAAACCAGCGGTTGTTGAATTGTTTTAAATGATATGGGTGGATTTCAAAAGTTAATTCTTTGTTTGTCTTAAACGGTTTATATGTAATCTTTAAAACCCTTTGATTAACGATTGCACTGTAAATATCTCCAATGTGTTCACGCCCTGTTAGGTATGGATTTTCTTCAAAGCTTAATATATTATCTTCTGTCTTTAAGTGGAAGGTCTGTTCTAATCGGGCTTTCATTTCTTCGACCCATTCAAATTGGGGCATACCTTTAAATCTTGAAAGTGTTAGCAAAGATTCTTTTAATTGCTGACTGTTAATTGAAAAGCTTAAATCGATATAGCGATAAAAAGCTTTACGACCATCTTTTATTGATTCAATAGGAGCGTCAAACCCTTTAGAATCTTGCATGAATTTTATATCATCATAGATTTGTCGACGCTTAACTCCTGTAGAGTTGGGGGCAACATCCAACAATGCTTCATTACATGCATCTATTAAATCCTCAATATAATATTGTTCACCCGGATTTCGGAAGCATTTATCCAAAGCTTGGTATCGAATTGTTG
The DNA here is from genome assembly GCF_963665805.2 of Labilibaculum manganireducens. Lineage (NCBI taxonomy): Bacteria > Pseudomonadati > Bacteroidota > Bacteroidia > Marinilabiliales > Marinifilaceae > Labilibaculum > Labilibaculum manganireducens. Next base: position 2,465,577 of record NZ_CAXXEE010000003.1, on the reverse strand, counting down.
CATTTTTGTTGGTTGACACGGTAATTATTGTTTGGCGGTAAGTATTTGCTCAATTATTTTTAACGCTTTTGTAGCTGTTTCTTCCTCTTTTACTAATTCGAAAACTTGACCAGCAAGCCAAAGGGCAAGAAGTTCTTCGGAGTTTACTTCAAATAGTTCTGCTAATTTAATCACTTGTTCACGTTTTGCTTTTCTTTCGCCTCGTTCAATCTTGCTGTACATAGGAGTATCAATCTCTAAGCTTGCAGCTAATTGCCGTTGAAGCAATTCTTTCTCTTCTCTGAGTTCTTTGATTCGTATTCCTAAAAACATGATTATTTAATTTGTGACTTGTCAATTTCTGGCTAATTTATAAAATAATACAGTAATTACACATTAAAAACAGAACATAAATTTAGATCCAGTAATGTTTTAATGACAGTAAAAAAGTAACGATGCCATAAACACCATAAGAACAATAAGTACCATAAAAAACATAAGAGCCAAACTTGGAAGTTTGACTCTTATATTTTTGATTCCTGAACCAAGAAGTTATAACCGATTAACAGGAAAACTCATAAAATCTCGTTTTTTATATTCATTAAGTTTGTACTCCAAATCATACTTTAAACTCTCATCAATTAATGAAAAATCGAATTCAGTCGAAAAAATTGAAATCAAATCCATCAGGAATTCCTCGCACCAATTCATCAGTTCCTTTTTATCTTTTTGATACAAAAGTCTAGCCATTTCTCTTCCAATTTTTTGATCAAACTGCACCATGGTGTCAGCCTCTTCTTCATTTACAGAATCAAGCAATTTATTGTAATATTTCTCCTCATTAATCAAACAAAAGCAGAGAGCTGTTTTATCTGAATCTTTCAGATCTTTTAAATAGGTAGTTGTTAATAGGCTTAGCTCTTCAAAATAATGATTTTCTGATTGGCCATCCTGAAAAGCAAGTGTTTCAAACTCTTCTCGAATCGTATAATATTTCACCCCATCTTCATCTTCCTTTTCTTCCAGGTTAATCGCTTTACGAAGTAGATCAACCACAAGTAAATTTCCATAGTCAACTAAAGCTCTATAAATATCTTTAGTCACATACATTTCATTTGATAATTCAATCATTGGTGTGTTTTTAGTAATTAGGTTAAGGTCAAATACCATAAATTATGGTGAAGGTGGGAGGGATGGCAATTATGGTATTACCATATATTTGTAAAAATTAGTCTTCATCATCAATATTGCTCAAACCAAATTCCATCAACAAGTGCTGTATATTTAGCGTTAACATGTACTTCTGTTTCTCCATCTTCTTCGAAAATCTCAAGGATTATTTCAAAAGTACTATTTGTTGGGAGTGTCACTTTTAACTTTTCAAACACCTTTTTGTATCCTGGAAGACTGTCTTTCATTTTGGGTTAGAAATCACAAAAGAGGGATTCGATTTCGGTCCAATTGTGCTTATTTATTAATTCTTTTAATATCATAATGTATTTTCTTAATCGCATTCACATGCATTTACAAGTCATATTCCTGAACTAAAATCTCAATGGGTATATTTAGAATCACACTCAATTTTCTGATTAAAGGCAGATCTAATTTCTGTTTTCTATACAGTACGGTTGTTATTGGAAATTCTTCTCCAATCAGCTTTATTAAATCTGTTAACTTCAAGTGTTGCTCTTCCATTCTTAATTCAATCGCTTTAATCGGATGTGGCATTCCGATAGGATGAAATCGTTCTTCATAATCGGCCACTATGAGAGAAAGAATATATAACTTCTCTTCCTCCAGACTACCTTCGTTGCAATCAATCAGATTATCTATTTCTCTGAGAGCTTCATCTAGTTGCTCATCATTTTTTATTGCAGATACTTCTACCATTACCAATTCTTTTAGTATAAAATTTACCTTCTGTCACTTTACGAGCTGTACCGAGTGTTTTCCATTTTTTCAAACGCATGTGTAGTAAAAATCAAGTGTTGTGCTAGGGTTTTCCGTAGCTAAAACATGGCTTGCTACTTCCAAAATTTCGTTAGCATGTTCATTTTCTATTATTACATAGCTGAAAAGAATTCAAGTACTAATCTCCAATCAGGAAACGAATAGGAGGCAAACAGAAGTGACCGTTCTTTGAAGTTCTCTTGTACTTTCCCTTCTGCAGAATCATCAATCAAATCAGATAAAAAGATTAATTTTCTTACAGTATCAAATCCCAGATTCTTCTCAGTGTAAATTCGTATTTCAGTATAAAATAATGGATTCTTTTTTAAAAGGAGCATGCAAAATAGAAACATCAATTTTTGACAAATCTGATAATAAATGAAAAACCTAAATTGCTCCTTTTATCGGTTTTAGCTTTCTGAAAAAAAATAATTTTAGATTGTGGATATTGCGTGTTTGGATTCCTTTTTAAAGCATTATTATTTGCTCCAGAGAAGTCACCTGAAACATCATCCATATCCATATTTATAATTTGATTCCTCTCCATGATTAATAGTCAGAATTTATATGAAAAATAAAAATAATTGAAACAACTTATCTTTCATAATGTTTCAGGTGGAATTGATAAACTTTTAAAAAATAAAATATAATTTTACAAAGTTTCAGACCAAAAGAATCTGATAAAGAAAAAACAATGTAAACCTTAAGCTTCTTAATATCTTCTTGTTAAGAAATCATGTAAACCAGTGTAAACCCAATGTAAACCTAAATAGTAACACCTAAATAACTAAATATCAAGAAATAACAATAATAAAATAATATAGGTTTACAGGTTTACATTGAAAATTCATATTTTTCGTATAGATTTTATTCTAAAGACAAAAAAAGAATCCACATCTCAGTAGATTCTTTCTTCTTATTTTAAACTATTCTAACGCTTTAATTTTTGTGCCTTGCTCAAATCCTCGTAAGATTGAATATATGTCTCCAGCGCTTCTGCAATAACCCTCCCAATGGGTTTTCTATCGTAAAAGGCAATTGCTTTAATTTTATTCAACTGTTCGGAATTATAATAATAAGTTGCCTTAACTGATATTATTTTTTCTTTATCAGCTTTTTTTTCCGGAATACTTGGTTGGAGTAATCCATCAATTCCAGATTTAAAATTCTTTTTTGCCATAACTTATGGTTTTAATGTTGATTATGGTTCTTATGGTATCAAGTAGCTAACAATCACTATTGTTTGCTTAAAAATTCCTCACACAGTTTTAAATAATCTTCAGCACCATTGCTATTGGGGGCATATCGAAAAATATCCATACCTGTTGAGGGGGCTTCTGCCAGTGAAATGTTTTCTCTAATGGTAGAGTCATATAACCTTCCCTTAAAGTGATTTTTCAAAGCTATCTGCACATCACGATGCAAGACCTTACGATGGCTAAACTGGGTAATAAGCACTCCTTCGAGCTTTAGTTTGGGATTAATTCTGGATTTGATTTTTTTAGCAACATCTGCTAATCCACTTAAGCCCTGAATACTTAAATGGTGGGGAAGGACAGGTATTATGAACGTATCGCAAGCAGAAAGGGCATTTAAAGCAATTAAACCGATGGAAGGGGAACAGTCAATTAGAATGAAGTCATATTGATCCTTTACAGGCTCTAACAGTTCTTTAAGCAGAAATTCCCGGCCAGGTTCATTATTCATTTCGTGTTCTAACGCATTCAAGTCCATGCTAGATGGGACGATATATAAATTATTTATCACCTTTATTGGTGAGATTTCAGATGCTCCTTTTAAAGCTAGATATATATTATTTTCGGAACCATCTATCCCTAATGATTGAGATAGATTAGCCTGCGGATCTAGGTCTACAAGCAATACGCTCTTTCCCTTAAGACTTAAAGCTACTGAAAATGAACATATTGACGTGGTCTTTCCGACACCACCTTTCTGATTAATCATTGAAATTATTTTAGCCATAATTCTTTTTCTAAGGGTAATTGTTCAAATTCAAATAAATATGCACTCCCAAAATCTTTAATCGTATGAGAATCGATTCTGCCTTTCTGCCAAGTTTTTACAAATGACTTTTGATCTTTTAGCAGGGCTAGCAATGTGTTAAAGTCCAATTCTGATTGGTTTTGAGACAAACAAAACCTTTTATACAAAGGATAAATTAAACTAAAACGAATGCCTAATAAACTCTTCTCGTCAAGTTTAACGATTCGATAATGTTGCTTATTTATCTTCAAATCAGACTTTAAGAATTCAATTGCATTCCAAAACTGGTTTACCTCACTAATTTTTTGAATTGATTCATTTTGCTCCCTTGCATTTTCAAGTAAACATTCATACAGTTCATTATAACTCATTGGAAACTCTAATTTAGAACTTATTACTTTGTATATCGCAAGTAATAATGTCACATGCTTCACATTCCTTTCAGAATAATTTGCAGTCGAGTGATTTTGATATTTCAGTTCATGATAGACAATATCAAATTGCTCCTTAAACTCCTTTAAAAAATCAGATCTTTGTTTTAATATTTCAAGTATTACATTACCGAATCCGGATTTTCCTTCCTTTTTAAGTGTCTGGAAAGCTTTTGTTTCTTCATCTGAAAATAGATGACTCGCAAAATTTAGGATTATCATTCTACTAAATAATGCTGAAGACATGATTGGTAAATAGTTGCCATCTAACATGATTGCAGAATTAACCTGAGTATCGTGAGTTTTATTATCTTGGGTTGTCTGAGCACGAGAATACCCAATTCCATCATAAGCAGTCTTTAAAAAACCAACAATTTTGGATTCAATCTTACTATCCAGCTCTTTGAGATACAAGAGAGCATTTCTTTGCTGATCAGCACTCCTTGCTACCGATTTAGAGGTTGATCCAGCTTCTAAGGACAAGCCTTTGTTATCTGCTCCAAACAAGTTCAAAAGTATTTCTGAAAATGAGGTTTTTCCTACACCATAACCACCAAACAGAAATACAAATGGAAAAAATCCAATTTCTTTGAATATGATATCCCGGAACAAAGCACCAATTAAAAAGCATATTCCTACTGCAGCTTTATCTTGGTATGCTTTATAAAACAGATTGGACCATTCCTTAAATTTTATCTTACCGGGTGAAAAATTGAATTTTCGTTCCTTATCAAACCAAGGAGAATATTTATTAATTACACTAAAAGCAGGTATGTAGAGACACTTTCCATTTGCTTTTACTACACCAAATCTATCCACTTTTCGAAAACTTCCATTGTGAATTACTCCATTACTAAATGCATACAGGTTAAATTCTGGTTGGTATCCTAAAACTCCTACATTATGAGCTGTATCTTCTCTTTCTCTCAATGACTCTAAAATAATATCCAGCTCGTTTTGAGTACCTAAAAAAGAAAATCCTCCAACCGATGCAATACTTGACTTAAAGCTCTTAACATTGAGATTTTTGGATGATATTGTTAGTAATTTAGATTTACCCGATCTGTTTTGAAGAAAGAAGATTCGATTTGCATCATCCGATCCATCAGGTAAAAAATAAAAGATTGTCATTATGAAATTTGAAATCCTTCTTTCACGAACTTTACCTTTGTATTGATCCTCGACGTAATAACAGCTATTTCTCTTGAAAAAGTTAAACTCCTCTATGTCTTCATTCTTATTTTCGGAATTAGGAATAAACTCAGGAAATAACTGCTTATAATTCTTCTTCTCAGACAAAAAAGCTGTCAATTGATTCTCTTGTAATAAGTCATTGCAATCCTTGTTAACAGGGAATACACAACGCTTAATTGATTGTATCTCAATATTTGATTCCATAATAGAATCATATATTTTTTCTGCTGCCTCATTACCGGCTTTATCGTTATCTAAAGCAAGAACAACATGCTTATTTGTAATGTAATTCCTTAGATGATCCGCTGTAATATTATTTGAGCTGCTAAATATGGCAATGCTCGATTCAGTATCTGCTAAAGACAAAGAATTGATAACTCCTTCAACAATAAAAATCTGTTCTGAATCAGCCTTAAAACAAATGTCATATATTGCACCGTCCAAACACCCTTTATTGCAATATCTCTGTCCGTCCAAAACATTTAAAAATCTTTTGTTAATTAGTTTTTCGTCTTTGTCGAAAAATACAAGTGCATCAGCGTTTCCGTTAATATTATTATTTTGATAGAATGCGTTTTTTGGCAAACTCTCAGTATCAATACCTCGCTTTTCTAAATACTTGGTAACTTCAGGTGTAGAATTACATTTAATGGCATATATCTGTTTTTCAAATGCAGTTCTAATCATTTGAGAAGACTCAGATATTGAAGTTGATTCTATCAAAAAATTATTTTTTAAATATCTCAGTAATTCAGGCATGTCACATCCCAAAGCTTCCTGTGCAATATTGAAACAATCTTTAGCTTTGTCTGAACCGCCAAAGTTTTTTATCCAATATTTTCCCTCATGAAGTTTTAAGATACTAGATGGAGTTTTCTCATCGTGAAGTTTAAATTTTTTGTTTGGTTTAGCTTGAGGTATAAACTGTTGAATAATATTTAATTGTAGTTCTGTGTTGTTTTTTATTCGTTCTATTAGGTCAGAACTATAAAATTTATTATTTTTGTTCATGTAAAACGATGTTTATTAAAGCATTATTGAAAATTGGGTGGAAGTGCAATTCCACCTTTTTTTTATCTACTTATTCCTATTCTCTTTCGTTTTTTACGATTCTTTTCGAATTCATCTTCTTCATCTTCTCCTATTGAATTTTGATGTATAAAAATAGAACTAGATATATGAGAGCTCCTGTCAGACTCCCTGCTAGTATCGATGCCAGATATATTTTCACCTTCATGTATCGAATTGAATTTTTCATCTCTTGTGCCGTGTTCTCCAACTGACTCATCTTTTGCTCTGCTAAACGAAGAATTCTCTGGTAAATCACCTGTTGATCGTGAACTACTTTTGACTCCTCCTTGATTTGAATCACTAACTCTTTCACATTGCTCGTTATTGGAAATAATGCCTCGGTTAGCTCTTGAATATTTTTCTTGTTCGTATTCTGCAAGCGTTCTATTTGTTGATCCAATATTTGAGTTCTTTCCCTGACTTTCTTTTGGGCCAATTCTTTGATCTCGTTCATAGCTTAATTGATTTTTAATTTTATTCCAGGAATAAGCTTTACCCAATTGTGAAGCTTTAAATTTTACACCATCTAATTCGAAGCTAGCTCCGAATATTTTCCCTTGTTTGTTTTTGTGAAACAACACTTTCGCTCCAGCTTGATTTATCTTAGACTCAAAATCTGACAATGAACAAGCATAAGCCAATACTTCTTTGGTAATAATCTGAAGCTGTGTTCTTACAGGGATCTGACCGGTACGTTTGTAATTCTCAATCTGACCCTTTGATAAAGCTTTATCTTCTACTTTATCAGATGAAATCACTTCTTTCAAACCAAATTCCTTCTCTAACTCACGAACTACTTTTTCTGAGCGTTTGTAATTCCATTTGTCAGAAACTACATCGCCATTCATGTCAATCCGATTCGCCAATAAATGAATGTGAGGATGCTCTTGATCAGTATGTCGATAAATTAGATACTGAGAATTACCAAATCCCATTTTATCAAGATATTTCTCCCCAAGTTCTTGAAATTGCTCATTGCTGAGATGTTCATCTGGAGCTATGCTTAAAGAAGTATGGTAAACAGTCTTTGAAACATTTGGTTTCAATACGCTAATTAAATCGAATTCTTTGGCGAGAGTTTTGGGATCAGTTCCAAGCATATTTGTACCGATTAATTCCCCATAGCCTTCTTTGATTTTTTGCTCGTTATAGTTGAGGACACCACGAAACGAAGTCCCAACGATTTGTTTGGCTATCATTACTTCAAAATTTGTTTATGAATTTCAACCAGTAGTTTTTTTAATTCTAGTAATTCATTGAATATTTTTGGGTAATGGCTGTTGTTAATGCGTTTTGTTAATTGATTGAGGTTGCTGCCAATCGCTGATAAATTGCGATATGTATTTCTATCAAGACCGCTATATCTTACACTTATTCTTCCTTTGGAGAATGCTGATCTTCGAATCCAATTTGCAACTGAACATGGAATTTTAGCTGCTTCCTCTTCGGCAAATTCACGCTCAGATTTAGATAAGCGGATGTTGGTCTGGAATAGAAGTTTTTTCGATTCTGCGACTCTTGGTCTAGCCATGATCTGAATTATTTTCTAGGTTTATTCATCATGTAATTATTAGCCTGGTCATCTAATTCTTGTTGAGATTTAATCTTGTTACTCAATAAGAAATCATCTAAATCCTTTCGGGCAAAAAATATCATCTTTCCAGATGGCTTAGAATGTTTTATTTTATTAATAATACGATATAGATAACTTTTTGAATATCCTGTATAGGTTACAGCTTCATCAAAGTTCAAAATAGCTTTCTGAAATAAAAGTATTTTAGCTAGTCTATCTAACTTTACTTCTATTTGATCTAGTTTTTCATTGCTCATGATAGTCTCTTTTTTGATTAATATCAAACAACAGTATGGTACCATACTAGTATCGTTTCTCTCATTGCAATGTTCCCTAATTACTTTAAAGCAAACAACCCCACACTGCTTTTAGTGTGGGGTTGTTTTTCATATATAAAATAGATATTCAGAGGTTTACTGTATTGTTTTATAATTCCATTTTAAATTATCTAATTCTTTTACTATTTTAAGAATTAATTTTTGTCTATTTTTTTTAGGAGGGTTTTTTTGATACTTATAGTACTCATTTCCTAGATTTGGATTATGCTTTATTTCCTGTCCTTTAAAAGTAAAATGATCACACATCCATATGTATATATCTTTAATTTCTGTAATATTTAAAGTTTCATTAATGATATGTACGAAAAATAGTAGTTCATTTTTGTTCTTAAGCCAATTGATACGTCCACTTCTGTTTCTGATAAAATTGTAAAATTGATTTCTATTTCGTTTTATTAATCCTAAGGATACAAGCGAATCATGACATTGATTTATAAGCTTCGTGTTTTCTTTTAAGTTCTGAGCTATTTTTTTGTATTTAATCTCCAAGTCAAAAAGATTTTCTTTTAATATTTTTGGAAATTCAGACTTCATTAGACTTTTTTGAAAATGTAAAGATTCAGTTTCTTCTTTATGGATTTTCAAAAATTCTTCTTCGGTCAAACCTTCCTTTTGATTAAGCTCATTAATTCTTAGTATTTTCATTTTTTCATAAAAATGGATTGTGCTGAAATAAAACCGACCGTTATAAGCTATTGATTCAATATAGTCTTGGATTATTTTATTTAAATTATCTCGAACATATTTAGAATAGTCATTTATCAATTTCAATTCTTTAGAGTTCTCTATTTTATCTCTATAAATAATCATTTCAATATGTATCAATAATCCAAAAAACTGTTCAGTAATACTTTTTTGATAATAGGAAATTACAGCATCACAATCCAAGTAATAATTAAAATTCTTCAGGTATTCACTCAATAGCTTAGAATTTATCTTGTTTTTACAATTTGTAATGAATTCATTTTGAAATGAAAGTACTTGCTGATAAATCTCTTCACTAATTTTGTTCCTATTTTGGAAAATCATTGTTTCGTCATAAAGAGATGCTAAATTAATTTGAAAAACTTCCTCTGATAATGAATTTATTACACGTGTGTATATTGCATTGATGAAATCAGAATCTGTGTCAGCATTAAAAATTTTATACCTAAAATTATCATGATCGAAATTTAAAGTCTGCTTTTTATTAGGGAATTTAAATTCTTTTAAAAATCTAAGTTTCATAAATATTTAAATATTAAGGTCAGGAATAATATTAGCAGCCTCTTTCATTTTCTTATCAACAATCTTGGCATATATTTCGGTGGTTTTTAGTTCTCGATGGCCAAGGCGTTTTGATACAGTGTAAATATCGGCACCCATTTCTAAAAGTAGAACTGCATTGGTGTGTCTGGCACAATGGAATGTTATGTGTTTGTAAATTCCTGTCGCATGACACCAGCGCAATAGGGCAGAGTTATAAGTGACACTGTATCGAAGTCCCTCAAACACTCTTTCGTTAGATTCTCTGCGATTCCCCATCAAGTCTCTAGCTTGTTGCGAAATGTCAAGATATTCGATATCATGAGTTTTTTTCTGTTGAAATATTAATCTTAATTCTCCTTCAGAATCACGAACTTCACTCCAGGTCATCTTTTGAATGTCGGACCATCTTAAACCAGTCAAGCATGAGAAAATAAAAGCTCTCTTTAAAACAGGGTATTTACATTCCGTTTTAGATAACCGTTTCACTTCATCAAAAGTGAGATATTCTCTTGGGGGATTTTCAGCCTTTATAGATTTTACGGCAGTAATTGGGTTGTCTAATAATATTTTATCTTTTTGTGCTTGATTTAAGGAAGCTCTAAACTTATTGAAATAGGAACTTTGTGTATTTTGAGCTAAACCTATATTACTTTTGGTTAAAGCTGTATTTTGAAGATAGTTTTTAAATCCTCGAACAAAGTCCTCGTCTATATCAGAGAATTTAGTATTTGGTGAGCAGTAAGTTTGTAAATGTTTATATACACTATCCCAGTTCCCATAGTTGTTTTTTGAGTTGAAACGATCTTCGGTTAATTTCTTAAAATACTCAAGGAAATTAAATTTTAACTTGTCATCATTCCGAAAACCATGTTTGCCAGAGTTAAACTCATTTACATGTTTAATCCTAATTTTCTCAGCCAACTCAAGGTTATCTTTATTTTCTTGTTTCTGCGCCGGTGTTTTTGGTGTGGAATGAAGGATCAGATTTAGAGTTTCAAATTCTCTAAAGTGCTTTAATTTTCCATTAGGTAGTCTTTTATATCCTTTATAGAATTCTAAATATAAACTCTCTTGAGTATCATTCTTGATTTTACGTCTTTTTAAGATTACTTTCATTTTTACATTTTTTACATTTCTAATAATTCTTTAGTTGTAAAGTGTAAAATAAAAGTAGCAAATAAGTATAACAAACGCAAAAAAGGTAACCCTATCATCTTAGGATTACCTCTGTGAACACCAGTATTACTGATGATATAACTATGTTGTTAGGATGATGCTCTACCTATTTACTTCCCGATGCAGAAGTTCTTAAAGATATTTCCCAAAACTTCATCAGTTGAAATGTCTCCGGTTATTTCGCCAAGGAAGTGAAGACATTCGCGAATGTCCTGAGCTAAAAAGTCTGTAGGGATATTTACTTCCAGACCGTTATTAACTCTGTCGATGCTTCCCAATGCATTTTTAAGGGCTTCAAAATGGCGGATGTTGGTTACAATTACATCCTGTTCATTAACAGCACCCATGTTTACTGTTTTCAGCAGTTCGTTGGTTAAGGAGTCGATGTTTTGCTTTTGTTTGGCCGAAATAAAAATGATTTTGTCTTCTACGTCCAGTCCGGTTAATCGTTTTGCCAGCCCCTGAGGATCAGGAATTAAATCAATTTTATTAATGCAAACCACTAAGTGTTGAGTCTCGCGGTCTATGGTCTGATTTACTTTCGAGATAGAATCATTTATGTTTTCCATATCCCGGTCGGCATCAATCAGTAAAAGAACGATTTGAGCCTGTTTCATTTTGCTGTAGGTACGTTCAATACCCATACTTTCAATTCGGTCAAGAGTGGTTCGAATTCCTGCCGTATCGATAAAGCGGAAAGTTATTCCACCAAGGTTAATGGTGTCTTCAATTACATCACGTGTTGTTCCTGCAATATCCGAAACAATAGCACGATCTTCGTTTAAAAGAGCATTCAGCAGTGTCGATTTACCCACATTTGTGTTTCCCACAATAGCAACGGGAACACCGTTTTTAATCACATTTCCCAACTCAAAAGAGTTGACCAGTTTCTGAATCAGACTTTGTATTTCGTTCACCAAATTGGTCAGTTGAGTGCGATCGGCAAATTCTACATCTTCTTCGCCAAAATCGAGTTCCAATTCAATCAGCGATATAAAATTCAATAATCGTCCGCGTAAGTTGGCAATTTCGTTCGAAAAACCACCGCGCATTTGCTGCAATGCCACTTTATGAGTTGCAGCCGAACTCGATGCGATTAAATCGGCGACAGCTTCGGCTTGTGAAAGATCCATTTTGCCGTTTAAAAAGGCACGTTGTGTGTATTCACCTGGATTGGCGCTGCGGGCTCCATTTTTTAGCAGAACCTGAAGAATTCGATATTGAATAAAAGGAGCACCGTGGCAAGCAATTTCAATGCTGTTTTCACCTGTGTAGGAGTGAGGAGCTTTAAAAACACTCACTAAAACTTCGTCGATAATTTCTTCGCCATCCTGAATTGTTCCAAAATGAACGGTGTTTGCTTTTTGATCAGCAATGAGCTTTTTGCTTGCAGCTGTAAATACTTTATCGCAGATTGTAAGAGCATCAGCTCCCGAAAGGCGCACAATTGCAATGGCGCCGTTACCAGGAGCTGTTGAAATTGCACATATAGTAGATTGATCAATCATAGTTGTTCCAATTGTAAATAATGAACTACAAAGATAGAAGAGAATTACGAATTATAAATGATGAATTGTGAATTATGAATGCTGTGGCGACCTAATTCTTTACTATTACTGCTTGTTTTCCTCTTTTTCCTTTACGCTTTTTTCCTTTCACCTTTATCTTTTACCTTTGAGCTTAAAATATAAAACAGAATTAAATCAACTAAGAATATGATATCACTAAGTGGTCGTTGGACATTTAACGAAGATTTTGGCTTTGGCAAGGACGAAGGCTTTGCAGAATTTACTCAGGAAGGTGATTCAATAACAGGAGTGGTGGTTTATACCGAAAGAATTGATGATGAAACTCCATTCAGAGTTCAGCAGGAGGTTGAAGGTCGGTTTGACGGTGTTAATTTTAAAGTGACAGGAACAAAAGTTGAATTGCTTGATGTTGAAAGTCAGTTTGAATATCATCTGGATACCTGGGAAGGAATTTTAAACGCTAATAATCAGATAGTAGGTCATAGTTACGATGATCATGATTGTTTTGGTGTTTTTGTAATGGAATTTATTGAGTTGCAATAGAATTTATCTCAGTGATTTGCATAAAAAAGATCGATGCTCGTGCGCCGATCTTTTTTATTTTGTTGAAATGCTTTGGCTTTTGTAACACTCTTTAATTCATAATGTTGAAAATAGCCAGGGCGAACAGATAAAATCGCAAAAAACGGAACAATCCAAACAATAGATATCTTTTAAAGCTAAAATTGATAATCCCCGATGCCATACTCACCATAGAAAATGGCAATGGCAGCAGTGCTCCTACAACAATAAGTAAGCCGCCCCATTTTTTTAGGTTTGTAATGTGTTTTTTCATCTTGTTTTCTACTGTCTTTTTAACAGAAGGAATGCTAAGTATCGTTTTCCCAATAAAATAGGATACGCAACCTCCCAGATAAGAGAGTAGAGCCAGTAAAGAAAGCTGAAGCATTGGATCGGGCAGAGTTTTTACCCAGGCAATAAATAGTTCGGGGGGAATTAAGCCTAATATGGATTCTGAAGTAAAAAAGATCATAAAAACACTGATTGGTGAATAATCTTTTGTGGTTTCATGAAACAAACTATGAAAATCAAGTACATAATATTCCAGAAAAAGAATGAGACCAACAAGCACAGCAAAAGGAACAGCAACCTTCTTTAGAATTGCCCCAACAAATTGGTAGAAGCCTGTATATGAGTAATATTGATGCAGAAGTTGAATTTTTGGTTTGCGATTTTTTCGCACAATATTTGTTTTCATTAAGTATTAATCTGTTTAATCAGGAAATTGAATTTTGAAAAGCATCTCTGGGAATTATTTTGAATCTGATTACATATTTGTACCTGTTGGATAGATAAACTATGAAACATGAATGTAATTAGTGATGCGTGTTTTTACAAATCAGCTCAATATCGATGGTTAAATCTTTTTTGAAGCAAATTTGTAATTGCAGAGATTTACTAAAGAAAAGAATACTTAGGCTTTGGGAGGCGGAGATTCCAGTTCTCGTCTACTAGGATTACTTATTGTTGTATTTGAATTCTTAGAACTGTCTTTATCATGCAAATAGAACTCTGTTTTGCTGTCGAAATACACATCCAGATCTTCTATGTCAGTATCATCATATTCCGAAGAAGACACATCTGTTTCGCTTATCAAATCGGTTGCCAGCGCAGGTTTATTTTCTTGATTTACCTTAATCATTTGTTGTATGATCGGTATCACAAGCAATAGCAACGATAAGAATATCAGTAAAACCGATAGATTTTTCATGATTCTATATTAGTTGCGCAAATGTATAAAAAATCCAGCGCAAAGCAGTACTGTTTCTTTTTATGCATTTAAAAGTAGGGTATTCCCCTACACGAAGTAGGAACAGCCCTGTTTCACATCATTGCCATCATCTATACTTTTGTTATAAAAATTAGAAACATGCAATTAGTGAGTGAAACATGCCGAACCAGAGAGAATATTTTAATTCTTGCAGATTTTTCTGATGGGAATTGGGACGCAATACAATTTGCGATGAAATATCTTTATAGAACACATTCAGAAATAGGTATAGTTCAGACTTGGCACAGACCAAATTTTGGGTTTTCCATGGTCAGAGATCTTTCTCCTATTCTACAGAAAAACGCAGAAAATGAATTGGAAACACTAAAAAGAAAGCTTTTGTCGAGTTACACTCTTTCAGATTCTCAAATTCACCTATTTCCTTTTGAAGGAGATTTAACTGCATTTTTCACAAGTAACTTATATGCCGGCAAAAATTGGCAGGTAGTAATGGCTTCGGGCGAAGATGGATACCAATTATCTGAGAATCCAAGAATTCTTGAAATTATTGATAAGGTTGGACATTCGCTGTACATCCTGTCTGGATGGAAAGGAATTGGATTTAGATCAGATGGTTTTGTATTATCCGATACAAATAATCCTTCTCAGCAGGTTCTTGAAGCTCTCAGTAATATTACCGCAGAGGGCAAATCTTTCTTTCGGGTATGCCTTAATTCCTCAGAACAATCACGAGAGTCAACTGAAAAACAGAAAATAATCTACAGAGATAATTGCAGGAATGCCCGTTTGTTATTTTTGGAGGCGGGAAAAGGCAATGGTCAGGAAGAATTTAATGATTTTGCAGCAGAGAAAGGGCAAAGGATCATGATTTTTGATCAGAATCGATATAGAAAGTTTACCAGAAGCTTAAAATCCTGCCTGGATTTGTGGTTGGTAAGAAGTAAAGGGATAATTATTGGCCATCACTAAATAAATTACCATGAAAGTACTGAAAATAAACAAGATACTTGTGCCGGTAAGCTTAGCTGGAGATGGAGAAAATGCCTTTAAACAAGCATTGTTTTTTAGAAGAATATTATCTGCTAAAATTACATTACTTCATGTCGTTTCATCTGGTTCACGATTTGGGAATGTTGTTCAATCGGATATAGTTAGGAGTTTGCAGGCAAGAGCCATGGTTCGTTTGGTTCGATTTGTAAAAATTCATTTTAAAGGCAGAATACCTGAAAATATAGAATTAAGGGTGGAAATTGGATCGCATATTTTAAAAACAGCAGAAATAGCAAGAGATGAAAACTTTGACCTGATAATTATTAATAAAACTAAAAAGAGCAATGCCTTAATCGATAAATTTAAGAAACACAGTGCTGATAGACTTATTGATGATTCAATTTGTCCTGTTTTAGCGGTGGAAAGCCGATGGACGAATAGAGGTATTAGAGACATTTTAGTACCTGTAGATGTTTCAAGGAGATCAGGAGATTTACTGGAATGGTCTATTTTTATGGGAAACTTACTAAATGCGAGAATTCATTTACTCACTGCCTTGCAGGTTAAAATTAAATTGGAACGAAGCCTTGCCTTTAAAAAGGCTCATATCATGAAAGAACTCATAGTAAGGGCAGGAGTGAACTGCAAAGTAACTATTGTAGAGAGAGAGGAAGAAACCAGATTGAATGCACTTCTATTGGGAGCAAAAAAACAATCGGCCGATCTGGTTATGGTTCAAGGGCATCAGGAAATGATTTTTAGTGGTGGGCAAGGAGCAAAATTGGTTACCGGTTTTTTGCATAGTTCATCGGTTCCTGTATTGTGTCTGGGGATTGATCAGAATTGTTTCTTTGCCAATTTACTGGGGGCTGGCAACTACAGTCCAATTAAGTATAAAGTGAGCAATTAACACCTGAGTAACAGCCCTTAAATTTGGAGGAGTTAATAAATCATAGATAATAAAATCAAATAGTTAGGGTGTGCAGGCTTTCCCTATTTGATTTAACAATTATAAATAAATAGTTTTAGAATAGTCGCAATAAGAATTAAAAACAGTTGGTGTATGATGTTTTCGTTGGTATGGATTGTAATTTTTGAAATTCTATTTGGCAAAACTCAGTCAACAAAACCTCGAAAGTAAAAGCTTTGCAGATTATTTGTAAATTTGTTACACTTTGCAGAATGGTACCTAAAACGTTTTTGGAATGAAACGCCCCTATACAATAGTGTTACATGCAGGATGATGAGTGTAATTTGGGAGTTTCATATGGCAAATGAAAACAAATTATACTCACATGAAAATAAAAAAGAGTCTGTTCATTAAACAAAAAGTAATATTTGTTTTATTACTCTTTAGTTTATTTGCTTTTGGAGGAATCATCTACACCTTTAGCAATAGTGCTGTGCTCGATTCTCAGCATATCCGACTGGTTGAATTCTCGGAGAAAGTAGAAATTGAAGTTTTCAATGGGAGAATTAAAATGGATGAACTTTTAAGTGGTAATAAAACCATTACAAACAGTTCTGTTTTTGAACGTTTTGATAGAGCCGATAAATATATATCAGATATCGAACAAATAATTTCGAAGACTAAAAAAATCAAATTAGATAAGGAAAATCATTTTCTGTATCAACTTTCCGAACTAAGACTTTTAATTCATCAGATTAAAGAAATTGTACGCACTAAGATAAACAAGGATGTGAATAGTGTCGATTCTAATTTGGCCGGAGTATACCTCGAATTTATGCTAAGGTTTGATGAATATGGCAAAACTTTGCACGCCTTTATCAGCGAAAATAATTATCGTTTAAAACGTGAGCTGTTTATTCTTCTTACCAGCATATTTACGATACTGATTATTAGTTTGGTTTTAATTGTTCGATTAATGGATTCACTGATTAGAACCAACCGCGTACTTCTTCACAACACAATGAAAGTGGAGCAGAGTGAGCGTAGGAGAATAGCGATGGATCTTCATGATGGTTTAGGTGCCATGTTATCGAGTGTGGGTCTCTACAGTAAGATTTTGGAGAAAAAATTTAAGGATGATCCGAAGATACATGGTCAACTAAATCAAATTACCTTGTTATCAAATCAGGCCTTGCAAACTGTTTCTGAAGTAATTAATAATCTGAATCCATCAATTTTAAACCGTTATGGTCTTGTTGAATCATTGGATAGACTGTGTGCACGAGTCAACAGTATCGGAAATGTTAAACTCCATCTGGAATCGAAGAATTTTATTGGAGAAATGAATAAGAGTACCGAAGTGATTATTTATCGTATTATTAGTGAGTTAATCAATAACACCATAAAACATGCAAATGCAACAGAAGCCTTCATTACTCTAAAAGGGAATACCAAAGTTATTCTTCATTATCAGGATAATGGTTCGGGTTTTGACAGCAGAAAGTTATCATTGCATGAGAAGAACGGCATGGGTTTGTTAAATATAATTGACCGGATTGAATCCATAGGAGGTGATTCTTTAATTGATACTACCCCGGGGAATGGATTCGCAATCACAATTAAATTAGGAATTGATAAGTAAATTATATGGAAACAATTAAAGTTATTTTGGTCGACGACCATAAGATATTTAGAGATGGGTTTCGTCTTTTGCTGCAGAGTTTTCCATATGTTGATGTAATTTGCGAAGCCTCAAATGGTTTAGAATTATTAAAGGTACTTGAGGATAATATTCCTGATATTATTTTCATGGATATAAATATGCCTCATGTTGATGGTGTAGAAGCAAGTAAAAGAGCTCTCGAAAAATATCCGGATCTTAAAATCATAGCACTTACTACCTTTCTGGATGATGATTACCTGGAACAAATGTTAATGGCAGGTGTGGAAGCTTATATGTTGAAGAATGCAGATATTGAGGAGTTCGAAAAAGCAATTTTGAAAGTATATTCAGGAGGAAATTATTTCTCAGCAGAAATTGTCGCATTACTTTCTGACAAATTAAATATCCTTCGCAGCCGCAAAGTTCAACAAATGGAATTGCCGGAATTTACCGATCGGGAGAAAGAAATCCTTGAATTAATTTGTAAAGGATTTGGGAATAAAGAAATTGCAGAAAAAATCTTTATTAGTCCTAAAACAGTGGAGAAACATAAGAGCAGCCTTTTTCAAAAGACAGGTGTTTTAAATACTGTAAATTTGGTGATTTTTAGCTTTAAACATCAAATTGTGAATTTCTAATCTGTTTTTCCGCAAATGTACATGTTTCAATAAATATTTATGCAGATAATGAACATCGGCATAAATCCACGTGTCTTGTTTAATTACCACTCTTATTCCGAAGTAGGGATTTCCCTATTGTTCAATTCTCTTTTCAGGCTTATTTTCGCAGGATATTAAACCAAATAAATGCTTGGTGTTTAATTAATTATTATTTGTAGTGTAAGGATTGATGCTGAGTGAGAATAAAAAATAAATGATGATACAATTTTTGAAGGAAAAAAGAATATTTGATAAAAATAAGAATCCTCTGGTTGAATTTGTAAGGCTGGAATCATTTGGAGGAATTGTATTGATGTTTTTTACCATTCTAGCCATTGGCTTAACCAATTCCGCATTTGGAGAATCCTTTTTATCTTACTGGAAACAATATTTCGGTATTAATTTTGGTGATTGGGAGTTAAATAAGACTCTTTTACACTGGATTAATGACGGCTTAATGGCAGTTTTCTTCTTCGTAGTTGGATTAGAAATAAAAAGGGAATTGCTTACAGGAGGTCTGTCATCAGTTAAAAAGGCAAGTTTGCCAATTTTTGCAGCTATTGGAGGTATGTTGGTGCCTGCATTAATATATTTTGGTTTAAATCAAACAGGATCAGGAACACATGGCTGGGGAATCCCAATGGCAACAGATATTGCCTTCGCCTTAGGAATATTACTTCTTCTGGGCAAAAGAATACCGACTTCACTCAAACTTTTGTTAACCTCAATTGCAATTGTTGATGATATAGGTGCTGTAATTGTAATTGCTCTTTATTATACCAGTGAAATAGATTGGGTTTATCTTCTTTACGGCGGTGGTATATATGCTGTTTTATGGTGTCTCAATTTATTAAAAATCAGAAATATTCCTGTTTTTTTATTTCTTGGTGTTTTGCTTTGGTTTGCTTTGTTAAAATCGGGCGTACATGCAACACTTGCAGGTATTTTATTAGCCTTCACAATACCCGCCAGGGCGAACCGAAATGTTTTCGAATTCATTCGATCCAATACCATACTATTAAAACAATTGGGAACTACTCTTACTAAAGATAAAAAGTCAAAGGAGAAAAATATACAAGCCTCAATTACTGCCATAACAGCTAATTGTGTTGAGGTAATATCGCCATTGCAGAGGTTAGAACATTTATTTCATCCTTGGGTAGCCTATTTAATAGTTCCCTTATTTGCTTTTTCCAATGCAGGTGTAATTGTAAATGGCGATTTAATGAGCAAAGCTTTTGATCCAATCTCCCTTGGTATAATTTTAGGTCTGTTTATAGGGAAACCACTGGGCATTTTTCTGTTTTCTTATTTAGGCGTAAGAATGAGCATTGCTCAGAAACCTCAAAAAATATGTTGGTCACAAATTATTGGAATTGGTTTTTTGGGAGGAATTGGTTTTACCATGTCCTTCTTTGTCTCGCAACTTGCCTTTTCTGATTCGTTAATTTTAAATCAGGCAAAAATTGCTGTGTTAATAGCTTCAATTATGTCGGGTTTGATAGGTTTTTTCATTTTAAAATTATTCGGTAATCAATCAACAAAATAAATGTTTTTCATAGTTTAGTTAATTCTTTGAAGGCCGAAGCGTATGTTTCAGCCTTCTCTTTTTATTTTGTCAACGAATTATTCATAAAAAGTTTATTTTTTTTTAGGATCCGATAAACTTGGAATTCAGAACGTTTAGTCCTGTAATGCCTATTAATAAAGAGGTGCAGTGATTTTTTTCTTGCAAAAAGATTTGGAGGATAAGAAAAAATCCCCATCTTTGCATCGCAATCAAATGAAACGCGGATGTGGCGTAATTGGTAGCCGCGCTAGACTTAGGATCTAGTGCCGAGAGGCGTGGGGGTTCGAGTCCCTTCATCCGCACAAAAAGATCGATACGAAAGTGTCGGTCTTTTTTTGGCTCCAAATCTAAATATTCAATTCTGGATTTTCTTTGTATCTTCTTCAAACCAATTATTTTATTATGAAGCAACGATGCACTTTAAGTCAACTTCTGGGAATTGAACATTCAATACTGCTGGCTCCTATGTTTTTAATATCCAACACCAAAATGGTTGTTGCAGCTCTGAGCTGTGGTTGTACAGCAGCAATTCCTGCTCTTAATTACCGAACAGAAAAGGAATTGCACGAGGCCATATTGGAAATCAGGAGGGCGACATCAAAACCATTTGGTTTTAATCTAATTGTGAATAAATCCAATCTTAAATATAAGTCTCAATTAAAAACTTTGCTTGATCTTAAAGTAGATTTTATAATTACCTCTCTGGGGAATCCTAAAGATGTTATTGCATCGTGTAAACCTTTAGGGATTAAAGTTTTTTGTGATGTTACGGATGTGGAATACGCTCAAAAAGTAGAGCAATTGGGCGCGGATGCAATTATTGCTGTCAACTCGCAGGCTGGCGGACACTGCGGTCATTTACCGGCAAAAGAATTAATTTCTCAATTATTTCAGTCTACAAACTTACCAATTGTATCTGCGGGCGGAATTCGTAATAATTCGGATGTGAAACAAATGATGGAGTGGGGGGCATCCGGTGTTTCTGTTGGAACTATTTTTATTGCCACTCACGAATCTGATGTCTCTAAGGAGTACAAGCAGGCAATGATTCAATACGGCTCAAAAGATATTGTAAAATCAACAAAATTAACCGGCTCAGCACTCACAGTAATCAACACAGCATATGTGAAGAAAATTGGGACCAAAGCAAACTTTTGGGAGTGGTTATTTAATAATAGTTCCATTCTTAAAAAATATGCAAAGTTGATTCTTGCCTGGCAAGGAATGAGTAAAGTAAAAAAATCTGCATTTAAAGCAAGTTATCAGAATGTATGGTGCGCAGGCCCAAGCATTGAAAGTGTTAAAAATATTCGCTCTGTCAAAGATGTTTTATCTGACTTAATTCAATCTGAGAATTAAACTTTTTATGGTTGCAAGTAAAGAATTACCTAGTGCACAGCCGCTTTATTCAAATAATATCGGTAATAATAATTATTATTACCATATTGTTTTAATTAATCAATATGAAACGTCCATGACAAAGGTGTTTTGACACACAGGGGGATGATTATCTCAGCATGGTAAGTTCCATATGGCAAAAACATACAATTATAATCATATGAAACGTCCATGTATAAAGCTTTCTACACACAGGGAGATGATTATATGGTAAGTTCTCCCGAAACCAGTTCGGGACAGGCTATATGGCAAATGAAAACAAATTATAATCATATGAAATACTACTTTTATTATGTAATAATTATATGAGTGCAATTATTATTGCTTCAATAATAAAACTAAAGGTGGAATAAGCCGAATTAACCTTAAAATAGAAGTAGGTAGTAAAAAACAAAATAATAATGAGTGAACAAGTTATTCAAATAGTCGAGAAGAAAAGCAACGGAATGGCAACTGCGGGTTTCGTTTTGGCTCTTATTACCGTACTTTTTGGTTGGATTCCTTTTGTTGGATGGGTTACTTGGCTGTTAGGGCTTATTTTTAGTGCTCTCGGATTAAGTAAAGCTAATAAAGTTGGAGTTGGTAAAGGATTGGCCATTGCAGGTTTAGTTATTAGCTTAATTGGCATTGTTGTATTACTTGTAGTTGCTGCAAGCATAGCAGCCATAATTGGCATGAACGTCTAATCAGAAATTCTAACGAAAGGAGGTTGCCGAAAATCCTTAATAGAGTAGGCAAGCTATTTCTTTAAAATTAAAACAGATCATTTTATAAGTTTTTCGAATCCCCGCCAACCAATCCAATTTTGCTCTGTCACATCATCTGCTATTCGAATTAGCCGCTCGTTAAAATCATTTCTAACCGCATTTTCATTGATGTATGTAACCGCTTCGGCAAACGATTTAAGCATGCTCTTATAAAAGGCTTCCTGTTTAATGTATTTTTCAGAAGTGTACGTAATTGCTATTTCAATCTGATAAAGCATTACATCTGCAATCAAGTTTGGTTCCACACCAAGCTTTTTAAAGTGGCGAATGAATTTTTGAGCTACAGAACGTCTCATTTTCGCTTTACGGCCCGATAAAGGAAAGTATTCTTTCGAAATTTTGAATTTACATTCTTCCAGCAATTTATTCTCCTGGGGATTAAATGCGAAATCGTAAAACTCCTTAACATCTTTAAATCTGGAATAAAGATCGGTAATTTGTTCCTGAAGCTGCTTTTTGTTCAGTTGCTGCAGGTATTCTTTTAAGTCTTTTTTACTCATGTATTTTACTAAAAATTAAAAGCTATTGCTTAGATGCAAATTTACTAATAAAATTATCCCTTTTATAAGAGGTACAGAAGTTTTATTACTTTCCAAAACAGACTAATTGTTTTAGTGAATTTTATTTTCCGCTTATGATGAATATCTAAAATTGTAATTATTTGTTTAATTAAAATTAACAACAACAAACTAATTATAGTGCCTTTTATATTTTAATCTTCATTAATGTTGTTTTTGTGGTTATTTTATGGTATTTCATGTAAAAGTCTTAGTTCATGTAATATGACTTCAGTAAATTTATTTTGTTGATTAGGGAGAGGAGATAGGTATGTAATTATGATTTTATGATTTTAAAATTTTGATTTGTCCCAATACCAGTAAGAAACCCCTGTTTCTATTTAACAATTTTTAATTAACCTTAAAATTAGACTGTGAATCACGTACATAATTTTTTGATATTATTCCTTGTCAATTGTGGTATTCATTTATATTATATAATGCCATCTCTAATTCAAAGAGACAAAACAGCGTGTCCTTCTTTTTTTTCTTTTGCAACTGCTATTCATCGTATTTCCACTATGTCAGTAAAAAACTTATTAGGTGCAAAAATACCAACTATTAATTGGAATGTGTGTAATTGGAAGCAAGAACGAATTATTTATTTTTTGTGTTAATTGATTAAAGAATAAACTATATAAACCTGATGAAGTTCTGGATATTTTCAAACCACAACCATATTTATTCAATAGATAACTTCATCGAAATATTCATTTAAACCTTAAAAAATTCAACAATGAAAAAAGTAATGTTAATTATGGTCGCTGTAGTTTTTACTGCAGCAGCATCTTTTGCTCAACAAAATGTTTCTGAAATACAACAATTTGGAACAGATCAAGAAGCAACAGTTGATCAGGTAGGTGTTTGGAATTACAGTCAAATAAATCAATCCGGAGAATTAAATATTGCTTCAGCTACTCAGTTAGGCGATTTAAATTCTTCTTTTATTAATCAGATTAATAGTGTTTGGGTAGAAGCTTACGTTGAGCAATACGGATTCTTGAATTTCTCTTCTGTATATCAAAGTAGTGTGTGGGATATTGCAAATGTACTTCAAGATGGTAATTTTAACATCTCGTATGTTGAGCAAGTGAACAATTTATGGTCAGAGGCTTTAATAAATCAATTTGGAGATTCTAATTGGGCTAAAGTTGATCAGGCTAATGGTTCTCTTGATTTTGCCGGCATTATTCAAGATGGTTTTGCAAATCAAGCAAGAATACGTCAATATGGTAATGAGAGTAATTGGGCTGGTGTTATTCAAACAGGATCCTTTAATTTAGCCGATGTATATCAGGCTAATGGAATTGGTAATTCTTCTTACGTTACACAAGAAGGTGAAGATAATTGGGCATTTACAACTCAAATGGGTGGCGAAGGCAATTCTATCGAAGTTGAACAATATGAGAATAGTAATACTGCAGTAGTAAATCAGTATGGCGGTGTTATGAATCGTGCTTATGTTGGTCAGTTAGGAGACTGGAACTACGGTAAAATTACACAGGTAAAAGGAGACGATAACTATGCAGGTATCGCACAGATTGGTTATGCTAATGATGCTTCTATTAAACAGATTAAGGGAGAATCTAATTGGGCCGGTTTGGTTCAAAATGGTGATTTCAATAAAGCCACAGCTATTCAAAGAAAAGGTTTTGATAACGAAGCATACGCAGAGCAGGCAGGCGATGGAAATACTGTAATGATGAAACAAATTCGCGGCGAAGGAAATTTGGCAGAAGTTTACCAGATTGGCGATGGAAATTATTCATATACTGAACAAGTTGGTGGTGAGAACAACACTATTTCAGTATTACAGGATGGAACAATGAATTATACCGAAACTTATCAGTTTGGTGGCGGTGGAAACCTTGCAATTATAGAGCAATATGGTTATGGTAACTATTCAGGTATCCTACAAGAAAATGTAACAAATTCTGTTGCTGATGTTTTCCAGGATGGTGAATTAAACGAATCTGTTGTTCTTCAATACAACGGAGACTATAATTTTGCAATAGTTACTCAGGTTGGAGATTACAATTATTCTGGAATTGCGCAGGATGGATCAGGCAATACTGCTGATGTATATCAGTCAGGTTATGGACATTCAAGTGTAGTAATGCAGTATGGTATTGGAAATAGTGCAACAGTAGATCAAACTAATTCCAGTTTAAATCCATAATTAAAATATTTTAGCTGTCTTTATATTTCTAAAGACAGCTACTTCTAAAAATTTTAAGTTGATTTTGTTTTAAAGGTTGAGTCAACTTTAATAATGATAAAATCTGGAAAGTATTCGTAATTTGTGTGGTTGTAAATTGCGGAAGTGAATTGGATTTTATTAAGAGCAAGATAAGGAATGTTCATTTTGAGCATTCCTTATTTGTTTATATACAAAGAACCGACAGCTATCTTTGTCGAGATTAAACTATCGGTTCTAACCACTTAACTGCCTATGTTTAGTGTAACTTATTGCATTTTTTAAGTCCCTAAGTATTTGTGAATTGCGTGAGCTGTTTTGCGTCCATGATCCAATGCACGAACAACCAGGCTTGCACCGGATGTTGCATCGCCTGAGCAGAAGATTTTCGAATTTGATGTTTGACCTTTCGCATCAGTTTTAATATTTCCTCTGCTATCCAATTCAAGTCCTAATTCATTAACTAATCCCTCATGCACAGGATGAACAAATCCCATGGCTAATAATATTAAATCAGCATCAATGGTTTCTTCAGTTCCTGGAACTTCATTCATTTTGAATTGGCCCTTTTCATCCTTAGTCCATTCAATTTGTGTGATAGTAAGTTTTTTCACGCTGCCATCTTCACCTAAAATCTCTTTAGAACTAAGAGACCATCTTCTCTCACAACCCTCAAGGTGAGAACTGGAAGTTCTTAAAGTTTCCGGCCAGTAAGGCCAAGGATTGGTCTCTTTTCTTTCTTCAGGTGGTTTTGGCAGCAATTCTATCTGCAAAACAGATTTTGCCTTTTGACGAATTGAAGTCCCAACACAATCGGAACCAGTATCGCCACCTCCAATAACAACAACGTTTTTACCTTTAGCAGATATTCTTTCCTGCTTGGTGAATTCGTCGCCACGTATCAGTTTATTTTGTTGCTTAAGAAAATCCATAGCGAAATGTACACCTTCCAGTTCACGGCCCTTAATTGGCAAATCACGGGGTTTCATTGCACCAATTGCCAGGCAAATGGCATCATATTCCGCTTCCAATTCAGTAAATGAAACATTTCCACCTACATCCTGATTGGTTTTAAATTCGATACCTTCCTCAACAAAAAGTTCCAAACGTCGATCAATAACGCCTTTATCCAATTTAAAATCAGGTATTCCGTAACGAAGCAATCCACCAATCGCATCATCTTTTTCAAATACAGTCACATTATGACCAGCTCTGTTTAGCAGATCTGCAACAGATAATCCTGCTGGTCCTGACCCAATTACAGCGATTCTTTTACCTGTACGCTTTTTAGGAGGCCGGGCCTTGATATAGCCGTACTCAAAAGCTTTTTCGATAACAGCGGCCTCATTTTCGCGTATAGTTACAGGCGATTTCTGCAACGCCAGCACGCAAGATTTCTCGCATGGAGCCGGACAAATTCTTCCTGTAAATTCGGGAAAGCTGTTCGTTGAATGTAAAATTTGGCTTGCTTCCTCCCAATTTTCTCTGTAAACAGCATCCTGCCATTCGGGAATTTTGCTGGCTGTAGGACAGGCCCAGTGACAGAAAGGAACACCGCAATCCATACATCTGGCTGCTTGATCTATTCTGTCATCAAGATTCAATGTTTGTTCAACCTCTCCAAAATCCCCAATTCTATCTCTTACCGGACGGTAGCCGGCTTCTTTTCTTTTTATTTCTAAAAAACCTTTCGGATTTCCCATAATCGTTCTGTTTGTTAATGAATAGTGCAGTAATTAAAGGAAAGGATCGAATCCTGTTTTCACCTTTCCATAAAATTTAATTACTCGTGAACTTCTGTTTGCGATTGAGCCGCTTTTAACTTTCGGTGAATCTTCTTCAGTTTTTTCTCCTCAAGAACTTTTTTATACTCATAAGGAATAACTTTCACAAAATGTGGTAGATATTCTTCCCAATGAGTAAGTACTTTAGAAGCGACACTACTCTGTGTTAATAACAAATGCTCGTGGATCATTCCCTGAAGCTCATGAATATCCTGCATATTTTCGACCGGTTCAAGTGAAACAAGACTTTTATTGCAGAAATAATCCAATCGTCCTTCCATATTAAGAACGTAAGCAATTCCACCACTCATACCAGCCGCAAAGTTTCTGCCTGTTTTACCTAGAATTACAACTCTACCTCCGGTCATGTATTCACAACCATGATCACCAACACCTTCAACAACAGCTATTCCACCGGAATTACGAACACAAAAACGTTCTCCCGCCATTCCTCTTATATATGCCGATCCGCTGGTTGCACCATAAAGTGCAGTATTTCCAATAATAATTTGTTCTTCAGGTTTAAATTTGCTTTTCTCCGAAGGATAAACAACCAGCTTTCCTCCTGATAAGCTCTTTCCAAAATAGTCATTAGAGTCACCAACCAAACGGAAAGTAATTCCCTGTTCAAGAAAAGCTCCAAAACTTTGTCCTGCAGATCCTCTAAATATGCAATGAATGGTATCCTCGTCTAAAACTCTTTTTGGTTTTAGTAAAGCAACTTTACCCGAAAGCATAGCTCCTGTGGTTCTGTCTGTATTGTTGATTTTCTGATCAATCCAAACTTTTTCTCCATCATGTAACGCTTTCGCAGATTGTTTAATCAGCTCATGATCAAGAACCTCACCAATGGATTTTATTTTAGCGTTTGCACCACATATGGTGTGTCCATCAGTATTTGGAAGATGAATTAAGTTGTCTATACTAACTGTTTTTGCTTTCCAATTTTCGATGTTTTTGCGTTTTTCCAGTAAATCAGATCGACCGACCAAATCATCAAATTTTCGAATTCCAAGTTCTGCCATCAATTCACGACACTCTTCTCCTAAGAAAGTAAAATAGTTAATCAGCCATTCTGAACGACCAAGGAATTTTTCTCTAAGCTCCTTGTTTTGAGTTGCGATACCAACAGGACATGTGTTTAGGTGACATTTACGCATCATTACACACCCCAACACAACCAAGGCACTTGTAGCAAATCCAAACTCCTCAGCTCCAAGCAAGGCCATTGAAATAATATCTCTTCCGGTTTTTAATTGTCCATCGGTTTGTAATTTGATACGACCACGCAAGTCGTTCATTACAAGTGTTTGCTGCGCCTCTGCTAATCCAAGTTCAACAGGTAATCCTGTATGTTTAATTGAACTCAACGGACTTGCGCCTGTTCCGCCTTCGCAACCAGCAATCACAATAAGATCAGCGTTTGCTTTGGCAACACCCGCAGCAACAGTTCCAACACCATTTTCTGAAACCAACTTCACACTTACACAAGCTGTTGGATTTATATTTTTCAGATCGAAAATTAATTGTGCTAAATCTTCAATTGAATAAATGTCATGATGTGGAGGAGGAGAGATCAGTGTAATCCCCGGAGTAGAATTTCTAAGCTTAGCTATGATGTTATCAACCTTAAATCCAGGCAATTGACCTCCTTCTCCCGGTTTTGCACCTTGAGCTACCTTAATTTGCAGTTCATCAGCATTTACAAGATATTCAGCATTTACACCAAATCGACCTGAAGCAATTTGCTTAATTGAACTTCTTGCACTTGAATAAAAGCGTTTTGAACTTTCTCCACCTTCACCGGTATTACTTCTGCCGCCAATTTTATTCATGGCAATAGCCAGAGCTTCATGAGCCTCTTTTGAAATGGAACCATAAGACATGGCACCAGTACAAAATCTTTTCATGATGTTTTCAACCGGTTCTACTTCATTGATATCAATAGGATTCTTTTTATAATCAAAGAAACCTCTTAAAAAATTGGGAGAAGCAGTTTCCTTATTTACAATTGTGCTGTATTCCTTAAATTTTTTGAAATCATTTGTTCTGGTTGCCCATTGCAGCAATCCTATTGTTTCAGGGTTCCAGCTATGAGGCTCACCATTTTTTCTGTAGTGAATATTTCCATTATTCGTAAGCAAATCCTGATTATCGAA
Source organism: Labilibaculum manganireducens (assembly GCF_963665805.2). NCBI lineage: Bacteria > Pseudomonadati > Bacteroidota > Bacteroidia > Marinilabiliales > Marinifilaceae > Labilibaculum > Labilibaculum manganireducens. Next base: position 2,436,638 of record NZ_CAXXEE010000003.1, on the reverse strand, counting down.
AGGATCCTCTTCTGAATAAGCTTTCTTGTGATGACAAAGAATTTCTTCTGAAATCTCTTTTAATCCAATTCCCTCAATTCTGGAAATTGTACCAGTGAAGTATTTGTCAATAACATCCTTGCTTACACCTAAAGCCTCGTAAATTTGGGCACCAAGATAACTGCCAATGGTTGATATTCCCATTTTAGACATCACCTTTAGCAATCCCTTATCAACGGCTTTTATATAGTTTTTACGAGCCGTTTTATATTCAAGACTGGTTCTTCCATCTTTCACCAATTTGTCAATAACCGCATAACTCATGTATGGATTAATAACACTAGCCCCGTATGCAATCAGTAAGGCAATATGATTTACTTCACGAGCCTCACCCGTTTCCACAACGAGACCAATCTGCATCCTCTTTCTCTTTTTTATAAGATGATGATGAACCGCTGCTACAGCTAAAAGAACAGGAATTGGAGCCATTGATTCGGACATATTCCGATCCGTAAGAATAATGTAATTTTTCTGTTCATCAACAGCTTTTTCGGCTAACAGACAAATAGAATCCAGAGCACTTTCCAAGCCAGCACCATTTTGAGATGCTTTAAACAGTATATCAATGGATTGATGTCTGAACTCTTCATGCTTAAGTTTCTTTATCTTGCCAAGATCAGTATTAGTAATTAACGGACTTTTGAATCGAATTAACTTACAATGCTGAGCTGTTTCATCCAATAGATTTTTCTGAACTGATCCTATATAATTGGTCAGATCCATCACCAGATTCTCCCGAATTGAATCAATTGGAGGATTGGTTACCTGGGCAAATAATTGACGGAAGTAATTGAAAAACAATTGCGATTTTGGCGACAACACTGGTATCGGAGCATCGTTACCCATCGATCCCACAGGCTCTTGTGCGCCCGTTGCCATGGGCAGAAGAACTCTTTCAAAATCTTCTTTGCAATAGTTAAAGGTCTTCTGGCAAATGTTAAAATGATCTCCAATATCTGAAGGAACCCTTTTTTCAACAGGAATAGCCTTTAAATCCAAACGATTCTCTTTTAGCCAGTTTTGATAAGGATTACGATAAGTCAGTTGTGATTTTACCTCTTGGTCAGGAATGATGATTCCTAACTGAGTATCAACAAGCAATAGCTTACCTGGTCTTAGACGACCCTTTTCTTTAATTTCTTCGGCTTTAAATTGTTGAATACCCACTTCAGAACCCATTACAATCATGTCATCCTGAGTAATTACATATCGGGAAGGGCGCAATCCGTTTCTATCCAATGTGCCGCCAATATAACGGCCATCAGAAAATACCAAGGAAGCTGGTCCATCCCAAGGCTCCATAAAAGTGGAATGATATTCGTAAAATGCTTTTAGACTATCGGGGATAGGATTTTTTTCATTCCACGATTCCGGCACCATCATACTCAAGGCATGCGGCAGACTTCTTCCAGTTAAGAATAAAAATTCAAGCACATTATCAAAAGAGGCAGAATCACTCTTGTTTGGTTCAACAACCGGGAATAGTTTTTTGATGTCATCACCAAACATCTCCGATTTTAAAAGAGATTCACGGGCTTGCATCCACAAACGGTTTCCTTTTATTGTATTGATTTCACCATTGTGAGCTACAATACGAAATGGCTGAGCTAAATCCCAGGAAGGGAATGTGTTGGTACTAAAACGTGAGTGAACCATTGCAATAGCGCTTTCCATACGGGAATCCTGAAGATCACTATAGTATTTCCCCAGTTGGTCGCTTGCAAACATTCCCTTATAAACCAAAACTTTAGACGAAAGACTAGGAATGTAAAACATCTCCTTTTCCTTCATTTTAGTTGCGCGAATATAACTTTCAGCTTGTTTTCTAGCTAAATAGAGTCGTCGTTCCAATTCATCCTGTTCGTAATTTCCACCAACAAAGATTTGTTTGATCACTGGTTCCGATTGTCTTGCAATTTCACCAATTGCATTGGTGTCCGTTGGGACATCACGTAATTGAAGAAATTCCAATCCTTCTTCTTCCAGAATCTGAATAAGAACTTCAAGACAGAACTTTTCTTCGGTTTCGTCTTTTGGTAAGAAAATTAAACCGGTACCATATCTTCCTGCTAAAGGAAGCTTGATTCCAATTTTTTTGTAGAAACTGTGAGGCAATTGCATTAAAATACCGGCACCATCACCACTTACATTATCAGCACCACGCGCGCCCCGGTGTTCCATATTACAAAGCACCTCCAGTCCACGGGTAATAATCTCGAAAGATTTTTTTCCTTTAATGTTGGCTACAAAGCCAATCCCACAATTGTCATGTTCGTTCTGAGGGTCGTAAAGACCCTGCTGTTTTGGTCTAAGGTTTCGCATAGGCAATTTTTAGTGCGAAGCCAGGAAATGATTTTATCTTTTAAACTTAAGGACCTTAAGAAATGAATAGAAATCCCCATTCCATATCATTTAGTAACGACTTTTATAAATCCGAGAGTCGTTGCCTTAATTCAAGAAACACCCAAAGATGGAGGTGATCAATTTTTTGCTTGTCTAATCCGTTGAGCAAATATAACACAATTAAATCTACATATGCAATTATTATTGTTAAGTATATTAGCGGAAACGTTTGAAAAGTGAAAAAAACATGATAATTATCATTGCAAAGGTTTGCGTGATATTCAGGCATTTATGAAAATAAGAGGCATTTATCTGCAAAGAATGCGAAGGAATTGTCTTTTAAAATTTATGTTTAGTGTTGCAAAGAAGATTGCTAATTGTTTGTTTCAACAACAGGTTGAACTTTTAATAATTTTAACAATCGTCTTTCAATCCATTTGGGTAAATATTTTCCAAATTTGGAAATGAATTGTTTCCCTAAAATATAAATTGAAGAATAAAAGAAAACTTTATTCAGAAGATAAACGGATGCCGTTAGCAGAATGATTTTATTAGAACCCGATAGAATAAAAGGTAAGGAGAGATAAAGGAAGAAAGTAACAACAGCTAAGCCCAACAACACAAATCCAACAATTTTTTTTAACTCCATGATAATTTCAAATCTTTTTAAATTTAGATACTAATGCAATTCTACGGCGCAATTTATAAATGGTTGCTAAAAAAATGAATTTAGAACTGTTAAAAAACTATAATGCACTATTATTTAGACTAAAAGATATGGTTTCATCTAAATTGTTTGATTGAATTCCATTCGTTATCCTTACAAAAAAACATGAAATTTCAGAAAGATGAGTGCTGATTGTTGATGGTATTTCATTAAAAAACACCATGAAATTTATACGCAAAGGTTTTAAATAAGGATGAACTAAAAAAAAGATGGTTTTATTAGGATATTACTGTTTTTTGCATTTATCTTTGTAGGCAACAAATAAGAACAGGTATGGAAAATTTACAAATTATTCGACGACGCTTTATTAGATCTTTATCCAAACAATAAGGTATAAGCTCTGGCATATTTAATTTTCCAAGCTTTCCATATCGGGAAGCATTTTTTTTGAACTTGAAACAACAGAAAAAAACATCAAATGATTTTATTTTACAACATACAACGACGAAGACAGAGCGCTCCTTTAGGAAAAGCGGTTGGTGTCGTATTGTCTTGTAATCAATGATTAACAGCAATATATAAAAGGCTTACCGTTTTTACCGGTAAGCCTTTTTTTTGAAACTATATAATCACAAATAGAAATGAAGCAAATCATCTATACTCAAAGCCGACGCCATTTGCGTAGTAACTGTTACCCAGGGGGAACGGATGAGCTTGCTGTTTCTGTTATTGAAATATCATAATTAACAAGCTTACTGTTTTCGGACGGTAAGCTTTTTTTGTATTAATTAAAAATAAAAAAATGAATTTTTTCAACTCCTTAGACTATCGAAGACGCTGTTTTCGGGAACAAAACAATCAGACCGCAAGAGCGGATTTTTTTGTAGAATTAAATAACAGGTGGTTGTGCTTAACAGCAGTAGCACTTTTTTGGGAAATTTAGATTATTTAAAATAAAATGATAGATACTTCAATGGAAATTGAGCAAAAATTAAGTGTCATTATAGCAGGTTTAAGGCATTACGAATATGCCCAGGAAATTTGTGATATGATTGAAAGTGCTGCGAAAATCCGCGGCACCGGAATTGCTAAAAGAGAAGCTTTGTACATCGTACAAAAAATTCAGGAAGGAAAGGCAATTATCGCCTTTGATCAGGATAAAGTTATTGGTTTCTGTTATATAGAAACCTGGGAACATGGTAAGTATGTAGCTAATTCGGGACTAATAGTTGATCCTGATTACAGAGCTGTAGGTTTGGCTAAAATGATTAAAGCCAAGGCATTCGAGCTATCGCAAAAACGTTATCCTGAAGCCAAAATATTTGGACTCACCACCAGTCTTCCTGTAATGAAAATCAATTCAGAATTAGGATACAGACCAGTTACCTTTTCGGAGCTAACTACAGATGATACATTTTGGAAAGGATGCAGTGGTTGTGTGAATTACGACATATTGCAGCGAACCAATCGGAAAATGTGTTTGTGTACAGGTATGCTGTATGATCCCAATAGAAAGGATAAAAAGTAATTATTCTGAAAAGAAAGCAATTTCATCAATTTATCAACAAGATTTTGAAAATCTACAAATAACAATATAATGACATCAACTAAGAAAAAAGTAGTATTAGCATATAGCGGAGGTTTAGATACAACATACTGTGCACTTTATTTGTCTAAGGAGTTAAACATGGATGTGTACACAGTATTGGGTAATACAGGTGGTTTCAGCAAGGAAGAATTAGCTGATATAGAGAACAGGACAAAACAACTGGGAGTTGTTCAGCACGCCTCACTTGATATTACCGAAGAATACTACGATAAATGCATTAAATACATGATAATGGGAAATGTTTTAAAAAACAACACCTACCCATTGTCGGTAAGCTCAGAAAGAGCATTTCAAGCCATGGCAATTGCTCAATATGCCCATTCCATTGATGCTGATTATATCGCTCACGGAAGTACCGGAGCTGGTAACGATCAGATAAGATTTGATCTTATTTTTAAAATAATGGCTCCCAATGCCGAAATCATTACTCCAACCAGAGATATGCAATTAAGCAGGGAGACAGAAATCAATTACCTGAAAGAAAATGGTATTTCGGCCAATTTCGAAAAAATGAAATATTCCATTAATGCAGGAATCTGGGGAACAAGTATCGGTGGAAAAGAAACTTTAACTTCAGATCAACCTCTTCCGGAAGATGCCTATCCAAAACAGGTTGTTAAAACCGAATCGGAAAAGCTGACCATAGGATTCGAAAAGGGAGAATTGGTTAGTGTGAATGGAGAAAAAGTACAACATCCTTTGGATGCAATTAAAAAAATTGAAGCAATTGGTTCTCAATTTGGCATTGGAAGAGACATGCACATTGGTGACACAATTATTGGAACAAAAGGAAGGGTTGCATTTGAAGCTGCTGCGCCTTTAATGATTATTAAAGCTCATCAAACTCTTGAAAAGCACACGCTTACCAAATGGCAAATGCACTGGAAAGAGCAAATTGCAAATTTCTATGGAATGTTGTTACACGAAGCTCAGTACTTAGAGCCGGTAATGAGAAACATGGAGACTTTCCTTCTTGACACTCAAAAAAAGGTAACAGGAACAGTTATTTTAAATTTGAATCCAAAACATTTCTTTGTTGAAGGCATTACTTCACCCAACGACTTAATGACTGATTTATTTGGTCAGTACGGCGAAAGCAGTAAAGGATGGACAGCAGATGATGCAAAAGGATTTACCAATATTCTGGCTAATTCATTGAAGATTTATTACACCGTAAATAAGCAGTAATTATGGTGAATGTAGGAATTATAGGAGGAGCAGGATATACGGCGGGAGAATTGTTACGGATTTTAATTTGGCATCCGCAGGCAAATATCAGTTTCGTGCAGAGTACAAGTCATATGGGACATCCGGTATCGGATGTCCATAGGGATTTGTTAGGGGATACTGATTTGTCATTTTCCGAAGCTGATTATAAGGCAATTGATGTTTTGTTTATCTGTTCGGGACATGGGAAGACCAAATTGTTTTTGGAAGAGAATAATTTGCCTGAGACTGTAAAAATTATCGATTTAAGTACTGATTTCAGACCAAAAGCAAATGAAAAAGGTTTTGTTTACGGATTACCGGAAATTAATAAAGATAAAATTGTAAATGCTGATAAAATAGCCAATCCGGGATGTTTTGCTACCTGCATTGAATTGGGATTATTGCCTTTAGCTAAAGAAAATAAATTGAAGGAGGAGGTTCATATTACTGCAATAACAGGATCAACTGGTGCTGGTCAGAATCCAACATCAACTTCACATTTTAGCTGGAAAAACAACAATGTTTCGGTATACAAAGCATTTACTCATCAGCATTTGGCTGAGATAACAGAAACGGTTTTGCAACTTCAACCCAATTTCGATAGAGAAATCAATTTTATTCCCGTTAGAGGAAACTTTAGCCGGGGAATAATGGCCACAATCTATACCGATTGTGATTGGTCTGCAGAAGAAGCTGTTGAGAAGTACAAAATATATTATAAAAATCATCCATTCGTTTCAATATCAAATATATCGCCCGATGTAAAGCAAGTTGTAAACACAAATAAATGTGTATTGTATCTTGAAAAACATGGCAGCAAACTGATGATTATTTCAGTGATTGATAATTTATTGAAAGGGGCTTCTGGTCAGGCAGTTCAGAATATGAATTTATTATTTGGAATGCCGGAAATATTGGGATTGGGCTTAAAGCCGGTTGGATTTTAAAAAAAGAAAGAAATGGAATTATTTAACGTATATAATTGTTACGATATAAACCTCGTTAATGGGAAAGGATCAAGCATATCTGACGATAAAGGAAATAAATACTTAGATTTTTATGGTGGACATGGTGTGATTTCAATTGGTCACAGTCATCCTCACTATATTTTCAGAATGGAGCACCAACTTCATTGTTTAGGCTTTTATTCGAATGCAGTAAGAAATGATATGCAGGAGAAATTGGCTAATAAATTGGGGACACTTTCAGGATACGATGATTACAACTTATTCTTGTGTAACTCAGGAGCCGAAGCCAATGAAAATGCTCTAAAAGTGGCATCTTTTCACACTGGCAAATCGAAAATTGTTGCAATTAAAGGAGCTTTTCACGGAAGAAGCAGTGGTGCTTTGGCAATTACCGATAATCCTGTTTTATCATCAGAATTTAATGTAAAACACGACGTTGTTTTTATAGAGATGAATGACATTCCTGCACTTGAAAAAGCTCTTGGGAAAAATGACGTTGCCGCAGTGATTATCGAAGGAATACAAGGTGTGAACGGTGTTGTAGAACCTTCGGCTGATTTCTTGAAGTCTGCCGAAAGCTTGTGCAAAGCTCACAAAGCAATGCTTATTTTGGATGAGATTCAGTCGGGTTATGGAAGAACAGGGAAATTTTTCGCACATCAGCATGCTGGTATTAAGGCAGATATTATAACTACTGCGAAAGGAATGGGAAATGGATTTCCAATTGCCGGAGTAATTATCTCACCTGAAATAAAAGCATGGAGCGGAATGTTAGGAACAACCTTTGGTGGAAATCATTTGGCATGTGCTGCGGGAATGGCTGTATTAGAGTCAATTGAAGAGGAACAGTTAATCGATAATGCAAACAAATTGGGAGATTATTTAATCTCTGAATTAAAAGATAATAAGGCAATAAAAGCAATAAGGGGGAAAGGATTAATGATTGGTATTGATCTTGAGAATATGCCTAAAATCAGGAAACAGCTTCTTGAGGAATATGGAATTTTCACAGGATCATCAGGTAGTACAACACTTCGTTTACTGCCGCCACTTTCAATTACCAAAAAAGAGGTGGATCAATTCATTCAAGCATTTCAAAAACTAACCCAAATTGTAATGGTATGATAGATTTAACTGTTGTAAAAATTGGTGGTAACGTAATTGACGATACCGAAAAACTAAATGATTTTCTCGATGCATTTTCAAATTTAAACGGCAAGATTGTTTTGGTTCACGGAGGTGGAAAACTAGCATCCGATTTAGCAGGCAAACTTGGAGTTCAAACCAAAATGGTGGATGGAAGACGCATAACTGATGCCGAAAACCTGAAGTTGGTTACCATGGTTTATGCCGGATTAATTAATAAGAACATTGTTGCTGCTTTACAAGCTCGTGGAGTAAATGCGATGGGGATGTGTGGTGCCGATTTAGATCTTATAAGAGCTGAGAAAAGAAGCAATACAAAGGTCGATTTTGGTTTTGTTGGTGATGTTACAGCAGTGAATACCCTGGCTTTATGCAAGCAAATTGAATGCAATTCGGTTTTGGTTATTGCCCCAATTACTCATGATGGCAAGGGACAATTATTCAACACCAATGCTGATACGGTGGCAACAGAAGTAGCCGTTGCTTTAAGTCGTTTCTATAAGGTGAAATTGATTTATAGTTTCGAAAAACTTGGAGTATTAATGAATGCGGAGGATGACAGCAGTGTAATGCCTGTTCTTTCTAAAGTAAAATGCTCTGAAATGGTGAAATCGGGCAAGATAAACACAGGAATGCTGCCCAAAACACAAAATGCATTTTATGCCTTATCAAAAGGAGTGGAAGAGGTCGTAATCGGGAATTTTGTTTCAATGGAGACAAATCATTCCTCAGGAACACAAATTGTTAATTCTTAGCTTATGGATTTAAAAAAGTATACCGAAATAGCCTTGACCACTCTTAAGCAATTGATTTCTATTCAATCATACAGCAAACAGGAAAATCAAGCTGCCGATGTAATGGAACAGAAACTAACTGACTTTGGATATCAGGTACACCGCAAAGGAAATAATGTATGGGCTTTCAATAAGGATTTTGATGATAAAAAGCCGGTTTTGTTGCTGAATTCTCATTTAGACACCGTAAAACCTTCTGAAAAGTATACAAAAGATCCTTTCAATCCGGAAGTGTCCGAGGGCAAATTGTACGGATTGGGCAGCAATGATGCGGGCGGCTGTTTGGTTTCTTTATTTGCATCATTTTTAGCCTTGGAAGGCACCGATCAAGATTACAACCGTGTTTTTGCAGCTTCTGCCGAAGAGGAAATATCAGGAACCGGAGGTTTTGAGCTGATACAGGATGAAATAGGACGAATTGATGTTGGAATTGTAGGTGAGCCGACACTTATGGAAATGGCCATCGCTGAAAAAGGCTTGATGGTGCTGGATTGTGATGCTATCGGTGTTCCCGGACATGCAGCCCGTAACGAGGGTGTCAACGCAATAACTATTGCAATGAGAGATATAGAATGGCTTCATTCTTATAAATTTGCTTTGGAATCTGAGATGCTGGGAGCAGTGAAAATGACTGTAACGCAAATTAATGCAGGGAAACAGCACAATGTAATTCCATCATCATGCAAATTTGTAGTGGATGTCCGCACGAATGAGCATTATTCTAACGAAAAAGCATTTGCAATCATCAAAGAAAAGTTGGAAAGTAATGTTACAGCCCGGTCCTTTAGAATGAATTCTTCAGGAATACCATTGGAGCACCCGTTAATTCAGACAGGATTGAACTTAGGAATGAAGTATTACGGTTCTCCAACCACATCCGATCAGGCAATTATGAAGGGATTTCCAACTTTAAAATTGGGTCCCGGAGATTCGGCCAGATCTCATACCGCTGACGAGTTCATCTACATGGATGAAATTGAAAAAGGAATTGAAAAATATTATAACTTGTTGAACGGTTTGAAAATATAACCGGAAATCACTTGTTGAAAAATAAAACGGATTAAGCAATAATATACACTAACACCTAACTTTAAAGAGAATTACTATGAAACTTTGGGATAAAGGCGTAAAAGTTGATAAAAAAATTGAACAATTCACTGTTGGAATGGATCGCGAATTGGACTTGCAGCTTGCCGCGTTTGATGTGCTGGGATCGCTTGCACACATTGAAATGCTCGAATCCATCGGATTATTGGAAAAAACAGAATTAAAATTGATTCAGGAAGAATTACGGAAAATTTATTCCTCGATAAAAAATAATGATTTTGTGATTGATGATGGCACTGAGGATGTTCATTCTCAAATTGAATATCAGCTTACTTTAGCTTTAGGTGATATTGGAAAAAAGATTCACAGCGGACGATCAAGAAACGATCAGGTTCTTTTGGATTTAAAGCTATTTACAAGAAACAAACTGGAAGAAATTGTTCGGGAAGGAAGATTGCTTTTTGATGAGTTGATTGCAAAGAGTAATGAGAATAAGGATGTATTAATTCCTGGATACACACATTTACAGGTGGCTATGCCATCCTCGTTCGGCTTATGGTTTGGTGCTTATGCCGAAAGCTTGACCGATGACATGATGGTGCTGCAGGCTGCCTACAAAGTGGTTAATCAGAACCCATTAGGATCGGGTGCCGGTTATGGCTCATCATTCCCGTTAAACAGACAAATGACTACTGACCTACTAGGTTTTAGAGATTTAAGTTATAATGTAGTTTATGCACAAATGGGGCGTGGCAAAATGGAGTTTACCGTTCTTTCTGCCTTGGCAAGCATGGCCATGACAATCGGAAAATTAGCTATGGATGCCTGTTTGTATAACAGTCAGAATTTCAATTTTTTAAGTTTTCCTGATGAATTAACAACAGGAAGCAGCATTATGCCTCACAAAAAGAATCCTGATGTTTTTGAGTTGATTCGGGCTCATGCAAATGCTTTGCAGATGTTGCCGGCACAAATTCAGGCAGTAACGTCAAATCTTCCTTCGGGATATCATAGAGATTATCAGCTAACAAAAGAGTTCTTTATGCCAGCTTTCGATAAAATGATTGCCTGTCTGGAAATGACACGAATCATGCTTTCCGAAGTTAAAATCAATAAAGAGGTTTTGAAGGATGAACGTTATAAGTACATGTTTACAGTTGAGGAAGTCAACCAAATGGTGCTTAACGGTGTTCCTTTCCGGGATGCTTACAAAAAGATCGGACAAATTGTGGAGGAAGGTACTTTCAAATACGAAGGTAAAGTGAATCATGTTCACGAAGGCAGTATCGGCAATTTATGCAATGATAAAATTGTAGATAAGATGAATGAGATTTTCGTTGGTTTTAATTTCAACAAAACCAAAGAGGCTTACATGAACTTACTGAATAGAATATAAATAGAAGTAACTGGTAAAGAGTAATCAGCATTGGAAAATACGGAATACTTTCAATTCATAACTAATTACTGAAAACTATTATCAAGTACTAAAAATATTAACCATTTTATAGAACTTTTATGTCAGGAGAGACAAAAGCTAAATTAATTTTACAGGATGGATCGGAATATATCGGTACATCATTTGGTTACCAGGAATCCATTTCCGGTGAAATGGTATTTAATACTGCAATGACCGGATATCCGGAAAGTTTAACCGATCCTTCGTACCGCGGACAAATTCTGGTTAGTACTTTTCCTCTGATTGGAAATTACGGAGTGCCGGGAACACTGCAGGAAGACGACTTGTTTCGTTTTTATGAGTCAGAAAAAATTCAGGTGTCTGCATTTATTGTGTCCGATTATACCGAGGAATTCAGTCATTGGAATGCGAGTTTAAGCCTTGGTGACTGGATGAAACAACATAAAATACCAGGAATATATGGTGTTGATACCCGCGCACTAACAAAAAAACTTCGGGAACAAGGCAGTATGCTTGCTAAAATTGTTTTTGAAGGCAAAGAACCTGAATGGAAAGATCCAAATCTGGAGAATCTTGTAGCTCAGGTAAGCACACCCGAAAAAATTGTTTACGGAAATGGAAAACACAAAGTAGTATTGTTGGATTGTGGTGTGAAAAACAACATTATTCGTTGTTTGTTAAAAAGAGATACCACAGTAATCAGAGTTCCACACGATTACGACTTCACTAAGGAAGAATACGATGGATTATTCATATCCAATGGTCCTGGTGATCCAAAACAAAATACAAAAGCAATCGCCAATCTAAAAACAGTTTTCGGTCAGGATACACCAATTATGGGTATTTGTCTGGGAACACAATTAATGGCTCTTGCTGCCGGCGCTGATACTTATAAGCTGAAGTACGGACACCGTAGTCACAATCAGCCGGTTGTTTTAAAGGGAAGCAAGCGTTGTTTTATTACCTCTCAAAATCACGGGTACGCCATTAATATGGATACCTTGCCAAAAGAGTGGGAGCCATTGTTTGTTAATGCCAATGATGGCACATGCGAAGGATTAAAGCACACAAGCAAACCATTTTTCGCGTCTCAGTTTCACCCCGAAGCTTCCAGTGGCCCTACAGATACCGAATTTCTGTTCGACGATTTCATTAAAATGATGGAAGATCATAAAGTTAAAAGGTAAAAGGAGAAAGGTAAAAGTTAAAAAAGTCCCATCTGTATGCGGTTCTCCTTTTTAGGGGAGATGTCCGGAGAACAGAGGAGGGTATTTTTAAAGAAAAACAATTATCAATTAACAGCCAAAAGCGATAAGCTAATGGCTCTCAGCTTAAGAAAAATGATAAAAGACAACATAAAGAAAGTACTGGTATTAGGTTCCGGAGCACTTAAAATTGGTGAAGCAGGGGAGTTTGACTATTCTGGATCACAGGCATTAAAAGCAATGAAGGAGGAAGGTATTTATACGGTACTTATCAATCCCAATATTGCAACAGTACAAACGTCAAAAGGAATTGCCGATCAAATTTATTTTTTGCCGGTTACACCTTATTTTGTAGAACAGGTGATCTTAAAAGAAAAGCCTGATGGAATCCTTTTGGCTTTTGGAGGACAAACTGCATTAAACTGTGGTATTCAGCTTTTTAATGCCGGATTGCTAAAGAAATACAATCTTCAGGTTTTAGGGACTCCAATCGAGACCATTATTAAAACTGAAGACAGAGAGATATTTGCCAACGAACTTCGTGGAATCGATGTGAAAACCCCGCAGTCATTTGCTGTTGAATCGATTCCTGAAGCATTAAAAGCGGCAGAAAAACTAGGTTTTCCAATTATTGTTCGTGCAGCCTTTACTTTAGGAGGACAAGGAAGTGGATTCTGTTCGAATATGGCAGAATTGGAGAAGTTGGCTGAAAATGCCTTATCCTATTCAAGTCAGATATTGGTTGAGGAATCATTAAAAGGATGGAAAGAAGTAGAATATGAAGTGGTTCGGGATGCATACGACAACTGTATTACAGTTTGTAATATGGAAAATTTCGATCCGCTGGGAATTCATACAGGTGAGAGTATTGTTATTGCACCATCGCAAACATTAACCAATTCGGAGTATCACAAACTAAGATCACTGGCAATTAAGATTATTCGTCACTTTGGTGTTGTGGGTGAGTGTAACGTTCAGTACGCTCTTGATCCCAATTCGGAAGATTACCGTGTAATTGAGGTAAATGCCCGTTTATCAAGATCATCTGCATTGGCTTCAAAAGCAACGGGTTATCCTTTGGCCTTTGTTGCGGCTAAACTTGGTTTGGGTTATGCCCTGCACGAGCTTAAGAATGCTGTAACAAAAACAACAACAGCTTGTTTCGAACCTGCTTTGGATTACGTAGTTTGTAAAATTCCACGTTGGGACTTAAACAAGTTTGAAGGTGTAACCAAAGAGATTGGTTCCAGCATGAAGAGTGTAGGAGAAGTAATGGCCGTTGGTCGTAATTTCGAGGAAGCCGTTCAAAAAGGTTTGCGTATGATCGGACAGGGAATGCACGGATTTGTTGGGAATGTTCATTCAAAGTTCGACGATGTTGATCGGGAATTAACTCATCCAACAGATATGCGTATTTTCTCTATCGCGCAAGCTTTTGAAAAAGGATATTCCATTGATAAAATTCATGATCTCACCAAAATTGATAAATGGTTCCTAAGTAAGCTGGAACACATCACAAAATTGAAATGGGATCTTCAGAAATACAATAACTTACAGGAATTACCTGACACTTTACTAAAAGCAGCAAAAGTATACGGTTTTTCCGATTTCCAGTTAGCACGCTTTGTTTTAAAGCCAGAGAGAACTGACATGGAATCGGAGCTTTTAGAGGTGAGAAAACATCGTAAAGCAAAAGGGATTGTTCCGGTTGTTAAGCAAATTGACACATTGGCTGCAGAGTATCCTGCACAAACCAACTACGTTTATTTGACTTACAGTGGTGATGAAAATGACATTACTTATGCAGACGACAATCAATCGGTTATTGTTTTAGGTTCCGGAGCCTATCGAATCGGGTCTTCCGTTGAATTCGACTGGTGCAGTGTAAATGCGCTGAACGCAGTAAATAAAGAAGGACTACGGTCGGTAATGATCAATTACAATCCGGAAACGGTAAGTACCGATTACGATGTGTGTGATCGTTTGTACTTTGATGAACTTTCATTCGAAAGAGTCTTGGATATTATCGATTTGGAATCGCCCCGCGGTGTAATTGTATCGGTAGGAGGACAAATTCCTCAGAACCTTTCGATGCGTTTGCACAAGGCAGATGTAAAAGTGTTAGGAACGTCTCCTGAATCGATCGACAGAGCCGAAAACCGTCAGACATTCTCAGCCATGCTTGATGAATTGAAAATTGATCAGCCAAGATGGAATGAGTTGACAAGCAAAGAGGCAATTAATGACTTTATTGATGAAGTAGGATTTCCTGTTTTGATTCGCCCAAGTTATGTGCTTTCGGGTGCTGCAATGAATGTGGTTTCGAACAAGGATGAATTAGGCCATTTTCTGGATTTAGCTGCGCAGGTATCAAAACAGTATCCGGTTGTTGTTAGTGAATTTATTCAGGAAGCAAAAGAAATCGAGTTTGACGGAGTAGCTAAAAATGGTGACATTATTATTGATGCCATTTCGGAACACGTTGAGTTTGCCGGAGTGCATTCGGGAGATGCTACTTTGGTATTTCCACCGCAAAAACTGTATTTCGAAACCATTCGCAGAATTCGTAAAATAGCCGCTAAAATAGCAAAATCACTGAACATTACCGGACCGTTCAACATGCAGTTGCTGGCAAAAGATAACGACATTAAGGTTATCGAGTGCAACCTGCGTGCAAGTAGAAGTTTTCCTTTTGTTTCGAAGGTAATGGACTTTAATTTTATCGAAACTGCCACTCAGGCAATGTTGGATGTTCCTATTCCAAACAATTTACCCTCGATGTTCGAATTGGAGCATATTGGAATAAAAGCCTCTCAGTTTTCCTTTTCAAGATTGTCGAAAGCAGATCCGGTTTTGGGTGTAGATATGTCATCAACCGGTGAAGTTGGCTGTATAGGAGCTGATTACTACGATGCAATACTAAAAGCAATGCTGTCAGTGGGTTACCGCATACCGAAGAGTGCAATCCTAATCAGCAGTGGTCCTATTCGCTCGAAAGTGGAACTTTTAAAAAGTGCGAAGATGCTTGAAGAGAAAGGGCACAAATTGTATGGCACCAGAGGTACTGCAAAATTCCTGGAAGAGAACGGTGTTACTATCGAAAGTGTAGGTTGGCCTGATGAAGATGTTGAAGTGACTGCTCACAATTTAATTAAAGAGCGCAAAGTTGATTTGGTGATTAACATCCCCAAAAACTTAAGCAAATCGGAGTTGAATAACGATTACCTGATCAGAAGAACAGCCATCGACCTGAACATACCATTAATAACCAATGCTCGTCTGGCTTCAGCCTTTATCTATTCATTCTGCAAAAAATCAATAGAAGATTTAGGAATTGACAGCTTCAGCGATTATGTAGATAAAAAGCAGGATTGGTAAAATATAACTTTTGGTGCTCTCACAATAAGTGAGGGTACCAATTCTTTCAAAAGCTTATTGCTTTTAGGCAATTTGCAAACCTGATAGCATTGTAATACATTATATTATTTTAGCCCCGGCAGATTTCTGAAATCTATCGGGGCTTTTGTATTGATACTGCCCTTACAATGAAATAAGAATTTCCCTGCCTAAAGGGAAGGTCTTTCCCTAACACAAGGGAAAGCTTTGGAGTAGTACAAGGGAAGAGTATTGCCTAACACAAGGGAAAACTTTGGAGTAGTACAAGGAAAGAGTATTGCCTTATGCAAGGGAAAAGTTTTGGAGCAGTGCAAGGGGAAATATCCGGGTGAAACAGGAGACTGCTATATAAAATAAAAGCCGGATCAACCGGCTTTTTATGTGCTATTTTACGCTAAGAGTTTTGTCGTAATACCCAATGGTAAGCTTTTTGTTGTTTTTGGCAATACATCTTATTTGTAATTCGTAATTGCCGGCAGTTAATTCAGGAATTTGAAAAATTTGAGTGCTGTCGGTATTGGTTACATATACCGCAACCCGATGTTCTGTGCCATCTTCAGCAATCAGGAATATGCCTTGATTTTCGTCCGAAGGATCCATTTTTAACCGTTTCCCCTTTAATTCACCCACACCATTAGGCAAAAGACTGTCAGTTTCCTGACCAATGGAATGATCCGTAAAGCTATAGATATCGATGATACTCTTTTTGCGGTCAATTTTGTGAAGTTTGCTCGAATCAGCAACTGCCTTCAACAACACACCCGGAGATGATTTAAAACGCAGTTTGTGACGGGATCCATCAAAACTGTCATCCCAATTATTGAACACCCCGGTAATACTTGGCGAAATATTTAGCAATGGCGTATTAATAGAGTAACCCTTTCCCAGATTCTCTGTTACCACCGTTTCGATACGCTTAAACATACTCTCAGCCTCGTATGGGGTGATTCCTGTACCTTCGGCACAACATGCATTAATTAAATCTTCGCGGGTTAAAACGCCGATTGGAGATGGTTTGGCTATGCAATCATCCGGAGTATCGGTTAATGGATTTAAATGCAAATAATATTCAATCATTTTAATCAGGTATTAGTTTTTATTTTCAAAATATTTTTTGAAAGTACATTATAATTGCATTATGAACAAGTTAAATAATACTAATATGATAACTTTTTAATTTTACAGGATTACAAAAACTCTTGTGTGCCCTTGTATTATTGCAATACCGAAGCTGAAACAAAGTAAGTTCAATTCAAAAAGTATTTGGTATTACTTACCGGATCATATAAAACAAACATAACTGGGAAATTATTCACTTTATATCTATTTTAAATAGTAGGGGAGTGGTGTTTTATGAATTGAATCAATCATTTGTACTATAAGGCATGTGTTTTTACATCAAAAAAAACAATGCGTTTAATAATGTTCAATACCAGTGAATATAGTACTTTAAGGAGTTTGTAATACTGCTGCAGGATAATAACCAATAAAATTTATTGATTTTTTGGGTTACCTTTTTGCTTTATGGGGAATAAAGGGGTGATAATTGATTTGTTATTTTGAAAATAGTGAGTATTAAGACTAAATATTCATTCAGAATTTACCCAATCTATTATCAAGTGATAACTATTTAAAAATTTACTTATGAAAACAAAATTCTACTCTTTTTGGGTATGCGCTATTGCTCTTACCCTGGTACCAACATGTAACGCTTTAGCTCAAAAGCGCGAACACATTAAGATCGATCCCAATAATCGAACCGACAAAAACGAGATGACACTAAAATCATCCGAAGGGAACAATTATGTGCTTGATTTTAAACTGAACTCTTACGACCTTATTTGGATTGAAAAAGAAAATGCCTGCAAGGTAGAAGCAAATGGTATGGGTGATATTCTTGAAAAAGGAAATCCTGCATTGCCTCGTTTCGCACAGTCCATCATGATTCCTGCCAGTGCCGATATGCAGGTGGAGATCGTTTCGTCAGAGTTTATCGAACTGACCGATATTAAAATTGTCCCTTCAAAAGGAAATCTTACCCGGGATATCGATCCCAAAACAATTCCCTATCAATACGGAGAAATTTATCAGACTGATGCATTTTATCCATCCGTATTAGCTTCGATGAATGAACCGTATATATTACGAAGCGTTCGGGGGCAGGCAGTTGTTGTTCAGCCAATAGCTTACAATCCTGTTCAAAAAAAGCTGAGGATTTATACGCACATTGAGATGAAGGTGAGTCCAAGCGGAAGAACATCAACAAAAAATGTAATGTCAGGCACAAAATCGGCGGCTGCAGATAATGGTTTCGAAAAAGTATATCAAAACCATTTTTTAAATTATACCAGTAACAGCACCAAATACACGGCTCTTAATGATGCCCCGGGAAACATGTTGATTATCTGTTATGATGATTTCATGGACGAGATGGCTGATTTTGTGGCTTGGAAGAAACAAAAAGGAATATCAGTTGAAATGATTGCTGTAAGTACAATTGGTAATGCTTCGGCAATTAAAACCTATGTAAGCAACTACTACAACACTCATGGGTTGACCTACCTTTTATTGGTAGGCGATGCTCCGCAGGTTCCAACATCATCTACCAGTGCCGGCGATTCTGACAACAACTATGGTTTTATCGTTGGTAATGATCACTATATCGACATCTTTGTTGGTCGGTTTTCTGCTGAAAATGCAGCTCAGGTAACAACTCAGGTTAATAGAACCATTCATTACGAGAGAGATGTTACTGCCGCTGATACATGGCTGTCCTCAGGAGTAGGAATTGCATCCAACGAGGGTTCCAACCCTTCTGATGCTGAACACATGAATACCATCGAAAACAAATTGGAAGGGTACGGATATAGCATCTCCCGCTGTTATCAGGATGGAGGAAGTGCAAGTCAATTAACCAGTTTGCTGAATTCGGGCAAAAGTTTAATCAATTATGTAGGTCATGGTTCCAATACCAGTTTTGCCAGTATGGTATACACAAGTACCAACGTAAATAGCCTGACCAACAATAACAAGCTTCCCTTTATTTTCGATGTGGCCTGTGTGAATGGAAACTTTAAATCAATCACCTGCTTTGCCGAAGCATGGTTAAGAGCCACAAACAATGGTGTGCCTACAGGAGCTATGGCAATTTGTGCTTCTACCATTAATCAATCGTGGGTGCCGCCAATGATAGCCCAAACTGAGATGAATGATATTTTAGTGGAGAGTTACGCCAACAATATTCGTAGAACCTTTGCCGGTTTGGCTTTGAATGGAATGTTTAAAATGGTTGATGTTTACGGATCGGGAGGAGAAACCATGTTGGATACATGGACCATATTCGGAGATCCATCCTTACAGGTTAGAACCAAAACTCCCGGCAGTCTGCAAGTAAGTCATGCAGGCACCATTGCTCCCAACAGCAATCAATTGGCAGTTACTTGTGCAACCGAAGACGCATGGGTTTCGTTGACTTTAAGCGGCGAAATTTTGGGAACAGCAAAAATCAGCAACGGAACGGCAACTGTCTCTTTCAGTCCCTTGCCTGCAAGCGGAACAGTAAAGATCACAGTAAGTGCCTATAATAAAATTCCTTACGTGGCAAATATCAATATTTCAGGATCAGGAGATACCGATGTAATTGCCAATTTTACGACAAACAAAACTTCCGTTTATGAAGGAGAAAGCATTAGTTTTACTGATTTGTCATCAAACAATCCAACAGCATGGAACTGGTCTTTTACAGGAGGAACTCCAACAGTAAGCAGCTCTCAAAACCCAACAGTAAGCTACGATACAGAGGGAACCTATTCTGTTTCATTAACTGCGTCGAAAACAGGTAGTACAGATACAAAAACAGTCACCGATCTGATTACAGTAAGTACTCCAATTCAGCAAGATTACTGCGAAGCAACAACAAACGGATGCAGTTCATATGAATATATTTCTGGTGTGGTATTCGAAACAATCAATAATAGTTCAGTCTGCAATCAATATTCCGATTACACATCGCAATTGGCATCTGTTGAGCCAGGCGGAACTTATGCTGTTACTGTTAATATTGGTCGTCCCGATGCAAACAATTATGTTACAGCATGGTTCGATTGGAACCGGGATGGTGATTTTGAGGATGCAGATGAAGAATATGTGTTAAGTTATAGTATTAGTGGCGGACTAGGGCAGGCAGTAGGTGCCGTTTCAGTTCCAAATGATGCAAGTTTAGGAACAACAAGAATGAGGGTTCGTGTTACCTATAATGCAACCCCATTGGCTTGTGGAAATGCAAGCTATGGCGAAATAGAAGATTATGGAATACAAGTACAGGACAGCAGGAGTGAAAGAGAACGGGCTATTGCTGACAATGTAACAATCAGCCTCTATCCAAACCCAACCAGTGATTCTTTTAAAATAGAACTAAACGGCATTTCAGGCATAATGAAAATAAAGATTGTTGGCCTTACAGGAAATGTAATTCGAACATTCTATACCGATGGATCAAAAGAAATTGATGTGAGTAGTTTGAGTACCGGAATATACATGGTACAGGTAGATGCTGATGGTAAAAGCTGGACAAAAAAATTAATCGTAAAGTAATAAACTGATATGCTTTACAATCCTGAACTGCTGAGATTCCCGCTCAGCAGTTCTTTTTTTTAATACATTCCTGTTGTAATAAGAAGTTGAAACAATTATTTTAATTGATGTTTCTTCAAATATTACTAGATTTAGCCTTTCAATAAAAAACAATTTAATGGTGAATTACATATACAATCTAAAGTTTAAAGTCCGCGATTACGAGTGCGACATTCAGGGAGTTGTGAACAACTCTGTTTATCAGAATTACCTGGAACATGCACGACATGAGTTTTTAGAATCCATAGGAACTAATTTTAAAGCATTGCACGAACAGGGAACTGATGCTATGGTTTCGAGAATCGAGATTGACTACAAAACTTCACTAACCAGTGGCGACGAATTCGAAGTACGCTTAAACATTGAACGGGAAGGAGTTAAACTTGTTTTTAATGAAGATATCTATCGTTTATCTGACAACAAACTTTGTGCAAAGGGGAAAGTATATACAATCTGTCTGGTAAAGGGCCGTCTCTCGAAAGGAGAAGTTTTCGACGAACTGTTTGCAGAATATCTGGCTTAGAGAGCAAAAGATTTTGGTACAAAAAAAAGGATCAGCAACCAACTGATCCTTTTAAAACTAAATTTTAACCTTAATCTCAATCTATGATAAAACTACTTATTCTTATTTCTAAACCTATGCATCAAAGATAAAGCATAGCATGGTTAATAGCTGCTAAGGAATGTTAAATAAGATTAAAACAAGCATAACCTTTCTGCATATCTTTTATAATACTACCGGCCGAAGTACTGCCCATAGTTTTGTTTTCTTTATATAACTATTGATTTCTTTCAAATCTTTCTTTAACTTGCAAGTAAGAAAACCTTCCGTTATTAAATACCACCAAAATTTCAGGACATCACAATTGTAACGTATAGCATGCTTCGCGCGTCTATACTTAAGTATTGTGAAATTCTAAATTGAAAATCATGTTTGATCTTGATAAGTGGCAGGAAATTTTTGAAACCATTCGAAAAAACAAACTCCGAACTATTCTTACGGGGTTCAGTGTATCCTGGGGTATTTTCATGTTAATTATTTTACTGGGATCGGGTAATGGTCTGCAAAATGGTGTTTTGGATCAATTCAAACAAGACGCTGTGAACAGCCTTTGGATTTACAGTGGAAGAACCAGTATGCCATTTGATGGCATGAAGGCTGGCCGAAGAATTCAATTTACTAATGATGACTATCAAAAAACAAAAGATTCCGGTTTAGATGTTGATAAAATAAGCTCAAGATATTCCATTTTCAGGAATAATTTAATTTCTTACAAAACAGAGTTTGTTAATTACAATATTATTGCAGTTCACCCGGATACAGAGACTTTAGAAAGTACATCGAATATAAAAGGACGCTTCTTAAATGATATAGATGTTAAGAATTTCAGAAAAGTGGTAGCCATTAGCACTGTAGTTGAAGAAGCCTTGTTTAAAAGAGAAAATCCAATTGGTAAATACGTAAAAATAAACGGAATTCCATTTCAGGTTATAGGAACTTTTACAGATTACTCAGAAAGGGATTTGCAACGCGTATATGTTCCCATATCTACGGCTCAAAAAGTATTCAACGGTGCCAATCGAATATCAAATATGTCTTTCACAACAAATACTCCGGATATTGAGTCACTTCAGGCCATGGAGCAGTATTTAAGAAAATCATTTGCAGCCCGGCATAAATTTGACGTTACAGATAGAAGGGCTATGTGGATCAATAATAATATGGAAAACTATCAACGGACGATGGCTCTGTTTTCCGGAATTCGAATTTTTGTTTGGATAATAGGCATATTTACAATTATTGCAGGAATTGTTGGAGTCAGCAATATCATGATAATTGTTGTGCGTGAGCGTACCAAAGAAATAGGTATCCGTAAAGCATTGGGAGCTACTCCAAATTCAATAGTTGGTTTGGTTTTATTGGAATCAGTTCTAATAACCAGTGCTGCAGGGTATATAGGCTTGGTTCTGGGGGTAATACTACTGGAAGTACTGGCACCACATACTCAAATAGAGTTTTTTATGAATCCTTCAGTTGACTTAAGCGTTGGCATACAGGCAACTTTAGTACTGGTTTTTGCAGGCTTACTGGCTGGTTTTTTTCCGGCATGGAAAGCTGCTAATGTTAGACCAATAGAAGCTTTGGCTCACGAATAAAAATATTAATCTGAAAAATACAACAGAATGTTTGACCGAGATAGATGGACTGAAGTATATATGGCTCTTAAAAGCAATAAATTAAGAACCTTTTTAACTGCATTCGGAGTTTTTTGGGGAATTTTTATGCTTATTATTATGCTGGGTTCGGGGAAAGGACTTGAAAATGGGGTGTATTATGGTATGGGGGATTTTGCTACAAATTCAGTTTTTATCTGGACCCAACCAACAAGCAAACCCTATAAAGGATATAAGCAGGGACGCAGGTATCATTTTACAAATCAGGATACGAAAGCAATTCTGGATAATATCCCTGAAGTAAAACTGTTGGCTCCCCGGATTCAGGCACGTGGCGGTGATGGTGATAATAATGTTATCAGAGGATTAAAAACCGGCGCTTTTAGTATTCTTGGTGATGTTCCTGAAGTGAACTTAATTGATCCGGTAATCATAACCGATGGTAGATTCCTGAATCAGGTTGATATTAATGATACCCGAAAAATTGCTGTCATTGGAGAAAGGGTGATTGAGGTATTGTTTGAAAAAGATGAAAATCCAATTGGCGAATACATTAAGCTTAATGGAGTTTATTTTCAGGTTGTTGGCACCTTCAAGTCCATGCACAACCAAGGATGGGGAGAATGGCAGAATCAATCTATTTTTATACCGTTTACTACGCTTCAAAAAACATATAATTATGGGAATAGAGTAGGTCATTATTCCATTACATCTAAAAGTGAATATACTGCAACCTTTGTTGAGGAGAAAGTTAAGGCTTTACTTAAAAGGCGCCACTCAGTTCATCCAAATGATGATCGCGCCATAGGTAGTGAGAATATCGAAAAGGAATTTATTAAAATCAACAATTTATTTATTGGTATAGCGGGGTTAATTTGGATTGTAGGTATAGGAACACTTATTGCCGGGATAATCGGAGTCAGTAATATTATGCTTTTTATTGTGAAGAAACGTACAAAAGAAATAGGAATTCAAAGGGCTTTAGGAGCTTCTCCATCGGTAATTATTAGCTCTATTTTAACTGAATCGGTTGTTTTAACCGCAATTGCCGGATGGTTTGGACTTGTTTTTGGTGTGATTATTTTGGAACTTATAAATAAAGCCATTCAAAGTGGTGGGGGTGATAATTCCATGTTTACAAATCCAGAGGTAGATTTTAATGTTGCAATAATTGCTCTGGGAATTTTAATTCTCGCTGGAATTTTTGCCGGGATAATTCCAGCTAAACGGGCAATGGAGATTCGTCCGATAGATGCAATCCGCGATGAATAATTGAAGAGCTTTACTTTCATTCATAAAATAGCTTCTGTAATTTTAATTATAGAAGCTATTTTCTTGACCAATGCCTCCTGAAAGCTTGACATTAAGGATGTTTCTTTATTTTTAGTGGAAGAATAGCAAGGATTCGTGGAATCAATATTAACATTCGGAGAACTTTTCCTTTATCAATCCGTACAAATCTAAAGTGCTATTGCACTTCACATCAATGAATTGCGTTGCTTTTACGTCCGATTAAATAATTAAATATAATATTTGAATGGTTGACAGTACCTGCTTTATTATATGTAATTTTTGTAGTTTTACACTTACGAAGGAATATTGATAATAAATTCAAATAATTAATAAATGAAAAGACCTTTACTCTTTGTAGTACTTTTTTTATTATTATTTGTATCGGTTGTAATGGGAACATTCAGCCGGTTATCGGCTGGTGGAAATTTAAAAGATGACTTTTGGGGGGAACTTCCGGCACTTCCCGGCACACCACCTCCTGTGCCAACGAATGATTTGCCCTGTAATGCAACACCTCTTTCAGTTAGTTCAGCTTGTTCATTAGCTCAATATAATAATATTGATGCTACTGATAGTTGGGTTACCGATAATACGATACCTGTTCCTTCATGCGGAAATTATAGTGGCGGCGATGTTTGGTTTACTGCTGTCGTTCCAAGTTCCGATGAAATGGTAATTTTAACATATTCTGAAAGAACAGCAGGGTGGCTCGACAAAGTAAATTTTGCAGTATATACCGGATCATGTACAGGTTTAACTGAAATAGGCTGTTATACTCCAACCAGTTCAGGCTTGTATATCACAACTGCTGTACTTTCTGGTAGAACAGCAGGAGAAATTCTTTACGTTAGGGTATACGATCAAGAAAATACGATAGGTAATTTCCAAATTTGTGCTTCTGGACCATGTGGTGATATCATTGCTGATGCAGGTTTTGGAGGGGAATCCTGTGATTTAAATTTTAAATTTAGTGGTACTGCACCAATCAATGGAACAGGTACCTGGTCTATTGTTTCAGGTCCAGGCTCCGCGAGTTATTCCAATGCTGCTGATCCTGCCACTACTGTTTCTGTAACAGCACCGGGTACCTATAGATTTGCATGGACCGTTGATAGTGGAACTTGTTCTGATGCTGATTTGATAGATGTTATTTTTAGTCAGCCCGTTTTTTCTGCTCCGGAGGATGACAAAGATCTCTGTAATATTTTAAGCAGCACACTAACAGTGCTAAGTGCGAGTGTTGGAAATCCTGAATGGAAACAAACTTCGGGTCCAGGTATTGCTGCTATAGATACTCCAAACTCCTTTTTTTCAAATGTAAATGTTAGCGAGTATGGTGTTTATGTATTCACACTAACAGTTACTAATGGAACTTGTTCTGCTTCAGATGATTTAGTGATTGGTTTCTATGAAGAACCAACAAAAGCAGGTGTTATCGGAGATATTAGTAATTGTGGAACATTAACAAGTAATCCTCTTGGTGGAAATACGCCTACAGTTGGAACAGGTGTTTGGTCTAAGATTTCAGGCCCGGGGACTGTTGTTTTTAGTGATATCAACTCAGGGAATTCAACTGCAACAGTTAGTGTATATGGCACATATGAATATCAGTGGAAAATAAGTAATGGACCTTGTACTGAGAGTGCGGCAACTTTAACAGTCACATATTTCGATCCTCCAATTGCTGATGCAGGTACAGGAGGCGATGAATGTGATTTGAATTTTAACTTGTCAGCAATTGCAAGTTTAGGTACAGGAACCTGGACAAAAACAGGTGGTTCTGGCAATGCTGTTTTTTCACCCAATGCCAATACTCCAAATGCAACAGTAACAGTTGATGCGTACGATGCTTATGAGTTTACCTGGACCGAGATTAGTAACGGTTGTTCAGATAATGATGCAGTGAATGTTAACTTTTATGAGCAACCAGTTGCAAATGCCGGCTCAGGAGGAAATGAATGTGTCTTGAATTTTTCTCTTTCTGCAACACCAAGCGTTGGAACAGGGACGTGGATTAAACAATCAGGTGCAGGCATTCTTAGTTTTGCTCCCAATGCCAATGATCCAAATGCAGTAGTAACCTCAGATACTTACGGAAGCTTTACATTAAGATGGACTGAAGTAAATGGAAGCTGTTCCGATTTTGATGACGTAGTTGTCAACTTTTATGAACAACCAGTTGCAAATGCAGGTTCCGGAGGAAATGAGTGTGATTTGAATTTCACTTTGTCAGCAATTGCAAGTTTAGGTACAGGAACCTGGACAAAGACAGGTGGTTCTGGTAATGTTGTTTTTTTACCCGATGCCAATACTCCAAATGCAACAGTAACAGTTGATGCGTACGATGCTTATCAATTTACCTGGACCGAGATTAGTAACGGTTGTTCAGATAATGATGCAGTGAATGTTAACTTTTATGAACAACCAATAGCTAATGCCGGCTCAGGAGGAAATGAATGTGACTTGAATTTTTCTCTTTCTGCAACACCAAGCGTTGGAACAGGGACGTGGATTAAACAATCAGGTGCAGGCATTCTTAGTTTTGCTCCCAATGCCAATGATCCAAATGCAGTAGTAACCTCAGATACTTACGGAAGCTTTACATTAAGATGGACTGAAGTAAATGGAAGCTGTTCCGATTTTGATGACGTAGTTGTCAACTTTTATGAACAACCAGTTGCAAATGCAGGTTCCGGAGGAAATGAGTGTGATTTGAATTTCACTTTGTCAGCAATTGCAAGTTTAGGTACAGGAACCTGGACAAAGACAGGTGGTTCTGGTAATGTTGTTTTTTTACCCGATGCCAATACTCCAAATGCAACAGTAACAGTTGATGCGTACGATGCTTATCAATTTACCTGGACCGAGATTAGTAACGGTTGTTCAGATAATGATGCAGTGAATGTTAACTTTTATGAGCAACCAGCTGCAAATGCAGGTTCAGGAGGAAATGAATGTGACTTGAATTTTTCTCTTTCTGCAACACCAAGTGTGGGAACAGGAACGTGGACAAAACAATCAGGTGCAGGCATTCTTAGTTTTGCTCCTAATGCCAATGATCCAAATGCAGTAGTAACCTCAGATACTTACGGAAGCTTTACATTAAGGTGGACTGAAGTAAATGGAAGCTGTTCCGATTTTGATGATGTAACTGTCAATTTTAATGAGCCGCCAATAGCTAATGCTGGTTCAGATGGAAGTGAGTGTGATTTGAATTTCACTTTGTCAGCAATTGCAAGTTTAGGTACAGGAACCTGGACAAAAACAGGTGGTTCTGGAAATGCTGTTTTTTTACCCAATGCCAATACTCCAAATGCAACAGTAACAGTTGATGCGTACGATACTTATCAATTTACCTGGACCGAGATTAGTAACGGTTGTTCAGATAATGATGCAGTGAATGTTAACTTTTATGAACAACCAATAGCTGATGCCGGCTCAGGAGGAAATGAATGTGACTTGAATTTTTCTCTGTCTGCAACACCAAGTATTGGAACTGGAACGTGGACAAAACTATCAGGTACCGGGAGTCTTAGTTTTGCTCCTAATGCCAATGATCCAAATGCGGTAGTAACCTCAGATACTTACGGAAGCTTTACATTAAGGTGGACTGAAGTAAATGGAAGCTGTTCCGATTTTGATGATGTAACTGTCAATTTTAATGAGCCGCCAATAGCTAATGCTGGTTCAGGAGGAAATGAATGTGATTTGAATTTTTCTCTGTCTGCAACACCAAGTATTGGAACTGGAACGTGGACAAAACAATCAGGTGCAGGCATTCTTAGTTTCGTTCCCAATGCCAATGATCCAAATGCAGTAGTAACCTCAGATACTTACGGAAGCTTTACATTAAGATGGACTGAAGTTAATGGAAGCTGTTCCGATTTTGACGATGTAACTGTCAATTTTAATGAGCAGCCTATAGCTAATGCTGGTTCTGATGGAAGCGAGTGCGGTTTGAATTTTACCTTATCCGCTGTGGATGGTGTTGGGGTAGGAATCTGGTCACAAATATCAGGACCTGGTACAACAGTTTTCAGTAATATTAATTCCGACAATTCAACGGCTACTGTAAATAACTATGGAACTTACATTTACAGATGGACAATAAGTAATGGAACATGTACACCATCAAGTGATAATGTTACTGTAAATTTCTATGAAACACCTGCAATTGCAACGGTAGGAACAGACCAAGACATTTGTGATAACAAAGTTAGTAATGCATTACTTGGAAATACTCCAAGTGTTGGTATCGGTTCCTGGTCACAAGTATCTGGTCCCGGCACAACTACATTTAGTGATGTTAATTCGGGAGGTTCAACTGCAAGTGCAAGTGAATATGGCATCTACTTATACAGGTGGACAATAAGTAATGGAACCTGTACTTCCAGTAAGGCTGATGTAACAGTAACTTACTTTCAAAAACCATCTATCGCAAGTGTTGGAGACAATCAGGATAATTGCAATAATCTTACAAGCATGAGTTTAGGTGGTAATACTCCTTGGGTTGGCACAGGAACCTGGTCACAGGTTTCCGGTCCGGGAACAACATCATTTAGCAATATTAATTTTGGAAATTCAACAGCAATTGCCAGTCAATATGGAGCATACACTTATAGATGGACTGTCAGCAATGGATCTTGCACGTCATCCGAAGCGGATATTGTTGTTCATTTTAATGAAGGGCCAACTGTTGCAAGTGTTGGCAGTGATCAAAATTATTGTGATGGATTAATAAGCAGAAGTTTGGGAGGAAACACTCCAACAATAGGAGTTGGTTCTTGGTCACAGCAATCAGGGCCTGGCACAACAACTTTCAATAATATCAATACCGGAGCCTCAAATGCTGTAGCAACAGATTCCGGAACCTACGTTTACCGCTGGACAATTACCAATGGAATATGTGTTAGTTCAGATGATATCACCGTTAATTTTAATCAAACTCCAATTTCATATGCTGGGGCAGATGATAACATTTGTGGTGGTGGCAATTATACTGTTACCGGCAGCCATTCTGCAAATGGCTCCATTGTATGGAGTACCAATGGCAACGGGACATTTGATGATAACACCATTGATAATCCGACCTATAATTTTGGAATTGGAGAATCAGGTATTATAACACTTACAAAAACGGTTAATAGCCCAGCTTGCTCTTCTGCTAGTGATGATATGACTTTAACATTTACGCAAGAGCCAATAGCCAATGCAGGTGTAGGAGGTAATGAATGTGATCTTGATTTCAATTTATCTGCAACAGCAAGTGTAGGTACAGGAACATGGACAAAGATCAGTGGATCAGGGAATGCTGTTTTTTCACCTAACGCAAATACCCCCAATGCGACAGTAACTGTTGATGTTTACGGTACTTATCAGTTTATCTGGACCGAAGTTCAGGATATTTGTTCGGATAGCGACGATGTAAGTGTAAGTTTTTACGAACAACCTAATGCAGATGCCGGAGTTGGAGGTGATGAATGTGATTTAGATTATAATCTTTTGGCAACACAAAGCTCAGGTATTGGGAAGTGGACAAAGGAATCCGGACCGGGAAATCTTAGTTTTTCTCCTAATGAGAACTCGCCGGATGCAAAAGTTACAGCTGATAGTTATGGATCTTATAAACTAAGATGGACAGAAGCAAATGGAAACTGTTCCGAATTCGATGAAATAATTATTAATTTTTATGAGCAACCTATTGCAGATGCCGGAAATGGTGGCAATGAGTGTGATTTAGATTTTATTTTTAATGCAAAACCAAGTGTAGGATCAGGGAAATGGACACAAGTATCAGGTCCGGGAATTTCAAGTTTTTTTCCAAACAGCAGTTCTTCTAATGCGACCGTAACTGTAAGTGATTTTGGATCTTATCAGTATTTATGGACTGAAACGAATGGAAATTGCACTGATTCTGAAATGATTGATGTTAACTTTCACAATCAACCGGCAGCAAATGCAGGTGTCGGTGGAAATATGTGTGGTTTAACATTTTCTTTATCCGCAACACCCAGTTTGGGTACTGGCGCATGGACCAAAATTTCCGGTAATGGCAACGCAAGTTTCTTCCCTAATCCCAATTCCCCGAGCAGTGCAGTGACAGTAGATAGTTACGGAACATATTCATTTAGATGGACAGAAGATAATGGCACTTGCACTTCGAGTGATGAAGTTATTGTTAATTTTTTAGAACAACCAATAGCAAATGCTGGATATGGAGGAGATCAGTGCGGTCTTGAATATTCTCTTACAGCAACTCCAAGTGCCGGCATAGGAATTTGGACTAAAATATCAGGAGTTGGGAATGTTACCTTCATGCCAAATGCTAATTCTCCTAACGCCACACTCGTAGTGGATGCATATGACAGCTACCAGCTTATGTGGACCGAAACAAATGGTGACTGTACCGATAATGATGTTATTGATATCACTTTCCAGGAACAACCAATTGCTAATGCCGGTATGGATATAAAAATGGAATATTCCGACCGGGCACAGTTAGGAGCTGTTTTATCAACTGCAGGTACCGGCGAATGGACTGTAGTAAGCGGTTATGCTAATTTATACGATCAATATTCTCCCAATACAGAAGTAGATAAATTAGGGGTAGATGAAAACATTCTTCGATGGACAGAAACAAATCAATTCTGTAGTGATTACGATGATGTGAAATTAATGGTTGGCAAATTGTTCATTCCTACGGTAATAACACCTAATGGTGATGGTAAAAATGAATTTTTCATGATTAGAGGTTCGGAAAATCTAGAGAATATTGAATTAACTATTTTTAATAGAAATGGGGTAGAGATATACACCGATTCAAATTATAAAGACGATTGGAACGGACTGGATCGAAATGGAAATGAATTAGTAACGGACACTTATTTTTATGTGCTGCAATTAGAAACAAAAAAGATTTTTAGAGGATGCATTGTTATAAAGAGATAGAATGAGAAAAACAATTATCATCATATTTTGGCTTCTTGTTCCTCTTTTTATATTAGGACAGAATACTCAATTCACGAACCAGTATATATTTAACCCTATAGCCTTAAATCCTGCTATCGCCGGTAGTGGAGATGCTTTAAGTGCTAATATGTTATACCGAAATCAATGGGTTGGTTTCCAGGGAGCACCCAAAACATTATCATTTTCGGCGCATTCACCCATGAGGAAACAAAATATGGGATTGGGAATTTCAATCATCAATAATCAAATTGGAGTTAGTGACGAAACAAGTGTAATTGGCAATTATTCCTTTAAAATAAAGATGAGAGAAGGGAATTTAGCTTTGGGATTAGGTGGTGGATTTATCATGATGAACACGGCCTGGACTGAGCTACGGGCCAATGATCCCAGTGACGAATTAATTCTAAACAATTCTCCTACCTATTTAATTCCTGAAGTAAGCTTAGGAGTGTATTATTCAACTGAAAAGTATCATATTGGATTTTCATTGCCTTGCATGCTTTCCTATACATTTAATTCATCGAGAGATAAATATCTGATCACTAATGATATTTCAAAATATAATTATATTCTTAGTGGTGATTATGAATTCGACTTACAGCAAAATTTCCAGTTTGTTCCAAGTGTAATGTTGAAATATCAGAAAGAAGATAAATTAGATTTAATTTTAATTAACAAACTAATTTACTTGGCGAAATATTCTGTTGGAATGGCTTATGACAGTCAGCAGAAGTTTTTCAAAGGAATGTTTCAAATTCAGCTAAACAAACAGTTTCAATTAGGATATGCCACCGATTTTAATTCAAACAAATTAAGCGAGTACAAAATTGGTTCGCACGAATTAATGATTCGTTATGATTTTAAATATACAATTAAAGTTCGTAGCCCTAGAAATCTATAAAGAACGAATTATGAATAAATTTTTTACCATAATACTATTAGTTCTCTTTACCCTTATTTCTTCCTTTTTTGCGAACGGACAAACAGCAAACTATGAGGTTAATCTATCTTCTTTTTGTTCTGCACAAGATGATGAGTATTCATCCGCTTACTACAAAGATGGAATTGTATTTTGTTCGAATAAAAGAACTGATCTTTTTGTTACATTTTCAACTCCTGAAGACAAGGAACTTTTTAATATGTTCTATGTTCCTGTTCAAGGAGACAGTTTGGGTAAATCCCCTGCGATTCTGGCTACAGAACTAATGACCAATTTTAATGATGGTCCTGCCTGTTTTGGTTCAAATGATTCAGTCATAATATTTTCAAGAAATAATGAAGTAACCAGTAAAAAAAGGGATACTAAAGATGATAGAAACAAGCTGGGCTTATTCACTTCGCATTTAAATGGAATTGTTTGGAGTAATCCTGAACCTTTCGAATACAATAGTTTGGATCATCACATAACCATGCCTTACATAAGTAAAGATGGATCGCAATTGTTCTTTGTGTCTGATATGTCAGGTGGATTTGGCGGATTAGATATTTATGTATGTAAAAAAGGCAATAATGCATGGGGTACACCCCAAAATTTAGGCGCTGAAATTAACACCAAAGGGAATGAGAGTTTTCCTTTCATTTCTGATTCAGGCGAACTGTTTTTTGCATCCGACGGTCATAAGGGCTTAGGTGGGTTAGATATTTTTTCAAGTAAAATGATTGATGGTGAATGGCAAAAGGTCTTGCACATTAACACACCAATTAATTCAGAGTTTGATGATTTTGGTTTAATTACTGATCGCAATTTTGAAAATGGCTATTTCTCAAGCAATAGAAATGGCAACGATGATATTTTTGATTTTAAAACAATATTTCCACAATTCACCAATTGTGATACGATTAAAGAAAATCAATATTGTTTTCTGTTTTACGACGAATACTATACTCCGGTGGATACAGCAATGTCATATTATGAATGGCTTTTTGGTGATGGTGTAAAAGTAAAAGGGAAAGAAGCAGAACATTGTTATGATGGGCCTGGAAAGTACACCGTAGAGCTAAATATAATGGACAAACGGACAGGAGAAGTCTTTATGAGACAAACCAATTATGAATTTGAACTT
The DNA here is from genome assembly GCF_963665805.2 of Labilibaculum manganireducens. Classification (NCBI taxonomy): domain Bacteria; kingdom Pseudomonadati; phylum Bacteroidota; class Bacteroidia; order Marinilabiliales; family Marinifilaceae; genus Labilibaculum; species Labilibaculum manganireducens. The sequence continues at coordinate 2,403,666 of NZ_CAXXEE010000003.1, read as the reverse complement.
CTGGATTTTGAACAAGCTTATATTAGTTGTGTTGATGAAGCTTTAACCAAAAATCAGATTAATTTTGAAGCATCCAAAACTAACTTGCCTTCAATTAATTTAGAGAAGTATTTTTGGGATTTTGGTGATGGCATTCTTGATGAAGGAATTAGTGTAAGCCATTCCTATGATGATGCTGGCCTATATAATATAGTTCTAGGGGTTTTAAGTGAAAAAGATAGTTTAGGAGATAGAAAAAAAATATGTGTTGGAAAAAAATTGGCTATCGTTAAAAACCCAACAGCATTAATGCGGATGAAGTTGGAAAATAAACCATATAATAAGAACAACCCATCCACAGATAGGAATTTTGTTGTGCAACAAGAACTTTACGATTCCTTTATAATTCAACCAAAACTTATTCATATTACCTCAGATGCAAGAGGTATATTGAAAGCATTTGATTTGGTCTTTTTTGAATCTTTTGAGAAAGAGAAGTATTTTATTAATTCGAATATAGAGGAATCTGAAGAGATTGATTTAAATAGTAATCCGGCAAAAGCATTGGCTCTGGAAAGCCTATTGAATTCAAGTAGAAAAAGTAATGCTAAATTACATTCAATTGAAAAAGAATTGCAAGTTCTTTCATCTCAGTTTCAATATTCATTTATAGAGGTTGAAAAACAATCTTTTTCAGAATCAGCAACACCAATATTGAATCGTCTGTTGGAAATTTTATTGTCAAATACACTGCTTGAACTTAAAATAGGGTATCACGTAAACACGCAAAGTAACCAGAGTTTTGATAGAGCAGGGAAAGCAACTCAAAGTATTGCGGACTATCTTATTGAACGCGGAGTTGAGAAAATCCGTTTACGAACTGCAGTCTATGAAATTACAAATCAATTGGGCGAAGAAAATAATGACACAAGTAGTCTGGAGTTCAAAGCAATAAAGGAATAGGCCTAACTAAAATCAAAAAAAGAATGACAAAAATTAAAATATTCATCTTTAGCCTTTTTATCTGCAGTGTTTTATTAAAAACAAACACCGTTAAGGCTCAAGCAGTTCCTGCCGCAGAAGAAAATATACCATATTTAGTCACTTTTGGAGCTGATGCGGAAACCTCTTGGGGTGATGATGATTTTAATCAAATTTATTTTTTTCTAATCCCGGAAAATCATACCGAACCTGTTTATTTTAGAGTTTATGATCCTGAAATTGGAGGTATGAATGATGAACAAAAAGGAGAATACAATACTAAAGTTAATTTTTCTGTTTACGGAGGATTTGAATGCTGGTCGAATAAAGATGCTCAGAATATAGACCCTGTTGGGAAATTTGACAGCGGAAACCTCCTGGCTTCGGTGAATTTTGATAATGACGCAAAATATGATAATGATTGGTATACTTTTGGCCCGTTTAATCCTTTTGAAGGAGAAATGATAGAAAAATTTGGAGGAAGGGTTTTCAAAGTTATTGTCACAGGGAAATCAGGTGATGATGGAAATCTGTACCGCTTTTTTTTGAGTACAAGCTCGAAAGAAAACAAGGAAGTTGAAGGCGGAAATGTTTTTACTTATGAGTACACCTTTCGCCTTTCGAATGATATGAACGATATTTCTCAAATTTATCCTTTTGCAGATGACAGAACTATTTCTGTAGAAGTAACAAATTTTGATTGGGATAATGATGGATACATTAGAATTAATTCTGTCGCAAAAAACGGTATGCTTTGCGATTTATCCAGCGAAAATCAATGGATTAGAAATAAATTCCCAATAAGTGACCGAGAAAAAAATTCATCTTTGGAAATTCAATTTATTAAGCGCCGTACCGAATTAGTGAAAAATAATAATGTAGTTATTTCAATTAAAAATCAGTACGGTGAGGCTCTGCCTTTCTTTTCAATACCAATTGGAGGTGTTCCTGTTTATACGCCAAAAATTAAAATGAAAGCAATTGGTAAAAAGAAGAAGAATTGAAAATATTTATTTGGATGGGACAATGTAAAATTTTGATTAAACTTTTAGGACTGTTCTTAATAACAGTTCCTGTGTTTGTCTTTTCACAAGAAAACAGATTCATCAACTACAGTGTTGATGATGGCCTGGCTCAAGCCTACGTGTATAATATCACACAAGATGCAAAAGGCAATTTGTGGATTGGCACTGGCAATGGCTTATCAAAGTATGATGGTTATACATTTAAAAATTATACGGAACAAGATTCTCTTGGTGGAAATTTTATAACATGCAGTCTTAAAACAAGTAAAGGATTATGGTTTGGGCACTTGAACGGACGAGTAAGTTTCTATGATGGTGTTTCTTTTAGATATTATATTAACGAAACAAGCAGTATTGCAGATATAGAACAAGATTCAGAAGCAAATATCTGGATTGCAAGCCAAAATAAAGGCTTTTTTAAATTAAGAAGTGAAACTTTCGAAAATAAATCGTATCAGAATTCCTTTACGCAACCTGTTTTTACTTTTAAGTTTATTGGTAAAGATAAGCTATTGGTGGGAACCTCCGAAGGAGTTAAGTTGTGTCAAATAACTAAGAACAATGAAATTGAAGTAAAGAATGATATTCTTGAAATCCCTCACAATAAGGTTGTTGATATAATTCAATCCCAATTAAATGATCAATTATATATTCTGACAGAGAATGAAGGTTTGTACCAAATCAAACTGGATTCAAGTAATTATGAAGTACATAAAATTGCAGGTAATTATGAATTCTCAAGGGCTCAGAATCTATTTGAGGACAAGCAGAGGAATCTTTGGGTAACTTCTCTGAACAGTGGCATTTATAAACTTAAAATTTCTCAGAATCATAAACCCATCGAAATTGAAAATTACGGTGAAAATAATGGCTTACAAACCAATGCAATTAGATCTGTTTTTGAAGACCGCGAAGGAAACGTATGGATTGGCAAGTATGGAGGAGGTATAAGCCGTTTAGTGCCTGCTGCAAACTCATTCATAAATTTCGATGAAGAACGATACAGTAATAGTATCCATTCCATATATATTAAAAACGAAATAATATGGATTGGAACCGGAAATGAACTTTTAAAAGTTGATGCAAAATCAAACAAAGTATTACATTCTTATGACGTAAATGGTGCTTTAGAAAATGAGAAAATTACAGCTCTTGCTGATTGGAATGATGAAGAACTATGGATTGGGACAGAAAAATCAGGAGTTTATCGTTTAAATTATAAGACCGGAATTATAAAACCTCAATTTCTTCGTCTGGGGAATTTAGAGAAATCAATTAATTCCATTTTAACCGAAAACCAATACATTTGGATCGCAACACAAAAGGGACTTTGCAGATACAATATCGACACCAATAATAAAAAGTGGTTTACGATGCAGGAAGAGGGATTGCCGCATAATTCTGTAAATCATATTATAAAGGATCATAAAAACCGTATTTGGGTAGGAACACTTAGCAATACATTATCATACATTCAGAATGGAGAATTAACAAACATCAGCTTAGCCAATAGGAATAGTCTCTTAAATATTACTTCTGTTTTGGAAGATAAAAATGGCCTGATATGGGTTGGAACTCAGGGCAATGGAGTTTATGTTTTGAATAAGGATTCAATAATGAATATTAATTTTCAGCATGGATTATTATCTGATTATTGCTACTCCCTGAATTGTGATGAAAAGCGCGTGTGGGTAACTCATAGAGGAGGAATAAGCCAAATTCGACTCTCCGATTATCATGTAAAAACAATACAAAAAAATGCAGGAATCCAATCATCAATAGAGTTTAATAAAAATTCTACTGCTATAGGAAAAGGAAATACATTGCTTTTTGGATCTAATCAGGGAATTTACACTTATGCTGTTTCTCAGGAAATTAATAGTGTCGTTCCTCCAAGTTTGGAGATTTCATCATTACGTGTAAATGGGGATGATTATCCCGTTAATAAAAACTTGGTGTTGCCTCCTGGATATTATAAAATTCAGATTGGATTCAAAGGGATTAACTTGAATGAACCAGAACTAATTCAATATCAGTATGTATTGAAAGGTTATGAGCAAGATTGGTCAAAACCTGATAGCAGACGAGCAACCGAATACAAACAATTAGGATCAGGAGAGTATGAGTTTCAATTAAATGCCGTGAATGGCAATGGAGTAAAATCTGAGGAACCCTTAAGTTTTAAGATCAAAATTAAATATCCTTTGTGGCAAAAATCATGGTTCCAAATATTGGCTCTTATTAGTCTTATTGCGGGAATATGTTTATTCGTAGTGCTTAGGGAAAAGAATTTGAGGAGAATCCAAAGGAAGTTAATTCAAAATCTGGACGATAAAACCAGAGAAGTTATTGCTAAAGAAGAAGTGATAAAAGAACGGAAAAGAACGGAAAAAGAATTAATTCTGGCAAAGGATAAAGCTGAAGAATCGGATCGTTTAAAAACAGCTTTTTTATCAAATATGTCCCACGAAATAAGAACTCCCCTAAACGCTATTGTTGGTTTTTCATCCATGCTTCAGGAACCAAATGTAAATCCCACATCTAAAGGTAGATATATGTCTATACTTAAGTCTAACACAAACGATTTATTGTCATTAATTGATGATATAATGGATATCTCAAGTATAGAAGCAGGGCAACTTAAAATGAAAATACAGGAATGCAATTTGCATGAAATATTTTTAGAATTGTATGAGGTTCACGTAAAGAAATTATCAGAGTTAAAAACAGAAAATATAACGTTAAATTATATTGAAAAATTTACGGATCTTACGATTCTGTCAGACCCTTTACGATTGAAACAGATCTTATCTAATTTGATAGGAAACGCCATAAAATTTACTGAAGAAGGTTCCATTGATTTTGGGATTGTATATCATAAAGAAGGAATGGTTAAATTTTTTGTGAAAGATACAGGCATAGGGATTTTAGAAGATCAAAAAGAAGTGATTTTTGAGAGATTTAGAAAAGAATTTAGAGATGGATGGAAAAAATTATATCGGGGAGCAGGCCTGGGCTTGGCAATTTCAAAAAGCATGGTGACATTGCTTGGTGGCGAAATAGGTGTAGAATCGGTTCCCGGCGAGGGCTCGTACTTCTATTTTACTTTGCCTGCGAATAACTAAGGATGAAAATACAATCAACACAATTTTTCAATAAATTTTTTATTTTATAAGTTACAGTACAAATCATTGAATGAAAAAACCACAAAAACATATATTACAAACATTATTACCTTTGCTAATACTTTTCCTGTTTCAGGAAATACCTAAAGCTCAGGATAATCGATTTATAACTTATGGAGTCGATCAAGGTCTTCCTCAGGCTTATGTTTATACCATAAGCCAAAATTCGGAAGGTTATTTGTGGATAGGAACCGGAGATGGACTGGCGAGATTTGATGGAATTAACTTTACTAATTATAGCACATCTGATTCTCTCGCGGGCAACTTTATTTCATGCAATCTAAACACTCCAAAAGGACAATGGTTTGGCCATATGAATGGTAATTTAAGCTGCAAAAGTAAAGTTGGCTTTCAAAAGATTATTTCCGGCACCAATGCTAAAAGCAGTGTGACAAATATACATATGCATAGCTCAGGAAACATTTGGTTCTCCGACCAAAATGATGGCTTAATGCAGATTGGCGAAAATAATAAGGTTGAGCCAATTGCTTTTTTGGAAGGTGCATTTCCTGTTTTTTCATTTGAATTTATTAATTCGAATGAGCTTATAGTCGGAACCATAGATGGTCTAAAACATTGCCTGATCAATGAAAATAAACAACTGGTTGTTGTTAATGACATTGACGGAATCAATAGAAATAAAATAAATTGTATTTGCAAAGCTAGAAGCGGGAAGGGTTTCTTTGTTCTAAGTGGCACCAACAGTATTTATTTTTTAGAAATAACAAAAAATGGTTTTACCACGTCTAAAATTGGTGAAGATACCGGTTTGCAGATGGAAGGGATTCAAAACATTTTTGAAGATCAAGATTCCAATTTATGGATTTCTACATTTGGAGAAGGAGTTCATAAACTAGCAAAAGATCCAAAAGGATTTCACTTGATTAAAACTTATGATACAAGTAATGGACTTCAAAGTGACAATATAAAACTCGTTTTTGAAGATTCTGAAGGAAATATATGGCTAAGCGTTTATGGGAAAGGTTTAGCGCGTTTAATTGATCCTGCATACACATTCTATTCTCCGGAAGAAGAGCAATATGGTTCTGAAATATCAGCTATTTCAATAGATGGAAAATACGAATGGTTTGGCTCAGAGAAAGGCTTACTGCGAAGGAACATTTCCAATCACAACGAAATTCGTTTTTTCGATAGTTACAGAGGATTGCCCTTTGATAAAATTACAGCACTATATCCTAGAAATGAAAATGATTTATGGATTGGTACTGAAAAAAATGGTGTTTATCGATTAAATATCAAAAACGACAAGTTAGTTCGCCAATTTTTTGCCAATGGAATATTGGAGAATTCTATTAATTCAATTACAGGAACTAAAGATCAGATTTGGATTGCAACTAAAAAAGGAGCTTGTTCTTATAATGTGTCTGCAGATGAATTTAATTGGTACACAATTAGTAAGGGGGGCTTACCTCACAACTGTGTTAACCACATAATGATAGATTCTAAAGGTCGAATTTGGTTGTCCACACTTAGTAATTCCATTGCTTTTATTCAAAATAATGAAATCGCAAAGTTCAATTTATCAGCAGACAATTCGTTTATAAATATTCGTTCTATTGCAGAAGACTCAAAAGGGAATATTTGGGTCGGAACATTAGGCAATGGTGTTTTTATCTATCAGGAAGATTCCATTACTAATATTACCTCAAATGATGGACTTTTATCTGATTATTGCTATTCTCTGACTCCTGATAAGCAGAATAGAATGTGGGTAACTCATCGTGGTGGATTAAGCAGGATAAATATATCCGATTTTAAAATTAAACTACTCCAAGAAAATATTGGGATTAGTAAAAGTGATGAATTTCAAGTTAATTCTAGTTTTAGCGATAGAAATGAAAATCTGTGGTTTGGTCTGAATAAGGGAGTGCTAAGATTTAACCCTTCACTTGAAAAAATAACAACTCCACCTCCGGTACTCAAAATTAAAGCTGTTAAAATAAATGATGAATTAGTACCGGTAAGTGAAAAAATAGTACTTTCTCCAGGACGATATAAAATAAAAATAGAGTTTGTTGGTGTATATTTTAAGGAACCTGAACTAGTCAAATATCGTTATACGCTTGAAGGATATGACGAAAAATGGACTGATTTTTCAACGACAAGTGAGGTTACCTACCATGGAGTAAGTGATGGTCGTTTCAAATTCTTATTAGAGGCCTCAAACGGTGACGGTGTTACGTGTGAATATCCTGTAAGTATTAATATTTATATTAAAACTCCTTTTTGGAAGCAGACATGGTTCTATTTGGTTTTATTTTTATTTTCACTAATAGTAATAGTATTTTACATCAAAAACAGAGAGAAAAAATTAAAAAAGGAAAACAGAATTTTAGAAGAGAAGATCAATGAAAGAACTATCGAAGTAGTCAGACAAAAAGAAGAAATTGAGAAACAGAAAGACCTTATAGAAAGTGCTAACAAAGACATCACCGATAGTATTAAATATGCCAGTAAAATTCAGGCTGCTGTTATTCCACCCACTAAATATTTAGAAAAGGTTCTTAACGAAAGCTTTATAATAAATAAACCAAAGGCAATTGTAAGTGGTGATTTTTATTGGGTAACTAAAGTTGATGACAAAACTATTGTTGCCTTAGCTGATTGTACAGGTCACGGTGTTCCCGGAGCCTTTATGAGTATGCTGGGTGTTACCCTTTTGAACGAAATAGTAAACCACAAAAAGATTACCGACACAAGCGAAATTTTAAATATTCTACGTAAGAATATCATCATTTCACTTCGACAAAGCCATGAAGATACCACGCCAAGTGATGGCATGGACATATCTTTAATAGTACTTGACCATGCCAATAGTAAATTAACTTTTTCAGGGGCTTTTAATCCCCTTTTAATATTGCGAAATGATAAAATAATTACCTTAAAGGCCGACAGGATGCCAATTGGAATTTATCATCAAAATAATATTGATTTCACCAGTCATGAAATTGATTTAAATAGTGGAGATATGCTCTATCTGTATACCGACGGATATCCTGATCAGTTTGGTGGGGAAGAAGATAAAAAATTTACTACCCGTCAATTTAGAAATGTTTTGTTGGATATACATCAAAAGCCTATGATGGTGCAGAAAATAATTTTAGAAAATACAATGGAGAAATGGATGAATGGTACTGAACAATTGGATGATATCACTGTTATGGGTATTCGGATTTAAATGTATTTCTATTTAATAAAGTGTTGTGATCTGTTTTAAATAAACACCCCAAATGAAATTTTGGGGTGTTGCTTGCTTAATATTTTCCAGTCTAAAACAATCCTTCGGTTGAAAGATATCTTTCGCCGGTATCATAATTAAAGGTGAGTACAGTGGCACCATTTTCAATTTCAGTAAGTTTTTTGGCAACTGCAGCCAGTGAAGCTCCCGTCGAAATTCCTGCGAGAATCCCTTCCGAGACAGCTAATTCTTTCACTTTCATGAATGCTTCCTCTTTTCCAACAGAAATAGCACCGTCTAAAATCTCAGTATTCAGATTTTTTGGTAAAAAACCTGCTCCAATACCTTGCAATGGGTGAGGCCCCGGTGCACCTCCTGCAATAACAGGTGAAGCTTCGGGCTCAACTGCAAACACTTTTAATTTAGGAAATTTAGCTTTCAATATTTCTGCGACACCACTAATGTGGCCTCCGGTTCCAACACCTGTAATAAGATAATCCAGACCATCAGGAAAATCAGCAATAATTTCTTTAGCAGTTGTAGTTCTATGAATCTCAACATTTGCTTCATTGTCAAATTGTGAAGGCATCCATGAATTTTCATTACTGGCAAGTAACTCTTCTGCCTTTTGAATAGCACCCTTCATGCCAAGTTCTCTTGGAGTAAGTACAAATTCAGCTCCATAGGCAGCCATTAAACTCCTTCTTTCAACCGACATGGACTCAGGCATCACCAGAATAATTTTATATCCCTTAACGGCAGCAACCATTGCTAATCCAACTCCTGTATTACCAGAGGTCGGCTCAATTATTAAAGATCCTTCTTTAAGAGATCCATCCTTTTCCGCTGTTTCGATCATTGACAGAGCAATTCTATCCTTAATACTTCCACCAGGATTAGATCGTTCCAACTTCATCCATACGTTAGAATTTTTACCAAAAACTTTATTAAGTTTTACTATTGGAGTATTCCCAATCGCCTCTAAAATGTTATTTATTTTCATACAATTAAAATTTTTATATTTGAAAATTTATAATTTTACTTTCATCAAGGTTTGTTCTAACCTTAGTCTCATGTTTATGATATACAATGCTATTTGATTCTACACTTGACGTTAACCAAACATTACCGCCAATAATACTGTTTCTTCCAATTACTGTATCACCTCCTAAAATGGTTGTGTTCGAATAGATAATTACATTGTCCTCAACAGTAGGATGTCTTTTTTTCTTGGCAAGACTCTTCTTTACCTGCAAAGCTCCAAGGGTAACTCCTTGGTAAATCTTAACGTTATTTTTAATAATTGCCGATTCTCCAATAACAACACCAGTACCATGATCTATAAAAAAAGATTCCCCGATAGTTGCTCCGGGATGAATATCTATGCCCGTTTTTGTATGCGCGTACTCACACATTAAACGTGGAATTAAAGGAACATTTAAAAGATAAAGTACATTGCTTAAACGATAAACCATAATTGCAAAAAAACCAGGGTAAGCAATAATTACTTCACCTATACTTCGTGCAGCAGGGTCAAATTTCTGAATTGCTTCAGCATCCATTAATAAATCACGATATACTTTTGGTAAGGTCTTCATAAAATCATGAGTAATCTTTTCCAGTGGCACATCCAGTTCATTTTTGACCGGAAGCAGCAATAATCTCAATAATGACTCTAATTGATACAATAATGACTCTTGTTCATAGCAGCTATTAGATCTGCGGGCATTAATCGGAAACAATGAATTCATTGCTTCTTCCACAAACCGATGAGCTAAATCTCTTCCAGGCATATCGTATTCTGAATTTTTTCTGGAAGCTTGCAGTTCTTCCATAACTTTGGACAAATAGGACATTGTTTTCTTGATTTAGAAAGTGACGAAAACACATATGGAAAACTTATGGAATACAAGAATCCCTAGTGCAATATTTAATTATTTTGAAGTGGTTTGTCTTTTATTACCAACAACAAGAATACAAGTTACAACAGCAACAACATATTTGATTGTTATTATAGTTGAAAGCAAATAATCTATGGCAATACATTGGAGATTGAAATTCAGTAGAGTGCATAACTAACTTATCCGAAGAGATTCGGATTCTATGATTGTTAGCGTTATGTATTAATTCTCTTTCCATTTAGAAGTTTCTAAGTACAAACTTAAAAAAAAAATATTAATACGGAGTTATAGGTCTTAATTTTTCTGTTAATAGAGTGTTATTTTTATTATTAATAGTTCGTCAAATTTTTGTAAGTGCTTGATTTTTAGAATCATTTACTTAACGGCCATCTCGATGTAAGAATTTGAAAATAAGCGTATTGTAAATCAATCTCATGTCTAATATCTAACGACCTATTGATTATGAATCAGACAGGCTATAAGTGTCCTAAATGCGGGGATTCAAATTACGAATCAGATGAATTCCGGACTGTAAGCGCTATTTTTTCAACAATATTTGATGGTCAAATAAAAAATTCACCACTATTAGCGGTATCAAATGTTTATATATTGAAATTTATAAGACAAGTAAGTAGTCAATTGGAAAATATATTCGATTTCTTCACAAATTGATTTAGTAAATTTTCATTTTAGAATTCATATTTATACTTTGCTGAATAAACTTTAAATACTTTGGATGAAAAAACGATTACTTTTTGTTTGTTTGGGAAATATTTGCCGATCTCCAAGTGCAGAAGCTGTAATGAATGCATATATAAAAAAAAATCAGCTTAATGATGAATTTGAATGCGATTCAGCAGGAACAGGAGGGTGGCACGCTGGCGATAAAGCCGATGAAAGAATGCAGCGACACGCTTTACGAAGGAATTATAATTTAACTAGTATCGCAAGAAAATTTGATGCGAAAATAGATTTCGATAAGTTCGATCTTATTTTTGGCATGGATCAGCAAAATGTGAATGATCTTAAAGTTTTAGCAAGAAATGAATCCGATTTAAAAAAGATCAAATCCATTACAGCTTATTGTTCCCGTTTTTCAAATTACAGCTCAGTCCCGGATCCATATTATGGTGGTGATGACGGATTTGAATTGGTACTTGATATTCTTGAAGATGCCTGCGAAGGTTTACTTAATGATTTAACATGAGAATTGAGGGAGTTTTTTCTAGAATTGAAGATTTAGTTGATCAGAAAATTACTGGTTTTAAATCTATTTCTGGTGGGAGTATTGCCACAACAAATCAAATTAGGTTTGAGAATGGTCGTTACGCCTTTTTAAAAACAGAACCTTATTCTGATGATATGTTTTTTAAGGAAGCAAATGGCTTAAAGGAAATTCGTAAAACTGCTTGCATAAGAGTTCCAGAAGTTTTACTGGTTGATTCAGACGTTTTATTGCTTGAATTTATTGAGGAGGGGAGAAAGGACAAAGATTTTTTCAGTCGTTTTGGTACACAAATGGCAAATTTGCATAAAATAAGCGCAGGTAAATTCGGATTTAAAGAAGACAATTACATCGGAGCTACACCACAATTAAACATAGCTGTAAATACAGAAAGTGATAATTGGTGTGATTATTACTATAATAAACGCTTATTATATCAATACAAGTTGGCCGAAAAAAACGGGCTGGTTGGTAATGAATTAAAAAATGGTTTTTTGGTTTTAGAAGGACGAATAGAAGAAATTTTAGAGGGAAGTGAAGAAAAACCAACTTTATTGCATGGAGATTTATGGAGTGGTAATTTTATCTGTGATAAAGATTCGAATCCGTGTTTAATTGATCCTGCAGTATATTACGGTCATCGTGAAGCCGATTTGGCCATGACAAAGCTATTTGGAGGCTTCAGCAGTGATTTTTACAGTTCATATCAAAAAAAGAAGCCTCTTCCACAAGGATATGATTACAGAGAGAATATCTATCTTTTATACCATGTTCTTAATCATCTGAATCTATTTGGGAACAGCTATTATGGGCACGCGGTTCGGCTTGTATGGTCTTATCTTCATTAAAATAACAAATCCATAATGTTTTTTTCGCCCCAATAAAAATGGATATAAGAAGCAATTGTATTGTTTTTTCTAAACAAAAACGTGTCTAATTTTTGATCTCTGGCCGAATAAATTTCGCCAACAGAGAATTTCATTGATGGATTAATAATGTGAGAATAATGAAATTCATGTCCGAAAAAAATATTTCCATTTACATGAATCTTTCGATATCCTAATTTCAACTTCATATTCTCCATACTGGTTTTCTGATCCAAATAGCCAACCATAGGGAATTCAATGGAATCTGAATCGATTATACTATCACCTAAATACATCATACCACCACATTCCGCTAAAACACGTCCCCCTTTTAAACAAAACTCCTTAACGGCTTTTTTCATAGATTCATTTGAACTCAATTCATCAAGATAAAGTTCAGGATAACCGCCTGCAAAATAGAGCAAGTCCGTAGCCGGTAAATGCTGATCCCTCAGGGGAGAAAAAAAAGTAATTTCGCCTAATTTTTCTAACGCAGCTAAATTTTCATGATAGGTAAAGTTAAATGCTTCATCTTTGGCAACTGAAATTTTAAGATTACCTCGTTCTATAGTTTCATCAACTTCCGGTTCCTGAAATGGAATTTTAGTTAATTCCAACAATTTCTCAATATCAACTGTTTTAGAGATATGTATTGCAATTTCTTCAATAGTAGAGTTATATTGTGACGAATCCGTAATCTGCAAACCAAGGTACCGGGAAGGCAGATGAAGCTTTTCATTTTTAGGAACGTAACCAAGAGGAGTCACTCCAACATCTTCACATGCATCTTTTAAAAACTGATAATGTGATTCGCTGCCTACAAAATTAAAGATTACCCCGGCAATTTTAACACCTGGATAAAAGTTTTTAAATCCAAATAGTAAGGGCGCAACCGAATAAGCAGTTGCCTTTGCATTAACCACAAGAATAATTGGAATATCTAATAACTCAGCAATTTGCGCAGAACTTCCTTCCATTTTCTTTGCCCCGTCAAACAAACCCATTACGCCTTCAACAACAGAAACATCAGCCTGAATAGAATATTTACCGTAAATATTCTTAACATGACTCTTACTGCTCATAAAGGTGTCTAAATTGATTGAGACATTGCCAGCAGCCCAGGAATGATGTTTTGTATCAAGATAATCCGGACCGCATTTAAATGGCTGAACTTGCAGGCCTTTGTTCTTTAAATAGCGTAATATTCCTTGAGTAATAGTTGTTTTTCCTGATCCGCTGGAAGGTGCAGCAATTAAAAACTGAGGTTTCTTCTTCATATCTAACTTTCAAAAACGAAATGTCAAAAATAAATGAATATTCTTAGCATTAAAGCAAGATTTGGAATTCATTTCCAGAAAAGTTGAATGTTCGCGGGTAAGAAAACGATAAAATCTGTTGTATAATATCTTAGGGCAATAAAAAATCTTCGGCGAGAGATTCCAATATCTTATATGAAATTAATTTTCCATTAGGATGATATTCCTCCATTCTAACCAACCCCACATTAATGGCATACCATTCAAATACCTTGGTTTTATTTTTTGAAATTCCTCCATAGGTAATTTTATCCGTCGAAATTTTGAAACAGTTAAAGTTTCCTGCCGGAGTTCTTATATTTTCAATCGCATCCACCTTTCGATTAATAAGAAGAACATTCATCGACATCAAAACAGATCCGGTACCTCTTAATATACTAGCCTCACAACACGATTCCGGAAGCATTTGTCCAACCGTTGGTTTAATAGGAACAGCAACACTATCCGACGAAATTTTTATAACCATCTTCTGATAGGAATCCAATTTTATAGGATCCATATATCGCTCTGAACCCACAAAAAAAGTAGAGTCATTGCTAACCAAGCGAAAATACTGATAAAAAGTGTTTTGCTTTCGGGTAGTAATCTCTGACTCAATGTTATACTGAATTAATCCATCTAGTTTTGATTTGCCAACCAATTGCCAAACCTCTGAGTATTGTTTTCTATCTTTAGAATCGTATGAAATGTATTTAATTCTGAAATTCCTTTTCGAAGGAAGATAAGTATTGTCCCTTTGTCCGAAAGAAGAAAGTGAAATTGAAAACAATAGTAATGTGGTGTAAAATATTCTCATATACAGTATTTTATGGCTTTTCCATGGCTTATCAGTACTTAAAATTACACATAATCCTTCAAGTTGAAAATAATATTTTACATATTTCTGATAATTTAGAAAATCAATCTAAATTAACCTCTTATTAGATTAGAAATATAGAAAATATTTATCTTTCCTCAATAACAGAGCTAATACACAAGCAATATTCAAATTATTTGTCATGAATAAAACATTTCTTACAGTTTCCCTGATATTAGTATCAGGGATATTTATTTCTTGTTCCAAAGATGATATCGATCTTAATGAGCCGATTACTGAAAATAAAATTGATATACAAAAACTATTAGATTTAGTTAACGATGTAAGATCAGCAGGGACTACCTGCGGAACTGTATATTACCCTCCGGTTGATGCAATTGTTTGGAATAGTAAACTGGAAGATGCCGCTCTAAAGCATAGTAAAGATATGATGGACAACAACTTTTTTAATCACACATCATCGAATGGAGATAAATTTGTTGACAGATTGAATGCTGCAGGTTATATCTACAACAGTGCAGGTGAGAATATTGCCAAGGGATATTTATCAGAGGAAAGTGTTATTAATGGTTGGCTGACCAGTCAGGGACATTGTGCCAATATAATGAATCCTGATTTCACCGAAATGGGAGTAGGGCGAATAGGGGACTACTGGACTCAGGATTTTGGAAAACCTAAGGAATAAAAAAACCACTCCAAGCGTTAATCGGAGTGGTCTTAATCTGTCTGTTTGAAAAGATTTAAGTTTGTCTGTTATAAACTTAAATTAATTAATTATCGAAGCGATTATTCAGAAACAACGTCAAATTCGATATCAACCTTAACTTCTTTGTGAAGTTTGATGGTTGCGGTATATTTACCAATCTCTTTAACTGCGTCTTTAATTGCAATCACTTTTCTGTCAATTTCAAATCCCTGAGCAGTTAATGCTTCAGCAATTTGAATGTTGTTAACAGAACCGAAAATTTTACCGGTGGTACTGGTTTTAGCACCTACACTTAAGGTAACACCTTCAAGTTTTTTAGCAACTTCTAAAGCTTCGTTTTTGATTTTTTCTTCTTTATGAGCTCTTTGTCTCATATTTTCAGCATTCATTTTTTTAGCTGATTCTGTTGCCAAAACAGCTATTCCTTTAGGAATTAAATAATTTCTACCGTAACCGTTTTTTACAACTACGATGTCATTCATATATCCTAAACTATGAATATCTTGTTTTAAGATTACTTCCATTTCGTTTCCTCCAGTTTAAAAATTATTTCATCATGTCAGTTACGTATGGCAGCAATGCAATGTGACGAGCACGTTTAACAGCTGTAGCTACCTTTCTTTGGTATTTCAAAGAAGTACCAGTGATACGACGAGGTAAAATTTTACCTTGTTCGTTTA
Organism: Labilibaculum manganireducens; assembly: GCF_963665805.2. NCBI lineage: Bacteria > Pseudomonadati > Bacteroidota > Bacteroidia > Marinilabiliales > Marinifilaceae > Labilibaculum > Labilibaculum manganireducens. The sequence continues at coordinate 2,387,786 of NZ_CAXXEE010000003.1, read as the reverse complement.
AGAATTTTTTCAAAAACTCAGGATCTTTATAATCGATGAATTTAATCTTGTTTTTCTTGAAACGACAATACTTTTTCTTTTTAATCTCAACTGACGGAGGTGTCAAATATCTGATTTCTGATTGATTCTGTGCCATAGCTTACTTCTCCTCTTTAGATTTAAGTTTTCCTTTTCTTTTAATAGAATACTCAAAAGCATACTTATCAAGTTTGAAAGTTAAGAAACGGATGATTCTTTCATCACGTCTGTAGTTAAGTTCCAATTTCTCGATTAGTTCACCTGGAGCATCAAATTGAAGCAATTGGTAAAAACCAGTGCTTTTCTTTTGAATTGGATAAGCCAGCTTGCGCAGTCCCCAGTTCTCCTCATTAACCATCTCACCACCATTCTCGGTGATAAGGGCTTTAAATTTTTCTACCGCCTCCTTTACCTGAGCCTCAGATAAAACGGGAGTTACAATGAAAACGGTTTCATAATGATTCAACATAACTTTAATTGTTTAATTAATTACTTAGTAAGTAACTGTTTTTTATTGAGCCGCAAAATTAACGATTCTTTTTTGATATTTCAAGAATGCCATAGATTTATTGCGATTAAGAACACATATTTATCTTACAAATCTATTTAAGCATGTATTTGGTGCACCATAGTTCTCTTGTTAGCTTTGGCTTTTTTTTGTAACTTAAACGTAAGGATTAACTTAAACCCACAGCTATGAAGGACAGGATGATAACATTAGCAACTTATGGTTACGCCAGAGCGCAGTTGCTTAAAACTCGTTTAGAATCAGAAGGTGTGGAGTGCTTTCTGAAAAATCTCAATTTAATTCAATCTGCAGTTGGAGGAGGAGTAAAATTAAGAATAAAAGAGCAGGATTTAGCTCAGGCTCTTGAAATCATTGAGGAATTGGAACTAAGCTACGCTCAGGAGGATTTTGAGAAATCATTTCCCCGAAAAAAAATAGATGTAAACCGCATTTTGGTTCCCATTGACTTTTCTGACTTTTCGCCTCGCTTGTGTGAGTATGCAATGAGTATTGCGAAGAAGTTTAATGCAGATATTTTGTTATTTCATACTTATTTTGCTTCAGCGATCGAGACAATTCCATTTTCTGATAGTTACACTTATAATGCTACCGTTGTGGAAGTTCTTTCGGAAGTAGAAAAAAATGCCAAAGCAAGAATAAAGGAATTGTATTATGATATACGCAATAAATTGGAATTAGAGAAAGTTGAAGGAATTGAAGTAGATTATGCTTTAAGCGGAGGAACAGCTTCTTCCGAAATATTGAATATTTGCAACACCTACCAACCCGATTTAGTAATTATGGGAAGTCGTGGTGAGTCTGCAGGAACAACGAATCTTTTGGGCAGTGTTGTTTCCAACGTTATTGAGGAGTCCGAGGTTCCAATTCTAATCTTGTCTGATCAAGGAGAGAATATAAGCCTTGATCAGATTGATAACATCATGTATGCGACAAATTTTGACAAGGCTGATTTTAGAGCAATTGCCAATCTTAAGTTTATCACCAAGCCTTATGATATGAAAATTCATTGTGTCCATTTTAATGATGTTGAGGATGACAATGTAATGGAAGAATATCAAATGGAAGTATTGAGGAAATATTTAGATAAAACACTTGGCGATTCAAATGTTAATTGCTCTATAATACAGATTGAGGAAAAAATGAAGGGAATTGAAGAGTACGTGCAGAAAAATGATATTGGTATGATTGCCATTTTAGCAAGAAAACACAATTTATTAGAGCGTTTATTTTTTGGACAAATGTCAAGAAAACTATTCATAAAAACACATATCCCAATTCTTGTATTTCATTAAGTTATGGTATCAAAAAAAAGGCACAATTTATAAATTGTGCCTTTTTTCCTTATAATATTTCTCCTTTTAACACAGGGTCAGAACCGTCTTCAATATCAGTAATCTTTACTTTATAGAATTGATTCTTTTCGATGTTTTCACCAGTGAACTGAACTGGAATATAATGTTCCCCGTAACCATTCGCAATATTTCCGTCAATCTTTTCAACCAACACAGATTGGGTTTTCCCGATGAAACTTTTTCTATAATTAACTTTTATCTCATCTGATAGATTTCTAAGAATCTCACTTCTCTCAGTTTTTATCCTCTCATCTACCTGATTAGACATTCGTTCAGCTCTTGTTCCTTTTCTAATGGAATATTTAAAAGTATGAACATGTCCTAAATTCAATTCTTTAATTGCATCACAAGTGGCTGAAAAATCTTCTTCACTTTCATTTGGAAAACCTATTATGATATCGGTTGTAATATTAAAATCAGGGTTTTTAGCTCTTACGGTTTGCACTATTTCTTTAAACCTTTTGGCTGTGTACATTCTTCTCATTTGAAGTAAGACAGGTTCCGATCCACTCTGTAAACACAAATGCAAATGCGGTGTCATTTTAGGATGATTCAAAAGTCCAATAAATTTCTCTCCAAAACCATCAGGTTCTATAGAGGAAATACGAAGTCTAAAATCACCTTCAAGGTTAAGAATTTGCTCGACAACATCATCAAATTGATATCCTTCAAACTCATATCTTCCAATATTTACGCCTGTTATTACAATTTCCTTCGCTCCATGAGAAATTACTTCACGGATATTTGTCAGAATATCCTGTAACGGTCTGCTTGCAGCCCTTCCCCGAACCGAAGGAATAATACAAAACGTACAAAAATTATCACAACCATCTTGTATTTTAATCATACTTCGGGTATGAAAACCTTTATCTGTAGCTCCATAGGAAAACAAATCTGCATTCAATTTCGAAGGATGAATAATTTCGCCACCAAAATGTGCTTCAACCAAAGAAAAAACAGAAGTTTTCTGATCGTTTTCAACCACATAATTAATTTCTTCCCTACTTTCTAACTCTTCCTTAGCATTATTAGCCATGCACCCGGTAACAACAAGAACGGAATCTTTATTTCGTCTGTTTGCCTGATTAATAAAGTTTCTCGATTTGTGATCGCTTTGATGAGTTACTGTACATGAGTTAATTACGTATACATCAGCAGACTCATCAAATTGAACAAGCTCATAACCTTTATCTTGAAATTGAGATGCCAACGCATCCGTTTCATATTGGTTTAATCTACACCCTAAGGTTTTAAACGCCACTTTCTTCACGCTGCACTTTCTTTTATCGTTATCATTTCACCTTCAACTGAAAAATCAGCGGCTGATGTAATTTTTACATCTACAAATTGGCCTATTAAATTCTCATCCTGAGATAAAAACCGTACATTAATTCTTCCCTCTGTTAATCCCGCAAGGTAACCATCATGTTTAGCCTGGCCTTTAACCAATACCCGATAAGTTTTACCCACCATTGAAGAATTGTAATTTTTAGAATGAATCTTCAAATCCTGAGTTAAAATATGGTGTCGCTCTTTCTTAATATCCAGGCTGATATCATCAAACCAACGATGACTTAATGCTCCCGGACGAGGAGAGTACATTGCGATGTAAGCCATGTTGTATTTGAACTCACTCATTGCTTTTCTTGTGTTTTCAAATTGTTCGTCTTTTTCTCCGGTAAAGCCAACAATAATATCTGTAAAGAGGGTAGCCTCAGGAATTAAGCGTTTAATTGTATGAACAATTTGCCTGTATTTTTCCATTCCATGCTTACGATTCATGTGGATAAGGACTTTATCATCACCCGATTGAATTGGTAAGTGAATTTGTTTAGCGAGACATTTATACTGAGCAATTACTTCAATAACTTCATCAGTCATATCGCGCGGATGCGGAGAAGTAAAGTATATCCAAAACTCTATGTTAAGTTGATTTCCCAAATTTCCAACTCTACGCAATAATTCAGGAAAATCTATTTCATCACCTTTTTTATCAAGACCATATGAATTTACATTTTGTCCAAGCAAGGTAATTGATTTAAATCCACGCTCCACCAAACTTTGAACTTCAGTTACAATTTCATCGGAGGGACGGGAGACTTCTCGTCCTCTGGTATATGGAACCGCACAAAATGAACAAAACTTATCACAACCGTTTTGAATAGGGACAAAAGCCTCAAATTCTGAAGTATAACTAGGTTTTACATGCCAGAATTCAGAAATATTTTCATTCTGAGAATCAAAACCTTGCTGCAATCCAACGGGAGTTGTAATTCCATATTGCTGAATCATTTCCGGCAATTTTGGCAGATCCTTCATCTGAAAAATGATGTCGAACAATTTCAAAAATTTATCCAAATCGGAGGGCAGGATACAACCGGAAACAAAAGTGATTAGATTCCGTTTGTTTTTCCACAAATTCCACTTATGAATTTTAGAATAAACCTTGTCGATTGCCTTTTGACGCACAGAACAAGCTAAAATCCCAATTAAATTGGCCTCTTCTTCGTTATCTGTCCATTGGTAGCCCATATTTTCGATTACCGAACGAACTCTTTCTCCATCCGAAGCATTCATTTGACAACCTAATGATACAAGATGATATTTCATGTTTTATAATTATAAATTACAAGTTAAGAATTATGAATTTGAAAATATTCCGCTTCAATATATTGAACTACCTTAGCTCAATTTTCATAATTCTTCATTCTCCGTTTAAAAGTATACCTCAGTGTGAATTGGACCTAATGAAATTCCTTGTTTTTCAAGAATATCGTAAGCCTCATAAATCATATGGCAATTACCACACAAATAACAAACTGTATCTGAGGAGATTGGATTTTTCATTAAATAATCGGTTACTCTTCCATAATAATCACCTGATTTTTCGCGGGAGGTACATAAAATGTATTTTCCATTCGGATAACTGTCTTTTTCATACGCTTCTTCTTCAATTCGCACGCCATGCAACACTTGATAATCCATTTCAGGATGCGTTTCAACAAAACTGTGAATTGGAGATATTCCGGTACCAGTAGCTATAAAAAGGAATTTTTTCCTGCCGATTTCAGACTCCTCTAATGAGAAATGACCAAAAGGTCCGTCCACATCTAAATAATCACCAGGCTTACATCGCTTTAGTTTTTTTGAAACCAAACCGTTTTCAACTTCTTTAATTAACACTTCTAAAAAATTATCATTTTCAGAACTATATATAGAATATTCTCGTCGATCAATACTACCGGAAAATCCAAGGGTTATGTATTGCCCTGTTTTAAATGTAAAATCATTTTTTTCCATCCTTATAACATAAGTGGAAGAAGTCAAATTTCTTATCTCAATAACTTTGTGTGATCTCATTCTTAATTTATGTATTCAATTTTGTTCATCCATAAATTCACTCGGATTTAACTCAATAATAAATCGAATTATTTATATGGAATCGTTACAAATAAGCGACTACAAAAAAAGATAAAATCCATCTAATAAACAAGAATAATAGGATCTTTAGATCTGTTTTAACAAAAATCAATAATATAATGTGTGAAATTCTGAAAAAAACTCAATTTCTTCTAGAATGTATATAAATCAGACATTAGTAGATTCTGTTTTATTTATTGATTATGTGATGTTTAATCTGGCATTTTTATTTTTTAAACGCCTGAGAATTGAATAAATTACATGCTTGTTGCAGTAGGGTAATACTATTTCTTTCTGAAAGGCTTAAAGAATAACCTGGATTTTGTGATATTACTCACATGCTATTATTCTGCAAAAAACAGTTTGCTAAAATCAACATTTGACACTTCGTTTTTTTTCAATTCCGGAATCTCGATGATAGGACAATCAAATCCATATTTTTTCAAATAAGTTTTAAAAACCTGAACTGAATCTTTTAAAATGAATTCACTGTTTGCAGGATATTGATTGTAGATTAATCCTTTAATTGGAATTTGTCTTTGTTTTGCAATTTCAAGACTGAGAAGAGTGTGATTAATACTACCAAGCTTTGATGAAGTAACTAAAATTACAGGATATTTTTTCTCTTCCATGAAATCAAGAAGTGAATAATCCAAAGTTATTGGAACATGCATACCACCAACACCTTCCAAAAGAAGATAATCAAATTGATCTTCAAGAATTGCAGTCGATTTTTCAATTCGTTTAATATCAATTTCTTGATTTTGCATATGAGCAGCAAGATGCGGTGATGCAGGATAATCAAAAACATACGGACAGGTAGTTCCGTCTTTATCAACATCTTGAATTTCCATTCCCATTATTTCCCGATGCATTAAAATATCTTCAGAGATTCCTTTGCAACCGGTTTGTGCAAATTTTTGAGTTATCACTGATTTTTTCTGATCCAATAAATACTTGGCCATTAAGGCTGTAGCAAATGTTTTACCTGTATCAGTATCAATTCCTGCAATAAAATAGGTTGGCATTATTAATTTATTTTTTTAGGTTTTGCAATAAAATATAAGGGTTGATAGGTGAGGGGTACACCCAAATCGGTACCAAACAAATCCTGATAATCCTCTTTAAAATTCATCAAATCGCTTTTTGTCCAAGCTTTTCCAGGAATTCCGTTTACACCTGTTTGCTTCATATGATAGAGAACCCCAAGAGGATCTGAGAAAAAACGGGTAATTGTTTCTTTATCACTCCAAAGAATTTCAAATTTATCAGACAAAAGCCTCTCATGCTTTCCAAACGACAAATAATTTAATCCTTTGCCATTCACTTCGCGTATTTCTCTGTAATTATCAGGTCCAAAAGTGCTAAATACAAGTAAACCATTGGGCTGTAAAGCTTTGTGTATTTTTGTTAAAAACCCATCTAAGTTATTGAACCACTGAAATGTTGAACTCGAAATAATTAAATCCAAAGAATCTGGTAAATCCAAAGACTCAATATCTCCACCCAAAAATTGTATGTCCGAATGAATAGAGCTAAGGATGTCTGAATATTCTTCTACAATATCATTTGCATAATACAAATCGGTATTGAATTTTTGGAAAAACTTATCAGTAAGTACAGCCGGACCGCAACCAATCTCAAGAACTTTCGAAAAATGGCTTAAGGGTTGACGCAACAATTCATTAATCAATCTGGAGGCGATAACTTCCTGAACAATAGCATGTTTACGATAGGTTTCGATACTTTTTACGAATCCTTTCTGTACTTTATCTTTATTAATATTTTGATGCTGCACTTTTACATTCCTCCATTAAATCATCCCACGAATTCCAACTGTAAAAACAAAAGTGAGGAGTATTTTCCATTTTAATTATATTTTTTTGCTCGCGCCAAGCATTTTCTAAATTTTCAAATGGAAAAATTAAATCGTTTTGTCCCAATAATACCGAATCATATACATTCCAATCAATAAAATGGTTTTGTACAAGCTCCTGAAGTACAATTAATTCTTCCTTTTGATCCTCAATATTCCGTTGTGGTATTTGCATTTTAAAACGATCAAACCCAATTTTACCGCCACACATTCGAAGCCAAAACTTCTCAATAGTTCTTGAATTCAATCCATTTATAGTACCCTGAAAGATTGCAGGTGGAATGCCTTTCAAATTATCAATTGCTTGTAAAGTTCCATTTATGGCAATTTTACTGGCGAATAGATCCTTCCATTGGAGGTAAAGCATGTTCGCAACATAAACACCAAGCGACCATGCAACCAAATGTACTTCCTGATAATTTTCAAACAGTCTTTCAACCTGTTTAGGAATTAATAAGTCCCGGTAATCAAAACACATCAGCACATCGTACTCTTTTGAATTTATTGATTGAAAAGGATTTGCATCACATCCCCAACCATTCATAAACAAAATGCACTTCTCGTTAGCAGATTTATGCAGCCATTCACTTTTCATCGCAATAATTCTTTATCAGTTCCGGTAAATCTTTAAGATCTTCCCAATCCATATCTGCACAAACCGAAATACGCAGTCTGGCAGTATCTTTAGGCACGGCAGGTGGTCGGATAGGGAATACCAAAAAACCTTTTTTTTGCAAATACTCAGCTAAATTAACGCATTTTTGACTGTCTCCAACCAGAACAGGAATAATATTTGAACTTCCCATTGTTTCTATTCCGGCATTTTTCAGGCCTTCTCGTAATTGTTCCGATATTGACTGCAAATGCTCCCGTTCCATTTTCATTTTCACAATGGTTCGCAACATTATATAGTTCCAGCTGATTACAATTGGAGGCAGAGCAGTGGTGAAAATTAATGAACGCATTTTGTTAATTAAATACTCTTTAAGAATAGCATCACAAATAACATATGCACCAATTGAGTTCATCGCTTTACCAAAAGTGCCAATCAGTAAATCAATTTCTGTAAGACATGATTTCTCTTCCGATAAACCAAGACCTTTAATTCCTCTAACTCCTAAAGCGTGAGCTTCATCAATATATAAAAAGCAATCAAATCGTTTTTTAATTGCAATCAGTTTTTCAAGGTCAGCTTCGTCGCCATCCATACTAAAAACTGATTCACTTACAATAAAAACACGATTGTAATCTTTTCGTTTTGCAGTAAGAATATGTGTTAAGTGATCGTAATCAGCATGTTTGAATCGAACTTGTTCAGCGCTGCTTAATCGAATGCCATCAATTATACTGGCATGATTCAACTTATCAGATATTATCAAATCATCTTTTCCTGCTAAAGCAGCCAAAATACCAATATTAGCATGGTATCCCGAATTAAAAAATAATGCAGGCCTGCCATACAAATTTTCGAGCTCAGCTTCCAGTAACTGATATTCCTTAAAGTTTCCGGTAAGCAGCCGAGATGATCCTGAGCCAAAGGAATTCCCCTTTGGGCGAGGAATATTTTTTTTACTAACTCCTAAATAATCATTTGAAGAGAGGTTAATCTTATAGTTACTTTCAGAAATCATTTTTAGGGTCCGAAGGTTGCCAGACTCCTCAAGCGTCTGTAATTCCTCTTTGTATTTATTCAGTTTTTGATCCATTTCTAATTTATTGCATTGCTGCCACTTTAACCAAAGCTTTGCAAAGGAAAGATAAATCTTCTTCAGATATAATAAATGGAGGCATAATGTAGACTAATTTTCCAAACGGGCGAATCCAAACTCCATTTTCCACAAATTGCTTTTGAATAGAAGCCATATTTACCGGTTCATTCATTTCAATAACTCCAATAGCACCTAAAATCCGAACATCTTTTACTTGTTTTAATTCTTTCGCCTTCGATAAATTTCGTATTAATTGTTGTTCAATATTACGAACCTTCTCCAAACACGATGATTCTAATAGTAAATTGATACTCGCAACACCAACCGCGCATGCCAAAGGATTTCCCATAAATGTGGGGCCATGCATAAAACAACCTGGCGCACCAGCGGAAATTCCATCACTTACTTTTTGTGAAGTTAAAGTGGCTGCAAAACTTAAATAGCCACCAGTTATTGCTTTCCCTACGCACATTATATCCGGAGATATATCAGCATGTTCGCAAGCAAATAATTTCCCTGTTCTACCAAAACCTGTGGCTATTTCGTCGAGAATAAGCAGTATGTTGTAAGTATCGCAAGCTCTTCGCAACTCCGTTAAATATTGAGGATGATAAAACTTCATTCCTCCAGCTCCCTGAACAACAGGCTCTAAGATGATCGCAGCAAGCTCCTTATGATGCACTTCAATCATATTTTGCATAGACTGAAAGGAGTGAGAATCCCATTCATCGTAAAACCCACAATCTGGCGATTCTGCGAAGTAATTAACAGGCAAAACTCCTCTGAAAATTTCATGCATTCCGGTTACAGGATCACAAACAGACATGGCGTTAAAAGTATCACCATGATATCCTGAGCGAATGCTCAAAAATTTATTTTTATTTGGATTCCCTTTGGTAAACCAATATTGAAGAGCCATTTTCATTGCCACCTCAACAGATACAGAACCAGAATCGCAGAAAAATACTTTTTCCATACCCTCCGGACTTATATCAACCAATAACCTGGCCAACTCAATTGCAGGTTTGTGAGTAATACCGCCAAACATCACATGCGACATCTGTTTTAATTGCTTTTGAACAGCTTCATTCAAAACAGGATGATTATATCCGTGAACAGCACACCACCACGAGGACATACCATCAATAATATCTTGACCTGAATCCAATGTAAGTCTTACACCATTGGCCGAAACTACAGGGTAGACGGGTAGTGGCTCATGCATTGAAGTATATGGATGCCAAATATGTTCTCTATCAAAAACGAGATCAGATGGCTTAAACATTTCCGACATAGGAGTTTTTTTTCATGTAAATTCTTTGTAAAACTAGGGTTTATCCGTTTAAACCGTACCAATTCTAAAGTATTTTTACAACATATGTAGTTTCGCTTAGCCTTTAAAATGTTATTTGTTCGTTAAAAATCTGAAATCTCCTTGATTTACCTTCAATTTAATTTAAATTGCTTCAAATTTAAAATACAAACATGAAACGTCCATGTATAAAGCGTTCTGCACACAGGGGGATGATTATGATGGTAAGTTCCATGTGGCAAAAACTTAAAATTACGAACACATGAAAACGAAAAAAATTGCCCTTCTAGTAAGTTTATTCCTTGTATTTAGTCTGACTACAATAGGTCAAAAGCCCTACGATCCATCTCTTAACGGAAAAGAAGAAATTGCGAAGGCAGTTAGTAAAGCTAAAAAAGAAGGAAAACATGTTCTGCTTCAGGTAGGAGGAAATTGGTGTCCTTGGTGCATAAAAATGCATAATTACCTGCATAGTGAAACAACATTAAATAAGCTTCTCGAGGATAATTATATCTTCCTTGAGGTAAATTACAGTAAGGAAAATAAAAATTTAGATGCATTGGCAGAACTTGGTTATCCTCAGCGTTTTGGATTTCCTGTTATGATCGTTTTAAATGGTGAAGGAGAAAGACTTCATACGCAAAACACGGGTAATTTAGAGCAAGACAAAGCTTACAATTTCGAGAAAGTTAAATCATTCCTATACAATTGGCGCCCCGATGCTTTAAATCCTGAACATTACAAATAGAGTAAAAGGCAATAAATTTAGACTATCAACTCCTTTTTTATTTGAATAAAGAAATAATTGTACTTTCTTTGTACAGAATTCTCAGGTTTTGGGATCCAAATTAAGGATATAATACTAAAAAAAGAAAATATTATGACAATTTCAAAAGATAAGGTTGTTTCAGTTATTTACGAATTAAAAACTGATCTTTCGGGAGAGATTATTGAAAAAGCAGTAGCAGAAACTCCACTTACATATTTATGTGGTGCTGGACAGATGTTAGAAAAGTTTGAAGAAAAATTGATGGGGCTGAAAGTAGGTGATTCTTTTGATTTCAAATTAGAAACTGAAGAAGCATACGGTGAGGCATCAGAAGAAGCAGTAATCGATCTTCCTAAAAATATATTTGAAGTTAACGGTGAATTTGATTCAGAAGTTATTGCAGAAGGAAATGTAGTACCAATGCAGGATAACTCAGGCCGCAGAATGAATGGAATCGTTCTTGAAGTAACAGATGCTACTGTAAAAATGGATTTCAACCATCCACTTGCCGGAGATGCTCTGTTCTTTAAAGGTGAAGTTATTGAAGTTAGAGATGCTTCAGAAGAAGAAATGAAAGAAGCTTATGCACCTCAGGGTGGATGTGATAGCGGAAGTTGTGAAAGCGGCGGATGTGGCAGCGGATGTGGATGCTAATTAGTTTCTGAAAAGATATTTCAGCCCGAAAGCCTTTGGTTTTCGGGCTTTGTTTTTCTAGTCTTATCAAGTATCTTTAAAGCACAATAAAAAAAACATATCGATTATGTGGAAAAGGTTGCCTCTTTACGTGAAAATTTTAGTTGGAATGGGATTTGGAATTATAGCGGGATTAATTGCCGTTTATTTTGAATTATCTGAATTAACCAATGATTGGATCAAACCTTGGGGTGATATTTTCTTAAACTTATTAAAATTAATTGCTGTTCCCTTAATTTTTGTCTCGTTGGTAAAAGGAATATCAAGTCTCTCCAACATTTCAAAATTATCACGAATAGGAATTAAAACCATTTCCCTTTACGTTCTTTCAACAGTTATTGCTGTAAGTTTTGGTTTAATACTGGTAAATACCATAGAACCAGGCAATACTTTTCCCGACTATAAAAAGATAGAGTTACAAGAAAAATACCATACAACAATTGATTTAAAGAAAAATCAGGCTTCAGATTTGAAAAATGAGTCTCCACTCAAATTTCTTGTAGACGTTGTTCCATCCAATTTCTTTCAGGCAGCCACAGATAATTCCAAAATGCTTCAGATCATATTCTTTGCAATTCTATTTGGCATTGCAATGGTTATTTTGGAAGAAAAGAAAGTCAAGGTAGTTAGAGATTTTTTTGATGGGATAGATGCAATTATCCTTAAGATAATTGACCTAATTATGCTTTTTGCTCCTTATGGAGTATTTGCCCTTATTGCTGGTTTAATCGTCGATTTTTCCGGTGATCTTGATTTATTTTCGGCTTTAGGATTGTATGCAATAACTGTAATTCTAGGGCTCTTGCTTATGATATTCATAATCTACCCTTTATTCCTAAGATTCTTTACTCCAATAAGATACGCTGATTTTTACAAAGCCATTTCGCCTGCTCAGCTGTTGGCATTTTCAACAAGCTCAAGTGCGGCAACCCTTCCGGTTACCATGGAGTGTGTCGAAAAAGAAATAGGTGTTGCTAATGAAGTTGCGAGTTTTGTACTTCCGGTTGGTGTTACTATTAATATGGATGGAACCAGTTGTTATCAGGCAATTGCTGCGGTCTTTATCGCACAGGTGTTTGGTGTAGATTTGGATATTTACGACCAATTAATAATTGTAGTCACAGCAACTCTGGCATCTATCGGAACACCTGGTGTTCCAGGCGGAAGCATTGTGATGTTAATCATTGTTTTAACATCAGTGGGAATTCCTATTGAGGGATTGGCATTAATATTAGGTATTGACCGGCCGCTTGATATGCTTCGAACAGTGGTGAATGTTACAGGTGATGCTACTGTTGCAACAATAGTGGCCACAAGTGAAGGTAAATTAAATACTACCAGGAAAATTCAAGTCGAAAAAATCTAGATAATAATATCAATCCATATTTTCAAAGGAACAAGGAAATTCAATAAGTGTTTATTATCTTTGTCATCGAATAACAGTATCTTCTGTTATACAACTTATTCAAAAAAATAGATATGGCAAGTAGAAAACGCTTAAAAAAGGATATCGATTACCTTAGCTTTGAGGTAATTTCAGATTGCTACAATTACAATTATTTACATCCTGAGAATAAGGATAAAGTAATGGAAATTGTAAAGAATACTATTGTTTCCCGTAATCAGTTAATTGCACGTGTAAATCATCCGGATGGTAAGGACAATCCTAAAATTGTTAAAGCTTACTACAAGGCTGTATATACTGATTTATTCAAGAATGTTGACGAATCTTTTACAGAATTGAGCAATTTAATTAAAGAGAAATAATTTCTTTCAAAAGATATTTCTGATAGCTTTGCATATTGCAAAGCTTTTTTTATGCCCGAAGAAAAAATTATACTATTAGAGGATATTGGGGATGTTCTCTTTAAAAAGAGTCGGAGATTCAAACGTTTATCGGTACGGATGGCACCTAAAAAAGGAATTTGGGTTAATGTACCATATGGTATAAGCTATCAGGATGCGATTAATTTTGCCAGGCAAAATAAAGCATGGATTATCAATAATAAGGCTAAAACAAAATTAAAAGAGAATAAACAAACAATTTTCACTCCTGAGATCCAATTTAAAACACGTTTCCATCAATTAAAGCTAAGTCCAGGAGAGGTGAGTTATTATTCCGCAAAACTCTCTAATGGAATACTGGAAGTAAAATATCCTGCCAATACCGAGATTCAAAATTCAGACTTACAAATATTCATTCAAAATTCTATTATAGAAACCTTGCGTAGAGAAGCAAACCATCATCTTCCAATTAGAATCAAGGAATTAGCAAAACTTGGTGGGTTTTCCTATAAATCCCTTAAAATTAAAAATACAAAAAGCCGTTGGGGATCATGTTCACATGATAATAATATTAACCTCAATCTTCATTTAATGAGGTTACCTAATGAACTATGCGATATGGTTATTCTGCATGAATTATGCCATACTAAAGTTAAAAATCATTCCAAAGAATTCTATCAATTGCTGGAAATCCATTGCCCGGAATTGAACAGAAAAAGAAAAGAAATTAGAAAATACTCTACAACAATATATTAAGATGAATAAGGAAATTTATATTTTAGTTGGCACATGTGTACTAACATTCTTAATAGGACATAAACTAAAACAAAAATTAAGCAACCCGAAACCAAAGAAGCTGACAAAAAGAGGTAAAAAGACAAATAACGTTGCTGTATCACCACTGGCTTCCCGAAGAAAAGAAAAACTAAAAGTTATCTTTTTATACATACAACTTATTTTAGTATTTGGCTTGTTAATCTTCATGATTCCTGCCTTATCGCGCGATATCCTCGCAAGCAATCATGATAACTACCAAAATTTAATACTTCGAATACTAATCGTTGCGTTCGCTTCTTACATTTTATTTATTGGTTTCTTACAACTTAGAAAACCTCCTGAGAAATAATAATTATTCCCCAGAAAATATTAGACTTTATTCCTGAATATCCAAATTAACAGGAGAAAAGCTCTTTTTATCCTGTTAACAACACTATGTGTCATAAATAAAAACCCTCTCACTTGTTTAATTTTGTGACACTTACAAGAGAAATACCCTCCTTTTAACCTTCTTAGAATTTAATATCTGCAAACTAACGGGGTGTTGTTTACAAATATCATTTGAATTTAGTTTGATAATGTAACTAAAAGTTTAAAAAATTCAATTCCAAATTCACAATATCCAACTTAATGAAGTTTAGTTTTGTAACTCATCACGATTTGGCTCAACAACAATTGTAACCAGTCCGCGAATTGTAACTTGTAACTAATTTCACAATGTAATTTACATGAGTAATTTCATAATGGGTACAAATGTTTTGTATTTTAATTGAATTTACAATCCAAACAAGTCCTGATATTTTTTGATATAACACCAATAATTACACACTATTATTCTAAATACCAGTTATTTAAAAGATTATACTTAAGTAATACTTTAACTTGTTAATTACAGATGTGTAAAAATCGTGTTGATTTATGTGTGAAATGTAATTTTCTTGCATATAATCATCAATATATCAGTAAATTACATTCTCTACTTATAGTGAAACAATAAATAAAATAACCTATTAATACTATTTAATTGTGAATATTTGTAAACAATGAGGATGTATTATTGTAAATCTATTAAATAGCGTGATATTCAGTCACTTTATAATTCTATTGCTGATGAATTTAATATTGTTCAAGAAATAGAATCTAACAGGTTCATTAATTAAATATCTTTTAAAGAGAGGTACTGTGCATAAATACTCTATTTGTGATCCAAATGAAATGTTTACAAAAGTAATAATGCTTGACAATTACAATTTGAATATATCGTTTCTACTAGTTCACATTAGTAAATTACTGATGTGAATATTATTTTTACAAATGTTTTGGCTTTTGTAATTATTATTTTAAATTTGTAATGTTATTCAAAGTTAACATCTGTAAAATTCACATATAAACAACTTAAGAATGAAGAATCGAATAGTTCAGCTGATTAATAGTGAAGGTTTAACCTCTTCAAAATTTGCAGACACAATTGGTGTTCAGCGGTCTAGTATTTCTCATATTCTATCCGGTCGTAACAACCCAAGTCTTGACTTTGTTCAAAAAATACTAACATCATTTCCTTCAATTGACCCTAATTGGCTTATTTCAGGAATGGGCAATATGTATAAGTCACAAGATTCACCTTCTTTATTTCAAGAACCGGAAATAAGCCGGGCACCACTTGAAACTCTACCCAATCATCCTCCTAAATTAAATAAGGAAACAATTAATATTCCGCGCTCAAACCCTGAACCTATGCTGGAAATGAGTGCATTTACATCTGGAAAACAGATAGAGAAAGTAGTCGTGTTTTACACAGATAAAACTTTTAAAGAATACAATCCCTCTTAAATATTTTTTAGCTTATCTTTGCCTGCGTTTATACTTAACAGTTTAAAATACAACCAGGCACCATGAAAAAATTAGTACAGGACTTTGAGGTACTGCACAAGGAAGAGCTTAATGACGGGACTTTTGTTATTGATGTAAAGGCATCAGCGCCTTTACCTGACATTAAGCCAGGGCAATTTGTTAACGTTCTTGTCGAAAATGCAGCCAATACCTTCCTCAGAAGACCTTTGTCCATCCATTTTGTTGATTACGAAAAGAATATCATCAAATTATACATTAAAAAGATTGGAGAAGGCACTGCCAAATTAGGAGAATTACTCCTTGGAGACAAGCTTAATATCGTTTTTCCGTTAGGAAATCAATACTCTATCCCTAAGAACTCTAAAACTCTTTTAATTGGTGGTGGCTGTGGTGTTGCTCCTTTATTATACTTGGCAAAACATCTTAAAGACGCCGGAAATGAAGTGACAACCATATTGGGTGTACGGTCAGCCTATGATGCAGTTGAATTAGATCCTTACAAACAGTACGGTCGTATATTCGTGACTACCGAAGATGGCTCAATTGGCGAAAAAGGTTATCCTACGCAACATTCTGTTCTTAATGAGAAGTTTGATTATACTTTCACCTGTGGGCCAGAGCCAATGATGAAGGCTGTAGCAGCTTATTCCAAAAGCAAAAATATTTCATGTGAGGTTTCACTGGAAAACACTATGGCTTGTGGATTTGGAGCTTGTTTATGCTGTGTAACTGACACAAAAAGAGGTAATATATGTACATGCACTGAAGGTCCGGTGTTCAATATAAATGAGTTGAAATGGTAAATTTGGAAGTTAAGCTTAAAGATCTGATTCTTAAAAATCCGGTAATGACTGCTTCCGGAACCTTTGGTTACGGTGAAGAATTTGAAGATTTTATTGATATCAGCCAATTAGGCGGCATTTTAGTTAAGGGCACTACAAGACATCATCGGGAAGGAAATCCTTACCCCCGAATGGCTGAAACACCTTCTGGAATGCTAAATGCTGTTGGTTTGCAGAATAAAGGAGTTGAGTATTTTTGTGATAATATTTACCCCAGAATTAACCACTACAATACAAATATCTTGGTTAACGTTTCCGGTTCTGTAATTGAAGATTACGTAGAAACGGCAGCAATGATTAATGAATTGGATAAAATACCGGCAATAGAGCTGAATATATCTTGTCCGAACGTTAAAGAAGGCGGAATGGCTTTCGGAACTAGTTGTTCTTCTGCAGCATCGGTTGTTCGTGAAGTTCGTAAAGTGTACAAAAAGCATTTAATGGTTAAATTGTCACCAAATGTAACGGATATTACTGAGATCGCTAAAGCGGTTGAAGCAGAAGGTGCTGATTCTGTGTCTCTTATTAATACGCTATTGGGAATGGCTATAGATTCAGAAACAAGAAAGCCTCTTTTATCAACAGTTACAGGAGGTTTATCCGGCCCATGCGTGAAACCAGTTGCCTTGCGAATGGTTTGGCAGGTTTTTAACGCTGTAAATATACCCATTGTTGGCTTAGGTGGTATTATGAATGCAAAAGACGCCATTGAGTTTATCCTGGCCGGAGCTTCTGCAATTCAAATCGGAACTGCTAATTTTATTGACCCTCAGATAACAGTTAAGGTTGTTGAAGGAATCAAAGAATATATGATCAGACATCAGGTTGAAAATGTAACAGATTTAATTGGGGCGATTAAAACTCAATAAATCAACCTATTACAATAAAGAATTATTTCTTTATTTAGAAATGTCAGAGTTTACATCTGTAATTACATTTGTAAACTCTTGCCGTTTAATTAAAGTTCTGTTCTATATTTTATAAAAATTTCAGACACAATTAATAAATATATTTTACCATTAAAACCTATATAACAGGATGTTACACGGACATGGAGATGATGGTTACCAATATAAACAAGCAATTGTTGCTAATTTTAGCAGTAATGTATGGTTTGGTGGGAAATCCGAAAATCTAAAACAACACCTATTCAATAATTGGGATACTATACATTCTTATCCGGAAGCATCTGCTGAGAGTCTGGTAGATGCATTGGCGATTCATTTAAATGTTAATAAGAATCAAATCATTGCAACCAATGGCGCTACGGAAGCCTTTTACCTTATTGCACAATGTTTTTCTGAATCTAATTCAAGTATCATCATCCCTACTTTTTCCGAATATGAAGATGCCTGCAAAGTCAATAAACACAAGCTATTCTATATTAATTGGGCCGAATTAACCAGCAAAACCATTTTTGAAGAAGGCTTGGTCTGGATTTGCAATCCTAATAACCCAAATGGGAATATTTTAGAATCGGATGAACTTGAGGAAATGCTAAAAATCAATTCAAAATCTATTTTTGTGATTGATGAAGCTTATATTGATTTTACTGATGAGATTAACTCATGTATAGATTTACTCGATAAGTGCAAGAATTTAATTTTGGTGAAATCTCTCACTAAAAACTTTTCAATTCCCGGCCTGAGATTGGGATATTTGATTTCAAACAAGGTATTGGTACAGAATATTCAATTCTACAAAGCTCCTTGGACGGTAAATTCTCTGGCAATTGAGGCTGGGAAATTCCTTTTGGCAAATAAAACCGATTTTCTCCCCCCTGTAAATTACTATAAATCAGAAACTAAAAAATTTCAGAAAAATCTCCAAAAAGTTTCAGGTCTGCAAATTCATCCTTCAAAAACTTCTTTCTTTTTGGTTGAACTAGAAAAATCATCTGCTTTTGAGCTAAAAAAGTTCTTAATTTCGAACTTTGGAATATTGATTCGTGATGCAGCTAATTTTCGTGGTTTAAATTCTTGTTATTTCCGCCTCGCGACACAAACCAAAGAAAAAAATCAATTATTAATCGACGCATTAATTCAATGGAGCAAATTGAACTCATAATCCTCCCTCTTGTTATAGGATACATTTTAGATCTTGTTTTTGGTGATCCAAGAAGCTTGCCACACCCAATCGTTTTATTCGGTAATACGATTTCCTTTTTTACGAAACATCTGAATAAAGGAAAATACCAATTATTCAAAGGAGCTGTAATGACTTTAGGATTAGCAACAATTGTATATTTTATTTTTTTGTACCTAAGTATTATCACTTTAAACTGGAATAGTACAATTTATATTGTACTTACCTCGATAATGGTTTTTTACGGATTGGCGAATAAAAGCTTGTTGCAGGAAGGATCAGAAGTATTTAAACACCTTAATGAAAAGGGATTGAAAGAAGGCAGGAAAAGATTATCATGGATTGTTGGTCGGGATACATCCAAACTATCGGAACAGGAAATACGTTTGGCTGTATTAGAAACTTTATCAGAAAATTTATCGGATGGTGTTGTTGCTCCTCTTTTTTATTATGCCATTGCCGGAGTTCCGGGAATGATGTGTTATAAAATGATTAATACAATGGATTCCATGATTGGATATAAAAATGAGAAGTTCATTTTGTTTGGACGAGTTGCTGCCCGATTAGATGATGTTGCGAATTTTATTCCCGCTCGTATTACTGCTTTTCTAATGGTATTACTCACCCTCAATGCGAAAGGCTTTTTATACATTTTTAAATATGGACATGCTCATCTTAGTCCAAATGCCGGCTACCCGGAATCGGCTCTTGCAGGAATCATAAATTGTCAATTTGGCGGACCTCATGATTACGAAGGTAAAAGTGTTTACAAACCATTTATTGGAGATAATAATCGGAAAATAACAAACGAAGACATCTGTAAACTTTTTTACATCAACCATTCGGTGTGTTTTGCCAGTATTCTTTTCATTATTGCTGTCTATTTTCCATATGGAATTCTGTTATAAAAAAGGAAAATTTAATTCCGGCTGGAATCTTTAATTTGTAACTTCACACTTTAAATATTCCATATTAATTAAGGATACTGATCCAAAAAGAAGTTAGCAATGATTCATTTAATTACAGGAGGACAACGTTCCGGGAAAAGTTTATTTGCTGAAGATCTGGCACTATCCTTAAGTAATCAGCCCGTTTATCTGGCAACCTCACGAATTTGGGACGAAGTACATCGTGACAGAATTGAAATACATAAAAACAGACGTGGAAATCAATGGACTACTATTGAAGAAGAGAAGTTTTTGAGTCGACATGATTTTTCGGGGAAAGTAGTACTTTTAGATTGCATCACCTTGTGGATTAACAACTTCTTTTTTGATAATGAAGAGGATGATAAAAAATCTTTGCAAGAAGCAATTCAGGAATTAGAAATACTATTCGACCAAAATTGTGATTGGATAATCGTTACCAATGAATTGGGATTAGGTGGACATCCCGAAAATAAATTGGCTATGAGGTTCAATGATTTGCAAGGAAGCATTAATCAATACATTGCAAAAAAAGCCGACCGTGTTACCTTAATTATATCTGGCTTACCACTTGAAATTAAAAATACTTTATAACAGAACCGATACTATTTTTGATTTGGAATAGACAATAAGACAAATTCAGAATACAGGGAGATAATAATTTATGATCTTGGTATTTTAAAAGCCATGATTAATCGATAATCAAATTCGAAACCTTTAAATAATTGTGATGGAATTTAAAATATCCTCCTTATCCACATCCTTGGATCAGGAGCTGTTAAATAAAATCAATGGGAAAACAAAACCCCTTGGTTCGCTTGGAATGCTTGAAAAGATTGCATTTCAAATAGGGAGCATTCAAGAAAGTTTATCTCCTGAAATTAAGAATCCTGCAGTGGTTGTATTTGCCGGAGATCATGGAATAGCAGATGATGGTGTAAGTTTTTATCCTAAATCTGTTAGCTATGAAATGCTTTACAATTATATGCAGGGAGGTGCAGCAATAAATGTATTTTCGCGTCAGCATAATATTAATTTTAAAGTTGTTGATGCAGGTATTGATCATGATTTTGATCCATCATTAAATATTATCAATAAAAAAATTGCTTACGGAACTAAGAACTTTCGATTTGGCCCTGCAATGACAAAAGATCAATGTCTTGAAGGATTTAGGAGTGGCGCCGGCATTATTGAAGGAATTCATAAAGATGGATGCAATTTTATTGCTTTTGGAGAAAAAGGAATCGGAAATACATCATCGGCAGCGTTAATACTTAGCCTTTTAGCAGATATTAGCCTGGAAGAGTGTGTAGGAAGAGGAACTGGATTGGATGATAATGGCGTAAAATCAAAATTTGAATTATTGAATGAAGCTTTGCATAAATACAATGGTGGTAATAATCCCCTTGATGTGCTGACTCAATTTGGAGGATTTGAAGTCGTTATGATTGCAGGTGCCATGTTGAAAGCTGCAGAATTAAAAATGACTATGTTAATTGATGGATTTATCATTACTTCAGCTTTGCTTGCTGCATCCAAAATCAATCCTAAAGTATTGGAATATTGCCTTTTTGCCCATAAATCGAATGAGCAAGCTCATATTAAAATGCTAAATTACTTAAAGGCTGAACCAATTTTGGATATTGGTATGCGGTTGGGTGAAGGAACAGGAGCCATGGTTTGTTATCCGATTGTAAAAAGTGCCGTTCAATTTATTAATGAAATGGCTTCATTTCAGGAAGCTGGAGTCAGTGAATCAGAAGAGGTAAAAACAATCAGCTAATTGTTTTATATTTAATTTTACATTTTAAAAAAATCGAATCCATGAATTTCAATATAAGTAAACCTAACAATGAGTTAAAGGAACAACTTCAAAATAAAATTGATTTAAAAACCAAACCGATTGGATCGTTAGGTGTTTTAGAAAAGTTAGCCGTAAAAATTGGATGTATTCAAAACACTTTGAGTCCGGAATTGAAACAACCGACTATCATGGTGTTTGTCGCAGATCATGGAATTGCGCTTGATGGTGTTAGTCCTTACCCGCAAGAAGTTACCTGGCAGATGGTCGCTAATTTTCTTAGTGGCGGTGCTGCAATTAATGTTTTTGGTCGTCAGAATGGGATAGATATTCGGATAATTGATGCTGGTGTAAATTTCGATTTTGACAAAAGCTCCGGAGTTATTAATGCAAAAGTAGATTACGGAACAAAAAGTTATTTGAATGAACCGGCAATGACTGCGGAGCAATTTAAAACAGCAATTAAGCGCGGTGCAGATCTATGCGATAAAATGCACCGGGAAGGCTCCAATATTATCGGTTTTGGTGAAATGGGAATTGGAAACACTTCGTCGGCAGCTATTTTATTGCATATTTTAGCTGGAGTCGACTTAAAAGAGTGTGTTGGCCGTGGTACCGGATGGGATGACGAAGGTTTGAAAAAGAAATATGAAATACTGAAAAATGCTGTTGCTAATTATAACGGCGATAATTATGTTGAAAATATTCTAACGCATTTCGGTGGTTTCGAAATTGTCATGATTGCTGGAGCAATGTTAAAAGGAGCTGAATTGAAAATGGTGATTCTGGTTGATGGTTTTATTATTAGTTCTGCACTTTTAGCCGCATCAAAAATAAATTCTGACGTTCTGGAATATTGTATTTTTACACACAAATCGAACGAGAACGGTCACAAACACATGCTTCAGCATCTTAAAGCGGAGCCAATTCTCGATTTAGGAATGCGCTTGGGCGAGGGCACAGGAGCTGCGGTTGCTTATCCAATTATTGAATCTTCGGTAAATTTCCTAAACCAAATGGCTAGTTTCGAAGATGCTGGCGTAAGTAACAGCGATCAAATTTCACAGGCATAGATGAGAAGAGAAATTGACATATTCTTTACTGGATTATCCTTTTTTACAAGAATTCCATTTCCTAAATGGGCTCGGTTTGAGAAGGAATATCAACATGAAGCTATCAAATATTTCCCCATTTCAGGTACAATTATTGGTGGGCTGGCAGGTTTGGTTTTTTATCTTGCCAATTTGGTTTTCCCTTTTAATTTATCGGTAATGCTAAGTATGGGATTCACCGTTCTTTTTACAGGAGCATTACACGAGGATGGTTTTATGGATGTTTGTGATGGATTTGGTGGAGGCTGGACACGTGAGCGGATCCTTGAAATTATGAAGGATTCCTTAATTGGAGCATTTGGAGTTACAGGTATTGTTTTCCTGGTGATGACAAAGTTTTTTTGTCAGTATTCTATATCTGCGGCTCAATTGCCCTTGATTTTAATTGCAGCCCACTCAGTTTCAAGAATGTTTGCAGCTACCTTGGTAAATTCGCACCAATATGCACGAACCGAAAATTCAAAAGCAAAAGATTATTCCCAAAAACTATCTGCCAAAAATCTAATTTTCACAATTATTACAGGTATTCTGCCTTTGGCATTATTGGGAAATATAAAGTTTTTCCTTATTCTTATTCCTGTTTTTTTGAGTAAAGTTTTATTAGGCAGATATTTTAATATATGGATAGGAGGTTTTACCGGCGATTGCATTGGGGCAACACAGCAAGTTTGTGAAATTGTATTTTATTTATCCTATATGGTAATTATTAATCAAGTTTTATAAGATGGAGATATATTTAATCAGACATACAAAAGTAAATGTTGAGAAAGGCATTTGCTATGGGCAAAAAGATGTTGATTTAGCTGAAAGTTACGAGGACGAATTGGAAGCTGTAAAAGAACAGTTGAAAGATATTGAATTTGATCTTATTGTATCAAGCCCGTTATCAAGAGCCAAGAAGTTAGCCAATGATATTTTTGGAGAACAAGTAATAGAGGATATAAGATTAATGGAATTGAACTTTGGAGATTGGGAAGGAAAAGTCTGGGACGAAATTAAAGATCCTTTATTCCCAGCCTGGATGGAGGATTTTGTAAATAGGAAATGTTCAAATGGAGAATCATTTGTAATGCTTCGCGATCGGGTTCTTGAATTTTGGAACGAAATCAAACAAAAAGACTGTAAAAAAATAGCGGTTTTCACTCATGGCGGCGTTATACGCACTATAAATGCTATAGTGAAGGATATTAAATTAGAAGATTCATTTAACGAGCCAGCAGTAGATTTTGGTGAAGTAACAATTATACCAATCTCAAAATAAAGTGCCATTGCACCAGAATATATGAAACGTCCATGCCAAAGTAATTTTGACACACAGGGAGATGATTATATGGTAAGTTCTCCCGAAACAAGTTCGGGACAAGCTATATGGCAAATGAAAACAAATAATAAACATATGAAACGTCCATGCCAAATCGATTTTGACACACAGGGGGATGATTATTTCAGCATGGTAAGTTCCATATGGCAACTGAAAAACAAATAATAAACATATGAAAATCAGAGACAAATTTGTTTCTGATTTTTTTGTTTCAAAACAAGTCTATTTTAGTGTGCATGAAGTCTCGTATTTTATAGGATTTATCTTATTTAAAATGTTTAAAAGCTAATTCTGAGAAAGAAATCGCTATTTTAGCAATCCTAAAATAATAACAAGTAATGCGCGTTGTAATTTTTTCCATTCTTAGCTTTGTATTTATTCTTGTAAGTTGCAAAAAATCCAGCACCTTCACTCAAATATCTATTCTTCCTCAATTTGCAGAAATTGAGAATGTAGAGGATGTACATACAATTTTAGACTCTTGCGTAACCCCTTATATTTATACTAAAGTGGTATCGTTAAGAGGATTACCTGTTGATGAGAAAAAGATGAAGTTTGTAGAAATGTTATTACCATCTATATTAGTTTCTCAACACTCTTTATATCAGAAAATTACAAGAGTAGAACACATCGAACATTGGTTGCTTACACACTCGCTGATGATGAAAAACGATAGTCTTTTTCTTTTCAAATTATTTGAAACCTACAATTGTAATGAAATTCCGGAGTTAAAAATAAGACTGAAGCCACATCCTGCAAGTATCGTTTTGGGACAAGCAGCATTAGAATCAGGCTGGGGATCGTCACGCTTTTTTAACGAAGGCAATAATGTTTTTGGTATATGGTCTTATGATGCAGGTGAAAACCGCATACAGGCACTCGTAGGAAGAGATTCAACAAGAATTTATGTAAGAAGTTATGCATCTATCGAAGAATCAGTAAACGATTACTTTGAAACAATTGCCAGAGTAAATGCTTATGATGAATTTAGACAAGAAAGATATATATCTGAGAAACCATTTGAATTAATTCCTTTGCTTAATAAATATTCAGAAATTGGAGATGTTTATACAGACAAGCTGAAGCAATTAATCGAAAGTAACGACTTAACTAAATATGATTCTTATGTCATTAAAAACGATTATTTTGTTGAAGAGGTAATTAAACTATCTCAGGCGATATAAAAATGATAAAAAAATATTGAATAATATTTTTCCATTATTTTTATTTGATTTTTATATGAAATCGTTATTTTTAGGCTTGTTTTAAAAGAAAATCAATTATATAATTAATCATAAAAGTAATTTAGTATGAAAAAATTTATTCTGATTCTTGCGATTTGTTTTAGTGCAGTTGGCGTGTTTGCTCAATCAGCAGCTCAATTTAAAAATGATGGCAATACCGCTCTGAAATCGAAAGATTATAAAACAGCTCTTGTAAACTATGAAAAATATTTGGCTGCTGAAGACACAGAAAAAGATCCTGCATTGGTGTTTAATTTAGGATATTGCGCAATTAAACTGAAAAAATATGCGAAAGCGGAACAGTATTTTGGTCAATCAGTTGAAAATAAATACAAAACATCCATCGCATATCTGTACAAAGCTAAAGCTCAAAAAAGCCAGAAAAAATATGAGGATATGATTGTGACTTTAAATAAAGGCATTGCAGCTTGTCCAACAAAAAACTCTAAACTAGTTTCTGAACTTGCAAAGCATTATCTACTTGAAGGACAAAGTGCTCAAAAGGCGGATAAATTTGAACTTGCAGAAGATTTATACAAAAAAGCCGGTAACGTAAAATCTAAATTACAAGTTGATGCATTGTTTAGCTTAGGAACTTTGTACTATAACAAAGGAGCTAAAATTATGCAGGCCGCAACTCCTACTGCAAATACTGAACCTGAAAATTATAAAGCAGAATCTGCGAAAGCTAAAACTTACTTTCAAAAAGCTATTGTTGAATTAAACAAAGCAAAAGCTATAGCTCCTGCCAGAGAAGATGTTACTTCTACAATTACAACTATCAAAGGTTTGTTATAGTAATTCTTCCAAAGAATCTAATTAAACTGGGATACCTTTTTTGGGTATCCCTTTTTATTTGCCTTCAAATCTAATATTTCATTGCTCCATCAGGAAAGCCCACTGGAAATATCCTTAAAAAAGAGATCAAAAGCAGAATAGGTGAGCAGTAAATTAACTTCAATTCCATATGTAACAATCTGACTATATAAATCTAGAAATATTCCTTTATTTGTCATCTTTTCTAATTGGTAGAGTCCCAGTCAAATACTGATTTCATAATTATTTTGAGACGTTTCGCACATTAATCCGATACAATAATTCCCATCTTTGTTGCTAACAACAAATAATAAACTATTGATTCAATATTTTAAAAACACTACGGATAATGTCAAAAAATAACACAGATGCTTTAAAATATCACTCAGAAGGTCGCCCTGGTAAAATTGAAGTGATTCCTACAAAACCTTATAGAACTCAACGAGATCTAGCTTTAGCCTACAGTCCCGGGGTTGCAGAGCCATGTCTGGAAATCGAGAAAGATCCTGAAAATGCTTACAAATACACCGCAAAAGGTAACTTAGTTGCCGTAATTTCTAACGGAACAGCTGTTTTGGGATTAGGAAATATTGGTGCATTGGCAGGCAAACCTGTAATGGAAGGAAAAGGTTTATTATTCAAAATATTTGCAGATATCGACGTATTCGATATTGAAGTAGATGCAACTGATGTGGATAAATTCGTTGAAACCGTTAAAGCGATTGCTCCAACTTTTGGCGGAATAAATCTTGAGGATATCAAAGCTCCTGAATGCTTCGAAATTGAACAACGCTTAAAGGATGAGTTGGATATTCCTGTTATGCATGATGATCAACATGGAACAGCTATTATTTCAGCAGCAGGTTTATTAAATGCTTTGGAAATTAATGGAAAGAAAATTGAAGATATCTCTGTTGTTGTTAATGGAGCTGGTGCTGCAGCTGTTTCATGTACAAAATTATATATTTCTCTTGGTGTTAAACCTGAGAACATAATTATGTGTGATAGTCGTGGGGTGGTAAATAAAAAAAGAACCGATTTAAACAGTCAGAAAAAACAATTCATAACTGAACGCAATATTGACACATTGGAACAGGCATTGGTTGGTGCTGATGTATTTTTAGGGTTATCTATTGGAGGAATCGTAAATAAAAAAATGGTAAGTTCCATGGCTGATAATCCTGTTGTATTTGCTTTGGCAAATCCTGATCCTGAAATTGACTACAATGAAGCTATTGAATCCAAAGAAGGAGTAATTGTAGCAACGGGACGCTCAGATTATCCAAACCAAATTAATAATGTATTGGGATTTCCATACATTTTTAGAGGTGCTCTGGATGTTCGGGCAAGTACAATTAACGAAGAAATGAAAATTGCATCGGTTCATGCCATTGCAAAACTGGCAAAAGAACCTGTGCCGGAATCTGTACATGCCGCTTATAATGAATCAAATATCATATTTGGTCGTCATTATATTATCCCCAAAGCTATGGATCCACGTTTGGTCTCAAGTGTAGCAGTTGCGGTTGCAAAAGCAGCAGTAGAATCGGGTGTCGCCCGAAAGATAATTACTGATTGGGATGCTTATTCCGAAGAATTAAAACAACGCTTAGGGACTGAAAATGAATTAATAAGAACAATCTTCGACAAAGCAAAATGCAACCCAAAACGTGTGGTTTTTGCTGAAGGAAATAACTTCAATGTTTTAAAAGCAGCACAAATTGTTCTTCACGAAGGTATTGCAAAGCCTATTATTTTAGGTAACCCTGAAAATATTCAAAGAATTGTGTTGGAAAATGAATTGGATCTTAATGGCGCTGAAATTATCGATATCCGTTCTCAAGCAGAAGCGGGAAGAAGGAACCATTACGCAAATGTTTTGTGTGAAAAACGAGGTCGTAAAGGTTTAACTCTTAAAGAAGCTGTTGAAAAAATGTTCGACCGCAACTATTTTGGAGCAATGATGGTTGAAAATGGTGATGCTGACGCTTTTATCTCCGGATATGCTACACGTTATTTTGAAGCTCTAAAAGTAGCAAGTAAAGTAATTGGTATCGAAGAAGGTATGAAAACTTTAGTTGGCATGAATATCATCATGACGAAAAAAGGGCCTCTGTTTTTTGCAGATACCACTGTTAATGCGGAACCCACATCAGATTCGTTGGTTGACACTACATTGAGTACTGCCCGAGCCTTAAAAACTTTTAATATCGAACCGGTAATGGCTATGGTGTCCTATTCTAATTTTGGATCAGTGAGAAAGGGAAGTCCTGTAAAAGTTAATAAAGCAATCTCAAAATTACACGCAAACCATCCTGATTTATTGATAGATGGGGAAATGCAATTGAACTTTGCTCTTGATAAGAATTTAAGAGATCAGACATTTGGCTTTACTAAAATTAAAGGGAAAGATGTGAATACCATAATATTTCCAAATCTAAGTTCCGGAAATATTGCCTATAAATTAATGAAGGATTTAGATGGATCAGAAAATATTGGGCCAATTTTATTAGGAACAGCAAAACCATTCCACATTATTCCAATGGGTTGTTCGGTTCGTGAAATTATTAACATGACAGCCATTGCTGTTGTTGATGCTCAATCGTAACTACAAGAATATTTACTTGATAAGGATGAGATTTAATAAAGTCTCATCCTTTTTTTTCACTATTCAATTATTTTATTGATTTTTGTGCAGTATTTAAATTAGGATATGACAATCTTATACGGATTTGATTTATTAGGAACTCTTGTATTTGCTATCAGCGGTACATTGTCTGCGGCAAATAAAAAGCTCGACCTTTTTGGCGCTTACTTTACTGGATTCATTACTGCAATAGGCGGAGGAACACTTCGCGACATAATTTTGGGAAATTTCCCGGTTGGTTGGATCAGTGACATTAATTACCTAATAGTTATATCTGTTGGTGTTGCGCTGACTTTTCTATTCAAAAAGCACATAATGACTTTAAAACGAACTCTTTTTTTGTTCGACACAATAGGTATTGGTGTGTTTACTATTATAGGAATCGAAAAATCCTTAAGCTTGGGAATACATCCCTTTCTATCTATAATAATGGGTTTGTTTTCTGCTGTAATGGGAGGTGTTATTAGGGATACTCTTTGTAATGATATCCCTTTAATTTTCCGAAAAGAAATTTATGCCGTAGCATGTTTGATTGGAGGAATTCTTTTTATTGCTCTCAATTCTCTTGGTATAGCCTCTGCTCTAAATCAATTCATTACCATTGCCTGTATTATAATTATACGAATAATCTGTATCCGTTTTAAAATATCGCTGCCTGTATTAAAATACTAATAGTCAAGTGATACTATTTTTCCTCATAATTTTGTCACTCTTCTAGGACATGTTAATTAGATTTGTGAAATTGAGATATTTTCCAGCATCTTTTCCAAAAGAACTTACTTTTTCCTCCTTAATTTGATAGGTACATCTTTCTCCGTACACGCCCGAGAATAGAATTTCATATTCCTGATCTTCAGCATCCTGCATTAAAATTTTAAAAATATTATTGTGAACCTTCGGATGTCTTAAACTTTTATGACAACAAGGGCAAAACATGCTGAGGCTTTCATTCTCTTCTATATCAAAATTGGAATGCTTTTTAATTTCATAATCTCCTAAATGAATACTAAACAATAGAATCCCTTTATATCCTTTCTCATTTTTAGCCGAAATAACAATTTGATCTCCAACATTTAGATAAATTCTGCACTTTGGACATAAGTAATTAGCCTTCATAACAATATATTTAAGTTGATTATTCCCTAAATAAAATATAAGACTTTACTAGAAGAATGTCAATTTAAATCTACTAATATTCAACTAACTACACCATCTATTTGATGCTCAGGTATCCTTTTTTAATTTATTCTAGTGCCGTAATTTTCAATTGCCTATTAATTCGGCTATATTTGATAAAAGCATATTTAAAAATCTTCCAAATCGTAAAAAGGACAAAATTTGAAACTATTTGTTACCATACTTCGTTGGATTGCACGTTTTTTAGGAATTTTCTTATTCCTATTTTTTATTTGGTTTGCAATCCAAATTGGTTCTCCCGATTTAAATTTGATGTCTGAACAAGAAATCAAGTTGTTTTCAGCCAATATCATAATGCTAATGGGATTAATTGTAGTATGGAAATTTGAATTTATAGGAAGCCTTCTTTTAATTTGGGGATACATATTTTTTGCAATAGCTAATTATTCCTTTTGGAACGGACCTGTTTTTCCAACCTTCTTTTTTTTGGGATTATTACATCTATTATGCTGGGCTCTCAGCACTTTTAGAAATTTAAATAGTCATAAAATCTCATTTCTGATTTTTCTTAAATAATTCGAAGAGTAACATTTGAATAATTTCTCTTATCAAATCAAATTTTTATTATTTTTGAACCAATTACAACCATAACAAATCTAAATTTCAGTACATGTTAAATATTGCACTTTTTGGCCCACCTGGAGCAGGTAAAGGAACTCAATCAAAAATGCTTATCGAAAAATACAATCTTGCTTATATATCAACAGGTGATATTCTAAGAGGTGAGATTGCCGAAGGAACCGAGTTGGGTCTGCAAGCTAAAGACATTATAAAAAGGGGGGGACTTGTTCCCGATGAAATTATCGTTCAAATCATGGAAGAACGTATTCAAACCGATACTGAGGTAAATGGTTTTCTTTTTGATGGATTTCCAAGAACAACTGTACAAGCCTATATTCTTGAAGGCTTGCTGTTAAAAATGAATACTAAACTTGACTGTATGCTAAGTTTAGAAGTTCCCACAGATCAACTTCGCAATCGTTTATTGGATCGTGCAAAAAAGGAGAATCGATCAGATGATACCGAGGAAGTAATTAGTGTTCGACTAAAAGAATATGATACTAAAACTGCTCCGGTTGCAAATTTTTATAAGGAGAAAGAAATATATCATGGTATTGATGGGTTAGGTGGTATTGACCAGATTTTTGAACGATTGACCTCAGTAGTAGACCAAACCCTTCAAAAATCATGGATTAATCTTGTTTTATTAGGCCCTCCCGGATCAGGAAAAGGAACTCAAGGAAGAAAATTAGCCGAACAATTTAATCTCGAATACATTTCAACAGGACATTTGATGCGTCAGGAAATCAAAAAGGACACAGAAATGGGACAAAGTGCAAAGACATATATGGAAAAAGGAGATATTGTTCCTGATGAAATTGCTATTCGTTTAATTGAAAGACAAATTCGGAAACATCCAGATGCCAATGGCTTTATTTTTAAGGGATTTCCACGAACAATTGTTCAGGCATACATATTAGATGGTCTGTTAAGAAAACTTGGTTCGGTTGTAACTTCTTCAATTAATTTGGATGTTTCTACGCTCGAATCGATTAAACGTTTGACCTACAGAGGGAAAACGGAAGGAAAAAGACTTTATGATGATACTGATATCATTATTCACAGACTAGAGCAATTTGAGAAAAGAAGTATAAAAGTGAGTAACTACTACTCCAAACAGGATAAATTTGAAATTGTAAATGGATTGGGAAGTGAAGAAGATGTTTTCAAACGACTCACAGATGTAGTCAATAAATCATTCAAAAAAATTAGATAACCTAATAGAAAACTGGCTTTGCATTAAAAAAGTCAGTTTTTTTTTAATTTCTCCCCTGATAATACAATTGAAAGCCTTGACATGACATTATTGATCTTTAATCAAAAGCAATCGGTTAATAGTCATAAATTCGCTAAAATTGTAATGAATATAATCGAAGAGGAGAGAGGTAATGTATCTGGAAAATCCAAGTCTGAACGAAATACTTTATTTGTTAGAAACCAATACGTCTTCTAACAATGCATTTGCCTTTATCCTTATTGGGGAAGATTCTAAAATCCCTTTAAAGGAATTTGTTAATTCATTGAATAACAAGAAAATAAGATTTACTGGTGGTGTTTTTCCCAAAATAATACACAACAACAAGACATCCAGCACAGGATTCGTAATCAAGTGGTTACCCAATAATGCCATTTCAATTTATTTTGATTCATCTCAAACTTTTAGCCGGCAAATTTCTGAATTTAGCAACGCGATTTTTTCAACTGTTTATGTTCTAACTTCCGGTTTATCTTCTGATAGTTCAGAACACTTAAGATCCTTATATACTCATTTAGGAAATGATGTTAAATTTCTTGGTGGTGGTGCTGGCCGAACTAAAGAGCATAATGAAGGTGTTTTAATAAGCAATGATGGCGTTTTTAATACAGGAACAATCATTACGCTAACAAGAAATAAGGCTACAACAGGCTCATTGCACGGTTGGACAAAGCTTTATGGTCCCTTTATTGCTACAAAAACAGATAAAAACTTTATTAAAGAACTTAATTGGGAAAATGCATTTATTGTTTATCAACGATTTTTAAAAACTGCATTAAATATTAAAATTAACAAAGAGAATTTTGAGATAAATGCAATTCATTATCCATTTGGGATCTATAAGGAGAATAGTGAATATATAATTAGAGATCCAATGAGAGTTTCTGAAGAAGGTTATTTACAATGTGTAGGTAACATTCCTGAAAATTCAGTTATTGACCTCATGACAATGGAAAAAGAGAATTTTAAATCTGTATCTAAGAATCTTGTTTATCAAAGTATCGATGCCAAATCGAAAATCGCGGATGCACTAATTTTCAATTGCATCTCAAGAGCAAATCATTTAAATGATGACTTCTATGTGGAACTCTCTAATTTAACTGAAGAAATAAAAACCAATCAAAATAAAGTTAATTTAGAAGGAGCTCTTTCAATTGGAGAGATATATTCAAGTGGGGAAGGATATCCTGAAATATTAAATAAATCAATAGTTCTAGGTTTTTCATATTTAGATAAGAATGCAAACTAACGATATTATAAAAGACATTTCATTTCTGTACGAATTATCCTTATCTATTGGTCAGTCATTAGATTTGAAGGAAAATTGCAGAAGGTTTTTAGATACACTAATGTCAATCAAAAACATAGAGTTTGGAGGTGTTTGGATTCGGAATAGTAATATTTCATTTACAGAGCAAGAACATGGATTAAAAGCGGTTTATTCTCATCCAATTATCAAACTTGAGAATTGCTCAATACGTAATTCTAATTTTATTGATCGTTGTTTTGCAAGCCAAAATTCATTTTCATGTATTCTTACTCAGAAAATTAGTAATGAAATTGGTTTTAAAGTAAAAGAAGGAGGAGCAATAACCTTTTTTCAATTGCGCGAGATTGGATTTATGGTGCTATATTCATCTTCTGAGAAACGAATTTGGAGCCAAATAGACCAAACCAAATTAAAGAATGTTTTAGACAAATTTTCAGTGTCTATTCAAGCTTGCATTTCCCATGCAACATCGTTGCAGGATTTAATAACGATAACAGAAACAAAAAAAGAACTTGAAAAAGCGAAAAAAGAAGCTGAAGAATCTGAAAAATTAAAAACAGCTTTTCTTTCCAACATAAGCCATGAAATTCGAACACCTATTAATGCCATGGTAGGATTTTCGAATCTATTATCAGATAACAATCTAAATAAAAATCAACGAGATGGTTTCATTAATCACATTTCAAATAATAGCAAAAAACTTTTAAAACTTATCAATAACTTGATTGATGTTTCCAAAATGGATACAAATCAATTATCAATTCAAAAAGAAAAATTCGTACTAAATCCAGTCATAACTGACTTATTTAAAGTTTTTGAAACAAGCCACGGACTTGATAAAAGTCTTGAATTAAGACTTGTTTTGCCAGAGAACAGTGAACAATTCTCTATTAATTCAGACAAAAACAAAATAGTTCAAATATTTGAAAATCTTATTGATAACGCAATTAAATTTACAACAAAAGGAATTATAGAAATAGGGTATTTCATAGAAAACGAAACTAATCCAATATTTTACATAAAAGATACAGGGGCTGGTATTTCTTCTGAGAATCAACATGTTATATTCGATCTATTTAGGCAAGGAGAAAGCAGTTCCACCAGAAAATTTGAAGGTTCAGGCATAGGTTTAACTCTTTGTAAAAAAATGGTACAGCTTTTAGAAGGGGAAATTTGGTTTGATTCTAAAATTGAAATCGGATCCAATTTTTATTTTAAAGTACATAATTTGGGGCAGTCAAATCTTAAACTATTAAGAGAATCTTCAGATAAGTCTGAGTGTAGAATTGAGGGTTCAGGGGTAAAATCAATAGATTATACCAATCGCAATGTTTTAATTGCAGAAGATGTTAAATCCAATTTCAATTACTTAAATGCAATAATTGAATTAACTGATGCAAATGTAATCTGGGCTCGTAATGGCAGAGATGCCATCGAAATATGCCAGGCAAATGATCCGCAAATTGACTTGGTCTTAATGGATATGAGGATGCCTGAGATTGGTGGATTGGATGCAATAAAACAAATTAAAGCAATCAATAATAAAATACCGGTTATAGTGCAAACAGCATTTACATTTAATAATGAAAAGGAAGAGTGTTTTAAAGCTGGTGCCAATGAATTTATTACAAAACCTATTGATCCTCATAAACTAATGGAAGTTTTACAGAAGTTTCTTTAAACAATTACAATTTTTAATTCTTTGAAAACTACATTTGTCTTATAATTCATATTATGTTAATTTAATATATCTAATAAAAGGAAGCCTAAACTTCCTTTTATTTCTAACGTATTTTACGTTACTCCATGCCATCCAACTTATCTTTAATCTTATTGTATTTTTCAAGGTAAACTTCGTTTTCATTTCTCAGTTTGAAATACAATTCTTTCAAAGTAATCATTGAATTTTTCTCATCTGGCTGCATTTCAAGAACCTTTTCGAAATAAGGAATCACAGCTTCGTATTCCGCATAAACAGTCTTAATTGCTTCGTTATACTTTTTAGCATCCATTATTTCATTGGCGGCCTTATGCTTTTGAATAGCTGCATTAAGTTTTAGTAAGCCAAGATTATACTGAGAAGTAAAATCATTGGATCCATGCTTAATGCTTTAGTATACATCTCTTCTGCCTTAGCAAATTCTTCAGTTTTTTCGTACAAAGTACCTTTTGCACGGTAAAAAGAAGCATTACTTGGATCTAACTCAATCGCTTTATCTAAATAATCAGCAGCTTTTTGAGGCTCTCCACCTAACATATAATGATTGATCAACTCAACTAACATCCATGAATCATTAGGATATAGCTCGAATCCTTTATGAAGATATTTAACTCCTTCTTCTTTATTTCCAGAATCAGTTAAAACTTTGGACAAATTAGCATAGGTTTTTGCTCCACCATAGTTGTATTCAATAGATTGCTTGTAATATTTTGCTGCTTTATCTAATTGATCTGCCTTTTGAGCAGTCATACCTGCATTAAAAATGACAGCTGTATCAATCGTAGCATTTTCTTTAAACATATCCATTCCCTCAATTTCCAATACACGCTCAAAAGCAGCTAAAGCGCCAGGAAAATCTCCTTCATTATATAAATTAACAGCTTCGTTTGTGTAATCAGGAATCATGTTTGTCATCTGCGCTTTAACAGGCTTTTCCATTTTCCCTTTTTCATCTAACTCAAGAGCCTTCATATAGGCATCGAAAGCAATATCAAGCGGTTTTTCTGCCAATTTCTTGTACGCAGGAAGAGGACTTTCAAAAATTCCTTGATACACTTTTCCTTTTACAAGATATGCTTTAGCATATGCCACACATTTTTCGTCCTGAACCCCTTCATCAATAGCTTCTTTTGCTTTATCCAACTTACCAGAAGTAAGATAATTCTGGGCTCCAGTCACTTTGCTTTTCTGTGCACTTACACTTGCAACACACATAAGCATAACTAGAATGAATGATAATTTTCTCATAATCAATGTTTAGTTTTAATAACAATTTCGAACAAAAATATATTTTTATTCTATACCATGAACAAGATTGTTTTCTTTATATTTAGTCTAAGTATCTATTTTACACCTCTTCTTGAGTTGATTCCTCAATATCTAATTCTGAAACTTCATCTGAAGAGTTTACTTTAGCAACCGCTGCAATAGAATCGTTTTTCTTACTCAAGTTAATCAAACGAACACCCTGGGTAGCACGCCCCATAACTCTTAAATCAGAAACAGCCATTCTAATTGTTATTCCAGATTTATTAATGATCATTAAATCCTCATTATCTGTAACATTTTTAATGGCAATTAAATCACCGGTTTTTTCTGTAATACTAATGGTTTTAACCCCTTTACCACCTCTATTGGTAATTCGGTAATCATCAATCTTAGAACGCTTTCCAAAACCATTTTCAGAAACAACAAGAATATCCTCTTCTCCATTCTCAACACATATCATGCCAACAACTTCGTCGGTCTCATCTTTCAGTGTGATTCCACGCACTCCGGAAGCTGTTCTCCCCATTGGGCGAACTTGACTTTCGGCAAATCTAATTGCTTTACCGGAACGTCCGGCAATTAGAATTTCATTGTCGCCATTAGTCAGTTTTGCCTCTAATAGTTGATCTCCTTCGCGAACGGTTATTGCGTTTACTCCGTTAACTCGAGGGCGAGAATATGCTTCTAATGAAGTTTTCTTAATAACCCCTTTCTTGGTACAAAGAACAATGTTATTACTATTTATATATTCTTCTTCATTTAAATTAAGAACATTGATATAAGCTTTTACTTTGTCGTCTTGTTCTATATTTAATAAATTTTGAATTGCTCTGCCTTTGGATTGCTTAGTCCCTTCAGGAATCTCATAAACTTTCAACCAAAAACATTTTCCTTTTTCGGTAAAAAACAACATAGTATTATGCATTGTCGCCATAATCATATGTTCTAAGAAATCCTCTTCTCTTGTTATACTTCCTTTAGAACCTACTCCACCTCTATTTTGCGTTTTAAACTCAGAAAGAGGAGTACGTTTAATATATCCCATTCTTGAAATAGTAATAACCATTTCTTCATCGGCATAAAAATCTTCAGGATTGAACTCTTCTGAAGAATAAACGATATCTGTTCTTCTTTCGTCACCATACCTCGCTTTTACATCTATAAGTTCATCCTTAATGATACCCATTCGAATGGATTCATCATTGAGAATTGAGTTCAGATAATCAATTAACTTCATCAATTCTTCATATTCTGCATGCAGCTTATCTCTCTCAAGACCGGTAAGTTTCTGCAAACGCATATCCAGAATAGCTTTAGCTTGAAGTTCATCCAATTCAAAATTAGACATTAAGCCTAATTTTGCCTCTTCTGGTGTTTTGGAGCCTCTTATTAAGGCAATAACCTGATCAATATGATCTAATGCTATAATCAAACCTTTTAAGATGTGCGCTTTAGCTTCAGCCTGCTTTAATTCAAATTGGGTTCTTCGAACAACAACATCATGTCTGTGTTCAACAAAATACATGATCAAATCCTTAAGATTCAGCATCTTTGGACGCCCTTTAACCAACGCGATATTATTTACGCTGAACGAGGTCATCATTTGAGTGTATTTAAACAATTTGTTTAAAACAACATTTGCAATTGCATCTCTCTTAAGATCGAAAACGATACGCATACCGTTACGGTCTGATTCATCATTTACATTTGAAATCCCTTCGATTTTTTTATCATTAATCAGGTCTGCAGCTTTCATTATCAGCTCAGCCTTATTAACCATGTAAGGAATCTCTGTTACAATTATCTTTTCGCGACCAGTATCAGTCGTTTCTATAGTCGTTTTAGAACGAACAACAACACGCCCTCTACCTGTCTCAAAAGCATCTCGAACCCCTTGATAACCGTAAATTGTACCACCGGTAGGAAAATCAGGTGCCTTTACAATACTAATTAAGTCATCCATCGAAACA
This sequence comes from Labilibaculum manganireducens, assembly GCF_963665805.2. NCBI lineage: Bacteria > Pseudomonadati > Bacteroidota > Bacteroidia > Marinilabiliales > Marinifilaceae > Labilibaculum > Labilibaculum manganireducens. Next base: position 2,349,659 of record NZ_CAXXEE010000003.1, on the reverse strand, counting down.
TCGTTGTTCTCAATGTATACAATAATAGCATCTATAACATCAGATAGGTTGTGTGGCGCCATGTTTGTGGCCATACCTACAGCAATACCCGAAGCACCATTCACCAAAAGATTTGGAATACGAGTCGGAAGAACAGTAGGCTCCTTCAATGATTCATCAAAATTGGGAGTCATATCAACCGTATCCTTTTCAAGATCCGCTAAGATTTCTTCGGCAATTTTTTTCATTCTTGCCTCAGTGTAACGCATAGCGGCCGGGCTATCTCCATCAACAGAACCAAAATTTCCCTGACCATCAATGAGAGGATAACGCAATGACCAGTGCTGAGCCATACGAACCATTGTCATGTACACAGAACTATCACCGTGCGGATGATACTTACCTAATACTTCTCCAACAATTCTAGCTGATTTCTTATAAGGTTTCGTTGAAGTCATTCCCAACTCACCCATTCCAAATAACACTCTTCGATGAACAGGTTTTAATCCATCCCTAACATCTGGCAAAGCTCTGGAAACAATCACCGACATTGAATAATCAATGTAGGCAGATTTCATTTCCTCTTCTATATTAATACGTATAATTCTCTCTCCCGTAGTCATTATATTTCTTTTAAAATTCTAAACATTTATCGGAATAACAAAAGTAACAAAATATGTAGATTTTGCGTAACAAAGGAAGCGTTATTTACACATGGATTAAGATAAATATTTAATCAATTAAGCATTACAGCTTGATTATTAGATTAATTCATTCTAAAGATATAATTAGTGTAAAAAATTGATAGCCCATTTAGGCTTGTATCTAATTATTTTTCGTTATTTTAATGTTGCATTAAAAAACCGGAATCTATTTTCCGATTGATTTACCATTAATTTGTTAAAAAATTTAAAAAACCTACTATATGGATTCTAAATTTTCGCCTCGTATTAAAGATGTACTTTCTTATAGCAAAGAGGAAGCTGAAAGGCTTGGAAACAATGCTATTGGAACAGAACATTTGTTTTTAGGGATTCTTCGTGAAGGTGAAGGTATTGCTGTCGACATTCTAATTTCGTTAGGAGTTGACCTTTACGATATTCGAAAAAACATAGAGAAAAATCTAAAATCAGATACTATTTCTGACTTGGATCAAAATAATATTCCTCTGCAAAGGTCAGCAGAACGTGTTCTTAAATTAATATATCTTGAAGCTAAGGCATTAAAAAACAATACGATAGACACAAGTCACCTTCTTTTAGCCATTTTAAAAGATGAAAAAAGTTTGGTAACTCAAGTATTAGAAGACAATACTATTGATTACAATAAGGTGAAAGAGAATTTAAAAACACTTTTCCCAAAAGCTCAGGCTGACTATACGCCAGAAGACAGTGAAGGAAAAAGTGGGCAATTTGGTGGAGAATCCAAAAGAACAACTGCCAGAGGAAAATCTGAAACTCCTGTACTGGATAATTTTGGTATTGACATCACAAAATCAGCAGAAGAAGGTACACTGGATCCAATTGTTGGAAGAGAGATTGAAATTGAGAGACTTGCACAAATTCTAAGTCGTAGAAAAAAGAACAATCCTATTTTAATCGGCGAACCAGGCGTTGGAAAATCAGCTATCGCTGAAGGACTTGCATTAAGAATCATTCAAAAAAAGGTATCGCGGGTTTTATTTGGAAAAAGAGTTGTCTCTCTTGATTTGGCATCAATTGTTGCAGGAACAAAATACCGGGGTCAGTTCGAAGAACGTATGAAAGCCATTTTAAATGAGCTCTCAAAAACGAATGATATTATTCTTTTTATCGATGAAATCCACACAATTGTAGGAGCTGGCGGTGCTACCGGATCGCTTGATGCTGCAAATATGCTTAAACCTGCCTTGGCTAGAGGTGAAATTCAATGCATTGGTGCTACAACCCTTGATGAGTATCGTCAAAACATCGAAAAAGATGGTGCTTTAGAAAGACGCTTTCAGAAAGTTATGGTTGAGCCAACTTCTCCTGAGGAAACAATAGAAATCCTAAATAATATCAAAGAACGATACGAAGACCATCATAATGTTTTCTATACAAAAGAAGCAATTGAAGCTTGCGTAAAGCTAACATCCAGATACATAAGTGACAGACATCTTCCTGATAAAGCAATTGATGCTCTTGACGAATCCGGTTCGCGTGTTCACATATCAAATATTCATGTGCCTGTGATCATCGAGGAACTTGAGAAAAAAATTGAGGAAACCCGCCAAAACAAAATTAAAGCTGTTAAGGCTCAGAAATTTGAACTGGCAGCCAGCTTCAGAGATAAAGAAAAAAGCTACTCGGAAGATTTAGAGCGGGAAAAAGACAAATGGGAACAAGAACTTAGCCTTAAAAAAGAAAAGGTCTCAGAAGATGATATCGCGGAAGTAGTAGCTATGATGACCGGCGTTCCTGTAAAAAGAATCGCTCAGGCAGAAGGCTCGCGACTCGTTAAAATGGCTGGTGAACTTCAAGGGAGGGTCATTGGACAAGAAGACGCCATTAGTAAAGTAGTTAAAGCTATTCAAAGAAATAGAGCCGGCTTAAAAGATCCAAACAAACCAATTGGTACATTTATATTCCTTGGACCAACTGGAGTTGGTAAAACGCAACTAGCTAAAGTTTTATCAAATTATTTGTTTGATAGCAACGACTCGCTGATACGAATTGACATGAGTGAATATATGGAGAAGTTTGCCGTATCAAGATTAGTTGGAGCTCCTCCGGGATATGTAGGATATGAAGAAGGTGGGCAGTTGACCGAAAAAGTTAGACGTAAACCCTACTCTGTAGTACTTTTAGATGAGATTGAAAAAGCTCATCCGGATGTATTCAATATACTGTTACAAGTACTGGATGATGGCCAATTGACTGATAGTTTAGGCCGTAAGGTTGATTTTAAAAATAGTATTATCATAATGACTTCCAATATAGGAAGTAGAGAATTAAAAGATTTTGGAAAAGGAATCGGCTTCCAATCCGGAGGAACTGATTCTAATGATTACACCAGCAATATTATACAAAAAGCACTGAAAAAAGCATTTGCTCCTGAATTTCTAAACAGAATTGATGATTTGATCATGTTTAATTCTCTAACCCAAAAAGATATCCATAAAATTATCGATATCGAACTTGATGGATTATACAAGAGGGTTAATGACCTGGGATACAACATTAAATTGTCTGCTCCGGCCAAAGACTTTATTGCTGAAAAAGGATATGATGTCCAATTTGGTGCTCGTCCATTAAAACGTGCTATTCAAAAATATTTGGAGGACGAAATGGCTGAAGTCATTATTAGAGCGAGCATTTCAGAAGGCGATACAATTTCTGTTGGGTTTGATAAAGCCAAACAAAAAATAACAACCAAAATTCTGAAACAACATAAAGTAGTTGAATAGAAATAAAGCCGGAATATTTTCCGGCTTTATTTTTTATATTTCAGTTCAATTTTTATTTAGAGTAATTCAAAACAATTATTACCTTTGATTGAAACGACAAAATAAAATATCATTATGACTAAAAACAATAAAAAAGTTGCGTTTGCAGGAAACCCAATGACTCTTCTTGGGAATGAAGTAAAAACTGAAATGACTGCAAGTAATTTCACAGCCCTTAACCAAGAACTTGCTCCTGTTCAACTATCTGATTTTGATGGGAAGGTGAAGATTCTATCTGTTTTCCCATCGATTGATACCGGCGTTTGTTCAGCTCAAACTCATCGATTCAATAAAGAAGCTGCTTCTCTTGATAAAAATATTCAAATCATTACCCTATCTAATGATTTACCATTTGCATTAGGTCGTTTCTGTGGCGCTGAAGGAATTACAAATTTAGTAACACTTTCGGATCACAAAGAACTTGACTTTGGATTAAAATATGGTTTTGTAGTAGAAGAATTACGTCTTCTTGCTCGTGGCATTGTTGTTGTTGATAAAAACAACAAAGTAAAATATGTAGAATATGTAGCAGAAATGACTGAGGAGCCTAACTATGAAGCAGCATTAAAAGTTGCTAAAGCATTGGTTTAACATTTACAGTAATTAATTAAAAAAGCTCCTTTATGGAGCTTTTTTTAAAGAAAGCATATGTATTTATTTTTCGATACAGAAACAACCGGCCTGCCAAAACGCTGGAATGCTCCCGTTACAGATTTGGATAACTGGCCCAGACTCGTTCAACTAGCCTGGCTTCTTTATGACAGTCGGGACAATGAAATTAAAAGAGCAAACAGAATCATTATCCCCGAAGGATTTATAATTCCTCCTGAAGCATCTAATGTTCACGGCATTTCCACACAGAAGGCTATTGATGAAGGAATTGACTTGTCTGAAGTATTGAATGAGTTTTCAAAAGTATTAAATGAGGCTGATTTTTTAATTGCTCACAACATTAGCTTTGATGAAGTAATTATTGGAGCTGAATTTCTGAGGAAAGATATCAAAAGCAGATTGATTGACATCCCTAAAATTTGTACCATGAAAACCACCACCAATGTCTGCAAGATTCCTGGAAGAAGTGGTTACAAATGGCCTAATTTAACTGAACTTCATCAATTCCTGTTTCAAAAAGGTTTTGACGGTGCTCATGATGCTCTCGCTGATGTAAAAGCATGTGCCGATTGTTTCTTTGAGTTGAAGAAAACCGGAATGTATCAAGTACAAGGAAGTTTATTTTAAAAGATAAGGCAGATCAACCGATCTGCCTTATTTTTATATTATTTCTCCAAACAAATCGTAATCTTCAAAATCGTTAATTCGAACAGTGTAAAACTCACCAATTTTAAGATCGGCTCCATTTATTGGAATTAAAACCTCAGGGTCAACCTCATATGAATCAAATTCTGTTCGTCCGTAGTAGAAATCAACATCCTTTCTATCAATTACAACTTTTAATTCTTCCCCTACTCTTTTTTCGTTCACTGCTCTCGAAATTTCCTGCTGTAAAGCCATGATATCATCCCTCCTGCTTTCCTTTATCTCTAAAGGAATATTATCATCGTAATTGATTGCTGCATAAGTATCATCTTCATTTGAATATGGAAAAACTCCCAAGCGTTCAAACTTCATCTCCGACACAAATGCCATAAGATCCTTCATATCGGCTTCGGTTTCACCAGGATGACCAACCAACATTGTAGTTCTAAGAGTAATTCCCGGAACCTCCGCTCTAATTTTAGTAATCAACTCAATAGTTTTCTCACGATTAATACCTCTACGCATTAAGTTTAATACATTATCGCTGGAATGCTGAAGGGCAATATCAAGGTAACGACAAACTTTAGGATTCTCACGCATCAACTTAAGAATTCCGTATGGAAATTGAGTAGGATATGCATAATGTAACTTAATCCACTCTAAACCGTCTATTTCAGAAAGCAACTGAACCAATTCAGCAAGTCTCGATTCGTTATATAAATCATATCCATAGTATGATAAGTCCTGAGCAATCACCAACAGCTCCTTTACCCCATCTTTTACCAGTCCCCTTGCCTCTTCCAATATATCTTCCATAGGTCTGGAGACATGCTTCCCTGTAATGATAGGGATGGCGCAATACGAACAGGATCTATTACACCCTTCAGAGATTTTTAGATAGGCAAAATGCTTAGGCGTAGTAATCATTCTAAAATTCTTAAAGTCAGGTTTATAATCCTTGTTTAATTCTTTTACAATCAATTGCCATTCAAATTTACCAAAAAAGTGATCTACTTCAGGAATCTCTTTTACTAAATCATCACGATAACGCTCCGACAAACAACCCATCACAAAAAGCTTATCTATTCTTCCAGCTTTTTTTGCTTCTGCATATTGCAGAATCATATCAATCGACTCCTCTTTAGCATCCCCAATAAATCCACAGGTATTAATAATGATAGTTCTTGCATCACTATTCTCTTCATCACAACCAACCTGAAATTGATTGGCATCCAGCTGTTTCATCAACAACTCAGTGTCAACTAAATTCTTTGAACAACCTAAACTAACAATATTTATTTTCGTCTGATTCATATATAGATTTCCTTTTAACGACTTAATTTTTGGCAAAAATAAGAGAAAAAACTCTTTTTTCCATTTGAATTGAAATTATTAGCGAGTTAAGAATAACAAAGGCTGCCTTTTGGGGACAGCCTTTTCAATTATTATCAAGAGATTCGATTAACTGAATAACGAATCAACAAATTCGTTTCGATTAAATACCTGCAGATCTTCCATGCTTTCCCCAATACCTATATATTTTACAGGCACTTTAAATTGATCAGAGACACCAATAACAACTCCTCCTTTTGCAGTACCATCCAGCTTTGTAATAGCCAATGCATTTACTTCGGTTGCTAAGGTAAATTGTTTTGCCTGCTCAAAAGCATTCTGTCCGGTTGATCCATCCAACACCAATAAAATTTCATGCGGAGCTCCCGGAACAACACGATCCATAACACGCTTAATCTTACTTAACTCATTCATTAAGTTGATTTTATTGTGCAGACGCCCCGCAGTATCAATAATTACTACATCAGAACCATTTGCCTTTGCCTGAGTAAGAGTTTCAAATGCTACAGAAGCCGGATCAGCGCCCATTCCCTGATTTACTACAGGAACCCCGACCCTTTCGGACCAAATTATTAACTGATCAACGGCAGCCGCACGAAATGTATCTGCTGCACCAAGTGTTACTTTTTTCCCAGCCTTTTTAAACTGATAAGCTAATTTTCCAATAGTTGTTGTTTTACCAACACCATTAACACCCACAACCATTATTACATAAGGATGATCTGATTTTGGCAAATCAAATGTTTCGTAATCACCCTTATTATTTTCCTTCAACAAACCCGCAATCTCCTCTTTAAGAATGCGATTCAATTCGGATACCCCAAGAAATTTATCTTCCGCTACACGTTTTTCTATTCGCCCAATAATTTTCAAGGTTGTATCAACTCCTACATCTGAAGATATCAAAACCTCTTCCAATTCATCAAGGACATCATCATCTACGGTGGCTTTACCTACAACAACGCGAGTTAATTTCTTAAAAACACTATCCTTTGTTTTAGCAAGTCCTTTATTAAGATTTTCTTTTTTTGATTTCGAAAAACTTCCAAATAATCCCATTTCTAATTAAATTTTAGCCTGCTAAAGTACAAAAAAATGAGCTTACAAGCAATTAACAATAAACGTAATAGAGTTGAAGAAGTAAACTTATGTTTTTAGATAAAAAAAAGCTTCCTAATTTTATTAGGAAGCTTTTAATATTCAATGCTATATGAACGTCTTTACTATTTAGCAAAGAAATCCTTAACGTTTTCGTTCGGTACGATTTCCTCTTTAAAAGAATATGCACCAGATTTAGGAGATTTCACCATTTTGATTACTTTAGCGAAACCACGGCCTTCACCTTTTTGTAGGGATGCTACTACTTTCTTAGCCATATCTCAATTATTTTATTTCTCTGTGAACAGTTACTTTTTTCAAAATTGCATTATACTTCTTCATCTCCATACGATCAGGAGTGTTTTTCTTATTCTTAGTAGTAATGTATCTTGAAGTTCCAGGTATACCACTGTCTTTATGCTCAGTACACTCAAGAATTACTTGCACTCTATTACCTTTTTTAGCCATTTTCTATGCCTTTTTAGTATTTTTTAATAAATCCTTTTTCTTGAGCTTTAGTAAGTGCACCTTTTACTCCTAATTTATTAATTAGTCGTACTCCTGCAGCAGAAATCCTTAGCTCAATCCAGCGATCCTCTTCAGGAAGATAGAACTTCTTATCGAAAAGATTTGGATAGAATCTTCTCTTAGTTCTTCTTTTTGAGTGAGAAACATTGTTCCCAACCATTACGCTCTTTCCAGTAATTTGACAAACTCTTGACATAGTCCAGATTATTTTTTTCCTTAAACGCTTTTCAAACAGGTCGCAAAATACGTAATAATTTTCTTGAAAATCAAATTATTTCACAACTTTTTACAGATATATTTTAACACGAATGAAATTGCTCCGTGCATTACAAACACAATACAAGTCTAAATTGCAGAGAGGCTCTTTTAACAAACAATAAATTCATTTTCTTTATCACAATGAATAAACCTGCATTAGACTTAGCAACAAAAATAAAAAAATCCCTCCATATTAGGGAGGGATTTTGAAAAATATTTAAAAATAATCTTATTCTTCATTCAGCGATTTAAAACCTTCACCCAGAATTTCATTCGCTTCGGTAACATTAACAAAAGCAGAAGGATCCACCTCTTTAATATGCAGTTTAAGAATCTCTAATTCTCTACGGCTCATTACAGAATAAACCATTTTTTTCTCTTCTCCTGAATAAACCCCGGTTCCGGTAAAAATTGTCGCACCTCGTTTCAAATCATCTCTGATTTTTGAAGAAATAGACTCAAATTGATCGGAAACTATCATAACTGTCTTGTGATAATTTGCGCCACTAACAACCATATCGATAATCTTACCTTCAATGTAAATAATGATTAAAGAATAAATAGCAAACTCCCACCCAATGGTTCCTGTTTCGCTAGGTTGAGCAAGTGTAAACAGAACAATTATACCATCTACAATCATCACCAACTTTCCCAGCGAAAGCTTAGTATATTTGGCCAAAATCATTGCAATGATATCAGATCCGCCTGAAGTTGCACGTGATTTAAATATGAATCCAATTGAGATTCCATAAAATACACCTGCTACAATTGTATTCAGCATTGGATCTGCAATAACTTTTGCGTAATCTGGAGAAATGAAGGTTTCCATAAACCAAACTGTGAACAAAATTACACCAATACTTACAATCGTTTTAACTCCAAATCGAGGGCCTAGAATTATTGTTCCTAAAATTACCAAGGGAATTTCCATGGCAAAAGTACAATAACTGATTTTCCAGCTAAACATTGTGTTTAGAACTGTCGCAATACCATAAACACCTCCTGGTGCCAGTTTATAAGGTACAACAAATAAAATGTCAGAAACAGCAAAAATGATACTTCCCAGTATTAAGTACGCATAGGCACTAAGCCATTCATTTGACAAAAATTTTTCTTTGGTTACAAAAGCCATTTTTTAATCGTTAGTTTAAGTGTTTAAAATTCGCCGGCAAAAATAGACGCACCTCTTTTAATAACAAGGATTTTTGTCAAAATTCACAAAACCACAACTGCCTGTAAAACAGCGATGAATATTGTCAGACTATATTTTTAAAAACATATTTATCCAAATTGGAGAAAAAAGACGTCAATTTTTCACTTATGAAAATATTTGTGTGTTCATTTCGTCTGATTAATATGATACTAAAACTCATAATTATCTTAATCAACTTCACTACTTATGTTCATTTTTATTTTTGATCAAAAAAAAAGCTGTTCTAAAAAAAACAGCTCCCAATTTTTGTATGATTAATCTATTTCAGACCACTTCTCTTAAGAAGAGGTTCAATGGAAGGTTCTTTACCTCTAAATTTCAGGTAAAGGTTCATAGGATGATCACTTCCTCCCTTCTCAAGGATATTTTCTTTAAACGATTTCGCAATTTCTTTATTAAATATCCCAGCACTTTTAAAAGCGTCAAAAGCATCTGCATCTAAAACCTCAGCCCATTTGTACCCATAATAACCTGCACCATAACCTCCCGCGAAAATATGAGAAAATGCTGTACTCATACAGCTTGTTTCTACCCGATCAAACAATTCAGTTGAAGACATCGCTTTATCCTCAAAAACTGAAACTTCATCGGCCACGGGCTCAGTTACACTATGCCAGGCCATATCATTTAGTCCAAAACTAATTTGACGCACAAATGAATATCCACTTAAGAAATTTTCGCTGTCGATAATCTTTTGCACAATCTCAGCAGGAATCTTTTCTCCTGTTTGGTAGTGTTCGGCTACATCATCCAACCATTCTTTTTGTGTAGCAAAATTTTCCATGAATTGCGAGGGCAACTCAACAAAATCACGATACACATTTGTACCGGAAAGGCTGCTGTATGTGCATTTTGACAACATTCCGTGCAAAGCGTGACCAAACTCATGCAAAAAGGTAGTTACCTCATTAAAAGTAAGTAATGATGGTTTTATTTCACTTGGTTTTGTGAAGTTACAAACAATGGAAATATGCGGACGATGATCCGTACCTTTCTTACGGTATTGATCGACGAAGGACGTCATCCATGCTCCTCCTTGTTTTGAACTACGAGGATGAAAATCAGTATATAATAAGGATAAAAACTCTCCTTTATCATCAGTCACCTCATACACATCAACATCTTTATGATATTTCGGAAGATTAGGATTAATATTAAATTTTATCCCGTAAAGGCGTGCAGCCAAAGAGAAGATGCCTTTTTTAACTCGTTCCAACTCGAAGTATGGTCGGGTAATTTCATCATTAACATCAAATTTTTCTGTTTTCAGTTTTTCAGCGTAATAAGCCCAATCCCACCGTTCTAATTTAAAATCAGCACCTAAACTTTTTGCATACGCCTGCAATTCCTTAAATTCCTCTTTGGCCTTAGGCATCGAAGCATCCAATAATTCGGTTAGAAAATCTGTCACCTTACTTGATTGCTTCGCCATTCTCTCTTCTAAAACAAAATCGGCATAAGAAGTGTATCCGAACAGCTGAACTTTCTTTAATCGCAGTTCTACGATCCGCTTTACTATTTTTTGGTTATCGAATTTATCGTTAAAACAACGTGAAGAATATACCTTAAACATTTTCTCGCGCAACTCACGAATATCTGAATATTGCATAAAAGGAACGTAACTGGGAAATTGCAGAGTAAATATCCATCCTTCTTTATCTTCCTCCTTTGCAACAATGCCGGCAGCCTCAATAATTCCATCAGGAAGACCTGATAATTCATTTTTATCAGTAATGTGAAGCTCAAAATTATTGGTAGCAGCTAAAACATTTTCGCCAAACTGCAATGTCAGTTTGGAAAGTTCTTTAGATATTTCCCGAATCTGATCCTTTTTTTCTTTTTCCAGATTTGCTCCAGATCTTACAAATGATTTGTATCGGTCAGTCAGCAACTTTTCTTGCTCAACCGTAAGTTTCAATTCGCTTTTTTGATGATAAACATCCTTCACACGGGCGAATAGTTTCTCATTCATGATGATGTCATTTGAAAACTCCGTCAGCATGGGCGAAACTTCTCTTGCCAATGCCTGCATCTCATCATTTGTATTGGCATGGTTTAAATTGAAAAAAATGGAAGCTGCCCGATCCAATTGATGTCCGGAATACTCCAAAGCCTCAATCGTATTCACAAAATTTGGCTCCTCGGCATTGTCAACAATCTGATCTATTTCCTTTTTCGCAATCTCAATACTCTCAGTAAAAGCAGGCAAAAAATGATTCAATTCAATGGATTCGAACGGAGCCGCTTCATATGGTGTTGTAAATTCGTTTAGTAATGGATTTGTATGTACAGTCATAGTTAATTTTTTATATCAGTAACAAAGATATAAAATTGAGAAGGCAATTAAACTGGAAAAAAATAATTATTTGGAAAATATCTTAATAGTATTTCCAGCCATTTCAAAATCAATACAATCAATTGATTTACAATACACAAAAGCTCACTGATCCGATTTGTATTCCACATGGAATTTATAACGCAAACCTTTCCATGCTATTCTCAACACTCAACATATCAAGATGTAATGGAATCATCTCATGAAAAAATTCCTATATTTGATTCACTAAAACAAGGGGGATTTGTAATTATCAAGCATTACCAAAATGAAAGGTATGAAATTTCTTATCCATAAAAGTTTACAAACAGAAGCAAAAGGCTCCATCTTTTCTTCTGAATTACTGTGTCTGAATTTTTATTTCATTCTTCCCTCCCATCCCTTTGGGTATCTCTCAAACAGCATCCTGAAATAAACATTTCTTTTTGCCTTTCATTATTCATTGAACAGGCACTTATTTTTTAACTCATTCCAATTTATAGGTACAGAATTCTATTCCCGTACTTCAAATTGTCATATACATATATTAAAGTATGAAACGTCCATGTATAAAGCTTTCTACACACAGGGGGATGATTATTTCAGCATGGTAAGTTCCATATGGCAAAAGTTTAAAATTATAATCATATGAAACGAATTTGCATTAAAATAGGCTCTAATGTTCTTACCAAAGAGAATGGAGAACTAAATACATCCAGAATTAAAAACATCGTCTATCAAATTTCTTCGCTAAGAAAAATGGGAATACAGTGTATTCTTGTTTCTTCGGGAGCCGTTGCAGCAGGAAGAAGTAAGGTAAAACTGCCTGAAAAGATTGATACTGTTTCAGCAAGACAGATATGGTCCTCAGTTGGTCAGGTAGAGTTACTGAATGTCTATTCTGTCTTTCTTAAAGAATTTGAAATTGAGTGTGCTCAAGTTCTTGTTACAAAACAAGATTTTAGAACACGGGAACACTATCTAAACATGAAGAACTGTTTAAATTCTCTTCTAAACAATGGAATTCTTCCAATTATTAATGAAAATGATGCCGTATCAGTTACTGCTCTGATGTTTACGGATAACGATGAGCTATCCGGACTGATCGCCTCGATGATGGATGTTGAAGCGCTTTATTTACTAAGTAATATCAATGGAATTTATACTGGAAATCCAAATGATAATAATTCCACATTATTACAAACTGTAAATGGTGACGTTAACAGGTTAAAACAATATATCACCACTAAAAAATCCAATTTTGGAAGAGGTGGAATGTTAACCAAGTGCAGTATAGCCGGAAGAGTTGCCAAATCCGGCATACCTGTACATATTGCCAATGGAGGAATTGATGATATTGTGCTGGAACTGGTTAATTCGCCTGACGAAGTAAACCACACAAGCTTTACGGCAAGCAAAAAGGCTTCAACTGTAAAACAATGGCTGGCAGGATCAGATGGCTTTGAAAAAGCCCAATTAGTAATTAACAAAGGTGCTGAAGAGGCTTTGTGCTCAAAAAAAGCTACAAGTTTATTGCCAATTGGTGTTATAAAAATTAGCGGAGATTTTGAAAAAGGAGATATTATTAAAATTGTTGGTTTATCGGGTAAGGTAATTGGGCTTGGGAAAACTCAATATAATAAAACCAAAGCGGAAAGTTATATCGGAAAAACCGGAACAAAACCTCTGGTTCATTACGATTATCTTTTTCTTTATTAATGATGCATTTTGATATCAGATAATTACACCAATTAAAAAATAAGGCATAACTTTTAGATGGACTCTCAAATTCAAACAAAAAAACAAAATATGATCTGTACAGAACAATTACATAAAGTCAAAGATGCTTCCAGAACCATGTGTCTGATTAGCTCTGAAACAATAAACAATCTTCTTGAACAACTTGCAAAATCTCTTAGAGAAGGCACAGAACAAATTCTTGAGGCCAATCAGAAAGATCTGGAACGTATGTCTGAATACGATCCAAAATACGATCGTTTGCTATTAAGCTGCGAAAGAATTAACGGAATAGCAAATGATATAGAAAATACAATTCAACTGCCTTCTCCTTTAGGAAAAGTGTTCTCTGAAAAAACGCTTGAAAATGGATTATTAATTAAAAAAGTTAGTGTTCCATTGGGAACTGTAGGTGTAATTTATGAGGCTCGTCCGAATGTTACGCTGGATGTATTTGCTCTCTGCTTTAAATCGGGTAATGCCTGCGTTTTAAAAGGTGGCAGCGATGCTGAAAATTCAAATAAGGCTTTGGTAGCATTAATAAAAAAAACACTTGCAGATAATCATCTTGATCCTGAAATCATTCAATTACTGCCTTCAGCCAGAGAGGCTGCTTCAGAATTAATGAACGCAGTAGGTTTTGTTGATGTTTTAATACCAAGAGGCTCTCAAAATCTCATCAACACAGTGAGGCAAAACTCTAAAGTTCCAGTAATCGAAACCGGTGCTGGTATTGTACACACCTATTTCGATAAAGACGGAGATTTACAAAAAGGAAAGCAGATTGTATTTAATGCAAAAACACGCCGTGTAAGCGTATGCAATGCATTGGACTGTCTTTTGATTCATAAAAGTCGTCTTGCTGATCTCTCGGAATTAGTAAGTAAACTACAGGATAAAAATGTTGAAATATTTGCTGACGAAGAAGCTTATCATGCAATTGAAAATGCCTATCCAAAAAATCTGCTTAATAAAGCAGATGAATCATCATTTGGAACGGAATTCTTAAGTCTCAAAATGTCGATTAAAACAGTGAATGATTTCCATGAGGCTACAGATCACATTTATAAGTACAGTTCCAAGCACAGCGAGGCCATAATAAGCGAGAACTCAAAAACTATAAGTGACTTTTACTCAGTAGTTGATGCTGCTGCAATCTATTCCAATACTTCAACTGCATTTACAGACGGGGCACAATTTGGATTGGGAGCTGAAATTGGGATAAGCACGCAAAAATTACACGCCCGTGGACCTATGGCTTTGGAAGAATTATGCTCCTATAAGTGGTTAATTACCGGAGATGGACATATTAGAGAGTAAATCTCTTCACTTTTGATTCTTTTTAAATACCAAATATTGAGCTTTGTTTATTTTGTATATTCTGTCTTTCGATTCCAAAGAGATTTATGCTTAAATGGCAACAATTAACTTTTTCGTACTATACAATCGAAAAAGCTTGTTCTTTATTTCTCATTTAAAAATTAAGTTGATTAAGAACCAAAGTGACAAATGGATGTTTTTTGTACATAAACATTGAAATTTCATGAGTGATTAACTTATAAGTTATGGTAAGGCCTTGCCATGAAACATTGTGACAGTATCAATTATATTACCTGATTGCCTTCTGAATATAGAATGAAGAATGCCTTCCCAAACACATAGCATTAACCATTCGCAGTGAAGTGGCGTCAAGAAGTATTTAATATTCAAAAAAAAAGTGATCAGATAAAGTGGGTAAGTAAACCTAAATATCCTTAACCTAACTGTTGATCACAAATTTGAACGAGAAAGTGTTTTAAATGAAATTGATATAAAAAATATCCGGCAAAATTTAATTGCCGGATATTATAAAATCTAATATCATTAAGATATTACTGTAAGCCATTAAACAATTAATCTTACTCCAGTGTAAAAGTATAACCAGCTACAGGCCGAACAGACGAATATATATTAATACTCACATTATAAGCTTGTTTGTGCTTCAAATTTGCATGCATTACATTGGTTCCTATCCTATTGGATTCCTTTGAAATATATGCTCTTGCAACTTCATTTCCTTCTCCAAATACATTTCCTTCCCGAAGAATAACTGTAGAATCGTAGTGACTAAACCCTAAAGAATTACTTGCGAAGATGTAATGAGAAGTGACTTGATTTATCGAAGCTTGAATTGGAGTGCAAACAGAAGATTCCTGATTGTATGCATAACCATTATCCAATTGAACAGTAGCTGCAATAATATTTACTTGGTCTGTAAAGTGAGGTCCATAAGCCAAAACGTAATGACCATTGAATAAATCAATCTGATTGCTCATAATTGTTACAATACCACTCGCCTGACCGGCAAAATATTGTCTAACAAGAGGAGTCCCCTCTATTTTATCTTTATATATATAAAGATATCCACCCTTTGCACTTCCACTGTTTGGGCGGGTTATTCTGCACGTTAGCTCTCCAGCTCCTAAAACTGTAATATCTGAAATGGATGTTCTCCACAATTCACTGTAATTCCCGTAACTGGTCTTAATTTCAGGAATCATGTTTGTACGCATTTCAATAGCTTCTTTATTCAATGTATCAGTTTTCATTTCAATATTTTTTTAGTTACATGAAGATCGTTTTACTCAATTCTTCATAACCTACTCTAATAAGGCTTTTCGGTGAACGCCTGGTAAAAGATATAGTGCACTTATTTTTTACACAAATGAAATTAATTCATAAAAAACTGTAATCAAAAAGTTATTAGTGAGGACGATAAGAAAATGAGTGAACCACATGAATGTATGAGCGAAAAAACATAATTCAAGAAAAATAATTTTTTGACAAATGATTAAAATATAGAGTTTAATATAAAATTTCGATCATATAGATCAAGAATTGAGGATTAAATCTGATATTGATTTTTTTTGACATAAAACACAAGTTTGCCTTAGATTTATAATATATTCACAACTCATATAAATATCAAACAGCTAAAATTTCGCTTACATTAGCTGATAAAACTACAATAAAACGAAAAATGAATCAAAAACTATCCTTTTACACCGATCGAATACATGCATTTAAAAAGCAAACAAGTGTTCTTCAAAAACAGAATCGAAACCTCTCGTTTTTGCGTCTTTTTTCTGCAATTGGAGCATTCGTGTTTTTTTATGGTTTTCTATCCTATTCTGCATTAATTGCAAGTGCTGTGGCTATCACATTAGTATTCTCGCTGATCTATTTTGTAAGAAAATACAATCGAAACAGTAAAAATATAAAAAGGCTGCACGCCTTGATCGAAATTAACGAGAATGAAATTAATTGCTTGCAAACACGCCATAGTACTCTTTTTTATGATGGCGAAGAGTATCTGAAACCGAATCATTCCTATGCATCAGATCTGGACATATTTGGACAACATTCTCTTTTTCAATTAATCAACCGGAGCGTTACTAAAACAGGTAATAATACTCTTGCCAGCTGGCTCGAAAAGCCATCACCTAATCAAGAGATCAGCAAAAGACAGGAAGCGGTTAAAGAATTGGCAAAAAAGATTGATTGGAGACAAAATATCGTTCAATATGGCTTTGCGAACAATCTAAAAAATGATGACCCCGGTTTTGTAATTGAATGGGGTAAAAAGCCCTCACCTTTTCATGGAAAGAAAGTATTACAAATCGCTGTTACAATTATGCCTTTACTTTCATTGGGAGCCTTGGTATATTCTTTTATCGGCTCGCAAGCTCCTATTACAATAATGATATTGGCTAGTATTGGAATTCACTACTATAACTTCAGGAAAGTGAGCAGAGCTCATGAACAAACTTCAAAAAGAGGGGAAATGCTCAAAACCTACTCCTATATTATTGAGCAGTTCGAAAAAGAGAACTGGAATTCTGAAAAATTAAATGAACTAAAGAGCAAGTTGGGTAGTAATGATCGGTTAACATCAAAAAAAATACAGCAACTAAGCAAGCTTATTGAATTATTAGATCAACGATTAAATGTAATGGTTCAAATATTGCTTAATCTACTGTTTTTCTATGAATTGCACATTTTATTTCGTATCGACAAGTGGAAACAAAATTATGGTGCTGAAATTGAAAAATGGTTTGATGCAATCAGTGAGATTGAAGCCATTTCCAGCTTATCCAATTTAAGTTTTAACCATGAAGAATGGGCTTTTCCAAAAATTTCAGACAAACACTTTGAGTTGAATGTAAAGCAAGCTGGTCATCCGATGATTGATGAGAAAGGAAGAGTAAATAATGACTATCAACTAAACGGGCCGGGAACCGTTCATATTGTTACAGGATCGAATATGGCCGGAAAAAGTACTTTTTTGCGAACCGTTGGAGTGAATGTTGTGATGGCATTGGCAGGAGCTCCGGTTTGTGCTCAGGAAATGACGGTTTCAAATGTGGAAATCAACACTTCTATGAGAATTAAAGATTCGATAGAAGAAAATGAATCTTCTTTTTATGCAGAACTAAAGAGAATTCAGCAGGTGATAGAAAAAGTAAATCGAAAAGAGAAGACATTATTACTATTGGATGAAATTTTGAGAGGAACCAATTCGAAAGACAAGCATACAGGGTCGAGAGCATTGATTAAGCAACTGGTGAAACACGATGCAGTTGCGATGGTGGCAACACATGATTTGGAACTATCGATACTGGAAGAAGAATTACCCGGGCAGGTTGAAAACCGGTTCTTCGATATTAAAATTGATGGTGATCAGCTTTATTTTGACTACAAAGTGCAAAAAGGATTTTGCAAAACCTTTAACGCTCCTATTTTAATGCGGAAAATGGGAATCGATTTGGAAATATTGAAGGAAGCATAAAGCTAAATACTTTTTTATGACAGGGAATCCTGTTTGGATGATTTTAAAAGCGTTCCCATATTGGGGAATTTACCTTGAATGTTTCGAAGTGTACGCCCGCAATCGGGAATCAGGTATGGATTGGTTCAAAGTACTTTCCCACAATTGGGAGTACGCTTTGGATGATTCGAACTACTCTCCCACAATAGGGCAACATGCTTTGGGTGCTCCAAACTGCTCTCCCGCAATTGGGAAATGGGTTTTGGGTGATTTTAAGTACTTTCCCACATTTGGGAACAGGCTTTGGAAGGTTTAAAGTGCTTTCCCATCATTAGGAAGGCTTTTTGAATGACATGGATCGACAAACTTGATTTTAGAAAGAGATTTATGCAACAATAAAAAAGCCGAATCGGAAAAGATTCGGCTTCTTGTTATACTATAGTTAATTACTTCATCGGTTCAATTCTATACGATCGAATCAGAAAGAACAACCCGATTAAAACAAACGGAATGCTTAGTAACTGTCCCATATTTAACAACATTCCCTGCTCAAAAGCTTCCTGATTTTCTTTAATAAATTCGATAAAGAAACGAGCTGTAAAGATCATCACAAAAAAAGCTCCGAATAATCTTCCGCTGTATTGTTTTGCATTGGTTTTCCAATACATAAATGACAGAACACCAAAGGAAATCAAATAACAAATTGCTTCGTATAATTGTGCTGGGTGCCGTGGTGCTTTTGGCTCATAAATAGAAGCTCTGATGAATTGAAATCCCCAGTCAGAATGAGTTTGAGTTCCAATAATTTCTGAATTCATCAAATTTCCCAAACGAATAAAACATCCTGCCAAAGCAACCGGAATTACCACGTAATCCAATATCCAAAGCATTGATTTTCTGCTCACTTTTTTAGAATAAAACCATAAAGCAACAAGAATTCCAATTGTAGCACCGTGAGATGCCAATCCTCCCCGCCAAATTTTAATCATTTCGGCAGGGTGTTGTGAATAAAATTCCCATCCGTAGAAAAACACATGTCCCAAACGAGCACCAACAACAGTTGCAATCATGGTATACAGGAATAATTTATCAAGCCATTCCAGTTTAATACCATCTTTTTTAAACATTTTTTCTACCAGATAATATCCCAACAAAAATCCTAATGCGAATAATAATCCGTACCAACGGACAGCGATAGGGCCGATTTTAAATATTTCCGGGTCGATATCCCAAAGAATTGAAAGCAACATATGTGTTTTTTTAAGTTTGGTAAGTAAAACTAAATGGATTGTTTCGACTTGCGAAACAATCCATGTGAATTTAGTATGATTTTTTTAATTATGGAAATTAAGCCGGAACTCCTTTTCCATGACATTGTTTGAATTTTTTACCGCTACCACAAGGACAAGGTTCATTTCGTCCTACTTTTTGAGCAACACGAACGGGTTCCGGTTTTTTAGGTTCCGGTCTTTCTCTACCTCCTCCTACTTCTTCTTTTGTAGTTTTCAAATTGCTTAAATCGGTTCTTTTACGTTCTTCTGCCTTGCGGACATCTTCAGGATCCGATAATGGAATATGACCTTTCATTAAGCTGCTGACAACACTCTTATTTATCGTTTCAATCATTGTTTTAAACAAATTGAACGATTCAAATTTGTAGATCAACAATGGATCTTTTTGTTCGTAAGAAGCATTCTGAACTGATTGTTTCAAGTCATCCATCTCACGCAAATGCTCTTTCCAGGCATCATCGATGGTTGCAAGAATAGAAACCTTCTCGAAAGAACGAACCAAATCTTCAGCCTTACTTTCGTAAGCTTTCTTCAAATTGGTTACTACCTGAAACATTTTAGATCCATCAGAAAACGGAACAACAATGTTCTCATATATTTCTGCTTTTGATTCGTATACATTTTTAATTACCGGATAGGCTTGCTTACTAATGGCTTCCACTTTTCGTTTGTAGTTATCCAAAACTACGGCGTAAATTTTCTCAGTAATTTCTTCAGGCTTCTCCTTCATAAATTCCTCTTCACTTACAGGAGATTCGGTTGAAAATGTACGAAGCAAATCCATTTTAAACTCCTCAAAGTCAACACCATGATATTCATTTGCAATCAATTCTGATATATCATACATCATATTGGCAATATCTACCTGAATACGCTCACCAAACAATGCATGGCGGCGACGCTTATAAATAACCTCGCGCTGAGAGTTCATTACATCATCGTACTCCAATAATCTTTTACGAATACCGAAGTTGTTTTCTTCCACTTTTTTCTGGGCACGTTCTATAGATTTAGTAATCATGCTGTGCTGAATTACTTCACCCTCTTTCAGTCCCATTCTATCCATTAACTTTACAATACGATCTGAGCTAAACAAACGCATCAAATCATCTTCCAAAGACACAAAGAATTGAGAAGATCCAATATCTCCCTGGCGACCGGCACGACCACGTAACTGACGATCGACACGACGGGAATCATGACGCTCTGTACCAATAATTGCTAAACCACCAGCAGCTTTTACTTCATCACTTAGCTTAATATCCGTACCACGACCAGCCATATTTGTTGCAATGGTTACAGTTCCCGATTGACCTGCTTCCGCAACAATATCTGCTTCACGCTGATGTAATTTTGCATTCAGTACATTGTGCTTAATCCCTTTTATTTTAAGCATACGTCCAAGTAATTCTGAAATCTCAACAGAAGTTGTACCCACTAAAACCGGACGTCCGGCATTTACCAGATCTACAATTTCATCAATTACAGCAGAATATTTTTCACGTTTTGTCTTATAAACCAAATCCTCACGGTCATCGCGACAAATCGGACGGTTGGTTGGAATTACCACCACCTCTAATTTATAAATATCCCAAAGCTCACCTGCCTCTGTTTCTGCAGTACCAGTCATACCGGCAAGCTTATTATACATTCTAAAATAATTCTGAAGAGTAATAGTAGCAAATGTTTGAGTTGCCGCCTCCACTTTCACATTTTCTTTGGCTTCAATTGCCTGATGCAAACCATCTGAATAACGACGACCTTCCATAATACGACCGGTTTGCTCGTCTACAATCTTCACCTTACCATCCATCATTACATATTCTACATCTTTTTCGAAAAGTGTATATGCTTTTAATAATTGATTGATCGTATGAACTCTTTCTGATCTTACCGAGTATGCCTGAATCATTTCATCTTTTTTGGCTACTTTTTCTTCATCCGAAAGATCTGATTTTTCAATTACTGCTACTTCTGATCCAATATCAGGCAGTACAAAGAAACCTGAATCTTCAACATCAGAACTAATCAAGTCAATTCCCTTATCTGTAAGTTCAATTGAATTGTGCTTTTCATCAATAACAAAATACAATTCATCGGTGATGATGTGCATATTTTTGTTATTCTCCTGCATGTAAAAATTCTCAGTTTTTAAAAGGTTCGCCTTGTTTCCCTGCTCACTTAAAAACTTAATAAGCGGCTTCATCTTTGGCAATCCCTTGTAGGTTCTAAGTAATAGTTTTGCTCCTTCCTCCAGATCTTTTTTATCTTCGCTGTTCAATAATTTTTTAGAATCGGTAAAAATCTTCATTACCAAATCATTCTGAGCTTTCACCAATTTTTGAACCTTTGGTTTCAGATCATCAAATTGTTGATGTTCACCTCTTGGAATCGGACCGGAAATAATCAATGGGGTACGTGCATCATCAACCAAAACCGAGTCAACTTCATCGACAATTGAATAATTGTGACGACGTTGAACCAAATCCTTAGGATTAGTTGCCATATTATCACGCAGGTAATCAAAACCAAACTCGTTATTGGTTCCAAAAGTAATATCAGAAGCATAAGCTTTTCTACGCGCATCTGAATTTGGAGAATGTTTATCAATACAATCAACAGATAGTCCGTGAAATTGATATATTGGTCCCATCCATTCCGAGTCACGTTTTGCCAGATAATCATTCACGGTAATCAAGTGAACTCCTCTGCCGGTTAAGGCATTCAAAAACACAGGCAATGTGGCCACAAGAGTTTTACCCTCCCCTGTTGCCATCTCAGCAATTTTTCCCTGATGAAGAACTGTACCTCCAATCAGCTGAACATCGTAATGAACCATGTTCCATGTAATTTCAGTTCCGCCGGCAGTCCATGAATTAAAATATACGGCAGTTTCGCCATCTATTTGTATGTTATCGTAATAGGGAGCTAAATCGCGATCAAATTTAGATGCCGTTACTTCCAGTTCCGAATTTTCGGTAAATCTTCGGGCAGTATCTTTTATAACCGCAAAAGCAGTAGGAAGAATCTCTTCTAATACCTCTTCAATTTTATCATCAATTTTCTTTTCAATTTCGTCAATCCGATCGTAGATTTCCTCTCTTTCGTTGATTGATAATTCACCAGTATCAACTTTATCTTTAAGACTCTGTATTTCGTCTTTTTCCGCTTGAATAAAATCCTGAATACGTTGCTTTAATTTACCAGATTCTCCACGAAGATCATCATTACTTAAAGTAGTAACTCTATCGTATTCCGCTTTAATTTTCCCTAAATAAGGACTCAATTCTTTAAGGTCTCGATCTGATTTATTACCAAACAATTTACCCAATGTACTATCTATAAAACCCATTTTGATTTGTTGATTTCGATGTGTAAAATATTCTCAACCAAAAGGTTGAAAACAATATTATTATATAACAAGTGAAATTTCCTATTGAAAAACAGGAAAGGAAAGTTAAGCTAAAACAGGGGCTCGAATATGAAAATCACCATCTGGGATTGTACCAATAAGGACATCCCGAAAAACTAAATAGTAGTGATAATCAAACCATATAGGAATACTTCCCAATGGAACAACTTGATTTTCTACAGGAAATTTAGGTAAATTCTCAAGTAATGAAATATTTTCAATGTTTGGAATGTATTTCCCTGCAAATTGATCCTGCTCTGTATGTGCAAGTATTGTTGATGAATAAGATTCATCAATATTCTGGATATGATCGGCATACCAATTGGCAAACAGCTGATGATCAACAGTTAAATCCTGGCCATTGGCCAAAGGAACTGCTGCTGCACATCCTGTGAGCACACAAAATACTACTATAAGGTATCTATTCATATCCATTGAACCCAAAAGTAAATATTTTTATTGACTTAACAGTTCTACATTATAAAAAAAGCCTCACATATGTGAGGCTTTTTAATATATTTTGCTTTTAACTAGACTTGAGTTGAATCAACAAAAACTCTGGCTTTAAATTCTTTGTCCATCATATACAAACCGTGACCTTTTCCTTCAAACATTCTTAATTGGTCAATAATTTCATTAACAGTAGCTTCTTCTTCTACCTGTTCGTCAACAAACCACTGCATAAAATTCACTGAAGCATGATCTTTTTCTTCAATCGCAATATTTACACAACCATTAATTAAGGTTGTCACATACTCTTCGTGCTTTAAAGTTTCTTCGAAAATATTTAATACACCATTCCAATCAGAAGGAACTTCTGCAATTGGCTCCAAAATAACTCTTCCGCTGCGTTCGTTTACGTAATCCATCATTTTCATCGCATGTGAAGTTTCTTCCTGAAATTGTACTTTCATCCAATTTGCAAAACCAGGCATTCCATTCGCATTGAAATAGTTCGACATTGACAAATAAAAATAAGCAGACCAAAATTCAGCGTTGATTTGCTTGTTCAAGATTTCTTCTACTTTTTTACTAATAGCCATAACGTATAATAATTTTAAGTAAGTTCTTATTCTACATCAAATGTAAGAGAAATATGGTAATCTAAGCATCGCAAACCGTAGCTTTAATCCTAATTTAAAATCAAACTAAATACCACATTTTATTGAACAAAAAAAGGTCTTCCAGATTGGAAGACCTTAAATTTTATCCGTTAAGGATCTAAATATTTATTAAATAGCGTCGATTATCGCATTTAAAGTGGCACTTGGACGCATGGCCTTATTTGCCAATTCCTCGTTTGGCATAAAATAGCCGCCAATATTCATTGGTGTACCCTGAGCATCATTCAATTCAGTAACAATTTTTTCTTCATTAGCTTCCATATCCTGAGCTACTTTAGTAAAAATTGTTTTCAATTCAGCATTTTTATCTTGTGCTGCAAGTGCTTGAGCCCAATACATTGCTAAATAGAAATTAGAACCACGGTTATCCAACTCATTCACCTTACGTGATGGCGATTTTCTTTCTTCCAAAAACTTGCTTACACCTAAATCAAGAGTTTCTGCAAATA
The DNA here is from genome assembly GCF_963665805.2 of Labilibaculum manganireducens. Classification (NCBI taxonomy): domain Bacteria; kingdom Pseudomonadati; phylum Bacteroidota; class Bacteroidia; order Marinilabiliales; family Marinifilaceae; genus Labilibaculum; species Labilibaculum manganireducens. The sequence continues at coordinate 2,325,372 of NZ_CAXXEE010000003.1, read as the reverse complement.
AAGCAGCCTTCTCATTATTAAAAACATTAGCCAAGTGCTCTAAAGAAACACCTAATGCTAAATACTCTCCAAGAGAATCCCAACGCAGGTGACCTTCAGTCAAGAATTGTTGAACGTGCTTAGGAGCCGATCCTCCGGCGCCTGTTTCGAATAATCCGCCACCATTCATCAACGGAACGATAGATAGCATTTTCGAAGAAGATCCCAATTCCAAGATTGGGAAAAGATCTGTTAAATAATCACGCAATACGTTACCAGTTACCGAAATTGTATCTTCCCCTTTACGGATTCTTTCCAATGAGAATGCAATTGCATCATCCGGAGTCAAAATGCGGATATCCAAACCAGCAGTATCATAATCAGCTAAGTAAGTGTTTACTTTTTTGATTAACTGAGCATCATGTGCACGATTTTTATCCAACCAGAAAATAGCCGGCGTATTCGTTGCTTTAGCTCTGTTCACAGCTAATTTAACCCAATCCTGAATAGGAGCATCTTTAACCTGACACATTCTGAAAATATCACCTTTTTCAACTTTCTGCTCCATCACAATGGTTCCATCGAATTCTGCAACGCGAATAACACCATCTCCCTGAGCAATGAAAGTTTTATCATGTGATCCGTACTCTTCGGCTTTTTGCGCCATTAAACCAACATTCGACACAGATCCCATGGTTGCTGCATCGTATGCTCCATTTTTTCTGCAATCGTCGAAACAAACCTGATAAATAGTAGCATAACATCTGTCTGGAATCAATGCTTTAGTATCCTGTAGTTCTCCGGCAGAGTTCCACATTTTTCCACCATCACGAACTACAACCGGCATCGAAGCATCAATAATTACGTTATTTGGAACGTGCAGGTTAGTGATTCCTTTGTCAGAATCAACCATCGCAATATCAGGGCGTGATTTGTACACTTCCATAATATCAGCTTCGATTTCAGTTCTCTTCGCTTCAGGAAGATTTTGAATTTTATTATAAAGATCGCCTAATCCATTGTTGAAGTTTACTCCTAATTCTTTAATCGTATCAGCGTGCTTGGCGATAGCTTCTTCATAGAAAACTTCAACGGCATGCTTAAACATCACAGGATCAGAAATCTTCATCATGGTTGCCTTAAGGTGCAGCGACCATAGTAATCCTTCTTTTTTAGCAGCAGCAATTTCTTTAGCATAGAAAGCACGTAATGCTTTCACATTCATTACTGAAGAATCAATAACTTCATTAGCCAACAGCTCCTGCTTCTCTTTTAATACAGTTGTATTGCCCGCATTGTCAACATACTCGATGCGCACGTTAGTTGCTTTAGGCATGGTCACCGATTTCTCTGAACCATAAAAATCACCCTCCGCCATGTGAGCAACGTGAGATTTTGAATCTGCAGACCACTTACCCATTCTGTGCGGGTTATTCTTAGCATATTGCTTAACAGAACCTGCTGCCCGACGGTCGGAGTTACCTTCGCGTAAAACCGGATTTACGGCACTACCCAAAACTTTTGCAAATCTTACTTGAAGTGCTTTATCATCAGCTGTTTTAGCTTCTTCCGGATAAGTTGGGATATCGTATCCTTTTTCCTGCAACTCAGCAATCGCGCTCTGCAATTGAGGAATTGAAGCACTAATATTTGGCAGTTTAATAATGTTTGCTTCCGGGGTTAATGAAAGCGCACCTAATTCAGCCAAATAATCAGGAATTCTTTGCTCTTCAGTTAAATTCTCAGGGAAGTTGGCAAGAATTCTTCCTGTAAGAGAAATATCCTTGGTTTCGATCTCAATTCCCGAAGTTTTAGTAAAGGCTTTGATAATTGGCAATAACGAATAAGTCGCCAAGGCTGGAGCTTCATCAATTTTTGTGTAAATGATTTTTGACTTCTGTGCCATTTTGGTTGTTGTTTTGAGTGATTTAATAATTAATAAAAAGTCTCTGTTTACTTATTGAAATTTGAAATAATCACATCTCAAATTCAGAGTAAACATATGTATTTTTTTTAGTTTCCGATTTAAAAGAATCTATTTTTTAACGATTTTTTTCTTTAATTACAACTACTTAAAAATTAGGCTTCTGTACAAAAACAGAAGCCTAATTTAAATCATTATATATATGCTGTATATCATATCTTCAATTTTTATTCAAAATCCAGGGAGAATTTTTGTTTAAGCAAGCCTAAAGCGGGATTTTTCTCACACAAATAATTAAATCGATCCGAATCGGTATACATTCTTTTTGCTGTTTTTATTTGAATGATTTCTGTCTCAATCTGAATTTCTGAATTGTTTAATTCTTTTCTCAAATAGTTCCGCACCTCATTTTTCACTGAGACAACATCATCTTCCTGTAAAGGATTACTAACCATCAGAACAACACGATCGCCCCCAACTATTTTAGGCTTATTAACTGTAATAGCCAATCGAATACGATCACTTTTCCCTTTGACAATTATATATTCTTTTAGCTTTGCTTCCAGCTTTTCCTGTGTAATTGGTTCACTACCGGTAACAATAGCTTCAATAGTACTGACAGCCTTTTTATCTTTGGGTTTGCTTGCAATATTGGTACGCGAAATACCACTGTTTAAAGCTTGCTTGATAGAGACCGAACCTGCAAAGTTGGATTTTGAAGCAACACCTACGCCATTGCTCTTTTCCTTATTTCCGTTGTAAACACCACCGGTATCGTTTACTGTTTGTATTGTTTGAACATTTGAATTATGAGCAACCACTGCTTTAACCACAGTACCTATGGCCTCTCCATCAACAATTATTTTCTGAAGTTTTTTTTTGTTCAGATTTAATTCAAGTCCTTTTTTTTTTAATTCAATTATCTGTGATAATTGAATTAAGCTTAATTCGATAAGAAGTCTTTGATTTTGACTTGCTTTAAAACCAATATCACATTGATTTAAGATTTTGAGTGCTTCATATAGAAAATCAAGCGGGCATTTTTTTGACTGCTCGACATATTTTTGTTTTACCGAATCGCTAACCTCGAGCAATTGAACTGTTGCAGGATCTTTTCCTACCAATACATCCCGAATGTGAGCGCTCAACCCGGCAACAAAATGATGTCCGTCAAATCCTTTCTCAAGAATTTCATTGAGCATGAGAAGCACATCACTTACTTTTCCATCCAGAAAAGCATCTACCATTTTAAAATAGTAGTCGTAATCCAAAACATTTAAATTCTGAATAACACTTTCGAAAGAGATCTCTTTACCAGAAAAACTTACAATCTGATCGAAAATAGAAAGAGCATCACGCATAGCTCCATCCGCCTTTTGAGCGATAACATTTAAACCTTCCTCTTCGATTACAACTGATTCCTTTTCTGCAATTTCTTTAAGATGTTTAACTGAATCTTCAACTTTAATTCTATTGAAATCAAAAATCTGACAACGCGACAGAATTGTAGGAAGTATTTTGTGTTTCTCGGTTGTAGCCAGCACAAAGATGGCGTGAGCCGGAGGTTCTTCCAGAGTTTTCAGAAAAGCATTGAATGCCGAAGCTGAAAGCATGTGAACCTCGTCAATAATATATATACTATAATTGCCAATTTGTGGTGGTATTCGAACCTGGTCAATCAAGGAACGAATATCTTCAACAGAATTGTTCGATGCAGCATCTAATTCGTGAATATTGTAAGAGCGGTTCTCATTAAAAGCAACACATGATTCACACGTATTACATGCTTCAAAATCGGAACTTATATTTGAACAATTAATTGTTTTTGCAAATATTCTTGCACAGGAAGTTTTTCCAACACCACGAGGACCACAAAACAAATAGGCATGAGCCAAATGATTGTTTTTAATGGCATTTTTAAGGGTGACTGTAATTGACTGCTGACCTACAACCGATGAAAAAATCGAAGGGCGGTATTTGCGTGCTGAAACAATATAATTCTCCATAAACTCTGACAAAAAAACCAAATTGGTTTCATTTTTTTTAGAAATTCAAATATACTGAATCAATCTAAATAAAACACCAAAGGAGTTGCAGGATTTTCAATAAAAACGACTAAGCTTCTTATTAAAAGCCTGTTAATCAGGAAATCATATTGAAGATATTTATCTGCATAAAAAAAAGGATGCAACTTTACAGCGGCATCCCTTTCATATAATTATTTGTATACTGCTAATTTACAGGATCGTATCTTGTTACACGATGCACACCTTTAACACGTTTTAATTTCACAATTAAGGTATCAAGATGCTCGGTACTTGCAATTACAACAGTAACATTACCTACAAAGGATCCTGCGTTTGTATCTACTGAGATGGATCTCATTTGCACCCGAAGGTCTTTAGAGATAACATCGGATATATTACTTACAATTCCCAGCTCATCGTCTCCTGTAATGTGAAGTACGGCTTGATAAGAAGCAGAGCCTTTATCAGTCCAATTTGCTTTTACTACCCGGTACGGGTAGCGCGTTTGCATCTCACTGGCATTAGGACAACCTAATCTGTGAATTCGAATGCCTTTACCGATTGAAATGAATCCGAAAATTTCGTCACCAAAAATTGGATTACAACAATTTGCCAATGAATATTCAACATTTGAAACGTTCTCATCAACAATTAATACGTCTTCGCCTTCTTTCGTGATTTTCTTCGAAGAATAATCAGGACGTTCTTCTGGAACAATTTTCTCAATTTCCTTTTTATCAGTAAGAATATCTTTTATTTCAGATAATTCATGCTGTTCCAAGGCTATTCCCTGATACAAATCGGCCGCTATTTTGTACTTATAGAAAGTCATTAACTTTCTAATATTTTCATCACAGAACTCAATTTTCCAATTTTTCATTCTGCGCTTCAGAGTCTCTTTTCCAAGGTCAGCTTCCTTAAGCATCTCCTCTTTTATCGTCTGCCGAATTTTATTTTTCGCTTTTGTAGAAACCACAAAATTCAACCAATCTAATTTCGGTTTTTGAGAATTAGAAGTCGTTACGGAAACCTGATCTCCATTATTTAGAATCTGCTTAATGGATACATTCTTCTGATTGACTGTACCTCCTATGCATTTATCACCAACATCGGAGTGAATTGAATACGCAAAATCGAGTAAGGTTGCTCCTGCTGACAATTGTTTTAAATCACCTTTAGGCGTAAATACGTATATTTCCTTGTGATATAAATCAGCTTTAAAACTATCAATTAAATCGATGGAATCGCTTCCGTGACTTTCAATAACTTCCCGAATATCCTGCAACCATGCATCCAATCCTCCTTCTTCACTTTTTCCACCTTTATATTTCCAGTGAGCAGCAAAACCCTGCTCGGCAATTCGGTTCATCCGCTTGCTGCGAATCTGAACCTCCACCCAACGATTATCAGGTCCCATAACTGTAGTATGAAGAGATTCATACCCATTTGATTTTGGAATGGTGATCCAGTCTCTTAATCGATTTGGATTTGGCCGGTACAAATCACTAACAGCAGAATAAACTTTCCAACATTCAGATTTCTCTTTTTTCGGTGTCGCTTTTAGTATGATTCTAATGGCAAATATATCGTAAACTTCCTCAAACTCAACTTGTTTCTTCTGCATTTTGTGAAGAATAGAAGCGATGGATTTTGTTCGCGCTTTTACTTTGTATTTCATCCCGAATTGATCCAATTCAGCTTTAATTGGATCCACAAAATCTTTAATATATTTTTGTCGTTGCTCCTCACTATCCTTCAATTTCTTTTCAATCTCGAAATAAACATCAGGATTTAAATAACGCAATGCCAAATCCTCCATGTCAGATTTTACATTATACATTCCCAAACGATGAGCAAAAGGGATGTAAAGAAATTCTATTTCCTTGGATAAAGATTGTTGTTCCTCTACCGATTTATTCTCCAGATTCCGGAGATTAAACAATCGGTCTGCCATAATGATAAGAACTACGCGCACATCATCGGCAAAGCTTAATAACAGCTTTCTGAAATTCTCTGATTGAAGACTTGGATTTTGATTGTAGATATTGGTTACCTTAACCAAGCCTTGTATGATTAAAGTAACTTTAGGCCCAAACAATTCTGAAATTTCATCTAAAGAAATCCGGTCTTTTTGAACGATATCATATAGCAAAGAGCAAATTACTGAAGTTCTTCCTAATCCTAGTTCCTCAACAACAATTTGAGCTATCGAAATGCTTTTATATATGGCTGGTTCTCCATTCCTTCTTCTCTCACCATCATGATCTTTTAAGCTTAATTCAAATGCTTTTCGAACTAATTTTATATCTGCCCGGGTAACAATATTTTTACACGTAACAAGCAAATGCTTGTACCGATACAAAATCTGTCTTCTCTCTTCTTCCCTGTTGAATTCAGTCATAAATATCTTTCTGATTTTAAGTCTTGCTTTGTTTTGAATTTTGATTAAAACTGATTCTTCATGATCTTTCGGTATTCGAAACAATGATCTCCTCCCATTTTTAAGCACACTAAAAGTATAAAAGCTATTAATGAATGGCAAGCAGGTTAATACTTTTTAACGATTCCAAATTCTTATAATTCAAAGATACTCTTCTGAAGATCTAATTTTCAATCAATTGATAAAATAATACATTTCAAGAGCATAAAAAATGGTCTGATTTGTTAAATTTGTTAGCTTGCGATCAGAAATCATTTTGAAATTTATTTATGTCTTTAACAGATAAAAAAAATATTCTTTTTACCAGATCTCTAAGTTCTGAACACATAATGTATGCTGAAAAACTAGGTCTGGAAGTTACCGCAAAGCCATTTATTCAAATTGATCTCATGCCTCTTTCGAAAGAAAAGACAGATCTGATTAATTCAAAACCGGAATCAAATTGGATTTTCACAAGTCAGAATGCGGTTAAGAGTATTTCAGAAAACCTAAGCTCGCTAATTGCTTTGGAAGAAAAAAAAGTATTTGCTGTTGGAGAAAAAACAGCAGAAGAACTGTTCAAAATTGGAATAGTCGCTTTACTTCCGGAACAACACAACTCGCAATCTTTACTTGAGTTGCTTGAAAAACAAAGCGCCTCCTCTTACATTCATTTTTCAGGAAATTTAAGGCAAAACAGCATTTCTGATTTTATGGCTGAAAAAGAATTTGATTTTGAGGAAATAGAGTGCTACCAAACAAATTTGCATCAACCGGACGTTACTATTACTGATTTTGATGCCATTTGTTTTTGCAGTCCGAGTGCTGTTTATAGTTTTTTCAGCAAATACAAAATAAACGAAACTGTTCCCTGTTTTGCTATTGGAAGTACAACCGCAGTAAAACTGCTGGATTTTTCCGAACATGTTGTCATGTCTGAAAATACAAACGTTTATTCCTTACTCGAAATTTGTCACAATTACTTAAATTCATAAAACCTATACAATATGCATCAATACAAAAGAAGTTCCGAATTATTTACAGAGGCCAACAAATACATTCCAGGAGGTGTAAACTCACCGGTTAGAGCATTTAAGTCTGTTGGCGGAACTCCTGTCTTTATCAAAAAAGCAAAAGGAAGTATTCTTACCGATGTTGACGGAAATGAGTACATCGATTACATTTCATCGTGGGGGCCCATGATTTTGGGACATGCATACCCAAAAGTAATAGATGCCATCAAAGCAAAGGTAGAAGATTCAACATCCTTTGGTGCTCCAACTGAACTGGAAATTGAAATTGCCAAATTAATTGTGGACATGGTTCCAAACATTGATAAGGTGAGAATGGTTAATTCCGGTACCGAAGCATGTATGAGTGCCATTCGTGTTGCCAGAGGTTATACCGGCCGAAATAAATTTATCAAATTTGAAGGCTGTTATCACGGTCATGCCGATTCATTTTTGATTAAAGCCGGCAGCGGAGCAAGTACCTTTGGGGTGCCAAATTCACCCGGTGTTACTCCAGGCACAGCAAACGACACACTAACTGCCAAGTACAATAACATTGAAGACGTAAAACAATTAGCAGCAGAAAATAAAGGTGAAATTGCCGCTGTAATAGTAGAAGCAATTGCTGGAAACATGGGCTGCGTGCTTCCTAAAAAAGGTTTTCTGGAAGATTTACGCGAATTATGTGACAAAGAAGGAATTCTATTGATTTTCGACGAGGTAATGTCTGGTTTTCGTTTGGGCAAAGGCGGTGCTCAGGAATATTTTGGCGTTAAAGCCGATTTGGTAACTTTCGGTAAAGTTATTGGTGGTGGAATGCCTGTGGGAGCTTATGCCGGACCCGATGAAATTATGAAGGTCGTTTCGCCTGTTGGTCCAGTTTATCAGGCAGGAACCTTATCGGGTAACCCTATTGCTATGATTGCAGGATTAACCCTGTTAAAAGAGCTTAACGAGAACCCTCACTACTTCACTGAACTTGCGGATAAAACAGAATATCTTCACAAAGGATTGGATAAGGTGCTTTCGGAATCGGGGTTCGCTTACAAAATTAACCGTTGTGGCTCCATGATCAGTGTTTTCTTTACGGATATCGATGTAATAGATTTTGAAACTGCTGCAACCGCTAATAACGACAAATTCCCTAAATTCTTTCACGAAATGTTGAAAAGAGGAATTTACCTTCCTCCATCATCATTCGAAAGTTATTTCCTATCTAATTCATTAACTTATGAAATGCTTGACAAGACCATTCAAGCTGCAAAAGATTCACTTGAAGCGATGAAATAGATGTAAGAGATAATTTCACTTTAAGGTTCAAATTCCTTTGTAACCCGATTAAAGTCGGGTTACAATTACAAACCAAAAACTCCAGCAAAATGATTATCACAAAAGAAAGTTTACAGGAAACACACACAAGAATTCAAGAATTCATTCATCGAACACCTGTTATGAGCTCTCAACTCATCAACCAAATTGTTGGAGCTGATATCTACTTTAAATGTGAAAATTTTCAGAAAATGGGCGCATTCAAAATGCGGGGGGCTACAAATGCTATTCTTCAACTATCAGAAACAGAGAAAGAATTTGGAGTTGCCACTCATTCATCGGGTAATTTTGCCCAGGCAATAGCGCTTGCTGCTAAAGTGCAAGGCATTAAAGCGTACATTGTAATGCCTTCGAATGCTCCGGAAATAAAGAAAACAGCTGTAAAAGGATATGGCGGCGAAATTATTGAATGCATACCGACTCTTGAGGCAAGAGAAACTACCTTAAACGAAGTTGTCAATAAAACCGGTGCAGTTTTTTTGCATCCCTACAATGATTATCAGGTAATTGAAGGACAAGCAACTGCGGCAATGGAATTGATTGAAGATCATGATGATTTGGATGCAATTTTCGCTCCTGTTGGTGGCGGAGGTTTACTATCCGGCACAGCTTTAGCTGCACATTATTTTTCGCCAAACACAAAAATAATAGCTGGTGAACCTATGGGCGCTGATGATGCCTGGCAATCCCTGCAAAAAGGTGAAATTGTTCCGCAAACCAATCCTCAAACCATTGCAGATGGTTTGCTAACCTCATTGGGAGATAAAACATTTCCAATTATTAAGGAACATGTTGAAGAGATTATCAGAGTGGAAGAAAAAGAAATAATTGCAGCAATGAGGCTGATTTGGGAGCGAATGAAAATCATTGCAGAACCATCGAGTGCAGTCGCTCTTGCTGCTTTAATAAAAGAGAAGAAAAAGTACAAAGGCCAAAAAGTTGGAATTATTCTTTCGGGCGGAAATGTGGAGTTAAGCAGGTTGCCGTTTTAAGGAAAATAATTCTAAATTCAATGGAACTTAAAAAACTACTCGACCCTTTTCCGGCAAAAGAGGAAGCCAGATTGGTTGCTCAAAGTATCGCAGAGAATCCCATGTATATAAACGAACTGTGGGATATTTGTATCAGCAATGAGAAACATTCCTGGCGGGCAACATGGATTTTAGATAAGATTTATGATATTGCTCCTGATCTGGTTCGCCTGTATTTGCCTCAAATGATTGAGCTAGTCCCTACTCTTTCCAACGAAAGCAAATTAAGGCAATATTTAAAACTGATTAGTTTAGAACCTCTTCCAGGCAATGTATCCGGTGATTTTATCAATTACTGCTTCGATGCTTTGATTTCCAGCACATCAGCCATTGCAATTAAGGTGTATGCCATGCAAATTCTATACAATTTTTCTTTACAAGAACCGGATATACAAAATGAATTAGCTCTTGTGATCGAAGAGCAAATGGAAAATGGAAGTGCAGGCTACTGTTCCCGTGCCCGAAAAATCCTGAAAGCTATTTCTACTGTAAAATAATTAATCTTTTCCAGGCCAATATACTGCATCGCAATTGTTTTTTTGTTAAGTTTAAATTCTACTGATTTAAAACGAATTTAATTTATTAAAAGATGGATCAAACAGTTGAGTTGACAAACATTTCAGATACTATTCGGGCGATATCCAATCGGGACATCGTTAAAATTGCCATTCCTGTTGATATTTATTTACAAGAGGCCGAGAATTTGGCCCTTTGGTGTATCAAAGATCAAATGCAATTAATGAATATTGGAATGTCTGCTGACATAAGTGCTGATCTCAGACTTAGAGCTCAAACATTGCGATCGGCTCAAACCCATTGGATAGAGGAAAAAAATACCGTTTCGGAAATACAACAAAAATGGGAAATTACATCGAAGCAAGCCTGTGTCTTGCAGGATGAACTACTGTATTCATTCCGCTATGCTTTTCGCAATAAACCGAAACTACTGCCACTGGTAAAGTCCGGTTACAAACGAAAAAAACACACGGTTTTAATTCAGGATCTTTACGACTTATCGATATTAGGGATGAAATACCAGGATTTGCTTATTCCGATTGATTTCGATTTAAATAAATTAAATTTAGCCAAAACCCTGTCGGAACAGGCTGCCGATCGTTTTGCCAAACTAAATTGCCTGCGAATGCAAGGCAACAAATCAAAACTATTTCGCGATAAAGCCTATATCTACCTGAAGCAATTGGTAGATGAAGTTTGTTGTGCAGGAAAATATCTGTTTCGGAATGATCCTAATCGATACCAGGGATACACAAGTGAATTCATCCGTCGTAAAAATAATAATCGCAATCACAAAAAAACAGATTCAGATCAACTTTAAGTTTGCCCTGTTGTGATTTTCCGGCATTATGGCTAAAACAGTCAGCAAACTCATCTGTTTTTAAGTGTAAAGATTACATACATTATCAATCCGCTCAGCTAAATCATCTGCCAGATCATCTTTAGATAGAGTCAAATCATAAAAATTACAATTCAGATCATATTTAAAGCCAATCCGATCAGCTATAACAGCATAAAGATCCAATCTTCTATATTATTTATTTGATCGGTATAGTAATATTAATGATCTGCTTTCTTATTTAAATGATCCGATAATGAATTTAGATTATCTGTAAAGCTATATTAATGAATCGCATAACAATATAAGCCATCTGCCAATAAGTTTATAATCCCCGAATGGAATCTAAGCAGCCTAATATATAGAAAACAGCATCAGTAAAAACAAATTGACTAGCCAGATTCCCATGATCTTAACTTAAGGATAGCAACTTGCAGCGATAGGCTTATATGCCAACCTGTTTGTAAGTTCTGGCGATTATTTGGCTTAGTATTTAAAGCAATCTTTATCTGCACAGGCTTGATATTGATTTTAAAATGCCATTCACAGCAATCAGACTTCCTCATTTTGTATAAATTTCTCACTCAATTGTAGTAACTTAGGGTATGGACAATTTGTGAAATTTGGTATCTACCTTAAAAGATATGCCATGAAAAAGGAAGAAAAATTATACGAAGTATTTGGAGAATTGCTTTATGCACTGGCAAAAGCAGATGGAGTGATTAAGAAAGAAGAGAAGGAAGCTCTTATGCAGCTGTTGAAAAATCATGCGCTTGGCTCTGAAATATTATGGTCGTTTGAGTTTGAGGAGTCGCATAACTCTTCAGTTGAAGAAATCTATAACAAGGTGATTAATTTTTGTCATGTATATGGCCCGGCTCCACAATACGATGAATTCATTACCGCCATGAAGATTGTTGCTGATGCCTCTTATGGAATGACAGCAAAGGAACACAAATTGATTAATTCTTTTTCGGAAGATTTAATGGAAAGATTTCAACGCGACATTGACAAACTAAAACAATTCGAAAAAAAGGAATACAGGTAATTCCTTGTTTCAAACAATTGCATAAACCACCTCAGGTGGTTTTCTCGTTTTTTATAAAAATCCTGCTAAAACAGCAGCTCCGTATGCACCTACAAACTGAGGAGATGTTGGAACAATCAGATCATCTCCAAAAGTCTGTTTCAAGAGATGTATCATACATGCATTATTTGCAACACCACCGGCAAATAAAATTGGAGTTTTTAAATCCTGACGTTTAATCATTCCAACAGCACGGCGGCACACCGATTGATGAACAGCCAATGCAATATCAGCCCGCAGACAACCTTTCGCCAAAAGAGAAGTAACCTCCGACTCTGCAAATACGGCACACATGCTGTTAATTTCTATTCCCTCCTGTCCTTTTAATGCTTCCAAACCAAGGGTGCTTTGCTGATAACCCAGACTTACTGCCATCAATTCAAGAAATTTACCGGTACCTGCAGCACATTTATCATTCATCTCAAACTTAAACACTTTTCCATTTTCATTCAAAGAAATAACCTTGGTATCCTGCCCTCCAATATCAAGAATTCCCCGAACACCAGGATGCAATGTCGCCGCTCCTGTTCCATATGCCTTAATTTCCGTTATGGTCGGATAATCGAAGGCAATCTCAAGACTTGCGCGTCCATAACCCGTGGCCATCACTTTATCGAACGAAATATCAGCAATTAATTCCTGAACGCGCTCCACCGGATTGTAACCAGATTCGGACTGCCTGCTCACAACAACCTCTCCGTCTTCAATCACAACCAACTCTATGCTTCTGGAGCCAATATCTATTCCGGCATGTCTCATTCCAATAATGTTGTATCTTATTTCTGATGCAAATAAAAAAAACTGAGAATGCAGCAAGCCCTCTCAGTTTTTATATTTCCATTCAATTTATTTTATTATCTCAACAAATGCTTCTACACGAGTTGACAATTGTCCCATATCTTCCTGACTGTAATCTGTCTCAAGTCTCAATACGGAAACACCATCTTTTTCCAAGGTTTTTTCAACAGAGAAAGATTCCATAATATAAGGCTGACAGAATTGAAGTCCGTAATGAATCACACCGTCGGCATTTGTATTTTCAGCCATTTCTTTGATGTGTTCTACGCGCTCCTGATTTGGTGTAAATACTGCACAATCAATTTTAAAATAACGATCAACAACAGCATCAATAAGGCCATCAATTGTATCCGCAGAAGCGTCGGTTGTATTTCGCTGACCTCGCTCACCAATACATGATTCTTCGCCAACAATTACAGCACCTGCAGCTTCGATTACAGCAGGAACTTTCCAATTTGGAATTGCCATAGGACAACCGGAAATAACTACACGGGGAGCGTTTTCAACTTTTACGCCTTTATTTTCTTTTACAAGCAATTCCAGTTCATCACATAAAACGTTTACTTTCTCAGTAAAACGAACCGGATTATCCAGAAAGGCAATTTGGTTAATTAATAACGCATCTAAACCAGAAATTGGACTTGGATTGGCCATGCGAAGTTTAGACAGACGGGCTAATGCATTTCGCTTTGCATTTACAGCAGCAATTCCTTGTTTTAAATCTTCCAAACCGATTCTTTTGCCTGTCATTTCCTCTAACTTAGCAATAAAAGCCTCATATTCATGCTTTAATAATTTTCTTGCCATTGGAGCCTTGTTTTGAGGAAGATCCATTTGAAAGAAATTTGGCACCATCTGACTAAATATCTCAAATGATTTTTTCTTTCCATCGCAGGTATTTTCCCCTACAATAAGGTCTGAAACTTCCATATATGGACAAACCTTACCTAATTTGAAACCAAAGAATGATTTGATTAACGAACAAGTATTACGAGGCAGTACCTTCTCAACTTCTTCCTGAGCAAAATCAGCTCCGGCACACAATCCTACAGATGTGCAACCTGCTGCAAGTACAAGCTCTTCAGGTACAAAAACACAAAAAGAACCAATTATTTTTCGCCCTGCCTCCTGCTCATCACGCAACTCCTGAATTCTTAACCCGTGAGCTTCGCTCATCACAAAATCGAAATATCCCATTCCTTCCGGACGATGTTCCTGCGACATGAAAATGGATTGGTACGCGCCACCTAAATTCTCCAGTAAAGCATCATGATTATCAAGGTTTAAGCCAAGATCAGTCCACATTTTTGTATAATCTGCCATTGTTATTCTATTTTATTGATTTTCGGCTGCAAAAGTAGAAATCATAAAACCCCATTCCTAACTACCTGGTAAGTTTTTCAACATAAATTTATTTGTTTTAAGATCAACTACTGATATAAACTAAATTAATCAGTAAACTCCCATTTGTTTAATCTAAATCCAAACAAAAAAGAGGTGCCAATACTGACACCTCATTCTATATTTTCATTCGAGAGTTTATCTTCCCCAATCAGATTCTTTCACCTTTTTCACAAGATACTCCACGTTTTCAACCGGTATTGAAGGCAATAGCCCGTGTCCCAAATTGAAGATCCATTTGTGATCTTTTCGTCCATAATTCAGGAAGTATTCAAATTCCTGGTCGATAGCTTGTGGTGCAGCCTCCAATATACGAGGATCAAAATTCCCTTGCAGAATCATCTCTTCGCCAACAATTCCTCTCACCTCATGCAATGGCATTTGCCAATCAACACTTACACAATCGCATAAATCGTAGTTCACCATATTGATACCCGTTCCCAAACCTTTTGGCAGGTAGATGGTTTTCACTCCTGTTTCACGAACAGCACCTAAAATAGCCTTAACCGATGGTAAGAAAACCTCTTTATACAATTCCACAGGGATCAATCCGGCGTGGGTTTCAAATAACTGAAATGCCTTAACACCATGTTCAACTTGCTTTAGCGCATAGTGAATACTCATTTCTGTAATTTTAGCAACCACCTTCTTCATTAGTGCTTTATCACGATAGATTGCAGGAACAAAATCAGGGAAATTCTGATTTCGACTGAAACCTTGATACATATAACACAAAGTAGTTAAAGGGCCTCCACAAAATCCAATTAATGGAATTTCGTTTGGCTTGGTTTCTAAAATTCGGTCAATCGCTTTATAAATATGCTCAAGTTTTTCAGGCTTGTCGGATAAAAATGACAGAGGATCCGCAACATCTTTTAAGGCTGTTGCAAAACTGGGCCCCTTTCCTTCAAAACTCAATTCCATTCCTAAAGCTTCCGGAATCACCAAAATATCAGAAAACAAAATAGCAGCATCAACCCCCAAATCATGAATTGGTAACAAAGTAACCTGAGCTGCCAATTCCGGATTCTCCATCATTTCCTTGAAACCATATTTCTCGCGCAATTTCATGTAGGAAGGAAGTACCCTGCCCGCCTGACGCATGAACCACACTGGTGGTCTCTCTCTCTTAATTCCGTTAATTGTATCTAAAAAAATTGATTGACTCATACTCCAGTAATCAGTAAATAGTTAGTAGTAATTAGTATCGTAAAATAATAAGGCAGAATTAATTCAATTCTCAATAACAGCTTACATCTTACCATTTAAAATATCAGCAACCTCTTTAGCGTGATAAGTTATAATGATATCAGCTCCGGCTCTTCTGATTGAAGTCATAATTTCCATCATTACACGCTTGCCATCAATCCAATCGTTAGCTTCCGCAGCTTTCACCATAGAGAACTCACCACTTACATTATAAGCCGCCACAGGAATATTAAATTCATTTTTCACTCTGTAAATCACATCAAGATAACTCATAGCAGGCTTTACCATTACAATATCAGCTCCTTCAGCAATATCCATCTCAACTTCACGAATGGCTTCATCGCTGTTTCTAGGATCCATTTGGTAGGTAGATCTATCTCCAAATTTAGGTGCGCTATCGGCCGCATCTCTAAACGGACCGTAAAAGCCAGATGCATATTTTGCAGAATAAGCCATAATCGGCATTTTCTCGAAACAATTCTCATCCAAAGCTTTTCTCATGTATCCAATTCTTCCATCCATCATATCACTTGGCGCCACCATATCAACTCCAGCTTCAGCCAAAGAAACAGCTTGTGCAGCCAATGTCACCAATGTCTGGTCGTTGTCAACATCACCATCAACAATAGTTCCGCAATGACCGTGAGTTGTGTATTCGCAATTACAGATATCAGCGATGATATACATTTCCGGGTAAGTTTCCTTAATGGCACGGGTAGCTTTTTGTACAATACCATGCTCGTGTGCTGCAACAGTTCCATCTTCATCTTTCGACTCAGGAATACCAAAAAGCAATACTGATTTTACGCCCGACTCCAATAATTCGCCACACTTTTTTACTAACATATCTACCGATAACTGATTGTTTCCCGGCATGCTTTTAATCGGATTTTGAACATTTTCTCCCGGACAAACAAAAAGGGGCATGATTAAATTATCAACAGAAAGAGATGTTTCTGCAACCATGTTACGTACTACTTTGCTATAACGCAATCTTCTTAATCGTGTCTCTGGGAAAAGAGGTCTTAAACTCATAATGTTGTATTTTTTGTATTTGTGTATAAATTAGTTGTCAATTTAAGTATATCAATCCTTTTGATAAATTATCACCAAAAATTAAAGATAGAAATTTATTCCTTTTTCTTTACAAATTGATTTCATCTTAATGGCTAATTCTTTCGCATTCTCAATCGATTCTTCTACAGGAACTTCAATTCCTTCTGCAATGAACTGGTTCGTTTTTAAATCACCTACAATGGCAACCATATTCAAAATATTGTCTGAAACAACAGCATGTGCAGCCAAAGGAAATTTACATCCCCCTTCTATTTCAGCCATAAATGCCCGTTCGGCTTTAACTGCAATTTCGGTATCACGATGATTCACCTTTTGAAGTATTGCAATTGTTTCAGGATCGTTACTCCGGCACTCAATTGCAATTGCACCTTGTCCTATGGCAGGAATGCATAAATCAATATCCAGAAGCAAATTCTCGTCATATTCTTTACCCATACGGTTTAAGCCTGCTGCAGCCAAAATAATTGCATCGTATTCACCATCCATTAGTTTTTGAAAACGACTGTCAATGTTTCCTCTGATTTCTTTAAACTCGATATCCTTACGGAGGTTAGCAAATTGAACCCTTCTTCTTGGGCTTCCGGTTCCTAATACAAATCCTTCCGGCATATCTTCGATGGAACTTCCGTTACGGGTCAAAAAAACATCACGTGCATCTTCACGCTCGGGAAAAGCAGCCAATTGCAACCCCTCAGGGTGTGCACTCGGAACATCTTTTAAACTATGAATTGCAATATCAGCTTCATTTTCCAACAAAGCATGTTCCAACTCCTTTACAAACACACCAGTACCACCAAACTCTGTTAAAGAACGATTTAACACCCGATCGCCCTGAGTGCTGAACTTTTTCACTTCGAATTCAATTTCAGGATTGGCATTTCTCAGTAATTCCACAGTTTGCATGGTTTGCGTGTAAGCAAGCAAACTAGGACGGGTGGCAACAACTATTTTCATTTTAGAAATCATAGTCTTCTATTTTCAGGACGTTTATAAATTTAATATTAGCTAAAATAAAAAAGCCATATAAAACAAGGTTTATATAGCTTTTTATCGAAAGCCTGCAAAGCTTTACGAATCCAAATCTTTAAAAATCATATCTATTGTTTCCATTGGACTGGATTGCTTTTTGTGATGATCTTTTAAGTGATTGATACATGCTCTGGCAATCTTATTCACAATGTTACTGGTGATGTGCTCCACTTTTTTCAGTTCATCATCAGTCAATTTATTTTTGTGATAATCCAACTCTTTCCGTTGAACTTTCTGTAAATTTTCTTTTAAAGCAATAATTACAGGAGACAAGTATTTCACCTCAAGCCAGCTGTAAAATTCACTTATCGATCCGTAAATTATACCTTCTGCCTGCGGAATGCAATCTTTTCTTTGCTGAATGGCATCTGAGATATGTTTCGATAGTTCATCAACAGTAATCACCAAAACGTGATCCAACTTATCTATTTCAGGATGAACATTTCTAGGAACAGAAAGATCCAAAATCAATTTGCATTGGTCACTCCCATTAAAATGTTCCGGTAACAAGGTAGGTTGCGGAGCTCCGGTAGCTACTATAATAACCTCGGCCTTTTCCACCTCTTCAATTAATTTACTGACAGATTGGTACTTCACATTAAATTTATCAGCAAGTGCCTCAGCCTTGGCTTCAGTTCTGTTTATTAAAGTCAACGAGCGGTTATTCATGTGTTTCAATAAGTTACCACAAGTATCCTTCCCTATATCGCCGGTTCCATACAACAAAAAATTGCATGATTCCAAAGTTGAAACCTTATCCTTAATATACTGAACTGCTGCATGAGAAACAGAAGCGGCTCCTTTACTTATTTCGGTATTTGTTTTTATTTTTTTACTTGCCTGAAAGGCAAATGAAAACAGGCGATTTAAAAATGGGTTCACCATACCCATTTCTTCTGCTAACTGAACGGCATTTTTGACTTGCCCTACAATTTGAAAATCCCCAATAATCTGAGAATCTAATCCTGAAGTAACCCTATATAAGTGGTGAATACAATCATTACCAAACAAAGTATAACCATGAGAATCAAAATCCTCCCGATTACCTTCGCTGTATTTTAAGAATAAATCAGTAATAAACTCCGATTGGCTTGTGTGAGCGTAGATTTCAGTACGATTACAAGTAGAAAGAACTACGAATCCATCGATTTGATTTTCTTTTGCCTCTTTCAGTAAATTTTCCTGCTGTTCTGCAGTAAATGAAAATTTCCCCCTAACATCAAGAGCTGTTTTCTTATAACTAATTCCTAAAACAAATAATTTCTGTAAATTTTCTCGTATTTGTGACGACATAAAACGAAATTTATTTTGAAACCTACCAAAAATTCATAAATGAAAGTCTGTGTATGCTGTGTCAAATATAAAAGTAATTATTTAAAAATCCTTGTGTTTTCAAATCCTTTACCCTTATTCTACTTAGCACTTTGTCCATTATGGAAAGCTCATAGGCGCTAAAAGGATTTTAATATCTTAAATACCAAAATAATTAGCTTCATATTCATAATTATATATTTCAAAAATATTTAATTGTTCAAATTAAATTTAAATTTGAACACCGATATATTTAGATACAAACACATGAATAAAACGCTTTATAAGCAAGAAAAAACCATAAGTATTCTAGGATGCGGTTGGTTAGGCCTACCACTGGCAAAATTTTTAATGAAAAATGCCTACTCTGTAAAAGGCTCTACTCCAACTCCTGAGAAAATATCCAGCTTGGCTCAGGATGGAATATCTCCTTATCTGATATGCTTTGATCCTGAAATAAACGCTGATTTTGATGCTGATTTTTTTAATTCTGAAATATTGATTGTTAATTTTCCACCCAAGCGCAGAGAAGATATTGAAGAATTTCACCCGAAACAATTTAAAGCATTAATTGAGCAATTGCATCTTTCCTCTGTAAAAAAGGTGATTTTCATTAGTTCAACCTCGGTATATGCGAATTTAAACAGACTTGTTACTGAAGAGGATAACCAAATTCCGGAAAAGAACAGTGGCAAAGCCTTGCGTATTGTTGAGAAGATGCTGCTTTCACAACAAAATTTTCAAACCAGTATCATCCGATTTGGAGGTTTAATTGGCTATGATCGTAAACCTGGACGTTTTTTTTCGAAAATGAAAAATGCTGTTGAAGGTGACACTCCTGTTAATTTAATCCATCAGGATGATTGCATCAACATCATATCGCATTTGATAGAAAATAATTTATGGGGAGAAATTTACAATGCTTGTTGTCCCAAGCATCCTAGTCGCAAGGAATTTTATGAGGAGGCCGCAAAAAAAGGAGGTTTTGAATCGCCAAAATTTGTCTCGAACCAAAGCCCGTATAAAATTATCAGCTCTGCTAAATTGGAAAATACCAATTATAAATTTAGATTTTCAAATCCAATTGATGCATTAATCTAGATTGTCTGACTGTAAATGTTTCATCTGCATTTAAATCATTCGTCAATTAATTTAGTTGATAAGTGGAATGAATTTTCTTTAAAAAATCAATTTGTTTAATTTTAATTAAACAATTAAGGGGTGCATTTACTATTTATATTAAAAAAAGATATAATCACCCTGTATTTTCACCCTGTAATCAATTAATTGTAAGCTTGTTTATTCTTTTTAATTAATTTAGAATTAACAACATATCCATACATAATGATATATTTACTAATAAAGCAGTCTATAAAAAATTACGTTAGCTGGAAAAATTCATTTGACCAATTTCAGGAATACCGTAAAATTGGAGGCGAACTTTCATGCGAAATATACCAAGCTAATGGAAAACAAAACGAGCATATTATTCTTTCTCAATGGAAAAATGAAGAAAGTGCTCTTGAATTTCTTCAATCGCAATCATTTGAAATGATTAAAGAGTTGGAAGAGGAAGAACCGGTGGCAATTCACTTTCTCCCGCCAAAAGCTGTTGGGTAAGCAACTTCATAATAAATCATCAACCCTAACGATTAGATTCGAATTAATTTTGAACAGTAAATCTTTTGTCAGTAAGGCTAGCTTCTCAGCAAAATCTTCTTCGTAAATATTGTTTTCCAAACAATCAAGAGCCTCTTTTATTTGATACAAATCACTTTCACCACGGTTAAAATTCCGGTACAATTCCAATGCCTGAATCTCAATTATTCCGGCATTAGAATGTATATTAACAGGCGTAAACACATTTATATCTTCAGGGAAAATCTTTTCTAATTCTTCTCCCACCTTACTTAAGTAAGAATTTAAAACATCAATGATATCTTCTAAACAAGCCGGCTCACTTAAACCGATGCAATCATCAATCTCTCTTATTGACTCTATGTAATGAGCGCTCATAAGAATCAAGTACTCCTCTATTTTCTCTATTTGAAGGTCTTGAATTCTTGGTTGAATTCTATAAAACTCAATAATATTCAAAATGGATTCGTATGAATCGGATGTACTGTTATTCAACTTATATCGATTAAAATTTACTATTCAACACCGTTTAAAGATAAAAGTGTCGTTTCAAAAAACTGAGGTCCCAGCTTACCCAAAATATTTCCGGCCAATTGAGCATTGCCCTCAATACTAAGTATCGCATACCCTTTTTGTCCTCTTTGTCCCAGTTTTAAATCAATTACATTGATATTTTGGGAAGCCAATGCCGAAAGCAAAATTAGTAAGATTCCTGCAGTATTGTTATGGATAGAAAGAATCATTTGTTTACTGATTGCAATAGGTAAATTCACTCCGTCAACTTCCAGCAAATAATTCTTGTTTTTATCCAATTGCTGCATTTCCAAGATATCTCCTACCCTAATTTCGATAAAGCTATCTCCCCCTGTTCCTTTCACAAACTCAACAGCTTCATGAACAGAATCATCATCTCCCGAAAGGGTTAAAAAAGCCGTTGCAGTGCCATCATTATTGGAATTTAAATATGCCGTTTCAACATTGATCTCCTCCGATGCCAAAGCATTAAATATCATCGACAATACCCCAGGCTTATCTTTATGATGTGAGAACAATCCTTTTACCTTCTCCTTTTGATTTTGAGGAATAGTATTGCTTATAGTGATGGATTTATTTCCTTTTCGTATACGTATCGCTTCAAATTCGCCCAAAGAAGTCGAATTTTTATGATGCTCCAAGAATGTTCTAAAAGTTCCTCCGAAAGAAAATTTTGGAATTCGTCGTTGCTTGCTATCCTCAAACCGAAGATTTAACATCTCAATTCCCAAGTTCATCACCTTGTATTCTTCCTCCTTAAAAGCCTGATTCCGCAAAGGTCTTTTCTCAGGAATGCACTTCGAAAAACTCAGATAATGTTTGTATCCGGCATCATGAGCATAATGGATACCTGTTTCGTGATGATTACCTAAATTTTGCAATGTATGAGTATCAGTACCTAATGCTATTGGTATATCAAGTTGCTTTGCTCTTTTCAAAATTGAAATATCAGGATAGATACCACAACCTTTATTTATTCCAGCCAGATTTACATCCAATGCAAGATTATATTCGCTGATCATTTCCAGTAAAAACCGCATTCTACGAGCCAGAAAATGATCTGAGGTATCTAACTCCAGCAGAGGCTGAGGAATCGGGGCAAACAATTTTGGTAAATCTATATGACCAACAACCTGAATCATTTCCCAGGTAGAATCAACCATCTCAATCAATTCTTCGATGTATCCACCCCAATAATTTTCCAATCCACCTCTCAGTTTAATCAGTTCTTCAGTTTCCTCTATCGAACCATCATATGGAATTCCTTCCCGGGAAAAATGCAATGAACCTATCACAAAATCAGCATCTTGTGCCTGAAAAATTTTTGAACGGTTCCATTGCATTCCCAAATCAGGTCCTAACCATTCCAGTTCAATACCAAAACGAATATTAATTTGATTGCCATATTTCAACTTCAACTTTTCAATCTGATTTGGATAATTAAAATAGGCATTATCGCCCCTTATAAACTTAACTCCCAACCGTTTCTCTGCAGCATACCTGTATCTGGTTAAACGTGGTGTATGAATTATAAATGCAATATTTGGATGACCTTTTGCTATGGCTAATTCAGTTATTTTATCCAATTCGTCAACTCCATGTTTTACATGATCGTTACCTGTTCCGGTGTGAATTCCGTGAGTCTCCCAAATAAAATATTCGGGCGTGGCAATATTATTTTGTGGCATTTACTTTCTCTTTGTGGTTAATAGTTGAGTAAAAATAATCATTTGCACACAAAGTAAAGGTGAATTATTCTAAATTCTTTTTGGAGTTTTTAATCAAATATATTCTCTCTTATTGAAGTGTTCACAAAATAAATATGACTCCTGTTTCTTCTTCATTACTCATTAGAAAGCAAATCAAGCTTATTTAAATTTTAGAAAACGTTTTACCCTTAAAAAACGTCTTCTTAGCCAACGGTATAATGGCTTTACCAAGTCAATAACCGGCGTAAGAGAAATCCATTTCTTTGTAATTTGAATTGTATCGAGACTTTGCAATATTCCAATTAAATCATTGGCAATTTCTTTGTAGCATCTCCTTTTATAACGATTCATTCCATAGGTTACATGATCCGGCGAGTATACAAACTTTCGTATATCAAGAAGGTAACAATTGGGAGTTTGTTCTATAAATTGATCCAAAGCAAGATTCATTATCCGGCTCCGATCTGTATCATAACTTTCCCATTCTGCCGAAAATTCAACTTCTGATCCATTCATGAAAATAATTGGAATATGTAATGGAATTCCAGCGCGAATATTTGAAAGGTTTCTTCTAAAATCGTTAATTGATATTTTACCTCTATGCACAAAATTCTCAGAAAAGAATTGAAGGAATTCCTTACTTATCCCTAAATGATTTCTTTCCCTGCAGTTTTTAATAAATTTATCCCAAGTGTTCTGATTTGTGATATTAATGTTATTTCCTCCAAACGGAATTTTTAAATCCAATTTTTTGTGTTCATACATCTCTTGCGTAAAATCCATTATCAGGCTATAAACAAAAACGTTGTATGTATCGGTAAAAACACTGGAACGATAAGACTTGCAATCAATAAACGGCAGTTTTTTCACCAAATAGTTAACTTGTTCTTTCGACATTTCTCTGCTGTCAATCAGCATTTGAGTATGTTCCCTATTTATGATAAAATTATTATTTCCGTTATAATTCGATTCTCTTATTACATCGCAATCATAATCCTGAAGATAATAAAGCATCTGAAATAAGTCGCACTCGCCTTTAAACAATATTTTGCATTTCGATGTATCATTCTTAACTTCAGAGATGTGGGTACTTATTCGGGCTTTATCAATCACAGAAATCCAATCGGGTTTGGATAAATTTAGAGGAATGGCCACATCAGGAACAATATTAATTTTAGGAAAATTCAATGAAGAATAAACGAACTGCTCAATACCCAAATTGATTATTCGGCATGAAAACACAAAGTGCTCCAATTCATTCTTTAACTGATCGACAGCATAAAATCCTACAAATCCATAATCACCATATTTATCGATTACTTTTATTAATCTTTTCTCAAGTTTATGATTTTCGATTAAGCTTTTGACCTCTTTGTGGTCCAATCTTTTTTTTGTGTAATTTAATTGATTGGTTCTATTTAAAATCTCAAGAAGCCTTTCGGTATGATCGGTTAAATCATCTATATATTGGATGCGAATACCAGATGCTTTTAGAAACTCCTCATTGCTGTTAATCTCGATTTTATCAGCATCCTTACGTTCCAAAATTTTATAATGCTTCAATCTGCTATGAGAAGAATCGTCTTTCCCCGTAAAAGCCGGGTGATTTTTCATTTCACATATAAAAGATGGTAATTTCGCGCAGATTCCTTTATTATAAAATTTCACTTCCTCCAAATTCATGTGATTATCGTCCAAAAACAAGACATTAACTGATCTTAACTGACATTTTTCTATCACTTGCTGCACTAGTTTTCCTTTGGCTTCCCAAGTGATAACCGGGAATATAAAATAGTCCCAAATCCCAATTTCCTGAAGTTTTAATTTAGCTTCGGCAAAATTATTTTTGGAGACAATGCTGTTCATTATTCCTCTATTGGTTAACCATCTGACCAAATTGATATTTTCCGGGATACTACTCACATCCTCTTCAGAAAGGGTTCCTTTCCAAAAAGTTTCATCAAGATCCCAAATAACAAGTTTAATACTCTCCTCCATTACCAATTACTTTCTGAATTACTACCAATTAAATGATTAGGGTGAGGCGGATTTTTTATGAATAAACACTTAACAACATTCGAAGAGGCAAGAAATATATTGTTCTCTATAAATTACAAAAAACTGCTGGATTTATCAAAATACAAAGCTCTGACCAGCATTAATTCTATTCAGTGTATGAAAAAAATGGCTGACAAATAAAATATCAAATACAGTTCAGAATATCGCGTAATTTAAAAAGCCTTTTTACAAAAAAATATGATAAGTGGAGAAAAAAGACAGATTAATTCCTGGAAAAAGCAGATTGCTATCGGATCATATCACAAAAAAGACCTGTAATCACAGGTCTCTTAAAAAATAGTTTTTGTTAATATTTAGATCTTTCCCTTCGGAAGATAATTATCTTTATAATACCCGCTTCGATAACCAAAATCTTTTACATCTACACCATTAACTCTAAAATCATTTAAAAGAATCGTAACATTTTTCACCGACCCTTTATCCACTAATTTATTGATGTAATTTACATGTTCCTTCCGACTAAAATGATGACGAAGTACAAACAAATTAAGATCTGCATATTTGCCTGACAACAAACCATCTGTAACAACAGAAACCGGTGCACTATCCAATATGATATAATTATAATGAATTCTTGCTTTTTCCATAAATCCTTTAAATTTACCGTTAGCCAGAAGTTCTGCTGGATTTAAAGGTACCGGCCCGGCGGGAATGAAACTTAGATTTTCAAATTTTGTCTGGAAAATAATATCATCAAAAGCATCCTCACCCTTTAAATAACTGCTCATTCCATTCGATCGAATACTGCCAAACACCCTGTTTAATCCAGGTTTTCTCATATCTGCCTCAACCAGTAAAACCTTTTCATTATTCATTGCCAAAATGGCAGCTAAATTTAAACTTACAAATGATTTTCCTTCTCCAGGCATAACAGATTGCACTGATATGACCTTTTGTTTATTTCCTGCAAGCAGATTTTCCAAATCAGTTCTAAGGCTTCGAAACGATTCTGTTATTCCCGAACGCGGACGGTTGCAAACCAAAAAATCTTTACGATGCCTATTGTGGGAAATCACCCCTAAAACCGGAAGAGAAGTCTCCCTTTCCAGTTCGTAAATGCTACCTATGGTATTGTTAAAATAATCCCTTGTTTTTATAAAAATAAATGGCATTGAAATTCCAATTAAGAATCCAATAATTAGATTTAAAATGGTTTTCGGTTCTACTTGGTTGGTTGACATTAAACTTGCCCGATCCAAAATTTGAGAATTGGGAACATTGGAAGCTATGGTGATTTCTGCTTCAGCCCTCTTTTTTAAAAGAAAAGTATACAAATCATTATTCAGATCGTATCTTCTTTTGAAATTAATGAATTTTTGCTCCATTTTGGGTAATCGAACCAATTTACTTTTTACACCACTCATCTGTCGGGCTATACTGCTTAAATCATTTTCTGTGTTTACTAATAAATTTTGCAGATTTTCTTTCAAACTTTGTTTTGTATGCCTGATCTCCTTCTCCAGCACCAACATATTGGGTTCATTTTGCTTTACACTATATGATAATATCTCTTTCTTACCATATAGTTCTCCTAACTTCAAAACCAAATTGTTCAAACCCGGATCCGTAATATCAACTACTGAAGGTGACACAATTGAATTATCTACTAATTCATTGCCAAAATCCTGCTGAAGATGATGTTCAACTTTTGAAAATTGAAAGCTGTTATTTATGTATTGATTTAAATTCCTAATGTAATTTAACTTTCTTTCTGACAGGGCGTACTCCTCTTCCAACCTTTTTAAATCAGCCATTGCCAAATCGGCCTCTCTTTCAAGATCTGAACTCTGATTTTTAGATTGAAAATCACTGAATAAATGGCCGGTTTGTTCTAACGAATCCACCACCCCTTCCAGCTGCATATCAATAAACCGAATTGTATTTTTAGATATTTTATTCTTTTCTGATAAACAAAATTCAATATATTCTTCACTTAGTTCATTTAAAAAGTCGACGATCCTCTGTGCTGCTATTCCTTTCAGTTCCAATGCTATTAAATTCCCTTTTAAATCCTCCAGCGTTACATTTAGATTATCAGCATACTGTACACTAAGATTTTCCATGTTATTAAAAACAAAAAAGAACTCTGCCTCTAAAGGTACAATAACATCGTTGTTTTTTTCCAATACAAAACTGAAATGCTCGTTTTCGAAAGGAACTCCAAATTTACCCTTTGCTTCAAAATATGATATTTCGGAACTTTCCAAAATTGTATTATCAGACCTGACCATATATTCTTCTTCCGAAATCATTTTAACGAACAGAGGGAAATCATTCGGATTTTCGCGCCTATCAGTTTTGTACACGAAAAAAGGCGCCAAACCGTACAAATCCTGATTAAAGAATGACATTTTTTGATACCATGAAACATTCCAGTTTAAATTAATTAAAACCTGTTTTGATAACGAGGAAGACTTTAAAACACCAATATGATCCTGAACGTTTATTCCTCTCAAACTACCATCATCATCAAAGAATTCCTTCCCTCTTAAAGCATTGGATTCATTCTGAACCAATATCGTGCACTTAGCCTGATACTTAGGTGGTGAATAAAAAGTATACATTAAACCGCCTCCTAAACCAAGAATTCCGAATACTAGAAACCAATACCATTTGGATACTAATTTGTATTGAAAGGCTTTGATTTGTTGTTTTTCTTCGTTCACCAAATTTTTCAGAAATTCATTTGAACTTGTCATTGGATCATATTCTTTAGGGTAAAAAATTCATTAAGTAGAATATAAAAAGAACTTCAATAAACAATAGATCGCCGAATAGCAAACTCTACTATTAGATTGATTTACAATGTGCTTATTTTTAAAATCTTTACATCAAAACACCCGTTAAGTAAATCACTCTGAAAATAAAGCAATAACAAAACCTTAACGAACTATTGAATGGTGAGGAAGTCTCAAAAACTAAATAATCAGGAAAAAAGATATCAATCTAATAGCTTCGTATTTTTTTGAAAATAATATTTTTGAAGGAAGCTATAAAATATTTTATATCAGTTTGTATGGGATTTTTTAAATAGGATTCAATATATTTTTTTTCTGACTTTTCAATTCCTTCAAGAGTTTCAGGAAGATCCGCATAGAAAGGTGGTATAATTCCAGGTTTTACTTTTAGTCTCAACTTTTGTAATTCGGGTGTGTATAAATTAAAATATGACTTACTAATCGGACGCACTCCAACCAATTTCATCTCACCTTTTAGCAGGTTAAAAATGTTGGGAATTTCGTCAATCCAATATTTTCTGAGAATTCTTCCAACAGGTGTTATTCGGCTGTCATTATTGATTTTCCCTCCTTTTGCCAATCGGTTTTTATTTATAAAGGCCTCTTGTAAATATTCTGAAAAAGGAACCATGGTTCTCAATTTGTAAACCAAAATTTCCTTTCCATCTTTACCAATCCGTTTCATTTTAAACAGCAAACCATAAGAAGAATATTTATCAAAAAAAGGCGCTTTTAGTTTTTCAGCTACCAAATAAACATATTCTCCAGCACTATATTTATTTACTAATTCGTAGCCACTGGCATATAGCCGGCCAATTACTTCAAGTTCTCTTAATGATCGATTTTTACCTTTTGTTAGAGACAGATAGAAATTACGGGTAATGCTGAGTTTGGGAAACACCCTGCGGAAAACAAAGTAGGCGGTATAAACCAGTTTATTTAATGGAAATGGATAACGGGTAAGTATTCTTCTTTCCACCTTTTCCTGTGGCTTAAGGCGACAAATAAAAATGCCTCCCTTTTCAAGTTTACAATTAGCGGCTCCAAAAAACTCATTAATGCTAATTAGATTATTGATAGGTTCTATACTCACCAACAACTGAAAATTTATTCCTGCCAATTTGCTGATATCTTGTGAACTTATTAGAACATGTCTGGAATTAAAACGACAAAAATATCTGCTTATAAATTCAAACCCTTTCTGACCTAATTTCTGGGAAAGATCAATGAAATAGCTGGGTGAAATGACAAAACCGGACTGTTTCTGCGCCGATTCGATCCTTTGTGCTGTACTTTCCAACCTACGAATAGCATCAGATCCTTTCTTCATAACATAAAATATTGATACGCAACAATAGATATCAAAAATATCTTTACTGCTTTTAAAAAAGTTTATATCACAAAAACAATAGATCGCTAAATATTAGATTGATTTACAATGTGTTTATTTTCAAATCTTTACAAGAAAATACTCATTAAACAAATCACTCTGAAAATCAGGTTATTACAAAGTATAAACGAACTCTTGCGAATAAAACAATTATGGAATTAAGACTTTTTTCTGTCTTAAATTAATTAGTGCCCACTTTATAGGATTTTTAATATTTTGGAAAATTAACTCTTTGCACCAATCAATATTTAAATGATTCCAACGCTGCGGATGAAATGTAATCATTATTTTAGGTGGCAATACATTTTGGTTTAATGCATCGATAAGATCAAACGAGCTTTTAAATACCATGCCTTTTTCTTGCCAATACTTCTGTTGTCCGTTAATTTTATCTCTTATGCTAAAATTAAAACCATCCCAGCGTCTGCCGGTATCTGTTAGGTAAAAAACAGTACTGAAATCAAGATCAAAATAAGGCTCTCCAATAATTTTAAAATCGGAATATTTGTACTTTCCCCACAAATTTTTATTATCATATCTAGAAGTGGGAGCACCGTGCATACAAATTGTTTCTACTGGAACCAATTGACGTAGACTAGTTAATTGCGTTTCGAAATCTTTCAGCCCAAAATTAAGTATTTGATTAGTATCATGGTTCGATTTAAGCTTTTTGACAACCCTTGACAAATTCTCATAATGATAGCCAATTTCGTGTCCTAAATTATTAATTTGCTTTATTTCTTCCTCATCCCAACCCGTCTTCCGAGATCTAAAATAATAACTCCCGGAAATCCCAATATCGGACTGAATGCGTGCAAATTCAAGTGAATTAGCAGGCAATCTATCCACATCATGCCTCAAAATAACCACTCTATCTTTGGGGTTCCTGAGATATGCTGAGAAAGTCTGAAAATGATAATTATTATCTATAAATCCTTTCAGTAATTTCTTATAAGTATCAAATGTAAAGTCTAGCTGCAAAATATTTTAATATTACAATCCATTAAATCAGATTCTTAATTGAACTTCTTTTCTGCAAAGAAGCGGTTTTAGTCCACAGGGCTTAAAATGAAGGAGCTATTACCTACTTGAATGATATTTTTTTCCATAAATAGAACCCAAACTTCGCAATGAAAAATAGTATTGGACGGTTAATTTTTTCATACCTCCCTATATTACAGGTCTGTCCTCCAAATTTCATTTTATTTACCCGCACGCCATAAGGGACATGAGGACTACCAGCTCCGGCAAAATCATAAACAGTATAGCCATTTTCTTTTCCCCACAACATTACTTCCCAATTAATTAGGTCGTTGGCGCATTTTGGATAGTACTTGTTAAGAGCTCCTGCATAAGAAATATAAAGCACATTTTTATAGGCCAATACATAACGAAAAGCTATTGTTTCTTTTTCCCATTTAGCAGCAAACACTAAAAATCTTGGTTCTACATCAAAATTCCTCTGCCATTTTTTAAAGAAGTCGATGTCTGGATATGGCAATTGAATTCTCTTGTATAACTCCTGCAGAATAAAATATGTGGCAGTTAAATCTGCATGAGGACTTTCCAATTCAACTCTCACGCCCTCGCGGTAAGCTTTATTTATACTCTTTCGTTTTTCCCTGTTAATATTTTTCCAAATAACTTCTTCTGATTGTTCCAGATCCAAAAGTATATTCAGATGATCTTGATACCTGTAACCACATTGCAGGAAAACCGATTTGTAATTCGATGTATCTGCCCAATTCCGAATTTGAGTTATCAGAGCTTTAGTTTGAATCTTTTCATTGAATTTTGTCAATATCTGATTCAGCACCTCCTCATCTTCATTATCAATTAATGGAGCCCCTCTAATAATTGCACGATTGGCTAAAATTCCCGGAACTCCTTTTATTTCCTTTTGGATTACTGCTAACAGAACCCCGCTTATTTTTCCATTCTTACGTGCAGCAATCAAAATTGGAGTAAAGCCTTCTGTTTGCTCAAATACATCATACATTTGCGGCGTTTGAAACACATTCCCATGCAAGTTATTTCGAACAAAATCGCTCCAGGATTTTCTATCGATCATTGAAGAATCAGTGATGATTTCAAGATCTTCCGCTACCTTACCAAAAGACTCCTGTACCGTTGTGTTGAATGTCATTTAAATAAATTTCTTGAATATGGTTTTGTATTCTTCCGCAATATTCTTCCATAAATAACTCTTTTGCAATCGATCATACGCTTTTAGGGCAAAAATCTTCATTTCATCAGGATGATACGATGCATACTTAATTTTCTCTGAAAGATCCACTGCATCTTTCACCTTAAAAAACAGAACTTCCTCATCGTTAAAAACATCTCTGTTCTCTGGAATATCAGAACAAATTATTGGAACCTTAAGAGCCGCAACTTCCAATAACATCATCGACATGGACTCATTCTCAGAAGAAAACACAAAAAACTTACTGCTGTATATGATTTTAAACAGCTTTTTTTTCTCCTTAATTAATCCAGTAAAAAGAATGTTGCCTACTTTTTGCTGCAATTGCAGTAACCTTTTTTCGTAATCTAAATTTTGCTTTAAATCGCCCATAATTACAGCGCTTTCTCTTTTTTCGAGTAAATCCATTGCCTCCAGAAATGTGTGGCAGCCTTTATCAGGTAACATTCTTCCTGCTGCAAAGGAGATATACTCTTCCTTTTTTGCTGTAATTTCAATTTCAGAATTTATCCCGTTTGGAATGTATTTCACCTTTTCAGAGGGTATCAGTTTCTCAACTTTTCTTTGATCTTTTAATGAAACAGTAGTAATGAAATTGGCGTACTTAAGAAAGTGCCGATCTTCAAAATCAAAAAAAAGTTTGTATCGCATCCATTTGGATGTTAGAACCATTCCATGCGTTGTTACTACTACAGGATAGCGTAATTTGAGAAGAGGAATCACAAAACTGGCATCGCGATGATGTAAATGAATCAAATCATATTTTCGAAACAAAAGTGCATCCAAGGCAGACCGAACGTAATATAAAAGTGAATTAATGCTTCCGAACGGCAACTTACGAATTACAATTTGAAAACTTTTTTGATAACATCCTGATTTCAAATTGGTATGGGAACTAACTGAATAGATTGTAAAATCAAAATCATTAGCCAGCTGAGCAATAATATTCTCTCCTACCGCTGCCGCTCCTCCATAAGCTGGAAGCCCTTTTAATCCGATAACACCAATTTTGAATTTATCAACTTTTTTCATGAAACACAGATACTGCAAACAAGCCTAATTTTCGAGAATCATTTTATAAAATTCAATTGTTTGATTAACTACCTTATCAGGGTGAAACTTTCTCATTGCCTCTTCTCTTGCATTTTCAGAGAACCCTGAATAGAGTCCATCCTCATTACAAAATTTTAACAGGCATTCTTCCAACTCCTGCGAATTATCTGCCTTAAAAACAAAACCTGATTTATTGGCGGTAATCATTTCAGCAACACCGCCAACATCCGCCGCAATTACGGGTCTGCCGGCAGCCATTGCTTCGGCAATACTAACCGGCAACGATTCCTGAAGCGAGGGCAAAACAAAAAGGTCAGCCTTCTTATACAAGTCCAACAACTCACTTTGACTTTTCCACCCCAAAAAGTTTACTTCATTCTCCAGGTTATGGTCTTTAATAAAACTATATATCAAGTTCTTATAAAATTCATCTTTAAACCCGCCGATCACATCCAATTTAATTCCCCCGGTCTTATTTTTTAATCTAAGAATCGCTTTTAGTAAGCATAGGAGGTTTTTTCGTTGATTGATGACGCCAACATATAAGATCCGCTTTCCAAATTTTGAATGGGTTTTCAAATCAAAAAAAATTGGATTTACAGGATTAAAAATTAATTTCCCATAATAGTTCTGATTTTCTTTCAACTGCTCTAAAAACTTTCGATTGTAACTGGAGATGAATATATAATTCTTAAACTTTGGATAATAATAACGTTCAACAATCATTTTAAACCAAAATTTTAACTTGTCTGTTTTATTTTTTTGGTAATTAATTTCCTCCGCCATTATTCCATGTTGTGTGATTACCAGATTTTTCTTATTTAAACCCAATAAACAAAACATCATTGGAGAAGCCCCTTGAATGTGCACTATATCAGGATTAAACTCCCGGATATGGTTATGGACATCCTTCCTCATTTGAAAAAAACTATTGAATAATTTTCCTCCAAATTGATTTTTTCTGAATAAATATTCAATTGTGATATTGCCGGCATATTTTACTGTTTTTTTGCAATCCGACTTCCCCAATGAAAGAACTAGCAGATTTACCTCTGGGAAAGACTCAAAACCCTTTAGCAAATTCACAACCACAGCATCAACCCCGCCTTGAATTGAATTAAGATTTACTGGCAGCGAACTTATCATTAAAACTTTCATTCAGAACATATTTATCATTTCAGAAAATGATTCCTCTTATTACAGTGAAACCATATCAGTAAAATAAGTAGTGGCGTATTTATGATCAAGTAAAATTAAAGCAAGCAAAACAAAGTATAAGCCCTTTAAATATTCATAACGAAGAAACACATTCGAATAACTCACTGTATCAATAAAAAAGACAATGGTTAGAACCAAAAAAGACAAATCGACAGGATTGCTTCTGTATTTTCTTAAAATCAGAGAAAATAGCCGCAAATAAAATAGCAAAAACACTATGGTGCCAAGGATACCAACTTGCAGAAGCAACCATATTAATGCCATTCTTCCTCCATACCTCACTCCATATTCATTCTCCATTGATCCTTCCCGGGGATTGTATTTCGACTCAATCAGCTTACCAGCTCCATCTCCAAACAGCATTTTATGTGAATCTGCCTCTAATGTATAATTGATGAAATGGATCAAACCATCTTTTCTTCTCATCTCAGATTTATCACTACCTCCGGAACTGGTATAATTATTCACATAATTTGCAATGTAATTCAAATCAAAACTGCCCCAATTACTTTGTTCAGGATTTAAGGTTTTATTGGTTTTTGCTGTAAAGTAAAATATACCGGCTCCCATTAAACAGGCCACCAGTACCTTACTTAAAAATTTTCCGGAATAAACCCTTCTCTCTAACTTAACAAATAGAAAACCACAAATTATCAGGACTAATGGAATAAAAATGAGAATTGCCCGTTTGCTTCCAATTACTCCAAGAATGCTAAAGCAGATAATATATATCAGATATTTTCTCTTGTTTTCGAAGAGATACAGGCTAAATAAGATTGTAATGACAAATAGAGGGAAAATTGCAGACACACTTCCAGCATTTATAGATAAGGTTCCAATTCCTCCATGTTCGGATTGCCCTATCAAAAAGAATTTTATAATTACTGCGGGAATTTGAATTGCAATAAGCAGTTTGATAAAGGAAATAACCTTTGAAATTACCAAAATGCTGTTTTCATTGATCAAAACAATAAAATACAAATAGGACAAGCTAGTATATACCAAAAAGTAGAGTAAGGAAAAGGTATCAATTTTATTCACAAATGAACTGATTACCGCTAGTCCTGTAAATCCAACAAACCACCATACAAAAGGGTATTTTATCTGATTGCCTTTAGACACAAATGTGTAAATAAATAAGACTCCGCTAACAAAAGGTATTCCTATTTTATAGATACCGGAATTGATTCCCAACAACTGAAAGATTCCAGTCATAAAAATCAAAGTCCAGTAAAGATTATGAAACGCTAATTTAAGCATTGTCCATCAACCTGTTTAGATACGGTTTAAAGTTTCCATTTACGATTTTGTCCCAACGGTAATCCTCCAAAGAACTTACAACAGAATCATATTTGAAGAGATGTCTTTTTTGATGATATTCCTGAAGTGCTTCATAGAATGACTCAGAAGTGTCGTGGCAAAGAATCCCATTTTCCTCGTTTATTAAATTGGAATTCTCGACAGTGGCAGTACCTATGCAAACCATGCCTGCAAGAATGTACTCAAAAGTTTTAGTTGGAGGCTGAAAATCAAAATATGGAGTAATAGGAATGTAACAGACTCCAATATTGGATTCTCTATAATAATCAAGAATTTCAGTTAAGTTTTTCCTCCCATGGAAATGTACAATTTTAGAAAGGTTTAACTCTTTAATTGCATCCTGAAGCAAACGTTCTTCTTTTTCAGATCCAAAACCAAAAATGTTGTAGGAGCATTCAATCTCATCACCATATTCCTTATAAAACATTGAAAACCCAATCACTGTTTCCTGTAATCTCCGGTGATTTAAAGTTCCTACATACAACAACTTAAGTTTATTATATCCACAATTGCTATCTTTCAAAACCTCAGCTCCTAACGGCAACCAGTGACATTTTGAAGAACTGATTTTCAGATGATTAATAAGACCTTTGGAAATAATTGTGATATGGTTGAAGAAATAACTTTCAAAACGAAGCCGCCAATTCTGAATTGTATTAACTAAATAGTTTTCTTTAACTGATCCGGTTCTTATATCTAAAACCAATAATCTCCTTCCTGAAAATATTTTAAGCAGAGAGCAGAACTTAAAACTATACAAGAAAATAATGTCGTAATGCTGTTGTCTAAATTCTCCGAATATAAATTTCAACCACCGTATATATCGTAAAATCCGGTTGCCATCAACAGGTAAATATTTAACCGTAACACCTGATATGCTTATTTTCTTTAAACCTTCATCAAAACACAAAAATGTAATTACGTACTCATCTTTCAAGTATCTGCAGTAGAAATAATAATCAGTAAGATATCCAAACTGACTTGGTGAAATAAGGAGCAACTTCTTCTTTGTCATCTAATATCTATACAAGAACAACTTAAAATATGAACTAGTATATCATATCATACATAGCTTCATAAGACGAAATCATTTGTTTATGAGAGAATTTCTCCATAACAATCTTTCTACCGGTTTTACCTAAATCCCTCATCTGTTTTTTATCGCCAGCCAATTCGACGATACAATTTGACAGCTCTTCAATTTGATGCAAACCTACAATTTTTGCACAAGTACCATTTTTGGTAATTTCTCTAAAAACGGGTATATCTGAAATTATAACAGGTAATTCACAACTCATCATTTCTAGTAAAGCCAATCCAAGACCTTCATAAGAAGATGGGAAAATTCCGATATCCGCTTGATGCAAATATTTCAAAACATTATCCTGCACACCATGAAAGTGTACATTATCTATCAAATGATTTTCTTTGCAATACTCCTCTAATTGCTCCTTAACTCCAACACCCAGAAAACACATTCTAAAATTCGGAAATTTCTTTTTTAGTAAAGGCAATGAACGAATAATATCCCAGTGGTTTTTTGCAGGTAAAAACCGGCCAACATGAATTAATACCGGATAATTTGTACTCTTTTCTGCATTGCCGTTAACAGGTATAAAATAATCAATATCAATGCCATTTAAAATGACAGAGGAATTCGAAAGTTTCAATTCTTCCTCCATTGTTTTTCGAACTTCTTCACTAACACAAACCAATTTAAAATTCAATAATTTGTATGTTAACATCTCTACATTCCTGTCAATACGGGAAAACCAATAGGATGATTTGTAATGCCCTCCCGAAGTGTGAATAGTAGCAATTCTATTTTTTACAGGCAGGTCTTTAATAACGGACAGAATCCATGTTCCAACTCCCCAAAAATGAGAATGTATTGTATCCGGTGCGATCTCTTTAAGTATTCTTCTAAATTTTACAAACACTTTGGGGGAAAAAAGCCAGAATCTCGATTGCAAAGGTACCCCAAGAGAAATCACCGTTACACTATTGTTCTTTAGCTTTTCAGCCAACGGGACTGCATCGAAAATTGTGATAACATACACCTTATATTTTTGCTTGTTTAAATGGTTACAAATGGTAATACAAACATTCTCTGCCCCGGCAACTCTCAGCGAAAATATTACATGAACTATTTTTTTCATAACAACAAAAACTCCTAAAAACAAACTTTATTAGTTGATTGATTAAAAATGCATTACACTTGGTTTTTGAAAAGCAATAAGATGAAGTTTTTTATTGGTGAGATACAGTTTTGATATTACTACTAAAGATATTTGTACTAACTGGGCAATAAAAATAATTTCGAATCCGGCACTTTCGTAAAACAGAAAAATCAGCAGCAAATAAATTAGGGACAAAACGATAATAATATAGAGTATTTGTCTGTGGTACCCCAAAAAATTGGCTGCAGGATGAATACCCATAAATATTAATCCCACAAAGAGATTAAAAATGGCAAAATCCAAATAGTAAATATATTTCAAGTACTCTTCACTAAATACTATTCGAACCATAAATTCATCTAAAGCAATAAAAATTATATAACCTGCACTAAAAAAAAGAGTTAGGAATAAGAAGGATTTTAGCAATTTAGACCTAAGTTCTTTGAAATTATTTTCAGCAATTAATTCGCTGATTATTGGTGAAATTGTAATTGAAACCGGACCAGCCATTCTATTGATTAATCCAGTAATAACTTTAATCATTTTAAAACAACCAGCATAACTTACACCAAAAAAACCTGAAACAATCATCATATCAGCCTGAAATATAATCGTATCGAAAGATGAAATTAAATTGGAATAGAATGAAAATTCGAAAATATCCTTGTATTTATTTTTAATTAGCTTAGTGCTTTTTCTTAAAAATCCAGTTAAAGAGTCGGATTTTAAAACCTTGTAAAAAAATAGATTTAATGTAAAATCGTAAACAATTTCTCCAAATGCAAAGGCAATTATAATATAAACAAAACCAAGATCGAGCCAAAAAACAATCAATACAAGGATTAATTTAACAAATCCGGCAACGAACTGTGATTTAAAAAACAAATTGTACTTGTCATGAACACGAAGATAACCTGTTGCTGTTCCGTTAAGTTTTGTTAAAATACTCAGCAAATGAATTTGGGCACAATACTTATACATCTCCGGTAAATTAATTGTGCGGTAGATAATTTCCAGAAATATAATTCCAAAAACAAAAGCTATAATTACCGTAATTAAATCGAGCCGAAAAGAAAATTTTAATAAAGATTGAATAAGATCTTTATCATCCTTTATTCTTGGATAGTATTTAATTATTGTTTGCCAGGTTTGAAAATTTAATAATGCTGCAACGGTCAGCGTGTAAGACTGAATAATACCAATAACTCCAAATTCATCAATACTTAAATTTTTAGCAACAACTGCAAGAACCAGAAATCCCAAAAATGAGGCTACTATATTTGATGATAAAAGTATGGCTCCTCCCTTTAAGATTCTTGTATACATCCCATCAAATTGACAAATTTCCAGTTCAAAATCAATACAATTATTTTATTGAGAAGAATAAAACAGTCATCACACTTTCGCTTATGATTGTTTTTATAACCGCCCGTCGACAAGATGACGTGGATAGATCGCTTTAACATCATAAACTACAGAATCGTGGCCATTTTTCAGGTTCTTTATATCAACCTTCCGAATTTCATCGTGAGCAACCGCTGCAACAATAGCATCGTACTTATTCCCATTCAGGTAAGGTATTATTTTCAAATTATATCTTTCCCTAACCTCAATAGGATTGGCCCAAGGATCATAAACCTCAACATTACAGCCGAACTCCTTAAGTTCCTTAATTAAACCTATCACTTTCGAATTTCTGATATCCGGGCAATTTTCCTTAAAGGTTATTCCCATCACCAAAACATTTGATCCGGGAATACGGAAACCTTTCTTAACCATTTCCTTGATAACATTAAATGCAATGAACAAACCCATATCATCATTTAATCTTCTTCCTGCCAGTAAAATCTGAGGATTATACCCAACTTCCAAAGCCTTGTGAGCTAAATAGTATGGATCAACACCAATACAATGCCCGCCAACTAAACCTGGTTTAAATGGTAAAAAATTCCATTTGGTGGAAGCGGCTTCTAAAACTTCATTGGTATCAATCCCTAGTTTGTTAAAGATTACTGCCAGCTCGTTTACAAATGCAATATTTATATCGCGTTGTGAATTTTCAATAACCTTTGCCGCTTCAGCTACTTTAATTGATGATGCCTTATAGGTTCCGGCTGTAATAATCGATTTGTAAAGCCGATCAATAAAATCAGCCATTTTTGGTGTCGACCCGGAAGTAATCTTACAAATTGTTGTAAGAGTGTGTACTTTGTCCCCTGGATTAATTCTTTCCGGAGAATAACCGCAATAAAAATCTTTATTATAGATTAAACCGCTGTATTCCTCCAACACAGGAACACAATCTTCTTCGGTTGCACCTGGATATACTGTAGATTCATAAATTACAACATCGTTTCTTTTAAGTACCTTCCCAATGTATTTAGAAGCATCAAAAAGAGGTGTTAAATCCGGATGATTATTTTTATTTATTGGTGTTGGTACCGCAACGATATACACATTATATCCTCTCAACTGATCGGGATCGCTGGTGAATTGCAAATGAACGGATGATTTGAAATTATCAGTCCCCATATCTTTTCTCCAATCCAAACCCAATTTCAAGTCAAGCACCCTTTTTTCGTTGATATCAAATCCTAGCGTTGGATATATTTTACCAAATTCCACTGCTAAAGGCAAACCAACATACCCAAGTCCGATAACGGCAATTTTCACATTTTTCATCTGAGTATAATTTGTTTTTTAGTTGTCGGAAAGCCTGTCCTGATAAATCAGGAGAACTTAT
Organism: Labilibaculum manganireducens; assembly: GCF_963665805.2. Taxonomy (NCBI): domain Bacteria; kingdom Pseudomonadati; phylum Bacteroidota; class Bacteroidia; order Marinilabiliales; family Marinifilaceae; genus Labilibaculum; species Labilibaculum manganireducens. Next base: position 2,285,579 of record NZ_CAXXEE010000003.1, on the reverse strand, counting down.
CAGGCTCGTGTGTGAGTTAATAATTATTAACTCCTGAACGTTTCAACCATTACTTTATTTACACATAAAACATCAGGAATATCACACATTTCTTGTGGTGATTTGTATCGGTTTAACTAAGAAGCTGCTTAATTTTTTTTGGGAAATTTTTATCAAAAAAAAGTTAAAAGATAAATTTCAAACAGTTTCTAAATATCTTTCTGATTTACTCCATTTAATTTATAATTCCTTACCCATTCCTTTTTTTGTTTTATTTCAGTCAAATCTCTTAACTGATAAATTCGTTCAATAATATCAACAACTTTCAAACCTTCCAATGCATTGGTGGCTATAACTCCATTATTTTGAATCTTATCAACCACATTTGCAATCACATAATGATGATTTTGAGCAGATCCTTTATAAGCTCCATAATCTATTGGAGGATTAGATGGTTTTAGTTCCGGCATAACGTAATTTTCTATGTCACAATAAACAACCTCATTCATATACTGACCAGCAACTTTAATTGTCCCCTTTTCACCTATAATGATTATAGAACTTTCCAAATTTCTTTTATAGACTGCAGTTGAATAATTTAAGCATCCGATTCCTCCATTTACAAATTCGAAACTCACAACACCCGAGTCCTCAAAATCCGTGAGCTTAGCGTGTTTAAAATCCTTAAATATTCCTTTCACATTCTTAATGTCTCCAAACAGCCAATACACGATGTCAATAAAGTGTGAAAATTGTGTAAATAATGTTCCACCATCCTCTTTTTGCCGTCCTCTCCAGGAATTTGGTTGATAATATTGTTCATCCCGGTTCCAAAAGCAGCTCAATTGAACCATATAAATCTGACCTAAACACTCCTGATTCATAATCTCTTTCAGCCATATTGCCGGTGGGGAATATCGGTTTTGTTTTACAACAAAAATATGCCGCGACACCTCGAGAGACTTGTACAACATCCGCTCAGCTTCAGATTTACTTAATGCCATTGGTTTTTCGCAGACCACATGATATCCCATATTAAGAGCATTTATAGACATATTGGCATGCAAACCATTTGGCACACACACATTAACAACATCCATCTCTGTATGATTTATCAACATCTCATCATAATTCCTATAGAAAGGAATGCCTGGAATATAAAGTTCCAATTCTTCCAATGGCAACAGATCACAGCAAGCAACTATTTCAGCATCATTATTACATCTGATCATCTCCAGATGCCGCTTCCCAATGTGCCCCATCCCAACAATTCCAAACCGAATTTTTCTCCTTTTCATCATCACCTATAACACCATTTTACAAACAAATCTGCACAGAAGCATAATGTTGATTAACATCTATAATTCAATCATTTAATCTCTCTCATGATTGAATAAATTTAGATCCTATTCCAATATACTCACTCATTCCTCCACACCATTTCATCTTTAATAAGATATTCCTGACCACTTTCCCAGCAAGTTGCGAACCCATTTTTATCAAAATTCAACCTATGTCCATATTCACTTACCCAACCAATTTGTTTAGATGGGTTTCCTACAACTAAAGCATAATCTTTAACAGATTTTGTTACCACCGCACCTGCTCCTACAAAAGCATATTTACCAATTTCAGTACCACAGATAATTGTTGCATTGGCTCCGATACTAGCTCCTTTTCGGATAATCGTTTCTTTGTAATCTTTCTTTCTGATAACGGCCGACCGTGGGTTAATTACATTAGTAAAAACCATAGAAGGTCCCAAAAACACATCGTCTTCACAAATTACTCCGGTGTATATGGATACATTGTTTTGCACTTTTACATTTTCTCCCAAAATAACCCCCTTAGCTACCAATACATTTTGTCCGAGATTACAATTTGGACCAATTGTGCATCCACTCATTACATGGCTAAAATGCCAGATTTTTGTTCCTTGCCCAATTCTACAGTCTTCATCAATTACAGCAGATTCGTGGGCAAAATAGCTTTTTTCCATTTAAGTTTATTGTTTGAAACAGGAACATTTATCAGGATATTATTCATAATTGTTTTAATGGAATCAGTGATAAATTTCAATTCATCCACTTTTATTTCCGTATGTATTGGAATTGACAAAACTGTTTCACTTAATCGTTCCGACACAGGTAAGCAGCCAATTGGATAATCCGGGCTACAATATGCTTTTTGCAGATGAAGAGGAATTGGATAATAAATCATTGAAGGAATTCGTCTTTTTTTCAGTTCATTTTGCAGTTTATCTCTTATATACCTAATATGAAATCGATCACTTAAGTCAATTTTAAGAGTAAACTGATTGTAAACATGCGTTGAAAAATTTGAACAAAAAGGAGCTGAAATACCCCGAACAGATCTCAATTGACTATAGTAATAGGCTGCTGCATGTCTTCTTTTTTCAGTAAATTCGTCCAGACAACGAAGTTTAATTCGCAGAATGGCCGCTTGAATACTATCCAATCTTGAATTGCAACCAATAACATCGTGGTGGTATTTTATTCTTTGACCATGATTAGCCATCATTCCGGCTCTGGCTGCTAATTCGTCACTGTTTGTAAATAACGCTCCTCCATCACCAAAGCATCCCAGATTTTTTGATGGAAAAAAAGATGTTGTTCCAAAATCACCTATAGTTCCAGCCTTAGCTGACCTTCCATCAGAATAATGGTAAACAGCTCCAACAGCCTGTGCTGCATCTTCAACAATCTTTAAATTATATTTTTCTGCAATATGGGTTACTTTTTCCATATCTGCGCATTGACCAAAGAGATGTGCAGGAATAATTAATTTAGTTTTTTCTGTAATTTTCTTCTGTACATCATTAACATCCAAGTTAAATGTGTTAGGATCTACATCCGCAAATACAGGCTTCAATCCAAGTAATGAAATTACTTCTACGGTTGCAACATAAGTAAATGATGGAACAATAACTTCAGCTCCTGGCTGCAATTGCAGAGCCATAATTGCCAATTGCAAAGCATCGGTGCCATTCGCGCATGGAATAACATGCTTTACGCCCATCCATTGAGCAAATTCCTCAGAAAAACAGCTTACATCCGGGCCATTTATAAATTTACCTGATAGTAAAACTCTATTTATTGCTGAATCAATTTCATCTTTTAATCTGGTGTATTGCCCGATCAGATCAACCATCACAATCTCTCTACCCATATGATTTTTTTTTACAAAGTTTCAAGTATACGACTACAACATCAAAATTGCAGAATGATGCAATATGTTAAATTAAATTTAAAGGAGGGAGGAGGAATAGAGAGAGGTTTATTAAGGCAATAAAACCCTAATAAAGAAAAGATTTGGACAATACTTCGTTTCCTCAATCCCACGAAATAAAGAATGGGATTGAATTGTTTCTTTCTCCAAAGCTTTGCTTTGTGAGCTGAAATTCACTGAAACAAAATTGGGCTAATATTTTATTTCTTAATAAAATTAGAAAGCAAACAATTACTTAATTTCGATCTTCGCAGTTCATGTATCTTATTTGTTTTCTGTTCGCAAGTAATACAAGTTCAAACCATTTTGAATAATAATCAATGAAAAAATTGTTAAATCTGTCGATTTAAATGAATTCTTTTACAGAATATTGTTTTCCTTCCATAAAACACCCTTATCATTCCATAAGAAAAATTAAACAAATACTCTGTAAACATAGTGTTTATACCGTTTTCTCATCTTTTGTAATTGATTACAAATGGATTTGAATCTAAAATTCCTTTCCGCTTTATCAAATATCTTTTATTCCTGAATTTATTAATTAGATATTTTCGTTTAAAATTAATTTTATACAGCAATTCATCAATAAAACTGCCTTCTCTCCAAACTTTATCCTTCTCCGCCTTTAGGTCTCTGTATACAGAATGCACCGCATCCCATTTTTTGTAATAGTAGATCTCATCTAACCAATAGAGTTTTCCCCTACCCTTTTCTTCAACTTGCCTCTGAAGAAGATTTACATTCTCTCCAGGATCAACTTCCAAATCATAAAGTTCTTCTTTTTTACCCCTCTTATTGAAGATATACTTAAAATTGTCCTTAACAACTGCTAATTTTCTATTTTCCTGCAGAAAATATTGAGTATCAACAAATACATGATCATTATGAATTATTTTACCTTCAAGAATTATATCCATCAACTGAATATGGCTGGTAGGGAATTCAATTGTTTTGTTGCCATCAATCCTAGGTGTAATCAGAGGAACTTTAACCGCACTTTCATAAAGATGAAATCCATATACCGGAACCCCTTTAGACATATTCATATGACCATGATCAGAAGTAATGTAAATGGAATCATCACTAAAATGTTTCCGCATTTCACCAACAAACTCATCAAAAACTTCAATATCTGAGTCATAGCATGTTTTACCATACAAAACATGTGGAAAATGAACCCAGATAAACACTTTAGTCTCAATAATTTCTAGAACTCCATCAACAATTTTACTCAATGTCTCCTGAATAACAGCCTCCTCATTGATTCTCTTTATTCGTTCAGAGCCAACTTTTTGCTCAATATCCAAATTATGAAAATTCGTCTTCTCTCCGTATATTTTGGTATATGGAACCACATTTTGAAACCAACTTTCACCCCAAAATATATGGCATGCATATCCCTTACTCTCCAGAATTCGAAATAATGATTCTCCTTTAAAAACTTCAACTTCAGTAAATTCCTTTCTGTCCAATTCATGACAGTATTTTCCTGTGAACATTGAAGAGTATGACATTGCTGAGGTTGCAGCGGCAGTGTAGTGCCGGTGAAAAATGGTTCCCTTATCCGCCAACTCATCAATATTTTTAGTTTTCCACAATTCACTGCCATAACAACCTAATGCTGCTGTTCTTAGCGTATCTTTCGAAATCAGAAGTATTTTTTCTTTCACATCAGTTCGTTTTAATATTCGTAAATTAGCGACACTTTAATTATCAGTTTCTGCAATAAGTTATGGCAGATGATTTAATATCCGGGAATAATACCATTTTACAGACAAATTTGCACAGAGGTATAATGTCGTCCCGGGTTCTCGGGACTAAAACTCAATTATAATCAGATTCTTTGGGAGAAATGATTGAGTAAATTTAGATACTAATTGGTATAAATGCAGAAGAGGCAAAAAACATGGTTCAGATTCCTCCATTCTGTTAAGTAACTATTTTTAGAAATCATTTCTAATTCTATTACATACAAGTTCAGAACATATATTGTAAAAAACAAATATCAGCCTGATAATGGAAATTATCAAACATATATTTTTCATACAAAAAGAGCCGTATCAATCAAGATACAGCCCCTTTCCATCCTATTATTTTTGCGTTTATTAATTATTTAGCTTCGTATGCTCCAGCATCTAAATCAGACGAGCTCCTATTTTTATCTTCCATATCCTTTCGAGGGAAATCAAGAATTCCAACTGCAAAATTGAGCGCTTTAGAACCTGAAATCAAATGAAAATCTCTATCTGTAAAGTCTGAAAAACCAAGATCCCCGCTACTTACCAGATTTTGAGATTCAATAAATGGATTCGATGTTGAGACATCGACATAATTAATATCTCCATCGGTTCTAATTAGTATATTTCCTAAAGATTCTAACTCACTTTCCATGCTTTTCCAGGTATTGGCATAAATAACAGGTTTATTGCCGGATAATAAAGTATTAAATCGGACTGTAACTTTTCCAAGAGGCGAGTCTTCATTTGACATGTAAAGACTAATTGCATTTTCGAAATTATCAAAGATCACATTGTTTTCAATTAATAATGTACCATAAAAAGCAGAATGATCACTTGAGAAAGATATGCCACTGGCTTTTCCATCATAAATTTTATTTTTCGAAATGGTTCCATAAGATCGTACACTAATTCCTACTCCTTTACCATCTTCCGAACCACATTTAGAAATGGTATTTCCTTCAATCATAAAATTTTTCCCGCACAAATAAATACCGTGCGGAGTGTGTCCGTCTATATTAACAAGACCCACTTCATTAATTATATTACCCAAACACTTAGTATTAATATGATCTTCCCCAGCAAATATTCCTATTCCTGAAACATTATAAATCTCATTTCCTTCAATTAAAATGTCATCGGAGCTTTGTCCGGCTTGTAAAAAAATCGCATGCGATTGCAGATTCCTGAAAATACAATCCCTAATAATTACGTGATCTACAGTCTTAATTAAAAGAGCAATATCGGACATGTTTTCAAATGTACAGTTGCGTATTATCAAACTATCATTTTCATGACCATCAATAATCAAGGTTTTATTAAAAGTCTGATTTTCAATTATTGGTCTATTCTCAGTATTAGTGCCACCAGTAGTGTCTGCAACTGTTGTACCGTCATTATTCTCGTCAACTATTGGTTCAACAACCTCGGTTGAATCCTGCTCTTCAACTAATTCATCATCACAACTTGCAAACGAAAACCACATGGTCAATATCATCATTACTACAATCACTCTACTCTTATTTCTCATTGATATTATTATTAAAGATAGTTTATTTTCTTATTATATTTTTTGCAAAAAGACACCTCATTCCAAACTATTCGTTTAGATTATTAATCAAATATTAACCAAAGTTTGTGGAATAAAACTGCTGTAATCACTCTGGATGATTCAACATTAAAATATCGTGAGGGGTAAAAAAGTGAATGATTTTGAGGAATTCAAAACCTTTCTTTTTATTGGAAGGATTATCAAAATGAGCTTTCTTTTGTAAGCTCTTAAAGCGGAATCCAATATATGATCCTTTCTCTTTCAATTTTGCCATCTGTAATTAATTAGACATTTTTCAACTTCACAACTCACTTAGAGAATTCTGTGCCAAAAAAATTTCATCCACTGGGTTGAAACTTTCTAAGGCATTTAACGGACGGGAAATGTGAATGTTACAAAAGTTTAAGTATTTTTAATCAATCTAAACAACAAAAATTCAAATTTATATAGTGTAGAAACAATCCACAGTGCGTGAAAGTACTACACGAATCGAAGTGACTAATTATCATTTCAATAAGTATTACTGGTAAAACATTTTATTAGCAACTTTAAGTATAAGACTGATTCATTAAAATCAAGCAATTTTGTATTGATGGATTTTTTCTTAATGCTGATGCAGGATTTGATGCGCAGGAATTTAGAAAACATTGTTACATCTGTGATGTAATTGATAATATTGATCAAAATAAGCGCAATGGGAAAATGACGTTTCATTCTTTGACGAATTACTTTATAAGCAACGGTTTGTGATTGAAAAAACCAATATACGGTTAGATGTTTTTAAATCGATACCTGTACGTTTTGAAACAAAAAAAAAACATTGGTCAGCTATGAATAACTTTGCATTTATCATTATTTTACTTCGACACCTTTAAACAACTTCGTTAAATCGAATCCATTTTTTCCCCAACGAAATATCAATTATTGATACATTTAAATTTATTATTGCTCTTCCATCGATTGCATAGGATTCTTTTTATTTTTTTAACATTTTTTAGTTCGGTTGAAACCGAACTAAATGTATATTTGTTCCAGGAAAATTTAAGAAAAATGAAAAACAGGAAAGATTTGGAAGAGGAAAAGAAATATTTAGTGGAAAAGTTTGGTCTGTTTATGGAGGGACAAGAAAAGTTATCCCCTATCGGAGCGAGAATTTTCGCTACCCTTTTCATCAATAAAGAAAATGGAGCCACTTTTGATGATTTGGTTCATTTTTTAGGTGCCAGCAAAAGTACGATCTCCACTAATCTTCAGAGTCTCACCAAATCGAATATGATTGTGTATTTTACAAAACCTGGTGACCGGAAAAAGTACTATACCTTATCACCTGTTGGATTCATTTCTAGAATTGAAGAAAAAATAGCTGATTATAAAACAGAACACTTTTTGGTTGGACAGATATTAGAGTACAAAAAAACAGCCAATGGGATTATTAAGGAAGAAGACCAGCAATATGGCTCTAATCAAGAAACGCCCTATTTAGACTACTTATCAAATACTGTAAGACTTCTGGAACAGCTTCGTGATCAAATAAAAGCGAAATGCCCAATAACTAATTAAATATGAGGTAAATAACACAAACACCTAAACAAATTTGGACTTGCACAATCAACAAGTTCGCTATATATAGAACTAAAGGAACTAATTAAAAACAATTTATACATTTATTCAAATCATGAAAAGAAATTACATCTTAGCAAGTATGGCCATTATCCTACTTGGTTTATCATCTTGTAAGGATTCATCACAACCACAAATGGCTCGTGGGCCAATGCCATTCCCTGTACAATCAGTGAAAAAGGAAAACATTACTATTTACACAGAATATGCTGCAAATATAGAAGGAGAACAAAACATAGAAATTCGTCCTAAAGTGGATGGTTTTATTGGAAAAATTTATATTGATGAAGGCAGCCAGGTTAAAGAAGGACAGATTCTGTTTAAATTATCTGCCAAAACTTTAAATCAGCAAGTTAAAGCCGCCGAAGCAAATGTTGAAGTAGCAAAAGCTCAGGTGGTATCAGCACAAGTTGATGTGAATAAAATAAAACCTTTGGTAGAGAAAAATATCGTTAGCGCGGTACAATTAGAAACATCTGAAAGCAATTTGAATGCTGCAAAAGCTCAGTTGATAGCTGCAAGAGCAGATTATATGAATGCCAAAGAAAATTTAGACTATACTATTATCAAGAGTCCGGTTGACGGAATTGTTGGAAGTATACCTTATAGAATTGGTAGCTTGGTTGGTCGTACAGAATCTCAACCACTTACTACAGTGTCCAATATTAGTAATGTATATGCTTACTTCTCATTAAACGAGAAACAATTATTACAATTCAACCGACAATTGAATGGCAATAGTGTTAAAGATATGATTAAGGCATTACCTGAAGTTGAGTTAATCCTTGCTGATGGATCAATTTACAATCAAAAAGGGAAAATTGAGACCATTAACGGAATGGTAAACCCAAGAACAGGAAGTGTTAGCTATCGTGCAATTTTCTCAAATCCAGACAATTTATTACGAAGTGGTATTAGTGGAAAAATCAAACTGCCATCCAACATAGATCAGGCAATTATTTTACCGCAAAAATCAACCTTCGAATTGCAGGGAAAACATTTTGTTTATCTTCTTGGTAATGAAAACAAAATAGAGTCTAAAGAAGTATTTGTTTCAGAAACTCTCGGTAATGATTTTATCATTGAAGAAGGACTTACTGAAGGACAAGTATTTGTCGCCGAGGGATTAATCAAACTTAGAGAAGGAATGCAAATACTTCCACAAACCGGTTCTTCAACTCAACCAGACAACAGAGCATTTTCCAAAAAATAATATCAGGTTTTTAAACTGTAAATAAAAATCACATTTCATGTTAAGAAAATTTATTGAACGGCCGGTATTGTCGACTGTAATATCTATACTCATTGTAATTTTGGGAGTTTTAGGACTCTCTACTTTACCAAGAGAGCAATTCCCTGATATTGCACCTCCAACCGTGCAGATTTCTGCTACTTACCCTGGTGCCAATGCAGAAACTCTGCTGAAAAGTGTTGTTGTTCCCATAGAAGAAGCCGTTAATGGTGTAGAAAACATGACCTACATGTCATCTACTGCCAGTAACGATGGAAGTGCAACCATAAGTGTTTACTTTGAATTAGGAACCAATGCTGATATTGCAGCAGTTAATGTTCAAAATAAAGTAGCAACAGTAAACAGCAAATTGCCGCAACAGGTAATTCAAACTGGAGTAACCACAAAAAAAGTTCAGAATAGTGTTTTGATGTTCTTTTCCGTTTTTACCGAAAACGAAGATTTAGATGCAACATTTATTGAGAATTATGCTCGTATCAACCTAATCCCAATGATCAAAAGGGTTAATGGTGTAGGTGATGCCAGCGTTTTTGGCTCACGTGATTATTCGATGAGAATTTGGTTGAAACCTGAAAAAATGGCCGCTTATGGTCTTACTCCTCAGGATGTAGTCAGCGCCTTGAATGAGCAGAATTTGGAAGCTTCTCCTGGTAAATTTGGAGAGAATTCATCTCAGTCATTCGAATATGTTATTCGCTACAAAGGAAAACTTTCTACAAAAGAAGAATACGATAATATTATTCTTCGTTCGGAAGGTAACAGTGATTTCCTTCGCCTGAAAGATGTTGCAAAAGTTGAGTTGGGTGCCTTTAGTTATGCTACCAATAATATTACCAATGGTCATCCATCAGTAGCAGTTGCGGTATATCAAACTTCAGGTTCGAATGCACAGGAAATTATTAAAGAAGTAGAACGCACACTGCAATCTGCTAAAAAGAATTTTCCTAAAGGAGTTGACTATGTGATTCCATTCAATACCAATGAATTCTTAGATGCATCAATCAGTAAAGTAATCTCTACCTTAATTGAAGCATTCCTTTTGGTATTTTTAGTGGTTTTTCTTTTCCTTCAGGATTTTAGATCAACCTTGATTCCTGCAATAGCAGTTCCAGTGGCAATTGTTGGAACATTCTTCTTTCTGAACCTCTTTGGCTTCTCTATTAATATGCTGACACTGTTTGCTTTAGTACTCGCAATTGGTATTGTTGTTGATGATGCCATTGTTGTGGTTGAGGCGGTTCACGCCAAGCTTGATCACGGTGCGAAGAGTGCTAAAAAAGCTACTATATCGGCCATGAGCGAAATTACCGGCGCAATTATTTCCATTACTTTGGTTATGTCGGCAGTGTTTATTCCGGTATCCTTTTTAAAAGGTTCAACAGGAGCTTTCTACCAACAGTTTGCAATCACACTTGCAGTTGCTATTGTAATATCAGCAATCAATGCATTAACCTTAAGTCCTGCATTGTGTGCTCTTTTACTTAAGCCACATAAACCAAGTGAAGAGCATAAGCAAAATTTACTAAAAAGATTTTACACTTCGTTCAATACAGGATTCGATGTAATGACTAATCGATACGCTAACTCGGTTCGCTATTTAATTCAGAGAAAATGGTTAACTGGTGTAATATTAGTCATTTTCATCTCCTTGGCTGGATGGTTTTTCAAAACTACTGCTACAGGATTTATACCAAACGAAGACCAAGGAGTTATTTTCTGTGACATCTCATTACCTGCCGGAAGTACTTTGGATAGAACAGGTGAAGTTGTTTCCAAAGTAGAAGCAATTATCAATCGTATTGATGTTGTTCAGGAAAAAATGTTTGTAGTTGGCTTTAGTATGTTAAGTGGCTCCAGAGGTGGCTCAAAAGCTTTCGCTGTAATTAAATTAAAAAACTGGAAAGAACGAAAACAGGACAATCAAAAAGTAGATGCAATAGTTGGGCAATTATTTGGAATGACAGCTGGAATAAACGAAGCTCAAATTCTTTTCTTTGCACCTCCAACTGTTCGTGGTTTTGGTAATTCTGATGGTTTTGAAATGCGTTTACAGGATAAGTCGAATGGAGAATTTGACGATTTGATGGCCAAAAGTGGTCTATTTCTGGGGGCATTAAACCAACGACCGGAAATTAAATATGCGAGAACTTCTTTTAATACAGGATTCCCTCAATATGAGATGGAAATAAATGTAGAGAAAGTAAAAGAAGCAGGGATATCGGTAAGTAGTTTATTTACTACTCTCCAGGGATATTATGGAAGTTGGTATGCTGCCGACTTTAACCGGTTCGGAAAACAGTACCGTGTGATGATTCAGGCTGCTCCCGAAGATCGTGAAACCCTTGAATCGATGAATAATGTGTTTGTTAAAAATGCTCAAGGTGAATTGGTTTCGGTAAGTCAGTTTGTAAACATGAAAAAAGTAAATGGTCCTGATGTTGTTAACCGTTTCAACCTTTTCAATTCAGCAACCATTAACGGCAATGTGAATCCTGGTTACAGTACCGGGGATGCCATTAAAGCTATTCAGGAAGTTGCAGCAGAAACATTACCATCAACCTACGGGTATGAATTCTCTGGAATGACACGTGAGGAACAAAAAGCAGGAAATCAAGCTATTTTAGTTTTTGCACTGAGTTTGATATTCGTGTATTTCTTACTTGCAGCGCAGTATGAAAGTTACATATTACCCTTCTCCATTATTCTATCACTTCCTATCGGGATATTTGGAGCCATCTTTTTTGTGAAGATGATTGGATTAGAAAACAACATTTATTTCCAGGTGGCCTTGATCATGTTAATTGGTTTGCTGGCAAAAAATGCCATCCTGATTGTGGAATTTGCCTTACAGCGTCGACGTCAGGGAATGGAATTGATGCAGGCAGCCGTTGAGGGAGCAAAAGCACGTTTACGTCCTATTTTAATGACTTCGTTCGCATTTATTCTGGGAATTGTACCATTGATGCTCGCAAATGGAGCCGGTGCAGTTGGGAACCGCTCAATAGGTACAGGTGCTGTTGGTGGAATGTTAATTGGAACCCTGTTTGGTGTGTTTGTAATTCCTGCCTTCTTCGTGATTTTCCAGACAATTCAGGAAAAAATTACAGGAGCGCCAAAACCGGAAGACAACGAATTGGAAACTGCAGAATAATATAGAGAAAGAAATGATGAAGAAAAGATATATAATACTTAGTCTGGTTGTAACGGCATTCAGTCTGCAATCCTGTTTTGTTGCCAAAAAATATCAGCAACCGGAGCTAGAGAATTCAGATCAGTACCGCAACGTTTCAACTACTGATTCAGCGACTCTTGCCAGCATGCCTTGGGAAGAATTGTTTACCGATGCGAACCTGCAAAGTTTAATTAATAAAGCTTTGGATAACAATTTGGATTACTTGATGGCAATTGAGCGTGTAAATGCTGCCGAAGCCTATTACAAACAAGGAAAAATGGGTTATCTGCCAAGTCTTAGCATGAGTGCTAATGGGGGGCATTATGAAGCATCAGACAACAGCCTGACTGGAATTGCGGCAGGTGGAAATGGTGCCGAATACGAAAATTACCAGTTAACAGGTACAATTTCATGGGAAGCCGATATCTGGGGAAAAATCAGAAGCAACAAAAGAGCTAGTCAAGCAGGTTATTTGCAAAGCGAAGCTTCGCGAAGAGCTGTAGAAAGTTCTTTAGTTGGCAATTTGGCATCTGCTTATTTTCAGTTAATTGCCTTAGATGCTCAGGTTGATGTTGCAAAACAAACAGTAACAAACAGAACTGAGAGTTTGGCAACAATGAAAAGCCTGAAAGAAGCCGGACAAGTTACCCAAGCTGCTGTGAAACAAACTGAAGCACAACTGTACAGCACTCAAATTCTTCTTTTAAATTTAGAAGAAAATGTGAATCTATTAGAGAACACTATTTCTCTTTTGCTGGGACAAAATGCAGGAACTATTGTTCGTGGAAAACTCGACGATCAAAAGATTACGGCTGAATTGCAAACTGGTTTTCCTGCACAGCTTTTAAGAAACCGACCAGATGTGATGGTTGCTGAATATGGCTTGATGAATGCTTTTGAGCTGACCAATGTTGCCCGCAGCAATTTCTACCCTAGTTTGAGTATTAGTGCAAGTGCAGGTTTGGAAAGTATCAATTTCGATGATTGGTTCAGTACGTCCTCTTTATTTAGCAATGCGATTGGGAATCTGACCCAACCACTTTTTAACAAACGAAACATCAGAACCCGATATGAAGTAGCCAAAGCACAACAAGCCGAAGCACGTTACAATTTTCAAAAATCGATACTAAATGCCGGAAAAGAAGTATCTGATGCATTGTACAGCTATCAGTCTGAACAAAAGAAATACGAAATCCAGAAAATGGAATTGGAAGCTTTAAAAAAGGCTGTTGAATATTCTGAAGAATTGCTGAACAACGGCTACCAAAACACGACTTATATTGAAGTGTTGACAGCTCGCAGCAATGCCCTTTCTTCCGAGATTAATACCATCGATACAAAATTCCAACAATTAAATTCCATCGTTAAATTATACCTTTCGTTAGGTGGTGGATGGAATCGTAAGTAAGATTTAATAGTGGGTTGATTTTGACCGGATTGCGTCGGTAGGATGATTTTGAAGTTAGTTCTTCAATTTAGCAATCCGGTCAAATCTTATTTTATATTTGATTTAGCATATCAATTAAACAGCAGTATATTGGCTTAAAGCTGGCATACTGCTGTTTTTTTTGTGGTTAATTCACTTTTGAAGTCAGCCTGTCATCATCCTTAACCGCAGCTTATTCAATACTGCCAAACTTTATAATTTCATAGTAGAATCCGGTAGATTGCAAACCTGAAATTTTCATTATCAGGTTCCAGTCATCTGGAAAAGAAGCAACACTATCTGTCAGTTCAGTCAGAAATGATGTTTCGCTCAACTTATACAATGCTTCCGATTTGCCAAATGGCAGAAAAGAAACAAAAAACATGATTTTTTTTCCGTCGTAAGCCGAAATATTGGAGACTATTGCGTAATCATTCTGGAATACCGATCGATCAGGATTGTTTAGAGAAATATACTCTGTGGTATCTTGTTGTTCATTTAAAATAAAAATTGCCGGGGGTAAGTTGGAATAATGAAACCCTGTTTTTGCGAAAAAAGGATTAAGTACTCCCAAAGTGCCAAAATCGCCTACAAAAATCAGGTCATTCATCCGAACATCACTCAATGATAATTCCGAAGCATATTTCATACTAAATGGTTTGTGCGCTTTTTGAAAAATTTGTACCAATTGAAAAAAACAGTTGGGGATTTCTTCACCAAAATAACTTTGCCCCAATTTTTTCATACTGGCTTTTTGCTCCGGATTTTTATCCAGATAGGCCATAAAGTCGTTTTGGCTGTTTATTTCCGGATTACGAACGTAATTGAAGCTGCTATCCGGGAATCGCGTTTTTTGCATCATAAAATAATCACCCAAAACGATCATCAGCGGGTTTTCCGATTGCAAATAGTAATCCCAAACCGGATTTTCAGTTTCTATTTTTTGAGTGTTAAAGTTTCTATTGCCTGAAAAATAAAGGAATGCAAAAATCAACATCAGAATAAAAGAAACCGGAAATAAGAATTTGAGACTCATCGAATTTGGTTTTACTTCTTTCAATTCTGGTTTTTGCTCAATTTTTTCTATTTCTGTCACCTCAAATACAACACGATAACTCCCCTTAGGAATTACAAACCGCACAGCATCATGATTTCCTTCATCCAGATAGTAAGAATTGAGCTTTTTACGCAGATTGTAAATATTGGAACGCACAATAGAATCCGATCCGGGATCGAATGAAGCATCACGTCCGAAAACGTCAATGGCAATAACTGTTTCTTTTAGAATTTTATCTTCGCGTGTTGCGCTTACCAAATAACGAAGCAATCGAACATCGTTCGCAGATGTAAAATACTTGCTGCCGGCAATTTTACTCAGCCAGAAATTGTCATCGAAATTGTTACTCATGGTAGATATTACGGTTGTCCTGCGAAAGTTACTAAATCATTTTTAATAACACATAAAAACAAAAAATGAATAGGTCAATAACAGTTAATGACAGAAAATAACAGCCTGTTTATAAGACTTTCGTTTATATTAGCAAAAAAAAGTTATGCGACTTCCTATTTCATGTATTGCTCTTATTATGGCATTGCTGGCTTGTAACAGGCAAAAAGAAAATGCATCCAATGAATTGGTTCCTGAAAGTTCCAATGGCTGGGAATATGCCGATTCAGTCAGAAATGAAATACAGTCTGCAAAAATCCCAACAGATACTTTACGTCTGATCGATTTTGGATCTAAGGATGATTCTCAAAGAATCCAGAAAGCAATTGACCATGTTTATGAACTTGGTGGTGGTACAATTCTAATTCCTCCTGGAATTCATTATACCGGACCTATTGTTCTGAAAAGTAAAATAAATTTGTACTTGGAAGAAGGTGCTGAACTCAAATTTATAGCGAAACCTAAAATATATCCGTTAGCTTACAACTGGTTTAACGGCATTCCATGCATGAACTATTCATCCATGATTTATGCAAAAGATGCAAGCGACATACAGATAAGCGGCAAAGGTATTATCGACGGTCAGGGAAACGATCCTGTATGGAAAAGCATGAAATTTCATGAAAGAAAAGATTGGGAATTATTGAAAAAGCTGGAAAATACTAATGTGAAACCCATCAACCGTAAATTTGGGAATGGCCACTCTATCCGCCCGGATTTGATTACTTTTTTGGAATGTTCCCGAATAAATATTTCGGGAGTAAGCATTAAAAATGCCCCTTTTTGGGTTATTCACCCAATTTTATGCAAACATGTAACGATTAAAAAGTGCTTAATCAGCAGTCATGGATACGACCAGATTGGAATTGGATTGGAAAGCAGTGAAAATATTCTTGTTGACAGTACAAAATTTCAATTTGTTGACGATGGAGTAAAGATTCTTTCTGGGCGGGTTAAAATCCCAAACAATCGTGCTTCAAAGAATATCGTAATCCAAAATTCAGTTTTCGAAAATGTTCTTTATTCGGCAGTAATTATCAGCTCTCAAACACAAGCCGGAGCCAATCATATTTTCCTGTCTGATTTAAAAATTGACACAAGCGAAACAGCTTTGCGTATTTTCGCCAATGCCGGACTAAAAGGAAAGCTCCACGAGATATTTTTAAAAAATATTCAGGCAGATCAGATTACCGGTTCATTTTTGCTTAGCAATATTAACAACAGTTCAAACCTATCCGATTCCAGCCCATTGTTATATAATATTCATCTCGATAAAATTAATGCCGAAAATTGTGGCCGGGCTTTTCTTCTTAACGGCCACAGTAAAAATTTGATTTATAATGTAAATGTCCGTGATTCCAAGTTTTCTACCTTTAAAGGTTCATTTGTAAAAAACCTGCAAAACATGAGCTTTTCAAATGTTCAGGAAAATGAGGAAAATTATTCGGGAACAAACACGGTTGGGAACATTCAAATTCCAAAAATCAACCTGGAACATAACGAAGATGACATTTTAAATTCCAATAATATAAAATTCAACGATCTTCCAAAATCTGTGAAAAATACGCTTGCGGCTAATTATCCTCAGATTCCGGTCAATAATATTGACCAAATGATAACCCAGTCAAATATTATCTACAACATTAATTTGAAACTCGAATCGTCAAAAGAACTGCGGCTCTTAGTTCTGACCGACGGGAAGATCATGCGATCCGAATCAGATATTACATTTGGTGAATTACCTAAAGCAGTTATATCAGCTTTGGAAACTTATTTAAAGATCACTCCTGTCCCCCTCATGATCAATGAAATAAAGAAAATTGCCTTTCAGGATTTCGCATATTTCGAAATTAAAGGAGAGTACAACCAAAAATTATTCGCCGTTGGAATCAATAATAACGGAGATATAATTGAAGAAAAACAGAAAATAATCACTACTTATTTTTCGCCGGCCAAATCAAAGTAAAAACAAAAATCTATGAAACAACCCTATAAAAAGTACACACAGGAGAATGAGTGTAATTTGGGAGTTTTATATGGCAACAAAAAACAAATCATAATCATAAACACATGAAAAATATTTATTTGATCTCAATGATCATGGTTCTGACAATAACTTCTGTTTCAGCAAAAAACAGGCAAACAACTCAGGATTATTTGAGTCTGAAATGGAAACAGGTATCAACCAAAATGCCTGCCGAATGGTATGGAACCGAGGATGCGAAATTGGTGGCAGAAAACGTGTTGCTTAGTCAAAAAGAAATTGGAGGATGGGAAAAAAACAAGCCTTATCATCACGCATTTTCTGAATCAGAGAAAGCTCATTATATTCAGGATAAATCTGAAATTGGCGCCACATTCGATAACGGTGCAACGATATCAGAACTGCGGTTTCTGGCTAAAGTATACTCTCATTTTCGTGATGACCGATACAAACAGGCATTTGAAAAAGGACTTAACTATATTTTTATTTCGCAATACGAAAATGGCGGATGGC
The DNA here is from genome assembly GCF_963665805.2 of Labilibaculum manganireducens. Lineage (NCBI taxonomy): Bacteria > Pseudomonadati > Bacteroidota > Bacteroidia > Marinilabiliales > Marinifilaceae > Labilibaculum > Labilibaculum manganireducens. Next base: position 2,267,649 of record NZ_CAXXEE010000003.1, on the reverse strand, counting down.
CACAGTTTTATCCTTACAAAGGTGATTATGCAGACCATATTACCTATAATGATGATGCAATGGTAAATACCATGAAATTTTTGTTTCAAATACTTGACGACAGTAAAGAATTTTCTTCCTTACAAATAAATAAAAACCAACAGGACAAAGCCAAAAAAGCATTCGACAAAGGGATTCAATGTATTCTTAAAACCCAGATAGTTGTAAATGGTCAACCAACAGTATGGTGTGCTCAGCACGATGAAAAAACATTCGCTCCGGCTAATGCACGTGCATACGAATTGGCATCGTTTAGTGGCGGCGAATCGGTCAATATAGCACTTTTATTAATGAAGATAGATATGCCTTCCAAGGAAATTATTGCTGCTGTTAATGGAGCTGTAAAATGGTTCGAGGCCAACAAAATAGAAGGAGTAAAATTAACGCAGGAAACTGATAAAAACGGGAAGAAGAATCAAATTATCGTTAAAGATAAAAATGCTTCCCCATTATGGGCCCGTTTTTACGATTTAGAAACAGGCAAGCCTTATTTCTGCAGCCGCGATGGAATTAAAAGAAACTCTCTGGCTGAGATTAGTTACGAACGCCGAAATGGTTACGGCTGGTATACCGATACTCCTGAAAAACTCCTGAAAAAATATCCTGAATGGAGAAAAAAAGTAAATGCAAAATAACTGCCAAACCAGTACCAGATACTGCAGATAATAACTTTTTACAGAGAATTATGATTTCACTTAAAAATATCATTAAACTTTTACCTCAATTTTTTCTGATACTGTCCCTGCATGCTCAGGAATACGATGTTCCTTTTAAGGTACATTCTCTCTTTAAGTTTGATCAGCCCGAAACTCTGGGACTCCATTTCGCCAAGGGGCTTGAAACAATAACAATATTTGCACCGCAAAGCAACGATAATAAATACAATCACGGAGTAGTACTGTTTCCGTTTAAAGGAATGCTTTATGCACAATGGCAAAGTTCATCGGTTGATGAAGATGGTGAAGATACTCAGGTTTTTTACAGCAGAAGTAAAAATGGAAAAGACTGGAGTAAACCATCTGCATTAACCAAAAAATGGAAGCACGGAATAAAAACAAGCGGTGGATGGTGGAGTGACGGAACTACCCTTGTGGCTTATATTTGTAATTGGCCCAATAACAACGGGGGAGCTAAAGAAGGTTATACCGAATACATTACATCAATCGATGGGACACATTGGAAATCGCCAAAACCTCTTACAAACAGCAATGGACAACCTATTTTAGGAATTATTGAACAGGATGTTCATGCATTAAAAACCGGCAGACTTATTACCGCTTTTCATATGCAGCCCGGATTGATAGTTACACCATTTTATACTGATGATCCGCTTGGTGTATCGGGTTGGACATCCGGAAAAATGATTAACATGCCTGCAAACAATAAAAATATAAGCCGGGAAATTGAACCCAGTTGGTTTTACAGAAAAGACAGCACCATTGTCATGATTTTCCGGGATCAAGACAATAGTTTTAAAAAACTTGCTTCAATTAGCAAGGACAATGGTTTAAGCTGGACTACACCTGTAATTGTTGACACACCAGATTCCAGAGCGAAGCAGAGTGCAGGAAATTTACCCAACGGCACAGCCTTTATGGTTAATAATCCTTCGGGAAACAAAAGTCGGTTTCCTCTTGCAATCACTTTAAGTAAAGACGGTTTTACATTTGATCATGCTTACTTACTGCGCAGCGGTAACGAAGATCTTCAGCCCATGAGATGTAAGGGAAAATACAAGCGAATTGGATACAGTTATCCCAAAAGTGTGATCTGGGGTGATTACCTATACGTATCCTATGCTACCAATAAAGAAGATGCAGAGTTAACCAGAATTCCGATTGACAGTTTGCTCTGGCAACACGATCAGCTGCTTAATGAATAGCAACATGCCGGACACTTTTTCAATGAAAAAACGCATTAAAAAATAATACCAACCATTACTATATAAAACAAGAATAGGATGAAACAGTTTGCAATACAAATAGCATTGATATTTTTGCTGCTAAATACATCAATATCCTTTGCTCAAAACCCACTTAATTTTGGCAGCAGTATCAAAACTGCAGATCCTTCAGGCCATGTATGGAAAGATGGGAAAATGTACCTTTATACTTCCCATGATGAAGAATGTCAGCCTGATTTTTTCATGAAAGACTGGCACGTGTTCTCCTCCTCCGATTTGGTGAATTGGACCGATCATGGCGCCTGCTTATCGGTTGATGATCTTTCGTGGGCAGATAATTTCGCCTGGGCTCCCGATTGTGCCTATAAAAATGGTAAATATTATTTCTGTTTCCCTGCCGGCACCGGTTTTAAAGATCGTGTAAATTCTAAAAACAGCACAAAATGGATGGGATTAGGAATTGCAGTAAGTGATTCTCCAACAGGCCCTTTTGTTGATGCAATTGGAGCCCCTTTATGGAAAAAACCTTACGCCAACGATCCTTGTCTTTTTGTAGATGATGATGACAAAGCCTACATCTATTTTAATGGTGGAGGCGACTATTTTGTTGCAGAAATGGCTGACGATATGCTTAGCGTTAAAGGTGATCTGATTAAAATGGATATGGGCGGATACAATCCAAAAAGAGAAGGCCCGTGGGTATTTAAAAGAAATGGAAATTACTATTATACCATGCCTGAAAATAACAGAATCCTTACCTATTACATGTCCAAATCTCCTATCGGCCCATGGAAATACCAGGGCGTTATTATGCAGCAGGAAGGGGAAAGTAATAATCACCATTCAATTGTTGAATTTAAAGGACAATGGATTTTATTCTACCACCGCTGGCTTAAAACAAAATCAACCTGCGATAAAACACAGCGTCAATGTTGTGCTGAATACCTTTATTTTAACGAAGACGGAACTATTCAGGAAGTAAAAAGAACAGATGCTGGTGTTGGGGAAAATCAGGCCGACTAGCAATACATCAATGCAAAGAGCTTTTATTCTTTTTATTATAAGCGGCGAACTGCTGGCGAGCCAGGCAAGCGTTAGCGAACGAAGAATGAACCAAATACAATTGACAAGGAGATAAATTATTTTCAAACATCATATAAAAATTAAAAACATTCAAAATGAAGTACCTATCCAAAACAATCATTTTATTACTGATTTTGTTTGCATTTTCTTGTACACAAAAAAAAGAGACTAACATTTTTCTTGTTGGTGATTCTACAATGGCCAATAAACCATTCGCGAATGGAAATCCGGAAAGAGGCTGGGGTCAAATCTTCCCTCTGTATTTAAATGAAGGCATACATGTGGAAAATCATGCTGTAAACGGACGCAGTTCAAAAAGCTTTCGGGATGAAGGAAGATGGGCCAAGGTTTTGGAAAATATGCAAACCGGAGATTATGTGATTATTCAGTTTGGACATAACGATGAAAAAATAAAGGACAGCACCAGATATACCAATGCAGATACCGATTACAGACAAAATTTGATTCGCTTTGTAAGCGAAGCACGGCAAAAAGGCGGTATTCCTGTTTTAGCCACCTCTATAGTACGTCGAAAATTTGATGAGAATGGTGTATTTCAAGAGAGCCATGGCATGTATCCACAGGTAGTTAGGGAAGTTGCAGAATCAGAACAGGTTCCGTTGCTTGATTTACAAAAATTAACCAAAGAACTTCTTATCAATTATGGAGAAGATGCTTCAAAAAAATTATACTTACACATCAATGCCGGAGAATATGAGTCTTTGCCTGATGGCAGAAATGACGACACACATCTATCGGCAAGCGGAGCTTTTCGGATTTGTGATCTTGCCAAAAGTGAAATCACACAAAAAGTGCCTGAACTTAGCGGGTATTTTAAAAAATAAATAACAGGAATGTATCTTTCTAAATTGTTCACAAAGCATTTTTTCACATCCAGATTGTAAACACTCAAAATATGCAAAAAACCACGCTGTTCACTTTATTCTCATTTTTACTATTGTGTTTGTCCTGTAATTCAAAATCAGACTCACTTTCCAATCTTAAGATTTCTGAAAACAAAAGATTTCTGACTACTGAAAATGGAGAACCATTTTTTTGGTTGGGTGATACCGGATGGTTGCTTTTCACAAAACTTACGCGCGAAGAAGCAGAAAGATATTTTGAAGACAGACATCAAAAAGGATTTAATGTAATACAGGCAATGGTTTTGCATGATGTTACAAAAGCAGTGAATGTTTACGGAGATTCTGCCCTCATAGACTGTCATGTTGATCAACCGGATACCACGTTGGGAAATTCAGCCGAAAATTCTGAGCAGTACGACTATTGGGATCACATCGATTACCTAATAAATCTAGCGAATCAAAAAGGATTATACATGGCGCTGGTACCGGTTTGGGGATCGAATGTAAAAAGCGGTAACGTGTCTGAGCAAGAGGCGCAAAAATACGCGGCATGGTTAGCCCTAAGGTATAAAAACTGTTCAAATGTAATTTGGATGAATGGTGGCGATACAAAGGGCTGTGACTCCACATCAACCTGGCAGGCTATTGGATCAGCCATTCGGCAAAACAGTCCGAAACAGCTGATTACCTTCCACCCTTTTGGCAGAATGCAATCATCAGAATGGTTTCATAATGAAAACTGGCTTGATTTTAATATGTTTCAATCGGGACACCGAAGATACGATCAGGACACGGACCTTCCCTATCATGGAGAAGACAACTGGAAATATGCTGCTGCTGATTATGCGAAAATTCCGGTAAAACCAACTCTTGATGGAGAACCTTCTTACGAAGGTATTCCTCAGGGACTTCACGATACCACTCAACCCTTATGGACCGACTCTGATTGCAGAAGATATGCTTACTGGTCGGTTTTTACAGGTGGCTGCGGTTTTACCTACGGCAATAATGCCATTATGCAATTTCATAAGGAAGGAGATGAGAATCCGGCTTATGGTTCGAAAGAGTACTGGGAACCGGCGCTAAATGCTCCGGGAGCCATCCAGATGAAATACCTGAAGCAATTGATTTTATCAAAATCTTATTTCGACCGAATTCCTGCACAAGATCTTATTGCAGATGAGCAAGGCGAAAAATACGATTATCTATCCGCCGCAAAAGGCCGCGATTATGCATTTATTTACACCTATACTGGTCGGATAATGAATATCAATCTGGAAAAAATGGATGTAAGCGAAGTGAAAGCATCATGGTACAATCCCCGAAACGGATCCTATATTGAAATAGGTACATTCGAAGCCAAAGGCATAAAATCCTTTGATCCTCCGGGAGATAAATCAAATGGAAATGATTGGGTACTGGTATTGGAAAAAGATTGATCAGAATTGATTTGTTTCCTGAAACAGGGTAAATAATTAACAATTAAAACTTAATAAAAATGAAAAAGAATTTAATTTTTCATCAACGAAATCTTTTATTATTGATTTTGTTTGTGTTCGGTTGCTCTTCCTTGCAAGAGAAACCAGTGACTATATATCTAATCGGGGATTCTACCGTAGCTGATTATGCTGATAATTACGAAGAAGGTAAAGATTATTACAAAACCAGATATCCGGTAACAGGCTGGGGGCAGGTATTTCAGGAACAATTTACAGGAACTGATTTAACTGATTTCAAAAATATTTTCGATACAGACAGTGTTGTTATTGATGATCGTGCACGGGGAGGTAGAAGTACAAGAACCTTTTTTCAGGAAGGAAGATGGAGATCAGTATGTAAAAACCTGAAAAAAGGCGATGTTGTAATCATGCAGTTTGGTCATAATGATGCAGCACAGAACAAACCGGAACGTTATACCGATATTGAAAGCTACAAGGAGTTCCTAAGATTATTTGTATCTCAAACAAGAGAAAAGAACGCAGTTCCAATTATTCTTACTCCTGTATGCAGAAATTACCCATGGAAAGACAGTCATTTAGAAAATGTTCATGGTGAATACCCAAAAGCAGCCATGGATGTTGCTGTCGAAATGCAGGTCTGTTTTATTGATTTAAATCAATTATCTATGGATACTTTTAGCAGGAAAGGTCAGGAATATGTAACTAATAATTATTTTATGAATTTACCCGCCGGCGTATATGAAGCCTACCCGGAAGGACAATCAGACAATACGCATTTTCAACCTAAAGGAGCAAAAGTTGTTGCTAAATTGGTTTTTGATGCAATGAAAACTGTAAAGAAATGAAACCATTTTATATGTTTATGATTTGTTTTCTCAATCAAAGTTGAAAAAAATGATTTTTGAGATGTAATCAATACCAACCGTTTAAGAATTAAAAAGCCACGTCAGTGGCTTTTTTTTATGGCTCCAAGCCCCTTATTTTTTTGTTCTGATCTTTAAAACCTCACCCTATCCCTCTCCTTAAAGGAGAGGAGAATACAGCTCCTGTATCAAAACATTTTTTTTAAAAGAAGGCTCCCTTCTCCTCGAGGAGAAGAGCCGGGGTTGAGGTGTCTGTTCTCTCCCGCTCACCAGTTGCCAATTCTATTCACCTTAAGGAATCTGCGACTTTTCAAAACCTCACCCTATCCCTTTTCTAATTTGGTGAGGAGAATACAGCTCCTGATATCTGCACATTTTTTTTGAAAGAAGGCTCTCTTCTCCTCGAGGAGAAGAGCCGGGGTTGAGGTGTCTGTTCTCTCCCGCTCACCAGTTACCAATTCTATTCACCTTAAGGAATCTGCGACTTTTCAAAACCTCACCCTATCCCTCTCCTTAAAGGAGAGGAGAATACAGCTCCTGTATCAAAACATTTTTTTGAAAGAAGGCTCCCTTCTCCTCGAGGAGAAGGGCCGGGGTTGAGGTGTCTGTTCTCTCCCGCTTCACCAATGCCTAAAATAGTTAACACTCTATTTATCCTTTATTTAGAACCATTATCACAATTAAACTCATTCTTCTAAATAATGTTTTGTTAATTTTAGAAGATAAAAGTGTAAATTACGTTTACCTGATCGATGCTGGTGCACTTATAAAAATTTATCATCCAAAACAACCATATTATGGATACTCAAGAAAAATCAAAAAGTGATTTCATAAAAGAGTTGCATAAATTGCAGCAAGAGTTTAATTCCTTAACAATATTATACGATAAAAATATCACCGAGCAGAAACTCGCGAAGCAAGAATTACTCCTTGCCAACAAAGAACTGGCTCTTCAAAACGCATTAAAAGAGAAACGGGCTGCAGAGCTAATCACTGCCAACGAAGAACTTGCCTATCAAAACGAATTAAAAGAAAAACGGGCTGCTGAACTAATTCTTGCCAACGAAGAACTTGCTTATCAAAACAAATTAAAGGAAAAACGCGCTGTAGAGTTAGTGAATGCCAAAAACAAAGCCGAAGCAAGCGATCATCTAAAAACGGCCTTTATGAACAATATTTCTCATGAAATAAGAACCCCACTCAATGGTATTCTTGGGTTTGCCCCCCTTATAATACAATCAGATATTACAATGGAAGAAAAAGAGGAATTTTTGGAAATTCTAAATTCCAGTAGCGATCGCCTGCTTAATACTATTAACGCCATCATGGATATATCACTGATAATTTCCGGAAATATGGAGGTACACCCTCAACCAATTAATATTTCCTCATTGCTGACAAATATCTATCATAATTTTCAGGAGTCCTGTATAAAAAAGAATGTGGCTGTTAAAATGCAATTTCCCGATAATGTTGATCATTTCATCCTAAATACGGATGGAGAATTACTGCAAAAAGCTGTATCTAAACTAGTATCTAATTCGGTAAAATTTACAACAAAAGGAAGTATTACTCTGGGCTTTGAACTAATAAACAATGAAATTGAAATCTTTGTAAAAGATACAGGTGAAGGGATTGGAAAGGATTCACAAAAGATTATATACAAGAGTTTTATGCAGGAAAATATTTCTGACACCCGTGGTCATGAAGGCAGTGGATTGGGCTTATCTATTTCCAAAGGCATAATACAATTGCTTGGTGGAAAAATACGTCTTGAATCAACAAAAGATATTGGAACAACAGTTTTTTTATCTATTCCAAACGTTACACCAGCAGTTTCTTCAAAACCAAAGAAGATAAAAAAACCAATCAAAGAAAAAAAAACGCCATTCATATTAATTGCTGAAGATGACGATTCCTGTTATTATTTTGAAGAGATTTTATTGAAAAACGGTAACAAAATTTTAAGAGCCTGCAATGGACAAAAGGCTGTTGATTTATGCAAGATACATCAGGATATCACTCTTGTTTTAATGGATATTAAAATGCCAGTAATGGATGGTATTGAAGCGACTCATCTGATTAAATCATTCCGAAAGGATTTACCAATCATAGCAGTTACTGCTCATGCACAAAATGGAGATGCATTTAAAATAAAAGAAGCAGGATGTGATGAATACATTTCAAAACCAATTAAAAAAGCGAAATTGCTTTCTTTAATTCAAAAATATTCCAATAATAATTCTGAGTTAGTTGATAACTAACCAACAAGTTATAAATCGCACAACACTATTTTTCGTGCTTTAAAAAAGCACAATCAGTAATAAACACAATAATAATGACTTACGAAGATTTGGGATACAACCACACTTAAAAGCTATAGAATTGAACAAAATTTAGATTCATTTGCTATAGGTAGGGTTATATCGGAACACAAGGAAAGGTATGTTGTAAAAACTCCAACAAATGAGTTTGATTCTGAATTAATAGGTAATTTGCGCTTTACAGCAGAGAGCAGATATGACTTTCCGGCCGTTGGCGACTGGGTCGCATTTTCTGAATTCGATGAAGGAAAAGCTCTCATTCATGCCATCTACCCCCGCAGTTCAGTAATTGAGAGGCAAGCAGTTGGCAAATCAGGACAGGTACAAATAATTGCAGTAAATATCGATTACGGCATAATTGTACAGTCTGTTAACCGCGATTTTAATATCAACCGTTTAGAACGGTATTTGACCATTTGTTATGCTTCTAATGTGGAACCAATTATACTTCTTAGCAAAATTGATTTAATTACTGCTGCCGAGTTGGAAACTTTTCTAAATCTGATTGCGGAACGCATAAAAGATGTTCCTATAATTGCCATCAGCAATGAATCAGATGCCGGACTGGATCAATTAGCAACACTAATAAATAAGGGGAAAACCTATTGTTTGCTGGGTTCCTCGGGTGTGGGAAAATCGACACTGCTAAACAAGCTAAGCGGTAAAGAACTAATGAGTACAGGAGCTATCAGCGAAAGTATCGACCGAGGGAAACACATTACCAGCCACAGAGAATTAATCGTGCTCGAAAATGGCGGGATTTTAATCGATAACCCAGGGATGCGGGAAGTTGGAATTGCAAACACGGCCAGTGGTTTAGAAATGACGTTCGACGGCATTATGGAATATGCAGAAAATTGCCGGTTTAAAGACTGCACCCACCAACACGAAAAAGGCTGTGCGATTTTAGAAGCTGTTGAAAATGGTGAAATTGATCCCAACTCATATGCGAACTTTCAGAAAATGCACCGGGAAAAAACACATTTTGAATCGACTGTGCAAGAAAAGAAAAAAAAGGATAAAAGTTTTGGCAAGATGGTGAAAAATGTAAAAAAACAAAGAAAAGACAATAAGTTCTAAACAGTATACTAATACAATAGTAAAAGCCACCTCACGTTGGCTTTTCTTATCTCTTTCAGCACGTCAACAGTTTGTTCGCTCCATAACTTTCCAAAAACCTCACCCTATCCCTCTCCTTTAAGGAGAGGAGAATACAGCTCCTGTATCAAAACATTTTTTTTGAAAGAAGGCTCCCTTCTCCTCGAGGAGAAGGGCCGGGGTTGAGGTGTCTGTTCTCTCCCGCTCACCAACACCTAAAATAGCTGCCAATATCTTTTCATATAATTCCATTGCCATGTTGTGTATGATGGCTACATTTAAGTATTACTGGAAATTACCATACAGTAAGGAATTTGAAAAAACTAAAATATAAGAGCAAACCAATGGCACGATTTATATTAAAAACAAAACAGGAAATAGGTATTTCGCCGGATGAATTACTGTTTCGGGGAGAACAAAAAATAGATAATGTGTTGTTGCGGGTTATCGATTTCGATGCCAATAATCTGGAAGAGAATGCTGTTAAAACAGTAAGCGAAGTGCTAAAATACCAAGAAAAAGAATCCGTAACCTGGTTTAATATCGATGGAATTCATAATACAGACATTATGCAGGAAATCGCAAAAGACTTTAATTTCGAACAGCTTATTATGGCAGATGTAATGAATACCCATGCACGTCCTAAAGTGCAGGAGTACGACAATTGCATTTTCATTTCCATAAAAATGCTGCGGCAGGATAATGAAACAGATTTAATTCAGGTTGAAAATTTAAGTTTAATCATCACAGAAAATGTTTTAATCACCTTTCAGGAAATAAAAGGTGATGTTTTTGAACCTGTACGCGAACGAATAAGAAAGCATAAAAAACGAATACGTAATTCGGGCACAGATTATCTTGCTTTTGCCTTACTGGATATTGTAATCGATAATTATATCTATATCATTAGTGTGCTTGGGGAAAAAATTGAAACCTTGGAGGAAAACCTGCTGCTGGAACCAAAACAGTCGGTGATTGACGATATTAATTCCTATAAACGTGAATTAAACTTTTTGCGGAAAAACATTAAACCCGCAAGAGAAATGATCCTGAACCTCTCGAAAATGGAATCGGAATTAATAGCCGACTCTACAGATGTTCATTTTAAAGAGCTTCAGGATAACATTAATCAGGCAACGGAATCTTCAGACAGTTATCGTGAAATCCTCTCCGACCAGCTTACGATTTACCACACAACCATAAGCAGCAAGCTGAATGACATCATGAAATTTTTAACCATTTTTTCAGTCATTTTTATTCCTCTCACATTTATTGCGGGTATTTATGGCACCAATTTCGATGTTGTGCCAGAACTTCATTACGAATACAGCTATTTTATTATGTGGATGGTAATGATCATTTTGGCTGTAATAATGCTCATCTATTTTAAGAAAAGAAAATGGTTTTGAGAAGAAACCGAAACAGAACTGTTTCTTATGTATTTCGCTCTATAGCAACGAAAAGAGGGTTTTCATATAGAATTTAACCCTTCCGTACTAAAATGAACCAATAATTAGGAATTTTAGCAGACTGTTTTCACAAGAAAAGCCATTATTTGTGAACGAAAAATTTCCCTTGGTCGGGATACAGGAATTAACGGCTTGTTTCCTCAATATAAGATCAAAAGATGTTCTGTAAATCTGATATATTTTATTTTTTTGGCTATTTTCGCATCCTACCAAAGAATTGATGATGAAAAAAGTATTTCCATTCAAAATTGCCCTGTTCTGTCTCTGCTTTTTTTGCCTTACATTCTCTTCAACGGCTCAAAACAGCGAGCAATTTCAAATTGATTCTTTACAGAAGCAGAACCGAATTGAATCGAATCAAGAACAGCTTGTAGATAATTACAATCAAATGGCTTATTTATTTGGAGGTATAAGTATTGACAGCTCTTTGCGTTACAGCCAAAAAGGAATGCTGCTGGCTCAGAAGATTAATTACGATCATGGTTTGGCTGTATCCAATTTATACACTGCCCGCGCACTAATTCAAGATGCAAAATTAAAGCCGGCAATGGAAAATTTCAATAAGGCTCTTAGTCAATTTATTCAGGAAAAAGATTCCGTCAACCTATTGGATTGTTACAGTGGCATGAGTTATTTGGCTTCCTATGAATCAAATCAATTAAAAAGTCTTAATTATAATCTAAAAGCACTTGAAATTGCAGAAAAATTAAAGGATACAACCAGTTTGTCTGTTTGCTGCAACAACATTGGTGCAATTTACAAACGACTCGATAATTATGAATTGGCTTTAAATTATTTTCAAAAATCCATTGCTTTGGAACAAAATTCCACTAACGTGGGAGATTTAGCCATTTCCTATTCCAATATTGGGGTTTTAAAGGTAGAAAATCAAAAATTTAAAGAGGCTAAGTCCGATTACCTGAAAATTAAATCCTTGCTTCCAAAAATTGACAGCAAATACGTTCTATCCTATCTGTATCTGTCCTTATCGGGATATTACAATGGCATCAACAATTTTGATTCAACAAAATACTATATTGATAAAGCCAGCGAAATTTGTATCAAGAATAATTATCAGCACATCTTGGCGCGTGCATACCGCAAACAAGGAGAAATGCTTTTCAAACAAAAAAAGTACTCCGAAAGTATTCACGTTCTCGATAAATGCTTAAAAATATCCGATTCTATTGGTGTACAGGAAGAATATCCTGAAATTTATAAGATGAGTGCCAAAGCCTATTCACAAATTGGAGATCATAAACAAGCATACAAATCGCTGCAAAAGGCAAATAATGCCATCGATTCTTTAAAAAGTGAGAAAGTAGCTGAATATTTGGTTGAATTTGAAGAACAAAAGGCTAAGAATGAAATAGAGAAGCAACAGCTTGAATTGGCACTTAAAAATCAACAGGCCGAGAATGCTGCTATTATCATGAAAAACAAGTACACACTGGCTTTGCTTGCTATTGTTATACTCATTCTCTCGATTGCAGTTGTGGCATTTTACTTTTTAAGATCCAAAAAGAACAATATCATTTTAAAATCACAGCATAAACTTATTAATGAACAAAAATTACTTCTGGAGGACAATATCAAAAAATTAGAAGTAAGCGAAGAAAACCTTCAAAAGTTAAATGCGACAAAAGACAAGTTTTTCTCTATTATTGCTCATGATTTAAAAAGTCCTTTTACTGCAATTATTGGTTTTAATAACGAATTAGCACATCATTACAATGACTATAATGATGATGAACGTCTGGAAATGATCAATCACGTTGGAGATGCCTCAAAATCGACCTATTCCCTGCTCGAAAATTTATTAACATGGTCCAGATCACAAAGTGGATTTATTTCATTGAATAAAGAGGTACACCTAATAAAGAATCTGGTAGAAGAAGGCATCTTACCAAACATGGCGACGGCTGAAATAAAAAAAATTAATGTCCTAAATAATATTGATGATGCACAAACAGTGTGGGCAGATAAGGAAACCATAAAAATAGTTGTTTCCAATTTATTTAATAATGCCATTAAATTCTCTAATACAGGAGGTGTGATTACCCTCACCGGAAAATTGAAGAATGACGTGTTTGAAATTTGTATACGCGATACCGGTATTGGCATGAGTGAACAAATAATGAATAATCTTTTTATGATTGAAAAGAACATTCAACGCGTAGGAACCAACGAAGAAAAAGGAACCGGATTGGGTTTGATTCTTTGTCAGGAATTTGTTCGTAAAAACGATGGCCAAATATGGGCAAAAAGCAAGGTTGGCGTGGGTACAGAAATGTATTTTTCTTTGCCTGTTAACAAAAACAAATAAATTCAGCAATACTACCCCGAAACTATTAATTTACCGTGTCAAGCAGGTTATTGAAACTTAACACTGCAGTCTATGCCATTCCACTTAATCAACAAACAGAACAACTTGACAACATAAAAAGTGTCTCTGATCAACATCAACAGACTTGGCAAACTTGACATATATCAAAAACAATATCTTTTAGTAGGTTTGCATGTTTTTAATTTTTTTAAACTAAATCACATGAAAAAAATTGTACTATTATTTGCCATTATCGCAATTGGCACATCTTCATTTGCTCAGGATGTAAAATACGGAATAAAAGGAGGTTTAAATCTTGCAAACTGTGCCGGAGATGACCTAAAGGGTGATTCCAGAGCCGATATTTACTTTGGTGGTTTTATGAGGACAAATTTCACAGAATGCTTGGCGTTTCAGACTGAACTTATTTATTCCCGACAAGGATCGAAAGTAGATAGTGAAGGAAGTAATTTGCAATTTAAAACCAACTTTTTAAATATTCCTCTATTGCTTCGAGCAAAAATGTTTGGAACCGATAAATTATTTGCAGTTGCAGGGCCTCAAATCGGTATTCATTTAAGTTCAGAATTTGAGGAAGATGGTGAAACTGCTGATTATGACAAAGCCATGAGAGATTTTGATTTATCTTTTGATTTTGGACTTGAATTTGACCTTAACAAACAATTTAGTATCGAAGCCCGCTACAACTTTGGATTAACTAAAATATTCAATGATGACTATGTTGAAATAGATGCTAAAAATTCCGTTTTTCAAATTGGAATAGCTGCATCGTTCTAATTCATCCTAATTTTCTAAAATACAAAACAAAATCCGATCCAAACCGATCGGATTTTTTAGTGTCTATAACATTCTAATTCAGGTTGATTAGTACACTTTTACATTTCAACCAACCGAAGATTATTTTCTCCTTGGCATAAACAAAAAACTTAGCTACATTAGCAACTTCTGTTTAACCAAGCTAGTCACAAATGAATACCCCTGCAATTAAAAACCGCCTGCACGTTGTAGATGCATTAAGAGGATTTGCCCTTGTCTCCATCATGCTCCTGCACAATATTGAGCATTTCGACGTTTATTTTTCGCCGGCCAACCTTCCTGCATGGATGGTTTCTTTAGATAAAATGATTTGGGATTCATTGTTTTTCCTTTTCGGAGGTAAATCCTACGCGATATTCGCCTTACTATTTGGCTTAACCTTTTTTATTCAGACTAATAATCAAAACAAACGAGGCAATGATTTTAGAGCGCGCTTTGCCTGGCGTTTGCTGCTTCTTTTCATTTTTGGGATTATAAACTCAGCATTTTACCAAGGTGATATACTTACTCTATATGCTTTTGTAGGTTTATTTTTGATCCCTTTGGTGAAACTAAACAACAAGTGGATATTTGTTGTTGCTTTACTCCTGTTCGTTCAGCCTTACGAATTATTTAACCTTTTTAAAGCCATACAAAATCCGGATATTAAAATAGCCAATCCAATATCATGGACCTATTTCGGCAAAATGGATGAATACGTAAAAGCAGATTCATTTTTTGGTACTGTATACGGCAATTTAACAAATGGGAAAAGAGCCGTTATTGCCTGGAGCTGGGAAAATGGTCGTTTTTTTCATATTCTTTCAACTTTTCTATTCGGGATGCTGGCCGGTCGTATGAATCTTTTTTCTAAATCAGATAAAAACACCAAATTTTGGACAAAGACTTTTATTATTTCAATCATCGCATTTGTTCCCCTGTTTATACTTCAAAAAAACCTTAGCGGATTAATTGGCAGTGAAGCGATTCGTCGCTCAGTGCAAACCATCGAAACCTCATGGTGTAATCTTTCATTCATGGTATTTTTGGTATCAGGATTTGTTTTACTCTTCAACACCAATGCATTTCGAAATGTTCTGACACCATTTTCAGCAATAGGTAAAATGAGCCTTTCCAACTATGTATTTCAATCCATGTTAGGTGCCGGCATCTATTACGGATTCGGTTTGGGAATGTATCAATACACAGGTGCGACTTACAGCTTGTTAATTGGTATCAGCCTTGCTCTAATTCTAGGTCTGTTTTGCACGTGGTGGGACAAGAAACATTCTCATGGTCCATTGGAGGCTATCTGGCACAAAGCTACCTGGTTGGGAGCAAAATAGGCTTTACTTTTTGCAATATCAATTCCCCGGTAATTTCCAACATGATTTACTCCACATGTTTACAATCATACATTTTTGTAGATTTTCAATATGAATCCCTACAAAAATGAAATTTTTCATGTCCCTGCAATTCGTTAATGATCTGAAATTGAACACCTATCTGTTTTAGGTACTTATTTTGATTGTTAGCTGGTATCTTTTTTAGAACGACTAACAAACAAATGGATTATGAAAGTATTGATACCAGTGGTTGATCATGAAAATGCAAAAAATAAGATTACAAAAGAATTTGACGATGCTGCCTCTTACTGCATATATGATAGCTTGAGTAAAACTTATGAATGGCTTCCAACCAATGCATTAACAAGCAAAATTGGCAACATCAGTTTTGCATTAAAACGTAAGGGAATTCTTTCGGTGATAATAAGAGAAATGCCAGTTATGGCCATTCATTTGTTTACTGAAATGGGAATTGCCTTGTATCCCGCTCAGGGAAATAATTTAGAAGAAAACATTAAACTGTTCGACAAAGAAGAATTGCATCCTCTCACAATCGTAAATGGAAATGTGACACATGTAAGCGTTTCAAATTGCAGTACATCCTGCGGATCATGCAATTCCGGATGCTAATTATATTGTTTCTATTACTAATCGTTACACGTAAATAACCTGATATGACAACAAGAAAATTAAACTGGAACCGATGGATGCAGGATGGTGATCAATTTCTAAAAGGAGCAACACCAAAAGGTGAAAAAAGCATCTTGGGAAATACCGTTCGATACAATTTGTTATCGATGTCTTTAGAAGGATACATCATGGCAATACTGGATTATCATCAAAATATGCCTCAAAATCACACTTACAGTGATCTTATTTATGGTCTGGAAGAGGTGATGCCAATTGATGCAACGCTTAAAAAGCGCATCTTAAAATACGAAAACATCCAATCTATTTGTTCTTTGGAAAAGTATCATCGGTCGGAACCAACTGACGAAGATTTAGCTGACCTATTTGGAGCAATTCAGGAAATAAGCAGAATTGCACATGAAACATGCTTAGAAAGCGTGTAATCACCT
Organism: Labilibaculum manganireducens; assembly: GCF_963665805.2. Taxonomy (NCBI): domain Bacteria; kingdom Pseudomonadati; phylum Bacteroidota; class Bacteroidia; order Marinilabiliales; family Marinifilaceae; genus Labilibaculum; species Labilibaculum manganireducens. The sequence goes on along the minus strand of NZ_CAXXEE010000003.1, from coordinate 2,250,977 downwards.
TACTATGTGCAAATTAAAACAAGCTATACAATCTCTTCAATTGCATAGTCTTGATTATTGAATTGAACGGTATTTCCTTTTTGTTTGCCAATAAATTGTTTTGCAAGCGGAGATGTAAAAGAAACCAAATAGTATTCCTTTTTGTCTAATTCAACTTTTCCCAAAGCAACAGACACAAAAAACCGAAGTTTATCAGTAATTACAAGAGATCCAAGAGAAATAGAAGGATTTGAAATTTCAGGATCAATTTTAGCCAATACGCTTTGCATGTTTTGACTGCCGACAAATTGCTGAGCCATTTTCTCCTGTTCCAAATGAACCATTGCCCGTCCGGTTTCATGCTTATCTCCCGCACTGCTTTTGGTTTCGCTTCCTGCTGATTCTTTCAATTCCTGCAAAACCAGCTTATTGTGCTGCAACTTCTCTTCTATTGTCTGATATACATACAGGTACAACTCTTTTTTTATTTCTAAGTATTTGCTCATAGAATTAACATCTGATTACGACATATTCTTTAAACAACACTGTTTGTATTTCTTCCCTGAGCCACATGGACATGGATCGTTTCTATTGATTTTTGTACCTTGCTCGACCGGTGATTCCGAAGAAGCAAAAATATGCTCCATCTGCTGATAATGGTTCTTCCATTCCGCATCGCGCATTTCACAAAAAGCTGTTCCTTTCTGAAAATCAGAAACTTTACCTTCCATCACATCAATATAATATTGTAACTCAACCGCAGTATGCTTACCTTCGAATTTTGGCAGAATCTCCTTAAATTTTTGAAGAGTGTCGTTGCGCTGTAAATCACCCAATACACGAATATAATGATCTACCCAATGAAAATTCTCCTTATCCAATATGGAATGAATTCGATCAAACTGTTCCTCTGTTGCGTAATACAATGCCTCAAAACAATAGAGATAAGGCTTTTTATTATCTGATTTAATATTTTCTTCAATAAAACCGAGCACTTTATCTACGAATTGTTCCGGATATTTTCTGGCAAGCAGTCCTGCCAAATATACAGCCTGTTCGTTCATTAAATCCCAATCTTCCTCAACAGTAAACAGTTCCAATAATGGCTCAAACAATTCCTCCGACAAATGTTTCTCTGCAACAATACAATACCATAATGGTGCCGGCAACATCACTCTGTACTCGTCAGAATAGTATGCATCACCATTGTAGGCATTTGTAAAGGCGAAAACCAATTTCTTTCTTAACTCTTCGCTATTTTCCTGATTTCTCAGGAAATCAATTGCTTCGTATGGAATTCCCTTAAGCTGGGTATCGATTATTTCGAATGCGTGTTCAGTAGATCGTATCATAATTCTGTATTATCCGGCAAAGATATAGAATATTAAGGCTTTTCAGGAATTTAGACTATTCTTTACAGCAGAATTCAAAAAAAATAAAGCCCTGAATTTACATTCAGAGCTTTATACCCAAACTAGAATTAAAATGAATTAATTATCCATTTTAAAAACTTTCTTTAAAATATCATCCATCAGGCACCATTTGGTGATTGATGATTGCATCAGATTTAAACCAACAAAAGCAGTTAGCAGCAACCAGTTCATATTTACGTAAACTGCCAGTAAAATGCTTACCAACACTAATGTTCCTGCAATGCCTCTAATAATTCTCTCTCTCATCTTATTTTATACTAATTATTTAAATAAATTTTTCAACATCCAGCATATAAGCATGCATTGGATTGCAACAATCTATATCATTGTTGAATAGAGTAATTTGATTCAGTAATTCAGAACCTTTTTCGTCAGTTAAAAAGGAAAAAGAAGCGATAGAATCATAATAGTCCTTATTAGAGGCAAACCAGTTTGGTACCTGACCATCTTTAATATGTTTTTGAGTATACCCTTTTACATCAAACTCACTATAAGCCCCAACACCCGCAGTTCGATAGATTTTCTTCAAATCATCATAAAAGGAACTCACACAAAATATGATTACAACTTTCATAAGTTTTAAATTAGTTTAAGATTTATTCCTCGTCCTTAATCTCACTCGATTTAGGGTCAATTACAGGATATTTTTTCTTTTCAGTCATATAATAAATAAGTGGTACAATTACCAGAGTCAGAAATGTTGAAGCAATAGAACCTCCCATCAGCGATATGGCTAAACCTTGAAAGATAGGATCGAACAGGATTACAACAGCTCCAATTACAACAGTTCCTGCAGTAAGCAGAATTGGAGTTGTGCGCACGGCTCCAGCTTCAATAACAGCTTCTTTTAACGGAATACCATCCTCCAAACGGAGATTAATAAAGTCAATCAATAAAATGGCATTCCTCACCATGATCCCCGCAAGGGCAATCAATCCTATCATAGATGTAGCGGTAAAGAAAGCGCCCATCAACCAGTGTCCAACCAAAATTCCAACAAGAGATAATGGAATTGAAATCATCATTACAAAAGGAACTTTAAAATTCTGAAACCATCCAATAATCAACAAATAGATAACCAGCAACACCACGGCAAAAGCAGTTCCTAAATCGCGGAAAACTTCATAGGTTATTTGCCATTCCCCATCCCACTTCAAACTGTAATTATCTTCTAAAAACGGTTGTTGAGTATATTCCTCTTTTAAATCATAACCTTCAGGAAGCTTAACATCACTTAGGTTTTTAGCTATGTTCATGATTCCATAAACCGGACTTTCCAATTTCCCGGCTACATCCGCAGTAACATAAACCACTCGTTTCTGATTTTTACGGTAGATACTTTTCTCCTTAATTCTTTCATGTACATCAACAATATCACCCAAAGCAACTAACTGCCCCGATTGTGATAAAATATTGATTCTCTCCAGATCGGCAACACTACTTCTATCCTTCTCCTGCAATCGTAAATCAATCCCAACCTGATTGTGTTCAGACTCTTGGTACAATTGGGAAACTTCCTGCCCCTGCAATGCCATATTTAAAGTATGAACCACTTGCTGAGTCGAAACTCCGGCCAACATTGCCTTTTCTTTGTTCACATTAAACTGAAATTCGGTTTGATCATTTTCAACCAACCAGTCAACATCAACAACATCATCAGTTTTGGCAAAAAGAGTCTTTACCTGAGCTGCAATATTTCGTTGTTCCTCCAAATCAGGACCATAAATTTCTGCCACCAAAGTCGACATTACCGGTGGTCCCGGTGGAACTTCAACAACCTTTACAATGGCATTAAATTTCTTTCCAATCTCCTGCAACGCAGGTCTCATTAATTTAGCAATATCGTGACTTTGCTCGTCACGCTCATCTTTATGAGTTAAATTTACCTGAATATCAGCAACATTCGAACCCCGACGCAAATCGTAATGACGAACCAAACCGTTAAAATTTATTGGTGCTGCTGTCCCTACATAAGTCTGATAATCAACTACATTTTCTTGCTGAGAAATGTAAGCCGCCAATTCTTTAGCAACCACAGCGGTACGTTCAAGGGTAGTTCCTTCGGGCATATCAATAACTACCTGAAATTCGTTCTTATTATCGAAAGGAAGCATTTTAACAGCAACCTGTTTAAAATAAACCAATGTAGTTGAAGCCAGTAAAAGAACAACCACTGTACCAATAAAACTCCACCTCTTCCATTTTGATTCCAGCATGGGCGAAATCGTAGCTGAATAAAGTTTGTACACCATCGAGTCTTCCAACTTAAAAGCCTTCTCATCAGCATCTTCTTTTTCTTTAAATCGCAATAAGCGATAAGCCAGATAAGGAGTGATGGTAAGAGCTACCAGTAAGGAGAAAATCATTGCAATGGATGCTCCAATCGGCATCGGGCTCATATAAGGTCCCATTAAACCAGACACAAATACCATTGGTAAAACTGCAGCAATAACAGTAAAAGTTGCCAAAATTGTTGGATTCCCTACTTCATCAATTGAACGCAAGGCCGCCTGCATAAACGGCAGCTGTTTCATTTTAAAATGCCTGTGCATATTCTCCGCAATAATAATGGAGTCGTCAACCACAATTCCCGTAACAAAGACCAAAGCAAACAAGGTAATCCTGTTCAATGTATAATCCAGAAAATAGTAACTAAACATGGTTAAGGCAAAGGTGATTGGTACTGATAAAAACACAACCAATCCACCACGCCATCCCATGGCCAGCATCACAACAAATGTAACTGCAATAATAGCTCCTAAAAGGTGCATCAACAGCTCCGAAACTTTGTCTGACGCAGTTTCACCGTAATTTCTGCTTATTTCAACATGAACATCGGCAGGAATTAATTCCTGTTCCAAAACAGCTATCTTTGTTAAAATTTGTTCCGCAACTTTCATTGCATCAGCCCCCCGTCGTTTGGCCACTGAAATAGTAACAGCAGGGTAATTTCCTTTTGCAGCTTCCTTAGCCTCATTTATTTTTCCATAACCAAAACTCACGTATTGCGACGGCACTTCCGGACCATCAACAACCTCAGCAACTTGTTTCAGATAAATTGGACTGCCATTGTATACACCAACAACCAGATTTGAAACATCTTCTGAATTTTCAAGAAACCGACCTGTTTCAACTAAATATTCGGTGTCGTGATTATTAAATGCTCCTGATCCTATTTGCTGATTGGATATTTCAATCTGCCGGGCAATACTCAAAGCATCAATGTTATAACCAGCCATTTGTGCCCGATTCAGAACAACTCTTACTTGACGCGAACGTCCGCCAATTATTTTGGTCTCCGAAACATCATTAACTTTTTCTATTTCGTTGTTTACTTCCTGTGCTATTCTTTTTAACTGAAAATCATCATAATTTTCACTCCAAAATGTTAATCCCAATACCGGAACATCATCAATTGCACGTGTTTTAATTAAAGGCATGGAAGTGCCTTTTGGCATTTCATCCATGTGTTTCATGATCTCATTGTACATCTTAACCAAAGATCTTTCAATGTCTTCACCAACATAAAACTGAACAATTAACATTGCCTGTCCAGGCATTGATGTAGAATAAACATATTCAACACCTGGTATATTAGCCACTACTTTTTCTAGTGGCTGCATAACTCTCGATTCAATTTCAGCCGGACTGGCACCTGGATATCTTAGAAAGATATCAGCAATGGGTACATCAATTTGTGGTTCTTCTTCTCTTGGCGTTAAATAAGCACTGTACATGCCAATCACCATGAAGGCAACCATCAAAAGCGGAGTTAATTTAGAATTTATGAATAGTTTGGCCATTTGGCCTGCAAATCCTGTTTTCATATGTTTTTTTATTTATTGTAACTACCAGCTGTACTTATTGAATAGTAAGTTTTGCTCCATCCCAAATTTTTCCTTTAAAGGAGACGATGTATTTCTCACCATCGTTTAAGCCCGATAGAATTTCAACCTGATCACCAATAGTTTTCCCCAGTCTTAGCCATCGCAATATTGCTGTTCCCCCCTGACTAACGGTATAGATACCTGTCAACTGGCCTTTATGAATCAAAACACTTGCTGGAATCATTATAGATGGCATTCCGCCTTTTTCAATCAAAACATTTGCATACATACCACTGTACAGATTATTTTTTTGTTCATTGGCAGGCTTCAAAACTATTTTTGCTTCAAACTGATTTCCGGTGTACTGAGAAGATGGATTGACTTCCGAAACAAAACCAGGTATTTTAACGTCACCCAATGCACTAATTTGAACCAACACCGGATCATTTTGTTTGATTTTCGAAATTTCAGATTCAGGAATTCGGGCCATCACCATAAATTCGCCTTGTTTTTCAATAGCAACCAATGGCATTCCCGGAGATGCCAAATCACCTTCGTTCATATATTTTCTGGTAATCACACCATTGTAAGGAGCCTTGATAGTAGTATATCTAAGCATTTCCTCTACCTCAATACCCATCTCGTTAACAGCTTCCAATCTGGCTTTTGCCATATTGTATTGTGTTGTTACATCATCCAACTCTTTCTGTGAAGCACTCTTTTGCTCAAACAATACAGTAAAACGATCGTAATCTTTCTTTGCATTTTTAAAAGCAGCTTCTGCTTCCAGTTCATTAGCTTTCACCTGTGCCTTTTTCGCTTGAATATCTTTTGCATGAATTTCAACCAAAACCTGGCCTTTATTTACTTTTTGACCTGTTTCTACATTAATCTTAGCAATTTGACCCATAATTCGTGTACTAAGATTCGAATGTGTTTCAGCTTCCAGTTTACCTGAAAAACTCATTGTTTCAGCTTGATTTGTTAATTTAGCTGTTCCTACTGCTACGCTAACATCAGCCTTCTCTGTCTCCTTTACCTTGCTTTCACTTCCACACGATTGTAATAATAATCCACCTAATGTGATCAGTGCTATAATTAAAAAATTTCTTGAGTTCATATCTGTAGATGCTTTAGTATGATTGTTTATTGTAATTCTTTTTCCAGTAATAATTCCAATTGGAAAACTGCAACATGATAGTTGTATAAACTGTTTATATAATCGAGATTCCGTGCCATCGAAACCGTTTCAGAATATAAGATATCAGTAGTTTTTTCCAATCCTTGCTTGTATCGGTTAGTGCGTATTCGAAATGCTTCTTCTGCCTGCTCTTTGGCTAATTTGCTCAATTCGATTTTATCATATGCCACTTTCAGATTTCTTTTGGCAGATTGAATTTCCATACTGTTTTTGGATACATATTCAGCGAAGTTTAACTCCGAGATTTTCAACTCGGCCTTCGCTTTCTGAACCTTCCCAATATTTTTATACCCGCTGAATAAATTCCATGATAAACTTGCTCCAATCATGTAATTATTTGCTGATGTTCCAAAAAGTTTATCGTCATTCCATTCGTATGCACCAAATGCATTTAACCGCGGAAGAAACTGCATTCTTTCTGATTTCAGCATACTTTCTCTTGCTTCAACACTCTTTCTATAGGCATTCAAATCCGAACGATTTTCAATTTGAAAATCTTGCTCCAAACCATTTAACAAGGAAGGCTTTTTCTCCAAATAATCTGTAGTAACAATCACCACATTAATATCCAAACCCAAAAGGTAGGCCAAAAACTCTCCTGCGCTCTTCTGATTATTACGTGCATCTGCTAACTGATTATTCAATTCCAAAACCCGTACCTTTGCAGATAACAGATCTGCTTCCTGCACAAAGCCTTGCGCCAAATTGTTTTCAGTAACTTGTAGTGCTTCGACAGCTGCCTTTTTTGATAATTGAAGAACTGAAACTGCCTCTTGAGCCAATTCGAGCTGATAATAGGCTTTCTTCACCTCAAACTTTGTAAAATTGATTGTTCTCTCAGTTTTGTAATCAACAGCCTGCATTTTTGCATTCGCAGCCCTTCTGCCATAAATTCCATCAATATTAATTAATGGCTGCTGAACCTCAATTTTAGTATTAAAATTTTTAGTCTGACCAGGATCATTTAGCAAGAGTGGATTAAAGTCAGCCTGTGTGGCTATCTCCTGCTTTAATTTGAATCCAAAACTGCTCAACGGATCGTTTGTTACAACTCCCGAATGTGAAAGATTCACTATCGGCAAAAAAACAGAATTTGTTTGACGGAATTCGGCTTTGGCAACTCTTCCCTCAGCCTTCGCCTTATTAATTTCCCAATTGTTTTCGGAAGCTTTTACTAAGGCTTCTTTCAAACTTAACTTCATTTCTACTGCTTGTGATTTCCCTTTTATTGAAAAGCCCGCAACTAAGAGTAAAATGAAATAGATTTTAAGGTTTCGCATATTTATTTGTTCTTTTAATTTCGATTCAAATCTAAACAACAATATCCATATATCCAAATATCTACATGTTTGTAGCTTTAATATATTTCTATCTTAACTTTGATTTTATTTATAGTAACTGAAATTTAGATATTTAGGATACCAATTGCAATACTAAATTTGGTAAAAGTGAAATGTATCACATTCAAAATTGATAAAAAAAAAGGCTCTCCACTAAACGGAAAGCCTCTCAATATAAAAACAATATTATCCTTTACTTTTGAAGTAAATTCCGCAGCATATTTAGTGCATTTAAAGATGCCACCTGAATATTTCGTTCTCTATTTTTATACAAATCAAATCGATTAGAAATAAGGTCATTTGGTCCCGCAACAGCAATCCAGACAGTTCCAACCGGCTTTTCCTGAGTTCCTCCATCGGGTCCTGCAACTCCTGATGTTGCAATTGCATAATCGGTATTCAGCACTTTTCTGGCACCAATAGCCATTTGTTCCACTACCTGCTGACTTGCCGCACCATATTTCTCCAAATCCTCACCATTCACACCTAAGATATTTTCCTTCACTTCATTTGAGTATGCTACCACACCGCCTTTAAAATAAGAAGAACTGCCCGCATGAGATGTTATTAGGTGAGCAATTTTCCCTCCGGTACAGCTCTCTGCTGTGCCTAAAGTCTTTCCCTTATCGGATAACAGTTTAGCTACGGTCAATTCCATGGGTTCATCATCATAGCCAAATATATTTGCGGAAATTATTTTTTTCAACGCAGACAACTGCTCCTCTATAATTTTCTCTAATTCTGCCAAATTATCTCCCGAAAGACTCATTCGTAATCGCAAAACTCCAGGAGAAGGCAAATATGCCAATTTCACACAAGCAGGTAAATTTCCTTCCCAATCTTCAAGCATTTCCGCCATCACAGATTCTCCAATACCTTGAGTCATTACTGTTTTGTGCAAAATAACCGGTGTCGAAAAATGTTGTTTTAATGATTGTAAAATTTCGTCCTGCATAATTCCCTTCATTTCAAAAGGAACTCCAGGCATCGAGATAACTACCTTACCATCTTTCTCAAACCACATGCAAGGAGCTGTACCATGGTTATTGGTTATTATTCTTGCACCATCAGGAACCAAAGCCTGTTCCCGATTGAAACGATTCATAGGAATCCCTCTCTGCCCAAGTCTTTGTTCCACTTTAGCAAATAAAAAATCATCCTGCACCAGATTCATTTCAAAAAGATCGCTCAATGTCTTTTTAGTAATATCATCGTTCGTGGGTCCTAAACCTCCTGTAATTAAAACAAGGGAAACTCTTTCCATTGCCTGTTTCAGGGAATTTACTATATCAGCTTCCTGATCGGATATACTGGTTATTTTCCCTACATTAATACCTATTCCATTTAATTCTTTAGCCATCCAGGCTGAATTGGTATCCACTATTTGACCAATCAGAATTTCGTCACCAATTGTAATTATCTCTGCTTGCATTTGCTTATTTTATTAACTGTAATGCTTTTAATCGTTGTAAAAGACTTGGATGTGAATAGTAAAAAAACACATATACCGGATGTGGCGTTAAATTGCTAAGAGAACTAACAGATAGTTTCTTTAAAGCATCTCCTAAAGCTTTCCCATCATAATTTTTTAAGGCATAATCATCGGCTTCATATTCATTTTTTCGTGATAAAATATTCATTCCCAAACCTAAAAAGGTTGATATCGGAGAATACAAAATTCCAAAGGCAACCAATCCCAAATGAAATCCTTGCTGCTTTGCTCCCAATGCTTCCGAAAGTAAGGGATTGGCAATAATCAAAGAAAAAATGTAAAACATCAGTCCGGTTTGCAGTAAGGATAAAAATATGCCGCTAAGTGTATGTTTCTTTTTATAGTGTCCAATTTCATGCGCCAAAACCGCAACAATCTCTTCCTTTGTAAGATCATTAATTAATGTGTCAAACAGGACAATTCTCTTTTTTGATCCAAGTCCGCTAAAATATGCGTTTCCTTTCGAAGATCGTTTAGAACCGTCCATTACATATACATTATCCAATTTAAAATCTACTTTACCTGCAAACCTGCTAATCTCATCTTTTAATTCTCCATCTTCCAGAGGTGTTTGCTTATTAAACAAAGGCACCAACAAGGACGAATAAAACATGGCCATAAAAATCATGAAAAATGCAATTACCAACCACGCCATCCACCAGAAGTTTGTTGTGGTCTGCAAATAAATCCATATTAATAAAGCCAATAGGCCACCGCCAATTACAATACTTAGCAATCCGCCTTTCAATTTGTCTAATACAAAAGTTTTTAAGCTTGTTCTGTTAAAACCATACTTCTCCTCAATTACAAATGTTGAATGGTAAGAAAAAGGCAATCCCAGTAAACTGGAAAAAAACAAAATCACACCAAAAAAGGCTAAAGCAATTGCTATTGGATGTTCAAAATAATTCCTGACGAACTCATCAACCCATGCAAAACCACCAAGGCTAATCATTAATACCGTGGCAATGAAACCAATTCCCGATGAAATTAACGAAGGCATCAATTTGTCCTTCTGATAATTTTGTGACTGACTATATTTTTCCTGATCGTAAATCCCTTCTAATGCTTTAGGAAGAATTGGCGACCATTTCTTATGATTCAGAAATTCAAGAAATCGTTCTAAAATAAAATCTGCAGTTAAAATTCCCAGTATGATATAAAGCAGCACTGTTGATGTCATGTAGTTTTGTATTAAAATTTGAGATCTCAAAATTAAACAAGCCTGATAGAATAATACTCATCAGGCTTGTATATTTTTTTAAAATAAAATTACTCTCCAAAAAAAAGATCCAATTTCTCTTTGTTTTTGGTTCTCTCCAGAAGTTCTAATGTGTATGCTGTAACTAATTTAAATTCGGACGGCAAAGATTTTAATGTTTTATAATGAAAAATTGATTTCCGAATCCAACGATTTGCCTGCACATAATCTTCTTTAATTTCGTAAGCCACAGCTAAATTATAAGAAGCTCTTCCTGCAAGTTTATCATCTTTTTCATCTGAAATCTCAGTCCATAACGAAATTGTAGTCTCCCAATCCCCCTGATCAATATAATATTTTGAAATGGCTAAACGATCATCTCCGGAGGCAAAATACTTTCTAGTAATATCAATCCATTTAGGAGCAAGCATATCTGCATATTGATTTCCAATTTCATAAGAAACATCCTTAAAAAGATCTTTTCTTTTGGGCAGTTTTTCTTCTATTAACCGATTGTACGAAGGCGATGTAACTTCCGAAAACAAACTGTCAATTACGATTTGTTCATCCAGATATGTCTGTTTTAATGGATCATAGATCCTCCATACAGCAAAATAATTCGCATCAGTAATCCCATAATTCAGTACATCTTCAAATACTGTATATTTATTATATAACTGTACATCCTCCAAACAGATTAAAATATCAGATCCATTACTCTCGCAGATACTGTCAACAAGTTCCCATTTCATTGGTGTATAATCTCTGTCACCTGATATTTCCTTTTTATCCAACTGAATAAATGGAATAGAATCCATGGCTAAATACTCCGATAAGTTCTCAGTAAAACCCAAATAGCAATTCGTCGAAATATCTGTAGAGTAATCTGTTGTATCAGTTAAAAGAGTACTATTTATAAGATAATACTGACTCACAGTATCAATCTTAAAACTGGTATTTCTATCAACAAAGCCTATTGTTTTCACATCAGCAGGAATTAAAACTTTGGGTGCATTAAGTCCTTGAAAACTGTACAATGAAAGAGTTTGACAAGATGATAATAAAAATAATGAGGTGACAATTAAAAATATCCTTTTCATATGTCTAAATTTGTTTTTTATTGCCATATGTAACTTTCCATGCTGTAATAATCATCCCCTTGTGTATCACAATCATTTTGGCATGGACGTTTCATATATTTTACTGCTGATTACGATTAATTCGTTTGATTTTTTTCAATTTCAGATTTAAATCCCTAACCAATACTTTCTCAAAAACCATTCCAATATCATTAATATGATAATTATAATTAATACAAATAGCATCTCAGCTAAATTACCATATTTCGTTTCCTCTGATAAAATAGATTTTGAATGCTCATTTTCTTTAATGCTGGTTCTCATTTCCGCTTGTTCGTCAGGTTTAAACACCTTACCTCCTGTTAAACTTGAAATTTGCGAAAGTATTTTATGATCGGCCTGTAAATTTTTAGCTTCATTACTGTTTAAGCTAACAATAAACTGTCCCTTTTGCTCCAAAACATTTTCACTATCCTGGGTTTTAACAACAAATGAATAATTGCCTTTTGGCAAAGAACCTATTCTTAATTGGTATTTATCTGAGCGTTTTTCAAAATTATAGTTGAAAGATTTACCCGCTTGATTTATCAAGGTAAAATCCAAATTCGCCTGATTAACCAACTCGTAACTTTTATTGTATATCTCAGTATCAAATACAATTTCGTCCCCTTCGGAGATATTTTTTGGGTAGTTAACCACCAGTTGGTTACGATTAATCTTCAAAGATAAATACTGCACCATTTTATTGATCAAATCAAAAAATACTTCAGGAGAATCATTCATTCGAGACAAGTGCAATTTCCATCGCCAGATTCCCTCACCAAAAATCCACGCAATCTTCTGTTCATCAGTATATGAAAAAACAATTTGAGGTTCTTCCGTTTGTACTGATTTAATACTCTGATATCCAACAATATGATGTTCAGAAGTAAATTCACAATTCACTAAAGGAGATAACAAGGGCGGCATTTTCTCAAAAATTTCCATCTTTGATCTCTTTAAATCAAACAAGTTAAAAGCTTCATCTCCAACAAAAGATGATTCGGAGAATAAACCTTCATTTCTCAACAAATTCACACCCAAATTCAACTTATTTAAAGCTTCTATATCCGAATTACCTCCAACAACCATTAGAACAGGAATTTCCTTTTGTTGAATTTGCTGCAAAAAACCTGAATATGAATTAAGATGAGATGGAATTTGATACAGAACTACCAGATTGTATTTCTCAAGATCAGCTTGTTTCTGTGCAAGATTAATTAACTCAACAGTAAAATTTAAATTTTCATTAATCGCCGATTGAATAGCTGCTATGTCAGGATGATATTTATCAAAACAAATTGCTATTTTTCTCTGATTATCAAATACATCAACCACAAACTCGTATTGGTTATTACTCCTGGAATGTTCCTTTCCTGTTGCAATTACTTCTACCCTAAACTTCTGTAAACCTGCTTTTTCCGGAGTAATAAAAAAATCTTTTTCGATAAAGAATGAATTGTTATTAATCTGAAATTCATCATCAATCAATTTCGCCGAACCATTGTAAATTTTCAATCGTACTGATTCCGAATCTAAATTAGTTGCTTTAACGCCAATTCTAACGGGTAATTTACTTTTTATAAAACCTAATTTATTTGTTTTAACTGATATAACTGAAACATCCTCGATGCGTGCCGTGTCCCCCAATTGTAATGTGTGAATCGGAAAATTCAAGTCTTGTACATCATATCTGGGATTACCGCCTTTATTGTAAAGACCATCACTGGCAAGAAGAACCTGCACATTATTTAAATTTCCATAATTGTTTTTCAAAAATTGAAACAAATCTGAAAAATTTGTATTCGCCTCGGAATAATTATAATTAGATAGTTCCTCTACTTTATTTCCAAAACTAATTTTCTTAATCTCAAATTCAGAATTCAAAGTCTCGAGAAATTTTTCTATTTCAGAAGGGTATTCATTCAAATAAAATAAAGAATCATTATTCAATTTAAGAGACTTTGAATTGTCCTGAGCAAAAACTAATAATGGTTTTTCAATTTTTTCTAAAGCATATTTAATTTTTGGTTCCAACAGTAGTATCAGAAGCAATAAAATAGAAAGCCCCCGCAAAAAAGCTAAAATGTAGATTTTGGGCAGGGAAAGATCCTTATGGTATGGTTTTTTGAAAAAATAAACCATAACAATAAGTAATAAAGAAACTAAAGCAAAGGGCAATACCCACCATAATGAGTATTCGGTAACTATGGTGATATTCAATTTTAGTGATTTTAGAATTTCAACAAATTTAACAAACAAACTTTAAATGCTGGTTTAAAATCCAACAATCTCTACTAATAATCCAATGGTTTTTAATCTTAAAATAAGGTTAAATTAAAGATTTAATCTTCTTTAACACTTGTTTAGACCAATTAACTTGATTCATGCATACATTTGTAATGTACAAAAGAACAAAAAGTAGTTTTTTCATATAGTAGATTAAGGTTTAAAGTGAGTAGAAAAAAAGTCGGCTGGTTACCGACTTTTTTTGCGTTATATACTCTCTTATTTGGTGTAAAAACTATCTTCTAAAATTCATTTGAATATGATGCAACGCTTTAAACATCTGATGCTATCAATTGCGGATTGATTAGATATCGAAACCTGGTCTTATAAAATCTCTTGATTCGGGGAATACCTTCTCGACTATAGTCCGTAAACCTGAAAGTATCAGTAACAATGGCAGCATTCGATCCTCTGTTTCAGGAAATTTCTGCATAAAACAAGTCCAGGCCTTAATCGATTCATCAATGGACAGCAATGCTACTTTACCAGATGCAATACTGTCATGTTTGTAAAATTCATTCCCTGTTTCTTCTGTATTTGTCTTACTTCTAAGTGAGCGAAAGAGCTTGCTTGGGATAATAAACTGATACCAGCGAATTATCTCATAAGAATTAAAGACGGTTTTTTCAATTTCACTCATCTCCTCTTCATCCTTATAGTCCAGTAACTCTTTGAGACTAACACTTCCTACAAAAAGGAGTGCTTCAAATTCGGCAAACCATTGGTCTACCAATTCAGAATATTTATCGGCCTGTCTCATTATTTGGCCTTTAAATATCAAGTCATCTTTTTTCTCTTCTTCTTCAGCATCAAAATCTTCATCCTGTTCAGGCATTTCCATTCCTAAATCCTTTGCTGCTTGCTTCAGCAACTCCATACTTAACTGAAACATCTCATCCAGATTATCCATTGCTGAAGAAGCATCGGTATTAGAAACATCTAAATCAGGCACACCCTCTTCCATCATTTTATAATTAAGACAATTACCGGTAAAACTGCATCTTTCACACCAACCATCACAATAATTATAAATACCGGGAATTAAGTAGGGATTTTGAATTAAGGCAAAGAGTAAATCTTTATTCATATTTGGCAAACTTCCTTTAAATCAATTTATAACATCTAAATTTATTAATAAAATGACAACTTTTGCTGCAATAATCAGAGCATTTTATCAACAAATTCTTTAAATATATAATCGCTTTCATTAAGCATTCCTGCCAAATGAATTCAAATTTAAGCAATCTTCTCTATATTGAAAAACACTGTGATTCTAAGCTCTTGTACTTATTATCATCTGATTGGTTTCAATTTATCATTGTAATTTTTAAAAACAAAGCTGTTTTTCCTTATCAAACGAAAGGCGAAGCTCAGTTCCAGATAAGCTTATTCCACTACATCACAGCAAAATACAGCACCAAAAAAAATGATAATTTCCCAAAACAAAAGAGCCACTTTTTAAGTGGCTCCATATTCAATTAATAGTTTTAACTATTTAAATCATTTTCAATTTGGTTATTTCATTTACCAATAAAATTCTATTTTCATCCATCATTACAGACATAGGAGATCTAAACTCTTCGCTTAACTTATTCATTATTGCCAAACCTGTTTTCACAGGTATTGGGTTCGACTCGATAAAACACAATTGAATTAATCTCAGATATTTAAAATAAATTTCTTTTGATTTAGCCACATCACCCTTAGAGGCTGCCAACATTAAATTATGAAATTCCTTAGGGATTAAATTGGCAACAACTGAAATAACTCCATCTGCTCCCATACAAACAGCTTGAAAAGCCAAAGCATCATCGCCCGAAAAAACCATAAAATCAGATGGTTTATCTCTCAAAATACAAGCCATTTGCTCTAAGTTCCCGGATGCCTCTTTGATACCCACGATATTTTCAAATTCCGTTGCTAATTCCACAACCAAATCAGCAGGAATGTTGCCGGCGGTTCTTCCAGGTACATTATAAAGAATAATTGGAACAGTAACCGCTGTAGAAATTTGAGAGAAATAATCTTTCAAACCCTTTCTTGTTGGTTTGTTGTAATAAGGCGACACAACCAAAATTGCATCAACACCCAAAGATTCAGCCAGGCAAGAATTTTCAATTGCTTCGGATGTTGAATTTGTTCCGGAACCCGCTATTACCGGAATTCGTTTATTCACCTTTTCAACTGTATGTTTAATTAGTTCCGCATACTCCATTTTAGTAAGAGTGGCAGCTTCCCCAGTGGTTCCGCAAACTACAATTCCGTCAGTTTCATTTTTCAAATGAAAATCAATCAAATTATCAAAAGCAGTATAATCAATACTACCATCAATATTAAAAGGTGTTACAATAGCAACAATAGATCCTTGCCAAGCTTTTCTCATTTATATATACTCCTTGATTATTACTTGCAGACATCCGCAAGATTTTGTTAACGGCTGCAAATATAGATTCTACAATAAAATGAACGAAATTTTTAGAAAATTTATTCATTAATTCTACATTCTGTTAATTTTTGAACATCTTTGTATGGTTTTTCAACACAAACTTCAATTCATGATAACAATTCCACAAGTTGTAGAAAAAATAGTTAGCTCACAACCCTTTTTGGCAGAAGCTTTGGTAGATGGTTTAATAAACATTTCGTCATTGGCACGTAAAATTCAGGATCAGGTTGAACAGAGCGTAAAAAAGCCGGTTAAACTCGGTGCAATAATCATGGCCCTGAACAGGTTAGCTCCAAGTCTGGAAGTGAAAATCAATCCAGGTTTAAAGGAAGTTATTACCAATGTAGGTGATATTATTGTTCGCTCACAATTAGTCGATTTTACCTATAAAAACTCAAATACCCTGATTGAAAAACACACAGAATTGTTAAAATCTATTGGTCCTAATCAGGAATTTTTCTACACTATGGTTCAGGGGGTTTTCGAATCTAATTTAGTTGTAAGCAATACTTTAAGAGAAAAAGTAGAACAAGTATTTAGTACTGAAATGCTCGTAAGTAAAAGTGAAGATTTATCATCTGTTACATTAAAATTACCTTCAACAAACAGTCAACAGCTTGGCTTTTACTATTTTATACTTAAGAATATCGCATGGGCCGGCATCAACATTCGTGAAGTAATCTCAACCACAAATGAATTTACTCTTGTTGTAAATGATACTGATATCGACAAAACTTTTTCTGTACTGAAGAATATGGGAAAGAATTAGAAATATATTTTAATGGAAATGGCTGTTTTATTGAAAACAGCCATTTTATTATTTCATTGTTATTTTAAGCAACACTTTTTAAACTTTTTGCCACTTCCACAAAAACACAGATCATTTCTATTTGGTAGATTCTCTTTTTCCTCCTTGTTAAGCTTTGGATATTCCCCGGAAACATAAACCCAAACTCCATTCTCCTTATTAAAAAAGGATTTTTCATGCATAATTTGCTTCTGTCCTTTTTCTATAAAACCGGCCTGAAATTCTACCCATCCAACCGAATCAAATTCTTTTCCTTTCTCGGTGTGAATCACTTTCAATCCAAGCCATTCAACCGACTGAGCCCATTCTAAAATCCCTTCTTTCTGATCGGAAGGACATGTTTCAGATGAATAAGTAGCTAAAATGTAATCAATATCGGCAAGAACAAAAGCAGAATACCTGCTGCGCATTAAATCTTCTGCCGTAACCGCTTTTCGTTTGCCGGAATGAATTGCACCACAACATTCTTTGTATGCTGTATTATTGCCGCAAAAACAATTATTCTCCATCGGTTGCTAACTATAAGATTCCTGAAAAAACAGGTCTAATTTATCCAGATCCTGTTCTCCAATTAAAGCTAAAAACCTCGCAAAATGAGGAGTTGTACTTTCTAAAACATCCTTTATTTTAAACATCGCATTAAACTCCGTAATAAATTCAGCACGCATATCGAAGGCACTTACCAGAGTCTCGTAGAAAATCCGGAACAAACTCCCTTCAGATTGTAAGGTTTGATCATCGATGGAGATCACCTTCATCAGATTCATTAATAAATCATAGTTTTTCAACTCAATGGCAACAGCAATCCCCTTTGTGAAATGAGCAAAAAGAACCTGTAAAGATTCCTTATCATTGTATTCAGGAATAGGAACCGGTATAAATTTACAATCGGTATAAACTCCTAATCCTTCTTCTCTTCTATCAGAATTTAAAAGCATAAATGCTTTCACATTCGAAAGACACAAATAATAAAAGTCGCGGTATTTATCGAACGGTAAATCAATTAAAGCCTGATCCAGAACTTTAATTCCATTGTTCATTGATTCGTGAATTTTCTCCTTCCCGCGCTTAAACGAAAATTCTGCCATAAACTGCAAAGCCCAATTCAGACCATACACCCACTTGCCACTTGTCGAACAAGATAAATATCCCTTACGATACTCTTCTCCGGCCTCATTTAATTCTCCAAACAGAGAAAATGAAGCCGCACGTAATTGAAGAATTTCCAAATAAAACCGAGCTTCTTCTTTTAGAAGATCAACAGAATTGTCATTTAAGAATTCACGAATTTTTTTTGGGTCTTTCGATTGAATCCCATGATTGTACATCTCAATAAGAGACTGATATATTTTTTCTTTTTCCTTCATAATTAAATTTTAGTATTTGTTCTTATTGTTTGAACAAATCCAAGTGATACAAGACAAAGAATGGCACCAAATACAAACGGAATTCTCCAGTTTACCATCCATAACAAACCTCCAACAACTGGTATAACAACAGCAGATATGTGGTTAATTGTAAAACCCACCGCCATTGATGGCGCAATATCTTTTGCATCGCCTGTTTTATGGAAATACGTATTGATTCCCATCGAAAAACCGAAAAAGATATGATCCAAAATATATAATCCGGCTACAATAAGAGCATTTTCAATATAAGCATATCCTAAAAAGACGAAAACCAATCCAATATATTCCAGTGATAACATTTTTCGTTCTCCGTAT
The DNA here is from genome assembly GCF_963665805.2 of Labilibaculum manganireducens. NCBI lineage: Bacteria > Pseudomonadati > Bacteroidota > Bacteroidia > Marinilabiliales > Marinifilaceae > Labilibaculum > Labilibaculum manganireducens. Next base: position 2,232,119 of record NZ_CAXXEE010000003.1, on the reverse strand, counting down.
CGATTGATTCCTTTTGCAATCATAGGAGAAACAAAATAGGCTATAACGTTATTTATTACAAATAGAATTGCTACATCCTGAACTGTATAATGATACTTCTGCACCAGCATAAAAACAGCAAACACAACAAAAATCTGACGCCGGGCGCCACTCAAAAAATTCAAAACATAAAAAAGCCAGTATCTTTTTCTTACAACCATCCCCTTATTTTGAAGAGGAATATTTTTATCTGCCGGATCCCAGAAAAATGCCCAAATGCCAAGACAAAAAACAACGGCACCAATTAAGATAAAGCTCGCTTCTATTGAAATGAAATGTGCAATTCCATAAACAAAAGCCCCCATACTAATATTTGCTATGGCTGACCAACTTCTTTGCTTAGCAAATACAACAGGTGCCTGCTCAATCGTAAAATACTGCAGTGTCAGGGATTTATTTGTTGTCTCGAAATAATGAAATCCCACAGACATGATAACTGTTGTAATTATTAAGCCTAAAAACGAAGGGAAAAAACCAGTTAAAGCAACTCCCAAACCAACAATTAAAACTGATAATGCCGACAAACGATGTTCTTTAATTACCAACAATAAATACACAACTAAAAGAGCCAAAAAGCCAGGGATTTCTCTTACCGATTGAATGACACCAACCTGAAATCCATTAATGCCAACTTCCTCTACTGCGAAATTATTAAATAAGGTTCTCCACCCCTGATGTCCCGCCGTGGCAGCTATTACCAATAACATCAGATATTGGAACATGATATTTTTCTTTAGCTCTTTCGTCATCTATATTCTCCTCTAAAAAATGATTGCCAAAGGTACAAAAATGTTGTGAATGGCACAGAACAAAACCAACATGCCAAACAAAATGAAAAATTATGAGCATCATGTCTTATTAATTTCACAATTTTGTACAAAGTATTAGAGCAGGCATTAATAAATGAAGAAATGAATTTTAAAGATCTTAGCCAGAAACGATATTCAGTTCGCTCCTATCAATCGAAAGAGATAGAACAAGAAAAATTGATTAAAATATTAGAGGCCGGACAAATTGCACCTTCAGCAGTGAACAGTCAACCCCGGCATTTTATTGTTGTTAGGGAGACTGAGAATCACAAAAAATTCTCCGAAATTTATCATCGTGAATGGTTTAAAGAAGCTCCTGTTTACATCCTAATTTGCGGTGATCACACCCAATCATGGAAACGAAGTGAAGATGGTAAAGATCATTGTGATATTGATGCTGCGATTGCCATCGATCACATGACTCTTCAGGCAACAGAACTTGGCTTGGGAACTTGTTGGATCTGCAATTTTCACATTCAAAAATGCATAGATTTTTTCAATTTGCCTGATTATATTGAGCCGGTTGCAATTTTATCTTTAGGATATCCATCGGACAGGATACCTCCTCAAAAGATAAGGAAATCATTAGATGAAATTGTTCATTGGGAAAAGTTTTAAATGAATATGATTATGTCAAAAATTCCAGTTACTGTAATTACCGGTTTCTTAGGTGCAGGAAAAACCAGTCTGCTTAATCACTTAATATCAAGCTATCCTAATAAAAAATTCGCCGTTATAGAAAATGAATTTGGTGAAGTAAACATTGATTCTGAATTAGTTGCCAACGTTAAAAACGAAAACATTTTTGAATTAAGTAATGGTTGTATTTGCTGCAGTTTGAATGATGAATTGTATGTTGTTTTAAAAAACCTGATTCAATCAAATCATCAATTCAATCACCTTCTTATAGAAACTACCGGAATTGCGGATCCAGGTAGTATTTTAGCTTCATTTATTACTGATCCGTTCATAAAAAAAGAATTTGAATTGGACGCCGTAATTTGTCTGGTTGATGCCGAAAATGCATCTGATATTCTAGAGAAGGAAGTTGTTCTAACCAAACAAATTGCAATATCGGACCAAATATTAATAAATAAAACGGATATAGCTGGTCGTGAAAAGACAAATGCGGTTAAAACAGAGGTTGAAAGGATTAACAAGTTTGCCAGAATTGAAGAATGTGTATTTGCGCAACCGGCAAACAAAAATTTACTTGATTCCTTCTCTTATGATCCTGCAAAGGTTTACCAATTTGTTTTAGGACTTGAAGCAAACGCTAGTCCCCCAAATAAAATAACGCATGGAATTGAAAACATGTGCTACACCTCTTCAATTCCAATGGATCAAATGAAATTAGGGATGTGGCTGGATGCGTTTCTGAAATTTAATCAGGAAAGTATCTACCGAATTAAAGGAATTCTATATCTGGAAGGTGTTGACAAACGAATTATACTACAATCTGTACATACTCAAATACAAGCAACCGTTGGAAGAACATGGGAAAAAGATGAGATAAAGGAAAGTAAGATTGTAATAATTGGAAAAAATCTGAATCGAAAAGTAATCGAACGAAATCTTGATGAACTTCTTGTACAATAAAAACGAGAGGAAATATCCTCTCGTTTTTATTGTATTTTCAACCTGTTTCGCTAATTCGCTCCAGTTGTCCGTAATTTAATATTTTCAGTTTTCTGCCATCCAGTTCAATAATGCCTTCATTATGAAATTCTTTTAGAATTCTAATCGCACTATCCTTCGACATACCGGTAAGATCCGCAACATCTTGTCTTGAAAGATGCAAATCAAAGTTCAGATTTTCATACACTTTACCAGAAAGATAAATAAGTCCATCGGCTATGCGGCCATGCATCTGCTTTTGTGACAAACTCACCATTTTTTCAAAGGAAAAAATTCCTTTTTGAGTGCAATTCTTAATGAATTCCTCGGCAAAGAGAGGATTTGTCTGAATTGCTTTTTTAAAAGCACTTATTTCTATAAAACAAGCTGTGGTATTATCAAGTGCTGCAATTGAATAATGATGTCTGTTATCAAAATACAAAGATGCCTGCCCAATAATTTCCCAAGGCTTAATAATTCTAATTATCAACTGTTTATCCTGAACACCTTCCACATATAATTTTGCCAAACCTGTTGTTAAAATTAATAGATGAGTTGCAGAGGTACCTTGTTTAAAGATTGTTTCACCAGCCTTAAACTTTACTTCAAATCTATTCTCATTCAATTCAATTAGTTCGGGGCGGGAAAGAGTACTTAACATCGGTATTCGCATATTGCAATCGAGGCAATTTTTGCAATTATCCGATTTTGAAAATTTAGCCATAGTAGTTTAGAGATATAGGGTACAAATTAGTAGTTAGTTATCAAATCTATCAGAAAATTTCCCAAAAACAAATAGTGAATTTCAAATAAAAATTGCTTTGCAACAGCTACAGAAAATTTGTTTTTTTTCTAGCAACTATTAAATATAAAAAAAAGACTGAGATAAGCCTAGTAAAAGACTGATAAATGTCGATTTGTATTAGACAAATTCCTTTTTTTCATAAAATAAATCTCGGTGTATCAAACCTATTGCGGTAAAGGCAAATATCTATCTTTAGTGTAAATGGTTTAATCTCTTTAATCACTAATTAGTACTTAAATTTAAAATCTCAATACTATGCAAAAGAACAACTTAGTAAGTCTTTTACTGGTTTTCCTAACAACTCTGTGTTTTGTTTCGTGCGAATACGATACCATTCAAGTGGATAAAATCGTAATCCCACCAGATCAGGAAATCTCGTTTAGTGCGGATATCGTGCCCATATTCACTTCTAATTGTATCAACTGTCATGATGGTGGAATTAATCCGGATTTAAGAGCATCCAATGCATTTAATGCATTAACAAACGGAGGTTATATCAATGTTGATCTTCCAGGCTCCAGCGAATTGTATACACAATTACAATCAGGATCTCACAGTACCCGAGCTTCAGCAACTGAAAAACAATTAATTCTTGAGTGGATAACCCGAGGTGCTAACGACAATTAAAACTATACACTATGATAAGATCTAAATATTCAATTCAAAAATTTATGAAAATGACTTTTTCATGGATGTTCCCATTCTTTTTGTTTCTTGCTGTCGTCCTGAGCGCATCACAAAACTGCTTTGCTCAGGAAGATGAATTTGCAAACGATCCTGTTACCGGTACTTTTGAGTCTGGACTTCTTGGAGAAACTCAAACTACAGTAACTCCATTTGCCGGCGAATTTGAATTACATATTCAACACCGTTTCGGATTAGTAGAGAATGGATTGGAAGACGTTTTTGGTATTTATGCTTCCTCAAACATTCGCATGGGGGTAAACTATGGTATTACAGAAAAATTCATGTTGGGCTACGGATATACTAAGGACTATAAATTGCAGGAATTCCATGGAAAATATAGAATTTTTACACAAACCGAATCCAATTCTATTCCAGTTTCTGTAGCATTATACGGAAATCTATCTATTAATTCTCAAGATAAAGTTGTTTTTGGTAATGACTATGCATTCTCGGATAGATTGGGATATTTTTCTCAGTTAATAGTAGCACACAAATTTAATGAGAATATCTCGTTGCAATTAGCTCCTAGTTTTACTCATTTTAATAAAACTGATTCTTTGGTTGAACACGATAAGGTAGCAATTACCCTTTCTGGCAGAGCTAAAGTTACACCTTCAATGTCTGTGTTTTTTGAATATGATCAGCCTTTAAACATTGATGATATGAGAGAATTTACCAATTCAGATCAAACCGATCCTGAAGCCAACTTAACTTTTGGTATGGAAATTGGTACTAGTACTCATGTGTTCCAGGTGTTTATGTCGAACTATGAGGGAATTACTCCGCAAAGGAACATTTTATACAATAAAAATAAAATTGGAGACGGCGACTTTCTTGTAGGGTTCAATATCTTAGTAAGATTCTAGTTCATTCTCCTTAATTAAAAGAAATTAATTATGAAAAAGATGAAATTTTTTATCCTTATCGCAATTGCGGTTGTTGGATTTGCATTTACCGCACAACAGAAAAAAGCTGAAGCCTGGAAAGTGCCTGCAGAATATAAAAGCATGGAAAACCCATTGGCTAATGATAAAGCTAGTGTGAACACAGGAAAAATGGTTTACATGAAGCATTGTCGTTCATGCCATGGTAATGCAGGATTAGGAGACGGACCAAAAGCGGCACGTCTAAAAACATTCCCTGGCGATTTTTCAGGTGCTGAGTTCCAAGGTCAATCTGATGGTGAGATCATGTACAAAGCTATCTTCGGAAGAGATGAGATGCCTAACTACGAGACTAAAATTCCTAGTAAAAAAGAAAGATGGGCACTTGTAAACTACATGCGTACATTTAAAAAATAGTAAAAATTCACACAATTAAAAGGGTATATATAATTATACCCTTTTTTTCTGAAACTTTAATACAGCCAAATTGCAACACCTAATAACCTGAGCATGAATCTAAGCAATTTTAAATATATTATTCTGATTGTAAGTTTCCTTTGCACTGTTTCTCTTGGTTTCGGGCAGGAAACAAATGAAAAAAATCAGTCTGGCAGCAACAAAAACCAAAAATGCCTTAAATGTCATGGAAATCACACATTCAAATATATGAATGAAGATTTTGGCCTTGAGATAAAAGAGGCAATGTGTAACAATAGATTTATTGACACAATCGCTTTTGCTCAATCAAACCATGGAATGTTCAAGTGCACCGACTGCCATTCACCTGAATATGAATCATTTCCTCATGCTGGAAATTTACGAATGGGACTTATGTATGCATGTAATGATTGCCATGGTGGTGATCCTGAGTATGCTAAATTTCATTTTGATGAGATTGAAGAAGCGTTTTATGAGAGTATGCATTACAATCGGGCACCTGATGCCTTCAACTGCTGGAGCTGTCATAATCCACATTCGTACAAAACACAGGCAAGCAAAGGTGGTAAAATTTCAGAAACAGTTACTTACGACAATAATATTTGTTTAAAATGTCATGCTGATATAAGTCAATTTGAATTACTTACCGAAAGGGAAAACATCAATATTCTTAAAACACACAGCTGGTTGCCAAACCAAGAACTTCATTTTAAGAATGTTAGATGCATTGAGTGTCATACACAACTAAATGACAGCCTGCTGATAAGCCACGTTGTTATGCCAAAAGAGAATGCTATTCGGGAATGCACTAAATGTCATTCTGAAAACTCACGTTTGATGGCCAGTCTGTACAAATACAAAAGTATGGAATCCCGCAAAAGCAATGGTTTCATTAACGCGGTAATTATAAATGAATCGTACGTTATAGGTGCGAACCGTAATAAGTATTTGAATATATTAAGTGTAATTATTTTTGGATTGGTACTATCAGGAATTTTCATTCACACCCTTTTCAGAATCTTTAAACGTAAATAATATGGCTAGCGAAAAACTTTATTTATATCCAATTTGGATTCGTATTTGGCACTGGATGAATGCAATACTTTTTATTACCCTTTTGGTTACTGGAGTTAGTATGCAATATTCAAATCCTGAGAATCCCTTGTTAATTTCCTTTGAACGATCTGTTGAGCTTCATAACCTTTGCGGCATTCTCATAAGTCTGAATTACCTTCTTTTTTTTATTGGGAATCTGTTTACATCAAACGGAAAACAATACAAAATGAAAACTAAAGGATTATTGACCAGAATCTTCAACCAATCGGTATACTACCTTTTTGGAATGTTTAAAAAACAGGATGCACCCTACCCAATATCGGCTGAAAATAAATTTAATCCAATGCAGCGTTTTATATACTCTACCGCCATGTATGTTGGATTTCCTATTATTATTGCCAGTGGTGCTGCTATGTTGTTTCCTGAAATTATTGTTCCTCAAGTATTTGGATTCAGCGGCTTATTATTAACGGCAATTGTACATGTGATTATTGGTTTTATTTTATCTCTGTTTTTGTTTATTCATTTGTATGTTTGTACGATAGGAAGTTCTATTAGCAGTAATTTTAAAAGTATGATAACAGGTTGGCATTAAAATCAACACCTTAAATAACAAACCGGATCCATTGGGTTCGGTTTTTTTTTGTGAACATACTTTCTGCATCATTAGGCGAGATTCCAATTTATAGATAAATCTGCACAGATAATGCCAGCTCAATCATGAACGAAGTGAAATTTAATGAGTAAATTTAGATCCTTACCTTCATAAGTCATCTGATCATTTTCCAACAATTGGGTATAATCGAGTTTGGTTAACTCTTCAATTCAATATTTAGCTCCTTATCAGGCTTACATGTAAATTCAGGTGGAAGTATCTAAAAATTGGGCAAAAAAAAACGGTTGAAGAATCTCAACTGGTTCAATATAATTTAATAAAATGAGTTAACCATTTTCAGAACTTTACTTTATAAACAGTTTCTTGTCTATAATGTATCCTTTCACAGCAAATCCCTCTTAAAATTACAACTGCTTTTGTTGCATAAAAAAAGTTGCTCAATCTTTTCAGATGAGCAACTTTTTATAATGTATATGTTTTTTGAAAAAATCTAGATTCCTGGAGTAGGCTCAGCTTCTAAAGCTTCAATAGAATTTTGTAATAAAGCTTTCACATATTTTGGATTGTGTACTCCTAAACTACGATCTTCTTCTAATCCAGCCCAGTTAAAGAATGCACGTGCCTGAACCATAGGATAAGTTCCAACAACAGGCTCATAAGCAGCATCAGCTTCAACCCAAACTACAACACCTAAGCGAACTAATTCGTCTCTTAGTGTTTCAAGTTGACCTTCAACAATTGATTGTACTCCTCCATAATTAAAATCTGTTTCAGTAACACCGTGACATGTATTACATGCTAAAAGAGATGGATTATATGTATGTCCACCTTGATCTTCATCATTATCAAATTCAGCCATATGACAACCAGTACAAGAAGCTTGAGCTAAGTGAGTAGCAGAACCAGCAGCAGGATAAGCAACAGAACCTTCAATTTCAGCAAAACCAACACCTGCAACAACATTTGCTTGTGCTCCGTGGTGAGGTCCGTAATGAGTACTGGTAATTTTGTATGTATCACCTGGTTTGTCAATAATAGGCTCAGCTCTTCTAGACTGATGACAATTCGCACATAAATTCGAATTTCCTCCTAAATCCATTGTTATTGCAGGATCGAATATTGGGTGTACAGGATCTTTTAGTCTTAAAGCATAATCTTTTGCTTCAAATGATTCATGTAACCCATGACAGGTAGCACATTCCCATGCTGTTGGGTTTGTTATAGTTCCTGCAACAGTACCGGTATTGGCATACTGCACAAAACCTTGATGCGAATGACAGCGTGCGCAAGAAGCATTTCCTCCGGCATAATCAACTGCATTGATACCACTGCTGTGAACAGACATAGCAAATTGTGCTTCAATAGTTGCTTTAGTATCTCCTGAGTGGCAGTCTAAACAAGTTGAATTTCCATCGGTTCCATCAATTCCATTTGTGCCATCAGCACCTGCTGGTCCCATAGGTCCTTCTTTTGTACAACCAGCTATTAACAGAGAAATTGCAAAAACTCCAATTCCTACAAATTGAAAAAATGAGCGAGTTTTCTTCATAATAAAAAATATAAGATTAAATTTAGTAGTTCCATTTTTGACACAAAGAGTTCATCTCCTTATACTTTTTAAATATATATGAATGCAAATGCCTTATCAATAAATGGCTGGCGAGATTTATAAACTACAGGAAAGAGGTTTGTTTTGTTTAAAAAACGAGGAATTTGGTTTTTAAATCGACATTTATCATTCAAGGGGCGATTTTTATCGTCAACACACACAACAATCTAACATACAGGACAATAACAACAATCAATTGAACAAAAACAAGGAATTCATTTTGTTTCAGGCATAAAAAAATCAGCCGAAACTGATTTTTATTGATTATAAATTAAAATAAATTCTTCTAGTATTCTAATATTTCTGTCTCATTTCTCAAAATCATTCTACCATAATCACTAAGTGCACTTAGTACTTCTGCTCCAGGGTAGATAGTAACTGAGGCAATTTTTTCAACTCTTCCTCTTATTTCTTTCACCAATGTTTCATCTTTAGCCAAACCACCTGTTATAATTATAGCATCAACAGCTTCAGCGCCAAATACAGGATACATTGAACCTATTGATTTAGCTACTTGATAGGCCATTGCCGATAATACCTCCTTGGCTTTAGAATCACCTGCATCTCTCATCCTACAAACATCATATCCGCTGTGAGTATTAAAATAAGCATACAAACCACCTTCACCTGTCTGCATTTTCATCATCTCTTCCTGAGTGTATTTTCCTGAAAAACACATTTGAATCATCTCTCCCATAGGCAAACTTCCACTTCTAATCGGTGAAAACGGCCCATCACCATCGTATGCCTGATTTGAATCTACTACTCTCCCCTTTTTATGAGCTCCGATACTGATTCCTCCACCTAAGTGAGCAATAATCAGATTCAATTCTTCATATTTCTTATAAATACTCTGAGCATATTTTCTTGCACTCGTTTTCTGATCTAAAGCATGAAAAATAGAACGCTTTTTAAACTCAGGGCGACCTGTTATTCTTGCTATATCTTCTAATTCATCAACCACAACAGGGTCGGCAACAAAAGCTTCTGCACCATCAATTTGTTCCGAAATAGTATAGGCGAGTAATCCGCTAAGATTCACAACGTCATTGCCGAACTCACAATTCGAAAGGTCTTTAATCATTGCCTCATTAACGCGATAAACGCCTGATTTTACAGGCTTGATAAGTCCTCCTCTGCCAATTACGACTTTTATTTCATCAATAGAAATATCATTGGCCTTTAACTCATCCATAATCACCTTTGCCCGGAATTTTGTTTGATCGCAAAAGCATTTAAAATCATCAATCTCCTCTGGCTTATGGTTAATTTTCTTTAAAAAAACCGGAGAATTCATCCGATAAACAGCTATTCGTGTAAATTGCATTCGCGGATTTAAGGCAAGTATCAGTTCTCTACTCATAGTGTTAATATTAGTGTTGTTATATGATTTAAAGTTGGAGACAATTGTGTCTGCTATTCGTCTTATACTCTATTTAGTTTGCATGCATTCCTTTGCGATAGGTCTCAACATCCAATATACCTTGAAATAACCAATCTTTGAATTTCAGATGTTCCTTCTCCAATTTGAAGAAGACGCTGATCGCGATAAAACCTTTCTACCGGATAATCTTTCATTAAACCATATCCACCATGAATTTGAACTGCTTCGTCGGCAACTTCCTTTGCAATTTCTGAACAATACAATTTAGCCATGGCTGCTTCTTTTCCATATTCCTTCCCCGTATCTTTCAACCAGCATGCTTTGTACAACAGGTTTCTCGCCAACTCAATTTTCAATGCCATATCAGCTAGTTTAAAAGAAATAGCTTGAAATTTCGAAAGTGTTTTTCCAAATTGTTTTCTCTCTTTTGCATATGCAAGAGCCAATTCATATGCACCCTGTGCACAGCCAAGTCCCATTGCTGCAATGGATAGCCTTCCTGAATCCAAAGTTTTTAACATCACCTTAGATCCCATACCACGCTTGCCCAATAAATTATCTTTTGGAATACAACAGTTATCAAAGAACATTTCTGAGGTATCCGAAGCCCTCCACATCATTTTCCCGTGCATGGCTTTGGATTTCCAACCCGGTGTTCCTTTTTCGACAATAAAGGTGGTAAATTCTTTCTCCTTACCCTTAATTTCGGTTACTGTCTGTACTGTAACACCCGAACATAAAGGAGTTGATCCATTTGTGATGAATATTTTCGATCCATTAATTACCCAACTATCACCTGTGTCTTTGGCATATGTTTTTGATCCCCGGGAATCGGAACCAGCGTCTGGTTCAGTTAATCCAAAAGCCCACAACTCTTTTCCGGAACAAAGTCCCGGCAGGTATTTTAATTTTTGCTCTTCACTGCCAAATTCATACAATGGACCTATTCCCAGCGAATTATGAGCTGCAAGTGTGGCTGCATGCGAGCCATCAACTCTTGCAATTTCCTCAACTGCAATTATATAAGACAGATAATCAGTATTGTGTCCTCCATATTTTTCAGGAAGTGTCATGCCAAACAATCCCATTTCACCCATTTTTAGGGTTAATTCAATAGAAAACTCCTCTTTCTCGTCCAATTCCTGAGCCAATGGCTTTATATCCCGTTCTGCAAAATCCCGAACAGCCTTTCTTATCGTATCATGTTCATCATTCAAATATGGAAACATATATATTTCTATTAGTAATTAATAATTCAGGAATGAAGAAATATGCCTGCAACTTCAATCTTTAGGCTTCCTCATTCACAAATATTAAGTTAGCAACTATCAATCATTTCGCAAATTCCATTCTAAATTTATTTTTGAAATTAATCAGATAAAATAGTGCCCAAGACATCCTCTGGAACCACAATCTCTTGATTCAGCAGTGCCGATGCAAATGTTTTCCCCTGAGCATCAATCATTAATGATTTTGTTCCTCCACCGTCCAGAGCTTCGTCCAATAAAAAATTTAATGCCAATAAATTGTCAATTTCGAATCTTGTGACTTTTCCTTTTGATAAGCCGAAAAACATATCGGTAATTCTTTCTGAAGTTAATTCCGTTTTTAAGAATTCATATACTGCTTTAGATCGAGCCAGTACACCAATATTTACGGTATCTCCTTTATCGCCGGAACGGGCCAGACAAATTTCCCGAAATGGAACAGCACACATTTTTACGCCTTCCTTTTTTTTCACATTCTCCTGATAAGAATTCGATGATTGTACAGTTATTATTTCCTGTTCATTTCCTAAAACAGAAGGTATTTCTGATGTTTCTTTAATCTCTCCATCTTCATTTAAAACATATACTATTGAAGAAATACATGTTTTTGGGATTAAAGTAGGCCAATATGTAATTACCTGCTGCATTCTTGCCCTGCCACCTGTTACGGCAACTCCCGGAGGTCCGCTTAAAATCAGCGGAGCAATACTCATGGAAAAGTCTTTGATTTTTGATACATCAGTATCATAAACAGATAAGCGCAGTAATATTTCATTGGGATCAATATCTTCAGCCAAATGCTGATGACAGGCATTGTATCCAACAAATTCAGTATTTTTCTTTAGATAAGTATGCTTTAAACGCTCCCAAAATATTTTTTCAAACTCTTGTGCTTTAATTAAAACTTTTCCTCCGCTGATAACAATCGAGCTGGTTGCTTTATATCCATCTTCAAACGCCATCGAAACTTTTAAATACGGCGTAGATGGATGACCTTTTGCATTCTTCACCAACACTCTATTTTCACCTTGCTTTTCCAGCACTAATTGACTAAAATCGGCAACAACATCGGGACTGATATATTGAGCCGGATTACCCATTTCGTATACCAATTGCTCGCGAATTGTATTGATACTAATTAAACCGCCTGTATTCTCATGTTTATAGACAGTAAACCCACCATTTTTATTCATTTCAACAATCGGATATCCCATGTTATCCCAGCGTTTTACTTTTTGCCAATCGGTAAAATTTCCTCCCGTTGATTGCGCTCCACATTCGATAATATGACCAGCCACCAAACCTGCCGCCAATTTATCCCAATCATCCAGTTTCCAGCCCAATTCATAGATCATTGGCGCCATGGTAACAGAGGTATCGGTGACCCTACCAGCCAATATTAAATCAGCTCCGCTTTCCAAAGCTTTTAATAAAGGTGGTACACCCAAATAAATATTCGCACTTTGTATGTTCTCGAAGATATCCTTAAAATCATCTCCGGTATCCATGTTCTTAAAATTAGCTTTGGAAGGATAAAATTCATCTATCCGTTCAATGATATTATCACCTTCAACTACTGCTATTTTAATGGAAATCCCTTTCTTTTTGAGTTCCGTGAGAATTTTACGGGCACAACCGATTGGATTAATTCCTCCGGCATTTGTAATCATTCTAACACCTTTCTCTTTCATCAAGTCAGCCACATCCACAATCTGATCCACAAAATCAGTGACATAGCCTAATGATTCGTCTTTTAACTGTTGTTTACGAAGAATACTCATCGTTACTTCTGCTAAAAAATCAGAAGATATGTAATCCACATCTCCACCTTCCAACTGTCTTCTTAGTACTCCAAGGTCATCGCCCCAGAAACCACCGGCATTTGCAATTCTGATTTTATCCTTCATATTTTTTGATTTGGCGTTAAATTCAAAATAATATATACTTAGTTTTCAGGTCAATATATAACCTGATCGGTTTAATCCATCATTAACTTTATCAATTCTGTTCTATTCTTAACCTGATCTCCTTCAGAAACTAATACGTTCTCAACTTTCCCGTGAAACGGAGCCAAAATACTGTTCTCCATTTTCATTGCTTCCACAATAATCAAGACTTCGCCTTTAGCCACCTTCTGTCCCTTATTAACTTCAATTTTCACAACTCTGCCCGGCATCGGCGATAAAATACTTCCATCAGATTCCTTCCGATCAGAACCCCCGACATCTGCTATATTGGATTGAATCTCCGACCATCTCATCAGTTCACGAACAATCCCCTGACAACTCACAAAGCTCTTTCCTTCAGCATTTTTCGATTGATAAAACAGATATCTGACACTATTAAACTCCAGCATCAATTGATTATCTTCAATATTCACATTTTCAACTACATAAAATTCACCACTAATTTTTATTTCATATGGATCTATACTGATTATTTCAATATCAAGTACTTCTTTATCTACAATTCTAAGTTTTATTCCCTGCTGTCTCCAATAACCAATTTCTTCCCAAATTGAATTGACCTTCTTCCTTTTCAATTCAAACAAAGCGAAACTGATTTGGAAAAGAGCAGCAGGTATTTCAAGTTTATCTTCCTGCATTTTTCGCATCAACTCATCATTATGGTTCTGACAAAAATGTGTTGAAATTTTATTTTGCTTGAAATGATCAGTATTCAACAATGTATGCAAATACATGATGTTATTCTTAATTCCATGTATCTCGTAATTGTGCAAGGCATGATGCAATCCTTCAATGGCCAGATCCCTGTTTTCGTCCCATACAACTAATTTCGCGATCATTGGATCGTAATCGGAATGAATTGTGCATGACCCAACTATAGCAGAATCCAGACGCAACCGACCATCAAACAATTTTGGTGCTTTGTAAAAACTAATTTCTCCAGGAGATGGGATAAACTCATTTTCAGGATCTTCCGCATAAACTCTGGCTTCAATGGCGTGACCTTTCATATGAATATCTTCCTGTCTCAACTTTAGCTTTCGCCCTGAGGCTATCGACAATTGTTTTTCCACCAAATCAATTCCTGTAATCATTTCCGTAACGGGATGTTCCACCTGAATTCTGGTGTTCATTTCCAGAAAGTAGTAATTCAAATCCTCGTCAACCAAAAATTCAACTGTTCCTGCATTGGTGTAGTTCATTTCCTGAGCCAAAAAAACAGCCATATTGCCCATTTCCTTCCTCAATTCATGCGTTAAAGTTGGCGAAGGAGCTTCCTCAATCACTTTTTGGAAGCGTCGCTGTATCGAGCATTCCCGCTCAAATAAATGTACCACATTTCCATGCTGATCAGCTAAAATCTGAACTTCAATATGCCGCGGATTTTGTATGTATCTTTCGATTAAAACGGTGCCATCGCCAAAATAGCTTGTTGCTTCGCGCGATGTCGACTCCAAAGCAGCTTGCAAGTCTTCTTCTTTATGAACGATCCGCATTCCCTTGCCACCGCCACCTGCAGCAGCTTTAATCAAGAGTGGAAACTGCATTTTTCCCGCTTCTTCTATCAATTTCACTGAGTCTCCAACAACACCTTCCAAAACCGGAACACCAATGGATTTGGCAAATTCACGTGCATTTACCTTATTCCCCATTAACAGGATAGCATCAGCATCAGGACCAACAAAATCAATTCCACTATCGACACATAATTGAGAAAAAACAGCATTTTCAGCTAAAAATCCATAGCCCGGATGAATAGCATCCGCTTTTGCTTTTCGTGCAATTTCAATAATCTGATTTAAATTCAGATATGTTTCCTGTAAATTATTTCCCCTTAAAGGATATGCCTCGTCGGCCTGCAAAACATGCTCTGCCTGCCGATCGAGTTCAGAATATAAGGCAATGGTATGTATGCCCAAATCTTTTGCTGTTCGCATAATTCTAAGGGCAATTTCGCCACGATTCGCTATTAATAGTCTTTTGTAGTACATTCTAATTCAATTAGTGATTAAGAATTATTAATTCTCAATTACCCAGTTAGGTTTCCGTTTCTCTAAAAATGAATTCATTCCTTCCTGACCTTCAGCCGATTGACGTAATTCAGCAATCATTTTAGCTGTATTCTCCATCGCCTCTTCATGATTCCATACATTCTCAACATCGTAAAGCAATTGCTTGCAAGTAGAAACTGCTATAGGTCCACTCGATTTTAGCTTTGATATCAGATCCTCTAATTTTTCTCTTAGCTTCTTTTCACCAAACGACCAATTTACCAAGCCCGCTTCCTGCGCCTCTTTCCCATCAAATCTTATTCCGGTAAGCATCAACTCTTTCGATTTGAATTCACCAACCCGTTTCATCACGTAAGGAGAAATACAAGCCGGAACAATGCCGATTTTCACTTCGCTTAATGAGAAAACGGTATTCTTATGTGCCAGAACAAAATCGCAGGCCGCCAATAAGCCATTTGCACCACCAATAGCAGCACCATGAACCAAAGCAATCGTGGGAAACTTACAGGAATAAACAGCATTGAAGCACATTGACAGCTTATAACTCTCCAAATAGTTTTCCTGATAAGAATAATTAGCAACGCCTTTCATCCATTTCAGATCTGCCCCGGCGCAAAATGATTTTCCTTTTCCTTTCATAATCACAACCCGAATACTGTCGTAATTCATCTTCTCAATTTCTTCGAAACAATCAATGATTTCGCCAATCATCACCTCATTAAAGGCATTGTGTATCTCAGGACGATTCAAGCTAATCGTTCCAATTTTATTTTTAATGCTAAATTCTATAGTTTGAAATTCTTTCATTTTCTTTTTATTTACCCCTAAATCCCATAAAGAGGACTTAAAAAATTCAATTACATTCTAAACACCCCAAAATCAGGCTCACCAAACTCTTTATTAACTGAAGCGGCAATTCCCATCGCCAGTACTTTTCTTGTGTCGGCAGGATCGATAATCCCATCGTCCCACAAGCGTGAAGTGCTGTAATAGGCAGAGCCTTCCTCCTCATACTTTTCTAAAATGCTGTCTTTCAATTTGTTTTGCTCTTCAATTGGGAATTCCTTCCCGCTTTTGTGAAGTTGTTGTTCCTTTACCTGTACCAAAACGCCAGCCGCCTGTTCACCACCCATCACCGAAATTTTGGCATTGGGCCACATAAACAACAATCGGGGTTCATAAGCTCGTCCTGCCATAGCGTAGTTTCCAGCTCCAAAAGAGCCACCAACAATTACCGTGAATTTAGGAACCTGAGCATTTGCAACCGCATGAACCATTTTGGCGCCATCACGGGCAATCCCTTTGTACTCATATTCTTTTCCCACCATAAAACCAGTAATATTCTGCAGAAAGATCAATGGAATTTTACGAAAACAGCACAATTCAATAAAATGTGCCGCTTTAAGCGATGTTTCAGAGAAAATAATGCCATTATTGGCTATAATACCAACCGGAAAGCCCATAATCTTTGCAAATCCAGTCACGATTGTTGGAGCATAACGCTCTTTAAATTCCTGAAAAGAACTTCCATCCACAATTCTGGCTATCAGCTCTCGGGCATCAATGGCCTTTTTCAGATCAATTGGAGCTAATCCGTACAATTCTTCAGCAGGATATGCAGGATCTTTCACTACTTCTCTTTCCAAGCCAAATTTCCGCACTTTAGGCATCGACTCAAATATGTTTCTGCATATTTGAACTGCATGTCTGTCATTTTCAGCCAAATGATCTGCTACTCCGGAAATAGAAGTATGCATTTCAGCTCCGCCCAATTCCTCTGCTGTAACATCCTCACCTGTTGCAGCCTTCACCAATGGAGGCCCGCCAATAAAAATGGTTCCTTGTCCCCTTACAATAATGGTTTCATCACTCATGGCCGGCACGTAAGCGCCACCGGCTGTACACGATCCCATTACAATGGAGATTTGAGGAATTCCTTTTGCCGACATTTTTGATTGATTGAAGAAAAACCGTCCAAAATCATACTTATCAGGAAACACCTTCGATTGTTCAGGAAGAAAAACACCTCCCGAATCGACCATATAGATACAAGGCAAATGATTCTCCAGAGCAATCTCCTGCGCACGAATGTGCTTCTTAATGGTTTCCTTAATGTATGTTCCACCTTTTACGGTTGCATCGTTGGCAACAATTACACATTCTCTGCCGTGAATTACTCCAATACCAGTTACAATACCAGCTGAAGGAAATTGATTTTCGTATTGATCGCAGGCAGCCATTGCTGAGAGTTCCAAAAAAGGAGTGTTTTTATCCAATAAAAGCTCAATTCGATCTCTCACTAGCAACTTCCCTCGCTTTAAATGACGCTCTTTGGCTTTTTCATCAACGCCGTGCAATATTGATTTTAACCGATGGTGGTACTCTTCCATCAATTTCTCGTAAGACTTCTTATTATCCAAGAAATCCGAAGAGTTTACGTTTATTTTTGATTCTATTTGATTCAAAGCTTTATTATTTTTACTTCCGTTTAAACAGATCTTTTATTCTTAATTATTTAAAGAATTTAGATGTTAGATTTGAGATCTGAGACAAACTTAACTTCTTTTAAAATCTCATTTCTAATATCTATTATCTCAAATCTTTGTTTCTACATATTTCGTCTGTACTGACCTCCAACCTCATATAATGCATTGGTTATCTGACCTAAGGTGCAGAATTTGCAAACCTCCATTAAAGAGGCAAATACATTTTCATTCTTCAAGGCGGTCTCTTTCAAGCCTTCTAATGCTTTCACCGCCTTTTCTTTCTGATTAGCCTGCACTAACTCTTTAAAATTCACCTGATTAATTTTCTCCTCCTCATCGGAACGAATAACTTCTTTAGGCTGAACTGTAGGAGAACCTTTTGAGCTTAAAAATGTATTTACACCAACAATTGGCAACTCTCCACTGTGTTTCAAACTCTCGTAAAGCAAAGATTCTGATTGTATTTTGCTCCTTTGATACATGGTTTCCATGGCTCCCAACACACCACCACGATCCGTTAACCGATCAAATTCTACCAGTACAGCTTCTTCTACTAAATCGGTTAATTCTTCGATGATGAATGATCCCTGCAAAGGATTCTGATTTTTGGCCAAACCAAGCTCTTTATTAATGATGATTTGTATCGCCATTGCCCTTCTTACCGACTCCTCTGTTGGAGTTGTTATGGCCTCATCGTAAGCATTCGTATGAAGCGAATTACAATTATCATAAATTCCGGTTAAAGCCTGCAATGTAGTTCGGATATCGTTGAATTCAATTTCTTGTGCGTGCAGCGATCTGCCCGAAGTTTGGATGTGATATTTCAGTTTTTGTGAGCGACTATTGGCCTTATAAAGATATTTCATGGCCTTCGCCCATATTATTCTCGCTACCCTGCCGATTACGGTATATTCCGGATCCATGCCGTTCGAGAAAAAGAAGGAAAGATTTGGTGCAAAATCATCAACCTTCATACCTCTTGAAATGTAATATTCAACCAAGGTAAATCCGTTTGATAATGTAAAAGCCAATTGAGTAATTGGGTTGGCTCCGGCCTCTGCAATATGATATCCTGAAATAGAAACCGAATAGAAATTCCGAACCTCATTTTCGATGAAGTATTGCTGAATATCTCCCATCATTTTCAGAGCAAAATCAATAGAAAATATGCACGTATTCTGCGCCTGATCCTCTTTTAGCATGTCTGCCTGAACCGTTCCGCGAATCTTACAAATGGTTTCCTCCTTAATTTTCTGATAAACCTCAGCAGGCAATACCTGATCACCAGTTGCTCCTAACAACAACAGTCCCAGCCCGTTATTTTCTTTTGGCAAATCGCCTACATAGCATACTCTGTCTTTACCAGCGAAGATTGCTTCAAGTTTTACTTTAACCTCTTCTTCCAGTCCATTTGCCTGAATGTACTTCTCGCACTCCTGATCGACAGCCACATTCATGTAATAGGCGACCAACATGGGTGCCGGCCCATTAATCGTCATGGATACCGAAGTTTTCGGATCGCACAAATCAAAACCGCTGTATAGTTTCTTGGCATCATCCAACGAAGCGACAGAAACTCCGGCATTACCAACTTTTCCGTAAATATCCGGCCGGTAGTCAGGATCTGCGCCATACAAGGTAACCGAATCAAATGCCGTTGATAATCGAACTGCAGGCTGACCGGCTGCCAAATAATGAAATCGCTTGTTCGTTCTTTCCGGTGATCCTTCTCCTGCAAACATTCTTGTTGGGTCTTCTCCTTCCCGTTTGAACGGGAAAACACCTGCGGCGTAAGGAAATTCGCCGGGAACATTTTCTTTTAGATTCCATTTTACGATATCACCCCAACTTCTGCAGCCGGGCAATACAATCTTAGGAATCCTGCTCTGAGAAAGGGTTTCAAAGTGCGTTTCCACGGATAATTCTTTACCACGAACCTTATATTTGAATATATCCTTTTTGTATCTTTTTTTCTTCTCGTCCCAGGAATTTATAATATTCTGATGCTTAAAGCCCTTTGAAAGATCAGTTGCCTTATCAGATAATAATTTCTTAATGCCTTCTTCTTCAATAACTTTAGCAGACTTATCTAAAGCATACAATTGATCTGCAATTTCAGATTGTTCTTCCGCCTTTCTGTTGTATCTTCTTACCGTTTCTGAGATCTCTGAAAGGTATCTTACCCTTGCCGGCGGTACAATTTCAATTTTTTGGCTCGCTTCGAGGAGCGGTTTTCCATTCTGAGCAAAACCTGATGCATTGCCTGCAATTAAAAACTCAATTAAGGCATGATAGAGCTCGTTTACGCCATGATCGTTAAATTGAGAGGCCACTGTTCCATAAACCGGCATATCGTCCGGATTTCGATCCCACAGAAGGTTGTTTCGCTGATATTGCTTTTTCACATCGCGCAAAGCATCCTGTGCACCTTGCTTGTCGAACTTGTTAATGGCAATTAAATCAGCAAAATCGAGCATATCGATCTTCTCCAACTGCGTTGCTGCTCCAAAATCAGGTGTCATTACATACACTTTCACATCGCTGTGATCAACAATTTCAGTATCCGACTGTCCGATTCCTGAACTTTCAAGGAAAATACAGTCAAACCCCGCTGACTTCATTAGAATCAAAGAATCATCAACATGTTTGGACAATGCCAGGTTAGCACGGCGTGTAGCCAATGATCTCAAATAGATGTTTGGATGATGAATGGAATTCATGCGGATTCGATCGCCAAGTAATGCGCCTCCACTCTTTTTCCTCGAAGGATCTACGGAAAGGATTGCCAGTTTTAATTCAGGATAATCAATATGAATCCTTCGAATCAGTTCATCCGTTAAGGAAGACTTTCCTGCACCGCCGGTTCCTGTAATTCCAATTACCGGCGTATGATTCACTTTTGCGCTGTTCTTCAATTCAAGATACAAATCAGAATCCTGAAGGAGATCGTGTTCTGCCAAGGTGATCAGCCTGGCTAACAAATTGACATTTTCATTAGTAATTTCTGATGCTTTTGGCAATTCAAACTCATTCAACGAGTAATCCGATTTTTCCAAAACCTCATTAATCATGCCTTGCAAACCCAAATTACGACCATCATCAGGAGAATACAAACCAGCAATTCCGTAGGCTTCCAGCTCTTTTATTTCAGATGGCAGAATTACACCACCACCACCTCCAAAAATTTGAATGTGTCCGGCATTTTTTTGCTGCAGCAAGTCATACATGTACTTAAAGAATTCCATATGTCCACCTTGGTAAGAGCTTATGGCAATGGCTTGTACATCTTCCTGGATAGCACAATCAACAATCTCTTCGGCAGAGCGGTTGTGTCCCAAATGAATTACTTCAGCACCCGAAGCCTGAATAATCCGACGCATGATATTAATCGATGCATCATGGCCATCGAAAAGCGAAGTTGCTGTTACAATCCGAACTGTATTTTTAAGCTTGTATGTCGTGTTTGCTGTCATGCTTTAGTTTAAAGTCTATAAATTCAAGGCTTTCTCAATAATTTCAGCGATATCTATATTTTGCAATTCCGCTTCTTTGTTTTTTAATTTTATTCCATCGGTCAACATCGTCATGCAAAAAGGACAAGCTGAAGCAACTTTATCTACTTTTCGTTCGATAATTTCTTCGGTACGCTCAATATTGACTTCCTTATTTCCTTTTTCGGCTTCTTTAAACATCTGAGCACCACCGGCTCCACAACACAGACCATAGCTTCTCGCCCGCTTCATCTCTTTCACTTCTCCAAAAACTGCTTTCACAACATTTCTGGGAGCATCATAAATTCCATTTCCTCTTCCCAAATAACATGGATCGTGATAAGTGATGCTTTCGCCTTTAAACGGGTTATTCTCCAATTTCAGTTTCCCGGTTCGAATCATCTCATCCAGAAACACCGTGTAATTAATCACCTCGTAGTTTCCTCCTAAATCAGGATATTCATTTTTCAGGGTATTGTAGCAGTGCGGACAAGTACAGATGATCTTCTTCACCTGGTATCCGTTAAGAACCTCGATATTTTGCATAGCCTGCATCTGAAAAAGCATTTCGTTTCCAGCACGCTTTGCTGCATCGCCCGTACAGCTTTCTTCCTTGCCTAAAACAGCATAACTTACACCAAGATGATTCAATATTTTTGCAAATGCCCGTGCAACTTTCTGATATCTGTCATCGAAAGCTCCGGCGCAACCAACCCAATACAAATATTCAGGCTTTTCGCCTTTCGCTGTTACATTCGCCATTACGGGCACATCTATTTTTGTTTCTATTGTCATTTCAAAACAGTAATTAAAGTACAACTTACCCTAAAGCACACCAATCAAGTCAAATACAATTAGTTAAAATAATCACTCGGCCCATTTCATTCTATCTTCAGGAGAGAATTGCCAGGGTGCTCCATTGTTTTCAATGTTTGCAAACATCATATTTAAGCCCGTTGGCGCTGCAGATTCCTCCATCACCAAATATCTTCGCATATCCATGATTAAATTTGGATGACTAATATCGATAGGACATTCCTGAGCACAGGCATTGCAGGTTGTGCAAGCCCAAATCTCTTCTTCGGAAATATAATCGCGCAAGAGTGATTTATTATCTTCCTTGCCCGCAATTGCCAAGGGGCCTTTCTCATCCATCCGCTTCCGCAGATCAACAAATATTTTTCTTGGAGACAAAAGTTTTCCTGTGATATTAGCCGGACAGACATCCGTACAACGGCCACACTGTGTGCAGGACAAGGAATCCATGTAATTCTTCCAGCTCACATCTTCAACGTCTTTAACTCCAAAACGGGCAACCTCTGCATTTTCGTCATAGGCAGCTTCCGGATCAAGCATTAGCTTCACTTCACGGGTTATGCTTTCCAAGTTTGGATATTTTGTAATTGGTTCCAAATTTGCCAGAAACACATTCGGAATGGATAGAAAAACGTGAAAATGCTTCGAGTACGGCAAGTAATTAGCGAATGTAAATATCAATAAAATATGCACCCACCAACCCGGCTCTTGAAGCCAGCTAAAATCCCATCCTAATAAATTAACCAAAGCGGCAGAAACAGGATAAACCCCTTCGTAACCATTTGGGTGACTACTGACGTATCCCATATTGAAACAAATCAGGGAAACCATTAAAAATCCAATAAAGAATAAGGACAATTGAGCATCCCAATTGGCTTTGGGAGTCATTTCCACTCCAGAAAAGCGTTTCACCTTTAAGAACATTCTGCGAATGCTGAAAAGCTTGATAAAAATGAGAATCAACAGGGCAAATACATCTCCGGAGGCTATCACCACATCATAAAACCATCCTGTAAAGGCAAAAGCCCTGTCCAATCCGCTAACACCATCCACAACCATTTCGATACTGCCAAGAGTGATCACAAGAAAGCCCCAAAACACCAATGCGTGCATCAAACCGATGACAGGCTTCCGGAATATTTTGGTTTGCCCGAAAGCCACATTCAGAGTATGGGAAATTCGTGCCCCAATATTTTTAATTGGATAAGCAGGCTTTGTCAGCTTAAAAAATCCCCACAAACGCTTTACCGAATAGGCAAAAACGCCAAATGTGATTAATAATGTGATGATGAAGAGGATTTGTTTTATCATGGTTCAGCAATTAAAGTGATTAGTAACAAGCTCTTAGCCCCCTTTCACAGGCTTATGCTATTTTGAATTTCGGACTGCTTCAGTCAATTTTGGCAATACTTCCATAACATCACCAACGATCCCATAATCTGCAACACCAAAAATTGGTGCTTCAGGGTCTGTATTGATGGCAACTATACATTTGCTCCTGCTGATACCGGCAACGTGCTGTATCGCGCCGGAAATACCCGCTGCGAAGTATAAATTCGGTGCTATTACTTTCCCTGTTTGTCCAACATGCTCCTCATGTCCGCGCCATCCTTCATCCGAAACCGGACGTGAACAAGCCGTTGCTGCTCCCAACGCGTCTGCAAGTTCTTCCACAACACCCCAATTATCAGGACTTCTCATTCCTCTACCTGCCGAAACCACAATATCTGCATCAGCAAGGTTGACTTTATTTGCCTGCTTTTCTTCCTCCAGAACCTGAATTTTAAAAAGGGCAGCATCCAAATTCGGCGAAAATTCTTCAATCGATACATCAACCTGATTTTCTATAAAACCAAAACAATTTTTAGCAATGGTTATCACTTTTACAGGTGAATCAATTTGAACATGTTCGAAGGCTTTTCCTGAAAAAGCACCTTTTTTAACGACAAAGGGATTCTTCGATACCGGAAGTTCCAAAACGGCAGATGCCATTCCAGCTTTCATCTTAACTGAAATTCTTGGAGCTATGGCTTTACCACTCTCATTATCGCTCATAACAATTGTGTCTGCGCCTTCTATTTCTGCTAATTTGGAAATTACCTGAGCATAAACACGGCTTGTTAACGTATTCATTTGAGGATCATTCACGGAAATAATTCTCTCCGCACCATATTTCCCCAAACTTTTCAATTCCTCCTCCTTTACCTCGCCGATAGAAACAACAATAAGCTGAGTATTTAATTGGCTGGCTAAATTTCTAGTATAGGATACCAATTCAAAGGTGGAATTTTTAAACTTCCCGTTCCAATTTTTGGCAAATGCAATTACTGACATAGACTTTTCTTTTAAGATATGAGATAATAGATTTTAGATATGAGACTTAACACTAAAAAAACAATGCTTTCTGACTCATTAATTTCTCATCTACCATCCATCATACTTGATTAAACATGGTAATCTTATCACTTATAATACCTTAGCTTCGTTTTTCAAAAGCTCAACCAGTTGCTCAACATGCCCGGCATCAATCATTTTACAAGCTCCTTTGGCTTTTGGCAATTCAAATTTCACCGATCTGGTCAGCATTTCCATCTCTGTTGCTGCTATCACCTCCAAAGGTTTCTTACGTGCCATCATTATTCCACGCATAGCAGGAATCCTTGGTTCCTTTGCAATTCCTTTCTGAACTACAGCAACTAAGGGCAGTTCGGCCTTTATTTTTTGCTTTCCTCCTGGAATAGCCCGATACAGAATAACATCATCACCATCAAGATTTACACTGGTTACAGACGAAACTCCCGAATAATCCATAAACTCTGCAATCATAGCACCTACTGATGAACCATTGTAATCGCTTGATTCTATTCCACTAAAAACAATATCGAATGGATTCTCCTTTAGATATGCTGCAATTTGTCCGGCCACATAATATGCATCTGCTACACAGGCATCAATACGAAACGCCTTATCGGCACCAATAGCAAGAGCTTTTCTTAAGGTTGCATCAGTTTGGGCACCGCCGACATGAATCACAGAAACCTCATCAACCGAATTGCCGGCATCCTCTTTCAACTCCAAAGCACGGGTCAAGGCCAGCTCGTCCCATGGATTAATGATCCACTGAACACCTGAATCATCAAACAGAGTACTATCTTCCTTGAACTTCACTTTAGTTGTGGTATCAGGAACATTACTTATACAGACCAATATCTTCATATGTATTAAATTTTAGTATCTGGTACCGGGATTATATCACAAAGATTAATTACGGCCACAACAGTTATTATTAATAATCCACTTAATCTATTTCTTCAAAAAACACGCAATAAACAACTCTATAAAAACTACTTACATTAAAACAAATACAGCATTCCGAGTATTCTATCAATCCACTAACCCTCTTGAAATTACAATCTTTTGAATTTCCGAAGTGCCTTCATAAATCTGAGTTAATTTTGCATCCCGCATTAAACGTTCTACATGATATTCCTTTACATATCCATATCCTCCGTGAATCTGAACTGCCTCAGTGGTTACCTTCATTGCAGTTTCGGCAGCATATAGTTTGGCCATGGCACTTGCCTGTCCGTACGGTTTGCCCTGATCTTTTAACCAGGCTGCTTTTAAACAGAAAAAGCGGGCAGCTTCAATCTCAACGGCCATATCAGCTAATTTAAATGCGATTGCCTGATGATGAATAATCTCTTTCCCGAAAGCTTTTCTTTCCTGTGCATATTTTAACGCCAGTTCGTATGCTCCTGAAGCAATCCCCAAAGCCTGCGAGGCAATTCCTATTCTACCGCCTTCGAGCGACTGCATGGCCAGTTTAAATCCAAAGCCTTCTTCACCCAAACGATTTTCCTTTGGGACTTTAACATTATTGAACATTACGGAACAGGTATCTGATGCCCGCATTCCCATTTTATTTTCATGTGATCCAACAGTTATCCCTTCCGATTTGGAGTCGACAAGCAAAGCATTAATTCCTTTGTGTTTTAACTCGGGATGGGTTTGAGCCATTACAATGTAGATAGAAGCTGATTTACCGTTTGTAATCCAATTTTTAGTGCCATTTACCAGGTAATGGTCTCCCATATCAACAGCAGTAGTTCTTTGTGAAGTTGCATCAGAGCCTGCTTCAGGTTCCGATAACAGGAAGGCTCCTATTTTCCCACCCCGGGCCAAAGGTTTTAAAAATTTTTGTTTTTGTTCTTCTGTACCATACTTTTCAACCCCCCAACAAACCAATGAATTGTTTACCGACATGATTACTGATACCGAGGAATCGACCTTTGAAATTTCTTCCATTGCCAAAACATAGGATATGGTATCCATTCCACCACCATCGTATTCCAATCCAACAAGCATTCCCAGAAAACCTAAATCCGCCAAACGTTTCACCTGCTCAGTTGGATACTCTGATTTCTCATCTCGTTCTATTACTCCGGGCAACAGCTCACGTTGTGCAAAATCCCGTGCCGCATCCCGTATCATTAACTGCTCTTCGGTAAATTCAAAATTCATAGTTTTTATTTTTTAGGTGTGATATTAAAAGCTATTAGCTGATTTACATGATGTAACAATTTAATTATTCAGTAATACATCCATTTATTCCCCCCGTTTGTAAACAACGGCAACTAAAGACTTGTCATCTCCACCCATGTTTACAGACATTGCATATGGTTTTTCCTTGGTGATTTCAATTTGTGCCTCTCCGGCATTCCCTGTTAATTGTTCCCAAATGGTTACAGCCTGATGAACTCCGGTAGCACCTGTTGGATGCCCCCAACCAATTAAACCACCCGTTGTGTTTACAGGTATTTTCCCACATCTGGAAGTATGACCTGCCAAAACAAATTCAGGGCCTTTTCCCTCTTCGGCTAAACCAATAGCCTCAAGAGCCATTATTCCGGCAATAGAGAAACAATCATGAACTTCCACAGTTCCTAACTGATCAACAGTAATTCCAGCCATTCGCATTGCTTTTTCTGCAGCCACCTTCATGGTCGTTAAGCTGGTCATCACCTCTGGTTTTTGAGTAATATCTGCTGCAACATGAGCGAAACCAACAATTTCAACTGCATCCTTTGCATTTAATCCAATTTTTTTTAATCCTTCGCCAGACACTATTGCGATCGCCGAAGCTCCGTCGGAAACTTTAGAACAATCAAAAACATTCAAATGATCCACAAATCCTCTGGGATTTACAGGAGTGTTTGCCGTCCCTTCCAAATCCTTATTTGTATTGTGAAATTCCTGTGCCGTTTTGCACAAACGTGCATTTTCAATGGCATTGCAATACCACTTAGCCATGGCTTTGCGGGTAATTTCCCTGCCAAATTTTTCGTAGTAAGCACCTGCCCGGTCACTAAAAACACCCGGAAAGAAGTACGCATGTCCCTCTTTACGCGTTTTTTGCCATCCGGCACCAGCCAGAACATCCGCTCCATACATGGCTTTCATGCTATTCTGAACTTCAAAACCAAGCGCAAGCACTACATCAGCCGTTTCTGCAAGAATCGATTTCATTCCTGTAGTAAGAGCTAAGCCACCCGATGCACAAGCACCTTCCACACTAACGGATGGCTTGTACTTCAATTCAGCATCAATCATTGGCAAAAAAGCGGGCAAATTGGCTTGCTTATTAAAGCGGGAAGCCATAAAATTTCCGATTACTCCTTCATCAACATTTTTAGCACCGCCAATCATTTTTAAAGTTGCCTGACCAGCTTCCTGAATATAGTGTTCCAGACCAGGACGAGGCTTCTTGGGATGAAATTCATTTCTGCCGGTTCCCATCGAAATGGTGTTGTAACCGGCCAGCATGTATATTTTTTTGCGTAAAACGTTCATTCTTTTAGATATGAGATAATAGATGTGAGCTCTAAGAAAAAATTCAGAACATCAGATAGTCATCTAGTATCGGTTACAAATAAAATTTCGGCAATCCATTAAATCAAACATTAATTCAGTGTTAAAAGCGAGATCTGTTTTATGTATCTCACTTCTAACATTTATAATCTATTTTAGAAATACTCGTTAATTGGACCATAGGCATGGAAGAAACCTGTTTCCAAAACGGTATTTACATCGGCCTTTGATTCTGCAACTTTTGTATCAACAAGCATCTGACCAATTGCTTTTGAATTTTTACCGTACGCAATCGCCAAATTAGCTCCAACACTATCTATTTGATGCAGTTCATTAAAAAACTTCTTTAAATGATCGGCTTTCTTCACATCACGAACAACAGATTTCCAATAGATTTTAAGGGTTGGCAGTTCTCCCAGCAAGGCTGCACAATCCATTTCGATATTCTCAGTTGGAATGTACTTCGCGTTTTCCAAATCATAAACTTCTGTAATTCTGCCTTTCTGATATTTGAAAATACCGTTCTTTTGAGAACCATCAGCAAACTGACCACCTTTCACTTCATTATCAAATAATTGATTCAAGGCTGCATGCGATAATTTTTCATCCGGAAATGAAGGTTGCATACTCTCCAAAATAAATCGGGTAACGTCAATGCCCACATAATCCAGCAATTGAAAAATTCCCATTGGCCGCACCAGCAAATCCCGGCTTATGGTATCAATTAGGAAAAAGGCCTTTGCCCATCCTTCTGTTTTTGCTAATTCTTCGGCCAGATTAAGCGCATACAAAGCATCACGCATAAAGTGCCCATTTCCTATAAAACCGGCAACATCTCTTGATTGAACGACAATTTTGCGCATCGATTTGGCTAAATTCACCGAGAAGGCTGCTAAATCATCATTCGTATGATCCGTTTTAATGATCTCCAGCAATTTTTGAATTACCGGAGGATTGTAAAAATGATAACCAATAATATCTCCATTTAAACCAGCTTCCTTTTCGATTTCACCAATCGGAATGGATGAAGTATTGGTTAAAAACCAAGCATCAGGATTATTTTTTTTGATTTGAGAAAACAATTTTACTTTTAGAGCTTTATCCTCTTTTATAGCTTCAAATATCAATTGTGAGCCATAAGCCGTTTCTATACGGGTTGATGTTTGTATCATCTCCATCACATCATACACAAACTGACTGATAATTTCATCATTATCAATTAAATCCTCACGATCCTCGTACCAGGTTCGTAATTCTACTATGTTTTTTTCCGCGTGCTTTACCAATTGTGATTTTACGTAACCCAACAAACTGTTTAAAGCAGATTGTGATACATCAACAGCGTTTAAAACAAAGTCTTTATCTTCTTTTTTGCCAATTTTCAATTTGGACATTTCAAAAGATAATAAGACAAGAATACCGCTTCCCATTTTTCCTGCGGCACCTAAAACACTAACATTTTCCATTTTTCGGATCAAATCCATATTACTTATTGTTTAAATTTTGATTTTACTATTATTTAATATGATACATGTTTCCCATTTGAGTTAAATCAAAAACCCATCTGCACTTCCTGCTTATTGTTTCGAAAACAATAAATCTCTCTACAAATTTTGATTATTACCAGTTTGGTTTGCGCTTCTCCAAAAAGGCGCTAATGCCTTCTTCCCTTTCGGTCTGATCCTCCTTAAAAAGACGCCCAAATTCTTTGGATTCCATCTTACCTGCATCTTTGCCCGATAATTCCATACCATCGCGAACCATTACCTTTATTAACCTTACGGCATTAGGACCTTTAGAAGCTATTTTCTCAGCCAATTCCAAACTTACTTCCAGAAGTGTTTCCGGTGGCGCCAATTTCTGAACGATTCCCAATTGATAGGCTTCGCCAGCTGTGATGCCTTCCCCAAGCATCATTAAATACATGGCATTTCCTGCTCCAGCCAAACGAGGCAATCTTTGCGTACCATTAAATCCGGGTATCAGACCCAAATTCACTTCAGGCAAACCCAACCTGGCTTTTT
Source organism: Labilibaculum manganireducens (assembly GCF_963665805.2). Taxonomy (NCBI): domain Bacteria; kingdom Pseudomonadati; phylum Bacteroidota; class Bacteroidia; order Marinilabiliales; family Marinifilaceae; genus Labilibaculum; species Labilibaculum manganireducens. The sequence continues at coordinate 2,202,240 of NZ_CAXXEE010000003.1, read as the reverse complement.
CACTGGCTACACGTATATCACATGAAAGTGCCAATTCCAACCCTCCCCCAAGGGCAAAACCATTAATTGCAGCAATAACCGGTATCTCCAGATTAGCAATCTGATCAAAAACCTGTTTTCCTATTTCAGAAAAATCGTAGGCTGCCTGCGGAGAATATTCCTGCATGGCTTTAATATCAGCACCGGCAACAAAGGCTTTGCCCTCTCCCGTAATTACTAATACTCTAATGCTTTGGATAATTTCTTTGCTGCTTAAAAAACAGGTCAGCTCTTTAAAAACACCCTCGTTTAAGGCGTTCAGGGCTTCAGGACGGTTAAGAGTCAAAATTCCTATTTTGTCTCCCTTTTCAAATTTTAAATAATTAAAGTGCATGTGTATATAATTCAATTATAGTTGTCACATGGAACTTATCATGCTTTGAATTTTTAATTTTAAAATAAAATTCACCGTTATTCAAAGATGAAGGTTTCATAGGTGTGTTATGAGACGTTTTTTCATCTACATATCTAAATATAATAAAAACTCTTAACATTCAAAAGGTAAGATTTCTGACTGACACGCCTTTAGCTCACACCCCCAACATTTACAATGCTTTAAGAAAATAAAAAAAGTCAAAAAAAGACCCTTAATTCTTTTTATTCACTTTAGCAAAATAAAAAAGCCTGATCCGTTAAACGAATCAGGCTCTGTATCATGAAATTATAAATTAAACGGCGATTTTCTTATGCCATATTGTGGTAAACATTCTGAACATCGTCGTTGTCTTCCAATTTTTCCAGCAATTTTTCAACATCTGCAACTTGTTCCTCAGTCAATTCTTTTGTATCCATTGGAATTCTTTCGAAACCTGATGAAATTACTTCAATTTCGTTCTCTTCCAGGTAAGCTTGTATTTTTCCAAAATCAGGGAAGTTGCCGTAAAGCATGATTCCTTCCTCCTCTGCAAATACTTCCTCTACTCCTATATCGATTAATTCGAACTCCAATTCTTCAATATCCTGACCTTTGTTTTCAATCTGAAAATGACATTTGTGTTCAAACATGAATTCAACACTACCGGCAGTACCTAAACTACCTTTGCATTTTGAAAAATAAGAGCGAACATCTGCTACCGTTCTGGTGTGGTTATCGGTTGCCGTTTCAACTAAAACAGCAATACCATGCGGAGCATATCCTTCGTAAATAATTTCCTTATAGTCCTTCTGGTCTTTAGATGTTGCTTTTTTAATTGCTCTTTCAACATTATCCTTAGGCATGTTTACTGCCTTTGCATTTTGAATAACTGCACGCAAACGAGAATTCGTTGCCGGATCAGGGCCACCTTCTTTTATTGCCATCACGATATCTTTTCCAATTCGTGTAAAGGCTTTGGCCATCTTATCCCAACGCTTAAACTTTCGCGCTTTCCTAAATTCAAATGCTCTTCCCATAATTTATGTATATAATATTTTGCGCAAAAATAGCACATGTTATCCAATCTGTAAAACGAAAGTACATTTTTTTTAAAGGAGTGAATTATAAATGTTGTGTTTCAATGATTTATTTACAGCACAAATTGCATTTCATTTTTCTGTTTTCGATTCCTCTGCGCAACGATAAAGCATGAAAAAGCTCATTGTTTGAATGAGCTTGAATTCGTATTTTTAGCGATACTAAATCAAACAAATAACAACCCTAATCAAATGAAAAAGATTATCATTCTGTTTTCTGCGGCATTACTGCTGTCCTCCTGCGGAAATCAAGTAAAAATGGATAAAAAGGCTGATGTCTCTGCTATTTCGGCCAAAACCATAGCTCAGGTAACTGATGAGCTTGGAAATTCGAATTCAGGCACAAACAAATCCCTTATGGAAAAAGGCGTAAAACATGCCGCCAACCTGTGGCGCAACAGTGATGGTTCAGAAGAAGATTTTAAAACCTTCTGTAAAGAAAACTATATCTCCGATCAGGCGGAAAGAGAACTTGTTTTTCAAAAGATTTCAAGAAATATGAAGATCATCACCGGTAATTTCAACAAAATTACTCTTGAGTTACTGGAACCGGTGCACTTGAACACCTTCGAACAACATGCTATCGACAATGCATTTGGTGCTTACAGTGTAGATTCGCACTGGATGAATGATTTTTACCAAAACAAGATTGCTTTTATTATTGCCTTGAATTTCCCCCCCTTTAGTTTGGACGAAAAAGAAGCAAATGCTAAAGAGTGGACTCGTCAGCAATGGGCTTATGCCCGTTTGGGTGATTATTTTACTGCCCGGGTTCCTGCAGAACTTTTACAGGAAGCCGGTAAGGCTGCTGCCGAATCGGATGTTTACATTATGGATTACAACATTTATGTGGGTCATTTAACTGATGCTGAAGGAAATCGTTTCTTCCCTGAAGACAAAGTTCTTTTGTCGCACTGGAACCTGCGTGATGAGCTTAAGGCCAACTATGCCAACAAAAAGGATGGTTTGGAAAAGCAGAAGATGATTTATCAGGTGATGCAGCGCATTATTTCTCAGGAAATCCCTGAAAAGGTGATTAATAATGGGAATTTGGAATGGGATCCGTATACCAATCTGGTTTATCAGGATGGAAAAACAATTGAAGCAACACCTGAACCAAATGAAAGATATCAGCAAATTCTGAATAATTTCCATGCCAATAAGGCAATCGATCCTTACTATCCGGATCAAAATACCTTCATCAAAAGACAATATGATGGTGCCAAAGAAATATCTGCGGAAGCAACTGAAAAAATCTTTACGGATTTTATGCGCTCCGAGGAAACTAAAAAAGTTGGTGAACTAATTCAGCAAAGATTAGGTCGTGATTTGGAACCTTTCGACATTTGGTACGATGGTTTTAAAGCCCGCAGCGGAATGGATGAGTCGAAGCTGGATGCCCAGACCCGCAAACTGTACCCTGACGCGGCTGCTTTGGAAGCTGATTTACCAAATTTATTGGTGAAGCTGGGTTACGATAAGGAAAGAGCACAATGGTTGGGAGCTCATATTGCTGTTGATCCGGCAAGAGGCTCGGGACACGCCTGGGGTGGTGCGGCCAAAGGACAAAAGGCTCACTTACGTACCCGAATTGGCGAAAAGGGCATGGATTACAAAGGGTACAACATTGCAGTTCATGAGTTTGGGCACAATGTGGAGCAAACCATATCGCTTTATGATGTAGACAACTTTGTGCTGAATGGAGTTCCGAACACCGCATTTACGGAGGCTTTGGCTTTCATTTTCCAGAAAAGAGACCTGTTATTGTTGGGAATTCATAACGATTCACCTCAGGAAGATGCTTTAAAAAAGCTTGATTTATTCTGGAGTGCTTACGAAATAATGGGTGTTTCGGTATTGGATATCCGCATGTGGAAATGGTTGTATGCAAATCCGGAAGCCAATTCGGCACAATTGCGCGATGCTGCCATGCGAATTGCAAAAGAAGTTTGGAATGAGTTCTATGCTCCTGTTTACGGAGTAAAAGATCAGACCATTTTGGCCGTATACTCACACATGCTGAACAGTCCGTTGTATTTATCGAACTATGCATTTGGAAATATAATCGAGTTTCAATTGGAGCAGCACTTAAAGGGAAAAAGTTTCCCTGCAGAAGTAGACCGAATATTTAAACAAGGACGTTTGACTCCTAACCAATGGATGGTTGAAGCTACGGGTAACGATTTATCAGCGCAACCTTTATTAAAAGCGGCTAAAGAAGCTTTGGAAGAATTGAAGTAATAAACTTATTAAAATAGATGATTGAGACTGTTCCGAAAGGAATGGTCTCTTTTATTTTTAGGCCTAAAAAAACGTGTTTACCCCTTTATCACAATTGTATAATCATAAATATTGCATAAATTCAATGCTTAATTGCAATGAATGCATATCGAAAAACCTGCACACTTCAAGCAAAAAGGGAAAATCCATTAAAAAACACGGAAAAATGAAAAAATACTTCAAGCTCACACTAATCAGTTTAATCATATTAATAATATTAGCAATTGAACCTCTGTTGGATTCAATTTTAAATATTTCAGGATTGGAAGACTCCTTGCTGATTGAGCAAAAAAACAATCTGTTAATAATCGCTTTTGCATGGCTCATAATTGAAGTAATCAAAAGAATTAAAACAATGTTTTTAAAAAGGTTTGATATCTCTAAGGAGGACAATCTTACATCCAGAAAATTACATACGCAATTCAATATTCTGGAAAAGGTACTCGTATTTATTATTGTACTTTCTGCCATAGGATTGATATTGCTTTCTTTTGAGAATATCAGGAAAATTGGAATTGGAATTTTTGCCTCGGCAGGATTGGCAGGTGTTATAATAGGTATTTCGGCACAGAAAGTTGTTGGCACACTGTTAGCCGGAATTCAGATTGCAATTACGCAGCCATTCAGAATTGACGATGCTGTTCTTGTTGAAAATGAGTGGGGATGGATTGAAGAAATCAATTTAACCTACGTAGTAGTCAGACTGTGGGATCAAAGGCGTTTGGTATTGCCATCAACGTATTTTTTAGAGAAACCATTTCAAAATTGGACCCGAAATAATGCAGATATTATTGGTTCTGTTTTTTTGTATACCGACTATACAATTCCATTTGATGCTTTAAGAAAGGAACTAACAAATTTGTTAACTAAAAGTAATTTGTGGGATAAAAAAGTAAATGTACTTCAGGTAACCGATTCGAAGGAAAATACCTTGGAAATAAGAATACTTGTAAGTGCTAAAAACTCGCCAACAGCATGGGATTTAAGAGTTTATATCCGGGAAAAAATGATCGAATTCATCCAAAACAATTACCCGAACAGTTTGCCTAAAACAAGAATAACTATTACTGATAAAAACAGCACAGAAACACAAGGTCACAATTAAAGCAGTTGACCGTAAAATAAAACTTTTACATGTAATGATCTGGCAGCTATAAATGATACAGACTGTCCCGCAAGGGATGGTCTTTTTTGCTTTTACTTGATTGGAATTCGTTCTGATATGAAATTGGATTCTGGTAAAAGTACAGATCAACCTACTATTCTCTGTGCAACTCCGTGCCCTCTGAGGTAGAAAAATCTGATAAATAGTACATAGAAGAGATTAAAATAGAATTGAGCACGGGGCACACGGGAAAAACAACAAAACAGTTTTCGTTCAGGCCTTAGCTTGAGTAAGCATTTATCCATTGGAACTATCATAAAAAACCTTTACTTTCAGAGCCGGTTATGAATGATAAGATAACAAACCGATATGATAAAAATTAAAAACTAAATGCGATGCACCTTATCATCCAATCAGAAAATCTATAATCCCAACCTCTAAATAAATCAACACAAATGGAACCAGTATTCTTCTTTATTATTTTTGCAATAATTATTACAGTTTTACTATCAGCAGTTTTTTTCAGTAAAAAAGCCATTATTAAACGAAAGCTAAAAAAATCGGAGCTTCGGAAAATTGCAGATTTTAAAGATGGTGAGCTGGCAAGAATTGTTGGAACAGTTGAATTTGTTGATGCTCCCCTTCTATCTCCTCTTTCGAACCGTGAATGTGCTTATTACTATGTGCATGTTGAGCAAAAAGTAGCATCAGGCAAAAGTTCAAAGTGGAAAACAATTATTGAAGAGGAAATATCAAACAAATTTTTAATTAAGGAAGAAACCAGCTATGCATTCATAAACGACAAGAGGATTAAATCTTACATTGTTCAGGACGAAAGTTATTCTACCGGATTTTTTTCGGATGCTACCGAAAATTTTGAAAACTATTTAAACAGCAAAGGATATAAAAGTGAGGGCTCTTGGGGCTTTAATAAAACACTTCGGTACAAGGAAGGAATTTTGGAACAGGGAGAAAAAGTTGCTGTGTTTGGAAAGGGAGAATGGAAAGATGCGGCAAGTCTGAACCTGCCTGAAAAGTACGGACGGATTCTTGCAATTACATCCAGCACTGAGGATGCCATTTACTTAAGCGATGATCCTGATACTACAGAAAAAAATCCCGCAAAAATCAGTTCTTTGGAAAAACCCAATACAAACACCAGAAGAGGCCGTTATAGAAAATAAGCTGCGGGTTCACTATTGAATGTGGCTAAGGAGAATTTTAGGCATTAAAAAACTCAAAATACAAACAAGAGCACAAAGCTTACCGTACAAAAGTTTATTGTGCATATTTACAGATATCTTAAGAACAAAAAATGACCCAGGGCAAACCTACATATCAAGATCTGGAAAAAGAAATAATCAAATTAAAGCTTGAATTAAAAATTCAGGATAAAATGATTAATACAATCCCGAATCCTTTGTTTGTAAAAAACAAAGACTTTATCTATACCAATTGCAATGATGCTTTTGCAGCTTATCTGGGTCTGCCCAAAACTGAAATTATAAATTCAAGTGTTTACGATATTGCACCAAAGGAACTTGCCGACAAGTATTACCTTGCCGATTGCGAATTACGTGACAGTCTGGAAAATCAAACCTATGAATGCAATGTGAAATATGCTGACGGAACTTTACATGATATCATTTTTCATAAGGCCAATATAACTAATGAGAAAAATGAGTTTTGTGGAATTGTTGGTATCATGCTTGACATCACTGAATATAAAAATGCAGAACAGGCGCTGAAAGAAAACCAAAAGCGCTTAATAGAACTTAATGCAACAAAAGACAAACTTTTTTCAATAATTGCGCACGATTTAAGAACGCCGTTTTCCAGCATCTTAGGATTTTCGGAATTGTTGATTGAAGACGCAAAAGATTTTGATGAGTTAGAAACAGAAGAGTATTTAAAGTTAATAAATACAACTGCCAAAAGCACTCTTGTTTTACTTGACAATTTATTGAGTTGGGCAAAATCACAAAGCGGGCAAATAATTTATAAGCCAAAAAAAATAGTTTTATCATCCATTATCGAAGAGACAATAAAAAATTCCAATTCAACGGCAAAAATTAAAGATATATCTATAAATCAGATTCAAACTGATAAGATTGCGGTTAATGCCGATGAAAATATGCTGAAGACTGTTTTACGAAATCTTATTTCCAATGCCATTAAATTCACGAAATCAGGAGGAAGTATTAGTATTTCAGCAATTCAAAAACACAAACAAGTCGAAATTTCTGTTTCGGATAATGGAGTTGGGATTAATAACGAAACTCTTAAAAAGCTATTTGATCTTTCTGAAAATACAACTTCCAAAGGTACTGAGAAGGAAAAAGGGTCTGGACTTGGATTGATTCTTTGCAAAGAATTTGTGGAAAAACACAAGGGCAGTATTTGGGCTGAAAGCGAAATAGGAAAAGGAAGTATCTTTAAATTTACCCTGCCTTTATACAATTCAAAATAAAGTGCAAACAAACTGTAAGCAAATAAAAACCGTGTTCTTCATTTTTTTCTAAAAACAATACTAATTTAATTTTCACAGAAAATGCCAGACATTTACAGATACTCTATTTTAAAGGATATTGGCCTGATTATTCAATATCATCAAAATAATATCACTAAAAACAAGATGCAACAGCTAAAGAGTGATATTATTAATGACAAAGATTTTGATCCTAAGTTTGGTTTTATTGTTGATCTTAGAAATGCAAATATAAATTTGACAGAAGATGAGTTGTTGGAATATGGCAATTGGGTGAAAGAAAACGTAAAGCTAAAAGGACTAATGCGGATTGTTTTGCTAACCTCTACACCCGATCATGTTGCGAAAACGATCCTGTTCACTTTAAATGAAAACATATCACCACTTCAATACAAAACATTTAGTACTGTAGAGGCCTCAATTCGATGGCTTAACATTGACAATTGCCATCTGGACTATGTGACAAGAGCAATCGAAAAATTATTTGTCGACTAATAATCTATTTTTGTCCTCCACCGCTCCAAAGAAATATTCAGTATAAAAAGTATTTATCATGAGCAGCCAATAAAAGATGTCGCAGACAAAGGTAATTCCGACTAATTTTGTTATTATTAGGAATTGTTTTAAATAGTGATATCCAAGAATGACCGCAACAGATACATCAAGTGTTCCGAAAGGAAAAATAAATAAAAGTGGTTTACAAAGTGCCTTCAGACTTTATAAGTACATTAAACCATACCGGGGACAATATTTTTTAGGGATCTTTTTTTTATTGGGTTCTAGTTTGGCAAGTTTGGCTTTTCCTAAGCTCTTAGGCGATTTGGTAAACTCAGGCAATAATACTACTCTGGGGCAAAGTTTGAGTCAAACCGCTGTTTTAATTGCCTGTGTATTGATTCTTCAGGCCACCTTCTCCTATTTCCGCATTGTGTTGTTTGTGAACGTAACAGAAAGATCCTTAGCCGCACTGCGGCAAGCAACCTACCGCCACTTAATAAAGCTTCCATTGCAATTTTTTGAACGGCGAAGAGTGGGAGAACTCAACAGCAGAATATCGGCAGATGTGGTGTTGCTGCAGGAAACAATGACCAGTACTTTGGCTGAATTCATCCGCCAGATTATCGTAATTACGGGCGGAATCACCCTCTTGGGGATTATCTCGATAAAACTGACTGCCTTTATGCTGATTACACTGCCGCCAACCATGATTGTTGCGAGGTTTTTTGGCCGGTTTATTCGAAAATTCTCCAAAGATGTGCAAACAAAATTAGCCGATTCAAATACAATTATTGAAGAAACACTGCAAGGCATACAAAGTGTGAAAGCTTTTACCAATGAGTATATTGAAATTGCCCGTTACAAAAAGAAAACCTTGGAAATAGCCGATTTGGGCATCACCCGAGGCAAATACAGAGGGGCATTTTCCTCTTTTATTATTCTCGGACTTTTTGGTGCCATTGCAGCTATGGTATGGCAAGGCTCCCGTTTACTGCAAGCGGGCGAAATGCAGGCCGGAGATCTATTTTCCTTTGTAATTTATTCTGTTTTTGTGGGTGGTACTATCAGCGGATTGGCCAATGTATACACCAATATTCAGAAATTTATCGGTGCAACCGAAGATCTGTTCAAAATCTACGATGAAGAACCTGAAGACATTCAAGATGTCAATGATATAGATCCTAAATTCAAAATGCAGGGAGAAATCAGCTTGAATAACTTGAATTTTGCTTACCCTTCGAGAAGTGAGCAAAGGGTTTTAAACAATATCAATTTAAAAATTGAAAGCAATAAAATGATTGCTCTGGTTGGGCATAGCGGTGCCGGAAAAAGTACCATGGCTTCGCTCCTGCTGCTGCTGCACATGCCACCTAAGAACAGCTTGTTTTTTGACCAGCATGATAGTCATGATTTCCCCTTATCAGCATTACGAAGTCAGATTTCATTAGTGCCGCAGGATATTTTTCTGTTTGGTGGAAGCATCAGTGAAAACATAGCTTACGGAAAACCGGGTGCCAGCGATCAGGAAATCTACGAAGCTGCACAAAAGGCCAATGCCCTGGAATTTATTGAACGCTTTCCTGAAAAATTCGAAACTATTGTCGGCGAACGCGGCACACAGCTTTCAGGTGGTCAGCGCCAAAGAATTGCCATTGCCCGTGCGATTCTTAAAAATCCTAAAATTTTAATACTGGATGAAGCCACCTCCTCGCTGGACTCCGAATCGGAAATGCTGGTTCAGGAGGCTCTCGAGAAACTGATGACAGGAAGAACATCCATCGTGATTGCCCACCGATTGTCGACAATAAGAAAGGCTGATGAAATTGTTGTAATGGAACAAGGCGAGATTGTAGAACAGGGCACGCACGAGGCCTTAATGAATATTACGGATGGAAAATACAATAAACTGATTCAGCTGCAGTATTCGAATTAGATAACACCTCACCCTAACCCTCTCCTTAAGGAGAGGGAACCAAAATTAATGAGCAGGTTTTTATAAAAGCAACAGATGCAGATTGTTGTGATTCTATAGGATCTGCACTGATTATCCTATACTTCGCTTACATTGAAATGGTCATGTTGAGCTTGTCGAAACATCTGTTATTGAAAGATAAAGATTCTTCGCAGGCTCAGAATGACACCTCCTCCTTGGAAAGAAAAAAGCAAGAAGTAAGATTAAAAAAATAGACGATGATCCTTATGATTTTATAAGATCTGCACTGATTTTTGTGTCCTTGAAATCAATTTACCGAACACCTCACCCTAACCCTCTCCTTAAGGAGAAGGAACCAAATTGCAGTATTCAAATTAATTTTCGATTGTTCTCAAAAGGGAACAGATTGCCACAGTCGCTATGCTCCTTCGCAATGACATTTTGTAAATGTTGTTGTTTTTTCTCTGTGGTACTCTGTGTGCTCCGTGGTGTTTTATTTTTCACTCATTACCTCTTGATCTTCCTTACTCAATAATAATCTGCGTCGGACTTTAGAAAACCTCCAACTTTAAACCTAAGCATACAATTTAATTTTTCCGAACACCTCACCCTAACCCTCTCCTTAAGGAGAAGGAACCAAATTGCAGTATTCGAATTAATTTTCGATTGTTCTCAAAAGGGAACAGATTGCCACAGTCGCTGCGCTCCTTCGCAATGACGAAATACCAAATTCCCCATAATTAGCTATGCACAAAAAAGCACAGCCCAATTGTTAATTTCAACTTTTGGGCTGTGCTTTAATCTTAGTTTTTTTTAAACTTAGCTTTTCACCAAAATACCTAACACTTCGAGGCGTTGTGGTGTGTCGTAAAGGGCAAGTTTTGCAAGGATATCGAAATCTTCCATCCAATCACTCAATTCGTGCAGCGCAGCATTCTTCGATTCGGTTGCGACCTGAGACTCTCCCATTTCTTTGTCGAACCCGGATCGAAGAACAAGCAGCGCATCGAGTTCTGCCAGACAGGTTGCAGCCAGCTCAGGAGTCAACTTAATTACTGCAAGTTTTTCTTGAATAAGTGCATTGGCTGCAAGTGTTGTGTAGAACAATTTCACCTTATCGAAAAACTCGTTGTATTTTGATGGAAAATACCCTGTTACACCCAACCTTACTTGCGTATCAGGATCTTTGGTGCAAAGAATCCGGGTTAAATTGCGATGCCTTCTAAACTTTGCTTCCAACTCCCCATACGCGGTATTGTAAGCGTTTGAGGCAACACTTGTTTCTGCAACTTCTTTTGCATTTAATTCCCAAACGCTTTTGGCTTTGTTGTACACCGCCCAACCTTCGGCGAATTTTGCATCATCGATACCAAAAGGAATCAAAGCAGCTTTAATATCTGGATGCAATTCGGCATTGCTTAACGCGATACGTGAACGTTCTAAAAATTTTGATTCTGATCTAATAAAAGTCATTGATTTTAGTTTTTAAATTTATTTAAGTTTAATTAATCCGGCATTGAAACTACATAACAATAATTAAAAATCAAACTATTAAGTAAGATTAATTTAAATTAATACTGGAATACCAAATAACGCAACTCCTACTTTATAGTAAAACTGCAGGATGCAGACTAAAACAAGCGTTATGAACGCTGTAATACTTTCTGCATCATTATAAATGGACTTTGTATGGGTAAAAATGGGCTCTGCACACTCAAAATGCACATTTCAGAACTCTTAATGAACGTTGCAGGACTTAGAACGGACTTTGCAGGACTCCAAATAGGCTCTGCAAGCCTTAAAGTGAGCATTGCAGGACTTGCAATGGATTATGTACAGGTAATTTTCACCATTGCAAAGCTTCGGCCCGTACTATTACCACTCGTGTTATGTAGAGCAGTTCTTTTTTAGTAATGCAAAGTGCTTTCTCTGCCTAATTACTACTGTTTAGTGCATTTATTGCTTATTTTTAATGGCCTTTAGAGAAAGTTGTTGTTCTTCTGACTTATTGAAGGGATGGCAATCGTTCGGTAGTAAGGCACAAGACATACCATAAGACAATGTAATGTATTGTGCAGCTTTTTACTTGATATATTAAAAATAAGTGCACGGGTGCATATTCTAGCAAGTTAGCAACAAGGCGGAATGCCTACTAGAAATAGATAAAACAAACAATTATAAAATGTCTGATACAATTGTTAAAAACAGGTTACGTAAACCGATTGATTCATTAACTATTAATAAAGATGATTTACTGAAATTTCTACAAATATTACAAGAAAGAGCTAATTCTGCTTGTGAAATTGAATGCAATCATATAGAATCGTTTATTAAAGTTGAGGATCTAGAAAAATCGAAAGAAAATTTGAGAAGTTGTTCTGCTCTTAAGTTAACAATCACAGGAATGGATGGTGAAGAGCTTTTTGGTTCAATTACAGAAGTGTTTGAATCTTTATCTTTTCCTGAACAAATTAAATCTCTTTACTTAAATAGTGAATTAATATATAAGTCAAATTTCAATTATATACCGAGAAATCGCTTTGATATATTTATTGATTTTAGAAAGCCTAAAGTATTAGATTTTTCATTTGCTCCTAGTGAGAAAACTCCTAACGATTCTACATTTTGCGTAGAAGGTTTTGATAGTACATGGGTAAATGGAGTATTTAGCGAAATTGATAAATTTTTCAACAAACGTTCATCATCAATTTCAGGAATACATAAAAATAGTATCTACGATGTAATTGTTTGGATTTTAGGGATACCAATAGGTTTTTGGGCTTGCTACAAATTAAGCATCAATATTAGCCAAGTATTTTCTGACAGCTTTTTACAAAATGCTTTATTTGTTTACATCTTCTTCTTAAGTCTATTTATACTTAGAATTTTATTCCATTATTTTAGATGGTTGTATCCTCAAGTTCAATATAAATCAACTAATGACTTATCAATAATTCATCGTGGTTTCTTTTACGTTATTGCAACTAGTATAATAGGAGCATTTCTGTATGATATGCTACATCTACTATTTTAGTATGAAAAATGCTCAGTTGCTAACAAAAGCAACCGTTGCATAACCAAATAATATTTCTAAAAATAAGATGGAAGCTTTAAAAGTTTGCTAATTAGCGAGCTCTTAAAGCTTCTTTTTTTAGCTTAATAATCCCGAAGCTTTACATTAATGAAGGAGTAGAATGATGCTAAAGCAAAAGGCTAGGAATATTTTAAATTCAGTTGGCTAAAGCCAAACTGCAATAAATAACACAAACTATTTTACTGTTGCAAGTAGAAAATTAGAGTGTTTATTGCACTTGTTTTCAGGCAACAGATAATAGAAATGTAAATGATTGAAATGAAACGAATGAAAAACATCTATTGCAGTTTGGCTTTAGCCAACTGGTCTTGTCAAATTAATAGATAGGCTTTAGCCACATATAATAATTTGCATTTCATATTTTGAAGGTGTTTTCAATTTTTATGTATGCTTAAAACCGCTATATTTAAACCTTATTTGAGCAGTTTGATGAGTTTTTAGACAGACTGCCGTTATAGCTCATTCACCACATCAGCGTAACCAATTAATTACTGTTGCTAACGTCAAAAATAGTGAGGAAAAAAGAAGCTGAAATTATGAGTTTGCAGATTTTTTAAAACACTGAATATTAATAACAAAATTTGACGTTAGTCAGAATTAAAAAAAAAACACTACATGAAACGGGATCTCGACCTTGTAAAAAAAGTATTAGAGTACTTCGAAGAAAAAAATGCTTGGGGACATGAAAAAGACATGGAAATTAATGGTTTTGACAAAGATCAAGTCTCGTATCATCTAATCATATTATTTGAAGCAAACCTAATTGCTGGTGAATCGATCACCACAAATACAGGAAGAATTTATGACATAATTCCATTTAGATTAACATGGAGTGGACACGAATTTTTAGATAATATACGGGACAATAATAGGTGGAGTAAAATAAAACAAATAATTAAGGCAAAAGGAGGAAGCTTCAGTATGAGTCTAATAACAAAGCTTGCTACAAAATTAGCCGAGGATCAGTTATTTAGTTAAATAAAAATAATTTTCTAAGTCAATGGTTTAAGGATCGATGATTTACCGTATTATTCTAACAACTAATTGTAGGTAAATAAAAAAGAGCTATAACAAAGCTAAATTATCATGGGCGTTGACGAGATGTTTGAAAGTTTAGTACAATAAAGAAACCCCGCTAGTGCGCGATTGTATCGCGTTCTTCGATAAAAGATAAAAGCCACACGAAAGGATTCGTGCAGTAGCGGGGCGATTTCAACTAAATTCATAATTAAAAAAAGAGACTTATCATATGGAATACTTGGGTTCTTGTTTATGCAAAGGAATTAAATTTAAAGTTATAGGTGACTTTGAGAGTTTTTATTTATGCCATTGCAGATATTGTAGGAAAGACACAGGGGCTGCTCATGCTGCTAATTTGTTTTCCACAACAGCTAAACTAGAATGGATAAAAACACAAACTGAAATTAAAATATTTCAACCACCTAAGAGTAATCATGTGAAAGCCTTTTGTACAAATTGTGGATCAGCTCTGCCCAATATACAAATGGACGGTAAACTTTTAGTTGTTCCAGCAGGATGTTTAGATACTAAATTAGAAAAACGACCCAATGCACATATTTTTATCTCAAATAAAGCAAGTTGGGATGAGTCGTTGGAAGAAATAAAGAAATTTGGACGTTTCCCTGAATAAGAAAAAAATACAAAGAAATTTGCTCCTGTTTTTTTGATATAAATAGACATCGAGAAACAACTTAAAGTAGTAATATCAAGGGTTGTATCCCACTTCAACTGTAATTAATAAATTTTAAAATTAAAAAAATGCCAAACACAAATGATCACTTTATTACAACTCTTAAAAGAGCCCATTTAGAATGGGGTTCACACCGACATACTTCTACAAGAGGTATTATTTATGGAGAAGGTTATTTACAAATTTCTGCACGTAATGCCAGAAATTTAAATATAACAAATAGCAACTCTACCAATAACAATATTTATAATTGTAATTCAAGTGAAGGTTTTCTTGTTAATGTTCAATTAAAATCAACAGGTAGTTCTAGAGCAGGTGCTATACATGCAAAGCAATTTAGCGGAAGAAGAAATCTTCGGTTATTAGGTAACTGGTTCACTCATGTTGGTGCCAGAATTGGTGATCGAGTAGAAATTAGATTCATTAGTCCAACAGATATTCTTTTGACCAAATTATAATATCCATAAAATTTGAAATAGCAGATAACAAAAAAAAAGATGTTGCCAATTCGCAATATCAATTTTTATGTATCCTTAAAACCGATATATTTAACACTTAATTAAGCAGTTTGTTGAGTTTTTAAACAGACTGCCGTTAGTCGGAATGATAAAAAAACATCTTGCTAATCCACAAACATCAGTCATTTATCCGATTTGGCTGATACAAAGATAGATTTGACTACATAACTATTGTTTAACTGTTTCACCTTTGTACTTCACCTAAAGAAATGGAAAATGAAACAAATATTAGTTACTGGTGCTACTGGAGAATTGGGGACTACAGTTATTGAAACCTTACTTAAAAGGATGAAAGCTGAAAATATTTCGGTTCTCACAAGAAAAGAAGGCAGAAAAACCGAATTCGAACAAAAAGGATTAAAAACTTTTATTGGTCAATATAGTGATGTTGAATCGCTTGAAAAAGCGATGGAGAACGTAGATACCGTTTTACTAATCTCTTCGGGAGACCAAGGCGATAGAATGCAAGAACATAAAAACGTTATTGATACTGCAAAAAAGAAAGGTGTTCAGAACATTGCCTATACAAGTCGTTCTTTAAAAGACAAAAACACGTTAGTAAATAAACTAATGACAGAACATTTCCTGACAGAAGACTATATTAAACAAAGCGGATTGAAATATATCATTTTTAGAAATGCGTTGTATATGGATGTTTTGCCTCTTTTTGTTGGCAAACACGTTTTTGAGAAAGGGATATTACAACCTACCGGAAATGGAAAAGCTGCCTATGTTTTAAAAGCTGAACTAGCCGAGGCAATAGCTAATGTTTTAATGAAAGAAAATTTCGAAAATCAAACATTAAATTTTACGGGTTCTGATGCATATTCTTTTTATGATGTTGCAACTGCGCTTACAGAACTTTCGGGCAAACAGGTAAATTACAAATCTATAGAAGTTGAGCCATTCAAAAAAATAATGTTAGAAAATGGAGTTCCTGAACCAATGGTCAAAAAGATAGTAGGTTTTAATCTTGATATTAAAAACAGACAAGAGGAAACGGTTACAAATGAATTGCAACAATATCTCGGACGTAAACCAAAAAGCCTAAAAGAAGGCTTAAAAATATTATTCAATTTATAAAAACAAACAAAATGAAAAACGAAATAAAAATTGCTTTAGTAACAGGTGGAAGTCGTGGATTAGGAAAAAATATGGCTTTGGAATTGGCAAAAAAAGGGCTTCATATAATTTTAACTTATAACACCAACAAAGAAAAAGCTAATGAGGTTATCAAAGAAATTGAGCGTTTAGGACAACAAGCTATTGCGGTTCAATTAAATGTAACAGATTTCCAAAGTTTTGAAACATTCTTTGATACTGTTAAAAAGTCAATTAAATACAAATTCGGAGTTGATAAAATTGACTATCTCGTAAATAATGCAGGAATTGGAATAAACGCACCATTTGCAAAAACAACCGAAGAACAATTAGATACGCTTTATAATATTCAATTTAAAGGCACCTATTTATTAACTCAAAGAGCATTGAACATTCTAAACGATGGTGGTGGAATTGTCAATGTGTCAACTGGTCTAACTCGTTTTGCGTTAAACGGATTTTCAGCATATGCGTCTATGAAAAGTGCTATTGAAACCTTAACTAAGTATCAGGCAAAAGAATTAGGTGAAAGAGGAATTCGGTCAAACGTCATTGCACCAGGAGCTATCGAGACAGATTTTGGCGGTGGTGCAGTTAGAGATAATGAAAAAATGAATAATTTTATTGCATCTAACACCGTTTTAGGGCGTGTTGGATTACCAGATGATATAGGTAGTGTCGTTGCCTTTTTATGTACCGACGATGCTAAATGGATAAACGCACAACGTATAGAAGTGTCTGGAGGACAAATGATTTAAAACAAACTAATGTCTATACTTCACATAAAAAATATCACCGAATATCATAGATTAATGCAGTTGCCAAAACCACAGCATCCTTTGGTTAGCGTAATTAATTTTGCCGATATTAAAAGGAAAGAAAATATAACGGTTTCAAGGTTTACTCACGGTTTTTATTCAATTGCCTTAAAACAGGTGTTTAATGGTAAAATGAAATATGGACAACAGGAATACGACTTTGACGAAGGCGTATTAGCTTTCATAGCACCTAATCAAGTAATGCGTATTGAAGTAGAAGATGAACAAAAATTAAATCATTCGGGTTGGTTACTTATTTTCCATCCCGATTTTTTATGGCATACATCTTTGGCTAAAAAAATTGAGAAATATGACTTTTTTGCTTACGAACTAACCGAAGCACTGCATCTTTCGGGCAAGGAACAAAATATGTTAACTGATTTGATGCAAAATATTAATCACGAATATAATTCAACTATTGATAAATTCAGTCAAGATGTTATCATTTCGCAATTGGAATTATTACTCACTTATTCAGAACGGTTTTATCAACGTCAATTTATCACTCGAAAAAAATCGAACCATAGAATACTTGAGCAATTCGAAACACTTTTAAATAATTATTTTAAAAGCAAAGACCTACAGGAAAATGGATTGCCAACAGTTAATTATCTGTCTGCTTCATTGAACTTATCACCCAATTATTTAAGCAGATTATTAAAAACACTATCGGGAAAAAGCACTCAAGAATTTATTCACGAAAAACTAATGCAATTAGCTAAAGAGAAACTTTCAACTACAGAGTTATCGGTAAATGAAATTGCATTCAGTTTAGGATTTGAACACCCTCAATCTTTCGGTAAATTATTCAAGAAAAAAACGGAATTGACCCCATTGGAATTTCGAAAATTATATAATTAAAAAAGAATTTAGAAAACCACTACAGCTAGTCAAGTAAGCCAAGGGAATTTGACTTCGTCGATTTTCAATTCACCCCTAACTTCTCACAGAACCGTATCCCTAAAAAAATCGGGACAGGCAGTGAATCTCTCAATTCATACGGCTCTTATTATGCAGTCAATTCAATTTTAGGTCAACTGATAATCCAATGTACAATGATAAAATAGATTGAGATAACAATTACAGATATGCCTTAACCATTTCACAGCTTTCATTTTGCTGCCCCGCTAGTGCGCGATTGTATCGCGTTCTTCGATAAAAAAAAATACCAGTTTAAAATATATGGAGATCCCAAAATAGATCATGCCCCAGCTTTATTTACGAATCTTGTTTTTACAGACCCATTTCAAATACAATTAAATCGCCTTTTTCTGTTAATCTTGTGGCACTAATTGCTACAAAATTCCCATCAGCAGCTGTTAAATCGTTTAGTTTAATTCCTTGTGGCAAACTAAATTCTTTTTCTGATTGAATAATCCCTGTTTCATCGATATGGACTAGTTTGATTTTGTGATTAAATGTTCCTGCAATCACAAAACTATTATCCGGTAAAGTTATTATTTGTTCTATGCTTCCATTTCCAGATATAGGAATAGGAGATTCCCAAATTTTTTCCCCATTTGTATCATAGCCACTTGCAAACGCTCCCGTAGTATTTATACCCGCAAAAACTAGTGAATTGTTCCCATTAATGCCAACAGCAGTCGATTTTACATCTTGATCCAACAAAATATCCCATTGTAAATAACCTGCCTGGTTAACAGCAAATATCCAGTTGCCGGCAGCAGCATAAGTAATACCTGAGGTATCACCAGCTAAATTATAAACCTTGCCCTTGCTTGAGTAGGCACGTGACCACAACATTTTACCATTGGCATTGAGTTTTACCAAACCAGGCGTAAAAGTGGAATCTTTTGCGTTTTTGCTATAGCCTGCAACTAAAATTTTATTGTCGGGATCAACTACAAAATCAAGTACTTCATCCATATCAATTCTCTGATTAAATATATTTTTACCATTGGCATCAAGCTTATAAAGCCACGCTTGCCCTTTCACACTATCAACTATGGCATCAGTAATACCTGCAACATAAATTTCGTTCTGAGCACTTATGCTGACTTTATTTACAAGATCATCGAAACGGTTTCCCAACATCTTATTCCAAATCATTTTTCCACTAGCATCCAGGCCTAAAAGCCAAGAGTCATACATCTCTCCTTCTGCTTTACGCGACGATGCAGCTACTACAAGCTCTCCATTTGGGCGCTTAGTGATTCCACCACCAAAATCGTTAAGCTGCTGGTTATCGAATCCTCTTACAAACTTGTAATCTTCCATTGGAAAATTCGTAAGTGCCTCTTCTCCCAATACCCTGGCTTTTAGATTAAAAATATCAATGTAACGATTGCCTTCGGGGAATGAAGACACAAATTTGTTATAAGCCTCTAAGCTATTTATACTTTTAGCCCATTCAAAAAGCAATTCCTGTTTTAAAAGCTTAGCTTCTAACATTTTTGATGAATTAGGAAATTCGACCATAAAACGCTCAATAGCCTCAAGTGTATGTTTATCGTATGCTTCTTTAAAAGCCATTCCTTCCATCAATTTCTTAATCTCTTCAACTTGAGCAGCCTCGGGATATGATTCAACAAAATTCCGGAAACTAGCTAATGATCCCTCATTGATAGTAGTTTTATAGGCTAATTGATTGCGCATCTTTATTGCAATATCAGCTTGAGCTGATTCGGGATAATCCTTCAAAAATTGATTAAATGCAGCAAGCGTATTTTTATTCTCGGCTTCACGAAATAGGATGTAATTCAAAATATGTGAAACATTAGTATAGTATTTTGAATCAGGAAATTCGGTTAAAAATCGCTTGGCATAATCTGTATTATTTTCCTCTCGCACATATTTAATCAACTTATCTTCCACTTGTAGGCGCTGCCAGTCCATGTTCTTAATTATAGTTCTATTGCTACGCCTTTTATCTTGTTTAAAAAACAATTCATTTAAAACATCATTATCGTCTGCAGTAAACTGTGATTGTGCGTCATAAGCTTTCTGAATGTATCTCAAAGCTTTAAAATAATCTTTGTCAGAATATTCATCATAGGAGTAAACGATAGCTAGTCCTAAATTAGCCATTGCTGATTCAGGTTCTTCTAATAAAACTTTATCGAAATCTTCTTTAGCCTTACCAAGTTCTTTATCAATATCAGCCTTTGCACTTGCCTCCATGCCTTTAAACAAATAATTATTGTATATTTTTTTAGGCTTCTGTGCTAAACTAATAATTGATAGTAGTAGTGAAATGATTAGTATATTTATTTTTCTTGAATTCATACCTAAGAGTTTATTTTTTGAGTACTAAAAATTCCACGCGACGATTCTTTGATCGCCCAACTTCTGTTTTATTGGTATCTAAAAACTTAGATTCTCCATACCCAACTCCTTTAATTATTTGAGTGTTGATTCCTCTACCAACAAGATACGTAACCACAGACTCTGCTCGTTGCTGACTTAAGTTTTGATTTAATTCATCAGAACCCACATCATCAGTGTGCCCGCTAATCTCAATCAAACTAACTGTTCCTTCTTTTAAAAAATCGACTACTTTATCGAGTTCTTCAAATGAAGTTGGCAAAAGCGTACTTTTACCCGTTTCAAAGAAAATATTATTTAAAATAAGGGCACCTCCCTCTTCAATATTTCTTAATCCCTCGGTAAGAGCATCTTTAGGGAGCAGGGGCTCTTTAAAAACAATAGTCCCCTCCGACTGGCAATTGTTTTTATCACTTACATGGTAAGTATAGGTACCTGCTTTTAGGTTTTGAATTTTTTTTGCATTCTTTGTTCCGTTACTCCAATCAATAGCATAAGGAGCTTCTCCTCCTGATATTTTTAAGCTAATAACACCATCATTTATTATTTTACTAATTTGACCTGTAACTGGATTTAGACCTCCTGTGTAAGAAGAATCAATAACCACGGTTGTTAAATCTTTAGGAACGCATGCACACATATTACAATCATCTAGCGGACGAATCTCAAAATCGTCAAAAAAGTAGTAAGCATATGTCTTGCCTTTTTTATTCTTAGTATCACGACCAGTAATTACATAGTTCGTATTATCATAGTTATTAAAGTTACCTACAACAAAGAATTCCTCACCTCCTTTAGCTGTATATACTTGACAGAACTGGATCCATTCTTCGGTATTGTCTAAAAATAGACCCTCTTTATTCGTTAAATGCGCCTCTAAGTTTAAAAATGTTTTATTCCCATTTGCTATTTCTGAATTTGAAAAATGCATGCTCAACTGATCAACAGCAAATTTACTTCCAGATGCTAATTTGTACCAAAAAGAAACACAATATTTTTGACCTGCATCCATAGATCTAATTAAAGTACCTTGAAAGTATTCTCTAAAATCACGATTACTTCCACTTAAAATAGCTCCCACGTATCCTCTACCCGATTTAGCCTTGCTGTATCCTGCAAAATTATCGGGTACTTTTACTTCATTAGAGCCACATTCGTTGAAATAATCGGGAGTAGTAGCTGTTGGATAGGTCCAGTTAGGCACTAATTTATGTGTGTTGTCCATAAAAGTGTAACTTTCGGGACACTTTTCATACACTTCGAAACCTGGGTTAAGTACCATATTCTGAACTTGAGCATAGGATCCAAACCATGTAAAAATAACACTCAATGCCATGAGATGTTTTAGGTAGAGTTTTTTCATTCTAAAATGGAATTATGTTTGTGTTGCCTAAAATTAAATAAATATATTGAATTGGTACGTTTAATGATGAAACCGCAACATAAATTATAGTTTTTGCCAAACCATTCATTTTTTAACTTGATTATAAACTTAAGCACTCCTCTGTTCTTCGAACATCTCCCCTTAAAATGGGAGAATTCACTACTTTAACTTTTGCATGTATTTTCAAATTGAATCTTTCCCTTGAAAGAACACCGTAACGCAGTGAAGATCGTGAACGCAATTTGAAACAATATTGTGAACAAAGTGCCGATCCCGACACGTCGGGAAAAGGGTGCTAATTCTTGATATTATCTTTTTTATACATCTTGTTGCTCTTGATTTTTTTCTACCAATAAGATGTGTATAAAGAGCAGCCACTAAATGGGAACGGTTCACCAATTTGGTGTAAAATCTATTCTTTACTTTTTGCAAAGGATGTGCCTTAACGGGCAATGCGAAAATCACACAGAGAAAAGAATATCAGGAACAAAAGATGGGATTTGATTTTATAGTATCATCTTTGCATACAAGGTGAAAAAATATGCAGATGAACAAATATCTATATTCCTTTAATTGTGATAGCACCGAAAGGGAGTTGTGCACGCTCGAATCGAGATACATTTTTAATAAGGAAGAAAAGAACAAGCTGCTTTTTTCCGATATAAAAGTAGATCCTTCAAGCAGTGCTTTCATTAAAAACAGACTTGACATTATTTCCTATTCTGAAGATTACCCGACTTTACTAAATGAAATCGAAAAAGAATATATACGCGTTGAAGGTTTCAAAATTGAATATTTAGTTGTTGACGGTGATACAACTGAGTATACTGACAGGCTAAATAAGTTAAGAGATATTGGCTACCGCATTGAAGGTGTTCATGATTATTACAACCCAACAATAACTTATGCTTTGTGTTGTTACGAGGACATTTGGTATTTTGGTGTTTCGGTTAAAAACAACATAGCCTGGCACAAACACAAGCAAAAACCATGCTCGTTCAGCAACTCAATAGGTGTAAATATTGCCAAAGCTCTTGTTAATATTGCTGCAAAGGCAAACAAAGAGAAAAAGCTGCTGGATGCATGTTGTGGTGTTGGCACAATCATGTTAGAAGCCTGTTTTGCAGGAAATAACATTGAGGGCTGCGACATCAACGGGAAGACATGTAAGAATGCCCGAAAAAATCTTTCTCATTTCAACTATACTGCAAATGTTTATCATTCGGACATTAAAGACATTAGCAAAAGGTATGAGGCTGCCATTATCGATCTGCCCTATAATTTGTTCACCAATGCAACAGATACTGATATCTTACACATTATTGAGTCGACAGCAGAAATCACAGACCGGCTTGTTATCGTATCTACCTCGGATATTACAAAGGTAATCAGCAGCACAGGATTCAGAATATCAGATTATTGCAGCGTTAGTAAAAGCAGAAAGGGAAATTTCGCCCGAAAAATATGGGTTTGTGAAAAGAATTAAGAGGATAAAGCTCCTGCGCAGAGTGCAAGCTTCGTTAAAATAAAAAGAGGATGTCCGAAAAGTAAAGTTTCACTTAGAAACATCATGTTGAGCAAAGTCGAAACATCTGTTATTCAAATTTACAGATTCTTCGTCCCGATTCTTCGGGATCAGAATGACAATAAAATTGAACTTTTCGGACACCCTCTTTCTTATGCTTTAGTTTTTGCTACAATCCAAAAAAGCTTGTGAATACTTTACGGATGTACACATTGTCTTTAACGCCACCCGTTTCGCGAACCGAGTGCATAGCAAACATGGGATTTCCGATGTCTACTGTGCGGATATCTACCTGACCGGTTGAAACGTTGCCAAGAGTGCTGCCTCCCACTAAATCGGAACGGTTCACAAACTTTTGGTAAGGAACTTCGGCATTCTTGCACAAGGTTTCGAATACGGTTCCCGAATCGCCGTCGGTAGTATATTTTTGGTTGGCGTGAATCTTAATTACCGGTCCTTTGTTGATGTACGGACGGTTGGTTGGATCGTGCTTTTCCGTACCATTTGGATGTACGGCATGAGCCATATCTGCCGAAATCATGAAAGAATTATAAACTGCCCGGTGAAAGGCTTCCATGTCTTTCCCCAATTTAAAAACAATGCGCTGCAGCAAATGACGCAACACCGGCGATCCTGCTCCCTGCTTGGTTAAACTACCCACTTCTTCGTTGTCGAAAATAGCCAGCATTCGCGTTTTCTTCGATTCGCCTGAGGCCAATAACGCTTTTAATCCGGCATGCGACATGGCCAAATCGTCTAGTTTGGGTGCAGAAATAAACTCCTCATTCAGACCCAGAATACAGCCTTTTTCCACTTCGAATAAATTAATATCAAAATCGATAATGGCTTCTGCATCAATCTTCAACTCCTCAGCCATCAGGTTTACCAAACAATTGTCCTTTTCCATTTCATCGGTGATCATGGCCAGCAATGGAAGCATGTCCTTTTGTTTGTTTAATGCACCACCTTCGTTCACCTCACGATTCATGTGAATGGCCAAATTCGGAATCACCATCAAGGGGCGGTCAATCTTCACATACAAATGCTCCGGATTCAACGGATCGTTTGATTTTACAGATACTCTGCCGGCAATGGAAAGCGGACGATCCATCCAGGTTCGTAAAATCGGGCCGCCATATACTTCTGTATTCAGCTTCAGATAATTTCCTTCTACTGCTATCTCCGGATTTGGTTTGATTTTAAATCCGGGCGCATCAGAGTGGGCACAGATCAATTGGAAACCTTCTTCTTCAATTTCCCCCTTACCAATTACAAAAGCAAAAAGAGCCGAACCATTTTTTGTTGTAAAGTACTTCCCTCCTTTTTCAAGAGTCCATTCTTCACGAAGATCCAATTCCTGAAATCCTGCTTCGTTTAATTCTTCACGGATATTATTTACTGCATGGTAAGTACTCGGGCTTTCATGAATAAAATCAATCAGTTCCTGTGCTTGTTGTTTGTCAAGGTTCATAAGTGTTTTTTTTATTTTGTGTTTTCTATTTCTGAGTCTCAAAACTACATTATTTTTAAGAATTAGGAATTATAAATGATGAGTTATTAATGCACTTACATGTATACTTAAATTCATAATTTCTCATTCATAACTCATAATTCCCGTCATAATTTCTTCAATAATATTATATTTGTTACCATTCAAAAAAAACTAAGCCAAATCAACCCATGACAAGCGACTCGATACTGGAACTTTACAAGCATCAATTTGCCGTTATTTCACTGGAAACTACCGGTATTTCACCTCAACACGGCGATCATTTAATCGAACTGGCCATTCAAACTGTAAATTGGAACGGCGAGCTTCTCGATAGTTACGAAACATTAGTTCACCCTGGAAAAGATATTGAAGGCTTCCAGATTCATGGCATTACGGATGAAATGGTAAAAAATGCACCTTCCATTTCGGAAATTGCACCAGATATTTTATCCCGTTTAAACGGCAAAACACTGGTTGCGCATGACCTCGATTTTGCCATCCGTTTTCTAAAACCTGCATTAAATGGAGAACTTGCTGATTTTAAAGGCATCTGCACCCTAAAATTGGCTAATTTGGTTGCTCCTGAATCCGGCTTGCGCCGCCTGGAACAGCTATGTACTTATTACGACATCGATTTATCTGCACGGCATACCGCTAAGGCTGATTCATTGGCAACAGCAAAGCTTTTCTCTATTCTTAAAAACCTGTACAACCAGCAATTTGAAATAGAGGATTTTGTAAAAGATTTTCTATATGTTAATACTATTGAAGATTGTCCAAAAGAACGGAACATGTTTATTAAGCGCAAAGAGGCAAGAAACATTGCAAACATTCAAAAAACACGACTTTACGACTTATTAAACCGATTGACATCCAATGCCGGAGATTCGGTGCCTGTACGTCAATATTTAAACGTTCTGGACCGTGCTCTTGCCGATCGTATTCTTAGCGAAAGAGAAATCGTTTCACTGGTTGAATTGGCTTCGGATTACAAGCTATCCAAAGATCAGGTTATGGAAATTCATGAGGAATATTTGCGAAAGTTAATTCGCATTTACCTGCTCGATGAGATTTTGACCAATTCTGAAATGGAAGATATAAATCTGGTTTCTGAATTGCTGTGCATTCTGCCAAAAGATCTGAAATTGTTGATAGAATATGAACGGACTAAGATCCAAATCACTACTCCGGGCGTTCAAAAGCAGCTAAAATCATTAAAAGGAAAAAGTGTTTGTTTCTCTGGTCATTTAAATTGCAAAATAAACGGACAACGTATCGATCGGGAATTGGCTCAGCAACTGGTAAAAGAGCGTGGTTTGATCTTAAAACGGGTAGTTTCCAAAAATGTTGATTACCTGATTACCGCTCAGGTGGATTCTTTCTCGGCAAAAGGCCGCAAGAACCGAAAAGCCATGGAATATCATGTAAATGTAATGGATGAAAAGATTTTTTGGGAGATGATTGGAGTGGCTGTGGATAATGAATAAATAAAAATGAACAATTACTAAAATATGAAGGTGCGATTAATCACGCCTTTTTTTATACTACAAAAGAGGCAAATTAAACGCACCCTTTCGCCTGTCGGCACTTTCCCTTAAAAGGGAAAGATTCAATAATTAAGCAGATTTTCATAAAATAAGTTCAAAAGTATGATTCTCCCTTTTCAGGGGAGATGTCCGAAGGACAGAGGGGTGAGTTCTGTGAATACTTATAGATTCCAAATAGTATTTTGACAGGTTGAACAAACGCTGTCAGGTCTTTTCTGAAAAAGCTTCTTCTTTTTCCTTTTGAAAGGCTAAGGATTCCAATGCCTCTTTTAGTGCAGATCCGGCAAATACCAAAGGATACATATCCTCGAAATACCAAAGGGAGGCAAAATAAAGTCCAATAGGTGTGGCTTTAATTTCTGATAAATCTTTGGGTAAGTTTTGCTGCAGCCAATTAATTCCCTTGCTTATTTGCGGCCAGTTATCTGTACCACTCAAGGCTCTAATTGCCAGCGAAGTTTCTTCAATTGTTGAGATCAGAGAAGTATTTCCGCCCCATCCACCATCCTCATTCTGAGTTGAAAGAAGAAAATCAGCTGCTTTAATTTTCACTTCACCTGATCCAAATATACATACTGATTCAATGCAGGTTAAGGAATACAAAACAATGGAAGTTCCATACACAGGATTGTGATGTTTCGCATCATCTTCGTTCCCAAACCACAGTGGCAGCCAGGAACCATCCACTTGTTGTGTTGACTTTATATACCGCCAGGCTTTTCTGAAACAGGCGTGAATTTTTGCTCTTACTTCCGGATCCATTTCCTTGTTCCAAAAACTAATTGCTTTCATGGCATGAGCCGTAATATCAGGACAAGAGCAATCAAATGGCAATTTTCCCCAGCCTTTGCAGAATGTAGGCATTCCGCCATCCGAATTTTGCAATTTCAGCAGCCAGTTTATTCCCTCTTCAACCACTTTCTTTGGAATCTCCTGAAACCCTTTCAGTCGATGTAAGGCAACCAGTACCCCCGAAGTATCATCCACATCCGGCACTCCCCCTTGCAGGTGTGTCCAGGCCCAACCGCCAGGTTCTGCTTTGGTAAAGGGATGTACTGCTTTCAATTGCTGATCGAGGAAACAGCTTACAGTCTTTTCTATTTCAGGCAAGCTTGCTAAATTGTCGTCATCCAATGCATTTACCGACAAGGAAGTCACCCAGGTGGCTAAATGTGTATCAATCGGCCAGCTTCCATCCTCCCGAATCGATTTATCAAGGAAATTAGCAGCTTTAGAGCAAACCTCAAGCGCTTTCTCTCCCGATCCAACCAAACTCATGAGAACGAATCCCGATAGCGGTGCGGCCTCTAAAAAGCCTCCGTTATCAGGTTGTTTTTCTGCCAGGACCTTCAACACCTTTGCTTTTACCGATTTATTTAAAGTCGCAATGGGTTTGCTTGCTTTGGTATTTACTGACTTCACCAATCCAATAGCTATCAAAGCCGGAATGGCATAACTTACTACAGAAAGGTTCAGCAATTTGAACAGTCGATCGGGAAAAACCGCCATCTGAAAAGGCAGTTGCGGCACCAAATCCCAGCCTTTTTCTCCCAGTTTGCCGGATAATGCACACATGGCCAAAATAGGAACTGAAAAGGTCTGATCTTTCTGATAATGATTGAGAATAGCGGTACTTATTGATTCCGGATCCAGTTTTTTCAATCGATCAGTCAGCCAATTTTCAGCATTGTGAATGCAATCTGCATAAGTAGGATCATTTTTCACAATGGCAAAACAAGCCCAGGTTAAAAGTGTTGTGCTCAAGTTACTTTTGCTTCGAATGGTATCTCCCCATCCGCCATCCAAATTGGAATTGTTCGCCAACCAGTGTAATCCTTTTTGGATATGGAAGTTGTATTTCTTTGGATCGTACTTCCACAATGCAAATACCGCAATTGCCGTTGACAGCGCACTGCTTGACAATCTGCCATCCCAGAATCCCTTCTCATTCCGAAGAGAAATGATGTAAGCATCCAATTTTTGTTTTAGGGATTGTATGTTGTCGTAGTTTGGCGTCATTTTTTAAATAAATATCAAGTAATAAGAATCTCTTCAAATTCAGCAGATTCCTCGGGACGGCTGTAAAACCCATAACTTATAATTCCTAACTCATAACTCATAACTCATAACTCATAACTCATAAGTGCATCATCCTGAACAAAGTGAAGAATCTCTCCCTACTCAACAGATCCCCCGGTTCCCCGGGATGACAATGAAATCCGCAACTCATAACTCATAACTCATAACTCATAACCCATAACTTAAGAAAGTACTCCTAAACCCAAAAGCGCATAGTAGGTATATTCCACATCACAGGTCATATCCGCAATACTGCCAAAGAAGCCACCGGACTCATCCCAGTGCAGATTGATGAAATTTACGGAATTTTCAGCATAATCCTGCATATTTTCTCCCGTTACCTGCAAAGCAAGAAGCGCTGTTGAAGTAGACAACAGATCAGCAAGAGGAACACCTTCTGCGGCTTTGAATCCCCCGCGTTTGGTTAGCACTTGTTTCAGCCATTCCTTTGTTTTCACCATTTCTTCCAACCCACTGTTTGAACACATGATCAGTCCTGCCGCAGTTGACGAAGTAACACCGTCAATGCTGTTCTCTTCATTGGCAAATGATCCGTTTTCAGCTCTTAATGATGTATTTGCATCTGTAATCTCATCCAAAACGTCCTGCTCGGTTTGCAAATCCTGATAAAGTGTCCACATCAGATAATTTGCGTAAATGGTAGATTTGGATGCACCTTTTTTGTTGTGATTGTATCCGTTGTCGCTTGCTATATATTCCTCCAACTCCCATAACAATGCAGAGCAATTAATTCTCAATGATTTCACTACTTTTCCAAGAATTAGATCTTTAGCAAAACTAATGCTAAGGAATTTAGAAGCAGACAATCTGGATTTTTGCCGCAAATCAATCAGATGCAGCAAGAAATCGCATCGAACAAAACAAATTGAATGTACAAAATCAAGTTTCCCTTCCTGTTTTATCCTTTTTAGAAATTTTCGTTCTTCCAAAACATCCAGTTTAACATCTAAAATCAGAGCCAGAGTATAGCCAAACACCGAATAGTATAAATCAGCATTTCCTGCCCGATCCATAAATCCTCCTTCTTTGTATTGTTGAGAAACTAAAAAGAATTTAATTTGATTTAATGCCTCTTCGCTAAGTACTTCCGTTGCTTTTAAAAGTGCTTCGAGTATGAATTGATTGCAGTTTATATTTTTCTTCAAAATGATATGAATTGTATATTTATAATCTTTTTTTAGCCCCTAAATCCCCTAAAGGGGACTTTTAAAAATACAACTTGTAAAAGTCAGTCGCCCCCCAGGGGGTTGGGGGTTTATGAATTTTCAGGAACAATTCGATTCACCAGCCGTGTCAATAATATTTTCAATGTTGGATTAATTAATGATCGTAAGGCTTTCAAAGCATTTCGCTTGTAAATATTCAGCATTTCTTCAGCCTCCTTCATTGCCTGTTTGGTCTCCGGCCATTGTAAAAACTCTGTAGTGATGCTTTCATCCCCATTCTTTGTTCGCTCGAACCATTCCTGCATCTTTTCCGGATGCTTTTGGTTCAAAAGAGTTGAAACCAAAGATGGCTGAACGGTATTAAATCCACTGACAATCCTTTTTTGCTTGAAATCATCCAAATCATCATTAATTTGATATGCGATACCCAAAGCCTTGCTATACTCCGATATGATATTTAAAACAGCTTCATCAGCATCTGCTAAAATTGCGCCAAATTGCAGTGCCACCTCAAATGCGGGAGATGTTTTGTTGCTAAAAATACGCAGGATCTCTTCCTTTGTAAGTAATCTCTCATTGTTTCTCCACAAGAGCTCCTCACCTTGTCCAAGCGACAAATCCCGATGTCCGTAAGCGGCAATTTTCAATAATTTTCGAATGTGTTTTGCCTCCGATTCAGCGATTAACTGATAACCAAAGCCTAACAATAAATCTCCCACATTTAAGGCAACAGGAATATTATATTCTTTATGAAGAGCTGGTTTTCCATATCTCTCATCATCTTCATCAGCAATATCATCATGAATCAAGGAAGCTTTGTGAAAACATTCTATGGAAACAGCCAATTTTTTAATCGTTTCGTCATATTCACAGTTCTCTCCGCTTAAAGCATCGAAAACCGCAAGCATGATAATCGGCCGCCAGCGTTTTCCATCAGTCTCCATCCAACGAACTGCAATATCCACAGTATCATCATCCTGTCCAAAAAGAGACTTTAATTGAGCCATTGAAAACCAATCTTTTACTACTGATTTTATGGAATCCAGATCAATCCATCCTTTCCAATTTGTTTCACTGCGCATAGAAAGCACTTCATCCAACCAGATTTTATCCACTTTAGAATCCTTACAATCATTATTATACAAAGGAATTGCAAGGGATGGAACAGCCTCTTTTACTGCCAAAGGAAACGAACGTTCAAAGGAATGCAGGCAACCTACACCAATCACACATTCTACCTGACCTGAAGATAAAAGTAAACTTGCCGAAGTAGTTCCTTCAGTAACAATGGTGTGATAGGCCAATTCATCAGCCTGAGAAATGATTTCAGCCAAATCGCAGCGACCGCATTGCTCACAAAGCAATCCGAGTTCATCGTACTTTGCCGGGCATTGAGTAGAATGACTAATGCACTTAGGCAATAAAAGAATTCTGCGGTTAAAAGGAATTCCGGCAACAATATGACTCCATGCATAATTGTTAATCATCACAGCCAAAAGTTTTTGATACAAAAACAACTCGGGATGCTTGCTGATCAATTCACCGGAATGAAAAATGACTTCCTCTTCCTGCAAAGGCGGTATCAATTCGCATTCGGCAGCGTAATCTCTGATCAAATCACGAATCTGCTTCAACTTTTCAGGATGCTGAGGCAAATCGTTTCCGAAGCTTATATTTGGCTGGTTGTTTCTTACAATCATTTTTTACAATTAACAGTGATCAGTTAACAATTAGCAAGGTTTAGAACCTCATCTTAAATCTCTCTCCTAAAGCTACTCTTTATACCCAAATATTTACTTTCCCAGGCAATAGTTTGATTATAAACCTAAGCACCCTTCTGTTCTTCGAACATCTCCCCTTAAAATGGGAGAATCGTTCACAAACAGAATCTTCCCTTCTTGAGGGGAAGTGCCGACAGGCAAAAGGGTGTTAATTCCTGATATTATCCTTTTATACTTCTTGTTGGTTGAAAAAAATCAAGAGCAACAAGATTTGTATAAAGAGTAGCTCCTAAAGGAGAAGTACTTTAAAAACTGCAATATTTTTAATTCGTAATTATTAATTCCTAATTCTCCTATCCGTATGCTCCAAAGCCAAAGAAAGAATGCTTTTTGGCAAAGCGATAAACCCAACTTTTCTCTGGAATTTCTTTTCCTGGTATGTGATGACCTGCACAAGGCTTCATTTTATTTAATTCTTTAAATGAGGCATTCCTTTTCGATGAATCATAAGCACTTACATCTTTTAAGATCGTATACAATTCCTGTGGATTATCTAATAAAATACATCCTTGAGTACACTCGTTGATGCCTTTTCGCAAGCCTGCAATGAATTTTGAATTCTCGATGATATTGGCAATATCAGAGCCATCGCCAACTGTTTCGCCTGCAAATTGAATTGGCGGACAAAATTCGATATCCCCATAAGGGTTGATGTGATGCGACAAGCCCAAAGCTCCGGGACATATGGCTTGTCCTTTCTCGTCCCAGTATGTATCGATAATCATTAAAGGAGCTTTCACCCGGATATCAACCATAAATTGCCGCAATTCCAAAATCTCTTCCTCAGATAAAGCCAAATCGGTATTTGGACGTTCACCTACAGGACGATAAATGTAAAACCACAGGTAGTGAATTCCTTTTTTGATGCAGGAATTCACAAATTCCTCGTTCACCAAATCCTTAAAATTGGACTTGCATACGCTTGTAGCAACACCAGTGAACAATTTATTCTTGGTAGAAGCCTCAATTCCATGCATGGTTCTGCCATATACATTATTGGCTCCTCTTCGGATATCACTCACATCCTGCAGACCTTCCACACTAATCAGCGGCGATACATTGCCAAGTTTTCGAAGCTTTTGCGCCACTTCATCCGTCAGCAAAGTCCCATTGGTGAACATCTGAAAATAACAATCGGGATGTTGTTCAATTACCTCCATTAAATGAGGATACATCAAGGGTTCACCTCCCAATAAGCCAAAGAAGTAAGACCCTTTCTTTTTACTGGAAACAATGATATTATTCAAAGTTTCCATATCCATTCCCTTGGATTGATTGTTGATTGTTACCCAACAGCCCTGACAATTTAGATTGCAATTATCAGTAATCGAAATCATCATAAAAGCAGGATACAACTCACCGTTTTTCAGACGTTTCTTGTGTTTCGAAACCGCTTTCATCCCCTTCCAGCCCAAATTATAGCCAAGTTTCCAAAGCAATCGGGCATCCACCTGTTTTAGTATTCTTGTTCCGAGAGAAAATATCATTTTTTTAGTAATTAGTACTGAGTAGTTAGTATTTAGTACTGAGTAAATAGTAATTAGTACACAGTAATTAGTACACAGTAATTAGTACACAGTAATTAGTACACAGTAATTAGTACAATGTAATTAGTATTACTTGAAACTCATTTCAAGCTAAAGACTAGTTACCAATAACTAACTACTAGTTACTTTTTTTTTAACAACAGCTCGAGTTTGAATCACCATCTTTGCAATCGCAGTTACTTTCCGAATCATCCTTACAATTGCAGTCACAGTCACATTTCTCAGCTTTCTTTTCTTCTTCTTTTTTATCAGCTCCGCTGCAGCAAGCCCGGCGCTCCTCTTCAGCCATCTTAAACTGATCTTTTTTCAGTAAGGAAACCTGAAAATTCTTTCTGCGAGCACTTAAAACAGAATAAACATCATCGTTCTGAATTTGTTCCAAAATATCTGTCTTTTCATTTTCGGTACCATCACCTTCACCACCATCTATTGGACTTTCGGCGTGCTTTGGGAAAATAATTGCATTCTGAGGACAAACACGGGCACAGGCAGGACACATGTCCTTACAATTCGCCGAAGCTGAAACCACAACAGTTCCGTCATCCTCAACAGAATAAACACTAAACAAACAAAAGTTCAGGCATTTGCGGCATCCGTTGCAACGCTCGTAATCAATTACCGGATACCAAGGCTTCCAGGAATCAGAATATTTAATTTTTAAAGGTGCTCCGGTGTTCGATTCCAATGCAGAAATAAGCTCATCCCTACCTTCTTCCTCCACATGATGATATTCTGTGCCATTCCCATCTGCTTTTCGTCCTGAGTTGTCCACTAAATGTTGCATCGCACGAGTCTGACAACCAAAAACAATAGCATCTTTTGCATTGTACAAACTTTCCAAATCATCCGGATTCTTCAAAATTGTACCACACATGTCCTCAATATAGGTATAAGCTATATTCTTATCTTCCAGAGTGCTGATCAACTTCTGAACCGAAGCTTTTTCGATCTTTCCATCCTTCTCGCACCCGCAAATAAATATTTGTTTGCTCATTTTTTTAGTATTTAGTACATCGTAAGTTAGTACACAGCTCTTAGTTTACTAATCACTAATAGCTGGTTACTAATTACCTTTTTATTGATTCTCCCAGTCAATTATTTAATTCTTAATTGCCTTAATATCATATGCCAGCAGAGCATCTCCATGACGGATGTATAAAACACCGTTGTTGATTACCGGCTGAGCAAAATGCTCTTTGGTTCCTTTGGTCACTTTAAATTTACTTACCAACTCCATACTTTCAGGTGTTACCTTTACCAAGCCAACCTGACCTCTTTCGTTGTAACAGTACAACATTCCATCGGCAGCAATAGTTGATCCACGACCAAAACTTAATGTATCCCGAGTCTCTCCGGTCTCAGCATCAACACTCTTCCAAACCTTCTTGCGATGACCTGATGCGATGATTTTGCCATTTAATTTTACAGCACCCCCCATAATATTGTCTAAATCTTTATTTCTCCACACTTCCGTGATTTGACTTCCGTCTTCAGAAACTTTCATTTTTACGGTTCCATTACCACATCCGGTAACGTAATACAGGTAACCATCTTCAAAAATTGGTGTGTTTCCATTGATATCGCAAAGCGTATCCTGCAGTTCTGTCCACAATAGTTTTCCTGTTTGCGATTCGATACCCATTAAAGCATTGTCTGAGAAAGTTACCAAAACTTTTCGAGATGGAAATTCCAGTAATAATGGAGAACAATAAGCAGAAATCTCACCAACTCCCGGGTTAGTCCAAACCATTTCGCCGGTAAATCTATTTAAGGCAATAATATTGTTTTCGGCTCCGCCAGGTGCAGCAAACACCAAATCGCCATCTACCAATAAAGATTGAGAATATCCAAAACGAGTGTTCTTACCTTCATATTTTTCCAGCATATTCACTTTCCACTTCAATTCACCGGAATTGGCATCAATACAGGCAATATCGCCCATTCCTGAGGCAACATATACCAAATCATCAACCACAGTTGGAGCTGAACGACTTCCAATAAAGTTTTCCATCCAATCTGTTCCAAATTCAGTTTCCCAAAGTATATTTCCCTGCAAATCAAGAGATATCAGGTAAGCAAGGCTATCAATTTCACCATTTAAATACATTGTATTTTCACAAATTACCGGTGAGCCATAGCCATTGCCAACACTATCAATAGCCCAAAGCAAACTTGGACCATCAGCGGGCCATTCTTTCAATAAATTGGTTTCATTATAAATACCGGAACGGTTCTCACCTCTCCATTCGCTCACTTTTTTCTGTTTGGCGTTACAAGCAAACAAGAGTACGGCAATAATTAGGATGCTTAAATTTTTCATGTGTTTATAATTTTAAGTTTTTGCCACATGGAACTTATCATGCTGGAATAATCATCTTCCTGTGTGCTATAATTACCTGGCATGTACGTTTCATTGGGTTAGTTTTAGTATGATAGTTTAGTTTTATTCATTCTTTAATGCTTCAACAATATTGTATTTTTTGATTTGTCGTGCAGGAATCCAAATCCAGATCAATCCACTGATTAAAATACCAAACAGCAATGTCAGGATATATCCTACCGGCATATGAAATGACGGAGATAACAGTGATGGAAGCACTCCAATTAATGCTGCACCCAGTCCACAAGCCAATCCGGCAAGCAATAGAAATAGATTCTCGTAAAACAGCAATTTGAAAATACTATTTTGCTGATAACCGATTGCAGAAAGCAAAGCCAATTCCTTTTTACGTTCCATGATGTTTCGCATTAATACAATTCCCAAACCTATGGTTCCGATGATTACACCCAAGCCTCCCAAGAACATAAACATGCTTAAATAGGTGTTTTCAACCGAATAAAAAGCGGCCAAACGATCGGATGTTTTCATTCCTGAAACACCCAAGTCCTGAAGGTTATTTTCAAACTTTTGCATCAATTGGCCATCACTATCTTTCTGTGAATCAATCAACAATACTTTTGATCCGCTAATTGATGGAAAGTGTTTTTGAAACTGATTATCAGAGATTAAGATGTTCCCCTGAAAGATGGAATTGTTCAAACCTCCCATAAGAATCAATTTGATGTCTTTTCCGAATTCGTTTTGATAGATCAAGGTATCGCCAACTGCTTTTTTCAAGCCCCAAACAATAACTGTCTGATCGGCATAGGCAGGAATCACATTTTCTCCTAAATCTTTATTCAAGACTTGCCATGGATGCTCAGAATCGACATCGCCGGTGAGTTTTGCAAACGAAAAAGCACCTTTTCGATCCAGCAGCAAAGGATCGAATCCCAATATTCTGGGTTTCTGCACCTGATTTAGATTCAAACAACTGGCATCATCTCCTTCCAAGGCTCTGAACTGTACAAATTGTGTGGTGGAATCGAGATCGCCTTTCCAAAATCCGGCTTTCTCAATTCCTTCTGCAGTATTTAGATCAAATAAAACAGGCATCGTGCTTTCTATCCAGTATTCATAACCACCTGTACCCGATTTGTCCGCATTTTCGGTATCGAAGAATGTTTTGCGGTTGGCTCCCGTAATCAGAACAGAGAATGTACCCAGTGCCAATAATGCGACACTTGCTAAACTTCTCCTGCGGTTTCGTGCACTATTCTTTATTGCCAGCTGCAATAAAGAAGGTGTTTTACTACTTCTGGTTGAACTCAATTTTTGCAAGTACATGTAAACAAAAGCACAGGCTCCAATCATAAACAAGCCTCCGGCAGACAGCAATAATTCAGCATTTTGATCCAGAGAGGATGCAAATGCATAGGCAATCATACCGGCAGTGCCTAGTATTGAAAGGAAAACTATTAAAATTGAAATACAACTCCTTTTAGCAGAACTGTTTTCATCAATGGTATTTTGAATGAGCGCGCTTGCTGTTTTCTTTAGCTTTTTACGTGTAAGCCACCAAATACAAAGCACAGCCACCACCAAGCCAATTGCAAAACCTGCAAACAATGTCGTTCCGCGCAGATGAACACTCAGCATGTTGGTACGAACCACATCAGTCCACACCGAATTTAAAGCTTTTAACAGCAGGTGGTTGTATAAAACACCACCAAAAACGCCAACCAATCCTCCAACAACTACAGTCACTAATGATTCGTAAATTCTGATTCGCAGTATTTGAGATTTAGGGAAACCCAAACTCAGGAGAATCCCATTTTCCTGACTTCTGCTATCGAGATTTAAAGAATAAATTAGGATGGTTAACAATACTCCTGCAAAAATGATGAAGAAGCTGAGACTTAGGAACAACTCACCAAAATCGACCATATTATTTGCCGCCGAAACACCTTCACTATGAACAGATACGAAGCTCAAATTAAGCAAGTTAGGACTCATTACCGAAAGCATGAGTTTCTCTAAATCGTTCTGATTCAATTCCTTTTCATTAAATCGGAACGCAGTATATTTTCCATATTTATTGCTCCACAATTCAACTGCTTTTGCCGGTGAAATAAATGCTTTGGGAGTTCCCTTGTACTGCTTCCAGTAGTCTTCGTCTTTCGGACGGATTTTGGAAAAATCAACAGGAACACCAGCTTCCCACTCGTTACAGCTGCCTGCATCTGATAATCCCGGAAAGGATGGCATCATGGATTGATCCAGTAAATCACTATCTAAAGGCAAAATTTCCTTGACCACAAATGTCTGCTTCTGTTCTTCCAGAGCTCTCAAGGCTCCTATCATAAAGTAATCGAGAGATATGGTATCTCCTGCTTTGGCATCCAGATCGTCAGCCAACCACTGATTAATAATCATTTCCCCATCAGACAGATTCGACAAGCGTGAATCACCATTGATGGCAGACACAAACGAGTAAGGAGTTTCTTTCTCCTTACTGCTGATGCGGTTCACAAAGTAAGTCAAGAGCGATTGCTGATCAATTGCGATTTTCTCTATTTCATCTGAAATTGGAGTATCGATAAACACACGATCCGAAATCAATTCCAACTGATCTTTTCTTGTAACAGAACGGATTTCAAGACCAGCATCTTGCAATCGCCAATGTCTTTTCAGGCATTCTTGAATTTCATTTTGCGTGTGATCGGATTTTCCTAAAAGAAGAAGATTTGCTTTTCCTTCCAATTCCATTTCTTTGTCCAGATAATCTCTTGAAAGAAAAACATTGTAGGGTGCAAGCTGATTATTTTTTAAGCTAAATCGACCCAGTTCCTGATCTCCTGCGATGGCTTTCACCTTTACCCGCAAAGCGATTGTCTGATCTTCATCAGAAACAAAAGGCGCATTGGCGGGAATCAAGCTGCCCTTTTCAACCCGCAACAGAAACTCATCCCCAATTTTCAGGTTCATTTTATCTGCCAGATTCGAACTGACGGATGCTTCCCCATTTTTCAGATCAGTTTCCTGAGCAGAAGAGAATTTCCAAAATTCCTGATCAACCCCATAAGCCTGAATATTGTTCGTTCGAGTATTATTTTCTGGTTGAATTGCAATTCCTTTCACCTGCAAAAGAGCAGCTACATTCCCATTTAGATCTGCCTGTATCTCTTTTGCCAATTCAGCACGAACATATCTATCGCCTGCAGGCATGGCATATTCCACCTTGCCCAAACGAAGGTTTACCAGATCGTGCAAGCTGTATTTTACCGAATCACCAATAATAAGTGCTCCAGTAAGAACGGCAGTACTCACAATTGTTCCCAAAAAAACAGCAAAATGTTGCTTTCTGAAGAACCAGAGACTTTTGGTGATGTATTTAAAGATATTCATGTAATATCAATTAGTAATTAAGAATGAGAAATGAATAATTATTGTCTTTAATAAACCTCAATTTCTTTTATTAATTATTCATTACCAATTGTTAATTGTTTTAAACTTCCTTCTTCCAACTGATAAATCTTCTTCATTTTTTTTGCCAAATCCATTGAGTGAGTGACTACAACTACCGAAACACCTTGTTTCTGATTGATGCTCACCAATAAATCGCCCAATTGCTCTGCAGCTATTTTATCCAGCGAACCTGTTGGCTCATCGGCAAGAAGCAGATTTGGCTCGTGAATTAAGGCACGAACTACCGCTGCACGCTGGCACTCTCCACCCGACATTTGTCCCGGACGCTGATAGATCAATTCCGATAATCCAACAAAATCCAGCAGTTCTAATGCTCTTTTTTCAGCTTCCTGCTTCTGCTTTTTATCCCTTACAGGGATAAATGGCAGCAAAACATTCTCAATCAGATTCAACTGAGGCAGCAAGTGATGCGACTGAAAGACAAAACCCAAATTCTGATTGCGAAAATTGGCCAATTCCTTCTCATTCTTCTTCGATAAATCTTTCCCGTCGAAAATCACACTGCCCGAATTGACTGTATCCAAAGAACTAATCACATTCAGCAAGGTACTTTTCCCCGATCCTGACGGACCAACAATAGCAATGCTATCCCCCTTTTCAACAGCCAAACAAAGATCATCCAATATGATTCTCTTATTATCGCTACCTGAGTTTTGGTAGTATTTACTGATGTTCTTTAGTTCTACAATCATATCATTTTCCTAATTAAATTCCAGACCTGACAGATTTTTAAAACCTGTCAGGTCTCAAAATATCAATATTTGCTCTTAATGGAGCATTTTTTCGTTCTATGCAGTTCCTGCTTCGTTAAAATCAGCCTGTCCTTCGATGTATTTTACCGTCCATCGGGAAAAATTGCCTTCCATCGCATAAAAACAGACTCCCATCGGGGGAATTCCATCGTCCATCGGGCAAAACAGTCTCCCATCGCCTAAAGTAAGCCTTCCATCGGGTAAAACGGTCTCCTATCGCTTAATTCGGTCTCCCATCGGGGTAAGTAGCCAACCATCGCAAGGCTTTCAGCGTTTTTACTTTTCTCCAAAAGCATAAACACTTCCATCCATGCAGGCAACAACAATCATCCCTTCCACCACAGCAGGCGTTCCTACAATGGCTCTTCCAAGTTCGTAAGCCCAAACTTGTGTGCCCGTTTTTCGATCCAACACATATATTCTGCCATCTCCCGAACCAATAACAACCGAATTACCAGCAATTACAGGCGATGCTTCAATTTTATTTTTGCTTTTGAATTGCCATTGAATGTTCCCGTTTTCTTTATCGAAACAGTAAACCTGTCTGTTTTCAGCGCCAATAATTACCTGATCGGCAGAAACTGAGGGTGATGCCAAATAGGAAACCGCTCCCTCTTTCTTCCATTTCACTTGGTTTTTTGCATAATCCACACAGAAAAATTCACCATCGTGATTTCCGAAATAAGCCTGATTTCTATCCAAAGCAACCGATGAGGCAATGTAAGTGGCAATATCCAACTTGTTTTTTGCCTTCCCTGTTTTAACATCCACTTGATGAAGAAAACCATCGCAACCGCCAAACACGGCAATTTCACCATTGCAGGAAGCGGCTCCGTTGATGTAATTATCAGATTCATACTTCCACTGCAGTTGGCCTGATTTTGCATCAACACAGTGCAAATTAAAATCGTAGCTTCCGAATAAAATTTTCTTTTGCTTACTCGATTTATCGGTAAACCAACTTGCCGATCCCGAAATCTGACCATCAGTTGCATATTTCCACTTCAACTCACCAGTTGTTGCATTTAAACAATAAAAAATTCCTTCCAGGGAACCAAAATAAACGTTTCCATCCAGATACAATGGCGATGCTTCCACCGATGTTTTGGCATCGAACTTCCATTTTAGTTCGCCGTTTTTTGAAATTGCGTACAATTTCCCATCATTAGAGCCAACAAATATGTTTCCGTTACTGATAATGGGTGATGATTTAATGGCATCGCCTGTTTTGAAGCTCCACAATAATTTAGGCGCTTTGAGTGCATTGGCTTCTGTTATCCCGCTAAGGCTTGAATTGCCACGGAAAGACAGCCAATTGTGCTTGTTTTGACCGTAAGATGAAACAGATACACCTATTATCAAAACCAGCAGGAATACTAGCCTTTTAACCCGTCGATTGACAAGATGTGAGATCTGAGATGTGAGATGTAAGAATTTCATAATTTCTAATTGTAATCACCTGACTCTTACAGGTTCAAGAACGCTGTCAGGTCTTTCTTTTTAATTATTAATTGATAATTCATAATTTCTTTTAACCTCATCCCCCAGTCCCTTCTCCTAAAGGCGAAGGGGAGTTTAGCATTGAAAACAATTTCATATTCCTCATCCTATTTTAATATTCTAAATTTCCCTCTCCTCGAGGAGAGGGATTAAGGGTGAGGTTTTAACTATTAATTCCTAATTTGAGCGAAGCGATATCGCCCCCGTAGGACAAGCCATTGCGCATTCTTTTGCGGCAACAGTCAATGCTTTATTAATATCTTGATTAAAAGGTACCGATACTTTAACGGTAAAACCCCGTCCGATATTGGTCAATCCTGTTTCTTCCTTGTGTTTACCGGCAATTTCGATGCAAAGTCCGCACTTAATGCACTTTTCGGGCTCGTAAATAATACTCTCATGATTGTAATATTTCACCACATTATTTCGCTCACCAAATGAAAATCTTCTGCGATCGGCATTGTGTATGTCTGCACAAACACGAAGCTTACAATTGTCCAGTTTGCGGCAATCGCAATGCAAACATCTGGCAGCTTCCTGCATGGCCTCCTCTTTCGTAAATCCCTTTTCGGATTTTGCCTCCACACGATCACCCGAAACCGATTCTTTCAAATACTCACTCATCTCTTCTTTTCGCAGTGTTCCAAATCGTGAATTGAAAGTTCGTTTTGTTGCTTTTCCTTCTCCATTTCGTAAAAATTCATCGACTGACCATGCTGTTTCTTTTCCCATTGCCACGGCTTTCACAGCCATTTTTTGAGTACGGATTGCGCTGCCTGTTGCAAAAATTCCTATTTGATCGGTAGCGAAAGTGTCATTGTCTACCCATAAGCCAGTCTTCGCTGATTTTAAATCCAAATCTTCAATATTTTCAAGTGCACTTCCTGTTGCCAGAATTACAGCATCAAAACCGGATTTAATCTGTTCCCAGTTCTCTTTTTCAATTTTTTGATTGATATGAAAAACGACACCAAATTGCTTCAATATCTCTATTTCCTTTGCCAAGATACTTTCAGGCAACCCGCCTTTTTCGATAGATTCATGCAAACTTCCTCCCAAGCGATTTTCTTTCTCGAATAGCTCGCAGGCATGTCCATCTTTTACCAAATGATAGGCTGCCGATAATCCAGCCGGACCAGAACCAATAACTGCTGCTTTTTTACCACTTGCTCCTTTCTTCTTAGGAAGATAGAAAGACTCTTCTTCTTCAGCAGAAATACGTTTTAACAAACAAATAGAAACTGCCTGATCAACATCTTTGCGTCGGCAAACTTTCTCACAGGGAGCGGAACAAATGTGTCCTAAAATCCCCGGAAGGGCAATTTCCTCTTTTACAATCTTCAAAGCCTCATCGAATTTACCAACGGCAATGAATCGGTTCATTTTCGGTATGTCCATATATGCCGGACAAGCCACCCGACAAGGAGCCTCGCAATCTCCAACATGATCGCTCAATAACAATTCAACAGCCTCCTTGCGTGCTTCAAACACCTCAGCATCATTACTGGCCAAATTCATTCCTTCGGTTACAATGGTAGCACAGGAAGGAAGCATTTGCTGATTCTTGTTGTTTCGCACCATACAAACCATGCAGGTAGGATGATTGCTACATCCCTCCAAATAACACATACTGGGAATCTCAATTCCGATGGAACGTGCGGCATTCAAAACGGTCGTTCCTTCGGGAACATTAATGGCTATATTGTCTATTGTTAGTTTTGGCATTTTGTATCGTAATTCCTAATTGATAATTCGTAATTAGTATTCATCAATTCAAGACGCTGACAGGATCTTCAAACGCTGTCAGGTCATCTCTTCTGCTTACTTTATCTCCACAGCATCTACCGGACAAATTTGTTTACAGATATCGCATTTAATGCACAATTCATTGTCGACCTCGTGCAATTCGTAAGGTTTTGCTTTGATTGCATCTACAGGACAGCGTTGGGCACATTTTGTGCAACCCGTGCAATTGTCGTTTATTTCGTAGCGAATTAAGTCCTC
The DNA here is from genome assembly GCF_963665805.2 of Labilibaculum manganireducens. NCBI lineage: Bacteria > Pseudomonadati > Bacteroidota > Bacteroidia > Marinilabiliales > Marinifilaceae > Labilibaculum > Labilibaculum manganireducens. The sequence continues at coordinate 2,159,311 of NZ_CAXXEE010000003.1, read as the reverse complement.
GCATTTCCCAGACGGGCATTCGCCATTAATATGAGCTTCGTATTCGTGCCGGAAATACTTTAAGGTTGATAATACTGGATTTGGAGCTGTTCTTCCCAAACCACAAATACTTCCTTTTTGAGTATTTATGGCCAACTGTTCCAGCAGATCCAAATCGCTCAATTTTCCTTTTCCTGTCTTTATCTTTTGCAGGATTTCCAACATGCGTTGGGTTCCAATTCTACAAAATGTGCAACGTCCGCAAGATTCTTCCTGAGTAAAGGATAAAAAGTAATGCGCAATATCTACCATGCAATCCGATTCATCCAAAACGATTAATCCTCCCGATCCCATCATAGCGCCCACTTCCTTCAAAGAATCAAAATCGATTGCTGTATCGGACATGGAAGCAGGAATGCAGCCACCCGAAGGTCCACCAATCTGAACCGCCTTAAATTGTTTTCCATTAGCAATTCCTCCGCCAATTTCTTCAACAATTTGCTTGATCGTAATTCCCATAGGAACTTCAATCAATCCTCCTCTGTTAATTTTTCCTGCCAAGGCAAACACTTTTGTTCCCTTGCTTTTCTCTGTTCCAATTTTACTGAATGCTTCCGCACCATTTCTAATAATGTATGGAATCAAAGAAAAAGTTTCTGTATTGTTGATTAGAGTGGGTTGATTCCATAATCCTTTCTCTGCCGGATACGGTGGCCGCAGCTGCGGAATTCCCCGTTTTCCTTCAATAGATGCAATTAAGGCAGTCTCTTCACCACATACAAAAGCTCCCGCTCCTTCGAATACTTTCAATTCAAAAGAAAAATCAGAACCTAAAATGTTTTTCCCTAACAATCCTTTACTTTTGCAGATCTCCAGACCTTCCTTAATCCGCTTTACCGCCAGTGGATATTCTGCTCGAATGTACAAACGACCTTCGGTCGCACCCACTGCATACGCACCAATTAGTATTCCTTCAATAATTCGAAACGGATAAGATTCCAATAACATTCGATCCATAAATGCGCCTGGATCTCCCTCATCACCGTTACAAATAATATATTTTAGATCAGACTTTGCATTCTGAACCATTTTCCATTTGATTGCCGAAGGGAAACCGGCACCACCTCGACCTTTTAACCCACTTTGCTCAATTTGAGAAATAATTTCATCCGCCGAAAGTTCATTTAAACATTTTTCTAAGGCTGTAAAACCTTCTTTTGCTTTGTATTCATCAAAATCGGAAGGCATAATTTCTCCACGATATTCTGTTGCTATATTAACCTGTCCTTTCAGGAACTCCGCAATTGGTGTATGTTCTTCATTCACATTGTATCGATTCGAACTTTTAGGTATATCTGAAAAAGTAAGGTTCTCAGCGTAATTGTAAAAGCGGTTTTTGAAACGACTCATCCAATTCTCCGAGCGAAAGTGTTTCTCTATGATTTCGCCGACTTCATTTGCATTGATTTTCGTGTAGTAGGCTGCTTCTTCCCCATTTTTATGGATTTCCATCATGGGAACCTGATTGCAAACACCAACACAGCCAACCTGTTTCACATCTACTTTAATCTTGTTCTCAGCCAATGTCTTTTCCAGTTCCTCTTTTACTCCCGAACTACCGCTTGCAATGCAACAGGAACCTAAACCAATTCTAATTTCACCCTGAGAGATCCCTTCTTCAGTTACTTCTCTCACAATTTTTTCTTCGCTTGGCGCCAGATTTTTAAAATCCTCTATAATTTCAGCTACTTTGCCCGTTTCAACATGACCGTAAGTAACCGCATCAATCTGAACCACTGGTGCGAGTGTACAACACCCCAAACAGGCAACTTCTTCAACCGTAAAAAGCTTCTGAGAATCAGTATCCACACCTTTTTCCAAACCCAATTCGCGGCGAAAACCATCGTAAACCTGTTTGGCTCCTTTTACATGACAAGCTGTACCAACACAAACCCGAATAATATGTTTCCCCACCGGCTGATGACGAAACTGCGAGTAGAAAGTTGAAATCCCGGTGATTTGAGCTTCTGTAATGCTTGTAATTTCACAAACTCTTTTCAAAGCAGATTCGGGTAAATAGTTAAATTTCCCCTGAATTGTCTGCAAAATTGGAATTACCTTATCCGGCTCTTTCCCAATATCAGCAACAACTCCATCAACAAAATCGATCATCTTCTCCATATCTATTTCCCTATGCAATAAAGATTTTTCTCTCCACGAATGTACACTCTGCCATCTGCGAAAGCTGGCGATGCGTCAGATTTTTCGCCCAAAGCTGATGCTGCAATTTCCACATATTCCTTCTCTGCCTTAAAAATGTGCATTACTCCTTTTCTATCCATCAAATAGATTTTACCATCTGCCAATATAGGTGATGCATAAAATCCACCATCAAACTCCTTTTCCCAAAGTATTTCACCCGCTTTGGCATTGTAACAGGCAACAGCACCGTAACTGGTTACCACAAACAATAAATCGTTGTAAGCAATCGGACTCGGAACATCGGAAAGATAATCATATGCTTCCCAAAGTATCTCAGGCTTTTCTCCCGGTTTTATTGCCACCAAACTGGCGTATTCGTTTAAGGCAAATACAATTCCGTTTGCATAAGCAACCGAAGGGCCAACCTCACCCGTTATGCAATCTATTTTCCACAATTCCTTTCCTGTATGCACATCGTAAGAAGCAATGCAAGGATCAGCCGCAAGTATTATCTCAACTTGTCCTCCGTTATTTACAATCACAGGAGATGACCACGAAACTCTTACCTTACGCACTGTGCTCCACACTTCTTCTCCATTTGAGGTTGACAAAGCCATTACTTTCGAGTTTTTTTTCTGATCGTACTGAACAATCAGCTTGTCTTCAAAAACAATCAAAGAAGATGAATGTCCGTAATGATTATCAGGGACACCTAAATTTTTCGCCCATTGCTTTTTCCCATTCATATCTACTGCAATCAGATCGCCATTTGAGAATATGGCAAAAACCGAGTTTCCATCTGTAGTTACCGTCGATGCAGCATGACCGGTATCCGGAGTAACTTCCGGTGGATTTGCCGGCGATCCTGAAATTTGATCCGCCTTAGCAGTCCAAAGTAATTTACCGTTGTTTCTATCGTAGCAATAAACTTCACGACTTGTTGCATTTGCTCCGGAAAGGAACAATTTGTTTCCCCATATTACAGGTGAATTATAAGCATGGATAGGAACTGGCTGTTTCCACAGGATATTTTTCCCGCTTGCTCCATCCCACTCATTTGGGATATTTTTTTGATAAGCAATTGCATTTCCTCCCGGTCCTCTAAAAGATGGAAAGTTTGCCATCATTTCTTTCGTTGGATATGTTCCTTTGTATGAATTGGTTTTCACTTTTTCTGCTGCAACTTCTTCCTTCTTAGCCGCCGGAACAACAGTTTCCTCTTTTGGAGTCTCTTCCTTAAACTCTTCTTCAACTTTCTCTTCAACAACAGGCTCTGCTATTTCTTCTTTTACAACAACCTCAACAACAGTTGCATCCGCTTGATTCGTTTCAACTTGCTTGGCTTTCGCGATTGCAGCAGCCTCGGTAAATTGATTTCCCAACTCCTTATGTGTCAAAAACGCAAATATCATTGTGATTCCAACCATTCCAGAACCACCAATCACAATCCATTTCCTTGCTTTTTCGCGAAACAGGATGATATTCTCTTCTTCCTCTTCGGATATCTGAGGTAACTGTTGCTTGCCTGCATAAAATAACTGCAAAGCGATGGCTGTAACAATAATGCCAAACAGAAATAAATATCCTCCGGCTTTTACCTGCCACTGATTTGTGAAATAGGCTTTACGCACCAACAAATCCATTTCACGGATTTGCTCCCGCAGTTGATCATCATTAGGATTATCATTCAGGCGATCAACCAAACTGTTAATCACTTCGGTATTTACCGGATCAATTCTGTTGATCTGAATGTAATTCACCAAAACCAACATGCAAATTACTACTGAGAATGTTCCTGCCACCATTGCAATGCCTTTCCACAGAGATAGGTTGGTACGATTTATTTTAAATTTGTTAGTCATAGATCAATTTTTTACCACAAAATCTTATCATTCAATTAAACACTTACAGGTCCTCGACTCTGTCAGGTTTCTCTACCTGATTAATCCTTCTTTTCACCACAAAATCTTATCATTCAATTAAACGCTTACAGGTCTTCGACTCTGTCAGGTTTTACCTATTATTTTTCTACAGGACAATATTTCAAACAGCGCGCACAACTCACACAAGCCCCTTTATCAGGCGAATAATCTTCACGATATTGGTATCTTGATAATCCGGATAAGGCCAAACCAATAACCAAACCAATAAAAGCGCCAAGAATCCAACCGCCGTAATAAAACTGTTTTACGATTTCGGCAGCTTCCAAATACAGTTGCTCAACTGGTTTTCCTGAAGTTCTGAATCCTTCAATTTCCAGACTCTCTTTCATTGTTTTAGAATCGAAATGCAACAACTCATCAGCCAAACGAACTTTAGAGTTTACTTTTGCCAGATTCTCATGGAAATTTGCACCAGTCCAACCACCAACAACCATTAAAGCAGGAATAATTAAACTCAGCAATATAAATCTTCGAGTGGCAGATCTTTTGCTTTCCATCTGTTTCACCTCAACAGGTTTGTTGATGGCATCCAAAGGACATGAGCTCTCACATAGTTTGCACTGAATACAATTCGAAGGTGTAATGGTCAAATGATTTTTTGATACTCGGCTTACCAAGTTCAAAATCACACCGTAAGGACAAAAAAACCGACAATAAGGTCTTGCAATAAAAATACTTACCAACAGGAATATTGCTCCGATGGCAAACATGAAAAATGTTGCATTGAATCTGAAAATTCCCACAAAAGGATCATATCGACAAATAATAAAGTCGGTTGCTGTAGCTGCATATAAAACCGATAATCCCAAATAGATGTATGGAATTAACCCCAAGACTTTCTGTAACCACTTTTTTAAAGTCACCGGACGCATTAAAAATACATCCTGAACAGCACCTAAGGGACAAACTCCTGCACAAAATGTCCTGCCAAAAAAAAGCGTATATGCTAAAGGAATCACAAAAAATGCCAAGGCAGATAAAGGAATGTGATAACCTGGGTTGAACAATGCAAGAACGACATTCTGAACGGATCCAACAGAACAGACACATCCTTCCCTAAAAAAACCAAAATATAAAATGGAAAAAATGGATACTGCAACCACTCCGGTTCTTGATCTTTTCTTTAAGATAAACCAGGTAATCAGGCTAAGTGCTGCAATTAACACCAATACATCCAATAAAGCAAACATTCCATCACGTGGCACCGGCATTGATGTAACCGGCTGTGTATAACCCGATTCAAATTCGGGTTTAGGGAAACGCTGCTGTTGTGAAAAGACTGCAAATTCCATTCCCACAAAAAATATCAGTAAAGAGATAAAGGCTAAGCTTTTCTTCATTGTGATCGATTATATTTTTTTATTTGTTTTAAAACCGGCAAACTTATAAGCTTGTTCAATTGGCACTCTTGAAAATGCATCGGAAGGACAATCTCTGGCAATGGCGCACTGATTGCAATTCACACAAAGATCGTGACTAACCTGAAGCTGCAATGAACCGTTTCCAAATGCACCACAGCCCTTCACACATTTTCCGCAACCAATACACAGCTCATCAATAATTTCATATTTGAAAAACGGATCTTCCACATAAGATCGTTTGATTGCTCCGGTAGGACAAAGCTGATTTTCGGCACCGGTTGATAAATTCTTTACATTTGGGCGAAAATATCCTCCACACAAATCACAATAGCCACACATATCGTAAACATGAATGCATTTCACTGCCGATGGTGTCACAACACAACTAGTAGCACAACGTCCGCATTGCGTACATTTTGCAGGATCTAACTGCCAAAGAAAATCTTCTTTTTGGCTTTTTACCGCCAAAACTCCTGCAACACCCACAATACCAGCTCCCGCCACAAAACGAAAACAGGTATTGAGAAAGTCTCTTCTGTCTTTTTTCATCTTTTATTCAAAATCAAGTAACAAAACATTATTTGTCGCTCACACGACTCTGACAGTTTTTTTAAACTCTGTCAGGTCTATTTGGATTCTTTAAACTTTACACCTTCCGGAAGTCGGCAAGCTTTTAGCTTATCGCAGCCTTTGCATAGAAAATCAAAATCGCATAACGCTTCTTCACCTCCGTAATTTCGAAGAATCAGAGTTCCGCTCACCACAGCCAAACTTCCTAAAAGCAAGCCTCTAAATCCATTTCTTAAAAATTCTCTTCTGTTAATCATCTTTTATTTTACTTCAAATATTCGTATCATTTTCTGTACAGGATCCAAAACCAGAATTCGGTCCTGAGAATCAACTGCTAAATCAATACCAACTGTTCCTATTTCAAATAATTCAGGAGCAGCAACAACCGATTTAAAATCGCCCGAAGGCAAATGAATTTTCACTCTTTCCAGCCCTTTCTCTGCCGTTACAAATGAACCATCAGAAAGCATTGCTGCATTGGAAGGATTGCAACAACCACTAAAACCGTCCAAACTCATAGAAGTTCGTTCCCATGAGGAAATTTGCACTCCGCTGGAATTGTAGGCTTCGAAAGCATGTCTGCCCGGATTTACAACCCAAAGCTCACCTTGACGGCCCATCAATAAATCAAAATACGGACTTGGAATTACAAAACCTTTGATTCCTGCCTCTGGATTTTTTCCACCAATTTCGTTTATTTTCTCTCCTTCAATATTGTAATGATGTACAATCTTTTGTCCTGCATCAGCTACGTAAACATTGTCTCCATCAATAGCAATTGAAGTAATGAATGCTTTTTCACCTGCAACTATAAAACTGTTTCGCAAACTTCCATCCGGTTTTCTGATATCGACACGATTGCCCAGACCAACCAAAATATTTCCATTTTCCGCTACCGTTAGGCATCGGGCGTTTCCTTTCATTTTTAATGAGTTGATTTGTTTTCCATCTGAATCTAAAACCAATATATTTTCATCAGTAGTCACATAAATCTGATCTTTGCCATCAACTGCAATCCCATGAAGTTCATTGGCCTGAATCTTAATTTGTTTTACTTCTTTATGACTAATTTTTGATGAATCAACCTTTCGTAATTCTTTCAAATCGTATTCATAAACATTTTCCTGTGGTTTATTTTGACTGACAAACAAATCTTTTGCCATAATAGCAACAACAATAAGTAGTAAAACTACCAAAAGCCATAATATCAATTTATTTTTCATTGTAGTTCTATTTAATTTGCTCTAACATCAATACACAAAAGATGCTTGGAATCCCGCATTAACAATCTTCCATCGGTAACAACCAAAGGTCCCCAGGCATCGTGCCCATCCAAAACTTTCGTTTTATCCAACAGTTCAAACTTTTCAGTGCTTGCTTTGGCTATAGTCAAAGTACCATCATCTTTCAGAATAAAGAACTTACCATCAGCAACAATATAAGGTCCCAAACCAAAGCGATCATTCGTTCCGCTTGTCCATAGAATTTTAGTGCAATCATTTGGATCACAGCAGACAAATCGATTTCTCATTCCTCCGGCATCCTTAGGTAAGATAGCAAACATACGATCTTTATAAACAATTGGCGTTTGCTGTTCTGACGCAACGCCATCTTTCGGTTTAAACTGCTGAAGTGTAATCGTTTCGTAAGCATTCCCTTTCTTTTTCACCTGAAACAGAATTGATCCGGCACCATAACCAGCGGTCATGAATATTTTGCCGTTTTTCAGTACAACAGGCGATGGAGCAACTACGGATGGAGAAAAATCTTTTGTTTTCCACAGAATTTGTCCTGCATCATCGCCTTCGGCTGAAACACCAACAATTCCTCCAACAGCAGCATAAACCCACATCTTTTTCCCATCAAAAGTCATCGGTATAACCGATGAATGAGACATTTGCCAATTATCGGGGTTGGGAGTTTCCCAAAGCACTTTTCCTGTGGCACAATCGACAGCAATAAGCAGTGATTTTCCACCCGGAGCCAGAATAACAGTATTGTCATCCAAAATAGGACACTGACCTGTATACCAAAAAGGAATCTCTGCCATATATTCTTTTACCAGATCGAGTCCCCATAGGAACTCACCTGTATTAGGATCGGTGCACATAACATGACAACGCGGTCCCATGGTAACAATATATTTATCATTGATTGCAGGAACCGTTCTTGACATTCCGTGATTTCGCTTGATATGAACTCGGTACCATCTGCGCCAAAGCTCCGCTCCTGTCTCCAGAGAAAAACAACGCAAGGCATCAGCCTTTTTCACTTCATCGTAATCAAGAACATAAACCTTTCCATTATACACAACTGGTGCAGCATGTCCTTCGCCCAATTCAACCTGCCAATCAACTTTTGGACCAGCTCCCCAATTATTAATTAGTTTTGTTTTACCAGTCGAAATGTTATCCGATTTTGCTCCTCGAAATTGAGTCCATTTCCCAGTTAAATCTGAAGAATATTCAGAATAAAAGTCAAATCCTTCTCCTATCAAAATTCTTTCAGAAGATTCACTCTGTGCAGGGCGATTATCCATTCCCGGGATATTGGCATGAATATCCTTTACAGGATTGTAAGCCAACCAACACACAAACAATATCCCTGCAACAACAACAGACAAGAGAATTAATCCTTTTTCACTTCTTTTCGACAGCATATTTAATTATAATATCAATTTATTTTTTTGCAGACTCCATCAACATCTGCCAAAGTAAATTACGCCTTTAGGTATCAGATATTCGCTATTGAATACACATACATTCCATTAGCATATCTAATATACATCTTCCCTTCTTTAATAACAGGATGAGCAATATGATCCCTCTTCACCCCCGGAACATGGAAACGACTCACTACCTCAAAACCATTCGCCATAGGTTGAATTAAAGCCAACTCGCCAGAATAAGCGTAACAATAAATCATACCGTCGGCAGCAATCACGGTACCAGGTGCCAGATCTTTCACAGTTTTCTTCACCTCACCGGTTTTCATATCAACACAAGAAAAACTCTTCGTCGTATAATCTGTTCCAAATAAATTCTCATCAATCAAAACTGCACCGCCATGCTCTAAATCGAATAAACCACTTGTCCAAACCTCTTCTACCGCTTGTCCATCGTCTTTTATCTTTAGCATTACGCTTCCAAATCCCCAACCATTCATAGTAAATACATAGTCATCCTTATAAATCGGCGTATTACCATGAATACCATGAGGATACTTTAATTCATAACTCCACATTAATTTGCCATTATCCGGATCGATGGATATCAATGACTTCGCAGTATTGGTAATCAAGTATTTTTTTTCTTTATGCGTGATTATCAAAGGAGAACAATAAGCACTTTTCTCACCCACTCCTGCACTCTTCCAAATAAGATCACCAGTATCTTTATTCAATGCAATTACATTTGCGTCAAGGCCGCCAGGCGTACAAATTAACTTGTCGCCATCAATTAATAAATTCTCAGTAATTCCATAGAAAACATTTTGCCCGTCGAAATCACGAAACAAATCCTTGGTCCAAATAAAATCGCCCTTTTCTGCATCAAAGCAGATGAGTTTTCCTAATCCGGTCAGTAAATATCCTTTTCCATCATAAATCTGAGGTGTTGAACGTCCACCGGGGAAATTCTCTGACCATTCTTTACCATATTCCTTTTTCCAGATTAAATTACCACTTAAACCGAAAGAGAAAATATAGCTCATACTATCGATGGTTCCAGAAGTATATACCTTATCATCTGTAACAGCCGCGGAAGAATAACCTAATCCTAAATCCTCGAACTTCCACAAAAGCTCAGGTCCATTTTCAGGCCAAACTTTAAGAAGATTAGTTTCCGTATAAATTCCATTTCTATCCGGACCACGCCATTCGCTTTGCTGAGATACATTCTTACACTGAACTAGTAATAAAGAACTAAACGCGACAAAAAAAATATTTATAAGTTTCATGAGACTTGGGTTAGGGTTTACTATATTTTACTTTTCTTTAATAGAATATGCCATTATAGCAGTGGCATGACGAACATATAATACGCCATCATTAATTACCATGTGAGCCCAATATGGACCTTTTCCATATGGTACTTTAAACGAACTTATTACTTTAAATTCTTTCGGGTCTGCTTTTACCAAGGCTACATTACCATCTTTCTCATCATAGCAATAAAGCATTCCTTCAGCCGAAATGATTGAACCTTTATTTTCCCACTCAGTCTCATACATTTTCTTACCTGTTTCCCATTCCATGCAAACCCAATATCCATTTCTATTATTGATCCAATTTGCACCGTATATATAACCATCCAGCAGAACAGCGCCTCCATGATGAACATCCAATAATGAATCTACATACGAAAGTTCAACCTCCGAGGCTTCTTCATTTAAATCCAGCATTACTGAATGATGGTCATAACCATTGGTTATAAATATTTTTCCGTTTTTGTACAATGGTGTATTGGTATTGATATTGGCTTTCCATTCTCCGGCAGCATAACTGCCGTAATCAAATTGCCAGTCAATATTTCCATTTTCTGGATTAACGCCTATTGCATTGTTTTCTGTTACAGTTACGATTTGTTTCTTGCCATTTCTATCAATTAAAAGAGGAGAAACATAGGCGGATTTATCATCTAAACTTTTCGATTCCCAAACGGTTTCTCCGGTCATTTTATTCAACGCAATCATCGTTGTTTTCTTTCCGCAAGGAGTATAAAAAACCAAATCCTTATATAGAAGCAATGATTCAGAGATTCCCCATTCCCCGCACTCTCCTTCAAATATTTCATTGGCCTTTTTCTGCCAAATCAGCTCTCCGGAAAGAGCATTTACACAGGCTAAATCCCCTCTTCCGCTCGACAGATAAATTCTTTCATCCTCAATAGTTGGAGTACAACGGGAATCAACAAATGATGCATCCCATCCACGGCCATAAGGAATTTGCCATTTTAATTTTCCTTCCATATTAATGGCCACCAAGTAATCCATAGAGTCCTTTAATCCGGTAAGGTAAACAGTATTATGAGCGATTGCAGCTGAAGAATAACCTGTAGGAATACCATCCAGATGCCAAAGCATTTTAGGGCCTTCCTCCGGCCATTCCTTTAGCAATCCAGTTTCTGCATAAACACCAGATCGATTTGGGCCACGCCATTCGCTTTTTTGTATTTCTGTTTTGCACTGAGTCAGAACACTTAATAATGCAATACTGACAATTAGTAGTCGATTCATACGTTTGATAGGTTTTGTATTGTTCTTAGTTTGCTTTAATTGAATAGGCCATCAAGGAACTTCCATGACGAACATATAGTCTTTTATTATTAATCACTAAATGAGCCCAATGTTGTTTTTCACCAAAAGGAACCCGAAACGAACTCACTTTTTCAAAACTTCCATTGCTAACATCAACAAGAGCAACTTCTCCGCTATCGCCGTAACAATACAATTTGCCATCAGCATAAACTACGTTCCCATTGCTTAACATTTTAGCTGAATGCAATACTTCACCAGTTTTCCAATCCAAACAAAACCATTCACGATTAGTGTGCCCGGAACCATATATCTTACCATCAAGCAGAACAGCTCCTCCCATCTGATTATCCATCAACTCATTTCGCCAAACCTCTTTTACGCCAGCTCCATCTTCAACGAGTTCAAGCATTACTCCTCCTTTACCATATCCACTAAAACAAAACAGATAACCATCTTTATACAAAGGAGTGTTTGGATGAATTGAATATTTATTGGGATGATCAAACGACCAAAGTAAAGTACCGGTTTCAGCATCAACTCCAATTATTGAACTACTTGTATGAGTAACCAATAAATTGCGGTTTGCCAACTTTATTAATGCAGGAGAACAATAAGCTGATTTCTCGCCATTTCCTTTTGCTTTCCAAATTAGCTGGCCCGATTTTCGATCTAATGCAATCATACTAACTTCTGAACCTCCTGGAGTACAATATAATTTATCTCCATCTGCAACAAGATTCTCTGTTATTCCCCAACGGGTATTTTCAGAACCAAAATCCGTTAGTATATTTTTTGACCATAGAATGTTTCCATCAGCAGCACTCATGACTGTAATTTTTCCCAAACCGCTCATCACATAAACGATACCATCATAAACCATTGGACTTGTGCGCACACCGTTATAAGAATCCATCCATTCTTTACCATAAACCTGCTTCCAAAGCTCTTTGCCAGAATGATCCAATGCAATTACAAAACCATTTTCAAGTTCTGTACCCCCTATATAAACAGCATCTTTAGTTACTGTTGCTGAAGAGTGTCCCTCACCTAAACCTTCAATATGCCATATTAATTCGGGTCCATCAACCGGCCATTCCTGCATCAATCCGTCTTCCTGATAGATTCCATCACGATTCACACCTCTCCACTGCGCATTTTCCTGGGCAAAAGAAGTACTGACAACAATTAACAATACAAGTAATACAAAATATTTTTTCATTATAACGGGCTTTATTCAATATTAAATTACATTCTAATTTTCTAAAGATACAGGCTATTCCATTGTTTTAGAAATTAACATAGCATTTCAACTTAAATCTATTTCAGGTCTAAATAAAAACAAGACATAATATGCAACACTTATCATGCCAGAAGAACCAAATATCTTAACATCAAAAAGGTGTTAAATTCATACTTATTTAGATTTAAAAAAAAACGCACGCTTACGAACAATCACTGTTCAAATGCGAACTTTAAAGACTCACAGGTCTTTTTTAATTTACAGTACATTTACTGTAAAATAAACTAAATCAAATAAATAAATTCGGCTGGAATAACGCAATTAAATTATTCAAACAACCAAAAACAAGGGACGTTTAACAACTTTTTAACGCCTCTTTAAAATCAAAATAAATAGACAACTGTATAATTCCTTATTTTTCTATTTGATTTCTATTATCTTTAAAACATACACTAATACAAAAAGCTACATGAAAAGATCAATATTACTGACGATTTTAGGACTTGCAATTTTTTCATTTGCATGTCAATCTAAAAAAACTGAAAATCAAGAAGCTACTCTCCCACTTGGAGTTAGTAAAGTTTTGGTAAAAGAAACATTTAATGCTGGTGGTTATACCTATATAAACGGGAATAACGATTTATGGCTGGCCGTTGGTCAACGACCAATAGAAGTTGGCAAAGCGTATTATTATAAAGGCGCATTGGAAATGAAAAATTTTCACAGCAAAGAATTAAACCGCGACTTTCCTGTTATTTATTTCTTAAACACCATTTCTGACACACCTATTGAAAACAATATGCCGATGCAAGCCTCTTCGATGAAGAAACAAAAGGCTAAAAGAATTGAAGTTTCAATAGAAAAGACGAAAGGAATAACAAGTATTTCTGAGCTCTTCTCAAAAAAGGATGAATTTTCGGGTAAGCAGATATCTGTGAAAGGAAAGGTTACCAAATTCAATCAAAACATTATGGGTAAGAACTGGATACACATTCAGGATGGTTCCGATTTTGAGGGTAATTTTGATCTTACCATTACCTGTAAGGATGTTGCTTCTATAGGGCAAATTATTGAAGTGTCAGGAACAATTGCATTGGACAAAGATTTTGGAGCTGGCTATACTTATGATGTAATTATGGAAGAAGCTAAAATTCAGAACACAGAAAGAAAATAAATAACAATACGAATGAAATAAATATGTTTATATATTGTTTTACATTTATTTTCTACATAAATTTAATTAAACACTTTCTTTTAACTACATACAACTATTTATCACAACAAAAAAGCGGCTTTGGTCGCTTTTTTTTTTAATGACACAATTATTTGACTTAATTGTTGCATTCAAGACTCATTCAGATCCCAATATATGTAATGATAACAAACTGCAATTCATCCATTACTATTTTTTGAACAATTCGCATTCTTATCAACAACTTGTACAATATTATTTCTTAATATCTGTTATTAGTTTTCCATAATTTGTTACTTTTAAAAACATATCAAAAACACACAAATGAAAAAATGGTTTTTCATTCCATCTCTGATTTTTATTACAATTCTACTCTCAATTGTACTTTTAAATCAATGTAATCCTGAAGATTACATTTTGTATCAATCTTCAGACTTTACAGTATTCCCTAATCGAATAGAGCAAGGAGAACATACTGCTATAGCACACAACAATTCGCACATCAGCTCTAATTACCCGGGATTGAATAGTAAAGAATGGCAACTTAATACCAACTTAAGCAAATACCCCAAATACGAATCAAATCACGTTTTACTCAACGCAATTTATCAGCTTTCGCTTGAAGAGATAGAAAAGAATATTGCTCCCAACACAACTTTTAATACAGGTGAAAAATGGAATGGTGTTTGGACCCGCGACATCAGCTACAGCGTGATTTTAGCCCTTGCAATTACTAATCCTGAAATTTCTAAAAAAAGTCTGCTGAAAAAAGTTAAGCAGGGAAAAATTGTACAGGACACAGGCACAGGAGGTTCCTGGCCGGTAAGTTCTGATCGAATGATCTGGTCAACGGCAGCCTGGGAACTGTACCAGTCTACCGGAGACATGGATTGGTTGAGGAAAGTTTATTTCATCATTAAGAATTCTACTGAAGATGATCTGAATGTGGTTTGGGATTATCAGAAATATCTATTTAAAGGAGAATCTTCTTTTTTAGACTGGCGGGAACAATCATATCCAAAATGGATGGAACCAATTGATATTTACAACTCCTATAATTTGGGAACTCAGGCAGTACACTACCAAAGTCTGCAGGTATTGATAAAAATGGGAAAAATACTTGGAAAAGATGTTCAAAAATATCAGGATATTTCGGAGGCCTTAAAAAACAGCCTGAATGAAAAACTTTGGTTGCCCGAAAAAAAATATTTTGGACAATATCTTTACGGAAGAAAGAATCAATTGCTTTCGGATAAATCGGAAACTTTGGGTGAGGCACTTATGGTTCTATGGGATATCACCAAAGAAGAAAGACAAAAAGAGATCATATCAAATACTCCGGTTACCAAGTTTGGAACCCCATGTTTCTACCCTCAGATTCCAAACATACCAGCCTATCACAATCAGGCAATTTGGCCTTTTGTTCAGGCTTATTGGAATTGGGCTTCAAGCAGGACAAATAATGTTGAAAGTGTTCAATGGGGAATTGCCAACATGCTGCGGTCAAGTACACTCTTTCTCACCAATAAAGAAAATCTTTTAATTAAAAATGGTGATTTTAACGGAACTGAAATCAATTCTGACCGTCAACTTTGGAGTGTTGCCGGTTCCTTATCTACTTTTTACCGGATTCTAATGGGAATGAATTACACAGCCGATTATTTAGAATTCAGACCTTTTATCCCGAGAGAATACAAAGGCAAACAAAGTATCAAAGGACTTCGCTATCAGAATGCAATTTTAGACGTCGAAATTTACGGCTTTGGCAATAAAATTAACTACTACTCCTTAGATGGAAAATATTACCAACGTCCCATCGTACCAAAAGAAATGGAAGGGAAACACAAGATTGAAATTAGAATGAACAATCAGTTGCCTGTCAAATCAGAAATAAATTTGGTAGATAATATGGTGTCGCCCGAAACTACTTCGCTCCGCTTTATTGAAAATCAATTGTTATGGGATAAAAAAGAAAATGGGGATCATTACCGTGTATACCGTAACGGAGAACTCCTTCTGCAAACCGAAGACAATTATATGTCAGAAGTACACATTAGCGAACCCAGCGAATTTCAAATTCAGACAGACGATGGTTTGGGAAATTTATCGTTCTATAGTGAGCCACTGTATGTATACGATTCCAATTATGAAAGGCATATTGAAGCTGAACAATTTGACTCCAATGCCAAAAACTCCTATGTTGAATTGAGCAAGAAAAAAAATCGGGAATTCTATTTCAACATTCGAATTCCTAATGAAGGAAAGTACTATATCGATTTTTTATACGCAAACGGAAATGGCCCTGTAAATACCAACAACAAATGTGCAAATCGTAGTTTATGGGTGAATAACAGCTATGCCGGAAGTCTCGTATTTCCACAACGTGGCGAAGGTGACTGGAATAATTACGGCTACTCCAACTCCTTTCTCATTGATCTGACAAACAGAAATAATTTCTTTAAAATTAGTTTTGAAGAATTTAATAAAAACATGAACCAGGAGGTTAACACGGTTCGAATAGATAAGATTCGAATAATTAGAATAAGATAAATATTTAAGGTTTATTACTATTCTTAAGTCTTTACAATTTAGTGCTCTCAATCAATTATGACTTTTAGAACAATAAAAATATATGACTACATCCTACATAAACTCTGAAGAATTCGACAAACAATTAGCTGAAAAAAAACTAAAGGCTGAAGATATTGCTGAAATACTTAATCTGGAAATTAGTCTCGCAAAAAGTGTTTTTGCAGGATACAAATCAATCGGTGAGTTTGAAATACTTAAACTACATGAATTAGCAGGCTTCAGTTACCCCAAGCTTATTACAAAAGAAAAAACTCTTGACAAAAACAGACCAATCAAAAAAGAACCAAATAAAAATGATTCAAATTTGAGGGATACCAAGCTTACTATTTACCGAAAAATGAATTGTGAAAAATGTGATTTTTTGATCTATAACCCAGTCAATTTTTGTCCGAATTGCGGAGAATTGCTTTCTCAGATTATTAAACAAGACAAGGCTGTTCCTGAAGATAATGAATCTTCAAACGCATAAGAATTTGAACTAAAAAAAACCAAAAAATACACAATAATATGTTTTATGATATTGTAAACAATATGGATCTTCACGAGGCTACTACCTACGAATGGGAAGATATAGATGGAAAACCCCGTTACCGCTGGTACAAATACGCTCTTAACTCAGTTTATATGATTTCCAGCATTGATGACATTTGCGATATTGATGACATTAGTTTTGATGATCTTGGCACTTATTACGACAGCGTAGCCTGGGTTGCAAAAAACGACCCAAAAGCCTTGGTTTACATCATGAGGACGTTGGTAGAACCTGTCACAGATATAGTTAAACAAAAATTGCTAAGCCATCTGCTCGAACGAAAATATTACAAGTCTTGCGCCATTGTTGAAAAACATTTGGTCTCTTTTCCAGTCCCTGCCGAAAGAACTTTTACCCGTAAAAAGGCAAAGTCTATAAAAAATGTAAACAAGAACATCGCAAAACGGATATGTGTCCTCTCCAATCTTCTGTACGAGCTAAAAACAAAAGACAAAGAGAAACTATACATGCCTGAAATACAGGATCCCTTAAGTAACCTTTTGAACTTTGAATCTTTTTCGGCCGATCTTTTTCGTGAAGATCTCGATTCATTGGAGTGGTTGCTGCAAAATGCTCCCGATGAGATAAATGAAATGTTTACAACCAAAATATGTCAGGAAACCAAAGACCGACTTCTTACCTATCTGGCTCAAAAAGAACGCTATTCATTGTGTCAGTTTTTTAAAGAAACATTGCCGGTTTTCGAAATGCCGTTCTACTTCGAAATCCCACCCTACTCTAAAGAAATAGTAAATGAAAATGAGCTCTTCCTGCTTGATGAGGATGATTATTTTGATGAAGATGAAGAATAACGCTTAAGAATTGTCTGATTGCGATATCTCAAGGGTATAACGCAAATAAATTCAACAATTTATGAAAGATACAGATTTGAATAAAAATGTGGCTTTTTCTTTTAGGCTCATTATGACCAGCCTCAACGATTCTTGTATCTTGGGTAAATAATGCGCACGAAACATTGATAATTATATTATAAATATTAGAATGGATGATAAATAAAATTGAGTAGAAATGACTTTCATCATTTAATTTAAAATGCCTTTTGGAACTATTACTTTTTAAGAGATTTCAGTATGTATTCAAATTCCGCTTTTAAATCTTCATAATTTTCACTTGAACAATCAAGAATTAACTCCATTCCAACTTCATCTTGAAGAGAATGTAGAACAATTGTTGTTCGTTCATTATCTTCTGAATCGGTATGGTTTCCTAAATAAGCTATACTTTGAGGAAGAAAAAACAGTTGTTTTTCTTTAGGAATAACTCTCTTTACATCAACAGAAAGACGTCTTCTTCTGTGCGAAGAGTAATCAATCAAACCAATATCTGATGGTACAGCCTCTAAGGAAATCAGACAAGATGCTAAATCTTCCGTATTCTCATCCTCATTCATTCCTAATCTGTAAAAAAGAAAACTTAATCTGTCGTCAACCTTGTACTTTTCCGATAAATACCACACTCCTTCCGGGAAACTAATATTTACCTTAGCTCCATCAATAAAATAAGTGTTTTGATATAACTCCTCGGCAACAGGCTTGCCATCTTCCGAAAGGTATGTCCAAACTCCAAACTTAATTCCCTTTTTAAACTTTCCCATATGGGATATCCCGCCATTCGGATAATAATAAATAGCCGGTCCGTTTAAAGTATCATTCAAAAATTTCACACTTAAACCAGGTTCTCCACTTTCGAAAAACTCTGAGTAAATGCCATTCGCAATATTATTGACAGCAAAAAACTCCTTTTCTTTTTTTCCATTTTCCCGCCAAAAGGTCACCATCCCTTTTTGTTGCCCATCCACATATTCAAATTCCTTCTTCTTGCTTCCTGAAGGATAATATTCCCTGCTTGTCCCATTTTCGATTGCATATTTATTAAAGCCAACCTCATAAAGTCTTTTCCAATCAATATTTGTTTGCAAACCCTTATAATGATAATCTGACAAAAGCACGTTATCAATTGTAAAGTCTTTTACCAAAAATTGATTCTCTGTAATTTTATTTATTGTAGAAAAGAACTGAGCGGTCTCTTTCTCAGCTACCAGCCAATCCTGATTAAAATATACAGTATCCTGAGCTATACTTTTAATCGGAAGCAACAGGATAAAAACAAAAAAACAATGAGTTAATTTCATAAGAATTCAATTTTGAAATAATTATGTACAAAATAGATAACTTTTTGATATTATGCGAAGTATTTACCTACAATTTCTGCTTCGTTCGTGAAACTTTAAATGCGACAAACCATTCAACATTCCTTCGTCGCTGTAATAATTCCAATAGGTATCAAAACCATGTTCAACGCCATGCAATATTTCAAAAGAGTGATCTATCTCATTTTCCTTTAAGAACTGATGCATTTCAAAACTAGCTCTGCGATTCTTAGTCCGGACAAAACTATCTTCGGTACCAATTTCAAGTCTAAGCGGTGTTGATTTACCTTTTAAAATCTCTAAATTGTTTTGCCCAAGTATGAAGTTGTTTTCCAGAGTATAATCACTTACATAGCCCATTCCAATAATCGACGAAAACAACCCCGGATATTTCAAATAGTAATGAATCGCTCCGGCAGCTCCGCGTGAATGTCCTTCAATTGAAATCTGTTTACCATGACCTCCTGCATTAAAAGAATCCTGACAAAACTGAATGAATTCACCACCCTGCTCTTTTACTAAAAAACGTTCATTTTTCTCTGAAAACCACTGAACGTTGTCACGATCATTATCTCCACGAATTCCTGCAATAACAACCGGCTCAATATCTCCATTACGAATCCAATCATTCAATTGTTCTGCCCGAACGTATTTCTTAAATGTACCTTCGTCGCCGCCTTGCCCATGCATAAACAAAACCAATGGATAAGTTTCCTCCACACTCCAATTTGGAGGTAAATAAACAAAATACGGTACACAGGATCTTTCTTCAGTCTCAAATATCGATATACTTATTTCTCCTGCACAATCCTTAAAATCAGTAAGTTCTATTATATTATCAAATACCCGCATTTCTTTCTTATTTGTTAATCGGAGCTTTTCCCGAGACAGTTTAAATTTAAAAATATCCTCAACAATGCTGACAAGACAGTAAGATACTTTTATCCAAACTAAATTTGGCAACTTCTACAAAACTAAAAATTATCATTCAAATAAAAACTTTATGAGCCTTTATCCTCTACCTTCCATTGGATTTATCTGAAAGACTGAATAGTTAAAGAATCTATTAGTAATGATATTAATTCTCTCGATGCAGGTATAAAGATTATTGATTAATATAATTTGTGCCTTAGTCAAATCAATTCTACATTTGTAATCATTACAAAAAGCAAGATTAATAATCATTAAAACACAAAATAAAATGCAAACTTTAATTGGTAAAAAAGCACCATCATTCTCTGCCGGTGCTGTTGTTAACGGAAATCAGATTGTTGAAAATTTTTCATTGGATCAATTTGTTGGTAAGCAGGAAGTAGTATTCTTCTTCTATCCTTTGGATTTCACTTTTGTTTGTCCAACTGAATTGATTGCCTTTCAGGAAAAACTTGCAGAATTCGAAGCCCGGAACGTGGCTGTTGTTGGTTGTTCTGTAGATTCAGAATACTCTCACTTTGCATGGTTAAATACTGATAAAAATAAAGGTGGTATTAAAGGTGTTACTTATCCTTTGGTGGCCGATTTATCAAAAACTATTTCTGAAAACTATGGCGTATTAGCTTCAGAATACGATTACAATGAAGACGGAAATGCAGTATCTACAGGAGCACCTGTTGCCTACCGCGGATTATTCCTTATCGATAAAAAAGGAACTGTTCGTCACTCGGTAATTAACGATTTGCCATTGGGAAGAAGTGTTGATGAAGCAATTCGTATGGTTGATGCATTGCAGCATTTCGAAGAAAATGGCGAAGTTTGTCCTGCAAACTGGAACAAAGGAAAAGAAGCTATGCAAGCTACTGCCGATGGTGTTGCAGAATACCTAAGCAAAAACTAATAAAAAACAAAACAATCCTCTCATCCCTAATTTTACAGGGAATAAAATCAAAAAAACAAAACATGAAAATTAACAGGTACCAAGACATTAACACCATTGATGGTGAAGCTAAGAAAGATTATATCGACAGACATTCTGCATTTATTCACTGCGATGACTCAGCTAAAAAAGGTGAGAAATTTAAAGTGAAAGTGAAAATTGGTGATGCTTATTCTCATCCGGATGATTTCGATCACTATGTTGCTTGGGTTCAACTTTGGGATGGGGAAAAAATGTTAACACAAGCTACTTTTACAACAGGAATTTTAGGTGGTGAAGCCAATCAGGCTGAAGTTGATTTTTACATAGTACCATCACGTAAAATGAAACTAACCGCTGCAGCTTTTTGTACAAAACATGGCTTATGGCACTCAGATGAAAAATTGGTGGAAGTTGCAGAATAACTACTGATTCAAAATAATAAAACAGGGAAATCAATTATGATTTCCCTGTTTTTTTTAATACCACCTCTACTCTAATTAAACCATTTAATTCCGGGATCTCTTACTCTTATTTTTTAAACAGATTTGATTTTAGTTGCATCAAACTGCGTTAAAATTCGCTTTCTATCTAATATTCAGCCCTTCTATGCAAACGTTTGTTGTGTTTTTTCATCAATTATATGATTAAATAAAACCTGCAAACTTTTATTTAATCATAAATTATAGCATTCTTCTTTCATAAACAGAGAAGAAACATGTCATGACTATAAACGATTATTTAAATTAAAATCAAACATTTAAATTAACTACTAAATTTTTGTTACTTATGAAAAAGAGAGACCTGTTTTACCTAAGTTTAACTCTCATACTTAGTTTGGGATTAATGTTTTCCTCTTGTTCCAAAGATGAGATTACTGAACTTCAGCCAGAGGTTCAAACCACTAAAACAACAAATTTAACCGCCAAAACCACTAGTAATGCCAGTGTACTAATGCAAGCCTTTTATTGGGATGTTCCTGCAGGAGGCGATTGGTGGAACACTCTTGATTCTAAGGTTTCTGATTGGAGCAATGCCGGCTTTAATGCCATTTGGTTACCACCAGCTTCCAAAGCACAAAATGGAACTTATTCTATGGGTTATGATCCTTTCGATTATTATGATTTTGGACAATACAATCAGATGGGATCAATCGAAACTCGTTTTGGATCAACAGCAGAATTACAAAATCTGATCAGTTCTGCTCATAACGAAGGTCTGCTTGTGTATGCCGATATCGTTATCAATCACAACAGCGGAGGAGCATCGGAACAAAATCCATACACCGGAACAGATACATGGACAGACTTTAATCCATTATCTGGTTTGTTCTATCGAAATTACAATGATTTTCATCCTAATGATATTGAAACAAATGATTTAGGTGCTTTTGGCGGATATCCTGACTTGTGTCACAGCAAGACTTATGTGCAGGATTGGTTGTGGAACAACTCTAATTCTGTAGCCAAATACTACAAAAATGTAATGGGCTTTGATGGTTGGCGTTTCGATTATGTGAAGGGATTTGAACCATGGGTTGTAAGAGAATGGAATGCTTCTGTAGGAGGATTCTCGGTTGGGGAATTATGGGACAGCAATGTAGATTATCTTAATTGGTGGGCCAATGAAGCTAATTCATCCGTATTCGATTTTGCCTGTTATTATGCAATGAACGATGCTTTTGATGGAAATGACCTGACCAAATTGAATAATAACATGATGTGGAAGCAGAATGCAACCAGAGCAGTTACATTCGTAACCAATCACGATACAGATGAAATTTGGAATAAAATGCTAGCATATTCATATATTCTAACTCACGAAGGATACCCATGTGTTTTCTATCGTGATTATGAAGAATGGCTGGACAAGGATAAAATGAATAATTTAATATGGATTCACAATAATCTGGCTAGTGGCACCACATCCATATTATATGATGATAATGATGAATATGTAGCACGCAGAAACGGATGGAATGGTCCGGGATTAGTTGTTTACATCAACAATTCAGATAGTTGGCAGGAAAGATGGATTGAAACCAATTGGTCAAGCACAACAATTAAAGATTACACAGGAAATTCAAGTTGGGAACCGGTAACTCAGAGTGGCAAGTGGGTTAAAATTCAGGCTCCGCCACACGGATATACCGTTTGGTCATCAAAATAAATTACTATTTAAGCCATGACTTTTTAACAGAAGTCATGGCTTCCACTTGATCTCTAAAAACTGCACAGTTATGCTTATTCGACTATTATCAACTCTTTTTTTTATCCATCTTACAGCATCATGTTCCAATCAAGATAAATTAGTATTACCCGGCAAACTGGAAAAACAATATCCTCTTAAATTTGAAGCCCCAAGTATAATAAACTCAAACGGAATTTTTGTTAATTCCGGCCTATGTGCTAATGCAAGCGGAGATACTTTATTATTTTACGGACAAATTCGAAATAATAGAAAATCGTCAATTGTAATTTCCCCCTACTTACTTCAAATTCAAACACTGGAGAATCACCGAAGCAATCCTATTTCGGTTAGAACCAAAACTGTACTACTTCCCGATAGCTCACAATCATTCGTCTATAAATTTACACCCATAAATAATAAATATTTATTCTCGCGAACAGAAAAAAGAGGCGATTTAGATAGTTGTTATTTTATTGATTTCAATTTCATTAGAGATACAAATGGTCATTCAATAACGAATCAGGTTATTAAATTCAATGCAAACGAAAAATTATTTTCGAATTATCTCAATAATTTTGCCCACGAACATTCAATCACGCTATACGAACTAACAAAAGAAAAACTTCAATCTAATTTTCAATTTTCTGAAACCGAAATTGTGATGAATGGAATTGTACTAACAACCAAATTTTACCAAGATAACGACAGCCTTTTCTTGAATCTAAAATTAATTAATCACAGCAGCGAATATTTAAAGTTTTCTCCCGATTCAATACAAATAACCAGCATTGATCCTGAGAGCGAAAAAGAAATAAGGCATCAGGTAGTAAGTGCTGTTACAAAATCCGAAGGACATAAATCTATCCTTAAAAAAGGTGACAGACTGCAAACACAACTTAACTTTGGATACTTTAAATATCCTCCTTTAAAAATAAAAGTAGATTTTTCCACACTAAAAATTCATCCTCAAAAAATAAAAGTATTTTCATTTAACCCAACATTTAAAATGATCAAAAAGGTATCTTAATACAAATTAAAAAGGGTGCTCAATTTTTTTGAACACCCTCATATTTTTATTCGCCGTTCCGCTTATTCAGCCACAGCAACTTCTTCTTTCTTTAAATATTTATCCAGGAAAACAACAACCTGTCCATACCCTTTAATTTCATTTTCCTTTTTACGGAAACCATGTCCTTCATCATCAAACACGATGTATTCTACCGGCACGTCATTCTTTTTAACAGCTTCAACAATCTCATCCGATTCTGCCTGCAAAACACGAACATCATTTGCTCCCTGCAGCACCATTAATGGTTTGGTTACTTTATCAGCAAAAAACAAGGGAGATTTATTGTATAAGGTAACCGAATCAATGGTTGTAGGGTCGCCAATTTCGGCATACAAAGCATTACGGAATGATTCCCAGTACGGAGGAATCGATTTTAAGGTCCGCAGCCAATTGGTCACTCCAAAAATATTAACTCCAACCTCAAACTCTTCAGGAGCAAAAGTCAAAGCAGCCATGGTCATGTAACCACCATACGAACCACCAATAATTCCAATTTTTGTTTCATCAACAACACCTGTCGAAGCCAAAAATTTCTTTCCCCAGATACAATCCTTTAAATCCTCGTCACCATGCTTCTTATCATCCATTGCGTAAAACTTCTTGCCATAACCGCTGCTGCCACGATTATTCACTGCCAAAACAGCATAACCCTGATTCACCATAAACTGAATTAAAGAAAAGTAACTCACTCTCGATTGTCCTCCCGGACCACCATGCACCCAAACCATAGCAGGTACTTTGCGATCTGCTGCTGCAATTTTAGGTTGGTAGTAAATGGCCGGAATCTGAACACCATCAAACGATTCGTAACGAACCACTTTCGCTTCCACTAAATTTGCAGGATCAATCTCCGGATTTAAAGTTTCAGTCAATTTTTTCGCTTCAGTATCTCCCAGTTCAAAAACATAAATGTTATTTGGAGAAACCGAGGTACCTACAACCAAACGAACACGGTTTTCGTCTTTTGTTAAACCAACCGATTTTATATCACCACCTTTAATCTCAGGCAACTTAACTTCCTCATTCGTTGCCAAATCAATCATCTTAACGTTTGTCTTTCCATCTTCGTTAATCCCAATAATCCGATATTTTTCGTTGTACGAATCATAGGCATACCAAACATCCCAATCGGCCTTAAAAACCATTTCCTTTTCTCCCGATTCAATGTCGTATTTATTCAGATAAACAAAATCAGAATCTTCATTACTTAAATAGTACAAATACTTGCCATCCAAACTAAAAAACTGTGGATTGTAAGTTGCATCACCGGAGTGCTCCGAAATGTGCATTTTCTTGCCCGATTCTCTATCGTACAAATACATTTCGTTGTTGTTTGTAGTAATACTTTGGGTTAAGGCAAGATATCTATTGTCCTTACTTTTTGCGGCAACATCAAATCCGTCGTTATTTTCATACAATAACTTCGCAGTAAAATCACCTTTTTCAATGGATTCCAGACCAATCTGATACAAATCCATAAACTTTGGATTGCGCTTGTTACTTTGGTAGTAAAACGATTTTTCATCACGGTCCCAGCCCCAAAATCCAGCTCTTGCACCTTCAAAAGGGGTTAAATCGGTTATCGTACCATCCACATCTCTCATGTAAATATGATTGTTCTCGTTTCCCCCTTGATCATACGACAAAAGCACCTTATCGCTGTTTGGGAAATAAGCCAATCCGAAAAATGATTCTTTTTCCGAATTCGTCAATTGTTTGGCAGGAGAACCATCTACAGGAATCTCAAACAGATTGTAGATACCTGTTTCATTACTGCTCACCAACAATTTACTGCCATCGCCCGAGAACGAACCGCCGCTCACATTGGTGTTTTTATAAAACTGTTCAATACTGTAGGAAGGAATCTCAACAACTTTTTTTTTCGGCTGGCAAGCGGCCAACACGAATAAAAGGGCAAATAAAATCAAATAATTACGTTTCATAATTGTGATTTAATAAGGTTAGAAAATCTATTGAAGTACTTAAGAAAGTGGTGTCTATGTAAAAATAAGACAAAGTGACCGGCTTACAAAATATTATTTCACAGCAACTTAGCATCCTGCAATAGAATTTTGGGCGTTCCCCTATCCTGCGCACAAAGCATCACACGGGTCAGGCTTTCCGCTGCAACTCCTCATCTCCCTTTCACTCCGTTGCAGGAAGGTTTCGGGGTTTCTGCTGCAATCCTTAACGCAGTAACCTTATCACATAAGCTCCCACTCAACCCAAAAAAGTAAGTATAGTTTTCCAAATTCCTCTATCTTTGCCGGATCTTTAAAATAAAACATCCATTTATCCAATGAAAGAATCTGTTGTAATTCTGTGTGGTGGAGGTCCGGCTCCGGGCATCAACACCGTGATTAGTAGTGTAGGAAAAGTATTTTTAAAAAACGGTTACCGGGTAATTGGTTTGCACGAAGGCTACAAAGGTCTTTTCTCTAAGGATCGTAAAATAGTCGATCTCGACTTCGAAACTCTTGATGGAATCTTTACAAGAGGTGGTTCTCATCTAAAAATGAGTCGTTTCAAACCAAAAAATTCAGATTTCTCAACCGATTTTTTCGTTGAAAACAATGTAAAACTATTGGTTACCATTGGTGGCGACGATACAGCATCTACAGCAAACCGAATTTCAAAATATCTGGAAGAGAACAAGGTGAATATCTCTAATATTCACGTTCCAAAAACCATCGACAACGATCTCCCATTGCCCGAAGGATCGCCGACATTTGGATATCACTCCGCTAAAGACGAAGGAGTTAAGATTGCAACCACCGTGTGCGAAGATGCCAGAACATCTCAGAACTGGTTCGTGTTGGCCGCTATGGGACGAGAAGCCGGTCATCTGGCTTTCGGAATTGGTACTGCCTGTCATTTTCCAATGATTATTATTCCAGAAATGTTCAACAAAACAAGCATTTCAGCCGAAAAAATTGCTCAACTGGTCATCTCCTCTATCATAAAGAGAAGAATAATGGGCTTAAACTACGGAGCAGCGATTATCAGTGAAGGAGTTTTCCATTTTATGAGCGATGAAGAAATCAAAAGCACAGGCGTTAATTTCACCTACGATGCTCACGGGCATCCGGAATTGTTCAATGTAAGCAAAGCGCACGTTTTCAATATGGTAATTCAACGCAAAATGAAAACCTACAATCTGAACATAGGAACCCGTCCGGTTGAACTGGGATTTGAAATCCGTTGCTGCAGACCAATCGGTTTTGATCTTAGCTTGTGTACCTTGTTAGGAAATGGTGTTTACACCTTGTTCAGGCAAGGTCATTCTAAATGTATGGTAACTGTCGATCCTATAGGCGATGCTTCTCCTTTATTCCTAAAAGATGTAGAAGACGAAAACGGAAAGGTGAAACCTCGTTTGGTTGATGTAAACAGTCAGCGTGTACAGTCTGTATTGAACTACAACCTGCATTATCTTACAGCCGAAGATGTTGAAGCGGCAAAAGCATATCTTCCTGACGCGGAAAACTATGTTTTCACTAAGATTTTGAATTGGAAGTAAACCTTAAGGTTAAAGGAGAAAGGTACAAGGAAGAAGTTCAAAGTGTAAAGGAACAAAAGGCCACAAGATTTTGTCATCCCAAGGAAACGAGGGATCTCAGAACTACAGCAAAAAAACACAATTGAGTCAATGAGCTCGAACGATATTAGCCCGGGGTAATTTAGCATTACTCCGGGTTTATTATTTTCTCTAAAACATTAAGGTTAAACCAAAGGAAAACTAAGGATATCACAAAGAATAAGAAAAGATATAAGTCCAAATAAAATATTGGCACAACTTAACTAACTGTCTATTCATTTGTTGCAACAACACAATTCAAAAAAACACCTCACTCTATCTCTCTCCTCAAGGAGAGAAGAACACAGCTACAAGCTCCTTAATCATAAACTTGCCATAATGATCAATAAAAATAAAAGTTTAACCTCAAAGTAAACGAAGGATATCACAAAGAACACAAAGTAATATATAGTGTCTCTATTACAAATTCTCCCTTTTATAGGGGAGATGCCGACAGGCAGAGGGGTGTTAAAGAACAAAATCACCTCACTCTATCTCTCTCCTCAAGGAGAGAAGAACACGGCTACAAGCTCCTTAATCATAAACTTGCCATAATGATCAATAAAAATAAAAGTTTAACCTCAAAGTAAACGAAGGATATCACAAAGAACACAAAGTAATATATAGTGTCTCTATTACGAATTCTCCCTTTTATAGGGGAGATGCCGACAGGCAGAGGGGTGTTAAAGAACAAAATCACCTCACTCTATCTACTTCCAAAGAAGAGAAGAACACGGCTACAAGCTCCTTAATCATAAACTTGCCATAATGATCAATAAAAATAAAAGTTTAACCTCAAAGTAAACGAAGGATATCACAAAGAACACAAAGTAATATATAGTGTCTCTATTACGAATTCTCCCTTTTATAGGGGAGATGCCAACAGGCAGAGGGGTGTTAAAGAACAAAATCACCTCACTCTATCTACTTCCAAAGAAGAGAAGAACAAAGCTCCAAGTTCATAGTGTGCGTAAGATTCATACAAAGAAAGAAAACAGTTTCAAAAGAGCTTATTTCGTTTTATACAATTATTAATTCATAATTTTTAATTAATAATTCTCTAAAATTTCTACTTTTGCATCACACACCACTTACCAAACGGGCAAATCGTTCCATATTGAAGCAAATTAGTAACTTGAACTTTAATTCACGGAATTTATCATTCCGATATCAATGAAATGACTATGTCTGAAAATAATGTAAACGCATTTTTACTCTTTACCTGTCCGGATAAAAACGGAATTGTAGCCAAAATCACTCAATTTATCTACAAAATAGGTGGTAACATCATCGATTTGGATGAACATGTAAACCAAAACCAGCAGTTTTTCTCTTTGCGGATTGCCTGGAACATGTCCAACTCGACAATTCCTGCTTCCAAACTTCATGAAACATTCGAACCTCTGGCCAAGGAGTTTGATGCGCATTGGAGAATCGAGTTTTCGAATCAGAAGCAACGTGTAGCCATTTTCGTTTCAAAATACGACCATTGTCTTCAGGAAATTCTGTGGCGCTACAACATGAGCGAATACGACATCGAAATTCCTTTAATCGTATCGAATCATCCGGATTTGAAACCAATTGCCGATGCTGCCGGAATTCCATACCATGTTTTTCCAATAACAAAAGAAACCAAACCTGAGCAGGAAGCCAAAGAGATTGCCTTACTAAGAGAACTTGATATCGATTTGGTAGTGTTAGCCCGCTACATGCAGGTTTTATCACCGAACTTTATTCGTGAGTTCAAAAATAAGATTATCAACATACACCACTCCTTTTTACCTGGATTTGTTGGAGGAAACCCATACAAACAGGCTTATGAACGCGGTGTAAAAATGATTGGAGCAACCAGTCACTTTGTAACCGAAGATTTGGACGAAGGACCAATTATTGAGCAGGATATTATGCGTATTACACACAAGGATACCATTAAAGATTTGATCCGTAAAGGTCGTGATCTGGAACGTATTGTACTGGCCCGGGCACTTGCCTACAAATCGGAACACCGCATTATTGTAGATGGTACCCGTACAATTGTTTTTTAAAGGCAATTCTATCTGAAAAATAGTACAAATGCAAAATGGTCTTCCGGCAACAGCTCGGAGGACCATTCGTTTATTTTTTTTATTGAGAGATCTACTTAAAGTTAGGAGGCGCAAGTATATCCATTTGCTTTATTCTCTCAAAATAAATGTCTGACTGCACATGATCTTATCATCATAGATAATCTCAAAAATCCATTCCCCCGGCTGCATTTCCCAGTCCAATTCAAACGTGTAGAAGTCATAGCCTAACTCATCAGTATAGCTGTCTTTTTCTTCCACGGTTTCCATAAATTGTTCCATACTAATTGGATTCACCAACTTAGGATGTCTTATCCTGCACACAAAATCAACAAGTTCTGCTTCCTCTGAATCAATTTCGAATTGATAACTTATTCCAAAACTCAAACCTACCGTAGGATGAATAACATCGGTTTTTTCAACAAACTCCATGTCATCAGAATGCAAAAAGTATCCTGTTGTACTACCCGGAACAACGTCTTTCTTCGTCACTCCTATCGCTTTACAAATTCCGTAATCAATTATTTTTATATTCATTATTGTTGTTTTAGACTAATTGATGGCCTCACTTTGAATAAGAACGGCAAAACTACAGTTTTTTTTGTCACAATTCCTAATATGAGTGGGCTTCAGGAAAAAGTATTCAGGATCAATATTCGTTTGTTTTAAAAACAATAGGATACAAAACAAGCAACTTTAAAATTTAAAGTTGCTTGCTTATAGTTAGCGCAAATACACGCCCGTACTAGTGAGTCGAACTATACAATCTAAAATAACTGCAATGATTGATAATCATTTCATGAAATTTTGTATCTGAATAATCCTCCTTCAGAGTTTTAAAACTTTTGTAGTTCGGCAATTCCAATTCATTATACTTACTAAAATTAACTTTAAAAGTATCATTACCTCCCTCATTGTAATAAGTATTCAATTCACATTTTGCCATTAAATAAAGACATCGGGCATTTAATTCCTTATCAGTTGATAATTCAATTACACGCTGATAAAACCCGAGGGACATTTCACTTAGCCCAAAATAAGTTTTGTTGTAGGAAGTGATATCCGAAAGGTTGAACCCTTTTCTGTTTGCAATAATATCAGCGCCGTTTTCACTGGATCGATAATCATCACCCGCATAATGAATGTAATTATAATCACAACAGTTGGAATCACCAATTAAAGCTCCTCTGTAATATCCTGTATTTGAGATATTATAGTAATAATTAGCTAATAAATAGTTCGCCAGTTTGGCTTTCCACTGTTTTTCGTTAGCGGTTAGTTTTTCCAGTTCAATCAAATAAACCGCCAGATCTGAAATAGAAAAGTTTGGTTTAATAAAAGAGAACAAATCTGCTTTATAAACTTCATCATCCATCACTTCCTCTTCATTGCAGGAAAAACATTCTATAATATTATTACTAAATATTTTATTTGATAAAGATATCGTGCCACTCAAATTGATACTCTTACTAAAATACTCCAATGCTGCTTCTGCATTTTTCTGATACAAATAATAAATCCCTTTCTGATAATTCAGATAATCAATAAACTTGTCGTTACTCCTCTTATTCTCCAAAAGTTCTTTTTCGTAGGCGCTTTTATCAGGTTTATTATAAAAAGCCTCCAAAGCATCTAACAACTCTAAAGAACTAATAGCTCCACCCGATTCCAATTGGTTATGAACGAGAAATGCTTTTGCTATTTGATTGTTTGCATAGTAAAGATTGGCAATTTTAGCTTTAATAAAACTCTTTAGATCTGAATTAAAATCAACTGGCCAAGTTCCCTTGTCAGGATATTTTGACAGCACCTGAGAAATAAAGTTCTCATTTTCAATGGAGATACTCTCCCAGGAAAAAACTTCATAAACTATTGACAGAATCTTTTTCTGATCTGCAAATGATTTTACTGCTTCCAGTTTTCTTTTTGCTTCACGTATGTCTTTCCTGATAAAAGACAAATACGAACTGGCCATTCTCCAGAAATCAGTATTTTTCACCTTCTGATTAGAAAGCTGCAGTTCGGCAATATTTAATAATTCGTTGTAATCCTGCCCCTCTTCCAAATTAGGCAATCTGCTCTCTCCTACACCAATACTTTTAGGCCATACATCTCGTTCAACATTATTTAATGCACGCATAAATAAAAGCTCAACTCTTCGATCGTTAGCATCCAACCCAATAAACTTATTAATATTATCAGTTTCATTGGAGAAATTACGCAAACTTGTTATTAGGAGTAAATCTTTTTCATCTTCAATTCCATTTACAAAAGACCGCCCTTCAGCCTCAAAAGAGGTGCAAAAATTGAAACTTACAAATGCAGATTTTTTTCTGTCGATACTATTACTCACTATTTTTGTGAACAGGTAGGCTGCCTTCTCATAATTTTCGGTGGAATAATAACAACCGGCAACTTGATCTAAAATATAATAGTAAATCTCATTTTTTTGTATTTTATTTTCAACTTTTGCTTCATAAAAGCCTATGGCTTCACCCCAAGCTTTCGAATAATGCATAATGCGAATAATCTGATAGTAGTAACGCGCTTGTAACTGCGGGTCGGTCTCACTACTCAACAATGAATTAGCCTGTTCAAGTAAAACCTCTGTATCCACATCTTTCTCCTCTAAAATCTCATCGTAATCCCACGAGTTCCTTCTGGTTCTATAACTAAATGCTTCACTGCACCCTTGGGCAAAATCTACATAGAGTTTCGCTCTCTTTTCTGTTTCAGAGTCCTTATTGATCCAATTAAAATCTTCAGGCTTATAAACCGCCATTTCAATTTCTTCGGTACTCCAACCCGTAAGAATCTCTTTCCACAATTTTACATTCCCTTCAGGATATTCAGGATCCTTGGATTCTGAATAAGAATTTTCTCCATAAAAGGCATTGTAATCATCCCTTAAAAAAGGATAGAACTCTTTGGCTGAAATATTTGTTTGTGCAAACAAATTATAAAACCACATTCCTTCCCAATCACCTCCACCACATGCAAATACTGCAGATGATATAAATACTAATAAACCAGTTAAAATACTCTTCATAATTTCTCGACTAATTCGCTAAGATTGATATTCGAAAGAGACTTTTCATCCATATGATAAAATATAATCCCGTTCGTAATTAGTTTGCTTTCTTTTATTGTTTGGTACGAATTCACAATTTCAGCATCAGATAATTCTTCCAATTTGATTTCATAACCTTCACTCAAATAAAACCCCTTGCAGAGCGTATCCTTTACCACCTGGAAATTTTTTACATCAACTTGTTTAAAATGCGGATCGTTTTTAAATATTGTTCTCTCTGCATTCTTAATAATTTTAATTTCATTGTCCTTATTCTTAACCACTGTTTGCGAGAAAAGAGGCAAAGCAATATTCAAAGGCAAAGGATATTTGGTTTCAGAATCGATGTACTGTTTCACAATGCTGTTTTGCAGAATGGAATTCTGATTCATGTTTTTTAAGTCGCCAACGTTATACAACATTAAAGTACCTTTCTTCACGGGAGGAATTCCTGTTCTTTCTTTAAATTTAATTTGATGCAAACGAATGGTCACATCCAAATCAAATTCTTCACCTAAATTTTCCAACAATTCAAAATAAGCGTATTTGGTACTTTCTGTCCAATCACAATCAATTTGAATTTGGGAAATCTTCTTGTTAAAATGTTTCAAACTGATCTGATTCACCAAATCGCTTATCCTATTGGATAATTTCTGTATTTCCAGATTTGATACCTGAAAAACTCTATTGGTAATATATACCACCGGAACAATTTCAAACTCCCTGTACTCCTTTGCAACACTTTTCAATACATAAGTCGGCACAATACCATCATCATACCAATTGGGTTCGTGCTCCGATATTATATCAAAATAATGCAGATAGATTTTATTTGCATTTGCACTCTTTAAAGATTTCTGATATTGATTATTAAATTCAGCTTTCGATTTCCAATGATAAAAAGAGATTTCCTTCTTTGCGGTATCTTTTTGAGAACAGGAGGTTGTTATAAGAAGCAATAACATGCCTGACAACAAATGAGTTTTCACTTTCAAAATTTACAGTTTTATATTTTTATAGAAATTGAACAAAAATAGTAATTTTACTTAATTATAAATCATCATAATACCGAACATTCTCACTTTATTGCTCAAATAAATAGCGAAACTATTTAACTTCAAAGCCTAGTTCGATCTAATTCTTCAGCTAATGCCATCGCCTCCTTAATTACCAGCTCCGGAAAATCATTTATTTCAAGTATCCTGATTGCATTTCTGTTTTTCAGTTTCCCTTCCTTCAATTTGTAGTCAAAGTCCACTGATTTATCGCTCACAAGTTCACTGAAGTGATACAATTCATACTCCTTCTCCAACAAATCGGTTAATTCGATATCGTGAGTAGATACGAATACCCTATTGTTATTTTTTGCGAGCGCAGACAGTACAGCTTTCCCGGCAGAAATACGTTCGACAGTATTGGTTCCTTTAAAAATCTCATCGAGCAGGAACAAACTGGCTTTTCCATTGCACGACTTGTCAATCATGTTTTTAATGGTAAGAACCTCTTCAAAATAGTAGCTCCTGTCATTCATTAAATCGTCACTAATGCGAATTGCAGAATAAATACAAATTCGAGGAATCATCATTGATTTAGCAAAGCAGGTATTCATCGTTAATCCAGTAAGAACATTGATTCCAATGGCTCGAATAAGAGAAGTTTTACCCGACATATTCGATCCGGTAAGCAATATGGATTTATCGTTTACCTCAATATCATTTCGAACACAATTCACAATTAACGGATGATAAATCTCACAAGCCTTCATCCGACTGTTCTCCTCATCGATTTTGGGAATACAGCAGTCGCCGCCTTTTCGCAAGGAAGCAATAGATAATAGCACATCGATTCGTCCCACAAATATGAAAACCTTCTCAATTTCCTTTCTTCTGCAATCCAAACGTTTCAATACACCAAACAAAAGCAATGGCTCCAGTATGAATAGTATTTTAAAAAGCTCTAAAAAAGACCAAAATATCACTTGGAAATCACCTTCAATTTTCGACTCCAATTTAAAAAAGAACATTCTATTTCGCACCTGATCAAGTATTTTTATGGATTCAGACAGTAAAGGATTTATCTTTTTTATTTCTTCATTGTGAAGCAAATTATTCGCAACCCGTTTTAAAACCATAAGCTGTGGAATAGAATCGGAATAACTGGACAGGTTTTTCTTGTTCCACAGATGAAAACAGATATTAACAATGAAAACTCCAATTAAAACAAAAAACATTTGAGCATTAAAAGGCAACAAAACAAGAGATAAAACACTTGTAAAGGATAACAATCGGAGTATAAAAAACCACTTTGGCTGTTCCAAATGTGCTTCTTGAAACAAGCTTGAAACAAAATAAGCCTCTCGTCCCTTTAGCTTCTCTAACTGAGTTTGCACTTCAACCCTAAAATCAGAATCATCTGTAAAGAGATGGATCAGTTTCTCATCCAAATCTACATTTGTAGGTTTATTCGGAATTGCGCGTAATTTATTATACAAATATTGTTGCCCAGGTTTCGAATGGGTTCGATCCAAAAACATGAACAGCTCCTCAAAATCCAAATCTTTACAGGTTTTATCGGAAAGCACCTGAAGAGTTTCAGTATGTTCTTTATTCCTGAAATATTTTTCGATCAATTCAAAATTATAAGATTCATCTTTCAGCTTCCCAAAGGAGGCTTTTAATTGTTCGGCTTGTTTTTTCTTGAAATTAAAGATCATATTGTGTGCAATATTATATTCTTCTGTTTCAAACCCGACAGTATCCTTGAATCTGTCAGCGTTTGAATGTTTGTAAACAATTACTTCTTTTAATTTTATCAGAATATGAAAATGATTTGGCATCAACACCCATGCAAAAGTATCTGCAATAGGATCGATGTATTTTTCAACAGGTTTAGAAAATATTCAAAATTTTCTTCACATGTAAATAAATCGCACCCGTTTACACCTCAATTGTAAATATGATAGTATTGTTCTAATTCAAGAGCATCTGCTGCTTGCATATAGTTTTAGGTAAATTTTCAAATCTCTACTATATCATTTAACAATCCCAAAGCTAACAAATCTCACACAATTATCATGCGCAATTCCAATCATAATAAAGCATTAATTTAAGATCTTACATTTAGGCTTCCCCATCTGTAATCAGAAAACTTAGGGTGAATTTTAGGCAAACACAACTGCAAAGCCAATTTCATAGGTGAAAAAGGCCTTCGACAAGGCTGTTGATGCCAAATTAAAGGTCTAAAGTGTGTTCGAAGCACTTGTTGTTGCAAAATCGAAGGGAAATTGCAAGGCTGAGAAACTGAATTAAACAACAAAAAAGACGATACCGTACTTAATTATTGATTAAAGCTTTTAACACAGTTCCATGAATATATCCATCTCTCCTTGTTGATATCGGCATTCGAATCATTATTTAACAGATCGTTATTGAAAGTTTTCATATGATACAGGACTTACAGAGTACACGAGGGTGGCATTTTCGAAACTCCGAGGCATGTGTGTGTTACAAAAATGGGCATCCACAAAAAAATACAGGTCTTTTGTGTGACTAAAACCGGCATTTTTGAAACTCCGAAGGGCTTGTGTGGCTCAAAAATGGGCATCCACAAAAAAATATGAGCATTGTGTGTCACTAAAACCAGCATTTTCAAAACCCCGAAGAGGTAGTGTGCCACAACAATGGGCATTCCCGAAAAAATACGGGCATTGTGAGTGACTAAAACCAGCATTTTCGAAACTACGAAGAGGTAGTGTGCCACAACAATGGGCATTTGTGAAACTCCGGGGCAATTGTGTGCGTGTGAAATGAACATCCACGAAAGTGAGAGGGCTTTGTATTTTGCTAAAATGGACATCCACGCAAGCAGATGCCCATTTATATAAAGTAAAACGGCCATATTTAAAACTGATCCTGCAAAGGGAATAATGCTGGTCTAAATAATCAGAAGCCAGTCGGCAGGAATTTAGAATCGATTCATTTTCTCCCAGAAAACAGGAACCGGCAGTAGACAAAGTACAGCCGGTTCCATGTTGATATTCAAAATTCTTCCTCCTCTTTTCAAAATGATAAACTTCGCTTTGACCAATTAAGGCTTCCCTGATTTTATCATCCTTAAACTGACCTCCTTATAGTAAAATTGAGATCCTTACTTACATGCTTTTATCATTTTTAACTGCGCATAAATTCCCGCACATGGTACAATGATCCTCTTCACTGCTTTCCGACTCCATTTTCCGTTTTCGAGCCAATTCCGGATCAATACTATTTGTAAACATTGTCTCCCAATCGAGATCGTAACGTGCTTTCGAAATCGTTAAATCCCGCTGACGGGCACCTGCCACATTATTCACTAAATCGGCAGCATGTGCAGCAATCCGGCTTGCAATTACACCCTCCTTTACGTCTTTAACATCGGGTAGGCACAAATGCTCGGCAGGCGTTACGTAACACAGAAAATCGGCACCGTGAATGGCTGCAACCGTACCCCCAATTGCTCCCACAATGTGATCGTATCCGGGAGCCGAATCGGTAACCAAAGGCCCCAGCACGTAAAACGGCGCTTCGCTGCAAAGTCTTTTCATCAATTTCATATTGGCTTCAATCTGATCCAAAGGCATGTGGCCGGGGCCTTCTACCATTACCTGCACGCCTTTGTCTCTGGCGCGATCCACCAATTCCCCTAAAACCAGCAATTCTGCAACTTGTGCCCGATCGGTAGCATCAGCACCGGCTCCAGGCCGCAAACCATCTCCTAAACTAATGGTTACATCGTATTGTTTGCAGATATCCAAAACCCTGTCGTATTGCTCATACAGTGGATTCTCCTTCCCGTTTTCTTTCATCCAGCGCTTAAGCAAAGCTCCTCCCCGGCTTACAATCCCGCATACTCTTTTATCATTCTCCAAAAAGGAAAGAGAAACCTTTGTTATGCCACAATGTAAGGTCATAAAATCAACCCCCATTTTTGCCTGAATTTCAATTTCACGAAACAGATCTTCCGGATCGAGCTCTTTAATCTTTTTTCCTTCGGCCAGCAAACGTGTAGCTACACCATAAATGGGTACAGTTCCAACCATAACAGAAGACTCCTTAAGTATTCGTTGAAGAATAATATGCAGATCGCCGCCCGTTGACAAATCCATAATTGCATCGGCACCATATTGAACAGCCACTTTCATTTTTTCCAGTTCCTCTTCAAAATGGCAATGCTTTTCGGATGTGCCCATGTTGGCATTTACCTTAGTCCGCAAACCATTACCAATTGCTGCAGCCGGAAAATCGTGATTTTTGTTTTTGGGAATTACAATCCGCCCCAATGCAATCTCATTTCGCAGCCATTCAACATCAACTTTTTCGTTTTTTGCAACGATATTCATTTCTGCTGTAATAATACCTTCTTTGGCTTTTTCTATTTGTGTAATCATTATTTCTTGTTTATTAAATTAGTAAACTCCAGAACTCTTTCATCAAACTGATCGGTTTGCATAAAATGCCGCACCATGGCAATGTTTTTTGCCCCGGCGCTCAAAATAGTCTGTATGTTTTCGGGAAAAATTCCTCCGATTGCCACCACAGGAATGGTCGCCATATTCAATACTTGCTTTAGTTGTTCAATGCCTACAGGTTGATCAGGCCTGGCTTTTGCATTGGTTGGATATACCGGGCCAAAACCTATGTAATCAGGCTTCTGAACAAGCGCTTCCTTTACTTGCTGAATGGAATGAGTTGACAAACCAATTTTCATATCACCAACAATTTTCCGGGCTTCTTCCATACTCATATCATCTTGTCCGAGATGTAAAAAATCAGCTTCGCAAATTGCTGCGATATCCGCTCGGTCATTTATCACAAAACTGGTTTCACTTCCTCTTGTAATGTCTCTGATTTCTTTTCCAAGCCTAATTAATTCCTTGTCGGATAAAGATTTTTCGCGCAGCTGCAGCATCTTAACGCCCCGCTCTACACACGATTCGGCAATAGAACGGTAAGAGGATTGCGGGTTTGTGATGATGATGTATAAACCAAAGTCTTCCATCTTATTTACTTAAATTTTCAGCAATCAAACCAGCTAATTTTTCACCGGAAAGAAGCATTCCTCCAAAGATAGGCCCCATTCTAAAACCACCGCTCACACCATTCGATGCCATGCCCGATACATACAATCCAGGGTATACTTCTTTGGTATTTTCTACAGTAGTTCGCTCAGCTTCATCTATCGACAAAGAGTATTCCCCCATCACTTTACCTGTTTTTGTGTTTAGCTTCACGTCATTTTTACGTTCCAAGGTGCGGACAATGTCGCAATCGTGACCCGTGCCATCAACCACTGCTTTTGCCATGATCACCAAAGGATCGACATGCATTTTTTCCCGGCGAACCGAAGCCCAGTTTAGAACAACACCACATACCCTGTTATTTTGAAAAACAACATCTTCAATAGAAGAACAATTGAAGATTTTTACTCCAGCCTGGGTAGCATGGTAAATTAAAGCGGAAGTTGCATGCACAGAATCAAGCGTGTAATAATCTCCTTGATAGTTTGTGTAGGAAATATTTAATTCGTCAAGAATGTGCAGTGCATCTTTCTGAACTATTATTTCATTAAACATCATGGCACCGCCCCACATGCCTCCGCCAGGAGCCAGTTTACTTTCATACAAGGCTACTTTAAAACCTTTCTTTGCGAGATAATAAGATGCTGCTAAGCCTGAAGGTCCGCCTCCGACAATTGCCACATCAACCGATAAGTTTTCTTTGAGTTTTTTAAAATAGGAATCAACGATTCCGGCAGATACAATTTGCTCCATTTTATTGCTTATTAAGTGAATAATAGTAATAAACAGGGGCGGTCCTACTCCAAAAAAGCAGACTTTTCTTTACTTTCCTACGCAGGCATTATCCTGATCAGGTAAAGGGTATGATCTCAGCCTTAAAGTTAGGCACCCCTAGTTTATATAGATGCAAATGTAAAATAAAAAACCGGAACAGGCTCTTCACATTGGCATATTTTACGGATTAATTCCCGGGATAAATTATCTTTGCCTGCAAATAATAAGCTTGCAAACCATGTTAGATTTTAAGATAGAGGAAGATAAATGTATTGAGTGCGGTCTTTGTGCACAGGATTGTCCGGTTGGAATTATAGAATTGAATCCAAAGCCTGTAATCCGAAAAGAAAAGGAGATGAATTGTTTGAAATGTCAGCACTGTTTAGCCATTTGTCCGACTGGAGCACTTTCAATATTAGGAAAAAAACCGGAAGACAGTGTTTCGGCAAAAGGTGAAATGCCAAAGCCTGAAGCAATCAGCAGATTGATAAAAACCAGACGCTCGATTAGAAAATACAAAAAGGAAGCTATCGATAAGGAATTAATTCAGGAACTGATTGAAACGGCCGCGCATGCGCCAACAGGACATAACGACAATGCTGTTTTACTGTCGTTAATTGACAACAAAGAGGATCTGGACTTATTCCGGTTAAAAGTCTACAATTCACTGAAAAATGCCAGAGAATCAGGAACACTGGAAAAGCGGTTTCAATTCCTGTTGTCCTATCAGAAATTATGGGAAACCAAAGGTGTGGATGTGATTTTTAGAGATGCTCCGCACTTGATTATTGCTTCAGCCCCATCTGCTGATGCTTCACCAATGGCAGATTGTTTAATTACATTGAGTTATTTTGAATTAATAGCCAACTCACACGGAATAGGTACTCTTTGGAACGGAATGGTAAAATGGGCCATTGATGATATAGATCCTGAATTACGTACTCTGATTGGCATACCAAAAGATCACACCATTGGCTATGTAATGCTGTTTGGTAAATCTGCCGTAAAATATGCCCGGGGAATTCAATCGGAAGGCTTAAAAGTGAACCGGATAAAGCTTGAAAAATAAGATGCCTGTATTCCTCAGGGATTTTCACAATAGATTAATTCTATTAACATTTTATTAAAACAATTGTATTCAGTTCCTGCATATTTTTGCACTTTCAATTGGTGTGAACCAATCAATTTTCCACGAATCTGAAATCATAAAAACAATAAAACTCAAAAAATGAAGGTAGTCGCATTTAACGGAAGTCCGAAAAAAGAAGGAAACACTTACCATGCCCTTAAATTAGTAACAGAGCAGTTGGAACTGCAAGGTATTGAAACAGAGATCGTGTCTGTTGGAAATAAAGGAGTAAAAGGTTGTACCGCCTGCGGTCAGTGTGCTAAAAACAAGGATGAAAAGTGTGTAATTAAAGGAGATGATGTAAACATTTGGATTCAAAAGATGAAAGAAGCCGATGGAATTCTGCTTGGCTCACCTGTTCATTATGCATCTTTGGGAGCAAATATGAAATCGTTTTTAGACCGTGCATTCTATGTGAGTGGTGCAAACGGCAACTTGTTTCGCCACAAAGTTGGCGCTTCGGTTGTT
The DNA here is from genome assembly GCF_963665805.2 of Labilibaculum manganireducens. Taxonomy (NCBI): domain Bacteria; kingdom Pseudomonadati; phylum Bacteroidota; class Bacteroidia; order Marinilabiliales; family Marinifilaceae; genus Labilibaculum; species Labilibaculum manganireducens. Next base: position 2,118,027 of record NZ_CAXXEE010000003.1, on the reverse strand, counting down.
GCAGTTCGGCGTTCGGGAGGCTTGCCAACCTTTAACGAGCTGAACAATTATCTCAACTATTCAGAAATGATGGTACCGACCTCGAATTATTGGAATGTGATTCATGGAACTACTCCAGGGCAAGTTTTACAGGATGAAGAAGGCATGCAGATTATGAGAGTTTTGGGTAAGAACATGACTTATCTATTGCAATTAATTGAGCAAGGAAAAGACAAGGTAGAAGCTCCTGTGCAGGAGAAAAAAATATATACCAACTTTATTCGATAGTAAAGTATCATCGACAAAAAAAGAGGGTGTCCAAAAAGTAATATTTTGTATCGGATTGTCATGTTGAGCAAAGTCGAAATATCTGTTTTTCAGAGTGAAAGATTCTTCGGCAAGCTCAGAATGACAATGGAACTATACTTTTTGGACACCCTCTTTTTTTTTAATCTATAATTTCAAATACTTATTCTTTTTTCTCATGCTCCAGCATCCATGTAAAAATATCTGAACTAAATGCATCGTAGTCTGCATTTTCTTTCCCCATTCCTGTTCCTTCGTAGGTGTAGGTCCATGAGTCATGTGCAACATCAGGGTACAATGTAATTTTAGCTTTTCTGTTGGATTGATACTGTTTATTGCCTCAATCATGTTTTTTGATTTGGAAGGTGCAACCGTCGCATCACTTTCTCCGTGAAATGCCCAAACCGGAATGTTTTTAAATTTTGCTACCTGTTCTGTATTTCCACCACCACAAATGGGCACAAGAGCAGTAATATGAGACTCATCACCATAAGTTCCCACATAACTAAAGCATCCAAAACCGCCCATGCTTATACCTGTCATGTATATTCTGCGTTCATTCACTTTGTATTTTTCTATGATGAATTCAACAAAACGCTTTATTTTGTCAGCTTGCCAGCCATCGTCATGACATTGAGGAGAAACCACTAACATAGGATATTTTGGTGACCAACTTCCATTTTCAATCATTTTTGGAGGTCCGTTCACAAGAATCCGCTCTAAATATTCAGGATGTTTGGCGCTGTTGCCTTTTTCACCGGAACCATGCAGGAAAATCAATAAAGGATACATTGAATCCTTATCATCATCGTATCCTGCGGGTTGATAAACGTAGTAACCATAGGGAGCATTAGCTTCTGCCAATATGTGACTGGAATGAGTTCCGCCGGTATCTAAAGGCAAATTTGAAAGATTGTAGTAATCCGCTTTGGATAAACTATCATCACTGGAACAAGAAGCGGAACAAAACGAAATAAGAATACAAAAGGATACAAGAACACAGTTCTTCATGACACGAAATTATTTTATAATTATCAATAAATTTTAATTATGCAATAATACGAGATGAAATCACATTTAGACGAAAAGAATACTATAATAATGACTCTGTGTTAAATAATTCACACTTTTTAGCAGACCCCTGTATTTTAGGTTTACTGATTTAACCATTTCTTGAACTCTGTGCACCGGTCCTGACTAACAATGGCATCAATACATTCCGCGTGATTGGGTTTGAGATTTAATTTTATTCTGTTTTTTGAATAGTAGTGCATATCTTCAATGGCCTGATAGCTGACCATAAATTTGCGGTTAATCCGGAAAAAACGTTTCGGATTCAATTTGCTCTCCAAAGATGTCAGAGTTCCATCAAAAAGATAACGGTTCCCGTCAAATCCAAATAGATAAAGCGCCTTGCCGTCTGCCATAAAGTAAGCCACTTTTTCAACTTCCAATGAACTGAGTCTGTCTCCCCGGCTCACCATGAACCGTTCCTGATACTGATCCCCGGTCATTAAGCTGTTTAAAGATGTCTGAAGAGCACTAAAATCAAGAGATTCTTTCTCATGAAACATTGTCTCGAACTTTGTGATGGCTGCTTCCACATCTTCAAAATCCATTGGCTTTAGTAAATAATCAACACTGCATTGTTTAAAGGCCTGAATTGCATATTGATCGTAGGCTGTAGTGAAAATAACAGGTGTTGTAAGATCCAGTCTGTTGAATATCTCAAAACTGTTTCCATCCCCCAAGTGAACATCCATAAAAATTAAATCAAGCTTATGCCCGGACAGATATTGCACGGCCTGCTCCACATTTTCCAAATGTGCTTTAATCTCAATTTTATCCGGACGTATGGTCAGCAGCATTTTTTCCAGTTCGCGCGCTGCCAAATGTTCATCCTCAACAATAGCTATTCTAATCATTTCTGTCCTTTTTTTACCCCTGCCAAATTACAAAAGAAAAGGGGCAATCCGTAATGGAAAGCCCCTAATTTCAATTTATTGATATGCTAATTAACCTAATTACTCAAATTTGGATTGTTGTTTATGGCTTCATCCGGATAACGGAGCGTATAACGGGGATCGTCCTGATTCAGAGTCGCTGATTCTGTTTTGTAGGCATGATCAATTGGCTCTTGAGTTGTTCTTCGCAAGTCGAACCAACGGTGTCCTTCAAAAGCAAACTCTCTATATCTCTCATTTGCAATTTCTGCAATTAATTCTGCTTTGTTTAATCCTGCAGTACGAGTTACTTCTGCATTGTAAAAATCGGCAAGTAAACGTTTTGCTTTCAGCTGATTTAAATAGTTGCGGGCTTGATCCAGATCACCTAATTTTGCTGCGCATTCTGCTATCGTCAAATACATTTCAGAGGTTCTGAAACTGCATTTTGAAGCAGTATCAGTTCCTTTATCAATGCTGAATACTCCATTTCCTTCATCATTAAAATACAAAGCAAAACGCAGGTCATTAACCTGATCAAACATTCCCAGCAATTTATCAGAAACAAAAGATGAACCTCCAACTTCAGAAGAGAATACTTCCTCTAAAGCCAAAATGCTCTCAACAGAATTGTATTTGTGCGCAGAAAGAGAATTATCGGCAACTAAATCCTGCAAATCAGCTTTAAGCTTTAAAATCTCCAGAGCAACTGTTCTTGCATTCTCTGTATCATCCATATACAAATACACCCTTGATTGAAATGCCAAAGCGGCCAACTTACTGAAACGATAATTCAATCCTGTTTCGTAAGTTTCAATGTTCAACTTCGCTATTCCATCTGTAATATCTGATACTATTTGTGTATAAACCTCACCCACACTACTGGCAAAATATTCAGCTTCCGTATCAATTTTTAATGAAAGAGGCACGCCTTTATCGGTATTAGCAGTGGCTGAATTGTAAGGCAAACCATAAAGATTTACCAGGTTAAAATGCATTAAAGCTCTCAATAAGTAAGCTTCTCCAACAATTTGATCAATTTCTTCAGAACTTCCTTCTGTTGCATCAGCACCGGCATCTATAATGTGATTGGCATACATGATCACTTTGTAATATTGCTGCCATGAAAAACCCAATGTGTTTGATGATTGATTGACATCATTCCACAAATAGATATCCTGCACTTGTGTTAAATCCCAGGCATTATTATCCAATTTTAATTCATCAGTTCTGAAAGCAATTCTTTCTTTATCATCAGGAACACCATCGTATGCGCTTGTCAGTAAGGCACGGAAATCATCTGTTGTTGTTGGAATCAACCGGTCCTTTGGCTTCACATCCAAATAATTGTCGCAGGAAGAAAAGCTTACTACTGCCAACAACAGCGAAATGTATATATTTATTTTTTTCATTGTGTAAGTCATTAGAAAGTTAAATTAACACCTAAAGTATATGATTTTTGCTGTGGCTGAGCGTAAATATTACCATATGATTCCGGATCAAAATAGCCATCGTACCCATTGGAAATAACAAATGGATTTCGGGCTTCTAAACTGAATCGTACGTTTGATAATCTGATGCGCTTTAACATTGCATTTGGCAAAGTGTAACCCAAACGAATACTGCTGATTCTCATGTAATTTACCTTTTTCAACCAAGTATCCAAATGACGGTATGTTCCTGCATTATCAATGTTATCGTACCACTGTTTTTCCATCCAATAGGCACCATCAGCCGAAGTGGAACCTAATAAATTTGGCAGGTTTTTATTGGTCCCATTAATTACATCCAATAATTTACGTGATGTATTTCTTCCTCTGTCATACTCAGTCATGCTGTAATCCGGCTGCGCCAGAATATTCATCCCCAGATTAAAATTCGCAGAGACAGCCAAATCAATATTTTTATACTTGAATGTATTGATAATACCACCGGAATATTTAGGATCTGAATCACCCGCATATGTGAAAAGCTCGCGCACTTGCTCAGTTGTTAAATTTGAACCTGCATAATTGCCTGGCCAAAAATCAGCATATTGATCGTACAGATCGAAAAACTCTTTTCCTGTTACAGCAGTTCCATCCTTATCGAACAAAGGATATCCGTTCTCATCCAAGCCCTTTGTTTTAATTACCCAAACCGAATTAGCTGAGTATCCTTCGCGGGAAGGCAAGAACTGATTTGCCGGAATTTTTTCTTTTAGTACTTTGTTCTCGTTGTGCGCAATATTAAAACTGGTATTCCATTCGAAATTTTCAGTCCTGACATTACGGGTAGAAATGCTCAATTCCCAACCCTTGTTGGTCATTTCAGCCCAGTTTACAGACATCGAACTAAAACCGGTTTCATGCGGAAGATTCTGAGTCCCTATCAAATCTGTTCCTTTTCTTTCGTAATAGTCAAAACTCATACGAACAGCATGGCGAAATAAAGACAGATCAGTACCAATATTGTAGGTAGATGTTTTTTCCCAACGTAATTTATCGTTTGGCAAACCACTTACATCAATACCATCTTCGTTAGTTCCCGGAAGATTGGAAACTGTGGTAGGTATACCAATAATATAAGGTGAACTATTTTTATCGATGTTTCCCTGCAGTCCGTATGATGCACGGAATTTCAATTGACTCAACCAATCAATATCTGTTAAAAAACTCTCCTCGCTGGCATTCCAAGCTCCACTTAAAGCATATAAAGGTAAATATCTGTATTTTGGATCAACACCAAACAAATCTGAACCATCGAAACGAATACTCCCAAAAAAAGTGTAACGTCTGTCGTAAGTATACGAAGCTGTTGCAAAAAATGAAGCATAGCGGTTCTTTCTATATACTTTACTATATAATGGGAACGATTTTGCATCAGCTTCATCTCTAAAAATAACTGGCTTGGAAGTCATTCTTTCGGCATTCCATCCGTAAGCTGCAGAATAAACCTGAGTAAATTCATTTTGGCGTAATTCATTACCAACCATCAATTCAACCTCATGTTGATCATTAAAAAGTTGATTGTACTCTATAATATTTTTCCAATTATAAGAACTGTTATCCGCTTCCCAATTTTGAAGAACTCCACCTTCAGGAATAAAATATAATGGTTCTCCTCCTTCAAAATAGCGGCTTTTGTGACGCTCTTTTCTGGCAAAGAAAGTCTCCTCTTCCGCTTCTTTTTTAGTATTTGTTTTGTCTATTTGAATTCCGTATTGAGTACGAAATTTAAGATGAGAATTTAAATCCCATTCTAAATCTAAAATAGCGTTAACACTTTGTCCTTTTAACTTGTTCTGTGTTCCTGCTCTCTCCTCTAAAATATTGAAAGGAATGTAAGCAATGTTATACAAGCCATCCTCATCAACATTATACACGTAATTATTATCTTCATCGCGTAATTTTAAATAAGGATTGGCTAAACGTACGTAGTTTGCAGGATTTGTTAATTTACTTGATCCGGTAAGGTAAGATTTACTATTGCGTTCGTTCGCAAATAAACTAACACCTAATCTTAAATTATCACGTAAGTTAAAATCGGTTTTTAAAGTTACATTGTAACGATTAAGCGATGTACCGATAGTTGTTCCTTTTTCGGTATGAGCACCGAGGGAAAAATAGTAAGTTGCCAAATCACTTCCACCGGAAATACTCAAACTATGATCTTGATTCACCGCATTCTGATACAATTCATCTTCCAGATTAGCATCTACACTTCTTAATGCATTTATAGCCGCTAATGATTCCGGTGCAATTGCTGAAACACCACCTGTTTGGTAATTGTCCCAATCATTATTTGCATTCAAAATTTGTGAAATGCTGCCATACTGACTGTTATAAGTTAAATCGGCACGACTGGCCAAAGCCATTTCCAAATCTACCTTCTCATTCGAATTCATTAAATTCAACTTGTCAAAATCAGGTCGTGAAATAAAAGAAGTATTACTCGTCAAATTCACTTTCATTTGTCCGGCTTTACCCTTTTTAGTTGTAATCACAATTACCCCATTTGCTGCACGGGCACCATAAATTGCAGTAGCCGCAGCATCTTTTAGTATTGTAATATCAGCAATATCCTGAGGATTTAAACCGCCAACAGAAGAATTGTACAACTGATCGATATTGTCCTTATCGTTGTAATCAGGCACTTCGTTTCCTTCCAAAGGGATTCCATCCAAAACCCACAACGGATCTTGTGTGCCGTTTAATGACGCTGTACCGCGGATGCGGATTTTTGCCGGAGCTCCAGGTGCCCCACCTTGAACAATACTGGTTACACCAGCGATTTGACCACTCAACATCTGATCCACGTTTGGAACACCAGCTTGTCTGATATTGTCAGCATTCACTTTAACAACTGCCGAAGTCAGCTTGCGTTTTTCGATTTTCTGATAGCCGGTAACAACAACCTCGCCCAGTTCACTTGTTGAATTGCTAAGTTTAATTGTGATAAATGATTTTCCTGTAATATCAACCATTTGAGTTTCGAAGCCCAAAAAGCTGCAGGCAATTGTATTCAATTCTTTTGGAACTTCCAATGTGAAGTTTCCATCAAAATCGGTAATTGTTCCCAATGTAATGTTCTCAATAATCCCTTTTATATTGGTTTCGGCACCAATAGTTGACTTATCAATGTAAACCGAAGCACCAATTAGAACATCTCCATCGCTTTCCGAGAGAACCGTTCCTTTAATCTGCTTCATTTCCTGTGCCCAGCCAAAAGCGGGAAGCAAGATCAAAAGCAGGCTTAGCAGTCTTTTCATAAATTTGTATTTTTAATGGTTATTAAAATAGTGGTTAATTCATTCAAAAAAACAGACAGAGAGATTTTTTTTAATCTCTCCATCTGTTGGGTTTATTCTCAATATGTATGTAATGCTTCTTCAATGCGAAGAATCAGATCCTGATAATGAAAGCGTGTTGCTTCATCGGCGATCTTCACCTTCTTCAATAATAATTCTTTAATTCGCAGCAACTCACCGCGTTTCACCGATACATCATCGGATACCCGGTTCATTGTGGCGTAAAATAAGTTTCGGTTGGCATATCGGCTTGACACATCATCCTGCTCATGATCATGAAAAAGCTCACGGCTTTTTACTCCATAGTCGCATAACAACGGCATGTGCTGATGCACCGGACAACATGCTGCCTCCTGATTTTGGAGAGACTTTTTACTTGTCTTCTCTAAAGTCTTGTTTTGAGAAATAATTAAAACATCAACAAAGTTTTTTTGTGACTGGCGTGTAAAAACATCCAACTTCTGATTTTTAATTGTTTTGCTAAATATTCCCTGATGCAGATCGCTCATCATCTCTGTTAAGGTATAAGCATTATCCCCATTTTCAGCTTCGTTTTGCTGCATGCGCAACAGTCGGTCTTTTTCCAGTAAAGAGTAAAAAATACGTGCATGCAAATCTCTAAACAAGGTTGTTGGAGCGTATTCAATATCACCAATTACCGATTCCTTTATTGGATATGATTTTTTATAAATCTCTGCATTGGCAATCCATTGAGGAATATTAATCACCTCATCAATCAAATATTTAACCGCGTCCTTCTGTTTTGCTTTTTCGACATGCACATAAGCTGATTTATTCTCGCCAAATACCGGTTGATCTAAATAGACACCCCCCACATTTGCCACAACATGATTCGCGTAAGTAAACCATTGCCCGATTACACCCATCATCATTTTACCTGCTTTCCCGTAACTTTCACCTTCCTCACAAGTCCATTTTTCTACTTCGGGAACAATTCGTTTCAAATTAGCCAGGCCGTAACGACTTGCTTTCATTGAATTGTCACCCAAGTCTTCGCTTTGCGCTGATGGATCGATGGTATTCTTTCCGTCTTGCTGAGGACCATAATGATACAATGGATCGTTCTCATGCTTTCTTATCATTTGACTCAAAACCTTCACTTCGTCCCAGGGAGTATCTTCCTGAATCCATCGATAAGCCCAGGCAATTGCATATTTATCGTACACACCAATCTGAGGCGTAATGTTTACCACTTCGTCGTTTGGCTGCGCTACGTAATTGAAACGGGCGTAATCCATAATGGATGGAGCCGTTCCGCCCATTTTATTTGTAAATGATCTGGAACGCAAAGAATCTACCGGGAAAGCCGCTGAAGCCCCCATATTGTGCATAAGTCCCAAAGTATGACCGATTTCGTGCGAGGAAACAAAACGAATGGCATGAGCCATGTGCTCATCGCTAAATTTATTGTCTCTTGCTTTTGGATCAATAACTCCGGTCTGAATACGTATCCATGAATGCAGGGCAGTCATTACATTGTGCCACCAAATAACGTCAGCCTCAATAATTTCACCCGACCGTGGATCCACAACCGAAGGCCCCATTGCATTTGCCTGACTGGATGCCGCATAAGTGATCATGGAGTAACGAACATCATCACCGTCAAAATCAGGATCGTCTGTTGGTGCATCTTTTGCAATAATGGCATTTTTAAATCCAGCTTTTTCGAAAGCAGACTGCCAATCGGTAATCCCGTCTTTTATTGCCTGCCGCCACTGCGGTGGTGTCGATGGATCGATATAGTAAACAATTGGCTTTTTCGGTTCCACCAATTCTCCTGCCAAATATTTTTCTACATCTTCGGATTTTGGCTCTAATCTCCAGCGATTCACAAACTCTCTGTTTTCAACGGCTTGCTGATCATCACTATAATAAAAATGTTTGGTTGTAAAGTATCCGATTCTTCGGTCTGCAAATCTTGGTTTCATGGCTTTCTCAGCTAACAAAACCATATTCGATGTAACTTCTACGGTTACAGTAATTCCTTCTGCTTTAGTGGTTAGCAATGATTTTACAACCAGATTTTTTTGAAAGCTTTTCACTTCGTTAATTTTCGAAAGATCTTTCACTGCAGCTCCCGGCATTCCAAGTATTCCAAACAAATCATTTAAACTTTTTTCCGATCCGTCGAATACCTTATTTACCTTAAATACATAGGTGGTTGAGTCTTTTCCAAAACAAGCCAAACCGAAGCATTCTCTGATGGAAGGCATGTAATTATCCTCTACCGACTGAGTAATTGCATCCCCTGCTTTCCCTTCGTAGTATGGATGGTAAGTTTTCACCCAAATTTTTTCCGTTAAAGTATCCACTTCAAAACGAATCAATAAATTTTGATAATTGATTCCTTTGTTAAAACCCAACTCATTAACCTCGGAAGGCACTTTAGAGATTTTATTGACCAAAAGAAAATCGCGGTTCAGCAACGAATCCGAAATTTCGAAATAGTAATCCTTTTTTACTCTGTGAATATCAATTACTCCTTTTTTGGTAATGGCATCCGAAGTAATTATTTCATCGTATTTTTTCAGTTTTGAATCTTTATCTTTTCCTTTCGTAGTGTCCGACTCGGTTTCTGTCTTTTTCTTTTTCCAGAAAGTAAAAATTCCATCTTCTGCAACAACAGAAGTGCGTTGCGATGCTTGCGACGGCAAACTCATTCCCCCCAGAATACATGCCATCAAAAACAGTCGGGTAATTTTGTGATTTGGTGTGATTGTGCTTAAGTTCATTTAGTATATTTTGTTTGTAGTTGTGAGCATTGCCCCTACACGAATACTCACGTCACTACAAAATTCAGTTTTGTTCGTTTTAGTACTGCTTAATGAATTTCATCCGGCAATAATTCGAAACAAAAATGAATTAATTCTGATCTACAAGAAAAAAGAAGGGAGTGAACCGGAAAGATTAAGGAGTGAATGACAAAAAAACCGGTATGAAACCTTCGCACAGAATGGAAAAGCAATCTTTTGGGATTAAAACAAAGGCAGTTTTACCCTGAAAAACCCATTTTCAATACCATAAACAGGTTGTTTATCGCCCAAAAAAGCATACAAAGCCTCGAGCGTTTTTAATCCGGTACCCGGACTGTGACTCATATCGGTGCGGGGTTGGTAAGGATTTTCAACAATTAAATAATATTCGTCTGAAACAGATATACGAATAGTGAGTGGTTTTTCGCTTGTTATTACATTGTGTTTGATGGCATTTTCCACCAGTGATTGTATGCTGACAGATGGCAGCTTTCGGCTTAATGCTTCGTCTTTAATATCATATTCTAAAAGAAGATTATCGCCAAAACGAATTTTCTGCAGGAAAAGATACTGCTTAATAAAATCGAGTTCCTGTTTTAAACTGATCAGATTGCTGTTGTTGCTATCCAACAAATAACGGTAAACCTTCGATAAGCTCAGAATAAACTTTCTGGCCAGTTTCGGCTCTCCCTCTACCAAGGCATAAAGAGAATTCAGAGAATTAAATAAGAAATGCGGATTGATCTGATTTTTAATATTCTTTAGCTGTGCTTTTACTTTTTCTTCTTCCTCTTCGAGAGCCCTGCGCCGCAATTCAAGAGTTTCGCTAATATCAAAGCAAAAACTGGAAACACCTACAACTTTTCCTTCTGCGTCGGATATGGCGTTAAATATCTGCTGATAATCGATGCCGTGCCTTTGAAATTCCACTAAAAAATGATCTCCTGCCAATGCCCTGTCCAAATGCTTTTTCATTTGAATGCGGAAATCACCATAATAAGTATCTAATGAATTACTTCCCAGCCGAATGCTATCGCCCTCATTTTTCTCCAGATTCAATTTATGAACACTATTAAAACTTGTGTACCTGTAATTTTTATCCACCGAAAAAATCATGATCTGATCGGTACTCTCCATGATCGAAGACAGTTTGCTTACCTCATTACGATGCTTCCTTTCGGCCCTTTGTCTTTTGCTAAATTCAAGAAACCACCTGCGCTGGGAAAAGTAAAGAAATACCATTAGTAAAAGAGCCAAAACCAAACCAATCAGAAAGGTTGAATTGCGTATTTCCTGAACAGATTCTTTCACATTAAAAAGAGGAACACTAACAGTTACCAGCCATTTTTTATCCAAATTACCAATTTTAACGGGCTGATATACCCTCATAACAGGCACTTGTAAATAATCAGACTGCACTTCTTCCTGATATTTATTTCCTGATGCCAGAACTTCATGAATCCGGGCTCCTTCTGCCAAAGTATCAATTCGCTTGCCAATCAAATTCTCATCAGGATGAGAAATACAAAATCCTTGTTCCGAAATAATAGTTACATAAGCTCTTCCCAGTGATTCGTTGTCATAAAAATGCTGCTGAAAGAGATACAAATCCAAATCTGTTCCTAAAACCCCGACAATCTTATCATTTTTAATCACCGGCTCCAATACCGTTGCAAGCAAACGATTATCGGAACTCCAATAAGGTGCCGAAATCATCTCTCTTCCCTGAATCAGCAGCTTTTCGATTAAATCCAGCTGCTTATCTAAAAGTGGACTCTTAACAATTTCATTCCCCTTCTTCCTAAAATACACGTTCAATTTTCCCGGAACGGAAGTATCATTTTCATCAATTGATGAATACCAGCAAGCATTTAATTCATTTCGGATTTTTAATTCAGACTGCAGCGTTTTTACAATTACCTTTTCGTCCTGTCCGTTAAAATCAATAGACTCCACCAATGCGTTGGCCATTAAACCAGTGCGAAGAACACTGCCATCCAACTCGTTTTTAACGATTAAAAAACTGTTTTGCGCTTTGGAGACAGCCAGATCAAGACTCATTTTCCCGGCAGTAACGGCCATCTTCTCACCTATTAAATAAGCGACACCTCCAAAACTCAGAATAATAATTATCCCGACCAGTATAATTGATTTGTTACGAAACTTCATTCTGTAGTATAAGTAAAGCACAAATGTAGCAGATCAAAAGAGTAGTATCCAAATCACAGCAAAAAAAAGATCACAAATCTTAAAACCCATCTTACTTCCTATAAAATTTTGTTTCTTTCTGTTTAATCCATCTAAATAACATGTTTCTCAACATATTTTCATCTGTCAGCTAAGTCATCTGTAACCAGAACTTTTGTTTTTACAATATCGTTTGCGGTAAAAAATCACTATTAACAGGTATTGCGTGAGAAAACAGAAAAGAGTTTCTTTGCACCTTTACAGCAAAAAAGAGTTTTAAGTCTTCTTCTTTTGCTGTTCAAAAGAAACAAAGTAAGAGAAACTGCAATACCAAAATTTTAAGCGGACAAACACCAGGAGTCCTGCATTAATTTTGATTTTTAAAATCAATACAGGACTGATGATTGTTCCAATCAACCATTGAAATAAATCATTATTAGAATGAAAAGAATTCAATTTAAAGCCGGTGAATGGCAAAAAACGATTAACGTTAGAGATTTCGTTAGTAACAATTTAACTTCTTACACAGGAGATGCTTCCTTTTTAACGGAAGCAACCGAACGCACAAAAAAACTTTGGAATATCTGCAAAGAGGCTGTTAAAGAAGAACGTGCCAACAATGGAGTTCGCTCAATTGATACAGAAACAGTGTCGGCTATTGCTTCTCACGGAGCTGGATATATCGATAAATCATTAGAGCTGATTGTTGGTTTGCAGGCCGATGAATTGCTTCGCAGAGCCATGAAACCTTACGGCGGCATTGCTGTTGTTGAAAAAGCATGCTCGGAACAAGGTCTTGAAGTATCAGATCGTGTAAAGGATATCTTCCGCAATTATGCAAAAACACACAACGATGGGGTTTTTGATGCTTATACCAGCGAAATCCGTAAATTTCGTTCCTTAGGTTTCCTTACCGGATTGCCTGACAACTATGCCCGTGGCCGTATTATCGGTGATTACCGTCGGGTAGCCTTATATGGTATTGATCGTTTGATTGAAGCAAAAAAGGAAGATTTGAATGGTTTAACCGGAACGATGACAGATCAATTGATTCGTCTTCGCGAAGAAGTTGCCGAACAAATAAAAGCTCTTGGCGAAATCAAAAAACTGGGGGAAAAATACGGCTTGGAATTGAATCGTCCGGCTGAGACAGCTCAGGAAGCCATTCAGTGGGTTTACATGGGTTATCTTGCTGCGGTAAAAGAACAGGATGGTGCTGCAATGTCGTTGGGTAATGTTTCAACTTTTTTGGATGCTTATATCAACAGAGATTTGGAAGCAGGTTTTATTACCGAAGAATTTGCTCAGGAAATGCTGGATCAGTTCGTAATGAAACTGCGCATGGTTCGTCACCTTCGTATGAATGCTTACGATGAGATTTTTGCAGGTGATCCTACCTGGGTAACTGAATCGATCGGTGGAAACACCATTGACGGCAGAACCAAAGTAACCAGAACATCCTTCCGTTTCTTAAATACACTATATACTCTCGGAGCTTCACCGGAACCAAACATGACAGTTCTTTGGTCTGAAACATTGCCTGAAGGATTCAAGAAATTTTGTGCTCAGGTTTCTATCGATACTTCTTCTATTCAGTATGAGAATGATCAGTTGATGTGTGATACGCGTAAATCGGATGATTACGGAATTGCCTGCTGTGTCTCCTATCAGGAAATCGGAAAGCAGATTCAGTTTTTTGGTGCACGCTGCAATCTGGCTAAAACTCTTCTTTTGGCATTGAACGGCGGAAGATGTGAGAAAACAGGAACTCAGCTGATCAACGGCATTCCTGCCATGAGCAGCAATGAATTGAATTTCGACGAAGTAATGAGCAACTATATGATTGCAATGAAGGAAATGGCTCGTGTTTACAACGATTCAATGAACATCATTCATTACATGCACGATAAATATTACTACGAAAAAGCTCAGATGGCTTTGGTCGATACCAATCCGGCTATCAATCTTGCTTATGGGATTGCCGGTCTTTCGATTGTTGCGGATTCCTTATCAGCAATTAAGAATGCAAAAGTAACTGCTGTTCGTAACGAAGAAGGTTTGACCTGCGATTTCAAAATTGAAGGAGATTTCCCATACTATGGAAATGACGATGATGCAGTAGATTGTTTTGCTGTTGAAATTCCAAATTTATTCAACAGCTTGTTGAAAGAACTGCATACTTATAAGAATGCCGAGCCAACCATGTCGATTCTTACCATTACCTCGAACGTAGTGTATGGATTAAAAACCGGTGCTACTCCTGATGGCAGAGCCGCTGGTGTTCCTTTTGCTCCGGGTGCAAATCCTATGCACGGACGTGATTCTCACGGTGCAATTGCTTCTTTAAACTCTGTGGCTAAAATCAACTACGAAGATTCATTGGACGGCATTTCGAATACTTTCTCTATTGTTCCTAAATCGTTGGGAGCAACAGCAGCAACCCGTCAGGATAATCTGGTTACCATGATGGATGCTTACTTTACAAAAGGTGCTCATCACCTAAACGTAAATGTGTTGGACCGTGCCATGCTGGAAGATGCTATGGAGCATCCTGAAGAATATCCTCAGCTGACTATCCGTGTTTCGGGTTATGCAGTAAACTTTGTACGTTTAACCCGCGAACAGCAGCTGGAGGTGATTTCCCGCAGCTTTTTCGAGAGAATGTAAAAAAGAACAAATTGTTCTTTTAATTAACAATGAGCAACTAAGAATTAATAATAAGGTCGTTGGTGTAAGGCCGGCGACCTGGATTATTTTTACGACTCACTCACAATCTCAATAACTTTTGAGATACACATTAACACATTTATTTAAACAAGTATGTTAAACGTTCATTCTTTTGAATCATTAGGTACTTACGATGGCCCGGGAATCCGACTGGTCGTATTTCTGCAGGGATGCACCTTTAAGTGTTTGTACTGTGCCAACCCCGATACCATTACTTTCGAAGGAGGAACACCGACTCCACTTGAAGAAATCATGAGAAAAGCACGCAACCAGCGTCCTTTTTTTGGGAAAATTGGCGGCGTAACCATTTCGGGCGGAGAACCGCTTTGGCAGGCAAAAGAACTCAAAATTCTTTTCAGGCAGCTGAAAGAGGAAGATTTTAACACTTGTATCGACAGCAATGGAAATGTTCTTACCGATGATGTTAAAGAATTACTGAAGTATACGGATTTGGTTCTGCTCGACATCAAACACATCAACCCAGACTGGCATCAAAAGATAACCGGTAAACGCAACAATACAACCCTTAATTTTGCAGCATACCTCCGCGAAAAAGAGGTGAAAGTGTGGATGCGTTATGTACTGGTTCCCGGATACTCCGATCAGCCTGAATATCTGCACGAAATGGGAAAATATTTTCAGGAATACGAAAACATTGAAAAGCTGGAAATTCAGCCCTATCACAAACTGGGCGTTCACAAATATGAACACTTAAACATGGAATACAAACTAAACGATGTACCTGAAAACACACTGGAACAACTGCAGGTGGCAAAGGATATCTTTCTTCAGTATTTTAAAGAAGTCATAATTAATTAGGAATTAGGAATTAGGAATCTGATTACTGAAAAGATCCTTCACTTTGTTCAGGATGACAAACGATTCGAAATCAAATACCGTATTGACAAAAAGAGGATGTTCAAACAAATGAATATCCTCTTCTTTTTTTTTAACTCACAACTTTTCAAGACTTCTTCAAACACACCCCTCTGCCTGTCGGCATCTCCCCTTAAAATGGGAGAATTATTACAATCGACTTGGATACTTCAAGACTCTTCAAGACCTTTCGACTCTTCCAGACTTCATCAAACACACCCCTCTGCCTGTCGGCATCTCCCCTTAAAATGGGAGAATTATTACAATCGACTTGGATCCTTCCAGACCTTTCGACTCTTCCAGACCCCAAGCCCCTTCAAGACCCTTCTTTCTTACTTATTCTTCACCCTAATTAAAGCCGCCATTTCTTTGGCCTGATCTACGCAGGTAAAAACATCTGTACCGATAGAATTGTAGGCTAAAGTCACCCCCATGCGACGGTATTCGCGGCTGCTTGGTTTGCCAAACAAACGCAAATCAGATTTGGGATAAACTGCTGCTTTCTCCAAACCTTCAAAATATGGATTAACTCCTTCGCTCTGTGCCAGAATAACAGCACTCGCTCCTACTCTTTCCAATGTAATTTCAGGTATTGGTAATCCTAAAACAGCACGGCAATGCAGTTCGAATTCACTAAAATTTTGAGTGCCTGCAAGAGTAACCATGCCGGTATCGTGCGGACGGGGCGATAATTCTGAAAATACAACTCCATCTTCGCAAATAAAGAATTCTACACCCCAAAGACCTGCTCCTCCCAGTTCGCGGGTAACCCTTTCAGCCATTTCCTGAGCTGCTTTTACATCTGCACCGGAAATTGCAGCCGGCTGCCAGCTTTGCTGATAATCACCACGTTCCTGAACATGACCAATCGGCGGGCAAAATAAGGTAGGACCATTCTTCTGTGTAACGGTAAGCAAGGTAATCTCCGAAATAAAGTTCACAAATGCTTCTACAATCACATCCCCGGAATCACCACGTCCCTTAGAACCGGCAATGTTCCAGGCCTTTTCAATATCAGCTTTGCATTTAATTACCGACTGCCCTTTTCCTGATGATGACATCAGGGGTTTCACTACGCAAGGCATTCCAACCTCTTTCACCACAGCATACATCTCCTCCAACGAACCGGCATACAAATATTTTGCAGTTCTGATTCCCAGATCCTTTGCGGCCAAATCGCGGATTGCTCTTCTGTCCATGGTAAAATTGGCGGCTTTTGCACTCGGAACTACCTGAATGCCTTGTTTCTCGTACTCATAAAAGCGTTCGGTACGAATGGCTTCAATTTCGGGTACAATTAAATCCGGTTGATGTCTGGCTACAACCAAATCGAGCGCATCACCATCGAGCATATTAATTACCTCGAATGCATCCGCAACCTGCATGGCAGGAGCTCCAGCATAACTATCAACAGCAACTGTATTTTGTCCCAAACGCTGTGCCGCAATCACAAATTCTTTTCCCAGCTCTCCTGAGCCCAACAGCAAAATCTTCTTTACCATAAAATTACTTTCGGTTTATAAATGGATTTTTAATGGTTACCAAGTAGTAAGAAGTGCAAAATTACATTCTATTTTTCGAAAACCGGGCAGAACAAATCGCTTTTTCAACCTTTAGAGGCAATTTAATGCAGACCAATACCACTCAATTTGCAGAAAAAAACGAAATTTGATTGATCAAATAAAACAGTATCTCAAATTAATGTTTAAATTTAGCAAGACAATTCATCTTCTTAAGTCATCCGTATATAAATAAAGCACTATGAGTAAAGAATACAATACCCTTACAGAGTTTTTCAACTTTCTTAAAACCAAACAAAATTATCTGCAGCAAGACAGCGAAGAAGTTATACAGGACTATTACAATTGCAGAGCCGAACGGATTGCAAAGGAAAAAGAAGAAAAAAGAATCAAACAATTAAAAAGATTGGAATTAATTGTACAAAAAAGAGAGGAACAACAAGCACGTGCCCGCATGTATAAGCCTGTAAAGGTACAAAGAATGAAATCGCCCGGAAAAACCACAGTGAAAAGAATAACAAATGACGGGACTACTGCAAAAACAATGGAAGATATACGGAAATTGATTGACCGCATCAGAGATTAAGATATCAACAGGATCTCTTCGTGTTTGTTTTTCTCCATAAAAAAGAGGATGTCTAAAAAAGTAGAATCTTAAGCTATTCAGCGACTTTTACCCCTAAATTTTCTTAAGGAAAGTCTTTAAAACTCAGTCTTCCTTTTAAAGACTGGAGTAAAACTGAACTTCATTTTAGCACAAAACAATTCTTTTTTGAACACCCTCTTTCTTTGCTTCAGAAATAATTTATACAGCAACAATTTCCTCTCTCATGCTAAAAAGAACAAAAAGTACTTCTTCCTTTTCCCGCTGACCGATATTATTCATATCCATAGCTTTCATCACGTCAGCCATAACCTCAACAAACTCCTTTTCACTAACATTCATTCCCTTGTGTGTTGTCAGCATATCGGCACCCTTGTACAAATCCGGACCACCCGTACCTGCCATCAAAAAAGTTGCAGCTCCATTCTTCATCGCTTTCACATCAGCCTTGGCATTTGTAAACCTTACAGCAATTGCCGGATTAAGCAAATGCAAATCAACAACATCATTGGCAATTTTGGTAATTCCCTCTGTTCCGCCTAATCGTTCGTAAAGTGTTCCGCTCATCTTCTTTCCTCCTCTTTTAGTAAATAAACAAGAAGTTAAGCTTTCCACCCGCCAAAGTCAATACAAAAATCTTATTTATAAGGCTGTGTCCGCTCACCAATTTTAGCGAACGAACACAAGCTTAAAGCATACTGAAACTACTTGGATTTTAAACCATCGATCCTGATTATTCGATGGGATTAAGAACTACCCGAATGATCTCCGATTGTTTGCCCACCTTTTTACCTGCGTACATGTAATAGGCATAATATTCTCTAACCTCGGTGAGTTTTGCATTTACCCGCGGACGGGTATCTTCAAAATCCGATCCTTTTACACTGGTCTGAAAATCGTAATTTCCATCGTTTATTTTGCCGTACAGCATAATGCCATCCATGGGAAATTTAGTAAAACTTAGGTGAGGAATACCCCCCACTTCTCTTCCTTTCAGATCTGGTTTTTTGCTGGTGGTCGACTCTACCTTGTTTTCATTCACCAAACCCAATTCCAGTTTTAATTCAGGAGTAATGCCCGGCGTAAGATCAATAATTTTTTTGTACTCCCGTAATGATTTTTCAACAGAGTTATGGCCTGCAACATAAATAGTGCGGGAATCACGGGCTATTTTCTGATCTGCATTTTTCTGGTCGCAGCGTGTTTTATCCACCTGAAGCTCTTGTATAATAGAATCAGTTGGTTCTTTGGGCAAAAGTCCATCGGTAACCAATTGAGGCGCCTTGGCCAAAAAATTGTCTCTCTTACGGGCAAAACCAGCCTCATTGTGCTCTATAAAATCTTTTTTTATGACTATCTGTGCCATCTTATTAATATTTTTTGATTAAACATATTCTTCAGGATGCTGTACTAAAGCTAGAAAACATTTTTTATAAATATATGTTTTTTTATGATATTATTTTTATTCAAACTACTTAACATCGCAAAAACACAGGGCTTTCAGGCTGAAAATTTATTGTTTTAGAAACGGCTCAATTGGCATATTTTTAGTTCATTTTTTATAAATCAAAAAGCAAAATAATATATGGTTAAGTTTCCAAAAAACCTAAACAAGGCGATGCCCAATAAATCAACACTTTTATTCCATATTACTACTGTTTAATACACAGACTTTTATCTGGTTTTCAGGCAGGAAACCCAAAAAATGACGTTTTGTAATATTTAATCTGTTTTGTTAACTAATTTATATGCATCACTTAGTCTGAAAGGTTTGATTTTATTGATTGTTAACAGCAAATTTTGTTTTTGTAAAAAATATACCCTGTAAGTGCTTTTTTCGAACAAATGGTACCATTTTGCAAATTGCAAAAGACATTTTACAATTTGCAAAAGACCCGTTTGAATTTGCAGGAGACGTTTTAGAGGCTAATTTTGGCATTTTTGGTGCTTCAAATGAGCCAAATTGTGCCCATTTTCGT
This sequence comes from Labilibaculum manganireducens, assembly GCF_963665805.2. Classification (NCBI taxonomy): domain Bacteria; kingdom Pseudomonadati; phylum Bacteroidota; class Bacteroidia; order Marinilabiliales; family Marinifilaceae; genus Labilibaculum; species Labilibaculum manganireducens. Next base: position 2,098,343 of record NZ_CAXXEE010000003.1, on the reverse strand, counting down.
CAAGGACAAATCGCAAAATGCATTTTGAAAGTTGTAAAATGCCATTTGAAAGTTTCCTGAGAGCCAAACTAAAACGCAAAAGATGGTTTCTGAGTGGCACCGATGCATTACACACAAAGTATTCTAAAACCGACATGCAACAGGGCAAATGGCACATCATTTGGGTATTTCAACCTTGCGCGAAGGCATATTGTTTATTTTATGAGGCTAAAGCCTGATTTTAAAAATTTATTGTTATCAGTTGCTTGAAAGCAACTGCAATAAATCCTTTTTTCCTTTTGTCAATAAATGCTTTGTGTTTTTTACTCTATTGCAGTTTGGCTTTAGCCAACTGTAATTAAAATATTCCTATTGTTTTGCTTTAGCCTCATTTCACTCCTTCTGCAATTACTATTTCCTGTTAGCAATTATTTAAAAACAAGCACCATAGACATATGCTTACAGTAACATGTTCTATGATTCCTTAATTTGAATTTATTTATCAATTCATGTATCTTTGATGTGTTGACTTACAACTTAGCCCAGTTACTTCTTCGTATTCTTTTAGTTGTGATTTGCTTACAGAATGTATCTTTGATGTGTTGACTTACAACACAGTCGGCACTTTCAAGCAGGTGCTGATAGTTGTGATTTGCTTACAGAATGTATCTTTGATGTGTTGACTTACAACCCACTTGCTTCGTTTCCCTGGTGCCGATTCGTTGTGATTTGCTTACAGAATGTATCTTTGATGTGTTGACTTACAACTTATAGCTGGCACTATTGACGCCGGCGGTAGTTGTGATTTGCTTACAGAATGTATCTTTGATGTGTTGACTTACAACTAATTTAGTTTTAAGTTGTGTACAGACAACGTTGTGATTTGCTTACAGAATGTATCTTTGATGTGTTGACTTACAACGACTGTTGAGCCATCAATTCAGCCGGCTGGGTTGTGATTTGCTTACAGAATGTATCTTTGATGTGTTGACTTACAACGATAACCATTATCGTAATCATCGTAATAGTGTTGTGATTTGCTTACAGAATGTATCTTTGATGTGTTGACTTACAACAAATTTGTGATACATTACTATGCTGATGCTGTTGTGATTTGCTTACAGAATGTATCTTTGATGTGTTGACTTACAACGTAACTGGAACAAATACAGCATTAGAGCAAGTTGTGATTTGCTTACAGAATGTATCTTTGATGTGTTGACTTACAACCTCGAAAGAAAATAACTGTACCGACAAAGGGTTGTGATTTGCTTACAGAATGTATCTTTGATGTGTTGACTTACAACGTTCGACCTTAGGGGTATGTTTGCTACTTTGTTGTGATTTGCTTACAGAATGTATCTTTGATGTGTTGACTTACAACGACCAGATACCGAGCACGGCCAGGCTACTAGTTGTGATTTGCTTACAGAATGTATCTTTGATGTGTTGACTTACAACTAAATTATCTATTTTATTTTCAAGCGTAGTGTTGTGATTTGCTTACAGAATGTATCTTTGATGTGTTGACTTACAACTTAGTTGCAGACTTGCAACAGCCCTGACCAGTTGTGATTTGCTTACAGAATGTATCTTTGATGTGTTGACTTACAACCCTGCATTTCGTTAATAGCTGCCTTAGTGGGTTGTGATTTGCTTACAGAATGTATCTTTGATGTGTTGACTTACAACATAGGAGGCATAAACACATCACTACAGGACGTTGTGATTTGCTTACAGAATGTATCTTTGATGTGTTGACTTACAACAACTTTGTCCTTTCCCCACCCACCCCGGTGGTTGTGATTTGCTTACAGAATGTATCTTTGATGTGTTGACTTACAACGCGTGATTTATTTGTATCATTTTGGCGAGTGTTGTGATTTGCTTACAGAATGTATCTTTGATGTGTTGACTTACAACTGCAAGATCCGCCTTTAACAAGGAGTTCTCGTTGTGATTTGCTTACAGAATGTATCTTTGATGTGTTGACTTACAACGAAGGTGCAGGTGAAGCGGCGCGAGCTCTCGTTGTGATTTGCTTACAGAATGTATCTTTGATGTGTTGACTTACAACGTCTCTTATTTTACCCCTAATGCTGTTTCCGTTGTGATTTGCTTACAGAATGTATCTTTGATGTGTTGACTTACAACTTTAAAGTATTTTTCTCGTTCATAATCTGTGTTGTGATTTGCTTACAGAATGTATCTTTGATGTGTTGACTTACAACTTGCAGGTATCGAGACTTACCACGGTAGGTGTTGTGATTTGCTTACAGAATGTATCTTTGATGTGTTGACTTACAACATCGCTTCTTGGTGTCCACATCATCAATGCGTTGTGATTTGCTTACAGAATGTATCTTTGATGTGTTGACTTACAACAGGACGCGCTTATTTATACCTTTATGACGGGTTGTGATTTGCTTACAGAATGTATCTTTGATGTGTTGACTTACAACAATTCCGTGTCAATTGCCTTTTGACGCTTTGTTGTGATTTGCTTACAGAATGTATCTTTGATGTGTTGACTTACAACACAGTCTTGATTCAACATTGTGTTTCATGAGTTGTGATTTGCTTACAGAATGTATCTTTGATGTGTTGACTTACAACCAACTTCTGAATCCGGTGTCTTCCGGTTTAGTTGTGATTTGCTTACAGAATGTATCTTTGATGTGTTGACTTACAACACCAGAATATCGCTGACTTTTCTTTTGCCGGTTGTGATTTGCTTACAGAATGTATCTTTGATGTGTTGACTTACAACGTATGAACTTGTTGAATAAAAACAGAAGTAGTTGTGATTTGCTTACAGAATGTATCTTTGATGTGTTGACTTACAACTTTATTCCGGCGTGAACAAATTCATCACCGGTTGTGATTTGCTTACAGAATGTATCTTTGATGTGTTGACTTACAACAAAGCAAGTTAATTCAGACGGCGCAACGGTGTTGTGATTTGCTTACAGAATGTATCTTTGATGTGTTGACTTACAACACGGACAGAACTATTCATTTGATGTAGATAGTTGTGATTTGCTTACAGAATGTATCTTTGATGTGTTGACTTACAACTATTTACAGTTTCATTTCTAATCATACGGTGTTGTGATTTGCTTACAGAATGTATCTTTGATGTGTTGACTTACAACGCTATTGTAGCCAATATTTGATTCAATATAGTTGTGATTTGCTTACAGAATGTATCTTTGATGTGTTGACTTACAACCTTGAGGGGTCATACGACAAGCTTTCTGCCGTTGTGATTTGCTTACAGAATGTATCTTTGATGTGTTGACTTACAACTGTACAGATACTTGTTGAACTTACGTTCAGTTGTGATTTGCTTACAGAATGTATCTTTGATGTGTTGACTTACAACGTCTTAACTCGAGAATAGTAGTCGAAGTAAGTTGTGATTTGCTTACAGAATGTATCTTTGATGTGTTGACTTACAACTTATATATAAAATTAACGTTGCAAAAACCTGTTGTGATTTGCTTACAGAATGTATCTTTGATGTGTTGACTTACAACTTGAGCGTATTTACAATTTTAGTCGGGGAAGTTGTGATTTGCTTACAGAATGTATCTTTGATGTGTTGACTTACAACAGTATCTTTTCAACGGTCAATTTGATTTAAGTTGTGATTTGCTTACAGAATGTATCTTTGATGTGTTGACTTACAACAAGAGTCGCTTTGATTCTTTCCGTACTCCCGTTGTGATTTGCTTACAGAATGTATCTTTGATGTGTTGACTTACAACTAAATGGTTAGAAAAAAGTGAGGTCGATGTGTTGTGATTTGCTTACAGAATGTATCTTTGATGTGTTGACTTACAACAGTGCCAAAATAGTAATCACTCATTTCCTGGTTGTGATTTGCTTACAGAATGTATCTTTGATGTGTTGACTTACAACTTACAATATTAACAAGTGATACCATTGCTGGTTGTGATTTGCTTACAGAATGTATCTTTGATGTGTTGACTTACAACGATTCGCTTTGCTCCTGTGTGAGCTGCTAAGTTGTGATTTGCTTACAGAATGTATCTTTGATGTGTTGACTTACAACAGGCGCTAAGAAATCTAGTGACTGGGTTGTGTTGTGATTTGCTTACAGAATGTATCTTTGATGTGTTGACTTACAACTACATCGGTTTTGGTGACAATGGAGAGGTTGTTGTGATTTGCTTACAGAATGTATCTTTGATGTGTTGACTTACAACATTTTTCGTTTGCAATTGCCTCCGCTTTCTGTTGTGATTTGCTTACAGAATGTATCTTTGATGTGTTGACTTACAACACCGTCTGAAAATTCCCAAGTGTACTGCTGTTGTGATTTGCTTACAGAATGTATCTTTGATGTGTTGACTTACAACTAACACTACGATAGCGTTAAATGCGACTGTGTTGTGATTTGCTTACAGAATGTATCTTTGATGTGTTGACTTACAACCTGATACATAAAATCCATTAGGTGCGCTTAGTTGTGATTTGCTTACAGAATGTATCTTTGATGTGTTGACTTACAACCAAGGGAATTCACCGCAATAGCCCCCGATGGTTGTGATTTGCTTACAGAATGTATCTTTGATGTGTTGACTTACAACGGTGTAATTTTCAGGAATATTGCAGTGACTGTTGTGATTTGCTTACAGAATGTATCTTTGATGTGTTGACTTACAACAGAGCTTATTTTTTCACTCACCCAAACACCGTTGTGATTTGCTTACAGAATGTATCTTTGATGTGTTGACTTACAACAATGATAACATCTAAACCTATTGACTCATGGTTGTGATTTGCTTACAGAATGTATCTTTGATGTGTTGACTTACAACTTTTTCCGGTTCCAGGCTCTCCGGCCAGAAGTTGTGATTTGCTTACAGAATGTATCTTTGATGTGTTGACTTACAACATCGGTAATTAATATTAACGGTTACGCTCCGTTGTGATTTGCTTACAGAATGTATCTTTGATGTGTTGACTTACAACTTATGTATAGGTCGGAATTGATGGTTTGGTGTTGTGATTTGCTTACAGAATGTATCTTTGATGTGTTGACTTACAACAGATCTTCTGATCTAACGTTAGGTAAATTAGTTGTGATTTGCTTACAGAATGTATCTTTGATGTGTTGACTTACAACCGGCCTTATCCCAATAGCGCACGGTCTTTAGTTGTGATTTGCTTACAGAATGTATCTTTGATGTGTTGACTTACAACGTTAAAGTTAGATTTGATTGCTTTGAGTATGTTGTGATTTGCTTACAGAATGTATCTTTGATGTGTTGACTTACAACAAATGCTAGAACAATGTGTTTTAGAAGGTAGTTGTGATTTGCTTACAGAATGTATCTTTGATGTGTTGACTTACAACGAATACCTTTTTAACGGTCAATCTAGCCTAGTTGTGATTTGCTTACAGAATGTATCTTTGATGTGTTGACTTACAACCACTTTCGATAATGCGACTGGTGTGAATGTGTTGTGATTTGCTTACAGAATGTATCTTTGATGTGTTGACTTACAACTCCACCAAATAGTGAAAGATATATGTTATTGTTGTGATTTGCTTACAGAATGTATCTTTGATGTGTTGACTTACAACGAATCTTCTTCGCTTGGATCATACCAATTAGTTGTGATTTGCTTACAGAATGTATCTTTGATGTGTTGACTTACAACCGATTCAAGATTACTGCAGCCCCTTAAACTGTTGTGATTTGCTTACAGAATGTATCTTTGATGTGTTGACTTACAACTTACCGTAAACGGAAGCCTCTCTACTTCCAGTTGTGATTTGCTTACAGAATGTATCTTTGATGTGTTGACTTACAACTCTTCTAAATTACTAACGTTACACCACCTTGTTGTGATTTGCTTACAGAATGTATCTTTGATGTGTTGACTTACAACCTATCAAAGGAAATAAGCTTATTACCAGCAAGTTGTAAAACACATTAGAATTGAAAAAACCGAGGCTGTAAAGCTTCGGTTTTTTAGTTTGTATTCATTTTTTTGATCCTGCATACCTGTTTATTTGACAGATTGCCTCGTCGTATCTCCTCGCAATCACAATTAAAAAAGTTGCAATTGCTGAACCACTTCGGGTTTATCAGCAGTCTGCTGACTGTAGAAGAGTTCCATCATAGCAAATTGTTTGTCGGTAATTTTGAGTATGCCCACATGTCCGTGCTCGGGTAGCGATTGTTTCACCCTTTTGCTGTGCACTTCAGCATTTTCTCTGCTGGGGCAGGTGCGCATGTATATCGAGAACTGAAACATGGTAAAACCATCCTGCAGCAGTTCTTTTCGAAACTTACCGGCAGCCTTTCGCTCCTTTTTCGTTTCGGTGGGCAGGTCGAAAAAAACCAACACCCACATGTTACGGTACTGACTTAGTGCGTACTCTGTCATAAAACTCAGGATAAATTATTTTTCGCCGATCGCCGGCAAAGCATTCGTAAAGCGAATTGGTGGTGCGGCTAATGCCCACCAGTAAGGGACTCTTTTTGCCTGCAAATACTACATCGGTGGTTAAAACACTCAGTATTTTAGCCTTCTGATCCTTAGTCAGCTTTTCGTCGGTAAGTTCGCCATCGTAAAATAGCTGCATAACCAATTCGTCGCAGTAGGGTCGGTAAGGCTCCATAATATCATCGGCCAAACAGTAGGCATTGTATTTATTGCGATGAAAAATACCCAAAGTGGGCAACATACCCGAACTTACCAAAGCACGGGCTACACAGGCCCGCATAATGGCATAGGCGTAGTTCAATTGCGGATTGGGCACATTGCCAAAACGCTCGCGTACAAAATCATGATTTTCGAACAAAGCTCCCCAATAAATCTTTGCTGCTCTTGCCTCTACATTATCGCTGTCACCCGATTTTATTTGTGGCAGCAAGGCATACAGTTGCTTGGCATCCAGATCAAAATGCTCCAGTAAACGAGCCTGATTTTCGACCTTAGCCCCTATGGTTTGTGCCCACAACTGCTTTTTTAAAGGTTCGCTGGCATCCAACTGCACTTTAAAACGTTCGCTCTGCACCGAATTACCATCCAGGGGTAAAAACAAACCCACCGGATGATGTTTTTCGTTGCAGGAAATCAACGCCACATTGCTCGACACCAGGTAAGAGAGTAGAGCCTGACTAAGTGTTACCTGTGGATGATCAAGAACCATCACTCCAATGTCCTCGATGGGAATACTGGCAAGTTCAGATTTTTCTTTGGGCATCAAAACTTTCAACTGCCCGTCTTCCCTGCGCAAATAGGCAGGATTCCCAAAGTACAGTGTGCGTTTAATCATGATACTATTATTTTAATTTCACATACTCAATTCCAATTCTTGTTTTTGATAAACCTCTTCTCCAACATGTACAATTTCTCCAATATGATTTATTCTTACTTTAATTAATTCTCTTAATGGTTCAGTACTTTGAAGAAAATGATAAGTTACTTTAGAAAGTTGCTTTTTAGTCTTTAATATTGCACCATCAATAGCTTTTGTCTCTAGATGATGAGTGAACAAGTAATTTTTTGTAGAAATTTTCTGAACTCTAAACAAATTAGGGCTTATCAGTTTCGCATTTTCCTTCGCTAGTAAGTCAATCTCCTTAGTATCAAAATCTTTCGAAGGAAATATAAAATATTCGTTCTGTTTCATCGTAAATAAGAATTGCCATCCCTCTTTTTCTTTGTATTGCCTATTGATAATTGGCAAACCCGCATTTACACGTGCAACTGCTTCGTAGAAGGAAACCACCTGTTCCTGCAATTTTCCTTCTTCATCTTTATAAATTGCCACGTGGTGATTGTTCCCGGTACTTACATAATCAACTGGCTGCGTTTTTCCACCTTCGCTTACGATTAATTTACCTTGATTATCCTTTTTATCGTGCAAGGCTTCGGCATTGCTAACCCCACTAATACAAACTCGTTTTATAGCAATTCCTTTTTCTTTGTTCAACCAAATTGGTCGTTTCTCCAAATTCGAAAAAGCCTCTTTTGCATTTCCGTTGTATTCTTCCAAGCGTTCCTGAAAAATTCTTTTTATACCAGCATCAATTACCTTATCAATTTTTAAATCGGGGCCAATCTCTTTTCTTATTGTGTAATTATCCTGAACATCCTGAATTTTCACTTGCTCAGGTACTATTTCTATTTTTGCATCATCCAAATAAATAGGATTCTTTGCAGGAGCATTCTTACCAGCAAATGCTTTTTTAGAATCGTTACCAAATGTGGCCAAGCGTTTTAGTAAAGCTTCACGATATTTAGGTTTGGTAATCTTGTTAATGGTTTCCAAATCTAATTTTGCACTTATTTTTATCTCTTTTACAATTTGTTCCTGTATTTTCCCATAAACAGTTTCTTTATGCAATTGTCCTCTCGGAGTTAATTGAATTTTCTCCACAAAATGATCGGCACCCTTTTGCTTAATTCTATTTTTATTTTTCGTTACCACCTTATTTTTGGCTTTAATTGAAATTAAAACACTTTCGAGATGATTCTTTGCTTCGGTTCTGAAATTAGGAAGAGGAACAACAAACTTCCGTTTCGAATTGCCATTTTTTGTTTCATACTGCTTTGTAATTTTATTACGAATTCCATACAAATCGCTTTCCTTACTACGCGATGCATGTAAATTGTTTAAATACTGCACATGATCGTAGGTAGTAAAAGCAACTGTTAATGCATCCATAGCATGATGACGGTGATCGTTTCGTTTGGTCCAATCAATAATTTGCTCTACCGCTTTACCTTCCTTACGTTCCTGCATTTCTGTTAATCCCAATGCACGGTATTTGGGCAAGTTCAGCTCCTTCATTACATTAATCAAGTCCCAATCTTCGCGCAATTTATCAGTAATACTTCCTGTTGTTGTATTCACTGTTCGCACAACCTCCTGCAACATTTGTTTTGCCTTTTTAGCAATATACTGGCTATTTCGCAGGTCTCGTTCAATAAATCCATCAGGCAAGTCCTTTTCCTGCATCAGCAATTTGTTATATTTTGCTTTCGATATTTTACCTGCCTTATATAAACTCTCCACTCTGTTCTTATAATTCTGTACGTCATCAGAATAGGTATTTGTAATAAAATCAATCGCAGTAGAATCGGCCTTAGCTAAATTTACATTTCGATATGCCAGAGTTTTATTGGAAAAAGAATCATCGAACAATATTGCTTTAGGAATGATGTGCTCAATATCAATTTCCTTTGAAAATAGTTTGTCTTTGGGAATGTATTGATTTGTAAAAAGAGTTTTATAGCCCATTTCACTTAACTCTTCGTAAAGTTTATAGCGAATAATATCGTTGCGGGTAGGATTCTTTATTCCAAAATCTTTTTGCAATAATTTACTAATTCCTTCATGTTTGGTTTTAGCAGCATTAATATTTGTGGTTGCCAAAGCTCTTTCTTTTGCTGATTTTTTTAATTCCCGCGCCAATTCGATTCGAACTTCATCCGGTTTTCCATAAGTTTCAATCACCTGATTCACTAAATTCACCATTTGATTTAATATCTTTTCCACAACAGGATTCCGCAAACTGTTCTTCGGCAACAATTCTAAAATATCCTTTAAAGTTCTGCCGGCTAATTCTTCTTTCGTTAATGAATGGGAATGGTTGTATTTTGCCAGCTTGCAGGCTTCCGAAAACTCATGCCCTTCTTTTAAAAACGGAATAATCTTTTTTATTGCTCTGGCACTTAAACTCCCATGATCGGGCTGTAAACTAATATTGGCCAGCATATTGGCATATTCAGGCTTAAATCCATACGTCAGATTCAACTTTTTCTTTAAAGCAACATTCGAATTGCCATAAAGCAATTTATCTTGTTCATTTATCTTATCATCGTCCTCGGCCGAATACAACAAGTGCCATAACTGATAGGAGACCTGTTTGTCGAAAGCAGTCCCATCGATATCCGAATTAAATTCTAAAATTGCTGTACTAATTCCTATTTGTAAAAAAATTTGTTTTAATTCCTCCTTTATTTCCTGTGCAGATTTTTTTGCCCAATCGAAACCATATCCCTCGTATTCTGCAATCTGCTGATAAACATTGTACAAAGCCTGATTCGTTCTATTGCCATCAATCCCCTCTTTATAATTAAGTGTCCATTCTTTTTTAGGCAAGCCTAAAACTTTTAAAACATCATCGGCAGTATGATTTCCTCTGAGGTTAAGTTCTTCAAATAAATGTTGCTTTGCATCTACATCCAAAACTACAACCTCTTTCGATTTTTTATTCTGTAATTGAAGGTTATTTAGTAATTGCCAAATTTTAAATTCCTGAAACAATGGAGATGATTTCGGAATTGCCTTATGATTTTTTTCAAACTCACAGTTGCTTATTAAATGCTTTTGCGATTTTAGCTTACGCTGGTAAAATATGATCACATCACGTATTTCTTCCTTTACTTCTGGTTTGAGTTCTAAATAGTACTTCGCCTGAGTTTCCCATATTTTCTCAAACTCATCTAAATAATCCTGGCGATAAAACACTTGATTCTTTAAACTTGTGTGAAAATTATTTTGAAGCTGTCTGTACAAATTCTGTCCAACAGTTTCCTTGTTAAAATATAACTCTTTGCTTCGATCACTTATAGCCCCCAAGTAACCACTTGATTTATTTAGATTGTTATTGATCTCAACAAGTACATAGGCAACTACATTTACAGGCAGTTGAATGGTAAGAGCTTCACTTCTCCATTGATAATGCTGTTTTTTCACTTCATCTCGTTTCCCTTTATTCTCTGCAGTATAAATCTGATGTATTGCAAGGAAAAGTTTGCGGCTATTTTGCTGTCCCTGCCCTTGCAATTTCTGATATAGTTCATCATTTAATACTTCAGGGTAAAACTGCTTTTGGAAATTCCATATTGCATCAAACTCATTCTGCAAATCGGAGCGATAAAAATCCGGGATATACTTTTTCCCTTTCTCCAATAAATTGAACACAAATTGTCCTGGGGTTAATTGATTTTCGTAAAGCTCTTTTGCAATAGCCATGCCGTCAATTAAACTTCCTTCGTCTTCATTTTTTGCTTTCCGGCTACTTCTGTATCCCCTCTTCTTATTAATAGCCAATAAAACCCTCGCAAATTCAGCCTTTTCAATTTTATCAACAGCCGCCTTTGCTCTCAATCTGCAGGTTTCATGGGTAGAATCTTTACCGTCTTCATTAAGTACAGTGTTTTTCGATATAAAATTAATTGATTCTAAAATCTCAATGAGATTCGCTCGTCTTTGTTTAAATCGCTGCAGGTTCCTTCGAGCACCACGCTTTAAGGTTCTATCAGCATTTATTGATAGTGGCCTTCCCTTTTCAAAATCAGTTTGTTCATCGGTACTTAATGGATTAACTCTAACTCCTAATTTTATAATCTCAGATTGTTCCGATTTATTTTCTGATTCATTCACCAAAGCCCATCCTATAGAGGCAGTTCCTAAATCGAGTCCTAAAATTTTTTTCATGGCTATTGTATGTTTAATATATTGTTTCTATTTTTGATGTACATTTTGTAAGCAAATCACAATAAGGATTATTCCGTTGTGAAAACATTCAAAGCGGCTTTAACGAGTCGCTTTTTTTATTTTTTCCTTAATTTACAGGCTTTTTATCAATTACCTATAAAAAAACCAGAGATATTATAATTCATTTATGTAAAAATATAAAAATCAGCATCAACTTAGCATTGTTAAATAATATTATTTCAGTCTTAAATAATATCAACATTATATTGAATTCCTTCCCGAAACGATAAGACTTTGCTCTTTAATATTCCACTTATATCCCGATTTTACAGTCTTACATCGAAAAAATTATGCTTATCTGCGCCCATCATTTATATTTATTGCTTCAACATCAAATATCTGTTTAGGGAGTTGCAGGCATTAATTGATACAATCAAAAACTCCCCGACTGATGCATGGTTGTATCCCGTAGCATTTAATAAAACCACAGAATAAAATCGTGCGGCAACAAAGAGAAAACCTGTTGTCCGGCAAAAATAGATTGAGGGGAATAAATAAAAATAATATGATCGCTGCCAATATCGTTCATCACGATACATATAGTAAATGAATAATATTCTTAAAATACAAACCACATACAGATTAATTATGACATCACCAGAAAATACACTAAAGAGTTTAAAAAGAATCAATTGGTTTTTTATTGGTTTAGGAATGCTTGAGATTTTCTTACTCGTATTTCTGACCCAAAACTTCCTGTTCATGCTTTATGGGCTGATCACTTTAGTGCCGGCCTACATCGCCCTTAGCCCAAAACACATAAAGTGGAACTATTTTGTAGGCATCTGGACCTTAATTCAGTTTAATCCTTTAACGGGTCTGGCTATGATCGGCTTTATTCTTGGTGACTTTTTTAAACCGGGAGCTGACAGAGCCGGAGACTTATTTGATACAATTCTTGCAATTGTATGCATCCTTATTTTTGCTGCAATTGTTATCGCCTCATTTATTCTAGGAATATTAATTATAAGAAAGACTTCTAAATACAACAAACTGATTAACGCTCTTGCCAACTAAAAAAGCAAATAATAAACATATGCAGGCCAGAATTGAAAACATACAGGAGAAAAAATTGATAGGAATTCATTTATCAATGTCCTTGTCGGCCAACAAAACAGCTGCTCTTTGGCAAGCTTTTATGCCAAGGCGAAGTGAAATAAAGAACCAACTGACAAATGACTTGATTTCAATGCAGGTATATCCGTCTACTCATTTTTCGGACTTTAAGCCAACTAATCTTTTTGAAAAGTGGGCAGTAGTTGAAGTTGGGAATTTTGATAACTTACCCGCCAATATGGAAACTTTTACCCTGCCGGGCGGACTATATGCCGTTTTCAGTTACAAAGGTTCAGGCAACGATCATAGTATCTTTCAATATATTTTTGGGACATGGATTCCTGAATCAAATTATTTATTGGACAACAGGCCGCATTTTGAAATATTAGGAGAAAAATATAAAAATGCGGACCCAAATTCGGAAGAAGAAATATGGATACCGATACGAGGGAAATAAATCAGAATAACTTTACTTACACACTTTATGGGATACTGCTTGTTGTTTATTTTATGAGGCTAAAGCCTGATTTTAAAAATTTCTTGTTATCAGTTGCTTGAAAGCAACTGCAATGGATGCTCTTTGGCAAGCTTTTATGCCAAGGCGAAGTGAAATAAAGAAGAATTTATTGTTGCTGGAAAAATTTGACGTGAATTGCAAGCCTAAATATTTATTTGAATGGTACGATCAGAGAAGATTACAGGGCTAACGCCCCTTTGCATTGGTGCAGAAACTATTTATTACGATGACATCAGGGCTACGCCCCTGTTTTTATCTCTGACATGTAAATACTACGAAGATCTCGGAGCTAAGGCTCCTAAAAAAAATGGTGCGGAAACTATTTATTACGATGACATCAGGGCTAAGCCCCTGTTTTTATCTCTGGCATGCAAATCCTGCGTAGATGTTGGAGCTAAGGCTCCTAAAAAAATGGTGCGGAAACTATTTATTACGATGACATCAGCAAATCCTACGAAGATGTTGGAGCTAACGCTCCTAAAAAAAATGGTGCGAAAACTATCTGCTGCGAAGACATCAGGGCTAAGCCCCTGTTTTTATCTCTGGCATGCAAATCCTGCGTAGATGTTGGAGCTAACGCTCCTAAAAAAATTGGTGCGAAAACTATCTGCTGCGAAGACATCAGGGCTAAGCCCCTGTTTTTATCTCTGGCATGCAAATCCTGCGTAGATGTTGGAGCTAACGCTCCTAAAAAAAGGGGCGTAGCCCATGCATCTTCGTAGAAAATGAATAATTAAAAGAAAAAAGGGCGTAGCCCTGACATCTTAAAGAAACAAATATGGCAAAATACAGTTTTAGAAGCGAAGCCCATGCATCTTCGCAGAAAATGAATAATTACAAGAATAAAAGGGCGTAGTCCTGACATCTTAAAGAAACAAATATGGCAAAATACAGTTTTAGAAGCGAAGCCCATGCATCTTCGCAGAAAATGAATAATTACAAGAATAAAAGGGCGTAGTCCTGACATCTTAAAGAAACAGACATGACAAAATATAGTTTCAGGGGCGTAGCCCATGCATCTTCGTAAAAATGAATAATTACAAGAATAAAAGGGCGTAGCCCTGACATCTTAAAGAAACAAATATGGCAAATACATACACCCAATTATATACTCAATTCGTTTTTTCGGTTAAAGGGCGTGAAAACCTAATCAAAGAACGGTTCAGAGATGAATTAGAAAAAGTAATCTGCGGCATTGTTACCAACCAAAAATGTAAAACCTATGCGATCTATTGCAATCCCGATCATACACACATATTTATTGGAATGCATCCAACAATTTCCCCATCAAAATTAATGGAGCAGGTAAAATCAGGTTCTTCTAAATGGTTGAACGAAAAAAAATACATCCCCGGAAAATTTTCCTGGCAAGATGGTTTTGGAGCTTTTACCTATTCTAAATCGCATATCGATAATGTGGTAAAATATGTATTGAACCAAGCGGAACACCATAAAAAACAATCGTTTAAAGAAGAATATTTATTGTTGCTGGAAAAATTCAACGTGAATTACGATCCTAAATATTTATTTGAATGGTACGATCAGAGAAGATTACAGGGCTAACGCCCCTATTGAATTGGTGCGGAAACTATCTGCTACGAAGACATCAGGGCTACGCCCCTGTTTTTATCTCTGACATGCAAATTCTACGAAGATATTGGAGCTAACGCTCCTAAAAAAATGGTGCAGAAACTATCTGCTGCGAAAACATCAGGGCTACGCCCCTGTTTTTATCTCTGACATGCAAAATATTGCGAAGATCTCGGAGCTAAGGCTCCTAAAAAAATGGGCGTGTAACCATGATAAATGCTGAGCTTTTAATTAATGCTTTGTGTTTTTTATCCATTGCAGTTTGGCTTTAGCCAACTGTAACTAAAATATTCCATTGTTTTGCTTTAGCTTCACTTCACTCCCTCTGTAATTGCTTTTTCTTGTTATCAGTTGCTTGAAAGCAACTGCAATGGATACTGAGCTTTTCTGCTCTTATCAATTAATGCTTTGTGTTTTTTATCCATTGCAGTTTGGCTTTAGCCAACTGTAACTAAAATATTCCCATTGTTTTGCTTTAGCTTCACTTCACTCCCTCTGTAATTGCTTTTTCTTGTTATCAGTTGCTTGAAAGCAACTGCAATGGATACTGAGCTTTTCTGCTCTTATCAATTAATGCTTTGTGTTTTTTATCTGTTGCAGTTTGGCTTTAGCCAACTGTAACTAAAATATTCCCATTGTTTTGCTTTAGCTTCACTTCACTCCCAACAACAAGGCTTTGCTCTTCAATATTCCACATACATCCCGATTTTACTATCTTACATCGAAAAAATTATGCTTATATGAGCCCATCATTTTATATTTATTGCTTTAACATCAAATATCTATTCAACTAACATTAATAAAGACAATGAAAATGAATTTTAAACAAGTGGGAAAAGGATTTCTTGTTGCAGCCTTTACTACTACAATGTGTTTGCAGACAATGGCACAGGTGAATTACAAAAGCCGGGAAGAAATTCCGGAAAAGTACAAATGGAATTTCTCTGATATTTATGAAAACTGGGATGCCTGGGAAGCTGATTTTAAGGCAATTTCGGTTGACATGGAGGAAATTCTATCCTGTAAAGGAACGCTTGGCGAAAGTTCTGACAACTTGCTAAAGTTAATGACTGCACAAGAGAACCTGATGAAAAAAGCTTACAAAGTTTATCAGTTTGTTTCGTTCCAAAGCACTGTTGATACACGAAATATGGATCTGCAGGCAAAACTGCAGAAAGTTGGACTTTTGTTTGCGGATTTCGGACCTGTAACCGCCTGGATTTCGCCTGAAATGATTGCAATTCCGGAAGCTGTCATGAAACAATGGCTTGCTGAAAACAAAGGTTTAAAAGTTTACGAGTTCGAATTATTGGATATGTATCGTTTACAAAAGCATGTTTTGAGTGAAGAATTGGGAAAACTGGTATCCTATTACTCTCAGGTATCAGAAACTGCAGGATCGGTATTTGAAGCTTTATCGACCGCTGATATCGAATTTCAGGAAGTGGAACTGTCGGATGGTTCGAAAGTAACTGTAACACCGGGAATGTATTCTCAAATTACGACCAACAACAGAAATCAGGCAGACCGCAGAAAGGCTTACGAAGCAATTTACGACGTATACTACAAGAATAAAAACACCTACGCCGCTGTTTACAACGGAATTATTCAATCGGAATGGGCAAATGCACGGGCCAGAAATTACGAATCGTGTCTGGATGCTTCTCTGGAAGGCAACAACATTCCGAAAGATGTGTATTTGAACCTGATTAAAACGGTAAAAGAAAATACGGCACCTGTTCAGAAATATTACAAACTTCGTAAAAAAGTATTGGGTCTGGAAAAATACTATGGTTTCGACGGTTCAATCAGTTTGGTTGATTTCGACAAGAAATACCCATACGATGAAGCCGTTAAAGTAGTTACTGAGTCAGTTTTGCCTTTGGGAAAAGAATATCAGGAAAAATTAAAAACAGCAACTGCCAGCGGCTGGCTGGATGTTTATGAGAATCCCGGCAAACGTTCCGGAGCATTTTCGTCCGGAGTTTACGGCGTGCATCCATACATGCTGCTAAATTACGATGAAACACTTGAGTATGTTTTCACTTTGGCTCATGAGTTGGGACATACTATGCACACGACTCTATCGAACGAAACACAGCCGTTTACCACTTCGAATTATACGATATTTGTGGCTGAAGTTGCTTCTACTTTTAACGAACGCCTGTTATTGGATCATATGATGGAAACAACAAAAGATCCTAAGGAACGCATTGCTTTACTGACTCAGTCTATTGAAGGAATTATCGGTACCTTTTTTGCACAAACCATGTTTGCTGATTACGAATATCAGGTTCATACTATGGTAGAACAGGGACAACCAGTAAATGCAGAAATACTAACAAATACCTGGGGCGAAATTGCTGACCAGTATTACGGCGATGTTTCTGAAAAAACACAGTATTCTAACTATCCTTGGACAAGAATTCCTCACTTTTACAACTCTCCTTACTATGTGTACCAGTATGCAACCTGTTTTGCATCGTCGGCTAAATTGTACAAAGATGTAACCGAGGGAAGCAAAACGGAGAAACAGGAAGCCTTGAAAAGATACATCACCCTTTTACAATCGGGTGGTAACGATTTTCCAATGGAACAATTGAAAAAAGCCGGTGTTGATTTATCGAAACCGGAAGCGATGCTGGCCGTTATCAATCAATTGGACAAACTGGTTGATCAATTGGCTGCAGAGATTGAAAAGATTAAGAATTAAATCTGTTTCGAAATAAATTTACTAAGAGGGTGTCCAAAAAGTATTGTTCTATTGTCATTCTGATCCCGATGAAACGGGACGAAGAATCTACTCATTTAAAATGAGATGTTTCGACAAGCTCAACATGACAGACAATCCAGTACAAAATATTTCTTTTTGGACACCCTCTTTTTTTTTGAAACAAATACTTCTCTCTGTCAAGCTGTTTTCCTCCAATATTTTATACAATTTCCCATTCCTCAACACCGCCTTCAATTGCTCTGAAAAGCGGATGTGTCTCGATACTGGTTTCTTCTGCTAATTTTAAATATCTCTCTGCATCGCGCTGTTGCAGTTTCTTTAACAGATGATTTACTTCAAATTCTATTTGTCCGTCGGTTACAGGCAAAACTGCAGGTTCATCATACAAATCGAACTTGTCTTTATTAAACTGATAGCCACGCCTGCACGATTCTTTGTAAACAGCTTCCAGATATTGATTGATACAATGAAGCGGCTTGCCTGAATTTTTAAACCTCAGCAACTGCGGATGATTTTTATAGCCTTTTGTTTTGCCCTCCAATACATTTTTAGCAAGCAGTGTTTCTCTCCAAAGCGCAAGCAATCCTTTTGTATCCAGATATTTAGGGTGTACCGACCAGATTCTCATAATAGGGATGTTATTTGTTTGTAATTAAGAAACTGCTTGTTTTATTGTGTTTTCTACCGTCCAAACAGTTTCATTTTCAAAAGAATGAGAGCGAAATTCACAATTGGGGATGGAACAATTCCTGCACAATTCGCTGCTGCAGGCATCCGTATGAATGGTGAAATCAATTGGATAAGGATAATGTTCTGAAATCTTTTGGGTAACTGAATCCCCTTCCTTATGAGCATCAGCAATGTTCATATACCAAGGCAAGGTCAAATCACAATCAATATGATACCTGTCTCCGTATTTCAGCAATTTCAGATTGCTTACATCGATCCAGTTTTCATTCCTGTTTTCCCACAGAATTTTACAGATATCTTTCAACAAGTTAAAATCAGCCTCATCCATTAAATTCGATGTGGTCTCTTTTAGAATTTTGTACCCGGTATAGATAATGATAGAGCCAAACAGCATGGCAATGACACTATCGAGCCAAGCTGCTTTTGTCAGCCACAAAAAACCCAAACCAACAACCAATCCTATGGTAGAATAAGTATCCGATTGTAAATGTTTTCCCCCGGCAACCAAAGCAATTGAATTGTGTTTTTCCCCGGTTTTAATGCTAAAGTAACCCAATATGTAATTTAGTAATCCGGCCAGGGCAACAATCAGTATTCCAACATCCAATTGCTCTATTTCACGCGGATTGAACAAACGTTTTACTGCCTCAAAAATAATAACCAGACCTGCCAATACAATCAATATTCCTTCGATAGAGGCCGATATTGATTCAATTTTACCATGTCCAAAAGGATGATCGGAATCACGCGGTTTTAAAGCAAAACTTATGCTGTAAAGACTGATAAAACCAGTCATTACATTTACGGTACTTTCCAGGGCATCCGTTAAAATTCCGACAGAATTGGTTAAGAAGTAGGCTCCCGTTTTTGCAGCAAAAATCAGAACAGAAAAAAGTACAATTCTCCGTTGAACAACCAATTTTATTCTTTTATCATTTTTGCGCATATTTAAATTTATGGAATATATCGCATTTGTCCCATAAATAAATTGGCTTTTAGAAGGTATATACACAGTTATTTACAAATTTATACCCGGTAAAAGGTATTTCTGATTGCCACAAAGAAATAAAACCTTCGCCCAATCAGACGAAGGTTTTTGCGTAATTAGTAAATTTTATAAGGCTGCAAAAAAATCAGGCCAAATCAAAACGGTCAAGATTCATTACTTTGTTCCATGCTGCCACAAAATCTGCAACGAATTTTTCCTGAGCATCCGAACTTCCATAAACCTCGGCAAGTGCCCTAAGCTCCGAGTTCGAACCAAAAACAAGATCTGCACGGGTTGCTGTCCATTTTATTTTGCCGGTTTTTCGGTCGCGGCCATCAAATTTTTCTTTGTCCTCTGATGCCGGCATCCATGCTGTACTCATATCCAAAAGGTTTACAAAAAAATCGTTGGTGAGCACTTCCGGACGTTTTGTGAAAACACCATGTCTGGAATTGTCAAAATTTGTATTCAATACACGCATACCGCCAATCAATACAGTCATTTCAGGAGCTGTTAATGTCAGTAATTGTGCTTTGTCAATCAATAGTTCTTCCGTGGAAACTTTGTATTTTGTTTTTAAATAGTTACGGAAACCATCTGCTGCAGGCTCCAGTACTTTGAAAGATTCCAAATCGGTTTGTTCCAGGGAAGCATCCATACGTCCAGGCGTAAAAGGAACCGTTACGCTGCTGCCGGCATCTTTTGCTGCTTTCTCAACACCGGCACAGCCAGCCAGCACAATCAGGTCGGCAAGCGAAACCTTTTTTTCATTATGCTGAGCCTTGCTGAATTCCTTTTGAATCTCTTTCAGCTTTGCTAAAACCGTTGCCAATTGAGCCGGATTGTTAACAGTCCAGTCTTTTTGGGGAGCAAGGCGGATACGGCCGCCATTGGCACCTCCCCGCTTGTCGGAACCGCGAAATGTTGAAGCAGAAGCCCATGCCGCTGCAACCAATTGCGAAACAGTTAGTCCCGATTTTAATACTTTCGCTTTTAATCCGGCAATATCTTTCGTATCAATCAAAGGATGGTTGATGGCCGGAATGGGATCCTGCCAGATAAGTTCTTCTGCCGGTACTTCATTCCCTAAATAGCGCAAACGCGGCCCCATATCCCGATGTGTGAGCTTGAACCAAGCTCTGGCAAATGCATCGGCAAACTCAAGAGGATGCTCATAGAAACGTCTTGAAATTTTTTCGTAGACAGGATCGAAACGCAAAGAAAGGTCGGTAGTAAGCATGGTGGGAGCATGTTTTTTAGACGCATCGTGAGCATCAGGCATTACATCTCCTGCATTTTTAGCGACCCACTGCTTTGCTCCGGCCGGACTTATTGTTAGTTCCCAGTCGAATTTAAACAGGTTTTCGAAATAATAATAACTCCACTTTACAGGAGTTTGTGTCCATGTTACTTCCAGCCCACTGGAAATTGTATCGCCTCCTTTTCCTGTACCTAAATTACTTTTCCAACCCAAACCCTGCTCTTCAATGGCTGCAACTTCAGGTTCAGCGCCCACATGCAAAACATCTCCTGCTCCATGACATTTCCCAAATGTATGCCCTCCGGCAATCAGAGCTACGGTTTCTTCATCATTCATTGCCATCCGGGCAAAAGTATCACGTATATCTTTGGCTGCGGCGAGCGGATCTGCATTTCCGTCGGGTCCTTCCGGATTTACGTAGATTAATCCCATTTGAATGGCAGCAAGCGGATTATCTGTTTCGTCCGGATCCAGTTTCCGTTCATCATTCTCCAGCCATTCGGTTTCCGAGCCCCAATACACATCTTCTTCCGGCTCCCAAACATCTTCCCGTCCTCCGCCAAATCCAAAGGTTTTGAAACCCATCGATTCCAAAGCTGTATTCCCTGCAAGTATCATTAGGTCGGCCCATGATATTTTCTTCCCATATTTTTGTTTAACAGGCCAAAGTAATCTGCGTGCTTTATCCAGATTCACATTATCGGGCCAGCTGTTTAGGGGTGCAAAACGCTGCTGTCCGCTTCCTGCTCCTCCCCGTCCATCACCTGTACGGTAGGTGCCTGCGCTGTGCCAGGCCATGCGTACGAAAAATGGTCCGTAGTGTCCGAAATCTGCGGGCCACCAATCCTGCGAGTCAGTCATTAACTCATACAGGTCATTTTTTATTGCTTTTAAATCAAGGCTTTTAAATTCTTTGGCGTAGTTAAACTCTTCGCCCATTGGGTTCGATTTTTCAGCGTGCTGCCTAAGAATATTGAGCTTTAACTGATTTGGCCACCAATCACGATTTTTTGTGCCGCCAACACCAAAACTGTGTTTTCCGCTTGCACCGGTTACCGGACATTTACTTATATTTCCAGAATCATTTTCCATACTAATTTATTTTAAGTGAAATTTTACTACTTATTAAATGTTCCCTTTACCTGAAGGACTATATCTTCTATTTTAAAACCAGGAAGATTCTTTTTTTCAAAATAATTCTGAAGCAGCTCATCCAGTTCTTCATCAACATAGTCTTTTATCACATCCGATTCCATGCAATATAAATGATGATGACTTTTCATGACTCCATCGTAACGCATGATGTCATTTTCTGTTTTCACTTTCTTCACCAATCGATTGTCAACCAAAGCACCTAAAACTTTATATACTGTTCCTGTGGCTATGTTTGGGTGCATTTTTTTTATATAGTCAATTATATTCTCCGCAGTCGGATGATTTTTTAGATTATATATTGCTTCCAAAATTGCCATTCTTTGAGGGGTTACTTTTAAACCTCTTTCTGTCAGCTTATTTTTAATATCTTCTGAACTCATTTTACATTTTTAATATCTAAATGAGAATTATTCTCTTTTAGGAATTACTAACTTACAACTTTTTTTTCTTTTCACGAATTTTATTTTCAGGTAATTATCGATGGATTGTTCATCAAAATGAACACTGAGAAGGAAATGGCTGGTACGCGGTCATAAATAATCAATAAACGTTTCGCATAGACTTTGTTAAATTTATTGAAAGTTAATCTAAAGACTGATTCTTTGTTATCTAAACAAAAAAAGGGAGGCAAAACATATAATAATGTTCTCCTCCCTGCTGCTAAACTTATGAAAAATATTCTTCTGCTAATTGTCGATTACGCCTTACATATAAAACAGTATCATTTATTTTATCTGAGAACTGTCTATTTCGGTTCCCGATAATTTAATCTGGTAGGGCCATTGTTCCTCCTGACTATCATCATCCGATGCTCCCCATTTAAAAACAACCGGCCAATGTTCAGTAGGTGCACCACTTACAACCAACCACAAATATTCAGTATTTTCGGGCACTGTAAAAGATACTGTATCAGCTGCAGATTTAAATACATCTCCGTAAACACGACTGCCATCTTTCAGCGAAGCCAGAAATCCGTACCGCCACCCGGCTTTATCTGTTTTAACTGTGCTATAACCTTTGGCACCTGCAATTCCTTTAAAATTCAGAACCACTTTTGTTCCCATTTTAGGAACGTTCAACTTGATTCCATTGTATCCGTAATTCTGAGGACAATTTGATGCTGCAATTTGATACCATCCATTTCCTGTATCATTCAAAACGGTATAATGTTGATTGGCATATTGTTTTGCCACTTTCTCGATTCGCTTCATATCCCAAGTGATAAATTTGCGTGAAGCATCAAACATCTCATCATTAAACTGATCCTGAGTCAATGAGTTCATCCTCTTATAGGTTGCAACGGGATCTTCGCCGTTTTTGGTTGCACGGCACAAGTCTCCAAAAAACTCTTTTCCATGCTTATCCGACCAATATTCCAACACATATGGTGAATGATACATGTTTGCCGGATGGAGAAATGCATAATGTGTTCCCTTCATAAAATCTACCAAATGATAATTCTCAAAAGTCATCCATTCCGGATACACCTGCCATAACATGTACTGCGCAGACATCTCAATAATCGGTCCTGCAGGCCCCGTTCCGTTATCGGCACTGGAAATGTATTGAAAACTATGACCCATTTCGTGAGCTAATGCTCCATACGGTGCACGGTTAATTCTTGTTGCAGGAGTCCATAAAACACCCACTTTATCCTCTTCTCCACCACCAAATGCAGTTCCCTCCTTGCCTCCGAATACAAACATGAGTAACTTGTATTTATCAGACAATGATTTCCCTTTCTGCACTATCTTGAGATCATTTACATAGTAGTTGTAAAACCTTTCACATTCCTTAAGAGCTTCATTCGCATCAAAACGCTTTGTTTCATCAGCATTGGTCATCGGATTACCGCCAAATTCCTTATCCCAGAAAAGGGCTATATTTGCTGATTGTACCATTCTTTTGTAACAATATTTACTGGTATCGCAGCTGAAGTCGTTACTATCCGGCACAAAATAAATTTTTGCAGGCAGATATAATTCCTTTTCAACAGCAGTCTGTTTCGATTCCATATTGCTCTTGTTGGCACAGGATGCTGAGAATATGGCCAACAAAATGATTCCCGAAATCTTCATAAATTTTGAATGTATCATGCTTATTAATTAATTCGTTATCAATACGTTCATTTAAAAAAAAACTAACTCTACAATCGAAATACTATTTAATTCGGGCCGCAAAGCCACCTCCTTTAACCATTTTCACAGTCAGTTTCGACTGATTATTTACTGATTTTTCGATTCTTTGATAATCTTCTGCAAACCGGTTTGCATTCAAACCATCCTGCATGATAATTGCTTTTTTTGCGCCTGAAGAAAGAAATGATAAATCAAGGGTGAATTCTCTTTCGGTCTCATTATCATTCATTGCTCCAATAAACCATTGATCTCCTTTTCGACGGGCAATCACAAGATATTCTTCAACTTTTGCTTCCAAAACTTTTAGCTCATCCCATGTATTGGGTACACTGGCTAAAAAATCTGTTGATTCCTGTTCTCTTTCGTAATTGGAAGGACTGTCGGCAAGCATCTGAATTCCGCTTTCGTAGGCAATAAAAAGTGCCAGTTGATGACAACGTGTCCCCTGACTGCCCGGACGGTAAAAGTTGAATTTAAATTCTTTGGAGTTAAAATTACGCATCGCCCCCGGAGTAAAGTCCATCGGGCCGCATACCATTCTGGTAAACGGAAGTGTTAGCATGTGTTCGGGAGTTACGTTGGCTGACCATTTGCAATGTTCATTTCCCTGAACCCCTTCGTAAGAAACTACATTTGGATAGGCCCGGTGCAATCCATTGGGTTTAAAAGCTCCGTGAAAATCAACCAACAACTCATTTTGCGCAGCTTCTTTGGCCACTTTTTCATAGTAATTCACCATCCATTGATCGGCTCTGTTCATGAAATCAACCTTAATTCCTGCAATCCCCCACTCTTTGTATTTCCTGAGTACTAAAAATTGGTCCTCAATAGCTCTCCAGCTAGCCCACAAAATCAGCTTTACATTCTTTTCTTTCCCGTAACGAATTAACTCAAACAGATCCAATTTTGGATTTGGTTTCGTAATATCTGTAGTTGACACCGACCAACCTTCATCTAAAATAACGTATTCCAAACCGTTGCGACCTGCAAAATCGATAAAATACTTGTAGGTATCTGTGTTTAAACCTGCTTCAAAATCAACACCGTACAAATTGGAAGCATTCCACCAATCCCAGGCAACTCTACCTGGTTTTATCCATGAGGTATCCTCTATTTTATTCTCCGGTGCAAGCAAATAAACCAAATTTGATTCCATTAGCTGTGCATCTTTTTCTGAGATAACCATTAAACGCCATGGAAAGCTTCTCTTACCTGTTGTTTTTGCAATGTAATCGGCTCCCTTTACAATTTCACTTCCGCGATCACCAATCAATTTCGTTTCTAACGGATAAGAAGGGAAAGCTGCGCTTAGCGTATTTGCACCTGTTTTCTTTAGAAACATGTGTGGATAATCTGAAACATCCGCCTCAGTCATCAACATTTTATATCCTTTTGAATGTTCAATCAGCAACGGTAAAAAGGTGTTTTTGGAAGTTGAAAAATCATTTATTTTCACCTTTTGATAATCGGGTTCATAACTGCCTGCATATCCATCCAATGGAGAAGCCCACATTTTATAATTATCTGCAAATTCAATTTTCGCTGTTTCATTTACTTCAACATCGCCCTTGCTGTTTGTAACATAGCGGTAAGCCACACCATCATTAAAAGCGCGGAATTCGATGGTTAATTTATTTTTAAATTCCAGATTTAACTGATTGTAATTATTTCTGATACTACTTTCTTTTAAAGCAACCACAGGGGTTTCCAGCTTATCCTGATTAGTGTATGATGTTTTCTTAAGCTTTGCATTTTTGCATAAATCTATATCATTAAAAGATAAACCGATATCTGATCGTTCAACAAATATCTGATCGTTCAACGAAACAGAATAATGAATGCCATTGGAAACATCAACATTTACAATTATTTTTCCATTGGGGGACTTTAGTTTGTGTTGTGCATTAAGAAAGGTGTAGCTTCCAAGAAATAAACACAATACAATAATTAGTTTTTTCATCTGTTTATAATTTAAAGTTTTTGTCAGATGGAACTCTCAAATTACACTCATGCACATGTGTGTAATAATTTTTGCATGGTCGTTTCATCTGTTTGGATTAGTATACCCAAAGTTGCATATTTAACACATAATAACACCAATACATATGTAAAAAAAAGATGCACATATGTGCATCTTCTGTTTAATTGAATGTTTTAGTAAATTACGATTAGCCACCAACAGTGGCACTTATGCCTTTTTCGGCGAAAATGGATTGAGCTAATTGTACCATTTCATCTGAGGGAGTTGCCAATTCCTCAGCTTTGTAAGCCGACCCTAGTTTTTGATGTTTTCCCTTTGCAATATCATGATAAAGCAACAGGTTCACTTCTTTTCGTTCCCATGGGATTGACGATAGAAACGCCGCTTCATTTCTCAGAGTTTGTTCGTCAGCATTCACCCCATCGATAAAGGGGATGCGAATGATAAAATCTTTACCAATTTCTGCCAACTGCTTTATATTTTTAAGAATTTGCTCATTGGGAACTCCGGTATACTTTCGGTGCACATCAGAATCCCAGGCTTTCAAATCAACCAAAAATAATTCAGTTCGCTTGGCCACATCAAGAACAACATCCGTATTCGCAAATAATGTAGTATCCACTACCCGATGAATGTCCTTTTTACCACATTGATCGAGAAGTTCAATCAGTTTTTGAAAATGCATCAAGGGTTCTCCGCCTGAAAAAGTCACTCCACCTTGGGAATGATCAAAAAAAACGGTCTCCCTTTCAATAATTTTCATCAAATCAGCCGTACTGTATTCACGCCCCGACATTTCAATGGCCTTTGTTGGACAAACCTCAGCACACTTTCCACAAAGATTACACAATTCAACATCTGTTTCAATCCCATTTCTGGTTAAAGTCAGCGCATCATTCGGACAAACCGCTGTACATTTTACAGCTCCGATACATTTCGAAGCTGTGTACATTTTCTGCGCGTAATCCAAAATACTTTCCGGATTATGACACCAAACGCAGGACAAAGGGCAACCTTTAAAGAAAATAGTTACCCGAATGCCGGGTCCATCGTTAATAGCGTATCTTTTAATATCGAAAATCAGTCCTTTTCCCATTTAAAAAGATTTAAAACGATTCATTTTCAGTACGATCAATCACTTCCTGCTGTAAATCGGCATTCATATCATTGAAGTAATCGCTGTAACCGGCCATACGTACCAACAAATCTTTGTAATCTTCCGGACATGCCTGAGCGGCCAGCAAAGTTGCTGAATCAACAATATTAAATTGAATGTGATGACCTCCCAAAGAAAAGTAGCTTCGGATTAGCTTGCTCAGCTTATTAATGTCTTCATCCCTTTTCAGTAAACTAGGAAGAAAACGCTGATTCAATAAAGTTCCACCCGATTTGGTCTGATCAATTTTTGTCAGAGAACGAATCACTGCTGAAGGACCGTTAACATCGCTGCCATGCGAAGGTGAAGTTCCATCCGAAATGGATTTTCCGGCTAACCGCCCGTTAGGAGTTGCTCCCATCACTTTACCGAAATACACATGACAAGTAGTCGACAGCATATTCAGATGATAGATTTCTCCTTTAGTATTTGGCTTACCATCAATAGCTTCCAGCAAATCGTTGTAAACACGCACTGCAATGCTATCGGCGTATTCATCGTCATTTCCAAAAAAAGGTGTTTTATTGAGTATGGTTTGACGAAGAATTTCTTCCCCATCGAAGTTTTTAGCAACAGCTCCCAAAATTGAATCCATTGTAAAATCTTTCGACTCAAACACATGTTTTTTCAGTGTTGCCAAACTATCGGTAATGGTTCCCAAACCAGTACATTGAATATAGTTTGTGTTGTATCGTGGTCCGGCATTATAATAATCACGCCCTCTGGCAATGCAATCGTCGGTTAATACCGATAAAAGTGGTGCCGGTGCATATTTAGCAAACATACGGTCGATATAATTACTTACCCTGACTTTCTGATCAACCACAAAATTCAGCTGTTTCAAAAATGCTTCGTACAATTCTTCAAAGCTTTTAAAATCACGGGGATCACCGGTTTGAATCCCAGCCATTTTACCGGTTACGGGATTAATTCCGTTGTTTAAGGTTACCTCTAAAACTTTCGGAACATTAAGATACCCAGTTAAAACATAGGCTTCTTTCCCAAAAGCTCCTACTTCGATACAACCGCTGCAACCACCTTCGCGGGCATCTTCCAATGACTTACCTTGACGAAGCAACTCCATGACATACACATCGGGATTGAAAACAGAAGGATAACCATGTCCCTGACGAATCACCTTACAACCCTCTTTTAAAAAACGATCAGGAGTACGCGTACTAACATGAATAGAACTTCCTGGCTGCAGAATATGCAAATCTTCAATAATCTCCAGCAACAGATAAGAAACCTCACTAACACCATCGGAACCGTCTCTGCGGACTCCTCCAATATTGATGTTTGTAAAATCGTTATAGGTGCCGCTTTCACGGGCTGTAATTCCCACTTTTGGCGGTGCCGGATGATTATTTACTTTAATCCAGAAACAACTCAGTAATTCCTTTGCCTCCTCACGTGATAAGTCTCCGCTTTCTATTCCTTTATTGTAGAAAGGTTCCAGATGCTGATCAAAATGACCTGGATTCATAGCATCCCAACCATTCAACTCGGTAATGGTTCCAAGATGCATGAACCAATACATTTGGATGGCTTCGTGAAAATTCCGGGGAGCATGAGCTGGTATCCAACGACACACTTCAGCAATCTTTTTCAGTTCAGTAAGTCTTTGAGGATCT
This sequence comes from Labilibaculum manganireducens, assembly GCF_963665805.2. Lineage (NCBI taxonomy): Bacteria > Pseudomonadati > Bacteroidota > Bacteroidia > Marinilabiliales > Marinifilaceae > Labilibaculum > Labilibaculum manganireducens. The sequence continues at coordinate 2,069,907 of NZ_CAXXEE010000003.1, read as the reverse complement.
TTTTCTGTTTTAGCCTGTTCTTCGGCTAAATCGGCATGACGTTCTGCAAATACAATCGCAGCATCGCAGGAAACTGCCATGGCTTTCAGCTCTTCCAGCTTATCAGTGGCCTCATCATCGTTCATAAAATCCAAACGGTCGATGTGAGCCTGAATGTCTTTTTTAAAATCGAGCAATCCTTTTTTGTAAATCTTGCCGTCTAAAGTCGTGTGGCCGGGAGCACGCTGCTCCATAAATTCGGTAAACAAACCTGCCTCGTAAGCCGCACTCCACTCTTGGGGCACATAGTTGAAAATACGTTCGCGCATGGTTCGGCCTTCCCAGTATGGAATTACCTCACGCGCATAAGTATCAATATCTTCCTGCGATATGGTATAGCGTTGCAAATCGCGGGTATTTAATACATTTAAATCGTCAACACTATGGCAGGTCAACTCGGGAAAAGTAGGTACACATTTTGGTGATGGCCCGCGTTCCCCCACAATCAACTCACCTTCACCCAGATAAATTGTTTTCTTTTTACAAATTTCCATGAAGGTTAATGCCCGCATCATTGGAATGGAATATTTACCATTGTTTTCTTTGTAAAAAGCAGTTTCGATCAATGCTCTTTCGATATCAAGCGAAGGCTCTGTACCGACACTAATTTTGCGTAAATTCTGAATACGTTCGGTCATTCTTTCATGGGAATCCGAAGAATGTGTATTGCTGTAATTGCTTTCTGAACGAGGCGCACGCTCAGGAGTTTTATGTAGATTATTTGAATTCATTTTGTTATTAATTTTTGGGTTCAAAAACTAAAGTTGGGTACCTAATACATCTTTATCTACGAACCAATCCGCAAATAAATAAAAAGTGTAAATGTAGTGTGTGAGGAATTTACCTGTTTCATATATTGAAACAAGTAATATCGATTAAATTGTCCGATTGTAGTACATCAGGCAATTGAATAGACGACGATATGAATGTGTTAACGTTTGAAGAATAATCATTTGGTCTATTTTCTAAAATCAAAAGTAGGAATTTTTTAGTCAACTGATTCATTTCCTTCATATATTTTTTTTAAATAAGATCCTTTATCATCCAGAACACAAGTAGAAAAAAGCCGTAACATACTTTATGTCACGGCTATTACTATTATATCACAATAATCAATCACAAATCATTATGTGCAGTACAAATTTTTTCTTACATTTCCAGAATTATGAAATACATTGCAATAAATAAAAACGGGGAATTTAATTTCACTTTCTCCTGCTCCTTCCCAACCCACAATTCTTTTCAAGAAAAGCTATTTTAATTCGTTTCCTGTAACCAAGATCTAAGTATTTCCTGTTGTAATAAATTTGGCTTGCTTATTCGATTTAGTGTATATTTCTTTTCTTGTTGCGAATTAAGTTTTAGATCTAAACGTAAACCTGCATAATTCAAATAAGTATTGTATTCTAATTCTTTTGTCGTATAAATGTAATCAAAAACAGAGTTCAAGGATTTTCCGGCAATGGTTTCACAGGCTTGTTGGAACTCTGCATCTGTAAATCCTCGATTACTATTTTTATAATATTCCCAATATACTAATTTCATCACATCGTCAAGTGATTTCTTGTTTCTAGTAGAATTACGAATTGCAAAATCTAATAAAAGTCCAACAACAGGGCCTTTTTGATAATACGAAACAGACTTGTTTATTTTTTCACCTTGACCGCCAAAAGGACCATCTTCCCATGTATTATAGCTAGCTTGAGCTAAAGTTTGATAAAACCTGCCAGGATTATTCTCGACTGTATTAATATTCGCTTCTAAATCAGAAAACATAGTTTTAGTGTCCCCAAAACCAGCCCTTTTCAAAATTAAATACTCATAATATACTGTTAAACCTTCACTTACCCAAAGCTGATTCGTTCTATTTTCTTTGTCATAATTAAATGGACCTAATTCACAAGGTCTTATCCGTTTTACATTGTAATTATGAAAATATTCGTGAGCCAAAAAATTCATCATTGAATGCTCGGCTTTCTCTGAATTGAGCTTATTGCCATTAAAACTTACCACTGTATTATTTAAATGTTCAATTCCTCCTTGTCCGGGACCAATACCAATGAAAGTATAGCGATCGTAAGGAATATCACCAATGATATTAATGGCTGATTCAACTACTTTTTTTAGGTTATTCATAAACCGTATTTTATCAAAACTACCAATATCATAACCTATAAATCGATGTTCAATTCCTTTTATTTTGAAGGCTGGCAACTCCTCTAAGTTTCCAATTAATAATGGAGAATCATACAGAATGTCAAAATTAGAAGCCGCAAATTCAAATGGATGACCTTTAATTACCATCAGACCAGTTGCAATATCTTTCCATTTGCTATTCATCTCAACTTTTACCGATACGGGCAATTCTAGAAATCCATCGGCATACATGAATGAATTTTCGGGTACGATATAGGCGTGAGATTCATCAACAAAACTATTAGCAACAAATTTTTTATCTGTTTTTATATCATAACTTAAAATAATTGACTTATTCTTAATGCCCCCAATACTCCAGCTATTTTCATTACGGCTTGTTATAAAAATTTTATTGCCTTCATCATCATGGGCAGTAATATTTTTAATCGATTTTGCATAGTCCATTATTTGATAATATCCAGGCATCCATTTCGGCATTTTAAATACAACAGTATCCTGATCCCAGCCTAAAGTATGAAGCTCTACGTGATAAACATGAGATGAAGGTTCGGGTACGGAGACAATATACTCGAATACAGGTTTAACAGACTGAGCCGCAACAGGATTTGCAGCTGCTATAAGTATGGCAATACAACTAATTCTTAACCATCTTATTTTTAATCGATGCATAGAATGCTGAATGCCTAAGTTTCTGTTTCCAATATTAGAAGTTAACTTTCTGTTCTTAAAACAAGAACTCTTGTCGCGGGTATTTAAAGAAAATTTCATTGGAGTTATTTCATTCGAATTGGTAAAATATTTTTGATTTATTTTATATCGAGACATTCAATTTTACTAATCGATACTGCTCTCCATATTGATTAGTAAACAAAATAGATAATGCATCGTAAAAATATTGTTTTAGATGGAAATGATTAGGATTTCAACAAAAATAATGCTTTTATTAATATCGTTGTTGGTATTAAAATTTTTAACCAAATAATTGATAATGGTATTTGTATCTAATTATTGTTGAAAATCATTGTTCTGCAACATCAGAAGTATTTAAAAACAAATCCGGTCTGGTCTGTTACTATAATATGGTAAGCTCGAACGAAGTCTTTTTATCAGAAATACTATTCCTGAGCGCCGTGATTCTTTGCAATTCCAATCCAATGCTCAACCAAACTTTTAGGATCAGCTCCTATACCACGAGCAAAATGCAAAGCTACTCCCATAATTAAAACAGAAGCTTCATGTAATTCTTGATTTGTTTGCAAGGCTCCAAATTCTTTCTGCGCTTTTAATTGAAGCAAATTATTGTGTTTTTGAGTAAATGTAATCGGATCATCATCAGATATTTCAGGAATCATCAAACAATCAATCCACTCCTGTCCTATCCTTTCTGCTAATTCTTCCGGAGGCTCATTGCCCATTTTTCTCCACAGTGGCAATGTTTCTTTATCTCCGGATTCAGCCAGACCAGTATCAAGAAGCAGTTCAAATGCAATATCAGCTATATTTTGCATTATTTCTAAATATTGATCCTGAGCCAATTCGAATTGATCCGTTATCTGCCCATTAAGATATTCCCCAACACTCATTTGACGTAAATTGATGACTTCAGGACATTTTTCCAAACAAGGAAGTTGATCTCCCTGAAACATATAGTTAACTTCATTATTTTGTATTTGACGGCCTAGTGGATATAACCGGCAAGCCAGCGGGCGCCCCAGATGAACACTGCATCCAAAGTTTTCGACATATTGAGAGCAGGCTTGCTTCTCTCCCCATCCTGCTTTTCCGTTAAAGTGCAAACGAATTCCGCCGAACTCACAGTAAAGATCGCGAAATTCCCTTGTAGTCATTTTTTTCTCCTTAGCCAGACAGACCAACTCCCATGGATTAAGCAACACTTGGTTGCCATGGCAGCAAGCTCCAATCCGCGCACAGGTGAGAGGCAGTATATTTTGAAGACTCAGTATATTTGTTTGCATTATTGTTGATTCTTTTTTGATATTACACTTAATAGCAGCTCAATAATTAAACGGCTACCAAATTGCTAAAACATTATCTAAAATTACAGATATCTCAAATTTCCTGAGGATATATCTCCGATTACTATCATTAATAGAATTATTTATTGGCCTGTCAGCATGCTTTTCGAGGATGCTTTTTTGATGTTTCGATCCATAAAACTACCAGAGAAAATTAAACCACCAATAATCCCCATAAAAATATAAAGTACCTGTGTTCCCATGTTATTTTGCGCTCCAGGCGCATCAAGAAACACACTACTTAAACCAATAAATGCTTTACTTCCCGGAACGAGCATCACAATTCCCGGCACTAAAAACACCAACTGCGGCGATCGTGTTATTTTACCAAACAACTTACTGATGCTCACAGCCACAATAGTTCCGATAAAGATACTGACTAAAATTCCTGTGAAATCGAAAAGAGTAGTGGTATAAAAACTAACAAATCCTGCAATTACGCAATACAACAAATCTCTTGTCCGCACTTTAAATACTACGGCCAAGCTAAGTGCCAAAACCAAAATAGCCAAGTAGTCGAGCCACTCGGGCACATCATTTATTACATTATTAGGTTGTAAATCAACAAACAAAGGAAGAATTGCCAAACCTAAGACAACACCAAAAAACTGTTTGAAAAGCGATACCAAGGCGTCGAACAACTTGGCTGTTCCAGACACCAAACTTCGGGAAGTAATCTCTTCCAACGCGGTAGTTATGGATAATCCGGGAATAAACACAATAATAGATGCCAGAATAGTCATGGAAATATTGATTTGCTCAAATTGCATAGACAATAAACCGGTTATCAGAGTAGCTGCAAAAGCAATTAATGATTCCAGAGCACTGCGAATGTATCCCGATTTTTGAGCCAAAAGAGTGATGCCATAAATCACAGCGCCAATAATTGATGCAGTAATTGCAGATGCCCAACTGGTATCCAATATCATGCTAAATGCCCCAGCCGATAGAATGAAAGCAGCCAATTCGGTTAGTTTACCGTAAGCAAAAGGTGCTGTTTTTAATTGCTCCATGGCCATTTTTGCTTCTTCAAAACTGCTTTTATTAGAAAGAACATCATTAGTAATTTCTACAATTCGCGACAAAGCACCCAAATTTAATTCCCCTGGTGGCACGCATTCTACGTAGTTGTAGGTTTGTTCTTCCTCTTCGTAAAACACATAGTTAATCCAGGTTGGTGTATCCATAAAACTTCCCTTAATCCCTTTCTTTTCCGAAATCTCTGTCAAATAAATCTGCGATTTATAGGAGGGTACACCGTAAGTATGCAGGGCCTTGCCCAACTGCACTATGAATTTATATTTTCCGGGAACCTGCATGTTCTTTTATTTCTGTTCTAAATGATTATTTCAAATTAGCGGCTGTGTTCTGCACCTAAGCATTTTATTTTTCTCTGTTTACCGATAACAAATAACCGTTCGCAGATGACTAACGCCTTTAAATCCGTACAAAAATACAATTTATTTATGCTCCAAGCCATTCCGTAATCCTGTAATTCCCTGCATTTATATTTGGTAAGGAAAGAATACATCTTGTTTTGTTTCATTTTCCTTAAAATATTCTCCTTTGGGAGAATAACGAGAGCCTTTATGCATTACTTTTGCAACTCAAAACAATCAATAACGAAAAAAAAAATCTGTCATAAATAATAGGGTTTCCTTTGCGGATAAACCTTAGCATGACGGATTCTTCCTGAACTTTATCAGGCCAACTATTATCATTTAAATTATTAACAAATGAACACTATTTTTAGACCTAAATTATTCACTGTACTAAAAGATTACAATTTACAAGCCTTTCAAAAGGATTTGTTTGCAGGAATTATTGTAGGTATCGTTGCTCTTCCTTTGGCCATTGCCTTTGCTGTTGCATCGGGTGTTTCGCCCGAAAAAGGTTTAATTACAGCAATTGTGGCTGGTTTTATCATTTCTTTATTGGGTGGCAGCCGTGTTCAAATTGGTGGACCTACCGGAGCTTTTATCGTAATTGTTTACGGTATCGTAAGTCAGTACGGCATTGATGGATTAATGATCTCAACATTTTTAGCGGGTATTATTCTGATTCTGTTTGGGGTGCTGCGCATGGGAGCGGTTTTAAAATTCATTCCCCATCCTTTAATTGTTGGTTTTACTTCGGGTATTGCTCTGGTTATTTTCTCTACCCAAATTAAAGCAGCCTTTGGTCTTCAGATAGCAGAAGTTCCATCAGAATTTATTGGAAAATGGGCTTGTTATTTCTCTAATATTTCCAGTCTCAATATATATGCAATCGCGATTAGCGGGGGTACAATCCTATTGACCTTATTCGCCGGTAAATTGATTCCTAAAATACCTGGATCCTTTATCGCAATTATTACAATGACCGCGCTTGTGCAGGTTTTTGACATGCCTGTTAACACCATCGAATCGGTATATGGAGACATTCCCAATTCATTTAGTTTCTCGGTTCCAACTGTTGACTGGACCAATCTTCCAAATTACTTTCAACCTGCCATTACCATTGCTATTTTGGGAGCAATTGAGTCTTTGTTATCCGCAGTAGTTGCCGACGGTATGATCGGTGGAAATCATCGGTCCAATACAGAATTAATTGCACAGGGAATTGCCAATATCTTCTCTCCAATTTTCGGAGGAATTCCGGCAACAGGAGCTATTGCGAGAACTGCAACTAATGTTAAGAACGGTGGACGCACACCTGTTGCGGGAATGATTCATGCACTTACTCTATTATTAATCATGCTGGTATTTGGACGATGGGCAAAATTAATTCCAATGTCGTGTCTGGCAGGTATTTTAATAGTGGTTTCCTACAACATGAGTGAATGGAGATCTTTCAAATCTATTCTTAAAGGTTCAAGATTCGATATTATCGTTTTACTCACCACTTTCTTCTTAACCGTATTGGTTGATTTAACCATCGCCATCGAAATGGGAATTGTGCTGGCATCCTTAATCTTCATGTATCGAATGTCAAAAATCAATGGCATAATTCAACATGAATCTGAATCGGATGAAATACAGAATTACAATCAAATCCCTAAGGAAATTGAAATATATGAAATTAGCGGCCCGTTCTTTTTTGCCGCTGCCAAAAGATATCAGGAAACCCTTCGCAACCTAAAAAGTTCTACATCCGTTCTTATCATTCGAATGCGTCATGTTCCTTTTATGGATACCACCGGAGTTCGAAACTTCACCGAAATCATTGAGGATCTGGAAAGCAGAAAAACAAAGGTGATTTTATCAGGAGTAAATTCAGAAGTAATGGGCGATTTACGAAAAAGCGAAATTAATCACTTAATAAGCAACGAAAATATTTTCGACAATTTTGATGATGCTGTTAAAGCGGCAAAAAACTTACTGTAGTTAATAAGAAACTTTAAAAGTAAAACCGGACAATAGGTATTCATCCTAAAGTCCGGTTTTTTCATGTTTAATCCCCTAAAAAAACATAAAAACTAAACTACTAATTGAAATTCGTTTTGCAGGGCACTCACAATCATATCAGGAACTTGATGTGGTTTTCGGGTTTTACTATCCACAAAAACCACCGTAGATGTTGCAGTACATGTTTTTTCTCCTCTTCCGTTTTCAAATTCGAACTCAAATTTGAAACGAACCTTGGGCAATTCTTTTATTTTGGTTCGAACCGTTAATTCTTCATCGTATCCTGTCGGTTTTAAATATCTTAAATTCATTTCAATTACAGGAAGCATGATATTATTATCCTCTAACACCTTGTCGTTTATGCCGAATTGACGCAGCAGTTCCGTTCTGGCCTGGTGACAATAGTTAACGTAGTTGGCATGATAGACGTACCCCATTTGATCCACCTCGTTGTATCTTGGCCGTATTTTATATTCACCAATAATCATTGTTCAATTTTTAGTTCGGAAACATCAACTTTCTTCCAAAGTTCAGATAGTGCGTTGCCAATTTCCGAATCTTTATTGTACTCCAAAATTGTTTTTTTCTCTACCATCGAGTAAACTACTTCTTCGGAAAAAGGCAGTTTTCCCATCAATTTAATTCCCTGTGTAATAAAAAAGTTCTCCATTTGAATGGAAATTTCTAAATTGATATCATATTTATTGATTAGAGCATACATCGGTATTTGGAACGACTGCACCAACTCTACCAAACGCACCACATCATGAAATCCTGATTTGCTGGGCTCTGTAACCAAAATTACAGCATCGGCTCCGGTAATAGACGCAATTGCCGCACAGCCAATTCCCGGAGGTCCATCGTTTAAAATAAAATCAGCATTCTTTTCTATGGCAATTTCTTTAGCTTTTTTGCGGATTTGAGTCACCAATTTGCCGGAATTTTCCTCACCCGGTCCCATTTTGGCATGAACCAAGGATCCAAAACGCGTATCGGACACAAACCAATGATTGTTACGGCTTCGCTCTGAACTGATTGCTCCTGCAGGACAAATACGTTCACAAAGACGACAACCTTCGCATGCAAAAGCATCAATATGTAAGCCTCCACCCGATTTAAAATGAATGGCTTCGAATTTGCAATGCTGTCTGCAAAGACCGCAATTGGTGCATAAATTGGTATCAATAGAAGCAACCCAGGCTCCCTCAAACACATGTGTCTCTTTATTTTCCGGTTGAAAAATAATGTGAAGATCAGCTGCATCAACGTCAGCATCCACAAAAACAGTATTTTTAATCACCGAAGCTAAAGCTGCCGTAATACTGGTTTTTCCTGTTCCACCTTTACCACTAAGAATAGTTATGTCCTTCATTATCAATTCAATTTCTTCAAATACTCAACCACCTTACGATACTCCTTCGCGAATTGAAGGGGAACACAGCTCACAATTTTACCTTTTGCATACAAACCTGCATACTCTTTACTAAAAGGAATTTCACCCAACAAGTCAATATTTTCGGCCTTTAGGAACTCATACACTTCAGAATCTCCTAATCCGGCTTTGTTTACAAAAACACCAAAAGGTTTATTCACCTCACGCAGTAAATCAACTGTAAGCTTTAAATCATATACTCCGAATGGAGTTGGCTCTGTCACTAAAATCACAAAATCGGCATCCGAAATGGTCTCAACAACCGGACAACTTGTACCAGGTGGTGCATCGTAAATCAGAATATCATGTTCGCCAACTAAGTTCTTCTTTAAATCCTTAATCAACATAGTCTGCAATGGAGAACCAACCCTCAAATTGCCTTCCATCAGACTCAAATCACTACCAATATTGTAATTGGTAACCGTTCCAATGGCATTTGTGGTTTCGTGAATAGCGTCAAACTGACAGGCCACAAAACAAGCACCACAAGAATGACACAAATCCTTATTTACAGCCGCATACTGCACTGATGGCATCATTACTATTGCATTAAACTCACAATATTCTTCGCATTTTTTACAAAATGTACATTTCGAAGTGTCTATTTTGGGAATCACCTGCTCTGATAATTTCTCGCTCTTAACCGAGAAATTCCGAAAAAACAAAAGATCATTCGGTTCTTCCACATCGCAGTCAACCAGCTGTACACTTCTTGTCCAATGCTCATTGATGGAAGAAAATAAATTAACAGCAAAAGTTGTTTTACCTGTTCCTCCTTTGCCACTTGCAACGGCTATTTTAAATGCCATAAACTCCCCTCCTGCTTTTTTGTAATGATCAAATCTCCCTTATTCACACCCAACATTTCAGCCATTATATCACATTTTGCCATGAGCATAAAATAAAGCGATTCCTTTTTTTCATTTAGCAAGCCTTCAAAATTCCCCTGTCCTTTAGAAATCACAACAGCCGCTTTTGTATACAGTTCCTGAAATTCCTCTGAACAATTATCCACTAAGGTTGAAGGTGCATCATGACCATTCGATATCACTCGGCAGACATCCTGCATTCCTACTTGTTCAGCATCCTCAAGAGTCACATCGTTAATTATCGGATTTCCCCGAACTACATAAGTTAAGTTTGGATGATTTAGATGTTGAATAAAAAGCTTATCGAAAACTATTTCGCCTGCATTATCGCCTAAATACAAAACCGATTCTGCTTTTTCTATTTCAGCAAACATCTCATCTCTGTCGTCCAAAGCAAAATCAAGAGCCAGTAATTCTTCTATTTTAGCCGGAATATTGGTTGGTACACTATGTGCTCCATAATCAACAATATTGCCAACAACAGCTAATTTTGCGGCAATATGCAGTGATTCATCATTCTCATTCACAAATGCAACCCATTTTTTATACTGCGAATTCAAAATTGAATTGGCATGTTTCTTCTCCTCACGGTACAAATCATCATTTTGTATTTTCTTTTTCGCCAAACGATGAATCAGCAACGCCAGATAAGGATTTGAGAGGTGCTTACAATTTGTTAGTAAATGATTTACTTCAGAGGAAAAATCGCCGGCAACTTCCCCCTGAAGATTAAATTTGTCAATTAGTAAATCCACCGTTTTGGAATGGCAAGTCAAACACCTGTTATCCATATTTAGTGGTCGCAATAGTTAGCTGTAAAGCTTAAACTTTCATCTAAAAATCCTTTTACCAATTCTTTAGCATCTAATTGAGGTGCTCCAACAAATACATTTACATTGTGTTGATTAAAAATTTGAATGGCTCTGTTTCCCATTCCTCCGGCAATTACATCGGTAACCCCTAAGTCAGCTAAAAACGGAGGCAACAAACCTGGTTCGTGTGGTGGTGCAGCCACTAATTCTTCTGTAACAATAGCTTTATCCATTACATCAAGCAATGCAAAATGCGAACAATGGCCAAAATGTCCATCCAAAATTCCATCTTTAACCGGAATTGCAATTTTCTTTTTCATGTGTTTATAATTTTAAGTTTTTGTCAGATGGAACTTACCATGAACCGATAATCATGCCTCTTTGTGTCACAATTACCAGTCATGAACGTTTCATTTAATATTTTATTTCAACTCAATTAATCAATCCCAAACAAGAGGGAATACTATTTTATTCTTTGTATCAGATACAGCACAAGAGCTATTGATATTATTCAAGAAGAACAATATCAACAAGACTCTTATGCCTCTTACTAATCAGGATACATTTTTAATGAAACCAAGGAATAAATATCTAATCACTTATTTTCCTTCGTCGAAGTCTTAGTCTTCCGGCACCTCCTCGTCCAAAACCAAATCCTTGTCCTTTGCCTCTTTCAATGGTTTCATCCTTAAATTCAGTCTCACTGTCCATCTTCTTGTTGCTGTTACAACGCCCCATTCCTCTTCCTGTTCGAGCACCTTTTCGCTCCGGACCACTTCGATCTAAATCTGGCATTTCAACCTCCTTTTTTAAATTGATTTACTGCTTTTCAATCTTTTTCCCTGCCCTTTACCGCAACCACTTTTTCGTTTCAAACCTAAACCTTTCCCTAACTTCTCCAATAGAATGTTTTGGTCAGATTCAGAACACTGTCCTAGTCCTCTTCCCGATTTTGAACCTTCTCCATCGGGTCCTTTTCTATCCAAGTGTGGCATAACATTTTATTTTAAGATTTCAATTTGTTTATAATGTGCTGCACTGTGTTATTATCATTTTGCAGCAACACCATTTGAATATTGAACTTTTCAAGCAATTCTTTTGCTTTAGGCCCAAAATCACCTGAAATTACTTTTTGAGCACCCAGTTCGACTAACTTTTCAACAGTTTTGGTTCCTGCTCCGCTTTGCGAGTTGACATTTTCATTCTCGATAAAACTAATTTCTCCTGATTGATCATCATACAAACAAAACCAACCTGCTCTTCCAAACCGCAAATCAAAAATTGAATTCAATTGATTTCCCGTTGATGTAATAATTGTCTTCATATTCTTATTTATTAATTAATTCGATGTGTTTGGAATTACAAGCCGGACAAGTTTCTTTGTCCATAGTTTCCGGAATATTGAATCTTGCATTGCATTTTGAACACAAATACCAATTCTTATCCATAACCGCATTCCCAAAAACAGTTCTTATTTCCTTTGCTTCTACCAATGCTGCAGCAATTTTTCTTCGGGCACTTTCGTAGATTCTCGCAAAAGTTGGCCTCGATATACCCATTAAACCCGCAGCTTCATCATGTTTCAACAAATCGTAATCTGCTAACTTCAATGCTTCATATTCTTCATAAAGCAAATCAATTGATTTCCGACTCTTAGAATTTACACCAAAGGGTTTATAACCCTTAAATCTTGGTGGTTCCACAACTTTTCGCAATCTGATTTTTCTAGGCATAGGGATTTATTTTCAACAAATATAATGAGAATATTCTCACTACGCAAATATAACTGGTCTTTACTAACAAAGCTATATAGCAAAAAAAAGAGGCTCTGCAGCCTCTGTTAAATCTTTATCTCTTACAAACCTTATGCTTCTTCTTCCTGAGAAATAAAATGGGCAAATTGTCTTTCAACAGTTATAGGCTCGGTCAAATACAATTCTCCAACCTGTTTCGACATTACATCCGGAAACACATATTCTTTCCCCTTAATTAATCCTTCTACTATTTCTCTGGCAACATTTACAGGAGAATCTTTTTCCATTTCCAGATCTCTTGTCATATCAGTATTGATAGGTCCAGGATATACTCCCATAACAAGAATATTAGTCAAAAACAATTCTCCGCGCAAGCCTTGTGTAATACTATGAACGGCAGCCTTCGAGGCAGAATATGCTCCTGCAATTGGCATACTGGCCAAGCCCAATAGCGAAGAAATATTTACAATAGCGGCAATTTCCCTCTGTTTTAAATAGTCTATTAAAGAAACAGTCAACTTTACCAAACCCCAAACATTTACTTCAAAATTTACAGCCATACTGTCTAATGTTTCATCCGAACAGAATCCTCCGGATTCATAAACACCAGCATTATTAACTAAGATTTCAACATCCTTCGCTAATTTTGCAGCCCTAATAATTGATCGATCATCCCTTAAGTCTAAAAGTATCGGAACCAAACGATTCCCATACTCAGGTTTAAGATCATCCATAGATTTTAAATTCCTTACTCCCGCATACACTTTTTTTGCCCCCTTTTCGAGTAGCTCAATGGTTATTGCTCTCCCAATTCCTCTGTTAGCTCCACTTACAAAAGCTACCCTATCTTTAGGGGACACTTTGATTTCATTCATCACAACCTCCATTTTTGGTTTAACTTATTTGAATTGATTCTACTCAATTTACAAATATCCCGCTCCAATAGCAATGCAAATTATCTATCCAAACACTATTTAGATACAATAGGATCACTTTGAACATATCCCGTACGAATCAAATGGACTAATTTTTCTATCTTTGTTTTTGTCTTTTAATTTTGGCAATTTCTTATCGGGGTGCGAGTAATCTATAATCTTTTCCAATAGCATTCCCGGCTGGAGATGAAAAGAAATTGAATGACACAAATAATAACCGGACTCTGGAGATACATCTTTATGGATCCGGTTATTTTATTTTAAACTGCAAACCACACGCATTTCAAAATAAATAGAACTATCATCAACCAAAATATTTACCAATATGTCAACGAATTATTTCAAAGCCTATCCTGACGAAAAAGGAAATTTTGGCCAATACGGAGGAAGTTATATTCCTGAAGTTTTAGAAGAAGAGATGAAGAAAATTAATGAGGCTTACTATTCAATTAGTAAATCTCACGAATTTATCTCAGAACTAAGAAGCATCCGTAAGCACTTCCAGGGTCGTCCCACTCCTGTTTATTTCTGCAACCGCCTATCCAATAAATATGGTGGACGAATTTATCTGAAACGCGAAGATCTAAATCATACAGGAGCGCATAAATTAAACCATTGCATGGGTGAAGCTCTTTTAGCCAAATACATGGGCAAAAAAAAGCTGATTGCTGAAACCGGTGCCGGTCAACATGGTGTTGCATTAGCCACTGCTGCCGCCTATTTTGGATTGGAATGTGAAATTCACATGGGGGAAGTCGATATTGCCAAGGAACATCCAAATGTAGTGAGAATGAAAATTCTTGGAGCAACAGTTGTACCGGTAACTCATGGACTAAAGACATTGAAAGAAGCAGTTGATTCTGCTTTTATGGCTTACCTTCAAGATCCGGTTAATACAATTTATTGCATTGGATCAGTCGTAGGACCGCATCCATTTCCTATGATGGTTCGCGAATTTCAACGTGTAGTTGGAATTGAAGCAAGAGATCAATTTCAGGAAATGACCGGAGAACTACCGGATAATATTGTTGCTTGTGTTGGTGGAGGAAGTAATGCAATGGGAATTTTCTCGGCCTTTTTAGAAGATGATGAGTGTAAATTGCATGGCGTAGAACCTGGCGGACGTTCTCTCGATAAAGGGGAACATGCAGCAACTCTAACTTTTGGCAAACCAGGTGTAATACACGGATTCAAATGCTATCTTCTTCAGGATGAAAAAGGAGAACCCGATCCTGTATATTCTGTTGCCAGCGGATTGGATTATCCTGGTGTCGGACCTGAGCACTCTATGCTTAAAGATCTGAACAAAGCTGAATATCATTCCATTACAGATAAAGAATGTATTGATGCTTTTTATGAATTGAGCAGAGAGGAAGGAATAATTCCTGCACTGGAAAGTGCGCATGCTGTGGCGTATGCATTGAAACTTGCAAAAGCAAATCCGAAACAATCTATTTTGGTAAACCTAAGTGGCAGAGGTGATAAGGATATCGACTTTATTGTTGATACTTACGGATTGCCCGAATAAATTACCACAAATAAATTTGTATCATAAAATCAAATATCACTTTCCGAAGTGGCATTTTTTTATCCCTCATAATTGCTTTTAGTAATTTAATTAACTGAGAACATTAGAATTTAGTTTGTTCAGATTTATTTTTTTGACTTATATTTGCCTTACTATGAAAAATAAATTTAAATTCGCAAAAGATTTAACGAAAGAAATGGAATTCATTACTTCGAGAAGTAGTGGTCCGGGCGGGCAAAATGTGAACAAAGTTAATTCTAAAGTTGAACTTCGATTTTCTGTTTTCGAGTCAGAAATACTGACTAAAAAAGAAAAGGAAATCATCTTTCTAAAATTATATCATCATATCAATAATCTGGGTATACTATCGGTAACTGCGCAAACAGAACGTTCTCAGGTTCAAAATAAAGAAATAGCAATCCAAAAGTTTTATCGATGGATTGAAATTGCTCTAACTCCTGTAAAACCAAGAAAAAAGACCAGACCAACAAGAGCTTCGAAAGAGAAAAGATTAGAAGAGAAACAGGCTCTTGCACAAAAAAAAGAAAGCAGAAAAAAAACTGAATTATAGAGATATTAAAAAAGGGTGATCCAATGGATCACCCTATATTTTTGTTGGAGAACTTCAATTTACATGTTTGCAAAGAAGTCGTTTCCTTTATCATCAACAATAATAAATGCAGGGAAATTTTCCACGCGGATTTTACGAACTGCTTCCATTCCTAATTCTGGAAAATCGATCACCTCGATAGATTTAATGCTGTTCTTTGCCAATACTGCAGCAGGCCCGCCAATTGATCCTAAGTAGAACCCACCATTTGCTTTACAGGCATCGGTTACAGATTTGTAACGGTTCCCTTTGGCTACCATCACCATAGAACCTCCAACTTTCTGAAAAAGATCCACATAAGAGTCCATACGTCCGGCAGTTGTTGGACCGAAACTTCCTGAAGGCATTCCTTTTGGTGTTTTTGCAGGACCAGCGTAATACACAGGATGATTCTTGAAATACTCAGGCATCTCTTTTCCTTCCTCCAACATTTGTTTGATTTGCGCATGAGCAATGTCACGGGCAACAATCAAAGTTCCTGTTAAACTCAATCTTGTTTTAATTGGGTATTTGGTCAATTCTTTCAAAATATCTGCCATTGGCTGATCCAAATTGATTTCAACAGCCTCCTTCAAATGCGGAGCTTCTTTTGGCAAATACTGAAATGGATTTCTTTCCAGTTCTTCCAAATAGATTCCATCTTCGGTAATTTTAGCTTTCACATTACGGTCGGCACTACAACTTACGCCTAAACCTACCGGACAAGAAGCTGCGTGACGAGGCAAACGAATTACTTTTACATCGTGAACAAAATATTTACCACCGAACTGAGCTCCAATTTCACTCTTTTGGCAAATCTCTTCAATTTTTTTCTCCCATTCCAAATCACGGAATGCCTGACCACCTTCGTTACCTTCGGTTGGCAAATGATCGTAATATCCGGCAGAAGCCTTCTTCACCGTAGCCAAAGTTGCTTCGGCCGAAGTGCCGCCAATTACCAATGCCAGGTGATAAGGAGGACAAGCTGAAGTTCCTAAATCACGAAGTTTATTTGTTATGAAAGTGGTTAAGTTCTTTTCGTTTAAAAGAGCTTTGGTTTCCTGATAAAGGAAAGTTTTGTTTCCTGATCCGCCGCCTTTGGTTACAAATAAAAATTCGTAAGTATTCCCCTTGTTTGCGTAAATATCAATTTGAGCAGGAAGGTTATTTCCTGAATTTTTTTCTTCGAACATCGAAAAAGGAACAACCTGAGAATATCGCAGATTTCTTTCCTGGTAGGTATCGTAAACTCCTTTAGAAAGGTGCTCAGCATCATCTGCTCCGGTATAAACATCTTCCCCTTTTTTTGCTACCACAATTGCTGTACCTGTATCCTGACAAGTTGGCAATTCTCCTTCAGCAGCAACTACCTGATTCAGTAACATAGTGTGAGCAACAAAACGGTCATTATCTGATGCTTCATTATCCTGAAGAATTGTCTTCAATTTATTTAAATGAGCAGGACGCAGGTAAAAAGACACATCTGAAAATGCTTCTTTCGAAAGCATTTCAAGCCCCTTTGGATCTACTTTTAAAATTTTTCTTCCATCAACTTCAACAGTTGAAACGTAATCTGTTGTTAGTAAACGATACTTGGTAGTATCCTTTGTTATTGGAAATGGTTTCTGATAATGAAAATCGGACATGATATAGTATTTTAAATTTTGTATTTACGAGTCAAACGACAATAATCAAAAATGCATATTTTCGCCTTAATTAAAGTCATAGACAAATATAAGATAAATTGCAGTTTGAGGCTCTGGAAATTAGCTATTCTATAACATTGTCCTGCAACATAAGCTTAGTAATTTCTATTCTTTCAGATGGCATTAAAATCCCAATGAATCCAAAATTTTCTCATTCAGCTGTCTGTTTTTGCCTATGTAAGGATAACAGTGAATGTGGATTGCCGGATTAAAATTCATTTCAATTATGGCATAATTGTCTTTTGCTGCCGGCTGATTCACATCCTCAATCATCATATCCAAACCTGTAATCTGAACACCAAGTGCTTTTGACGACTCTATTGCAATATCTTTGTATGACTGATGAATATCGTCCGTATAATCAATACTATCGCCACCCGTACTTATGTTTGAATTCTCCCGCAGGTAAATTACCTGATCTTTTTTAGGAACACTTTCGAAACATAACCCCTGCTCTTTTAAGAACATTTCTTCAGCCTCTTCCAACCGAATTTTTTCAAGCGGTGTCCGATATCCTTTTCCACGCAAAGGATCCTGATTTTTAATGTCGACCAACTCGCGAATGTTTTTTTCACCATCTCCTTTTACATTGGCCGGAACTCTGTGCAAAATACCACACACCTTATCTTTTATTACAAAGAATCGGAATTCCCTGCCCGAAATAAACTCTTCAATAAGGATACTTCCATCGTGTTCAAAAGCAATATCAACAGCTCTTTTGTAAACCTCTTCGTCTTTATTTTCTTTTAAAATAGTAATTCCCAAGCCAAAATTTGTCGATTTAGGTTTTACCACAATCCCTTTTCCTTCAAACAAATCAAAATCAGAACGTGCTTGTCTGGCATCCTGATAATCCAATCCGGCAGGAACCCTGATTCCACCTTTTTCAAGAATTTTCTTCGTTACCAGCTTATTCTCCATCATTAAAACACTTGAATAGTTATCTAATGATGTTCGGGTAGCCTGCATTACATATTCCGTTTTATCTCCCTGGCTTAAACTGATGAAATTTTCGCATCGGTCCAATATAGTAAACTCCACTCCTCTTCGTAAAGCTGCCTTCATAAGTAATTGAGAAGATAATTCCAGATCTTCGAATCCATGAAAGCGAAAACCACTCATCTCACTTTCTTCCTTGTACTGCTTAGCTTTGTTCAAATGGAAATTAATAAAGCCCTCCTCTACAATTCGCTGTTTCACTTTAAATGAAGTTCGCTGATCGGGATTTTTAATAAAATTTGAAATTTCGGCAAGAGATCCCTGATAATCAGAATCATTAATTAAATCGGCTGTTCTTGCAAAATCAGTAATGTCAGAAAATAATTCGTTCAACATCTTTTTTGCACATGTTTCCTGTCCATCAAAATTCATAAGCATTAGCTCGGAATTCAAACCATGACATGCAACCAAATCCTGATTATTGGCAGCCACCTTTTGGTCTGCTTCATTGTACTTATCATTTTCGGCGGTGAATAAGC
Organism: Labilibaculum manganireducens; assembly: GCF_963665805.2. Classification (NCBI taxonomy): domain Bacteria; kingdom Pseudomonadati; phylum Bacteroidota; class Bacteroidia; order Marinilabiliales; family Marinifilaceae; genus Labilibaculum; species Labilibaculum manganireducens. The sequence goes on along the minus strand of NZ_CAXXEE010000003.1, from coordinate 2,051,186 downwards.
AATACAACAGAAATAAATGTGTGAAATACAATCTATTTTTAGATACTCCCGATTTTTCAAAGGGATCTAAATCCAGAATACGAACTTCCAGATGTGATATTTTTTTGCTCTTTTCATCGAATTTTAACCGAATAGGAAGATAAAGCTCCTCTCCTGCCAATATTTTACCTGTTTGAATCAAGTTAGACACAGACTTTTTATAATCCTCCAGACTGTTAAAATCGACATAAAATTCTTCTATATTTCTATATCCCATAGAACTGTTTCGAATGGAAATAGCATTTCCACAGCTCATGAAACTCTTTTTCCCTGTTTTTAACGATTTCATTTTAAAAGAAGGATCAGAAATCGGACTCTCCCCAAATAACCAGATCAGCATCCATCGGTACCGCATAAAATTCCGAACCATTTTTAAGTAAACAGACTCACGAAAGCTTTCCAAATCGCTGTTGCAATGATTCGCTTTTTTCAACTTGCGCTCTAACCTGTCTGATAAAGAAAAATTAAAGTGAATCCCGGAAAGCATCTGTCTTTCTTTCCCATATCGATTGGCCAATTCCTCTCTGTATTTCTCTTTATGAATTCCTTTCTCTCCAAATTTAGCAATTGGTATCTCCTCCTCCTGAGGCAATAAAGGAGGTAAGCTTTGAGGCCAAAGTAATTCATCGGTTAAATTCTCAGAAATTACATCCTGCAAAGTCTCTAAAAAACCATGAACTTCAGCAATACTATGCAAAGGAGGTGTTATCATCTCCACCTGACTTTCCGAAAAATCAGTTGTAATAAAAGGATTCTGAAATTTATCACCCAAAATTCCCGGATGTGGTGTCGTTGCCATCTTACCCGTGTAATCGACTCTCACATTTTCCTTTTCAATGCCAAATTTACCGTTCTTCAAGCTCTCACGAATCCCTTCTAACCGAAGTGCTTCGTTGATATTATTAATAAGATGATCCATATATCAGAATTTACCAAATGTATTATTTTTAAAATATGTTCGTAATAAAAAGTAAAGAACAATGCCTTTTAATATACTGCTTCCGGTGATGCTCCACCAAACTCCATTTAAACTTAAGACCGTATAAAAACCAAGAAAATAAGCCCCAGGCAGTCGTAATGAAGTAAATATTACACTTACAGCAGCTGATATTTTAGTTTTTCCAAGACCATTAAAAACCCCGGCACTAATCATTTCCAAACACATAAATAACTGCGATGCTGCCAATATCATTAAATAGTCCTTCCCCATTGCTATACTTTCAGCCTCAGGCACAAAAATGGAAAATAATGTTTTGGGGAAAATCAAGAAAATCATTGTAGTTACAGCTCCTACAGCCAGGGATAACCGCAAACCCGCTTTATGAATATTAGGAACCTCGGTAATATTTTTTGCGCCGTAACTATGCCCAACCATAATAGTTACAGCTTGCATAATTCCTCCAACAATCATAAATGTAATCGACTCAATTTGAACACCAATTTTCTGAACAGCTATCGCATTTGGTCCCCAATCTGCAATGATTCTGGCAAGAAAAATGTATATCACCGAAAAAGAAATTCGCTGCACCGCAGCAGGCATTCCAACCTCAAATAAACTTTTTAATTTAGTTGCATACGGCAACAGGCCTTTGAAATAAATGGTGTCAAATTTTTGATAGACAAAATAGAAATACATCAGGCTGCATGTTCTACCAATTATTGTCGCTATTGCAGCTCCTTCAACTCCCAGATTAAATACAAAAATCAATAATGGATCAAGTACAATATTCACCAAAGTTCCAATAATACTGGCCTTAAAGGAGATTTTTGTTTTACCATGAGCATTAAAAATACTGATGAACAAAAGGTTCACAAAACTGATAATAATCCCAAAGGAACTTATCACCAAATATGAAACGGCCATTTCATTAACATGAACATCTTTCATTTGAAAAAAGCCAATAAATTGTTCCGGAATGGCTAAAAATACGGAAGTAAATAGAATGGCAATACCACCAATTCCCCATAATCCAGCGGTTGAATATCTTCCTGCCGCATTCATATTTTCGGCACCCACCGAATGTGCGATTTTTATATTTGCACCTACTGTTACAATGGAAGCCATTGCCCAACCCAACTGTAGAAAGAAACCTGCAGAACCAACTGATGCCACAGCTCCACTTCCCAAATATCCCACCCAAATCATATCGGTAAGATTATAGGTCATATGCAAAAGAAACGAGCCGATAATCGGAAAAGCAAGCTTTAGCAGCTTTTTCCCAACTTCGGAATATTTTTGTTCTCTTCTAAGTAAACTGGTAATGAATTTTAACATCTACTAAACTTCATGTGTGAGTGCAAACGGATATGAATCAAAAACGGATGTGATTTTAGCAAGAAAAACACATGCTCTATTTAAGCATTTGATGAATTAATATTTCCAATTCATTTTTTAAACACATGGCTTTCCCAGCACTGCAGTTAAGCGATTTTGCCATTTCCAAGGGTATATTTTTAGCTTCTTCTTTTAGATTCTTTCCTTTTTCTGAAAGATAAATGCGAACCTTTCTTTCATCTTGGCAACACTTTGTTCTTTTAATAAAAGAAAGCTGTTCCATTCGTTTCAAAAGCGGCGTCAACGTATTTGTATTCAAATACAATTTGCATCCAATTTCGTTAACACCAATCCCGTCTTTCTCCCATAGAACCAAAAACACCAAATACTGAGGATAGGTAATTCCGAGCTGATCAAGATAAGGCTGATATTGTCTTGTCATGAGTCGAGAGGCTGCATATATCGTAAAGCACAATTGATTCTCAAGTTTGAGAGGATTGAACTCTTTGTTAGCTAAATTGTCCATATTTATTATTTATATCGCTTGCGATGCAAATTAACGAAATTGTCTGTTAAGATCAAAAAATATAACCTTGTATATCCGGACATACAAGGCTATTATTACTTAATTCAACGAATTCGCTTATTCTTTCCAAAATCCACTTTGCTTAATCAGACGATATTTTCCTGATCCCAACAGCATTATGGCGAGTCCTCCAAATAAATACAATGCATTTAATTCAATTCCCAATCCTCCGTACTCATTCAAATGAAAAATACCTTCGGGGTGAGCTGCAGGAATAGATACGAGCATTGTCAGGGCAATTAACAATCCCGAAACTCTTGTGTATGTACCTAATAATAAAAGAAGTGGTGCAATTAACTCTCCCAGATAAACTCCGTACGAAAGCATTTCGGGCAAACCTGTTTTAACGATCAAGAATTTTACTCCGCCAATACCATCCAATAATTTCTGCACCCCATGAAACAACATCAAACCACCAACTGATAGTCGTAAAATTAGTTTTCCTAAATTTTCCATAAATATATTTATTTGATTAATTTCGATATTCATTACAAATCTATGAGCTTTTATCCATGATATAAATGCACAATTTATGTGTATTCATGTACTTTTTTTTCAACATACAATTGCATAATATGTTACACAATCTTTTACAAGACAATTTTGGATTTTCTGATTTTAAACCAGGACAAAAAGAGGTTATTTCTACCATACTGGAAGGAAAATCAGCAATAGCTATCTTCCCAACCGGATCGGGGAAATCTCTTTGTTACCAACTTCCTGCTCTCCAACTCACGGAACTTACGGTGGTGGTTTCCCCTTTACTGGCTTTAATAAAAGATCAAATAGATTTTCTGCAATCGAAAAATATATCTGCAGTCCGAATCGATTCATCTCTCTCGAAAGAAGAAGAACAGGATATCATGAATGGCATCCGTGCCAAACAACACAAAATCTTAATGATATCAGTCGAACGTTTTAAAAATGAACGCTTTCGCAGATTTCTTAAAGACATTCCAATCTCCTTACTGGTAATTGATGAAGCTCATTGCATCTCGGAATGGGGTCACAATTTTAGACCGGATTATTTAAAGCTGCCAAATTATCGTGATACTTTTCGTGCCAAACAAGTACTTTTGCTTACCGCAACTGCAACTCCCAAGGTTATTGAAGACATGACTAAAAAGTTTGCCATTGCCAAAGAGAATGTAACAGTTACAGGATTTTACCGATCAAACTTAGATGTGAACGTTGTCCCGGTTATTCAATCTGAAAAAAACAATAAATTACTTTCATTACTGCTTCCCCGAAAAAATGAATGTGGAATTGTGTATGTAACCCAACAAAAAACTGCAGAGGTAGTTGCAGGTATATTATCCTCGAAAGGAATAACGGCCAAGGCATATCATGCAGGATTGAAAAGTGAAGACCGTGAAGAAATCCAAAATCAATTTATGGCCGATAAAGTAAATTGTGTGGTTGCAACAATTGCTTTTGGAATGGGAATCGATAAATCGAACATTCGTTATGTGATTCATTACGATCTTCCAAAATCGACAGAAAATTATTCTCAGGAAATTGGACGGGCAGGCCGCGATGGTAAAAAATCAGATTGTATTGTTTTGGCAAATCATGACAATGTTAATGTGCTTGAGAATTTCATATTTGGAGACACTCCTGCCCTATCAGGCATAAAAGAAATTCTCAGTCGCATAAAAAAGGCTAAAACAAGCTGGGAAATTAAGCTAAACACACTTCCGGCACATAGCAATATCCGTATTCTGCCAATTAAAACCCTGCTGGTTTACATGGAGATACGAGGAATTATCAAACCTCAATACAGCTATTTTGCAGACTATAGATTTAGCTTAAACAACGACGAAAAAAGTATCGTAGAAAAGTTCCAGGGAGAGCGAAAGAAATTTATTCAGGCCATTTTCGATCATTCTGAAAAAGCCAGAAAATGGATCACAGTAAATTTCGACACCATCAGCCAAAATTATCCGACAGATAGAAATAGAATTGTTTCTGCTTTGGAATATTTTGATGCTAAGAAATTAATCAATTTGGAAGCAAAACTAATGGTAGATGTTTTTGCCGTAACAAATCCGGATTTTGATATCGATACTGTGGCGCAAGATCTTTACGACAGTTTTAAAAAGAAAGAAGCAGTTGAAGTCAACAGAATTCGGGAAATGCTAAGTCTGTTTGAATCGGAAACCTGCATCAGTAAAAATATGGCCAACTATTTTGGTGAATATCCCGAATGGGAAAAATGCGGGCACTGCTCGGTATGCAGTTCCGGTCCTGTGAAAATTGCAAAATCCCACCAGCTAAAAAGTCTGCCTGAGTATAATTATATAGAATTGTGTGAAACTGCCATCAATAAATTTGGTGATCTGTTAACTGATGAACTGCTTGCAAAATTTTTATGTGGCATCAACACACCTATTTTCACCCGTTTAAAATTGAAACAGGAAAAACACTTTGCTTATTTGGAAAATTATCGATTTGGTGATGTTCTGGAATGGGTAACATCAAACAACAAATAAAAGATTAAGAGGTATTTACATATATCACTAAAACATTTAATATTATTTTAAATTAGATCACATAAGATATAAATTCAAAATGCTTAATTTTACAGTCTCATAAAAGTATTCTCTACTATCAAAAAGAATACATACTACATCTATTTAAATTTATTGGTTTGAAAAGAAATCCGAACTTCCCGTTTGCTCCGGCAAAAATTCCGTTTTTTTACGGATGGATTTGTATGATTGCAGGTACCATAGGTATAATCAGTAGTATTCCCGGGCAAACAATGGGCGTTTCGGTGTTTACCAATTACTTAATCGATTCGTTGAAATTAAGTCGTGATGCATTGAGTTCAGCCTATTTGATTGGTACTGTGGCGAGTTCTCTTTTCTTAACATATGCAGGTAAAATTTACGATAAATTTGGTGCCCGTTTCACAGCAATGATCGCTGCCTTAGGATTAGCCGTAACATTAATACTATTTTCCTATTCTGATCTTTTATCCGGGTCGTTATCAAACTTTGTCAGTATTGAGTTCTCAACAGCTTCATTTGTTCTGATCTCTTTGTTATTCTTCTTCTTACGATTCTCGGGACAAGGAGTACTAACCTTGGCCTCACGAAACCTGATCATGAAATGGTTCGACCAGCGAAGAGGACTGGCAAATAGTCTTTCCAGTGCGATTCAATCTTTTGGATTTGCCGTATCTCCGCTTTTTATAGCACTGCTTATTACCCGCTTTAACTGGAGTATCACCTACCAGATTTTGGCAGTACTTACTTTTCTGTTTGTTATTTTCGCATTTATCTTTTACCGGGATAATCCTGAAGAATGTGGTTTAATTCCTGATGGAAAAATTATTGAACCAAAACACAAAAGCAATCCTACATTTCAAACTAAAAAACAATATACTCTAAAAGAAGCACGAAGCACATGGGTATTTTGGCTGTTTACTTTTGGCTTAAGTTTTAATGCATTTTTCATTACCGGTTTCACCTTTAATGTCATATCCATCTTCGAATCATGTGGATATTCGGAACAAAAAGCTTTAAGTGTATTTGTTCCTGCTTCCATCATTTCTATTGTTTCTGCAATTTTAGGTAATCTTCTAAGTGATTACATAAAAATGCAAAAGCTTCTGATTATTTTTCTACTTGGATGTTTGTTGTCAAGTTTAGGGATTGCAATTTTAGGATCTGAAATTGGCTACTATGTATTAATACTGGGAAATGGTATTATGGGTGGCTTGTATTCAGTTTTAGTAGCAATTACATGGCCTCGCTTTTACGGGCGAAAACATTTGGGTGCGATTAGCGGACTATCAATGTCCTTAGTTGTATTTTCAAGTGCAATGGCGCCCCTTTTCTTCAGTAGAATATTCACATTAACCGGAAGCTATAGCATAGCTGGATACGCTGGAGTCGCCTACGCCGTCATTTTACTGATTTTCTCAATTAAAGCGAGAAATCCTCAATTACAGTAAAAGAAGATACTGAACTAAATTCAAATGGCATTTAAGAATCAGTCTCTGGTGTTTTTAGCGCCTCAATTATTTTGTTTATCCTGACGTTTTTAATAAATTCGGGACGGCTTACTTTTGAATACCTACCAGCCACCACAGGTAGGTATTGAAAGCTATCATATTCCTATTTAGTTGATCATCTAAAAAACCAAAAGAAATGAAACATTTCGTTGCCATCATTTGGCTTGTACTCTTATGCCAAAGCTCATTTAGTCAGAACGATTGGGAAAACCCACATGTATTTCAGAAAAACAGAGAAAAGGCTCATTCTACATTTTTATCATACTCTTCCCAAGAGAAAGCTTTAGCCGCCGATCCTTCAAAAGAGGAAACTATTCAGTGCTTAAATGGAAAATGGAAATTTCAATACAGCAAAAGTGCAGGCAAAAGAAATTTAGAATTTTATCGGGAAGATTTTAATGACAACGATTGGGATGAGATTTCGGTTCCGGGAAACTGGGAAATGTACAATTATGGATTTGCCAACTATACCAATGCCGATTATCCATTTGAAAAGAATCCACCATTTATTACAGATTCAATCAACGCAACGGGTTCATACATATGTTATTTTACGCCTTCAGTAAATTGGAAAAACAAAGAGACTTATATTCAGTTCGGCTCTGTAAAATCAGGCTTTTATATTTGGATAAATGGTAAAAAGGTTGGTTACAGCCAAGGCTCTAAACTACCTGCCGAATTCAACATCACACCTTATTTAAAGGATGGCAGAAACAAATTGGCTGTTCAGGTGTTTAAATTTACCGACGGCAGTTACCTGGAAGATCAGGATTTTTGGAGATTAACCGGCATTCAACGGGATGTAAATTTATATTATCGCCCCAAAACGCACATTACTGATTTTTATGCCAAGGCATTACTTGATGAAAATTACAAAAATGGGGTATTTAACTTAGATACCGAAATAGGAAGCTATTCAAGAAAAAATACTGGTGTATATCATTTTAAATATACAATTCTGGATCGTGAAGGAAATGAAATTCTGACTGATCAATCTGAATTCAGCATGAAAAATCAGACTAAGAAGATTTCATTTACAGGTGAAATTCCCAATGTGAAAAAATGGTCGGCCGAAGAACCAAATTTATATACCTTGCTGCTAACTTTAAGGAATAAAGAAAATGCAATAGTAGAAGCCACTTCGATTAAAATTGGTTTTAGAACCAGCGAAATTAAAGACGGACAATTATTGGTAAATGGAACTCCAATCCTGTTAAAAGGTGTTAACAGACACGAACACAATCCTTATTTTGGACATGTTGTTAACAGAAAAAATATGCTGGACGATATCCGAACCATGAAAAAATTTAATATCAATGCGGTTCGTACCTGCCATTATCCGAATGATCCGCTTTGGTATGAACTGTGCGATGAATATGGAATTTATTTGTATGATGAAGCCAATATTGAATCGCACGGAATGGGTTACGAGCCAAAGAATACTTTAGCAAATAATCCGGAATGGGAATCGGCTCATGTAGAACGAACTTCAAATATGGTGGAAAGAGATAAAAACCATCCTTCGGTAATTGTTTGGAGCATGGGAAACGAAGCCGGAACAGGGCCTAATTTTCTGGCTTGTTATAAAAAGATTAATGAAATTGATGGTAACCGACCAGTACATTACGAACGTGCTGAAAAAATGACCGACGTAAAAGAAAGACATACCGATATTATTGGTGACATGTACCGTTCAATTGAAAGTGTAGAGAAAAGATGGATTGGTACAGATTCGGAACGTCCTTTTATTTGGTGTGAATATTCTCATGCCATGGGAAACAGCAACGGCAACTTTAAGGAGTATTGGGATTTGGTTCGTAAAAACCGACAAATGCAAGGTGGTTTTATTTGGGATTGGATGGATCAGGGAATTGCAAAGTACACTGAAAACGGAGAGCGGTTTTGGGCATATGGCGGTCATTTTGAGCCAAAATGGATGTATAATGACGGTAATTTTTGTTTAAATGGTGTGGTGGATCCTGATTTAACCCCGCATCCCGCTTTGTACGAAGTAAAGAAAGTATATCAAAACATTAATTTTAAAGCCGTTAATCTTTCTGAAGGACTTATTAAAGTTTCAAACGATCAATTCTTCAAAAATTTGAATGACTACCAAATTCACTGGGAATTGCTGGCTAATGGTATTGTTCAAAAGTCTGGAGAATTTACCCCTGCAGGAGTTGCGCCTCAATCTGAAAAAGAATTTAAACTCGATTTGGGTGATTTTAATCAAAGCGAAGGAACAGAATATTTCATCAACCTGTTTGCTTTGCAGGTAAAGGAAACCGAACTAATACCATTCGGTCATGTTGTTGCTTCTGAACAATTTGCTATCAGTGAATTTAAAGCCCCGGAAGATCATTTGGTTTCTGCTGATCTGATTTCAATTCAAGAGAATGCAGATCAGTTAAGCCTTTCCGGCAAGGACTTTACAGCTTCTTTCTCAAAAAAATCGGGCGCTGTTACTTCCTACAAATTAAATGGTTACCAATTAATAGAAGACCGGTTAGCACCGGACTTTTGGCGTGCTCCTACCGATAATGATTTCGGAAACAAAATGCCGGAGCGATGTGAAATTTGGAAACAGGCTATGAATGATGCAAGTCTTCAGGAATTTACATCGAAACAAATCTCTGAATCGGAAGTTTCTGTTCATGCAAAATTACAACTGCCAAGTATTAAAGGTTCAATAGAACTTACTTATACAATTTACGGAGATGGTAAAATTGATGTAAACTATAGCCTTGAAGCTAAACGGGAAAAGTTACCGGAAATTCCTCGTATTGGTTTACAGTTTAAACTGCCAAAGGAATTTAATAATCTTACCTATTATGGCCGCGGACCTCAGGAAAATTATATCGACAGAAATACCGCATCGTTTATTGGATTGTATCAATCGAATGCAGCTGATCAATATTTTCCATACAACCGACCACAGGAAAACGGACATAAAACAGACGTTCGCTGGTTAAGCCTAACCAATCAATCAGGCTTGGGAGTAAAAATAATTGCCGACAGTGAACCTATTGAATTCAATGCACTGCACTACACTACGTCTGATTTTGATCCGGGAACGGAGAAACTTGGACGCACGACTGCTGACGTAAAAGAGCACGAATTTGTAGAAGTTCACATCGACCACAAAATGATGGGACTTGGCGGTGATAACAGCTGGGGTGCAAAACCTCACAATCCATATCTATATTATGCAGATAAAGTATATCATTACAGCTTTACCATTGTACCGGTAATAAAATAATCAACACCGGATCACCAATAACACACAATGCTTAAACTGATTTTAATCGGTTTAAGCATTTGTTGTTTAAAGGAATAAACAATTACCAAACCGGTAATAAAGCAAATCCTAATGTCACATTAAAAAAAAATCTTCTTTTGGGTGTAATAATCTTATATTTCTACCACTAATTAAGAAAAAACAATAGTGAGTAACGATTTTTACACATCATCGATTCTTCCATATGCTGCCATTATCATTAAGATATGCCGGGCATATACGAATACACAGGAAGATTTCGAAGATTACTACCAAGAGGTTTGTTTACAGATATGGAGAAGTAATGAAAATTTTAGAGGACAATCGGAATGGTCAACATGGATCTATCGATTGACCTTGAATGTTTGCCTGACCTTACTGAAGAAAAACAGCAAGCATCATGTTACTTCAGATCAATTACCAGACGTGGCAGCTGAAGACAACCGGACCTTTGACGATGAGTCCCTTAATCATCTCTATACTGCGATCAAGCAATTATCAGAGGTAGACAGGGCGGTCATTTTACTTTATCTGGAGGAAAAATCCTATCAGGAAATAGCAGAAATTATTGGTACAAATCCGAACAATATTGGTGTGCGGGTTAAAAGAATTAAAGAACGGCTAAAAAAAATATTAGATGGAAAAGTCAATTGAAACAATTTGGAAAGAAGGTTTTTTAGAAAGCGATGCATTGGTAGCCCCAAAACTAAATGACTTGTACAATCAAAAATCCAAACACATTATCGATAAATTCAAAAGAATGTTCAGAATAAACCTGAATGCATTATTTATAGGTTCATTCGTAATTTTGATTGCTTCCGGTGTTGTCGGAATCCCTGTTATGGGTATAGGATATTTTTTCATTTTAAATGCTATTTTACTGGTCAACAGAAAATTAATGAAAGGCCTGTTTAAAATTGATAAAAATGTAAACAGCTACCAATATTTGAAATCATTCGATGACTGGATGAAAGAACAACTTGCAGTTAACAGAAAACTAGCCAGATATTATTACCCTTTATTTTTCCTTTTTATGGTATTGGGTTTTTGGTTTTCGCAGGATATTCAGGAAACATTTAAAGGGATATTAGAAAGACCCAATCAAATTTATCTCATAAATAACATACCGGTACTATGGACAATTCCAGTTGTAATTATTACAGGTTTACTAGCCTACTTTGGCGATCGAATTTACAATTTTGATGTGAGCCTGATTTATGGCCAGGTATTTAGAAAGCTGGATGAACTAATTGCAGATATTGAAGAATTGAGAGCCTGATTCTCATTCAAAATCATAATTTTAATTTTACGGGCATGACAATACAAAAAATAGAAGAAAGAGCTAATAATGAGCAAAATATAAAGCTTACAAAAGCATATCATAAGTTACAGGTTTTGATTGATGAGTTGAATAAAAGAGAAATACCGGAAAATATCCAAAACGCTGTTAATACTGATATTGCCGCGATTAATTCATTTTCAGAAACAGATCAAAAACTGGTCAGACTTCTGAGAAAAGTACATTATAAAACTCTGAGACTAATTGAAAAAGAACTTAATCTGGTAACAAAAAACCATTACAAAAGCCTTTACATGGCTATTGGTGTGGCTCTGGGAGTGGCGTTTTCTGCCTCATTTGATAATAATGGTATGGGCATGATACTTGGTTTGGCAATAGGAATATTAGTAGGAATATATTTTGATAAAAAAGCAGAACAAAATGGAAATCAACTAAATTTAGAATGCTAAGTTGACTGTTGAAATTTCAGTATTAGTCAAATTCACATTTATACTCGCTTTTACATAAACAGAATATAAGAAAAAAAGCAAATCCCGCTATAGTGCCAATACTATTAACGGGATTTCTTTCTAACTAAAATACAATAATGTTATACTAAATCTCAACTCCTTTTAAGGTGATACCTATTGATTGAAAATAATCATATATCTGATTATTAGATTTCATTCTCGTTTTAATATGAAAATCTATTTTGTGTTTAAACTCTGCTTCTGCCTTTTTGATATCTCCTGCCAATTCATAACAAATACCCAAGCATAAATGGGCTTCTGGTGAAGGTTCTTTATCAATAATTTTTCGGTAGATATTGGCCACATCGCTTAACCTGGCCTCATTCAACAAAGTTTGAATGGTTTTTATATCATTCTTTAGTTCTTTATCTTTTATCTTAAGTTTAGGAAAACGGTAGCAAATCATATCACATTCGGCAAAGTGCTGTAAGTAGTACAATTTTGAGCCAATTTGTTTCACTAATTTCTCATTCATCTCTTCAATGGATATCAGTTTTTTCCCTTTCTTCAATACCGATTTCGTTTCGTATGAAATTGTATCAGAAGAAGTAGACTTATCTTTATACTTCAAATCAAGAACTATATTAACATCAAGCGAATTTGTTGCACGAACCTCTTTAAATGGAATTTTCACTCCACCTCTTCCTTTAAATTCATGCAGCCAGGTGTCAATTTTTTCTGATTTAGCTGTGTAATTCAATCGTGGTTGTAGAATTACATCCGCCTCTTCTTTACTTGTTGCCAACGAATAGATTTTCATATCTCTCCAGTGCTTTTCTATGCGCAAACCTTTACCTCTTGGAGAATTAATCCAATTACCTGATTCGAATTTACTTTTCAGTAAAGTATCAATATCGAAAGGGATATCATCCCCGCTTACTGCAGCAGGTTCAATGTAAATCTTAGGCCGCAAAAGAGGTTCTTTAGTCATCTTAAAAGCCGGAGCAAATATCTCCTGAGCGATTGACACACCACAAAACAGGATCAGACTCAAAAATAGTAATGTCTTTTTCATATTTTACAAATTAAAAGTGATGTATTAATTCGAAACGTGAGGCATCCCTCACCTCATTTACAGGATAAAAATCTCCTTTTTCAGTAAGTCCTAAATATTTATGAGTTGCACAATTTTCCAACACAACAGCATGATCATCAAGAAGCACAAACCATGATTTTGAATACTCTCCTACCACAAATCTGCATTTCACGAAAAAGATATCATCTTCACTTTTGTTGTGCTCCAATACCATATTCTCACTATTTGCATCCATAAAATGAACTTCGATTGCACGATTGGGAGTAAACATTGCCTCTTTAAAAAACAAAAGAGGCAAATCTGATATATTTTTTACCTTAACACATTCTTGTCCAACTGCTATGTCTGATTCAACTTCAACCATTGAAAAGAAATTATACTTTTTAATTAACTCGTCTTCTGCCGAGGTTGAAATTACATTTACCAATTGTGCCGAAACCTGCGTAGAGAACAGTAAAAAAAAGGCAAAAAGAAATCCGGTAAACTGTTTAAATAAGTCTCTTACCATTAGAATTCTATTTTAGAATAAAATAATTGGACAGACCTTTACGATCTGCCCAACACTTGAATTGTATTAATATTTAAAAGTTCTGGTTGCTTTATAAGGACCAACTTTCATCTCTGTCCAGTTGCCTTGGGCATCATAAACAAACTCACAATCCCAATCCATACCGGTATCAATAGTAAAATTATCAGAACTAACCTGAGGACCGGCTCCAGCAAGGAATGCATAATTCATAAAACCTTTGAAACTCATTCTCTCGTTCATCGATAACTTACCTGCTAAATCTAAATCGTAATGAATTTTCACAGGATTGCCATGATCATCAACTGAAGAAAATTTCATGTCTCTAATCATTTTATCTGCATTGATATTTTGTTGTCCAACCCCTTTCGAACCAGCTAAATGAGTATGGGTTGTACCATTCCAGTTCCATTCAGTAAAGACACCATCTTCGTTAATTGAAGCAATCGTTTCGAATTCTGTTGTGGTTTTTGGTCTTTTAGGAACAAATCCATTCGCATTTAAAAGATCCTTGAAAATGGCATTTACCCGTGGTAAAGCCGACTTTCCTGTAAAGTAAACTTTCCCCTCAAGATCAACCATCAATTGCACATCTTCCTCGCTTACTTTGCCTCCCATAAAGCCGATATTTTTGGTGATATTATTGGCTGCACCATGAGTAGCTCCAACCAAAGGATCGCTGATTTCATCAATCTTTGTATAGGAAGTAGTCTTGCCATAATATTCTGCAAACATTCCTGCGTTTACTTCCATATAGGCATATTTTCCCGCTTCGTTATAAACAGGCTTGATATCACGGGTAATAATTTTGTCTTTTGATCCATCCTCTGCAATACCAATTTGGCTGGCTTCCAATTTTTTCACTCTGCGTTTGCTATCAAACTTCACGGTAAAATCAACTGGTTCATCACCTTCTTTAGTTATTTGTCCAGTCATGGTTTTTGGCAATCCGGTAAAGTCCTGTAAAGGAAGGAATTGAAATGGGTAATCAAGCTCGAACAACTGACACAGCAAATCGTTGTGTGCATAAAAATCTACAAACTGCGACAAGTTTCTGTTGATAGTAGTCAATAAAGCCGGATATGCATTTGCCCCTTTTGGATAAAAATTTACAAAACTCTCAATGTCTTTGTAGTTCGAATATTTCTTCATATCCTTGGTACCGATAGCTATAGATCCATATTCCGCTTTGGCAGCAACACGTTGCTCTTTAGATAGCTCCCCTTTAACCAATTGATTGAAAACTTTAATTTTCCCGAAGGTATCCTCTATTTCGCCGGCATACTTCTTCAGGTACTCCTGAGATTTTTCAACATTTTCCATCCATGCGTAACACAAAGATAAATTGTGGTATGCAACCCATCTTGTCTTATCAGAGCATTTGCTGATATTTGGCTCTAAAACCTTAATATAGTCCGCTAATGTTGCTTTCTCATCTTTATTAAGCAATAAACCCTTCTTATTTTCGAATAAAGCAACAGTTGGCTTGGTAAGTTTATTCAATTCTTTAATTTCCTTAATACTTCCCAGTTTTGCAGCCACAGTAAACTGACCAAATCCAAAATGTGAGAATACTTCTTTATGAACTCTTTTGTAAGCTTCGTTCACACCAATCTCATCTGAAACTGAAAGAGCATCATTAGCAGGTGCCTGGGAAATACTTCCCAGTTTTGCCGGTGCCGCGGGTGTGTATTTTTTAGTTTTGGTTTTACCGGAAACCAAACCTAAATTATCCTCATAAATTACCTCTCCCCGGGCTGATGTCACCTGATATCTGCAGTTTACACTCCAAGGAACAAGATAATACCCTTCTTTGTCTGGTGAAGTTGGCATTCTTTCCTCTGTTCCCATCTCAGTTTTAGGTGTCTCTGAAAGAACAAAAATTTCAACATTTACTTTCTCTTTTACACTGTTCATGTCATACTTAATGTATGCAGGAACAAAATTCCATACTGCAAATCTGCCTTCTTCATCTTTAATTGCATCTATCATTTTGTTGATTTCAGCAGCTTTATCGATGGTTTTATTAACTGCACCAGCCATTGCCGCACCAAAACCACCTAATTTTGAACCAAACTTAGATACTTTTGCTTTTGATGTTTCTCTTTTAGCTTCCTGTAAAGCTTTATCTGTTGATAAAAATACATTTGCAGATGAAAATTTCACCTTTTCTGCAGGAGCTTGAAAGAAACTCACTTTATCTTTCCCTTTAAACGATTGAGAATTTCCCAATACAGGAATCAAAATCAAGCTAAGTAAAACGAGTAGATTTTTCTTCATTACATTAAAAATTTAATAATTATTATAAATTGATTTTAAGTATCTTTTTCAAAAAAAATAAGCTGCAGGCAACATTAAAATCATTCAAGCTTAATCACATTGCTTTTACAATAATGTGCCTATATTATTCCGATTCCTGTTTACTGAAACAAAGCCTTCATCATAATCTCAAAGTATCTGCTGCAAGCATCGCAAATATGAACAATCCCCCTATAAGTGAGAAACAACACCAATAGACATTACAATAGACATTTACATCCTTTTTGATTTACTATCTTAATTACAGCCTGTTATGAAACACTCCATTAACACATATTCAACATTGCCAGATTTCATCTTATTTTTTACATTTGACTACCCTTTACATTATTTTTATTTATGACAGCAAAAAAAATCCTCTCACTCCTCCTGTTTCTCATTTCTATTTCGGGATATACACAGCCAAAAATCGATTCACTGATCCTTATTTCTAAAACACAATACGGAACAGAACAACTTCGAACAAATTTGAAAATAGCTGAGACATTTGGCTATGGTGAAAATGGAGATACGATTATTTATTATGCCTCTCGATGCCACGAGCAGGCCATTGCATTAAACGACTCTATTGCCCTTCTTAAATCAACTCTTTACTGGGGCTCTGGTCTGTTTTCGAAGCAAATGTATTTAGAGGCTGTAAAAAAGACAGATACTATTTTTGAATTGGCTGAAAAACTGAAGAAAAAAGATGAAATTGTACAGGGTCTATATCTACAAGCTAAGTGTTACCAACGCCTTCATGAATATCCAAAAGCCATAGACCTTTATCAGAAAGCATACGATCATTCAATGAAAATACTTGCTGAAGAGGAAAACAAACACATTGGAGAATATTGCAAAGGCGTTTTGAAACAAATGACTTACTGTTATTGGTATGCCTCCAAAATGTCGGAAGGAATTGAACTTTTCAATTCACTCATTGAAAAAAACCAGAACGTATCGGATAACATCAAACGAGCCTATTACTCCAATATCGCTTTTCTTTACAATCAAAATTCTGATTTAATAAAGGCGGAAAACTATTTATTAAAAGCCGTAGAAATTAGTCAAAACAGTACGAATTGGAAAGACAACTTTCAGGACTTAGCCTACTTAGGTGTTTTGTACACATCAAAAGGCAGGTATGACAAAGCAATTATCAATTATAAAAAGGCCCTGACTCTTGCACAAGAACAGGACGACACCAATATGATTTCCTATATAAATACCAATTTAGGTAAATGCTACGAGCACATTGGTGATTTACGAGCCGGGGTATCTTTACTTTATGATGGAATTGAAATATTTCACAACAGAAAAGACAGCATAGGAATTGCAATAGGTTATCTGCAGCTGGGAAATCTCATGGCAAAATGGAATAACTATAAGGATGCCAAAAAGTATTACAAAAAATCATTGAATTGCAATCAAAGTTTAGGACTAAAAGCCAAAGTTGCTGAAGTAAATCTTGATCTCGCCATTAATTTCATGTTAAACAACGAAAAGGATTCAAGTTTGTATTATTTGGCCGCTACAGAAAATTTACTTGCCAATTGCCAAGACCAAAAGTTTATAGCCACTTATCTCATTTACAAAGCAGAAAATATTTTAAAATTTGATTCGGAACCAGACAAAGCATTAAAACATGCCATAAAAGCTCAATGTTTAGCAAACAAATTCAATATAATTCCGACGGCCAATTTAAGTAAACTCACCATAGGTAAGTGCTACATGGCAATGGATAGTCTTTTGCCGGCAAAAAAATATATTCTTAGCAGTTGGAGAAACTATAAATCGATGAAACGGCTTTACGAACGCGCCAGTGCAGCAAAAAGTCTTTCAATAATTTATAAAAAATTGCAGCAGCCTGACAGTGCCTATTTTTATCTTGCCGAGACAGATAAAATTAATTCAAAAATTCGTGAACGGGATCAAACCCTGGCTTTGTATAAGAAAGATAGTGATTTTGCTATGCTGCTGGCAAAAAAGGAAAAAGAGCTGCTTACAAAAGAAAACAAGCGTCTGTTTAATCGAATTTTTTCACTTCGACTCTTCTACATTTCATTATGTCTCCTCCTTACAGGATTCCTTTTTCTGTATCTGAAACGAAAAACGAAACGATTTCATAAGGAAATCAATAAAAATGAATTGGCAAAAAAAGAATTGGAGAAGGAAACAAAGAAACACAAATCAGCAATATCGAATTCAAAAGACTTAATTCAAGCCAAGGAGATTATTATTGAAGAGCTAAATGCAAAACTAAAACAGAATCAACTCATCGCCCCAAACAATTCTGAATTTAACGAAATAGAATGTCTGCTCAGCTCTAAACTAAGTACTGAAGAAGATTGGGACGACTACCTATTCTTGTTCACCCGAAAAAACCCTCACTTCATTAGTAATCTTAAAAGCAAATATCCTTTTCTATCACGAAATGAGATCATGATATTTATTCTTATCAAGCTTGGCTTAACAACCCGCGAAATGGCAGGAATCCTCATGATTTCACCCTCAAGTGTAAATACAGCCCGCTATCGCCTAAGAAAAAAGCTGGATCTGAAACCAACTGAAAAACTGGAAAATATAGTAGAAGGTATGCAAAAACACTCAAAAACGGAATCCATTGGCGAATGCTAAGAAAACAAACTGAGAAACCAGACAATATTGTATAGGCTAATTATATCAACAATAAAAGAGCATTTCCAAACAGAAATACTCTTTTATTGTCAGCATAACATTGTCTATTTCACAGTTTTCTTCAAGGTTCCCAAATAAGTCCGATTCAGATCTCTTGTTTTTACTGCTTCATCTATTTTCATTTGTGTTTCGGCATCAACATTAAATACTTCATTGCGGCCATAGGCATCAAAATAATGAAGATAATCTTTAAACATATCAAAAGTCATGTGAGTGGTCGGAACTTTACTGCCCGAAGGCATCAGAACTCTTGCCAAAGCCCAATGACTCATGGGTTCCTATATCCATCTTAAAATTATCGTCGGTGGTCTTAATTACTTTTAAAAACATTCTTTTACTAAGTTCCCCCAATTTCGCACCATCATGTAATGCTTTACCCACTTCTTGGTTCGATAAGGCATTATTTTTGTGGTGATTAAACTGGTAATTTTAAAATTTGTAATGATGAAGAGATGGATATTTTTTGTATTACTAGGATTAATGACGAGTTGTTTAGACGATTCGGATGATGTTTATTTTCACGAGCACAAGCAGAGTATTTTATTGCTGCAGGTTGACTACACAAATTACGAATTTGAGCAAGGCACGGAGCTCTTTCTGCATGCCGAATATTCAGATGCTGATACAATTCCAATTGGTGCAGATTACGACTCTCCTGGAGATTTTGGGAATATTAGTTTGTTTTATGAACCAGGTAATGAGTTAATTTTTGATGGATCGATAGTTTGGAATGGAACCGGACATTTAAAATTCCAAGATGGTTCTATTATCCCTCACAGTTTGCCACCTTGGATATTCCGGTTGAAAAACCTGCCGATGATGAATTTCAAATCATTTTCCCGGAAGAAGGAGTTGAATATCCACTTGATTCCATTTGGAATGCAGTTAATCATTTATCAATTGTATCCAGATATCTTAAGAGTGGTAAAAAGATTGGTATTTTCCGATACACACCCAGTGTTGGTGTTGGAGATCCAAACGAATGGGACTGGTATGTAATAATGAATACAAATTAAAGATGAAAACCAATTTTCGCTCCTGAGCTATTTTTTTGAAAAAATAAGAAGCTGTCCAAAAAGAAAGAACATCTGTCATTCTGATCCCGATGAATCGGGACGAAGAATCTACTCATTTAAAATGAGATGTTTCGACAAGTTCAACATGACACCCAATTATTGAAATCCTACTTTTTGGACAGCCTCCTATGATTAATTCTATATCATCTATTTCACAGTTTTCTTCAAGGTTCCCAAATAAGTCCAATTCAGATCTCTTGTTTTTACTGCTTCATCTATTTTCATTTGTGTTTCGGCATCAACATTAAATACTTCATTGCGGCCATAGGCATCAAAATAATGAAGATAATCTTTAAACATATCAAAAGTCATGTGAGTGGTCGGAACTTTACTGCCCGAAGGCATCAGAACTCTTGCCAAAGCCCAATGACTCATGGTTCCGGCTTCTACTCTTTCCTGATGCATTGGAAGAAAAAGATTTATCTCAGCCTTCTCATACTCATTTGTTTTACCATTAGTTGCCTCCATAAAGTTCATTCTCATTACAGTTCCTATATCCATCTTAAAATTATCGTCGGTGGTCTTAATTACTTTTAAAAACATTCTTTTACTAAGTTCCCTCGATTTCTCACCATCCTGTAATGCTTTCCTTAACTCTTCATCCGACATATCAGGATAAGCCTTTTTAGCTGCACCCCACACATCCCCATCCGATAAAGCTTTTACCGGATCGTCGTAGATAGTCACTGTTACATACTGATAACCCTGTTCTGTTCCACCAGGTTTTAATGACCATAAATCCCAGCCTTTAATTTCTCCGCTTTTAACCCGTTCAGCATGTATTTTTTCCCAAAAAGTTTCTGTCTCCCAATAATTTGTTTCCTTATCGTTGGAAACTTTCATAAATTCAAAAACCAGAAACCGTTCCTGCTGTGCCATGCCTATTCCACAAAACAGTACCATAGCAACAAATAGTAATATTTTTTTCATAACAACCAGTTTTAGGTGAATAAGACTTAAGTTACAGCTTTTTATCTCTTTGTACAATATAAAAACTGCAGATAATAACAACCAATCTATCAAATGGCTATTCATAACAAATCAAAATTAGAAACAGCAAAGAATATTCCGCCAATTAATTATACTGCATGTTTTGTTAATCATTGAGCTTTTGATAAATTCGGATTTAAACTTCATTCAAAACAAGTAAGCTGATCATGATTACAATAAAATCTTTAGCAGGAGTTCCTTTTCCTGAGCTTTTCGGAGCTTTTAGCCTGGCATTTAACGATTATGAAATACAATTGGACAGTGGTGAATTAGAAACCATGCTGCACCGCAGAGGATTCGTTCCTGAACTATCCTTTGGTGCATTTGATGAAAATAAGTTAGTCGCTTTTACCTGCAATGGAATCGGTTCCTTTAACGGAACTAAAATGGCCTACGATACGGGAACCGGAACAATCAAAGAATATCGGGGACAAGGATTGGCAGGCAAAATATTCAATTACTCAATTCCATTTTTAAAAGAGGCCGGTATTTCGAAATACTTGCTGGAGGTATTGCAGCACAATACAAAAGCAATATCAGTATATAAAAAGCTAGGCTTTTGTGTGAGCCGTGAGTTCAACTATTTCGTTCAGAAAAATGAAGAACTAAAATTAAACTCTAAAAGCGCACCTGCAAATTTTAAGATTGAAACCATCGATTTATCACAAGCAGAAACATTGAGCTCTTTTTGCGACTTTACGCCATCCTGGCAAAATAGCTTCGAAGCGATATCAAGAAAGCCGGATAATTTTAAATTACTGGGAGTTTTTAAAGAAGAGCAACTATTGGCTTATGGTATTTTCGAAGCAAAATCGGGCGACATTACCCAAATAGCAGTTGAGCCAAAAAACAGACGAAAAGGCATTGGCAGTCTGCTTCTTAAAGAAATGGTGAAATTGAATCAGCACGACTCTATAAAATGCCTAAATACAGAAACAGCGTGCGGATCGATTACGGAATTCCTGAAATCAAACTCAATTTTAGCTAGTGGCAAACAGTTTGAGATGGTAATGGAATTGTAAGATTGCTAATTCTTAAATACGGCAAACAAAACACACCCCTCTGTTCTTCGGACATCTCCACTTAAAATGAGAGAATCGTTCACAAACAAAGTCTTCCCTTTTTGAGGGTACCGTAACGCAGTGAAGATTGTGAACGCAATTTGAAATAATATTGTGAACAAAGTGCCGATGAAAAGGTACCAATCCCAATAATTCCAAACGAAATGCGGACGCAATACAAAGAACCTCACCCTATCCCTCTCCTTCTGGAGAGGAGAACACAGCTTCCCAATGCAGGAAATTTGAATGTGGAACACTCCCTTCTCCTTAAGAAAAGTACCGGGGTTGAGGTGATTAAAAACAAGAAACCCATACAAACAAAATCTTCCCTTTTTGAGGGGAAGTGCCGACAGGCGATGGGGTGATTAAGAAGCAAATCAAAATCGGAAAACAAAACACACCCCTCTGTCTTTCGGACAGAAGAAACCCATACAAACAAAGTCTTCCCTTTTTGAGGGAAGTGCCGACAGGCGATGGGGTGATTAAGAAGTAAATCAATCGGCAAACAAAACACACCCCTCTGTCCTTCGGACATCTCCCCTTAAAATGGGAGAATCGTTCACAAACAAAGTCTTCCCTTTTTGAGGGGAAGTGCCGACAGGCTATGGGTGATTAAGAAGTAAATCAAAATCGACATGAAGCTTCTCCTCAAGGAGAAGTACCTGGGTTAAAGTGTCTCAAAAAAAATCCCCCAAACAGCTAACCATCTGTAAGGGGGACATTGCAATTAATCAAACCATATTGCAATATTAAAAACCAAAAAATCTATTCTGTTTCGGCAAGTTCTTCCGATTTGCGGCGGCCTCTCATATTTTGCGACATTTCCAATTTCAGAATGCTCTCATTAATTTTTTTAATCATAGTATCCAGTTCGCCACCCGAAACCAAACCCGACATAGATTCCATATATTTAAACATTCCATCTAAACTTTCAGTAAGTTCCTTACGAAATAATTTGGTGTCGTTCTCACGTTTCTGATCCGCATTTTTACTGTTTCGTTCATCAAGAATCAAAACAAGCGCATCCAAGGCTATTTGCACATTATCAACAATATCTTTAATTCCCAATTGCTGTATTGCCAATTTTGCTTCCTCTACATTTTCGCAATCGGCTAAAAACATTTTTGCTTTTGCATTTTGTTCCTGCAAACTCTCCTGATGCAAATTGTAGCCATGCGTTTTACTCAAATTGATTAAAACAGCAGCAGCCTTGCGCTTATCCTCATTCGGATGCAGCTCGTAACACAAACAAATGTACTTTAAAGCCCTCCATGCATTGTTAAACTGCTTGTCGGCAAGACCCGCTCCGGCAGTTTCTGTTGTCGTATTCAGTTTATTCAACTGAACCACCAAATTATTCAAACTGGTTTCAACCCGAGTATAAAAACCAGGAATACCAAGCCCTACCCAATCGTACGATTTGGTAATTGCAACTACATCACTTCCCAACGATACAAATTCAGCATTTCTGAATCTACTTATACTAAAACCCTCAATTTTCATTTTCTTATACTTTAAAATTCGATAAAAACCTTCAATTTAATTGGCGAAGACAGTAAATCAATACACAATACTCACTTCGCATTTGTTCCATTGCCCCATTTTTAGGACGATAATGCTCTCGCTCCAAAGCGAAGCAGGTATCAGTATGTCGAAAGTATCTTCGCACCAAGCAGATGACTCCATTTTCATTTCGAAACCCCCTTCGCATTGCTGCGAAACAGCTTTTGGATTGGAAAAAAGGCATTCGCACCAGTAAAAACCACCTTTTTTATGCCAATAATACCTCCGCTCCAAAGCGATAATACTTTTACAATAAAAAAAACGCCTTCGCAGTCTGCAAATGACACTATTATTATGCTCAAAACACCTCCGCTCCAAAGCGAGGACAATATTGCCATTACGAAAACCCTTTAAACATGGGCATTCCTCAATTTAAGCACAAAAATATACCCTTCGCTGACGATGCTTGCTGGCTCCATCCTCCCCCAACTTCTTCTACACTTCCTTTTTATGAAACTAAATGCCTCGGCCGAGTCATTCTCCTTAACAAAACGGTTTCTAAGTTAGAAAATAATAATTGAACAATATTAATTTTAATACAAGTTTTTTCAAATCCACACCAACTATTATGTCGTATTTTTGCAAAAAATCAAGTAAACATGCACCTTTGGGAAGGATGAAAAAAATTGCATTTATTTTGTTTTTACGGTTAAACGGATACCGAACCAACAAATAAGAGGGGAAATCAAAAAAAATATAACAAACAGCACGAAAATAATGACTAACAAGCCTATTCTTCCGGATAAAACAATTGCGCCTTTTCTTAGGAATAGTGGCAAACACTTACCACAAGCGAAACCCACCATTTAACCGGCAAACAATTATCAGGACTGATTCTAATAAACAAAACCACTTGTGCTTTTATTTTTATGCTTACCTTGGGGATCGCATAAAATAAACACTAATGGCTTTTTACATATTTAGGGAGGTTGGTGTTTTGTTTCTTAACTAGGTAAAATGAATAATCTGATTTTAAAACTTAAACATTATAATAAATAATTCTAAACCTCACATGCAATGGAACTAGGAACTGTTACTCAGATTCGAACATTAAGAGACAATATTAGAGAAAAAATAAAAACGATTAGTAAATCCCAATATGCCACAACAACATACGGAGGCGAAAATGAATACACATTTAAGGGAGTTCTTGGAGGAGTGGATGCTTTACTGACAGATATTTCATGTTTAACCAAATGGCCTAATAAATTTGTTAAATTTTCTACCCATGCTGAACGCAACACTATTATTCAATATTTAACAAGAATAGATACCCATTTTAATAATCCTGCAAATTACATCGCTCAATTCGAAGCTTTAAAAGTATTATTAAGAAATTATAATGTTAGAAGTTTTTCCGAACGTCAAATCGAATTTGAACAAGAAATTGAAGAAGTATTAAAGTTAAAATTACAAGTTCAAGAGGAGCTTTTTGGAATTAAAGAAATTCAAGAAGAGATTAAGGTAAATAAAACAGCAATTGAAGAAAAATTTGAAGCAAGTAGTGAAAACTTAGAGAAAATCGAAATAGGATTATCTGAGATTGAACAACAAAGAGATGCTCTAATTGAAAATGTCGCAATACTTGGTGAAACAAACCAAGATATTTTAAGCCTTAAAGAGGCTTCTGAAGAAAATTTCAGAAAATCTACGGATTCTTTATCTGAATGTAAATCAAATGAAAAACTAATTACCTCTTTTGCCAACAGAGTACAAGAAAGAGACAAAAGACTTAACGAATTAGAACAAAATACAGCTGAAAATAACCAAAAGCTTCAAGACTATGAAAAAGAAAGAGTCTCAATTCTAAATGAGGCTACTTCCTTAATAAACTCAGCAAAAAAAGCTTTAAACTACAAAACAGCAGAAGGTATAAGCGCTGCCTTTCAAGAACATTACGGAAAAGCGAACAACTATTGGATATTTGGAGGTTGGATAGCTGGCTCAATGATTTGTCTTATAATGACAATTCTTCTAGGTCTTTGGGTTTTAGAAAATTCCTCAAATGAAATAGGGATTATCATTGGCCGAATTTCATTATTACCACTTCCAATTATTGGAGCTGTATTTTGTGCCAACCAATATACAAAACAGAAAAATATTATTGAAGATTATGCATATAAAATGGTTCTATCTAAAGCAATCGTGGGATTCTCTGAGCAACTAAAGAAAAACGGTTCAGAAGACAATCAAGAGTACGTGCATTACATTAAAACTGCACTTGAAGAAATTCATAAAGATCCATTAAGAAAAAGAGAAAAAGGAAAAGAAGAAAAGGTAGTAACTCCCGGTCTTAAAGATCTTGTTGAGGTAGCAGAAAAAATTGTTAAAATGTCTAAACTAGAATAATATTATTCGTTGAACACATTAAAATATAATTGCTATAAATATACATTCAAGGAATATTAAATTTAACCCCTTAACTATGACACAAAAAGAGTTAATTGATAATTTAATCTTAAATGAAAATGCATATTTCTACAAAAAGATTAATCCTAATCTACTTTCTATAAAATTAATTAAAGATACTTTCAGAGATGCATCATCAGATAAAATCGGAAAATATTTATTAAAACAAATAAAGATTAGTTACTCCATTGGGAAAAAAAATGTGGAATATTCAATATGTGTCTTTAAATATCCAAAGAAACCTACATTCATTGAAGAAGAGACTGCCGATTGGGAAGAAATAAAATTAGCCTATATAGTGATTGTTGATTTTGGTAAATATTTAGCAATATCTAAAAGAAATATTTCTGGGATAAAAGAATTAAATCAAAAAATATTCCCATTAGATTATAAGATAATATCATCCTTATTCATTGAAAACACAACTGCCTTTGAGAAAATATCCATGAACAATATGAATATCTCAGACAATGCAATTAGGCATAAAAGTATCGAAGCTGTTGATTTAAAAGAAAATGTTTCTTCATTTGGATTACATAGCTATATCCCTAGTAATATTAGACTAAGTAACGACGATGACAAAATATCGGTTTCCTTAAATTCTTCCAGAATTAATAAATTTGGAAAGAAAAACAATCTAGATTATTTCATAAAGTGGTCCGATATTATTATTAATAAAATTGAAAAATTTAAAGCCTCGGAAAATTTCTTATCCTCTTTTGCAACTCCATTGGATTTTGAAAAAGAGAAATCAACACTAAAACCAATTGCAATTCTATTACTTCTCACAAAATTGAATAATGATTTTGAAGCAAGTAGGATTGATTCTATCAAATTGGTCAAAGATAACAGAGAGAAAGAAATTAATATAATTAGAGTATTAAACAATCTCAAACGACTTATGGAAGTTAAAGAGATTAACAATAATGGCAATCCATATTTTAAAGTTGAATCTCCCATTACAAATGACTTATCACTAGCAATAAATTCAAAATCAATTTCATTACGTTCTAAAAAACTTAATGATCTTAGAATTAAACTAACTGATGAAACAGAACTTTCAGTTTTAGATTACTTTAATCGTTCTAGTAGTTTTATTATCAATTTTGATCGAGTTGATTTAATCTATAGCCATAGAAAATTATTTAGAGACAGTCGTCTACTTGGTAACACAGAGTCCTTCTTAAGAGTATTTAAACCAAATATTACACTTTCAAATGTGAAAAGTGAAAAAGGTCAAGTAACCAAAACATCAACCAATTTTTCTATAGGTTCAATTTTTGAGTTTGTTGAAAGTGAATTTCTTCCTGCTTACACCTTTTTTCTATGTGATGATTTAGGTAATGAATGGGCAGATCATATTGGATTATCTGATGATAATATTTCCTTTTTTCATTCGAAATATAAAGAGTCGAATTTTTCAGCATCTGCTTTCCAAGATATTGTAGGGCAAGCTCAAAAAAACCTAGGTAACCTTATGCCATCGGACAATCAGTGGGCAATGAAAAAAAAATCTTGGAATAAAAAGTATGCTTTAAATAAAACCATTACAAATATAAATCGACTTAGAAAAGGTACTTCTGTAAATGATTCAATACAATATTTCCAAGACTTAAAATCTTATCCAAATTTAACAAAATGTGTTTACCTAGTTATTAATTTCATTTCTAAAAAAGAATTAACCGATAGACTAGAAAAGCTTAAAAAAAATGAATCCTTTAAGGAAAAGAACGAGGTAATTCAAATACTTTGGTTTGTTTCTTCCTTAATTTCTAGTTGTAATGAGGTCAGTGCTGAAACACATATTATTTGCAAACCATAAATGTCCCTATGTGTAAATTTGGAAAATAAATACAATAATATGAAAAGAACCTTTAGACTCTATAGCTCAATTAAATCAAGCTATTTTGATTTGATATCTGGAGACAAAGAAACACAGCAAACAAAAGGTCTAGGCCTTTTATTATCGAAATCTGAAACAGCTCTAAAAGCATTTCTAGAAATTAAATATATTAAATCAAAAATAGGTGAAATTGATCTGAATCAAATCGATCGTTTACTTGTTAATTGTGAATTAATATCAAGTACTGAAAATAAATACCGCGCAGACATTGTATTAAGATTTTACATAGATGGTAAGCCTTTTAAAGTGTTACTAATAGAAGCAAAGAGTATCAACAAGGGGACATCTGTTCATCAGACAAACCAGCAAATTGAAAATTACATATCTACCAAAGCATTTGTAGAACTTGAAGAGTTCAAAAAAGAATGTTATGGTATTACACTTACCAAGCTTCCTAGTTTCACTAATCATGAAAACCTAATTTCAATTACGTGGAGCGATATAATACAAGCATTATATCAAGTTAAACCTAACAAAGAAACCTTGCTTGATGACTATTTTAATTTCCTAACAAATATTAATGGAACCATGAAATTCTACGAAAAAGAAGTTTTTTCAATACCTACCAAAGACTGGTCGCGTCAAGCCATTGACAATTTAAAAATATATGAATGTCCAAACCGTGACAGATACATTATAAAACACAAACCTCTTTATATGACTTTCAGAAAAAATGGTGGAGGTGTCATGGAAAAACTATACAAAGTGGAAGATATAATTATTTTAAATTTCAATACTGATTTTGACACCTTTTTAAAAGATGAAAACTACGATATAAGCTACCGAAATAGAGTTCAAGGATATGCAAACCACTTACTTGAAAATAATATTTGGTCAGAACTTCCCAATGACGAAAAACAGGTCTTCATTCTATCAGAAAACACAATTGAATTAAGAAACAGACCAAGACCTATGAATGGCAATAACTCTTTTCGTGCATATTATGAATTAGCGGATATTCTAAATAATGAATTGGTATAATGACTACCTCTTTAAAGTTCATGATTATTCCCATCAATAAAAGCAACACCAGGCAATTGACAAAACCTTATTAACCCAAAACTACTTCACAAAATAGTATACACCAATCCCCCACTCTTTATGGAAAAATTTAAAAATGCCCTTACTCTTGTGCTCACTATTTTAGTGGTAGTGGTGCTCTACTTTGTAGTATCGGGCAACAGCAAACTAAAAGAAACCCAAAATACCATCAATCAGGTAAACAAAGAACTGTCTGTTTTAAAAGACAGCATCAGCAAAGCACAGCAATCCCTAAGTTTCGTACTTAACAAACTGGAGTTTACCGAAAATGAGCTGAAAATTCTGAAAAACGAACGCGATATTCTCGAGTTGGAAGAACAGCAACGAGGTACAAGAAATAAGGAAGAACTGAAAGTTTTAAAAGAGCAGATTCTGAAAAAAGAAGAAATGAAAAAAGAACTGCAAAAATATGCCAACACATTCGAATTATGAAGAACACTCTACTATTGCTGATTACTTTAGCATTTAGCTGTACTGCCGGCGCTCAGGAGCACGTGGGCCTAAAAAAGTCTCCACTTCAGTATTGCACCTCGAACCAATCGCCTTTGCAGCTTGTGGTTGGCGATACATTGGTTGTAGTTTGCGATACCATGTATCTGATTAATAAAACGAGATACCAGTTTTACAAGAGCATCCACAAAGCCACTTTGGAAGATGATAATATAGAATGCAAAAATCTGCTTAAGGCTTACGAAACCCGTTTGGAGGAGCACGAATTATCGTACAGCAAACTATTGGCCAACTGCAGGCAAGGCGAAAAAACCACTCTCGATTTTATCGAATACACTCAAAAATCGTTGGAAAGCACGCAAAAAACATTGCAGTACTCACAACAATCTCTCGATACTTCGATGCAAAACCTCGATCGTGCCAATGAGCTGATCCGCAAAGAAAAATGGAATGCCACCGGACAGAAGGTATTGACCGGAATAGCTGGTGTTGGCGTGGGAATATTGGTTGGTGTGTTGGTTTCGCACTAGAGTGTTTTGCAATAGAATGCAAGCCCTCTGTGCTTCATCCCGAACGAAGCAACGCAATGCAAAGAACCTCACCCTATCCCTCTCCTTCAGCTACTCTTTATACACAAATATTTGCTTTCCCAGGCAATAGTTTGATTATAAACCTAAGCACCCCTCTGTCCTTCGGACATCTCCCCTTAAAAAAGGGAGAATCGTTCACAAACTGAATCTTCCCTTCCTGAGGGGAAGTGCCGACAGGCGAAGGGGTGATTAAGAAGTAAATCAAAGATTGTGAACAAAGTGCCAATGAAAAGGGTGTTAATCCCTATAACTCCAAACGAAGTACAAACGCAATGCAAAGAACCTCATCCTATCCCTCTCCTTCAGGAGAGGAGAACACAGCTTCCTTGTGTGTGGAATTTGAATATGGAATACTCCTTTCTCCATGAGGAGAAGGGCCGGGGTTGAGGTGATTAAAAAAAGAATAAACCCGCACAAACAGCACCTTCCCTTCCTGAGGCTACCGTAACGAAGTAAAGATCGTAAACGCAATTTGAAATAGTATTGTGAACAAAGTGCCGACAGGTTAAAGGGTAATAAAACTATATTTCCCTATATATGTTTAGTCTTAAATTTTATGTACTTTCAATTTTTATTCAAAATTGATTTATTGTTTTAATTCCGATAAATTGTACGAATCGGTTAATTTTAAAAAATACACCCAACTGATCGCTCAAATTTTACAAAAAAATATGAACAAGAAAAAACTTGGCGTTTTGGCCTCAACCGCTATTTGCGGAAATGACATCAGCTCTTCTGTACTCTATGTATCCGCCCTATCTATTGGCTTTGCAGGCCAGTATGCATGGATCACCCTGCTTATTGTAGCTGTGGTTCTGTTTCTTTTCCGGAAAATTTACGGAGAAGTAGTTGGTGCACTTCCTTTAAACGGAGGCGCCTACAATGCATTGCTAAATACCACAAGCAAATCAACGGCTTCATTGGCTGCAACCCTAACTATACTTTCGTACATGGCCACTGCGGTAATATCTGCAAACGAAGCAATGCATTACTTTCATCATGTATTTACTCAATTGCCAATTATGATGGCTACGGTTGGTCTCCTATTGGTTTTTGCCATCCTCACCATTTCCGGGATTACAGAATCTGCGAAGGTGGCAACCGGTATCTTTATTTTCCATCTTTTTTCATTGTCCATACTGGCTTTATTTATATTCATCTATTTGTTTCAAAATGGATTTTCCCAATTCATCGAAAACTGGAACATGCCTATAGGAGGAAGTATTACCATGGCTATATTTTTGGGGTTCTCTGCTTCTATGCTGGGTATATCCGGATTCGAAAGTTCTGCGAATTTTGTAGAAGAACAACAACCGGGAGTTTTCCGGAAAACACTTTTAAACATGTGGGTTGTGGTAAGTATCATCAACCCATTAATGGCATTCCTTGCACTAAGCTTGGTTCCTATTCCCGAAATAAGATCAGAATACTCAACAACTCTATTGTCCCACATGGGTAGTTTATCAGCCGGAGAATGGCTGTCAACACTCGTTTCCCTTGATGCTGTTTTGGTATTGAGCGGAGCTGTTTTAACTTCTTACATTGGTGTTTCAGGATTGCTTGAACGAATGACTTTGGATCGAATTCTACCCCAATTTTTCTTGCGAAAAAACAAGAGAGGCAGTTCATACCGAATCATTGTCATGTTCTTTATCCTTTCTGTTTCTGTTCTGCTGATTACCAATGGTAATGTTGGGGTTTTAGCCGGAGTTTATACCATTTCATTTCTATCGGTTATGTTTCTTTTCGGATTTGGTAATATCCTGCTAAAGGTTCGCAGAGCCAAACTCCCACGCCCGGAAACAGCAAAATGGCTGAGTGTTTTTGTTGCCATTACCGCAGTAATAGTTGCTCTTGTTGGAAATATTCTGATGGAACCTCAGAATGAAAATGCACCTTCGAATGTGAGTGTATTTTTAAGCTACTTTATTCCTGCTATTATTTTTATTTCTGTAATGTTGAACCGGGTTGCTATATTAAGAGCCTTATTAGGTGTCTCCATTTACATTTTCAATTACATTAAAAACTGGTTTCTGCAAATCAGTTCTCACCTAAATAATGTTATTAATTCAATTAACGCCCAGCAATTCGTCTACTTTACAAAACGCGATAATATAGCCGTATTAAATAAGGTAATGTTATATATTAAAAACAACGAACACACTAAAAACCTGAAAATAGTTCATGTGGCCACTCCTTCCAACGTAGATGAATCGCAGTTTATAAGCAGTTTTGAGAAAATGGTTGCAATCATCGACGAAGAGTATCCGGAAATTGATGTGGAAGCCTTAATTGTTGAAGGAAAATTTGGTCCGGAACTAATTAAAGAACTATCGGACAAATGGAAAGTTCCCATCAACTTCATGTTCATTGCATCACCGGGAGATCATTTTCTTTATAAAGTGGAAGATTTGGGTGGCGTGAGACTGATCATTTAAATTCTTTTTAAAGATCTCATTTTACTTTTTAAATTAAATCATAGCAAACATGATCGAATTACAGGAAATATCAAACAAAACAATAGAATTACTGCCCAAAATTGGATTGGGAGGAATCATATTGTTCCTGTTTATAATGGTTTCGCTGCTAATAAAGAAAATCGTAACTAAAAGAATTAAGCCTAAAACAAAAAATCCCTTACTCGCTAATTTTTTAGGTAAAGTTGTTGCTTTTATGATCGGCATAACCGGATTTGTTTTTTTTCTTCATATCATAGGACTGGGAGGAATTGCTAAAAACATTATGGCTGGTGCCGGAATCACTACATTTATAATTGGTTTTGCCTTTAAAGATATTGGTGAAAATTTTCTTTCCGGAATATTAATGGCATTTAAAAGCCCGTTTAAAGTAGGCGATCTAATTGAGACTGGTGGGACAATTGGTTACGTGAATGAGCTTAATCTTCGGGAAAGCATACTTAAAACACTGGATGGCAAAGATGTATTCATCCCGAATTCTCAAATTATAAAATCTCCGTTATTCAATTATACAATTGATGGTTTTTTACGATATGAAATAGCAATCAAACTGGATTACAAAGTCGACTTTAAAAAGGTTTCGGAGATTATTAATAATATTTTAGCAGAAATTCCTGAGGTTCTGAGCGGTGATAAAAAACCCGTGATCGTTATTGATGAACTTGCAGCAAATACTGTGAACGTGAAAATCTTGTATTGGATAGATACTTTTAAAGCAAAATCCAAAGCTTACCACCTTCAGATTAAGTCGCAGATTCTCATAAAAACAATTGAGGATCTTACTAAAAACGGCCTTTATTAGCTTACCAATATTGCTGAAATAAAAATATAAAACCCCTCAGAGCTGAAAGTCTGAGGGGTTCTTTATCTACAGTAATTTTTACAATACTACTTCAACAAAAACAGGCAGGTGATCCGAAGGATACCGCTCCTCTATCTGATCATCAATAATTTTGAACTGATTTACCACCCCATCACCTTTGCTGATAAATATGTAATCGATGCGATCGGTAACCGGCTCGGTGTGTTTAAATGCATTAAAAGTCCCTTGTGGTCCGGAGCAATTTTCGCCGGCCAAACTTTTTGTTTCATCCAATACCTCACTCAAATATTGAATTGGCGCAGTTTCGGGAGTCAGATTCAAATCGCCCATTAAAACACAAGGATATTTCTCTGGATTGTGCTCGGTAATTTTACTGTAAATCAATTTAGAACTGTTGAGTCGGGCCAACTCACCGATATGATCGAAATGAGTATTAAAAACATAAAACCGCTCCCCGCTTTGTTTGTTTTCCAAAAGCAAATAGGTACAAATACGTTCCAAAGCAGCATCCCATCCTACCGATACTTCTTCCGGAGTTTCCGACAGCCAAAAAGTTGCCTGCTTAACTACTTCATATTTTGCAGTCTTGTAAAAAACAGCGCAATACTCGCCTTTTTGTTTTCCATCATCGCGCCCAACTCCAACATAAGAATAATCCGTTAATGCACTGTCCAAATAAGTGATCTGACCGTTCAAACCTTCCTGTGTTCCAAAAACATCAGGTTGATATTTAGTAATCAAACCAACAACATTGGCTTTTCTTGCGTCCCAACAATTCACTCCATCACCGGGATTGTTATAGCGCAAATTGTAAGTTATGAATTTTTGAGACTGTTCTTGTTTTGTGCATCCAAATGCCAGTAAAACAAGCAATAAGAAGAAATAATTTTTCATTAACATGGTTTTCTGATTTAAGCGTGTTAAAGATAATGGTTTTCTGCTGCCGGAAGTATTGGAATGCAAAAAAAACGCTATAAACGGTGAAGGTATCTGAATGGATGAAATTCCCGATCTTCCTCCAATACATAAATCGACCAAGGGGCAATTCTTGTTTCGTTAAGCCATTTAATACCTTCGTTATAGTTCCCCAGGGGTTGATGATGAACAGTAACTTTTAAACCTGCCCTTCGGAATAATTTCCGATAACACTCCTGCGAAAACATCACATCTTCAACCGGTCGCTTATCCGGAACATCAGTCATGCTTATCAAAACCCTTTCTCCACTTTTTTTCTTCCAGTTATCAGGAAATTCCCTGGTCGAGAAAGAAGCCCACTCGTTACTATAAATTTCAGGATTCGAAACCACCATCACAATTTTTCCGGTATAATTGAGCAATTGCTTTAACTCAATCAAATTCTTCAGCTTATCCTTCCCGGTTGGAATATTATCAAAAGTGAAAACACACAGCACCAAATCAAATATATTTTTCTGGAAATCGGTAAAATCCGCTTCCTGAATCAGGCGGTAATCCCCCATAGAATCAATCTGCCCGGCCTGTTCAATCATTTTAGCTGAAATATCCACCCCTACAACATCGAAATTAAGATCTTTCAAAAAACGTGTCGAGCGACCGGTTCCGCAACCAAAATCCATAGCTTTTCTCCCCTTGCATCTGCCTGCAATAATTCTGGGTAAATCCCGATAAGCCAAATAGTAAGTATTGGGAAACTCCAGTGTTGCATACGACTCTGCTCTGGCGACATCTGCATACGAATTACTAAACTCCATCATTTCATTCATTTTTTAAGATTAATCCTATCCGTTCAATTCCTGTCCATATCTCTTCTTCATTCACACAGGAAATCGATATTCTAAAATTCACACTCTCACTTGCTTTCGTGAAAAAATGGCTGCCCGGCGATACCAATACACCCTTATTAGCCAATAATTCCATAAAATCCTCTTCCGATTTGCCTTCTGCCGGTACTTCAAACCAAATGGTATATCCTCCCTGAGGTTTGGTATATTTCACATACGCCGGAATAAATCTGCTAAGTGCTTTATGAGTTATCTGCATTCTTTTTCGGTATACACGATGCATTTTTTTCACATGCTGATCGAAATATCCTTTCTCATAAAACAAATTTAAAATCGCTTGATTTAACTGATCTCCCGATAATTCTCCTGCCTTTTTTATTCTCGTTAGCTTCTCAATCACCCTCTTTTCTGCTGCAATCCAACCTACCCGTAATCCTGGAAACAATATTTTTGAAAATGTTCCGATATAAATCACAATTCCTTTCGAATCCATCGATTTGATGGGAAGTATATTCTTTCCAAAGTATTTCATTTCCTCCTCGAAACCATCTTCCAGAAGCGGTACAAAATGCCTTTCACACAAATGCAGGAGCTTTTCTCTGTGCGTCTGGCTTGTTGATATGCCCGTTGGATTCTGAAAATTAGGCATGGTGTAAACAGCTTTCAAATTTTCACTGATCATTGCCTTTTCAAGTTCTTCCAGATCCAACCCATCCTCCTTAATTGTTATGGGAATTATATCTGCCTGATACAATTTGAGTAAGGGAATGAGTGCGGCATAGCCCGGCATTCCAATTGCAATTTTATCTTTTGGATTAAGGAGCATGCGAAAGACCAAATCCAATGCATTTTGAGCCCCATTCGTTAACAAAACCTCTTCGGTTTGCACAGATACAGAATGAAATTGCATTTGTTTTGCAATACTGTCCCGCAAAGACAAATAACCAGCGGGATCGCCATACTGAAATACGGTACTTCCCTGGTCGAGCATAATCTGATTGGCACATTTCCGAAACAATTCAACAGGCATACAATCTTTATCCGGAGCCAATCGCCGAAAATCAATCGAATTTAAATTCTCATTCATCTTCAGCTGATTCATTCTGTTTTCCAACTGCAAATATCCCGCTGAAACATGCGAATTCCAATCGAATAAATCTGCATTCAGTTTAGGTGTTACCACCACTTTCCTGTCTCTTTTGCGAATGGTAGAATATCCGCCTTGTTTGCTCTCCGTATATCCTAAAGCCCACAACTCATCGTAAGCCCTGCAAATAGTGGTTCGGTTCACACCCAATTTTTCAGAAAAAGCCCGCGTTGACGGAAGTTTATCTCCTTCCCTCAAATTGCCCTTTTCTATCATTAAAATCAGCTGGTCGATTATTTGCTGAAATAATGGAATACTGCTGTTCTTGTCCAAGGGAATTAAAATCATCGTGCATTGTCTTTTATTGATGATACAAATATATTTGCTTATTAGTTGGTCTAAAACATCCAATTTACGACTTTTTTCACCAGTCCAATTTTTTGTTTGAAACAAAAAAAGTCATTCTTTTGCAAAAGAATGACTTTCCTTATTTTAGTAAAACTAATTATTTTTTGGCACCCAAAACAAACTTCAACTCACCACCCTGCATCAGCTGTTGGTGTGTAATTGTCAACTCCTTATATTCTTCTCCGTTCAAATAAACAGCTTGAATGTAATGATTTTGTTCTCCCTGGTTTTCCGCAGAAATAGTAAAGATTTTTCCATTTGGCAGATGAATCACTCCCTTACTTACCGAAGGCGAAGTTAAATCGTAAACTCCGTTGGCCGGATTTGTTGGGTAAATCCCCAGTGACGACATCACCAACCAAGCTGACATTTGCCCGCAATCCTCATTCCCGCAATAGCCATCAGGCTTGTTTGTGTATTGAGAAGTAATTATTCGGCGAACCATTTCCTGTGTTTTTTCCGGCTGACCGATATGATTAAAAAGATATGCCACATGATGACTTGGTTCATTGCCATGTGCATACTGACCGATCATTCCCGTACTAAAAATAGGAAGGTCGTCGGTCGTTGCCGGATAGTAGGTGAACATGGAATCCAACTTGGCAGTGAATTTATCCTTACCCACTGTGGCGATAAATTCAGGAATATCTTGTGGCACATACCAGAAATACTGCCATGCATTGCTCTCACAATAGTAATTGGTGTAATCTTTTGCAACAAAATTGGGAATGAACTTTCCGTGCTCATCTTTCGGGCGGAAGAAAGTCGATTTTGGATCGTATAAGTTTTTCCAGTTCTCACCACGCTTTAAAAAGTACTGGTAATCTTCTTCCTTGTTCAAAGCTTTTGCAAACTGTGCAATGCACCAGTCATCATAAGCATATTCCAGTGTCTTGGAAACCGACCAATTCTCTCCTTCGGCATCGGCAGGCACGTACCCCAATTTCATGTACTCATCAATCTGTCTGCCTTTTTCCATAGCTGCTTCTTTACAAGCAGTATAAGCTTTCTCAGCATCCATTTCAATTCCTTTGAAATAGGCATCAACAATTACAGGTACAGCATGGTAACCAATCATCATGTTGGTTTCGTTTCCTGCCAGCGACCAAACCGGCAGCAAACCTGTTTCATCGTAATGAGCCAAAAATGATTTGATAAAATCAACAACTTTATCCGGACACAAAATAGTATACAAAGGGTGAGCCGTGCGGTAGGTATCCCACAAAGAAAAGGTATCGTAACGATCAAATCCTTCGGCTTTGTGATTCTTTCCATCTGCTCCTTTGTGCATTCCGTCTACATCCGAAAGCAAGGATGGTGTCAAATACAAATGGTACAAATTGGTGTAGAATATCTCCTTCTGAACTTCCGATCCGGTAATTTCAATCTGCGATAGTACTTTCTGCCATTCCCGATCGGCGTTCTTAACTGTGGCATCAAAGTCCCATGCCGGCAATTCAGCCTTCAAATTTTTCTTTGCTCCTTCAACCGAAGCCGACGACAAAGCCACCTTTACCAGTATTTGTTCCTTTTCCGCAGTGGAAAAATTGGCAACGATCCTGGTTTTTGCACCGTTTACTTCTATGTTTTCTGATTTTTTGCCGGCTTCGAACAAATCCGCACTTTTAAAAGCTTTGGAGAACTGAGCTACAAAATACACATGCTGATCTTTCGCCCATCCGTTCGATTTACGATATCCGGAAATGGTAGAATCATTTTCGATGGTAATTTGTGTAGCATACGGACTGTCCCAATTCATTCTGAATCCCAAATCCAAAATAATTTGCGATTTTTCATCTTCGGGAAAAGTATAACGGTGAAACCCGACCCGTTTAGTTGTTGTTAGTTCAGCAACAATACCTGAGCTTAGCAAATCAACTTTGTAATATCCGGGTGATGCTTCCTCTCTGTCGTGAGAAAATTTAGAATACGGACGGTAATCGCCTTCAGGAGTTAAACTTTCGGTAAAACGGCTGTTCATTGGCATGAACAACAAATCGTATAGATCTCCCGCTCCGGTTCCCGATAAATGTGTGTGGCTAAATCCTGCAATAGTAGAATCAGGCCAAAAATATCCTGCTATTCTGTCCCATCCGGGCAAACCGTTATCAGGACTCAACTGAACCATTCCAAAAGGAGCAACTGCCCCCGGATAAGTATTGCCCGGACCATCAGTCCCGACAAAAGTGTTTACGTAACCAGTAAGCTTGTTCTCGCTTTCAACATTCTTTTTACTACACGCAAAAAGACAAATCATTGCCCAACAAGTGGCTAATAATCTCATATTCTCTACTAATTTGAATTTCTGATTTTTCACAAGATCAGAAACAATATGGAAATTTGGCTTTTGGAGATTATGCCGTCAAATATACGGAAAAGAACAACATCCTCTAATGCTTTTAATTAAACAAGAATAAAAAAAGGATCGGCCACAGCCGATCCTTTACATTATCCATTATCTTAAACCAATAAAACCCACCAACTTATCTATTAATTAGCGATAATGGATATAACATGTACAACTACTAACTAACTATTTTAAAATTATTTTTTCCACAAGCGTCCCATTTCTTCCAAAGTTTTTCCTTTGGTTTCAGGAACCACTTTCCATACGAACAATGCTGATAATAATCCCATTGCACCATAAAGCCAATAGGTAAATCCGTGATTAAACTGATTGGTCAACCATGAGTTGTCATTCATCATTGGGAAAGTCCATGAAACAATCATGTTTGCAATCCACTGAGCGGCAACTGCCATCGACATGGCACTACGAATTGAGTTCGGGAAAATCTCTGATAACAACACCCAGGTAACCGGTCCCCAAGACATGGCAAAAAAGGCAACATATCCTAACATGGCGAACAAAGCAACCAAACCCAACTGATTAAAATAGAAGGCAAATCCCAATGCGAACATACAGATTCCCATACCGATGCCACCAATTATCATTAACGGCTTACGGCCAAACCTATCAACAGTATAAATTGCCAATACAGTAAAGATCAGGTTAATTGCCCCAACCAAAATGGTTTGAAGTAAAGAAGTATCGGTATCGCTGCCCATATTTCTGAAAATCTCGGATGCATAGTACAACACCACGTTGATACCTACAAATTGCTGGAATACAGACAATAATATTCCTATAACTATAATTAAGCCTCCAAAAGTTAACCATGGAGCGTTATTTTCTTTTAATGACTCTTTAATATCTACTAACAGACCCGGAGCTTTTTCCGAACCAACAATTTTATTTAAAAGAGTTTTTGCTTCCTCTTCTCTCGATTTCATAATTAGAAACCGCGGAGTTTCAGGAACGAAATACAGCAATACCAAAAAGATAATTGCAGGAATGGTTTCAGATGCAAACATGTATCTCCATCCTATTTCATTTAACCAACCATCATCACCACTTGAAGCAATAATGTAATTCACAAAATAAACCACCAACATACCAAAGATGATTGCAAACTGATTCCATGAAACCAATTTACCACGAATGTTTGCAGGTGCAATTTCGGCAATATACATAGGAGAAAGCATTGAGGCTATTCCTACACCCATACCACCAATAATACGGTAAAAAATAAATGAAGTGATGGTTCCGGCTCCGAAAACATTCATAATTTCAGGCATGGCCGAACCAATTGCAGAAATAATAAACAGAACTGCAGCAAGGACTAAACCTCTTTTTCTACCAATATTCTGACTAACATATCCGCCAATAGAACCTCCAATAATACAACCTATAATGGCACTCGAAATGGTAAAACCATTAATCGAATTTAAGGTATTTTCAGAAATTTCGTTTACAGATACCCAGAACTGAGTGTACCAGACTATGATTCCTGCAACAATTACAATTCCACTGTATATCATTCCCTTCTTCTTTCCATACATGCGAAACATGAAGCTGGAAACCAGCAAAGAAACAACTACAAAACATAAAGAAATGATAATCTTATATTCTCCAATAACCTGCAGTGCGAGAGCATGATCAGATTCTAACGGAGTAACAAAAAATACTTTTAGTGCTTCAATAGCACCATTAATTACGGCAGTATCGTAACCAAACAACAATCCCCCAAGTGTTGCCACTAAGGTGATGGTTAAGATAAACGAATTACTCCCCTGGGTTTGGGCTTGAGACATGGATTTGAAAATTAGAATAAACTCCCGCAGGTTCGATTGCGGGAGTTTATAAGATTTATTTAAATATACCAGTTAATTAACTGCTCTAACATTTCTTGTTTTCCACTTAGTTGTTTTGGTTCCCCAACTTCTTTTGCAATCTTTCTAAGATCTTCTAGAGAAAGGTCTCCGTTAGCAAATGCTTTTCCATTTCCTGATTCGAAAGAAGAGTAACGATCTTTCTTCAATTGCAGGTATGGAGATTCTGTTCTGATTTTATCAGCAATAACCAAAGCGCGTGCAAAAACATCCATTCCACCAATGTGCGAAATAAAAATATCATCCAGGTCTGTTGAATTACGTCTGGTTTTCGCATCAAAATTGATACCTCCGTGAGTAAATCCGCCATTCTCAAGAATTGGCAGCATAGCTGCAACAGTTTCATAAATGCTGGTTGGGAATTCATCAGTATCCCATCCGTTTTGGTAATCACCTTTGTTTGCATCAATACTTCCCAACATGTTGTTATCAACAGCAGTCTGCAATTCGTGCTCGAAAGTATGACCAGCCAAAGTAGCATGATTCACTTCGATATTCATTTTAAAATCGTCAGCCAAACCATATTTGTTTAAGAAACCCATTACGGTTGCAGTATCGAAATCGTACTGGTGTTTCATTGGCTCCATTGGCTTAGGCTCAATAAGGAAAGTTCCTTCGAAACCATTCTTGCGACCGTAATCACGGGCCAT
The DNA here is from genome assembly GCF_963665805.2 of Labilibaculum manganireducens. Taxonomy (NCBI): domain Bacteria; kingdom Pseudomonadati; phylum Bacteroidota; class Bacteroidia; order Marinilabiliales; family Marinifilaceae; genus Labilibaculum; species Labilibaculum manganireducens. The sequence continues at coordinate 2,010,104 of NZ_CAXXEE010000003.1, read as the reverse complement.
AGTCAGGAATCTTGCCATATGATCCAACTCTTGTTTCATATCGGTATTGAAAAGAGACATATAACCTTCACGACCTCCCCAGAATACGTAACCTGTACCACCTAAAGCAATAGTAGCATCCAATGCATTTTTAACCTGAGTACCCGCATTAGCGATTACATTAAAATCAGGATTGGTAGAAGCACCATTCATGTAACGGGCATTCGAAAATACATTCGCTGTTCCCCACAATAGTTTAACTCCCGAGTCAGCTTGCTTTTGTTTTGCATAGTCAACCATAGTAGTCATTCTCTTCTCAATCTCGAAAACAGTACCATCACCAACAACATCGGTATCGTGGAAACAATAGAACGGCACTCCTAATTTTGTAATAAATTCAAAAGCAGCATCCATTTTCGATTTAGCAGCACTAATTGCATCCGCTTCATTTCCCCAAGGAAATTTTTGAGTTCCAGGTCCGAATGGATCTCCGCCGTCACCACAGAAAGTATGCCAGTAAGCCACTGCAAAACGCAGGTGATCTTTCATAGTTTTACCTGCAACAACGCGGTTCTCATCGTACCACTTATATGCCATAGGATTTTTTGATTCCGGTCCTTCGTAAGCAATCTTACCAATTCCAGGAAAATACTCTTTGTCTCCTTTTAGAATAGTCATGATGTTCTTTCTTATTAAATTATCAATCTGTTTATTAGCTATCTACTATATATTTTTTTGCAGTTCTTTGTTCCAGCGATCATATGCTTTCAACATTTCTTCACGAAGGCTTTCGTCAGGCTTGATTGTACTGATTTTCTCCAATCCTGCGAATGCCTCTTCCAAAGAAGAATAAATGCCTGCACCAAAGCCTGCCCCTCTTGCGGCTCCCAACGAACCATCAGTATCATACAATTCAATGGTTGCACCCGATACGGTCGCTAAGGTTTCCCGAAACAAAGGACTCAAAAACATGTTTGCGTGTCCGGCACGAATTACATTTGGCTGTACGCCGATTTCCTTCATTACTTCCATTCCATAATAGAATGAAAATGCGATTCCTTCCTGCGCAGCTCTGTAAATGTGAGCATCAGTATGTCGGTTCAGGTTCAAATTTAAAATTTGAGCACCTATTTCGCGATTCTTTAAAACACGCTCTGCACCATTACCAAACGGCAGAATTGTAATGCCATCTGATCCAACAGGAATTTCCATGGCCTTTTCGTTCATTTCTGCATAAGACAATCCTTTCGCCACATTATGATTCAACCATGAATTCATAATTCCGGTTCCGTTAATGCACAACAAAATTCCAAGACGGTTATTCTCTTCAGTATGGTTCACATGAGCAAATGAATTTACTCTTGAATAAGGATCAAATTTCACCTCATCGCTAACACCATAAACCACACCCGAAGTACCTGCTGTAGTTGCAACTTCACCTGGTTTCAACACATTTAAAGACAATGCATTGTTTGGCTGATCTCCTGCACGATAAGAAACTACTGCACTACTTGAAAAGCCAAGTTCTTTAGCAATTTCAGGAAGCACCTGTCCCTGATTCGAAAAAGTATCAACAATTTTAGGCAATACATCAGCCGATAAACCATAGGCCTTCAGCACATCTTCCGAAACCGAATTGTTTTTGAAATCCCAGAAAATTCCTTCCGACAAACCTGAAACAGTAGTGCAGGTTTCTCCGGTTAACTGCATCGCAATAAAATCTCCGGGCAACATTATTTTGTGAATTTTCGCAAATATTTCAGGCTCATTCTCTTTTACCCAAGCCAATTTACTGGCTGTAAAATTTCCTGGTGAATTCAGCAGATGCGACAAACATTTATCTTTTCCAATACCGGCAAAAGCTTTTTCGCCGATTTCAACGGCTCTGCTGTCGCACCAAATAATAGAAGAACGAACCGGCTTCAAATCTTTATCAACACAAACCAAACCATGCATCTGATAGGAAATTCCAATGGCTTTAACCATTTCCCCATCCACATTTGCAGTTTGCATTACACTTTTGATTGCCTGCTTTAGATTGCTCCACCACATTTCAGGATCTTGCTCGGCCCAACCAATTTCATGTGCCGTAATTTCCATTTCCTTTTTTGGGAAAAAGTCTGCAGCCAAACATTTGCTGCTCTCAGCATCCAATAATGATGCTTTAACTGAGGAACTTCCTATATCTAATCCTAATAAATACATTTTCTATTCTTTATTTACCGTTCTGCCCTGTTCTGTTCTGATGCAAATTTAAAAATGTTTTTTTAATAAAAAAACATTTTTAAAAAACTATAAAGATTTTCTCATTACAAGTTGAGTAGGTACACAATAATAAACTCGTTCAGATGTAGTTACAAACTCTGCAACCTTTTTGCCCATTAGATCAAAATCTGTTGAAATCACAGTAATTCCTTTGTCGATATACTTTTTCATTGGTGTCTCATTGTAAGAGACAAGTCCTATATCTACGCCAAATTCCAGATTTTTCTCTCTTGCTTTATCCAGAATCTTAGCCATTGCCCGATCACTAACTGAAAAATATGCCGCGCCCTTTTTCACCTCGATGGAATCAATATCAGTATAAATGGAATGTTTTATCTTGTTTTGTTTGCAAAAACGCAGAAAGAACTCAACGGTATCGTATGGATGATAAGTATAATCCGGATAAATCATACTAAACTCTTTGTATTTCTTTATCTCCCCCAAACCAGACTGCAGAGAAGAAAGAACAGACTCCCCAAAGTCCTGAAAGATCTGAGAATGCTGATCAGCAGCCTTAATGTTCCAATCAATAATCATTACATTCTTTGGATCCAACTGTTTCAAACAAGCTGCCACTTTGGGATGATCAAAATTCATGATAATGTATTTGCTGTACTTGCCAACACTCTCTCGAATCTGAGATTTAAATACATCAATATTGTAATGATGAAAATGCAGATCCACAATTACATTATCTGCTAATCTTTTCCTGAAACTATCGTACAAAACCTCTTTGTAAGCTTTAAAAGTATCCAAAAACAAAAACACTCTGGTTATTTCGCCCGAAACAAAATATCCTTTATTCGGAACAGATTCAATCACGTTCCTTTTCTTTAATTCAGCATATGCCTTAAATACAGTATCTCTGGATAAAGAACACTCCCTGCACATTTCATTTACCGAGGGCAACACATCGCCCGGCTGGAATATTTTTTGGCTGATTGCATCCTGAAATGCTTGAATTAATTGTTGAAATTTTGGTATTGGAGAGTTGCTGTCCGGAGTAAATTGAAATGCTTTCATGCGTATCATCGGTTCAAGTGTTCTGTTCTGTTATGGCTCAAATGTATAAATAAATTTTTAATCGGTAAAAACTGAGCTTATTATTTAGTAAATTGATACTTCTAATCCTACAAATTCATTTTTAAATGAAAATACTACTTACAGGAGCCAATGGTTATATAGGGAAACGATTACTACCCGTTCTGCTGGAGCAAGGGCATACTGTTGTTTGCTGTGTTCGTAATAAGGAACGTTTCTCACCACAGGAAATTGATCATCCCAATTTGAAAATCTTCGAAGCCGATTTATTGGATTTACAATCTTTACGAAAACTACCAGTGGATATTGAGGTGAGTTACTATTTGATTCATTCCATGCTTCATGATACCGATGGATTTGAAAAATTGGAGAAAACCTGCGCACAAAACTTTGTAGAATTTATCGATAAAACACAAAACCGGCAAATTATCTATTTAAGTGGGATCGCAAATGTAGAAATTTTATCGAAACACCTTGAATCAAGAAAACTGGTGGAAGACATTCTAAAAAGAAGTAAAAGTTACCACACCATTTTACGAGCTGGAATTATTGTTGGCTCGGGAAGTGCTTCATTTGAAATTATTAGAGATTTGGTTGAAAAACTAGCCATTATGACAGCGCCCAGATGGTTACTCACAAAATGTCAACCCATTGCAATCCGCAACGTTATTGATTTTTTAACCAAGGTTATTGATCACGATGAATGTCTGAACCAAACTTTTGATATTGGAGGCTCTGAGGTGTTGAGTTATAAAGAAATGCTGCAGCAATACGCCGAAGTTAGAAAACTGCCAAGAATCATCACCACCCTTCCGGTAATGACTCCCCGCTTGTCTTCCTATTGGTTGTATTTCATTACTTCAACTTCCTATAATCTGGCCTTAAACCTGGTTGACAGTATGAAAATTGAAGTGATTTGCCGTCCGAATAATCTGGCCTCAACACTGCAAATTACTTTAATGCCCTACAAAGAAGCCATTGAGAGGGCAACCGGAAAAATTAAACAGCAAATGGTGATCTCTTCGTGGACAGATGCTTTGAGCAGCGGTATTTTGCCCAATGAAAAAATGAAGTATGTTGAACCTCCTGATTTTGGATGTTATACCGATAACAAGCGTTATAAATTCACGAACAATCCGGAACAGGTAATTGAGAATGTTTGGGCTTTAGGCGGCGACAGAGGTTGGTATTACGGCAATTGGCTTTGGCATTTGCGTGGCTTGCTCGACAAACTTTTTGGCGGTGTTGGTTTAAACAGAGGACGCAGACATCCTACTGAAATTGAAATGGGTGATTCTCTTGACTTTTGGCGTGTTCTGCTTGCCGATAAAGATGGTGGAAGGCTATTGTTGTATGCCGAAATGGTTTTACCCGGTGAAGCCTGGCTCGAATTCACAATAAACAAAAAGAATAATGAAAATTTCATTTCCCAAAAAGCCACTTTTCGCCCCAAAGGAATCATGGGACGATTGTACTGGGCCTTGAGTTATCCATTTCATCTTTTTATTTTCAGAGGAATGGTAAAGGGGATTATAAATTATCGGAAGAAATAACTTATAAATATCACATGAAAAAACGAGTAACAGGAATCGGGGGAATCTTTTTCAAATCGAAAGACCCAAAAGGAACAAGAGAATGGTACAACAAACACCTGGGCATTCAGTGTCCTGACGAATACGGCGGCATGTTCGAATGGCGAAAAACCAGTAAACCAGAAGAAACCGCTTATACAATCTGGAGTCCTTTCGAAGAAAAAACAGAATATTTTGAGCCTTCGAAAAAAGATTTCATGTTCAATTACCGTGTTGAAAATCTGGTTGAACTACTTAAAGTTTTGAAAGAAGAAGGCGTTGAAATTATTGGTGAGATGCAGGAATTTGAATACGGTAAATTTGGATGGATACTCGATCCGGAAGGCAATAAGGTGGAATTGTGGGAGCCTATTGAAGGACCATTCAGTGAAATGTACAAAGGAAAATCGACCTCGGAATAAGTTCATTTGTTTGCTGAAAAATAAATATCTTCACTTAATTTTTGATCAATTACAATTTAGCAACACAAACTTATTTTCCCGTTATCAAGATGAACCTACCCATTGTTAAATTTTTGGATGCATTCTCCGTTCCCGCTGAAGAGTTAAAATATTCTATTGTCTGTTCTCAATATCAGAACAAATGGGTATTTGTGCGCCATCGCCTGAGGGAAACCTGGGAAATGCCTGCCGGACATATTGAAAAAGATGAATCGGCCTTAGCTGCGGCAAAAAGAGAATTGTACGAGGAAACAGGTGCTACTCATTTTAGTTTGCGCACGGTCTGCGATTATTCCTGCGATTGGCAGGGAGGAATAAAATCAGGCAGAATCTTCTTTGCCAACATTCAGCAATTGGGTAAATTACCCGAAATGGAAATTGCAGAAGTCAAACTTTTCAAAAATCTACCCAGAGAATTGACCTATCCGGATATTCAGAATTTGATTTTTGAGAGGGTAAAAGAGTTTTCGAATAAAATTTAGGTGCCTGCATCGAACAACAACTTGATTTACAAAAACAATTAAATCCATGACTCAAATTCACTTTCACGAAGATTTTTACATTCCGGTTCTTAAAGGAAGTAAAACACAAACGGCCCGAATCGATGAAACATGTCCCGAATTAGGCGCCGGAACGGCAATTTTTGATCATGGAAAATCAATCCCCATTGAAATCACCGCTGTTTCGTACAAGAACTTTGATGAAATGAGTTTGGAAGAGGCACACAAAGACGGCTTCAAATCGAAAGACGAACTATGGTACGCTTTGCTGACTTTCTATCCTGATCTGCAAAAATCGGATTTACTGATGTTAGTTGAGTTTAAACGTGTTGTTATTTAAAACTGGGAATTCAGTTTTAAAAAACTTCATGTCTCAACTTTTTTGGGTGAGGTTTCTTAGAATTAGCCATATTTATTGATGGGCGAAGCTTCACCATTTTGGGCGGGCAATCCTCCACTTCGGATTAACTCTCCGCAAATTGGGCGGGCAGTCCCGACAAAATAGTAAAGGCATTCCTGAATACAAGCTGATATTCTAAACAGTCTGCTATTTCGCCCCAATAGGATTCAAGTTTTAACTTATTTTTTACAGGAGCTATTGCTGAAAGAGAATACAAACCGGACTGGGTGCTTTTATTTCATCAACGAAAGTTAACATGCCGGTTACAGAATCTCTTTTAAAACTCACAATATTGTTGGTATTTTTGTTGGCAACCAGCAGAAATTTATCGTCGGGCGATAAGCTAAAATTACGGGGATGATCGCCACGTGTGGATTCGTGCCCAACCAATTTTAAAGCTCCGTTTTCCTGTACTTCGAAAATAACAATGCTGTTGTGTCCCCGGTTCGATCCGTATAAAAATTTACCGTCCTTTGAGATATGTATATCAGCAGGATTACTTACTCCATCGAAATCGGCTGGCAAAGTGCTTACATTCCCAATCATACTAACTTCTTCATGATCTGAAATTGAAAAACTGGTAATGGTATTGTCAAGCTCATTAATCACATAAAATATTTTTCCATTGGGATGAAAAGCCAAATGCCTTGGTCCTGCCCCGTCAGCCAAAGAAACTTTTGCCTGATTTGCCGGCACAAATTGATTGCTGACAGAATCGATGCTTGAAATCCACAACTCGTTGGTTCCCAAATCAACAGCAATAATATGATTTGAATTGGGCTGAAACCAAACACTATGTGCATGTGGCTGATCCTGACGATCTACAACCGTTCCCGAACCGGTGTGTTGCTGCACATCCAAAAGATCAGACAATTCTCCATTCTCATCAACTTGTAAGTACCCAATATTACCTCCTGTGTAGTTGGCTGTTAGTACTACACCAGCATTATTTGCAGTAACAAAACAGGGATGCGCTCCGCCACTCGGCTTACAACTAATCAATTTCAACGAATCACCTGTCTGATAAGATTCAACACTTCCCATATTATTATCCCTCACCAATTCACTGATAGACAAAAGCGTTTTTTGATTGTTCGCAAAAGCCAAAAACGAAGGATTGGCTGTTTCAGCAACCAAACCAATCATTTTTAAATGACCATCTGCTTCCATTTTCAACTTGTAAATTCCTTTGGAATCACCATCGGTGTAGGTTCCCAGAAAGAAGGAGTATGTATTTTGATTCACAGAAGTTTTGGGTTTAGAGTTTTGACATGCTGCAATCATCAAAATTGAAGCAATTAGTACAATATTTCGTTTGATCATGAATGTGGTTTTTTAAGAAGTCTAAAGATAAGGAAATATCATGATTGGAAAGACGGAAGGAATAAAGAAACATTTGTATTTTTCGTTGAACCCATTTAAAGGGTTCTAAATATTTTAAATCACTACAATCTTCTTCTTCACCGTTCTATCCAAAAAATGAATGACTAAAAAATAGATCCCTGCCGATAAACCACTCAAATCCATATCTGTTCGGTTGCTCGTCTTTTGGTGCTGAGAAAGCTTCCGCCCCTCCGAATCGTAAATATTCACTTGAAACTCTGTAACCGTGTCGTCTTCAATCACAATCGTGAATTCTCCCTTATTGGGATTGGGAAAAACTTTCACTGCACCCAAATCTTCTTCTCCCGGTTCTTCGGGTGTTGGGTCGGGATCAGGATCGGTACCCGGATTGGGATCTGTGGCAAGAGTGTCACGCACAAGTATTGTGTGATTTCCACCTGGCAAATCCACTGTAACCTGAAGAATTCCTTCCGAATTCGTGTCTCCTGAGCGCTCTAGAACATCATCTACAAATACTCCAAAAGTTGTTTTACTTTTTAAATCAAGAGCAAATATTTTAATTGTCCGATCTCCCGAAATTTCAGAAACAGCATAAGACACAGATGCCGTATCTCCCTGCGCCGGGAACAGATACAAATGATTCTCCCAGTCAACACCAATCGTACTTTCATTGGAATAAAGTGTTCCTCCTGCAACAGCCGGATTCAAATTATCCCCAATCTTAATCGTATGTAAAAAAACGGTGTTCTCCTTCACTGCAATTGGTTCCACTTCAATTCGCCAGAATCCCGGGTGTTCATCATCCAAATTAACACTTCGGTTTGGCGGATAATTGGTTCCATCCACCCAATATTCATAACCACTTCCCCCTATTAAAGTTGTTGCACTAATTTCCGGCAGTAAAGTTCGAACCGCAACACTCCCCTTGCCATTTGTGGCTTTATAATCTTTCCCGTTATAGGTGATGATATGATTTGCAACCTGTGTATTTGTAACGCTTCCGCTGATATCAGGTCTATTTACAAAATGATTGATGTACTTGGCTTTGCGCACTCTGGAGCTTGTATTTAATAAATGAACATGATCCAAAACAATTACACGGTCGGGCTTGTGAAACAACAACCTACGTTCAAAGCGATCCAATTTGTTTGCCTGATAAGAATCTGCTGCGTCAGCCACCTGATAGGAAAAATCGGTCCCTGAAACATAACGAATCCATTTCCCTCTTCTGTGCTGAGCAGAAAAAACATCATCTAAATTTTCCAATCTATCCGATTCTATTTGTCCTCCGTCATTGGAAACACTTCGCCCAAGGTTTCGATAACTTTCTGTTCCATCGTAAACACAAATTGAATTGTGCGCTATGGTTCGCGTGTAGTAATTATTATAATGAGAAGTGCCAAACGAATCGTAAAACCCGGCATCCAAAATCAAAGGTTTGTCTTTTATAATGGTAAATGTATTGTTATCCCGGTGCTCATGATCGGCTCGTTTAGCAGGAGCATTGTAAAACCATAACATTGCCGCATCTTCGTTCCAGGATGTACGGCTCACCGACAATCCGGTTTTATCGGCCCAATAATTGAGTGGCGGCTGGGGATGCGGTACGTAAGAAGCTGTAAAATCCTTATACATCAGTTTAATAAAAACCAATATTGAATTGTTTAGATATTGTGATTGATTGAAAACCTGAACCAGATACTGACTTCGGGCATCCTGATATTCTGCTGCATGACGATACATTGCACGATTTGCCTGATCCAATTTTACAATGGCATCACCCAGGTGAATGCAATAATTGTTCGGACGAAAAAAATACCAATACTGATTGACCGACTCCCGAATCCAAGGCTGGGTTTGATAATAATCCCGATCTGTTCCGTACTTCATATCGTCGAAGAACTGGTATTGATTGGGTAAATTTATCATTCCATAAGCTGCCCCCCAATTCCATCCGCCATCATCATCACGAAAGTGTACAAATGCCGGTAAAATGCCGTTTTCCCACTTTCCAAGCAAAGTTTGATACCAGGAATTTACTTGAGACAATTGCGAAGATGAAAGGCCATCGGCTCCATGCAGTGCAATTGCTGCACGCATTGTCATGATACAATTGTTTATGTTGTGACTGGTTACATAACTATTTCCTGAACCTGTTAAAATATAGTTGTTCATGAAATACTCCAAAACCCGATAGAAGGAAACGGATAAATTTTGCCGCTGCGTTACAGGAATATAATCGTAAGTCCAGTCGAGAAGAATAGCGCCAAACTCACAATTTTCGCGAAGTAAATTCTCTTGAGTGTCTCCTGAATAATTGTCGAAATTAATTCCATTAATATAAGTGATGTATTTCGAAATAATAAATTCGCTCCTCGGCCGGGCCAAATTATCTGTCCCTAACTGCAGTAAAAAAGCAGTCATTTTAGAGAGCATATAGGAATCACCATTCGTCCAATCATAAGTCCACTGAGCTGAATTTGAACCTGCTAAATAGTGATCGGAATCTGTAATCCAATTGTTATTGTAGCTATTTATAAATGTATTGTAGGTACTGCCGCTATCTCCACCCGAAATATTCGACTTTAGCCAATCGAATCTTTCCTTCCCCAGCTCTACTCTTGGCCTGTTCTCATTTACCTGCGAATAAGCCTGATAAAAAGATTGGATAAGAAATAAAAATAATATGATTGTCCTGAAGCCCCTCATTGATCCCGTCAGTTTAATACAAACATCAAATTACAAAAAATCGGGGAATCGAAATCTAAAAAAGATACATCAGAGACTTATTTAGAATACACAACTCTCTGTATTTGTATGCTTAAACGCATTAAAAATTAGCTTAGTACAATTTATTTTTTATTGAAGTTCAATTTTCCGATTTAACTTTCGTAATTCTCTTATCAGGAAAGCTCCCGCCACAATGGCTGCACCAATATCAGATATCGGACCTGCAAACCAAACACCATCCAATCCCAAAAAAGCAGGAAGAATAAAAAGAATTGGAATTAATAAAATAACCTGACGCATTAATGTAAGTACAGCCGAAATGCCTGCTTTTCCGATAGACTGAAAATAATTCCCAACAACAACCTGAAAACCAACCACCGGTAACGCAATCAATATAATCCGTAAACCGTAAGACCCCATATCCAGTAATTCTGCACTGGAATTATTGAAGGCCTTCACAATTAATTCTGGAAATAACTGCACCCCAAGAAAACCAACAATCACAATTCCTGTAGCAGCTTTCATACACAGCACCAGACATTCTTTAACTCTGGCGTAATTTTGCGCCCCATAATTAAAGCCAAAAATAGGTTGCGCAGCCATATTTAATGCTACCACAGTCATAACAATCAGCATGGCAACAGAGTTAATTACACCCATAGCCGCTATAGCGATATCGTTGCTGTACTCTACCAACTGAACATTATATAATGCCTGAACAAAACTTCCGGCCAGTTGCATTGAGAAGGGAGCAAAACCTATGGTTAAAATGTAAAAAACAATCTCCCGGTTCAATTTAAAATTTGAGAACCTAAGTTTTATGACTGATTTTCCGCTTCTGAAATGCCTGATTACCCAAATGCATAGAATCAATTGCGAAATAATTGTAGCATAAGCAGCCCCTGCAACGCCCATATCCAAAACAAAAATAAAGATGGGATCGAGAATGATGTTTGTGCCGGCACTTATCAGCATGGAGTACATCGCTATTTTGGCGTTTCCTTCGGAACGGATCAAATTGTTTAAAGAAAAGCCTACAACGCTAAAAACCGCCCCGTAAAGAATAATATTTAGATATTCGTTGGCGACAAACATGGTATCATCTCCAACTCCAAACATCCTGAGTAATGGGTCCTTTATTAAGAATCCAATTGCAGTAATAATAACAGAAACGATTATCATGAGAACAAATGAATTCCCCAAAACCCATTCCGCTCTGCCCAAATCTTTCTTTCCCAGATTTATAGAAATCCGAACACCTGCACCAATCCCGATAAGCATGCCAAATGCCATCATGATTAACATGATTGGAAACACTGCACTCAGACCTGATAACGCAATTGCACCAACACCTTGACCAATAAAAATCCGGTCGACTACATTGTACAATGAGTTAATAACCACTCCGGTAAAAGCTGGTAAGAAATACTTCCAAAGCAAGCTTTTGATGCTTGCACTCTCCAACTCCTGAACATTCTTACTATTCTTATCCATAAACTGATTTCGAGTTGCAAAAGTATCAATAATGCCCACTTGCACTCAATTTTATCTATTAAAAATGTATAAAAATCGGTAAACGCAAGCTAATGAAGGGTAAAGCAATAAAAAATAACACATTATCTATCATCAAGTTTGTATTCTTCATATTCTCAGATGAATCCTTTTTGACTTCTCGCTTTAGTTACAAGCACAATATTTATTATTAATATTCATGAAACTTTTGCAGATTATAAAAAAATAATAGTTCTTTTGCGAAATTTATTTCCGAAATTAAACTCTTCAATAAAATAACATTCAAGATAAAACCAAATATGTTTGCATCAATCAATAAGATATTAAAATATCAACTCTTTAGCATTGACAATTATAAAATCACGGTATTTACTTTGCTTAGTATCTTACTGATTTATATACTAACTAAAATATGTCTTTATTTAATTAAAAAAACGCTTTTCCGTAAGCACAAATTTGTTAAAACAGACGAAGGCAATACATATGCCCTGTTTCAGATCATAAAATATGTGGTTTGGATTATGTCGATTGGTTTGATGCTTGAAGCCATACATATAAAAGTAACTGTGCTTATTGCCGGCTCGGCAGCCTTGCTGGTTGGTGTAGGTTTAGGTTTACAGCAAACCTTTAATGATATGATATCTGGAATCATCCTCCTCTCGGAGCGATCGATAAAAATTAATGATATATTGGAAATTGATGGAGATATAATTAAAATTCAGAGCATTGGACTACGAACCTCAAAAGGTTTAGACAGAGATGAAATTTCGATTATTATTCCCAACTCGCTAATTACTACAAACAAAGTGATTAATTGGAGTCATCAATCTAAAAAAACCCGCTTCCGGATTCCTGTGGGGGTAGCTTATGGTTCTGATGTCGATTTAATATTAAAAACCTTAGAAGAAAGTGCTTTTGAACATCCCGATATTTACGAAAGACAATCTATTGAAGCCCGGCTTGTAAATTTTGGTGCCTCTTCATTGGATTTTGAATTGTTATTTTTCAGCAAAAACATCTTTAGAATAGGCAAGGTGAAAAGTGATATCCGTTTAATTATTAATAAAAAATTTATTGAGAATAATATAATGATCCCTTTTAATCAATTAGATGTGCATCTGAAAAAAGAAATCTAATTGCAAATTGCCCCCATCTTGCTGCTTTCATGGTTTTGCCTGAATTAAAAGTATAAATGAAAAAATGAATACAAGTTCGTATTGATTCTCCTTGCAGAAAATGATTGTACTATTGCTTCATTTCCATTACAAGTTGGTATAAATAGATATAAAAGATAAATTCAGGGAAACAAGCGTTTAAAATTAATTTCCTACATTGGAAAATTTTAAATTGCTTCTCAACGAGAAAAATAATGAAATTACAATTACATGAAAATAATCATTGGGAAAATTGACAGGGCTGACTTTCCGGATCTGCACTTATCAAATATTGATTTAAAAGTGGATACCGGAGCATATACGTCTTCTATTCATTGTCATCAAATTGAAGAGTGTCAGGTTGGAAATGAAAGGCATTTAAAATTCAAACTTTTGGATCCCTCCCATCCCGATTATAACGAAAAAGAATTCACAGTAAAAAATTACAAGAAAAAAAGAGTTAAAAATTCTTTTGGGAAATCAGAAACCCGTTTTGTAATTGAAACAATTATTATACTATTTAATAAGGAGTTCCACATTGAGCTTTCTTTAAGCGAACGCAGCGAAATGAGATATCCGATACTGATCGGAAGAAAACTTTTAAATGGAAAATTTATTGTTGATACTTCAAAACGCAATATTTCTTTCAAATTGAAACAAAAAAATCTGCAATAGAGAATTTAAAGTCCATCCAATAAATGTTAATTACATATTATGAAAATTGTTATTTTATCAAGAAATCCTAAATTATATTCTACCAAAAGATTAGTTGAAGCAGCAGAAAAAAGAGGACATGAGGTACTTGTTGTGGATCATTTAAAATGCATTATTGAAATTGAAAAAAAGAAACCTAAGATCTTCTATGATGGAGCATACTTGCTGGATGTTGACGCAATAATTCCAAGAATTGGTGCCTCTGTTACCTTTTACGGATCAACAGTAGTCCGCCAATTTGAAATGATGAAAACATTTACCGCTGTTGGTTCTGAAGCATTGATAAAATCGCGGGATAAATTAAGAAGCTTACAGGTTCTTTCACGCGCAGGTGTAGGCTTACCCCGCACTGTTTTCACCAACTATACAAAAGATGTTAATCATGTAATTCAATCGGTTGGAGGAACTCCGCTGGTTCTTAAACTATTGGAAGGAACTCAAGGACTAGGTGTTGTTTTAGCCGAAACTCCAAATGCTGCAACCTCTGTTATTGAAGCGTTTAATGGACTAAAAGCCCGTGTGATTGCTCAGGAGTTTATTAAAGAATCGAAAGGTGCTGATATTAGAGCTTTTGTTGTTGATGGAAGAGTGATTGGAGCTATGAAACGGCAAGCATTAAAAGGAGAATTTCGATCTAACCTTCACAGAGGAGGTTCTGCAACAATTATCGAATTGACTGATGAAGAGGAAAACACAGCAATAAAAGCCGCAAAGGCAATGGGATTAGGAATTGCTGGTGTGGACATGCTGCAATCAGCAAGCGGACCTTTGGTTTTGGAGGTAAATTCATCGCCAGGTTTGGAAGGTATCGAGATGGCAACCAAAAAGGACATCGCAAAACAAATAATTAGATTCATTGAAAGGAATGTTGATTGATAAGTATACCATACTAGGCAAAGAAATTCAGAAAGGTGAGCGTGCTTTCTTAGAATTGGAAGTTGCAAAATTGCATACCCGAAATACCATTAAGGTTCCCGTAATTGTGGAACGTGCGAAAAAAGACGGCCCTACCTTGCTTTTAATGGGTGGTGTGCACGGTGATGAAGTTAATGGAGTTGCCATTGTTCGAAATATCATTCGAAAAAAATACAACAAACCAAAAAGGGGAATGATTATCTGCATTCCCGTTTTTAATGTATTTGGATTCTTAAATCTCCGCAGAGAATTTCCTGACGGCAGAGATTTGAACAGAATGTTCCCTGGTTTTTTAAATGGTTCTCTTGCCAGTCAATTTGCATATCGTTTTACAAAAGAAATTGCGCCCAAAGTTGACTATGTGATCGATTTTCATTCGGGAGGTGCAGACAGGTCAAATTTTCCTCAAATTCGATGTGTAATTAAAGAAAAAAAAACGTTGAAACTTGCACAGGTTTTTAATGCCCCGTTTATTTTGAATTCCGATTACATTTCCAAATCTGTTCGCGATACCATTCGCAATCTGGGAAAAACAATTCTACTCTTTGAAGGTGGAAAATCCAATGATCTGGATGAAGATGTCATTAGCTACGGTGTAGAAGGCGCAGTGAATGTGATGAAATATTTAGGATTACAGAATGGAGATTTGCAGTTAAAGCAGGCTCCAGTTGTGATTCCTAAAGCTCAATGGTTAAGAGCTTCCAATTCGGGTATGTTTCAATTACGGGTTACAAATGGAAGTTGGGTCGTTAAAAAACAAATTTTGGGCGAAATAACAGATCCTTACGGAGGATATGAAAAAAAAGTGCTTGCTCCGTTTGATTGTTATGTGTTTTGTGTAAACACTGCACCTATGGTGCATAAAGGAGATGCTTTGTTTCACGTTAGCCTTGAAACGGATAAATTAAATTCAGATCTTATCTCTTCTGACTATTTGGTAGAATAAGGTTTGTCGAATTATAAAACAACACTTGCAATTTTAATAATTGATTGTTTTTATTTGATAATAACCGCGAATTTATAACAGAGTTTATACCAGCCTTACGTTTTGCTATATCCAAACAATGAGGTAAGAAAAAACCAGTTGATAAATCTCAACTGGTTAAATAAAGTTTTTAAATTGAATCAAGCTTTTTCAGAACCTGACATACCAATTACTATTAAATATCTTTCTCTGAGTGCTGGACTCCACTGCCGTGTGTTTTCGATTTTAACACATTGTACTTTTTACCAAAATAATAACGAAAAGTGAAATTTGCCACCCTATTTTCAAAATTGTACTTCATTCGCTGGGTAAAACGGTCTCCTGAAGTATTTACATTATACTTACTGCTATTTAAAACATCGTAAATCCATAAAGAGATACTTGCTTTGCCTTTCATTATTCTTTTACCAAAAGCAAAATCTACCTGAAAGGATTGATCGTAACTTCCTTGAGCAACCGGCATATCAGAGTCATAACGCAGAGTTGTTTGAAAATTAAACCATTTAGGTATCCGCATAGTTGATGTTAGTTTTCCGAAAAAACCAAAATCATCATTTGTAGAAAAATGCGCTTCACCGGAAGGGGTAAATTTTTGGTAAATTCCTGACAAATATGAATTGATACTCCACCATTTATTAAACTTAGTCTCTAAATTAAAATCTACACCAGCATAATGTTTACTACCCAAATTCTCTGATGTTACAATAGCTACATCATCTTTAACCCATCGAAACTGATTTATAATATTATCCGTATACACATAATACAAATTTGTTGTATAGGTGATTTTATCTCTTTTATAAATAAAAGTGAACTCCGGCATATGAGTATAATAAGCACCCAAATCTTTCCTTCCCAATTTCTGGTTTTCAGGATCGCTTAAATTTTGAAATGGATTTAACATTCCGGAATCTGGTCGATAGATCATTTTAGAATAAGTCAGCAATACCTGTTTATTGTCTGATAATTTATAGGAAAAATGTACGCTCGGAAAAAAGTCTAAGTAATCGTCATTATACGCTTTATTCGTCTCGATATCAGAATGCTCAGACCGCAAACCAACCTGATAACCAAAATTTCCTTTCTCTCCGCTCAATTGAAAATACAAACCATGTATACTCTCCTTATAATTAAAAGCGGTAGATAAATCGATAGGCTCATCGAAATTTATCTCGTTGGTTCGGTACATATATCCTGTTTCAATTGAACCTGCATCACCTACAGGCTGTTTGTAATCCAATTGAACAATAGCTTCTTCCCTGTCCGAATTGAAAAAATCACTGGTATTCCCTTCTGTTTCATCGGTATAATTACCGTAATTTTCTGCATTATTATTTGTATAGGCTGCATCAAAAGAAAGTTCCTGACCTTTCCGGTCAAATTTTCGAATATAAGAAGCATTATACACCCACGAAGTTAAATCAATATCAACGGCACTTTCACGCGATGTTTCATTAGGAAAAGTACTGCTGGTAATTAAAGTACGGGAATACTTATAAAACCCATTTTTATTTTGTTTCACGTTACGATTGGTAACGGAACAACTCATGGTATTCTTGTCATTTATCAAATAATCCATTCCAAATTGACCAATGTGGCTTCTATTACCCAAGTCTGCATCTGCACTGACTTTCAACATTTCTACATTCGTTTCTGTTTCAGTCAATCTTGATAATTCATAATCTCTCCCAGACCAATTGTCTTGGTAGCTGTATGATCCTGAGAAATTGAGTTTTCCGGTTCGCAAACTAAGAGCTGTTCGCCCGGAATGCTTGTTAACGGTACCAATTGTGGCTGAAGCATTCCCGTTAAACCCTTTAACTCTCTCCTTCTTCATAATAATATTCACAATCCCAGCTGAACCTGAAGCATCATATTTTGCGGAAGGACTTGTAATTACTTCCACACGGTCAACATCTGCTGCCGGCATATTACTCAATACATCTCCGGGACTCATTCCAAGTAATCCACTCAGTTTCCCATCAATTAATATTTTCACGTCAGAACTTCCCCGTAATTGTATTCCGCCATTGGCTGTAACATTTAATTTAGGAATTGTTGCTAAAACTTCATTTATAGTACCTCCATCCGAAACAGGTGATTTTGACACGTTGTAAACTGTTTTGTCCAATTCGATTCGTGCAAAATCACGATTTCCGGTTACTTCCACTTCAGTAATCGTTTGGGTATCGGCATGCAAAACAAGTGGATCAGACAATAATAACTTTTCATTTTCTTTTAAAAGAATTGGCTTACTGCTATAGCTCTCAAATCCAAGATATTCAATTTTGTAATAATAGCTTGAACCAGCTAAATCAGCTAGTTCAAACTCCCCTTTTCTATTTGTGATAGTTCCCTTAATCAATAAAGAATCTGGTAAAGAATAAATTGATACCGTAGCATACTCAAGAGGCTTTTGATGTTCATTCTCGACAACAACACCATTCAAATATGAATTTGTTATAGCTTTTGTAGAATCCTGAGCATAGGAATGCACAGCAGGGCTTAAAAAAAACAGAAGGACCGGCAATAATCCATTTCTGCAATCAAGTTTTAGACTCATTAGTAGTGTGTAAATTAGTTAGTGTATATAGTAACAGGTTGCACAAAAGTAGAAAATTTATGTTGCAGATCAATTAAAAAATCAAAAAACTTTACTGCCAATTCACAAACAGAAACAATCAGTTTGTCATCAGTTTACATGTACTCACACTAAAAACCTTATTAACACTGGCCATTCAACTAAAATAACAAAAACTCAGCACAATTTAGTATAAAACACACTTAACAAAAGAAACCCTAAAAAAATGTCTGGCTTTTGACATAAAAAAAGCATCAATTCGTGAAAGAATGATGCTTACCATATAAAAACAGATCAATGATTAAATTTCCAATTGCAGTTTTAATTGCTTAAATCCATTTCGACTGACGTTTAAACTTTCCCCGGTTTTTAAAATTACAATCCAATGATCCTTCTCGTAAGGCTGCAATTGAGCTATCCAATCAATCTTCACCAAATAAGTTCGATGTATTCGACAAAACTCTTTCGGGCTTAAATGACTTTCAAAATATTTCATTGTCTTTTGCTTCAGATACCTTCCCTCATTGGTATAAATCATCACATAATCGTCCTGAGCCTCAAAATATTTTATTTTATCGATTGCAATTACATCAATTTTATTTCTTGATTTCACCACCACCCGGGTCAATAACTCATCCGAGGAATCGTTATGGTTTTTTATTTTCTCAATCTGATCTTCACTCGTCACCGAATTTGAAATACGTTCTTTCACCTTGCGCACGGCATTCTGGAAACGTTCATTTGAGAATGGTTTGAGTAGATAATCAATTGCATTGTGTTCGAATGCTTTAATTGCATATTCGTTGTAAGCTGTTGTAAACACAATATTGCATGGTTTATCGAGTAATTCCAACATTTCGAAACCTGTCAATTTTGGCATCTGAACGTCTAAAAATACCAAATCCGGGTCCAACTCATTAATTGCTTTTAAGCCTTGAAATCCATCTGAATACTCACCTAAAATTTCAATATCCTGACAAGCTCCCAAATAGGAGCGAACCAGATCTCTGGCCAATGATTCATCATCAATAATTATTGCTTTTATTGTTTCCATATCTTATAAACTTTGTGGAAATTCCAGATAAACAGTAAATTGATCTTCTCTCTTAACAACTCGCATCAAATCAGCACGGCCGTAAATTAAATGCAGGCGTTCCTGTATGTTATGTAATCCAATACCATTTCCCTTTGCAGGAACCGAATCTCGATCAAAATTATTACTAATATCAATTTTTAAAATATCATTCTCAAAACGACACTTCGTGAGTACACAAACAGGCTCAAGGCTTTCATGCACTCCGAATTTAATCGCATTTTCGTATAATGGCTGTAAAATTAGATTGGGAATTTTTAATTTCCCGCAGTCGGGTGAAAGATCAAAATGAAGCTGCAGGCGATCACCAAAACGAACTTTCTCAATTTCCATATACAAACGAATATTACTCAATTCGTTACTCAAATTATTTAACTCTTTTAAATTCTGAGCCAGAGAATAACGAAGATAGGTTGACAATTTAACAAGCATCTCTCTGGATAACTCTGGCTTTGATAAAGTTAAAGAACTTACCGAATTTAAACTATTGAAAAGGAAATGCGGATTAATTTGAGATTTTAATGCTGTTAATTCTGCCTCTTTCACTAACTCTTTCAGCTCAGATTCACGAACCAATTTATCTTGAAAATTACGATAATACATTACTAAATAATACACAATTACAATATAATCGTACATCCCGAAGGCCATAAAAATCTGCCAATGCACTGGAAGAAGATAATCGAAACCTTCACTGGTGGCACCAAACCACATAGTTCGTAATTGATATGCAGACGATATCCATATCCCCACTACTACAATCCCAGCAGTTAAGTGATGTAACAAAAAATGGAAAAGCCCCAGACTTTCAATGCTGGTATATATAACAACAAACCAAATACATGCTCCCAATATCAATAATGGAAATGAAAAGCTAAAGGCATTTACAGCCGAATCATAAATAGTCCTTCCCTCGAAATACCATCCAATCATAAATAACAGCATTGCCAAAAATGCCCATGCTGCTATATAAATTGGAATGGCAAAACGATTTTTCAGAAGAGGATGCTGCATCTAAAATTATTTATATGATTTAATTTCGCAACCACCCAAAGCGACAAATCCTTTAATGATTAGTTCCTTTTTAGGTTCAACTATATAATTTGTGGTTGGTATTCGTTTGTCGGAAACACCGCCTAAAATAGCAGAGACTTCAACTTTAACCTCCCAATCGGATGGAACAACCAGAACACAACCACCAAACATTGTAAATACGTCAATTATGTTTGTGCCTTCGGCCAGATCGGCATTGGTGAGATTTAATTCTGTTCCTCCAAAAACACAGGTAACTTTTCCTCCTCTAAAATTTTTGGTGTTGATTACTTTTTCACCACCGCCAAATATATTTAGCTCATCAATATAATCTGAATCTGATCCTACTGCCGATCGATTGCTAACATCACATTCGTTTCGTTTTCGAATAACTACAACTCCTATTACAATTAGCATTACAGGCCAAAATAAGCCTCGCCAGTTAAAGCTCCAATCGAATACGATAGGCATTAAAAACACCCCTCCCACTGCCATCAGAACAATTCCTGTAGTTTTATCATCTTTACCAAAAAAGAAAAGTGCCCCTAAACCAAACAGTAACATTGGCCACGAAAAGATAACATGCCTTAAGTCATAGGGAATAAAATCCAGATTTTTAAGAACCAATAAGCATCCAAATACAATTAAGAAAATACCGAATATTGCACGGTTGTTTGGGTTTGATTTATGTTGTGATCTCATGATGATATATTTTATGATATGAATTTATTTATTTTTACAACAATATGGTGAATCAGGAGAAAAAATAAACGCAATGCCTCCTAAAATAAGTAGTACAGGAAAAAACCATATCTCCCAATTTTGTGGTAGAAAATACAAATCATCCATAAGAAAGTATCCTCCGACAGCTATGGCCATCAGACCTCCAAAAATTCTCCGGCGAACCAAAATCTGCAGTACGCCAATTAAAATCAAAACGGATTCCCACCTATACAAATAGGTTTCGATAAAATCAGACTGATAATTGAGCCGTTCCAAAATAATTACAATTCCAACTATTATTAACCCAAGCCCAACAAACAGACTTTTATTTTTTTTATTTTCATCCATGATATTGTTGTTTAAGATTAGTGTATCCTTTATTTCTAAAACTAAAGTAATGCAATATAATAGCTTTTAATTCTTGAAATCGGTTAAGTGTGCTCAAGAATCGGTAAATGGTTTGAAATGAAAATGATGTCCGACATCACTTGGGAACGTCATGTCGAGCGAAGTCGAAACATCTGTTATCCAAAGTTAAAGATTCGTCGATACCACCTCTTCCTACCTGTAGTAGCTTTCTATATGGCTGTACTTTACAACTCATACTCAGACAGTTCATCAATTACAGTTTTCGATCTCAAAAATCATTGAAATCACCTCAAGGTTTACTATTTTTACCATTCGGGGCTTGTTATAAAAAACACAGCTCATCTATTCACACAACTGTAGACCTTTACAACTATGAATCAGGCAGAAGCAAAAGCTCGCATTGCCAAATTGCGCGGGCAGTTACATACATACAATCACAATTACTACGTTTTATCGCAGCCAAGCATCAGCGATTACGACTTTGATATACTCTTGAAAGAGTTGATGACTTTGGAAAATCAATATCCTGAGTTTTATGATCCCAATTCGCCAACCCAACGAGTTGGCAGCGATATCAATCTGGAATTTAATCAGGTAGAGCACAAATACCCGATGCTTTCGTTAGGCAACACCTATTCGGAGGAAGAAATCCGCGATTTCGAAAACCGAATTAAAAAGTTGATTGATGGTGATGTTGAATACGTCTGTGAAATGAAATACGACGGCACATCAATTTCTTTAACCTACAAAAATGGGAAACTGGTTCAGGCAGTAACCCGTGGCGATGGTGTAAAAGGTGATGATGTTACGGCTAATGTGAAAACAATCAGATCGGTACCTTTGCAATTAAGTGGTGATGGATATCCCGAAGAATTTGAAATTCGAGGCGAAATATTAATGCCTTTTACTGTTTTTAATGGCTTGAACGAGGAACGTGAAGAAATTGGGGAAGCTCCGTTTGCAAATCCCAGAAATGCAGCTTCGGGAACATTGAAAATGCAAAACTCATCGGTGGTTGCAAAACGAAAGTTAGATTGCTACCTGTATTATTTGTTGGGCAAGGAAATTCCAAGCCGAAACCATTACGACAATTTATTGGCTGCTAAAAACTGGGGGTTTAAAATTCCAGACAACACAGCGCTTTGTAAAAATATCGACGAAGTAATTGCATTCATTAAAGAATGGGATGAAAAACGCAGCTCATTGCCGGTACCTGTAGATGGAATTGTAATAAAAGTGAATTCGCTGGATATGCAGGAAGAACTAGGTTTTACTGCAAAATCGCCTCGCTGGGCTATTTCCTATAAATACAAAGCGGAACGGGTATCTACCAAACTGGAAAAAGTAACTTATCAGGTAGGCAGAACCGGATCGATTACTCCGGTAGCCAATTTAACGCCGGTGCAATTGGCCGGCACAACAGTAAAAAGAGCATCACTGCACAATGCTGATATCATTCAAAATTTAGATCTGCACGAAAACGATACTGTTTATGTGGAAAAAGGCGGTGAAATTATTCCAAAAATTGTTGGTATAGAACTGTCTGAAAGATCTGCGGAAGCGCAAGCAATTCAATACATTGAAGAATGCCCTGAATGTGGTACCCCTTTGGTTCGTAAAGAAGGCGAAGCGAATCATTATTGTCCGAATGATATGGGCTGTCCGCCACAGATTAAAGGGAAAATTGAACATTTCATCAGCCGCAGGGCCATGGATTTGGACGGCCTCGGTGAAGAAACAATCGACCTGCTTTTTCAAAAGAATCTAATTAGTGATGTTGCAGGTTTGTACAGGTTGACTAAAGAGGATATAATTCCTTTAGAGCGCATGGGCGATAAATCTGCAGAGAGAATATTAACAAGTATTGAAAATTCGAAACAGGTTCCTTACGAAAGGGTTTTGTATGCTTTGGGCATTCGGTATGTTGGCATTACAGTAGCGAAGAAATTAGCCAAAGCTATTCCTTCTATCGACAAATTAGCCGAATCGACACTTGAAGAATTGATTCAGGTAGACGAAATTGGAGGGAAAATTGCCGAAAGTATTGATGGATATTTCAAAAATAAATCCCATCAAAATTTAATTGCCCAATTAAAAGAATTTGGCTTGCAATTGGAAAAAGAAATTGTGGAAAATGAGAGTGCAAGCAATACACTTGAAGGTTTATCCATTGTTATATCCGGAAGTTTTTCAAAATACTCCCGCGACGAATTAAAGGAAATGATTGAACTGCACGGAGGAAAAAATGTAAGTTCTATATCGAAGAAAACAAGTTTTCTTTTAGCAGGAGAAAAAGTGGGACCAAGCAAATTTGAAAAAGTAGAAAAATTAGGAATTGGAATAAAAACAGAAGATGAATTTTTGAAGATGATTGGGATGAGCAGTTAGCAGTTAGCAGTTAGCAGTTAGAACAAAATTAAAAGTTTTAGTCCTTGTTACTTTTCCCTTTTATCTAAAAAAAATGAATTTTACCGCTATAGATTTCGAAACAGCAAACGGACAACGCAATTCTGCCTGTTCGCTTGGTTTGGTGCGCGTTGAAAATGGAGTTATTGTTGAAAGTAAAGATTGGTTGATATCACCACCCGAAATGTATTTTCATCCGATGAATGTTAGTATACATGGAATTACAGAGGAAGATGTAATGAACGAACCCAGCTTTAATTACATATGGGAAGAAGTGGAAGATTATCTTCATGGTAAAATGGTGATCGCTCACAACGCCAGTTTTGATTTATCGGTGCTTCGGGCTTGTTTAGAAACATACAACATTCGTTTTCCGGAATTTGATTACCTGTGCACCGTACAAATCAGTCGTAACATATGGCCCAATATGCCAAACCATAAGCTGAATACAATGGCTCACTTGTTTGATATTCCGCTTAAACACCACGATGCTTTGGAGGACACTTTGGCTTGTGCTAAAATTGCAATAAAAGCATGCGAAGTAATGAATATGAATAGTCTTACCGATCTGGCAAATGAGTTACGCATTGCCCCAGGCAAACTGAATCCAAATGGTTACAAGGCTCCAAAAAAAATTAAATAAGCTTAATTTATGATTTACAAAATGATTTTTTTCATAACTTGTGGTTTCAAATGATAATTGCCTGTGCAACCCATAAATACAAGCCTTCAACTTAACTATCGAATATAAAATGAGTTTTTTTCAAAATATTAAAAATCAGCTTGCCGGATTAAAAATCAAAAGCAAGCTTAAAAAAAATACGCGCAAAAAGGAGTTTCACAATTTAGAAAGTGCTAAAAGTATAGGTATCCTGTTTGATACTCTTCAGGAAAAAAATCACTCTGTAGTAAAAAAGTTCGCAGAAGATTTAAGCCAAAAAGGCTATAAAGTGCAAACCGTAGGATGGATTGATGCTGACATATTGCCTGATTTTGGTGTGGCTCAAAAAATAGTTTTCTATACCAATAAGGATGTGAAATGGAGCGGTGAACCAATCATTCCTGAATTAATTGAATTCACCAATTCTAAGTTCGATTTACTCTTTGTTCTTACTAAATCGGAACATCTGTCGATAAAATACATTACACAAGTTTCATTGGCATCCTGCAAAGTTGGTTCGTTGGTGGACAACTGCGGGCATTTGGATTTAATGATTGATCAGGGCAAAAACAATTCTATAGAAAATCTGATCAGCGAAAGCTTAAAATATCTTTCCCAGATTAAAAAGTAATAAGGATGAACGGAAACAAATTTACAGGAACAGGCATTGCACTGATTACTCCATTTACAAATAATGGAAGTGTCGATTATAATGCACTTAGCGACACTGTTAATTTCCAGATTAAAAATGGCATTGATTATTTAGTAGTACTGGGAACTACAGGTGAAGTATCAACACTTTCGTGTGATGAAAAAATTTCCGTCATCAACCACATTATTGAGGTGAATGCAAAGCGCGTTCCTTTGGTGGTTGGCTTTGGAGGAAACCATACACAGGCTGTTATTCAGCAAATTCAGGAGTTCGCCGAATTTGACGAGATTGATGCCATTCTATCTGTTGCTCCTTACTACAACAAACCCAGTCAGGAAGGCTTATTTCTGCATTACCAGGCCATTGCAAATGCCAGTCCGGTTCCGGTAATTCTTTATAATGTACCAGGCAGATCTGGTATTAACATCAGCGCTGAAACCTGTGTAAAACTGGCTTCGGAAATTGAAAATATAATTGGTGTAAAAGAAGCTTCAGGTAATATGGAACAACTTATGAGCATTCTTAAAAACAAACCCAAAGACTTTTTAGTGATATCAGGCGATGATGCCATAACCTTTCCTCTTATTTCATTAGGAGGCAGTGGTGTTATTTCTGTACTGGGAAATGCTTTTCCAAAGGAATGGAGCCAGATGGTAAGATTAGCATTAGATGGAAAAAACAAGGAAGCTCTTCAGATTCATTATAAGATGTTTGGAGTCATCCAAAACCTTTTTACAGAAGGCAATCCTGCCGGAATTAAAGCAATTCTAAGCATGAAAAAACTCTGTGAAAATTGTTTGCGTTTGCCTCTCACTCCAATTAGTGAATCGCATTACCTTAAACTATCAAAAATAGTAGAGGATCTATAATCATATTGGCATAAAAATTGTAATTACTTAAGTACAATTCACTTCAAAAAATTAGAGTATTATTTATAACAAAAAATGAAAATATTATGAAGTATTCATTTCGCCTATTTGTTTTCGCACTGGCTGTATTAGCTGGCGTTTCCTGCTCGAGACAAGTTACCCGGGTATCTCCTGATCAGCAAATTGATTTAAGTGGCCGATGGAACGATACCGATTCAAAATTGACTGCCGAGGCTTTAATTGATCAATTACTTAATCAAAATTGGATTGAAGATTATCAACAGGAATTTAATCGTAAACCTGTTGTTATTGTTGGCTTAATCACCAATAAAAGTTCAGAACACATCGATTCGGATACTTATATTAAAGACATCGAAAAAGCCATTTTAAATGACAGTCGGGTTCGCTTGGTACAAGCGGGTGCCAAACGAGAAGATCTTCGTCAGGAACGTGCAGACCAACAGGATTTTGCATCCAAAGCAACTCTTAAAAAATGGGGACAGGAATTAGGTGCTGACTTTATATTACAAGGCGACATCAATTCGATAATAGACAGTTATAAAAAAGAAAATGTTCGTTACTATCAGTTAAATCTGGAGTTAACTAATCTTGAAACCAGCGAACTGGTTTGGATGGGTGATAAGAAAATTAAAAAGTACGTGAACAAATAAAATTAGTACTCTACAGGAAGTCATTGGTTGGCTTCCTGAATTTCTTTATTCCTTTTTTCGATGAAGCAAAAATTATCCTTACATATATCGGGTAAGATACTCCCTGTTTTTTTATTTGGTGTTCTTCTTCTATTATCTGGTTGTGCTACCTATTACATGCAAAATGAAGCTTTTAACAACTATTTTTTGCAGGGCGACATAGCGAGTGCCGAGAAAGTACTGGATAAAGATAAAAAGAGCAATCGAAACAAAAACAAAGCCTTGTTTTTACTGAATAAGGG
This sequence comes from Labilibaculum manganireducens, assembly GCF_963665805.2. Lineage (NCBI taxonomy): Bacteria > Pseudomonadati > Bacteroidota > Bacteroidia > Marinilabiliales > Marinifilaceae > Labilibaculum > Labilibaculum manganireducens. The sequence goes on along the minus strand of NZ_CAXXEE010000003.1, from coordinate 1,983,195 downwards.
AACTTTATCGTGGATGCAGCAAGATTATGTTTCGGCGACTAAGTATTTTAACGAGGCGGATCTTTTCATTGAAGATCAACGTAAAAATATTGGTTCGGAAGCATTGGCAATGCTCACCAATCCAATGGCCAGACCCTATGTTCCCGAAGATTTTGAGAATGTAATGCTCAATTTCTATAAAGCGTTAAGCTATTTGGAAATGGGCGATACGGAAGCTGCTTTGGTTGAATGCCGAAGAGTAAATGAAAAATTGTATGCCCTGAACGATAAATATCCGAAGAATTATCAGAACAGATACAGCGATGATGCCTTTGCCCACACACTAATGGGATTGATTTATGATTCGTCGGGAGATTCGAACAATGCCTTTATTGCTTATCGGAATGCTCTTAAAATTTATGAGGACAATTACCTAAAGAACTTTAATACTCCTGCACCGCGGCAATTGAAAGAAGATCTTCTTCGAACTGCCTATAAAACTGGTTTGATGGAGGATTATGACTTTTTCAAAAATAAATTTGGCTTCGATTTCCAAAAGGCCGACAAGACTGAAGGGGATGTAATCATCATCTGGTTGTCGGGGCTTGGTCCGGTAAAAGCAGAATGGAGCATCAATTTTAGTGCCATTAATGGTCGCGATGGCTACCTGACTATGGTGAACAATGAAGAAAATGTTACGTTGCCTTTTTTTGTAGGAAATATGGATAGCCGGACACAAAATTCTTTTAGTGATCTGGATTTTGTTCGTGTTGCTTTTCCAAAGTATCAGGAACGAATTCCCTACTACACAAATGCCGATATCATTATAAATGATTCACTTAGCTATCCTTTGGATAAAGGAGAAGATATAAACGCAATTGCTTTTAAAACACTAAAAGACCGAATGGTACGCGAAATGGCAAATTCTTTACTTCGACTTGCTACCAAACAGGCAATTGAAAGTTACACAAGAAGTAAAGATGAAAATTTAGGTGCTATTATCAGCATTTTTAATGCCGTTACGGAAAAAGCCGACACCAGAAATTGGCAAACCCTGCCCAACTCTATTCACTACACCCGAATTCGATTGAAAGAGGGAAAACATAGCGTGACTCTTAGAGTAAATTCTCCAAACGGGGATAGCAAAGATCAGCAATTTGATCTTGAAGTGAAGGCAGGGAAAACCAAATATTTTACCTTTCACAATATGGAATCAAACTAACACCCCGTTTTTTGAAAGGGTGAAACAGACCAATTTGTTTTTCTCTGAAATAAATTCAGTATTTAAAGTCAATTCTTCATTAAAAAACCTTTGACAGCCCATAAATAATCCAATGGCCAAATCAATCAGTAATTTTTCAGTCTGATAACTCATCTGAAACGTGGAATCATTAATTTTCACTGCTCTAAAACGTGGGATTTCAACCAGAGTAAATCGTTCCTGAATTTTATTGTGGATGAACTCATCTATTTGATCTAAGAAATCAAATATACTGCTGTTGCCGGCAAAACTGGGGCGAAACAAAATTACCAAACGGGAGAAAAGATATTCTCCAAAATTTTTTGCTACATCGGGAACTGAACTTCTCACTTCGAAACTAAGCAAATTACACAACTCAACAAATTGACTGTATGGATAATCGGCTGTTGCTTCGTAAACACCGTTATTTCCTGTTCCCAAATCAGAAATGATCTTTTCGGTTAAGAGTAAACCATACTCCTTCTCTGCCATTTCCAAAAACTCTGTGAAAAATATTCCCTTCATCGTTCCTCCGCTTTTGCTATCGACCAATGCAAATCAACTGCATCAGTAAAAATATATCACTATTGTTATAGTGTGTAACGGACTAGAATAAAAGTAATTGTGTTTGTGGGAAAATAAATTTAAAGGAATTAATATTTAATACTTCGCCTTGTTTTCAATTATAAATCTATATTGTTTTGAGTTTTATTTTCAAGCTCAACCAGTAATTTCTGCATCGCAATAAATTTATTCTCATAATCCCATCTGCCTTTGTCTTTGTTATGCGCAATCTCATAAAACTTTACTGCTTCCTTAGGTTGATTGACTTTTTCGTAGATCTCTCCTACGTAATAAAAAGACTCTGCTCTTTCAGGATAATTGGAAATAGAATATTTTAAAAAAGCCATTGCGTCATTATATCGCTCAGCATCTTTAAGCTGAATACAAACATTCTCAAGCAGAGAATAAGGCAATTTTTCATTTCTGCCATAACTCAACAATACTTTTCTTTGATAAGTTTCAGCAACCTCAACGCCTTTTTCAACTAAAACCTGTACATCAGGATATTTGTATTCCGCAAAAATAGTATCCATGCCCTGCATTAAACTTTTACGATAGAGTGTGTAATGACTTTCGTCGGGCATCCATGCATAATTCCATTTGAGATCAGATGGTGCTTTTGTTTCTAAAGATCGGATTAAGGATTTACAGGATTTTAACATCTCCGCAGCTTCCTCAGCAAAAGAAACAAACAGTTGTTTTCTAATGGATGAATTGTTGCTTAAAAATTGATCAATATCGTTCACAATCGCCTTATTATTCCACCAAAGAATCGGACTAAAGGCCAAATATTTATCAAATAAATCGGGTCGTTTAGAAAATGCGTATACTACGAAAAGACCACTATAGCTATGCCCCATAACCAAGCGCTGAGTACTCGCTCTAAAATTATCCGCAATAAAGGGAAACACATCCAACTCGAGGGTTTTAATAAAATTATCGGCTCCTCCCCGGGTTCTAAAAATATTTTTATTCATAACTGAATCAACAGGAGTCATATCGCGGAAGCGATCGGTATTCGGAAGCCCGACAACAATATGAGGTGGAATAAAATGATTATTCATGAGAAAACTTAGAACTTCGATTCCCATGTCAAAGTTCGTTTCTGCATCCAACAAATAGATTGTTGGGTATTTATAATATGTGTCGTTATATTCGTTGGGAAGCAATACTTTTACATCGCGGTATTCTTTAAGGACTTTCGAATAAACACGGGAACTATGCAAATTTTTTAAGTTTACTTCAGCAGAAGTATTCGAGCAGATCAGTAAGGCAAATAAAGTTGAGAACAAAATTCGCATCATAATAACATTTGGTTTAGGTTTAAAGCGTTAACAAATTACGATTATTTACAGTAAGATCAAAGATTTAGCGAGACTTTACAAAAGCATCAAAACTATTGTTCATATTAATTGCGCAACACAATTACATATAAAAAGCCGAAATAAGAATATTCCGGCTTATGCTTCTAAAAAAAAATCTTTACTCTAAATATAAATCTAAATTTAATTCAAAATCATCATAAATTGTTTTATCTCCCAAATTATCGAAGAAAGAACCCGATCCGTAACGAACGTTGAACTTGGTTCTATCGATAGTCATTTTTCCACTTACATGTACGGCCGCATCATGTTTGTGTAAATTCGCCATAAATTCAATGGGTTCAGTAATTCCTTTGATTGTAATATTTCCTTTTACCTTGTAATTACCATCTTCCATTTTCTCGGCATTGGTAATCTCAAATTTTGATTCAGGAAATTTTTCCACACCAAAGAAATCGTCGGATTTTAAATGACCTTCCAACTTTGCTTTGTAACCAGCATCTTCCAGATCTGTATTAGCAATACTTGTCATATCAATAACAAAACTTCCTTTAACAATTTCACCTTCGTCAAGTACCAAGCTTCCACTCTTTACTTTAATGGTTCCGGAATGTTCTCCTGTCACTTTTTTGCCTAACCATTCAATTTTACTATTTTCAGCATTCAATTTTAAATTGTCTTTTTTTGCAAATGCCGTGCCTGGAGTCGAAACAACACTTACAACAAGAACTACTATCATTACTAAACCTAATCTCTTCATAACTTCAAATATTAATTAAATTTCTTTTATTCGTTTTAAAATCTCTGTAAGAACTTTACAATTACAAATTTAGCAGATGATTGTTCATCGGTAAATGGACAAATTCCCTTTATTGTTGGATTATTTTCTAATCAGACTCCGATAATCGCTTAATGTTTGACTGGTGTATTTTTTAAAGAAGCGACTAAAATAAGCCGGATCATTAAAACCCAAATTATAAGCTATTTCCTTTGTATTCAAATCAGAGCCATAAAGCATTTTTTTTGCTTCTTTTATGACTCTGTTTCTGATTAATTCTCCTGCCGTGATACCGGTTGTTTTCTTTGTAATCTCATTCAAACATGTTGCTCTCAAATTAAGCATATCAGCATAAGAAGAAACATTTTTTTGTTCTTTGTAATTATCATCTATCAGCTGTTTAAATTTAATGATGACCGAACCCGGATGCTCTTCGTCTAAACTCACATCCAAATCGTGCTGCACTTCATAAATTCTTCTTGATTCCATAAAAACAACTTCAATTGCTGCAATAACATCTCGTGACGGTACCGATCGTCATTCTCAAATTCTTTTTCCATCAATTCTGTAATTCCCTTAAAAACAATTTGCTGCTTTTCATCCAATGTAATAATTGATCGGAAATCGGGATTACTGAACAATGTTGAATCGGAAACAGAATCTTCACCATTCTCTTTAACAGCAAAAAATGCTTCGTTAAAGGTTATAGAATAACCTGTGCAATGTGCATTACTAATAAAACGATGCATTAAGCCCGGAGGCACAAAAAGAATCGAATTTTTCCGCAATGTATACTCAACATATTTGGTGGCATGTATTGCTTCTCCTTCCTTAATCCATGTAATGGTGTAAAAATTATGCATATGATCGTCCCCATTCTGCTTTCTTACTTCATTACACATGTTCTGAAGTTTATGAATGTGAAATAATGCTTTGGATTCTTCAACGTCCTCAAATAATTCTGAAGGTTCTCTGTTCATATGATTATAATTGTGTTTTTGCCATATGAAACTCCCAAATTACACTCATTATAACTGTAATTCTTTTCACATGGTCGTTTCAACTGATTTTTCTTGTATTCTAGTAAAATTATACAAATAATTCCAGACAATTATATCTTTTACTTGTTAATCGCTTGTTAAACTTCGCCAACATTCATATATCCTTAGCTAAATCTACTAAGAGCTAAGACTTCTTAGCCTGTTGCAGTAAAAATTCTTCTATTGTAAAATCCTACCTGTAAAGTTCTTAGCAAAACCGATCGTTTTTGTCTCTAAAAAAACATTAAAACATTTGGATAAATCGGTCTAAAACCCCTATATTTGCAGGGCAATTAAGAAAAAGGACGCGTAGCATAACTGGATAGTGCACCTCGTTACGGCCGAGGAGGTTGGGGGTTCGAATCCCTCCGTGTTCACAGAAAAACTCATCAAAAAACTGATGAGTTTTTTTTATGTGCTAATTGCCCAAATTTTCTGCTTGAACCAAAAAATGCCACCCGAATTATCAAGTGGCATTTCAAAATTATTAAGCTTCTAATTATTTGACAACTATGCCCAAAACTTCTAATTTCTGACGCTCGCTACCCTCGTAAAACAAATCGAGACAAGCACGTAAATCGGAGCAATAAGCCATAAATTCGACATAGTACTCTTGTTTTTGAGCGGTGGCTTGCTGCGCTTCTCCATCCTCTTTTTCAGCCTTCAGCTTTAAATCATCCAGTTTGACCAAATCTGCCTGCAATGCTGTTATTGCCTCGGGAGCTAAAGCCGCCATAGTCAGTTTTTCCTGAATAGCTTCATGCGTAACAATTGCATTTACTGTTTCATCGGCCAATGCTTTCCACTCAGGATATGCTGCCGGCACTTCCTTATTTAAACGCAATAGGGTTGATAATTCAAGATCATTTTTAAAAAAATACCGACCCACCTTACGAATACGAATCAGCTTATCGCGAAGCATCGTGTAAAACCCGTTAAATTCCCGAGTTGCCATACTGGATTCAATACCTTCGATATTTTGAAGCTCGAAAGCTGTTTTGGTTTTTGTATAAAGCGACTTTCCCAATTCGATACGCTCTTCGGAATAGATTGGCTGTATGCATTCCTTGATGGATTCATCAGCCGAAATACCATAAACCAATAGTCGTCCTTTTTCCAGTTCTTTTAAATAACTTTCTTTCATCTGTTTATAATTTGTTTTTATTTGCCATATGGAACTTACCATGCTGAAATAATCATCTCCCTGTGTGTCAAAATCGATTTGGCATGGACGTTTCATCTGTTTGTATTTTTTTATTTTTGGTTAGATGGAACTTTCAATGAGTAAATAATCATTCCCGAGTATGAGTTAATAATTATTGAATCATGGACGTTTCATATGATTATAATTGTATGTTTTTGCCATATAGCCTGTCCCGAACTTGTTTCGGGAGAACTTACCATGCTTGGAATAATCATCTCCCTGTGGGTTAAAATCACTTTGGCATGGACGTTTCATAACATTACTTTTTAAATGCTCTTTTTTTTTATTTGCCATAATGAAATTATTATTCTCAAGCCTGAAAAGCAAAAACTACTCAATAAATTTTTTATGATATATTTCACACTTTAGGAATTCTGCTTCTATTTTGAATTCATTTTTTACGACTTTCTGTCACTTTTTGATGATTCCCCCGGCTTTTTAGCTTTTCCCTGCACTTTTTAATGACTTTCTGTCACTTATGTTCAATCTCCCCACAGTTTGGAAGTGTTCCCTTCACTCATCTCTAATTTTATTGTACTTGAGTAGGATTTCCCTGCGCTTTGTGGCTTCTCCTCTTTCTCGGGAGAATTTTATTTTACTGATGGAATACTGGATTGGGTTTGGAAGGGTGGAATTTGGTGTGGTGGGAAAACTCCTCTTTTTTTTACCACAGAGTACACCGAGGAACACAGAGAAAAAGCATATTTGCAGAGCTTTCCCAGATTTGTTATCTGGATTTAATTAGTTGGCGATTTATAATCGCCTAAGCTGTAAATAGAGGATTGAATATCCTCAACTCGAAACCTGCAGATTACAAATCTGCAGGAGCACGGGAAATTATAAGATGTTGTATTTGTGTGATTTTTCAAATTATTTCTTCGTCCTATAGAATTTTTGCCTTACTTATTCTTGTATTTCTTTTGCAATGCATTCAAAAAATATCTTAGATACTGATCCAAAAAATCTCGATAGTGTTTATGATCTGGATTACGGAAAAAAGCACTCAACTCATGTTTGCTTATTTTTTTATCTATTAAGGCAAGCATATCTAAGATGTCATCTGATTTCAGATCCAATGCAATTTTTAGTTTCCGAAGAATCATATTATTACTTAAAGGATCTTCTGGCTCTGGCAGTGGACCTTCTCTTTTTCCGCGTTTTTCAATGATTAATCCGTTGAGGAAAATAGCCAGTTCTTTATCTGTGATTTCTATTAATAAAGGGTCATCATCTTTTTTAAACCAACCATCCAAATCCGCTTTACTAACATCGTAATTGGCTAATTTAAAAAGTTCAATCATTTTGAGATCACTAAAGTCAAACACGTAACGAACACGTCTTAATATATCATTATTGGTCATATTGTCTTTTATTTAATTTTCACTTCATTCATAATTTTCATTTTCCTAATCTAACTCTCTCGTTACTTGTGAGGCAGTTGCGCTAATCAACTCTTATTGTATTCAGGTTCCCGAAACTACAAAACAATAAGTGCTTACCAAAAGAAACAAGAAGAAATAAAAAAAGATCACCCCTTGCAGGATGATCTTTACCTAAATGAATGAAGGGATTACTTCTGTTTCCTTCGGTATGCAAAACCTATTGAAGTAGCTGTTTCAGCCCGTTGGAATTCTTCTAATCTAAATAGTTGTGATCGTTATTATGGATTGTAAGTGAAACTCTTACATTTCTCAACCAATTCCATTACCTGAGCATGGGATATTTCGCCATTGGTTATGTAAGGATATTTTATCATTGGATGATCGACCATGAAGCCAGGGAAATCTGCATTATAACCCGATTTTCCTTCTGCTGTGAATCTTTTGATCCAATTTGGAACTAATTCCATCAGCAATGCACGGGTTTGCTTGTTTTTCCAGTATTCGCTAAAAAATGTGTACTCGTCGAAAGCCAAAGGTACTTGCTGCGTTGATTGCAGGGCAACAACTTCAGATAATCTGATATCGCGTGATGATGCTGCTGCAGAAATTGTAAATTCGCCGCTTTCAGCAATCCACATCTCTCTTTTTCCATCGTAATAGGAAAAATCCCGAGCTTCCAATTTAAAAGTCACTTCTTTTTCTTCTCCCGGCTCTAAGTCAATTTTCGCGAACTTCTTCAACTCTTTTTTAGGGCGCAATAGTGTACATTCATTATCGGTAACATACAATTGCACAACTTCTTTCCCTTTTACATCACCTGTGTTTTTAACAGTTAAGGTCGCTGTTACTCCTTCTTTATCGGTCGTGTTTTTTGCAGATAGTTTAAGATTACTGTATTCAAAAGTTGTATAAGACAATCCAAATCCAAAAGGAAACAGAGGTTCAATTTTCTTTTCGTCGTAGTAACGATAGCCAACAAAAATGCGCTCGCCGTAAAGGACTTCGCCTTGCTCTCCCGGAAAATTTAAAAATGAAGGAGTGTCTTCTAATTTCACAGGAAATGTTTCGGCCAGTTTGCCTGATGGATTTATTTTCCCAAACAAAACATCGGCAACAGCACCAGCTCCGGCTTGTCCGCCCAGCCAGGTTTCCAAAATACCATCCACTTCATTTATCCAAGGCATGGTAACTGCGCTTCCGTTGGTAAGTACGGCAACCGTGTTTTTCTGAACTTTCGCAATCTCACTAATAAGTTTATTGTGAGATACCGGCATATTAATATGGGTCCGGTCAATTCCTTCCGATTCGTACTGCAATGGTAAACCTGCAAATACCAAAGCTATATCGGCATTGGCAGCTGCTTTTTTGGCTTCATCTATTAGCGATGTATCATTATCGTCAGATAATTTATAGCCTTGCGCATAGCTTACTTTTATATCCTTGCCATATTCTTTTGTGATGATGTCAAGCGCTTTATCAAGCCGGGTAGGTTTTACTTCAGAACTTCCGTTTCCCTGATAACGGGGAGCTGCGGCAAATTCTCCAATAATAGCCACACGCTTGTACTTCTCTTTTGTTACTGGTAATATCTGATTTTTGTTCTTCAAAAGTGTTATGGCTTCTGATGCAACCTGCCGTGCATAAGCGTGATGCTTTTCAGCATTGAGTTCAGCACCTTCTTTTTCGAGAGCTTTTGCTTTAAACACAATTGTCAGGATCTCTTTTACCAATTGATCAACAACGGCAATATTCAAATCTCCGTTTTTAACTGCTTCCACTACAAGGGAATCATTTACACCACTGACTCCGGGCATTTCGATGTGCATGCCTGCTTTCATTGCTTCAACCCGGTTAACCACTGCAAACCAGTCTGAGATAACAATGCCTTTAAATCCCCATTCCTTTTTAAGCATATCGGTTAACAAATACGGACTTTGAGTGCCGTAAACACCCTGAACCCGATTGTAACAGGCCATAATTGTCCATGGCTGTGCTTTTTTAACCGCTATTTCGAATGGAGTGAGGTAGATTTCGTGCAGGGTACGATTATCCATATTGGAGTTGTTGTACATGCGCATGGTTTCGACATTGTTGGCAGTATAATGTTTTAATGATGTTCCCACGCCCTGGCTTTGAACTCCGTTGATGTAGGCCGCTCCCAGTTCGCCTGATAAAATTGGATCTTCAGAAAAGAACTCAAAATTTCTTCCGCCCAAAACTGATCGTTTGATGTTGACACCCGGCCCCAGAATTACATTCACATTTTGCGCCTGACATTCTTCACCTATGGCTTGTCCAACTTTATTGACCATATCTAAATTCCATGTTGCAGAAAGTGCCGATGCAGTTGGAAAGCAGGTAGCCGGCAACTGATCGCCGTAACCAGCCTTATTGGTTGCTGGTGCGCGACGCAGGCCATGGGGGCCATCTGCGACCCAAATCCATGGGATATTCAAGCGTTCAATCGGCTGTGTGCTCCAGTCATCGCGACCAGAGCAAAGGGCTGCTTTCTCCTCTAAAGTTAATTTCGAAACCAGTTGGTTAATCTTGTCATTGACATCCAGGTCTGATTTTTTAGTCTGTGCTTTCAATACCATATTTGATAGTATCAGGATGGAAAACAATAGTAAATTTTTCATGTTTTATTAATTACAAATTACAGGGTTTAAGGTACAAATAATTACCATTATCCACATTTAAAATCCGGCTTAATCAATCAACATAAAAGATTGATTTAAAAATCATTTGATACGAAAAAACAGATTTTAAACTTGCCAATTGTATCAAATTAACATCAAAATTGATCTTATAAAATAGTGCTTATAGAATCAAGTGATACCCTGACCAGAACGGCTTGTATATAGTCAGAGCATGACAAGCTGATATTTTAAACAGGATTTTGAAATTAAACTGGTATTACAAGGATATAGTTGTGCTATAAATATTAAAACAGTTTCTATTTCACTGCAAACTCAGCACCCAAATCAGCATTGGAATCTCCTCCAATCCAAAGCATAAATTTTCCAGGCTCAACTACATTCTTCATTTGCTGATTATGAAATGACAATTCGCTTGCCGGAATTGTGAAATTCACTCTCTTTGCTTCTCCTGCCTTCAGTTTCACCCGATCGAAAGCTTTTAGTTCTCTTACCGGTCTGGTAACATCTCCAACCAGATCACGAATGTAAACCTGTACAACTTCTTCGGCAGTACATTCGCCTTTGTTGCTTAACAAAACGGATACTTTCAACTCTGCTGTACCTGCAATTACCGGTGTTTCAATTCGTAAGTCTGAATATTCAAAATCAGTATATGATAATCCAAAACCAAATGGATATAAAGGTTCAAAACCGTCATCCATATAATGAGAAGTATTTCCCAATGAAGTTTGATAAGCCTTTACTGGTATCTTATCAATTGAAGGCCAGTTATTGGGATCAACAGGTCGTCCGCTGTTTTTATGATTGTAGTGCATGGGAATCTGTCCAACCGATTTTGGAAATGTAATTGGCAGTTTGCCTGAAGGTGATACTTTTCCAAACAAAATATTTGCCAATGCTGCTCCTCCCATAGTTCCCGGATGCCATGCATACAGCACTGCATCTGCATTTTCGAATACATCTCCTATACTCAATGCTCTTCCTGCCATTACAATCAGAACGATTGGTTTGCCTGTTTCCGATATTTCCTGTATCAGTTCTTTTTGAATTCCGGGAAGATCAAGTCTGGCCCGGCAATGAGCCTCTCCTGATAATATTGCTTCCTCGCCCACGCATAAAACAACTACATCAGACGATTTTGCAGCCTTTATTGCCTGTTTGAAACCATCTGAATTTTTGTCTCGTGTGTATTTTAATCCTTTTGCAAAATTCACCTTCGCATTTCCCAGCAAATTTCTAATTCCTTCGAGTGGCGTAATTGATAACAAGCTGTCGGCATCGAAGCTCCATGTTCCCAATTGCTCGTATTTTTCATGAGCCATTGGGCCAATAACTGCAACTGAATTTATTTTTGTTGAAAGAGGCAACAGTTTATTTTTATTCTTTAAAAGAACGATGCTCTGTTCCGCCGCTTCCAGAGCAGCTTTCTCTATGTCTTTTTCTCCAATTTCGCCCTGTCCGTTTTCATCTACATATGGATTTTCAAATAATCCAAGTTCAATTTTGATTCGCAGTATATTTCTTACTGCATCATCAACTAAATCTATATTTATAAGCCCCTCATCCAAAAGTTCCTTAATATGATTTTTGTAACAGGTGGAAGCCATTTCCATATCAACGCCTGCTATCAAAGCTTTTCTTGCTGCATCTTTTTCATCAGAAGAAAAACCATGACTGATCAATTCATGAATAGATGCCCAGTCGCTGACCACCATTCCATCAAATTGCCACTCCTCTCTTAAAACCTTACGAAACAAGAATTGATTTCCCGAAGCCGGAACGCCATTCAAATCATTGAATCCTGTCATAAAAGTTCTGATACCGGCATCCTTGGCTGCTTTGAATGATTTAAAATAAATATCCCACAATTCTCCTTCAGGAATAAGTGTTGTGTTATAATCCCGGCCTCCTTCTGCTGCACCATAGCCGGCAAAGTGTTTTGCGCAAGCGGCTATTTTACCATTTGAAAAAAAAGAACCATTGGTACCCTGAAAACCTTCGGTAGAGGCAACAGCCATTTTTGAGACCAAGTATGGGTCTTCTCCAAAACTTTCTGCAATTCTCCCCCATCGTGAATCCCGGGCAATATCAATCATGGGTGCAAATGTCCAGTTAACACCAGCTAAATAAGCCTCTTGTGCTGCAATGCCTGCTCCTTTTTTTACAATTTCAGGATTCCAGGTAGCTGCTTGTCCCAAAGGAATTGGGAATATGGTTTTAAAACCATGTACAACATCTCTGCCTATTAACAAAGGAATACCCAACCGACTTTCTTCAATTGCTGTTTTTTGAATTTCATTTACTGTTTTTACGTCAACTTCGTTCAAAATAGAGCCAACATTTCCAGCCTTTATTTCTTCTTTTATCTTATCCGGAATTTGTCCGGAAAAGCCATTGATCTGACACATCTGTCCTATTTTTTCATCAATTGTCATTTGCGACAAAAGTTTCTCAATCTTCTGATCATTCTTAGATAAAGAAGATACACAAGACTGTAAAAGGCAAAGACATATCCCTAATACGTAAAATCTATTTACCATTTTTTCATTTTTAATCGTTCTTGAAAACCCAAACGGAATCAACTTTCACCTGTGTGAAAATTGAATTAGTTTAGCCCAGAGTTTCTTTCTCAGTCCCTTCAACGGCAAACTTAAAAAAGGGGCGCTGCACAAAGAATTCCAATGCCTTCCGAGTGCAACGCCCCAAAACTAATCTAATTTATAATAATGAACTTTTTCAGATTTAAATCCATGAGTATATAGCCCAAATCTAGCAGAGGTGTTATTGAACTGAACGAATTTCCACATTATCGATAGAAATTCCTTCCTTCATATCGCCACCGCCACCTCTTATAACAAGATATACTGTTCCTGCAGCAGCAGCGGTAAAGACTCCATTGGTTTCGGTTGAACTTCCTACATTGGTAAATTTCCCTGCAAATGGAGTTGTTCCACTTCCATCCCACGTATTTATGCTCAATAATTTTTCTCCTTCATTGTAATCGCCGGATACTGTTTCCGGATCACTATAACCACAATACACTTCGAACCATGTATCGGAACAGCCTGTAGCAGAACTGATATACATATCGATTTGATAACTACGCCCTTCTTCTACCTGGATGGCTTGGTAAATTCCATCACCTCCCCAGCTGGGCGTTGTTAAATTAGCTTTACCGTCATTAAAATTCCATGTACCGTTACCTGCACCCGTGCCACCAATTGTCCATTCTGCTATATCATCTTCAGAAGAAAACTTACCTCCTCTGATTAAATTTCCAGAAATTGGATCTGAAGTTTCAACATTCACTATGCTTGATGCTTCGCTGCTAAAAATTCCACCTGCTGCAATTACCTTATGCTTTATTTCATATTCTCCTGCATCTGGTAAGAACAATTCAAATGAATTACCGCCAGTAGAAAAACCTGTTCCATCTCCTAGATCCCAATAATTACTAATAACATATTTGTTACTATTGGTCGTAATTTGATATCTGTTTGCAGAAATTTCATCCACTGAAAATCTTACATCTATCATTTGTTCTGTTACATGTTCTTGATCGTCGTAAGTATCCTGAGTACAGGAAACCATTCCTAAAGAAGTCAACAAGACGAATAATCCTATATATATTATTTCAATACGTTTCATGTGTTTATGATTTGATTTATATGTCACATGGAACACCCAAATTGCAAGCATCTTCCTGTATGTGAATCGTTTTGAATGGGTGTTTCATATGATTATAATTTGTTTTCATTTGCCATATGGAACTTACCATATAATCATCTCCCTGTGTGTAGAAAGCTTTATACATGGACGTTTCATATGATTATGATTTGATTTTTAATAAGGATTTTGAGTTAAACCGCTATCTGAATCCATCTCGGCCTGCGGAATAGGCAGATGTTTTTTATTCTCTGTCCAGGTGTTTTTTCTGTACTGGTTTGGAGCAAGTACTGTTGCAGCCATTCCGGTACGAACCAAATCCCAATAGCGCTTACCTTCGCCCACAAACTCAAGATGACGTTCCTTAATAATATTATCAACAGTAGCAGTAATACTACCTACACCTGCCCTATCCCGGACTTCATCTAAATAAGTTTGAGCACTTCCTGTTCCTGATACCCCACGTGCTAACAATTCAGCGGCGTTAAGTAGTGTTTCAGCATATCGATAAACCCTAAGGTTATTGTTGTAATTCATATCCGCAGAACCTGCATAACCGGCATTTCCGTTAGCTCTTGGAAGGTATTTTTTCAAAAAGTTTCCTGTGTCCTGATAACGTCCTTCGTAAGTAGCTCCGGTTTGGGCTGCATAAGTTGCAAAATTTAAAATTCCACCATTTTTACGTTGGTCATTATCCTCGTACAAATCATATGCTTCCTGACGGACAGGTTCAAATCCCCAACCTCCATCAAAATCATCACTTCCTGATAAACTATTAATACCAATCAATTTAGGATAAACAGTACCCCCATCGCCGATGGCACTGCCCCAATCTTTTCCTCCATTAACACTAAAATAGTTCACTTCAAATATAGATTCCTTAGTCCATTCTCCACTTTCTTCCCAAATTCCTGCAAAATCATCATTCAAGATATACTGGTGACTTGCAATAATTTCATTCATGTAAGCCAAGGCTGTTGAATAGCGGCTTTCATCATTCTGATACATCACCACTTCAGTATATACCATGTAAGCCATAGCCAAGGACACTCGTCCTGTATTTTCAGAAGTAGTTTTTATTGATAATCCACCATTGGCAATCACATCTTCTAATGTTGTGATTATACCTTCATAAACTTCATCGGCAGTTAGCTGAGTTGTTGTATAAGGAAAATCGAGATTAGTTTCATAATATGGAATATTACCCCAAAGTTTCCATAACCACATATAATAGTAAGCCCTTAATGCCTTAGCTTCAGCAATGTAAAGTGCTTTGTTTGATTCAGAAATATCCTGTACATCATCCATATATTCCAAAACAGCGTTAGCACGCTTTACTCCTGAATAAAAAGTGGTCCATAAATCGCTGCAAACAATTTCCGGTGTCGCTTCGTAATTGAACATCTTATGCAGAAAAGGCAAGTCACCCTGATCATTTCCTCCAACATACACATCATCTGACATTACATCTGACACTAAGTTAAGCTGAGTATATTGTCCCCAGGCATAATCTGTCCAGGATAATGGATCATAAGCAGCAACAAGTGCTTCAAATATACGATCCTCAGTTGTATAATAATCATCTATCAATACGCTGCTTGCCGAATCTACTTCAAGGAACTCCTCTTTACAAGAACCCAAAAGGATAAAAAATAAGCTGCAAATTAAAATATATTTATTCTTCATTACTTTAAGTTTTTAATCGTTAAAAAGACAGGTTTAAACCAACTGTATATGTTCTTGCCTGAGGATATATTCCGCGATCAATACCAAGAGAAGTACCTCCTGAAGAAATTTCAGGATCAAAACCGTCGTATTTTGTGAAAGTGAAAAGATTCTCTGCTGCAACATAAAAGCGCAAACTATTTACAAATGCCTTATTGACAATATTTTTGGGTAGAGTGTAACCTAATGTTACATTTTTAATGCGCATATAATCGCCATCTTTAACATAGAGATCAGATGATAACCAGTTGCCGTTATTGTCTGAAAATGAAAACCGCGGAATTGTATTGGAAGTTCCTTCTCCTATCCAACGATCTAACATATAGGCAGGCAAATTAATATAACGCAAGTCTGTACGTCGGGTAGCATCATAAATATCGTTACCAACAGTCCCCTGCAGCATCATACTAAAATCAAAGCCTTTAAAATCAATTCCAAAGTTTATGCCGTATGTCCAGTCAGGCATACCCTTTCCAATCATTGTACGGTCATCATCTCCAATAGAGCCATCTCCATTCAAATCTACAAACCTCACATCTCCAGGAACTGCGTTCGCTTGGATCAAGCCACCTTCATTATTCACATGTGAATTAATTTCTGCATAATTTTGGAAAATACCATCTGTTTTATATCCATAAAAATAGGGGAATGGCAACCCATTTTGGGCTCTCGAAATAGTTCCTACATTAGCATAGCTATCGTAATTGGCAAAACCATCTGCATTTCCCAGATTAACCAATTCGTTTTCAAGATAAGAAGCGTTTCCTCTAATGCTAAAGTTGAAATCGCCAAGCTTGAATCTATAGCCTAAATCAAATTCAATACCCCAGTTTTTCATATCTCCAACATTACCTGTTGGTTTTGATTCTCCCACATAAGAAGGAATCGACATCGTCATCAACATTCCATTGGTTTTCTTCTCATAGTAATCAACTGTAAATGTCAATGCACTATTTAAGAATACTAAATCAAGTCCTATATCGGTTTGTTCCGATTCTTCCCATGCTAACGAAGTATTAGCCAGCCCAGATGCTTTTGTTCCATTTACTAATGTTCCATTCCCTGGTCCAAAAGCATAATTATTACCTGTTGAAGTAAGGGCGGTATAACCAAAAGCCCCGATATTTTCATTCCCGTTTTTACCCCATGAAGCTCTCAGTTTAGAAGAAGTTAACCACTCTGGACGCGATTCCATAAATGCTTCATTTGTAATATTCCATCCCAATGAAATTGAGGAGAACACACCATATTTTTTTCCCGGACCAAAATTAGATGAACCATCTCTGCGAATAGTGGCCTGAAACATGTATCTCTCTGAAAAGTTATAGCTTAACCGGGCAAACATTGACGCTAAAGTATGCGGGCTCCAAGCTCCTCCTCCAACTGTTTGGTCTCCATTTGCAGCTGTTCCGGTAGTAAAATCAATATTGGCTTTGTCTCCATTTTCTTCAACCATAAATTTATTACTTCCGCCTAAACCACGACCTGTTGTTTTTTTAGCTGATTGCCCTAACATTACGTTAAAATTATGCTTGTCGGCAATACTCTTTTCGTATGATAAGATATTTTCCACCTGCCAGGTAAATCCACGATTCATACTCGACCAAACTTTTGAATAATCAGAATAAGCAGATTTACCTAAATAATATTCAGGTGTCCAACCATCATTACCCCAAAATGCCAGATCAGTTCCAAATGAAGATTTAATCTTTAAATTGTCCCAGATCGTTAATTCACCCCAAAATGACGACACTAACTTGTCCGAGTTATTCTCTTCTCCAGGTAAAGCCAGCTGAGCGACCGGATTAGTGATTTCGTTATAGTCATCACCAGCGATTGTATAAATTAACCCATTCTTTGGGTCACGAACCGCCGTTGGATGGAGTGCTGCAGCCGCGGCCTGATCCTCTTCATACAAACCTAACAATGGTGAGAATGAGATTGCACCTCCAAGTGCTGAACCATACTCCGAGTTTGTTCCAATACCTTTAGAGTTTATTCTTGAATAGGCAACATTAATTCCAACTGTTAATTTGTTTAAAAAATTACGGTTCATATTATCCAAAAGATGGTATGTTGTATTTGACCTTAGTGAGATTCTCTCATAATTAGAACGGTCAAAATTTCCACCAACGATTCCATCCTGCTTATAATAACCTGCAGAGAAATAATATAGAACTTTATCGGATCCACCGCTAACACTCAATTGATGGTTTTCAACAGGGGCATTGTCGTAAAAAACCATATCCTGCCAATCTGTACCCCTACCCAATGCATAAGGATTATCATATCTTGCAGTTTCACCTGAATTAACTAAACCTTCATTTATCAGTAAAGCATATTGTTGGGCATTTAACACATCCCTTTTATTCCATTTGCTTTGCCAACCTCGTGAGAAATCATATTTGACAGATATTTTGCCTTTACCTCCGCTTTTTGTAGTTATCAGAATAACTCCATTAGCAGCACGGGCACCATATACTGCTCCTGATGCAGCATCCTTTAGAACTTCAACAGACTGAATGTCACTTGGATTTAAATAATCTATTCCTCCATCAATTGGCATACCATCAACAATATATAATGGATCACTATTATTAATCGTACCAATACCACGAATTCGTACCTGCGAAGAAGCTCCCGGCTGTCCGGAAGATGATGTAACGGTTACTCCTGAGGCCAATCCTTTCAGAGCATTATCGATACGAACGGGTGCAATATTTCCTAAATCATCTGCTGAAACTTTCGCAATTGAAGCAGTTAAAACACTCTTTTTCTGCACTCCGTAACCAACAACAATAACTTCGTCAAGTCCTGTTGTTTCCACATTTAAAATCACATTCATTTCTGAATTGTTCCCCACCACAATTTCCTGTGAGCTAAAACCGATTAGCGAAAATACCAGTATCCCATCATTTGAGATCTCAATCTGATATTTTCCATTCATATCGGTAGTAGTACCGATTGTAGTACCTTTAATTACTACCGAGGCAAACGGCAATGGTATACCATCCTCTGCTGAGGCCACTATACCTGTTACGGCATGCTTTTGTGCAAAGGATTGCAAGCAAAATAATGCCAAAACTAAAAACAAGACTGTTTTTTTCATAGATAATTAGTTAAGATGATTAGTTAATTATTTTCAATAAATGGATCTGTCTGTTAGCTTCCGGATCCACCGTAATTATATTCGGATAGTTGCAAACCCAATATATTTTTCCTGCTGATTTCCAGCTATATCCGAAACAATAACAGTAAGAGAATAGTTTCCCTCGTGCCATTGGAATCTATATTACTATTGAAGGAAAACTCTTATTTAACAATCAGAACCTTCACGGTTTTGTTCATGTCTTCACCTGAAACTGTAAGCAGATATGTACCTGTCGCATATCTATTTACATTAATCGAATGATTTTTTTCAGAACTCAACTGAGAAAACAACTGCATTCCGCCCATTGTAAAAAGACTAATTTGTCTGCTGGAAGAGGATTCAAAATTGATATTTAAAAAGTTGGATGTCGGATTGGGAAATACTTCAAATTTCGACTCATGAATTGGATTCTCAATTCCTGTAACAGTGCCGTCATCAAAAGAAATCCAATTCAGATTGTGTTCTCCTGATTCAGACAATAAGCGTAAAACTGTTTTGCCTTTCGGGAGATCTATTGTTATGGATTTTGTTTGCCAGGATTGCCATCCATTGGTACTTCCAAAAGAAACAGATTCATTGGAAACCATTTCTCCGTTCACGGAGTTCAAAACAAGAATTTTTGCATTTTTTGCTGTTGCAATCCTTAAATTCATTGTGAAAGTTCCCGCTGCCGGCACATACAGCAGATATTCCAAATAATCACCATCCGAAGCATACGAAGTGTTTTTCCCTTTTCCTGTGTCTGTGCAATCTTCCAACTCAAAGCCACTATTGGTCATGAAATTTTCCGCTTCAATTTTTCCAGGAATTTCAAAATGCCTGTTGAAATTATTTTCGACAATTACATTTGCAAAAGACTCCAGTTCTTTAGAACCTGATTTTACACTGTTTCCTGTATAGGAAAGTTTGATTTCCTGATTATAAAACAAATCCTTCTCAGTCATTAGAATCATCTTCCGGCTGTTATTCGTATCCAAAATAAAATCTGAAATGGAAACTGATTCTCCATCAACCTTTAATTCAAATTCATTGATATTAATATCGTTTTCAACCGATGTAATTGGCTGATTTAAATCAAGAAATATTTCATTATCGATTTTTGCAGAACCGGCTTTTAACAGCTTAAAAGGAACAGCGCTTATTTCGACTGGTTCAATCAATGAAAAGTGGTTTACATTCAGCTCACCGCCATCAAACACAAGTTTAATTTTAACCATGCCTTTTGGCAGAATAATGTTATTTATTGTGCTGGTTATATAGCTGGTCCAGCTACCGGTAGAAGGAAGTTCAAACGTTTCGGAAACTATCTGACCGTTTGCTTCAATGTGCATAGAAGCTTTCCCGGTACCAGCTGTTCTGATTTCTAATTTATAGGCTGCATTAGCTTCCGAATTAACGGTATACTGTAACCACTCACCTTTTTTCACAAAACCAACATTGTAACCATTGGTTTCCGTATCGCTGCACTTCTCAATATCCACACCGTCATTGCGATATTCCCAACCCTGATTCCATGCCTTATATTCACCGGTATTTAGATGATAATTTGCAGTATCTGTATCGAAGTAAGCATAGTTGTTTCTGCCCAAATCATAATCGACGGCAAATATTTTCTGACTTGTTGTATGTGTTTTAAATGGTCTTGTTTCTGTTGTGTGAGGCTGACGAATAAGGGCATCAATTACATCGTACTGGATCGTACAATTTTCAAATTTGTGATTGTTGGCAAAGGTCATAACCGCACTAAATGCTTCATCCGAAGTCATTGTACCATTGCCTTTCCACATCTCAATCATTTGTAAATAATCAGCATTCGTTTCAACCTTTAGTATGTTATTAATGCCTGATTTTTTCACCGGCCACCACGACCATCCCACATTGTTGCTTTCTGCTAATGCCGCCAAATTTGTGAACCATGTATTCGAGTTTTCTCCTGTTTCACCCAACCAAACCGGACGATTTTGCTCTTCTCTAAAATCTGTTATCCATTTTAGTGCATTTGCATCATTGTATGTCCAATATTTATGAAAACTGTAAACCATGTTATCATCCCAGGCAGGAGTCAAACCAGAAAAATCATTGGCAAAGGAATTCCCTTCAATAAACAGAATGTGATTTTTATCAACTTCACGAATTGCATCGGTAATTTTGCCATACAAATCGCGAATTTTCGAATTGTTGCCCTCGGGAAATGTCCAATTGATCTCATTAATTAGATCATACCCGCCGATCCATGGCTCGTTGCTGTATCTTTCAGCAATTTTTTTCCAGAGTGCAACTGTTTTGTCTTTATTCAAATCACTTTCCCATAAGGATGGTTTCGAAGAATCGTAATCAGAGATAGCAGCATCTTTTCCTTGTCCTCCGGGTGCTCCATGTAGGTCAAGAATCAAATACATCTGATTATCGGCACACCAAGAAAGTAAATTATCTATCATGTCGAAACCTTTGTCGGTCCATGTAATTTCGCCTTGTACAGGTTCATTTTCGATGGCAGGAGTAAACCATTTGTAATGCATTGCAACACGTATACAATTAAATCCCCATGCAGACATCGAGTCAACATCAATTTTTCTAAAATGATTTGAAAGCCAAACATCATAAAATTCGTTGGTGCGGGTCTCTCCTACTGTTTCAATTAATTTATTTCTGAATTCATGCTGAGTGCCAGCTACATCTGCAGACTGCATCATGTAACCTTCCTGAATCATCCAATTCCCGGTTCCAATGCTTCTGATTATTAAATTGTTTCCATTTCCATCGACAATGCTTGTTCCATTAACATGTACAAATCCCTGCGAAAAAGCAGGAGCGGAAAAACTAAGGAACAACAATATAAAAAAGGAGAGATTGAGAAAAATCTTCATCTTACCATTCCCGTATTTTCTTTCTGATTGATATTCAAGTCGTCGTAACATATTTTTACTATTTAGCAGCAGTTTCATTGGTATCGATTTATTCCTGATGGGTTTGTGCTTATTCGTTAATAACAATTGTTGCAATTGAATGAGCTGGAAGAACAGACAGCGTACCTCTTCCTTCTAACCATATTTTAAATTCAAGTTGCTTATCGGTTTGATTCATTGCTGCAACAGCAATGCTATTGTCTTCATTTACAAAAGCTGTTGCCAGAATATTGTCATCATTCGAAGAACAAATGATGCGCTGTGCACCTGGACGGATGTATTTTGAGAAATGCCCCAAATAGTAATAGGAATTCATGTAAGTGATTTCACCTGTTTTTGTATTTCCGATAATTGGTGCGTAACAATAATTGGCAACATGATTCGGACCTCCGTTTTCATCGAGTAAAACATTCCAATCCACCCAGCCCGAAGCCGAATTATTAAGATCATGAATAATTGACTCTCCATATCTTTCTCCCCAACTCCATTCTCCCAGCTTACTGTAATCGAACGGGAAAACGCAACCTTCTGTGAAAATGATTTTCTTATCAGGAAATGCCTCGGATACAAGTTTCACGTTTTCAAAATGATCTCCGGTATACCAATGAAAACCAGTACCCCAAATATATTTTGAAGCCTCAGGATCATCTAAAACAACTTGAGCACGCTGGTACATTAATCCTCGGTTGTGATCCCAGATAATAATTTTCTTGTCGCCCATTGAACTATTTTCAAGAGTTGGCCCCAGATAGTTTTTTACAAAATCTCTCTCTTCCTCTGCAGTAAAAATGCAGGATTCCCAGCGCTGAACTGCCAATGGCTCATTTTGAACTGTAAGCCCCCAGAAATCAATTCCCTGCTTTTTATAAGCATCAAAGAATTTAACGAAATAATCAGCCCAAGTCTGAAAATATTCCGGTTTTAAACTTCCTCCTTCCAACATGTTGTTGTTGGTTTTCATCCACGCAGGAGGACTCCAGGGTGAAGCGAAAAGTTTCATTTCATTCCTTGATTTGGCCAAAGCTTCTTTGATGAAAGGTATTTTATATTGATTGTCGTGTTCTATGGAAAAATTATCTAAAGTTGTGTCGCCGCCTACTTCTGCATAAGAATAGCTTTCACTTGAAAAATCACAACTATGGATATGAGTACGACACAAACTATAGCCAATTCCCTTTTCACGATCGAAATAAGCCTCTAAAATTTCGCTTTGTTTGTTTTTGGGAAGTTTATAAAAAGTTTCTGCTGCAGCATCAGTAAGTGCACCACCAAAACCTTCAATAATTTGAAAACGCTTTTTTGCATCTAGTATAAGAGTGGAAAAATGTTCTTCCGGCTGATTAAAATCCCCAACCAACAGGTCATCAGATTTTGAGAATCTTAAATCCCCTTCTTTTGCGGTAGTATATTGAACTGCCTTTTCAAGAGTTATCTTGTTATTGCTTCGACTATTCGTCTGCAAATTTTCATATTCTTTCTGTTGATTGCTTTGTCCTGCAATTAAATTGCATGCACTAAGAGTGCCTGTGCCAATAACCGCAAATAAAAAATATTTCAATATTGTGCTTGTCATTTATCTGTTTGTTTGATTTTCGAAACAAATATATATGCACACAATATGGTAACATGAGTTTGATACCTCTCAAATACTCCTCAAACGTTTACAGACACTACTCAAAACTACTCTAACAGTCGTAAATATCTTATAAACTGAATCTTACAAAAGCAATAAATTGCATTAATTTGATGCCAAAAATGAAGACAAACTAAACGAAAAACTTATAAATCCATTAAGTATTTCTGTAATGACTCATTGGAATCGAGTTCTAATTTTTTTCGAAGGCGATAGCGGTCGTTTTCAATCGCCCGTGTCGTCTTATGCATAAATTCGGCAATCTCTTTTGAAGAAAGATTCATTCTTACATACGAAGCAACCTTTACCTCAGACAAAGTTAAATCCGGATATTCATTGCGTAACTTACTTATAAATTCATTGTACATTTTATCCAACCGGGGCTCAAGGTATTTCCACTCCTTATCATCGTTGATTTCGTTATCAATCTCATCAATTACAATTTGCAAACCACTTTTTACGGCAGGCATTGCTTTGGCCGCAAGACCAAGCATCCGATTTTTATAATTGATCAGTACCCTGTTTCTATTTACTGTGTAAAAGGTCAGTTTTTCCAATTCCGATTCAATATTTTCCTTTTCAAGTTCTGTAATTCTTTTTTCCTTTAAAGCCTGTTCCTGCAGGAATTTTATTTTTAAAAGACGCAATCGATAATTATAAGCTGCCACTGCTATACCAATTATTAAGCCGACAACTAAGAAAATAAACCATTTGGTTTTCCAGAAAGGAGGAAGAACACGAATGCTAAGCTCTGCAATATTATCCCCCCACTTTTTATCATTATTTGAAGCTTGAACTTTAAATGTATAATTTCCATTTTTTAAATTTGAATAAGATACAAAGCGATGTTCGGAATCGGAATCGTACCAGTTTTCATCAAACCCTTCCAATTTATATTTGTACTGACACTTTTTAGGATGTGTATAATTCAAGGCGGCAAATTCAATAGAGAAGACCTTATCGGAATATGTTAACTCAATCTCTTTGGTGTGTGTGATATCATTTTGCAATTTAACCTGCTGATTGATTGAATCACCCGGTAAAACTTCCTGATTCTGGATTTTTAGTTTCGTAAAATAAACTTTCGGAATCGTAAGATTTAAGGACAATTCAGAAGGATTGAAAATGTCCAGCCCATTTTTTGATCCGGTTAAAAAGGTACCATCTTGTAATTTAATAAAAGCCTGAGCGTTAAACTCATTCGATGATAAGCCATCCGATTTATCAAAAGACATAAATTCCTTCGAATCCTTACTTAGCACAGCAATTCCATCATAGGTCGTCACCCAAATTCCACCGGCTGCATCTTCCTGTATACCAAGAATAATCATTGATGGCAAACCATTTTTCAATGTATATTGAATGCCTTCCTTTTCTTTTTTATTGTATTTAAACAAGCCATTCCCTTCTGTTCCAATCCAAATATTTCCCCACTTATCTTGAAATAAATCTTTAATTACACCCTCGGTAGTAATATTTGAATTTGTACTAATTCTCAATACATTATTAGCTTGCTTGTCGTAAACATATATTCCGTTGCCTTCGGTACCAAACCATATATCTCCATCGGAATCTTCCATAACAGACATCACATTGGAATGATCAATTTTAATCAATTCTCTGGAGGATGGTCCTATATTTTTGAATGACTCTGTATCTGAATTAAAAAGATCAACACCATTGCCCAAAAGCCCCAGCCAATTTTTCCCCTGACTATCCACCAGAATGGTCCAAACATTTTCGGAGTGTAAACTTAAATTGTTTTGAGAATTCTGATGAAAATGCTTAAAAGATTTCGTTTTATAATCATATATATTTAAGCCGGCGTTGTAAGTACCTACCAGTATATTGCCATTTACATCCTCTGCCAAACTAGTGATAACATTACCCGATATACTAGTTTCATCTGAAATTTTAGAATAAAAATGAGTTAATTTATTTTCTTTGCTGATAACATGTAAACCCGATCCATCTGTTCCTATCCAAACATTTCCTTTACTATCCTGTAAAATGCCAAGCACCGATTTTCCTTTAAAAAAAGAACAAATATTATCAGGCAAAAGTTCGTTTGCAAATTTCTTCGCCAGAGGATCATAATATGCTACACCTTTATCGTATGTTCCTACCCAAATTCTGTTGGCATTGTCCTTGTATAAAGTATATACCTGATTACTTGGCAAACTATTAACATCTTCGTCATCGAAATTCACATAATCAAATGTTTCATTTCGAGTATCCAATATGTTAATTCCTCCTCCATCTGAAGCAATCCAGATTTTACCATCCGAATTTACAATCATATCTCCAGTCAGAACTTCAGAACTCAGACCATTTTTTTTAAAATAAAATTTTGATTCTTTCGATTTTCGGTTGTATTTGCACAAACCGTGCTTGTCAGCAGATATCCATAAATTACCTTCTCTGTCCTCAAGAAGACGCTTTCGATAATTCCCTGAATTTAATTCTAAATTGTTGTAGGATATCGAAAAAAACTTACCGGTTTTTCTATCCAGACGCTGAATATCCTTTTCAAAAGTTGCAATAAATAACTGTCCATCGTGAGTTTCCAAAATATCACTTACTACGTAAGAGTTTATACTTTGAGGCTCACTGTTAGGATAATATACTTTAAATGAATCCGTGCTTTTATCATATAAAGCAAGACCACTGTTGCTGCCTATGATAACCGTCCCATCTTTTAAAACTTTTATTCGGTAAATCTGGTTTCCTATAGCATTCCTGATGCCGTATTTTTTGAATTGATTTGTTTTTGGATTGAATCTATTAACTCCATTTTGATAGGTTCCCACCCAAATAAATCCATCTTTATCTTCAGCAACAGATAATATTCTATTTCCGGAAATAGAATTGGTATCTTGTGTGTTTCGATAAACTTTTACTTCGTAGCCGTCGAAACGACAAAAGCCATCCCGGGTACCAAACCACATAAATCCAGAGGCACTTTGCAAAATGCATTCAACATTGTTATGAGGAAGTCCTTGTTCCTTTGTGATCCTATTAAAACTGTATTGGGCAAAGGAAAATTTAAGGCATAAGATTAACAACGCGCTTAAAAAAAGCTTTTTGTTCTTTAAAGTTTTTATCATCGGTAGGTGCTATGAATTCTCAAATATACAATAATTCACATATTTTAAAAACAGACTAAATATCAATTACTTTCAATATATTTTATTTTAGAAAAAGGTAGAATAAAATGAAATTCACAACAAATATCTTAATATTTAGATCTGTAATGTGTTGATATTTAAAAGATCATCCCTTTTACGAGATGATCTTTACCAAAATGAATGAAGATAATACTTCTATTTTCTTCATAAACCAAAAACAATTTAAGTTGTTGTTTCAGCAAGTCTCCGCTGATCCAAATCCGTTTTCATAACAACACAGGTTTCATGATCGATAGTGTAGAAATACAATAGAATTGCACATGACATGTATAAGATTCCGGGAATTACCGATATCATGAGTTTTATTCCTGTTATGGCTGTTTCTGTTTGCTCAATATTGGGTGTGAATTTAAATATGGCAAGCATCCAACCTGCTAAGGCACCACCAATTCCCCAGCCTGCCTTTTGCGCGAAAGTAGCAGCAGAAAAGACCAATCCGGTTGAACGTCTTCCGGTTTTCCATTCTGAATAATCGGCTGTATCGGCGAGCATTGTCCAAAGCAAAGGCACTGTCGGAGCATAAGACATTTTTGCAAGGATATTAAATGTATAAATCAGAGTCAGATTGTCAGCTCCCGGCAGATATAGGCAGATGAAGAAAAATCCGGAAAGTAATGAACTTGCCAAAAATACATTACGCTTACCGAATTTTTTTGCCAATGGTTTTGAAAATGGAATAGCAACAATCAGTGCTACTGTACCAATCACATTAAACAACTGAACATTTTCTTCCTTGCCTATATAGTATTTAAAATAGTATGCAATGGACAAATTCTGCATTGCAAACATGATGAACGAAATAATCCCAACAAAAAACAGAATCATCCAGGGTTTGTTCTTAAATAAATTTCTGAAATCTTCTTTCAGTGATTCTTTCTGCTCTTTAGGTGGTTGCACTCTCTCCCTTGTCGTTTTAAAAGTAATCATGAATAAAATAAAACTGATAATGGAAAACAGAATTAAGGTGTACTGATAACCTTTTGCATTATCGCCTCCCCCAAAATATAAGGCCAAAGAAAGAGCTGTACCTGAAACAATAAATTGCCCGACGAATGCAAAAATAAACCGATACGAATTAAGACCCGCTCTTTCGTAAGAATCCGAAGTCATTACTGCTCCCAATGATGAATAAGGAAGATTTATAGCTGTAAATACACTCATTAATAAAATATAAGTGACCCCGGCATAAATCACTTTCCCCGTTGGTCCGAGATCAGGAGTGGTAAAAGTTAAAACGGCAAGAACACTATATGGCAAAGCCATCCATAAAATGTAAGGTCGGAATTTTCCCCAGCGTGTATTTGTTCTGTCAGCAATAATTCCCATAATAGGATCACTTATCATGTCCCAAAAACGAGCAATCAGCATAATAGTTCCTGCTGCTGCCGCGGAGATTCCAAAGGTATCGGTATAGAAAATTAAAATCCAGAAGCCTACCATATCCCAAACAAAATGGGAGGCTGTATCGCCTAAGCTGTAACCTATTTTTTCTTTTAATGATAATTTTGAGTCCGTTGTATTCATTGTGATATAGTTGTGTAATTTATTGACTCAACATCAAGCCTTTTTTTAAATTAATCTAATGGTTTCTCTATTTATATTATTATCCTAAAGCCGGATGGGCTCTTACTTTTCTCCTTAGATGAGAAAAGTAAGCAAAAGAATCAAGCCTCTCAGAAGCTGTTCGGCTTTTCATGGCAACAGGGCAACCCAAATCGCGCCCGATCGGCAGTCCCTGCTCTAATTATTTCAACTGAAATTATTTTCCTCAATTCACAATACTCATTATTAATTGTCAATCTCATAGATATCGTATTTTCTGCTCCACTCAATTTCCCGATCAGGTTTTAAGTTTATATCAAAGAATAACTCCGGACTCACAACATGTTTCCATCCCCACAGATTAATCTTGTTCGTTTTAAAACTACCCGTTTCGCTGATCCCAATTTTGCTTTTTGTGTTTATTAATTCCCAATGAGCATCCACATTCTTGCTTCCTGAAAGATTGCTGAAAAAGAATTGTTCATTTGGCGTATTTTTAAACGTAATTTCGTTTTGTCCAAGCTCCACTTTCTCTTCTGGATTGACTGTTGCTCCAAATAATTCCGGTTTGATATCAAATGGGAATTTTAAGATGTAATTACTTCCCATTAATTCTTTATCGATGGCTAAAAAATTGTGGCAGTATTCATTCGTAGAAATGATTTTCCCGCCTGTATTGCGTAAGTGATATCTAACGACAAAACTGTTTTCCAATAATTCGATTTCCTTTTTCAGCACATATGAATATCCATTAACAATTTGAGAGACACATTCAATGAGTAATTTATTCGTATCAATCATGATTTTAAAGTCGGCAGGTTCAGTTTCATAAGCTTTGCTGAAACTGTATTCAGCCCCCTCTTTTTTTAATGCTCCTACGCCTATTTTAGGAAACCATTCTCCCTCTTTTATTTCATCAAAGCCGACAGGCATTTCAATGCCAAATTCATTGTAAAAACCTTTGCCATAAATATTTTCAACATCCCCTTCTATTTTTTCTTGAGTACAAACAGGAATTCCTTTGAATTTTACCGAGGTAATTTTACTTGTCCAATCGAATCTGGAAAATTGATAATTTTCCAATGGCAGATCGATATGAATTTCCAGATTCTTATTTTTTAGGATGTGTGCCATGCTGTTATCTTTTTTAGGCCGACCAATAGTTAGCAAGGGTAAAATTATCAGTAAAAACAATGCTGTTTTTTTCATTCTTATGGATATTGAATTAAATGGTCATTCCCACAAATGCATTCTCGACTATTTAAGGAAGTTTATATTTTATCAGGTATAATTTCGCCTGTAACATTACTGATCACATCACCTTCATGCTTTACCTTGCCTCGTCGTGCGATTAATGCTTCTCTTATTTCATGAGATTTCGCTTCTGTGATATCATATTTCCATATCAATACAATTGCAAGAAATGCTGTAGTAATTGGAATCAGGATATCTGCTAATCTTAAGTTTGTAATGGTCTCTGCAGACTGAACATCAATACTTTCATCGAAGCCAATATAATGCAAAACAACACCGCTGGTTAGCATGGCAATGGCTGTTCCCAGTTTCACCATCCACCAGTAAATAGCACCAAATGTAGCCTCTCTGCGCTCACCATTATTCAGTTCATCCAAATCGCAAACATCAGCTGTCATCGACATCATTAAAGTAAATAAACCACCTATTCCAAAAGACAGAAACGGAATTGGCATGAACATCAGCCATGGATAATCGGGATTAAATCCCCACCACTTTAATGCATATCCCACCACTGAAAGAAGAGTGGCGATGATAAAAGCATTCTTCTTGCCAAATTTCTCAGAAAGCTTAGTAACAATAGGGATTACAAGAAATGCTGTAGCCATAGCGCTTATGGTTCCAAACCATGCAGGCCAACCTCCTGCTGCAACCTTATCTCCTTGAAAAAGATAATAGACAATAATAAAAAAGGCAAATTGAGCGATAGTCTGAAAACCATTAAAAATGAGAAAAGTTGACCCGCAAAGCTTCATGAATGGCTTGTTTTGAATGGTTAACTTTATCCCTTTTATGAATTCTTTTGTGTTGGCAGCCAACTCTTTTGTCGACAAATTTTTCATCTTATCCTGATCGGGAACAATCATTTCATTGTTAAACAGAGCCGGCAGAATACCAAGAACCATACACAAAGCTCCTACCCAAATAGAAAGAATTCGTGCCCCTTCAGGTGCAGAATCGAAAAGAGAAGGATTGTATATAATTACCCAAAACCAAGGAGCTATCATCCATGCGATTTGTCCCATGAACTGAGATACGGCCATCAATCTGGTTCTTTCGTTGTAATCGGGAGTCATTTCATAGCCCAAACCAATTAAAGGTGTCGCAAAAATGGTGTAACCGATATAAAAAAAGATAGATACTACCAAAAAGTAAAAGAAATTATAGACCTCAGAATTGTCCGGGTTCAATTGCCACATAATCATATACGTAATACCTGAAATAACACTCCCTATTAAAATATAAGGTTTTCTTCGCCCCCATTTCGATTTCGTATTGTCTGAAATAAATCCCATAATAGGATCTGTTAACGCATCCAAAAGTCTGGGTAGTGCACCTAATAATCCGGCAAGAATAGGATCCATTCCCAAAGACATAACCAGCACGACCATAAACACCCCCAGAGCCGCCGGAAATAATTGATTAGCCAAATGTCCTGATCCAAATGCCAGTTTTTGTCCAAATGGAACAATGTCTTCCTTTGCAGTTTTATAATGTGTCATATATTTTGAATTAGGAATTAAAAATTATGAATTAGGGCAGCCAGCCGGAAACTGTTCTAAATTGATTTAATTATCAAAGAAATTCCCCATTACTTTTTTAGGTTTTCGGTCTACTGTAAATAATCCCCAGTGCTTTTCTGCTCCTAGTGGATTCGTTGTTTCTCCTTTCCAATCTTCATCGAAAGCCTCGAAAAAAAAGGTGGTAATGTTCATTTCAGCAGACCATTTCATCAAATCATGGTAATATTGCTCCTGTTTTTCTTCGCTGGCTCGTTCTCCAAATTCTGAGGCTACTGTTGCCCATCCTGCTTCTGTGATTACAATTTTGCTATCAGGAAGTGCATTTCTAACTTTTTGTACATTTTCGATGGTGTAAGACATTGCTTCGGCGATGTCTTTTCCTTCCCAAACCGGATAAACATGAATGGAAATAAAATCAACAGCTTTTGCTAGTTTTTCTCCTTTAGCTGCCCACCACTCGTAATTATCGGCAACAGTAACTGGTTGTTGAATTGCTTTCTGAACTTTCTGCACGTAAGAAATAATCGAATCGGTATCCACTTTGTGATCGTTCCACTCCACCAAAGCTTCGTTGCCCACATTTACTGCAATAACAGTTTCGGGATATTTTGCAGCCAAACGAATTCCTTCTTGTATTTCCTTCTGGTTTGCAATGTAGTTTTGCTCTAAAATTGCTGCTGGAATCGGTTCAGTTAACCATCCACAAGTTTCATGAGCACTTAATTCAGCTTTCAACCAAATGCCCAGCATTACTTTAATATCAAGCTTATTTTCTTTGATAATTCTCAATACAGCTTTCGAATTTTCACCAGAATCGTACAAACGAATTAAATTGAAAAGAGAGTCCTTCGAAATAATTTGAAGATCTTCTATAATTTGCTCATCTGTTGGATTTACAGCTCCTTCTCCCCTGTCGGGATGTTGGCCTGTTCTAAAACCAGAATAGCAAACTGCCTTCGAAACTCCGTTTAATAAGTCCTTAGTAGTTTGCTTGATTTCTATCTTAGTTGTCTTGGTCAAATCTGATTCTTTTGGAGACACTTTCTTATCATTTTTACAGGATATCAAAAGCATTGAAATCAACAAAGTGATCATCATGTCTGTGCTCCTGCTATTTTTTACTAAGTTTTTCATAGTTCTTTAGGTTTCGGGGTTACGTACTATTTTGAATCTGCAAATAATTTTGCCATCACCTTTTTTGGTTTTCGATCGACTGTAAAAAGGCCCCAATGTTTTTCCGGTTCCAATGGTTCCTGAGACCCTTTCCAGGGTTCATCAAAAGCTTCAAATACAAAAGTGAGTACGTCATCTTCCTCGCTCCAATTCACCAAATCGTTGTAATAAATTTCCTGCAAGTCCTGACTCACATTTCCAGGACAAATTCCTCTGCCGTTTGAATTGGTTGCCCAACCAGCTTCGGTAATTACAACAGGTTTGTGAGGATATTTATCAGCAACACTGTAATAATTCTGCTTGGTGTATTCCATGGCCTCATGAATATTTTTGTATTCCCACACCGGATAAGTGTGAATGGATATGAAATCAACTTCCTCTGCAAGTCCTTTCAATTTATCCAGCCATGGCACATAGTTTTCACAGAACGTTACGGGCTGTTTCGCTTCTTTTTTAATCATTCGAATGTAGCTTATTACATTTTCTACCGGCACGTAATGATCTGTCCAATCGACAGTAGCCTCATTGCCTGCGGCCAAAGAGAAAATGATTTCGGGATATAGATTGGCCAATCGAATCAGTTTTTGAATCTGATTTAGGTTCCGCTCCTTATTTTTATTCAGTTCCTCTTCCGAATAGGTACCTCCCCAAGGGCATCCAAAATTGTTCATCTCAGCACCAATGTAGGCTCCAAGCATGATTTTAAAATCAATTTTTTCTTTTTCAATCACCTTCAAAACAAGATCAGTTTGCTCATCGCAATCGTATAATCGAAGATATTTCCATTGCCCTTGCAGTATCAGCAAATCCTCTTTAATTTGCTCGTAAGTTGGAAATATGCCCGTATCAGGGCTTTGTCCTTCTCTGAAACCCGAATAACAAATCGCTTTTCCTGCTTCTATAGTAAGTAGTTCGTTTCTATTCATTCTGTAGTGGTTCATGCTTTTCAATTCAAGGAATCAACTATTTCGAAAATTTTAAATTCTCATCCTTATCCCAAATTCCCCAATAAGCTCCAACATCACCTTCATCAGAGGTTTTCCAGGCTTCATCGAAGGATGAAAAATAGAAAATGTCGATATCCTCTTCCTTAGACCACATTTGCGTGTTTATAAAATATTTAAGGGCATTTACTTTGGAAGGTTTTGCTCCATGAAATTTTTCTCCCACATTTGGCCAGCCTGTTTCAGTGATAATTACTTTTTTACCATTTCCTGCTTTTAATGCACGATTGTACATGTCTTTCATATACAGATATGAATAATCGAGGCTGCATCCTTCCCAAAATGGATAACAATTGGCCAATATCACATCGCAAGCGGTAGTTATTCCAGGGCGATTACCGAATTCATAATAAGCATCAACATATCCGACAGGAATTCCCGGAAGTGCTTTTTTCACCCTATAGATGTAATCCAACAATTCATCTTCGCTTAAATCTCCACGGTACAAAACCTCGTTACCAACAGCAACAATATCGGCATGACCGGCTTTAGCGACTTCAATAAGGCCCGCAATTTCATTTTCGTTAATGCTTTTGTATTTTCCCAACCAAGCTCCAACCATGGTTTTCATTCCATTTTCTTTGGCAATTTTAGGAATCAATTCATTTCCTTCGGTACACGAAAATGATCTTACCCATTTGGTATGAGGCTTGATGATCTCAATTCTTCTTCTAATTTGTTCCTCGCTAATTTCTGTGCCTGGCTCTTGATCCTCCATGTATGGACTAAAACACAATCCGTGCATTCCTGAATTCAACAATTGGTTATATAGAGATACTAATTCATCTTCCTTTTTACCGGAAAGATCCATTCCTGCAAGAGACATTAAATATTCACTTCTTACTGACATCGGTTTAAGATTATTAGGTTAGAGTTTAAGGTAATCTGTACAATCACAATCTTGTTTTGTGATCGTACAGATTGTATCAAATATTATTTTTTACCGATTAAAAAATCGATTCTCTCCACTTCTCCACTTCGATTAAAAATCAAAGCACTTATCTCCCCATCTATTGTATTGTTTGGAATCACTTTCGTTTCTCCATTTTTAAATTGAATTGTAATTTGATTTTTTTCTGCAGAAGTATAGATTACAGGAACCTTGCAGTAAGTAAACGCTAACTGACCACTATGAATAGCAATTTGTTTCTCCTGTCCCTTCACATCATAATAAACAAATAGCTCATCATGATTCAATATCTCCTGATCGTTAAACAAAGAAGTACCAAAAACGATCTCACCATTTTTAACTTGGATTCCCAGCTCTGCAATTCTTGAAATAAAATCTTCTTTTACTTGACCTGTCATTCCTGGTTGTTGAGCACCAGCATGCGAAGGTGTATGAGAATAAGCATCTGTTGGGAAGGCTCCGTATAATTTCGGTGATTTATACAATCCAATACCTGCTTTAATTTCGAAGTAATGATCCTTGATTTTACCAATCACCACAGGATCAGCTCCCTGTTCTATGGCATTAAAATAGCTTTCTTGTGCAGCAAGCAATAGTTTCGAAACCATATGCCAATAGATACTACCCAAACCTTCAAATCCGTAAAAAGTACCCGAACGACCTGTAAATGATTGATGATCGAACATCTCTTCGAAAATACCGAGTACTTTTTCTTTTTCCTCCTTAACAAGCTGTGCGTACTTATTTGCATTCAGATTGTTGATGGCATTTTCCAAAACCTGGGCATTCCTAAACGTGCCATTAAAATGATAGCCGCCTAAATTATCTACATTCAAAATAGAGGAATCCTTATCGGCAACTAACTGGCTTAATAATTTGGACTCTTTTACCTGTTTGGCAGGGATGTTATTCTTTTCGGCAAACAGAGGTAATTGTCTGTTTGGATAAAGAAAGTAACTGTATTGATCGCGTCTGAACAGCTTACTCCACTTTAAGCAATTCAATACATCTAAACTTTCCTCAGCATTTAAATAACCAGAACTTAAAACAGCAACCTGCCCTTCTAACATTTCATATAAATAGCGAACCGAAACAGCTTTATCCGTAAAGGAAATCAAGTTATAAGCATGGTACAATCCATCCTCACGTTTGTTTACTTTAATAGATTGATCCATATAAATCAAAGCCAAATTGGTGAATTCGAGCAATTCGCTCACTTTCACTATTTTTTTCGACCCTGAAAAAGAATTGGCATAAATTCCATTTCGGTAAGTAGTTCCTGCTTCACCCAATACATCAGCGAAACGGCGTCTGTCTTCATCCGAAAATCCTTTTTCCAATAGAGATGCATTTTCAGTAAACAAATTAAAAATGCTATCCAATAAAGTTTTTACCTCTTCCGAAATGCTAATTTCCTCAACAGATAAATTGCTAAATTTAATCGTCCAAAACTTCAAGAATCTTCTTAGGTAACACAAAGTAACCATCGAAACGCCATTACCTACCAAGGCATTGTTAGCATCGTTCCACTCCGGACGTTGTGTATTTAACCAGATTCCTGCTTCAGGAATAAAATTGCTCAATTTGGCCAGTAGTGTAACCAAAATCTTTTCGGTAAGATTCACCTGATACAATTGATCGCCTCCATTTGTTAGCATTCGGGCATCAGCGCCAATTCGCTCTACCTTGCTTTTAATCTGATCATTTAAAGCATAATCAAACTCAATGGTATCCTGTGGATTTTTTACAATATCCTGATAAGATTTAATTCGATATGGAACATTTGCGTAAACAAAATTCTCTTTCGAAAGCATCTCATCTAATTTCTGTGGATGGTATTCATTCGATAACTCCAGGAATTTTTGAAGATAAATAATCTGATGATCTCCCCAGTATCCGATATAAGCCCATGGATCATGTGGATCTGGGCATTCCCAATCAATTCCCTCTCGTGTTATTCTATATGGATTGTAGCCGTCAGGAGTAGATGCATTTACAAATTTACCAATCATTCCTTCAACAAATTCAGGATAAGACAAGCCTAGAGCTTCCCAGTTTTGAAAAATATCACGCCAGTTTCCCTGATAATTCAGTTTTGCTGAACCATCCTCATTTTTTGTTTCGATAGAAAACTGATTCCAAGGACGACTTGGATCTCCATGTCTCCTGCTGAATGTTAACGGAAGATATTCATAACAGATTCTAATCAAATTAGAATCACCAGTCTTTTCGGCCAAATTATTCAATTCGGTATAGGTGATTTTTGATGGCAATTGATCCATCCACGCTTCAAATTTCTTTGCTGCCAATTTATTGGTTTGATGAACGAACAGCTTGAAATCTTCTGAGCCAACAAGGTAATTGTCCGTAAAAATACCTCCCCGCATCACATTAAAAAGCGTATTTGAAAAATGACGGGCATAAGCTAAATCATCATTTCCCATTTGCAAACCATCGGCGTCTGCAACAATTTGAATCAAGTTATTTGTGCCAAAAGCAATATCATTGGCTACTAATTCGAATATATTCTTTTCTGTATTGATAAAATTATTTAGATTGGCAACATCAGCACTAGTCTGATTTACTTCGGCAACAATGATCCATTCGCGTGAATCTTTTGCTCCCAATTCCAATTCTGCATTTAAAATATAGGCTCCTTTTGTCGCTCTAACATCAAATTCAGCCTCAATGGGAAGACCCTCCTTAAATCGATCGCATTGTCTGCTTGATAAAAGAACTTTCCCTTTGTCATTTAATCCATGCGACCATACTGTAGTTGCATTTAATGACTCACTAGGTTCAGCTCTATCAACAGGAATTGAACTTAGCATATACAATCCAAGACCACTTTCTGCAAGCAATTCACTTTTCTTATAAGCATCTAATAAATTGCTGTATTCATTCTGAAAATCGTAATCTATCCCACAAGGCAGAATATTTTCAATACCATCCAGTATCTCAAAATTAACAGTCTTATCGCTTAGGTTAGTAATGATTGATTTTTTAACCCAGCCAAATTTTTCACTGTTGCTCCAGCCGTATTGGAAACTCATTCCCAAATCAAAATTTACCTCTTCAAAAATAACTTTGTTGCCATAAATACTCTTATACAAATTCCGTTCAATCTTGTATATTTTTCGCAGACCATCAGAGAAAGGTTTCCATAGAAAGGTTTTCTCATTCTGTTCCACAAGCAGAATTGTTTTACTGCCTGTTTTATCTCTGTAATCGTGAATTTTATCAACGGTATAATAAGGGAACAATGCACTATTCCTGTCTTTTCTTCCTGCCGACAAAGAACCATTGCTCGATATGAACATCCAGTGATCGGAATCACTAACTATACTCATAAAGAAGTCTGACATTTGATCAGAATTGCTGATCTTGTAAAACTTTTCATTATGTAGTTCTACGAATTCCCCCTCTACTTCAGCCTTGCTGCAATTCAAACTCGTGTCTCCCAAATAAATGTTATTCTTCTTCATTTTAGTTCTAATTGATTCTACTTCAATTCCTTTTTATAGTAAAAACTTCTGTTTTTTATATTTTAAAGCTCACAATCGAATTCTTCCGATGTAAGTATTCATTATTCTTTTTACAAGGATTAATTCTAAAACGAGAGCAATTATCTTTTCTGAAAGATCCTCACATAATCAACCTGCATCGTCTGAGGAAATGCTTCAGCATCTATTCCTTCCACACTACCCCAGGCTCCGCCCACGGCAACATTTAATATGAGGTAAAAAGGTTTTATATATGGCCATTTAGATTCGCCCAAACCTTCGTTTTTATATTCAAAATAAAGTTGATCATCAACATAGGTTTTCATTACTTCAGGTGTCCATTCCCAGATGTAGGAATGAAATTTCTCAGCCACATCAGCTATATGTATTGTATCTGTTTGTTGTGTGCCTTTTTGCCATTGATAATCAGTTGAATGAGCAGATGCATGAATGACTCCCAGATTGTGTCCCACATGTTCCATAATGTCGATTTCTCCAATATTTGGCCAATCTCCATCCTTAAAAGACCAGTCTTTCGGCATCATCCATATAGCAGACCAAGTGCCTCTTCCCTTAGGAAGTTTGGCATTCACCTCAATTTTTCCGTACAGCCAATTTGCTTTTGAATTTAAACGGGCAGATGTATAATCCTTACCTTCGTACTGCTCTTTTAATGCAATGATGTTAAGAACACCATTTTGAACCCACGCATTTTCTTTCTTTGCTTTTGTATAATATTGATCTTCATTATTTCCCCAACCTTCTGAATTTCCTTCTGTATCGTAACTCCATTTTGTTGAATCGGGCAAGCCTGTATAATTAAATTCATCGCTCCAAACCAATTGATAATCGCTCTTCAGCGTACTTTCTGTATTTTTTTCTGAGCTTTCCGATTTCTTCCATTTGCAGGAAGACAACAGAAATATTGTTCCCAATAATAGGATGGTATTTTTAAGTGCCATAATGTATGTTTTATAGAATTATTCGATTACTGATATACCCGAACGTAATCAACCTCCATGCTTTGAGGGAAAATAGCGTTATCGATTCCCTGAGCACCTCCCCAGTTCCCTCCAACTGCTACATTTAAAATGAAGAATTGATCTTCATCAAATGGCCAATTGCTTGCCGTTTTAGTTGATGGTGCATAAGTATGAGTTACATTATGAGGAGTATCGATATAAAACACCATCTCTGTTTCATCCCATAACAAACCATAAATGTGGAATTCTTCTTCGGCAGTTGTCAGTGTCACGCTGCGGCCATCACCATTAGAACCAGAACCGGCAGTTGTGTGAACTGTAGCATGAACAACATCAGGTTGATAACCTACATATTCCATGATATCAATCTCACCACATGCAGGCCAGCCTGCTGTGTTGAGATTACTTCCCAGCATCCATATAGCAGGCCATATTCCTGTACCGGAAGGTAATTTGGCGCGAATTTCATATCGTCCGTATGTAAATTCTTTTTTGCCTTTAGAAATCAAACGAGTTGAAGTGTATGAACCGGCAACTTTATCATCATTCACTTTTTTTGCTGTAATAATCAATTTGCCATCTGTAACTTCGGCGTTATCACCATTGGTATAATTCTGCAATTCGTTGTTGCCCCATCCACCGGCTCCGGTTTCAAAGGTCCAATAATCTGTATTAACCGAAGTTCCATCAAACTCATCAGACCATACTAGTGTCATATTATCCACATAGTTAGGATCATCTTGAATTATGGTAATTGTTTGTTTTGTTGAAAAGGTATCATTCCCTACAGCCACAATCAATTCGATTTCATACTGTCCGGATTTGGGAAAATACGCAATTGTATTCTCCTCATTATCAATCTCTATATTACGATACACCCATTTGAAAGAATCGTAGTTGCCTATAGTTGTATTTGCCAAAACTACATTATTGGGATTGGTTGGATCGATTTCTGCACTAAAAGAAATTTCGAAATCGGTATTTGAAATGCTGATTATTTTGCTGACTTCTGCTTTATCTCCAGTAAAACCAAATAATGTAAGAGTTACATTGTACTCTCCCTCAACAGGATAATATATACTAAAGCTTTTATTTTTGTCTGTAGTAGTCACAGGAGTTTCACCATTTCCAAAATCCCACTCCATAGAATAGTATTCTCCTTCAGATTCATTTTTAAATTCCACATGATTACCATCAGTATAATCAAAGGTGAAATTCGCATTCATTCCTGATTCTGAATCGTTGCTTCCGCAACTTGCGAGAAGAAGGAAACCAAAACAAACAAAAAACATTTTCAATATATCTATCCTTTTCATAACCATTATCATATTATTACTAAATTCCTCATTTACAATTCTAATTTCAGTAAAAAAGAAAGTTTTGTATTCGACCTTTTAATTGGTAAAAGACGTTGCACAATAGGTATTAAAAATCCGAATATGCAACGTCTTGTTTTCTATATTTCCTTATAGCTGATCTTGTGAAAAGAATTCCAACCTATTTGGTTAGTAAATTCGTTTTAACAATATCAACTTCATATTATTGTATAGGTTTAACGGTGGTAAAAGTTTGATACCAAGCATATGTTCCATCCTCTTCAACTCTAACTTTCAATAAGTTTTCTGTTACCTGTATGATTTCATAAGTACTTGCTCCAACGTACCAGGACATAAAACCGCCATCACTTAAACTAAAGCTGGTTCCTCTGTATCCCCCATCAATTGTTGCAACAGATGACGCTGGTCCGAACGAAACGCTTTTAACTCCAAACATAGTAGTAACAACATCTTCACCATAACATAGATCGCCATCAACTCCTATCTTACCTGCGTAGGTTCCTGGAATATAAGCAGATCCTGTAGTTTGTTCGAAAGTTAAACCTTCAGCAGTTTTGGTAAACACAAATTCAGCATCATACATACACGATTTTTCGAATGGTGCTGCACTAAACCATGCACCATATGCTTTGCCTGCATCTTCAAAATTAGGACCCAAAGCGATGTGTCCTGGTTGATCTGCTGCCCAATACCACGTCTTAGAGCTTCCTCCAGTCAGGAATTCTGCAGCTTCATCATCTGTGAAGGTGCTTAAAACTTCAATCTGTATGGTTTTACTCGAGGAAATACCACCTGTACCAATAGCAATTACTGTAACATTGTATGTATTAACACCTGTTTTAGCAAAAACATGTGATACATTACCATCCGCAGCAATCTCACTATCCTTTCCATCTCCAAATAGATAATTAAAAGTAATCTCATCATTTGCTGATGCCGAAAAATTTACCACACCACTGCCATCACCATATAGGTTTTCATCATCCTGACCAACTATTTCATAGGAAAGATCAACATTGCCTGGTACTTTTAGTGTACCTAATTCATACTTCTCTTCATCGCAGCCAGTAAAAATCAACAGCGCTCCCAGAAGCAGAGTGGATATATATTGAATATTTTTTTTCATAAGTTATTCTCTTAAATTAATAGAAATAAAGGTTGTCTATAAAAACCATTGCACTTGAAGATTCGAAGAGCAGCTGCGTTACCCCTGTTAAGTCGGTAGAATAATCTGCTAAAGGGATATCAACACCTGCCCAACTACCTAGAGTTATGGATGGCACCACCTCAATATCTTCGTTACCTGCAATGGTGTTCACCAGTTTTAAAGCAAGACTGGTTGCATCATTTGTCCAATAATCAAAATGCACATAGGTCTTGCCGGACAAATCAGTTGGATTGTCGTAATCTGTAACAATTCCTGTGTAGTTAAGGGCTTGATATAAGAGTACATTATTTCCACCAAAATCAACATTGGTTAATGTAGTTGTTTGTCCCCAACCAGGATTCCATTCATTTACCGCAATATTTGTATAAGCATCACTAAATATGGAAATCACATCCGCAGCATTCGTTGTTGGTGTTGGCGCTGCTTCTGTTGGTGCTTTATAGAAATATAAGTTATCAATATATACTGTTGCACTTGAAGATTCGAAAAGCAACTGTGTTACCGCTGTCAGATCAGTAGAATAATCCGCTAAAGCGATATCAACACTTACCCAACTTCCAACAGTAACAGCAGAAACCTCTACAATATCTTCACTACCCACTACTGTGTTCACCAGCTTTAACGCCAGCTTATCAGCATCACCCGTCCAATAATCAAAATGAACAAATGTCATTGCTGATAAATCAGTTGGATTGTCATAGTCAGTTACAATACCAGTAAAGTCTAATGATTCGTACAATAAAACATTATTCCCGCTAAAATCAATACTGGTTAATGTTGTTGCCTGTCCCCAACCAGGATTCCATTCATTTACTGTAATATTTGTGTAAGCATCACTAAATATGGAAATCACATCAGACACATATCTTGCAGGTGGTACTGGAGGCGCTTGAGTTGGCGATGATGATTTTGCTTTATAGAAATAAATATTGTCTACAAAAACAGTTCCTGCCGCCCATGGATCGCCAACTAATTTTAATTGAATGATATCTGCAACTGTTAATCCCTGATCTGTAAATTCAGATATTGCAAGATCAATACTGGTCCATTCAAAAGCAGTTAAATCGCTCGAAACTGGTTTTTCACCATTTGTACCGCTAATCAGTGAAGTTTCTAATTTGGTAACATCAGGAGTCCAAACATCCATATGTAAAAATTCCATACCAGTAATATCTACAGATGTTCCATCAGCTAAAGCAATTCCCTGATAGCTAAGATTGATGTATTGAAGCATTTTATCACCATTCAGATCAAATTCTCCATAGCTGCTTCCCTGACCCGATTGTCCCCAATCCGGGTTGTAGTTAATTCCTTCAATATCAGCATAAGCAGAACTGTAAATCGAAATTACATCTTCTACATTTCTGGAAGGAGGTGTTGGTGCCGACGTAACCGGAGCTAAAATCTCAGTAACTGTAAATGTGAATGTAGAATCAGTAGTCGCTGCTCCTGCACTTTTTGCAATTACTCTAATTTCATAATCTCCTGCAACCTCATAAAGATGAGAGATAAGCTCATCAGGCATTGCTGGTGTTGGCTCTTCATCGGCCACATCACCAAAATAGATATCAAAAACAGTTGCATAATTAGCTGTTGCACTAACATTTACCTTCTTAGAAATGCTAAGATCATTTTCAACAACAATTTTTAAATTTTCAGGGGCTTTAAAGGAAACATTGACTTCTTGAATAAATTCAGTAGAAAGACCAGTAGAACCAATAGCTAAAATGCTAAGCTGATATACACCTTCAACATAAGTATGCGCCGCCTCTTGCCCCTGAGTATATTCTGCAACTTCAGAACCATCGCCAAAATCTATTCTATAAGATGAAGCACCATCTGCATTTGGTATAATTGTTACTATACCCGTATTATCCTGAGTAATATTGAATATGGCTGACACATTAGTTGGTGCAGTCACATAATCCAATGAATACAACTTATCTTCATCCGTTTCGCAAGCAAAAACGACAGCTAAAATGAAAATAAATGCGCTTATTTTATTTAGTATTTTCATATGTTTATTATTTGTTTTTCAGTTGCCATATGGAACTTACCACGCCGGGAATAATCATCTTCCTGTATGTCAAAATACCTTGGCATGGACGTTTCATATGATTATAATTTGTTTTTATTTGCCATATAGCCTGTCCCGAACTTGTTTCGGGAGAACTTACCATGCTGAAATAATCATCTCCCTGTGTGTCAAAATCGATTTGGCATAGACGTTTCATATTCTTTTAGTTTTAATAATTTGGATTTTGTTCCCAATTCCCGTTGGCAAACTGAATTTCTTCTAATGGAATAGGAAACACCTCATTTTTACCTGCAACAAATCCATCTATTTCACTGGCCGCTCTGCCTGTTCTCACCAAATCAAAGAAATGATGTCCTTCTCCTATTAATTCAACTCTGCGTTCATGATAAATCGCATCAGTTAAAGCAGCTCCTGTTAATGTAACATCGTGATTCGTATCTCCAAAAGCTCTGCGTCGAACTTGTGAAAGATATTCTTGTGCTTTTGTGTCTGAAACTCCACCTCTATTATTGGCTTCAGCAGCCATCAATAAAACATCAGCATATCTGATTGCTCTGTAATTGTTAGGATTGGTCAAGTTCAAATCACCTTGTGCATCAGCACTCCTTTTGCGCGGAATGTATTTTCTATTGAAGTATCCGGTATGTTCAAAACCAGTAGTATATTCTGCACCTGTTTCAGCAGCCCAGGCTTCGATATCCAATATGGCAACATCTTTACGGTTATCGCCTGGTTCGAACTCATCTACTGCATCTTGTGTTGGCAGATTAAAACTAAAACCAGACGTATATAAATCACCAACATAACCTCTTACTCCACTAAATCCAACCGCTACATTTCCTTCGCTGCATTGCAGACAACCAAAACCAGCACCTTCCACATCAGTATATTGAACCTCGAAAACAGATTCTACTCCATTTTCGCCTTCTGCCTCGAAGATTGTGTTGTAATCAGATACTAATGAATAATTTTCATCCTTAATCAGCTCTTCAAAAACTGCCGCAGACTCAGAAAATTTATCCTGAAACAAATATGCTTTACCAAGCAAAGCCTGAGCAGCACCTTTTGTTACACGGCCGGTTTGACTTGCAGTTGCTGGCAACACTTTAATAGCCAAAAGCAGATCTGCTTCAATTTGTGCATATACATCAGATACCGGTGAACGTGGAATTGAAGTTTCATCTCCTAATTTATATCGCTCATCGATTTTAAGCGGAATTGCTCCAAACCATTTTACCAACTCAAAGTGATAA
Organism: Labilibaculum manganireducens; assembly: GCF_963665805.2. Classification (NCBI taxonomy): domain Bacteria; kingdom Pseudomonadati; phylum Bacteroidota; class Bacteroidia; order Marinilabiliales; family Marinifilaceae; genus Labilibaculum; species Labilibaculum manganireducens. Next base: position 1,939,069 of record NZ_CAXXEE010000003.1, on the reverse strand, counting down.
TAAGCTCTTAAAAACCGTACTTCCCCAATCATTATTTCTCTTCCATCAAAGTCGATATTATCTTTGAATTCCATAAAGTAATTGCAACGCTGCACTCCGGCGAACATCCAGTTCCATACATCTCTCAGATTACTATTTACAGGTGTATGAATCATATCGTCAACCTGTTGCCATCCAACAACATCAGTAGCACTTTCGCCACCACAAAGAGTATTGTTTGAAGCTATTTCTCCTAATATTACATTTACATACGTTGATTGTAACATATCGTAAGATGCAATAAGAGCATTGTAATAATCATCTGAAGAATTAAAATAATTCTCAGAGTCAATTGAATATTCAGGTGATAGTTCTACAAAGTCATCAGAACAAGAAAAAACTAATGCTGATAATGAGATAAAAACCGTGAATACAACTTTGCTGTATAATCTATTTTTCATTTTCATGGCTTTTTAAAAATTAAGGTTTAATCCGAATGTAAATGTTCTGGCTGCAGGATAGAAACCATAGTCAATTCCACCACCAATTGGTGCACCAGTAGATGCTGCCGGATCAAAACCTGTATAGTCAGTAAACGTATATAGGTTGGCAACAGAGCCATAGAACCGCAGTTTAGAGATTCTTAATTTTTCAGTAATACTCTTTGGGAATGTGTAGCCTAATTGAACATTCTGAATTCGTAAGAAAGAGGCATCTTCAACAAAATAGTCTGAGAAAATATTGTTTGCAGTTGCAGCAGTTGTCAGCCGTGGAACAGAATTGCTTGTCCCCGCTCCAGTCCATCTGTTAAGGCTGGTGCTTAATCTATTTACATTTGAATTGGATCTCTCGTAATTACGAACCATCTCATTTCCAATTGAAGCGTAAGAATATGCTACGAAATCAAATCCTTTATAATTCAATGAAATGTTTAAGCCCATTGTTACATCAGGAATAGGATCTCCCAAATTCGTTCTGTCATCAGAAGTTAACTTTCCATCTCCATTGATATCAACATATCTGATATCTCCAGGTGATGCTTCGGCTCCCAGTGCAGTTTGAGAAGGATGTGCATCTACTTCTGCCTGATTTTGGAAAATACCATCTGTTTTATATCCATAAAAGTAACCAATAGCTTTTCCTACTTCCATTCTGGAAGGCGCTGGCTGACCGACACCAAAATTTCCACCTTCAATAAATCCAGAACCATTATTAACTTCAAGAACCTCATTATTTAATGTTGTGAAGTTGTAATTCACTTTAAAACTTAAATCTTTGGTAATGTTGCCTCTGTATCCAACTGCAAATTCGAGTCCTTTGTTGCGCACAGTACCCGCATTTACAGTAGGGCCAGCTGCACCTGGAGCAGCTACCCCAAGAATACCGGAAACAGGAATATTTCCAATCAGCAAATCGTTGGTAGTCTTAATAAAATAATCGGCATTAACATCTATTTTATTGTTTAAAAGTTTGATATCAACTCCTACATCAAACTGTTCTGATTCTTCCCATTTCACAGTTGGATTTGGATTTGCACCAATAGCCGTTCCCGGAGCCAAAACACCATCAAAAAAATAGGTTGCTTCACCATCTAACTGTGAAATGTATTTGTAACTATCAATTTTGTCAGATCCTAACAAACCATAACTCGCTCTCAATTTAATAAAATCGATTTCTTCAATGCCGCTCATGAAATCTTCATCCGAAATAACCCAACCCGCAGTTGCAGAAGGGAAGTAAGCAACACTTTCATCAGGACCAAATTTTGTTGAGGCATCCCTGCGGATCATTGCTGACAGCAAGTATTTTCCTTCATAATCATATTGAATTCTTGAGAAATACGACAATCTTCTTTGATCAAAAGTCCATGATCCAACTGATTTGGAATCACTAACCCCATTAGCTAATCCTATGTCTGCAAAATCCCATGAATTATTTGGAACATCATAACCTGTCGCATCCAAATGATTTCCCCACTCTTTAAAAACGGTAGTACCAAGTGTTGCTGATAAATGATGCTTTTCGTTAAAAGTATTATCATAAGTAACAAATGCATCAAAAGTATAATCATTAAAGTTTTCGGCATTCTGATTTACACTACTTCGTGTTTTATCGAACACTTTTCCTCCGTAATCAACAATTTTACTAAATGTCTTAGACTCTGAATTACTAGTATTAAATCCAATTCGTGCAGTCGCTTTCAAATGTTTCGAATATTCGTAATCCAAACTAAAATTACCATTCAACTTCTTCAAATTGTAATCATTATAAGTATCGGCAATTTGTGCTAATGGATTAATAATTTCAATCCCAAGACTGGTTGGAGCCAGGAAATAATTTCCATTTGAATCGTAAACCGGCATTGTTGAAGGCATATTTAATGCATTAAATAATACAGATCCAAGACCATTCTCATTAATTGATTTTCTTTTGATATACGTGTAAATTACAGATGACTTCATCTTAAAATTATCGGAAAGATCAGCTCCTAAATTTACTCTGGCTGTATTGCGTTTATAACCCGTTTTATCCTTCCCAACTATTCCTTTTTGGTCCAAATCTGAAGCACTTAAAGAGTATACAATTTTATCAGAACCACCATTAACACTAATATTGTTATTTAATACAGGAGCTCTTTCAAACAATTCATTTTGCCAGTTTGTTCCTTTACCTAAATTTGCAACATTCAAAAAAGGCAAAGCTTCACCATTGGCAGCATAGGCCTCATTTAATAAAACACCATATTCTGTTGCATTTAAAACCGGCAATTTTCTTGATGTTTCCTGAATACCGATAGAACTATTAAAGCTTACAGTTGCCGCTGTATTTTTTCGACCTGTCTTGGTTGTAATCAAAATAATTCCATTAGCACCAACTGTTCCATAAATTGCTGCCTGTGCATCCTTAAGAACAGTAATAGTCTCAATATCATCAGGATTAAGAGTTCCTAAATCACCTTGATATCCATCAATAATTGCTACCGGGGATGCATCACCATTTGTTGAGATTCCTCTAATACGGATGTCTAATCCTGAACCAGGAGCACCGGAAGCGGAAGTAACTGTTACTCCTGCAGTTGTTCCCTGTAGTGCCTGCTCTACCTTAACCGGTTTTAAAGCTTCAATTGTTTTAGAGTCAACAATGGACACAGCTCCTGTCACATCCCGTTTCTTTTGAGTACCATAACCTACTACAACTACCTCATCAAGACCTGTTGTCTGAGTGAGTAGTATTACGTTTATTACAATTTTACTTTCGACAAGAACTTCTTTAGTCTCAAACCCTATCATAGAATAAGCAAGTATTGCATCTTCAGTTACTTCAATAGAGTATTTACCATCAAAATCAGTTGAAGTTCCAATAGTTGTTCCTTTTACCACTACTGAAGCAAATGGTATGGGCGTACCATCCTCAGCAGAGGAAACGACACCAGTCACAACATGCCTTTGCGCGAATGTTGCCATGCAAAAGAATGTGAGAAATAAAAACAAGACCGTTTTTTTCATAAATTAGTTAGTTAAGATTAGAAATTAGTTCGATGTTCTGTTTCCACAGTATACACCTACAACGATTGCAATGTAAGCCCAACATCCATCCTAATCAAAAAAAACAATACATCACAAACTCTACATGCTGGAAACTCCAATACATCATTACTACATCACAGCACACTTACATATTTTTAAAACGCTAACAATTAACTTCTTAACATTAATTAACAATTAAGCATTTTTTAAATCCACCATACATCAAATTAAAAAGAGGCTAATGATTTTCATCACCAGCCTCTTTTTAGACAGAATAAATTTTATTGATTAGACGTTCAATATGAAGTCAATTAAATTTTCTTCCCTTGCTATATTAAATTTTTTCCGCAAACGATACCGGCTTATTTCTACTCCCCGAACAGAAATATTCATTAGCGGAGCAATCTCTTTTGAGGATAGGTTCATTCTTAAATAAGCACAAATTCGTAAATCTTTTGGTGTTAATTGCGGATGGAGTAATCGAAGTCTTTTCAGGAAATCTTCGTGCACCTGATCAAAATGTACTTCGAACTGCTCCCAATCCTGATCACTGTTGAACTCAGCATCGATAGTTTTCATTAATTGCCTTACCTGAACAAGAGCTGTTGGATCCTTAATTTTTTTCAGAGCTTTTTTCAATTCTCCAACCGAATAGGAAAGCACCTCATTTTTATGGATGATATTCATAGTAGATCCGGCCAACTCACGGGTTTTAAATTCAACTTCGCTGCGTAATTTATCATTCCGGAGCTGCACAACCTCCCTTTCCGTAATAAGTGCCTCTTCCCTAAACTTTTGTTCCTTTAGTCTCAGCTCTTCCTCCTGCTTCTTTTTTAGCTGGTTTTGCAAATACTTAATTCTATATCTTATAATAATAACAGCAGCGTAAATGCAGAACAATACAAGTAAAACATATATAGCAAATGCTGTGTGAGAACGATACCAGGGAGGTAAAATGGTAAAATGAAATGTATCCTTAGCAGATTTAACTCCATATTGATTCTCTGAAACCACTTCAAATACATATTCTCCCTCCGGAAGATTAGTATACTCTTTTTGAGAATTATTTGCCCATGGTGATGGAATTTCATCAAATCCAATTAATTGACACTGATATCGAATCAATTCCGGATTGCTAAATTGAGGCGCAGAATATTTGAATCGAATCGCATTGCTTTTATAAGGCAGCTCAACCCTATTTTCATTATCCGAATCAAATTGAATTGACTTAGCATTGGAATAAGTTCCGTAATAAATAATAGAATCTGTTTTCCCACTTATGCGAACTTCTCTGATGATAGTCTGAAACGCATCATTGTATTTTTTTACAACTGTAGGATCATAATGCACAAAACCATCCTCATTCCCAAATAAAACATTTTCCTTATCAACAACCGTAACATTCTCAAAAGCCCCAATAAAAGAAGATTTTAGGGGCGCGAATGGCTTTTTCAGTATTTCATATGAATTATCTACTTGTGACTTTAACAAACCTATATTTTCAGCCTGAAAAAACCAGACATCACCATTCTTTTGCTCAAACAACTTATTAACAGGCTCTTCGCTGTCAAATATATTATTTAAAGACTGATGAACTTCAAATCGATCCGATTCAGCCACATATTTATAAAAACCATTACTGGTTGAAAAAACAATTTCATCCCGGAGTTTGTGTACATCTATACCCAGATTTGACTGAAAGCCGTCTTCCACGCCATAAAATCTGCATTTTGCACATTCATCAAATCCTTCATTTAAGAACAGACGATATACACCTTTGTAACCATGACACATCCAAATCGAATTGTCGTCGTTCCAAACCATTTCCCGGCATGATTCATTGAAACCTTTAATTCTTTTAACAAATTTCCATTTATTATTCGTTTGTTTCGATTTCTCATAAAGTACTAAACCAGTATAGGTTCCACCAATCATAACATTCGGAATCTCTTTTTTATAAATGTAATTCCATCCACCGGCTATGTCAGAAATCAACTTTCCTACCTTTTTATCAATACTAAATGTTCCTTTATTGTGTCCGCAGATTAGCTCCCCGTCTACTACTTGTAAATGCCATACCTGACCCGAAGTATTCTTAACCAATTCGAAAGCCTCTTCTCCATTCCTTAGGCTCTGCGAAAAATCATATTTCCGTGCAAATAATCCAGTGTTTGTTCCCAGATACAAATACCCATCATAATATATTGATGCATAACCTGCCCCAAGATCTTTTTCTTTTGGAAAAATGGAAAGAGGAGAACTAATTTCCAGATAATCGATTCCATTGTCCAATCCAACCCACAAATTTTCCTTTCGATCCAAAAACAGACTTAATACTGTATTGTTCTGTAATCCTTTTTCAGTATTAATATTTTGAATTATTTGACCATCCTTGTTAATGATATAAACACCATTCCGAACCGTTCCAAAAGCAAATTTTAAATTCCCAAGTGATATTCCTGTATATACCTGATCTGTTTTGAATTTTTGACTCAAATCATTGTTCCATGTGGTAATCTGAGTACCATCATATAAAAACAGTCCATCTAATGCAGTAGCAATGAGAAGCAAATCATTTGACAAGGGAAGCAAACTAACAATTTCTTTATCAGCAAATATTTCACCACCTTTCACTAAATCAACAGACCTGCCATCGAGCACACAAAGTCCTTTTCTTTGTTCTCTTACAAAAAACTGATCATGAACAAGAAAACCAAAATGAAATTCATTTTCATTCTGAATTTGTGAAATTGCACCGTCCCTATAATAGAATATCTTTTGAAACGAATGAAACAGAATCCCCTTCTTATAAGGAAAAATTTGCCAGACTTCATCAAATTTCCGATCATTATCAGGCAAAAGATCAACGAGAGAATGATAGCTCAGCTTCCCTTGATTATCGGGCTTTAGATATCCAAATTCGTTATATGCACCAACAAATACCTGTCCCGAACTATCTACTGCCAACGAACGAACAACTGAATTATTAGGCATTGGAATCACACGCCAATTGTTTCCATCAAATTCCAATACCCCCTCGTTATTAGCAAAATAAAGCAGTCCATTGGGTGTTTGTGTAATGTCCCAATTCTGGGTTCCTCCTTTGTAATGACTTCGGGGGAAATTTTTTATAAAAGGAATTCCATTGTTCTTCACTTTTGAGAAAGCAAAAAAACTGCTGATGGAAATTAAAAGGAAAATAATCGAAATTCTTTTCAAGATAGGATCTGTTTGTTTCGCTGAAATTTAATATGATTCTAAGAAAGATCCAAACTAAAAGAAAATTGGTTCTTTTTATTCTATATTCAATCTTCTCAATTTTAATACTTCCACTAAAACAAATCAGGCATTATGTCACTTATTTCCTTTACTAAGGATAAAACGCCCATCAAACAAATATTTGATGGGCGAATGAATTTTCTTAATTTTTATTGTTTACGAAAAAGAGGCAATCCCAACCGTTGGCTTAAAACGAATACATGTCTGAAATATACGGGATTGCCTTCTTTACTGAAATTTGCACCATAAATAATGGAAGTTATTTATTCAGCCCCCAAGGTGCGTTTGGCTGTATTTTATTAATTCATTTCTGCAAGATAACGTTCTGCTTCTATGGCAGCCTGACATCCTGATGCCGCTGATGTTATTGCTTGCCGGTAATTTGGATCCTGAACATCGCCACAAGCAAAAACGCCTTTAATATTTGTCATTGGGGTGCCTGCCTGAGTCAGGATATAACCTTGTTCATCGGTATCAATATAATGAGTGAATACATCTGAATTGGGATGATGACCAATTGCCAAAAAGAACCCATCAATAGCAATCTTTACTTCTTTCTCCATTGGAGTGCCTACTTTACTAATTAATGTACAGCCTTCTACCCCATTCTCACCAGTTAACTCTACTGTATTGTGTTCCCACAAAATTTCAATATTCTTTGTTCTAAGAACTCTTTCCTGCATTGCTTTCGATGCTCTTAAAAAATCCTTACGAACTATTAAGTAAACCTTATTACACAAACCAGCTAAGTATGAAGCTTCTTCGCAGGCAGTATCGCCACCACCTACAACAGCAACATCTTTTCCTCTGTAGAAAAAACCATCGCAGGTAGCACACGCCGAAACACCCGATCCCCTATATTTTTCTTCACTCTCTAAACCCAAATATTTTGCCGTAGCTCCGGTTGCAATAATTACCGAATCTGCTTCAATATCTTTATTTCCATCTATCTTCAATTTAAAAGGTCGTTCGTGCAAATTCACTTCGGTAACAATACCCCAACGGCAATCGCAGCCAAACCGTTCGGCTTGTTTCTTTAGTTCACCCATCATAACATTTCCTGTAACTCCTTCAGGATATCCCGGGAAATTGTCAATTTCAGTAGTTGTAGTTAATTGTCCGCCTGGTTGCAAACCTTCATAAACAACAGGATTTAAATTTGCTCTTGATGCGTAAATTCCGGCAGTATACCCTGCTGGTCCCGAACCAATTATCAAACACTTTACTCTTTCAATATTCTCTTTACTTTCCATCTTTTTCTTCTTTCTATATTCTTAAGAAACTTTCTTCATCTTTTCCAACATGGTCTTAAGAATAACCTCGTCGGTTACTTCCATTCCCTCATTTGCCAAACGACCAATATTCCGAATAGTAGCTTCCACATCATCATCAATAATACCATTCATTCCATTTAAACAATTGTGGTTCATAGCCAATAATGAGGATTGAATTGCAGCACTTACACTTGCAGCAATCTTATGAGAACAACCATATTTTGCTCCATCGCAAATCATACCGGTTACACCCCCTGTCATATTCTGTAATGTCATCCCCATTTGTTTGAAATCGCCTCCCATAATATAAGTAATTCCGCATCCTGCCCCGGCAGTAGACAATAAAACGCCGCAAAGTGCAGATAGTTGACCAACGAAAGATTTCATATAAATAGTAACTAACAATGCCAAAGCCAATGCTCTTAGTAATGTTTCATTACTCACTTTAAATTCTTCTGCAGCAACCACCACAGGCAAAGTAACGCTTATTCCCTGGTTTCCGCTGCCACAATTAGACATTACAGGCATTGCGCTTCCAGCCATTCTTGCATCTGAAGCGGCTGCTGTAAGCATTATGGATCGGTTCATTAAATCCTCTTTAAGAATTCCTTTCCGGATATTAATCATCATGGATTTACCCACCTGAAGTCCGTAATTCCCCTTTAAACCTTCCTCTGCAATAGACTTATTAAGCTTTACTCCCTTTTCAATGAAAGCGATATCAGCTATGTCAACAGTAGTAATAAATTCATAAATACTACGGAAGTTCCAGTCTTTCATACTAACGACAGCATCGGTTCCTGATTCAGGAGCGTTTCGATAAATAACATGGTCATTACGTTCAACTAAAACAACATTGGTATGTCGATCCTGAATCACAACACGGCCTGTATTTTCACCCTTAAAGCAGATGCATTCTATATACAGTTTAGCCACACCATATTTTACATCTACCTGAACTTTTCCTTGGCTCACAAAGGTTTGCGCCAATTCAACAATGTCAGGACTAATTCCATCCAGAACTTCTAATCCAGCCATAGGATTTCCTCCCAAAGCACCCAAAGCCCCTGCAATCGTTAAACCAACCATACCCGAACCTGGAATTCCAACTCCCATTCCATTCTTAAAAATATTTCCACTTACGTGAAATTCAATCCGATCTGGAAATTGATTCAAAATTTCCCTTGCTTTTGCAGCAGCATAAGCAACTGCGACTGGTTCTGTACACCCAAGTGCCGGAACAAATTCTTCTTTTAGTTTTTGCAGGTAAAGTTCCTTCATTACTGATTTTTCAAGAAAAACAAACTGTATGCTTTTCGATAATTTACTAGTGGTTGGTTAATAGTTTCAGACAAAAGAGCGGACCGGCAAGCCTACTATAACCAACCGGCCCTAACTAAATCAAAACAGACTAATGATTTTGTTGTACTACTTTTTAGGATTCATGATTACTTCAACAGTATTCACGTTTTTAAATATTTCTTTTGCAAATTTCTGAATCGAGTCTGCATCGATATTTTCAATCATTTTTATGTAATCTTCTTTAGACGTTAGTTCCGACCCCAGCATCAGGTTCTTTTGAATACTGCTCATCCAGAAAGAGTTTTCCAATTCAGCTTCTTCTCTGCTTTTAATAAAATTGTTCTTAATCTCATTTAAATCAACAGCATCGCAAGCCTCATTTTGAATCTTAACAATTTCCTCCTTAACAATTTCAACCAAACGATCACGCTTTTCAGGATTACAATCGAAACTGATATTCAATGAGTATTCCGGACTTGGCAACTTTGATGCTGAAGGGCTAACTTGAACACCATAAGAGCCACCTTCTTCTTCACGAATAGTTACCATATATCTTTTAGACAGAAGCTGAGACACTACATTAAGCATCATTCTGTTCTTCAAGTTATATTCGAAATCGCCTTGCATATCGTAATTCACAGTTGTTTTAGGCACAGCCATTTTACGCTCGAAAATTCTGCTTGTTATTCCTTTGGCAGGCCCCACTTTATGATCTAAATATGCTTCTTTTTTGTTCGTAGAACTGATGTTACCAATATACTTTCGAATCATTGGTAAATGTTCCTTCTCGTTAATATTACCAACAAAAATGAACGTAAAGTCGCTTGCATTGGAAAAACGCTCTTTATAAATTTCAGAAGCTCTGTTAAAGTCAATCTTATTAATAAAATTCTCGCCAAAAAGTAAGGTGCGCGGAGAATAATTTGTCGATACTAAAGCTATGGTATCCTGAAGTGCTTTATTATTGTCCACTTTTATGTTTGCAACATAATCTCTCATACGTGCCATCTGTGCACTAAAAGGAGCTTCTTCGAAACGAGGTGCTTCAAAATTCAGGTAAAGCAATTGTAGTAAAGTCTCAAAATCCTGAGGAGAAGCAGAACCTGAAAATCCTTCTGTCAATTCTCCTAAACTTGCACTCAAACCAACAATTTTACCGGCTAATTTTTTCTGTAACTGAGTTGCATCAAACTCCCCAACACCTGACATTTCAACAATACTTGCTGCCATATCAGCGGAAGCAAGATCTTTATCAGCAATTAATGATGTTCCTCCAAAACTGAAAGAAGACATTGAAATTTCATCCTTACTGTATTCAGTAGGAAGAATAACTACTTTTGCTCCGTTCTCAAGAACATAACCTTTAGCATCAGTTCCCTCAACTCCGAACTGACTTAAAATCTTAACCGGCTTCAACTTCTTAGCAACAAGAGGCTGATTGCCTGCTTCATCAATATAAGCTTCCACATCCGAAGATTTCACTTTAGCTGCAACAGCCAGCAGTTCTTCTTTAGTTGGGTAAACTTGTGTTTCGTTATCAGGACCTTGTAATATTAATGCTGAATTATCAACGTTAGAATAAGACTTTACAAACGCATTCACCTCTTCGAGTGTGATGGCTGGAATTGTTTTAGCTGCAAATTCCATTTCCCACTCCAACGAAGGAAATGGTTCTGCTTTTAAGAACAGGTCTCCTAATTGCTCTGCCCACTTATCATTTGTAATTTTGCTGTAATTCGCAGCATATGACTCATATGATCTCATATATTGCACTTTAGTCCTCTCTAGTTCCGAAGCAGTAAAACCATAACGCTTAACACGTTCCAACTCTGTTAATGCTTCAGTGAAAGCTTCCAGTTCTTTACCTGATTTTGGTGCAACATAAATATAGTCAGCACCTTTGGTGCGCGCTAATTCATATCCTCCAAACTCTATACCTATAGCCGAACATTCCAATTTCTTGGTGTTTTCAGAGATGCGGGCAGCAAGCATCTGGTTGAACATACCCTTGGCCAAATCGTTTCTTTGAGTGGTTTCATTCTTAACAGCATCCAAATCGTAGCGGAATAGCCACATAATACTAAGATTTTTAGCTTCCTTGTCTTTAGCGGCAACATAACCAACTTCTTTTGAATCCTCAACCTTAGTATAAGTGCGCTCTGCAGTATTTTTTTTCATTGGAATTTTTGAAAATAAATCCTTTACTTTCTTCTCAATACTTTCCGCATCAACATCTCCAACAATAACTACAGCCTGTAAATCCGGACGATACCATTTCTCATAGTAATCACGAAGTTCCTTATGTTCAAAATGATCAATTACATCCAAAGAACCGATCACATCACGTACTGCATACTTCGAATTATTATACATCACCGATGATGTTTGATCTCCCAAACGCTTACGAACATTTCTTCTGGTACGCCACTCTTCATGAATAACACCACGCTCCGACTCAATTTCTTTGCCTTCCAGCAATAATCCACCAGACCAGTCATGCAAAACCAATAAAGCCGAATCCATCAACCCTTCACTCCCTGTAGGAATATTACTGATATTATAAACAGTTTGATCCTGAGCAGTATAAGCATTAATGTCACGCCCAAAAAGAATACCATTTTTTTCCAAATAATCAAGCATGTTCTTACCTGGAAAATTTTCCAAACCATTAAACGCCATGTGCTCCAGAAAGTGAGCCAAACCATTTTGAGAATCTTCTTCAAGAATCCCTCCCACGTTTTGTACAAAATAAAAACTGGCACGGTCTTTTGGCTCCTCGTTATGCAATATATAGTAAGTCAATCCATTTGATAACTTACCTTGCTTCACCTTTGAATTCAATGGAATCGTTGTTGTATACTGAGCTTTTGAGACCAAACCTGAGCATAAAAAAACACTCGCAAAGAGTAATAATACAATCTTATTCATACGTTAAATTTTACTTTATAAATTCTTCTCATTAATAATTCCGAGAGATTTAGTTTTCCTGAGTATTCATTAATTCCTAATTGCTTTAAACAAGGAAACAATGATGGTTTTCATATGTCTATTATTTGTTTTTATTTGCCATATGGAACTTACCATGCTGAAATAATCATCTCCCTGTGTGTCAAAATCGATTTGGCATGGACGTTTCATATGATTATAATTTTAAGTTTTTGACATAAAGCCTGTCCCGAACTTGTTTCGGGAGAACTTACCATTATAATCATTTCCCTGTGTGCATAAAGCTTTATACATGGACGTTTCATAGCATGAAATTAAATTTCTAAAAAAAGAGCAGGGAGTTTTTCAGATCAGATATTGGGGTAAATAACTTGACGTCCCTGCCCTTTTCACCACTAACTAAAGTTTGTTGTTGTTTATCTTGATTTTGTTTTAGTCGCTAAAAAAATATTCAGGTTTGATGATGAGATGACAGGGATTGCCGGCCCTGCCATCTACATCTTCCCTACTAACCACGTTTTCATACTTTACAAATGAAAACTCACTAACTACTAACTTACTAACTAATGTTCTTCTTAAATATCTTCCTGCCGTCTTGCTAAAACAAAATAATTTCTCTTTTAATTTAGTTAACTCTTACTGCTACTGTTTTTTTTTGCTTGAAGTTTTTAATTCCTTCATCAAGGAATTCAACAAATTTACCTGCATCCAAATCATAGGCTCTTGGTGAAGCAACATCTTCACCATCCGAATTAAGCAAACAATAGTAAGGCTGAGCATTAATATTATAATTTGAAATTTGGAAATCGGCATTTTTCTTTCCTAAAGTCTTCTTCTTTTTACCGTCATAACTGGAAACAATCCATTCTTCTTTAGGCAATTCTGTTTTATCATCAACATACATAGCAATAACAATGTAGTCTTCCTGCAAACGCTTCAACACTTGTGGATCTGACCATACATTGGCTTCCATTTCCCGGCAGTTAACACAACCGTGACCTGTGAAATCCATAAATACAGGTTTGTTTTGCTTTTTAGCCGCAGCCATTCCTTCCTTGTAATCGAAATACCCGTTTAAGCCATGAGGTAAATGTAAAAAATCAGAATACATAGCAGTATGGGCTTCCTGATGAACTGCACTGCCATTGCCCGCATTATTTCGTACAATCTGATTGATATCAAAATCCTGAGTTGCTTGCGGTGGAATATATCCTGAAAGAGCTTTTAAAGGAGCTCCAAACATTCCAGGAATCATATAAACTACAAACGAGAAGGTCGCAACCGCCATCAGAAGACGAGGAACACTAACAAATTTCAACTCACTATCATGGGAGAATTTGAGCTTTCCTAACAAATACAATCCCAACAATGTAAATACAACTATCCAAACAGCAAGGTAAACCTCACGATCTAAAATTCCCCAATGGTAAGTTTGATCAGCAATACTTAAGAATTTAAGACCTAAAGCCAGCTCAATAAATCCCAAAACCACTTTTACTGAATTTAACCATCCACCCGACTTCGGCATTTTATTCAACCATCCCGGGAAAATGGCAAACAATGTAAATGGCATTGCAAATGCTATTGAAAATCCTAACATTCCAACAATTGGCATTAATACTTCTCCTCCTGCCGAGGCAACTAAAATGGCTCCTACAATAGGTCCTGTGCATGAGAACGAAACCAAAACCAAAGTAAATGCCATAAAGAAAGCACCCAATAATCCGCCTTTATCTTCGTTTGATACGGACTTATTCACCATCCAGCTTGGCATGGTAATTTCGAACATTCCAAAGAATGATGCCGCAAACACCATGAAAATTAAGAAGAAGAAAACATTAGGAACCCAATGTGTTGAAAGGAAGTTGGCAAAACCCGGCCCCATAACAACGGCAAGTAAAGTACCAATAAAAGTATATATCGCAATAATAGAAAACCCATAAAAGAAAGCCTGCATTCTGCCTTTTGCTTTATTTTCACTGCTGTGCATAAAAAAACTAACCGTCATGGGAATCATAGGGAAAACACAGGGAGTAAAAATTGCGGCTAAACCACCAAAAAAGGCAAAAATAAATACTGCCCAAAGTCCTTTCTTATCTTTTGATTCTTTTACCGGTGCCGGTGCTTCATCTTTTGCTTTTTGTGCAACTGCAACAGCTCCGCCTTTAACCTGCAAATCAAAATTATCATCCCCCATTACACATTGTCCGGTAGCATCGGAACAAGTCTGGTATTCGAATGTTCCTTTTACATGCAAGGGCAATTCCTTCACCAAAATACTTTGGCGCATCTCAGCTTCATTTTCGAAATAGCTTACTTCACCACCCCATATTTCATCGTGGTGCTTATGAGCATTTATTGGTTTTACTTCACCAATTCTTTCGTAACTTGAATTTTCTGTAAAATCAAATTTAATTAATACCGGCCCCAACTCAGGGTCGAAATCGTTTGAATACACATGCCAGGTTTTATCAATCGAGGCCTTAAAAACAACATCCAGCTGATCACCTGCCTTAACCTCTTTATTCGAAAACTCAACTTTCCACTTGGCAGGTTGTAAAACTTGTCCAAATGAAAATCCGCTAAACATTACCACTAGAATGGCAAGAAATGTAAATTTCAATTTCATTTTTTAATCTTTTTATTAATTGGATCCTCCCACAGAAGTATTACCCAATGTAATTGAGTTGCTTTAGTTTATTTGATTCTTCTTTTAATTCTGTATTGTTACTGTAAAGACAACCAAAATACACAATAGGGTGAAAGACAGAATGAAAAAATTTGCTAATATTTGTTAATTACTAAGCTTTTACGAGACATTAGATTATCATCTTCATAATTATTTTGTTTATTGAATTCAATGCAATTAGTCTGATAATCTATGCAAATCAAAAATGCTTTCAATCTAGATTAGATAAAAATTGCGATTCACTAAAAACTCTCGTTTTCAATGAAATTTTTTATCGAATTGCAACTAAAAGGTGTGTTTTGGTTCGTTTTAATTAAATATGCCTGCGTTGTGCTTGTGAAACTAACTTCTTCCCAATCTTAAAATGATCATCTCTGTTTTACCAAATAAATTAATTTCCTACTGGATACCATATCCAAGCTTATATACAAACGAAAAAGCCACCTGACAGGTGGCTTTAAATTCAGAATTTAATCGATATGCTAACTAATTAAACTCCTGTAAAGTATTTGGTGTGATTAAAAATTTTGGCAATAGTTAACTTTTAGTTAGCCGGATATGTAATATCAAACTCGTCATCTCCCATTACACACTGCCCACTTACATCGGAACAGGTTTGGAAGTCAAAGGTTCCTTCAATTTTTAATGGCAGGCTCTTTACCTTTATTTGCTGACGCATTTCAGCTGTGTCCTCAAAATAGCTTACTTCACCTTCCCATGTTTTGTCGTAATGCTTTTTGGCATTTATTGGCTTCACATTTCCAATTCTCTCATAACTTGCATCCTCTTCAAAATCAAATTCAATCAAAATTGGCCCCAATTCAGGATCAAAATCGTTTGAATACAAATGCCATGTTTTATCAATGGTGGCTTTAAACACAATATCAATAACTTCTCCAACTTTAAATTCCTTTTTTGACAATTCTACCTTCCATTTTGATGGAGTTAAAATTTGTCCGAAAGATGCTGCGCTCACCATCATTACCATGATTATTAAACCTGTAATTTTTCTGCTCATATTCTGTATTTTGGTTTACTGTTTCTATTCAAAAATCTATATTCAATTTAAACTAAAGACAATTAAAAACAGTAAATGGGTGAAAAGAAACTTTAAAAATTTTCTTCAGGATTTTCAATATATGGAATTTGAATCGTATAAAAACAGAAGATTATGTAAGTAATTTATCTGAAATTTCAAGATCCAGAAATTATTCCCTTCAATTCCGACTCTATTACCTCTCCGGAAGACGGCAACGCGGCTTTTGCATCAACAATATTAAAATCCTTATCAATAATCAGGAATCTTGGAATACTTTTAATCTGCCAATCATCCGCAACTTTATTTACATCCTTCGCCAAATATTCTATCGCATTGGATTTTTCCTCCGCAATACACTTTTCCCATCGCTCTTTCTCCTTATCTATAGAGATAGAAATAAAAACAAGATCCGCTTGGTTGTATTTCTCTTTTAACTTAGAAAAATAGGGCTTTTCGCACATGCACGGACCACACCATGTAGCCCAAAAATCAACATAGATAATTTTTCCTCTGTAATCGCTCAAATGATCCAATTTTCCTTTGGAATTCACAAATTCAATATCAAAGGCTTTATTTCCTTTAAGAAGTTTGCCTGCTTCTTTAATGGCTGTGGCCAAATCATCTGCAAGATCTTTATTCTTAAATGTTGCCAGAATATTTGTTGCTCTGTTTACCGCCTCCAGAGAACGATCCTCTACCAACAAATCCTTCATGGATAGTAAAGATACATACTCATAAACATCAGACGAAGCCGATACGCTTAACAGGTGATTTTGAACCGCACATCTTTTCACGACTTCTCTTACATCGGGATGCTCAATGGAAAAATCATTCATAAACTCTTTGGAAATATTTTCTATTTCGGGTTTAATTTGCATTAAATATTGTTTGTGTTCTTCCTGTATATTCCCCCTGCTGTAAATTCCATCTATAGAGTAAAAATACTGAAGATATGAATTGGCCAAATGTGCAAAAATTCTAGCTCTTTCAATCTTTCGAAATTCATCGGAAACCTTTTTTATTTTATTTAACTCACTAATTTTTGATGCTGCCAAAGAATCAATAAACTCTTTGGTCAACTTGAATGTAGACTTTGCATCACTACCTCCTTTTAAAAATGAATGAGCCTTGTTGCCGTAAAAATACAGTTGAAAATCTGCCAAATAGCGGTTGGCCTCGGCTCCGGTTCCTTTATATGTAGTTTTAGAACCATCTTCCAAATTAAAATATATATCCAGATCGTCTCCGGGACTTAAATAGAGAAGATTTGTCCCGGTTCCATATTCTTCAAAAACATTATAATATCCTGAAGTGGTAAGTGTAACAACAGTATCAAAACTATTCTTTTCATCTAGTTTTAGAATAATGTCATTCGTAGTGTTCACTTCACTCAACAGGCCTTTGTATTTCAATACAAGTTCATTACCATCTTTATCCGAAAGTTGCCCTTTTAGGTGAATCGCCTGGGAAGAGTTTAGAGCTGTAAAAGCACATCCTCCTGCTATTAGTATAGCAACAATGCCTGCCAATGCTATTTTTTTCATATGATTATAATTTGTTTTCATTTGCCATATGGAACTTACCATATAATCATCTCCCTGTGTGTAGAAAGCTTTATACATGGACGTTTCATATGTTTATTATTTGTTTTTATTTGCCATATAGCCTGTCCCGAACTTGTTTCGGGAGAACTTACCATGCTCCTGAGTCAAAATTACTTTGCCATGGACGTTTCATATTATATGCCCCTTTGTTCAAATTTATATTGCAATTCTTAATTTAACAGCTTATTTAGCAATGGTTCAATTCCCTCATCAGAAGGACGGGGAGCAAAAGCATCTACAATGTTAAAATCTTTATCAATGAGAATAAACCGGGGAATCAAGCTGATATTCCATTCGATTAACTGAGATAAGGTATTTTCTCTACTGGCATGGTATTGAAGAACATCTGTTTTTTCTTTTCTTTGCATTGCCTTTAACCAAGATTCTCGCTTTCTATCTGTAGAAATTGAAATAAAAATCACGTCCTCGTATTTTTCCTTTAACTTAATAAAAAAAGGATACTCCTTTTTACAAGGTCCGCACCATGTGGCCCAGAAATCCAAATAAATCAACTTCCCTTTATAATCACTCAGATTCACCTCTTTTCCGTCAACATCTTCCAGCCTTAAGTCGATAGCAGGCTTACCAGATTGAAGAATCTCTACTTTTTCTATGGCAGGTTTTAGAATCAAAGCAAAATCTTCACGGGTTAGGGTCGCAAGCCTTTCCCTAGCCTCACTAATTAATTCGGAAGAAACACCGTCTTGAAACTTTTTCAAAAAACTCTTAACGGTATAAAGTTCCACCCAAATTGATTTTTCCGGAAAACTTGTCAAACCATCCTTCATACATCTGTCCACAACCCAACGTATGTCGAACAGATCTATATAGGAATCAGCAACAACATCTTTAATCACAGGCTCAACCAATTCGCGTATGGATTCAATAAATTTCCGTCCTGATTCTGTTTTATACTCATTCCCCATACCATCTTGTTCATAATCCTTTGAGAACATGTAGTAGTTCAGATAACTATTCACCCAATGGGCTTTAATAGAATTTATTTGAATCTTAACAAAATTTTCATCTAAACCCGCTGTCTGGGTGAGAGCACTTAATTTTTCAGCGCCAATTGCATCAATTACTTTTTTAGTTTCTTCAAAAGATTCCCTTACATTTTTCCCTCCATCTAGAAAAGAAAGGTCTACATAAATGTTATTCCTGTTTGCTGATAAGAAAGTACACTCATCCATTGTTTTCCCTTTGAATGAATAAATGTGTGTTCCCTTATCAAATGTTATATCCAGATTTTCGCCTGGCACAAGAAACAGGCTTGCTCCTTCAACAGACCAAAATTCAGGTTTGGAAATCTGAAGGGTCACCTCAAAGAATCCTTCCTGATCGATCTGAACAATTTTTTCTACTTCTTGATTAAATTCATTAACGGCAGTTTCTTTTTGGATTGTAATATTTCCATCCGAGGAAGAAAAATTATATCCTCGTACATGAACATCAGCAGAAAAAACCTGAACGCAAAAACTTAAAAAAACTCCTAGTAATAAAATATATCTTCCCATTTTTTCCTATTTAAAATTATAATGAACTATTTATTTTATTCTCGATAACTTCGCCGGATGACGGACGATCAGCAAACGCATCAACAAAAGTGAAATCCTTACCAACAAGTACAAAACGAGGAATTCCGTTTACTTGCCACTGTTTACTTATTGCCTCCATATCTTTTGAAAGGAGTTGAGCAGAACCAATATTTTCTTTTTGAATGAACGATTGCCATTTTTCCTTGTCCTGATCTACTGATATGGAAAGAAACACAACATCCTTCCCTTTAAACTTCTCGATTATCTTACCATAAAAAGGCAGCTCGTCCCGACAAGGTCCGCACCAGGTAGCCCAAAAATCGATGTAGATCAACTTGCCTTTAAAATCACTTAGTTTTACATCTTTACCATTTGCATCCTCTAGTTGTAAATCGAAAACAGGTGCCCCGCTAACAAACTTTTTTAAACGCTTCATTCGTTTCGAAAGACTGTTTTTGTATTCTTCATTGCTTAAAGATGCCAACCTGTTTTCGGTTTCCTTTACTAATGCCGGAGTGATGTCTTGAGTTTCGTCGAGCATCTTTTCGAAGTGATTCAATGAGATACACTCGTCCCACTTTGGATAAGCTGTCAGCTTAAAGTCTCCATACTCAACACAATCATCTACAGCAGAATAAACCTCCGGCACATGAAGCAAATCATCCTTAGATAATAATTTAGTCAGCAAAGGATTTATCGATGGCATGATACTTTTAACTCCCTGTCCAAATTTCTCCCGAAACTCCTGAAGATCATATACATTGATACAGTCGGTGAAATAAAAATGATTCATATACGCGTCTATTTGTTTCGCTACAATTATCTGTTGTACGTCCTTTACAAAAGATGCCGGCAAGCCCTTTATTTCTTTCAACTCATTACCCCGGATATCTGCCAAAGAATCGACAACGGCCTTGGTTTGCAAAAAATCAGACTTCACATTCTTTCCGTTCTTTCCCAAAAAAGATAAGTTTTGGTGAATAAGATAATTGCTTGCCTGTGAGCCTGTTCCCTTAAATTGAGTTTGTTCTTTGTGATCCAAATCAAATTGAATTTCAAGATCATCCCCAGGACTGAGATATACCATATTCCTGAAAGCTTTGTAATATCCTGGCTGATCGAGAACTAATGTTGTATCGAAATCTCCTTTCTCATTCACCTTAACATTTATGTCTTTTGAATAGTACAAACCGCCTCCTTTCTGACTCTGAAAAGAAACTAGTTTGTAATACAAATCGGGAACATGTCCTCTAAGTCTCACTGGTTTCGATTGTTCGGAAACACATCCTAACATAACAGCTGCAATTGCTGTCAGTAATCCTATTTTAAATTGATTCATCTGTTTTAGTATTTTAAATTTTTATCATTTTATCGACTATATGAAATAAGTCGTCTGTATTTGTTCATGTCAGGCATGCACATTATTGCAAACAATTTTGTTTTATGATAATAAAAGCAGGTATAGTTAAGGCAAAATGATTCCACAGGGAGGACAAACCTCCCTATGAAACAATTCTATTTCAAAAACAAATTAGTAAGTATTCTGCTTGATAACCCCTCTGCCCGCTGCAATATCGTCTGATGGAATTGGAACAGCATAACGTCTCGAACCCGGCTCCAATCTGTAAGTCTTAATCGGATCGTTTGTTAAAGGTCCTAATTTATTAACTGGGTAAAATCTCTTTTCCAGAACAATATTATCAAATGAATCACTATTACTGTTGCATCTTCGAATGTCGAACCAACGTTGTGTAAAAGGCATTTCGCGCTGGCGCTCATCCAAAATCAATTTAACGGCTTCTTGTTTCGATGCTGCTGTAAGATTTAACACATTTGCTGGTGTTTCAGTACTATATCGTGTTACACGCAATTGATTCACCACATTCATTGCTTCGGTAAAATTACCCAAACGAGCCAAACATTCGGCTTTAATTAAAAGCATTTCGGCTGAACATGGACTTGAACTTATTTTATAGGACCATTGTACATAGCCCGGATAACTGTAAGACGGATCGTCCATGCCATATTCATAGGAGAAATCTTCGACGATATGATACTTGTAACGCAAATCGTAAGTTTGATCGTATAGGGCCAACAATTTGGCACTGGGAATAAACCATCCATCTCCACCGCCATTATAAACACCCCTGTCGTAATAATTTCCCTTATAGTTCGCAACCAATAATGCATCGGCACCTGTATTTATATCCCATGTATAGGGATAATCTATAGAAATGTATTCATAGTTGTCAGAAGAACTGTTTATTATTACCTCGTAACTTTCAAAACTCATGTCGGTATTGTAATCAACCAATTCACTGTAATCAGCTAATGCGGTATTTGCATGCGTCATTGCTTTTGTATAATCGCCTTTCAGCAGGTAAAAACGTGCAGCCAACCCATTTGCCGCGGCAACATTCCCTCTCCAGTTGCGTTTGGCAGTTGCACTCATTTTTAGCTTTAAGGCTTCCTGAATATCTTCTTCAATAAATTGATACGTAGTTTCCAATGAAACCCTGCTTAAGTCTTCCTCATACGAAGTTGATTTTTTGATGGGAAGCCCCATTTCATTTTTATTTTTGTCGTTATAAGGTAAACAATAGGTATTTGCAAGACTAAAGTAACTGTAAGCCCGCATCAAATGAGCTTCTGCTTTCATTTCCTCTTTCTGATCCGTAGTTCCGGATACGTTTCCAACATTGGTAAGCACTAAGTTTGCCGTATAAACCGTGCCAAACTCCCCCTCCCACAATGCCTGATTTGAATAACTATTGTAAAGGTTCTCAACTTCCCACAAACTTTGACTCAGTACATCATCCTTAAATTGACCTGGATTGGCTTGATACAATTCAGTACTTACCTCATAGCTGTCGCCGGCAAGAATCAATTCCATATTTGTTTCAGAATTAAACGAAGAATAGTGGGAAAGAATGCCACTCAACTGCTCATAGGTAGAAATCGGGATTCCCGAACCTTTTGAAGGTTGCTCGTCTAAATAATCGTCACACGAACTAAATAACAGCAAAGAGCCAACAAGAACTCCCAGCTTCCAAAATAATATATTTTTAAGTTTCATAAGTTTATAATTTTAAGTTTCAGCCATATAGCCTGTCCCCGAACTTGTTTCGGAAGAACTTCCCCTATCATCATCTCCCTGCCTGTATAAAAGCTTTAACCATGTACGTTTACTAATTGTCTTTTAAAAATCCAACTTAAATCCAAATGTATAGGAAGGCAGTAAGCGCTGACTTCCCCGGGTGAATTCAGGATCCTCTTTTGTTCCTTTTAGTGTTAAAAGATTGTTTGCCTGCACATAAGCAACCACTCGTCTCAGGTTTAAGTTTGAAATGATCCTTTTTGGCAGCTGATAAGTTAAATTAACCTCCTGCAATCGAATATTCCAGGCGTTGGCAACCATATAGTCCATGTTATTTTTATGCCAGTAATAGTAATCATAGTCATTTTCATCGTAAGGCAATTCTATTTTTCCGGTATTTCTTAATGGCTTGCCATCGGCAAATACATCAGAAAGGAAACCATTGGGCAGGTTTCTTCCCGAAGAAGTTTGGTAGTTAAAGCCTGAACGAAGAAATTTATGTCCAAATGCTCCCGTAAACACAAAAGACAAATCAAAGTTTTTATACGAAAAGTTATTTGAAAAGCCTAAAGTATAAGGAGGCACTCTGGTTCCCGCATTCTTCAAATAATCCAACCCATTCTCGCTTCGAGAATCTCCTATTTGATACAATGCTCCGTCAACACCATGAATTACGGGTTGCATATTGGGGGAAGTCTCTGAACCCATATTCTGGATGCCTGCATACTTATACACCCAAAGCGAATTGGCATCCTCTCCTTCCACTTCGTAACCAATGGTTAATTCATAACCGCTATACGAAGCGATGTACAACTTTTTCACTTTGTTTCTATTGTACGAAAAGTTTAAATTCCCATTCCATGTAAGATCTTTAGTCAATTGTTGATGTGTTCCAAAAGAGAATTCAATTCCTTGATTCAACATTTCAGCATTATTCATCCTCTGCTGGCTGGATCCATTCACACTGGGAATACTAACATAAGTTAAAATGTCTTTCCCATGTTTGTTGTACATATCAACCTTACCGTATAGTTTTCCCTTAAATAAGGAATAATCGATACCCAGGTTCAGTGTTCCTGTTTTCTCCCATCGTAAAGTAGGATTGCCCTTACTTGAAATAAAAACATATAAGTCTCCGGTCTCTGCATCACGATTCCCAACACTAACCAAAGGTTTAAATGAAGTAGAGTTGTCAGAATTCCCATTGTATCCAAAAGTTGCCCGCGCCGAAAGTCTGTCAACCCACGATACATCCGACATAAAAGACTCCTCGCTCAACACCCAGCCTGCTCCAACGGACCAAAACGGAGAATAGCGGTATTTGGGATCATCACTAATAAAATTGGAGGCATCGGTACGGTAACTGGCTGAAATGTCGTAACGATTCTTGTAGGAGTACCCCATATTTCCATAGTAAGAAAAGTAACGGGTAATGCCATCAGAAAAGGCATTTGTATAATAAAACTGGGTACTGTATCCGCTCCAATCGTAAATTCGGTTAGGATACCCCGTTCCATTGGGGAATGGAGCACTGTTTAACGTTTCATTGTTATAACCATAAGTAGTTGAATAATCAAAATCCAATCTTCTTGTTTGACTAATTTCGGTTCCAGCTAAAAAGCTTAGCGTATGCACTTCGTTAAATGTTCTGCTAAAGTCCAATTGATTCCGGAAATTGTAATTTTTCGATTCTGAACGATCCTGCTTCAAAATATCCCCTTTTGGCAGATTGGCAACAATTTCACCCGTCTCTCTGTCCCACGACGAAGTTCGGTTTACCATAGACCTAACGTACAATGAATTCTCGCCATAGTGCTCTTTTCTCCAGTTATTGTAAAGCTCGTACTGAATTTTGGTGGAATATCTAAGCCCTTCAAAGAGTTTAATGCTTAGTCCTGCCTGAATTCGGGCATTTAAATCTTTTGATGTTTTACTGGTACTGTTAACTTCATCGATTGGATTGTATCCCCAGTTTGTATAGGGAAATGAACCCGTTGGTACATGCCTTTCAATATTTGGAGCATAATAATTATTGCTAATATTTGTATGACTTCCATCAGGATTTACCAACATTTCATACGGTGCCAAACTGGTGATATGTCCTCCATTAAAACCACCATTCTCATTATCCTGATACTGAATCATGGAACTAATATCAAGATCGATCCACTTGGCCAATGATGCTGAAACATTATAATTGAGCATATACCCTTTCGATTCATTTCCTTTAAATGCAGGTCGGCTGGTATTGTAAAGTAAGGACAATCGGTTACTCATCCGGGAAGTTGAACCGGAAAGGGAAAGATTGTATTGCTGACTAATGGGTCTCTGCAAGATATACTTACGTATTTGCCCACGGTTATCAAGGGTTTTTAGCCGGTTCAATCCTACCTGCAATTCTTCATCGCTTATTTTCCCCAATCGATGCTCACTTAGTAAGGTTACAGCAGGAGTTCTGGCAGTACACAAATTACTCCAACTGTCTGAGTCGCCAATCATTCTTACCCCCCATTTATCAAAGGCATACTGTTCATATTCTATGGTTTCGGCTGAAGAGGGTTTATTGTTTGAATAATCCATATCATATTCAGCCCCTATTTTAAGAAAAGAAGAGAACTCAACTCTAAGAGGGGTATCTTTGCCGGCTTTCTTTGTGGTAACAACAATTACCCCATTGGCAGCTCTTGCTCCCCAAATTGAAGTAGCGGCAGCATCCTTAAGCACACAAACCGATTCCACTTCGTTTGGATTGATCGAATTGAAATTCCCCTTTACAGGGAAACCATCCACAACAACTAATGGAGAAGAACTGGTTTCAAAACTGGTTTGTCCGCGAATCTCGAATTTTGCATTCCCGTCCCTATCCAAAGTAGATCTCATCCCTGCTGTAGTTCCAACAAGGCGGGTTGCCAAGCTCATGCTTGGCTTATCCAGAGCTTTTTTGTTGATAATATCAAAAGAGCCGGTTGCCCTCTCCTTAGAAATGGTTTGAAATCCTGTTACTACAACCTCGTCCAAGTTAGCCGTATCATAGTTCAAAACTACATTCAGGTCTGCGTTTCCCTTGTAAGCAATTTCTTGCGGAACCATCCCAACAAAAGAAAAAACCAATACAGTATTCTCATCTTCAATATTGATGACGTACTCACCATCAATATTGGTGGCTACACCTGTATTGGTTCCTTTGACAACAACCGAAACTCCGGGCAACGGAACTCCTTCCTTATCAGTAATCCTGCCTTTGAGTTCTTTCTTCTCTTGCTCAACTGCCGGCTCAGTTACCGGAGCCTTCCTGGTAATTACAACAAACTCATCGATAATCTCATATTTAAAAGGAGTTTGCCTGCAGATTTCATCCAAAACTTCTTCCAAACTTCCATTGGTCATGTTCAATTCAATGGATATCTGATCATCAACATCTTCTTTATTATACATGAAAATGTTTCCGGTTTGATGATTCAAATCTTCCAGAATACTTCCCACAGAAGATTCTCCGGATTGAACACTAACTTGTTGGCCGAGGGATACCGATGCAGAAAGCTGCAAGGTACAAACCAACATTAATAGTAAACTTAGCTTCATAGCCAGCAGGGTTTTTCGAACAGCGGGTGATAAACACCGCCATTTCAGGTTTTTTTTCATAACTTTATGGTCTAGATTAATACTGCCATTGATTTCATAACTCAATGGTTGGTTTCTAAATTAAACAGGGAATGTGTGCGCATTTCCTGTTTTCTTTTTCTATCATCAGTACCGGTGATTATCCGGCAAAATGAGTTTTACTAATAAGGTTTTCCAACGATTACTTTGTTATCCTTTATGGCAAATTTCACATCTGCCATTTTTTCAATTATCTCCAATGTAAAATCCAATTCCTTGTCTTTCTTTGCAGCACCTGCAAATCTTAAATTCCGATATTGATTCTCAGTAAAAAAGAATTCTACATTGTACCATCTGCTTAATTGATGGCAAATTTCTTCTAAAGACTGATTCTTGAATTGAAACACCCCGTTTATCCACGACGTATACAGATCGGCATTCACCTTATTTACCTGAAACTGACTTCGGCCTCTTTTAACAACTGCCTGGTAACCCGGCTCTAATAATTCAGAATTGCCCAGACTGCTTACCTGAACGCTTCCCTCAACCAATGTTGTTGTAATATCCTCTTCATCATTGTAAGCCGATACATTAAACTTGGTTCCCAACACTTTCACCTCGGTACCATGCGATTCAATAATGAAAGGTTTCGACTTATTATGAGCAACTTCGAAATAGGCTTCCCCGGTGAGTTCCACCTTACGGATTTCCCCGATAAACTGAACCGGATATTTCAAGGACGATTCAGAGTTCAACCAAACTTTTGTACCATCGGCCAATGTTAAAGAATATTCTCCTCCACGGGGTATATTAATCTGATTGTAGATTAGTTTGTTTTGCTGTGAACTGCTCTTCTTATAAGTTAATGCATTAGATCCATCATTTTGAATCAAAGTTCCATCAACTTCAGCAATTACACTATCCAGATTCTCTTCCAGATTCATAGCATTGCCGTTGTTCAATATTAAAACTGCTTTTTTGGAACCAATAGTCGATATTTCAGCAAAATTGTAATTGCCATCGAAATTGTAATCTTTTTCGACTTGATACACCATTAAATATCCTACCACACACATCACGACTACTGCAGCTGCATAGGGCAACCAAAAATGTAATTTTCTGTTTTTCGACTGCCTTTTAGTGGCTGATACTGCTCCAATTATTCTAGACCAAGCCACGTCTGTCTTTATTTCTGTAAGACTGCTTATCGCTCCACTCTCCTTAAGCAAAGCCAAATAGTTTGCAAATTCATCAGCATTCGTTTCATTTTCTGCCAACCAATTCTCTAAATGTTTAATCCCTTCATCTGAAATCGTATTCTGATTGTAGGAATTAATAAGACCGATAATATCTTCTTTTGAAAAACTCATTTTATTGTTCTTTTAACTCTATAAGTGAAAATGATGAAAATGGGTGACAAGAATTTTTAATTTTTTTATAAATTTTCCAGAGAAGGTAAGAATTTAGAGTTAATTCGGGTCTGGAAGAGGTTTGAATAGTCGAAAGATAATTACAACTGGTTAAGAACCCCTAATCCTAGAGAGGACTTTAAAAACAATCAAAAATCTGAAACTCCGAGCTAAAGCACGGAGCAATACACTTTATACTTGGAACTTGATACTTGGAACTTGATACTTTAGGGCAACATGATCATGATAAGAATATCCAAATTGCTTCGCAATTGCCTTAAGGCTCTTGAATAATGAGTTTTAACCGTATTTACAGATACATTTAACTCGTCTGCAACCTCAACGTATTTCATCTTCTCGAAAACAATTGCTTCAAATACTTTTTTACATTGCCCGGGCAATTTCTCGATTTCCTGATACAGATTCTCTTTCCGTTGCTCGATGTTCTGAGATTCAAATTTATCTTCGATAATAGTATAAGCCTGATTCTCGATTTCCTCGAAGCGATACTGGTTCTCTTTCTTAATTTTATTAATAGAATTGTTCCGAACAATACTGAAAAGGTAAGATTTGATGGAACCAGTAAAATTAATCAACCTGTTTTTTTCCCACAATGAAATAAAAGCTTCCTGTACAATGTCTTCGGCCTGATCGATGGAATCAAAATATTTGTGGGCGTATGCACAAAGTGGCACATAGTACAAATCGAACAAGAGACGGAGACCGGATTCGTCCCCACTTTTAAACTTTCTGATGATATCTTGCTCGTGATTTTCCATATTCAGGCTGTAAATGTAGAAAAGCTACTTGAATATGCAAAAGCTACATTTAGAAATATCAAAATATTCTATAATTATATGGACATTTATTCTTTAACCAATTTAGACTTACAGACCTAAAAGTAAACAGTCTGATTGTTTCAATTCCGGATCAAAATCGTTTAAATACAAATGCCTAGTATTAGCAAAGCTTGCTTTAAAAACAATATCAAAGTTAAAATCTGTTTGAACGTAAGAACTACAATGCCAATTAATTGATTTCTTTTTAAACCTATACATTCCTTTGTTCAGAACCTCAAATAAGAATTATACTTGATAGAATCCAATTCAAAAAAAAGAGGGTGTCCGCTATTCCAGACACCCTCAACAAACTCAATATTTTCAATCAAAAAATCTATATAGCATATTTACAATAAGCTAGTAACTTGATAAGTTAAGGCATATCACAAATAATTTTCTATTTAATAAATTTACTAAAAACGATATTTAAACTCTCCGGATCATGCCCAACGTGACGAATTGTTCCGCTTTTATCAACTAATATAAAAGTAGGCACACTCATTAAATGATACGCTTTTTCAAGTTGATCCATGGTAGCAGTGTCCCGCAGCAATTGCGGCCATTCCATGTTCTCTTTTTCCAATGCTTTCCGCCACTGTTTTTCATCCTTATCAATAGAAAGACTTACAAATTCCACCTTACTATTGTAATTGGAATACAACCGCTTTACAGAAGGTATTGCTGCACGGCACGGCATGCACCACGAAGCCCACACATCAACAAATAAAAACTTTTCCTCTTCCATAAAATTAGATAGTCTTAACTTTTCACCTTTTCCGGTTAAAACATCAATATCCTGAAAAGGCGTTCCTGTTGTATATGGCGCCATTTTATCCAGCTTCTTTTTAATTTCAGATACCCGGATCGAATCTCCTTCTACCGCACCCGCAACCTTTCTCCATATGGCTAAATCTTCCTGCGAAAAGCTGTATTCTGCATCTAAAAAATTATTCATTATGAATAGAGAAACAGAACTCCCATTTTGCTTGATGAAAGATTTGTAGGCAGCAAGAAGTGCCTGATGAGCATTGTGCAAATCATTGTACAGATTTTCCTTTGAAACGTCACTATTTTCCTCCCACGAATAATATCGAAAACTCTTCTCAGAATAATCAATTTCATAAGGACGTAACTGATTGCGAAATGCTGTAAACATTTCCTCTCCTTTTCCTCCGTCAACAGTTACATTAGCTTCCTGATACAGTGGCGAAGACAGATATACATAGGAACGTGGAATACTATCCAAATGTGCTGCTTTATATTGCATTTTAACATTATCCACCCATAAGGAAGTTGTTGTTTCCAATTGTTTTTCATATGATGCATCCTCTGGAATCAGCGCCCGGTTAGTTATAACCAGCTTAGCTACTACAGGTTCATGCACGCTTCCCCGCAAAACGAAAGATTCATTTTCAACGGTATCAATTGCCATCAGAGTGCCGCTGCCATCCTCATCATTTATCAATTCAACAATTAAACCATTGTACATTCCCGGTATTTTCGCTGTTATCTCAAATTCCTTCTTTGAGTCTTTGCACGCATTTAAAGAAAGTATAACGATCCCTAAAATTAAAACCGCAAATCTGCTCACTTTATTTTTTCTCATAAGATCTGTTTAATTTTTCTTCCAACATTCGACCTGTTTTGTTTTCTATTTTCATTGATTCTGAAGATTCTCCCCAAACTAAATGCAGGGATCTCATAAGCACATCGTATACTTCTTCGTCAACAGGGAACGATAAAACTTTGTTAAAATCTCTTTCGTAAGCAATTTTGTCATTCAAAAACTGCGACTCAGAAAGATCTCCCAATGCTAAATAAAAATCCCGATCCGGAATTTCTGCATTTTCAAGCAAGATTCTGAATGAAGGAATTTCATTTTTCAATTCGGCTCCATAATTCTCTTCCGGAGTTATCATTCCTGTTAAGTAATTAATGAAATGTGACCACAATGCAGCCATTCTCACATAAGCAATACTTTCTTGATCCATCATAGGAGCAATCTCTTTGTAGTGTCGCAGATAGTAAGCAAAACGGTCACTGTTCCAATCGCGATAATGAATACACCTATACAATAATAAATAATCACTGCTTACTCTTTCCTTTTCAGATAAATTCTCAAAAAGCTGATTTGCCACTTCTGCGACTTCTTTTTTTGAAGAGGCATCTGTTAAAGCATTAATATAATCTAGTATCTGCTTTTTACTCAGTTTTCCCTGTTTGTAATTCTGTTCTAAATAATCCAATGAAGTCTCTTTAGTAAGACCTCGTTTGACCATATTTATAAAGATAGATAGCGTATCAGCCCCAACCACTTTATGCTGGATTTCTCCATCCGGACGAATGATTAAAAACGTTGGATATGCTGTAACTTCCTTTTTGTATTTCTCATCCAAAGTTTTTCCTTCTTTTTCCATATCGAATTCCAGAAAAACAAAATGTTTGTTAAAAAAAAGACCGGCTTCTGCAGATTTAAACTGCCTTTTCATCCATTTGCACGGACCACACCATGACGTATATCCATCTATAAGAACTAATTTTTTTTGTTGCTCTGCTTTCACCAGAGCTTCTTTAAATGTGATTGACTCCACTTTCACCCCTTCTTGCGAAAATAGAAGAGATGAACAAAACAACAAAATCACCAATAAAATATTTTTCATAATTACTTTTTTAAAATTTTCAAATAAATTTCTATTCATATACTACTATTCCGTACGATTCCAACACTTTTATCAGCTCTTCCATCTTTTCGATGCAAATAGGGTATTCAGCATAATTTGTTCTGAATTCCTCTTCACTCATTGCAAAAGCTTCTTCGATATAAGCCTTCAAATCATATTCTGCAGAATTAAAAGGTATTCCCCATGCGTAAACATAGGTCATCAATAATCCTACTGATGGATATGGTTCCGGAATATTCCACGAGAAAATATCGTAGTACTCGTTACTGTAACTGTAAAACTTTTCAAACTTTGCTGCGGGGATTTTATCTACCTGTGCAATTATGATCTCTTTTAACAGGCTCGAAGCCAAAACTTTTTGTTCGTTTTCGCTTAAAACAAATAGATCACCCGGTGCAAGAACAGCTCCTTGCAATCCATTATAAAAATTTGTTAATTCCGGTTCTGAAAACATTCCATAGTTGTTTTTGCTTACGAACATGCTATCGGTTAGTAAAAATGAAAACGGATACATTTCCTTTGGGATTTTGGTCAAAATTTCGTTTTTCACGAAATCAGCAGCTGACTTTTGAAGTTCTATATCATCATAATATATATATTCATATTTATCGGCCCATGACGAACTGGTCATTGCATACCCGGGGTTAAAAATCTCATTCACAACAACTGATTCTCCGGCCAAAGATGTGACAGTATAGGTAGTTAAGGTGTCATTAAAAAGTAGGTAAACTCCCGTTGCATTAAAAAAATCTCTCCTAAGCAAAGATTCTTCGTCCATGGCTCCCTCGGCAGGTGCAAAAATATTCTCCTGAGGATAGTCTGTTTCAAGATAGGTTTCGTCTTCACTACACGACGAATTACATAAAATCAGACAAAACAAAATTATATATATATTTTTCATATCAATTCGTATTATAAACTTTCATAAAAACCATCTCTGGCGTCTCTCTCATTATCTTTCATTCCCTTATTATACTCAATTTCATACTCAGGGATGGGCAAGGTATAGGCCGGATCATTAGGAGCTAAAATAAATGATCTTTTTGCCGAAGGAACATACTTATAAGTATTTGGATCCTGTTCAAAGTATGTATACGATGCTGTCAATGTTTTGGTGTTCGGATACTCCGGCACAACATTATATCGACGTAAATCAAACCAACGATGGCCTTCGAGACACAACTCCCTGCGACGTTCATCCCTGATAAAATAAATTAACTCGTCATGCGTAAGATTATTTACTTTTGAATTATCATACAAATCACTGCTAAAACGGTTACTTCTTAATTCATTCAGAACTTGTTTTGTCGTATTGTCATCATTCAAGAAAGCGGCAGATTCAGCCAAATTTAAGTAAGCCTCTGAAGTTCTGAGAACAAAATTATCCGATAAATCTTTGGTTTCAAAATCAGTTCCCGTCATCTTTTTCAGGTATGTAATTTGCCCTTCTTTTACTACATAATACGTTGTTCTTAAATCTCCTGGCTCATAAGAATTGTACAGATCTGCAGAGATTTGAAAATTATTGGAAGAAAGAGAGGTGCCTGCAGCAATATTTCCTGGAATTGATGTTGCCCCCATGGAAAAAATCAGTTCGGGAGAAGATGGATTTAAAAATTCTTCGCCCGAAAATGTGTTTAAATTCTGAAGAGAACTTTTTACATCCAATACTTTTTGAGCATAAATTTTAGCATTCTCATAATCCTGCATATACAAGTAAACCCGGCTTAACAGTAATCGAACCCCATTCACGTCAACTCGATAAAGTGATTTGTGCTCCACACCATCCAATGCCTTTTCAGCCTCCAGCAAATCGTCAACAATAAGTTGATACATCGCAGCAAGCGTACTTCGGGTATAAGTAATATCTTCAATATAAGGTGTAGTTTTTAATGGCACTGCCAATGCAGTTTCAGCAGAAGATGGATTGTAGGCTTCTCCGAAAAGATTTGTCAACACAAAATAATATGCCGCCCGCAAAAATAAACTCTCTCCTTTTATTCTGCTAATGTTATAAATATCATCATCTGTTGTCCCTTTAAAATCAGTAATAGATGAAAGAATAACATTCAAAGAATTGATATGACTGTATAAATTATTCCAATCTGCTGAATCGTCCCAGCTATTGCCCCCATCAGGATTTCGTTCTACTTTTTGCTGCCAGTTAGAATATCCATATAATGTAAAACAAGCGGCTTCAGAGAGATAAGTACTGCCATTTAAATATTGCTCGGTTTCATCTGCCATAAAGTGTATATAAGGGTAATAAAGACCTTCCCTAACTCCCCACTGATAAGATTGCACATTGGTGCGTTTCATGTATGCATTGCCCAACAGCAATTCATCAAGATCGTTGTACCCGGTAACATATGCCTGATCCTGCGAGTATTCCTCTAAAAAATCAGAACAGGAGGCTAGTGCAAACAGGAGGAATATTATTAAATATTTTTTCATCTGTTTATAATTTTAAGTTTTTGTCAGATGGAACTTACCATATAATCATCTCTCTCTGTGTAGAAAGCTTTATACATGGACGTTTCATATGATTATAATTTGTTTTTTAATTGCCATATAGCCTGTCCCGAACTTGTTTCGGGAGAACTTACCATGCTGAGGTAATCATCTCCCTGTGTGTCAAAATCGCTTTGGCATGGACGTTTCATAATCGTAAAGTTTTTAGAATGATACACTAAGGCTCAAAGTAAATGCAGGACGCTCTGAAAGTTGAATATCAGTAAATCCACTTTGTGTTGGAGTTTGTCCTTTTAATTTATTGGAACAAAGAATAAATGGATTGGAAACCAGAAAAGAGGTTTCTAATCTGGATAGCGCCCAGTGTGAAATCGTTGATTCCGGGAATGAATACGTTAAAGACAGACTTGAACATTTTAAATAATCGGCACTCACAACACGTAAATCACTATAATCATACATCTCCCACAAGCTATTGGCAATAGTGGGAACCTGCCCGGATGTGAATCCTGACCAATGACTGGCATAACCATAATAAGAATCCGAATTAGGATTGATAACAGCAGGAATACTTGTCACGTTTTCATCACCCGGGTGCTGCCATCTGTTAAGCATTTCCCGATTGATATTGTACTCTGGCCTAATATCTGATCCTGTTTGATTGTACAGACGAAAAAGACGGGTCTTTGCCCCTAAACTATAGGCAAAATTGGCATTCAGTCTCAAATTTTTATACTCTAATGTTGTATTAAAACCTCCTGTAACAACAGGCTCTCTGCGTCCGCTTGATTTCATCACCTTCATGTACACATCATAATTGTCGATTCCGTACAAAGTTTCTTTCTTATCCTCCAAATCGTTAAACATTGGGCCTCCATCGTTGGGGTTTAAGCCAATAAAATCGTAGGAATAAAAGGAACTCACCGATTTCCCTTTTACCGTTGCGGTTCCTTTTAAAAAATCTGTATAATCGTATTGTTCTGCAGAAGGAAGTGTATTTACTTTATTATCCATGTAGGAACCTGAAGCAGACAAGTACCATTTAAAATTTTCAGTTTTTACGGGTATCGCGGTAATTGAAACATCATAACCCGAGTTAATAATCTCTCCCCCGTTTACTACAGTCGAACTCAAACCATTCACCCCGGATATCTTCTTTTGCATATAGGCGTCTTTTGTTTCTTTATGATAATAAGAGCTGCTTACCATTACCCTGCGGTTAAACATCGAAAACTCCAAGCCTAAATTAAAGGAACCCGTACGCTCCCATTTTAAATTCTCGTTAGGAAATATAGAAATCTTCGATACATATTCATTGTAATGTGTATTATATGGCTGTTTTGAAATGATCATTTCCGGTGATTGGCCACTCAACATGTTTCCCTGATAGCCATACGAACTTTTCAAAAGCAACTCATCAAAAACTCCTGTAAAACTTTTCAAATGCTCATTCAGATTGTATGAAAACGAAGCCGACCATACTGGCAAAAGATTGTCGTTACTTTTGCTTCCAAATTTATTTGACCCATCGTAACGCATATTACCATTAACGGTAAACAAATTTTTATAACTATAGGAAACACTCGAATAGAAGGAAAGCACATTAGAAAGGTTATCACTTACTACAGGTAAATTGGCACTTTGCCAATTTGCATAGGCCAGATATAAAGTTGGATCAACTATGGCAAACTGCATTCCCCGCTCCGGATAATAGCCCCTTGTTGTATTCTCATAGCCTTTATACCTGTCTGAGTTCATTTCAAAACCAAAAGAAGCATTGATATTATATTGTTCAGAATCCCCCCAATATTTATTAATATTACTCTGTAAACGTGCAGTATAAGAACTGTTCCGGGTTTGATTCATTGTGTATTCACCTCCAAATGGTAATTGACTGGACTCTGAATCTATTTTATCACCAACTTCTGCTCTACGCAATACAGATGCATGAAAAGTAGACTCACCCCAGTAAGAATTGATATCAGTATTGGATTGTGTATATGAAAAGATTCCATTAAATGACAACCAATCTTTAGGAGAAAAATTCATATTGATACGATAGGTAGAATTATTACTCTCCTGTTTGCAGCCACTGTTGGCTAATTCATTTAATATATTATACTTATAATACCCGAAACCATCATTAATAAGGTAATTGTCTTCCGGAGCTATTAACCGGCTTGTATTGTATGCATAATTAACAGGAGAAATTTCATCTTGATAATACCTGCGCTTTCCTTTGTTTGCATTAAAAGCAAATGAGGTAGAAAAAGCAGGAGAAAATCTCACATCTAAATTTAGAACAGCTGTATAACGTTTGCTCGTATTGTCTTTAATAACATCGTTATTGTTGGAGTATCCAAAAGAAGAATAGTAACGGATATTATCTGTTCCACCTGTAACACTAACGGTATTGTCTGACGAAAATGAATCTTCAGTCAATTCTTTAAACCAGTCGGTATTTGTATTCTTCAACGAAGAGACCTTGTCGTTAAATTCATTATAATCAATTTCTCCTGCATATAAGCTTCGCAATGCGCCTTCATAACCTACCCAGGATACATTATTTGCATACCCGTAATTATCATTTAAAAGTTCACGGGAAAAATTTAATCTTTCCTTGCCAGTCATTAAATTAATATTGCGGTTCGAATAACGAGGTCGTAATTTATAACTATTATTAGTATTAAAGGAAACAACAGGTTTTCCTGCATGACCCTTTTTAGTAGAAATTACAATTACACCATTGGCTGCTTTTGTTCCATACAAAGCTGTAGCCGAAGCATCTTTTAAAACATCGATTCTTGCGATATCCTGTGGATTCAGGCCTGAAATAGCATTTCCAATGCGATTTACGTAATCAGGGTCATTCAACTCTTCCGGAGATATTTTTACCGGATCAGAAACAACAATACCATCGATAACCCATAAAGGTTCACGATTCCCAATCAAAGTAGAAGTTCCTCTGATTCGTATTTTTGGTACAGCTCCAACCTCTCCTGAATTTGTACTTACAGCCATACCTGAAATATGTCCTTCAAGCATTTTATCAATAGTATTCCCTCCTGTTACCAAAATATCTTCTGCTTTAACAGAAGTAACTGCACTTGTCAGTTTTCTACGATCGATCACTTGATATCCTGTAACAACAACCTCATCCAAATTTGCGGTATCAAATTTCAAAACTATTTTTAAATCGGTCTGCCCATTATAAGTGATCTCTTGCTGCAACATTCCAACAAATGAAAATAACAGTACTGCATTTTCATTTTCAAAAGAAATAAGGTAATCTCCATTTGCATCAGTTGCTGTACCATTTGTAGTTCCCTTAACAACAACAGAAACTCCAGGCAAGGGAACTCCATTTTCGTCGGTAACCTTTCCTTTAACCTCTTTCTTTTTTTGTTCTGCTTCGTTAACCGGTTGCTGTGTTCTGTAGCTTATAATTACTACATCTTCATCTGTGGTATAAGTAAATGGTAATTCTTGAAATAGATCACTCAGACATTCTTCCAATGTTGCAGATTCCAAATCAACCGATACTTGGTAACCTTCTACATCATCGTAAGAGAATACAAAATCGTAATCTGTCAATTCTTCAATTCTCTCCAAAGCCTCTGAGAGTTCTACTTCGTCCAATTTTAAATTCGAAATGATCATTTGAGAATTTACCCGCGCATAGGTCGTTAGTAAACTCATCAACAAAATCATTTTTAATACAGTAAGTCTCATAAGCCACTGTCGGGTTTTTGCCCTATCCCAATTCGGAATAAGGTGGGTTAGTTTTTTTTTCATAAATTTGTGATGAAGATTAAACAATAGTTCATCCCTCCAAGGATGAACAGTTAATTTGAGGGATAGCTCCAACTATCCCTTTTTTACTTCTAAATCCCCTGATGGGGACTTCAACATTATATCATTTTTAGGGGTTATCGATTAACATCGGAAACTACAATTACATTTCCTTTCAATTTCATGCTTATCCTGCCGGTTTGCTCCAGCCTGCTGACAATTTCTGCAAAATCTTCATTCCGGTCAGCCCGCATTCTAAACGCGTAATCTTTCACCGCCGGATTTTGATAAAAAACTTTAAAATCGTACCAACGCTCCAACTTTGTTAGTATATCCTCCAAACGTTCTTTTTCAAAATAGAAATACCCGTCTCTCCATGCAGTATATTTTCTCACATCAACTTGTGAAACATAAATTTTATCACCTCCAATTTTCAAATTGGCATTATCGCCTGGTATCAATTGAACCTCACCTGAGATTTGTTTTGAATTTAACTCAATACTTCCCTCAACCAAAGTAATATTTAGTTCCTCGCTGGGATATGCACTCACATTAAACTCTGTTCCCAAGACACGCGTAGTTGTACTCTTTGTTTTCACAAAAAAAGGTTTGCCGGGATTTTTTTCAACATCAAAGTATGCTTCACCAAGCAATTCCACTTCTCTTGTTGCGCCGGTAAACTTCACAGGATAACGAAGTTCTGATTCTGAATTTAGCCAAACCTTTGTTCCATCAGATAAAACCAGTTGATATTCTCCCAGGCGAGGCACTTTCAAAGTATTGTACATATCAGCCAATTTGTTCTCGTTACTCTCGCCTGCGATACCAGCATACTGAACTACATGGTTTGAATCGGTGTGAATTTGCACTCCTTCCTTTTCGGAGATGATTCTATTGATGCCCTCGTCTAACCGGTACTCATTCCCACCAGATGTAATTAATAAAGCTTTGCTGTTTCCTTTTTCGATTTGCGCAAGCTGATTTCCATCCTGATCCATTTGGTTGACAATTCTGTCAAATTGAAAAATGAATGCACAGGACAATAAGACAGCAACACTTGCTGCTATCATCCAGCCTCTTTTTCTTCTTTGCTGCTCTTTCAATTTATAAGTTAGCTTTTGCCACTCCAAACCAATATTTGGAGCATCAATCTGCTCTAACTTCTGTCCGGATTCTTTGTATTGCCGCAACTCATTGTACAAATCGAGCATTTGTTGGTTGCTCTCGTATTTTTGAAAGAAGTCAGACCCATATTTTTGAGGATTTTTCAGTACTTGAAAAACCTCCTCCAATTGATCATGATTATATGATTTTTTCATCTTGCTTGTAAATTATCAGATTTGAGACATTTAGAATATCCTCGTCTTACAAAAACAACACAAGGAAAAAATAAAATGGGTGAATTATTTTTTATTTTTTCTTCGAAACATGAAGAAAAAACAATAATAAATCGCGGTCCAGATCGTGACGCAATTTTTTTAGGGAAT
The DNA here is from genome assembly GCF_963665805.2 of Labilibaculum manganireducens. NCBI lineage: Bacteria > Pseudomonadati > Bacteroidota > Bacteroidia > Marinilabiliales > Marinifilaceae > Labilibaculum > Labilibaculum manganireducens. The sequence goes on along the minus strand of NZ_CAXXEE010000003.1, from coordinate 1,900,515 downwards.
TGGTAACGTGCGTTTTTACGGTATTCACAGAGATATTTAATTCTTCGGCAGTTTCCTTATAACTTAAATTTTCGATAAAGCATTTTTTAAATACGCTTCGTCCTTGTGGGGGTAATTCCTCAATGGCTTTCCTAATTTCATCGAGTACGGAATCATAATCCTGATATTCATCTTCACCATATCCGGAACTGTGTAAAGTTCTGCTGATGTATTTTTTCTCCACTTCTTGTCGTTTCAGGTAATTTAAAGATCTGTTCCTAACCATACTATATAGGAATGATTTTAAGGAATAAGAAATATCCAATTGATTGCGCTTGTTCCAAACTTCCTCAAAACAATCGTTCACGATATCTTTCGCAACTTCGGGATTGCTCAAAAAACTTTGGGCATGATAATACAAACTGTTATAGTGTTCCTTAAACAGTTCTTCTAAAATGGTTGTATTTATGAGTAGTTTAGCCAATCTTTCAATACTCTATTTGGAATTAATTCACCCTAATGACGCTCCGAATTTACTACTTCAAGTAATAAACTCACGCAAATTAAAAAATAGGTGAAGTAAATTTTCGTTTTTTTTAATTTTCAACGCTCTTTTTTGACTAAGCGTTTTATGCAAATGACAAACGATTTTTAACATTTGATTCGAAGAAATAATAAAAACAAAAAGCTGCCCATAAGGCAGCTTGTTTAAAATTTGGGAAACACAATCCCACAAAGAGTGCAATAACTACTCTTTGCGGAAGGTTTTTTATTTGCTCATAAATTGCAAGGACCACAAATCTTTCTTTTGATCTTCAGGTGCTAACTCTATTGATTTTGCAGCCTGAATTTTTGCCTCTTCTATTTGTCCGGCTTTATTCAATATGCAGGCATATGTATCAATATTCGCAAAATTGGCGTTCAATTCAACAGAGCGTTTGGCCATTTTCACAGCCTTGTTTACCAATTCTTTATCAAGATCCTCTTTTGCTTCAGCAATAGTCCATGCATAGGAATTCAAATTTTCAGAATTGTCAGTTAGCTATTGAATAGCATTCGTTTTACAGCTTACCGTACACATATTGCATTTTACACAATCGAAATTTGATAAAGATGCATACTTCATTTTTCTATCGATGACAATGGCCTAAGTTGGGCAAACTTTCTGATGACTTCAACAGATAGTCCCTCTGGTTTTTTGCCACTGCAATTAGTTTATTTTTATAATGATAAAATCTGAAAGCAGAGAGAAAAGCAAGACTTCTCTTTTTTAATTATTCTTCTTCAAAACTGATATAACAGAAATTACTACAGAACAAAAAGGGCTAGACTTATTATAGTCTAACCCTTAAAATTTTAACATATACACTTAAAGAAAAATGTCATTCAGATATTCTGCCATAACCCTCACTCTTTAATTTTTAGTCTGTGCAGCATTAATCCTAGCTCTCAACTCATCTTCAAATATTTTTTCCAGTTGCCCACGTAAAATTGATGCTTGCATTTCGTACTCATCCATAGTTTCTTTGGTCACAAATCCCTCATATTTTTTATCCTTGAGTTCTAAGCATATACTCCCAACTGCTTTCAGTTGACTTTCGTACGAATTTTTCAAATCTCCGGCCTTTAAGTACAACATTGATTCTAATAAATATAGCTTTGAAAAAGCTTGTCTAACATCTTTTACTAAATCTACACCAAACAAATAAGTCTCTTTCTTCAACCCTTCTTTTTCACTAATGTAAAAGGCGAAAGCAGATCCAAAAAATCCAATTTTCTCCTGTATTTCTTTTGCAAATTTTATTGCCTTTTCTTCACTAAAATAATCAAGTAATAAATTGAACTTATCTGGTATAATTGCGGTTGCTCCATTTGGATTTTTTTGCGTGTAATCATCCATTATTTGTAAAGCCAAATTGTAATTCTTTGCATCCATCGCAGCTTTTAATTTCATCGAATATTCTTCTTGTTTTTTATCTTCATCTGTAGAGTTTTTAAATCTAGAGTCGTATTTAGATTTGAAAGACATTAGATCATAAGTATTTTCCAGAATCTCATCAATAACAGATTCAATTTCACTTGGATGCCCAATCCATTGAATAACATTATTTTTCACGATAAAACTTACTGGGATACCTTCAATTTTAGCTGCTTCCAACCACTTTCTCTCTATGTCGAAATTGTTATTGTCCGCAACCACATTAAATAACATACGATCCCCTTGCGATTTAACAAATTTTTCAATTTTAGGAAGTAAGGATTGATAAGACTTATCTCCAACTTTTTCCTTAACATTTACTCCAACAACCTCTAATTTTCCTTCGTATTTCTTGGCTATCTGAGAAAGATGAGGCATTGATGCAATGCAAGGACCACACCAGGTTGCCCAAAATTCAAAAACATAAACTTTTCCATCATCAAAATTATCAATCGGATTCCCTTTAATCCATTTCGAATAATTAAATTCAGGTATCTTATCTCCTATTGTCAAGATTTTATCTTGAGCACTAAGGCTCAATGTTGAAAGAATTGTTAACAGTGTAATTAATAATTTGTTCATAATTTTTTTTTTAATGTTTTAATGTTTTTTAATGTGTAATTCTACTACTTGGCAACATTCTACAAATAGAACGTTACCTTATAAAAGCAATAATCCAGTTGAGAATTATTCTCTAAACAGTAAATAAACCTTCTCTATCTCTCATTTTGAATAAGCAGGGGATTAAGCTGCATAACATTAACAGGGATAAGAAGCTGATATTTAGGACTCCCTACCGGAAGGGTATATTCCATTCCTTGTACAACCCTGCTCATTGGTTTGGCTGTTGCCGGATTTGCATTCAATCTTTTACGATCGAAAAATGCCATTTCGTTTAACCTGATTTCTCTTCTTCTCTCATTTAAAATTTCATCAAGAAGAGCATCTGTATTTGTTAATTCTGTTGGTTCATATGCATCCTGCTTAAAACGATTTACGCGCACATAGTCAAGAGCAAAAATTGCATCGGTAACAGTTGGGTTTGGTTTGCGTAAAGCGGCTTCAGCCCTAATTAGCCAAACCTCAGCGGCATTAATACCCGAATGATTGTGGTTATTGTAAAACATCTGCAAGACTCCCGACTGGAAATACGAAAACAAAGTATATCTCAAATCATTATCTGTATCTGTTATTCCCAGCATTTTTTCGGTATAGACCACTGGAAGACTGGAAGATTTAAACCTTGCATAAATAACTTCAGAATTTTTGGCGGCGGGGGTTGGATAACCAATGATTCCTCCTAAAGAACCAAATGATGGAACCGCTTGAGAACACGTGTTATAATCAATAAGATCTCCATTAAGTTCGGTGGCTTTTACTGCGTCTGTGTATGCTTGGTCATAATTTTGCATCCAAAGATAAACTCTTGCTCTCAAAGCAAAGGCCACAGACAAACTTGGTATATTGGAAAATTCTGAGACTTCTGTCTTCATTATAGAAATTGCCTGAGTAAGGTCGTCCAGAATCTGTTCATACACTTTTGCTACAGTCGCACGTTGGTACTGCTTGTTTATATCTGATTCAAGAATCAATGGAACTCCCAGATCTGTTGTGGATGCAGAGCCTGCCGAAGCATCGTATTGTTTACCATACAGATTAACCAGTAAAAAATAATTCATCGCTCGATGAACCAAAGCTCTGCCTTTAACTTCATTTCTGTCATTAGCCACACCTTCTGCAACATTATCTACCTTATCCAACACGTAATTGGCTACATAATTGGATTTATACAATCCATCCCACTTTTCATCACTATTTTCCGAAGAATCAGACCATTTTAAATAACTGGCAAAAATGGGTATAGTATTCAAATAAAAATTTGGTTGTAACTCGTCTTGAGTGATGGTATAGTCATCACTGTATAACTCAAAATAAGGTATATTAAAAGAAATTTCTGTAAAATCACCTTCAGATGTGAAAGTTCCCAAGTTCATTAATCTGGAAAGATCATCAACTGTTTCTGGAATCGTATTGCCCTTTGGAACAATATCTACAAAATCATCACACGAATACAGCAATGATATTAAAATAAAAGTATATATTATCTTTTTCATGTCTTCGCAAAATTAAAAACCGATTTTAAATGAAAATGTATAATAGGTAGGTTGAGTACCCAGATAATTAGAGACTGAATTCGAAATATCAAATCTGTCAGGATCTAATCCTTCACTATTGGCAGCCCAAAACCATAGATTTTCTGCAGATAATTTTAATGAAAGTTCAGATAATGTTCTGGACTTTAAAATCCGAATAAAATCATACGAAACTCCTACAGCTTTTAGTCTAATAAGATCCCCATCCTCAATCATCCTTTCATTATGATTCAATACATCAATATATTGTTGTGTTACAGAATAATTAACTGCTGGTATCCATGTATTGTTTTCATCTCCCGGCTGCCTCCATCGCTGATCAAAAGATTTATATATTCTTCTATCGCTATCAGCAGCATTTGCTATTGATGACATAATGATTTTATGTCCAAATTTGTATGTCAGTATGCAATCCAGTTCAAATCCTTTATATGAAAAAACATTGCTCAATGCCCCAAATATTTTTGGTGTAGATCTACCCATGATCAGGAAATCTTCAGATCCAAAATCAGCTGTCTCATTGTATAAAAATGAATTCCCTTCCTTATCCAATACTTGAATCTGCCCGTCGGAATTTAACCCTCCATTACGATAAGCATATATATAATCAACAGGCCTTCCTTCCAGTGGGTTTCCAGAGGTAATCATTGTTGCAGTCTCTTCTCCGGAATTTACATCTTCAACTTCATTATAATTATACGACAATGTTAAATTAGAATTCCATTTAAAATATTCTGTTGATATTGGACATGAACCTACTGATAAATCAACGCCATGATTTTTTATAGATGCTGTATTTTTTCTAACCATTGCCCATCCATTAGTTGGATCTACCACCATATTTCCTAAGGCATCTTGAGTATTTCGCGTATAATAATCTGCAGACAGATTCAACTTATTCTTAAATAAGGCCAATTCTACACCTGCATTAAATGTGTAAACCTTTTCCCAAGACAATTGTGAATTTTCCGGGTTATCAATCGTTAGCACAGGTTGTCCAAGAAACACATCTCTTGAATTTGACGCGATAAGGTATGGGGATGTAGTCTTATCAACGTTACCACTTAGTCCATAAGAAAGTTTTAAGGCTAATAAGTCAATCCCCTTCACATTGAAAAATTTTTCATTAGAAATATTCCACTTTGTGCCAATAGACCATGTTGGTTGATCCTGGTACTTACTTGAGCGGCCATAAAGATTTGTTTTGTCATAACGGATACTGCCAAAAAGTGTATAAAGATTATTATACGAAATATTGCTTGTTAAAAAGGTGGAAAAATACCGATCTTCTGCATCTGAGTGCACTGGAGAATAAGATAGTCTCTGTAATCCGCTTAAGGAAGAATACCCAGCTACACCTTGATTAACCAAGTTATATAAATTCAATGTAGAATCGTAATTCATTCCCTGTGGATCATATCCAAAATAGCTGTCAGATTCCATTTTGGTTCTAATAGCAAACGCCTCGCATCCTCCAAGGAATGAAAGTTCAAAATCATTCTTACTATATTTGTAATTGAGGACATTCCGAAAAGTATAGCTTAAACTATTATTATGTGTTTTATTTTTTATTGCCCCTTCCGGCAAATTATTTTGAATAGTCCCATTATCATAAGAAGTGAATTTATTATACAAATCTCTAACGTAGTAACTATTTTCCCCATTAAGGATTTCTTGTATAGACTGATCCAATATAAACATCCCACTCGTACTGAAGGTTAACCCTTTTAGTAGATTAATTTCCAATTGAGCATTAGTCATAACATTATAACTTTGAGTTTTGTCCTCTATAAGAGATCTGTCTTTCAACCTATTGAAGCTCCAATCTGTGTATCCTTTCTGCATTAGATCCTCTTTCATCAATTGAGAAACGCCAGTAAACTCGTTACTATAATTACCTGAATTATCCGTGATATTTAGATAAGGTAATATTTGTGTTGGTTCTCCAGAATAAGTATCTGTTTTAGCATAATTTGCACGAAAGCCTGTAGTAAGTTTTATTCTGTCATTTAAATCAAAAGAGCTATTTAATTGTGCTCCTGCACTATTACGCTTATTCCCTATCAAATCACCTTTTGAATTCTCAAAATAAACAGATAAATAATTTGTTATCGATTCCGATCCTCCAGAGATCGTAATATTATGCGTTTGAAGTAGCGAATTCCTGTAAAAATTCTTTTTTAGCTCTCCTATATTATCAACAGATGCAAGTTTATTAAACTCGGATTCTCGCCCGCTATTATTGATATCACCATTATTATATCGATACTCAATTAAAGCCGCTTCTGAAAAATTCTGAGGATGATCTAAAGCAATATTGTTAATCGAAGTTGGGTAATTATGAAATTTCTCTCGTTCCCAATCTACTTGTTGCGCCGAATTTAAATAACCAAGAGAGGAAATATCAAATTTTGATCCTATTTTTACATTTCCAATATATGACACTTTAACTTTTTTGTTTTTACTGCCTTTTTTTGTTGTAATCACCAGTACTCCATTTGCAGCTCGAACCCCCCAAATAGAGGCAGAAGCAGCATCCTTCAATACAGATATACTCTCTATATCGTTTGGATTAATATTATACGTTCCATATTCCATTGGAAATCCATCGACAACAACAAGAGGTTTTGTCTGGGCATAAATAGTTGCCTGACCACGAATCATCATATCTCCATTGCTGTCAATCAAAAGTCCGGGAACGACACCTTCAAGTTTATCTACTACATCGTTTGATACAATTCTGGATAATTCATCCTGATTAACAATATCATAAGAGCCAGTTGCCCTTCCCTGCTCTATTGTCTGATATCCCGTAACTACAACTTCTTCTAAATTAGCAGTGTCATAGTTTAAAACAAGATTCAAGTCTGTCTGCCCCTGGTAAGCAATCTCTTGCGGAATCATCCCTACAAAAGAGAACACCATTACTGTATTTTCATCATCAAATGAAATAGTATAATTACCATCAATATCTGTAGCAACACCAATACTTGTTCCTTTAACTACTACCGAAACTCCTGGCAGCGGAACACCATCTTTATCGGTCACTTTTCCTTTAAGCTCCTTTTTTTCCTGCTTCTGTTTTTGAATGGCTTCTGGTACTTTTTTATGGATAACAACAACTTTATTTTCCACATAATACTCTAAATTGGTATCCTTTAAACAATCGTTCATTACCTGTTCAAGCGTTGCGTCTTTCACATCAATAGAATTTACTTCTATGCCCGAAATCACCTCATCACTATACACAAAGGAATAATCTGAGTGTGTTTTCAATTCCTGAAATACCTCCTTTAATGTGGCCTGATCCATTCGGATGGATATGACACCGCCCTGACTAAATCCTTCAGCAGCAACACTAAAAGTTGCCAGAAAAAGTAAAATGCTTGTTAATTTCATGACCCTAAGTGTTTTCTTCCAGACATTACTTGGGTAATGCCCGAACAAATGATTTTTTTTCATAAATTTGGGTTGTTGGTTAAAAATTAAGCGCAATTTGCCTTGCGCATGGTTAAACTTACATCTAGGGAGTGTTAGAGCACTCCCTTTATTTTATTTCACAGTAATAACATTTTTATTTATTGTAAAGGATGTTTCGCCCGTTCCTTTGAGCAGAGTTAATATTGATTCTATTTCTCCATAGCGAGGCACATCCACCGAAAACCTCTTATCTTTCACTTTTGAATTTGCAAAAAAGACTTTGACATCGTACCACCTCGCCAAATCATACATGATATCTTCAATTCGCCGGTTATCGAAAATAAATTTCCCGTTTTTCCATGCAGTTACAGACTCTATGTTTGCTTTGCATTCAAGCATCGACTGATCCGATTTATTCAAAACAACCTGTCTGTCGGGAGTCAACCGAATTAATTCTCCACTCGAATTGCTCACTTCAACACTTCCCTCCACCAATGTCGAAATTATCTCCTTCTCATCAGAATAGGCTCTTACATTAAATTCTGTGCCCAATACCTTAAGTTCCATCCCCTCAGATTCTACTATAAACGGCCAATCCTTGTTCTTTGCTACATCAAAATACAATTCCCCTTTGGCAACTACCCTTCTTTCTTTTCCTGAAAATTTAGATGGAAATTCCAAATACGAATCAGCATTCAGTTTAACTACTGTTCCATCGGGCAATTCCACTTCATATTCTCCTCCAATGGGCGTTACAATCCGGTTCAGCTTGTTTCGTTTTCCACCTTCCATTAAGTCAGAATTTATTTTCAGTTTCTCACTGTCCTTTTCCACTACTAAATTATCAGCAGAACGAAACCTACTCGAAGTATCCTTCTTTAAATCGACGACCTCGCCATTGGCAAAATATAATTTCGCATTGAACTCACCTGGCTTAATTTCGTAAAACTGTGCCATTTCCTTATTGTACTTAGGAACCTGATTCAATATAAAAAAACCAATTGCTAAGGGAAGCACAATAACTGCTGCATAAGCCAATATCCTGCGATAGTTTATTTTTACGGAAATTTTTTGATCAATCTGCTTCCAGGCTTTCTCTGAATTAAAAACATCGTAACTGGTACTTTTATTCAGGATTCTTTCTTTTGTGGTTATTTCATCAAAGAGTTGTTTATTTCTTGGTACTTCGAGCCACAGATTCAACTCTTTCTTCTGATTCTCATCCAATTTCCCCTTAAGATACCGGACAATCAAGTTTGAAATATTGTTGTTTGATTTGCGCATAATTTCCCCAATTTGATTCTAAGAAACGTTTACCTGCCATGTGGGTGACAGACCGAAACAATTTTTTATCAATTTAAGAAAAAAGAAAAGATAACTGGCATGGCAAAAGGCAATTGGCAGACAATCCTGTTATTAGAACAGCTGAGATCACAGCTGATTTTAGTTAGGCAAGTAAAAGTAATAGAAGCCAGTGCATTCCCTTTAACCGGCCTCGCAGGAACTGATAACCTCTTTGTTTCAGAGTTTTTACTGTATTCACAGAAACGCCTAAATCTGCTGCAATTTCAGGATTAGTTAAGCCGTTCATTGTCATAATCACCACTTTTCTAGATTGTGGAGACAGATCTTCAATGGCCTCGTAAATTTGAGAATGGACTTCTTCTTCAACAATTGAATCTTCCAGATACCAATCGGAAGATAAAGCAAGAATATCTGCTTCGCTTTTCTCTTTTACTGATTGATGGCGAAGGTGATTTAAACAGGCATTACGAACAGAAGAATACAGGTAGCTTTTTATTGCGTTAAAGCTTGAAATTTCAGCTCTCCTGTTCCAAAGTCCCAAAAAGGATTCTTGTACAATATCATCACAAACATCAGTGTCCGCAATAAATTTTCTGGAAAATCCACACAACGGACGATAGTAATCCTCAAATATTCTCTTGAATATCAAACGATTTCCTTCTGCAAGTTGCTTTATCAATAAAGTATCATTTCCCATCGAAGTTCAAAATTAGAAATAGAAATGGGATTTCCAAATAAGAAATCTAATTCATAAAAAATAAGCTTCCCCCTTCCTGTTACATAACAAAGATTACAAAACATGAAATTAAAACAGTCACCCCTGCTATTTCATAATATTGTTTCAATAAATGCTTATAAAAATAGTAATCATCATACTTTATATTAGCTCAAATATTTTTTCATTAAGATTGGACAGGAACAGTTACACTGACAATTATTTATTTTACTCCTAAAAAAAACGCCTCCAAAATGAAGGCGTTTTAAGCTCATTACAATTAAATATTTAGTTTTTACAATCATGGCACACAAATAACCTGCTTACTTAAAAAGTTCTTCCAGCTTTTTCTCCAAAGACTCTCCACGAAGCTTATCATCAATCACTCCACCGGTTGATGTATCCACTAAAAAAAAATTAAGAAACATTCACAATTTAACAAAAATCCATTAAACTATGGAGCTGGTTAGTTTAAATCAGTTTTTGTACTTTTATATTTGCTCATTGTCGCAGTTAGCACTTCTATATCATTAGCAGGTACTTTTTGTTCTTTTGCCATTGCGATTGCAATTTGAATAGAAAAAATCGCTTTTGAAATGTTGCCAGCCTTACTATAGGTTGCTGCCAGTTCAGAATAAGCTTCTACACTTTTCCCACCGTGTCCGGTTCCATTATGTTCATTTAACAATAGACGCTCCTGAACTTTGGCAATGGCGATATAATCCCGCTTAGTAAGGTCATCTCTTCTTAAAGATAGAAACGCTGCATCACCTAAGTTAATATACTTAGAACGCGGATTTAAAGCCATTTCTTCTAACAACATCGGTACTTTACCTTTATCTATCTCTGTAAATGCCCATAATTTATAAAAAGCAACTTCATACTTTCTATCAGGAAATTGTTTTTCAAAAGCCTCTGCATCATCGATCATTTCCAGATAAGAGTTTTTCTGATCTTGAACCTCATTTCGTACCGTTGCAATAAATTTATCGTCAAGTGCATCTCTAAGGGTCATGACTTGTCTGGCTGTTTCGTTATTCCATTTCTTTGAAAGTACTTGCTGAAGTACCCAGTCCAAATTATCTAAATTGGCATCTACCCAAGCAATTTTGCCATTCTGATCGATAATAAATGTAGTGGGGAACCCCTGTCTACGGAGTGTCTTAATCCATGTATTATACATCGTATTTGCTTTATCATCAACAGCAACATCAAGCTTAAGTCTTTGCCCTTTAGATGTTTTAAGAAAATCTTTTACTACCACAGCAGCATCCTCATCTTTACGATCACCTAGCCCCTCATAACTATCGATTGAGGCAAAGCGGACCTTTCCTTTATATTTTTCAGCAACAGCACTAATATGTGGAAAGGAAGCAATACATCCGCCGCACCAGGTAGCCCAAAAATCAATAACATATACCTTCCCTTTTTCAAATTGATGAATTGGTTCTCCTTTAACCCAGCTTTGAACGATTATAGGCGGAGCATCGTCCCCAATTTTTAGTGTTGGATTAGTATTATACTGCGCTTGTAAAGTAGATGCTAGCAACATCAAACCAACAGCCAAACTATTTCGAATAATTTTAAGTGTTTTCATTTTTCAAATTTTTTATTATTCTCCTAAACAGAGCTGAAAATTAATTTTTAATTTAACTCTGCTTCAAGAATTAGTTTTATGTTATTTCTTAGATAATTTCTTTGAATATTCCTGCAGTATTTTTTCATATTCAACAATTTCACTGGCCGTTGGAGCGTACTCACTTTTATCTGCTTTAGCAGCCGCAACTGTCTTTTTTTGATATTCGACCGCTTCTCTAATATTACCAGATTTCAGGTAAGTACTTGCAATAAAACCAAGCACTTTTGAATTACCTTCTGTATCTTCCCATTTGATCATAGCCTCAGCTGCAAATTCATATACTCGTTTGGATAAACCATCTTTCATAACAACATTGGCAACAACAACCTGGCCGTCAAGCTTCGTTTTTTGCAGCTCCCATCCGTATGCTATGGCTTTATCTTCCGAATAATGCTCTAACAGCAGCATAAATTTATCCGTAACAAACATAAAACTGTTTTCAGGAAATTTAGCAATAGCATTATCCATTAAAACCAAAGCTTTATCATAGTTTTTTGCAGTCTCTGCCGCTTTATATTCATCAATAACTGCTTTAAAAACCGCTTCATACTTTGCTAGTTCCTGTGCCTGCTTATTCTGTTTTTCTAATTCTTTCGCTGGATCATATTTTCCCTGCTCTATATCTACCAGTACTGAATCCAGATAATAAGGATGACCGATCCAAGCAATTTTCCCCTTATCAATAACAAAAGAAGATGGAATACCATCAATACCAGCTGCTTTAAGCCAGTTATTCCCCATATCTTCTGCATTATTATCAGTAATGACATTATAGGTCAGCTTTCCTGATTTACTTTTATCCTTAACAAAGCCACTTACTTTATCATAGTAAAATTCCTGATTTTTATTACCTCCATGTTCGCTTTCCCAAACATCACAGCCAATAAAATCAATTTTTCCTTTGTATTTTTTTGAGAGCTCAGACAAATGAGGCATCGCAGCTATACAAGGGCCACACCATGTTGCCCAAAATTCAATAACATATATTTTATCAGCTGCCAATTCTGAAATACGAGGATCTCCCTGTATCCATTTGGAATACGAAAGCTTAGGAGCCGGATCACCAATTGTTAGTTTGCGCGGGGAGTTTTTTTCACTTTCCTGAGCAAATAATTTTATAGCAAACAGACACAAAATTGCTGCAGCTATAATTCCAGTTTTTTTGATTCTTTTATTCATTTTAATTTAATTTTATATTAATATTTATTTTTGGAGTTAAGACACTTCTATTCTTGACAAAACAATTTACCAGCTTATTAAATATTATTTTTTTTAATACTTAAATATCCTAAAACCGAAATTAACACAAAGCACACAATGCTAAACACAATCACAGATGGAACACCAATAATTAAGGGTAGCTTATCAGTGCCTGAAACTGATAACATACTGTAGGAATATGGAAAATAAACTGCTTTAGGCGTTTGAGAAATCATCACCCCCGCGATTGTTAAAAACATGCCGATTCCTAAAGAGACAGCAAAACTTTTAAATCTAAAGCTTAACCAAAATTGAATTGCTATAATTCCCAAACAAGCCGTAAAGGAAGTAAACAGCAATTTTATATGATTAAAATAGTCTGGGTGAAAATCTAAAAATCCTAAATCTGCATGAATTAGCCCCAATACTAAACCAGATAGCATTATGGCTGAATAATTTATAGAATAAGTAATAATTAAAGCAATAATAACAATAGTTAATTTACCAAAGTACACACTCCATTTAGGAATAGGCAAGGCAAATAAATATTTAAATCCTAATGACTTATGCTCAACCTGCATAATTAAACTCGTAATTAATGTAATAAACATAGGGATGAAAAAAGGGACAAAAGTTTGAACTTGTGAGTCTACAAACTGTATCCAAGGATTTATGCCTGTCCCGCCAGTTGATTTTTCATACATGACAATTTGTCCAGCAAAAAATAATAATGGAAAAAGCAGTGCAGTAGTAATTGTCAGCCAAACAACGGACGTATTCTTGACTTTAATTAGTTCACTTTTTATGCTTGATGTATAGTATAATATTGATATCATAATATTTAGTTTTCTGTAAGTTCTAAAAAGAGGTCTTCTAAATTATTTTTTATTGAAACTTGATAAATATTAATATTACAGGATCTCAGAATATCAATTACCTCGATAATTTCTTCCTTGTCCTCCACATCAATTTGAACCAAACCATTAAGCATAGCAGAATCCTTTTTATTATGCTGCTCTAAAACTTTCATAGTATCAACATGCTTGTCCGTATCAATTTCGATCGTTATATTTTTTCCTTTTGATTCTTTTAAGGCTTTAACTGTATCTTCATAGACCATTTTTCCATTTCTGATAATTCCCACATGCGTACATGTTTTTTCTATCTCACTTAATAAATGACTTGAAATAAAAATTGTAGTACCATATTTTTTATTTAAATCGGTAATAAGCATTCTCATTTCAATAATACCCTTAGGATCTAATCCATTGGTCGGTTCATCCAAAATAATAAGCTCCGGATTGCTCAACAATGAAATTGCTATCCCTAAACGTTGTTTCATTCCTAAAGAAAATTCTTTTACATTCTTCTTCTTGGCATTCACCAGATTTACAATTTCTAAAACTTCGTTAATCCGGTCATGACCAATATGCTGACGATAACTTGCAGCAATTCTAAGATTATCAACTGCATTTAAATGATCATATAAGGATGGATTTTCTATCAATGCTCCAACTTTATTTAATATTTCGATCCTTGTTTTTGCGTTGAATTTCTCTCTAAAAAGCGCAACCGTTCCCGAATGTTTTTTTAAAAGTCCTAATATTAAACGTATCGTCGTACTCTTTCCTGCTCCATTTGGCCCTAAAAAGCCATAAATACTCCCTTTAGGAACATGAAGCACCATATCTTCAATCTCTTTATGCGTTTTCTTATAAGAAAAATTCAGATTCTTAATATCTATAATATTTTTGTCCATGTACTATTTAATTTTTTTTAGATTATTTCAACAAAATACATTCACAAACACTAAACCACTGACTTGTATTAAAGACAGTCATCTTGTGATTTGCATAATTATTAATTTAAAACTTTTCACAGCTGAGCTCCAGTTGATACCTAGGTACTAGCTATTACAGCTTTAATTAATTTTATTACCGTAATTAGAACTAAAGACATTAGGATACAATTTGCTGAGAGCGACTTTTGGTTTTTTTGATCTCTAAACCAATGCTAATCATATATATATATGCGTATCAATTCAGCTTGTTATAACAGTTCAACAAACCTACTTTATAAAAATAAATACTACTAGATTGTATTTCACAAAAGAATAAAGTAAGTAGTTGTCCTTAAATGAAGAACAACCACTTTCCTTTAATTTATTGCTATATTCTTATACTTTATCTGGGATTTTGCTCTAATAATGGATTATATGCCCTAGTAAATTCAGGTATCGCCATAATATACCTGTTACTTCCAGGAGCAAGAGTGTAAGATTCCCCTTCTACGATTCTACTATAAGTATCAACTGGATCTCCATATGCCTGATACCTTCTAAGATCAAACCAATTAAGACCTGTAGTCGCAAACTCTCTTCTTCTCTCCTGCTTAACAATATTTAAGGCATCACTTAAAGAACTTGCAGACAATTCATAACTTGTCCCATTTTTTAATCGATATTTGCGTAAAGTATTAACATCCTGAACAGCCTTAGCAACGTTCCCACTGTTACCACTACGGGAATAACACTCAGCTCTTATAAGAAACATTTCAGGAATTGAAGCTGTCATACATTTATCATACCAGTTAACAAATCGTCTTGAATTCTCTGGATAAAAATTTCCATTTTGATCTAACCCTCTTGTCCAAAATTCATATCTCAAATCATTATCTATATAAAGATCATCTAATTCATCTGATAAATATATTGCACCTAATTCTGTTCCTGTATCAGGATATACGTCAACTCTAGTATGCCAAATAAATTCTGGATTACCGTAGCTCATAAGCAATGGTGAAAATGAATTCATATAGTCATCATGACTCGTAAACATATTTAAATCATTAAAATTTTCGCCCCAGGCATCAATCACCGAATTTGCATAAGTTAAAGCAGTAGTAAAATTACCCTTAAAAAGTTCAACTTTTGCAAGTAATGCATCAACTGAAACCTTAGAAGCTCTAAAATTCTTTTTAATATCCTCAGTTTCGGGAACAAGATCTCTGGCAATTTCCAGATCTGATTCGATCAATGCATATATCTCTGCAACTGTAGAACGAGGTAGTTTTTGAGTCAGGTCATTCTTCACAACCATAGGTACTGCAAGATCGGTATCCATTGTTAAAGCATCATAGTGCTTAGCATACATATTCACAAGCCAGAAGTAAATGTTCGCTCTTTGCGCATATGCCTGTCCTTTTATGCGTCTTCTTTGATACTCATCACCACTATCGGAGCTAGCTCCATCAATCATCTCTATAATTTGATTACAATAATAAAGCGTTTGATATGCACCATCCCAATCACCATCTGACTCGTTCATTCTATATTGATTTGCAGACCACATATAGGCACTTAAATCGTAAGTTCGTAATAAAAGAGCATCAGCAGGAATATATACATCCGGATCCATGTAAACAGCATTTTTTAATCCGAAACTTGTATACTGAAGCATTAAATCATAATCCTCTACAGTCGATGGAATTGCCTTACCTTTTGGCTCAACATCCAAGAAGTTATCGCAACTCCATAATGTTGCTACAGTAAGTAGCAAAAAATATATTTTTTTCATATCTTAATGGTTTAACTAATTAAAAAGTTGCCTTTAAGCCAACAATAAAACTCTTTGGTGTTGGAAACTTAAAGTAATACATCTCACTAGGCGCTTGATCAGGATCTATATCTTCATCATTTGCAGTCCACAACCAGAGATTTCGAGCTTGCAACATAATATTAAGAGATTTTAATGGCGTTTTTGATACAAGTCCTTTAGGAAGATTATAACTCAAAGACAGATCATTCAACCTAATTAAATCTGCATCCAATACATTAATATCAGCATTTTGATAAAAAGTGTCAAAAGAGCGCCCCCAAAGTCTGTTATATTGAGGTACATCAGTATTTAACTCATCTCCTGGAACTCTCCACCTATTAGCTAAATTTTCTCTTTGTGAAATACGGAGCTCAGATCCTACTGAACGTTGTGCTCTAAATACATGACCAAATTTATAGGTCATATTTACAGCAAGAGTCAAACCTTTGAAAGAAAAACTGTTTTTAAAGTTACCAAATACTGTTGGTGTTGAAGTCCCCATATATTTCAATGCCTTTGGGTCACCCGAATAACCCTTCCAAGATATGTTTTCATTATTTTCATCATAAATCATTGGTTGTCCCGTATTATCGAGCCCACCCCATTTATATGCAAAAACTCTTGATAAAGGTTTACCCATAATTGGTATACCTATATAGCCCATCATACCATAACTAGCATACAGTTCAACAGTTTCAATTGATGGCAGTGTTGCAAGGTAATTATCTAATGAAGCTCCAGAAATTCCAACATCAACAACTTCATTTTTATTGTTTGCAATATTCAGATTTGATTCCCAAATAAAACCGCCTTTTTTAACAAGGGCTGCATTTAAAGATATTTCAAATCCCTTGTTATTTATAGATGCAAAATTCACATTAGCAGCACTCCAGCCATTGGTTGCATCTAATGATTGCCTTCCTATAAGATCCTTACTATCTTTATTGTAAATTTCGAAACTACCCCAGATACGGTTATTCAACAAGCTCCAATCAATACCAATATTTAACATATAAGAAGATTCCCATTTTAGTTGATCATTGGCAGGGTTAGATAATTTAATGTATGGATCACCTGTTGAATAGTTTATGTCATATATACCCATTAATTCAGGAAAGAAGCTCTTATTGGCACTTCCACCTACTCCATAGGTAGTTCTGAGCATTAAATTGTCAATCCAGTCTGTACTAGACATGAAATCTTCTTTAGAGATATTCCAACTCAATCCAGCAGACCAGAGAGGTTTATATCTGAATTCCTTACTACTTCCAAACAAGTTAGACTGGTCAATTCTACCACTTGCCGTAAAAGTATACCTGCCACCATACGTATACGATCCATTCACAAAAAGGGACACATCCCTGTTATCAACCTCAGTATAAGAACTAAATGGATCATATGCCTGTGCTGTAAAACCAAACCATGCTGCATTTTGCATCGTACTTAACCAGTAAGATTCATCCATAGGCTTATATTTCAAAGTCTTAGGATCAAATCCAAATTTCTCATCACTGTAGCCATAAGTTACATATTTGCGAACCTCTGTACCCGCAATTGCCGAGATTTGATGCTTATCATCATCACAAGATGCATTGTAACTAAGCTGGTTTCTCCATGTAAAAGCCTCATGATCATTTTTTCCGGATTTTAACCATCCACCTTTTGGTAGTTGATAAACAAGCCCCCCCATGCCATCTTCAATGGTATAGTCATTAATCAATTTCCTTGTTTCAGGATGCTTTATACTTTTAAAATCTCTTGATTTGGAATAACCTCTTTCGTATTGAAATTTGGTATCAAATACGAGTTCAGGTATAATTTTATAATTTAAGCCAACCTGCAATCTTGCATCAAATCCTTTCGTTGTGTTATCATTATACTTCTGTATATCAAGAAGACTACTTGTGTAAGGCAAATAACCTTTTGCTTCAAGTTCTCTCCCATTATCCTCATTTACCTGGTAATACTGGACAGGAACTCCATTTGCACCAACAAGAACATCATATGGTTTTTTATAAAGCATTTTATCAATATCTATACCATTATTTTCTTCACTAGCATAAGTAAGATTGGCAGCTGTAGTCAATGTGAAACTTTCTGAAAGAATGTAATTATTTTTAAGGTTAACATTAAATCTATCATTACTATCCCCAACAGACGAACCCTTATTTCCGTTATAAGATGCAGATGCGTAGAATGAACCCTTATCACCACCACCAGTTATAGACAGATTCGCTTGATGTGAGATTGCGTTTTGTAAGAAATACCTTGCCATTTGCTTTTGTGCATTCACATTTCTCATACTGGCAATCTTTGTATCATATTCTTCCTGTGAGATTACACCATCCTTTTTATCTTTATATACGGTTTGCAAAGAATTAAGCGACCAGTGAGGTGCCCATACTGGATTCCAATCACCTGCATCATAAGACTCAATATCAAGATCTATATTGTCAGATGTACTCATCATATTAAGGTCATCAAAATCGGGTTTATTTTCAATGGTCAAATAATATGAAGCATTTACTTGTGCTTTTTCCTTGATAGATCCCATTTTAGTAGTAAGCACTATAACACCATTGGCAGCCTTTACGCCCCATATTGAAGTTGCTGCAGCATCCTTCAATACAGTTACTGACTTTATATCATTTGTATTAATTGTACTTAAATCGGCTTCAACAGGAAAACCATCTACAACGATTAATGGACTTGATTTACCATAAAGAGTACCTACTCCCCTGATGGTAATTTCGTTATTTCCATCTACATATAATCCTGGAACCAAACCTTCAAGACTAACTGTAATATCTGAAGTTATACGCTGTTCGAACTCCTCTTGACTAATCTGTGAAAATGAACCAGTCGTTCTTTCCCGTGATAACGTTTGATAACCTGTTACTACAACTTCATCCATTTGCTCAGAATCTGCCTGAAGTGTAATATTCAGTACTGACTCCCCATTGTATGCAACTTCCTTAGGTAACATCCCAACAAAAGAATATAATAAAACTGCATCCTCATCTTCCAAAGAAATTGCATAATTTCCATCAATATTGGTAGCAACCCCCTTATTGGTTCCTTTTACAACAACAGATACTCCAGGAAGTGGAACACCATCTTTGTCGGTCACTTTTCCGCTTACTCTTTTTTCCTGCACTGCGGGTGCTGGTTCTGCAGCAGGAGCAACGTACTCTCTTTCCGAAATGATAATTACATTATCATCCAGCTGATAGTCTAAACCACGTTCATACAAAACATCTTCCAAGAGCTCTTTTAAATCCTGTTGATCGGCTTCGAGACTTATGGGTTCTTTGCTCAACACCAGGTCGTAATTGTAAAGAAACTCGTAATCAGTCTGACTCTTAATTTCTGAGAAAAACTCAATAAGACTGGCATTGTGCATATTCATATTCACCTCTGCATTCTGTCCCTTCACGCTTGCGGTAAGCTGAAAAACTCCGACCAGCATAAACATTGTAAGTAACTTCATACGCATTACAATTTTTCTCCACCTATTTTTCTCAAAAAAGGAGGGAATTCCAAATGATTTTTTCATAAATTTGTTAGGATTACATTACACATTTGTATTCATCTTTTGATTCCACTCAGGGATGAATACAGTAATTTTTATCACTTCGGGTTTGTTCGCGCAAACCCGTTTTTTCTACTTATTATATTGGGGTTTAATCTTTTTGGGTTGTTTTTTCTCATTCGTTGGTTTTTTATTTCATTTATTTTCTTTGAACAATTATTGTTTTATCCTTAAATAAGAACTTTACCTCGTTTGTTTTTTCAATCATTCCAAGCAAGCGGTCCAAGCTCTCATAACGTTTCAATGTTCCCGTAAAATTTAAATCTCCCGCCTCCTTATTCTGATAGAACACTTTCACATCGTACCAGCGCGATACCCGGTTCATGATATCAGCCAAACTCGATTCCTGAAAAACAAACTTTCCATCTTTCCATGAGGTATACAAATCAACGTTTACTTTTTTATTTTCCAGATCACCGCTTTTCTTTGAGAAAACGGCCTGATGTCCGGGACTGAGTAGCAGGTTTTCATCAGGATTTATATTATCCACTACCGAAACACTCCCTTCAACCAGTGTAGTACGTATGGCGTCTTCGTCGGCGTACGACGAAATATTAAAATGCGTTCCCAAAACACGTACATCAACACCCTGTGTTTTCACTATAAACGGACGGTTCTTATCCTTACTCACCTCAAAATAAGCTTCCCCTTCCAGCAACACCATTCTTTTATTGTCGGCAAACCGGGTAGGATAACGCAGCCGTGTTTCGGAGTTCACCCAAACTTTGGTTCCATCCTCCAATTGTAATTGATACTCTCCCCCTCTTGGTACCACCAAACTGTTGTAAGTTATTTTATTGCTATCCGTTTTTGTACTAACATTGTAAACCAAAGCAGAACCGGTATTACTAATTACCGTACCATCTTTTTCCTTAATTTCATCCTTCTCTTTCTTCTCATCCAAATTCAATACTTCTCCATCATCTAATATGAGCTCGGCCTTTTGTGATCCCGGCTCAATTGCAGCCAACCATTGTTCTTGTTTCGCGATTCCTGAATCGGAATTGCCCAGATACATCATTACAGAAAACAATCCAAGCATCAATAAAACTGAGGCTGCATATGGCATTGCCTTCTTAATCAATCTCATCCGAAGAGCGGTCCTGGATTGCTGCATCTTTCCAAGATACTTTTCAAATGCCCGTTCCACATTTGCCTGCGGTAATCGCAACGCTTCCTTTGAATTTGCAGAGAACATCTCCAACCCTTCGTAAAAGCGCTTATTTCCATTCTCATTCAACCACGTTTCCAGCTCTTGTTTTTCATCGCTGGTAGTAGGCTGTCCCCCAAGAGACCTGGAAATAATATCAATCATTTTTTCTTCCATTTGTAATTATAATTCAATGTATCAGTTAAGTGCGTACACTCTTAAGACAGATCTGTTTTGAAATGATGTGACAAAAAAATTAACTTTTTTTTACGTTTGATGAGTATTAGCTTTTAAACAAGATATAACAATCCCATTCATAAGGCAATAGACTTATAATTATCCGTTAAGAATGATGAATTAAGAATATCTGATTGAACAGTCCGCAGAAAATTTCAACAGAATGCCAACTTGATTTAAAAATGAAATCAGACAAAATAGTACTTAACAGTCACTTGTATAAAATAAGGTGCAGAAAGGTTTATTTATGAAAAAACAATAAATAAAACAGGTGTGGTGATTGGAGTTTTTCTCTCAAAAATTTAAAAGCACGTACCATATGAGTACGAACAGTATTTATGGTAACCCCAAGTTCTTCCGCCGCTTCATTATAAGTATACCCGTTTACACAACACAGCATAAATACTTCTCTGCATTTTTCCGGCAATTCGTTGATGGCAGAATAAATTAGCTGAGAATTTTCAATTGTATCGATATTTGCCATAGGAGCAGCTTCTTCTTTTTCCAAATGATCTATATCATGAATCAGCTTTTGTTCGCGCTTGATGTAGTTCAGACATAAGTTTCGAACCGATCTGAAAATATAGGCCTGAAGATTTGTTGTAACTGATTTAAATCGTTTCTTTTCCCAAAAATCAACAAAAAAATCCTGAACAATGTCTTCTGCAGCTTCCGAATCTTTTAGAATGCTATTGGCCCACAAAAATAAATCCTGATAATATTTCTTGAAGAATGCCTCATAAGATTTCCGACTTCCGGTACGCAGCAGTTCAGTAAGTATATCTTTTGATTCGGGCATATTGGGTTTTTAAATAGTGGTTAGTGCAAGCAAAAGTAGAACTTTTTTTGAAAGAAGAAAACAGTTGTTTTCAAGACATTTAGAATAGGATTATCATCTTCCGCTATAGGTACTCACATCTAATTAACAACAAAAAAAATACGTGTTAAATCAACTAAAATTTACTGAATCGGGAAAACTTGGCACATTTGACAGGTCACAATCATTTTTATTTTACTTAACTTGGAAACCGTTTTGAAATATGGAATCCGTTAGGAGTTTAATTTCGGAACAAAAAGGCAACCCACCGGCTGGTCATCAACCGGACTGATTTGAGCGTGAGACTGGAAGAGGAGGCCGATGGGCCCTGAAATATACAACAAAATCGTAACTAATTGTGCTGGAAGCAAATCCGGCAAAAAGAATTCAGTTACGATTAAAATTCAAAAAACAAATGGCAATAAATTTTAAAGTTATTGAAAGAGGCCAACCAGGTGTAGTAGGTGGCGGTGAAAAAAAATACTATGCAAGCAACATGATTAGTGGAAATGCTGACATTGAGGAATTAACTGAAGGCATAGAAAAAATAAGTACCGTGAGTGGTGCCGATATCCGGGCCGTACTTTATGCCCTGACTGATGTTATTCCAACTATGCTTGCCGATGGTAAATCGGTAAAACTTGGCGAAGTAGGAAACTTCCGGGTAAGTATCAACAGCGAGGGAAAAGAAACCGCTGAAGAGGTAAATGCCAACTGCATTAAAAAATCGAAGATTATATTTACTCCCGGTAAAAAATTAAAGGGTATGCTGGATCATTTAAAGTATCATAAATTGTAGACCTTAAATTTCATGCTTACCGCAACTTTTTGCAATCACTACTGCAACTTTTTGCGGTAAGCACTGCAAAAAGTTGCGGTAAGCATAATTCTAAAACGGGATAAGCACTCCGCTCTTGCGCACTACTGATTCTCTTTTTTAAATCTGCTGATCACAAAAACAAGCTCGTGGTTTACCTAGCAGTAAGCACATTTGTGTAATGATAAATATCTTAAGTAATAAAGCAAGGCTTCATTTCTTGAAATTGCACTTTCCCAAAAACGAATCCTGATCTTAATTCAAAATTTCAGTCGCCTAATCTCTTCGAAATACAACTTCGCCTTCCCAAAAATCGTTTTAATTAACACTTTTTAACACTAAAAACAAATCTTGTATTCACCCTTAGTTTATTTTTGTCTGTCTTTACTTATTAGAAAGACAGAAGCACACTTTTACCCGATAAGAGTTTCGATGAAACTGGTTAGGTTACTAGTAGCTGTAAAGTTTTATCTGCTTACAATGAAGAAACTGCTGAAAAATACAATTTCAATAATCCTGTTGGTGTTCTACCTTGCAGGTTTTTGCGGTTTCAACCTATTGAAGCAACATTGTTTTGGTTGTAATCAAAATCAATTTCATTTGATTTACAAAGCAGAACTGGAAAATTCTGAGAAACACCATTGTCATTACGATAATGGGCAAATACAAAAATGCCACCAAATAACCTATTCTTCCTGGCTTGAATCGGATTGTTGTACTCTGGAACACATCTACCTGAAAAACAATCCCACTACAACCATTCATGAAACATGTATGGCTCCACTGGTTCTGAAATTGGATTTAATTTATCACAATCTCTTACAGTTACATTCGGTTATCATTACCCTGCGAAATGTAAGTGGAAATCTTTTCCAATCTATCCACCTCTATACAAAACCAGCACAGGAGATCCTTTGCTGCTTTCTTTGTTGATCTCCAATCCCCAATTAGAAGTTTACGGACAGGATCACATTATTGGTTGTCTGAACAGGTTTCATTTCATGAATAGGTAACCATAGAAAGGCTGTTGCCTTTATTTTTCTCACGACCAACGAAGCTTACTGAACAGAACTGATCCTTTCGTCCGGCTCGTAAAAACTTCAGCAAAAGCAATCTTGTATCGTCACATAATTCATTCAATAAAGCAATGAATGGAGAAATTACATTCGATCGCAAGCCATAATCACAATCATTATTTAACAACTCAAGAGTATTTGAATTACTCTTGCTTGCTATACATATCATTTAATTGTTTCAACCAATGAAGAAATTATTCATTCTATTTCTCACACTTCTTCCCTTGTTCTCGGTTGCTGAGACAATCCAGGGGAAAATTGTGGAAAAAACCTCCACCAGTCAACAAGTTCCACTACCGGGAGCATCTGTATTTTGGAAAAACACAAGTGTCGGTACAGCTTCTGATGCTGAAGGGCGATTCAATCTGAAATCAACAACCGAATCGGGCACACTTATCGTTCAGTTTGTAGGCTACAAAACCCGCGAAATCGACATCAACGAATTGAAAGGAAATCATGACTTGATTATTGAGCTTTTCCCCAGCATAGAACTGAATGAAGTAATTGTTTCCAAACGAAAATTGGGAACAGTTATCGATCGCGAAAACCCGATTCAATCGCAAAGCATTACCGGAGCCGAACTCTGTAAAGCTGCTTGTTGCAACCTATCGGAAAGCTTCGAAACCAATGCCTCGGTGGATGTATCCTATGCTGATGCAGCCACGGGAGCCAAATCCATCAAATTATTGGGTTTAACCGGAAAATATATCGAAATGATGACTGAGAAGAATCCTAATTTTAAAGGTTTGGCTTCGGTTTACGGCATGGTTTATGTTCCCGGTCCCTGGATGGAATCTATCCAGGTTTCCAAAGGAGTAGGTTCGGTAATCAACGGTTACGAATCCATTACCGGACAAATCAACATTGAATACCAGAAACCCCAAAATGCTCCGAAATTGTACCTGAACGCTTATACCAACAGCATGGGAATGGCAGAGGGCAACCTGATTTCGGGTGTAAAAATTAACAGAAAACTATCCACCTCTATTCTTGTGCACGGGCAGGACAACAACAAGGAAATCGACTACAACCACGACCATTTTCTTGATGATCCTATGGTTCGCCAATACAATTTTGTGAATCGTTGGCAATGGAAACCCGGTAAAAATTGGAACACGCAGTTTGGCATTAAGGTGATTGATGAGCAACGAATCGGCGGGCAGAAAGGTTTTGATACCAGCAAGCCCAACGACCAAAGCAATGCTTATCGTATTGATATTGATACCCGCCGATACGAAGCCTTTGCCAAAGTTGGTTATCTGTTGCCCAATGATGAAGACAGGAGTATTGCCTTGATCACCAATTTTGCTTCCCATGAGCAGAACTCTTTTTACGGTTTGAAAAACTATGATGCCGACCAGAAGTACTTCTACACCAACTTGCTGTTTCAATCCTACATAGGGAATCTCAAAAACAAATATACTGCGGGCTTGTCTTTCATCTACGATGATTTTCAGGATCAGTTGAGCGAAAACAATCCTCTGGGTACGGATCGAACCGAAAAAGTTGCCGGAGCTTACCTGGAATACACTTGGTTGCCTTCTGATAAAATTACCCTGCAAACTGGCTTACGCTACGATGACCATTCCCTGTTTGGTGGATTCTTTACGCCACGCTTACACTTTCGATACGAAATAACACCCCGAAGCACCATTCGTTTAGCTGCAGGCAGCGGACGAAGAACGGCCAACCCAATTGCAGAAAATAGTTTTCTTTTGGCTTCCAGCAGATCCTTTGATATTAAAGAAAGGCTGAACCAGGAAAAAGCCTGGAATGCAGGCTTGAGCCTAACCCAATACTTTAACCTGTTTGGAAAAGAATTTACAGCTTCGGCCGACTTTTACCGTACTGAATTTGAGAATCAGGTGATTGTAGATGTGGACAGCGATGTGCATAAAGTAAGATTCTACAATCTGGATGGAAAATCCTTTGCTAACAACTATCAGGTAGAACTGAAATTTGAGCCCGTAAAGCGCTTGGATGCTACTACTGCAATTCGGTTTTCGGATGTAAAAGCAACGATTAATGATGAGTTCCAGAAAGTTCCCTATGTAAATCATTACAAAGGATTAGTTAACCTTTCCTACTCCACCAACATGAACATCTGGCAATTCGATTTTACCACTCAATTCAATGGCGATATGCGAATTCCATCCACAGCAGCCAATCCCGAAGAACACCAGCGCAAAGCAAAATCTCCTGCCTACACCGTGATGAATGCTCAAATCACCAAGCGTTTCAGATTGTGGGAAGTTTATGTGGGATCGGAAAATCTGGGCAACTATACTCAAAAGCACCCGGTAATTGCTGCTGACGATCCTTTTGGGGAATATTTTGATGCTTCCATGATTTGGGGTCCAATACAGGAACGAAAGTTTTATTTGGGCTTGCGCTTAACAATTGAATAGCTTTAAAACATCAAACCATTCACCTAACAGTGGATTAATTACAAATAAATTTTAAATAGTAACAACCGCTAACAGCTTGTAGCTTGAGGCAAAAAAAACACAAAATGAAAACTCTTATCCAAGTACTGAAAAAAGCCTTTATGGCCATCGCAATCATCCTGTTCACCACTGCTGCCTTTGCTCAAAAGAAGGAAGCAAAAAAAGTCGAAACTGTAGTTTTTAATGTAGAGATGGACTGCCAGGAATGTGTGAACAAAATTGAGAAAAACATCCCTTTCGAAAAGGGTGTAAAAGACTTGAAGGTCGATTTAAAAAGCAAGAAGGTTACGGTTTCTTACAAAACCAATGCAACCACAAAAGAAAATCTGAAAAAAGCATTAGAAAAACTTGACTTTAAGGTGACTAAGGAAAAGAAATAACCCCCTTCTGTTAAAAGGCAAAAAAAAGAGGGCGTCCGAAAAGTAAAGTTTTATTTGAAAATGTCATGTTGAGCGAAGTCGAAACATCTGTTATTCAAAGATAAAGATTCTTCGTCCCGAATTCATCGGGATCAGAATGACAATAAGATTGACCTTTTTGGACACCCTCTTTCTTTATAAACATACCTTGTAAGAAATTTCGATTCTGACGATGTTCCTGCAAATTGTATTTCTCTTCCGGAAAAAAGTTGCGGTAAGCATAATTCTAAAACGGGATAAGCACTCCGCTCTTGCGCACTACTGATTCTCTTTTTTAAATCTGCTGATCACAAAAACAAGCTCGTGGTTTACCTAGAAGTAAGCACATTTGTGTAATGATAAATATCTTAAGTGATAAAACAAGGCTTCATTTCTTGAAATTGCACTTTCCCAAAAACGAATCCTGATCTTAATTCAAAATTTCAGTCGTTCAACCGCTTATTTTTTTGGTTTCAAGCAGATTATTTTAATACTGTTGTAACAACAACAGGTAATGAAGAATTTCTTTCACAATATCATTAAGGCTTGGCAGTTATTCACAGAAACACCCCATAGATAAATAAGTTTTATATGATTATAATTTGTTTTTATTTGCCATATAGCCTGTCCCGAACTTGTTTCGGGAGAACTTACCATGCTTGGAATAATCATCCCCTGTGTGTCAAAATCGCTTTGGCATGGACGCTTCATATAATTCAATTAACATCGAAACATGCCTTATAAAATGTTTCTTTTCAGCTATATCTTCGTTAAAAAAGATGCATCGTAACATGGCTATGCTTTACATTTTGCCTCGATACAGCTAAAAATTAATTCATTTTAATGAAAGTCTGTTTTGAAATTAAATGGATATAATTCACTGCATGAGACGAAGGTTCTGTACCGGAAATCATTTTTTCACTATACACGAATGTGTATTCTGACAGACTTGTTAACTCCTGAAACACTTCCTTCAAACTCGCATTCTCCATTCTCATGGAAATGTTAGATCCCTGACTAAATCCTTCAGCAGAAACACTAAACACCACTAAAAAGAGTAAAACAGCTGTTAATTTCATAACCCTAACGGTTTTCTTCCAGACATCACTTGGGGAATGCCCGAACAAATGTTTTTTTTTCATAAATTTGGGTTGTTGGTTAAAATTAAGCGCAATTTGCCTTGCGCATGGTTAAACTTTCATTTAGGGAGTGTTAGAGCACTCCCTTTTTTTTATTTCACAGTAATTACATTTTTGTTTGTTGTAAAAGATGTTTCGCCTGTTCCTTCCAGCAGACTTAGTATTGATTCTATTTCTCCATAACGAGGCACATCAACCGAAAACCTTGCATTTTTCACTTTCGCATTTGCAAAGAAAACTTTCACATCGTACCATCTCGCCAAATCATACATGATATCTTCAAGACGCCGGTTATCGAAAATAAACTTCCCATTTTTCCAGGCAGTAACAGCCTCAATGTTTGCTTTGCATTCAATCATCGACTGATCCGATTTATTCAAAACGGCCTGTCTTCCCGGGGTCAATCTGATTAATTCTCCCCTCGAATTGGTTACTTCAACACTTCCCTCAACCAGAGTGGAGATCATCTCTTTCTCGTCGGCATAGGCTCTTACATTAAATTCCGTGCCCAATACCTTAAGTTCCATCCCCTCAGATTCAACTATAAACGGCCAATCCTTGTTCTTTGCTACATCGAAGTACAATTCCCCTTTCGCAACTACTCTTCTCTCTTTTCCTGAAAATTTAGATGGAAACTCCAAATAAGAATCTGCATTCAGTTTAACCACCGTACCATCTGGCAATTCAATTTCATATTCCCCTCCAACCGGCGTTACAATTCGGTTCAACTCATTTCGTTTTCCGGCCTCCATTAAATCAGAATTTATCTTCATTTTATGGCTATCCTTTTCCACCAATAAATTATCAGCAGAACGAATGATACTTGAAGTATCCTCCTTTAAATCGACAACATCACCATTGGCAAAATATAATTTCGCATTGGTTTCACCTGACTTAATCTCATAAAACTGTGCAATTTTGTTATCGTACTTAGGAACCTGATTCAAAATAAAAAAGCCTATTGCCAATGGCAATACAACTACTGCTGCATAGCTTAGCCATTTGCGATAATCTGGCTTTTTAGAAATTTTCCGATCAAGCTTTTTCCAGGCCTTTTTCATATCAAAAGCATCGTAATCGACACTTTTATTAAGGATTCTTTCTTTTTTGGTTATTTCATAAAAGAGTTTTTTGTTCTTAGGTTCTTCAAGCCAGAGATTCAACTCTTTCTCCTTATTTTCATCCAATTCACCCCTTAGATATCGGACGATCAGTTTTGAAATATTTTTGTTTGATGTGTGCATAATTTCCCCAATTTGATTCTAAGAAACGTTTACCTGCCAGGTGGGTGACAGGTAACGAATTTTTTTTTCAATTAAAAAAAGATTCGCAATAGTCTTGAAAAGTAAAAAAGTTTTGAAAGGTCGAAAAATCTAACAATCGAATACACATCACCTAACTCTATCTCTCCTAAAGCTACTCTTTATACATACCTTGTTGGCTGAAAAAACCAAGGGCAACAAGATATATAAAATTGCATTCATGATCTTCACTGCGTTACGGTACCCCTTTCAAGGGAAAGATTCAATTTGAAATGCATGCAAAAGTTAAAGTAGTGAATTCTACCATTTTAAGCAATCAAACTCTTGCTTGGGAAAGCGAATGTTTGTGTATAAAGAGTAATCTAATCGTCGCCATGTGGATAACAACTTACTTCAGTGGAAAATTATTCGTGTCATGAGTGGATTTCCTGAAAGCAAAACCTTCCTGCTGGATCAAAAACAACAAATTAACACGCTTCTATTTCTTCATGAAATTAACCGAAGCTTACTGCTTATCAGCAGGTTCAATTAAAACAATTACTTTCCGCGGTAAAGAACAAAAAAGCAATACTCCAGACAAGTAACAATTGACCCCGGCTTAATGTGGATTCATTATAAAAAATAACTTCTCTCAATAAAACAATCGTTTTCGAAAGCCTGATTTAAGAAGAAATAATAACTTTGACAGCAACAAACACACTAATTTACGGAAACCGGTATGAGAAAATCTTTAGCTAACAAGCTCCTGATCTACTTTGTCGTACTCAACTTATTATCAATACTTATTGTTGGTATATTTGCCTATACTCAGGCAAAAGATGCTCTTATTCTGCGTACTTTCAACCAGCTTACCTCCGTTCGCATTGAAAAGAAAAAACGCGTTGAAGATTTTTTCCAGCAATGCATTCATGAAACAGAAGCAATCAGTACTCTTACATTCAGTCTCCCTCCTGAAAAAAATCAGCTGAATCTCTCCCATCTCATAAGTGATCACCGTATTTTTAAAACTGGTTTTGCCTCCTTACTTACCGGCAAACAAAATTATAAAAGCATTTACATCTATCAGTCGAATACCGTTTCTTCGGGCTTTCAAATCGAGCCAAAAACCGGTGATCTGAGCCAAACAAAATTACAGCCTGAGCATCTTCAGTTGTTTGCCGGTCTGCTTCCTAAAAATGAAATTTCGGTTCGGGAACTGCTCAACACAAAAGATCAGTCAAAAACAGAAATTCTTATCTGTAAAACAATCATCTTTCAAGAGCAAAAGGTGGTTTTGGCTTTTGGTATCAATACAGAGATTATCAATTCCATTATGCTGGATAGAAATCCGTTAAACGGATTGGGTAAATCCGGCGAAGCCTATCTGGTAGGCGAAGATCATCTGCTGAGAAGTACGAGCCGCTTTCAGGAAAATTCAATTTACGCCCTAAAATCCTCAACCAGAGGTGTAAAAATGGCATTTCAGGATAGTATTGGTTCTGATATTTTTAAAGATTACCGAGGCGTTCAGGTGCTAAGCTCTTACAGTAAAATGAATCTGCCAGATTTAAATTGGGTGATTCTTGCTGAAATAGATCAACACGAAGCCATGATTCCCATTCGGAATTACGGAAACTCTATGTTTTATATTCTGATTATTCTAAGTTTGCTGCTGTTGGGCGTTGTTGCCATAATTGCCAATACCATAACTGCTCCTATCCGAAAATTACGGGCCGAAACCGAGAAAATTTCATCGGGAATTTATGAACAGGTTACTGATATAAAAGCGGATGGCGAAATAATGGAATTGGTGGCCGCTTTCAACCAAATGACTCAGAAAATAAAAGAACAGCAGGAGAATCTTCAAATTGCCAAAGACCAAAGTATTTCATCGATGATAGATGGACAGGAAGCTGAGCGAAGCAGACTGGCCAGAGAACTGCACGATGGATTGGCTCAAACAATTTTGGCTATAAAAATGCGGTTGGAAAATACAGCTCCGGAAAATGCTGCTGCCGTATTGGGTGAATCGAAGGAAATGTTTTCCGATTTAATGACAGAGATCAGGGGCATGTCGAATGATTTAATGCCTGCCGTTTTACGGGAATTTGGATTGAATCATGCTCTTGGCAGTCTGTTGCAGCGAATTGAAGAAAACAGCTTATTACAAACTGATTTGCAGATTCAGGATAACTTGCCTGAAATCAGTAAGAAAGCAGAAACCTACCTCTACCGAATTGCACAGGAAGCAACTAATAATATTATTAAACACGCACAAGCTAAAAATATCAACATCTGCTTAGCGCAAAAAGCAGATTCCTTGTTTTTCGAAATAAAAGATGATGGTATTGGATTGCCTCTGAATGGAATTCCTAAAAACGGCAACGGCTTATCAAATATTAAGGAACGCATTTCCATATTGGGCGGAAATGTATTTTTTGAGGAAGAATATCCTCATGGTTTAAAGGTACAATGTAAAATTCCATTGGTAAAAATATCAATATGAAACGTCCATGCCATAGGTCTTTTAACACACAGGGAGATGATTATTCCCTGCATGGTAAGTTCTCCCGAAACAAGTTCGGGACAGGCTATATGGCAAAAACTTAAAATTATAAACATATGAATAAGATTAATGTTGTTTTGGTTGACGATCACAAACTGTTTCGCGACGGATTAAAATCCTTACTGCACAACACCGAAGACATAACAGTTGTTGGGGAATTTGGAAACGCAAATGATTTGATTGAACAAATGGATCAATTGGCTGCCCAAATTATCATTACTGACATTAGCATGCCGGGAATGAATGGCATTGAACTAACGCAATATCTGGCAAAAAAACATCCTTGCATAAAAACCATCATTCTATCCATGCACAACAATAAAGAATTTATTTTAAGTGCCATGGATGCCGGTGCAAAAGCGTATCTGCCAAAGGATATTGCGGGAGAAGAACTCAACAAAGCCATTCAAGAAGTGAACAAAGGCAACGAGTACTTTAATCAGGGGATCAGCAATATTGTAATGAGAAGCCTTATGCGCGGCAATAAAGATGACAAAAATCACGGGGAGTTAACCAAACGGGAAACCGAAGTGCTTCGTTTGGTGGCAGATGGATTCATGAATAAAGAAGTAGCAGACCAACTCAGCATCAGCGTTCGCACAGTTGATTGCCATAAAAACAATATTATGAGCAAATTAGGCTTAAATACTACTGCCGAATTGGTAAAATATGCCATCAAAAACCACATTATCGAAGTCAATTAGCAAATTATACACAAATATTCGCTTTACCACGAAAGAGGATGCCGACAGGCGAAAGAGTACATTGTAAAAATTACAATTACCAGAATTATTTACTGCTTAACAGACTTTTAAAAACTTCACCCCAACCTTCTCCTAAAGGAGAAGGAGCTTTACAAATCCAACAAACAAAAAATTTGAAGCCATTTTCTCTTCTCCTTTAGGAGAAGGATAGGATGAGGTATTTTTAAGGGAAGGTACCGACAGGCGAAAGAGTACATTGTAAAAATTACAATTACCAGAATTATTTACTGCTTAGCAGACTTTTAAAAACCTCACCCCAACCCTCTCCTAAAGGAGAAGGAGCTTTACAAATCCAACAAAAAAAATTGAAGCTGTTTTCTCTTCTCCTTTAGGAGAAGGATAGGATGAGGTATTTTTAAGGGAAGGTGCCGACAGGCGAAAGGGTGCATTGTAAAAATTACAATTATCAGAATTATTTACTGCTTAACAGACTTTTAAAAACCTCACCCCAACCCTCTCCTAAAGGAGAAGGAGCTTTACAAATCCAACAAACAAAAAATTTGAAGCTGTTTTCTCTTCTCCTTTAGGAGAGGATAGGATTAGGTATTTTTAAGGGAAGGTGCCGACAAATTTCAGAAACTAAGATCTTATTTCAACTCCCGATACCATCCTAAAATCAAGCTTTAAATATACAAGATCTCAATCTTTCGAGGATGTAGATTGACTAAAGTTTATGCCTGATTATTAAGGTGACCTAAAATTATCTCCTGATCCTACTATATTTACGCACTAGGTAATTCACCTAGTGTATCGCCATTTTTCGTAATTCATTTTAGGGGTAATTCTCTATTTCGGGCTGATTTGCTCTCTCCTATATTCGTCATTGAATAATTCACACAATAACAAACTAACATTAATTCTATGAAACGATCAGGCGTATATCTGCTAATCGCATTTATGCTGAGTATTTGCAGTTCTTCTTTTGGACAAAAAGAGAAAGCGAAACTTGATTTTGGTGCCGATGTAATGAGCCGCTATGTTTGGCGGGGAACACAATTTGGAGGGACAAGTCCGAGTCTTCAACCATCGGTAACTCTCAACTACAAAGGCTGGGAATTGGGTGCATGGGGAGCTTATTCCTTAGGCGGAAACAATTCAGGTCAGGAATTCGACCTTTATTTGGGTTACACTTTTGCCAAAGATCTGTTTAGCCTTACACTAACAGATTACTACTTCCCAACCGAAGGCGAAGATTACAATTATTTCGAGTTCAACAATGATCTTACAGGTCATGTGTTGGAAGGAAGCTTCCGTTTTAACGGCAATGACAACATTCCATTTGCTTTGATGGTTGCCGTTAACTTTTGGGGAGCAGATGCCGTTAAACTTGGAGATCATCCAAACACAACTGATTTCAATCAGAAAACAGGCCTCCAGTATTCTACCTACACTGAGCTGTCGTACAGTCATAAAATGGCGAACGACGTAACTCTTGATGCTTTTTTAGGAATGAATTTAACCAAACCGGCAGAAGCAAAAACCTCTACAGGATTTAACGGCGAAAGCGGCTACTACGGAAGTAAAGCAGGTATTGTTAATCTAGGTGTAACTCTTTCTAAAGAAGTTGCACTCAACGAGAAATTTTCCTTACCCGTTTCAGCATCTGTAATCACCAATCCAGTAGATGAAAAAATCTATTTCGTATTCGGATTTTCATTTTAATAAACACTAAAAACTAAATATTATGCTTGATACAGGATCAACTACTTTTATGATTTTATGTACCAGTCTGGTAATGTTAATGACACCAGGACTGGCCTTTTTCTATGGCGGACTAGCCGGAAAACGAAATATCTTAGGCGTAATGATGCAAACGTTTGTTTCATTGGGCATCACCACAATTATGTGGGTAACCATCGGTTATTCTCTATGTTTTAGCGGTGGAGAGGGAGGTATAATTGGAAACCTTGATTTTGCATTCCTAAATGGAGTCGGTTTTGATACCATGTACGCAGGTGCCGGCAGTAAATATCCAAATTTTATATTTATAGCTTATCAAATGATGTTCGCCATCATTACACCTGCTCTGATTACCGGGGCATTCGTGAATCGTGTCACATTTAAAGCTTACCTCTTCTTTTTAGTGGTATGGCAATTATTTGTTTATTATCCATTCGTACATATGATTTGGGGCGGAGGAATCCTTCAGGAATGGGGTGTTCTTGACTTTGCCGGTGGTGTAGTTGTTCACGCAACTGCCGGTTTTGCTGCACTTGCATCTGTATTTTACGTTGGAAAACGCCGTGACAGACAAAGCCCTCCCAACAGCATTCCATTGGTAGCAATTGGTACTGGTTTGTTATGGTTTGGATGGTATGGTTTTAATGCAGGAAGCGAATTGGATGTAAATAATATTACAACACTTGCATTTTTAAATACCGACGTTGCAGCTTCTTTTGCGGCTATTACATGGTTAATTATAGAGTGGTCACGAGAAGGGAAACCTAAATTTGTAGGCTTATTAACAGGAGCTGTTGCCGGTTTGGCAACCATTACGCCAGCAGCCGGTTTCGTACCATTATGGGCTGCAATGCTTATTGGTATTCTTGCAGGTGCACTTTGTTACCTTGCTGTTCAACTTAAAAACAAATGGGGCTGGGATGATGCTCTGGATGTTTGGGGCGTTCACGGTATGGGTGGTGTCTTTGGAACTATCTTATTGGGTGTATTCGCATCTTCGTCAATTAACGGTCAATCGGGTCTTTTAGAAGGAGATGGTGCTTTCTTCTTTAAAGAGGTGGCAGCCGTGTTAATCAGTGCCACTTATGCTTTCATTTTCACTTATTTAATGCTGACAATAATCAACTTTATAACTCCCGTTAAAGTTAAAA
Organism: Labilibaculum manganireducens; assembly: GCF_963665805.2. Taxonomy (NCBI): domain Bacteria; kingdom Pseudomonadati; phylum Bacteroidota; class Bacteroidia; order Marinilabiliales; family Marinifilaceae; genus Labilibaculum; species Labilibaculum manganireducens. Next base: position 1,865,455 of record NZ_CAXXEE010000003.1, on the reverse strand, counting down.
TGAAAGATGAAGATGATGGATTGGATGCATCTTTGCATGGTGAACGTGCTTACGATGATGGAGCCTTGTAATCTTTTTACTACATACATTTATTCAAAGCAGCTTCTTTTTAGGAGCTGCTTTTTTTTTGTGCTTAACTGGTTCCAAATCAGAAATCAGCAGAATGTAATAAAAGTGTAAATTTTTCTATTTGCATTGAAATATATTTTAATACATTAGTGTATCAGTTTCCTTGATTATCAAAGAAGCAAATAGAACTAAGACCTGCGGTTAATTGTAACTGTTCGTGGTCAAATCTGAAACACATAAAACACTTATTATGAAAATATTAGCCGTTGAAAAAGAATTAAAAGATGTTGACTGGAGTAACAAAAGCTGCATTTTAGAACAGGAAGCCCGTCACGTTCACGAATTATACATATCAGAATACCTGCGTGAAATCTATTTTAATGAAGACAATAATGCTGTATTGATAATGGAATGCAAGAGTTTGGAACATGCCAAAGAAATTTTAGATGAACTCCCTTTGGTAAAAGAAAAGCTGATCAAGTTTAAGATCATGCAACTCAACCCTTACACAGGATACAAGCGAATTATCAAAAAAGAGAATATCCAGAAAAAATAATTATACCCCTTTACTTCTCGAAATACATGAACTTCACATGACAACTTGAACTGATACTAAGGTTATCATGTGAAGTTCTCAAAAATACGGTTTTAAACGTAGTCTTTTAAACAATAGAATCCTTACTCTTGTTTCATGCTTTTACAAATTGCACTAATAGTATCGGTTTTATTACAATTCGGAGCTTTTTTTATTACCATTAGCCTGATTCCAAAAACACGCTTCAACAGCTCCTGGATTATGGTTTCCATAGGTTTCTTACTCATGGCTTTGCGCAGATTTGCAGAACTTTTTAGTGTGTTCACTGCAGACCAGGATAAACCGGAAATATTCATCACCAACTGGATGGCTGTCGTAATTTCATTGCTTATGTTTTTTGGTGCTTTTTACATTCGCCGTATTTTTCAACTTCAGGATAAGGTAGATAAAGAGAGAAAAGAAAATGAAGCCAAAGTGCTGAGTGCAGTTATCAAGACCGAAGAGCAGGAACGCCATCGCTTTGCCAAAGAATTGCACGATGGATTGGGGCCGATTCTCTCCACCATTAAAATGACAAATTCCGCTTTAAATAAATCTGCTGAAAATTCAAATAACCTGCAAATCATTCAAAAAACAGATCAGGCCATCAACGAAGCCATTATCACCGTTAAGGAGATATCCAACAAATTGAGTCCTCATATTTTGGAACGATACGGTTTGGAAAAAGCCATTAAAACATTTGTCGGGGGAATTCAGCTGACCGATCAATACCAAATTCAATTGATTATTCAATTGTATGGAAAACGTTTCGACTACAATGTGGAGTTGATTCTATATCGGATCATCGGTGAATTGTTCAGCAACACCATAAAACATGCTTCTGCATCTAAAATCGATCTTTCACTCCTTAGCTATCATCAAAAATTAGAATTGATGTACTGTGATAATGGGATCGGCTTTTCCACGGAACCAAGACCGGTAAAAGGAATGGGCTTGTCGAACATCCACACGAGGGTAAAATCGTTGGATGGAACCATTGAAATAAACAGCCGGAAAAATGAAGGCTTTTACCTCAAAGTAGAAATACCAATATCATGACTGAATCTTTAAAATTGGCACTGGCTGATGATCACGATTTGTTTCGTGAAGGGCTATCCTTTCTTCTCAACAATCAAAACAGCAAACCTGAAATTAAGGAAGTAAGTAATGGTCAGGAATTATTGGATTTGCTGGCCAACTGGCAGGCTGACATTATTCTTATGGATATTGAAATGCCGGTAATGAATGGAATAGAGACAAGTAATGAGGTGATGAAAAAATATCCTGGCACAAAAATAATTGCTCTTTCGATGCATGCCAACGAAAATTATTATTCGGAAATGATAGATGCCGGAGCCAAAGCCTTTTTGCTGAAAAATTCCAGTTTCGAAGAGGTTCAGCAGGCCATTGATGCCGTTATGGAAGGAAGAAATTTCTTTTCGCCCGAAATATTGGAAAGTATTATTGCCAATTTGAACCGAAAAAAAAATCAGCCCTCAAAATCTGATTTAACACAGCGGGAAATCGAGATTTTATACAATATCTGCAAGGGTTTATCGAACCAGGAAATAGCCGAAATGCTTTTTATCAGCAAACGCACAGTTGACAAACACCGCGAAAACATACTGCTAAAAACCCAATCGAAAAACACAGCATCTTTAGTTATTTATGCCATTAAAAATCACATTTTTGAGGTGTGAAAAAGTGGGAACCCAAAATCTGAAAAGACTAAAGACATTCCTTTTACTCCAGACACTCTACGTACAAATACCTATTGCGCAATTACGTTTTTATACGCTGATATATAGCTTACAGATGAAATACTTTTGATGATAACAAATCAAAATATTCTGCTATGCTGATCCCTTTTTTAATTCCTTTTGTAATCGCCGTTTTTTTATCCGTAAATATGGGGGGAAGCGGCACCGGACCAGCCTTTTCTGCAGCCTATGGTTCTAATGTTATTAAAAAGAGTTTGATTCCAGGCTTATTTGGACTGATGGTTTTTACAGGTGCAATTGTTGGTGGTGAAGAAACAGCCAAAACCATTGGAAAAGGCCTTCTTGATCCACAATTAATGAGCTTTTCGGTTGTCTCCGCCATATTATTAGCCGTGGCGGTTTCCTTACTAATTGCCAATCTCTTTGGTATCCCTCAATCAACCAGTCAGTCGACGGTAATGGCCGTAACTGCACCGGCAATCTATTTCCATTCACTAAATACCAACAAACTGTTATTCGAAATACTCCCAACCTGGTTCATAATGCCAATTGTGGCTTTTGCACTGGCATTTTTTATTGGCAAATACATATACAAACCCATACGAAAACGTGGCTACACGATCTCCAAAAAAGTAAACGACAGCTATCTGTTAAAAGGCCTAATTGTAATTATGTCCTTATATGTGGCCTTTTCCATAGGAACCAATAATGTTGCCAATGCTGCCGGTCCCTTATCATCAATGGCCTGCAACGAGCTAATGGTGAGTCAAAACCGCTACTTACAGGTAATGATACTCGCCACATTAATAGTCGCACCAAGTTTTTCCATTGGCAGCTCAGTTTTTGGTGATAAAATTTTACAAAACACCGGAAAAGAAATCGTGCTGTTTGGAAGAATCGAAGCAGTTATCATTGCTTTTATCTCAGCAAGTTTATTGCTAAGCGCGTCTCTAATCAAAGGAATTCCAACTTCGTTGGTACAGCTTAATGTTGGTGCTATTATTGGAATTGGAGTTGCTAAATTGGGATTCCGCAACATATTCCGGAAAACCGAAGTCGATCGGTTTTTTGTGATGTGGATCATCGCTCCCATGGTTTCTTTTGGTTTGTCGCTGTTGTTCATCTATTTGCTCGATATAATGGGACTCATTGATTTATAATTTGTTTTGATCCGCAAACTTTCAAATATATATAAAAAAAAAGGATTCAATTATTGGAACAACATTCTCAACTATTTTTATTTTAAAATGATGCAGCATATCAAAAAAAAGCGCCCTTAGCGATGAAATATCTCTGAGGGCACTTTACATTTTTAACTAGACTTATTTCATCGAACAAACAACAGGAGGCTGCCATACTTTCAAGTCAATTCCTTCAATCAGGATATTCTCATCTTCAATTTTAACTACTACTCCAGAGTGTACCTTTTGCATCATGCAATGTTTCGGTAAAAACCTCACCGTTTCACCCACTTTTACATTTTTTCCATGAAACCGGCCCTCAAAAGCAATGACCATACAGCAACCCACCGATGTAAACTTAGTCTCGCTTTCTCTCCTTCTGCACGGACCAATTAGGTGTACAGTAACCAACAAATGATCAATCTTTATCACTTTCCCGTAATGTACTATCGGACATCCCAAGGGTCTGTACTCAATCACTTCCCCTATCTGCAAGTTAACTAAAGACATAGGCATCAGCACTTCCCTGCATGAAATTTCTCCTTTCAGAGGATCCAAAACAATATCAGCTTCGTAAGCATCAATTACTCCTACTGTTTTTTTCTGACACCCATTCGGCTCACCCATTGCTAATCTCTCAATTTCTATTTTATTAGCAATGAATCGTTCCTGCGTCAAAAAAGGACATAAATCCAGACTTGACGGTTTAATTTCAATCGCTTCAGCAAAATCAGTACATGAACCAAAGCCGCAACGCCCGCAATTGAACCCGGGAAGAAACTCTATTATCTTTTTTTCCATATTCCTATTCCTTAAAACGGCAACAACTTATTCACCAACATATTCCTGCATGCCATTCATTTTCCGTAACAATCCACGGTGATGTTCAGCACCAACTCTTTTTTCACCCGCACAAAGCGTGCATACCGAAAAAGGTGCATTGTGCCGCAAACTTTCATTTTCAGACACTACTTTTTCAGTACTTCTAATTTGCAAAGCCAATTCCGAAGCTCCTTGTCCGCTTAATCCATTTGCCTCAATGATTGAACAATTCGGATTGGTTTCCAAAATACACTCCCGAAATATCTCCCGCTCCGCCTGCGATATCATATCGCCTTTTGTAATCACCACAATATCAGCACAACTCAAAAAAGGCCCCACTTTCATCGGATTATTGGGTCCGCTGGTCGCATCAATTACACAGACACCCAAACTATTATGGGTATAAGGTGCACATCGATGACACAAACCCGCCGTCTCCATAATCAGAAATTCTGATTTTTGCTCTTTGGCAGACTCCAATATTGCATCGGTATTGTAAATTGAGAAATGATCGGGACACATGTCCATCGACAAGCCCAACTGAACGGGAACACCCAATTTTGCAAAGCGTTTGGGGTCGTCGGAATACAAACAGTCGATCTTTACAACCGATGGCTTTACATTCTGTTGTAACAATATTTTCAGGGTATGAATTAGAACAGCAGTTTTTCCGGCACCCGGAGTTCCGGCAACAATAATAAACTTCATATGATTATAATTTTAGGTTTTTGCCATATAGCCTGTCCCGAACTTGTTTCGGGAGAACTTACCATGCACGGAATAATCATTTCCCTGTGTACAGAAAGCTTTATACATGGACGTTTCATATTTTTTTTAAATTAAGACCTTTGAAAACAGCTTGGAAATCATCATTCGTTGCAGTAAATGATTTTGCATGGCTCATTTCACTAATCTGTTATTTCCACATGTACAACTCAATCACTCTCCGATTATAAGCATTTCAAAAAACTCGATTCCTGAAGCAATGCATCAAAATTTACTTCTTCTATTTTTTTACCTGCCCGTACATCTTCTCTCAAAGTCAAGATATATTGATCGATATCATTTAACTGCAATGATATTTGTTTCTCACGGTACGTACTTTCTATAATATCGCGCATACCTCCATTTCTCATAATAATTCTTTTTTGGGCACTTAATGCCAAAACCGGATCGTGAGTAACCACAAGAATTATTTTCCCCTCTCCCGACAGCAATTGTAAAGCCTCATGTTTTTTAATTCCGGCATTTTCAATTTCATCGATTAAGACAATCGGCGATTCGCTGATAATGGCAACATCTGCCACCATGAGAGCCCTGGTTTGTCCTCCGCTCAAAATCGTTAGATTATCACTTGCATTGATTGGCTCACCCGTAAGAGTGTTGGCAATAGAAATTACGTGTTTTACATCAATATTTTTTTTCCCCCGGCACTTGGCGTGAAGTTTTAAAAAATCGGCAACAGGCATGTCTGCAAAAAAATTCATATTCTGAGACAATTGCGCCACCATTTTTTTTCTGGGATCGCTCCGAAGTTCATGACAAGGAATTTCGCCATTAATTAAAATTTTGCGCTTGCTGGCTGTATCTCCTTGTGCCAACTGCTCAATATCTGCAATCAGCTGACTTTTCCCACTACCAGTAGGGCCAACAATCCCATATATTTCACCTTTGTTTATCCGTAAATCGGGCAACCGTTCCGTATTGCCTAACTTGTCAATACCTGCCTGTATTGTAATTTGATGTATTTTCATAAGCTACTCCGTTCAAATTGATATGGTACAAAGTTCAAGCTTATTCTGTTCAGAAGAAACAGCTTATGAACGTATTATGATGATAGGTTTTTGTACGTATTTACACAAGTAATTGTATCCACTACAAACAGGTATGTAAAAAAATCTTACAACTAAAGTCTTTTATATTTTGTGGCTTTAAATGCTATTAATTTCAAGTCAAAAATTATTTTTCCCTTTAAATAATGAATATTCAAATTTTTCCTTTATATTTACTTTGAATTACAAAGTACTTTTCATGAATCAGCAAAAATACATCGAAGACCTAAAGAACATCAAAGAGATGATGAACAAGTCATCTAAATTCATCTCTTTGAGTGGCTTATCGGGAATATCAGCAGGAATAATTGCACTTATTGGTGCCTATTTTGCCTGGATAACAATTTATTCAAAAACTGGATATCAGGATTTTAACCGAACACTCCTTAATAATGATCAGTTAATAGAATTACTGACAATTGGTATCGTAACACTCCTGCTCGCCTTAGGTTTTGGACTCTTTTTCACCAGATTAAAGACAAAAAAATTAAAACAAAAAGTGTGGGATTCTCAAACCAAAACACTTCTGATTAATTTGTTAATTCCATTGCTTAGCGGTGGTATATTTTGCCTGCTCCTTTTAATAAAAGGATACATCGGATTAATTGCGCCACTAACCTTACTATTTTACGGTTTGGCATTGGTAAATGCCAGTAAATACACAATAAGCGAAATCCGCAGTTTGGGAATGCTTGAAATTTTACTAGGTTTGACTGCAACTTATTTCATAGGATATGGTTTGATTTTCTGGTGCATCGGATTCGGTCTGCTGCATATCATTTATGGAATCATAATGGAGATAAAATACAAGTCGTGAAGGAATTACTTAAAAATTTAAATAAAGCTTTTGAAAACCGAATCCGGCTGGGAATCATGTCGGCTTTAGTGGTAAACGATTACCTCGATTTTAACGCCCTAAAAAACCTTTTGGGCGTTACAGATGGTAATTTGGCAAGCCATTTAAAGTCGCTTGAAAAAAGTGATTACATTCATGTGCAAAAAGAATTTCTGGATCGAAAACCCAACACTAAATATTCTGCTTCGGATGAAGGCAAACTAGCCTTTATCAGACACATAAAGGCCATAGAGCAATTGCTTAAATAATTTTTTTATCATTACACTTTGAATTTCAAAGTACTTTTAAATAAATATAAAAAAAATGAACGATTCACAATCACCACTCGACAAAGTTAACAGCTGGATTAAGAATTCGGTTGGACTTAAACTAGGAACCATCACCATTTTAATGCTCTTACTGCTGATTCCTGCCAGCATGATTAAATCAATCATCAGCGAGAGAGAAATGCTCAATCAGTCGGTATTAAATGAAGTAAGTCAAAAATGGGCTGGCAAACAGCAAATTAACGGACCAATTCTCACCATTCCATTAATCTATGAATATGAAATTGAAGATGGCAAGATCATCACGAAAACAAAATACCTGTACCTACTACCCGAGCAACTGGCAATAACGGGTAAAATAGAACCTGAGAAGTTGAAAAGAGGAATTTATGAAGTAGTTGTGTACAAAAGTATTTTAGATTTCAGCGGTCAATTTAAACTAAACACCAAAATTGATCAAGATGGATTGAAAGAAATCAAATACGATGAAGCCTTCCTAACCGTTGGAATATCGGATCTTCGAGGCATAAAAGATCAAATTACACTGAACTGGGGGAATCAAAAACTGGATGTACAACCCGGGTCTAAACTAAACGATATGATTAGTTCGGGCATTAGCATTGATTTGCCTGATGTAAGCAACCAAATCAACACAAATATTGATTTCTCATTCAAGTTAAATTTGCAGGGGAGCCAAAACCTTTCCTTTATACCGCTAGGCAGCACCACAAATGTAAACCTATCCTCCACCTGGAATTCACCAAGTTTTAATGGCAATTTTCTTCCCGACAACCGAGAGGTAAGCGATGAAGGTTTTTCGGCCGATTGGAAAATTCTGCAACTAAACCGTAACTATCCGCAAACTTGGATTGATAAAAATATGCGAAACGAAATGCAGTATTCAGCCTTGGGTGTTGATTTGATTATGCCTCTGGACGATTATCAAAAGTCCATGCGTTCCTCAAAATATGCAGTTATGACTATTGCGCTGATATTCTTGGTATTCTTCTTAGTCGAGATTTTGAATGGACGGAAAATTCACCCATTTCAGTACACTTTAGTTGGTCTGGCTCTTTGTCTTTTCTACATCCTGCTGATATCCATATCTGAGCATTCCAATTTTAATATTGCCTACCTAATTTCAGCAGGCATAACATCACTGATGATATTAATTTATGCCAAAAGTGTATTTAAATCGGGAAAGTTCACAGGAGTTTTAACAGCTACCATATTGGGTATTTACGGCTTTTTATTTGTCACCTTACAATTAGCCGATTATGCTTTATTAATGGGAAGTATTGGCTTAGCATTAATACTGGGAATCACAATGTACTTCACCCGTAACATCAACTGGTACAAGTTAAATATGAAGACAGAATAAAATCGCTGCAAATGAAAATCCATCTGTCCATAATTCCTCTCCCTTCTGCTCGCAAGTACTGCCATTTCTATATTTTCTGTGTGGAAATTGGCAAATGGTATTGGGATTATGGCTTTGGATTCCAATTTTGATTTTTTTCACTATTAAAAAAACCGGTTGAAAAAAATGTTCAACCGGTTTTTTATGCGTTTGGATAAAAATCTGATTTAATTAAAATCCCAATCCAAATCTCCCCCAATATTCATTTTCCAGCTCTTTCCAACGTAACATGGCAGCACCAGTAAAATCGCGGGTATATTTGTTCAACAATACTTTTACCTCTTTTGTTTTACCATCCTTCAATAGCTTCTGTATTTGACTTTCAAGCTCAGCGGACTCTTTAAATCCTTTTTCCTCAAAGTAGGCAACTTCTTCCATCATTCCCTTTCGAGTGGTTTGCCATTGTAAAGTAGCCAATTTGTTGGCTTTGCGATATTGCCAAATAGCAGCATCGTCGCGGTAGCGATGCTGACCGCAATATTGAAAACTTTCCGGCAATTCGGTTGTTCCGGAGTAAATAGGAATACGAGGGCTTTGAGCTGGATTGTCAAAAGAAAACCACGCTCTTCCACCAATTTCATCTGGTAACCAATCTCTTAACTGAATAATATGAGAATACGAACACCACGATACAGCAACAGTTCTCTGGTATTCAACTGTTCCATCTTTTAAGTAATTATACAATTTACGATTATCACCATTCGGCCATGGATGCGCATTTAAAGCCTTAATGGTATCGACACCTATCTCCTCATTCTCTTTATTGTATTTTTTCCTTATCACATTCAGATTCTGAGTCATATCATACTTAGTTCCTTCGTAGGTTTCTCGATACAACGCAATAATATCGCGTACTGAAACTTTCTGATCCGGTTTGACCGAAAAAGGTAATTCTTCCGCCTCAAAATCTAATTTTAAAGATGGAGCCAAAGCATTCATGATAAAAAACTCCCGAATTTTAAAAGGCTTTTCAACCTTACCATAAGCTTTCCAGAATTTAAATTCCTCTTTACCATCCCAGCGCTTAAGCTCTTTCGCCGCAGAGAAAACATTCTCCGAATACATAAAGTAGTCTTTGTTCTTTTCATCAATTACTCCAATTCTTGAAATATTTGCCGATACACCAATATGATCATCCGGAATGCGCTGCGCAGCCCAAACACCTCCTATTTTATCGGGACCTTCACCAAAAATTTCCAATTGCCAAACTTCTTTTTTATCAGCAATCGTAATGCATTCGCCCCAATCGCCGTAACCATATTCCTTAATTAATTTCCCGATCAATGCAATAGCATCACGAGCCGTTGTGCATCGCTGAAGTGCAATACGTTCCAACTCTTCAATCAGAAACATTCCTTTGTCATTCACCAATTCTTTCGGACCAACAATGGTTGTTTCACCAATAGCTAGTTGTTTCTCATTCAAACAAGGATAGGCTGTATTTAAATAGGCATAAGTTTCCTTTGCCTGAGGTATTGTTCCAGCCACTTTCATTTTTCGTTTGTCCCAGGCCGTTTCTGTCTTCAAACTGCCTTTGTAAATTTCAAGGGTAGTATCCTTCTCAAATTTTTGCCCTTTTTCAACCTGTAACCAAGTTCGGTATCTGCCATCGCAGGTATGACTGGTAATTACAGATCCATCTGTAGTGGCCTTTTTTCCAACCATTATACTGGTGCAGCTTTCTCCGAAATAAGGATCATTCACCTGATCGAATACTGACTGAGCATTTGATTGGTGAGTACTAATTGCAAAAATCACCAAAATGGCAATCAATAATTTCTTCATTATTTGTTGTTTTAGTTTATCCTCGAAAAACATTAAATCATGTTTATATTTTCCCAAAAATGAGCTCTAAGATAACTTATTGATAATATTTATTGGCAATTCGCCGCTAATTTAAAAGCAGTTTAGAGAATTCCTGATCATTTTAAAAATTGGTCCTATGAATTGATACCTTTGCCGAATAGAAAAATTCATAAGCTAAAACAAGTAAGAGTGAGGTATTTTTTTCACATCGGATACAAGGGAACCGCATATAGAGGTTGGCAGCGACAGAACAATGTTGTAAGTGTTCAGGAAGTACTTGAAGACAAATTATCCAAATTGCTAAAAGAGAAAATAGTTTGTGTTGGATGTGGAAGAACAGATGCAGGAGTACATTCCTCACAGTATTTTTTCCATATCAATACTGACAGGATATGGAACGATCACCATCTTTTTGTATTGAATAAAATCCTTCCTTCGGATATTTCGGTTTACGATGTTTTTGAAGTGGATAGCCATTATCATGCACAAACAAGTGCAAGCAAAAGAACGTACAACTATTTTATCCACACCCAAAAAAATCCATTTTTGAATGAAATAAGTACACTTTACAATATAACTCCTGATGTGGTTAAAATGGCTAAAGCGGCCTCGGTAATCACAAAATACAATGATTTTAGAGCTTTGTGCAAATCCCCGGACAACCACAACAATACGCTCTGCAATATATTCTCTGTGCAACTGTTTACTGATGCTTCGGAAACAAACTTCCGTTTACAAATAACGGCCAATCGATTTTTAAGAGGGATGATTCGAATTCTTGTTCACGAATTAATCGAAGTGGGAACAGGCCAAAAAAGCATAGAAGAGTTTGAAGAGATGATTAAAAGCAAAACACCTCTTCAATTTCTAAATTTAGCTTATCCTCAAGGCTTGTATCTTTCAGAAATAAAATATCCGTTTTTAAATACAAATCCTGTTGACGACTTTTGTCCCCTTTTAAAAATGAATAAATGGATCATGATAAATAATGTGTAACTGCAATCGGTAATTAGAGAATGTATTTTTCAATTTTTAGATACAAATCCTCCGGATTTATTGGCTTGGTTACGAAATCATTCATTCCTGCATCCAATACTTTTTTACGAATTTCGTTAAATGCAGAAGCGGTAATTGCTAAAATTGGCATTGTCTTGTATTTTTCATCGGGCAGACTCCGAATACTTCGTGTGGCTTTATAACCATCCATTATTGGCATCTGTAAATCCATTAGCACCATGTCAAAATTGTCCGCCTGCACCTTTTCAAAAGCTACCTGTCCATTCATTGCAATGTCGTATGTAATCTCCCATTTTTTCAAAAACTGCTTCAAAATCAATATATTCATCTGATTATCTTCAGCCAGCAAAATATGCAAACCTTTCATTTTATCGTTGTTTTGATAACCTTCGGTAACAAAATCCAATTTGGGTTTCGACTTATGGCTAATTGTCAAACACAAATCAAAAGAAAAAGTAGTTCCAAATTCAAGATCACTCTTAACATTAATGCAACCACCCATAATCTCAATTAACTTTTTTGAAATTGTTAAGCCAAGACCGGTTCCTCCATACAATCTTGTGGTATTTGAGTCTGCCTGAGAAAAAGATTGAAATATTTGATCTTGTTTATCTTCGGGAATTCCGATACCTGTATCTTTAATTTCAAATTTCAATTTTACCTTATCATCATATTTTTCCTGATAAGACACCATCACCTGAACATTTCCTTTATCGGTAAATTTAACTGCATTGCCACACAAATTATTAAGGACTTGCGAGATACGGGTTGGGTCTCCAATTAAATAGGCAGGAATTTTAGGATCCACATCAACAATAAAATCCAAACCTTTCTCTTTCGATTTCATATCAAAACCTGAAGCTATGTTCTGAATCAGATTTCTAAAATTGAAATCCAAAGATTCAATATCAACACGACCAGCCTCAATCTTACTAAAGTCTAAGATATCATTAATCAAAGTCATTAAATTATCTGCAGATAGTTTCAGGATATTGATATTCTGAATTTGATCTTCTCTTGGATTATCCTCTGACAATAAATGAGTAACTCCAATAACCGCATTCATAGGAGTACGTATCTCATGCGACATGGTGGACAAAAACTGTGCTTTCGCATAAGTTGCCTCCTCTGCCTTCTCTTTTGCAATAATCAACTCTTGTTCCACTCGTTTTCTTTCCGATAAATCATTTAGCACAACAAATAAAACATTTCCATCCATTAACGGCACTTTGTTTAATGCAACCTCAACTGGAAATTCTATTCCATTCTCTTTGCGGTGAATCCAATCAAACTTAGCATTACCTCTAATCTTACCTTCTTCTATATACATTTTGGCTTTATCAAAAGATAACAAGCCATCAGGTTGATATTCAGGAGAAAAATCTTTTACATATTTCCCAATAAAACTCTCCTTCCGGCTTACACCAAATAAATCAAGACAAGCTTTATTGCAATCAATAAACCGGGATTCTTTAATTAGAAGATAGGCAACAGATGATTTTTCAAATATCAATTTGAATTTTTCTTCCGTTTTATTTTTCTCTTCCTCAAGTCTTTTTCTCTCAGTAATATCTTTTAAAGTTCCAGTAAAACCATTTCTCTTTCCATCAAAACCTCTTGTGACTCTAACTGTAGCTTCGCACCATTTGTAACTGCCACTAATGGTTACCATCCGGACTTCAATAAAGCAGAAACTGGTTTTATGCTCAATTAAAGTTCTAAATTTCGACATACACCCCTCAATATCATCAGGATGAACGAATTCAAAGGCGTGAGTTCCAATACTTTTTGATATATTAAACCCGGTTATTTTTGTCCATGCTGAATTTAAGTACAGCCATTCTCCGGTAAAATTAGTTTGAAAAATTACCTCTGAAATATTATTTACAATTGATTCCATTCTGGAAGATGCAGCCTCAACCTCCTGCGTCTTATTATCAACCGCTTTTCGCAATTCCTTATTAAGGGTAAAAAGTTCCAGGGAACAAGTATCTAAAATATTCTCCGTTTGTTTTATATCTTTATCGTAGTCCTCATACGCTTCTTCCACAGCATTCAGAAAGTCATTAAATTTACTTTCATCTTCTGCAGATAAATACTTACGGACTTGCCTTTTCAATAATCGATGCATATGCTTTATTTTTCAGAAAAGGTGGTTATAGTCATGGTTTGATTGTGTAGAAAACCAGGACCATCTTCTTTAAACGGAGATATTTCCCCGTAAGAATAAAATCCCGTAAGGACAGCCTGTTTACCTATCACGTCGGCAACAACTTCAACTTCTTCTTCAACCAATTGCTTAAGCACTAATTTGCGCCCAACACAACTAATCAAAACAGCGAATTCTGACTCTCCTTTCGGAATCATATCAGTACTTGCTTTAGCCGACAATTCAGCTCCTGAAATTAATCGATCTACGTTTGCTTTCATCAATTTCACATATCCTCCATCAGGAATATTGCCACCAAATATGAGGCTTTGATCCTTCTCATTTATTCCATGCACGGTGCGAATCACAGCATTTTGAGAATCTCCCACCCGACAGCTTAGTGGAAATGACATGCCTGACACTGGTAAGTCTTTTGCTCGTTCCCCCAAAAATTGTTTGTATAGTAAAAGAGCTGGTTGGTGATCCAATTCGTACAAAATATTACCTTTTGATTTTGTAACAAGGCGTTCAATGCCAAAATTCTCCCATCCACCATTTGTTCCGTATCCAATAGAGATAGAATCTCCATAGAATCCTAAGGCGCAAACACAATTTGATTTTGCCACTCCTTCTTTATCGAACACAAGTGTTTCAGAAAATCTTGTTCCGTCTCCGGCCAATCCTCCTGTAACTGCAACTTTCTTCGACAATTTATTTTGAATCCCTTCAAGAAGATTACATCCATTTATAGTAATTCCATCGGATAAAACCATTAAATGCTTCAGACCCTTCTGAGGAAATTTCTCACACAATTTCTCACCGCATTCAATATCGTTCTTATACTTGGTAAGATCAACAGATTCTATTCTAAGCTTTGTAGAAGAAAATTTAACTGCTGCAATGGAAATACTCTTTTCGAATACCTCCAAGCCTGAAATTTCACCAGAGCTGGAGCATCCAAAAATCATTGCATCCGGAAAAGAATTTTTAATTGTTGACTTAAATTCCTTTTCGCACATCAATTCTCCATCACCAAAAATAAATAACAAATCCGGCTTAAAACGAATCTCTTTTATTTTAGAAAACTCATTTCTTGAACTTATGATTAATTTTTCTATCTCCACCTCTGTAAATTTAAAAATGAGACTCACTAATCACATCATATAAATCATACAATTAAAGCAATTAACACCAGCTAAAAGTATTCTCGTCATCTGTGTGATAAAATGAACAATTCAGACTGTTACATTAAGATACTAAAAAAATAAGTATTATTGTTTACATTTGAACGCGAAATTTTCAGAATGGATTTATTCTGGTTATAATCTTTTTGAAATTTATGCGTTATTGTAATAAATAAGATGTTATTAGATTTAGAATGGCAACAGCAAAAAAACCTTCCAAAGGAAAAACTCCTTCTCAAAAGAAAAAAAGCAGTAAAAAAAAGAATACCGGAAAGCGTTCATTTTCGAGTTATTTAATCCGTTTTTTTGGATTCGGGCTACTCTTATTCCTGATAACTATTGGTATTTTACTTGGTTCTGTGTACATCGGCCTTTGGGGCAAATTGCCGGATTACTATACTCTTAAAAGCATTAAAAATGCAAATGCATCTGAAATATATTCTGAAGACGGTGTTGTGTTAGGGAGAGTTTATGCTGAAAACCGAACCAATGTAAATTTTAAAGACATTTCTCCAGATGCAATCAATGCGCTAATCGCTACTGAAGATGCTCGTTTTTACGAACATCAAGGCATTGATCAAAGAAGTTTGATGCGCGTATTGGTAAAATCCTTAGTTATGGGCGATAAAAGTTCAGGAGGAGGAAGTACTCTGAGTCAGCAACTGTCAAAAAATCTTTTTCCCCGGGGAAATTTTGGTCCATTAAGCATGCCGGTAAACAAGATTAAGGAAACTATAACTGCATCTCGTCTGGAAAAAATTTACTCAAAAAAAGAAATTCTTCAGCTGTATTTAAATACGGTTTCGTTTGGCGAGAATGTTTTTGGTATTGAAAGTGCATCCCGGCAGTTCTTTAGTAAACCGGCATCAAAACTTGAAATTCATGAATGTGCTGTACTCATCGGAATGCTTAAGGCACCAACATCTTATAATCCAAGACTTCATCCTGAAAGATCAAAACAAAGAAGAAATATTGTCCTGAGTCAAATGGCTAAATATAAATTCATTACGGATCGTAAATTGAATGAAATTCAGGCCCGGCCCCTAATTATCAATTATCAGAAACAATCAACCCAAAAAGGTTTGGCATCTTATCTTCGGGAAAGAATAAGAATTGAAACAAATACAATATTAAAAAAACACCCAAAAGAAGATGGTACTTACTATGATGTTTACCGTGATGGACTAAACATTATAACCACACTAGATGCAAGAATGCAAATGAATGCTGAACAAGCGGTTGCAGAGCATATGAAAAATCTGCAAACCCAATTCGTTCAGCATTGGGGCAATAGATCCCCCTGGGGAAAGAATACAGATGTAATAGAGGATGCTAAACTACGATCTGACCGCTACAAATCCCTTAAACAAAAAGGAAAATCTGCAGCGGAAATTAATAAAATATTTAACGAAAAGGTGAACATGAAAATTTTCACCTGGAATGGAGATAAAAAGGTAAAAATGTCTCCTCTTGACTCTATAAAACATTACATCCAAATATTAAACACCGGATTTTTAGCCATGGAACCTCAGAGTGGAAAAATTAAAGCTTGGGTTGGCGGAATCAATTTCGATCATTTTAAATATGATCATGTAAAAGCAAAGCGGCAGGTTGGTTCAATTTTTAAACCAATTGTTTATACTGCAGCTTTGGAAGAGGGAATTTCCCCTTTCGAATACCTTCCCAACGAACGCAAAATTTATGAAGAATACGATAATTGGTCGCCACGAAATTCGGATAACCTTTACGAAGGAAGTTACAGCATGGAAGGAGCACTTGCTGAATCGGTAAACACTATTGCTGTAGATGTTCTTTTGGAAACCGGAATGCGTAATACCATTGTGTTGGCTGAAGAAATGGGAATTGACAGTAGTTTACCAAAAGTACCATCTCTTGCTTTGGGAACAGCAAATATTTCACTGTTTGAGATGATTCAGGTTTATGCTACTCTGGCGAACAGAGGTGTACATACAGATCCTTACTACATTTCCAAAATTGAAGATCATAATGGCAATTTAATTGTAGATCTTTCTGCTGAAAGGGAAGAAAACAGGCTTGTGATATCTCCTCAAAATGCCGATATAATTAATCATATGCTTCAGGCTGTAGTTAATGAAGGCACAGCAAAATCGCTTCGCTCAGTTTATGGATTGCAAGGAGAATTAGCCGGAAAAACAGGTACAACACAAGATCAGGCGGACGGCTGGTATATTGGTTACAATTCCAATTTAGTGGCCGGAGCATGGGTTGGTGCCGAAGATATGCGTATTCATTTTAACTCTTTGAGCCTTGGACAAGGAGCAAGCATGGCTTTACCCATTTACGGTAAATTCAT
The DNA here is from genome assembly GCF_963665805.2 of Labilibaculum manganireducens. Lineage (NCBI taxonomy): Bacteria > Pseudomonadati > Bacteroidota > Bacteroidia > Marinilabiliales > Marinifilaceae > Labilibaculum > Labilibaculum manganireducens. The sequence goes on along the minus strand of NZ_CAXXEE010000003.1, from coordinate 1,848,223 downwards.
GAATAAATTAAGTACAAATAAAAACTTTAAACGCTATACAAACTCACCTATTGCAAAACCTGACAGTGATATCTTGGCAGACTTGGATATGCCACACTATTTACCGCCGGAATCAAACTTTTTTGATCATTTATTTGGTGTTACAGCAACAGATCAAGATAAATTAATGAAACGAAAAGCGAGACGGGAAAAGCGTAAGAATGAGAAAAAATCAATTTATCAAAAAATTAAAAACATATTTAGACGCAAGAACTAGAAATGCTTCCTCAAATATTTATCGGCTTCATTTTTTAATTCCAGCTTTAATTTATTGTTCTGATTTTTTAAGTTTTTAAGAATTCTCTTGACTGAAGGTTGAGGTAATTCCTTGTCCAGTTTAATCAGGAACTTATCCATTACTTTGTAATTGTGCCAATTACCTAGTAATGTTTCGGTTGAATTTACAATATCCAAAGCTTGTCTTCTTTTCTCATCATCCTGCAGGGCAAGCAGTAATTGCTGAAGCGCCTTAACAACCTTGAGCAGCTTTCTGATTTCATGATGGTATTCCTCTCCTTGTGACGAATTAAATAACTTGTTTACTATTTCCAATTCATCGTGAATAATGCTGTCTGTTTTTATTTTAAGTTCCGAAATATTCACCTGATTTAATGAGGAACATAAACTTGCTACTCCTTTTTTAAACTTTAGGATCTCGAATTCAGACCATTTAGCTCTAAAATTTTCAACACTCACATTCATCCTGCCATCTAAAACAAGCATTATCTCAGTGGGAATATCAACATTACTGTTTAACAACAATGATTTAGAAACTTGAAGAGCACGGAGTTTACCGGCACTATTAAAAATGCCATTCAACTGCTTCAATAGTTTCGAGCCGGCATCAGTATCCAAATCAAATTCTTCAATCAATAGCAGTAAGCTTCGTATGTATTTAATATCTACACGCAGCTTGTGAATGTCCTCTTCTTTAATTTGCTTTGCCAATGACAAATTAATTAAAAAAGAATCGAACCTCTCTCTATAAAATGAACTTAAACCTGTATTTTCTTCTTTAGATTGCATTTTTCCTATTTTTATATACAAGATACATAAAATCAGAAAATTACAAGCATGAGACAATAATGATTTTTAATATAAAATTTAGATCTCCTATTTTAATGAAATAAATTTTCGGAATTAATTGGTATTTGATCAAAATAATTGGAACACCAAGATACTTGCTGATTAGCGTAAGGAGTATTTTTCACCATCACAATTCTTACAGGATACATACCTTCGTCCAGATGAATCCGGCCTCTGCGTTCCTGTCTTGCATTCAGTCCTTCATTACTTATTATAACATAATCTCCAATGGATATTTGAGCAGGATCTACAGCATAATTAAAAAAGGTATAAGTTGCTTTTTTATCAATCTTTAAATAACCTGTTATTTCCATTGCATAGTACTCTTCCTCAATATCCTTAGGAAACTTAATTTTATCCAGAACTCCGCACTGCATCACCTCATCGTACGTTACCTCATCAAGATTTTTAAATTTCCCTTTTATAATCTTGTACTTTAGTCCCTCACTTAATTCTGAAATTGTATCGGACACCAATGGTGAAATTTTAACACATTCAATAGTTCTTATTTTACTCTTTAAGCCTGATTCGTGAAAGGTTTGAGTTTTAATGGTTGTCGTATTTTCTATCACCAACGGTTTAGTATAAATTTTAGAGTTCACATCTGGATTTGAACCATCCAATGTGTACCTTATTTCAGCATCCTGCAATTTTATGTCTAAAGGCATTTCCATCTGATCAAAAAAGAAATTCTTATTAACTCCTCCATGCGGTGCCTGAATGAATGAATTTATCTCATATTTATGCAGTAATTCGTAATGATGATTCATTCTGTCCTGAAAATCATCCCAATTTCGTTGACCTTTAGGAGACCAAACAACTTCTGCCAAAGCGCAGATTCGAGGAGCAAGCATATACTCTACCCGATCCCGAGTATGCATATATTCAGTCCAAACATTTGCTTGTGCCCCCAAAATATATTTTGCCTCATCTTCATTTAATTCTGAAGGTGTTGGTTCAAATTCATATACTTTTTGTAAGGACGTAAAACCACCAATAGCTGTAGGTTCAATGTAATTCACATCCTGATAATGATCGAAATAACAATGAGATCCAGGTGTCATTATCACATCGTGCTTTTGTTTTGCAGCCTGAATACCTCCTGCAGTTCCTCTCCATGACATAACGGTTGCCTCAGGAGCTAATCCCCCTTCCAATATCTCATCCCAACCAATAATCTTACGATTTTTACTGATTAAAAACTTCTCTATTCGCTGAATAAAATAAGACTGCAGTTCATGTTCATCTTTCAGTCCTTCCTCCTTAATTCTTTTCTGACACAAAGGACATGCTGCCCAGTTTGACTTTGGGCATTCATCGCCACCAATGTGGATGTATTTAGAGGGAAATAATTCAATAACCTCCAGCAAAACATTTTGCAAAAATTCAAAAGTAGTCTCTTTCCCTGCACAATATACATCATCAAAAACGCCCCATTCGTTCTCCACCTCAAAAGATCCTTGGTTACAAGCCAGTTCGGGATAAGCTGCAAGTGCAGCCACAGAATGTCCAGGCAATTCTATTTCAGGAATAACTGTTATGAATCGTTCCGACGCATATTTTACAATCTCTTTAATTTGATCCTGAGTATAAAAACCTCCATACCTAATCCCATCCTTCTCAATTCGCCACGCACCAATCTCTGTAAGTTTTGGATATTTTTTAATTTCTATTCTCCAGCCCTGATCCTCGGTTAAATGCCAGTGAAAAGTATTCATTTTATACATTGCCATTAAATCAATATACTTCTTGATAAAATCAACAGAAAAGAAGTGACGGCAAACATCCAAATGCATTCCCCGATACGGATACCTTGGCTCATCCAATATCTTTACGTAAGGAATTTTCAACTCAGTATTTAAAGGCACCAATTGCAAAAGGGATTGTATTCCGTAAAAAAAACCTTTGCCCGATTTTGCCTCAATCAAAACTCCTGTAACATCAACAATCAAAGAGTATTCTTCTTCTCCCCAATTGTTATCAGTAGCTTTTCTAAAAATAATTTTATTAGATGCCGGTAACTTTCTCGTTATCTTTTTAGGAATTTCAACACCTGTAAATTGATTTATCTGATCGCACAAATAGGAAAGTAAAATCTCTTTGTCTTCCACTTCGTTCGAAAAGAATATTTTCACATCTTCTTTTAACAATAAACTACCCTTATCATTAATAATTCTTGATGGCTTTGGAATTATATTCACAGAATTACTTGTTTGTGCAGTGGAAGTAAAGGAATTCATAACTTGTGCGCTTACCAGCAACAAGAACAAAATAGAAGTTCTCATAGAATCAATTGATTAATTGTTTGTATTCGGCTTTTTGGAGATATAAAAATAAGTAAATAATTGATTGTCCTCCTATTATTCATTAATAAGCATAAAAAAAGTGGCATTCCTAACATGGAGTGCCACTCATCTCTTATCATTTTTTTTGTTAATATGAAAATGTTGTTGAATTAGGCATCGCCCCAACAGTAAATTCTTTTAATTTGCTGCCTGCAGGAGAGTAAACAAGTACTTTTCCAGGATTTGTTCCTTCACACAACCAAAGGTTTCCATTAACAGGATTCACATCCATACCGTAGAATGTTGCATCAATAAACTTAGATGTTGGTAAAGCTGTATCGGTAATGTTCATTGCGTAAACTGCATCAGACATATAATAAATTGATTTTCCATCTTTCGAAGCACAAATATTTTTCAGAGCAAATGAAGTAATATTTGTTAACACATAAGATGTTACTTCACTGTTTGTAGTATTAATTTTTGATATTCCGGCATCATCAATTCCAACTACATTCCAATTTCCATCATAAGAAGTAACACCTGCACAATATACCCAAACATCACCATTCGCATCTTTAGCCATATCTTTTGGACAAGATTTAACCGTTATTGTCTCCACTACTTTATCGGTATCAACATCAATTACCGAAACAGTGTTGTCGTCGTTCGACCATCCGCCACTGTTTGCAACATATAGCTTAGCACCTGAAACAATCATTTTTTCCGGTCCTGCACCAACTGCAATCTGACCAGTTTTAGTCATTGTTTTTAAATCAATAACGTAAACCTCATTATTCTGTTTTGCGTAATTAGCATCAGCTCCGTTACCATTTGAAACGTAAGCCTTTCCATTTGCAAAAGCAATTTCTCTAGGATAAGATAATCCATCAATAGTCGCGTAATGTACAAAATCGGAAGCAGTAACAACTTCAACATAACCAGCACCGCTTCCTGTTGTCACAACAATATATGCATATTCACCATTTATAGCCATCGATTGAGGATATTGACCTAGAGTAACACCACTATTTACTGATGAAAAATAATTATTGGTTACCTCATTATTTCTATTGATCATTGTAACTGAACCATTAGAGTTACCTTCGTTCAATACATAAAAATAGCCAATCTGCTTTTCACCAATACTAATATTAAAAATACCTGTCAATATATTGTCTCCATCTGTAACTGTAAAAGAAAACTTATCAGTTAAAGCTTGGCTTCCGTCGTGTACATATACAATTTTAGAAGCAGCTATATCAGCCTGAGTAAAATTTACTACAGAAGTTGTAGGATCTGAGGCATTTGCAAGAATACCATTCTCTGGAGCAATTGTTACAGTATATATAATATCAATATCATCTGTATCAGTATCTACAACATTTAATTCTGATCCTGTAATAGCTACTGCAGCACTATTTTCAAGAACAATACCATTATTCACCGACAGATTCGGCATTGCATTATCGTCGTCATCAGAACACGATACGAATAAAGAACTTGCAATTAACAGTCCTAACGTAAGATTCAAAAACTTTTTCATAGCTAATTAATTAAAAAATTACATTTACCCCAAAATAATAAGCTCTGCCAGGCATGGGGTAAAACCTGACAATTTCATATGATTCATCCAACAGATTTTCAACTCTACCCGTCAGTTTTATTTTCGCAAAACTGGTATCGAAACGATATCCTCCATTTAAATCTATCAGCATGTTTCCATCAACCTGATCTCCTTCCCAGGTATTGGTATTGGAGCGAACCGTTCCAAGTATTCCAAACTCCCATTTTCCAAACAAATAATCCGAAGAAAATTTGACTATGTGATGCGGACGATAAGCCAATGTTTTCTTATAGTTATCGCTTTCCTTATCATTATTGTAAGCGTCGTTACAGGCATATTTTAATGAAGTTCGAAGACTATTATTTTTGACCTTCAGAAAATGAGTCGCTTCAATATCAACACCTTGAATTACTGTTTTACCAATATTGATCGGTTTCCAAAGTGTTCCTGATCCTGGTTGCCATGCAATTAAATCATCATTAAGGGCCTTATAAGCATTAAAATCTAAAGTAATATCACCATACAATGCCTTTTGTGATAGCATCACTACTCCTAATTCATAATTCCATCCATTCTCTGATTTTAAATCAACATTCCCTGAAATATTCCAATAACGTTCATTAAATGTTGGTCTTTTATAATGTGTTGATGCTTTACTGCGAATATCTATAATAGTAGGAAATAGATGAATAAGAGAACTAAACGAATACATTTCCGGTGGATTAACCTCCGAATTCCACTCCTTAGCATAAGTAAAAATGAATGTTCCGATTAATGGTGTATACTTAGCTGCAAGTGTAGCACGCGACTCATTTTCGTGAATATTACCATCGTAATTATTGGTAATTCCTTTCAACCAATTGTATTTACCATTGATATCAACACTCCATTTATCTGAGAAATAATATCTCAAGTTGACATCATTTAACCAACGTTTCGATTCTATTTCTGAAAATATTTTATATCCCGTATTCGTTGCACTACCTCTATCGGTATACTTCAAATAATCTGATAAATACGCAGATTTCGCTTCCAAACGAAATTTACCAATCAGTTTTTTCCAACCTATATAAGCTTTAAAGGATGAATCCCGTTGTTTCTGATAGCTAATAGGAGCACCTATTCCCATTAATCCACCAATATTCTTTTCTTTTACCTGATACCAGGCTCCAAAATCAATATAGTGTTCGTTAATTTTCAAGTGCAGGTCTTGAATCGTCCCAAACGCTCTGTTTTCATTGTTATTTAATCGTTCAGTGGGCGATCCAAAATCATGAAAATCGGTGTATGAAAAATCATTCTTCCCATATTGGAAAAAAGCTTGTCCGGAATAGGAAATCCACTTATTGGAATATTTCCCAAAGAGTTTTGTTTTTGTATTTGAGAAACTGCCTGTTTCCGAATTCAGACCAACAGAAGATTTTTTCTTCCAATCGGGTGTATTTGACAATTCAATAGCACCACCCAATGTTCCAGAACCATATAAAGATCCTACGGCACCGTAAATCACCTGAACTTGATCAAAAGAACCTGCATTTATTAAGGATAAATCTGCCGAACCTGTTGTTAATGAATTAACAGGAATCCCATTCCAATTCACAGATGTATGTGTTCCTGATGCACCCCGCATCCCAGCCGTAGCAAGAGCCCCAAACGCACCATTCGAAGAAACATTTACCAAAGATGTTTTCTGAAGTAAGCTCGACAAATCCTTTCCATCGTACCTCTGAATAAGAATGGAATCAATTTGCACCGTTTTTTCAGTGGAAGAAAAATGCTGAAGTCTTGGCGCCACAATATCAATGGATTCAATCCGGATGGTATCCACACCTAAGGTTTGCGACCAAACACCAAAACTCAAAAAACTTACAATTACAGTAAATAAAAATTTCAACTTCATCTTATAATTTGATAAAGAAGAAAACACAAGGACAGAACAAAAGAAATAGATGATTCAATCGTCTTCCAAACATCTTCTCCGAATGTTTTGAAAATTAAGTTTGCATTGGCAGGTCTTCTGACTTACTCAACTTTTTCGGCCTTCCCATCCCGATTTATCGAAACAGTGGCATTGTGGTGAAAAAGCTTTTTTCTGAGCTTACAGCTACGGGAACAGTTCCGGACTTTAACCGGATTCCCTTTTCATCTCTATCTGATTCATTCAGATATATGAGAACCAATTGCATTGCAAATGTATAAAAAAAATCAAAATCAGATTTAGGAATCTCTTATTTATAAAATATTATAAAACACATTGCAAATCAACCACTAATAACCGGCAAACAATAAAAAAAGAGACATCCCAAAACTGGAACACCCCTTTTAAACTGAATAAAAATTGTTTTAGAATCGATAAGTTAATTTAGCAGTTATCGATCAACCATACATATTATAACCATCTTTTTCGGTGTAATTTTCACCAAGTAAATTTGACAATATTAGTCCCAAAATATATCTGTTTTTTAAAAAGTATGCCTTGTAAGCTTACAATTACCATTTCCTTTTTAAAAAGTATACCGTGTAAGCTTACAACTACCACTTTTCTTTTTAAAAGTATACTGTGTAAGCTTGCAATTACCATTTTCTTTTTAAAAAGTATAGCATGCAAGCTTACAATTGCTGTTTCTTTTTTCGAAAGTATGCTTTGTAAGAAAACAAACGCCATTTTTTTTTCTGAAACTATGCCATGTAAGCTTACATAGATCATTTTATTATTGGAAAACAATGCGTGTAAGCTTACAAGTTATCCTTTAGAATTTATAACCGAACTTGGCAGTTATTGCTCTACCCGACATATTGTATCCATCTTTTTCGGTATAGTTTTCATCGAACAAGTTAGCCACAGTTACTCCAAGAGTATATTTTTCTTTGAAAGTATAGCTTGCCGAATAATCAAAGACCATTGAAACCGGATGACGAAGAACTTTTTCGGTAACATTGGTTCGAACCGTATACCAATTATCTTCATATCTATGACCAATATAACGCGCATTTAAACGAGTAGAAAACCCATTCAAATTGTCAAAATCAATTCCGAAATTTGCATTGTTATCGCGAACATATCTCATAGGACTGCTCTGGTTTTTATAAGTTCCATCATCTGTTTTAATACGCTCGGTTACAGCTGCATCAATAATATGAGTGTAATTAGCATATAGTTTCAAGGAATAATTGTAATCAACCAAAGCACCAAAATCATAAGATGATTCAATTTCAATTCCATCCATATCGGCAAAATTGGCATTTTTGTAAGTTTTATACTCATCACCATTGTATGCTGTGCCATCCGGGTCTACAGAATAACTAACGATCATGTTATTATGATGTGTTTTAAAATAAGTAAAATCGAAATTAAAGCCTTTCCCAAAATTCTTATATTCAAATCCAGCATCAAAAGTATTACTTTGCTCATCCTTCAAATTTGGATTTCCCTTTGTGGTTCCATATGCGGTGGTATACAATCCTGCCTTTTGAAAAGCATCAGGAGCATAAAATGCATTTCCCCAACTGGAATGAACCGCTAATCCTTTAAGAAGTTCATATTTTACACCCACATTTTGTGTAAATACATTGTATTCCTCTGTACTTGCTTCATTCCCTAATAAATCGTCCGCTTCCAATTTCAGTTTCACCAAATCATATCTTGCCCCTATGGCAATATTCAATTTTCCATTTAAAGTATTTGTATTTATCTGACCAAAAATGCCGGTCGATACATTTTTATATTTTGGAGTAGAAGGAGCTGTAACATCACCCAAAGTATTCCAATTATTGCTTTCGGAAACATCGTTTTTATTGTCGATGCCAAAAGCAATAGAGTGCTCTCCTACTTTAAAGGCATCCTGAAGAATAAAGCCGTAATTTTTATGAATACTCTCGGTATCACCATAAACTGAATTGAAAGTGGTTGTTTCCTCTTTGCTGTGAAAAGGAGATAAACTTAGCTTATGATTTCCTATTTTTCCCAGTACGTCAGCACTTGTTGTATACTTATTCATATCTTTTGAATCCATACCATACACATGCCAAAAAGAACCTGGTGTTTCAACATCATTGGCAATAAACACCGACTGATGAATATTAATCTTCCAGTTTTCATCTAAAATGAAGCCTAAACGTGCACTTGCATTCTGTCTTTCAAATTGCGAGTGCTCCATCCTCTTGCCGTAGGTCGTTGGATCCAATATTGTTTCAGCATCGCTTTTACCAAAGAAATTCTTTTTCCCAATTTTATAATCCTTTCCTTGTTTTTGGTAATTGCAGCTTACATCAAAATCCATTGATTCAGACAAAGCACCACCGGCACTTAAACTACCCGTATACGTTTCGAAGCTTCCGTAAGAAATACTTGCATTTCCGGTAATACTTTGCGTACTCTCTTTGGTAACAATATTGATTACTCCAGCCATAGCCGAAGAACCATATTGTGCTGAGAAAGGGCCTTTTAAAATTTCAACCCGTTCTACATTCGACATATCTATTGTTGCAATATTGGTAGTTCCTGCAGGTTTGCCATCAATTAAAATCACATTGTATTTGTTTGATGTAGATGGTGCAAAACCTCTCATACTTACAGCTGAAGAAATTCCTGGATATTGAATAATATCAACACCGGTAGTCTTTTTTAGCAACTCACCCATATCAACTGCAGGAGTCGCTTCAATCATTCTTCTTGTAACCACCTCAACCTTTTGAGGAAGATCCTTCATTTTTGCATTTACACGTGATGCGTTAATCTTAACTTCTGATAAATTCAGGTGTCTCACTGCCGTTGTATCTTTGGCAGGATTTGGAATCTCATCAGCTTTTACTGCAGAATTTAATAATGACAGCAATGCAAAAGCCGTTAAAAATGTTCTTTTCATGTCTTTTAAGAATAAATGAAAATAAGTTTAACTAATGCAATGCAGACAGGGAGCTAAAAGAAAATTTCACAACATGACATAAAGAACCGGTCATGGCAGATCAATCCTTGTATCAATGTTCGATAAAGTTTTCGTTCACTTGCTCTTTTTCCCGAAAGCAATGACTTAAAATTGATTGCAAAGGCAGGTCTTCTGACTTGTTCTACTTTTTGAGGCCTTCCCATTCCAAAATTGGAACAGTGGCACAGGACTTTCAAAAAGCTCTTTTTAGAACTTACAGCTACGGGTATAGTCTCGGATTTTCACCGAATTCCCTTTTCATTTCATTCCTGAATAATGAGGAATAAAATACCGAATGCGACGCAAATGTATGTAAAATATTATTCTGAGAAATCTAATTTTAGAAATTTATTTGGCAGTATTTCAGGAGACTCTATAAATGAATAAAATACAGATTTAAAATTAATCGAAAACAAGAAAAGTTCGGAGATAAGCCAGCAGTTCCTGAATGCTCCGACATTTTTTCACCTCTCCATTTCGATGAATTTCCCATTCCATAGTATCTTCGAGCAATTTCACAGAACAATTACCGGCTTCTTCGCAAGTAACCTGATAACCTTCGCGGGACAATGCCCTTTGTGTCCAGAACCCCATTACATCATTACCCAAAACCTGAATGATCTGTTTTTTCTGGTAATTCATAATGAAATTTCCTGTCTTACGATCAAAGATGAATGATTTATTATGAAATGTCTCTTCGATGCTTCCATTCAAAACCAAATCCTCAGGAGCACCAACTTTAATCGTCTGCCCCCGTGCCATCAGCCAAATAACATCTGCAGCCTGAAGTGCTAAATCCAATTCGTGGGTAGAAAGTAAAATGGCCTTATTGGTTTCCCGGGCCAAACGATGCAACAACCGCATGATGTCAACACGGTTTGGCAAATCCAAATGCGCAGTAGGTTCATCGAGCATAATTAACGGCGTATCCTGTGCCAAAGCCTTGGCGATCATCACCCGCTGCCGTTCCCCATCGCTCAACTGATTGATGAAATGATCGGCATAATGCAATAAACCGACTTGTTCCAATGCCCCTTTAATTTTATCGTTATCCTCTTCCGATAAACGTCCCATCCATGAAGTATAAGGATGCCGGCCCAAAGAAACGATATGGTAAACGGTGAGGTTTCCCACATTAATCCGCTCAGTTAAAACGATACTTAGCAATTGAGCAATCTCTTTAAAATTCCGATCACGAATAGGAATTCCTTCTACCAAGGTATATCCCGCCAAGGGCGATTGAATACCGGCAATGGTTCTCATAAGAGTCGATTTACCCGCTCCGTTCGGACCCAAAAGACAGACCATTTCGCCCCGCCTGATTGTCAGGTTGATATCTGAAAGCAAGCATAGCTGTTCCTTCTTCCCTTGTTTGTATCCAATGGAAAGATCCTGAGTTACCAGTATGTCTTTTTGTACTTCTTTAATTTCACTCATAACCCAATTCTTACCCGGCAAAAGAAGCCTTCACATTTCTACTACGCATAATCACCCAAATTACAACCGGCCCTCCAAACAATGCTGTTACCGAATTAATTGGTAATGTATTCTGATTCCCCGGTATTTGAGAAATAATGTCACAAGCAAGCATGATAGCCGCACCAATTAATATTACCGCCGGCATTAGTACTTTATGACTTGCGGTTCTGAAAATAGATCGTGCAATATGTGGCACAGCAACACCAACAAAAGCAATAGGGCCAGTAAATGCGGTTAATGTTCCGGCAATTAATGCCGTACTAATAATAACGGCTATACGAGTCTTATTAACTGATATTCCAACTCCCCGCGCATAATTCTCGCCCAACAAAAGTGCGTCCAATGGTTTTATCAGAAAAAAAGCAATGATCAAACCACTAAAAACAATGGGTACCATTACTTTCATTTCGGTCCATGTAACACCTGCCAAGCTGCCAAAAGTCCATACGATAAAACTTTGTATTTGCTCCGGATCGCTAAAATATTGCAGAATATTTACCACAGCACCGGTAATACTTCCAAACATGATTCCGATAATCAGCAGTGAAACACTATCTGATATTTTAAGAGAGGCCAAAGCAACCAGCATGAATACCAATGATGCACCAACAACAGCTGCAACCACCAATGCCCAACTACCTAAAAAAGCCGAAATAACTCCAAAAGCAACCGGCATTAAAGCTGATGCCATTACCATTAAAGCAACTCCCAAACTTGCCCCGGAACTAATTCCCAAAACGTAAGGTCCGGCCAATGGATTTCTGAAAAGTGTCTGCATCATTAAGCCTGTAACCGATAATCCGGCTCCAACAAAAATGGCAGTTAAAGCTTTCGGTAAACGAAAATTTAAAATGATGTAGTTCCATGAGTTTTTCACATCAGCACCATATAGTATTGCAAACACCTTTTTAAAAGGAATATTTACACTTCCGAATATCAAATCCAACAGGAAAACGCCACAAATGAGAAGGAACAGTATCCCAAATACGAGCGAAAACAATCTTCCATTTTTATTCAACAGCATAGCTCTCCTATTTCAATTGTTGATAGTAATACAGTTCATAATTTGGCAGCAATTCGGGATGTAAAATCTTAATCACATCTTTAAACACAACATCGGGTTGCATTACACCTGACTCAAACCAATCGTTGGCGCCGCTATCTTTCATTCTTTTGGTAGAACAAAAAACATGAGCTGTTTTATATGATCGAAATAAGGTGTAACGCTCATCCATATTTTTCATATCCTCCAAAGTTCTGCATTGTCCGGGGCCAAACCAAATATCTGCTTCTCCCTGCTTATCGAAAACAACCTCAAAACTTAATGGCATACTGCCACTGGTGCTATCAGAAAACCAACAATAATCTGCCTTTCCGTCGCGAAGGAATTGCGCTAAGTAGCTTTGTCCGCCAGGCATATACCAAATGCCTTTAAAATTATAGCCCGAAAGAATGCTTGGTTTACTCTCCACATTTTCCACCAACTTTTTCAAATCATTGTATCTCTTTTCTACAGCATTAAAATGTTTTTCAGCCTCGGCCTCCTCATTAAAAAAAGCTGCAATAAATTTTGCCCATTCAGCACGTGCCAAGGGAGAAGTTTCCATCCACTCTATATTATAAGCAACCGGCAAACCTGCTTTCATTAATTTAGTTTCCTTGTCGGTGATGTTCATAAAACCGGCAACCATTACCAATTCAGGATCCAGCTCAACAATTTTCTCGAAATTCAGACTTTCCGAATGACCTACTGCTTGTATCGTTCCATTCTGAGCCTTTTTATCCAACTCCTCATCGTAAATACGATCGCGCAAAGAAACTGCAACAATTCGATCCTGAACGTTTAAGAACTTTAAAATTCCGATTTGAGTACTCGATAGCGCGGCAATACTCCTTACAGGAACCTCTACCAACAAACCATCAGCAGGGACCTGAATATCCATTTTTTCCCCACGATTCTTCAAATAATATTTTTGGAAAATTTTGCCTTCGTTCCAAGGATCCCAAACAATCAATTCTTTTAAGCCATTGGCAAGAAGTTTAATTTGAAAGCCTTTGGCGTACTTTAATTGAGATTGATGATAAAAAGATGAATCGACAGCTGAATTATCAGCTTGTTTTTCTTTCTTTTTTGGATCGCCGGATTGACAGGAAACAGTACCCAATAACAGAATCAGGAGTAATGCCCAACAGCTTGATTTTAATAAATTCATTTTCTTCCACAATAATTGTGGGGATAGCAGACAAGAAAATACAATTACTACAATTATACCTTCGTTACTCAGTTCCCCGAAGTTACGAAACAGTTCAATTTATTAGGCAGGTCTTCTGGCTTTACCCAATTCTAACGCCTTCCCATGCAAAACTACATTCACATAGTGGCTGATTTGTCAGAACTTATCAATGAAAAATCATTGAGGGCTTACAGCTGCGGGGACAGCTCCGGTATTGCACCGGATTCCCATTTTAATTCTCAAAAGAGAGAAACCCAATTCCTGCAAATCTATGGAATATTTCGGAAAAAGAAGAGGTTTTAAAAAAGCAATCAGGAATAACTGTCGTACAAAAACAAAAAGACTGAATCGTATTGAACGAAACAGTCTTTATTATAAGGTGCAGAAATGTGGAAAATACAATTTAAAGCCACCTCGTTGTATTTCACTAACGTAAAGCATTCATCTGAACATCCAGTTTCTCTGAATATTCCTTGATATCCTTTGTAATGAATTCATGAATTACAGTTTCAGGTTCAATCTCATAAATTATTTCTTTTACACGCTTACTCGTAAATGGTAAATGCTGATCAATCTGCAAAACATGATTACGTGCTGTAGTATATTTCTCTGTATGATTTAAGTCTGACCATCCTGTTGGTAAACCATTCATAACCTGTTTCGTTTGATATTCTCCTGATAAACTCAAATTCAAATGCAGACTCTTAATTTTCGCCTGAATATCTTTCGACAATCGTGATATCCGATCCAAAACAAAATCAATGGCCTCATCCTCACATCTCAATGCAATATTCGTATTCATTAAATGTCCCGTATCCAAAAGTAGATTCCAATTTGAAAAATCCAATCGGGATGCAAAATCATCGGCCTCAGCCGGAAACAAAAAATCCAGACCCGGCCACCACAAATTCTCGATGGCTAATGTAACCGGAGGCTCTCCATCACCAAATTCCTGAGCCGTTCTGTTCAGCATTTCTGCTAACTCCTTCATTACCTCAGTGCTTTTATAGTTAAAATCCCGCGTAAAAGCGTGTTCCAATTCTACATGTGCTGCGTGTATAACAGCATGAGATGGTTGAAAATGTGCTGCGTATTCCCACAATTTCTTCTGAGAAGTAATCATTTCTGCAGCATTCTTACCTCCGCAGCAAAACTGCAGATGCTCTGCTGACATATTAGGAAAATAATATTTGGCAGCATCCTCTCCTTTTCGCCAAACATCCAACCAGGTTACCCAAAATGGCAAATGAACACTTTTAACTATTCCTTTTGGAATTTCTTCGGATGGAGAATCATAACCGATTAGTAATTCAACCCCATCTATATTTTTTTCAGTTACATATTCTTCCAGTCCTTTCCATCCGTTCTCAAAACGACTCACATCAGATGGATAAACAGAGAAGTCCATAAAATTTTTATAATTCATATATAATAATGTATTTTTCACCAACACAACCACAAAATTAAGGGGCTGTTTAAAAATTCACATCAAAAATAGTCTTAAATGATCATTTTAACACCCCCCTTACTATCTATTTCTGAATCCTTTTTTCACTCATCAGATAAAAAAATGACGTTTTGGCCATTTTTCGCAAAATTCGGAAACGTTATCATAAAAACAAATTTGCCGTTTAACGGTTAATAATGACAAATTTCTTTATTAAATCATTGTAACGCAAACAATTTCGGGAGCTCCCGCAACCGTTTTAAGTTGTTTTTTTTGTTATTTATTCCATTTTGGGAATTATTATTTAGATCATTTCTATGATTTATTTCTAGATTTACAATGTCAGCCAATCACAAATAACCGATGGTTGATTTTGTAAATTATTACTCATTTAAATTTAAAAAAGATGAAAACAAAAAACACATTTAAAGGATTGGTATTGGGAGTAATACTATTCTTAGGGACAAGTTCAGCATTTGCAACCGGAAACATCCGAATTAACCCTTATCTGGATACTGATTTATCAATTGTATCTATTATCAATCCAACCGAATCATTGCTTAAAATGAAGATTTACGATGAAGCTGGAAACTTGTATTATTCAAACAAAGTAGGTGGTGAAACTACAGCTCAAAAATTGTTTGATTTCTCTTATCTTGAAGATGGTACATACAAAATCGTTTTAACTGGTAAAGGAGATAATATTGAAAAAGAATTTGTAGTTGCCAACAACAAACTTGTTGCAGAATTAGCTGAGAACACTGCAGAAAAAACTCTTTTCAGAACAGAGGATAACAATTTGTTTGTAACCTACCTGTCTTTTGAAAACAAAGCATTCAACATTTCAATAAATGATGAATTTGGAAATGAAGTATTTAATGGCTCTTATGCATCAGAACCGACTTTCTCTAAAAAATTCAATGTAGAAGCATTGCCAAAAGGAGATTATAAAGTTCGTTTAGTGTCTGACAAAAAAGAGTACAATTATGCCTTCAGAAAATAGTGACCAAAGCGGTTCAAGTGACCAGATGATTCAAAAGAATCATTCCTATATAATAAGTGTAAGCCCAGAGAAATCGGACCTACACTTATTTTTTGCTTTATAAAAAAAACCTCCCGAAGGAGGCATTCTATTATTTCTCAATAATTACAACTCTTCTTACTCAGGCACAGCTTCTTCTTTCTTTACTGCAGTTTCTTTTGAAACAGGAATCTGACCAACTGGTACTGTAGATGTTCCCTTCTTTTTCGATTCAATTTTGGTATTTATTTTTCGAACCTTATGAATTAAGCAGCTAAACATGTACTCTTCGGCTTTCGGTTCATCCTCTTTCATGAGCATTTTTCCAGTTTTCGAGATATCGCTTAACTGCTTCCAAAAAAGATTAAGTTCGGCATTGTTATCAACAACCAATTGCTTGCGTTCACTGGTTTTTTGTTCCTGTAATAAATTTAAATCATACACTTTTTGAGTCATCTGCTCCAACTCAGTACCCAAACTATCCTTATACCCTTTCTCCTTTAATACTTCAAGATTTTTAGCAATATTTTGTTGAATTATTTTCGCTTTTGCACAATAGCCTTCAACATTTCTTATCCGGATCATTTTCTTCGCTTCTTTCACTCCAAAATCGGAGGCTTTAACTAGCATTACTTTGTTTGCCCGTTGAGTATAAGCTGCAATCAATTCCAACTTATGAAGAATTGCATCAAGACCACTATACAAATCAGAAGTAATTTTTTTAATCTCAGCGGTTTGCGTTTTCGACTGAGTAAGATCGGCCACCCGATGAATTCTATTCTGAAAATCAGTAACAAACTCATCATTAAATTCCGGCGAAAAGTTTGAGAACTTTTCACGGTCACGCAAAAATAATTGCAATAGAATCTCTCCCACTACTGGTAGTTCTTCTTGTTTGAATTTATAATATAAACCCATGTGTAAATAATTAGTTTGATTAATACTATGTTGATTTTAAAATAATTTGTTCCAAATTTCAACTAACAAACTCCCCAGGCACACTTCATATTTATTTTAAAGCTATACACTCAAAACAAATAACAGACTCACAAAAATTCACCCTTTCAATTCAATAACTTAAAACTTATTTTCACTCCCTTTAACTACATTACAAGTCCCTTGAGTTACATTTCAATTCCCACGAGCTGCATTACAAGTCCCTTTGCCAACAATCCGAATCCCCCAAGCTACATTCACAGTCCCTTAACTAACATATAAAGTACTTCACCCAACATTTAAACTCCCTTTGGTAACAATGGCAGTGAAAGAGACTAATTTCTCAATCACAAAGCCGGAAACCCCCATCTAACCGACAAAATCCTTAATAAAACCACCACCACAACCAACTATTTATCAGTTATTAAAAGTAATATCAGACAAAAAGAACGACAAAACAATCAGCAAATGGGGATAGCCCGATTTAAAGTATACCTAAATTAGTTTATTCCGCATAATTCATCAAATATTTTAACATTAATTTTACATATAGTAAAAACCTGCAAAACATTCAGTTGAATTTACTTGCGGAAGAGATCTGGAACAGGAAAATTATAAGAATGGTTTGGTTAACTTTTTTATCTATCCTGTTTTGGAGAAAGATGGAAAAACAAGTACAAATTAAATTTAAGTAAAGAATTTTCATTTAAAGAAATTTAATATTTCCGCACTTAAAAATCTATTATATAACATCTTATATCTAAACAAAAACACGTATTAAAATAAATAAGAAAAAATATATTCACTTTCATTTCAGGATAAAAAAACGTATTTTTGGCATCAATTAAACCACTATAAATTAATTAGTATGAAAAAATTATTATTTGCTATTGCCATCTGCGGATTCGTATTTACTTCTTGTGGAAACAAAACTAAAGCTGCTGCTTCTGAAGAAAAAGCATGTTGTTCGAAAGAAAAAACAGAAGCTTCTGCTGAACTTGAAAAAGATTCTTCTAAATGTTGTTCAGCTAAAGCTGAATGTGCAAAAGATACTACAGCAACAGAAGATATAAGCGCCACAGAGGAAGTTGATGTTGAAGAAGCTGCTGCTGAATAAGCAAAACAGGAATGTACTCTGCCTGCTCAAAAGAATACAGCAGAAAACGAGCAGGACACAAACAAAATAAAAATCAGCCATGGAGTTTTCTCTATGGCTTTTTTTATTACAAACAGAAATTACTTTTTTCCTGCCTGCAAAAGTTTATTGGAAAGACTTCTAAACCGAAGCATAAACAAAAAAGAGGCTGCTCCTAATCCGGCAGGTAGTCCCCACCAAATTCCCACTTCATGCATACCGAAAACAAAAGCACATAAATATCCGGTAGGTAACGAAACCAGAAAGTAGGCAACAAAGGTAAGTAATGTAGGTACGTTCACATCTGACATTCCCCTTAAAATACTTCCAAATACAATTTGAAGAGCATCAAAAAACTGATAAATCACCATTACAATCAGAAACTGAGCTGTTAATTGAATCACTGCCGGTTCCTGCGTAAACCAAGTAGGCAAAATATGTCGCAGACTTACAAAAAGTATGCACATAAAAACAACTATTCCCAACACCAAATGAACTGCAGCCCAACCGGAATTCTTCATTTCTCGGATACGTTTCTCACCCAGTAAAGACGAAATCCGAATGGTTGTGCTTGCTGCGATTCCCTGATAAATCATAAAACTAACCGTAGACAAACTCAATACAATTTGATGTGCTGCCAACCCTTCCACACTAATCCAACCCATCATTATGGTACTCAGCATAAATGCCGAAGCTTCCATTACCAGCTGAGAACCAATGGGTAGACCCAATTGCCAGATCCGCCAAAAATCTTTCAAACAATAAACCGATTTCCTGATCATTTCCCGATATGGCATAAAAAATCTTCGAGTCCGAAAAACCCGGAAAAAAGCAATTGCCATAAAACCACGGGCAATTAAGGTTCCATAACCTGCTCCGTTTAAACCCATTGCCGGAAAACCACATTTCCCGTTAATCAAAATATAGTTTGCAGCTACATTCACCAAATTGGCAAGCAACATGATATTCATAGCCACTTTAGTATTGGCTAGTCCTTCACCAAATTGCTTGTATCCCATAAAAATCATCATGGGCAATATACTGGCCGCCAAAATCCACAGGTAACTTTTTGCATCAGTAATAATTTCGGATGGCTGTCCCATTCTTCCCATTAAAAGGCTAAGCAATAAAATTACCACGGTAAGTAATATGCCCATCAATATCATTGCCAGCATGCCGTTTTTAAACCACGATCCTATTTTCAATTTCTTAAAATCGCCTCTGGCCTCGCCTACCAAAGGAGTAATTGAATATGAAAATCCAGTGCCGAAAATAATCACCAGCCAGAAAATTGTATTGGCAAAAGAAGATGCCGCAAGTTCGTGAGTTCCCAAATGGCCAATCATCATGTTGTCAACCAATCCCACTGTGATTTGTCCCAATTGCGCTAAAACTACCGGCAATCCTAGTTTTACAATTGGACCGTAATGAGGTAAATAAGCTTGTAAGGAAAAGGCTTTCGAAATTCTGTTCATGCTAATTAAAATGTGACACTAAAATAAGTTGGATATTCTATTTGGGGAAGGACATCTGTCTTAGGGCTGGCAAATGTAAACATCACAATTGAATGCTCCAATTCCAATTGAGGAAATACAATTTCCACAATCAAACAACAGGCTGTTTTTCTTCATTAAATTGTAATCCCAACAATCAGGTATTGGATATCAATCAGCGAACATCTATATTTGTTGCATATTTGTCGAAAATGAGGAATTTCAAGAAACAAATGTTATGTCTGCTTATGCTAATACCAATGCTGGTATTGCTTGCGCATGATGTAATTCCTCACAACCACAACCATAACACCACCGAAGATCAACAAGTTTCGATTATTCACTTTCATCAACATGTGAAATGCAATACCTGCAATCATCACAATCATGGTGAAACGAACTGGAACCATCAAAACGAAAAAAGCAGTGAATCCTGCTGCATTCTGACTCATAATAGAGTTCAGCAAGAAATCAAATACCAAATCTTCCTTAAAGCGGATGCGATTCTGTTTGATTCGGAAGACATACAAAAAGTTAAAAAATTAAGGGTTCATAACTATATCCTGATTCCTGAACCGCTTCGGTTCTCACCTCTTAGAAGAGGCCCTCCAAATTCGATTTTAGTTTAAGCGTACTGATAGTTACAAATTATCAGCAGGCAGACTATCCAATGGACTGAACTCTATTGAGATAATCGATATACCTAATAATTAACGGTATAAAAAAATCACAAATCTGCAATAAGACCAATGTTACAAACACTTGTTTTATGCTGTAAAACCGATTCATTTTTAAAATAATTTCTGTCTGTGTAATCCCAATGCGTTTGGGACAGCATTCTATCGACTTATTTTAAGGTGTGTTTGGTATCATACAAAATACAAATAAAATGAAACAATATATCTGGATAAGCTTTTGCTTATCAATGCTATTAAGCGCCTGTCATTCTTCAGAAAGTTCAAATACCAATCACAAAGGTCACAATCATTCTGCCGAAACGGAGGCTCACGAAGATCATGCCACAGAAAGCCTGACTTTATTTAATGATAAAACGGAACTATTTGTAGAGTTTCCTACTTTGATGATAGGACATACAAGTCAATTTTTAACTCACTTCACCAATTTGGAAAGCTACAAACCATACACAGAAGGAAAGTTAACCGTTAGCCTGATAAAAGAGGGAAAAGTAGTTCGTCAAACAGTAGAAGCACCGGCAAGAGAAGGAATATTTACTCCAAATGTACAGGCAAAAGAAGCAGGAATCTACACTCTCGTATTTGATATTGAATCGAAATATGGGAAAGAACAATTCTCAGCCAAAAATATTCGTGTTTATAAAAATCACGAAGAAGCAGAATTGGCTGAAACACCTGAAATCGCTGAAGGAATAAATTTTCTGAAAGAGCAAGCCTGGAAAATCGATTTTGCGACTTCTGAAGCTAAATTGAGTCCTTTTCAGCAAATCATTAAAACAACCGGAATTTTACTTCCATCTGTTAATATGGAAAAGCAAATTGTAGCCAAAAGCAGTGGTATCGTTCATTTTCAATCGCAGGATCTTGTTCCAGGCAAAAACATTAAAAAGAACGATCCGATATTCAATCTTTCAGGAAACGGCTTGGCCGGCAATAATATTTCCACTCAATTTACCGAGGCAAAAACCAATCTGGAAAAGGCAAAAT
Source organism: Labilibaculum manganireducens (assembly GCF_963665805.2). NCBI lineage: Bacteria > Pseudomonadati > Bacteroidota > Bacteroidia > Marinilabiliales > Marinifilaceae > Labilibaculum > Labilibaculum manganireducens. Next base: position 1,826,897 of record NZ_CAXXEE010000003.1, on the reverse strand, counting down.
CAGCTTTCGAAAGAGCTAAAACACTACGCGAAGATCAAATTATATCCGAAAAAGATTTTGTGGAAGCAAAAAGCAATTTCGAGAATGCAAGCGTAAATTACGAGAGCATCAATAAAGATTACAATTCGAATGGTTTTTTGATTGCTTCGCCTGTCAGCGGATTTATTTGTGATGTTTATGTGAACGAAGGACAGTATGTTGAAAAAGGAGATGTATTGGCTAAAGTTGATCAGGGATCTAAATTATTACTAAAAGCAGATGTGTATCAGAAACACCTTCAGCAATTGAAACACATTAAATCAGCAAACTTTAAATTACCGTACAGCGAACAAATATTCGATACAGAAAAGCTGAACGGAAGATTAATCGCCTACGGTAAAGACATACACGAAGATGATTATACAACACCTCTGTATTTTGAACTGGATCTGACTTCGGATTTATACGCCGGATCGTTTGTTGAAGTTTATCTGAAATCAGAAAGATCTTCAAATGTTCTTCATATCGAAAAGTCAGCGGTTCTGGAAGATCAGGGACTAAAATATGTGTTTGTGCAATTATCCGGCGAAAGCTTCGAAAAACGATTTGTAACTATTGGTATTAGTAACGGTCAGGAAGTAGAAATTACTTCAGGACTTAAAGCCGGCGAGCGTGTTGTAAGCAAGGGTGCTTATTTTGTAAAACTTGCCTCAATGGCAGGTGCATTGCCGGCACATACGCACGAGCATTAAATTTTGATGCAAGTGTATTTTAGGAATGCACAAGAAAGCTGGTTGAACTAAAACTGATACAAAAATTTAAAATAGACTATCGTGTTAAATAAAATCATACAATATGCATTACACAATCGTATTCTTGTACTGTTTGTATCCATCCTCCTAATTTTAGGTGGTGGCTATACAACAGCAAACATGGATGTAGATGTGTTTCCCGATCTGACAGCCCCAACCGTGGTAGTTATGACAGAAGCTCATGGAATGGCTCCCGAAGAAGTTGAAAAACTGGTCACTTTCCCTATTGAAACTGCTGTTAACGGAGCTACTAATGTCAGACGCTTACGTTCCTCCTCATCGGCAGGATTCTCCATCGTATGGATCGAATTCGAATGGGGAACCGACATTTACAAAGCCCGGCAAATTGTGAGCGAGAAGCTGCTGGCAGTTTCCGAAAGCTTGCCCGAAGGAGCTGGAAATCCTAGTTTGGCTCCTCAATCATCAATTATGGGAGAAGTTTTAATGATTGGACTGCAATCGGACAGCATTTCTCCAATGGAACTAAGAACTTTGGCTGACTGGACCATTCGTCCGCATTTGCTGGCGATTAACGGGGTTGCACAGGTTGTTGTAATCGGAGGCGAATTCAAACAATATCAGATCTTGGCCAATCCTCAAAAAATGAGGTATTACAAAGTCAGTATTGATGAATTAATGAAGGCAGCCCGCTCTACCAACCAGAATTCTGCCGGTGGATTTATCAACGAATACGGAAACCATTACAACATTAGAGGAATTGCCCGCACATCAGATTTTGAAGAACTTGGGAACTCTGTTGTGAAAATGTACAACAATATTCCTGTTCGAATTAGTGATATTGCTGAAGTTAAGGCTGCTGCTGCGCCAAAAATTGGTTTGGGAACCATTAACAGTGAGCAGGCAGTCTTGCTAACTGTAAAAAAGCAACCAGGCATCAATACACTAAAGCTGACCGAAAAATTGGATCAGTCTATTGCAGAATTATCAAAATCATTACCGGCAGGGGTTAGTGTGAATACACACATTTTCCGTCAGGCGGATTTTATTAACTCATCCATTGGGAATGTTAAAAAAGCACTGATGGAAGGTTCCGTTTTTGTGATTGTGATTTTGCTGGTATTTCTGATGAACTACAGAACAACCATAATTTCACTTTTAGCAATTCCAATTTCGCTTTTGGTAACCATGATCACTCTTAAATTTTTGGGCATTACCATAAACACCATGACTTTAGGAGGTATGGCCATTGCTGTTGGTGATTTGGTTGATGATGCAATTATTGATGTGGAAAATGTTTACAAACGACTCAGGCAAAATCACCTTTTACCAAAGGAACAGAGAAAAAAACCAATTAAAATCGTTTACTCTGCATCCTGCGAAATTCGTTCATCCATTATCAATGCAACCTTTATTATTATTGCTGCTTTTTTGCCCTTATTTTTCCTAAGCGGCATGGAAGGCCGAATGCTTCAACCACTTGGCATTGCGTTTATCGTTTCTCTTTTTGCTTCATTGGTTGTCGCACTTACTCTTACTCCTGTTTTGTGCAGCTTCATGCTCACCAGCAATAAAATGCTCGACAGAAAGAACAAAGAAAGCTGGTTGGTTGCTCACTTAAACCAATGGTATAGCCATTCTCTTGGGAAAGCCTTGCTCTACAAAAAATGGATCTTAGGTGGAGCTGCTCTCCTCTTTGTTGTCTCCATTTTTATCCTTTCGGGATTAGGCAGAAACTTTCTTCCTGAATTCAACGAAGGCTCTCTAACCATTACAGCGATTACCAAACCGGGAATTTCTTTGGAAGAATCGAACAAGATTAAAGTTTTGGCCGAAGATGCCTTGAGAACAGTTCCTGAAATCAGTTTAACCGCCCGGCGAACAGGCCGATCTGAGTTGGATGAACATTCGTTTGGTGTAAATACTTCTGAAATTGAAGTGCCTTTTACATTGACAGAACGAACCAAATCCGAATTCCTTCTGGAAGTCCGTGAAAAGCTGAGTCATATCTCAGGAGTTAATTTCGCCATAGGACAACCCTTAGGACACAGAATAGATCATATACTTTCAGGCACTAAAGCCAATATTGCGATCAAAATTTTTGGTGATGATTTGAATTTAATGTTCAAGCTGGCAAATGATATCAAAGCATTGATTTCTCCAATAGCAGGTGTTGTGGATGTGAATGTAGAACAGCAGGTAGAAATTCCGCAAATTAGAATTTTGCCAAAACGCGATATGCTGGCTAAATACGGCATTTCAATTGCTCAATTCTCTGAATTTATTCATGTAGCATTTGCCGGATCGAAAGTTTCGGATGTGTTTGAAGGAATTAGAGCTTTCGATTTGGTGGTAAAGTACAACGAAGAAAACCGTGGTAGTTATGATGCCATTCAAAATGCCTTGATTGATACATGGGACGGAAAGAAAATTCCTTTTAGTTATGTAGCCGAAATTCAATCGCTATCGGGTCCAAATACCATTCACCGCGAAAATGTTCAACGCAAGCTGGTTGTTTCTGCCAATGTTGCCGATCGTGATCTTCGCAGTGTTGTTACTGATATTCAGAACAAAGTTGAGCAAGACATAAAATCACCTGAAGGTTATAGAATTGAGTACGGCGGACAGTTTGAAAGTGAAGCCAAAGCTTCCCGGGTTTTAATGATCGCATCAATGTTCAGTTTTCTGATTATTTTCCTTCTGCTGTTTCAGGAATTTAGAAGTACTCAACTGGCAGGTATCATTTTATTGAATTTACCCTTGGCGCTTATTGGAGGTGTTTTTACCATTTATTTCACATCTGGAATGCTTAGTATTCCAGCAATAATTGGATTCATCACCCTGTTTGGTATTGCTACCCGAAATGGTATTTTACTTATCTCCAACTACCAGAGCATGAAGAAAAAGGGACTGGAAATTAAGGATATTATTGTTCAAGGATCTGTTCACAGATTGAGTCCAATCCTAATGACAGCATTGACAGCAGCACTGGCTTTAATTCCAATGGCAATAGCTGGCGATCAGCCGGGAAATGAAATTCAAAGTCCGATGGCAGTTGTTATTCTGGGTGGACTATTGAGTTCTACCCTACTGAATATTTATATTATTCCAATCGTGTATCTTTTACTGAACACTAAAAACAAAGGAAATGCTTAGAATATTATTAATCATCATCATAACAGGATTGAGCATTCAGGGAATGGCTCAATCCTCTGTTCAGAGAATTTTGCAGGAAGTTGAAAAAAACAATCCAAAACTTCAAGCGCATCAGCAATATTTAGAGGCGCAAAAATTAGGAATACGGTCTCAAAACAATTTGGCCAATCCTGAATTGGAATGGGAAAAAAGTTTTTCTTCGCAGGAAGGCAAACCCTACGAAATTTTGGTAAGTCAGAGTTTCGATTTCCCAACCAGTTATATCTACAAAAATCAGCTTAGAGATGAGAAAATAACTAATCTGAAAAATATACAGGCAAAAGTAAGACAAGACATTTTACTGGAAACAGAATTGATTTGCTTTGAGCTTATTTATCGAAACAAACAAAATATAGAGCTGAGTACAAGATTGGATAATGCGGAAAGATTAACGCGCTTTTTTGAGAAGAGGTTACAGGAAGGAGATGCCAATATTCTAGAGGTTAATAAAATTAGAATGCTGGCTCTTAACACAAAAAATCAGCTGCAGCTGGTACGAAACAAAATATCCAATCTGAAAAAAGATCTACAAAAACAGAATGGAGGTTTGGAACTGAATTTAGATGACCTTGAATATCCTGTTGTGAGTATGGACGAGGACACTAAACTTCTACTTGAAAATGCTGTAACCACCGATCCTTACTTAAACCAACTAAAAGCAAATGAACAGATAGCTTCGAAAGAAACTTCTTTGGTAAAAACAAATTCTCTTCCTAAGATATCAATCGGGTATCGCTATTTAGGTTCAGATTTGATGAAAGAAGCCAACGGTATGAAACTCGGAATCAGCATTCCTTTGTGGGAAAATAAAAACAAAGTAAAGCAGGCAAAATTAATGGAACTGTTCCGAAAAGAAGAGTTGTCCTTCGAGAAAATGGAGAAAGAAAATGAATATGAGAAACTTTTTCAAACTTTTTTCAGTCTAAAATCCAGTCTTTCCGACTATCAAAATGTATTTGCAGAAAAGAAATATGATTCTCTTTTGCGCAAGGCTCTTGATTTCGGCGAAATATCTGGAATTGAATATCTTATGGAGAGCATTTACTACTACGAAAGTTTCGATACTTATCTTGAAATTGAACATGAATACAACATCAACAAGGCTAAGATACTAAGGTATCTACTTTAATACTTATGTAGATTCATTAAAAATATCACTTTTCGTATAACTTTTTTGAAACCCTTAGCGTAGAAGTAGCAAAACGGTTTCCGTTTTTAAGGTTTAAAGTGAATAGATTAAAAAAGGATGGGGTGGTTACCATCCTTTTTTGTTGTTCAATAATTAGTGTTTTTTATCGTAAATTATCAATATATTTATCAATTACTTGACAATAAAAAATTTATTCCTATATTTAAGTTGAATTCTCAATTGAGAATTCAGGTTATAAAGTGAATTAGAGAAGGGATGGAGTGGTTGCCATCCCTTTTTCGTGCCTTTAATTTTGTGAGATTAAAAGATTATTTTGATGCTCCTACAAATCCAAATTTGAATACCAATTCAAGTCCAACGTGAATTGTTTTTTCATTATAACAAACAATACCAGAAAGACCTGTTCCAATATTTTTAAAAAAGGCAACTTCTAATTCTGGTTTAATAATAACTCCAAACACTTTGCTTTTTTCATATTCGAAAGTATAATTCGCACCGAATAAACCAGAATCTATTTCAATGTAATTTATTGGTTCTTTAAAACTAGAATAAGTTAGTCCTGCTCTTAAATTCCATCTTGCTTTCTGATATCCTTTATACGGTAAAATCTTACCAACCAAAAAGGAGTAAGATTTTAATTTGTCTTTTGGATTACTCTCCCCCAAGTAAAAAATTGACACCGGTCCCCCATTATAATTCTCCGGCCGCAAAAGATCTTTTCGTTGTAAGTCATAAAAGCCAATCTGGAGCGATAGTTTTTGTTTATGAATGTAATTCAAATGAACTTCTCCTCCTATATAGTTACCTGCCGAAATTCCATAATCCACATACAGAAGATGATCTTTGGTAAACTGTGCATGTATTAACATTGGAGAGAAAATAAAAAAAAAGATATACAGTTTCTTCATCATTTAAGAGCATTTAAATAGTATTTACACTCCTCATTTCAACTTCTCAAATTATTAAATTTCATTTTTTAAGACAGAGAACTAATTTACAATTATTATTTAACTTTAATCAAGAAAAAACGGAGAACCATAATGATTCTCCGTTCCATATTAAATATGACAAATTTCTTCTACTTAAATAATTTCTTCAACAAATCTTTCCCTTTCTTTTCCAATTCTTTCTTGGCCCGTCGTTCCAACTCTTTGGCCACAGCCTGCTGAGCCTGCTTAATTGCTTTACTTAAATCAAGCTTCACATTAGGATTATCAACTGTACCAGTAATCTTCACAGCAACATCAAGCTCTTTAACTTCATCGAAACCAGGTAATTTATCGAAATACTGATTTACCTCTTTGCCCAACTCATCTTTTGGTAATTTCATATCCATGGTAAAATTCAATTTTCCATCAACAGACTGAGTTCCGTAAATTTGTGCCGGATGACCTGCAACTTTAGCTTCAAATGGCTTTACCTCCACATTTCCATCAGTAATTACAAAATTCATATCGAATTGAGTTATCGAAATCCGTTTGTATTTGTCATTTTTTAATGCCGCAGCTAAGGCGTCGAAAGCTTTATTATCTTTTATCACAATCATTTTGGAATGAATTGCTCCATTTCCATTCAATGTATTCATTACCGGACTCATTTCCTGATCAAGCAAAGATGTAATCTTTAAATCGGATGAAATCTTACCGGAACAATTCATAGCAATTGGCAGCATCTTTTTAATCATGCTTAATGATTCGTATGCTGAATTGATATCAAAATCCTTCACATCCAAACCAAAATCAATGGCTGGTTTCTGAATATTCTTAGTGTTGTAGGAACCATTCATTGTCATCGACCCTTTTAACATATCCACGGATAAGTCAGTTAACTGTGCTTTAGCATTTTTAACAACAATTAGTCCCTTTACATTCTCGATATTCATTTTATCGAACTGTATCAGTTTCATCGAAGAAACCAATTTTAAGTCTAAATTAGCCGGAATTTCAATCACGCTTAATGGAATTGTATCCGAAACCGCTTTTGCGTCCTCTTCCTCTGTCATAAATTCATTTATATCAAATAAATTTGAACTCAAAATGAAGTTTCCTTTTAAAACTTTATCTTTTAAAACGTAAGGGATATAGTCCTCTATTTTTCCAGTTAACTGAATATCCGAAACTCCAATTTTGGAGTTAAAAGAAGTCAGGCTGATGTATTTTGGCGTAAAATTCAGAACAGAGCTTATAATTTTAATTCCTTGAGGAAAATCAGGAGTGGAGAATTCAAAGTTTTTCAATTTCACATCCCCGTTGGTCGTAATTTTTTCATATTCCTCCTTTTCTATAGCAGACATCTTTCCGCTAAAACTAACATCAGAAGTAACAACACCTGTAATTTTAATGCTATCCATTGGAATTGCATGGCGAATTTTGGCAAAATCAATCACTCCTTTGAATAAACCATTCATGTAAGGATCTGATATTGGATTCTTTACATGGATTTCTGCATCAAATGGATTGTTGGCAACCTCAAAATGAAATGAATTTACATCAGCTGTCAATAAATCCAGATCTCCTCCCGGATGTTTTACTTCCGCATTTATGGTAATATTGTTAACCGATTCTTTAAGATCAGGATATTTTAGAGTAGCCTTATCAACTGCTAACTTAGCACCAAATGACGGCATATAATCTTCTTTATAATCCCCTTTTACGAAAGCTGTTAATGCCAGAGCTCCGTTAGTCTCCAATCCTTTAAGATCGGCTTTGAATACATCAGGAACCATTGAAAGCAAGGTTTTAAAATCTGCCTTCTGAGCATTCATTTTCAAATCCAGACTATAACCATCCTCTAACATTCCAACATTTCCATCTATACCGAACACCAGTTCATTTAAGGTTAGTTTATTCTCTTTGAATGTGAATATCATATTCTGAAGATCAGCTCCAATAACCGCATCAAGCGTTACACTCGCCTTTTTCAAATATTTTACACCATCGTAATCCAAATCAATTCCTGTAATTTGCGATTTTACATTCAAATTCGTCGATTTCACTGTAAAATCACCATTTAGCGTCAAATCCAAATCATCTACAACAAGAACAGTTTTTATGGATGCATCCGCGTAACGCAAAAAGAAATCTTCAATACGTACTTCTTCAAAAATCACTTTAAAATCAGAAACCTCGCCAGTCTCCTCTTCCACCACTGCCTCATCAGATTCTTTTACAATATCCCAATTTGCTTTTCCCGATTCCAAAACAACAGCATTTACTTTTGCGTTGGCCAGCACAATTGCCCCAACTTTTATTTGAGTGCCGGACAACGCTGAACCCAAATCAACTGCAGTATATAAACTACCAACTGAAGCCAAAGTGTCAGTTGAGAATTCATTTTTGCCAACAACAGTTACATTCTCAAGCTCAACATAAAGGTTTGGGAAATTTTTAAACATCGATAATGATAAATCTCCTATTTCTACCTTAGCATCTATCGTATTATTAATTTCGGTTTTTACCCGCTCCATTATCTTATCTTTAAAGAAAAAGGGTAAAATGATTAGCAGCGCTAAAAGTAAGACTACAAATCCTCCAAAAAACTTTAGAAACTTCTTCATTATATCATTTATTTATATGGTTTTACATAACAAAAGTACAAAACCTTAAGCATTATACTTGATTCAATGAAAAAATAATCATGAACAAAGTAAATTTAGTTTTTTTTATCCTTAACTAAAATCCTAACTAAAAGATTTAGAGTTTTTTAATACCAGCTTCTTTCTGAAGTTTCATTTTTATTAAAAAAAGACTCCTATTTATAGACTCAAAATGTAAAATTTATCTATATTTGCACCGCATTACCGAGGTAATCATGGATGCGTAGCATAACTGGATAGTGCACTACGTTACGGCCGTAGAGGTTGGGGGTTCGAATCCCTCCGCGTTCACGAAAACTCATCAAGAAATTGGTGAGTTTTTTGTTTTACCTATTTATTTAAACAAAAATATTTTTTTTTCGTAATATTTAAACATAGGCTTGCAGTATGAAAAGAAAAATAACTATATTTGCACCGCCTTAAAAAGGAAAAGGATGCGTAGCATAACTGGATAGTGCACTACGTTACGGCCGTAGAGGTTGGGGGTTCGAATCCCTCCGCGTTCACTTAGAAACTCATCGAGAAATTGATGAGTTTTTTTTATGTACTAAAATCAATACGAATTCAGGGATGAGAATCTAATTAGGGTTCGAAACAAGTTCATCACAAAGGACGGGAAATATACCTCCGCGTTCACAAGAAACTCACCAATTTCTTGATGAGTCTTTTTGTTTTTAATCAAAATGAACAAGAATGATGCCCCTACTGATTTAAGATCAATATGTTTGGAAACAATAATGTTTTTTAGAAGATTTTACTACCAATCAATTTTACCGCCCAAGTCCCCTTTCATCAACTGTTCCACTTCCTCCACACTAACGTCATTAGCATCACCTGAAATCGTATGCTTCAAAAATGAGGATGCAACAGCAAAATCAATTGTTTTTTGAGGATTGTTGGGATAAGTAAGAAAACCATAAATTAATCCAGCCATTAAAGCATCCCCTCCACCTACACGATCGACAATATGAGTCATTTGATAAGTTGAAGATTCCAATACCTGGTTTCCATCGAACATGATCCCCATCCAACTATTGTGATTAGCACTAATGGTTCCTCTTCGTGTGGTTATAATTTTTTCAAGCCTTGGGTACTTTTCCATCAAAAGTTTGGATACAGTACCAAAAGTTTCATTTGAATACTCAGCATCAGCGGATAAATTGGTTTGAATACCCAAAACTTTACCTGCATCAAACTCATTTCCTATCAGCACATTTGTTTTAGCAATTAAGGCAGGCATTACTTCTTCCACCTTATTGTTTTCCTTCCAAAGCTTGCTTCGGTAATTTACATCACAAGATACGCTTATTCCCATTTCGTTCGCTTTCGTAAGTGCTTCTATCAGCAACTCGGTAGCACCTGAAGAAATAGCAGGCGTAATACCCGTCCAATGAAACCAGCACGCATCCTGAAATATATCATTCCAATCAATCATGCCTTTTGTAAATCCGGTAAATGCCGAATTGGCGCGATCATAAACAACTTTAGAACCTCTGGCCACAGCGCCTGTTTCCAGAAAGTAAATACCCAAACGTTCCCCGCCAAAAACAATATAGCGCGTATCTACACCAAATTTATTAAGGGTTGATTTACAAGATTTTCCAACATCATTGTTGGGCAAGCGAGTAACATAAGCCGTTGGTATTCCAAAGTTAGCTAATGACACAGATACATTCACTTCGCCACCACCGTATGTAGCATTAAATGTGTTGCTTTGCAAAAAACGTTTATAATCAGGTGTTGCCAATCGCAACATGATTTCTCCGAATGTGATTACTTTTTTATTCATTGCTAATTCCTACTATCATTTAAATCTAAAACTCAAGACAAACACCTCTTTTTTTTCATCCTGTAAAAAATCATTCGAAAAACACCACACACTGTGCGCGTTAACGGATTAGGTCAAAAAAACTAAAATAAGCTATAATTAAATTTTGAAAACAAACACATATACATACAACACAACAGACATTATGCTCTAAAAACAAGGAGTATTATCGTTTAATTTAAAAAACTCAAAAAGAATAAATTAATCCGTGCTCGTTAACGGAACGAATATACGTAAAAAACTAAAAAAACACAATTTTATAGCAATAGCTAAAATCATTCTCTTAATAAAACCAGTTCCGGTATTTAGAATAATATTCATAAATACCAATGAAAAAATAACTCCTGCAGAAATAAAGACTGACATATTCCTCCTAAATGCCTCCTTTTCAATTTAGAGAAACGAAATTAAAAGACATGTGAGTCTTTAAATCCATTTATTTAGCTTATTTTTATTCCGTCTAAATCCCAATTAAAATAAGTGGCAACTATTACCACAAGCAAATTGTGGATTTAAACCAAATAACCTACTTCCTTTTGAAGTAGAATAAATTAACCAAACAAAAAACATGAGTACAAATTTTTCTGAATACATACAGGCTTTTGAAAAGACTCTTAAATCTGTTTTTCACGAACGGGATGACATTAACAAATTTAGTTCGCAAAGAGGTTTGCCTCCTTTGGTAATGAGAGAAGTTATGTCAGGAAACCCACTTTCCGTTGCAATTCCTGAAAATTATGGAGGTAGAGGTATTAAAGTAAAAGAATGTCTGGGCATATTAGCCTCTGCTGCATATGAATCTCTTCCTTTATCGCTGACCTTTGGAATTAATATAGGTCTCTTTCTTGAACCTGTGGCCAAATATGCAAATGAGATCGTAAAAAAAGATATTTTTCAACGCTTCCTTACCAAACAAAATATGGGCGGTTTAATGATTACTGAACCTGATCATGGAAGTGGTGCTTTAAATATGCAAACTTCATTCACAGAGAAAGACGATCGTTTTCATATTAAAGGAACGAAACATTGGCAGGGACTAACCGGTTTAGCAGATTATTGGTTAATTACATCACGTCATCAAAAACAGGATGGACAACTTGGCAGAGATATCGATTTTTTCATTTGCGATGTAACTCAAAAAAACCAACAAGTCGTTGTTGAAGAATACTATGACAATCTTGGTTTGTATATGATTCCTTACGGCAAAAATAAGCTCGATTTACAAATTCCTAAAAACTTCAAATTAAATCCTGAAACAACTGGAATTAAAATGATGCTTGATATTTTGCACCGCAGCAGAATGCAATTTCCGGGTATGGGACTTGGTTTTATTAAAAGACTAATGGATGAAGCTTTGAATCAATGTAAAAATAGAATTGTTGGCGGCAAAAGTTTAATCTCTTACGATCAGGTACAATTTCAAATCTCTAAAATTCAGAGTGCTTTCACAATATGCTCGGCATTTTGCTCTCGAAGCAGCACAAAAAGCAGCATCGAAAATGATCTTTCGGCAGATGGAATTGAGGCCAATAGTGTAAAAACCATTGTGACTGATTTAATGCAGGAATCTGCCCAAACACTGGTTCAGTTATCTGGCGCAAAAGGCTATCGACTTAGTCACATTGGAGGCAGAGGAATTGTGGATAGTCGTCCGTTTCAAATTTTTGAAGGAGCAAATGAAATGCTCTACACTCAAATTTCAGAAATGGTAATCAAACTAATGAAAAAGAAAAAGGAATTCAACCTGTTTCAATTTCTGAAAAACTTCGATTTAACGACTAAAGCATCCGAATTCTTTAAAAAACAAACTGATTTTTCTTTAAACACCGATTTACCTCAACGTAAATTAGTTGATCTGGGAAGAGCCATAGGTAGAATTGTATCAGCAGGATTAGTAATTGACCTTGCTGAAAAAGGATTCCGAAAAGATTTAATTGAAAACTGTTTGTCTTCTCTTCAGCAAGACATCAGTAATCTAATCTATTCTTACCACAACAGCAGTAAAATTACAAGTGTTGATGAATATCAAGACGGAAGTTCATGGTTGGAATTCTCTTAATTCAATATTTATTTGTGCTATAATACAATGGTCATCTGCATCAGATGGCCATTTATATTTTTAAACAACAGACAACGATCTTCTGGTAAATTGGAGAATAATAATAAATCGCATTTATTTTTCACCCCTAAATCTCTTAGGGGACTTTTTGCTGCATACAAACAATAACTCCTCTAGCGAATTGAGAAGAATACTACACAATCAAGGAATAAATTTTAATTCCACTTCGTTGTCGCGCCCTTCTTTTTGCTTTAACTGAAACTGCCCTTTCGGATTAATTTTCAAGCCCTTTTCAGAGGAAGAACTCGTAATTCTATTCTTTAACTCAGTCTGAACTTCCTGTGACAAATGATCATTAAAGTGCAGAAAAAAAGAATTTAAATTCGCATCGTCAAACTGAATCAAGAAAGCATTGCAGTCTACAAACAACAAATCATCATAAGGATAAGAGATTGTAAATCCCAGCTCTTCAATCAACTCTTTTATTTTTGTTAATTCCCGATATATAGTACTCATAAACATATTATTTCGTATCACAAATGATTAATTCAAATAGATGTTTTAAATTAAAAAGTTTGTCGGCCTGCTCGGCAAACTGGCATTCAGAATGTAAATGATTAAAAGCATCTTCAAATTCGGCATCCGAAAACTCCAAATCCTCAACAATCTGAAACTTTCTAAATTCCATAATTCCATTTAATTTGTAAAGCGATTTCCGAAAACTGGAATCGCGATCCGCGTTTTTCATGAATTTTATTGCATTTCCTATCGACATATGGTTTGATTTTACATTTTTGTTAACATTCCCGAGCCATATCCTACATTTATGTAGGGAAAACATATTCACAACTCTTTTCAACCCCAATAAAAATGAGACTTTCAGAAAATCCGAATTCTTTTCAATAATTAAGAAACAATTCGAATGCCAATTAATGAGCGGTCAAAGTACTAAAGTCTTATGCCATATCAGGAAATGATGCAGTGAGCACATATTTAAAGTGACAATAGAATTCAAACAGACTTTAGCTTCTCTTTGCTGATTCTTTAAGTGCTGGTAAGAATCTGAATTTTTCTTCGCCTCACTTTTTATTTACAATGCAAAATTTTAAATTTTTGTCGCCTTTTTATCTTGTCCTTTATAAAAAAAACTATTTTTATGCCGAAATAGTAAAGACGATGAAAAGAAAATATAAAGTATCGGTTATTCAGCTTAACCTAAATGACATACCGGAAAACAACCTGAAAAAATGTTTAAGCTGGGTGAGAGAAGCTGCGAAACAAGGAGCAGAGGTAATTTCATTACCAGAACTATACAGTAGTCATTACTTCTGCCAGAGTGAAGATGTTGACAATTTTGCCTTAGCAGAACCTTTGTACAGCACGTCATTTACAGCTTTTAGTGCTTTGGCAAAAGAGCTGGGGGTAGTGATCATTGTTCCGTTTTTTGAAAAAAGAATGCCAGGCATCTATCACAACAGCGCATATATTATTGATACCGATGGATCGGAAGCTGGCTTGTACCGAAAAATGCACATCCCGGATGATCCCCATTTCTACGAAAAATTCTACTTTACTCCAGGAGATTTAGGCTTTAAAAGTATAAATACCAGTAAGGGCAAAATAGGAACCTTAATTTGCTGGGATCAATGGTATCCTGAAGCGGCAAGATTAACTGCCCTAAAAGGAGCCGAAATTTTATTCTACCCTACTGCAATTGGTTGGGCGCCGCACGAAGTTGAAGAGTTTGGAGAAAAACAACACGGCGCATGGATGAATGTAATGAAAGGTCATGCTGTTGCAAATGGAATTTATGTTGCTGCAGCAAACCGAATAGGATTGGAAAAATATGTTCCCGACACAAATGGGATTATCTTCTGGGGGGGGTCATTTATTGCCGGTCCGCAAGGTGAAATATTAGCTCAGGCTTCTCACGATAAAGAAGAAATATTAATTGCTGAAGTCGACTTGGATTTACAAGAGAATGTTCGCCAAAACTGGCCTTTTTTCAGAGACAGAAGAATTGATGCATTCGGAGAAATTACCAAAAGAGCAATTGATTAATTATGAGCGCACAAAACAGAAGATTCCCGGCTGAATGGGAAAAACAACAAGGCATTATTCTTTGTTTCCCGCACAACGGGAACGATTGGCCTGGAAAATATCAGGCCATACAGTGGGCATTTATAGAATTCATTAAGAAAGTTGCCGGCATTGAGCAAGTTGTGCTTGTAGTGGCCAATGAAAAAATAAAACAAAAAGTAAGCAGGATGCTTACAACGGCTCATGTAAATCTTGCCAACATCGATTATCTGCTGCACAAAACAAATCGGAGTTGGATGCGCGATTCCGGGCCGATTATTATAAAAAACGGAACCGATTCACGAGAAGCATTAAACTTCAATTTTAATGGCTGGGCGAAATATAAAAATTTCCAGTTGGACAAACCTGTCCCTGAAAAATTGGCTTCCTTTCTTAATCTTCCTGTAACACAGGCTATGTATAAAGGCAAACCTGTAGTTTTGGAAGGTGGAGCTATTGACGCCAATGGCAAAGGAACGCTTTTAACTTCTGAGGAATGTTTACTCGACCCTGAAATTCAGGTTCGCAACCCTGACTTTACCAAATCAGATTACGAAGCTGTTTTTAAAGAATATTTAGGAATCACCAACACCATTTGGCTGGGAAATGGAATCAACGGAGACGATACGCATGGACACATTGATGATTTGTGCCGTTTCGTTAACCAAAATACCATTATTACGGTTGTTGAATCGAACAAAGAGGATGCAAATTATCTGCCTTTGCAGGATAACCTTACGCGGTTAAAAAATGCCAGACTGGAAGATGGTACACAACCTAATATTGTGGAATTGCCAATGCCTGGCAAATTAGAATTCGATGGAATTAGAATCCCTGCAAGTTATGCTAACTTTTTAATTTTAAACCGTTGCGTTCTTGTTCCTACGTTCAACGACAGTAAAGATCGAATTGCATTGCAGATTATAGCCGATTGTTTTCCCGACAGAGAAATAATAGGCATCAGCGCTATTGATTTAATTTGGGGTTTTGGAACTTTACATTGCTTAAGTCAGCAAATTCCTGAATAAATCACTTTGCAACAATAAAATACAAACCACTGGAAATTCCAGTGGTTTTTGTTTCACTTTAAAAATCGTAACGAATACCAGTGAAGATGCCAATTGAATATGGCTTGTAATCATACTGATTACTTGTGTTAATAGAGTTCAGATAATATTTTACCGAAGGTTCTAAACCAATTTGAAGTTTTGAGTTCAGCCTGTATTCCAAACCAAAACTAAACTGAGAACTGAAGTTTGTTGTACGAATGCCATCAATTTCCCCTATCTTTTTATTTCCCTGTGATTGGTCATACACACCATTTCCAACAATCATATTGGCACTTAATCCACCCGAAACGAACATCCCTACTCTCTTCTGAATAAGATTGTAACGCATTAAAAGAGGTATTTCTATCGACTTAAAGCTTTGAATTAAATCTTCCGAAGAAGATGGAGAATAAGAACTTGAAATTTTTTCGCCGGATGCTGCAGTCATAGGTAAATTACTACCTCCACTTAATTTTATTGGTCCTGCTGCTGTGTGTTCCGGATAAGTTCGTGTTAATACAACCTCATTATTCACAAAATTTTCATCAGATCCAAAAATTGGATCGGCATACATAAGGGCATCCCGGCTTCCACCGCGAGCACTCATATCCTGACCAAAGCGGTTGTAAACTATTCCGGTTTGCACAGCCAATTTCTCATTCATGGCATAATTCACCTTAGCTCCTCCTCCAACACTCCAAATTCCAGAGCCTGCATTACCACCTTTACTATCGCCCGAATAAGAAGAATAACTAGACGAAACCTGACCTATTATTGACCATCTGTTTTCTTTGTTTTTATCATGCCCCAATTGCTCAATTGCCAAAATATTTTTTTGAATTTGTATTTCATCCGCTAAAAGTACTAAATCCTGTTGCTTGGCTAATTGACTCGTATTTGGAACTAACTGAGAGGGAGGATCGTACTCGAAATTCGAAAGCTTTTCCTCCGTTTTTCGATTCATCAATCCATTCACAAATTCACTATCCAAAAAGGCCAAATCTTTTTCGTTTGATAGAAATGCGGTGTTTAATTTCGATGCTCTAATTTCCGTACCATTAGAATCTGGAAACTTACTAAGCAGACTGCTTGTATTTCCATTGTTAAATATTTCCGGTGAGTTCGCATCCTCTAAATTCGGTTTATGAGATACTTTATCTGCAATCATTATTTCCTCTTGCTCATTTTCAGACACATACAATTCATCTGAAGTATTCGCATTATTGGTTAATTCCTTTTTAGTTGAACTATTCGTTTTGGAATCTATTTGCTGATCGAAGTTTCGCACAGAATCATTTTGAAATGATGTACTATTTTCAGAAAGAGTATTTAGTTGCATGTTGTAGTTTGACTGCCCACTAAAATAGTGATTGCCTATAGCCAAGAGCAAAAGAATTGACGCAGCAACACCTGTCCACATGTAAATAGCAAACAACCTCTTCTTCTTTGCTACCATCAGCTGACTGTTTATTCCTTCCCACACTTTAGGGTTCGGAGAAACTGACAGATTTTTTAATCCCTCGGCAAAAAGACTATCCATATGTTTGTTGTCCTTTAGCATACTCTCAAATTATTCTCTTTCACACTTAAGTAATCATTTACTTTTTGTTTTAAAATAGCTCTTCCCCGAGCCAAATTAGATTTTGACGTTCCAACTGAAATATTCATCACTTCAGCAATTTCGTTGTGCGGATATCCATCCAAAACATATAAGCTAAATACCATTCGATACCTATCGGGTAATTCCTGCACCATTTTAAGCAAAACATCTAAAGAAATATCCAATTCGGAATAGTTTTCATCTCCATCATCTTCTATCTCAAGAAACTCATCAACAACTTGAATTTTCTTTGCTTTTCGAAATTTTTCGAGTGCGGTATTCACTATTATTCTCCTCATCCATCCTTCAAATGATCCTTTAAACTGATAAGATTTAATATTCTGGAAAATTTTAATGAACCCATCCTGCAAAGTGTCTTCAGCCTCGGCCAAATCTTTGGAATAGCGCAAACTCACCCCTAACATTTTAGAGGCAAATTCTACATAGAGAAATTCTTGAGCTTTCGATTTTCCCTTAATGCAATCCTTTATGATTTGATCCAACAGATGGTTTTCCAACTTCTTTCGTGGTTTAGCGCAAAACAGATTTGTCTGTTAGTTGCAGTAATTACAAATAGGTTGCGTTAAATTTAAGCTTTTTTTAAATATTTGATCCTCATCTCCACTCCTTAGATCTTCAAAATAAATGTAAAAAATAACACCTCCAAAAGCAACCAATTTCATTTTTACTCATCAAAAAGATAAGTCAACAGAAATATTAATTTAATATTTATTTAAAAATGAAAAAGTTAAAAATTAGCCTTCTATTATTAATATCCATATCATTACTGTCTGCATGTGACACAAACGATATTCAAGATGTTCAATTTAATGGTGCTGGCGATGTATTTGTGCGCTGCATTAAAGTTGGTGATGAAACTCAGTATGCTCCGGTATTTTATTCTTACTCGAATGAAAATTTATCCTTAACATCAGTTGAAAGTCCTGTATCAGAAGTGCCGGATTACAATTTAAGTGATTATTCTGCTGATAAAAGAGTGTTTAGACTACTTCCTAATGCTGCAGATTATTCAACTGATGATGTAGCCAATGGTATTTATCAATTTAAATTAACCTCTACAAAACAAGAAACAATCCAAACTCAGGATAAACTTTTGGATTCGAGAATTGACCCAATGGTTATTACTGATTTTACCTATACTAAAGAAGGCCATATTTTCGAAATTAAGTGGAATGAGTTGAATCATGCCGATACTTATGTGGTAAAATTAATGGTCGAGAAAGATGGATTGTCTTATTACATTTCTGATCGAATATCAGCAACAGAATATAAGTTTAATCAAAACTCAAAAAACTGGGCATACAATATTCAATTAACCGCCGGAAAAACTTATTGGCTAGGTGTATTTGGTTATGAATTTGAAAATTCTTCAGTCGCTGATGGATCAAACATCAACTGCGAAACTGTTGAGTACAAAGAGATTGTTTGGTAACAAAAAAATCCCGCATTCCAAAAGGATGCGGGATTTTAATGTTGATCGTTAATTAATTTATGAACCTATATTTAATCAGAATATATTCTGATAATTAGTTCTAATTTAGAAACCGATACCTAAAATAAGGTTAGCAGTTTCTGCCTGTGGATTAATACCGATCTTAGCCCATGTATTCAAAGAAAAATTCTCGGTAATTTTTACTGTTCTTGAAGCAGAAGCTCCAATGTTTACGAAACCAAAGCTCTCTCCGTAAACCTGATTTTCAAATGCATTAAGACCTGCAAATAAAGAAACTGTCTCTCCTCCAATTTTTACTGGATAGCCAAACTCTACATAGGTTGAGTAGTTCTGATCTCCGTTTGCATCCAAATCGCGACCATAAAGCATTGTACTCCAACTAACACTTAACGGAAAGTTATCTGTTACATAGAAATTGAAACTCGCATCAATCAAGTGATTTGTTGTGCTTTTGTCCAAATCAAGATAGTTGTAATCGTCGATAGAAGCTCTGTCTCTGTTTGCGAATAAATCCCAAACTGCAACATTAAAATGATCACTAAACTTATATCCTACGTGAAAATCGAACTCTGAATAAGTATTGTCAAATGCATATCCACCCCATGCTCCAAAAGTAAAATTTTCATTGGTATATGCCATATCCATTTCGAAGTTAGCAGTATTACTTACCATAATACCTCTCCAGTAGTGACGGGTAGTTACCGATGGACTTACTTCTACTTTACCTTGTGCGTTAACAGTAAGGTTTGAAGCCGTTATTATCATCAGAACTAATAATGCTGATAGTTTGAATGTAATTTTTTTCATCTTAATTTGAATTAGTTTCTGATAAGATTTGGATTAGCATGTATTCCAAATCTCATCAGACAGGTTAATTTTTGTAGTGGTTAATTTTATTATAAAGACATGAAAAGTACTGCCGCAATTACAGCTCCCAATACTGGTGCTACAATTGGGATCAAAGAATATCCCCAATCACTTGTTCCTTTATTATCCATTGGAAGAATTGCGTGCATAATTCTTGGACCTAAATCTCTTGCCGGATTAATTGCATATCCTGTAGTTCCGCCAAGTGAAAGACCTATAGCAACAACCAACAGAGCAACAGGTAAAGCACCCAAAGTTCCCAATCCAATTTTAGCACCTTCAATTCCTGAAGCTTGCAACGATGGACCTGCTAAATAAAAGATTACGAACACCAATACAAACGTTCCTATTATTTCGCTAATTGCATTGCTGGTAAGGTTTCTGATAGCTGGCCCCGTAGAGAAACAAGCTAATTTCGCTCCACCATCTTCTGTCGCATTAAAGTAATCGCGGTACATTAACCAAACCAAAAATGCTCCCATAGCCGCACCCAGCATTTGTGCTGCAATAAAAAGACCAACCTTCGACCAAGCAAACATACCTGCAACTGCAAGACCAATAGTAACAGCAGGGTTAAGATGTGCTCCTGAAACTGGACCTGCAACTGCAACTCCAGTAAATACCGCTAATCCCCAACCTAAAGTGATAACTATCCAACCACTGTTATTTCCTTTTGTTTTATTCAATACCACATTCGCTACTACACCATTACCTAGTAAAATTAGCAGCATTGTTCCTAAAAATTCTGCAATAAATTCATTCATAATATAAAATATTAAACAGGTTTTGTTATTAAAAAAGAAAATACCAGATTGTTTCTTTTCCTCCAATCTATCCATCACAAATCTGATATTAATTCAAATAGCTTCTATTTAAGCTTACTCATCGATATCCCAATTCTTAGAACGTCCTAAAGCTTTATTCCAACCGGAAATAAGTCTTTTAGATTCGTCTTTAGCCATTGTAGGTTCGAATTTCCGATCCATCTGCCATTGATTTTTAATATCATCTATACCATCCCAATATCCTACTGCTAAACCAGCTAAGTAAGCTGCCCCCAAAGCAGTTGTTTCAAGAGTCTTAGGACGATAAACCGGTGCATCAAGTACATCCGACTGGAATTGCATTAACAAGTTGTTAATTGCGGCACCACCATCCACGCGCAGCTCTCTAATTTCGATTCCAGCATCAGCTTCCATCGACTTCAAAACATCCATTACCTGGAAAGCGATTCCTTCCAAAGCAGCTCTTGCAATGTGAGCAGCGGTTGAACCTCTTGTAAGACCCACAATTGTTCCTCTGGCATACTGATCCCAATGTGGAGCTCCTAAACCTGTAAGAGCAGGAACCATAAATACACCACCATTATCTTTTACTGAAGTAGCCAATGCTTCAACATCTGCAGATGATTTAATAATACCTAATCCATCGCGTAACCACTGAACAATTGCACCCCCCATGAAAATACTTCCTTCCAGACAGTATGTAGTTTCGCCATTAATTTTCCATCCAATAGTTGTAAGCAAGTTATTTTTAGATTTTACCGGCTTATTTCCTGTATTACAAAGCATGAAACAACCTGTACCATAAGTATTCTTAACAGAACCCGGCTCTATACACATTTGACCGAAAGTTGCAGCCTGCTGGTCACCAGCAATACCTGCGATAGGTACTTTATGAGCAAATAATGTGGAAGTTGTATATCCGTAAATTTCAGAAGAAGACTTAACTTCCGGCAACATGCTTCCAGGGATATTTAACAGCTCTAACATTTCAGTATCCCACTTAAGAGTGTTAATATTATATAGCAAGGTTCTACTTGCATTACTTACATCAGTTACATGAACTTTGCCTTTTGTTAATTTCCAGATCAACCAGCTATCTATAGTCCCGAATGCCAACTTACCAGCTTCTGCTTTCTCACGGGCACCTTCAACATTGTCAAGAATCCATTTCACTTTCGTTCCTGAGAAATACGAATCAATAATCAATCCTGTTTTATCCTGAATCATATCAGCATGTCCGGCAGCTCTTAATTCATCACAATATTTTGAAGTTCTTCTATCCTGCCAAACAATTGCGTTATAAATTGGCTCACTGGTTTCACGATCCCAAACAACAGTTGTCTCTCTCTGGTTGGTAATACCAATACTGGCAATACTTTTACCATCAACACCCGCATGAGTAATTGCTTCTGCTGCTACACCTGCCTGAGTAAACCAAATTTCGTTTGCATCATGCTCCACCCATCCTGGCTGAGGAAAAATTTGTGTAAACTCTTTTTGCGCAGTACTAATCATCTCGCCTTTCTTGTTGAAAACGATAGCACGAGAACTTGTAGTTCCTTGGTCAAGTGCTAAAATAAACTTGTCTTTCATATTAATTCTAATTTTGGGTTATTGTGTTATTTAATTATCAATTTAATAGTAAGCTTATCAATAGATAACAATCCGGTTTTATAGATTTCTATCAGTTCGTATTGTTTATAAGGATCGCATAGAATGAAATACGAATTTTCATTTCAATTAAATATTGTATTTAGTTCATTTATTATTTAATTAAATCGATTGCGTTATTCACTCAAAACAAAAAAATCCAACTACAATACTGCTAATCAAAATAGTATGGCACAACAAATATCTTATCCACTTCTTCATTTTATCAGTATACTTTAATTTCTGTAATCGATTGCAACAACATTGTAAAAAAAATCCCACTTAAAACTTCCCTTTTTCAATCTATCAAAAGCTCTGCAAATTTTTCTTTTTAGAGGATGGAAGAAAGGTGACAAGAATAACCACCTTTCTTCCTGGTGTAAAATGTAAGTGGATTTACGCTGAGTTAATTTTGTGCCAAAAACTAACTGATTAATATTATTATACCTAACAATTACAGCAGTACCTTTTTAATTTCCGAAGTACTGCTAACTTCTCACCGCAAATCCACTTCCTCAATTACTAATTATTGTAATATATATCGAGATGCTAACTCACTATATTTTTTAACCTGATCTTCTTCCCACTGCTTGTCGTACCCTAATTCTTTGGCCAACAATTCAGCAACTTTAGGAGCCATCAAAACACTTTCTTTTGCATCCAAAAGCAAACATCTTGTTCTACGGGATAATATATCTTCAACCGTTCTGGCCATCTCGTGTCTTGCTCCCCAAACTACCTGAGCATTAATTACCTTCAATTTTTCACTTAAATATTGATTTAGTCCGGTTTCTTTTTTTGCAAGATTTAAGATTTTTTCCTCATCAGAACCATAGAAAGACATTGGATTTTTCAAATCAACGCCATTCTTATAGCCATGTATTTTCAAATCACGGGTAATCGATTTCTTTTCCGGAAGTTTACCTGTTTTTGCTACAGTATCAATAACATCCTCTGCCATTTGGCGGTAGGTAGTCCATTTACCTCCGGTAATTGTAACCATTCCTGATTTTGAAACTACAATTTTGTGTCCTCTCGAAATCTCTTTGGTTTTCTTGCCCTCACCACTTGGTGCTGCTAAAGGTCTTAAGCCTGCAAACACACTTCTTACATCAGATCTTTTTGGCGGTTTTGTTAAGAATCTTCCTGCTGTTTCTAAAATAAAATTAATCTCTTCTTCCAAAGCTCTTGGTTCCAATTCTGCAGAATCCTTTTGTACGTCAGTTGTACCAACTACCACCTTACCATGCCAAGGCACTGCGAAAAGCACACGTCCGTCAGATGTTTTTGGAATCATTATAGCATGATCACCAGGAACAAACTCCTTATCCAACACCAAATGAACTCCCTGACTAACTTTTACTATATCTCTTGCTTTAGGTTCATCCATCTTGATGATTTCATCAACAAATACACCTGTAGCATTTAGAATAACCTTCGCTTCCAAGGTGTATCTGGAACCGCTTTCCATATCTGTTACCAATACAGAATTTACTTTCCCATTGAATTTCTTTAATCCATCTACCTTCATGTAGTTTACAGCAACACCGCCATTTTCTACAAATGTTTGACACAAGTTAACCGCTAATCGAGCATCATCAAATTGACCATCGTGATAAACAACACCACCACAAAGATTTTTTTCTTGTAAGGTTGGAATATATTTTAACGTACGCTTTTTTGAAAAAGGTAAAGAACGACCATAACTTAATTTCCCTGCCATTAAATCATACATGGTAAGTCCTAATGTGTAGTAAGGAGTTCCCCACCAAGTATAATTAGGAATAATGAATGATTGATCTTTCACAAGATGAGGAGCATTTTGTTTCATTAAACCTCTCTCCCGAAGCGCTTCCAATACAAGAGAAATATTTCCTTGTGCCAGATAACGAACTCCTCCGTGTACCAACTTGGTACTTCTGCTCGATGTTCCTTTAGCAAAATCATCTTGTTCCAAAAGCAAGGTTTTATATCCCCTTGTTGCAGATTCAATAGCTGCACCTAAACCTGAAGCACCACCACCTACAATGATAACATCCCACTTCTGATCCAATTTTTCAATTTCCCTAATCATCCTATCTCTTTCCATAACAGCTCAATAAATAGTTTATTCCTAATCTGAACTACTAAAGTTCTTTTTCCCAAAACTCCCAAATACTTCCATAAACATTTTCCTCATCACGAACACAGTTGTTTTTTTGCAGCACCAAAATGTCGAGGAAAAAGTCGTAAAGGCGATCGCCTACTTCCAAATTAAATCTCTGATCTTCCATTGCTAAATAATTTTCATTTAAAAATTAAATCTGTATACACAGTACATAGTATAGCTATGTTTCTTGTGAAAAAAATTGGAAGTATTACTTCCTGCGGATTATTATTGTGATTTTAGATGTTTCTAAAGCCTTTAATAATTCCTTCTTTACAAAGCTAAATAAAATACTTAGCTTTGCAAGGTATGTAGTATTATAATTGTTAATTCTTATTTAATCTAAATTCCACCACGAGCCAATAAAACACTAATAATAAATCAGTTATAATTCTAAATAAATATTAAATTTCTTAAAAAAACCAAAAAAATAAACTCTTAAAAACAAGAACGCCACACTTATTAAGTATGGCGTTCTTTATAAAAAATAGAAATTTTATTCATCAGAATCAATCCAGTTTAAGGAGCGGCTTACTGCCTTATCCCAATATTTTTTATGGTGCGCTACAGTTTCCTTTTCCATTAAAACATTAAATTCCTTTGCTATCTTCCAATGTTCTCTTATTTCATCTGTATCTTTCCAGAAGCCAACTCCCAATCCTGCCAGATAGGCTGCTCCCAATGCTGCAATCTCCTTAATTCTAGATTGAACCACAGGAATATCATAAAAATCAGCCTGATATTGAAGTAAGGTATTATTCACCATAGTCCCTCCAGCTCTAAGTTGTTTAAATTTCATCCCCGAGTCTGCTTCCATTGCTTTCAATACATCTGATGATCTGTGAGCAATCGATTCTAATGAAGCCCGGGCAATATGACCAATACTAGTTCCCATATTCAATCCCCAAAATGTTCCTCTGGCGTATTGATCCCAATAAGGTGCTCCTAATCCAGTAAAAGCAGGTACAATATACACCCCACCATTATCCTTTTCGGTAAGAGCAAGAATTTCAATTTCCTCGGTGGAGTGAATTAAACCCAAACCATCGCGGAGCCACTGAACCACCGCACCACCAATAAATACACTTCCTTCAAGTGCATAAGTAACCTTGTCTCCAATACTCCAGGCTATTGTCGTAATTAAGTCGTTTTTTGATTCAACCGGCTGATCTCCGGTATTCATTAAAATAAAACAACCCGTATTGTAAGTGTTTTTCACCATTCCCTTCTCGAAACAAACCTGCCCAAACAAAGCAGCCTGCTGATCCCCACAAATTCCGGAAATTGGTATATCAGTCCCAAACATCGATCTTTTTGTACTTCCGTACACTTCGCTGGATGAGCATACTTTTGGCAGCAGTGAAGCGGGAATGTTCATGATATCCAATATTTCCTGATCCCATTCCAATTCATGGATATTATAAAGCATTGTACGACTTGCGTTAGACACGTCTGTAACATGCTTTTCTCCCTTGGTAAGCTTCCATATTAACCAACTATCTACGGTACCAAAAGCCAACTCACCTCTTTCTGCTTTTTCTCTTGCTCCTTCAACATTATCGAGAAGCCATTTTATTTTTGTTGCGGAAAAAAAAGCATCAAGAATTAAGCCCGTCTTTGCTTTTATCAAAGAAGCATAACCTCGTTTCTTCAATTCATCACAAATATGAGAAGTACGTTTATCCTGCCAAACAATTGCATTGTAAATAGGCTGACCAGTTGCCTTATCCCAAATAATAGTAGTTTCCCTTTGATTCGTAATACCTATACCTGCAATATCGGCTCCGGTCAGGCCTGCTTTTTCCAAAACTTCTTCTGCAACTGATGCCTGAGAATACCAAATCTCCTTGGCATCCTGTTCAATCCAACCGGGCTTGGGATAGTATTGTTCATATTCTTTTTGAACCAAAGAAACAATTTCTCCATCCTTATTAAATATTATTGCTTTCGACACTGAGGTTCCTTGATCCAAGGACAAAATATACTTCTTCATCACCTACTAATTATATGATTTCTCTGGTTATTTAAACACTTTCTTTGATCCTCTCAATCGAAAGGTTTAAAGCATCAACATATTCTCTCATCACCATTAGATGAGCAGTTCCTTCTTCGGTAAGTTTATAATACTTTCGTGGAATACCTGTATCCATTTCGGCCCATTCAGAGGTAACCAATTTTTCTTTCTTCAATCGATTCAATAAGGGATAAATAGTACCCTCAGCAATTTCGAGTGATGTAAATTGATTCATCTCACTAATTAGCTCGTATCCATAACATGGCCTGGACCGCAACAATAGCAGAATAATATATTCGAGAAGTCCCTTTTTAAATTGGGACTTCCACTTCGTTATAAAATATAAATTTATTTCTTCATTCATGATTTAACAAACATATAAAAAAACACCTAGTTTTACAAGATACTATGCATCAGTATAATCATCCACATTAAATATTATTGTAACGATACCTCAATTCGAAAATTTGGAGTACGTTGTTCCTCAGACAAATTTCTTAAATCAGTCCTTTTCATTTCAAATGCACTTACATCTACTAATAAATTATTAATCAGGTGATTTGAAACGAGCTGGTTTCTTTTCTCATAAAGCTTCCCGAATAAAATACTTATTTCCTGTTCTCCGATTATGGCAACACAATTGTCTTGAATTGATTGTTTCACATTCGACTTATCCTGATTAAAAATATAGGTTCTAAATTCCGGACTGTTATTTGCCCATTCCATTAATTGAAGATTCGGGACAATCTTCTCCTCCATGGCTGTTGATTGAAAAAAACGGTTTGCACATTCTCTTACTGCGAGTAAAATCCTTTCTTCACCAATATTTGTTTCCTGAGAAAATGAAAATTTTAAATCCGGTTTTTTCTTAAGTATATCTGCAATTGTTTCCAAAGTATTTATCTGTGCAGCATCCAAACTATCCTGTAAAAAATGAAACGGTATTTTTTCAATACTTTCAGGATTTGATCCAACTAAATTACCCAATAACCCAAATGGTTTACTGGCCGTTTTCACCAAAAAATTCATAAATGTCTTCCATATAATTTTCCCTACTCTAAATTCCGGATCTTTTGGATTCCCGGAAACCGGCAAGTCAAATTTAATCTGATCATTTTGATCTTTTAATAGATACAAAGCTAAACGTACCGGAGCCTTTATAGTATTGGGATCTTTGGTTTTATTCCCAAAATCGAATTCCGATACTTTTATCTTATTCATATTTTTCAGCGATGCAGGAGTCATATCCAGACTACAATCATAAGTTAGCTCTCCTTGAGTAATAGGTCTTGCAATATAAAACTCCGTATATGGTGAAAAGCT
Organism: Labilibaculum manganireducens; assembly: GCF_963665805.2. Lineage (NCBI taxonomy): Bacteria > Pseudomonadati > Bacteroidota > Bacteroidia > Marinilabiliales > Marinifilaceae > Labilibaculum > Labilibaculum manganireducens. The sequence goes on along the minus strand of NZ_CAXXEE010000003.1, from coordinate 1,799,334 downwards.
CATCAAATCAAGCCTTTCAATCTTTCCACGTATATTAAATTGTGTTGCGTCTTTTAAACTAAAAACAGCAGAACCGGAAGATTTTCCTCCTCCATTTAAATTCATTGAATAAGCAACTGGTATCTTCGGTGCATCTGCATTAACAGTTCCCATATTAATATTGATGTCATACAAATCGTAAACAAATTTTCGATTTAATGTATGATCAGTAAATTTCACAACTCCCTTAGTAAGAACGATTGTATCCAGTTGATAAAACAATGAAGATTCCAGTTCCTCTTTAGTAATAGTGTCAACAGAAAGTGTGTCTGATTTCAAGTAGGGCTCAAATATCTTTTCGAAATTGCTGTCATCAGAATATAAATCCGCATAAATAACCGGCGAGTCCATACTAACACGTCCTATTTCATAATGGGAAGAACCAATATGCAATGAATCTAAAACCACTTTCGCAGCTTTCGCTGATACAAATGGTTTTTCCTCAGAATCATATATTGAGAACTCTTGAAGAGTTGCATCTCCCTTAACAAAAACATCCATGAAATCATTCATACTGCCATTAATGTTAAGCTTCGTATCCAACAAGCCTGCCATTTTTGAAACCATCATGTAATCTTTCAAATAGACCACAAAAGGGCTAATATCCAAAGAAGTAACTCCTAAATTAATAGTATATCGTTTTATAAAATGATCGATGTCCGCATTGATAGAAACATTCCCCGTTTTTCCCATTGAAAAATTAACACCCATCTCTGATTTGTCATTATTCCAGGCAATTAAAGGTAATTCAATATTAATATTCTTGAGATCAATATTGTTATCTTTTTCCTGATCAAGGTAATTAACGTGCCCGTTTTTAATTTCGATATTCCGAATTTCAAACTTCACAAGCTCATTGTCCTCTTTTAAATTAGTACTATCAACAGCTTGCGAATTATCTTCTTTTATCAAATCACTAAAATTAAATCCCTCTAAATTCTTTATTACCGATACATTTAGTCCATCCAAATAAATTTCACTAACAGAATACTCTCCTGACAATAATTTCCAAGGGTTAATATTCACATACAATTCATCAAAAGAAACAAAATTGCTGTTTCCATCTAATTCATATAACCTAAATCCTTTTACTCTTGCCGAAACCTTGGCATAGTTAAAATGAAGTTCTGAAATTTCAATCTTACGCCCAATCAGTTCTTCCGAATTCTTATTCACCCAATATCTAACAATTGCAGAAAGCATTAGGAAGATAAAAAACAGCACAATGACAATTGAGCCAATAATTATTTTTCCTTTGGTAAGTTTCATCATAATATCTTTAAAGTTTACCCAACAAAAATAGAAAATACATTGCTTGATAATACATCAATTTGTACTTATATCAGGCAACTTTATATAAAAAAGGGAGACTTTCGTCTCCCTTGAAATATACTCTTCGTTTATTAATGATTATAAACGTGAACATCGCGTTGTGGAAAAGGAATCCCGATATTGTTCTTATCGAATTCTTTCTTCACTGTTTCTTGCATATAAAAGAAAACGGTCCAATAATCAGCTGCGTTTACCCATGCTCTTACGGTAAAGTTAACAGAACTGTCTGCCAACTCAGAAACCGCAATAAAATGCGCAGGATCCTTAAGTACACAGTCGTGATTAGCCAGCAGTCCATTCAAAATCTGTTTTGCTTTATCAATGTCATCAGAGTAACCAATTCCAAACTTCATATCAACCCGACGTGTAGGTTGTGTTGAATAGTTTATCATAGAACCTGTTGCCAAACCTCCGTTTGGAATAATAATGGTTTTATTATCAAAAGAAAGCATTATTGTATTAAAAAGTTGAATTTCCTGAACAACTCCAGCGTACCCCTGAGCTTCCAATACATCACCAACCTTAAATGGCTTAAAAATTAAAATCATTACTCCTCCTGCAAAATTCTGCAAGGTTCCTGATAAAGCCATACCTACAGCCAAACCTGCGGCTCCTAAAATTGCAATAAATGAGGTCATCTGAACACCAACCATTCCTACTACAGTAATAAATAGCATAACTTTCAACAGAATCCCAAATAAACTTACCACAAATGGTTTCAAAGTAGGATCCATATCCCTCTTATCCATCACCTTAGAAACACCTTTTACAATTGCTTTAATAATCCACAATCCAATTACTAAAGTTACTAAGGCTAACAATAATTTAGGAGTATACTCTAACGCCATTGTCCACAACTGGTCCGATTTACTATACACAACATCCAAATCCATATCCATTTTTTTAATATATTTAAGTGATTATTTAATTACTAATTCAAATTGTACTCTTCTATTTAAAGCTCTTCCTTCGGCTGTAGCATTTGTTGATATTGGATTTAATTCTCCGAAACCTTTAGCTGTAATTCGCTCAGTCACAATGCCTTTTTCGGTTAAAAACTGCTTGGTTGCATTGGCTCTTTTTTCAGACAAAAGAAGATTCATCTCTTCTTTTCCTTGGTCGTCAGTATAACCGGAAATAGTTAACGAATAAGCTGAGTAATCATTCATAATCTGCACAACTTCATTAAGAATTTCTCTTGATTTTGGAGTTAACACATCCTTCCCTGAAGCAAACTGAACATTTTTAGCCACAAATTCAAGTTCCTTTTTAACTTCAGCTTCAATTTCAGGGCATCCAAAATTTGAAACAGTACCTGCCATTTCCGGACACTTATCCTCCTCATTTACAACGCCATCTTTATCATTATCCAACGCACAACCCATAACATCCACCACATAACCTGGTTTCGTTTTTGGACATTTATCTTTTGCATCGGTTACTCCATCACCATCTGAATCCGGACAACCGTTAAGTGTTTTTAATCCTTTAACTTGGGGACAGGCATCTTCAGAATCCTGAACACCATCTCCATCAGTATCCGGGCAACCAGCAAACAGAACCAGTCCTTTTACATCAGGACATGCATCATCCTTATCAGCAACCCCATCGCCATCTGAATCAGGACAACCAGCCAATAATGGGTCTCCTGCTAACATTGGACACTCATCCTTGAAATCAGCCACGCCATCGCCATCGGAATCCAAAGGACATCCTTTTTTATCAACAGCTACCCCTGAAGGGGTATTAGGGCATTCATCTTTTCGATCACTCACACCATCACCATCTGAATCCTCTGATTTTCCAAAATTATATATTACACCAATCGTATTGTGCATGAATTTATCGTTGTATGATTTAGCTTCTCTTTCTTTATTTTTATAACCATCATGCCTATCACTCATCGGATAATAAATTCCTGTTTCCAAAGCAACACTCCATCTGTCATCAATTTGAATATTTAAACCTGCCGCATAATAAAAGTTTACATTATCATACTGCTTATTAAAATCGCCACCAAAAACCCGGCCTTTAGTATCTGCATTGGTATAACCTAAACCTGCAACTAAAAACGGAGAAAGTGTTGCATTTTCTTTTAGAAAATAGCCATTATTGAACTTATATTTTAAATTTACATCGGTATTAAACAACCACGCATCAAAATTACCGATAGCACCTTCTGATTCTACATTAAAGTAACTTACGCGAAAGACAGCGTCAAAAGAAGGGTTTAAATATCGACCTAAGGTTGCAGATCCAAGATAAGGTTTCGAATTGCCTAAATCCCAAAAATCATTAGCAATATCCCCTTTATAATCATTAAAGTTTAAATAGAGCCCTACACCCCATTTCTGATCTGCATTCTGAGCTCTTACTACTGGGGACAGAAGCGATAAAGCGAATAGAAGCAAAACAATTTTAAAGTACCTTTTGTTCATAGCATAAATTTTAGTTAATACATAAACTACAATAACACATTGTGTAAAACACCTTAATTAGAATAAAAATAAATAAAATCAACAGAATATAAAATATATATTTGATCAAAACATTACCTTTTTACTCTAAACTTAAGATTATATATATTATAATTCTTACTATATAAAAACCGGATCAAAATTAACTGCAAAAAAAAAGGAAGCTTACGCTTCCCTTTTCTTTCTTTCCGAATATCTCGGACTATCACTTGTTTTCCTTTTTCTATCTCTGAAAGATTCTTTTTTGTTTCCTCCGCGATCAGATCCTCCTCGACCTCTGTCAAAACCAGATCTGTCAGATCTTTCACCTCTTGGTCTGCCTTTTCTATGACTATCGCCACCTCCACTCGTTGGGCGATCTCCAGACACTTCAATACGGATGCTTCTACCCCCTACAACTGCTCCGGCAAAACCTTTTACAATATCGTTAGTAAACTCTTTTTCCACATCAAAGAAGGAGAATACACCTTTTAAATCTACTCTACCAATATTCTTTCCTCTAACACCACATTGCTTGTGAATTAAAGTCAATAAACGAGGGACATCAATTCCATCTTTTATTCCAATATTAATAAACATACGATCTTCATTGCTATCACTACTCTCACTTGCTCTTTGAGCTCTTTTTTGAGTAGATGATTTCATATTCAAATCAGGAGTATTTTTGTAATAATCCATAAAACGGTTAAACTCGAGAGATACAAACTTCTTAATGATATCTTCTCTGCTTAATTCGTTTAATTCGCTGTTAATAGCTTCAAAATATGTTTCGATATTATTCTCTTCAATATCTACCTCCTTAATACGGTTCATAAAGTGAAGCAATTGCCTTTCACAAACTTCTTCACCACCAGGAACCTTTACCTGAGCAAATTCAACATTTAGTTTCTTGGAAAGATCTCTTATTTTTCGTTCATCACGCGGCGTAATTAAGGCAATTGAAATACCTGATCTGCCTGCTCTTGCTGTACGACCACTTCTGTGCGTGTAAAATTCCAACTCATCAGGTAAGTTGTAATGAATTACATGAGTAAGATCGTCAACATCAATGCCTCGGGCTGCAACATCTGTAGCAACTAAAAGCTGAAGAGTTTTATTTTTAAAACTTCTCATTACCTTATCGCGCTGAACCTGCGAAAGATCCCCATGTAAAGCATCAGCTGAGTATCCGTCCTTCATTAATAATTCGGCTACTTCCTGAGTTTCCTTTCGGGTACGGCAAAAAATAATTCCAAATATATTAGGGTAATAGTCAACTACTCTTTTAAGAACATTATATCGATCACGATTATTCATTAAATAATACTGATGCTCAATATTTACATTCGAAGTATTCGCTTTGCCAACTGTAACTTCAACAGGATCTGTCATGTAGTTTTTAGCAATTCTTCGAACTTCGGCAGGCATAGTTGCAGAAAACAACCATGTTAACTTATCTTCAGAAGTAGAAGAAAGAATTACATCAATATCCTCTTTAAATCCCATGTTAAGCATTTCATCTGCTTCATCAAGAATTAAATATTCAATTTTAGAAAGATCCACTGCTTTACGTCTAATCATATCAAGTAGACGGCCTGGAGTGGCAACAATAACATGTGCTCCTCTTCTTAATTTCCGGATTTGATCATCAATGCTGGCACCGCCATAAACGTTTACAACATTAAGATTCAAAATATTTTTAGAAAATAATCTTAAATCGTCTGCAATTTGGATTCCCAATTCCCGTGTAGGGGATAGAATCAAAGCTTGTGGTAATTTTACGTCTTGTTCGATTAGTTCGAGCAAAGGTAAACCATAAGCCGCCGTTTTCCCAGTTCCAGTTTGAGCCAAACCAACGAAATCCGATCTTCCTTCCAATAGTACTGGAATTGCTTTTTCTTGGATAGGTGTTGGATTTACGAAGCCTAACTCTTTGATAGCTCCTAGGATAGCCTCAGAAAGGCCAAGATTTTCAAATGAATTCATTCTATAAAATTTATGAGCCGCAAAGGTACGAATTTAATAATGAACTAAGCCATCTTTTTTAGTATTATCCTGCAGGAGAAAATAATAACAGATAAACAGGAAAGTACGAATAAAGTTTACATTGAAAATCACAAACTTACAAAAAACAAATCCATCAATATTTTCAACACTACTTTCAATTTTTAACAAGCATAAAAACCACTTCTGATTTTATTATAGAAGGCAACTCTATTTTTCGAAGCTCTAAACTTCTTAGCCAACCTTCCATTTCATTTTCTTTTAAGCTATAAAGAACCTCACGAAACTCATCAATTTGATCGTCGTTAAAATCATTCTCTTCAAAGCTCTTATATGCATCTAATTCTTCGTCCTCGTAATATATAATTTCCTCAGACATCCTATTAATCAAATCGGTTTCACAAATCTCGTGAGCACCGCAACACTCTTCTATTGGCTCTGCAGAAATTTTACTTTCCACATCTCCTCCATTTTTTGATTTCCAACGCTGTCCTAAATAGGTGGTTAGCAATGCAATTCCCGCAATCCCCACAAGTGCTATCAATAAAATTTCCATGAGCACAAAGCTAAATATTCACAGTTAATTAATCAAGATATCCAGATGTTCTTTTTTTTCCAACAAATCGCACAACCATCGCTTTCCCCTCATGTAATTTGCCTTCTGAAAGATGGATTTCAACCTCCTCCAACAGTAAGATGTCAAATTCTTCAAAATCTCTTCTGATTTCTGATAGATCGTAGAGCATATCCTCGTTTGGTGGTCCACCGGATTTACGGCCAATCTGATTTTTCGAAAAAACCTCCATTAGAACTACTCCACCCGGCTTCACCGAATCGGCAACAAATCGATGTGCGATAAATCTTTTTTGTGAGGGCAAATGCAAATAAAGCAGAGCTGCAACATCATACTTTTCCTCAATTGAAGGATGGTCTAATATACTTTCAGAATACATATTCACATCAACCTCTTGCTCTGCAAAAAACCTTTTAGCATTCTCCACAGCTTTCTTACTGTAATCAAAAGCATCAACCTTCCATCCTGCACGAGAAGCATAGGCTGCATTTCGCCCCTCTCCTTCACCGGGCAATAACATTCTTCCCGACTTAAGAAGATGCAATTGTGTTACAAAAAACAAGTTTGCCTTTTCGCCGTAAATATATTTCGATTCAGCATAACGCTGATCCCACATCTCCTTCATATATATATTCGATTTTTAAAAAGCTTATTTAGCAACTGCTTTCTCGTATTCTTTCTTATACAATTTAACTTGATTGGTCAATTTTTCAATTTCAGCTTCATTCTCATCTTTAACCTTTCTTAACCAGCTCAGCTTTCCATCTTTTTCTTTAATTTCAGCTTTCAGGCTTTCAATCTCCTTGTCTTTCATTGAGATCAGATCTCTATTCTTTTGTGTTTCTGTTTCAATCTTCTTCTTTTCCCAATCAGCTTCAACACTGGCAGTCTTTAAATCCTGGCTCAGCTTGCCTGATTCCAATTTTAACCCTTCAATTTGTTTTAGCAAACCAGAGATTTTCAAATTATTTTCCTCATTCAGATTCAAAGCGGAATTGTATTTATCCAATGTTTCCATCAACTTAACTTTAAGTTCAGTGGTATCGGAAGCAAGTCCCATTAATTCGGTACTCAAATCATCAATTTCTGTATTTTTCATAGCATTACTCTCCGACATGCTATTCTTCATCTCATTGTACTCTGCCAATGTTTGATCCAATTTGGAATTTAGCTCAGTAATCTGCGTGCTTTTTTTTGAATTCTCGCTATCGAGAGCAACAACTTTGGCATCACTTCGGCGTTTTGCATATTCTAATTCTTCATATTTTTTCTTGGAGACAACACACGACAGAAGAAAAAAAGGAAGCATCGACAGGACAAGAAATTGTTTTTTCATAGGATCACTATTTGTTAATAGATTTATTATACCAAAACCGAATTGGCCAGGTCATAATATTAGCTTAAATGTAAACGAAGATATTTCTAATTCGACAAAAAATAAACTCATATCATAAAAATTAACATTTTTTATCATGAAAACAAGCTCTTTTTCTTTCCTAAATCTATCATAAACATATCTTTGTAATAATTAACTGAAAATATTGGCATTAATTTCTTTTTGTGGCAAGAGAATTGATAGCTTACTTATAACTTAAATTTTTATTTATCTAAAAATCAGCAAACCCATACTTATGCAAAAATACATTGTACTTCTCCTTGCTCTCATTACCTTGTCTTTTTCAACAACGGCACAGAAAGATAACAACGAAGAAAAAACAAAGTTAATCCGGATTGTAGGCAAGCTTACAAATGAAATCAATAATGAACCGATTCCTTTTGCAAATATTGGAGTTCTTGGATCATATATTGGTGCAGCATCTAATATGGATGGAGTTTTCGAACTTAAAATACCAGGAGATTTATTTGAAAAAACCATACAGGCTTCAGCAGTTGGTTATTCCACATTCTCAAACAGTGTGAAAAACTGCATACAAGAAGATACATTGATGATAAAATTAACGCCAAAAAATTACAGCATTGCTGAAGTTGAGGTAACTGCTCAATCATTGGTTCTGAAAAAGAGAATTAGAACTGCAATTGAAAGAATTCCGGAAAACTACCTGCAGACTCCTTTCAATTACGATGTTTATTATCGATCCGAAAAATTCGAAAACAGTAAACTAAACCGGCTTCGAGAAGCCGCAATTCGTATTTATGACGACAAAGGATATCAACGGGCTGATGCTTATCAGGTATTTAAAGAACGTGGTTACAAGTTTTTGCAGGTACGAAAGAATTTTGAGACTTCATCGCTTGCCGACGGGTCGACTTATTTAGACGAATTATTGGAAATGGACATTGTACGTAGCCGAGGAAATATCCTAAACGACAACCATTTAAATTTTTACGATTTAAACCTGGAACAAATTACAGAGTACGAAAATGACTCAATCTGGGTGATCGCTTACAAAAGTAAAAAACCAATGTTAAGCAATACGGGCGATTACTATGCCAAAGAATATTCGGGTAAAATTTACATCAAAATAAAAGATTTTGCTGTAATTAAAAATGAAACTCATGTTGTTGCCAGTAATTATTCGTCACAAGGAAGAAGTTTTTACGTTAACGAAGAACGGCAGAAGTGGAAGCCATTAAAAATAGAATACGATTTTAGTGTTACCTACAAGCAACATTCAGGGAAATATTACTTGAGCTATGTGAACTACAAGCGTCATCATGAAGTAGAAGATAAAAAAACGAAAGAAATCACTTCAACGGATATCAACACAGAAATGCTGATAACCCAAATTAACACCAACAAGCCGGAAGTAATTGAGAAACGAGCATATTATGAGAATATGCCTTACGATAAAAATTTCTGGGAAAGTTACAACATCATTTTTGATGGGAAATAAATAAAAAAAGAGGCTAAGGCCTCTTTTTTTTATCTTCGAATTATGGCAAAAATCAATTGATCCAAATAATTGCCGTTCTTGTAAACGGCATTCTTTAAAACAGCTTCCTTCACAAAACCTGCCTTTTCTAAAACTTTTACTGATCCAATATTCCCTTCAAAAACATTTGCATATAATCTCACAATATTCATATGTAAAAAAGCATAATCTACAGTTTCCTTTACCACATGAGTCATAATCCCTCTGTTCCAATACTTTTGTCCGATCCAATAACCCAATTCGGCCGATTTACAAAAAACATCTTCCTGTCGTTCTACACCAACACAGCCAACCACTTCTTTATTCACCTCAATTGCCATAAAATACCCCTTAGCAACATGATTTACAAAATGAATCCAACGATGAGCATCCCTAAGAGTATATGGGTATGGAAAGCTGTTTTTTAAAAAACGGGATACATCCAAATCATTTCCAGATTTAACAAGATCCTCTTCATCTCCAGATTTCCATTTCCTTAATAAAATACACCCTTTATCAATTTCTGCTGCCATAGCAAACCTCCATTTTCGATTTCTACTTACAAGTACGTCAAAAAAAACTTTGTTGTCAATCAAATATGTGCAAAAAAAAACTGTCCATAAAATGGACAGTTTCTTAAATGATATAGAAGTTTTTATTCTTCCTCTTTAATTTTTTCTACGGTTTCTTCAAGATCCAACAAATCATTTTCCTGTAGAATATTGTACCACTGAAAAACTTTTTTCATATCAGAAACATACACGCGATCTTCATCGTAATTAGGCAACACTTCAGTCATGTAAGCTTTCAATTCATTCCCTGAAGCTTTGTGACTTATTGCCTGACCTCCATTTTCCTTTTCCTTAATACTTTTAAAAACAACTGCTAACTGAACATCTCCTTCATCAGTAAAAATAGCAATATCTTCTAAAGCACTAATTTTAGAAGACGCATAAGCTGCCATACGCTTTTTATCAATCAAAGACTCAACAATTAGAGCATTCTTTGAGTTAGATACCATTTTAAAAAGACCTGAATGTCCTGCTATGGCCAATATTCCTTTCAACATATTTTCGTTTTTATATTTGGAAGCACAAATTTATAATTCAATTGTAGTTAAAAAAACAATTTTGCAAAAAAATATCTTAGAATTAATCCAGATTACGCAAACCCTCTTTCTTTTTTAATTTTCTCGAAGGCTTCACTCAACTTCTGGAACTTCTCCTTTGCGGCCTCCTGTACATCTTCACCCAAGTAGCTCACTTTATCAGGATGGTATTTAGCTGCCATTTTTCGATAAGCCTTTTTAACCTCAGTGTCAGAAGCATCCCGTGTTAAGTCAAGAATCTTATAACTTGATTCTGTAGATTGAATAAACATAGACTTAATCGAGTTATAATCACCCGACTGAATACCCAAATAGTAAGATATTTTATCAATAATATTTAATTCAGACTCAGAAACAATTCCATCAGCCTGAGCAATTCCAAATAGAAAATGCATCAGCTGTAATCTGGAGGAATAATCAAGATTGTGCTGAATCTGCTGACATACCTCCTCAACAGGTATATTTTGCTTTAGAATATCACGAAGTACAGTAATTGCATCGCCAGCTCTGCCAACACCAAAACTTTTTACCAGATATCCTTTTACGTAATCTAATTCTACTTTTAATACTTTTCCATCTGCCTTCATTACAGCAGCAACCAAAATAAGCAAGCTCATTACAAAATCACCTTGTCTTGTAGCTCCTCTTACATGACCGTTCTCAATTTCAACTGTATCAATTGCCGATCCCAACATAAATCCCAATACTCCACCAATTGGACCTAAAAAGGCCCAACCTAATCCGCCGGCAATCCATCTTCCGTATTTTCCCATTTTTCGGCACTAAATTATTTTACAATCCTAGTTTTCTTAAAGCAAAGAAAACAAAAGATCACTTAATTAGAAATCGCACTTCCGAAAAAGCGGCTCTATTAACAAAGTTTAACAAAAGTTTTAAATTTATTTCTTGACTAAAGACCTAATTTGTTTGTCTATTCGTTTAATCTGAGGAAGAATTAACTCTGTATTGTTATAAATTACAAAATCAGCTTTTTCAATCCTTACTGATTCCGGAAGTTGACTTCTCATTCTCTCCACAATCAGTTCCCTGCTCATTGAATCCCGCTCCATGACTCTTTGAATCCTGATCTCGTCTTTTGCTGCAACTGTAATTATCTTATCGAAATTCTTGTACAAACCACTATCAAAAATTATAGCCGATTCTTGTATTACATAGGGTATTTGAGAATGTTGTTCGCACCATCTAATAAAATCTTTTCGAACTGCAGGGTGAACAATCGAATTAATATCTTGTAATGCTTCTGAATCATTGAATACAATCTCAGCGAGTAATTTTCGATTTAAATTAAAATTGGAATCATAAATCTGATTCCCAAAACGAGAAATCAATAAGTTCCGAAGCTCCGAATCAAAAACCATCAATCTTTTTGCCTCAATATCAGCAATATAAACAGGAATTCCCATCATCTCAAATGCCCTTCCGACAATTGATTTTCCTGATCCGATTCCTCCTGTTAAGCCAACTTTCAACATTCTTGAAATATTTTTATAATTCCTTTTTACAAAAGGCGAACTGTTTTATTCGAATGTTTTCTTCTCTTTCAGATAAGTAACTTCCTGAGGATAAAAACGAACATTTGTTACGAAACCGGGACTGCGTAATAACTGTATCTTTAACTTATTACTACCCTCATCTGAAGTTTGATTATAATCCACTCTCACGTCGAACAAATCAACCGAAACCTTATCATGCTTTTTAAATCCCACAAAATAAGATACTTTAACATCGCCTGGAAATAACCTTAGTATTAAAGAATCAGGAAGATTGCTCACTTTAATAGGAACAGTAACTTTTTCTTCAGTAAATTGTTCAACAGGAACCGTTATTTCAACTTTCTGTTGATCAAACTCAAGACCTTCTATCTGTTTTAAACTTACTTTCTTTTTAACCGTTTTATGCAAATTAGTTAAAACGAGCTCCTCCGTTTCCACAAAATCAATACTATCAAGAATTGAACTAGGCCCTTTCACAACCACACTGTCAAATTCCAAAGAGATTGCTTCATCTAACATGAATTGCTGCTCAAAGCTACTCGACACATTACTCTTAATAGGAACCTTCTTTTCTACAATCGGAGAAAACTCAAAACGTATTGTATCCGGTGAGATACTTACTAACTTAATACTTGAAGACAAATCTCTTTCGAATCGGCTCATAATTTGCGCCGTAGCCAGAGAATAGGTTTGAAGAGTTCTGTTTTCTATACGATTATTAGTATAAAACCCAACATCGAAAGGATTGGAAAGAAATGCCGTACTTATTTTATAACGTATTAAATCAAAACCATACGCATTAACTTTTAAGGCTAATTTTTCCGGTAATTTATTGGTAAGAACTTTGTTCTGCGGTAAATTAATATACCGAACAGGATAGTGCACTGTGGTTGTATATTCTTTTCCTAAAGCATTTAGGAACCAAAATATTGTAGCGATCCCAACAAAAAAAACATACACAAGCAGTTTTTTATTCGAAGCAATTTTTTCTGTATTAAAAAGCTCCTTTATCTTTTGAAGATCTGGAATACCCAATGCTAGAAAAATTTAGAAGAAGACTGTGCTCAATGAGCACAGTCTAAACTATTATTTTTGAGCAACATCGCTCATATCTTTAACTACTGCTGCTTTATCAATTTTCAATCGGTTTTGTCCTTCAACTTCCATGATAATTACAGTCTCCTGAATTTCAAGAACTTTTCCATAAATACCTCCTGTAGTAACAACCTTATCTCCTTTTTTCAAATCATCACGAAATTTTTTCAGTTCCTTCTGCTTTTTCATTTGCGGACGAATCATGAAAAAATAAAATACCACTACAATTAGAATTAGAGGTACAAATTGCATGATAGGGTTCTGCCCCTCTTGAGGTTGTGTCATCAATAAGATGTTCAATAAATTATCCATTTCAATCCTAAATTTTAAGGCCAAAGGCCATATTAAATTATACAATTACTAATTATTCTATTTCACTTGTGCTGTAATCACCAGCTCTTTTGTTCCAGATAAAGTGTTACAAAAAACGGTGATCACCTTGTATTGTTTTCCGTATCTTCCTTCAGAGTTAAACTCCACTGTTATATGTGATTCCTTACCAACTTTCACTGGCTTCCTCTCCCATTTCACAGCAGTGCAGCCACAACTTGTTTCAATATTCTTAATTACTAAATCTTTCGACCCAATGTTCTTAAAAAAGAAATCACAAACAACGATTTCACCTTCAGAAATCACGCCAAATTTATGTATTTCTTTAGTAAACTCAAACTTCGGAAAACCATTCGGCGGAATAATCTCCTCAGAATGTTTTTCTTGAATCAATTTACCATCAGGCTTACCTGTTTTATTTGAAGTGCATTGCACTAAAAATGAGAACAAAATTACTACAAACAGTATACTACAAAGATATTTGCCGGTTCGAAGATGTGTATTTTTATTCATTAATTGTTCAAACATTTTGGTTCCCGAATGTAGTGAATTTTAATGGAAGTACATTTGCTTCTCTTAATAAAATAAAAAATGCGCATTACCGAAAGATAAGCGCATTTTAAAGTATATTTTTTGGAATTATTTTCCTTCTATTAAGCCTCTGCCCACTTTTTTAACAGTTCCATTTGATTTCAACTCCTGAACCATTTTATCAAGAATTCCGTTAATGAAATTACTACTATTGGCTGTACTGTAGAATTTGGCAATTTCAAGATATTCGTTAAAACTCACTTTAACAGGAACACTTGTAAACTCCTTTATTTCTGTAAGGGCCAGCTCCATGATCAAAATATCCATGTATGCAATACGCTCCAAATCCCAATTTTTGGTATTCGCCTTAATCAATTCCATATGATCAGTATGATTGATAATGGCCTTACGCAACAATGTTTTCACAAAATCCTCATCATCACGATCCTTATACAAAGACATTAAAGAAGTGTAAGTGTCATCGGTTTGAGAAAATCCTTTTATTGTTCTCACAACCATGCTAATAATGAACTCTATTTCGTCATTCCAATAGATGCTTTTCTCTTCCATTAAGCTGTAAAAATCCTCATCTGCAGCAATAATATGAGTAAAAAACTTCTCTACAAATTTCTTATCAGAAGCATAAGTGCTCTCTGGTAAGGCCATATACTCATGATACAAATCTGAATTAATCAATTTGTCATGCAAAATCCTAACGTAATCCTCTTGATCGCTCCAATTTACGGTGTGCGAATTAGAATAACTATTCAACTGAATGTTATCTGCCAACTGCCTGATTACAGAATTATTAATAAATCTTGTGTTGGGATTTAAATCCTCATGAGATGGAATAATTTTGCCTCTTGAATTTTCAATTTTCTTTTCAGAAACAAAAGCAACATCCACAATAAGCAGAAGTAAATAATGATACAAATCGTAAGCTTTTCCGACGCTAAAAAATAATTCCTTTTCGGCCTTAGCTATTGTGCGATCCTGGTTTTTATAATAGGCATACAAAATCTGCAATACCTTAACACGAAGCAATCTTCTACTAATCATACGTTTAAAGAACTTGTCAATTACATTAATTCGGTTGCAAAAGTAGGCTTTTTTTACTTGCTAACAAGAAAAAACTAACAAATAAGATAAAATAATTAAGCCTCCCAACAAAATAGCTTTACATATTAAAAACAAGTAAAAAAACCACCTATGCCCTGAAAAGGTTTGCATACTCATTTTAAATAACCACATTTTCCTCAATAAAATACATATTCATAATAAATAGTACGTATATTTTTTTATTTTTGAATGTATAAAATCAAAATAAATAACAAATTATTTTCAAATGGAAGGTTACGATAAAAAGGAAGGGTTTGAAAAACATAATCGAGATGAAATTTATTCAAATGCGGTAAGAGCAGGGAAAAGGACTTATTTTTTTGATGTTAAAGCAACAAAGAAAAACGACTATTACTTAACAATCACCGAAAGTAAAAAACGTTATGACAAAGAAGGAAATTTCACCTTCGAAAAGCATAAAATATTTTTGTATAAAGAAGATTTCGATAAATTTTCAGATGGCCTTTTAGAGGCAATTGATTTTATCAAATCTTCAAATTTGGAGAAAGAAACTGACGAAGAAACTTATGCAGATTCAGAATACCATGAACCAGCAACAGTTATTGAAGGATTTGAGTCAGAATCCTTTACAAATATAGAATTTGAAGATTTAACGGAATAATAATTCCATATATAATTTATAAAAGCTGTCCTTTCTGACAGCTTTTTTTTTGTCCATATTCAATCTATATCAATAAAAAAGCAAGTCAAAAAATCTATGTTTCCTTAAAACACTTACTTTTGCCCAAATTTATATTTAATTTTGCCAATCTGATTAATTATTACACATCCCAGATTAAACACAATGAATTGAAAAGGTTAAAATACCTACTATTAGGGATTGCAAGTCACCTATTTTTCCAATACGTTTGACAAGCTTTAATTAAGCACAATAATTAAATAACAATCAAGTTGCAATTATCAGATGCCAAACGGCATCATCTATTAATAAATAAGAATGAAGCTTTCCGAATTATCTGATAGTCAAGAGGGAATTATAATAAAAGTTCAGGGACACGGAGCCTTTCGAAAGAGAATTACCGAAATGGGCTTTGTAAAGGGCAAGAAGGTCACTGTTATCAAAAATGCTCCTCTTAAAGATCCTGTTGAGTATCAAATAATGGGGTACGAAGTTTCCCTAAGAAGAAGTGAGGCATCTTTAATTGAAGTAATTACAAAAGAAGAGGCTAAAAATATTAAGGTAAATGGATTTGAAGGAACTATTAGTGATGACATTCTAAAAACTTCAGCAAAAGAAAAAGGGAAAAAAATTCATATTGCTTTGGTTGGAAATCCAAACTCGGGTAAAACCACACTATTCAATTATGCCTCCGGATCAAAAGAGCACGTAGGTAATTACAGCGGAGTAACCGTAGACGCCAAACAAGCCAAAGTAAAGCAAAATGGTTACCATTTTAACATCACTGATCTGCCTGGCACATACTCGCTAACAGCCTACTCTCCCGAAGAATTATTTGTTCGCAAATACATTATGAATGAAAAACCGGATGTGGTAATTAACGTTGTTGACGCATCTAACCTGGAGAGAAACCTGTACCTGACCACACAGTTAATTGACATGGATATAAAGGTGATTATTGCCTTGAACATGTATGATGAACTGGAAAAAAAAGGTGCTGTCCTTAATTTTAAAGCTCTTGCAAAAATGCTTGGCATTCCAATTATTCCAACCATCAGTCCGAAAGGAACTGGCATAAAAGAACTTTTTAATAAGGTAATAAATGTGTACGAAGACAAAGATCCAATTGTACGTCACATTCATGTTAATTACGGTAAATCGGTTGAAAGATCGATTGCTAAAATACAACATGAAATAAAAAAGGATCCTAAAATCTGCACAAAAACATCTCCTAGATTTCTGGCTATTAAACTTTTGGAAGCTGACAAAAGTGCTCGTCACCTAGTACAGGATAGTGACAGGCATTTCAATATAAAGAACATCGCAAAAGACGAAATTCAAAAAATTGAAAAAGAATTTGGCGAAGTGTGCGAAACCGTAATTACTGATTCGAAGTACGGATTTATTGATGGAGCACTTAAGGAAACTTACAAGGAGAGTCCCATTAAACGCAGACGTAAAACCACAATAATAGACACGTTCATCACTCATAAGCTGTTTAGTTTTCCGATTTTTTTCGTGTTCATGTTTTTAACGTTTTACGCCACCTTCAATTTAGGCGAATACCCAATGCAATGGATTGATATGGGTGTAAATGCTTTTGCTGGACTAATTGAACAATTTATGCCCGACGGTCCGCTAAAAGATTTATTTATAGATGGAATAATTGGTGGTGTTGGTGGTGTAATTGTATTCCTGCCAAACATTCTGATTTTATTCTTCTTTATATCCTTTATGGAAGACACAGGATATATGGCCAGAGCCGCCTTTATTATGGATAAACTAATGCATAAAATTGGCTTGCATGGAAAATCATTTATCCCATTAATAATGGGATTTGGGTGTAATGTACCTGCATTAATGGCAACCAGAACCCTTGAAAACAGAAATGACAGAATATTAACTATGCTGATCACCCCATTCATGTCATGCAGTGCAAGGCTTCCTATTTATATTTTAATAATCGGAACATTTTTCCCTGAACATGCAACATTAGTTCTATTCGGAATTTACACTTTTGGTATAGCTCTTGCGATTTTCTTTGCAAAAATTTTTAAGGCGAGCTTTTTCAAATCCAAAGATGCTCCCTTTGTTATGGAACTACCGCCTTATCGTTTGCCTACTCTTAAATCGACCATAATTCACATGTGGCATAAAGGTGCTCAATACCTGCAAAAAATGGGAGGTGTGATTCTTTTAGCTTCTATTCTAATTTGGGCTTTAGGGTATTTCCCCAGAGAGATCAATTTCTCGAAGGATTACGATAAAATGATAGTGGAAACCAATCAAGATTTTGATAGTCGGATAAACAACATACAGCAAAACAATGAAAATGATACAAAACAGCTGCTATCCGAAAAAGAAGTAGAGATTCAAAAAATTCAAAACCTTAAACTGGAGGAGAAACAACAAAAATCTTACATCGGTCAAATCGGTCAATTTGTTGCACCCGCTCTGCATCCTTTAGGTTTCGACTGGAAAATGACTGTAAGTATATTAACCGGTATTGCCGCCAAAGAAGTTGTGGTAAGCACAATGGGGGTTCTGTATCAGGAAGGAGAAGGCGCAAGTGAAACCAGCGAAGGATTGAGAACGAAGTTGAAGGAGCAAAAATTTGCCGGCAGTTATCGAACAGGCGAGAATGTTTTTTCCAGCTTATCGGCTCTATCATTCCTTATATTTATTCTGATTTATTTTCCATGTATAGCAGTAATCGTAACTATCGTTAAGGAAGCCAATTGGAAATGGGCAGCTTTTGTTGTGTTTTACACTACAGGATTAGCTTGGCTGGTTTCCTTTATCATTTACCAAACAGGCAATTTAATACTTTAAAATTATGAGCTTTCAATTAATATCAACTTATGCAATTGTGATTTTCGCATCTGGATATACTATATATCAGTTTGTGCGTTTATTCATAAAACAGAAATCGAGTTGTGGAGGCAGTTGTGGAGGCTGCAGTTTTAAAAATGAGCTAAAAAAACGTGGCATTTCTGGAAATCCAATTCTTAAAAATCAAAACTTTACATATATTAAAAATTAACAAATACAGAACACCTTTATTTTAAACAAAAATAATACACATAAGAAAACATAACGACAAATAAAAAGGGTAGTCAAACGACTACCCTTCTCTTTTTATCTAAAAAGCTCAATTATGCTCCTAAAGTAGCAACCATTACTGCTTTTATTGTGTGCAAACGGTTCTCAGCTTCGTCAAATACAATAGATGCAGGAGATTCAAAAACCTCTTCGGTCACCTCAACACCATCCATACCAAACTTTTGGAAAACTTCTTCGCCAACTTTTGTTTGTCTGTTGTGATACGCTGGCAGACAATGCATAAATTTACACTTATCGTTTCCTGTAGCTGTCATCAAATCAGCATTAATCTGATATGGTTTAAGAATACCAATTCTTTCTTCCCAAACCTTATCCGGTTCCCCCATCGATACCCAAACATCAGTATAAAGGAAATCACATCCTTTAACTCCGGCTTGCGCATCATCAGTAATTGTAATAACAGCACCTGTTTCTTTAGCAATTTCCATACATTGAGCCACCAATTCTTCTTCTGGCTGGAGATTAGCCGGACCAACGATTCTTACATCCATACCCATTTTAGCGGCACCAACCATTAAAGAGTTAGCCATATTATTACGGGCATCGCCCAAATATGCAAATGATATTTGACTAAGCGGCTTATCTGAATGCTCCGTCATAGTTAAAAAGTCAGCTAATATTTGAGTTGGATGAAATTCATCTGTCAAACCATTCCAAACAGGAACACCCGCAAATTTTCCTAATTCCTCTACAACTGCCTGTCCGTATCCACGGTACTCAATACCATCATACATACGTCCTAAAACACGGGCAGTATCAGCCATTGACTCTTTAACACCAATCTGAGAACCAGAAGGACCTAAATAAGTAACGTGAGCACCTTGATCGTAAGCTGCTGTTTCAAAAGCACAACGAGTACGAGTTGAAGATTTTTCAAATATCAAAGCGATATTCTTTCCCTTCATAGTCTGCACTTCTGTACCTGCATATTTTGCTCTTTTAAGATCTCTTGCAAGATCCAACATATATTGCATTTCCTTTGGAGTAAAATCCAACAACTTCAAAAAGTTTCTGTTTCTTAAATTAAAAGCCATGGTATGTATTTTTTAAAAATTACAATCACAAAAGTAATTATAATCTGATATTAATAATAGTTAATTAAAAATTATGCTCTACGTCGTTTTTATCGTATTCCATAGTTATTTTGGTTCCGTAAGATTTATCGACCAATTTGGTTGCTTCAGTAATAACTGATTTACCACCGCCATTTTCAATAAAACTTAGACAAGCACGGATTTTCGGGGCCATAGATCCTTCTGCGAAAGTACCGTCTTCCATGTATTTCATTGTATCGGCATGATTCAAGAACTCAAGTTTTTTCTCATTTGGCCCTCTAAAGTCATGATAGACAAAGGAAACATCAGTAAGAATATAAAATTCATCCGCTTTAATCCGGGCTCCAATCAATGCCGAAGCAAGATCTTTATCAATTACAGCTTCAACCGGACAAAGGTTCCCATTCTCATCTTCAGAAACCGGAATACCACCACCACCAACAGTAATTACAATATTACCCTGACGAGCCAGATTTTCAATAACCTTCTCATTCAAAACACGAATAGGTTTTGGCGAAGGCACAACACGCCTCCATCCTCCTTCTGTTTTCACCTCTTCCTTAAAAATCCACCCTTTATCAGCGCGTAACTCGTCAGCTTGCGCTTTGGTATAAATCTTACCCACACGCTTTAAAGGATCAGCAAATGCAGGATCATTCTTATCAACAACAACCTGAGTCACCAAAGTCACCACATCTTTCTCAATGCCATTTTGCTTTAATACATTACGCAAATTCCTCTCAATCATATAACCAATTCCCCCTTGAGAATCAGCCACATCAATATCCAAAGGCATTTGAGGAATATTGTAAAGCTGCTCACCTGCATCGTTTCTCATTAAGATATTACCTACCTGAGGGCCATTACCATGAGCAATAATAACATCGTACCCTTCCTTAACAAGAAAAATAAGATTTTCAAGAGTATCAATTGTGTTCTGAGTCTGCTCCTCAACAGTCCCTTTTTGACTCCCCCTCAACAAGGCATTTCCGCCTAATGCTACAACTGCTAATTTATTTTTCATTATTTTTACATTTATGTTTTTCATTTTATAATGCAAATCTAAAAAAAATAACAACAAAACAATGAAATACCTTTTTATTTATAATATTTTTCAACCTCTGTTTTTCAACACATTACGACACATTTAAATTTACTGTTCAGTACCTAATTCTGTAAATGCATGAAATTCAAAGCAAACAATCTTTAAAATACACTCGTTTGCACCGATCAATCTATTTGTGTAGTTATGATAACTTTTTCTTGTAAATCAGCATTCCAATTCAACTATTCTACCCAAATCGATTTTTACGCAATAAAGAGAAGTTAAAATGTCCTGGTCATTTTTTCAGCATAACCTCTATCAATTATTTACGTATTAGTTAAAAGTGGAATTTAATCGGCAAAAAATGTGATTTTCGTAAAGATATCGTGCAATTTCATGTAAGATGCCAAAATATAATATTGTATTCCCCAATGTTTTCATACTTTTAGTAAATCCTGTTTATTGTGTTTACAGATTGCTTTTAACTGTAGTTAAAAGCACAAATCGGTTTTCAATAAATATTCACTAACCAAAACATTATCCTATGAAGCAAGGATTATCTATAATTCTAATTTTATTATTGGTCTGGGGATGCAAAACAAAATCCGAAACCGAGAATAAAATTACTGAAGGGATAATTACCTATAGTGTCAGTTACTTTTCTTCGGAAAAAGATAATCCGATAATTGCCCTTTTACCAAACAAAGTAGAATTGCACTTTAAGGATAATAACATTTGCCTCATATCTGAAGGCTATCTTGGTTTTTTCAGCACAAAATTTCTTTCTAAATACAACAATCCAAATAGTAATATATTACTAAAGGTATTGAGTAATAAGCTTAACTATGAATTTCCTAAAGATGAAGTTGCATTTGTATACAGTCAGCTTCCTCCGGCAAAAATAGAATACAATGATTCCACAAAACTAATAGCTGGTTATGAATGTAAAAAAGCCACAGTTTTCATGGCCGATCAATCAAAAACTCAAGTCAGTCTTTACTACACTTCGGAAATTGAACTAAAAGACCCCAACCGTAACACTCCATTGTACCAAATCCCTGGGGTACTCATGGAATTTGAAACTACTATGAATCAAGTAAAAGCGAAATTCACAGCACAATCAATAAATCTAGTTGCTGTTAATGAGGAAGATTTCAATATTCCAGAGGAATATGTCCTTTCTGACCTTAATACATTAAAAAAATACATTGTCGATTTCAATTAATTAACATCTGATTTCAAACTTATCTTTTTAGAAGCTGATTTTCCTGTGGTTTTAAATGCCATTTTTATTACTTTTACATGAATTCGTACACAATACGAATTTTGTGAAAAATGAAAAAATAGTCAATGGCTAAAAAGAAAAAAACAAACAATACAAAAGCTAAATCACGCTTCTCAGCCCCAAAATTTCTTAGTGACGAAAGAACCAAATTCCTTTTTGGTATTGCACTTTCTCTGTTCACTATTTATATTGGATTGGCATTCGTCTCCTTCTTTTTTACAGGAGGAGCTGATCAAAGTAAATTAGATATTAAATGGCTCGAATTAATCACAGACTCAAAAGTACGTGTTGAAAACTGGACGGGAAAAACCGGGGCTTACATTTCCAATTTGGTTATAAACAAAGGATTTGGAATCGCATCATTCTCATTCCTTTATCTACTCGTAGTCCTTTCTCTTCGAATTTGGGGAGTAAAAATACAATCATTACGAAAAACAATTATATACACCTTACTATTCTGCATTTGGTTTTCGGTTTTCATGTCGTTTACATTTGTTCAATCAACATCGCATTCATTTTTATTCTTGGGAGGAATTCATGGTTACTTTATAAGTGAATGGCTTGTATCCTTAATAGGTAATGTTGGCACTCTGTTTCTAATTGTTCTTAGCTTTTTAACCTTTATTACCTTTGCCTTTCAAAACTCTATTTCCTTTTTCAAAAAAATATTTAGTCCAAAATCTAAAACAGACCATAAAGAAAGCCAAGACTTCTCCAAATCTGATGAAGATGAAACAGAATCATTGACTTCTTCGATACACTCTCTAAATGATGAACAAGAGGATGAAGAAGGTGAAGACGACGATGAATTAATTATTAATTCTGAGATTTTTCCTGAGGAAGAAATTATTCTGCAACAGGAAGTAAACGATTCTAAAACAGCAGGTGAAGATTTGGAGCTAAAAATTGAGTCAGTATCAAAACAAGAAGAAACCGTAAGCATTCAGCGCCGACCGATGGAGGATTTCGATCCTACACTTGATCTTTCAAACTATAAATACCCTCCAATCGAATTATTAGAAGCTCATCATGCCAGTAATTCGAGTGTAAGTAAAGAAGAATTGGAATCAAATAAAGATAAAATTGTAGAGACACTTCGTCATTACAAAATTGAAATTACTCAGATAAAAGCTACAATTGGTCCTACGATTACACTGTATGAAATTGTGCCCGCTCCGGGAGTACGCATTTCCAAAATAAAGAATCTGGAAGACGATATTGCACTTAGTCTATCCGCCTTAGGAATTCGAATTATAGCTCCGATTCCGGGTAAGGGAACTATTGGTATTGAAGTTCCGAACCGTACACCTGAAATCGTGTCAATGAAGAACATTATTTCATCTAAAAAATTCCAGGAATCAACACATGCACTTCCTGTTGCACTTGGAAAAACAATATCGAATGAAACCTATACTCTTGATTTAACCAAAATGCCTCACCTATTGGTGGCCGGAGCAACAGGGCAAGGAAAATCGGTTGGTTTGAATGCAATTATTACATCGCTTTTATATAAGATGCATCCTTCCCAGCTTAAATTTGTCCTTATCGATCCTAAGAAGGTTGAATTAAGCATTTATTCAACAATCGAGAAGCATTTTCTGGCAAAACTTCCGGGAGAAGAAGAACCGATAATTACTGATATCCATAAGGTTATTGCAACATTAAACTCCTTATGTATTGAAATGGATTCCAGATATGATTTGTTGAAAAAGGCACATGCCAGAAATATAAAGGAATACAATACCAAGTTTGTAAAACGTAATTTAAATCCGGAAAACGGTCATCGTTACCTACCCTATATTGTAGTAATTATTGATGAGTTTGCTGATTTAATTATGACAGCGGGAAAGGAAGTTGAGACCCCAATTGCCCGTATCGCTCAATTAGCCAGAGCTATTGGAATACATATGATTATTGCAACACAACGACCTTCAACAAATATTATTACAGGAGTTATCAAAGCTAATTTCCCGGCACGAATTGCCTTTAAAGTAGCATCTATGATTGATTCCCGAACAATTCTTGATAGTCCCGGAGCAAACCAGTTGATTGGTCGTGGGGATATGCTTATTTCACTAACAAGTGAACTTGTGAGGGTACAATGTGCTTTTGTTGACACTCCGGAAGTGGAAGCTGTTACAGAATTCATACAAAAGCAACAATCCTACCCTACAGCAATGTTTTTGCCGGAGTATGTGGGTGAGTCTTCCGAAAATTCAGCAATGGATATCGATTTGCAAAAAAGAGATGCTCTTTTTGAAGATGCAGCCAGATTGGTTGTTTCATCTCAGCAAGGATCAACTTCAGGAATTCAAAGAAGATTTTCTATCGGCTACAACAGAGCAGGCAGAATAGTAGATCAATTAGAGGCCGCTGGAATTGTTGGCCCTTTTGAAGGAAGTAAAGCCAGACAAGTATTAATTCAAGATGAATATTCGCTGGAAAAATTATTAAGTAATGTGTAGCAATAACGGCGTGGCACAGTTATTGATTAAGAATATTTGAATATTTATAAAATAAGCTAAAATGAAAAAAATCTTTTGTTTCCTTCTTTTTGGAGCTATATGTTTAAACCTGTCGGCTCAGGATATTAAAGCCAAAACTATTCTTGATAAAGTTTCTGCAAAAAATAAAGAATTTAAAAGCATCAGTGCAGAATTTACTTTTTCTATGGATAATGCGGAAGAAGATATCCATGAAGTATCAGAAGGAAATATAGTTCTGCTGGGTAATAAATATCGTCTTAAACTTATGGGTGTTGATACTTATTATGATGGAACTACCATGTTTTCACACATCATTGATGTTAATGAAGTAAACATTACAGAACCGGAAGAAAATGAAGAAGAAGGATTAAATCCAGCCCAAATTTTTTCCATTTATGAAAAAGGATATAGCTACAAATACATCAAAGAGGAAACAGTAAATTCTTCTACTTACCATGTAATAGACCTCATTCCTTTAAATTCAGAACAGGAATTCTCCTCGATACAATTGAGAATCGATAAGGCTAAGAATCAAATTAAATCGTTAAAAACAATTGGGAAAGATGGAAATAATGTAAGTATTACACTTAAAAATCTGACTCCTAACCTCAAATTTGCTGATTCTTATTTTGTTTTTGATCCAAAATCAAATCCAGATGTGGAAGTGAACGATATGCGATAAATTATCAAACAATACATTCCTCCTCTACTCTTTCAAGGGTAGAGGATTTTTTTTCTATTTCATTAACACGCAAAGGAAGAGTGAACCAAAATTTACTCCCTACTCCTTCTCGACTTTCCACACCTATTTCTCCTCCATTTTTTTCCACAAAATCTTTACACAAGATTAAGCCCAATCCGGTTCCTTTTTCATTCGAAGTTCCTGGCCTTGAATAGTTAGAGTCAAGATTAAATAATTTTATTTTATCCTCAGGCCTGATCCCAACACCATTATCTTCAACACTTATAATTGCTTTACCCTCTTCAGCCTTTACCGAGAAAATAATTCTTCCTCTTTCCTCCGTAAATTTAATCGAGTTATTCCCTAAATTCCGCACAACAGTTCGAATCATATCCGAATCGGCATAAACCAGCGAAGCATTAATTTCATTCAACTCAAGTGAAATGCCTTTTGCATATGCTTTTTCCTCAAGGCCTTCCATTTCTTCTTCTATTAGCTGGCTTGCGTTAATAATGATAGGATTATACTCCATCACCCCCATCTGCGATCTCGACCATGTTAGCAATGTATCAAGCAACAAAGAGCCATGAAGAGCCGATTTATGAACAATTTCAATATACTCCTGCCTCATTGAATCCTCAAGCTCATCATATCGGTCAATTAACAAATCGGTAAACCCCAGCACTGCATTAAACGGATTCTTCAGATCGTGCGCGACAATAGATAAAAACTTATCCTTGGTAGCATTCAAACTTGTCAGACTTTTATTTCTGTCGGATATAATTTTATTTTTTTCCGTTAAAAGTTTATTGTGTTTCTTCCTGAATCGACTAATGTATATTGAATATCTTAGTACATGACAATAATACAAATCATTGATTTTCAACAAAATAAGCCTCTGTATATTTAGATAAGACGTTGATTTTCATTATCTTAGAAGAATAATACCACTCATTTTTCTAATGAAGAAAATCAACGTCGAGAATAAAAGTAAGGAATTCATATCAATATTGAATACCCATTTTGAAGGAAAAGTTAATTTATCACGTCTGAAATTTATTTCCATGTTTGTGTTTGCCCTATGCAAAGTCCAGACTGTAGGTTTCGAAAAATTAGCTAACGCATTTGATAGTAAGGCTCAGGCAGAATCATGTTTAAGGCGTGTTCAACGTTTTATCGCGCAGTTCATGTTAGATTCTGATTTGGTTGCAAAACTCATTTTTGGATTATTACCCCAAAAAGAAAACTTGAGACTTAGTATTGACAGAACAAATTGGAAATTTGGGAAAACTAATATCAATATCTTCATGCTTGGTGTAACTTATAAAGGAGTGGCTTTCCCTCTGCTGTTTTCTATGCTGGATAAACGTGGCAATTCCAATTGCCGGGAGAGAATTGATTTAGTGAACCGATTCATACGGCTTTTCGGAACGGAATGTATTGACTGTTTGATGGCTGACCGTGAATTTGTTGGAGATAAATGGATCGAATATCTAAATGAAAATCGTATTCGATATTATATCCGAATCAGGAATAATTTCAAAATTTACGTGCCTCATAAAAATGAGGAAATTAAAGCAGCATGGTTGTTTAAATCGCTTAAGTTTGGGGAGTTTGTTCATTATAAACGAATTGTTAGAATGGGATCACAGCTTTGCTATATCTCTGGATGTAAACAAAAAGGCAAAAAAAAAGATGAAGAATTATTGATGATCGTATCGTTCAATAAACCAGAGCAGGCTCAAATAAATTATAAAGAGCGTTGGCAAATAGAAACTTGCTTCAGAGCAATGAAATCAAGTGGCTTTGACATTGAGAAAACACATTTACAAGCCATTGATCGAATTGAGAAACTGACTCTTCTTGTTATGATAGCTTTCGTCTGGTGTTATAAAATCGGAATATTCATACATGAAAATGTGAAGAAAATTAAAATAAAAAAACATGGACGAAAAGCTAAAAGTATATTCAAATGTGGATTATCTTATATTGCAAACGTCTTGTTAAATTCAGAAAATCAGAACAATATAAATGTGTTCAAGTTTTTGTCATGTACTTAGATTGAATATATAAGCAGAGATAAAATCAAAACACCCAAACTAAAAAAATATAAACCTCTGGTCTTTTGTTTGTCTATTTCTAACCTTTGAATTGTATTCCGTTGTTTCAGAACCTCATTTTCAGTATCGATTTTGTCCAATTGAAATTTCGCCTGAATTTCCGCAATTTCTTTGCTATTATTCTCTCTGTAAATCTTCGCTCTTATTTTATCGTACTTTTTGAAATATTGGATACTCTTCTCAAAATTATTTTTCTTCTCGTACAATTCCGACATGTAATAATAACAGTCCAATTCAATTCTTGCAACACCAATTTCTTTTGCTTTTGTTAAAGCCTCCTCGAACAACCCCAGAGATGCATTATAATCTCCATTCTTTAAATAAGCTATTGCCAAGGATGACTTGACACTTGCAATAGAAATTTTATCCCCTTTTCGCTCCGACTCAATCAAAGCTCTATGATAGTAAACCATGCACTTATTTATATCACAACAATCCAGATACAACTGACCAATATTTTCTAATAAAATTGGCTTCCAATCAACATTATTTTCAAATTCAATGATATCCAACGCTTTCAGATATGACGACAACGCCATAAGACTATCATTCATTTTATGGTATACGTTTCCAATATTATTACGCATTACAGCGATACCCTGCAAATTATTGGCATTTTCCTTTAAAACCAAAGATTGATTATAATAATCAAGTGCCTTGGAATATTCCTGCATCTGAAAATAAACATTCCCAATATTATTTAAAGAAGCAGAAATCAGCAAGCTGTCTTTTAATCCATTTCGAATGTTTAAACTTGTAAAATAGGCGCTAAGAGAAAGTTTGCAGTTATCAATTTCTATTAACGAATTACCCAAAATATTATAACAATCAGCTTTTTCTTTTTCATGATTTTTAACACAATACGAAATTGCTTTTTCAATATATTTGATGGAATTAGAATAATCACTACTCCTATAAGATGCTTTTCCTTTTAGGTAGTTCGCCTTCATAGTAAAAACTGAATCAAAAAATAAATTTTCAGACTTCAGAATTTGATCCGCATAATAAATTGCTGAATCCGGATAATCAGAAATATAATCCTCACTCAACTGATACAACACATCATAAGTTAATGAATCAGAGGGAACGTTAATAAGCTGTTTTAGACTATCACGCTTTGAATTTGACGAATAGACAAAGAAACATTGGGAAACAAAAAGAATAACGAAAAGAAGCCTTCTCATTTAGTTGAGATTAGTTTAGTTTAAATAGCCGCATAAAGATGTTAAATAATATCATATTTGATAAACAATATGTAATGTTTTTGACGAAATAACTAAAAAAAACACTCAAGCAAGCACATAAGATAAACAATTACTCACCAATATTTTAAGAAGCGCAAATTTACAAAAGTAACAACATTCAAATTATTGCCGTGCCGATTGAAATAGAGTGACAAATATTTCCAATAATAATTTTCCTTTATCACGGTAAAATAGAAAATTGAAAACATTCGTAATATTCATAAAATACTTATCTTCGAAGAGTAAACATTTACTATTATGACATTAAAAACAGCCTCTTTTCGTATCTTGTTGATTATATTTTTATTATTGGCAATCGGCAATCATGTATCAGGACAAAATTTATCAAAGAATGCAGAAATCAGTCTTCTCACCTGTTCTCCGGGAGATGAACTGTACTCACAATTTGGTCATTCTGCATTACGAATAAAAGATGAAGAAAAAAAAATAGATTTGGTTTTTGGTTACGGTACGTTCAATTTCAACACGCCAAATTTTTATCCAAAATTTGCAAGAGGCAAATTGGACTACATGTTATCATACACAACGTTTGATCGTTTTAAAAACGGATACATTTATGAGAAAAGAGGGATTGTTGAGCAGAAACTAAATCTTGATAGTATTGAGAAGCAGAAGCTGTTCACCGCTTTATTAAAAAATTACCAACCTGAAAACAGATATTACAGATACGATTTTCTTTTTGACAATTGCTCTACACGAATTCGGGATATTGTTAGTGAAAACACATCAGGCACAGTTCTTTTCGACACAATTTCGGATCAACCAAAATCATTTTGGAATCTATTAGATCCATTCATGCAAAAAAGCCGCTGGATATTTTTAGGAATCCATTTAGCTCTTGGAATACCTTGTGATGCTGAAGCGACTCCTTACCAATATATGTTTTTACCAGACAACATGATGCTGGGCTTTGAAAATGCAAAAATCAGAACGGATGAGACAATTAAACCTTTGGTAAAATCAACCAATGTTATTCTAAAACCGGCTCTCAACTTCAAAATAACTAATTGGTACCAAAGACCCGTTTTTATTTTTGGAGTGTTAGCTTTAATTGGACTAATCTTGGGTCTTGTATATCTAAAAAGAGACAAAGATCTGTTCATTTTTGATATTTTTATATTTGGCGTTTGCGGATTGCTGGGCTGGCTTATAATTTTCTTATGGTTTTTTACAGATCATCAGGCCACCGGACCTAATTGGAATATTATTTGGGCCTTCCCTCTTCACTTCCCAATGGTTTTTACATTACTCCGAAAAAAATCCTCTTTGTCAGCTTATTATTACTTTTTACTGCATTCAATAATACTCATATTGATATTGGGAAGCTGGGCATTTATACCGCAATCTTTCCCTAATGAAATATTACCCTTTGTGGTTCTTCTCCTTTTAAGATCACTGTACATTGTAAAAAAAATCAGAACTCGTTTACTGTAATGAATATATCAAACACCGACATAAGAAAATACCGGGAAACCTTCCGTATTGGATCTTTTGATACAGACCTAAAAGGAAGAGCAAAACTCACCAGCATCTGCAATTACTTTCAGGAAATTGCCGGACATCATGTAGATTTAATCAATCAAGGTATTGATGATTTAAAAGCCAATAATTTGGCTTGGATTTTATCAAGATTAAAAGTTCAAATTTTTGAAACTCCCAAGTGGAAAGATAATATTGATATTGAAACCTGGTCGATTGGAGCGGATGGCTTGTTTGGAAATCGGGAATACCGGATTTATAACATGAAAGGAGATGTTATCGGTCAGGCGACCTCTTCGTGGCTGGTGCTTAATACGAAAACAAAAAGATTGATTAGACCACAAGAAATTGTTGCTAAAATGCCAGTCAACTCTGAAGATCCTATCTTTGAACATAGCCTGGGTAAATTACAACAACTTGAACAAGGGAATTACGTAGAAGATTTGCACATTCACTATAGTGATCTGGATTTCTATCAGCATGTGAATAATGTAAAATACATAAAGTGGGCAATAGACTCTTGCCTTTCCGAAATCTTATTGAATAAAACAATTCACGAGCTGGAGATAAATTACTTGCATGAAGCCAAACTCGATCAGATTCTTGAGATATTCAACCAAAACAGTGATAGCACCTCAAAAATTGTAATCAAAACGAAAAACACGGACATTGAAAATTGTCGTGTAGTTATAAAATGGAAATAAATAAAAGATGAACACTATACTATCAAGCTTTGAATCAGCGCTGTACCATTTAATTTCTTTTTCTTCATTCGAACCTTTTATGCTTTTGGTATTGTTCGGAATCTCCTTTCAAATAAAAGACTGGAAAGCCTATTTTTCTCTTTTACTTGCCTTAATTATTGGCTCGATTGTGGGTCTCCTTCTTTGTAATTTTTCGATTATAACCTTTTCCGGCACAACCGTTAAATTGATTTTGGCCTTCTCAATTCTGCTGGTGGGAATTCAAAATCTAGTTAGCAGTCAGAGTTCTGCATCAACAATAAGATATAATTTCTTTGCTTTAGCTGGCATCATTTTGGGGATTGGAATCAACCTGCATTATAAAAATGTTTACGGAAGCTCATTTTCTTTTTATCCATTTACAGGATATAATCTTGGAGCTTCAGTCTCCTACTTTCTAATTTCATTCTGCAGCCTGCTTGTATCATCATTGCTGATGTTGGTTTTTAAAACAGACAGAAGAAGTTTTAATCTGGTAATTACGGGCATAGGTATTGGTATAGCTCTTGTTCTTATTTACTTACGATATTAGAAAAAAAATGCGAACCATTGTGGTTCGCATTTTTTTTTCTAAATATGTCTTTACACTTTATGTGTTAATTGATCAACAACACTGATCTCCATAAATGATACTCCTTTGGAAGGACCAAAACTACCACCTATAATAATAACCATATCCTCGCTTTTAAAACATCCCTGATCCATTAGGGAAAACATGGTTTGCTTTACGTATTCATCACGACTAACAAGCAATTTACGATAACTCGCTTCAACACCATACGAAAGAGCTAATTCTCTCATTACACGCTTCGAATAGCACAATGCATAAACAGGAAGTGTTCCTCTGTAAGCAGACAAATATCTTCCGGTTCTACCGGTTAGAGTATCGGTTACAATTGCTTTCACAGGCAGCAATTGCGATGCTTTAACTGCAGATCGAGCCAAAATAGCAGAAAGTTCATGATTACTTCTCACGAAATTTTGTTTTGTATCCGGATAAAGTTCCTTTTCAACCTCAATTGCTACCGATTTCATTACCCGAACTGCTTCAACAGGATAGTCTCCATATGCAGTCTCACCACTTAACATGATCGCATCGGTTCTATTGTAAATGGCATTGGCAATATCACTAACTTCTGCTCTTGTAGGTCTTGGATTATTAATCATTGAGTGAAGCATTTGCGTAGCAATAATAACAGGCTTCTTTCTCTCAATACATTTACGAATAATTTTTCGCTGAATGACAGGAATTTTTTGAGCAGGAATCTCAATGGCTAAATCACCTCTGGCAACCATGATACCATATACATGTTCCAATATTTCATCAATATGATCAACCCCTTCCTGATTTTCAATTTTTGCAATAATTTTAATATCCGAATTTTGCTGATCAAGAATTCCTTGAATTTGAAGAACATCATGTTTGTTACGAACAAACGAATGAGCAATAAAATCAATGTCCTGCGCAATAGCAAAATGAATAAATTCAATATCCTTAGGACTCAAAGATGGTAAATTTATTGATACCCCAGGAACATTTATACTCTTGCGGTTTTTAACGGGTCCTGCATTTTGTGCTTCTACAGTCAAAAATTGCTCATCCTTATCAACTACCAACAATTCTAATTCACCATCATCAATTAATATCTTCTTTCCAATTTCAAGATCCTTTACAAAATCCTCATAACTAACCTTTATACACAACTCTGTGCAGGGAAGATTGTCGTTCCCTTTCATCTTAATTAAATCACCCTTTTTAAGGTGAATTTCCTCTTTAACATCAATAGTTCTAATCTCAGGGCCTTTAGTATCTACGAGCAAAGCAATCCTATCAGATACTTTTCGTACATTCTCAATAACCTTCATAGCATCATCATGAGTCTGATGAGCCGTGTTTAGCCGAACTACGTTCATTCCTTCTTCAAACAATTCTGTCAAAAATTCGACATCACATTTTCTGTCGGAAATAGTGGCAATAATTTTCGTGTGCTTCTTCATCGAGTAACTCTTTCAATTTTAGTTTTGGCACTGCAAAGATACTCAATTTCTCAAAACCAATTTAATAAGCTATCAACAACTTACCCATAATATAAAACATACAAAAAAAATCATTTATCAAAAAAATATTACCTTTTGTCACAATAATTTAATAGCCCTTCGATTCCCAATCGATATGAATCCATTCCGAAACCGGAAATAGTACCTAAACAAGCCTTTCCGATCATGGTAGAATGCCTCACTAACTCTCTTTTATGTACATTAGAAATGTGGACTTCTACAACCGGTGTATTTACAGCAGATATAGCATCAGCAAGGGCGAGAGAGGTATGAGTATAGGCACCTGCATTGAGTACAATTCCATCATAACTAAAACCTACACGATGTATCTCATTTATCAATTCCCCCTCTATGTTAGACTGGTAATATTCTAGTTTGATTTTACTATATAACACCTGCAGCTGTTCAAAATAAGTTTCGAACGAGATCTCGCCATATATAGATTTTTCGCGGATTCCGAGCAAATTAAGGTTAGGACCGTTAATGATCAAAAAATTCATCTTGTCAAAGTATTTTAAGGTTAAACATAAAGAGGTCTTAAAAAAATTGTCAGCTTACGTAATATTTTTTTAAATTGCAGACAAGTTTTATCATAAAGAATTCGTATATTATTAGTACTTGAGTAAAACTAATAATAAAATGGTATTACTTACAACTAAACTACATACTAAAAACTGAATAAAATGAAATGGACAACAACAATTGAAAATTTTAAGACCTACTTAACTTTGGAGAAGAACCTCTCCAAGAACTCGGTAGATGCTTATATTAATGACATTACAAAATTGACAACCTTCTTCAGAGAAAAGAACATGGAGGTTGCTCCGGAGGAAGTTATTCTTCAACACTTGAAAGATTTTGTTGCATGGATTAATGATGCAGGTACAAGTCCTAGAACTCAAGCTCGTGTTATTTCTGGTATTAAAGCATTTTTTAAATACTTATTATTAGAAGAAATTATTGAAAAGAACCCTACTGCATTGTTAGAGGCTCCAAAAATTGGCCGTAAACTGCCTGACACCTTAACAACTGAAGAAATTGATGTTTTAGTTAAGGCAGTAGACATGAACAAAGCTGAAGGTCAAAGAAACAGAGCTATTCTTGAAACACTTTACTCTTGTGGATTGCGTGTATCTGAATTAATTGACCTGCGTGTTTCTAACCTGCATTTTAGAATGGGTTTTATCAAAATTCATGGAAAAGGTAACAAAGAGCGTTTAATTCCAATTGGAAAAAAGGCGAAAAAAGAAATTAAGATATATCTTAAGAGCTATCGTGGAAAATTAAATATCGATAAGGATAGTGAAGATATTCTTTTCTTAAACCGCAGAGGTCGTAAACTTTCTCGTGTTATGATTTTTACTATCATTAAGAATCTATCTAAAAAAGTTGGATTGAAGAAAAATGTTTCTCCTCACACTTTCCGTCACTCTTTCGCTTCGCATTTAGTTGAAGGTGGTGCTGACTTAAGAGCTGTACAGGAAATGTTAGGACAC
Organism: Labilibaculum manganireducens; assembly: GCF_963665805.2. Taxonomy (NCBI): domain Bacteria; kingdom Pseudomonadati; phylum Bacteroidota; class Bacteroidia; order Marinilabiliales; family Marinifilaceae; genus Labilibaculum; species Labilibaculum manganireducens. Next base: position 1,764,882 of record NZ_CAXXEE010000003.1, on the reverse strand, counting down.
GAATCTATTCTTACTACAGAAATCTATACTCATTTGGATAGAGAATACTTAAAGGAAACTATTAAAAATTTCCATCCTCGTTCAAAAGACTAATTTGTATTAAAATAACCATTATTGACAACAGGTAATGGTTAAAATACGATACACATATTTTTAAAACCTTCAAAAGATTACTTTTGGAGGTTTTTTTATGAGAAAAATCAGTTCTGTATTAATTTAATGAAAGGTTTGCCAGCGTAATTCTTAAGATAAAAAAGAGTCTTACTTATAATAATATAATTAACGCAAACGATTGTATTTCAGATGATGAAGATTTATGTAATTAACAATACAAATTTCAAATTTAGAGAAACCCACTGTTAATGAACCTGTTCGAACCAATCTTCGCCACGGTAAAACTACGAAATCTAATTAAAAAATAATACAACAAAAATGCAAAAATAATATCTACATGGTAGGATTACTCTATATATAGTCATACTTTTGAGTTCCAAACCTAAAATAAATGTTACATGAACACCATTGAAATTAGCATGATTGAAGATTTAAAAAAATCGTTAAAACTGCATTCCAACATTCGGGAAAATCTACCAAGAGAAGTTCTTATATCTTTAGCAGTAGATAACAAAGAGGCCGTTTTAACCAGAAATGGTGCATTGGCCACTTGGACTCCTTCAAATTCTACCGGAAGAAGTCCTAAGGATACTTACATTGTAAGAAATCCTGAAAGTGAGTTAAATATAGACTGGTCTTCGCCAAACAATATCGGCATGAATCCGCAAACGTTTGCATTGATTTTTGAAGATGCCCTAAAAACAATTGGTAAGAAGAAAACTATATTTACAACAGATAGAGTAATTGGTGCAGATTCTAAATATGCACTACGTGTAAAAACCATTTGCGATAAAGCACTAAGTCAGGTGTTTGTTGACAATATGTTTAGACCAACTCCTGATGACATCAACCAATCGATCTTTGCTGATGAACAATTCTTTTTAATTGCGCTTCCAAAAGATAAGTTGGATAAAGATCGCTACAAAGGTTTGGTTCGTGATCAACCAAATGGTGAAACTTCCGACATCTGTGTAGTTGTGGACTTCGACAAGAAGATAGGCATTGTTTATGGCTCATCTTATATGGGCAGCATGAAGAAGTTGATGTTTACGGTAATGAATTACTATCTTCCTTTTAAAGGAGTATTGCCTTTACATTGTTCAGCTAACGAAGGAGTCAATGGAGATTCTGCACTATTATTGGGGCTTTCAGGAACTGGAAAAACAACCTTATCTGCCGATCCGGAAAGAGCCTTACTTGGAGATGATGAGCATGGCTGGAGTGATGATGGTATTTTCAATTTTGAGAATGGCTGTTATGCAAAAATGATTGACATCAAACCAGAAAATGAGCCTGAAATTTATGAAGCAGTAATGCATAAGGCGGATTACACCAAGCATGGAGCTATAATTGAAAATGCCATGATTTACCCAGATGGTGAGATCGATTTTTTCGATGACAGATACACTCCAAACTCAAGAGCAAGTTATCCTCTTTCTTTTCTGGATAATATTAAGGAAAGTTCGAAAGCCGGGCATCCTAACACGATCTTATTTTTGACTGCTGATGCTTATGGAGTAATTCCTCCAATTTCAAAACTAAGCAAAGAGCAGGCGATGCTATGGTTTTTAATGGGATATACTTCGAAACTGGCAGGTACTGAGACAGGAGTTACAGAGCCGCAGGCAACCTTTTCGAGATTTTTTGGTCAGCCATTTATGCCGTGTAATCCTAACATTTATGCCGAAATGCTTGGCGATAAAATGGATAAACACAATACCAACGTATTCCTGATTAATACAGGTTGGAGCGGAGGCTCATACGGCACCGGATCAAGAATAAAGTTAAAGTACACCAGAGCGATGGTTGATGCGGCTTTAAAAGGCAAATTAGATAAGGCAGACTTTTTTGAGAACAAAGTATTCCACTTGAACATTCCAACATCTTGTGAAAATGTACCTAGCGAAATTCTTAACCCAATTAACACCTGGCAAAGCCATGACGAATATCAAAAAACAGCCGAAAAATTAGCAAATAAATTTTCCGCTAATTTCGATAAATCATATGGTAACCAAAATCTGGATCCAGGAATTATTTCTCAATGTCCGGGAAAATAACTAAACTTAAAAGAGCCTCATTTTATTCATTTGAGGCTCTTTTTGGTTAAACAAATATCTCGGGATTCTTCTTTTAGTAAGTCATCGTGATACATGGAAACCATCCTATTCTTTCGCTTGATTTGTGTTATGCTAAGAGTTTTCACCTTCTCTTTCCGGTTCATCACTAATCCGTTAAAAGCATCATCCCTTCCCGTAGTTTTGTGAAATTTGATTGTTTCTTTACCCGAAAAATTATTACACTGACGAAACCAATTATCAAACCAGTGCTGACGCATTTCCCGAGCATCTTTATTATACAAGGTAGATGATGACCAAATGTAAGGCTTCGAGGGGTCCAGTTTCCGATAATGAAATGTCTCTCCATCCCAACGTATCTCTTCCAAATTTCGCGTGTATTTATATCTTAAAACAAGTAGTGTAAATGGTTCCATTCCACCAAAATGGTAATCTCTAATAAAATCAATGGTTGATGCAAATTCTGAAAATTCGAGAACCATAACGCCCCTGCTCTTTTTGTAAGGAGGTTCATGTTTGTGTTTTTCAAAGGCTCCATTCAACAAACAAAGTGAGAAATCATTTTCATGGCACATTATCCATGTTCCTTTAGCCATTTTATCTTTTGGATAAAGTGCAAACGACTCTCCAATATGATATTCATTAGGAAATTCAGCTTCTCTTAACGGACTTTCATCTCTATTGGTAGTAAAGAAGAAATCATCAGAACCAATAGGTATGTAGGTTAATGTGCACATAAGTCATCTCTAAACCTGATGGTAGAATAAGCTACTCCAAAGTGTTTATCCAATTTAATGTCAGGAAATTCCTGCTCTATCGCAATTCTGATAATAGCCATGTGATGAATGGCATGTTCAATATTGTATACCAATTCTCTTTGCAAACTTGTATCAATATCAAAACCTTTATTTGCAACCTTGTCGTAACTTACATTCAATTTAAGAACCAAATTTTCATCAATATCATTCAACCAATTCAGGACATCCTTAAATCTTTTTACAGCCACTTTTTTCTCCGTTTCAGTTCTGCTGCAATGCTCTCTGGTATCGTAACTCAGACCAGAATCAGCGTTACAACTATCCTTTAAAATATCGTAAAACTCTACAATATGACGAATGTGTTTTCCTATGGAATTATTCATCAAAAGTTGCAAAGAAGCAGAATACTGTTTTGCAGAAAGTTTCGCACAAAGGTCAATTAGCTGATTGATTATGATTTTAGAGACAGAGACTGTTTGCATAAAAATGAATTTCTGTAAATTATTGAATACTATAGAAAGATATCAAAATATGAAAATAATTCATAGAAAACAGCTTTATAAATGAATCTCTGTCGGATGAATTGTATAAATCTGTATTTTCATTCTTAAATAGAAGCTTTATCTACCCAATTAATTATAAATATTCTTAAGAGTATGATTAATTACAAGTACTACTAAAAAAATATTTGCTGTGTATGAAAATAAAACTACCCTTTATTCTTTCAAAATGGTTTCATTTTGAATTCTGGCCTTTCTGGATATTTTACTTTCCTGTATATGGATATGGAATTTATCTGGCAATAAAAGCTCGTTCGTTTTCCTACTTCACAGCTACCAACCCAAGCATGAAATTCGGGGGTGCTTTTGGAATGGACAAAATGAAAATGCTCGATTTTATTGACAATAAATACATCCCTAAGGGATTTTTATCGATAAAAGATGAAAATACAGAGACTGTTTGTGCAAAAATGGCTGAGCACGAATTCGATTTCCCTATTGTATGCAAACCCAACGTTGGTGAAAGAGGTATTGGTGTTGAAAAGATAGATACCAAACAAGATTTAAATCTGTTTTTACAAACTAAAAATGAAGATATTCTTGTTCAGGAATTTATTGACTTTCCAATTGAATTGGGTGTATTTTATCATCGGTTCCCAATCTCTTCAAAAGATGGAATCACATCAATAGTTAGAAAAGAGTTCTTAAAAATCACTGGAAATGGAAAATCCAGATTTAGTGAACTGGTAACTGAAAATGTTCGTGCCAAAAGCAGAATTTCCTACTTAAAAAAGAAATACCATTCGAAGTGGAATCAAATTGTTCCATCGGGGATAACCTATAAACTGGAACCTATTGGAAATCATAACCGAGGCACAAAATTCCTGGATGGAAATCGTTTAATTAACGATCGGTTGGTTAACGTTTTTCGCGAAATTGCTCAGCCGCTTGATGGTTATTACTATGGTCGATTTGATCTTAAGGTAAACAGCTTAGAAGATCTTTACAATGGGAATAATATCAAGATAATTGAATTAAATGGGACAAACTCGGAGCCTGCTCACATTTATGATCCTGATTATTCTCTTTTTAAAGCCTATCAGGAAATTATTAAACACATGAAACTGGTGTTTGAAATTAGCCAGGAAAACAGAAAACTGGGAGTCAAACCAGAACCATTTCGTGATGTATTATCAGGGCTTTTTAAACATCTGTTCCCGGGTAAATCTAAAAAATAGTTTCCTTTAAAAATGCTGATTTACAAAATAAAAAAGAGGTTTTCGTGAAAGAAAACCTCTTTTTACTTCAATATATGCAGCATTAAAAAGTAAATGCGATTTCTACTTCAAATTGGTTCATTTCCAATTCAATTGTTTGAGCAGGATCCATAGGATTCATTCCTTTAACACTTGATGGCAACGCATAAACCAATGCCAAGTGAAGAGCTTTTCCAGAATCACCCAAAGTTTTTGAACAACCTAAAGTAATATGATCTTCAATAACCCCGGGAGCCAAAATATTGAACATTACTTCTGAATTTGGAACTGGCTGATCTGTATGCGAGTATCCTCCACGAAAAGTCCATGTATCAACACCGGCAAACTCAACTCCGAACTTCCAAACATTTATGTCTTGCCATCCAAAACCTGCACCTTTATCTGATCCAAGCGGAGCTGTTGCAAATGCCATCGGATCCATCTTATTAGAAACTGAAGCCACATCAGTATAATTGATTGCTTTGTAATCTGCCATTACGACCCAATCTTCGTTGATTTCATAAGCCAAACCAACAGTCCATGTAGATGGAATATTAAAATCTCCCTGCTCTGCAAAAAGGCCAGCGTAATCATCAAATTCACTCATGTACAACATGGTTTGATAACTGGCTCCCAAATGCAATCCTTTTGCTAATTCACCCATATATCCAAACTTAACTCCATAACCAAAACCACTATCGTGACCATTGTTTGTTAATTTGTCTGGAGCACTAGACATTGGTTTAAATGCGGATAAACCTTTTGCCTCAAAATATTGATAAGCCAATAAAGCAGTAATACCAAAACTGTGTTTCTCAGCTATTTTTCTTGAATAGGTCAAACCCAAAAACATCTGTCCTAAATCCACACCAGTAGTTGAAGAACTCTGATCGTAAAATGTCTGTGTAGGATAATCAGTATTCATCCCTCCATTACCAAAAAGAGTTGCAGAGAAACTACTTTTTTCATTGATCATCCAATTGGCACCCATGCTCGGCATTAAGAATAATTTTGAGTCACTTTTCACATTTCCAGGAGTTAATCCGAAAGCTGGCGCTCCAGAAGGATTTCCTGTAACTGTATATTCACGATTAGGGTTAAAAAACCCAACACCAACCTGATATTGTTTTCCCAGGAAAACATGACCGGCAGGATTACCGTTGATTAATGAATTTTGATACCATGCGATACCAGCACCAGCTAAACCTTTATTTTGCGCGCCGTAACCCACACCAAAATACCCATCTGTTGCCTTAACAGACTGAGTAGAAAAGATTCCAGCCAATACAATTAGAGCCGAAAAAACAATCTTAAAAGTATTTTTCATTTTCTGTTTTTATTAGTTTGATATAATTAGGATTCCAAAACAAAATACAAACTCTATATTCATCCATATATGTTTTATATCATATATCTACATATAAAACCTAACACATCTTAAACTATCTAAATACCAATAGTTTGCAAAACTTTTTTTTACAATGATTTAATTATTTTAACTGAATGTAAATAAGGGAGATACAAACACAATCGTATATCAATAATGAAATGCGTTTTTCCCAATAATTATATCGATATATCTCTTTGTTTAGTCAAAAAAATTAAAAGTTGAATTCAAAAAAAAAGCCTTTCCGAAACTAATCGAAAAGGCTTTTTAATAAGAATGCAAAAATTAGCACCCTCCAGCGACTTTTTTCTTCTTTTTCTTTTTTACAATAGGTGGCTTTGCTGTTTTACCTTCAGTACTATTAGAAACAACAGCATTTCCACCTCCAAGAGCAGCACTTGCCCCTTTACGGAAATCGTATTTTGCAATTTCATCATCAGCAAGAACAGATTTTGGAGCTTGTGGATTAAGAATTGTTTCGGCCCAATAATTTAAACCTCCCTGAAGAACGTAATTATTCTTAAAACCCAACTGACGAGTAATCATCCAAGCCTCATTTGCCTTCAAATTCCCATTGGAATAAAACACATTCATTTTTACACCTTGATCCAAAAAATCATTCCATTCTTCTGATAAAAGATCAGAAAGAGGGATATTAACAGATCCCGGAAGACTATATTTTTCAAACTCTGCCTGAGTACGAACATCAATTAATTGAAGACTTGGATCTTTTTGCACTAACATATCAGCGATTTGATCGGTGCTTATAAATTGAGTTCCTTCATGTATCTCGTTTAGTAATTCACCAGCAGTTAAACGAAACGGCTTGGTTGTATTTTCGGGCACTGCAGCAATAATAATTCCTAATGGAATAAATACAGATGCCAATATCAATCTCATTTTCATATGATTATAATTTTAAACTTTTGCCATATGGAACTTACCATGCTGAAATAATCATCCCCCTGTGTGTCAGAATATCCTTGTCATGGACGTTTCATATGTTTATTATTTGTTTTTATTTGCCATATAGCCTGTCCCGAACTTGTTTCGGGAGAACTTACCATGCTGGAATAATCATCTCCCTGTGTGTCAAAAAATGTTTTGGCATGGACGTTTCATACGATTGTTTTTTATAAGGTTAACTGGCTATATATCAAGTTAAATCATTTATTTTCTTTAGTCAAGATATCCCAAAGAATATTAATACTCCTCACGGGGAAATTTTTTCTCAGCCCATTCGCCTACCCAGAACATAGCAAAAGCCGCCAAAATTAATCCCAAAGCAAATATTCCGCGAGGAATATCGAGCAATTCGTTCATTGTTGGTGTGCCCATAAAGTTGGCTTTATACAAATCCTCCCACATAGGGTAACCTTCTGTAAAGAAAATAATTCCGAGAACTAAACCACCTATAAATGCCAATGCATCCAATTTTCCTATGGACAATGCACAAAAGGCTGTTCCGGGACAAAATCCTCCAATAATAAAACCAGCTCCCATTACTGCACCTCCAACCATGGCTGAAGTTAAGTAAGTTGGATTAACATAGACATAACTCAAATCTATCCATCCGAACAAACTGAAAAACAACAAACCGATCATTGCAGTAATTGCTGCTGTAAAAAACACTTTTAATACTGTGGTATCGTAGCCATAAAACATTCCTGCTAACTTACGACTAGATGAGAATCCACTTGATTCCAATACAAAACCAAACCCGATTCCAATTAGCATGGCAATTAGCAAATTGGTGTTTGGTGAAATTATTTCGTTAACTATTAATGGTCCCATAACAAATAAGTTTAAATACATTTAAAATTTAGATCCAGTTTTTACGGAAAAAGTAAGCTAAGGCGAAAGCTGTTCCAAAAATAAACGCCATGGTAAGAAATCCTCCTACCGATAAAACAGCCATACCACTTAAGGCTGATCCACTGGTACAACCTCTTCCCAACTGAGATCCAAAACCAAATAATATACCTCCCAAAACGGCAAATATTATTCTTCTCTTAGAAGTAATTTTAGGTGAATGCTCAACCTTAAATTTTAAGCGTTTTGCAAAAGCTCCTGAAAGAAACCCTCCAATTAAAACACCTATCATTTCGAAAACCAACCATGATTTCATTGGGTTGCCGGGATGAGATTCTTTGTATTCAGTATAAAAAGCAGAGTTTTCAACGTGAGAAGGCATAACCGAACTTACAGTAGTAACCACTGCACTTTTTATTGCACCACTTGCACCTAGTCCGCGACCAGAAACAAAATTGGCGGCCAAAAGTACGAGACCTAGCAATACCCCACCAACATATGGATTTAGGTATTTTGTTTTTTTCACTTCGCTCATAGTTATATTGTTTATATAGTTTTTACAGGTTAATTAACACTCAAATCAATAAAGCCAGCGACTAGCCTGTCCTGCATTCGAAATAATGAATCGAAGCATTACACTTCCAAACAGAACCAAGACAACTGGAATGGCGACAGGTATTTTATACCCTTTTAATTCCAGACCTTCCAGTATTGCAGGAACAATCATCCCTAAAATGACTACAAATCCCCAGAATGAAGCTGTGTAAGGACCTCCTAAAAATAAATTTACAGCGTCAATTTGAACTTGAGTACTAGCCAAAAATCCCATGAACATGTGAATAATCAGAAATAGTTCGATTCCAATAATCATTAGATCCAATTGAGCAAACCGCTTACGCTCTGCATGATTTTTTGACATCCAGATTACAACAGCCGAACCTGCCGATAATCCGGAAGCTAAAAATAAAGGCCCCATAATAGATGTATTCCATAATGGTCTTGCATTAAATGCAGAAAATAAAATTCCGGTATAAATTCCGAGTATCGCCGATGAAATCAACATGATCCAGGCTAATACTTTCTTGTTTTTCTGAAAAAAACCAATAAGCTCTTTCGCAAAATCAAACTTCCAATCCCAATTTGGAAATAGTTCCTTAATATGAAGAGCACTCCAAATAATCGAAACAGGTGTAACAATCATTAAAGTCCACGCTCCCCACGACATCGGTGATTCCAGTCTGATGGTAGTATATAATCTCCAAAAATATAGTTTGTGATGTAGATCTAGAAACAAAGCGATAAGACCTAAAGCCAAAGCAATTGGAGCTATCATTGGCGCTAATTTCACGGCTGTCCGGTAATCATTTTCTCTTCCTCTCAGATAATACAAGGCCGCAAAAAACATCACACCTGCCGCCAAACCACCCAAAAACAAATAAGTTGGTATTTCCCAGTGCCAAACATGTAACTGAGGATCGATGAGTGGGTTATTTCTTCCACTTACAATTATTTCTTCTCTCATTTTCTTTGTTTTATCAGATTAGGAAATACAATTGAGGTTTTGTTCCTGCTTCAGGAATTAAGGTTTTGTACTTTCGTTTTTTCAGCACTTCGGAAACCTCACTTCCTGGATCATCCAAATCACCAAAATACATGCATTTTGTAGGGCAAACTGCGACACAGGCTGGTTTCATTCCTTTTTTCACTCTGTGCAAACAAAATGTACATTTATCCACATATCCATCGGGATGAACATATCTGGCATCATATGGGCATGATGTAATACAGGCACTGCAGCCAATACATTCATTCTTAGTAACCAATACAATACCACCATCGGAATAGTGGCTGGCACCAGTAGGACAACAACGCACACAAGGTGAATTTTTACAGTGATTACATCGTTCAGAGCGCAATTCCATTTCCAGTTGAGGATATGTTCCATCCATTACTTCCACCACCCAATCACGGCAGTGACCAATAGGGACATCATTTTCGGTTTGGCAAGCTACTACGCAGTCGCTGCAGCCTACACACTTTTTCGTATCAATAGCCATTGCATATCTCATAGCTTACACCTCCGCTTTTTTGTTATCAAATCGAAACGTCACAAAATTCCCGCGCATTCCTGTTCCTCCCATTATTGGATCAATCATTACATTGGTAATCATCTGGGTATCGCTCACTCCTTTTCCAAAGGCTCTTGTCATGCGTTTATCGGCGTGTCCGAAACCATGAACCATATAAACAGAATCCCATCGGATACGTTCCGTTATTCGTACTTTTATTTTAAAGTCCGAAATTACTCCATCCTGATTTTCTAAATAAACGTACTGATCGTTTTTCAAATCCCATACCTTAGCCACTTTAGGATTCACCCAAACCGAATTTTCGTCCATTAAATCAGTAAGATTTGGATTATTAGCCGTTCGGCTAAAAGTATGCATTGGTGCTCGGCCATATATTAAGCGATAAAAACCACTATCGGGTTCCGGATGCTGAGTAAACACCGGAAACGGATCAAATCCTTCTTCCTCCAAAGCTGTTGAGTACAACTCTATTTTACCTGTATTGGTATTGAATTCTACATCCTCATCTTCACCAAAATACAAATCGTCAGCTTCACGATCTAAAAGTTTCACTCCTATGCGCTGCATTTCTTCCAATGAAGAACCTACTTGTTTTAATTCCCAGTCAATCTCTTCTTCTATGGTTTCAAATGGGAAATATTGAAGTAAATCTAATTTCTTAGCCAGTTCACGAGCCATCCAAAAGGCAGGTTTTGTATTGTACAAAGGATCAACTGCCGGCATTCTTAGTGCAATACTGGGGACTCTTCCCTGCGATATCCGTAAAGAATCATATCTTTCCAGATAAGTACACTCTGGCAGAACCACATCGGCATAACCAGTAATTTCCATTGGCATCGTATCTACTACCACCAATAAATCAAGAGCTTGAATAGCTGCAATGGTTTTCTTTTGATCCGGCAAGGTATTAATCAGATTGGTTCCATTCACGATCCACCCCTTAATTGAACAACTCATTTCCGGACTTGGTATTGTTGCCTGACATACACCAGAAGCGAGTGCTAAATCAGCAAGCTTATATTTCCCTCCCATGGCATCACGCCAGTTCTTATTTGGTTTTGGAAAATCAGGTAAATGAAAAGGAGGAACAGAAGCTTTCTCCGGATTATAAAATCCACCTCTTCGTCCCCAACTACCTAGCAGAGCATTTAAAATAGCCACTGCACGTAATCTTTGTGTATCATCTCCATACCAGGTAACATGTCTGCCGGGATGAACAATTACTGCAGGAGCCGCATTTGCCATTTCATGGGCTGTATCACGTATCTGCTGAGGTTTTATTGTAGTAATTCCGTAAGCCCACTCCGGGGTAAATGGCTGCACATAGGCTTTTAACAGATCAAAACCAAATGTGTACTTCTCTACATATTTTTTATCAAACAATTCTTCATTTATGATCACATTCATCCACGAAAGAAGAAGTGCAATATCTGTTGATGGTTTAATTGGTAACCAATGCTTTGATTTTCCTGCAACTGTTGAAAAACGAGGATCAACAGTAATTATAGTTGTCCCTTTATCAATCGCATCAGACATTTCCTGAACCTGTCCGTTGTGCATATTCTCACCCAAGTGCGATCCAATAAGCACCAGACATTTAGTATCCCGGATGTCCGTATTTTCAGGAGAATTTATCCCTTGTCCAAAGGTAGCCAAAAAAGCTACTTCGCGGGGGCCACGACATTGTGCATAAGAAGGAGCAGCTATGTTGTTGGAACCAAAGCCTTTTAACAAATTACCAAAATATTTACCTCCTGAACCGTGAGTAAACAAGGCCGTACATTCCGGGCCATGCTCCTCTTTAATTTTGTTCATTTTGGAAGCAATGTAATCAAAAGCCTCATCCCAGGTAGCTTCCCGAAATGATTGTTTTCCCCTCACATCAGTTCTAATTAAAGGGGTTTTCAAACGATCTTTGTCGAAATACATTCCAACACCTCCGGTACCTCTCGGGCAAAACCTTCCGTTGCAATTAGGATCGTCATCGTTTCCGATAATTTTCTTAATTCTACCGTTTTCATCCTTATGAACCCATCCGGCACACTTCCAAAAACATACTTCGCAATAAGTTGGAGTGCGCGCAAAATCGTAAGGCCCTTTAAAATAAGATTGATTGTTCTTCAGTAGATTATCGGCAAACGTTTCCAATAATCCTCCACCAAAAACCAATCCGGCGGCACTTAATGAACTAATTTTCAAAAACTGTCTTCTGCTTTTCATATTGTGAATACTTTAAACTTATACACATAAACACATATAGAAACATACATCTATGAATGTAAACATATGTAAAAAGGCAATCTGAGAATATGCTGCAGAGCATAAAAACCCACTTTATAATTGATCTAAAAAAAGAAAAATCCCCAAAGACGCTCATACAAACAAACATATAACTATTTAGATTTTTACTAAATTACATTTGATGCAATTTTTCTTCAATAAACTCTAAAGTAGGATCTAAAAATCTTTTTTCTATTGATATTGAGAATATTCTCACCATACAAGAATCGCTTCCAATTACCGATTTATTTCCTCAATGAAATTATAATGAATCTATATCCTCAGGCGAATTGGCATTTGACAGCATTTTTGAATTATAATACGGTAATTCTTCTGAAATTTGGAAAGTTTCGGTTTGCAGCAAATCTAATAATCTCATCATTTTAAAATGACCTTGAAATAACTCTTTCTCTATTATATCTTTACAAGAAGATCTATAAACGGCTATTAAAGGTTGTCTCCTCCCATCTTTATCAGCAGGAAAAATTGCATCAAAATCAGCAATGTGTTTTAATAAATCAGCAAATAGAAGAAAAGATACATTTGGCACATCACAAGAAATAACAAGATAATAATCAGCCTTTACTGCCTTCATGCAGGAATAGATTCCTCCTATTGGTCCACACTCCTTAATTTCATCTTCAATAATTGGATATCCCAAGTAGTTATAGTATTCCATATTTGAACTAATTACCAGTTGGTCACATATTGGTTGCAAAGCTTCAATAGAATATTCAATCAAGCGCTTTCCCTTCCATTCAACCAAGCCTTTCTCACTTCCCATTCTGGAACTTTTCCCTCCTGATAATACTATTCCAACTATTTTTTTATTCTTAACCATACTCAAATATAATCAAGAAAATGCACCAAACAATTTCAGATTTTAAGGTCTTTTAACTTTGAACTTAGCAATTCAAAAGCTATCTTTAGATTGATTATAAATAAACAAACACCGGAAGAAATGAAAAAGTTATTAGTAGTAGTCTTTGTTCTGCTTTCCGGAACTATTTTCGGAAAAAACGCAATGACAAAAGAAAAGAAAGATTTAGAATTAGCAACATTTGGAGCAGGATGTTTTTGGTGTGTTGAAGCAATCTTCCAAGAGTTAAAAGGAGTTGATAAAGTTGTATCGGGCTACATGGGAGGTAAGGAAAAATCAACCTATAAACAAGTTTGCACGGGAGAAACCGGGCACGCAGAAGTTTGTCAGATTTCATATGATCCGACAGTAATTAGTTTTAAAGAATTGCTTGAAGTCTTTTGGCAAGTTCATGATCCAACCACATTGAACCGACAAGGTGCTGATGTTGGCACACAATACCGCTCTGTAATATTTTACAATAATAATGAGCAAAAAGAACTGGCAGAAGCACTAAAAAAGAAATTAAATGAATCCGGTGCTTGGGACAATCCAATAATTACAGAGATATCAGCAGCTGCAACTTTTTATCCTGCCGAAAATTATCATCAGGATTATTTTAATAATAACTCGCAGCAACCCTACTGTACTTTCGTAATAAAACCAAAACAAGAAAAGTTTAAAAAAGCTTTTAAAGATAAATTGAAACAAAAATAATTAGAATGCCACTTTAGAGTGGCATTTTTTTTGTTTACCCAACAAATACCCATCTTCCCTTAGAGTTTAGCATTTTTCACAGGGTACAAACCAGAACTTAATCAAATCCTGTTTTCAACTCAACAATAAATCAACTACTTATCATTTTTTATTGTATTTTTATATTGACTGTTTCAACCAAAAATTTAAAAATGATTAAACTTCTACTTTCTTCGCTCCTAATTTACTTTATAACAATTCCAGCATTCTCACAAGAAAGCTCAGTTTGGAAAGATTATCCAAACCTGGGAATTATGCATTACAAAGTTATTTTAGATGATGTTCCTGAAGAACAAAACAACTACCAAAATCCTCAGTTCGAACTATCTAAACTTACAACTACAGAAAACAAGGTTATAAATTCTATCAAGATTCGTTACAATGTGAAAACTGATGTGATGGAATGTAGAATTGGTTCTCAACACAGTATTATTAAATCTCCTGAAAAATTAAAAGAAATCAACATAAACGGAAAATGTTTTGAGTATAAAAAATATTTGGTAAAAAGAGATACCACAAGCGGATATCTTCAAAAGATATACGGTAGTGGTCAAAAAATCTATGCTAAATATTACATTTCATCAACCAAAAGTAAACTAGATTTTCAAAAAACAAAATCTTATTATCTTATTCAAAACAAGGGTGAATTACCCAAAAAATTAAATTCCCCAAGTGCTTTACTTTCTCGTTTTTATAAAAATTTAATAAAGCAAGCAAATGAATTTGAAAAGAATAATCAATTAAATTTAAAAAACCCACCAGACTTTGAAAAATTACTTACTTATCTTGATCATTTAAACAAGGACATTGTAGCTTCGCGTTGAAGCTTGCCATTCGGTGTTCGTTTGAATTCCTTACAAAAAATAATATCACGGGCTTGTTCATATTTACCGAGCAAGCCTTTTATTTTTATCAATAAACCAGATGCATATTCAGAAGATTGATTCTCCTTTTCAATAACCAACACCAGCTTTTGTCCGAGTACCTGATCTGCGACTCCGGCAATAAAAAATGGATCCGAAATGGCATCTTTTAACTTTTCTTCTATTTGCTCAGGAAACAATTTAACACCACCTGAATTTATAACATTATCGTATCGCCCAAGCCAAATAAAATGTTTCCCGTCTATCAGGTTTGCAACATCATTTGTGCAGATTGATCCGGCAAGAACTTCCGGAGCTTCAATTTGCAGGCAAGATCTTTCATCCAAAGAAAAAGTTACATTACCCAATCCTTGGTAAAAATTCGATTTCTTATCTCCATTAAGAGGTTTGACAGCTACGTGAGAAACTGTTTCTGTCATGCCATAACTCGAAAAACAATTGGTTGGAAGTTCCTGTAATTGTTCTTCTAAATAAGAATCCACAGCCCCACCTCCAATTAACAAATTAGAAACCAAAGCAAAATTAATCCCTTCTTTTATACAATTAATTACTTGAAGTGGCACCATAGCTGCAAAATCAATTTTCGATTGTAAATTTTCGAGCGGATGCCCATTTGGATTTACTAAAATCAAGTTCAACTGCCATAAAAAGGCACGTACAACCATCATTTTTCCTGCAATGAAATTAGTCGATAAACAAAGTAAGGCAGTTTGTCCTTTTTTAAATTTAAAATACTCTCCGGTAAGTTGGGCCGAATGCAGCATCCTTTCCTTCGATAACTCCATTGCTTTGGGTTTACCTGTTGAACCCGAAGTTTTCGCTGAAATGCTTTCTTTTGCATCCAACCATTCCAAAATAAAGGAATAAACATCCCGCTCCCACTGAAAATCACTGATCGATAATTGACTATTACAATGTTTGACCAATTCTTCTTCAGAATACAGAATACCATTTATCGTTAGTTCACGCATGCTTAAATTCTCACTTTTAAATTTCCCATTTTCCACAAATATCGTAGGCTAAAAAACCTTTGTGCATAAAAAGAGGTGACACTATATTATTGCTGTAAATTTGTCCGGTTCCTAATCCTTGCGGCATTGAATTATTAAGCGTATAAGTCCATTGTGCAATGGCATTCAATCCAATATTAGATTCCAATGCTGAAGTTACCCACCAAGGTATTTTTCTTTTCTCGGCTAAATCAATCCATTCCTGACTTCCTTTTATCCCGCCGAGAAGACTTGGCTTCAGAATAATGTATTGAGGCTTAATTGCATCTAAAAGTTCCTTCTTCAAACTCAGAGTATGCACGCCAATCAATTCCTCATCCAAAGCAATTGGCAGAGGACTGGCGCAACATAAATCTGCCATCTCCTTCCATTGTCCGGCTTTTATTGGCTGTTCGATAGAATGAATATGAAATTCGGACAAGACCTTCAATTTATTCAACGCATCAACAGGTGAAAATGCACCATTGGCATCAACCCGTAACTCAATTTTATCTGATCCAAAATCTTTACGGATAGACTGTAAAAGATTAATTTCTTCCTCAAAGTCAATGGCTCCTATTTTTAGCTTCAAACAATCAAAACCATCTTCCAGTTTTTGTTGAATTTGTTCTTTCATATAGCCGGAATCACCCATCCAAACCAATCCGTTAATAGGAATTTGGGCTTTCCCATTTGTAAAATCAGAGGGAAAAAGAACTTTACTCCCTTTGGCCTGGAAATCCAGAAAGGCAGTCTCCAATCCAAAATAAACCGAAGGCCATTCTGTTAATCCATCCTCCAGATAATACCAATAGTCATCTATGCTCTCACAAATTTCTTTGATTTTATTTTCATAGCCAGGTTTATCATCGCTGCTTAATCCTGGAATAATGGAGCATTCGCCAATACCCTTCACATCAGGATTCTTATCATCCCAAATACGAATGAACCAGGAATCTTTTTGTGTTAAAACACCTCGCGAAGTTCCGCTGGCCCGTTTAAATGTAAGAGGGTAATATTGATAATCTGCTTTAAGCATATTTATATAGATGTGAGATAAAAGATGCGAGATTTGTCAAAGAAATCTCATTTCGCCTTATCAAATCGATAATTAAAGTATCAATCCCAAACCAAAACTAAGACTGAATAGTAATGTAGATATGGCCAATCGTTTTAATTCAGGATCCAAATCCCGGGCATTTTTATTTTTAAATACTCGAAGTATATTTCGAACAATAAAAGGAAAACTCAGTAAAAATAAAAACTGAAAAGCTGACTGCCAGTTAAAAATAGTATACAGGCAAGGTAAAATCATGGCAATGGAAAGAAGCATGAAATGATACCTCTTGGCATTAGCAGCCCCCATCTTCACAACAAGAGTCGTTTTCCCGGTTCTTGCATCATTATCTATATCGCGCATGTTGTTTAAATTCAGAACTCCTACACTAAGTAAACCTACCGAAACTGCCGGCAAAAACAGGCTCCAGGACATACTTCCTGTATGTAGAAAATAAGTACCCAAAACACCAACCAAACCAAAAAAAAGAAAAACAAATAAATCCCCAAAACCACTGTAACCGTAAGGATTTTTTCCTACTGTATAATTTATTGCTGCACTTATTGCCAAAAGACCAATCACCAGCATTATGGCTCCTTGTTTCAGATTGATTAACTGCATTCCTTCATACAAAAGCCACAATCCGGAACATAGAGAAAGTAAAACAAAAACGATGAGCATGCCTTTCATTTCCTTATGACTGATAACGCCGCTCTGCACAGCTCTTTCCGGCCCAACCCGTTCATTATTATCTGCTCCGGAAATAGAATCGCCCAAATCATTCGCTAAATTTGATAATATCTGAAGAAACAAAGTTGTAAGAGTTGCTAAAATAAATATTTTAAAACTAAACGAATGATGCGCTGCCGCTAAAAAACTTCCCAAAAAAATACTTGAGAGTGCCAAAGGCAATGTGCGTAATCGAAATGCATGAATCCATGCTTTTGTTTTATTCATAGCAATA
Organism: Labilibaculum manganireducens; assembly: GCF_963665805.2. Classification (NCBI taxonomy): domain Bacteria; kingdom Pseudomonadati; phylum Bacteroidota; class Bacteroidia; order Marinilabiliales; family Marinifilaceae; genus Labilibaculum; species Labilibaculum manganireducens. Next base: position 1,747,101 of record NZ_CAXXEE010000003.1, on the reverse strand, counting down.
ATCAAATTTGAAACCCAAAGTTAGCAAAATTAGGCGCAGATTGTTTGAAATTTTTATGATTTAAACCAACAAAAGCCCCATACCCAACATTTCTAAGCTCTTATATTGTTCCTATCTTTTGGCACTTACTAATCATCGAAAATGAATTCCTGTTGGCTCAGCTAAGTAAGCAGACTACTCAATAAAAAAAGAGCGATGTCAAACATCACTCCTACTTAATTCTGATAAAATAATTGATATAAAAGACTGTATTTAAGCCTCCAGTTCAGGAGTTATAGATTCTGCAAATTTCTTTGAAAGTGAAATGTATTTGTTCTTAAAATCATCATGCTGCAAATATTCTTTAATCTGCTCCTGCCATCCACTGGCTTGATCTGATAATTCCATGATCCGGTGCTTATTGGAAATGTCTGATTTTAACAACTTCTCTTTTTCAACCACTTCAATATAATCGTTTACCCAGGTCTCATAAGTCAATAAAAAACTCTTCCGATCCTCTTCCGATGAAAAACGATTTAAGTTGATATCTGCCAATGCTTCCGTTTCAATTAATGCTGCAGCCCCCACTGTCAGCCCTAGTTTTTGAAAAAATCCTCTTCTTGTGCTGTTTTGATTACTCATGTTATCCTAATTAAGACTTAAAGATCTTAAATTTACTATTTATATTTAGTTTTAAAAAGAATAGTACAGAAAATTTAAATGCAGATCTATTCGATATGCTTATATCTTGTTTTTTTGAAAACGAACAATTGCCAACTCGCTATTTTTTAGCTAATTTGAGTGCAGAAATTTATAATTCATATCATATGTCGCATATCCCAACTCGTGAGGAAGCTTTCGTACTTCTTAAAAAACATACAAAATCTGAAAGCCTTATCAGGCACGGATTAGCTGTAGAAGCAGTAATGAGGTTTTACGCTGTAAAAAATAATGAAGATAAAGAAAAATGGGGCATTATAGGATTAGTACATGATTTAGATTGGGATCAATATCCCGAAGAACACTGCAAAAAAACCAGAGAAATATTAGAATCTGAAAATTGGCCCGAAGAATACATAAGAGCGGTTGAGAGTCATGCATGGTTGACCTGCACAGAGGTTGAACCTCAAACAATACTGGAGAAGACACTTTATGCCGTTGATGAATTAACCGGTTTGGTAACCACTACCGCCTTAATCCGTCCTTCAAAATCGGTATTGGATGTAAAAGTAAAATCAGTACAAAAAAATTGGAAAAACAAACGATTTGCTGCTGGAGTAGACCGAACCGTTATAGCGCGGGGAGCTGAAATGCTCAACATAGAAATTCCTGACTTGATTCAGGGATGTATTGAAGGCATGCAAAAAATTGCTGATGAACTGGGTTTAAAAGGAAATATCAAATAACAAATCTATTTTTATCCATTGCAAATTACAAAACCAGCTAACAATTATAAGGATTAGATCGTAAAGACATAAAATGGTAATATTAATTTAAACATAAGCATATGCGAAAATTATTAACCTTCTGTATCATTTTTTTTCTTCTCCAAATCTTAACCATCAAGATTTCCCCATTATTTGCACAAAACTCATCTAAAAATGAAACAAATGTTTTGGTTCTTCACAGCTACCATCAAGGATTAGCATGGACGGATAGTATAACCCGCGGCATACGCAGCGTTTTTAAAGACAAACCGGATATCAATCTGATTTTTGAATATTTGGACACAAAGCGCAACTATAATGAAGAATACCTTAACGCTTTGCAAAACATTTATAAAGTCAAAGCAAAACAAATTCCATTTAAAGCAATAATTACAAGTGACAATGCCGCTTTTGATTTTGTTAGAAAAAATGGCAATGAATTTTATCCAAATGTTCCTATTATATATTGCGGGGTAAATGATCTGGATACAAGCATCCTAAAGGATTATCCTAATTTTTTTGGATATGGCGAGAAGGCTGATCATTACGGAACCATCTCAGCAATAAAGCGCATATTTCCAGAACGGAAAAACATTTTCATTATTAATGACAATACTGAAACCGGACAAGCCATTCAAAAAGAAATAAAAGGAATTACCGATCAATTTAAAGACCTTAATTTTGAGTCGGTTTCTGAATTCACAATGGAAAGCTTACAGCAAACAATCAGGAATTTAGATGACACCTACGTAATTTACTTATTGGTACTTAATCGGGATAAGAACGGGAAATTTATATCCTACCAAAAAGGCATAACACAAATTAAAGAAGTTGCACATGCTCCCATATTTGGATCATGGGATTTTTATCTCGACAAAGGCTTATTTGGCGGAAAAATTACAAGAGGGTATGAACAAGGTGAAAGAGCAGCAATGCTGGCCTTAAAATTAATACAGGAACCTTGTGCTAATGATATCCCGCAATTCAACTATCTGCCAAGCTCATACGTTTTCGATTGTAATGAACTGCGCACATTTAATATTTCCAAAAATCAATTACCAAAAAATAGTATCCTGCTAAATGAACCAAAAGATTTTGGTTTAATTCTAAAAATCAGCATCATTAGTGTTATCGTATTAATATTAATTATTTTAGGACTAACCATATGGCTAAAAGTCAAGCAAAACAGAGCCAAAGTACTGCAATATCTAGTTCATGAGAAAACATCAAAACTAAACGAAACAAATGAAGAGCTCCAACAGGTAATTCAGAATAAAAATAAATTTTTTTCCATTCTGGCCCACGATTTACGAGGTTCCATTGGGGTGATTTTAAACTTATCTACATTTATAAATAAGCCTGAATTTGCAATAAGTGAAGAAGAAAAAAACGAATTCAATAAGGATATATTTCACGTTGTAACCCGAACCAATGGATTACTTGAAGATTTATTTTATTGGGGAACAATTCAAGCTGAAGACGGACCAAAATTAACCTTCACAGAATTTGACATTAATGAAGTTTTAACTGAAATGACCGAAATTTTTCAGGTAAATCTTAGCGAAGTTAGTTTTAACAAAAATTTTAACGGAGAATTAAGGATAACCAGTGATCTGAATATCTGCAAGTTTTTATTCAGGAATATTATTCAGAATGCAATTAAGTACAGTTACAAAAAAGGAAGAGTTGAAATTCAATCTTACTCTAAAAACAACCAGTTTTACATCGAAGTAAAAGATTATGGTTTGGGGATGTCGAAGGAAATTATTGAGAGTATCTATCAAAAAAATCCTATTCGGGTGGAAGGCTTATCAGGACAAAAAACGACGGGTTTGGGTTTACCCACTGTCCTTGATTATTTAGAGATTTTGAAAGGACAACTTTTAATAGAAAGCGAAGTTGGAAAAGGGTCAACTTTTACAATTGTTTTGAAAAATCAGGAAGAATCAGAACAAGCTTAACAGATTTTAAACTCTCCTTCCATAGTATAAATGATCGCATGTTTCTCCATCGATATCTGCCACATGTGGCATAAGACCCCAGCGTTCGAAACCAAATTTCTCAAGCAATTTAAGACTCGCCAAATTTTCTGCCAATAAAATAGCAAAAAGGCTTTTAAATTGATATTTGGGAGCTTCATCAATAGCAAACTGCATTAATTGGGAGCCAATTCCTTTTTGCAGATGCTCCTCGTCGATGTAGTAGCTCACCTCGGCTGCGGATTGCAAAGCCCTGCGTCCTGCCCGGTATGCACTGTAGCAAATCCATCCCACTACCCGATCACCTTCAACAGCTGCAAACACAGGATATTCTTCGGGTTGATGCCCTTCGAACCATTTTATGCGTTGCTCCAAAGTAATTTCATCTAAATCGGCAGTGCAGTAACGCTTACGTACAGCTTGATTGTATATTTCGTTAATTGCAGGAAGATCTGATACTGTGGCCATGCGGATTTTCATTGTGCTTCTTTTTGATTTTGAGTGTTCAAGATAATAAAAATATAGATTTATCAATCACTAAAAACGACTCTTCTTCTTACCCCTAAAGAGGACTTCAAAAAAATGGCCATCGAATCAATCCGATGGCCATTTTACTATTTTCAATTTCTTATTTATCCCGGAAATTTAGGGAACTTCTGAAAATCAGGATCACGTTTTTCAAGGAATGCATTTTTTCCTTCCTGTGCTTCCTCCATCAAGTAATACATCATGGTTGCATCACCGGCAAATTCCATTAATCCACGTTGTCCGTCGAGCTCAGCATTCAATCCGCGTTTAATCATTCTTAGAGCCATTGGGCTACGCATCAGCATGGTTTTACACCAATCTACAGTCTCGTCTTCCAATTGCTCTAAGGGAACTACTTTATTTACCATTCCCATTTCTTCGGCTTCTTTGGCAGTATATTGTTTGCAAAGGAACCAAATTTCGCGGGCTTTTTTCTGGCCTACGTGGCGGGCCAAATAAGAAGAACCAAATCCGGCATCGAAACTACCTACTTTCGGTCCGGTTTGCCCAAACTTAGCATTCTCCGAAGCAATGGTTAAATCGCAAACAATATGCAAAACGTGACCACCGCCAATTGCATACCCATTTACCATAGCAATAACCGGCTTAGGCATCGAACGAATTGCTTTGTGCAGATCCAAAACATTTAAACGAGGTACGCCATGATCATCGATATAACCACCCACTCCTTTTACATTTTGGTCGCCACCCGAACAAAAGGCTTTGTCACCGGTTCCGGTAAACACAATTACACCAATATCGCTGCGTTCGCGGCATATATCCATCGCATCCAACATATCAAAATTGGTTTGCGGACGAAATGCATTATAGACCTCTGGCCGGTTGATTGTTATCTTTGCAATCCCTTCGAAAAAATCGAATTTAATGTCTTCGTATTCCTTAATGGTAGTCCAGGCTCTGGTTGTCATACCTTTGATTTTATAGTTTTAAAATAATTTATTAATACTTGATCGTTCACCGTTCTGGGTGTTTTTATTTCCAGTATTGCAGCACGATTGCTGACAGCATAGAAATTAGGAAGCATGCTATTCACTTCCTCTTGATTTTCGGCATAAAAATAATCCAGACCGAATGTTTCAGCCAATTTACCGGCTTTGTAATTCTGCACCGTTTCAAAATATTCTTCCAATTCATCTACCCCCGAAGGTCCCGAAATAAAGCGGAAAATTCCTCCTCCTCCATTGTTTATCAGGATAATTTTAAAATTCGGCTGCAAATATCTATTCCACAATGCATTTGAGTCGTAAAAAAAACTAATATCACCCGTAATCAGCGTGGTTGTTTTCCCATTCACCAGTGCAGCACCTACTGCGGTCGACGTGCATCCATCAATCCCACTGGTTCCGCGATTCGAATTGTAAGTAAGTGCAGCCGATGTTTTAAATAATTGTGCGTAACGCACCACTGAACTATTCGCCAGCTGCAGATTTCCACCTTCGGGAATTGCATGTAATACCTGTTCGAAAACCTTTAGGTCGCTCCATTCTATATTCTTCAGATAGTCCGAATGAATTTCCGAAACCTCGGCATCCCTGCATTTCCAACTGTCCGAAAAGGAACTGTCAGATGGTTTTATCAATGGCAATAATTGCTTAAAAAATGCCAATGGCGATACATCGATATGAGAAGTAAGATTCTTGAATGTATCAATAAAATGATCTTCTTTCCCCACAAACCAATGTTCTTTAGGCTTGTTTTTTCTTAAAAAGGATTTTATCATTTTAGAAACCAAAGGCCCGCCAAAATTAATCAGCAGATCTGGCTTAAAATGATCTAATTCCTCATCCTTAATCGAGCAAATCACCCGGTCGATACAAGGCAAAAACTCTTTATTATGAAGGTTTGATACCGATTCGGTAAGAATTACAACATTCTTGTTTTGAGCCAATTCGGCAAGCAATTCATTTAATTCTGCCTGGGGATGTAACAAACCAGCCAGAATTACAATTTTCTGATTGGTATTCACAATACCGGCAAGTAAGGAAATTGCATCAGCACTTAATTCATCAACCGAATTGATTTTCCCAATCACCCGCTCTATAGAGTTGGGATAATTTCTCACTCCGTAAAGAGGTTCACGCAAAGGGAAATTAATATGAACAGGTCCTAAACGTCCACTTTGAGCTTTGGATAAAGCCTCGTTCACCATTCGGTTTAAATACCAGCAATCATCGGCATTATTTGCATCTAACGGCAATTGATAACCCGCCTTTACAAATTGTCCGAAAACATTTACTTGCGGCAAAGCCTGAGAATCATCTTGTCCGACCCACTCTACAGGCCGGTCTGCCGAAATAACCACCAAAGGCAGTCTCTGATAAAAAGCTTCGGCAACAGCAGGTCCATAATTCAATAAGGCTGTACCCGATGTACAAACCAAGCCAACCGGTTTTCTTGTTTGCTGGGCAATACCCAATGCAAAATATCCTGCGCTTCTTTCATCAACAATCACCAAACTTTTAATTCGGTCATCTTTCGCAAAGGAAATACTTAATGGTGCGTTACGGGAACCAGGCGAAACAATCACATATTCCATTCCTTTCGCCCAGCAGATATCAATCAATTCTTTAACCCCTTTAATATCCGAGTAATTGCGCTCCATATCATCTATTTTTCTTGTTCTAAACGAGAATACACAAAAGCAAAAATTGCATTTTAAATGTATGTTTGGTCAAATTTATAATAATTTATTGGGCTTCCCTTACGAACGAATCACATTCAGCAAGGTTTGAGCTTTTAAACAGGTTTCTTCCCATTCTTTTTCAGGAATTGAATCCGAAGTTATTCCTCCGCCAACAAAAAGAGCCATTTGATTTTCAAGCACTTTCATACTTCGCAGATTCACAAAAAGTGAAATTGATCCGTTCGATTCTATTGGCCCCAAATAACCGGCATAATACTCTCTGTCATGTTCCTCAATTTCGCGAATTAACTCCAGAGCCTTATTTTTTGGCAAGCCGCAAACGGCAGGAGTTGGATGAAGATCTTGTACCAAATTTGACAACTGATGGAAATTCATACCCAATGGCAGCAAATAAGTTGTTTTTAGATGAACAACATTTCCTGCCTGAGATGTTACCGGACCTGTTCGTTTATATTTGGTTAGATTGTGATTCCTAAAAACGTTTTCAATATACGAACTTACCAAAGCCTGTTCATGCACCTCTTTTTGCTCCCATTTAATCTGATCGGCAATTCTACCTGCAAGCTTTTGAGTTCCTGCCAAAGCAACAGTTTCAACAGCATTATTTTTTGAAGACAATAAGGTTTCGGGGCTCGCGCCAATCCACGTTCCCACTTTGGGTATCGACACCAAAAATACAAATGCAGAATCGTAAGATTCTGATAATTTCAAAAAGGATTCAACGGCACAATCCATTCCCATTCCCTCTAAAATTTGAATTCTGGATAAAATGACCTTTTCCAACTTGAATTGTTTCAAGTCATTAATCATTTGCGAAATCTGGTTAAAATACAAAGCATGTGAACTTTCCAAACTCACATCAATCGGCAATTTTTCGTCCATTTCGGGATGATACGATTCCAATAATTGAATAGAATCCGAATCAATTTCGGAGGCCTGCAAATTAATATCACTTCGTACGAACCATGATTTATGCTTGCTTTCTGTATCGAATGGAGAAAACACAAAACCATTTTCCCCTTCCAAATCCGATAGAAGTTGATAATCTTTCAAATCCTGATCGGTTTGAACTCCTATTTGAATCATCCCGGATTTGGGCAACTGGTAAGCGAAAAAGGGGAAGTCATTCTGCAAACAGCAGCTTAAGAAAGAAGACAGCTCATTTCTATTTTCCACCATTCTGTTTTTTTAAAATAATATTGGTTATCCGGCACACAGAAATCAACTTTTCCTGTTCATTCATAATATTCACTTCAACTATGTGAGTCATACTTCCTTTATGAATAAAGTGTGCTTTTGCGGTAACTGTTCCTGTTCTAATACTTCGAATGTGATTCGCATTAATCTCCATCCCTTTCACTTCATATTTTTCCATATCAGTTTTTATTACTGATAAGGCACTCCCAACCGACTCGGCCAAAGCAAGTGTTGCTCCGCCATGAAGAATTTTCATAGGCTGCCAATGATTTGATGTTACCGGCATTTCTGCAACCAAATAGTTTTCTCCTACTTCGGTGTAAGTAATACCCAAGTGTTCCATCAAAGTATCTGAGCACATCTTGTTCAATACGTCAAGTGTATCTATTTCATTAATCATTTTACAAAAATAATATAATCTGCTATTGAAAAAAACAAAGAAAATTTTTCCTTGATTCATATTCCTGATTAACTAAATCAAGAAAAAAACAGTGTACAAAAAAAGCTCAACATTACATTGAGCTTTACTAAGGAAAAATATTTTATTCTGATTTAGTCAATTTTTACATTAACCGCATTCATTCCTTTTTTTCCCTCTACAACGTCAAAAGTCACTTTATCATCCTGATCAATTTTGTCAATTAACCCTGTTACATGAACAAAGATGTCTTCTCCTGTTTCGCTGTTTTTAATGAATCCAAATCCCTTGGATTCGTTAAAAAATTTTACTGTACCTGTAGGCATTACTTAAAAAATTTTAGATTATTATAAAGTAAATGTACGTAATTTGAATTAATCTCAAAATTATTCTTTTAAAATTTTAAAATAAATTTACATTAGTATTTATACAACTACATAACAAGACGTAACCTACAATAATTAAACAAAACCTATTTCTTTAAAAACATCAGTCATTTTTTGTTCCTTTAAAAAAAACACCTACTTTAGCCATTACAAATAACAAAAAAATGAGCCAAAAATTTAATATCAATAATCTTTTCAATAATTTGATGAATAATTATTCATTGAAACCGGGAAGCTTATAGAATTAATCAAAATATTCAATTTACAAGCCTTCCCTAATCGGGAAGGCTTTTTTTTTACAAAATTATGGATAAACAATTTAAAAATAATAACAACAATAATAATTCTCGTCCAGGGTGAGAAAGGATATTGTTATGCATATTTCAGCCTTTCTCATCAACGAGAAAGGCTTTTTTTGAATCAATTTAACCAGAGGAAAATCCTCACTATCAAAATTTTTAACAAATGGAAAACTTATTTATCCCAAAAGATTACCACAGTACATTGGATCTTGAAACAACCGAAAAAGCAATTAAATTTATTAAAGATCAATTTCAATTGCACTTGGCAGCCGAATTAAAGCTGCGCAGAGTAACTGCTCCAATGATTGTTATGAAAGGAACAGGACTTAATGATGATTTAAATGGTATTGAACGCCCTGTTGCATTTCCAATTAAAGGACTGGATGATCAAACCGCAGAAGTTGTTCATTCTCTTGCGAAGTGGAAACGCTTTATGCTGGGAAAACTTGATATTCCTGTTGGTAAAGGCATCTACACGGATATGAATGCTCTTCGCCCCGATGAAGTTTTTACCAACATTCACTCTATTTATGTGGATCAATGGGATTGGGAAAAATCAATTGCAAAAGACGAACGCAATCTGCCTTTTTTAAAGAAAACCGTAAAGCAAATTTATGCTTCGCTTAAAAGAACTGAATATATTCTAAGCGAATACTATTCGCCTCTTAAGCCATTTTTACCCGAAGAAATAACATTTATTCATTCTGAAGATTTATTAAAGAAATATCCAAATCTTAGTCCAAAAGAAAGAGAAGGAAAGGTTACCAAAGAATTTGGTGCAGTATTTATTATTGGCATTGGAGGTGAGCTTGCAAACGGAGAACCGCATGATGGAAGAGCTCCCGACTACGATGATTGGACAACACCAAGCACAAACGGATATCATGGTTTAAATGGTGATATTTTGCTTTGGAATCCGGTACTTGAACAATCGTTCGAGATTTCTTCAATGGGAATACGAGTTGATGAAGAAGCTCTAAAGCTGCAATTAAAAATTAGTGGTGAGGAAAAAAGAAAAGATCTCATGTTTCACAAAAAACTACTGGCAGGAAAACTTCCATATTCAATTGGAGGAGGAATCGGACAATCACGCTTGTGCATGTTTCTGTTAAGAAAAGCTCATATCGGAGAAGTACAATCAAGTATCTGGCCTGATGAATTAAGAGATGCCAGTAAAAAGGCAGGCATTATATTCTTATAAATCAACATCATAATTAACAAAAGAGTCCTTTTTTTTTGGGCTCTTTTTTTATCTCTCCCAATGAAAATTTCTTATCTTTAGTAAATGTATTACCACATAAAATAAATAATTGCTAACTAAACATTTACATTATGAAAATCTTGCTTTACATTCTCCTTGGAATTGGACTCCTTGTAGCTATCCTTCATTTTATGGCTCCTAAAACCTATCATGTTGAACGAAAAATTATTGTTTCGGCTAATATCGACACGGTTTTTAAAAGTCTTTGCTCTCTTAAAGACCAACAAGTATGGTCACCTTGGGGTTCTAAAGACCCAAATATGACCATTGAATACAACGGAATTGATGGAGAAATTGGTTCAATATCTCATTGGGTTGGTAATAAGGAAGTTGGAGAAGGCGAACAGGAAATTACAAAAATAGAGCCCACCTCTTATATCGAAACAGAACTTCGCTTTTTGAAGCCTTTTGAATCAACCAGTACCGGCTTTTTTACTATCAGGCAAGTTGCTGAAGGAACTGAAGTTACCTGGGGATTTAAAGGCAACAATACATTTCCAACTACCTTGATGATGGTATTTATGAATATTGACAAAGCGATTGGTCCTGATTTCGAAAAAGGCATGGCAGATTTTAAATCATTCATCGAAAAATAAATTTATGAAACGTCCATGACACACAAGAGCATGATTATTAGGTCATGGTAAGTTCCATGTGACAACTTTAAACAATTTTAGACACATGAAAACGCTTAAGAAGTCGGGTATTTTACTCCTCATTATATTCCTTGCCTTTGTTACTCTTGGTCTTTTTCTAAACAAACAAGAGTACCAACTTGAAACCGAAATTAACCGTCCGGTAGAAGAGGTTTTTCAATTATTCAACGATCACAACCGACTTTCGGAGTGGTTGACTGAAGTGAAAAGTTTTGAATCAATTGCCGAAACTGAAGATAAAGTTGGTAGTAAATACAAAATGATGGTTGACAATGATGGTAAAATTGTAGAATTAATTGAAACTCTAACCGGTTATATAGAAAATGAAATGGTTGAAATGGATTTTACAGCAGGATGGATGCACAAATGCAATCATTTTACGTTCGAAAAATCGGATAACGGCACCAAAATAATTGCTAAGTATTCTGTTGAAGGAACCAATCCATTTGCCAGATCGCTGTTCTTATTTTTCACCAAAACTTTTCAGGAAATTGATTCAACCAATTTGTCACGGTTTAAAACTTTTGCTGAGAAACAACCTATACTTATTGCACCAACAACCGAAATTGAAATTGTTAACTAAAAAATCAAATATCATGAAAAAAAATATGGGGAAAACAGATCGGATACTAAGAGTCATTATTGCACTTATTTTAGCGGCTCTGTATTTTACAGATGTAATTACCGGAACAATAGGAATAGTTGTATTGGTATTTGCCGGAATAATGTTTCTGACCAGTCTTATTGGCAGTTGCCCCCCTTACGGACTTTTCGGCGTTAATACCTGCAAAATTGAAGAGCAAAAAAAATAAAATCACCTACTAAAAAGATATATCCCTGAAGAAAATTCTTCGGGGATTTTTAATGTTCTTTATCAACTTAAGTGCTGTCATAAAAAAGAGAACCCAAATATTATTTTCTCAGTAAAACAAGAAAAAATCATCACCCAATTTATAACCAATAAGCTCAAAAACATCTTGAAAAACACTTGTATTTTGCTTATATTTAAAGATATAATTCTGTAATTAAAGAATTGAAATTAAATTACAATAGGAATAAATAATCCAATGTTAAGATGAGAAGAATTCAGGAGAAAGAAAGAATATCTTACTGTGGAATCAACTGTTCAACCTGTCCTGCTTACGTTGCTACGCAGAAAGGACAGGAAAATGTTCGAATTAAGATTGCAGAGCTTTGGTCAGATAAAGAAAACCAATACGATGCCTGTGAAATAACATGTAAAGGATGTCTGGAACCTTGGGGAAAGAAATTTCGACATTGTGCAGAATGTCAGGTTCGAGCCTGCGCCCGGGAAAAATTATACGACACATGTGCGGAATGTTCCGAGTATCCCTGCAGTAAGTTAAATGAGTTGCTTCAAACACTGGACGAAAAAATATCCAGAATAGACCTTGATGAATTGAGACGTAATAATATAGCGGGTTAATTCCCGCTTTTTTTCTTCAATAAAATTTCAGATTTTCTAACTCAGTCTACTTAAAACTGAAGGGAAAACTCCGTTAACCGATCTGGTTTCGAACGAGCTGATATTGTTCCCCCGTGCAACCTCATAATTTGCCGGGAAAGATTTAAACCTATCCCCGATCCTTTCTCCTTTGTCGTAAAAAAAGGCGTAAAAATAGTGTCAATAACATCATCGGGGATTCCCATGCCGTTATCCCTTACAATAATGAAATTAACCGGATTTCCCTGGCCTGTTGAAATAGAAATTGACTTAGATTCGGTGCTCTTGAGCGCTTCTATCGAATTGCGAATCAAATTAATCAGGACTTGAGAAATTAGCTTCTCATCGGCAATTAACTCTTGCTCCGAATCATGCAAATGGTACATAAACTCAATATTTTCTGATTTAAACTCTTCCTTAAACAAAGCATCAATATGTGAAAACAATTTCTCAACAGAGAGTAATTCGAAATGAGGCTTCGGAAGCTGTGTTAAATTCTTGTATTCATCAACAAAAGCAATTAAACCTTTGCTCCTTTTGCGAATGGTTTTTAATCCCATTAATGTATTGGAAATTGCTCCTTCGCTTAACAACTCCTTACAAGTTTGATCTCCGTTTTTCTCATACAAATCGATTAAGCTCCCCGACAACATCGAAATAGGACTCACCGAATTCATAATTTCATGTGTGAACACACGAATTAATTTATGCATTGCATCCATTTCTCCTTGGTCAATTGCATTTTTTATATCCTGAAAAGCAATCAATTTGATGCAGTCATCTTCCAAACGAAAATCGACTGCTTTAACGGCCAATTTTAAAATCCTGTTTTTCACCAAATATTTCCTGAGTTTTTGAGTCCCCGTCTTCACCCGAAATAAAAAATCAGGAAACTCACCATCAATACATCCCAATTCTGAAATATTCTGAAATTCTTCGACCAGAAAGAGTTCCTTAAAAGCCTTGTTGCACAACCGAACATTCCCCTTGTGATCAAACGCCAACAATCCAATACCGACCAACTCCACCGTATTTTGAAAGAATATAAAATCCTTTTCCTTTTCAATTTTCACTTTCCCAAATGCGTTGATAATGCTATTAAAGCTTTGATGAAGATTTTGGAAGGCTTTGTCTTTTTTACGCTCATTAAATACCAATGTAGAATCCTGATATTGAAAAGCGGTGAAAAACCGGGACAAATCACGATTCGTTTTATTGATATACCAGATTAAATATACAATTTGTAAAATCCATAAAGCCAAAAGACTATAGGTAGTTACCACCATATATTCTTTTGAAAATACAAACCAGAACAAAACAGGCGTAAGCGATAACAAAATGATTTGAACAACTATCCAAACATAGAATCTTTTATAAATCATACTTTTTAATTTTATCGTATAATGTAGACCGGTTTATCCCTAACTCCTTTGCCGCAAGACTCATATTTCCACCCGTGTGCTTTATTGCTTTCTCAATTAAAAACTTCTCATTATCAGACAAATTGAGGCTATCCGATATTTTTTTCGGCAATTGTAATTCCTCTCCAAGTAACACATCAACAGCAGATATTTTTTTTGTATCGGATAAGATAACTGATTTTTCGATAATGTGTTGAAATTCCCGAATATTTCCCGGCCATGAATACTGCAAAAGTTTCTTTACTGCTGATTTTTCAAAAACACATTCTCCTTTATGGTACTGATCGGCATATTTCTGCAGAAAAAAAGCTGCCAATTCAGGAATATCCTCAATCCGTTCGCGTAAAGGTGGTAATTCTATTGCAATAGTATTCAGACGATACAACAAATCTTCCCGAAACGTTCCATTGGCAACCATCTCGAACAAATTACAATTGGTAGCAGCCAGTATACGCACATTTACCTCAACAGGAGAGTTTCCGCCCACAGGAACAATCTGTTTATTTTGAATGGCAGTCAATAATTTTGTTTGCAGATGCAAGGGAACATTGCCGATTTCATCCAAAAAAAGTGTTCCACCCGATGCCAATTCAAATCGCCCCATACGATCTTCTTTTGCATCGGTAAAAGCACCCTTTTTAGAACCAAATAATTCACTTTCAAATAAGTTTTCGCTTAAAGAACCCAAATCAACACTTACAAATACCTGATCTTTTCGATGAGATAACAAATGAAGCTCACGGGCAATTACCTCTTTCCCTGTGCCATTCTCACCAACGATTAAAATATTTGCTTCGGTTCCTGCCACTTTCTCAACCGTTCGAAACACTTCTGTCATGGCTTTGGAAATGCCTCTTACAAATTGAGTGTTTCTATTGATCTGATGATTGATCTGCTTCTGTTTTTCCTTCAATCCTTTGATCTCAAGCTTTGAATTCCGCAATTTTAAAGCCGACAGCAAGGTTGAAAGAATCTTATTTTCGTCCCATGATTTCTGAATAAAATCAACTGCCCCCTCTTTCATTGCTTTCACCGCCAATTCTACATCACCGTAAGCTGTAATAAGCACCACACAAGCATTTGCATCAAATTCCAATATTCGCTTTAACCAATACAAACCTTCATTTCCCGAATTGATTCCTGCTTTAAAATTCATATCTAACAAATAAACATCATACTCGTCCACTTCAAGCTGTGATAGCAACTGATTGGGATTCTTAATGGTATCTATTTTGGCAAAATGTGAGTTGAGAAATAATTGCAGAGCAAACAATAGCTCCTCATTATCATCTATAATTAAAAGCTTTCCTTTTCCAGCCATTCTTTATCCATTTAAATTCTTTGGTTAAAATAATCATATTGTTGTAAATATCGACATCGCGTGTTGGATTTTCCGACACTACATTTCTCTTTACAAACACAAACGCCTGTATTTCTGCATCATTTAAAAATGGCACAATACTTGGCGGCCAATATTTAAATCACATAATCTAAAAAAATGATACATACCAAAGACTTAGGCAAAGTATTCAGAACCGAAGAAGTTGAAACATCCGCCTTGCAGCATGTAAACTTACATATAGAAACCGGTGAATTTGCTGCCATTATGGGACCATCCGGTTGTGGAAAATCAACACTCTTAAATATTATTGGTTTGTTGGATAATCCCAGCACTGGAAGCTATACTTTTAATCAAGTAGAAATTTCTGACAAAAGTGAAAAGCAAAGAACAAAATTCAGAAAAGGAAACATCGGCTTTATTTTCCAGAGTTTTAACCTGATTGATGAACTAAATGTATTTGAAAATGTAGAGTTACCTCTACTCTATATGGGGGTTCCGTCGGCACAAAGGAAAGAAAAAGTAGTGCAGGTATTGGAACGCATGAATATTGATCATCGTGCAAAACATTTTCCTCAACAACTTTCGGGCGGACAACAGCAAAGAGTTGCGATAGCAAGAGCTGTAGTTTCGAATCCAAAACTAATTTTGGCCGATGAACCTACGGGAAATCTCGACTCGACCAACGGCACAGAAGTTATGCAATTGCTCGAAGAATTGCACAAAGAAGGAACTACTATTGTAATGGTTACCCACTCGCAAAGCGATGCGGAATATGCAGACCGGGTGATCAACCTATTCGATGGAAAAATTGTCTCGGAAAACAGAAAAGACCCGCAATCACATATCCTCGAATCAGCAGTTTTGTAAAATATATCTAACAATCTTATTACTTTTAATCGCCCAATAAAACCGACTATATGCTTTGGTACAAACTTAAACTCTCTTTTCGAAGTCTGGCAAAAGACAAACTCAATTCCATCATCAACATTTTTGGACTTGCTGTTGGAATGGCTGCCGTAATTCTCATCTCAATTTTCGTTCAATATGAGCTTAGTTACGATAAATTCAACTCCAAGTACAACCGTATACACAGATTAATTTCTCAATTGGGAATGGAGAGCGCAAATGACTATGCAATTAATCGTCGCCTCAATTATGAACAATTCAAAGAAAATATACCCGGATTGGAAGAAATCACACAGCTTTATCAAGGCTGGGAATGCGAGATCATCTACAATGAAAAACGCTTTTTCAATTTTGAACTTCGTTTTGTTGATGACAATTTTAACAAAGTATTTGACATTGATTTTTTGAGAGGAAATCCTCAAAAAGCATGGGAAGATCCCAAAAGCATAGTCATCAGTGAAAAAACTGCAAATGTTATATTTGGAAAAATCGATGTAGTCGGGACACAGGTGACGCTTAATGGGATTGATTGCACGATAAGCGGTGTTACACAAAACCTACCTTCCAATTCGCACTATGATTTTGAAGTACTTGCTCCTTTAAAGTTTATTTACCCCATTAATGCTAAATCAGGTTTGGAGTTTTACACCTACGCACTCATCAAACAAACAGCAGATGAAGAAACTGTACTAAAGAGTACTTTGAAGGAATATCGTAAGATTATAGATGGATTTCAGGAAGATGGCTATAAAACCGGAGCCTACTTTCAAAAACTAAGTGATGTACATTTACATTCCAAAAACTTAGACAGCATTACAGCAAACGGTAATTTTGATATTGTTCTTATTTACATCTTCCTGGCTATTCTTATTCTATTCATTGCCATAATCAATTTTATAAATATCATGACGGTGAAATTTGAGGGGAAAATTAAAGAAATTGGAATGAGGAAAGCAATTGGTGCAACACGCTGGGAATTGGTCAAATTGTTTGTTGGCAATTCCATTTTACTATCAACTATTGCATTACTATTCGGTGTCATTTTAGCTGAAGTATTCCTGCCACATTTTAAACATTTAATTCACCGAAATCTAATTTTAGATTATTCAAATAATCCTCTGCTAAGTCTGGGAATTCCATTATTGGCAATAATTGTAGGGATAATTTCAGGAGTTTATCCGGCAATTTTTATATCTAAACCATCTCCATCCTCAGCACTAAGTGGCGGTGGTATTAAAATGAATGGAAAAAATGTTCTTACAAAATTTCTTGTTGTTTCTCAGTTCACCATTTCAATTGTACTTATCTCAGTACTATACATACTTAATCAACAAGTTTCCTACGTGAAAAATGCTGACTTGGGCTTTAATCCGGAGAAAGTAGTAGCAATAGGAAACATGAATGCCAAAATTAACCAATCTTACTTTTCCATAAAAGAAGAATTACTAAAGCTTCCTACGATTCAATACGTATCGGCTTCGGACCACATACCTGGAGGTGGTACAAGCGGACAATCTCTTACTTTACTAGGACAGGAAGGAAATAATGTGAAATCATTCAGCTCTTATCGAATTCAACCCGATTATTTCAAAACAACGGGTATTGATTTAATAGATGGGAAATCATTTAAAGAAACCGGGGGATTTCATCAAAAAGGAATAATCATTAACGAATCTGGAGTAAAATTCCTCAACTTAGATAATGTGATTGGAGTAAATGTAGAATACCATGAAGAGATACAGGAAATAATTGGTGTTGTTAAAGATTTCAATTATCAATCGCTTCATTCCAAGGTAAAACCCTTAATGTTTACCCACAATAGTTTTGAAATGATTAGTGATGTTTTAATCAGATATCAAGGAGATAACCTACCAAACGTTTTAGAAGAAGTTACTCAGGTTATTCGCAGGTTTGATCCTGGTTATGTGCTAGACTATACGATTATAGAAGATTTTTGTCGCAATAAATATAAAAGCGAAGAAGATTCTATGCAATTAATGGGCTATACTTCTATTCTGTCCTTTGTATTAGCCTTATTAGGTTTGTATGCTTTATCACTTTTCATGGTACAAAAACGCACCAAAGAAATCGGCATTCGAAAAGTTACTGGTGCCAGCGAATGGCAAATTACATCCTTGCTGTTTTCTAATTTCATAAAATGGATTGCAATAGCCTTTGTGATATCGATCCCCGTTTCGTATTATATGATGCAAAACTGGTTGGAACAATTTGCCTATCACATTACTATTGGTCCGCTCCCTTTTGTTTTTGCCGGAATACTAACCGCAATTTTTTCTTTACTGGTTGTTGGCGGACAAACCTGGAAGGCAGCCAATCAAAATCCGGTTGATTCCTTACGAAGTGAATAGCAGACCTATTTAGAAATCATCCAATAAGGGAGCACATTCCATTCGGCTTGTGCTCCTTTTTTCTTTGGAATAACACATTTATCTGTTTCCTGAGCATTTATAAGGTTTTCCGACGGCGGAAAACCTTAGACTTATGGCGGAACGCTTCAGACTTACGCCGGAAAACCTTAAACTTATGGCGGAACACTTCAGACTTACGCCGGAAAACCTTAGACTTGCGACGGAACGCTTCAGACTTATGGCGGAACACTTCAGACTTACGCCGGAAAACCTTAAACTTATGGCGGAACACTTCAGACTTACGCCGGAAAACCTTAGACTTGCGACGGACACTTCAGACTTGCAACGACTAAATTTAGACTTTCGGCAACAAAAACAAGGGAAGCGACGTGACTGACCTTCCCTAAAACAGTGCCCCTTTAAGCAAATTTAGTACTTACAGAAGAGTACACGCCACTTCAAAAACAGCGTCAACATTGTGTGTGTCGGCAGGAGTTTCGCCCTTGATGTATCCTAATTCTGTTAAACGCAAATGCGTAAAATCTGCGATTCCGTTTTTACACATCACCAATTTGCCACAATCTTTTGAGCAACCATCAATAACCAAAATTTTTGCTCCCCGAACGGAATCAATCATCTCAGTAATCCCAGCTCCTACAAAGGCAAGGCATTTCATTTGGGCTTTCCCCTTCTTTTGAAGCTTCCTTGCAACCAAATCAGTTAGTTCACCAACATCGGCTGCACCTGAGCACGCAAAAACCACTTTCGTACTTTTTTCATCACATCCACCAGATCTATTTTCCATGATGTTTATTTTAAATGAAATTATTTATTCACAAAACCATAATCTTAGGTATTTTAAATCTAATTCAAGCTCGACAGAGATTCGTTCGAAAACAGAATCAAATTGTCTTACTCTTCTTTTCTAATCGATAATCTGAACATCAATGCGCTTAACTTTATCAAGCAATACTATGGGGAAACCGCTTAAATAGAACTCATAAGTAAAATAACCCCCCTTACCTAAATTGTAATCCCGGTTAAATCTAATTCCAGCCTCTCTGGAAAATTCACAAATCAGGAAATCATTTTCATCATAAAGACGAACAAAATAACCATTGAAGTAAAAATCATGATTGGACTTTACCAGTGCTTCCTTTTTAATATCACTCCGATCAGAAGCAACTAGTTTACTGTCACTAATAAATTGAAAATAATATCTTTCATAAACAGCATATTCATAATCTTCATGATCTTTCTTAGACTCCGTTCTGTTTTGCTTTAAAATTATTTGATTCGTAACATTTAAAGGCTGCGATGCAGATGTAATTTTAAAATTAGTTGACACAGCTCCTAATTTCTCTAAAATAGTTTGAGATTTAGCTCCAAACACTATAAAAAAGAGCAAAAGGGTAATCATTTTCTTCATTCCACACAGTTTAATTATTTAAATACTATTCTTTATTTTTTCACATATCCGATCAAAGACTTCATTAAACTCACCAAGGCCATCTATTTTCAAAACACCATGCAACTGATTGTACTTTTCAATTACCGGTACTGTTTTAATTTCATGTTCCTGCAGGCGTTTCACAATTTTAGAGGTGTTGTTATCGTATGGCATGCAGCGATCGGTCTTACTTCTTTTATCCAGCCGGCTGATTAGTTCCAATGTTGGTACCTCAATTTCGATAATCTGAGAAATGGCAGAACCATGTTTTTTCAACAAACCATCTAAAATGTACGATTGAACCAATGTTCGTGGAAATCCCTTAAAAATGAATCCATTCACTCCGTTCGAGTTTGCGATTTTCTTTTCAATTAATTGCACCACAATTTCGTCGGGCACCAATTCGCCGTTTTCATACAAATCAATAATTCGTTTTCCTATTTCGCTGCCTTTCTGAATTTCCTGATCGAGCATTTGACCTGTAGCAAGGTATTCCAAGTCATATTTTTTGGCCAAAGCAATTCCCTGCGATCCTCTTCCCGAGCCGGGATAACCAAATAACACCAAGTTGAACAGACTCTTACTCAATTCGTCTTTAATAATTTTCTGTATACTCAGATTTACCTCTTCAATTGACTGATCCCCCTTCAATCCAAAATAAACGCCTTTGTCTTTGTAAAACTGCAATACAGGAAGTGTTTTATCATTGTACTCTTTTAGTCTGTTTCGAATCACCACTTCATTATCATCTGCCCTGCCCGATGTCTTTCCTCTGTTTAGTAATCTTGAAACAGACACCTCTTCATCTACCTCCAAACTAATCAGGCAATTCAATGCGGTATTCAGCTTTATCATCAAGCCTTCCAAAATGTAAGCCTGAATGTAGGTTCTTGGGAAGCCATCAAATAAGAACCCATTGGAATCAGGATTTTCCGTTATGGTTTTCTCAATAATCTGAACGATAATTTCATCGGAAACCAAACCTCCCGAAGCAATAATACTTTGTGCTTCGAGGCCCAATTTACTCTTGTCCGCGATCTCCTTCCGCAGCAAATCGCCTGTCGAGATATAAAAAAGATTGTATTTATTAATCAAAAACTCTGATTGAGTGCCTTTACCGGCACCCGGAGGACCAAACAATGCAATATTCAGCATATAAAAATTTGTTAGAAGTGTAATTTACAAACGAATGTACCGCACATGGTATTATTCTACAATGTAGTACATAAACCAATTAAGATCAAGATTTATTATCATATGTGATGAATTTTTACCCCTGATACACACCTAAATAATAAGACTTGAATTCCATAAGAATAAAAGGAACTCATCGTATTAATATCGATAATTGTCGATATGTTATTTTATTATATGCACTTACACTATTTAAGAAATACGCAGAACTCAATATTTACAAGCTTTGCCGCGATCTTATGAAAACAAATTATTTTTACTGACACAAGCTGAACATACAACTAAGAAAGCGTATAAATTAATCCGACAAGTAGGTAATTATCAGAGTTTTCTATAAATTATTTTCGCGAACCAAAACCAATCGAAATGAAACTACCTAAATCTTCGTACAATTGGACCTCCATTTTAGGAGCAAGTATAGCCATAATAGCCTTTTTTCTGATTATTTTCTTTTTTGTTATTTCCGTCCTTTTCGACCAGGGAAGTTCCTATATGGGCTTAATTATCTATATCGTACTCCCAATATTTATGGTAATAGGAATGCTGTTAATTCCTATTGGAATGTTGATTCAGATTCGCAGAAAAAAGAAACAACTATTTATTTCTGAGGACATGAGATGGCCTCGGGTAGATTTAAATGATCAAAAGCACAGAAACGCCTTTTCTCTTTTTGTGATAATAAGTTTCATTTTCCTTTTTCTTTCTTCCATAGGAAGTTACGAAGCTTTTGTTTATAGTGAATCAGTGCCTTTTTGCGGCACTTTATGTCATGAGGTTATGGAGCCCGAATATGTTACCTACCAAAAATCTGCTCATGCCAAGGTTGCCTGTGTAGAGTGTCATGTTGGCGAAGGAGCAGATTGGTACATGCGTTCGA
The DNA here is from genome assembly GCF_963665805.2 of Labilibaculum manganireducens. Taxonomy (NCBI): domain Bacteria; kingdom Pseudomonadati; phylum Bacteroidota; class Bacteroidia; order Marinilabiliales; family Marinifilaceae; genus Labilibaculum; species Labilibaculum manganireducens. The sequence goes on along the minus strand of NZ_CAXXEE010000003.1, from coordinate 1,725,279 downwards.
AATTAAGTGGCTTGTATCAGGTATATGCTGTTACGGTTAATAATTTTCCTCGCCCGATCCCTACTCCTCTTGCAAATTTGCGACCTGCCAGAGAAACCTGCGAACATTGCCATTGGCCCGAAAAATTCTATCCTAACCGAATTAAAAATGAACAGCATTTTTTAGCTGATGAAAACAATACTGAATGGAACATCCAGCTTACCATGAAAACCGGACCTGACCATCACACACAAAAACTAAGCGAAGGAATTCACTGGCACATTAATCCAAATGTGAAAATTGAGTTTATGTCGGCAGATAATAAATCTGAATACATCCAGTGGGTTAAATATACCAATAAAGCCACAGGAGAAGAGCACATTTTCGAAGATACAATGATGGAACCCGACAGTACATTTTTTGCAGATGGTAAATTGCATGAAATGGATTGTATGGACTGTCACAACCGCCCATCACACGGCTATTTATCTCCTCCCGACTTTATTGATGCGGCCATGTCTTCGAAGGAAATTGATCCGCAAATCCCGTATATAAAACTGGCTGCAATGGAGGCATTAAAAGGTACTTATTCAACCAAGGACAGTGCTGATTTACTAATTGCACAAACAGTTCTTAATTTCTACAAAGAAAATTATCCTGATAAAGGTGCAGAGCATGAAGCCAATATATTGAAAGCGATAGAAGGCATTAAAATTGCCTATCATGAAAATACATTCCCTGAGATGAAGGTTCGCTGGGATGCGTATCCTAACCACAAAAGCCATATGGAAACACAAGGTTGCTTCCGATGTCACGACAACAATCACAGTACAAAGGATGGTAGAGTAATTTCCAAAGATTGCAATCTCTGTCACTCCATTACTGCTCAGGGAAAACCTGATTCTTTACAAATGGCTTTTACAACTCAAAAAATGGAATTTATCCATCCTGTTGATATTGGTACCGACTGGAAAGATTACTCCTGTGTAGATTGTCACGCCTATCTTTATCCATAAAATCAGAACAAACAAAAGCATTCTATTTGGAATTGTTTTAATTAAAGAAGATATTCGTATCTGAATTAGAACAAATCCATAGAATGAAACGTCCATGTATAAAGCATTCTACACACAGTGGGATGATCATGATGGTAAGTTCTCCCGAAACAAGTTCGGGACAGGCTATGTGGCAAAAACTTACAATTATAAACACATGAAAGGAAATAGACTGAGCGGTTCTGAACTGCATGAATTAGGAATCAAGTGGGTATACAAGCACATAAAAGATGAGTTTGAAGTTTTATCTGTGAATACTGAATTTGAGAAAAATCCTCAAATTCTAGCTAAAAAAGACGATACTTTGCATTTTATAGTGGTGAAAACCAGCACCTATCCTGATGTAGGTTCACTTTCGCCATCTGCTGCCGAAGAGATTATCCAACATGCTGATAAGCACAAGGCTAAAATTTTATTTGCCCACGTTGGCGTTGCAAATGCAGATAGCCAAGACGAACAGGAAATGCAATATCCGACAAAAGGCGGCCAGTATTACATCAATTATACCGGCCTGACTATTCAGCCAAACATACTCATGAATCCAAATAACTAAGCAAATGAAAAAGGATTTTAAAAAGCTTAGACATGAATACGGTATGGCTGAATTGAATAAATCGGATATTAATTCAAATCCATTTACACAATTCCGGATATGGCTTGAACAAGCAATAAAAATGGAACTGCCTGATGCCAATGCCATGACACTGGCAACAGTATCTGCTGACAACAAACCTTCTGCACGAATTCTGCTATTGAAAGATTATAATGAGAAGGGCTTTTGCTTCTTCACCAATTACAATAGTCGAAAAGGTACTGATATAGAAGGAAATCCTTATGGTTCACTTGTTTTTTTCTGGCCTGAACTGGAAAGACAAATCCGTATTGAAGGGAAAATTGAGAAATTAGAACCAGAATTATCCGACGAGTACTTTTTTGATCGACCTGTTGGCAGCCGAACAGCAGCAGCGGTATCGCCGCAGAGTAATGAAATTGAAAACCGGGACATTCTAAACCAAATGGTTGAACAGTTTAAAAAAGAAAATGGTGAGGAATTCACCCGGCCGGATTTTTGGGGCGGATATCGTCTTATTCCTGATCTTTTTGAATTTTGGCAAGGAAGGGAGAGTCGGTTAAATGATCGGATCGAGTACAATCTCAAAAATAAAGAATGGAAAATCAGAAGACTTGCTCCATAAAACAGTTCATTTTATCAACAAAAAACTCACATTCATACAAAAACTTAAAAAAAAGTAATTTTTGAGGGTCACCTTTTGACTAAAATAAGAACTAAAGGATAGGAACGATGTCCATTGTTCCTATTCAGAAATATGTATGTAGTTAAAAGCATCCCCGTTTTTTGTTGTAGAGGGGGTGCTTTTATCGTAACCGGTATTTATCAGCTGTTGCAATCGGTAAAAAATTATCATAAATCATACAAACATCCTGCGAAAATGTTGTTGTAACAGCAGCAAGCTTATTTATTTGCTCTTGTGAAAGTGCAGCAAGATCGGAAGTTTTAATTCCATCACGAACAAAAACAAATGCAATAGCAGCATTTACTGTATCTCCTGCCCCCACGGTACTAATGGGATTTATTGGAGGAACTTCAAAGAAATACTTTTGCTGATTGTAAATGGATAATCCGTGTTTGTTTGCGGTATAAATCAGTATCGCATCAGAAAATTCATTCAGCCAATTGTAAGCCTGATCTGAATTCTCCATTTTACAAATTAGTTCGAAATCTTCATTCGATGCTTTTACTACATGCGCCACAGCCATATTCTCTTTAATAAACGGCAAAACTTCCGGCAGCATTGGTAAGTGCTGAGATCTAAAATTTGGATCGTAAATAATTAAAGCCCCTCTCTCTTTACATTCAAGTAAAAATGTTAGCAAAGCAGAGCGAAACTCCTTTTTAACAGCCAAAAAAGATCCGAAAAGAACAATATCATCCTTTTGAACATCGTTCGGAAACACGATTGCGTTGGGAAGTCCTTTTCGGGTCTTATAGAAAGCATAATCAGCATTTTTATTTTCATCCAAAAAGGCCAATGCCAAATTCGAATTGGTATCTGAAAAATAAGATATATGTCTTATATCCACACCATTCTCAACCAGGAAGTTTTTTATTTGATTGCCAACCCTATCAATTCCCAACTCACTTATCAATGACACATTGATCCCCAACCGACTTAAAGAAACCGCTGAATTTAGGAAAGATCCACCTGGTTTTGCTTCAACCGGAGTATCATTCTCAAAGAATAAATCCAACACACAATCCCCAATGGTATATACTTTTCTCATCTGCATTTTTATTATTCGTTATTTTTCGTGATAAAGGCCGACAAGATACAAATTACAACACCAATTTAACCTAAATCTGAACCTGACTGTGTTCGATAAAAAACATAAGAAGACCGAGGCAGCAACTCATGAAAACAATACACAAGGTAGAATAAACGAACAAACAGCGATCAACTAACTTTAAATCAAAAAATAATCATCAATTATTTGCAAAGAGTTTAAAAAAAAGTATAATTTGTAATCTTTCTAAATAATAATCAAAACATCATACTTAAATCGTTTTCGCTTCCAACTAATTAAGCCAGTAAAAAAATGTAAGGTTAAATTGAATATAGCTGAACGATAGTAAGGGATGCAGGAATTTTTACAACAGGAAAAAATAAGTAAATTTGGTTCCGTCATTCCCTAAGCAAAAATAAATTGGAGACATATGCAAAGTAAAAACCCAAGTAAAATTGAAATTAAATCGAAGGAGGTTAAAATTGATCAAAAAGATTTGATTCGTTATATCAACCTTCAGCTGGCAGCAATGGGCCAGCCTATTTTTACGGAAAATTCCGAAGGAGAAAAAAATCAATTATCTGATCCAAAATTTATTCAGCTTACCGACAGCTTAATAAAAAATTATCGTGCTCAATCGCGATTACTGGCAGATCATTTATGTCCTGTCGATCAGCGTATACAAAACTTTTTAAATGAATATCTGGAAGATGTTGACGCAGAAGTTGCAAAGCTTCCTACTTCCACCTTTATTCTGGATCAACCGGGTATAGCCAGAGAATTAAGTCTTCCACCAGATAAGGATGAACATATCACAGAGTTGTTAAGCTCTTACAGAATAAAACAAGGTGTACTTCACAACCCAAAACACGATAGAAGAACTACAAGCGGTTCATTTCATATTGTAGGTGGTAGTTTGCCGGTACCTTTGGACAAAATTGAACTGCCCAAAAAAGCTTTTGGTAAATTTCTGCAAGCAGCTTTCAATCCAAGCTCAGAAATAAAACAACTTCCATTTACAGCAACACAGGAAGAAAAAGCGGAGCTGATGGTCTCTCTTTTACTCCGCCCGATAGTATGTCCGGAAGTAAAAGGAATAATCAGTCAAAAATCGATGGAGGTTCGCTTCTTTGCTCCTGGCAGCTTAGTAAGTAATCTTGATTTTGTTGAATCAATTTTTGGTAATGCCGGTGATCCTAACATTCCTGCCAACGATGCTGGTTTAGATATTGAACACTGGACAGGTCATACTGGTTGTATTGTACTGGCTCCGCAATTATTAAATCTTAAGAAAAAAGAATTAGGTTTACCTCATTACGATGATGCTACTGAGCGCCAGAGAAATGATGGTGTTTGCTGGAAAGATGAAAATGAGCTTTACAACAACGGAAATGCATTTAAGCTAACATGCCGAAGCGAAAAAGGTGTTGTAATTACGTTGATTGCTGATAACTATTTTGGATACTCTAAAAAGGAAATCAAAACTCAAATCAGTTACTCTGCCAATCTTTACGGTTTATCTGAAGAAGAGCATTCGGGTGGTGCAATTGCATTCCCCCGTAAAAATTTGGGTGACAGCTTTAGCGGTGCGCTTTTCATGAATAATGTATTGAAAAAACAGTACAGTTTCGATGAAATGGTGAAACAATTTGGTGAAACAATGAATGTTCATCCGGAAGGTTATGCTGTTGACAAAGAATATTCAGACATCTATTACATCAACGAAAATGCGAATATTGATGTTTATGAAAGTAAGGTAAGCTGGGAAAAGAATGGTAAAGAACAAAGCATCCGTTTAGTACCTAATAGTTACTACGTTCACCCTTCCGGATATAAAATGCACATGGAGAAACATCCTTCGGCTCCATCATGGAGATTAGTAAGTACTGCTTCGGAGGGAACTTTCTGTCACAAACCTTGCACTGTTTCCGGTGGAGGTAAATCGGAGATTTCAAAATCATTATTAAATGCAATCATTTACAGCTCTTTCTATATCCAGGACATGGAGAAAGACTTTAATCTTGCTGATCAGGTAATTAATCACGATTATACAAAACGTTGGAAAGATACTCCAAACAGAACAACCCCGGCAAGATCTCTTTTAAGTTCTGACCGATCATTAGGTTCTGTGGTGAAACTATTAACTCCTTCGAAATATTATACTGCTGAATACAATGAATTCCTGAATACTATTCCTGATCATGTTAAAGCATTAGTATTATTTGTAAAAAGATTCTACCGTCCGGAAAGAACAGACAGTAACTGGAGAGATTACTTCTCAGTTGATGTTATTAACGGACGAAAAGGTCATGAATTGCTCTTCAACAATCGTAAAATTGTTGCCAGTTACTTACGGGTAGGATTCGCAGGAGATAAATCATGGTATTTAAATAAGCTGCGTCAGGATTTTATTGCAGCAGCCAAAATACAAATGGAAGATGACATTACAGCTTCTATTGTACTTCCTGCCAGTCGATTCAATTATTTGAACAAATCTTACGACAATAAAAGTATCAAGTTAACAGCAAATTGCGAAGAGCGCTTTTTCCAGCGTCCCGATGAAGCTGTTCACCGAGGATACGACAAGGAGGCTGAAGCTGATCTTTCCATGAGAAATAACTTTACATCAAACTACGAACCTCTTACCAGAGAAGACGGGAAAGAATTATTGGCTGATGCTATAGGTTTCGACTTGTATACAAAACCTATTCAGGGAATTATTCGTCAAGGTGCAGAGAGTAAAAAATCAAATTACTTTATTTCTCCTTCCCACACCCGGATTGTTAATGGAAAACCATCTGAAAATCCGCGTTATTTGCAGATAAGACCCGATTTAGTAAATCCGGTTGACGATCGTTTAGCCGAAATTGGTATTCGTTTGGCCAGAAAAATTCCTTTGGATCAACCAGTACATCACCCGGTAAATGCAGTTTTACCTGGTCGTAGAAATAATCCTGCCGATAAAAAAGCCGGAATTCGTGCATTGAGTGTTTACAACCCTGTTCATTATCAGGAATTACCTGAATTGTTTATGGATTTTATTTGCAGTTTAACAGGTAAATCTCCTTCAACAACAGGTGCTGGTTCCGAAGGTGCTTTAACAAAAGGTCCTTTTAACATGTTATCTCCTACTACGGATTTAAATAATGCCTTACTTTCCTACATTCTAACAGGATATCAAGGATTTTCATCGGCAGCAGGATATGTGGGAACTGAAAACAGATTCGATCATGATGTTTCATTGCTGATTCCTGAGCTTTGGTGTCGATTGAAAGAGGAAAACCGTGATCCTAAATTATTGATTCAAGAAGGTTCTCTTGAAAAACTATCTGATTTTGAATACGAAGGTGAAACAATTCATGCCAGTCGTTTAGGATATCGTATTACAGAAGAATTCCTTTTCCGATATATGAATCGTATTTTTGATGAGCCTCAGAACGTCTTCAACGAAAGAATGCTAAAACCTGAAATTCAGGATTTGGAAGCTTACGCTGATGGAATTAAAAACATTGTTGAAGCACAGAAAAAAGTTGCTGTCAACTACTTTAAAGACAACAGCGTTTCAGCTGCAATTCCACCATTGCAGATTCTTTTAAATATTATGGCCTATGGTCAATATGAAGGAAAAGAAATCAGTGATCCTGAGTTACGTAAACAATTCGACCGTGAATTGGTGATTAACTCATCGTGGTATCAGGCTCGTTTGAAAAACAAGCAGCAAATCGACATTAATTTCTACGAAAAGCAAATTGCTTACTTAGAGGCTTTCATGGCCAACAAGATAAACGCAGAATGGAATGACGAATTGAGTTTGGAAGAACGTTTCTGGAAAGCTAAAAAAGATTTAGAACACGTAAAATCTGAAGAATATCTACAAAGTTTAGTTGGTACAATTGGTGCCGATCCTTTATTTAAGGCCTAATACAGACTTTACTTTTAAAATAATTGGGAACTCTCTTGGGGTTCCCTTTTTTTATTCAGCAAATTGAAAAAATAATGCCCGTGATATAGGGGAATCACGGGCAACAATTCTAAAGGGTTAATTAACCTACTAACCAGCCTTACGGCTGAACCTTTATGCGTTCTATCCTTTCAGTAAGAACGCAATACTAAAGATATAAAAAAAAAAATAAAATATTTTAACATTTAGTAACATTTCCCTTTCTTTAAAACAATTCCAAACTCTTCATAATATTGCACATAGATGATTTTTCAAACTTAATTTACCATATTTCATCAACACATTTGACGTTTCTCAGAACGTAACATGATTTGGATAGTCAGTATAATAGTTACATATGCACCATTATTAATGTATATAATAAAAAATTAGCTCCGATTATAAACCGAAGCTAATTGTCAATTAAGGAACCTATTCATTGACGAACTTGTTTCCTAAACACTTAAAATTGAAAAACAGACTTTCCAGATTTATTTTATATTCCTAAAATGAATATTTAAAATGTACACTTACACGAGTACTTCCCACTTCTTTTGAATCTGCAACCTTGCCATTGATTTGAGTTGTACCGTAAGCCGCTGCAGTATATAATGCTTGAGTTCCAATCATGAAACTTCCCGAATGGAATTCAACTCTTGGACCAAACTGATAGATATAATCAATATTTGAACCACGGCTGTACAAACCGACAAAACTACTTCCATTCATTGCCAAATTATCATCAGCACCTAAATTTTTGGTGTAACCTGCAAATAATCCGTAACGAACGTTCCCTGTTGTAGTATGTACATCTGACCAAACAGAAGATGTTTTCACATTTGTATATTCGTAATCACCATTGGCTTTAACACCTTTCACACCATAACCACCTATCATTACAAAATTATACATGTTTTGTCCGTAGATCGTTTGCAAATTCCAAACCAATTTATCTGTTTTTACAGTCATCCAGGCATTCATTTGGTAGCTGCTCAACATTTCGTCGGTTTTTAAACCTGCTGAATTCACAACCATAGGCTTTAAGAATTTATAACCTGCTGTTGCACCCAAAGTAAATCCTTTCGCAAAATCGTACTTAACCTGAGCTGAAAATTCAGGAATACTGGCTTGCTGTACATATTTAACATCGGCACCTTCCGGACCATTCGATTTAAAATCCATTTCCGACAAAGCGGCGATAAATGCATAACCTCTATCTCCTAACTTACGGGTATATCTAAACTGAGGAGCTCTTCCCAACACATTAAACGGCAGACCTCCACCCCAATGCAATACATCAGGATAACAAGAGGTTACAAACATAGGATGCCAGGTTTTACCCACCAAAAGTTCATCTTTTCCCCAATCTAATTTTACAAATGCATGTCGTAAACGAAATAAACCAATTTTATCATTCGAAGTACCTACGAAATCACCTTGAATTGTTGCTGATCCTTTAGCACCAAAAGCCTCGAATCCTGTAACACCAACATTTAGTCGTGAATGAATGGTAGTCATGAACAATTCTGAACGGTCATTTAAATCGGCGCCATTCGCATCAAAAGATTTTGCTGCCGGGTAAAGAATTACATCTCCTTCGCGGGTATTAACAGTCTTTCTTGAATCAAATATTGCTTCTGCAGTTACAAAACCGCTCAATTTAACCTTTACCTCATCAGCTTTTTGAGCCATACCAACTAAAGGCAGAAGTCCTAAGAACATCAAAAATACTTTTTTCATATGATTATAATTTTAAGTTTTTGTCATATGGAACTTACCATATAATCATCTCCCTGTGTGTAGAAAGCTTTATACATGGACGTTTCATATTAATTTGGGTTTTTTGAATTGAAACAGAACATGATCTTATTCTCCCGAAACGAATTCATATACTAATTATATAAATAATAGATCATGCCTGTTTCGATCATAGTGATTAATAATTTTTATTTTCTTTTTGCAGTAGTAGCTCTATCAACCAGATAAACTATTGATTGATAAGAAACGCCGCTGTTTAATGTCAAGCCAATTTCGCAGGTTCTGCTTGTTGAATAGCCATGCTTAACTTCGGCAGGATGCTGAATTTTAAGATCCCGTAAACCATGATCATTCAGTTCGGAGTGAGTAAAACCTCTGTCTCCGGCAAAACCACAGCAATTTGTGTCAGGCTTAACAACATTTTTAGCACATAGTTTAGCCAAATCAACCAGCTTGTCTTCCACGCCTAATTTTTTAGCAGAACATACTGCAAATACTGAAACTGTTTCATCGAGTTGTTTAAAATTCAAATGATCTTTTAAATGATCCATTATGAATTCAATTGGTTCGTATAGTTTCAATCTTGACTCCATATTCTCCTTCATGGTATACAAGCAAGGACTCATGTCGCAGAGAATTGGGTATTCCCCGTTGTTGCTTGCTTTTTTCAAAGCGGCTTCCAAATTATTGGATTTTTTCATTCCAGCTTCTTTAAAGCCTTTACTTAAGAATGCCATTCCACAGCATTGGTTGTTTAAATCCTCAGGATAAATAATTTCATATCCTGCCTTTTTAATCAACTTCTCCATTTTAATGGTCAAAGCCACCTTTTCGTCGTAATCTTTCGATACGCCCATACTTCTGTTGATACAAGACGGGAAATACACAACCTTTTTAGGATTGCTCTTATTTACTGCAGGCGGAACAATTTTAGGTGATCCTTTTGGAAAAGCCTTCGTCCAGCGAGGAATTGTATTTCCTGATAAAGTTCTTACACCACCAGCAATTCCACCCATCAAGCCTGATCCAAGTATGGAGTGAAAGAAATTCACAGTATTCAGACCCACTTTAGCATAGGACTGAACTTTATCCATATTATCGGCACACCACATGGCATATTTCTTTGCTTTTGGTGATGCATCATCCGCCCGAAGCTCCTTAACCAATTTGCCGGTATCAATTTTTACCGGACAACTAAGCGCACACAAACTATCGGTAGCACACATTTGCAAGGCTTCGTAATCGAATTGTTTTACCATACTGGCTAACTCGTGTGGAGTCTCTCCTGAGGCTTTCAGTCGGGTAATTTCGCGGTAGGTAACAATTCTTTGACGCGGACTTAAAGTCAGGTTGTGTGATACGCATGATGGTTCGCAAAAACCACACTCCATACACTGATCTATTTTTTCGTGAGCAGCAGGAAGAGGTTTCAAATCCTTTAAATGAGCTTGCTTATCGGCATTCAGGATAACTCCCGGATTGATTAAAAAATGAGGATCGAAGATGGCCTTGATTTCCTTCATCAGGTTGTAAGCATCTGTCCCCCACTCCATTTCAACATAAGGAGCCATATTTCGTCCGGTACCGTGTTCTGCTTTTAGAGCTCCATCGTAACGGCCAACAACCAATTCTGCCAGTTCATCCATGAATTTGGCATACCTGTCGATTTCCGGCTGGGTACCAAAATCCTGAGTAAATACAAAGTGCAGATTACCTTCCAAAGCGTGACCAAAAATAACTGCTTCCGAATACTTGTACTTTTTAAACAAGTCCTGAAGATCTAAAGTTGCCTCGGCTAACTTTGGTACCGGAAAACAAACATCTTCGATAATAACTGTAGTACCAACTTTACGCATACCGCCAACTGTTGGAAGTAAACCTTTACGGATTTTCCAAAGCATTGCAAATTCTGCCGGAACATCGGTAAATTCAATGGGCAATTCTACCTGAATATCCCGAACGGAATTTGTAATTACTTCAATCTGCTTGTTCAGTGCTTTAGCATCGCCCGCTCTGGTTTCAACTAAAATAGCCGATGCACCAACCGAAAGTGTTTTTAAATAAGCAGGCACTCCAGCATCATTCTCCACAGAACGCAATGCTGCCCTATCCATTAATTCAACCGCTGCGACAGGCTCCGATTTTAAAATTGAAACCGCCCGGCAGGCTTTCTCAATATCAGGAAAAATCATTAACGAACTTGCTTTGTACTTGTGCTCAATTACCGTTCTGTAAACCACTTCAGAAATAAATCCTAAGGTTCCCTCAGAACCAATCATAAGGTGAGTTAAAATATCAATCGGATCCTTATAATCAACCAAAGCATTCAGGCTGTAACCTGTTGTATTCTTCATTTTGAATTTCTCACGAATGCGGGCATCCAAAATCTTATTCTTCCGAACAGCTGCAGCCAATTGGCTTAAGTCCTTCAGCATGTTTGAATGAGTACTTTTAAATGAAGCAATACTTTCCTTACAGGAGGTATCCAAAACGGTTCCGTCATGCAAGACTACACGGATAGAATCGATTGTTTTGTATGAATTCTCGGAGGTACCGCAACACATTCCTGATGCATTATTGGCAGCAATACCGCCAATCATTGCGGCATTAATAGAAGCCGGATCCGGTCCGATTTTCTTACCATAGCGTGCCAGCAAAGCATTTGCACGGGCACCCGTAATACCTGGCTGAAGACGAATTTTCTCTCCATTATCAAGTATCGTATGCTTTTTCCAATGCTCTCCGGCAACCACCAATACAGAATCGCTGATTGCCTGCCCCGATAAACTGGTTCCTGCAGCACGATAAGTAACCGGTATGTTTAAATTATGACATTCCCGCATAATTAAACTCACTTCTTCCTCGCTTTTCGACTTTACTACCAATTTAGGTATCAGTCTGTAAAAACTAGCATCGGTTCCCCATGCAAGCGTATGAAGAGGATCATGAAACATTCTGTTCTTATCAATTGTCTTCAGCAATCGTTCATGTAAAGTTTTATATTCTCCTGTAAGCATCTTTTTTTTGATTTTATGATCAAGTCAATATCAAGTATTCGGATAATAGTTACGTCTTAAATTGGTAACTTGTATGACAAATGTACGTTTTCAGTCTTTAATAATGAACCAAACTTTCATGGAATTGAAAATTTGGTTCCTAATTTTTTACAATGGCAGCGGATTAAAGCCTGATGAAATCAAAACAACAACAATTATCATTACCATTAAATAGTAAATAAAGGCTGGTATTGAGTTTCTTCTTATAATGGTTCCTTCGGCACCAATACAACCAACGGTAGCACAAACTGCAACAACATTGTTTACACAAATCATATTTCCTAAAGCTGCACCAATGGTTTGAACTGCAACAATTAATACCTGAGGTATCCCTAAAATTGTAGCAGTTTCGAACTGAAGTGAAGCAAACAGCAGGTTAGAAACCGTAGCCGATCCTGACATAAAAGAACCTAAAATACCTACGATAGGTGCAATTATTGGATATGCATTTCCCGATAAATCGGCAATAGCTGTGGCCATAGTTGTGAGCATACTATCCATTCCTGCTCCGTTCGTTCCCGATTTCAGCATGAGCTGAACCATTGCAACACCCGCAAATAATGCTATTGCAGCCCCGGTAATTTGTTTGAAAGTTGTTTTCCAGGAAGAAACGACCTGTTTTATTGGCATTTTATGCATAAAATTTGTAATAACTGCTACCAAAATAAAAGGGATTGTTCCAGGTAAATAAGCCCATTTTAACACGTATGTTAAACCATCAATACCAAAAAGGTTCGAAAGTGTTAGTGTCTGAGAGGCCAACCATCCTTTTAAACCTAATGATGGAATACGGGTAACCACTAAAATTACTGCGATCAATACGTATGGCATCCATGCTTTCACCAATCCCATTTTTGCTTCGCCGGTATCGCCATTGGAATCATTCGATTTCCAATTTTCTTCCCACTCTGATTTTGGAGGAAAATCCCATGACGTTTTAGGCATAAGGAAACCTCTTTTTGCAGCAAAAATGATTATTCCCAAACCAATAAATGCACCTAGTAATGATGGAAGATCCGGTCCGAGAGTGGTTGCGATAAGCACATAAGGAACCGCGAATGCCAGTCCTGCAAAAATTGCAAACGGAGCCGCCGCCAATGCAGGTTTAATCGATTTTTCTTTCCCAAAAAACTTAGTCATAATCATGATTCCCAACAAAGGAATAAAGATACCAACCAAGGCATTCGGAATTGCAATCCACTTGGTTAATGCCATTTTAAATACATCGGCATTTGCACCCATATCGGCCAGATTTTGCTCTAAAGTAACCATTGCACCACCACTAATTGGAGTACCAACCGCACCATAAGGAACCGGAACCGAATTAAATATTAAAGCAACCATTGCTGCTGCCAAAGGAGGGAATCCGAGTCCGACCAACAAAGGACCGGCCAAGGCGGCAGGCGTTCCGAATCCGGCTGCACCCTCGATAAATGCACCGAACATGAAACCTATAATAATGGCTTGAATTCTTCTATCAGTGGTAATCCCGTTAAATCCATTATTAATTGTTGTCATGGCTCCCGACAACTTCATGGTATTTAAAATGAGAATGGCACCAAAAATAATGATTAAAATATCCAATGCTTTCAGAAATCCAAAAACTGAATAGCCCATGATGTGGAATATATCAATTTCCCATACTGTGTAAGCAACTATCACCGATAGCAGCAGTGATAAAGGTAAAGCCTTTTTTGCTCCCCAATTGAAGCCGACCATCAGAACGATGGTTAATAAAATAGGCGAAAAAGCTAATAATGCATCCATAAAAAATAGTTTAGGTTTAGTTACAAATTGTATTACTGATCGTAGTAAATGGGTTAGATCTACTGTATTTTTCGATGATTGAATTGTCCAGTTTTTTAAGATTTCCGTTCATTGCACTGTTGCGCATCAAAACGTCGAGGTCGATAAGCTTTTGTTTCAGAGCTTCCAGACTTTTGTTTATATCTACCTTATCGTTATTGAAGTCCATAATTCATAGTTTTTATTTCCCGATGAGTTCAACATACTTTTCAATAAATTCGGTTAGATGAAGCACTTTAACAGGTACTTTTTTATACATCAAACCTCCGTTAATCTGCATTACACATCCCGGACAATCGGTAACCAATATCTCAGCCTTACTTGCCTCGATATTTTCTATTTTCTTGGTTAATATTCCGTTCGATATGGTGGCAAAGTCGAGAGAGTAAGTTCCTCCAAAACCACAGCACACATTGCTGTCGGTTAATGGAATAAATTGTTTTCCGATTAGTTTGGAAAGGAAGGCTTCTGCAGAATAATCCAATGAACGGGAATCATGACAAGGCGTATGATAGGTAACCTTCTTGTTCCCTTTCACTTTAAAGCGGATGTTGTTGTTTTCTAAAAACTTCCCGATTGGTGTTACCATATCACCCAATTGTGCCGCTTTTTTATAACGGTTTGGATCTTCTTTGGTAAAATCCAGAAACTCGTGTTTAATGGCTCCCCCACAGGTAGGACACAATACCAACAGAGCTTCATAGTCTTTAGGTCCTTGTAAATTATCAAGGGTATTGTAAATCATGCTTTTTGCATTTTCGGGATCGCCCGATGCAATGGCAGGAATGCCGCAACAGGCTGCTTTTTTAGGAATATCAACCTGAAATCCACTCTTTTGAAGCAGTTTGACCATTGCCAGTCCCATTTCAGGATAAAAATATTCTATTGCGCAACCAGGATAGAAAAATACTTTTCTGTCGGATGAAAACTGATCGTATCCATCTTTATAGAAACGCTTGCTAAAGGTTTTTGAAGCCAAAGCCGGAAATTTTCTAAAATCCATTTCTTTAGGCAGCATTGGAATTGTACCAATAATTTTTTCCTGATTTGATGGATTGGTTTTCGTTAACGGAAACTGGAAATTAGCCCCTAAACTCAAAACAGACTTCATTCTGCCGGGTTTTGCAACCAGGCTTTTAAATACTTTTTTCTTTATAGGATTGATGCCGTATTTTTTGCCGACAACCAATTTCAAATCAGAAATTAAAGCCTGCAAATCAATGCCCGAAGGGCAATTAAAAGAACAGGCACGGCAGCCAATACACATTTTCAGAATATCTTTGGCCGCTTCGTCGCCCTGATAAAGGGCTGTTAAAATCAGACCAATTGAACCGATATAACGATCGCCGTAAACATGACCGCCCACCATTTCGTAAGCCGGACAAATGTTGGCACAACTGCCGCAACGCACACATTTTAGTGCTTCTTTAAATTTGGGATGTTCGAAAAATGCCAAACGTCCGTTATCCAAAAACACATAATGGGTTTCTTTTACGCCGTCTTCATTTTTATGAGAAGGCACCCTCCCTTTAATCCATGTAGTATATGATGTTATGGTTTGTCCGGTAGCACTTTTCGGCAATACACGAACAATATCCAAGGCCTGATTAAAATCGTCGCACAATTTCTCGTATCCAACCAAAACAATGTGCACAGGGGGCACGGTAGACGACAGTCGGGCATTTCCTTCGTTGGTAACCAAACCAATGGTACCCGTACTTGCTACGGCAACATTCGCCCCTGTCATTCCAACACCGGCTTTAAAATACGATTCGCGAAGAAATCGACGGGCGATCTCCACCATTGCTTTGATATCTTCAGGATCTACCGCTTCTCCTGTATAATCAGAAAATATTTTTGCCACCTGCTGTCTGGTTTTATGAATAGCCGGCATTACCATGTGCGATGGATGTTCGTTGGCCAACTGCAGAATCCACTCTCCCAAATCGGTTTCGATTGGCTGCAGTCCCTCCTTCTCTAAATAATGGTTGAGTAAAATCTCTTCCGAAGTCATCGATTTACTTTTCACCATGAATTTAGCATTGTGTTTTTTCATTACATCAGCAATGTATTGGCAGGCATCTTCGCCTGTTTTTGCCTGAAACACTTTGCAGCCGTACTTCTCAACATTCGTTTTAAACAAATTGAATTGCTGCATTACCTTGTTTAAATCACGGTCTTTTATGTCGTGAACCCTTGTTCGCAGGGCTTCAAAATCCAATCCTTTATAAGCATTAATTTTAGAAGCTTTATATGCTGCTGCAAAACCTTTCAGGTTTTTATACAAAACCTCATCGTTTAATTTCTCCTGTATTTTATCCTGTATATTCATCGCTTCTACTTATAAATCGTTTAAAATATATACTGCCATCTCTTTTGGTCCGTGCACTCCAACCGTTAAAACACGCTCAATATCTGCTGTTCGGCTGGCCCCCGTAATAAAAGCGACGTAACCCCCCATATCCGAAGTTCTCTCCTCAATAAAACCGGCCACATCGTTTAAACTGGCAACCAGCTTGCTTATGGGCATCACAACAAACAGCTTCTCGGCCAAACAGGTTGCCAAACGTTTGTTTTCATTGATACTATCAATAACAACCGTTCCCGTTTCCGCAATGGCGTAATCAACTTCGATAAGAGCATTTTTGATTCCCGCTTCTCCGGCTTGTATACCTTTTAACTGATTAAAACTAGGAACATCGATGTATTCGAAGCTTTCCTTTTGTAAGAGGTTTTTAAATTCTTCAGAAGACAGAATCTGATTTTCGTTTCCGACCAGTGCTGATTTGTCTAAAAAAAGTTCAAGGTTGTTCATATATTTTTAGTTTATAGGTTTTAATCATTTTAGTCTGAAAAGATGACTATTTGGAAATCTCACTAACCAAGAGGGATGCCAAGAATTTCACGCACTTGTTATTCAGAATCATTCTATTCGACTACAGTCTGAATATCTGATTATTAACACACGCAAAGGTTTTCAGAAAATGGGATTTAAAACGATTTCGAAGGTGTTCAGAACTGCACAGCCACACATAAGCAAGTGTGCTGTTTTGAACGAATGTTCAGTTTAAGACAGCAAAATAACCTGATTTTAGATGGATGAATTTGCAGCTGCAGGTGGCTTATTCGATGCACAATTACTCTTTATAAAAAATATAAAATCGGAACATCACTTAACTGTAATGAATAATTACAGTTAAACTATCTAAAACTCAGAGGTTTTGTAATAATATCATAAAATAAATTAAAAATTATTTCACATAAATTTTTATTATTAACATACATTTCCTACTTTCAGAACCCCAAATGATTATTTATACAAACCAGGTTGATTAGTCAACCCTAAAAACTTAAAAAAAATGACAGATACAACTGCAACAAAAACAATTAATGAATTGGTTCTTGAAATTTCTGAAGACAAAATTGTTTCGACTGCCGTCCCAGTGGCCATTGCCATTGGCGAGGCCGGAGTACTTCACCAATATGCTTTGGAAGACAAAGAAGAGCTTTTGGCAAAAGGACTAAGCGAGGATACAATTAATGAGCTTGCACCAAGAGCTAAATTTTTGCAGGAACAGCAATCGGTTTGGACTGCTGTTTATGAATCGGCTTTAACCAGCACACAAGAGTGGGAAGAAAAAATTGAGGAAGCCAGCCTGCTGCAACGCGAATTAAAATACGATTTTCAGTTTGCCTACCGAAACCATCCGGATATTCTGAAAAAACTGCAAAACATTCTTGATGGAAACGGCCACATGGATTTAATTCAGGATCTGAGCGACTACCCTGCTTTTGCCAGACAATATCCTGAACCTTTAAAAGCAATTCTATTTGATACCACCAAAACTGACCGCTCCCAACAGCTGGCGCGCGAGCTTTTCGACCTGTTGAACAAGGTTGACGGCGTAAAAAACAGCAAAAACAGACCGGAAAAACTAATGCGCGACCGAGCCTACACTTATCTGAAGCAATTGGTCGACGAAATTCGTGCTTATGGCAAATATGCCTTCTGGAACGACGAAGAGAAACAAAAGAGGTATTCGAGTGAGTATCAAAGAAGAAAATTCGCAAGAAACACGAAAGAGAAAACAAGCGATAATTCTCTGTAACACCCACAACTGTTGACTTGTTTTGCAACAGGAGCTTAACTTACCCAACAGACACTTAAATATATGCAACTGGAGGGTGAATTAAGCAACTGAAGGATAATACTTACAACAGGCATTAAAATTTGGCAACTGAAATACCAATTGCTCCAACTGGAATACCGATTCAAGCAACTGGAATCATTTTTTTTAATTACTACATACAACTGAAGAAAGGAAACATCTCTGGCTTAGGCCGGGGATGTTTTTTTTGTTTTTCCGGCAAAAAGATCAGCTTATTTCCTGCTTATTTAATTTGATTCTGCTTTGCTAAACAATATTCATTTTATAATTTAGTAACCCTTTAACAAGAGCATGTAAATGAGCACAAAAATCCACCTATCGGCCAATACGCATCGCAGTAAAGACAGAACGAGCATATTATCTGAAAGCCTGGCAATGGTTTTAAAAAAATATTTGGATAAGAACAGAGCGAAATATAATCCTGGAACAATTGTTAAAATTGTTATTAAAGCAGGTAAATTAGCAAATATTGAGAAGCACGTAACACCACATATGCTAAGGCATTCATTTGCCACACATTTATTGGAACAAGGAACTGATTTAAGATATATTCAAGAATGGCTTGGACATGGAAGTTCAAAAACGACTGAAATATATACCCATGTTTCCAATAAAGACTTTATTAAATTTAAGAATCCCATTGATGATCTTATTGAGGATACGTAAAACATACACTTACACAACACTATCAGCTGTGTAAGTGTATGTTTTAAGATCGATAAAGAAATATAAATGTACCTACACATTCACAATCGTAGGTGCAATTTTAAGAAATGAAGAAGACAACTTATAAAATAAAAATATAATGGATTTGATAAATATATTGCTATCAAGTTTAGGTTCTTTGGCATCAATTACTGGACTGATAATTACCATTAAGAAAGAAGAAAATGGAGGAAAGAAACGAAATATTGTATTGTTTGGGATTATTTTTCTTTTGGCTGTTTCAACCTCAATACTAAGCTATAGTTATTCCAAAGTAACAAATGAAAGGTTGAAAATAGAATCACGAAAAGAAGCTTTCAAGACTGAAGCAAAAGGGCTGTTAAAAAGTGCTCCTTCATATATTAGTCACTATGAACCTGGTGAAAACGAGGGTTTCATTTATGGTCTATTAATATTGCTTGAATCTAACAAAGACATCTATCCCGAAACATATAATTCTTATAAAAAAACAGTAATTGAAAGAATCGAAAAAGCAGACAGTGTAGATGTCTATAAAAAAAGAGATATTATGGAAGATTGTGGAAATTCGGCTTTACAATTCCTTAAATCATTGTCAAATAACAAATAATAAAGGAGATATAATATGAGTCTATCAAGTCTTTCTAAAGACATAATTACACTAATAAAGCAAAGTGGTGAGATTTTTGAAAATATTAAGGCAAATGTTCAACCCAAAATAATTTTCATACATGACGAAAAATTACCATTAGAAGAAAATGACAAAATATATCGCAAATTGCCAAGTGGATTAGTTGAAACCTATATTGTTATTGACCGAGGTTATTATTCTGGCATTGGTGGAATTAAAGGACATTATCAGGCGAAAGTAAGAAAAGAAGGTAGTATTAACGAAGACAAGTACAAATCGATTGTTGTTTATCATGCAAGTGGTGCAAATTCAAGAATAAATATTAATTCGACAGATAATTCTAATAATTACTCAAATGATTCTGATTTGCTTTTCAAAGAATTGAAGGTAGTTTTAGAAGGAATAATTGAAGGAGATATAAAAGAAAAATCGTTACAATTATTAGAGGAATTAAAGAGTTCTAAAAAAACTCCGTCATATCTTGCAAATTATCAAGAATTTATTGGATTACTTGCAAGTCACATGACAGTTATAGCTCCATTTATTCCTGCATTGACACAATTAATATAAAAAACAGCACCTAATCGAGTAGACAGGTGACGGTCTATTGGCCGCCACTGTGCCTCTCACACCACCAGATACTTCGCAAGCTCAGCATAAACCAAGCGGGTTTATTCACAAAATAATTTCACAATAAGGTATTCATTAAGGCTTCGCCGTACGTATACGGTTCCGAGAAATCGGGATTAAGTTAAGGGGAATAAGGAATCACGTCTTACAGGCGTGATTTGTTTGTAAATGTCGAGCATAGATTCATAACCTCGCTTCCGCAACCTTTCACGAGTAATGGTCGTTCTCAGAATTGGACTTTATTCACAAATATATTATTTCGGGCGTTCATGAAGGCTTCGCCGTAGAGCAATGACTCATAAAATCATTTTATAGTAAGGTATTCAAGAGGGCTTCGCCGTAGCCCAACCACCCATGATTCATCAAACCTCCTTGCTCCCAATGCCTCGGGGCTAATGCTTCCAGAAATCACCCCTGTGTATAAGGAACTTACACCCTCTGGACTTTCTTTTACAAAACTTAACATTATAAACGAACTTTTACTAAATTTACCATTCAAGGCACACACAATATGTATAAAATATAGGCGGTTTTGTGCGGTTATTAATGTTTCTACTTTCTATTAAGTTTAGTGCAGTCGGATAAGGCATTAGTTTCTATTCGCCTACATTTCATACATTTAACGTCAGTCTGTCTAATAACCTAAACTAACTTGCTTAGATTCTCCTATTTATTCATTTTTACAGACTACTTATATAAATCACTGTCAAGCTTTGCTTTTTAGACAGTCTGCCGTTAGCGGTCATTGTAAAACGACATTGAAGAAACTGAACATTAATAACTAATTTAAAATACAGAACATTATGGCAGCAAATGGTGCAACTCAAGATAATGTATGGCCTTTACCAAAGTTTTACTTCAAAGTAAAACTAGGCTCACAAGACAATACCGTTTCTTTTCAAGAGATTTCCGGATTAGAAACGGAGACACAAGTAATTGAATATAGACACGGTGACAGCAAACAATTTTCGACCATTAAAATGCCGGGAATAGCTAAAACTGGCAACGTAACACTTAAAAAAGGCGTTTTTGTAAAAGACAATAATTTCTTTAAATGGTATGATGCCATTAAGATGAATACCATTAAAAGAGAAACCGTTACTATTCAGTTATTAGACGAAGGTGGAAAATCTACTATGACATGGACGTTAATTAACGCTTGGCCTACAAAAATTTCAAGCCTTGATTTAAAATCGGATGCGAATGAAGTTGCAATTGAAACATTGGAGTTAGCTCATGAAGGAATAACCATAGCAAATGGTTAGTATGTGAGTGAGATTGACACATAAGTATCCTTTTATTTCTAAATGTCTTTTTCAGGTGTACCTAAAAAGGCCGGAGTTAATTATAAATAGGCACCTGGAATAACTATAGTAATAAGGATAGATGAAACACCTCAAGGTAATTCAACTCTGTTGGATTCTACCAAATCATAGGAAGAAATATTGATAAAATGTAAGCGAGAAATAAAACGTGAACTAAATAAAACAACGAACCGCTAATCGAGTAGACAGGTGACGGTCTATTGACCGCCACTGTGCCTCTCACACCACCAGATACTTCGCAAGCTCAGCATAAACCAAGCGGGTTTATTCACAAAATAATTTCACAATAAGGTATTCATTAAGGCTTCGCCGTACGTATACGGTTCCGAGAAATCGGGATTAAGTTAAGGGGAATAAGGAATCACGTCGAACAGGCGTGATTTGTTTGTAAATGTCGAGCATAGATTCATAACCTCGCTTCTTCAACCTTTCAAGAGTAATGGTCGTTCTCAGAATTGGACTTTATTCACAAATATATTATTTCGGGCGTTCATGAAGGCTTCTCCGTAGAGCAATGACTCATAAAATCATTTTATAGTAAGGTATTCGAGAGGGCTTCGCCGTAGCCCAACCACCCATGATTCATCAAACCTCCTTGCCCCCAATGCCTCGGGGCTAATGCTTCCAGAAGTCACCCCAGTACATAAGGGCTTACACCCTCTGGACTTTCTTTTACAAAACTTAACATTATAAAAGAACTTTTACTAAATTTACCATTCAAGGCACACACATGCGGTATAAAACATTGGGGTTAAAGTGGTTTGCGAGTGTTTTTGGCTCGTAAAAAAAGTCGGTGTAAACTGATAGGAAATCGCTTCGTAATCCCGCACGACACCATACCATCAAACGTTGGCGGTAATTTAAAAACGATACCGAGCGTTTGGAGTATTTGTTTAAGCAGTATGAGGAGATGTTGCAGAAGAACACACTTTTTGCGAAGCAGAAGAAGAGAAAAAAATTATGAATGTTGAATTGTGAATGGGAAAAGACCAAATATTATTAAGGATAAGAGTTTTACTTTTGCAATAAGAGTTGTAAAGTGTTACAAATTTCTTGTTGAGAACAAAGAATTTGTAATGAGCAAACAATTATTACGAAGTGGAACGGCTGTTGGAGCTTTGGTAAGGGAAGCCGAACACGCAGAAAGTACGGCTGACTTTATTCATAAAATGGCTATTGCTCAAAAAAGAAGCTAACGAAACAGAATATTGGTTAGAACTATTGTTTCACTTAGAATATTTAGAAGCAACTCAATACAATTCAATCATTTCAGATATTCAGGAATTGAACAAAATTTTGGCATCAATAATCATTACTTCAAAAGAAAGAAAATAATTGTGAATTATAAATGATAAATTATGAATGAGAAGAAAAAAAAAAATATAAAAGGAAAAAATGATGAAGATAAAAATTCACAATTCACAATTCACAATTCATCATTGGTTCGCTCTTCGTCCGCTGAATATTTGACATTTATTGCCGCTACGGGAGAAGGGGGTGTAGATGCCATTTATGCTGACGAGAATATTTGGTTGACACAAAAAATGATGGGTACGCTGTACAATGTAGAAACTCATACCGTAAATTATCATCTTAAAAAGATATTTTCAGACAACGAGTTGGAGGAAAGTTCAGTTATTCGAAATTTTCGAATAACTGCAAATGATGGTAAAAACTATAATAACAAGCATTATAACCTTTTGGCAATAATTGCTGTAGGTTACAAAGTAAACTCTGAGCGAGCCGTGCTTTTTCGCAAATGGGCAACGCAAATAGTTCAAGAGTTTACCATCAAAGGATTTGCTATGGATGATGAACGTCTTAAAAATGACGGTACAATTCTCGGTAAAAAATACTTTGAAGAACAGCTGCAACGGATAAGGGAAATCCGATTGAGTGAGCGTAAATTCTATCAAAAAATAACAGATATTTATGCAACATCCATTGATTATGATGTGACAGCTCAAAACACTAAACGTTTCTTCGCTACCGTGCAAAATAAATTGCATTGGGCTATTCATGGTCAAACAGCAGCCGAAGTAATTATAAATAGAGCCGACCACCAAAAGGAAAATATGGGATTAGCAACTTGGAAAGATGCTCCAAAGGGTAAAATCCAAAAATTTGATGTGGGCGTTGCTAAAAACTATTTGTCGGAAAACGAAATGCAACAATTACAACGTTTAGTTTCGGCCTATTTAGATATTGCAGAAGATATGGCGTTAAGGCAAATCCCTATGACAATGGAAGATTGGGAAAGTCGCTTGAATAAATTTATTGAAGCGACCGATAGAGAAATTTTACAAAACGCTGGAAAAGTAACTGCCGAAATAGCCAAAGCCCATGCAGAAAGTGAGTTTGAAAAATACAGAATTATTCAGGACAGATTATTTGAAAGTGATTTTGATAAGGAAATGAGAAAATTAATTGACAAGAAAAATAATGGTGAATGATGAATTGTGAATTATGAATGTTCTTCAGCAAAACAGTCATTCATCATTTATCATTCACAATTTATAATTAAAAAAAATGGATTTAGTACACGTAACATACAACCAAACAGGGAAAAGCAAAAGCACCAATGCTTTGGGGATGCGAGAAATGCAGGAGAAAGCTTATGAAGGCAGAACTGCACAATACTTATTGCTAAAAGCACCGCCGGCATCAGGTAAATCAAGGGCTTTAATGTTTATTGCTTTGGATAAGTTAAAAAATCAAGGCATTAAAAAAGCAATTGTTGCCGTTCCCGAAAAATCTATTGGAGCATCTTTTGGCTCAACTGAACTCAAGAAGTTTGGCTTTTTTGCCGATTGGAATCCAAATCCAAAATACAACCTCTGTACACCAGGCGAAGAAAAAA
This sequence comes from Labilibaculum manganireducens, assembly GCF_963665805.2. NCBI lineage: Bacteria > Pseudomonadati > Bacteroidota > Bacteroidia > Marinilabiliales > Marinifilaceae > Labilibaculum > Labilibaculum manganireducens. The sequence goes on along the minus strand of NZ_CAXXEE010000003.1, from coordinate 1,701,082 downwards.
GCAAGGTAACGGCTTTCTTAAACTTTTTAGATTCTAACGAACCAATATTGGTTTGCACGCACGCCACTCTACGGTTTGCTTTTGACGGTTTGGACGCGAAAAAGTTGGATGAAACTTTAGTAGCCATTGATGAATTCCACCACGTTTCAGCAGAAGGCGACAATATTTTAGGTCAAGTGTTAAAGAGTATCATGGCAAATTCCAACGCTCACATTGTGGCTATGACAGGTTCTTATTTTAGAGGTGATAATGTGCCGGTTTTAATGCCCGAAGATGAAGCAAAATTCACTAAAGTTACTTACTCCTACTACCAACAATTAAATGGCTATGAGTATTTAAAATCATTAGGGATTGGTTATCATTTTTACCAAGGCAGGTATTTTAAGAAAAATCCAGAAACAGGAATTTCGGCATTGGCAGAAATTTTAGACGAAAACCAAAAAACAATTATTCACATACCTAGTGTAAACTCTGCTGAATCGTCAAAAGAAAAATACGAAGAAGTCAATCATATTATTGATGTTTTGGGAGAATTAGAGTTTCAAGATGAAAATACTGGCGTTTTGAACATCAAAAGCCACAAAACTGGTAAAACTTTAAAAGTTGCCGACTTGGTAAATGACAACCCTAAATCAAGAGATAAAATAAGTGTCTATCTACGTGAAGTAAAATCGGTAGATGATATTGATATAATAATTGCTTTAGGTATGGCAAAAGAAGGCTTTGATTGGCCCTACTGTCAACACGCTTTAACCATAGGTTACAGAGGTTCGCTAACTGAAATTATTCAAATTATTGGCAGAGCTACCCGAGACAGCAACAATAAAATTCACGCTCAATTTACCAACCTCATTGCTCAACCTGACGCACAAGATGAAGATGTAAAGCTTTCTGTAAACAATATGCTAAAAGCAATTACAGCATCTTTACTAATGGAACAAGTTTTGGCCCCAAACTTCAAATTCAAACTTAAAAAAGATGATGATGACGAGGAAGAAGATGATGATAAGACGATTAAAATTAGAGGTTTTAAGCTTCCTACTTCTCAAAGAGCAAAGGACATTATTGAAACAGATTTGAATGATTTAAAGGCAAAATTATTGCAAGACCCTCAAATGCTAAAAGCAATGCCGGGCAATGTTGAGCCGGAAATTATTAATACTGTTTTAATTCCTAAAATCATCAGAGAAATATATCCTGATTTAAGTGATGATGATGTAGAAGCAGTTAGACAGCATGTAGTTGTTGATTCTGTTATAAAAAATAGTACGATTGAAGAACAAGGCGACAAGAAGTTTATAAGAATGGCGGGTAGTTTTGTAAACATTGATGACATTCACATTGACCTAATAGATAGAATAAATCCGTTCCAAAAAGCCTTCGAAATTTTATCAAAATCGGTTACAACCCAAGTGTTAAAATTAATTGACGAGCATATTCAATCTATTAAAATTGAAATGACCGAAGAAGAAGCCATTTTGTTATGGCCTAAAATAAAAGAATGGGTGCAACATAATAATGGTGAGCAACCGAACATTCAGGCATTTGACCACAAGGAAAAAAGAATGGCGGAGGCATTAGTGTTTTTAAGAGAGTTGAAACGACAACGAATTATGAATGATAAATTGTAAATTATTAATGAAAGAGTCGGTCAAATCATTAACCATTCATAATTCACCATTAACAATTAGTAAAAATGGCTAAAAAGAAACTAACAATAGACGACATTTTTGATGATGACGATTTTGGATTATTAGATTCAAAAGCTAAAACTTCCATTATTAAAACAGATGAAGATAGACTTATTGATTCCTTTGAAGAAATAAATACATTTTTTGATAAAAACAAGAGAGAGCCAAATAAGTCAAGTATGTCTGAATATGGTTTGATGGCAAAACTGAAGAACTTTAGAGAAAATGAAGCTCAAAAGAAAATTCTAAAACCATTTGACAGACATAACCTTTTGGGTTATGTGGAAATGGAAAAACAAACCATTGATGACATTTTAAATGATGATGATTTAGGTTTATTGGATTCTGATAAAGATTTAGATATTTTCAAATTCAAGCATACCCCAAGACCAGAAGAAAGAGCTGAGGCCGATTTTGTTGCACAAAGGAAACCGCTAAAAGAAAAGGAATTTGAGAAATATGAAGCAATGTTTCAAAAAGTGCATAAAGAAATTAAAGAAGGGAAAAGAAAGATTTTGCCATTTAAAAATATTGAGAAAAACCTGCACGTTGGCGACTTTTATTTAATGGATGGCATACTGCTCTATTTGGAATCGGCGAATCTGAAAAGAGATGAATGGGAGCAAAAATCAGGAAACAGAATAAGAATTGAAGGCAGAACAAGAACCGTTTTTGAAAATGGAACCTACAGTAATATGCTTTATCGCTCATTGGGTAAACAAATCCAAAAAAATGGAAAACTTATTACTAATACAGATGAGAATATCGAACATGAATTGTTTCTTAATGCAGGACTTGTAAAGGAAGAAGATATTCAATCGGGTTGGATTTATGTTTTGAAAACGAAATCACCAAAAAAGGAATTAGCAGAAATTAAAGATTTATACAAAATTGGTTTCACAACCAGTTCTGTAGATGAAAGAATTAAAAATGCTCGACACGAAGCGACCTATTTATTTGCTGATGTACAGAAAGTTGCAACTTACAAGGTTTACAATCGAAATGCAGACAAATTAGAAAGTCTTTTGCATAGATTTTTTGCAAGTGCTTGTTTAGACATTGATTTGTTTAATGAAAAAGGACAAAGACTAAATCCGAGAGAATGGTTTGTAGTTCCTTTTGAGGTAATCGAAGAGGCAATTCAATTGATTTTAAATGAAAATATTGTGAATTACGAATACGACACTTTGACAAAAAAAATTAAATTAAAATAACTCATGCCAACGCTAAAAGCCATACACATTTGCAATTACTCACGGTTTATTAATTTTATTTTGGAGTTCGTGAACTTTGTTTCGCACCAGCCAACTCGCAAGCCAAAAATTGCAAAAGAGTATGTCTTTACCAACGCTGGCAAACAGGCGAAAAAGAACACCGAACGAACAGTCGAATAAGCTAGGGGAATTTGACTTCGTCGATTTTCAATTCACCCCTAACTTCTCACAGAACCAATGGCTTCATTTGCCATTGTTTCAGTCCTTTTTTGTCACAAATTTCAGTAGTTTTTTAAGATGATAGGCCACAGCAGACATGTGCATTAGCTTGTTGGCCTGGCGAATGCCTATGGTATTGATTTTCCGAAGACCCATATACTGGATTGGAACCCTATCTGCAAACAGTACAGCTATACTTTGTTACTTCTGGAAAGTTAATTCAGATTCCGATACTCACTGGGCGACATACCAACACTCTTCTTGAACATCCGGGTAAAATGCTGTGGATATTTAAATCCAAGTTCATATGCAATTTCACTAACAGGTTTTGAAATATCAAGGATTCTATCTTTTGCAATATTCATCACAGTTAATTGAATGTATTCCTGAGCCGTTTTTCCAGTCTCTTTTTTAACTAAATCGCCAAAATAGTTAGCCGATAGATGAAATGCATCTGCAAAATACGCTACCGAAGGTAAACCAAGTTCTTGTGGTTTAACTGACTTAAAATAGGTATTCAATTCGTTTTCGAATTTTTCAAGAATCCCTTTGTTTAAATACTCTCGGGTTATAAACTGACGGTCGTAAAACCTCATACAATAATCGAGAAACAATTGAATATTATTAACAATAAGTCTTCTGCTGTGTTTGTCTATGGGTTGACTAACTTCAAACTGAATTTTATCGAACAGTTCCAATATCATTTTTCGTTCCCGCTCCGAAATATGCAAAGCCTCGTTTATGTCATATGAAAAGAAGCTGTAATCGCTGATTTGTTTTCCAAGGTTGGTTCCTAATATCAAATCAGGATGAAACATCAATGCCCAGCCTTTTCTAACTTTAGAATTATTACGTACCAATTCAAGAATTTGTCCGCGAGAAACAAAAACCAAACTACCTTCTTCATAATCATAGGTATTTCTGCCATACTTAAGTTCCCCACAATTTACTTCCTTTAAAAAGATAGCGTACACACCATAATAAAAATGCGTGTGTTCGGAGTAGTTTATTACTGTCTGCGAAAAGTCGACGATGCTAACCAGAGGATGAAATGTTTCCAGTCCATTTAGTTTATTGTAGTCTGCAACCGATTCAATTCTAAAAATATTTTTCATCGCTGTAAATCTGAAATTATATTACAAATATACATCAGTAATTGCTTATTTATAAATCCAATAGAGCAAATCAGTAATAATGGTAGGTATATCCGTAATCGGTATAATTTAAGGCTTTAAATTGAAGTCAAAAACCAAAAATATAATACCTCAAAGTATATTCAGTAATAATGGTAAGTCAATCCGTAATCTGTATAATAAAACTGCTTTTTTCTCTTTGGATATTTGTAATGTGAAATTTTGTATAACAAGAAGCTAACAAAATGAAAAAAGGATTAATAGCATATTACTCAAGGAAAGGTCAGAATTATGTAGGTGGTAGTATTATAAATCTACCTATAGGTAATACAGAAGTGGTGGCTAAAAAAATACAAATACTAACCGGAAGTGATTTATTTTTTATCGATACCATGAAAGAGTACCCTATTGATTACATGGAAACAACTCGTGTTGCTCAAAGGGAATTAGATGATGATGCCCGACCGGAGCTTACAGATACCGTTGATAATATGGATGAATATGATGTAATATACCTGGGTTATCCCAATTGGTGGGGCACATTCCCAATGCCTGTATTCACATTCTTGGAATCCTACGATTTTTCAGGGAAGACCATAATTACTTTTTGTACACATGAAGGCAGCGGATTAGGACATAGCCTTGCAGATATTAAAAAATATTGCCAGGGAGCAAATGTTTTGGATGGTATTGCAATTAAAGGGGGTTCAGTGCAAAATGCCGATTTTCAAATTGAAAAATGGCTAAATAGATTAAAAAAATAAATTATGAAAACACGTAAATTAGGAAAACAAGGATTAGAAGTTTCAGCACTAGGACTAGGCTGTATGGGACTTAGTTACGGATATGGGCCAGCCATACAAAAAAGTGAGGCAATTAAACTAATTAGAAAGGCCTACGAATTAGGAATCACTTTTTTTGACACCGCAGAAATATACGGTCCCTATTTAAACGAAGAAGTTGTAGGAGAGGCAATTGCTCCATTCAGAAATGACATTGTGATTGCTACAAAATTCGGATTCAACTATGTTAATGGGCAACCGGCAGGATTAAACAGTAAGCCTGCTAATATTCGTCATGCAGTAGAAGGTTCATTAAAACGCTTGAAGGTTGAAGCCATTGATTTACTGTACCAACACCGCATCGACCCTAACGTACCCATTGAAGATGTGGCTGGTGCGGTTAAGGATTTAATTCAGGAAGGGAAAGTAAAATACTTTGGTATGTCAGAAGCCGGAGAAACAAATATCCGGAAAGCTCATGCGGTTCAGCCTGTTTCTGCATTGCAAAGCGAATACTCATTGTGGTGGCGTGAACCCGAAACAAAAACATTCTCAACTTTGGAAGAATTAGGAATTGGTTTTGTGCCATTCAGTCCTCTGGGTAAGGGTTTTTTGACCGGGAAAATTGATGCAGATACAAAATTCTCAGATAACGATTTCCGCAATGGCATTCCCCGATTCAATATTGAAAACCGCGAAGCAAATATGGCTTTGGTAAATCTGGTAAAACAAATGGCTCAGCAAAAAGAAGCAACGCCTGCACAAGTGGCGCTTGCATGGATTCATGCTCAAAAAGACTGGATTGTGCCTATACCCGGAACAACTAAAATTCATCGTTTGGAAGAAAACACAGGCTCGGTAAATGTAAGCTTAACTTCCGGGGATTTGACCGAAATACAAAATGCAATTTCAAAAATTGATATTGTAGGACAACGTTATCCGGAAAGCAGCGAAAAAATGGTCGATAAGGATTGAAACCAAAATCATGAAAAAAGAAAATATAAATCTGAGCAACGCCGCAGTAAAGAATCACGAAGAACTCTGGCCAAATTACAAATCGAAAGCAATACAAACTGACCCTGAACTAATCGCGATTTTCGACAACTGGGCGTTTGATGAAGTAATAACCCAAAGCTCAATCGACACTAAAACTCGTGTAATGATGATTATGGGTTCGTGTATTGCACAGGGAGCTTTAACCGAATACAAAATGTTTGTAAATGCAGCTTTGAATATAGGGGTTACTCCAATTGAAATTAAAGAAATAGTTTACCAATCGATTGCTTATGTGGGCGTGGCAAAAGTAATTGACTTTCTTTATGCTTCAAATACAATAATGCTCGAACATAGCATTGAACTTCCTTTAGAAAACCAATCGGCAACAACGCCTGAAAATCGTGAGGCTAAAGGATTAGAACTGATGAAAACAACCTTTGGCGAGCGAATTGAAGAAATACGCTACAATGCACCGGAAGACCAAAAACACATTCAGTACAACCTTGCTGCAAATTGCTTTGGCGATTATTACACCCGCAAAGGTTTGGATATAAAAATCCGTGAACTGCTTACATTTAGTATGCTTATTAGCATGGGTGGAACCGATTCGCAAGTTCGGGGGCATATTCAAGGCAACCTGAATGTTGGAAACAATCGTGAAACGCTTATCGGAATTACCACGCAACTTTTGCCATACATTGGTTATCCCCGGACACTTAACGCTTTAAGCACAATTAACGAAATAACAAAACAATAAATCAATAAAAAGTTAGATATGGAAAATTTTAGTTTTTATGTACCAACAACCATTCATTTTGGCAAAGGGCAAATTGAAAATCTATCAAGTTCAATAAAACAGTTTGGAGGCAGCAAAGTACTGCTTGCCTATGGCGGTGGAAGTATTAAAAAGAATGGTATTTACGATGCTGTAACTAATGAATTAAAAAAAGCAGATATAGATTTTGTTGATTGCGATGGAATCAAACCAAATCCTCCGGTTAGCGATGTAAGGAAAGGCATACAAATCTATCGTGAAAATTCGTGCGATTTTATACTTGCCGTTGGTGGTGGTTCTACCATTGATGCTGCCAAAGCAATTGCTGCCGGAGTTTGCTATGATGGCGATGTTATGGATTTGATGGCTGGCGGACATGGAGAAATCAATGCAGCGGCTCCCTTGGCATCGGTACTGACTATGGCCGGAACCGGTAGTGAATTGGATATGGGTGGTGTAATTACAGGAGAAAAGAACCATAAGAAGCATACCATTATGCATCCGTTTCTTTATCCTAAATTCTCAATTTTGGATCCTACCTATACATTCTCTGTTCCTGAAAAGCACTCGATGGCTGGCTGTTTCGATGCGCTTGACCATTTATTAGAATGCTATTTTGTGGCTGGAAGCGAAACCACTGATGTGCAGAATATGATGAATGAGGGCGTTATGCGGTCTATCATTAAAAATGCACCAAAAGTTTTAGCTAATCCTGAAGATTACGATGCCCGTGCAAATATTATGTGGGCGAGTTCTATGGCATTGGCAGGTTTTCAATTTGTGGCTGGTAAAAAAGGTTCAAAGTGGCCTATGCATGGAATGGGTCACGAATTGTCGAGTTTATATGATATGACCCATGGTGTTACATTGGCATTAATTGCACCTTCGTATTTGGCTTACACATTAGAAAAAGCTCCCCAATACACCTGGCTGTTTGCGAATTTTGCACGAAACGTTTTTGGAGTAAGTGAAGCTGATGATGCTACTGCTGCTAAATTGGGTATTGGTAAAGTAAAGGAATTTGCTGATCGTATTAACATGCCTAAAAACCTGAAGGAAGCCGGAGTTGAAGAAAGTAAACTGGAATATTTAGCAGAAAAAGCAACTGAATGGGGCAGCCTTACTGCTTTATGCGAAATCAATAAAGATGATACTCTTGAAATTTTCAGAAGGGCTTTTAATTAAATGTTTTTTCGGGATACTCTTCTGTTTTGAGTATCCCGATTTAATTTAATACACTTTGTATGTTCTTCTTATTTACCGTGTAGCCCCAAATTGCTCATTAAAAACAAACTGATACGGATGAATCGATGGCCAAACAGACTACAGATGAATCACAAATAATAAACCTTATCCGGTTATTTATAAAGTTGATGATTGATAGAGATACATCCCGGATGAATGAAATTGTGGATGAGAATCTCTCATTAACCCATATTACCGGTTACGTTCAACCGAAAAAGGAATGGTTTGCTGAAATTGTATCCGAAAGCATGAAATATTATTCAGCACAGGCGGTATTTTCTAAAGCAGATATCAAAGGAGATAAAGCGAAATGTGTCGTACGACACTTATTAGATGCACGAATTTGGGGTTCACGTGACATCTGGCGTTTACAGCAGACTTTTCAACTAGAGAAACGTGATGAAAAATGGTTAATTCGGGAATCTGTTGCAACGATTTTTTGATAATAACATAAATTTTGGTTTTTCCCCCCTTAAAAAACAAAATAAATTCGTGCTTCGCTGCAAGGTCAGAGCAGATGATAAAGTAAAAGATTAAATTTGTTGAGAAACGTAACGGATTGACAGTGAATCGGGAACACCAGAACATAATACTGAATATACAAAATGGGCGAGATTGTACTAAATTCGAACGCTATAGCCCGCTATTAATTATTGCGGTTTGATAAGTTTGAAGCCTGCAATTGCCCACATTTAAAATTGGCTGCAGTAATATGGACAATGATTACTCAAAAAGTGCCTTATCAGCCACCGGCATCTCATTTGTTTTTAGACCAGAAGAGAAAATTAAAGCTTGTTTCAAGAATAAAGAAAAATATTATTAAGTTTGACATAAAGCCATAAGATATTGGGTTTTGCAACTTTGAGTCCAGAATTTTGACCTTAGTCAGAATTAAAAAAAGACAACTGTAGTGCACAGGATAATTTATTGTAAATTTATGATCGAGTAATAAAAGCAGATATAAATGAGAAATACATTTAAAATATTAGTTATAGCCCTGATTATTGGTTCCTGCAACGAAAAAGAAACTGATAAATACCCTGTTCGGCAAGCAGACTGGAAAAGCAAACAAGCTAATATTGAGAAATTTGATGAGTTTTTTCAAGGAAAAACATATCTTCCGGTCTACTCTCATATATACCATATTCATGAGCATCGTACATTTGACCTTACAAGTACTGTTAGTATTCGGAATATTTCACCAACCGATTCTGTTTATATTTTAAAGGCTGACTATTATAATACCATTGGAGAAAATATTCGACAGTATATTAAAAAGCCTATTTTTTTAAGACCATTAGAAACCTTGGAAATAATCATTGAAGAACAAGACATGGAGGGAGGTTCGGGAGCAAATTTCGTTTTTGACTGGGCAAAAAGAAATGATATAAATCCGCCGTTGTTTGAGGCTGTAATGATTTCAACGTATGGCCAACAAGGATTATCATTTACTACAAGAGGACTACCTGTATTTGAATAATATGCAACGAGCCATGAGAAGACTTTTTTCGCACACGAGGATGGCTAAGCTGGCGAGTTCCATGTGGCAATAAAAAAACAAATTAGACAAATGAAAGAATTAATTAACACCATACTATTGTTAATTGCAGTGATAGACCCTTTGGGTTCGATTCCTGTTTATTTAGAAGCAACCAAGCATTTTGACAAAATACATAAGAGAAAAATTGCAATTAATGCTTCAATAACAGCTTTTTTAGTCCTTTTATTTTTTATTGTTGTTGGTCAGATTATACTTGAGGGCATGGACATTACCCTTGAAGCCTTTCAAATTTCGGGTGGCGTAATTCTATTTCTATTTGCTCTTACAATGATATTTGGTGAAGGAAAACCAGAATCTGAGAAACACTTAATAAAAGATTACAAACATGTAACCGTTTTTCCTGTTGCAGTTCCTTCAATAGCCTCACCTGGTGCTATAATGGCAGTTGTATTGCTAACTGATAATCATATTTATTCATTAAACCAACAAGTTACTACGACATTAATGCTTTTGATTGTGGTTACAATTACATGTATTTTACTGCTTGCATCAAATTTCATTCACAAGAGAATAGGAGAATCCGGAATTATTGTGATTAGTAAAATTATGGGCTTGATTTTGGCATCATACGCAGCACAAAGTATTTTGAGTGGAGTAAAAGAGTTTTTTATGAATTAAGTAATAACAGCACACAACAAGCGGTTATTAGGCATGGCGGGGTTTTCCGGATGTAAATGTTGTTGCTCGCATTTAAAGTTGGTGTACCTTGATAAGTAATCGCCCTGTAATCCGCCAATTTGTTTTTAGACAAACTGACGATAGCGCTCATTAGTGCAAAGCTGAGAAAAGAATGGTAGAGATAAAACAAAATATTCAGGTTTATGGACTTGTTACAGAATTGACAAAATCTCAGACTGATAATTCTAAAGTAATTCAGAAACATTGGAAAATATTTAATGAAGAATTGAATAGATTAAAACTTAATCAGAACGGTGGTAATTGGACAAAATATGGAATAACATTTAAAACTGATGAAAGATATTTTTACTTGGCAGGAATCCCGTCAAATAAAAAAATGGTTCCTGATTACTTTATAAATAAAGAAATACCAAAGGGTGAATACGAAATATTTACACATCAAGGAAAAATGGAAAATATAAAACGAACACTTCACGAGATTTATAAGGTAATTTTGCCAAAATCAGAATTAAAGATTGAAGACCAAAGAACGACGGGATTTTTTCATTTTGAAAAATATGATCATCGTTTTCAATGGAATAAACAAACTTCAATGCTTGATATTTATCTGCCGCTAAATACGAGAATGTAAATGTGACAATATGAATAAGATTAATTATAAAAAAGAAATTTTAGAAAATATTTGTTACACAGACCTTGTTTATGGAAGAATTAACAAGAAACTAAACTTAGCGCTTTCAAAAGATCAAATTGAGAAAATGATTCTCACAATTATCAAAGAAACAGATGAGATAGAATTTCATAAAAAAGGAAAAAATATCTATATAAATAATATGGACAGAAATATTCGTTTGACAATTAATTCTTTTACGAATAGAATAATTACAGCAGCTAAAATAAATGGATAACCTTTTAAAATATATTCAATCGCTAACAGTATTTTCTGATAAAAGTTGGGATTTACTTCAATTTGCATTAACGAAAAGAAAATTAAAGAAAAATGAATTTCTACTTCAACAAGGGCAAGTCTGTAATTCACTCTTTTATATTGATAAAGGTTTTTGTAAAAGCTTCTTCGAGATTGATGGTGCAATAAAAAATACAGCTTTCTATTTTGAGAATGAAATCGCCACAAATATTAAGAGTTTTGGAAGTGGACAAAGATCTGATTCTAATCTGATTGCATGTGAACCTTTAACTGTAATTATCTTTGATAAGGATAAATTATTTCAAATTGCTAAAGAGTCAATAGAAATAGAAACCTTAGGGCGTAATTGCATTCGTTCATTTGCGGCGAAACAAGAAGAATTCTCAAATCTGTATAAGCTTTACTCTCCGCAAGAACGTTTCGAATATTTAGAAAAAAATTATCCCAGCATTATACAAAGGGTTTCGCTAACACAATTATCCTCGTTTCTTGGTATTTCAAGAGAAACATTAAGCAGAATAAGAAAACGCAGATTGCATAAGTGATTTTGTGACAATTGATACAGTTAATACTAAAAGTAGAATTAGATATTTGTATAAATAATTTAAATACAGAGTTTATGCAAAATTTAAAGAAAATCGATTCGGAAACCAATATTTTAACTTGGTTTGAGATACCCGTTACTAATACAGGGAGAGCAAAAACGTTTTATGAAACAATTCTGGATATTAAAATGACTACCCGCATTTTTCCAGAGACTAATGAAGAACTGACTTTTTTTCCTTATAATCCAGATGTTATTCAGGCAACATCCGGAAGGGTTACAGGCGTTCTGACTAAATCAGATACAAATACACCTTCAAATTGTGGAGCACTTGTTTATATCAATGCAAGTCCAGAAATTCAACTCATATTGGATAGAGTTGAGAAAGCTGGAGGTAAAATACTGGAACCTAAGACTTCAATGCCTTTTGGATTTATTGCTGTAATTGTTGATTCTGAAGGAAACAGAATAGGACTTCATTCAGAGAAGTAAAAACACCGAACAACAGCTAATATAAGTAATCTGGGTTTTGGTAGTTAGGTATACAAAAAAGAAAATTAGTAACGGCTTGACAAAACAGTGGCTTCGAAACCCCACCCTACTCATATTGACGAACCGTCAGACTATCTAGAAACCTTGATAAGTTGTTGACAAGTAATCGGATAAATAGACAACCAAAACAATTTAAAGTTATGACAGAAAAAAGAAACTCAATTTTAGCAGGATCACATAATTTCAATGTTCAAAACCATGGAGAGAGTATAGACCTTAATCAAATCCAAATACCCTAGGAATTATTCCGAATGGACTTATAATTTAAAAAAAATGATGGGAAGACAGAAAAATTCGTTGTTATTGGCAGACGAATTTGGAAGGAAGAAATTGAGAAATTAAAATCTGACAGCTAAAAAAACAGATGATAATCCTGAATAATATAAAAAAGCATAAACCGCCAACATTATGCATATGTAAGGCAGGGAAAGTGCTAAATATTAAGGTGTGTAATCCGCTCAAGCTATGCAGCAGTTTGTCAGTAAAGTATCAAGCAATCTGCCACTACTCGACCAATCTTCCGTTGACTGCTACTTTACTGACACCGCTCCAAAAAACAAACTACTTGACTTTGACAACCACCTTTCCTTTAGCACGACCACTTTCTACGTATGCTAAAGCATCGTTAGTTTGCTCAAATGGAAAAGTCTTGTCTAAAACAGGCTTTAATGCTCCCGATTCGATAAGGCTTGAAATTTGACTTAATTGTGCTCCATCAGCTCTCATAAAAAGAAACGAATAATGGACTCCTAATTTTGAAGCTTTTTTACGAACTCCAGAACTAATAAGTGACAAGATAATTTTGACAAACCAAGGTGCGCCAATTGCTTTTGCAAAATCAGCGGTTGGAGGACCTGAAATAGAGATTAGTTTACCTCCATGTTTCAAAATTCGCAACGACTTTTCCAATGTTTTTGTATCCTGACTGTTCAATACCACATCATAGTCTTTCAAAATACTTTCAAAATCCTGGGATTTATAGTCAATTAAAACATCTGCTCCCAATTCTTTGAGCATTGGGAAGCTTTTCTCGCTAGCTGTAGCAGCTACAGTAGCACCTAAATGTTTGGCTAACTGAATGGCAATGGTTCCAACACCACCCGATCCTGCCTGTATAAATACTTTTTGCCCTTTCTTTAGGTCTGCTTTTTCAATAAGAGCCTGCCAAACCGTTAGTGCAACCAATGGAATCGAAGCTGCTTGCTCCATGGTTAAGTTTTTAGGCTTAAGGGCTATATCTTTTTCATCTATGGCAATAAACTCTGCCAATGTCCCGATGCGAAAATCAGCAGGACGTGAATAGACTTCATCACCGACTTTGAATTTTTTCACATTTTTCCCAACCTTGGCCACTACACCGGCAACATCGTGTCCTAAAACTAATGGAAGTTTATAAGGCAGAATCAGTTTAAACTCTCCTGTTTTTATTTTGGAGTCTAAAAGATTTAACCCTGATGCATGTATCTCTACTAAAACATCGTTGTCTTTCACTTCCGGCACAGGTACATCAGCAAGTTGTAACAGTTCTTTTTTGCTGTATTTTTGAATAGTATATGCTTTCATATTTCTGTATGTCATTATGCTTTTAATACCAAGTCTGATTTCTTCGGATTAATCAATCCAAAAGTCAGTTTTGGAAAAATTCGGCTAAACATATAAATCAATTTTGAGTCTCCTACACGAATAGTGTACTGGTCTTTTTCCAGACCTCTTATCAATTCTTTTACCAGTTTTTCGGGACTTATTTTTTTATCATCACGATCAGCTACCATATCTGTATCTACCAAAGGAGGTAATAATTCAAAAATTTTCACATTACTGTTCAAAATTTTTAAATGACCTCTTAAAGATTTGGTGTAGAACGCCAAGGCCGATTTTGATGCTGAATAGGTAGCTTCAATCATTGAGGGTACAATGCTCAGAATAGAAGTGGTATTGATGATTGCACTTTCTTTTCTTGCTTTCAGCATTTCAATGAAAAAATTGTTCAACCTGATTACACCTAGGTAGTTAACCTCCATTTCATATACTGCACCTTCCAAATGTTTATCATTGGCAATACCTAAATTAGCAGGCGCCACACCGACACCTGCATTGTTGTACAAAATATCTATACCACCCAATTCCTGGACTTTATTGAAAAGAGATCGGGCATCTGCTTCATTACCAGCATCACTCTTGATGGCTGTCAATTGAGGATACAGTTTTTTTACTGCATCCAGCTTGGCCTGATTTCTCCCCGTAACAATAACTTTCGCCCCAATTTCCAAAAATTGCTTTGCTGCTTCCAGTCCTATGCCCGATCCGCCACCTGTTATCAGAATTGCTTTTCCTTTTAAATTCATTTCAAGTTAGTTTTAAAATTATATTGACTAATGAGGCACTTGTTCTGTAATAGGATTCAACAAAGCGTGTATCTGTTTACTGTCACCAACCGGAACTTCAAACTGGTTTTTCTCTAAAGATACAAATAATTCATCTGCCACTTCTGATGGCGGAATACCATTGGCACCACCAATCTCAGCTGAAAATTGCGTGTTTACCAAAGGTGGATATACTTCGTAAACATTCAGATTTTCGTTTTCTGCAAAGGTATCTCTCAAGCCTTGCGTATAACTATGAAGTGCCGCTTTACTGGCCGAATAAGTAGGCAGGTATTTGTTTGACCTAAACACCGCGATAGACGAAATATTGATAATTGCAGCCTCTTTTTGTTGCAAAAGCTGTTGCGTTAATAGTGATGTAAAATGGATAACACTAATGTAATTGGTGTTAATTTCCTGATAAGCTTTTTCAGCAGCATCATTACAATCAGCTAAATCATTCATAAAAGCTGCACCAGCATTATTTACGATGATATTCACGTTTGGGTACTTGGTTTTCAGTTCTTCCGCAATGTGAATTCTGTCTGCTTCAATGGATAAATCTCCTTGTATAGCAACAGCATTATCCAGTTCTTTCAAAGCAGTTTGAAGACGCTCTTCGTTACGCCCATTGATAATAATTTTATTACCTGCTGCGCTTAACTTTTTAGCTATTGCTAATCCAATTCCTGCACTTCCACCACTGATGAAAACTGTGTTTCCTGATGTTTTCATTATTATTGAATATTTAATTTTAAAATTTATTGATTATTTAGAGTTGGATAATCTGTATATCCTTTTTCGCCTGGAGTATAAAAGGTGTCTTGGTCTGGTGCACTAAGTAATGCATCGGTTTTGAATCTTTCAACCAAATCGGGATTTGCAATAAACGGAACTCCAAAAGAAACTAAATCGGCATCCCCCTCATTCAAGACTTTTTTTGCAGTTTCTTTATTAAATCCTCTGTTGATAATAACAGTCCCTTTGTATATTTTTCGGAAATGCTTAGCCACTTCCTGAATTGCATCTGAAATACCAGAAACATCAGTAAATGGCTCAATTAAATGAATATAAGCCAGGTCGTAATCATTTAACCGGTTCACGATATAGTCATAAAGAGCGATGGTTTCATCATCTACTAAAATCCCCATAATTCCATTTAATGAGGGATTTAGGCGAATTCCTACTTTTTTAATATCAACCACTTGTTTCAATTCATCTAAAATATCAAACAAAATTCTAGCACGATTTTCCACAGAACCACCATATTCATCTTCACGAAAGTTTGTGTTTTTACTGAAGAATTGTTGCAGCAAATAACCATTAGCACCGTGAAGTTCTACACCATCAAAACCTGCTGCGAAAGCATTGATTGCTCCGTGTTTAAAATCAGCAATGGTTCTTTTAATATCTTCAATAGTCATAGCTTGTGAAACTTCGGAAGGTTTAAAACCTGTTGCAGTAAAAACCTGCTGATTCGGATTAACAGCCGATGGAGCTAAAGGCTTTTTCCCATTGTGTAAATCAGGATGCGAGTAAGCTCCTGTATGCCATAATTGAGCAACTATCTTTCCTCCTTTTTTATGAACTGCTTCGGTTGTTAGTTTCCAACCTCCGACTTGTGCTGCAGTATAAATTCCGGGAACGTTAACAACACCTATAGCTTCTTCGCTTATAAAAGTACCTTCTGTAATAATTACGCCTGCAGAAGCTCTTTGTTCATAATACTTTGCAGTAAGTTCAGTTGCTACATTACCTACATTATTAGATCGACTTCTAGTCATAGGAGCCATCACAATTCGGTTGTTTAGCTGTACTCCATTTAACTGATAAGAATCAAAAATTGATAAATTTTCCATTATGTTTATAAATAAATTTGTAAGTTTACTTGCATATTGCAAGTGTAAATATACAAACAACTTTCAATATGCAAGTTGTTTTTTTAAAATATTTTATGAAACGAGTAAAAAAAAAGATCCAACAGCCCATTGAGTTGTTCACTTGACGTATTTGGCAACAAGTGGTAATTACTCAGTATCCGAGACTTGATGTTTTATAAAAAAAACTCTAATGACTTTTTAAAGTCGGAAGAAGGTATCGCAACCAATATTTTAGCGTCAAGACTAAAAGTACTTGAAGAAAACGACATAATTGAAAAACTGGAGCACCCCGGCAGTAAGGCTAAAACATTGCACTGACTTACACAAAAAAGAATTGACTTGTTGCCAATAATTATGGAAGTTTACATTTGGTCAGACAAATATTTTACAGCGCCAACCAACATAAAAGCAACAATTAAAGAAGTGAAAAAAGATAAATTTGTATCAAAACATCATTTTCTTTAACAGTTGGGGCGGACAGCTCAACAAGTTGAAGTTTATCTTTTTTACTCTAACGATATATTGTATATGCTTTCATACTGTTGTGTTCTTATTTTAAATATTGCTCCGATTTCTTTGGATTAACCAATGCAAACGCCAATTTTGGGAACAAGCGATTAAGAAAATAAAAGGTTGAAGTATAGCCCATACGAATTGTGTATCGGTCTTTTTTCAATCCTGCAATCAATCCTTTGATAAGTTTTTCGGTGCTCATTTTTTTTATCTTTCTATGAGCAATTAGTTCGGTTTCTACCGCAGGTGGCAATAGTTCGAATACTTTTACATGGCTGTTTGCAATTCGTAAATGCTTTCTCAACGATTTTGTGTAAAATGCCAGGGCAGTTTTGGTAGCCGAATAAGTTGCTTCAAGCAATGAAGGCACATAACTTAAAACGGATGTTGTGTTGATGATTGCACTTTCTTTTCTTGATTTCAGCATATCCAAAAAGAGATTATTTAAACGTATAACAGCCAAGTAATTGATATTCATTTCGTAGGCAGCTCCTTCTAAATGCCTGTTGTTGGTAACACCTAAATTTGACGGCATAACCCCAACACCTGCATTGTTGTAAAGAATATCAATTCCGCCCAAATCTTTAACTTGATTGTAGAGCGAAATTGCATCTTCAGCTTTTGCTGCATCACTTTTTATAGCTATTAAATTCGGATACAGTTTTTTTGCGGCATCTAATTTTTCTTGATTCCGTCCGGTGATGATAACCTTTGAACCAATTTCTAAAAATTGTTTGGCAGCTTCAAATCCAATGCCAGCACTGCCTCCTGTAATTAAAATTGTCTTATTTCTTAAGTCCATATTTCTCTCTATTTAAAAATTTACTATTTTTGCTTGCAAATTGCAAGTTCAAAGATAATCATCCACTTGCGCTTTGCAAGTTGTTTGTAAAATATTTTTTTATGAAAGAGAAAAAAAAAAGGTCGAATTGTCCCGTTAGCTGTTCGCTTGATATTTGGGGCGACAAATGGTCGTTGCTTATTGTTCGAGATTTAATGTTTTCAAAACAATGTACTTATGGCGACTTTCTGAAATCAGAAGAGAAAATTGCAACCAATATATTGGCTTCACGTCTGCAAACACTTGAAGAAAACAGAATCATTACTAAATCTGACCACCCTGACAGTAAAGCAAAGGTTTTATACAAGCTTACCCAAAAAGGAATTGATTTGCTGCCCATAATGATTGAAATAAATTTGTGGGCAGAAAAGTATTTTACGATACCAGCCGACCAGAAAGCAATTTTAAAAGAAGTGAAGAAAGACAAAGAAACATTTATTAAAACAGCGAAAAATGATTTGAAGAAAATGATTTGACAAAAAAGTGGCCACCAACACACCATATAAATAAGAGTTTCAGCGGTATGCAAAGTGTTGTAGTCCGCTTCAAATTTTCGTGCAACTTGACAGAAAATCGGTTGCAATCGCTTACTGACCATATTATCAAACGTTAGGGGTTATTATAAAGAAACGAATGAAGAAACAATATCATATACTAAACGGGGATTCGTTAAAACATCAGTTACCTGAAGCTATTCAAGGCGAGTTCATTGTAGCTCGGGAATGTTTGGTAGATGGAAATGTAGAAGGAAACAATCTGACTGAACTTATTCATACAAGAGCCACCTTCATAAGTCTAAATTATGAAGGTTACAATGAGCAGAATTATTATGAAAAAACAGTTCCCGAGTTTCTGAAAATGCAAGGTATTCCTGATAATGTTGATATTAATTTTTGGTTTGAAGATGACTTATTTTGTCAAGTAAATTTTTGGTTTGTACTTAACTTGATTTACGAAAATTATAAAAATCAATCTATTTTCTTAATTCGACCCAAATTTAAAAGTGGATATAGTTTTGGTGGAATGAATGAAAAAGAGTTAATCACAGCATTTCAGACAAAAATAAAAATTGAATTATCTGAGATTATTGAATTAAGTAAATTATGGAAACTCTATCAACAGAATGATTGTAATAAAATGCTAAAAATAGCGAAGAAATTAGAAATTCAATTTCCTTTTCTTTATCCTGCCATTATAGCACAAAGAGACCGGTTTCCACAAAAAGGAAATTTAGGAAAACCAACACAATCACTTATTCAAATAATGGACGAACTTAATACTATTGAATTCGAGCCCGTCTTTAGTGAATTTAGTAAACGAGAAGGAATATATGGATTTGGTGATTTACATGTGAAACGACTGATTAACAAAATAACTAACAACCGATAATCCAAGGGGCTAAAAAAACCTCCTGAAATGAGCAATACAGCATTTATCCTGTTTTCTTGAATTGATGTTACCCCAAACAAGAACCTCAATTCTATTTACAAATAAAAGCTTTTCAATTTTTATGTGTCCTTAAAATAGCTATATTCAAAATTGAATTGAGCAGTTTAATGAGTTTTTAGACAGACTGCCATTGTTGAATTCTTGAGCAAATTATTTAATAACCAATACTAATTAAGATGAGAACAATAATTTTGATAGGACTGATCTCGATTTTAAATATTTCCAGTTCATGGACTCAGCAATTAGCTTTTCCAACCGCTGAAGGATATGGAAAATACACCAAAGGTGGTCGTGGCGGCATTGTTTATGAAGTGACCAATCTAAACAATAGCGGAGAAGGGAGTTTAAGAGCTGCAATTGAAGCTTCTGAACCACGTACTGTTGTTTTTAGGGTTTCAGGGACAATTATCCTTGATAGTCCATTAACAATTAGACATCCGTTTATTACCGTTGCAGGACAAACCGCCCCTGGTGATGGTATTTGTATTCGCAGACACCCTCTTAATATTGGAGCAGACAATGTGATAATAAGATATTTGCGTGTAAGGTTAGGGGACGAATCAGGGAACGACTATGATGCCATATCGAGCAGATATTGTAAGCATATTATTTTAGACCATATATCTGCAAGTTGGAGTGTTGATGAGTGTATGTCGATTTATCATTGTGATAGTATAACTGTGCAATGGTGCATCATTTCAGAAAGCATGAGCCATTCAAATCATGTAAAAGGTTCTCATGGCTTTGGTGGCATTTGGGGCAGTAATTATGGTACCTATCATCACAATTTATTGGCTCATCATTCTAGCCGAAATCCCCGCATGGCTTCCGGTTGTGGAAATACTGATTATAGAAATAATGTCATTTACAATTGGGGCTATCAAAGTCTTTATGGCGGAGAAAAATATCAAGAAGGAAATGATAAATTAAATTTTTCAAATTTTAACATTGTTGCCAACTATTACAAACCGGGTCCTGGAACACAACCGGGAGAGGTTATGCATAGAATTGCAAATCCCTTATGTAGAAGTGATGAAGACTATGGAAAATGGTATGTAGCAAAAAATACAGTTGAAGGCAATACAAAAGTTTCAACCGATAATTGGAATGACGGCATACAAACAAAGCTTTCTTTTGATAAAATTAAACTCGAAGAGCCTTGGCCATCAATGCCTATTAACCAAAACACTGCACAAGAAGCATATAAAACTGTACTTGACAAAGCCGGAGCAAATTTACCCAAAAGGGACGTGATAGATGTACGTATTATTAATGAAGTAAAAAATGGATGTGCTACCTACGAAGGTAAAAGTTACAAAAAAGAATATCAGGTCGCTGATACAACCAAAATTTGCGGTATAATTGACACACAAAATGATGTTGGTGGTTGGCCTGCACTTAAATCGGTTCCAGCCCCTAAGGATACAGACCATGATGGAATACCTGATTATTGGGAGGACAAAAACAAACTGGATAAAGAGAATCCTGATGATAGAAATATGGTCAATTCTGACGGATATACAATGCTGGAAATGTATATCAATAGCTTAAACTAAATGCACAACAGCACAATCGATTAGAACTTATTGCAAACTTACTTTCAATAGAAAAAGCAAATTTAAATCGTGAGATTCTTAAAGCAGAAGCAGTCAGACTGTCTAAAAAAATAAAACTTGATAGTAATTTATGCAGACAGTTGCTGTCTGTAAAATGAAAAAACATAAGACTCTAAATGAGTTGATTGAGGATATCAGACAGACTGTCCTGAGAGGTAATTGTTGTGAGAAACTAAAAAAATAAAATGAGGAAAATAGATATAAATAATTGGAATAGAAAAGAGCATTTCAATTTTTTCTCTAAAATGGCCAGCCCTTTTTTCGGGATAGTAACTGAAGTTGATTGCACAGAATGTTATAAAAACTCGAAAGAAATTGGAAAATCATTTTTCGCGAGTTACCTGCATAAATCAATGATAGCCGTTAATGCGGTTGAAGAATTAAAATACAGAATCATCGATAATGAAATTGTAGTTTTTGACAAAATAAATGCTGGAGCAACAATAGGTAGAGAAGATGGAACTTTTGGCTTTGTTTTTATGAACTTCTCGGATAAATTTGATGTTTTTAATTCTGAATTACAAAAAGAAATTGAAGCTGTTAAAAACTCATCGGGACTTCGACTTAACAATGATGATGTAAAAAAAGATTTAATTCGTCATTCGACTATTCCTTGGAATTCATTTAGTGGGTTATTACATCCAACGAATTTCAATCAAAAAGAATCTGTACCGAAAATTACTTTTGGAAAATATATGATCCGAGACGGTAAAAAAATGTTGCCGATTTCTATTGAAGCTCATCACGGATTGGTTGATGGATTGCATTTAGCAAAATATCTTAATGAATTTCAGAATCAACTGAATTTAAAATGACAGCTGAAGTTAACCGTATTTATGCTCCCGCTATTTTAGTCGGGGTGCTCCTCATCCATCACCTCAGGAGCATTCGTATGAAAAACTATGATTATTGGAGCGAAGACGAAACATATGTTATTCAAGATAAAAATTCTTCGACAAGTCCCAAATGACAATAAAATTGAACTTTGCAGACTCCCTTAATAAAGTCCCCAACTAAAAAAAGGGGCGAATCCCAAGCCCCTCTATAATTATCGATAAAATTTCTAGATATCTTCGAGGACATAAACCATTGTACGTAATACTTTCGATGAAAACCGATGTCCTTTATCGGAAGAAGAAACTGAAATACTTGCTATTCCACCACCGAGTTCAATGGCACGCTTTCCTTTTATTAATTCAAAATCGTCCATTGAATGAAGAATTTTGCTTGCCGGTATCACAACATGAAGTACTTCTGCCAGAAAAACGGTTAATAAAACATCCTGATCCTGAGTATCGATAATCAGCATTCCTGAATCTGCCAAAGCATAATCTGCTTCGAGTAACGCATTTTGAGCATTACTAATATCAAATGATGTTTTATCCAGATTAAAACTTTTCAAACGAATAAATTCAAACTGAACGTTTTTCTTATTCGCAGCTTCAATAAAAAGTTTATAATCCACTTTTAACGGTTCGTGACCTAATTCATTTGAACCCGATAAAAATGATTCCAAAAGGTTCCTTTTATTACTCCTAAAATTGATCTTTTTAATTTGTGTATCAGTCCTTACTTCCATACCCTTTAGATTTTAAATGAAACATCAGCCATTTAAGCGCAAAAGGAATGCCAAAAAACTGTAAAATAGAGATCACATAAGCACAAACACACAACATGCTAACAACAAGGAACTTAATAAATATCTGAAGAATTGATAAATGCACTTATAATGTTCAATTTTGAACAACTTTAATGCAATCTGTTTCAAAAACGAACAAACGTCTCATTTCAAACACTTATAATCATCAAAAGAGATGTGAAAAAAATACACATATGGGGAAAAAAATCACACCCAAGATGTAATTATTACGACCTATTTTAGGGAAAGAAAATCCCTGATAAATTCGAACCTCAACTGTACTTATAATTTATTCATTCTGCTGCGAAGAGCACTTCTGGTGATTCCCAAATATTCGGCTGTTTTTGATTTGTTATCATCAAACTTTTTTAATGCTTTCCTAACAATCTCCAGCTCTAACTGCTCAATTCTTAATTCATCATCGGGTAAAACAATACGCCCCAAAACAATTGGCTGTTCTTTGAGCTCAAGCTCATTGTCATCGGCCTGCAAAAATCTCAGATGTTCGGGTTTTAATTCTAAATCATTATAAAGTAAAGTTGCCCTCTCAATTGTATTTTTCAGTTCCCTGATATTACCTGGCCATACATAATCCTGCATCAATTTTTTGGCATCCTTACTTATGAATCGAAACTTTCGGTTCCGCTTCTTCGAATACTGATCTAAAAAGATTTGAGAAAAAGATAAGATTGCTTCTTTTCTTTCCCGCAAAGGAGGAATATACAATCGTCCGGTATTTAAACGATAATACAAATCACTTCTGAATGTTTTTTCGGCCACCATTTCTTTTAAATTCCTGTTGGTGGCAAAAATTACTCTAACATCCAATTCAATAGGTTTGCTTCCACCAACCCGATACATTTCTCTCTGTTGCAGTACGCGCAACAATTTAGGCTGCATATCCAATGGCATTTCACCAATTTCATCTAAAAACAAAGTTCCTCCCTGTGCCAACTCCAGTTTGCCGGGCTTTCCCTCTTTACGAGCGCCTGTAAAAGCTCCTTCGTCGTACCCAAACAATTCACTTTCAAATAGTGCAGGTGAAATTGCCGAACAATTGATCGAAATAAATGGCTTTGTAACATCGCTCGATTTTCCGAAGTGAACCAAACGCGCAACAACCTCTTTTCCTGTTCCTGTTTCTCCTTCAATTAAAACCGGCACCGAACGATCTTCATGAAATTGCTCTGCCATATGCACCACTCCCCGCATAACATCCGAAAAAACACCAATTTTACCAACGCTTGTAATCTCACGAATGGTAGTTTCGTAATATTGAATTCGCTCGGCTTCCTCTCTCCTAACGTGAGAGATTGTTTGCTTTATATTTTCTTTAAGATCCCTGTTCTCGCCTTTCAATTGAATTTTCTCGGCAACCCGCTCAATTAAAATAGCTAATTCTTCAATATTAACCGGTTTTAACAGATAATCATATGCTCCGCCTCGTAATGCTTCAATGGAACTTTCCATATCACCAAAACCAGTCATAATTACTACCTCAATCTCATCCCCTTTGGGTAAAAGCTTTATTTTTTTCAGCAAATCCAAACCTGAAATTCCAGGCATTCTCAGATCTGAAATAACCATCTGAAAATCCTCATTCTTCAAAGAATTATATGCCTCTTCGCCATTATGACACAGATGAATAGAATAAGCCAATTGCTCCTCAATAAATTCAGCAACGGCCGTTCCACTCGATATGTCATCATCAACAATAAGAATTTTCATTTTCTTTCTGATTTTATTTTTTACAGTACTCTCCTCTTTCGCCAATCTATCTTCACTCTACAGCTTTAACTATTTTCCTTCAATTTAAAACGTAAAATAAAACTTGCCCCGCCATCTTCATTATTGTAATCTGATATTTCTCCCTGAAACCGATCAATAAATGTTTTTACGATCGCCATCCCTAAGCCACTGCCGCTTTCATTTCCTTTGGTTGTAAACAACGGATCGTATATTTTCTCCCGAATGCTTGATTCAATGCCTGTTCCATTATCATGAATCTCCAAAACTCCATGCTTGGAATCCTGATAAACATTCAATTTAATTTTTTTATTCTCCTTCTGAACTTTATCCAAAGAGTGAATTGAATTCACAATCAGGTTGACTACAATCTGTTCAAACTGAATGTAATTTGCGTACACATTTACTGCATTCTTTGGCAGATTATCGATTAATTCGATGCTATGATCCGACACCTGCCTTTTTACCAAGGATAAAGACCGGTTTACACCTTCCACCATATCAACAATCTCTTCCTCTGATATGTGAGGCTTCTCCCAAAAAGTCCTCATGTGCTTAATAATGGAATCAATTCTTGATGTTCCTTCAGAAATAGTTTGAATTTTTCTTGTAAACATCTCAGGCAGCTGTCCCGGATTTCTTTTTTGCCAAAACAATACACTGTCCGCAGTTATTTTAATTGCATTTAAGGGCTGATTAATTTCATGTGTTATTCCCGCAGCCATTACCCCAATGGAAGCCAGTCGCGATGACTGCTCCAGCATTCTTAAAGCTTCTACATTCTTTTGTTCTGCCTCAATTCTATCAATCATTAAAGAATTTCGTTCCCAGGCATTAGCAATCATATTTACAGTCGAAAAAAAGATACTAATCTCGTCCCGAGTCCAGCCATGTGCTTTATTTTGAGCAAATCCCATTAAACCTACCACTTCATTTTCTACCATTACAGGCAGCAAAACAACCGCTCCAATATTTCTTCTGCTATAATATTCCTGTTCTTTCTGTGTTAAATTCGACAAATCGCGGGATACAATACTTTTATTCATTTTAACCCGTGAAATAATTTCATCAATTTCGGAAAAATAAAACTGATTAACATCCTTTATATTTTTCCCTTTTAAAGAGATCCTGCTTTTAATCTTAATCCCGGTATTGGTTGAGTCCTTTAATGAATATAGACTTATCCTTGCCACATTCAATTCATCAGTCATCAACTTCAAAACATCATCCAATACGCTCTTAAAATCTTCGGATGCATTCAATAAACGCCCTATTAAACCAATTAGACGCTCATGCTTTACGGATATTTTCAAACGGTTTTGCTCTATAATTAACGCTTTTTCAGCCCTAATCCGTCTTAAAATCGCTCTTGATAAAACCAAAATAATAAGTGCTGCCAGGAATGTAATCCCACCAATTAAATGAATCCATTCTTTATTCTCACTATAAAAAGACTGAGGTGCATTTACCAATAATGTTTTATCAGGAAGCAGCTTCTCACTAATCCCGAAACGCTTAATTTCATTATAATTAACAACATACTTATCCAATGGCTTACGATAAACAGGAATTGAGTCGGCAGGTATTCCCGAAACAATCTGATCAATCATAGTGGCTGCCATTTTTCCATGAAGACGTCCACTCACAACCTTTCCGCCAACAACACCATCGTTAATCAGGAAAGCCCAGGTAATAAACACCGGTACTTTACTTTGAGGAACGAATAAATCTAAATTATCCTGAAAACTGATAAACCTGCCGTTTTTATCCTTATTAAATGTCAAAAGTAAAATACACGTGTCTCCTTTAATGCTGCGAACATTTTCCTCCAGCTCATCAACAGTCTGATCCTCGAAATAAATAAACTGTAGTTTCGACTCGTATTTTTTTTCCAAATCGAGCAGAGTAAGCTTATTTAATCTGGCCGTAGTGGTTTTATCATCATTAATAACAACAAGGTGTTTTGTATTCGGTCTTGTTCTTAAAATCAAATCAATAGCTCCATCCCAGTCAACCTCTTCGGCCACTCCTGTAATATTAGTTATGCCTTCAATTAAATCGTCACGATAATGATTAATTCCACAAAATACAATGGGCGTATTAGTAAAGTATTTTTTGCCGTGATTCTTCACAAATGATAAAGCATTATTATCAGAAACTATAATCGCATCATACTTTTCCCCCTGCAATTTTAGATCATACAGCTCAATTATTTTATCGAGATACTCTTTGGAAGGATTTCTTTTGGTATCCAAATATTCATAGTCCAGTTCAAACTTATTTCCTAACGAATCCATCACCTCCCGGATTCCAATATTAACATTATCGGTCCATTTTAAGCCTTGATGATAAGAATGCAAAACAAGAATTTTCTTTCGTTCAATCGAATAAGCATTAATCGATGCAAACAAAAACAATGAAAAGAAGATGTACTTTAAATACTTCATACAAGAATCTTTACTTAGAGAATAAGAAAGCCCTAAAGTATAACAATGCAACTCAAATAAAGAATACAAACAGATGTTACGTGAAATGTTTTAAGAGGTTATTATAAAGAAGATAAAGATACAGGAAGAGAAAACTTAAAAGAACTGCCTTTCCCCGGTTCGCTTTCTACCCAAATGTTCCCATTGTGCAGTTCAATAAATTCTTTGCACAATATCAGCCCCAATCCTGTTCCTGTTTCATTTTCAGTACCCGATTTCATCAACTGTTCATCAATTCGAAATAGTTTTTTCTTTCCCTCAGAATTAATTCCAATACCTGTATCAGTCACCCAAATCTCAACCTGATTATGCGTAACATGTGATGAAACGGTGATACTGCCACCCCTTGGAGTAAATTTAATGGCATTGGATACCAAGTTACGAACAACGGTATTTATCATGTTAGGATCAGCCAAAATCCTTAAATCCTCATCAATTACTGCTTCTATATTGATCTCCTTATTTTCTGCGCTTCCGGTATGCAAAATCACAACCTCGTTCACCAAATCCCATAAATCTATTTCTTTCGGTTTCCATGCGATGACACCAGTCTGCATTCTCGACCATGTTAATAAATTCTCTAATAACCGAAAAGCCTGACGAGCAGACTGGTTGATAATTCCTGAGAAAGTTTTTACTTGTTCCTGAGACAATTCATCAGCATTTTCAACCAGTAAATCTGAAGCTCCAATTAGTGAAGCAAATGGATTTTTTAGGTCATGCGCAATAATGGAGAAAAATTTGTCTTTGGTAGCATTCAAACTCTCCAATTCTTTCCGTTGTTTTTCGATGGTCGCCTTTTGTTGAGTTAATTCTTCCTCAAGAAGATCTTTTACCACCATTCTTTTCCGAATGTTCCGGAGTGGATTAAGGATGGCATCAATTATACGAACATCAAATTCTTCTTCAAGCAACTGAATATGATCGTCAGTAATCCGCAGAAGTACAGAATCGCTTTTGGCACTTGCAGAAGCTGAACGAGTTTCTGTTTTTATCAGCGCATACTCACCAAAACTTTTCCCTTCCTTCAGCTCAATAAAAATATGCCCTTCGTCATGAATCTGAATACAGCCTTTTGCAATAATAAATACAGCTCCACCCAAATCCCCTTTTGAAAATATCGTTTCCCCTTTCGCAAAATTAACTTCATCCGCAATGCCAGCTAAAAACTGGAAGGATGCAACATCCTGTTCCACAAGGAAATCCAGTACTTTTAGAAGATCTAACTTTTTTTCGGGACTTAGTAACATGACTGAAATTTGTTTTAAACGAAGATTAGAAGAAACGTAAATATAGCAATTACAAAAAATATTCAGCACACAAAAAAAAACTGCTGATCGAAATCAGCAGTTTTTAATATCATTGAAAAAGCAGTTTAGAATATTTTAAATCCTAAAGTTACATTTACCATATTTTGCTTTAGGTCATTCGCAACATCAGAAAGACCAACTTCATAATCAACATCCAATGTCAATTTCCAAACATCAACACCAGCGCCAAATTTTGCATTCCAAACAGCACCTTTAAAATCTCCATCTAATTTTCCTTCTACGCTACTTTTAAGACTATCGTCAATTTTAAAAGAAGCAACCGGTCCTGCAAATGCTCTTAATTTGAATGCCGGCAATTTTACAATTTTGTAACCCAATAACATCGGTATATCCAAACTCTTCGTTTTAATATCATACGATTCCCCAAGAATATCAAGTTGAGATTTTCTGGACACATAATTCAACTCTGGCTGTACATACCATTTATTCAAATTAATTCGTAAAAAGGCTCCAAGCATCATTCCGTTATCGGCTTTTTCTTTAATTCCTGACAACCCTCCCATATCAGTATCAGCTTTGGTGCTAACCAATCCTGCGTGTAAACCAAAATTTATCGGCGAAGATAATTGTGCGAACAATGCGCTTGAAAACATACAGATTACTGCAACTAAAAAAATCTTTTTCATAATTAATATCTTTACATTCAAGTTATTATAAATCCCGTTAAACGTGGATTTTTATTTCATTTATCAGTAATAAACAGCCACTAAGATAAAGAATATTAGCATTCATATAAAACAAATTGTCTACAAAGATGTAAAAAACAAAAACCCCGACCAATTGGCCGGGGTTCAAATATTATAAGTATTAGGCAATTACAAGCCCAATTTCTTTTTCATTTCTTTCGACAATGCATCTTTATGAATCATAAAAGACATTGTTTTATACGCAACAAACGGATAAGAAGCATAAAAATACCCATCGTAAGGATTATTATCAGTACCCCATGAGTTCTTCACAATGAAATATTTGTTGTCTTTTTGATCTTTGGCAATTCCAACAATATGCATTCCATGATCATCAGTAGTGTTGTAATTATCGAACGCTTCCTGACGCATTTCCTGAGTAATTACTTTTTCAGTACCAGGCTCGTCAAAATCAAATAATTTATCATCTTTTTCTTTTTTCGAAAGATTTTCCCATTTAGAAATCTCCGAATCAGTCATATTCTTTGTATCAACTCCCGGAACAATTGCAACACCTTTTCGGTATGCAAAACCTTTTTCACTTACATCAGAAGCCCAACCAATTGTGTAACCTTTCATGATTGCACCTTCCATAATTTCCATCATCTCATTCATTGGTACATTGTAAACCTCATTCCACAACCAGTTGTCAGGCACCTCAATAATAAATTTCTCATAAAAAGGATGGTGAGTATAAGAGGTTATTTCGATATAATCATCAGGATTCACACCAACAAAGTCCTTGGCAAATGATTTTGGAGTATATTCCTTTCCTTCATAATCGAACTTGGTAGGAAGTTCTCCTAAATAAGCATCCAATATTCCGTCAAATCCGTTGTGCCAAACCGGCGTAAGTTTTTTGTTTTTGTTTTTAATAACCGCCTCAACATAATCATTCAAAACAACATCCAATTCTCCATGTGTGTGTCCTTCTTCTCCATAGTTTAAGCCTTGGTAAACACTTTCTGGAACAATACCATAATTTTTCATCACATAAGTTACATCGTGAAATGCACCTCCGCCACCAAAGTTAAATTTGCCGTTTAATCTTACATGCTTAATCGATTTATCTGAATAACAGTTATAAACCACAAACATTTCCGACAAGTCAGTTTCTGGTTTTCCCATTCTAATCATTTCTGATTCGATAAATGATAATCCTGAAAATGACCAGCAGGTACCAGATCTGTGTTGATTTTTTACAGAAGTAGCAGGTAATCTTTTAACATCAGTAAAAACATAACCTTCTTTCTTCTCCTCTTTTTCTTTTTTCTCTGCTTTAACTGCGGTAGACAGTAACATGCCTGCAGCTAAAAGCAATACGCTAAGGAATTTAATTTTCATCATATTTTGCTTTAATATTCTCTTTTCAAACGGTTGCAAAAGTAATAAAATCACGATTACAAGCAAGTCAACAGCCTGTTTTCATTCATTTTTTCGATGAAATACTATCAATACAAGTTGTATTAATTATAAATTAAAAATATAACGCATAAAAAAGAGAAATCAACCTAAAGTTAATTTCTCCAAAAAATTACATTATTCCGTTTTTATCTCATTACGATGTGTTTGCCAAGCACTCCTTTCATCTCCATCATATGAATACTCGCTTCGGCAATCATCTCATCTGATAAATTTTTCGAGTTATAAATCACATCAAAAACAGTATTGGAAAGAGGTTCTTTATTAAAATAGTTTCTTAAAATCTCTCTTTTCTTATCAATCTCTTTTGCGTAAGACAACATTTCGATGGTACTCAACTTGTAAATTTCCTGCAATTGTGCAGCTCTCCATTCCAATGGAGCATGTAGCTTAATATGAAACGACCGTTCAATATTCTGTGTAAGAACGACTCCCCCTCTACCAATTATAATGCAGTTCCCTTTGGATGCAAATGCCCGAACAACATCCGAAATAGTCTTTTTAATCTTACGGTCACTTTGATAATATTTACTCGACAAAGCGGCTAAAATTTCATCCCAGGTTGATTTCTCCTTCGAATTAAAAACATATTCAATTTTCTCAGGCGCTAAATTCAATTCTTTTGCAGATTGTTCAAGAATTTCCTTGGTTAAGCAAGTCCACTTATTCCCTGTTTTTAGGGTAAGCTTTTCCGCCATCATATTTGCAATATTTATTGCAGTACAGCCACACTCCCGTGAAATAGTAACTACCGGTCCTTCACAAAAAACACCTCTTCGGGGATCAATTATTTTGGATTGAAACCGACTCTCCATGTACTTTAACAGAATATTATTCATTTCAACCTCCTGTAATTAGTTTAAGCTCTATTCTTAATTTAAGGCTTTTTAAGAAAAAACGGAAATCATTTGGCGTGTTTTTTGTTATATAGAGTGATTATTTAAAAGAAGGAGTATATTATTTCTTAAATTTGTAATCCGGATAACTTTTACTCATAAAAACATATAGAATGCCCAGAATAACCCTTTTGATTCTCTTCCTATTCAGTTTAACCTCTTTTGAGCTTAGCGCACAATTAAACACCGAAAATATATTCGATAAAGGTAGAAGTGCTATTCAGTTTGATGATTATACCGAAGCAATCACAAAGTTTAATGATATTATTCGGGTTAAGCCATACCTTCCCGAGCCGTTTTTTTTCAGAGGACTGGCAAAATCACAGCTCGAAGATTTTAACGGTGCAATTGTTGACTACACAAAAGCTCTGGAATTAAATCCAAATTACACTTTTGCTTATCTCTATCGGGGCATCGCCCAATATCAGTTAAAAAACTATCAGGGAGCTTTAAAAGATTTTGAAAAAGCTTTGGAATTCAAACCTAACAATGCGAATATCTATTTCAGTAAAGCGAACAGTTTAGCTGCTCTTGAAAAATTCAACGAAGCCAATCTAAATTATTCAAAAGCCATTCAAATAGATCCTGAGTTAATGGGTGCCTATCTTAACAGATCAATTGTCCGCGATAATCTTGGAGATACTGATGGGGCAATCCAGGATTGCAGTAAAGCCATTCAACTGAACGAATTTTCGGCAGATGCATTTGGAAACAGAGGCTATTTAAAATTCAAGAAAAAAGAATACGATGAAGCCATTAAAGATTACGACCGAGCTCTTAAAATAGAACCGGAAAACACACGGGTAATTATGAGTAGAGGAATTGCCAATTATGCAAATAAAAATCCCAAAGGAGCTCTTGAAGATTACAATACGGTTCTGGAGTTGGATCCAAACAATGCACACTGTTATTACAACAGAGCTTTACTAAAATCTGAAATTGGTGACTACAATTCGGCCATTGAGGATTTTAACAATGTTTTGGAAATGAATCCTGATAACATGCTTATTTATTTTAACCGGGGATTTGTTAAAATGGACATTGGAGATTTTAAGGGTGCTATTGCAGATTACACAACAGCCATTAAAATTTATCCTGATTTTGCAAAAGCATATTTGGCAAGATCTTCGGCAAAACGACAATTGAATAATATTGATGGTTCCATTCAGGATAGAAATCAGGCTTTGCTCATTATCGAGCGCTATAAAAAAATGAAAAATGAAGGCGCCATGTCGGCCTTTGTTGATACAACTGAGAATTTCCAAAAACTGATCGACTTAAATTCAAGGGAATCCTTTACCGAGGACATCATTAAAGGCCGTGTTCAGGATAAATATGTTACCATACAGTTAGAAGATAATTTTCACATTACTCACTTGGATCTTGATACTTTACGAGCCGGTAAGGTTCAATATTACGACCAGGCAATAATGAATTACAATCAAAAACAAAATTACAATCCGGCATTTACAATTAATAACAGACATTTTAAATACCCCAAGAAAATAATTGACGAACAGATTGCGAATGCCAATTCTAAGATTGAAGCAAAGAATGCCGATGGCTACTTTCAACGTGGAACTTACTATTTGTTAGACAAGAAATTTAATAAGGCAATTGAGGATTTTAGTATCGCAATTGAGAATAAAAACGATTTTTGCTTTGCTTATTTCAATCGTGCGAATGCATCTGCTGCTATGACCGATTACATTCAATCCATTGGTGAAGCAGGAGAATCGTTACTTAATCTTGATCCGGAACAAAAGAAAAAGAAAAACGAGACAATTGTGGATTACAGCAGTGCTATTGCCGATTACACAAAGGCAATACAACTCGATCCATCCTTCTTGTTTTCCATATACAACCGAGGTAACGCATATGCCAAATCGAAACAATTTAAAAAGGCTATTGCCGATTACGATTGGGTGATTCAACTGGATCCTAATTTTACTGAGGCATACTATAACCGAGGTTTAGTCTATCTATTTCTTGATCAGAAGGATCTGGCTTACGAAGATTTAAGTAAGGCCGGCGAATTGGGCTTAATTGATGCTTACAACGTAATTAAAAGATACTGCAATAAAGACTAAATCAAGCATAACAAACAGAATACAAAATACATGACTCCCAATCAACCCTTAGCTGAACGATTACGCCCCACTGATCTGAAAAATTATCTAGGTCAGAAACATTTGGTCGGGGAAAACGCCGTTTTACGTAAAATGATTGAATCAGGCAATGTGTCCTCATTCATTTTATGGGGACCTCCCGGTGTTGGTAAAACAACTTTGGCCAAAATCATCGCCAAACAACTCAACCGGCCATTCTATACTCTTTCGGCTGTAAATTCGGGAGTAAAAGATGTACGGGAAGTAATTTCCAAAGCTGAAAAACAAAAATTCTTCAATACTCCAAATCCCATTTTATTTATTGATGAAATCCATCGATTCAGTAAATCGCAGCAGGATTCATTATTGGGAGCTGTTGAAAATGGAACCGTAACTTTGATTGGAGCAACAACAGAAAATCCATCCTTCGAAGTAATATCTCCCTTGCTTTCAAGATGCCAGGTTTATGTGCTAAAGGCTCAGGAGAAAGCAGATTTGGAAGCCCTGATTGATTATGCTGTTGCCAACGACAGCTACCTAAAAGAAAAAGAAATTCTTACTCCTGAAAAAGATGCACTGCTAAAATTTTCAGGTGGAGATGCCCGAAAACTTTTAAACATTCTGGAATTGGTTGTGAATTCTCAAAATACCACATCAATAAGCATTACCAACGAAATGGTGACCAGAGAGTTGCAGGAAAACCCCTCGATGTATGATAAGGATGGAGAACAGCATTTTGACATTGCTTCTGCTCTAATAAAATCAATTCGTGGCGGAGATCCTGATGCTGCTGTGTATTGGCTGGCCCGAATGATTGAAGGTGGAGAACAACCAAAATTTATTGCCCGAAGACTGGTAATATCGGCGAGTGAAGATATTGGACTGGCAAATCCGAATGCCCTTTTGCTTGCAAATGCCTGTTTTCAATCGGTTAATTTGGTTGGAATGCCGGAATCACGCATTATTTTATCCGAAACAGCCATTTATCTGGCAACTTCGCCCAAAAGTAATGCTGCTTACATGGCAATTGGCAGAGCTCAGGCATTGGTTAGAGAAACTGGAAATTTACCTGTGCCTCTTCATTTACGAAATGCTCCAACCAAACTAATGAAAGATCTGGGGTACAAAAAGGACTATTTATACTCCCATGATTATCCGGGTAATTTTGTAGATCAGCAATACCTTCCGGATCAAATAAAAACTCAAAGATTGTACATACCACAGCAAAATGCTCAGGAATTAAAAATTTGGGAAAGATTAAGAAGCTGGTGGAAGAACAGGTTTTAATTTCTGCTTAAACAAGCAAAAATTGTTACTTTTGCCCTAAGAAACTGTTTAAAGATTTATATTTTCGCTTTTTTATAAGTCAAAAACCTCATAATTGCGTTAAATTATCTTTAAATAGAACCACTATTCGCATCAAATTTGCCTTATTCTGAGTTTTTTTTTCTTCGATAAAAATTTCTAAAAATAAATTTAAACAGCTTCTAAATAAATTAGAACATCATGATAGAAAATATTCCAAATATAAAACATACAGATAGTGGTAACTTCTTTCTTTTGGCCGGTCCGTGTGCCATTGAAGGTGAAGAAATTGCCATGAAAATTGCTGAGCGAATTGTTCAGATTACCGATAAGCTTGAAATCCCTTTCATTTTTAAGGGATCATACCGAAAAGCAAACCGATCCAGATTAGATTCTTTTGCAGGTATTGGTGATGAAAAAGCTTTAAAAATCTTGAAAAAGGTAAGCGATACTTTTGGCGTACCTACTGTTACAGATATTCACACTGCTGAAGAGGCAGCAATGGCTGCTGCTTATGTTGATGTCTTGCAGATTCCTGCTTTTTTATGCCGCCAAACTGATTTATTGGTTGCTGCAGCAGAAACAGGAAAAGTTGTTAATATTAAAAAAGGCCAGTTTCTTTCTGCTGAATCGATGAAATTTGCAGTAAATAAAGTGCGCGAATCGGGAAATAACCAAGTGATCTTAACAGATCGCGGAAATATGTTTGGGTATCAGGATATGATTATAGATTACAGAGGAATTCCTGTGATGCAAGAGAATAATTGTCCTGTGGTTTTGGATATTACACACTCGTTGCAACAACCAAACCAAACAAGCGGAGTTACCGGTGGTCGCCCTGAATTAATCGAAACTGTTGCCAAAGCAGGTATTGCTGTTGGTGTGGATGGAATCTTCATCGAAACTCATCCTGATCCGGCAAACGCAAAATCGGATGGAGCCAACATGCTTCACCTGGATTATTTAGAAGATTTATTGACTAAACTGGTTGCTATTCGAAAAGTGATCAATCAATTTTAAAGACAAACAAAAGATCCGGCTACACCGGATCTTTTTTTACTTACCAATAACCACTCATTAGTCTTTAATTAAACACTAATACTGTTCCCTCTTCACGTAAGAAGTATGAAGAAGTTTATGTGATTTATGACTTAGAGGCTCATCCAAAAACTCCTTATAAATCTGAACAATTTCAGGATTTTCATGAGATTTTCGAATTGGAAGATTTCTATCCTCTTCGTAAAGAGCATTCATCCTCTGTAATCGAATTTCATTATCAACAGGGAATGGCTGACCACCACCGCCTAAACATCCACCCGGACAAGCCATTATCTCAATAAAATGATAGAATTTATCGCCTCTCTTAATTGCTTCCAGCAATTTGTGAGCATTCTCGAGACCATTAGTTATTGCGCATTTTAATTCGGCTCCTTCCAGAAAATTCCATGCCTCAACAGTTCCCTCAATTTTAACAGTTGCCTCTTTTACTCCTTCCAAGCCACGAACCGGAATAATCTCCAAATTATCAAATGGAACTTCGCGGCCTGTAACTATCTCGTAAGCCGTTCTTAATGCAGCTTCCATAACACCGCCAGTAGCACCAAAAATAGCTCCTGCACCAGAACCGACACCCATTATTGAATCAAAAATTTCATCATTTAATTTTTCGAATTCGATACCTGCTTGTTTTATCATTACAGCCAATTCTCTGGTAGTCAATACATAATCAACATCCTTATAACCGCTGTCTTTCATTTCAGGACGATTTGCCTCAAATTTCTTAGCCGTACAAGGCATAATAGAAACAGATACGATATTCTCCGGCGCAACATTTACATTTTTAGCGTAATACGTCTTAGCCAAAGCGCCAAACATTTGTTGCGGTGATTTACAAGTAGAAAGATTAGGCAGATACTCAGGATACTTATGCTCTATGTATTTTACCCAACCCGGCGAACAAGAAGTAGCCATTGGCAAGGCAACATCAGGATCATCATCCACAAGTGCCCGCTTTAATCGGGTTAGCAATTCTGTTCCTTCCTCCATAATGGTTAAATCAGCGGTAAAATTGGTATCCAGAACGGAATCAAAACCCAATCTTTTTAAAGCAGAAACCATTTTGCCTGTAACTCGGGTTCCCAGTCCTAAACCCAATTCCTCTCCCAATCCAACACGAACGGCCGGAGCTGTTTGTACAATAACGTGTGTATCCGGATCGGCGAGCGCATCCCATACTTTCTCTACATATGATTTTTCGGTTAATGCGCCCGTGGGACAATGAACAATACACTGACCGCAATTGGTACAAACAACTTCGTCAAGCGATCGATCAAAAAATGTAGAAATCTTCATCTCAGATCCTTTATGAGCAACTGCAATAGCACCAACACTCTGTATTTCAGCACATGTACGAACACATCTCTGACAACGGATACACTTGCTGTCATCCTTCTCAATTGCGGGAGAAAGCCTGTCAACGGTATAATTTTTATCCGGTACCAAATCAATAAAATCCTGATTTGTGATTTGATATTCTGCAGATAATGCCTGCAATTCGCAATGCCCGTTACGATAGCATTTTGTACACTCTTCTCTATGCTCTGTGAGTAAAAGCTCAATAATATGCTTGCGGCAATTTCTTACCTTTAAAGTGTTTGTATTGATCTCCATCCCCTCTGCAACAGGAGTGGCACAGGATGCTACTAATTTATGATTACCCACTTGTTCGACAACGCAAACTCTGCAGTTTCCTGCTACACAAAGGTCTTTGTGATAACAAAGCGTTGGTATTTTTATATGGAGATGTTTTGCTGCCTCGAGTATGGTCTTATTTTCCTCAACACTAACAGCTATTCCATTAATTGTTAAATTCACCATGTTTGACATATCAATTTTAGTTTAAATTGTTCAAAATTCAGATTGGTTATTTTCTCCCTAATAAATCATCTCCTCGCGGAAATTTTCGACAATAGACGAAAACGAATTCGCCACTGATTGACCCAATCCACATTTAGCTGTCAACTTCATGGTTTCAGTTAATTTAAGTAGTTGATCGAGATAAGAGGTTGGTTTTTCGCCACGTTTAACCGCTTTAATTCCTTTTAAAAGCTGCTGACATCCAACCCGGCAAGGAGTGCACTGTCCGCAAGATTCTTCCTCAAAGAATTCCAGATAATTATTAAGAACATTATACATGGATCGTGAACTATTAAAGATCATCATGGATCCTCCGGTAGGCAAGGATATACCAGTTAATTTCCCTTCATAACCAATAGTCGTTTTTCCAAATCGCTTACGCGGAACCAAAAAACCTGATGCTCCACCAACCTGAACTGCCTTGCAATCGCCATCGCCAAAATCATCAACAAAGTCTTGAACAGTCATCCCTAATTCCAACTCATAAATACCCGGTATTGGAGTATCTCCTGATACGGAAAACACCTTAGATCCACGAGAATCCTTAACTCCAAGATCTCTAAACTTTTTGGCTCCAAATTTTAATATTGTGTATGAATGTGCCAGAGTTTCCACATTATTAACTACTGTAGGTTTTCCTTTAAAACCATTCACACTGGGAAATGGGGGTTTATTTCTAGGTTCCCCTCTTTTGCCTTCCATGGATTCAATCAGAGCACTCTCTTCACCACAAATGTATGCTCCGCTTCCTAAAAAAATTTCAACCCGGAAATCCAATCCCAACTCATCCAATATATCATGAAATTTTCTTAGCTCTTTCTTTAAATCAGGAACTAAGAATTTATATTCTCCTCTTAAATAAATATAGCCTTTTTGTGCTCCGATTATTTTGGCACACATAGCCATACCCGAAAGAACCTTATGAGGTACTCTGGTTAATATTTCCCTGTCTTTAAACGTTCCAGGTTCTCCTTCATCTGCATTACAGATTACATATTTTTCTTTTTCTTTAGATTCAGCAGTCAGTTTCCATTTTAATCCTGTAGGGAAACCTGCCCCGCCTCTGCCTTTAAGACCAGAATTCACCATTTCATTGACAATCTCCTGATCAGATCTTGACAATGCATTTCGAAGAATCTCTTTACAATCATCATCATTATTAAAGATTAAATCGATTCTATGAAGTTGTTTTTTAGTTGCTGTAGTTGTCATACCTAAGGGTATTTAGATGTTAGTTTTGCTT
This sequence comes from Labilibaculum manganireducens, assembly GCF_963665805.2. Taxonomy (NCBI): domain Bacteria; kingdom Pseudomonadati; phylum Bacteroidota; class Bacteroidia; order Marinilabiliales; family Marinifilaceae; genus Labilibaculum; species Labilibaculum manganireducens. The sequence goes on along the minus strand of NZ_CAXXEE010000003.1, from coordinate 1,662,363 downwards.
TGTTAGGTTTTGATGTTTAATTTTTCTCCTTGTACTCACGCAGAATATCCACAACTTTCTCCGGACTTAGCTCTGTATATACCTCATCGTTTATTAACATGGCAGGAGCCTTGTGGCACCACCCCAAACAGTTTGTTTGAAGAATGGTAAATTTTTTATCAATTGTAGTTTCACCAACTTTAATTTTCAAAAAATTCTCTAATGCGAGAACAATTTGATTTTTCCCCTTCATTGCACACGTGATGGTTTTACATACACGAATTACATACTTCCCTCGTGGTTCAATATCCAGAAAAGAGTAAAAACTTGCAGTTCCATAAACATCTGCAGCTGGAATACTCATTTCCTTCGAAATTTTTAGAATTGCTTCCTCAGAAAGAAATCGCTCCTGATCAATCACTCCCTGTAAAATTGGAAGCAGATTTTCCCGGTCTTTCCCATGTTTGGAAACCAAATCCTGCACTAATTTTTCTTGAAAATCCATAAAGTAATGGTTTAAGAGTTAATATTAATAGAGTTTCTCTTTGAAGATAAAAAAAATAAAGAAATTTTTCTCTATTTAATTTTACCAACTCTAATACAACACATTAAACGTTTTACTAAAAAAATCAACATCACATAATATATCAAAATCAACAAACACCCTATAAAATATAATATCTTACTAAATAAATTTGCATAATAATTTTTCTTTATATTAAACAGGTGATGCTGTAAAACATAGCTAATTTGAATTTAGACTTCTTTTAAACTGTAGTTTTTCACATACAACACAAAAAAAGCCTTCGGTGCATTACCGAAGGCTTTCTTTATTAGACTGTTATATTATTAGCAATATTCCCGGGGCTGAATTTCACCACGCAGAACCATATATCCATTCATTGCCAGTGCTTTCATTTCATCTTCTCCGGGATATACAACCACAGGAGCAATAAAGGAAACCATTTCTTTTATATAATTTACCAAATCCGGATTATGAGCAATTCCACCTGTCAGCAGAATTCCATCCACCTTACCTTTTAAAACTGCTGCCATTTCTCCAATAGATTTCCCAACCTGATATGACATAGCATCCTGAATCAATTTTGCATTTGCATCACCGGCTTTGGCTTTTAACTCAACATCATAAGCATCATTTGTTCCTAAATGAGCAACCAAACCTCCTTCGCCCTTGATCATTTTTTTTACATCTTCAAGGGTATAGTCTCCGCTAAAACAAAGTTTTGCCAATGCTCCGGCAGGAAGCGTACCCGATCTCTCAGGAGAAAACGGTCCTTCACCATCTAAAGCATTGTTTACATCAATTACTCGTCCTTTACAGTGAGCACCTACAGAAATTCCGCCCCCTAAGTGAGCAACAATCACATTAATTTCCTCATACTTTTTATCAACCGACTGCGCAAAAGCCCGGCCAATTGCTTTCTGATTCAGAGCATGAAAAATAGACACTCTTTGAAATTCCGGATGCCCTGATATTCTGGCAACATCAATCATTTCATCAACAACAACCGGATCTGCAATATAAGCTTTCGCTCTTGGTAATGCCTGAGCAATATTATCGGCTATTAAACCACCTAAATTACTCGCATGCTCTCCAAGAACACCAATTCTTAAATCTTCTTTCAAGCGCTCGTTTACTGAGTAAATTCCAGATTCAATTGGTTTAACCAATCCTCCTCTTCCGACAACTGCTTCGATTAAATCTATTTGAATTTCTGCATCTACCAGCTCTTTCATAATAATATTCTTACGAAATTCGAACTGTTCAGAAATTTTACCAAACTGAGCCAATTCTTCGTTCGAATGTTTTATATTTTTCAAAAAGACGGATTTATCTCCCTGAAATACAGCGATCTTAGTAGATGTGGAGCCAGGATTAATAGCTAAGATTCTACGAGTTTCCATTTGTTAAGTATGTTTGTGTTTGTGTATTATTCAATTTGAATGCAAAAATACCAAACTTGATTAGAATTCAATATCATTTAATGATATTTTACTTCAATTTATCTAATTAGTTTGATTTTTAGTAATAAATTATCACAAAACCCATCACTTTATCGGAAATACAAAGAAAGGATCTAATTTATTTGAGTAATCACCTAAATCGCATAAGTAAACCACATTGCACAAATAACAACGAAACCTTTCAATGAACAATTAAAATACACGACGAATACTCAAATGAAATTTGGGAGCAATCAAAAACTAAATTTACTCTGAAAAAGAGACGCAGAAAAATTAGATTTAGCTCCAATCTTGATAGGACGGTAATTTATCAAGAGCAATTACCTCTTGGCGGGCTTCAAAATGATTAAAAAGATCATGATTCGGCCATTCCTTTACCGACCTTAAAAATTGAGTCATCAGCGCGCTTAAATCCTTAGTAAAATCGGAGCCGCGCCAAGTAGAACTATTTGTAATGATTACATAGCTTACGCCATTTTTATTGTGCTTTAACAAAGCAGAACTTCCTGCTAAAGTACCAGTTCTCCACCATGTACCATCACCTCGGGTTCCTTTCCAGCCAATTGGACTATGCCCAAGCTTATTGGGCGTAGTCATATATTTTATGCTTTTTCTGGAAAGAATGTCTGGAAGAGTATCATCACCATCAATGGCCATCATAAATTTAATCAGTTCAGCGCCTGATGCAATCCAACCACCTGCACCACCAAGAACTTCCAAATTATTTCCACCATTGCTTCTAAAAACAGTTTTTCCAGATCCGTCAAACGAAGAAATCTTAATCGCATCAGACTGCTCGTAATAATTTACCTCATTAGGGAAGTGATCCTTTTGAAGGCTTTTCCCTAAATGCATATCAAAAATTCCTGAAGGATTTAAAATATGAGCTTGAACATATTCTTCATAGGGTTCTTCAGCCAGTTTCTCAATTACTTTCTCGAGAATAACGTAACCCAGGTTAGAATAACTCCCTCTGGTTCCGGGCGTAAAGCTTAATCTTCTTGATAAGGCAAACTGAATCGTAGTTTGAGCATCGATTGGTGGTTCAACATTCATTTTTTTTGCTATTGCCAAAGGCAAAAACATTGGATCTCCGTATTTGCTTGAAAATCCAGATGAATGACGCAGTAAATGCTCCACAGTAATTCTTTTGGTTCGCTTATCCTTAATGTTGCTGTATGTCTCATCATTCAGAATACCATGTTCCCCAAAAACGTAATCATCTAAATGTAATTTACCTTCCTCCTGCAATTTCATAATTGCCGTTGCAGTAACCAATTTAGAAACGCTCGCAATTCGAAACAAACTGGATGGCACAACCTCTTTCTCTTTATCCACATCAGAATAACCATAGCCTTTCGCAAAAACCAATTTACCATCTTTAACAACAGCAATGGTTGCGCCTGCAACTTCCCACTTCCTTAAAAAGCGATTTAGTATTTTATCTGCCCTTTTAGTTTGGTCGCAATCAGATAATTTATTTGAAATTCTATGAGACACTGCTTCGATACTGTTATTGATCGGCACAGCGGGAGCTTCCTGTGTAGAGAAACTTAAGGTCTGGTCAAGAATAACCAGAACCACAACGATAATTATTGATACTAATCTTCTTACAATCATTAAATGTAATTTGATTCAACTTGTTATATTTCAACATCACAACTCATCCCAGCAACAAGCCAGTACATTCTTTTTACTATTAAGACTACAAAAATGTTTATATTTTTTCGTAATACCATTCTAAATTAGCCTCTATTTATAAATATTAAAAATAGGGATTTTTATCACAAATATAATTTATTTAATCACTAAAACAAGTCAATTGAACAAAATCAAGCTCTATATATAAGGTATAGGATCATCTGCTTTAAAGCAATCAGAAAAGCATAATTATGAATAAAATGGTATTTAAAATGAAAAAAACGCAGAACAGAAGCTGTTTAATACGAGAGCATAAAAACAAAACTGAAGTTACTTGGTGCGAGGAATGCTGGTTTTTAATGAATTATACCACCTGAAACAATTCAATTTTTTCATCAATTCCTTTCATCTTAATTTTTCCATGATTAATTAAAGTATTACGATTGCCATTTAATTGATCGGCGACTGCCCTGCTCACTAAAAATTGTGAATCGAATTGCTTATTCAACTGTTCTATTCGGGAAGCTATTATTACATTTTTGCCCGCAATGGAAAATTGTTTTCGGATTTCATTCCCTATATTCCCCGTAATTACTTCGCCACAATGAAGACCTATGCCAACACGGGTTTTATCGCCGTTTATCTCATTCCTGCAATGATTAATAACTTCGACTATTTGAACACCCGCACAATAAGCATCAAACACATGATTTGGATTTTCAACTGCAACACCAAAAGAAGCCATGAATCCATCCCCCAATATTTGGTGAATAATTCCATTATTCTTCTCGATAATCCGGATAAGAGGATCAAAAATTGCATTTTGAAATTCGATAGTTTCTTCAGGACTCTGCTGATCGGCCATTGATGTGAAATTACGAATATCCATGAACATAATAGATCCTGTTATTTTTTGCCCTACCTTATCATTTTTATGCAAAATCAATTCTTTCGCTATATGTGTTGATAACTGCTGACCAAGAAGAGATTCCATTTCATTTTGATCATCTTTTGCTTTCAGCAGATTATTCACTCTCTTTCGTATTTCTGCTGCTACCACACCTGCAATTATTCCTGCTGACAACAAACCCATACTCCTCATCAAATAAATTTCAATCATTTGCTCAACATCTCCAGCAGGTTTCAAAAATTGTATTCCCCAGTAAGAAACGCCCCAATATCCAATGCAAGCCAATATACCGGCACCCAGAGAGATCTTAAAATCAAGATGCATTGCCGACAGCATCAAAAGCAAAAAATAAAAAGTAAGCCCATCGTATTCCAACAGCAAAAGTGAGTTGTCATATTTTATTGCATTAAGTAGAATAACGGCTGGTAATCCAAACTCCATAATTAAATTGGGAATCAAAATTTTTTTAGAAATGGAGCGCTTGTTTCTAATGAGCCAATTCATCCGGATAAAGACAAAAATTTCGAACAGGAAAAAAATCATCCACCAAAAGAACATCGAATCAACAAACTTTTTGTTATTCAAAGAGGCTCTCAGTAAATTAGGACTTAAATGATGCAGCACTGGAATTAAAACGGAGCTGATTACGAAAAGAACTAAAATGATGCCAACCCGCTTCCTTTCAATTTTAAGAAACTCCAGATGTAATGGCTCATGAAATTTATAATGTTCTGCAAACATGATGGAAGATTTAAATAGATCTCAAAATAAAATTATATTGACAAAACATGAAATTAGAAATAGGTTAACGTCACATTATTATCGGTAAATAATCCCCTGTTTCAATAAATTCAACATTCAACTTCAGTAAAAGTAGAGTGATCAGTTAACTCATCCTATTTACAAGCAGACTATAATCGCACAAAGTCAAGACTTTGTAAGCGTAAGTATTCTTTACACTTGCAAGCTTCCTTTAGAATCAGACAAAAATAAAAGTTGTTAAGCAACTTTTCGATACCGATTTACGGCAATCCCCAGTATTGCAACAGCGTACACTCCCAGAATACTCAACTCCTTTGCAACATCCATAAATCCGGATCCCTTCAGCATAATCATTCTAATTATTTTAATGAAATAAGCGACAGGATTTAAATAATTCAGTTTTTGTCCCCACATGGGCATACTATCGGTGGGCGTAAACAACCCACTCATCATGATAAAAATAATCATGAAAAACCAGGCAATAAACATGGCTTGTTGCTGCGTATCGGTTTGGGTTGATATAAATAAGCCAATTCCTAAAATAGTAAGCAGATAAACAAATGCAACTAAATAAATTAACCAAACCGAACCTAAAATTGGAATTTTGAACACAAATGCAGCTAGCAGCAAACCAACTCCCAGTTCAAAAAAACCAATCACCAAAAACGGGATTAGCTTTCCAATAAGGAATTGATATTTTTTAATTGGTGTCACGTTAATTTGTTCGATAGTCCCAATTTCTTTTTCGCGCACCACATTCATTGCAGATAAAAACAGGCCAATTACAGTTACCAATAAAACCAGAATTCCCGGCAGCATATAGGGAATGTATTTCATTTCAGGATTAAACAAAAAGGAATATGTATTTTGAACCAAATGAATTCCGTTGTCTTTTCCTACAATCTGAAGTTTAGCTTTGAGCTGCAAATTATATTCCTGTATTACCGATAAAATGTAGGCATTGTATAATCCGGCAGCACTGGCATCTATTGCATTTACCAACACCTGAACCTCTGCAGGCTCTTTTTTATCCACCAACTTTCCAAAGCCATTTTCAAAAACCAGAATCGCATCAACATCGTCCTTTAACAACTCATCTTCAGCGTTATTAATCGAAAAATCGATATCCTTAACCGTAAAAAAAGGAGAACCGTTAAATTTGGAAATCAGTTCACGGGAATGGCTGGAAAGATCTTTATCAACAACAAATAAATTGGTATTTTTCATTTCGTAAGTTGCTGCAAATACCAATACACAAAGCTGAATAATTGGCATAACAAAAATTACAGGCAACATACTTTTGTTTCTAAAAATCTGAAGAAACTCTTTTTGTAATATGAATTTTATAGTGCGCATCTTTTATTTACATTGCAGTTAAAAATAAATTTAAATCTCGATGGGTATTACTCCAATCTGATTTTAAACTTTTTGACGCTAAGACCAATAAATCCAGCAGTCATTCCAATAAGAATTAAGGTTTCTTTCCAAACAAATTCAAATCCGGCTCCCTTTAACATGATATTTTTGATGATTATAATGAACCATCGTGGTGGAATAATATGACTGATTATTTGCAGAGGTACAGGCATATTCCGTAAAGGGAAAATGAAACCTGAAAGCAAAATTGTTGGCAACATTAATGCAAACATAGAAAGCATCATAGCAACCTGCTGACTGTCCGAAACGGTTGAAATAAAGATTCCTAAAGAAAGAGCCATCAAAATAAACAAAAGACTCTCTGCCATAAGTAAGGCGAAACTACCCAAAACCGGAACTCCAAATACAAAATAGCCCATTCCGACAATTACCAAAGCATTAATAAACGACAAAAACAGATAAGGAGTAACTTTCCCTAAGATGATTTGCAAAGGACGCAATGGTGAAACCAGCAAAATCTCCATGGTTCCCATTTCCTTTTCACGTGCAATAGATATAGAAGTCATCATGGCAGAAACCAACATTAAAATTGTGGCCATAATTCCCGGAACAAACATGTATACACTCTCCATGTTGGGGTTAAAATACATTCTTGTCTGGGGTCTGATTTGACTGGGAACTATCTCTCCTCTATTAATTTCCAGATTGTAATTTTGAAGAATTCCCTGAAGATAATTCACCTCTAAACTTGCCATATTCGGTTCCGAAGCATCAGTCAATATTTGCACCGAAGCTTTTGATCCTTTAATCAAATTTTGTCCAAAATCAGGCTCAAATACCAAAACCAGCTTCGTTTCTCCTTTTCGGAAAAGCTCATCTACCTGTGCAATGCCATCCAGATTCTTAACAAGTTTAAAATAGCCCGAAGAGGTTATCTTATTAATGATTTCAGATGTATATTCATCTTTAGAATGATCAACAACAGCCATTTTAACATCTTTAAGGTCGTTGGTGATAACAAAACCAAAAAGCAGCAACTGCACAATGGGCATTCCAAATAATATCAGCATCGATCTTTTATCGCGAAAAATGTGATAGAATTCTTTTTTCAGGAAACCGATAAATCGTTTCATGTGTTTATAATTTGATTTTTATTTGTCACATGGAACACCCAAATTGCAACCATATCCCTCTGTGTAAAGCCTTTTAAATGGGTGTTTCATCTCTTTATATTTTTAGTAAATCTGTTCAGATTCTTACTCTTTGTAATTGCTTTTTCTTGCCAAACGAAGAAAAACCTCATCCATATCTTTGGCTTCGAATTTATTTTTTAGTCCTTCCGGTGTATCCAAGGCTTCAATTCTTCCATCAACCATTATTGAAACCCGGTTGCAATATTCTGCCTCATCCATATAGTGAGTGGTAACAAAAACGGTAATTCCATTTCGGGAAGCTTCGTAAATCAGATCCCAAAACTGCCTTCGGGTAACCGGATCAACCCCTCCGGTTGGTTCATCTAAAAACACGATTTCCGGATTGTGAAAAATAGCAACCGAAAAAGCCAGTTTCTGCTTCCAACCAAGTGGCAGTTCGCCAATTCTTTTATTTCGGGCATGAACTAAATCCAGTTTTTTCAGCAAATCATCCGATTTCAACTTGATATCCTTCAATGACATTCCATAAATACCGGCATAGAAACGAATATTCTCAAATACCGTTAAATCCTCGTACAATGAAAACTTCTGACTCATGTAACCAATATTTCTTTTCAGTTCTTCCCTTTGTTTGTAAACATCTAAGCCGGCAACCATTATCTCCCCGGAAGTAGGATAAGAAAGTCCGCACAAAATTTTCATTGCCGTTGTCTTTCCCGCTCCGTTTGCACCCAAAAAGCCGAAAATCTCCCCCTGATATACATCAAATGACAAATCATCATTTGCTGTAAACGAGCCAAACTTTTTAGTCAAATTCCTTACTGATATTACTTTTTTATCCGAATTCATTTCTGAACAGTATTTTGTTGACTCAAAGCCATAAAACAATCCTCTATACCTGCCGCAATTTGTTTGATTTCAACATGATCCTGCCCTTTCGATTTCAAATAATCTTTGAAATCTGAAAGGACAACAACATCCCGAACATCTGTATAATGAACACTTTGGCCAAATAAAAAAACAGAATTAACAAATGGATAAGCGCGTAAATTCAACAAAAGCTGATAGGTATCTTTTGCCTCAAAAGAGTATAAATCTTTTTCGAAACTGGCAATTATACCAGATGGACTATCCAGACTTAGAATTTCGCCTGATTGCATAAGCGCAACACGCCCGCACAAATTTGCCTCATCCATATAAGGAGTAGCCACAACTATAGTGATCCCTTTTGTTTTTAAACCTTTCAGCATTTGCCAAAACTCACTTCTCGAAACAGCATCAACACCGGTTGTAGGTTCATCTAAAAGCAATATTTTTGGCTGATGAATCAGCGCACAGCAAAGAGCCAGTTTTTGCTTCATTCCGCCCGATAATTTGCCAGCCGGTCTGTCCTTAAATGGTTCAATCTGCACCCAAATATCCCGAATCATATCCATATTGTCTTCAATTCGGGTATTGAAAACTGTGGCGAAGAAGTTAAGATTTTCCAGAACCGTTAAATCCTGATAAAGAGAAAATTTACCCGGCATATAGCCCAGTATATTTCGAATGTGCCTGTACTTCTTTACCATATCGAAACCACACAATTCCGCTGAGCCGGAATCGGGAAGCAAGAGAGTCGCAAGCAGGCGAAACAATGTTGTTTTACCTGCCCCATCCGGTCCTATTAATCCGAATAATTCTCCCGATTTAATATTCAGATTAATTTCTTTAAGAGCTGAAACGTCACCGTAAGATTTCGATAAATTATTTATGCTAATAGTGGAGTTCATATGCTATTTAAATCTAATTTCACCCGGCATTCCAATCTTCAAACGTCCGTCATTTACCACCTTAACCTTTACAGCATAAACCAATTTCACACGCTCTTTTTTTGTTTGGATAATTTTGGGTGTAAATTCAGATTGGGAAGAAATCCAGATTACTTTCCCCTGAAGTATTTCATTCTCCTCTTTATTTTTATCAATCAACACCTTCACTTCTTGACCGATTTTAACCTCTGTAAGCTGATCGCCACTAATATAAACCCGTAAATCCAGCGTACTTAAATCGGCTAGTTTAAATAGTGGTGTTCCTGTGTTCACCATTTCATAAGCTTCATGATATTTTTCCAAAACCGTAGCGGTCTCTGGCACATATATCTTACTTTTCTCAATTAAATCGTTTAAGGATTCAATTCTCCGACCGAGACTTTCCAGCTCTCCCAAAACCTTGGCATTCTCCGTTTTAACCGCTTGTATTTGCTTCTGAGCAAGCAAAATTCCACCATTAACATCATCAACATCTTTGCTGGTTGCTGCGCCGTCTGCAAACATTTTATCAATTCTCGATTTATCTTTTTCAAGGATAGAAATCTGTTCCTGATAAACCGCGATACGAGAAAGGATATTCTTCACTCCTGATGCCACAGCTGACTTTTGCGCTTTTAACTGCTCTCTTTGCAGATACAACTGAGTGGTATCAATAATTCCAACTTGTTTTGCCTCTGAGAAAACATCTCCCTCATTAACATCAAGAGCAAGTATCTTACCGCTGTTTTCAGCTGAAATCATATACTCTGTAGCCTCAAAATTTCCAAAAGCATCCGAATCGGCTTCATTTTGATTGCAGCCAAAAGCAAAGAAAAGAATGGCTGCTCCTATAATTGTTGTTAATTTCATCTGTTTTATAATTTGTTTTTTAACTGCTATATGGAACTTGCTGTGAATAAATAATCACTTTTGTATGTGAGCTAATAATTATTTAATCATGCAAATTTTATTGATATTTAAATTCCTTTGATTCGTTTGAACTCAGCCAATGATTGCTGCAATTGAATTGTATGGTATTCTTTATTTAATTTCGCTTGAATCTCCTTATTCAAATCCTCTAAATAATCACTTGAGGTAATCACGCCATTATCCAACTGCGAGGCTGAACTTCTGCTAATATCCTCCTGCAATTCGATGATGGCATCATCCTTTTCCAGTAAAATTTCGAATTTTCTGATCTCACTGCTTTCTTTCCCCAAATTAATACGCTGATTTTGCGTAAAGCTTAACTCCTGGGTTCCCAGTAAATCTTTTTGAATTCCAATTACTTTTTGCTTTCTGCGATTTGATTTCCAATCGAAAATATTCCAGGAAATTTTTGCTCCCAACATGTAATAAGTATCAAATTCATCCTTTAATTGATTGTAACCGGGATTTCCATATCCCATCTGACCAAAAGCTGACACCACCGGATACCGGTCTTTCTTCAATAACTCTTTTTGAGCATCCAACAATGATTGCCGGCTTAAGTACCATTGATATTCAGGCCTATCCTTAGATTCCAAACCATTTACTGACAGTTGATCATATTCTGTTTCTTCAAGTTTTGTATTCACACTTAAACTGCGTCCCATTAGCTGAGAAAGCACATTAAATGAGGATTCCTCACGAGCATTTAGCTCTAACACCTGCTGTTCTATTAAAAGCAATTCAGACTCCATAATTTTCAAATTAGCAGGAAGAACCATTCCATTTTCCACAGCAGATTTCAATTGCTGCAAGCGTTTAACAATGGTATTTTGTTTATCAAGTATTACCAATTTACTTTTTCGAACCAACAGAATTCCAAAATAGGCCATATTAACGCGTTCTCGAAGTTGATACATCTGAATCTCCAGATTTTTAATTTCAACCTCCGAAGATTTCTTCTCCACCTCAACCCTGTCATGAGTTTTTCCGCCATCAAATATCAACTGTTCAACATCTACGTTTAGCGAGTATCTATCCTTTGGCGCTTTGGGCGTATTCATTCCGGGAAATGAAATACCTGTTACATCGGACTGATAACTGAGGTTTCCATTGGCATAAATCTTTGGTAAATAGGCAAGTTTCAAATTCTCTGTATTCAAATCCGAAGATTTACTCAAAAGTTCCTTTCCTTTCATTAATGGGAAAAATTCCTGAACTTCTTTTTGACACTGATCCAAACTAAGAACCTCTTCCTGAGACCATCCTATCTGAATCTTAAAAAAGATAATCAGCAAAAGAATGTATTTGCTTTTTCTACAAATTGATATCATTTCAAAAGAATTAAATTTTTATTGATTGAATTATGAAATCAGAAACACGATCGGCCCGCTCTTTCAGTATCTCATATATATTTTCATTTTTATATAAAATCTCCTTAATTACAGGTCGGCCTGCGAACGGAAAAATAGACAAACTAATGATATTTAGAATTAACTCTCTTGGATCAATCGGTCTTATCATTCCTGACTTAACAGCTTCGTTAATTTGAATTATTGTCTTTTCTCTTCCCTCCAAAAACCCTTCAGCATCAAACAATTTAAGTATTCGTGTCGGATCCGAATTAATTTCATTAATTACAAAATTAGGAAGGAACGGATACTCAACTAACACTTCATGATAGTGCCTGCAAATATTTCTGATCTTTTGAAACAAATCAGAATCATCTGCTAAAAACGCAGCTATGGGGCGAAGCATTTTTTTTAGTGCTTCATCAAAAACCTGTTCAAATAATTTTTCTTTGTTCCGATAGTAATAATGGAGCAAAGCTTTATTTATTCCTGCACGATCTGCAATCTCCTGCATTCTGGCTCCGGCTAATCCTTTTTGTGCAAAAATAGTTCTTGCTGCAATTAGAATATTCTCTTGGGTCTCGACTGATTTCTTTTCCATTTTTATTTTCTTAACCAATTGGTTAATTGATATTCAAAAAATTAACCATTCGGATTAACCGTTTGGTTAATGCAAATATATTGCTTTTTTTTGTCCCTCCAAATAAATTTGCTGCTTTTTAACCATTTGGTTAAAAAACATACAACAAAAAACTCCCGCCAATTCCTGATGAGAGCTTTCTTAACGTGTATTAAAACTTACAAAAAACTATTCGTATTTTAAGGATTCTATTGGATTTGCTCTTGCAACCTTTAACGAATGTCCACTTACAGTAACTAAAGTAAGAATAATTGACATCAATAAAGCGAATGGAAAATAATACCATGGAAAATTGATTCTGTAAACAAAATTCGATAACCAGTGCTGCATCACAAAATAAGTTAATGGCCATGCAGCAATATTTGCAATTACTACATTCAAACAAAGACTGCGACTTAAAATCACCATCAATCCAAATTCCGAACTACCCAGTACTTTACGAATTCCGATCTCTTTTACTCTTTGCTGCATTTCAAAAGAAACCAATCCCAATAAACCAAGAAGTGCAATAAAAAAGGCCAAAATAGTAAAAGAACTAAGGATATTTGCAACCCTTTCTTCTCCCTTAAACAGGTTATTAAAATCACTATCCAAAAAGAAATATTCGAAAGGCTCCCCATCAGTCATTTTTGACCAGTACTTTTTTACCATCTTTACTCCATCCATTACATTATCCGGCTGTAACTTAACCAACATATAACGCTTAAAAAGTTTCGGGTCAGATACCAATAACATAGGAAGTATTTTATCGCGCATCGATTCAAAATGAAAATCTTCAATTACACCAATAATCTCAATAGCCTTCCGACCATTTTGATTAAAATCCGGTTTGTAAATATTTCGTCCCACAGGATTATCGGCATATCCCAATGCTGCAATCGCAGCTTCGTTAGCTATAAAAACAGAAGAATCCGACAACCTGTTTTTATCAAATTTCCTTCCATCAATTATTTTCAGTCCCAGCAAATCAATAAAGTTTTCATCAACATGCATCAATCGAAAATTGATTATATCTTCATTGTTTGCTCCTTCACGATACATCGACCATCCATTTGTACCCCGGCCGGGAACCATTCCTGAAAATGATACGTCTTCAATTCCCGAATACTCCTTTAGCTTTTCTTTAATGGATATTCTCTCTTCATCTTCTAATGAATTTGCCCTATCAACCACCAATACACGTTCCTTATCAAATCCGAGCTTTTTTCCTGCATAAAATTAACCTGTTCTTTAATAATAAATGCAGATATCAAAATACCAATGGCAACCACAAATTGAAAAATAACAAGACCAGCTCTTATTCGTTTCCCCAGCCGTCCTTTTTGCACTTCACCTTTCAGTACACTCATCACCTTAAAACCCGATAAAGAAATGGCTGTATAACTCCCGGCAAACAATACAACAAATGCAATTACGCCTCCCATAAATAAAAGATACTCCTCCTGCCATAATAAAGGTGACATCAAATTTTTCCGGGTAATTTCATTAAAATAAGGCAAGGTCAACTCAACCAGGAAGAAAGAAATAACAGTCGCCAATAAAGTCATTAAGAAAGTTTCTGCATAAAATTGAATCATAAGCATATTCCGATTACTTCCAAACACTTTTCTTACTCCCACCTCACGAGCCCGGGTATACGATCTGGCTGTCGTTAGATTTAAGAAATTAACACATGCCAGTAATAGAATGAAAAAAGCAATCGCCGAAAATATATAAATGTATTTTATATCACTAACAGGCTCTATCTGACCTTCAGTAGTAGTCTTAAGATAAATCGACTCTAATGGCTCTAAATAATACTTAAATTCATTTCCGTTTTTTTCCCATGCTACAATATCAATCCCAAGAACTTCAATCAATTTAGGTCCCATATGTCTGATCGTGAAATCACGAAATTTAGCTTCTAAATCCTTGTGGTTCGTTCCTGGCTGCAGCAAAAAATAAGCCTGCATATAGTCACTAAACCAAGCATCTTCCTCTTCTGCACTTAAATTTAACAAGCCAACTAAATCATAATGAAAATGAGAATTTTCAGGTACATCTTCAACCACTCCACTTATAGTAAAGAGCTTATCCTCACTCATCTTCAAAATTTTCCCAACAGGATTTGCATCGCCAAAATATTTTTGAGATGTACTTTGAGTCAATACAATATTATTCTTCTCCTTTAAAGCTGTCCTTGAATCACCAAACACAAAAGGACGAGAGAAGACTTCGAAGAAAGTAGAATCTGTGCGTAAGAATTTGTCTTCCACAAATTGCTTGTCCTCATATTTAAACAACACATTGTTCCAGAAATTTATTCGGACAGCATATTTTACCTCTGGAAAATCAGCAACTGCGTTTGGAGAAAAAGGCGCACAAATGGTATTGCCATCCATTTTTCGCTCTCCCATTTTTACTTTAGTTGCTACACGATAAATATCTTTAGATTTGGGATAAAATTTATCGTAACTCAACTCATCCTGAACAAACAGATAAATAAGAAATACACAAGCCAGTCCCACAGCTAAACCAACAATATTAATAAAAGTGTAACCTTTGTATTTTCTCATATTCCGAAAGGCAACCTTAAAAAAGTTCAGTATCATAGTTTAGGGATTAGATTTACAGCCTTTATGTATCAATCCATATGCCACCACACATAAAAACCTATATATCTGACAACTACAAAAAGTCATGCGGGACAAAATCTGTTCGAATAAGCACGTATATGTACGTTTTCGCACAAAAAAAGGATGCCAATTGGCACCCTTTCATATTTCTTATGTAAACTTGCTTAATCCAACTTGTGAATTAACAAACCTGAACGAAGTTTCGGTTCAAACCAAGTTGTTTTAGGAGGCATAATATTTCCTGTATCAGCAATATCAATTAACTGCTGCATCGACACTGCATACAAAGCAAATGCAACTTTCATATCACCACCATCAACACGTTTTTTCAACTCTCCTAATCCGCGAATTCCACCCACAAACTCAACACGAGTTGTAGTACGAAGATCTTCAACACCTAAAAGATTATCCAATACATGACTTGATAAAATAGTTACATCCAAAACTCCAATAGGATCCTTATCATCGTAAGTTCCTTCTTTCGCATTTAGTTTGTACCATTTATTATCCAAATACATTGAGAATTCATGCAATTTAGCAGGCTTGTAAATCTCCTCACCCATGCACTCAACTTCAAATGTTTGTTCCAACTTTGCCAAAAACTCAGTTTCAGTCATTCCGTTTAAGTCCTTAACAACACGATTGTAATCAATAATTGCCAATTGATTATCTGGAAAATGGACAGCCATAAAATAATTGTACTCCTCATCACCTGTGTGGTTAGGATTCTTAGCAGCAAATTCATCCCCAATACGAGCTGCGGCCGCAGTACGATGATGACCGTCAGCAACATATGTAGCAGGAACTTTTGTTGCGAACAACTCTTCCAACTCTTTATTTGTTGCTGGATTATTTACCGGCCAAAAATGATGGCCAAATCCGTCTTCAGCAACAAAATCATACTCAGCTTCTTCGTTCTTTACTATATCTGCAACAATTGCATCAATTTCAGGAACAGCTTTGTACGAAAAGAATACCGGTTCAAGATTAGCTTCGGTATAACGAGTTAAAATCATACGATCTTCCTCTTTATCCGGACGGGTTAATTCATGTTTCTTAATTACTCCATTCTTGTAATCTTCGCAAGCTGCATTTGCAACAATACCATACTGAGTTCTGCCATCCATGGTTTGAGCATAGATATAAAACTTAGCTTCTTCGTCCTGAACCAACCATCCCTTATCCTGGAACATTTTTAAATTGGATACAGATTTTTTATACACCTCTTCTGAGTGAACGTCTGTTCCGGCAGGGCAATCGATTTCGGCACGAGTGATATGAAGCAAAGACACTTCCTTTCCTTCAGCCATTTGAGCGGCTTCCTCTGAATTCATTACATCATATGGCAAACAAGCCAAATCTTTTGAAATCTCTTTTGGTGGGCGCAAGCCCTTAAATGGTTTTAAAATAGCCATCGCGTTTTATGTTTTCGTTGTGTTTGTTTGTTTTAATCTATCTGAATGCTAATTGCGTTCAAATATATAAGGTAGAAAACAAGAAGAAAATGACTTTCCTCTTGTTTTCCAAATACTATTTATTTACTCTGAATGTTTCGTCTCCGTTTTTAATGTAGTTCACAATTTGATTTGCTCCGGCAATACCAGCATTGATATTTGCCTCAGCAGTTTGTGCACCCATTTTCTTTGGAGTGAAGAAGAATCTGCCTTGAAATTTATCCTCAATTTCTTCTTTACAGTCAGGAGCAATATCCGAAATGTATGCAAAATCTTTACGGGCATCCATTAATTGAATCAAACCTTCTTCATCAATCACCTCTTTACGAGCTGTATTAACAAGCACACCACCTTTAGGCATCTTGTTCAACAAATCGAAGTTGATTGAATTTTTTGTTTTTTCATTTGCCGGAATATGCAGAGAAACATAGTTGCAGGTGCTATACAATTCCTCAACAGAGTCAACTACCTTTACACCGTCAGCTTCAATTGTTTCCTTAGCCACAAATGGATCGAAAGCATATACTTCCATTCCAAAGCCTTTAGCTATTTCACCAACATAACGCCCCACATTACCATATGCATGAATTCCGATTTTCTTTCCTCGTACTTCAACACCAGCACTTCCGTTAAACCCATTTCTTGCCAAAAATACCATCATTCCAAAAACCAACTCAGCAACAGCATTTGAATTCTGTCCCGGAGTATTCATGGCAACAACGCCTTTCTCAGTACAAGCCTCAAGATCGATATTATCGTATCCTGCACCTGCACGAACAATTACTTTAAGGTTTTTAGCAGCTTCAATTACTTCGCGTGTTGCTTTATCGCTGCGAATAATCATGGCGTCCACATCGGCAACTGCAGCTAATAAATCTGCTTTATCAGTATAAGATTCCAATAAAACCAATTCGTAACCAGCACCTTCCACAACAGTCCTGATACTATCAACAGCGGCAGGAGCAAAAGGCTTATCGGTTGCAATTAATACTTTTGTCATTTTATTTGATATTTGAATTATGAAAAAATAAAATGTCATCGCCAGCCAAATCGAAGTAATGTGTACATTACTTTAGTCGTTCCTCGTGCACTGAATGACAAACAAGCAGGAGATGGATTTCTCCATTCCTGCTCATTTCCTATTATAATTATTTTACGTGAATGTTTTTGAATTCCTGCATACAATCTACTAATGCCTGTACGCTTGATTTTGGCAGAGCATTGTAAGTAGAAGCACGGAACCCTCCAACTGAACGGTGTCCTTTAATTCCAGACATTCCTTTCGCGCTTGCAAATTCGTAGAAGTCTTTTTCCAATTCTTTATACTCGTCATTCATCACAAAACAGATATTCATTAATGAACGATCTTCTTTATTAATAACAGTTCCTTTAAACATTGGATTGCTGTCAATCTCATTGTAAAGCACTGCTGCTTTATCTTCATTTCGTTTCTGCATTGCAGATACGCCACCTTGTTCTTTGATCCACTGCAAAGTTTGAAGAGCTGCAAAAACAGGAACAACCGGAGGAGTATTGAACATTGACTCTCCATCGATGTGTGTTTGGTAGTTCAACATGGTTGGAATCTGACGATCTACCTTACCAAGAATTTCATCTTTTACAATCACAAAAGTAACACCTGCCGGTGCAAGGTTCTTTTGAGCACCGCCATAAATTAATGCATACTTTGAAACATCAACCGGGCGGGAGAAAATATCAGATGACATATCAGCTACTAAAGGAACATTAATATCTAAATCTTCTTTAATCTCTGTACCGTAGATAGTGTTGTTGGTAGTAATGTGAAAATAATCTACATCAGAAGGAATATTATATCCTTTAGGAATGTAGTTGTAAACAGTATCTTTCGAAGATGCTACTTCTATTACTTCACCAAATAGTTTTGCTTCTTTCAAAGCTTTGTTTGCCCAAGCTCCTGTATTCAGATAAGCTGCTTTTTTTCCTAACAAATTGTAAGGAATCATGCAAAACTGAGTTGAGGCACCACCACCAAGAAACAAAACCGAATAACCTTCAGGAATACTTAATAATTCCTTAAACAAAGCGATAGCCTCATCCATTACTGCAACAAATTCTTTGCTGCGGTGAGACACTTCCATCAAAGAAAGACTTGTTCCGGCAAAATTTTTAATTGCTTCAGCTGTTTTTTCAACTGTAAAATCAGGAAGAATTGAAGGACCTGCAGAAAAGTTGTGTACTTTCATTTTTTCAAACGTTTTAAATTTTTGTATTATTCCATATCCTGAGGCAAAATTGCAAATAAAAATTTATTTTAAGACGCTTTTACTTGTTAAAATGTATGTTTTATAACAAATAATTTATCCTCTTATCCCCCTTCGTATAGATTAATATTTACGTTCTGAAAAACAGAAACTTAACCTGCAGAATTTTTTACTTATATTCATTCACACGATGGTGTTTTTTCCTGAAAATCCAAATATTTGGATTGTTCGGAGCAATCTATGTGAATTTAGATGGTAACAAGAAAAATTAAATTCTATTTTCAGAATTAATTTCCCTTAAAAAACCATTCCAAATATAAGAATTTATGTTTGAAAAGCCCCAACCGCTATGATTAAAAACAAAAAAAGACAGCTACATCACGGGTAACTGTCTTTTGTTATTTCAATAAAAATTCGATTTACGCTTTGTAAAAAGGAATTTTTGTGATTTTAGCTTTTACCGCTTTATTTCGAACACGAATAAAAATCTCAGTATCCAGTTTATAAAATCCTTCCTTAACATATCCTAAACCAATTGATTTTCCTACCATTGGAGCCATTGTTCCCGAAGTTACTTCGCCAATTTCGTTTCCTTCAGCATCTTCAATTTTATAGCCATGACGAGCAATTCCTCTATCAATCAATTCAAAACCTTTTAATCTGCGTTTTGGTTTCTCCTCTTGTTGCTTTTCGAAAAATTCACGATCGATAAAATCGTTTCCTTCCACAAACTTGGTGATCCAACCTAAACCTGCTTCAATCGGTGAATGATCATCATCAATATCGTTACCGTATAAACAGAAACCAACTTCTAAGCGCAGTGTATCACGGGCAGCCAAACCAATTGGCTGGATTCCAAATTCTTTTCCTGCTTCCATTACAGCATTCCAAAGCTTCGCTCCATCTTCGTTTGATACATAAATTTCACATCCGCCCGAACCAGTATAACCGGTAGTCGAAAAAATAGCATTTTCGATTCCTGCAATGGTTACTTTTTGAAATGTGTAATACTCCATATCTTCAATCGGACGATCCACAATTTTCTGCATCGCTTTCAATGCCAAAGGACCTTGTACTGCTAACTGACATATTTCATCGGAAGCATTATAAAGTTCAGTTCCAACTTCCAATCCCATTTCCTCAGCATTTTTACAACACCAATTCCAATCTTTCTCAATATTAGCTGCATTTACAACCAATAGATACGTCTCGCTATCAATCTGATATACTAATAAATCATCAACGATTCCGCCTTTCCCATTTGGGAAGCAACTATACTGAACTTTTCCATTGGAAAGTGTAGCTACATCATTTGTAGTCAATTTTTGTACAAAACTAAAAGCTTTTGGACCTTTCACCCAAAACTCACCCATGTGAGATACATCAAAAACCCCTAATTTTTCACGAACACATTTGTGCTCATCGTTAATTCCGGTATACTCAATAGGCATGTTATACCCGGCAAATGGCGCCATTTTTGCACCTAATTCTTCATGAAAGCTAGTGAATGCTGTTCTTTTCATTTGTTTACGTATTTTGGGCAAGATCTTCAAGTAATCATAAAAAAGTCAAGCTTTTTTACTGAAGATTTACCTGAGAAAAAAGTTATTAAATCGTGTTTGTGTTATCTTTTGCAAATGTAAAAATTTTTCTCAGATATCGTTTGTGCCAATACACTAGTTTGCCTCAAAAGGTCTTCTTGCAATACCTAATCGATAACCTCCTTTAAACAAAACAACAAAAGCATCCTTCACTCCACTGGCATCCCTATATTTGGCAGCCTCCTTAAATGTTAAAAATCCTCCGATAGTATATTTATGCCAGTTTTCTACAAACAAATGATCTATAACATCACCTCCTTTATACCTTTTAAATAAATCTTTAGGATCCATTTCTTTTCTTGCCGCAGCAATTTGAACTCTATAAACAAAGTCTTCTTCAACTAATTCTTGTTTTACCGGAGTTTCAGTTATTGCAACGGCCTCACTTTTAAAACTTACAAGCGGAAGAGTAACAGGAACTTCTAGTTTCGTTTCAGGAAGTTCAATCACTGGTTCTGCTATGACTTCCTCTGCAACTTCTTCGATTACCGGCTCAGGTGTTTTTTGACAATAAATATCAAATCCTCCTTTGCCTCCGCTACGCTCGGATGCAAAATAAAAAACACCATTCTGATCTTCACAATAGGTAATATCGTTATCAGTACTATTTATTGGATATCCCAGATTTATTGGCTTACTCCAAGTTCCATCGTCCTGACGGTCAGACTTGAATATATCATATCCCCCCATGGTATTGTGCCCCTTTGAACTGAAAAATAACTTAGTGCCATCCGCACTTATAAAAACATCACCTTCGTCATATTCAGTATTAATATCGCCACCAATATTAATTGGCTTAGACCATTTAGACTCCGACTCTTTTTTACAAAAATAGATATCACAATCGCCAAAGCCGCCTTTACGATTACTTACAAAATAAATTTCATCTCCCGACTGAGGTAAACTTGCAGAACTCTCTCTTGAATCCTTTTCGTTAATGAATTTAATTGCTCTTCCTATTTTCCATTTGCCTCTCTCCTTTTCTGCCAGAAACAAATCACCTGCTCCCGAATTACTATTATAAAATACAAATTGTTTATCGTCAAATTTAGACAGCAAAGTAGAATTTACATTTTCTCCTAAATTATTTTTCTCTTCACGAACCTCAATATCCAACACCTCACTTTTTGAAGCCTTAAAAAGTTTTTCAAAAAACTTTTGATCTTCTGGTGACCTGCTATCATTCTCTAATCCTCTTCGCGAACTAAAAAACAGATTACTATCTATTATTTGAGGATTAAATTCATCAAATTCTGAGTTTACATTTCCTTCAACAGGTTGTATCTCCAGATCAAGACTATTTTTCATTAGCAACCTGCCGCTTCGACACTCTTGAATGTGTTTATCACTTATAGGCAAAAGTTCTTTCTGCTCTTTATACTTATTCTGCTGAATTAACTCTTTATTCATTTTAAAATGAATGATTGCATCAGAAAAATTATTTTGATATTTATAAGCCAAGCCAATCAGAAAATGAATATCTGCACTGATATCAGCATTAGCAGATTTTGCAGCAAGTAAATATGACAGCGCAGCATCTCTTGGTCCTGATATTAAATAACAAAGACCAATATTGTAATTTAACTCAGGATTATTATTATTTAAGTTGTAGGCACTCAAAAAGAGATTTAAACTCTGGGGCACATATCCAATTCCTTTTTGATACAGCTCAGATGCCTCTTTCACTTGGGCAAAAGCTTGTTTTCGATTCGGTTCATTATCAACAAATTCAGACTTTTTCACAGGCAACAACTCTTGCCCGGTTAGATTCCCTGATAATAAAAAAACAAAAAGAAAAACAGCGGTAGTAAACTTCCAGATCATAAACATTAAGTTAGATATTTTGTTCAGATAAATTCTGTAAAAATTAGTGTTACGAAAAAAAAAATCTTTTGTTGAGCTTAATCCTAATTATTAATCGGGCAAACAATAGCAAATCTAAAAAATTACGATCAATAAACAATCAGTAAAATCAAGCATACTAAGCTCTAATTGAATAGCTGGAGCAATAGGTAAATTAAAAATAAATTAGTATTATTGCATATGCGATAATGAAGATTTTGCTCAAAATTCAGCGCATTATTTCTATCGAAATAAAAGTTGAATTTATAAAAAAAATCAAACAAATGTTAAATCGAACAAGCTCATATCAACAGAATGACTCAAGGTGAAATGATCACAGATCTCTCCTATTTAAAGGAGATGTCTGGAAATGACAAAAACATCATCAGTGAAATGATTGATATTTTTCTGGAACAAATCCCTGAATTTGAAGAAGAAATATCAAGAAGTTTTGAAGCTCGGAACTGGCAGGATTTAGGCGCTATTGCCCACAAGGCAAAATCATCCGTACGAACAATGGGAATGGAAAATTCTGGTGATTGTCTAGAACAATTAGAGCATTTTTCAAAAGGAAATTTAAAGTTTGAATTGCAGCTGAAGAGAGAAAACAGGATTGAATTTAGTCCTCAAGATGAAAAAAACTGGACTAACGTAAAAAACGAAACTATGAATGACATTGATTTAGTAAATATTCCTGTATTAGTAGAGGAATTTTTATCACAATGTCCTTTAGCCATAAAAGAATTAAAAGAAACCTTAGGACAACTTTAATCACTGTAACCATATTTTACTGCTATGAATATTGAAACCAAACAGGTAAACTCTATAACAATAATGAAATTGGGAGAAACCAATCGTTTGTATGCCTTAAATGCAAATATTGCGAAGGAAAAAATGAATGAACTTTTGTCTCAACCTAAATCAAAATTAATTGTTGATTTTGAAGAAATCAGCTTTATTGACAGTTCTGGTTTTGGTGCACTTTTATCGGCTCTTAAAACATCAAAAGAACATAAAAGTTTTATAAAACTTTGCAATATCAACAGAGATGTGATGGAGCTGATAGAATTAATGCAGTTGGATTCTATTTTTGATATTTTACAAGACCAAACCGCATGTGTTAACAGCTTTTCATCAGTTGAATAAAATACTGATATGGCAAAAGTCTCGCCAAATATACTGGTTGTTGATGATGACGTAGTTATCCTAAAATTCATTGAGTTTACTCTAAAAGGATTAGGTTACCAAACAACACTTGCAAAAAACGGAAAAGAGGCTATTGATCAGGCCAAAAGTCAACATTTCGATCTTATCATCTCAGATTTATACATGCCATTAATGGATGGCAATGAACTGGTAAGAAGACTAAGACAGACACCTGAATACCAGCACACTCCTTTTATTTTTCTTTCTGGAAACAACGAGGAAGACACATGGATTAAAAATCTGAATGACGGTGCGGATGATTTTATCACCAAACCAATCAAACAAAAGATCTTTATCTCAAAGATCAAATCCCATTTAAAGAAAGCCTATTTAAGAAAAGATATTCTTGATAGTGCGAGAAAAGATGACATCAGTTTTGAAAAAGGAAACCTGATATATTGTGCAAATAGAATTAAACCCTTTCCTCTTCCAAGAAAACATCTCAAAACAAATATTACCGCTGTTTATTCCGATTCTGATTTTTTCATGGCTCTGCAGGACACCAATACCTGGGGCATTATTATTGACGATAAAGCAAATTGGGCGATCTCAATCTTAGATAAAATAACGGAAATTGTTTCGAATCATATTCCAATAAACATTCTTGTTACTGATGCTGACGACATGGACAAACTGGAAAGTCTAATGCAATCCAAAATAAGTGGTTTTCTATTCAAGAATCTGAATCCGAAGCTAATTATCCATCAAATAAACTCCAATGTTCAGCGCGAACATGATTTAAAAAGCAAATACTTAAGCGCGCTTAATTCGGCAGCAAAAAGATCTCCAATTCGTTTCGAAAATGAATTTCAGGATACCATACGAGACTACAACATTCAAATTCTTCATCAGCCCTACAATAAATTACCCGGAGGTGATTATTATGAAATTATTGATGTAGACCAGAATAGAAAAATATTGATTTTGGGTGATGTAATGGGAAAAAAATGGGATGCCTGGTTCTTTGTACCAGCCTATATTGCCTACATACGAAGTACCATTAATTTTTTCGTTAATCGACAAGAACTCGATTTTGTTGAATCACCGGGCAAATTTCTGGATATTATAAATGAATATCTTTTTAAAGACATTCAGTTAACTGAAGTATTCACAACTCTGAGTATCATATCGCTTTGTACTTCGTCGAATAAGATTAGTATTGCATCAGCGGGAGCTCTTCGACCTTTTCTTTATGATGGAATAGATAAAACCATATCGCAATTAAATATTGTTGGAACCTTATTGGGTGTTGTAAAGGGAATCAAATATAGAAGCTTAGTTCACGAGTTTAATAAGGGAGACAAACTATTCTTTTATACCGATGGGTACACCGAAGCTGTTAATGACAGAACCGGTGAGATGATTGGTGATGAAGCTATATTCTACATTCTTGATAATAACAAAGAAAAAGAAATTATTGAACCCAAAGATGTGGAATTGGAATTAACCAAAATCTACAATGTCTCTAAATTTGATGATGACCGCACTTTGTTGTTAATCCAAAGAAATTAGCCGGATTTCTTATTTTTCTCCTTTGTTTTGTTCATTTTTGCATGAAAATACGACGACATGCAAGCAAATGAAATTATTGGATGGATGGGAAGCATTCTTTTCGCAATTTGTGCTCTGCCACAAGTAATCCACACGTTTAAAACAAAAAAAACAGATGACCTAAGCGAGTTGTTTTTATGGCTGTGGTTTTGGGGTGAAGTTTTTACCTTATGCTATATTTTTATAGATGATATAGCCCGCAACAACTACCATATACCTCTGTATTTCAATTACTTATTCAATCTACTATTGCTTTTTTATTTGATATTCGCAAAATACACCTACAATTCAAAACCAACCACACTTTCTAATATCCGAAAACGAATAGGTTTATAATATTGTAAAGTTAAAAAAAGCCGGATGATGCTCATCCGGCTTTTCTGTTTAATGTCTGGTAACTGTATTTTTTATCTTCTCTCTAATTTCAGCAGATTCCTCCGACAACAAATAATTCTTCGTTGAATCCGGTAAAAAATCGAGGATTTCATTCAGTCTGTCTTCACGGATCGCAATTCTTACTTTTGATGCAGAAATATAATTATCTGAGCTCCCTTGTGTAATTCTTGGTATTTCAAGAATTTCAACGCCATTGGACGGTAAATATTTAATCATGGCTTCGTTGTAGGCTGCAGTTACCGGCGAATACATTTCAGTTCCAACGTATCTTCTATTAATATTTAAAATTGGAACAATATAATTCAAAAAAGTGACTACATCCAATTCGGCTTGTTTAGCCGCAATGTCACATTCTTTCTCATCTTTCAAAAAATAACAAGGAAAAATAGTTCCTGAAACTACATAATCTCCCCCCTTCACCATTACCAGATTTTTAATGTGCCCCAATTCTTCCTGAATCAATCGCCATCGAACATCAAAAGTAAATGACGAACGATCCTCTTCAACTATAAATAGGTACAACACTCTATTCTCCGCACAAGCTTTTTCGATCAGATATTTATGCCCTTTAGTAAAAGGATTGCAATTTACAACTATGGCTGCGATGCCACCAAAAGTTACATCCTTTTTTATTGACCGCAAATAGTCCTGATATGTTTTGATATTCTCATATCCAAATTCCAAAACAGAGAACAATGGCTCTGCAGTTGCAATTTCGGTAAATCCCAATCCTTTAAAAACCTCTAAATTACGAGGCTTCGTGTAAACAAAAATGTGTTTGTGCTCATTAATAACCAATTCAATTAAATGTGTTACAATTTGCGCAAAAGCAGCTCCTTCTCTAAATTTAGGAGAAACTGCAACATATTTAAGTACTCTTCCTTTATACGACCCGGTTCCTATTACCTCCTGATTCAAATTATAAAGAATCATGGTGTAATCAACGTCTGTAGAATCGAACTCAAAACCCAATGGCTCCAGAAATTCTGAGACCAGCTTTATATCAAAGGGATTGTTTAGATCTAAAGACTCTTCCCTATAATCTGTATTCTCAACTCCCATCCTTATTCGTTGTTTAGTATTGTTTTGTGTAAATATTTTCTTTTTATTTCCGCACTCAATAATATGCATTTCACAGAAAATACCCCTCTAATTTTATATGTTATGAAAGGTGCTCAGCATCTATGAAAGCATGACAAATGTTGTTTTATTATTCATTTTCAATTTGTATTGAGTACTTTTTAATTGTACTTTTTATTCACCATATATGTAAAGAATGCAACCGCAAGCAAATCAGCAGAACCACCTGGAGATATCCGATTTTCATTACAATAATCCAATAAATCCTGATACTTTGAATTAAAATATTGAGTTCCAAAAAGAATAAAAGCCTGTTGTGAAATATCCTGTAATTCATTAAGAACTTTTTCTCCTTTACGATATAAAATATTGCTGTCGTTATTGTGAGCAATTAAAACTAAAAGTGTTTGTTTTAATCCTTCATGAATAATTTCATCTTTTACTGTATCCATTTTATCGAAATGAGAACTCAAAACAGGAATTGCATGATTGAAAACACAAGGTAATCCTGATTGAATTTCGCCTCTAATTCCTTTCCCCATATCTCCAAACTTCTCAAAACACTCTTCTCCATGTGTTTTTTTGCTGCTATAAAGTTTCTTCCCCAACTCATTCTCAACTAAGTTACCGTTTAATTCCTTTATTTGATTAACAAATGAATCATACGAAAAATTCCGGTTTTTTATTTGATTGGCACTTACAAACAGTGAAAATCCCAACAAAAATATGGCCCCCTTATGAGTATTCACCCCACAAGTTTCACGGTACATATCCTCTTCCATTTGCAACCCAATTTGTCTCAATTTTGGCAGAGCATCTTTTATATTTGCAGACGAATAAGAATAACCATACTCAGCTATTTCTTTAAAATAGACAGACAAGACAGCACTCGAATTTAAAAATGTTGAAAAGTCCATATCCGAATGAGATCCGTTCGAAAAACGATCGACCAAACCCGGTTTTGGAGACAGAGATACTTCATGAAGAAGTGCTTTTAAAGCAAATGCAGACAAATCTTTACAAACCCTGATTTTCCTTCTTTCCTGTAAAAAACGGGATATGTCTTTCTCGATAACAGCTCTCATTTCTCCATATTCATGAGTTTGCCTTCTCATACAAAACACAGCAGGGTGCTCATCACAGAAATAACACTTCTTGGCTTTTCCCGATGAAACCGGATTTCCTTTTTCATCAGTAATATCAACGTCCAAGAGTCTACCTAACGAATGCTCCTTTTCATAAAGCTCTGCAATCTCTTTTATTGTTGCTGCTGAAATTTCAATGCCTGAAACAGGGACTAAATAAAAATCTCCTGCTGCATCAGGACGAATAATTTCTCTTTTTTCCTCAATAATAATCCGATGAGAAAGTAAAAATCGTTTCAGATCAGACAAACATTCTGAGAAAAACAATTTGATCTGATCATTCGATTTTGGAACACCGGGAATATTAAGAGTCAGACTTAGTGAAATATCTCCTAACTCAGCAAATTTCTGTCTCTCTTTTGACCGGATTTCTTTAGCCTCCAAAATTTCTCTTACGACTTTCTCCATTTTGTCTACTTCCTGTTTACAAATACACCCTAAATGCTTAAAACAAGTAGGGTGTATCATATTTCATTTGTATAAATCGGCCTCAGCTTATGAGAGATTCTTTACATTATAAATTACATCAATAATAGTCCCGTCGCGATATTCAACCAAGCCTACAATCTGATCTCCCAATTGCTTTTCGGCAGGTACACCAGTCATTTTCTCCACTTCCTCTTTCAAGTCACGAATATCAACCACCTGCACCCCGGCTTCTTTAAGTTTCGCTGCCAAATTTGGTTTCGCTGGATTAACACATACACCTCTCTCGGTTACAATTACATCAACACTTTCTCCAGGAGTAACAACAGTGTGAACGCGATCTTTTACAATGGGTAACCGACCGCGAAATGCCGGACAAACAACAACTGTTAAGTTCGCTCCGGATGCGGTATCGGAGTGACCTCCGGATGCGCCTCTTATTTCTCCTGAAGAACCCGTAATTACATTTACATTGAAATCAACATCCACTTCGAGTGCACCCAAAACAACCACATCCAACTTATTAGTCATAGATCCGCAGTTATTGGGATTCGCATATTGATCACACGAAATTTCGATATGATTTGGATTATTCAATACCGAAGTACTCACTGCGGCATCGAAAGACTGCACATCAAAAATAGAATGAAACAACCCTTCATTCAACATATCAACACCATAGGAAGTTACCCCTCCAATCATGAAGCTGCCAATTATATTTTTCCGCTTCATATCTTCGCGAAGAAATTTGGCCACCGCCAAAGAAGCTCCACCTGCACCTACCTGAAACGACATTCCATTTTTGAACAAACCAGAATGTTCAATTACTGTTGCAGCAATTCGGGCAATACGTAAATCCATTGGTGAATTGGTAATACGGGTAGTTCCCGACGCAATTTTTGTTGCATCACCGATACTATCCACTTTTACCACATAATCGATAAAATGTTGACGTACAGTACAAGGCACACAAGGATATTCAACCAAATTATCAGTAACAATAATTACATTACGAGAATACCGGGCATCAATATCTGCGTATCCCATAGATCCAAAAGCTGATGGGCCATGAGCACCTGTTGCATTTCCTTCTTCATCAGCTGCAGATGCTGCTAAAACCGATAAATCAGGCTTAATTCTTCCTGTTAAAAAATCACGTACACGACCACCGTGAGAGTGAATAATTGCCGGATATTTTAATTTCCCAACTGATATTGCATCGCCTAATGCACCTCTGATACCTGATGTGAAGATTCTGGTAATCATTCCTTTTTCAACATAAGGAACCAAACCATCATGAGCTGATGTAAGTGATGAGGACGCCAAGGTGATATCCTTAATGCCCATCTCATCAAGTATTTTAATGGTCTGCATCAACACTCCATCTCCACCTCTTAAATGATGATGACAAGTAACAGTCATTCCATCAAAAGGTTTACATCTTTTGATAGCCTCTTCCAGATTTTTACAAAGTTTGGAAACATGAGGTTTTTTAGCCTTAAGCGTTCGTGAAATATTTGTTGATGGAACTTCGTCTTCAATAATACTTTTCCAAACTCCCTGGAAAGGTTCAAGTTTCCCAAGGCCTTCTATATATTCAGGAATTTCAACTCCTATTGCATTTTTCATTTGTCTACGTTTTAAATCCAAGCTTAAAAACTAACCAGCATTCTTTTCAATTTCTTTCAAATCTATTTTGGCATATTCCAAAACTGTAATTGCTCTTTGAACAACAGGAGCATCTACCATTTTTCCATCAATTGCAAAAACTCCAATACCAGCTTTTTTGTTTTTAATAAACTCAGAATAAACACGATATGCCTTACGCACCTCATTTTCAGTCGGGTTAAACACATCATGAACAACATCAACCTGACGTGGATTTATAAGAGCCTTACCTGCAAAACCTATTTTTTTAATATATTCTGTTTCTTCCCGCAAACCTTCATCGTCGTTCACATCAGCAAAAATAGTATCTAAAACGTCTAAATCATTGGCTTTTCCAGCCATCACGATTCTCTTACGTGCGTAATCAATACCAACTCCATCCGGAGTTTTTATAATACCCATATCTGCAGTTAAATCCTGCCCTCCAATAGTAATAGCATCTATTCTTGGATCGGCAGCCGCGATATCATAAACATTCGCAACCCCTTTGGCTGTTTCTATCATCACATGAATAGTCATGGTTGGATTCTTAATTCCATGTTCCTTTTCGATGCGCCGCACTTCTTTCATGAACTCCTTAACATCGGCTACTGTTTCTGTTTTCGGGAAACGGATATTATCTGGCTGTAACGGCACTATTTCCTCCAAATCCGTTAATCCAAACGGAGTATGAAAATTATTTACACGCACACATACTTCGGTGTCGTAAAAATTAACCGTTTTAAGCATATTACGAACCAAAATTCTTGCTGCATCTTTTTGGTTTAATGCTACAGCATCTTCCAGATCAAGAAGAACAGCATCACAACCATAAACTCCTGCTTGTTGAATCATTGCCGGATTATTACCGGGAATGTACAACATCGACCTTCTTTTTTTCTTTACCATTACATTGTCCCCTCCTGGATACCTAAAGATCGTTTAACTGCTGTTTCAACTCGTGCTTCGATTGTCTGCGTCAGTGCTCCTTTGTCCTTGGCAATAAGATGCAAATCTTTAACCTGAAGCCGATCAAGTACCTGATTTATAGTTTTTTTAATATCTTCTTCGAACTGAAGTATTACTGTTGAAGAAATATCAACTTTGCGACCAGAATCTTTTTCAAGAGGCTCAATCAGAATCATAATATCGCTTGATTCAAAAGTTCCGGCTTGCGCTTTAAACTTGGGTGTCATTGTTAATAAATATTTGTTAATTAAGTCTTATATGATATGTATAATTTGCTTCTGCAAATTTTAAGGTCTTTCGATACAATTCAAAGCACTTTGAAGTATTTTTAACCCAATCTTTACGTGTTATAAAACACCCATTGGAAACGATTGCAGATCAGTCTGTTATTAACCCATAAAAATTTCACAAGTATTTATGGATCTTCTCATTTGCTTTAATAAAGCCTAATTATTACTAATTAAAACTTTTTCGTTGAACATCTCCATACTTTAATCACAATAAAAGACTTTTTTCTTCAAAATGCTTAAGCTAACGATAAAGGTAAATTGAAAAAAAAAGATAAAAAAAGATCCTGCTTATTTAGAATAAACAGGATCTAATTGTTAGTGATTAGTTAGTGGTTAGTAAAGTCTCACCAAATAATTGATGAGTAAAAAAAGTGTGATTCAATGTGATTACAAATGGTATTTTTTGTTTTTTTCACAAAGGATTCACAATATAAGTGTAAATAATTGGTTTACGCAAACGTTTCCATGATTTTTTCACTTGTAAGCCCATAATTTTCATAAAATCTGAATAAAAATGAACTTAAAGAGCACAGATAGTCCAAAAAAGCACTCATAAATCTTGAAGTAATTTAGTAATGGGTAAACTAATTCAACCGAAATGCACTTTCCTCTTATCATGATAAATACAAAAAAGATCCTATCTAAAAAAATATCAATTACAAAAACAAACAACACAACTCCCTTACAAACTGCCAACTAAACCCAAAAGAAAACATTGATTAATAATTTAATTTACGGAGTTAATCCACAATTAAATTAAAATTAATTGACGCAACATAGTTTTGCTTCAATATATTAATCAGAATACCTTTTAATGAAGAAGCTCACTTTACTATTCTCTCTACTTTTTTCTTTGACTCTATTTGCACAAAAGAAAATTGTCGACTATGTGAATCCAAATATCGGAGGCATTGGTCATATGCTCGAACCAACAATTCCATTGGTGCATCTTCCCAACAGCATGATGCGTATTTCAAAAGAGCCAAAAGGTTATCAAAGCGAGAAAATTACACACTTTCCCTTCACTATTGTTTCTCACAGGAAAGGTACAATCGGCAAATTCATGATTTCTCAGAATCCGACCTCGCAAAAACCTGAAAATTGGGAGTCTGCCTATGACCATGACCAGGAAACAGTCAGTCCGTATTACTATTCCGTTTTATTGGAAGATTTTGATATCAAAATGGAATTAACTGCAAGTCAACATGTTTCACTTTCACGTTTTAGCTTCACAAACAATGCTCCTGCAAATTTATACTTGCAATGCAGAGATAATGGGAAATTTAACATTTCTCCTAAAGAAAATACAATTACAGGTTTTGATATGATTACAGCGGTTGACGGCATTGATCTTGAGCATCCTGTAAAAGTTTATTTTGCAGTCCGGTTTGATCAAAACATGTCTGATTACGGCACTTTCGACACAAACAAATTAGACTCTAACAGCAAAACTATTTCGGGAAATAAAATTGGAGCGTTTTTTCGATTTGATGATACTTCAAATCCATTACAACTTAAAATAGCTGTTTCTTATATTTCGGCAGAAGAGGCTAAAAAACATTTGAAAAGCGAAATGCCTGATTGGGATTTTGATCAATACAAAGAATCTCACAAACGGATATGGAATGATGCACTGAGTAAAATACTGGTGAAAGGTGGAAGTGAAGATCAAAAAACAGTTTTCTACACGGCACTTTACCGTTGCTATGAGAGAATGGTGAATATTTCTGAAGACGGAAAATACTTTAGTAATTACGATCAAAAAATCCATAGTGATGATGGCGTTGATTTTTTCGTTGACGATTGGGTTTGGGATACATACCGGGCGACTCATCCATTGATGTGCTTAATTGATCCGGAGAATCAATCAAAAAAAATCAATTCCTACATTAAAATGTATGAACAAAGTGGCTGGATGCCATCCTTTCCCCTGTTTACGGGCGATCATACTTGCATGAATGGAAATCACGCCTCTTCGATTATAGCAGATGCTTATTTTAAAGGAATAAGAGGATTTAACATCGAGAAAGCCTTTGAGGGCTTAAAAAAGAATGAATTGGAAGCTACCATGTTACCATGGAAGAATGGTCCGGCAACAGAATTAGATACCTTTTATCATGAAAATGGCTTTTTCCCAGCTTTAAAGCCAGGAGAAAAAGAATGGGTGAAAGAAGTTCACCATTGGGAAAAAAGACAAGCAGTGGCCTTAACACTTGGGCATAGCTATGATGATTGGTGCATTGCACAATTGGCAAAGGATCTTAACAAGAAAGAAGACTACCAGCTTTTCTCAAAAAAAGCCAATAATTATAAAAACAATTTTGATTCTGAAATCGGTTTTATGGCTCCAAAATCATCTGATGGAAAATGGATTAGACCATTCGATCCAAAATTATCCGGTGGTTTAGGTGGAAGAGCCTATTTCGCAGAAAACAACTCCTGGACTTACACCTGGGATATTCAGCATGACATTGCCGGATTAATAAATTTGATGGGTGGAAATGAAAAATTTAACAACAAACTGGATCAACTATTTGTAGAACCATTCGGTATTCCGAAGTGGGATTATTGGGATATTTTTCCGGATGCAACGGGCTTAACCGGTCAATTTGTAATGGGAAATGAACCCAGTTTACACATTCCTTATTTGTATAATTATTCGGGAGCACCATGGAAAACACAAAAACGAATCCGTTCCCTT
This sequence comes from Labilibaculum manganireducens, assembly GCF_963665805.2. Taxonomy (NCBI): domain Bacteria; kingdom Pseudomonadati; phylum Bacteroidota; class Bacteroidia; order Marinilabiliales; family Marinifilaceae; genus Labilibaculum; species Labilibaculum manganireducens. The sequence goes on along the minus strand of NZ_CAXXEE010000003.1, from coordinate 1,628,679 downwards.
ATGGAAGTGTGGTTCACCAACTCTCCTTTTGGAATTTGCGGCGATGAAGATGGCGGAGGTTTATCTGCATTTTACGTTTTTTCGGCCATGGGATTTTATCCGGTCACACCAGGTGTTCCGGAGTACAACATTGGTAGTCCGATATTTAACGAGATTACAATTGATTTAGGCAATGGTAATCAACTACAAATAATTGCGAACAATTGCTCTGCAAAAAACAAATACATTCAATCGGCAAGTTTGAATGGTAAGGAATTAAAAGGTCCCTACTTTGAGCATTCGGAAATTATTAACGGAGCCAAACTAATATTGGAGATGGGGCCAAGACCAAATAAAACATGGGGAAGCAATCCAAAATTTGTTCCCTATTCGGTGAGTAAAAATTAGTTAGTGATTTAGATTAGGTTAGTAAGAACTATTCCACACAAGTAGTTCAGTAGTAAGCCCCGAAAGTACCATATCGGGGTTTCTCTATGTCACAAAAAATGGAGGCAATAAAATCAGATGATTTCATGACCTCCATTTTTATTCAATTTCGTTCTTCTTTAACGCGCACCAACCAATGATACCGAAGAGATTGTATCTCCCATACCAACAAGTGTAACTGGTTTATCAATTAAGATGGTTGGAACTGCAATAATTTCTAATTTCTCATTTGTAAATATTCCTGTTTCCAAGAGCTGATTGTCTCCAAAAAAATTGGTTACTGTCTTTGAAAGTTTTGACAATTCATTTAACCCAACCTCAGACACTTCATGGTCTTTAGCCCAAAGCAATACTTCTTTTTTATCGATAGCGCCTGTTCCTGCTTTTGCTGCAGCAACAGTAGCGGCTAATTGCATTCCATTTCGGTTCTGAAGAGGAGAAACGCTAAATCCTTTTTCCTGAAGAGTAAGATACAGTCCAAACATATGAAGCTGCATTCTAGAGCAATTGGTATACTCACGAATCTTCAGCATTCCTTCAAACAAGTTCGAACTATTGGTATTTTCTTCGCATTTTTGCGCCAATTCGTCCTCACCGATCACTTCTAAAATATCGATTAATTCCCGTTCGTTAAAACCTAAACTATCAACACTTTCAACCAAATTATCAATTAAATACTTACGAATTACTTTATTCTGAGTTGAAGCAACTTCTAAATGCAGTAAACTATCCGTACAAGATTCCCGCCATTTTTCAATCATTGCCTTTGAAAAATCGATTCGATCAGTTCCTTTGGTTCCATCGCGAAGAGACTCATGAAGCATCTGATAACCAGATAAAATTATATATTCAGGATTGATGTCGTTTTGCGACATTCTGTTTGCAAAATTCTCGTCGATATGCAGTTTAAAATTTAATGGATCGTAGGTTGCAATAAAACGGTTTGCTTTCGGGCACACATAAGTTTTACCGTTCAAACTGATAGAATCTCCCTTATCAAATTCGATAATCCAATGAATTAAAGCTAAATCGGAAGAGCGATCGACCTTAGATGCCTGCTTAATTTCGCCGTTTTCATCGTTTGTTAATAAATTGGGAAGATCTAAAAACAGTTTAGATTGATCTTTTGGAGCTGATGCACAATGCACATAAACCGAGTTTACACCGCAAACAGCCATCACATTTGCAACAATACCACCCTGGCCTCCCATTTGCATTTTGTCGTAGCCAACATTTTTGTTTAGCCATTCAAAAACGCCAACATCTTCAATCAACCATTCTTCGGCAATTCCATTTTTAAAACAATTCAGAAAACCACGAATTGCATCTTCATTGCAGCGAATGTTATTCTCTCCTTCACCAAGAATCAAATCTGTGTTCAGGTTATTTTCAGCAATCAGGTTTTGAATTCCTTTGCCATTCACCTTAATTACGGCATCAACATTGGCATTAAAAGCACTAATCAGTCCATTAATTTCACCCATTTTTTGCAATTGGGCTGGTGCTGTTTTGTAGTTTTCAAGCCATTTTGTTTTTAATTCGATCGAAGACATTTGGTCCTATTTTAGAGTTAAAATACTAGTTTTCTAAATTTATCAATTAACAAAGAAATTAAATTAAATCTCAATTTATAAAAATAGTCCATGAAAAGCATAAATATATCTCCGCAATGGTTTGAAATAACAGATAAACTTCAACATTCACAATTTCATGTTATCAAATTTTAAGCTAAAAAAAGCCTGCTCACAATGCAAGCAGGCTTTGTATTTAATTACGTTTGATCTTTTTACAGATTACGAAAAACCAATCCATTTTCCTCAGCATCAATTAGAATCTTTTGATTGGGAGCAATACTTTCTGACAAAATTTGTTTTGACAGTTCGTTAAGAACCTCTCTTTGAAGTACCCTTTTTATTGGACGGGCACCAAATTGAGGATCAAAACCAACATTTCCAAGGTAACTAACTGCCTTTTCGCTTAACTCAATACTAATTTCGTTTTTCAGGAGCATTGATTTTACCATCTCAAACTGTAATCGAACAATTTGTTTTACTTCTTCCCGATCCAATGGAGTAAAAACAATGGTTTCATCGATACGATTTAAAAATTCAGGACGAATGGTCTTTTTCAACAAATTGAGAACTTCATTTCGGGCTTCCCAGATTAGTTCTCCCCTATTGTTAGAGTTCATTTTCGAAATTTTTTCCTGAATCAGGTGAGAACCCACATTTGAAGTCATGATGATAATCGTATTCTTGAAATCAACTACCCTTCCTTTGTTATCCGTTAATCGCCCGTCGTCAAGAACCTGCAGCAGAATATTAAAAACATCCGGATGCGCTTTCTCAATCTCGTCAAGAAGAACAACAGAATATGGCTTTCTGCGAACCGCTTCGGTTAACTGACCACCTTCATCGTATCCAACGTATCCCGGAGGCGCTCCAATCAATCTTGAAACGGAATGACGTTCCTGATATTCGGACATATCAATTCTAGTCATATAGTTTTCGTTATCGAACAGAAATTCGGCCAATGCTTTTGCCAATTCCGTTTTCCCCACACCGGTTGTCCCTAAAAAAATGAATGATCCAATTGGCCTTTTCGCATCCTGCAAGCCCGCTCTGCTTCTGCGAACAGCATCAGCAACAGCGGAAATTGCCTCCTCTTGCCCTACAACTCTTTTATGAAGCTCTGTTTCCAAACCAAGCAATTTTTGCCTTTCACTTTTCAACATTCTGTTTACAGGAATACCCGTCCAGCGTGATACCACATAAGCAATATCTTCACTTCCAACCTCCTCTTTAATCATAGCATCTGAATTCTGATTGATTTTCAACTGTTCATTCAAACGCTCAATTTCTTTCTCAACCTCTTTTACTCTTCCGTAACGAATTTCCGCAACTCTGGCATAATCACCTTCACGCTCAGCTTTTTCTGCCTCGTACTTCAGGTTTTCCAATTCTTCCTTATTCTTTTGAATGCCGTCAATTACTTCGCGTTCAGCTTCCCATTTTGCCCGAAGACGATTTCTTTCATCATTCAACTCAGCAATTTCCCGCGATAAATCTTCCAATTTCTTTTTATCACCTTCCCGCTGAATTGCCATTCGTTCAATTTCCAATTGTTTGATTCGTCGTTCAATTTCATCCAGTTCTTCGGGCAACGAATTCATTTCCAAACGCAATTTGGCAGCAGCCTCATCAATCAAATCAATCGCCTTATCAGGCAAAAACCGATCAGAGATATATCTTTGAGATAACTCAACAGCCGCTATAATTGCCTCATCTTTAATCTGAACCTTATGATGATTTTCATATCGCTCTTTTAATCCACGAAGGATGGAAATTGCACTTAGGGTATCCGGTTCATTCACCATAACCTTTTGAAAACGTCTCTCTAAAGCTTTGTCCTTTTCAAAATACTTTTGATATTCATCTAAGGTAGTCGCACCAATTGCCCGCAAATCACCACGAGCCAATGCCGGCTTTAAAATATTGGCCGCATCCATAGCACCTTCGCCTTTTCCTGCACCAATTAAAGTGTGAATCTCATCAATGAACAAAACAATATCACCATCCGATTCAACCACCTCTTTCACCACTGACTTTAACCGCTCTTCGAATTCACCTTTGTATTTTGCCCCCGCAATCAATGCGCCCATATCCAAAGAAAAAACCTGTTTGTTTTTCAAATTATCCGGAACATCACCCTTAACAATACGATGAGCCAATCCTTCGGCAATAGCTGTTTTTCCCACACCTGGCTCACCAATTAGAATCGGGTTATTTTTCGTTCTCCGCGATAAAATCTGAAGAATTCTTCTTATTTCCTCATCTCGTCCAATTACAGGATCCAATTTTCCGTTTCGGGCCCGTTCGTTTAAATCAATGGCAAATCTTCGTAAAGAATTAAATGTATCCTCAGCAGTTTGAGAATCGACCTTTGCTCCTTTTCGTAATTCATTAATAGCCACAGTAAGGTCTTTTTCATTAATTTGATTATCCTTAAGCAGATTTGAAATTTGATCCTTCCCTTTTAAAAGACCTAACAATATATGCTCAAGAGAAACAAACTGATCGCCCATTTTATTTGAGATCTCGGTTGAAAACTGCAAAGCACTTGTGGCTTCTCTTGAAAGGTAAGGATCGCCTCCAACTACCTTTGGATAGCTTTCTAAAACCTTATCTAAGACCAACGAGAAGTTTATTAAGTTTACTCCTAACTTCTTAAATAGAAAATTGGTGATATTCTCTCCTTCTACCAAAACACCCTTTAAAATGTGTCCGGTATCAACTGCCTGTTGTTGTTTACCTGTGGCTAACTGAAAAGCCTTTTCAATTGCCTGCTGCGATTTAATTGTAAAATTATTGTAGTTCATATTTTTGATTTTACGACTTCATTGTATTATAAAATGGCTAATTGTCATTCAAAACGAATCATTCAAAACATTTGCCAAGTCAACAATGTGGTCAATAAGCAGAAAAAATGTCTGAACTACAGTAAAACAATCAGCCAATTTGACATATTATCAACAACTTACCTGAAAACATTTCCGACATGCTGTTAAACAAACAAAAAAATAGCAACACATCTGCATAATTATATATATTTACAAGCTGAAATTTAAAACAAATAAAGATACTATATGAAACGTCCATGCCAAAACATTTTTTGACACACAGGGAGATGATTATTCCCGGCATGGTAAGTTCCATATGGCAACTGAAAAACAAATAATAAACATATGAAAGCAACTACAACTTGGACTCAAGGAACGTCTTCAATTATTACAGATAACAGAGGTCACGAAGTTACAATTGACCTACCTGAAGGAAAAGGTGGAGAAGATTTAGGAGCTACAGCATTTGAATTGTGCTTAATGAGTTACTCCGGATGCGTAAATACAATTTTCAATATCGTTGCAAAAAAAATGAGAATTGAATTTACTACTCTAGAAGTAGATACTACCGGATATCAGAAAGATGGAGCTCCAACCTTTACTGATGTTGAGGTTGAATTGAGAATTGACTCTAATGCAAGTGATGAAAAAATCGACAAGTGCTTACAACAAACTTTGAAAATGTGTCCTGTAGGTGTTTTATTTCACCAAGCAGGTGTAAACACAACTTACAAAATTGAAAAATTACAAAAAGCATAAACTGAAACTAAATCAGTAATCTAATCCCTTGCTTGCGCAAGGGATTTTTTTTTCATTTACAGCCATTAACAAATCATTAACGCCAACACAGCCTTCTATTTGTTTATAAATAAAAAATAAAAGACTAATTTGTATCTTATTTCACGAAAAACAATTAGAATATGAAAATTTTACTGGTGACAGCAATATTCTTGATCAGTCTTACAAGTTTTGGTCAGATGGAACAAAGCAGCATATTGGTAGGGCAAAAAGCTCCTATGTTTAAGGCAGTGGATCAATATGGCAAAACAATAGCAAGCGATGAAATTTTAAAGAATGAACAATTAATCGTTGTATTTTACCGCGGACAGTGGTGTCCTTACTGCAATAAACACCTATCTCATCTACAAGATCATGTTGGAGATTTTAAAAAAGCAGGTGCCCGACTGGTAGCAATTACACCAGAAACCACTATGAGTGTTAGTAAAACCATCGATAAAACAAAAGCAGAATATTCCATTCTGCACGATGTAGATTCCAAAATCATGAAGCAATACGGTGTTGATTTTGTATTGCCTGAAAAATTACAGAAAAAATATAAGGAATATGGTATTGATCTTGCCGTTTCAAATGGAAATGATGATCAGACACTTCCTGTTCCAGCAACTTATGTGATTGGAAAAGATGGTATCGTAAAATATGTGCAGTATGATCCTGATTACAAAAACAGATCGAATGCTAAAGAAATATTAAAACATTTGTAATATGTTATTATTCGCTTTAAGTACAAAAAAACTCTAATAAAAAAGGAGTTAAACCATTGATTTTAACTCCTTTTTTATATTCATCACAATTACTTCAGACGTTTTCTGGTAATTCGTATGTGACCTTCGGGAAGTATTTTCACCCATAATATTTCTATCAGAAGCAATACTCTTCTTAAAGCGTCGAAATAAAGTGTAAAATAAAAAAACAAGCTGGTTAACCAAATAACAATCACATTAAACCAAAAAGTATTCACAAGGTAATTGCCAATTCGTTTCTGAGATGAAAATAGTTGAGCTCTTCCCATTTTGTTCACGGGAATTTGAAAAACAGGGTCTTTCAATTGAATCAATTCGCCTTTAAATTCAACAATTTTATTTAGCTCTCTTCGATTTAAAACAATCTGTTCAATAGCTTCATTATGGTGTTTTTGTTTGAATTCAAACAATCCTTTTTTACCTCCGTACTGTTCCAGTAAATTTAGGTAAGCCTGATCTCTTTTATCTGATTCGGTTTTGTAATTAGCCCACCCGTTTTGTTTGATTTTCTTTAGCCATTCCAATAAATCAACCGAAGAGTTCACAAATCCATTTTCGGTAAGTTCCACTCCACTTGGCAAAGTATATAAGTCTGCCAATTTTCCAAATTCGTTCTGCAATACCTGCAGCTGTTTTAAATTCCCTGATTGCAACCAGCTTTGGTATCGTTGCTTTAATTCAGGGATATAGAATGATGACCGAAACGAAGCCTCGCTCATTTTTTGTTCATAATCAAAAAACTGACTCTCAAAATCGTTGTTTCTGAATTGTTCTACTATTAAAGCTTCATAAGCCCAACGCGAAGTCATTAAATCGCCGACAAACGGCACATATTTTTGCGAAGTTATAGCTGGATGCAATTTGGTAAAGTTCACAATTACACCTGAAAACAATAGCTGTGGCACCAAAATAAAAGGGATGGAAACATAAACCGCCACAACTGTATTCAATGCTGCCGACAAATTTAAGCCGATCATATTAGCGCAGGCTGATGCTGTATACAAAACCAACCAATATTCTAAAGTCAATCCTTTAATTTCGAGAATAGTATTAGCTATTAAAACAAACAGCAAGGTTTGAATTGCCGAAATTACAAGCATCACAATTACCTTTGAGTTTAAGTAGCTAAACCGGCTTAAATTGAGAAAGGATTCCCTCTTCATAATTCTCCTGTCATGAAGAATTTCTTCCGCCGAAATAATCAATCCTAAAAAGAGAGATACCACCACTGCCATAAAAATAAAGGAGGGGATATTTTCATTATTTGAGAAAATATAAGCCGAAGGATCATCATCTGTGCCACTAATATATTTGGTGAAATATCCTAATATAACTGCTAAAACAGGAGCTTCAAGGAGAGTAATAAAAATGTACTGTTTATTGCTGATTTTAGCCTTTACATCACGCGCCAAATAAATCTTTAACTGCTCTGTTCGTTTGGGAATACTAAAATAATTGATTGGAATCATTCGTTTCCGCTTTGGTACCTTAACCGGATTCTTCGCTTCAATATTCTCTTTGTACAATTCATACCATTCATCGGAGCTTCTCTTTCTTTTACGGATTTGCCTGCCGTACTCATTCATCATCCGTGTTTCCACAATTCTTAGAATCTGCTCCGAATTTACATTACCACAAGTCAGGCACTCACTTTCATCTGCTTTAACATACTGACTTTGAGTTTTAAAATAGACAACTGCATCAATTGGATTTCCAAAATAGATCACTTTACCACCTTGATCCATAATAATTAACTTATCCAGCAGCTTAAAAATATCTGATGAGGGTTGATGAATGTTACACATCACCAATTTCCCTTTTAAAACCTGTCTTTTCAGCAACAGCATCACCTTTTCCGAATCCATACTCGATAATCCGGAGGTAGGCTCATCCACAAACAAAACCGAAGGTTCCCGCATTAATTCCAATGCGATATTTAAGCGCTTTCTTTGTCCTCCACTCAAAACCTTATTAATAGGATCTCCAACTTTTAAATCTCTGGCTTCAACCAAATCAAAGTTTTCAATAGTATCATCTATAATATTCTCAATTGTTTCCTCATCCAAATTATCGAAACATAACTTGGCATTAAAAAACAAATTCTGGTAAACTGTTAATTCCTCAACCAGCAAATCATCCTGAGGAACGTATCCAATAACACCTTCAAGTTCCTCTTTATCCTTATGGAGATTATATCCATTAATATATATATCACCCTGATTTAAAGGCAAATTCCCATTCAACACATTTAACAAAGTAGATTTCCCTGTACCACTGCCTCCCATTATTCCAATCAGCTGTCCTGATTCTACATGAAAATTAACAGGGAATACACCATTATTAGAACCTGGGAACTTAAATTCAATATTTTTAGCGACGAAGCGAATATCCGAAAGATTTTTCCGCTCAATAAATACTGATACAATTTGAGAATAGTATATTGGATCAATTCTATGACTTCTAATCACAGATCCATACGAGAGTATATAGGCACGATCCAATTTAATATTATGACCGTTTAAAAAAAGGTTGTACTCACCAAAATATTTCATCAGGAAAGTATTCGTACTTTCAAGATGAAGAATAAATAAACGACCTCGTAGTCTGGGACTAAAAATATGCTTAACTACCTCATGTTCGAAAGTTTCATTAGCATCAATAATTAATAAATACGGATTAAACGGAATAGAATATTCGGTTCCTAAAATAAACTGCAGACTGTATTCAAATTCTTCTTTAGGAATCTTAAAAGCTTTCGATACGGTCTTTACAAATCCAAGTTCTTCAGGACCTGTAAATTCAGAATCATCAATAAATTCAAGAAGCTGCAACATAATCCAAACTTTCTGTTCCTGCTCTGCCTCCTCAACTAATTTTGCACAAACATCTGCCACTTGCTTGTGTTTGTTTTGAATTGTATCCTTATTTCCTTTGGTGGAATATGATTCTTTCAGGTAACGATTGAAATTATCCAAATATCTTTCATGCCATTCCTTACTAAACCGCTTCACTAAATACTTTGAAACAACATCTCGCGCAGCGATCTCAAAACCAACCTGTTGTTCATCCACAATAATGGCAAAAAGTTGCATTAGAGCATTTAGTACTGACTCATTCATGGGTTATATAGAAGTTAAATTTTTGCTAAAGGCCTAATTTAGATAAATTCCCCGAGCTATGGAAAAGTTCTTTTTTATAAGGCTCAAACTCCATAAAGTAATTTTCTAAAATTAATTTAAAAACAATCTAAATCAGATCCCGTTTATCCCATTTCAGAACAGTAAAAAAACATATTAAGGATTTTTAACATCTATTTATAACCGTTTATCAAAGATTTTCGTATATTTATAATAGCAGACGACAAAAAAGGTTTTTTCATAGATAATAGATTTAGGTTATTGATTAGATTAAAAAGCCTAGGTGATTACCTAGGCTTTTTTTAAATTATTTATTTTGGAAAACCTATGTTGCAGCAAACTTACCGAGCTTCGTATTTTTAGCAACAATTAACATCTGTTAAAAGCACTTAACAAAAGAATGCAGTATGTTTGTAAAGTAGACGAATAATAAACGTTTTTTTCATAGATAGTAGATTTAGGTTAGTAATTAGTGGTTAGTAGAAAAGCTTGGGTGGGGATCCAGGCTTTTTTCTGTTTACCCTTTTTTTTCATTTCTGATCTAAAGCAAAAAAGAATCGGCTATAAAAAAACCTTTTAGCATTCTTTAACTTTTGTTAAAAGCACTTAACGAAAGAATGCGGTATGTTTGTAAGGTAAACGAGTGGTAAACGTTTTTTCATAGAAAATAGATTTAGGTTAGTAATTAGTGGTTAGTAGAAAAGCTTGGGTGGGGATCCAAGCTTTTTTCTGTTTGCTACTTTTTTTCATCTCTGATTTAAAAGCAAAGAAGAATCAGCTATAAAAACCCTTTTAGCATTCTTTAACTTTTGTTAAAAGCACTTAACGAAAGAATGCAGTATGTTTGTAAGGTAAACGAGTGGTAAACGTTTTTTCATAGAAAATAGATTTAGGTTAGTAAATAGTGGTTAGTAGAAAAGCTTGGGTGGGGATCCAGGCTTTTTTCTGTTTTTATAAACTACGTTAAAAATAAACCCTGCAGAATAAGTATAAAAGAGTACATATAGTTTATAATTACTTAAGATCATCTTAATGTAGTTTACTCGTCTCTTGTCTACTTTTGAAATGTAAAAACACACAAATGTTTTTTTTCATAGATTAGTTACTATTAGTGGTTAGATTAAAATCCGGGTGGGGACCCGGATTTTTTCATTAACAACCATCTTATTATTTTTTAATCACACCATTCACAAGTCTTATTTTATTGGAATAATCCGAGCAACCCAACCCCCACCTGGAGCCAATTTAAGAGTTTGTTTATCTGTTGACTTTACTCTTTTCACTTCTTTTTTATAGTCGATGGCGTTACGGTCAGCATTGTCACCATCCCGGTAAAGACTCATTTCATAATTCCCTTTTTCCAGAAAGCTAAAATCCAATAAAAGCTCATGTTTATCCCAATCACCCATTGCACCTACATACCATTCATTGCCACTTCTTCGGGCTATTAAAATATAATCTGAAATTTTAGCTCGCAGTATCTTGGTTTCATCCCAAACAGAAGGTACAGCCGATAGAAATTCCATACACTCTTCTTCTTTTCTATAATTCGATGGGTTATCACAAAGCATTTGCAAAGGACTTTCATAAACCACATACATCCCCAATTGATGACAACGGGTTCCCATACTCATAGGAGTATCGAAAATTGGTCTGTAATCTTTTTGCTGAGCATTACTCATCGCTCCGGGAGTATAATCCATAGGGCCGGCAACCATTCTTGAAAAAGGAGTAATCAAATTATGCTCAGGCGTTTGACGCATGCTCCATTTGTACTGCTCTCCTCCATTCACTCCTTCGCGTGTTAAAACATTTGGATACTTCCTTCTTATTCCAGCAGGCTTGTAAGAGCCATGGAAATCAACCAGCAGCTTTCGATCAGCACATTCTTTCGCTATTTTGTGGTAATAATTCACCATCCATTGGTCATCCTTATCCATAAAGTCCACCTTAATTCCTTTTATACCCCAAGATTGGAACTGATCAAGCGCTGCTGCCAACTGATCATCCAAGGTTTTCCAAACAACCCACAAAATAATACCCACACCTTTTTCTTTGGCGTAAGATGTCAATTCTTCCATGTCAATTTCGGGTACAATTTTTAATAAATCGCCTAATTCATACCAGCCTTCGTCCATGATAATGTATTCAAGACCATAATCAGCAGCGAAATCAATGTAATATTTATAAGTTTCGGTATTGATCCCCGCACGGAAATCGACCCTGTAAATATTGTTTGCATTCCACCAGTCCCAGGCGATTTTCCCAGGTTTAATCCAGCTTGGATCCTCAATCACGCAAGTGTCAGCCAATAACCATGATAGTTGGTTAGTAATAAAATCACCGTCATTTTCAGCAATTGCGACATAACGCCAGGGAAAAGTTCTGGTTCCATCTGTTTTTGCGATATACTCTTTTCTCGTACGCACGAATACATCCCTGTCGCCTTCCTGTTCTGTTTTATCAGGATAAGCAGGAAATGTTGACACCAAATTGTTCCCTTTTGCACCATTGAACCACATACCTGGATAGTCTTCCAAATCGGTTTCTCCAATTAGAATACTGGGTGCATTTTCTGATGTCATAAGCACTGGTAAAGATCCCAGGTCTTTAGATGAAAGTTCTCCCAATGAGGTGAAATCGTAATACACCTGATTGTTTGAATGAAAACTCTTCTCTCTAGGCCAATAAACCAAATTGTTGTTTGGGAAGTTGAACTGACCCGTTTCCGATTTCACTGTAATTTCACCAGAGAAACGGGTTTCGAAACGGTAAGCAATCCCGTTATCGTAGGCTCTGAATACCAAATCGAAATTTTGTTTGAAAGACAATTTTAACTCATTATAGTTTTCGATTATCGTTTCGTTCTTTTCACGTACCTCAGGTCTTAATTCCCTATTAACACTATTGTTGCTGTTTTTAATAACAACAGGATTTGCACCCAAAATAGTACCATTTACAAGTTCCATCGCAATCTTGGTTGGGCTAATCAAAAATGTTTGATCATGCTTAACTGTAAAACTCAGATCAGTTCCTGTTTGAATGCTGACACTTATTTTTTTATTTGGAGATTCTAATTTATAGTTTTTCGCAAAAGTTGAAGTAATCAACAGGCAAAAACACAGTAAGGCCAATATCTTTTTATTCATTATTTAAGTTTATTTGGTTAATTCTAAAATTTGCTCTTTAAATGGAGTTGGATTTGCTGAAATCCATACTTCAGGATTAAAATCGAGATTCTCCTTATCGTATCCCATCACAAAAACTTCAATTTCCTGTCCTGTCATACTTTCATCCAAAGGCAGATAATACGTGTAATTACTATCACTTTCTGAATTCACATACTCCCAGGTATTTGATGGAAATGAAACACTGCGATCAAAACACCCCTTGTATTCGCCACCTATTTTAGCTGCAGCATAAGCTCCTTCAACACCATGTTTTCCATTTATTGCTATTGACAGATAGGAACCTTCCGGAATCTCATTCAATCTAAAGGTTGACATCCAGACTTTCTCAGTTTTCATTTTCCCAGCATGGGCAAATAGATTGGATGCTCTCCAATTGGTTCTATCTATTTTCCTGCCATCTTTAAGAGCTTCAATTTCAACAATTCGTCCTGGTTGCTCTCTTAATCTTAAGTAACGGATAGGCTCGTTCACATCAATCATCATTTCCTCACCTGCGCAATAAGTGATGATTCTCCATTTTTTCAGATCCGAAGATACTTCAGCGTAATTTCCTTCCCCCTTTAATAATGGCTGAAGAGAAAAATCATCAGGTACTTTAATAATGATCTGATCGATATCGGTGACTTCTCCAAAATCAAGCCGGAAACAACCGCCTTTAACTTTTAAGTCAATATCATATTTTCGTGATGGCCAGAATCCTGTTTTCATATCTCCATCAAACAAATTTTTATCCCAAATACCACGATCAACGAAAGTAGATTGCTGAAAAAAGGCATCCCGGGCTTTTTGTACCTGAGGAATACTTGTTGCACCAGATCGTTTAATTGATCTCACTTCAAGCGCATTATTATCGGCAGCAAAACAGGTTGCTTCATATAATACGTCTGCATCAACCGGTGTTTTAATTATTTTGAAGTCGGCTATTTTTCTATGAAATGCATTTCCCAGCTTTCTTCCTTCAAATTTCACATTAAGCGATTTTCCATTCAGTAAATTGCTAACATCATTTCCATTAAGAGTAGCCGTTTTATAATCTCCTGCATTTTTCAGCTGAATTTCAGCACTGGTTCCAGGCATTCCTAAAACTTTAATCAATATAGGTTTATCGGGAACATTGCGAACCAACTGATAGTCTATTCCTACTAGGCTGGGCTCATCATAAGCCTGGAAACCGGCAATAAGCAAACAGGAGCGGAATGGTGCAACCGTAATTTCAACCTCTTCTCCTTTGCTAAAATTTCCAATAATTTTTTCGGTAGGGTGAAATTGCCTTAGCTCAATATTCTCATTGGTTGTTAAGCCTATTTCTTCATCCAGCTTAATACTGTAGGTTTTATTTTCCCAAGTCAGGTTAGTAAGGGTTACAAGGCGCGTATTTTCATCACCCCGGGAAACAGCAGATTTACCATATTTGTTTTCGTCAAGAACTTTCCCGTTCACCAATATCTTTCCATATTTACGGTGGAGATTGTAGATTCTTGCCAGTTTCGCAAATTCATCATCATTAAGCAACCAAGGATTACCGTAAACCTCCGGCGCTAAAATCATACTGCGATTAAAAGCCTGCATAATCAAATCATCATCCCAATAGTCTATACAGGATGAAATACAAACCCCATGATCTTCGGTTAATCGTTTTAAACCCGGTATCAATCCTCTATCCAAAGCTCCTGCCCGATGATGAGGAGCAGTTGTATTGTTTGAGGTAAACACATCGATATAAGTTTCCTGACCACCCCATAAAAATGTTGTTGCATAAGCTTTACCCTTTGTTAAACCTAAACGATGATTTAACAGAATAAGATCGGGACTGTAATTTCGACAAGCCTTCATCATTTCAATAAAGGCATCTTCTTTTTCAGGTCGCAAAGGACCACAAACAGCATCGAATTTGAACAGGGCGAACTCATAGTCTTTACAAAGACTTACCATCTGATCAATTCTAGCTTGTTTTTCTTTTTCGGTATCTCCAAAACCATCCGGGCCACCCCAGACCCCCAATCGGGTACCCATTTCTTTAGCTTTTTTATAAATAGGATCGAATCCATTAGGAAACTGCTTCGTGAAGCGTTCTGAATGAATACTTCCATAAAATCTTTTCCCATCAATTGCCCCTGCATCGAAAGCATAGATGTCCAAAATCATCCCGTACTCTTGTTGAAGCCATTGAAAAAACTCAAGGTTGATGAGGGTTTGTTCCTCAGTGGTTCCTTCGTTGGTGTTGTTAATCCAAGAGAAAAACTGGGCTCGCGAAGGTGACTGCTCATCAGCCCCCGAAAATACCTTTTCCTGCGCAATGGCAGATTGGAACAGGTATAAAAATAGTATTAGTAAAAATGATTTGTTCATCTGATATTATCTTAATTTATCGGTTATAAATTTGAGACTTAAAACATTTGTGATTTATTCTTTTACCTCAATTACAAGCTAATCTTCTTATTGTACTGCGATATCTCTAACATTATGCTTCAAAAAAGCTTCCGGTCCAATACCTACATATTCCATAGGTCTGGATAAATGCTTTACACGGCCAGATATGATATCTTCATACCACCCCAACCATGGATATGTATATTTATAGGTCTCAGCACTATGAATAACCAGTCCTTCAGTATTCTTTTCCGGAAGTTCATATTTTAAGTCTTGATAAAAACCTTCTCCAACAGTGTGAAGCCATTCATGACACCATACACCGGGATCATTTTCCTTATACCATTGTAATCGTTCTTTTACACTTCCACTTTTATAATCGTCAAATTTCACAATAACAAAACCTGCCTTAAAATCCAGAGATAAAGGATCAAGCCATGCTAATCCAAAAAAATTGTCTTTCATATGGCAATCGCCTTCTTTCTCTCTGTAAAAACAAAAAATGGCATCGTAATCACCTGGTTTAATTTCCGGTTTTAAAGACGTTATCGCAGAAGGATTTATAAGCAGTCCATTATTGGCCAAATCCAAAGCCAATGGTTCGGAGTAGTCTTCCCGCACGACCTCCCATTTTATTGTGTTGTAAGAGAATTTCTCAAAATGTTCCTTAATACTCCACCGGAAATAATTGTACGCCTGATCTAACTCTTCTTTACTATATGTAGATGTACAAGCGTCATGAGTTACTGTCTCAACGCCTATCCAAAGCGCTTTCCATATTTTTGGTTCTGGTTTATCCAAGTCAGTTAAATTCACAGATGTAACTTCATCGGTGACTTCTATTTCCTTTCTCAGATAAGTTCTTGTCTCGTTCATCGCTACCCCAATAACGTGATTTCCATTTGAAAGAAATAGCTCTTTAGGAGTTTTAGATCCTTTGTATTTCCCATCGATGTATATAAATCCTTCGTACGGACTTGTGATACTAATTTTGGGGGCAGAACTTGCTTGTTTTTCTTCACTTGAATCGCATCCGAATAAAAAGCAAGTGAGGAAACATATCATGTATAATGTATTCAAATTCATTTTTAAGGGATTTTTTTGCAAATGGAATTACTCTGATTTCATATTGACACCCAACTCTTTTTTTTATGAATCAATATCAAAAGAGTTTAGCGGCATATGAATTCAACTACAGATTCTTATCTATAAGATATTGGAGTTTTAAATTTTTCCGGAGGAAATACCTCCGGAAATTATTTTTAGTTTTCTACCAACCAGGGTTTTGTTCGATATGAGTGATATCAATTTCTGCTTGAGGAATCGGCCACACATAGTGCTTGTTTTTATCAAAAACACGTGTTCCCCACGAAAGAGTCACTTGAGTTCCTGAATTAGGATCTGTATAAGTAAGTCCTTTGGGTACACCTGGCATTACATCTTCAGCAATTTTCCATCTTCTAATGTCCATCAGGCGTAGACCTTCAAATGCCAACTCCACTCTTCGTTCGCGTCTTAAAATTGTACGCAGCTCATCCTGACTTTTGCCGGCTGCAACTGCAGGCATATTCACATCGGCACGCTGGCGCACTTCATTTATAGCATCGAAAACAGATTGATCAATATCGTTGTTCTCAATTTTCGCTTCGGCATAAGTCAACAGGACTTCAGCATAACGAATCAAAATGTAATGAATAGACCCATTCCAGTAATCTCCATTGTCGATGTCCTCTTCTGAAATGTATTTCAACCAATTGTAACCTGTAGCCGTTTTATTCCACTGCCCACCTGTCCCATCGGTTAAGTCATCACCTGCAACAATTTCCTTTCCAGGATAAGTTGCTCCCGGAATAGTATTGTATACGCCGCCTCTCCAGTCGTTACCCGGATAAAGAATGGAATAAGTCATGCGAGGATCACGATTAGCGTATGGATTGTTAGGATCGAACAAGGCTGATTCACTGATGGTCTTACCATCTGTACACTCATAGCTGTCAACCAATGATTGCATAGGACATCCACTACTCCATCCTCCAGCTGAATTGGGACCGTAATTCTGCATGGTGAAATTCCATTGCTTTTCTTTCAACTCCTGCAAATCGAATATCACCTCTGAGTTGCTGATTCCCTCGTAAGTGAACATCTTCCCATAGCTTGGATAAATAGTATAGACTCCAAGATCCATCACTTCTTTTGCTGCAATAGCGGCTTCTCCCCATTTTTCCTGATAAAGAAGGATTCTGGCCTTCAGTGAAAGAGCAGCACCTTTGGTCACACGACCAAGATCCTCACTGGAATAGGAGCTTGGCAGATTTGTTGCTGATTCTGTAAGATCCTTCACAATGGCATCCATAATAATGGCTTTATCAGTTCGTTTAGCAGCTTCTGCTGCCTCTTTCTCACCATCAGCACCTTCAGTTGGTGTTGTATCTTCCGGAGCAATACTGTTTGTCAGGAAGGGTACATCACCAAAAAGGTAAACCAAATCGAAATAGAAAAAGGCTCTTAGAAATTTCGCTTCAGCAAGTAAGCGAGCCTTGTAATCCTCATTAATATCAGTAACACCATCAGCGCCTTCCAATATTCTGTTCACTCTTTGAATCCCTCTGTATCGCTCCATCCAACGGCTTTCAACATACCAATCGTATGAAGAAGCAGTTCCATCTGCAAGACGGTAACCTTCATTCCATGAATGATGATCAAGGGCATTATCGGTTATAGCTTCTATACGAAGCAAATCGGTTGAATACCCATAATCTGTTCCCCAGTTATTAAAGCCAATGGAAGCATAAGCTGCATTTACAGCATATTCCAAATCTTTTTGTTGAGTAAAGAAAGTTGCTGAGGATACCTGATCGCTGGGAGTACGATCCAGAAAATCATCGCTGCAGCCTGCGAATACAAACAGCATCGCAGATACTAAGCATATTATATTTGTTTTCATATGATTATAATTTTAAACTTTTGCCATATGGAACTTTCCAAGCTGGAATAATCATCTACCTGTGTGTCAAAATTACTTTGGCATGGACGTTTCATATGTTTATAATTTTAAGTTTTTGTCATATGGAACTTACCATATAATCATCTCCCTGTGTGTAGAAAGCTTTATACATGGACGTTTCATATGATTATTATTTGTTTTTAAGTTGCCATATGAAAGTCGCTTGAATAATCAATTCCCCTGTGTAAGGAAATTTTGCTCCTGCTCGTTTCATATAATCATTTTTAGTAGTAAACCCGATAACTATCGGAAATTGTAATTTTTTCTCTTTAAGAATTCAATTAGAATCGAATTTGCACACCCATTGTATAGGTTGAAACAGGAGGATAGTAATTTGGTCTTCCATCATAAGTTTCCGGATCCAGTCCTGATTCAACATCAGTTATGGTAAAAAGATTTGTTGCTCCGGCGTAGACTCTGAGCTTCTCAACTCTTAATTTTTCAAGAACTGATTGTGGAAAAGAGTAACCAATTTGTAAGTTTTTCAACCTAATGTAGGACGCATCTCTAATCCAAAAATCGTTGTATAAATAGTTGTTCTTATTTGAAGCAGCCTGTAATCTTGGAAAGGAAGCATCTGTATTTTCAGGTGTCCATCTGTCCAATACCCGGGTTGTGGTGAAAATCTCGTATGCCGGTCCTTCGTTGGGTGCTCCATAAAAGTAGTTTTCAGCTTTTAAAACCCCTTGCATGAATGCAGAAAAATCGAAGCCTTTGTATTCGGCATAAAGATTAAGACCAACCGTGTAGTGAGGAATAGGAGAACCAATCACCTTACGGTCATCGTCGTTAATCTCACCATCGCCATTCTGATCAACCAATTTAATATCACCGGGCTTTAGTTCCGATTGGTTGGGTTGAACTGCATGCTCGTCAATCTCTGCCTGAGACTGGAATAAACCATCTGACTCATATCCAAAGAAAGAATTAATCGCTTCACCTTCTTTAAGAATCGACCATCCACTAATTGAAGGCTCGTTTCCTGCAAAATTAACCAGTTCGTTTTTCACATCGGAGATATTAAAACCAACTGAGTAAGTCAAATCATTAATCTTATTTCTATGGGTAATGGCCAGTTCCCAACCCGTATTCCGAACCTGTCCGGCATTGGTTTCCGAAGCAGCTAATCCGGTTAAGTAAGAAATTGGTAATTTCAGCAGAACATCTTTAGTATCTTTTTGATACCAGTCGGCCACAATTTCGAGTTTGTTGTCGAATAAGGCAAGATCAAATCCAAGGTCAATCATCTCGGTTGTTTCCCAGGTTACATCGGTATTGGCATAGTACCACTGCGAATATCCATTCACCTCGTTATCATTAAAGTTGTAAGGGAAATCGGCATAAACGGTAGATGAAAATTTATAGTAACCAATGTTTTGGTTTCCTAACTGTCCCCAGCTTCCTCTTAGTTTCAGATTATCTATGGTGCCAATGGCGTTCATAAAACTTTCTTCTGTTACTCTCCAACCTGCTGAAAAGGACGGAAAAACTCCCCACTTGTTTCCCTCTGCAAATCGTGAGGAACCATCGTAACGAATATTTCCTTCGAGTAAATATTTGCCTTTAAAAGCATAGTTCACTCTTCCCAGATAAGACAATAAGGCCCAGTCTTCATTATAGCCGGAATTAGTTTGACCTTCGGCATCACCAGTATTTAACTCTGCATAATTATCGCCATAAATATTGTTACGCTGTCCGCTTAAAATATATGCCGTATTCTCAGTAATTTCTGAACCCGCCAACAAATCAAGTTGATGATCCCCAAAGGTTGTGTTGTAATTCAGTAAGGCTTTAAAGTTGGTTTCTTCCTGATGCCAGCGACCATCTGTTAATTTGCTGGGTGACCATTTCTGAATCACATTATCTGTATTTTCAGGATCAACAAAGTCATATGCTGCCGTATAGTTTTTATAACGATTGTTGATACTTTTATAGGAGAAATCAGTTTTAAGGGTTAAACCTTTTACAAGACCAATATCTGCCCCAATTTTCAAATTAAGAGCTTCATCAACAGATTCATTCATACCACCAACTTCAAGGCAAGCAAGGGCATTGGTATTGTCTTTATTCAAACCATACACTCCATTGGGGTATTTCAAAACAGTTACAGGCGAGGTTCCCACCATAGCTCCAATAGCAGAACCTAGTCGGTTTGGTTTTTTATTATCTCTGCGATTGAATGAAATATCAGCTCTTACTTTAAAATTTTCCTTCACCTGGAAATCCGTATTCAATCGGAAACCATAACGTTTTGAACTAACATTCTTAAGCATCCCATCCTGATCCATATGATTCAGGGACAAAGCAATTTTCGATTTCCCGGTTCCTCCGCTTATTTGCAGCGATTGGTTAAATACGGGTGCTGTCTCGAATAGTTCCTCAAAGAGGTTGGTATAGGGATAGTTAACAGAATCATCACCGGCAAGTGTTTTCTGAATGTAGTCATCGGAGTATTTCGGATTTAATCCCGCATTAACAAGAGCCTCATTTACCAGATTCAGGTAATCTTCAGCACCAACCAGTTCTGGAAGGGTTGCAGGTGTTTGCCAGCCATAATAACCATCGTAGCTCACTTTATAACCACCTTCTTTTCCTCTTTTGGTAGTAATCAGAATTACGCCATTGGCTGCCATTGCACCGTAAATTGAGGCAGATGCTGCATCTTTCAAAATAGAAATACTTTCGATATCATTCGGATTGATATCACTCATCGACATTTCAATACCATCAACCAAAACCAAAGGATTTGTACTCGATGATAAGGATCCGATACCCCGGATATTAATATTCAGATTCTCCTCTCCGGGAATTCCTCCCCGGTCGATAATGGTTACACCGGTGGATACACCCTGCAAAGCCTGACGAACATCTGTCATCGGTTTTTTCACCAGTTCATCTCCCTTAACAGCTGATACGGATCCGGTAAGATTGGCTTTTTTCTGGGTTCCGTAACCAACCACCACAACTTCATCAAGCCCTAAAGCATCTTCAATTAAACTTACATTAATTGTAGAATTTTTGGTAACTGTAATTTCTTGATTTAAGTAACCAATAAAACTAAAAACAAGAGTTGCGTTTTCAGGGACGTTAATTTGATAATTACCATCAATATCAGTTACGGTACCGGTTGTAGTTCCTTTTACAATGATGTTCACTCCAATTAAAGCCTCTCCGTTTTTGTCCACCACATTACCCTGTACATTGTATTCCTGAGTTTGGAACACTGTTGTTTCAATTTTTCCTTCATTGGAAGATGCAAATGCAGGTGTAACCGAAATAAAAAAAGCGGCACAACACAAGCTTGCAATCCATGAAAAACTTTTCTTTAGAAGGCTGCTTTGCCTTGCTAAACTTTTTGAGTTTTGATTCATAAATTTTAGGTTAGATTAAAATTAATACATCTGGTTAACTGGGGATGGTGAGAGCATTCCCAAGAATATTGATCTTGTATTAACTCTTTCGAGATAATTTCACAAGTTTTTAGAGTCTCTTAAAGACCTTTCAAAACACGCTATTACAGGGGGAAAATGATTGTACTGATTGACCAAAATTGAGTACGATATGACCAATTTGCATTAAAATGCATGAGTTAAGACAAAAGTCAATTCAAAACTCATGCAGATTCAAAATAAAAGCTTTAAAGTTGTGGCGAATTACTGTACCGGTTCAGAAATACACCAAAGATTTTCGTAATATTCTTTGTATTCCGAAGGAGCAATTCCAAAATGTTGTTTAAAACAACGGGTAAAATAGGAAGGTGAATTGAAGCCCATATCATAAGCGATTTCATTAACGCTTAATTTTGCTTCAATCAATAACTGGGTTGATTTCTGGAGTCTGACAAAACGAATCAATTCATTCGGAGACAAGTCGGTATTGGTTTTTAACTTCCGGTAGAAGTTCGACTTGCTCATTTGCATGCCAGCATAGAGTTCATTTACACCATAAGTGTTGTTGGACAGATTGTTTTCAATCAAAAGAATTGCCTTTTGCATAAAATCATTCTTCATCCATTCTTTGAAAATCTTCTCTTCCGGCGTTTCCATTACAGTCTGATCTTCACCTTTAACAAGTAAAGAATTAATTGCATTTCCTGATCTCCAATAGAGAAATACAATTCCCCCTAAAATGAGTACAAAAATGAACCACAAAATCACAGCAGTATTGTAAGTACGCTTCCTTTGAAATTTGAAGGACGAATAATCTTTACTGACGATCCCATCGGAATTTATTGCCGTAATATCTACCTGATAAGATCCTTTTCCTAAATGCGAAAAATCAAGCGTGGATTGATTGGCAGAAATATATCTCCATGTAGAATCAGGATCAGAAAACCGATAAGCGATTCCATTTTCCTCATGATGATTAAATGAATAATTATAGATTTTAAAAATGGATTCAGTTCCATTTGCGCCTTGCTCAACTTTAAACAAAGGCGCAGCCAAATAGCTGTTTTCCTTAGGATTGATGGAAACAACACCATCATTACTTCCCCAATAAAATCCGTCTAACCTGCTATGCAGCAACTTTCCGTGATTGAAACTATTGGCCTTTGAACCACCGGGAATTTGATAGCTTGTGAATAACTTCCTTTTAGAATCGAAACGATACATACCCATTCTGGAACCCAGCCAAAATTGCCCTTTCTTATCCTTCTCAATGGATGTAAATTCAATCACTTTATCGGGTGGATTGAAAAAAAAAGGTTTTGAACTTTCCATCTGAATTAAAGCGAGTCCTTTTGACGTAGCTGCCCAAACCTCATTCGTATCATTGATATAAAAATCGGAAACCTCTGAGCTTAATTCAATTTTTTTCTGATTGAAGTACAATTCCATGTACAAAGACAAAACCCACATATTATTCAGGGAATCTACTTTGATATTGATGGAAGGCATACTATCCAATCTTCTTAAATCATCCGCTTCGCCCCCGCAAACAAAACTCCCCTTATCCGAACAGATGTACAACTTCTCATTAAACTGCTTTAAACCATAGATGTAGTCGTTTTTTGCCAAACCAGCCTCAGTCGAAAACAATTGTCCGGAAGCAATCACTTTTTTTGAATTTAGAGAAGGATAATCAGCCGTAATAATGCCCATATGCCTTGTGCCGATATACAACTTGTCTTTAAAGTGCAGAATGGCTTCAATGAATAAATCATTCATATTCCCTTGCAAAATAGGAATAGAAATCAACTCTTCCTTTTCCTGATCGAGCAAATACAAGCCCTTACCCGAAGTACCAATCCATATTTTACCATCATCTGACTGAGTAAGCGCATTTATATAGCCCGCTTCAGGTTCCTGTTCCTGTAAATTGCTTTTATATTTTTTGTAACTGATTTTTTTACGATCAATTTTATTCAAACCTGCACGATTTGTTCCAATCCACACAGATCCCGAGTAATCGCGAAAAAGAATGTTTACCTGTGCATCATAGAAGTCATTAAATATTTCATTTTCACGGTCGATATAATCCTTCAAACTGTATTTACCATCAATCTGCTGCACTTGCTGAACAAACTCCCCATTGGTTCCCAAAATAATTCCATCGGTACCCGAAATGTTCAATGAAGTAAAGAAATCAGGAGTTTCCGTCCTTATTTCTTCTATCCCTGAAATCCAAAGGCCTTTATCCGTTAAAAATACGGGAACTCCATCATCCTGAAATTGAATGGAAACCAGCTTTTCTTTTTTAAGCTCCGGATAAGAACTCACGAGAGTAAACGTTTCAGCTTCGAGCTTTGCTTCCCAAATGCCATTTCCATATGTTCCCAACAGAAGTTTTTGATCCGGGGAAATCTGTTTGCAGGTAATTTCCTGATCAGAGACTCGAATACCAGTCTGCCTTTCTTCATCATACTCGAATATTCCGGATTTACTTCCAATATAAATTTTGTTATTGATTCGAAAGAGCGCAGTAATTGGAGAATGCTCCATTTGAGGCAGATCAAGTTTAATAAATCCCCGATCAGAAATAGAGAACAGATAATTCCCTTCGTTTGTTCCCAGTAAAAGTTGATTCTTATTAATCTGATCGATAAAAGAAATGGCATGCAAAAAAATAGAATCAGACATTGGATAACTCACAAACTCCGATCCGTTGTAGCTGCTTATGCCCTGAAAGGTCCCGATCCATAATAAACCTGTAGAATCCTGAAATACCGATAAAATAGTGTTGTTGGCAATTCCATGTTCGGTTGTGAACTTAGCTAGTTTTTGAAAATACTGAGTTCCCTGCAGTTTCGAACTGCATAGTAAAAGCAAAAAAACACAGCATATTACAATCTTTCTTAGCATCCCATTCATTTCATGAAATATAAAGATAAGAAAAACAAGAGAGGCTCCCAATCTCCCACATTGCATGAGCCACTCTTGTTACGCATCTAAATTGAAAAACTATTTACGAATATTTTAATACATTCATTTACAACAATCCTGTTTTGTGAAAAATATACTCAATAGCATATTCTACAGTATTGGTAAAGCAACAAAAAATAAGAATTCGCAACTAGTACAAATTGACCAAAATGGAGCATAATATGACCAAAAAAAGCAGTATATCTGATGCTTTCAGCATAAATTGGGTTTTACTTGCTCAGAGGGATTTAACTCACCGGTTTCTCAAAACAAACGCTTTCCTTCACGCCTGCATATTGTCCGTAATTAGGGATAAAATGGTAACCATTCTTTTGGTATAGTCCTATTGCCTCGGGTTGTTTCACTCCTGTTTCCAGAATGCATTTTTCAAATAACAATTCTCTTGTCCAATTTTCCAATTCCTTTAACACTTTTGATGCGACTCCCCTTCCTCTGTACTCAGGCAATACAAACATCCGCTTTATCTCCATTATATTCGGCTCATATTCTTTTATTGCACCGCAACCTACTGGTTCCCCTTTGTCATAAGCCAAAACCACATACTTAATATGATCCAATTTATTGAATTGAGAATAAAAAGCATGATCCTCTCCATCCCGTATTTCTAAATCGGCATCAAGAAATCTAACAAGATCAATGAAATCTTTATTTTCTGAGTTCGTTCTTTGAATTTCAATCATGAATTTATCAATTTATTTGCACGTGAATATGATCATCATGCCTAACTGCACCACAACCATGAAACCTAATACGCTTATCAGTAAGATTCAATCTCCGCTTTAAATGTGGCTCAATAAACAATTTTCTTAGTTTTTCATTATTCAAGATAGCTTCGATCAACTCTTTTGTTCCCTTCTCCGAAAACCGTAAATCAGGATTAATACTTCCCAAAATCAGATATTTAGGATAATCGTATTGAGAGTACCCTTTCTCCAAACAATCTTTACATTGATCGAATTCATCTTCACCGGCTTCTTCAAAAATGCCATAACCGCTTAGCGACTTTCCCTTGTTAACTATCTTTCCGCTTTCATCTTCATACACCAAACTAAAGTCTATTTTGCAACCATCCTTGTGACTAAGATGTGGTAACAGTGGAAAACCTTTTATAAATGGAAAGCAGGCATCCAAATATCGAATTTGAACTTCAGATTTATCACACATTAACCGATTTGAAATTTCTCTCAGAAACTTATTTGTTTCAGCAGTCACATAATTACGATTTAATAAAACTGTTATATAACCAGCTGGCCTCAAATGAGAATTAGTATCGATTTTTTGTCTTCCGAACAAAGGTGCGATAAGAGGAACAATAAGAAATGTAATTAGCAGATACAAGCTTGAGAATATCAAAATTGATTTTCCGTACATTTTGTATCTTATCTTTTTTGATACGACAATACCAATCAAATATACAATTCCTCCAATCTGACTTATGACAGTTAAGATCGCAAAGATCAGAAATCTCCAAATGTATTTTAAAACTTTATTCATTATTGATTCAAAAACTCCTTTAACCTTTTATTGATAAAATACTGCCAGCCATCAGTGCATGACTCTCTGGAAAATTCGGGTATATCCTGCGGGAATGTTTCCAGACCCAAATTAGTGAGGCGCAAAAGAGTTTCAATGTCCCGGTCAAATAATTCAAAACTTACAAAAGCATTCCCATACATATTTTCATATCGCCAATTGTAAACAATTTTCTCAAATGGAATCACCTCAGTAATTTTCCAAATGTGCATGAATTGTCTTTCTCCGGCATCAACATTAAATCTGGTTTCGAACCCCACTTCGGGAATAAAATCTGGCATATTTTCGAAGAACCATTTGCGCATCTTGTTAGGATCAGTAATAGCACTCCAAACCTCTTCTTTCGATTTATTGAAACTTTGTTCAATAATAATTGGCTGGCTTCTATCGCTCATGCTGTTGGATTATTTCCTTTAGTGAACTCGTTAATTAAGCGAAGAGCCTGCTCTTTGTCTCTTGCGAAAATCTCAAGTTCAACAGGATTAACACCACCTGCCGAAACCTGCCATGGTGCAATGGTTCCCATCAGTTGGTTTTTTACATTTACAGCAATTCCATTTTCTGTGAGAATGTCCTTTATTATTTCTGAATCTATCGGGTTTCCCGAATAAATTACAATTAAATCCAAATCATCTTTATTTGCGGTCATATCATCAAATAGTAAACAGTTCAATAAATTAGCTTATTTTATCAAAATTGATCTTTAAATTAATCAATAACAATCCATCATCTATATGCTGAAAAAGATAATGGAAATACTTAAAACTGATACTCCTTAAACATACATAAATTTTATAGGTTCATGTTAAAAAATCTTAAAAACAACTTAGGTTAACTCCTTCTTGTTTATTTTTTATTTTAATTTTTAGCTCAAAATTGTACTTTCGCTTGCATTGAAAATGAGAATTATATTGTGGTCTTCAATTTACAGCGAATACAAAATTTCACATCAAAAAATAATTTTATCAATAACCTTAAAAAGAAGTATCAAAAAATGAAACGTACTAGTATTATTCTTGCCTTTTTAGCTGTTGTTGTATGTCTTAGTGCTTGTAAAAAAGTTCCGAGATCGGGTAAAGCTAACTTCAAATCGAGCACTGACAGTCTTAGTTATGCTTTAGGATATATTGAAGCCAATAATTTCAAAAAATCATTCGAACGAATTCCGTTCCAAATGGATTCGGCAGATTATAAAAACATCGCCATAGCTATTGCAAAAACCAAATTAACAAAAAGCTATTCTGATTTTAGAATCAAGCAATTCGACTCCATTAACGAAGATGCTTTTTACAAAGGGTTTTTAAACGAATTGGCCTATGGAAAATCATATTTCTCAGAAATGAGTGCGGATATTTATCTACGAAAAATCTTCAATGAAAAAAAGGCTGTGCAAGATTCCCTGTATAAAGAACTGCAAAAAACAAATCTTTTAAAAGGGCAAAAATTTTTGGAGGAAAACAAAAAACGTAAAGAAATAATTACAACCGAAAGTGGGCTTCAATACGAAATAGTAAAAAAAGGTACCGGCAAAATACCTGCGGCTTCGGATCGCGTTAAATGTGTGTATCACGGAACTTTACTTGACGGTACTGTTTTTGATAGTTCGAAAGAACGTGGCGACACAACAACTTTCTACGTAAACCGGGTAGTTAAAGGTTGGACTGAAGCTCTGCAGTTAATGCCCGAAGGATCGGAATGGAAATTGTATGTGCCAGCAGATTTAGGATATAGTGAAAGAGGAAGCGGAGAAAAAATAGGTCCGAACGAAACGCTGGTTTTCGATATCAACCTCATCGAAGTAATCGAGAAAAAAGATAAGAAGAAATAAATCAAGTAAAACTGAATAGTAAAGGGGATATCGAAAGGTATCCCTTTTCTATTTATACTTTGTTTCTAAATTATTGGACAAAGAAACTCATTCTTTTAATGGAAGCCTGCAGTAAGCTTACATAGAAATTCTATCGCTTAATGTCATTTCAATCCTTAAAACAAATTATAATTTATCGGATAAAGACCATACTTTACAGGCATTTCAGAAAATTCACGCAACACACGTACTATATTTATAGTAATAATTACTACAAACATAGTAGGAATTAAAAATCAAACTACTATATTTGTAGTAGAAATTAAAAACAATAGACTCTATGGATGTAAAATCATTGACAAAAGCCGAAGAACAAATCATGCAAATTATCTGGAAATTGCGAGAAGCTATTGTTAAAGATGTAGTGGAACAATTTGACGGATCGAAACCTGCCTACACTACTGTAGCAACTGTTCTTAGTGTTTTGGAGAAGAAAGGATTTGTAACTCACCGAAAAATTGGAAACACTAAACTGTTCACACCTGCAATAAGTAAAGCAGAATACACCAAATTTCAATTTAGCTCATTACTTGGAAATTATTTTGGTGGATCGTTCCCAAAAATGGCCAGTTTTTTTGCCAAAGAAAACGATTTGGACATTTCTGACCTGGAAAATATCATGAAACAGGCTGAGGAAGAAATGAAAAAAGATCAACAAAAAGAAAACTAATTATGGACGCATTGTTTGAATTCTTATTTCGGGCATCGGTGAGTATGGCAGTTTTATTCACCTTGTATTGGTTGCAATTGAGAAATTCAACTCATTTTAAAGCCAACCGTTACTTTTTACTGATCAGCCTGATGATCTCGGTTATTGTTGCACTTGTACCTATTCATTATCAGGTAACAGTGCAAACATCGGCAAAAGAAACATTCAACGAATTCAGTGGTGTTTTTAATAACAATATTTCAAGTGAAACTACAGATACTAACTTGAATAGCAACATATCTATTTCAAGTATTTTGCATCTGATTTACTTTACAGGAATGGCAATTGTGCTGCTAAGAATAGTAATTCAGTGCAGAAAGCCATTGCAAATTATAACCAAATCAACACCTAAAAAAATCAATAATTGTTTGATTTATGAGAATGAGATTTACAATACTCCTTTCTCATTTTTCAACCGCATATTAATCAATCCTAAATATTTTAAACAAGACGAAATCAACGACATTTTAACTCATGAAAAAGTGCACATTCAAGAGCGTCATTGGATCGATCTGTTCATTATAGAGCTGTTAACAGTGTTTTTCTGGTTCAATCCATTTATATGGTTATTTGAACGAGCAATAAAACAAAACCATGAATACCTGGCTGACGAAGGTGTATTAACCCGGGGCCATTCACCTGTCAGGTATCAGGCATTATTAATTAACCAGCTAATGGGCACTCAGGTAATTGGATTAGCCAATCACTTTAGTTCTGCCCAAGGCCCAACCCGATTTAAAATGATGACGAAAGAGAAAACAGCGAAACGCAAATTGTTTCGAATGGTATGGGGAATTCCTGTACTGGCTATTCTTCTGGTGGCTTTTGCCGAACCAGAATACAAAACTACAGCACCTGATCCTGTAACAGAAAATATTTCTGCAATTCCGATTAATGAAGAGACCATTAAAGTTCATGGATCTGTTCGGAATGAAGATGGAACTGTGCTTACAGGTGCTTCAGTAATTATAAAAGGAACAACAACAGGTGCTGTTGCTGATAAAAAAGGAATGTTTGAACTGAATGTACCCAAATCTGCAAAAAGTGAAATTGTTGTTTCGTATGTAGGCTATAAAACGGCCGTAATGAAAGTAAATCCACAATTGAAAGAACAAACTTTTAATCTCCAACTGGAGAAAGAAGTCATTGGTATTAATATTAACACCAATGCGTTGTCTTCAGACGGAGATGTACCTCCACCTCCAACAGCTCCTGAAGAATTTTCAAAATCGGATGAACCTGTTTTTATTGTTGTAGAAGATATGCCACAATACAATCAAGGATTTTACGGATTAGAAAGGTACGTGCAAAAACAAAAGAACAAACTGAAAAATGAACTCTTTTTTGAGGGCAAAAAACTTGAAGGGAAAGCAACTGTTGGTTTTACCATAAATGAAAAAGGGGAAGTAATCAATATTCAGATCCTTACCAAAAGCAACAATATAGCTGCAAAAGCTGCCACAAAAATTGCAGGCGAAATGGAAAATTGGAAACCTGGATCACAACGAGGAAAGGCTGTTCCTGTCAATTTTGCGATGGAATTAGAATTTTAAAAAACAAATAAAGTTGAAAAGAGATGCCAAATGGTGTCTCTTTTTGTTTTGTCACTGGACGTTTTACCATTGCATGTAGTCCGGCTGAAACTTTTTTACACTGGAAAATTTGAGAGAAAAGAGGTGCCGATAATTAATGGTAAATTAAACACAGGTCAAGATTTAGAAAGAATCTGTAGCTATTCAAGGTAAAATTCCTTGTCGCGCTGAAACACCTAAATTGATTGAATTACACGATAGAATTAGAGGTGAAAATATCAATATTTTATGCCATCGGTTCCGTCAACCCGCCGTACCTATTGGGCAGTTCCTGCCACTCGAACGCTTAGTTGCTGTGTGCCGTTTTTACTTGTCTTTATTAATCGCTGAATATATGTCAAGGCTTATGTATTTTCCATTTTTAACTTCACAATCTTTCATTGTACCTTCAAATACAAAATCAAACTTTTTCAGACCGTTCTTACAATTCTTATTTTCCGAATCTACAAATCCTTCAATTCTGTGGAGTCCTAAAGTTTTAAATCCAAAATCGCATATTACAGGCATAACTTCTTTCATAATTCCTTTTCCCCAGTTTTCAGGTAAAAGCCAAAAGCCGATTTCAGCCTTACGATTTTCCTTCTCCAAACCATTTAATCCACCCGCTCCAATGAAAGTTAGGTCTTCTTTATTACAAATTGCCCACCATATTCCTGTCTCGTTTTTTTCTAAATCACTAAACCAAGTTATTTGTTCTTTAGTCGCTTCCAAAGTATCAAAGCTTATCCCATAGTATTTAATAACGTCAGGATCTGACAAACCTTTATAAACGCTTTCTAAGTCCTCATGATTAAACTGTCTTAATACAAATCTATCAGTTGTCAACACTGGGAAATCGGAAATTGCAGATGATTCCTTTTTCTTGTCCCAGTCCTTTTTTGTTATTGCATAAACCATATCGTCAACCCATTTTCCATTAATGAATAAGCTTTTAATAAAATGAGCTTCCTTGCGAAAACCAATTCTTTCAACAAGTTTTATTGAATTTGTGTTTGCTGGGTCAATGGAAGTTATAATCCGATGTTTTATCAAATCGTTAAATAAATAATCAATTACGGATTCAACGGATTCTGTTGCATAACCCTTGCTTTGGTAAAGCTTATTCAGCGTACAACCAATCTCGACCTGTAAATTTTCTTCTCCGAAAAAGTGTATACCTAAATCTCCGATTATTTTTTTTGAATTTTTCTCTACAATTACAAATTGAAACCAAGTCTCGGGTTCATTTATTTGTTTCGCAACTTTTTCAATAAAAGTCTCAACATCATTTATTGTCTCAGGAATCCAACCTTGATATTTATTTGTCTCTTTATCTGAGCGATATTCAAATACTGATTCTATATCGGTTTGTGATATTGGTCTTATTAAAAGTCTATTTGTTTCTATTTTCATTCCTTATCATCTATCTGTTGTAACGTTCGCTCAAATGGCACACAACGGTAAATTGTATGAGTAGTGGCAGATTGCGGGCTTCTTTCCTGTCAAACCGCTACGCAGTTTGAGCGGGCAACAAAAGCTGATATTTTGCACTTCCCCTGCCATTACTTATACAAAATGTTGTGTGTAGTTTTTCTTAATTCTCTCAATTCAAGTTCTATTTTATCATAAATTGTTTCGCATGCATCTAAATAATTATCATGCACTTGATTCTTTTCCAATCCAAATATATTTAGAGCTTTAGTCAACTTTTCATCTGATTTGGTTCCTCCTTTATGAGAATCCAATTGCCTAAGGTTATTAATTGCATTTAAATGTTTAATCAACTCCATCTCTACTAGTTCATTTTCTAGTAATCGATTATTTATCTCAGCAGAGTCTTGATTAAGATTTAAACCTGTTTCTTCAGATATCCGAATATAGTTCAATATGATATTTAAAAGTTTAATACTACGGATAACTTCATCTGGATTTCTCTTGAATTTGTTTAAATCAATACCAAAAATATCAGATGCAATATATCTAAGTTTTCTTTCTACCAGATTTTCAACTAAGAAATGATGAAGTTTCTTAACACGAAACAAAAAGTCTTGCTTATCTAATTTATGACGTAAATGATGTGTTATCGGTTTGATAGTTTCTTCTGTGTACCAGCCATAATATTTTAGCTTTTTCTTATCTAACCTAATTAACTCATCGGTTTTTAGATTGGTTTCGAAATAATTGAAAATTAGCTGAGATAGGCATTCTGCAAAATCTATGTATTTAAAAACTAATCTTTCAGCCTTGTCAACAATATTTTCTTTATCGAAATCAACTGCCGATTTGTTAACTGCAAATTTATTCCAATGAGCAATTACATCCGTTGGAGTACCTTCATATAGTTTAAATAATTCAAGTTGAATATGATTCCTACCTACTCGTGAAGCTCTAGAAACTGACCATTGATTCATATATCCAACTCCACCTGATGGATAAACTTCATATTTTTCGTCTTTCTCATAAATATCTAAAACTTCATCTGATACAAATACATAGTCAAAGTGCTTGGCATTTTTTCTAGAAATAGGTTCTGTGTATCCTGGCCAGTTAAAGACTTTCTCTTTTTTATCCCATTTACTAAATGGAACTTTATCGCCAAGATTTATTTGTCGGTATCCAGTTACCTCAGTAAATATTTTATTCTCTGATATTTTGTTAATTCTAAAATGGTTATACTTTGTTGTCCTTTCAAAATATCCATTTTCCCCTAATAATCCTTCGAGTTCTTGATTACATTCTAATATCCTAGTCTCACAATAAACCTGTATCAAGGATTTCTTCGTTAATTTTAAATAATCCTGTAAATAATCCTTTCTAATCTGAACATAGCTTTGCGAATAATTCGGGAAGTCATAAACAGATTTAGGAATTAGTGTAACAATATCCATTAAAGGTCTGCTAAGGTCATCCCAGTGAATCGTTTTCTCTGTTAATCTTGGTGTTAATCCATATGTTTGAAGAAACATTGGGTCTGGTTGAAAGGTAATATTATTAGCTGATTCCCAAGAATAGACAAACGGGCTGACATTTTCTAAACCTTCATGATTAGAAATGAAAACAGAAGACCTTCCTTTATATTCGTAATCCTCATCATATATCGGATGTACAGAACTATCTGTTGCATGATTAATTTCCTTCGGATTTATAAATTTGATTAACTCAGGATTTATTAACAAGCTTTGATAATCTCTTGAAGATTGAATTCCTCCTTTTAATTCATGAGTTACAAGTTCACTTACAAACAAATAATCTCCCTTTATAGGACTAAATTCCTTTACATCGTCAAATATTTTAGGATACCAATTTTCCATATAAAAGCTACACTGTATCAGGGTTCGGTTAAATTACACACAACGGCAGTCTGTCTAATAACCTAAACTAACTTGCTTAGATTCTCCTATTTATTCATTTTTACAGACTACTTATATAAATCACTGTCAAGCTTTGCTTTTTAGACAGTCTGACGGTTTATGTAAGTGGAGTGCGGGATTAAAAGCGGTGAGCTTTCAAAACCGCACGGAGCCAATTCGTTTATTCATATTTTCATTTTTTCCGTCAATCGTCAAAGACGAATTGGCGGTGTTGCAACGAAGGACTGCGGTTACAAAAACCGCTGAAACCCGCATTACATTTACATTTTGTTGAACGAAACCTAAAGGTAGCTAAAGAACCCATTTACTTACCTTTAGATAGTATTTAATTTAAAATTCGTATTATGAAAAAAAAGCACCTTAATCGAACGGGCATGTAATTCATGCGATGAATTTAACAATATTTATTGTAAGATGAAACGCTCTATTGAGCTTTCTGGTAAAAGTTTGAGTACGCTTACTAATTATGCTCGCTGTTTGGCTACATTAACACTTCATTTTAACTGTTCACCTCTCGATTTAGATGCTGAACAAGTACTAGATTACCTTCATTATCTGCAATCGAAAAAGAAAACACCTTCATCGTCTTATTTTAAGCATACACTTTATGGTTTGCGTTTTGTTTACAAACTTTACGATAAAGCCCCCATACTGCATAAATTACCATCCTTAAAAAAAGTTCACAAACTTCCGGTAGTACTGAGTGTTCCAGAGATAAAACGCTTAATAGAAACACCTAAATTACTAAAACATAGAATGCTGATTGCCTTAATGTATGGCTGTGGATTGAGGCGATCGGAACTACTCAATATAAAAATTCCAGATGTGGATTTGGATCGTAAAATGCTACACATCAAAGAAGGCAAAGGGCGAAAAGATCGTTATGTGCCATTGGGTGACAACTTATCTTATGCACTTAAAAAATACATAGCTATTCTTCGTCCATACATCTGGCTGTTTAATGGGAATGGACCCGATGGAACAGTTCAACATTTTTCAGCAAATGGTGTGAGGTGGATTATTAATGAAGCTCGTAAGAAATCGGGAATCAAAAAACAGATCAGTTCCCATATTCTTCGTCATACTTACGCGACTCATCTTCTGGAAATGGGAACTGATATTATGACACTTAAAGATCTGTTGGGACATACCGATATTAAAACCACCATGCTTTATCTTCACATCTGCAATCTGGATAAGCATAAAGCCTTTTCACCTATGGATAGAATCTATAAGATGAAATAGCGATGAAAGCTAAGTATGAAGTGGCTGATATCTTAAGAAGAAATCACCATAAGTTAGAACAGAAGGTTCCCAATCGGTGGAAACTAAGAACGCTTTATGCCATCGAAATTTGTAGAACTGCAACTTTGGGCGGACATATCGATCAGTGTTTGAACTCAGATTGTAAGGGGATACATATTAGCTATAACTCTTGTAGAAATCGTCATTGTCCCAAATGTCAGGGACACAAACGTCAGCAGTGGATACTCGCACGCGAAAATGAATTGATCAATGTATCTTACTATCATCTAGTTTTTACCTTGCCATCAGAGCTAAACAAACTAACATTTGCCAATCAGAAAACAGTCTATTCCATTCTTTTTAAAACCGCTTGGAGTGTAGTTAAAGACTTTGCAGCCAATCCTAAATTTATAGGAGGGAGAACGGGGATGATTAGTATTCTTCATACTTGGGGGCAAAATATGTCCTTTCATCCACATCTACACTGCATTGTTCCTGGTGGTGGGATTAATCGTAATAAAAAATGGAAAGTGGCTAAGGGAAAGGATAAATATTTGTTTCCTGTAAAAGCTATGAGTAAAGTTTTTCGGGCACGTTTTACCCGGCAAATCAGATTGCATTTTAATCTCACACCAGAGATCTACAAACAATTGTTTCAGAAAAAGTGGGTGGTGTACTGCAAACGGCCTTTCTTTGGCTCCAAACAAGTGGTAGAATACCTTGGCCGATACACCCACAAAGTTGCCATTAGCAACCACAGACTGATAGATATAGCAGAAGGGAAAGTAACTTTTATGGCCAAAGATTACCGGCAGGGAGGAAAAAAACATCTGGTAAGCTTACAGGATGGAGAATTTATTCGAAGATTCTCCTTACATATTTTGCCAAAGGGGTTTACACGCATTCGTCATTACGGCATACTTTCTAGTTCGCTAAAACAAGAAATACTGCCCATTTTGCACGAGAAATTGGGCTCGATTACTATTTGCCTAGAACAAAAAAGTAAACATCGAATTTGTCCAACTTGTAAAAAAGGAGAACTCATCACTATCCGGTATTTTGATAATCGAGGCCCTCCGAAAAACATCAAAGCTCTTGATACATCAATTATTCAGGCTATTGTAAAAATAAAGTCTTAACAAAAGGCTACTGCCATAGCTATGTGCCATTGTCAACTATTCTAAATCTAAAACACAAAAAAAGCTGTAGACGGATCTACAACTTTCTATTATTCTTTGAAATTACTGCATTTAAAAATCTTTCCATATTAAATTCCCTTTCTAAAAAGGTTTTCACTTACACCATTCCCCATAAGAGTCAGAATTCTGTCATCGGTTACGTCAACCCACCGTTCATGCTGGGCAGTTCCTGCCACACGAACGCTTAGTTGTTACAAGCTGGCTTTTATTCATTTTAGTCCAATTAATTCATTTTTATAACCCCAAACTTGTCCATGTTTTGGATTACCAATATTTGACATTTTATCAACAAAAAACACTTCACTTTCATTTTTTGTCAATATTTCCATTGTTGAAGATTTTAAAATTTGATATTCATTGTAAAGACCACTTGGATGATTACCCCATGCGATAATCACTTTTTTGTGTTTTCCACAAAAGTCATTTATTGTCATTAAGTTTTCTTTGTCAATAATCTCATCTTTGATGACTTGTAATTTGTCAGAATACGTTTCGTAATTCGTTATAAGATTTAGGAATATTACGTTACCTATATTTTTCAATTCCAAAAATCTACTCTGATTACGATGAATGTAATTACAAACATTGAATACAGTTTTATCAGATATTTCTTTTGTTGCTCTACTTGGGTTTTTGAGAATAACTAAAATACTTTCATCCTTTTCTTTGTCAATCTCTACATTAAGCCAGTACCTTTTCTTTTCATCATTCTTTAAAGTTACTTTGCTCACAAAGTCAGGATATTTATAAACAGGTTTTCTCATTTTTCTTTCATTAGATTGCTAAGTTCTTTCATTGATTGCATAGCTTGTTCTCTTCTGCAAGGTGTTCCTGGCATTGGAAACACGAAAACTTTTGCTTTAAAGTACTTGTCAAGTTTGGCATTAAAACCGTAATTCGATTTTTCATTAATCCCATAGTTTAATCGGATAATATTATCAAGTACTTTTTTGTATACAAATACGATAACTCTTGGTTCGAATTTTTCAATTAGGTTCAATATCCTTGTAAATCCTTGTTTGTATTCATAATCTGAAGGTTCATTTCCATAACTCCTTGGGATTTTAACAATATCAGTAATTCCATAGTTATTGGATAATAAATATTCATCTGCAAATTGACCATATGGAATATTAAGAATATCAAATTCAGAAAGTTTATTCCAAAACATCGTTCCTTGTCTTCCTTGAAAATAATGTCCAATTTCTACACTTGATGGAGCTGGTGTCTTTGCTATAAATAATATTTCAAGACTTCCATTGTCTGGTAAAATATCGGAAAGTGTATTATGTTTTTTTCCTTCTATTTCTATTTCAATTCTATAATGTCCCATTAATGCGGTCTTTTTTTAAGCTTGTTGGTAACGCATACGCAAAGTACAATGTACTTTATCCCACCTATCTGTTAGTCTGCGTAAGCTACTGTTATTTATTTTGTTATCTGCTAAAATTACATCTAACAGACTCTTGTTTTTTGCAAGAGATTATACACCCTTCCACGAAAAAGGAAATGATTGAGGGATTTAATCTCCATACCTTTTTTTAATCGATGCATAAATTTAATTATTTAGAACAAAACAGGGCTGCTTATTATATCCAAAACCCTTTTTAATTAATATAAATAAGCATTTACACATCAGCAAGAAGGTAAAGTGTTTAAATTTTGTGCCGGCAAGTAGTCTTTTTCTACGAACAAGTATCCGTTTTTCTTCTGCAGGTAAATGTTTTTTGTATTCCTGTTGTCTTTACTCCTATCCTGTTCAACTTTGGGAGTGTTAAAAGCTACCAGCAGGGCAATACGCTTAACTCGTATGCCAAAAAACAGTACTCGCATCAAGTAAAACAGTACTCGGATGACCTAAAACTTTACTTACCTGGCCTACAAAGCTACCGAGACAAAAAAAAACTCCACTTTGGTGGAGTTTTTACTTGTGGTACTGCATTAAGCATTTACTTCTGCGGCATCTTCCTGTTTTTTGGAAGCGTTTTTCTTTCGCCAGTAATCACTGCTGTATCCACTCAGGCGTTCGGGATTTTTCCAGAACAGGAATTTCCCCGCAGCACGAATCTCATCAAGCTGTTCTTTTAAGTAAGAATAGGCTTTATCGCGCAGCAGCTTCGATTCATCGCCTGTTTGTTTACTGCCGTTGGCAATTGCCAGATAATCGGCCATATCAGACGATAAAGCCGCCGCCAGATCTAATTTTGCAAGATCAAAATGAATTGCAGTAAGCAGGTCTTCATTGTTCTTACCCAACACGGCTAAGTCATTTAAATCCTGAATCATATCGGCGTGACCGTTGCCCTCTGCAATTAAATTTACATGAGCCAACAGCTTTTCGTTTGCACGAAATGCGTACCGAAATGTATGAATCAATTCATCGCGCAAATTGTAAGCGGCAGGCGAAGCTTCGTTCCACATGTTTTGAGCTTCGGTTCCCAATTTCTGATTAGTAATCCAAAGAGACTGCGCCTCGCGGCAAGCCCCCGAACGAACATTAAGTTCGGCCAGACTATCGGCAGTTATGTTTACACTTTCTAATTGCGGCAGATCCACTTTAGCCCAATGATACAAGTTTTCGGCTTCCTGCACTGCATACATTACAGGTACCCGAATAACAACGATCCTTTCGGCAGGAAATGCCTCAATAATTTCTCTGTTAGCAGCCAAATAATTAGCATTGCTCATATTTTACCAGTTTTAAAATAAAAGTTTAAAAGATAAATTAATCAAACTCCCTTAACAGGAAGCAAATGAGAGAACAATCTGTTTTAATGAATCAGCCCGCAAAGCAATCCATTTTCAATCGACAGATTTTACGCCTTACATTGTAACAAGAGACTATTTCTCTTATTTTTTGTTATGTTTCGGCTAAGCAGGTTTAAAGCTAATAAAAACAGATCATAATTGAATGTTAAAAAATCTTAAAATAAAATTGCACTTCCGATATAAAACCAAATATCAAAAACAGATGCCTTACATCCACGAAGGGGAACCGAAAACAAATTGATTGGCTAAAGCCGGATAGCAAGAGATAAGTCTGAACTTTCTTTTTATCTTTATCGGGAAGCTAAAAAGGAAGCAAAATGAGCAAAACACGATGCAAATGGGCTGGCGACGATCCATTGTACTGCGAATATCACGACAGTGAATGGGGAGCACCCCTGCACGATGACAGAATGTTGTTTGAATTTCTGATTTTGGAAGGAGCACAGGCTGGTTTAAGCTGGATTACCATTCTGCGCAAACGGGAAAACTACCGCAAAGCTTTCGATCATTTCGATGCAAATGTAATTGCGAATTACACTCCCGAAAAAGTAGATGAATTGCTCCAAAACGAAGGGATAATCCGAAATAAACTCAAGATAAATTCTGCCATTAAAAATGCGAAGGCATTTCTCGAAGTTCAGAAAGAATTCGGTTCTTTCGACCAATACATTTGGAGCTTTACCGATGGAAAAACCATTCAGAATCATTGGACAAGCATGTCGGAAGTTCCTGCCTCTACGCCCGAATCGGAAGCTATGAGCAAAGACCTGAAAAAAAGAGGGTTCAAATTTGTTGGCCCCACCATTTGTTATGCCTTTATGCAGGCAACGGGTATGGTAAACGATCATACTACGGATTGCTTTCGATACAAATCGGTTTAAAAAGAATTGCCCCTGACCGAAGTGAGGGGCAATTCTTTTTAAAAACTAACTTATGCTCCAAAATTAATTGGTACGGTATACGATACATTTACTGCTTTTCCTCTTTGTTTTCCTGGCTTCCATTTTAAAGAACTATTAACAATCTCCAATGCTTTTGCATCCACGTCTTTATCACCTGTCCCTCTTACAACATGAGCATTTGCAACCAATCCTTCTTTTGTTACCAAGAAGGTAATAAAGCATCTCTTGCCAATTATATAGCCGGCATCCAATTTAGACACTTCACCGGCAAAGAACTCTTTTAATTTTAAAGCTCCCCCAGGATACTCCGGCATTTCCTCAACAATTACAAAAACAGGCTCATCATTATAACTAAATTCTTCTTTTTTAGACTCAATCTTTGAATCCAAATTTGTTTTTCGATTCTGCTCTACTTCTTTCTTCTTATCATCTTTTAAACTAAAATTAATGGGTACAGTATAAGATACATTAACTGCCTCGCCCTTTTCATACCCTGGCGTCCATTTCGGAATTGAATTCATCACACGAAGTGCTTCGGCATCCAAAGAAGGATCGACACCACGAACAACATGGGCTTGAATTACATCACCCTCTTTGTTCACAACAAAAGTCACGAAAACTCTTCCGCTGATGCCTTTTTCCCGTGCATCTTTTGGATATCTCACCGATTCGGCAATGTATTTTTGTAAGGCAAGTGACCCGCCAGGATATTGCGGCATCTTTTCAACTGTAACGTAAACATCTTCGCCATTGTACTTTTCCTTTTCCTTTATCTTTTCCTTTTTAGGCACGTCTACAATAATTTGGCCTTGATCATCTTTCAAATCAAAATTAATCGGAAGTGTGTAGGTAACATTCACAGATTGCCCATCTTTGCTTCCTGGAATCCAATCAGGTAAGGCTTTAATCACACGAATTGCTTCAGCATCCAATGAAGGTGAGACACTTTTTGCGGTGCGAACACTATCAACAGCTCCTAATTTATTTATAATAAATGTCACAAAAACTCTACCCTTTTCTCCTTTTTTCTGAGCTTCTTCAGGATACTTTACCATTCTGGCTATAAATTTCTGTAATTCCAAATCCCCTCCTGGAAATTGAGGAGCAACACCATCCATTTGGCTGCGATTTGCCCTTCCATCAACACTTGTTTCATCTATCTTCTCATCATCCTTAAAACTAAAATTAATTGGCACGGTATAAGAAACGCTTACGGCTTCTCCCTTTTCATAACCTGGCGTCCATTTCGGAATTGAATTCATCACCCGGAGTGCTTCAGCATCCAAAGAGGCATCTACACCACGAACAACATGAGCTTGATCTACTTTCCCTTCTTTATTTACAACAAAAGTGACGAAAACTCTTCCGCTGATGCCTTTTTCAAATGCATCTTTTGGATATCTCACCGATTCGGCAATGTATTTTTGTAAGGCAAGTGACCCGCCAGGATATTGTGGCATTTTATCAACAGTCACATATACTTTTTCACCATTCTTATCCGCACTAAACTTATGCTCAACCTTCTTTTCCTGAGCTTGTACCTCTACTATTTGCAGGTTGAATAACATTACAGCACACACTACCGGGATAACAATCAATAATTTATAGCGCCTATTTAGCGGGCTTTTTTCTTTCGACATCATAATCATACGTTTTTTAGTGATGGAATAGTTAAAGTTATTGGCTAAGCCCAAAACCTCAGTTCCCATAATCTGGTTCATTAAAATTGCCTGATATTGTCCGATGTTAAAGCCACGCGCTATTACTCCATCATCAGCCAAAAGTTCATGCGTTTGTTTTACCGCAACCTGATAAAGCCATACAAAAGGGTTGAACCAAAATACAATGGTCAACAGTTCAACAAACAGCAGATCGATCCAATGCTTTTGCTGAGCATGTACTTTTTCATGCGCAAATATATTATTCAGAGACTTGTCGCTAAACTCCTCCCTGTTCATTACAATGTATCCGAAAAAGGTAAAAGCAGGTATGGATTGATCCAAAAGAATTACCTTTTGTTCATCAATAATTTGATATTCTCCGGCTTTTATAATTTGTCTTATTTGAAGAACCTTTAAAACACTTCTAACAAATAGAACGGTACACACAGTCAGATAAATTAAAAGCAATAACGATTCCAAGGAAATTATCGATTTGGCCTGCTGAATTGCCTCTCCAGAAAGTGAATCAACAAATAAATCTCCCATCGCATTATTTACAAAGACTGATTCTACAGTAATCGAGTAAGAAAACTTTAGAAGGGGCAGAATTAAAGCTAACAAAGCACTTCCCAACAGGTAAAAGCGAATCTCTGCGAAGAATCGTTCATTTCGCAATACCAAAATGTAAATCAGATAAAACAAAATCAGAACAGCCGATGACTGTAGTAAGTAATCCGTCATTGCTCCCATCACTTCTCTTTGTTTATTTCACGTTTAGCAATCTCAATCATCTCTTCCAATTCCTGAATGCTTAACTTATTATCTTTAGCAAAAAAAGAAGCCATTCTAGAAAATGAACCGTTAAAATAATTTGTCACCAATGCTCCTGCTTTAAAGCCAGAATAGTCTTCTTTAGGTATCTTAACAGAGAACACATGAGATTTTCCCTGAGCGATTTTATTCACAAATCCTTTTTTCTCTAAGGCATTCATTACAGTCGCAACCGTTGTATAAGCAGGTTTGGGATCCGGAAAACAAGCTATTGCATCTCTTACGTTAGTTTCTTTTAAATCCCACACAATTTGCATTACCTGTTCTTCTGCTTTGGTCAACTCCTTCATATCAATATTTACTTTTAGATTAATCTACTACAAACTTAGTACTAATTTTTTAGTAGACAAATTTTATTACTAAAACTTTAGTTGATAAGACAAGTTAGTGTAGAGAGCATTCGATAATTATTCATTTCATCTTGATTACTGTGTGCTATTTTGCTAACTATGCAAAAAATAAGCAATGGAAAAATTTGAATTAGACCCTATTGAATACCCTCTGGGAAAAAGAATAAAAAAGGAACTTTCCTTACTGGCACTTCTAATTGTTATTATCCTGTTTTTTGTAGGCATAAACGTGGTTTATTTAACTACTGTGCTATGCATGTACGTGCTGTTGTTACTTTTAAAAAGGAACAGAATCGTTTACAAAATAGAGTTCGATGATCACTCAGCCGAAATAGGATTATTCTACTATTACTTAATATTTTTCAGTGGAAAAGAAAATATAAAGTACGATAAAATTGTTTTTAAAATGGGATTGAAACGATTTGGTTTTGGAAGTG
The DNA here is from genome assembly GCF_963665805.2 of Labilibaculum manganireducens. Classification (NCBI taxonomy): domain Bacteria; kingdom Pseudomonadati; phylum Bacteroidota; class Bacteroidia; order Marinilabiliales; family Marinifilaceae; genus Labilibaculum; species Labilibaculum manganireducens. The sequence continues at coordinate 1,585,783 of NZ_CAXXEE010000003.1, read as the reverse complement.
CGGTAGAGACTATTGAACTTTTTAAGGGAAAATTTTTAGCGGGTGAAATAAGAAAAGAAGGCAAATGGAAATGGACTGAGGAAAGTATAAATCAGCTCAACAAAAAATTGATATCTATCAACGAATTAAAATAACTTAACTATTTCAGACCTGTTAAGGTATGATTCTTGTGCTTTGGTACGCATAAATCAAATTACAATTTATATATCTTTGGGAAAAGATCATCCTCTTTGTAATTAAAATTTGGACTCATTCGTAAAATAGGTACATATTGTCTGATTCTTATTCTTTCGATAGGAAATCTTCTCCATGCAAATGGGCAAAGGATTTCGCGAAGAGATACGCTTGCTGAAAAAAAACAATATGCCAAATTACAGGATAGCACCTATATCATTTCCAGAGATACAATTATTTTTCTATTAGATACCGTAAGAGAAAAACGTTTTAAAAACAATTCGAAAAATGGATCTAAATTTTACAATTCTTTGCAGCAGGGTGCCGGCAAGCGTAAGTTCACCAAGGAATTATACAATTTGTTTTTTATCTCGCCCGACAAACTAAATCCAACAGATACGATAAAAACAGAACGCAGCGAAACCGCTTTCGTGCAGTATCGAGGTAAAACAATACGAAACATTACTGTTCGGGTTTTAAAACCATTTGGGCCTACTTTATATGATACAACTCAAGTTGCAGCAACCTGGATAGAAACAACCGGAAATAAACTTCATAATACCAGTCGGAAAAACCATTTACGCAAACTGTTACGAATAAACGAAGGTGATGATGTAGATCCATACAATCTGGCTGATAATGAACGCTTAATCCGTGAATTATCATACATTAAGGATGCCTATTTCAGAGTTGTTCCTGTTTTAGGTTCACAAACATTAGTCGATCTTCAATTATGGGTTAAAGATCAGTTTTCGTGGGGAGCAAATATGAAGCTTGGCTCCCTAACCTCTACCGATTTTGAAATATACAATCGAAATCTTTACGGATTGGGACATGAATTTAGTAATAGTTTTGAATTTGATTCAAATAAAGATCAGAAATATGGTTACACAGGGAGATATAAAATTAGAAATATCCGAAAATCATATATTGATGCCACTTTTACCTACCAAAACACTTATGAAAAATCGGTTATTCAAATAGATTTGGACCGAAGTTTCGCAACCTACAATACCAAATATGCCGGAGGCTTTACCCTCTCGCAAACCATGAGATCGGACGAAATTCAAAAAGATGATCCGATTATTAACGAAATACCTTTGGATTTTAATTATGGAAATATTTGGTTCGGGCGTTCTTATAAGATTAAATCGGGAAAACAATTTGCCCGAAGAAAATTATATATAACAGGAAGAATATCGGGTCGGGAATTTTTCGAAAGACCTGAAGTTGGTCCAACACTAAATCAATTTTTCCACAATAATATTCTCTATCTGGCTAGTTTAAGCTTAAGTCAAATTCAATATTACAAGAGTAATTTAATTTACAATTTTGGACGAACTGAGGATATACCATATGGTTCTTTAGCACAGCTTACCATGGGGTACGAAGACCGGGAATACTCCTATAGAAGGTATTTGGGTTTTGATTTCCAAAAAGCAGTTTACCTTCAAAAAAGCAGAACTTATTTCTTTAACCGGGTTGCGCTTGGCGGATATTTTAATTCAGAAAGGTTTGAACAGGGTGTCTTGCTTGGTCAAACAAAGTTCTTCAGTCGCATTCGTAATCTCGGATCTCTTCGTCTTCGTAATTTTGCAGATTTGCAATATACACTGGGAATAAGAAGATTTCCAGAAGAATTCATAAGCTTAATTACTGATACAGGAATACGAGGTTTTTCAAAAGAAGATGTAACAGGCACTCAGAAATTAGTTCTTAATTTGGAAACTGTTGCCTTTACACCTTATACTTTAGGGGGTTTTCGTTTTGCTTTTTACTCTTTTGCCGACATGGGATTTATAGGCAGTAATAAAAAGAACATTCTTAAGGAAAAATTCTATTACGGTGTAGGATTTGGTATTCGTTTGCGCAACGAAAATCTGGTATTTAAAACCATACAGCTGCGCCTTGCTTTTTATCCAAAAGCGCCCTCCGATTTTAATCAGTTCGAATATCAATTATCCGGAGAAGAAAGACCTAAATTCAACAACTTTAGAGTTTCTCAACCAGAAGTAATTCCTTTTGAATAGTTCTTTGGAATTTCTTATTCTCTAAAAATTTAAATCTTATTTTCTTTCCAATTAACGAATTTAAGGTACAACCAGGAACTCAAACCAAGAAATCCGCCATAAAAATACTCCGAAGTCCACACTCCTGAAATTGGTAATTTTAAAACTGCTATTAAAAGATAGACTCCACCCAAATAGCATACTAAAACCCCAATCTCAATCAACATAGCATGAAAAGTATTTCCTGTTCCTGAAACACCATGAAAAAGAGTCACTGCAATTGGAAAAATTAAAGTTGCACCAAAAATCACGTACAAAACCGGTTTTGTATCAGCAATCAACCCCAGCTCTTCGGTATAAATTGAAATTATTAATTCAGGATTAATAATACAGATACCAACCAATATTAAAACCGAAAGAAAGGACAACTTAATTGTCCGCCAAATAACCGGCATAACCTCAGCCGAATGTCCTTCCCCAATAACCTGACTCACCAAAGTATTAGCCGCTGATGCAAAAGACCAAACCGGCACCATCATCAAAACATAAATACTTCTTATAATATTTGAAATTGCCAACTCTCTCTGCCCCATTCTTTCTACCATTAAAAAGAAAACAAACCAACACGACAGAGCCAAAAAATTCTGAATCATCATGGGAAAAGATACTTTAATTAGCCGCGAATAAAGTTCCCAATCAATTTTTGCAAAACCGAATAAATCATAAGTCTTAACAGGTACTCTTTTTAGAGTATAGGCAATAAAAACAAGCATAACACAAAACTCGGCAATTACAGAAGCAAAGGCTGCACCTTTTATTCCCATTTCAGGAAATCCCCACTCTCCAAATATCAGCACATAATCGAAAAAGATATTAATAATTGCCATCAGAATGGTACTCCAGCCAATTATTTTTGTTTTTGCGATTCCAATATAGAAAGCTCTGAACAATAAATTTACGCATGCAAACAGGATTCCCCACGCCCGGTAAGAAATGTAATCGATACTGGCATTATATATTGCATTCGATTTCACAATAGTCTTCAGAATAGGCGGAGCTTGTAATTCCATAAAAACGACCAGCAATACCGCCAAAAACAATAAAAAATACAAAGCATGATCGAAGGTTTTGCCAACAAGTTTGAGATTTCCTTCCCCCACTCTTCTTGCAATAACAATTTGAGCTCCCAATCCAAACCCCCAGGCAAGCATTACAACCGCAAAATAAAATATTGTTGCAATAGCCGCAGCCCCCAAAGCTGTTTCACTTAAGTGCCCCAAAAATGCAGTATCGGTAAGAGCAATTATATTTTGTGCTGCACTTCCTAAAATAATAGGATAAGCTATTTTCCAGATACTTCTATAATTGATTTGCGTTTTCAAATTGATATTTTATTTAATGTATACACACTTAAAATCATAATGAGTGACACTTCAGGAACAAAAAAACCGTCACCCCAAAATTGCCGAAAAATATCGGAATTGGAATGACGATTTATTTATTTTTATAACTAACCAGCCTCTCTTATTTCAAATAATCATCAAAATAATTACTCACCTTTTGCTTTAAGTGAATACGATCACGCCCTCTTACATTGTGCTCGGCACAAGGATAAGGGAAATAATCAACCTGAACATTGTTTTTAATACACTCCCGGATAAAATTTAAACTATGCTGCCATAGCACAGTATTATCAATTGCGCCCTGACAGATCAATAGTTTTCCTTTCAAATCTTTTGCTTTTGCAAGTAAGGAGGTCATAGCATATCCTTCCGGATTCTCTTCCGGAGTATCCATATAACGCTCTCCGTACATCGCTTCGTACCATTTCCAGTCAATTACCGGACCACCGGCTACAGCAACTTTAAATACATCCGGGTAATTTGTAATTAAGGAAATGGTCATAAAACCGCCATAACTCCATCCATGAACGCCAATACGATCAGCATCAACATAGGGTAATGATTTTAAAAACTCTACACCTTTCATTTGATCAGCCATTTCGGGTTGACCGCACTGACGGTGGATAATGGCTTCAAACTCTTTTCCTCTATTTGCTGAACCTCTATTATCCAAAACATAGATTAAATAGCCATTCTGAGCCATATATTGCTCCCATAAACGGGAACCTCCCAACCAATTATCAGTTACCAATTGCGCATGCGGCCCCCCGTAAACGTAAACCACCACCGGATATTTTTTATTTGGATCGAAATCTGCTGGTTTAACCATTCTATAATGCAGATCAGTTTTTTCATCTGCGGATTTTATGGTACCCAAAGTTATTTCACCCAAATCATGATCAGTCAGCTTATTTTCAGCATTCACCAATTCCTTTATCACTTTGCCTTTTGCATCAGCAATATTGATTTTTCGCGGCACATTTAAACTGCTGTAATTATCAATAATAAATTTACCATCGGCACTTGGTTGAACTGCATGAGTTCCTTCCTCTGTTGTTAAGCGAATTCGCTTGCCCGTTTTTAAATTCAATTTATATGCATGTCTTTCAATAGGACTCACTTCCGTTGATACAAAAAACAGGTTCTTTTCTGATTTATCAAAACCCAAAATTTCTGTAATTTCCCAATCACCTGATGTCAATTGTTTGATCAATTTTCCATCCGTATCGTACAAATAAGCATGATTAAAACCATCCCGGTTATTGGTCTGATAAATAAATTGATTTGGATTATTTTTTAAGAAAATCAATTCATGGGAAGGTTCTACCCAGCGATCATCTTTTTCTTCGAATAGTGTTTTTACAAATTTACCTGTTGCTGCTTCGTATTTATTCAGTTTAGCATGATCCGAAGCACGGTTCAAAACCTGAATGTAAATAAATTTCCCATCTGACCCCCAAGTAATATTTGTCAAATATTGATCCGTTCCAAAATCATCAGGCTGAATCCATACTGTCGATTTCTCTTTCAGATTATAAATACCCAAACTCACCGTTTCGCTGCCCATGCCAGCCATCGGATATTTAATTTCCTTCAAATCGCCAACCCGTGTGTTGATATCTAATAATGGAAATGTGGTAACATTACTTTCATCTTTCCGATAAAAAGCCAAACATTTTCCTTTTGGTCCCCAAAAAATTCCATCACTAATACCATATTCACTCCGGCTCACCGTCTGACCGTTAACCAAATTTTTATCCTGATCCGAAGTTACAGCCACTTCATTTCCATCTGCACCGCTTATATACAGATTATTCTCAATGGTATATGCAACAGATGAATTAACAGCACAAAATTCAGCATTTTCCGCCTTAGAGTTAATTTTCAATTGTGACACAAGCTTCTTATTGAGCAGATCGATTTGAATAAAATTACCTTGATTATAATATTGAATCACATCATTACTTATCCATGAAAACCGCGGCAATCTGCTTAATTCTTTGTTTCCTGCCGATTTTAATATCACATTTAAATCCGATAATGTAAAAATAATTTTAGCCTCTTCATCTGGTTCAGCCACCATAATTTCATTGTTTGAAACATAGGATATCAGATTACTTTCGCCTTTCCACGATAATTGAGATAAATTTTCAGGATAAAACTTTCCCCATTGTCCCAAAATAGCGTCTTCCATACTCAATTTCTTTGTTTGAGCATCTGCAGCAGTAAAAAGGGCACAAATGATTAGTAAATAGGTTAGAAGGAATACTCTTTTCATAGTGTTTTTTGTTGTTGTTATATTTCTTTTCAAAAAATTCGTCTCCAAATGTATCCTTTTTAGTAGAAATAGAGTAATAATGAAAGAATAATTAACCGAGACAATCACCAATTACTTTGAACAAAATCCAAAGTAAGATCGAAAAACTCAATCAATAGTAAATTCGCAAAACGAATCAGTAGTGTAGCATACACTAAGCTTTGAGAAGTAGTTTATTCTTTCTAAATTGGCTTAATAAATTTTAAGTTATACAATATGCCGAAGAACAAAATACCAAACAGTATTAAATTTCTTATTTTAATCTCTATTGCTGCAATCGTAACATTTTTTATTTTACGCAAAAATAAGACTGAGAATGATGTTGCCGCTGACGAGATCGCTGCAGAAGCTGCTATCATGGAAGATATAGATCAGTCTGCGAATATTTTTAAATACAATAATATTCTCTTCAGTCTGCCATCTCCGTATCAAATCTCATTGCTTCTTGAGCAATCGGGAATTCCTTACAATAAAGATTTATTGCATACCACAAGCAAAGCAAGCGACTATGTTGAAAATTTTAGTAAAGCTGTAAATTTCGGCATTTACGGATCTGATTTAGGATACATTAACATCTATCGTCAAACTCAGGATGCAGCAAGTTATTTTGCGGTTTTAAAAATCATTTCTCAGGAAATTGGATTATACAACGCAATGGATAAACCTACAATTGAACGTATTGAGAAAAATATTGAAAATAGAGACTCTTTGCTCGTTATTGTAAGTACTACCTATCGTAAAATCGATAATTATTTAAAAGCCAATGACAGAGAAAATACCGGAGCTTTAATCTTAGCAGGTGGTTGGATAGAATCGGTTTATATTCTAACCCAACAAATCAAGACGAGTCCAAACAAAGAATTAATGACCCGGATTTCAGAGCAGAAAAGACCTCTTGAGAATTTAATAAAACTTTTAGTACCCTATTCCAATGAATCTAAAGACTTCTATTTTTTGGTTGATCGATTGATCGATTTAGCCTACACATTTGATGAAATAGAAGATAAATACACATATATTCCTCCAATTACTGATGCTAAAAACAAACTGACAATTGTAAAAAGCAAATCTGAATTGGTGATGAATAAAGAACAATTAGCTTCAATTACTGATAAAGTAAGTGTTATTCGTAACTACATCATCAAGTAATCCATTTAAAAAAACGACTTATGAATCGCTTCTATACCCTTATTCTTATATTATTATTTACAGGTCTTAGCCTTCACTCTAATGCGCAATCGGATATTACATTGCAAAACTGCACAAAATATCTGGAACCTGAATTTATATCCGATGGCCAACAATATAAAGCCCTTCTATCAGGTGGTGAAGTTGCTGAATTTCACACAACCTTTTATGCCAATAACTATTACCGAATTGTAGGAGCCACTGGCAAAATGGAAAAAAATGTAATCTTCTCAATTTACGATGAGGAAAATCATTTGCTTTTTTCCAATAAGGATCATAAGAACTCGCCTTACTGGGATTTTCAATTTACCAACTCGATAAATTGTACCATTGAAGCCAAATTAAATCAGAAAGAAGTAACATCCGGATTTGTCCTTCTCCTAATCGGATTTAAACAATAATATCCGTTCACCTCTTCTCACAACACACCACTAACTTTCACATTCTATGAGTGAACGAATTCTTAAGGCTTTAATGCAGCTATTTGCAATCATTGCTCACCCAAAAAGTTCAGCAATTGAAAGGCGAAGAATGGTTTCCAAATATCTCAAGCAACAACTTGATCAAGAAACTGCTGAGGAATATCTTAGCTTATATGATCAACACTATGAGGCTAACCAGAAGCGTACTACAAGAACCACAAAAATTAAAAAATACACTTCGGCAAGCTCGGTGAGAGTGCTTCGCATATGCACCGAAATAAACGAAGAACTCATTGTCCGTCAAAAGGTTATTGTCCTCATTCAGTTGTTGGAATTCCTAAAATTGGAAAAAGAAATTAGTGATCAAGAATTCGCATTTGTTGAAACTGTTGCAGAAACCTTTAACCTTCCTCTTGGAAGTTATGATCGATTAAAGAATTTTGTTCTAAATGATTTCGATGAAATCACCCGATCAGTACGCTTACTTACCGTTAGTAATGAGAACAAAGTATTTGAAGTAGGAGAACATTATTATGCTGAAGGTTTCGTAGGTGAAATTAAAATTCTTCGTCTTAAGCGAGTAGATATGTTCGTGTTGCGATTCAAGGGAATTGAAGAGCTAATCATGAACGGGCAGAATCTTAATCCCGAAAGAGTACATCTTTTAACTCAAGGTTCATCCATCCGAAACCCGAAAATTAATCCGATTTATTTTAGTGATATTGCCACTACTTTTCATCGCGATCAGGAACACAAAAGGGTTGTATTCGAAGCCAAAAATATTGAATACCGGTTTAAAGAAAATAATATTGGTATTCATGATCTTTCTTTCAAGGAAGAGTCAGGAAAAATGGTTGGCATTATCGGATCAAGTGGTGCAGGTAAAACAACGCTTTTAAATGTTTTAAATGGGTCAGAAAATCCCAGTGATGGAATTGTTGAGATTAATGGATACAACATTGTAGCCGATAAATCCCAATTGGAAGGTGTTGTTGGTCATGTTTCGCAGGATGACTTATTAATAGAATCGCTTACCGTTTTCGAAAATCTATATTTTAATGCCAAACTTTGCTTCGACAAATACAGTACTTTTCAACTAATTAGAATTGTATTGAACTTACTTAAAGATCTAGGCTTGTACGATGCCCGAAATCTTAAAGTGGGAAATCCATTGGATAAAAAAATCAGCGGCGGACAGCGAAAGCGGTTAAATATTGCTTTGGAATTGATTCGTGAACCTTCCGTATTATTTCTTGATGAACCAACTTCAGGTTTATCATCGAGAGATTCGGCAAAGATTATGGATCTTCTTAAAAATTTAGCATTAAAAGGGAAGTTGATTTTTGTCGTAATACATCAACCGTCTTCGGATATATTTAAAATGTTCGATCGCTTGTTAATTTTGGATACTGGTGGTTATCTGATTTTTAACGGGAACCCACTTGATGCGATAACCTATTTCAAATCGCAAACAATGCGGGCAAATCGCACCGAGAGTGAATGCTCATCATGCGGTAACGTTGATGCTGACCAGATTTTTAATATTATTGAATCTGAGGTGTTGGATGAATACGGTAATCCTACACAGGTTAGAAAGGTATCTCCAATTCAATGGTATAAAAAATATCACGAATATGTCGGTGTGAACAAGTCTATTGAGGATACAACAGAACTTCCTCCGGTAACATTCAAAATTCCAAATATCTTTAAACAATTTAGTGTATTTGTAAAAAGGGATGTAATTTCCAAACTGGCGAACCGCCAATACTTATTTATTAATTTATTTGAAACACCATTATTGGCATTTCTTTTAAGCTATATTATTAAATTTTACAATATTGATGTTGCCAATGATTTAGGTTATACATTTAGTAACAACAGCAACCTTCCCGTTTATCTTTTTATGTCGGTAATCGTTGCTCTGTTTATTGGCTTAACTCTTAGTGCTGAGGAAATTATTAAAGATCGAAAAATTCTTAAAAGGGAACGGTTTTTAAACTTAAGCAAGTTTAGTTATCTACTTTCAAAAATTGTTATTCTGTTCTCCATATCAGCCTTTCAAGCCTTTTTATTTACGATAATAGGTAATTCTATTCTGGAAATTAAAGGAATGTTTTTTGAATATTGGCTTGCTCTGTTCAGTGCCTGGTGTTTTGCGAACATGCTTGGTTTAATCATATCTGACAGTTTTAAAACTGTGATTACCATTTACATTTTAATTCCTTTTATCTTAATACCACAGCTAATTTTAAGTGGTATAATTGTAAAATTTGATAAACTTAATCCAACCATTTCGACACCGAATAATATTCCCTGGTATGGTGAAATAATAACTGCTCGTTGGGCTTATGAAGCTTTAGCTGTAAAACAATACAAAGACAACGAATATATGGCTAATTTTTACGTCTACGAAAAGTTAATGAGTAAAGCAGATTATCGTAAAAATTATTGGCTTCCTATACTTAAGAACAAATTAAATACCAGCGAACGATATCTTAAATTACCAGATAAAAAGAAGGAACTTGCCGAAAATTTATTACTCCTTCATAACGAACTTTCGATAGAAGATCTTGATCAAATTGCAATTCCATTTGATAACTTAGATCAACTCAATCCTCAAAAATTAAACGCTGACGTTATTAAAGCGACTCGGGAGTATTTTAGTAAATTGAACCGATACTACATCAATTTATACAACGTCTCGAATCGTAAAAAGGATGAACGCTTAACCAAGTTGCAAAAAGGATTTTTAGACAAGCAGGCATTTGTGAACATGAAAAAATCATACACGAATGATGGCCTTACTGAGTTTGTTAGAAATTCGAACGATATCGAACGAATTATTGAATACAAAGGGAAATTATTCCAAAAAATTGATCCTATTTACAGGAATCCAGAAGGAAGTTTTATTAAAGCACACTTTTATGCTCCTCAGAAAAGGGTATTTGGACAATATTTCGACACTTACTGGGTAAATATCATCGTTATTTGGCTCTCGACATTTTCGCTGTATATTATTCTGTATTATAGCTTATTCAAGAAACTATTAGGTGTTTTTGATCAAAAATTTAACAAGAAAAAATACGAACGATAAATCTTCAAAAATCGATTTATCAAATTCAAAAAAAGCCTGATTTCAATTCATAAAAAAACCGCAAGTGAAAACTTGCGGTTTTTATATATCTTAAAATATACTATTCTTCTTCTATCATTGTAAATGGAATCTTAATAATAGACTGATAATCTTCACCAGCCTCCAACATATCTTCATCATCCGCTTCATAATACCAGTTAATTCCAACCTTTTGTCCACGCTTAAATATAACTTCAAGCTTTTTAAAGACATCCAGCAAGCATTTCGAAGAGCTGGTATTAAAATACTCAAGTCTAATATTTACGATCGTAGCTTCCTTTGGTTCATTAATGTAGGTATCAAGCCACTCAATAATTGGCTTATAAAAATCTAAGGAATTCTCTGGAATTGATCGCCCGGAAATTAAAAAAGAACCTTCATCTCCATCAAAATTTATGTTTGGTGTTTTAGGGCTACCTTCTATAATAAGTGAATTCATGAAAATCTATTTTTGATTGTTATTAAATAATTACATCTATAGCAAGAAACAAAAAATTAGGGTTGTATTGAAAAAACTGATACTCCATATTATTGCCACTCTTTCTTGCAATGTCAACCATTCCTAGTCCGCCACCACCCTTTTCAGAGAATTGGTCGTTTTCTAAGATAATCCTATATAAACTTTGAGTTTCTGTCGAAGACAATGTATTAATTTGATCAATTCTATCTCGAATAAGTCTTAATCCATCAATTTTAATAAAATTCCCTGCACAAATTCTGTACTGATTTCCTTCATCACGTAAAATTAAAACACCAAATTTTTCATAGGAAACATCTAATTCAGAAGGAACCTCACCATGGTGATGTAAATTCTGAACCAGTTCAACCAATACATTAAAAACTTTCTTGAAAAGCTTTGGTGGTTCATTTCTATCTTTCAAAATTTGTTCAATCGAGTGTAAAATATCAGTAACATCCTCATCTTCAATCCGCCCCATATAGTCGAAAATAGCATCTTCATCTATTTTTTCGGAATACCACTGGTTTAGATCAAAGTTCATAAATAATATAATTATTGTTACCCGCTGGACAAATATAATAAAATATCGTTGAGCTGATGAGATATGGAATCAATTTTCCTAATTACTCCTTTTTATATCTTTCGTTCTTTTTTCCGTCGAACATTGAATATTTTTGAAATTTACATTCCAATGGACCATTGAACAGCGTTATTTTTCGGGAAGGACGCAATCCAATGCTATGGAAGCACTCTTCAGAGTAACTCAATATCCATGCATCATATCCAGCAAAATTGTGCTTTAAACGCTCTCCAATCATAGAATACAATCCTTCCAAATCCTTAATTTTCAGTCTCTCACCATAAGGTGGATTTGTAATCATCAAACCTTTCTCTATAGGTGGAACAAATTGCTGGAATGGAGTAATTTTCAAATCAATTTTTCTTCGCAAGCCCGCATTTCTAATGTTTGCTTCGGCAATCTCAACAGCTTTATCAGAAATGTCTGAACCCATTATTTTCCCTTCAAATTCTACTTCAGTTTCTTCGTTATAGATATCTTCCCACATATCTTCGTCATATTCTTTCCATTTTTGAAAAGCAAATTCTTTACGATACAATCCAGGAGGAATATTATATGCAATAAGAGCGGCTTCAATTAAAAGGGTACCCGAACCACACATAGGGTCAATAAAATTCATTTTTTTATCCCAATCAGATAACAAGATCATACCTGCGGCCATAACTTCATTAAGAGGAGCTGCTGTTTCTGCAACACGATACCCTCTTTTGTGTAATGATTCTCCGGAGCTATCAAGAGAAACAGTACAGGTATTTTTATCGATATGAATATTAATTCTTAGGGTTGGATTAACCACCCGAACATTTGGACGATCTCCAATCTTGTCGAAGAATTGGTCAACAATAGCATCTTTTACACGATAGGTTACAAACTTAGAGTGTTTGAAATCTTCTGAACTTACAGTACTGTCAATGGCAATTGTTTCACGATGTGTGATGTACTCGCTCCAGTCTATCTCCTGAATCCCTTTGTACAACTCATCTGTGTCCTTAGCATTAAATTTATGGATTGGTTTCAAAACCCGGGTTGCTGTTCTCAAATGAAGATTTGCTTTATAAATTAAGCTTTTATCTCCAACAAAGCTCACAGCTCGCTTTAAGATTCTAATCTCTTCTGCACCTAATTGTTCCAACTCATGAAACAATACTTCCTCTAACCCTTGAAAGGTTTTTGCAATTAATCTGAATTTACCCGAGTCTGTTTTCAAAACTTTCTTTTTTTAATGTCTCTTAATTATTTCAAATAACGGTTACAAGAAAAACAATTCCTTATTCATTTCAAAAACCAAAGCTTTCGATCCGCATTTCGGCTACAAAATTAATCTTTAGCTCTTAAAAACATAGGTTTTCGAGAAGATATTAATAAAAAAAGCCGAAAGTTAAACTTTCGGCTTAGTATCATTACTTATTCATTCGCTAATTCTTTCTGATAGATCTTTGGATTACTCAAAACCTCTACCGCTTTTAATATAAAATCATTTTTCTTATTTACGACCTTATAATACTCAGAACTCTCCCATAAATCCCTGGCCAAAAGTGCTTTTACATGAAGCTTCAAATCATCAACAACAGCAAGATAATCCTCTTCATTTTTCTCTATCCCCTCTTTTTCTCCCATAGAAACGATCTCTTGAAGCATCTCTTCACTGACTTCAAAGTTTTTATCAAAATCTTCAAAGTTTGCATATTTATTTCTCAACTTCTTCAAATTCCTATCCATATAATTCACAACAAAAGGATAAACTACATTTTTCCGAACCAATAAATTGAAATATTTAAAATTAGCCGTTGTATCAATAGGTATAAAAATATCAGGCATAATACCTCCTCCTCCATAAACGATTCTATTTTTCACTAATGTATTATACTTTAACGAATCTGGAAAGTGTATACTATCTGCACTTATCATTTCGCCTGATTTATATCTGTTCAATATATCCAGATGATAATCCTCTAAACCTTTTTCATACGACTTTTGAATACATCTTCCTGTCGGAGTATAATAGTGAGCTGTGGTAAGACGAATCATAGATCCATCGGACAATGGAAACTGACGTTGTACCAAACCTTTTCCAAAAGATCTGCGGCCAAGAATTAAGCCTCTGTCCCAATCCTGAATTGCCCCTGCTACAATCTCCGATGCAGATGCAGATCCTTCATCAAGAAGCACAACAACTTTCCCATTTTTAAAAATACCTTTGGCAGTAGATATATTTTCCCTTCTTGGATTTGTTAAACCCTGAGTATAAACAATTAATTGCTCAGCTTCGAATAATTGATCAACAATTTCAATTGCAGCCTGCATATAACCTCCACCATTACCTCTTAGATCGAGAATCATATCCTGCATATTTTCAGCCTTTAATTTAATTAAAGCTTCCATAAATTCTTCCGAAGTTGTTGCAGCAAATCGATTAAGTTTGACGTAACCAATCTGATTATTAATCATGTAAGATGCATCCAAACTATGGATAGGAATATTATCTCTTGTTATTACAAAATCAATCAATTCTTTTTCGCGCTTCCTCTTTACAACAAGACTAACAATTGTTCCTTTATCACCACGCAGGCTTTTACGAACATCATTATTTTTTAATCCAACAGCTGCAACATTTTCGTTATCAATTTTTAATATTCGATCGCCGGCACGTAAACCAACCTTTTCTGACGGACCACCAGGAATGGTTGCTACAACCATTAATGTATCTCTCAAAATATTAAATTGGATGCCAATTCCACTAAAACTTCCCTGCAATGGTTCATTCATTTCCTGAATCTCATCTTTGCTTATATAAACCGAATGCGGATCTAATTCAGACAACACTTTAACAATTGCATCTTCTGTTAATCGATCAAGACTAACTGTATCAACATAGAATGCATCGATTAATGCCAACAAATTTTGATATTTTATCGCTTGATTCTTTACTGATTGAGCCTTAAGTCCACCGACATACATAAACAGGCCGACTAAACAGATAGAAACCACGTTCCTCAAAAATAATTTCTTACTACTCATATAAATTATGCTTTTTAATAAATTTTGCGCAAATTGATTTTAAATTTCAAAAAGTCACCGAAAGATACAATTTTTATAAGAAATACAGGTATTGTAAAATACAAATATGAAACATAAACCGAACATACTTTTAATTGGTTTTCATAATTCACTGAACATTGATTCAATGACTCAAATAGCTTTTGAAAATTGTAACACAGGACAGGAAGCAATTGAATTAATCATCGATGAAAATTTTGATTTAATTATCTCAAAATATCAGTTAGATGACCAAAATGCTATTGAATTAAATCAGTCTGTTAAATCTGTAAAAAGCTACTCTGCAAATACTATTCCAAAAAACAATAAGCTTCTTATTATTACCACTAATCCTGAAGAAGAGCAGCTTTGCAAAGACAATAAAATACTGTTCTTTCCAGAAAATCTCAATTTAAAATCACTGATACTGAAACTAATCGATCTTCCAAAAGAAATAAAAAGAGGTGATCAAAAAGTCGCTATTATTAATTTCAAAGATCTTTTTAAACGGGTTGACAACAATCGTGAATTTATACAAACAGTAATCGAAAAGTTTTTTGAAATTTGGAAATCCCGAATCAATGACATTCAAACTCCTTTAAATAACGGGGAATTTAAACTTGCAAAGGATGCTGCTCATAAACTAAAAGGAGTATTGGCAAACTTCTCTATGGAAGCTGCAAGAACTACTATTATCGAATTGGAAAAACATATTTTAGATAACGATCAGGAATTATCAGTTCAAAAATTAAATCAATTAATTACTGATATTGAGAATACCCGCAAATTTTATCTTGACAACCAAGATCAATTCAAATCCTAACATTTCAATTAAAATAAAACGCAATACCTTCAGTCGAAGATATTGCGTTGCAATATATATATTTTAGCCTTTACTGTAGAGTATTATTCCCACTCGATAGTTGCCGGTGGTTTTGAGCTTATGTCATAAACAACTCTGTTGACACCTTTCACTCCATTAATAATCTTGTTCGAAATTTTTGCAAGAAATTCATAAGGCAAATGTGACCAATCTGCTGTCATTCCATCTGTAGACCCAACAGCCCTTAAGGCAACAACACTTTCATAAGTTCTCTCATCTCCCATAACACCAACAGACTGAACCGGCAACAACATCACTCCTGCCTGCCAAACTTCATCGTACAATCCATCTTCTACCAATCCTGAGATAAAGATGTGATCAACCTCCTGAAGAATACGAACTTTTTCAGCAGTAATATCACCTAAAATACGAATTCCCAAACCAGGTCCTGGAAATGGATGACGACTAATAAATTTATCTTCCAATCCCATACTTCTTCCTACTCTTCGAACCTCATCTTTAAAAAGCAACTTTAATGGCTCAACCACCTTCAATTTCATAAAATCAGGTAATCCCCCAACATTATGGTGAGACTTAATGGTTTGCGACGGTCCTCCGGATACCGATACTGATTCAATAACATCAGGATAAATAGTTCCTTGTCCTAACCATTTGGCATTTTCAACTTTATGAGATTCTTCATCGAAAACCTCAATAAAGGCATTACCAATTATTTTACGCTTAGTTTCAGGATCGGTAACACCAGCCAGTGCAGAAATAAATTTCTCTCCCGCATCAACACCAATCACATTCAATCCTAAAGTTTCATATTTTTTTAATACATCGGCAAACTCATTCTTACGCAACAAACCATTATCAACAAAAATACAATACAGGTTTTTACCTATTGCTTTGTGTACCAACATAGCTGCTACCGTTGAATCAACACCTCCCGATAAGCCAAGAATTACTCTGTCATTACCCAGCTTTTCTTTTAATTCAGCAACTGTTGTTTCAACAAATGCATCAGGTGTCCAATTCTGGTGGCAACCACAAATATCTACGATATAATTCTTCAACAGAATACTTCCTTCTGTTGTGTGATACACTTCAGGATGGAACTGAATTCCGAAGCTTGTCTCACCTTCAATCGCAAATGCGGCATTCTCTACATCCGAAGTACTTGCAATTACTTTAAAATTTGAAGGCATTTTCTCAATGGTATCACCATGCGACATCCACACTTGCGAATTCAAGCTAATGCCTTTCAATAATTCGTTGCTGTTATCTACAGAAGTAAGATTGGCACGACCATATTCACGTTTATTAGAAGCCATAACTTCTCCACCAAAACAATGAGCCAAATGCTGCGCACCATAACAAACTCCCAGAAGTGGAAGTTTACCTTTTATTTCTAATAAATTTGGAATCGGAGCCTTTTCGTCACGAACAGAAAACGGACTTCCAGAAAGAATAACTCCTTTAATCGATTCATCGATAACGGGAGGATTATTAAAGGGATGAATTTCACAATAAACGTTTAATTCACGAACTCGTCTGGCAATCAACTGTGTATATTGTGAGCCAAAATCTAAAATCAGAATTTTTTCCTGCATAAAATCTATAAATTGAGGGGGTTGTTCAGTAATCCTATTTGGCGTACAAAGATATACAAATTTTGTTCTCGTAAACTACATTATTTGAATACGCGAATCAAAAAACACCTGATTGCAAATCTATTTGTACTTTATCTTCAATACCAAAATTATTAAGGTCAAACCAAGAGTAATAACATTTGCAATTATAACTGGCCAGGCATCTATCAACACCCCATAAATCAACCACATAAGTATTCCAATATTAAACATGGAATACATTACCAAAGACAAATCTTTCGTTTGTTTCGTTTTAATAACACGTAATGCTTGCGGGATAAATGAAACGGTAGTACAGAAAGCTGCAGCAAAACCTAAAATCGACACAAAGGTAGTTTCCATTAATTATTTCAGTTAAACCAAAACCCCTAAGAAAATCTTAGGGGTTTGTAAATTACTTAAATTTTTTCAGAAGGTCTTTCACTGCATCTTTATGAACTGTAAATCCCATCATTTTAAGTTTCACGTAATCTTCATGGAAGAAATAATATCCAAATTCAGCTGAGTTTTCATCAATATTTCTTGACCCCGAACTTGAATCTTTAATCAAATACCAGTCTTTACCTTCCTTATCAACATAGTAACCCACCAAATGCATTCCATGATCATCGGTCGTAGAACCATTCGAAAAACGTAACTGACGCGCATCATCATTAATGTACTCCGAAGGAATATCAAATGATGGAACCATGGCACAATTCGTTGTTCTTAAGAAGCCGGCCTCAGAAACATCTCCACCAATACTCATTGTGTAACCACTACGAACAGCTTTCTTTACAGCAGTCATATAATCATCTAAAGGAACATTGTAATACTCTTTAGAATGCCACCAATTGTCAGGCACTTTGTATTCAACCTGTTCCCAATATGGCTCTTGTTTGTACGAAAGAATTTCCACATAATCATCCATATTTAATTTCAGATAATCAGCAAGATAAGTTTGTGGTGTATATTCCTTTCCTTCCACTGTAAATTTTGAAGGAGGTGTTCCTAAATAATGATTCATGATCGATTTGATCGTTGAAAGAGCTTCCCCCTCATTCCATGCATTACTTTGCTTTAATCCATTCAGAAAATCCATCATTTCCTTATACATCTTCGCATGAGTATGGAATTTACGACCATTCAACAAGCCCGTAAACTCGCTCTCAGGGCATGCTCCGTACTCTTTCCATATTCGGGCAACAGAATTACCTTCGGCACCTTCTTCGAAATGAGAATCTCCTCTTTCCTGAATAAAACGACGGGCTTTTTCAACGTACTCCCAATACACTGTATACAGCTCAGAAATTTTTACTTCTTTTTTGTGAAAACGATACACTTCCGATTCATAAAATGAAGTGGTGGAAAAACACCAGCATGTTCCGGTATTTCCCTGCGAAAGTGTCGGTTGTGCCCATTCCGTATTGTTTTTATACAATGATACTTTATTGGGCAATTCATATGAGCTTTGATCCATAAAGAATTTTTTGTCAACATCTTTACTTTCCAATTGCTCATCCACATTACGAATGTCCTTCAGAATCGAATTTTGATAATAGCCAGGTTTGTATTCCTGAAATTTCGATTTATCTTGCTTTTGCTGTCCCATTGCTGATGAGCAAAGGGCAAAAGCCAAGCCAATAAATAGTAATCGCTTCATTTGTGTGTCTATTTTAAATTTTATGAACTGCTAAAGTAAAAAAAAACTTGATTGTAATATGATTAATCCCTACCAAGTTCCACAAAAAACTTTTTCCCATCTTCGGCCAGTGCTGAATTTGGGAAAACATCTTTTGCCTCTTTTAGATGTTCTTTTAAATCCTCGAAACGAGCAGAAAAATGACCAATTAGTAATTTTTTCACATTAGCTTCTACAGCGATTTTCGCTGCTTGTTCTGCGGTTGAATGGTAGGTTTTCTTTGCCCGCTTTTCTTCTGCCTTTAAAAATGTTGCTTCATGATACAATAAATCGACACCTTCAATTATTGGTGCAATTTTTGGCAAATACGCCGTATCTGTACAAAAAGCGTAACTTCTTACTTTTAGCGGATCGTTTGTCAACTTTTTATTCGGAACCACCTCTCCATCTTCACGAATAAAATCTTCGCCTTGCTTAATAGCATGCCTGTTTTTAATAGGAATATTATAAAAAGTCAGCATATCCGATTTTAAAGTCCGAAGTCTTTCCTTTTCTTTAAACAGAAATCCAGCACAAGGCATTGCACCGTGTTTTAAAGGAAATGACTGTACAATTACAGAATCATCCTCAAATAAGGTTTGAATTTCGGTTCCAAAAATGGTATGATAAAAAATCTGATAATCAAGTTTCGTCTCCAACAGTTCCAATTGAAACTGAATGAATCTTTCCAATTTACTATGACCGTAAATATGAAGATCCGATTTTCGTCCCTGAAGCGAGAAAGTAGACAGCAAACCAATCAATCCAAAGATATGATCGCCATGCATGTGCGAAATTAGAATATGGTTGATTCGGCTCATCGGAACTCTGAACCGCTTCATTTGAATTTGTGTTCCCTCTCCGCAGTCTATTAAAAAAAACCGCTCAAGTACATTGAGTACTTGAGCGGTTGGGAATCTTTTGGTAGTTGGTAAAGCAGAGTTACTGCCTAAGATTGTTACTTCAAATTTCACTAACTATTTGTTTAATTCAATTTGACCTTTCATCGTTGAAACAGCATCATCCATATTATAAGAAATATTTAGAACCGAATCCAACTGAGAAATTGAAACTAATCGTTCAACAGCAGGCTGCAGGCCATGAAGCACAAATGTTCCATTAGCATTTTTACACAACCTATTGGCTACAAGTATTGCACTAAGACCAGACGAATCACAATATGTACAAGGAGTTAAATCCAAAAGGATACTTTTCTCACCATTTCCGGAAATTAAAACCAATTCTGATTTTAAAGCAGGAGCAATGTGGGTATCCAACTTGTCTTTCAATACCTGTACAAGGGTATAACCATCTTTCTTGTCAATCTTGAAATCCATAATTACTTAATTTTTAATTATTTCTCGCCAACTTCGTCGCTTTCCATTTGCGATTTCAAAGCAGCTAGTTCTGATATATCACCTAAGGTAGTCTTTTCTAGTGAATCTTTCACTTTTTTAACTCCTTTTTTAGCGATTTTTGCTACTTCTTTTTTCTTCGCAGTCTCGTCAGCTTTCTTCTCATCTTCGAAAGTTCTTGAGTGAGAAAGAATGATTCTTTTCGCTGCTTTTGAAAATTCAATAACTTTGAAAGTTAATTTTTCTTCAACTTTAGCTTGCGAGCCATCTTCTTTCACAAGGTGACGTGGAGTTGCAAATCCTTCCACTCCGTAAGGAAGAGCAATTACAGCACCTTTTTCGAAAATATCAACGATAGTTCCTTCGTGAACTGAGTCGGTTGTAAAGATTGTTTCGAATACATCCCATGGATTTTCTTCCAATTGTTTGTGTCCTAAACTTAATCTTCTGTTATCCTTATCTATTTCAAGAACAACAACTTCAATTTCAGCACCGATAGTAGTAAATTCAGCTGGATGCTTCACTTTCTTAGTCCAGGAAAGATCTGAAATATGAATTAATCCGTCAACACCTTCTTCGATTTCAACAAATACACCAAAATTAGTGAAGTTGCGAACTTTAGCAGTGTGCTTAGAGTTAACAGCATATTTAGCCTCAATTCCTTCCCAAGGATCTTGTTTCAATTGCTTGATACCAAGAGACATTTTTCTCTCGTCGCGATCCAATGTTAAGATTTGAGCTTCTACCTCGTCTCCAACTTTCATGAAATCCTGAGCAGATCTCAAATGCTGTGACCAAGACATCTCTGATACGTGAATTAATCCTTCAACACCAGTAGCGATCTCAACAAATGCACCATAATCAGCCATAACAACAACTTTTCCTTTCAAGTTATCGCCAACTTTCATTTCTGCATCAAGAGCATCCCATGGATGAGGAGTTAATTGTTTTAGACCAAGAGCGATACGTTTTTTATCATCATCAAAATCAAGGATAACAACGTTCAATTTCTGATCTAATTCAACAATCTCGCTTGGGTGAGTTACTCTACCCCATGACAGGTCAGTAATATGGATCAAACCATCTACTCCACCTAAGTCAATAAACACACCGTAAGAAGTGATGTTTTTAACAGTTCCTTCAAGAACCTGACCTTTTTCAAGCTTAGCGATAATTTCTTTCTTCTGTTGTTCCAATTCAGCTTCGATAAGAGCTTTGTGAGATACAACAACATTTTTGAATTCGTGGTTGATTTTCACAACTTTGAATTCCATAGTTTTTCCAACGAATACATCGTAGTCGCGGATAGGCTTAACATCAATTTGAGATCCTGGCAAGAAAGCCTCGATTCCAAATACATCAACGATCATACCACCTTTAGTACGGCATTTGATGTAACCTTTAATAATTTCGTCTTTTTCAAGAGCCGCGTTAACACGATCCCATGAACGTAACGCACGAGCTTTTTTGTGTGAAAGAACTAACTGTCCTTTTTTGTCTTCTTGATTTTCAACATAAACTTCAACTGTATCACCAATTGCTAATTCAGTATTATATCTGAATTCGTTTAAGCTGACAATACCGTCGGATTTGTAACCAATATTGATTACAACTTCTCTTTTGTTCATTGAAATAACTGTACCATCAATTACTTCTTTTTCAGAAATGGTAGATAAAGTTTTATCATACATTTCTTCTAAATCTTTTCTGTTTCCACCAGCGAAACCTTCGTCACTTGTGAACGCATCCCAATCAAATTCTGCATCTGGAGCAGAACTGTCTACTTTTTTGTTTTCTTCAATCATTTGTTTAATTACTTTTCACTAATAAATTAGACATTATATATAAAATTCGGTGCAAAAGTATACAATTATTCTGAGAAATATATAAGTTACAGCTATTTTTTCAGGAAATCCATTAAAATAATCACAATCATTAAGCTCTTTAACCAAAACTATTTCGACACACTATTTATATTTTAAATAAACTCGTTTAACTTTGTGCTCTGGTAAATCGAGATGGTCAATCTAAGAAAAAAGATTGTTCAACAGACACAAATTAAACAATAAGAAAATGAATATTGAAAAAGAATTACATAGCAGAAGCGGTTCCCTTTGCGAATTGTGTGGTGCAAAAGAAGATTTAAAAGCATACGAAGTCTCTCCAACAAATGGAACTGCCGATAAAAACATATTGGTTTGTGCGACCTGCCATTCTCAAATTGAAAACCCGGAACTAGCAGATGCCAACCATTGGCGTTGCTTAAACGACAGCATGTGGAGCACAGTTCCTGCTGTTCAGGTAATGGCTTGGCGCATGCTAAACAGATTGCGCTCAGAAGGGTGGCCGCAAGATTTACTGGATATGCTTTATCTGGACGAGGAAACTTTAGAATGGGCCAAAGCAACCGGCGAAGACGATAACGACGAAGATGCAGTAAAACATATCGATAGTAACGGAGCACAACTGCAAGCTGGCGATACAGTTACCCTAATCAAGGATTTAAATGTAAAAGGTGGTGGTTTTACAGCCAAACGTGGAACTGCTGTTCGTAATATCTCTCTGGTAGCAGATAACGCAGAACATATTGAAGGCCGTGTAGAAGGACAGCAGATTGTGATCTTAACTAAATACGTGAAGAAATCGAACTAGATCAGCATTAATAAGTTGAATATATACTAACGTAGGGATGCTGTTAATTTGGTATCCCTATTCTTTTTCACAACAATTCTTTTTAGTGATATAAGATGTCCCAATGCTCTAAAATCAGCCATCAAAATCATTTTATTAGTGAATTAATTTCGCTTTATTTACATCATAATTTACGCCATCCAAATAAAACTCTAAAACGAACGAAATGAACATTACTATTGTTGGTACCGGTTATGTAGGTTTAGTTTCCGGAACTTGCTTTGCAGAAACGGGAATTACTGTCACATGCGTTGATGTAGATCAGACTAAAATAGACAATTTAAATAAAGGTATTATTCCAATTTACGAGCCTGGCTTGGAGCCAATGGTAAAACGTAATATGGAAAAAGGCCGATTGTTTTTTTCAAATAGTTTAAAAGATAGTATTTCTGATGCTGATGCCGTTTTTATTGCTGTTGGCACCCCACCAGACGAAGATGGAAGTGCAGATCTTCAATACGTAATTGGTGTAGCAAGAGAAATTGGACAATACATTGATCACTACCTTGTAGTTGTTACTAAAAGTACCGTACCAATTGGAACTGCTGAAAAAGTTAAAGCCGCCCTTAAAAACGAGCTAACAAGCCGAAATGTTGATATTCAATTTGACGTTGCTTCGAACCCGGAATTTTTAAAAGAAGGAGCTGCAATTGACGATTTTCTAAAACCTGACAGAGTGGTAATTGGAACAGAATCGGAAAGAGCTCAGGCAGTAATGACCAAACTCTACAAGCCATTTCTAATGAATAATCATCCGGTAATTTTTATGGATATTCCTTCGGCAGAAATGACAAAATATGCTGCTAACTCAATGCTGGCAACAAAAATCTCTTTCATGAATGACATTGCCAATCTTTGCGAGATTGTAGGAGCTGATGTAAATAACGTTCGCCGTGGTATTGGATCAGATAGCCGTATTGGAAATAAATTTATCTATCCAGGCACAGGATATGGCGGATCCTGTTTTCCAAAAGACGTTCAGGCTCTTATTAAAACAGCGGAACAAAAGGGACATCCTCTTGAAATTTTAAAATCTGTTGAATTGGTAAACAACCGCCAGAAAAGCGTGCTGTACAAAAAGATGATGGCGCATTTTGATGGAGATTTAAGGGGCAAAAAAATTGCTCTTTGGGGTTTATCATTCAAACCAAACACTGATGATATGAGAGAGGCTCCATCATTGGTTATTATCAACAAACTTTTAAGTGAAGGAGCAGAAGTAATTGCTTATGATCCTGTTGCTGCAAAAGAATGCCATCGGAAAATTGGCGACACAATCAGCTATGCCAAAGACCAATACGAAGCTTTAATTGATGCCGATGCTTTACTAATAGTTACTGAATGGTCGGAATTCAGACTTCCAAACTTTAAAGTGATGGAAAAATTGATGAAGGAAAAATTAATTTTCGACGGACGAAATATTTATGACCTTTCTGAAATGAAAGAACTGAACTACACCTATTATTCTATTGGAAGAGAAATCATTAAAAAAGAAGCTGTTGTGTAAACAAATAAGACCAAAGGAGTTAAACTATGAAGAGAATTTTGATTACCGGAGGCGCCGGATTTATTGGCTCCCATCTTTGCGAAAGATTACTTAACGAAGGCAATGATGTGATCTGTTTGGACAACTATTTTACAGGCTCAAAAAGGAATATTGCTCATTTAACAGACAATCCGTATTTTGAGCTTGTTCGTCACGACATTACAGAACCATACTATGCCGAAGTAGATCAAATCTACAATTTGGCCTGTCCTGCTTCTCCGATACACTACCAATACAACCCAATTAAGACGACCAAAACTTCGGTAATGGGCTCAATAAATTTACTTGGACTCGCCAAAAGAATAAACGCTCAAATTCTTCAGGCATCAACAAGTGAAGTTTACGGCGATCCTGAAATTCATCCGCAAACAGAAGACTATTGGGGAAATGTAAACCCAATTGGCATTCGTTCCTGCTACGATGAAGGAAAGCGTTGTGCCGAAACCTTGTTTATGGATTATCATATACAAAACAATGTTGCAATAAAAATTGTGCGTATTTTCAACACTTACGGCCCCAACATGCACCCAAATGACGGCCGTGTTGTTTCGAATTTTATTGTTCAGGCACTAAAAGGCGAAGATATCACTCTCTTCGGTGATGGTTTGCAGACCAGAAGTTTTCAATATGTTGATGATCTTTTGGAAGGTATGATTAGAATGATGGATTCAAGAAAAGAATTTATTGGCCCTGTGAATATTGGTAACCCAAATGAGTTTACAATTTTGGAATTGGCTCAAAAAGTAATTGCACTAACCAATTCAAGCTCTAAGATCATTTATTTACCCTTACCAAAAGATGATCCCTCGCAAAGACAGCCAAACATTAGTCTTGCAAAAAAGGAATTGAATAATTGGGAACCAAAAATCCAGTTAAATGAAGGTTTACTTCGAACTATTTCGTATTTTGATAACTTATTATCAATAAAACCAACACACTAAATGAAAGGAATCATATTGGCCGGAGGTTCGGGCACAAGGCTTTATCCGATTACAAAAAGCATTTCGAAACAAATCATTCCGGTTTACGACAAACCAATGATATACTACCCTCTTTCCGTTTTGATGCTTGCAGGAATAAAGGAAATTCTAATTATTTCTACTCCAAAAGATTTACCTCTGTACAAAGATCTTTTTGGAAATGGGAACCAGTTCGGTCTTGACCTTTCGTATGCAGAACAAGCTTCACCGGATGGATTAGCACAAGCATTTATTATTGGTGAAGAGTTTATCGGAAACAGTCCTGTTTGTATGATATTGGGCGACAATCTGTATTACGGATATGAATTTGGCAAACAACTTACCGCTTCGGCAAAACTAACCGAAGGAGCACTGGTATTTGGCTATCATGTGAAAGATCCGGAAAGATATGGTGTTGCCGATTTTGATGAGAATGGCAAAGTGAAAAGTCTGGAAGAAAAACCTAAACATCCTAAATCCAACTATGCAGTAACCGGCTTGTATTTTTACGACAATACTGTGGTTGAAAAGGCCAAGTCTTTAAAACCATCAAAACGCGGAGAACTCGAAATAACAGATCTAAACCTCATCTATTTAAAAGAAAACAATCTTAAGCTTCAGGTTTTAGGGCGTGGAATTGCCTGGTTGGATACGGGAACACATGACAGCATGCTTCAGGCATCCAATTACATTGCTACAATAGAGCAACGACAAGGATTAAAAGTTGCCTGTTTGGAAGAGATTGCTTACCGAAGCGGATTCATAAACAAAGAACAACTAATTGAATTAGCTCAACCATTACTCAAAAATCAATACGGAGAATATTTGATGATGGTAGCCAATGAAAACATCAATAAGCAGTGCAGCTAACATGGAAATTATCAAAACCAAAATTCCCGATTTATTAATAATCAAACCAAGAGTCTTTGAAGACGAACGAGGATATTTTTTCGAAAGCTACAACGAAAAGATTTTCCGGGAAAAAGGTCTTGACTTGTCATTTGTTCAAAATAATGAATCAAAATCCGGACATGGAGTAATAAGAGGGCTTCATTATCAGTTGGCTCCCTACTCTCAAACAAAATTGGTACGCGTAATAGAAGGTAAAGTGTTTGATGTTGCTGTTGATTTAAGAAAAGATTCTCCAACTTTCGGGCAATGGAGTGGCATTGAATTGTCTGCGGATAATAAAATTCAATTTCTAATTCCAAAGGGATTTGCACACGGATTCTCTGTCTTAAGCGAGTCTGCGACCTTCATTTACAAATGCGATAATTTTTATAATCCTGAAGCAGAAAGAGGAATTAACTTCAACGATCCATTCTTAAATATAAATTGGAGAATAGAGCCGGGCAAAGCTATCATATCCCCAAAGGATAAAGTATATCCAAATTTCAAAGAAGCTGAAAAGAATTTTAAATACAGCAAATGAGCATGACAAAAATCCTAATTACAGGCTCTAACGGGCAGTTGGGTACTGAGATAAAAGAGCTATCGGCAAAGTTTAGCAATCTTCAGTTTTTCTTTACGGATATTGAAGAATTGGACATCAGCTCTTTGGATGCAATAAGCAATTACCTCAAGGATAAACAAATCGCCTACATTGTTAATTGCGCCGCCTACACAAATGTTGATCAGGCAGAAGAAAATGAGGATGCTGCCAGATTGATAAATGCTGATGCTGTAAAAAACCTGGCTACAGCAACTTCTCAGAATAACATCACTTTAATTCATATTTCTACCGACTATGTGTTCTCTGGCGACAATTCGGTTCCTTATTCTGAGGATCAAAAAGCAAAACCAATGGGAGTTTACGGCAGAACAAAATTTGAAGGAGAAGAAAATGTTCGAAACACCTGCAAAAAACACATCATAATACGTACCTCATGGCTATACTCCCCCTTCGGTAAGAATTTTTTAAAAACCATGCTTCGGCTGGGGAAAGAAAAAGATTCATTAGGCGTTGTAAGCGATCAAATAGGAACACCAACCTATGCACATGATTTAGCTTCTGCAATCATTCAAATTATTGAGAGTATTGATAAAAATAGTAAATTTAATGATTTTGGAACCTACCATTACTCCAACGAAGGCGTTTGCAGCTGGTACGATTTTGCCACAGAAATACAAAACACGTCGAAAAATAAATGTAAAATTAACAGCATTGAAAGCATGGATTTTCAATGCCTTGCAAAAAGGCCTCACTACAGCGTTTTGAATAAATCGAAAATTAAACATATTTTTACGATAGAAATACCACACTGGAGAAGCAGAATTGAACATTGTATTAAAAGAATTACGGAATAGTTAACCAAAAGAAATAGTGTCAAAGATGAACAAAACTGAGATTTTTGAAATAGTAAATGAAAAAGCCAAAATCTGGATTGAGGGGAACTACGATCAGGAAACAAAGGATGCTGTAAAATCATTATTAGAGAAAGAAGATAAAACTGATTTAATAGATTCTTTTTATAAAGATCTTGAATTTGGAACCGGAGGATTACGAGGCAAAATGGGGCCGGGAACAAATAGAATGAATATTTATACTGTTGGAGCCGCCACCCAAGGATTGGCAAACTATATCAACAAAGTATTTGCCGGACAAGATAATCTTTCTGTTTGCATTGGATATGATTGTCGTAACAACAGCAAATTATACTCTGATACTGTTGCCAATATTTTCTCGGCAAACGGTATTAAAGCATATATTTTTGAAGATTTAAGACCAACGCCTGAGATGTCTTTTGCAATTCGTCAATTGGGCTGTCAATCGGGTGTGATTATAACCGCCTCACACAATCCTAAAGAATATAATGGATACAAAGCATATTGGGAAGACGGTTCTCAGTTGGTTGTTCCTCACGATAAAAATGTAATTGCTGAGGTTAAGGCGGTAAAACTTGAAGAAATCAAATTCGAAGGTAATCCTGCTTTAATAGAAGTGCTTGGAGAAGATATGGACAAGCTTTATCTGGATACAGTTAAAACATTAAGCCTTTCACCGGAAGCGATTAAAAATCAAAAAGATTTAAAAATTGTTTTTACTCCTTTGCATGGAACAACAGTAAAACTAGTTCCTGCTTCATTAAAAAATTACGGTTTCGAGAATGTAATTCATATTCCTGAACAAGATGTTGTAGATGGTAACTTTCCTACTGTATGGTCAGCCAATCCTGAAGAACCGGAAGCTCTTAAAATGGCTGTTGATAAAGCCAAAGAAATTAATGCTGATTTGGTGATGGCTTGTGACCCGGATGGTGACCGTTTGGGCATTGCAGCAACTAATGATAAAGGCGAGTGGGAAATTGTAAATGGAAATCAGACTGCTCTTATTTTTAATTACTACTTAATTAGAAGAAGAAAAGAACTTGGACTGTTAACTGGTAACGATTATGTAGTAAAAACTATTGTTACAACAGAACTATTCAAGGATGTAGCGGAGCAAAATGGAGTACAATGTTTTGATGCTTACACAGGATTTAAATGGATTGCTGACGTGATCAGAAAGAATCCTGATAAAAACTACATTGGTGGCGGCGAGGAATCTTTTGGTT
The DNA here is from genome assembly GCF_963665805.2 of Labilibaculum manganireducens. NCBI lineage: Bacteria > Pseudomonadati > Bacteroidota > Bacteroidia > Marinilabiliales > Marinifilaceae > Labilibaculum > Labilibaculum manganireducens. Next base: position 1,556,818 of record NZ_CAXXEE010000003.1, on the reverse strand, counting down.
ACATGCCAGGTGATTTTACCCGTGATAAAGATGCAGTATCTTCCTGCAGTATTATGGCCGAGATTGCTGCCTGGGCTAAAGAGCAGGGGAAAAACGTATTCGATATCCTTAAAGATATCTATGTAGAATATGGTTACTCGAAAGAGAAAATGATTTACATCGTTCGTGAAGGACTGGAAGGAGCACAGGAAATTGAAAAATTAATGTACGACTACCGCTACAATCGTCCGAAAAAAATTAACGGATCAACCTTGGTTTTGGTTAAAGATTATTCAACAAGAATAGCAACCAATCCGGTAACAGGAGAAGAAACTGCTTTAGATTTTGAAACAACAGCAGATGTTCTTCAATTTTATTTGGAAGACGGAACAAAGATTTCTGTTCGTCCGTCGGGAACCGAACCTAAAATTAAATATTATTTCGAAGTCCGTGAAAACCTTGCTTCAATTGAAGATTTTTACGCTACTGAAGATAAAGCCAATAAAAAAATTCAAGGAATTATTAGCTCTTTAGAATTAAACTGATATTTTTAGGGTAGCTTTATGCTACCCTATACCTTTTAACTTATTATGGATAACAAAAGAACCATTCTATCTGTTGACGATTCTCCAATTAATAATAAATTAATTGAAGCATATTTCAGACGTGATTATACTGTCATTTCAAAAGAAGGAGGCCAACAAGCTCTTGATTGGCTAAACGATAACATTCCTGATGTTATTCTTCTTGACATTATGATGCCCGTAATGGATGGAATCGAAGTTCTTGAAAAAATCCAATTGAATGAAAGACTGAAAGAAATTCCTGTTATTATGGTTTCGGCCAAAACAGAAATGGAATCCATTAAAGCAACCTTAAGTTTAGGCGCTCAGGACTACGTTAAAAAACCAATTGATTTTACCGAACTGCAAACCAAAGTATTAATTGCATTTCAAATCAATGAACAAAAACAAGAAATTTCCAAATACAAATCTTACTACGATATTCATCAAGGTATGATTCATGCAGGTAGAATTCAAAGATCGATTCTTCCCGATGCGGAAAATTTCAGAAGATTATTCTCTAAATCCTTCATCATTAATCTGCCTAAACATGTTGTAAGCGGAGATTTTTATTGGATTCAACAAAATTTCCATAAGAAGAACATTGGTTTATTTGATTGTACCGGTCACGGAGTTCCTGCAGCCATGTTAACTGTTATGGGGCAAATGGAATTGCACACTCTTTCTCAAAATGGGAACGAAATTAGTGCAGAACATGTTTTTCCACTTCTCAGTCAGAAATTTAGCCGGATTCTGAATACATCCAGTGATACCTACACGCAATATGACGGAATGGATGGATTATTTTGCTCCATTTACCCACAAGAACATATATTGGAATTTGTAGGAGCAAAAAGATCACTTGTTTTAATCAGAAAGACTTCAGCCCCCTTAAAATGCAATAACGAAACTATTGAGGCTAAAGACAGGAGTGATGAATATTCTTTATTCGAAATTCAAGGTGACCGCAATTCTATAGGCAAAGAATCAGAGTTTGCCGAATTCACAATTAAAAAAATAGAAACACAGGTCGGTGACCGCATTTTCCTGTACACAGATGGTATCACTGACCAACTTGGAGGACAACAGCTTAAAACACTTAAAAAGAAGCAGTTTTACGACAAATTACTAACAATTCAATCAAAATCCATTAATCTTCAAAAATCGGATATTTTTAATTGGTTTGAAAGTTGGAAAGAAAACAATGAACAAACCGATGATATTCTAATTATTGGTATTGAGCTTTAATTCTCGTTCTCGTTAGGAAAGAATTCTTTTTTAAAATTAACCAGAAATAATTTTTCTGTAGCCCGAGTTACCGCAGTATAAAGCCAACGGTAATATTCTGCTGTCAATAACTCATCGGTTAGGTAGCCTTGATCTACAAATACTGTTTTCCATTGTCCACCTTGAGCTTTGTGGCAGGTTACGGCATATGAAAATTTCACTTGCAAGGCATTAAAGAATTTATTATCACGAACTTTTTCATATCGCTTTTTCTTGGAACGAATATCAGCATAATCTTCGGCAATGGTAAAAAACAGCTTTTTATTTTCCTCATAACCAAGTGATGCCGTTTCGATATCCAAAGTATCCAGCATGATCATAGTATCCAACTCCACATCTTTGTAATCCGGAAATCGAATGGTAACTTCAGCATAACGAAATCCATACATTTCCAGATGCTTATGTATCCGAACAATTTCAACAATATCGCCATTAGCAATAAAATCCATTTCTTTAATATCCTGAGCCCAGAAATAATTATTTTTCACAACCATTAAATAGTCACCGCCTGAAATTTCTTCCTCACGGTACAGAACTGTATTTCGAATTCCCTGATTGAATTTATTCGCCCTTTTATTGGAGCGGCTGATTACAATTGTTTCCTCCAAGCCATATTTATAATGAGCATTGGAGATTTCTTCTATCAGTTCGGCTCCGCCAATTCGTTTTATATCCGGGTAATTTTCTGTTGTTAAAACAGGATAACCACTTTTTTCATCGGCCAGCATACCCCTTAAATTAGTCGCATTCATTAAAATGCCTGATTCCTGATTTTGACGAACCACCTGAGTTAAAATCATCTCTGTTACAGGCAAATTGTAACACGACTCCAACTCATGAAGATCAAGAGCCGGACTTATATCCAATCCAATTGGAGGCAACTGTGCAGTATCACCTATTAGAATCAAACGGCAATTTTTTCCTGAAAAAACATATTGCATTAAATCATCCAATAATCTGCCGGAACCAAAAACGGATGCCTCTGCAGAATAATTGGAAATCATAGAAGCCTCATCCACTAAAAAAACAGTGTTATTATTTAAATTTCGATCCAAAGCAAATATCCCGAGATCATCAGTTAATGACTTCTGCCGGTAAATCTTTTTATGGATTGTAAAGGCTGATTTTTTTGAATAGTGAGACAGAACCTTTGCCGCCCTACCAGTTGGTGCCAGAAGAACTGAATTAATTTTCATTTTATCTAAAACAGATACCAAAGCACTCACCAGAGTCGTTTTTCCGGTACCGGCATAACCTTTTAACAGAAAAATTCCACCTTCATCATTCTTCGTTACATAATCTGCTAAACAGTCAATTGCCCTTTGCTGATCATCGGTTGGTTCGAAGTTCAAACTTTCTCTAATTAGTAAGGCAACATGATTTTTTAACATTTCTGATAATTTTAATGGCTAGAAAAATAACCAAATAGATTTTTTTTTTAAATTTGCAGACAAACTTACAAACTAATAAGAATAAAAATGAAAAAAGTCTTTCAAATCTTACTTGCCATAGCTATTGTTGTTCTTGCTTTTTTAAGCTACCAAAGCATTATGAAACCGATTAAATTTGGTAAAATCAAAGATCAAAGGTACGCTAGAATTATTGAACAGTTGAAAGATATCCGTAAAGCAGAAGGTGCTTACAAAGATGTTAATGGTAAATATACCGGAAGTTTTGACACTTTAATTAATTTTATCAAAACTGACTCTATGCCTTTGATTAAAGCGATAGGTTCTCTTACTGATGAGCAAGTTGAAGCTGGTATGACTGAAAAAGAAGCTGTAAAAAAAGGATTCATCACTCGTGATACAGTAATGATTTCAGCTCTTGACACTGTTTTTGGAAGAGAATATGCAATCGAGAATTTACGTTTTGTTCCTTTTACCAAAGGACAAAAACAATTTAAATTAGGTGCAACTGTATTTGTAACCGGATCGAATGTAAAAGTTCAGGTTTTTGAAGCAAAAGTTTCCAACATGGATATTTTTGATGATATTATGGATGAATATCGTGAAGAAGTTCTTGAAGAAAATGGAAACCGTATTCGTTTAAATAAATATCCTGGTTTAATGGTTGGTTCTCTTGAAGAAGCAAACAACAACGCAGGTAACTGGGAATAAATATAAAATTATACATGAGCGACCTTGTATTTGTTGATTCATCATTTGATAAAAACAAAACAAAAGAATATACACTATCCATCCAGGTAAGCCTGGATGGATTTTCTTTTTCTATACTCAACGGGCATAAGGAGTGCATCGCATTAAATCAGTTCATTCCTTTCAAAACAAACAGCGACAATAATCCAATAAATTCATTTATTGAAATTGTTCGAAACCACGAACTCTTAAATTTAAGTTTTAAGGATGTTTCGCTTCTTTGGATCTCTGATAAAGTATTGCTTATTCCATCAGAGTTTTTCTCGGAAGACTTTGCTTTTGAGAGCTTTCAATTATCTCATTGCCTTGAAAAAAATGAATATCTGGAATGGAATGAGCTTCCCGAATTAAAATCGTGGATTGTATTCTCTTTTCCTAACAACATTAAAGAATTTGTTCAATCTCACTTTAAAAACAGTAAGCTGTATCATCATTGCCTGCCCTTTTACAAAGAGGCATTGAATCAAAAAATTGCTGAAAATCACCCACAGGTTTTTTTGAACATTCAGAATTACTTTTTTCATGTAATTATACCTGATCGAAACGGGAAACATTTCATAAACACATTCTCATACAGCGCAAGTTCTGATTTAGCCTACTATATTCTCAACATCTTTAAACAACAAAAGTTAAACAATGAGAGAAGCAGGCTAATTATTGACGGACTCGTTCAGGAAGATAGCAATGTAATTCTTTTACTAAAAAAATACCTAGGTCAGGTTGAAGTTAAAATACTTCCATCGGAGTTTAGAATAAATAAAAGTATTCCACACAAGGAATACAATCAATTCATTAATCTTTTAAATTTATCCAGGTGCGAATAGTAAGTGGGACTCATAGGGGAAGAAGGATATCTCCGGATAAAAATTTTAAGGCCAGGCCAACAACCGATTTTGCCAAAGAAAGCCTTTTCAATGTATTAAATAACGTTATTGATTTTGAAGATTTAAACGTTTTAGATCTTTTTGGGGGTACAGGAGGTATTAGTTATGAATTTGCCTCCAGAGGCGCCGAAAAGGTAATGTGTGTGGAAAAAAACCACAACCACTTCTCTTTTATTCAAAAAACAATTAAAGAATTAAAGTTTGAACAAATTCAAGTAATTAAATCGGATGTTTTTAGATTTCTCCGAAATTTCCCTCAAAAATTTGATTTGATATTTGCCGATCCTCCGTTCGCCATGAAATCTCTTGAAACAATTCCCAATTTAGTTTTCGAAAAGGAATTACTCACCGAAGATGGTCTTTTAATTATTGAACACGGTTCGTCGAATGACTTTTCTGAACATCCAAATTTTACTGAAAAAAGAGTTTACGGAAGTGTAAATTTCAGCTTCTTTAAGTCGGTAAAAGAATCAGAATAGATCTTTACAAAAAAAAAGCATTTTTTTCACCAGCGTAACAAGCTCAAAACCGCTATTTTACTACCTTAAAGCAGAATCTCAGTCAAAAAAACTGCATACAGATATTGCAAGTAAGAAAACTTGCATTATCTTTGCATCGCAATCAAAAAAAGGTTTGGTAGTTCAGTTGGTTAGAATACATGCCTGTCACGCATGGGGTCGCGAGTTCGAGTCTCGTCCAGACCGCTAAAAGAAAAAGTTCTTTGCACTATTTTTGATTTGCAGTTTCCCTTTTGGGAAATGCATATATTTTGGTTTGGTAGTTCAGTTGGTTAGAATACATGCCTGTCACGCATGGGGTCGCGAGTTCGAGTCTCGTCCAGACCGCCAAAATAAAGAGTTTTGATTTGTTGCTCTTACAATAAACAAATCGCAGAATATTTTGGTTTGGTAGTTCAGTTGGTTAGAATACATGCCTGTCACGCATGGGGTCGCGAGTTCGAGTCTCGTCCAGACCGCCAGAATAAAGAGTTTTGATTTGTACTCTTACAATAAACAAATCACAGAATATTTTGGTTTGGTAGTTCAGTTGGTTAGAATACATGCCTGTCACGCATGGGGTCGCGAGTTCGAGTCTCGTCCAGACCGCCAAAATAAAGAGTTTTGATTTGTTACTCTTACAAAAAACAAATCGCAGAATATTTTGGTTTGGTAGTTCAGTTGGTTAGAATACATGCCTGTCACGCATGGGGTCGCGAGTTCGAGTCTCGTCCAGACCGCCAAAATAATTAGAAGGCCTCCGATTCAAAAGAATCGGAGGCTTTTTCGATTTTACATCTTTCCAAAAACATTCAAATTTTTTGAAAACAAATCGAAACTCTTCTACTCCTTCTTCGACTCTATCCAAGTCACTTTCGTAAGCAAACATCAACTAACAAATTATAAACGATACTTTCCTGACAATTTAAGACTGCAGATTCTTTTTTTGTCATTTTTTTGCATTTTCAATAGTACATGAGCAAAAGTTTAAAAGAAATCTGACCACAAACATAAATCCAGTCAATTAAAATTCATAAATTACTGTACAACTAACTAAAATACAGATTATGCAACAAGAAATATTTCATCGGCTATGGAAGGAATACACAAAACAAAATCCTTCTGCCCAGGCTATACATGATTTATTCACCAAAGAAGGGGAACAGGTAATTAATGACCATGTAGCTTTTCGAACCTTCGATGACCCAAGAATGAACATTCAGGTTTTGGCAAAGAAATTCCTGAAAGCAGGCTACGAATATAAAGGAGAATATGTGTTCGAAGATAAGCACTTGAACGCCGTTCATTTGGAACATCCAAGTGAGGAAAATGCACCAAGGGTATTTATATCAGAATTAATACTTTCTGAATTTTCAGAAGAATTTCAGAAGACTATAAAAAGAAGACTCTATTCGGTGGGCAATGCCTATTATGCTGATCCTGATTTAATTCACAAAGGAAGTGTTTGGGGTAAACCAAGCTATGCCGATTATCAATTTCTGCGGAAGGAATCAGAATACGCCGCCTGGCTTTACGTTCACGGATTCAGGGTGAATCACTTTACGGTCAGCATCAACGCGCTTCAGAAATACAATAGTATCGAGAAAGTGAATCAATTTATTAAAGACAATGGCTTTGAAATGAACACCTCGGGAGGTGAAATTAAAGGCACGCCTGAAAAGCTTCTGCAGCAGTCCTCTACCCTTTCCGAGATTATTAAAGTTGAATTTGAAGAAGGTGTATACGAAATACCTGCATGCTTCTATGAATTTGCTATTCGTTATCCGGATGAAAACGGACAGCTATTCTCAAGCTTTATCGCAGCCAATGCCAATAAAATTTTTGACAGCAGTAATTTCAGAGAAAAATAAATTAAAATTTACCAAAATGTATCAGCCCGCCGAACAAATCTGTTTTGAGCGGGCTTTTTGCTTTTCATCATTCCTCTTTGTTCCATAAACTTTTATCTTTACCTCCTCTAACTTAAACCTACAACATGAAAAATACATCAACACTATTCCTTCTTATTGCATTTCTTTTTTCGGCATGCACCACAAACACAAAACAATTAAACATTGAAACAGGCGTAGCCAAAACAATGGCGGCATACCGAAAAGCGAATATCTCCAATCTGAAATATCAGCTGAATTTTGATATCCCTGAGGATCGTAACAAGACAATTCCGGGAAGCAATAAAATCAGTTTCGAATTGCAATCAACCGATCAGGATCTCCAAATTGATTTTCGTGAAAACGCCAACTTAATCCATAAAGTGGTTTGTAATGGAAACCCCTCGAAATACCGCTTTGAATTGGAGCATTTGATTATCCCGAAAGGGGAATTGAAAGAAGGGAAAAACGAAATTGACATTGAATTTACGACCGGAAACAGCTCCTTGAATCGTAACGATGAATTTTTATACACTTTGTTTGTGCCGGACAGAGCCAGAACTGCTTTCCCATGCTTCGATCAGCCAGATTTAAAAGCCAAATTTCAATTGGCATTAAGTGTGCCAAAAAGCTGGAAGGCAATAGCCAATGGTAAAACTGAATCAGTTAAAGAAGACGCAGGCAAAAGCCATTATAAATTTTTTACCACAAAAGAACTGCCAACCTATCTGTTCTCTTTTGCAGCCGGTAAATTCGAAACCATAACCCGCGAACACAATGGACATCAACACACCATGTATCACCGCGAAACTGATCCTGAAATGTTGGCTGGTAATACCGATGAAATCTTTCGTTTGTTGTTTCAATCACTCGATTGGCTGGAAGAATATACCGATATCTCCTATCCTTTTGGAAAGTATGATATTGTGGTGATTCCATCCTTTCAATATGGCGGAATGGAGCACACGGGAGCGACGCTGTACAATGCTTCCAAATTGTTTTTGGATAAAAATGCAAGCAAAAACGACAGATTGTACCGGGCAAATTTAATTGCCCACGAAACAGCTCACATGTGGTTTGGCGATTTAGTGACTATGAAATGGTTCGATCAGGTTTGGCTGAAAGAGGTTTTTGCCAATTTTCTTGCCGATAAAATTACCAACCCAAGCTTTCCGGATATGAACCATGCACTGAAATTTAAGATGGCTCATTTCCCGAGTTCCTATGCAGTTGACCGCACAAGCGGAGCCAATGCAATTAATCAGGTGTTGCCAAACTTAAAAGATGCCGGATCGGTTTACGGAAGTATTATATACCACAAATCGCCAATTGTAATGGATATGCTGGAACGGATAACCGGTGAAAAAGCATTACAAAAAGGCCTGCAAACTTATCTGAAAAAATATGCTTACCGCAATGCCAGTTGGGAAGATTTGATTGCGATTTTGGACGAAACCACTTCTGGTGATTTAAAGCAATGGAGCAAAGTTTGGGTTGACAAAGCCGGAAGGCCTGTAATAACATCATCAATTTCAAGTGAAAATGGTTTGATTACTGATTTGACAATCACGCAAAGTGATGCCAAAGGAAATGATGGTGACTGGAATCAGGAGTTGAACATCCTTTTAGGCTATGAAGAAATAAACGAAGTGTTATCTGTGAAATTTGATCAGCCACAGCTTGTGATTTCGGAAGCTACAGGCAAAAAAACACCTGACTATATGATCCCAAATGGAAAAGGCAATGCCTATGGATTTTTTAAACTAGACAGTAAAAGCAAGCAATTCCTTCTTGAAAATATGCACAAAATTAAAGATGATTTGGTGCGTGGAGTGGCGTGGATCAACCTGTATGAGAATCTTTGCGAAGGAGAAGTAAACGGAAAAGAATTTGTGCTTGCTGCCGAGAAACAATTGGCAAAGGAAAAAAACGCATTGATTTTGGAACGCATGCTGTCTTATATGCAGTCGGCTTATTGGCTTCATATAAGTGCCGAAGAAAGGTTACAAATTGGGAAACATTTGGAAGACAGCCTTTGGATTCAACTAAATGAGGAGAAGGACATGAGCAAGAAATCGAGCTTATTCAGCACCTTAAGCAGTATTGCCGAAAGCAAAGTGTGTTTGGAGCAACTCTTCACAGCCTGGAAAGAAGAAATTGCCATTGGCGGATTTAGTCTTTCGGAAACCAAAGCTACCGACCTGGCTTGCAATTTGGCCATTAAAATGCCCGAAAAATCAGAAGAGCTTGTTGCCACACAAATCGAACGAATTAAAAATCCAGACCGTAAGAAACGCCTGCAATTTGCGGCTCCTGCCCTGTCGGCCAATCAGCAAGTTCGCAAAGAGTTTTTTGCCAGTCTGCACATAGCCGAAAACAGAGAAATTGAGCGCTGGGTTTTAGATGGTTTGGGCTATTTGAATCATCCGATAAGGGAAAAAGAAGCTCTAGCATATTTACCACAGGCCTTGGAATTACTGAAAGAAATTCAGATTACCGGAGACATTTTCTTTCCTGCCAATTGGTTAAGTGCCAGTTATAGCGGTCTGCAATCGAAAGAAGCAGGAAATATTACCCGTCAGTTTTTAGAGGAACAACCAGATTATCCTGAAAATTTGAAATTGAAGATTCTTCAGGCATCGGATTTGGTGCTGAGGAAGAAGTAAGGGAAAAGGAGAAAGGTAAAAGTACCAAGGAGTAAGTCTCAGTATTAAAAATTTAAATGGTGCTCTTGTTAAAAGGGAGTGCCATTTTTTTACTCAATACCTATAGGTTTATCGACGCTGTTAGTTTTTAAGTAAACACTTACTATTTTGGATCTGTTTGTGGGAGTGGTATTTTTTTATTTTTATTACCTACTTCATTCCCTAACCCCTTCTCCTAAAGTAGAAGGGGAACTCTAAACTTTGGTTGTAAAAGCTAAAACTTCTGTACCACCAATATTCCTGCGAAGATGAGTAAAACTCCTAAAATACGTCCCCAGTTAATGGGTTGAACAGGTACGCCAAACATTCCAAAATGGTCAAGAATCAACGAAAATACCAACTGACCGGCTACAATTAAGCCAAAGCTTAAGGCTGCCCCCAGTCGTGGAATCAGAAAAATAACTGAACCAACAAATATAGAACCCATCATGCCGCCAATCCATGCATATATTGGGGCTTCCTTTGCAGCCAACAATAAGTTATTTGGAGTACGGGTACCCAAAATTACCAGTAAAAGGACAAAACCACCCACCATAAAATTAACCAAAGCAGCCATAAGCGGCGCTTTTAAAAACACACCTAACTTTGCATTTATACTCGCCTGAACTGGCAACAAACAACCAACAGCAAGAGCCAACAACATCAAAAAATATCTCATATAAATCGTAAATTTGAAAACAAAAATAGGAATTTAAAGTTCTCGGAGACCTTTAAATAAGCAATAAAAAAATCTTCTGCTCTTTCACTGTCCCATGCCTAAAAATTGGACACTAAATTTTACCAAGCTTGTTCTCCTGCCAAAAAAAATACATAAAAAATAGAAACACTACCCGCATATAAGCCATCTTTTTGATTGGTGGACTCATTCTACTTACAGAAAAAGCAATTTTTTTGTTTGGAGAGTTCATTCTACTCTCAGAAAAGCAATCTTTTTGATTGGTGAGCTCATTCTACTCTCAGAAAAGCCATCTTTTTGATTGGTTGGCTTATTCTACTTACAGAAAAAGCAATCTTTTTGTTTGGTGGACTCATTCTACTTACAGAAAAAGCAATTTTTTTGTTTGGAGAGTTCATTCTACTCTCAGAAAAACCATCTTTTTGATTGGTGGACTCATTCTACTTACAGAAAAGCCATCTTTTTGATTGGTGGACTCATTCTACTTACAGAAAAGCCATCTTTTTGTTTGGAGAGTTCATTCTACTCTCAGAAAAGCAATCTTTTTGATTGTAAATTTTAGATTACCCGTTTTTAGTATAGCCTCAGATTAATTCTACATATGATAATCGCATCAACTATTCAAAATATGGAACATAGCACATTTCCCAAAAGCTTTCTTTGAAAAGAGTCAGACTAGTTTCTGTTAACCCATTAGGATAAGTCATTAATAGCATCTGTATGGGAACTCCATTTTTTCGCATGGGAAGTTGCCGGTAGTCGTGCCTATTTAGGATAAATCCCAAGCGTTCGTAAAAAGCAATTCGTCGCTTACTGCTATCACAATCCGGCAATTCCACCTCCAGTAGTATATCATCGTAACTCTCAGAAATCAACTGCTCAACAATTGTTTTACCATATCCTCTGCCCCTGTATTCAATCGGTGTTGCCAAATGTTCTATATACCTCAGTCCTTCAAATTGCCACCACAATATAAAACCTGAAAAAACCTCATCAACAGTTGCAATATCAAAATGATAATTTGCACGATTCATTATCTGTTTCTGTAAATCAAACTCCCGGCGTTCCGCTTCAGGGAAAGCATCCCCATACAATTCCCAAGCCTGCAAAAAACCAGTATTATCGGTTTGTGTTAGTCTAACTCTTTTCACTGTGGCTATTAATTAGTATGGTTCTTTAATTTACAGGAAGATACTTAATGGTAAAATAGAATGTTGAGCCTTTGTTTACGTCAGATTCCACCCAAATTTTACCACCCAGCAAATCGATGAATTCTTTTGAAATGGCTAAACCTAATCCTGTTCCTCCATAATTTGACATGACAAAATCACTTGCCTGCATAAACCGGTCAAAAATTTTGGTTTGCATCTCTTCCGGTATACCAATACCACTATCAGTTACATAAAAAACCATATCCCCGTCAATCAGCCTATATCCAAACTCAATGCTGCCTTCGTGAATAAATTTAAACGCATTGTTCAGTAAATTAGTTAAAATCTGAATTATTTTAGTTTTATCAGTAAATACAACCGATTCCTTATCGGATAATGCTCGATGAAGCTGAATTGATAAATGTCGCGAAAGTGCCTGTTTTTCGTAAATAATCAATAAATCCGATAAAACCTGATTAACATTGGTTGATTCCAGATAAACCTTATCCTGCTTTGTTTGTAAAGTTGAAATGGTGAGTATATCGTTTACAATTGAAAGAAGCTGATGCGCATTATCAATTATTATGGAGGTGAATTTTTTGCGTTTTTCAGGTAATAAATCCAAATCGTTAAGTAATTCCGAAAACCCAACAATGGAATTCATGGGGGTTCGAATTTCATGAGACATATTTTGTAAAAAAGCTGTTTTTAAGTGATTGCTTTCTTCTGCCTTTTTTTTAGCTTCCAGCAGCTTTTCTTCATATTCTTTGCGTACCGTAAAATCACGGATAACGGCTACAAAAACATCTAACCCATTCCAAAAAGTATTATTAATAGAAACCTGAACGGGTATTTCTTTTCTAGTTTTATTTTGTAAAACAATCCACTCTATTGTTTGTGTATTGTTATTTCTTACTTCGTTCCATATGTCAGGCAGAATATCAATATCGTTTTGGACAGCAGATATATCCATTACCGTTAAATTATCACCCAATTTAGCATTCAACAATGATTCAGCAGGTTTGTTTAAAAATAAAATATTACCTGAAATATCATGAATGATGATTCCATCGCTGGTGCTGTGAATAATCGCATCCAGATTCTTCCGTGAAGCTTCCAGCTCTTCAATTTTATTTTGCAACTCTGGATAATAGCTTTTCCGATGTGAATTCTCACCTAAGCCTATTATTTTATTTCTATCGTTAATCCATTTATCTTCCATATTATAAAGCTTCTTTATAAACCACTTCCAAATCTTTTTTTACCGGAGGTCGCGGATTGGTTGCATTACACGGATCTTGAATTGCTTTGTTCGCCAAAACTGAGATTATATCTAAACTTACCCCCTTTTCCTGAAGGGTTTTATCAACACCTAATGTTTTGTTCATTTGAAAAAGATAGTTCATCAGTAATTTTTTGTTTTCCTGATTATTAACCCCCACCGATGATAATTGCAGAATTTCTGCGATCTTTTTATATCTGTCAGAGGCTGTATTAAAGTTATAGTTCACCACGTGTGGCAATAATATGGCATTGCACTCACCATGTGGTAAATCTAAATACCCACCCAAACTATGAGCCATTGAATGAATGCATCCCAAACTGGCATTTGAAAATGCCAATCCTGCATAAAGACTTGCCAACATTACTTTTCCTCTTGCCTGCAAATTGTTTGGTTCTTGTACTGATGACAATAAATTTTTATCCAGCAATCGGATTGCCTCGAGTGCATATAAATCGGTAAATGCTGAATTTGCATTAGATACAAACGCCTCAAAGGCGTGAGAAAGGGCATCTATTCCGGTGCAAGCAGTTAAATGCTTACTCATACTCGTTAATACATAGGGATCAATCAGTGCCACATCAGGTACAGTTGCCTTACTAATAATCGCCATCTTATACTTCTCTTCGTAATTATTGATGATTGCGAACTGAGAAACATCGGCTGATGTTCCTCCTGTAGTTGGAATACACACTAAGGGAGGCATGGGCTTGTATATTTTGTCTACTCCTTCAAAATCTCTGATATCTCCACCGTTGTTAGCGATAATTCCAATTCCTTTCGCACAATCGATAACACTCCCTCCTCCAATTGCCAAAATCATATTGCACTTGTTTTGGCTATACATTTGTGCCCCCTCCATTACTTCGTAATTTCTGGGATTAGGAGAAACATTGGAGAAAATCACATAGTCAATTTCAGCTTCCTTCAACTTACCTTCCGCCTCCAACAACCATGGTGACTTTAAAATTATGTTGTCGGTAACCAACAAAACTTTTCGTCCGCCAAGCTTTTGACAATACAAACCCACGTAAACTCTTGAATCGAGTCCGAAAATATATTCCGGAGCTACAAATTTTCTAATTTCCAATTGTATATCATCGAATTCTTTATTCATTACGAATATTTTAAAAAGGTTAGTACGTACAATACCTCTCAGATAAAGAAGTTTTTAGCAAGAACTCCTTTAAAGATAGCAAATATGTAAATACTTGCATTAATATTCTCCCAATTAGAATCTTACAATAAATGGATTTCTTAAAAAAACAAAATTTAGGAAAAATAAGATCCGTAATCACAGGAAGGACTCTGTGCTAAAAAGCTATCCAAATCACGAATTCAATTGTTGTCCATTCAAATATGACAGATATACTCTATGCCTTTTTCATCAAAATAAAAAAGATTAGCAGATATAAAAAAGACCAAGCTAAGAGCTTGGTCTGGAAATATACTTAAACTTAAATCGTTTAGTTCTTTGTGTCTTTAACAATAACATCATGAGCACCACCTTCGATAATACTTGTAGATGAAACCAAGGTAATTTTTGCTTCAGCCTGCAATGCTGCAATTGTTGCAACACCGCAACTGCACATGGTAGATTTAATTTTACCTGTGGTAATATCTAAATTGTCTTTCAATTTACCGGCATAAGGAACGAAACTATCCACACCTTCTTCAAACTTAAGACTGTTCTTACCTCCCATATCATATCGCTGCCAGTTTCTTGCTCTGTTCGAACCTTCGCCCCAATATTCCTTCACATAGTTGCTGCCAATTAATAATTTTCTGGTCGGACTCTCGTCGAAACGGGCAAAATATCTTCCCATCATCATAAAATCAGCTCCCATTGCCAAAGCAAGGGTCATGTGATAATCCATCACAATTCCACCATCGGAACAAATAGGAATGTACTCTCCGGTCTTCTTAAAATATTCATCGCGGGCTTCGGCCACTTCAATTAAAGCTGTTGCCTGACCTCTGCCAATTCCTTTTTGCTCGCGGGTAATGCAAATAGATCCACCGCCTACTCCAACTTTAACAAAATCGGCGCCAGCCTCGGCTAAATATAAAAACCCAGCTTTATCAACCACGTTTCCTGCTCCAACAGCCACCTTACCCTTATAATGTTCTTTTATATATTCTATGGTAATTTTTTGCCATTCCGAAAATCCATCCGATGAATCGATACACAAAACATCAACACCAGCTTCAACCAAGGCAGGTACACGCTCTTCAAAATCACGGGTATTAATACCTGCTCCTACAATTAGTCTTTTATGATCATCCAGTAATTCATTCGGATACTCTTTGTGATTATCGTAGTCTTTTCTAAAAACAAAGTATTTCAGATTTTGCTTTTTATCGATAACAGGCAAGGTATTTAACTTGTGATCCCAGATAATATCATTTGCCTCAGTCAAACTAATTCCATACTCACCTACAGCAAGATTCTCTATAGGAGTCATGAACTCTTTTACCTTTTTATCCAGACTATCCTTACTTAATCGATAATCGCGGCCAGTAACAATCCCTAAAAATTTTCCGTTTGCCGATCCATCACTGGTTACCCCAATTGTTGAAAATCCAGTTTCTTCTTTTAAAGCAATTACATCCTGTAAAGTTTGTTCAGGCATAATATTAGCACGACTCTCTACAAAACCAGCTTTGTGTTTTTTTACTTTCTTAACCATTTTGGCCTGCTCCTCGATTGACTGAGAACCGAAAATAAACGACACACCGCCCTCTTTAGCCAAGGCAATAGCCATTCCATCATCGGAAACAGATTGCATAATTGCAGATACAAAAGGTGTTTTCAGGTTGATTCTGGAAGATTCTCCTTTTTTAAATTTAACCAATGGAGTCATCAAGCTAACTTTGTCAGGTGTGCAATCGACCGCAGTTAGTCCTGGAATAATTAAATACTCACTAAAGGTTCTCGAAACGTCATTAATAATCGTAGCCATAGTTGTTCTATTCAATGGTTGTTCAAATAAAAAATTTTACGAAGGTATAAAAACATCCTGTCTCTATTAAATCAAACAGGCTTAAAAATTAAAACAATCTGATTCGCTACAGACAACAACCTCTCACCAATCAAACTAAAACACTACTATACAAAAACTTAGCAAGACTCAAACCCATTCTTTAAATTACAAAATTGAAAATCAATAATATTCCCAAATACTTTTAAAAATACGTTCAATTCTTCTGTATTACCATTATTTAGTTGAAATACACCTAAAAATGCCAACCCACTTTCAACGATACTTCCCCTTGAAGCCTTTTGGTTTTATACTCGGTTGCACCAACCAATACTTTTTCATTATTTACAACATAGTGCACGGCTGCCCAGGGTTCAATGTAGAAATTTTTATGCAGTTTGATGATGTATCCGCTACCGGCCGTAATCACATAATTTGTAAAATCATAACTCCTGTTGTCAATTTTCGAGCTGATTGTGTTGTCCCACATTTCTGCCCCTGCTCCCAACCACCAACCTTCAAAATTGTTGTTTTTGAAACAATCAAAAATCAAAGCTGCGGCTGTTGTTTTCAAATCTTTAAAATCATTATTCCCCATCAATTTATCGGGCATCTGAAAACCTGCAATTACTCCGCGAACCCGATATTTTCTGTATCCATACCACAATTGAGCCGAATAACCCAGATTGCCGGTTGTGGCACTCATAATCGGAGGAAGCAGATCAATGGCAATGCCTACGGTTTGTTTGGTTGTTATACTATCGGTTTGGGAAGCAAAGTTTGATTTGCTGCAAGTTGATTCAACTGTTTTTGATTGTGCTGAAACTGTTGTGGATAAAGCTATTATTACCACAAAAAGAAAGAATTGCTTTTTCATCTTTTACATTTGCTTTCATTTGTAAGATGGAACTTACCATGCTTGGAATAATCATCCCGCTGTGTGTCAAAATCGCTTTGGCATGGACGTTTCATATCATAAAGTGTTACTGTTTACGATACAAATATCGGCATATAAGGAAGTGAGATCCCTCCGCAATTGTTACCAAATTGATTTACTGAAAAAACTCTTTGCGAATTCGGCTTAACGACTTTGGAGCAATACCTAAATAATTGGCAATATGGTATTGCTGCACCTTTTGAAAGATTTCAGGATGATTGCACAATAAGCTTTTGTATCGCTCCTTTGCCGAAAGCACTTGCAAATCGATACTCTGCTGAGCAATCTTCACAAATGATTGTTCCATTAAGATTCGGCCCAGGCGCTCCAATTTTGGAATCTTTGTATATAGCTTGGATAAATCCTGCTGTTTAATCACTAACAATTCAGAGTTTTCGATGGCCTTGATATTGATTAATGACGGCAAATTACTCAAACGGCTTTCGTTAATCGTTACCCAATCGCCTTCAAATGCAAAATCTGTTGTCAGTTCGTTGCCATTTTCCAAGGTTTTGAAATAAATCAACATTCCAAAATTGACAAACCCGACAAAATCACACACCTTCCCTTCCTGTAAAAAGAGTTCATTTTTATTAATGGCTTTCATTTCCAGACAAGAAGAGAATATCAATAATTCCTCATCTGTTAACGAAACAATTGAGTCAATGCTCTTTTTTATTCTACTTAGCTGATCCATAAACTACTTCTTAGGAATTTTTTCTCTTACTGCCTCAATAATCATTCGGGCAACTTTCTCTGATCCATAATGCGAGCTATCAATAGTCAAATGATAATTTTTTGCATTGTTCCAATTTTTACCCGTAAAATGGCTGCAATAGTTAGCCCGTTCGCGATCTGCCTTTTCTAATAATTGATCTGTTACCCGAGCCTCCAAGTCATATTCCTCAACAATTTTATTTTTTCGGTATTCATTGCCTGCATGTATAAATACAGTAAAACAATCAGGATGATCCTTTAACACAAAGTTGGCGCACCGCCCTACAATAACACAAGATTCCTTCTCACATATTTCACGAATTATTTTGCTTTGCACTAAAAACAGCACATCAAGCGGAGGCTGCTGTTCATTTAAATAAGCATAGTTCTGTTCATAAAGATCATACAACAGAGAATGAGCCAGTTTTTGTTCGTGTTCCTCAATATAATGAGTTGTGAACCCACTTTGCTCGGTAGTTAATTGAATTAACTCTTTATCGTAAAAAGAAAATCCCAGTTCTTTTGCAATCAGCTGTCCAATCTCATGTCCTCCGCTGCCATATTCCCGGGATATGGTAATAATTAATTTTTTATTTGGTATTTGAACAGGAGTTTCAGACTTTTCTTTCTCTTGCGGCTTATTTCCCAGCCAAACATCGAAAAACGGTAGTTTCCTACTGTATAATCTTGCCAGATAACCAACCAAAAGAGCTGCGGCAATTGTTCCTTCCCGCACTCCTTGTAAGTGGTAAATCAATGCAAAAGAACTTAACGCGCCTACAATGACCATTGAACTGTCAACCCAAATTTTAGCTTTCCCAAACTCCTTTTTCCATGTTTCGGCTATAGCCATGGCCAAACCCTCTCCCGGCAAATAGGTAATGCCCGCTTTTACTTCCAGAAATACACCAAATGCAATCACTACACAACTGAGCAAACACAACAATCCCTGCCACCCGTATCCTGATAAAGTAAGATCTGAAACTAAATAAAGGGTGAAATCAGTAAAAAAACCAAATACAAATACGACTGGAAGTTGTATTAATTGAAACAAACGATATTTTCGACGTAATAGGAGAATTTGCAATAGGATCAGAAAAACGTTGAAAATAATAGTTATCTCTCCCATTGTCAGCGGATACCTTAAACTGTAAATGTATGGGATACATGAAATAGGTGAGACTCCCAGATTCGCTTTTACTGATAATGCTACCCCAAAAGCCATTATGAAAAGCCCGGAAACAAAAGCCAAAATTCGTTGCGTAATATTATTCATTCTCATTTACTATAATAGCTAAAATCACTTGATTACAAGTTCAAAATTACTAATAATACGCTATCCGATATCCCAATAAACCATTGTTTATAAACACATATTGGAAATTTTAATTTATAAAACAACAGCACCTCTAAATTAACATCATAATAAGTGTTGTAAGTTATTCTTACATTGAGAATTTGACAGAAAATGTTTGATTTTGATTTGAATCAAACAATAGAAAATAAATAATCCTTCTCACTTTTAAACAAAAGCATATTCATACCCGAGAAAATGTCTCATACAAGAGATATACGCATGAAGTATTGTATGTTTCAGTGTCATCTAATTTTGCCCCTCGTCCCATTTTTTCGTAAATTGATGTAAACCACTCACATGCAAAGAATAACAATTCTTTTAGTTCTGCTCTCCAATATTAAGTTGCGGATATTGTTTTTCACCTCAAATAAAACCACACGCCATGAATTTTTTCTTAGTAAGCAGCATTGCCCTTATCTTTTTTCTGTTGGCCGGAATCCGTGTAATTTTCGAATACAAAAGAGCCTTAAAATTCCGCTTTGGGAAGTACATCAAAATATTGCAGCCCGGTTTCAGATGGATTATTCCCATTGTTGAAACCATTAGCATTGTCGACATTCGTGTGATCACCATCAATATCGACTCGCAGGAAGTGATGACCGAAGACAATGTACCATGCAGTATAGATGGTGTCGTGTTTTTTCAAATCAACGATCCCGAAAAGGCGGTTTTGGAAGTGGAGGAATACACTTTTGCCATCACGCAGTTGGCTCAGGCTGCCTTGCGCGATGTGTGTGGTAAGGTGGAACTGGATACCATCTTGTCGAAACGCGAAGAGATGGGGAAAAATATCAAAAAGATTGTGGAGCAAGAAACTGCAGTTTGGGGAATTGTAATTATCGATGTGAAAATTAAAGACATTCAGCTGCCTGAGAACATGAGGCGCATGATGGCCAATCAGGCCGAAGCAGAACGCTCCAGAAGAGCACGGATTATTCTCGCATTGGCAGAAGAACAAGCCGCTGCAAATTTATTGGCCGCAGGTAAATTAATCGATCAATCGCCATCGGCTATTAAATTACGACTCTACCAAACCCTTGCCAATATTGCTTCGGAAAAGAATTCGACCATTCTGTTCCCATTTCCTGAAGAGGTGTTGCCACGGAAACCAAAAGAGGAGAATTAGAATATAAAATCCCCGGAAATACTGAATTGCACCCCAAAAGTTAAACACAACATTTGGGGTGCAGTTCAAAATTACCCGAGGCCATTAACTAATTCTAATTTACTCTTACTTTATCTCCAAAATAATTGCCGATCGGGCCGGAACTTCTATGCCCTCATTCATTTGAATTATTTTGCCTGAGATAATATCTTTTGCTGTTTCATTCCCTTTCAGCATTTCATGATATCGCTCTGTTTGCAAATGAACCGATTCAGTATTCTTATTCAAAATCACCATTACTTTTTCTTTGCCGGTATACCGGAAGTAGCTGTATATTCCATGTTCAGGTGTATAATGCATCAACTTTCCTTTATGAATAACGGAACTGGTCTTTCTCCAATTTAATAATTTCTTTAAATAATTTTGAGCTTCTTTTTCTTGTGTGCTCAGGCCCTTTCCTGTAAAAGCATTCACTTCATCGCCTTCCCAACCTCCGGGAAAACCCATGCGCAGCAATCCATGATCACCACCTGCATTGCTGTTTGCCAGGATCTCTGTTCCATAATATATTTGAGGGATTCCTCTCATTGTAAGAATGTAAGCCATAGCCATTCGATACAAATTGTAATCTTTATTCAACTGATTAAAAACTCGGGCCATATCATGGTTATCAGGAAAGATGACCAAATTATTTGGATTTGGATATTGCACATCATTTACCAATATCTCGTACAATTTGATGAATCCTGTCCCCCAGGTGTCTTCTTCTGTTAATCCTTCCACCAGTGCATTTTGCAAGGGGAAATCCATCAAACTTGGCAGGTTGGAAACATAACCATTCTTGTTTTCTTTCCCCTTTTGCCAATAGGATACAACGGCTGGATTGGTACTCCACTCCTCGCCAACAATATTTAGGTTTGGATATTCTTCCAAAATTCTACGGTTCCATTCAATCAAAAATTCAGAGTCTGAATATGGATAAGTATCTACACGGAGTCCATATAAGTCGGCATATTCTATCCACCAAATGGTATTTTGAATCAAGTATTTTGACATAAACTCGTTGCGCTGATTCAAATCGGGCATGCTTTCTACAAACCAACCATCAGAAAACTGTTTCAAATCCTCTTTCGATGCATATTGATCCTGAACTGTGGTTCGCTTGTGAGAACAACTTGTAAATTTCCCTTCGTTATTGATCCAATCCGTTGAGGGCAGATCCTTCATCCACCAGTGTTCAGAACCGCAATGGTTCAAAACAATATCCATGATGATTCCTATTCCTTTTTTCCTTGCCTCTTTCGAAAATTTACGGTAATCCTCATTTGTTCCAAAGCGTGGGTCAATTTGATAATAGTCGGTTATGGCATAACCATGATAAGAATAAGTAGTTTGATTATTTTCCAGCAATGGAGTCGACCAAATGGACGTAAATCCCATATCGGAAATGTAATCCAAATGATCAATAATTCCCTGAATATCTCCACCGTGACGACCATCTTTTTGCTCACGATCCAAACCTTCAGGTAATCCTTCTACATTATCGTTCGCCATATTGCCATTGGCAAAACGATCCGGCGTAATCAGGTACATCACATCCGCAGGAGTGTAGCTTAAACGTTCGGCAGAACCTTCTTTTCGTTCCAACAACTGATACTTGTATTTTAGGATGGTTTTCGCTCCTTTTTTAAAAAGGATATCAAAACTTCCGGCTTTTGTGATTTCACTCAATTTTAAATCAACAAACAGATAGTTTTCATTCGCCACTCTACTTACCTTCATGATGCTGACACCGGCATAATTTACCTCAGGTTGTAAATCAGCAATATTCTCGCCATGAATCAACAGTTGCAGGCTGGTGTTCTTCATGCCTGTCCACCAAAACGCAGGCTCCAAATGATCAATTTTGTATTTTGCATAAGCCGAACTGCTTCCTATCAGCAGTACGGTTAAAAAAATCATGAGTATTCTTTTCATCTGTTTATAATTTTAAGTTTTTTTTTAAATGGCTCCGAAAGCTTTATATATGGACGTTTCATTTGATTATAGTTCAAGTAACCAATCCTCTTAATGAGATGCAAATAAATACTGCAAACAGTATAACTACTCCTGCGGATTACTGTATAATGTTCTTGTTTGCAAACATCCCATAAAAATGGTTGTTGGCAATAGAAAGTAGGTTTTATATCCAATACACACTTAAATATCCAGTGAATATTTGTAAAATGCCTTACATATGTAGTTTCGGAATATTTATCTTTACAAGAATGCAGATCATCACCCCCGAGAATAATTGGCTTTCCAAAGTCGTAAATAACAGACTTGTTCAGCACCTTACTTACTGGATCATATTTGTACTTTTCTTTGCTTATGCATGGGGCACATTCGATGCAAATTATATAAAAACAGTAAAGGTCGAACTAATCAATCTACCGGTAAAAATACTCTTGGTTTATGCTGTTATTTACTACTTGTATCCAAGGTTTTTATACAAAGGGGAAATTTGGCAGTTCCTTTTTTATTTCCTTATCCTGATCGGTTTTGCTGCCTTTATTCAACGCATAACCGATAACCTGATTATTGTTGATTTCTTTTTCCCTGAATGGCAAAAAGAATCAACTTTTTCTCTCACTCAAATAGTTCGGGGAGCCGTTAATTTAGGAGCTGTGCTCGCCTTACCCATGACAGTAAAACTGATGGAATATTTAGCAAAAGTTCAGCAGAACGAACAGATTCTGGCCAAAGAAAAGCTAGAGGCTGAATTAATCTTTTTAAAAAATCAGGTTCAACCTCATTTTCTTTTCAATACTCTAAACAGTTTGTATTCACTGATATTAAAAAAGTCTGATCAATCCCTGGATGTGATTCTTAAACTATCGGATTTGCTGCGGTACATGCTTTACGAAACCAATTCTACTCAGGTTGATTTACGCAAAGAAGTAGATAGCATCAAAAGTTATATGGAATTGGAAAAGATAAGATATGGAGACCGTATTGATGTAAGTTTGAATATTTGGGGTAATTTGGACAGCAATCACATTGCTCCAATGATCATCCTGCCATTTATTGAGAACAGCTTTAAACACAGTACCAAAGGATTGGATAAAAATGCATGGATCACCATCGAACTTGGAAGTAAGGCAAATAAACTGGTTCTGAAAATTGAAAACAGCATTCCGAAAGTAAGCTCCAATCAAGATTCTGTTGCAGGTGGCATTGGTTTGCAAAATGTAAAAAGGAGATTATCTTTAATCTATCCCGAAAAACATGAACTTAAAATAAGACATACTGAAGAATCTTATAGTGTTCTTTTAAATTTACAATTGTTATGAAACATCCGTGCCAAAGCGATTTTGACACACAGGGAGATGATTATCCCAACTTGGTAATCCCGAAAGCTTTTGGAACCATATGGCAAAAACATAAAATAATAATCGTATGAAAGTAAAGTGTTTACTAGTTGATGATGAAGATCTTGCTCTTGATATAATGGAAGAATATATAAAGCGAATTGACTATTTGCAATTGGAAGGAAGATGCAAAAGTGCAGTTGAGGCTTTATCTGTTTTAAACAGTAAAAAAATTGATTTGCTTTTTCTGGACATTCAAATGCCGGGATTAACAGGAATTCAATTGCTGCGAAATATTTCCAATCCTCCAACAGTAATCTTCACTACTGCCTATTCAGAATATGCCTTGGAAAGTTATGATCTGGAAGCCTTGGATTATTTAATCAAACCTATTCCTTTCGAACGCTTTATTAAAGCTGTAAACAGATATTTCAAGCTCAAAAAACACGATTATCAGATTCCCGAAAAAAAGGAACAAAGCAACACCGATCAAGCATTTATATTCGTGAAATCCGAAAAGAAAATGGTGAAAGTTTTCTTACATGAAATACTTTACATTGAAAGCCTGCGAAACTATGTAAGTATTTATCAGGAAAACGGACAGGAAATTATTACTCTTAACACCATTAGTAACATTGAAGAAAAGCTACCCGAAACAAATTTCCTAAGAGTACACAGATCATTTATTATTGCGATCGACAAAATTGAAAGTTTCACTTCAAGCCTTGTTCAAGTCGAACAAAAATACATCCCAATTGGCCGAAATTACAAAAGCATGGTTATGGATGTACTCAACCAAAACAGCATCAACTAAATTCCGAATTTGCTCTTGGATTATCACGAACTAATTTTTGACTATCTGGCTCGTGCCAGATGACCGCCAAACATTTTTTTGACTATCTGGCTCGTGCCAGATGATTGCCAAACTTTTTTTTGACTGCCTGGATCACGCCAAACAACTACCAAACTTTTTTTTGATTATCTAAATTGCGCCAGACGACCGCCAAACAATTTTTTGACTACCTGGCTCGTGCCAGATGATCGCCAAACTTTTTTTTGACTACCTGGCTCGTGCCAGATGACCACCAAACTTTTTTTTGACTGCTTGGCTCACGCCAGATGATCGCCAAACTTTTTTTGATTGCCCAGATCACCATAGAAAGTCTCTATATTATAACTGAATGGGATACTGACTTAAAAATCATACTAAACTGGAAAAGCCGCTCACATGAACGGCTTTTCGCTGGGGTATCTGTTTTCCGAAATATTGCTGAATAAGTATGCCAGCCAAATCGTTTATTGGAGATTAGAACCTAAAGAATTACAATTTTACAGGTACGGCAATCCTTTCTCCTAAACCACTCTTTGTGCTAGAGTCTAAAAAACGAATAGAAATACTGTCATTTTTTTGTTCAAATAATCCTATCCCATAATTTCTTCCTAGTGGAATATTATTATATATATACTCAATTCTCATAAAAGATTTCACTTTAAAAATTTAGGTAAGAACCTCCCAAACAACAACATAAGCAAAGTGTAAAACACAATAAAACCTGGCAATATGATCGTAAACAATCCATATACTCTTGATTCCGATTCCGACTCCCAAATGGATATATTTTCCCATCCGCATAAATGTAATATCGTTTTTGATATTTCTCTATCAAACATTAAATATCCATCAATCGATTCCATTCCAAAAAAGCTAATTCCAGCAAACAATAGGATTGCTAATATGCGGTAAAGAAATTTAGCTCCATATTTCTTTATTGAAAAAAATAAAACCACTACCAAAACGAAAAAAAACAAAAGGTGCGTAATATTCATATACTTCCATTGTCGAAAATAGAGATTAATATATGCAACAATACTTAAGCTAATTATTTCGCAAAAAAGAATAAGAGCTAGGTACTTGAGTATTTTTTTCATAAATAAATGTTTACCATTCTACAGGCACAGTAATTCTTCCGTTTAAATTATCTCCTGCTCTAGGATTCCTAAAGTCTATCCTAATAGAGTCACCACTAACTATTTGATCAAATATTTCTTTGTAATTGCATTTAAAATCATCTAAATTACCAACAAGTAATGTATCCTGTTTAAGTGCTATCATTTTTTTAATATCCTCTGAGAAATACTTTTGAAAAGTTTGAGAAGAATCCAATCTATGCCATGTTTTAAAAACAAATACCTCTTCTTCATATGGATATATATGCTTAAACTTAGTATTTGATATTCTCTTTAACTTTTTCTCTTGCTCTCGGAACAAGGTTATCCCGAACCTCCGTCTGAAAGGTTCATATTCATAATCGATAGAAGTAAAAGATCTTCTCCTTAAAGAATTATTCTTGATTTTAAGTTTAAGAGGAAGGTTAATTCTAAAAATTTTCTTGTACTTAGAACTCATTCTTAAAACGACAGGATAATCTACCCTTTTCTGTTCTATCACAATAGCTTCCTTGGTATCTTTGCATGAATTTAAAAGAATCATTAAAATACTAACAACTATTATTATTTTAAATTTACTCATCTATAAATATGTTCAATTACACAACAATTCCTTTTCCTTACTTATTAGTCATTAAGACTTCAACTCCTTTTGTTTATGTCCTTGACGAATACTTCGTTTTATAAACAAAGTTACAATCCAAAAAAACAGATACACAGCCAAAGACCAATAAAAACACTCTCAGATTCTTAGTTATAAATTTATATTGTTTTTTATTTTAACGAATTCCTCTTTATGACTAGAATTTTCCAATATCGCTATTATCGCATCCTCTTTTCTTTTTCAGAAAGTTCACCAAACCATCTCTCATATCATAATTCAAAAAGCAATCCATTTATAGAACTGCTTTTAATCTTCATAAAGTAATTATTAACGATCTCTAAAATTAGTCCACTTTTGCACGCCATCTTTTAAATTGGCATCAATGGCAATTACCTGACCTGTAACATTCACTAGATACAATACTCCATCTCCTATTACTATATTTGATGTTACATGAGAATAAGTATCAAACTCCCACAACATTTTCCCGTTTTTAAGGTTTATGGCTCGTAATTTTCCTTGCTCTGTACTTACATAAAGATTCTTTTTATCTGATCCAATAGGTTTATTAATAGGCACATTAAGCGTCTCATTATTGGGGAATTCATAGGTCCATTTTGGCTTGTCTAATTTCTTACCTGCAAGAGATATTCCTTTTTGTCCCATTCTTTTTTTTACATAACCTTTTTGTGTTAAAATTATATCAATCCAATTTCTATCATATTTCATAAATTCTTTAGATAGAATATTCCCATTTTCTATATTTAGTTTAAGAATACTATCATTACGATTTCTCACAACTATATTATCCCCACATGCAGTAACTGAATCGAAATATTCCTCTTTATACTTCCAGATAATTTTTTTAGAATTAATAGAAATGCATAATAAAGTATCTTTGCTTTTACCTATTAAAAAATCATTCTGAGTCATCAACAAATAAAACGGCATACTGCTTTTATATTCCCACTTTTTTTCTCCTGATGCAGCATCTAAGCCAACGGTAGTCGAATCTTTTGATAGAAAAAGAAAATCCTTCTGTTTATTATACTTACTCGTTCGAATGTTATACTCTTCAGTAGTCCAGACCAATTTCCCTGTTCTTTTACAAATACCTTTAAAAGCTCTATAGTCAGTAAGAATGATATTGGATTTTGTATTCAACATTTCTCCATTTGATCTATTTTTATACTTTTCAACCCAGTATTTCTCTCCCGTTTTTCCATTGAAACAAATAATTGTATCTCGTTTTGAAACAAACATAGTGTCGTTTGATAATACAAGGTTAGATGATTCTGTTCTTCCGCTCAAATTAAAATGTCCTACATACCTTTCATTATTTGAGAAAACCCAACGCGCTTCATTAACTTTTTCAACATGAAGAACTCTTGCTCTCAAATTGTAATGAGATTTAATTAACTTAAGCATAGTATTAGAATTCTCCTGACTTTTAGCCGGAAGTAACGATACACAAAATAGAATAGTCACTACTAAATAAAATCTTCTCGTTGTATTTGATAAAGTATTCATATTATAACTCCAACTTTTTATTTTACTCATGATAATAATAATTTAATTTTGGTATCGAGTACAACACACTTCCGACAATTCCCGATCTTCATATAAAAAGTAATTCACATATTTTGGTTCAAATCCAAAAACATCCCCTGCTACACTTGTATCAAGAATTCTAATACTCGTAGGAACAGTCTTTTTATTTGAAAACAAAATATGTTCTTCTTTTTTATAATGAAGAAATAATCTACAAAATTGAGGCGTTTCAAACTTACCATCATCATCAACATCACATAAATCAGACCAAGAGATTCCACAAGAATTATAAATTACTTCAAACATATCTTCTTCAAATCGATCCCAATGATCATTACCAATAGCCAATAAAGCGCTAACCCCAAAACCGGCCGAAGCACTTATCAAAGTTCCAGCTGCCGTTAACATGTTATCCATCATCTTTTCTGGTTCATAAGCACTTTCCAATGAGATTAATGAGTCTACATATCCTAGAGTATTAACATTTTTAAATGCAAACTTCATGAATTTTTTTGCATAACCACTCTTTCTTACCAAATCTTTAACGGCTTTCGTATTTGTTCCTATAAATGATTTTAATTCCTTATTTGATTGATACATTCTCTTTAAAACAGCATCAGTCGTACCGTTCGTTACTCTTTTATTTACAAGGAATAATTCTATTCCTTTTGTATTCCCAGTAGTTCTATATTTCATCAGCTGTTGAAGCTCTTTATTGCTTGCACCCAATGAGTTTGCAATTGCTTTGAATTTTTTACCACTCAATTCTTTGCTTTTAAAGAAATCTTCGGCATGCTCTAAAGTAAAGGCACTAATATTTTGAGCTTTGGTTTGAAAGTAAGATTCTACATAATCTGAGGTCAATCCCAAAATTTCGGCACCATTACTTAGCTTCTTCATTTCTTTGGTCAGAATCTGTTCTGCAATAGCTGTTGGATTTGCTATTTCTTTTTCTGTCCAGCCTCCTTGTTCAAGAATGATTAATATTTCATCTTCATTTTTCAAAAACTCCAATTTCTGAAGATGTTTAAACACGGTAGCGACAATAAATCGGGCTTCGGCTTCAATCCCCACAATTACATCGCCCAATACATCTCTAAGCACTTTTGAACAATACTTTGTATCCGCAAATTCATTTAAAGAATCCTTAGGTTTATAATAAAATATTCCCAATGCCTGAATAAAATTATCTAATGGTGATTCTTTACCCAATCTTATCTGCTCACTTATTATATAATTTATAATCTCCAATAAGCCACCACCTTGAACCTGATCACTTTCGGTAATTTCTTTTTCCTCAATACTTAATTTATTCGCAGGAAAATCGTTTAGCCAAATAGTTGTAACTCCCTTCATAACCTATTGTTTTTTTGTTTTTAACTTTGACTTTAATTTGATTTTCATTTCGTTGGATTTTATTGCAATATTCTCCAACTTATTATCAACAAGTTCATTTCCTTGGTATTCAATTATTCTGTTTGGAAAATTTAAATTGGAAGAAAATGATTTCCCTACGGCATTTTGACTTTTAACACATAAAATAAATTCACCATGGTCAAGCCAATTGTTCCAAATTACACCATCTAAACTTTCATAATACATTTCTGTTATTACAGGTTGTGATTCTTCTTGCTCCTCTTCATCTTCAGTACTCACTGGCACGGCCGTAGGCTCCACATTCTGCCTGCTTAAATCAGTTACCTTCCAGTTTTTTTCAACCATAGTTTGGCCATCCTGAACAATGATGGCTGGTGAGAGTTTAAGGACGCTTACCATTGGATCCTTGCCTTCGCTGTGAAAGTAATCGTGATGTGCAATACAAAGGGTATCGTACAGCTCTATGGTTCGGCTTTTGGATGCAAGTGTAACCGGTGAGAACACCAATTTCACATACTTCATATCCAAATTGCTGGCTCCCCAAGCATACAAATGTGTATTTTTAGGACTTTCTACCTCTATATTGAATAATCCACCCAAGAGAAGAGTACAGCACTGCGTTTTTTTTATTCAAAATCTCTTAAATTAGTCCATTTATGAACACCATCTTTTAAATCAGTGTCAATAGCTATGACTTGACCTGAAACATTCACAAAATACAACACCCCACTACCCATAACAATATTAGATGTTACTCTGGAATAAGTATCAAACTCCCATAAAGGCTTTCCATTTTTTAGATTTATAGCTCGTAACTTGCCTTGCTCTGTACTTACATAAAGATTCTTTTTATCTGATCCAATAGGTTTATTAATAGGCACATTAAGCGTCTCATTATTTGGGAATTCATACGTCCATTTTGGCTTGTCTAATTTCTTACCTGCAAGAGATATTCCTTTTTGTCCCATTCTTTTTTTCACATAACCTTTTCGTGTTAAAATTATATCAATCCAATTTCTATCATATTTCATAAATTCTTTAGATAGAATATTCCCATTTTCTATATTTAGTTTGAGAGTACTATCATTACGATTTCTCACAACAATATTATCCCCACATGCAGTAACTGAATCGAAATATTCCTCTTTATACTTCCAGATAATTTTTTTAGAATTAATAGAAATACATAATAAAGTATCTTTGCTTTTACCTATTAAAAAATCATTCTGAGTCATCAATAAATAAAACGGCATACTGCTTTTATATTCCCACTTTTTTTCTCCTGATGCAGCATCTAAGCCAACGGTAGTCGAATCTTTTGATAGAAAAATAAGATCCTTCTGTTTATTATACTTACTCGTTCGAATGTTATACTCTTCAGTAGTCCAGACCAATTCTCCTGTTCTTTTACAAATACCTTTAAAAGCTCTATAGTAAGTAAGGATGATATTGGATTTTGTATTCAACATTTCTCCATTTGATCTATTCTTATGCTTTTCTGCCCAGTATTTTTCGCCCGTTTTGCCATTGAAACAGATAATAGAATCTCGTTTTGAAACAAATATAGTATCGTTTGATAATACAAGGTTAGATGATTCTGTTCTTCCACTCAAATTAAAATGTCCTATATATCTAATTTGATTATTTAAAACTTTTCGAGCTTGATTATCTATTGCAATATCTATGGAATCAGATTTTAATCTGTAATATTGCATTAAATCTTCAACTTTTTTATTCTGACCCTTTGTTGAAGAAACAATAAATAGTGATAAAACTATACTCAAAACAATACTTTTAAAAACCATATTATATTATTGTAAATTCTCATTAATTTTTTCCTCTAAATAAACTCTACGTAACTAATTCTGATACCTAGTACAACAAACCTCCTGTAATTCTTGATCTTCATACAAAAAGTAATTCACATATTTTGGTTCAAATCCAAAAACATCCCCTGCTACACTTGTATCAAGAATTCTAATACTCGTAGGAACAATCTTTTTATTTGAAAACAAAATATGTTCCTCTTTTTTATATTGAAAAAACATTCGGGCAAATTGAGGAAACATAAATGTGTCACTCTTATTTAGTCGACACAAATCAGGCCATGAAATACCACAGGAATTATAAATTGCGTCAAACATATCTTCTTCAAATCGATCCCAATGATCATTACCAATAGCCAATAAAGCGCTAACCCCAAAACCGGCCGAAGCACTTATCAAAGTTCCAGCTGCCGTTAACATGTTATCCATCATCTTTTCTGGTTCATAAGCACTTTCCAATGAGATTAATGAGTCTACATATCCTAGAGTATTAACATTTTTAAATGCAAACTTCATGAATTTTTTTGCATAACCACTCTTTCTTACCAAATCTTTAACGGCTTTCGTATTTGTTCCTATAAATGATTTTAATTCCTTATTTGATTGATACATTCTCTTTAAAACAGCATCAGTCGTACCGTTCGTTACTCTTTTATTTACAAGGAATAATTCTATTCCTTTTGTATTCCCAGTAGTTCTATATTTCATCAGCTGTTGAAGCTCTTTATTGCTTGCACCCAATGAGTTTGCAATTGCTTTGAATTTTTTACCACTCAATTCTTTGCTTTTAAAGAAATCTTCGGCATGCTCTAAAGTAAAGGCACTAATATTTTGAGCTTTGGTTTGAAAGTAAGATTCTACATAATCTGAGGTCAATCCCAAAATTTCGGCACCATTACTTAGCTTCTTCATTTCTTTGGTCAGAATCTGTTCTGCAATAGCTGTTGGATTTGCTATTTCTTTTTCTGTCCAGCCTCCTTGTTCAAGAATGATTAATATTTCATCTTCATTTTTCAAAAACTCCAATTTCTGAAGATGTTTAAACACGGTAGCGACAATAAATCGGGCTTCGGCTTCAATCCCCACAATTACATCGCCCAATACATCTCTAAGCACTTTTGAACAATACTTTGTATCCGCAAATTCATTTAAAGAATCCTTAGGTTTATAATAAAATATTCCCAATGCCTGAATAAAATTATCTAATGGTGATTCTTTACCCAATCTTATCTGCTCACTTATTATATAATTTATAATCTCCAATAAGCCACCACCTTGAACCTGATCACTTTCGGTAATTTCTTTTTCCTCAATACTTAATTTATTCGCAGGAAAATCGTTTAGCCAAATAGTTGTAACTCCCTTCATAACCTATTGTTTTTTTGTTTTTAACTTTGACTTTAATTTGATTTTCATTTCGTTGGATTTTATTGCAATATTCTCCAACTTATTATCAACAAGTTCATTTCCTTGGTATTCAATTATTCTGTTTGGAAAATTTAAATTGGAAGAAAATGATTTCCCTACAGAATTTTGACTTTTAACACATAAAATAAATTCACCATGGTCAAGCCAATTGTTCCAAATTACACCATCTAAACTTTCATAATACATTTCTGTTATTACAGGTTGTGATTCTTCTTGCTCCTCTTCATCTTCAGTACTCACTGGCACGGCCGTAGGCTCCACATTCTGCCTGCTTAAATCAGTTACCTTCCAGTTTTTTTCGACCATAGTTTGGCCATCCTGAACGATGATGGCGGGTGAGAGTCGGAGTACGCTAACCATTGGATCTTTGCCTTCGCTGTGAAAATAGTCGTGGTGTGCAATGCAGAGGGTATCGTACAGCTCGATGGTTCGGCTTTTGGATGCAAGTGTAACCGGTGAGAACACCAATTTCACATACTTCATATCCAAATTGCTGGCTCCCCAAGCATACAAATGTGTATTTTTAGGACTTTCTACCTCTATATTGAATAATCCACCTAAGGGTTGTGTGGAGGCGGTGCCATTGGTATTGATTTTTTGGTCGAAACCAAAATCTAATTGTCGGATGTTGTAAACCAGATCATCAACATACATTTTTGCTATAATACTCATTTATGTTTCGCTTAATTGTAAAAGTATAATAACTTCTCCTGTAAAACCTGAGCTGGAGAAGCAAACTCTTTTATTAATTATTAGTAAGAGGTAGTAAAGATAATAAAAATAAATTATGTGCATTTAACAGGTGTGAATTATCGTTAATCACTTTCATCACAAAACAAAATACATCACCACAAACACATCATTACAAACAGCTTACTGCCTAATGGATATTAAAGGATTACGATTTTCTACACCGAATCGCTGCAACAAAGACTGATTTCACAACAAACATCCCGACAAATTAAGGACTGCAAAGCTATTGAATGAATGGTATAAAACACAAAAAGCCGCTCACATGAACGGCTTTTCGCTGGGGTATCTGGTTTCCGAAATATCGGAAATCGGTCTTGCTTATTTTACGTACACTTTGTATTCCCAAGCTTTAAGAGACATTTTCTCTTTTGCTGAGAATTTCACCTCTTCCTTGCTAAAGTAGTCTTTGTAATCGCCTGCTAATACTTCTGACGCAAGTGTAAATTCCTGAGCGTCGGCAGTCAGGTTCAATACCACCAGTACTTTATCGCCTTCAGCTTCGCGGGAAAATGCATAAACAGCTTCGTTCTTGTCGGAAGAAATACGAACAATCTCACCACCTTTCACTCCATTTTGAAGAGCTTTGTTTGTGCTTTTCAGGCTAAGTAATTGTGTATAGAATGGCAATAAGCTTTTGTTGCTCCAATCGATATCATCTTTTTCGAAAAATTTCAACCGCTTGTCCATTCCTGCTTCCTGTCCGCTGTAAATCAAGGGCATTCCAGGCATGGTGAAAGTCAATACTGCAAAAGTGTTTCCTGCATCGCCCATTCTTTCTTTAACGGTACCGTTCCAAGAGTTTTCATCGTGGTTGGTGATAAAATTCATGATGTAAGAATCTGCCGGAAAAACAGTATCTATTTTGGTGAAATATGCTTCAATATCGTTGGCATTTTTCTCGCCTTTGGCAATCTCATTCATCAAATGATGAAAATCCCATCCATAACACATATCAAATGCATTTTGAACCAATTCCGGTCCGCCATCTTCGGCCAACATGAATACAGGCTTAACTGCATCTAAATCTTTACGGGCTTTCTCCCAAAAATCAGTAGGAACCATTCCTGCTACATCGCAGCGGAATCCATCAACGTCAGCATTCTCAATCCAATATTTTAATGAACCGATCATGTACTCACGCAGTTCATTGTTGTCGTAGTTCAAGTCTGCAGTATCCGACCAATCGGTTCCTTCGGGAATAACTATTTCTCCTGCTTCATTTTTTGTGTAAAAATCTGGATGCTCAGTCATTAGAATATTGTCCCAGCCAGTATGATTGGCAACCCAGTCTAAAATAACATGCATGCCCATTTCGTGAGCTTTGTTTACCATGTTTTTCAAATCATCCATAGTTCCAAACTCAGGATTAACTGCCCGGTAATCTGATACAGCATAATAGCTGCCCATGCTTCCTTTACGATTTTTTTCGGAGATAGGAAAAACAGGCATCACCCAAAGAATATCCACACCCATTTCCTTTAAACGAGGC
The DNA here is from genome assembly GCF_963665805.2 of Labilibaculum manganireducens. Classification (NCBI taxonomy): domain Bacteria; kingdom Pseudomonadati; phylum Bacteroidota; class Bacteroidia; order Marinilabiliales; family Marinifilaceae; genus Labilibaculum; species Labilibaculum manganireducens. The sequence goes on along the minus strand of NZ_CAXXEE010000003.1, from coordinate 1,522,324 downwards.
ATGTGTTCAACAAAGGCATTGATCGTTCCCTCAGGCGTGTACTGACGAATGTTCACTTCGTAGATGTTCGCATTACGAGTCCATGCAAGGGGTTTTTCAACTTTTACTTCTTCAGCAACAGCTTTTTTAGCCGGCTTATTTTGGCAGGATGCCAACATTCCTGTTAGCAAAGCCAAACCCAGAACAATGTGATTAAATTTTTTCATTGCTATTTTGTTTAGATGATTAGTTTGTGTGATGTTTTAGTTTCAAATCTTTATAGCCTTACCCCTAAATCCCTTAAAGGGGACTTTACCCAATTTGTTACATCATCATTTTTTAAAAAGCCCTTTTAGGGGTTTGGGGCAATTGTATAAATAATTACAACAACTCCAATAATAGAATATCGTATTCGGTATCGATGCTTATTTTTCCGTTTTCCACTTTTGTTTTCTTACCGGAATAAGCATCACGCAATTTGGTTCCGTCCTCTAAATCTGCTATTGACAATTCTTTTTCTCCTATTGGCAAATCCAATCCTACAAAAACCTGATCCTGCAATTCAGCATTGTTATATGTTCTGCTGAACAGGTAAGGTGATTCTGAAATCATCTTATGAACTCCTGCACCTACTGCCGGATGATCTCTTCGGAATTTGCCAAGCTTTTGCCAGTGAGCCAATACGGCTTGTGCATGCTCATCGGTTTCAACTTCTTTCCAATTCATGAACGAACGTAAAGTTGCATCGCCAACAGTTCCTTCTATTATCAATGATCTGGCTGTTTCATCGCCATAATACACTTGCGAAGTTCCCGGGCACAGCAACAATTTATTTGCCGATTCAAAACTTTTTTCCCGTTTCTGATCAAAAGGTGATCCGTCATCATGCGATGTCAGGTAGTTTAAAACTCCGTAACCTTTTAAGTCGCCATTTAATATTTCAGAATATTTCGAAAACAATTCTTCGTAGCCCGATAATGCGTTGTACTTGAATTCAAAATTGATTACATCGGTAAATCCATTGGCATAATAGTTCACCTGCTTATCGCCAAAATCGTAAATAAATTTGTTACTGATACCGTATCCATAAACTTCTGCAACAGAATAAAATTCGTTGTTGTCCATCACCTTTTCAGGATTGTTCTTCTTCCAAAGCTGAAATGCATACTCACATTCTTTGCGGAAATCGCCCCAAACGGTTTCATCAGTATGCTTCACAGTATCGGACCGGTAACCATCAATTCCAAACTGAATGATGTAATCGCACAACCATTTAATCATGTAGTATCTTGGGGTACGGGGATATCCCGTGCGGGCAAAGAATTCATCCAGTTCTTTCATTTCCTGCCCGTATCTGCCTTCATTTTTCCATTTCTCCGCCAAACTTGCAGGAACAGTCACTTCCTGTGTGCTTTCGGTTTTAATATCGGGCAGATTATTAGTTAACGTACACTCTGTGGTAGTTTCAAAGTTCTGATAAGTGCAGGTTGGTCCGGTTCTCACCCATTCCTTTTCCCAGGCCGGGTCAGTCGCTGTTGCCGGTCCGGTGTGATTAATCACGGCATCCATAACAATCCGAATTCCGTTGGCATGAGCGGTTTCCACCAGTTCAGACAAGTCTTCCATCGTTCCGAAGTTAGGATCCAAAGCAGTCCAGTCTTTGGCCCAATATCCGTGAAAACCATACGTATTGCCTGTTCCCTCATCCACCGATCCATGAATTTGTTCGGTTACCGGAGTAAACCAAATGGCATTAATTCCCAGATCATTAAAATATCCTTCTTTTATTTTCCGGGTAATTCCCTTGATATCACCACCTTCAAAACCTCTCAGCTTTCCGGTAGACAATTCACGCTCAAAATTCACATCATTGTCTGTGGTTCCGTTGCAAAAACGATCTGTCAGCAAAAAGTACAAGTTAGCTCCCTCCCACACAAATGGCTTGTCGGCATCTGCAATTTGCTTTTCGGATGTTGAACAAGCCGACAGCAAAAAAAACAATACTACAAATAAGCTGTATCCTAATTTCTTCATTGTTTCAATAGTTTTAGACGCTGATTTTAAATGATTCATTATGATTTTCGCTGATTTCAATACAAATAGCAAGAAAACACATACTGATTGTTCCCATTTTTCAGATCCGGATAATTATTTAAATTTTAATATCAATATTATTCTTTGTGTGCCTTTGTGATCTACTTGGTGATCTTTGTGGTTCATTTTTTATTCTTTGGTTAATAAGGTTTTAGACGCTGATTTTAAATGATTCACTATGATTTTCGCTGATTTCAATACAAATAGCAAGAAAACACATACTGATTGTTCCCATTTTTCAGATCCGGATAATTATTTAAATTTTAATATCAATATTATTCTTTGTGTGCCTTTGTGATCTACTTGGTGCTCTTTGTGGTTCAATTTTATTCTTTGGTTAAAAAGCATCCTACTCTTAATTCTTCCTCACAAAACCTATCGCAATTTTATTGTTACTGATTGATTCCCTTCTGATACATTCCCTTTAAACCGTAGTGTTTTTGATTCTTTATCCCAAATAAAATCAACAGATTTTTTCCCTAAGGATATTTTTTTTGGTTTCTTATCTATATTGTGAATAACCCAATTGATATTCTTTTCGACAGACTTGTAATTACTTCCGGTTTCAGTATTAACAGCAATCTGCAATTTCGATTTGGAAGTCTTAGATGCAAAATTCAGTATTTCATACTCTCCCTTTTCATATGCATCAGGAGTTACTCCATCATCGTTGTACAAATGTCCTTTACTTGCCGCAACAGACTTATCGTGATAGTAATGCAATTCCATATTTTCAAGAGAATAGGTTTTGGAATTCAACATTCCTTTAATCATTGGAATGAAAGAACCGCCGCGCACAAATACGGGAATGTGATCTTCCTCTGTTGTTATGGTGCAGCTTTTTCCGCCTTCGTATTTCTTCCCGGATACAAAATCGAACCAAACAGAATTAGCAGGCATGTAAACATCTTTCTCTTTTAAGCCAGCATCGGTAATGGTCGATACCAAAAATGCATCTCCCCACATATAGGTATCCGAAACAGATAGTAATTCTTTGTTATTTTGTTCTTCGAAAAACAGTGGACGCATCAACGGCAAACCAGTCTGGTTATTATCAAATGCAAGCGTATAATTGTACGGCATCAACTGATATCTCAATTGAATTGATTTCTTTGCCAAGGCTTTGGTTTTTGCTTCTCTAAACACAGGCTCGGAAGGAACTGCTTCCTGTGCATGCGGGCGGAATATCGGTTGAAAAACACCATACTGCAACCAGCGGGTATACAATTCATCATCCAAATTATCACCTGCAAACCCGCCCAAGTCGGAATGCATGTAAGCAATTCCCTGCAATCCCATTTGCAATGAGATTTCGGTTTGTGGCTTTAATCCATCCCACGAGCGACTCACATCACCTGTCCATGGCACCATTCCATATCGTTGCGAGCCAACAGCTCCTGCTCTCATCAAAATAAACGGGCGCTGATTGGGAAAATCTTCTTGATATCCATCACGTATCAATTTTGCCCAGTAATGACCGTAAATATTGTGCACTTCATCGGCCGATCCGTTTGCATGCTGCAATGCGGAAGGATGCACTTCCGGCTCACCCAAATCACCCCACCAACCAGCAATTCCTTTATTCGCCAATCCTTTGTAGATCTTCCAAAACCAATCTATTGCTTTGGGTTTAAAAACATCCACCAATCCGGTGTTACCGAAATAAAAATCGTAGGTATAAGGATTTCCAATCGAATCGGTTCCCAAAACTTCTTCCTTCACAGCCTCATCCCATCGTTTTGAAGTAGTCAGAATAAATGGCTCCGTAATCAGGATTGTTTTTACTCCTTTGTCTTCAAAATCAGCTATCATTTTCTCTGGTGTTGGAAACGAATCACGCTCAAAAGCTAAATTTCCCATCTCCCCTTTCATCTCTTTTCCAAACCAAAACAAATCCAGAATAATCGCATCCACAGGAATGGAATCTTTCAAAAACTGATTGATTGTTGCTCTGCATTCCCTCTCGGAATGATATCCAAAACGGCTCGAAAAATTACCAAAACTCCAACGGGGAAGCATAGGTTGTCTGCCCGTTAAATTTGTAAATTCATAAGTGAAACCTTCCCAGGTATCCGAAGCAATTACTTGATATACTTTTCTTCCGCTGATACTTTCGTATCGCAGGGTATTTGTTTTTTTACTATCTAAATCCAAATAACCAATGGGTGCGTTGTCGAAATTAACGGCATACATTTTCGAAGAAATCACCAAAGGCATGGTGTAATTCATCAATTCGGAATGAGTTCCGTATCCGTAATGAGCCCGATTGTATAATTGGAGTCGGTATCCGCGATGATTCATGCCCAAAACACGAGCACCGCCACCAAATAAAACTTCATCCTTATCAATTGTAAAATCAATATTTTCGGTGCTGTCTGTTTTTACGTATCCTTCTTTTTCGGAAAGCAACTGTCTGCCTTTGTAGCTGTAACTGATATCAAAAGGAGATTTTGAAATTGTTACATTCACTCCCTCGGACAGGAATTGCAATTCATTCCCCTTTTCAATCAAACTAACAGAAGTCTGTTCGGGCTGTAAAACGACAGCAGTCGATTCTCCTTTTCCCTTTTCCCCTTTCGGGATAAAGGCCGTTTCTACAATGTTTTGATTGTAAAACTGAATTTCATAACTGCCATCATTGGTAACAAGTTCCAATTGGCTGCCATTCACTTTATGCGATTGATAAACCCTCCGGCCGTTTTGTGCAATTGCCGAAAATGAAGCAAGTGCAACAATCAGAAATATCGAAAAACGCAAAATAATCTTATTAGTCATCTTCTGAGATTGAGAGTTTTGTGATCACCCGATCACACTTATTTTAATTCCAATATAATTGATGTGTTTGGAGCCAAGGAGATACTTCCTTTGGATAAATCGAATTCTTTTTCACTAATCACATCTTTTCCAGAAGTGAATGTTCCCAAACTTTCTGCAAATCGCTTCAAATTCAATTCCTGTGCATTTTTGTTCTTATTGATCACGACCATTATTGTTTTTTCCGCATTGCTTCTGAAATAAACGTAAGTATCATTTTCGGGAACGTAATGCATCAGTTTTCCGGTGTGGATTACCGGATTTTGCTTTCTCCAATTCAATAGTTTTTTCAAGAAATTAAAAGCCTCATTTTCTTTTGCCGTTCTTCCTTCAGCTGTAAAAGCATTTTTTGCATCACCTTCCCATCCTCCGGGAAAATCAACGCGCATTTTTCCATCGCCATCGCTCTTTTTGCCTTCCAACAAAATCTCTGTACCCACGTAAATCTGAGGAATACCACGTGTTGTAAGCAGAAAAGTCATCAGGTTTTTGTATTTCTGTATGTCGCCTCCTAAAACCGACATAATATGGTCGGTGTCGTGATTCTCAGCAAAAATAAATAAGTTGTCTGTGTGTGGGTACAAATAATCAAAAGCAAGAGAATTGTACAGGCGAACCAAACCGGTATTCCATCCTTCGTTTTCATTAAAAGCCTTTGTCATGGCTTCGAACAAAGAAAAATCCATTACACATGGTAAATTAGAATTGTAGCCGTCATGATTTACTGCATCTTTTTGCCAGTAAGCAATCTCAGCAGGCGAGCTTAACCAAGTTTCTCCAACAATATTCAGGTTTGGATACTCTTTCATAATTGTACCAGAATAAACTGCCATGGCATCTTTATCGTTATACGGATAGGTATCTACTCTAATCCCGCCTAAATCGGCATATTCTATCCACCAAATGGTATTCTGAATAAAATAGTTAATCAGTAAATCATTTTTTTGATTTAAATCCGGCATAGACCTTGCAAACCAGCCATCAAAGTTCTTTTCGTAATCTACTTTCGAAACATACGGATCATTCGTAGTGCTCTTGCGGTGATTCGATTGGGTATATTCAGGAAATACATGAACCCAATCTCCTGAAGGCATATCATTCATCCACCAATGAGCCGAAGCACAATGGTTGGTCACCACATCCATAATAATTTTAATTCCCCGCTTTTTTGCTTCCGCTGATAATCGGGCATAATCCTCGTTACTTCCGTAACGGGCATCAATCTTGTAATAATCCGAAATGGCGTAATTATGGTAAGATGTTGTTGGTTCATTATCTTCCATTAAAGGGGTATTCCAGATTGCAGTAACTCCAAGTTCCTGCAAATAATCCAAATGGTCAATAATCCCCTGAATATCCCCGCCATGACGGCCGTCAGGATTTTCACGATCCAATTTATCTTCCATTCCATCAACCGAATCGTTTTTTGGATCTCCATTCGCAAATCGATCCGGCATAATCAAATACACCACATCTGATGCATCGTAACCCTTTCGGTTTGCAGCATCTTTTTTTCGGGCTTTTAATTCATACGAGTAACTTGCTTTCTTTTTGCCTTTCTCCGAAAAAACAAGATCGAAGCTACCCGCTTTCGTTCCTTTTTTAATCAGCAGATTTACAAACAAATAATTGGGTTTATCTGTCTTTATCATCCTTTCAATTGTAACTCCCGGATAATTCATCGAAACATCATATTTCGAAATATTTTCACCATGAACCAAAAGTTGTAAATTTGGATTCTTCATATCCACCCACCAAAACATTGGCTCTACTCTTTCAATTTTCACTTTTTCGGCAAACGAGGAAAAACTAAAAAAGGAAACCATCAGTAAGGAAATCAAAAAAGTTCTCATTCTATTAAAATTAAGACTTGATAAAAAATCAGGATAAGAGGAATTCCCCTTATCCTGAACTGTTTTTATACTGATTTTAAGCGTGCTCGATAACCAGGCAGCTGTTCTTTTCAATTAGGTATTCGTCATCAATCAGGAATAAGGAAATATCTTCACCCTCTTCATTGATTACACCAACTTCATCAGCAGAAACTCTTACATTTAAAAGATTTCCTCTGAATCGAACCTTAAATGAATATGATTTCCATTCTTTAGGAATCAACGGCTTAAATATCAATTGTCCGTTGGATACTCTCATTCCGCCAAAACCTTCAACAATCGACATCCACGTTCCTGCCATGCTTGTAATGTGCAGTCCTTCGTGTACTTCATGATTGTAATCATCAATATCCAAACGGGAAGTTCTTAAATACAAATTGTAAGCTCCTTCAATATCACCAATTTTAGATGCCAGAATGGAGTGAATACATGGAGAAAGAGATGATTCATGCAAAGTTCTAGGCTCGTAGAATTGATAATTCTTCTTGATAGTTTCCTCATCAAACTGATCTTCGAACAAATAAACACCCTGCAGTACATCAGCCTGTTTAATGAAACATGACCGCAAAATTCTATCCCAGGACCAATGCTGATTGATCGGACGTACTTTCGGATCTAAATTGGCAGCCAGAATTTGTTCTTTATCCAAATAACCGTCCTGTTGCAGGAATACTCCTGTTTCCTCATCAACCGGATAATACATGTTATCAATGATATCATTCCATTTTGCAGTTTCCTTTTCGAAATCGAATTTCAGGTTCTCCATAATCTCAGCAAAGCGACCGGAATTTGTCTCTTTAACATGAGCCATAGCTTCCTGAGTATATTTCATACACCAGTTTGCAATGGTATTTGTATACCAGTTGTTGTTGATGTTATTTTCGTACTCATTAGGACCTGTAACGCCAAGCATTACATATTTCTTCTTAGCCTGAGAATAGTTAACCCGCTGACTCCAGAATCTTGAAATACCAATTAGTACATCCAAGCCAAATTCTGCTAAATAATCTTTATCATCTGTGTGACGGATGTAATTGTAAATAGCAAATGCAATGGCTCCGTTACGGTGAATTTCCTCGAAAGTAATCTCCCACTCATTGTGACACTCTTCCCCGTTCATTGTTACCATTGGATACAAGGCTGCTCCATTGGTAAAACCTAACTTTTCAGCATTTTCAATGGCCTTTTGCAATTGCTTGTGACGGTAAATCAACAAGTTGCGGGTAACCTCAGGTTTTGATGTACTTAGGTAGAAAGGAACACAGTAAGCTTCTGTATCCCAATAAGTACTTCCTCCGTACTTTTCTCCGGTAAAACCTTTAGGTCCAATATTCAATCGTTCATCTTCACCGGTATAAGTCTGATTTAATTGGAAAATGTTGAAACGAATGGCTTGCTGTGCTGCAACATCACCTTCAATGGTAATATCACTATTCGCCCATTTTCCTGCCCATGCAGCAACATGCTCTTCTAAAAGGGAATCATACCCTTTTCCATAAGCTTCTGCAACAACTTTTTGCGCATCAGTAAGAATTTCATCCTTACTGTGATTTAATGAACTTAAAACACCTGCATACTTATAAATGGTAAGTTCTTCTTCTTTTTTAACATCAAACTCAACCGTATTGGAAACGTATTTCTCCTCTTCGGTAATTGAAGCAGTCATTTCAAGTTTCTGTCCATCTTTGTATACGTCATATTTCATTCCTATACAAACATGAAAATCCAACTTTTTGGTTTTAGCCGTTATCAAAGCTTCTCCTTTTACAGATTTACAAGATAATACATCCCAAAACTTCTCATCGTAATTAGAATCCTCATTCGCTACATCAGCATCCAGATAAGGATTGAAACTAATCTTTCCATCGAAATTTAAAGCAGTAACTGAATATCGGATTGCTCCTACTTCAGAAGTTACAATGCTTAAAAAACGTTTTGCGTCTACCTTAATTTGGTTTCCATTCGACATTTCGGCAACAAATGAACGCATCAAAACACCTTCCTGCATATTTAATGTGCGAACAAATTTGCTCACTTTACATTTTGCAAGATCAAGTATTTCTCCATTGATTTTCACATCAATTCCGATCCAGTTTGGCGCATTCAATACCTTCGCAAAATATTCCGGATAACCGTTTTTCCACCAACCTACTCTGGTTTTATCAGGATAATAAACCCCGGCGATATAAGTTCCTTGTAATGTTTTGCCCGAGTAAGTTTCTTCAAACATGGCTCTTTGTCCCATGTTGCCATTACCAAGACTAAATATGCTTTCAGATGATCGATGATTTTCAGGTTTGAATCCTTCCTCTATAATACACCACTCATCATGCTTTAAATATTCATTCATGTTGATTTCCTTTAAAAAATAATCCTACTCTGTCCTTAAAAGTTCAATTGTCCTATTGAAAACCCTACAAAACCAGGAACTACAATATTCGCTTTCCCCAATACATCGGGCGAACCAATTCCTACACACTTCATTTTACCGTTAACAGCAGCTTCTATTCCTGCTTCTGCATCCTCAAAAACCACACATTCCGATGGCAATACGTTAAGAAGCTCCGCACCTTTTAGAAATACTTCCGGATCAGGTTTTGCATTGCTCACATGAGTTCCGTCAACAACCACATCAAAATAATTTGTAAGCTCCAACTGATTGAGAATAGTCATCGCATTTTTACTTGCAGATCCCAAAGCAATCTTCACTCCTTTGGATTTGAGTTCATTCATAAATTCTTTCACTCCAGGAAGAATTTCATCAGGAGTCATTCTTAATATGTACTCCAAATAGTTTTTGTTTTTCTTATCGGCCAATTTCAGTTTAGTTTCCTGATCCAGCTCAACTCCACCAATCGACAGAAGAATATCCAAAGAGGTCATTCGGCTTACTCCTTTCAATCTCTCGTTATCCTCCTCTGTAAAGTCAAAGCCTAACTCATTTGCTATACTTTTCCATGCGATGTAATGATACTTCGCCGTATCAACCACTACTCCATCTAAATCAAATATACATGCACTAATTGTTCCCATTTCAAACAAATATTATTAATTAACAGCTTTATTTTGCTTAACGAAAGTGACAGAAATTGCCCCTAACAACATTGATACTCCGGCGATCACCATAATATAAATTGCCTCACCGTTAAAAAAGTATCTTAAAATTTCACCGGCAATTATTCCACTAATAATCTGAGGTCCTGCAATTGTAAAATTGAAGATTCCCATATACACGCCCATTTTATCAGCAGGTAAAGAGTCAGATAGAATAGAATAAGGCATCGCAAGAATTGCAGCCCATGCTATTCCTACACCCACCATTGGAATCATCCACAATGCAGCACTCGAAGGCACATCAACTTCAGTTAATAAAAGATTTAAATGAATTAAATCGCCTCCGCTAAACAGGTAGGTCGACAAAAAACCTAAACCTCCCAAGAGTAAGGCTAAAGAATAAACAGTTTTTCTGCCAAACCGATTCGCCAATCTGGACATTAAAATTGAAAATATTGCGGCAAACAAGCTATAGCCTGCAAACAAAATTCCAACCCAATCTCCTGCGTCCTGAAACGATTCCGATTTCACATCAGTAATTGGACATCCCCAGGAATGCTGTGCCAAAGCGTAGGTAGTATATACCCACATCAAATAAAGAGAAAACCACGAAAAAAACTGGACAACAGCTAATTGCATCATGGTTTTTGGAGTTTCTTTCAACAATTTAAAGAATCCAAGTAACGTACGTTTTTCCTTTTTCTCCTTTGAAACTACATCCAAACCTTTATAGGCTGCATATTCATGAGGTGGATATTCCTTTGTTCTGAAAACAGTCCAAAGTACTGATAACAGTAACATACCGCCACCAATGTAAAACGACCAGATAACCGACGAAGGAACTCCTCCATCAGGATCAACGTTACTAACTCCCATTACATTGGTTAAAACAAATGGCAAAATAGATCCCAAAACTGCTCCTGTATTAATCAGGAAACTTTGAATAGAATATCCTGCATTTCTTTGTTCTTCAGGAGTCATATCCGCAACAAGCGCTCTAAATGGCTGCATCGTAATATTAAACGACCCATCCATTAAAGCGAACATCACAGCACCAAATACAAGAGGCGGCATAATTTTAACTGCTATACCTGCATTAGGCATAAAAAACATTGCCAAAGCAGCAACAACAGCACCTCCCAAAATGTAAGGGCCTCTTCGACCAAAACGGTTCCATGTCCGATCACTCGCACCTCCAACAATTGGCTGAACAATTAATCCCATAACAGGTGCCGCCAACCAAAATAGAGATAAATGATGCAAATCTGCTCCTAAACTTGATAATACACGACTTACGTTTGCTCCTTGCAAGGCAAATCCCATCTGTATTCCTAAGAATCCGAAACTGACGTTCCAGATTTGCCAAAAACTTAATCGAGGCTGTTTTTTCATTTGTTAGTTAATTATGTCCTTCCTGTAAATGGGTTGACGTTTTTAATTACAATCATAAACTGTTCTTTAATTTGACCCATGAACATACGGATCAGATTCCTCAGCAATGAGAAATTCAATAAACAATTCTTGTTTCAAATAAAATTTTGGAAAAAATAGATCCTGATACACATCACTTTAATTTGTGTTGCAAAGGACTAACTTAATTATCCAACACAATATAGTGTTAAACAAATAATAGATCTGTGTAATTTCCATCATTTTATCTGGAAACGAGATCATATTAATAAGGAAGTAAATATAAAATTAAGTCGGAAAAGAGGTTTCCCTCCACGGTCAAAAGTAGAGAAAAAAATACAATATGTCAAAACAACTTCAAGCTGAAAGTTTCAAACAGTCAATAAAAACAGGCTTAATAACCCATAACAAACGATTGCAACAAATTCAAAAATAAATCTGTTTTTTTTCAATTTAAGATGAATTTATAATCTTATTTCATCAAAAAAAGCCCTTACAGCATACAAAAAAAGCTGCTCAAGGCAACTTTTTTTAGACATCAGTATACAATATTATATATGTCTGGTTGATCCTCTTACAATCAAATTGGTTTTAACAACTTTTGTGACAGGCTCATAATCCATATCTCCTGCAAAAATTCTTTCCACAATCAGCTCTGCGGCTTTCAAACCAATTTCAAAACCATGCTGTTCAAGAGTGGTAAGTGAAGGATCAGTAATTCGCGAAACCACTCCATCAGTAAACCCAACTATCGAAATATCCTCAGGAACTTTTAATCCTAATTTTTTCACCATCAAAAGTGCTCCGGCTGCAGTTAATTCATTCACTGCAAATATCGCATCCGGTGGTTTAGGCAAAGCCAATAAATCAGGAGTTTTTAGAATTGCCTCATCAAAACTGTCACATTTAACTATTAAATTTTCATCGATTGGAATTTTGTGTTTTAACATTGCCTGGCGATACCCTTTCTGACGATTCTGAGCCAATAACATATGCTGGGGTGCCGATAAATGAGCAATTCTTCTGCACCCTATTTTAATTAGATGTTCTACTGCCGCAAAAGCACCTGCAAAATCATCTACAATTACATTATCTGATGACAAATCATTACAAACACGATCAAAAAATACGATTGGTATTCCATTATCCCTTAATTCCTGAAAATGACTGTGATCTTTTGTTTCTTTTGACATGGAAACCAAAACTCCATCGACACGACTTGAAAGTAAAGCCTGAACATTAGCCATTTCTCTCACATAAGATTCATTCGATTGAAATATCATCACATTGTATCCGGCTTTTGAGGCTATATCTTCAATTCCACTGATTACCGAAGAAAAAAAGTGATGGACAATTTCCGGAATAATCACCCCAATGATATTCGTTTTACTATTTCGCAAACTTAAAGCTACAGCATTGGGCTTGTAATGCCATTTCTTAGCAAGTTCATTAACGGCCTCCTTAGTTTTAAAACTAATATCAGGATGATCTTTAAGTGCTCTTGAAACTGTAGAGGCAGAAATTCCTAATTCTTTGGCTATATCTTTAATTGTTACTTGCCCGCTTCTCATATAAAATTTGTATATTAATTAGATATTAACACCCTAAGTAAAGACATGTAACAAGATGATTAGAAATGTGCTACACATTACAAATACACTTGAAACAAGCTTTGTAAATATAGGAAAAATTAAACAAACATATAGGTTTGATTGGAATTTGTTCGGATATTATCAACTTATATCAATATGTGAATATCAAACGTTTGCGGTGACGTTTGCGATGATTTATTTACACTTAACTATCAATCATTTACAAAAAAAAAACATCCGCATTTATCTTTGATTACAGAATGAATTAAGGCTAACTTAACGTTAGGGTAATTTTAGAAAGCTAAAAAAGGAAGAACCCAAGTCGGAAACACGAGTTCATATTTTTATCTAAAACACCTTAACTAATTAACTAATTAACTAATTTATCTTAAATTTCTAATTTATGGAACTTAACATTAGTAGACTTAGAAAACTACTTCTTATGCTCGTTATGGTATTTTCATTTACCATGATTCATGCACAGGAAAAAGTAGTTACTGGTTTAGTTACCGATGCAAACGATGGCATGGGAATTCCTGGTGTTTCAGTAGTTGTAAAAGGCACAACTGTAGGAACAACTACCGACATTGACGGAAAATACACGCTAAGTGTAGATGCCAATGCAACTATTATTTACTCTTTTGTAGGATATCGTTCTCAGGAGATTGTAGTTGGCTCACAATCTCAAATCAATGTAATTTTAAGTATTGAAACCGAGAACCTTTCCGAAATTGTTGTGATTGGTTATGGTACAGTTAAAAAAGAAGACAAAACAGGTTCTGTAACCAGTGTATCTTCAAAAGACTTTAATAAGGGTAATATTACCTCACCTCAAGATCTCTTAGTAGGTAAATCTGCCGGAGTTGTAATTACATCAGCAGGTGGTGCTCCTGGTAGCGGATCTACAATTCGTATTCGTGGTGGTTCTTCTTTTAATGCATCAAATGATCCATTAATTATTGTTGATGGAATGCCAATTGAAAGTGTTGGGAATAATGTAAGCGGTAGTTCAAATGCCCTATCATTTATCAACCCAAATGACATTGAAACATTTACGGTACTGAAAGATGCTTCTTCAACTGCGATCTACGGTTCCCGAGCTTCCAATGGTGTTATTATTATTACTACCAAAAAAGGAGTAAAAGGATCCCCTTTAAAAGTTAACTATACTGGAAGCATTTCTGTTGCCAGTGCTATTGACTATGTCGATGTATATTCTGGTGATCAGCTAAGAAAAATTGCCGTTGATCATCCTGTTTTATACGATCCTTTAAACTATAACAAGTTGGGAACTGAGAATACTGATTGGCAGAAAGAAATTTTCCGCACAGCAATTTCCCACGATCATAACTTGGCCTTTTCTGGATCAAAAAAAAATGTCCCATATCGAATTTCCTTAGGTTATACCGACCAAACTGGTATTCTTGAGAATACAGATATGCAAAGATACACCGGATCTTTAAATTTGAATCCAACATTTCTGAATGATGATTTAAAGGTTAACATGAATGCTAAATTCATGATGACCAACAATAACTTTGGAGATGACGGTGCAATTGGATCTGCAATATCAATGGATCCAACTCAACCAATTTATGACACCAATGCTCCCGAATTTGGTGGATATTATCAGTGGCAGAAATACGGAGCTGGCCTTGGAACACCTAATCCAGTAGAACAAGCAAAAGAGGTTAATAACAAATCGGATGTATATCGAGTTGTAGCTAACTTAAAATTAAATTACACGCTTCCATTTCTTCGTGATATGCAGGCTAATTTGAATGTCGCAACAGACTATACAGAAAGTGATGGTCAAAACAATCGTCCGATTACATCACCATCAACGATTGTATCCTCATGGGGTAAATTAAGCGATTACACTGCCAAGAATAAGAACAACCTTTTAGATTTCTATTTAAACTACAAAAAAGAGTTTAATGAAGATAACAAACTGGATTTAACAGGAGGATATTCATGGCAGCATTTTGAAAGAGAAAGTACTGACTATACCAGATCAATTGAAGATGCTGATCATCCATTGCAAGTAGATAAGAATACTGCTTCTGAAACGGAAAATTATCTAGTTTCTTTCTTTGGTCGTATGAATTATGCTTTAAAGAATAAATATCTACTTACAGGAACATTTAGATATGACGGTTCATCAAGATTTTCCGAAGACAATCGTTGGGGATTTTTTCCTTCGGCAGCATTTGCCTGGAAAATGCATGAAGAATCATTCTTGAAAGATGTAGATGCTGTATCTGACTTAAAAATTAGATTAGGCTGGGGTATCACTGGCCAGCAGGATATATCGGATAACGATTATCCTTATCAACCACAATACATAAGCTCTGAACAAGGTTACTATTACCCAATCAATGGGCAATTCACTTCAACGTTGAGACCAAACACTTACGATCCTGACATTAAATGGGAAGAAACAACCACTCAAAATATTGGTTTAGACTTTGGATTCTTAAACAATCGTATTAATGGTTCGGTTGATTACTATTTTAGAGAAACAAAAAATTTATTAAACAATGTAACCATTCCAAGTGGAAGTAATTTTTCCAACAGATTGTATACTAATGTTGGAAGTCTTGAAAACAAAGGTTTTGAGGTTTCATTAAACTTTGTTGCAATTTCCACTCCCGATATGTCATTAAATATTGGAATGAATTATACTCACAATGATAATAAATTGACTAAATTATTATTAACTGATGATCCTAATTACATTGGTGTTCCAGAAGGTTCAGGAATGACTGGTGTAACACAAATTACCCGAGTTGGCGAAGAAGCTCATTCTTTCTTTGTAAACAAGCAAATTTACGATTCTAACGGTAAACCTATAGAAGGTTTATACGAAGATATAGCTGGCAAAGGTGGAAAAATTAGTGGAGATAATGCGAACAAGTATATCTACCATAGTCCTACTCCTACAGATATCTTTGGTCTTTCTGCTCGTTTCAATTACAAGCAATTTGATATGTCAACATCTTTACGTGCAAACATAGGAAATTATGTTTTAAATCAAGTAGCAGCAGGAGCTTCATATGATCAAATTCAACAAATTGGTTACTGGAAAAACATGCCAACCAATTTAAGCAAAACAAACTTTGTAAAACGTCAATTTACTTCTGATTATTTCGTAGAAAACGCTTCCTTTCTAAAGATGGATAACATTAGTGCAGGATATACTTTTAACAAATTTGCAGGTAAAGACATTAATGCACGGGTAAGTTTTACCGTTCAGAATGTATTTACAATAACAAATTATTCAGGATTAGATCCAGAAGTTGGAGAAAAAGATGACAGATTTGGCGTTGACAACAACTTTTATCCTAGACCACGTACATTCACTTTGGGTGTAAATTTAACGTTCTAAAATACAACAACAGATGAAGAAAATATATATAATATTCAGTATCCTAATCACTGCAATGGTGTATACATCTTGTGTAGATGATTTGGACGTGAAGCCAACTGATCCCAATAAAATTTTAGCAGGAAATCTTGGCGACGATCCAGCCTATATGGAACAAACATTGGCTAAATTGTATGCCAGTTTTATTATCTCTGGTCAAAAAGATGACGATGCCGATATTACATCCAGTGATGATGGTTTCTTTATTACCATGAGAGCACTTTGGAATCTACAAACCATTACAACAGATGAAGGTATATGTGCTTGGGGTGATGTTGGTATTTCAGATTTAAATACTCAAAACTGGAGTGCACAAAATCCTTTCTTAACAGCGGTTTACCAACGTTTAAGTTTAAGTGTTACTTATGCTAACGACTTTTTAAATGTAACAGCTGGGAGTACAGAGCCAAACATCATTCAATATCGTGCGGAAGCAAGATACTTAAGAGCTTTTGCCTACTATTGGTTAATGGATCTTTTTGCAAACCCTCCTTTTACAACAGAAGAAGACGGAGTTGGTAAATATTTCCCAGAACAAATTCAACGTGCAGATTTATTTAAATTTATAGTAGATGAGTTGAAAGCAATTGAACCTGATTTAGGGGAGCCTGGATTTAACTATCCACAAGCTGATAAGGGAAGTTGTTGGATGTTATTGGCAAAAACATACTTAAATGCAGAGGTTTATACCGGAACAGCCCAGTGGGATGAATGTAAAACCTATTGTGATAAAGTTATTGCGAGTCCTGCATATAGTTTAGCTGCTAATTACAGACAAAACTTTAGTGCAGATAACGATCGTGGTCATGGTAACAATGAAATGATTTTTGCTTTCGCCGAAGATGGTATAAACACACAAGGAAATGGTGGAATTACTTTCATTATTCAATCTTCTAGTGATGGAACTTATATCGACGCAGCAACATTGCATGATCTTCCTGATAATCCAAACTGGAATGGTAACAGAGCGAGAAAAAACTTAATGAACATTTTGGTTGATACTTTGACTGTTTATGGTAATAATCCTGTTCCTGCTACAGATGCAACTTTTGCTCAGTGTCCTGATGGCAGAGTATTCTTGCATCAAAAACGATCAATAAATATCCCTACTCCTTCATCAAGCGGAGACTTTGGTATAGGTGTTTATAAGTTTACAGCGCGAAATTACGACGGTTCACGAGCTGAGAATTATAGCCCTACTTTTGCATCTACAGATTTTCCTGTATTTCGCTTAGCAGATGCCTATTTAATGAGAGCGGAAGCTTTATACAATACAAGTGGCGCTACTGCTGCTGTTGTAGCTGATATTAATATGATTCGCGAAAGAGCATATGGAGATGATAGTGGTAACATCTCAGTTAGTGATGTAGATGCTGATTTCATTTTAGATGAGAGAGCAAGAGAATTTTACTATGAAGGACAAAGACGTACTGATTTAGTTCGTTTTGGAAAATTCACTGGTGGAGATTATCTATGGCAGTGGAAAGGTGGAACATTTGACGGAACAAGCACAAGTAGTCATTTCGATATTTTCCCAATACCAGGTGATGAAATCTCTGCGAATCCTAATATTAAGCAAAATGATGGTTATTAATCATTTAAATCCAAAAAAAATGAAAAAATATTATATATTATTATTTGCATTAGTTGGGGTATTAGGCTTCTTCACGAGTTGTGATGAAGACGGTGAACAACTAAGATTGAGTGATAACGTTACTGTCCCTACTCTTACTTTACCAGATTTAACTTTAGTAAGAGCTAACGGAACAGACAACTTAATTTTTACCTGTACTCCGATAGATCCTGGATTTACTGCTTCGGTAACCTATTTTCTTGAGGCATGTCCAGAAGGGAATAACTTTCAAGATGTAACTGAATTATATAAGGGTAGCACATGCGATAATATTGAGTTAACTGTAAACCAACTAAATTCAATTTTACTGAATGGTTTTCCTGAAGATCAAACTTCATCAGTAGACTTTAGAGTTAAATGTGTTCTTGAAGCAGATGCTGGTCTTGGTGTTGATAATCTTATTTACTATTCAGAAACAGAAAATGGAGCTACAACCATATTTGGTTTACTTCGTTTAGATGTGCTTATTTCAGGATCTGAGACTCAAAAAATCAAATCTCCAGGTAGTGATGGTATTTATGAGGGTTTTGTAAAATTTGAAGCTGGAGATAACTTTACTTTACTTGATCCTGATAATAACATTACTTACGGAACTGGAACTAGTGGAATTGCAATAGATGGTACAGCAATAACTGTTGCTGATGCCGGTTGGTATGATATTACCGTTAATACCAATGACTTAACTTACACCATTGAAGCATATAACATTGGTCTTGTTGGTGATGCGACTCCAAACGGATGGAATACTCCAGATTCAAAAATGGATTATAACTCCGTAGATCGTATTTGGGAAATTACTGCCAATTTAACAAATGGTAATTTTAAATTTAGATTAAATGACGGTTGGGCATGGAATCTCGGTGGAAATGGAACTGCTGATGGAAGTGCTGATAATTACAATTCAGACAAAAAAACGGTTCCGTTAAGTCAGGGTGGAAAAAACATTCCAGTATCCAAAGGTGCAGGAAATTATACTATTAAACTTAACATTACAGAATCTGTAGCAACCGTTATAAAAAATTAATTCATGAATAAATCAAGGGGTGCCTTTAGATATCGCACCCCAAATGATTACTGTGTTTATTCAAAATTTAATAAATATTAGTACTAAATATTTAAGTATGAAAAATAATATATTTATCAAATTATTAGGCCTTGCATTCACCGCTTTACTTTTAGTATTTGTCGGTTGCAATAAGGATGACCTGGTTAAATTGGATACCGAAATGGCAACCTGGCAAAACGATGGAATAACATCTACTTCGGCAGAACTAAGTGGAATGATTGTTGCTGAAGGTGATGGAATTTCAGAATATGGTGTTGTATGGGCTACTACAGAAAATCCTACTACTGCAGACTCGAAAAAAGTAGCTGATAATGTAAAAAAAGCTGTTTATTGGGTAACTATTGACGGTTTGGAGCACTTAACAACATACCATTACAGAGCTTACGCAACTACTGAAAGTGGAAACACATTATATGGTAAAGATGATGTATTCACAACATTAGCTCATAAGCCAACAATTATTATCTCAAATGAGGCAACAGATATTACTGATACTACAGCTAATATTGCAGCGAATGTTCCTTATGATGGGAAAGCATTGGTTACAGCCAAAGGAATCTGTTGGAGTACCGAAGAAAATCCAACAGTAGAGAATACGTTTACTGAAGAAGGTGAGGGAATGGGTGAATTCACTAGTGCCTTAACAAACCTTAAAGCTAAAACAGTTTACTATGCCAGAGCTTATGCAACAAATTCAATTGCTACCGTTTATAGTGCTCAAATTACATTTACCACTCTTGTTGGAATTGCAACTGTTGAAACAGGAACTGCATCAGCTAAAGCTACAACAGCTCAGGTAGCAGGAAACGTTATTTACAATGGAGGCTTACCAATTTCTGAACGAGGAATTTGTTATGGAAAAACTGAAAACCCAACAATTGCTGATGGTAAAGTTACCAATACAGGAGACGAAGGAGAATTTACAGTTGATATTAGCGGATTAGAAACAAGTACTACCTATCATGCTAGAGCTTACGCAATAAATAGTGAAGGTGTCGCTTATGGCGCAGAAGTCTTATTTTCAACTTTCCCAACAACCATGTACATCAATGGAAGCTTTGTTCCTGGATGGGCTTGGACAGATGATGCTGTATTGGAAATGATTCCGGTTCATAGTAATTCTCATCTTTTCTGGAAAATTGCATGGTTTGGTGCTGGTGCAGAATTAAAGTTTAATTCTGTTAGAGATTGGAATGGTACTGAATTCGGGAAAACCGGTGACACTTCAGATGCTAATGGAGTATGGAATAAAGGTGGAGATAACATCCCTGTTGAAGTTGCTGGCTATAAAATGGTTGTCGTAAACCTTTTAACTAATACGATTCAAATAACCGATCCTGTTATCTATGCTCAGGGTCCTGCTTTTGGAAATTGGAATGGTGGAGAATTCTTGTTCACTACTGATGATACTGATGCCAAAATTCTTGTTTCGCCAGCCGCTGTAGCTGATGATAATGCAAGAATGTATGTAACAGCTAGTACTTTGACTAACACTGATAACAATCCTGTTGATTGGTGGCAGGCAGAGTTTAGTGTGTTAGCAGGAAAAATTGAATACCGAGGAACAGGAAATGACTTGGCTGGTGCACCTATTACAACTGGTCAAAAAGTGAAATTAAATTTCAGTACTGAGTCTGGAACTTTTGAATAAGTGAAATAATTAAATTAAAAAGCCGCTCCCATGGGCGGCTTTTTTCAAATTGTTTTTATTTAAAAAATACTCTCTCGCAACATCTGTTTTCGACCAATTACAATTGCTTATTATTAACACATATTTGGCGTAAATTAAGAAAAACAGAATAATTAATGCATGCCACTTATTGACAAATAATTTGATCTAGAAACAACTAACTATGAAGAAACTATACACATATCTCCTTTCTTTTCTTCTGCTAATCCCTTCAATTGGTATTGGACAGATAATTATTTCAGATCCAACCTTTCCTACCGAAGATAAACCTGTAACAATAACCTTTGATGCCTCATTGGGTACCGCCGGATTAAAAGACTATACCGGAGATGTCTATGCCCACACCGGCGTTATTACTGACAAAAGCACTTCTACCAGTGATTGGAAATACGCTCCGACCTGGGGTGATAACAGCGAAAAATATAAACTAACATCACTTGGCAATAACAAGTGGCAATTAAGCATTACACCAAGCATTCGCGAATACTACGGCGTAACAAGCGGTGAAAAAATATTAAAAATGGCTTTCGTTTTTCGAAGTGCAGACAATTCGAAAGAAGGAAAAGGAGACGGAGGAACAGACATTTTTGTTGACATTAGCGAAGGTGGACTCAATGTTGAATTCGCGAAACCGGTTGACAATACCATTTTTGGAAAGAATGAATCCGTATTAATTACTGCAAATTCTGAAGCAAGTGATAATTTAGAGCTGTTAATCGATGGCGTAAGCATGACTTCCACCTCATCAACTCAATTAAATTATTCCTATACTCCAAATGCCGCAGGCAATCACCAATTAATTGCTGTTGCAACTGCAAGCGGTGAGGAAGCAAGAGATACCGTAAATATAGCTCTTCGTGAGGACACGCCCGCAGCAACAAAACCTGCCGGGATTAAAGATGGTATCAATTACATTGATGACAATACCGTTACTCTATCACTTTATGCTCCAAACAAAGAATATGTTTTTGTTATTGGTGATTTTAACGGTTGGAATTACGACAACAACTACCAAATGAATAAGGATGGAGACTATTTTTGGATTACTCTCGACAACCTTACGGCAGGAAAAGAATACATTTTCCAGTATGTTATCGACGGTGATATTAAAATTGCAGATCCATACGCTGATAAACTATTAGATCCGTGGAATGACCAATACATTTCAAGCACAACTTATCCAAATTTGATTCCCTACCCTGCTGATAAAACAAGTGAAATTGCCAGTGTCTTCCAAACAGCACAAACCACTTATACATGGTCCGATGCACAATTTACTCCTCCGTCAAAAGAAGATTTAGTCGTTTACGAATTACATGTTCGTGACTTTACTGCAGCTGGTGATATTAAAACAGTTAAAGACACATTAGATTATTTGGAAAGACTTGGCGTTAATGCGATTGAGCTGATGCCATTTAACGAATTCGAAGGAAATGATTCCTGGGGATACAATCCATCCTTTTATTTTGCTCCTGATAAAGCCTATGGCACAAAAAATGACTACAAAGCATTTATCGACGAATGTCACAGCAGAGGAATAGCTGTTTATATGGATATGGTTCTAAATCATACCTACGGACAATCACCATTTTTACGCATGTACTTCGATGGTTCAAAACCAACTGCAGATAATCCATGGTACAATGTCACAAGCAATTTTGAAAATCCGGATGCCCAATGGGGTTATGATATCAATCACACAAGTACGGCGACACAAAAGTTAGTGGATCGGATTAATACCTATTGGATGAACGAATATCACATTGATGGATTTCGCTTCGATTTTACCAAAGGATTTTCAAACACACCACACAGCAATACCAGTGATCCTTGGGGTGGACAGTACGACCTTCAGCGTATTGAAATACTAAAACGTATGTCTACTGCAATTTGGAACGTTAAATCGAACGCCGTAGTGATTTTCGAGCATTTATCCGATAATGATGAAGAAAAAGAATTGGCCGCGCATGGCATCATGCTTTGGGGAAATGCCAATCATGAATACAGCGAAGCTTCCATGGGATATTCTTCTGATTTCAGTTGGTATTCATGGAAAGAGAGACAATGGGTCGGCCCAAAATTGGTGAATTATATGGAAAGTCATGATGAAGAGCGCATGATGTATCGTAATCTTACCTATGGAGCTTCTTTAGGCAGCTATAATGTAACAAACCTAAATACAGCCCTATCGAGAGTTGAAACTGCCGTTGCTTTTTTCTTTACTGTGCCAGGTCCAAAAATGGTATGGCAATTTGAAGAATTGGGTTACGATGTTTCCATAGATGAAAATGGTCGTGTTGGCAAAAAACCAATCCATTGGGAATATCAGGATGATCCGAACAGAAAAAGACTGTACGAAGCATTTTCGGCACTAATCAAGCTAAAAAAAGAAGAAGTTGCCTTCGAATCGGAAGATTTCACACTGAATACAAATACCGTTTTAAAACGTATTGAAATCAATCATTCTGATATGGATGTTAGAGTAATTGGAAATTTCGACCTTAAGCTAAGAAGTATTGATCCTAATTTCAGTAAAACCGGTACCTGGTATGATTATTTTACCGGGCAGGCAATTGCTGTTACTGATGTTAACGCATTTATAGATCTTAAAGCCGGAGAATATCATATTTACACAACAAAACAACTTTCCATTCCTGATGTAAAATCAGCACCTGTTGCTTCAAACATTACTGTAAGCGGAACTTTCAGAGAGGATGAAACCCTAACGGCAAGTTATACCTTTACGGATTTGAATAATGATCCGGAAGGAAGTTCAATTTACAAATGGTACAGAGCAGACGATGCAAATGGAACCAATGAAACTGTTATTAGCGGAGCCGATCAATTATCTTATACTCTTGTTAGAGCTGATCGCGGTAATTTTATCCGCTTTTCGGTAACACCGGTTGCACAAACAGGTGAATTATTGCAAGGTAATATTGTTTACAGTGCATACAGCGAAGAAATAACCTACTCAACAGGCATTAATGATATTTTAAACAAAGAATTACGCCTGTACCCAAATCCGGTTCGTGATATTCTTCATCTTGAAAATCTAAAGCAAGTAAATAAATTACAGCTTTTTGATTTATCAGGAAAAGCAATCATAGCTGTAACAATGCCAAATGAATCGGCAGATTTAAACATAAATCATCTAACAACAGGAACTTACATCTTAATATTTGAAATGGAAGACGGCTCAAAACTCAGCAAAAAAATAGTAAAGCAATAAACAGTGTTTTTTCAATAGGTTTTAGATCAGATAAAATCCCGTTTTTTGGAACACCAAAAGCAGGATTTTTGACTACTTAATTGTCAGCTCCAATCGATATTTTATTTCTGAACCAACGGGAATCATCAGTAATTGATAATCTCCTGGAATCAATGGATCATCGGGCATTGAAACTTTAAATTGGTTTTTCATCCTTTCTGGATGCCAGAGAAAAGTTGAATTATTGAAAGCCAATTGTAACTAATACTAGCCACCCGGTTCATTAATCGACCGAACACTTTTTAGGGTGTTCGAAGAACAGTTTAAGAAGCCAAATTTCTCTATTTTAATACATGTTGAATAAGTAAGCGTACTTCAGCATGAATCAATTGCTATTTTACAACAAAATATTTTTCATAATGACCCCCGGCCTTTCCTCTATTAAACACCTCACCCCAACCCTCTCCTGAAGGCGAGGGAGTTAGCACCAAAATGGAAATACTGCGCTATGGTCATCCTGAACGGAGGAACGCAGTGAAGGATCTCATCCATTATGGCTTTTCGTCAGTACTTGTTGAAACACCTCTCCCCAGCCTTTCCTCTTTTAAACACCTCACCCCAACCCTCTCCTGAAGGTGAGGGAGTTAGCCCCGAAATGGAAATACTGCGCATGTCGTCATCCTGAACGGAGGAACGCAGTGAAGGATCCCATCCATTTTGGCTTTTCGTCAGTGCTTGTTGAAACACCTCTCCCCGGCCTTTCCTCTTTTAAACACCTCACCCCGGCCCTCTCCTGAAGGTGAGGGAGTTCAAATGTGCAATCAGAGGAATCTCCCTTTCTACTTTAGCTACTTTTTATACACAAATATTGCTTTCCCAGACAATTGTTTAATTGTAAACATAAACACCCCTCTGCCTGTCGGCATCTCCCCTTAAAAAAGGGAGAAATATTACATTAGGCATTCGGCTTTGAATCCACTGGCTGAAGCCAAGTGGCAAAGCAAAGTTATCCTTATTTTATACCATGGGCTAAAGTCACATGGTAATCCAATCCTCTACCTCTTTTGATTACAATGGACTTTTGGACTCTTTGACCTTTCAAGACTGTTCCAGATTTTTTAACTTTTGGACTTTTCAACCACCATAATGATAGATTAAAAGACTAATTATCCTGACAAACAGACTGATTTTAATGATTATTAACATTTATTTTGATTTTTAATTAAACATCCGAAAGGATTATATAAATATTTTTATTTACATTTATTTTAGAATTATGTTACAGCTGTTTTAATTCTTTGTTTGCAGGTTGATATGCGAAGAAAAATATCAATTTGAATGTGATGCCGTATCGAAAGAGATGCTTCTCCGGTAAGAATCCGGACAACTATCGTCTCCTGATCAGTATGGGAAATCAGGAACCAGGCGGATGTCTCCCGGTACCAGATCCAATTACTCTCTGGGTTATTTGCCAAGCAATTCGTGCAAATCAACCCGCATCATCTGCACAAAGCGATTTCTGCAAATGACTTACTTTCAACAATTGTTTTTATCCATCAATACTCAATTCTATTTCAACAGCAATTAAAACAGCTTTATTTCCTTCAATAGATCGTTAGATATCAGACATGAAGTATTAGATTGATTTACAATACGCTTATTTTCGAATGTTTGCATCGAAACACATACCCGTTCAAAAAATCACTCTAAAAAATCAAGCACTTACAAAACCTTAACGAACTATTGTCATTTATTTTCAGTTGTAAATTTAGTTATAAATCATTGGTAGATTACTGGAACGAAAGTGCTCCGGACAAAGATGGATCCTCCGCAAGGAATAATATTTCTCTGTGGCTCCATTTCTGATCAGTGAATTAACAGAAGTAAATTCCGGTATCATTTGATGACCTGATGAAGTTCTGGATTGACTTTGTTTTTTCATCTGATCAGTTGATGAAGTTCAGGAATCACTTGATGAAGTCCGGGAATCACATTGTATTTTCATTTGATCACCTGGTGAAGTTCTGGATTGACTTTGTTTTTTCCTCTGATCAGTTGATGAAGTTCAGGAATCACTTGGTGAAGTCCGGGAATCACATTGTATTTTCATTTGATCACCTGGTGAAGTTCTGGATTGACTTTGTTTTTTCATTGAATCAAGCTCTGTTTCATTTTTGAGCTGTACTTCGCTCAAGTACCCGGAGTTATGTTCCTGTTTTCTAACATTTAAAACAAAAAATTATGCAAAAATCATTAGAGTCTCAAAAAGAAATGCAAAGAACATTTCGAGGTTTTATAAGTGGTAATCAAGTTAAACTGGATGCAGTCCCTGTTGTGAAGGAAATCACTGATTTGCAAGTGGCTAAAATGGATCGGTTCGATGTTCTGTGGGAGCTTACTCAAACGAATTACAGCGGCACCACCATTACCAAACACAACACAAAGGCATTGGCAGCCAATTATCTGAACCGCATTAATCTTCTTTTCTACAATTATTGCCTGAAAAGCAACAAACTGGAAGATCTTCCCAATTTAAAGGGCAGTGTTTCGTTTTACCTGAATTTGTCCGATGAAAAATTCATCAGTAAACTGGACTTTACCTGCAGATTTGGTGACAACTTGGGCGATCAACTGGCCGAAACAGCTGTGAGTACAGAAGAATTGGCAGATCTTAAGGTGCTTCGCTCGGGCTATATCGATCTGGCTCCAAGACCCAGGGAAATAAAGAGCAATACAAAAATTTCGAATCAGGAACTGAAAGATGTGGGGGCAGAAATTCTCAACATTAACAAAATCAGACTGGACAATGTGATGCAATCTCTCTTTGCCGGTTCCGATCCCGAATTGTATCAAAGTTATCTGGAAGCTACCAACATGATGAAAGTGGGGCGTCGAAAAACTGCCGTATCCGGAAGCATTACCGATAAGGTAAGCAAACTAGCGGTTCTTCAGGCGCACATCCTGATTCCTGAAGCGGGAATTGATCACATCTGTACCAGTAAAAAAGGCGGGTTCCGAATTGATAAACTGAACCCGGGCACCTATCAAATTCAAATTAAAGCCGTAACCTATAAAACAATCAGCATGGAATTGGTACACCGTTACGGTGAAACCAATGTGCTTGAGGTGGAAATGGAAACAGAGAACGGGTTACAATAGTCATTGGGAACCGGTCATTCGGAATCCCAAAAATGGAAACATTCCTGCAAGCTTTAAAATACAAAACCCAAAGAATTGAATTTCTTTGGGTTTTGTTCTGCTGTTAGTTCCTCATAAATAGTTTAGCACCGAAATGGAAATACTGCGCATATCGTCATCCTGAACGGAGGAACGCAGTGAAGGATCCCATCCATTTTGGCTTTTCGTCAGTGCTTGTTGAAACACCTCTCCCCGGCCTTTCCTCTTTTAAATACCTCTATTAAACACCTCACCCCAACCCTCTCCTGAAGGCGAGGGAGTTAGCCCCGAAATGGAAATGCTGCGCATGTCGTCATCCTGAACGGAGGAACGCAGTGAAGGATCTCATCCATTTTGACTTTTCGTCAGTGCTTGTTGAAACACCTCTCCCCGGCCTTTCCTCTTTTAAACACCTTTATTAAACACCTCACCCCAACCCTCTCCTGAAGGCGAGGGAGTTAGCCCCGAAATGGAAATACTGCGCTGTGTGGTCATCCTGAACGGAGGAACGCAGTGAAGGATCTCATCCATTTTGGCTTTTCATGAGTGCTTGTTGAAACACCTCTTTCCGGCCTTTCCTCTTTTAAACAACTCTATTAAACACCTCACCCCGGCTTTCCTCTTTTAAACACCTCTCCCCAGCCCTCTCCTGAAGGCGAGGGAGCTCAAGTGTGCAATCAGGGGAATCTCCCCTTCTACTTTAGGAGAAGGGGTTGGGGGATGAGGTTATGAAAATCCACAAAAAAACATCCATTTTCCAATATAAAAACACCTCACCTCAGCCTTTCCTCTATTAAACACCTCACCCCAGCCCTCTCCTGAAGGCGAGGGAGTTAGCCCCAAAATGGAAATACTGCGCATGTGGTCATCCTGAACGGAGGAACGCAGTGAAGGATCCCATCCATTTTGGCTTTTCGTCAGTGCTTGTTGAAACACCTCTCCCCGGCCTTTCCTCTATTAAACACCTCACCCCAACCCTCTCCTGAAGGCGAGGCAGCTCAAGTGTGCAATCAGAGGAATCTCCCTTTCTACTTTAGCTACTTTTTATACACAAATATTCGCTTTCCCAGACAATCGTTTAATTGTAAACATAAACACCCCTCTGCCTGTCGGCATCTCCCCTTATAATGGGAGAATTCACTTCTTTAACTTTTGCATGTATTTTCAATCGGCTTCGCTGCCGAGCTTGCGGGATCACTGAAAGTAAAGACAGCATTGAATTGTATTGAAACAGATCCCTCTCCCGATTCTCGGGATCGGGATGACAGCCCGACGGATGGAAGGATCTGAACTTTGAGTCCACTCTGAAAAGTCTAAAACCCCTTAATCCCCTGAAGGGGACTTTGAGGAGCAGACTCAACTTTGATCCTTGGAATTTGGTTGTTGGTGGTCAGTGGTAAATGGTCAATAGTCAGTGGTTGGGCTTTGGATTTTGGAATTTCTCCTTTCTCCTTTCTCCTTTCTCCTTTCTCCTTGGAATTTGGAATTTGGAATTTGAACCTTGGAATTTGGTTCCTTGATCCTTGGAATTTCACCTTTCTCCTTTGAATTTAAGCACCCAACACCGCCGTCCGAAACTCTTTAATTCTTTGCTCTTCTTCCTTTTTACAAATCAACAAAACATCATTGTCTTCCACTACAATATAGTCATCTAAGCCTTGAATGACCACCTTTTTATCTTTTGGCATGTTCACAATACAATTGTTCGATTCAAAGACATGAACCTTTTCTCCAACCACAGTATTTCCTTGTTCACAACGTTCGCGTTTTTCCCAAAGCGATCCCCATGTACCCAAATCAGACCAACCAAAATCAGCTGGCTGCACATAGATATTATCCGCCTTTTCCATCACCGCATAGTCAATGGAAATGTTGGTACAAGTGGGGAACATTTCATCAATAAAGGCCTGTTCTTTTTCTGTATTGTAGAAGGCTTCTCCTTTTTGAAAGATACCTGCGACTTCAGGAACAAAAGATTCAAATGCAGAAAGAATACTCTTAAGAGACCACAAGAAAATACCCGAATTCCAAAAATAGTTTCCTTCTGACAAATATGTTTTTGCCGTTTCCAGATTTGGCTTCTCTCTAAACGAAGCAACCTTACAAATACCACTCTCCAAAATACCCTTCCCCAAAGTACCCCCTTCGGTTCCCTCTGAAGGGGAGAAGTTGCCACACTGATCATCAGAAATACCCCTCTCGGTCTCCCCTGAAGGGGAGAAGTTGGTAGCCACATCGGTCATTTTCACATAAGAATTACCTTCAGAACCAATTTGAGCTGAACTATTAATTCTTTCCCGATAGCTATCGGGATCATCATTATTAATTAAAGGCGAAGCCGATTGAATGTATCCATAACCAGTTTCCGGACGGTGAGGCTGAATCCCCAAAGTGAGCAAAGTGTCATTAGCAACAGTGAAATCCAAGCCATTTTCGATGATGCGCACAAAGTCCGCCTCATTGGTAATCAAATGATCCGAAGGAGCGACTACCATATTTGCATTCGGATTTAATCCTTTTATTTTATAGGCTGCATAAGCAATACAAGGCGCGGTATTTCGCATGCATGGCTCCAGCAAAATATTACTTTCCAGAAGCTCAGGGCACTGAGCTATTACTAGTTCCTTATATTTCGAAGATGTTACGATCAGAATGTTTTCAGCCGGAGCAATTGTTTTGAAACGGGCTACGGTTTGCTGCAGCAAGGTTTTACCAATTCCCAAAACATCTAAAAACTGCTTTGGCTTTTCTTCTGTACTCATGGGCCAAAAACGGGAACCGACTCCCCCGGCCATAATTACGATGTAGTTGTTTTTGTTCATTGTCTGTTGCTGTTATTACTTTTTGCGACTTCTGTCTTTTTTAACCACGAACTAAAGCATCTTGCAAGGAATCAATTTTCAACCACGAGCTAAAGCACGTGGCAAAGGATCAGCTGCGGCTTTCTTTCTTGTTACTTGATACTTTTTACTTGATTTTCTCACCTCACCCCAACCCTCTCCTGAAGGAGAGGGAGCCGGCCCCCGCACCAACTGCAGTGTTCCTTTTTATCTGTCTTTGCGAGGGAGCCTCCGCCAGTTTTTCTGATCCCGAAAATCGGGAACTGAATTAATCTGTCAACTATTGGTAGCCCCCTTCTTTTTTTGTTTGCCTGTATGCGAACAGATTGCCACGACTTCCTTCATCAGCCTCGCAAGAACAATTCACTTGTATATTTTCTTCGGCCCCGCAAGAACAACATGTTCTTACGGGGTAGTACGCCGAAGTTTTTATTTTTCATTACAAATTTTGTATTTTCTCTCCCAAACCAGCAAGATACAAGGCACAAGCATCATTCTTTGAAGGTTCTGGAGCCCACGAAGCAAACTCCATACCTGTATTGGGTAAGTAGGGTCCTTGTTTTATCTCATAAATTACCGATCCCGACTCCTCTACTAAAATGGTATGCCAAACTCCTATTGGAATCTCCACACCATATTCTCCAACGAATGGATCCAATTTCTTTACTTCCGTAATAGTTCCATGATCATCAAAAAGGATCACGCTTATTTTGCCTCGCAACAAAAGAAAAATCTCTATTTGCGCTGTATGCTTATGAGGTGGCAAATAGGTTTCAGGCTCCAAAGCATTGAGCATTCGTTGCAATAATTCATCACCATTTGCATGGAAATTGTAATTCATGCGTTTCCGAGGACTACTTTGAGCCGAAAGACTCACTTGGTTCAGTAATGTGTTATTGATGTATTTCATTAATTGCTTGTATTCAAAAAAAAGGAAAAGGACAGTATAGGACTTTGTTCCAATTCCGGAACTTCAATTTATTTACATTAGTATTGAATTACACCAATTTGTGCAAATGAAAATATTTTTTCTTGACTACCACATAAACAAAAGCCATCAAAATCAACAGACCTACCACGAGTAGAATGGTGACGAATACAGAAAAGTTTGACTGCATTAAAAATAAAGCAAAACAATTGATAGCGATCTGAATTGCGGTATAGACTAGCGCAACAAACAGATGTGGAATCTTTGCCTCATTTGCCAGTATTTGATACAAATGTTTACGATGTGCCTGAAATATATTTTCTCTTAAAATCAATCGATGCACAATGGTTAGAACAGAATCCACGCCATACACGGCTAAGAGCAATACAACAGCAATCGAAGGTTCCAATACAATCAATTTCCCCAGCATAAACAACAGAATAAAGGCCATGGCAATCGAACCCACATCCCCGGCAAAACATTTTGCTTTTTTTCTGAAATTGTAGAAATTAAAAACCAAAAGCCCCAAGCCGGTACAGTAAATTAGTTCATTCTCCACAAAAGTGATGTGATAGTTGTTGATCATCCACAAGCCGGAAAGCACGGCCAAACTGTAGGCTCCCGTGATGCCATTGATCCCATCCATAAAATTGTAGGCATTGGTAATGCCAATAAACAGGATGAAAGCGACTGCAATCCAAACCCATTGCAAGTCAAACAGGTTCAACTGATGAAACAACAAACCCATAGCCGCCAAATGAACACTTAGGCGCAATTTATTGGAAAGCGTTAACACATCATCCAGAAAACTAATCAGGGTAATTAAGCTCAAAGCCAAAAAGAACCAGGAATATTGAAACCCTGAAGAAATGAAAAAGGCCAATGCGCCAAAATAAAAGATGATCCCGCCACCCCGTAAAGTGATTGATGTGTGAGAACTTCTTTGATTGGGCTTGTCAATGATATTGAAATGATCGGCAAGCTTAAAATAGATCTGTAGGATTGCAACTAAAACAATCAGAGTAATGATATATTGCATTATTGGAAATCTTTATACATGGACGATTCATAAATTAGTAGTGATTTTTCATTGAAAGGAGTTGTTACCCGTAAAACCTTTCGACCAAATCATTCTATTTTGACGGGTTGGAAAAAGATTCTATTGTCCTGACCAAACCATCTCTTGCCGAAACGGGAAAATCCGTTCCTAATACAGCCTTAATCTTATCATTCGAAACTACGTAATTCTCTGTAAGTTTCATGAGGCGTTCTTCGGTTAAAGGCAATTTCAATCGGGTTCCGATTTTTGCCAACTGACTGATAAATTTTTCCGGCAAATTCCATATTTTAGGCTTCTTTCCTAAGGCATTCGAAATCATAGAGATCAACTCATTGGTAGATAAAGCTTCATCATCAGAGACCTGGTATGTACCCGAATCAATATCCCTGTTGATGAATTCCTGAAACACAAAACAAAGATTTTCAACACTCAAAAAGGACCGTTTATTCTCGAAAGCACCCAGCGGGTAGGGAATTCCTGATTTTGCAAAACGATACAACAAGTTTAAGTTCCCTTTATTACCCGGTCCATGGATCATACAGGGACGAAGAATAAAATACGATTTATTTCTTGGCAAGTCCCTTGACAGCAGATACTCTTCTGCTTTTATTTTTGAACGACCATAGGCTGTAATTGGCTTAGCTTGAACTTCCTCTGTTAGAAAATCGCCTTGCACAACATCTGCTACCGCCTTCACTGAACTCATTAAAAAAAATTTGGAGCAGCTTGAACTCAAAAACCAATCGTAAATTTTCTTCGTTAAGCCATAGTTGATATCAAAATAAGATTGTTCATCAGAAGTTTTTTTAAGATCGTGTGCCTTGCCTGCGAGATGAATAACAACATCCATATCATCAATCTTATCCAATTCATCCCAAGAGTAAATTTTTTCTACCCCTTCGATTTCCTCGAATACAATATCCAATCCAAATAATTTGAAATCTGATTGCTTATTAAAGTATTTAACAAAATTTTGACCTACAAAACCTGAGATGCCTGTTATTAGTATATTCTTACTCATAATTTTCTGTTTTCGCATTAATCTTTTAAGATTTGCTCAATCTTATCCATCAGAATGGTCCGTTCAAAATTCTTCTCATAAAAATCTTTCGAATTTCGCTCAAACAAGGCAATTGAAGTATCATCTTCTGAAAGCTTTAAAGCATTACTAGCTAACTGTCTATAATCATCAGGCTTGCAAGAGTAACCAACATTCGCTTCATGAACCATATCCGAAGCCTCTTTACCGATTGCACCTAAAATGGCTTTCCCTGATGCTAAATAAGCTTGCATTTTTGCCGGAACAATTAGATCGAATATTTCTTCATTCTTTAAAGTGATCAACATTGCATTTGCTTTTTGGAAAAATGCAGGCATCGTTTCCAATGGATAACGACCGAAAACATGAATATTTTCAATACCACACTCCACTATGGCTTGTTCAAGCATATTACGCTTACGGCCATCTCCAACGAATATCCAATTTATTTTACCTTTTGTCAATTTCGCGGCCTCAATAATCACTTCAACATTCTGTGATTCACCTATATTACCTGCAAATAGAATATTAAATCCCTTTGGGTAATTGGGTAATTCAATTGCATTATTTGGAGGACAGCTAAAAATTTCTTCTGCCCAATTTGGAAAATATACTATTTCCTTATCTCTACCCACTAAATTTTGTATTGAACTTATAAATCCTTTTGAAGATACTAGAATCTTATCAGAGTAATTGTAGATGTAACGAACCAAGGCTTTTAAAAAGACTAAAATATACTTATTCTTTACCCCGCCTGCTGCTGTAACACTTTCCGGCCATAAATCCAACACCCATAAATACATTGGGCAATTAAATTTTTTCTTCAATAGGATAGCAGGCAAAGCAACTGTTATTGGAGAAACTTCATGCACAAAAACAACATCAAATTTACCCTTTACCCTAAATATGGCAGCTATACTCCCAAAAATCACAAATGATAAATAATTCAGCAATAAACGAATGCCAGAACCATTCCCTCTTGGGAATAAGGAACATCTAATTATTTTCACACCATTAATATTCTCTTCTTTCTTTCCGAAAAAACTATAGCCTTCGAAAAAACTACCCTGCGGATAGTTCGGTTTACCTGTTAAAACTGTAACAGAATGACCTCTTTTTTTCATTTCAAAGGCAATATCATTCACCTTAAAATCTTCCGGATAGAAATATTGGGATACGATTAATATATTCATTATTTGCTCCAAACAACCCGGTTTATATAATCGGTATAAGATAAAATTATTCTTACCACTTTATCTGACACATTAGGCATCGAATAATCATATACAGGTCGTAGATCACGTTCCTCTCCCCGCTTTTGTGTATCAATTATAGCCAAAGCCTGCATGATTCGTTCTGGATTTAAACCCACCATCATCACAGAGGCTTCTTCCATCGCTTCAGGACGTTCATGAGCTTCACGAATGTTTAAAGCAGGAAAATTCATGATAGAAGATTCCTCTGAAATGGTTCCACTATCAGAAAGAACAGCTTTTGCATTTTTTTGCAAATGATTGTAATCATGGAAACCCAATGGCTTCATCAATTGAATCAAGGCATTGAACACAACACCGGTATCGTTAATTTTATTACGGGTGCGAGGATGTGTTGAAACAATAACAGGCCATTGGTATTTTTCAGCTACTGCATTAAGTGTCTCTACCAATTTCAAAAAATTATCGGAATTGATGTTCTCTTCCCGATGAGCAGAAACAACAAAATACTCTCCTTTCTTTAAATTTAGTCTTTCCAATACGTCCGCCCCATCTATTTGCTCTTGATAAGCATGAACTACTTCATAAATAGGAGAACCTGTTTTGATGATACGATCAGCTGGCAGACCTTCACGCAATAAATACTCTCTGGCAATATCACTATAAGTCAAGTTTACATCGCTGATATGATCCACAATTTTACGGTTGGTTTCCTCAGGTACTCTCTGGTCGAAACAACGATTTCCTGCTTCCATATGGAAGATCGGAATTTTTCTTTTTTTGGCGGCAATAGCACACAAACATGAATTAGTATCGCCCAAAACTAAAAAAGCATCAGGTTGCACCTCCTCTAATACAGGATCAATATTAATCAGAATCTGACCAGCTGTAGTCGTCGCATTACCTCCTGCAGCATTTAAAAAGTAATCAGGTTTACGCAAACCAAGATCTTTAAAAAACACCTCATTTAGTTCATAATCGTAGTTCTGTCCGGTATGAACCAAAATATGTTCGATACTTTCTGTTTCATCCAATTTCAATAAAACACGTGATAAACGTATAATCTCAGGACGAGTACCAACTACAGTAAGGACCTTTAGTTTAGTCATTGGTGATTGGTTATTGGTAACTAGTATGTTTTTATTTGACATTGTGTTATATTCTATTTTTTTATTGATTTGATCAAACCTTGTAACATTTTGGAGATCGTATTTAGTTCTGATAAAAGTTTTTGTTGACTTTCTTTTTCTATAAAAGTCAAATTGCCAGCAATAATTAATTGTGTATCAACTTCTGCTTCACTTGGTAAGGAAATATAGAGAAACTGAATAAATTCTGCCTTATGATTTCGACTTGCACCTTCAGCAATATTAGAAGGGATGGAAATTGATGCTCTTCGAATTTGTGATGTTAATCCGTATAATTCGGACTTTGGAAACTTACTGCTCACACTATAGATCGCAGTAACAAAATCAATAGCTTTATTCCAAACCTCTAAATCTTTATGAGTTTTTACCATTTCAATTAATTTTCAAATAATGGAGACTTGTTATTAGTAAATAGTGATTAGATATTTTTGATTTGAAAACTAATTACTGCTCTACACCTATAAGTTACAAATAACCATTTACAACTTACTAATCACAAATTACCAATCACTAACTACACTTCTAAATAAAATGTATCGGGAAACTCAGGATCGAATGGTTCATTTACCCACATCACGGTTACCATATCGCTTGTTCCCAAATTTTCTATATTGTGCGTATATCCAACAGGAATATCCACTACCTCCAGTTTATCTCCTGAAACAAAATACTCATAAACCTTTTCTTCATCTATTTTACGAAAGCGGATCACCCCTTTTCCACTCACCACCAAAAACTTTTCATTCTTAGTGTGATGCCAATGATTCCCCTTCACAATCCCAGGTTTGGATATATTCACAGACACCTGCCCCCTATCTTTACTTTTTAACATTTCAGTGAAGGAACCACGAGGATCAACATTCATTTTTAATGAATAAGAAAACTTATCACATGGCAGGTAGCTCAAATAGGTCGAATATAATTTTTTGGCAAAAGGATCATTCAAATTGGCCACTGAAAGATCTTTTCTACTCTCTTTAAAAGAATAGAGTAAGTCAACAATGTCTCCAAGTGTTTTATGATGAACGATTGGAACGACACAAAAATCCCCTTCTCTGTTTTCTCTCCCTTGCAAAGCTAAAATTAATTCTTTGACAAGATCATCAATATAAACTAGAGTCATTTCGTTGTTTCTATCCGAAATGCTAATATCCAAGTCATTCGCTATGTTATTGCAAAAAGTAGCAATCGCCGAGTTATAATTTGGTCTGCACCATTTTCCAAAAACATTTGGAAAACGATATACCATCACCTTTGCCCCGGTTTTATTCGCATATTGAAATAGTAGGTCTTCCCCTGCTTTCTTGGATCTCCCATAGGGATTATCCAAACTGGCCTGAGCAGATGAAGAAAGCATGATTGGACAGGTATTCTGATGTTTTTGCAGAAGATTCAAGAGATCGGAAGCAAAATCATGATTACCCTCCATGAACTCTGTTTCTTTCTCCGGACGATTTATTCCTGCCAAATTATAAATAAAAGTCGCTTCCTTAGTGTATTGTTCCAATACGATAGCATCCGTATCGATATCGCACTCCAATATTTCAAAATTTGAATTCAGCGTATAAGTTTTATCCTTTCCCTCCTGAATATTTCTCAATTGACTTATCAGGTTTGTACCGATAAAGCCTTTGGCTCCTGTCACTAAAATCTTCATAATTTTTTATATTACATTTTAGCAGGTTCTTTTTCCTCAATCAGTACATCCTCCCGAATAAAATCCAATTTCAAGAGTAATTTTTTCATTCCTTCCACATCCAAAGGTGTTGTATTGTGAGAATGATAGTCCTCAATTTTTGACAATTCTTCATCTCCTTCATTAAAAAACTTATCGTAATTCAAATCTCGACTATCACAGGGAATTCGGTAGTATTCGCCCATATCAATCGCTTTTGCCATTTCTTCGCGGGTTACTAAAGTTTCATATAATTTTTCCCCATGACGGGTTCCAATTGTTTTTACTTCAGTATCTGCCTGATATAATTGTTTCAAAGATTCTGCCAAAACAGATAAAGTAGCAGCAGGTGCTTTCTGCACAAACAGATCACCATTTACCCCATTTTGAAAAGCATAAATTACCAAATCTACAGCATCATCCAAAGTCATCATGAAACGGGTCATATTCGGATCAGTAATGGTAATCGAATTTCCAGCCTTGATTTGATCCACCCACAAAGGAATCACCGAACCCCTACTAGCCATTACATTTCCATAACGGGTACAGCAAATGGTTGTTGTAGCATCTGCTCCTAATGCTCTACCATGAGCAATTGCAACTTTCTCCATCATCGCTTTACTAATTCCCATAGCATTAATAGGATAAGCCGCCTTATCGGTTGAAAGAACTACTACGTTTTTTACTCCGTGAGCAATTGCCGATTGAATCACATTATCGGTTCCATCCACATTAGTTTTAACTGCCTGCATTGGGAAAAATTCACAAGAAGGAACTTGTTTCAAAGCCGCTGCAGAAAATACGTAATCCACCCCCATCATTGCCATGTCAACCGAACGCTTATCTCTTACATCACCAATATAAAATTTCACCTTTGGATTTTGCAAACGGTGACGCATATCGTCCTGCTTTTTCTCATCACGAGAAAAAATTCGGATTTCTTTTATATCTGAATCTAAAAAACGATTTAAAACAGCATTTCCAAAGGAACCTGTTCCTCCCGTAATTAAAAGAATTTTATCCTTAAACATATCACTATTATTTGATTAATTATTAACTGATTTAAGTAACTTATTTATTTGCATAATCTGATAAGTTGAATTCTTTTTATCCAAAATGTATTTTGCAGCACATTTTCCAAATTCATTTAGTTCAGATTGATCCTTTTGTAATATTTCAAGAATCTGAGACTTAATTATATTTAAGTTTTCATCATCCGTTACATATAAAAACTGATAATACGAGTGAGGTATCCCTTGTAATCTAGTAGTGAAAACGGGAGTGGTTGAAACCATGTACTCAAACATTTTTGATGGGAAAGAATATTTTGTATAGATGTCATTTGAACATCTTAAATTGATGAGTAATTTCGCTTGTTTAAGTTTTTCAAATACATCCTCCCGAGGAATGAAACCAAAATATTTGATTCGAGTATCAACTTTTGCTCTATTATTAATTTCATCTGCCATATCACCATTCCCAAACAGCCATAATTCCAGTGATGGATCATCGATTAATTCAAATAAGTCAAGAATTCTATCAATCCCATATTCTGCATTTAATGTCCCAGCATGAGCTATAGCATTCATCTTAATGTTAGATGTTTTACAATTAAGATTTTCCCCATTAAAAATTCCCTCTACTATTACATTAGGTTTGTTTTTCGGATTTACTAATTGATTCATACCTTCCGAAAATAAAACATATGCATCATAACTTTTTTGTAAATAAGTAACCATATCGACATATGGTTTTATTAGTATTCTTTTATAAAATTTCATTTTTGAAATTCTATCTTTTGAAAAACTAAAAATAGCTAAATCTGTAAAAGTACAAATTCTTTTAATTGACAAAATCTTTCCCATTAAAACTATAGCCAAAGAGACAGGAGCGAAGTGACAACTTGCATAAATTCTCATATTTCTTGTATCCCTGTTTCTGACATACCAACTTAATATTTTAATGCAAGCTGATAAAAAGTAGCTTATTTCTCTTAAATATGGAATATTAATAAAATTTAAATATCCGAGTTTTGTCTCCCCCCTACTTTTCCTATTAAATAAGAAAGTATCTTTCGGGAAATATTCCGTAAGGTAAATACTTATTATTTCTAAGTTAACTTCAACATCTTTAGCAATTTCGTCACAAAGTGCTTTTTCATACATATATTGAGCCACAAAATAAGGCAAATGCTTATTTTCCTTTTTCTTGTATAAGCTGTTATCACAAAATTCGCCAAAATATAAAACATTCATACTATAAGGATTTATTTTGTGTTTTTTCCATATATTCTAAAAATCGTATATGGCATAACATATAATAATTTGGCAAAAAATTCTAAATTTCTCGCATTTTTTAAATATTTATCTCTACTTATTTTAAGTAGATTACTCATCAAAAAGGATAATTTATAAGCAAAAATAACCAGCTTAGGTAATATATTCAATATCTCATCATTATCCTTGATTCTCTGCCATGTTTCTCCTCTATCCAGTAATTGTATTTCAGCTCTAAAACCTGCATTTGAACCTCGCATTCTAAATCGAGACAACACACCGTTTATATAGGCAAGATGGTATTTCTTTGCCAATTGGCTATAAAAGACTGTATCCTCTCCATATCTTTTATCATAAGGAAAACGTATATTGTTCTCTAATAAAACCGCCCTTAATACTATGATACAAGATGTTTGAAGTTTCAAAGAAATAAAGCAATCCCTATATACATTCCCTGTATACAATCGAGTTTCAATAATTTTGGTTTTATCTCGGTCATCCCAAAATAATTCATAAGAGTGCTGACTCCAAATAGAATTATTTTCTTCCATAAAACTTATCTGATTTGATAGTTTTTCTGGGAGCCACAGATCGTCAGAATCTAAAAAAGCAATATACTTTCCTGACGCTTTTTCAATCCCTAAATTTCTAGCTGAGGCTGGCCCACCATTTTCCTTATTAATTACGTTGATTTCAATCTTAGAATCATTGATAATACTATCAAATTTTTCTTTAGAACCATCATTTACTAATAAAATTTCTATATTCTCATAAGTCTGAAGGAGTACGCTATTAATTGCCTCCTCAAGCCATTTTATTTCAGAATAAAAAGGTATCACCACACTAACTAATGGTTTTTTCATAATATTGTAATTTTCTGTTTATCGATTTCGCTATTTATTTGGACTGATCATTTGCAAGGCTTTGTATTTATCATTGCTCATAATTTATTTAGAACCCTGAATAAATTGATTTTGCAAAGACTTATCTTTAATTAAACCATAAAAAACGATCATATTAAAGAGCAACGAATATCTCATATCTTCATTACTAAACATTGCCAGAAGTAATACAAATGATACGTATTTTAAAAAAACATTTTTTCCAAATATCTTTTTTGAAAATCTAAATAATGCATAAATAAAAATAGTACCAAAAAGTAATCCGTAGGTTGCAAATTTATTAGTTATTGTATTCGTTGCTGTTCCATCAGCAGAAAGAGGAATTCCAAACATTATCATAGATTGTTTCTCGAATTCTATATTGAAACTGGTTAATCCTGATCCTGAAAATGGATTATCCATGAAATTTACAAGTGGTACAAAAAATGATGCCACTCTTGCCAATGTACTAACATATTTGTCTGAGTCTGCATTTAATTTCCCAAATATAGCATCACTGAGACCAATATTGTAAATCAAAACCAATACAAAAAAAAATGGCAGTAAATATATTAAACGCTTCTCTCCTTTTGAAAACATATCTTTTCTGTAAAAAACTGATGCGAGCAAAATACCTGCTGCAACAATAATACCTGCAGTCGAAACAGTTGTTGCAATACATAAAAGATATATAAAAACATATCTTTTATTTAATGAATTCTCGTAAAACAAGCTTAACATCAGTGCTATATTCAAATAAATCATATAAACTCCAGGTTCACGAAAAATACCAGTATTTCTTAGACCATGACCGTAATCCCCATGTATTACAGCAACTATTAAATTATGGCTATCTAATCCCGATATATTTGTAATAACAGGGAAGTAATTTATTATAAATGGAAATAATATTGCTAATACATATGCAACTAAAGAAGCTATTCCAAATAAGTATATGTATCTGCAATAGGTAGCCGCAAATACTGAGAAATTAATTTTCTTCACTAAAAGAAATGAAAGAACAATTATCAAAGTTTGATATACATAACCTCCTCTGAAATCGGAATTACTAATTGATGTTATCGCAATTAGTGTAACAAGAGTCATTAATAAGATAGCATTTGATTTTGATATTCGTCTAACATTAATAATTAAGACTACTGTAAGTAAATAGTATAATAAGTATTTAAACTTACTATACATATATACATCGCTGCTTGTACCAAACAAAAGAGTATCATCAGAAATATAGACAATAACAAATAATAGAAAATATATTGCTATTTTTTTATAAGAACTTTGTATATCCATTATTATTTAAAACAGGTTTATATCTATCATTAAAAAAAATAGATAATAATTATATTTCAATATATTTTTGTTAAAATAACATATTTCACACATTATTCTTTATAAATCAAAACTATTGATCAATTACAATTATTGGCAATAATTATTTCTTATAAAGCAAATAAATTTACTCACTATTTTTTGCGAATAATTATTTGATCATTATTCGTACCAAAAGTAACAGTTTCATTGCAAGTAAAAATTCTCGGGGCAAGCCCACAATGCATTTAGTTGAAAATATCTTTTAATACCGAGGTTAGTCTAGAGGTATTATAATCCTTCAAGAGAATAAAGAAAATGACAAACAATATTACACTTCTAAAGAATACAATATTTAGATTACTTTAACGAACAATTTCTTCGCTAATACCAATTGTTTTAAATCAATTATTCCCCAATCGCACATTAGACAATAACTACTTGCAATCTAGGATATCAGAGTATATAGATAATATTCTTTTAAAATTCTCATCTTTATTATGCCTAACACTAGCTGAAAGCACTCCATGTTTAGATAATTTTAAAGAAAGATCTTCATTCTCAAAAACCTGACATACATTTTTAGCCAGCATTTCAATCTCTTCAAATCGATACAATAATCCAGACACATTATTCTCAATCATATCAGGAATCCCTCCTACATATGAAGCAATAACAGGGGTTCCTATTATTTGAGCTTCTCCCAAGGAATTTGGACTATTTTCTATTGAAGATGGACAAATAAAAACATGTGCATTCTGATATTCTACTATCATCTGCTCTTCGGTCAACGTACCTAAAAAAACAACATTATTCTGTAACTCATATTTTTTTATAAGCCTACAAATATACTTACCATAACCAGAAAGTTTAATCCTATCTTTTATTGTTTTCCTATTAATAATATTTTGACCCCCCACACGCAGTTTAATATTTGGATATAAATTACTTAAAAAAGATAATGCCTTAATAACCTGATGCAATCCTTTCAAAGGATATCCAGCTTGACTCAAAAAAATAGAATATTTTGTACAATTATTCAAAGACCATTTTTCAGCAGAATAAAATTTATTTCGCAAAGACTCATTACAAAAATAATAATCTACTTTTTCATTCATTGCTTTCACATGAACTAAATCCCAACAAGTTCTTCCTATTACATTTTTAGTTCGCTTTATATATTCTTTTTCTAACAACCCACTTTCATGCAATTTATTTTTTGCTTGAAAAAGATTGTCTCTTTTAACTATATCCCTAAAGGTCCAATTTCGAACAATATCAAAAAATGTTAATCCAGAATTATAATACCTAACAATTATACTTACTAATCCCTGAATGGAAATTACATATCTCAAATGTGGTAATATTCTCATACATGCAAGTCCATGTGTATATTCTGTACCATGAACATGCACAATATCAGGTTGAAATTCCAAACAAATATCTTTCCATATATTTTCTAATTCATTATTATACCTAGTTTTATCTTTAACAGGAAGTAAGTAATACATAACTCCATTAGAAACAATCTTTTTCAATACATTTCCTTTATAAACTGTAGCTATTGCTAATTCAACACCATCATTTTTACCAAGCTGCTCCGCCAAACCATACATCCATCCTCCGAAAACTGGAGGTTCTAACCCCAGCACATTAGATGGCTCAGGAAATAACGTATTTGTAATCCAGAGTAATTTCATATTTAATCTCAAAAAAATGTTTAATTAATAAAATTCTATTTATCAATGCAAATGGTACCAGATCCTCCTGTCATAAAAAATGTATCGCCTATAATTCCATTTCCCAAATCACTCACCATAAAAATAGCAAGTTCAGCAATCTCTTCAACAGTAGAAACTCTCCCTGAAGGATTAGCAGACCAAGTTAAATCAACCTCCTCATCTTTGGAAAACTTCAACATTGGTGTTGCTGTAGGTCCGGGAGCTAATCCATTAACAACAATTCCATAAGATGTTAACTTATGCGCAAAACCTTGAGTTATTCCATTAACAGCCCTCTTGGAAATTTCATAAGGTGTCCAAGAAGGCTTTAATGATGATGCAGAGCTAATATTCAAAATATGTCCTTTTATTTTATTGTCCACCATGTAATTACCCACGCATTGGCATAAGAAATACAATCCTTTAAGATTTATATCAATAACATTATCCCAGCCATCTTCTGACACCTCTCCAAATTTTTGTGGACAATGTACTCCAGCAGAATTAATTAGTATATCAATTTGATTATCGCGAACCAATTCATCAAACTTTGCTTGTGTCTCCGCAATATCGCTTATATCAAAGGATATGTAATTCACACAAAGCTCATTTGCAACTTTCTGTAGCTTCTCCACGTTTCTTCCTGATATGATTACTTTACAACCAGAGTTTGATAGTTTTTTGGCTATAGCGAATCCAATACCACTACTCCCGCCCGAAATCAATGCTGTTTTACCATTTAGTAGAGACTTTGAATCTTTGGAAA
Source organism: Labilibaculum manganireducens (assembly GCF_963665805.2). Classification (NCBI taxonomy): domain Bacteria; kingdom Pseudomonadati; phylum Bacteroidota; class Bacteroidia; order Marinilabiliales; family Marinifilaceae; genus Labilibaculum; species Labilibaculum manganireducens. The sequence goes on along the minus strand of NZ_CAXXEE010000003.1, from coordinate 1,478,408 downwards.
TATAAATAGGAACTAGTCGTTCTTTTACTATAAGCTGCTTGATTTTGTTTTTAATGAATCTGATCACTTTATTTCGATATTTTGTTCTTAAGTCTAAATGCTACACCTTTTGCTTTTTGCATAACAGACCTGTTCTGTTGATTTATATTATAAAATTCACGAGTAATAAATGCATCTTCTTCCATTTTTGTAAAGACCTCTAAAAACTTAGGTCTATCTGATTTTTCGGCGAATGAGTCAAAAACATCATTTAATTGTTCTTTTGTTGTTACAGATTGATATTCATAACCTAATGATGATATCCAACCTTTAGCTATTTTACGATGTTCGGCGCAGATATTCTCATTTAAGGTGGGTATGTCCTTTTTATTAAGAAAAAATTGAAATTCGGCCCCTCCTCCATTATTCAACAAAATAATTCTTACATTTTTATCCAAATGTTTAATCCCCGCAGCATTCATATCATAGAAAAAGCTCAAATCACCAATTACCAAAAAAGCTAATTCCTCTGTAACTGCAGCATGCCCCATGAAAGTAGATAGGCACCCATCTATACCCAAAGCTCCAACATTACTATGCACACGCACACCTTTAGCTAATTCGAAGAATTGCATTACTCTAGCACTATTCAAAATTGCTAAGTGGAGTATTGAGTTTTCTGGAATTATACAAGAGAGTTGTTTTGCTAAATAAAAATTAGAAAAATCGAATTCAGGTAGAACAATACTTTCTGATTCATTTTTCCATGCATTATAATACTGTTGATTATTTGAGGAGCCAGAATCGTTTTTTGCAAAAAATCTGAAGAAATAAGATGGGGTACATTCAAAAATAGTAGTTAAGCTTTGATATACATCTCTGACTCTACCACCTTCATCAATTGCAAAATGTTGAATTTGTTTACAGTTTCTTCTTAAAAAAGGTTTCATCCCATAATTCGCAAGATTATTTCCCATAGAAATTACTAAGTCGGGAACGAGGTCTGGCTCCTTTGTGTTGCCAGTTTCAGTTACTGGGTATGTAAATACAGTACCTTCACATTCCAGATTAGAAAGGTGTTCTACAGAAATAACACAGTTAAATTTTGCAAAAAAAGTTTCTATATTATTTTTATCTTCTTCTGAAAACAAGATATTTTGTCCAACAATAATTAAAATCTTTTTGCTTTCCTTAAGCACGTTAATACACCCTTTCCAAACTTCCTCAGAATTCTCACAGTTGATTACTGTAATGGGAGAAATTTCTGGTAATTCCTTTACATTATAATTAGCATAGCTTCCAACTAATGGGATATTTATATGAACAGGACCCTTGCCATGATGAGATGATGCAAGTAAGGCTTCTTTAATTAATCGAGCGCAATACCATTCTTCATCATCCGTATTACATAGAGGTAAATCAACAGATTTTTTACTTACATCTCCAAAAATATTTCTCTGCTCTGTTTTTTGTATCTCTAACTGCCCTGTGAAATAAGGGTTTTTATCTGCTGTGATTGCAATAATAGGTACATTCTGATAATATGCCTCAGTCATGCCAGGTAAATAATTACTAACAGCAGTTCCTGAAGTACAAAGACATGCTACAGGCTCATTTATAATCTGAGCTATTCCAATTCCAAAATAAACTGCACTTCTTTCATCAACAACGGAATAAGTTTTAAAATAAGCATCATTTTCAATAGAATGAACAATTGGAGTATTACTTCCGCCAGGGGATGTAATAATATTTCTAACATTATATTTTTTTAATAATGCTAGCAAAATCTGAATACTTTTATAATTAGAATACATTACTTACAATTTTAATTATTTAACATTACTTTTTCTAGCAAAGGTTTTAACTCTTTACTATACTTATCATCATAATACGGGTCTAACTTAAAATTAATATTAGCATCCAGAGTCTTCTTTGCTAAAGCAAGAGCATCTTCTAAAGAATTAGCAAACATTGCGTGTTCATCATATACACCTTTAAACCAATCCAATCCAGTTACTACTTTATGATCATTTGTTTGTATCACAATAACAGGTGTATTTGCAGCTAAAGCAAAAATAGTCCCGTGGTACCTATCGGTTATAATTACTTTATACTTAGAATATTCCTCAATAATACTTTCAATATAAGGCTTAAGGTTTTTTCTAATCTTTTTATAAGAATCATTTATTGTAGTATCTGAAATATATACATTTGTGATTTTCTCAAGGTTCTTTTTCAACTCTATAATCTTATCCTCATCATAATACTTTTCACCATCATTTCTACGGCATATAAGAACCCCATCTCTCTCATTGTCAAAAGAATAATAACCAATAAGTGTTGTTACAATATCAGGAAACAATGCATTTGTAATATCAGGGAACATTATAAGTGCTTGTTCATATGAGATTCTATCCCTAGATAAAAACAAATGGTGTTTTCCTCTATTTAAAGATTGAGCCGTTCGCATCCTGTTTTTTTCTTCTTTAAAAAATATAGTTTGTGGCATCATCAAAACATTTGCATTAGGAAATCGATCCAATACAAGCCTATGCATTTCATCATGGACGCCACCTAAATCTTGTGTAGTGTAGCCACTTTGAAAAATGATTATATCAGTATCACCAAGAACATTTTCTAATTGCTTTAAAAATCTGAATCTTTTATCGACAATAATAGTTGCTTCAAATTCATAACTAGGTGTATCTGGATAATTACTATTTATCCATCTTTGAATACAATAATACTGTGCAAGATCTCCTAAATTTGAATGCTCAGTTATTCCAAAGTAAAGTATTTTTTTTTCTCTTTTACTAATATTGGCTAATCGACTTGATTCCCTATGTATATAGATATCCCTAATTATACTTTTGATTAGGCGATAAGGTGGTCTAAAAAAGAACCTTAAAATTATTTTTATCTTTTTCATTCAATTTACTTTTTGCGAAATATAAACTTTTGTGTTTGTTGTACTACAATCAATTTCAAAAAAACTCTTTCATCTCGATCCAATCCAATAAAATAAACACATCCAACGACTAAAAAAGCTGAAAGAACTGAAGTGGAAATTAGCTGTTGAACCCCTGTAAAACTCCCCTTTAACAATATTGGTAATGGCGACGCAATAATGGTTACAAATATTATAGGTATTAACACCTTTTTTAAAAAATCAATAATATCAAAATCTATTAGTTGGCTAACAAAAATCACCCTAACAACATTTTGAATAGCAAATAATCCAATTCTGATATATAAAGTTAATTCTGGTTCATACCCGTATTTAGCCGCTATATATGAAAAAATAACGTTACAAATAATGATTGTACTAACAATTATCTGATATAATTTAATTTTTCCTGTAGCAAAAACAACAACCCAAAAAGGAGCAGATATCACATCTACTAATGTACCTATTATTATCAATTGACAGAATATTACAGTATAATCTGGTACAGTTTTTAACCATAACGTAAGAAGAAATTCCATATTGAGCAATACAGGTAACCCAATAAAAAAAAGCAGAAAATATGAAAATTTTGAAGACCTGTAAATAAGTTTATTTTGATGATCTTTTTCTTTTGCCGCAACAGCCTTTGTTAATTGTGGGTTTAATGCGATTTGAAAACCAGAAGCAAATTGACTAAACATAGCACTTACTTGGTTTGCTATACCAAACGCAGCATTTACTGTCACTCCGTAAAATATGTTAATTATAACATTTACTCCTTGTCTAAAACCTAAACTAGCAATGCTTCCAAGCATTCCCCAGCTAGTAAAACTTAACAACTCTATTAAGTATTTCTTTTCTACATGTTCTATCTTAAAGCGAGCATAATTAAATTCTTTTCTATTATAATAACTATACCAAGTAGTAATCAATATTGTAACACTCAATATTAATGCTGAATAAACAATTAATTTATCAAATGATAAACTTACAAGTAAAAATAGGACTAGTACTTTTAATACAGCTTCAAAAATACTAGTATAAGCAAAAAAAGACATCCTTTCATTTGCTATAACATTTGCATCCAGAGGCGCTTTTAGTATACCTACAACAGTTGTTAAAATTGATAATTGATATACCCAAAATATAGCAAGTGATCTATTTGCTGGGAAACTCATTTTGTTATTTAGGAACCATAAACCAATTGTCTCAGCGAGTATGAAAACAATCAAAACAACACCTAAATATATAATTATACTACTATTATAATAGCCCAATAATTTTTTATCATCCTTCTCTCCTAACGCTACTGCAAAATACCGTTGAGTAACAGTACTCAATGATTGATTTAAAAAAGAAAACAATACTACAAATCCGCCAACAACACTATAAACACCATAGTCTGCAACTCCTAATGTATTTAAAACTATTCTTGCGGAAATCAATGAAATAATCATTGTTAACCCCATTCTGAAATAGAGCAAGATAGAATTTTTTGCAAGACGTTTATTATTACTCGAAATCATTATAATAATATATTTTTATACAAAATGTCCAACCTACATATTCTAGAAAATAAGGATACAAGAATAATAACATTTGGGTTGAAATACCAAAATCGACTACTTGAAATGTATCTAAAAACGTTTTAAAAACACAACTATATTGATAATGATCAAGAATAATTAACTAATTTTTTCATAATGATCTATTCCCTAATATCTAATTTGATTCTATTTAAAAACTATCTTTTTTTCTCCACTGCTCTTTAATTGAACCGAGAAACTCCTTCCCGAACACCATCCCCACTCCAACAATTCCTCCCAGAAAAGTCCAGATCACCAAAATCATTGGTCGTTGGGGTTTTGATTTTTCGATGGGTACGGATACCGGCTCGATAATGGTAAAAACAGGCGTATCCTCTTTTACCTGTATTTTTTGCGTCTCCAACTGTTTGGCCAGTTCGGTGTAGACCGATGAAGCCATGGAAAAATCGGATTGCAGGCGTTCCAATTGGGTTTGAGCCACCGCCGTGCTCACATTTCTGTTCTGATCGCGAAAGCGGGCCAATTTCTCCTGCACCTCATTAAATACGGCTTCTTTTTCGGCAAAACGTTCCTCTACAAAAACCAATTGATCTTTTGCTTTTTGTATTTTAAAGTCGGTAATGGCCTGCTGCAAAAGCTCCTGAGCTTTTTGGGCCAGTTGGGCTGCAGCCTTGGCCTCGGGCATGCGCGCAGATAAGGAAACGTAGCCATCTTTGTCGTTTACTTCCAGAGATAATTGAGCTGATAGGATGCTAATTAGTTGCTTTTCGTCTTCAGTAATGCTTAGTAACTGGTCATTGCTTTGAGACGCAAGCATTGCGTCTGTACGCTCGCCTTTAATGGCTTTGATGGTGGCTCCAATAATAACACCTGGTAATCCTATGGTATATCTTTTAATATAGCCCAATAAATTTGGCTTTTTGATTTCCAGATAGTAATCTGCAAATGTCACTTGTTTCTCCTGTCCTTCAATAGAAAGAGGAGTTTGCATCAATTCTTTTTGGAAGGGGATGCTGTTGATTATTTTTGGGTATAAGGTTGGGGGAATGGTAGAACCACCGCTCATGCTTCCCAGATTGATTCCTGCCATGGCGGCCAGTCCGCCCAAGCTACCCCCCAGTTTAGATCCTCCTTCAGATGACTGTGGTACCATGGTGGTTGATGCGGTGTATTCTTTCGCTGAGAAAATGGCGATGAACAAACCCAGCACCATAAAAATAAGGGTGGTACGGATTACGGTTTTTCGTCCGTTCCAGAGGGTCTTTGCGAGGGCGATTAAGTCTATTTCGTCGTCGGTGTGGGCAGGTATGTTGTTATTGTTTTCTTGCATACTTCGTATTGTTATTTCGCGGATTTCAAAATGATTTCGCAGATGCAACAGAGTACATCTCTATCATCTGTGTAATCGATATTAATCAGCGTAATCTCCCTATTGGGTATTAATGAATCGTTTATATTTTAATGAACTTTCACCAAAATTAACTAAAAGCCCAACTTCACAGTTTGTTGCTTTCAGATAGTTAATGATTTGCTGCTCGTCTACTTTTATAATTCTGCTTTTACTTTTTAATTCAAGAATGATTGAATTACAACAGACAAAGTCCGCTTTAAAATATTTGTCTAGCTTTTCACCGTCATAATATAATTCCAGTTTCTTTTCTCTTTCGAAAGGAATATTCCTTTTTTCAAATTCTTTTGTCAATACTTCAGCATATACACTTTCCAGAAAGCCCGAACCTAATGATCGATGAACTGCCATACACACTCCAATTATTGAATAAGTCTTTTCTTCGTGTAACAAGTTTGACATCCGTGTAATCCTTATTAATCAGTGTAATTCCCTCTTCCTAACGCGTAGCCACCGCAATGGCGGTAATTAATGTTGCAAAGGTAGATGCTATGGCCAGCCATTTGCTTGCCTGTCCGGCTTTGTCAACCTCTGGTTTTTCGGGCACAATGATCTCGCAACCCGGTTCTACCTTCGGAAAACGACGGCCGAATAGTCCTCCTTTTGTTGCCTGAGTGGTTCCATTGGCATACAGAACATATACCTTTCCTTTTTTTGCCCGTTCGGCAAAACCACCACTGCTGTACACGTAATCTTTTAATTTTTTCTTCTTTGTAAAAGTATGAGCCACCGGACTCAATACAGAGCCGGATACCATTACCGTCTCTAATTTAGAGGGAACCAAGATCTGATCTCCTGCTTTTACCTGCAAATCTTCCACGCCACCGGGATGACCTAAAATGGCTGTCAAATCGATTCCAACAATCTGATAGGCTACCTTTTCAATATCCGCTTCGGTCATGGTGGTATCCTGAGCTGCAATCGCCACTTTGGCCTGATATTCAGCTTCGCTCAATTCTATTCTTCTTCGCAGGGAAGCCCCTTTCACATAAGCCTCTGAAGTGATCCCTCCTGCTCTTCGAATGATATCTGATATTTTTTCGTTCTTATGAGTAATCCCGTAATCCCCGGAATATTTAACTTCTCCCTGAATGTTGGCAGCTCCCTGCGGACGAAAACCTGGAGCGCGGCGCACATATACTTTATCGAAAGGTTTCAATAAAAAGGCTTCATCTTCCAAATTCAATTTTAAATTCCGGTCCAACGAAAACTGGAAGGTATGCAGCAATGATTTTGTCAATTCACTTGTTTCCTTGTAATCCAGCACGCGGCTCACTTCCAATCCTGCCACCTCAGCATCCTCTTTGAAACCTCCTGCCTGAAAAATCAGATCTCCTATCCGTAAATTTTCTGCCCAGGCATAAGTTCCTTCGAACTGAACTTCCCCAACAATTTCAACCGTTCTGGCTTCGCGCATATCAAATATGGATGAAATCTGAATCCGGTCTTCTTTCTGAAGCTCAAAATCTATTTTTCCATTCACCACATCCCGGACCGAAAAGGAAATGGCTTTCAAGCTCATGTCCTCCAGCTTTCTGGTAATCACGGCACGCTCCATAAATGCTTCTTCTTTGAGTCCTTCCGCTTTTTGAATCAATTGGGACAACTGCAGGCCTTCGGTTAATTCATAATTTCCCGGACGGTACACCGCGCCATCTATGCTTACCCTGTTTTCGAAACGTTCGGTCAGCATTCCTGCCACCAATGAGTCACCGTTCATCAGCTGCACCTGATCGTATTGATCAGCAGCAACTCCTTTAAAACTAAGAGTTCTGGTATTGTTGCGATACAATTCCAAACGATGAGTATAAGCTTTATCCGTAAAGCCACCTGCGAAACGCAGTAAATCGGCTACAGTCTCCTCTTTTTGAGCCTCAAACAATCCGGTCCGTTTAAATTCTCCTGCTACTTTCACTCTTTTTGCGTAAGGACGCACCAAGACCACATCCTGATCGCGCAACTGTATGTTGTTTTGCGTTTTTCCATCGATTAAATAAGCGTAAACATCTATACTGCATACCAATTTACCATCGCGCTGCACGTCTATATTTCGGAAAGATCCATTTTCATTGGGTCCCCCTGCAAGGTATAAGGCATTAAAAGCCGAAGCCGTTGCCGGCAAAGAATAGGTACCCGGCAAATTCACCTCCCCAATCACATTCACTTTAATCCCTTTTAAGCTTCCCATACTTACATCAGCAAAGGTATTTGGCCGATCGCCCCCCATGCCATTGTAAATGGAAAGCAATCTGCTTTTAATTTTTGCCTGTGCTTTGGCAAACGAAATGCCATACACGTGAACCGGCCCTAAATCAGGAATGGTTATGGCTCCGCTTTTTTGAACTGTTAACTGATAATTTTGCTGAGAAGCACCATAAACAGATATATTTACTTCATCACCTATTCCTAAAGAGTAAGATTCTGACACAGGCACATCGATTGCCGGTTCGAAACTTAAATTTTTTGAGTTGAAAAATTGAAACCCAAAAATCTCTTTGTTTTTTTCTGTGGCTTTAAAGTCTGCTTTTTCCGAAAGCTTCACCTCCGGCACCAAAGTCTCCTGAGAATCATCTGCCGGAGCTTTTACATTTCGCTTTCCACTTTTGTACTCGTTGATTTTTTTCACCATTTGATCGATCTGCAACTGAGAAGCTCCTCTGGCCCGTGCCAGTGCCATTGCCTCTTCCAGACTCATGCCGTTTTTTTCCATTTCGGAAATCAGCTTTTCAACCTGAGCATCACTCAAGGCTTCCACATTTACACTCGCTGGATTGATATTTGTGTTTTGAGAGTTTGCTGTCCCGATGAATAAAACCGCAAACAAACAAACCAGAAACATTTTTTTTACCGACCAAATCATAATTTCAATAACATTTATATAGTATGTACCTTTATTCCTATCATCTATATCCGTTTTGTTGTGACAAAACCCTATTTCAATAAGACGAAAGATTTTTTTCGCAGCACAAAAATAAGGAACGAATCCACAATTCCCTAATTTCAGAGCATTTTACTTCCCTTATTTTATGAACACATTGCATACAGAACTGCAATTCCCTGCAATAGTACAATTTCTCAATCATTTATTTGCCTGTCAAACCTGCCAAATAAAAAAACCGTGTCAATAAATTCGATACGGTCTCCTTATAATAATAGATCGTTAGATTTTAGCTGTGAGATATTAGACTGATTAACAATGCGCTTATTTTCAAACCTTAGGTCAGGATGCCCATTAATGAAATCTCTCTAAAAATAAAGCACTTACAAGAATTTAACAAACTGTTGTATAACAACTTCCATTTCTCCGGATAATTATCGCAGCATCTCTTTGATTTCGGCCAAATCAATCAATCCAATCTGCTCTTTCCTGCGGATAATTTTTGCATCCAACTGTTCATAGATTGAATTCATTGACTTAAATTCAGGTACAATAGCCTTCATATGCGCAACAATCTTAAAATTATCATTTTCATCAAGCAATTCACAAAAATGGTTAATCAGTAGTTCAACCTCTTCCCGTTCATAAGCCCGGACTTTTGCAATCATAATTCTAGGATGTTTGGTAGGTACTGTATTCTCTTTCACATTCAACAATTCCTCGAACAATTTTTCGCCGGGACGCAAACCGGTAAACTGAACATTTACATCAACACCTACCTTCAGTCCGCTTAATTTGATCATTTTGTAGGCCAAATCAACAATTTTCACAGAACGACCCATATCAAAAATAAAGATTTTCCCTCCTTTACCTATTGCACCAGCCTGCATCACCAACTGACAAGCTTCAGGAATCGTCATAAAATATCTGGTAATATCAGGATGAGTAACCGTAATGGGGCCACCTTTTTCAATCTGAGACTTAAACCGGGGAATTACAGAGCCATTTGAGCCCAACACATTCCCAAATCTTGTTGTAATAAAATGCGTTTGTCCACCCGGGAAATTCATGCTTTGAGTATAAATCTCAGCAATTCTTTTCGATGCTCCCATTACATTGGTTGGGTTCACAGCCTTATCGGTCGAAACCATTACAAAACGCTCCACGCCATATTCCAATGATAAATCAGCAATGTTCCTGGTTCCAAACACATTTGTTTTTATGGCCTCGGAAGGATTGTTCTCCATCATTGGTACATGCTTATAAGCCGCTGCATGATACACCAATTGAGGCTTGAAGATTTCAAACATTTTACGTGTTCGTTCCAAATCACGCACGTCTCCAATAACAATCTCAAAATCATAAAAATTGAACTCTTCCTTTAACGACAATTCAATATCGTATAAGGGTGATTCTGCCTGATCAAACAAAATAATGCTCTTGGGACGAAAACGTGCTACCTGACGCACCATTTCACTACCAATAGATCCAGCAGCACCGGTTACCAAAACCGTTTTGCCACTCACCTGACTGTCTATTTCATCCCAGTCTAATTTTATGGGTTCACGCTCCAACAAATCCTCTATTTTAATGGCCCGGATCTGCTTCACACTCAACTCGCCGTTCACCCAGCTTTCAAATTTAGGAACCTCCCAAACTTTCACATTTTTATTCAGGCATTTTTCAATCACATCCTGACGTTCATCAACACTTAAATCTTTTTTGGCAATAATAACCTTATCGATTTCCTGCTTTTCCAACAATCTATCTAAGTCATTCGGACTATAAATTTTTATATTTTCTAATTTACTCCCGACTTTTTTGTTGTTGTGATCGATAAATCCAACAATTGTACTATTGATATCTTTTCCACTATCCAGTGCGTGTTTTGCCATAATACCAAACTCATCGCTGCCATAAATCAGTATGTTTTCCCGAATTTTAGAATAAGTTAAGTATCTAAAATAAAGAGCCTTAAAAATAATACGACTGCTGGTCATCAAAAAAACCATTGATATGTATTCTATAATCAGAATAGAAAACGGAAGCAGGTAAACGCCGTTCAGAAAATAGTAGCTCAATCCGTTTGTAAGAACAAACAGTAAAGATCCCAAGGAAATCACCATGAAAATACGTTCGGCATCTTTAGCACTTGTGTACCGGACAATTCCTGCATAAGTTCCCCCAATCAGAAAACTAATAGCTCTCACCAATAAAACCAAAGGAATAACAAACTTTGCGGAACTCAGATTAACACTCTCAATATTAAAGTTGAAACGTAATAAGTAAGCGGCAGAAATTGAAGCCAGCCCAATAAACAAATCAATTAGAAAAACGATCCAACGAGGAGTGTTGTGATCGAAGACACTAATTTTAGATAAATTCATAGATATTGGTTTTATATGTAGTAGTGTGTACAATAAATACTGAGTACAAAAATACTTCCTTATTTTACTAAAAGCAACTGTCAAAGTTGCCATTTTTACTTTTTATCGTTTTTTACGGCCCATTCACATGCAATTATAATCTTTTAATCCATAGCCCCTCAAAACTATATGATTACATAAAACGCAAAGGGTTGCGTAAAAGTTTCAAAAAAAACGCAATACATTCATTTTAAATCCGTTAAAACAACACCCGGTAATATTTACAACATGACAATTGTACCATCCCTTCTTTTGACCGTTTTGCCATTCATTTTCCCTACTTCACCTTCCCTGCAACAGCTAAAGCAGTTGGCAATGCATTCGATTAGGACTAAAGCCACATAACATTTAAAACCATAAAACTGCAATTGACTTTTTTTGACTTTTTGACTTTTTGACTTTTTGACTTTTCAAGACTTTTGAGACCTTTCCAGACTCTTCAAGACTCTTCAAGACTTTTCAATCTTCTAACACCCCTCTCCCTGTCGGGATCTCCCCTTAAAATGGGAGAATTGCAAATGGGAGAATTGCTGCGATAACCTTTTCAGACAACAGCTTAAGCAGTTGGCAATTCATGGCTTCACAAAACACATATCTTCCCCAACGGTGGGCCAAAGCCACACAGCATTTAAAACCATAAAACTGCAATTGATTTTTTTTGACCTTTCGACCTTTCCAGACTTTTGAGACCCTTCAAGACTTTTTCAATCCTCAAACACCCCTCTCCCTGTCGGGATCTCCCCTGAAAATGGGAGAATTGCAAATGGGAGAATTACTGCGATAACCTTTTCAGACAACAGCTTAAGCAGTTGGCAATGCATGAATTCACAAAACACATATCTTCCCAAACGGTGGGTCAAAGCCACATAACATTTAAAACCATAAAACTGCAATTGACTTTTTGACCTTTCGACTTTTGAGACCTTTCCAAACTCTTCAAGACTTTTCACCCTCTCCCTGTCGGGATCTCCCCTTAAAATGGGAGAATTGCTGCGATAACCTTTTCAGACAACAGCTTAAGCAGTTGGCAATTCATGGCTTCACAAAACACATATCTTCCCCAACGGTGGGCCAAAGCCACACAGCATTTAAAACCATAAAACTGCAATTGACTTTTTTTTTGATTTTTCGACCTTCGACTTTTCAAGATACTTCTTCTCCAACGGCAAAATCCGAGAGGTAATTCAATCCCATGCTTCTTTTTACATTACATCTTGTGGCGCAGAATAAGATCTTGTTTCAAAGAATGATTTTCACCTGCGCCAATTTGTTATGTCCCATTCTTATCCCGGGGTGGCATTCGCTTCGCTCATTTACCCCGGGCTATTCATATTTGAGCCCTTCAGGCTCCGATAAAATAAGCAATCACTTTATCTATCTCTTGTTGACCTTTTTGACTTTTCAAGACTTTTGAGACCTTTCCAGACTCTTCCAGACTTTTCAATCCTCAAACACCCCTCTCCCTGTCGGGATCTCCCCTGAAAATGTGAGAATTGCTGCGATAAACCTTTTCACACAACAGCTAAAGCAGTTGGCAATGCATGAATTCACAAAACACATATCTTCCCCAACGGTGGATCAAAGCCACATAGCAATTAAAGCCATAAAACTGCAATTGGCTTTTTTTGACTTTTTGACTCTTCAAGACTCTTCCAGACTTTTCAAGACTTTTCAAGACTTTTGAGACCCTTCCAGACTTTCACTATATCACAAAAGAAAGACCAACTCAATTACGAGTCAGTCTGTTTATGTTTAAAAAAAGGCAAACCTGTAAGCCGGGTCCTGTATTCTCCGAAAAGAATTTCTATCATTTATCTAGAACACTTGTCACCAAATGTTTCGAGCAATCCACCCCCCGAACATCAGCCGAGTCAGCCTACATACGCCGGTGTACTTGATCTTGCAACACATAAGGTACACAGCCACCAATGTCACCATCAGTGCTGGTGAGCTCTTACCTCACCTTTTCACCCTTACCCGGAGGCGGTTCTTTTCTGTTCTACTACTAAAGCCTTTCGGCCTTCTTCCCGTTAGGAAGTATGTTACTCTATGTTGCCCGGACTTTCCTCTCCTTTTTACAAAGCAGCGATAGAACGGTTTGCCGGGACAAATGTAAGGAAAAAGTAACAAGTATAAAGTATAAAGTATAAAAAAGAGAAGGGAAGAAATGGAAAAAGTTCAAAGGAGGCAATAAGTACAAAGAAAAAAGTAAAAAGTAAAAAGTAAAAAGTATAAAGTAAAAAGTATAAAGAAAAAAAATACAAAGGAAGGTAATGTTACCGTTTTAGCTTTTGGTACATTTTAACTCTTATTGCTCCCAATATTTTCATTAATTCCTCAGATTCTCTTTCCAAGATATCCCATTGTTTTTGTTCCTCAGAGATAGAATTAACAATACGAATCCAGTAGTTTGTTTCTCTTATCTCTTTCAGGGAAATAGAGATTTTATTAGCAAAATCAGCTTCTGAGACAGCTGCTTGCGCTTCTTCGTAATTTGCCCCAACAGATGTTGCTGACTTTAATATCTGATAGGAGATTACTTGATACTCACGCGAATTTGGAAACACCCTTACCTGTTTTATGATGTCAACAGAAAAATTAAACAATCGAGCTTGCAATTCATTTTGTTTCACGTGGCTTTATACTTTACACTTACAATATTCCTTATACTTCTCACCCTTTGTACTTTGTACTTTGTACTTTTTACTTTATCCTTTTTACTTCAAGATTGATCCTTGGAAGTTTGGAACCTATAATCGGACAATAAACGCATCGCCGTAGCCTTTTTGGCGAATTTCGCGCAATTCCCGGCGACAAACCCAATAATTGTCGTAATTCCCGTAAAAATAACGATACAATTCGTCCTGCGGATCAAACGTACGGGTAAGATCTTTAATCGTTATCCGCTTAAGGTTCATTTCAGATTTACTTGCAAATATCTGAATGGTAAAATGAGCATCTGCAGAAAGGCTTTCCTGAATGGCTGCTGTTTTTAAACCTGACGGAGTTTTAATTCTTGCCTGAGTAAAACCAAGGTCTTTTAATTTTTGAATCGCCTCATTTGCAAGCTTTTTATCGTTATAGTCTCCTATTTCAATAACATAAAGCGGCTTTTCAGATATCTTTAAATGTCCCAGCTCATAATAGTAGTCAACATATTCTTTTCCTCTCATTTTTCGTCCCATGTTATAGGATCCTGTCTGATCCGAGGCCATTTTCACATCGTTTTTCCTTTCTGCCTCTACTCTAACTTCCGCCAACTCTCCTTTATTAATAACGGCAACACTTGCCTGAGGAAAACCTGCCTCCACTTTTTCCTGCAAATATTTCTTAGCATCACCCACATCCTCAAATCGTCCCAACACATATTGAAACATTCCATCGGCTTCCAGTACTTTCACTGAGTTGAACGGAGAAAAACTTTCTGCATTTAGACTATTTTTGCTTTTCTGAAGAAGAATGGTGTAGTAATAATCATTACCAATATGAGTCAGTTTACCAATTGCGGTTTCAGTGGCTTGATTCCTTTTATCGGTTTGACTGGTAATTTTCTGCTTCTGAGTTTTATCCTGATCACCCTTTCCATTTGTAAGAACTGCTGAAATCTGCTCCGATGTGAACTCCTGATTTAAATCCAAAACCTTAGCATCAGCATATCCAAAAGACTTTATTTCCTCTACCCGGGTCTCTGCTTCACTCTTGGAATTGCTAAGACCGGATAAATAATGATACTCTCCATCTTTTCCACTCAACTCAACAACATCATTCAATTCCTCAAAATAATCGGTATACACCGGATATTTAAACTTTGCAATTTCTACACCATAGGTTGAACCTCCAGCAGTAGAACCGGCAAAGTTAATATCGAAAAAAGAAGAAAGGGAACCAATTGTCCCGGCGGTCAAGAAAAAACAGATTAAAAAGTAGATATTCCTCATAACAGATGGCAGAATAGAGTGTCAGATTAATTCTTAAAAATAACAAAAATTAACAGTAGTAAATACAAGAAACTGTTTAAAATTTATCCTTTAGCTTTTTTATAAGGCAAAAACCTCATAATTGCGTTAAATTATCTTTAAACAGAACCACTATTCGCATCAAATTTGTCTTATTCTTAGTCTTTTTTCTTCGATAAGAATTTCTAAAAATAGATTTAAACAGCTTCTAATAAAATCATTAATTAATGGAAATAAACATTACAAAAGACAATCCCTCTTCCCAAGCAACTCTTTATATACATCTTATTGGTTGAAAAAATCAAGAGCAACAAGATCTGTAAAAAGGATAATATTAAGAACTAACGCCCTTTTCCCGACGTGTCGGGATCGGCACCTTGTTCACAATATTATTTCAAATTGCGTTCATAATCTTCACTGCGTTACGGTACCCTCAAGAAGGGAAGATTCTATTTGCGAACGATTCTCCCATTTTAAGGGGAGATGTTCGAAGAACAGAGGGGTGCTTGTGTTTATAATTAAACTATGGCCTGGGAAGCGAATATTTGTGTATAAAGAGCAGCTTCCCAAGACGAATAACAATTGATTTACAACACAAAAATTAATTCTATCCTTCGATTCTCATGATGCTCATTTTCAGAACATCCCGAATCATCAAAACACCCATTCAAAATAAACTCCCCGCCCCATGCACCAACCTCTATCTCTGATACATCCATACCTTTTTTTACCAAATATTCTTTTGCTTTTTCTGCTTTTTGAAGGGAAATGTCCAAATTCATTTGTTCCAATCCTTTCGAGTCTGAATGGCCGTTTATCTTAATTCCCAATTCCGGAAATTCTTTCCAAAACCGGTACAAACGATCCAATATTTTTTTAGCTTCATCACTAAAGTCATCCTCATTCTTCTCGAAATAGATGTTTTTAAATGCAATCTTCTTCTTAGGATAGGCAATTGGCGTCAGTTCCGACACAAAGGAAAACTTAGGTTTTTCGCTGATGCGGTCCAAACTTACCTCAATATTCATCTTTTGAGAGGATGGGTAATATTCAATCTTCCGATCCATATATCCTGTTTTTTGAACAGTAATCTCATATAATATTCCCTGATCAAACTCAGATTCCGGTATTTCGAAAGAAGTTTCTCCCTCAATCATCCCCTTATCAGCAACAATCACTTTATTTTCCAAAGCTTTCAGAACTGAAAATTTTACGTTTTTAATAATATCATAGGAATGTGCATCTTTCACAAAAACCTGAACACGTTTTTTGTCTTCTTTTTTCAATTCATAGATCCGGTCCCGCAAACCTCTATCTTCCCGGTCTGATACAAATAGCTGCATGCCCGTCTCAGGGATATCCTGAATTGAATACTCTGAAAATGCAGAATTATACGGTTCTCCCGGATTTAATACCGGAGCCCAGCTGCCATCCTCATTTCTGGAAGTAAAAAACAAATCCAATTTTCCATAACCTGCGTGTCCATCGGACGAGAACCACAACTGATTATTCGACAGTACCCGTGGATAAATCTCGTTTTGTGCTGTATTAATTGATTTTCCTAAATTTTGAGGTTCTGTCCACTTCCCGTTCTCCTGCTTACTAACATACAGATCCATCCCTCCGTATCCACC
The DNA here is from genome assembly GCF_963665805.2 of Labilibaculum manganireducens. NCBI lineage: Bacteria > Pseudomonadati > Bacteroidota > Bacteroidia > Marinilabiliales > Marinifilaceae > Labilibaculum > Labilibaculum manganireducens. The sequence goes on along the minus strand of NZ_CAXXEE010000003.1, from coordinate 1,461,633 downwards.
CTCCATATCTGAAGAAAAATACATTGTTTTCCCATCGGGGGATAAAAAAGGATAGCAGCAGGAATACTTTCGACTGCAAAATGCAAGACTTTCCTTAGAACGCCATTCCCCGTTTTTCTTTTCGGCAATCGCAATCTCCATTTGTTGCTTTCCCTTTCGAATGCACCAACGCGTGTAATACATTGTATTTCCATCAGGAGAAATGCAAATGGCTCCAATATCTGTTTTAGGTTCCAGTTTGCCGGCAAAAGATTTGGTTTCATTAAACTCCGAATTTTCACCTGCAGCGAGCAGCAATTTGTAATTTTTATCTGATTTTAATTTTCCGGCACCAGCTTCTGAGTAAACAATTCCCTCGGGCAATAGGAAGATACCTAAGCACTTTCCTTGGGGTTGAACTTTAATCTTAGTGATTTTCAAATCTTGATTTGCCTTTCGCACCTCGGCGAATTTACAAACAGCATCCAAGCGTATTTGAACTTCATTTGGATCCGCCCCCAATTCACCAGCTCTTTCTGCCAGTAGAACAGCTGCTGTAAAATTATCATTAGCAAGGTTTATTTGAGAGAGATGAAGTAAATCTGCAGAATTCTTCTCTTTTTCCTGAATACTGTTATAAAAATTCTCGGATTGATCGTACCTGCCCAAAACAAAATAGCATTCTGCAATCTTCCGGTTGACTTCAGCATTTTTATCCTTTATATTCTTGAATTGAATAATCGCCTCCGGATAATCTCCTTTCAGAATTGCTTTATCGCCTTTTTTTTCAAATTTAGTTTGACTGAAAAGTGCAGTAGGAAACATTAGGAATAAAACAAGCAGTTTTAGCTTATAAATCATATTCGAATGGATTTAGAATGAACATAAACTAAAATTAAGAGTTTTCAGGACAATAACAAACAGTGAATTAATAAAAACTTAACTTTTCAAGGCTCTTTGATTTTTAAACGCAACAGCTAAAGCAGTTGGCAATGCATGGCTTCACAAAACACATATCTTCCCAAACGGGGTCAAAGCCACATAACATTTAAAACCATAAAACTGCAATTGACTTTTTTTTGACTTTTCGCCCCTTCTACTTTTCAAGATACTTCTTCTCCAACCGCAAAATCCGAGAGGTAATTCAATCCCATGCTTCTTTTTACATTACATCTTGTGGCGCAGAATAAGATCTTGTTTCAAAGAATGATTTTCACCTGCGCCAATTTGTTATGTCCCATTCTTATCCCGGGGTGGCATTCGCTTCGCTCATTTACCCCGGGCTATTCATATTTGAGCCCTTCAGGCTCCGATAAAATAAGCAATCTCTTTATCTATCTCTTGTTGACCTTTTTGACTTTTCAAGACTTTTGAGACCTTTCCAGACTCTTCCAGACTTTTTCGATCCCCAAACACCCCTCTCCCTGTCGGGATCTCCCCTGAAAATGGGAGAATTGCTGCAATAAATCTTTTCACACCACAGCTAAAGCAGTTGGCAATACATGGCTTCACAAAGCACATATCTTCCCAAACGGTGGGTCAAACCCACACAGCAACTAAAACCATAAAACTGCAATTGACTTTTTTTGATGTTTCGACCCTTCTACTTTTCAAGATACTTCTTCTCCAACCGCAAAATCCGAGAGGTAATTCAATCCCATGCTTCTTTTTACATTACATCTTGTGGCGCAGAATAAGATCTTGTTTCAAAGAATGATTTTCACCTGCGCCAATTTGTTATGTCCCATTCTTATCCCGGGGTGGCATTCGCTTCGCTCCTTTACTCCGGGCTATTCATATTTGAGCCCTTCAGGCTCCGATAAAATAAGCAATCTCTTTATCTATCTCACTCTTGTTGACCTTTTTCACTTTTCAAGACTTTTGAGACCTTTCCAGACTCTTCAAGACTCTTCAAGACTTTTCGAGACTTTTGAGACTCTTCTATCCCCTCATCAATAGCGAGCTGTCACCATAACTCAGGAAACGAAAATCATTATCCAGCGCGTACTGATATATTTCCTTCCATTTATCACCAACAAGGGCCGAAATTAAAAGAAGCAAGGTACTTTGTGGCTGGTGAAAGTTTGTCACCAAACCCGAAATAACTTTAAATTGATATCCCGGAGCGATAATAATCTGAGTCGCGACATTAAATAAAGTCAAACCTTTCTCCTGCATATAGCTGCAAATTGCCTGATACGATTCCTGCCTGCTGTAATTAGCCGGTAACTGATAAGCCTCCCACTGTCCCAGCAAATGAGGATTTTCCTTTTGGGTCAGAATTTTAACACCCATCCAATACAAACTCTCCAAACTTCGCACAGATGTTGTGCCCACCGCAATAATTTGTCCGCTAAGCTTTATTATATTTTGAATACTCTCAAGGGTAACCTGAATATGTTCTGTGTGCATTTCATGATCGCCTATCTGCTCCGATTTTACAGGCTTAAACGTTCCGGCTCCAACATGCAGTGTCAATTCTTCCCGATTTATTTTTTTTGCTTCCAGGCGGGAAAACACATCCTCAGTAAAATGCAGTCCTGCTGTTGGCGCCGCCACCGAGCCTTCGTATTTTGAATAAACGGTCTGGTAGCGAAGCAAATCTGTTGCTTCCGTGTCACGATTTAAATAGGGGGGAATTGGAATTTTACCGGTTTGTTCCAACACCTCGCTAAAGCTCAGGTCCAGATGATTCCACGAAAAAAAGATCTCCTGAGCTCCTTCCAATGCTTCCTGCTTCTCCGCTTTCAGAAAATACTCCTTATCATCAACATAGAAAGGCATTTTTAATACCCCGGACTTCCATTTTCGCGCATTTCCTACGATACATTTCCAGGATGAAGAACCACATGCCTGAAAAGCCAGGTTGTAATCAGCCGGCTTCAAGGGCTCCAAGCAGAATATTTCAATTCGTGCTCCTGTTTCCTTATGAAATATCAATCGGGCCTGAATCACTTTGGTATTATTAAATACCATCGTAGTTCCAGAGGCAATCTCCGAAGGTAAATTCTCAAATACAGATTCCGAAATCAATCCGTTTTTGTAAATCAGTAATTTTGACAAATCCCTGTTCGCTAAAGGGTGTTTGGCAATTCTTTGATCGGGAAGATCGTAAGTGAAATCTGAAATTTGAATTTGCCTGGCGTCCAAACTATTTATATTGATATTACAATCCATCTATTTCTTAATTAATCAAGCTTTATTCCTAATAAAAAGGGGGCTTTGCCTTTTGATCGGCAAAAATAGCTAACTTTGTCGGGAATCAAAAACCTGTTGACTATTTTAGATTTCTAAAGTCGAAACGAATGCTCAAACAGTCAACTCAAATTAGATAATCTGATGCAAATAAATACAGGAGATAAAGTCCGGTTTTTAAATGAAACAGGTGGTGGTATTGTCACCCGAATAATTGATGCTAAAACTGTTATGGTTTTAAACGACGAGGATGAATTTGAGATTCCAAGTCTGAAAACCAATTTGGTTGTGATTGAATCGGTAAATACAGGAGCTTCCCCTCAATCCAAACAAAGTAATTCTTCAAGTTCAGGTTCCTCATTACCATCAAAGAAACAAACACTATTTGTTGAAAAAGAGGAAGTTTACGCTGCTTTTGCCCCCAAGGAACCGGCCACCCAATCGGAAAGCCCGTTGGAACTATTTTTAATTAACGATACCAATCAAATTCTTTTGTACACTTTCTGTGATGAAAAAGGAAATGGACTGGAAGGGATAACCGCTGGAACTCTTGATCCTAAATCAAAAATTCTTTTATCAGAATACGAAATAAAAGACCTGAACGTATTGACCTGCTGTCATTTTCAAATCATTTTTTATCAGCAAGGAAAATGCTCTCCTAAAAAACCTTTGGATCGTACGCTCAAAATTCAGGCTGTAAAATTCCACAAATCTTCAAGCTATAAGGATACTGCATACTTTCATCAGGAAGTGATACTTTACAAACTTACAGGTGAAAATCTGGAGCAAAAAATAGAAGAACTAAGCAATAAAGATTTCCAACAGGCAATTCGTGAAAAAGAAGATTCAGAAAAAGTAAAACCAACACCAAAAAACAATAATTCTGATGATAATTTAATCGAAGTTGACTTACACATTAATGCATTAATTGACTCTGTAACAGGATTATCAAATGCTGACATCCTTGAATTTCAACTTAATAAATTTCATGAGGTATTGCGTCAGAACCAATATGAGAAAGGCAAAAAAATTGTATTTATTCATGGTATCGGCAATGGTACATTAAAGCAGCATGTTCATAATGAACTCAAAAGAAAATACAGAAAACATTATTCTCAAGATGCCTCTTTTAAAGAATATGGATGGGGAGCAACCATGGTTACAATACGATAAAAAGTCTGGAAAATCCGAAAGATCAAAAAGTCTTGAAACCAAAAGCTTATTGTAATAATAAGCTCAGAATTAAATTGCCACGTGGCTTTAGCGGGGATAGTATTGAAAGGAAAAATATTTTTTTTACTGCCTCTTTACCTGTGGATTAAAAAAAGAACTAAATAAAAAAAAAGACGCAAATGCGTCTTTTTTTTATATTCTGATATCTCCTTGAGTAATTTTAAGTATGTATAAAGGATTTGATTGGCTCGAAACAGGCCAGAAAAGCAAGAAATCCTAATGCTGCAATTACAATTCCCGAAATTTTATTGATCCAAAATAATTGTTTTAACCTGAATTTCTTGCGGAAAATATTAATAATGGTCGACAAGGTATACCACCACAAAGCTCCTCCCAACAGCACACCTAAAATCAAGAACAATTCAATTCTCAAAGTCGGATTGCTTCCAAAGATAGATGCTCCGGCAAAAACTGCAACAAAAACAAAAACTGCAATCGGGTTCGATGCTGTAAGAAAAAATATAGAAACAAAGTCACCCAACATTCCCTTTTTACCCGTTTTCTTCGCCCCTCTAATCTGCTTTATAGGGTTTGTAAGGAAGATTCGCAACCCTACATACACCAGAAAAATACTACCGATTAACTGCAGGTAGAATTCCTGTGTTTTAATAAAACTAAGCACCATTCCCAAACCAAAAGCGGCAACTGTAGCATAAAACATATCTGCAACAGCAGCACCCAGACCCGAAATAAAACCGGCCAAGCGACCTTTCTGAATGGTTTTTTGAATAATTAACACCCCTATCGGGCCTAATGGTATCGAAACCATTAATCCCACAACTATTCCTTTAAATAAATATTGAAAATCCAACTACTAAATCTTTTTCAGTTAACAAAATTGCTTGCAAAGGTGGTAAAATATATGCTAAAATCTGACATCTTCCGATGAAAATCTTTTCATAATGGTGTCATCATTGAATTCCTTCGACAATGATTCAATCACTTTAATTGGCACATCAAACAAATCAACTACGATTAAACCATCCAGACAATCATTAAAATTTGGGTCTATATTAAACCCCACAATCCTGGCGTTCAGAGAAATATATTTTTTAAGAAGTACCGGCAATTTATCATTCGTTATCTCAAAATCGCCAATTAACTTATCTAGCTTATTGATATCATTCTTAGCCATTTCCAATAAAATATCCACATCCAGATCTTTTATTTTGACCTTAAACTTCTTTCTTGATTTAATGTACTGTCCTAAATCGTAATTGAAATAATTCCGCATAATAAATTTAATGATCAAATCTTTCGACAAATCAGAATACTTATTGCTGATACTCACAGGTCCTATCAAATAACGCGACTGAGGATTCTTGAGTAAGAAATACAAAATCCCTTTCCAAAGCAAAAATAAAGGCATTGGCTTTTTTTGATATTCTTTCACAATAAATGAACGCCCCAACTCCAATGATTCATGAAGAATAGGCTGGAATTTTTTGCTCATACGGAACAGGCTCTGCAAATAAAAGCCTTTCAATCCATACTCCGAAAGAATTTCATTTCCCTTGCCAACACGATAGGCACCTACTATCTTTTTCAGTTCCTCATCCCAAATAAAAAGCTGATGATAATACAAATCATACTCATCAACATCAATTCCCAGATTTGTTCCTTCACCAACTTCCCGAAAGGTAATTTCCCTTAATCGCCCAAGTTCGGTCAACACATGTGGCAACTTAGAAGAAGGTGCACAATACACAGTAAAATTACTGCTTTTAAACAGCAAGTATTCCTGAGGAAGACTCTCCACCTCACTTTGAATAATCTCCGGGTTTACAGGAGGTACAATATCTTCAACCTTTGCAATTTTTTCCTTGCGTTTGAATTGATAAAACTTTTTCACCTCAATTGGAGTCCCCAGCATATAAGTCTTTGCGCGCAAAAACCGACCATACTGATTGATATCTGTAAATCCTTTCTGATCTTTTACCGAAATTGGATTTCCAATACGGATCCGAACCGTTTTATTCTTTTTATTTAATAACTCTGATGGCAATTTCACTGTTCGAAGTGTAGGATGAATCATTCCCAGCAAATGGAATATCAAACTATTGCTTCCCTGAAAATAAATAGGCACAACAGGTACTTCAGCTTTCTTAATAAACTTAAGAATAGATGGCTGCCATTGCTTATCGGTAATATTATTTGTGTGGGACTGATAAGACGAAACCTCTCCTGCAGGAAATATTCCCAATGGAAAACCACCGCTTAGATGACGAAGCCCTTCTTTAATACCTCCGGTACTGGAAGCTACACCCTTTCTTTCCTCAAAAGGATTTACACCCAAAAAATAATCTTTTATGGGCTCAATCTTTTTCAGCAAGAAATTAGCCATTGCCTTAAACTCAGGGCGTACCATACAAATCAGCTTAATCAGAATTAAGCCGTCAATTCCTCCAAACGGATGATTTGATATTGTAATGAACGGACCTTCTTTGGGAATACGCTTTAATTCTTCCTCGTCAAATTCGAATTTAATCCCTAAATCGTCTAGCAACGCATCAATAAAATCAATGCCATCCTTACCACAATTTGCCGAATACAAATCATTCAATTTATTCAATCGAAGAATATACATCAACAATTTGGCAAAACTTTCCCCACCAAACCAGCTAAGGCTCTCATTTGCCTTTAATAAATCTTTTGGATCAACCAACTTCATATGTCAATACGTTCTAAAAAGGTTGTCCCGACAAATATCGGGAGTGACAAACTAAATCAATTAACATCTTTAACAAGACTGTATCATGAATCAGTATTTATCTATGTTTTTTTGTTTCAAAGTCATTACTGTTTTCGAAAAAGCCCGCATTATTCAGACCCGCTAACCAAACCAAAAGTATCAGACCTTTTCAACCGGATAAAAATAGTATTATTTATCAATACTCCAGTCCTATATTCAATTAAAAAACTTAATAATTACTGTTAATTACAAAGTCTGATCGAACCAGCCCCCGTTAACAAAAACACGAACCGACTCAAATCCAATATCTTTGAGCAGACTCACAGCTAAATCGAATCCTGAAACTAATTCATCCACATGATGAGCATCGGTACTGATTGTAACAGGTACCGCATATTTTTTACATTCTCTCAAAAAATACAAACCGGGAAAAAATGAATCACACTTTTTCTTGTAAATCCCTCTGGTATTGACTTCAACAATAGTACCGGAATTCTTAATCACTTTAATTGTCTCATTCAGTAAATCAACATACCATTTTTCATTTTCAGAAAAAAAACGGCCTTTATTGTTCATTTTTACCTTATCTACATGCCCAACAATGTCCGGCTTTTGAGTTTCAATCATTTCAATTACCTGATTGTAATAGGCAGTAACTGCTTTTTGCGCATCCCCGTCAAACAAAACCTCAATACCATGAATATAATTTGTATCCGGCCCATCGAGAAACCAATATTCAGAATCAGATTTAGCTTTCACCAAATGTACTGAACCGATTGTATAATCTAACCCAGCCTCTTTTTTCAGCTCCTTAAAAGATTTTGTCACTTCAGGAATATAGTCAATCTCCAGAGACAGGTAAATTTGTATTTTAGACCGGTACTTTTGCTTCAATCCCTCCACTTCAGCTGAATACTTCTTTAAGCTTTGCAATGGCATACTCCATGGTTCATTTTGCACCAATGGCGCATGAGAAGAAAAACCAACTGCACTCAACCCAAGATCTATAGCTCGTTCAACAAATTCTTCCGCTGTGTTTTTACCATCGCAAAAGGTCGTATGAGTGTGGTATGAAAAATAATTCATTTGTCAGATTTTAGTAAGGCAAAGATACTTCAAGACACCAATATCACAAAATCCCTTTCTCAATATGCATCAATTGTCCGGCTTTAATCAAACAACAAAAGAAGCTTTTTATTATCCGTTGAAAATTTATTATTTATTGGGATGATAATCCTTCTTTAAAATCTTTATAAATAATACTATCTTTGCAATAATTTAAGACATATGACTGAGAGCAACAAATTACACATAGATAAATGGCTTCCTACATCAGCTAAGGAAGTAAAAGAAAGAGGTTGGGAAGAATTGGATGTAATTCTATTCAGCGGTGATGCCTATATTGATCATCCTTCGTTTGGAGCTTCTGTTATAGGAAGAGTTCTGGAAAACGAAGGCTTGAAAGTTGCCATCGTACCACAACCAAACTGGCGTGATGATTTGCGCGACTTTAAAAAACTGGGACAGCCTAAATTATTCTTCGGTGTAACCGCGGGAAATATGGATTCGATGGTGAATCATTATACTGCCAACAGAAGATTACGGCATGATGATGCGTATACTCCCGATGGCAGACACGGCCAAAGGCCTGATCGTCCCACAATAGTTTATTCTCAGATACTGAAAAAACTATACCCTGACACCCCCATATTAATTGGAGGAATTGAAGCTTCATTAAGGAGAGTAACTCATTACGATTACTGGGATAATGAACTGAAACCAAGCATCCTTTGCGAAAGCAATGCCGATTTACTGGTTTATGGAATGGGCGAAAAGCCATTAAAGGAAATTGTTCGCCTAACAAAAAAAGGTGTACCATTTTATTCTTTGACTAATATTCCACAAACGTCTTTTCTTGTTGCCCAGGATGAAGTTTATCCTACAAAAAAAACATGGCAGGATCAGAAACTCTATTCACATGAAGATTGCCTGAACGACAAGAAAAAATTCGCAAGTAACTTTCGCTGCATTGAGATGGAATCGAATGCTATGATGGCAAAGAAACTTACTCAGGACTATAAAGATCAGACCATTGTTGTGAATCCTCCGTACCCGGTGATGAACGAAAAGGAAATGGATGAAGTTTACGATCTTCCCTATACCCGATTGCCGCATCCACGATACAAAGACAAAAAGATTCCTGCTTTTGATATGATTAAATTCTCGGTAAACATGCACAGAGGATGTTTTGGAGGCTGCTCATTCTGTACCATATCTGCTCATCAGGGAAAATTTATTGCCAACCGATCTGAAAAATCGATATTGAAAGAGGTTGAAAACATTACAAAGATGCCCGATTTCAAAGGTTATCTTTCTGATTTAGGAGGCCCTTCTGCCAATATGTACCAAATGAAGGGGATTTTCGAATCTATTTGCAAAACCTGCAGAAGACCTTCGTGCATCCACCCGGATGTTTGTCCAAACCTGAACACCAATCATCAGGCAATGCTTGACATTTACAAAAAGGTTGATCAAGTTCCAGGAGTTAAGAAATCGTTCGTTGGCAGCGGAATTCGTTATGATCTTATTCTACATCAAACTAAAGATGATAAAATAAATAAATCGAACCGGGAATATGCCACCGAATTGATTAAAAATCATGTGTCGGGAAGATTAAAAGTTGCTCCGGAGCATACTTCCGATGATGTTTTGAATATGATGAGAAAACCATCCTTTAATTTATTTTACAAACTGAAGGCTTTGTTCGATGACATCAACAAAAAAGAAGGTTTGAACCAACAATTAATTCCATACTTCATTTCAAGTCACCCGGGAAGTCAACCAACCGATATGGCCGACCTTGCCGTGAAAACAAAAGAACTTGATTTTAAACTGGAACAAGTTCAGGATTTCACCCCTACACCAATGACGGTTGCTACAGTAATCTACTACTCGGGTTATCACCCTTATACTTTAAAGAAAGTATTTACGGCAAAAAGTGAAAAGGAGAAGTTATCGCAGCGGAAATTTCTATTCTGGTATAAAAAAGAGTATCGGGAAGCTATAAAAACTGAATTAATAAAAATGGGCAAAAAAGATATGCTGACCAAACTTTTCAAATAGTTAAGCAACTATTAACAGATATTCATAACAAATATGAAGAGGTTTGAAAACCTCTTCTATTTATTTGCGTATATTGGAGAAACCAACTCTAACTACTTTGCATGACTAAATTTTACTTACGAACTACTGCAGTTGTCATTCTGATCATTCTCGTTTTTATTGTCTTCGGATGCAACAAAAACAGGGAAGACAGAGCTAATGAGAATGCCATTGAATTAATGGGAAAACAGAAATACGCCGAAGCAATTAAAGAATTTTCCACAATTGTTAAAGGCGATAAAAACTACCTTCCAGCCTATTACAACAGAGCAATATGTTACTCTTTTCTTAATAAGAACAGAGAAGCAATTAATGATTTGAATTTTGTAATCTCGAAACAAAAATTCGATGAGGAGGCCTATTTAAACAGAGCAATTCTCTTTGAAAACCAAAAGAAATATGAGGATGCCATTAAAGACTACACTCATCTGCTCACCATAAATCCCCGAAATAGTAAAGCACTGCATTTTCGAGGCATTTGCAGGTACTACATTAAAGATTACTCCGGAGCAGTAACTGACTATAATCTAGCAATAAAATACGGACTAAACTCTTCGGGTGTTTACTACAACATAGCTGTTGCGCTTGATTGTTTGGAACAATACCCTAAGGCAATAAAATATTACGACAAAGCAATAAAAATTGACGCAAAATTGGAGCGGGCCTACTTCGCCCGGGGAATTGCCAATTTGAAAAACGGCAACAAAGAAGCAGCTATCGCCGACATTAAACAATCAGAAAAATTAGGTTTCAAGAAAGCTGCTCACGTGCTCAAGGAAATTATTGGTTGATTATTCAATCTCCTTAAATAATTTTCCCTGCCAAGAATCTCTTTCCACCAATCTCTTGTCCAGCTTATCTACAAATTCGAAATTTTTGACCCCCCATTTAGGAGCGATCAGCCATCCTTTTGGTGCCTGATTTATAAATCGTTCCAAACTCACTCCTGGATTGATTCTCTCAATTACATCGACAATAAAATCCAAATACTCTTCCATTTCGAACAAGTGGAATTTCTCAGGTTCCACTTCATATTCTTTGGCCATTATTGTATTATTTAGAATTTGCAGCTGATGCATTTTAAGCGTATCAATCGGTAAATTTGACAACTTCACAGCATGCTCAATCATCATCTGAGGTGTATCGAACGGAAGGCCGTTTACCAAATGAGCACCAATGTGAATTCCACGACCCGAAGTTCTCATTATGGTTTTCTCTGCCTCCTGATAGGAATGTCCGCGATTTATAGCTTCCAAAGCACGGTTATTCAACGATTCGACACCATACTCAATACTGATATAATTATCTTTTGCCAATTCTTCCAAATAACTTAAAAGAGAATCAGAAACACAGTCGGGACGGGTACCAATAACCAAACCAACTACTTTCTCGTGAGACAAAGCCTCCTCATAAATTTGTTTTAAATGATCAAGTGATCCGTAGGTATTTGAATAAGCCTGAAAATAAGCCAGATAATACTGAGCTTTGTACTTGGTATTGAAAAAGTCTATTCCCAGTAAAATCTGCTCTGTAACTGTTTTTTTAGGACTACAGTAAGCTGGATTAAAACTATTGTTATTGCAATATGTACAACCACCTACACCTTTGCTCCCGTCGCGGTTGGGACAAGTAAAACCAGCATCTATTGATATTTTTTGAATTCGTTCCGAAAACCGTCTTTTAAATGAACTTGGGAAATCATTATATCTCTTATTGTTTCCCCACTTAAATTGCTTATTTGTCATACCTCTTCGAATTTATCGTAAAAATACAAAAGAAATTGATTCCAGTAAATTGATTGACATTAATTGGAATTTATCAAGATAAGCTGCAGACTTAAAAATCAAACAGAAAACAAAGTTAAAATGCAGTTGTATAGGTTTTTTACAAATATTACTATAATATTGAAACAGTAAATCTCCCACTATATTTGTATTTTTACATGCAAAACTGCAAAGCATTGCATAAGTATTTTTTTTATTTAATAGAATGAGCATTTCATTTATTGAAAGTATTCTTTATATTGCCTTTGACACTTTATTAAAACTTTAAACATGTTTTCAAAACAAGACCAATCTCAATTCAAGGCCAAAGCCATTGATATTAAAACCATTGAAGAACAATTTAATAACTTCAAAACTGGTTTTCCTAAAATGAAATTGAAGAAGCCTGCCACAATTGATGACGGAATAATGCAAATTTGTGATGATGAACAGGATATTTATCAAGAAGTATTTACGGCGCATGCCAAAAGCCTTTCATTGCTAAAATTTGTTCCTGCTTCGGGTGCAGCTACAAGAATGTTTAAATCGCTGTACGATTTTTTGAACACTTATCAGGACACGGAAGACGAATACCTAAAATTCCTTTGTAACAAGGGACCGGAAACCATGTTTAACTTCTTTGACAGAATTGAAGATTTTGCTTTCTATGGAGATCTTCGAAATATTGTTTCGGAAAACAATATGGATTTGGAAAAGATGATTGATAAAAATCAATTCAAACAAATCCTGGCCATGCTCCTAACAAAAAAAGGGCTTAATTATGCCAGTCTTCCTAAGGGACTGCTGAAATTCCACAGGTACAAACATTTTTCCAGAACAGCTTTTGAGGAACATTTGGTTGAGGCGCTAAATTACGCTAAAAACTCCAAAGGAGATGCCCAAATTCATCTTACCGTATCAGAAGATCACAAAGAACTATTTGAAGATCGTTTAGACAAAACCAAGGAAACTTTTGAAGAAAAATATAACGGCAAACTAAATGTTGCTTACTCTGTTCAGAAATCCTCTACCGACACCATTGCTGTTGATACAAACAATGAACCTTTCCGAAACGAAGATGGTACAATACTATTCCGCCCGGGTGGACATGGTGCTTTAATTGAAAATTTAAACGAGCTGAATGCTGATATTGTTTTCATTAAAAACATTGATAATGTTGTTCCTGATCGTTTAAAGGAAATTACTTACAAATTCAAGAAGGTTTTAGCAGGTATTCTATTGGAACGCCAGTCATTTATTTTTGACTATTTAAAAATTTTGGAAGAAGACAAAAATATTTCGCAAAATACTCTTGATGAAATGCTTGCCTTTTTAGAAGATAAACTTTGCACAAAAGCGCCTGCAAGTCTTAAAATTGAAGATCCTGAAAAACTGAAGAAATACCTGTTTTCCAAATTCAACCGTCCTATTCGTGTCTGCGGAATGGTTAAGAACGAAGGTGAACCTGGTGGGGGACCATTTTGGTCAAGAAATTCAGATGGATCTGTATCTCTTCAAATTGTTGAAGGATCGCAAATTGACAAACAAGACGTTCGACAAACAAATATTTTTGAACGTTCTACGCACTTTAATCCGGTAGATTTGATATGCGGTATTAAAGACTATAAAGGAAATAAATTTGATCTTCCTTTGTTTGTTGATAAGCAAACTGGTTTCATCTCTCAAAAATCACACAATGGCAGTGATCTGAAAGCAATGGAATTACCAGGTTTGTGGAATGGTGCCATGTCTGATTGGAATTCTGTATTTGTTGAAGTCCCAATTGCAACTTTTAATCCTGTGAAAACAGTATTTGACTTACTTAGAATTGAACACCGCAATTTATAATTAACAACGGCCTCCTTGCAAGAGGCCGTTTGTTTTGGGCAAAACCCAATAAAAACAGAAATAAGGATTAACTTTTGTTAATATCTTACATCTTGAATATTTTAAAATTAATCCTATTTTTGCAGTGCAATAATCATTTTAATTTGATAGATGATAGAGAATACAGAAAACTATCTTGATGATGATGCGCTTACTTTGGTAGGCCGGTTCGAAGAAATGATTAAAGCTGAGACGCTTTACTACTTCGATGTTCATGAATTTGAAAGCATTATTGATCACTATATTGAGAAGGGCAATCTGTTGGAAGCTGTTAAAGTTTCTAACATTGCTAACAGACAGCACCCCGGTGCTATTTCTCTCCAAATTAAAAAAGCTCAGATTTTAGTTGATCGGGAACAGCATCTCGAAGCACTTTCCATTTTAAAGAATATACAGGGTATTGAATCTTCAAACAAGGAGATTCTTCTACTTAAAGGGAACATATATAACCATATTGGAAAACCTGAGCTTGCAAAAAAACAATTCGATAAAGCGCTGCAGGTCAGTTACGAGAATCGTGAAGATTTACTTTTCAGAATTGCGCTTGCTTTCGAGCAATTGAGTCAATTCGGCCTTGCGATAGAATATTTGGAAGAAGCACTGGAATTAGATGAAGAAGATTCGGAAGTTCTTTTTGAATTGGGTTATTGTTATGAGAAAATTGGCGAGGATGATCAAAGTATCATGGCTTATGAGCAATTTTTAGAGCTAAACCCATTCTCCGACAACGCCTGGTACAATCTGGGAATCATTTTTAACCGCATGGGGAATTTCCCAAAAGCTGTTGAGGCCTACGAATTCACACTGGCAGTAAATGATCAACATAGTAAAGCCTATTTTAACAAAGCCAATGCTCTGGCTAATCAGGGACTTTTCGAAGAAGCAATAAAATGCTACACCGAATATCTTGAGTTTGATGATGATCATGCTTCAACCTATTCCTATATTGGCGAATGTTTTGAGAAAATGGACGAATACGAACAAGCCTTAATCAATTACGAAACAGCCATTAAAACGGATGAGAATTTAGCAGATCCCTGGTTTGGAATGGGATTAATTCTCATGTATCAGGATAAAATTGATGAGTGTTTGGTTTATCTTGAAAAAGCTAAAAATCTGGACGATACAAATTCAGACTATTGGTTTGCCTTGGGATCGGCTTACGCCAGAGCCAATTCGCCTCAAAAAGCAGTTCAGGCATTTAGAGAGGCTATTGATCTGGATCCTTACGATACCACTTATCCAATAACTCTCGCTGAATATTATCATCAAAATGAAAATGAAGAAACCGCTATTGATGTGTTGTTGGAAAGTCTTGCCCAGACCCCAAACTGTCCTCAATTACTAAGTAATTTAGCTGCTTACTATGCAATTACGGGTGACATCAAATCTTCGGAACATTATATCAGACAAGCCATCGATATCGATTCTGAAAACATTAACGACATCTTTATTCAGTTTCCTGAATTGAAGAAAAATAAAATCTTCACCAAACTAATCAAAGCAAATCAATAATTGTATTTGAAACCAGTAAAGTAAGCGCAACAAAATTATACTATGCCCAGAAAAATGAAAGACTACCTTCTTATTGCCTTTAAAGGAATGGGAATGGGAGCAGCAGATGTTGTACCAGGAGTTTCCGGTGGCACAATCGCATTTATTACCGGTATTTACGAGGAATTAATTAACAGCATAAAATCCATTAACGGAAATGCGGTAAAACTTCTCTTTCAATTTAAATTCAAAGAATTCTGGCAGGCAATTAACGGAAACTTTCTATTGGCATTGATCTTCGGAATTTTCCTAAGCTTTTTGTCATTGGCTAAGCTAATTAAGTATTTTCTCGCCGAACAGCCTATTTTAATCTGGTCTTTCTTCTTTGGGTTGATTGTTGCATCTGCAATTGTTATTGCCCGTAAAATAACGGAGTGGAAACTACGCACTATTATAGCAATGCTTATTGGTATCGGAATTGCCTACATGGTAACTGTTGTTACTCCGGCAGAAACACCCACTTCCTACTGGTTTCTTTTTCTTTCGGGAGCATTGGCAATTTGTGCGATGATTTTACCTGGAATATCAGGCGCCTTCATATTGCTTCTTTTGGGAAAATATGAATACATCCTAAATGCCATCAGTTCTTTTAAACTGGATGTTGTTGCAGTGGTTGGTGCGGGAGCTGTGATAGGCCTCTTAAGTTTCTCAAATCTGCTAAGCTGGCTGTTAAAAAAATACCACAATATGACTATCGGTTTGCTTTCCGGATTCATGATCGGATCTTTAAATAAAGTTTGGCCTTGGAAAAACACAATCTCCACCTTTATTGACCGGCACGGAATTGAAAAACCATTGCTGCAGGAAAATATACTGCCAAATACATTCGCAAATATTTCTGAACAAGATTCACAATTGATATTTGCAATTCTTTTGGCCATTGCCGGATTTCTATTAATTTGGATGATGGAAAAATTTTCTCCGGAATCTAAAACAGAATAATATGGATACATTCGGAATTCTTGGTTTCCCTTTGGGACATTCTTTTTCAAAAAAATACTTTACGGATAAATTTACGGAAGAAAACATAGATGCTTCTTTTTTAAATTTCGAACTTTCCAATATTCAAGATTTCCCTGCTATATTGGAGCAACATTCCGACTTAAAAGGATTCTGTGTTACCATTCCTTACAAACAGGATGTAATTCAATTCCTCGATGATATTGATCCTTTGGCAGAAAGAATTGGTGCTGTAAATTCCGTACAAATTATCCGTGAAAATGATCAGTTTAAATTAGTTGGTTACAACACCGACATACACGGATTTACTGAATCGCTGCGTGTTTTTTTGGATGGAGCGAAACCAAAAGCATTAATTTTAGGAACTGGCGGGGTTTCAAAAGCTGCAGCCACAGCATTGGAAGAAATGGATATTGAATACCAATTTGTATCCAGAACTGCTTCTGACAAATGCATAAGCTACGAGATGCTTTCCCCCGAAATCATAAACAATTGTCATTTGATAGTGAATTGTACTCCATTGGGAACTTTCCCAAAAGATGATACCTGTCCTGATATCCCATACGAACACCTTACAAAAGATCATTTTCTGTACGATGTTGTTTACAATCCTGCAGAGACTCTTTTCATGAAAAAAGGAGCAGAAAAAGGAGCTAAAACTCATAATGGTTTAAAAATGCTTCACTTACAAGCCGAAAAAAGCTGGGAAATTTGGAATAGATAACTCAAAAAATATCACATTCCATTCCTTGGCATTGTAAATTCACAAAACAATTCGTCATAATATTATTTGATCAAATATTGGGTTTGTGCGACAGCTGCATTAAAACATACATTTTGTTTATGTAGAATGCTTTTCATAAATTCACGAGCTAAAGTAAACAATTCCTTAATCAGGCAAACTAAAAATTTCCAATTTTGGATATTTACAATTCAACAAGGAATTATATTTGCAATACTTATGTAAGTAGATCATATGTCAGACAATAAAGACAAAATAAATCAGCTTTTCGAGATACAAGAAAAGCTTCATGAAAAACAAGAGGCTCTGTCGAATGAAATTAGTGAATTACGACATGAATTAATTCGATTAAAGAGTGCTGAAGCAAAACCTCTTGCAGATAAAGAAGAGACGCAGATTTTGAATGAAAATCTTCTTGATGATCTGAAAAACATCGCATCTCCAGCAACGCAGGAGAAACCCAAAATTGAGACTGCAAAAACAATTGTCACCCCTCCTGCAACCAATCAACCTCCAAAATCGAAATCCGATCTTGAGAAATTTATTGGTGAAAATCTGATCAATAAAATTGGGATTGCCATTACCATTATCGGTGTAGCGATAGGTGCCAAGTACTCCATCGACAATGATCTTATCAGCCCTTTAACAAGAATAATCCTGGCTTATTTAACGGGAATTGGTCTGTTGGGTTTTGGAATAAAACTAAAAGCGAAATATGAAAATTACAGTGCCGTTCTGGTGAGTGGTGCCATAGCAATTCTATATTTTATTACCTACATGGCCTACAGTCTGTACGATCTGTTTCCGCAGGCATTTGCTTTTATTCTGATGCTGATTTTCACCGTATTCACAGTTGTTGCTGCGATTAATTACAACAAGCAGGTAATTGCTCATATTGGTTTGGTGGGAGCATACGCAGTTCCCTTCCTGCTAAGTGACGGCTCAGGAAAAGTGGCTGTACTTTTTACCTACATGACCATTATTAACATTGGCATTCTTTTCATTGCATTCAGGAAATACTGGAAGGCATTGCATTATTCTTCTTTCGTGCTTACCTGGTTGATTTTCTATTCCTGGTTCCTGGGAAAATACGAAACCAGTGAACACTTTGTACTGGGAAGCAGCTTTCTAACCGTATTTTTCGCGATCTTTTATTTGCTGTTCCTTGCTTACAAATTGGTTCGAAAAGAGAAATTCAACAAAGGCAATTCTCTGCTTCTTGTATCCAACTCCCTTATCTTTTTTGGTCTGGGATATTCTATATTATCGCTTCACGAAACAGGACAACATTTATTAGGATTATTCACTCTTATCAATGCTGTTATTCACAGTATTGTCAGTGTAATTATTTACAAACAAAAGCTTGACGACAAAAATGTTTTCTATTTGATATCAGGTTTAGTTCTCATATTTATCACCATCGCATTTCCTATTCAGCTAGACGGAAATTGGGTAACTTTATTATGGGTCAGTGAAGCCGCTCTGCTCTTTTGGATTGGCCGAACTAAAAAAGTTTCCATTTACGAAGCAATGTCTTACCCTTTAATGGCACTTGCTTTCTGTAGTATTTTGCAGGATTGGACCACCATGTATAACACCTACCTTGTGGATGATCCGGAAACCAAAATCACTCTGTTTCTTAATGTTAATTTTTTGAGTTCATTGCTTTTTATTATTTCATTTGGGCTTATCAACAGATTGAACAGCAATATCAAGTATCCGACTTTATTAGGCTCATGGCTAAAGGTCACCAAACTATTATCCTATGCCATTCCTGTTATTCTCGTATTTACGCTTTACTATTCAATCCGATTGGAAATTGGCAATTACTGGAATCAACTAATTAAGGAATCGGCATTAAGCATTCAGGCAACCGGAGAGGAATATGCCAGCTACTATAACAACTACGATTTAAAAGAATTTAAAACGATCTGGATCATCAATTATTCCTTACTGTTTTTTTCAGTTCTTTCTTTTGTGAATATCAGGAAATTAAAAAACAAAAATTTAGCTTATGCCGGTATTGGATTAACAACGATAACTTTGGTCGTATTTTTAACCCAAGGATTGTACTCCCTAAGTGAATTAAGAGAAAGTTATCTTACTCAAAGTTTATCTGAATATTATCACCGGGGAACATTCAATATCATAATCAGATACATCTCATTAGCCTTTGCTGCAATTGCACTGACAAGTATATTTCTTCATGTAAAGGAAGAATTTAATGCAAAAAGGTACAGAATAGCATTTGAATACCTGCTTAGCACCTCCATTCTATGGATATTTAGCAGCGAGTTGCTTAATTGGATGGACATAAGCGGATCAACTCAATCCTATAAACTTGGCTTAAGCATACTTTGGGGTTCCTATTCATTACTCCTGATTGCCTACGGCATCTGGAAAAACAAGAAACATTTGCGAATTGGCGCTATCGGATTGTTTGCACTTACATTGGTAAAGCTCTTCTTTTACGACATCTCGCAATTGAGTACAATAGCAAAAACCATCGCATTTGTTTTATTGGGAATACTTCTTTTGATTATTTCGTTCCTGTACAACAAATACAAGAGCAATATGACTGAGGAAGAAATCTAAAGCAAAGAACACAATTTATTTCAGCTGGTTTCACTCAGACATACTAATAAACTTACACTCCCATGAAAATTAAGATCTGTTTCCTTCCGTTACTTTTTGCATTCTCCAATTCCTTTGGCCAGCAGAATAATTTCAACTACAAAAGAGAAATTATTGGTACAAACGATCAATGGCACAAACTGGAACTACCGAATGAAATTTTCGGGAAGATTTCCCCAAACCTGAACGATATTAGAATTATTGGCATCTCTGAGCAAAATGACACGCTCGAAGCACCGTACATTATACATTCCACCGAAGATCAAATAAAAAATGTAAATGTTGACTTTAAATTATTGAATCAATCGAGGGATAAAAACGGCTATTACTTCACCTTTAAAGTTCCCACCTCCAATTCAATAAATCAAATTCAGTTAAATTTCGAACAGGAAAATTTCGATTGGAAAACAACTCTTGAAGGAAGTCAGGATCAACAAAATTGGTATACTCTTGTCGAGGATTACAGAATACTATCCATTAACAATGCACACACCAATTATCAGTTTTCGAAACTTAATTTTCCAAATGCCAATTATGCTTTTTACAGAATAGGAATCAAAAGCGGGGAAAAACCTAAGCTGGAAAGTGCGGCATTATTTCTTAAAGAGATTGTAAAAGGAAAATCCCGCAATTACCAAATAAAGAAAATCAACACCATTGAGAATAAAAAGCGCAAACAGACTGAGGTAAACATTGATCTGGAGTTACCCGTTTTGGTAAATAATCTTAAGGTAAATATTCTCGAATCATTTGATTATTACAGACCCGTTCACATTCAGTATGTAACGGATAGTACCAAAACTGAACTTGGATGGAAATACAACTATCAAACCCTTGCTTCGGGCACGCTCAACTCCATTGAAAAAAATGAGTTCAAATTCAGCAATACAGTTGCTCAGCATGTAAAAATCATCATCAAAAATTCAGACAATGAAGCGCTTACCATTAGCAATGTTGAGATAGAAGGCTCTGTTTATGAGTTACTGGTTCGATTTTCGAAACCCGCGAAGTATTTCCTTTATTATGGAAATACCAATGCCCGAAGACCAAATTATGACATTTCCCGATTTTCAGACAACATCCCTAAATCGATAACAACACTTGCCCTTGGTGATGAAAAAATAATTACAAAATCGGAAACACCTAAATCGGAACCACTTTTTGCCGATGAAAAATGGTTGTGGGCGGTTATGGCTCTAATCATACTAATTCTTGGAGGCTTCACTCTAAAAATGATTAAAAAAACGGACGAAAGAGAAGTTTAAATTTCACTTGACAGCTAATAGAAAAAATTACAATTGAACGGAAAGAAAACCACCATACCCGCGAAACGTTTTTAAAACAACAGAATGTCCAAACTTAAAAATATAAGAGAACAGCAAAATCTTACTCAAGAAGAATTATCGAAGAAATCCGGTATTTCTGTAAGGACAATTCAGAGAATTGAAGCAGGAACAGATCCAAAAGGATATACACTTCGAGTTTTGGGAGAAGCATTAGGCGTCCAGGAAAAAGAATTGCGAAGCAAACAACCCGGAATTGAAAACAAAGAAGATAGTAACGAAAAAACAACACCAAAGGAAGAAGACAATTTATTAAATTACTCATCAATAAAGTTAGTCAACCTTTCTTCCTTGCCATTCATAATTCTTCCTCCTTTAAATATTCTTGTTCCGCTTATATTAATGTTTGCAATGAAATTGAAGAACCCCATAACAAAACAAATTATTTCGTTACAAATAATGTGGACAATCATAGCCCCCATTGTGTTTATGTTAGGTATTTTCACAAAGTCCGGACATAACTTTACTTTAATACTTTTGATTCTTTTGATTCTTTCAAATGTTTATTTCGTTCTTAGAAATGCAGTTGAAATAGACAAAAGAAAAAAGCTGTATTACAGCCTGCATTTCAATATGATATAAAATTGTCGGGTTTTTGACAGGTTATTGTCGGGGAGATTTTAATGACAGAATAAATTTGCTTTTGATCTTTGTGATAAAAAACAGACATGGCAAAATATATTTTATTAAGCTTCATTTTTACGATCACTTTCATTGTAAAGCCCCAGGCACAGGTTGCTAAAAATTCAGACCTATACAAAATCATCCTCTCAAAGGACAGTTTGCTTTTTAATGTAGGCTTCAACACTTGCGACATTTCACAGTTTGAAAACCTGCTAAGTGAAAAGTTTGAATTCTTCCACGACAAAGACGGGATTTCCGATAAAAAGAAATTTCTCAATGATTTACAAAATGGATTGTGTGGAAATCCATCCAACTATCAGGCAAGAAGAGAACTCTTGCCCAAAAGCACTGAAATTTATGCTCTTTACAACAAAGGAAATCTTTATGGCGCAATTCAAGAGGGAGTGCATCAGTTCTTTGAAAAACAACTAAATAAACCTGAGCAATTTGGGAGTTCAGCTAAATTTACTCACGTTTGGCTTATAGAAAATGACGAATGGAAACTCACAAAATCGTTGAGTTACGAACATCAGGTAAAACAGCTTTCCTCTTCAAAATCAATTTTTGACAATGACGAAGAAATAGAAAAATGCTTAGCGGAAAACAGAGTTCCTACCCTGGGGATCGGCGTAATTAAAGACGGAAAACTTCAACAGGTAAAAGTGTTTGGAGAACTCAAAAAAGGAACAGCAGCACCATACAATACTATATTTAATGTGGCTTCACTGACCAAACCTATAACTGCAATGGTTACTTTAAAATTAGTGAGTTTAGGCAAGTGGAATTTAGATGAACCGATTCATATATATTGGACAGACCCAGATGTTTCAAAAGACCCAAATAGCAAATTGCTTACTACCAGACATATTTTAAGCCACCAAACAGGTTTTACCAATTGGCGTGGAAATAACAAAGATGGAAAATTACATTTTGAATTTACACCAGGAACGAAATATCAATATTCAGGAGAAGGTTTTGAATATTTGAGAAAAGCGTTGGAAGCAAAATTCCATAAATCACTTAACCAATTAGCAAGCGAATTAATTTTTACTCCTTTGCAAATGACCGACACCAAATATTTTTGGGACAATAAAACAGACAGTTTAAGATTTGCAACAGGTTATAACAATAAAGGAGTTGCTTATGAAACAGAAAAAAATAAAACTGCAAATGGTGCAGACAATTTATTGACAACCATTGAAGATTATGGAAAGTTTTTGACCAGTGTAATGAATGGCGAAGGATTGACCCAAAAAGTTTTTGACGATATGACTACAAATCAAGTCGAAACCAAAAACAGCAAGCATTTTGGCTTGGGTTTTGAAATTTACGATTTAGGAAATGGAGAATATGCTTTGTCTCACGGAGGTGCTGACAAAGGTGTTCAAACTATTGTGTTTATCTTCCCTAAAACAAAACAAGGTCTTTTAATTTTTACGAATGTGGATGATGGCTATAAAATTTATCAAAAACTTTTAACTCACTATTTGGGTGAAAACGGACAAAAAATAATTGATATCGAAACAAAATAAAACTATAACAAACATAAAAAATAATGAAATACTTTAAGACTATAATTATACCGCTGTTAACACTTATCACACTATTGGCAAGTTGTAGTACAACAAAAAAACCAATGTATCGTTTGACAAAAAATTATAAGCCAGACAACCAACAACTATACGACACTATAGTTAAATTAGACAGTATTTTTTTTGAGGCTTATAATACCTGCAATTTGAATCTTGACAAGTATGGTACTTTCTTTTCAGAAAATATTGAATTTTATCATGACCAAGGAGGAGTAATGACATCAAAACAAGACATAATTTCTGCAACCAAAAAAAATATTTGTGGAAAAGTAACAAGAGAACTAGTTAAAGGAAGCATAGAAGTTTATCCTGTTAAAGACTTTGGAGCAATTGAAATAGGTTTGCAAAAATTTCATAATAATCAAGAACCAATTGGGACACCTTCAAAAGTAGGACGTTTTTTAATTGTGTGGGAAAACAAAAATAATGAATGGAAAATAAAGCGGGTTGTAAGCTTGCATTAGGTTTGGAAATGGAGAATATGATTTATCTAACGGAGGTGCTGACAAAGGTTGTCAAACAAAACAGCACAGCACCCCTACATTCAAAAATTTGTTAACTCCCATAAATAAAGAGGACAATAAGGACAAAATTATTAATTCTCCCGCAACGCCACTCTCGAAGCTCTATTCACCAATGTAAACAATTGATCAACCTGATCTTTCTGACCCGAAACTTTGTGTCCTTTCACTCTTACAAATTTGCTGAGCTTGCTGTTACCCCTTCTCTCCTTTTGGGATTTTAACAAAAAAATAAACCCCTTCCTCAGCAGTTCTTACAAAACACAACGGTTTACTCATTTTTTTCTGAGAGCAAACTTTACTGCGGGTATTTTTGTTAATCTGTTTACTTTTCATAACTTCGAAAACGCTTTTGATTTTCCCTTGCGGAGAATCAATATCTCCGCTAAAAAATTACTTTTAACAAAATGAAAGCCTTTCCAAAAGAAAAAATTTTAAAGAACAAAAATCTATTGTTCGCGAAATGGAAAACGAATACGATTTCAACAAAACAATCAATTTTAATGCAGGAAAATGCATTCGTTTTTATTCTGAAAGGCAAAAAGATTATCATCCAAGACAACAATACGATCGAAGTCGATCAGCATCAATTATTGTTATTGAAAAAAGGCATTCATGAAATGACCGAATACATTCCTAAAAACGGAGAATTCGAGGCATTGGTCATTTATTTTAAGAACACTTTTATTAAATATCCCAAGGATATTTCGCTGGGGAAACATCCACAAATGCCCTTTGTGATCCTCAACAGGGATAAAATGATTGATGACTACATATTGCATTATCTTTCTTACATCAATGAAAATGAAAACAACCCTGCTTTAATGGAGCTAAAAATAAACGAATTGGTTATTTTACTTACCGAAAGATCAGTACAGGCAAAAGTTTTTTTCAACTCGCTATCGGACAATTACAATGATCTGAAACTATTGATGGAAAAAACCTTCAAAAAAAAATATACGGTAGAGCAATTAGCAAGATTATCAAATAGGAGTGTTTCCAAATTCAAACGGGATTTTATGCTCTTATTCAAAAACACGCCCGCCAAATGGATACTGCAAAAAAAACTGGATTGTGCCCGATTTCAACTTGTCAATTCAGACAAATACATATCAGATATTGCTTTTAACTGTGGCTTCGAAAGTGTTTCTCACTTCAACAAAGTTTTTAAGAAAAACTTTAACATCACCCCTGCTGCCTTCAGAAAATTCAATATGGACTAAATGGACAATCAATAGAACTTATTGAACAATCTGGCTTTACACCTGAATACTACATTTGTCCTTTTAATTTAAAACGATAAAAGGAGAAATATGAAAAATTACAGTCTAACGAAAGTAAATTATTTAAGTGATGGTTTAAAAATCTGTGCATTACAATACATTCCTCACAAAAACAGCAAATGTCCGGCTATTGTTATGGCGCATGGATTTGGCCTTCCCAAAGAAGCTTATATAAACAAGTTTGCCGAATTATTTGCAGAAAACGGCTTTGCTGTGATTCTGTTCGATTACAGAAATCTTGGCGAAAGCGAAGGAACACCAAGAGGAGAAATCAATCCCTTTATGCAAATAGACGATTACAAAAACAGCATTAGCTATGCTGCTTCATTAGAAAAAGTGGATGCCAATAGAATCGGAATATGGGGAACAAGTTATTCTGGTGGTCATGTTATTGTTACAGCAGCAACCGACAGGAGAGTTAAATGTGTCGTATCTCAGGTTCCTACCATTAGCGGATCTCAAAGCAGCTCGAGAAGAATGCCTGCCCAAAAAGATGACGGGTATTGGAAACTAGTAAGTAAAGACCGAATAAACCGCCTCAAAGGAAAAGAGCCGATGATGAAAAAATTGGTTGGTGAAGCTAATCTTAACCCACTATATCCTATGGAAGAAGCCAGGGAATACTATACAAAAGCACAAGCATTATCAACATCAGCCAGTAATGAGGTTACCTTCCGAAGTACCGAATACGCCAGGATGTATGAACCAGGCATTTATGCAAGTATGGTAAGCCCTACTCCTATTTTATTTGTAGTCGCTTTAAAAGACATTGTTACCCCCACAGACCTTTGCCTAAAAAGCTATCAGGAAAGTCTGCAGCCAAAAGAGCTCATCACCCTACCAGGCGGACATTTCACACCTTATATCGAACAGTTCGATATCGTGGCAAAAGCAGCAATAAATTGGTTTTTGAATCATTTGTATTAAAAACAAAAATGCCAGCAAATTCGAAAGAATAGCTGGCATTTTTTTATGCGAGCTTAATTATTGCTGTCTGTTTCAACGCATCATGAAAAATACAAATGCAGCTGCTATTTTACTATTGATAAACGCAATTTCCGGCTGCCCGCCCAAAAGTTTGAGAATTCGCCCGCCAATAATTACAGTAATCTCATTTTTTTTCTGAAAGCAAACTTTACTGCTGGTATTTTTGTTAATATGTTTACTTTTCATAACTTCGGAAATGCAGTATAAAAAATTCCCCAAAGACTTACGACCATGGCAGATAACAATAAACCACACTTATACTTTCGTAATCCTCAAGAAGGATTAGTTGAATACAAATCTCGAATCGGTGGCGGTAAAGGTAATGACGATGAAGATCAAGAAGAAGAACCGGATTACACCTACATGGCAGAGGTATTTGCAGAAAATAGAAGACAATTCAATATTGATATTGAATTAAGGCACTCAAAAAGGACGATTAAGTTGCCAGTGCATTTTGATCTCATGGAACTGGAATTTTTTGCAGCATTTGACCAGCCTAAATATGAAAACTATTATCTCGAAAGATTTGGACTGGCACTCCTTCATCTGTCAAACTTCAACAAAAATACATTATTTGCAATCGAAAATCAGGAAAGATATAGATTCTTTGACAGCCAAATTCTGGCCTTTATTGATAATAAACTGAAAAATATCAACTCACATTTTGATGGGAAAATATTGTTTATAAAGAGTTTTAGATTGTTCTCATCAAACGACATGCTTAGCACTATAAACAACTATCAAAATATTCACTTTACATTTATGGGAAAAGGATTAATGGAAAGAAAACTCATTGATCCCCAAAAAGTAGCATTCAGGGAATACTTGGAAAGAAACAACTTAAGCCACAAACTAAACGAAGATAATGCCGAGCTCTTTGATACTTCATTTGAAACTGTCATTGAAATAGTGAACAATTTTGATTTTATCTATGCTACATGCTCCGGTTCTGGAGCAGTAATATTACCAAACAGATATAGTTTACCTTCACGAGAGTTTGGTTTTGAAATAATCAATTCAAACGAAGATTTACCCATTATTGGGATTATTGATACCGGTATTTCAGATCAAACTCCGTTAGCAAGTATCTTAATTGGAAGTAATGGAGAATTTGACACAACAGGAACAGGTTCTTTTTTAGATGAAAGCGATCACGGAACAGGAGTCGCTGCATTTGCTGCATTTGGGAATAAACTTATTCCGGATTACAAAGGAGAAGTAAAAGCGGATGCTAAATTACTTTCTATAAAAATACTCAATGGAAAACGAGGTGCAATTTCTCAAAGCGCGACAATAGATTTAATAAGAAAAGCTCATGAAGAATATAATGTTAGAATTTTTACTTTAACCATTGGCTATGCCGATTTCCCATTAAAAGACAATCAGGAATTTTCAACGTATGCAAAACTGTTAGACAAAGTTTCTTCAGAATTAGACATTCTCATTTTTATCTCCACAACAAATCATATATTTCAAATTCAAGGCGTTCGAGATTACCCAGTAAAATTTCAGTCGCAAAATGCAAATATTGCTCCACCAGCTGAAAGCATGAACAACATAACCATTGGAGCAATTGCAGATAATTTCGAAAACAGTGAATTGCAAAACTTTGCGCTTTCAAAAACATTTCCTGCAATCTATTCAAGAAAACTGCATTATAACTTTGATGACCAGGACACATTTAATGCACAAACAGCAAATCATTATTACCGAAAACCCGACATTCTAACTCCTGGGGGTGATTATACTGAAGTTCGAATGTTGGGAGAAATTGATTATGATAATGGAAGTGAAGCAGGATTAGAAATTTTGTCATCTGACTTACATGAAAGAACATATAAACAAATAGGCACGAGTTATGCAACCCCAATAGCTGCAAACATTGCTGCAAAATTGGTTTCAAAATACCCTAATCTCGACATGCAAACAATAAAAGCCATGTTGATAAATGGTTCCAGTGAGATCGAGACAGGTTCTGAATTTCAAGCTTTTTCCAATAATCAAAAGAAACGAATAATGGGATATGGAACCCCTGATATTGATACAATTCTTTTTTCAGATGATAATAAAGCAACGTTAATAATTGAAGATGAAATCTATCCCGGATATATAAAATCTTTTCCAGTATTTCTCCCGGAATATTTAAACATTGCAATAAGGAAAATTGGACTATTAAAAATTACCGCGACACTTTGTTTTAAATTTCCACCAAAGCAAGATAATCAGTTGTTGTATTGTCCTTATCATGTCACTTTCGCCATAGGTAAAAATTTAGAACTAAATGAAAATCACATAGAAACCAAAATTTCTGAAAATGGAAATGAAAGGGAAATTAATGTACCTGATGGGTACAATGGGAATTCGAGCAAGGAAATTAAACTGAATTCATCCTCAAAAGGATGGGTACAGGATTATTATTACAAAAGCAAGTTGGTTAGCAACGTTCAGAAAATTAGCTTCAATGTCAAGAAAGAAAATATAATAAATGAACAGAATTGCTTTAAAATCGCCATTAATTCAGCATTTAACAAGCTACTAACAGAAGCTGAAAAAGAACCATTTCAACAAGCAATCCCTTATAGCTTAGTGATAACAATTGAGCAGGTTCCTGCAAAAAATGAAACTCTTAATTCTCTTTACAATGAGCTACAGTTAATTAATAATCTAGTAGCAATTGCAGAAGCCGACCTTGAAGCAGAAGTTTAGACTTTTTCTTTTAAGATTAACTCTTTTAAAATTGCAGAATCAAGGTATAGATTAGGTTTTTCTAAATCCTTTAAACCAAACAGTGTTCTTTTGATAGCTGTTATGATTGATCTTTGAATCAAATAAAAGGATAATCCTTCTGATAATTTAATAATTTCAGACAGTTCCTTTTTGGTGCGAAATTTAAAGGGTGATTTAGCCAAAGTTTTTTCAATCAGCTCTTGAATTTGAGCATTGGTAGGTAAGCCCAAATTAATTTTCATATCAAACCTGCGCAATAAAGCTTCATCAATCATTTGCATCTGATTGGTCGCAGCAATAACAATACTATTCTGAGGTAAATAATCAAAGAGCTGAAGAATAGTATTAACTACACGTTTCATTTCGCCATGATCCTGACTATAATCCCTTACTTTACCAATAGAATCAAACTCATCGAAGAAAATAATGCAATTTTCACTGGTCGCTTGTCTGAATAATTTCGATAGATTCTTACTGGTTTCACCCAATTTTGAAGAAACAATGGCTCCTAAATTCACCACATACATCATCATATCCAACTCGCCGGCTAGTACGTATGAAGCCAATGTTTTTCCACAACCCGATGGGCCATGAAAAAGAATACGGTTTGAAACAGGTAAATCGAATTTGTTTAGCAATTCAATATCACGATGCTCTTGAACGAAATAAGTTAATTCCTCTTTGATGCCAGCAGAACAAACTAAATTTTCAAAAGAATAATCTGAAGTAAGTTTTTCAATGATCAATTCATTTAATGCACGATCATCTTCTTTTAAATAATATTTTTTGGATCCTACAGTCGCTAAACCCTTAGTTTGTTGTGCGCGTAACCCTTCCTTTAGTATCGATTGTAACTGTAAAGCCAAGTTCACTTTTTTAGTTTGCCGTGAATGCTCTATCAATTTACTCAATACTTCCAAAAGTTGATCTTGATCATTCTCAAGACCAAACCTTGCAATATCCTTTATGTAATCAGCTTGACTCATTTTGTTCTTCTATCAGCAAATTTAGTCAATTATCTTGATTCTGGAAATCCTAATCCAATAAAACTATGATACTATCGTCGGCATGGAAAAATAGTTTAAGTTCGTAAAAAATATGATTAAAATTTACCATAACTAAAAATTAAAAAACACTTTGATGAATAAAGCCTAATCAAGCAAACTCCCACCAGTCACTTCACCTACCGCACATTCTAGTCGGTAAAATTAGAAACATTACTCATTTTTTGGAAGACTAGCCAAGACCAAAGACCACCCCAAGTGGTCTTTTTTTGTCACTTCTTCTCACCTACCCATAAACACCAGTTCGTAACATGATTTAAATCTTTCAACCAGATACTTTTACCATTCAAATTTTATCAAACACCTTCAGCAAGCTTACAAAGCCTGTTTTTATTTTGAAAAGTATGCTGTGTTATCTTACACAGCCTGTTTTCATTTTGAAAAGTATGCCATGTTATCTTACACAGCCTGTTTTTATTTTTAGAAATAGGCTATGTTATCTTACATGGACTATTTTTTGTTTTAGAAATGGGCTATGTAATGTTACATGAGCCATTTTTATTTTGGAAAGTATGCCGTGCAAGTTTACAAAGCCTGTTTTCGTTTTGAAAAGTATGCCATGTAAACTTACACAGCATACTTTTCTTTTTTTTGAGAGCTTATGCTTCAGTAGCAAGCAATTCTGCCTCAATTTTTTTCTTCGAAACAGTTTGCGGGAGCAAGCGGTTGGCAAAAGTTTTGCCAAATATCTTTATAGCATCCAGGTAATTAAATTCGTATTGCTTTCGCAAATTTGCCTGAGCCACTTCTTCGTTGGCAACTCCCGTTCGCACTCTGGTTTTCAAAAATTTGCTGGCTCCTATAAATGAAGAGGACGATAAGTACAAAAATAATAATTCGTAATTATCATCCCCTCAACGCAACTCTCGAAGCTCGATCCACCAATGTAAACAATTGATCAACCTGATCTTTCTGACCCGAAACCTTGTGCCCTTTCACCTTTACAAATTCACATTGTAAAGTATCGGTCAGTCCGTAAAATTCCTGATACAATTGATGATTCGCAATGAGCCTTCCATTTTTGGAACAATAGCCGTTTTTTTCAAAACGTTCTCTCCTCGCCGGCAAACCAATAATATTCTGAGAATCGGTGTACACAATTACATGGCAATTGTCCGAATCAATTTTATTCAGAGCCAACAGTAAAACCTGCAGCTCCAGTTTTGTAGAAGAAGTATTTTCGAAACGATTCAGTTTTACCAGAGTTTTAGCTTCATTCAGTGAGACATTCAAATCCTGTAAAAGAAGAACGGCTCCAAAACCAATTTTAGATTGCGGATTTACACTTCCATCGGTAAATAAAAACAGCGGCTTACACATCTTCTATTCTTAAACCATCCGGATACTCAATTTTAGCTAGAAACAAGCCATGGCCTGGCACCGAAGAACCCGCATTCGATCGATTCCTGCTTTCAATCACCTCACGAAAACCAGCCAAATCCATTTTTCCACGTCCTACCTCAACCAAAGTCCCAACAATGGCACGAACCATGTTACGAAGAAACCGATCAGCCTTAATCTTAAATACCAATTCATCATCAGTTTCAGTCCATTCAGCTTTTGCTATCCTGCAGTTATTGGTTTTCACATCGGTATGCAACTTACTAAAGCTTGTAAAATCGATGTATTCGAACAGAATTTTAGCCGCCTCGTTCATCTCTGCAACATCCAACTCATGCTGATTTTTCCAATGAGACTCGGTACGAAATGGATTTTTATGCTTGGTAATTTTATAATAATAAGTTCTGGAAATAGCATCGAAACGGGTATGCGCATCAGCTTTCACCCGAAACACTTCGCGAATGGCAATATCATGAGGCAAAAAGCGATTCAGCTTAAAAGCCAGTTTTTCACAATCGAACCGACAGTTTTCATCCACCTCGAAATGAGCCATAAAATCGCTGGCATGCACACCTGTATCCGTTCTTCCGCAGCCAACCACATTTATTGGCTGATTTAAAATAGTAGACAAGGCCTTATTCAGTTCCTCCTGAACAGAACTTGCATTCGGCTGAATCTGCCAACCATGATAGTTTGTTCCTTTATAACTTAGGCGAATAAAATATCGTTTCTTCAATTTAAATAGTATTTTCTGATTCTCCCCAAAAGTAAGCATTTTTAGCAAGTCCGAAAATGAAAGAACAAAGGAACGGAATAATGAACAATTGGATTCCTTGTCCCTTGGAGCTTGTTCCTTGTTCCTTGTTCCTTGATACTTGTTCCTTGTTCCTTGTTACTTGATACTTGTTACTTGCTACTTGCTACTTGTTACTTGATCCACAGTAGTATCTCCATTTTTGTGTATTTGTAAATTGTTTTTAGTCGTAACCTGACATTTACAGCTTGCTTATAGTCAGGATACGACGGAGTACAAACCAACTCCTTGAAATTTGTTACTTGATACTTATTCCTCGATACTTGTTACTTGTTACTTGTTACTTATTCCTTGAACCTTGCCGCTTGTTCCTTATTCCTTATTCCTTATTCCTTATTCCTTATTCCTTGATCCTTGCCACTTGTTCCTTGTCACTTGTTCCTTGCTAAAACCATTAACAATTTTTAACGGGCATGCATTTTCATAAAACGCTCAAAGGTTTATCTTTGTAAAGGTTTTCTGAAAAATCAGATTCTTTTTATGTAAATTTTTCAAGTAATTAAATATATTTCTAATGATCCAAACAGTTGATATCAAAGAACTAAATGAACGTATCCAAAGAGAAAGTTCCTTTGTGGATATGATTTCTATGGAAATGAACAAAGTTATTGTTGGTCAAAAGCACCTTGTTGAAAGCTTATTGATAGGATTACTTTCGAATGGTCATATATTACTGGAAGGGGTTCCCGGACTGGCAAAAACACTTGCAATCAGCACACTTGCAACTACCATAGAAGCTGAATTTAGTCGTATTCAGTTTACTCCTGACCTGTTACCTGCCGATTTGTTGGGTACCATGATTTACAGTCAGAAAAAAGAAGAATTTGTAGTAAAAAAAGGGCCTCTTTTCGCCAACTTTATTCTTGCAGATGAGATTAACCGTGCTCCGGCAAAAGTACAGGCTGCTTTATTGGAAGCCATGCAGGAGCGACAAATCACCATTGGTGACACCACCTATAAATTAAAAGAACCGTTTTTGGTTATGGCCACTCAAAATCCGATTGAGCAGGAAGGAACTTATCCTCTGCCGGAAGCACAGGTTGACCGTTTTATGCTGAAAGTGGTGATCAATTACCCTAAAAAAGATGAAGAGCAGCTAATTATGCGTCAAAATCTTTTGAAGGTATTTCCAAAAGCAGCTCAAATCTTAAAACCGGAAGACATCAACAAGGCGCGTGACGTAGTGAAAGATGTTTATATGGATGAAAAGATTGAAAAATACATTGTAGACATCATTTTTGCAACCCGTTTCCCTGCCGATTACGGATTGGAACAATTTAAGGATATGATCGCATTTGGCGGATCGCCACGTGCCAGTATCAGTTTGGCTTCAGCGGCTAAAGCTTATGCTTTTATTAAACGAAGAGGTTACGTAATTCCTGAAGATATCCGTGCAGTTTGTCATGATGTACTTCGTCACAGAATTGGATTGACTTACGAAGCTGAAGCAAACAATATCACTAGTGAGAACATTATTAGTGAAATACTGAATACCGTTGAAGTACCGTAACAATTATGAATTATGAATTACAAATTAGGTTCTCAATTTGTAATTCATGATTACCACGATTTAATTATTAATTCGTAATTCTCAATTCGTAATTAGCTATGGAAACTAGTGAATTATTAAAACGCGTCAGGCAAATAGAGATCAAAACCAGAGGTCTTTCCCGAAATATTTTTGCCGGCGAGTATCATTCTGCGTTCAAAGGACGCGGTATGACCTTCAGCGAAGTCCGGGAATACCAATATGGTGATGACATCAGAAATATTGACTGGAATGTAACCGCCCGCTACAATCAACCTTACGTAAAACTTTTCGAAGAAGAGCGTGAACTGACCGTAATGCTGATGATTGATGTGAGTGGTTCCCGTGAATTTGGAACCATCTCCAAACTAAAGAAAAATCAGATTACAGAAATTGCCGCTGTGCTTGCCTTTTCGGCCATTCAAAACAACGATAAAATTGGGATGATTTTCTTTTCGGATAAAATTGAAAAGTTTATTCCGCCTAAAAAAGGTAAGTCTCATATACTAAGAATCATTCGTGAACTAATCGATTTTAAACCGGAACATCGGAATACTGATATTGGTAATGCTTTACGCTACCTTACACAGGTTATTAAAAAACGCTGCACCACTTTCGTGATATCAGATTTTATTGATGAAGATTTTGAAAATGCATTAACGATTGCCAATAAAAAACATGATCTTGTAGCTCTTAAAATATTCGATAAACGCGAACAGGAAATCCCATCAATTGGATTGATTAAAATTAAGGATGCGGAAACAGGCGAATACAGTTGGATAGACACTTCGAATAAAAAGGTAAGAGAAAACTACGCCAAATGGTGGCGTGAGAAAGACACTCTGCTTACCGAAACATTTAAAAAGTCTGGTGTAGATGTGGCAAATATTCGAACCGATCAGGATTATGTGAGATCCTTAATTGCCTTATTTAAACGAAGAGGACAATAATTTTAGAAGCAGACGACTATGACAAATAGAATGAACATCCCAAATAAACTATTGACAAAAGCACTTGTCGCATTTGCAATTGTATTGGGAGCTACTTTTTCCTCCTTCTCGTCTTTTGCTCAGGAAGAAGAAAAAGGGATTAACTACAGCGCACAACTCGATACCAATGTTATTGTTATTGGTGATCAAATAAACCTTTTACTTTCCATAGAACAGCCAAAAAGTCTTCGGGTAGAGTTTCCGATATTTATGGACAGCATTGGTTCGGGAGTCGAGATCATAAAACAATCTCCTCAGGATACTATCCCGTTGGAGAATGGAAATATTAAAGTGAATAAAAACTTTTTGATTACCTCTTTTAATGATGGTGTTCACAAAATGAATCCTTTTGAATTCAAGATTCATGACGAAAATCTGATGAATATCATTCGAACGGATACAATGTTATTGGGCGTAAAAACCTTTGATATTGATACCAGCAAGGCTAATTTTGACATTGTAATGCCAATACATACACCAATCGCTTTTGCGGAAATTGCTCCCTGGATATTTGGTGGATTGATTGTTGCAGCATTAATTGTTTTATTGATTTTGTATCTGCGTAAGCGGAAGAAAAACCAACCTTTATTCGTTAAAGCAAAACCAGCCGAACCGGCTCATATTATTGCCTTACGCAAGTTGGATGAGATCAAAAAACAAAAGCTTTGGGAAACCGGAAAGGTGAAACAGTTTCATTCTGACCTTACAGATACAATCCGGTATTATTTGGATGAACGTTTCCAACTATCAACTCAGGAATCAACTACTGATGAGATATTAAAAGCAGTAAATGCTATGGAGGTAAATTCAGACTGGCATGCCAAACTGAAGGACATTCTTGAACGTGCCGATTTAGCCAAATTCGCTAAATTCACCCCCCTTCAGGATGAAAATGAACTAAGTTTGAAATTTGCCTACAAAATTATTGAGACTACCATTGTAGAAGAAGCTCCTGCTAAAGAGGAAAAAGAATCTATTGCAGTGGAAGAGACAAAAAAGGAAGAAAAGTAAACTTTGAAAATACAAAGTATGAGTTCTATAGAATTTGCAAATCCTGAATATTTTTACTTGCTGATCCTTTTGATACCATTAATTGCATGGTACATCTTAAAGGACAAGAATGCTCATGCAAGTATTCAGGTGTCAACATCAAAAAGCTTTCATTCAAGTGCCAAAACCTACAAATACTACTTGCGGCATGCTTTATTTGTATTTCGGGTTTTAGCAATAGTATTTTTAGTGCTTGCTATTGCCCGCCCGCAATCGAGCAATAGCCGAAGAGATGTAACTACGGAAGGAATTGACATCGTTATGTCGCTTGATATTTCGAGTAGTATGCTTGCCCGCGATTTTGAACCGGACAGATTGGAAGCTGCAAAAGAAGTGGCAGTGAACTTTATTACCGGCCGCGAAGATGATAAAATTGGATTGGTAATTTTTAGCGGCGAAAGTTTCACTCAATGTCCTTTAACAACCGATCATGCTGTTTTAATCAACCTTTTCAACGACATCCAAAGTGGAATGATTGAAGATGGTACAGCAATCGGGCTTGGGTTAGCCAATGCGGTGAATCGTTTAAAGGACAGCAAATCAAAATCGAAAGTTGTTATTCTCTTAACCGACGGAGTAAACAATCAGGGAGAGATTGCTCCTATTACGGCTGCAGAATTAGCAAAAACCTTTGGAATAAGAGTTTACACAATTGGTATCGGCACCATGGGAATGGCTCCCTACCCTATTCAAACGGCTTTTGGTATTAGTATGAGAAACATGCCTGTAAAAATTGACGAAGAAGTATTGCAGCAAATTGCTGATATGACAGGTGGTCAATACTTTCGGGCAACTGACAACAATAAATTAAAAGCAATTTACGAACAAATTGATAAGTTGGAGAAAAGTAAAATTGAGGTGAAACAATACATTACAAAAAGCGAGGAATACTTAATTTTTGCGTTGCTTGCCGCTTTATTCTTACTTCTTGAAATTGCTTTGCGTAATTCAATATTGCGGAACATTCCGTAATTGATATTAATTGAACACAGAAAATCATTGAACAATGAATCAATTTCGACTTGATCATCCGGATCTTCTATACTTATTTCTGATACTTCCAATTCTTGTAATTATATATTGGATCAGTTATTCAAGAAAAAAGAAAGCTCTTGAAGAGTTTGGTGAGATGAATATTATCTCGCAGCTAATGCCATACGCTTCCTTTACCCGAC
Source organism: Labilibaculum manganireducens (assembly GCF_963665805.2). NCBI lineage: Bacteria > Pseudomonadati > Bacteroidota > Bacteroidia > Marinilabiliales > Marinifilaceae > Labilibaculum > Labilibaculum manganireducens. The sequence continues at coordinate 1,424,794 of NZ_CAXXEE010000003.1, read as the reverse complement.
CGTTTTACAAGTTCGGTATTCTGTTGCTGGCTTTAAGTTTTATCATTTTTGGTCTTGCGGGACCCCAATTTGGTTCAAAACTACAAACCATTAAAAGAAAAGGAGTAGAAATTATCATTGCGCTGGATGTATCCAATTCGATGATGGCACAAGACATTCAACCCAATAGATTGGAACGCGCAAAACGAGCTGTTTCCAAAATGGTTGACAAACTGAATAATGATAAAATTGGCTTGGTCGTTTTTGCCGGCGAGGCATATACTCAATTGCCGATAACAACAGATTATGCATCTGCAAAATTGTTCTTGTCCTCCATTAGTACTGATATTGTTCCCATACAAGGAACTGCAATTGGTGCGGCAATAAACTTAGCTGCAAACAGTTTTACTCCCGATAGTGAGGCCAGCAAAGCTATTATTGTAATTACTGATGGTGAAAACCATGAGGATGATGCAATTTCGGCGGCAAAAGCAGCTTTCGATAAAGGAATTACAGTACATACTATTGCCATGGGATTACCGGAAGGTGCTCCAATTCCTGTAAGTCCCGGATCCCGGGATTTCAGACGGGATGAAAAGGGTAATATTGTAATATCAAAATTGGATCAGCAAATGGTTGAACAAATTGCTACTGCCGGGGGAGGAAAACCGGTGATAGCCAACAATACTACAACTGGTTTAAATGCCCTTTTTAGTGAAATAAATAAAATGAACAAAACGGAACTGGAGCAGAGAGTATATGCTGCATACGACGAAAAATTCCAATTGTTTATTGCCATAGGATTGTTGCTGCTCTTTCTGGAATTTTTAGTTCTGGAACGTAAAAACCGCCATTTAAAAGATATCAATTTGTTTAAACCATCGAAATAGAACTCAATTCTGATTATTATGAACAAATATATAGCATTATTCATCGGTATGCTTTGCCTCTTTAGTTTGGATGCATTGGCACAAAAGGAGCGAAAATTTATCCGCAAGGGCAATGGATTGTTCGAGGGGAATGAATATGAAAACTCGGAAGTAGAATATCGAAAAGCACTTGATAAAAAAATCAATTCGTATGAGGCCGGCTTTAATTTGGGAGATGCCTTGTACAAACAAAAGAAGTATGATGAAGCATTAAAGCAGTACCAGGCACTAACGGCCACTGAAAAGGATCCTAAAAAACTCGGAGAAATTTACCACAACATTGGAAATACTCTTCTGATGAACCGGAAAATTGATGAAAGTATTGAGGCTTACAAAGAATCCCTTCGTAACTTTCCAAATTCGAAAGAAACCAAATACAATTTGGAATATGCAAAAAAAATGAAACAGAAAGAGGAAGAAAAGAAGAAGAAACAGGATCAAAATAAGGACCAGAACAAAAATCAGGATAAAAAAGACCAGAATAAGGATCAAGACAAAAAAGATCAAAACAAGGATCAGGATAAAAAAGACCAGGACAAGAAAGATCAGAAAAATAAACCTGAAGATCAGAATAAAAAGAAAGGTAATCCTGAGGAACAGCAAAATAAGATATCTGAACAGGATGCCAACCGCTTGTTGGAAGCTCTTGAAAATGATGAAAAGAAGGTTCAGGAAAAGGTACAAAAAGCTAAAGCGGTTGCTCAAAAAGCAAAAAGAACCAAAATCAAAAAGGATTGGTAATTGATCTTTCAAATTGACTATTCCTAATTGATTAATCAGTAAATTTGCGAATCTGTTTAACCAACTATTTAATTGAATTTATAACATCTGAAATACAATATGATACAGATGAAGAAAATACTTCTCTCATTAGTAACAGTCATTTTAATTACAACATCGGTATTTGCCGATGAAATTAAATTTACTGCTTCGGCTCCAAATGTAGTGGAACTTGGCGAACAATTTCGTTTAACCTATTCCCTTAACAGCAAGGGTAAAAACATTCAAATTCCAGAACTTGATGGATTTAGGGTTCTTATGGGGCCTTCTACTTCAAGCAGCATGAGTACGCAAATTATTAATGGAAAAGTTACTTCCAGCTCATCCTATTCGTACACCTATGTTCTTTTGGCTGAAGAAGAAGGTAAATTTGAGATAAAACCTGCAGCAATTACTGTTGATGGTGAGAAAAAAACATCAAATTCACTAACCATTGAAGTCGTTAAGGTCGATAAAACACGGCAGGATACCGGTTCAAAACAATCACAAAACTCTGCATCAAGCCAAAAAATCACAGAAGACAATTTATTTGTTAAAGTAAAATTAGATCGGAATAATGTTTATATGGGTGAGCACGTTGTTGCAACCATTAAAGTATACACACGACTTACCATTGCTGGATTTGGTGATTCTAAATTCCCTTCGTTTGACGGTTTTTTAAGTCAGGAAGTACCAACCCCAGGGCAAATTTCTTTAGAAAGAGAAAACATCAATGGTACCATTTACAATACCGGAATCATCCGTAAATTAATTCTTTTTCCTCAGCACACCGGTGAAATTACAATTGATCCTTTTGAATTAGAGGTTATCATTCGTCAGCGTCAGGCAAACAAACGAAGTGGTTTCTTCGATGATTTCTTTGATAATTATCAGGACATTAGAGTGCCCCGTAAAAGCAAACCTATAAAAATCAAGGTGAAAGACTTTCCATCCAACAAACCTGCAAGTTTTGATGGTGCCGTTGGAAATTTCACTTTGTCTACAACTATCGATAAAGATTCAGTGAAAGCGAATGATGCGATTACCATGCGGGTAAAAGTAGAAGGTAACGGAAACCTGAAGTTGATTAAACCTTTGGAATTTAACTTTCCTGCCGATTTCGAAGTTTACGACCCAAAAACATCGCAGAATTTAAAAAGCTCAGAAGCAGGAATGAGTGGCTCAACCACATTTGAATATTTAATTATTCCCCGGCATGCTGGTGAATATGAGATTCCGTCAGTTGATTTCAGCTTCTTCGATCCCAAAGCTAAAATATTCAGAACACGTTCTACCAAAAAATTTACCGTTAAAGTAGCAAAAGGAGATGGAGATAATTCAGGAACTATCATTAGCTCCTTTACTAAAGAGAAGGTGAAATTTCTAGGAAAAGATATCCGCTATATTAAAACCAACGATTTCACACCTCAATTAAAAGGCGAGGTTTTCTTTGGAACCACAAATTTCTATTTGGCGTATATCATTCCTTTCTTCCTGTTTGTTTTAGCATTTGTATTCAACAGAAAACGAATAAAAGAAAATGCCGACACCGCTAAATTAAAAAACAAACGTGCTAACCGCGTTGCGATGAAAAGATTAAAAATGGCTTCGGCAAGTCTAAAAGCAAAACAGAAGGATCAGTTTTACGATGAAATTCTAAAAGCAATTTGGGGATATACTTCCGATAAGCTGAATTTACCATTGGAGAATCTGAATAAAGAAAATATTAGTGAAATTTTGCTTAGTAAAGGAGTTGAATCAGAACTTAAGGATGAATTTCTAAGCATACTGGACACCTGCGAGTTTGCAAGGTATTCTCCATCGGCCGGATCGTCGGAAATGGATGAGTTGTATCAGACAAGCATGGATACAATCACCAAGTTAGAGAAAAATATAAAATAGATTAATTGATTGTGTAATATCGAATTAAGCATGAAACGTCCATGATTAAATAATTATTAACTCATACATGAGAATGGTTAATTAATCAAGGTAAGTTACATCTGACAATTGCATAAAAATTATAAACAGATGAAAAAAGCATTACAATTTATACTCGCCATATTTCTAAGCACTCAGGTTTGGGCTCAGGTCAACCCAATTGCTGAGGCCAACGAGATGTATAAAAACGGAGAATACGAGAAAGCAATTCAAGCTTACGAATTTGTTTTAGATACTCATTTAGAAGCTCCGGAAATTTATTTTAACCTGGGAAATGCTTACTACAAAACAGGGGAAATCTCTTCTTCCATTTTAAACTATGAACGGGCTTTATTATTCTCTCCTAATGACAAGGATATTCAGTACAATTTAGACTTAGCCCGTAAACATGTATTAGATAAGTTTGATGTTTTGCCCGAAATATTTATAAAAAGATGGTTTTCCGGAATTCGAAATAGTTTTTCGGCTGATATATGGTCTTACTTTTCAATTTTATTTTTCTTACTGACGCTTACTTTTGCCTGTTTTTATCTGTACAGCAATAAATCGGGACTAAAAAAGCTGGGTTTTTTCTTCGCTTTTTTTGCCTTTGGCATTTCAATCATGACTTATTCTTTTGCATCAAAAAAAACGGATGAAATCAATATTCGTGAGCATGCAATTATTGTTAGCCCTAGTGTTACTATTAAAGGTTCTCCTGATAAAAGCGGCACCGAATTGTTCTTACTGCACGAAGGCACAAAAGTTAAAGTAATTGGAGAGTTACAGGATTGGCGAAACATTCTTCTCAGCGATGGCAATGAAGGTTGGCTGAAAAAAGAAGACATTGAAATGATATAATACAATCCAATAATATCAAAGGATTTCGGTTTCGAAATCCTTTTTTAATATTAGTAAACGCACAAAACAGAATAGCGAAATGAAATACAGCATACAAAACGAATTCTTTAAAATTGAGGTAATTGAAAAGGGAGCTGAACTTTGCAGCATCAAATCGATTTCTACAAATCAAGAATTTATGTGGCAAGCCAATCCTGAAATTTGGGGAAGCCACGCTCCTAACCTATTCCCGGTTATCGGCTGTCTGAAAGAAGATGGATTCATTCATGAAGGCAAAGAGTATTCAATGCCCAAGCATGGATTCGTTCGAAACAATGAAGATGTTCAATTGCACAGCAAATCAGAGAATGAGCTTTGTTTTGTATTAAAATCAAATGAAAACACGAGCAAACTTTATCCTTTCAAATTTGAATTCTACATTCATTATATATTGGATGGTAAGAAATTACATGTAAAACATGATGTTGTAAACACAGGCTCGAAGGGTATGCTTTTCTGTCTGGGTGGACACCCGGCTTTTGCATGTCCGTTAAAGGAAGGTGAAAGGTACTCGGATTACTATCTTGAATTTGAGCGAAAAGAAACTGCACACACCTGGATGATTGTCGACAATGGACTTATTGGCCAGGAAGGAAAATTGATTTTAGATGAAAATGATCGAATCGAACTTGCACCAGATCTTTTCGCAAAGGATGCTCTGATTTTTAAAAATCTAAAATCCTCCTTTGTGAAATTAAGAAGTAAGAATTCAAATTTCTCCTTAAAAGTCAGCCTTGATGATTTCCCATATCTTGGACTTTGGGCCAAACCAAATGCACCCTATGTTTGCATTGAACCTTGGATTGGAATCGCCGACAGCTATGATTCAAGCCGGGAATTTTCTGAAAAAGAAATCATTCAATCTCTTGATTCGGGCAAAACATTTAGTGCTGCATATTCGATAGAAATCACAGAATAAAACAGAAGTGCCCAAAGGCTCTTTTTTTATCTCCAATCAAAATTAAAGACAAATACATCTTTTTTTTGCTTTTCAGAAGCAATTCTTCATCCGAAAAGTTAAATTTGTGATAAGCTTTTAAATTTCCTGCTGCAACCACAATAAAACAAGCAAGTTTTTTTGAATAAAAAGCCGATAACTATTAATCAATTTTTCACGAATGCATATTGAAACTTTACTTGCTCATTTGGCTGAGGAGGGTGGCGTATACGATCCATACGGAGCCTCGCACCTGCCCATTTATCAAACAGCTACCTTTGATCTGAAAAAACAATCCGGATCTAAAATTTACGATTACACCCGTTCTGATAACCCAACAAGAGATGCTTTGGAAACGGTTTTTGCCAAGGCTGAAAATGGGGCATCTTGTTCGTGCACTCATACCGGGATTGGAGCAATTGCCTTGCTTTTTGAAACTGTATTGAGAGCAAACAGTAAAATTTTGGTTGAAAAAGATTGTTATGGTGGCACTTACCGACTTTTACAGGTATATAAAGACAAATACAATGTAGAAGTTTTCTTTGCTGATTTTACTGATCTTTCGGCAATTAAAAACTTACTGAAAACAGAAAAATTTGATTTGCTTCTCTGTGAATCGCCCACCAATCCGGGAATGAAAATTATTGATTTAAGAGAATTGACAAAGCTTGCCAAAAGCAACGAAACTAAATTCGCAGTTGATAATAGTCTCGCAACATTTGCATCTCAGAAACCACTCGATCTGGGAGCTGATTTTTCTGTTTTCAGCGCTACAAAGTACATTTCAGGACATGGAAGTACTGTTGCTGGTGCCTTGGTCTCTAAATCGGAGGAAGATGGCGAAAAGGTTGCCTACTTTGCCAATGCCGAAGGCCGTTCCCAAAATCCCTTTGATGTATTTTTAATCTCATTGGGAATACCTACTCTCCCCTTACGACTCAAGCATCATGAACAAAGTGCAATTCAGGTTGCTGACTATTTGGAGAAACACCCAAAAGTGAATAAGCTGGTGTATCCGGGTTCCAAAAATCATCCGCAGCATGAATTGGCAAAATCTCAAATGAAAATTTTCCCCGGTGTACTAACCGTTCACATGCAGAATGTTGAAACGGCTGAAAAATTGGTAGCAGCCACTCGCTGGTTTGGAGAAAAAGCCTCGTTCGGAACTGCAGATTCACGAATTGAAATTCCCGCTAAAATTAGTCACGCATCCTTTTCTAAAGAGGATCTGCAAGCAATTGGAATCTTCCCATCCACAGTTCGATTATCCATTGGTTTGGAACACATCGATGATCTGCTTGAAGATTTAGAAAACGCACTTAAATAATTTAATGGAAAAATGCATGGCTAAAAACCCATTCCGAAACATAGCTTGCGGAAAATCGATTCCACCGAACAATGTTCACGCTATTTCCGTTAGTCTTCCAACTATTCAGGATGTATATTCCTATGAAGAAAATAAGAATAACTGGCGGAATTGCATGGAAACAGGCTATCCCCGCTTTTTTTGTCATCCCTACGAAACAATGGTTATTGAATATTTTAAGGCTCATTTTTCAATTAGCGAAGAGAAACATGTCTTCCTGTTTCCATCAAAATCTTCCTGTCAACTTGTAAGCAGTTTTTTTGAACTTGATTTCAGGGAATATGAATTAAATGGAATCTTCACCATTTCTGTTGATTCGCAAAATCCTGCTTTTAAAAAAGCATGCGACTTTATTCAACATACCGGGCACAAAGTTTTTTCAAGACAATTAGAAGATTTCTTACTCAAGCTAAAACTCATAAACAATCCGCATCAAGAGGAAATTCTTTCTACTAATCCGGAACAGCACGTTAAACAAGAACTCCAAAAACAGTTCCTGCTAGATAAGAATCAAAACATTGAACTATTTTCGAGTGGAATGAATGCGATATATTCTCTTTTTGAGGGCATTAATCAAATTCAAAAGCTAAAAAAAGCCACTGTTTTCATCCAATATGGTTGGTTATACACCGATACCATAGATATTTTGAGAAAGTACAGTGAATCTTATTTTGAGGTAATCTCTGTTTATGACGAGAAAGAATTACTGTTGGTAATTGAAGCTAACAAAGAGAGAATTGCCGCAGTATTTACCGAAATTCCAACCAATCCTTTTCTTCATACTCCCAATTTGCCTTTTCTATATTCGCATTTAAGCAAGCTCAATATCCCATTAATTGTGGATGGAACCATTGGAACATGCGTGAATATGAATTATCTGCCTTACTGCGATTTTGCCGTAGAAAGCCTCACAAAATTTGCATCTGGAATGGCTGATGTTATGGCTGGTTGTGTTGTTCCAAATCCCAATTCGAACTGGACAAAGAACAATTTGGTTGATTTAAAGCCCTACCAACAAGAATTATACAGAAGAGATTTGGAAAGAATTGCATTTCAAATTTCAGGTATGGAATCGAGAGTTAAATCCATTCGAAAAAATGCATTCGAATTGGCTCTTTTTTTCGAATCCCATCCTGCAGTAAAAACCGTTAATTGGTCGCACAATAAAAAAAACGCAGCAAACTATTCGAAAATTGAGAAAGAGGAAAACAACTATACCGGATTAATTTCTATTGAATTTGATGGTTCGATTGAAAAATTTTATGATGCTCTTGAACTTCCAAAAGGTCCAAGTCTTGGCACAGAATTCACTTTGGTAATGCCTTATTTTTACTTGGCTCATTACGATTTAATTAAGACCAAAGAAGGACGAAAACTACTTACCGAAAAGGAAATCAACTGGGAATTGGTTCGGATATCAGTCGGCACTGAACCAATCGAAGAATTAATCAGCATTTTCGAAAAAGCCTTGAATCAAATCTAAAAAAGGGTGTCCGAAAAGTAAAGTTTTATTTGAAAATGTCATGTTGAGCGAAGTGGAAACATCTGTTATTCAAAGATAAAGATTCTTCAACAAGCTCAGAATGACAATAAGATTAACCTTTTTGGACACCCTCTTAATTTTAAAATCTACACAAGAGCCGGATAGTCGGTATATCCAACTTCGTTACCCCCGTAAAAAGTTTCCTTATTAGCTGCATTCAATCCAGCGCCTTGTTCAAATCGTTTTTCTAAATCAGGATTGGCTAAATAGGGTACTCCGAAAGAAACCAATTCTGCTTTTTTCGAAGCAATTGCTTCATGACCTGTCTCTTTCGTAAATCCTCCATTCACCATTCGAACGCCCCTGTACTGTTTCCCGTAATAACCGGCTACATCTTTAATCAATTGCGGATGATCATCAAGAGGAATCAATGATTCAATCAAATGCAAATAAGAAAGATCATATGCATTCAATTTATCAATCACATAATTAAAAATTGATGTTGGATTCGAATCTCCCATATCATTAAACAAACCACTGGGAGAAAGACGAATACCTACCGATGAAGAATCCCAAACCTGCAGTGTTGCGTCTAAAACCTCAAACAGAAAACGAGCTCGATTCTCTACCGTTCCACCATATTTATCGGTTCGGTGATTTGTTTTATCTTCTAAAAACTGATCGATTAAGTAACCATTTGCTGCATGAATTTCAACGCCGTCAAAACCAGCATCCTTCGCATTTTTAGCTGCCATTTTATAATCTTCCACAATGGCTGCAATCTCCTCTGTTTCCAAAGCTCTCGGAGTCACAAAATCTTTCAGTCCCTCATACGTAAATGCCTGTCCTTCCGGACGAATAGCGGAAGGTGATACCGGCAATTCTCCATTGTGAAAATCGGGATGCGAAATCCGCCCAACATGCCATAGTTGAATAAATATCTTCCCGCCTTTATCGTGAACAGCTTTTGTAATTTGTTTCCAACCATCCACCTGTTCTTTACTGTAAATTCCAGGCGTTGCCGGATAACCCATTCCCTGAGGTGATATTTGACTCGCCTCTGATATGATTAAACCTGCTCCTGCTCTTTGTTTGTAGTACTCTGCCATCAATTTTGTCGGAACATTTCCTTCTCCGGCTCTGTTTCTGGTCATTGGAGCCATTACCATTCTATTTTCCAATTCGATTCTACCAATCGCAAAAGGAGTCAATAATGTATTTTTATTCATCTTCTTTTTCGTTATTTTTATTTAATCAAGATATAAATAAGATTCTGATTTCTAAAAAAAGAAATATTAGAGATAAGTATAAATGAATTTATAGTTGCTATTTATCACTGAGCAAGAAAACAATCAAGTTGAATTTCTATTGATCTCAAGATTGGTTCGTATCTTCGCTAAAAATTTGAAAAGAATGAAACGTCCGTAATTTAATAATTGTTAACTCATACTTGAGCATGATTATTTAATCAAGATAAGTTCCTTCTGACATCTTTAAACAATTTCAGACACATGAAACAAATAGAACTGTTAGCTCCAGCCAAAAATCTGGAAACAGGAATGGCTGCCATTAATTACGGAGCTGATGCTATATATATTGGTGCACCTAAATTTGGTGCCCGATCCGCCGCAGGAAATACTCTCGAAGATATTGGGGAGTTGATTAAATATGCTCATAAATACCGGGCGAAAGTATTCATCACGATGAATACGATTCTATATGACCATGAATTAAAAGAAGCTGAAGAGCTGATTCATCAACTTTATAAACTTGGGGCTGATGCTCTGATTGTTCAGGATATGGGAGTTCTGGAAATGAATCTTCCGCCTATCGAACTTCATGCCAGCACACAAACTCATAATTACGATCTCGATCGGATTAAATTTTTGGAGCAAGTCGGATTTAAAAGAATTATTCTTGCCCGGGAGCTTTCCCTGGATCAGATTAAAGAAATCCGCAAAAATACCACGGCAGAACTTGAATATTTTATTCACGGCGCCTTATGTGTTTCACTAAGTGGTCAATGTTACTTCTCTCACGCTGTTGGCGGACGCTCTGCAAATCGCGGAGAATGCAGTCAGGCTTGCCGGATGAAATACGATTTGGTTGACGGAGAAGGAAAAGTAATTGCGAAAGACAAACACCTGCTCTCTCTAAAAGATCTGAATCTCTCCGCTCATATGAAAGAATTGGTGGAAAGCGGAATTTGCTCTCTGAAAATTGAGGGGCGTTTAAAAGACAGCTCCTATCTAAAGAATGTTACAAGCTATTACAGAAAAGAATTAGATGATGTTTTTGCAAAGAAACAAGAGTTTGAAAAAGCATCGTCGGGAACAGTCAAACCAAACTTTGAACCCGATTTAGAGAGAACTTTTAACCGGGGATTTACAAACTACTTTTTTACAGGTAGAATTCCCGAAATTGCAAATTTCCATACGCCAAAATCATTAGGAAAAGAAATTGGTAAGATTGTTGACATCCGTAAAGATCATTTTATTATTGACAGCAAATTTGAAATTCATAATGGAGATGGACTTTGCTTTTTTAATCACAATAAACTGCTAAAAGGGATTCTGGCAAACGGAGTAAAAGGAAAGCAGGTATTCCCCAATGAAATGAGCATGCTGGTTAAAGGTGCTGTTTTGTATCGTAATAACGATCATGAATTTGCCAAAACTCTTAAAAGAGACAACTCTATCAGAAGAATTTCAGCAGATCTTTTTCTTGAATTTAAAGAAAATATTCTGACCTTATTTGCTGCAGATGAAGACGGCATTAGTGCTTCGGTTCAACTTAAGGAAGAGTTTGAATTGGCCCGCAATGCTGAAATGGCAATTACTAATCTTAAAAATCAATTGTCGAAATCGGGAGATTCAATCTACTCGATCAATTCCATTGAAACCAACTTTACCGAAGCACCCTTTGTTCAGGCCAAAGTGCTTAATGAGTTGCGCCGGCAGGTTCTTGATTCTTTAACTGAGAATCGGCTTAATGCATTTCAACAACCCAAAACGAAAGCGTTAATCTCGCATCCCAAATATCATACAAAAAACCTGAATTATATGGGTAATGTGGTCAATTGTAAGGCCGAAGAGTTTTATCACAAGTGTGGGGTCGAAAAAATCGAAAAAGGTTTTGAACTGCAATCCAATTTCAAAGGGAAAACAATCATGACCACAAAGCATTGTTTGCGTCATGAATTTGGTATGTGCAACAAGGAGGTTAGTACCGGACAAAAAACAAATCAACCATTGTATCTTGTTGATAATAAAAATCGCTACAAACTTGAATTTCAGTGCCAGCGATGCGAAATGAAAATCATTTTTGAATAGAACAAACCGAAATTCGAACCCTATTTAAGAATATTAGCTATGGTTCACTATATAGAAAAATTAATTCGTGAGGGAGAACATCAGCAGCAGGATTTTAAATTCTGCATTACTGATTCCCGAAAAATTGCCAGATCATTATCTGCTTTTGCCAACACCGACGGGGGAAAATTACTTATTGGAGTAAAAGACAATGGGAAAATTGCCGGAGCAAAAGTAGAAGAAGAATTCCACATGATAAAAGCGGCTGCTGATATGTACAGTCGTCCTAAAATTACTTTCGAGAGCAAAGTCTGGCAAATAAGCGGAAAAAATGTTTTGGAAATCACTGTACCACCTTCCGAAAAAATGCCTCATTATGCCGAAAATGAAAAAGGAAAATGGTTGGCATACCTGCGAAAAGACGATGAAAATATTCTGGTAAACAAAGTTCTTCTTGAAGTTTGGAAACGAAAATCAAAACCAATCGGAACCTATTTAAAATACACCGAAACAGAAGCCGTTTTAATGGAATACCTTAATCGTAATCAAGAGATTAGTCTCAATCAATATTGCAGAATTGCAAAAATTAGTCGCTACAAGGCAGAACGGATATTAGTGAAACTAATTTGCTGGAATGTTATTGAATTAAACTTTTATGCAGGAGGTACCAAATACCTCATAAAACGAGAAAAAACTTCAAAAATATAAAACACTTCAGTCAAAGACTATTGAGTTGCATCAACTTGATTATGTGTGGATTTGCACAATTAGAACATAAAAAAAAAGCACAAAAAAACCGCACTAATTAATAGGATTTTAAACTCCTTAATGACAGGATTTGAGTGCCAGCCTGATCAAGTATCCCCTGTGCCGAAACAACCCGAAGGTTGGGGCCCGCTTTAGCAAGCATGTAGCTTTCTCGGTATCTTATAAATGTTGAGTTTAACAATCGATAATTAATGCGGTATGCTATTATCTTATTTCCAAAGAACGTTCTCTTATTACTCGCAAGCTAAGGAAGAATCTCTGCTTTTGCAAGGCTTACGGTGTATTTTTTATTCTAAATTAAACAAATTCACACTTCCTATTACTCAAAGCACAAGTTATTAAAACGTTATACTGTAGAGACTGCCTGCTTAAAGCACGAAATTTGGATCAATCAGCAATATTTGTATTTTTGCCAAAAAAATGACTTTGTCAATGGTGCCTTATATCGACATCCATACGCATAACTGTAGTTATCAGTCCAATGTTTGTTCTATCCTATCAATTCAGCAGGAAGAACAACTGTTAGACAGCCAAACGGTATATTATTCTGCAGGAATTCATCCATGGGCAATTAAGTCAGTAAACATTCCTTCGGCATTGAATGAAATGAAAAATCTGGCTTCATACCCGTCAGTTTTAGCAATAGGAGAAATAGGGCTCGATCGAATGACCGAAACTCCTCTTTCCATTCAGGAAGAAGTATTTTGGAAACAATTGCAGATAGCGGATCAATTTAATAAACCGGTAATTATTCATTGTGTAAAGTGTTATTCCGAAATAATCAGCATACGTAAAAAAACAAATACTAAACTTCCATGGATCATTCATGGATTTGTTAAGAACTTGCAGATTGCCGAGGATTTAATAGAATTGGGATGTTATATTTCATTTGGAAAGGCTTTACTGATTAATGAGAATCTGCAGCACATTTTAAAAATGCTTCCTGCAAAAAAAATATTTCTCGAAACGGATGATAGCAATACAGATATTGAAGAATTATACAAAAAGGCAGCAACGATAAAAAACCTTGAAATAGAGGATCTGAAAAAAGAATTACTATCAAATTTTACGACCTGTTTTAATCGATTATGAATAAAGAATGGCTTAGCAGAACAGAACTGCTTCTTGGTAATGATAAATTAGACAAGTTGAAAAATGCACATGTTCTTATTGTTGGACTGGGTGGTGTTGGAGCTTACGCGGCTGAACAAATATGCCGTGCCGGAGTTGGAGAAATGACCATTGTTGACGGCGATGATATTGAAATTACAAATCTTAATCGTCAACTTCCGGCAAGTATCAGCAATCTGGGAAAAGATAAGGCAAAAGTAATGGGCGAACGTCTTTTGGATATCAATCCAAATTTAAAACTCAACATCCTTAACGAATACCTACGGGACGAGAGAATGATTGAAGTTTTGCGAGAAAAAAAGTACGACTATGTTTTGGATGCAATAGATACTTTAGCTCCAAAAATATTTCTCATCTACCACAGTTTACAAAACAATCTGAAAATTGTGAGTGCAATGGGTGCAGGAGGAAAAATGGATCCAACGAAAATTCAGATTACTGATATCTCAAAATCGTATAACTGCAAATTGGCTAGAATGCTTCGTAAAAAACTTCACCAATTAGGAGTGCACGAAGGCGTACAGGTCGTTTTTTCCCCGGAAGATGTATCTAAAAATGCAGTTATACTCGCTGAAAGCAAAAATAAAAGATCAAATGTAGGTACCATTTCCTATATGCCTCCTCTATTCGGATGCTTCTGCTCTTCGGTAGTAATAAATGGTTTATTATCAGATTAATTATTTTTACAGCACAGAAAGCAACATTCCGTGTTGTTCTTTATAATATTTAGTACATTGACAAGAACTAACACATCATTATTTTCTAAGTCAACTGATATGATCTACTACGATATTCTTCCTTCTCCTGTGGGTAATTTGTTGCTTGTTGCAGATGATAATGGTTTAAAACAGATTCAGTTTGATGAAGGGAATCAATCAAATGGAATAAAACCAAATTGGATTAAAGATTCCAATAAATTGAAAACGTTTGCCGATCAATTAATTTCCTACTTTGCCAATGAGCGAACCACATTTGATGTGAAACTCTCACCTGACGGAACCGCTTTTCAAAAACAAATATGGAATCAACTTCTGAAGATTCCATATGGGAAAACGTGTTCTTATCTGGATATTGCCTTGGCTATAAATAAACCTTCTGCGTGCAGAGCAATCGGAATGGCAAATTCTAAAAACCCTATTCCTATAATAATTCCTTGTCATCGGGTTATTGGAAAAAACGGGAAACTTACCGGTTATGCCGGAGGACTATCCAATAAGGCTAAACTGCTGGAAATAGAAAACATTGATCTTACGCCCTCGAAAGATCAATATCTGCTGTTTTAAATGCCACTTACCCTTTATCTATCAGGCTTTTCTATCTTATTCATGTTTTAAGCGTTTTTTCCTGAATAAGAAATATAAATACCCAAAATAGCTTTGATATCATTGACAAATAGGCTAACTTGCGCAAGGCAATTTTGTAGCTAAATGCTGTTTTTTCAGCTAATGAAATTTGCCGAAAAAATCATAAAAATCAATATCCAATTACATGAGTAAAATTTTAGGACATAGTTTCCATATCCCAGTTATGGGAACCGGATTTACGGTGGACACTCCTGTAAAAGTGGCTCATTTAGGAATTTCATCTGTTGTTTCAATTGTTGATGATATTCTACTTGAGAAAATGAGAGAATTGTATTGCAATAAACTCAGCTTGCCATTTTTACCAATTTCGGAGAAGACTAAAGATTTTCGTGCAGAAAGAATCACCTCTTACCTCAATTTAATAGATAAGATCGTAAAAGAGAAATTTGAGAATCTAAAAGCATCCGTACAAGAAAAGAAAGAAAATCTAGAGGAATATCTTGATTTACTTCCTGATTTTTCTGAAGTAAAAAAAGAATTTAAAGAAAAATTTGAAGGCAGTTCTTACGTAAAGGAAGCGAAAGAATGGTTGGTGAAAAACCTTCCTCTTGGTTCTATTGATGTAAACATCATGACCAAGCTAGACAAAGATAACTTTTATGAAGGTGAGCAATTACCTGCAGAATATAACGATGCACATGCAGCTCTTCGTGGATTTGCCATGAGTAACCTGGAGAGCTCCATGGTTTTATCTGCCGGAATGAACCCACGCTTATATGGTTATTTAGAGCAATTTGAAGACTTTTATCCGGATGAAAATGGCTATATAAAGAAGAAAATTGTTCTGAAAGTCAGTGATTACCGCTCTGCCTTAATACAAGGTAAATTCCTTGCAAAAAAAGGAATCTGGATTTCGGAGTTCCGAATTGAATCCGGTTTGAATTGCGGCGGTCATGCTTTTGCAACCGAAGGCTTTTTAATGGGGCCGATTCTTGAAGAATTCAAGAATAACAGAGAGGAATTAAGAATAACTCTTAGCGAGATTTTATTTCAAGCTCTAAAGGGAAAAGAAAGAGTCTGCCCAAAATCAAATTTAGACATAAGAATCACCGCACAAGGTGGAGTTGGAACAGCTGAAGAACAAGAGTTTTTGATGAACCATTACAATCTTGATTCTATTGGCTGGGGAACTCCGTTTCTTTTGGTTCCTGAAGCCTGCGACGTTGATGAAAATACTTTACACCTACTTGAGGAAGCTCAGGAAAAAGATTTAAAGCTTAGCCATGCTTCTCCTTTAGGTGTTCGTTACAACAACCTTGTTGCAAACACCAGAGACAGAGATGTTCTTAAGAAATTTGCAGAAAACAAGCCAGGAAGCGCGTGTACAAAAAAATACATGTTAGCCAATACTGAATTTACTGAAAAACCAATTTGTACCGCGTCAGTTCAATACCAAAAGTTAAAACTGGCTGATTTAAAAGAGAAAAATCTTTCGGAAAAAGAATATGAAAAAGAAGTTAGTTTGCTTCTTGAAAAAACATGTTTGTGTAAAGGTTTGTCGGCATCTTCTTTTTTGGTAAATCATATCGATACAAAAGCAGATGGTGATGGAGTTTCGATTTGTCCTGGACCAAATCTGGCATATTTTTCGAAAAAGGCTAAATTGAAGGAAATGGTTGATCACATTTACAATCGAACAAATTTGATTGTTAGAACAGACCGGCCTCATATGTTCATAAAAGAAATGAGTCTGTATATTGACTATTTAAAAGAACAAATTGATGAGCTTCATAATCCTGTAGCGAAACAACTTAGATCTCTTGAAAAGTACAAAGACAACCTTTTAAACGGGGTTGACTACTATAAAAATTTATCGAATAATATAACCGATAAATTTAAAAACATGAAAAACCAGGTTGGTAAAGATCTCGAGAAATTAGAACTAGAAATTCGGGGATTACTTATTTCCTCTGAAAAATAATCAACATGTAAAGCCAATCGAATATCGATTGGCTTTTCTCTTTCTATCTACCAGCCACCAATCCATTACGCAATACAAATAATTAAAATGGCGTAAAACACCCATTTTTTTTGAGTATTTCTATCCTTCACATTGGGTAAAACCAATGGTTTTTCTCTCTAAAAAAACATCCATATTTGTAAGGTGAAAGGGATATCACAATAAGGTTATTAACCAAATTGTGAAATGAGAGTGATTAGCAGCATGTGCTTCTGCTGCGAGGATACTTTAAATCCTGCAAGGTTTAGGTTAGGGTTAGAATTGTGCAGCAGGATTTAAAGTGATTCTCTTTTCTTTAGTAATTGAATTCATTGGAACGTTTTCCATATTGTTAGTTTTTGCGCAAAACTGTATAAAAGTCTTCACCAACTTTTATGCAGTTTTTTTTGCTGTAAAAAAAGCTGATTTCCTTTCAGAAATCAGCTCAGTCTTATTATATCACAAATTGTTTTTATTCTTCAGCTTCCACCATTTTCTTAATACCCGCAATTTTCTCCAGCATATCAGTTGTGATTGATTTTGGTCTTTCCAAAGGATACCCTAATGCCCTATCCCAAATCACATTGGCACAAATACCAATTGAACGGCCAATACCGAACAGAACGGTATAAAAATCGTATTCAGTAACTCCGTAATGCCACTGAATTACACCAGATTGCGCATCAACGTTTGGCCAGGGATTCTTCGCCTTTCCATGCTCTTTAAGAATATCAGGCACTACCTGATACAGCATATCCGCATATTTAAAAATAGGATCCTCAGGCAGATGTTTCAAACTAAATTCGCGCTGAAGCATATATCTTGGATCAGTCTTACGCAATACAGCATGACCAAAACCAGGAATCACCTGACCCGAGTTTAGTGTATCCCATACAAACTGGGTCATCTCTTCTTTAGTAGGAATCCGATTGTCCATTTTATCCATTACCTCTTGCAGCCATCTTAAAACTTCCTGATTGGCAAGACCATGCAATGGACCGGCCAAACCATTAATCATTGCAGATGTAGAAAGATAAATGTCTGATAATGAACTGGCTACCAAATGGCCTGTATGCGCACTCACATTACCACTTTCATGATCACTATGGATGATGAAATGCAGACGGGACACATCGTCGTAAGGCTTTGCAACGCCCATCATGTGAGCAAAATTGGCTCCCATATCCAAATTAGGATTGGATTGGATTCTTGGTCCCTGACGATACAATTTATTATAAATGTAAGAAGCTATCTCGGGAAGTTTAGCAAGCAGGTTTAATGCATCTTCATAAGTTGCATCCCAATACTCCTTCTTATTTAATCCGGCATGGTACTGTCTGTTAAAAACAGATTCCCTGTTTAACGTAAGAATGGCCGTTGAAAAGATGGCCATAGGATGACTGCAACATGGAAATGAATCAATTACCTCGTAAACATAGCGAGGTACAATTCTACGCTTGCTAAATTCATCAACAACCTGCATTACCTCTTCCTGATTTGGGAAATCTCCGGTAAGGAGCAAATAAAACAATCCCTCAACGTAAGGCATGTCGCCTCCTTTAGGTTTTGGTAAGCCTTTAATTACTTCATTCAATGTAAATCCTCTGTAACGTATCCCTTCATCCGGATCAAGATAAGAGATATCTGTAACCAAAGATTTCAGTCCCCTCATTCCTCCAATTATCTGGGATATTGTAACCTGATCAACAACTACATCCCCGTATTCTTCCAATAATCTTTTTGTTCTAGGTCTATGTTCCTTAATTTTTTTGAACAAAGTTTGCTTTAGTGTTTTTTTCATATGGTCTAAACTTTATGTTTGGAAACCAACCGGGGAGACTGATTTCACGTTAGGAAATGTTTATTGTTTATTTTGCGTTTTGTATTCTGATTAAATTTAAAGCACTTCCTGCTTTAAACCACTCAATTTGAACATCGTTATAGGTATGGTTCGCTACAATTGTATCTTTTGAACCATCTTCATGCGTAACAATTAATTTCAATGGTTTTCCAGGAGCGAAATCTGTTAATCCGGTAACATCAAATTTATCCTTCTCCTGAATTTTATCGTAATCAGCTTTGTTTGCAAATGTCAATCCCAAAACACCTTGTTTTTTTAGGTTTGTTTCATGGATCCTGGCGAAAGAACGAACGATTACCACTTTAACACCTAAATGTCGTGGTTCCATTGCCGCATGTTCTCTTGATGAGCCTTCGCCGTAATTTTCATCTCCAACCACAACAGAGCCCAATCCGATGGCTTTTAAATCTCTTGCTGTAACAGGCACTTCTTCATATTTGCCGTTTACCGGATTAAATATCGAATTGGTTTCCTCATTGAAATAATTAACGGCACCAATCAACATGTTATTAGAAATATTATCCAAATGTCCTCTGTATCTTAACCATGGTCCTGCCATAGAAATATGATCGGTTGTACATTTTCCTTTTGCCTTAATCAATAAATTCAACCCAGTCCAGTCTTTACCATCCCAGGCTTGAAATGGGGCAAGCAGCTGCAGGCGCTCCGAACTCTCATTCACATTAATGGCAATCGCACTTCCATCAGCACCGGGAGCCAAATAACCGGAATCCTTCATATCGAAACCATTCGGTGGAAATTCCAAACCTTTTGGTTCATCCAATCTCACTTCAACACCATCTTCATTAATCAAAGTGTCGGTCATCGGATTAAAACAAAGATCTCCCGCAATAGCCAGGGCAGTAACCAATTCCGGTGATGCTACAAAACCATGAGTATTTGGATTGCCGTCATTTCGTTTGGCAAAATTTCTATTGAATGAAGTTATAATAGAATTCTTACGGGTTGGATCCTCGGTATGACGTTTCCACTGTCCGATGCAAGGTCCGCAGGCATTGGCCATAATTACTCCGCCGATGTCTTCAAACTCCTTTAAAATACCATCACGTTCCGTTGTATATCTTACCAATTCAGAACCCGGAGTCACCACAAATTCTGCTTTTACTTTCAGGTTTTTATCCTTAGCCTGCCTGGCCAAAGATGCTGCTCTTGAAAGATCTTCGTAAGAAGAATTGGTACACGATCCAATTAGTCCAACCTCCAATGTTTGAGGGTAATTATTTTCTTTAACAGCCTTTCCAAATTCACTTAAACTATGAGCCAAATCAGGAGTAAAAGGACCGTTAATATATGGCTGCATTTCGGATAAGTTGATTTCGATTACCTGATCGTAATATTTTTCAGGATTCTCATACACTTCCTCATCCGAACGAAGATGATCCATTACCACATCTGCTAAATCAGCAACATCTTCACGTCCTGTGTGACGAAGATAATTGCTCATATTTTGATCGTAACCGAAAATTGATGTAGTTGCACCAATTTCGGCTCCCATATTACAGATGGTTCCTTTACCGGTACAAGACATCGCATCAGCGCCTTCGCCAAAATATTCAACAATAGCGCCTGTTCCCCCTTTAACAGTAAGAATTCCGGCAACTTTTAATATTACATCTTTAGGAGAAACCCAACCGCTTAATTTACCGGTCAACTTCACTCCTATTAATTTAGGCATTTTTAATTCCCATGGCATTCCTGCCATCACATCCACAGCATCGGCACCACCAACACCAATTGCAATCATTCCCAGTCCTCCTGCATTTACAGTATGCGAGTCGGTTCCAATCATCATTCCTCCAGGAAAGGCATAATTTTCCAATACAACCTGATGAATAATACCAGCACCTGGCTTCCAAAATCCAATTCCATATTTCTGAGAAACAGACTCTAAGAAATCGTACACTTCGTTGTTTTGTTGTTTTGCATCAGCCAAGTCTTTCTCTGCACCAATTGATGCCTGAATTAAATGGTCGCAATGAACCGTTGATGGTACAGCAACTTTAGTCTTCCCGGCATTCATAAACTGCAAAAGTGCCATTTGCGCTGTCGCATCCTGCATGGCAACTCTATCGGGAGCAAAATTCACGTAATCTTCTCCTCTTGTAAACTTATTCCCTTTTTCCTCAACAGATAAATGGGAGTATAAAATTTTCTCGCTTAAGGTAAGCGGTTTGCCTAAATTTTTACGGGCATTTTTCACCCTTTCAGGCATTTGTTCGTAAACAGATTTTATCAATTTAAAATCAAATAGCATAGTTTGATGAATTTTTGATTTATATATATTTTCATTGGTATTTATTTCGAATTCGAAAAAGTCTACAAAATAAATAAATTATTATCGGATTTCCCGATCTTTTTATGCATTTTATTGTGCGTCTTACTCAAACACCTGCGTTCTGGCTTACAGCTGTTTATAAGGCTTTCAGTAAAAAACTGATCTGCTAAGTATAATTAAATTTAAATATCTAAATATAACAAAAACTTGGTATATTAAAAAGCATGTACTAAAAATCTTCATGAGTTTTCAGACCGCTTAAAAAGGAACATAATTATTCCTTCCTTCCAATAAATTCCCCCTTGATGAAACAGACTTTTCAGGTATTTCTGAACTTCGGTAAGTTAGGTGCTTTTACTTGCCCTTACTCCCAAATTCCACAACTTGAAGATCTTTAATTTCCTTTGCTTCGATTGTGAATTTGACCATAGTCTGCACTTTGTGATAACCATGAACTCCAGATGCTCCCGGATTTATATGCAAAAGATTCAATTCTTTATCGAAAATAACCTTAAGAATATGCGAATGACCTGAAATAAATAATTGCGGAGCATTCTCAAAAATTTCGGGTTTTACATTCCGATCGTAATTTTTTGGATAACCCCCAATGTGTGTGATCCAGACATCAACCTCCTCGCAAACGAAGCGTTGGTGTTTTGGGTAAACCAAGCGAACATTATGGTCATCTATATTTCCATGAACGGCTCTAAGTGGTGCAATTTCAGCTAATTTATCAGCAATTTCAATTCCTCCGATATCTCCGGCATGCCATATTTCATCGCATTCTTTAAGATGTTTTACCACAACCGGGTCAAGCCATCCATGAGTATCAGAAAGTAATCCTATTCGCTTCATAAATTTTTTATTATCCGCAATTTTGAAGCGTAAATCTACAAAAAGAAAATGAAAGAAAATGCAGAAATAATCAAATTGAATTAAGCAATCGTTAGCGCTTTAAAGCACCATATCCCAGGGCAACCGCCCTTGCATGGGGTTCATTAGGCTGCTAGAGGGCAAGCTATTTAATCGGCAGCTAAACACCTATAATCAGCAAAAAATGATTACTTTTGCATGCTTTTATTTTTAAAGAAAATACTATCAATGGGGTTTAAAGACGAGATAAAAAGACGAAGAACATTTGGGATTATTTCTCATCCGGATGCGGGAAAAACAACACTAACTGAAAAATTACTTTTATTTGGTGGTGCTATTCATGTTGCTGGTGCTGTAAAATCAAACAAAATAAAAAAAACGGCTACTTCCGATTTCATGGAAATTGAACGACAAAGAGGAATCTCTGTTGCAACTTCCGTTATGGGATTTGAATACAAGGGTCACAAAATAAATATTCTTGACACACCAGGTCACCAGGATTTTGCTGAAGATACCTTCCGAACACTTACAGCATGTGATAGTGTAATTATCGTTATTGATGTTGCAAAAGGAGTTGAGGCACAAACCAGAAAATTAATGCAGGTTTGCAGAATGCGAAAAACTCCGGTTATTGTTTTCATTAACAAAATGGACCGAAGCGGAAAAGACGCGTTCGATTTGCTTGATGAGATTGAAACCGAATTGCAAATCAGTGTGAATCCTTTAAGCTGGCCAATTAACATGGGACCTGATTTTAAGGGTGTTTACAATATCTACCAGAAGAATTTGAGTTTGTTTACACCGGCAACTCAAACAATTCAGGAGACCATTGAATTTGACGATCTCTCCAATCCTAAATTGGAAGAATACATTGGGGATGATGCCGAAATACTCAGAGAAGAACTTGATCTAGTTTCAGGTGTTTATCCTGAATTGGATATTCAGGAATATCTGGATGCAAAAATTGCTCCTGTTTTCTTCGGTTCGGCTTTAAATAATTTTGGTGTTCGGGAACTTTTGGATGCTTTTATTCAGATTGCACCTTCTCCCCGTCCTTGCCAAACTGTTGAGCGTGTAATTGAACCTACAGAAGAAAAATTTTCAGGCTTTGTTTTTAAGATTCATGCGAATATGGATCCAAATCACCGCGACCGCATTGCCTTTGTGAAAATTGTGTCGGGTGTATTTAGAAGAAATACTGCTTATTTGCATGTACGAAACGGAAAAAGAATAAAGTTTTCGAGTCCAACTGCATTTATGGCCGAGAAAAAATCGATTATTGAGGAAGCCTATCCGGGTGATATTGTTGGTTTGCACGATACGGGAAACTTTAAAATTGGTGATACTTTAACGGAAGGTGAAAAAATCCACTTCAAAGGAATTCCGAGCTTCTCTCCTGAGTTGTTTAAATACATCGAGAATGCTGATCCGATGAAATCGAAACAACTGGCAAAAGGTGTTGACCAATTAATGGATGAAGGAGTTGCTCAGCTTTTCACTTCTGAATTTAATGGCCGCAAGGTTATTGGTACAGTGGGTGCACTTCAGTTCGAAGTTATTGAATATCGTTTACTACACGAATATACTGCCTCATGCCGCTGGGAACATATCAACCTTCACAAAGCTTGCTGGATTAAGTCCAACGATGATGAACAGCTGAAAGAGTTTAAAAAAGCCAAATATCAATACATCGCAAAAGATAAACACGGTAGAGATGTTTTCCTTGCTGATTCTGGCTATATGCTGCAAATGGCACAAAGCAATTACCCCAAATTGGAATTCCATTTCACATCGGAATTTTAATCATCTAACTACGATATTAACAATTATTTATATGGCATTAAAAGAAGGATTATCTGTAACACAAACAATGACTGTCAGCAAAACAGATACAGCAATACATCATGGCTCCGGGAAACTGGAAGTGTTTGCCACACCGGCCATGGTGGCTTTCATGGAAAATACGGCAGTTGCCTGTATTGATCCGGAAATGGAAAAAGGCACCGATAGTGTCGGCATTCAAATTGACACCAAACACAGCAAAGCCAGTAAAGTTGGAGCTTTAATTACCTGCACCGCTAAATTGGTAAAAGTAGATGGCAAGAAACTAAGTTTCGAAATTGAAGCTTCTGACGAGGGAGGAAACATCGGAAACGCATCTCATATTCGATACATCATCGATCCTGTGAAATTTATGAGCAGACTCTAAACCCTGCTTTCAAAATATGAGAAAAGCCTGCAAATCTTTATGAATTGCAGGCTTTTTAAAGTTTATCCACCAGCAGGACTTGTTCTTCTTTGATCAATAACAGAAAACAATACACCTCAGAGAAACACAGAGAATTTAATATTTGGCATCTATCCTTTGTAACTATTCTTAATCCATCAAGCGTTTTTCGCCATCCAGTCTGCGGATATCAGTTACATCCTGGCTGACTTCAATACAGCCTTTGTAAGCATTATCCTCATCGCGTAAAGCGAAATACTGAATCAAAACGAATCTCCCCTTCATCTGAATCCAAAACGATTCGCTGTCCTTTTCACCACTTTTAAACGCTTTCACCAAATCGTCAACCACATGAACGCTCTCGGGTGGATGACAATTCTGTACCGTTCTTCCAATGATCGCTTTCGAGCGGGGGAAAAAGCGTTCTTTCGGATTGGAAAAGAAACACACCCGGTCATTTTCATCAATCATGGTAATATCAACCGGCAAATGATTCAGCAACATCATCGCTTGTTTCAAAGTCATTAGTCCCGTTTCAAAGTTAAGTACTGCATCTCCCAATTGATCCATATCTAATTTATTTCCTGCCATTTCGCGCTTGTTTGTTTCTTGTTTTTTTTCCTTTTTCACCAGTTTGGGAGCTTCGATAAAACTGAAGCCAATTTCATGACTTTGTTCGTTCATTTCCTCCCACAATTCCTCCGAAACGGCATTTAATGCCACCGGAAACAATAAATATTCCTCTCTTGAAATAATGGCATACATGAAAAAGAACAAATCACCCAACAATTTATTAATCAATTGCAGATTGATAAAGCTGGATGTAAGCTCT
Organism: Labilibaculum manganireducens; assembly: GCF_963665805.2. NCBI lineage: Bacteria > Pseudomonadati > Bacteroidota > Bacteroidia > Marinilabiliales > Marinifilaceae > Labilibaculum > Labilibaculum manganireducens. The sequence continues at coordinate 1,399,919 of NZ_CAXXEE010000003.1, read as the reverse complement.
GCAGTCAATTGCTTTTGAACTCTTCGGATATCATCGTGAATGGACCACATTACACCCAAACATTTGTAATCGGGAAACTGATTTTCGAAATAAGGAAAGAAAATATTTTCTTTGCGCTGGTAATGCTTATCCATCTCAGCCAAGGCTTCTATCTTAGTTTTCAGGAAAGACAATTCATCAGCCAATTTCACCTCATCTTTTATGGTATTGATGCTTTTTGCCAATGGTTTAATTTCCTTCAGGCGAGTATCCAGCTCAGCATTTTCCTGCATCATAATGCCCAAAAAATGAGTCGGGTCCACATCAGGCTTTGGATGATTATGTATCTGCCTGTGAAATACGTTGAGTGCTTTATTGATCCCTATCTTAAGATCTTCCATCGGAAGTTTTGCCTCAACCAAACGATGCACTACCAAAACAATATCGTTTGGTGTTAATTGGTCGATAGCCGTTTGATGCTTTTTGATTAATCCGGTACCTTTTGCTCCATTTATCAGCTGAAAGCAAAAGTCATATAACGAATTAACTCTTGCCTGATTGTTATTTATAAATTCGGACATATGGTAATTTTTATTGTTCCTAATTCGGGAAAAATACAATAAAAAGCCCATGAAACCAATATATTTGAAAGTTCTGTTCTATCAATTAAACAGAAATAAAATGCTTAATATGAACAGAAAACCTAAATATTTACCGTGAAATGATTCATTAGATGTTTGATTACATTTCGTGCGTTATCGGGGTAATTTATACGAACAGACTTTTCTTTTTCTTTTAACCAATGCCCAATTAATTTAATACTGTATTCCTCCAAATCATAAAAAACGGGAACTCCTAATTCTTCCAATGCATAGGCATTACAAACCTGCTCGAATTGATTCTTCATTGGAATTACCGCCAACTTCTTGCCCAAATGCATGGTTTCGGCAGGTGTTTCGAAACCGGCACCACAAAGAACACCTTCACAATCTTTTAATCCTTCAATAAATTCTTCTGAATTAACCGCCCTTACGCTTATATTATTTTTCTGATATGCCTGCTTGCTGTGTTTTGAGAAAACCAACCACTTTGTAGATGAAAACTGCGACAGCACTGAGATTATTTTCTCATCGGAATAAGCCGGCAGATACACCACATAAAAGCCCTTGTTCTGCACCTCCAATTTGCGGATTTCCCTTCGTATTATCGGTGTAAACATGTTGTGCCCGTATTCTTTAAAATGAAAACTTAAATTTTGTGAGCAAGGAGCATAGTATTTTAAGATTTTAAATCCGAATGCATCTATGTTTCCGGGCAAAGGAGTTCTGCTATTCAGCATTGCTGACTGATGACTAAGCCCTAAACAGAATACCTTTTTCAGTTTGCAGGCCCATGCTGTAACCGGTTCAAAATCGCTGATTACCAAATCGTACTCTTCAACCGGAAGTGATTTTATATCCCGGATAAAACGGTAAACATTAAATTTTCGAATGGTTTTCCAAATATCAACACCTCCGCTTTTACCAAAAAAGAAGCCCAGTCCCTGCTTTTTATATTTGATTGGATGTTTAAATTCCAAATCGTGATGAAGACCGGAAATTAAAATGTCGACTTCGGCCTCTTCTTTTAAATGAGGTATTAATTCAATTGCCCGGCTTAAATGTCCATTGCCGGTACCTTGAATTCCGTATAGTATTTTCATTGATTCAGTATAATATAGAAAAGAGAAAGCTTGTAATAACGAACTAGGATGCAATAAGCTTATTATTGGATGTAAATTCAGTGAGCATCTCCTTGAATATTTTATCGTAATCATCCAGCTTGTAACTATCCAAATCAGGAACTACATCTCTGGCATTTTCATCTTCATTATACTCATAAATACTCCATTTCCCCTGGTGATATTCCAGAGCACTCAAACTTTCAATCCAATCTCCTGAATTAAGATACATTGTTGCCCCTTCTTTATTACTTATTTCCTTCATTTCAGGGTGATGAATGTGCCCGCAAACTACATAATCGTAGCCTTTTGTTATGGCAATATCTCCGGCAATTTCCTCGAAATTATTAATGTATTTCACAGCCGACTTCACGCTGTTCTTGATCTTCTTAGATAGAGACACCTTCTCCTTGCCCAACATTTTAGCAAAAAAGTTAACAGCCGAATTAATCAGAATCAGCAGATCATAACCAATAGATCCTAACTTGGTCAGCCATTTGGCATACTGCATGGTAACATCGAAAACATCGCCATGAAATATCCACGCCTTTTTTCCATCGAGATTCAAAACGATTTTATTCACGATACTTAAACCTCCCAAGGTAAAACCTTCAAATTTCCGAAGCAATTCATCATGATTTCCGGTAACGTAATAAACAGGAATCCCTTTGGATAAAAAAGAGGTAAAATGCTTGATGATGCGCATGTGTGATTTTGGCCAGAATCGTTTGCTAAACTGCCAGATATCAACAATGTCTCCATTCAAAATTACTTTCTTAGGCTGAATCGAACTTAGGTACTTCAACAGTTCTTCGGCCCGACATCCCATGGTTCCCAAATGAATATCAGAAAGAACCAAAACATCTACTTCGCGTTTGCTTTTAGGCATAAATAACAGATTAATTTATACAATAAATATATACTGCGCCTGTTAACTTATAGCCTAACCTATTTTATGAAATAATAAAAAAACACAGCTTTATTGTTAAGAAATTGTTACAAGCCCAAAACAGAGATGCATGATGGGAAAAGGAGAATGGCGAAAAAATAAATGTGGTGAAAGATTTCCGAATCGGGCTGAGACTGTCCTATTTTGGGCAGACATTCCGCAAATCGGGCGGACAGTCCCGAAAAGATTGTAAAGGCATTCCGGACTGTTTTACCCTTCACCCTTTTTATTTCCTGTTTATTTCATAAGTTGTTTAAAGAAACCCGGAGTATTTGTTTCAAATGTCATCTCTTTTTTAGTAAAAGGATGTTGTATGGTAAGCGATGCCGAATGAAGAGCCAAGCGCTTCACTCCCTTTCCTTTTATTCCATAAACTTTGTCGCCCGCCACCGGATGTCCATGTTCGGAGAAATGAACGCGAATCTGATTTTTACGGCCGGTAAACAAGTTTATTTCGAGCATACTAAAGTATTTCGATTCCCTGATGACCTTATAACCGGTTTTTGCATACTTCCCTTTGTTCGGATTTTTAACAGAAAAAACCCTGTGAATGCTGTTCTCGGTCAGGTACGATTCTATAATGCCCTCCTTTTTGTCCAGCTTTCCTTCAACAACAGCAATGTATGTTTTACTGAAACTTTGCCACTCGGTTTGCAGAAATATTTTTGCCGCTTCTGTTTTGGCAAATACCAATACGCCTGAAGTATCCTTATCCAGACGATGCACAATAAAAATTCTGTTTTTCGATCGCGGATTTCCTTTTTTTACGTAATGCGTTACATGCTGATAAGCTGTTTTCGTGCGCTCACGATCACTTCCCATGGTTAGCAAACCACTCACTTTCTCAACAACAATTATATCCTGATCTTCGTGAAGAATGGCACAACCTCTGGGTTGAAATCTAGGCTTTACTTTATGCTGTGGTTTTTGACTCTCTTCCATTATTTCTATCTGCGGATATCGGATTAAGGCTATGTTTTTTTGATTGTGCAAAGATTGCTCTTTCCTTTTAAGGATACAACTAAATTCCCTTTTTGTATTGTCGGTTGGTGGTATATTGAATCACTTCCTTCACTTTCGTTTCAGAATCTGCTTTTCCGTCAAGCAGATTTTCAAAAAGCTGAATGACTTCTGATTTCGATATCAATAGCTTGCTCTCGGTTTTTACATCTCGTAAATCAATCAGTAAAGAAGAAAAAACAGCTGGCAATTCATTTAGAATGTCTGTATTCAGGAAATTGTTCTGATTGTAGATGGTATGATAGTTTCCTTCTGATTTTTCAATTAAAAACGAATCGTTTTTCAGATTGGTGATGGATGATGATTTCCCGCATTGCTGAATGCATGTATCATCCACCCGGTTTTTCTCACAACCAGTTACCTGATGAAACAAACATTGTCTGCTGATCATTAGTACAATGTGATGATAAATGCTGTAGTGAATTTTAAAATTTACCGGCTTTTTTATGTTTTTAATCTGATTTTGGTTCAACTCATTCGAGATAAACGCCCCGGAGCAATTCAATTCCTCTTTTAAAGCCAGCAGGCCATACGAATTCGCAATATTAATTTGCGAACCTGCAATCCAATCTATTCCCAACTGATAAGCTTCGTAAGCTATGCCGGTGTTATTGGTGACAATCAATTTTGGTTTTAGCTGTTTCAGAAATTCGACCGCCGCAGTATAATCTTCCCCAATAATCACCGAAGGAAAGTAAGGAATCAAATTTTTGTTCTTTGCAAAGAAATCTACAAAGTGAGAACATTGGCCCTTAAAACTATTGGGCAGCTGAAAATAGATGTCGGCTTTGGTTTCATTAACAAGAAACTCATCTTTTTCAGAAGAAATCAATACTGAAAGCCTCGGTTTATCAATCTCCTTTTCAGGATTCTTTATGGCAGGAAGAGTAACCGGAACAACAGTTTCTTTCGATCCATTTAAAATGAACAGGATTTTTTTCTTAAGTGAAGTAAGCTCTTTAAAAGAAATATAAACCTCAGCCTTTATGCCTTCCAAATTCAACTCCTCTATAAAATATTCGGTGTCGTTAAAAGCTTTGAATCGCTTTAAAACCATAGCCTCAGTCAACACCTCTGTGCCCTTGTTGAACAGATTGCTTTCCGAAAATATATCAAAGCCTGCCTCCGGTGTTTTTACAGAAACTTTTAATGGAGAGCCACATTCTCCGGAAAGATAAATTTGTAAAGGCGCTTTTTCAGCACTCACCTGATTGATCTTAGCTTCAACCATTGCTTTTATCTCTTCCTTTTCCTGATATAATTTTAACTGCCCAACTTCTGCCTCATCAGCGGAAGCGTACAAATTAATTTCGGAAAGATGCTTGATGGAATGATCGCGGGGATTATCGATGAACATGCTTTTGCTGATCTCCCCTTTTAGCAAAGTATTTGAAAAGCTGCGGTTAAAAACTTTGTACAAAAGGCTATCATCCGTGCCAATTTTGCTTTGTGAGTAAAAAGTATCGAGTTGCTTTCTCCAGGCATCCACCACCGTGTACACATAATCGCACTTTTTAATTCTTCCTTCAATTTTTAGGGAATCAACACCGACATCGTACAATTCCTTCAGATCGAAAAAGGCCGAATTGTCTTTTAAATTCAGCGGGTATTCTTTGCCTGCTGCAGTAGTCTTGTACTGATCGCGGCAAGGTTGACTGCAACGACCGCGGTTGCCCGAATTCCCACTTAAAACAGAACTAATATAGCAGAGTCCCGAAAAGGAGATGCAATTGGAACCATGCACAAACACCTCTGTTAAAACATTGTTCTTATGCGCTGCGGATGTCAGATGCTTTATTTCATGGATATTCAACTCGCGGGATAAATTTACCCGGGTTGCAGAAAGTTTGCTCAGGAATTTTATCTGCCCTTCGTTATGAGTGGTCAACTGAGTAGAAGCATGAACATTGAGTGATTTAAAATACTTTTTGAGCAGATAAAGCATTCCCAGATCCTGCACAATTACACCATCAATACTGGTATTTACCAACTTGTTCAGCAAACTAATCAGAGCCGGAATTTCGCGTTCTATGATAATGATATTGAGTGTAAGAAAAACTTCACAATTGTGGCTGTGAGCCAAATGCAAAATGCCCTGCAGATCTTGAAAACCAATATTGACAGCTCTATTCCGGGCATTGAACTGATCCAGTCCGCAATACACCGCATTTGCACCGGCCAATATCGCTGCTTTTATGGAATCAACATCTCCGCCCGGCGCTAATAATTCAATCTTTCTTTTCGTCACCATCCTACTCTTTGTTAAGATGCCAAAAGTAAAGCTTTTTTAGTTGGATTCTCTAAATGGGTTTTCGATTCAAACATTAACGGTTTGATTTGTCTCCCTCAATTCTGACTCCCCCGTTTTAGAATAAAGAAATTTTGCCCGATCTAAATCAACAGGCTGATCAATATCAACGGACAAAAAGTATTTTAACTGCCATTTTTGTGTTTTTTCTGCCTGCTTGCTATTTGCCTTATCCCAAGGTGGATAAACGCGGAATCCTCTTTTTCCATCCTTTCGGTCAGTTGCAATAATGCCTTGTTTTACCAATTCTGATTTAGGGAAAATAAATTGTCCAAAATAGCTGCCTGAGCGAGTGTTTATGATGAAAAAATCGATTCCATCGGAGATACTAAAAGCTTGTGTCAGCCCATTTGTATCCCTTTTCCATACGGTAACAAATTGTCCTGTTTTTGCAGGAGTAATTTTTGCTTTTCTTGCTATCGCCAAAAAATTATTGATTTTGAATGCGCAGGCATTATATTCCTTGCTTTCCTTTTCCAAAACAAAGTTCGTGATTTCGAAAGCACATTTGTCGTAAACATGCTCCTTTACTATTGAAAAATCGAAGTTTGATGTCATCATTTAGCCTCTTCTTTTTTCTTTTCTACAATTCTTTGCACTTCATTTAACAGCAAAGGGAAAGCTGGTTCAGTCATTCCGTGTCCATAACCATTCAATTCATAAAGTTTAGTTTCTTTATGGCCAACAACCTTCATCATTCGCATTAAATATGCATTCTCTTCATACCGTCCCAATAATTCCAGTTCCCGGTCGCCGGTAATTAGAAGTAAAGGCGGAGCATCCGGTCTTACATGAAAAAGTGGTGCCAAATCATCAACAACTGGTTGCGTTCCTGCTATTCCCCGTTCTTCACGAACCGTAAAATGGGTAATGGCCTGACCGCTAAATGGAATCAGACCTGCAATTTGATTCGCATCTATCCCATAGGGTTTCAGCCACCTCTTATCCAAACCAATCATACTGGTAAGATATCCACCGGCAGAATGTCCCGAAACAAAAATCAGGTTTGAATCCCCGCCAAAACTGTTTATATTTTTGAAAACCCACGCTACCGATGCCGCCGCATCTTCGATGTATTTTGGCGCATTTACTTTTGGATATAAACGGTAATTAACCGCAACAATACAAACGCCTTTCTCTTTTAATACTGCAGGAAACTCCTTATTACCAGCCTTTAACCCTCCTCCGTGAAACCAGACTACAATCGCAAAATCTTTTACATTTACCGGATAGTAAATGTCTAAAACACAACGCTCTTTTATGTAAGCATCACCCGAATTTATGGAATCGCTGTAGTAATTAATGTCTGTTTTTAATTCATATGTGGTTTTCTGGCCAAATACCATGCATCCATAAACTATGAATACAATTGACAGCAGTAAATTTTTCATTTTTTCTTATTTGGTTTAATATCGGTAAGCATTTTAAGTGGTTTCTAATTCTCAAAATTCAATAGTGTTCCTTTAATTGCATCCCGAAGTTTAAAATCAACACTTACTTCATCGGCATAATTATTCCAATTTTGCACTTTACTGTTTATTTCAGCAATAATTTTTTCTGCTTTTTTAATATTCATTGCTTTTGCAAAGCTGACTAAATCTTCTCTCGTAATATCTTTCCTTTTGCCATTAATACTTAAGGCATGCTGACTCACCCAAATACTGTCGGGCCTGTAGGCATGGCAAATATCGTATGCGGGTGCCAGCTCCCAACTTTCTCCTTTTTTCAATCTAAAAGCAAAATTCTTGGTATGATCATCACAATTTCGTGCAATCACATTAAATACCATTCTTCGATACATCTGTTCTGCTTGAGGATATGGCAAGCGCAGTGTTCTCATGGTCTGAAACAATTGCTCATAACTAAAACTTCCTACCTCATTAAAATCGTAATGCTGCATTGCACAGAAAGTTTGAATGTGGTGTTTTTGAGAACCATTTTCCCGATCGAATCGTTTGGTCATGAAGTGTGCCCTGCCATTTTCTTCCAATAAGTCAGATTCCATCATCTCTATTCCACAGTCCCTTGCCATGTTGTAATAGGCCATTTCGATTCTTCCATAACCAATGGTTTTTCCAAATTGAGCATCACTTACACCATCGAGCTTTATTAACCAATGCTCAAAACCTTTGGGAGCATTCGCTTGTCCGGAGCGAACCTGACCCGTTTTTTTGTTGTAGGCAATAATGGCTTTGGGTCTTGCTCCACCAGCTGATGTTCCAATTTTTAGGATCTCCATCATTGCCTGCTGTTCATCTTCACTCAAATTGGCTTCAAAATCTTCCCGCTTTCCGAGCATTTTTTGTGCAATATCAACCAAACCATTGATCTCAACCTGAAAAGAGTTTTTATTAGAGTTGAGTTGTGTGGGTTCAAATTCCAGCGCTCCCATTCCTCTTGTTCCAATAAAACAGAGTTGTTCTATTGGATTCATACTGTTAGCCGGGCGACCATTTTGTGCCAACCAAACATTAATCAGCTGATTTCCATATTTATCGGGTAACACATCGGCCAATAAACCAGGTAAACCTTTAAATGTATCGTGTTCGCTGTTTTTTGAAGGCCTGAGTTCAGGAAATGAAAATATGCGTTGACTGGATTGAACCGGCATTTTGACTGGTGCTAAATCAATTCCTTTCGATTTAAATTTAGGTTCATATTCGAAACTGGCCAGCCCCTGATTCTCATCCCAGGCTACAGCCCCAACAGTCTGTCCCCAAATTTTTACATATGCCGTTCTTATTTCTACCATTCGCTTTCATTTTGCTTGTTATCATCCTTGCCTCTGGCTCTTTGTCTTTTTTGCTTATCCAACTTAGCCAGTTCCAATGGACTTAACTTAGTTTCAAGCTTAAAATTGTCGAGTACATGCAGTAAGTCAAGAGCCCGCAGAATTTGGAGTAATGAAATCAATGAAACAGCTTCCCCTTTCTCCAGTTGACTCACGGTCCAGCGATTAACTCCAGCCGCTTCAGCAATTTTTGCCTGTGTTTTATTTTGAAGCAAACGTTGCTCTTTTACATACCTGCCAATTGTAGAAATAATTGCCTTATCACTCATCGAAACCCAATTATTGTTGGTATTTTCCATCACTAATGTTTTTATATGTATTTAATGTTGGCATTATCTCGCATAAATATATAAAAAACAATTCAAACACAAACAATTTATGTTGGTAAATACAATCACTATCACATAAAGAATACATTTATATTGGTTTTTACCATCAATAAAATTTACATTTAATGATTTTGATAAATGTTTCTTTCGTGAAGAGATCGAATCCCTCCACTCCTTTTGCTATCATAAAAGAAACCATCCATAAATCTGTAAAGAACCAATCTCAATTATTGAAAAAGTTTGATACAAAAAATTTAACCATTATCTTTTGATATGTTCCAGCTTAGCTATCGAAATTATTAAATTTTTAAGAGGTAACTTGTATACGTTTTTCACATAAAAAGCAAAAACATGCATCAACACAATTTCAAAATATCAGATATTAGTGATCTTAAAAAGATATTACAATCTAATGAGATAAGCCATTCTACAACATATCAATCTCTTCTGGTGCAAGTATTTTCAGCTCATAATAAATCAGACTGGTATTTGACAATAGGTGAAACAATTAAAGAAGTTTACCCTGACGCTGTAATTACCGGAGCTACATCAGTGGGAGAAATTACAGAAGGTAGAATTTTCACAAATTCAACAGCTGTCTTGTTTTCCTTTTTCGAAAGCGCAAAGCTAAATTTATTTTCTTACAGCTGCCAATTAGGAGAGGAAGAGAAGGTTGGCAATGCACTGCTTAGAAACACAAAACTGCTGGATGATAAAATTAAGGGAATGCTATTACTTTCCACACCTATCGCCAACGATTCTGGGAAAATATTTAACACTCTGGCAACTTCAAGTCTCGATTTTCCAATTTTTGGCGGTGGAGCCGGTGATTATGCAAATGAGCGCGAAACATTGGTTTTCGATGGGGAACAATGCTATAAAGAAGGCGTTGTTGCAGTTTGTTTTTCAGGGAACAATTTACAAATTGAATTGTCAACCTGTCTTGGTTGGCAACCTCTGAGCAAAGAAATGACAATAACCGATGTAGGTGATGTGGCGGTTAAAACCATTGATAATATGCCTGCGTTTTCGGTTTATGAAAAATATTTAGGAATTAAAGCCGACAGCAATTTCTTTCAAAACAGCCTAGAATTTCCTTTTATAATAACCCGGAATAATCACGAAATTGCCCGAACTCCATTTTTTGTGAATGAAGATGATCAGTCCATACAAATGGTAGCAGATGTAAAGGCAGGTGAAAAATTTCGTATTGGATACGGCAATCCTCAAACTATTAAAGAAGAATCAGCTGTATTGCAACACCAAATGTGTAATTTTAAACCTGAAGCTATCTTTATATACACTTGTATTTGCAGAAGATTTTTAATGCAGGATGAAGTTGACTTTGAAACATTGCCTTTTAATGCTATCGCCCCAACTGCTGGTTTTTACACATTTGGTGAATTTTTTTCGAATAACTCATTTCATGCCTTACTTAATTCTTCAATGGTGACTGTTGGATTTCGAGAAGGAGAACCAATAACAAAAGCCGAATCCTCCAATGACACATTAAAAAAGCATACCCTCATAGATCCATATACAAATCAACACAACCGAATTCTTTCCCGCCTGATTTTTTTCATCAATGTTTTAATTGAACAAATGGAAGAAAAGAGTCTTAAGTTGAAAGTTCTTAATGAACAAAAAAACGAAATTATTGGTATCGTAGCCCATGACTTACGAAGTCCGCTTGGTGTAATACAAGGCTTTTCGGAATTATTGGAAGATGAAATGAAAAATGAAGAGCATAAAGATTTTGCTTCACTAATTCATACGGAGAGTTCAAATTTACTGTATTTACTAAACGATCTACTGGACATTTCAAAAATTGAATCGGGTAAGTTGGATCTGAAACGAAAAGAAATTGATTATATAGCTTTGATTCATCGGAACATTAAAACCAATAGCTTTTTTGCTCAAAAGAAAAATATCTCAATTACTGTTGAGTCTGAAATTGAACACCAATTATTGTCTGTTGACGAAGGGCAAATTATACAAGTTTTAAATAATATTATTGGAAATGCAATCAAGTATTCCTATCCTGATTCTAAGATAAAAATCAAAGTATTAAAAAAAGACGATCAGATAATCACCCAAATTATTGATCAAGGACAAGGTATTCCTAAAGAAGAACTTGAAAATGTTTTTACGATGTTTCAAAAGACCAGCACTAAACCTACAGGTGGTGAAGCAAGCCATGGGTTAGGACTTGCCATTGTTAAGAAAATTGTAGAAGGTCACAAAGGCCAGATAAATGTAGAAAGTAATCAGGGAAAAGGTTCTATGTTTTATTTTTCATTGCCGATTGACTAGTGCTTTGACAACTGCTGAAGTGTTTATAAAACTGACCAGTAAGCCATTTATTTGGCTTGCTGGTAATTATCAATTAAGTGATATCATAAAATTAAACGTACAACTTTTCTCTTGATTGCACTCAGCTTGTACTTCACATCCGTGCATCTCAATAAACTTCTAAGTAACAATCCAAACCCGGTCCCCTTCTCATTACTCGTTTTCCATGTTGAATGGCTATGTTCAAGCCAAAACAATTTATCCATATCCTCATTCCAACTCCGTTGTCGGATACAGAAATGATCAATTACTTCTGCTTATTCTCCATGTTAGATAGCTTATTTGCAATTTACACGGAAAAATTTTCATGTAAACAGACAGCCAATATGACGTCATATGAAACTGAAATTATAATTTTTTTGATTTTTCAATTTCCCATATTTAACTTATATTGCAAAACTTTTATGATAATATATGAATACGAACCTCTCCTCTGTCTATAAAATTAAGCAAGGCGATATTGCCACCTTCAAGAGCTTATACCTGGAGTATTATAAAAAACTATGTTTTCACGCTTTTAAAATTACTAACCGTAATGATATTGCAGAAGAAATAGTACAGGACGTGTTTGTTAAAATTTGGGAAAAACGCGAAAAGCTTAACCTTTCTGATAATATTGGCAGCTACTTGTACCGTGCTGTACTAAACGAATCACTCAATTTTCTGAAAAAACAAAAGTATGATACTTACGACGAAAATAGTATACAAAACCTGAAAAGCCTTAGCAACTGCCATGGGATAGAGATCAACCAAAATGAGATAAGAAAAGAAATAAGGAAGGCCATAAAAAAACTACCCGACAAAACGCGACGTGTTTTCATTATGAGCCGTAAACTCGAACTCTCTTACCAAGATATAGCAGACAGGCTCAACATAAGCATTAAAGGTGTTGAATATCATATATGTAAAGCCTTAAAATTATTACGGGAGGATTTGAATTCAACTCTTTTTTTACTTTTTTTTATGCTTTTCACTATGGTATCAGCAACTTGCATTGTTATAACTATATAAATCTCTTCTTAAAATGTCAGGTAATACAAAACATACAGAAAACGAACTTCTTATTTCCCGCTTTTTAAGCAACCATGCTTCAGAAGCCGAGAGACAGAAGGTAATTAATCTGCTGCAAACCGACGATCAATTTAAAGAAGTATTTCTCGGTATGCAGCAAACAGTAAAAACCGTTGATGCCCTTCTTTTTTACGAAAGCATTGATGAAGAAAAAGCGCTTAAACAAATTTATTCGAAAGCAAATATTAAAGAAGAAAATACAGTTAAACCAAAGCCTGCAATGCAATTAAGAAGAGTTCTAAAAATTGCAGGGATAATTGTACTTGGAGCTATTATTACCTTTTTGATTCAGGATAAACCAAAACAGATATTACTTTCTTCAACAAACAGTATCCTTTCTGAAAAACTAATGCCCGACAGCTCAATTGTAACTTTAAATAAAAATAGTTCTTTGCAGTACTCAAATAAATACGGCATCAAAAATCGCACTGTACAGCTTAATGGTGAAGCATTCTTTTCAGTTAAAAAAAATACCCACCTTCCGTTTATTGTAGATTGCAGCGGGCTTTTCGTAGAAGTGACCGGAACTTCATTTAGCGTCAGCAATTACATAAACAGCAAACAAATTAACGTTTATGTAACATCCGGGCAGGTGAAAGTTTATGATAAGAAAGGCAAATTGGATATACTAAATCCCGGTGACATGATTGTCTACAGCAAAACTAATAAAACACTTCATAAATCTCATGCCGAAAAGAATTCCAATATCAATTCCTGGTTGACCCAAACATTGGCTTTTGACGATTGCCCATTACAGCAGGTTATTAATGACATCAATAATCATTACAAGGTACATATTCAGCTTGATGTTAAAAACATCAAAAACTGCAGACTTAGTGCAAATTTCGAAAAATCAAGTCTGGAATCAGTTCTTAAAATAATTTGTTTATCATTTAATTTAGAGCTAATAAATAACGGTACCCTCACTTTAAAAGGAGACGGATGTTAATACAAACCTGCAGAAATAATACCTCCACCAAATTATATTCAACCTGAAATCTCACATTAAAAATTTACAATTTGCTAATTACCCGAAATTCATGCCTGGTGTTTTTCCTTTTTTTTCATTCCTTCACTTTCGCCCAAACAAATTTAGAAAATAAAAATATCAGCCTGCAACTTAACGAAACCTCATTGATAGAAGTAATAAAAGCTATTGAAACACAAAGTGGTGTTTCTTTTGTCTACAACACTTCCATAATGAAAAACGCTCAAAAAGTGAGTATTGATGTTAAAGATGCTGACATCAACACTCTTTTACAAAAAATTTGTAAGGAGTCTGGCAACAATTATAAAGTAATTGACAATCAAGTGGTTTTTTTTAAAGTTACTGCCCCTGTTGCAAAATCCATTCAAGTTTTAATAAAACCCGAAACAAGTCAGCTATCCGCCAATAAGCATGTAGCAATTTCGAAAAATATCATTCAATCAGAGAAAAATATTTGTGATCGTAGTCCTCTTTTGGATACTGCGAACAAACCTACTCTTGATATCAACAAAAATATAATAACAGATACTTTAAAAGCAACACCTCTTGCAACTGACTCTATAGTAGACGAGGTGCGCATTTTTCTAATTTCCGCAAAATTAGCAGTTAACCAAAATTGCTCTTCCGATAGTCTCAGGCTTTCATGTCTTAACATTGCAGAACAAAACACTTCAACAGATAAACCCTCAGCAAACAAATACTTTTATTCCATTCAGATAAAAAAAGAATTAGGCATTTCACCTGGTTTTAGCAAAGGTGATACACTCAGTACCGAAGAGGTTCAAATATTAAACAATAGTGTGGCCAGTTATGGGATCGGCGGCGGAATAAAACTTGGATATACCATCAAACGTTTTTCATTCAAAACCGGTCTGTTGTATACCCAATTCATTGAAAGATTTTCAATAAAGAAAACCCGCAAAATATTTTCCAGACAAACACATTTGGAAGGAATTACATGGCAGGAAAAAAGTTCTGAGGGAATTATAATACACACCGACACTATTCCTATTACACAAACCATTGTAACCGATTCTGTGGCTGTATTTAGGCAAAAATATAAATCCTCGTATCTTGAGATACCATTCGATATTGATTACTCAATTCCTATTAACGCAAAATGGAGTGTATTTGGCTCTTTGGGCGTAACTTATGCTATCACTTTGAAAGAAAATTACACCTCACCATTTTCCGCATATAATCCAAAAGCAGTTAATAAACTAGATATATCAGTAGGAATAAGTACGGGGCTAAAGTTTTTTTCTAACAATTTACACTACTATTTTATGGCTGGCGGGCGAACTCGTACTTCATTGAATGCCAACAACAAAATCATTAACAGGAATCCCATTTACCTAAACATGACTGTTGGTGTTATAAATTATTTCTAATATTTCACTAGGGAACAACAGGTATTGATTGTTATATGAGTGTAAATATTAAAAATTTAAATTATGAATACGAAAAATTTTCTTACAGGTATCTTTTTAATACTAGTTGCATTTACAGCTTGCAATAAAGATAGTATTGAAGACAACAAAACTCTAAGCCCGGTTGAATTTAAAATGACAGTTAGCGAAAACAGCACAAAGTCTGCAGTTGGAAACAAGCTAAAAACTACCGAAGTTACCAATGTAAAGTCTGCTTTAGTTTCTATTGCTGATGACAATGGCAACTTAGTTTACGAACTGGAACAAATTGAACTAATTAGTTTTAACGGCAATTTTATTACAAATAAATTATTGCTGGAAGTTGGACACTACACACTAACAGAGTTTTTACTACTCGATATCAATGGCAATGTAGCCTATGCGACGCCCAAAGACGGCTCTGATTTAGCCAATTTGGTTAATGACCCTCTTGCCATTAACTTTTCGGTTAACTTAAACGAAACAACTACGGTTACTCCCGAAGTATTACGTATTGATAATTTTGAACCATCTGACTTTGGTTATGTTGAGTTTGGATTCAGATACATTAAAACATTCGATTTTGCAATGGGCATTTACACACTCGATGACAACCAAACTGCAATTGCGACCAATGCCAACATTACATTAACAGCGAATAACAAAGAATGTCTCAATAAAGAAATAAACGGAGCATTAAATGTGTTAACAATAAATGATGGACTGCAAAATTACAGCATAAAAGTAGAGAAATCAGGCTATAAAACGTTTAGTGAAACCTATACGGCGGAACAATTAAAACAATATGAAACAACGCCTCTGAATATCTATCTCGAAGAGATAAAGGAATTTACTCTTGATTACAACAAAATAACTGATGCCACTCTTACAAGTTACTATCCCGACAATAACGAAAATGGAACTTTTATTCAAGCTTTTACATGGACTTTTACTGGAGATCCGGTAAGCTGCAGGTTTCTTATGGGATTTGATTTGAGCGAGATTCCTGAAGGACAACAGATAAAAAGTGCTAAACTCTCATTATTCTATGCCGACAATCATATCGCTTCTCTTGAAGAATATTATGGTGGCCAAAATGATTTAAAAATTGAATTAGTAGACCAAGTCTGGGACGAAACTACAGTTACCTGGAACAACCAACCATCTACAATTTCGAACGGAGCAATAATTATACCTTCAGATGAAAACGGAAAAATTGACAAACCCGATATTGACATTACTCCATTAATTCAAGCCATGATAAATAACTCCGATGGTAGTTTTGGAATTAAAATATCGCAGGTTGTCGAAACAATATACAAATCAAGCTTTTTTGCTTCAACAGAAAATGAGTTTGTTGATAAAAGACCAATACTTAAAATCATTCTTAATTAATAATTATCTCATCCTACAATAAGCGTTACAGATTATTGTACCAAATTAATAACATTCTCAGTAGTCCACAAAGGTGACCTTGTGGGCTACTGCTTTTTTGCAAGTTGTTATTCTATTTTGCAGATGAATCTGATTCGAAGTTAACCTGCTGCAGAAATAATGGTATGCTATTTGTTTAGCAAAAAACCTATTCGTGCAAACCCGTTGCTGTATGGGCTAAATAAAACCGAAAAAAAAAGAACCTTATCAATTTACCGGCGTATTCTCAATTTTAAAATTAAATTTGCATCAAAACTAACATCCTACATCTATGAATAAAATGATACGCTTCACACTTATTGCTCTTCTATTTATTTCTGCAGCCTGCAGCACCGGAAATAAAGCTCTTCAAAATGGAGATTATTACTCTGCTGTTATTAAATCGGTAGACCGGTTACGATCAAATCCTGATAAAGCAAAGGCTCAATTAACTTTAAGAGAAAGTTATCCTTTGGCAGTGAACTGGTATCAGCAGGAAATCAGTACGCTTTTATCTTCGAATGATCCGTTTAAGTATTCAAAAACCGTTGGACATTACCAGACTTTGAATAGAATGACTGATGAAATTAGAAGATGCCCGGGTGCATTGCGCGTTATTCCTAATCCAAAGCAATACCAGACAGAAGAATACATGGCCAGGCAAAATGCAGCGCCTGAATGTTATGAAGCAGGCGCAATGGAACTTGCAAAAGGAACCCGTCAAGATGCGGTAACTGCATTTACGCATTTCGAAAAAGCCAATAATTTTGTTCCCAACTACAAAGATGTTGCTGATAAAATGGCTGAAGCAGAGGAAATGGCAACCTTAAAAGTGATTATCGATCATGTGCCTGTGAACTCCACAAAATATCAATTGAGTGCTGAGTTTTTTCAAGATCAGGTAACACAGTTTATCTTCAACAATATCAAACGAAGATTTGTACGATTCTACACACCCAAACAAGCTGAGTTAGAGAAACTGGAATATCCTGATCAGATTATTGGAATGCGTTTCGAAGATTTCGTAGTTGGCGAAACTCACGATACAGATATAGAAAAGCAAGTTGTAAGCGCTGATAGTGTTGAAGTTGGATCGACCAAACTAAAAAATGGCGAAACAATTAAAGTATACAATATTGTGAAAGCTAAATTGCATATTCACAAACGTGAGGTGATTTCGAAAGGAATGCTTTCTCTTCATATTATTGAATTCGAAAACCAAAAGGAAGTAAATAACAAACAATTTGGTGGTCAATTTAACTGGTTTTACCAATGGGGAAATTACAATGGTGACGAAAGAGCTTTAACAAAAGAAGAATTGAATATTTGCCATAGCGAGCCAATTCTCCCTCCTGCTCATCAGGATTTATTTGTAGAGTTTACAAAGCCTATTTTCACCGATCTTACCGCAGAGTTAAGACGATTCTATAATCGATACTAATTAATAAACTTTTTTTTACAAAAGAATATTTGACGTCAACGTTAGTTTATCAACTATAGTAAACAAGAGTATAATCTGAAAAAACTAAGAAATACACAAAGAGGCAGAAATTTAATTTTTCTGCCTCTTTGTTTTTTTTTAGAATGTCTCGTTATATTGTCATAAAATAGTTTTACGACAAAAAATTAATCGTAAAAGAATTGGAAAAATATGGAATTCATGCGATATTGAGCAATCCTAAAGATCTAACAATTAACACACTCAACAAATATCTTGAATTTAAGTCCAGAGGGTTGATCTAAACAGATTATTCAATTGAGATATTGAAATGAGAAAAACGCGAATCATGAAACACATTTATCTTCTTCTTGTATCTGTTATAACACTTGCAGACTTTGCGAGCGCTCAAAATCCTAAAGTTGAAATTACCACGACGCTAGGAACAATCGAATTGGAAATTTTCAAAGATAAAGCACCCATTACTGCCAATTACTTTTTGGAAAATGTGAACAACAATGTCTTTAAGGATGCTTGCGTTTACCGTGTGGTCAGAATGGATAACCAACCTAATAATGACATTAAAATTGAAGTTATTCAAGGCGGATTGTTCTTTGATTCTATTGTAGATCAGAAGCCGGCAATTGCACATGAAACAACAAAGGAAACCGGTATTTTACATACCGATGGTGTTATTTCCATGGCAAGAAATCAGCCGGGGTCGGCCTCAACAGAATTTTTTATTTGTATCGGCGATCAACCCAATTTAGATTTTGAAGGAATGCGTAATCCGGACGGACAAGGTTTTGCCGCATTTGGCAAAGTGATCAAAGGAATGGACGTTGTCAAATTAATTCAACAACAAAAAGATGATGAACAAATGCTGGTTGAACGAATCGATATTTTATCAATAACCAGAATACAGTAGACTTATACCAGCTGAAGTAATTCCCTGATGTTTTGAATTCCGGTTATTCCTACTGTTTGTATTTCTTCGTCGCTCACCAATTCATGCTCCCAGGTTGTATGAAATGGAACATGAACTGCTTTTCCACCCAAATTAAGTACCGGAAGAATATCCGATTTTAAGGAATTCCCAACCATTAAAAACTCACTTGCAGGAATATCAAGATGTTGAATCAACTTTTTATAGTCATCTTCCCTTTTATCACTCATCACCTCGATATGATGAAAATACTTTAGCAATCCTGATTTTTTCAATTTCCTTTCCTGATCGAGCAAATCGCCTTTGGTAGCAACAATCAATCGGTATTTTCCCTGCAGACTTTCCAGTACGTCAACAACACCATCAATTAATTCAATCGACTTGTTCATCTGCCGTTTTCCCAATTCAATAATTGACTGAATTTTTTCGGAACTAATATTTCCTTTGGTGATTTTCAAACTTGTTTCTATCATTGATAGAATAAAAGCCTTTGTTCCATATCCATACAAAGGAATATTGCCAATCTCCGTTGTAAATAATTTTTCGGTAACCTCCTCAAGGCTCATTCCATTTTTCATCAGATTACAAAACTCCATTTCAGATTCTCTGAAATAGGGTTCATTCACCCAAAGGGTATCGTCTGCATCAAATGCAATCACTTTTATTTCATCCATGTTTATTTCTTTTGATAGAGCAAAGCTGCAAAAAGACTTTAAGAATACAAAAAACTAAACTGCAAAAAACAGTCACTCATCACAATCTATGCAAGCCACTCATTTGCAATTAAATTTGATTCTATTTTAGTATTTCCGTAATTTAAAAATGCAAATTATCAGAAAGCGCATAACCTATGGAAAAACGCACGTTATTTCAAGACGATTCATCGCAGTTTTATCTTATTGCAGCCAGAATTATCGGATTCCTGATTACAGGTATCTTCATGCTATTTATAGTGCCTGAATTTATTGCCTTATTAAGTAAGGAAACTGCTGGCAATGAAGGATGGACATTGCTCTTTTATCTACTTTCGATTGCCTATGGCTGTGGCTTTCTAATCTCTTTCCGGAAAGTTGGACTGGGTGGTTTACTGCTAGTAATCAGCAGTATTTTAATCACTCTTTATGCATTTATTGATTCCAATAGTTGGATGGTTTTACTCCTGTTTATTCCCCTTTCCTTCTCCGGAATTTTATTTCTGATTTACTGGAAGAAAAAACGAAACAAATAGAGAGCAATATTCTGTCTACTTCACCAAAGATTTCTTAACTTTTTTTACCGAAACAATATTCTTCTGACTCAATGGAAGTGTATTATCCCAACGATAGGCAACAAAAACGCCGTCATTAGCAATGCAGCCATCCACGCAGCATAAATTACTACGAACAACACCTGCTTTATCTCCCAAACAATAATGTCCAAAAAATACCGGATATTCATCTTCGGAGTAAAGTGGAATATCAAAGTAGAGTTGAGATGGAATGGTGTATTGGGGCAAGCGAAATCTGTTTCCAAATGAAATCTCATCAAAACTTTTCCCATTCATCGGCTCCCACCATTTAATCCGATAAGCTGAACGTTTAAAACCATAATCATCCTTCAGCACCAAATTATCAGGAAACGCAAACTCTCTCCCTTTTAACAGAAGCATGGCAGCATCAAATACTTTGCCTCTTTCAAAATTTATTTTTCTTAAAAACTCCTTACTCAAACAATTTTCCGGGTTTTCCTTTTTCAGAAGTTCTATCGCTTCCTGATCCCAGCAAGCATGAACAACACGAAATCCATCCAACTCCAAATACAAAGGCAATGACCGTAACCATTTCAGATAAGATTTTCGTTTCACCTTATCCAATTTAAACTCTTCGTAGGTCTTTTTAATTTGAGTTTTGTTTTTCAAATTATGCCCTTTTAAAAACAGACCATCATTATCTTTGGTATAATAAGTAAGTACATTCAGTTCGTGATTTCCCACTATAGCAAAAGCATTACCGGCAGTAACCATTTCCCGGATTATTCTGAGTGTCTCAAAAATATGGGGTCCCCTATCCACATAATCTCCAACAAAAACAGCTTTTCTTTCAGGATGAAAATATCCTTCCTCCCCTTCAATATAGCCCAGACTAAGCAACATATGCTGCAATGTTGCAGCCTCACCATGAACATCTCCTATAATATCGTACACGTTTATCTTTATTTTTTATTCAAATCAAAAATATAAAAAAATCCTGAAAAGAAATTCTCAGGATTAAAATCATATCTATAAAGAAGAGACAAATTTATTAGAATTTGAATAAATCATTAACAACAATCTTTTTCTTGACTTCTTGATTTCCACTATAGAAAAACTCATTTGTTTTGCGATTGTAAGAATAATCATTTTTCCAGTCTTCGAAATTCTCCACAATTTTTTCGAGACTATCAATAAAAAACAAAACCTCTTTATTTGTTGTTGTAGGATGCAGAGACCAACGTACCCATCCTGGTTTGTGAGTTAAATCGCCTGATGTAATTTCACTTGTGATCGCATCAGACTGTTCCTGACTTACCTCCAACAGATAATGACCATAGGTTCCTGCACAGGCGCAACCGCCGCGTACTTGAATTCCAAAACGGTCGTTCAACAGTTTTACCAAAAGATTGTAATGAATGTACTCTACATAAAAAGACAATATTCCCAAACGTGACTTTATATTCTCGGCAAGTACATGTACGTCTTTAACTGCTTTTAAACGATCGAATGCCAAATTGAGAAGCTCTTCTTCTCTTGCAGCAATATTTTTAGTACCCATCTGATTTTTCACTTCAATTGCCAAAGCAATTCGAATCGACTGCAGAAATCCAGGTGTTCCGCCATCTTCACGGGCTTCAATACTATCAACGTATTTGTATTTCCCCCATGGATTGGTCCAATCTACTGTTCCTCCGCCCGGATTATCGGGGACTTCGTTCTTGTATAATTTTGAATCAAAAATCATTACCCCGGAAGAACCCGGACCGCCTAAAAATTTATGGGGTGAAAAGAAAATCCCATCCAACTTTTCCATTTCATCTTCAGGATGCATGTTAATTTCAACGTAAGGTGCTGAGGCTGCAAAATCAATAAAACAAATCCCACCAAATTCGTGCATTAATTTAGCCATTTGATGAAATGGAGTCGCAATACCGGTAACATTAGAGCAAGCAGTAAAGGATCCGATTTTCATTTTACGTTCCTTGTATTTCTCCAACTGATTTCTCAACTCGTTCAGATCAATAGTCAAATCATTCCCTGGAGGAATCACAACTACATCAACATTGGTTTCGTACCATGAAGTTTGATTGGAGTGATGCTCCATATGTGTAATAAACACAACTGGTTTTTCTCTTTCTTTCTGACAGGCATGTCGTCCTAAAATTCCACAACCTTTCAAACCTAAAATCCTCTGCAGCTTATTAATAACCGCAGTCATTCCGAAACCGGCATGAATAATTACATCATCAGAATCTGCATTTACATGCTTTTTAATCAACTCTTGAGCCCGACGATAGGATTGAGTCATTAAAGTACCAGTTTCGTTCGTTTCAGTATGCGTGTTTGCTACATACGGACCAAATTCTTCCGCTATTTTCTTTTCTATGGGTGCATATAAGCGACCACTTGCAATCCAATCGCCGTAAATAATTCTTTGCTTTCCGAATGGGGAATAAAAGCTGGCATCGTGACCAATCGTATTTTTACGAAACTTTTTAAAATATTTTTCCAGATTACTCATTTAGTTTAGGCTTATGTATGTTGTTGTTGTTTGTGTCGTAATTTATTAATTATCCTTTCTTTAAAGACAACTAAAACCCGCTTTTGGGTGAAAAAGATTTAGAAAAAACATTTATTAATTTCATTCAATAAAACGAGTGGGAAATTAGATATTCTTCACACGAAAATCAAGGAGTTTTTGCAGGTTTTTAGCTATTTACATATTAAAGCAGCGGCACTAAAATACATTCACAATTTTTTAATACATACAGCTTGTTTAAAACGGGCTAATCAGCTATTTTTGAAACTCGTTAAAAATCAAGAACATTCTTACAATATAGAAGTAAATGAAAACTATCATACAACTCTTTGAGAACAGCGTTGATCTGTTTGGTGAAAATCCTTTTCTGTGGGAGAAAGCCAATTCAGACTATCAATCTGTTAGTTACCAATCACTATACGACGAGGTGCAGCTATTTGCGGCCGGCTTGTTTTCTTTAGGGATTCAAAAAGCAGATCGAATCGGGCTTCTTTCCGAAGGGAGAAATGCATGGGTGCTCTCCGAGCTTGGAATTTTATTTGCCGGTGCGGTAAATGTTCCTTTATCTGTAAAGCTGGATGCTCAAAACGAACTTAAATTTCGCCTTAATCATTCGGAAGCCCGTATTGTTGTTGTTTCAAACAATCATCTCGAAAAAATCAGATCAATTAAAGACCAATTGGAGAATATTGAAACCATAATTGTTCTTGATAAAAATATTGAGCTTCAGGAGAAGGAAATTTCACTTTCTCAACTACTGAAAATGGGTGAAGAGTTATCTGAAAATGATAAATCCAAACTTAAAGAGATTCAAAAAAACATTGCGGCAGATGATGATGCAAACATCTCCTACACTTCCGGAACCACTGCCGATCCGAAAGGAATTATTCTTACACACAACAACTACGCGAGTAATGTGTATCAGGCATCGAATTTGATGGAAATTCCTGCCAGCTTTAAAACCTTGTTAATTCTCCCTTGGGATCATTCATTTGCACACACGGCGGGAATTTACAGCTTCATGCTAAAAGGTGCTTCGATTGCTGCTGTTCAGCAAGGTAAATCGCCTATGGAGGCATTAAAGAATATCCCCAATAATATCAAAGAAATTAAGCCCGACATTATTTTAAGTGTTCCTGCTCTGGCTAAAAATTTTAAAAAGAATATCGAAAAAGGAATTAAAGCCAAAGGCCCTAAGGCCGAGAAACTTTTTAATAAGGCTCTTGAAGTAGCCTACAAATACAATGATGCCGGCTGGAATAAAGGAAAAGGAACACGTATGTTTCTAAAGCCAATATACATGTTCTATGACAAAATACTTTTTTCGAAAGTGAGAGAAAATTTTGGCGGCAACTTAAAATTCTTTGTTGGCGGAGGTGCTCTGTTAGATATTGAACTGCAACGCTTCTTTTACGCAATTGGAATTCCTATGTATCAAGGTTATGGATTATCTGAAGCTTCGCCGATTATTTCTTCCAATGCCCACCACAATCATAAATTAGGATCATCGGGCTTTATTGTTCCCAATATGGATTTAAAAATCTGTGACGACAATGGAAATACAGTTCCTGTTGGCGAAAAAGGCGAAATTGTGATCAAAGGTGGTAATGTAATGAAAGGCTACTGGAAAAACGATAAAGCCTCTGCTGAAACTCTTCGTGACGGCTGGTTGCATACCGGCGATATGGGCTATGTAGATCAGGATGGTTTTCTTTATGTACTGGGCCGCTTCAAATCTCTTTTGATTGCCAATGATGGTGAGAAATTTAGCCCCGAAGGAATTGAAGAAGCATTTGTGGATCAATCACCATTACTTGATCAGTGTTTACTTTATAACAACCAAAATCCTTATACCATTGCACTGGTGGTTCCCAACAAAGGGGCTGTTCTGGCTCGATTAAAACCACTCCATCTTACTTTGGAATCGGAGGAAGGACAAACAGCAGCTTTGGAATTAATACAAAACGAGCTAAATGAGTATCGTCCGGGAGGAAAACACGAAGACATGTTTCCTCGCAGATGGCTGCCAACAGCAATTGGAATTTTACCCGAAGCTTTTACCGAAGAAAATAAGTTGCTAAACTCTACCATGAAAGTGGTTCGCAGCAAAGTTATTGACTTTTTTAAAGAACAAATTGATTTTCTTTATACGCCGGAAGGAAAAGATTTATTTAATTCCAGAAACAAAGAAAACCTTAGGGATTTTTAAAAACAACACGACTATAAATTAATATCAAATTAACTATTTAAACTCATTACGAATAATATTTAATTAGTAGATTTGGTAAAATTTAAACAAAATAAAATGTTACAAACCAAGATCAACTTGAAACAAATTCTTGCCATTGCATTGCTGCTGATTTCCTTTAACAGCATTGCTCAACCCAGCAAAAGAGATTCTTACAAAAGTAAAGCGCCCAAATATATTTTCTATTTTATAGGCGATGGTATGGGCTTATCGCAAACCAATGCGGCAGAAGCCTACTTGGGATCTTTGGAAAACGGGAACGGCATTAAAAAATTACAGTTGAGTACTCTTCCTAATCAAGGATTTTATACCACCTACGCACTCAACCGATTCATTACAGGTTCTGCCGCTGCAGGTACTGCACTGGCTACCGGACATAAAACTACAATTAACACCATTTCGATGGATGCACAAAGATTGCAGCCATTAAAAACCATTGCTGAAATGGCAAAAGAAAAAGGCTATAAAGTTGGAATTGTATCATCGGTTTCTATCGATCATGCTACACCGGCAACTTTCTATGCTCATCAGCCTACCCGAAACATGTATTATAAAATCAGCCTGGATTTAAGTAAAAGCGATTTCAATTATTTTGCTGGTGGTGGGTTTAAGCATCCTGAGGGAGATGGCAAAACAACAGAAGAAAGTTCCCTGTCGAATTTTGGAATGGGAGCAACTGAAGATATTGAAGATAAAGAACCTAACTCTATGAAAGTTGCTGAATCGAGAGGATATACTTTTGTAAATACGGTTCATGATTTTAAAAAGCTAAAAAAAGGAGATGATAAAATTATTGCTATTGCTCCCAAATTAGCCGCAGGCTCTGCCCTTCCCTATTCAATAGATCAGAAAAACGGAGCGGATATTTCATTGGCCGATTTTACCGAAAAAGGCATTCAGCTTTTAGATAACAGCAATGGCTTTTTCATGATGGTTGAAGGAGGAAAAATTGACTGGGCAAGTCATGCCAACGATGCTGCTTCGGTAATAAAAGAAGTATTACAATTCGATAAAGCTGTGGCAACAGCTATGGAATTCTACAATAAACATCCTGAAGAAACATTAATTCTTGTTTGCGGCGATCACGAAACTGGAGGTTTGGCATTGGGATTTGCCGGCAGTCATTACGACTCGTCTTTTAATTTACTTCAATACCAAAACATATCTTACGAGGCTTTTTCAGATAAATTAGCTTTGTACAAACAAGAACATGCAGATAATTACAGCGTTGCTGATGGTTTGGAACTGGTAAAAGAACATTTTGGTCTGGGTGATGCATCAAAAGGCCTTCAATTATCACCATTTGAAATGCAGCAATTGAAAGATGCCTTTGAAAAGAGTATGACTTATGCTGATGAAATGACAAAAAATGATCAGTTCTATTTGCTGTACGGAAGTTACGATCCATTTACCGTAACTGCTTGCCATATTCTATCGCACAAAGCAGGTATCGGCTGGACATCTTATTCGCACACGGCTTCACCAATACCTATTCGCTCAATTGGTACCGGAGCAAGTTTGTTTACTGGTTTTTTTGACAATATCGACATTCCTAAAAACCTGATGAAACTGATTGAAAACAAATAAAATCTGAAATAGATATGAAACGCCCTGCAGCTTAGCAGGGCGTTTTTTTATCAAGCCGAAAAGTCCATGGTTATTTCACCTTTCGACCATTCAAGACTCCTCAAAACTTTCAACTTTTCAATACCTTTACAACTATGTTCAAATTCCAGCTTCCTCAAAAATCAGATCTTATATTGGTTGGTTTGCTTCTGATTTTAAGTACAGTTATACTATATCTTCCCACAGGATTTTCTGAGAATAATTATGAAAATTCAGAACGTGTAAAAGCCTTGGTTTTAGCAACAGATAATTCTCTTGTTGTAGAAACCGGAATTCTAAAAACAGGATCGCAAACAGTTCAGATTAAAATATTAAACGGGAAATTCAAAGGAAAAGAACTGACTGCCTTTAATCAGTTGATTGGAAGAATGGAATTCGATAAATATTTTTTCCCCGGTGATAAAACACTCACGGTTCTTAATTTTAATCAGAATAAATCTGAAATAATCAGCGCCAATGTAATCGATCATTACAGAATTAATCTGGAAGCTTTCTTACTTGGATTATTTGTTCTTTTTCTGGTTTCCTTTGCAGGATGGACCGGTGTAAAGGCAATGCTTTCGTTTCTTTTTGCCGGAATCACTATTTGGAAATTACTATTGCCCGGATTACTTAAAGGTTATGCCCCAATCCCTCTCTCGCTGGGTATCGTTGCTTTGCTTACCTCTGTAATCATCTTTTTGGTAGCCGGAACCAATAGAAAAGGGCTTGTGGCCTTTTTCGGAGCCTTGAGTGGTATCGCTGTCACCTGTATCATGGCCATACTCTTTGGAAAACTATTCAATATTCATGGTGCCATTAAACCGTTTTCCGAAACCTTGCTCTATTCAGGCTATTCATATCTAAACTTAACGGAAATTTTTCTGGCCGGAATTTTCATCTCCTCATCAGGAGCCGTAATGGATATTGCTATGGATATTGCCGCTTCGCAGGCTGAAGTGTACCAACAAAACAACAGCATTACAGCCAAACAGTTACGGAAATCAGGTTTCTCGGTAGGAAAAGCCGTTGTAGGAACAATGACAACAACTCTGCTTCTTGCCTATTCAGGCGGATTTTCAGCTTTATTAATGGTATTTATTGCGCAAGGAACCCCAATGATTAATATCCTGAACCTAAATTACGTTTCAGGTGAAATACTGCACACATTGGTCGGGAGTTTTGGATTGGTGCTTGTTGCTCCTTTCACAGCAATTATTGGTGCCTGGGTGTTTACGAGAAAAAAACAAGAGACCATTTCTCTCAAATAAAAAACAGTCTCTTAACGAATTAATTTCTATTACACTGCTTCTATAACTCATTAAATTCAAAGGTTGGAGAAAACTTATATTACTTTGAAATACATATGGATTCTATATTGAAGCGAAGTACTTCAATTTAAACGTATAATTACAAATTAAGCAGGATTTTGATGTTAATTTCTACATCGGATCGCATGCAGGAATAGTTCCATTTACAGGAGTATCATCAATACAGGCTCCACCTCGACAACAAAAACCAGAAGGGCATTCTCCCTCAGGTCCACACGATTTTAATACTGGCTGTCCACCACTAATTTTTCTTTGTTCCACTTTACTTAGAATCTTAACCCCATGAATATTTACTAAATTTTGCATATGTAATTTATCTTTTAATTATGCCTTGGCACTTTAAAGACACCCAAGACTCTAGTCTCTATTATCTATATTCAATTATATTCTCAATTATTCATAGTGTTTTTTATTCACCTCTAAAAACACCCTCTAAATTGCTTTTATCATATCTTTTTGACCTTTTATCACAACTATTCACCAATTTACAATAATATTAGAATATGCCAAAAATATAATTAGCATTGCACACGGAACCCCAATGATTAATATCCTGAACCTAAATTACGTTTCAGGTGAAATACTGCACACATTGGTCGGGAGTTTTGGGTTGGTGCTTGTTGCTCCTTTCACAGCAATTATTGGTGCCTGGGTGTTTACAAGAAAACAAAGAACCAGCCATAACTAAAAACCCGGCCTGATCTTAAGTATAAACATTCTAAATTTAATTTCCCTTTAATTTCACGAGTAGGTATTACAGCCATTATTCCTTACTTTTAGCCTTCCACAAATCTATTCAGGAAAGGAGTATCATTGATGATGCTGAATTCGCCTAAACATATTTTTTATGAGTATCCAAATCGCAGAAGTTCAAAATCAAAATCAACGCAAAGCATTCGTTAACTTTCCGTTTAAATTGTATAAGAATAATGAATTTTGGGTACCTCCTTTTAAAGCAGGCGAACTGGAACTCTTACTGCCCGAAAAGAATCCCGCTTTTGATTTTTGCAAGGCTAAATTTTGGCTGGCTTACAAAAATGGCAAAATAGTTGGCCGAATAGGCGCCATTGTAAACCACTTGTGTATCGAAAAACAAGGTGAGAAAATTGGCCGGATTACCCGAATGGAATTTGTTGACAGCCATGAAGTTTCCGAAAAACTTTTTGCAGTGGCTGAAGAATGGCTAAAAAGTGAAGGTATGATTGGTGTGAGCGGACCGCTGGGATTTTCGAACTTAGATCATGCCGGTTTGTTGATTGAAGGACATGAATGGCTTCCTTCCATGGCTTCCGATTATCATTTTGCCTACTATCAAAACCATTTCGAAAGGTTGGCTTATGTGAAGGAAATTGACTGGTTGGAATTCAGAATCAGTCTGCCGGAAGAAACTCCGGAAAAAGCAAGCCGGGTTGCCGAACTAATCAAAAAAAGATATGATTTGCAAACCGTAAACTTCACAACAAAAAAAGAGCTGGAACCCTACAAAGAAAAAATATTTAAGGTTTTTAACGATGCCTTCTCCGATTTGTTTGGCTCTATTAAACTCCCCGAAAAGTTAATCCGTTTCTACATTTCAAAATACTTTCCCATTCTGAATCCCCGATACGTTAAAATCATTTTAAACAAAGAAGATAAATTGGTTGGATTCATTATTGCTTTGCCTTCCTTATCGAAAGCCCTGCAAAAAGCCAAGGGCAAATTATTACCATTCGGATGGTGGCATCTGAAAAAGGCACTTAAACATCCTACCGAAATGGATTTGATGCTGACTGGTGTAGATCACGACTGCCAAAAACTGGGATTCGTATCCATATTGATGAATGAATTGCTAAAAACATCAAATAGTGACGGACTAAAATTTGCGGAAACAACCGGAATGCTTGAGAACAATCATGTAGCTATTCAGCTTTGGAAATCATTCGATCACATTCAGCACAAACGCAAACGCTGCTACCGCAAAATGTTTTCTTATAAAAAACAATAAATTATGAATAATTTATCCGTACTAAACAAGCAATCTACCAGACAAGAAGTTTTGGATGAGCTTGTAAAATTATTTACTCCTTATGCCCGAAATCTATTGGGCTCAGGAGCCGATTTTAGTTATATGAACATGTATGCCGATAATTTCCGCGATCAGTTACTAAATAAGACCAGCCTTACCGAATATGATGTTTATACAATTTTAAACGAAGCTTGTGATCTTAGCTGGAGAAATCAGGTGAAATAAAAAAGAGGGTGTCCAAAAAGGTCAATCTTATTGTCATTCTGATCCCGATGAATCGGGACGAAGAATCTTTATCTTTGAATAACAGATGTTTCGACTTCGCTCAACATGACATTTTCAAATAAAACTTTACTTTTCGGACACCCTCTTGCAACATTTATTGTTCGTCCATTTGAGATTGTTTCACAAAAAAATCAAGCTTCTTTGTTTTCACCTCATCAAGGCATTTGATTTTTACATGGCGGCGATATTTACCATTTCCTTCCAGCAGCTTTTCAGGGTCCTGAAATAAGAATCCATTACCAAACTCAAAAGAAACATGATTCTTATATACGAACACACCTCCAAAATCGTCGTCAAGAGAAAACAGGATGCCACCATACATCATTCGTTCCTTAACATCAGCGAAATTCTCAAAAACAATCTTACGCAGCTCAAGTAAAATCTGATGCTTTATAGGATCACTTGCTCCCGTTTTGTCTATAAATTCCTGAACTCCTTTGTTTACTGATTTTTCCATTTGCGCGTTGTTGTTAGGTCAATCTTTTTTATTTACTTCTTACTGCTCAGAACCTGATGCAAGCTGTTTTTTATCCTTCCTGAAAATACTGACAAGCAGGATACTTGCTCCTGCACCACTTAAAAAACCCGAAAGAAAATCCGTAATTTCTTCGTCGATAATAACAATCCTGCCCTGGAAATAAAAATGATAAGTTACTCCTGCCGCAAGGCAGAGAAATGCAATTGTAATTTTGATTTTATTTGTCATGATTAAGTTTGTTGGAATAAGGCCAATTTGTCTTATAAGCTATAATCTACTTGCTTATATTCTTAAGTATTATTGATTGTATTGTTATTCGTTCGATACGATTTTAAAACCATTTCTTTCTTTTAAAATAGACTAATGGGATAATAAAACTCAGAATTAAACCCAGAACAGTAAATGGATATCCGAAATCCCATTCCAACTCCGGCATGTATTTAAAATTCATTCCATATACACCTGCAATTAAAGTAGGCAGTGATATGCATACTGTAATGATGGTAAGAATTTTAAAAATCTTATTTTGTTCCAATTCTATCTTCGAATTTATATTCCCATGCAAATCATCCAATCTATTAAAATTGTATTGCAAATAATCTGCTATTACTCTAAGATCGTTTAGTTCTTCACTAATTTTAATGGATGTGTGGTTCTTATTTTTATAGCTCTTTTTTAAAAGAAGAAGAATCCTTTGAAACTCGGAAAGGGATTCCCGAATAAGAAGATTATTGAACCTTAATCCGGCAATGTAATCCAAGTCATTTTCCTTGAATTGTTTCGATTTGAGCGTATTTTGGAAAAGGTCTCTGATTTTTTTTGAAATCAGCTCGACAATATCAGCATAGTAATCGGAGATTACCCCTATTTGAAAAATGAAAAGTTGATGATAGGTGTCAATTTTTGTGTTCTCAAAATTATAAATAGATTGTGTTAATTGATTCAAGCTATCTTCTATATCGGGTGAAAGAAATGTAAATACAATTTCGTTTTTAATCAGAATGGAAATGTCTTTTTCCTCAAAAAAATCACTGGAAGAATAGCTTGGAATCGTAAAGTTTAAAGACAACTGGTCAGGTGAATCGATATAATGGGAACTTATTTCGATATCTTCTTTTTTACTGAAAGAAGTTAAATCAAGATCAAACTTTTCAGAAATCAGTTCCAAATCTGAATTCCTAAAATCAATAAACCGGATACTGAATATATTGTCTGGTAAATATTCAATTTCATCAATCGATTTATATTTCTGTATCGCATTATTCTTATAATAGATCTCAATCATATTCTCTTATTTATAGTACAGCTAACAGTAATTTGTCTAAAACCCTAAATCAATTGCAATCAAGTTATACTTTTTTTTTGAGTCTGATTGTCTTTCTGAAATTTATTGGGCTCCCGGTGCCTAAGGAAGAAAATTGCAAACCCCACACTTTTGAAATCTTAATTATCCGGCTCTGCATATTTCTCGCCAATACGTTCACCTGCAAGTTTTCTTAGCAACTTGAAGTCTTTATTACTTATTTGTTCTTCATAATCTATCTTTACGAATTTCAAATATTTAGTCGAGGTCATTTGAGGCCAAAAATATAGAGCAACAACACCCATTCCCGTTCCACAAATCCAAATCCAGCAAATTATAATCAATAGTTCGATGCTGTCTATAAAGTTTAGGATGCAACCAAGTATTGAATGGAAAATTGAAGGGATTACTCTTCGTGATTCAAGCACAAATAGATTTATGCAAGTAATTCTTCTTCGGCATTGTGCATTTCAGTACCAATGCAAGCGATTCCTCTTCGGCATTGTGCATTTCAGTACCAATGCAAGTAATTCCTCTTCGGCATTGATAAGTGAAGGACAAATTGGCAGATTTCTGATTAAAAATGAACTCGTTTGTGCAAATTTGAGCGTTTTCTCTTCGGCAATGAACGATTTGAATGTAATTGTGAGCAATTCTGATGTGAAATGGGCGAATTGAATGTTAATATGATCAAATTCTCTTCGGCGGTATTCATTTTAATGCAAATTCGGATATTTCCTTATAAAAAAGGGCTTGTGAGCATGTCAAACTGTCCATTTTCTCTTCGGCAATGCAAATACGAGTTCATTTCTGGCCTTTTCTTTAGAGAAAAGGCTGCAAGCAATGTGAGAATCGATCATTTCTAATGAAGTGAAGGGTAATTCGGAACAAAAACAGGCTTTGCATGTGAGTCAGGGCTGAAATTGGAGGAACCGGCTATGATTTAGGTGAGTTATGCCATACAATGCAACAGCAACTCTTTGACTTTTCAAGACTTCCCAAAACAATGCAACAGCTAAAGCAATTGAAAATAATCCACACTTCCATTTTGTACTTTTCGACTATTGAACTGTTTGACTCTTCAAGACTCTTTAACTTTCAAAGCACCCCTCTCCCTGTCGGGATCTCCCCTCAAGATGGGAGAACTAGTAAATTGGCTTATTCTTGACTGTTGGACTGTTTGACCTTTCGACTTCTCGACTTTCCAGTCAACGTAAGGAATGAAAACCACTGACGGACTTTTGCCTTTCTCCTTGGAACTTATTTCCCTTCCCACTCCTGATAAAAGTGATTAAGATATACCTGCATAAAAGCATGGCGTTTTTCGGCCATCGCTTTACCTGCATTTGTGTTCATTCTATCTTTTAACAAAAGCAATTTTTCGTAGAAGTGATTGATGGTTGGCGCATCGCTGTTTTTGTATTCCTCTTTCGTCATGTTTAGGTTGGGAGGAATGCCTGGGTTGTATATTTCGCGGTTTTTATGCCCGCCGTAGTTAAAAGTCCGGGCAATGCCTATGGCGCCAATGGCATCCATCCGGTCGGCATCCTGCACCACATCCAGCTCCGGCGATTTAAATTTCTGAACTTCCCTGCCTCCTTTAAACGAGATGTTGGTAATGATGTTCTCTACATGAAGAATGGTTTGCTCATCCACCGAAAGGGAGCAAAGAAATTCTCTGGCCAAACGCGGGCCAATTTCCTCATCTCCATCGTAAAATTTAGAATCGGCAATGTCGTGAAGCAAAGCACCCAGCTCTATCACAAACAAATCTACCTTTTCTGTCTTAGCCAACTCTTTTGCCGATTTCCAAACCCGATAGATGTGCCACCAGTCGTGCCCGCCTTCAGCATCGGCAAGTGTTTGTTTTACAAATTCTACGGTTCTGCCTATAATGTGTTCCTTATTCATCTTTGTCAATTTTACCAATGCGGTTCTAACCTTTCAATCCTCCTATTATTCTCGAAACGGTTCCTTTTTTACTCGTAACTTCCTCAATTAAAACCCCCGCCAAATGAATTGCGATAAAAGGAATCAAGTAATAATTAGAAAGTACATGTATTCCTTCCATTGATTTTTTCAAACTTTTCGGTCCCCATTCTATAAAAATTCCGGTAATTAATGAAATCA
Source organism: Labilibaculum manganireducens (assembly GCF_963665805.2). Lineage (NCBI taxonomy): Bacteria > Pseudomonadati > Bacteroidota > Bacteroidia > Marinilabiliales > Marinifilaceae > Labilibaculum > Labilibaculum manganireducens. Next base: position 1,366,051 of record NZ_CAXXEE010000003.1, on the reverse strand, counting down.
ATACACATACATAAAAAATGATGTACGTCCATTTTTGAATTTTCTCTTTTACTGATAAATTTTTATCCAGTGGATTTTGAATTTTCATTTGTCCAAAAAATGGAATCGTGAAACGAACCGCAAATAACCCAACCAATACATATCCAATGTACAAATGCCAATTCCACATTGGTTGTCGTATTTGTTTTGCTAAACGAACGAGCTGGTCATGCGATAAAGACAGATCAATACTCACCAAATAATTCTGTATAATATCTGCCACATTATTTTTATTCAACCAAGTTGATCTCAAAAATATAGTTGCTAACAACAGTAAAAAAGAAACAGCTATTGCCCAATGAATAATTCGGTAAATTTTAGAATATTCTTTATTTTCCATGATATTTTTTTTAATAATATTCGTATTACAACTCTACTGTTTAATCAATTTATTAACTGGTTTCCGGCTTCGGTTTGTTCTTTTATTATTTTTTGACAAAGGCTTTCTGCGAAATCATCTTCCCTATACATTTCATGCTCTTTATCTTCTATTAAATTAAAATCAAGATTCAAATCCTGAAACCATTTTGCATCTGGTTTGTATCGATCGTTGGCTCCGAAATAAAGGACACACTTACAGTCCGGCTTTTCCTTTTCATATCTCAACCGAGTTGATGAGATAGCATAAAGAGTGGAGATATTAAGACCTTTCAGCCCGGCTTTCCATGCAATTACCCCTCCTACACTAAAGGCAAGAACAATAATGGTCTCTTTCTCCTGCAGGCCAAGTTTGTATACTCCACGATCAATTCCTCCGTTTACAAACCTGGCATGAAGCCGTCCTTCCGAATTATCCGACAAATCAAGATCAACCAACTTACGGGAATCGAAGTATTCTATTTCGAAGTACGGATTCAATATCTTTTGATAAGAATGCATCCATACCGCCTCTTCAAATCCCCACAAATCCGATAATATGATAAGCCGTTTCTTCATGTTGCAGTTAATTTTTGCAGTAGCTGAAGATAGGGAAAAATGTATTGTGGAAGAAAAAGTTAAAAATAAAGTTCGTTTTGGTGCTGTATTGGCAAAACAAAACACCTCAGCCCCCAGCCACTTCTCCTAAAGGAGAAAGGGAGTTTTCTGATTTGTGCTGATTTGGAGATGTGTTCTCTTCTCATTCAACAGGACACCTCATCCCCCAGCCACTTCTCCTAAAGGAGAAAGGGAGTTTCTGATTTGGAGATGTGTTCTCTTCTCCTTAAGGAGAAGGATAGGTTGAGGCATCCCGAAGATGATACATGTAAAACTAATCCGGATTTCCAAAACACCTCATCCCCCAACCCCTTCTCCTAAAGGAGAAAGGGAGTTTCTGATTTGCGCTGATTTGGAGATGTGTTCTCTTCTCATTCAACAGGACACCTCATCCCCCAGCCCCTTCTCTTAAAAGAGAAAGGGAGTTTCTGATTTGTGCTGATTTGGAGATGTGTTCTCTTCTCCTTGAGGAGAAGGATAGGTTGAGGTATCCCGAAGTCGAAGAATTGAGGGTTTATTATGCCGATCGGATTGCAAAATTGCGAAAACGCACCAGGAAGGCTGTCTGAAAATGAAAAATCCCAACAGAACAATTGCTCTGTTGGGATTTTCCTTCCAATCTTATTCCATATAGACACGCCATGGCATGTCCCTGCAGTTAAAAAATTAATAGCCGATACCTGCCGCCATAATGTTGTTCGGATCAAAAGCGTGACAAGGCGTTACACCGTGTACCATATCACATTTCGGACAATGTCCTTCGAATTCTTCCATGGTGAAGGTTTCTTTACAGCCATGACATTCAATATCCAAAGGCATTGGCATTAATTGCTGAGCAAAACCCATCATTCTTACTTTGTCAACTACTTGTTTTCCATTCTCGAAACTTCCTGCGCATCCGTCATGCATAATTTTATCTCCTTTTAATTTAGATATGAGAAATGAGATACTAGATCTGAGATCCTCATAACTCTCAATACCGTATTTTAATTTTTAATTCCTAATTAATAATTCATCATTTATAATTAAAACCCAATGTCTTCCTTTTTAATGATTTCACCATTACGAAGTCTTGTTCTCATGTTTTGAACCACAGCATCCATACGTTCCAAATCAACCAACAACTTTCTCTCTTCATCGCTGGTTTCAATCACTTTGTGAATTCCACCATTCTTGATTACTATTCGCTTGTCGCCCATTAAAGCCAACATAGGGTCGTGAGTTGCCATCAATACAATCTTTTCTTCGCCAATCAGCAAATCGAGTGCTTTTTTGCGGTCGATACCTGCATTCTCAATTTCATCAATCAAAATAATCGGCGACTTACTCAAAATGGCAGTATCAGCAATCATCAAGGCTCTCGATTGTCCACCACTCAAACTTGTAATAGGAGTAGTTAACTCAAACTTTTCTCCCGCAAGCTTATTGGCTTCTTCTATAATCTTGGCAATAACACCTTCAATATCTTCAACCAATCTGCTTTGTGCATGCAGCTCCAAAAACTCATAAACCGATAGATCCATGACAAAGTTCATATTCTGCGATAGCTGAGCAACCAATTTGTGTCCTGAACTTACCCGCCATTTTTGGTCTCCCATTTCTTCGTTCACCAAAATGGTTCGCGAAGTTGGGGTATCCTTTTGGGCTACCCACTCGATATCGGCAAGCAATCTGCTTTTTCCCGATCCGGTGGGTCCAACAATACAAACAATCTCGCTTTTACTGATTTTTAATTCACCAAACTGCTCGGCTTCGCCCGATTTATTGGTTCCGGGAAGAATGCTAATACTATGAACTCCATCATCCTCATCTTCACCCAAAAATTCGAGCATCTGAGAAATATAGATCGTCATCGAATTCAAAAACTGATCTTTATCAATGGCTCTGTTCTCAGCCTCTTCCTCATCATCCAAAAACTTCAGATAATCGATTAGCTTTTCGTTAATCTGCTCATTAACCTGTAATGTGTTCTCCTCAAAAAATCCGGGAAGAAAAGGATATTGCTCAAATAAACCGGCAATACTTTGGTTTTGTATATCTTGAACTGTGATCATGTTTCTGCTTTTGTAATTGTTATATCGCTTTCAACAAGCCTCTCTCTATCGGGATCTCCTTAAAAAGGGAGCAAGTCCTTATTTTGCTTTCGCATCTTCGAATCGATATCTTCCCTTTCAGGGGAAGTGCCGACAGGCGAAGGGGGACTCAGCTTGGTGCTTTCTACTTTTTCCTTTTTCCTTTCTACTTTTCGCCCTTCTTGTCGCTCATATCAATCTTACGAACATTACCCATTTGGTAGCTTTCCCCAATTCGGGTTTCGCCCAAACAGTAGGAACACAAAGCCGATGGCATTGAGAATCTCAATTTCTCCCCCACTAAAGTCTTAACTTCAACTTTCTCATCGTACAGCAAAGTACTTAACTCGTATGCCCCCTGACCAGTTAATCCATTTACATGCATAATGCTTGCTCCCGGATTTACAGAATTTACTCTCGATGCAAACACTTCTCTTTCAGCCTGCGATACAATGTCGCCCTTTGTGATAATCACGATATCTGCACTTTTCAACATCGGTCCAATTTTTTTTGGCGTGTTAATTCCACTCAAATTATCGATAACACAAACAGCCGTAATACTTTTCACATATGGCGAACAACGGTTGCACAAACCGGCACTTTCCGTGATTAGCAAATCCAATCCTTCCTTAATTCCCCACTGTGTTACCTCTTCAATATTACTTACAAAATAATGATCCGGACAAAGTGAACCGGACAATCCCTTTTTCACTTTTATACCTGCCTTTTCGTACAAAATATCATCATCGGTATAAAGGCAGTCAAATTTCACCACACCAACTTCTAATCCACGCTTTTGCAGCGAATCTATGGTTTTTAAAATCACTGCTGTTTTTCCTGATGATGGAGGTCCTGAAACTGTAACTAAGTTCATATCTGATTATTTTAAAATCTGTAATTTTAGTAATACTACTTCTGTGGCACATAGTTTAACGGCCCTAAATTTGCAAACGATTCGTCCTGTATAGACTTATTAAAAATGCGCTCACATTTCTTTATTAAAGCACCAATATCATTACTGTTAATGTAATCCCAACCCAACCACATAAATTTATTCTCTGCAGGTAATCGGTTATCCACTTCAGGATTAATACTTGGAAACAAACCTTGATGCGAAAGAATCTCTCCTACCGCTTTCGAGGCAAAGAAATCAATAACAGGCTGCGTTTTCTCCAATTCATCCTTCTTGCTTAGCATGAAAATAGGACTGATAATTGCTCCGTCTTCCGGCCAAACAGCAATCATTGGACCTCCCACTTTTACCATCTTAGTAAAAAAGTAAGGCATAATTGTAATTGCTGGCCGCACGTTCTTTTTGGTATGAGATTTTACCATTTGAGCCGGATGCATACTTTCCAGCAAACAAGCACCCAAACCTTTTACTCCTTCTTCGCCGTATGCCTTGTAAATGTGCAATAGCATTGAATTGAACAAATCGAAATCGCTGATTGGCAAACTTACACTGCGCTTAAATTCCGGTTTAAAAATATCTGACCATGTACGTGGAATAGGACGATCTCCTAATTCGGCTGTATTTACCAAAAAAACTGCAGGTACAACACCAATCATTGAATAGTGTCCTTCCGGATCTTTCAAACAAATCTCATCGTTATCAAAATCTTTGTTCAAACTCTCAAAACCAGTACTGTCTTTAAAAACACCTTGTTTTTTAAACTTTCCCATCAATTTATCATCAAAGAATAAATCAAAACCTGCTGAAATAAATACATCTGCTAAATTATCCGTGTTTTCCTGATTAATCACATCATCGATTAACCAATCCAATCCCATTGAAGCAGCCTTTAAATCATAAACGATTTCATTTTCATGATTTTTTTCGTATTCCTCAATAAAAGCATCAATCCCTTCTACCAAAGGAATTCGAACCGGACAAGGCAACAAACCCTGCACGTGTATCGAGTCCGCCTTTTGCACTTTACTGTTCTGATTCAGATCACCATCAACCTGATTTCTGTTTAAATCGATTCCTTCTATCAATAATTCAGAAAACGTGTCCACATTTAGTTTCTTCATTTTTAAAGCCAATTCCAAAGAAAGAGATTTACCAAAAATTGCTCTCTTCGCCTCATCCTCTAATTGTCTGAATCCATTTGAAACAAAAATTTTAATTGTTTCAGGGTACTTAGTACAAATATCAAGCAAACTATCCGTGGTCTTAAAATATTGATTCTTCATTTCGAAACAGAATTTAAATGATTTCCTAATACAAATGTATAACCGATCCATTCAGAAAACTGTAACCGATGTTACACATCTAAAAAATAGATGCCGAAAAACTGAACAAAAAATGACATCTAAACGTAAAATACGTGATGAAACGATTTATAAAAATGATTAACGGCTTATTTTTACTGACCAAAATTAGCCTCTTGACTATTTTAGACTATATTTACATCAGTCAAAATTGATTCGTTTAAGTTCTAATTCCATAAAAAAAAGAAGATGATGAGCAGATACAAAGCCAAACTAACGCATCTATCCATAAAAACCAGTTTCGTTTTACTATTGGTGTTCTCAGCTGTTTCAGGGTTTTCTCAAAACGATACGGTTCGTATCAATTCCGATTATCAGATCATGTATTGCTCGGCAACCAATGGTACTGTGTTGCCCATGCAGGAAATACAACTTCTTTTAAAAGGACCAAAAGATAAAAAGTGGTTTGTAAGCTTTTCTGTTAACAACAGTCCTGCCATGATTCTTAATGGTAATGAAGGCATCGATTTTTCAGAGTACAACATGTCTCTCTTTTTTAAGAACACTTCGGGGCACGTAAAAAACTATACCATCGAATTAAAGGAAGCATGGCTTGAAGACTTATCCCCGCTTGTTATTCCTGAAAAATACAAATCTGCAACAGTGCAGGTGATGCCATTGGCAACTCCTGAAATTGAGGATTATCACCCAAAAGTAAAAATCAATACTTCGCAAAGATATGCCGCTAAAATTGGGAAAAACTCAAGCTATTCTGTTTGGGTGCCCAAGGGCGCTGCAATACTGAAAAATGAAAGTAAAATTGAGGATCATAAACAAGAAATTGAATTAAAAATTAAATGGCCGGATCACGAAGCATCAAACTATTTTAAATTGATAGAAACAGATGCATTTGGCTGTAACAGTGATACAATTTTTGCAGGCCTTGAAGTAGTGAAAAGTTTTCAGGTTACTTTCGGTGATAACAACAATCTATGCGAAGGTCAAAGCCTCGTACTCACACCAATTATTGATTTGCCTTCTGATTATTCCTATCTGTGGAGCACCGGTGAAAATACAAAAGAAATTAGCGTAGATAAAGAAGGAACCTATAACCTTACTGTTACTGACCTAAATGACAACCAAATTGTAAAATCCAAAATAGAAGTTTCAACTCAAAAATCACCTGTTGTAAACATTGAAGATCATGTGGTAATAGATGATGAAAATCCTATTCTTGATATTTTCGAAAAAGGATCCACTTATTTATGGTCAGATGGCTCGACAGATTCAGAACTTAACATTTCGGAATCAGGCAAATATTCTGTTACAGTAACATCCGGTAATGGTTGTTCTTCTGCAAAATCATTTTCGGCTAAAATGAAATCAGAACTTTTTGAAATAAATCTGCCGGAAGTGATTCAGTTATGCGGCAATCAAAAAATGAATTTGGAACCAAGTTTATCAATTGATCAGAAGTATAGATATCTTTGGAAAAATGGCTCATCAGATCCTTCAATTGATATCGATAAAGCCGGAGACTATTGGGTAAAAATTACCGATCCGGATGGTTTTCAGCAGACAGCAAACACAAAAGTAATCTATCATCCAAACCCAATAATAGATTTGGGCACAGATATTACTTTGTGGGATGGAGAAAGTGCTGTTTTAGATGCCGGCAATGAGGGCTCTGAATTTATTTGGAATACAGGCGAAAACACTCAAAGCATAAATGTAAACAGTGGTGGTGTTTTTGTTGTTGAAGTAAAAGATCATAACGGTTGTTTAAATAAGGACACTTTATACATACACCACAGAAAAGGTGAGAAATTCGGTGTGTTTTTGGGTGAAGATTATTCAATTTGTTCGGGCGATTCAATATTAATCAATCCTGTAATTGAAGGAAATCCGGTTTATCCATTGCAATACAATTGGCTCGGATTTGCAAACAAAACACCTGAAATCTATTTAAAAGAAAACGGCCATTACTGTCTGGAAGTGACAGACGCTAACGGCAATACAGAATCGGATTGTTTGGAGATTAATTTATTGCCTACTCCGAAAATTGATTTAGGACAGGATCTGAAGAGTTATGCAGATAAAAAAATTGTTTTGGATGCAGGTACTCCAAACTGCTTTTACAAATGGGTAACCGGAGATATTACCCGAAAAATTACCGTTCAAACCGAAGGAAAATATTGGGTGGAAGTTACCACCGACTCAAATTGTACTGCCAGTGATACAATAGATGTAGGCTTTCTCGAGAACTATCCATATGTTGGTTTACCAAAAGCATTCTCTCCGAATGGCGACGGTCACAACGACAAACTATTTGTAAGAGGTGAGGATGTGAAAGAAGTTACCCTGATAATTTACAACCGATTGGGACAAAAACTTTTCGAAACCACAAATATCAATAGCGGATGGGATGGATTTTTCAAAGGACAGATGCAGGATATTGATGTTTATGTTTATGTTCTGGAAGTGACTTTTTTGGATGGAAAAACAGTCATGAAAAAAGGAAATGTAGCCTTACTCCGCTAACTAACAGCAAAATCATCTTCTGTTTGTCATATAAGTTGTGTAAATTTAGAGTTGTCACAAACTAAAAACAACTCTACCCATGCTTGTTGCTAAAAACCTAAGTAAATCCTTCAAAGAAGTTAATGCATTAAACAATATTTCTCTTGCTGTTCAGGAAGGCGAATTATACGGCCTGCTCGGGCCAAACGGAGCCGGAAAAACAACAACAATCAGCATTTTAAGTTCACTGCTAAAGCCAGATAGCGGCGAAATCCTTTATCAGGGAAAATCGCTTTACCAAAACCTGACTGAATCTAAAAAAATGATTGGTATTGTTCCTCAGGAAATAGCTCTTTACGAAGATTTGACAGCCTTAGAGAATTTGAAATTCTGGGGAACTTTATATGGCATAAAAGGCAAAGAACTGCAATCAAAAACGGAAGAACTATTAGATTTTATGGGTTTATCGGATCGGAAAAACCACAAAATAAAAACCTATTCGGGTGGAATGAAAAGAAGAATTAATATTGCAGCAGCTCTTCTTCACGATCCAAAGATCGTTTTTATGGATGAACCAACGGTAGGGATTGATCCGCAAAACAGAAATCTTATTTTTGAAGTCATTCAAGAACTCCATTCCCGTGGACTGACAATGATTTACACTACACATTATATGGAAGAAGCCGAACGTCTATGCGACAGAATCGGCATTATTGATGAAGGGAAAATTATTGCTGAAGGTCGTCTCGAAGAACTTAAAAAATCATCTAAAATCAATGAGGAAATTCGTGTAAGGTTTACAAATGTTCAAAAAACTGACCTCTCAAATATCAATAATCATTTTAATGGCCAACTTTTAATTCATGAGAATCAGATGGTACTGTCAACTTCGCAGGCAAATACCGATTTGCCCATTCTAATTCAAATGTGTACAAATGCAAATCTGCACTTGGAAAATCTTCAGGTAAAAAGTTTAAGTCTGGAGAGTATCTTCCTTGAATTAACAGGAAAATCCTTACGCGATTAAATAGTGCATATCCATTACCAATTTAATGATCTTCCATTCGATTTAAACTGAAAAAATCATGTTCACAATAGCATTTAAAGGCATTCGACAATATTTTAAAGACCGCACAGCAGTTTTACTTTCGCTATTACTGCCTATCGTATTAATTACACTTTTTGCATTGATGTATGGAGGAATAGGGAAAAAAGAAAAATCACGTCCAATTTCTCTTCTGTTTACTGATCAGGACAATACTGAACTGTCAAAAGAAGTATTTAAAACTTTGAACAATCAGGATGGAATGCAGCTTTTTTCCAAAAGCTACGGGGAAGCTTCCGATCTAATCAAAAAAGGTAAAAACACTGCAGTATTGGTTCTGTATAAAGGATTTCAGGATTCTGTAGAAGCAGGAAACAAAGCCCCGATGGAATTATTTTACGATGAAGCCAAGGAAATTGAAATGGGTTTACTGCAACAGGCATTGTGGTCTAATTTATTTGGTATCACAATGAAAAAAGGAATCAAAGGAAAAGTCAACACCTGGATCAAAGAAAAAAATCCAGATCTGTCAGATGCAGAACTTCTGAATATTCAGGCACAGGTTGAAGAGCAGTTTACTGATTTCGATAATTCGGATGACTCAAAAGAAATGGAAAAAAAGTCGAACCTGCCAATGACTGCAATTGTTAGTGAAGAAAAAAATGGTAATCTGGGATTGGTGCAGGCCATTGCAGGCACAGCAATTATGATGTTGCTTTTTAGCGTATCGGGAAGTGGTGCTTCCTTACTAAAAGAAAAAGAAGACGGAACCTTTCGCCGGTTATTGGTATCTCCTATTTCTCCATCCAGTATTCTTTACGGCAAAATGCTGTCGACACTTTTTATGGCCGTGTTACAACTAACAGTCATGTTCTTGTATTCATGGCTTGCCTTAGGATTGGATATATTTATTAATCTGCCAGCCTTACTCCTTATGATTTTATCGGCAGCAATTGCCTGTACCAGTTTTGGGATTTTCATGGCTACTATCTGCAAAAGCAGAAAGCAGGTGGAAAGCTTATCGACCTTGATAATACTGGTTATATCTGCACTGGGAGGAAGTATGATGCCACTTGTTTTCATGCCCGAAATCATGCACAAACTAGCTGTCGTTTCTGTAAACTATTGGGCAATAGAAGGCTTTTTCGATATTTTCTGGAGACAACTTCCTTTATCAGAAATCTATCCAAAAATGTTAGTCTTGATGGGTATTGGTATCGTTCTCACCTCTATTTCAGTTATTAGTTTTAAACGAAATCTTCTGAAATTAGTCTAAAAACCTTCTTATTCAATTGAATCATTAAAAGACATACAAAAATTAAGACCAATTCATCCCTTATTCTTTGCAAACTGCAAAGAAACACCTAATATTGAGAGTAATTTAAAACCTCATAAGAAAAATGCTATTTCAACAACTATCACAATCACCCGTTTTCAGAGGAATTTCTCCTGACGAGATGGAAAATTTGCTGGTCGACTCACAGTATCAGATTAAGAAATTTTCGAAAGGTGACATGCTTGCTTTTCGGGAAGATAAATGCGAAAATCTGATGATTGTTTTAAAAGGCAGTGTAAAAGGCGAAATGCTCGATCCATCAGGAAAAAGCATTAAGATTGAGGATATTATGGCTCCCTATCCTATTGCATCAGCATTTTTATTCGGACAGAGAAATCAATTTCCGGTAAATGTAACTGCAAATGATGAAGTGGAAGTTTTCTACCTGTCCAAAAACTCAGTAATTGAAATGTTTCAAAAAAATAAAGTATTTCTGACCAATTACTTAAATTCTATATCGAATAGAAGTCAGTTTTTAGCCAACAAACTGATGTTTTTAAATTTTAAAACGATAAAAGGAAAGTTAGCAAACTACCTTTTAAAACTGGCTGCCCCCGATAAAACTGAAATTACTTTACCAAAATCTCAGGCAGAAATGGCTCAGTTTTTTGGCGTTACACGTCCTTCTTTTGCCCGAAGTTTAAAAGAAATGGAACAGGAAGGCTTAATTGAAACCAACAGAAGAGAAATAAAAATCCTAAATAAGCAACAACTCATCAGACTTTTACAGCAATAGGTAAGAAAATTGAAAGAAGATGTTGTAGAAGCATTTCGAAAATAAAAATATTCTTAATTTTGTGGGCTGTAAACAAAGTGATCTGTTTTTTTGATCCAAATCAGAGTTCCGAAGATCTCAAACTCATTTTTGTCGCGACAGTAGTTGCTTCAATGAGATAGAAAGGTCTGAATATGCAAAATCGACAAAATCATAAAGAATGCACAATAGAAACAACATTACTGACAAAATTTTCTGGGTAGGAACAAATGACCGAAGCACTCATTTATTTGAAAACTACTGGCCGTTGCCAAAAGGTGTAGCTTACAATTCCTATGTTATCGTTGATGAAAAAACAGCCATTGTAGATACTGTTGAAAAAGGTACTATGGATGAATATTTGGATAACATTACTGAGGTATTGGATGGTCGAAAAGTAGATTATTTAATCATTAACCATATGGAACCTGATCATTCAGGCTCTATCCGTTCTTTGGTTGAACGTTATCCTGAAATGAAAATAGTAGGAAACAAGAAGACATTTCCGATGTTGGAGCGTTTCTATGGAATCAAAGAAAATCTTTTTGAAGTTCAGGAAGGTGATCAAATTGACTTGGGAGAACACAAATTAAACTTCTATATGGTTCCGATGCTGCATTGGCCGGAGACCATGGTTACTTTTGAATCCACACAAGGAATTTTATTTTCAGGAGATGCTTTTGGTGCTTTCGGAACTTTGGATGGTGGTATTTTCGATGATGAGTTGGATTTGGATTATTTGGATGAAGAAATCAGCCGTTACTATTCCAATATTGTTGGAAAGTATGGTCGCCCAACCCAAAATGCATTGAAGAAATTAGGTGGGTTGGAAATTAAAATGATTTGTGCAACCCACGGACCAATCTGGAGAAGTCACGTAGCTGATATTGTTGCCAAATACGACAAGTGGAGTCAGTATAAAACCGATGAAGGTTGTGTTATTGTATATTCTTCGATGTACGGAAACACAGAGAAAATGGCTGATAATATTGCCCGCCAATTGGTTAAAAAAGGAATTAAGAAAGTTCGTATTCACGATTCTTCAAAAACACATCCATCTTATATCATCAATGATATTTTTAAATACCGCGGTGTAATTTTAGGCAGCTGTGCTTATAATGGTGATGTTTTCCCAACCATGGAAACTCTGATTAATGAATTGGAGCACATGGCCATTAAAGATCACGTTTTAGGCGTATTCGGCTCCAAATCCTGGGGCGGTGGCGGCTTAAAACGCCTGAACAAATTTGCCGAAGAAATTAAATGGGAAACTATTGAAGCAACACCAGAAGCTCTTTGCGCTCCTAACAGCGAAGATTTCGATTTGTGCGAAGCTTTGGCTGAAGGAATGGCAAGCCGTTTAAAAGAACTTTACAAATAGAAAATTAGTACTCGATATAATGAACTCCTCCGCATTCGGGGGAGTTTTTTTGTGTCATTTAATTAAAATATATATTCTATAAAGTATCGTCTGATTAAATGTGGAGTTCGAAATTGAGTCCGGAGACCGGAACCCGTTTAGTGAAGAATGCGTTAAGAACAAAAAGTTGTCTGAGCGCAGCGAGTTCTTTTTATTCATATATAAATTTCATAAATAGGAGTTCATGATCTCACAAGCTCGGTAGTTTAGTATTCGAACTAATAACGGGTGGTTGAGGACGTTTTCGATGATTTTTTGTTTACTTTTTCATCCAAGGAAAAAGTAAAAGCCCGTCTGGCTTGAAGACAAAATTTACAACAAACAACTCCCTCAATAATTAAGTTGTTTCTCAATATAATAGAGAATTACTAATTAGATTAGAAAACAATCCCCAACTGAAGACGAATAAAATCATAATTCCGCGAAAAATTTGCACTAAAACCAATGTTACCACTAATATCCGATCCCATTTCCCATCTAACACCAAAGGAAGGAACCAGCCACGCATTATAATCCTTATAATGATTATCATTACAATAAGAATAATTACAATCATCTTCATCTTCCGGATCAATAATCCCCAATGCTATTGTAATTAAATCGGTTCCCAATCCAATATAAGGTTTCACTTTCCCTTCACCCAGAAATAATTTTGCATTCATCAACCATAAAAAATTGGTCTCTTTAAAATTTATTTCATCAGCATAGCCAATATCATAGTAATCTCGCCAAAAGGTAACCGTAAATTCAGTTCCCCAATACACCATTCCATCATAAGAACCTAAGTTTAAGCTAAAAGCAGATCCCGATTTTGAGAATTCTTTCACATCACCGGATGTCCATGCCGGACCATAATGAAAACCAACTTCAAATTTTGAAATGTGATCGATATCAGAAGAATATTTCTCTACGGGTTTTTCGTAAGTATACTGAGCGAAAGATTGATTCGCCAACAAAACAATGACAGATAATAAAAAGAGTTTAGTTTTCATGATGTCCTTTTTAGAATTGATCCTTTTCACTAATAAGACAAACAACTAAACCTCTTCACTTACTCAAACAGCATCTTCCAACAAAAAATGGCTGTCTCATTTGTATAAGACAGCCATTCAATTATATAATTCGATTGATTATTTCAGTTTCTCAACCGATGCTTTTATTCGACTGATAGCTTCTGCCATTTGCTCTTCGCTGGTGGCATAAGACAATCGCAAACATTCAGGAGATCCGAATGCCTCACCAGTTACTGTTGCTACATTAGCATCTTCCAACAAAAACAAACTTAAATCTGTAGAATTGTTAATCGTATAACTTCCATTTGCCTTCCCAAATAATTGAGAAACTTTAGGAAACAGATAAAATGCACCATTGGGTTCACGGGTTTCGAAACCAGGAACTTTTCGTATTTGTTCCAAAGCTAAATCTCTTCTTTTGTGAAATGCTTCTCGCATGGCAACGGTTGTTGACTGATCGCCATCCAAAGCAGCAACAGAGGCAATTTGAGCAATTGAAGATGCACCTGATGTCATCTGTCCCTGTAATTTGTTACAAGCTTTTGCAATCCATAACGGAGCTGCAATGTAGCCAATCCTCCATCCTGTCATGGCATAACCTTTAGAAACACCATTAATCACCACTACGCGGTCAAAAATAGCTGCAAACTGGGCAATACTTTCGTGAGCACCAACGTAATTGATGTGCTCATATATTTCATCTGAAAGAATCGTAATCTCCGGATATTTCACAAAAACGTCAGCCAATGCTCTTAGCTCATCTTTAGAATACAAACTTCCGGTTGGATTACTTGGTGAACTGAATAAAAAGGCCTTTGTTCTTGGAGTAATCGCTGCTTCCAATTGCTCAGGAGTAATTTTAAAATCCTGCTCGATTGGTGCATATACAAAAACATTAACTCCTTCAGCTAACTTTACAATTTCGCTGTAACTTACCCAATAAGGCGAAGGAATAATTACTTCATCTCCTTTATTGATGATACTCAAAATAACGTTGGTAATAGATTGTTTTGCTCCATTTGAAACAACAATCTGATCAACGGTGTATTCCAAATCATTTTCCCGTTTTAGCTTACCTGCCACTGCCTTACGCAATTCAACATAACCAGGAACCGGCGAATAATGAGAATAATTATCATCAATAGCCTTTTGTGCTGCCTTTTTAATGTGGTCAGGAGTATCAAAATCTGGTTCACCTACACTCAGATTGATAACATCAATTCCGAGAGCTTTCATTTCTCTACTTTTTTGAGACATCGCAAGAGTTGGAGACACTTCCATTCCTGCAATTCGATCTGAAACTTTCAACATTCTAAATTAATTTAGGGATTTAGTAAATTGCTTAATACTTTTGTGTTTGTTGTTGTTTTCCCCCTTGATAATTAAAATAAACGGTGCGATTAGTTTATCTTCGAATTATCATTTCAGTGGATAAAGATACAGTTTTTAAATACATAGGGAATCCATAACTATCGAAAAATATAAAGAAACTATTAAAATGAAAGACATTCTTGAAATTAGTAAGTATATCCTGCCATCATTGGTTGTTTTTGCCACTGCTTATCTGCTGATAAAGCAATTTTTAAAGCATGAACAGCGCAAAATTAAACATCAGCTTTTACTGAAGAATCAAAAACAAACCACTCCAATAAGACTTCAGGCCTGCGAACGGTTAATTATTTTTCTGGAACGTATTCATCCCGAATCATTAATTGTTAGAGAAAATACAAGCGGGTTAACAAATTTACAATTGCAGCAAAAATTGATTCTTGCTATTCGTACTGAATACGAGCACAATCTTGCACAGCAACTGTATGTTACCGATGAATCGTGGATGCTGTTAAAAAATGCAAAAGACAGTACAATTCGATTAATTAATACTGAGGCCACGCAAACAGTACCTGAAGATTCTTCAATTGTTTTGTGCAAAGCGATTATTGAAACACACATGCAGCTGCAAAAACCGGCTATCGCAGCAGCAATTTCGGCATTAAAAAATGAGATTCAACAAATATGGAACTGATTTAAAGCATTGAACAGCTATACAAATAAGGACGATAAACAATGAAAGATCGCTAATGTCGGTTTATTTGCCTATTTTTGCACAAATTTTCAAATACCATGGTAATGATTTCATTTGACGACATCAAAATAAGCAAACAGATTAGAATGGCGCTTGACGAGGCGGGATTCGAGAAACCAACAGAAATACAAGAGAAGGTATTTTCCCCTATTCGTGCAGGCAAAGATGTAATTGGGATTGCCCAAACAGGAACGGGTAAAACCCTGGCCTATTTGATGCCGATTTTAATGAAATTAAACTACGCACAAGGATTTGATCCAAGAGCATTAATCGTTGTTCCTACCCGTGAATTGGTTTTGCAGGTTATTGAAACAATTGAATTACTGTCTCCTTATATCAATCTGCGCGCCGTTGGGGTGTATGGCGGAGTGAACATCAATACTCAAAAAGAAAAATTGTATGCTGGTATTGATATCATTGTGGCGACTCCCGGTCGTTTAATGGATATCTACATGACCCGAATCCTGAAGTTTACCCTGATAAAAACTCTTGTTGTTGATGAGGCTGATAAATTAATGGATCTGGGGTTTATGCCTCAGTTAAAAGCAATTTTCGAAATCATTCCTGAAGTTCATCAGAACCTACTGTTCTCGGCAACTTTCTCGGATACGGTTGCTCAATTGGCTGATGATTTCCTAATTAGTCCTGAGCGAATAGAAATTGCCCCACAGGCTTCTACCGTTGAAAACATTCATCAAATTCAATATCAGGCTCCTAATATTCTTAGTAAAATAGCTCTGCTTAAACACCTTTTAAAAGACAAAGAGGTATTTAACAAGGTGATGATATTTACCGAGACCAAGAAGAATGCCGATCGGATTGTAGATCGTTTGGAAGAATTTTTGGGCGAAGACCTAAGTGTAATTCACTCGAACAAAGCACAGAACACGAGGATTAAAGCACTTAACGACTTTAAAGAAGGCAGATCAAGAGTATTGATTGCCTCTGATGTTGCTGCCCGTGGTATTGATATTGATAACATCAGCCACGTGATCAACTTCGACATTCCGAGCAACTACGTTGAGTATGTTCACCGTGTAGGTCGTACCGGACGTGCCGAAAGAGATGGTACTGCCATTAGCTTTGTAAATAAAGGCGAAGAGGAGTTGATGGAACAGGTAGAAGCTTTAATTAAAAAGCCTGTTGAAATAGGAGTTGTTCCTATCGAAGTTGTATTTACAAGCCAATTGCTTGAAGATGAAAAAATACAAACCCGAAATATTAAAATTAAAAACACCATCCGTTTGGATTTATCCAGTGGTGCCTTTCATAAGAAATCAGCTAAAAATTCAAAGACTCCATCGGGTTCAAAAGGCCGCCAAAAGGCAATTGAAAATAAGAAACGAAACCGAAAGAAGAAATCTAAGAAATAAACAAGATATCACTTACACACTTTGCTGGATAATATCAATTAATGCCGTTTCATTCATTTGGAGCGGCATTTTAATTTTTGGGCGTGCCCCTCAATGCTTCAGGTCAGGCTTTCCATTACAACTCCTCGCCTTTTCATCTTAGTGTTTTATGCCTACATCAACAAACTGTTATCAATTTATCTCCTCTCCTGAATATTGAATCAATGCTGTGGGGTTTCCATTTCAATCCTTCACGCAAGTTAACAGTTATTTTTACGGCAAGTTTTATGATAAAATATTTTTTTCCGGACTCCTTTTTTATTTGAAATGTTTCAAAATAACTTATAGTAAGTGGCCTCTTCCTAAAAACCACAATACAATTAAATATTTTGTGTTTTAATTCCTTTTTAAGCTCTATAGTATTACCATTAAGTTATTCATAAAAAGAGTGCTATGATATGTTTTTTCATCTTTTAACATTGTATTGCTGTGATTATTTTTATTGATATATCTATGGAGTTATTTTACTCGTAATTTGTTATATAAAATAGAATAATTACCTTAGTCGCCTGGTTTACTTGTTTTGATCTTATTTATTACTGATTAGTAGAGGAATTAGAGGATAAGTTCCATTTTTTCTGAAATAAAGTACAGAAACAGATTTTGAAAATCCAAATAACAAATAATATGGCTGGAAAACCAATTGCAACAATAGGAAGTATGCACGTGTGTCCGATGTGCAGTGGACTTGTGCCCCATGTAGGTGGACCAATAGCAGGTCCCGGATCACCCAATGTGTTAATTAACGGAAAACCCGCCGCCCTAATGGGCGATATGTGCGTGTGCGTTGGTCCACCCGATGTGGTCGCTCAAGGAAATCCTTCGGTACTAATTAATGGCGTACCTGTAGTGTGCCAAGGCGATATGACAGCTCATGGTGGCATCATAATGTCTGGCGAAGCCAACATCCTTATCAGCACCTCTACCCCCAACCCACAAGTGACCAGC
Source organism: Labilibaculum manganireducens (assembly GCF_963665805.2). NCBI lineage: Bacteria > Pseudomonadati > Bacteroidota > Bacteroidia > Marinilabiliales > Marinifilaceae > Labilibaculum > Labilibaculum manganireducens. The sequence goes on along the minus strand of NZ_CAXXEE010000003.1, from coordinate 1,348,220 downwards.
CCAATACAGGAAATTCCTTTTCCCGAAATAAGTATTGCACAAAAACTGGCTTCAAGCGTGGTAGAAATTGTGCGTGGCGATAGTCCCGCAAACCTTCAGGAAGCGCAAGTTAACCAGGAAACATTGCGGGAAGAGGCAAAAAAGAATGGCTTTTTACCAGATATTGATTTTAGCCATTAATTAAAGATTAAATTATGAGATTTGTATATCCAGTTACTCCTAAAAATGGAAATGACGATAAACTGTTTTATCTAAAAGGTGCATCCAATAGAACCGGTTATTATCCCATAGGACGAATGAATACCTGGCATGGTGGAATTCATTACGAAGGAGATAATGCAATAAATGCTATTTCCGATGGCAATATCATTGCATATAGAGTCTGTTCAGATATCGACAAGGATGGAAAAAAGAGATCCTTCTCCAATAGTTTTGTATTGATTCAGCATCAGTACGAAAGTCCTAACAAACAAAAATTATGCTTTTATTCCCTGTACAATCATTTGTCTTTTTTTCAGGAAATGATTGGCAATAAAATACCAGCTATTTTTAAAGTTAATGCCTATTCGGTAAAAGATACAGCTAAAGATACCAAGGAGGTAAAAGGTGCTAAAATAAAAGATGCAAGTGGTAATTTATTAGCCATAGCACCAATGGGCACTAAGCTTAAATTTCTGGCCGATGATAAAGATAAGGATAGAAGAAAAGTTGAGTATAAAACACCCAAAGGAAAGTCTATTGTAGGTGATACTTATGTGGCAAAATTTAACACCGTACAAATTGTTGATGCAACAAGTGGAGAGGTGTTAGCAGAGAGTTTTAAAGGCAATGATGGAGATAACGAATATGGTGCGAATCTTTATAAAGAAGCAAAAAACAGTTCAGAAATTAAGCAACTTATAGTAAGAGGTAGTTCTATTGAAATTGCAAAAGAAGATCGTGGCAAAACAGGATGGTTAAAAGTTACTAAAGTTGGAGATGAAAAAGTAAGTGGCTACTGCAATAGTGGTGCTTTAAAAAAAGTAGACGTATTCACGCTTACTAACGATCAATTAGACACTGTGGTAAATCCTTGTATAGAAGTTAAAGCTGGTGATATTATTGGTTTTACAGGGAAAAATGGATTTGAAAAGCAGGAAGCCTATCGAGGAGTTCATGTAGAGGTATTTACGCCAGATGACGTAACTAATTTTTTAAGCAATGTAAATAAAGATGGCGATAAAAATAAGAACTTTACAAAACTGACAGAAGGAACGGAGCTTAAAAAGAAGTACCCTTTACAAGTGATTAAAAACACTCCCGTAAAAAAAACAGGAAAAACTACTGATGCTTATACGGAGATTGAGCTGGATAACCTAGAAGTTATTGTTGATAATAAAAAGACAGAGCTACCTGAATGTCTCGGTGGTTTCTATATTTTTAAGGATTCTGGTTCGAGTAAACTTGCAAATACTAGTGCGCTTGCTAATTTCAATAAAATAGTAGGCGATATAGCTAAAATGGGTGATCAAGTAAAGCTTGAAAAAGAACTTGACGGAGATCAAAGGAGAGTGAGCTACATAAATGTAAATAAAGGATTTACATTTTGGGTGAAAAGTGAAGATATAGAAGAAAAAATACTAAGTTTTACGATAAAACAAGCTTCGGTAGCTAAAGCTCCGAGCCAAACTACCAATACATCTAATGTTGCGGTGCTTGCACCCCCGGCACCAAAAAGTACTGTTGAAACGAAAAAATACAATAGGCTCAACAAAGAAATATCGGAAGTATATCTGATTGCACCTGACGAGAAAAATGTAAATACCAAAATAGTAGCCGATGTAATTGTAAATATAAAAGAAGGCAAAATTTATAAAGACAAGGATAAAAAGGAATGGTATTTTCTTGAACCTATAGGAGTACAAAAAAACGGAGTCGCCATTAAGTACAAAGGCTTAGTTTGTAAAGATGATTTAGAGGAAAATTTTTCGCCCTACGATTGGACTAAGTTTGGATTTGAGCTAAAAGAAGATACTGCTAACAACTATATTTACAGTTTAGGTAAAAAAACAAGTTTTTTCTCAGACATCTGCAAAATAGTAGATGAGGATGGCGATGGTATATTGGAACCATACGAACTACAAAGAGCTTTAAGCAATCATTATACAGCAGATAAACTCTCTCATTTAGTTTGTAAACATTTTAACGAGTGGGCCTATGGGAGTAAATACATTGCAGGTTTAGTTGATGAGTACGATAACTTTTATAAAGAAGCAGTTAAAAAAGACGCAAAAGGAAAAGCTTTAGCCAATCAGCAAGAATTAGATGAAATAAAACAGGAGCGTTTAGATGCTCTAAAAGCAAAAGTGTCCGATTTAGAAATATGGGAAGGTATTGAAGTTCGAAAAAGTAGCTACCGAACTAAGTTTGTGAATGGTGCCCTAATGAGCTCGCCGATTATTATGGGGGAATATCTAATCTATAAACTGGGTAAATGGGTCTACGAGCGAATGGCATACGGCGATAAAAAGGAAGAAGAAATTCCACTAAGCCCCTTCCCTATAGCTAACCCAGTGGTTTCCCATTTTCATCCTGTAGCTTTTGTGGAGCAGATGAGGAGGATTTTTTTGAAAGAAGATATTGATCTTAGAAAACGTGATAAATGGCAAACACAGTTTGATTCAAAATTTGGAAATAAGGACAAACAAAATGTTGCATGCTGGAGATCCTGTATGATTGTCCTAGCCAATCATAATGTTAACGGAGGAAATTTAGTTAATGGTACTGCTCGTTTTCAAATTGCCACAGAATCTAACAATAAGTTAGTTGTAGATGAAAATATTGCAAAAAAAAGCATTGAGTATATTGATGAACAATTAGAAGCGGACAAACCAATATTAGTAGGAGTTGACCATACATATAAATACAAAGGTGGTTTTAATAATGACTTAACGACAGATCATTTTATTGTGTTAGCTGGAAGATCGAGTGATACTCAAGGATCATATTATCTCTTTTATGAAGTTGGAACTTCTTTTGAACGATATGGAATTAGTAATGAAAACAAGCTTTATATTCAATCGGATAATTCATTAAGAGGATCAACTGCTTATACATCAAAACATAAGTATACAGTTACTCAAGTAAGAAAAAATAATTGATATGAGATTAAAACGTTATTGTTTGTGGTTAATGATCACATTATCACTTTCTTGTCAGGGTCAAGAAGTGAAAAATAAAAAAGGAGATGATTCATTTAGTATAAGAAATTCAGAATGGATTGAGGTTGAAAAAAAAGGTGATGATTTTCAACCATTATCCTCTGAATGGATAAGAAAGATTGTTGTTACTGAAAATGAAATACAATTAGATTTAATGGAATCATGTCTGTATAAAATAGAAAATATTGAAGACTTAGAAAATGGTGTTAAAATTTCCATTCATAATGTTGACTGGTATTATAAAGTTACTTGGATTGATTATAAAAAGAAAATTTCTAAGTGGGATTATACATATAATGGAAATATTGAGAGGAGTTTCTCTTATTACGCTATAATTAAAAATAATTTGCAACTTATTGAAAAGTATGATTGAAAATAGTTAATAGGAAAGTATAGATAAATAATTGACACTGTCCCCCCTACCGCACGAAACGAAGTTCGATGCAATAAATCCTTTCGTGTGGTAATAACTGATAAACAACAAATACAGCTTGGCATAAATGTCAAGCTTTTTGTATTCATGAATTTATGTTACTTTACTATTCTATTTATTACCGAACTAAATCATGTAATGAGTAGAAATTATAAGTTCAAAACCCCTGAGGAAGTTATACTAACCCAATGGTGCAAAACAACAAGCACTTCAATTTTCAGAATTAAATAAGTTTCCAAAATCGGCAATTGCCCCACCCTCTTTTTAGTAAAATATCCTCATTCAATAACTTGAGCGATTTTAGAAATTGAAAAATCATCACTCAGACGACTGTAGCGATTTTCGAAATTGAAAAATCATCACTCGGACGACTGTGGCCATTTTCGAAATTGAAAATTGATCACTCGGATGACTGTAGCCATTTTCGAAATTGAAAAATCGTCACTCGGAAGACTGTGGTCATTTTCGAAATTGAAAAATGATCACATTGGACGACTGTAGCCATTTTCGAAATTAAAACATCATCACTCGGAAGACTGTGGCCATTTTCGAAATTAAAAAATCATTCCGAACACCAATTGTATCCGTTTCTCAAAATTGAATATTGATTTTTCAATCAGCAAAAAAGAAAATACAAGGCAAATTATTATCTCAGCTGTAGAAGAACTGTACTGAACCGACTTTCTATTTGCTGGAAAAGCCAATCAAGAATAAAAAAAAAACAGCCGAACCCTAAGGCCCGGCTGCAAATTATATTGTATGAACGATCAATTACTTAATCATATCAACACTTCGTTTTACGAATTTTGCTAACTCAGCACCTTTCAACATGTTGTTGGCAAGCAATGCAAGGTCGATTAATTGTTTCACCAATTGATTGTCCTTTCCATATCCTTTTAGCAATGCTTCTTTTTCAGCATTCACCGCAGAAATTTGCTTCTGAACCTCAGCCATTTTATCTTTTTCCTCCTGAGGAACTTCGTCTTCTTTCTTGTCCTTTTTCAAAGCATCCAATTGGGCTCTTTCCTCCAAAATTGGTGTCAATTTTGCTGAAACCTCAGCAAGCTTCTCTCCCATTTTAGCATCCTTATCAGCAAGAATAGTTGCAATTAAAGCATGATCGGAGTTCACTACCAAGTTGAAAGAATCAGGCATTTCACCATAGAAACCCATTCCTGCATTCATAGCAGCCATATCTTTCATACGACGCATAAATTCCGATTGAGTAATCAGTAATGGTTGTGCATCTGCTCCTAACGATTCGAAAGCTACAATATAGTTTACTTTCCCCGATGGCAAATGAGAATTAAAAACAGGAATCAAATCATTTCTTTGAGCCTCGGTAAGCTTCGATGCTTTTACCTCATCCTTCTGAATCAATTTGTCGATGATATCTGAATCAACACGAACATATTTTGTAGTTGGTGTTTTTTGCTCCAAATGGTTAATCAAGTGATTATCCAACTGACTGTCCATCACCAAAACATCATATCCTTTTGCTTTCGCAGCCTCAATGTAAGTGTACTGAGCATCTACATCAGTAGCATATAAGGTAATGATATTACTATCTTTGTCGGTCTGATTTTCCTTGATAATCGCCTCATATTCTTCCATTGTAAAATACTTTCCTTCGGTATTTTTGAACAACATGAATTTTTTAGAACGATCGTAAAATTTCTCTTCAGTCAACATTCCGTACTGAATAAAAATGCGTAAATCATCCCATTTTTTCTCGAAATCTGCACGGTCATTCTTGAAAATATCATTCAAGCTATCGGCAACTTTCTTAGAAATATGACTGGCAATTTTCTTCACATTACCATCACTTTGCAAGTAAGAACGAGATACGTTTAATGGAATATCCGGAGAATCAAGCACACCATGAAGCATGGTTAAGAATTCAGGAACAATTCCTTCTACCGAATCGGTAACAAATACCTGATTGCAATACAATTGAATTTTGTTCTTTTGAATTTCAACGCTGTTTTTAATTTTTGGGAAATACAGCACACCGGTCAGATTAAAAGGATAATCAACATTCAGGTGAATGTGAAACAATGGATCCTCACCCATTGGATACAACTGACGGTAAAAATCGCTGTAATCTTCCTCTTTCAAATCTGCAGGTTTCTTTGTCCATGCAGGATTTGTATCGTTAATAATATTGTCCTCATCAGTATCAACATTCTTACCGTCTTTCCATTCCTTTTTCTTTCCAAAAGCAATTTCTACAGGTAAAAACTTACAATATTTGTTCAACAATTCCTGAATACGGCTCTCTTCCAAAAAGGCTTCTTCCTCTTCCGAAATGTGCATTACAATATCAGTTCCCCGGTCAGCTTTTTCTACTTTCTCCAAAGTATATTCAGGATTTCCTTCACAACTCCATTTTACTGCTTCGGCGCCTTCTTTGTGCGAAAGAGTAACAATATCCACCTTATCGGATACCATAAACGAAGAGTAAAAACCCAATCCAAAATGACCAATAATGGCATTCGCCTGATCTTTGTATTTATCCATGAATTCTTCCGCTCCCGAAAAAGCAATCTGATTGATGTATTTTTCAATCTCTTCCTGAGTCATACCAATACCATTATCGGAAATAGTAATCGTCTTTGCTTCTTTATCAATACTAACAGAAACTCTTAATTCTCCTACTTCCCCCTTAAATTCTCCTGAGGAAGCTAAAGTTTTCAATTTCTGAGTTGCATCAACTGCATTTGAAACAATTTCACGCAAAAAGATGTCGTGATCTGAGTACAAAAACTTCTTAATAATTGGAAACAGATCGTTACTGGTAACACCAATTTTTCCTGTTGACATAGTTATATCGTTTTAAAATTTTGAATTACAATTTTTCGAATGTGGAATAGTCAAAGCCTATGCCAAGAGAAATTTTCTGTCAATAAGACAGGAAACAAGAAAAAATTTCAGAATACTGTCAGTTCTTCTCAAATTAAACGACAAATAAAGTACATAATTCTTAGCTGCAACACATCGCCATTTGGCGTCATATTACTGATAATTGTATACTGGCACTTGACAAAGCATATTAAATACTATTCCTTTTTGTTAAAAAATTATAAAACGCAACTGCTGTTTAACTTTATATTATATTTTCCTGATAAATTTACATTCCTCAAAAGGAAGCAATATCAGCCAATTAAAATTCCATTGTATCCTTTTCAAACTTTCAATCGTCTTAGTCTTACCAATAACAAAAACAAAGTATGATCAAATTCACAATTAGCTCCCTAATACTCTTATGCTCCGTACTGAGCAACGCACAACAAATTACAGGTACAATATCCGATACGGATGGCAATGCCATTCCCTTTGCCAATATCTACATAAAAATGCTGGCTACCGGAACGACTTCAAATATCGACGGACAGTATCAATTAGACCTCCCCAAAGGCGAATGGGAGCTCGAATACCGGTATTTGGGTTTTAAAACCAAAAATGTAAAGGTGAGCATCAACAACAAAGATGTGGAAATGAATGTTGCATTGGCTCCTCAAACCTATCAGTTAAAGGAAGTAAAAGTATTGGCCAGCGGTGAGGATCCGGCCTGCTATGTAATGCGAAAAGCAATTGCAATGGGCGATTATTATACCAAGCAAGTCAGCGAATACAACAATACGGTATATTTAAAAGGATCGGGAAAGATTACCAGTGTTCCTCGGCTTTTTAAAAAGAAATTGGCAGAACAAGATATTACAGAAGGCAAGACCTTTGTAACGGAAAACATATCAAAAATTCACTTCGAATTGCCCGATAAAATTGAGGAGGAAGTAATATCGGTTCGTTCATCGGGTTTAGGTGAAGAGGCCAACCCAATGCAGTTTATTACCGCTAACTTATACGATACCAAAGAAGATGGATTCATTTCCCCTTTGGATAAAACGGCATTTTCAGTCTATAAATTTGAGTTGGAATCAGTTTTTGAAGATCAGGGAAGAATGATCAACAGAATTAAAGTAACACCCAAACGAAAAGGGAAAGATTTGTTTCGTGGGTTTTTGAATATTGCCGAAAATTTCTGGAACATCCATTCCGCCGATTTAAAACTCAATCTTCCAATGACCGATGTACACATGCATCAATTGTATGCTCCGGTAAGCGAAAGCGTGTGGATGCCGGTAAGTTTCGATTTTGATGTGAATTTTAAAGGCATGGGATTTGGCATGAATATGATATATGTTGCTTCCATTAAAGATTATAAAATTGTATTAAATCCAGATTTGGATCATGATTACCTAAAACAACAGGAACTGGCTTTAAAGCAGGAAGCTGAAAGCATCAAGGAAGTAACCAACCAGCAAGATTCAAAAGTTCTGTCTGTTAAAGAAAAAAAGCGGAAAGATGAAATCCAAAATCTTTTGGAAAAGGACGATATGAATAATGCGGAGATGCGAAAGTTGTACCGCTTGATGGAAAAAGAAAATCAGGAAAAGCGTTCAGAGAAGGTAAAAGAACCACTGGAAATTAAAATCGAAAAGCTGAAAATTGCTAAAGATGCCAAAGATAAAGATTCCTTGTACTGGACTCAGATGAGACCCATTCCTCTATCGGAAGATGAAAAGATTAGTTTCACAAAAAAGGATTCGATCGAAATTGTTCGTAACACTCCTGAATACAAAGATTCTGTTCGTCAGGCTAATCGAAAGTTTAAATTCAAACATGTTTTGTTTGGAAAAACGTATCAGTACAAAGAAGAAAATTCTTCACTCACGATTCCAGGCCTTTTTGCCTTCGATAAGATTTCCTACAACACGGTTCAGGGTTTTACATTTAATGCACCTTTCAGATATACTAAAAAGGATACCATTGGTCATTATTTCGATTTATCACCTGATTTCACTTATGCCTTCTCCCGAAAGCATCTCGATTATTCATTAAGCAGCAGGTATCGTTACAACGGTATGAAACGTGCTTGGATAGGTTTTAAAGGAGGAAGTAAAGCGGTTGATTTCAATGAAAACTCAGGTATTAATCCGATGCTGAATGCTATGACTTCATTATACTATAAGGACAATCACTTAAAACTGTATGACAAAAACTATGTGAATATCTGGCATGAAACCGATCTGGCAAATGGATTAAATCTCCATACAGAATTGGAGTATGCCAACCGAAAACAATTATACAACACCAATAAATTCTATTTCACGGGTCCGAAAGAGAATGCCTACACTCCCAATATCCCAGCAGGAGTAAATCCAGAATTGATTCGAGACAATAAAGCTTTCACTTTTACAGCCGAATTAGAATACACCCCTCGCCATCGATATTCCATAAAGAAAGGTGTTAAGGACATGGTCAATTACCATTCCCAACCAGTTTTCTCCTTGCTTTACAAACAGGGAATTAGCGATGTGCTCGATTCGGAAACCGACTATTCTTTACTGGAAGCCTCGGTAAAGCAAGCATTTGATATAGGTTTTAACGATCGAATAAACTATAGTGCCCGAGCTGGAAGTTTCCTTACCAACAACAAGACTTTCTTTGCTGATTACTGCCATTTTAACACCAGCAAACCAGTACTTATGTTTGCGAACAAATGGGATACTTTCCGATTACTGGATTTTTACCAGCACTCTACTACCGAGGATTATTTGGAAGCACATATTCAATACACATCCGATCGATTTCTGTTAAAACGATTGCCAATACTGAACAATTCATTGGCCATTCAGGAGAAATTATTTGCCAATTACTTAACTCATGCTGACAAAAAGAACTATTGGGAAGTTGGTTACAGTTTGTCGCAAATATTCCTTTTGCTGGACGTAGAAGTTGTTTGGAGTTTTGATGGCAAGCACCACCGGGATACTGGAATTAAATTAAAATTTAACTTGTAACTAATCTTTTATCACAAAAGCTGACAGATCTTAGAATCTTGTCAGCTTTTGTGGTTTTATTAAACAGTAAAGAACAATTATCCGATGGTTTTAATCAAGCCTTATTGTCGAGAGCAGTTTGCCAACGGAAAATGCAGTAAAACAATCGTCGAGAGCAGTTTGCCACGTGGTTTTGGTCAACTCTGATCGTCGAGAGCATTTTGCCGAGTGGATTTCCCCAACATTGGTCGTCGAGAGCAATTTGCCACATAGTTTTGTCCAACTTTTTTCCACAAAAGGCAATTTGCCAACGGAAAAAGCAGTAAAACAATCATCGAGAGCAGTTTGCCATGTGGATTTCCTCAACTTTTATTGTCGAGAGCATTTTGCCACGTGGATTTCCCCAACTATGACTGCCGGAGGGCATTTTGCCAACGGAATATGCAGCAAAATAATCGTGGAGAGTGTTTTTACCCATGGATTTTTCCAACGACAAAAACTCACTATCTATTTTAACCTTTTAACAATAACAGATTTTTCTACACCTTCAATTTTCATTTTAAATACTCCTGAGCTAGATTTATATATCAATATTTCTGGACTAAAAAGATATTTATAGTCTATTTGATAATCTTGCTGTAACCAAATCTCTCCATTTATCAATTTCACGACAGTCTCGCCCTCCCATCCAGTAAATTCTCCATTTATTCTAGTTTCTATCACATCGGGGCTTTGAGACGTTTTAGCAGCTTCAGCATACCCTTTGTAATAGCCTTTTTTAAACATTGAATCACAAAAAAACAACAAATAATCTTTTTGTTCCTCGCTTAGTAAATCAACTCCAATTGCATCTTGGAGCTTAGGATTCATTATATCATTAAGTTTATATTTAGGTGGCTCTTGCCCATAAATAGAATAAGAATAACATATAGAAAGAATGCATACAAATATACTTCTCATATCACAATTATTTACGAGTTATCTTACCGTTAGTATAATCTCTCACCAATTTAAACATTCCTTCGAACTGTGTGTAAGGTAATTTATCGGCAGTATCGGTTGTTTCATGATAATCGGAGTTATCGCCATGCGTATAAAAGAAAACTGCTTTTACACCTTTCTCGTGAAAGGATGCATGATCGGAAGAAGATGATTCTCCTGTTCCAAACATCTTAAACACATACTCTTTCTCCTTATTAATTGCCTCGAATTTCGCCATTTCCTCAGGAACCATTTTCCCGTTAATAACAAATATTCCTTCCGAACCAGTTGCCACCATATCAAAATTAAGATTGATTTTGGTTTTGCTTAATGAAACCAAAGGATTTTCAGCATAATATTTCGAGCCAAGCAATCCAGCTTCTTCTCCACTAAACAACGCAAAAACCAATGTGTAGTTAGGCTTCTTTTTTAAGGATTTAAAATGCTTTGCCAAATTCAAAACCATTGCAACTCCACTTGCATTGTCGTTTGCCCCCGGATACATATTATCACCAAAATGTCCTAAATGGTCGTAATGTGCCGAAAAAACAATACATGTGTCCGATTTTCCTGGCAAATAACCAACTATATTCTGCGTTTGATACTCTTCAATAAATTCGCTTTTTATATCGTAAGTAATCTTCTTTGCATCCGAGGAAATCACATCCGGCTTTACCATGAAGGTTGTATAGACAACAGTTTGTGTTCGTGCGGAGAATTTCAATTTTCCATCAATCAGAACAATCCCTTTTGCATCAAACACATTCTTTTTTAACATGCTTTGCGCAAAATTATACAAATCCTTATTATTTAATCCGGTAGAATCAATAGCCAAAAAGGAATTGGAATGATCTTTCTTCATAAAATCACCCAGCACACGGGAATTTGTTAAAACATCCTTCGTAATCCATATTAATTCAGATTCTCCAACGCACGATTTTGTGTTTGGATTCACAATATATTCACTTGCGTCCACCAACTCTTTGCCGTCTAAAATCAATTTAGGATTTGCTGGGTAGGTATTGATCGAAGTGGCATATGACTGATAATAATTATCCGAAAAGCCTTTTAATCCAATACTTTTCATCTCTGTTGCCAAATAAACTGCTGCAATGCTGTCTCCTTTATTCACATAACCGCGTCCGTGAAACTCTTCCGAGCTTAACTTTTCCACCAATTGTCTGGTGTAATTCATATCCTGTGCAAAAGCACCAAGGCATGCCAGTCCAAAGCTTGCGAACAGAGTAATTCTTTTTATCATTTCTTGTCTGTTTTAAGGTTGAGCCTAAAATTAGCAAAAGATCGTTTAAGGAAATTAAGCTTTCCCGCTTATTCGATAAAAACGTTAATTTTCAAGATAAAAAAAGGAGATGAAAAAATCATCTCCTCAATCTTAATTTATATTAGGCAGAAAAGAATATCTCTCTCCATATTGAAGCATCTGTTCCATAAAATCCATTGGATAAGAAATTTGAACATCAACAATTTTGTCTTCTTCGTAAACCGGATGATAATCCGGATTAATAAAGCCGGCATAAGCAGCCAGATTCAGCTTTTCAAATCTTTCCTTCACCTCTTTATGTAATTCTGTATCTACTTTCACGGCGTAATCTTCAACCAGACGTTTACCAGCCTTAAAATCCCCTTCCGATTTTATTCGTTGTACTTCTTTCAATAAATCTCCGAATAGTGTTCTCAGTTTCTGATAGTCATTCACTACATAGTAGGTCTTCCCAGCTTCATGAATCTTCTCAATCACTTTATCAGCTTCTCCTTTTTCAAAAACCCACTTGGCAATTAACTGACGATTTCTCATGTGCGATTCCTCAATCTCTTTTCCCAACTCAATTCTGGTCAGCTGAGTAATTAATCCATTGCGAATGTACCCGTCGTATTCAGCTTTGGCAACCTCCAAACCTGGCATTAATCCCAAGTCTACCATTTTAGGATCCATCATGTAATACAAAGCAAATAAATCAGCACGGGCCTCTTCCAAAGTAGAATGGTAATTTTTCAATGCATCCATCCCCACACCAGGCAACAACTGTCCCGAACCGTGTCCAAGACATTCGTGCAAGTCGGTATGCAGGTTTCCTCCCAAATATCCATGCTCTTTCGCACGTGCAACTTCCTCTTTGCTATAGGCGAATTCGTCAATCATTCCGCTTTTTAAAGACGACTGATGATAGGCATGCGTAATATTATCAATGGTAACAGACTTACTTCCATGCTCTTTACGAATCCATTCTGCATTTGGTAAATTAACCCCAATAGGCGTTGCCGGATGACAATCGCCCCCAAGCATGGCTACCGTAATTACCTTTGCACTCACTCCTTTCACCTCTTTTTTCTTGAATCGTTCATCAACAGGAGAGTGATTCTCAAACCATTGTGCATTATCGGAAATGATCACAGCTCTTTTGGTGGCTTCAATATCTTTAAAATTAACGATAGATTCCCAACTGCCTTTAATCGCCAAAGCATCACCATACACTTCAATAAAACCGTTCACTACATCCACATGAGCATCTAAATCTTTCACCCATAAAATTGAATATTCATCGAAGGCTTTTAAATCGCCGGTTTTATAAAATTCCACCAGTTTCACCAAAGATTCTCTTTGAAGTTCACTATCCGCAACAGGAATTGCTTTCTCCAGCCAAAACACAATTTTTTCGATGGCCTCGGAATACATTCCTCCCACTTTCCATGTTTTTTCAATCAGCTCCCCATTCTCCTTCACCAACTTGGAATTCAAACCTGCAGAAATTGGTCTTTCCGGATCTCCCTTTTCCATTTTGGCATAAAAATCTTCCGCCTCCTTCTCACAAACTCCCTCATAATAGTTATTTGCAGAATCCTTTATTAAATCCAGTTCAGGACTCAAAACCACACGTTTTGCATCCACATCTTCATCGAACAAAACAGGAACCAATCTGGTCAGCAAACCAACAACATCTTCTCCTTCCAACAAAGGCAGTAATTCATAATTTGTATTGCTCAGCAACTCTCCAAAGTACTCTTCAGAGAATTCAGGCATGAACTTATCCATCGAATAATGATGATGAATTCCGTTTGAGAACCAAACTCTCTTGGCATAAACCAAAAAGCTTTTGAATTCATCCGATTCCCGATCGCCATCATATGATCTAGCAATAGCCTCCAAAGTACGGCGAATGCTAAGGTTATTTTTATTGTTTTGATCGAACAGAATGTCGCGGCCACAACGCGCTGCTTCCGCCAGATAATAAATCAATTCTTTCTGACTCAAACTTAGTTCCCCGAATCCGGGAACCTGGTATCTTAATATCTTTATATCAGCAAACTGCTCTGTTTGATATTGGAATATTTTACTCATTTCTATTACTTATTTCTTACATCAATATTTTCAACTAATACCCATTTACCTTTCTGATACTCGAGTGCATCGTAAGAAAAATCAGGTCCGTAATATTCAAATTGATTCTGATAAACTGGCAATGACGGTGCCAAATGATCAAATACAATTCTTTTATCTTTTTCGTTGTATTGAATAGTCATTCTTGCCTGTTTGGCGTATTCGAAAACTATTCTGTCTAAAGTTTTTCCTTTCCAGATAATCACCGGCATACCAAAAGTAACTTGTCCTTTCTCATCAAAACTGAGCACTTCAACAAGCTTCTTGTTGGTTCGGAAATCATTTCCATCCCATCCCAACAGGAAATAAGAATTACCAGATTTTGCCTTAAACGGTATAATCTGATAGTAAAGCGCTCCCGGCCAATTTACTGCCGGGTATTGATGAAACATATCAGCGACAAGCTTCGAATCATGCAAAACCTCAACCTGAATTGATTTCTTCAGTTTAATTTGCAACAGCCCAAAATATTGGTAAGTCCCATCATCCAAAACACAATTCCAATTAAAAATCCGAAATTTCTGATCGGGAGAAATCAACTTACCCATTTTTGATAATTCAGAAAACGGATAATCAAAACTCTGTTCTTCAACCAATACATCCGAAAATATTTTTTCGATTTCAGAACAGATACTCAATTTTAAAGAATCAGTATCAGCCAGAATTAAACTATCAAACTCAGATTTGATTTGCTGTTCCTTCTCCAATAAACTAATCTGCGAAAAAAGACTTGAAGACCCGAGTAAGACAAAAAACACAAGTAATAATTTTCTCATCAATCTATTTTTGAATATTCTTACAGGAACAACATCAATTCCGTGAAATATTATTTTTTCACCTTATTCATTGCCTCAATTAGTAAATCCGAGGCATGATGAATTTCCTCATCAGTAATATTTAAGGGGGGTGCAATTCGAAAAGCTCCGGCACAAAATAAGAAAGGATCCATAATAACACCCAACTCATATGCTTCTTTCATAATAGCAAGCATGATCTCCTGAGATTCTACAATTACAGCAATAAACAGTCCCAACTGTCGAAATCCTTTCACCATTGGATGATCTTTTAGCAAAGTCACAAAAAGTTCTCCTTTGCGCTGAACATCATCAACAATATTTTCCTCCAAAAGTACTTCCAAAGCAGCCTTAGCAGCTGCACAACAAACCGGATGTCCTCCAAAAGTGGTAATGTGCCCCAACATTGGATTGCTCTTGAACGTGTCAAGTATCTTTTTATCCGATATAAAAGCTCCAATTGGCATTCCGCCTCCCATTGCCTTCGCCAGACAAAGAATATCGGGAACAACATCGAAATGCTCAAATGCAAAAAGTTTTCCTGTTCGTCCAAATCCCATTTGAACCTCATCAAAAATCAGTAAAGCCCCTTTTTCGGTACACCTTTCCCTCAAAGCCTGAATAAATTCTTTGGTTGGAATAATCATTCCCCCTTCGGACTGGATGGGCTCCAAAATAACACAGGCTGTTTTATTGGTTATTTGCTCTAAATCCAAAATATTTCCGAATTCAATAATTCGAATGTCCGGCAATAATGGACGAAAGGCATTTTTCAATTCCTCGTCGCCCAATACACTTAAAGCTCCATGAGTACTTCCGTGATATGCATTTCTAAAAGTAATTATTTCAGACCTACCGGTATATCTCTTAGCCAATTTTAAAGCTCCCTCATTAGCTTCACTCCCCGAATTCACAAAGTAAACCGAATTTAAACTCTCTGGCAGATTATCGGATAAGAGCTTGGCCAATTGAACCTGAGGAGATTCAATGAACTCACCATATACCATTAAGTGCATATATTTATCAACCTGATCTTTAATGGCCTGACGAACACGAGGATGCCCGTGCCCAAGGTTACTAACAGAAACGCCCGATACGAGATCCAAATATGGCTTTCCGTCCGGGCTGTACATATATATACCTTCTGCCCTCTCTATTTCCAATGCAATAGGAAAATCAGAGGTTGTAGCTACATGCTGCAGAAATAATTGTCGATTTGTAATCATAAACAGAATTTTTATTTAAATACAAAATTCAATAAAAATCCTGCCATAAAAAAACTATCGTGTCATTAAATTAATATCTCCTAATAATTTATCACGATATGATTTTCCGATAGGAATTGCTTTAGACCCACTTTCGGTTTCAATCACAACTGAATTATCTTCAATCACTCCAATTTTGCTCAAATTAACGATATATGAACGGTGGATTCTTGAAAAACGAGTAGAGGGCATCTTTTCTTCGATGGCCTTCATGGTAAAATGTATTGTATATTTTTCATGATAAGAATTTACAACAACATAATTTTCAAGAGCTTCAATCCATAAAATATCATCGTAATTCAAACGAACCAATGCCGAATTACTTTTTATAAAAATCTCATTCTTATCCTGCATAAAACTTTCGCTGTTTTTATAGCGACGGTTTGCCTTACTAACCGCTTTAAAAAACCGACTGTAACTAATAGGTTTTAATAAATAATCAGTAACATCATACTCAAAAGCTTCCAAAGCATACTGTTCTTTTGAAGAGATAATAATAATTTGCGGTGTAGTACTTAAGCTATTTAAAAATTCCATGCCACTCATTTCCGGCATTTCAATATCTAAAAATATCAAATCAACAGGTTCGTTTTTTTTGATATTATTTATCGCTTCAATTGCACTTGGGTAGGATGCTCCAAATGTTAGGAAGTCTGTTCTTTCAATATAACTTTCAACAACTTTTCTCGAAAGCTTATCATCGTCAATTACAACACAATTCATATAGTGGTAGTTAATTTTTATTCAAAAATAGGTAAATAAATCATATTTATCTATGGCAAGGTAGTTTTCATCAAAAATAACAATCTTTTTACCATTTCCGAAATATTTAACCAAAATATTCCCTTTCACAAAATTTAACTTAATATAATTTTTTTTTCAAATTGGTTATTTTATTGCTTCTTTTTTAGAAATTTACCGAGAAGCTCATCCCCCGATCTTACAGATCGCACCAACCAATCTAATTTCAACTCCAGTTTTTCATACTCAGACAATTGCCAATAAATATCTGATCGCCGAAGCTCCGTAGCAAGATGATTTAGTACTATAGCCGCAGAAACCGATATATTAAAACTTTCCGTAAAACCGTACATTGGAATTTTCACAAATTCATCGGCATTATTCATTACTTCATCCGACAATCCAGTCAGTTCCGTTCCAAAGAAAAATGCAGCTTTCCCCTTAGTCAGATCAAAATCGGGTAAAAGAATATCATTTGAATGAGGACTTGTTGCAATAATTCTATATCCCTGATTTTTTAATTTCGTAATTGTACTTAAGGTATTTCTTTCTTCTTTATTGTATCTGTGCAAATTCATCCACTTTGACGCTCCCATTACAACATCAGGATTTAAATGATATTCATTGTGATTTTCAATAACATGCAAATCCTGAACACCAAAACAATCGCATGAACGAATTACGGCACTGGCATTTTGAGCTTGAAAAATATCCTCCAAAACCAAGGTTATATATCTTGTTCTGTTTTCAATATTTTTATCCAGTAATCCGATGCGCTTTTCACTGGTAAAACCTTCCAAAAAATGAATCGATTCCTGCAATAACTTCTTCTCCATCCACAAAAAATTAGGAATAAAAAAAAGGAGGTATTATTGATACACCCCCTCTAACATCTTTTGACAACAATTATCTATTGTACAGAGTCTGCTAATTCAGAACCAGCCTTAAATTTGATAACTTTTTTTGCTGGAATATTGATTGGTTTACCAGTTTGAGGATTTCTACCGGTTCTAGCATCACGCTTAGAAACAGAAAATGAACCAAATCCTACTAGTGCTACTCTATCATCACTTTTTAATGCCTCAGTAGTAGTTTCAATGAAAGCATCTAATGCTTTTTTAGAATCAGCTTTAGTCAAACCAGCTTTGCTTGCAATTGCATCAATTAATTGAGCTTTGTTCATAACTTTATAAAATTTTAGGGTTAAAAATTGCTTTTAAATTTGAATCATATACAAATATAAAGGATTTCTGATGGTTTGCAAATTTCCGATAAGAAAAAATAAGAAATTTAACCTTTCAAAGATCGAAACATAATAAAACTATAAATTTTCAAGCTATTCCCCGTAAACAATAAAGAGAAGAATGTGAATTAAATCATAACTCTATTTAAAGGTCTTTCTTATTTAACTGATTTACTAAAATGCTTTATTCACTAACATTTAATATGACATGCCAACAATAAACCTAAACCTCAACATCACACACACAAACAACTAATATTCAGCACTATAATTAGATTTAAAGAATATAAAACCATCATCACAATCTCCTGTATATTTCATTAAAATGTATTACACAATGATATGCATCATTATAAGATGATTGGAAACAAAAGGCTGTTCATAAATAATGACAGCCTTTCGGGAGATCCTATTTAAGTAAAAGGAAGCTTTTAAACTCTGAAAAATCCTTACTTATTAAAATACTCTTTTTTTCTTTTCCCAAACACTGCTGAAGATAGTCCGGAACTCTTATTTCAGTATTAAGTACCTTTTCAACTGTATCCTTAAATTTTGCCGGGTGCGCTGTTTCCAAAAAAACACCTACCTCACTATCCGTATTTAAGTATCTTTTCAAACCCAGATATCCAACGGCACCATGTGGATCAAGAATGTACTTATTCCTACTATATACATCTGCTATTGCCTCTTGAGTTTCCTCATCTGAAAACCACGCTCCCTTTACATCCTTAACAATGTCAAAATGTTTCTCCTGATACAATTCCATCATACGAGCAAAATTACTTGGAGCTCCAACATCCATAGCATTTGATATGGTTTGAACAGAAGCTTTTGGCTCATATTTCCCGGAACTTAAATAATCCGGTACAACCTTATTTGTATTTGCTGATGCAATAAATGAATCGATTGGCAATCCCATTTGTTTTGCCAGCAATCCTCCTGTAAGATTTCCATAATTCCCGCTGGGAACTGAAAACACAACTTTTTTATCTGTTGGCTGCAATTGTGCCCAAGCGTAGAAATAGTAAAAACTTTGCGGTAACAAGCGAGCAATATTTATAGAATTTGCCGAAGTCAAACTCAATTCTGCATTCAAATCAGTATCTCCAAAAGCGGTTTTTACCAATACCTGACAATCATCAAAAGTGCCGTCAACCTCAAGAGCTGTGATGTTTTGTCCCATAGTGGTTAATTGCTGCTCTTGAATCTTACTCACCTTTCCGGCAGGATATAATATAATCACCTTTACACCCTCGACACCTAAAAACCCATTGGCAACTGCACTGCCCGTATCTCCTGATGTTGCAACCAAAATGGTTACCTCTTCCTGATTCTGCTTTGCGAAAGCACTCAGACATCGAGACATGAACCTGGCACCTACATCTTTAAATGCGCAAGTTGGTCCGTGAAACAGTTCTAAAGTGTTAACACCATCTTCTATCGGCACAACTGGGATCGGGAAATTAAGTACCTCTTTGGTAATTTCCCTCAAATCAGAATCGGAAATGTCGTCACCAACGAAGTGTTTAGCCACTTCATATCCAATTTCAGGCAAACTTAATTCTGTCAATCGTTGAAAGAATTCATCTTCCAACTTTGGTATTGAAACCGGAAAAAACAAACCGTTATCCGGCGCAAGCCCTTTTATTACAGCTTCCTTAAAGCTATAACGTATATCTTTATTATTTGTACTAAAGTATTTCACAAGTCTATCCTTTCTTCAAGTTCCTGAATCAAAATCTATTCGATTTTTTAACTAATTACTTCCTGTTACAGAATTTTCACTCCACCTTCACTTACTTTGGACACGTATATTTTGTAATCCAAACCGGTACGTTTATAGACTGTATCCATAGCAGCAGCAATAACATCTGCAGACTCCTTTCCATTTGCCAATGCAAATACCGATGGCCCTGATCCGGAAATACTGCAACCCAATGCTCCTGCTTCCATTACGGACAGTTTCAATTCATCAAATTCAGGTATCAGCACCTTCCTTTGTGGCTCTACTATATGATCTTCAAGAGAACGTCCGATCAAATCGTAATCTGCGGTATAAAGTCCGGCCATTAAGCCTGCCACATTTCCCCACTGACGAATTGCCTTTTTTAGAGGAATTTGGGGAGACAATATTTCCCGTGCTTCTTTGGTCTTGATTTCAATTTGTGGATGAATAACAGCACACCATAAATCTGCCGGTGGCTGAATATGAATTACATCCAGAGGATTGTATCCTCGAATCAGACAAAAACCACCAAGTGTTGCCGGAGCAACATTGTCAGCATGAACATCACCCGAAGCAACCTCCTCACCTTTCATGGCAAAATCAACCAGTTGCATTCTTGTATATGGCTTACCCAACAATTCATTTACTGCAACAACCGCACCTGCCGCACTTGCCGCACTAGATCCGATTCCACTTCCGGGCTTAATATTTTTAATCATCTCAACATCAAAGCCCTGATCGCTTTCCAAATCATCCAATAAAGCCTGAATAGCTACACCTGCAACATTTTTCTTTGGATCGGTAGGAAGATCCTCATAATCCTTTACTGTTTGTATAATTATTTTATTCTGGTCATTTTTGGTAATAATCATTTCATCGCCCACCCCATCGATGGCAAATCCTAATATATCGAACCCACAACCAACGTTGGAAACGCTGCCCGGAGCAAAAACTTTCACACTATCTGACATGTTATTCAATTTTCTTTGTTGGTAATTAATTGCTGGTTATTCTAATGATATCGCCAAAAATTCCCGAAGCTGTAACTTCTGCTCCGGCTCCGGCACCTTTAATAATCAATGGCTGATCGCTGTACCACTTCGTTTTTAACGAAATCACATTATCCTTACCATGTATATCGTAAAATGGATGATCGGGTGTAACCTCTTTAAGGCTTACATTGGCTTTGCCATCTGCGAAAGAAGCAATGTAACGGTACCTGATATTTTTTTCAGCCATCACAGTTCTCCATGCCTCAAAATGATCATTGTGAGCTTCCAGATCGCGGATCAAATCAGCTGCTGTCTCACCATTCAAACAAGATAATGGGATCATAGGTTCATGCTCTACATCCTTCACCTCTAACTTGTAGCCAGCCTCACGAGATAATATTAAAAGTTTTCTTAAGACATCCATTCCGCTCAGGTCGATTTTCGGATCTGGTTCAGTAAATCCTTGCTCCATTGCCATTTTCACCGCTTCAACAAACGATTTACCATTATTAAACTCATTCATTATAAAGTTTAAGCTGCCAGATACAACAGCATCAATTCCAACAATTTTGTCGCCGGTATGAATCAGGCTGTTAATTGTGCTAATCACCGGCAATCCTGCTCCAACATTGCTTTCGAACATGAATTCCACATTGTGCTTTTTTGCCGCCTCCTTAATTCTCAGGTAATTATCAAATTCCGATGAAGCTGCAATTTTATTGCATGCCACAATAGAAACAGTGGAGTTCAAAACCTGCTGATACACCTTACTTACAGCTTCGCTTGCGGTGATATCTACAAACACAGAATTTCTGAGGTTTGCCTGATCCATCCGCTTTACAAATTCCTGCAAATTGGCTACCTCTGATTCTTCCTCCAATTTCTGCTTCCAATTCTGAAGCATATTTTCATCCTTTGCAAAGCACATTTTCCGACTGTTGGTCACTGCACGAACAATCAATTGCAAACCTTTCTCTTCAAGAAGGTAATCGTATTGATTTTTAATGAATTCCAATAATTTTCCCCCTACATTACCTACTCCTGCAATGTACAGGTTCACTTTCTTATGAGTTGAGATGAAAAAATCCTCATGAATAACATTTAATACTTTTTTTACATCAAAGGTTGGAACCATGAAAGTAATGTTTAATTCATTACCGCCCTGGGCCATAGCCCTAATGTTCACTCCGTTTCTTCCAAGTACACTAAATACTTTTCCTGAAATCCCAGGAGTATATCCCATGTCCTCACCAACAACGGCTACAATTGACAAATCCTGCTCAACAGCCGGTTCATTTACCAAGTTCATTCTAATTTCCATTTCGAACTCGGAACGAACCGCTTCAATAGCCAACGCCCTATCACCCTCATTAATCCCAACACTCATACTCTGCTCCGATGAAGCCTGAGTAATTAGAACAACATTAATTTTATTCTGAGCCAAACAAGTGAAAAAGCGAGATGCAAATCCGCTTATACCAACCATTCCACTGCCCGAAAGAGTAAATAAATTAATGTTGTTGATTGAAGAAAGTCCTCGAACTATTGAACGTTCACTTTTAGGTGCAGAAGTGATCAGAGTTCCCTTTTCGTCGGGAGCAAACGTATTTTTAATACGAACATTTATTTTGTTCTGCAATACCGGAATTAAGGTTGGAGGATAAATGACTTTAGCACCAAAATGAGAAAGTTCCATTGCTTCCTGAAAAGACATTTGCTCAATCGGCAAAGCCTGCGATACCAATCTTGGATCGGCAGTAAACATACCACTGACATCAGTCCAAATTTCCAACTCGCTGCATTTTAATCCTGCCGCCAAAATAGAAGCTGTGTAATCCGATCCGCCACGCCCAAGCAATGTCATTTCACCTTTTTGACCGGAAGCTATAAAACCGGGAAACAAAGCAACTTGAAATTCTACATCTTTAACGGCTTTCAAATTCTTATTGGTCTGCTCGCTATTTAGAAATACTCCTTTGCCATTCTGTGTTTTGATAAAGTCTCTGGAATCGAAAAGCACAGTATTCATCCCACATTGATTTAAATAGGCTGAAAAAATTAAAGATGATAATATCTCACCTGATCCCATTACAGAATTTTTTACCTTTTGCGAGATTTCTTCCAAAAGATAAACCCCTTGAAGTAGTTCTGCTATCTCATCAAATTTCTTTGATGTACCCAATTCTATTTCTGCTGGTAAATTAAGTTCATTAATTACTTGAAAATGCCTTTCCTTTACTTTAAAAAGGGAATTTTCATATTCTTTATTCCTATTGCTGGCCAGATTAATACATCTTTCCAGCTCGTCGGTAACTCCGCCAAAAGCTGAAACAACTACAACTTGCTTACAGTTGGCATAATTCCTTTTAATAATCTCCTGAACGCGCTTACAATTTTCTGAATTAGAAACTGAGCTCCCTCCAAATTTTAAAACCTTCATTGATTAATTTCTTAAGATAGATTCCCTTCCGTACAAATGTCCGGTTGTCCATCGGTTGATATAAATTTTGGTTAAATAGTTATTCTGCTTTATTATTAAGAATGCTCCGACAACACTAACTATTGAATAATCAGTTATTGTACAAGGTACAAAATACCCTATGGTTTTTGAGCAATCAACTACTCACCTGTGGCGATATGTAAAAATTCAACCCCCTAAAGGGTTGTGGTTGTAGTTGTGATTATCGTAGGAATAGTACAAATAGAAGTTTCAGACATAGACATTCCCATGCTGATTCCCAACATGTTCATTTCAATCGCTATGTTATTTATCTGTTTCAAAAAAGCTATTCCTCATCTTTAAGAGTTTCAAATATATGCTTTTTTTTTTCTTATCTGTATCATTTCAAAAGGATTCTTTCAAATTTTATTGCCCAATAATAATGCTGCAACCCAATGCAAACGATATATTCTTCCTTTTTTTGCTTTTGCAGAAATACAATTCCAACAATTTTCATTGTGATTCCTCCTCAATTAGAACTAAAAACAAAATACCCATTACACCCTCAATATTAGATGTTTAATAAATCTTAATTAGAATTATTCTAAATAAAATTGTAAATTAAGTCTTTATTCACCAAAACAATATTATCATGAGAAAGAGAATAATTGGTTTAGCAATTGCTTTATGTTTCAGTTTTGCTGTTACAGCACAAACCAATGAGAAAGCAGAGAAAACAGTTGTTGAAAGTGTTTACATTCTGCCAAAAAAAGGAATGGCTGATGAGTTCGAAAAAGCAATTAAAGCTCACAATGAAAAATTTCATCCAAAAGGTGATTATGTGGCAGGTTTACGAAAAGTTGAATACGGTGATAAAGCCGGCTGGTATGTTTGGATTATGGGTCCCACAACATATGCTGCTCTGGATACCCGCCCGGCAAAAGAAAATGGTCATGAGGACGATTGGGATAAAACAGTAGAACCTCTGGTTCAAAAATATGGTCCAATCAATCTTTGGAATTACAACCCGAAATTATCTTTTGGAAAAGAAATTTTAATGAATGCCAAGTATTATGAAGCCTGGGCAATCGATCTGAAAAGAGGACAGTATTACCGTTTTGAAGCACTTGCTGAAAAATTAATGAAAACATCGGAGAAATTAGGATTTGCATTTCTAATTTTCAACAACCCATTGCATACAAGCGAAAGTGCGGATGTTGGAATGATATGGGATTTTAAAAGCTATGCCGATTGGTCTTCGGATAGTGGATTTAAAAAAGAGTTTGAAAAACTATACGGAGAAGGATCATGGCAAAACATGTTCAATGAATGGATGGATATTACCAATGATTACAATGCTGAATTAAGAACCATCATTAGATAAATAAAACTTTAGAGCTTAAGTGGTTAATTGGAATTCTAATTAACTGCTTTTTTTATGCTCAATTTTTATTAGATTCCCTTTGCATACTTAACCTGAGTTTACAATATTTGTACTTCTTAAACTTAATACAGATTGTAATGATAAAAGGAGTAGTTTTTGACCTTGATGGCACACTGGCCAATTCAATTGAAGACATTGCCGATTCAATGAATGTTGTTTTAGCAGAAAAAGGATTTCCAACACATGACTATGATACGTACAAAACATTTGTTGGCCGCGGACTGAAAGCTCTGGTTGAAAATGCCCTGCCCGATTCTGTAAATGATGAATCTATATTAGAAGCCTGCTTTAACAGGATGATGATTGTTTATGATGAAAACTGCATTACTAAAACTTGTTTGTATCCCGGTATTGCAGAACTTCTTACCGAACTGCAGAAAAGAGATATTAAAATTGGCATATTCTCGAACAAAGCCAATGAGTTAACTCAGAAAGTAGTGAATGTTTTACTCGCTGACTGGACACTCGAAATGGTAATTGGTGCAGGTGGTGATATTCCAAGAAAACCAAATCCTAAAGGAGCAATACTTATTAGTACAAGAATGCGCATTGCTCCTGAAGAAATGATGTATGTCGGTGATTCGGGCGTTGATATGCGGACAGCAGAAAACTCGGGAATGTACGCAGCAGGCGTTTTGTGGGGGTTCCGCGACATGGAAGAATTACTTGAAAACGGAGCAAAAATCCTTGTCGAAAACCCAATGGACTTGCTTAATTCATTCAATTAAGATATTAAATCGGGAAAGAAAATAGGCTAATGGGTATGTTTTCTTTCCTGACTTACAACACTCTCATCTTCGCAAAAACCATTTATTTCCGGCTGAAGTGTAACATGATTAATTTCAAATTCGTCATGAAACATGTGTTCCAATTTATGCAGCACCTCACTTACTTCACTCAAATTGATATCGTTTCTAAAACTAATGTGAGCTTCAAGATTAATCTGTTTATCATCCAGTTGCCACAGGTGCACATGATGCATATTTTCAATTTCCTCCAGCTCTTTAACTTTCAGAAGAATTTCGTCCAGATTGAGATGAACAGGAGCAAACTGCATAAGGATACGGATACTTTCCTTTACCAAGCCCCAACTCGAATAAACCAAATAGAGCGCAATGAGTATTGAAAGTACACTATCGACCCACGAAATTTCCCAAAGATACATTGCCAATCCTCCCAATACCACTGCAACCGATGATATCATATCCGATAACAAATGCAAATAAGCCGATCGCATATTAATATTATCCTTAGCATCCTTCTTTACCAATAACATGCTAAGCAAATTCAATAAAATTGACAATCCTCCCAGAATCATCACCAATCCTGATTCAATTTCCTGAGGTTCTGAAATCCGCTGGACAGCTTCCTTTAAAAGAAAAAATGCGATTACAGCTAAAGATATTGAATTAAACAAAGCGGCTAATATCTCAGCCCTTTTATATCCGAATGTTTGTTTTGCAGTTTGTTTACGACTCGATAATTTACTTGCAAACCAACTTATGATTAAAGCAAGAACATCACTAAAATTATGCATGGCATCAGACAAAAGAGCCAAACTGCCCGACATAAATCCGCCTATAACCTGAGCAACAGTAATTCCAATATTCAGTAGAATTGCAATTCCCAAATTTCGCCCTTTTAAATCACCATGATCGTGATGCGCATGTCCATGATTCCCTTTTCCCATATTAGCCTCATTTAATAAGCCTATAAATATAGCAATGAATTCTTTTTTTTAATCAAACTAATTATAAATTGCAAAATAAATTCCGTTCCCTTTTCATTTAGAACACAATCGTTTCCATTTTAAATACTACAGACTGCAGGCTTTCTTCAGAAATCCCATTCTTATAGAATAACCAAGCTTTGCGTCAATTTTTATATCATTACACATACACATTTGTAGATTCATTAATATTTATATCTTTACCGTTGAAATAAAGTGATCTCCGAGTTTATAATTTCTAAACCACAACAAAACGGAACGAATTATAAACCGATGGGTAAATTGGGAAACGAATTTGCCTCCCGCTAGGCTTAAACCCTAAAATTGGAAAGGAGTGTTTTTGTGATTTAGTGTGATCCCGATAGTTAAGTAAATGTGCTTTGCCTTAGCAATTTATATACTGTTGAAACTAAAAACATAAGCCTCCGATTCTGAATTGAATTGGAGGTTTCTTATATTTAAGAAATGATAAGTAGCAAAAGGAACATATTATTAATTGCAGGAACCGGCAGAAACGTTGGGAAAACCCTATTTGCATGTCGATTGATAGAAAAATTGAAATGTGAAAATGAGTTGGTTTGTATTAAAATATCTCCTCACTTTCATGAATTAAACAAAGAATTAGAAATTATCAGCGAAACTGATAATTTTGTAATTGCAAAAGAAACTAGTAAAACAGGCAGTAAGGATAGCAATCGCTTGTTTCAGGCAGGAAGCAAAAAGGTTTATTACGTGCAGGCTAAAGATGATCATTTGCCTGAGGTTCTCTCCTTTTTCGAGAAAATACTTTCGGCAGAAACTCCTGTAATTTGTGAATCGGGAGGCATGCGGGATTTTATTGAACCAGGTTTGTTTCTAATGATCAACAAAGAAGACAATAAAAATATAAAAACCAGAGCTGTTGGTTATGGAAAATTAGCAGATAAATGGATTGAATTTAATGGTGAGAATTTCAATTTTACTGCAGATAACATTTCTTTTACTAATAATGAATGGAAAATAAAAAACTAACAATATGATTACGTTTCACGAGGCTTTAAAAACTGTAAAAAATGCCACTAAAAAGTTAGATACTGAGACTATCAATCTTGCTGATTGCTTGAATCGGGTTCTTGCAGAAGATGTTCTTTCAGACATGTCTATTCCGCCATTTAATAAGTCGGCTATGGATGGATATGCTTGTAAACAATCTGATTTGGCAAACAATCTTGAAGTTTTGGAGATTATCGCAGCAGGGTCTGCTCCAAGCAAAGCTGTCGGGAACAATCAGTGTTCCAAAATTATGACCGGAGCGATGGTGCCTGAAGGTGCCGACACAGTAATCATGATTGAACACACGGAAGAAATTGATAACACTCACATTCGTTTTACGAAAGACAAAACAAAATCAAATATTTGCCTTAAAGGGGAAGATATTTTAGAAAATGATGTCGTTCTAAAGAGAGGAACCCGATTAAAGGCTCAGCACATTTCTGTTTTGGCAAGTGTAGGATGCGCGAATCCCCTTGTTTTCAGACAGCCAAAAGTTGCGACAATTGCAACCGGAAGCGAATTGGTTGAACCAGACCAAAAACCGGAAATATCTCAAATACGCAATGTAAACTCGTGGCAGTTGCAGGCGCAATTGCAAAAAATGGGCATTCGTGGCAATAGTCTCGGAATTATTTCTGACTCGAAAGAGGCTACTAAAGAAGCAATGGTAAAATGTTTGGAAGAAAATGATGTGCTTATTATTTCGGGTGGTGTTTCGGTTGGTGACTTCGATTACATTCCCCAAATTCTAAAAGAAATGGGTTTCAACATCTGGTTTCATACGCTTATGGTTAAACCCGGTAAACACACAGTATTTGCAACCTGTAAGGAGAAATATGTTTTGGGTTTACCAGGAAATCCGGTTTCCTCTTTCGTACAATTCGAATTACTCGGCAAACCATTACTTTACCGACTTATGGGGCATGATTACAACGCACCTATGGTACGAATGCCAATTGCATCAGATTACCAGCGAAAAAGAACTGACAGACTTGAATTTTTGCCCGTTCGCTTTAATGCTGACAATCAGGTTGTACCCATTAGCTATCATGGCTCAGCACACATTAATTCTTTTACTTTAGCCAATGGAATTATGGCAGTTCCAAGAGAGGTTGATGAATTTACGGAAGGAGAATTTGTTCATGTTAGACAATTATAACAGAAATATAAATTACCTGCGAATTTCGGTAACAGACCGATGCAATCTTCGATGTACATATTGTATGCCCGAAGAGGGTATTGATTTAATGGCTCACGATGAAATATTGAGTTTTGAGCAAATTACCAATTTTGTGAAAGAAGCTGTTGCAAGTGGAATCACCAAAATACGACTTACCGGTGGCGAACCTTTGGTTAGAAAAGGAATTGTTGATTTGGTGCAGTTGTTATCTGATATTCCAGGTATTGGTGAAATTGCAATGACAACAAATGGCATATTACTTGATCAGTTTGCTGATCAATTAGCCAAAGCTGGCTTAAGAAGAGTAAACATTAGTTTGGATACACTTAATCCTGAAAAATATAAGAAAATAACCCGTTTGGGTGATATCGAAGATGTTTTTAAAGGAATTAAAGCGGCTCAAAAGGCCGGATTGCATCCCGTAAAAATAAACTGTGTTCGCATGCTCGATGCAGATTTGGATGATCTGGAAAATTTACGCCAGTTTTGCAAGAGTAATAATCTGGAATTACGATTCATTAAACAGATGGATTTATCCACTGGAGAATTCTCTGTTGTTGAAGGTGGAAAAGGCGGTAACTGTTTGGAATGCAACAGGATTAGGCTTACTGCCAACGGAAAAGTAAAACCCTGCTTGTTTAATGCCAGCGAATTCGACAGTAAAGAATTAGGCAATAAAGAGGCAATCGATAAATCGATCAACCAAAAACCAGAGGCCGGCACTAAAAATAAAAACGGCAGTTTTTACGGTATTGGAGGTTAAAACAGAGAGCAGTTATCAGTAAACAACATTTAATTTATGGGAGATTTTAGTCATATCGATAAGAATGGAAAAGCCAATATGGTTGATGTCGGACATAAAGCTCCGCAAATACGAGAAGCCAAAGCTGCTGGTATCATCCACTTAGAGGCTCGCACCATCGAATTAATAAAAGAAAATGCCCTTAAAAAAGGCGATGTATTAACTATTGCCGAAATAGCTGGTATTCAGGCGGCCAAACGTACCAGTGATTTGATTCCTCTCTGTCATACGCTTCAGATTACAAAGGCTGAAGTAAAGTGCAGTATTATTGAAAAGGGCGTTCAGGTAATTACCCGGGTAAAATGCATTGGACAAACAGGAGTGGAAATGGAAGCGTTAACCGCTGCCAGCATCGCTCTGCTAACCATTTACGATATGTGCAAAGCTGTTGATAAATCAATGGTATTAGGCGAAATTGAGCTTATAGAAAAAACAAAAACCAATTTGAAGCAATAAAACACGATAAACATGAGCACAAAAGAAGTATCAGTACTCTCTGTAAATATATCTGAAAAAAAAGGAGTGATCAAAAAGCCTGTTGATTCCATAGAATTGAATTCACTTGGTGTTGTAAATGATGCTCATTCGGGAAATTGGCACCGTCAGGTTAGCTTGCTGGCCAAAGAAAGTATCGACAAATTTTCGGTACAAGCCAAACGCAATATCAATTTTGGAGAATTTGCCGAGAATATCACCACCGAAGGACTTTTACTTCATCTGACTGCTCCGCTTGATCGTTTCCATATAGGTGACATGATTTTGGAAGTGACTCAAATTGGAAAAAAATGTCACGGTGACAATTGCAGTATTTTTCGCGAAATAGGAAACTGTGTAATGCCAAAAGAAGGCATTTTTTGCAGAGTTTTAAACGGAGGTAATTTAAAAGCCGGTGATGTTCTTTGCTATCATCCTAGAGTAATAAAAACAATGGTAATTACTCTTAGCGACAGAGCCAGCCGAGGTGAATATGCAGATAAAAGTGGTCCGTTACTGGAGAAAATGGCTGAAGAGTTTTTCAAATCTAAAAACCGCCATTATCAAATAGAAAAATTCATTATTCCTGATCAAGAATCTGATCTTACCAATTTACTGGAAAAAGCAAAAAAAGAGGACTTCGATCTTGTTTTCACCACAGGTGGTACCGGGATTGGACCAAATGACATTACGCCTGATGTAGTAAAAAAACACATCACAAAAGAAATAACCGGAATTATGGAATTGATTCGGGTAAAATATGGAATGGAAAAGCCAAATGCATTGGTTAGTCGCGGCATTGCAGGTGTTATGAATAAATCTCTAATTTATACCATGCCTGGCAGTCCAAAAGCCGTAAATGAATACTGCCCGGAGATTTTTAAGACGATTGAACACTCACTTTACATGATGAATGAGTTGGATATTCATGGGTAATTAAAAATAATTGAATTGAAGATCAAGCTATTTCAAATAAATTACTCTCTGAAGTAAAATAATGTTTGGCTGCAAGTATTTTTTATTCTACATTTGCACCCGTTATCACAAGAGATAGCAGAGCAATTAAAGCTCAAAATATATTGGAGAGATGGCAGAGTGGTCGAATGCGGTAGTCTTGAAAACTATTGTGCGGCAACGTACCGGGGGTTCGAATCCCTCTCTCTCCGCCATGCAGAAATGCAATAAAAAGAAAAGCCTTGTAAACTTAACGTTTACAAGGCTTTCTTCATTTAGCACCAAGGCAATAAAGCACCAAAAAGTACATTATAATGGTGTTTTGAAAGGTGTAGATTAGAATATTGAAAAACGCTACACCTTACAGAGGTGCTAATACACTGCAATACACCCTTTTGCTCTATCGAAAAATCACTCGTTTGCTAGTTTTGAAAATCGTTTTAAAACATTTAAAAACCAGTAAAAATGAGACAAACAACTTCAATTTTATTTTTTGCAAGAAAAACTACCAAACTGAAAAACGGAGAATCTCCAATCTTCGTAAGAATTACAATTGACGGTCAAAGATTAGACATATCTCTTAAAAGAAGTATTGATGCTAAGTTCTGGGATTCTAATAAAGGGAAATGTAAAGGCAATTCTCTTAAGGCAAAGGAAAACAATCGATACATTCAATATATGGATGAAAAACTCTTGAAAATCATTAATGATCTTGAAATTCAGGAAGAGCTTACTTGTAAAAATGTAAAAGCCAGCTTAAATCAGGAGAATGATGATTATAGCATTATAAGCATCTTTCAGAAACACAATGAAAGATGTGAAAAACGTATTGGGATAGATATGGCAGAAGGTACAGCAGAGCGGTATAAAACCTGTTTGAAACACGCTCAAGACTTCATAAAGCAACAATACAATTTAAAAGATTTACCGCTTACTAAAATCAACCATCAATTTATTAGCGATTTTGAACATTACTTTAGAACGATACGGAAATGTTCTACCAATACCACATTTAAATACCTTAAGAATTTTAAGAAAATAACGAATTGGGCTCTTGCAAACGAATGGATGAGATCAGATCCTTTTGCAAAGATCAAGTTTAAAATGGAGAAAGTAGATAAAGAGTTTTTAGATGATGAAGAATTGAAAAAATTGATGGAGAAAAGCTTCGAAATCAAACGTCTTGAAATTATTAAAGACCTCTACTTGTTTTGTTGCTTTACAGGATTGGCTTTTTCAGATGTAAAATCTCTTTGCCAAGAACACATTGTAAAAGGCATAGATGGTAATATATGGATAAAAAGTAAAAGACAAAAAACTAAAGTCGAATTTGAAATCCCGCTTTTTGAGATCCCCAAAGCCATTCTTGCTAAATACAAAGACGATCCTATTTGTAAGATTCAGCAAAAGCTATTGCCTGTACCCAGCAACCAAAAAATGAATGCCTATTTAAAGGAAATAGCAGACCTATGTGGCATCAATAAAAGCTTAAGTACACATTCAGCTCGACATACATTTGCAACAACTGTTACTTTGGGCAATAATCTAAACATTAAGGCTATTTCGAAGATGATGGGACATACCAATACCAGAATGACAGAAAACTATGCCAGAGCCAGCGAAAAGTTGATTTCAAACGAAATGAGTAAGATCGAAGGAATGTATCAATATGCGTAAAATCAACATAAAAATCCCCGAGCAACATTAATGTTGCTCGGTTGCAAATTATAAAGTAGTATTCCATGAAGTGTTTAAATGATTTAGATTGTAGCCTCAACAGAACTAATCACTTTTCTCATAACGCACTACCAAAAAACCTTGAAAATTCAACATTATTTGTCCACTTTAGTATTTTCAGTGATTACTTAGTTATTACTCAACCACATTATGCTATGAGTATTTACTAAAATACTCTTGGTTATATTGTCAGTTGATCCTATTACAGGATTTTTAACACACTCCATTTGATCAGAATTCAAGATCGCTATCTCAATAACGGGATAAGCTCAATAATGAGTGAAGAAACGATGTATTTCTATTCGTGAATAAAAAACCACATCGGTAGTTTAATACACAGATAACAAAACCTAATAATAGATTTATTATAAAGGGGCTGTAAAAAGTGATTATTACAGTCATATCTCACTTCTACCTGCTTCACTTATCCAATTATCCAGCAAGCAAAACAAATCTGTTTAGCGTAAATTTCACTTTCGTTTGAAAAATTAAACTAATCCTAAGAATAAATATCCATTTACCAAAATAGTTTAATGGATATAGTTATCGAGATACAAGGATAGTAAAAATAACAAGTTCAGCAATTGCGTATTCCTAAATTAACGTCAACTATTACTACTAAATCTTTAATTCTATTTCCTTTTTAAGAATAATATTTCTTCAAATTCTGAAATCACGGTAAAGAATAGCAATTTAAAAGATAAAATACATTGAAATTCGGATTGCCTTAATATTCACTACTGGCATGATTGGTCTAGGTGATAATATTAAATACTGGATTCATCATTAAAAACACACAGTTTACCATGAATAAGTCGGCGTTTATCTAGTAATTGAATGTTTAGGGTTACCTTTTGAATAAAATCAGAATTAACGTATAGATCATAGTAAAGTTTATGTGTTTAGTTTAATGAATGACATACAAGAAAAATAATTAGATAAAAACATTATCCTGAGAGAGCTCAACAATTGACATAAATTAATTTCAGAAAGATCAAGATAATTACATGTGATATTTACTAATTCCTTTAATTTATTTTTATGAAAAAACTCTTACTTACCTTTTGTGGTATCTTATTATGCTCCTTACTCACCTATTCACAAAATGGAATAGTCTATTCTTATGATGGGGCGGGTAATCGAATTGAGCGCAGAGTTATAACTCTAAAAACAACCTCCAAAACAGCTTTAAGTGGGGAAAACAGTCTAACAGAAATTGAGAAAGATGATGTTTTTGAGGAACAGCTTAATGAGAGAAAAATTACTATCTACCCAAATCCTACTAAAGGGAATGTTGGAATTGATATTTCCGGGGCTGATTTTAATACCAGTTGTCAAGCCCATCTATACAACCTGATGGGAAAGAAATTGATGCAGGTTCAAATTCATATGAATACTGTTAATCCTATTGACATGAATAATCTTCCAGCGGCAACTTATTTACTGATTTTAATTTTTGACAATGAGAAATTAACTTATAAAATTATAAAGCAATAACATTTACATATAAGACAAATCATAAGTTATTACAAATAGATCGTATTCTTAATGTGTAAGTTACCAATTAGTCGACAAACATTTTTTTCAGTGCCAAAAAATAAATATAAAATATGATGAAACGTATACTTTTTTTAATACTGATAACATACATAACCTATTGTGCCAAAGCTCAGGTTATAAATGATAATAACATTTCTGTTTATAAAGGTGTGTATGGTGTGAATCTTACTAACGATACTGTTCCTAAGGTAATACCACTTATAAATTTCCCCACTCCGGTAAAAGCCTTTGATGCTTCATCTAGCTTGTTAAATAAGTCTTTTATTTCTAGCAATTTACACACTCACATACCTAATCAGGTTAGTATTGATAAAAACAAAACTGTAGGCGAAATTCCAATTATAGAAGGGACAAGTCCAACGGGTGCCCGCACTTATACCATTCCTATTGATCTTGTATCAGGCAGGGAGGGTGCTCAACCACAGATAAACGTCACCTATATTAGTCAAGCAGGTAACGGGATTCTTGGCAAAGGATGGAGTTTAATTGGGTTATCAGCAATTACACGAGGTAATTTCAGTATTTATTTTGATGGTAAAACAACAAGTGCAGCAAATTCCATTAATGATCCATTCTATTTGGATGGTATGCGCTTAATCAAAACAAGCCAATCATCCAGTTCGGTATTTTATCAATCCGAACAGGGGAATATTATTGTAGAAGGAATCATTAGTGGCAGTAATATAAAATATTTCAAGGTTCGTTATCCAAATGGAGGAACGGCTGTCTTAGGGTATCCCTACCAATTAATTAACACAAATGTGTATCCGATTATTCAATACATGGATATACACAGCAACATTATAGATTACAACTACGATCATATTGGTAATCAATTTCGAATTAAGGATTTTGCGTATGGACGAAACTCTACGCAAGGTGGATCAAATTATGCATCTGTTCATTTTAACTATATTTCAAGAGATGACACTTCCTTTTCATGGCATATGGGTGTAAAATCAAGCTGTGATTATTTATTAAGCAGTATTATTTGCAAAGATAATTCAACTCCGATTAGGACTTATACATTTTCTTATACTGGCTTAAATCAAAAATTACTTGATAAAATCAATTGTAATATAAATGGGAGTGAATTGAATCCACTCAAATTTTATTATGGTGAAGATGATCAAATACAAGCAATTAACAAATTAACGACTGACCTTGGGTCATGGTTTGCGAATACAACAGTAAGTAATTTAGCAATAAAAAAAGGGAAGTTTTCTGCATGGAGTGAAGATGATGGATTGATTGTATATCCTCCTAAAACGCCTTATTATGAATACTACAAGCATAGTACATGGGTTTCTCACTCAGTAAAGAAGTACATGAACTTAATGAGCCCAGATCAGGATATTCTAGTTTATCATGGTTTAGGGGATGCATTTTGTTTTCCTCAAAAGACAAAAACAGAAGCGGGTTTTATTGATATGTTTGCGGCGGATATTGATGGTGTCGCAGATGAAGAAGTAGTTAAAGTTAATTTGAATCTTAATGGGTCAAAAGATAAGGTTGATTTTCGTTTATACAAACCCCTTGCCTCAGCCGGAGGTTTGGTATTATGGAAAACTAAATCATTTGAAACAGCTACGACATTAGATTGGCAAGGAACTAAGAGTGTTCACCCAAAATTTTTCTATTCAGGAGATTTTAATGGTGATGGCAGACATGAGGTATTTGCCGTTTCCTGCAATCAGCCTTTGGGAAAAACTGATATCCATTCAAGATGCTATTTATACGATCTTCATAATGGTATACAGCGGTTCGACGGACAAGTTTTCGATTACAATGTTGATTTTTCTACGTCAGACAATAATGATATCATCATACCATTTGATTACGATTCAGATGGGAAAACTGATATTGGATTAATAAATGCTTCTGGTCTTCACATCTACACATTTAATATAAATGGATCTTCTTATAGTATGTCAAAGGTGGCAACTTATTCCGGAATAACGCGATCGGTGATAAAAAATAAAAAGTTCTTATTAGGAGATTTTAATGCTGACGGAAAAGTAGACTTTATTGTATCCCCTACTGAATCATATACAAGTTCCAATTACATTCAGATGCCCGTTAATGCTCCACACAGATGTCCGAGCTGTAAAGGACTGGATCCGGTTGCTCCAGGAACCCCATTCACCGAATTTAGATACAACTGCAGATATTGTAATCAAAGAATAACCCCCAGTGACAGATGCTACGATTGTGACCGGATTTTAGAGTTTAATGGAGGTGGGGAATTACTGCGATCTGCAGAACTGCAACCCAAAATAGCACCTATTGAGCTTGAAGGAGGAATACAGTGTCCTGTTCATGGTTCCACTGTTCTTGTTTCTCGACCCAATTATGTTGATAATGGGAAAAGATGGACTATTCACTATGGGAAAGGAAACGGTTACTTTGAAACCAAAGTTGTTGATGTTAAAAACAATGATCGGGATGATACTTATGTCCTGCAAGATATGAACGGTGATGGAACAACAGATTTAGTATGTGCTACTAAATCAGGAAACGTCTCAATTTATCCGGCTAGAAAAGGGAGTTTGTCAACTGAAAAATTATCAGGAGCGGTAAATGTAGGAAGCGATACCTACTTAGTACCCTCTATTATTGCCAATGGTAATTATCATAGTCAAATTTTAGCTTTGAATAACAATAAAATACATAAGCTGCGATACACAATTAATGAAACCGGACAACAATTATTAACAGGAGTGGTTAATAGCTTTGGCATTGTTTCCAAAACCAGGTATGAGCTGATGAATTCAGGTGATTATGGGCTCTATTCTGAATCTTATGGTTCAACCTTCCCTTATCAAAAATTTTGTGGGCCTATTTACCTCACTGCAGAAATTCAAACTTGGTTAAATAATACAAAGCGGGCACACCAAACATTTAGTTATTACAATGCGTTAATTCACATGCATGGGCTTGGATTTAGGGGCTTTGAGCGAATTAGTACCAATGATGAAATACGAAATCAAACCTCAATCAATTACTACGATCCATTAAAATTTGGTATTCTAACTAAGCAAGAAAGTCCACTTGCTACAATTACTAATCAGTATTACGTTAGCGTTGTAGGCAATAAAATTGCCAAAATCAATTTGGATAAAAAAACTACTATTGATAAATTGAAAAGCAACACTCTTACCTCAACATATACTTACGATTCTTATGGAAGTCCTACAAGCGAAACTCTAAATTATGGTAGTGGGTTAAGTACTACAACAAATATTACCTATTCCAACACAAATTCTTCTGGCATATATTTATTGGGATTACCTTTAACAAAAACAGTTAGTGAAACAGCTAATGGAAACACTTTTACCTCGAAAAGTGAATGGTCTTATTCTGGTTATCGTCCTATAAATACTAAAACGTATGCTAATAATAATATAGCGAGTGATATTACATACGAATATGATGGTTTTGGAAATATAACTAAGAAGAAGGAGAAAGCGTTTTCTTCCTCAAAACTATTTACCACAAGCTTTAAGTATGATGCCAATTCTCGATACCTTACTGAGTCAACCAATTTCATGAATCAAAAAACGACTTTTGTAAGAGATGCTTTAGGGCAAGTTACCAGTGAAACTAATTTTAAGAGCAAGACAATTAACTATACCTACGATAAGCTGGGTAGACAAACACAGGTAGCTTTACCCGATGGTGAGATAAACAATTATTCCTATTCATGGGATTCCAATGATGGGGATTATTTACACAAACTAACAACTAGCTCTAATGTTTCTCCTTCAACTACAGAACATTTTGATGCTTACGGCAGAAGCTTAAGAAGAGGAGTTATTGGTTTAAATGGGGGTTGGACATATACCGATAACGAATACGACAGTAAAGGCCAAGTGAGTAAACAATCCGTCCCTTATGTGGCTGGAGGTAGCAAACTTTGGAATATTTATGCTTACGACTTGTACGGTCGGCCAACATCAGTAACTGAAGCCAGCGGATCTGTTACTTCTTACAGTTATAGTGGTAATAGTGTAACAACAAGTAAAGCTGGGCGCACAAGTACAAAAACAAGTAATGCTCGCGGCGATATGGTAAGTTCCTCCGACCCCGGAGGAACCATCATATATAATATCAGAGGAGATGGACAGCCGGTTTCAATTATCGCACCTGGTGGGATTCAAACGAGTTTTGAATATGATGCCTATGGACGAAAAACAAAGATGATTGACCCAAGTGGCGGTACGGTTCAGTATCAATACGATGCCGATGGGAACATTAACAAAGTAATTGACGGTAACAACAAAACCATCTCAAGTACTTATAACCAATACAACCGCCTCAAGCAAAAAGTTTCTCCTGAGTTTACAAGCACATACATTTACAATTCTGATGGACTTTTATCATCAAGCAGTAGTAGCAATGGCACAAGTATAAGCTATACCTACAACAGCCTCCTGCAATTAACTGCTAAAACAGAAATTATAGATGGCAACAGCTACACAGAAACCTATGTCTATCAGAATGGTCGTTTAAGCAGTACAACTTATGCCCCTTTAAATTATACTGTTAATTACGACTACAACACCAATAATCATCTTGCTTCTTTAATACATGACGGTACTGCTTTATGGACAGTGAATACTCAGGATGTATTTGGTAATTTAACCAAACAAACTTTAGGAAATGGAGTTGTTGTAACAAACAACTACAACACCTATGGAATGCCAACAGAAATAAAATCAGTAAAAGGAGGCAGTGTATTACAACATTTTGGTTACGATTTTAATACTACAACAGGAAACTTAAGAAGCAGAAGCGATCAAAAAAGAAATCTGGCTGAATCTTTCGATTACGATAATTTAGATCGACTAACAAAATGTACCGCACTTGGAGCTGCAAAGTCGGTAAACTACCTAAGTAATGGAAATATTGCCAGTACAAGCGAATTGGGCACATACACCTACGGAGTATCCAATAAACCTTATGCTGTTAGTGGTGTTGAAAATACCAGTGGAATTGTTCCTGATGCTACTCAAAACATTACCTATACAAGCTTTAAACGTCCTTCTCAAATTAGCGAAGGATCTGTTTCGGTAAATTACAAGTACAATGATGCCTATTATCGTGCGAAGACTTCGACTTCGAACAATGGCTCCAACAGCACAAAATATTCCTTTGCCGAAGGAAAATACGAAAAGGAGATTAAAGCCGGCATAACAACGGAAAGATTATACATTGGAGGTTCGCCCTACAGAGCTCCTGTTGTAATCGAGAAGAGAGGGACTACACTTACAACGCTTTATATTCATCGTGACCATTTGGGAAGCATCACTCACATTACCAATCAAAATGGAAACTTAGAGGCTGAATATAGTTATACTGCCTGGGGGCGATTACGAAATCCAACCAATTGGCAAACTTATGGACAGGGACAAGAACCTACATTAAGGCTTGACAGAGGATATACTGGGCATGAACATTTACTGGCATTTGGTTTAATTAACATGAATGGGCGTGTATATGATCCTCTTTTAAAACGTTTCCTTAGTCCGGATAACTACGTCCAACTGTATGATTTTACTCAAAATTTTAATAGATTTGGTTATTGCCTGAATAACCCGCTTATCTATACTGACCCTGACGGAGAATTTATAGTAACAGCATTCTTGATAGGGCTGGCAGTTTCAGCTGTAATTGATTATGGAATTCAGGTAGCAATGAATTATGCCAATGGCTATAGTGGAAAGGATGCATGGTTTAATAAGGTTGACTTTTTTGACGTAGCAGTATCTGGAGCGATTGGAGGGCTCACCGCTGGATGGGGAGCTTCCATAAAAGCTGGTGAAACGGTTGGTAAGGTAGGCATGTTCATGGTTAATAATGCTAAGTATGTGACGGCTGGTGAAGTTTTATTAACGTCGGCAGTCGATATAACAGGTGAAGGTTGGCAAGATGTTTCGTTTGACCAATTTGGGCAAAGGGCAGTTACCGGGCTTGCAACAATGTATGCATCTGATATAATATCAGAACGCTGGAAAGCAAATAGAACAAGTATTGAGCAAAGAGTTGATAATGCAATAAATGATGCAACTGATGCATCAAATCCTATTGGAAGAAGAGGAAACCCTATTGATATTGCGGGTGGAACAAATTTACCAACAACAATTAATGGGAGAAATTATTCTGGTCATGCTCTTGATCGAATGCAAGGAAGGGGGATTATGCCTTCCGTTATTGAAGAAGCAATAAAAAATCCATTACGAATTGTACGTGGAAACAAGCTTAATACATGGCAATTTTTTGGAGATGGTTTGAAAGTGATTATAAATCAGTATGGAGATGTAATAACAGTAATTCCGCAATAATTATGAATATAAAAGGAGACTTGGGTAATATTAACCTTGAACTCATACAAGGAAATAGTACTGATGAATATCAGTGGTTAATAGTGTTTATTGATGCGAAGTTAAGAGGGTTTACAGCTTCTTATAATATATCAATAGAGTTAGAAAGTTTTACTTCTTTTCTAGAAACATTAAAAAAATGGTCAATAGACAATACGCAGGAGATTGCTTTTACCACTCTTGAAGATTCCCTTACTCTTAACGGAAAATATGATGATTTGGGAAAAATACAATGGAGAGGGAAGCTACAATATCCTATTGGTGACGGGAACATATTAGACTTCAAAATGGAAACAGATGTTGTTCATGTTGAGAGCTTAATTAATGAATTAGAATTTGAACTAAGCAACCTACTCTAAATTAGGTTGACTAATTTGGGATTAAAGAGATATTACAACTTCAATGGCTTTCTAAAGCCATTGAAGTTTCTTTTTTAATGTATTTGAACTTTGAATTGAAAATAATGAAGTTGCTACATTTGAATGGACAGTGATTGGAACTACTACATTTGACTGGACAATGAGTTAAGCCCCTATCTTTAGACATATAAATAAAAGAAAAAGAACAGTTTACGACAGGGAATCAAAACCTGCTCAATGAGCAATAATAAAGGGGTTTTAAGCAGGGCTTATCCCGGTCTTAGCCCGGTTTCTTACCTAGATAAACTGATCACCCAGACAGAAAAACAAATTAATATAGTGGAAACTCCCATTTTACCAGTAAAATCAGTCAATACAGAGTATTAAAACCTAATCAGTAAGCAATGGTAAAGGGGTTTTAAGCAGGGTTTATCCCGGTCTTAACCCGGTTATTTATCTAGATAACCAGATCATCCAGATAGCAAAACAAATTATCTTAATGGAAACTCCCATTTTACTAGTAAAATCAGTCAATACAGAGAATAAAAACCTAATCAATAAGCAATAATAAAGGTGTTTTAAGCAGGGCTTATCCCGGTCTTAGCCCGGTTATTTATCTAGATAACCTGATCATCCATATTCTCAAATTTAAGAAAAATCGTGTTTTCTTCCTACCCTCTTACCCAACCTCCACAACTCACTCATTTGCAAAGCTTCTGACAGGGTAAGATAAATTCACTCTTCTTACCCAAAAATCCATTTTTGAGAAAACTGCAAGAATTCTCTTACCCAAGGGTAAGAGGAAAAACCACACCTTACCCGAAGTAAAACCCTGAATACTTATCGTTTAAGTAGTCAGGGTAAGAGGGTAAGAAGAAAACCTGAAAAAACTAAATTTTTGAATCCAGATAATAACCATAAACTCCATTTAGTTTCTTCTTGGGAATATCAATCTGTTTTAAAGCTTTACCAATTTTCACAACATTCAGATAGTTAATATTCAACATCTGGCTAAGTTTCGTCTTGATATCGGTTGCCGTCCGAAACGAATTAGGATCTTCTGTTTCATCATGACTAAAATGTTTTTGAATTAACTGTCTTTCTTCTGATAAGATTTGAAATGCCTGATTCCTCTTCTCATTCTCGTTGATCTCATCCAATGACAAATTACAATCAAACTTGGTTTTCACAAGATGAAATGCCTGAGCATAGACCAAATCAATATCAATCTTCTTTGAATACTCCCAATCAATTTTTTCAATCTCAAAACACAGCCAGCGAACAGATCCTGTTTCATCCATTAAAAACTCCATTTCATTGGTGGAACCAATAAAACTGCATCTTCTGGGAATAACGGAAGCCTTTCGTTCATAGGGTAACCTGTCGTTGATCTTCTCCTTTGAAAAAAGTGCCTTCAGACTATTGATATCTCTTCGTGAAAGTGTTGCCAATTCATCGAGATTGATCAGGATATTTGTTGCCAGAGCAATACGGCTGTCTTTATCAATCGATATATTCTCGGAGATATAATCACCCAAAGTTGGCGGACATAGAGACCTACAGAAAGTTGATTTCCCGCTGTTCTGCTTATCGTGAACAAATATTAAAGCTTGCTTGTTAAAAAATCTAGGATCAATTGCTGTTTTGATAACCCGAACCATCCACTTGCGAAAATGTAATTCAAAAGAATTTTGATCCTTGGTGTAAACATAGGAAGCTAGATTTCCGATATGATCAATCCCATCCCACTCCGGAAGATTGGAAAAATAACTTTCGAATGGGTTGTAATCGGGTACATAATCAGATTTTAAAAGAGCCAAAAGGTTTGCAATACTAATATTGATACCTTCTTTCTGCAATTCTATATAAAGTGAATTTTCACATAGTATCCCCCATTTAGAAGCATCTTTGGTTCTAATCTCTATGTCCAGACTTATAATGTTATTTCTAAGCAAATAGCGTTCATTCAGATATTCTTCAGTTAAGCTGAACTTATTTGCAATTGTTTTCTTAGGAGCGATTTTACTCACTTTCTCAGTATTTTCAGTTGTCATATCCTGTTTTTTATCAGTACACCATTTGTTTTAGCGATCCAAAAAAGAGTTGCCAATGTAATTCCTCCACCCCTGCGCTTCAAACAATTTGTATATTGTTTATCGCATTTGCTAGAACTATAATCAGGATTAAAACGACTTAATCGATGAAAATAATTTCGCCCTGATTCCCCTAAAGATTCAGCAAGACTAAACCCAATATTTCTCCAATTTTCATAGCCTTGAGTAATGTCTATGCTGCATGACTCAACCTTTGCAACCAATTGTTCAACATTTGCCAACGAGTCACCAACAACCGTAGTTGTTGGTGCTTTATATTTGACTTTTTGTGGTTTACTGTTCGCTTCTAACCACGCATGTGGATTAAATACCTTACTCATAACTCAAATAGTTAGGGTTTATATAAACTTGAGGGTCATAAGGCAAAAAGCATGCACGTGCAACGTCCTTTCCTGAAGCATCAACTTCGAGTTGATAAGTTTGTTTCAAGTAATTAGCTACTGCCTTAAAATAGCTCTTGTGATCAATCAAACTGATATCGATAGCAATCACCCATTTTAAACCATCACCTGATGGAGAACGGAACAAAAGAGCCGTTTCCAAGCTCTCATCTGCCAGTAGCATATTTTTAACTCCATCAACATCTGCCAAGTGATCAAAGTCTAATACCATCAAGCCTGAATGATATTGAAAATGTTTCTCACTTCTTTTAGTAAACTCTCCAGAAAAACAGACATAGTTGAATTGGCTTGCTTTAAAAGTTCTGGCTTCTTCAATATCTTTGATTTGTCGTAAAGTCTGAGTTCGTTCAACATTCCAATGTCCTTTTATTAGGATATAAGCATCAAGAACAGTTATTGTCCTGTATGGCTTGGTATTAGATATTGGTTTTTTGAAGAAACTAAACTCAGGGATCTTTATCTTGTTATCTGGATAACCATTTATTTTATCACTTAAATTTGGTGTCATATCATTTCATTTTTTAGAAAAATAAGGGCATAGTTATCCTGTTTGCAAAGTGTTACCACTTCACAGCATATATATTCTATGCCATACAATCCGATTGTTTTAAAGGAAAAAAAGATTCCTTTTAAGAAAGGTTTACTTAAAAGATCTCACGTAATGTTTGTTCAAATGAGTTTCAATATCCGAGCTCTTGTAGTATATTTTTGAACCAATTTGAGAAAAGGCTAAAGTACCGTTATCTCGATAAGTTTGAAGCGTTCGTTTGCTGATAAGAAGTGTTTGACAAACTTCCTGATTGTCGAGCCAACGTTCTTCCAATGGATAAAAGTGTTTTCTACTTAATTTTTCTACAGCTTCTTCCATGCTTCTTAATTGCGAGTTTATCTTTAGAAAAGCATCACTGCTCATTGTTACTACTTCCATAATATTGAAATTTAGAGTTAATTAATAAAAATCAAATCTATCTGGCGCCGGTAGATCGTTTCGGAAGCAAACATAGGCAGGACAAAGCAAAAAAAAGGGTTGCAACCAACTTGTACAACCCTCAGTAAGCTCACTGATTATCTGCATGATAAACCAATGTGTTTTTTCTAGTATTTATTCAACAATTGACGCAAACGAACCAATTTAGTCTCCCAAAATTCAATCGCTTCATTTTGCGGACTATCAAAATTATTCTTTACCGATTTATAACTTATATCATCTTTTTGCTTTGATGAAAAACTTGATGCTATTTGCTTGGATAGTTTTGTGATATTATTAGTCTCCAAGATATTTTCATCGCTAAGCAATCGGAAAAACAAAGCCATTTGTGACACAGTTAAATTGGACTTAATCTTTCCAAAACCGTTCGAACTGCCCGTATTATCAAGTAAATCTCTATCATATTTCACCAATTTGTTATCAACAAAGGCAATCAACTTATCCAAT
Source organism: Labilibaculum manganireducens (assembly GCF_963665805.2). Lineage (NCBI taxonomy): Bacteria > Pseudomonadati > Bacteroidota > Bacteroidia > Marinilabiliales > Marinifilaceae > Labilibaculum > Labilibaculum manganireducens. Next base: position 1,303,561 of record NZ_CAXXEE010000003.1, on the reverse strand, counting down.
GTATTATCAACCAAAGTCATGATATTAGATAAATGCAAATGGCGATACGAAGGACTATCTTTCAAGGTAAAAAGCCTTTTTTTGAAAGCTATCAAAACCTCAAATCGCTCTTTCTCATTTTTACCAGATAACGCAATATTAAGGAGCTCAACACTATAATCAAAAGTCTCTGCTGGAGTAATATTTGTCTCGATTAAAAAATTGAGTACCTCCTCTTCCCGAACAAAGTTATCTGTAGTCTCTAACAAACCATCTAACACTTTTAAGTTTTTTTGAAAGAACAAATAAGTTCTATTAGAATCATACATCTCAACACGCATGTGAGACTTAACTACTCTTACAAAGTCTTGAAATGACATAGAATTCTTTCCTATATCATCTTTTTCAATTTCTTCATCCTTTGGTTCACTTTGGACATCAGAAAGCGAATTAAGAGGAGAATCAGCATATTCGCCAGCTTCAAATGTTACGCTATCGAAAAGCACGTAATCATTTCCAAGCGAAAAACGTTTAAATAATTCTTTACGCCATATCTCCACTTGTGTCTCATTAATTTGCTTATATCTTAAAATTAAACTTTCATCATCTAAAATATCATCAAGAGACACATACAACTTAACAGTAATAAACTTCAACAAGCCTACAATCCCCTGATAAGCGACAAGAAGATTTGAGTAGTCGTCATAGTTATCATCATCATCCCTTATTTGGAGAATCACTAAATCTTCGAGAGCAAATTTTAGATGAGATTCAATTTTTGTTTTAAAATTCAACAGTCTCCTCGCCCTAAATTCAAACATAGATTGAACCGCTTCACGGGATTTACCTTGTCCTGCAATGTCAAAGTATAATTTTTTGATCGTATCAAACTCGTATGCTAACTTTTCACTTATATCTTTATTTAGAAAAACTATATGAATTTCATCTTCATTCTCAATTTTTTCATAAGTGTCGTAAAACAACCTCTCCAGATACTCAAATTCATCTCTCATGCTTGGTGCTCTAATTTATATTCTGAGCGCAAAACTAATAAAATGCAGTGCATTCTGAACATTTTTTATATCTTTGAATCACTCGCAAACGAGGACATTTTGATAAAAAGCAAAGCAATCAGGTAGTTACATAATTCGGTGTAGTGAAAAATTGTTTACAAGGCTAAAGCATTGTATTACAGCATACGAGACAGGGATAGTTCAAGATCCTCTCTCTCCGCAATTTAGGAATCATCCTAAACTAAAAGACTGTAAATCAATTGATTTACAGTCTTTTTTTATCTACTCTATAAATGATTCAATTCCTGTCATTAAACCATCTAACTCAGCCAAGCCCTTTAACCTACCAATTAATGGATAACCAGGATTGTACTGATGTTCGTAATCTGAAAGTATTTTTATTCCGTGATCGGGACGAACCGGCATGCGCACATCTTCCCGTCCTTCGGCTATCCGGCGTTTCTGCTCTTTTAATAAAGCACTAATTATTTTCACCATATTCTGGCTTCCCGAAATATGGCCTGACTCATAAAAGCTGCCATCTTCAAGCATTTGAGTATTACGCAAATGAACAAAATGAATGCGTTCTGAAAACCTCTCAATAATATGTGGTAAATCGTTTTCTCTGCGTGCTGACAAAGATCCGGCACAAAAAGTGATCCCATTATTTACTGATTTATTTGCTTCAAAAAGCCACTCGTAATCCTCCTCTTGCCCGATAATTCGAGGAAGACCCAAAACAGGAAATGGAGGATCATCAGGATGAATAGCAAATCGCACTCCTACTTCCTTAGCTACAGGGATAACGTCATCCAGAAACATCTTCAAATTACTGCGCATCGAATTTTTATCATGTCCTCGATACTTCTCAATAAACTGCAGAAAAAGTGCTTTTGGATCCGTTACAGAACCATCAATCAAACCATCAATAAACCCTTGAGTAACTACAATAATGTTGTAAGCAAGCTCTTCGGCCTCCTCTTCCGACATTGATTCGTATGCCTTAGTTGCAGCTTCCACAATCTCTTGTGGATAATCCTTCACTGCATCGGGTCTTTTTAGGATGTAGATATCAAAAGCTACAAAAGTGGGGAAATCAAAATACATGGATTCACCACCATTGGCCAGCTTGTAATGAAGATTAGTCCGGGCCCAATCGAGCACCGGCATGAAATTATAACAGATCGTATCAATTCCACACCCGCCCAAATTCCGAACAGATTGCTTATAATTTTCAATTAAACGGGGATAATCCTCCGAATGCAGTTTTATCCCTTCGGATACAGGTAAACTCTCTACCACACTCCATCGCATTCCTTTGGATTCTATCAATTCCTTCACTTTAAGAATCTCAGCTCTTTCCCAAATTTCCCCGTTGGGGATGTGATGTAAAGCTGTAATTACACCTTCAACCCCCATCTGAACCAACATATCCAACGTAATTAGATCTTTAACACCAAACCAACGCCAAGTTTTTTCTAATGCCATAATCTACGATTTATACACCACTAAATGAGCTAAAACCTCCATCAACAGGCAATATCACACCTGTGATAAAGGATGCTGCATCAGAGCATAAAAATTGAACTGCTCCATTTAATTCTTTAATATCCCCAAATCGTCCCATTGGCGTGCGTGCCAATACTTTCTCACTTCTTTCAGTATATGAACCATCCGGGTTAATTAATACATTCCGGTTTTGATCTCCAATAAAGAAACCCGGAGCAATTGCATTTACACGGATTTTTTCGCTGAACTTCGTTGCCATTTCCATGGCCATCCACTGAGTGAAAATATTGATTCCTGTTTTAGCTACGGAATATCCCAAAACCCTTGTAATTGCAGAATAAGTCGCCATTGATGAAATGGTTATGATACTGCCTTCCCCTTGTTCAGACATTGCTTCGCCAAAAACAAGACTTGGATACACAGTTCCATTCATATTGAGGTTATTTACTTTCTCAAAGTCCTCAATTTTCATATCGAAAACAGTTTGTTGCTCGGTAAGTGTTGCTCCGGGCAAATTACCACCAGCTGCATTTACTAAAATGTCAACCTTTCCCCATTTTTTAATGATTATTTCCCGAGCTTGTTTGAGCTCATCCATGCTTAAAACACTGGATACAAAACCAATGGCCTCACCACCCAATTCTTCCAACTCCTTTACCCGGTTGTTTACATTTTCTTCCCGGATATCCAGTATGGCAACTTTTACCCCTGCATTAATTAAACTACGGGCAATACTTCCTCCTAATACGCCCCCTCCACCGGTTACTACGGCAACTTTTCCTTTAATTTCAAACATCGTTTAATTTATTTTTAACGTATATTATACGTTATATCATTTGTATAAATTTTTTTAGCTATTTTCTTTTAATCGATATAAAAAAGCAGGACGCTGTTTTCCACCAATTGTTTTTTCATTCAGTTTTTCAACTAGTCCCTGAACCATTACTTTTTTTCTGAAATTTCTATTGTCAATTGTCTGCTGCAGAAAAGTTTCATACAAGTCCTGCATTTGATTGAGCGGAAATTTTTCAGGCAATAAATTAACTAAAATTGGTTTTCTCCAAATTTCGTCCTTTAACCACTTTAAAGAATATGCTATCATTGCATTGTGGTCGAAAGGCAATTTTTTAAGATTATTCGTTTTACTCCACTTGATTCTTTTCGCATGCGCTCCTGCTATCAATTCAAACTGCTCAGGTTTTACCAAAGCACAATACAATATTGAAATAACTCTGCGATCAGGATACCGATTGGTTACACCAAACAAGCCTACTTGTGATAAAAACAAATTTGACATACCCGTTAACTCGTTAAGTAACCTATGGGCAGCATCATCAATATTTTCATCGATATAAATATTTCCACCCGGAAGTGACCATTCATTATATTCAGGCTCCTTATCTCTTTTTATTAATAAGACCTTCAATTCTCCATTCACGTAACCAAATATGGCACAGTCAATTGAAACATTTAATAATATATCCCGCATGAAATAATTAGTTTGCGTACAATATACGTATATTGTTTGAATTTTTTAGAGACTCTCTAAAAAAAATTAGCTATACCATTAGTAATGTGATTAATATAGCAACAACAATTACTCAACATAAAAAAATGGCTGTCCGCAGAACAACGAACAACCATACATTTTTAAAATTGAAATATTTGACAGAATCAATACAACTAACAGACTTCTAACTATTTTGCATCATACTCAAACCAATCAAATTCAGCCTTATTTGTTGACTCATGACCATTACTGCTGGTATAAAACCCAAGCATAGGCCCGGTAAAATCGGTACCGCTCTGACTAGCATTTACCGTAGCGTCCTGAATATCGCCAATAGGCTGAAGCGAGGTTTTATCCTTGCCAAAATAAAACTGATATTTTAATTTATTTGCTTTTAAACCCAAAATTAAATCCCCAGACATAACATTCTCTGTTGCAACCAGCATCTCTTCGCCCACTTTAACACGATATAGTTTCACAATATTTTTACCCTGTTCTGATGTTTTTACTAATCTGAAATTACGTGCATTATTATAAACTGCGACAAAACCAGCCTCTTCATTATCGTTGGCAGGATTAAAATTCACTTTTGTAAAAGAATCAAAAGAAAATTCACTGATTCGCTGTGCCAACAATGAAGGTTGCTCAAGTTTAGTCATCATTTGAGGACGAGTATCCAAAGTAATTTTGCCTTTTGAAATATCATGCCATTTCTCATACGGCGTGCGCAGAAAAACCCATTTCAAAGCCAAATTATCATCATCAAAATCATCACGGACTGGATATGACTCAACTGGTGTCCAGGGTAAGTTTGGTCGTTTTTCCTCGAAACGTACTTTACCAACTCCACGATTAAACAACGGCCAACCATCTTCAAATTCCATTGGCACAAGGTAAGTTTCGCGGCCTAATAAATTTTTTCCTCCGCATGAGCGAACAGCTAACATCACAGCCCACCACTCCTTATTTTGCGTTTGAACAATATCGCAGTGTCCAACTGCAGAAATGGGATAATCGCGTCCTAAATTACGATGTGTTAATACCGGATTAATATTTGATGGTGTATATTTACCCTTTACTTTATCACTCTCAAAAACCGTAATGGCATGATTAAAACTTGTGCCACCTTCGGCAATCATCAACAGATAACGATCATTTATTTTATAAAGATGTGGTCCTTCGCCCCAAACTGCATTTGTGGCATGACCAAAAGTGGCCTGAACCGGCTCACCTACAAGTTGTTTTGTCTCCAAATCGAGTTGCTGAATAAAAACGCCATTCTGACCTTCCCATTCACGTTTCCCTGAAATATTATGAGCTCCAACGTACCAACATGTACCATCATCATCCCAGAAAAGAGTAGGATCTATTCCTGGTGTATTTAACCAAACAGGATTACTCCAAGGTCCTGCCGGATCTTTTGCCGTAACGTAAAAATTACCTTTGCAACCTACACAAGTCGTTATCATGTAAAATAAACCATCGTGATAACGCAATGTAGGCGCAAAAATTCCTCTTGATGCACCCAAGCCTTCATTCAATTGCAATTGCTCCGGCCTATCCAACACATGGCCTATTTGTTTCCAATTCACCAAATCTTTACTATGAAAAATCGGTACTCCGGGAAACCATTCAAAGGAAGAATTAACCATATAATAATCATCACCTACGCGACAAATGGATGGATCTGGATAAAATCCTCTTAAAATTGGGTTATGGTAAGTTTTATTCGTTTCGGTATTATTTTCTTGTGCTCTAAGTCCTGTCATTAAGAGCAAAAATAATATCATCAGTGAAAATATATTTTTCTTCATTAGCTTAATTTTGGTGATTAAAATTCTCAACACATACCAACTACCAAGTATCTGTTCTAAAAGGAGAAGCAGGCAATTTCTCTTTATTAAACAAATTTGCACTCTCAGGATTATCTGCCCAAGCATATCGTACAGCTAATGGTTTTTTAACCTTATCGCTCCATACAATAACCTTATTGTCAACAATTTTTGCTTTTGCCCAGACAAACTTTTTATCTTTTCCAGCAATAGCAAACTCCTTAAGCTCTCCTCCTCCTTTTACGATCAAACCGCTTCCAATTTGGTCAAAAAAAAGAATTACCTTGTTTTTTTCAACCTTCATAGATCGATACATGGGACCTGAATAAACAACATGATCGTCGCCATAAGCAATCCTTTTTGCAACAAGAACCAATCTTTCACCTACATCCTTCTTATTAAGCGGATGAATATCATTCCACTCTCCAATATCAATAGTTACAGCCATTCCTGTATTTGGAACTGATAATGCTTTGAACTGAGCTTCTCTTAGCATTGCCCAATTACTCTCTGACGGCTGATCTTTAGGTGACATAAAATTAGGTAACTGAACACATAAAAAAGGAAAATCTCCTTGCCCCCATTGCTTCCTCCAGTTTTTAATAAGAGATGATAACAGATGTTCATACTCATTGGGGCGACCAGTATTAGATTCTCCCTGATACCATACCGCACCTTTAATTTTGTAGTTCAATAATGGAGCAATCATTGCATTGTATAAGCCTCCTGATTTCCATCTGATAAAAGTTGGTCCTTGTAAAGGCTCCATTGCCACTCCCAGTTTGTACTTCCATTCTCCTTTAAGATCTATTTTAAAATCATCGAATACGATTTGATATGGCTTACCGTCTACAAAACCACCTCTTCCACCATTACTGATCACACGAATCGAAATCGTATTTTTTCCTTCAACCAATATTCCTGCAGGAATAGTATATCGACGTGGTGGGTATTGATAGCTGGTTGTTCCTATAAATTTTCCGTTTACAAAGACTGAATCAGCATCAATAATTCGCCCCATATTTAGTAAGCCCTCTTTGTTACAATATTCAGCAGGAATCTCAATTTCCTTTCGAAACCAAACAACGCCATTCACATATCCCAACTTCCCATCAGCCCAATAACCAGGAATGGTCATGCTGCTCCAATCTGAAGTATTACTACCTTTAGCCCGCCAGTTTTCTTTCTGACCTTCGTCATTTACTGTTGATTTTTGATACCAATTGTTACTTCTACTATTATCACTTTGCTCAATTGAATCAATTACAGCTTGATTTTTAAATTTTTGCAATTCAGCATCATAAGACGGAAACTCTTTAAGTGCCTCCTCATTTAACCAAGCTTGCGCCGGAGAGCCACCTAAACTGCTGTTAATTATCCCAATAGGCACATTATATTCTGAATTTAATTTTTGGGCGAAAAAATAAGATACTGCAGAAATATTATTAATCGTGTTCTTATTAATATCTACCCAATTTCCATTTTGCAAATCATTTTTAACCGTGTTGAAATTATATTTCTTCGGCACTTCAAAATATCTGATGTTTCTGTTATCGGCTTTTGCAATCTCTTCCTTGTAAAGAGGACTCACTCTTCGCATAGGCAATTCCATATTGGACTGACCTGAACAAACCCAAACATCACCAACTAAAATATTTTTAAGATGAATCGTATCGCTTGCGCAGATATTCATTACATAAGGGCCACCGGCTTTCTGTATCGGAAGCATAACAAACCATTCCCCTTTATCATTGGCAATGGTTTTATACAGAGAATCTCTGTAATTAACTGATACCTTCTCATTTTTCGCACTCCAGCCCCAAATTTTGACATCCACATCACGCTGAAGCACCAATCCATTTGAGATCAGTTTAGGCAAACGCAACTGAGCTGATACCATAAAAGGCATCAAAAACAGACTACCCAAAAGAATAAAAGAAAGAGCTCTTCGATTAAAATACATGCTGTAATTTTTTTTAACTTTATTTAGAAATTCAATTCTGTAATCTTGCTGCGATACAAATCATATGGTTATTCGTCCATTCCATCGATCGTTTTAATAGAACCATCTTCATTGTATTCCAACTCTGTAACTTTCATGCTGCGAAGCCATGTTTTTCCTCCAGAAGGTTTACTATCGTGATGAAACAGATACCATTTCTCTTTAAATTCACAAATAGAATGATGCGTAGTCCAGCCTACTACAGGTGTAAGAATTACTCCTTTGTAAGTAAAAGGACCATAAGGTGAATCTCCAACAGCATAACAAAGCAAATGAGTATTTCCGGTTGAGTAAGAAAAATAATATTTGCCATTGTATTTATGCATCCACGATGCTTCGAAGAAGCGACGATCATGATCTCCGGCTTTTAAAGGCTCTCCATTTTCATCCAAGATAACAAGGCTTTTAGGTTCTTCAGCAAATTCCAACAGATCATCTGACATTTTTACAACCCGAGCCGGTAATGAAGGCTCATCATCGGCGGGTTCGGAACCACACTCCTGTGCTTTATTGTTTCGGTAACGTTGCAACTGACCTCCCCAAAGACCACCAAAATACATATAATGCTGACCATCCTCATCTTCAAAAACGGCAGGATCGATGCTATAACTTCCAATAATAGGGTGCTTTTCAGGAACAAAAGGCCCTTCAGGCTTATCGCTTACTGCAACACCAATGCGGAAAATATCTGTTTTATCTTTTACCGGAAAGTACAAATAATACTTACCGTTCTTATGAGCAACATCAGTATCCCACATCTGGCGACCGGCCCAAGGCACATCTTCCACATCCAAAGCCACTCCATGATCTGTTACTTCACCATCAATATCATCCATTGAGAATACATGATAATCGCGCATATCAAAATGATCACCATTATCATTTTCAGGAATACCTGATTCGATATCATGAGATGGATAAATATACAGTTTGCCGTTAAATACGTGTGCTGATGGATCTGCGGTATATAAACCATCAACTAAATACCTTGGGTTCTTCATTATCTTATTTTTTTCAAGCTTTTTTACCAAGCTCTATTCATATTATTAATTCAATAGAATACGTGTATCAAATTCTTATTTAAATGACACTTTGGGATCAACACTTTAACCAATAAACCGATTACAGATCTTCTTTAATTATTTTTTCAACAATTGGTTTTGCTTTATACTCTCTGTCAAACAAAAGAGGATAATCTGTACGTCCTTTAACAGGCCAATAATTGCGCCATGACTGAGCATCACTAACTCCCCAAAGGGTAACACGGCTAATTTTATCGCTATGTTTATAAAACAATTTGAAAAAATCCTGATAGCGCTCTGTAATTTTTATACTCATAGAATCAGGCAGTCCATTTGCATATGGGTCCAACTTCTTCTGAAATTCGAAATTTAAAGCTATATCGGCCCCAGCATTCATATTTGGCATAGGAAGAACAGTCAAATCCAGCTCCGTAACCATCACCTTAACACCCAATTCGGAAAAAGCCACTATGCTTTTCTCAAAATCCTCAATCGTAGGATCATCCATTGAGATGTGTCCTTGCATGCCAATACCATCAATTCTGACTACTTGTTCCTGCAATGATTTCACCATAGCCATAACTCCTTCTCTTTTGCCCTTTTTCGCCATCGAGTAATCATTGTAGTAAAGCTCAGCTTCCGGATCTGCTTCATGTGCAAATTCAAATGCTAACTTAACAAAGTCTGCCCCAATTATTTCGTAAAATTTACTTTTACGCCAGGTTCCATCATCCAAAACAGCTTCATTAACAACATCCCAGCCTTTTATAATTCCTTTATAACGACCTACCACTGTGTGTATATGACTTCTCATTCTTTCAATAAGAACATCTCTTGAGACATCATTTCCCTGCTTATCTACGAAAAGCCAATCTGGTGCCTGAGAATGCCAAATCAGAGTATGCCCCGTTATAAATAGCTTATTATCAAGTCCAAACCGGACAAATTTATCCGCCATATTAAAATCAAACTCACCTTCAACAGGTTGAACCAATTCACTTTTCATCACATTTTCAGCTACAACAGCATTAAAATGTTGTTTTATGATTTTTATGGCAGAGGTGTCAGCACCAACTATTTGGTCACTATTTAATGCTGTACCTATATAAAACCTATCGCCAACAGCCATTTTTAATGATACTGGCTTTACTTCTGTTTTTGAACAACCATACAACATACTCAGTAGTAAAACCGAAAAAAACTCATAAATGCAAATTCGCCTTAATTGACTCATAAATTGTTTATTTTATTATTTTTTTTTATTTTTCATAAGCAAATAAAAACATCAACAGTTCTTATTGCCCGATACAATTAACCTGCCAGCAGACAATGTTAAAAACTATAATTCATTTCTTCGTTTGCTTAACGCATCCTCAATTTCTACTTCCTTCTTTTTATCAATCTTGTAGAAAAACAAGCATCCAATTGCAATAAAAAATGTAATAGTTGGGAATACGCTTAAAGAAAGTTTTATTCCATTAATTGTTTCAGGACTTTGAACATCAAGCAGATGGCTATATCCATAACTTGCTAAAATTCCGGCCACTAAAGCTCCACCTACGCTCAAACCTGCCTTTAAACCAAATATCATTGCGGAAAAAATAATTGCAGTTGCCCTACGGTTATTTTTCCATTCGGAATAATCAGCCACATCGGCAATCATTGCCCATAACAGCGGTGTGGTAATGCCATAAAAGAAACCATGCAATAACTGACTTATAAATACCAAAGCTATAGATTCCGGAGAATAAAAATAAAATAAAAGCAAACATAAAGTGGCAAGAAAAAGACTCACTCCAAATACATCCCTTTTGCCATATTTATCGGCCAAGCCCTTTGAAAACATAATTCCAATAATCATGAAAATGATTCCTCCGGCATTAAAAAGACTAAAACCTGATGTTGCAACATCTTCGGGCCACAAGAAGCCCACAAAGCCCATATTTGACAACAGATTATTTAAACCACTAATAAAAGAATTAAAGCCAATATCATTTAAAAAAACTGCTAAATGTTGTTCACTTAAATAATTTTCGAAATAAAACACATACATACCGCCTTTCAGCGACAGCGTAATAAATACGAATACAGTAACAACAAGCATTACAATCCACGGCCTGTTTTTCATCAAATCTTTAACATCTTGTTTTACCGATGTTGTTTCTGTCTGAGTTGAAACCACACGTTCCTTTGTTGTTAAAAAAGTGATGATAAAAAAGACAATACCAACAAGTGCAAAAACTCCCATTACATTTTCAAAGCCTTTTGCCTTATCGCCGTCACCAAATATTAACACCAATGGTAATAATAAACCTTGAACTATGAATTGAGCTACCATTACTGCAGTAAAACGATATGATGAAATACTGTTGCGTTCTGCCATATTTCCTGTTAAAACGCCACTCAGAGCCGAGTATGGTAAGTTATTGGCACTATAAAGTAGTACTAATAAGATATAAGTAATAAATGCGTATGCAATTTTACCTCCCGGACCAAACTGCGGCGTACTAAAAGCCAATAAGGCCATAAGCCCAAAAGGGATTGATGTCCAAAGAATCCATGGACGAAATTTCCCCCACCTTGTTTTGGTACGATCAGCAATAACACCCATTATTGGGTTAAAGCATGCTCCAATCATACCTCCCGAAAAAATAATTACGGAGGCTGTTCCTGCCGGAATCTTATACACATCGGTATAAAAGAAGGCCAAAAACGTCATCAACGTTTGAAAAATGAGGTTAGCAGCAAGATCCCCTAAACTGTATCCAATCTTTTCAACTACCGATACTTTATCTGATTTTAATGTCATTTTGTAATATTTAATACTGACTTTATTATTCGATGTTATTTATTAAAAAAGTGGCTCCTTATAAACTTCAATTATTGTGCGAACCACCCAAAACTGTTAACCAAAAATACTTGTATTGAAATAAACTCTCGTAATGCTGTGTTACACAAATTTGTTAGTTTGTTACATCGTTTTCATTCCCGTTACATTTAATTTCATTTTGGTTACATCCTGTTTGTGGAACTTCTTTAAAGATCAAATTGTATAACTATTCACTGTCTGTTTGCAATATATTATATGCATAAAGTTCTTCCCGACATCGCTAATTTCAATTGGTACAACAATTGTGATTATTCAGTAAAAAAACCTATCTATCTTTTCCAGACATAGAAAAATCCGGTCTTTATAATTCCTGATTTTTGCCTGTCCAAGCCCTTTAGGCTTATTATGATGACCTTTAAGTTTATTGAATGTTATGCCTGCGATGTATTATTAATTTAGGCTGACTATCCGTTTAATAAAACAATTAATCACAATCTTCGTCGTACAGTAATATTCTTCTCCCATTCAAACAATCAATAAAAAGATCAAAAAAAAAGAATACTGAATCCAATTCGGTTATTGTTCATTTTAATTCCTTCTATCATTCCAGAATCAACTCACTTATTACTTACACTATTGGACACAGATTTATAGAATCCCCTCACAATCAGCATGTTAAGATACACATTGATTGTGAGGGATTACAATGAATTAATATTAGAAATTAGTATTCTAGTTCACCCGAGAAATCTTCACTTACATCGCGTCCTGCAAGACCATCACACACTCCCTTAAAAGCATGTTTTCGATTGTAATCCGCATCCCAAAGATTAGGTGATTCATCTGGAAGCCAATATTGATGTTCATCCTCATTATCGGAAACACCCCATATCGTTACTCCATATTGCTGTGCTGCAGGAATGTATTTCATGTACATATCCAAAACATATTGATACATGTCTGCCTGAGAAGCTTGTTGTGCTACCGTTGGATTCTTAGTTCCCAATCTCACATCCAGCTCCGAGACTTTAATCAATTTTCCACTAGCTGCTAGCTTTTGGAACATTTCTGCAATCTTATCACGATCGCTATTAATAGATATGTGCATTTGAGTTCCAATACCATCAACGATTGCCCCCTGGCTTTCAATGTACTCTACATAATCGATCAACCCTTCACATTTGGATATGCTAGACTCGAGATTATAATCATTGATAAAAAGCTTATCTGTTGCATTACCATTTTGGCGAGCTAAATTAAATGCAGTTACAGCATAGTCTTTTCCAAGGTATTTTACCCATGAGAAGTAATCACTTTCAGGATCAGTTTTATTCCCATCTCTAAGTGTTCCATCTTCTTTCATTGGTTCGTTCACTACATCCCATGCATGAATATTGTTTTTGTAATGAGTGACCATTCCGGTAATCCAATCTTCCATTGCATTTCCAATGATTTCCGATTTTTCCTCATCTGTTTTTTCAATGATAGTTGGGCCTGAATTACCTCCATCAGTAGCTCCTGTAGTAACAACTACATTATCTACATAATAAGTACCTTCAACACCTCCCAAATCAAAATTTAAACCTGTTTCTCCACCATCGGCAGTAAATACCCATTCTACATATTGCCATGTTGGAGATGTAGCTTGATCGCTCTGGTAATGTGCTGAACCAGTTGTAGAACAACGAACAGAACCTGCAGCTTCAGATTTTATAAAATAAGAAATAGTATATTCTTCGCCTGCAGTTAAGTTTGCAGTAAAATCAGAATGAATTTGTGTTTTCCACTGGCCTCCTGCACCACTATTAGCAGCATCAGCAATTATTTTCATAGCACCATTGCCTTCGTAAGCATCAGCAACATCAGCAAGACTTAATGCTGTATCACCACCATTCCACTTTGCCCATCCATCAATGCCTCCGTCAAATGTTCCATTAGCAATCATATTTACAACTTCAGGCACTGCATCCTGATCCACTACCTTAATATTATCAACATCAATTAAATATGTAACACCAGGCAAATAACCTAAATCAAAATTCACTTTGAATGTTACACCTGTAAAATCGTTCACAGTAAATTTCACCTGTTGCCATTGAGAGGTTGTTTCAAAAGCTTCTGTCCAACTACCACCTGTGTTATACCAATCCTTATAAGGATAGTTATTCTCTAAGCCGCTAAAAGAGATGCGGCCTTTACCTGCCTGATCTGATTTGATATAGAAAGAAACCTCATAAGTATGTCCACTTACAACAGGAATTTCTGGTGTTATTAGCTGTAGTTCATATGCTTGAGCAGATGAAGAACTTGCAATCATTTTAACCGCTTGTGAACTACTGGATAAACCAGAACCATCCTCAACAGTAATTCCATCTCCACTATTCCAGGCACCCCAACCTGCGAGCGTTCCATCTTTTAAACCTGATAAATCGAGTGAATTACTCCCTCCGGAAGCAGGGATTACTGTCGCTGCTATTAAACCATTCAAATAACTTGCATCTTGATTGGCATGCCAAACCAAGGTATGACCAAATACTGAAAGTCCGTTTCCAGTCACTTCTTCAAGAAATGAGTCAACCTTTTCAAATTGTATTTCTCCTTTAGCATCAACCATTGGTCCATGTTTCATATCGTATCCAACGGTAATTTCATCAAAGTTTGCATTTGTCAAATTATGATATGCTTCATTCTCCAGATACTGATTAAGACCGATTCCAACTCCAAGAGTAAATTCAGTATAGGTATTTAAGGCGTCATAACGGCTAATTTTTTCTACCAATCCCAAAGGCAGTTCCTCTGTTGTAACTTCACCATGTGTTGAATCTTTTTTCCAGTCCATTATTTGATCATCGCATGATGAAAAGACCGTTAAAACCACAGCGATTATAGGTAATAATTTTATGTATTTCATTTTTCTTTGTTTTAGAATAACACGATTTATCTAAGCATTATCTCAACTTGACAAATTCATGGTTATTATCGCTTAAATATGTTTATTCTTCATCTTCAGGAAAATCACTATAAGTTGGTGTTTCCAAAGAAACGATTCTCCAATTATCAGTATAAACACTAACAGATGTAGCCACGGAAGTGAATTCTGTTTCGCTGTCACTATCATTGCCTGTAATATTCGCTAGAGTAAAATCTGTGTTTTCGAAGTAAAATCCAAAGTTCTTATAATTGGCTGTTTCCCGATAAGTCAATATATCTTCAAAAGTGAAACCGTCTTCTGAATAATCATAAATCATATTCAGAGGAATGGTTGCAGTAGTCCAACCCGTTGTTTGAAAAGCTTCCGCCTCGCCATTAACGATCCATGGTACGTAATTGTAACAGGCACCAGCCCATTCACCTCCATTAAATCCATTTACTAAACATATTTTTAAAAATCCTGTCTCGGACCATGCTTCAGGTACATAAATATCAAACTGCAATGCCACTTCGGAAAGAGGTGTTGTTGCCGGAATATATGGCGTTAACTGACCACGCCAGTCATCTGTGCCATTTCCTGCTGTCCATACTTCTGAACAACGAGGTGTTGCTGGATCAAATGATGCTATACGGGAAGGACGATGCGGCACATAGATTCCCTGAGAAATATTTTCGGTACCTATAGAAGCAGATTCCAAATCCTCATCCATAATCATACTTGTTGCGCTCCCCCAAAAACCATGCGTTCCAATTCCATCAAAATCAAGTATTACCCCTTTTTTGAAATTGAAATAGGCTGGAGAATAAGCACCTCCATTAGAACATTCAATCAGTAAAGAACCACCTTCATCTGAAACGCCCTCAGGAACAATTACTGTAAAAAATTCTCCTCCAACATCAGAAGTAATTCCTTCTGTTACTTCAACATTACCAGGAAAAACAACTTTACTGACTTCAACTAAACCAAAACCATTTACAGTAATAGTTTCACCTGCTAATGGTAAAGTATGCGAGATACTTGTTATAGATGGTGCTGCTGAGCGAATTTCAAATGAAAACGTAGCTTCATTGCCATCCTTTGTCATTCGAATGATATTTCGAACATCGGCTTCGGCTTCAACTGTAGGTGTATTTTTGGAAACACTAACTAACATTGAATTATCCGAAACATATACTGGATTAAAATAAGATGAAAGTCCATTAATGTAAACTTTCCTTAGCCCCATAAAACCCGAACCTTCAATTCGAATCATTTGTCCCAAACGGGCAAATGTTACTTCTCTGTCAGGTACCGATGAATTCACATCTTCTAAATATATTTTACTTATCGTAATTGGGCCAGTACTCAAATCCTCATCATCACAAGCTGTAAACAACATTGCAACAAGCATTATTCCAAGGAATGCGACAGATGTCCAACGATTTTTATTTAAATTATTTTTCTTCATGTTAATTGATATTTTAAATTCCAATTCACTTACTGTGAGAATATTAGAATAAATCAGTTATTTTTTCTTCAGTAAACTCATACGATACAGGTGATGCTTTCAACAATGGATTTTGCACAACTTCTGATTCTGGATAAGGTAACAGAAAGATCGTTTCATCCACATTACCAATAGAGCGAGAAGATCTAGTACGGGTTTCATCTTCAGTGGCAGTATTTATTGCAGTATCATAAGTAAAAGGAACAATAGTGCCACGATCCTGACTTGTAATATAATTGACTACCTCCTGTTGTTGGTAATACGATCGGCGAACCAAATCATACCAGTACTGACCTTCCATGCATAATTCAACTCTTCTTTCATGAATAATATCTTCATAAGTAAGACTGCTTTTATCTTCAAGTCCTGCTCGGGAACGAAGCTTATTTATATATAGTAAAGCTGTTGCATCAGAAGTGCTTGCAGTATTACCTAAAACAGCCTCTGTGTAGTTCAAATAAACTTCAGCCAAACGTAACATATTAGTATTTAGAGCAGAGTTTTGTTTTGAAATTTTCGGGTTATCTTTTGTAGAGCCTACTACACCCTTTTTTACATTTAAAGCTTCGTGTGATTTTTCATAGGTATATCCACCATTAGCTTTACTAATTTCAGGATAAAAGTCACCATATCCCATCCAGGTAGCTTTACGACGAGCATCTGCAGATTCATACTCCTTTAGTACATCATAGGAAGCTCTTGTCCAGTATCCCCATGCCGCATCATCGCCGGTAATTTCAGATCCTGCTGCAAAATAAGCTTGCTGCGTATTGGTCACACCATAGTCGCCATTTGGAACCCATTGCAATGCAAACATCGACTCTGAGTTGTTGTTATTTTCTATCATGAATAAATCAGCATAATCATCCATTAATTCATAAGGACCTTTATCCATAACCATTTCAGCAGCTTTTTTAGCTAAATCAAGATATTCCTGATTACGTATTCCACTGTTTGGATCCTCACTTAAGCCAGAATATGATAAATAAATACGAGATAGCATCCCAAATGCGCTGTATTTTGTTACACGACCACCTTGAGCAGCCTGCTCAGGTAAATATTTAGCAGCATATTCTAAATCCCGCATTACAAATTCATACACATCTGTTATCGGATTGGTGTTTACAATTGGATTATTTACCAATGTTCCGGGATCTTCAGAAATGATTACATCTCCCCATAACGAAGCCATATACCAGTAAGCTGTCCCCCTCATAAAGCGTGCTTCCGCGATATATTGTTTTTGAATATCAGCATCAACATTACTTCCTTTTATACCAATAATTACTTTATTGGATTGTTGAATTACATTGTAAAATGATTGCCATGCCGAAACCAAAGGTCCGGTCAGACCCGTTTCCGTTAAATCACTAAACGGATAAACGTAGTCAGAGTATGGAGCGTATAAATTGTAAGAACGTCCATCGCCCAATCCGTAATAAAATTTGTCATTGAATTCGAACCAAACTTTGTTGTAAAGTGGTGCCGTTGCTGCTTTAAAATCCTCTTCTGACTGATAGAAATTCTCACTGGTGATTTGATCTTGAGGCTGTACCTCTAAAAAATCACTGCAACCGGTCCAAATAATGGGGAAAGCCATCAATAGAACCGTATATATAATATATTTTGTTTTCATCTGTATCATATTTTTATTACTTATGCTAGCTATTCGTTTCATCTTCAGAACATTTTCATTTAAAATGAAACATTTACCCCAAATGTATAGATCCGAGGTGAGGGATAACGTGCATTATCAATACCTGTTAAAAGTGCATCCTGATTGGTTGATCCAATTTCGGGATCATAGCCTGAGTATTTCGTGAAAGTGTACACATTTTGCAAATTGGTATAAACTTTCAGATTTTGGATTCCAAATCGAGAAACTAGTTTACGTGGAAGGTTATAACCAAAAGAAATACTTTGAATTCTTAAATAAGAACCGTCCTCCACAAACTTATTACTGTAACGATAGTTAGAAGTTGAAGAAGCTGAAGAAGCACTTATTCGTGGCATATTTGAAGCTCCTCCTGCGATTTGTACGTTACGGTAATCATTTGGTCCGTTTGGATCGATTAACGACAATTGCGCATACCCCAATGCAGATTTCAACAAGTTAGTATTTGCACGTGGATTTTCTAACCAGCGACGTTGGTAGTTTACTACTTCATTTCCATATGAACCAGATAGAAAGATATTCAAATCAAATCCTTTATAAGAAAAGGAATTACCAATTCCGAAGGTAAAATCAGCCTCAGGATTCCCAATATAACCTCGGTCTTCCTCGTTGATTACACCATCCTTATTTATATCCTCAAAAATATAATCTCCAATCCAAACACTATTTTCACCAATATCCATTCCTTCTGGTAAGGCTGTTGGTACTACATCTCCGGCACTGTTCTTGTAATAAAAATCAGTAGCCTTCTCGAAACGGCCAATCACTTTATATCCGTAGTATTGACCAATTGCTTTGCCAACTGCAGTTCGGGTAACTATTGTATTATCAGATCCCTGTTGAATATTTCTGTTTAATATTCCGGTTTCAGTATTGAGAGACAACACTTTATTTCTATTAACGGAAAAAACAAAATTAGAGCGCCAAAGGAAATCTCCTTTATCTATATTAACGGTATTCAATGTTAATTCAATTCCCTTATTTTCAAGAGAACCAACATTTACCCATGGTGCTGATGTTGCTCCTACCCCTGATGTACCAACGTAAGCAGGTAACGGCAACTGCAATAATAAATTCTTCGTTTTCTTATAGTAAATATCAGCAATAAACTCAATGCGATTGTTAAAAAGATTTAGGTCAACTCCTGCATTACTTGAATAAGTAGTTTCCCATTGCAGATCTTCATTTGCAGTATTAGCTGCAAGTAATCCAGTTCCCCAATTTGTAGCTGATGCTGCATAAGTTGAGGTATAAGCATAATTAGGTACGTTTTGATTACCCACTGTACCCCATCCCAAACGAAGTTTCAAATTATTGATAATATCATTATCTTTCAGGAAATTTTCATTGGATACTTTCCAGGCTATTGCCGCCGAAGGAAACCATCCCCATCGGTTATCTTTATGAAATTTTGATGAACCATCGTAACGCAGAGTTGCTGTTAATAAATATTTATCATCAAAAGAGTAGAACATTCTACCAAAATAGGAACTAATTGAGCTAACACCACTACCGTTTGAGTTTTTGGCTGTAGTAGCGTCACCGGCATTTAAATCTGTCGCTCCATTGGTTAAATATCCTGAACGGTAACCGTAAAGATTTTCCCAATGAGATTCCTGCATTTCCTGTCCTAACATCATTTTGATATTATGAATACCAAATTCACAATTGTAAGTCAGAATATTTTTCCAATTCCAATACTTATTGTATGACTTTGTTCGTGATCCTTCGCGTACTTCGTTAACAAGAGCTCCAAAAGTATAGGATGGATTAAATGTATAGGCATTGCCAAAACCATAATCCAATGAATATTCTGTTTTAAATGTAAGTCCTTTTATCAGTGTCGCTTCTGCAAAAGTGGAGGCTCTTATTCCAGCCTTTTCATTTCGGTTGTCTTTGATCATAGCCAAACCAACTGGATTGTTCTGAACGTACTCGTCAGTATCCGGTCCATCAAAAGATCCATCTGCATTACGAACTGCTACATTAGGAGTTTGTTTAAGGGCAGTTAAGATTAATGATGCATCTGAAACTGTTGTTTTTTGTTTAGAATTACTAAATGCAAAATTCACCCCAACTTTCAAAAAATCTTTCACCTGAGAATCGAAAGTTCCCCTTAGGTTAAATCGCTCGAATGCTGAACCAATAGCAATACCATCTTGATCAAGATAGCCTACTCCCATGGCATAAGTACTCTTATCTGTACCTCCGGAAACTGACAAGTTATGACTTTGCATCATTGCATGAGTAAACATCTCATCTTGCCAATCAGTACCTTCCCCTAACAGATCAGGACGAACAAAACTATTATCACGCATTACAATACCCATGTCTGCACGAGTATTTTTATGTATCGCATACTCTTGCAAATTAAGTAAATCAAGCTTTTTAGGCATCTCCTGCCATCCCATATAACCATCGTAAGTTATAGTAGCTTCACCTTTCTTTCCACGCTTGGTGGTAATAATAATAACTCCATTTGCAGCTCTAGATCCGTAAATCGCAGTTGCCGAAGCATCTTTCAAAACATCCATAGAAACAATATCTGATGGATTTATTGAAGAAAGAGCATTTTCGGTTCCAGAACCTGTAGCCCCATCAATAATTATCCCATCAATAACAAAAATTGGTTCATTTGACCCATTAAGAGAACTGATACCGCGAATGCGAATAGAAGAACCGGCACCCGGCGCTCCACTGTTTTGCTGCACCTGTACTCCTGCTGCACGCCCTTGTAAAACCTGATCGATAGACGTGGTAACCGATTGATTAATTGCTTCACTTGAAACAGAAACCACTGATCCTGTTAAGTCGGAACGCTTCATTTGTCCATAACCAACTATAACAACCTCATCAAGAGATTGTACATCCTCAACCATTACAACATTAATGGTGTTTTTATTATTCACCTCAATCGTTTGTGTATTGAAACCAATAAAATTAAAAGTAAGCTTGGCATTTGAAGGTACATCCATACTGTAAACACCATCAATATTAGTAATAGTACCCTGGGTTGTACCTAAAATAACAATATTAACACCAGGTAAGGATTCTCCTCCTGAGTCAGTTACTTTACCAGTTACTCTTATCGTCTGGGCTAATGTTACCAAAGGCACAGCGATTAAAAGGAGCAATAGTAATATCCCCTTTTTTGTTCGAACATAGCATTTTTTCATAGATTTAAAATTTGTAGTATTTAATTCTGATTTAATTACTAACTGCTTAAGTATTAAAAACAGTGGTTCTATATGTGGTGGTTTTATTGATTCCTTAGTGAATTATAATATAAATATGAAAACACTTAAATTTGTTGATTAAAAATACCTCTATTGAAATAAACTAACATGCCTGCATGTTACCAATAATTGTTTGTTTGTTACATCGTTTGCGTACCCGTTACATTTTATTTTATTTTGGTTACATTGACGGCTTAATTGCTTGTATTTAACCATTTTCAAGCCACCTAAAAACATTTTCAACATTTTATATTTATCTTTTAGTAAAGAACTTCGGATCAAGCTAAGCTTCATTGAATATGAATATAAACTCTCATAATTACTCGGAAAATGAAATACAGATATTGAAGGCTAAATTGAATTTCACTCTAACAAAATAATTCCAACATATAAAGATCAGACAATCGTACACTACGCATTTAAACCGATTCTTTACTTCCGAAATACAGCCCGCTAAATGATGTCAAAAAATCCCTTAACTCGATTCGTTTTTCTATTTTACCTGAACAGTCGTTGCAATTTTCCGGATACCTTCTGATTCTGCAATCACTTTAATTGTTCCGGCCTCTCCTTGCTTTGCCTTAACAATTACCAATGCCAGTCCGTTAAATGCTTTGCGTTCATGAGAAGAAAATATTTCCAGATCGGATGGATCTCCATTATCTGTAGCAACAATCTCTCCCGGGCCTTCAATGCTGAATTTTATCAGATTATTTGAACGAGGCACCACAATTCCTTCCTGATCGCACACACTAACTGTAATAAAGGATAAATCTTTTCCATCACCTGTAATATAATTTCTATCCGCAGAAAGTTTTAATTGGCTTGCCTTTCCTGTTGTTTTCACGATCTCTTCAGCCCACTTTTCTCCATTTTTGTAAGCAATAGCTTTCAACTCTCCCGGAGTATATTTCACTTCATCCCAACGAAAACGGTATTCTCCATCTATTTTTTTCTGATGTCCAAGCGATTTTCCGTTTAAAAACAATTCTACCACATCACCTGAAGTTACAACATGTACCGGAGTGAGCTTTCCTACTCTTTCGGGCCAGTTCCAGTGCGGGAAAATATGTACCATTGGTAAATCAGGGCGCCATCGTGCCTGGTAAAGGTAAAACCTGTCTTTTTTAAAGCCTGCCAAATCGATAATTCCTGAATACGAACTGCGTGAAAGATAATATGGTGTTGGTTCGCCAATATAATCCCAGCCCGACCAAACAAATTCACCGGCAACATAGGGGTGTTTATCCTGAGTAGCGAATACCTTATCGGCCGACGAGCCAAACGGAGCAGTATACAATTCGTAGGAACTTACATATTTCGTATTAGGATCACCACCAGAACCATCCATAGCAGGTGCACTGCTTCCTGCAAATACCGGAAACAAATAAGTTCCCCGGGTACTTAATGCTGATGCCGTTTCACTACTCACAATAAGCTTACCGGGATATTTCTCATGGAAATCTGGATAAAGCGGATGTGTATGAATTCCTTTCATCGCAACATAAGCGGGTGCATTCCGAATCCCTTCTCCCTGATAATTTAAACTGATTACATCCGGCACTTCAGAAAACGGCATATCTGGTTTTGCAAAATTCATAGATGCCGTTGCAGGTCGTGAAGGATCTTCCTCTTTTACAATATCGCGTAAACGTTTTGAAATTGAAGCGCCTTCTTTATCTGTATATTGTTCTCCTACTTCGTTGCCATAACTCCACATGATAACTGAAGGGCAATTTCTGTCTCTGCGCACAAATGCGCGTGTATCCTGCTCATACCAGTCCGGAAAAATCAGATGAAAATCAAGCGGTGTTTTCTTTCTTTCCCATACATCAAAAATCTCATCAACCACCAAAAATCCCATTCTATCAGTCAATTCAAGTAATTCAGGTGCCGGAGGATTATGCGACAAACGAATAGCATTACAGCCCAATTCATGCAATATTTCCAACTGGCGCTCAGCTGCACGTTTGTTAAAAGCAGCTCCCAAAGCTCCTAAATCGTGATGCTGATTTACACCTTTAATTCTTATTGCTTCTCCATTCACCACAATACCCTTCTCTGGATCAAACTCCATGGAGCGAATACCAAATCGGGTTTCATAAGTATCGATAATCTTTCCCTCTTTTTGTATTGAACTTACCGCCAAATACAAATTTGGAATTTGTGTTGGAAGTGGTCCCCATAAAGCTGGTTTGTCAATTACTACAGAGTTTTTAATTTCAGTTTTTCCCAAAGCGGAAACTATAACTTTTTCCGGAGAAAAACGGGCAACAGGATCACCTGTTTGAACACCATTTTTGTCCAAAGCATAAACAGTTGTATTCACTTCAATATGGGCTTCAGACTTGCTGTCATTATCAACAGTTACAACTAAATCTACTTCAGCTGATTTTTCGGAAACATTGTGAGTTGTAACAACTGTTCCCCACTGACCGACATGAACCGGATTTGTTTTTGTTAGCCAAACACTACGGTACAATCCTCCACCAGGATACCATCGGGCAGAGTTGGGTGGATTATCAATTCGGATTGCCAATTGGTTCACTCCACCGGGAATAATGTAAGGCGTTAAATCAACCTGCCAGGAATTATAACCGTAAGGCCATCCTCCCACCAAATTTCCATTTAACCATACAATTGCATATGACATAGCACCTTCTATTTCCAGAAAAATTGATTTTCCGGCATCATCAGATGAAATATCAAGTTTCCTGCGATACCATGCTACTCCATGACTCGCCAAACGTCCCATTCCTCCTCCAACTTCAGACTCCCAACCTTCCTGAAATGGTTCTTCAATACCCCAATCATGAGGTAAATTCAATTTTCTCCAGGAACTATCATCAAAATCAGCCTGAACAAAAGGAAAATCACTTCCAGGATTTCCTTCCGGACGAATGAGACGCTTTTCAGAATCCTTAATAAAATGATTTCCTGTTGGTAAAACCCAAGCTTTCAGTACAGTTTGCTTTGCATCAACACGAACCGCTTCTGTTGGTTTCGAATCTGCAACCTTATCATCCTTACTATCGTTCACTTCAGGACGCACATCATAAATAAGACTATCTGCATCTGCCTGCGAAGCATACTTAAAAAAATACCAATCGCTGTTGATTAAAATCCGTTCACGGGAATTTGTTTCGCTATTTTTTGTTTTCGAACATGACAGGAAAATTGAACATCCTAAAAGCACAAAAAGGCTCCTTGCTATCCAATTCTTAAATGATCTTATATTTGCTCTCATACTCTTTTGTTTTTATGTTGATTGTTTAACTCTTACTATCAGCATCTCGTTTTCACCTACAAAACTTTATATCCGATACTATTCTGCAAAAGGATATGCTCCAACAAATACTACATTAGTTAGTATTCATTAGTACAATTTACTCTCAGGAGGTCCCAAATAAGATGGTTTGAGTCCACCATTATCAATCATCAATTTTTGAAGCACAATTCCCGGATCAATCAACCAATATCTTACAATATGGGTTTCTGTATTATTCAGTTTGTGCTTTGACTTTCTTACTAATTTATTATCGGATACCGCTGTACACCACCATTCTGCATAATTCCAATCCTTACCTGCACAACCTTCATGCAGGTTAATAATCTGAGGTTCTTCATCATCTACAGATACCGCATATTTTAATCCGTCTTTATTCTTAAAATCCTGCGTTGGTGCCAAACACATGAAAAGAGTAATGGAATCATTTTTAGGTTTGTTAAGCAATGTGAATGTATATTCCAAATGTGAATTGTCCTTACTAAACTCCTGATAACCTTTATTTACCGGCAATGATGTTACACCTCCTTTTGTATTCCCCAAACCATTTATCACTTCCCAATCAAATCCCTGACTGGTACTGCTTGAATTAAAGTCTGCAGCTTCAATACTTACCACTCCATCGTTCTCAATAAATCCTTGTAACTTCTTTTGATTCAGATCAATTTTATCTGCAATAACGCCTAGTTCAATCACCTGACCATTAGCAGATACAGAAATTGTTCCTGCTGAATTACCGACAGGAAGCTGATCCCAGTTAACAGAAACAAAATGTCGCTCTTCCTCTTTCAAATTATTTTCACATTCACTGATTTTCATCCACTTAGGAGCTTCAATTTTATAATCTATTGCTCTTTTTCCAGTATTGAAAAGCTCAAAATAAATTTCCTGCTGATTGATATTATCGAAGATTGAAAGATTCGCAGTAGAATCATGCTTTGTCCAAATTTTATCTTTCCCTTCAATCTTTATACAAAGCTGTCCTACTTCCGGCACTTTCAAATAGGTTACCTGAGGCATCGTATTACTGTCCGGCTGGTTCCAATATGTATAACCAATATGCTGCTGTGCCATCATATGATTCCACTTACCATCTGCTAATTCCGTATGAAACTCAAGAGTAAGCAACGAATCACGTTTAAAAAGTTCAACTACTTTATCAGCCATCAAGTTAGTTGCAGCTCTTTTTTCTTTGGCATACTGCTTATTTTTAGCCACATACCAATACATTTCATTCAGATTGGCACAAATGCTTATTGGAAAATAAACCAACTGATAAAAGGCATCTTTTTGATCCTCATCTATGATATCATAAAGACTTTTAGCTCTTTGTGCTAAACGATTGTAATCCTCAACTACTTTTTCAAATTCCCGGTAATGAATCAAACTATAGGTACGATCGTCCAATAATTCAGGTGTGCGACGCCTGTTATATTTTGTATATAAATCCAGCAGTTCAGCGATTTCTTTTGCATATTTTCCAGAGAATTGTTCTGATGCCCAATTCGTTGTATATTCTGATAATTCATTTACAGTAACCGACTCAGGATTCCATGCATAGTCGAAGAAAAATGAAATAGGTAACTCCATTGGTTTCAAGTCACCAACATTCACAATCCAAATGCGATCAACTCCGTGTTCATAGGTTAATCTCAATTGCTCCCAAACCCGTGGTAAGGAATTCGTATTGAGCCACTTGTAATTACGCGGACCTCCAACATAATCAAAATGATAATACATACCGTAACCTCCCGAACGTTCAGCAGATTCTGGTTCCGGCAATACCCTAACATTTCCCCAGTTGTCATCACAAAACAATAGTGTAACATCATCAGGTACTTTCATTCCCTTGTCATAATATTCCTGAACTTCTTTGTATAAAGCCCAAACCTGAGGTGTTTCATTAGCAGGCTTCTGAGTTACCTCTTCTATAATTTTTCGTTGATTGGCAACGATATCTTCCAGTAGTTCGATGTTGGTTCCTTCTTCCATGGCTTCGTCGCCATCTCCTCTCATAGCCAGAGTAACAACACTTTCCTTATTCCCCATTCGTTCAATTCCCTCTTTCCAGAAAGCATCCAACTGATTTTTATTTTTTTTATAATTCCATTTTTTTCCACCGTATGGTTTCCATTCTGCATGTGCTCTCATCATCGGTTCATGGTGCGATGTGCTCATCACAATCCCATATTCATCTGCCAATTTAGCATTTAAAGGATCATCACTATTAAAACCAGCCCACCACATAGCAGGCCACAAGAAGTTGCCTTTTAAGCGTAAAATCAATTCGAAAACATGCTCATACATTTGATGATTGAATCCGCCGTAATTCTCAACCGCCCATCTTCCCAAAGCTGGTTCCTCATCGTTTAAAAAAATACCGCGATATTTAACTTTAGGTACACCCAAATTATATCTGCCTGGTTTAATAAATACCTCGGAATGCTTTTTTACAGGTACATCAGCCCAAAAATACCAAGGAGAAACTCCCATTTTACGACTAATATCGAACATGCCGTAAATTGTGCCTCTTTTATCACTCCCGGCAATCACCAAGGCTCTATCAACATTTGGTAAAGGATTCTCAACTACTTCAATTAAACTATTATCCCATTTCCCCTTTACATCATCTGCGATTAACTTACCAGACTTAATTAATCCGTCTATCAATTGACTTTTTCCAATTGTTCCTATAATAATAGCAGTACCCTGAGGATTTTTTCCAATATGCAAAGGACTAGTTACTCCTGTTACTTTTCCGATGTCTTTTTGAAATAATTCAGCGACTTTGATTACACCTGAATAGTCTTTATCATCAATATATATGGGAGTGCCTTTTTGAGATTTTACTATCGGGAAATTGTTCTCATTTACTGAAAAAGACACAAGTTTATTCTCACTTAATTCCTTCCCAGTATCATTTTTACAAGAGATTATACTGAACAAGACAATCAACTCTAACACAATAAATCTTATCATATTGATTTTATTTGTTTTTATCATTAAACTGAAACACATCACCTCGGGCTGCATAAATTGGCTGTTTTCACTCACAATCTCAGCTGAAGTTCAATAAAACTTAAATTTCTAAAGTCCTTCTCCAGTCATTTTAAAAAAAACATTTATCATCCATTTGGTTATTGTTAATCATTAATTATGGTGAGTCTTTAAAAATTTAAGTTCCTTAAGATCTTCCAATTTAGATTTAGGTTGATCCAGTTGAGAAGGAATTGGTCTGTGAGAGAAAGTTTGAAAATAAAGCAAACACGCATCCCTCCACCAGATAGCTTCCTTTAATTGTATTGCTAATTTATTTTGCACATCATTAAACCTATTTTTATCTACTTTTGATTGAAGAGAATTCCAGGTGCATTGAAAATATTTTACCTGTTCAACTCCCATGCTGTATCTGTAACACAATTCTGACCATAAATCTCTGCCATTAATCAATTCATAATTCCATGGTAAATGATGAAACCACAGCAAAAGTTCTTCCGGGCAAAGTGCAGGATCGTTATAAACTGAAAGCAAAGGTTCTGCATACTGACTGACAGCATTACTTCCGCTTGATGATCGGTTAAATCCAACACCTATGCTATCTGCCTTATGGTAATAAGTTGGCAACCAGTCTGGTCTTGCTCCGGAAATCTCACACCAGGGTTCCGGACCATAATGATGGCCCCACCCCATTAAATGATGTAATCCCAGTGGTGTCATATAATTTACGGTGGCTTCTCTCGATTCCATCATGACACCTGACATTTGATTCAAAAAATCCTGATCGTGTGAAAAGGTTTGCATTAACCACTCCTTTGCAATTTTCCGGGCAGATAATTGATGATTCCAGGCCAAACGACCAAAAGCATACCAATTGGCCTGAGCAAAATGATGTCCGCACCAATTACTGTCTAAACCGATATTAGCTACTCCGGCAACAGCGGTTATGGAGTCATCGTAAACAGATCCGTCAGTAATCCGGGATACTGTTGAGTTTCTTCCATTTGTGTAGGTATCTGAGTTTAAAAACTCCTTAAACAGTGTTCCCAAATAAACCAAGTGATCCGAAAAACCCAAATATTCTTGTGTTATCTGTAATTCCGGCATCAGGGTAGTGTGCTGCATTGCACCAAACAAAGGACTGAATGGCTCTCTGGGCTGAAAGTCAACAGGACCATTTTTCACTTGAAGGATTACATTCTTGCGAAATTTTCCGTCGAGAGGTTTAAATTCATTGTAAGCCTGCTTAGCGCGATCGTTTCCGTTAGGATTGTAAACAAAAGCACGCCACATTATAATTCCACCGTAAGATTCTAAAACATCGGCGAGCATATTCGCTCCATCAGCATGAGTACGCCCAAAATCCTGAGGTCCCGGCAGTCCTTCCGAATTTGCCTTCACAACAAAACCTCCAAAATCAGGAATCAGAGAATAGATTTGTTTTGCTTTATCCTGCCACCAGATTCTTACATCCTTATTAAGAGGATCTGCTGTTGTAAGCCCACCCAGAACAGAAGGAGAAGAAAAATTTATGGACAAATAAACCTTAATCCCATAAGGACGAAAAATATCAGCCAACGTCTTTACTTTTTTAAGATATTCAATACTTAAAACAGCCGGATTTGCATTTACATTATTCAAAACGGTTCCATTAATGCCAATGGAAGCATTTGCCCGTGCATATTCTATATATCTGGGGCTTATTTTTTGAGGCAAATCCTTCCATTGCCAAATTGAATGACCAGCGTATCCTCTTTCAACCGTGCCGTCTAAATTATCCCAATGATTCAGAATTCTTCGTTGGTATGATGGTACTTCTACAATGTCAAAATTTGCTTTATGTGTATTATCAGTTTGTAAGTATCTTAAATAATGATAGGTACCATATAATGCTCCTAAATCTGTATTTGCAATAATAATGGTCACATTATTGCCTGTTGTTCTTATGATATAACCGTCATTCCCTAATACACTCAACTCTTCTTTCTTAAAGTAAGATGATAAATCTTTTTGGCTGGATGTGCCAACGCATAAACCATTTGAATTCAATCGGCTTACATCCTTCACCTCCCTATTATACAATTTATTAAGACCACTTTTGAGTTCTTTGTGAATGATGGTAAAAGTTGGAGATGATTGTGGTATCCAAATAAAAGATGGGCAGGCAAACGACGCGCTTTCAATCGTTTCCATATGTGTAAACCACAATTCTGAACCATCCAATTTATTTTGACCTGAAGCCCATTGCGTTCCAGTAATAAAATACAAAAATATGATCAAGAAATATTTAGTAAGCATATGTATCGGTTTTGGCTTTATTAAAATATATTTTCGCAATTGCTAAAAACATATTAGGGTTAACAAATCAGATTCTTTATTTTTATCAAATTCACTTTTTTACCTCAGCCATAGAATATGGCATTAAGCATTACAAGTGTTAATTTCTTTGGACTACAAGATACATATAGTCTCTTCTTGAACTAAAACACTCTTGTTACCAACTATTTTCTGTTAGTTACTGCGAATTACATATTTGTTACATTATCTTTCCTATTGGTTACATTGTGCTGTAAGGCTTAAATTAAGGCTTGTAATTTTCACACTCTTTAGTATTTTTTAATATTTTTAGACACCGTTAATGAAAACTGACAAAACTATGCGCCCGAAACAATATCTCACTCTTCTTCTTCTCTTATTCTCAATATCCGCTTTTTCTCAAAAAAAAAAATTATTCGACTATAACGAAGGGTTATCCAATAGTCTTATTAATAAGGTTTACCAAGATCATTTAAATTTTTTATGGATCGCTACCGAAGATGGATTAAATCGATTTGATGGAATCAAATTTAAGTCGTACGCAAATAATATAAATTTTAGCAACTCATTAAAAAACAACTTTGTAACTGCATTAACTGAAGATAAAAAGGGAAATTTATGGGTTGCTCAAATAAATGGATTGCAAATATACAATCATGAAACAGAATCTTTCCATGAAATAGAATTAGCTCTGTCTCATCAAAAAGATCATCTGTTTATATCCTGTATGATAACATTATCAAATGGTGACATTTGGTTGGCAACAACAGGGCATGGATTGATTCGAATCGATAAAAACACCCTAAAACCAGATTATTGTGAAAAGCTAAATGAACAATTTGGCAAACATAGTCTGATAGATATTTTTGAAGACAAAGAAGGAATATTATGGATCGCTTCCAACCAGAGTTTAAATTCTTTTGATCCGGACACGAAAGAAATTAAGAATTTCACCTTATCCAAAAACAATCAAACATTCTTCTTGAACAAAGAAATTTCATGTATCTGTGAAGGAGATCAGGACATTATATATATAGGGTTTTTAAACGGTGGATTAGCTCAATTAAATAAACAAACCGGAGTTGTAAAACCAATCAACTGTGCAAACCAAAATGAAGACAATCTTCCGGTAAAAGATATTCTTTTTGATTCAAAAAACAGGCTGTGGGTAGGAACAGATGGTTTTGGCTTAAAGCTATTGAACAAAGAATCAAATCTATTGGAAAACTATACCACCGTGAATGCCTCTTTCGATTTTTTAAAGAGTAAAATTCATTCTATTATTGAAGATAAAACTGGTAATATTTGGTTGGGTATTTTTCAAAAAGGCATTTATTTACTGCCCGAATCACAGGAAACGTTTAAAACCTATGGGTATAAAGCCTTTGATCAAAATAGTATCGGGTCGAGCTGCATAACGGCAATTGACGGAAATGGCAAAGAACTTTGGATTGCAACAGATGGAGATGGCCTGTATTATTTGAACCGATCAACTAAAAAAGTTAAACACATCCCTTTAAAAAATGAAAGTGGAATTTTTGTTGGAGAGAATATTCTTACTCTGTATAATGATACAAACGACTATCTGTGGTTAGGCAGATATATTAATGGTCTTATCAGATATGATAAGAAAAACGGAAGCTTTAAGACCTTTACTACTAAAAAGAACAACACTTCAGGTAAAACTTATAATAAAATCACGTCAATCACAAAAAACAAGCAGAACGAATTGATTATAGGAACCTTAGATGATGGCATATGTAGGTTTGACACTCAAAAAGAATTGTTCTACGACGGACTAGACATTCCCAAATCGCTGAATGAAAAAATTCCTAAATGGATTCTTTGCGTTTACATTGATAAAGCTCAAAATTTATGGATCGGCACCTACGTAGGACTCTTTCATATTAACCTAAAAACAAAATCACTAACTCAGTATTCGAAAGAAAACGGACTGCTAAAAAATAACACCGTCGACTGTATTCTTTCCGATAGTGAAAATAACATATGGGTTGGTACCTACGAGGGATTGGTGAAAATAAACGGTGATAGCTCCAGCTTTTATGATATCAACGATGGCTTATGCAACAATGTGATCTGTTCAATAGTTGAAGATGAATACAACCAATTATGGATTGGAACACATAACGGATTGTCCAGATTCAATCCAAAAGATGAGTCTTTTACCAATTATTATTCCTACGATGGTATTCAGGCCAATGAATTCTCGAGAAATGCGGCTTTTAAATCGGATAAACAAGAACTGTTTTTTGGTGGTATAAATGGAATAACGCAAATCAGCAAAGATTATGCAACTATCAGCAGGGAAGTAAGAGATGTAATGCTTACTGAATTTTTAAGTTTCGATAAACCGGTGAAAATTGGTGATAAATCGGGTAAGCATGTTATACTGGATAAATCAATAGTTCTTGCAGATACAATCAGGCTTCGCGAACAGGATAATGTATTTTCGATTGGATTTACTTCAACGGATTTTGCCAATCAAACAGCTGTTTCTTACGAATATTTAATGGAAGGCTTTGATTTAAGCTGGAACGTAACCAGCTCGACAAATAAAAGGGCTACCTACACCAATTTAAATCATGGTACTTATACCTTTTCGGTGCGTGCCGTTGATAAAAAGAACCTGTCAACGCCAAGAAAACTTACCATCATTATCTTCCCTCCCTGGTATAAAATGATTTGGGCAAAAATTTTATGGACTCTGTTAATCGGCTCTTTATTCTATGGAATATTTATGTTATACATGGAGAAAGTAAAACGCCTGAATGCGGAAAAAGTGAATGAAATGAAAATGCAGTTTTTCATCAATATATCTCACGAAATTAAAACCCCTTTATCGTTAATATTAGATCCCTTAGAAAAATTAATCAAACAAAATTTTGATGAGAAAAACTCAAGACTGTTCTTTATTATGCAGCAAAATGCCAATAGAATATACCGTTTGGTTAGCCAAATGATGGATGTGAGACGAATTGACAAAGGACAGATCCTTATAAAATTTCAACAAACAAACATCTACAGCTTTATTAAGGAGATAGCTCAATCTTTCGAACTGTTAGCCAACGATAAAAACATATCTTTCAGTATAACTACCAGCGATCCGGATATTGAGGTATGGATAGATCCTCTGAATTTTGAAAAGGTTGTTTTCAACCTATTATCAAATGCTTTTAAATTTACACTTTCAGGAGGTGAAATAGAATTAAGTATTACAAAAGAAACCATTGGAAAAGGAAATCATCAACATGAACAGGTAAAAATAACTGTCAGCGATACAGGTGTAGGACTTAAGGAAAGTGAAATTGAGCGAATTTTTGATCGCTTTTACCAAGTTTATTCTCCGGATACAAAACAATCAACAGGTACAGGCATTGGTTTGCATCTTTCCCGTTCATTGGTTAGTTTACACAAAGGTAAACTGTTGGCCGAAAACCGTAATGACCAAACCGGGAGTCGATTCATTATTACACTTCCTCTTGGAAATGAGCATCTTTCCCCAAAAGATCTTATCACAGAAAAAACAGCTTTTCAGGCTCCGTCGCATAAATATATTTCGCAGGTATCAAAAGAGAACATCCAAACTCCTATTGATAAAAGTGTAAAACGCAAAACCAATTACAAGATTATGATTGTTGATGATGAAGTTGACATCAGAAACTATCTGTACAATGAATTATCTGCCTGTTATAAAGTAGTGGCGTGTGAAAATGGTAAAAAAGCTCATGAAATTTTATTGGACGAAAAACCAGATCTAATTATTAGTGATATTATGATGCCGGAAATGGATGGTATCACTTTGTGCAAAAAAATAAAAACAAATATTCTAACCAACCATATTCCTGTTATTTTACTTACGGCACTTTCTAAGGAAGAAAATGAAACAGAAGGCATTGAAACGGGTGCCGACATGTATTTGGTAAAACCTTTCAAAAGTGAATTTATCCTTAAAATGATTTCTAATATTTTAGAAAACCGGAAAAAGATATATAGCAAATTACAGACTAAGAAAGAGCATGAAATAGAAAATATAGAAATAAAATCGCACGACGAAATATTGATGCAAAAAGTAATGGCAATTATTAAAGATAACATCTCTAACAGTGAGCTAAATGTTGAAATGCTGGCCGATGGTGTTGGAATCAGCAGAGTACATATGCATCGAAAATTAAAAGAACTAACCAATCAGTCGGCCCGTGATTTCATCAAAAACATTCGGATGAAACAGGCAGCCTATCTGCTTACAACAAGTAAAATTAACATCGGAGAAATAGGTTATGCGATCGGGTATTCCAATTTATCACATTTTTCAAAATCTTTTAAAGCTTATTATGGTGTATCACCTAAAGAATATTCATCAAAGCAACACGAGAGTTGAAAAATCTTAATTCATTTTAATAAAATAAAAAAGATGAACCGTTGAGTTCATCTTTTTGCTATATAAAACTAATTCAAATTAACTTAAGAATTTCTTTCTCAAATCTTCAACCTGCTCATCATTAATAGGAACCATTTTGCCAAGAGGAGCACCAATCACTAAAGATTTAGCACTAAACTCAGCTACTTCCAGTCGGTCGAATGCCTGCATCATAGAGCCACCAGTTACCAAAAATGAGTTGTTTGCAACCAAAACAGCAGGAACTGTATCGCAAATCATTTCGGGAATTGTAGTATTCCCCTGAAATTGTGTTTCAATTGGCAAACAAGGTACATCTTGTAAGAAAATCCAGCTTTCTGGTATCGTTCTTACATCAAATTTAACGCCTGTTGTACCGTAAGCCATTAAATAGGGAGACTGAGTAATAATGATTGTATTCACATTTGGATTTTGCTCATAAATCATCTGATGCAACTTGGTTGAACGGCTTGGTGTTTTGCCTTCCTCCGGTTTACCATCTTTAATCTGAACAATATCCTCAGTTTTAAGATCCCATCGGGCTATTCCTGTTGGAGTAATCAAAAAATCGTTTCCTTCGGCACGCATCGAGATTGTTCCAAAAGAACTGATCATTAAATTTTGACGACAAGCACGGTGAACAAATTCAACAAGCTCCGATCGAAGCGCTTTTTCGATGCTTGTATTTACCACATTGGTATTACAGTCTTTAACTTCGGGCATTTGAGCTTCGTAGGCTTTAATTTGCTCATCGGTTAAGTAAGTTGGATTCCCAATTCCCTTAGCGTTAATGATGGTCTGACAGCAGAACTCCAATGTTTCAAAACGAGTATAAGCATCCAGCATATCTGTACCACCCAAAACAGTACCGTGATTTTCCATAATTACGGCCATATAATCGCTGCCAATAAATTGTTTCGCGATTACTGCTCCCAAAGCCTCACTGCCCGGCAATTCATATTCTGCATAACCTATTTTTCCGCATACTTTTTTAGCCTGAGGAATAATATTGGTATTTGGTATTTCACGAACAATACTAAAAGAAACCAATGCCGGCGGATGCGCGTGAATTACTGCTTTTATTTCAGGACGAGCATCATATATTGCCTTGTGAAAAGGATATTCCGACGAAGGTTTGTGCTTGCCAACAATCGATCCATCCTTTTTTACACAAATAATGTCATCTTCGGTCAATTTGCCTTTATCAATAGCCGATGGGGTTACCCACATGTCGCCATTTTCATCCATGATAGAAATATTCCCTCCTGATGTGGTGGTCATTCCATCTCTGTAAATTTTACCAATAACTTGTGTTAACTGAGTTTTTGGATGTAATAAATTCGGATTAAAATTTTTCATCATTTTATAAGTTAGTATCAAGACGCAAATATCAAGACACAAGATTTAAATAATTTCTTTTTAGTATGCTGCTTCGTAAATCTTAATGGTCTCTTCCAAGGAAACTTCTCTTGGGTTACCTCCAGTACAAACATCTGCCATCGCATTTTTCGCCATCGCTTCAAAGTCCTTCGGATCAACATTCAATTCTTTTAATCCTGCAGGAATGCCAACATCTTTCGACAATTTTTTAATAGCTGCAATAGCCGCTTTCTTCTTTTCATCTACCGACATGCCGGTTGTATCAGCACCCAAAGCTTCTGCTACCTTACCCAATTTTTCGCCACATACCTCTGCATTAAATTCTTCTACATAAGGCAAAAGAATTGCATTACAAACACCATGAGGCAAATCGTACATTCCGCCCAGCTGGTGAGCCATAGAGTGTACATAGCCTAATCCACAATTTGAAAATGCTTGTCCGGCAATGAATTGTCCCCAAGCCATTTTAGTTCTTGCTTCAATATTCTGTCCATCTTTTACTGCATCCCTTAAACTACTGCCGATTAGCTCTATCGACTTTAATGCAAGCGTATCTGACCATTCAAAAGCACCTACAGTTACGTAAGCTTCAATTGCGTGAGTTAAGGCATCCATTCCTGTTGCGGCTGTTAAAGAGGCAGGTTTATTTAGCATTAACATACTATCATTAACTGCAATATCTACCAAACAGTTTTTATCAACCATCACCATTTTTACTTTACGCTTTTCGTCGGTGATCACATAGTTGATCGTAATTTCACTTGCAGTACCAGCAGTTGTATTGATTGCAATTATCGGTAAAGATTTCTTTTTTGAAACATGAACTCCTTCATAATCTTCAACAGAACCACCATTGGTTGCTAAAATACCAACAGCTTTACCACAATCCTGAGGAGAACCACCGCCTAAGGTAATGATACAATCACATTTATTTTCTGTTAAAATAGCTAAACCTTCCTTTACGTTTTCGGTATTTGGATTTTGCTTTACACTACTGTAAGTCACATAATCCAGGCCAGCTCCTTTTAGTACATCTTCCACTTTTTCTGCCACACCAATCTTCACCAAAACCTCATCTGTTACAAATAAAGCTTTTGTAAAACCTCTGGCGGCCAGTTCATCTTTTAATTCCAGTAAAGCATTTGGGCCTACCAAACTTAAAGGTGGTAAGTAAATTCGTCTGCAAGTATTCATTTTTGTTTATTTTGAGATTGTTATGTTTTATTTTGATTCTAATTCAATTTTATTGGTCGTAAAACCCTCTATATTTCCGGCAATTACCAGAGCCGCTCCAAGTGCACTTGCATTATCAATTTCAGAAGTACGAACTTTTTTATCCGTAAAGTAATTGGTAAGAAGACTTACAAATATTTTATTTCGCGAAAAACCTCCTGATACGTAAATCGTTTTTGTTGTATCCCTTTTCGGAATAACAAGTTCTATAGAACGAACACTCAACTGTGTTAATTCCATTACCAAGCGAGTGTATGCCTCATCATAATCTGCGAAAACAGATAAATCCACTTTTTCGAGTCCTTCACTAAATTTTTCAATTCCTTCGGGGAAAAACAATAAAGCCCTGCCGAATTTTAAGTTGATGGAATTTACTGCATCTTCACAATAATCAATATTTTGAAAATACTTATCACTTGCGTTAAAATAATGATTGAGCCTGGCAATGCACGTTTCATGAAAATGCCCCATAAATAACCGGGATGACTTCACCTGTCGCTTTTCAGGAGTCAGAAAACACAAACAATCATTCTTTAATTGTTCGCTTGTTAAAGGCTCATCGTTAAATGGATTCATGCTAATGCACCACGTTCCGGTAGAAACCAGAATAAAATCTTCTTTTGAGTTGTGAAGATAAGGAACCAAGGATGCGGAGCTATCGTGAATACCAACTCCTGTTTTAATTTCTTTTCCTTTAATCAGAGCAGGATAAACCTGATCGTTATTAACAGGTTTTGGCAATTTTAAGCCTTCCTTTTTTAGCCATGGGTGATATTGCATTTTATCGAAATCCCACATAAAAGTGTGACAGCCAATAGAGGTTGGTTCAGAAGTGATCTGTCTGGTTAAAACAAAAGAAAGATATTGTGGAAAATGAAGTGCATTCTCCACCTTTTCCCAAATATCTTGTTTTTCTTTTTTTAACCAAAGTGCTTGAATTCCGGAATTTAAAAGCAATCCCAAAGCCGGGCTGGCCGTTTGACGGCAAAACTCATCCATTCCACCGTATTCTTGAAATAGTGATTCCTGAATTTCAGGATTTACTTGCTTTAGGTAGTTGTAAATTGGCGTTACTAATTTACCTTCTTTGTTTAAAAAGGCAAGAGATGCACCATAAGTTGAGAAATTAATGGCCTGAATATCGAACTTTCCTTCCTCAACAAGAACACTCAAAGTATTCACCATCCAATTTTGAATCAATTGAATATCATCGCATTCAAAACCATCATCGTCAACTGTCGTCGAAAATTTCTCTTCGTATTGATAAACCAAATTAAACACCTGATCGAATAGAAGAATCTTTTTATTGGTTTTGCCAATATCAAAAACTGCGATTACTTTAATCTCCATCCATTGTAATTTTTATTCTATAAAAAAGCGAACCAGATAATGAAACAAATGTGTTTCATCATCCAGCTCCTTCTACTTATCTTTTAGATAAAACTTCTTTTTCGTAAGCTTGTATTTCTGCGATATAATCTTCGCTAACAGGTACACCTTCTTGCAAACAGTAGTAATCCCAAACAGCACCAAATGGCTTTGTTTTCAACTCCTCAAGAAGTGCTAAACGTTCAAAATTCTGCCCGTTTTCTTCATATTTCACTAATGTAGAAGTAGGCTCCAACATAGCAATCATAAACGCTTTTTGTGCTGCACGTGTTCCTACTACATAAGCACCAATACGATTGATGGAAGCGTCAAAAAAGTCAAGACCTACATTTACACGACTGATAAAGTCGTTACGTACAATTTCTGAAGCGATCAACTGTACTTCTTCGTTAAGTGTTACCACGTGATCAGAATCCCAACGAACAGGACGTGTCACGTGAAGTAATACTTCGTCTACAAACTGAAGACAAGAAGAAATCTTATCGCCTACAACCTCTGTTGGATGGAAGTGACCATTATCCAAACAAATCATTTTGTTGTTCTTGATAGCATATCCCAGGTAATAATCGTGTGAACCTACAGTCATAGACTCAGCACCAATACCAAATACTTTACTCTCAACAGCATCCTTCATGTATTCTTTTGGAAATTCTGCTGCGAAACCTTCATCAAGAGATTTAGTCAACTGTGAACGCATTCCGTTACGATCAACCGGGGTATCTTTAGATCCATCAGGAATCCAAGTATTCAATACACAAGGGCTTTTTAGTTGTTTACCAACTTCAGCAGCAATTTCACGTGTACGCTTAAGATGTTCTACCCAAAACTTACGTACTTCTTCATCTTTAGAAGATAAGGTAAATCCACTGTCAGCCTTAGGGTGAGAGAAGAATGAACCATTAAAGTCCATACCAATACCTTGCTTTTTACACCAATCTATCCAGCCTTGGAAATGCTTTACTTCAATAGCATCACGATCAGCAGCTCCACCAGAGAAGTCACCGTATAAAGCATGTACGTTTACGCGTTGCTTACCTGGCAGCAATGACATTACCTTTTCCAGATCAGCCATAATTTCAGTTACATTACGTGCTTTTCCAGGATAATTACCTGTAGCCTGAATACCACCGGAAAGTTGACCGTCAGGATTCTCAGTACCAGATACATCATCAGTTTGCCAACAGTGAAGACTGATTTTAATTTCATTGATTTTATTCAATACAGCTTCAGTATCGACACCTAAAGCAGCATACTGCTCCTTGGCCAACTCATAGGCCTTTTTAATCATTTCTTTATTTGCCATAACACGTATATATTCTAAATAAAATACTTCTTCTAATTCAACAGAAACAGGTGAATCATCTGAATTAATATTCTCTAAAACTTAAAAAAAATGTCATTTACATTGCATTCCCCAAACCAACAATCACCACGGAAACAATAATTACGGCAATACCGATAGTTATCGTCCATTTGGTTTTAGGGGCTACTCCTTTCCATTCATTTCGGTAGATTCCCCACATGTTAGCGGTTAGAATGATGGTGGACATATGTAGAATCCATGAACTTGCACCATTCCCAAGCTTGCTCTCGCCCATTCCGTAAAAGAAAAACTGAAGAAACCATGTAGTTCCGGCCAGTGCTGAAAACAAGATGTTATTTCGGATAGGTGTCGATTTATTTCCAAAATCTTTATATGACTTATTTTTTAAACTTAAAATGGTAGTCCATATTAAATTGGTTGTTAAACCACCCCAAAGAATCACTACAAATGATACATTGTTTTGAAACAAGTGACTTGAACCTTCGAATAAATAATCGGGTAATAAGGCTGCCGATTCGGCCATGGTTTTACCTGCTTCAATACCAAAATTAAAAAATGAACTAAGGATACCAGATAAAATAG
Source organism: Labilibaculum manganireducens (assembly GCF_963665805.2). NCBI lineage: Bacteria > Pseudomonadati > Bacteroidota > Bacteroidia > Marinilabiliales > Marinifilaceae > Labilibaculum > Labilibaculum manganireducens. Next base: position 1,263,611 of record NZ_CAXXEE010000003.1, on the reverse strand, counting down.
CGATCACTAAACCTTTCACCAAACTAAACTCTGCAACACTCTTTTTTTGATCCTCTTCGCTTAACTCACCTTCTTTCAACATTCCTGCATAACCACACAAGGCAATACCAACAAGACAAACAACTACTCCAACTAACACTAATTGTCCCCCTGAAGAAGCCAACATATCGGTAAAAGAAACCTTCCCCGCTGTTGGATTAATATTGTAATATATAGAAGGAACTATTGCGCCAAAAGCTGAACAAAATCCAAGAACCACCGAATTCCCCAATGACATGCCTAAATAACGAACACCTAAACCATAAGTAAGGCCGCCAATTCCCCAACAAAGACCTAATGTAAATGTAAGAGCAAAAATCTGAGGTGAACTGGCTAAGATAATGTCAAAAAAGCCTGGGATCGTTAAATATGCTGCTATTGGTGGTACAATTAACCATGAGAATAAACCGCCAACAATCCAAAAGCTTTCCCATGCCCAGCCTTTTACTTTGTTAAAAGGCATGTAAAAACTACCTGATGCGACTCCACCTAATGAATGATAAATAATTCCTAATAACGCGTGCATATTTTCGGATTTAGTTTGATTTAATTGGTATTTTTGTTTTTGTTATATTCTGATAATATGAAACACAAATGTATATTGACACCTACATAATTTCAATACACAAACTGGCGTTTCATTTGCACTTTTTGGACCAATAATGGAAGATTTTTTCAAATACATATCTGCAAGTGAAGAAGACAAGGATTGGGGACTCTATTTAAATGTGGCCGGAAAATCAAAAGTCCCCTCAGGAATCAGCTATCCCTCTGCAGAACATCCCAGTGGATATCACTTTTCATGGGCCAAAGGGCGCACTCTAAATGAATATCAGATTAACTACATTACAAAAGGAACAGGGACACTCGAAAACGCCCGGGGAAAATTTGCGGTTAAGCCTGGTTCATTACTAATTATCCGAAAAGGGGAATGGCATCGCTACAGACCTACCAAAAATGAAGGTTGGCTTGAACATTACATTGGTTTTGACGGCATGTTTGCGAACCACTTTTTGCAGGAAAATCAAATTCTGCAAGGACAATCGGTTATCCATTGCGGTGTGCGCGAAGATTTTATTGATACTTACTACAAAATTTTCGAGCTGGTTCGAAACGAAGATCCAGGAAACCAGCACATTGCTGCCGGACTGGTGATTAAATTACTGGGATGTATAGTTGCCTGGGAAAAGCAAAAAAACTTCTCTGGAAAACCTATTGAAAAGCTGATTCAGGAAGCTCGTTTTTACATGCGGGAACATATTGAACAAGAGGTAGATCTTCAAAAACTTGCAGAAGATAATTGCATTGGATATTCCTACTTTCGAAAGATGTTTAAAAAATATACAGGGATCTCCCCCCACCAATATCATTTGGATTTAAAAATCATGAGATCAAAAGAACTGATTCTAACAACCAATAAATCGATGAAAGAAATCAGTTACGAACTCGGCTTTCAGTCTATCCATTATTTTAGCCGGATATTTAAGAAAAAAGTAGGACAAAATCCATCAGAACTGCGTGGAACCGTTACAAAATAGTTGAAAACAAAAAAGAGACCATCTATTTAAGACAGCCTCTTTTCCTTTACTTAGATATACTAAAAGCTAAATCCATTGTGTATAGCAACTTAGTTTTTAATACTTACATCTTTATTATTGCTAAGTTTTAACTTATTTTCTTTTACTCCCCGCACTTTAAAATCAGTAAACTTCCAGTTTCTTGCAAAGGATATATTTCCTGCATTCTCACCTTCGAAGCTAACATTCTTGAACTGAAAATTATCAATGGTACTTTCCTCCATACCGGTTACCTTTATGCACGTTTGAGCATTAATGGCATGAACATTTTCAAAAAATACATTTTTGAATTTAGGCATGCCTTTTTCAGGTGGTACTACCCCCAATAATTTTTTCCAATGAATCGGTAACTCCTCATAATTATAACCCTCTGGCAATTTTGAATTGCTATAGGATGGATTCCAATTTAAGTTCACAACAAACGGATCCCTTACCCCATCCATTTGGATGTTATACATGTAAATATTTTCGATTGTACCCCCTCTTTGCGAAGTACTTTTAAAACGCAAACCATATTTAGTTCCTAATCCTTTCATGTTGTATATCAGCACATTTCTGATACTTCCTGAGGTTTCGCTTCCGCAAGTAAACAAACCATCGCCTCGGCCGGCAATACAATCACGAATCACAATATATTCACACGGACGATTTACTTTTAAACCATCAGAATCCCGGCCTGCTTTTAAGCAAAAATTATCGTCGTTACAATTTATATAGCAATTTTGCACCAGAATTCTGCTTGATGAATCAATATCAACTCCGTCGGTACTAGGTCCTTTCCCTTCAATGTTATTATTAATTGTCATCCCCTGAACAGTTACATACTCCGAATACAAAATATGAACAGACCAGAAACCAGCCTGATACAATACAAAATCTTTCAGCGTTACATCTTTTGAATTCTCGATAATGATACCTCTTGGTCTTTTGCAATCGTAATCAACAACCCAACGCAAACCTTTCGGGTTATACTCGTCCCGCATGCTGTGATATTTGTCCCAAAATACTTTTCCTTTGCCATGAACAACACCATCACCAGTAATGGCCACATTATGCTGATCAATAATATTAATTAATCCTGCCGGCCAATCCATTTCAATACCTGCCACTCTTGTTGGAATTTCTTTATAGTCTTTAAGATCCTGACTTCCTGAAATCTGCACCCCTTTAGGAATATCGAGAATTACGTTTGATTTTAAAAATACCGATCCTGAAAGGTAGATACCTGTTTTAAATCGAACAACACCACCTCCCGATTCAGCACATTTATCGATGCATGCCTGTATGGATTTGGTACACAACGTTACTCCATCTCCAACAGCTCCAAAATCAGAAGGATTGTAGATTACTCCTCTTGAAACTGGTTGTGTTCTAGCCCCTACATCAGTAATCCAATCGCACTTCGAAAGATCTGGCTCAAAATCCTGCCCCATACTTGAAATAAATATCATCAGGAATATTCCTATTAAACTTATTTGTTTCCAACTCATCTGTCTGTTTTTCTAATTATTAATTGATTTTCTATTCTATTAATATCAGTTCTTCAATTCAATTTTATCTTTTGGAAAACTGCCTGTTATTCCCTTAATCTGATTGATATCAGTATTCCAGATTTCCAATCCTGTTTTCAAACTATCAGGATATGAAACATTGTCAAACTCTATGTTTGAAACATTTTCGACGGTTACAGCCGGTCCCGAAAGCGGCGAAATAGAAACATTTTTCAAGCTAATATTTTCCGCTTCACAGAATTTACCACCCAATTGAGCCGACATATAAACATTCTCAATTTGAATACCACTGATTTTCATTTCCGGCAGACCATTAAAAAACATAGCCCGTCGTGAATTTACAGAAACAATATCCTTAAAATAAAGATTACGGAAACTTGGCGTTTCTACATTTACAGCAGGGATATTTATTGCTTCCACATCAGACTTTTTGTCTCCTATGAGCTCTGCAGAGGGTGAATTTCCGCCATAATATAAATTGAAAGAAAGCGCATCGGTAACAATATTTTGCATGCTAATGTTTGAAACATATATGTTCTCAACAACACCGCCTCTTCCTCTTCGGCTTTTAAAACGCAATCCAACATCAGTACCTAAAAACGAGCAGTTACTAACTTTAATATTTTTAACCCCGCCGGACATTTCACTACCAACCACAAAACCACCGTGGCCTTTATACACAAAACAATTATCAACAATCACATTTTCGGTCGGAATTCCACGTTTGCGTCCATCTTCATCTTTTCCCGATTTAATGCAGATACCATCATCACCAACATCAAATTTACTATTTACGATAATGGTATTTTCGCAGGATTCCAAATCAAGTCCATCACCATTTTGAGCAAACGATGGATTTCTTACCGTTATGTCGTCAATAATTATATTTTTGCATTGTAACGGATGTATATTCCAACTTGGAGAGTTTGAAAAGCTGACTCCCTGCAAAAGCACATTTTCACATTCAATCAAACTAATCATAACCGGACGCAGAAAATCTTTAATGGATTGCCATTCTTCCTCTGTCTTTAAGTTCCTAGGAACATTCATATTGCTTACACCATCACCTTTAAGCGATTTTTCACTGGGAAACCAATAATCACTTCTTTTATAAGCGCCTCCTTTTGCTGTTATTTTTTTCCACAGACTCTCTGTAACCTTTTGTTTTTTTACTGGTCGCCAAGCATCTCCGGATCCGTCAATGCATCCTTGTCCTGTTATCGCAATATTTTTAAGATTCTTTCCTGATACAGGTGATTGACAACGACGTGTATCGAGTCCCTCAAAACTGGTTTCCACCAATGGATAATCGTTAAAGTCCCGGCTAAACTGAATCAAAGCTCCTTTTTCAAGACGAAGATTAATATTGCTCTTCAGTTCAATTGGTCCTGTTAACCATATCCCTTGAGGTACCAGCAAAGTTCCACCACCTTTTTCAGCCAAATCATCTATGGCATTTTTAAATGCCACTGTATTTTTGAATTGCCCGTTACCAATACCTCCAAAGGAGGTAATGTTTATTTCCCGATCGGGAAACTGCGGTGCATAAACGAAAGGCATGTTAAAAGGTAAATTTTCATACAAATATGAAAATCTATAAGACTCATTTTCTGGGTTTTGTCCCCCCATGGAACAACCCGCTAAAAGTATAAACCAGATATATTTCGTGAATAATTTCATTTTATTTTTTTTAGTGATTCTTTATTTCTCCAACTCCAGACATCCCATTATAAATGGTCCGGTAGCTTTGCTGTCGTTATCTCTAATTCTTTCGTTGACATAGTAATTGAAGCTGCCATCTCGATATGGTTTTCCGCCCAAACCAGCAACGGCACAACATTTGGTTAAGCTTAATGTGCCATCCTCATTTTTTACAATCAGGTTTTTCATCAAGCCATTGTAAGCTTTAAGTGCTGTTTTTCGGTATTTTTTATTGATGTAGCCTTTATTTACAGCTTTTGCATAACCGTACATATACATCGAAGAAGCAGAAGCTTCCAAATAATTTCCTTCTCTATGTCCCTGGTCCAAAACCTGATACCATAATCCTGTTTCATCCTGATAATTCGACAGTGCTTCGGCCACACCATCAATAATATTCAGTAAGTTTTTTCTTTGCGGATGATTTTCAGGAACGTAATCTAATACATCAACCAGAGCCATAAACCACCAGCCCATACTTCTTCCCCAAAAATTTGGTGACTGACCGGTTATTTTATCAGCCCACTTCTGATTATGACTCTCATCCCATGCATGGTAATACAAACCTGTTTTCGCATCTCGGGTGTGTTTGGCGCATATTACAAACTGATTAATAGCATCATCCAACAAATCCGGTTGGTCAAAAGTAACAGCATACTGAGCTAAAAAAGGAGCTCCCATATATAAACCATCCAACCAAACCTGATGCTGATAAATAAGCTTGTGCCAAAAAGCTCCTTCGTGTGTTCGGGGATGCATCTTTAGTTGCTGAATTAGCCGATCCATGGCTAATTTATATTTCTCATTTCCAGTCTGTTTATATACATCAAAAAGAATTTTCCCGGAATTAATGTAGTCGATGTTATACGATTCAACTTTGTATAAATGAATCTCTCCATTTTCATTTATAAGCGAATCGGCCCATTTGATGACATAATCGAGGTATTTTCTGTTGCCGGTTTCCTTCCATACTTTCAACATTGCAAGGCATCCCAAGCCCTGCGAATAACCAAAATACAATCTCTTACCATGATCCAACTGCCAGGCTTCCGGAAATCGTTTCATCTCCGAATCGGCAAACTGAACAGCTGTTGATTGTGCTTGTGTTAGCTGACTTATCAGGAGTAGTGAATAAAGAATTATTGTTCTCATATTGTAATAATTATCGTTTTATTTTGTAGTGTCAGTTCTAAAAGGAGATGCAGGCAGTCCTTCTATATTGTATAAATCAGCCCTAAAAAAATTGTCCCATCCATACCTTACATTTTCAATTTTATTTACCTGTTCTGATGATACAATTATCTTTCCCCCATTTATTGTCGCCTTGGCAGGATAAAAAACACCATTGGAAGATGCTGCCGTAAAACCTTTTATGGAATCATTTGGGCACATAAGTCCGTTATTGCAAAAATCAAAAGACAGTACAGCCTGATGGTTTTTTATTTTCATGGATACAAATCTTGGTCCTGAATAGGGTATTTTCTTTTTATATGTTTTTGCCAGAGCCCAGTTTGCCAAACGCTCTCCTGGAATTTGTTTGTTACGCGGATGAATATTAATTGAATCTCCGGCATCGGTTATCACTACCATTCCTGTGTTGTTTACTGATTGCCATGTTTTTAACTGAGCTTCACGAATTTGTGGCGGTTGTTTGTAATGGGGTGCAATTTGTACAAAGTAAAAAGGCATTTCCGGCAGCTGCCATTCTGTACGCCAACTTTTAATCATTTTGGTAAACACATGCTGATAATCATTATATCTGATGGAGTTGGATTCGCCCTGATACCAAACCACACCTTTTATGGAATAGTTAATAATTGGATGGATCATCCCGTTCCATAATGTTGAAAGAGCCTTGTTGTGATAGATACCTTTGGGTTTGGATGGTTTCTTTATCTTTTTATCCGTATTATCAGAAGCTAATTTGGCAACTTCCAGCTCATAGTTTTTTAGATTTGTTTCGTATTGCTGTAGGTCTTCGGGGTAATGATCTCTCGAAGAATAAAATTCTTTAATTAAAGCGGCATAAACAGAATCATGTTCCATCACCTCCATTTTTGTCCATGCTTCGGCAGGAGTTCCTCCCCATGTAGATTGAATTAGACCTATTGGAGTACCGAGGTTTTGGTAAAGTTTACGTCCAAAAAAATAGCCCACAGCAGAAAACGTTTTTACGGATTCACTATTACAAATGTCCCAATGCCCACTACAGCTATCCAATTCATGCTCGGGTGATAATTTTTGATCGATATGAAATAATCTGATCTCAGGATAATTAGCTTCTTGAATAACTTCCTCATAGTTGACGACTCCTGTTTGCCACCTGAGTTTTTTGTCTACCGGAAAATCCATATTTGATTGCCCGCTGCATAACCATACTTCACCAATTAATACATTTTTAATAACAATTGTATTTTCACCTTTTATAGTAATAGTTTGATTTACTGATGCTTTTGGTGTTTTTATAATAAGACTCCATTTTTCATCTTTACTGCTTGTAGTAAAGTAGTTCTTTCCCCAACTGGTGTTTATATTTATTTTTTCTCCAAAAGAGGCTTTGCCCCACAATTTTATTTCTGATTGTTGCTGCAATACCATATTATCTGAAATAATAGCTGGTAATGACACTTTTGCCGAAGTATTAAAGAATACAAAAAGCAAAAAAAAAGTATATAATAACCTGTATTTCATTTGTCTAAATTTGTTTTTTATTACCATATAGCCTGTCCCGAACTTGTTTCGGGAGAATTCGCCAACTTAGCCATCCTCGTGTGTGAGAAAAGTCTTCTCATGGCTCGTTTCATCTGTTTATAATTTTAGGTTTTTGTCAGATGGAACTTACCATATAATCAGTTCCTGTGTGTAGAAAGCTTTATACATGGTCGTTTCATCTATTTAAATCTATTTCTCAATGGTCAAACAATAGATCGTTGAATATTTATTTTAATAAAGTAATTCCCATTAATCCGATAACAACATCATTTGCCAAACTTTCCAAGCTTATGCTTTGCAATTCTTTCGATGAATTTAAAGGCAAATCAATAAAAATACCTGCACCGCCATCTATCCCACGACCATATACCTCGTCTTTGCTTATCCCTAATTCTTCACCCAAATTCCTGCTGACAATTCCCGTTTTAAAAGCTATTCGGTATGGAGCTGGTCGTTTCAAAGCAAAAGCGTGATCATCTACATACAAATCCTGCTCTATTGGGAACCAATTATCCGGATTCACTAAATTCAATTCTTCGCGAGTGCCATCGGTATAATGAACTTTTATGAGTCCATTTGGGATATGACATTGCATGTGGTTTGTGCTTCCAGCCATCATAAAATAGGCATGTCGTGCCTTTCCTGATACCGGAATATCCACTTTCGTTGGATAATTATCCCACAAACTGGTAAAAACAATGTTTTTCCTTTCTAAATCACAAATCGTGCGAAACGGAACATGAAATGGTGTATTTAGAAGGCTATTTTTAGCAGAAGCTCTTAATCCACTGTCATCAATTTCTGCTGTATGGGTCGGATGACACCATTCGCCAATTCCCTGTGTTGGAATTTGCAAAGTGGTATAAGGCGATCTTGGCGACAAATATTCTTGCTTAAATATATCCGATACAGATGCATTAAAAAATTGATCCATATTCACCATTTTATAATTACCGGAATTTGCTTTCACATTCCAATTGGTGATTGTTTTTTGAAACAAACACTTATCATCATTCAAAATTTGAAGACGATTACTGCCAAATACAGCACAAGTATCCGGAATTCCAATTAAAGCTGATGTTTGTCCTGCTTCAACTGACAACGAAATTGAAAACTGATTTACCATCACATTGCCCGAAAATAACTTGTTGCCATTGTTGGTGATTGAAAAGGCCAGTTCTTCATCTTCGGCATTGTAAGAAATATCAAATGCATCTTTAATTTCAATATTTACCGGTTCCCACCATTTCATTTGACCTTGTTCTAATTGTACGAATAAAGTCCGGTTTCCTACTTCACCCACTAATTGTCCCGAAATGGATTTGGATTTCACAGATGCCTGATTCAATACATTTTGAGGATCGTAAATAGCTGCAATTTTATTTGTTGTGCTAAATTTCCATTGATCATCAGCCACTCCTATTTTTTGGTAATCTGATTTTTTAAGATTTTTACCCTTCCAAATGATTTGAACCTGCGCACTATCTTTTATTTCAGCATTAATTTGAATCAAAGGACTTCCAATATTTTCAACAAGCAACCATGATTTTGATTCTCCATTAACCAAAACCTCTGAAATTTGGTCTCTTACTGCCAACACTTTTAATTCCAGATTTACCTTTTCAGCCAGTTTATTTCTAATCAAGTAAGTATCCGTTTCTTCTTCCCTATCGAATTTCAAAGTAATATCAGCAGTAGCAATACTTGCATGCTCCCATCCGGAAGGAAATCCGGGACGAAGCTCCAGCCGGTTGTTTAATAAATCCGGATGAATTCCAAATAATCCTTCCACCAATACTCTGGAATACATTCCAACAGGATCACCAAAATCGCGGTAGCATTCTCCGCGGGCTTTATCGTAATAACTAATTTGTCCGATATTACCGGGACTGCTTCCCAAATACATTCCGTCTAAAACCGAGCTTTTGAACAGTTTAAAACCCTCATCGTATCTACCAGCCTGCCAATAAGAAAGTGCTGTATGAGCCACCTCGGCAAAAGCCACATTATTAATGGACCAAGAATATGGAAACCAATGCGTTGTAGAAATGGTTTCGTAATTGATCCCATCATTCAATCCCCTGGCTTTAACAGGAATGTGAGGAATTTCAGTATCGATATACCTTGTGGCCTGATAAGCCTGAAATATATCTGATACATCAGAATCCAAGGCATGATAAATTGTCCAAACACCTGCATCGGGATGAACATTTTTATTCCCCATTAAATCAACGTATTCTGCCCACCATCCTTTCTCAGTCAACCAAAGTTTTGAGTTAAGTGCTTTCATTATTTTTTCAGATTCAACAATGTAAGCTTGCGGATCGTCTCCAATTTTTGAAGCTATTAATGCAGCCATTTTATTCGCCCTGTAATTGTATGCCGAAGAATGAGTAACTGCACCACTGTTGTAATAAAGAGCATCACTTGCCCAAATGCTTGCATAAGCATCATACAGGCCATCGTTATCGGGATCAAAATTTAATTTTTCCCATTTCAGATGGCGCTTGATAACCGGCCAAACTTTTTTGGCATATTCCCAATCGCCTGTCCAGTTCAAATGCCAAAGCAACTCATCAATATAACACAGGTTCATGTCGTAATGATGCATTTTTGTTGTCTGATTTGGATTTCGGCAAATGTAACCATTGCTATACATTGGCGTCCCCCATTTTTTTTCAGCTCTTGCCAAATTCAAAGAGGAATCCTGAGCCGGATGAGGAATTGATGGTTCTATATCGGTTATTTGCGATGCTGCATAATTATCGAAATGCTGCCTAGCTTTGTGATGCCAGCCAACACAATCTCCAACATAAGCAGCCCGCCAGCCATTAAGCGGCATCCTCCAACCAATGGCTCCATGCATCCAGCAATTGTCCCAAATGGCATCGGCAGCAGTACTCAATACACCTCCTAATGGATTAATAAAAGAATCCGGCGTTTCTATTTGAACTGCATTTGCAATTTCTTTTCTTCTTGCTTCTGCCTGATCGTACCATTCCGTTAAATCACTATAATTTAAAGATTTATCACTCTTCAACTGAATACACACAAACTTTTTTACCGAATTTTCCAACGGTATTTTTGCCACCAAAACAGATTTATTATCAGATACTTTAGAGTTCCAAACCTGCATGGGAGAATCTAAAGAGAACGGAGATCCTGTTTTTAGCTTTGAATCTGCAGGAAAACAAGCTTCAATAGATCTGGGGTTTTTAGTGTTCTGTCCATAGTCCAACGAAAAACAGTTCTTGTAAATGCTATAATCATTACCTAAACAATCATCGGCATGCAAATCAAAACAGTCCGGTTTATCCACACCAAGATCCCCATTTCGCGAAAACCGTTTATTGCTTGCCCCGCCATACATCAATAAAAGTTCAATACCTTCAGGGATGTTCTCAGTTTCAATTTTCATGATCATCCCATCAGAATCTGCCAAAGCCAATACCGCAAGTTTTATAATACCATTACTGATAAAAGAATCCTGTATTTCGTAAATTCGACATCCCGGATAATAAGTACTTTTAATTTGAGAAGCACTATTTAACCAGACGCTGTTTTGCCCGTTCACAAAACCCAATTGAAGATTTCCACCCATATTTGGCATAAAAAAACCAAACTCAGGCACATCTCCGGTCTCTACACGAAATGCACTGTGTCCTCCATAAAGCGCCCGATTAAATTTTTTATTCCCGTTAAGGATAACAAAACCATCATTGTCCGGTTGGTATCGAAGTTCCCGTTCCAATTTATTATTTGCATCAGATTTATACTGAGCTGTTGCACAGATAAATGAAAGGGATAATATTGCTGTTAAGAATAATCTCATTTAATTTTTTTGTATTTTCATTCCTGATTAAGGCATTACAGCCAAATCCTCCCATACCACATTCCAGGTTCCATCCTTAGGAAATCCGGGAGTGCCAATCGTATTGTTATCCCATCCTGCACACATCATGGAAACAGCAGTTAACAAACCACCATTACCAGGCAGATAAACCCTTAAACGATCATCCTGATAATTATGACCATTGATTAAATAAGTGTTGGTTCGTTTGTCCATTAATAAAGCTTCCACTGCTTTTTCAGGTTCACCCAATCTGGCCGCGCACATTGCTGTCATTGGATAATCCCATCCCCATGTTTTGTCCCAATTCCAGTTTTGTAAAATCCAATTAAGGGTGTTTTTCATATCATCCGGTCTTGCCAATTTACATTGAGGCAAAATCCCCAAAGCACCCAATACGGCTGGATGATCGGAAGTAAAACGGATATCTTGGTAAGTATCCAGAGCATCTTCTGCTGCCAGATACAAACCATCCTTTTCGGCTAACGGCGATAATTTATTGATTATATCATCCCATTTTTCATTTCTTTTTTCGCCTAATCGTTCGCGCCAATTTTGGGCAACTGACAAGGCATAATGCCAATAAGACAACTCGAATGGCGGATTAATAGTTTCTGCAGCCCTTAATGATTCCTGTGCAGGAATAATTCCTTTCAGAACATACCTGTCTCCCGTCTCATCATAAGTGGCAAACGACGCCATAAATTCAGCTGTTGCATTCACCAGATCTTTGTACTTGGTAAGGACTTCTTTCGAAGGATGACTGCGGTATACCAGCTCGCTCATGTAAATAAAATGAGGTTGCTGCCAAATTAAAAACGAACCTACCGAAGAAGGTGCTTCGGTGGCCGAAGGATCGGTCATTTTCATCCAGCGAACACCATCAAAGCCTTGTCGTTCGGCTATGGATTTTGCAACAGGATAAGCTGTAGAATACCAATCCAGACTTCTCTCCAATAAATCAGTACGGTTCCATAATGCAAATTGAACAGCATGCCACCAATGCATTTCCAAATGAAATTTACCGAACCAACTGTTGTAGGTTAAACCTGTTTCCTGTGGAGGAATGGATCCGGCACATTGTATCGCCATTAAATATTGAGATAAAATTACGCGTCGTTCCAATTCGCTCGCTCGTTTATCGGTACATTTCGAAAAATCAATGGCACCACCATTTTTCCAAAATGATTGCCAATATTCCGATGATTTCGCAAGAACATTGTCTAAAGTATCTGTATTATCATCAGGTTTCTCTTTCGAATAGGCACAGGTAAAAGAAAATTGATTACTGCCTGGCGATAAAACAAAATAATGAGGAGCTTTTTCATCCATCTGCGCCTTTCCTTCCCATTTAATTTTCACAAAATAACAGTCATTATCCAATGTTCGTTTCAACAGACAAAATCCATCACCTTGAGAAACGACCTCCGTTTTGTGTTTTTCGGGTACATCGCAATTGCTGGCATCATCCGAATGGTTTCCTGTTGGGTAAGGAAATTTAAAATTGATTTTTAACTGAGCCTTGCCAATAAGTGCTGATGATATTTGTGCCTGCACTTCGTCTATAGATGGATGACATGCTGTCTTCACCAAAACAGAATCAGAATCCAATTTAAATTGACTAAGCAGTAAACCATCCCACAATTTCAATTCCTGATGAATATCAGTGATATCATCAGAATTAACCGCACTCCCATCTTGATGACTTAATTCCAATCCTATATAGCCTAAATGCAAACGATGCGGATTTTTCCTAAACCAGTTGGCTGCATCATGCGCTCTTCCCGGAGTTTTACTTTGCACAGCATACAACTCATCTTTTCCTCTAAAATTGTAGGTTTTTAAAGCTTCTTCCGGCTTATAATTATTGGGATTAAGAAAACTATGCCATCCCCATTGTGACTGAGTTCCTAAAGGAACACCTTTTTTATAGTTGGTTGGAAAAGTTTGCAATCCTGTGGCATCTGCCGTAAAAGCAAAATTTCCATTCCCAACCGATAAAGAACTTAATTCGTCAATTTTGGTTACGACCGGATTATTTCGCGTTACTAATTCGTACCTGTTTATTTTTTCAGGCACTTTGTTTTGACAGGCGAATAAGGCCAAACAGGCTATTCCAATTAGTAAGAATTGTTTCATATGATTATAATTTGTTTTCATTTGCCATATGGAACTTACCATGCTGAAATAATCATCTCCCTGTGTGTAGAAAGCTTTATACATGGACGTTTCATATGTTTATTATTTGTTTTTCAGTTGCCATATAGCCTGTCCCGAACTTGTTTCGGGAGAACTTACCATGCCGGGAATAATCATCTCCCTGTGTGTCAAAAAATGTTTTGGCATGGACGTTTCATAATAGGATAAATTCTATATTATTTATGGATTTAATTTTCGTCATTTACTAAAAAAACAGACTTTGATTTTGATATAGATATGGAAACTCAAATCTAAGACATGAAGATAATGCATCGTATGAAGGATTGTACAAATCTATGGAATATTGTACGGGCTCATACTGCAGATCTAAATGGTTGATTTTACTGCATTTCTTAAATAATCAGGCTTATACTGGAAAATGATTTTCATATGATTATAACTGTATGTTTTTGCCATATAGCCTGTCCCGAACTTGTTTCGGGAGAACTTACCATATAATCATCTCCCTGTGTGTAGAAAGCTTTATACATGGACGTTTCATAACAGAAGAAGAAATAACACTCTTATTAGTAATTGGTATTTTAACCAACAGCACACAATCCACTCAAAACATTAATTATCAATAATTTACAAATAACCAACAACCCATTGTCAATATTGTTTTAACCAAAAACTATTTAAGACAAATACCACTGCCAGGCGCTGATTGCCCAGCAATGGTAATTTTGTTATTTTCCTAAACTAATTTTATATCAGGTAATTTAAAAACAAGAACCAATTATCATTAATAAAGAGGATGTTGCTGCCCCTCTAATCCTGAATTCACATCAATCATATTTTGATTTAATGGTAATAGTTCTACTTTATTTTTTTCTAATCCTCTAAATAGAGATTCAATCCATATTTCATCTGCATTTAAAGTTTTTGAATTGGATAAATCATCATTTCCAAACATGTCAAGTACGGTATATCCCTGGGTTTTCAAATCTGCTATTTCAGTATCAGATAATTCATTTTTATAACTCAAATAATTTACGGCAACAAGTGGATCTTCAAATTCTGTTGCTTTAATAGAATTATATGCTCTATACATGTCAGCATCATGATAAGATCCTGTATGGTTAGCTAATTTTATTAAATTTTGCTTCGTTTCTGTTAATGTTTCAAAAAGAATACCCCAGCGAATCAGATCCGTTCTTCTTAAACTTTCAAATCCTAATTCTAGTTTTCGCTCATTTATAATCGCTTTTTTAAATTCATTGTAAGTAGAGGGAATATCACCAATTTTAGACTCATCATTGTTAAATGCTCTCATACGTACAGCCTTTAAGGCTTTTTCAGCTTCAGTTCCAGGTGAACTATGCAACTCATTTTCTGCTTCAGCATACATTAACAAAACATCTGCATAACGTAACATAGGCCAATTAATATCACGCTTATTCACCGCAACACCAATCTCAGCTTTCCAGTCTACCCTAAATTTGCCTATGGTACATCCCGCATATGTACTTAGTTTACGCTCATCATCTGAATTAATATCATAATTGCAAATCGTTACATCTCTTCTGGTATCCCCATCGTTAAAATCGAACCAGTAGGTGGGAATAGCATGCATAGCTGGTTTTACCTTTGAATACATGCTATTAGGATGAGAATAAATACCATTCGTATAACCTATAGAATATCCATTCACGTTAGATCCATATTGACCTATTTCAAGCAAAGATTCAGAGTTATACCGGCCATTAACTAAGTCCCGAAAAACATCTGCATAGTTATTCTCCAATTCATTTTCCCCTTTTTGAATAACTTCATAACAAGCTTCGGAAGCTATCTTATAAAGCTCATTAATTCTTTCTACATCAGCTCTTTGAGCCAAAGTAACCGATCCTGAAGAATACGATTCCAGATCCCATCTTAATGAATATCCTGCCCCATATAAAGCGGCTCTGGCCAGTATACCATAAGCTGCATTTTTTGAAAATCGTTCAGGGGTTGGATATACACCCTGGCTTTTCCAGGGAAGTAATTCTGCTGCTTTTTGAAGATCCGAAATAACTCCGTCCATAATAGTATCGCGGCTTACTCTTGATGAGGTAAACGTATCCATATCTTCAACAGGTTTTGTTGGATATGGCACATCACCAAAAAATCTAACAATATTCATAAGATTCATACCTCGTATGGCATATACTTCACCCAACAAATAATCAATATTTTTTTGATCGGCAACAGAGCTCCCCTCTCGCATCGCTGTAAGCTTCTTTATACAAACATTAGCATATTCAATACCTGCATATAAGGCTGTATATGTTGATGAAGGAATGTTTGAGGTGGTGTAAACGTAGTTTCCAATTTGATTTTTTGAATTGGTATCACCTTCACTTGATATGCACTCGTCGGTACCCATACCCAATTGGTAATACAATTCACGGTTAAAAGTATTTGGATAACAGGCTAAAACCGCCATTTCAGCTCTGCTGACAGATTCAAAAACTGAACTACTATCGAATTTCGATTCCGAAGGCATATCTAACCAGTCTTCGCAGGAACTAAGTGTAAAACTCAGCAACAAAAGAATCATTATATAACTTATATTTATTTTTTTCATCTGTTTATAATTTGTTTTGATTTGCCATATAGCCTGTCCCAAACTTGTTTCGGGAGAACTAACCATGCTGGAATAATCATTCCCCTGTGTGTTAAAATCACTTTGATATGGTCGTTTCATATGATTATAATTTGTTTTCATTTGCCATATAGCCTGTCCCGAACTTGTTTCGGGAGAACTTACCATGCTGAAATAATCATCTCCTTGTGTGTCAAAATTGCTTTGGCATGGACGTTTCATATGTTTATAATTTTAAGTTTTTGTCATATAGCCTGTCCCGAACTTGTTTCGGGAGAACTTACCATATAATCATCTCCCTGTGTGTAGAAAGCTTTATACATGGACCTTTCATATGATTAGAAAGTAAGATTTAAACCCAAAACACAACTTTTTGCTCTTGGGTAAGCAGAATTATCAATACCTCTTGTTAACAAATTCGAAGTAGCAGATACTTCAGGATCGTATCCTGAGTATTTCGTGAACGTATGAACATTATTTAAAGTGCAATAAAACCTAAGGCTATTCACTTTCATTCGTTTTAGGATCTTGGTGGGTAAGGTATATCCCAATGTAATGTTGTTTATCCGCAAAAAGGATCCATCTTCAATATAATAATCCAATGCATCGGTGATGGCTATTTTATTACTTGAGTTTAAACTCCACATAGCATCGCTATTGTGCTGCTGAGGATTAAGTCCTGCCAATTGCTGCAAATTTGTTGTTTCTTTTCCTGTTGTAGGATCCACCAATACAAAGCGGTCTGCCATAACAGATAATGAATTTTGATTTGGCAGATAAGGACCGATGAATCGCTGCGAATTCATATTAAACACATCATTTCCGTAGGAGAAACTCATAAATGCTGAAAAATCAAACCCTTTGTATTTAAAGGTATTTACTATACCTCCAGTAAAAAGAGGCTCAGCATTACCAATTACTTTTCTATCATCTGTAGACCAAACAGGGTTTCCATCATCATCCGTATTGCCTTCTGTAGTTTTATATTTTACATCTCCAGGTTTTATTGAACTTCTTATTTTTCCCTTCAAACTAGGTACACCATCATTTAAAGAATAAGATCCATCTGAATTTTGAGAAAAGTCATCTGTAGTATATACACCATCATACTGATAACCATAGAACTGACCTAAGGGTTTACCAACTTCTATTAGAAAATCAATACGAGAGTCATAATTTTGCTTAAAATAATCATCCTTATCATCACCGTATATTGCCAATACTTTTGATTTATTAAATGAAATATTGAAATCGGTAGTCCATTTAAAATTATCATTCTTAATATTAGTCGTATTTAGCACAAACTCATATCCTCTGTTTCGAATTGATCCAATATTTTGATATTGATAACTATAACCTGTTGATGTTGGTATTTTATTTTTTATCAGAAGATCATTTGACTTGTTATTATAGAACTCTGCAGTTAAATTTACTCTGCTATTAAAAAATGAAACATCCAGACCAATATTTGTAGATTTTGTGGTTTCCCATTTTAAATTTGGATTCCCTACTGTATTTCCGGGCTTTAAACTTACAACCTGCTTGTTGTCAACGGCATAAAAACCAGACTGATAATCGGTAGCATACATATTATTGCTAATATTGCAATTACCGGTAGTTCCATAACCGATGCGCAATTTTAAATTGTTAAGCACATCCATATTACTCATAAAAGACTCTTCTGAAACCCGCCATGCTGCGGATACGGATGGGAAATATCCCCATTGTTTCCCTTTTGAAAATTTAGAAGAACCATCTCCTCGAATTGTTGCGGTTACTAAATACCTTTCATCAAAATTGTAGTTTAACCGGCTAAAAGCTGACACAAGTCCATTTGAACTTTTCCCGGATGAATATGAATATACCTGACCAGCCATGCTGACATCATTTAATCCAAAGTTATTTTCAGGAAATTCATAGTACGTGTTTTTTAAATCCATCGACTCGGAATAGTATGTTTCCTGTCCCAATAACACATTGAATTTGTGAGCACCTGTTTCTCCTTTCCATGTTAGAGTGTTGGTAACCTGCCAACTATATTTTTCGCTGTTGTCCCTATTCCCATAAGGTCCTTTATTGTTTTGGGCTGATTTTGTACGTCCGTCATCCCAAGATTCGGATCTTACCTGCTGCCACAAATAACTACCTGCTGTTCTGAATTTAATATTCTTATTAATGTCAATATCCAATGAGGCATTGGTGGTATACAAGCGCGTATACTTTGTCTTGGTAACCGCATCATTTGTAATTAAAGGATTGTAAATGTCGTATTGAGAATCAATATCCTGCATTTCATCACTAATATCTGTATTAATTAATTGATCATCGGTATACAATACACCTCCAGTTACAGGCTGCAAAATTGACATTTTCAATAAACCTCCTAAAGAACCTCCTCCTTCTAATTTTGTTCCTAAAAAGCTTGAACTAAATGTAAGGTTAATTCCTTTTCGTAACTCGTGGTTGATTTTAGCCCTTATTCCATTTCGGGTATAACCTGATTTATCAACCAAACCATCCTGACCCGTATAATTGTAACTCAACATATATTGGGTTTTTTCGCCACTACCGGTAATGTTCAGATTGTGATTTGTCATTTTTGCAGTACCACCAAAAACAACATCCTGCCAATTGATACCAGGGACAGAACCATATTGACTTTGAATGCGGTCGTAAGCACCGGTATAAAAATTACTATTGGAGATATCGCCTCCATAAACATTAGCCCAGTTATTAATTTGTCCGTTTAATGTTTGAAACTCATATTGATACTCAACATATTCTTGTGTATTCAACAGATTTAACTCGGAACCCAGCTTTTCAAAACTAACGTAAGCATTGTAATTAACTTCTGTTTTTCCTTTTTTACCAGATTTGGTGGTAATAATAACTACTCCATTCGAACCTCTTGCTCCGTATATCGCTGTTGCAGAAGCATCCTTCATTACATCAATCGATTCAATATCATTAATATCGATATTTTTTAAACCATCATCCATTTGGAAACCATCCACAATATATAATGGAGAAGAGCCTTGAGTAATAGACGTACCTCCTCGTACAACAATATTTATATCTGCTCCGGGAGCACCACTTTGAGTAATCACACTCACCCCAGCTATTTTTCCTGTAATGGCTTGCGCTGCAGTAGTTACCGGAACCTGAACAAGCTCCTTCCCTCCCACAGAACTTACAGCACCGGTTAAATCTTTTTTTCTAGCCGTTCCGTAACCAATAACAACGACTTCATCCAATTCTGAAATCTCTTCTTTTAATTGAATATTAATGGTGGTGGCATCATTAACTACAATCGTTTGTGTAATTAAGCCAACAAATGAAAAAGTAATTTTTGAATTTTTACCAGCAACCGTTATGGAATAATTACCATCAATATCAGAAAGAGTTCCGTTTGACGTCCCCTCTTCAATAATAGTCACGCCCGGTATGGTAGTAACTCCGTCTGTAACGTTTCCGGAAACAGTAATTTGAGAGATGGCATTAAAACTAAATCCATACAAGATGATAATTAAAACCAACCACCGTTTCACGATACGTGTTTTGTTTGTGTGCTTTTTCATAGAAATACTATTTTATAAACTTATTTTTTAGTGGATAAAAAATTATCTGTTATTTATATCCGCTAAAACTACGGTCACGAGTATTCGTATCAAATACACTATTGTCCAAATCACTACAATATTGTACATCTCAACCCGTACACAAAAGCACAATAGTCTACATACATGCAACTTACAAAACAATACATTCACTATTGTACATGAATGATTAAGAACAAACAAAACATAAAAAGCAGGGTGGATAGAATGAATCTACGGAAGTATCTCCATCAAAATAATGATAAGTATGTGTATTTTTTGCATCAACAGATTAGCTTAAACCCAAAACATGACTATTTTTACAAGCCTATATAAATATCAATCAGCGAATACTCATTCAATCCAATTATTTTTTTATAATCGTTTTATAGAACCTATTTGTAAATGCAATATTTACATTCCGTTTGTTACGATACAAACCTTTCTCTTGAACTTTATAAACTGGAATCCAACTCGTATCAATAAAAACGAATAAGAGATCATACGTTTACCGGAAGCGTATAAATTGAAGATTTAGCCAAAAATGAAAACAAATGAACATTAAGTATTTTTTTCTTAGTTGCTTTTTATTTATCTATCTAAATGTAAGTGCTGAAAAATCTTTCAGAATACAAAACTTAACCACTAAAGATGGTTTATCACAAAACACCATTAGTTGCATTCTGCAGGATAAACAAGGATTTTTATGGTTTGGATCATTAAATGGTTTAAATAAGTACGATGGAGATGAGTTTACGGCTCTTCAGCCGAGCTATGGACAAACCACCACATTATCCGACAGCAGAATAAAAAACATTCGCGAAGACAAATTTGGGTATTTATGGATCCAAACCAATATAGATCATATAAATTGCTATAATCCTCAATCAGAAAGCTTTATTAGCCTTAATTCTGCAAATAATCAATATGCAAATATTTACTTTGCTCAATCAGGAGATGTTTGGCTTTGGGGAAATAAAAACGATTGCCTCAAGCTTACTCACACCCCAAAAGGACTGGAATCAGAGTCTTTTGGAAATAATTCATTAGGCTCTGGTACGGTTAATTTTATTTCAGAAGTGAAATCCGGAGAAATATGGATTGGGACACATAACAAACTATTCTGCTTTAAAGACAAGCAATTGAAGCTACTCATTGAAAATTCCAATTTTCATTCCATCATTGAAAATGGTGCTTTTGTTTATGTTTTTACCGATAACAACAAAATGTACAAAATAGATAAAGAATCGCATAAAATTACCAATGAGGTAAAGCTTCACTTTCCTATTCATAGTTCGCTGCACAACACAGCACTTCTTTCCTTAAACAACATACTTATCACCACCCATGAAGAAAGCTATGTTTTGAATACGCAAACGTTACAAATTCACTTGGCAAATTCACTTTTTAAAGGTCAATCGCTTAAAAATGCCTATACTCAAATGGATAACAAAAATCATATCTGGGTTTATAACAAAAGCGGTGTTATTTGGCAATACAATTCTGAGCAACATAGCTTTAAGTCCTTTGAATTAATACCACCATCCATTATTTCCAATATTGACATGGAGCGTTATTCAATTTATCACGATTCAAAAGATATGATTTGGATATCAACCTATGGAAACGGTTTGTTCGTTATTCAACAAAAAAACAATGAAATATTTCATTTAAAACATCATAAAAATGAGTTTGATGGACTTCGGACAAATTTTTTACTATCCATAACTGAAGACCGCAGTGGAAATATCTGGTTAGGAACAGAATATGCCGGGATATCAAAAATAAATTTAATTGAAAACAAATACCAATCATTTTATCCCGGGCACAAATCATCAAGTGATGAGGACAATATAGTGAGGCTGATTTATGAAGATGAAAAAGAGAATGTTTGGCTGGGCACCAAAAGCGGACAATTATATATCTACGACAAATTTTTTTCGTTGATAGCCAAACATCAGATTAAAGGCGGAATGCCTTATATCCTTGCAGCAGATACCAAAAGAAATAAATGGATCGGAACAAAAGGAAATGGGTTATTAATATTTGATAATAACTGCTTTACAAGCTATAAGACTTACAAGAAAGAGCTTATTAATTTAGATCTGCAAGCAGATAAAATATATGCTGTCTGCAAAGACTCTAAAGGAAGAATGTGGCTGGGAACATTTGGATTTGGCCTTCTTTTAGCCAAAGAGCACAATGGCACATTGGAACTAATCGATTTTCCGGAGTTAAGAAAGAAACAAACCAGAATCCGAACCATTATTCAGGATAAAAACGGTCAAATGTGGCTGGGTGGAAATAACGGCTTACTTACCTTTGATCCTGATTCCATACTACAAGATAAATCAAAATTTAGTCATTATCAGTTTAACAACAGAGATGATGCTTCACTGAGTAATAATGAAGTAAAAACAATATTTGAAGACAGCAAAGGCACCTTATGGATCGGCACATCAGGAGGTGGCTTAAATAAAATCATCAAAAGAGAAAATAAACATTTGCATTTTGAGCATTTTACAACAAAGCAAGGACTCGTAAATGATATCATACAAGGGATTCAGGAAGATGAAAACCAAAACCTGTGGATTAGTACCGAAAGTGGTATTTCATTATTCTTTCCTCAAGAAAATCATTTCGAAAATTATTCTTTGTCATCCAAATGGGAAGGAGACCTATTTTGTGAATCGGCCATTTGCAAAAACAAAAACGGAGCAATCTATTTGGGCAGTTATGATGGTTTTTATACCATTCAGCCCGACAGTATTAAAAATCATTCAAATTCAGAACCAATTATTCTTACCGAACTTTTTATTAACGGAACTAAAATGTTACCTGAAGGTAAAATATCTCCCTTATCCCAATCCATATCTTCAACCAAAGAAATCAATCTTAAGCACAATCAACATTCTTTTACCATTCAATTTGCGATATTAAATTATCAGAATACGAACAGATACACCTATATATTAGATGGTTTTGAAACACAATGGAACCCATCAACACAACACAACCAGGCAACCTACCGAAATATACCACCTGGTACATATACATTTAGGGTAAAAGGAAGTAACCACATGGGGACGTGGGGTGAAAATGAAACAGAACTTTTAATTACCATCGAACAACCCATCTGGCGTTCAACTAAAGCCATCATACTCTATTTTATTTTGGTGATTGTTATTGGTGCAATTGCTCTCAAAATAAACAGAAAAATATATCATTTGAATGCCGCCATTCAATTCGAACATCAATTAAGCGAATATAAAATTCGGTTCATTACAAATATTTCGCATGAATTTCGTACGCCTTTAACCATTATTCGAAGCACAATTGAAAATTTAATGGCACAAAAAGATATGGCGGAAAATATCAAAAAACACTTGCTTTTCCTCGATAAAAGCTCAAGAAGACTATTAAGACTGACCAACCAATTTCTTGAATACAGGAAGATACAGAACGAGCAGGCTAAACTTGAATGCGAACCAACCGAAGTTGTCGCTTTTTTTGAAGATATTTTTTCCACCTTTGAAGAACTGGCCGAAAGAAAAATATTGTCTTTTGATTTTGCATCCAATCTTCCCTCATTTGTTATGCAATTGGATAAAGAGAAAATGGAAAAAGTAGCCTACAACTTATTATCCAATGCATTTAAATTTGTTAACAGAAAAGGGAAAATAAGCTTCCTTCTCAATATTAATCAAGAAATAAATACCCTTTGCATTAGTGTTTCGGATAACGGCAAAGGAGTACCAAAAAAAGAACAAGGATTGTTGTTTACACGATTTAAACAGATTTCACCATCCGAACCTGGCATTGGTATCGGTTTAAATTTATCCTACGAAATAATAAAACTACATAATGGCAGCATTCAATACACCGAAACTCCCGGTGGAGGAGCAACTTTTATTGCCTCTATACCTATTCTTACTAATACCGAAACAAAAGTAATCCGTCATCAGCAACAGGTTTTGCTGCCAACCAATCCTGAAATAATAGAATTGGAAAGCAATCCCTTAACTACTTTGTCAGAAAAAGAATTAGAGCGGTATAAGAATTTTAAAGTATTAGTGATTGAAGATGATCCTGATGTTTCCGATTATTTAAATGACTTTTTGCAACAATATTTTAAAGTAATTGTTGCTGTAAACGGTCTTGATGGAATAAATAAATGTAGTCTGGTGAATCCTCAATTAATTATTTGCGACGCGATGATGCCTAAGATGGATGGTTTTCAAGTTATTAAACGAATAAAATCCGATTTTCAAACCTGTCATATTCCCATTGTGATGTTAACAGCTTATGTTAGTTCTCCTTACCAACTTAAGGGAATTACAGCTGGAGCTGATGCCTATATCACGAAACCTTTTAGTTCTCAGTATTTGATCATGCGTATGGTGAAATTATTAGAACAAAGACATACCTTGCAACAAAAATACGCCATGGAACCTGGCGTAAGCTCCTTACCCAATTTTACTGTTAATAAGGACAATAAATTTATAAAAGAACTGAATTTGATCATAAAACAAAACATTTCTAATACTGATTTTTCTATTAATGAATTTCACGAGAAAATGTCGATGGGGAGAACCATATTTTACAAAAAGGTAAAAGGTCTAACCGGTTTTACACCTAATGATTACATCAGAGTTATTCGAATGAAAGAAGCTGCAAAATTATTAACTACCACTAAACTTAATGTGTCGGAAGTAGCCTATAAAGTAGGAAGTAGTAATCCTTTTTATTTTAGTAAATGTTTTAAACAACAATTTGGGGTATCTCCTTCTGTTTATATTAAAAATGGAAGTGCTAAAAGTTAGTTTTAGAATAATAACTGAGCATAAACACACTTAGTATTGAGCCAGCAAAATATGCTTGATAATGTTATTTTGATGCTCTTTTTATATTAGTAGTTCCAAGGCAGCACCAAAAATAATTAGTAATTTTAGTAGCTCATAATTTAGGATCTTTTATTAAAAAATTGATTCAATTTTATTAAAATGTATTTTTTTAATCACAACATAATTTCATATGAAACGTCCATGCCAAATCGATTTTGACACACAGGGAGATGATTATTTCAGCATGGTAAGTTCTCCCGAAACAAGTTCGGGACAGGCTATATGGCAAATCAAAAACAAATTATAATCATATGAAACGTCCATGTATAAAGCTTTCTACACACAGGGAGATGATTATATGGTAAGTTCCATATGACAAAAACTTAAAATTATAAACATATGAAACGTCCATGTATAAAGCTTTCTACAAACAGGGAGATGATTATATGGTAAGTTCCATATGGCAAATCAAAAACAAATTATAATCATATGAAATCAACAATCTTATCCATTGTATTATTTGCAATGATCAGCTGTTCTGTAATAGGACAAAACCTTACCGATGCCAGCTTATTTCTTAGAAGCGACTCTGTTTACACCAATATGATTCAGGAAGAATCCGGTGACTTATACAAAACAATAGGACATCACGGACCTGCTGTTGAAAATGAATGGTTGGCAATTCGCTTGTATTTTAATAATAAAGCTACTTCGATTGATGTTTACAACAAACAAAAAAAAGGTCTCGAATTAAAGAATGCCAAATGGTATCCTTCCGAAAAAGAACAGAAAAAAGGTCTGGGTGCTGATTATTATAAAGTAGGATCTACAGTTGGACTTGGAGGTGTTCGCCTTTGGGATGGAGAAAATGTAGTGCTTTTAGCTCCTGTTTCGAATCGTATCGCCACCGTTAAAAAGGAAGCCACTTATTCTCAAATGGAAATGTTATCAAAAGATGTTCCATATAAAGGAAAAAAGATAGATGTATTGGTTCGTGTAACCGCTTACACCGGAATTCGGGAAATGAGAGTGGAAGCTTTTGCTTTAACAGATGAGGATGTTCAGTTTGTTACCGGAATTAACTACCACAAAGGACAAAAAGTTGAAAAAGCCGATAATTATATGATTGCATGGGGTTATCATCCTGAAGATGTAGCTGCAGAGAAAATTCAAGTTGGAGCTGCAATAATGATTAATCCAGATGATTATCTGGACAGAAAAGATGATGGAAAACAACAACTTTACATCTCAAAACCAACAAAATATTTAAGCTCTTGGGTAACCTCCACTATTGAAAAAGATAAAAAAATGGGAACCTTTGAAAAATTTAAAGCATACGTTGTTAAAACTGCAAAATAAATTCTACAAGTAAGGGGCCATAAAGCCCCTTACCTTTTTCCTTTTAAAACAAAAAGATTGTTATTCCTTTTCAAGTATCGATTTTATCGTATCTGCCCAAATTTGATATCCTTTCTCGGTCGGATGACAATAATCTCCAGCTATTACTCTTGTCAGAATTCCCTCCTGCGTTACTAATCGCGGACCAATATCCACTAGTTTAATGTTGTTTTTCCGTGCAAACTGCTCCAATTTGATATTGATTTTATTAATTAGCTGTCGTCTCGGATGATCAGGTTTTTCTTCCCTTGGAAAAACAGACATTAAGATGATTTTAGCTCCTGGAACTTTAGATCGAACACGTGAGTATCCGGCCACTATCTCCTCTACAATTTCATCAGCCGTATTTGCCCGGGCATTAGATGTCTGACTGGTATTATTCGTACCTATATGAATGATTACAGTCCGGGGATGCAAACCATCCAATTCTCCATGATCCAAACGCCACAAAACATTCTGTGTGCGATCCCAGCCAAATACTTAGGGTAAATCAAGTAATGTGAAAAAACCAACTTCAACAATTCTTAACTGCCCTTGTGACTTATAAGCATTGGGATCTTTATACAAATCCAATTCTTTTTGCCCGGTAATTTCTATAATTTGACCAAAGGCATCTTCTTCTTTGCTTGTGCCAATTAATTGAATTGTCACTTCGCTTCCTTTCATTTTCTTCAATGGCAATGTAACATATCCAAGGCTTCGCTGTGTGGTATCACAAAATACTTCATGTCCATCTACCAAAATTCGAATGGGATACTGCCTCATTCTCCAGCCGGTTAATTTAATAACGCACTCATCAATTACAGCCGGTTTTGATAGCTTATAAGTAATCCAACCTGCAGATAATTGACCATCGTTTCCCCACTCGCTTAATTCATTATCGTCAAAACTGTATATAGCTTCATCTGAATTGGCTCCCGCTTGTGCACTTTCAATGAGATTTTCAACCCGCGAAACTGAATATGAAGGAGTATCAGGAGTAGCTCCTCGCTCTAAATAAACACCCAAACCATCTGAGGGTAATTCTTTAGTCAAACCATCCACAAGCTCAAAAGGTTCTGTTTGCAAACTAACTGAACCTGATTCTAAATTTTCACTTGTTGCAACTAAATTAATAATGCCTGCTTTTGTAGTCGATCGAACCATAACTCTGTTTATACCACACTCAACAGGTAATACTTCAGATAGGATGTAATTATTGGAACCTTGGGCAATTCCGCCCAACCAAGTGGCTTCTCCATCCAAATGAAAATTTATTAAATTATTAGCCAGCGGACATCTTTTCCCATTTAAATCAACTACTTCTATATCTATTAGGGCAATATCAGTACCGTTTGCTTTCATGCCTGCAGGATTTACATGTTTAGTAAGACGTATCGATTTCGGTACACCAACTGTTTCTATCGAATCAGAACTCACCTGCACATTATCCTCATTATACGAAATAGCTTTTATAATCCCAGACTCCCAATTTATGCTATCAAATACAAAAAGAAACTGATGGCTCTGTTTTCCAAATCCTTTGGATTTACCATTGACAAATAATTGAACTTTATTGCCTGAAGAGACCACATATATTGGTTTACATATAGTATCATTATAATTCCAATGTCCAATAATGTGAGTCCGCTGCTCTTCTACATCTACCCATCCATCCCACATCACTTGATGCGCCCAAAAGCCATCTTTGGGAATACGCATTGCATCCACTTCCCCACTTCTTCGGTAATTTTCAGCTCCTCTGAAATGAGTTTGAGTATCAGAAAAAACGATATTAACTCCTCCAGAACTTACACGTGTTCCTGTTCCTGGACGCATTTCATAATAATCAAACCAACGTATCACATCCTCAATAGCATGTGAGTCCTGATTTCGATTATAATCGCTGGCATCTTTATTCTTATACAACGGACCATCGCCATTTTTATGATATGGATAAGAGTAGTCATCCCAATATTTTCGTAAACCTTCGTCGCGAGAATATTCCATAGCCCACATAGGAATATCGCCACTCTTGTTAATGTATAGCATTTCCCCTCCATACTCAGCCACCTTACTATCAAGCATTTCACGTCCTCCAATGGCACGTCCTCCAAAAGGATCATATTTATCACGAATGGACTTTAATTCAGTCATGTGCTCTTCACTAATTGATTCATTACCTCCTTCATAGAATACAATGCTTGGATTATTCCGATTATAAATAATGGCATCTCTCATTAATTCAACTCGTTGCCCCCATCGTCGGTCATCGATATCTTTTTCAGCATCACCAGCTGGCATAGCTTGTATTAAACCCACACGATCGCAACTTTCAACATCTTGTTTCCAAGGAGTCACATGCATCCAACGAACCAAATTTCCATTACTCTCTACCATTAATCGGTTAGAAAAATCACTCATCCATGGTGGACATGACATCCCAATAGCAGGCCATTCATTACTTGTACGTTGAGCATAACCTTTCAGCTGTAATACTCGATCGTTTAAATAAAACATACCGTCTTTAAAAACTGTTTTTCTAAAACCTGTGCGAATCACAACTTCATCAACGACTTTTTTATTTATAAGTAAAGAGGTTTTTACATCGTACAAATACCCATAACCCCAGCTCCAAAACTCAACATTAGTAAGAGGAGATGACGATTTTAAAATTGCAACAGCATTTGATCTAATTAAGGACTCTTCTCCTGCAAACTCTCCTACAACTATTCCATTTACATCTTTAATTTCAATTTTCAATTGAACTTTCTGACTTTTGTCCAATTCATTTTTCACTTGTGTTTCAACATTTAATAAAACAGATTTCTTTTTAACATTAATTTTGCTGGCATAAACATAAGTACCCGTAGTCTCCAAATTAGAATATACAGGCAGTGTTTGATATACTTTATTAGTTACATGCAAATAAACATTCTTTGGAATTCCCCCATAATTGGCATTAAAATTATCATTATTCCACTGATATGGGAAACCTGATAATCTTTCTTTATATTTCCAATCATTATCTGTTCTCACAGCAATTACATTGTCTTTATTCCCAAAATAGAGGTATTCCGAAATATCGAAACCAACTGCCATCACACCATTTTCATGAAAACCAACATGTTTTCCATTCACATAAAAATCGGCTCCCTGACGCACCCCTTCAAACTCGATAAATACTTTTTTGTCTTTGTCTGATTTTGGTAACTTAAAATGTTTACGATACCAAGCTATTCCGGTTGATAATTCATGGATGGAAATTTTAAATGCTTCATCCTGATTCCATGCATAGGGTAGGGTTACTTTCTTCCAGTTTGAGTCATTAAAATCGGGCAGACTAGCTTTTGTTGTATTACCAATCATAAGAAGCCATTCTGAATTAAAATTATATTTCTTTCGAATTGGATCTTTTGCCTTTGCTGCTATATGATTTGCAAATAATATAAAAATCAACAAACACAATCGTAACATATTTTTAACCAATATCATTAAGTCTTATTTTTAAAATTTACATTTCTTCTGAATAGAATAATACTGTCTGTTTTAACATTAATAAAACGGTTTTAAAACGACTTATTCTTCTTAGCAAATATTACAACAACATCATCCGCAAATACACATCCTTTATAAAGAACCTGCAGCTTAACTTTAATTGGTTGATCTGCTGAATAATCTTTCGACTTAAGAGTAAGCGACCTGTCTGATTTTATCTCTGCCCCGTTTACTGTCCAAATATACTTATCGTAATCGTAGCCGGCATCTAATGTGTAAGTTTCCTGCGAACACGCAATTGTATCAAGAATAATTCTTTGAGCTTCTTGGTAACGGGTATTCATGCCATTGGCTTTTCCATCCTTGGCTTTACCCGATTTAGAATGTGCTCCTCTTTGAAGCCGGTATTCATTGTTCCAAAATTTCCCTAAATCAGATCCCAAATAGAAACCTGGCTGTGTAGGTTGGTTGTAGCTAATGTTTTGATCAGCCACGCTAAGCCGGTAGATATGATCACTCAGCAAGGTGTTAAAACGATAAGAAGTACTGTAATTGGTCATGTACAAGCGAAGTTCTTTGTTATCTTTTGTTCGAACCAAAATTTCTTCACGCCAATCTCCCACCAAGTCAGCTTGCAGGCAAGGGTTCCCTTTCGTCCAGTTATTGGCGGTTAAGTCTTCACTAAACGGGATCGGTAAATTTATTACACCATCACCAGTCCATTTTGTGATACCAACAAATTCGCGGCCAGTAACACTCGATCCATCCAACAATTCACGGTTTAAATCACCATCCCACCAAATGCCCATATTAATTGACGGAGTGTTTGCGGTAATAAATTTTCCATTGGCAGTATATACTCCTCCTGAATGAGTTGTCCATAATTCGCAGCCTTTAAATCGCGGATCGATATCAGCAGCCATAGCTCTTCCAACATCTTCGAAAGATGGAATGCCCCAAATATACTCACCTGTACAGGCATCACGTAATTCCGATCCGGCCTTAGTCGGAACATGTTCATGACAATCCCAAATTTCCAGTCCCGGTCGTTCAATATCAATATCCGTTAAGTGCAAGGCATCGCCATGCCCCAACTGTGTATTGTAACCACCTGTTCCATCTGCATTAATCAAACAAGCACCATAGGTAATTTCATCTTTCCCGTCTCCATTTACATCACCAATACTTAATTGATGATTTCCTTGTCCTTCGAAACTTTTGTATTCGCCATTGTTATCGGTTGTGCTAAAATGCCAGCGCTGCGTTAGCTTCCCATCTCTGTAATCCCAGGCTTCCAGTACTGTTTTTTCGTAATAGCCTCTGCATATTAGAATACTCGGACGCATTCCGTCAAAAAACCCCACTCCTCCTAAAAAACGATCTACCCGATTACCGGTAATGTCACCAAACTCATCAGGAGCTCCTCTCGAAATGTAATTCGCTCTTGCCAATTCTTTGCCAGTTGCCCCTTCTATTACAGAAAAAAATTCGGGTCCGGTAATTATTTTGCCATAAGTCCGGGACGAAGGATCTCTATCTACATAATCACTTACTCCATCCTTATTTACGTCACCAATTACCTGACCATCTCCAAATTGAGTTCCTTCAGCGGTTTTAACTGCAATCTCAGCCTTTCCATCCCCATCAAAATCGTATGCCATCATTTGTGTATAATGAGCACCTTGTCTGATATTAATTCCCAAATTAACGCGCCATAAAAAAGTCCCGTCAAGCTTGTAAGCTTCGAGCAACGGGCCTCCGTTACACACACCGTTGTGCGAATTATCATGACCGCTATTTTCACGTTTTAGTACAATGTCCAATTCTCCGTCTCCATCCAAATCGGCCACAGTTGCATCATTGGGACTGTATTGCCATAAACTGTCGCCAGGAAATGCTTGTATTGGAATTGATAAGTATGGATGATCGGCCATTTGCGGAGTAAGTACATAAGAAGCCAGCACATGATGTGTTTTAGCATCTTTTAAAACATAGGTTGTTGATGTTTTTGTATTTGCTAAGCTATCTTTAATAAAGGTACTTGCAGCTATTGGAGTTGCATTGAGCTTACGCTCTTTTTCATTCTTATTGATGCGATAAACATCAAACTGTGTTTCGGCTTTATCTTTTGGAAGAAATCTCCAGCTTACCGCTGCAATTCCATTTCCCTGATAAATGGCAACTAATCCTCTCCCTAAATTTTCCTTTTGAATAGATGGAGCATAATTTGGTCCTTTTACTATTTGGGAAGGTGTTTTTGTACAACAGGATTGCAGTACACCACAAAGAATTAGAACCAGAATTTTATCTGCAAACGAACCTAATGAATTAAACATGTTGTATCAAATTATATTGCAACTGCTTACCAAAGGGCTGCAATGGTGTTTACGATTATCGAAATATCATTTTTAGTGAGCTTCGAATGGTTTTTCTACCAATTTTCCATCTACTCTTACGCGATCAACATCGCAATTTTCTACATCATCCAACACAAATAAGGGACGTGCATCCTTTTGCTCAAAATAAAATCTGATATTCTCGAAAAATATATTTTTAGCATGTCTCACATAAAAACCTGAGGCTGGAATTGTTCCAAACATCCATGGTTCAGGATATGTTTTCTCGCTTTCGGGAGGTACAATTTTTCCATCTTCTGCAGTATAACCTCCTTTAAAATGAACATTGATATTTGAAAAAGAAACCTCTTCAACCTGGTGACCAGGCACACCACTTATGATGTTTGAAAATTGCGAATCAGCATTAAACACATTCACATTACTGATTTGAACTCTTCGTAGTTTTCCTACGGGAGTGCCTTTCGGACTGCGCTGACGTGCTCCCAAGCGAATGAAAAACGGCGAATTGCCCACATTGCGCATGGTAATATTCGAAACCACCACATCTTCGAGCCAACCTCCGTCAACAGCTTCAATGGCCAAACCTCTGCTTCGTTCGAAAATACAATTGGTGATGGCAATATTTTTAAAGCCTCCACTTGACTCAGTTCCTAATTTAATACGTCCGGTATTTGACCCGTGATCAGGTGCTACAGCCTCGTCGGTTTCCCACTTCGCCGTCAATACAGATCCTTTGTCGTAACCAGAAACAAAACAACCATTTATGGTTACATTCTCTGTATCTTTAAAATATCCCAAAGCATAACTCGATTTTAGAACAATGGCATCGTCCCATGGACAATTTACACTGCAATCGGAAATACGTACGTTTTTACAGCAATCAATATCAAAACCATCGCGGTTCGTATCTACTTTAAGATTGAGTACGTGCAAATTATCTACTCCTGTTGCTAAAATGGCAAAATGACCGCAGTTTAGCATCGCTGCATCCTTCACGGTAATGTTATGACACTCCTTAAATGACAGCGCTTTGTTGCCCACTCCCGGTAATCGGCTTTCTTCTCTTGTTAAGCCTTGCCCATTAATTAATCCATTACCGCAGATCGTTATATCGTGCTCATTAACAGCCCAAAATAAGGAATTTTCCCAGTGGCTGTGTCCAAAGTCCTGAAAAGGATTATCCGGATTTGGTTCAGCAATATCATAACCTTCCTTTTCGGAAGGGAAAGCCGCTAAAACTGTAGCACCAGATTCAATTTGAATAGTAATATTACTTTTTAAACGAATGGAATAGCAGGCATATGTTCCGGCAGGAATATAAATTGTTCCTCCTCCATTTTGAACCGCCTCTTCAATAGCGCTGTTAATAGCGGGAGAATCAATGGTAACACCATCTCCCTTAGCTCCAAAATCTTTAATATTATAAGTTTCGGCCTTTAAAGAGATACCGTATAGTAATGCTATAAGCAGGAATAATTGTCGCATATTTTTTTGTTTTTAATCTGGTGTCGATTTCATCCATTCTGTTTCTTTATTTACCCTGTAACTTCCTTCTTCAAAAAGCTTTGGAAGCATAAAATAATTGTAGTCGGCCGTAGGATTCAGAAAGTAGAAGCAAAAATAGTAATTCTGTTCATCCACCATTTTAAGATCAGCAGTCAACACTTGCGCCACAGTTTTCTTTCCGGATTTCAACAATTGAATTGGATTCGCCTGTTGATTCGCATCTGCCAATCTCAATGTCCCTCCAGCAGGTGTTAATCCTTCCAGAATTTTAAGCTTACGGCTGTTTCCATAATAAAGAGTAAATGAATTCCCCTCAATACTAAAAACATTCTGATAACAATCCTTTGGTAAAATCACAGGCTTCCACATTTCAATATCCACCTTATTGTTTGAAGCTCCTCCATATGTCCATATCAGTTGTAAATCTTTAGGGAGATTTTCACCACATAGTTTCATTACAGCCCCTTTGCTGTCAGCCAAAGGACGAATTAAAAATTCAATAGCACCCTTCGCCAATATCTCGTCCTTCAAAATGTATTTTATTTCCTTTTCGGATGATTTCAGCTTTATGCTTTTAAACTCGGAAAACCACTTACTTGTACCTTGAGTGACAACTCCAATTCGCAGCGTTCCTGCTAATTCTGGTGTAATTAGAGACCAATCCGGATTTTGAGCTTTTACAAAACCCAAACATAAAAAAGCCAGTAAAAAGGCGAATGTTTTTTTCGACATCATAAATTGTTTAGTTTCCGTCTGGTTTTTGAATTTCAGCAAAAGGTGTTGGATACCATTTAAAATTCTTGAAATCGTCAGGTGCAGCGGGGTTAAAATCCTTTACATCATCTCTTAAATACTGTACCAAAGGCAAATGAATTTGTTTCATTCCATAAACAACACATTTCGCAATTTGATTAGCACCAAAAGGATTAAAGTGAGTATTATCTTTCAAAGGCGTCTCCTGATTTGGAAACGTATTGGTCGGATAGTGAACAAATGCATTCACTGAATTTTCTACCCCCATGGCTTCATAAAGAGTGCGTGTATAGGAATGAAGATCAATCAAAGAAACATTTTCTTCGGCAGCCAGTTTTCTCATCGCATCCGGATAATCCCCATGAGTGTCAACAATTTTCCCTTCCCCGTTAAAACTTCTGCGTTGCGTTGGGGTAACAAAAACAGGATTTGCTCCTTTTTCCCGAGCTGCAACAATAAAATCTTTTAATCGATCGGTAAAATTCAGATAGGCTCCTTTCCCCTCTCCTCTTTCCTTCTGATCATTATGTCCAAACTCTACAAATATGTAATCTCCCGGTTTAATCAGCGTTAACAATTTCTCCAACCTTCGTCTGGCAATAAAACCACTTGTAGTTTCTCCGGATTCAGCATAATTAGCAAAACAAACATCATCATTAAAAAAACAAGGAATGATTTGTCCCCAGGAACACCAAGGTTCGTTTTCCTGATCAACAACAGTTGAATCTCCACATAAAAAAACAGTAAGAGCAGAATCTGAAGGTGTTATTTCAATAGAAACCACCTGAGGAGACTCGCCGTTAAATTCAAAAGTCAAGTTGCTATCCCAATTTAATTTGCTCTTTTCTCTTTTTTTGATTTTAACATTTCTTCCCTCTGTTATAATCGTATCTCTTTTATTGATATGGAAATAAACATCTTTGATTTCTCCTTTTCCTGTGGATATTCCGTCAAAAAACAGTCTTCTGGATTCCCCTCTGATTACGGTATGTCCTGCACTATTTTCAGATCCTACTCTCACATGTACTTTGTAATTTCCATCCGGAACATTTGTAAAAGTAACAAAACCATTATCAGCTTTGCTTAAAGGATCCATAATCTTAAACTGGGAGTCTTTTTCAGTGCACGAAAAAAATACAATGATTAAAGTGGCAGCAATCAAGCAAGCGGAAACCTTTCTGTTTATATTTCTAAAACTCATTAAAAAAAATATTATTTTGATTCTTGTAATTTATATACTTCTACTCCACCTAATAAAAAACAACCAATACCATAATCTTCAAAATCAGGCATACTATCATAGGTTACCGGCTGACCGTCTTTAGGTTCTTTTCCAGTTCCCTGCACATAACCTAAAAATCCATTTTCATGAATGGCATCCTTCACAACAGCATTCCAGGCTTTTGCAACAACAGGCATGTATTTTTCCTTTGACAAGAATCCGTTATTGATTCCCCATGCCATACCATATACAAATAAAGAAGTACCGGTCACCTCTTTTCCACCGTAATTTTTAGGATCGTGTAAACTCGCATTCCAAAATCCATCTTTTCTCTGACATTTTACCAATGCCTTTGTCATGGACATAAAATCATTCACATAATCCTTATAATGCTTTTCGTCTTTCGGTATTTCGCTTAATACTCTTACCAAAGCAGCATATACCCATCCGTTGCCTCTTGACCAATAACAATCTTCACCGTTTGGTTCTTTATAAGGAGGAACAAAATCGGCATCGCGCCACCATAAACCATCTTCTTTGTTATAAAGACCACCTCCAATATCATTTCTGCTGCAGGCATACATATCCCACATTTTATCAAAATATTTCGTGTCATTCATTGTGACACCATACTTCGCAAAAACCGGCATTCCCATCTGAATAGCATCTATCCATGTCCAATCATCATTTTGCGGCGTATTTACCAACATGTCTAAGTTTGCTTTTACCTTTCTAATTTGTTTAGGCTCTTTAGACAGTCGGTACAAATCGATATAAGTTTGACCGGCACAATAATTGTCTGCATTTCTTGTGCTTGCTCCGTTTCGATATCCCCAGTTATGAAATTCGGACCACAGATAGGCATAATCGTATATTTTTTCTTGAGGCAATATAGAATACAAAGCCATCAATCCTTCATAGTACACACCTCTTGTCCATATATTACTTGGCCTTTCCCGCCCCACATTCGATGGTGCTTTACAATCACTGTATTTTTCCATAAAATAATCATTCACTTTAATTATTTCTTTCAAAGTTTGTTCATGATCAATCAATTCTTGTCCCCACACCGGAGAAAAATTCATTGATGTCGTAACAATTAGTAATATAAACTGCAATAAATACATTCTGCTCAATAATCCCATTTCATATAGTATTTTAGAAATTTTTATCACCAAATGTATCACATAGCACATCTGAAAAAAAGGAAAATTATACACAAACCTAGAATATCATCCACAACAACAAAGCATCAAAATAAATACATGTTTTAGTACTATTTTCCATTTTCTATCGTGTACGCACACCTTATTTTTACAGCCATTAAAAAAGCTAGTTAGTAACTCAATTTTTAATCTATTAAAAAGTTTTTATGAACCTAATTAAATCTAGTGTAGTATGAATTTATTTAAATCAAAAAGAAAACAATTTAAAGTGTTTTTCATAACACTGCTTACAAGTTGTTTTTTTATGGCTGGAAACGTCAACGTTTGCGCACAAGGACAAACGATTTCCGTTACAGGTAGTGTTAAAGATCAAACAGGTCTGTCCATAATCGGAGCCACTATCGTAGAAAAGGGATCGGTAACAAATGGTACTATAACCGATATTGATGGAAATTACCATATTAAAGTACCTGAAAATGCAACAATAACCGTAAGTTTTATTGGTTTTTCAACTCAAGAAGTACCCGTTACCGGAAAATCAGTAATTAATTTCACCTTAGCTGAAGAAACTACAAATCTTGACGAACTAGTTGTAGTTGGTTACGGTGTACAAAAAAAGAGCGATGTAACAGGTGCAATGGTTAGAGTTGACGCAGATGACTTAACAATCAGACCTGTTGCCAACGCTTTTGAAGCATTACAG
Source organism: Labilibaculum manganireducens (assembly GCF_963665805.2). Lineage (NCBI taxonomy): Bacteria > Pseudomonadati > Bacteroidota > Bacteroidia > Marinilabiliales > Marinifilaceae > Labilibaculum > Labilibaculum manganireducens. The sequence goes on along the minus strand of NZ_CAXXEE010000003.1, from coordinate 1,226,410 downwards.
GGTAAGGCTGCAGGAGTTGACATTACTTCAAACGAGCGTCCGGGTGAAATTGGATCTATAACAATTAGAGGTGTTCGCTCTCTTGTTTCGGGTGCTAATAAACCTTTATATGTTGTAGATGGAATTCCTTTGATGTCATCAAGTGCAATTGAGACTCTTAATCCACGAGACATAGAATCGATAGATATATTAAAAGACGCATCTGCCACAGCAATTTACGGATCTCGTGGTGCTAATGGTGTAGTGCTTGTTACCACAAAAAAAGGTAAAACCGGAGCTTTCTCTCTTAACTACTCTGGTACATTAACCATAGAGAACCTTGTAGATAAAGCTCCAATGATGAATGCCAGTGATTATCTAACTTGGCGTCGTTGGGCTTATTACAACAACAACCCAGAAAGTTTCCCTCGCGGTGATCAACCCACTTTGGAAAATGATAAGATCATATTTTTAAGTGATGCAGATCCAACAGCTTGGGCAAATATCCAAAAAGGATGGGAAGGTGGTACTTGGGATGGTTCAAAAGTTGCTTCGAAAGACTGGACCGACTACGTTTCACAAACTGCAATTACTCACGAACACACTTTAAGTGCAAGTGGTGGTACTGAAAAGATGAAAGCCTATGGATCATTTGGTTACCTAAACCAAGAAGGTACACAAATTGGACAAAACTATGAGCGATATACAACTAAACTAAGTATTGATATCAAACCAAAAGATTGGTTTAGTATGGGTGGCTCTATTAATGCCGCTTGGAGTAATCAAGATTACGGAATGTCAACCTTGGGTGGTTCTTCCAGTTCAGGACCTAATAGCATCTACAACGCGGCGCAAAGAATTTATTCTTATGCTTTGCCATACGATAGTGAAGGTAATCGTATAATTGCTCCGGGAGGAGATGGAAATGTATACACTATTATTGGTGAATCTGAGCAATCTTCGCAACAACGCCAAATGTTCAGAGTTATGGGTAGTTTTTATGGTGAACTGGATTTTGGCAAAATCATCGATCAATTAGATGGATTTAAATATCGAATGAATTTTGGGCCTGATTACAGAAACTGGCGCGAAGGTGTTTATATCGATGGTAATTCTGTAAATCGTCTAGGCGGTACATCATATGCCCGATTAAAAAACCAACGGGATTTTTCCTGGACTCTTGACAACTTGTTAACTTATAATAAATCGTTTGGAGACCATACTGTTGGGGCAACATTGTTGCAAACAGCTTCTTCATGGAATATTGAATCAAGTTCAATGAGTGGGCAAAACATTGAAAAACCGAGTTTTCTATGGAACGCTTTTGGAACTTTAGATGCCACAAATCCTGACTCGAAAGTGGGTATTGGATCAGGTTTATCTGAAAGACAACTAACTTCTTACATGGGACGGTTCAATTACTCATTCACCAATCGATACTTAGTAACCGTATCCGGACGATGGGACGGTGCATCACAATTATCAGATGGACACAAATGGGCATTTTTCCCTTCTGCTGCCCTTGGATGGCGCATTGATCAAGAAAGTTTTATGGAAGACAATAACTTTGTTGATCAACTTAAATTGAGATTAGGCTTTGGTTCAACAGGAAATTCTGCTATTGATCCATATCAAACACTTGGAAATATCGCGTCGTTTTTTGTTCCTTTTGGAGGACAAGATAACCAACAAGCATACTCTATTAACGAACCAAACTACAATAAAGACCTTATCCCAATGCCAAACAAAGAACTTGGCTGGGAGATGACTACACAATACAATTTGGGTGTGGACTTTTCATTTTTTAAAGGCCGAGTTGGTGGTGCTTTGGATGTGTACAAATCTCACACAACTGATTTGCTTATGAAGATGGCAATACCAACAGTATCAGGTTATGCAACAACATATGCTAACGTCGGAGAAACTAAAAACAGAGGAATTGATATTTCGCTTACTACTGTAAACATCGCTAAGAAAGATTTTAAATGGTGTACAAATATCAATGCTGCATGGCAAAAAGATGAGATTACAAAGTTAGCTTACGGCAAACAAGATATGGTTGGTAATACTTGGTTTATTGGAGAATCGTTATCCGTCCTATATGGTATTGATGGTAATGGAATTTGGCAAAAAGAAGACCTTGCTGAAATGGAAAAATTCAATGCTAACGGTGCCGATTTTGAAGTAGGAAAAGCAAGACCAGTTGATCAAAACGGGGACTATGTGATTGATGAAAATGACAGAATTATTATTGGAAACAAAAACCCAAGATGGACTGTAGGATTCAACAATACATTTGAATACAAAGGATTAGAACTTAATATTTTAATGTACGGAAGGCTTGGCTATCAAGTATCAACCAAAGGAGAATCACAAATTGGACGATATAATCAACGTGAAATTGACTATTGGACACCAGAAAACACAGATGCAGAATATCAAAAACCTATTTACAATGAAGCTGGCGGAGATGCGTATTCTTCAGTTCTGGGATACCGTTCAGGATCATTCTTAAAATTACGTACTATCTCTTTGGGGTATAATATACCATCTAAAATTACACGAAAATTAAAAATCCAAAACCTGAAAGTATATGCACAGGCCAAAAACCTAGGTAATATTTTCTCGGATATCAATTTTAAAGATATGGATACCAACAGTTCTGTATATAACCGCGGTTTTGTTTTTGGGATGAATATTGACTTCTAGTCAAAATTTTAATTAGTATACAAAAATCTGATGATAATGAGTAAATTTAAAAATATATGTTTAGGATTAATTGCTACTGCTTTTTTGGCACCATCGTGTAGCGAGGATTTTCTAAATGAAGAAATGACCACCAGTTATAATATGGATTATTATAAAACGGAAGAAGGTCTTAATGCTTTAGCGACAAGCTTATATGCCAATATCCGTTACCATTTTGCATATGAATGGGCATATGGTACAACTAATTATGGAACTGATGAGTTTTCTAGTGGAACCGATCTTACCAGCGAAATGTGGAACACCTATGATTCACGTTTAGCACCTTATGTTACCGGAGCTGCAAACAAAAATTATCCTTCACCTCAAGCTTTATGGGATCAAATGTATTTTGGTATTAACAGTGCCAATGTTTTAATTCAAAATGCAGAATACTTTAAAGATAACGACTTAAAAAATAAATGCCTTGGTGAAGCTTACTTTTTACGTGGGTATAACTACATGCGTCTTGTAGAACAATACGGAGGTGTAATTCTAAGTTTAGAATCAAAAACTGCCGTTCAACGTAATTACACACGTAGTTCTGCTGAAGAATGCATGAAAGTAATTGTATCGGATCTTGAAGAAGCATACAAATTACTTCCTGTATCCGAATTTAGAGGAAAAGGAACTTTTTCTAAACCATTAGCAGCTCACATGTTAGCTAAAGCTTTATTGTTGAGATGCTCTGAACGCAATGAAGATTGGAATACTTCTTATAAGGCTGCTGATTTAGATCAAATTATTACACTAGCTGATTATGTAATTGCTGAACGTCCATTGGCTAATAACTTTGCCGATTTATGGGACTGGACAGGTGTTGACTGTGATGCTGAAATGTTACCTGAGATCCTTATGGCTGCTCAATTTAACGCCGGAGCTTCAACAGCAGGAAGATATCAAAACAGAACTTACTGTTATTTTCTATCGCAATACTCTAATCTTCCATATATGACAAGAACTGTTGCCGGAGGTTTAGATTTTCAACGCTTAAGAACCACCGAATATGGATGCAATTTATTCAATCGTAAAAACGATTCTAGATTCTGGAAATCATTCAAAACAAAATACAGAGTTAATAAAGCAAGTGCAGACAATGAATATGGTATTGAAAACGGCGATTTAGGAGTTATATATATCATTAATGATAAAGATGACAACCGATTCGATGCTTCTCAATTAGGGAATGGTTCATTCAGTTATGTAGATCCTGCTACCAACAAAGTAGTTCCTAATACTTTTGTTAATTATGCTGGTGGTGCTTGGGTAGCTCAAAAATGGGGAAACAATCGTTACGTTTCTCTTAGTAAATACGAAGATGGATCACGTACAGCAATTAAAGCCAGCGGAAATAGAGATGGTGTTTTGGCGAGAACAGGTGAAACGTACCTAATTAAAGCAGAAGCACTGGTACGTCAGGGCAAATATCAAGATGCTATAGATGTAGTAAATATATTACGCGCCCGTGCTGAATTTAACGATGGTGAATTGCGTGAACACCATACTGATGGTGCTCAGGCTGCTAATGGTGGCGCAGATGAAGATTTTGATGCTTATACCAATAGTAATTCTTACTACGAATCACTTAACATTCCATACTCTACAGAAGCAACAAGCTTACAAATAGCTTCTTATACTACACTTCCTCAAGAAGATGAAGATATATTAAATAAGATAGGAGCTACAAGCGAATATGACCGTATGTTAAATTTCATTCTTGATGAACGTTCAAGAGAGTTATACGGAGAGTTTTTACGCTGGGCTGATTTAAGTCGAACCAAAACACTTATACAACGCGCAAAAGCTTTTAATTCTGAAGCGGTAAATGTTACAGAGCAACACTATTTACGTCCGATACCACAATCATTTATTGATGGTTTACTTCATGAGGATGGATCAAACTTAACTCAAGAAGAACAAGACGCTTTGCAAAACCCAGGATACTAATAAATCCTAAACTATTAAAATCACTAAACCGGTTCAAATCTGTTCCCGTTTAGTGATTTTTTTTTACTCTGATTATTCCAACAAAAATAAATTGCCAGGCTCTTCCGAATAGCAATATCCACTATATTAAATACATTCTTGGCGAATACATCTCCAAATATGGATGATTTGACATGAATACGGAAAAATATACATCTGTTGCAATTTATTCATCTCTACTTTTGATGTAAGTAATAACAGATAACAGCTTATAAAATATTCGCAATGAAACTCTCATTTGGCAGTACACAACATCAGACTTTTTTAGCACAATTTTTAATTGTCATTTTTATAATTTCGTTAAATTCTCTTTCCTATGCTCAGGAGAAGAAATCTAACTCTGGAAAAAATAGAAAATCCAACGTCACAAATAAAACGGAATTTAATGATGCAAACACACCTCTTCATCTTTTACAACCTGATTACCCAATAAACTATCAGGCTCCAGACAAAGATCAAATTGAAAATCAACTTAAAACAATTGTAAATTATCTGGAGCAGGTTACTCCGGCTGGTATAATTGATTCAAAAAGTCAAAAAGTTATTACTAAGTATGAAAACATCGACAGATACAGTCAATTAAAAAAAGGAGATTTTAGATTAACCTCATACGAATGGGGAGTTACCTATGCGGCTATGCTGCGCATGACCCAGGTAACTGATAATGAAACGTATTTGAATTATGCACGGAACCGATTTGCATTTTTAGCAGAAACAGCTCCTTATTTCAAAAAACAATTGGATGAAGTTGGAACGATTGATCCTTTGATGACAAAGGTTTTACAACCCAAAGCTTTAGATGATGCCGGCGCCATCTGTGCAGCAATGATCAAAACATCAACATTCGACAAAACCTCTTCAAAATTAGATACTTTAATCGGTAACTACATCGATTATATCATGTACCACCAATATCGCTTAAAAGATGGAACATTTGCACGCAAACGTCCGCTGTATAATACTGTTTGGTTAGATGATCTATTCATGAGTATTCCCGCTTTACTGCAAATGGGAAAATACAGGCATGATGACAAATACACTCAGGAAGCCGTTAAACAAATCAAACTGTTTAAAGATAAACTATTTGTTGAAAACGAAGGCCTTTTTCGTCACGGATGGGCTGAAGGTTTAGAACCTGAACCAACATTTTTCTGGGCGCGGGCCAATGGCTGGGCTTTGCTAACCCTTTGCGAAGCTTTGGATGTTTTGCCTAAAGATAATGAAGATAGAAAATGGATCATGGATCTTTATCAACAGCAAATTGGTTCATTGGTTCAGTATCAATCCGGACAAGGTTTATGGCACCAACTAATAGATAAAAACGATTCTTACCTGGAAACTTCAGCAAGTGCAATTTACGTATTTGCAATTGCTCACGGTATCAATCAGGGATGGTTAAATGCAAGAGTATACGGTCCTGTAGTTACTTTGGGATGGAATGCTCTTTCTCAAAAAATAAATCCGAAAGGACAAGTTGAAGGTACTTGCGTAGGAACGGGAATGGGATTTGATCCGGCATTCTATTATTATCGTCCAACCAGTGCTTTTGCCGCTCACGGATACGGACCAATGTTGCTCGCTGGTGCTGAAATGATCGAATTATGCAATCACTGGTTTCCTAAAATGAACGATAGTGCAATTCATTTTTACGGACAAACACTACCCTATTCGGAACCCATTTTTGAAGTTGGTGATCCAAGACATCCGCCATATAAAAAAGCAGGCAGTAGTCGTAAAGGAAAAAAACCGGTTGTGTTTGTAATTGGTGATTCAACAGTAAAAAATGGCCGGGACAAAGGTGATTTAGGTCAATGGGGCTGGGCCAGTTTTTTCGATCGCTTTTTTGATACATCAAAAATTACAGTGGAAAACCATGCATTAGGGGGCCGAAGCAGCAGAACATTCCTAACCGAAGGATTGTGGCAAAATGTGCTGGAAGGCTTACGGGAAGGAGACTACCTGTTTATTCAGTTTGGTCACAATGATGGCGGTCCCTTTGATACCGGACGCGCCCGGGCTTCTATCAAAGGAGCTGGCGAAGAATCAAAAACTTATACCATGGAAGCTACCGGCGGACCGGAAACTGTATATACTTTTGGTCATTACATGCGTCATTATATTGAACAAGCTAAAGCTCATGGTGTAAAAGTAATTGCCTTGGCTCACACACCACGCAACAACTGGGAAGATGGTAAAATGGTGCGTGTAACAGACACTTATGCCAAATGGACCAAGCAGGCCGCAGAAGACGAAGGCGTTTGCTATATCGATGCCAACGATCTTTGTGCAAAAGAATACGAAAAAATAGGTCTGGAGGCCACTAAACCCTACTATAAAGACAATGTACACACTTCATACATTGGAGCAATAACGAACGGAAATACAATTGCCAAGGCCACATATAATCTCGAAAATTGCGACCTGAAAAAATATATGAAAAAAGAAGCCATTGACAATCCAACTAAGGTGGCATCAAAACCTTTGTACCGCGATCCCAAATTTGACGGAGCTGCAGATCCGGTTGTAATATGGAACAAAAAAGAACAAAAATGGTTCATGTTCTATACCAACCGAAGAGCCAATCTGGAAAATACAAATGGAGTTGACTGGGTACACGGAACACCAATTGGTATTGCAGAATCAGAAGATGGAGGACTAAACTGGAAATACCGCGCCGATGCAAACATTAATTATGGTGGTGACAGCACAACTTACTGGGCTCCGGAAGTAATAGAACATGACGGGATTTATCACATGTACCTGACTGTTGTACCGGGAATTTTCAGCGATTGGAATCATCCCCGCCACATCATTCATTTGACCAGCAGTAACCTGATTGACTGGAAATTTGAATCTCAGCTAAATTTGGCTTCAGATAAAGTAATTGATGCTGAAGTTGTAAAAGCTCCAAACGGAAAATGGAGAATGTACTACAACAATGAGAAAAATAATAAATCCATTTACTATGCCGAAAGCAACGACCTGTACAATTGGGAGGACAAAGGATTGGCTGTAGGAAATAAACGCGGCGAAGGCCCTGTTGTCTTCTTCTGGCAAAACCAATATTTCATGATAATTGATTCATGGGATGGATTATCTGTTTTCAGTTCCAAAAACATGCAAAACTGGCATCTTCAAAAGGAAAACATATTGGATAAACCCGGATGTTATGAAGATGATCAGGTAAAAGGAGGTCATGCTGATGTAGTAATCAATAATGGCAGAGCTTACATTTTCTATTTTACTCATCCGGGAAGACTTGAAGGCGTAAATGATGACAATTATGAAACCAGAAGATCATCCATACAGGTTGGAGAATTAAAATTTGTAAATAATCAAATATCCTGTAATCGTAATTTACCGGTAGATATTAAATTAGTGAATCCTTAAGATCAGTAAGCTAATTCAAGAAGTTTTTTAAGCACATTCAAATCACGATAAAAAATCAGTAAAAACATGAAATTTAAAGCAATATCATTACTCACTATAAGCACATTCCTTTTGGTTTGCTGCTCACAAGAACCAAAAGACGTTCGTCTATTTATATCAGGCGATTCAACAGCTCAAAGCTACGACACAACAAAAACCGTAATGAGAGGCTGGGCACAGATGCTGCCCGGTTTTTTCGACGAACACGTTACTGTTGTTAACAAGGCGAAAGCAGGCAGAAGTACCAAAAGCTATCTGGCAGAAGGTAGATGGAAAGAAGTAGTTGATTCTCTTCAACCAAATGATTATGTGATCATACAATTTGGTCACAACGATGCATCATCAAAACCGGAAAGACATGCCTCCTACCCTGATTACAAAAGAAATCTGATTACTATGGTGAAGGAAGCACAGGCAAAAAAAGCCCGGCCAATTCTGGCTACATCAATTGTGATGAGAACCTTTAAAGACAATGGCTTACTTGATGATCGGTTAAAAGGATATCCAGCCATTACCCGTCAATTGGCCGATTCTTTAAACATTCCTTTAATTGATACCTGGCTTAAATCCAGGGATTTGATTATCATGATGGGTGATGAACCCTCAAAAAAATTGTACATGTGGATAGAAGCTGGTGTTGATTCAATCCGACCAAATGGTTCTCAGGATGATACACACCTTCAGGCTCCCGGAGCTGCAGCAATTGCAGAAATAGTAGCAGCAGAAATCAAAAAACAAAACCTTAAAGACATAGCGAACCATGTTCTTATCCCGTAAAAACACAGCTAAATTAGCGACTCTGCTTTTAATTCCTTTTCTAATTGTACGTTGCCAGTCGGATGTTCAATGGCCCGAAGAATCTGTGAACACGAAACCCGGAACCCGGTGGTGGTGGATGGGCAGTGCTGTTGATGAAGCAAACCTGTCGAGAAATCTGGAATTGTATTCTGATGCCGGACTAGGTTCCCTGGAGATCACACCAATTTATGGTGTTCAGGGAAATGATTCCAATGAAGTTGACTTCTTATCAAACAGATGGATGGAATTATATTCTCACACCCAAAAGGAGGCTGAAAAACTGGGGATAAATATCGATATGAATACCGGAACTGGTTGGCCATTTGGCGGACCTGATGTTGGGCTAAAAGATGCTGCCGGTCGATTGTTAATCAAGGAATTTAAATTATCGACAGGACAACAATTCAATCAATTGATTGTTCCTGAAGAGAAAAAGCAGGCAGAAACGGCAAGACTGGCAAGTTTAATGGCTTTTTCCGAAACAGGTGAAAAATTAGACCTGACAGATAAAGTGATCAACCAAAAGCTTGATTGGAAAGCACCTGTTGGTAAATGGACATTAATTGCTCTTTTCGAGGGAAACACATTCCAACAGGTTAAAAGAGCGGCTCCTGGTGGCAAAGGTTTGGTTTTGAATCATTTCTCGAAAGAAAGTACAGCGAAATACCTGAGTAAATTTACGAAAGCCTTTAACGAAAGCGGTGCGCCTGTTCCCAATTACTTTTTTAATGATAGTTATGAAGTATATAATGCAGACTGGACTCCAGGCTTTCTAACTGAATTTGAACAAATGCAGGGCTATAAACTGCAGGATTATCTTCCTCAATTTTTAGATACAGCACGAAACGAAACTACAGCAAGAATCGTTTCGGATTACAGGGAAACACTTTCGAATTTATTATTGGAAAACTTTACCAAGCCCTGGACTGAGTGGGCACACAAGCTGAATAGTAAAACGCGGAATCAGGCACACGGTTCGCCGGCTAACTTAATTGATATTTATGCCGCAGTAGATGTTCCCGAATGCGAAGGATTTGGATTGTCCGACTTTCACATTAAAGGTCTTCGTAAAGATTCTTTGACACGTCATAACGACTCCGATTTTTCCATGTTAAAGTACGCCTCGTCGGCAGCTCATATTTCAGGAAAAAAGTATACTTCATCAGAAACATTTACATGGCTTACCGAGCATTTCAGAACCTCTTTCTCTCAGTGTAAACCCGATTTGGATTTGATGTTTGTTTCAGGCGTTAATCACGTTTACTTTCACGGCACAACCTATAGCCCGGCTAAGGCTGCATGGCCGGGATGGAAATTTTATGCTTCGGTGGACATGAGTCCAACCAACCCATTGTGGCGCGATGCAAAACCCTTTTTTAAATATATATCACGCGTACAATCGTTTTTGCAAATAGGTAAACCCGATAATGATTTTCTGGTTTATTTACCTGTTTACGATATGTGGCACAAAGTGGACGGTAAATTATTGCAGTTCGACATCCATAAAATGAAACAACGTGCTCCGGAATTTATTCATGTAGTCAACCAAATTAGTGACGCCGGCTATGACATGGACTATATTTCGGATTCATTTATCACCAGTACCGAATTTAAAGACGGACATCTAATTACATCGGGAGGAACTTCGTACAAAGCTTTAATTGTTCCTGCCGTAGATAAAATGCCGGTAGAGGTTATTAAAAAACTGATCGATCTGGCCAAACAAGGCGCACAAATTGTGTTCATGGGTAATTACCCTAAAGATGTTCCCGGATATGGAAATCTGGAAAACAGAAGAAAACAATTTCTTACTTTCAGTGATCAACTACCTGATGTTGACTTTAACGAAACCATGGTAAGCTCCTTTTCGAAAGGAAAAATAATTACCGGAACGGATTATAAAAACACACTTGCTGCTGCCGGAGTTGTTGCTGAAGAATTTAAAACAAAAGCGGATCTTAAATACATTCGCAGGAAAAACAGCAAAGGGTATCATTATTTTGTTTCTGCACTTAAAGCTGAGGATACAGATAGCTGGATTACTTTACCGAAGCAAGCTGAATCTGTCGTGTTTTTCAATCCAATCAATGGACAAAAAGGAAAAGCACAAATAAAACAAACCGATGATAAAACAAAAGTAAGGCTGCAGTTAAAATCCGGAGAATCATTGATACTCCAAACATTTTCGACAAACGTTACGGGTGAAAACTGGCCTTATCTTAAAGAAACAGGAAGTCCATTTGTGCTGAACAACAACTGGAAAATATTCTTTAAAGAGAGCATCCCTGCTGTCACCGACACCTTTGCTATTCCAAAATTAGTTCCCTGGACCGATCTAAAGATTCCTGAGGTCAAAGAAAATATGGGTACAGCCGTATATTCAACAACATTTACGGTAAATAAAAAAACGGCTGATGACTGGATTCTTGATTTGGGTGATGTGAGAGAAACAGCCAGAGTAAGGCTGAATGATGTTGATATTCAAACACTCTGGTCGGTACCCTACGAACTTTCTGTTGGCAAATACCTTAAAAACGGTCTTAATGCAATAGAAATAGAGGTAACAGGTTTACCAGCCAATCATATCGCAAGTTTAGATCAAAAAGGAGTTCAATGGCGTATTTTCAAGGAAATTAATATCGTTGACCTTAATTACAAAAAAACAGGTTACGCAAATTGGAAAACAATGCCTGCCGGCTTAAACAGTGAAGTAAAATTAATACCCGTTAACTTTTCGAATTAAAGTTTAAATACCCTATGAAGTCATTACAATTTATCATACTCCTACTTTGCGGATTTGGCGCATTGGGGCAGAATAATTCTTCAATCCCTAAATTTACCTGGATGGAAAATGCAGGCAGCCACACTTTTCCAGATCAGAAAACCGTGTTTCGTGTTGAAGATTACGGGGCTGTTGGAGATGCACTTGTTTTAAACACCAAAGCCATTCAAAAAGCACTTGATGAAGCAGAAGCTGCCGGAGGAGGAACAGTAACGTTTAAACCCGGTGTTTATTTAACAGGATCTCTTTTTATCGGCAACAACGTTAATTTCAACATTCCGAAAGGAACCATGCTGACCGGGAGTCAGAATCTGGAAGATTACAAACAAATTGATACCCGTGTTGCAGGAATTGAGATGAAATGGCCGGCTGCACTCATTAATATTATTAACAAAAAGAATGCTGCCATTACAGGAAATGGAACAATTCACGGCAAAGGAAAAGTGTTTTGGGATAAATACTGGAACATGCGTAGGGAATATGAACCCAAAGGACTTCGCTGGATTGTAGATTACGATTGTGAAAGACCTCGGGGAATACTAATATCTGATTCTGAAAACATCACTATTGATGGAATTGTACTGTATCAGCCGGGCTTTTGGAGTCTTCATATTCTGTACTCGAAATACGTAACCGTTAATGATGTTACTATTAGTAACAATATAGAGGGGCACGGACCAAGTACTGATGGTGTGGATATTGACTCCTCTTCGTTTATTTTGGTTCAAAACAGCAATATCAATTGCAATGATGACAATTTTTGTTTAAAAGCAGGACGCGACAGCGATGGTCTTCGGGTAAACCGGCCTTGTGAATACATTGTAATCAGAGATTGTTATGCTGGTATGGGAGCCGGACTTTTTACAATCGGGAGCGAAACATCAGGCAGCATCAGACATGTGGTTGCCTACAATTTAACAGCAGAAGGCACATCTTTTGGTTTACGTTTTAAGAGTACGATTCAACGGGGAGGCAAAATCGAGGATATTCATTTGGCAAATATCACCATGAATAAGGTTAAATATCCTCTGTCTGTTGATTTGGACTGGAATCCGGCTTACAGCACATCATTGCTTCCTGAAGAATACAAGAATAAAACACTGCCTGAGCATTGGAAAAAAATGCTGGCTTATGTTGATCCTAAGGATGGAACTCCAAAGTTCCAAAACATATCCTTCTCCGATATTAAAGCCACCGGAGCTAAACGCTGTATCAATGTTGTTGGAATTAAAAGCAGTACTATTGAAGACTTTAATTTCAGCAATGTAACAATACAAGGTGAAAATTCAGGTGTAATCAAATATGCCAAAAACTGGAAATGTGAACATTTTAAGATAAAATCAAACGATACTTTATCTCTGGAAAATAACAAGAATATAGATTTGGAAAACAATTAGATTAGCTAAAAAGTTATATGTTGCAGGTTCTTGGGCACAACTCATAACTCATAACATTTCCAAGACAAGCTTAATATCAAACAATAATACATACCACATGAAACATCAACTCATTACCTACCTGCTTTTGTTAACCTGTTTCTGCGCAACGGGACAGCAAACTGAACGGCAATATTTATCAGGAACTGGATTGGGAAATACTGTTACCTGGGATTTTTACTGCTCGGCTGGTCAAAACAGCCAAAAATGGAGTCAGATAGAAGTTCCTTCGCAATGGGAACTTCAGGGCTTTGGAGAATACACTTATGGCAGATGGTACAAGAAAAAGGGAGTTGAACCTTCGAAAGAAACCGGCACCTACAAATACTCATTTAAGGTGCCAAAAAAATGGAGCGGACAACAAATTTCGATTGTTTTTGAAGGTGCCATGACGGATACCGAAGTATTCATCAACGGAGAAAAAGCCGGAGATATGCACCAAGGCGGGTTTTATCGTTTTTCATACGATATTACCCATAAAATCACTACCGAAAAAAAGAATGATCTTAAGGTAATTGTTCACAAACACTCGGCAAACAACAGCATCAACAACGCCGAAAGAAAAGCCGATTGGTGGACTTTCGGCGGCATTTACCGTCCGGTTTATTTAGAGGCAAAACCTCGAACAGCAATGAATCATGTGGCATTGGATGCAAAAGCCGACGGGAGTTTACAGGCTGACATTGATTTGTCTGAGGAAATAAAATCAGGTAAAATTATTGCCAGCATTGAACCCTTAACAGGAAAAGGAAAATTTGCGTCTAAGACCATTCCATTGACTCAGAATGGCAAAAAACAACACATCAGCACAAAATGGGATGATGTTATCAGCTGGAATCCTGAGAATCCTCAACTTTACAAACTGCACCTAAAATTAATCGGCCAAAACAATAAAACTTTGCACGAGTGGTCGTCGAGAATTGGTTTTAGAACGGTTGAATTCAGGGCAAAAGATGGTATTTATGTGAATGATACCAAAATTGTAATGAAAGGGATCAACCGCCACTCATTTTATCCGGAAGGAGGACGAACCACCAATCGTGAAATCAGCAAAAGCGATGCTCTTTTACTAAAAGAAATGAACATTAATGCTGTTCGTTTTCACTACCCGCCGGATCAGCACTTTCTGGAAATGTGTGATTCAATCGGTTTGTTTGTAGTAGATGAATTGGCCGGATGGCAAAACTGTTACGACACCGAAGTGGGATCAAAACTGCAGAAAGAAATGCTGACACGCGATGTAAATCACCCATGTATTGTATTGTGGAGCAATGGAAATGAAGGAGGCTGGAACTACGATCTTGATCAGCATTTTGCCGATTACGATCCTCAGAACCGACATGTAATTCACCCATGGGCTGACTTTAATGGAATTGATGCCCACCACTACCCTGCCTACTTAACCGGGGTTGCACGATTGACCAACGGCTATAAAGTATTTATGCCAACCGAATTCATGCATGGAATGTATGATCAGGGACTTGGTGCAGGTTTAGAGGATTTTTGGGACAACTGGACCTCTCACCCATTATTTGCAGGTGCTTTTATGTGGTCGTTTGCTGATAATGCTGTGAAACGTACTGATAAAAACGGCATTTTAGACTCTGACGACTTTAGAGCTCCCGACGGTATTGTTGGGCCTTACCGGGAAAAAGAAGGCAGTGTATTTACCGTTCGTGAGGTTTGGGCTCCTATTCAGTTCAAAAAGCTATACATCACCCCTTCGTTTAATGGTAAATTTACAGTATCGAACAAATTCCTTTATACCAATTTAAAGGACTGTAAAATGACTTATCAACTGTATAAAATTAATTCTCCTTTAAAAGGATCTAAAAAAGAGATTTTAGGCAAGGGGATTGTTTCTCTTCCACAAATAGATCCTGGCGAAACAGGTTTTGCCAAAATGGAATTGCCGGCTGATTTCTTTGATGCAACGGTTTTAGAGATTGAAGCATTCGATCCTGCCGGGCATAAAATCTGCAACTGGAGCTGGCCTGTAAAATACGCCGGTGAATACTTCAAATTACAACATGCAGGTAAAACCGCAGATGGAGATGTAAAACTTACTGAAACGGACAGTATTACTACTTTGGAAGCAAATGGAGTCTCCGTATCGTTTAATCAGCAAAATGGTCAGATTTTACAGGTAAAAAACAAAAAAGGAATTGTGCCTTTTACCAATGGACCTGTTGCTGTAGGCATGAAAATTCAGTACAAAGAATGCTATGCAAAACAAAATCTGCACAGCGCTCAGTTTGTTGCCAAATATCTGGGTGGTATCGATTCTATTGTTTGGACAATGGATGCAAAAGGACTTTTAAATATGAACGCTGTTATGCTGAACAGAGCTGGCGGAGGCAAAGGCTTTGACGATGCATTTACCGACAACGAAATAAATAATTTTGGTTTGACCTTCTCGTACCCCGAAAAAATAGTGAAAGGAATGGAATGGTTCGGCCGTGGTCCTTACCGGGTTTGGAAAAACAGAGTAAAAGGAACCAATTATGATCTTTGGCAAAAAGATTACAACAACACAATTACCGGAGAAAGTGAATACGGATTAACTTATCCTGAATTCAAAGGCTTTCATGCCAATTTATATTGGGCTGCCATACAGTCTGATGAGGCTCCATTTACGGTATATTCTGAAAGCGACGGCGTATTCTTACGAATGCTGACCCCCGAAGAACCTAAAGGAAGAATGGAAGGAAGACACACAATGCCGGTCTTCCCGTCGGGTGATATCTCATTTTTATACGATATTCCAGCAATTCAATCTTTCAAACCAATATCCATGCAGGGACCTCACAGTCAGCCGGGAAATATCCGGATAAAAGTAGGTGACGAAGGAATTAGAATGATATTGGATTTTGATTTTAAAGAATAGTAGTCAATCCATTTTGTAATGTTTATGAGGCTGTCTTATTAAAAGGCAGCCTCTTTTTTTATAGTTTTTCCTTCGACAGTCATTGGTATAGTACCACGACGGTTACCGGTATAGTACCACGACGGTTGTTGGTACAGTACTACGACGGTTACCGGTATAGTACCACGACGGTTGTTGGTACAGTACCACGACGGTTACCGGTATAGTACTACGACTGCAGCGGTCGTGGCAAATACTACCCCTTCTTTCTCTCCTCTTTACACAAATAGTTGCAGGGCTCGTTTTTATGCGCCATGCATTTTCGGCATTTTTTAAATAGCTTTTGTTTTAACTCGACGCTTTAGTAAGACCGGGAAGTTGAGAATTTGTTCGAAAATCGCCCTGCCACACTTAAGTGTGAGATAAATAAGGAAGTTATTTTAAAAGCATCCTTGATTTTTTTTATTCACGATTTTAATTTTTAGGATGTTCTTGGTCTCACTTTGTTCGGCAGCTTCGCTTTTTAAATCAAGCAAAAAAAATGAAGTCGGGTTTGGGCGGATAGCTCAATACAAAAAAAAGAGCGACAGATCGGCTGTAAAAGCTGTAGTTCTGTCGCTTAATTTTGCTGAGAAATAATTGATCCGTGCACGCATAGATTCATATGCTGTAAAAGACTTGCTGCTTTCTGTTTCGCTCAGAGTTAATTCGTCTTATTCGGAATTTCATAATAAGCAGGATAAGCTTCCTGCTTAACCGCCAATTGATCGATCACGATACCCGTTTGATTTACAAATATCTTTACTTGATGCCTGCCTGTATTTGTTATATCAAGCTTACTTTTAACCGATACAAAGTTCCGCAATACATTTGTTTTCCATTCATTGCTGCGGCCTTTGGTATTTAACGGGTAAACTTCAGGCTTATTTTCATCAAACTGAACCCTTAACTCATGGTTGAAATTGTTAGAATGAGTTGGCAAACATCTAATTTCGATTTCATATTCTCCCGGCTGATCAATCTCAAACTCATATTCGACAAAGGGCAACTCCCCTTCAAAAGTATGAATTGATAACGGATAAAGGGTAATTGCAGCATCGCTGTTGCCTAAACCATCAATGCTTTGCCAGTTATAATCATTCTTACCTCTGCAATTGGTATAATCCTTTGCCTGAATAAAAACAGGTTTTATATCTAACTGATAATGCATTGTGTCTTTCATAACTGTTTCAGCACTAAAATCAGGCATTGCAAAAACCGGTAAATTTCGTGGGGCAGCACTCATCATTCCGTTCCATTTCCCCGAAAGCATGCCTTTGTTATAATAATTTGTTAGTTCTTCAATTTTGTGATAAGCATCCTGCGACCTGCTCTGATATATTGCTTTATCATCTTCATCAGCAATGCAATCAGCCAGTTGTGCATACAAAAACTTGTGATTGATTAAAGCAGCACCTTTAACAGGATATTCAACCAATTGGAAAAAGGCATCCAGCAGATTTGTACTGACGGACTGTTTTACACGATCTGCCTTATCAACCAATTGCTGATAATCATCAATTCGCCGCTGTAACTCATTATCATTGGCATCGGTACTGAAGGCTGACAAATGAGTTTTGGTGGTTGGTTCCGTTTGACTCCAGCCCATGAATTCGGGTTTGCGCAAAAATGCCAAACGGTAATATTCCTGCATTACATCAGCAATACCATCTGCATTTTCAACGCCAAAATCGCGTGCACAACAAGCCCTTAAATGATCCTTAACGCCTGATGAATTAATACTGTTGATATCCCAGGCCAAATCAAGAAAAAATTCGGTGTTGTACTCTGCCGGTTTAATGTCACCTACATTTGCAATCCATATCTTTTTGGCTCCGTTTTGATAGGCACGGGTCATTTCGTACCAAATAAGACCTGGTTGTGTTGTGCTCAACCACAAATAATCATGAGGCCGTCCCCAGTAGCTAAGGTGATAATATACACCTGCTCCGCCGGAACGTTTTTGTTCCTCCCTGCTGCTCAATCTTCGGATGTAACCATAATTATCATCGCACCACATCAAACTAATATCGTCAGGCACCTGCAATCCGGCGTTATACAAATCCAGCACTTCTTTGTAAGGCACCAGTACCTGAGGAATCTCTTCCACTGATTTCTCTAAGGCAGTTGCTAACATATCTCTCTGATCCTTAATTATGGTATGCATCATATCAATCATTTCTTCCTGACTCGATGCGCCTTCCATTTTAGAATCATGAATTCCCCTCATGCCCATTGAATACAGACATTCATTGCCCGCATTTTTTGTCTCTTTTACCCGATCCTGCCAATATTGCTGTACATTTTTACTATTGCTGAAATAATTAAACGCCCCATTCTTTTGCTGATCCCATTCCCTGACATTATTCCGAAGCATTGGTTCCGCATGGCTCGAACCCAGTACAATATGGTATTTCCCAGCCATTTCTTTACTGCCTTCGGTGGCAAAGAATGGTTTTGTGCAATGATGCATCGCCGGCCAAATGGTATTTGCCTTTAAACGCAGCAGCAGCTGAAAAATCTTTTCATACGTTTTAGGCCCGATATCGCCGGTTTCCGGTTCAAATGTTTTTGCCGCCCAAGGCTGAAGTCCCCAGTCTTCATCGTTTAAAAAAATGCCCCTGAATTTCACCGACGGAGATTGCAAAATACCTTCCGAAGGCAAAGTAAGATTTACAACATCCCGTGGCAGCGGTTTTACATCAGCCCACCAATTCCATGGCGAAATACCTATCCGTTCAGCCATATCAAAAAGTCCGTAAACCGTTCCCCGGATATCGCTTCCAACAATAAATAATTTTCCGCGGTCCTGCTTGATCAGAAACTGCTCCCAGACGCCTTTCCAGTCTTTATCTTCAATAAACTTTTCATTTTTTAATAACTCATCAGTATACAAACCTACTATTATCGAATTCCCCCCTATTTCTGTTTCGGGAAGTTCATTCGCCTCTTTTATAAGCAATTTTGTTCCTGTAATACTTTCAACAGACTGAGCAACATCCTTAACAGCCCAGCGAAGTAAGGAATCGCATTGTCCGCTCACGTAGATAGTTGTTGTGGAAGAAGATCCTGCAATGGTGTAAAAGTCCGTCTTTTTTTGTTGACAGGATAGTACCGAAATCAGTACAACTACCGCATATAAAATTTTATTCATAAAGCATAAATATTGTATCAAAAGATTTTCCGAAGATAATTCTCACCCTATGGATTTACCAGTAAAATCGTACTCTAAGCATGTAATTTCAGCTATAATCTTTACTTTCCATATTTTGAAGGGGCACAGCCAAACTGTGCCTTAAAACACTTACTAAAATAGAATGGATCTTCAATTCCTACCTGCCAGGAAACCTCAGATACATTGTACTTATCTTCAATGATTAGCTCGGCAGCTCTCTTCATTCTTTTTATTTTAATCAATTCATTAGGCGAATACCCAGTGAGGCCTTTCACCTTTTTATAAAATATGGTGCGGGTTTGTCCTGCCAGTTCTGTAAACTCAGTTACAGTAAAGCTTGGCTCGGCAAGATGCTTATCGATAATTTCATTAATTAAATCGTAAAATGCCTGATCTTTATTCCCCTGACTTAACAATCCTTTTTTAACCTCAATATCAACAGAAAAACGTTTTCTAAGCCTCTCCCGCTGATCAATTAAAGAATATACCCGGGATAGTAAATATTTAAAACTAAAAGGTTTCATAATATACTCATCGGCACCACATTCGCTTCCTTGCAGCTTAATGGTATCTGAGGACATGGCAGTCAGTAAAATAATTGGAATGTGACTTGTTTCAAAATTATCTTTCAGCCTTCGGGTTACTTCCAAACCATCCATTTGCGGCATTTTTACATCGCAGATTATCAATGTTGGGTTCAATTCAATTGCTTTATCCAATCCTTCTTTACCATCTGCAGCCAACTCAATATCAAAATGATGCTGCAATTCGTCTTTCAAATACTCCCTAATATCATAATTGTCATCGATAACCAATATTTTCCAATGATGCGGATTAACGGGTCTTTGAATAACGTGATCCTCATTGTGCTCCGCCTGAACCACTTCTTTATCAGCGGCATCTACAACATCTAAAAATTTAACATCGCTGTACACTTCTTTTTTAGAAGGTAATTCAACCGTAAAAATAGAACCTCCCTCTGGATTTGGGCTGTATTTCACTTTGCCCTTGTGAGTTTCAGTGAATTCTTTCACCAACTCCAAACCAATTCCGGTTCCTTCTGCCGAAGTATTCAACTTCATAAAACGGCCAAAAAGAAACTCCCTTTTTTCCTTGGGAATACCAACTCCTGTATCAATCACACTTATTATGCAATTCCCGCTATGAGCATCCCTAACTACTCTGCAGGTAATCTTTCCTTTTGCAGGAGTAAACTTAAAGGCGTTGGAAAGCAGATTAAACAATATTTTCTCAACTTTATTTCTATCGATATAAAAATCCCATTTCCCATTGATCCCTTCGAACTGGTATTCTATATTTTTTTGAAACGCTATTTCTTTAAAAGCATAGTACGCATTACGGGTAAAATCTGAGATATCCGTCATCTCCAGATTTAGAGTCAATACATTGTTCTGCAGTTTGCGGAATTCCAACAGCTGATCAATCAATCGCGACATTTGAGTCGTATTGCGATTAAGCAAGCTGACATTTTTAGAGACTTCGGCAGGAAGCTCTTTCATATCATTCATTCTTTCAACAGCTCCTTTAATTAAAGTAAGCGGCGTTCTGAATTCATGTGATATATTCGTAAAAAAGCGTAGTTTATAATCCGTTAACTGTTTTTCCATTTTAACAGCATTATTCAGCGAACTGATTCGCAATAAAAAACGAATAATTACAAATGCTATTCCCAGAATTATTAGAATATACAAAGCTATTGCATAATTCGTTCTCCATACAGGAGGTAAAACAGTAATTTGAAACGTTCTTATCTCATTATTCCATTCGCCGTCAGCATTAGCTCCTTTTACCTGAAACTTATAATTGCCACTGGGCATATTTTTATAGGTAGCCCAATTGTTGCTGTTTGGAGAACTCCAATATTGATCGTAAGGCTCCAGATTGTATGTATATTTATTTCTTGAAGGGTCTGTTATATCTAAACAGGCAAAATTAAGTGTAAAAGTATTTTGATCATGTTCCAGCACAATCTTATCTGTAATACTTATTGACTCTTTTAACGGTGAATCAGCCTGTCCCGCTTCAATTCGCTGATCATTCACAAAAAAATCGGTGAACTGAACCAAAGGAACTGTTTGATTGACAACAATGCTGGCAGGATTCAGTACTAACATGCCATCTAAAGTTCCCCACAGCATTTCGCCGTCTTCTTTTAATAAACAGGCATTCTCATTATAAAAATCGCCGTACGTACTGTTCGAAAACTGATAAGTTAAAAAGGTATTCTTCCCTTTTTCTATATGCGTTAAACCACTTTCTGTACTTACCCAAAGTACACTATCCTTACTTTCCAAAATGGAGGTAATAATATCTGACGGAAGTCCCTCCTTTTTTGTGTATTTTACGAAAGAACCCTGTTTATCAGGACTGTCAGCATCAAATAAATTCAATCCCCCGCCAGCAGTTCCAATCCACAATTCGCCTCTGCTATCTTCAAAAATCGCTTTTACGTCATTACAGTTTAAACCTTCCGGATGTCCTGGATTGTATGTATAAATTGTATATACATTCTGATCCGGAATGAATTCCTCCGGCTGGAAACAGATCAATCCTTCGTAAGTACCTACCCAAATAAGTCCCTTTTTATCCTCCAGTAAACATCTTACAAAACTGATATTCCCTTTGTTATTTAAATAATGATTAAACCGAAAACGGTTCCCCGATTCCTCTACCAAATCAATACCTCCGCCAAAGGATGCAATCCAAATTCTTTTCTCTGAGTCTTGTATGATATCAAATATGGAATTACTGCACAAACTATTGACTTTTTCTTCCTCATTAACAAAATGTTGATATTGCTGATACGATTTTTTATCGTATATATACACACCATTTCCTTTGGTACCTACCCAAATCCGTCCTTTGTCATCTTCAACTAT
This sequence comes from Labilibaculum manganireducens, assembly GCF_963665805.2. Taxonomy (NCBI): domain Bacteria; kingdom Pseudomonadati; phylum Bacteroidota; class Bacteroidia; order Marinilabiliales; family Marinifilaceae; genus Labilibaculum; species Labilibaculum manganireducens. The sequence goes on along the minus strand of NZ_CAXXEE010000003.1, from coordinate 1,204,275 downwards.
GGTATAGGGATTAATGTTTTTCTCAATTCGTTTCTGATTTTTTAGCTGATCATCATATATATACAGACTGCCATTTTTTGTACCCAACCATATCTTACCGTCTGAGTCTTTAAAAATCACCTTCACATTGTTACTTGCAACAATAGATTCATCCTTTTCCGGCATAATATATTTTACATCGAATTTTTCTCTGGTAACCTTAATAACACCTGCATATTCACTGCCAATCCACAAATTTCCAAAACGATCTTCATCAATAGATAATAAATAATCTGAAGCCGGGCTGTTTTCTACTTTATCATACAAATAATTGGTTAATACATCATTCTCCACATTATACTGATACAACCCATTTCCATAGGTGGTTATCCAGTAAATTCCTTCCGAATCAATTAAAACATTATATCTTCCATCATCAATAACACTGGCTACCTCGGGTGATATCAACTGCATCTCTTTGGTTTTGCCTGTAATAGGATTGGTATAAATCATCCGTCCTGAATCATCATACACCCAAATGCCTTTTTTGGCATCAACAATTATACGCGGAGCCGCAATAATAGGGTTTGAGCTACCTAAAGGATTTTTAGAAAATACACCCGTATTTACGTCAACTTTATACAATCCTTTTTCCAATGATGAAACAATCAAATTATCTTTGTTCAGCTGTGCCATATCCCGAAGAGAACATCGCTCCGAAGATTTAAATGCCTCTAAAAACAGATGTTTCTTCAAATCATAACGACAAATCACATCATCGGACATAAAATAAACAATTGAATTTAACTGCATCGCCTTTCGGAAAGCACCAAGATTCTCCTGATTGTAAAACTCATCTGCATTGCCCAATGAATCAATTCTATTTAATCCCGAACCGCGGCCAATCCATACATTGTTTAAAGAATCTGCAAACACAAAATTCACTTTATTATCTGATAGTTTGCTTGAATTTGATCCAGCATGAAAAGCAATAACAGGTGTCCCCGCCATATTTTTTTCGATTTTAACACAACCACTATCGCCCCATAACCAAACCTCCCCTTTTTGGGTTTCCAAATAATTAGTAAACAAAAGCGGTACTGTATTTCCTTCGTAACTAAATTCGATAAAACGTTCCAATTTGGGATTGTAACAATTAAATGAATTATCATAAGTTTTAATCCACAAAAAACCATCCTTGTCTTCATGAATACTTCTGATTCTTTGATCGGTAATATTTTTGGGTCTTCCGGGTTCTGGTTTGTAGGTTATAAACCGGGTTCCGTCATACCGCACCAAACCATCCAGAGTACCAACCCACAAAAAACCCATATTATCAACAACAATGCTTCGGGCTGTATTTTGAGGCAATCCGTCTTTGGTACTAATCTGACTAAATAGTATGGATTCCTGGGCACATAGCATGGAAGAAAAGAAAAGAGAAATTGTAAATATTCCAATGAAAATATTTTGCCTTTTATTCATTTTATCATCCCTTAAGAACATACTGTTTTCTTTGATTTAGCAACAACTGTACTACAAAAATTAAAAATAGACAATTAAATAAAAATACCATCTAAAACGGCATTTTTTACAGGAGTTTGTATGATAATCCATGATTATAATTATCCTTACATTTATCTTGTAATAAATTTTTTATAACTATATTTTTCATGATCAATTTTAATTTCTTCAAACTAATCATCTGTCTTTTAATCCTTTTGCCTGGATGTTCTGAAAATCACAAAGACGTTTACTTATTTTCCTATTTCACAAACAATGGTCAGGATGGGCTTCATCTGGCCTATAGTTACGATGGCCATCAATGGGAAACAGTAAAGGATGGTAAATCATTATTAAAACCGGTTGTTGGTAAAGATCGTTTAATGCGCGACCCAAGCATCACCCAAGGGAAGGATGGAATCTTTCGTCTTGTTTGGACAACAGGATGGTGGGATCAAGGAATTGGATACGCTTCCTCAAAAGATTTAATTCACTGGTCGGAACAAAAAAACATCCCTGTAATGGAGCATTTGAAAGAAACCAGAAACACCTGGGCTCCCGAAGTATTTTTTGATGATGCATCCCATTTATTTTATATTGTTTGGGCATCGACAATTCCCGGACAATTCCCGGAAATTGAAACCACAAGCAATGAAAAAGGGCTAAATCACCGACTATATTACACAACTACAACTGATTTTAAAACTTTCTCTCCCACATCTCTCTTTTATGATCCGGGGTTTAGTGTCATCGATGGAGCCATTCTTAAAACCGATTCAACCTACATGATGGTTATTAAAAATGAAATGTCGGTTCCTAAAGAGAAAAATTTACGCATTGTTTTCACAAAAAATCTGGCCGATGGGTTCCCAAGAAAGGTTTCTGATAATATTTCGGGGAACTCCTGGGTAGAGGGACCAACTCCATTAAAAATTGGGAAATACATTTACATCTACTTCGATAAATACAGAGACAAAAAATATGGTGCCATACGTTCACTTGATGGAAAAAATTGGGAAGATATTTCAGAATCAATTAATTTACCAAGAGGCATTCGACACGGCACTGCATTTAAAGTATCTGAAAAAACACTGAATAATCTTCTGGACAATACTTCCGGTAAATGATTACATCCTTTTGAATAATTAATTTCCAAATACAAGACTCCATAAAAAATGAAACGATTAGCCTTTAAAATGCACCTCAACGAAGGTCAGAAAGAAGAATATAAAAAACGCCATAGTGAATTGTGGCCAGAGCTTAAACAATTACTAAAAGAGGCTGGAGTAAATGAATACTCCATTTTTATAGATGAAGAAACAAATACTTTATTTGCATTTCAAAAGCTAAGCAGCAACGGAGGCTCGCAAGACTTAGGACAAACTGAAGTTGTTAAAAAATGGTGGAAATTTATGGCAGATATAATGAAAACCAATGCAGACAACTCCCCCGTTTCAGTTCCTTTAGAGGAAGTATTTTACCTGGAGTAAAACACCCGAATCTTAAAAGAAAATTGGCCGCTAATAATTTATTGCGTGAACTCGCCGGAGCCCCAAAAACATCCACTCACTAAAAAACTCTTTATACAAGTAAAAAGTGTTTCATTCATTTGAAACTTTCGTTTTATGTGCTAAATTTTAAAACAGGAAAAAGAACGGATAAAATTTACTACCTGTTGAATTTCATCTTTCAATATTAAAATCCTAAAAAGATAAATTATCTTTACTTCGATAAAAATTGAATGACTCCAAAGTTACCACTTGCAGAAAATTTGCCCACACCAACTTCTTATGACCAATCAAACCATTATTTCTTTTGAAAATGTAAGAGTACAGTATCTTAATCAGATTCTTCTTGAAAATATTAATCTTTCGGTGAAAACAGGGCAGCACTGGGCGATAATCGGAGCAAGTGGTTCGGGTAAAAGTGCTCTTCTAAAAACAATTGCTGGTAAATTCCATATCTCGCAAGGAGAATTTAAACATCCATTACTGGATGAAAAAACAAAAAAACGAGATGGAAATCAAATTCTTTTTACCTGGAAGAGTTTAATCAGTCAGGTCTCAACAAAGCATAATTTTACAAATTTATCCAACACCACCAGTTTTTATTATCAGCAACGCTTTAACTCTGCAGATTCGGAGGACACTCAAACCGTTGAGCAGTATCTTTCAAAAATTGAAGCATCTGCACCCCCCGAAACGTGGACACTCAATAAGGTACTGGATCGCTTACATCTTCGAAACTTAAAAAATAAACACCTTATCAAGCTATCAAATGGGGAAACAAAAAGACTGCTTATAGCTAAGGCGCTGCTGAAAAATCCCACGCTGCTCCTATTGGACAATCCGCTTACAGGGCTCGATATTGCTATGAGAACAGACATTAATAATCTGATAACTGAAATATCTGATTCAGGTATTAGTATTGTTATGACTACCTCGCCCAACGAAATTCCGGAAGCAATTACTCATGTTGCTGTTCTGAGCGAAGGAAGAATTACAAGCAGTCTCACCCGATCTGAATTTAAGCCTGAAAAAGTTAGTTTTTCAGCCATTTCTGAAATTGACTCTCAGGAACTTAAAATGCTGCTGGCAACAAGCAAACAAGAGAATTTCGAAAACATTGTTGAAATGAAAGATGTAGTGATTAAATATGGTGAACACACCATTCTTGATCATGTGAACTGGACTATAAAGCAAGGTGAGCGTTGGGCATTACTTGGTCATAACGGTGCCGGGAAATCAACTTTATTAAGCTTAATTAACGCAGATAATCCTCAGGCATATGCTAACAACATATCTCTTTTTGGTGTGAAAAGAGGAAGCGGAGAAAGCATTTGGGATATTAAAAAGAAAATTGGTTTCGTCTCTCCTGAATTCTTTCAATATTTCCCAAATGGAAATTCGTGCCTTCAGGTAATTGAATCGGGATTTCACAACACTTTAGGTCTCTTCCGAAAATCAAATCCTGCTAAAGCTGAAATTGCTAAACGTTGGATGCGGCTTCTTAAAATTGAGAGTTCTGCCACTCAAGGATTCAAAAATGTATCGGCAAGCACTCAACGCTTGTGCCTCCTTGCCAGAGCACTGGTAAAAAATCCACCATTACTGATATTTGATGAACCCACTCAAGGATTAGACCTTCACCAACAAAATAATTTCAAACGCATTATTGAAAAAATATGCAGACACAGCAATGTAAGTCTTATATATGTAAGTCATTACAAGCATGAAATACCGGAAAGTGTTCAATATACATTGAAATTAGAAAAAGGGAAACAAATTGAAGATGCAGAAAAAGCCGACTCTCAACTGCAAAATTAAAAGAAGCAGAATCATTGTACTTTTTCCCAATAAAAACCACATATACAGCTATTTCCAAAAAACAATTGATGACCTGTAAAATTCGATTGACTGCTCTAAATCATTTTTCGTATAATATCTTTTGTAATCCGCTATTTTGTTTTACTTTTGTCCCGCACAATTATCCTAACAGATATTGCTTGGAGGGATGACAGAGTGGCCGATTGTGCATGCTTGGAAAGCATGTGTACCGCAAGGTACCGGGGGTTCGAATCCCTCTCTCTCCGCCATGCAGAAATGCAATAAAAAGAAAAGCCTTGTAAACTTAACGTTTACAAGGCTTTCTTCATTTAGCACCGACGCAATAAAGCACCAAAAAGTACATTATAATGGTGTTTTGAAAGGTGTAGATTAGAATATTGAAAAACGCTACACCTTACAGAGGTGCTAATACACTACAATACACCCTTTTGCTCTATCGAAAAATCACTCGTTTGCTAGTTTTGAAAATCGTTTTAAAACATTTAAAAACCAGTAAAAATGAGACAAACAACTTCAATTTTATTTTTTGCAAGAAAAACTACCAAACTGAAAAACGGAGAATCTCCAATCTTCGTAAGAATTACAATTGACGGTCAAAGATTAGACATATCTCTTAAAAGAAGTATTGATGCTAAGTTCTGGGATTCTAATAAAGGGAAATGTAAAGGCAATTCTCTTAAGGCAAAGGAAAACAATCGATACATTCAATATATGGATGAAAAACTCTTGAAAATCATTAATGATCTTGAAATTCAGGAAGAGCTTACTTGTAAAAATGTAAAAGCCAGCTTAAATCAGGAGAATGATGATTATAGCATTATAAGCATCTTTCAGAAACACAATGAAAGGTGTGAAAAACGTATTGGGATAGATATGGCAGAAGGTACAGTAGAGCGGTATAAAACCTGTTTGAAACACGCTCAAGACTTCATAAAGCAACAATACAATTTAAAAGATTTACCGCTTACTAAAATCAACCATCAATTTATTAGCGATTTTGAACATTACTTTAGAACGATACGGAAATGTTCTACCAATACCACATTTAAATACCTTAAGAATTTTAAGAAAATAACGAATTGGGCTCTTGCAAACGAATGGATGAGATCAGATCCTTTTGCAAAGATCAAGTTTAAAATGGAGAAAGTAGATAAAGAGTTTTTAGATGATGAAGAATTGAAAAAATTGATGGAGAAAAGCTTCGAAATCAAACGTCTTGAAATTATTAAAGACCTCTACTTGTTTTGTTGCTTTACAGGATTGGCTTTTTCAGATGTAAAATCTCTTTGCCAAGAACACATTGTAAAAGGCATAGATGGTAATATATGGATAAAAAGTAAAAGACAAAAAACTAAAGTCGAATTTGAAATCCCGCTTTTTGAGATCCCCAAAGCCATTCTTGCTAAATACAAAGACGATCCTATTTGTAAGATTCAGCAAAAGCTATTGCCTGTACCCAGCAACCAAAAAATGAATGCCTATTTAAAGGAAATAGCAGACCTATGTGGCATCAATAAAAGCTTAAGTACACATTCAGCTCGACATACATTTGCAACAACTGTTACTTTGGGCAATAATCTCAATAGTAAGGCTATTTCGAAGATGATGGGACATACCAATACCAGAATGACAGAAAACTATGCCAGAGCTAGTGAGAAGCTTATTTCAAACGAGATGAGTAAAATTAAAGGTATGTACCAATATGTATAAAAATCAACGCGCGAAAATCCCCGAGCAATATCAATGTTGTTCGGTGATATAAACATTACTAATATAATCACCTTATCCTATCACTTTTTTCAAACACTTGTTGTATTTCTTCAATCTTTATATAGAATGCATCCAAATCCAAAAGTAACTCTTCAAGAATAGGAATAGAATCTTGATTTTCTAAGAACATAGCACATATCATTAGCCTAATTAAAATTTATTTTCTGTAGTATCAAGTTTGCTATTTCTTCTGGGGAGTTGTTATCTGCAGAAAGGATTAAATCATAGTGCTTTTCTGAGGTGAAATCGATATTATATGATTTATGAAACTGCTTAACGAAAGATTCATTCCTCTCATTTAAAGTATGATAAGTTTCATTATCTCTTTGAGCATTCTTAAGTCTTTTTAAGGCTACATCATCAGAAACTTTTAGGAAGATATTAAAAGATGAATTAATAAAATGAAAGCCTAAACGGTAATCGATAACCAAATTCTTTAACGAATTGCATTCTTGTGAGAATTCTTTATCAATTCTCTTGTCTAATAATGGGTTTTCTAGACACTTCTTCTGAAATTCCGCAATACTGAGTTTATTTTCTTTAGCAAACTCTCTTGTTCTTAAACCAATAGATGTAAAAGAATAATTCAATTTTTCAGCTAGAATTTTTCCAACTGTACTTTTACCTGAAGCAACATTACCTGAAATTGTAATTCTACTTGCTAAGTACCTGACAAAAACTTGAACACATTTATATTGTTCTGATTTTCTGAATTTAACAAGACGTTTGCAATATAAGATAATCCACATTTGAATATACTTTTAGCTTTTCGTCCATGTTTTTTTATTTTAATTTTCTTCACATTTTCATGTATGAATATTCCGATTTTATAACACCAGACGAAAGCTATCATAACAAGAAGAGTCAGTTTCTCAATTCGATCAATGGCTTGTAAATGTGTTTTCTCAATGTCAAAGCCACTTGATTTCATTGCTCTGAAGCAAGTTTCTATTTGCCAACGCTCTTTATAATTTATTTGAGCCTGCTCTGGTTTATTGAACGATACGATCATCAATAATTCTTCATCTTTTTTTTTGCCTTTTTGTTTACATCCAGAGATATAGCAAAGCTGTGATCCCATTCTAACAATTCGTTTATAATGAACAAACTCCCCAAACTTAAGCGATTTAAACAACCATGCTGCTTTAATTTCCTCATTTTTATGAGGCACGTAAATTTTGAAATTATTCCTGATTCGGATATAATATCGAATACGATTTTCATTTAGATATTCGATCCATTTATCTCCAACAAATTCACGGTCAGCCATCAAACAGTCAATACATTCCGTTCCGAAAAGCCGTATGAATCGGTTCACTAAATCAATTCTCTTCCGGCAATTGGAATTGCCACGTTTATCCAGCATAGAAAACAGCAGAGGGAAAGCCACTCCTTTATAAGTTACACCAAGCATGAAGATATTGATATTAGTTTTCCCAAATTTCCAATTTGTTCTGTCAATACTAAGTCTCAAGTTTTCTTTTTGGGGTAATAATCCAAAAATGAGTTTTGCAACCAAATCAGAATCTAACATGAACTGCGCGATAAAACGTTGAACACGCCTTAAACATGATTCTGCCTGAGCCTTACTATCAAATGCGTTAGCTAATTTTTCGAAACCTACAGTCTGGACTTTGCATAGGGCAAACACAAACATGGAAATAAATTTCAGACGTGATAAATTAACTTTTCCTTCAAAATGGGTATTCAATATTGATATGAATTCCTTACTTTTATTCTCGACGTTGATTTTCTTCATTAGAAAAATGAGTGGTATTATTCTTCTAAGATAATGAAAATCAACGTCTTATTTAAATATACAGAGGCTTATTTTGTTGGAAATCAATGATTTGTATTATTGTCATGTACTAAGTTCTACTTGGTAAATTGTTTTCTTGACTTTTTCCCTCCCAATCGTAAATCCCTCCTCTATTTTCGAATTTAGTGAAACTATAATTCATTTCCTCAATAGCTGAACGTGCCCCATTAGTAAGAATTGATTCACTATACACATGTTCACCTTGTGAGTTATCAAAGAATCGTCCCGCAGGATCAACCATCACATAAGATCCCCTCATTTCATCATTTGATTCAGATACCATTGATTTTAGATCTTTATGTTTTTCTAAAAAAATTGAAAACTCATCTTCAGTAATAGAAACTTCTTCAATCGCTTTATCATTTTGCCCTTTTATTGGCAAAGCCTGAATAACTTTCCACCTTTCAGGATCTGCCTCAGTTATAAAATCAAGCATATCCTCGGAGTAATTATATTTATTAATTACAGAATTTATCTTCAATCTATAATTATACTTCTTCACCTTATGTACAAGTTTATAATAGTTCTCTCTCGGAACAGAATTCCCATTAATACATCTACCAATCAAAACATTACTATTCTCGCTTAAACTATCAATACTTAAAGCTATCCAATCCAAATAATCCTTATTATCCTCTAAAAATTGGTTTGTAAGCATACTACCATTGGTAACAAGCATAGTAGTCATACCTAATCCTTTTGCTTCTGAAATTAATTCAGATAACCAAGGACAAAGCGTTGGTTCACCACCTGCAAATGTGATTTTCTTAAAACCGTGATTGGCTAATTGTCTAATCACTTCAATTGAGTTCTCTCTCGATAAATGCCCTTTGGGTAAAATGGATTTTTTCACATCCTGAAAAGAAGCAAAACAAAATTTACAACGCATATTACAAGGCTCCCAAAGATGAAAATTAACACTAGGAATTAACTGTTTATTATTTTCGTGAATTGTTGAGCAACGATCATTAGACTTGTTCATTATTTTCTTATTTTAATTTAACTTAAATGAATTACTTTTAGTTATTTTTGAATTCGAATACAGTTCAAATCTATATGATAGAAATTGTCATATTTTGAAAAAGGAATGAACACCAATAAAAAAGGAACGAAATGAATATTTTGAGATTTTTTAAGCGTCTAATAAATGATGCCATAGATATGGACGGCAATGCCATTTTAATTATAGCACTTATAATCCTTCTTATTATTTCATACTTTAGAAGAAAATCTACGCAATGGGATAATGAGGATTTGAACAAGGATATACTAGATTCTAAACAGGCAATAAAGAATACTGAACTAGCAAAAGGAAAATTAGAGATTGACTTGAATCAAATTAAAAAAGAGGCTGAAAATGAACGTGAAAAATTTAAAATCGACCTAAATAAAAATCGTAAACAAATTGAATCATATCAAAAAAATGAAACACAATTTAGGGATCAAATATCTGAGTTGAAAATTGAATTCAACAAAATACGAGAAAAATATTCGAGCTCATACGAACAATTGCTCCACTCAAGAGAAAATAACAAAGCGACGGCTAACCAACTGCAGACATATCGTTTATCACCTCACTTTCTGAAAAATCTAATAAACAAAACATTCATTGAATCGAAATTATCATTCGATGATGACGATCTAAAAACAAGTTTCTCAATACTTGGAAAAAAATATAGTACAAAGGAAAACCTAATAGATCAGCTCAAGATTTATAATGAAAAGTTGGATAAAAGTCTATTACTTCTTATTGATACTTTGAACTATCTTTTATACAGCTCTGGTGTTACAAAAGTACACCTAGAAACAGAGACATCACAATTGCAGAAATTTTGCCAATTAATTGAAATAAATAAAGATATTAAAGTGGAAATGGTCAGTGAACTTGATAATTCAAACTTTTACATTCCTCCAACGATACTATTCAATTACCTTGATAATGCAATAAAGCATGGGTATTTCAAAAATAAACCTTTACGCATCGAGCTTTCTTGCAAAAAAAACATTTTACATTACGCTATTGAAACACCTTTACATCCAAAAATGGATCCTGAAAAAATTCTGGGAGGCATTGGAAATACTGATTTTGAAAATAGTATAAATCGAAACAGTAACACATATGAAATATCTAACGAAATTGTAAACAACACTTACATTGCTAATCTAAAGATTGCACTATGATACAACTAAATTATATTGCCGTTGATGATGAACCCATCTTCCTAAAAGAATTAAATAGACATTTAAGCACCTACCCTTTTCTGAATGAGTTAGATTTAATAAGCGATCCTTTTGAAGCAATTGAAATTATAAATAGTAAAAAGCCAGATATCGTTTTCTTAGATCATGATATGCCTGGAATAAATGGACGAGATGTTTTAAAAGCTATCAACTTCAAAAGTCAAATCGTTTTTATTACTAGCAACTTCACCCCTATTCAAGAGGTAATAAATCATGATGGAATTGCTTCAATACAAGGTTATCTTAGTAAGCCAATAAGTAAAGAAGAACTTAAAAACATTTGTTTAAAACTAAACTCAACAATAAAGAAAAAAACATCGGCTGGAAGAATTTCCATTCCTAATGGGAAAAAGGAAGCCTATTATTTTGATCTATTTAAACTATCATGTGTAAAAGCAGATGAAAAATATACTATTTGGCATTTTATCGACAGCCCTTCAGTAACAAGTGTAAACCTACTCCTTAAAGATGCCAAACAATTACTGAGAGATAAAGGTGTTGAATTTATTGAAGCAAATAGAAGTTATATCATTTTTGAGAATGGTATAAAAATGAAAAAGCATCGTGATATTATAGTCAACTCAAATGGTGATGATATTGAGATTAGTATAGGCGAAAAAGATAAAGATGGCTTCTTCTCATGGCTGAAAAGAAAGTTCAGATAAAAAAATACTAATATCAGTAATAACCTAAGCACCCATCCAGCCAGACATACACTTGCAACAACTGTTACTTTGGGCAATAATCTCAATAGTAAGGCTATTTCGAAGATGATGGGACATACCAACGCCAGAATGACAGAAAACTATGCCAGAGCTAGCGAAAAGCTCATTTCAAACGAGATGAGTAAGATTGAAGGGATGTACCAATATGTATAAAATTAACCTCTAATTACCCGAGCAACATTAATGTTGCTCGGGGATTTTGATTTACACTCTCGAACGCTACAACAGTTACTTTTATTGAATCTTGTGATTTACTTTTTTCTCGAAGGAAGAGCGAGTTTGTTGTATTTAAATAAGTAATTCGAATCAATAGTTAAAATGCTAGTTTAATAAAAGCAGCAGCCAGTTTCCCATATGTATGTACAAGCAGACCTTTGAGCGATCTTACCAAGCTGGCTTTTTGAATATCTGTTTTCTGGATAAGCCAGCTAAACAGAGCCTCAATTGGCTGCCTAACTCTAGAGACTGCAGTTGAAAACAAATCATCAGCTGCTTTAATTCGTTTTTTAATACTGTCGTTCATGCCTTTTACAGCTTTTACAGGAGTCAACATTTCTGAGTTTAAATTTTTAATCATACTCTGGTTTAGTTCTTTATCCATATAAATTTTATCACCAAAGAAAAACCTATTTTCAATTTGAGCCCAAGCTTGCTTGTAAACCGTAATATCATTTACAGAAGCCGGCGTCAACAACAATTGTTCTGGGTGTGGCAATGTACCAATCCTCCTGAATCCCAGTGCGTGCAACTTCATGCCATAGTAGTACATGCTTTTTGTTGAGCAATACCCTTTGTCTGTCAGCTCCCGTGCCACCTTTCCCTGACGCTTGCCGGAACATGTGATTATTGGCATTGAATCCAAAAGACTCTGGTCAAACAGGCAATCTTCCGGAGCATGATTCTCAAGCAGTAAGCTGACTAAACGATTAAATGCACCATATAATCTATTTAACCGTTTGTTAAAAGCTTGATAGCTTCCTAAATGTGGAAACCATGTTCTTAAATACTCATCAGCAAACCGATACATGTGTTTTACTCTAGTGTGACCTTGATGATGAAGTGCATAAAGGTAAATAGTCATTATTTCTGTTTATTGTAACCGAAAAGTATACCAGTATTTTAATTGAAAAGTATACCACAACAATTTAATAAAAAAGTTTCATTCTACTCTCAGTAGGGTACCCTACTGAGAGTAGAATCTTTGATTTTGATTTCAATTTTTGTTTATTTCCATAGTTTCTTTTAGTCTGAATGATTCTCCATTCATATTTACCAGATATGCTTTATGTGTTAATCTGTCAACTAAAGCAGCTGTTAATACCGGATCTCCAAATATTTCTTCCCAACGATCAAAACCTAAATTTGTTGTTACGATTGTTGATTTCCGACCTGCTCTAAGTGACAAATGATTAAAGAGTAGTTCTGCACCAGCCTTATCAAATGATATATACCCAAATTCATCACAGATTACCAGATCATATTTTTCAAAACGGATCTCCATCTGCCTTAAGATCCTGGTAGAATGAGATTCTCTTAGTTGAGTCAATAATCTATGAACAGAGGTAAACAAAACCTTGTAGCCATTCAGACAGGCCTTTAATCCAAGTCCTATGGCAATATGAGTTTTACCGGTTCCGGGATTTCCCGCCAGTATTATATTTTGTCCTGATTCTATAAAATCAAGCTTTTCTAGCAGGGGTAATTTTTCCTGAGCATCTAAGGGTAAAAAACTCCTTGTTAAATCCTGTAAATACAATTTTGATGGAAACCCAGCTTGACGAATTTGTGATTTCTTGCGATTTTCCAATCTCTGCTGATACTCTCGTTGCATTAAATTCAGTAAAAACATCTCATAGCTATGTCGCTGTTTTGTGGCCTCTGCTGACACTATATTATAATCACGTCTTAAAACAGGCAAACGAAGTTCTTTACTCAAAATAGTTATCTGTTGGTTAATTTCCTTTTCTGTCATCATGATTGTGCTTGTGAAGTGAATAAATTAGAGGCTTGTTTTAATAGATTTTTTGCAAAATGACTAGTTTCATTCTGTATAAATTCTAAACTGGGCTTTGATGTTGGTTGATTGCCCAATAAAGCCTTTATTTTTTCTGATGTAACACCATTTTTACAGCTTTTTAATAATCGAGATACACTGACCTCTAGTTTTTGATCATCTATATGATGCTGATCGCAATAGTGGAGTAAATCAATAAAATCACGAGGACAATCAATAAAGTGCACAGTATAAAGCTCTTTTAAATACTTCCTTCGCCAGATCCATACTGCCAAGCAATGCTCCCGGTTTCCTCTTAAAAGTATTCAAGTAGTGTTCTATAGATATTATCCATTGGTGTTTACCATAGGTTTTATCGTGCATGGAAACTAAAGTATTATCCTGAAAAACTTCTATTTTGGAACTGAAAATTTTAACATATACGAATTTGCCAACAAGGTTATCCGGCACTGAATATCGGCAGGTGTGATAACAAATAGTCGCATATTTATCGACACGCAATTGTACCATTTCGCAGCACGAAAGAGGATGAGATATTTTTAGTAACAGGTGCTTTTCTTCTTCAAATAACTCATCGGCACTCCTGCCTGTTAGTTGTTGCTTGGAGGCATTTATAGTCTTAAGAATATGAGCCAAATAGAGATCCGCTTCCTCAATATTTGAAAAATCACTTTTTAAAGCAAAAGCTTTTCGCCTCACATATTCAACACTTCGTTCAACATGTCCCTTCTCATTGCCTCGGTAGGCATTACAAAAGCGATGACTAAACTGATAATGTCCTCGAAGATTAAGTAGTGCCTGAGTGGGCTCCTTTTCGTGTTTACCTACAAATTTAGCCACAGCAACTCGCATGTTATCATATACCATTTCGGAATAAACACCTCCCGTATAACTGAAAAAAGCAACATGGGATTCCATAAAAGCTAAAGTATCCTGACGCTGATAAATAGCTGCAAAACGGTAATTACTATAAGCTGAAGTAAATACTGCTAATTGAAAACGACGTAGTTTTCCTGAAATAGTTAATTTGATCTCTCCCCAATCAAATTCACAACAACTTCCAGGCTGATATAACTGACGAATGAAAGCTTCCTTAACCTGAGTTTTTTCTGATTTACTACGAATGTAATTACATATTGTACTATAGCTGATATCAAATCCTTGGCTTTGTAAGACTGCGTAAATATCAATTTTATTTAACATCTGCTTACGTAAACCACCCAATAACTTAAGCTTATTGTCCTCTAATAAATTATCTATCCGCTGCTCAATATCAGATGTTAAACGATACTTTTTGCGGGTAGAACAATCATAACCTGATCTTTTAGATAGATGATCAACAAGATTTAATGTAGTTGATTCTCCTGCTGAAAGTGTAGATTCATAAGATTTAAGATACTTCTTAACTGTCTTGCGACTAATGTGAAGATCTCTTGAAATTTGACGTTGGCTTTTACCTTCTCGAAAACTCTGTAAAATTATTTCCTGTTCAGTATACATGCTTATCATTTTTTAAAGAACGATAAAATCATTCTTTGATGAGTTGAGCTGGTATACTTTTCAATTATTAAATGGTCCCCTTTTCAGCTAGTATATACATTATTTCCTGATCAGTAAACTTTGGCGTATTATTATTACTGAACCGTTCACAGTAATATTGCAATTCGTTGTAATAATCACAGATTATAAAATATATTCTTATTAATTTGTCGTATTTATCCTTGGGAATCATATCTACATATAGCGTGAGAGACTATTGCAAGGTGCTGATTTTTAGTTGCTTAAGTAACTTTTTTGTGATATCAGTTCAACTGTTGATTGCCATTAATAATACTACTATTCGATATGAACCTCTAAAGTACCTTCAAGTAAACCTTCCGACACAACTGTTAGTTTAATATCGCCTGATAAGTCTCCTGCCTTCAGCAAAACAGTTGCTATTCCGGCTTCGGCATCAACAGGATTTGCTCCAATAATCTCTGCTTCTCCATCAATCATAAATTGGATACTATTTTCAGCCAAAGGAAGTATGTTACCCTCTTTATCAACTACCGCAGCATATGCAAACACAAGATCGTTGCACCCACTTGCTAATTTTTTACCACTTTCATCAATCCATAATTTCAAAGCCACGGCTTCGCCCGGAGTTTTCTGAACTGCTTGGGATACTACTTTGCCATTCATATATCCTTTTGCCACCAGTTCACCTGACGTAAATGAGGTTAACTGAAATGAAAACGGAGGATGCGCTAAATGAGTACTGTTTTTATCCTGATCAGGCTTTTGTTTTCCTGCACTTTTGCCATTTACCAATAGCTCCACTTCCTCGCAATTGCTGTACACCTTCACATTTAAAAAGGATGGATCATTGTAATAATTGGCAATAGCCACCATTGGTTCGGCAAACTGTTTTAGTTTTGATTCTCCGATATTTGTCTGACTTTTGTAAAAATAATAGGCGAATTTAGGCAGACGGAAAATATCCATGATTCCAGAAGATTCCAGATCCGGCGCATAGCCACGGTTGTAATCGAACATCAGCCAGTTGGCATCACCTATCGCTTTTCCCTGAAGATTACTGTTGTGAGCCTCTTGATAATTCAAGGCTTGCTGCAACAATCGTTTCTGACCAGAACTTCTTAACTGTCTGGAGTTCCGCTCTTCATCAGACAAATCCTGAAAGGCTTTTTGATTGAACCCGGCATTTTGGGCATAGTATTCCCAATCGCCATATTCAGCAACAAAAAACGGTTTGTCTTTTTCATACTTATTCCAATAATATGGAGGCTTAGCATGTTGACGGGCGGGATTAAAAACATCGTATGCAAAATCTTTCCATCCACAGGTATAAACATCAGTTCCGGGATATTCTTCATGAACTGCTTCGTGCGACTTCTCCATAAAAGATTGATTCATTGCTGATTCATTCAAGGAAGATTCCCACATTATTACAGAAGGATGATTGCGATCAGCCCGAACCATTTTACGTACATCCTGAATTGCATTTTTCTGAAACTCCTCATCCCCAAAAAACTGCCAGCCAGGTATGGCATCCATAACCAATATTCCCAACTCATCGCAAGCATTTAAAAAGGACTGACTTTGAGGATAATGCGACAAACGCACAATATTGAAACCTGCCATTTTAATTTTCCAGGCATCTCTGTAATTGGCATTGTCTGAAATAGCATATCCCACATATGGATATTCCTGATGTCGGTTGGTTCCCCGCAAATTCAGCCTTTTTCCATTTATTGTAAACCCCTCTTTTGCTGTGATGCTAAATGTTCTGATTCCTATTTTTACATCTTTGGTCTCCAACTCCTCTCCCCTCAACAATACTTTAATTCTGAGAGTATAAAGAGACGGAGAACCAGGCGACCAAAGTTTTGGTTGTTTAACTTCTATATCCGTGTTTACTTTTGCTGTAGAATTGGCTTTTAGTGCTTGTTTTTGAGAAGAACTCCCAACTACTGCTTTAGTCTCATCAATTAATTCCAATTGAATTTCCACTTCTTTTTCAGTGGCTAAATCGTTTTTTACATCCACCTGAGCATGAACCTTAGCCGACTCTTCACTAACATTACTATAAGTTACAAATACACCTCCTGCAGCAATGTGATTCACCTCCATTTCGTTCGATATGTGCAAAGGATCTTTTACATCCAACCAAACATTGCGGTAAATTCCACTATAAGTATTGAAGTCAAGTACTTTTAATGATTTCCCCGGTGGAACGACAGGATTATCTTTATTATTCAGTTTTACAAGAAGACAATTATCTGCTCCAAATTCAACATCTTTTGTAATATCTACATAAAAAGGAAGGTAACCTCCCAGATTGGTATAAAGCAGTTTACCATTCATAAATACCTCTGCAACCTGCATAGCTCCTTCAAAATACAATCCCAAATGCTTCCCGGATAAATTCTTGGAAAGAGAAAAATATTTGCGGTAAAAACAAGTTCCCTGCCACTGATCGCCTTTAATCACCAAAGGTTCAATATTTGCAGTATGAGGCAATGAAACTTTCTCCCATGAAAAATCCTTGTCTTTACGATTCATCAATTCATCAACCGATTTGTTTACATCTTTAACAAACTCCCATTCCTTATTAAAAGAATTTCTTCCTTTCGCATACTCTAAATTATTTGTATTACTGCACGACAAAAGCCCCGCACAAAGAGCCAATACAAAAAACATTTTCAATTTAAATTTCATCATTACATTCTAGTCTTATCAAATATTGTTAGTTAGTTAGTTTATTAGTAATCCTGATTTATCCGTTGAAATGATCAGCTCAAAAATGAACCTTAGTTTCACGCATTTATACCGCAAACTAAATGCCATTACCAATCAACCAAAGACATCCTGAAATCACAGGCTTAAAAAGTGGTTCAAATGATCAAAAACAAGAAAGGTAACATTACCGAAATAATAAACAGTGTTGGATTCAACAGCCTCTCCAGTTTTTTTAAAAGCTTTAAAAGTATTTTTGACATTTCATCCAGCAAAGATCGGAAATTGGATTAAACCACACAAACGATCTTCCATTTACAACCTGTATTAAAAATAACAGACTGATCCCAGGGAAGTGACTTCCTTCCTGTTTTTTTTTAATAAACGTTCTAACTAAAGGTTTTAATAAAAGTCATTCTAAAGCCAGATAATTTTTAAAGTGGTGAAGAAATTATTCGAACATGTTCATTTGAATCATCCAGTTGCAAAAGAGTATGAAACAATTCCCTTGACTAAAGCCTATTCATTCGACCCAATCCCCGAAGGTCTGGATCCAAAATATGATTCCAAAATTCTGGGACTGGGATGTCAGATGTGGAGTGAATGGATTCCTACAGTTCAGAAAATAAATTTACAGATATTTCCAAGACTGGCTGCATATGCCGAAGTTAGCTGGACAATCAAAGAAGAAAAGGATTACTCTAAGTTTTTAGGTTCATAATCAAAATTAGAAAAAAGATGGGATCTACTTGAAATAAACTACCATAAGGATTAGTTAGCGGCATTTATGCAATGATCTAGATTGGGGAAAATGATTGATCGCAAATGATGAAGCACTATTGAATAAAAAACAAGAGTTTCCTTCGGGGAAATAACACTAAAATCAATAACTCCCGAAGATGTTAATTGTATTATTCTAATCTAGAAAGAGAGTTTCATTCATTTGAGACTCTCTTTTTTTGAGCATATTTTAAAATATTGAAAAAGGGACGAGAAGTATCCGTTTGGGATTCTTAACGTGCTCATTACGAAAACAAAAAAGAGAGGCATAATCCCTCTCTCTCCTGCTCATCCAACAAAACCTCATTATTTAGAGATAACCTTTATTTCCACTCTTCTATTTTTCGCTCTGTTTTCTTCGGATGTATTTTCAAAAAGTGGTTCATTTAAACCCCTACTTTCTATTTCCATTTGAAAAGGAGGAACACCCAACTCAATTAATTTAGACTTTACATATTCTGCTCTTTTTAAACCAACTATCATATTTGTTTCATAATCTGCAATATTACATGTGTGTCCAATTATTCGCAACTGTATTTCCTGATTTTCTTTCAAGAGATTACTCAATATCTTGAAATTACTATCTTGCTCTTTTATAAGTTCTATAGAATTAAAACTAAACTCCAGATTCATAGAGTCTGATATTTGTCTTACCTTTTCAATTGGTGTTTCTTCTTTATTAACTGAGGTTTTAATTTCTGATTTTACTGGTTCAATATCTAATTCTTCTTTTACCGAATCGGCGGGTAGCAACAAACCGGAATGTTCTGTTGCTTGTACCTCGTTCATTGATCCTGTTTTTGCTGCTTCAATACCTAATTCTTCTTTTACCGAACCTGCTGGGAGCAACGAACCAGAATGTTCTGCTGTTTGTGCCTCGTTTATTGATCCTTTTTTCCTGCTAATACTGCGCCTTACCTTATTTATTCGGAAACGGACTCCAACTTTAAGTCCAAATGACAACAGATCAACCTTAGAAACCTGATCTGATGCTAAGATTCCATTGTAGACTCCGTCTGGCTGATAAACTATTTTTTTCTCAGGGCTTATTAAATTAGTAAAACCATAGTTACAATAACATCCTGCATACACATCTATTTTCTCAGATACTTGATAAAACCCATCCAATTCTGCAATCGCAGAATAAGATGGATTTAAAGATATGTCGCCTTTGTATTTAGTTGTAACCGAGCCTAAACCATGTTGCGGCAAATCGTATAACTCTACATTCCACTGACTGTAATAGGCAGTGGTTACCATTTCACCTCCTGTTGTTTCATAAGCAGCCTGTGCAGGAATAGATATTTGAGCCCCTAACCCAGCTAAAATCCCAAACTTTTTCCCTAACATCTTTTGATACTGTATGGATAACGGAATGTCAACAAAATAAACATCTTGCTTTTCCTGCCAGTTATCAAACCTGTTACGAAACTCATACGAATCGCCATCAGAATCAATTTCGCTGGTACTCGACTGATAATTTAAGGTTGCCTCACTTCGACACTTCTGCATTCCAATACCTGTCTGCACTCCCCAATGTGAATTAAAAAAATAGCTGTAAGACAGATGGAAGCCATATCCAAACTGTCTTTTTACTTTCCCATTTTGAAGAGAATATTGCATACTATGCAGTCCACCACCCATATCAAGTGATAAAAACTGATCTGTTTTCTGGGCTTGAACAGATCCAAAAACAAAGAGGGAAAATCCTATTAGAACCTGTATTTTATATTTTTTCATTGATTGATTTCTTGAGTTTTCACGAATACTGTTGATTGTAATTTTTTTCTCATGATAAGATACACCTGCTATTTTTGAATAAGAATTTTAAATGAATACTTAGATCCCGTCTCAGTAGTGACATATCCAACATAAACTCCATTTTTCAATTGAAGCAGTAATACATTTTCTTTTATCACATCTTCAGTATAAAATACTTTTGCTCCAAACGAATTGAATATTGACAATTGACTTCCCAATAATTCCTCTTCGTCAAAACCATTCATACGAACAGTACATTTACTATTACTACTTACCGGATTAGGATAAACACTAATTGATTTATTTAATGGAATATTGAATTCCTTTGAGCAGGTTGTCAAATGCTGTCCGTCAATAGTTATTAAATCCAAAGAATACGAACCAATCAGACCATCAGGATCATTATAGAATTGATTAACAGCACCCGGAACCGCAACTCCATCTTTATACCACTGATAAGCTACAAATCGTTCACTGCTGTTGTCACACAGCACCACATCATCATACTTCGAAATAATATATTCTGCTGATACATTTACGATAAACTGAAATTTATAAGCCACAGACTCTATCCCAAAGTTATTTCTCAATTGCAGATTCCCTTCATACACACCATCCGGAACCCCAACAGGAACTGCAAATTGAAACACTCCTGAATTCGATATAATATCAGTATAATCTATATCATGAAATCCTGCAGCACTCGCTGATTCTTCGAATGTGATTCTATATTGACTTGGATTCCCGATTAAATCGGTGTATGCAAGTTCAACCTCAGTATCATCACAAAGACTCAATGGATTATCAACATCATTTACCAGATTTAAAGTGATTTCAGTTGATTCAGAATCATCAATTACTCCATCGCCATTAGTGTCTCCTGCAATCTCAGGATCTGTGATCACACCATCTCCGTCAGTGTCTCCTGCAATCTCAGGATCTGTGATAACACCATCTCCATCGGTGTCTCCTGCAATCTCAGGATCTGTGATAACACCATCTCCGTCAGTATCTCCTGCAATCTCAGGATCTGTGATAACACCATCTCCATCGGTGTCTCCTGCAAGTTCCGGATCAGTAATAACACCATCTCCGTCTGTGTCTCCGGCTATTTCCGGATCTGTGATAACACCATCTCCATCGGTGTCTCCGGCAAGTTCCGGATCTGTGATCACACCATCTCCGTCTGTGTCTCCGGCTATTTCCGGATCTGTGATAACACCATCGCCGTCTGTGTCTCCTGCTATTTCCGGATCAGTGATAACACCATCGCCATCGGTGTCTCCGGCTATTTCCGGATAAGTGATAACACCATCGCCGTCTGTGTCTCCCGCTATTTCCGGATCTGTGATAACACCATCGCCGTCTGTGTCTCCGGCTATTTCCGGATCTGTAATAACACCATCGCCGTCCGTGTCTCCGGCAAGTTCCGGATCAGTAATAACACCATCTCCGTCAGTGTCTCCTGCTATTTCCGGATCTGTGATAACACCATCTCCGTCAGTATCTCCTGCAATCTCCGGATCTGTGATAACACCATCTCCGTCAGTGTCTCCCGCTATTTCCGGATCAGTAATAACACCATCTCCGTCTGTGTCTCCGGCTATTTCCGGATCTGTGATAACACCATCTCCATCGGTGTCTCCGGCAAGTTCCGGATCTGTGATCACACCATCTCCGTCTGTGTCTCCGGCTATTTCCGGATCTGTGATAACACCATCGCCGTCTGTGTCTCCGGCAAGTTCCGGATCAGTAATAACACCATCTCCGTCTGTGTCTCCGGCTATTTCCGGATCTGTGATAACACCATCTCCGTCTGTGTCTCCGGCTATTTCCGGATCTGTGATAACACCATCGCCGTCTGTGTCTCCGGCAAGTTCCGGATCAGTAATAACACCATCTCCGTCTGTGTCTCCGGCTATTTCCGGATCAGTAATAACACCATCTCCATCAGTGTCTCCTGCTATTTCCGGATCTGTGATAACACCATCTCCATCGGTGTCTCCGGCAATATATTTATTAACTGTGAGTATTTGACTAACCTGAATTGCAGAATTGAAATTACTGTTACCTGCCTGATTCGCGTTAATCATACATGTACCTACTCCAATAATGTTTACAATTTCGCCATTAACTCCCGAACAAACAGCAACATTTTGATCTGAACTAGTAAAAACAACTGGGTTACCAGAAATACCTCCTGTTGCAAAAATTGTAAATGGTGCATCACCATAAACTTTTGTTCCCAAAGGATTGAAAATTATGATTTGAGATGCAATGGTAATGTCCAATGAACCATCAGTAAATGTAATGGCATAATTGGATGAAGTCAAACCTCCCGGAGTGATGACATAGCCGGTTCCAACATTCGTAGCAGTTGTTGCTGTTCCGCTATAAACAAGTGCTCCTCCCAAATCAGTTTCATCTTCGCCTGTTATAAATCCAGCGTAAGTAACAGTAAATCCACTATATACGGCTCCGTCGCACTCTTTGCTTTTGTCTTCCGCCGTAATGGTTAAGACTTTTTGAATGATGCTAAAGTCTTTACTCACAAATGTTAAATCGTAGTTCGATCCCGCACTCAGTGTTCCCTGTAAAATGGCGTAGGAACCTGCAGACTCTCCTGCTGCTCTTGATAGTGCTCCGCTATAGCTGTCGCCGCTTTCCAATCCCGGTGCTGCAATGTAGGTGTAAGTCGGATCGGATTCGCCGTAAACTTTCGTCTGACCTGCATCAACTGTTACCGTTATTGCTTTTTGGGTTATATCCAATGAACCATCAACAAATGTAATGGCATAATTGGATGAAGTCAAACCTCCCGGAGTAATGACATAGCCGGTTCCAACATTGGTTGCTGTGCTTGCTGTACCCGTGAATGCCAGTGTGCCTGATAAATCAGTTTCATCTTCGCCCGTTCTAAATCCAGCGTAAGTAACAGTAAATCCACTGTATACGGCTCCGTCGTACTCTTTGCTTTTGTCTTCCGCCGTAATGGTTAAGAGTTTTTGAGTGATGCTAAAGTCTTTACTCACAAAAGTTAAATTGTAGTTCGATCCTGCACTCAGTGTTCCCTGTAAAATGGCGTAGAAACCTACAGACTCTCCACTTGTTCTTGACAGTGCTCCGCTAAAGGTGTCACCGCTTTCCAATGCGGAAGATGCCGTGTAAGTAAATGTTGGATCTGCATCTCCGTAAACTTTCGTCTGACCTGCATCAACTGTTACCGTTATTGCTTTTTGGGTTATATCCAATGAACCATCAACAAATGTAATGGCATAATTGGATGAAGTCAATCCGCCCGGAGTAATGACATAGCCGGTTCCAACATTGGTTGCTGTTGTTGCTGTTGTTGCTGTTCCACTATAAACAAGTGTTCCTGATAAATCAGTTTCATCTTCGCCTGTTATAAATCCGGCGTAAGTAACAGTAAATCCACTGTATACGGCTCCGTCGTACTCTTTGCTTTTGTTTTGGGCTGTAATGGTCAAGGCTTTTTGAGTAATGTCCAATGAACCATCAACAAATGTAATGGCATAATTGGATGAAGTCAATCCGCCCGGAGTGATGACATAGTCGGTTCCAACATTGGTTGCTGTGCTTGCTGTTCCCGTGAATGCCAGTGTGCCTGATAAATCAGTTTCATCTTCGCCTGTTCTAAATCCAGCGTAAGTAACAGTAAATCCACTGTATACTGCTCCGTCGTACTCTTTGCTTTTGTTTTCGGCTGTAATGGTCAAGGCTTTTTGACTAATGTCCAATGAACCATCAACAAATGTAATGGCATAATTGGATGAAGTCAATCCGCCCGGAGTAATGACATAGCCGGTTCCAACATTGGTTGCTGTGCTTGCTGTACCCGTGAATGCCAGTGTGCCTGATAAATCAGTTTCATCTTCACCTGTTATAAATCCAGCGTAAGTAACAGTAAATCCACTGTATACGGCTCCGTCGTACTCTTTGCTTTTGTTTTGGGCTGTAATGGTCAAGGATTTTTTAGTAATGTCCAATGAACCATCAACAAATGTAATGGCATAATTGGATGAAGTCAATCCGCCCGGAGTGATGACATAGCCGGTTCCAACATTCGCAGCAGTTGTTGCTGTTCCGCTATAAACAAGTGCTCCTCCCAAATCAGTTTCATCTTCGCCTGTTATAAATCCAGCGTAAGTAACAGTAAATCCACTATATACGGCTCCGTCGTACTCTTTGCTTTTGTTTTCGGCTGTAATGGTCAAGGCTTTTTGACTAATGTCCAATGAACCATCAACAAATGTAATGGCATAATTGGATGAAGTCAAACCTCCCGGAGTAATGACATAGCCGGTTCCAACATTGGTTGCTGTTGTTGCTGTTCCACTATAAACAAGTGTTCCTGATAAATCAGTTTCATCTTCGCCTGTTATAAATCCGGCGTAAGTAACAGTAAATCCACTGTATACGGCTCCGTCATACTCTTTGCTTTTGTCTTCGGCTGTAATGGTCAAGGCTTTTTGAGTAATGTCCAATGAACCATCGGCAAATGTAATGGCATAATTGGATGAAGTCAATCCGCCCGGAGTGATGATATAGCCGGTTCCAACATTGGTTGCTGTTGTTGCTGTTCCACTATAAACAAGTGTTCCTGATAAATCAGTTTCATCTTCACCTGTTATAAATCCGGCGTAAGTAACAGTAAATCCACTGTATACGGCTCCGTCGTACTCTTTGCTTTTGTCTTCCGCCGTAATGGTCAAGGATTTTTTAGTGATGCTAAAGTCTTTACTCACAAATGTTAAATCGTAGTTCGATCCGGCACTCAGTGTTCCCTGTAAAATGGCATAGGAACCTGCAGACTCTCCACTTGTTCTTGACAGTGCTCCGCTAAAGGAGTCGCCGCTTTCCAATGCGGAAGATAACATGTAAGTATATGTCGGATCTGCATCTCCGTAAACTTTTGTCTGACCTGCATCAGCGGTTACCGTTATTGCTTTTTGGGTTATATCCAATGAACCATCAACAAATGTAATGGCATAATTGGATGAAGTCAAACCTCCCGGAGTAATGACATAGCCGGTTCCAACATTGGTTGCTGTTGTTGCTGTTCCACTATAAACAAGTGTTCCTGATAAATCAGTTTCATCTTCACCTGTTATAAATCCGGCGTAAGTAACAGTAAATCCACTGTATACGGCTCCGTCGTACTCTTTGCTTTTGTTTTCGGCTGTAATGGTCAAGGATTTTTGAGTAATGTCCAATGAACCATCAACAAATGTAATGGCATAATTGGATGAAGTCAATCCGCCCGGAGTGATGACATAGTCGGTTCCAACATTGGTTGCTGTGCTTGCTGTTCCCGTGAATGCCAGTGTGCCTGATAAATCAGTTTCATCTTCACCTGTTATAAATCCAGCATAAGTAACAGTAAATCCACTGTATACGGCTCCGTCGTACTCTTTGGTTTTGTTTTCGGCTGTAATGGTCAAGGATTTTTGAGTAATGTCCAATGAACCATCAACAAATGTAATGGCATAATTGGATGAAGTCAATCCGCCCGGAGTGATGACATAGCCGGTTCCAACATTCGTAGCAGTTGTTGCTGTTCCGCTATAAACAAGTGCTCCTCCCAAATCAGTTTCATCTTCGCCTGTTATAAATCCAGCGTAAGTAACAGTAAATCCACTATATACGGCTCCGTCGCACTCTTTGCTTTTGTCTTCCGCCGTAATGGTTAAGACTTTTTGAATGATGCTAAAGTCTTTACTCACAAATGTTAAATCGTAGTTCGATCCCGCACTCAGTGTTCCCTGTAAAATGGCGTAGGAACCTGCAGACTCTCCACTTGTTCTTGACAGTGCTCCGCTAAAGGAGTCGCCGCTTTCCAATGCGGAAGATAACATGTAAGTATATGTCGGATCTGCATCTCCGTAAACTTTTGTCTGACCTGCATCAGCGGTTACCGTTATTGCTTTTTGGGTTATATCCAATGAACCATCAACAAATGTAATGGCATAATTGGATGAAGTCAAACCTCCCGGAGTAATGACATAGCCGGTTCCAACATTGGTTGCTGTGCTTGCTGTTCCGCTATAAGCAAGTACTCCTCCCAGATCAGTTTCATCTTCACCTGTTATAAATCCGGCGTAAGTAACAGTAAATCCACTGTATACGGCTCCGTCGTACTCTTTGCTTTTGTTTTCGGCTGTAATGGTCAAGGATTTTTGAGTGATGTCCAATGAACCATCAACAAATGTAATGGCATAATTGGATGAAGTCAATCCGCCCGGAGTAATGACATAGCCGGTTCCAACATTGGTTGCTGTTGTTGCTGTTCCACTATAAACAAGTGTTCCTGATAAATCAGTTTCATCTTCACCTGTTATAAATCCGGCGTAAGTAACAGTAAATCCACTGTATACTGCTCCGTCGTACTCTTTGCTTTTGTTTTCGGCTGTAATGGTCAAGGATTTTTGAGTAATGTCCAATGAACCATCAACAAATGTAATGGCATAATTGGATGAAGTCAATCCGCCCGGAGTGATGACATAGTCGGTTCCAACATTGGTTGCTGTGCTTGCTGTTCCCGTGAATGCCAGTGTGCCTGATAAATCAGTTTCATCTTCACCTGTTATAAATCCAGCGTAAGTAACAGTAAATCCACTGTATACGGCTCCGTCGTACTCTTTGCTTTTGTTTTCGGCTGTAATGGTCAAGGCTTTTTGACTAATGTCCAATGAACCATCAACAAATGTAATGGCATAATTGGATGAAGTCAATCCGCCCGGAGTGATGACATAGCCGGTTCCAACATTGGTTGCTGTTGTTGCTGTTCCACTATAAACAAGTGCTCCTCCCAGATCAGTTTCATCTTCTCCACTTATAAATCCAGCGTAAGTAACAGTAAATCCACTGTATACTGCTCCGTCGTACTCTTTGCTTTTGCCTTCGGCTGTAATGGTCAAGGCTTTTTGAGTGATGCTAAAGTCTTTACTCACAAAAGTTAAATCGTAGTTCAATCCAGCACTCAGGCTTCCCTGAGAAATGGCATAGGTACCTACAGACTCTCCACTTGTTCTTGACAGTGCTCCGCTAAAGGAGTCACCGCTTTCCAATGCGGAAGATGCCGTGTAAGTAAATGTCGGATCTGAATCTCCGTAAACTTTTGTTTGTAATGCATCTGCAGTAACCGTAATGGATTTTTGAGTGATGCTAAAGTCTTTACTCACAAAAGTTAAATTGTAATTCGATCCTGCACTCAGTGTTCCCTGTAAAATGGCATAGGAACCTACAGACTCTCCACTTGTTCTTGACAGTGCTCCGCTAAAGGAATCGCCGCTTTCCAATGCGGAAGATGCCGTGTAAGTAAATGTCGGATCTGAATCTCCGTAAACTTTTGTTTGTAATGCATCTGCAGTAACCGTAATGGCTTTTTGAGTGATGCTAAAATCTTTACTCACAAAAGTTAAATCGTAGTTCGATCCGGCAGTCAGTGTTCCCTGTAAAATGGCGTAGGAACCTACAGATTCTCCACTTGTTCTTGAAAGTACCCCGCTAAATGAGTCACCGCTTTCCAATGTTGCTGACGTGGTGTAAGTGAAAGTCGGATCTGCACCTCCGTAAACTTTTGTCTGACCTGCATCAGCTGTAACCGTAATGGCTTTTTGAGTGATGTTTAATCCTTGCGAAACCTGGGTTGCCACATCATAAGTGTCGTCACCGGCTTGGTCAGCATAAATAGTGCATGAACCAACTCCAACAATATGAATCTTTCCGGCCACAATAGTAGCCACAGAAGTATTTGAACTACTATAAGAGACCGTTAAACCACTACTTGTCGCAGCTGAAGGATTAAAGTCACTGTCACCATACGCTTTATCTGAAAGAGAATTAAACGTAATGGTTTGAGTTTGTTTGGTTGTAAAACTTTGCACCCCACCATAGCTCGTTCCAGCACTATTAATTGCATACGCCTGAAAGTTGTAGGTGGTATTGGGAGCAAGTGAACCAATAGTTTCACTAAAAATTCCAGTCGCTGCCCCATTTGAATCTTGCGTTACATCTGCTCCTCCTATCTCGGGAGATGCGTTTATCGAAGAATAGACAACCCCGGTTTCGGTTACATCAGCACTACCTTTATCTGACATATCACCTCCCATAGTTACTGAGCTTGAAGTGATAGAAGAAACCGCAGATGTAGAAACTGTTGGTGCCACATCATCATCGGTCAGGGTGATTCCTACGGTTTGATCGGTCAGCGCATCGAAAGTGTCATCACTGGAAACATCCTTCACCGCAACAGTGATTGTTGCCATGTCATCTCTGTCGATATCATCATCCACACCTGTTACTATTACTGTCTGCGGCGTGTTCCAATTAGCCGATGTAAAGGTCAGAGTAGCCTTATCTACCGTGGTTTCTTCCGTTTTATCACTCGAAATATCAAAAACAACATCACTTGTTGGTTCTGCATTCAAAACTACGGTAAAGCTACCAGTTCCTGCATTTTCGGCAACTGTTAAAGCTGTTTCGCTAACTATAAAACCAGCTGTATCATCATCGGTCAGGGTGATTCCTACGGTTTGATCGGTCAGCGCATCGAAATGGTCATCGCTGGAAGCATCCTTCACGGCAACAGTGATTGTTGCCGTGTCATCTCTGTCGATATCGTCATCCAAACCAGTAACTGTCACCGTCTGCGGCGTGTCCCAATTAGCCGATGTAAAGATCAGTGTTACCATATCTACCGTGGCTTCTACCGTTTTATCGCTCGTAACATCAAAAACCACGTCGTTGGATGGCTGAACATCTAAAACAACTGTGAACGTACCTGTTCCTGCATTTTCATCAATTGTTAATGTTGTTTCGCTTACCGTAAAGCCTGGTGTTGTTGATGCAAAGGCTAAATATGCTCCATTATCAGGATTTATCGAAGCCCAATAATAGGTTCCATCATCAGCTAAATTAACAATATCGTCAGAACTGTTGAATGTTAAGTCATTAGATGCAACCAAAACAGGTATTCCTGAAGGGAACGTTATCGCTGTTTTTGGTATAGCAAAATATACATTACCCACTATACGGGTCTCATCTACTTTCCAGACACGGTCCGAACGGTTATTGGTGCCACCGTTAAAACTTGAAGTAAACGAATTATCGGTGCCGTTGTTGTGTCCCATCATTATAAAGTTCCCATCACCAAGCACCGTTCTGCTTCCATCAAAGTTTGACGAAGTAAAATCATTCGTTGTTGCCAGAATAGGGCTGTTACTGTTATTTACTGATTGTGATACCTTTTGATTTAATCCTGAAGCGTCATCCTGACCAATACCAAAAATGTCGGTTACATAGCCTGTATTATCGGAAGCTGACCAGATAACAGTACCATCAGAAGCCAGATAATCGGTAGCTGAAGTTTGATTCAGGGTAATACCATATTTAATTGCGAGGTATGAATCTATCTTTTGCTGGTCGCTAACGGAGATATTGGCACTGTATTCAACGACCTCCGCAATATTTCCTGTCCAGAATTCGGCGGTAACATCTGCAATATCAGCTCCAATACGCATTCGACTGTTCACCGTGTTCCAGGTTGGAGGTGCACCGTCGGTATCGGTTGTTAATGTTACCCCGTCAGCCTGAAGATATGTTGTTGATGAGCCGTCGAAACCTCCGCCAATAATGTGTGGTTTGTTCAATGTCCAAAAACTACTGCTGGTTATATCGTTTGTAGCCTCCCATGAACCATAAACAAGACTATTACTATTTACCGAACCCGCTATTACATGAGCTTGATTTTGGGTTGCTGTTCCATGGGCAAAAGGCACATGATTTCCTGTAAAAGCTGCTGTTTGACTTGCTACCACGCGCATCAACCGGGCATCAGAACCTGAAGGAAGTCCTGTTAAACTC
This sequence comes from Labilibaculum manganireducens, assembly GCF_963665805.2. Taxonomy (NCBI): domain Bacteria; kingdom Pseudomonadati; phylum Bacteroidota; class Bacteroidia; order Marinilabiliales; family Marinifilaceae; genus Labilibaculum; species Labilibaculum manganireducens. Next base: position 1,174,212 of record NZ_CAXXEE010000003.1, on the reverse strand, counting down.
GCACCATCCATGGCAGTGGTACCATTAAAATATACCTGCGGATTAAAATTTAAAGAATTTTCCAGATATATTGGTTTTTCTGGATTTACCTGAGTAACATTGTTCCCATAAGGGCCCTGGTCACTCCATTGTTCTATTGTATTGTTATTTGCAGCTTCAGTGGCGCCCAAATCAGAAAAAACCTGATCGTTCGCCTTTATCCAAAGCGAAATGCCATTTGTTACTCCGCCCGGCGCCTTTTGTATCTTAGCTAAGGTAAGGTAATCGCCGTTGCTTAAGGACACATTTGTAATTTCACCATCGGCGTTCAAGGCGCCTACGGTGGTTACACCCGAAAAGAAATCTCCGTTAGTAGTAGCAATCAAAGACCAATCATTATCATAGCCATCAAATTTAAGATTTACGTTCTGAGAGAAGTTGGTGGTGGCATCTACCTTCCATTCTCTTCCTATCCGGACGTTAAAGCCTGAGGCAGCATCCAGTTCGGTGGACTGAGCCGTCAAAGTAGCTCCGTTGTTGGCTACAGTTATAAACTGCAGATCATTCGTATGCTCAGTAGTTCGGCTAGCATCGTTGCTGGCCGAAGTAAAATCGGCATCCAGTGACAGGGTCAAAATACTTCCGGCGTTAACCGATTTGGAAATTTTTTGGTTCAGGCCGCTGGCATCATCGTGGCCAATACCAAAAATGTCCTTGTTATAGCCGTCACTATCGTCGGTCCACATACTCGTAATGCCATCTGAGGCTATGTAATTCCCGGTCAACGATATGCCATATTTAAGAGCAAGATACGACTCAACTTTCTGTCGATCCAAATCGGACAATTTTTTACGAAACATGATTACTTCGCCAATATTTCCTTTTAAATGATTGTCGCCATCCTGGGCTTCTGCTCCATCAGCGTCAAGACCGATCATCAGCGCTCCATTGGCGGCCAATTGTGATCGACCTCCCACGTTTAACACTGTAGCTGCATCCACATAAATTTGGGCAGACGAAGCATTGCTCGTAAATCCAACAAGATGAGGGATATCATCAGTCAAAACAGGAGTGGTAAGATTTCCCAGTGACGAATTATTTACTGTGATGTTGAACTGGCTGCCAGTAGTGCTACCGTCTATAAAAAAAGCGAGATCGTTAGAACCATTGTTGTCATAGTGCCAAACGGTATGAGAGTACACACCTGAAGCCACCTGCTGTACTGAAAAAACCGACATTTCTGAAAAATCAAAATCGGCTGCATTAACAGCGGACGCCAATCCTGTGCCCACTCCGTCGAAAGCAATGGTTGAGTTGAAATTATTCGAATTCTCAGCTAAAGTTGGAGCTACAGTACCAATGCTTGGGGATTGTATTAAACTAACGTTCAACGCCATTTTATTTTGCGACTGGTCTATCCATTCGGCATTAGTCGAACTGGTATAAGTAAACCCTTTTTCGGCATTAAGCCAAAGCTCAAGGTTATCGACAATACCACCGGGGGCTTTCGGAAGAACCATATCCAAATTGGTAGTTATTGCCAGGTTGATATCAGGATCTGTGGGTGTTCCTCCATACTCAACAATATAGCTTAAGCCAGTGGTATTAGCTCCGTCTCCCCATGTTCCCGCTGTGCGGCTTGCCTTGTACATCAGAAGACAATCCTCACCACCATCGTTATTGGGTTCTCCCGGATACCAGTTTGTATAACCGGTACTTACGTTAGTTCCTTTGTCATAAAACTTTGTTCCGGATTCTGTTCCGCCGGTCCATAACCAGCTACCTTCTGTAGTTGCATCACTACCACCAAGCCACACAGCTCCAATATTCGAAGGTATTTTATTTTTGATAAATGTATTTTCTTCAGCAGATGTAATAGCAGTCAAATACCCTTGCAAGCCATAATATGTTTTTGCACTGGCTTCTGACGAAGAAGTATTGAAACCCTTAGCTGTTAATACAACCTGATAAAAGTGCCCATTCCCCAAACCTCCATCTTGTGAGAAATAGTCGCTATTGGCCAATGAAATGGTCATTGTGCGCTGGTCATAGCTCGCAGAACCGGCGGCAGCATCATTTGAATAGGTAATGCTGCGTACAGCGGCCTGGTAATTAGTGGGTGAGGCATCTCCACTTAATTTAAGGATTCCGGTATTTTTATCAAAACTTCCGGTTATTCCGCTTTGATTAATAAATGAAAGATTATCCTGGTCGCTGTGATGGCCGGTAGAATTAAAAGATATGGTTAATCCTTTAATATTATCACCTTCAGCATCGGTAATGGTAAAGTTTGGGAATACAGTTACCGGAGTATTTGTTTCGGTATAATACTTTGGAGAAGTATCATTTCCATTCATTACTGGTGGATTATCGACTGCATATAACGGGTTTAGCCCCATCAATAAAAATAAAAAACAGATTTTCAAAAGTGAGAAATAGTTAGGCTTCATTATATTGGGTTTTTAATTATGAAATCAATGGTTAAGGTTGTAGATATTATCTTCTATTCGATTGTTGCCTGTTTGGATGAAAGTGAATAAGACACTTACAGATACTGACAAACAATCTCCGAATTAGAACCTATAGACACCGTATTAAAATCAACTTTCTATGTTCAAATATACAAGTTGGCCAGAGGTTACAACAACATAAATCACTGTATTGACAACACAAATCACCGATTTCGCAACACAAAACCACTATTTTGGGAGAATTGGAAAAACAAAAGAGGCTGTTATGCTCGGTTTGCACAACAGCCTCTTTTGTTTTTAAAGATCAACTATGTTATTTTATGTCAATTTTCGGTACTCCTGAGGTGTAAGACCTGTTTTTGTTTTAAATAAGCGACCAAAATAATGCGGATATTTAAATCCCAATGAATATGCAATTTCGGAAACAGAGTCCTGAGTAAATAAAAGGCGTGATTTTGCTTTGTCAATTAGAACACTATCAATATGATCTTTGGCACTTCTGCCGGTTTCTTTTCTCAATAAGTCACTAAGGTAATTTTGCGAGAGATTTACTTTTTCCGCTATGTATGAAACTTTAGGCAACCCATACTTCTCAAGCAACTCTGGTTGCATATATTCTTTTAGTACATTTTCAACTTTCACCAGGATATCTTTATTCTGGATTGCTCTGGATTCAAACTGTCTTTCATAAAATCTCAGGCAATAATTTAAGAGCAACTCCAAACATGAAACGATAACTCGTTGACTATGGTTATCAGTACTCAAGCTGCATTCTCTTATTATTTTTTGAATACAGTCATTTAATGTTTCCTTTTCATTATCTGATAAATGCAATGCCTCATGAGTATCGTAATTAAAGAATGAATAATTGTCAATGTTATCACCCAAAGAAGTTCCTCTAATCAGATCCGGATGAAAGAACAACATCCAGCCATGTTCCTGATCAAAATCAGTGGTCGATTTTGCTGCAATAACTTGTTGCGGAGCTGTAAATGCCAATACTCCTTTATCAAAATCGTAATCATTTTTCCCATAATGAGAAGCACAATCGGCATTTTTTAACCCGATATAATAAAAATCAGCACTAACTTTAACACCGACTAACTCTTCTGTTATTTTCAATTTCGACACATCAATCACACTGATTAAAGGATGCTGGGGAGGGGCAACCGCTAACATACTATGCAGTTGCGAAATAGAATTTACTTTGATGATTGTTTCCATTTATAAAAGATTTTTATTACAGAATTTAAACAAAAATGTGTAATTTTTTTTAAACATTTCGTGTAAAAAACAGTATTTTTTTATTTATGCTAAGTCACTTTTTTCCCGTCAAACTACAAAAAACATAAAAAAATAAGCGACTATTCCCGGTCATATTGTTAGCAACAATGAAATTAAGTTCAACCTTATTCAGCGCCTATTATTTCAAATAAAACGCCCACTTCTTTCCATTAAAGCAGTGGGCGTCAATTACCTATGATATATATACTAAATAATTACAATTTATTTTTTTATCTCGTAACAATCAGGAGCTTCTTTGTGCCACAAATTCTTCACAAAATAATCCCAGCGTTTCCTGATGAAATATTTATTGTAATAAAGACTGCTGTGATCGCATTCCGGTACCAACAGCAATTCAAAATCTTTATTGGCTTTTATTAAGGCATCTGCCATTCGCATGGATGAAGCCGCATTTACATTGTTGTCCATGTTACCATGCGCCAGCATCAATTTCCCTTGCAGTTTATCAGCTAAAGACAAATTGGATTGCTCGTCGTAATGTTTCCCTGCCGGAAAACCCATGTACAATTCGGGCCACCATGCTTTGGCAATTCTGTGATCGTGATTCCCGGCAGAAGAAACGCCAACCTTGTAAAAATCAGGATGAGTTAACAGTGCATGTGCCGCATCGTATCCTCCGGCCGAATGACCATAAATTCCAACATTTTCGATATCGATATATGGATATTTAACCGCCATTTCCCTGATGGCTTTGATATGATCGGGAGCACCTATATCGCCAAGGTTTTTATAAGAGAAATCATGAAATTTTTTGGACCGGTAAGCAGAGCCCAATCCATCGACCGTAATCACCACAAAACCGATTTGTGCCAATGACACATCCATACTGTACAAGGCCGAAGTAAATGATTTAGGTGTTCGAATTGTTTGCGGACCAGAATAAGTTCCATCTATTATCGGATACCTTTTTGTAGAATCCATCTTAAAAGGACGATAAATCACTCCATAGATATCTGTTTTGTTATCTCTCGCTTTTACTTTGTACATCTCCGGAGCTTTCCATCCCATTGCAACAAGGTCCTCAATATCAAGCTGTGCAATATCCAAAATCTTATTTCCATTTTTCGCATCTCGAATTAAAAAATGGTTTGGCAAATCAACCCGCGAATAATCATCGAATACATATTTACCATTCGGACTTATTGAACAGGTATGAGTTGCATTTTCAGGGCTCAGCAATTTCAATCCTGAGCCATCAATGTTGATTGAATACAAATACGTGTAATATGGATCGCCTTTTTCGATACCACAGGCAGTGAAATATATTTTCCCCTTTTTATCATCCACTTTACAGATTTCGCGGACCACATATTCACCCTTGGTGATTTTATTTATTTGCTTACCGGTTTCATAATCGTACAAATACAATTGATTCCATCCTTCTTTCTCCGATGACCAAATAATTTTGTTACTGGTTTTATTTATCCGGTACAAAAGCATATTTACATCCACATAGGTGTCAGCGGTTTCGGAAATTACGGTTCTGGTTTTCCCTGTCTCAACATTTACATCAATTAATTCCCTTGTTTGATAACCTCTTTGGTAGCGAATGATATAAGCATGTGTATCAGATTTCCATTCAAAACCACCTTCTAAAAAGCTTGCATATTCAGGAAGGTCGCATTCTATTTGTTTACCCGATTCGATATTAAAAATAACATACGAAGTTTTAGCAAGACATGTATCACCCGCAAGTGCACGTTCATAAGAGTATACTTCGGCCCGCAATCCTTTTTCAGGAGCACTGTGATACATATATAAATTTTGAGCTTCTTTACGGTTAAATTTGCTGCAAATAAGATATTTTGAGTCAGGAGACCAATACGCACTTATTCCGTATTCTACATCTTGCTTTTTGCTTTCATTTCGCACAAATTCCCACGGAATGGAATTGCCATAACTAAGTGTTTCACACCCATCTTTACTCAACTGCACTTCGTTACTCCCATCTTTATCTTTCAGATAGATATTATAATCCTTTATAAATGCAATTTGTTTGTTGTTTGGAGCAGGCACCTCAGTTATATTTCTTTTTTCGGGATTAACTGCCAATTTTAATTGATAGTTTTTTAAATTGATTTTAAAACAAGAAGTGTCTACAGTAAACTTTAATGTATCTCTACCCTTTAAACTAAGTCCGGTTAATTTTAAATCATACGCTTTGTATTCTTTATGCAAAAAACCGGAAATTTTTTCTGCCAGTTTCTCATGATCAAACAAAGGTGTTTTTTGTTTCTTTTTTAAGTCTGCCAAAAAATACTCATTCCCTTTTCTTGTTTTGGTTGAATACCATAATGAATCTCCCTTACCAATCCAGTTGGGTTGAATTCCTGCATTATAAATTTTAGCCCGGGAATTATAGTAAAGCCACTTTTCAGCTTCCTGATAGTCTTTCAACTCTCCCTGTGCAAATATATTTCCTGCGCAAAGCAGTAAAAATATAATGATCGTTATTTTCTGAACTTTCATTTGTTTTTAATTAATAGTATGATGTACATTATTAAATTATTAAAGGCTTTCACACTCCTAATTCAGCAACCAATTTTTTCTTTTCCTATTCCCGATATAAATTGGCTGTAGAATGACGGGATGGACTTTTTTCGAATTCAGGAAAATACCGCGCAACAATTTCATACAAATCCGGATCGTATTTCTTCATATCTTCCCGGGTATTCACCCAATTGTGTTTTCCATCAGGAACCTTAACTTCGGCATTCACATTAAACCAGTTCTGAACTCCTTCGGCCCAGTATTCATATATATTAGTAGCGGCATACATTTTTTTGTATTTCCCTTTAGCAATGGCGTTATCCAATTTTTCCTGCAGTAAATTGTTGAATGTAGAATCGATTGGTGCAATTCCAATCAAATGAATTGCATGTGCAAATTCATGAACCAAAATATCTTCAGCATGATATTTATCAATCTGATAAGCAAGCAGATTCTCTTCAGCACAAGATGTTAACGGCAGTTCCATATCACCGCCAAGTCCCCGGGCTCTCAAATCCCAGTTCAATGTAGTGTCCTGAGCCAAATGAGCATGTTCCGGAATATCTGTTGTCCCTTCGTAGCGAGCCATAATTGCAAGCCGGGCATTTTCTTTAACCATCTGATTCAAAACTTCACCCGGCAAACTTTTAGTCATAAAATCGACAATATTACAAGCTACATAAAAAGCGGAATCAGGAACCTTATTGGAGCTCATAATATGAATTCCATTCACGTTAACATACTTTTTATAGAATGAATCGAATTTAAAACCGGAAGGCGGAGATGTAATAGTAAATATTTTTTGCCCTGACTGATCCGTTTTTTCATTCTTTGCAGATGCCATGTACAAAGGCATCAAAACCGCGATAAGAATAAGAATTTTTTTCATTTATAATGTTTTTTATTATTTATTTAACTTCATCAAGCGAACCAACAAGCTTCCATGAGGAGGAATTTCTTTAACAAGATTTTCATTGGTTTTCCCAATAATTTTATGTTCCCACAAATCTTTTACTTTATATACATTTCGATGGATACTAACATCTGTGGCAAAATACATCGTCTGTTTTTTCCAGTCGTAATCCAGTTTCCAGACTTCATCAGTACGGTTTAAAAAGCAAACAGCCACTTCTCCGTCAGCAAGAGGTTTTGCCCAGATTTCATATTCGCCCATGTCCATAAATTTTCTGGCCTGGTGCCCATCTGAATCCTGATCAATTGCTATTACCTCCTCATTCATAAGAATTTCAGCTGTTCCCTTATCCAAATTTCGCAGGTCGTTTCCTGCCATCAATGGTGCGGCCAACATGGCCCACATCGAAAAGTGTGTTTTATTTTCATCCGGTGTCATGCCTCCATTTCCCACTTCCAGCATATCAGGATCATTCCAATGTCCGGGACCTGCAAATTCATATAAATCAGCTTGTTTATCAATGATGTCGAGAATTCCAAGCCCGCCCCAATCAAAAGTACATTGGTAACAATCCCGAATATCGGCCGTTGTTCTCCACAAATGTCCGATTCCTTTCCCCCACTTCCAAGGCTCACTTTCGCCCCATTCGCAAATAGAAAATACAATTGGTCTTCCGCATGCCTTTAAAGCATCACTCATTGTTTTGTAGGCGGCTTCGGCTTTTTGTCCCTCATCGAAACACCAGTCGTATTTCAAATAATCTACGCCCCACGATGCATAAGTACGCGCATCCTGAAACTGATATCCACGACTGCCCGGACGAGACTGACAGGTCATTGATCCGGCGCAGGAGTAAATGCCAAATTTTAAATCTTTGCTATGCACATAATCAACAAGTACTTTCATTCCTGACGGAAACCGTTCCGGATCGGCAATAATATTTCCAAGACTGTCGCGACCAACCTGCCAGCAATCATCAATCACCAAATATTCGTAACCAGCCTCCCGCATTCCTCTTTCGGCCATTGCATCAGCCATTTCCATAATCAGACTTTCGCTTACATTACAGCCAAATTTATTCCAGCTGTTCCATCCCATTGGAGGCGTAAGTGCTAACTCCTCAAATTTTTGACTGTATCCTTGAAATACCTGAAAAACAATCAAAATTAAAAAATACTTTCTTATCATTTTCAATATTTTTTCAGTTCGATGAAATTATTTATTTACAGATGAATCCCCTAAGTAAAAAAGATTATAAACCAACTTACAAGAAAATCGCAAAAACATTCTATGTTCAAAAGAACCTTAAAATGATTTTGCGATATGTTATTCTATTCTAAAGGTCATTAACCTCCGGTATACCCAGGGTTTTGAACCAAATTTGAATTGGTATTCAGTTCTTCCAGTCCAATTGGAAAAAGGATCGTATGCGCCCCTTGAGGTTCATGATTGTACCAGCTTTTTGTTTGGTATACACCAAATCGAATCATGTCTGTTCTACGTCTGAATTCAGCAGCAAACTCCCAACCCAATTCATCTAAAAACCTACCATACAATACAGCAGACTGATCTCCGGGAGAATCGATTGTTCCATCTTCGGCCAATGTTCCATATTGAATGGTTGTATTTCCCAACAATTCAGCTCCGGTTACCTTTGCATCGTTAATATCGTCAAAATCACGTGTTCTCACCTCACTAACCAAAACTGCTGCCTCATCACTTTTTCCTGTACGAAGCAGGCATTCAGCCTTCATGAGTAATACATCTGCATATCTAAAATAAGGCAAATCATTACTCATGTTACTTTTACATCCAGCTTCAATTTCATATTTACAAACACGATAACCTTCCTCAAATTCGCAATCATAAATACTAGGCATTTTGTTGACTAAAGTCATTACAACACTCCCATTAGTCGCATTAAGCTGATCACCATGTAACCATGTCGCATCAAATCGCTTATCCTGAGGGTTATAACTATTAATAAACTGAGGATTTGCACTTGAACCACCCCATGGTTGCGCTGTCATATTAAAAACATCACGATGTGCAGGCAGTAGCTGTTTCATGTGCGCATTCCAGCCAGTTCCATTTTTATTGTCATAAGGAACAGCAAAAACTATTTCATCAGAATCTTCGTTATCAACTTTAAAAATATCTTTATAATTTGATTCAAGATCATATTTCTCACAAGCAATCACTTTGTTACAAGCAAGAATACATTTCTCCCACTCTGCAGTGCCACTATACACTTCTGCATTTATATACATCCTGGCCAATAGCTGATAAGCAGCCCATTTTGTGATACGCCCGTATGTCGTTTGATCTACAACTTCGGTTAAATTCTCAATAACATCAGTATCAGTTAACTCATCAATGATAAATTTATAAATATCTGCCCTTGAAGATTGTTTAGGCAATTCATCATTATAAGCAATAACAAGAGGAACATTTCCGTGAGTATCACAAAGAATTGAATACCACAATGCACGCAATGCACGCAACTCTGCTAATACTTTTACTGATTGTTCTTCTTCAATTGGAAGTGATCCACTTTGAATTTGAGACATCACCCGATTTACATTATTTATCGCCTCATAACAGGTCAGCCAGGTGTTTCGGCATTGCCATTGTTCGTTATCCCATGTATGAAAGTGCATTCGTTTATAAGTTCCCCCATCATCCCATCCATTTGGTCTTGTTGGAGTAATAATAATATCACCAGGTTCCTCCTGAATATCAAATAAGCCCTGCCACCCCATAATGTAACGAAGCGGGGTATAACCAGAAGCGATTAATGCTGTTACATCAGCTTCGGTTGCCGTAAAAGTTTCTTCCAATACTTCAGAATAAACTTCCTCATCCAATTTAACACAGCCTCCAAACAAAATTGCAAGCAATAAAATAAAACCAGTAAATGCCGGTTTTACATATATACGTTCTTTTTTATATATTAATTTCATGATTCCAAGTTTAAAAGGTTACGTTAACACCAAATGTAAATGTTCTTGTAGTAGGATACTTGTCTCGTTCATCATTACCCGGAGCTAAACCTGTTTGTTTCACCTCAGGATCAATCCCTTTGTAACCAGTAAAAGTGTGTAGATTCAATCCTGATACGTAAACCCTTAGATTTTTGAAAACATCTTTATTTTTAAGATTTACAGTATATCCCAAGGTAATATTATCAATTTTCCAATAATCACCATCCTCAACATAATAACTTACATAACGCTGATCATCATTCAATACAGCTTTTCCATAAACTTTATCATAAGAAGAATTTAAGGTGTTGTATGCAATCTTTGGATTTTCATAAAACATCCGAGAAAAATTTAAAATTTGATAAGAAAATGCTCCTCTCATGTTTATGTTCAAATCAAAGTTTTTGTATCGAAAGCTATTGTTCCAGCTGGCATAGTATTTTGGAATTCCATTCCCCAATACCTGACGATCATCTGTTGATGATTCTGCTGCAGAAATTCTTTCACCATTAGGTTTTTCTATTATCCAAATGCCATCGTCTGAGATATCAACACTCTTTAATCCATAGAAATTTCCTATTTCGCCCCCTATTTTCACAATATGAGTTGTTGTTTGAATCGGCTCGCCGGTATAACCATCTTCCGGATAGAAAAAATCATTTGTGGTTTTAAACTTGTCATTTGATAAAGAAACCAATTCATTTTTGTTGGTTGAAAAGGTCATATTAGCTTTCCACTCAAAGTTTGGTGTTTTAATAGGAGTCACATTAATCAAAGCTTCAAAACCCTGATTTTTAATTTCTCCCACATTTGTCATGATGCTGCCATACAGGTATGGTGGTGTTGGAACATCGTAATTCCATAAAGCATCTTTGGTTTTTCTGTTATAAAAATCAAAAGCTCCGCTAACTCTACCATTTAATAATCCAAAATCAAGTCCTATATTAATTTCCTCTTTTTTCTCCCAACGCAAATCAGGATTATCATTTCGGGCAGGAACTAACTTTCGAACCCATTCTTTATTGGAATAAAAATAATCGCTATAATTTAAACTACTTAAAGAATTGTAAGAATCTGCCACATTAGTACCGGTAACACCAAAACCAGCACGTAATTTTAAGTTATCAATCCAGTTAATTTCTTTAACAAAATCTTCTTCAGACATTCTCCATCCTAAAGAAACTCCAGGGAAATTTCCCCATTTATGATCCTTACCAAACCGGGAAGAACCTTCTCTACGAAGACTTGCCATGAATAAATACTTATTGGCAAAAGAATAACTTACTCTGGAAAAGAAAGCAATCAATTTATCAGAGTATTTATAACTATCCATACCGGCTTCTCCTTTGGTCAAACCACTTCCAATTTCTAGATTATTGTACGTATATCCATCAGTAGGAAAGTATTTGTTGTTGGCCCAGAATCCTTCCGTCATGTTGTCTTCATAATTATAACCAGCAAGAACAGATAAATTATGATCCCCGGCTATCACTTTCTTATAATTTACAGTTAGCTCTGTATAGTTACCCAAATAATTTTCGGTACCACGGGAAGCAAAACCTTCTGACCCATACTTAGTGGTTGATACATGATTTTTAGTTTCATAATATCCGCGAATGTTTGAATTGCTTTTTCTGGTGTACATTCCCTTTACATTAAGCCCTTCAAATAATTTATAAGTTAAACTGGCCTTAAATCTCACATTACGGTACTTGTTTTCACCATCAGATTCTTTCAGGTACGCAACAGGATTATCGTAAAAATACACATCGCGCTCATACCAACGACCATCTTCATTTTTAATTGGTTCAGTCGGATTTCGGATTAATGCCTGTCGGTAAACGTATTTATTAAAACTATACCCCTCATCAGAACCTCCTGCCCAAAAATTCTGTTCGCTGATTATAGTCCCGATATCTGCAGTTAATTTACCATCAAACATGCTGTGACTAACATCAATACGACCGGTATATTTTTCATTATCTGTTTTAATAAAAACACCTTGATTATTTTTATAATTAAGTGAGGCTGTTAAACTTGTATTTTTAGTGCCACCTCTAAAAACAACATTATGAACATGGCTGACAGCTTTTCTTGTAATTTCATCCAGCCAATCTGTATTGGCTCCATAATCTTCCAAATTAGCTCCTGTAAACGAATAACCTTCATTCCACTTTGCTCTTAAGTCTTCAGCATTCATAAAATCGAGCTTTCGGCTGATAGATGCAATTGAGACATAACCATCGTAGGAAATGGTAGGTTCCATACCTTTAGTGCTTCTTTTTGTTGTAATAATGATAACTCCATTTGTTCCACGGGTACCATATATTGCCGAAGCCGATCCATCTTTTAATACATCGATAGATTCAATATCTTCCGGAGCAACAGATTCAAGGCTTCCCGGAACACCGTCAACCAATACCAAAGGAGCAGAACTTCCTAACAATGAGGAATTTCCACGCAACATGATTGCCGCACCTTCTGTTGGATCTCCTGAAGGTGTTGCAATGGTTAAACCCGCAACTTTTCCTTGAATCAATTGAGCAGCATCTTTTACAGCTCCCTTAATAAAATCATCAGACTTAACGGATGCAATAGCACTGGTAACATCTCCTTTTTTAACACTACCATAACCAATTGCAACAACTTCATCCAGTCCAAAAACATCCGGACTCATAACAATGCTTAATACCTGATCAGTATACTCAACCTTCTGATCTTTAAATCCAATAAATGAGAAATGAATTACATCTCCAGCAGATGCCTGAATCATAAATTTACCATCGATATCGGACACTGTGCCAACGGTTGTTCCATCAATAAATACAGAAACACCCGGTAATGGAACTCCAGAATCATCGACGACAGAACCTTGAGCAAGTTTTTGGGAGAAAACCTGCCCAGATAAGCACATAAAAATCACTAAAACAAGTAAAAACCTTAAACAGCTGTTTTTATTACCAAGCTGTTGAGGGGGGATGACAATTTTTTTCATAAATGTTATTTTTGGGTTAAAAAATATGACTCAAATCTGTCTATTCTTTAGGCTTTGGACTATCACTATTGTTTAAAAAAGTAACAAGCATGTGTTATAAGTCATTTTATTGAAAAAAAATATCCTCTCACAGACAAAAAAAAAACTGCAAATCTCTCTTTTGAGATTTGCAGTTTTCAGAACTATCCACCATTAAAAACTAACTAAAATATTCTTTCCTTATTTATTGCTTAACAGTTCTTACACCAAATACCGGTCCTGCTCTATGCCCTTCGTGAGGTTTAAATGTAACCAACACTTTATCTTTGGTCATGCAAATATCATCGGGCAATTGGTATAAGATATCAACGAATTCACCCGGCTTTTTATCTGCGATATTTTCTGTAGCAAGTAATTTTCCGTCAATCAAGATATCAAATGTTTTAGCACCGGTACTTCCGCCCCAATATTCAACAGCCAAAGCCAATCGATTTCCTTTCATCAATCCCATTTCGAAGGACATTACACCACCTCTGTTAACAACACGGGATCTTTTATTTTTTATCACATCAACGGATGATTTTTCGCTTGTAAAATTATGATCCCGTTCGGGCTGCATTTCTCCTGGTTGGAAAAAGTCAACTGTCATTTCTTCCAATTTCTTTTTCTGTGCTTGTTTAGCTTGGTATTCCTTTTGGTATTTCGCCCATGATTCCTGGTTGAAAATATCAAAATATACAGAATACCTTACATCATGCACTTTATAGAATGGCTTCAAAACAAAATCATGCAAATATCCAACCGAGTCGGTTTTGAATGTATTTACTTCTCCTTCAACAGAACTCAACCAATTCGAAGGATCTCTATCTTCTGTCATAATTACAGGCACATACATTGCATCAGTTGCTTTTGGATCGTCTTCCGGGCCTAATTCACCAGCCATTACCATTGGACCATACATAACTGCAACACGGTTGCTGTCATCAGGCATGGTTTCCAAACGAAGTGTAAAAGGCATCTTATATTCCAATACATCTCCATTTTTCCAGATTCTTTCAATGGAAATAAAACTTTGCGGCTTTTGATCCACAGATATCTTTTCCTTATTGATATAAATCTCCACACCATTTTCAGCCCATTTTGGGTAGCGTAACTTAAGCACAAATTTGCTTGGTTTTTCGCAGTTAAACTCCAATTTTGTTCCTTGTTCTTCTGGGTAAACAGTTGTCTGTTTTACAATCACACCTTTGCTTTTCCAGTTTAATTCAGAACCAATAAATTGAGTCACATATAATTCATTATTGTTGTGAAAATAAATGTTTGCTCCATATTTTGAATGATTCTCCATTCCTGTGCCCACACAACATGTAAACCAATACGGATCCTGATATACCTTATGACCTCCCATTTCCAATGACAAATTATAGATCACCCGACCATCAACAGGGTGCTGAGAGGATAAAATGTGATTGAATAATGCTCTTTCATAGAAATCGGCAACTTCAGGAGCGGCATCCCACTCAAAAAGATGACGGGACAGCTTCAACATATTGTACACATTACATGTTTCAGTGGTATTTTGACTAAGGCGGTTGCGCAAATGATCCGACTCCCCAAAATACTCATGATTGCAATTACCTCCTGTAACATAGGAGTGATGATTTACAACACGATCCCAGAAAAACTCAGCCGATTCTCTATCAGACAAATCCCCGGTAAGCTCATAACGGCGAGCACATCCAACTAATTTTGGAATTTGTGTATTCGCGTGTATTCCCGGCAAAATATCAACATGATGAGCCAAAGAATCAAGCACCTTTTTGTGATGAAATACTTTAGACAGCTGCAGATATTTCTCATTCTTCGTTAATCCGTAGAGATCAACCAAGGACTCATTAATTCCTCCATGCTCACAATCCAGCATGTTCTGAATTTGTTCATCATTTAAGTCTTTTACAATGATTGTTAACCAATCTGCAAATTTTATATTGATTTGTAAAGCCTTCTTATTCCCGCATAAATTATAAGCGTCAGTCAAACCAGCCATCACTTTATGCTCGGTATAATAGGGTACCCATATTCCATTCAAATCAAATCCTTTCGAACGTATATCTCCTTTTGCTACTTCCTCTTCAAGAATCCGCTTTCCGTCAGGGAAAGCACCTATGTATCCTTCACCGTCAGCATTCTGGCAAGCTTCCAGTTCATCTACAATGTAGTTAACCCGGTCAAGAAAACGCTTGTCGTTTGTTGAATTATACATTAAGGCACAGGCACTTAAATAATGCCCTAAGCTATGTCCTGCTATTGTATTTGCCTCCCAGCCGTCATAATGCTCTGCTTTAGGCTGAAGACCTGCTTCGATCCGAAATTTTGCCAGCAATCTGTCTGGTTCATAATTCAACAAACTCTGCACATTTAATTCCATGGCCTTTTCGAAAGGGCCATCAAGCAATTTAACATCCTTTAAATCAAATGGCAGTACTTTAAATTCAACCACTTCAGGACCGTTCGTGCTTATCCGATTATCTTCGATACCTGAACAGGAAGATAATCCAACTCCAATACAAATTGAAAAGAATAAAGCTCTACAAAAATCGAATCTCATATTTTAATAATTATATAGTTATCAGAAAATTACAGTCTCAATTATTTTACTTTCCATTCCAAAATACCACCCGACTCGTCTTTTTGCAGTTGAGCCGTAATTCGAAGTGCTTTTGTTTTTACAGGCTTAAAATTCACTGTATTGTATTTATCAAGTTCCACTGTAAAAGCATCGCTTATTTCAACAGGAACCCATTTCCCCTTGCTGTCTTTGTATAATAATGACCATTTTTCGGGCACCTTATAATTTCCGTCGTAGTGATCCATATTAAGCCAATAAACCGATGACTGAGACAATACAACAGGTTCTTTAAATTCATAATCAACAGTTTCCTCCGATCCTTCTTTCTGCCACCAGTAGAAATATGATTTATCAGTATCCCCCGAATTTTTAGGAGTAAATCCATCATTCAAACCCGGAGCCCAATCTGTTGATGAAAATGCCTTGGCCGAATCAGCAGGTGAATATGCTGGTTTTACTATAGCCGATTCTTCCGCGGAAGGCAGCCAAACCAACATATTTGCTGTTCCCCGATTGTTCCATGCATAATATGGAATGGCTTTAAGACTTGCAGGTTCAATTGTTTTTGCATCTCCAGATTGACTTACCCTGCTTGCTTTCATTGTAAGTGTTACCACCCCACCTAAAAGGTTTTCTTCAAATTGAGAACTCACCTTTGCATCCGGCGATACAAACTCATCAAATAAATATGCATTATTGTTGTCTTTATCCTCGAAGCAATACATTATTGGACCACGTTGGTAAGCCAATTTGTTATGATCATTGATCACCTTTTCACTGGCTTTAATTTTGCGCACAGGCATTGGAAATTCAACTTCTATCTGATCTCCCGCATCCCACTTTTCTATCAAAATAGCATAACCATTCACCATTTCGGGTGATTTCTTCTTTCCATTTACTTTAATGGTATAAGTATCAGTACTATTTTCAACAAAGTGATACAAATCAGATGGTACAGGTTGATTTTGTGCCCATCCCGGAATGCGAATTTTCAGACCAATACGTTCATTTGTCTTTTTATCAACTGAAATTGTAAGCTTACCACTCCAAGGGTATTGTGTTTTTTGTGACAGACTCAGGGTATCCTTTCCTACTGCAATGTCAGCATGACCTTCAGAAAATAGATTTACATACACAGAATGTTCATCAGTAGTATAAACATAACCTGGTATCGAGGCCATAAACCGGGTGATATTGCCCGGACAACAAGCACATCCAAACCAAGGTGCACGATCGTGATTATGAACAGATTCAAGAGGATTATCGTAGAAAAATTTATCGCCGCTTAAGGATACACCCGAAATCACTCCGTTGTACAACACACGTTCAAGTACATCGTAGTATTTTGAATTTCCATCATTCAGAAACAAACGGTAGTTCCAGTAAACATTTGATATCGAAGCACAAGTCTCACAATAATCAGTCATGTTAGGCAATTCGTAATTCGGGCCAAAGCCTTCACCTTGAGCACGGGAACCAATTCCACCAGTAATGTATAATTTTTTCGAAACCACATTTTCCCAAACACATTTGGTGGCTTCCATCAATTGCTTATCGTGCATCAAGGAAGCAACATCAGTTACACCTGAGTAGAGATATCCCAAACGAACAGCATGACCAACTGCTTCATCCTGTTCCACAATTGGTTTGTGGTCCTGACTGTATTCGCTCAATTTGTGACCGTCGGTACCCTTACCTGTTTCGTCGATAAAAAATCGTGCCAGTTTAAGGTATTTTTCATCATTTGTAACCCGATATAATTTTACCAAAGCCATCTCCACAATCGGATGCCCTGATGGAACTTTCTTTTGTCCTTCGCCCGGGCCGAAAACCTGATTCACCAAATCAGCATTTTTAATCGCAATAGTAAGTAAGGAACGTTTTCCTGTTGCCTGATAATGAGCAACTGCAGCTTCGTACAAGTGACCACAGTTATAAAGTTCGTGACTGTTTAACCGATCCCAGCGCCCTTTTCCGTACCAGCCTTTTAAACGCTCACATTTGTTGGTTAAGCAAGTGTACAGGTAACCATCCTCTTCTTGTCCTGCGCCAATTAAAGTAATCAGGCTGTCCAAATAATGGTCTAATTTAGCATCGTACTCTACCGCCAGCGTATATGAAGCTCCTTCCAGCACCTTATAAACATCCGTATCATCAAATGGAAAATCACCTTGGTGTTCTCCTTTGATCAAACCACCGGCAAGAGCAAAATTATCCATTCGCCCGGTCTCTTCACA
Source organism: Labilibaculum manganireducens (assembly GCF_963665805.2). Taxonomy (NCBI): domain Bacteria; kingdom Pseudomonadati; phylum Bacteroidota; class Bacteroidia; order Marinilabiliales; family Marinifilaceae; genus Labilibaculum; species Labilibaculum manganireducens. The sequence goes on along the minus strand of NZ_CAXXEE010000003.1, from coordinate 1,156,230 downwards.
CTTTTTAAATGCTGATGGAATTGACACAGTTCTGTTAATTTCAATTTTAGGAGCCCAAAACTGATCATTTAAATGAACAGAGGTAAAGGGAACCGGATTTAAATGTCCTACAGTTTCATTCTCCTTTTTAGCACAAGAAAATGCAAGAAAACCAAACAATATCAGGAAACTATAATATCTTAATTTCATTATATATCTATATTTAGTATGAAAATTCGGTATCGGAACTATTCTAATTCCCATTCGAAAATTCCTGACGCATTTTTTTCAGGCAATTTCACTTCAAGTTTTATTGCAGTGGTCTTCACTGCTTTGAATGAAACTTTGCTGGGAACATCTTTTGTTACAGTGTAGGGTTCATCATTCTCAACAGGCATCCACTCACTATCTTTATTTTTATAGTAGATTTTCCACTCTTTTGGAATACGGCAACCGCCCCAAGGAGCATCATCATACCAATAAACTGTTGAACCACTTACTGTTTTCTCACCGTCAAATTCGTATGAAATCCATTCTGTTGTTCCTTCTTTAGGCCACCAATGGTAATAAGGTACAGCTTGAGCCTTACCATTTTTAGGGATGAGTTGGTCGTTAACCGCACTAAGTGCTTTCACCAAATGCGAGGCATTAACTTTACTTTCGGAAGCAAGAGTGGGTTGCTGCATGGGACGACTGGTACTTAAATCGTTGGAAAGCCAGACTGTCATTTCACCGCTTCCACGATGAGCCCAGGCATAGTAAGGAATCATGTTCAATTGAACATCTTTTACTTCGATTTTACCTTGTTTGTTGTAATTAAGTACCTGAGCATCGGTATGAATCATATTGATGCCATAAAGCAAGTCTTGTTTGTTTTCAACAGTAAATACCGGTTTTTGTGGAATAACAGCACTCAATACACTATAATCATTATCAGGCCACTCGGCACAATAAACTACCGGACCGCACTCAATAGATACTCTGCCCTGATCTGCCTCAACCAATGGATGAGCTTTTACGGTACGCGGTTCCATATCGAAATGAACTTCAACCTTGTCGCCTTTATGCCAAGTACGACTGATGGTGAAATAACCATTTTTAAGTTGACTTGTAACAGACTGCCCGTTTACTTTAACTGAATATGATAATTTTTTGTTATCGGTGAAAGTATATAAATCACTTGGTACTACCTGACCTAACACCCATCCCGGAATACGGATTTTAAGGTTGAAGTTTTGTTTTTTCTTTGGATTTACATCCAGATTAATATCACCAACCCAAGGATAATTGGTTGTTTGTTTCAATACTACCGGTTTTCCATCTACCTTAATTTCCGAATTATTTGACATGAACAAATTTACATACAAATCACTTTTATGCACTGCATAAATATATCCGGGAACAGAAGGAATAAAGCGGCAAATATTTGACGGACAGCAGGCACAGCCAAACCATGGCCGGCGTTGATGCTGACCAATTGATTCAAGAGGATTTGGATAGAAAAATCCATCGCCTTCCAATGAAACACCACTAATCAACCCATTATAAAGAGTGCGTTCCAGTACATCGTAGTATTTTGATTCGCCATGAAGCAGAAATAATCTGTAATTGAGATAAACATTTCCGATGGCAGCACAGGTTTCGCAATACGCCGACATATTAGGCAACTGATAATTTTCACCAAAAGCCTCACCATGCCCTGTAGCACCAATACCTCCTGTGATGTATAATTTTTTGCCCACAATGTTTTCCCAAATTCTATCGATGGCGTTTACATAGGTAGTATCACCGGTAAGTGCAGCCACATCGGCCATGCCGGTATACATATAGGCAGCACGAACTGCATGCCCAACCGCTTCGTCCTGCTCCAAAACCGGTTTGTGCGACTGGCTGTATTCACTTTTTATTGTGGTGTAACCACGCTTATCGAGCAGGAACTTTGCAAAGTCCAGATATTTCTGTTCTCCCGTTGCAACATATAGTTTTGATAAAGCCATTTCTGCAATCTGATGACCTGGAACTACTGTTACCTGTCCGGGTTTATCGCCAACTTCCCTTACAGCACAATCGGCATACTTTTTCGCGATATCTAAAAAATTTGTTTTCCCAGTTGCCTGATAATGTGCCAATGCACCCTCAACCATATGTCCCAGATTGTACAACTCATGACTAAGGTCTTCCTCTTTTTCCCAACGTTTGGTTCCTGCCCATTCATGCGGATGTGCAGGATTCATTGTACGGGAAGTGTATAAGTATCCATCTGCTTCCTGCGCAGCGGCCACAATTGTCAGCACACTGTCAATATATTTGTCTAATTTTTTATCCGGAAAAGTCTGCATTGAATAGCTTGCTCCTTCAATGGTTTTATACACATCGGTATCATCAAATGAAAAGCCTTCCACTTTAATCGTATCACTTGGATGTGCTGCCTTAATAAAGTTTTCATATCGACCCGTTTCTTCACACTTACTAAAAGCCAATGGAATAGTAACTTCACGACTTGCTTTCAGTCTTTGTCCCCAAAACGAATCTGTAACTTTTACTGAAGTAAAAGGAACAGGAGAAATGGGATATCCACCTGTTTTATTTTTTTCCTGAGCATTTGCAGCAAAACACAAAATGCAAAGTGCAAGTGTTAAAACTCTTTTAATTGTTGTCATTGTTATATCCTATTTTTTAATATTACTATTTCAGAAATTAATTACTTTTCAAATGTAAAATTGTATCGAAATGCTCACATTAAGTTGTCGGTTTGTTCAAAATAATAGTACAAATGTTTTTAATTCTTCAATTACATCGATTTATCAAGGCTTTATCCACTCCATTCTCTAAATGAACTCAAATAAGAGTAAATATTTTCGCCTTTAATTTTACTGGATTTAACTTATTGCCGAAAAATAAACTGATTAATGAATATTATTTATCCGGAGATGTAATCTTCATTAATTCAATAATTTCCTGCTCGGTTAATGCTCTGTTAAAAAGCTGGGAATTTGAAATATAACCTGTATAATTCTCTGCGTATAAACCACTTGCGCCAATCAGAATATCACTGTTTTTAACAAATAGATTAATTGGTTGTTGAGTATTTAGAACACCATCAACATATACCGATTCAACCATTCCATCAAAGCTCAGTGCTATGTGATGCCATTTTGATGCTTCGGGGATTTCTTTATAGGCTAAATCAACAGATCCATCTCCATGAGCCACAGCTCCAAAATTACTTTTACCATACATTAATGCTGAATAGGAGCCTTGCAGCATATTTTCACGACTATTCCAGGTTATCAGGCATTCTCCATCTCCAATTTCAGGATTAAATACCCACGAAGATACAGTATACGTTGAGTTCCAGCTTAAACTGTTAGGAGCAGGTTCACTTAATTTAAAAAAGCTTTCTCCATCAAAAGAAATTGCTTTTACATTGTCTATATACTTTATTTCGGGAGCACCTTCTTTCATAAAATATCCCCCTAAACTTCCTGAATTTTTGAAGGAATAATCAAATGAGTCCATTACGAAATTTTCGACGTCAAAATTCATTAATAAATGATCATCCGTTAAAAGATTATCCTTAGAAGTTTTCGACAGCAAGGCCAATTCAGGAATTTCAAATAAATCAGGATAAACTTTTAAATTCCATATTGCAGGAAACAATCCTCCTTTTTCAGCTCCGGTTACCGTCAATTTAACATAGCGGGTATTTGTATTGTTATCATCAATCATTGGTGACCCACTTTGCCTGTTATTTGTTCTGTCTGAAAATAAAAACCAATTAATGCTGTCAGAAGAACATTCAATTCTATACTGATAGTAAAAAGTTGAATACTCAAACTGAGTCATTACTCTGGCAACTTTCACTTTTTTGCCCAAATCAATAACCAATGATTGAGGGTATGTACTTGATGCCGCCTTCCACATCGTTCCGTTATTATTATCTGTGGCATATTCAGGCAGATATTTATAATCAACCGGGCTATTTGTATATTTTGTTGCCGGTGATTCCAAATGATAATAAGATGTAGCTGTTGTTTTGGCTTTAAAGGCCAAATCTTTTTCAGGGATCTGGTTTTTTCTCAAATAACCAATTCCTTTATGCGTTGGAATTACCGGAAGAATAGTACTGTCATTCAGGAAATCAAGTCTATCAGCGCAAACTTGTCTGAACTCACCACCAGTACTATGTGGATTATCATGACGATGATACAGGATATAATAATCACCGCCATCTTTTAAAACCGAATGATGCCCGGGACTATCAATACTTCCGTCCTGATTTGTTTTCAGTATTGGAGAATTATCTCCGTAGTTAAAGGGACCTACCGGAGAATCAGAATAAGAGTAATGAACTGCATAGCTGCTCAACCTGCAATCACCTGACGAATACATCAGAATATACTTTTCATTGTGTTTTAATAAATAAGCGGCTTCAAATACTTCAGGAATTTGAGTGATTGGAATTGATCCGCTTTCCAATATTGTACAATGATCTTTGGGATCAATTTTAGCCCAGCCAAGTCCACCGAAACTAGAACACCAAGTCCCGAAATAGGAATAGATTGATCCATCATCATCCAAAAAATACTGGGCATCCAAAGCAGGTAACCCCTTAATCGCTGTTCCCACAGGAATAACAGCCTGTCCATTTTTCAGACTTTTCCATGGCCCGATTGGTGAATCAGAAACATAGGCATAGATATTACAACCATGTTCACAATTCCCCATAAAATAGTAATACTTTCCATCCTTCCCTTTCATCACATCAGGAGCCCAACAATTGGTTAAGCCATCCGGTAACTCAATATCCATTTCGGTGTTGTACCAATTCACAAAATCTTTACTTACCCAAACCTGTGGTTCTCCCGAAGCCAATTTAATTCCATCGGTAGTGGAATACAGATAGAAGGTTTCTCCAAATTTTTTAATGGTTGGATCGGCAAAGTAGCCTGGTAGTAATGGGTTATTCTCAATTGTCAAATCTCTATTTTCTTTTTGCGCTAAGGCGCAAAAAGAAAATAGGATTAATAATACGATACAAATAAATTTTTCCATGTAATATTATGAATTCATGTTTACCAATTTCTCCTTTAAATTCACCATCCCCTGAGTTAAATTTAAATCAAACAGAGACGATTCCTATTGCCTTTTCAACGCAGCAACTTCATTATCCCGCAATACACTGCCCCATATGTTAATTCTGGTGATTTCGGCGTAGTTTTTAGTCTACGCCGAAGATAGTGTGTTACTTTATTGTAATGTTAAATACAAACGTAACTTGTACCTTTTTACCTGCTGCATATTGGTAAACCAAGGCCTGTTTAACTTTAAACTGATTACCAGAAGAACAATGCCCGGGATATTGACCAATTGAGAAAGTAAAGTTTGTTTTATCAAACTCCGAAAAAACTTTAGCATTATCACCATAAGCACAAATATTACCATCGATATCAAACCAATGCCCTAATCCGGTAGCTGTGGTGGTTATATTCAAAGTTTCATTAGATTCTACTCCATAAAAGGTAATTTCATTTCCAATCTTATCACTAATTTCGGAACTTTGTAAAACAAGTGCCTTCACTAATTTTGTTAGATCTATACTTACAGTACTTCCTGTATATCCTGTAGAACTTGGTGAAAATTTCACATCATAAGTTAAAGTTAAATCCTCAGGCACTTCCGTTCCATCGAATACAATATTTCCATAAAGATCAGTATTAGTAAATTTCACTTTATAAGGCCACTGATCGTCATTTGTATCATCATCGTCCCAAGGATGAGCAGTATACGAATTTGGAGCTCCAGTTACAACTAACCATAATTTAACGCATCCGGAAGGTACTGTAAATACAGCGTTTCCATGCGACTCTTTATTTACAGCACTATATACTCTCGACCCATTTTCCAAGAGAGCAACATATCCATAACACCATCCAGCTCTATTCACATCAGCTACCTGATTAAACCCTGAAGCATTAACAAGTCCTGTAAATTCAGTAGATATTTCAGTGCCTTCATCTGGAACATTTAAACGAATTGTATTGTATCCTGTGGTTCCCGGACAACGATCATAACTTACCTGATAGCTCCCGTCTTCAAGTGTTATTGATTTAAAAGACTGTTGTCCCATATGGTTAGCTCCATACTCTCTTAAAGCATCAAGATCCCATGTCACACATTTTGCAGCTGCATCATATATCTCATCGTTCAATTGATCAACCGTAATATTGGTGATACGCACATATGCTTCAATTGGATCTTCCGGCTCCTGAGCTTCTCTCCAAATTTTTCCAATAATATCAATTCCATGTTTTTCTGCCCAGTAATAATGTATAAAATAGCTGGCATACCTATAGTCCTCGTGACAAACATGTCGAAAACAATTCTCACAATAAACAGGGAAGTTATTATTCTCAAATACTTGTTCCGGGTAAGCCTGGAAAGATTGCCACTGCGCTGTTTGTTCCCAAAATGCATTTCCACCATTTCCACCAAAACCATAACGAAATCCAACCTTGCCACCTAAATCACAAAATGTTTGGTACTGAAAACTATGCCCTATTTCATGAGCAATAACAGCACCAACCGGCTGAACCGTACCCGGATTAACCCATAAGGCACCAATAGTATCATCATATCCGGCTCCAAAAGCCATCCATTCTTCCTGATAAAACAGGTAAATTTGCATTTTATATTGATCCAAATTTGATTTACCAACACCTGTTTCAGCAAACTTCAGTGTATTTACATTTAGATCATAAAACACCTCCGCCTTTTCTAATAAGTCATCAATATCAACACGCAGGTTATCTGGAACCCCTGCAGCCCCCGGATCGCTTTTTCCATATCCTGCAGCCCAAAATAATATAAAATGATCTGATTGCTTACTTCTTTCGTAACACCATGTACTGGATGTAGAAGTATAATCATTATTCTTAAACTCCAAAGGAACATAAAATTTACTCTTATCGAATGCAGTTGTATCTGCTTTTGGTGTTTCTGAATCTGGCTTATCTTTCTCATCTTCATCAGAAACCAAATTACTTCCACTGCATGCCAAAAAGAATAGAGTAAAGATAATCAGTGTAAAAAGCATCCTAAGATGTAACCGATCTTTTATCAGATGTTTATTCTGTATTTGATTCATTATTTTTAAATTTTAATTCTTGTCTACAACTGACCAGGAAAAATAAAACAGGTACAAATATTTTATAAATTGCACCTGTATTCCATCATCACTTTTTTGTGGACTGATCTTCAATTAAAATATAATTGTGACCAGTTCTCTTCAGACATAAAGAGCACCTCATTTATAAAACCAAACTTTTGAGTAGAATGATTCTTCCTAGTATTAGATTGGCCGAAACTGTTATGTTTCAGCCAATCACGAATACAATCAATACTTAAATGGAGTTTTTATTCTAAAGTGACTGAGATAATAAAACTGAAAAACTTCGTTTCATCCTCTATATCCTTATAGCCTAAACCAATAGTAAAATTTGTTCCTGCACTAAGTGCCGGAGCTCTGCCAATAGACAGAACCTGATCGTCCGAATTGGTTTCAGCAAACATTGAAAAACCGGCATCATTCCATGAACAAACAGCTCCTAAGTTATTAATCCAATATCCAGGAGGATTAGCTGTATAATCACTTATTACATCCCATTCTCCTGTTCCAATGTTAATAACAGACATATGAATACTGCCACCAGTTTCCGTATCTAACTTGGCTAAAAACTCTTCTACACTCAATCCCAAATTATAACTTATTGTCTCTGCATAATCATTGAAATCAATAGTAGTATTACTATAATCTCCTTCAGGAATACTTACACTCGCAATAATGAGTGACGGATCGGTTACAGACACATTGAATGCGAAACGAACATAACGATCATAATCCGGACCATCTATGGCAAAACCAATATTAAAATTAAGAATCGTTCCAGCCTTTGCCTGCTCATTTACATTAACAATTAGAGTTTTTGTTTCAGTATCAATATCAAGACTTGCCGTTTGCGTTTCACTATCGGACATTACACCACCTGCAGTGTTGTAATACCAACCTGTAGTGCCTTTTGTCATCTCCGATTTATCCCAATTGCCTTTACTGGCATTAATATTATAGAATAGAATACTACCATTTTTCAAACCAGTAATAACCTGATCAACAGTCATATTCATTTCATTTTGAAACTTATCTGAATAATCATCTAACTTCACTATTTTAGCTTCGAAACGCCCAACCTCAAATTCCATATTTATCGCCACTTTTGCTTCAGCATCTACTCTCAAATAAGGATTCTCGGTATCACCATACACATGTTTAGATGTGAAATCATTATAGTCGTCACAACCACATAACCCAACAGCTATACAAGACAATAGAATTAATATTTTAATTTTTTTCATACTTTTCATAGTTTATTCTCAAAATAAATTAACCACTCTAATTTTCTATTAATTATATCCAGGGTTCTGAACTAATTTCGAATTTGATTCAAGAAAATCCTTAGGTATAGGAAAAATCTCTTTGGTAACATCAAAATGAGCATCTCGACAAAAACAGGACTTACCAATATATACACTTGAACCACTAGTTAATTTAAAACGAATTAAATCCTGACGACGATGATGTTCTCCAACGAATTCCCAAGCTAAATCATCTAAAAAGCCTCCAAATTCAATATCCGCACCACCCTCATTAGTAACAATTAAGTTATCCACTTCTCCTTCTTGAGCTGTATTTTCCTGATGACCATACAAATACACACTTGGACCTTTAAGGTCAGCAACTGTACGTACCGCTTTCTCAGGATTTGCTTTGAAAGCTCTTCCCCGAATCATCGACACGATGTTAGCTGCAACCTGTTCTCCTTCACCATTATATGAACCTAAACGTAATAGACATTCAGCTTTAATCATATATGCATCAGTCAATCTAAAGAAAGGAACATCATCACCAGCAGTACCTTCTTCCCCGGCAACAATTTCATATTTATGGAATCGCGCTCCCTCCATTTGATAAGCTCCGGGATTATCAATACTATGAACCGACTGGGTATAATTCAGGGGTACACCTTCAATGATAATATCAGAACCTGAAATGTCCTTTTGAACACCAATTAACCAAGTATCACTAAATCTTGAATCATCTTGATCGTAAGTTTGAATAAACTGAGGAATAGCACAACTGCCATTCCATGGTGCAGCTTTCAAATTAAATGTAGCTTTACTCCCACCATGTAAACATTTATTTGACAAATAATTACCTCCTGCATGTACAAAATCATATACAATAGCATAAATGGTTTCAGAACATGCTGATCCATCAGCTTTAAAAGGATCTGTATAGGAAGAAGATAAAGTAAATGGTCCATTCTTGATAATATCATTTACTTCGTCATAAGCTTTCTGGTAATATGTATTATCATTAGTTCCAAACCAAGCATTATAGTTTAAATACATCTTAGCCAACACCATAGAGGCTGCATAATAATTAAACTGTCCATAAACTACTTCTTTTCCTTTTAAGACCTCTTTTATATCTTTCATTTCAGATTCGATAAACTCGAACATCTTTTGCGGGTCTTCTTGCTCTGGTAAAAAACCAGGTTTATGTGTGAAAAGTGTATCCAATGGTACATTTCTAAAATTATCTAAAAGAAGATAATAAGACAGCCCTCTAATTCCTCTTAACTCTGCTGATGAAAGTGGAGCTTTCTTAACTAAATCACGCTCTAACAATTGGTTGCAACTGGTAATTGTTGAATACGCTTGATTCCATATGGTCCAAAAATGCCCAGTCTGATTCGTATAGGTATGCTTATGCATTGTAACGTATAGATCACCCCATCCTACTCCTATTCTAAGCGGAGTCATAATTAAATCAGAAGATTCTTCATAAATATCAAAAGTTCCGTTCCAACCCCAATACAATAATCTTAGATTCTTATATGCAGGACCAAACATTGCCCGAATATCATTATCAGAAAAATCATACCCCTCTGAGGGGATTTCGCTATACAGCTCTTCTTTAAGATCAGTACATGAATTGAAGCAAATCAACCCGACAAAAAGCAAAGCGATGAATTTATATGTGTTTTTGAAAAATTTCATGAGATTTTTTTTTCTGTTTATATAAAAAAACCTATTAACTCACAGTATAACAATACTTAACGCCTAATAGGATTCATTCATCTAAAATAAATTAAAAGGTTAAGTTAACCCCAATAGTATAAGAACGAATGGATGGATATTTATCACGATCGTCCAAACCTGCAGCTTTAAAATCGGTTGCCAATTCAGGATCTAAACCCGAATAATCTGTAATCGTAAATAAATTTTCGCCGGATACGTATACACGAAGATTTTCGATGAACTTCACTTTTGAGAATGTATACCCAAAAGTAATATTATCCATTTTCACATAATCTCCATCTTCAAGATAATAACTAACAAATGTTTGAGTTAAGTTATTCGCTAAAGGTGCAATACCATATACATCATCTGCAGCAGACTTTAAACGATTATAGGAAATAGAGTTATTTTCATAGAACATTCTCTGAGCATTTAAAATTTTGTGCCCAAATTGCCCGCTCATTTGAAGTACTAAATCAAAATCTTTATACTTAAATGTATTGTTCCATCCAACATTTAGCTTTGGAATACCAGATCCTAAATATTGGCGGTACTTATCATCAGCTTTTACATCATCGTTGAATTTTACAGATTCGCCTGTTTCAGGATCTTCAATTAGCCAAAATCCATCCTCTGTTAAACCAACAGATTTCATTCCCCAGAATTGCCCCATTGATTTACCAACATCTACACGATGAGTAGGTAAAGAAATTGGATCAGTAGCATAATTTGTATACCAATAATTTTCTGATTGATACAAATCATTCGATAAGCTTACCAATTCGTTTTCATTATGAGATAATGTAACATTTGTATGCCATGTAAAATCTTTTGATTTAACTGGTGTAGCATCTATAGAAATATCAAAACCAGTGTTTTTCATCTCTCCAACATTGGCAAGAGTTTGATTATATAAATTTGGAGGCACTGGAACATTAAACCAGTATAACATATCTGTTGTCTTTTTCTGATAATAGTTAGCTGAAGCACTCAATCTATTATCAAAGACAGAAATGTCAAGTCCGATATTGTATTCTGCAGATTTTTCCCATTTTAAATCAGGGTTTGGATTTGAAACTACTCCCAAACCTTTTTTCCAATCGCTGCCATCAAAGTAATTATCATCACCATATGAATATCTCGATATAGATAGATAAGGATCTTTAGGAACCACACCAGTAACACCATAACCAGCTCTTAATTTCAAGTTATCCAACCATGAAAATGAATTCATAAATGATTCCTCACTAATTGTCCACCCCAGAGATACAGAAGGGAAATTACCCCATTCATGGTTTTCTCCAAATTTAGAAGAACCTTCGCGTCTGATACTTGCTAAAATATTATACCTATTCTTAAAGCTGTAACTCACACGGCCAAAAAAACCAATCAATTTGTCTTCTTTTCTTTCACTCTCCATATTTGCTTTTCCATCAGTAAGAGCAGTACCGGCCTTAAGATTATCATATCCAAAATAATCTGTTGGAAATCCATAGTTTGAAGCCAAAAACGACTCAAAAAATGATTCTTGGTAACTATATCCGACTAATGCCGAAATACGATGATCGGCAACTGTTTTTTCGTAACTGGAAGTTGCCTCCAAATAATCAGTTTGATCATTATATGATTTTTGATAAGCTTCACCAATTCGATTATTAGTTGTTGCCTTATAAAATTTTGATGTTGTATAGGTTTTGTCATTTGAGAAACTACGCTTTGTAGCAACCATTACATTTGTTTTCCAACCTTTAATAGGCTCTACAGTTAAATTACCGGTAATACGAGTATACTCGCTTCTGTTTTCCCCATTCTTTTCTTGCAGGATAGCATCAGGATTATAATATTGAAGAACCGAAAAATCTTCCCTGTAGCTACCATCTTCATTTCTTACCGGTAAAGTTGGGTTTCTAATTAATGCTTGTCGATAAGCATCTTTTGGATCAGCAATGTCATGCTTGTGAAGTCCTTTTACAATATTCAAATTAACTTTTACAATATCATTTAAAAAATACTGATTTACATCAAAGTTAAGCTTTAACTCATCATTTCCTGTTGATTTAATAATCCCCTCTTCCTGACGGTAAGTAATATTACCTGAGTAAGTTGCATTTTCAGTTCCCCCTGAAATACTTACACTATGATTATGGGTATAAGCCTTTTGTTTGATACTTTTCAACCAATCAGTATCATAACCGGCATCTTTAAACACAGTTTTGCCAGCTCTTATATCTTCTGCATCCATAAAATCAGCTTCTTTATAAAATTCAGAAATTGTATAATAGCCTGCATAAGAAACTTCAGGTTTCTGCATCCTTTTACCTGATTTTGTAGTGATAATAATAACACCACCAGCACCACGGGTACCATAAATAGCCGCAGCAGATGCATCTTTTAACACATCAATGGAAGCAATATTTTCAGGAGCTACTGTATTTAAACCTCCTGGGATTCCATCTACTAAAATTAAAGGATTGGAACTTCCTTCTAAAGACACCATTCCTCTTAAGTTAATGCTTGAAGATGCATTTGGATCACCTGAAGCCTTGGTGATAACAAGTCCTGCAACCTTACCTTTAATAAGATCTGCAGCTCCCTGTGTGTTACCTGAAAGAAAATCCTCCGATTTCACACTTGCAACAGCACTAGTTACATCCCCTTTTCGCTGGGTTCCATAACCAATTGCCACCACCTCTTCCAAACCAATAAAATCAGCTTCCAGGTGTACTTCCTGCTTTGGCATTTCTTTTACTACATTAATATCATAAGTTTTATATCCAATAAAAGATATACTTACAATATCACCCACTTTTGCATCAAGATTAAAATATCCTTCAGAGTTAGTAATGGTACCAATTGTTGTACTTTTAATAAGAACAGTAACTCCAGGTAAAGGAGAACCTATTTCATCCAAAACAATTCCTTCAACTTTTTCCTGGGCTAAGCCAATAGTTGAGGAACAAAACACAACACTTAGAAATAATAAAAACATCAACTGATAATGTTTTAAATTACTTCTACTCTTTTGTTCTAGTTTTTTTCTCATACGTTTCTAATTTTATAAATAGATTTAGGATCATTTTGATATTTCAAAGATGTATTTACAATGACAAAAGTGCATGCACGTATGTTGAAATAACATACACACATGTGTAATTGAAAGTAATACGATAATAAATACTACTGAATATCAATATCTTGACCAATAAAACTATGAGCTTTCGAGATATTACAAATGGAAGATAAATGTCTGACAAAGACAGAAGATGAAATTCATTGAAATCGATTCCGAAAAAAATAGAAATTATGCAGTTCAAACTTCAATTGAGAAAAAAAATCAATAATAAAAACTCAGAATTTTAATGATGCAGGAAGTCTCTTGTCAAAAAATAAGGAAAATGAAAACTAAATTTCAAAATAATCACGCGGAGATTTCCCGAAAAATTCTTTAAATCTTCGGCTAAAATAGGCAGGATTGGAAAATCCTGTTCGATAAGCAGCTTCAGAGATATTACATTTCCCATCAGAAATTAATTTCACAGCCTCTCTTAACCGAACAGTACGAACAAATTCAGTTGCCGAACAATCCGTTATTCTTTTCAATTTAATATGCAAAAGAGATCTGCTAATCCCCATTTCCTTTGTGATAAAAGAAACATCCATTGAAGATTGATCTAAATTTTCAATGATAAGAGAAGTAAGACTCTGAACAAACTCACGATCCGATTCAGAATGAGTTATGTCAGCAGGTGCAATAAAGGCATCTTTCTTAAATCGCTCAATAACATTTCTTCTGGTATTTAAGATATTACAAATATTCTGACTTAATATCTGTGGGTAAAAAGGCTTCTCAATAAATAAATCAGCACCCGTTTTTAAACCGATGTATTCATTATTAGTTCCTCCTTTTGCAGTTAATAAAATTATTGGAATGTGTGATGTTTCAATATTGGTTTTTATTCTTTTCGTTAGTTCCAAACCGTCAATTCCCGGCATCATAACATCACTAATAATGAGTTCCGGAGCACATTCAGCAATCCGGATCAGCCCCTCTTCACCATTTGAAGCCGTTGTTACATTATAATCTTCCTGAAGACTTTCACGAATAAATTCAAGCAATTCCAGATTATCATCAATGACCAAAATTGACGGCGAATTTTTTATTTGTTCCGGTTTATCTGCCAAAGCATAACTCTTATGATCGTCTTCCACTTCAATATCCTCAAGAATACTTCTCCTGCCGCAACAGTCTGTCAATTCATCATCAGAGTAATCCGATTCAGATACTGGTAGTGAAATCATAAATTTAGTCCCCTCCTGAAGTTTACTTTCTACAACTATACTTCCTTTATGAAGAGTAACCAATCCCTTTACAAATGCCAATCCAATTCCCGATCCTGAATAAACTTTGACCTTATCTTCGGCTTGAAAATACCTGTCAAAAATTTTATCAAGCTTATTGGATTCTATCCCATGTCCAGTATCCAACACCGACAACACAAGAGTCTGCTTCAATTCTTTATCTAAACAAATTTCGTTTTGCACCTTTCCGGTCAGTCTGATTGAATCACCCTTGTCTGTAAAGTTGAAAGCATTGGATAATAAATTAACAAGCACCTTTTCCATTTTAGAATAATCAAACCACACTTCGGAATCAGAACCTTCTGTCTCAAGGATAAGATCAACACCTTTCATTTCAGCTGTAGTCGAAAATGATTCCTTCAAGTCCTGTAAAAGAGTATTGATATTGTTTTTGCTGACCTGTAATGTTTCTTTTCCCCGCTCTACCTTTCTAAAATCAAGCAGTTCATTTACAAGCCGCAATAACCTTTTTACATTTTTTTCAATTCCTATAAATTTCTGTTTTACCGAAAAACTGATATTCTCATTTTCAATCATATTCGAAAGAGGACCAATAATTAATGATAAAGGAGTTCTGAATTCGTGTGAAATATTAGTGAAAAATTCAAGTTTTGCCTGATTCAACTCTACGGCATATTCTTTCTCACGTCTTTCCAGATTAGCAATAGCCTTAGATTTTTGAATCCGCGAACCAACAAAATAAATACCTGTAAATATGAAACAAACAATAAAAAAATAAATTAGATAACCCCATATGGACAGATAAAATGGCGGTTTAACATGGATATTGATTGATCGTTGATGATCGCTCCATTCCGATTTATCGGTAGAAGCCTTAACATGAAGAGTATAATTTCCCGGACTAAGATTGGTATAGGTAGCAAACCCCCTGTTTCCAACGTAATTCCATGATTTATCAAAATTCTCAAGATAATAAGCATACTGACACTTACCTTGATTTTCATAGTTTAGTGCAGTATAACCTATTGTAAAAACATTTTCTTTATATTTTAAGTTGATTTCAGATGATCTGTTCAGTGATTTTTTAAGCGGTGAATTAACACCAGGAACTACAGCTTTATTGAATAGCTGCATTTCGGTAAACACAACATCCAGAGGTTTAGATTTAACTTCTTCTCCCGATTCATAAAATGAAACCATCCCATTATTTCCACCAAAATATATGTTCCCACGACTATCCTTATACGAAGCTCTGTAATTGAATTGTTCAAAAGGAATGCCTGAATCAAGATCAAATAAAGTGTATTTCTTTGATTCAGGATTGAATTTAACCAAGCCCTTATCACTGCTGGCCCAAAAATCACCATTTTCTTCTTCTTCCAAACCAAAAATCCACGAAACAGGAAATCCATTATCATTATTGAATCGAACCACTTTATCATTCGCTTCATCGTAATAACAAAGTGCCTCATAAGAGTCACCTATCCAAACCCGTCTTTTTGAATCTATTTTTACAAAATTTATTCCTTTCATAAAAGGAATCTTATCAAATTTTGACAGCGTTTGATCCTGCACCTTGTAACGATACACACCTGTAAATGATGAAAGCCAGATGTATTCACCTGCATCACACATATATTCGATTTGCACTCCGCCCAATATTTCTTTAAAAAATGGAGATATCGACTTGCTTATTGTATTAAAAACTGCAACACCACTACTTGTTGAAATATAGATCAGATTTCCCTTTTTCAAAAAATGATAAATATTATCGGAGGGTAATAAAGGGTGATTTTTTGTTGTTATGTATTCAAACCGACCTGTTTTAGTATTTAAAATATTAATCCCATGGGTATAGGTTCCAATCCATAATCTTTCGGGGGATTCAAAAATTAGACAGTGCAAATTATTAAAATTCAAACCATTACCCTCTACGCAACTTTGGAATTTCGTTATCTCTCCAGTTGAAATATTCATTTTATTCAACCCCATATCTTCAAGGCCAATCCAAAGATCTCCTTTCTGATCTTCAACCAAACAACTAACTACATTACCTGATAAATCTCTTGTACCAGTTCCGGCCTTCCATTTCTTAAAAAACCTTGAATTAGAACACCATAGATTTATCCCCCCAAAATAGGATCCAAACCAAATATTTCCACTACTGTCCTTAAAAGCATTATATATCGGATTGGTATTGATTCCATCAGGATTGGTCAGATCAAACTGCTGATAGGTGAATTTCTCTGTGGCTGGAGACCATACACACAATCCGTTTTCGGTCCCCATCCAAACCCTTCCAATCGAATCTTCAGCCAAACAATGCACCATATTGTGCAATATATGGTGCGAACCTTTTTGTTCTTCTGAAAAATGAATGTATTGCCCATTCTCTATATTAATCCGGCAAATACCGGTATTAGAGGTTGCCAGCCAGATCTTATTGCTGCTATCTAAAAAAAATCCCAAAAAGGATTCTCCATTCGCCTCTGGGGGTAAGTCTATCCCCTTCACAAATCTCTTAGCAAGATCTATAACATATATGATCGAATTCTCTGTTAAAGCAACAATTTTATTGTTTTTTTCCCTAACATCAACAATTTTCGTATCCTTAGGTAAGACCGCAAATTTAATTTTATCTTCCAGATTTATACATTGACCACTTTCACCGTCAAAATATTTTAATTGCTGCTGAACACATAACCATGCACCTCCTTCAGTTGGAACAATAATCTCCAGCCCCTTTATTTCATTTAATGGTTCATAGGGTTTAAAATATTCATTATTAAAATCAAATTGATAAAACTTTCCTTTAATTGTTCTACACACTAAAATTGTATCACACAATACAAAAATTTTATCACTCTGTATATCCGAATACTTACCATCATCAATGCATTGAAAATTTTCAAATTTATTTCCATCAAACCGACATACAGAGCTTCTTGTTGCAGCCCAGATAAAACCATCCTGATCTTGTGTTATACTCTTCACATAGGATGATGGCAATCCATCCACATTTGTATAATGAACAAATTTTAAGAAATCATTATCCGCTTGAGCTAAATTTCCCAAAGTTGAGCAAACGAAAGCAAAAACAATTAAAATCATTCTATTCATACAAATAAATATTATTTTAATAAAAGCCCTAACACCCCATATAACTACCTAAACACAAGACTTTAAATTGGAATTTAAAGGTACTAAATACGTTTTAAAATACAGTGATTTTCTTGAATCTTTTACTCTCTGTTTCTAATATAGAAATATTCTTTCTACAGCGGAAAATAAAACACCTATATAAGTTTGGTACACATTTGTTGTAGTTGCGAATTTGAATTTTTATTTACTTTACATAGAATCTACATCAAGCTCATTTGAAAATATAAACATGGAAAGAATACAAAAAGCACTTCAGCTATTAGAAGAACAGGATATTGATGCTTTACTGGTTACCTCCGAATCAAATGTTACCTATTTATCGGGTTTCACAGGAGATTCATCACGCTTGCTCATAGCAAATCAATCCTGTTATCTGATAACAGACCCCAGATATACTGAACAGGCCAAAAATGAATGTTATAAGGATATAACTGTATTTGAATGGATTAACGACAAGAGATACAATTCTTTAACTTATGATTTTCTCATTAAATCCTTACTCATTCAAAGAATTGGGTTTGAAAGTAATCATATCACATTTCAGGAATATTCTGAAATTAATGGTGAAAAAGTTCCTACTCAAAATTTAGTGGAACAGATTCGTATTATAAAATCCAAAGATGAAATTGAAAATCTGAGAAAAGCCAGCCAAATTTCCGATAAGGCACTTGAAAACACACTCTCTTCAATAAAAGAAGGAGTTATGGAAATTGATATCGTTGCTGAACTTGAATACAACCTTAAAAAGTGCGGCGCAGATAATCTTTCTTTTGAAACGATGGTGTTGTCAGGAAAAAGAACTTCCCTGTTACATGGGAAACCAGGTAAAAAACGTGTCGAAAATGGTGATTTAATCCTGTTCGATTTTGGTGCTTTATACAATGGTTATCATGCAGATATAAGCCGAAGTTTTGTTCTTGGACAAGTAAACGATCAGCAAAGAGAAATTTACGATTGTATAAATAATGCCGGCCAACTAGCCATCAATTCAATAAGGGAGGGAGTTGAGGGAAAAGAAATTGCTGAGATGGTGCGAAAACAAATACCTTCTAAATATTTAGAATATTATTATCCGGGAATTGGTCATGGAGTTGGATTGGACATACATGAACCCCCTTTTATCAGAGACGATGCATCATTTACATTTCAATCGGGCATGGTGATCACAATGGAACCTGGAATCTATATCCCCGAATGGGGTGGTTTGCGTATCGAAGACTCTCTATTGGTAACAAAGGATGGATGCGAACCTCTCAATTTATTCGAACGAAATTTAATTGAATTGTAAACTCTTTTACTCGCAATAGAAATAAAACAGGCTGAATCCATTACAGATTCAGCCTGTTTCACTTACACTAACTAAAAATTATTTGCTTGAAAATTTGTAGATACAAATTGAATGATACTCTTCTCCCGGTGTAACTGTCACATCAGGAAAGTTTGCCTGATTTGGGCTGTCTGGGAAATGTTGTGTTTCCAAACAAAATGCAGTTCTAAAATCATATTTCTTATTCCCTTTACCAACAACTCCATCTAAAAAATTACCACCGTAAAACTGAATTCCAGGTTCAATGGTATAAACTTCAAGAATTCTTCCCGATGATGGCTCAACCACTTTTGCCGCTAAAGTCAGCTTTTCGTCTGATTGATTCAACACCCAATTGTGGTCGTAACCTTTACCATAGGTAAGCTGCATTTCATCATTATCAACGCGTTCGCCAATAGAAGTCAAATTATTAAAATCGAATGCTGTTCCTTTTACAGGTAAAATTTCACCTGTTGGAATTAAACCGGCATCAACGGGAGTGAAAGAATCAGCATTGATCATTAACTGATGATCGTTAATTGTTCCTGCTCCTGCTCCTTTAAGATTAAAATAAGTATGATTGGTAAGATTTAGAACCGTAAGCTTATCTGTTGTTCCAAAGTATTCGATTTTTAATTCGTTATCATCTGTGAACTGATATCTTACTTTTACATCAACATTACCAGGGTATCCTCCGTCCATATCGGCTGAATGAAGGCTAAACTCCAAAGTTTGCTTATCAATTTGATTCACATCCCAAATTTGTCGGTAAAAACCATTTGATCCACCATGCAAATGATTCTCTCCATTGTTTGCTTCAAGCTGATATTCTATTCCATCCAGAGTGAATTTAGCCTGACCAATTCGGTTTCCATAACGACCTATTGTTCCCCCAAAAAAATATTCTTTTTTATCTATAAAATCCTTTCCTGTTCCATATCCAACAGCAACATCAGCAAAATTTCCGTTTTTATCCGGCACCCATAAACTAACAACTCTTGCTCCAAAATTTGTTAACTGACAAACCAGACCATTCTTATTAGTTAATGTAAAAAGTTCAACCTTTTTTCCATTATAACCACAAGAAAAATCTGTTTCAGAAATCAATTCCTTTTTTTGTGGCTTCTGACAACTCATCATAACAGGAATAATTACAACACATAACACATTTAATAGTTTCATAATATTTAGTTTATTGTTATCAATTTCTTCTCATTGCATAAATCCTGAAAAGATCAATATTAATCGATTCTAAATTCACCACTAATTTTTAAATGAAGCTTGCATAAACTCCGAAATGTTACAAAAAAACCGAGGGAATGAAACTTAACATTTCCCCCTCGGTTTCCCGCTAACTAATCTAACTAATTTGTCCTGTTGTTTCAACTATTTTATCTTTTCCAAACAATTCCTGCTCGGTGAAAGTTCCTAATTTCACATACTTTTCGTAAATCTCCAGATACTTTTTAGCGTGATCCGGATTAGGTATGTATTCCATATCAAAACCTTGCCCCATTGTTTTTTGAGCTTCTCCTACTGTTTTATAAACTCCGGCAGCAACAGCGGCAAACATTGCTGCACCGCAAGCACATGTTTGCTCGGTACGCGCAATTTTTATCGGCATATTCAACACATCGGCTAAAGTCTGCATCACAAAAGGTGACTTCTTAGCTACTCCACCTAAACCAATTATTCCTTTAATCTCAACACCTTCACGAACAAAACGATCGACAATAGCTTTTGACCCAAAAGCAGTTGCTTCCACCAATGCTCTAAAAATACGAGGTGCCGATGAACCCAAAGTTAAACCAGCAATAGAACCAGTTACTTCCTGACTTGCATCTGGAGTGCGTCGTCCGTTCATCCAATCAACAGCCACAATTGTAGATTCTTCGATTGAAATTTTTTCAGCTTCTTTGCTTAACTCCGGAATTATCTGAGAAATAGCTTCATCAATCAATTTTTCACGGGTTTCCTCATCAATCAAAGTCGTTTTTGAAAGGATATTTTCGATTGGCCAGGCAACAACATTTTTAAACCATGCATACAAATCACCAAAAGCTGATTGTCCTGCTTCCAACCCAACATAACCAGGAATTACCGAACCATCTACTTGTCCGCAAATACCAGGAATTAATTTATCACCAATCTGATCGTAAGAAGCGATCATGATATCGCAGGTTGAAGTTCCTATCGCCCGTGCCAATACGTTTGGAGTTACCTCGCCCCCAACAGCACCCATGTGGCAATCAAATGCTCCAACTCCAACAGCTACATCGGTGCTTATACCCAAACGTTCAGCCCATTCTGGAGAAATTTTCCCCACAGAAACATCACTCGTATAAGTTTCTTTATATAACTGATCGCGGTAACCTTTTAATAAAGGATCGAGACTGGTCAGAAATTCCTCTGAAGGCAATCCATTCCATGAATCATGCCACATCGCTTTATGACCTGCTGAACAGCGGCTGCGCACCACTTCTGTTGGCTTCAGTTTTCCTGTTAATACCGCCGACATCCAATCGCAATGCTCTATCCAGGAAACTGCTTTATCCCGTATGGATTCATCTTCACGCAATACGTGCAGCATTTTTGCCCACACCCATTCCGAAGAATATATTCCACCTTCATATTGAGAATAATCAACATCCCATTTTTTCACCAATTCGTTAATTTCGGCAGCTTCCTTAACTGCAGTATGATCCTTCCACAATACAAACATTGCATTCGGATTTTCTGCATATTCAGGCAATAAAGCCAAAGGAGTGCCATTTTCATCCGTCAACACAGGAGTACTTCCTGTTGTATCAAATGAAAGCCCCACCAGACTTCCGGCAACCCCTTTTGGCGATTTTTCCAGAGCATCTTTAATCAGATACTCCATAACTTCTATATAATCCAATGGATGTTGGCGATATTGATTCTTTACAGGATCACAATACTTGCCTTCCATCCACCGGGGATAATTCATAACCGACGATGCAATTTCTTCTCCGGTAGCAACATCTACTACAACAGCCCTTCCTGAATCTGAACCATAATCAAGACCTATTACATATTTCTTTGCACTCATAAACTGTATTTTTAATCATTAAATCAAAGCAGTTTTACCTACTGACCGTAATATGAATCTTTACCATGTTTGCGACTAAAATGCTTATCAGTCAGAAGAGAATTCATTGAGGCATTTGGCTGAATGGTTTTTGCTATGAAAGCCATTTTGGCCAGCTCCTCTAAAACAACACTATTGTGAACAGCATCATTTGCATTTTTCCCCCAGGTAAACGGACCATGATTTTTAACAATCACACCAGGAACATGCATCGGATTCAATTCTTTAAATGCTTCAATTATAACGGTGCCTGTTTCTTTTTCATAAGCTCCCTTTACCTCAGCTTCATTCATATCCCGTGTACAAGGAATCTGTCCGTTAAAATAATCAGCATGTGTAGTTCCCAGTATTGGAATCCCAATTCCTGCTTGTGACCATCCGGTTGCATAAGTTGAATGAGTATGAACAATTCCGCCAATCTCTTTAAAACTTTTATACAGCTCAAGATGAGTAGGCGTATCTGATGAAGGACGTAATTTGCCTTCCACAACATTCCCGTCCAAATCAACCACAACCATGTCTTCACTCTTCATTTCGGAATAGGAAACACCACTTGGTTTTATTACAACCAAACCATTTTCCCGGTCAACAGCACTTACATTTCCCCATGTAAAGAGTACCAATCCGTATTGCACCAATTCAAGATTGGCTTTAAAAACCTCTTCTTTTAACTTATTTAAGTCCATTATTTGAATTTTAAAAATTGCCTGATAGTTATTAACCTTACCATATTTAACTCAACTACCAGGCAATTTAATTCACACCTATTATATTATTTTACCAGAAATAAGCATATAATGCAACAATAATCACAACAATACCCATTGCACTAATAAAGAATGTTTTATCTGTCTGGAAAAGTTCAGGATCGAAAGAGTACGCCTTGCCATCCTGTTTCTTGGAATTTGCATTGGTAAACATGATTACGGCTAAAAAGGCCATCATAAATGTCATCATGAAAATTGAATGAAAACCTAGATGAGCTAAACTAACACCAAACAAATCAGTACCCCAAACAATACCTGCAACAAAAGTAATAATTGTTAATCCAGTAAATAGTTTACCACCCAAAAGCAACTTCTCACGATTTTTTTCTGAAATTTTTTCAGCTTCTATTTTATGACTATCAGTAAGAACCAGAATTACTGCCAAAGAAATTAAAGCCATACAAACATATCCCATGCGAATAATAAATGGCAATTCCGGCAATAACATTTTCATAAAAATCCCCATTGGTAAAGTAGCAATAGTAGTCCAAAGAGCTGCTCTGTTGGTTGCTCGTTTCCAAAGAATTCCCATTCCAAATACAACAACTACCCCAGGATAAATAAATCCGGTGTATTCCTGAATGTACTGAAATGCCTGATCCAATCCTCCCAACAATGGTTTCGCAGAAATAATAGCGATTATTAAGGCAAAAACGGCAGTAAGACGCCCCACCAATACCAATTTCTTTTCGGATGCATTTTTATTAATATGCTCTTTATAAATATCAAGAGTGAAAATTGTTGCTGTTGAATTCAGCATCGAAGCTAAAGACGATACAACTGCCGCGGCAAGTGCTGCAAACCCTAAACCTCGAATCCCTTCAGGAGCAAAATTACGAAGCAGCCAAGGATACGCCTGATCCGGTCTGTCAATAGCACCTGATAATCCATCAATAGCTCCTCTTAAATCAGGATGATTAAACATTACGTAAGCGGTAATACCTGGTACGATAACAATAATCGGAATTAGAATTTTTAAATATCCTGCAAAAAGAAGTCCTCTTTTTGCTTCTTTCAAATTTTTAGCCGCTAATCCTTTTTGAATAATGTACTGATTAAAACCCCAGTATCCAATATTGGTAAGCCACATAGCTCCAAAAATAACAGCAAGACCAGGTAAATCTTTGAAGACTGTCGCATCTATATTTTCATCAATAATCATATTGAAATGAACATCTCCGGGAACTTCTCTAACTTTACTAAGAACCAGCAAAAAACCATCTATTGCAGAACCATCACCTGCTACTGCATCCAAAGCAAACCATGCAGTTATTAATCCTCCTCCAACAAGGAAGACAACCTGCACAACATCAGTCCAGGCAACAGCTTTAAGACCGCCGTAAACAGAATATATACCAGCAAAAAGAAGTAAAGCCGGCACTCCATATTCCATTGGGAATCCAAGAATTTGATCCATTGCAATAGCTCCTAACCAAGCAACAGAAGTAAGATTTACAAAAACGTAAACCAATAACCAGAAAAATGAGAAAAAGAAACTGACTCCGCTGCCATATCTTTCCTTGGCAAACTGAGGCATTGTGTAAATTTTCTTATCGATCATTTGCGGCAATAGAAACTTTGCAACTAAAATAAGAGTAATCGCAGCAATCCACTCATAAGCTGCAATTCCCAAACCAACAACAAAGCCAGAACCAGACATACCAATAAATTGTTCAGCAGAAATATTTGCTGCAATTAAAGATGCTCCAATAGCCCACCAGGAAAGTGTACCTCCAGCTAAAAAATAATCTTTTGAACTTTCCTCTACACCTTTTTTTCCTCGGGAAATCCATAAACCGAGACTTACAATTAATATTGCATAAGCAATAAAAACAGCATAATCAATGGCCGTAAAACCTGCATTCATAGTGATTAGTTTTATAAATACTCTCAGCAAAAAAGCCGAGAGTATTTTGAATTAGTATTGTTTAAATGATATTTGATATACGCTACAATCCCTTCGCTAAATGGTAATATAAATCATTCCATTTTAGCTCTTTTTTAAAATCTGAAATTGTTGTTGTATTTTCAATCGTTACGAATTCAACACCAACCATTTCGGCAAAGTCTTCAAGACATTCTTTGTTTAATGCCATGCTAAAACTAGTGTGATGAGCACCTCCGGCAAGAATCCATGCAGCAGCACCAATTTCCAGATTTGGTTGTGGAACCCATAGGGCACGGGCAACAGGAAGTTTTGGCAATGCTTTAGGTGTAATAACTGTCACAGGATTAACAATCATTCGCATACGTCCTCCCATATCAACAAGAGTTGCATTTATTCCCTCCCCTTCAGGCACATCGAATACAAAACGGGCAGGAGCATCTTTTCCGCCTATGCCAAGTGGATGAACTTCGATACTTGGAGTTTCTTTAGCAATTGAAGGACAAATCTCAAGCATGTGTGCACTTAATACTGAAGGACAAGCAGGATCAAGATGGTAAGTATAATCTTCCATAAAAGAACATCCGCCTTTCATACCAGCCGACATTACTTTCATGATTCTTACCAAAGCAGATTGTTTCCAGTCACCTTCAGCTCCAAAACCGTAACCTTGTTCCATTAGTCGTTGAGAAGCCAATCCCGGAAGTTGTTTCAAACCATGCAAGTCTTCAAAATTGGTAGTAAAAGCCTTATATCCATTTGCATCCAGGAATTTCTTCATTCCCAATTCTATCTTAGCCTGATAACGAATGTTTGAATTTGTTTTATCTGCCAATTTGTATTCGGCAGCATAAACATCCATTAAAGAATCAATTTCTTGCTCTGTTATCGAATCCATACTAACAACAAGATCACCAACCCCGTGATAATTTACTTGCCAGCCCAATATTTTCTGAGCTTCAACTTTATCGCCTTCTGTTACGGCAACATGACGCATATTATCGCCAAAACGACAAATTTTTAAATTTTTGGATTCATTATATCCAACAGCAGATCTTGTCCAGCTTCCTAAGGTTTTGCGAACTTTTTCATCTTTCCAATGACCTACAATCACCTTACGGTTTAATCGCAATCGTGTGCAGATAAATCCAAACTCACGGCCGCCATGTGCTGATTGATTCAAATTCATGAAATCCATATCAATCTCACTCCATGGAATATCTCTGTTGTACTGAGTATGTAAATGTGCAAATGGTTTGCTCAATATACTTAAACCTTGTATCCACATTTTAGATGGGGAAAAAGTATGCATCCATGTAATCAATCCAATACAGTTGTTGTCTGTATTTGCCTCAAGACAACAATTATAAATTTCGTCAGGAGTTGTTAATACCGATTTAAAAACAATTTTTACAGGAATTGCGTCTGATGCATTAAGCCCTTCAGCAATTTCTTCTGAATTATCTTTTACTTGTTTTAGTGTCTCGGGACCATACAAGTGTTGACTTCCGGTTACAAACCAAATCTCTTTTTCTTTTAGCTCTTTCATTTTATTCTTATAGTATTTTATACTTTTTTATTAAATACAATTAATCTTCACATTAATAACAATAAGATTTACCAGCAGATTCAAATAAGTATTTTATCAGTACTTTCTACTTTTATACTAAGTAAAAAAAGCAAAAAAATGCTTCTTTAGTTTAAATTATCAAGCTTTAAAATTTAACGACTCTATCAAATGTTTTTTCAATATCTCCTTTAATTGCCCGATAATAAAATGCCCCTTTCTTGGATTCTGTAGTATTTTTAACATTCAATTTTTCCAGTCGTCCTAAGGATAAAACCTTTTTTCTAAAATTTCCCGGATCAAACTCCCTCTGAAAAATTGCCTGGTATAAATTTCGTAATTGCAGGAGTGTAAACATCTCTGAAAGCAATTCCTCTCCTATTAAATCAAAACTTGCTTTTTTCTGGAGTCTGTCCAACGCTTCGTGAACCATATTTTCATGATCAAAAATCATAGTAGGAAGCTTACTTATTGGCCACCAATGCGCTCCATTTTCGCGAACCAAATCCGTATCGTACTTATCAATTCGAATTAATGCATAGTATGCTAACGAAATAACACGCGTAGCCTCATCTCTTGACGGATCTGAGAACGATTGCACTTGTTCTAAGTAAATATCACTCAGCCCTGTTGTTTTCTTAAGCACTCTGCGGGCAGCCATATCAGCTGACTCATCTTCCTGAACAAATCCTCCTAACAAAGACCATCTTCCCATCGCAGGCTCAAATCCTCTTGGATAAAGTAATAATTTCAGTTCCCCTTCATGATAACCGAAGATCACACAATCGACAGCAACATGATATTTAGGGTGTTTATATTGTGGATTCATAATATTAATTTTCTCCTCAAATATATAAAGTATTTTTGACTTTTATTATTTTCTTGTAAAAAAAAAATAAATTTCCGACGAAATTTACAAAAAAATAATATTAAACTCTTAAGCAATAACAAGCATTAATTTATTTTAAGGTTAATTTATTCCTGTCGGAATCAACAATAAATGATACAAATTACGAATTCTTGGTTTTGCACATTCAAAGAATGTAAGTATACTTGTACAAATACCACTTTTTGATAGTTCGATACACTCTTAATTTAAAATTATAAAAATACAGTATATCATGCGGCGATGTATTTTTTCCAGTTTCTTTATCCTTCTTTGTTTTTGCAGCAATACACTTATTGGAGAAACTCAAAAATCGCCAATTTCGCATATTCGTTTCCATTACTTAAATAACAACAACGGGTTAGCGCAAAACACAGTAGATTGTATCTTGCAAGACAGCCGGGGATTTATGTGGTTTGGCACGTGGAACGGACTGTGTCGTTACGATGGTTACACTTTTACGACCTATAACAAAACCAAGGATCTTAGCGGTATTCCTGACAACTTTATTCAATCGATGAGTGAAGACAGTAAAGGAAATATCTGGATTGGAACAAAAAATGGGTTAACCAGATTCCTTTTTAATGAGAATCGCTTTTCACTGCCTGAGAATATCAAGTCGAATCTAAACGGACACTCCATACCTCATATATCCATTGATAAACAAAATAAGATCTGGGCAGCGACAGAAGATGACGGAGTTTGGCTTATTGAGGAAGATAAAACAGACTCATATTCAGCTAAGAAGATTACTGAAATTGTTTTGCCGAACCAACACATCAGTCACATTTTAATTCATGAAGAAAATATTTTAATTGGAACCGAGAACGGTTTGGTGATTGTTGACAAGATAAATTTTCAAAACGATACCACATTAAACGAACTAATTAAATCTGTTGCAAACCTTGTTGTAAATTGCATTTTTGTTGATACAAAAGAAAATGTTTGGATCGGAACCTCTAATGGCTTATATCAATATGAGCCAGACAATAAACAAATCTATTTTTACACGCATCAGCCACAGAATTCATCAGGTTTAAACCACATAGCAATTACAGAAATTGTTGAAGACAATTCAGGCACAATCATCGTTGGTACTTTGGCCGGACTAAACTTTTTTGATCCAAGTTCGCACTCTTTTTATCATTTAGGTGATGATTTCAAAGAAGATCAAAAATTAAACAATCCCTTCATTAATTCATTATTAGCTGATAAACAGGGGAATGTATGGATAGGTACCGATAAAGGAGGTGTCAATTTCTACAACATTTATCAAAAGCCTTTTTATTCGATCACTCATACTCCATTAAACCCTAAAAGCATAAGTCACAATACAATCAACTCAATTTTAAGTGAAAAAAACATTCTTTGGATAGGAACCGCTGGCGGTGGTTTAAACAGAATCGTTAATAATGGAGAAAATGTTGACCATTTTAATCTTAGCAATTCACCTCAAGAACAAATTGGCGCGAACTTTATTACTTCAATATATAGAAACAGCAGTAAACAACTTTGGTTAGGTACATGGGGAGACGGTTTAAAAAGACTAAAATCAGTAATCACCAAAAATATTGATACCTATCGTAATAACTTTGAAGTTTCGAACAGTCTCTGTTCGAATTTCGTTTCCTCAATAACAGAATTAGATAAAGACCAATTGCTGATTGGAACATTAAAAGGACTCGATTTATTTAATATCAAGCTGAACACATTTACCCATATCGACAAGAAAATGAAACTGTTAAACCCTCTTGAGGTTGGATGTGTTTTAAGTGATCAGCAAAATAAGGTTTGGATTGGTACCCGTAATGGATTATTCCGCATTCCAAAAGATGAATTAAATCAACTTGATCAAAAAACAAGCATTAAATATGATGCCTTTTTCAATCAGCAGGATAACTCATTCTCTCTTCCTGGAAATTACATCATTTCCTTGTTTGAATCGAAAGACGGTACCGTATGGATTGGTACCTACGGAAGTGGAATCTGTAAATACACCATTGATAATAACGGTAAGTTTCAATTTATAACTTATAATGACCAAAATGGTTTGTGCAATAATGTAGCCTATGCCATAGAAGAAGACAAACAAGGCAATTTATGGATCAGTACGGACAATGGTCTTTCTAAATTTAATCCGAAAACTGAATCTTTTCAAAATTACTTTGTAAAAGATGGACTTTTAAGTAACCAATTTTATTGGTCAGCATCAGATGTTGATGAAAATGGCAAACTTTATTTTGGGGGAATAGCTGGATTGAACTATTTTATGCCGGAAAATGTTGAATCTTACCAAGAAGCATCCAAACCTGTTTTTACTGAATTCTCAGTATTCAACAGACCCGTTGAAATTGGACAAGAATATCATTCCAATGTAATTTTAAATAAATCCATATCTGAAACAAACTCTATTGAGCTCTCCTACAAAGACGCAGTTTTCTCGATAGAATTCTCAGCTCTTGATTATTTTTTACCTGAAAAAATAAAATATTCATACCAAATGGAAGGTGTTGATAAGGATTGGGTTAATGTTCCTTCGAGCAGAAGATTTGCCAATTACACAAATCTTTCGGGAGGAGAATACAAATTCATGGTTAAAGCCTCTAACAGCGATGGTATGTGGTCAGACAAGATTGCAGAATTAAAAATAAAAGTTCATCCACCTTTTTGGCAAACAATGTGGTTTAAATTTATACTCCTGATTGCAATCGTTTTAATAATAATCAGCTACATTCAATACAGAACACGTTTTTTAAAAGAGCAAAAAAAGAAGTTAGAGAATCAGGTACTGGAACGAACTGAAAAAATTGAAGAACAAAAAGACAAACTAAGACACCAGGCTGAGTATTTACAACAAACAAATCAGGAATTAGCTGACAGGCAACTGTTAATTGGCGGACAAAAACTTGAACTTGAAATTCAAAATAAAAAGATTGCCCAACAGCGCGACAAGATGATTGAATTAAACAAGGAAGTGAAACAGGTAAACCAACTTCGATTGCGTTTTTTCACGAATATCTCGCACGAATTTAGAACTCCGCTTACCCTAATTATTGATCCTCTGGAACAATTAATGAAAAAATTAAGCGATGATCAAAGCACAATCAGCACTTTAAAAATTATTGACCGAAATGCCAAACGACTGCTTCATCTGATCAACCGTCTTATTTATTTCCGGCAAATCGAAAACGAAAAAATGGATCTGCTTGTGAGTAAAGGCAATTTAAATGAATTCTTACATGATATTTTTGAATCATTTGAAAATTTGGCTCAACACATGCAAATGAAGTACCATTTTGAAGCACAGCAAACAAATTCAGAAACATGGTTTGATGCTGAAAAGCTCGAAAATATTTTTTACAATTTGCTATCCAATGCTTTTAAATACACACCTGAAAATGGTGAAATTACAATGAAAGTTAAATTTGTAGAGAAAGATGCTGATAATATTTTCCCTGCACCTTATGCTTACATTGAAGTTACTGATAACGGAAAAGGCATTGCAAAGGAACATCTGCCATATATTTTTGAACGGTTTTACCATGTTGAATCCGAAAGAGAATTAGACAAGAATAACTCTGGTATTGGCTTAGCTTTAACCTCTGAGATTATTAAAATATTACACGGTAAAATTCAAGTTCAAAGTGAAATCAAAAAAGGAAGCTGTTTTCAAGTCTATTTGCCATATACAACCGATCGTTATAATGAAAAAGATTTAGACCGCAACAACACCCAGGCTGAGGTGAAATTAAAAGCCCGTGTTGATACCTTAGTTCATAACATGGTTAATCCTGAATCAAATTTAGGATCTGAAAATACTGGAAAACAGGACAAATCAAAACCATTGGTACTGATTGTTGAAGACAATTTTGATTTGCGTACCTTTCTAATGCAAACCTTAAAAGAGGACTATAGAATACTGGGAGCCGAAAACGGTAACATTGGCTTTGCGATGGCTAAAAAGCATTCTCCCGATTTAGTCATCTCTGATGTGATGATGCCGGTGCTTAGTGGCATTGAACTGTGTAAATGTATGAAAAAGGAGATTCAGACAAGCCATATTCCTATTATCCTGTTAACAGCAAAGAATATGGTTGAAAACTGGGTTGAAGGTCTTGAAACCGGTGCTGATGATTACATTTCAAAACCTTTCAATCTGCAACTGTTACAGATTAGAATGAAAAATCTGATTGAAAGCAGAATGAAATTAAAACGAATGTTCAATTCGTCGCAAAACATTTCTGCGGAAAACATTACATCAAACCCTGTTGACGAAGAATTCATTAATAAAGTATATCGAATACTGGAAAAAAACTACACCAATCCCGACTTCACAATCAATCAGTTTGCCGGCGAAATGTTTGTAAGCAGCAGTTTGTTATACAAAAAATTGAAAGCAATAACAGACTTAAACATTACAAATTTTATTAACGCATTCAAATTAAAAAAAGCGATGGAGTTGATACAGGAAAACAAACTCCCAATTTCTGATATTGCATTTGCCGTTGGATTCAATGACCCTAAATATTTTAGCAGAGTATTCCGCAAACATTATGGAATGAGCCCCTCCGACTTTACACACAACTAACTCAAAAACAATAAGTAACACACATTCTCCAATAAGCATACTTCTTCATTTTCCGAAATCATCCACCCCAATTGTGTAATTGTCCACCTCTTTGAAGAGCTATCGACTTACATTGCAAACGTTATAAACGATAAGTAACATTTAATTTCTATTCTATGAAAAAAATATTTTTAGGCGGATTTTTGTTCTGCTTCCTGATTCTTTCAGGAGTAAGTCAAGCTCAAATTACCGTTAAAGGTGTTGTTTTTGAAACTACCGGCAATACAACACTCCCAGGAGTTAATGTTGTTCAAAAAGGAACAACAAATGGAACAATAACGGATATTAACGGAAACTATTCCCTAACCATTCAAGATCCAAATGCAAGTTTGATTTATTCCTTTGTAGGATATTTATCACAGGAAATTCCAATAAATAATCAAACATCAATCAATGTTACCTTACAAGAAGATGTATCAAAGCTTGATGAAGTTGTTGTTATTGGATATGGCACACAAAAAAAATCGGATTTAACAGGTGCTGTTAGTGTTATTGATACCGATGATGCTAAAAAAACAGTGACTTATGATGTAGCCAAAATGCTGCAGGGGCAAGCTCCCGGAGTTACCGTTCAATCTTCGGGTGAGCCAGGAGGATCGGTGAATATTAAAATCCGAGGCATTACTTCTTTTAATAATAACAACCCATTATTTGTAATCGATGGAATGATTGTTGACAATCCTAATGATTTCGCTCCCGGCGATATCGAATCAATGCAAGTACTAAAAGATGCTTCTTCCGCTGCCATTTATGGTGTGAGAGGTGCAAATGGTGTTGTAATCATCACCACAAAAAAAGGAGTTCAAAATGGAGATTTAAAAGTAAAACTCAAATCTCTTTTTGGCATACAGAATGTTGCCAGGAAAATTTCACTTACCGACAGAGAAGGATATCAAAAAATTACCAATGCTGCATACTTGAATTCAGGACAAGCGATACTTCCAGGCAACGATCCTACCAGCGAGTATTATATTGACAACGTAAATACCGACTGGCAGGATGCAGCTTTCAAAACAGGTATCATCCAAAATCATACAATATCATTTAATGGAGGTTCTGAAAATTTCGGTTACAATTTTAATACAGATTATTACAAAAACTCAAGTTATATAGATACTCCTCAGGATTATGAACGAATCTCAACCAGCTTAAATTTGAATGGAAAAAAAGGCAAATTTAAATATGGTGCTAAACTGGGTTATACAAAATCAGATAAAGAAAGTTTTAACGAATACAATGTAGGTACCTCATCGGTAATAAACCTGCTTCAATCAATCCCAACAATGCCTGTTTATGACGAAAACAGACTAGGTGGTTACGGAGGTACTGATAACCTGACTCAAAAGGCAATCACTTTAAATGTGATTGGATTCAACAACCTGATTGATAATCAAGCTGAAAGAAACAGATTTATTGGTAATATCTGGGGTCAGATTGAAATTGTAAAAGGCTTAAAATATAAAATTAGTGCCAGTGCTGATCAACTGGATACTCACACAAGATATTTTGTTCCACCAAGTGATTTAGGATGGTATTATATTACTACAAATTCGGAATCTTCGCTTGACATTAACGATAGCCGTAAAACCTTTACTTCGCTGGACAACCTGCTTACTTACAACATTGAAATAAACAAACATAAGTTGGATGCACTTGTTGGATGGGTTCAGGAAAAAACAAATTATTACAATCACTGGTCAAGAGGAGTTGGATTTGAAGACAATGAAATCAGTCATTTGGAATATGCTGACGACACCTCTACAGGTGAATACGAAAGTACAATAACCGGCATATCCTATTTAAGCAGAATTAATTACAATTTTGATAACAAATACTTTTTAACAGCAAATTACAGACAAGACAAAACATCTCTTTTTGCCAAGCAAAATAATACAGGAGATTACTTCTCTGTTTCCGGAGCCTGGAAATTGCACAACGAAAGTTTTATCACTCTTCCACAGTGGATGAATACTGCGAAATTAAGAGGAGGTTATGGTACTTTAGGAAACAATACTGCAGGAGTATATGCCTACACTCCTACAACCAATAGTTTTGCAAGCTATCTTTTTGGAAATACATTAGCACCAGGTACAATTGTTGTTGATGCAACGGATCCTAATCTTAAATGGGAAGATACTGAAACTGTAAATGCGGCAGTAGAATTAGGAATGTTTGATAACAAACTACAGTTTACGGCTGAATATTACGAGAAAAAATCGACAGATCTGTTAGCCAGAGTTCCGCTACCTCTTTCTACCGGAACAATTAGCAACGACTGGTCATCATCAGTTATGACAAATGCAGCGGCAGTAAAAAACACAGGCTTTGAATTCTTATTGAGTTATAACAACTCCTCAAAAGAGTTTAAGTACAATATTTCGGCAAATGTTGGAACACTAAAAAACAGAGTATTAAAAATAGGAACAGATGATACTCCAATTAATGGGACGAACTCAAGAACCGAAGTAGGACGGTCTATTGGTGAACTTTATGTGTACGAAACGGAAGGTCTTTTTCAGAGTCAGGCAGATGTTGATTCTCATGCAACTCAGCCGGGAGCTGTTGCAGGTGATGTTAAGTTTAAAGATGTAAATAAAGATGGTTTAATTACCGATGAAGACAGAACTTACCAAGGCGTTTCAATTCCTAAAATTAGCTATGGTTTAAACTTAAGCGGATCTTACAAAAACTGGGAATTCTCAATGTTCTGGCAAGGTAGTGCAGGTAATAAAATCTACAATGGAACTTACAATAGTTTGATGATTGGCGGGCTTGTAAATCATCATACAGACATGTTGAATTACTGGACTCCAACCAATACTGATACAAACATTCCACGTCCTGATCAATTGGAAACCAATCAAAATGCAAGAGCATCTGACCGATTTATCCAGAGCGGAAACTATATCAAACTACAAAATGCCCAGTTGGCCTATAATATTCCATTAAAAGCAAATAATATAGTGGAACATGCAAAAGTTTATGTTTCAGGACAAAATTTGTTGACCATTAGTAAATACAAAGGCTATGATCCTGACTTTATGAGTGATGGATTATTCTCCAGAGGTTTCGATTACGGGTCTTTTCCAAATCCAAGAACTTTTATTTTAGGTGTAGAGATT
The DNA here is from genome assembly GCF_963665805.2 of Labilibaculum manganireducens. Lineage (NCBI taxonomy): Bacteria > Pseudomonadati > Bacteroidota > Bacteroidia > Marinilabiliales > Marinifilaceae > Labilibaculum > Labilibaculum manganireducens. The sequence goes on along the minus strand of NZ_CAXXEE010000003.1, from coordinate 1,121,357 downwards.
GACTTTTAAAATGCTTAAATAAAACAGAAATAAAATGAGATATAAAAATATTTACAGTATAGCTATTTTGTTTGCGCTGACCAGTTTGGTTTCAAGTTGTGTTAGTGAGGACGATTTAGTACAGATAGATCCAAATGTTGATACGGAAGAAGCATTTTGGAAGACAGATAACGATGCGCTTAAAGGAATTAATTCAGTGTATGGCAGTATGCTAATAGACGGCAGTTACATGAGAAGCACTCCTATGATGCTGGATTTAAAGGATGATGCAACCAGAAGTAACAGCCCTTGGACCGCAATGTCCGTTATCGGCAAATTCAACTCTAGTATTGCAAATCCAGATATTTACAGTTGGGCGTATCGTGATTTTTATCAGGGAATTTACCGCGCAAATCAGGTATTGGATAATGTGCCGTCCATTGAAATGGAAGATAGCAATTTGAAAGACCGTGTTCTGGGGCAGGCATATTTTCTAAGAGGCTTGTATTTTTTCCACATGGTAAACATGTTTAAAAATGTTCCGCTGCCATTATCCAACAGTGAATTATATCACCAACAAAAAACAAATGAAGAAGGCTGGGCTCAGGTAATTTCTGATTTAGAAATGGCTGTCGGTTTATTGCCTGTTTCCTACGATGATGTATCCGGACTGGACGCAGGGCAAATAGGAAGAGCAACAAAAGGTGCAGCTTTGGCCTATATAGGAAAAGCACAATTGTTTACAAAAGACTTCGAATCTGCAAAAGTGACATTTAAGAAAGTTCTCGATTTGAAAGTGTACTCTTTAGTTGCTGATTACCGTGATAATTTCACCGTAACAAACGAAAACAATTCAGAATCTGTATTTGAAGTACAATTTAGCAGAGAAGCTGGTGGCGTAGATCTAAGCTGGGGAGGAACGCCTGCACCTGGTTGGGGAAGAACCTCAGGAAGAGCAATTACATATGGTGCTGCGGGCTTTGGATATGCAGATTTACAACCTACCTGGGCATTGTTTAATGAATACAGAGAAGAATTAACAGTTGATGGAGAAGTAGATCCGCGGTTAGACGCAACAATATTCTACAATAAAAATGCATACGACGGTGTTGGAATGTCATTATACGGTCAGAATTTCGCAACATTTTATGCAGCTAACGAATCCAATCTAAATGATTTATACTGCAGAAAGTATGAAAATTCTGATGGCGATTTTGCAAACGAGTATGATTGGAGATCTGGAATTAACGAACGCATCATGCGTTATGCAGATGTGCTGTTAATGTATGCGGAATGTTTAAACGAGACCGGAGCCACCAATGATGCCTATCAGTATATACAAATGGTGAGGGATCGTGTAAACCTGCCTGATTTAGCAACCGTTAAACCAAACATGACACAAACCGCAATGAGAGAGCAAATTGCCCATGAACGGTTTTTAGAACTTTCTTTGGAAGGACACCGTTTTGATGACATCTGCCGCTGGGGATGGTTAGAAGATGCATCTAAATTAGCCTGGCTAAAATCAAGGGATGCTGAATTCAACACCTATACTCCTGGCCGTGAATATTTCCCAATCCCTCAATCCGAAATGGATACAAACAAGGGAATGGTACAGAATGATGGCTACTAAGCCAATTCAGACCTAATTTTGAGGATGTCCACAAAAAGTGGACATCCCCCTTATTTAATCATCTAAAATAATCAGATCACGAAGAATACTTTGGTATTACTGACCCTATAGATCTGTTTTGGTGATAAAATCATCAAATTCAATCCCTAAAATAAAGGACAAAAAAGTAGTATTAATAGAGTTATTTAGAGCAGAAATTATAATCCTAAATAACTCTTATTTTATAAAAAACAGATGATGAGATTTATTTCTTCAGCAGCGTTCGTGATTTTTCTAATGACTGCAGGCTGTTCCAGTAATGATAATATTATTGATCCCGAAGAACCGGATCCGGTAGTAGAAAATCCTCCGGCGGATGATTTTTCCGGTCCTAAATATGCTGATGATTATTCAGCCATATCAGGTTGGGACAATCGGACTTTCTGGAATTTGGCCAATGTTCATGACCCTTCTGTAGTATATGATGGAGAGTATTATTACATGTACGGAACAGATGCTTCCTATGGGAATGCACACGAGGGGCACGGACATTTTCTTTATCGCAGATCAAAGGATTTGGTTGACTGGGAATTTCGTGGAATGGCAATGACCGAAACTCCTTCATGGGTAAAAGACACACTCAACAGTATGAGAATTCAGGCAGGGCTTGATATTATAGACTCTCCTGTTTATGGACACTGGGCTCCGGTTGTTCGGAAAGTTGGAAACAAGTACCGAATGTATTACAGCATTGTAATTGACAATTACATTGAATCAGGAAAAGCCAATACTCCTGCAAACTTTGATGGTTCCTGGACAGAACATGCTTTTATCGGTCTTATGGAATCGGATGACTTAAGCAGTAATACCTGGGTGGATAAAGGAATGGTAGTTAGTTCTGTTTCGGACAGAGAAAACAACTGGACGCGTTCAAATACTGGCGATTGGAATGCCTATTTTAAATGGAATGCAATAGATCCAACTTTTATTATTACCCCGGAAGGAAATCACTGGCTGATTTACGGTTCGTGGCATTCAGGCATTGTCGCATTACAGGTGAATCCTTCAACAGGAAAACCCGATAAACTGGCATCAATTGAAGACTACGGAACTCTTATTGCACGCCGTCAAAACAGCGAACTTAATCGTTGGCAGGCACAGGAAGGTCCTGAAATTATTTACAATGAAAAAACAGGATTCTATTATCTGTTCCTGGCTTACGATGAACTGTCAGTTGCCTACAATACCAGAGTATGCCGATCAACAAGTATCACAGGTCCTTATTTTGGTATTAATGGAACCAATATTACCGAAGGAGGCGAATGCTGGCCCGTGTTAACACATCCGTACAAGTTCAACAATCATTCAGGCTGGGTGGGAATTTCGCACTGTGCTGTTTTCAAAAACGAAGAAACAAACGAATGGTTCTACAGCTCGCAAGCCCGCTTGCCTGCCAATACAAATGGAAATGCCTACAGCAATGCCATTATGATGGGGAATATTCGAAAAATTGCATGGACAGAAGACGGCTGGCCGGTTGTTATGCCTGAACGTTATGCAGGCGTTCCACAACCTACTATTAACGAAAGCGATTTAACAGGTACGTGGGAAAACATATCAATGAATTACGAATATAAGGTTCAGCAAAAATCATCTCAACTGATTCTTTCGTCCAACATGACAGCATCCGGGGCATTAAGTGGTACATGGTCTTACGATCAGGACAAAAAGATTCTTACCATTGGTGAGCAACAGCTCAATCTGGAAAAAGGATGGGACTGGGAAGCATCACCCCGGACAACAACTTTTACCTACTCAGGCTTAACAGCCGGAGGAAGACCTGTTTGGGGTAAAAAAACAACAAAATAATAGTTACAAAATCTGTATTACAATGCAAAAATCATCTATAAAAATTAGTGAGACGCTTGTGAAGTTGTTCTTTTTTGCAAGTTTATTATTGTTCACTCAAATATCTGTTGGGCAAAATAAAATTTCCGTTCATGATCCGGTGATGATCCGCGAGAATGATACGTTCTACTTGTTTTGTACTGGATGGGGAATCAATGTTTGGTCCTCAACAGATATGAAAAATTGGACAGATGAGAAACCTGTATTTGACAATCCTCCAAAATGGGCTGTTGAAGCTGTTGATGGTTTTAAAGGTCATATTTGGGCTCCGGACATCTCTTTTTTTAACGGACAGTATTATTTATACTATTCCATTTCGGCCTTTGGAAAAAACACTTCTTGTATTGGCTTGGCAACCAACAAAACACTAAACGCAAACGATCCTGATTTTAAATGGGTTGATCATGGAAAAATCATCCAATCTTTTCCAAACAAAACAAATTGGAATGCCATTGATCCCAATCTAATCGTAGATGAACAAGGTCAGGCATACCTGAGTTTTGGTTCTTTTTGGGATGGAATCAAATTGGTGAAACTTTCCGATGATGCAATGTCGGTAGATGATGATTTAACCGAAATTCCAACCATAGCCTCTCGTAAAGAAGATTCCCGTTTACCCAATCCTCCGGCAATTGACAACAATCCTGTCGATGCAGGAGGAAATGCCATAGAAGCTCCCTTTATATTTAAAAAAGACGGGTACTACTACCTTTTCGCATCTATTGATTATTGCTGTAAAGGTGTAAACAGCAACTATAAAATGATTGTCGGCCGATCAAAAAATGTAAATGGCCCCTATCTGGATAGAGACAACAAGCCAATGAACACAGGAGGTGGTACCATTCTTTTAGCAGGAAATAAGGATTGGTACGGACTTGGACACAATGCAACTGTAAGTTTTGATGGAACCGACTATTTAATTTTCCATGCTTATGATGCTTCTGATAATGGCATTCCAAAACTCTTAATTAAAGAAATTACCTGGGATAAAGATCAGTGGCCAACCGTTAAATTATAAAACACAATACAAAATAAAGCTGTAAATATGAAGATTATAAAATCAAAAAAATATGCAATTGCTGTTCTAAGCTCGCTGACAATTCTGGTGGGTATGCAAACATTATCGGCACAAAATGCACGCATCAAAATTGATGTTGACCGAACTATTGGTGAGGTAGATAAAAATATCTACGGAAATTTCGTAGAGCATTTGGGTCGTTGTGTATACGGAGGTATTTACGAAGAAAATTCTCCTCTTTCCGATGAAAACGGAATTCGTTTGGATGTACTGGATGCTGTAAAAGAGCTGAATGTATCGATTACCCGTTACCCGGGAGGAAACTTTGTATCCAATTACAATTGGAAAGATGGCATTGGTCCAAAAGATGATCGTCCTGCCAGAATGGAATTGGCTTGGTCGCGTTTGGAAAGCAACCGCTTTGGAACGGATGAATTTATGGCTTATGCCAAAAGAATGGGAACAGAACCTTATTTTTCTGTAAACATGGGAACAGGAACAATAAAGGAAGCCCAGGAATGGGTAGAGTATTGCAACGTTAAAAGCGGTCCTTACTATGCCGAACTCCGGAAAAAGAATGGTCACGAAGAGCCATACAACATTAAATACTGGAGTCTGGGAAATGAAATGGATGGATTTTGGCAGATGGGTCATCTAAATGCTGAAGATTACAGCAAAAAAGCAAGAGAGGCAGCCAAATTGATGAAACTAACATCTCCGGAAATTAAGCTGATAGCAGCCGGTTCGTCAAATTACCGTCCCAATGCAGATCCCAACGAATGGAACGAAAAAGTACTTCACGAATTGCGTGATGTTATTGATTATTTAGCCTTGCATATGTATGTTGGCAATGTTGAAAACAATTATTACAATTTCGTTTCCTCTCCTTTAGTTCTGGAAGAACGAACCCGTGTTGTAAAAGGTTTGATTGACCGCGAAATGGAAAATGCAGACCGGGGAAACCGCCCGCCAATTTATATCGCCTGGGATGAATACAACATTTGGTATCGTGCCCGAGGAGAAGAAACTATGGCAGGTACCAAAGCGCTCGAAGAACGCTACAATTTAGAAGATGCATTGGTAATTTCTGGATTTTTAAATGCATTTATCCGTAATGCAGATATCGTGAAAATGGCGAATATGGCACAACTTGTGAACGTTATTGCGCCTATATTCACATCCGAAAAAGGAATGTTTAAGCAAACCATCTTCTATCCTATTCAGTTATTTGCCAACAATGTAAAAGGAACCTCTCTGGATGTTCATGTTGATTGTGAGACGTATGATACCGGCGAATTTTTCATAGGATTGGGCGAATCAACAACCATTCAAAAAGACGTTCCATTTTTGGATGTTTCGGCTACCTATAATAACGGCGAAGTAATTGTTTGCGTAATGAACCGTAATAAAGACAAGGCAATTACAACAGACTTACTTTGTCAGGAAGGAATTTTTGACGGCGAATTTGAGGTGTACGAAATAAATGGTCCTGACATTAAATCTGAAAATGACTTCGGGAAAACAAGTGTCGAGACAAAGAAAAAGTCTTCTTTAAAAGTGAAGAAAACAGATAAAATCACTTACGATTTTCCGGCACATTCTTTTACCATGATAAAAGGCTCGATAGTTAAGTAAATACATTTGTTCAAAGTTTGTAGTTAGAGATGAGAATTAATTCTAATTCTCATCTCTTTTTTTTATGTGTATTTTTGCAACTAATCCTGAACACCGTTCTTTATTTTACATGCAGCAATTTGGCATGGAAAGAATTAAAAACGGGCATCAATATTTCTATAACAGAGAAGCCAATTCAATCTTTTTAATTAAAAAAATTGAATTTGGAGTGCGATCATTGCACCAGCAAATGCAGCATTTCCACAAATACAGACATTGAATACTTTAAGAAACCAACTTTAAAATAGAATGCGGAATTTTCTAAATCATTAAATTATAAAAATGAAAAACTTCAATTATTTTACTGCTTTACTGCTCCTGTTTATTACAGGTGCCTGTTCCACACTTCCTCCGGAACAGGTAAAAGTTGAACAAGGTATTGTTCAAGGTACAATGGAAAACGAACTAAGAGTTTTTAAAGGAATCCCTTTTGCTACACCTCCTGTTGGCGAATTACGTTGGAAATCCCCTCAACCTGCAGAAAAGTGGAAAGGAATTAAACAAACAACAGAGTATGCACCTGCCCCGATGCAGGGAGTCACCCCAAGTTCAGGGATAAGTGAAGATTGTTTGTACTTAAATGTTTGGACACCCGCAATGTCATCCGATGAAAAACTACCGGTATTAGTTTGGATTTATGGGGGCGGATTTAGTTTTGGCACCACCAATGATCCTGCTTGTAATGGTGAAAATCTGGCAAAAAAAGGTGTGATTGTCGTTAGCATCGCCTACCGTGTTGGCCAATTAGGTTTCTTGGCTCATCCTGAATTAAGTGCAGAGAGCCCTAATCATGTATCGGGGAATTATGGTTTATTCGATCAGATTGCCGGTTTGAAATGGATACAGAAGAATATAGCCAATTTTGGCGGCGATCCTCAAAAGGTAACCATATTTGGCGAATCAGCCGGTGCTATTTCGGTGAGTATGTTGTGTGCTTCTCCATTGGCCAAAGGGCTTTTTAAAGGAGCCATTTCGCAGAGTGGCGGTTCCTTTGGTCCAAAACGATCAACGACTCAACCGGGAGAAAACATGAAATCACTTCAATTGGCTGAATCGGAAGGTGTTGAATATATGAAAAATATGGGAGCTTCCTCAATTTCAGACCTGCGCAAGCTACCTGCTGAAAAATTTATTCCAAAAACCTGGACTTTGCCGGGCAGTTGGCCCATTATAGATGGGTATGTAATTCCCGATGACCAATACAAACTATACGAAGCGTACAAATACAACGATGTGCCTGTGCTTATTGGTTACAACTCGGACGAAGGTGCCAGCTTTTCTCCGGGAAGAACACCTGAAGAATATATAGCCAGTGTAAAAAACAGATTTGGACAATTTGCCGATACTTTACTGCAGGTTTATCCGGTAGGAGAACATACCGTTCCAAAATCGGCAAGAGACATTTCTCGTGATGCCGCATTTGGGTGGCATACATGGAGTTGGGCACGTTTGCAATCGCAAACCGGAAAATCGAACGTGTATTACTATTATTTCGATCAGCACCCCAATTATCCAAAAGGTTCCCCCCAGTATGGTTATGGTTCCCCTCACGGACAAGATGTTCGTTACGCCTTTATGAATCTCGATTCTTTAAATCCAAATACAACCCCATCAGACTTTAAATTATCCGAAGTTATGGGTACTTACTGGACTAACTTTACTATATATGGAAACCCTAATGGAAAAGGCGTCCCTGAATGGCCAACATTCAGTAACGAGCATCCGAATGTGATGTATTTATCTGGATCAAAACCTTTTGTTGGTAATGTTCCCAGTGAAAAACCGCTGCAGGTATTAAATGATTATTTTAAATGGCGACGAACCATAGAGTATAAATAGCTGTAAAAAATTATTTCCTCAGCTTCGTTCAGAATCACAATTACCTAATCTTTCTGACACACGTTTATATACACTGAAACAGCGATTCAACAAAAAAGGGTGCTGTCACAATTGTGACAGCACCCTTTTGGTATATTGAACTAATTCTATTTTAATTGTATCAAAACAACTGATTTAGCAGGCAAATCAATGCTAAGTTTTCTATTTTTTGGTTTTTTTACCTCGAACGAATTAATCTTCACTATTTCATCTTTGCCAAAATCATTACAATCATTCATATTTTTGCTGGTAATAATCTGTCCTGATGCACTTTTAAATTCTTGTCCGGCCAGTGTAAGATCGATACTTTCCTTCTTGTTTGGATTTAAATTACAAAAAGTAACAGACACAACACCATCTTTAGTCGAAGCCGAAGCATTTACTGAAGGAATTGACTTCCCGTTAAACTCATAATTTTCACATTTCAAATCTGTAGGAATCAAAGTAGCATCCTGATGCACACTGTACATTTTAAACACATAATAAGTAGGTGTTAACACCATTTCATCCTCTTTGGTTAAAATAACCGATTGCAGCACATTAACAGCCTGCGCAATATTAGCCATCGCAACACGATCGGCATGATTATTAAAAAGATTCAGGTTAATCCCGGCAACCAATGCATCACGAAGCGTGTTTTGCTGATAAAGGAATCCTGGATTTGTACCAGGTTCAACATTAAACCAGTTTCCCCACTCATCTACAATCAATCCAATTTTTTTCTCAGGATCATATTTGTCCATTATTTTTGAATGTTCCTGAATCAGAGTTTCCATCTTCAAAGTGTTTTTCAAATCAGCAAACCAACCGCTTTCGTCAAAATCAGTAGCTGATCCTTTATCTTCCCAACTTGTTGTAAATGTATAACTATGAAGCGAAACACCTTGAACCAAATGGCGGTGGCGGGTTGTTTTCTTCATCAATACATCCATCCAATTGTAATCATCAACATTAGGTCCGCCGGCAATACGATACAAATTACCACCACAATACGAAGCAAATCGATTGTACAAATCAGCATAGTATTCCGGAGTCATATTACCACCGCAACCCCAATTTTCGTTGCCTATTCCCCAAAACTTAACATTCCAAGGCTCCTCTTGTCCGTTTTTCTTTCGTAGATCAGTCATCGGACTAATGTTTTTCGAAGTAACATATTCAACCCACTCCGAAGCCTCCTGAACCGTTCCCGATCCAACATTCAAATTAATATATGGTTCCGCTTTAATCAATTTACAAAAATCAAGAAATTCATGAGTTCCGAAACTATTATCCTCAGTAACTCCTCCCCAATGAATATTCACCATAGAAGGTCTTTGCTGTCTGGGTCCGATACCGTCTTTCCAATGATATGTATCAGCAAAACAACCACCGGGCCAACGTAATAAAGGAATTTTCATATCCAGAAGCGCGCCAACTACATCTTCCCGAAATCCTTTTACATTCGGAATTTGAGAATCTTCACCAACATAAATTCCACCATAAATGCAATGCCCCAAATGTTCAGCAAAATGCCCGTAGATTTCTTTGTTAATTTTTGTTTTTGCAAGATCGGTATGAACCGTCATTGTATTTTGCCCAATCGCACTGAAGCTGATTAAGGAAAAAAGCAAAATTGAATAAATTGTATTTTTTTTCATACGAAAAATATTTAATTAGATATTGGTTTTCAATTAAATAATGAGACTCCATGCATGAGATAAATGAGTTGACATATATTTTACTTACCACCTCATTTTCATCAGTCATAAAACGCTCATAAATATAATAAAAGTATTTTAGACTTTTTAATTGCAAACGGTAAAAAAACATGTATTATAACTCATTAATAAAGCGGGTTACAAACTCTTTAAAAAAAATCTGTCTGCCTTCGTCCGGCATAGTGATAATTTTTATTTTTCATGAAATGATTACATATTCCAAAATTGATCCAATCCACTGAAAATTAGAAATAAGTATTTAGTTTCAAACTCCAAAAAATAAGAAATTGGTAACAATACAAACAAGAATTAAAATACGAACTAAAAAAAATAACAGGTAAATAAAAAATATCGGAATTATATTAAACCGTTACAAAAACACGCTTCTCCCCCGCATCAGCCACAACAAAACATAAACAACAACAACAAACAGCATCTCTTTTTCAATAACATCATCAACAGCATATTAAAAAAAATGAATATCTTAGGTAGAATAATCAACAGCTGTATTAACACCAAACCAATAATATGGACAATTTTTTTAAATTTGCGACACCAATTACCTATTGGCTATTGGTACTAATCTGGTCTTACATCCTTATATTTTATGTCAGAAAAATAAGGTTACTTGGTAAGTCAGACAAATTATTGAAATTACTTCTTATTGTTTTATCGATTGATGCTTTCCGCACTCTTTTCGAAAGCATCTATTTTGGCGCCTGGTATACTTCACTTTCCGAAATAATTCCAATTGAAATATTCCACTATTTAGCCCAGGCTAAGGTTGTATTTATTCCAAAAATGATAAACCTTATTGCAGCCATTGTAATTTTAACTATTCTGATCAAAAAATGGCTGTCGGCAGAAATTGCTTCAAAACAAAAAAATCAAGAAATAATAGCGGATCAATCAAAAAAATTACAACAAAAACACGAGGAAACTACACGTGCGAAAGAGCAGTCTATACAAAGTGAAAAATTCACTCAAATGCTTTTCAGCGAGTCTCCAATTGGTTTGGTGCTAACCAAACTTACCGGCGAATTGGTAGAGGTTAATGCCGCATATGCAAATATCATTGGCCGCTCTATAGAAGAAACGCTAAAATTAACGTATTGGGATATTACTCCTGAGAAATATACCAGGCAGGAAGAACTGCAATTAGCTTCGCTAGCTAATACCGGAGCTTATGGTCCTTACGAAAAAGAATACATTCACAAGTCGGGAAAATTAATTCCCATTCGATTGCATGGGAAAATGATTAAGAAAGGTGATCAGGAGCTTATATGGTCGAGTGTTGAAGATATTACCGATAAGAAAATTGCAGAGACTCTTCTTCAGGAACAAAATGAAGAATATCTGGTTCTTAACGAAGAATATCAAACCCAAAATGAAGAATTGTTATCAGCTATAGAAACAGCAGAAAAAAGTGAAAAACGTTTTAAAACACTGCACAATGCTTCCTTTGGAGGAATAACCATACACGATAAAGGAATAATTTTAGACTGCAATCAGGGACTTGCTGCCATAACCGGCTACTCTACTGAAGAGCTAATTGGAATGAATGGATTGCTGCTGATCGCTGAGCAGGAACGTGAGCTTGTTATGGAAAATATCTTAAGCGAATACGAAACCCCGTATTATAGTATTGGCTTGCGGAAAAATGGAGATGAATACCCGATAAGATTAGAAGCCCGCCAAATTCCATATGGGGAAAAAAATGTTCGGGTTGTAGAATTTAGAGACATTACAGATCAGAAAAAAACCGAATACGAACTTAAAACAGCAAAAGAAAAGGCTGAAGAAAGTGACCGGCTAAAAACTGAATTCATTAATAATATGTCGCATGAAATCCGAACACCGATGAATGGGATTCTCGGATTTTCAGATTTATTAAATGAACAGAATATTACAAATGCGAAAAGACAATACTACATCCAAATCATTCAAAGCAGCGGAAATCAGTTACTTCACATTATCGATGATATTCTTGAAATTTCTGCACTTGGAACAAAACAAGTAAAACCTCAAATAGAGGAATTGTGTCTAAATGAATTCTTATCGGAATTATTCACAATATTCGAAAGAAAGGCAAAAGCAAACCAGACGCCGCTATCTCTAAAGATGGGACTTCCCAACAGCAAAAGCACCCTGCTCACCGATCCCTATAAACTGAACCGGATCGTTAGTAATTTATTGGAGAATGCATTAAAATTTACGCAAGACGGATTCATAGAACTGGGATATACTTTGCAGGATGATAAGATCGTAATCTATTTGAAAGATACAGGCATTGGAATACATCCGGAAAAACAAGAGCTTGTTTTTGAACGATTTTCGCAGGAAGATAAAGAAGTCTCTCAGAATGTTGGAGGTTTAGGGCTGGGTTTATCAATAGCCAAAGAAAACGCAGAACTTCTGGGTGGAAAAATCACTTTGGAATCGGAAAAAGGGAAAGGGACAACATTTTATGTGAGTCTGCCTTATAAGTCAACAAAACAAACCATAAGTCATACACCAAGCAGTCCTGTTCCCAACTCAGACAAAACAAGAAACTTTACCATTTTGGTTGCCGAAGACGAAGACGTTAATTTCCTGTTTTTAGAAATTCTTCTTTCCGAGTTTGATGACAAATTAACAATCCTTCGCGCAAAAAATGGAAAAGAAGCCTTAGATATTTGTAAAACCAATAATCAGATTGACTTAATTCTTATGGACATTAAAATGCCGGTAATGAACGGTATCGATGCCACCAAAAAAATAAGACAATTGAAGTACAACCTACCTATTATTGCACAGACAGCATACACAACATCTCAGGAGAAAGAAGAAGCGATAGCCGCAGGCTGCAACGATTTTATTTCAAAACCGATAAAAAAAGAAAAATTGCTTACTTTAACGAGTAGTTATTTAATGCTAAAAAATTAATCTTCGAGATTACTCTTCTTCCATTCCCTGCATCATTTGCTGCATTTGGGTCATCATGTCTTTAAAAGAACTTCTCTCGAAGCCGACAGCCTCGGCAGGCAAAATAAATTTTTCGGCAGGTGGAGTGGTTTTAGTAATCCGGGTAATTGCCTGAATCCCCATTTGAGCATCATCCATTGCATCGAGGCGAAAGGTTCTTACTTCAACGGGTATTTTCCCTGCCACTAAATCCCATTCGTCCTGTTCGTCCTCATCCATCGAAGGAAAAATTTCAGCCAGTTTCTCCGACATGCTTTTTGCTTTTTTGGCCAACCCCATATTATCGTCCGAGGCCCAAATTACCATCATCTCCTGCTCATCTTCCAATAAATATTCGCTGCATCGCTGTCCGTATTTAACCATCCCGCGTCCGGTTGCTGTAATTTGTTTTGCGGTTTGCGGCTGTTCCTTCATTTCGGGCGGCAAGTCTGCCATCATTTTTTGCATGGCATCACCAACACCTTTCTGAATTTCTGCCATGTCCTCAGCCGACATCTCGTAAATCTTCTTCTGCGACCATAAAACGTAGTAAATTAGGCCTTTGTTATGATTTAGAATCACGGTGGTTTTTCCGTCCTCCTGTGAGGAAGATTCCACCGCAAAGTTATCGCCGTCGATATAAATTGTTGATTGAATAATCTCAATATCCCCATATTCTTTTTGAGCAGCATCTCTCAATTTACTTTCGGAAAGCTGAAGAAAAAACCGGGCCTCATCGGCAATATCATCAAACTCCATATCCTCCGGAAGCAATTCGTAGTTAATGGGAATCTCATATTCTATCTGTTCGATGATGTATTGTGCCTGCAATTTAATGCTGTACAAGCACACAAATCCCATCAGTAAAATCATTTTCAACTTACTCATATCAATCTCCTTTGTATTTAATTTTACAATATTTTTCTTTCCTGATGATGGCTAAAACACTGTCTGCAGCCATTCTCAACAGCCTTGTAAAAGTAAATCTTATTCGTTGGCAAAACAAAAAAATAAATTGGTCAAAAAAACGCATCAACAACAAGCTGATTTCAAATATTTAAGGACTCCTAAAAATTAATAATGCTTATGTTCGGCGGCTTTTGCATGGAGATGCAACAGTGCTTGCCTCTCTTAAGTCAGGATGACATTTATTTCGAATCTGAAACGTCAAAATGACATTCATTTCGAATCCTGAGCGCCAAAATGTCAAGCAAAAAGACTGCCTGTACCATCAAAAAGTTTTTGCCTCAAACACTTGGTTTTATTACATTTACAAAAGCATTACACTCCTAATCTTTTCTATCTTGGCATCTGTTTTGATTGGATTATAATGAATCACGATTCGAATACTTTTGCAAGTACGTACTTATTTATTTTTGAATTAAGAACTGTAAAATTAGGAGGATTTATCATGACACTAGTAAAAAGAAATTCAGACAATCTCTTTCCATCTTTGTTCGACAACTTCTTCTCAAGAGACTGGATGGATTGGAACAATTCGAACTTTTCGAACACCAACACCACATTACCTGCAGTAAATGTTCGCGAAAACGATAATGAATACATTATTGAAGTAGCTGCTCCAGGAATGAAAAAGAACGATTTTAAAATCAATTTAGACAACAATCATCTTTCTATTTCTTCGGAACGAAAAGAAGAAAAAGAAAACAAAGATGGAAAATTCTCACGAAGGGAGTTTTGTTATCAGTCGTTTCACAGATCATTTCAATTACCTATCAATTTGGTAAACGGCGATAAAATTTCTGCCAAATACAACGATGGAATTCTTACCATTCGTCTGCCCAAAAAGGAAGAAGCAAAACCTAAACCTTCAAGAAGTATTTCTATTACCTAAAGAAAAGGAAGAACTAGTTTGCTTCCCTAATGGAACTTAACTTGATGAAAGTTACTGAAATCAAAAATAGTACCGCTATGTTAGAACATCAGAAATTTGTTTTACAATCGGTTTCAGATCAGAAACATTTGTTTCGAAAAGAACTTCTGAAATCATTCGAATGGTTAACCGAAAAGGAACAAGTAGAATTGTTTACCTGGTTAAAAAGTAATTTCTATTTTTCTCACAAAGATTGTGTTGAGCAGGCATTTAGACATTCGTTGATTCAGGAAGGAGCCTAATGACATAAATGATTTCTTAAATTTAAAAAGTAAACAGAGAAACTAGTTTAAAAAGAGGCTGTCTCAAATGAGATAGTCTCTTTTTATGCTTTTACCGATACTTATTGAAAGAAAAACCGAATCGACCAGAAACAATAATGCCACAAGCAAAGAATTTTATCATCCAATAATTGCGGCATTACACCCTAACATTTATAAAAACCGGGCACTCTGTTAAGCCACCCTTCTCATGATTCTCATCAATTTACTTTTGCCATAATTTTACAGTTGCTTCCACATCCAATGCTTCGGCAAGAATAGAAATAGGATGTTCTACCTTTTTTGTGGTCGACATCTCAATTTGCCACTTACAGGTTTCACAATCGGTAGCTACAAAATCGATATCTGAGCTCTCTATCTGATCGAAGAGCGGTTTCCCTACTCCCTGCGACGTTTTGTAATTTTCTTTTTTGAAGCCATAAGTCCCCGCAATGCCGCAACACCGCGATTCAAGCGATACAAAATCGATTCCCGGAATCATTTTAAGTAAGGCGGTGGAATAAACAGACCAACCAAGCTTCTCCATGTGACAAGGAGTATGGTAAGCTACACGTTTCCTGTAATCCTTCTTAAAAACCAATTTAAGCTTTCCTGAATCGATTAAACGGAACAGGAAGCGGGTAGCCAGCTCGCTTTCGTTGCGAATTTCGTCGTTCTTCACCCCCAGTAAATGCGGATACTCATCGCGAATGGTGAATATACAGGTTGAGGATGTGGATATTACCGGCATATTCTTGTCTACGATCGATTTTTTAAAGGCTTCCACATTGTGACGTGCTTGTTTTGTGGCTTGTTTAATAAGACCATTAGAAATCAAAGCTACTCCACAACATTTTTCCTTTTCGAGAAGATGAACACCATAACCTGCCGCATTCATAATTTTGATCAGGTCTTTGCCTTGCTTAGGGAAATTATAATTTACATAACAGCCATGAAAGTAACTGACATGTTTTTTAAAATCAGTTTGCTTTGATGCAGCATATCTGCGGTACCAGGTTTCGAACCTCATCCCTGCATATTCAGGGAATATACGGTGATGATCTATTTTCAGCACACCATCCATCATGAGCCGAACAGGCTTTAGAGCAACAATAGGATTCACAATAGGTGCAAACGTACTCGCCATAGTACCTACAATATCAGTATTTGCAAGAATCATATCCCTGACTTTCGGCTTTTTCTTACTGTATTTGATCCGCGCCAGCTGAATAATATCTCCAATTTTCACTCCGTGCGGGCAAGCTACCTCGCAACGCTTGCAGTTGAGGCACAACTTTAATGATTCATCGTAAAAATTTTGATCCTTCAAGCGTAACCTTTCTCCATCTGGGCCTGACTGCTTTGGTCCCGGATAATCCGGATTCACTTCCAGAACAGGACAATAAACAGTACAAATCGTACACTTCACACACTGTTCAAAATTATTATCGCTGCTATTGAATGGTTCAAACATTTCCTTTTTCATCGTCCTGTTATTTTAAAATTTGCTCAGCTACATGCAGCGAAGTCAATAAACTGATGCCTGCTCCACTGCCTTCTTTAAGAGCATTAGCCCCTCCAAGCACAGAACCTGCCGCAAATAAATTCTCAATTGGTTTCCCGTTTTTTAATGCACGAAAGCCACTGTCAGTTTTAACCCCATAATGCATATACGGCTGATCGTTAAAGAACTTCTCATCGAGCCATTTTTCACTATCGGTATCTCCATCAATATCAAGCCCAAAAATAGGCTCGTATAACTTCTCACGCGTCGCCACAATACCTTTACTGTAGAAGCTTCCGCTGGCCAAAACAAATTGATCAGCTTCCAATTTAATATCTCCATGATTATTGGTTTGAACAGCAACCAGTCGGTTGTTTTTGAAAGTGCCTTCTTCCACATTATCACCCAAAAAATAAGTCCCACCTAATTCTTCGAATCGTTTACGAAGCAATATCTGACTTCGGATACCAGGAACTGATGGTGGTATGGCCGGAAGCAGTACCACTGGTTTATTTACTTTTGCTTTAAGATTTAAAGCAACATTTTTAGTAAACAACCCGAATACTGCCGGCAAAAGGACTACTTCAAAACCTTCACTAAGCTGATTTACCTTTTGAGCAAATTCGTCAAGAGCATCTCCACTATCAAATACCTTCGCAATATTTGTAGATCTCATTTCACTCGGATTACGGCGGATTGCTTCAAATTCCTTCATGGCAAAGTTCTTAATTTGCGTATCCACGCCGTATTTCTTCAGTCCGTCCTGAACAAATAAAGTGTGGAAATCGAGGAATCCACTGAAATTTAGGATGACTGCTTTTTTCCAGGGAAATGCATCATTTTGTTCGAAACGGGTAAAATCATCAATAGTCAACCACGTCGGTTTCATAATTCCCATTGGGGTTAACACAAAATGATTCTCGTCTGCCTTGCCAAAAAAATTTAAGCCGGCACGATCCAACAACCGGGGAGCTTCAACAACCAACCGGGATATATTTTCAATCCCAACACGTTGGTAAGGATGCCTATCTGGCAATATTTTTATCGCTTCCAGCGGATTTTTTACATCTTGTCCATCCATCTTTCCAAGCAAATCGAACGAACCGGAAAAAAAATGGATGGCACTCTGTCCCGATGAAACTATTGCACATTTTTTTCCTTGCTCTGCCAATTTAATTCCACAAGTGAGTCCACTCAACCCACCTCCTATAATAATGTTATCGAATTTCATACTAATCCCTGCTTAATTGTTATCCGGTTTCAAACCATAAATGCCTTCGTAAATCCATGAGGTAAACTGAATCTCATTGATTCCCTCTCCCCAGGTAATTGGCAGCATTCCTTTCCATCGTTCCTGAAGAAAATTAGCCAAATCATCTTTTGCCTTGCCTGGTTTTTCGGAAGATTCGCAAAGGAGACCCGCCGCACGGCAGGCACACAATTCTCCCTGACATGTGCCCATACCTACACGGGTACGGCGACGTAAATCGATCAAATCATTAACATGCAATTCATTAACCGCATATTTCACTTCGGCAATCGACACTCCCTCGCACTCACAAACCAATGAATCTTCGTAGTTGTCTCCATTCGAAATATTCTTCGCAAGTGTACCATGACGATCCTTCGCTGACTTTTGAGAGATATTAGCCCCTGTATAAACTTTTTCCGTAGCAATACTTAGTGGATGCTCACTCTTTTCAGCTCCTGGCAATGATTTTTCGGCTGTTTCACACTGCTTATCAACAGAAAGCTTTTTACAGATTAAATCAGTAGCTTCTTCAGCCATCAAACGGTATGTCATCAGCTTGCCGCCAGTAATCGTGATAAAACCTGAAAGCCCGTCCCGCTCCTGATGATCCAGAAGTACAATTCCGCGGCTAATGCTTCGTCCGCTTGGATCATTGTCTGCAGCAACCAAAGGACGTACACCTGCATAAGCACGTAAAATACGAGTAGCTGCCAATGCCGGAGAAAGTTTCACCCCCTCACGTATCAAAACATCCACATCTTTTCTGGATACAAACATATTATCAATTTGGTCATAAGGAATACGTTCCGAAGTAGTTCCAATCAGACAAATTGTATCTCCAGGTACCAGAATATCAGCATTAGCTGGCTTTCTGCATCTGTTCAACACCATTTTATTAACGCGGTGTCCAAAAATAAGTAAGGAACCTTTTGCAGGAAACATATTGATACTGACACCGGCCAAATTAGCAATATGGTGCCCCCAAATTCCCCCGGCATTCACTATTATTTTCCCGTAATATTTTACTTTTTCTTTTATTTCATGATTGAACAATTCAACACCAGTCACCCGATTCTGCTCTTTAACAACACCAGTCACCTCATGTTGTGTTAAAAGAACTGCTCCATGAATTCTGGCATCCAAAGCATTCGACATTGTCAGACGGAAAGGATCCACAGATCCGTCTGGCACCTTAACTGCTCCCATTAAATTTGGATTAACAGAAGGCTCAATGTGACGAGCGAAATCTGGATCAATAATCTCAGTTCCAATACCCGCAGTTTTACAGGCATCTACAAACTGAGACTGAAAAGAGATGTCATCTTCCGGCAGAGTAATAAACAATCCATCATTTTCTTCCACGCAATGATTCGCAATACGACGCAGAATCATATTCTCCTTAATACATTCTGCAGCTGATTCATGATCGGTCACAGCATATCGTGCACCACTATGCAGCAAACCATGATTCCGTCCGGTAGCCCCGGCAGCAAAATCATGACGCTCAACAAGCAAAACACTTAGCCCGCGCATCGCACAATCTCGCGCTGTTCCTGCGCCGGTAGCTCCTCCTCCAATGATTATTACATCGTACTCTTTGGATATATTCTTGTTCATGATGAATTCTATTTTTTTAACATCTTCCTATACTCAATTGTATACATCTCAATAAAAGCTGTTATTCCTAACCTTTTATAAGACTCTTTCTGTTTTTATTTCAGTCAAACAACAATTACTGATTTCCACATGGCAAATATAAATAAATTACCTAGTATTGCAAAGTACTTACTATATAGATGTATTCTGTATTATAAAGTTCTGATCCTAAATACTCAATAACACTACCAAAACAAGGGCTAAAAAAACACAATCTCCAACTAAAAATAATTTGAGGATATTCAAAAAAAAAGAGGCTGCATCATATACTGATACAGCCTCTTCTCAATTTATAGCTTCTTATACTTTCTCTACTTTTTTTATCCCCCGCCGGTTAAAAATAATCCGGTAACGGCGGTAACTGGTTTGATTGTCGAGTTTAAAGCGGAATATCATATTAACGAAGTATACCTTCTCTCCGGATATTTTTTCAAAATCATCGTCTTTTAAATAGTAAAGCGGTATTTCAGGATTATCCATTTTCTGAATAAACTTCGATACATTAAATCGAATAATATCAACCACTCCTGTAATGTTGTAATCTCCATACGAATTATCCAATGCCATCCTATCCAAACGAAGCAGTTTGCGATAAAAAATAATTTTCTCTCCAACTCCACGACTTTCAACATCAACAATTCTAGACCGGTCGCGGTGTTTCATCACCCGCAAAGGAACAGTATCTTCACGAACAAAGTCAAAACTCTCCTTGCACCAACCAATTTCCTCATTTCCTTTTACGCGAATAACGGTTTTATGATCGAAAAAGCGTTTGTTAATCTTCCCCACCAAATAAAGCCGGCTAAGATCCTTAATTCTATCTTTAAGCATATAAATAATCACCAGAGCCACAAACAAAGGCATGGTAAAAGTTCCTAAGCTTTTCTGAAAAAGAAAGGTAAGTGCTGCTCCAAAAATCATAGCCAAACCTGCAGCCAGACTGTACAATACCTGCATGGCCAAAACCCCCTCCTTTTTCTTACGGGAGTTGAGCAGCAACTGACCTTCAAAATATTTATTAAAGGCACCTCTTCGATGCACCAGCCAACGATTCTTATCATGTGCCTTGTCTTCAACTACCAAGTATCCCTTGCTTCTTTTGTAGGCTACTTCTTCCCTAACTAAGCGCAGAATCTCATCTTTGCTCAGCTCAAAATCGGAATGGTGCATTTTCTGCAGTCCCCGATGCAAATAGTAGGAATGCTGCTCAAACTGATTGCTCATGAACTCATCACCGAACAAATAATAATCGAACATTTCCTTTTGAATTGTTGGTACATTCACAATTCTACGCAAATCGCGGTAATGTCGTCCAATTTTCCGAACATTCGAAATGTATTCATCAATAAGGTACTGTCGATCTTCAGGCAATTCGTTTTGAAGAATATGCTGAATTTCCCTTCGAAGCGCCGATCTGGTAATAATATGAAACATTCGAATATGGTACTCATAATTGGCCTCATTTTTAGAATTAGATTCATCAGCCAGCTTATGAAAGGCTTCCTCCAGATACTGGAAAACTGAATGATCGCCTAAAGCAATATCCCTTAATAAATAGGTCGGTGTAATCAGACGAATGTTCGAATTAAAATCATTGTAAAAGTCCTCTTTTGTATAAGTTGACGAATTAATATCCAAACCACTGGGTATAAAAAGCCAGGTTTTTATAGAAAACTCACTCACCTTTCGATCTTTACGAGGCTCATAGCCCAATTTAATCTCTACAGAAAATTTATCATGAACTTTTACAGTTTCATTTATCATACGCGCTTTTATTTTGTCTTTATAGAATAATGTAATGAATAAAATCAAAGGTACTTATTTCCTACTTATCTTTCTCAAGATAAATACCCAATTTTAAAGGGATTATTCTAAAATCGTCAGCACTTACCATCTCTCTTTTTCATTCATCACATATAAATATTTTATTTAACAAGATAGAATCTATTTATATTGATTATTTGCGTTATAATGAATATTTTTAGTAGCATTTCCGAAGTTTTTATTTTACACAAAGATTTTTTCTATGCTCGGGGAAAGTATCTGTTTTTCCTTAAAACATAGACATTATTGAAGCAGTAAGATAAATTAAGTCTGATATAAAAACACAACACATTCCAGTTATTGCATTGACTGCAATGGCAATGACCGAAGACAAAGAAGCAATACTGCAAGCAGATTGCGACGCTTATGAAACAAAGCCGGTTGGGCATTTGGAAATTCTATCAAAAATTGAAAAATTCTTTATTTAATTCTATGAGAAAAATTCTAGCAATTGACGACAATAACGATAATTTGTTGGTTTATAAGACAATAATTAAAAGGTACTATCCTAACTGTACAATTTTAACTTGCCAATCGGGTTCAGAAGGAATCGAAACAGCAATAAAAGAACGACCCGACACCATTCTTTTAGACATTATTATGCCAGGAATGGATGGGTTTGAAACCTCTGAAAAATTAAAACAAGAAGCAAAAACCAAACACATTCCCATAATTCTGGTTACAGCCATGCGCGACGATAAAAAAAGCAGAATTAAAGGATTAGAAATAGGAGCAGATGCATTCCTTTCCAAACCAATTGAGGAAGAAGAATTAATTCCTCAATTGAATGCTATGCTTCGTATTAAAGATGCGGAGGATAAATTGAGAAAAGAAAGCGAAGAAAAATTTCAAAAGATTTTTGAAGGAGCTCCTTTAGGCATTGCCCTGATCAATTCTGCTGACGGCCAATTTCTTCAAATGAATTCCAAATATTGCGAAATCACGGGATACTCCAAAGAGCATTTAAAAAAAATCAATTGGCAATCGATAACGCATTCTGATGATATACAGCAAGACCTGGATCAAATGAAATTGCTAAATACAGGAGAAATTACCGATTTTACATTGGAAAAAAGGCTGACAAGGCCTAACGGAGATTACGTATGGATCACTTTAACCGTTGCGAAAGTCGATGTACAGGTCAAAGGGGACTCATGCCATTTAGCTATGATAGAAGATATTACACAAAGAAAAAACCTTACCGAAGCTTTAATTACAGCCAAGGAAGATGCTGAAAAAAGTGACCGGATAAAATCGACTTTTTTAGCAAGTATGTCGCATGAATTGAGAACTCCTTTGAATGCTGTAATAGGATTTTCAGAACTTATTAATGAGAATTCAAGCATGGAGGATATTCTCAGTTTTAATGACATAATAAACAAAAGTGGTAATAATTTATTAGCTCTTATCGAAGATCTTTTTGATATCTCTTTAATAGAAACAGGCGATATCAGAATTGAGAGTGAATTATTTTCAATCCAATCCATGTTAGATGAAGTACAGTTCATCATTAAAAATGAGCAGCTAATTTTGGGGAAAGAAGAAATAGAACTTAAAATGTATGCTGACTTTGGAAACATAAATCCGATTCTAAATTCAGATCAAAATAGAATCAAACAGGTTTTACTTAATCTGTTAAAAAATGCATTAAAATTTACACATTGGGGAAGCGTTGAATTTGGCTGCCATGAATCTATCCAGAATCAAATTCCAATGCTGAAATTTTTTGTTATTGATTCTGGAATTGGTATTCCTCCTGATAAGCAGGAACTAATTTTCGAGGTATTTAGACAAGTCGATGAATCTAAAACCAGAATATATGGCGGAACCGGCTTAGGATTAACTATATGCAAACGATTAATTAATTTATTAGGTGGTGAAATATGGGTTGAATCTGAAATAGGAAAAGGTGCTTCCTTCTTTTTTACGATTCCCATTTATGTGGACGATACAAAACACATCAATACCAATAGCACTTGTCAGCAAAAACTTAGTCTGAAAGGAAAAACGATTCTTATTGCCGAAGATGACGCTTCAAGTTATTCATATTTGGTAGAAATACTTGGCAGAGAAGGCGCCAAATGCGTTCATGCTAAAAATGGCAGGGAGGCAGTCAATTATTGCAAAACGATAGAAAAAATTGATTTACTGTTAATGGATATCAATATGCCTGTAATGAATGGGTATGAAGCGACAAAACAAATAAAAAATATAAAACCGGAACTTCCAATTATTGCACAAACAGCATATGCAATGTCTGGTGATCGGGAAAAAATATTATCCACCGGCTGCGACCTCTATCTTTCAAAACCGGTAGGTAAAAAAACACTGTTGGATGCAATCAATAAATGTTTCAACAAAAATAACCAGCTAACTACAGTTCAATAATGAAAAAATAAATTTTATTTTTACTATTCATCGGTTTCTCATTTTTTGCCGGTGGATTTAAGTATGGTTTAAATTTGAAATAATGTATCCCTATCATAACAAGATTAAACAACGGATTAATAACAATGAATTGATACGTTACGAATACGTTGAGAAATACAAAAACATTACTCCTTGTTTGTTACTTTATTTTTCAACAGAACCAAAAATAAGGCCTGTTCGAGAACATCGATTCAAAGAATATGAAGAAATTCTCAATAGAATTTCAAAAAAAAGATAACACACTTCAGCAAAGAGGGTGTCCAAAAAGTATTGTTCTATTGTCATTCTGAGCCTGTCGAAGAATCTTTCACTTTGAAAAACAGATGTTTAGTCCCGATAACCATCGGGATCGCTCAACATGACAATCCAATACAAAATATTCCTTTTTGGACACCCTCTTTGCTGTTTTTATATGACTGACTAAAGACACATCTAAAATCTCATTTAATCTACACCACACCTCCTCAACTTCATCCTAATGCACAGTTATTAACTATGCATGATTTTCCACGTCAATTCCTTCCTCCTCAATTTCAGATTAATGTTATTTATAATTATTATAAATAACGTTTTCTAATAAAAGAGAATCAACATCCTGAAATCCCGAAAAACAGCCTAGCTTAGTGTACTTTATACAACCTGCTCCGCATACGATTTCGAAAAAGACATAAATCATTTTTTGATTTTTCTAAAAAAGGATTTACATTAGCATTAAATATAGTTAGTGTTACTTTAACACTTAATTAAAAAAATAAGATACAAACCTCAACTATAAAGATGCCAAGCAGACCACTTAACGATTACATATCTGTAGATTGCGTAATATTCGGATACAATGGACAAGAACTACAAGTTCTACTTGTAGATAGAACACTTACTAATAATTCCACAGGACAGCCCGAGTTTACTGATTTAACATTAACAGGAAATCACATCTATGAAGATGAAACTATTGAGCAGGCAGCTTATCGTGTTTTATTTGACTTAACAGGTTTAAAAAATGTATTCCTTGATCAATTTAAAACATTTGCGCATCCCGACAGATTAAAAAAAGAGAATGACAGAAGATGGTTAATTCACGATGGCAGAGACCCTGATAAAAGAATTGTATCAATTGGATATTTTGCCCTTCTGGCAACACAGAATATTACCTTGGAGTGGAAAGGCAGAAACGTGAAATGGGTTCCTGTATCAGAAGTTGGAGAACTGGCATTCGATCACAATCAAATTCTGGAGGAAGCTTTAATTGCATTACGAAATAAAATTAAGCAAGAACCAATCGGCTTTGAATTGCTTCCTGAAAAATTTAGTCTGACACAACTACAAAACATATACGAGGTGATATTAAGCACTGAGTTGGACAAGAGAAATTTCAGAAAAAAAATTGCCCGCATGAAATATTTGATTCCTACGGATGAAAAACAAACAGGAGTTGCTCATAAACCCGCACGCCTTTATGTATTTAGCAGAGAGGTTTATGAAAAAACAAAAAAGGAATTATTTGATTTCACAGTCTAAAAAATAAAAATGTCAGATTCAACTAAAATATCTTTTAAAGAAAAACTTGGCTACGCTCTTGGCGATGGCGCTGCTAATATAGCCTGGAGAGGTGTAGCAACTTTTCTATTCATATTCTACACTGATGTTTTTGGGATAAATCCAGCTGCTGTAGGTTTACTAATGTTAATTGCTCGTTTTTCAGATGGCATTAGTGATGTTCTAATGGGAATTGCCGGCGATAGAACAAATACGAAGTATGGTAAATTTCGACCTTGGATATTGTTTACAGCAATACCATTAGGCGTAATTCTTTCCCTTCTTTTCACTGCTCCAAATCTAGGTCCTACAGGCAAAATAATATATGCCTATACAACTTATATTATTTTCACATTAGTTTATACTGCCAACAATATTCCTTACGGCGCATTAATGGCGGTAATGACAGGTGACGACAAAGAGAGAACAAGTATAGGATCGTACAGAATGGTAGGTGCTTTTGCCGGCGGAATGCTCGTACAAGGAGCTTTACTCTATTTGGTTGCACATTTTGGAAATATCAATCCAACGGTTAGTGTAAACGAGTTGGCTTCCGATAGATTTCAGGTGACTGTCTCTGCTCCTTCCGATGTAGAAAATGTAAACATTAAAACAAAAGATGGCATTGCAAACTTTATTTGGGAAAACAATAACAATTCAACTAATTCTCCTACTACAGGAAAGAGTTTCTCAATGGAAGCCAACAAGCCATATTCATTTATCGTTTTAGGTGAAAAGAACCTAAACAAAGACAAAATAATTGTGATCGATCAGAAAAGTGGTTATAGCTATTCCATTTATCTGATGTCGGCTTTTTTAGCTCTTTTCATGTTTATCACCTTTTTGACTACCACAGAAAGAGTTCACCCCCCTAAAGAGCAGCAAAGCGATCTTTGGAGAGATTTAAAAGATTTGATCAGCAACAAACCTTGGGTAGTCTTATTAACAATCGGATTGTTATTCAGCATCTACAATTCAATTAAGCAGGGAATCGTAGTAATTTATTTCACTCATTATTTACACAATCAGATTTTAGCTGCTTCTTTTATGGTTGCATTAATGTTTGCTTCTATTGCTGGCGCAATGATTACTGCACCCTTAAGCAAGAAATTAGGAAAGAAAAAGCTGTTCATCTACGCATTAATTTTCTCAGGAGTAGTGAATGCATCAATCATATTTTGCGGCCCGGGCGATATAAGCGCAATTTTTGCCTTAGGTATTATTTCTGAATTTGCAGCCGCAATATTCCCAACCTTATTCTTTGCCATGCTTGGGGATGCTGCCGATTATTCCGAATTTAAAAATGGCCGGCGCGCTACCGGATTAATTTATTCCGCAGGTTCGTTTGCCACCAAATTTGGTGGTGGTATAGCAGGTGCAATAATCGGTTTTATTTTGGCTGCTTTTCATTACAACGGGCAAGATTATTCAGCCATTCAGGGAGCAATTCCAGGAATTACAATGTTGATGAGTTGGGTACCCGCGATCATTGCCATTTTAGGTGCAGTTTTCATGACAATATATCCATTGAATCAAACGAAAATGAATGAAATAACTCTGGAACTTACAGACAGAAGAACAAGAGAAAAAAAATAGAATATATAAGTATAATTAGGTACCAACAACACCTAAAAGAGTAAACAATTTAATTTTAGTATTATGAAGTACGGTTTCTTTGATGATGCCAACAAGGAGTATGTTATTACCTCACCAAAAACTCCGTTCCCTTGGATTAATTACCTTGGGAATAAAGATTTTTTTGGGTTAATATCAAACACAGCAGGAGGATATACTTTTTATAAAGACGCGAAATTTCGAAGATTAACGAGATATCGTTACAATAACGTTCCTGTAGACATGGGCGGACGTTATTACTATATAAAAGATGAGGAGTGCACATGGAACCCAGGCTTTAAACCAACTCAAACAGAACTGGATAAATATGAATGCCGTCACGGACTTAGTTATACCCGTTTTTTAAGTAGTAAAAATGGACTTTCTTCAAATTTACTTTGCTTCATCCCACTCGACTACATGGGAGAAGTGCATCTTTTGAGACTTAAAAATGAAACAGACAAAGCAAAAAAAGTAAAACTATTCTCATTTGCTGAATGGTGTTTGTGGAATGCTGAAGATGACATGACCAACTTTCAGCGCAACCTGTCGACAGGTGAAGTGGAAATAGAAGGTTCTGCTCTTTATCACAAAACAGAATACAAAGAGCGCAGAAATCATTATGCATTCTTTTCGGTAAATTCTGAAATTAACGGTTTTGATACCGATCGAGAAAGCTTTATTGGTATGCACAACGGATTCGACAAACCGCAGGCAATCGAAAATGGCAAAGCTGGAAACAGTGTTGCTCATGGATGGTCGCCAGTTGCATCGCATTACATCGAAGTTGAATTACAACCAGGTGAAGAAAAGGAATTTGTTTTCATTTTAGGTTACGTAGAAAACAAAGACGAAGAAAAATGGAGTTCAAAAGGAATCATCAATAAGGCGAAAGCCAAAGCCATGATGGCTCAATTTGACACTACCGCAAAAGTAAATGCTACTTTCGCAGATTTAGAAAGTTATTGGTCCAAACTTCTTGACAAATTCAATTTAAAAAGTAAAGAAACCGAGCTAAACAGAATGGTTAGCATCTGGAATCAATACCAATGCATGGTCACCTTTAACATGTCGCGAAGTGCAAGTTTCTTCGAAAGTGGAATTGGCCGAGGCATGGGATTCCGTGATTCCAATCAGGATATCATTGGTTTTGTTCATCAGATACCTGCCGAAGCACGACAACGAATTTTAGACATAGCGGCCACCCAATTTGAGGACGGCGGATGTTATCACCAATACCAACCATTAACAAAAATGGGAAATCATGCCTTAGGCGGCGATTTTAATGATGATCCGCTATGGTTAATCTTATCTGTAACATGTTACATCAAAGAAACTGGTGATTTCAGTATTCTGGATGAAATGGTTCCTTTTGATAATGATGAATCGAAAGCACAATCTTTATTCCATCATTTAAAAGTATCGTTCAATCATGTTGTCAATAATTTAGGACCTCATCAATTGCCTTTAATCGGTCGTGCCGATTGGAATGATTGTTTGAACCTGAACTGCTTCTCAACAAATCCAAACGAATCATTCCAAACAACAGGGAATAAAAAAGGACGAACTGCCGAATCGGTAATGATTGCAGGATTGTTCGTGGTTTATGGGAAAGAATTCATAAAACTTTGCAATCGAATTGGTAATACCGAAGAGGCCGACAAAGCCACCAAGCATGTTGAGGCAATGACTCAAACAATTAAGGATCATGCATGGGATGGTGAATGGTTCTTGAGAGCATATGATTACTACGGTAAAAAAGTGGGATCAGAAGAAAACAAAGAAGGTAAAATTTTCATTGAATCGCAAGGTTGGTGCACCATGGCCGAAATTGGCCGTGAGGAAGGCTTGATGGAAAAGGCTCTTGACAGTGTTAAGGAACGAATGGATACGCCTTACGGAATTGTTTTAAATAATCCAGCCTTCACCGAATACAAAATTGAGTATGGTGAAATCTCTACCTATCCTGCCGGATACAAAGAAAACGCAGGTATTTTCTGTCACAACAATCCATGGATAATCATTGGTGAAGCCCTTTTAGGAAGAGGCGATCAGGCTTGGGATTATTTCCGTAAAATCTGTCCTTCTTACTTAGAAGAAATAAGTGAATTACACAAAGTTGAACCCTATGTGTACTGCCAAATGGTAGCCGGGAAAGATGCTTTTAAACCAGGCGAAGGAAAAAACAGCTGGCTGACTGGAACTGCATCGTGGAATTTCTATGCCATCTCTCAATACATTTTAGGTATTCAACCAGATTACGATGGATTAAGAATTGATCCTTGTATTCCTAAAGAATGGAAAGAATACACCATAACCCGTCAATTTCGTGGAGTAAGTTATGAAATTAAGATCTTGAATCCTGATGGGAAAAACAAAGGAGTAAAATCAATGGAAATTGATGGAGCACCAGTGAATGGCAACATAATTCCAATTTTAAAATCAGGAACTCATAAAGTAACGGTTATTATCGGATAACAATACATAGAGATGAAGATCAAGAACTATAAAATATACGCATGCCTGCTTTCTGTATTATTTACAGCATTTGCTTGTACCCAAAAAATGGATGAGCCTGTTCCGGCAAACGAACAGCTCATACTTGCCAATCAAGTTGGATATGAGAACAATGCTCCTAAAAAGGCAATGATCAGAACAAGTGCCGATCTGTTTCAAATTAAAAACAGCAATGGTAAAATCATACTTGAAAAAGCTGTTGGTTCGAAACAATATAGTTCATTATCAGGTGATACGATCCAATCAATAGATTTTTCGGAATTAACAGATAAGGGGGAGTATTATATTATAGCAAATGACAGCATCATCTCAAATAAAATCATCATAACAGAAAGACCTTACGCGGAACTTGCAAAAGCTTCGCTTAAGTCTTTCTATCTGAATCGATCAGGAATGAAAATTGACAGTTTGTATGGTGGAATTTGGGCTCGCCCGGAAGGTCACCCCGATACAATTGTATATTATCACTCTTCTGCTGCAGATAAAAATCATCCCGAAAATAGTATTGTATCATCACCAAAAGGCTGGTACGATGCCGGGGATTACAACAAATACATCGTTAACAGCAGTATTTCAACCTACACTTTACTTTTTGCATATAAATCATTCCCAGCTTACTTCAATGAACTGAACGTGAACATTCCGGAATCAAATAACGAAATTCCTGATATTTTGGACGAAGCATTGTACAATTTACGATGGATGATGACAATGCAGGATACTTTTGATGGTGGCGTTTATCACAAGCTAACCACTAAAAATTTTGAAGGTTTTGTAATGCCGCATGAAGCTGCCAATAAAAGATATTTGGTTCAGAAAAGTACGGCTGCAACATTGGATTTTGCTGCAACAATGGCTTATGCTTCCCGGCTTTTTGCTGATTTTAGTTCGAGCTTGCCTGGTTTGGCTGATTCTTGCTTAATTCAATCAGAAAAAGCATGGAAATGGGCAGTTAAAAATCCAAACATCTTATACGAACAAGCCTCTGATATAAATACCGGAGCCTATGACGATACTAACTTAAGCGATGAATGGTACTGGGCATCTGCCGAATTATATCTGGCAACAGCCAACAATAAGTATAATAAGCATCACAAAAACAATGATATTAATATTACAACTCCGGGATGGCGGGATGTAAATACCTTAGGCATAATTTCCTTACTAACTTCTGATATGAAGGGTGAATACACCGAATTGAAAGATGTTTTTTTAAAGAACATCGATCAACTAATTGAGATTGAAAACAATTCACCATATAAAATCGCTGTTGAGAAATACGAATGGGGAAGTAATTCAGAATTTGCCAATCAAGGAATGATGAAATTACTTGCATACCAAATAACAAAGAATTCCAAATACCTGAACTCAGCAAGAGAGAGTTTAGACTATTTGCTTGGCCGAAATGCAACTGCTTATTGCTTTGTAACAGGTTTTGGTTCTTTGAGCCCAATGAATATTCACCACCGACCTTCTGCTGCCGATTCTGTTCATGAACCTGTGCCTGGCTTTTTGGTTGGCGGCCCCAATTTAATTGTTCCCAACGATTGTGGTTCTGATGTTATCAGATCTACTTACCCTGCTAAATCCTATGCTGATGAGCAATGTAGTTATTCGACTAATGAAATTGCCATTAACTGGAATGCTCCGCTTGTTTATTTAACCTCAGGAATCGATGCTTATGGAAAAGGTCGGAAAAAAGAATAAAAAAATGCCGGAAAGATTAGTTGGTCCTCTCCTTCCGACAAATAATTCATTTTATTAATACGCTAATGAATCGGCGCAAATTTATGAAAAAAAAGGGAATTAGAAGAACACTAATTCTCTGATAAGCAATAGTGAAACAACTATTCACAAAAGACAATACTCTTATTTTCTCTTTGTGAATATCGAAAACGATGTAAATCTGATTTTCAGTAACTACACATAAATTTTAAAGTCTAAAAATACACATATGATAAAAAACAAAGATTAAAAAAAGTTTATATCAAAAACCCATTAGGATGTGTTGGTCCTCTCCTTTTGGGAAATAAATTGTAACCATAATACGCTAATGAATTAATTTTATGAAAAAATCTGAGATTTTTAATGCTCCCACACATTGCCTTAAAACAGGGAAGCTAAACAACCGTAGATGGCTTTTGAAGTCATCCATGTTACTACTGATGGTATTTTGCAATGTATCCATCATGTTTGGTCAAAGTACTAACAAGGAAATTATTGGTAAGATAACTGACTCCTCCGGTTTTGGTATACCTGGTGTTAATATTTCCTTAAAGGCAACAACTATCGGAACAGTTTCCGATATCGATGGAAATTATTCTATTTCCGCCAACCCCGAAAACGTTATTGTATACAGTTTCATTGGATACACAACACAGGAAATTTTGGTTGGCGATCAAACAACAATTAATGTTGTTCTGGATGTAGATGCTTTAAGTGTAGACGAAGTTGTTGTAATTGGCTATGGTATTCAAAAGAAAGCTCTGAATACAGGCTCTATTTCCAGTGTTAAGGGCGAAGAGCTGCAGAATACTCCGGCATCAAGAGCAGATCAGGCTATTCAAGGCCGTACAGCAGGTGTATCTGTTTTATCAAATTCAGGTTCTCCGGGTGCAGGAACAAATATTCGTATTCGTGGAGTAAACTCAAATGGTAATTCAAATCCATTGTTCATTGTAGATGGTATGAAAACTGGAGATATTAATAACATTGATCCAGGTGATATTGAATCTTTTGATGTTTTGAAAGATGCAGCTTCTGCAGCCATTTATGGTACCGAAGGTGCTAATGGTGTTATTATCATTACAACTAAAAGCGGTAAAACAGGAGAAGCTAAAATCTCTTATGATTTTCAATATGGTCTTCAAAGTTCAAGAAGTGACTTGGAATTAATGAATGCCAGCGAGTATCAACAATGGATGCAGGAATCAGGTGCAGGAACCGTTACTCAAAATGGAAACGATACCGATTGGCTGGATGAAGTTTTTGAAGTTGCTCCAATGCAAAAACACCACTTAAGTTACTCCGCTGGAACCGAAAAATCGACTTATATGGTCTCTGGTTCATACTATTCACAAAATGGTATTGTTGGTGATGACAAAGCAAAATACGAACGTATCACCGCTCGTGTTAATGCCAAAAGCAGTCTTAAAGAATGGCTTGAGGTTGGAAACAACTTTAGTTTTTCACACTCTAAACAAAAATATATTGGAGAAGATGACGAATATAGAAGTGTTGTAAACAATGCACTTTTAATTGATCCTCTTACTCCTGTAACCTACGATGGCACTCCTGCCAACGTTCAAAGTTTATTAGATGGTGGTAATACTATTCTAAAAAATAATAATGGGCGTTATTTCGGTCTGGCACAATATGTAACTGGGGAAACAGCTAATCCGCTTGCTATGTTGCAAACTTATCACAACACCATTACTCAGGATAAAGTCTTGGGAATGGCCTATGCAACAGTTAAGCCTATAAAAGGATTGTCTTTTACTACTCGTATTGGACTTGATCTAACTTATCAAACTCAACATTCATGGGCTCCAACTTATTATTTCTCAAGCGAAAGCCAAAACTCAGCAACTTCGGTTGATGATGAAATTAACAAGTGGTACACCTGGTTGTGGGAGAACTTCGCAACGTACAATAAAAAAGTAGGTGATCACGACTTTACTCTTTTAGCCGGTTATTCTGCTGAAGAAAACCAAGAACCCAATTACACAATGCACTCCGGACCACTAATTGCTGAAGGTGACCAGTATGCCTATCAGGAACATACAACATCTAATGAATTTGACAGAACAGGTGGTGGATATGTAAACCATACAATGACGTCATATTTCGGTCGTTTATCTTACAATTACCTCAACAGATATATGATGGAATTATCACTTCGCCGTGATGCCGCTGATGCATTTCCTACGACTGATAAATCTGCTGTTTTCTCTGCAGCGTCAGTAGGATGGATTGTGTCTGAAGAAGATTTCTTTGACATCAAAGGTATTGATTACTTGAAATTAAGAGGTAGCTGGGGACAAAACGGTAGTAGAGCAAACTTACCAGGAAATGAAGATCGTGAATTCTGGGTATTCTCAGGAATACAATATCCTGGTACTGATGACGTTTACCAACCTGGTGCAGAAATCGACAAATTAACCAACCCAAATTTAAAGTGGGAGACTACAGAACAACTTGATCTTGGTTTGGATTTGAGATCTTTGAATGGAAAACTTTCCTTTACAATGGACTACTACAACAAGAAAACAAAAGATTTGATTTTTGTTAAGCAAGGACCATTATCTGTCGGGAACGAATTTCCTTTTGCAAATGCAGGAACTGTTACCAATAAAGGATTCGATTTCGAATTAGGATACAGAAACAACGATAGAGAATTCAAGTATAGCATCAATTTAAATCTATCTACCCAAGATAACGAAGTAACCAAACAAGCAGGATCTCCAATAGCCGGTGATAATCTTAGAGGTTATGATTTAACCTGGTTCGAAAAAGGATACCCAATCTGGTATTTCAAAGGATACAAAACCAATGGTATCGATAAAACTACCGGAGCCCCTATTGTAGTTGATGTAAACAAGGATGGTGAAATTTCAGCTGCCGATCAGACTTACATTGGCGATCCGCATGCAGACTTTTTGTATGGTGCTACTTTTAATGCTCAGTACAAAGGATTTGACTTTAACCTTTTCATACAAGGATCTGAAGGGAATGATGTATTTATGGGTTGGTTCCGTTCCGACAGACCTTTCTCTAACAAACCAAAGTTCATGTATGATAACAGATGGACTCCTACTAACACCAATGCCAGCAGACCTGCTGCTGACAATACAAGCGACTATGTATACCGTAGTGACTTAATGGTGTCTGATGGTTCATACATGCGTATCAAACAAATTCAATTGGGTTATACACTTCCAAAATCGACAACTCAGAAAGCTGGTATCGATCGTGCCCGTGTGTTTGTTTCTTTGGATGATTTCTTCACTTTCACAGATTATGAAGGTTTAGATCCTGAAGCTGGTAGTTCAGAAGTTACAAGACAAGGTGTTGACCGGGGAATCTATCCAATCTCTGGAAAAGTGATTTTTGGTTTATCTGTTAATTTTTAATCAATATTTAGTTTTAAAATGTACCGAGATTAAATAAAACGAACAGTCTGGGCCAAAAGTCTAATTCCGTTCATTTTATCGGGGTAACATAAATCATACAAATATGAAATATTTAAAAATATTCAAATATATTTTGGGAATCGCCATTGCAATTTCCAGTTCTTCCTGCAACGAAGACAAATTTCTCGAGATAGATCCAACAGGTCGTGTGACCAGTGAGAATTTCTTAAATACCGATAGTGAAGTTAAACTGGCAATCGTTGGAGTTTACAACGCCATGCAAAACAACTTCTCATCTGGTGAATGGACAAGTGCTTACTTTGCAAAGAATCTGCCAGCCGATGATTGTTTGGCAGGATCTACAGAAGGTGACCAATCGGGTTACCAAAATATTGATGACTTTGCCATTCAAACAGATAATGATAAAATAAAAGCAATATGGTCTAACTTTTACAAAACCATTAGTTCAACCAATACCATTATTAACCAGGTTGAACCAGATACTGATAGTAAAAAAGAAATGATTGCAGAAGCCAAAGCATTAAGGGCTTATTGCTACTTTGAATTGGTAACCATGTTTGGCGGTGTTCCTCTTATGACGGTAAATCCTGTAAGCGAGGTTGATTATCATTTACCCAGAGCATCCGTTGCTGATATTTATACTCAAATTGAAAAAGATTTTACGGAAGCAATTCCAGATCTTCCATTAAAAAGTGAATATAGCGTAGCAGATCGCTATCGCTTTTCAAAAGGAACCGCTCAGGCATACTTCGGAAAAGCATTGTTGTATCAAAAGAAGTATTCAGAAGCTGCAACTCAACTTGCTTATGTTATAAGCAGTTTGGAATATGATTTAGAGCCAGATTTTGCCGATGTGTGGGCAAAAGAAACTGAATTCGGACAGGAGTCATTGTTCGAAGTTTCTTACACTGCACAAGAATCATACGACTGGAATAATTTTCCTTGGAATGGTGGTAACGAAAATAACATTGAGGTTCAACTGCAAGGTCCCCGAAGCGATCTATTCGACATTTCAAATTCTTCTATTGACATTATAAATGGATGGGGATTCAACCTGCCTTCTGCAAAAATTGGTCAGGCTTTTGCGGATGCCGGTGATACTGAACGTAGAAATGCGACTTTGATGTCGGAGGCCGATTTTACAGCAACAGGAGGAGTAATTAAAGATTCAAACGCACATGATTACGAAGGATACATGCGTTTAAAATATGTTACAAAACTTTCTGAAACCGGCACTGATGGTGTTGCTGACTTAAATTACACTACCAATTGGCGTTTGATGCGCTATGCCGATGTATTGCTGCTGGCAGCAGAAGCTTACCATTTTTCAACCCAAGATGGACTAGCATTAATCGAATTGAATAAAGTTCGAGATCGTGCTGGCTTAATTGACATTCAAGCTTCTGATGATATCTTCCAAGCAATTGTAACTGAAAGACAATTGGAATTGGCATTTGAAGGAAGTAGATATTGGGATTTAGTTCGTTGGGATCTTGCAGTTCAAGAATTGGGTAGTTTAGGATATACAGCAAACAAACACGAGTTGTTTCCTATACCTCAAAGTGAAATAATCGCAAATAATTCAATTGACGACACAGATCAAAACCCTGGATATTAATATATTATTATATCAAATTTGAATCATAGAGAAGACTACCCTTATTTTTAGGGTAGTCTTTTACTAATTCATTAGAACATAGAAAAAAGACTATGAAAAGATTCATCCCCATTATAGCAATTGCCTTAACAGCATGCTCACAACCAAATAAGAACGAGAAAACCAATTTTACTAAAGGGTTTATTGCTGAAGGAAAAACGGCAACTGTAATTACTACTGCCAAGGATACAAATCTTAGATTAACCAAAACAGGAGAAGTAGAATTTATTAAAACCAAACAAGCTCAGGAAACTGAGAATTCCGTTTTTGTTAATCCAAACAATACATTTCAAACATTTATCGGAATAGGTGGAGCCATTACCGATGCATCTGCCGAAGTATTTGCAAAACTTTCAGAAGAAAAACAAAAAGAACTGATTACAGCCTACTATGGCAAAGAAGGAAATGCTTATTCCTTAATTCGTACGTCTATTCACAGCTGCGATTTTAGTAGTGGCAGCTTCACATATATCGAAGAAGGAGACAAAAATTTAGAAACCTTCTCAATTGATCACGACAGACAATATCGTTTGCCAATGATTAAACAAGCAATTGCAAAAGCCGGAGGTTTTATTCTATTTTATGCAAGTCCATGGAGCCCGCCAGCATTCATGAAAGACAATAACAACATGCTTCAGGGAGGTAAATTGCTTCCTGAATATTACGATACCTGGGCCAGATACTACGCCAAATTCATTAATGCATACGAAAAGGAAGACATTCCTGTTTGGGGAATAACAATCCAGAACGAACCCATGGCGGTTCAACGCTGGGAATCTTGCATTTACACTGCGGAAGAAGAAAGAGATTTCCTGAAAAACCATTTAGGTCCAATATTAGAACAAGAAGGGCTTGGTGATAAAAATATTGTAGTTTGGGATCACAACAGAGATTTAATCACACACAGGGCAAATACCATTTTCGATGATCCTGAAGCTGCAAAATATGCCTGGGGAATCGGTTTTCATTGGTATGAAACCTGGAGAGGCGGCGAACCAATGTTCGACAACGTACAGAAAATACAAGAAGCCTATCCAGATAAAAAACTACTTTTTACCGAAGGTTGTAACGAAGCATTCGATTCTTCAAAATATCAGTATTGGCCAAATGCAGAACGATATGGTCGTTCAATAATTAATGACTTTAATCGTGGAACCGTTGGTTGGACTGACTGGAACATTCTATTGGATGAAACCGGAGGCCCAAATCATGTTGGAAATTTATGTTTCTCCCCTATTCATGCAGATACTAGAACAGACAGCTTAATTTACACCCCATCGTATTACTATTTGGGACATTTCTCAAAATATATCCGCCCGGGAGCAAAAAGAGTAAGTACTGTTACAAGTTCCAGCTTTCTTCAAAGCACTTCATTTATAAATGAAAATGGTAAAATGGCAACAATTGTGATGAACAGTTCAGAAAAAACTATGAGTTACAAATTATATTTTGGAGCCAATATTGCAACATCAATTGAAATTCCGGCAAGAGCCATACAAACCATTATATTTTAATCAAATAAAATTCCATATAAAATACTACAATAATGATTAAAAAAGTAAATCTGGTCATCATCTCATTACTTGTGCTTTTATCCTGTAATCAAGAGAAAAGCCCCTTATCTAAAGAAGATGAATTTGTGTCTGAACTTCTCGGTAAAATGACTCTTTCTGAGAAAATAGGACAATTAAACCAACACACAAGCCGGTGGGAAATGACAGGACCTGCTCCAAAAAATAATGACTCTCAGGATCAACTGGAGCAAATAAAGAATGGTGAAGTTGGATCCATGCTAAATGTTACTGGAGCAGATGCTACTCTTAATGCCCAAAAATTAGCCGTTGAAAACAGCCGCTTAGGCATTCCTATGATTTTTGGTTACGATGTAATTCACGGTTATCAAACCATGTTCCCAATTCCTTTAGCTGAAGCCTCTTCCTGGGATCCTGAAATCGTTAAACTATCAGCACAAGTTGCTGCGAAAGAAGCTTCTGCTGCCGGTTTACAATGGACTTTTGCCCCCATGATGGATGTGGGTAGAGATGCACGTTGGGGAAGAGT
The DNA here is from genome assembly GCF_963665805.2 of Labilibaculum manganireducens. Classification (NCBI taxonomy): domain Bacteria; kingdom Pseudomonadati; phylum Bacteroidota; class Bacteroidia; order Marinilabiliales; family Marinifilaceae; genus Labilibaculum; species Labilibaculum manganireducens. The sequence continues at coordinate 1,083,287 of NZ_CAXXEE010000003.1, read as the reverse complement.
AATGGAAGGTTGCGGAGAAGATCCTTATTTAGCAAGTGTTTTGTCTGTAGCTCGTATTAAAGGATTTCAAGGAACTGATTTATCGGCAAACAATACCATTGCTGCTTGTGCAAAACACTTTGCCGGCTATGGATTCTCCGAATCCGGAAGAGACTACAATACTGTTGATATTGGATCCTATACACTTCACAATATTGTTTTACCACCCTTTAAAGCGGTAGCTGAAGCCGATGTTTCTACTTTCATGAATTCATTCAATATTATAAATGGTACGCCCTCTACAGCAAACCCATATCTGCAACGCAACTTACTAAAAAACAAATGGAATTTTAAAGGATTTGTTGTTTCTGACTGGGGAAGCATTGAGGAAATCTCGAATCACGGAGCTGCCGAAAATCTAAAAGAGGCTGGCCTGCTTGCAATTAAAGCAGGTTCGGATATGGATATGGAATCCAATGCCTACAGCAAATATCTTAAAGAATTGGTAGATGAAGGCAAAGTAGATGAAAAGTTGATTGATGATGCAGTTAAACGCATTTTAAAAATTAAGTACAAACTAGGCTTGTTCAATGATCCATATCAATACTCTAATATTGAACGTGAGAAAAAAGAAATCTACAGCAAAGAAAATAGGGCTGCTGCCCGAAACGTAGCCCGTCACTCAATGGTACTTCTTAAAAATAAGGCTCAGTTACTTCCTTTATCTAAACAAATAAAGTCGATTGCCCTTATTGGCTCTTTGGCCGACAGTAAGGATATCCCTCTGGGAAGTTGGAGAGCAAAAGCCATTAAAAACTCGGCTGTATCCTTACTGGAAGGAATTCAGTCAGCCGTATCTGCAAAAACGAAAATAAACTACAGTAAAGGCTGTAATCTGACGATTGGAGACAGAAGTTTTCTTCAGGAGCTCTCTTATGAACAAAATGACAAATCAGGATTTCAGGATGCAATAAAAGCGGCACAGAATTCAGAAGTCGTAATTATGGCTCTTGGAGAAGATTGCTGGCAATCCGGCGAAGGCAGAAGTCAAACAGACATTCGTTTAAAAGGACAGCAACAGGACTTATTTAATGCAGTAAAAAAAGTAAACAAGAACATTGTTGTCGTATTAATGAATGGCCGGCCTCTTGCCATTCCCGAAATAGCTGAAAATGCAGCTGCTGTTCTGGAAACATGGTTTGGTGGTTCCGAAGCAGGAAATGCAATTGCAGATGTTCTTTTTGGAGATTACAATCCATCAGGTAAATTAACCATGTCTTTCCCAAGAAATGCAGGTCAATGTCCGATTTACTACAATCACATGAACACAGGCAGACCCACTTCTACGAACAATGTATTTTGGTCACACTATACCGATGCACCAAATACACCATTATATCCATTCGGATATGGTTTAAGCTACACATCTTTTGCCTATGGGGAAGCAACAATCAATTCCAGTGCTATAAAAAAGGATGAAACCATTGAGATTAAAATCTCACTTGCCAATACAGGAAAATATGAAGGTGAAGAAGTTGTTCAGCTATACATTCAGGATCCTAAAGCAACCTATGCCCGTCCGGTTAAGGAACTAAAACAATTCAAAAAAATCAAGCTAAAACCAGACGAAAACATACAGGTATCATTCAAATTAAAACCTGAAGACCTGGGATATTATTCCCCGGAAGGAGAATTCCTGATAGAATCGGGAGAATATCACATTTATGTTGGAGGTAATTCACAAGAAGTTAAGCAAGTTAATTTTACGCTTATAGATTAGTTAATATTAGTTGATTTGAAAAGGGCGGAAAACAGTATTGTTTTTCGCCTTTTTCTGTAAAAAACCAACCCCTTTTGGTAAATTGAAACAATAGAATTTTAAAAGTTAAATTTTCAATAAAAATTATACACCTTATCCTTAAGCTCTTGTGAAATTAAAATTGTTAAAGACATTTAAATTCATCTTTTTCATTTCTTTTCCTTAGTTTTTTTGCGTATTTTCAATCTAGAAAGATTAATCATTTATGGCTTTAAAAGTCATTAGCGCGCGAATAACAAGAACCGGTTTATATTTAACAGAATATTAACTTGTGCAATAAGTTGCATATTAAAATATAGGAGGAATTGTGATGAACATGAAAATGCAATCCGTAGGTTTTAAGGCAGATAGCAAATTAGAAGCTTTTATTAACCAAAAATTTAAGAAACTTGAAAAGTTGGAAAGTACAATTACTGGTTACGATATAATACTTAATGTTGACAAATCAAGTACAAAAGACAATAAAGTAGTTGAAGTGAAAATTAAAGTTCCGGGAAGTGAGCTTTTTGCAAAAAAGAAAAGCACCTCTTTTGAAGAAGCTGCCGACCTAGTTTCAGAAGCTTTACGAACTCAAATATTAAAATACAAAGAAGTAAAAGCCAGCAAATAAAATATCAACCCTCTGCATTCGCAGAGGGTTTTCTTTTTCCCTTCCCTACTCTTATTCCATCTTCAATTATTTGTCAACGAAACAATAAAAGCCATTAATACAAGATTATTTTTCTATTTTTGACTTTTAAAACGGAGATATTATGCTTGCGCTTTCTAAAACAAAAACAAATCTTGATTTTGAAAAAACATTCAAAGAGTTATATTCTCCATTGTGCAATTTTGCATACTCCTTCCTTCCTGACCATGATTTATGTGAAGATCTGGTACAAGATGTTTTCCTGAAAATATGGGATAAATCTCCTGATATTAACACTTCCATATCATCTTACCTATATCAAGCTGTTAAAAATTCCTGCTTTGACCATATGAGAAAAAGTTATAAGCAGTCGATTATTCCAATTGAAGAAATTGAAGATCCTATTGACTCCCCTTATGAATTAAACCGCGAAAAAGACCTGACAGCTTTAAACAAAAAGATTGAAAAAGCGATCAATTCACTACCTCCAAAATGCAAGGAAATTTTCTTGCTTCGTCGTAATTTTCAAATGTCTTATAATGAAATATCAATTGAATTGAATATCTCGAAAAAGACCATTGAAAATCATATGAATTCAGCAATTAAAAAGTTGAGAACTCAATTAAGCAAGTCCGATTTTCTAATCTATTTTTTCTTTCTCGAAAAAAAATAAAAAAAAATCACTTTTCAACTAGGGGTAAAATGCATAATCATTGTCTTACCAATAGAGTTTAAACAAAACACCTCACATTTTGTAGAAACTCTGACAACTAAAATTGCAATTTTTTTGTTTCGAATGCCAATAATATCATGCGCCATGAAGGTAAACACCGAAATATTAACCGATTATTTAAATGAAAAATGTGACGAGAAAACAAAGCAAAAGCTAGAAATATGGCTCGATAAAGATCCTGATAATCAGAAGTATCTTAATGAACTAAAGATATATTGGGATGCGAAAGAATCCATAACTGCAAAAATCGAATTCGATTCAGAAGCAGGATTTCAAAATTTATTAGCTAAAAAATCAAAAATAAAATCACAATATCTAAAAAGAACACTTCGGTATGCAGCCCTTATAGTTGCTTTTATTTCAACCAGCTTGTTCGGATATCTTTTTATTGCTCCTGAAAATTCAAACTTAATTGTTTCGAACATGGAACAAACTGAAAAAACTCTGATACTTCCTGATGGTACATCCATTATTCTTGCAGAAGGATCCAGAATTGAATATCCAGATCATTTTTCGAAGAGTGAAAGACTGGTTACCTTAAAGGGAGAAGCTTTTTTTAATGTTGCCAAAAATAAAGAAAAACCTTTTGTTATTTTATCTGGGCAAACCCGAACAATGGTCGTTGGAACATCTTTTAGAATAAAAGAAGAAATTGACAGAACAACGATAACAGTTCGGACTGGAATTGTGGAATTTATGGAAAAAGGAAATCCGAAAAATAAAACCAGATTACTGAAAGGTGATTGTGCGCAATTTGTAAACAATCAAAAAGTGGTTCTAAAAAGAAATTCTGAATCTAATGAAATTGATTTTACTGTAAAGCTATTAAAATATAATAACGAGAGGTTAGAAGTTATTTGCAAAGATTTAAGCGAACTCTTTAATACCACAATTCAGACCCAAAATGTAGCAAAATCTCAACTTTCGCTTTCTGCGGTATTTGAGGATGAAAATCTGGAAAGCATAATAAAATCTCTTTGCTTCACTCTTAACCTCGAATCCGAACAAAAAGAAAATATAATCCTACTAAAATAAATTAATAAATGAAGCACATCATTCTTACTCTTAGCTGCATAATAATGTTGCTGGGGAGTACAAATCTATTGTCACAAAATAGAATCAATAATATTATAAAAACAGAAAAGAATTCCTATACATTTAATGAATTAATGAACCTGATAAAGACTCAATCCGGATACAATTACACGTATCCAACAGATAGTGATCTCAGTCAAAAAACAATTAATCTGGGTAAAAAGGAATATGCACTGGATCTTCTGTTAGATAAAATATCTCTTCAACTGCAACTTAAATACAGGATAATTGAGAAACAGATATCATTTAAAATCATACAAAAAAAAACAGTAACCATTAGTGGGTATATTCGTGATAAGAATACGGGTGAAGACTTAATTGGAGCGGCATGTTACATTAAAGAATTGGCAAGGGGAACAGTTAGCAATGTGTACGGATTTTATTCGCTCAGTATACCTTCCGGGAAATACACTGTTAGCTATTCCTTTTTAGGCAACAAAACAAACGAATCGATTATTGAAATTGAAGAAGATAAAGTTTTAACTGTTGAATTAGACAATGAAAGTCAGCAAATAAATGAAGTTGTGGTAACTGGAGAAGGTGCTGCCAAAAACATCAAGCGAAATGAAATGAGTGTTGTAAAACTTCCTGTTTCAACGGTAAAAAAACTTCCTGCACTAATGGGTGAAGTTGATTTAATCAAGGCCATTCAAATGCTTCCCGGAGTAAAACCTGCTGCCGAAGGAGGAACCGGATTTAGCGTTCGTGGAGGAAATCCAGATCAAAATTTAATTCTTTTGGATGAAGCTCCCGTTTACAATGCTTCTCATCTTTTAGGTTTCTTTTCCATTTTTAATAACGACGCCATCAGCGATTTAAAACTCTACAAGGGAGATATTCCTGCAAGCATAGGAGGCCGGTTATCCTCTTTTTTAGATATCAGAATGAAAAATGGAAATTCTAAAAAATTCTCTGGAAGCGGTGGAATAGGAACCATTTCATCACGCTTAACTTTGGAAGGACCAATTGGAAAAAATGATAAAACCTCATTCATTTTAAGTGGCCGAAGAAGTTATTTGGATCTATTTCTTCGTCTTTCTTCAAATGAAGATGTAAAAGACAACATCGTGTATTTTTATGATTTAAACGCTAAAATTAATCATCGGATTAATGGTAAGAATCGAATATTTATTTCGACCTATTTTGGGAAAGACAAGTTTAAAAACAACGACAACCAACTTTCGTTTGGAAATCAAACCTTAACTCTTAGATGGAATCATTTATTTTCAAACAAACTTTTCTCAAATACGTCTCTGCTTTGGAGCAAATACAATTATGAATTATCTAATAGCAGTGGAGCTAATGCCTTTATGTGGGATTCTAAACTTGAAGATTTGTCCGTAAAGCAAGATTTCAATTATTTTTTAAACTCAAACAACACAATCAAATTCGGAGGAATATTCACCTACCATAAATTTGAACCTGGTTACGCACGCGGAATTGGTGAGGAATCCTTTATATCAGAATACAAGGTTAATAATTCGAATGCATTGGAAGAAGCCCTGTTTGTTTCCAACGAACAAAAAATAGGAGAACGATTAACATTAAAATATGGAATACGTTTTTCGATGTTTAACAATATTGGAAAAGGTACCGTTTATGATTTTAATAACAATTATGAAGTTACTGATTCTACAATTTACAAATCAGGAAATATATATAACACATATACCAACTGGGAACCACGACTTGGAGCAAAATATTCCTTAAATGAGGTTTCTTCTGTTAAAATGAGCTATTCCAGAACCTCACAATACATGCAGCTTGCTCAGAATTCTTCAGGGGGAATGCCTTTGGATGTTTGGTTTCCCTCTTCGCCTAATGTTAAACCACAAAAATCAGATCAATATGCCATAGGTTATTTCCGAAACTTCAAAGACAATGCAATAGAAACATCAGTGGAGCTGTACTATAAAAAAATGAAAAACACTGTTGATTTTAAAGATTTTGCCAATCTGCTTTTAAACAAAGAACTGGAAGGCGAATTACGATTTGGTTCCTCTGAAGCTTACGGTATAGAATTTATGGCACAGCTTAATTTAAATCGGCTGGAAGGATGGTTTGGGTATACCTATGCAAGCACCAAACGAACTGTTACAGGTATTAATAAGGGCAACACCTATCGCTCACCTTACGACGTACCTCATGATATTAAGGCTGCCCTAAGTTATCAATTAACGAAAAGAACAAGCATCTCTGCTAATTTTACCTATTCAACAGGGAAACCAATAACCTTCCCAACTGGACGGGCAGAATATCAAGGTGCATTTATAAAAATATATTCGGATAGAAATTCCTACCGTTTGCCGGATTATCATCGAATGGATTTGGCTTTAACCGTTAAGAATAAGAAAAAACCAAATAGGAAATGGGAAGGAGAATGGAACTTTTCCTTATACAATGCCTACGGAAGAAAAAATCCTTGGGTCGTAAATTTCGTTCAGGATGAAAATGATCCTAAAAAGATTTATGCAGAAAAAACGTATCTGTTCACTTTTGTTCCTTCAGTGACCTATAATTTTAAATTTTAAAATAATGAAACGAATAATATATCTTATCACATCTATATTAATACTAAGCTCTTGCACCGAGAAGATGGATGTAGAATTAGACAGCTCTTCTACCCGCTTATGTGTTGAAGCCAAAATTACAAATGATTTCAAAAAGCATTTCGTAAAATTAAGTGAATCGAGCGACGTATTCTTTAACAAAGAAGCAATACCTGTTACTAAAGCGAATATAAAAGTCAGCGATGGCACATCCAATTATCTTTATGAAGAAACAAGCCAGGGATATTACGAAAGCGTTACCAAATTTTCGGGAATGCCAGGCACAACATACTCTTTATCAATCTCTGATGTTGATATCGATCAGAATGGTGAAAAGGAAATATACCAAGCTCAATCCGTGATGCCATTCCCATATGATGTTGATTCAATTAAGATGAATTACGACAAAAGATACATGAATGACGATGGTGATAGAAAAGCATATTGGCTTCTTTCCTTGTATTTACAAGATGATATCGAAACAGAAAATTATTATGGTTTTGCCTGCCAAATTAATAATAAATTGGTACACGATACCATAACCGAAGTTGTGATAGCCGAAGACACTTTCTTTAATGGAGGAGATTCAAAAGGTGTTGACGTTGGATTTTTCGATCAGGAAAAACCCGACGAAATAATTTATGATAATGACAAAATTACTTTAGAAACTTATGCTATGACTGAAGACTATTTTGACTTTGTTAACGAATTTCAAACTATGGATCAAACACAAACACCCATGTTTTCAGGTCCGCCCGCCAATATAAGAAGCAATATTTCGAATGATGCAGTTGGCTTTTTTGCAGTTTATGCCATCACACGCAACTCCATCACTGTTAACATTGAACAATAAATTTAAAGAGCACTTTTGGTGCTCTTTTCTTTTTTTATTCTTTAAACCCGATGTCCTTATGGGAACCATCACAAAATGGTTTACTTTTAGAAGAACCGCAACGGCAAAAATAGCAAGCATCTGCCATTACTTTTCTCTGTCCATCTGAACCAACAAGAGTTATTGGTCCTTCCATCATAATAGGACCATCTTTAAGTACTTCTACTTTGTGCCCGGCTTCAATTGCTTTAACCGGACCTTTTTCACCGTCTTCACGATCGGGACTATTCATATAAAAAGACAGTGCTCTGGACGGACATTTTTGCACCTGTTTAATGATCTCTTCAGTACCAGCTCCTTTTGCTTTTACCCAAGGTCTTGTTCCCGGCTGAAAAACATCTGGCAATCCTTTAGAACAAACACCGGAATGAATACATAAATCAGATTCGTACACTACTGTAACCACTCCATTGGAATATTCCTTTTTCGTTTTTATCATGGCTCATTATTTTTGATGTTTTTTACTTCACCTATTAATTTACTACATTTTCATGAATATTATTAAATTATTTTCCAACAAATAAAATTACTCCTTCAACAGCAATCATCTCATTCTGAAACCCCTGCAAAACCAAAGGAAAGTTTCATCTGTAAAAAAATAAATCCAGATAAAAAAAGGACTTGCACATCAAAAAAAATATCCTACTTTTGTCGCAGACTTTTCGGGAAAATATTTTTGAAAAGGCTAATTACAGACGGGTGTAGCTCAGTTGGTAGAGCACTGGTCTCCAAAACCAGGTGTCGGGAGTTCGAGTCTCTCCACCCGTGCAAAAACCTTTCTAATTATTTAGGAAGGTTTTTTATTTTATAAAAAAAGCGACCATTTCTGATCGCTTTTCACTTTTTTATAAATTATCCTTTAAGTAGTACTTTTCATTTGCATCCATCTCTACAATTCCTTCTCTCAATTTATAGTTTGGAATCTCTCTTTTTGATTTTTCCGAATGAAACCTTTTTTTCTTCTCTTTTTGGGGCTGAACTGATCTAATAGTTTTCGACATAACTTTAAATTTAAAAAAAAACTAAGTGTACACTATCATTTATTTTCTACGCAAGAAATAAAAAAAAGTGACAAAAAAAATGATGAGCCAATTAACTGACTCATCATTTAGTATTAGAGTGGTAACCAATTTTGTCAGACAAAAGTTACAGCAACTCCATATCTATTTGATAGATATATCAAATTATGATTTATTTTATGCCTTTTTCGATCACTTCTTTCGTTTCTGTATCGAAAATTAGAAGCCCCTCGTTTTTATCATTTAATTGTCCAACTAATTTTCCTTCTTCATTCCATATCGAAGTTTTTCCAGCACATTCATATCCACCTGATTGTCCAATATAATTAGCCATAAACACAGTCATTTTAAACTCTTTTGCAATTTCAGACAGCTTTTTAATATCGTCTTTAATACCATTTATAGAGTTCAATACACTTGCAATATAAATGTTCGCATGATTTTTATGCGCAGTTTCTGAGTGTTCAGGAATTGATAATTCATAACAAATTGCAGGTGCTACAACATTTCCACCTTTAAAATTCAAATAAATTTGCTTCTGTCCTGGAGTAAAAACATCTATTTCAGTTGGATATAAATATTGCTTTGAATAAGTAAGCCGTTCTTTGTTTGATTGAAAAATCACCATACTTATGAAAGTATCATCATTTTCTTTAGTTGGTAATCCAACTCCAATCACTATTTTATTCAAGTCAGAAATTTTCTGAAATACATCAAGTCTTGTGTCGTCTTGTGTCGTGGCTAAGATCTTTGCTAATTTCGGTTCATAACCAGTCAACGACAATTCTGGAAAAATCATTATATCAGCATTTTCATGGACAGCAAAGTCTAAAAATCTTTTGTGCTGATCAATATTTTTTTCAATGTCACCTTTTATCGGATTTGTTTGCCCTATACAAATTCTCATACTTAAGTTTCTATCCTGAAGTTCAAAGACCAATAACTACTTACTATATTGAATTTTATAGCAATTGCATGTTATACAATTTTTTATAAGTGCCATTTTTTGCAATAAGCTCTTCATGTTTGCCACGTTCAACAATTTCTCCCTCATGAAAGACACAAATTAAATCGGCATTTTTAACTGTTGACAAGCGGTGAGCAATTACAACTGAAGTACGATTCTGCATCAATTTATCCAAAGCATCCTGCACCAATCGTTCCGATTCCGTATCCAAAGCCGAAGTAGCTTCATCCAAAATCATAATAGGAGGATTTTTAAGAACTGCTCTGGCAATACTCAACCTCTGACGCTGGCCACCGGAAAGTTTGCCTCCACGATCTCCGATATTGGTATAGTAACCATCTTCTGTTGCCGTAATAAAATCATGAGCATTGGCAATTTTAGCTGCCGCCTCAACTTCTTCCAATGTGGCATTTTCTACCCCAAAAGCAATGTTGTTAAATATCGTATCATTAAACAGAATGGATTCCTGATTCACATTCCCCATCAATTCCCGTAAATCTTTTATTTTATAATCTCTGATATCAATTCCATCCACAAAAATACCACCTGCAGTTACATCGTAAAACCGAGGTAATAAATCTACGAAAGTAGTTTTTCCAGAACCCGACTGACCAACCAATGCAACAGTTTTTCCTTTTGGTATTTCCAACTGAATATTCTTTAATACTTTCCTATCTCCATTATACGAAAAAGTAACATCCCTGTATTCAATTACGTTATCGAACGCATCAACTTGTTTAGCATCAGCCTTATCTACAATTGAGGACTCAGCTCCCAAGATTTGATCGATACGTTCCATTGCCGCCAATCCTTTTTGAATACTGTAAAAAGCTTTCGAAAATTCTTTTGCCGGATTAATGATCGAATAGAATACTACCAAATAGGCAATAAAACCCGCTCCATTCATACCAGCTTCTCCATTCAAAATCAAACGGCCACCATACCATAATACAATTACAATAACAATGGTCCCTAAAAATTCACTAACGGGATGTGCTAATATTCGTCGGCGCATTAAGCTGTTCATAATACGTCGGTAATCATTATTTTCTGCGGAAAATTTTTCTTTCACCTTATCTTCAGCTGTAAAAGCTTTAATAATTCGAAGTCCTGAGAGTGTTTCTTCAATAGTTGATAGCAGATCACCCATCTTATTCTGCCCCAAGCGCGATGTTTTTTTAAGACCTTTCCCAATTTGTCCAATAATATATCCAGCAATTGGCAAAAGAATAAAACTGAAAATTGTTAATTGAGGACTCATAATGATCATTGTAGTTAGATATACAATAATCAAAATTGGATTCTTAAGGAACATATCCATTGAGTTCATTATCGAATTTTCAACCTCCTGAACATCTCCAGTAGTTCTTGCCATAATATCACCTTTCTTTTCTTCTGTAAAAAAAGGAATTGGCAAACTAATAATCTTATTGTAGATCTGGGTTCTCATATCCCGAACAACTGAATTTCGAATCCCTACAGTATGATAAGAGCCTAAGTAAGTGAAACCCACCTTAAACAGTGCTGTTATAATCAGAACAATGCCTACAAACAAAAGAGCAGAATCTGCACCATACTCTAATTTCATTTGAGTTGTGTAGTAATAAAAATTGTGTTTTAAAGACTCTATACTAGCTTCCCAGGGTACTAATTTATCAACTGGCTTTGCCATTTCAAACAGAATTTCCAGCACAGGCTGCATCATCACAAATGAGAATACACCAAAAATAGCGGCCAGTAAATTATATACGAAACTCATTACTAAATCTCCTTTGTAAGGAGGCAAGAATCGTTTAAGAATCTTAATAAAATCTTTCATCAAGTAATTAATGGGTGAAACAAAAGCTTACAATTCATCAATAAGCAGTAAAAAAATAAGGCTGTAAAAGTACAACTCTTACAGCCTATTTACAAAGTATTAACAAGATTTAATATTTTAGATTCCTGTATAATTAGCAGGACTAATTGCCTTTAATTCAACCTTTAAGACGTCATCAACTTCTAAAGTATCAATGAACTCAGCAATACTTTCTTTTGTGATGTGACTATTGGTACGAGTTAAAGCTTTTAATGCTTCATAAGGATTTGGATATCCTTCGCGGCGAAGAATGGTTTGAACTGCCTCGGCAACAACCGCCCAGTTCGCATCCAAATCGGCCTGAAACGCTTCTTTCGAAATAATTAATTTATCCAAACCTTTTAATAAAGATTTAAAAGCAATAATAGTATGAGCAAAAGGAACTCCAATGTTTCTTAAAACAGTAGAATCAGTTAAATCGCGTTGCAATCTGGATATAGGCAATTTTGCCGATAAATGCTCAAAAACAGCATTTGCCAATCCAAGATTTCCTTCTGAATTTTCAAAATCGATAGGATTAACCTTATGAGGCATTGCCGATGATCCTACTTCGCCCTCTTTAATTTTTTGTTTGAAATAATTCATGGATACATAAGTCCAAAAATCACGATTCAAATCAATCAAAACCGTATTGATACGTTTTAGATTATCGAAAATAGCTCCCATGTTGTCGTAATTGGAAATCTGAGTGGTAAATTCCTCACGTTCCAATTTCAAAATATCATTTACAAAATGGTTCCCAAATTCTTTCCAGTCGGTTTTAGGATATGCTACATGATGAGCATTAAAGTTACCGGTAGCTCCACCAAATTTGGCCGAACATGGAACACTTTTTAAAAGATCCAATTGCTTCTTTAAACGATATACGTATACCTGAATTTCTTTTCCTAAACGAGTTGGAGATGCTGGCTGACCATGCGTACGGGCCAACATTGAAATTTCTTTCCAATCCTCAGAAAGACTGTCCAGTTTATTAATCAATTCGTCTAAAAGCGGATAGTACACATCATGCACTGCATCGCGCAATGAATAAGGTGTTGCAGTATTATTTATATCCTGGGAAGTCAATCCGAAGTGAATAAACTCTTTGTATTTCTCAAGATTTAAAGCATCAAATTTTTCCTTAATAAAGTACTCAACAGCTTTAACATCATGATTTGTTACACTTTCAATATCTTTAACTTTTTGCGCATCTTCAACTGTAAAATCAAGATATAAACTACGCAAATCTGCAAATAAATCCTTATCGAAATCCTTTAGCTGCGGAAGAGGAACCTCACATAAAGCAATAAAATATTCTACTTCTACCAAAACTCTGTATCGCACCAAAGCATATTCCGAAAAATACTCTCCTAAAACGTTTACCTTATCACGGTAACGTCCGTCAATCGGCGAAATTGCTGTCAAACTCTGCATTTCAAAAAAATTAAATGTCAATAATGGTTATTTAGAAGCCCAAAGGTAATTAAAAGCGATGAGTCCCGAAAGCTTTCAGAGAATGATCTGCAATAAGAAAGCATTATCTAATCAAACATTGAACCTTATATTTCGCATTTTATCGATAAATGTTATTTTTGTTAAGTCACTTAACTTAAAAAAGAATCGATGAAATTCATTAAAGATTTCAGCTTTGGCTTACGAACTTACACCGAAGCCATTCAATATATTTTCAAGAAACGATTGGCTTGGTTTTTCATATTCCCAATTCTTCTCAATATCATTTTATTTTGGGTTGGCTGGGATTACATTGGCGATTTGGCTCAGCAATCGCAAACCTGCCTTGAAGGATGGTTGGATTTAAAAAATGCTGAATTTTGGGGTTCCGGTTTCTTAAAAGCGACTCTTGGGGGATTTATTTGGGTGATATTCAAATTATTATTCTTTTTGATATTCGCCTACTTTGGTGGCTACATCATCCTCATCATTATGTCACCTGTATTCTCCTATTTATCAGAACGAACAGAAAAAATAAAAACAGGAAATGACTATCCATTTGAAATAAAACAATTTCTAAAAGACATTGTACGCGGTGTTTTTATTGCTGTTCGAAACTTGCTAATAGAACTGGCTTTAACGATACTCATGTTTATTTTAAGTTTTATCCCGATAATAGGTTGGATTGCCGCCATATTCCTGTTTTTCATTTCAGCGTATTTCTACGGATTTTCATTTCTTGACTATGCAATTGAACGCAAAAAAATGAGCATTACACAAAGTGTTCTGTTCATGAGAGAAAACAAAGGAATCGTAATTGCCAATGGTTTTATTTTTTCACTCTGCCTGATCGTTCCATTTTGCGGCGTTTCTTTTTCAAGTTTTGTGGCTATTATTTCAGTTGTTGCAGGAACTTTAGCTGTAAACGAAATTTGGGATGATGACAAATACCTAAATAGAAAATCAAACAAAATTTAAACTTAATTGCTATCTTACATATAAGTTCAAATTCCTCCTGTGAATTATCAGGCTTAGGTTTTGAGTACAATCGGACACAGTAAAACAAATACAAATATGAATAACATTCGTCGCTTTCTTCTTATCATTTTTTCTATATCGCTGGCTTTCCAGCTCATGGCAAATCAGTCTGCTGACAGTATTCCCGAAATTAACAAAACACAGGTTTACAAGTTTGATATTAAACGGGAGATTGGGCCTGCAGTCTGGAGACAGACAAAAGATGCACTTCAGGAAGCCGTTGAATGGAATGCTGATATCATTCTTATTCATATGAATACCTACGGAGGTACGGTGATTCATGCAGATTCAATTCGAACAGCCATTTTAAACAGCAAAATTCCTGTTTATGTTTTTATTGATAACAATGCAGCATCTGCCGGAGCTCTTATTTCCATTGCCTGCGATAGTATTTACATGAGAACCGGAGCCAATATTGGAGCTGCAACCGTTGTAAATCAAACAGGTGCAGCAATGCCCGATAAATATCAATCGTACATGCGATCGACAATGCGCGCAACAGCCGAATCGCATGGCAAGGACACATTGATTCAAAAAGGTGACACAATCTACAAATGGCGAAGAGATCCGTTAATTGCTGAAGCGATGGTTGATCCACGTACCTATATTGAAAATGTGATTGACACCGGAAAAGTTTTAACTTTCACTCCGGCTGAAGCAATTAAAAACGGATACTGCGAAGGAATCGCAAACAGTGTGGAAGAAGTCCTTGCTAAGGCTGGGATAAAAGAATATACGATTAAAAAATATGAGCCAACGGGAATTGAAAAAATGATTGATTTCATGATTAATCCTATTTTACAAGGTATCTTAATCATGATTATTATTGGAGGAATTTATTTTGAATTACAAACTCCGGGAATCGGATTTCCGATACTGGCATCTGCGATTGCGGCGGTTCTCTACTTCTCGCCCCTTTATTTGGAAGGAATGGCCGAAAACTGGGAAATTCTTTTATTTGTGGCGGGTGTCATCCTCCTCGCGCTGGAAATATTTGTTATTCCAGGCTTTGGTGTTGCTGGTATTTCCGGAATCATTCTCATTATTACCGGTCTCGCTTTAAGTTTGGTTGACAATGTTGCTTTTGATTTTGAACCTCGTCACATAAGAGCTTTGCTTGGTGCAATTATGCTGGTTGTCTTTTCTATGTTAGCCTCCATACTGGGATCAATTTATGCAAGCAAAAGGCTGTTTGCCACCAATTCATTTTTAGGGCATTTAGCTCTTGGCACAATCGAAAAATCAGAAGATGGTTACGTTAGTGTGGATATGAAAGGCAAATCATTAATAGGGAAAACAGGAACCGTCCTTAGCGTTCTTCGTCCTTCGGGCAAGGTATTTATCGAAAACCAAATTTACGATGCTAAATCGGAGGATGGTTTTATAGACAAAGACACACTCATAGAAGTAATCCGTTTTGAATCCGGTCAGGTATATGTTATAAAAAAAGAAGATGATGAGCTCAATTAAGCCTAGGAGTTATAAATCGGACGATTACCAGCACATTCTTAAATTATGGGAAATAACCAATTTGGGAGGTGAAGAACGTGGCGACAATGCAGAAACAATCGAGGTAAGCTTGTTGCACGGAGGCAAATTCTGGATTCTTGAAGATTCCAAAACCCGAAAACTGATTGGTTCTTGTTGGGTCACCAATGATTCCAGACGACTGTATCTGCACCATTTGGGAATTCATCCTGAATATCAACACCAAGGATACGGAAGACTTCTCACAGAAACAGCATTGGCACATGCTAAAAGCTTAAACATGCAAATTAAACTGGAGGTTCATCATTCAAACAAAACAGCACTAAATATTTATAAAGAACAAGGATTTAATATCCTTGAAGGATACGAAGTAATGATTAAACGAAGGCATTAAAAACAAAATCACGCATTACACTCTGTAAAATAAACTGATTTGACTTATGTTTCTAGTATTTCAGGAATTAAAAGAGTAAAATTGCAACAAAATCAGTAATATATTTTTTAGAAAACTATGACTTTAATTTCACCTAAGGGATTGCTCGACTTCTCCCTTCTTGAAAAAATTACCAAAAAGCCTAAATTGTTTGCAAAAGACGATGGGAATTTTTGGCAAGACCCGTACGTTTCAGAGCATCTGCTAAATGCTCATCTTGACGATGAATCGGATCAGGGTTCCAGAAAATATCAGGACATACTGCAATCTGTACTTTGGCTGAGCGAATACCTGAAACTTCCGGAAGACAGTAAATTACTTGATTTGGGCTGTGGTCCCGGTTTGTACAGCGAAAATTTCTATGGTCAGGGTTTTGCTGTAACTGGAATTGATTTCTCGCAGAGTTCTATTGATTATGCCAAAGAGCAAGCTGAAGAATTTAACTATCGTATTAAATACATCTGCAAGGACTATATGGAAATGGATTACAAAGAAGAATTCGATGTAATCACTCTCATTTACGGCGATTTATGCGTGTTATCTCATGATGACAGAACCTTACTTCTGCAAAAAGTAAAAAAAGCGTTAAAACCCAGAGGTTACTTGATTTTTGATGTATTCACAAAGCATTATTTCGAGAATGAAGAACCAGACCAATCGTGGTACATTAGCAAAGAAGACGGATTTTGGAGTGAGGAAGAGCACCTTTTGTTACAATCTCATTACAAATACAAGAAAGATAAGGTTAGACTGGATAAATACACGCTGATTTTAAAAAACGGCGAAATCCGGACTCATAATATATGGAAACATTATTTTTCGTTGGAACGAGCTGTCTCTATGATAAAAGAAAGCGGATTTAGTGTGAAAGACTATTGGTCGGATCTTCAAGGAAAACCTTTCGAGGAAAACAGTCCATGGATTGGATTTGTTGCACAAAAAACGTGATGTGCAAAACAAAAAAACTCCGTCAGAAAATTAATTCTGCCGGAGTTTACTAAATAAACTGGTGGGTTTATTATTCTTTATACATCTTATCAATAAGATGTTTGTATTTTTCCTGAATAACTTTTCTTTTCAATTTTAAAGTTGAAGTTATCTCGCCAGCCTCGATCGAAAACTCTTTCGGTAAAAGAGTAAATTTTTTAATCTTCTCGAAACGCGAAAATTCTTTTTGCATTTCCTCAAAACGTTTTTCGAAAAACTCTATTATTTGAGAATTACCCAATAACTCTTCAATGGTTTCAAAACCAATATTATTCTGTATTGCATATTTTTGGAGAGGTTCCATTGCCGGAACTGCCAAAGCCGTTACATACTGCCTGCAATCACCAATTACAGCTATTTGCTCAATAAACTGATCGTTAACCAAGGTTTTTTCCAACTTTTGAGGAGCAACATATTTTCCTCCCGAAGTTTTCATCAAATCTTTAATCCGATCGGTGATGGTTACAGCACCATTTTCATCAATTCTACCTGCATCACCAGTACAAAACCAACCATCCTTTATTACTTCAGCAGTAGCTTCAGGTTTCTTGTAATATCCCCGCATAACACCGGGTCCTTTCACTAAAATTTCATCGTTATCACCAATTTTAATCTCAGTTCCAACAATTATACGCCCTGTTGTGTTAAAATCTATGTACTTATCACCGTACAAACATACAGTTGCCATGGTTTCGGTTAAGCCATATCCCATTTTTACATTTAAACCAGTGGCATGAAAATATTCAATAATATTTGAATCTAACGGAGCTCCGCCACAAGGCATAAAATTTATTCTGCCACCAAATATATCACGAAGTTTACTCAGTACTAATTGATCAGCAAGCTTATGCTTGAATTTCAAACTTGCAGGAACTTTCTTCTCAAACAGGAGGTATTCATTATAATATTTACCGCCAATTTTAATCGCCCAATTCATTAAAGATCTCTTTACAGCTGAAGCACCTTTACTTTTTTCCTGAATGGCCGCATAAATTTTCTCGTAAATTCGGGGAACCGTACACATTAGGGTAGGTTTCACTTCTTTCATCGCATCACCAATCTTTTTAGGATCAAGATTGAAATAAATTTCTATTCCACGATGAAAGCAGAAGAAACACCAAATTCGTTCATAAACATGGCTTAAAGGCAAAAAACTAAGAGAAACATCTTTATCAGATACATTCAATTCCTTATCATGTGAGACCAGTACACTTGAAATATTGTTGTGATCGATCATTACTCCCTTTGGTTCTCCTGTTGTTCCCGAAGTATATATCAGAGTAGCAAGATCATCTAATTCTGCTCTTCCAAACCGTTCTTCAAAAGCAGCACCATTCATAGCATTCTTTCCATAAATCAAGAACTCATCCCAATGCATTGATCTTTCAAAATCGGACAATACAATATCCTTATCAAAAGCAACAATCATTTTAACATGAGGAACTGTCTTAATTAATTCCACTGCGCGATCATACTGCTCTTGTTCTCCAACAAAAATAACCTGCGTTTCAGAATCTTCAATGATATATTTTGCTTCTGCTGTTGAATTCGTTGGATAGATTGGAACAGTTACACCCCGCACACACATAATCGCCAAATCGGCCGTAATCCACTCCGGCATATTTTGTGAGAATATAGCAACCATTTGCTTTTCCTCAACACCTATTTTTATCAGCGCTTTTGATATTTGCCGAATTTCCAATCCAAATTCAGTCCAGGTTACACCAACCCATTCCCCACTTTTTTCATCCTTATAGTGCATAGCAATTCGATCTGAATATTTTTCAATACGATCTCGAATTAATTTGCCCCAATGTTGATATTCCATAAAAGTCATTTAGTTGTGATATTAGCGCAAAGATAGTGATGTTTCCTTACTATTAAAAGGTTTTCGAAAGCAAAGCCAATAAGCTAAAGTGTTAAATATCATAGAAATAGAACATCTCTCAAACAAAACATCATCAAAGTAGTTACCTCTCAACAGGTTATAAAAAAACGACCGTAAACATAAGTGTTTCGGTCGTTCCATATATTAAATAAAGAAATAATACAGTATTTTACTTAGCGAATGCTAAAATCCATCATTTTCTCCCCTTCCATCTCAGCAATCAGATGATCACCGATTTTAACCGGCCCTACACCTTCCGGTGTTCCTGTATAAATCAGATCTCCGATTTTCAGCGTGAAATATTGTGACAAATACGAGATCAGATAATCAATTGAAAAAATCATATTTGAAGTATTACCTGTCTGCACCCGATTTCCATTTATATCCAAATGAAAATTCAACTGATTAACATCCCTGAACTTATCTTTCGATATAAATTTACTGATTGGTGCAGCACCATCAAATGCCTTTGCTTTTTCCCATGGCAAGCCTTTCTTTTTACATTCAGCTTGAATATCCCGGGCGGTAAAATCAATGCCCAAACCGATTTCATCGTAATACCTGTGAGCAAATTCCAAAGGTATGTTCTTACCTACTCTACAAATTTTCACCACCACTTCCACCTCATGGTGAATGTCCTTTGAAAAGTCAGGATAGTAAAAATCATTATTGTTTTTTAGAAGTGCAGAGTCGGGCATTGAAAACACCACAGGCTCTTCAGGAACCGGATTATTAAGCTCCTTAGCATGATTTTCGTAATTTCTTCCTATTGCTAAAATTTTCATCAATAATCTATTACTTATTAAACCCTCTCAATTTAATCTCTGTAAGCACTTTTTTGGTGTACAATGGAAAATCACTGTTCATCACCCAACCATAATAACCAGGTTGATCAGCCAATACTTTTTCTACAGCCACACCTTTATTTTTTCCAAAATTAAATGTTTCAATCCCATTTTCATCCTTGATAATAAAACCGGCGAAATCAACATTATTATTCTGAGATGAATACTTAGACAAATAATCGATATCATTTTCAAGATTGTCGTACTTGTCTAACTGTGATTTTAAAACTTCATACGTCGCCTTTGTATCTGCCTCGGCACCATGAGCACCTTCTAGTTCTTTATTGCAATAAAACCTATAGGCTGCAACAAGTGTGCGCTGTTCCATTTTATGAAAAATAGTCTGCACATCCACAAACTTTCTTTTTTTCATGTCAAAATCAATATCCGCACGTAAGAACTCCTCTGCCAGTAAAGGGAAATCAAATCGGTTGGAATTATATCCGGCCAAATCGCACCCTTCCAAATATTTTGCAATAGTTTTACCTACTTCTTTAAACAATGGTTCGTTTTTAACATCCTCATCAGTTATGCCATGAATAGCACTTGACTGAGCCGGAATTGGCATTCCCGGGTTTACCCGAAAGGTCTTCACCTCTTCACCACCATTAGGATTCACTTTTACAATACACATTTCTACAATACGATCTTTCGCAACATTAATTCCTGTTGTTTCAAGGTCGATAAAGGCAATTGGATTCTTTAAATTCAAATTCATGATATTCTTATGAAATTTAGCTTGTGACAAAAATATAAAACCCAACAGAACTTTACGTTCTGCTGGGTTATTTTATTTCGTAATCATATAAATCTTTGCTTACGCATTAATCATCATTGGCATTAACAACATCAACACATCCTCGTCGGCATTATCATTGTCGTAAGGCAGGAAAATACCTGCTCTTGTTGGATCAGATAATTCAACCATAACATTTGAGGACGAAATATTAGACAAAATCTCTAACAAAAATACCGATTTAAATCCGATTTCCAGATCCTGTCCTTCATACTGGCATTGTAATCTTTCTCTTGCTGATATTGAAAAATCAATATCCTGAGCAGAAACAACCAGTTCATTTGCTTTCAATTCAAATTTAATTAGGTTACTTGCCGGATTTGAAAATACAGAAACCCGTCTTAATGTATTATATAGTTCAACCCTGTCGATCGTTAATTTATTAGGATTGGTTTTAGGAATAACCGAGTTGTAACTTGGATAGTTTCCTTCAACCAAACGACAAATCAACTTATAATTCGACAAAGTAAAAAAGGCATTTTTCTCATCAAACTCTACGCGAACAGGATTCGTTTCTTTCGGAAGAATATTACGCAACAGCGATGCTGGTTTCTTTGGTAAAATAAACGATGATTCAACCTCGGATCTTCCGTCCAGTCTTTTGTAACGAACTAATTTATGAGCATCCGAAGCTACAAAAGTAAGGTCGTTATTTCCCAATTCTACAAAAATCCCGTTCATCACCGGACGAAGTTCATCATCAGCCGTTGCAAACAATGTTTTATTGATACCAGTTAACAGAACTGAACCTTCAACCGAAATATTCACCAAATTGGTTTCCTGTTTTACAGGAAGTTTTGGAAAATCTTCTCCGTTCTGTCCTACAATACTAAACACCCCGTTTTCGGAAGTAATTTTTACTGCCAAAGAAGTCAGATCGATATCGAATGTAAGTGGTTGCTCTGGAAATTCTTTTAAAGTATCAGTCAAAATTTTAGCTGGAAAAGCAATTACCCCTTCGCCTACCGAAGTCTCTAATGGAATAGTAGTAATTAAGGTAGATTCTAAATCCGAAGCAGTAGCTACCAATTTATCATTTTTTAATTCAAACAAAAAATTGTCGAGAATAGGTAAGGTATTCTTACTACTAATAACACGACTAATTGCCTGTAAATGACTTAACAATTCTGTACTTGATACTACAAATTTCATTTGCATAATATTTTAAAATTAACCAAAAATTCAAAATCAGTAACCCTTACACTGGAAATATTCAATTGTGGCAAAGGGCAAATAATAAGTGGTGAATATACAAATTTATTAAGGAATCCTGACAATCTTCATTCAAAAAACAAAGCTGGTTCCAGTAAATAAAATCACTATTTGATTGAATGGATGTTATTTACCATTATTACTCTTTATTGCACCACAATAAAAATCATAAAAAAATAAAACTCAGAATAAAAGAAGACCTTCTTAAACTTTATTTTAGTGGCGGCAAAAATAGTATTTCTAAGCAATATTTGAGTCAACCGATGACGCAAATTTTCGTTTTCTGATATAGAAACGAACAAGCCCAAAAACAAGAAGTAGAATTAAAGGCAGCAACACATTCACAAGCTGCCAAAACAATCTTTCCGATCGGATTTTTGTTTTGTTCAGCATTCTTAATTTCACCTCGCGCGACCGCAATTCCATCCACCCATTATCATCACACAAATAATCAACACAATTAAGCAGAAAGCTCCTGTTGCCATATGTTGATTTACTATATCTATCGTATCCCAGAGCTTCAATCTGGCGATTATTCCCCACTCCTCTTACTCTGTTCTTAATTACATCACCATCCGATATTATAATCATTTTAGTTGGAACACTTTCCGTTTTAAAATCATTTTTATTGATTCCTTTCCAGATTCTATTCTGAAAAACAGATGGAAATACCCCTTCTAATAAAACCGCAATATTTTTTGAGCCGGCAGGAAAATCGGCAGCCTCCATTTTTTGATTTACAATATTCAGGCTAATTGGCTTAGGAACTTTTTCAAGTCTTGTATATTCTGAACTGGCCAATAAAACCTGTTTTTTTATCTGTTTATTATCGCCTACAAAATCAATCGAGTTTGCAAACTCAGCTTTTATCACATTTAATTTTCGTGTAATTGGATGAGAATCGGGAGCTGCCAAAAGTGGTGAGTAATACCATGGTGCCGGTGTAAACTTGGCTGGCTGACCAGGCAAAGCTGTCTGCACAGGAATCAGCTGACTCTGAACATCCATCACCAAATCAGGATTAATTCTTACACCATATTTAAACAATTGGTCTTCCATATTTAACGGCTGAAAAAAGGCCATTGTACTCTCCTTAGTCACCAAACTATCCATCGAAGCAATCACCTCATCAACCAGCCACATCACACGTCCGCCATTCATCACGTACTGATCGATCTGATATTTATCTTCTTCGGAAAACTCCTTACGCGGCTGCGCAATTACCAAGGCTGAATACCGATTTTTTTGAATATTTAAAGACTGAGCATGAATTCTTTTTACTTCATAACGCTGCAGAAGAGAAGCTGTAAAATCAGCAACTTCATACTCTCCCAATTCGCCATGTCCGGTAAGAAATGCTATTTCTTTTGGCTTATTATTCTGAAGCATCCTAATTGCCGAGGTCAGTTCAAACTCCAACTCTTCAATGGAATGATTTAAATTTTGGTCGGATGATAAACCAGCCACACTTTTTAATAAATGAACACTTGTCTCCTTCTCTCTGTCATGAACAATAATTCCCGGAACCACCAACTTCTGATTTAAGCTGCCATCAGTGGTTTTCTCCTGCAGATTAATTGGTTTCAAGCCTCTACTCACCAATTGATCAAGAAATTCTTTTCGCTTTTTCGGATTAGAAACATCATTAGGATTGATCAAAGAATACGATATATTAACATTGGAGCAGGACGAAAATTCATCAATCATTTCCAAACAGGCCTTTTGCAGTTTTGTGAATCCGTAGGGTAAATCTCCCGAGAGATATACTTCAAAATACAAGTCCTTCTCTAAATGAGACACCAACTCTTTTGTATTATCCGATAAAGAATATCGTTTTTCGGAAGTCAAATCCAAACGGAAAAAATACACTTGTAAAACTTGAATAACAATTACCAAAGCCAACAGCGATATCAGTAATTGAAAAAGGTCTTTTAATTTTCTATTTTGTACCATATCTAAATTCAATTACCATTTTCTACTCTTAAGAACTGTCCGTGTCAGCAAAAGAAAAGCCGTTATAATCCCTATAAAATACAGCAAGTCCCGGGAATCAACAATTCCTCTTGAAATGGATCTGTAATGTTCATTAATTCCCATCGAAACAATCAGGTTTTGCAAGTATTGCATGCTGTTAATCTCACCTATATAATCGAAACCAATAAAGAAAATGAAACAAAACACCAAAGCCAATAAGAAAGCAACAATCTGATTATCTGTTAATGAACTGGCAAACACACCTATCGAAACATAAACTCCTGCCAATAAGAACAGACCAATAAAAGATCCCCAAAATGCTCCGGAATCAATACTCCCAACAGGACTGCCCAAATAATAAATGGAGTAGTAGTAAACCAGACAAAACAATAGAGAAAATGTAACAACAGCAAGACCTGCAAAATATTTTGCCAACACAACTCCCATATCGGATATTGGACGAGTCATTAAAAGTTCAATTGTACCCTGTTTTTTCTCTTCTGCGAAAAATCGCATGCATACTGCCGGTATCAAAAACAAATAAATCCAGGGTGCCATTTCAAAAAGAACATCCAAATTCGCATATCCTGAGTCCAAAGGATTTGAATTGCCTGGAAAAACCCAAACAAACAATCCTGTTGCAATTAAAAATATGGAGAGAATTAAGTACCCTGAAATTGAGCTGAAAAAAGTCCTGATTTCCTTGCTAAGCAGTGGCAACATATATTTAAGTTCTGGTTAAAATTCTTATTCTACAAATTTGCAAAATTATTCCAGTTGAAAAAAACTCTTTGCGAAATCAATTTAACTTACATAAATTTGATCCGTGATTACAAAATTCAATTGAAAACGATACTTTTTCAGATAAATTCTAAGTTAACATTTTAACAATGAGCTTTGATGAAATCAATACCATAAAATGAAAAACTACTTTCTCCTTTTTATATTTTTTGTTTTCTGTAAAAGTGCATTTACTCAAGGAAAGAACAATAAGGACATATTCACAACTACTATTCGATATCATTACGGAGTGGTTATGCCTCATCATAAATCCATCAGCTATTTAATAAATGATCAAATTTCTGCCGTAGAATTAAATATGGGTTACATACCATCGAATGAAAAAAACTGGGCTAAGTTGTACAAACAACCTGAAATTGGCCTTGGATTGTATCATGGCAGTTTGGGCAACGATAAGGTATTGGGGAATGTAACCGCTATTTTTCCATACATAAACTTCCCCCTATCACGAGGTAATAAATGGGAAATTAACGCACAATTGGGCATTGGGCTTGGTTATACAAAAAAACACTTCGATCCGGTTAGAAACTACACAAACCTGGCCATCGGAACCAAATTCAATGCTTTTTTTAAATTAATTGCTCAGGGAAGTTATTCAATCAATTCTAAATGGGGAATTAATGCGGGACTTGGATTCAATCACATTTCAAATGGTTCAATTAGTGCTCCCAACAAGGGACTAAATATTTTAACAAGTAATTTTGGGGTAAAGTACTATTGGAATGAAAAAAGCAGAAAATCCTTCACCCCGGCAGTAAGAGAAGAGAAATTACCCAATGAATTTATATTGATTTATGGCAATGGAATTAAGCAGGCTTCGGAGAAAGATCATCATAAATATTACACATCCAGCGTAACAGGGAATTATTCTTTCGGAATTAATGCAAAACAAAAAATAGGCTTTGGAATTGATTTATTTTACAATAAAGCAGCCAACAGAGGAAAATGGGATTTTGAACCTGAGACGGACTTTGAAAATCGTTTTAGTCAAGCATTTTTTATTTCTCATGATCTTGTTATAGAGAAATTTAGTATTATTGCCAACATTGGCGTTTACACCTATTATAAAACAGAGCCTGAGAAACCTGTTTATACGCGACTTGGCATTCGCTACAGACTTAATAAGCATTTAGTAACCAGTTTGAGCTTAAAAGCACATATGGGAAAAGCTGATTATATAGAATGGGGAATCGGGTATCGAATCAAAAGAGATAAAAGTGAAAAATAAAATTTACATATTCGTTTTATTACTTCTCACACTAACATCTTGTGAAACTCTGAATCCTTTTGAAAATGAAGGAGAGTACATGGTAAAAAGGATTGATCTGCCTGAGATTTCCAGTATTAAAAATCTCAACACATTCAAAATAACATTAGTGAAAGATGAAGAAGAATTTCTTCTGTTAAAAGGTGGTGAGAACATTATTTCAAAAGCCTCTGTTGTTATAAGCGATCAAAACCTTACTATTAATCATACTCATAAAAACAATCTTAAAATTTTTGATTTAATCGAAGCTGAAATTCATTTAAAAGAACTCAAACTAATTACAGCAGATGCTCCGGCTTCTTTTTCCAGCAAAGGAGTATTAAGTGGAAATCGATTGGATATCGACATCACTTCAGAAAGTGAATTGATAGAAATGAAGCTGGATTTAAAGTATGATTTCCTCGATTTTCATTCTTTTGGAACGGCAGCAGGAGGATATGAATTTAAAGGCATTTGCCCAACTTCAAATTATGTATTGAACGGCATTATCAACATTAAAGCTTCTGAGTTACAAAGCAAGAAAGTAAATCTGGCACAAAATGGAATAGGCGAAGCGCATGTTTGGGCCGAAAATGAACTAAACGTAACCGTTTACAGCAGCGGAGATATTTATTACACTGGAAATCCGGACATTGAAATTAGTAGAGTTCAGGTAAACAACCAAAGTCCAACCGCAAAGATATTGCCGGAATAGCATGCTGCAATTTGTCAGCTTTTCTACCGCTGCAAATCTTCGTAAATCATTTTAGCAAAGCGTGCAGATGCTCCTGCACCACCTAATTTTTCGTTTAACAGCTGATAATCGTAGAGCATTTGAATGCGGTACTCTTTATCGAAAAGAATTTGATTTAGTTCCTGAGTAATCATCTCTTTATTGCAGGTGTGCTGAATCAGCTCTTTTACAATTAAGCGATCCATAATTAAATTAACGAGCGAAATGTACTTCACCTTTAAAAGCCGCTTCCCGATTGTAAATAACAGCTTCCCTCCTCCGGTTAAATAACAAACTACCTGAGGAATACGAAGCAATGCCGTTTCCAGAGTTGCAGTGCCCGAAGTAACAACAGCGGCTTTCGCTTGCTGCAGCAAATCATAGGTTTGCCCATAAACAAATTGCACATTTTGATCGCCAACCACAGAAGCATAAAATTCCGCATCAATTGATGGAGCGGCTGCAACTACAAACTGATGATCAGGAAAAGAATCTGCACATTCCAACATTACAGGCAACACCCGCTCAATTTCCTGCTTACGCGATCCGGCAAGTAAAGCAATAATTGGTTTTTCACTCAGTTTGTTTCTTTTAATAAAATCAGGGAAACCTTCCTCTTTATTGTGGCGATTCTCAAGCGCATCCAAAAGTGGATTACCACCAAAACTTACCTCAAAATTGTGCTTCTGATAAAATTCAGTCTCGAAAGGAAAAATGGTAAACATCCTATCTACATAGGCTTTAATCTTCTTCACCCGGGATTCTTTCCAAGCCCAGATTTTAGGCGAAATGTAGTAATGAACACGGAATCCATGCTTTTTGGCAAATTTTGCCATACGCAAATTAAATCCTGGGTAATCAACCAAAATCAAAACATCCGGATTAAATTTCAGCAAATCTGTTTCACAAAGAGAAAAATTCGCTTTTATCTTTCCCAGATTCTTCACCACAGTCAAAAAACCCATAAAAGCAGTTTCGCGATAATGCTTTACCAGTTCGCCCCCCTGTGCCAGCATTAAATCACCTCCCCAAAATCGAAATTCAGCTTCCGGATCCTGAATTTTCAATTCTTTCATTAAATTCGATGCGTGAAGATCTCCCGATGCCTCCCCGGTGATGATATAGTATTTCATGTGTTTATAATTTTAAGTTTTTGCCACATGGAACTTACCATTATAATCATTTCCCTGTGTGTTGAACGCTTTCTACATGGACGTTTCATTTTTTTCAGCAATTAGTACAGAGTAAATAGTACTTAGATAATTTACAGCCTTGAGTAGTAATTAAAGATTGTTTATAGTTTTATAATGGAGACTGAACAATTTACAAATTCAAGATCCTTCACAAAACTAATTACTAAAAACAAGTTACTAACTACTCCCCTTGTTACATTCCAAAACGGAACACCATTATCGCCAGAGAATATAATATTGTTGCCAGCAACACTCCTCTTGCTGCCTTCAACAGATCTGTTTTTATAAAAAGGAAAAAGAAAACAATGTTCCCAAAATACACTCCAAGTGCCATTACCTTTGTGTAAATTTTATGAACCAGCAAACTGTCGATAAACGTCTCTAAGCTCATCTCGGCTTTAAATCTGACAGCAAAGACAAGAAAAATTGAGAGAATAGGAACCAAAATCCCAATAATCAATCCCAAAGGGGTTGAATTAATCCTGGACTTCATAATTCCATTTTTTTAAATTCTCTAATAAATCGTGTGCTGTCATATCAATTTGAGTTGGAACCACCGATGCATATCCATTTTTAATGGCCCACTCATCGGTTTCCTCATTATGAGGTTCTGCATTCTTAAAATGTCCGGTCAACCAGTAATAATCTCCTCCAAAAGGATCTTGTCTGTGATCAAATTCCTCATTCCATCTGCCGGCAGCCTGTCGGCACACACGAATGCCTTTGATCTCATCTTTAGGGAAATTCACATTCAAACAAACACCAGCTGCTATTCCATTCTGCAACAAATTAGCGAATATTTTACGGCCATACTTTACTGATTGGGTAAAATCAGCATCAGCATCAAATACATTCAATGAAAATCCAATGGATGGAATTCCATTGATGCAGCCCTCGATAGCAGCGCCCATTGTGCCGGAATATAAAACACTTACCGATGTATTTGCGCCATGATTAATCCCTGAAACCAGAAAATCCGGTTTTTTGGGTAATATCTTATTCAATGCGAGCTTAACACAATCAACAGGTGTTCCTTTACAACTGTAAATATGAAGATTCTCTTCATCCCGAACCTTTTTAATTCGAATAGGAACCTCAACAGTTATGGAATTCGATTTGCCGGAATTTGTTCGGTTTGGCGCTACCACATAAATATCTCCAAAATCTTTAACCATAGCAACCAAAGCCTTTATCCCTTTGGCATTAAGTCCATCGTCATTCGTTACAAGTATGATTGGTTTCTCTTTAGCTTCGCTCATAATTCTGTTTTGATAATTCTACAAATATATTCGAAATAGGGGCAATAATCAATTTCCTGGAACGATAAATATTTTAACCACAAAGGAAACGCGAAGGATTTCACAAAGAAACACAAAGCAAGGTGTCAAATGTCTCAACTTATAAAAAGAAGAACCACAGAGGCACTGAGGAAAAACTTCATAAACCCCGGTGTGCTCAGTGTTTAGTTTTCTGTTAGATTTAAACTCCTTTATTCTTGGAGTTACCTGGTGCTGTACTTTTCTCTTTGTGCTTAATTCATTTTCTTAAAGCTTGCCAATTTTAAGCTTCTATCCTGCTTGTTACTTGAAGGTAAAATTTCTACTTTTGTAAGCTTGCAGAATAAGGTGAAGCAAATGCATCACTTTATCCATAATTTTGAAAACTATCTGATAAAATACACATACAATGAAGGTATCGTACAAATGGCTTAAAGATTACATTGATATTGATCTTACGCCTGCTGAAATGGATGACATTCTAACTCAAATTGGTTTGGAAGTTGGTGGAATCGAAAAAATCCAATCCATTAAAGGTGGCTTGGAAGGTTTGGTTATAGGTGAAGTGAAAACTTGTATTCCCCATCCAAATTCGGATCATTTGAGCATAACAAGTGTTGATGTGAATGGCGAAGAATTATTACCAATTGTTTGTGGCGCATCCAACGTGGCTGCCGGACAAAAAGTGGTGGTAGCTACTGTTGGTACTGTTTTGTATGATGGAGACGAAAGCTTTACCATTAAAAAATCGAAGATAAGAGGAGAGATTTCATTGGGTATGATTTGCGCCGAAGACGAAATTGGTGTTGGCACAGGTCACGAGGGAATTATGGTTCTTCCTGCCGAAGCGGTTGTTGGTACTCCTGCCGCTAAATATTTCAATGTGGAAGATGATATTGCCATAGAAATCGATTTGACTCCTAACCGAATTGACGGCGCATCTCACATTGGTGTTGCCAGAGATTTGGCTGCTTATTTAAAGCAACAAAAAGCAATAGAATATAAAATGCCTTCGGTTGAAGCTTTTAAAGTTGAAAATAACAGTACTCCAATTGAAGTTGTGGTTCAAAACCCCGAAGCTTGTCACCGTTACTCAGGTGTTTGTGTAAACGGTATTACCATAGCAGAATCGCCGGAGTGGCTGCAAAACCGTTTGAAAGCAATTGGCTTAAAACCAATTAACAACGTAGTGGATATCACCAATTTCGTATTGTTTGAAACAGGTCAGCCATTGCATGCTTTCGATTACTCGAAAATAGCAGGAAATAAAGTAATCGTAAAAACCTTAGCTGGCGGCACTCAATTCACTACTCTTGACGAAACAAAAAGGGAATTGAACGAAAACGACCTGATGATTTGCAACGCTGAAGAGCCGATGTGTATCGCAGGTGTATTCGGAGGATTAGAATCGGGTGTTAGCGCATCAACTACTTCTGTATTTCTTGAAAGTGCTTATTTCGATTCAGTATCTGTTCGTAAAACGGCCCGCCGTCATGGTTTAAACACCGATGCATCTTTCCGTTTTGAGCGTGGAACTGATCCTAACAATACCATTTATGCTATGAAACGTGCAGCTCTTTTAATTAAAGAGATTGCAGGTGGCAGCATTTCATCGGAAGTGATTGATATTTATCCGAACCCGGTTGCCGATTTTAAAGTTGAGGTAAGCGTTGATCGTATTGAAAGATTAATCGGTAAAAAAATTGGAAAGGAAACGATCAAAAACATTTTAACAGCTCTTGAAATCGGTATCGAAAAGGAAGATGGTGATACATTAAACCTTTTAGTTCCTCCTTATAGAGTAGATGTTAAGCGTGAAGCCGATATTGTAGAAGAAGTACTGCGCATTTATGGTTTCAACAATGTTGAAGTTCCCGGTAAGGTAAATGCATCATTAAGCTATGCTCCAAAACCAGACGAGCACAAACTAAGAAATACCATTGCTGATCTGTTATCGTATTCTGGTTTCAACGAGATCATGAACAACTCGCTGACCAAAGCATCTTACTACGAGAACCTGGAAAGCTTGAACCCAGAGAATACCGTTCGTATTTTTAACCCGCTTAGTTCCGATTTAAATGCGATGCGTCAGAGTCTCCTTTTTGGTGGGCTGGAATGTATTGCTTACAATATCAACCGCAGAAATGCGGATTTAAAATTCTATGAGTTTGGTAAATCGTACCAACACTTTAAGAAGGAAGAAAACGAAAATCCGGTTGACAACTATTTCGAAAAAGAGCACCTGAGTGTTTTCATGTGTGGAAACAAAACAGCTGCAAACTGGAATTTAAAAGAAGAACCTACAAACTTCTTCCACATAAAGGCATTTACTGAAAATGTACTGAAACGTTTCGGATTCAAGATTGATAAATTAAGAATTAACGAAACCGAAAACGACCAGTTTACCGAAGGCTTAAGCTACGGAGTTAAGAAAAAAGTATTGGTTGAAGTTGGAATGGTAAGCGGTAAAATTCTAAAAGCAATGGACATTGATGTTCCTGTTTACTATGCAGATTTCGATTGGGAAACTTTAATTGGAGAGGCAACTAAAAACAAAGTTGCTTACACCGAAATTCCTAAATACCCTGCTGTTAAAAGAGATTTGGCTTTACTGATTGACAAGGCAACCAGCTTTGCTGAAATTAAAACCATCGCTTTTAACTGTGAAAAGAGCATGCTGAAATCTGTTTCTCTGTTTGATATTTACGAAGGTGAAAAACTGGGTGCAGATAAAAAATCGTACGCAGTAAGTTTCATTCTTCAGGACACTGAAAAAACATTGGAAGACAAGCAAATTGATAAGATTATGCAGAAACTGATTAAGAGCTACGAAAAACAATTGGGAGCTCAGATTAGATAGTCTCACACAAATATTTATAGAGCCGGTTTCCTTTTGGGAGCCGGCTTTTTTTATTCCATGAATGAATAATAATCTGGAACATTCATTCCTATTTCTAAGATAAATCCAGAGGCAATTGAAAAACCTACTTTAACATTTGCTTAACTATTTACATTTAATACCTACAGGTATTTTTATTATTTTGCCAATCGATTATAAATAAAAATACAAGAAGATGTCAATAGTGAGTTTTGGAGAATATGTAGACGGAATTAGCTACAAAGTTTTAAACGAAAGAGAAGTTCGTGCAAGCGCAGGAATCCTATTCATCATGGGATTGGTTGCTGTTGTTGCCGGAGTATTTTTTCAAAATTATGTGCCAATTCCTTACGTATCGGGATTTATGATGCTAAGCTTCCTGATTAGTGTGTTTATTAATCCTAAATACGCTCCTTCGAATATAATAGCCCGGTTAATCGTGATCAAACAAGAACCAATATACATTGGTGCTGTGCAAAAAAGATTTGCATGGAGCTTAGGATTGGCCATTTCATCGGTCGTATTCTTTTTATCAATTCCTTTGCAAAGCGATCCCACAATTTTCGAATCGGTTTGCATGCTTTGTCTGCTCTGCATGCTTTTAATGTTTGTTGAAACCGCATTTGGTATTTGTGTTGGCTGCCAGCTTTATTTTCTGGCCGTTAAACTGAAATTGATGAAACAACCTGAAGTAAGACCAAACTGCATGGGCAATTCCTGCGAAGTGCAAACTGCTGAATAAATACAAATTAAACGATGAGTGCAAGCCGGTTTCCTTTGAAGGAAACCGGCTTTTTATAATAGGAAATTTAAAGATAATCCTTAGCTCTTAACTAGTACGCCCAACACTTCGAGACGTTGTGGATTGTCGTAAAGTGCAATTTCAGCCAATATATCGAAATTATCCATCCATTCGCTAAGTTCATGAAGGGCTGTATTTTTAGATACAGTAGTATCCTGAGACTCTCCCTTTTCCTTATCGAAATCGGCACGAAGAGTAAGCAGGTGATCCAATTCTGAAAGCTGGGAAGATGCAACTTCGGGAGTAATCTTAATTACTGCCATTTTATTTTGCACTTCAGGAATAGTTATTATGCTGGTATAATACAATTTCACACTATCGAAAAATTTATTGTAGACAACCGGAAAACGCCCTTTTAAACCTAACAGAATTTGCATATCGGGATCTTTCCTGAAAAGTATCAGACTTAAATGGCGATGCCTCTTAAATTTCATTTCTAATTCGTTATACGCCTTATGGTAAACATTCGATGCCAATTTGGTTTCCGACACCTCCATTTTATTACGCTCCCAAGCTTCTTTGGCACGATTAAACATCTGCCAGCCTTCGGCAATAAAAGTTTCATTTACACCGTATTCAATTAAAGCAGCCTTTATTTCAGAATGCGATTCGGCGTTAGTTAGCGCAATACGAACTCGTTCAAAAAACTTAGATTCGGATCTTGATGGACTTAACCACATAATTTTCGTTCTTTAAATTAATAATATTATTTACGTTCACTTTTAAAGAATACTTAAATTACCTATTAAGAATGATAAAATAAAATTTTCACGGAACATAAATTTAATTTTATCACAAAACACACTGTTTCTGATACTTTCGTTATGGTAAAGTATCTCTGCAATGAACAGAATTGATTGATTTGACAGGAAAATTAATTCAAATGATGGAAAGATACATTCGGAAGCGGTAAAATTGACAAGTAAGGCAGGGAAATAGCCTGGCACGACGGAAACATGCCTATGTAAACAGTAAAACAGACTGATCTGATGGGAAAATTGGTTAAGCGGGTGTCGAAATGGGCAAATCTGATGGAAACATAGCCCATTTACCAGGAAGATGCCTCCTGCAACGGGAATACTGCCCTGCGAGGCGGAAACAGGCATTAATTATTAGTTACACAATGTAATGCTCAAATAATATTGACAGGATGTTAAGTATTATTCTTAATTTGGGGTTTTATTTTTATATAATTTCTCAATGAACAACAAATCGGTCATATATCATAAACAAAGGACAATACCCTCTCCGATATTTTGTACATTATTTAAAATTTCTCCAAACACAAATCCCTATGCCAGACAAAAGATCCGAAATATTAGAAAAAGCACCACTTCATTACGCCCCAACAAATGAATTTGGCGTCGTTTATCTTTTTGCGTCTATTGCACCTAAATTCAGAATAAGAGTAGAAGAAATTCGCGCTGCTTTCCCTGATTGTATCGCTTATCAGAAAACAGGAAATGGCGAAAAAAAAATTCGAATAGAATTTGAATTTAAATCCCGAAATTTTAAAACACACAAACACTCACCGGAAGCATGTGACTGGATTGTCTGTTGGGAAGATAATTGGCCAGACTGCCCAGATAATCTAAGAATAATTGAATTAAAGCACTACTTTGGATTTGGAACTAAAATATGGATTCAACCAGTCATCTCTGACCAAACTCAAGGCCTAAATAAAAACAAATTGACTTGGGGACTTTCTGCCAATTCTTCTATTGGAGATTTATTATTAATCTATAGGGCTTCACCCACAAAAGCAATCACTGATATTTTTGTAAGAACAGGCGAATTAGTTAAAGAGAAAGCTTCATGGAGAAAAGGGACTGCCTACTTTGCCGAAATAAAAAGGGTTTGCAAATTAGAAAGCCCTGTTTTTTGGGAAGATTTAAGGAAAGACAAATTTATTAAAACAGCTTATTTTGTTCGAAACAACATGCAGGGAAATATAGATGCAACAGAATATTGGCACTTTATTTATGAAAAAATAATAAAGCGAAATCCGGAAATTAATAAGATACTTGAAAGATATTCACCTGAAAAATTATAAAAATAACTACTGTTTTACATCGGCATAAATTTAAATGCCTCAGCATAAATAAGAGATGCAAGTAAACCTATGGGGTTGCATTGTCGAAATTCCAGTCAAATAAAATATTTCGCCCCCTTGGGGCTAACACTAATGGAACGAAACAAACATGCACAGATTATACCTGTGCTAAAAACCACAACAGGCAATCAGTAATTTTTCCATCAAAATTTTGCTCTTTTAAAATTTCCCACTATCTTCGTTTCGTAATTTTACGAAATACGAAACAAATGGAAGTAAAAGAGTTCTATTCTACTGAAGAAAAACAATTGGCCCGATTTGCCAAAGCCTTGTCGCACCCGGTGCGCATTTATATCTGCGATTTACTTTCGAAACAAACCTGCTGTTACAGCGGCGATTTGGCAGAGGAAGTTCCCATTGCCAGATCTACCCTGTCTCAGCATTTAAAAGAACTAAAAAATGCAGGTTTAATTCAGGGCGAAATTACCGCTCCTAAAATTAAATACTGCCTAAACAAAGAAAACTGGGCTATGGCTCAAAAATTATTTACAGAATTTTTCAAGTAACGGATGTGAGATACCAGATATGAGATTCCAGACTCCATCTCCTCTCCCGCTCTCGTCAAAGCAAATTACTATTAACACAAACAAAACATTATTATGGAAATTAAAGTATTAGGTCCCGGCTGTAAAAAATGCGGCACATTAGCCGAAGCTGCCAAAAAAGCAGTAGAAGAACTTGCAATTGATGCAAACATCACGAAAGTGGATGATATGGTAAAGATTCTCTCTTATGGTGTGATGTCAACTCCGGCTCTTGTTATCAACGAAAAAGTGGTAGTGAGCGGGAAAGTGCCTTCAGTATCTGAAATCAAAGAATTTATTCAAAACGCATAAACATTTCTAAAATGAAAAATCTAGCATTATATAGCCTTCTGGCAATTGGTATCAGCTTTGCTTCTTGTCAATCGAATACAAAAAAAGAAACTGCAAAAGCAGAAACCAAAGTTGCCTGCACAAATGATTGCAGTAAATGTGAAAAATCTGCAGAAAGTAAATTAACCACGCAAAACGTTGAAAACGCAGGTATCTATTATTTTCATGGCGACAGAAAATGCAAAACGTGTAAAGCTGTAGGCGAAAAAGCAAAGGAGATTGCAGAAAAAATGAATGCAAAATTCTTCGATATTAATCTGGATGAAGAAGGAAATGAAGCTTTGGCTAAAGAATTTCAGGCATCGGGCTCTTCCCTTTTCATTAAGCACACTAAATCAGGTGAAATTGAAAACCTAACCAATTTTGCATTCCGTACTGCTATTAACGACACCAAAGCTTACGTTGAAAAACTGGAATCTACTTTAAAAGCCGATATGTAATTTCGATTCAATATTGACTTGATTGAAGAAATATTGATGACACACGGCAATATAAATTGTGATGTGATTAAGATATTATTGCCGTTTTTATTTTCAGAAACAATTGCAAAATGGAATATTTAGATCAACTTTTATCTCAAAGCAACTTACCCGTTCTTTCAGCATTCCTGCTTGGCCTTATGACTGCAATTAGTCCATGTCCTTTGGCCACAAATATTACTGCAACTGCATATATCAGTAAGGATTTGGGGAACAGGAAAAAGATTTTTATCAGCGGACTGATTTATACACTGGGCAGAGCCGTTAGCTATACTGTTTTGGGCATCATTTTGTATTTTGGAGCCAGTAAATTTAACATATCCTCATTCTTCAACGCCTATGGGGAACGATTATTGGGTCCGGTTTTAATTCTGGTTGGAATATTTATGCTCGATATAATTTCGATCAATTTTCCAGGAGTTGGAAAACTAACGAATAAAATTAATGGTGAAAAAATTAAAGGAAGCTACTGGGGTGCATTGCTCTTAGGTATTGTTTTTGCACTGGCGTTCTGCCCTTATAGCGGCATTTTGTACTTCGGAATGTTAATTCCACTGAGTATTTCGCAGCCCGATGGATTGTTTCTCCCAATAGTTTATGCCCTTGCAACCGGTCTTCCGGTTATAATAATTGCTTATCTGCTTGCTTTCACACTATCCGGTGTAGGTAATTTTTACAATAAGGTTAAAAGTTTCGAGTATTGGTTCAGAAAAGTGGCTGCTGTCATTTTCATTCTATCCGGTCTCTATTTCACTTACATCTTTTTTATTGCTTAAAGGCTATCAATCACTATGATTAAATCAATACAAATCACAAATAGAAAGCAACTTCTTCTGGCTTTTCTTTTACTTCCCGTATGGTATTTATTGTACGCCAATTTGCAAAATATATCCGATTTTTTAATCGATACCGTTTTTCGGATGCAAAAAGGCACGCACCTTTCAGAAACCTTGCGCTTCTTTATTTTCGAAGTCCCTAAAGTTCTGCTGTTATTAGTACTAATCATTTTTGGTGTTGGTATTATCAGAAGTTATTTCTCTCCTGAAAAAACCAGAAACGCTTTGGCCGGAAAATCCACTTTCATGGGAAATATTCTGGCAGCACTGCTTGGTGTTCTGACTCCTTTCTGTTCTTGTTCTGCAATTCCTTTGTTTTTGGGATTTGTTGAGGCTGGCGTACCCTTAGGAGTTACTTTCAGTTTCCTGATTGCAGCTCCGATGGTAAATGAAATAGCACTCATTATGTTGGTTGGTTTATTTGGATGGAAAACTGCAATTATCTATACTTTAACCGGTTTACTCATTGCAATTTTTGCAGGCTATCTGATAGGAGTTTTAAAGCTTGAAAAATATGTACAAGCCTGGGTTTTTGAGGTGAAAACCGGACAAGCAGGAACAGATGAAACCAAAATGAACTTTTCGCATCGTATTAAGGTTGGTTTGGATACAGTTAAAGAAATTGTCGGTAAAATTTGGCTCTACATAGTTATTGGTGTTGCAATTGGCGCGGCTGCACACGGTTACGTTCCTGAAGATTACATGGCTGCATTAATGGGAAAATCAGCATGGTACTCTGTTCCGTTATCAATCCTTATCGGGATTCCCATGTATTCAAATGCTGCAGGCATCATTCCAATTGTGAGCGTTTTAATCGAAAAAGGAGCTTCGCTGGGAACTTCACTTGCCTTTATGATGTCGGTAATTGGTTTGTCCTTACCCGAAATCATTATCCTTAAAAAAGTTTTAAAAATGCCTTTGATACTGGCATTTGTAGGAATAGTTGCTGCAGGAATTCTTTGTGTCGGATTTATTTTTAATTTTATCTATTAAGGGATGAACAATTTGTCTTGCAAACTGTTTTACGAATAGTTAATATGCAACATATCAAATCAGATCGAAATTATTCAAACCCTATCGTACTTTTCGATGGGGTTTGCAATTTATGCACTACTTCCGTTCAATTTTTACTTGCCTGTAACAGAAAAGAAAATCTTCATTTTGCATCCCTTCAGTCTGATTTTGCGAAAGATTTACTGGCTCAATACAAACTTACCAATGAAGAACTTAGCACCATAATCTTCATCGAAAACGAGCAAATTTACACAAAA
This sequence comes from Labilibaculum manganireducens, assembly GCF_963665805.2. Classification (NCBI taxonomy): domain Bacteria; kingdom Pseudomonadati; phylum Bacteroidota; class Bacteroidia; order Marinilabiliales; family Marinifilaceae; genus Labilibaculum; species Labilibaculum manganireducens. The sequence goes on along the minus strand of NZ_CAXXEE010000003.1, from coordinate 1,045,149 downwards.
AGCACTGCTGTTTTAGAACTAACGAAACACTTAATTTATCCTTGGAGAGCATTGTACTTCTTTAAGTTCGTACCAAGAATGATTACCGACTGGGTATACAATCTAATTTCAAGAAACCGATACAATTGGTTTGGTAAAAAAAACCAATGCATGGTTCCAAAACCGGAGTGGAAACATCGGTTTTCTGAGTAATCCCAAATTAACATCAAAACATGGCTTATAAAATGTTTCTTTTCAGCTATATCTTCGTTAAAAAAGATGCATCGCAACATGGCTGTGCTTTACTTTTTTGCCTCGATACAGCTAAAAATTAATTCATTTTAATTAAAGTCTGTTTTGAAATTAAATTGGTACAATTAAAACTCTTAAAGCATAAAAAAACCGGAATCCATAAGGACTCCGGTTGTATCTTTTGCAAAAGAATTAGTCTCCAAATGCGATACCAACACCTTTAGCTGTTTTAACCAAGTTAGCTTTAGGATCAACAAGGTTTTGTTTTCCGATAGCTTCAGGAAGAGGAACTCCAACAACCTCAGGATGACGATACGCCACCATTTGACCGAATTTTCCTTCCAACACCATCTCGAATGCTTTAACACCAAATTGAGTTGCCAAAACACGGTCGTAAGCCAAAGGAATACCACCACGTTGTAAGTGACCCAATACAGTTGTACGAATATCAGCCTCAACACCTGCTTCTTTCAATTCAACTAACAAACGATCGGCAGCACCACTTAATTTCAAGTTAGGGTTACCTACTTCGGTACTTTGTGCAGCCAACGCAGCACCACCTTTAGGCATAGCTCCTTCAGCAACAACGATAATACCAAAACCTTTCCCTTTTAGGAAACGAGTATCTAACTTTTCCTTAATTTTTTTAATATCATAAGGAATCTCCGGAATTAAACAAGCTTCTGCACCACCAGCAATAGCAGCACTTAAAGCAATCCATCCCGCATCACGTCCCATAGCTTCCAAAATAAAAACACGGTTATGAGATGCCGCAGTAGTTTTTAACTTATCAACAGCTTCCGTACAAATCTGAACTGCAGTTTGGTAACCGAAAGTAAAATCTGTTGCAGAAAGGTCATTATCAATGGTTTTAGGTACCCCAATAATGTTCAGTCCTTTTTCGTAAAGAGCTTGTGAAATTTTCTGGGAACCATCACCACCAATACTAATTACAGCATCGATTCCCAAGTATTGTAATTTGCGAATCATTTCGTCTGAACGATCGGCAGAACCCCAAGAGCCATCTTTATTTTTAACCGGCCAAGCAAATGGACCACCCTTTGTGGTAGTTCCAATTATTGTACCACCTTGGTAGTGGATTCCTTTTACAGCAGCATCATCTAATATTTTTATCTCAGTTGGTTCTTTCAATATTCCATCGAAAGACTGAATACTTCCTACTACTTCCCAATCTTTTTCCTGAGCTGCACGTTTCACAACGGCGCGAATTACAGCATTCAACCCCGGGCAATCACCACCTCCGGTTGCAACTAATACTCTTTTCATAATTGTCAATTTAATATATTTCAATCAATTTGCTTGGCTAGCTCGGCTAAAGTAAAAATATTTTTTCAATCTCGAACAAACAATTTCACAATCAGTGAATTGCAATCGATTTCGGGTCATTTTTTATAATGAATTTGAATTACTAATTTTAAGCTAATCTCTAAATTTAAAAATTGAAAGCCTGTTTTGGAATTTATGCGCTGAAAAAACATGATTTAAAGCCTCTGCAATAATGGAAATTTTAATTGAGAAATCAGATCTGACCAAATTACATGTTGATGCAATTGTGAATGCAGCTAATGAAAGCCTGCTTGGCGGAGGCGGTGTTGATGGAGCTATTCATCGGGCAGCAGGATCTGAATTGTTACAAGAATGTAAAAAATTAAATGGTTGTCCAACGGGTGAAGCAAAAATAACAAAGGCATACCATCTTCCGGCAAAGCATGTTATTCATACTGTTGGCCCAATTTGGAAAGGAGGAAATTGCAATGAAAAACAACTCCTCAAGAATTGCTACAAAAACAGCATCCGATTGGCCGAAAATTTAAATTTAGAGAGCATTGCATTTCCAAATATCAGCACTGGAGTTTATGGTTTCCCGAAAAAAGATGCCGCAGAGATAGCGATTAAAACAATTCGGGAAGAAGCGAAACAGCTAAAATCCATTCGCAAAATTATTTTTTGCATTTTCGATGATGAAAATCTTAACATCTATCAAAATTTACTTTAAACAAATATATCTTCCTCTGCAATTTCAGGATAAGTCCAGTATTTGTATTTGCCCCAATTCAGCATTTGGGTATGTCCTTTTTCCTCTAAAAAGTTGATGACATTTTGAGATTTCAATGTTAAATCGCAATAAAAAATCAGTTTGGTTCCCAATGGCATTTCGGAATATCTATTTTCAATTTCATCAAAAGGATAATTAACAGCCGTTGGAATGTGTCCCAATAGAAAATATTCTTCCTCACGGGTATCTACTATCCAAATATCATCAACAGGACTTTGAGTTAAAGCAAATAATTCTTCAGCTTTGCTGTATTTTTTTAATTCTCCGCCATCAACCGAAATATATCCTGTATAATCAGGAATATGAATAAAATACCAATAAATTCCAAAAACGATCGCCACACTTGAAACAATTAATAAAAACATATCTATATAAATATCATTTTCGCAAAAAGAAGCCCTTATTTTCAGCAAAACAAAAAAAAATCTCCCATAAGGAGATTCTAAATATTTTAGCACGAAACTATTAACGTTTCATTGTTGCTATAAATGTGTCTTCATCCAAAAAGAAGTCTAAGGCATCATTAATAGATGGAACAATTACATCCACATGATCAATCACATCTTTATGAATTCCTTCGCCTTGCAATGTAGCAATAGAAACAACCGACTGCACAAACAGCCCAATATCGATACGGGCATTTCCAATTGCAGCAACCTTGTTACTTCCTAATGAAAGCAATATATCTTCTTTTTCTCTCGAGTTATTAGCTTCGTAGTAGGTAATTCCGGTAGAATCAGATAATTCACGTGCGTTTCCTCTTTGATCAGAAGAAATCATCACAACATTTACTCCAAAGGATTGTAAACGCTGTATTCTTTCAATCACACCAGAAACAATTTCACCCTTAACCGTTAATGTTCCATTCGAATCAACAACTAATGTGTCAATCTCAATCTTTCCAACACCAGGTACTCTATAAATTAAACTCATCGATTTATACTTTAAATTTAGATCAGAAAATTAGTATTTTTTATAGTAAGTAAAAAAGGTTTTAAAACATCTTTTATATCGATACAAAAAAAATAATTACCAGTAATTACTTCCCTAAAAGCGATAGCTGATTCCCACCTCAAGATTTTCTTTGAACTGAACTTTTGAACCTGTATCATCATCTGATATCAAATGAGTTGATAATTTTGTAGATATGTATTGATTAATTGGCATTACCAGAATCATCTCCCAGTCCACATCAATATTTTTAGGCTTATCCGAGTAATTGGAATATAAGGTCAGTTTATTTTCAACACTCATTTCATCCCAAAATACAAACTTGTGATAGACATTAACATATGATCCGACTTCTTTTTTAACTTTTTTATCGGCATCTACTCCATAGGCCGTTTGATCAATATTACCAGTGTCTCTTACAATTGTATATTTTGCTGCTACCGGAGACAATAAGACCGACAATTTTTTACTGGGTTTATAGTCCATACCAATTGATGCGATAATGTAAGCTGGTGCAAAAAAGGATGATTTTAATATTTTTTCAGCATTATTTGGGTATGTATATCCTCTTACAGCTTGGGTTTTCAGATTAAACAGAGCTGAATAATACCATTTCCTAACAGCCTTTTGACCATACTTCGTCTCAAATTCTATACGATCCTCATTTTTTCGAAATCCATTGTCTCCCGACTTTAAAAGACCATACTTAACAGCTAATTTATTGTCCCAGGTATGATTCCCTTTTTTGTAGTTTGCGAATGCATCTATGGTTGATATGGTAGCAATTGAACTTTCGCCTCCTCCGGCCCAACTATCACTTACATGACCTTGATTAAAATAGAAGCCAATAGTAGCACCCAATTTCCATTTTTGAGAATAGCGTTTATATTTACCTAGTTTCGCTAAACTATACTGATCACTTGAAATTTTCTCTTCCAGTTTCACCCTCGTTCCTCTCATTTTTGATTTCTGAACTGACTGCTGGTATACATCGTCATCAACAAGAATACGAACCGATCGATCTTTGGTATTCTGAACCCATATTCCGATAGAATCCCTTTTATTTTTCTTCAACCAAAATCGTTTAAAATCCTGTTTTCCATTATTAATCCAGAATTTAATTGAATCGTTCTGATAATTTTTCACGCCTAACAGAACCGAATCTCTGCTGATTTCCCTGATCCATTGATGAACCGGATCATTTTCAACATACTCAAACAACTCCTCCAATGCATGAGCCTTCCAAGAATCATCTGTATCCAACTCATCAGGTTTTAATAATTCCGGCTGGTAACTCAACACCTTCTCCAACTCCATTTGTTTTTTTACTTTTCGGAGCGCTTCTTCAGTCTTTCGTGTTTCAATGTATTTCTTCAGATAGTAAACCATATCCCGAATACTATCATTTTTTACGTATTGTAATAAAGTATTTACTGCATCCTGCACAGAATCAGTCTGATGTTTCTTTTTTGAATAATTCATTTCCAATTCACGAACGATAAATCGAAAACCCACATTATCTATATGGTGCAAAGGATCAATGAGTCCGTTTAAAACAGTATCATTGGAACAATACTTGATTGAATCAGCCTTATTTTGCTTCAATCGATAAGCAGATTTATCCAATTTTATTTTGTCAGGAAAAACAAAATCTTTCTTAACATTTCGTTGAGAAAAAGAAATTAATGATTGAAGCAAAATTAGCAAAACACAAAAAACTCGAATCATAGGGCAATGATCTTTACTTCTTTAAATAGTTAAATGGCTAATGGAAAATCTTATTGAATAAGAAAAACGCCAACTAAATACGGCACATGCAAATTTGTTGAAATTATTTCTTTATAAAAAGAATAATGCTGTTCATTTAGGTTAAAAAATGTGAGTTTTTGGAACTCTAACAAACAGTTCTCAAAAACAAACGTTTGCATAAAATATACTGCCTTCCTTTTTATTCAGCAGAATTTATTCTATTTTTGACAAAAGTAGAAAATCAGAAACTATGGAAACAAAATATCAACTTCCAAAACTGACACACAAGGTCTACCTTAATATTAAAAACAGAGACGAGTTTCACTTCTAGATTCGCCTGAGGCATCCTGCCTCAAATTTTTACGTATACATTTACAAAAAGCACATAATTGATATGGGAGAATTATATCCTATAGATAATTACACGGCTATATATCACAATAAAATAAACAACGAAACATTATGAAATTACCATTCGCAGAATCATATAAAATCAAGATGGTTGAAACCATCAAAAGAAGTACTCGCGAAGAAAGGGAACAATGGCTTAAAGAGGCGAATTACAACCTTTTTAATCTAAAAAGCGATCAGGTATTTATTGACCTGCTTACCGATTCCGGTACAGGTGCAATGAGTGATAAACAATGGTCGGCAATGATGCTGGGAGATGAAAGTTATGCTGGTGCACGCTCCTACTACAAAATGAAGGAAGCTATTAAAAACATCATGGGATTTGATCATTTTCTACCTACTCACCAAGGCCGGGCTGCAGAAAATGTATTGTTCTCGGTATTGGTTAAAGAAGGCAATATTGTTCCGGGAAACTCACATTTTGACACAACAAAAGGACACATTGAATTTAGAAAAGCAAAAGCTGTTGACTGCACAATTGATGAAGCTTTTGATACAGTAATCGATCATCCTTTTAAAGGAAACCTTGACCTTGTTAAGCTTGAATCGGTTCTTTCTACTTATCCAAAAGAACAAGTTCCAATGATTATTGTGACTGTTACCTGCAATACTTCGGGTGGTCAGCCAGTTTCAATGGCAAATATGAAAGCCGTTAAAAAATTGGCCGAAAAATATGAAATTCCTGTATGCTTTGACTCTGCTCGTTTTGCCGAAAATGCTTACTTCATTAAAACTCGTGAAGAAGGATATCAGGATAAAACAATTAAAGAGATTGTTAAAGAAATGTATACTTATGCTGATATGGCAACGATGAGTTCCAAAAAAGATGCGATTGTAAACATGGGTGGATTCATCGGGATGAAAGATGCAAACCTTTGGAAACAAGCATCTACCTACAATATCATGTTTGAAGGATATGTTACCTACGGTGGTATGTCGGGACGTGATATGAATGCACTGGCACAAGGCCTTGATGAAGGAACTGAATTTGAATATCTTGAAACACGTATTAAGCAAGTAGAATATTTAGGTGGCAGATTAGAGGAATTTGGTGTTCCGTTCCAAAAACCAATAGGAGGACATGCAATTTTTGTTGACGCCAAAAAGATCTTGGCTCACATACCAAAGGAAGAATATCAGGCACAAACATTAGGTTGTGAATTGTACTTGGAAGCAGGAATTCGTGGGGTTGAAATCGGTGCAATTTTAGCGGATAGAGATCCTGAAACCAGAGAAAACCGTTATCCTGCCTTAGAGTTGCTGCGTTTGGCAATTCCAAGAAGAACTTACACCAACAACCATATGGATGTTGTTGCAGTAGCTCTGAAAAATGTTTATGATCGAAGAAATGAAATTAAGCATGGGTTTAAAATTATTGACGAAGCTCCAATTATGAGACATTTCACTGTTCAACTGCAAAAAATAGACTAATAAAAAATCAAAAAACATCAGATAATAAAGCTTCCTTCGGGAAGCTTTTTTTTAATCTAAATAAAGAATTCTATCCTTAATGATTTTTTATTTTTTCGGGACTTCAAAATTGCGTATTTTTAATTGTGCATTAGAATCAGCAGATTATCAGGCAATAAAAGAAAAACCATAAATATTTAAATAGAGAAAAAAAGAAGCAAACCCTAATCTCCAAACCTATGACTACAATTGATTTAAAATTAACTCTTCAATTAAAAGAGAATGAATTTTTTAAGGTAGGCGAACACATTTTTACAAAAAATGAAAATCTTAAACCGCTTGAAGATCAATTACATTTTTGTGGTTCATGTGCTATCGAAGTATTCAAAGAGTACGAAAGTTTTCTAACCATGGAAATCATGGATCGTTGGTCTAAATTGACTAAGGCCCTAAATCAATCAACCTCTTGTTGCGCTGTTTGGGATGATCGAAAAATTATAAAAGAATTGGTCGACAACAATGAGCACTCTGTTTCCTGGTATGTTAAAAACTGCAGAATTTGCTAGCAACAGAAATAAAATTATCCTGAGGCTGTCTCAAGCACAAACCATTTTTTGATTCAAAAAATAGAAACATCTGTATATTAAAGATGTCCCTTCTTATTTTGAGTCAGCCTCTGCTATATAATGCAATAATACACTGCAATAAAGTGAGAAATACTACCTGCAAATACAAATAAATGCCATATAAAATGATTGAACGGCAACTTTCTCCACATGTAAAAAACCACACCCAACATATAAAAAATGCCACCTGCAATTATCCACTGCAAACACAAAGCAGGCAAAGATGAACTAAATGCCGAGAAATTAAAAAACAGAATCCAGCCCATAAATATGTATAACATGAGAGAAATCCAGCGGTATCTGCCCAGCAAAAATATTTTATAAAATATTCCAACAACTACCAATCCCCACAAAACCATCAAATAAAGTCTGCCAACCTGATTATTCAAATAAATAACAAGAAAAGGCGTATAAGTTCCTGCTATCATAAAGAAAATGCTGATATGATCGAACTTTCGAAACAATTTACGATTTGGACTTCCTACCATATAATGGTAAACAGCTGATGAAGCATAGAGTAAATTAAATGCGACCACAAAGAGTAAGCATGCAGTAAATCCGTAAATATTCTGCGTTTCGTAGGCCACACTTAACAACCACAAGCCTGCCGGAATACCAAAAATCAAGCCAAGTCCGTGAGAAAGCCAGTTGGCAAACTCATGAATTGCTTCCTTATCGGATGAAAATCTTTTCTTCTCCTCTTTAGTCCAACTCACAAGCAATAAAATCCATTTCATCTGTTTATAATTTTTTGATTAAGGTCAGATATAACTCCCAAATTACACTCATTCTCCTGTATGCAACACTTTTTACATGGTCTTTTCATATCATCCAGTTTAAATATCCGCTTCGTACTTCCTTTTTGACAGAAAATCAAATTTCAGGAAAAGATTCGACGTCGCAAAATTAATAATGCCTCAATTTACAATCATTTAAAATAGAATGAAAAGTGGTGTATTGATTGAAGCTTCGGATCGTAAACACCTTTAGTTCAAAAAATTCAGACAGAAAACAATTCCCATAACACAGTCTATCTATTTTCATATTTATATATTAGGAGTTCTAAACATCTTAATAACTACAAACTAATATTACTATGAAGAAAATAATCCTAGTTCTGATTTGCTTTGCCTGGATGCAGATTAGCAATGCACAAGAAAAAAAAATGTCTCCGTTCTTTAAAGCCGGAACATCACAAACGGATATCAGTTTACTGATTTCAAACATAAAACAAAATCTTGAAACAAATCAATTTTCAATAATAGGAGAATACCAGCCTGAAGCCAGCCAAGAACTCTACGTAATTTGTTTCACGCGAAATGATCTAAGTGAATTGTGCCTAAAATCATCAGATAGAGGTGCTTTGGCCAGTGTACTTAAAATAGGTTTGGTTAAAAAAGGAGAAAGCACTATAGTAAGTATGCTTAACCCAGACTATGTTTTTTGCGCCTATTTAAGTAACTACGAAACGGACAAACCTTTGTTTTCAAAGATTACTTCTGATGTGAAAAAATCCTTATCAGCAATAGGTGATGAATTCACTCCATTTGGCGGGGAAGTAAAAGAAGGCTCTCTAAAAAAGTATCATTACAAAATGATGATGCCATATTTTAGTGATCCCGTCAATTTAAATGAGTTCGAATCATTTGAAGCAGGACTAACAACTATCCGTAAAAATTTAAAAGCAAAAAAAGGAAATGCCCATTTAATTTACGAACAAGTATTTGAAAACAAAAACATAGCCGTATTTGGAATTGGTTTATTAGACTCTGAAGACGGGGAAAAACAATTCCTTCCAATAATTGGAGAAGATCATATTGCCGCCATGCCTTATGAAATTATCCTGCAAGGAAAAAAGGCTAGTATGCTGCATGGCAAATATCGTTTTGCCTTGTATTGGCCAGAACTAACTATGGGAACATTTATGAGAATAATGAGCACACCCGGGGATGTGGAAGATTTTATGAAAGCAATAACTGAATAAATACAACTTTAGATTGTTAAGCCTGCAGAAAATTATGCAGGCTTTTATTATTGAATTTCCTATCATTTTTTGATACCTTGTTGCGTTTAAAAACAAACAGCTTCATTAAAGCAACAATTTATGAAGAAGACGATCTCAATCCTATTAATTTGTTTCCTATTTGCTTCCTGCGCTGAGCTGCAGCCTTTCATGGATCAGTATGCACTCTCACAACCAAAACCTATATCCAGCGCTGAAGTAAGTTCCGGACTAAAAGAAGCATTAAAAATTGGCAGTAAGAATGCGTCAAACCTGTTATCCATGCAGGATGGTTTCTACAAAGACGAGTTGATTAAAATACTGTTACCTCCGGAGGCACAAAGCATTACAAAGAACATCAATCTGATACCAGGAGGCGCAGAATTAGTAGATAAAGTTGTTCTTAGACTTAACCGTGCTGCTGAAGATGCAGTTTCTGAAGCAACACCAATATTTGTTTCAGCCATTACAGAAATGACAATTGCAGATGCATTCGGCATTCTTAAAGGAGGGAATGATGCTGCAACCGTATATCTTCAAAACAAAACTCAAAATAAATTACAAGAGCTGTTTATGCCCAAAGTAAAAGCGTCCTTAGATAAAAAGCTGGTCGCAAATTTATCTACGAATGAATCGTGGAGTTTATTAACCAAAAATTACAATGCGGTGGCAGGAAGTTTTGCCGGAAAGTTAGCCAGTTTAGAGCCAATAAATACCAAGCTTGATGAATATGTGACAGAAAAAGCACTAAGTGCTTTATTTCTTAAAGTTGCAGATGAAGAAAAACTAATCAGAAAAGACCCTTTAAAGAGGGTTAATGATCTCTTAAAAAGAGTATTTGGTGAACTGGATAAATAATAATACAGGTTTCTCGTATCTAAACACAACTGATTTCACAAACATCTTTTTTTAATAAACATATATGTAACTAATAATCAGACATATTATACAAGGATATGATTCTTTAAAAGATGTATTTGTTATTTATACGCCACAAACTAAAACTATTTTGCCTGAAGTTAGGATAGAATAAAAGTTTTATATAGATTTGCAGTGTTTAAAAGTACTAAGGGAGATTTATCTCCACCAATAATTTCAATATCATTCATTACTATTTGTTTCTTTTTGAATAAAAATAATAGGTTTGTTACTGTTAATTACTAAATTAGAGTCTTTAAACGTTTAATTTATTATTTTTAAAAAACATTACAATGGAAGGAACAGTAAAATTCTTTAACGAATCTAAAGGTTTTGGATTCATTAAACCAGACGATTCAAGTGAAGACATCTTTGTACATTCAACAGGTCTTATCGACGAAATTCGTGAAAACGATAAAGTTGAGTACGATTCAGAACGTGGAAAAAAAGGTATGAATGCCGTTAACGTAAGAGTTATCGACTAATTCGTATTACTTTTATACAAAATAAAAAACCATCCAACAGGGTGGTTTTTTTTGTGCCTATAAATCAATAAATACATCTCAACAGCTCTTCTTTACAAATATCAGCTTTGCATTTCTATGCTTTAGAATTAATTCAGCAAAAATAAATACTATCTCTTTTCCTGATCTACTTCCCTCCTTCTCCCGAATAATCTACATAGACCAAACAGTGAAAACCCAACCAAACTAAATCCATAATCACCTCACAACAAGTATCATTACAGAACTCAAAACTTTGCCGGTTATTTTTGGATTGAAAAATTGTTTTTTTTATATTTGTTTAGTTCGAAAGTCTTATTAAATAATAATTTCAATACCATTCATTACTATTCATTCCATTTAGGAATAAAAATAATAGAACTGTTACTGGCAATTAAATAAGAATACAGACTTTAAACAAACATCTTATTATTTTAAAAAACATTACAATGGAAGGAACAGTAAAATTCTTTAACGAATCTAAAGGTTTTGGATTCATTAAACCAGCAGATTCAAGTGAAGACATCTTCGTACACTCATCGGGTCTTATCGACGAAATTCGTGAAAACGATAAAGTTGAGTACGATATGGAAAAAGGAAGAAAAGGTATGAACGCAGTAAATGTAAGAGTAATTGACTAGTTCACATTACTTTCATACAAAATAAAAAACCACCCCAAAAGGGTGGTTTTTTATTTCTTAAAATTGTAACAACCGAAAAGGCTGTTTATTTTTTAACTAAAGTAACATTTACAGCATTCATCCCTTTAGGACCACGCTCTGTTTCAAAGTTAACTTTATCATTTTCACTTACTGAATCTACAAGACCATTGATATGCACAAAAATACTCTCCTTGGTTTCTAAATCCTTAATAAATCCATATCCTTTACTAGTATTGAAAAAAGATACAACACCCTCTCTTAAAGGTTGTTCAAAGTTACCGTCATCACTATTTCGTGCACCAAGAACTATGTCTTCTTCGTTAATCTCTTTCTTCTTTTTAGTTGGATCTGGTGGCGTATCACTCAAATTGCCAAACTCATCTGTATAGGCAAGCATTTCTTCGAAAGTACGACCTGGACTGGATTTACGTTCTTCTTTACGCGCTTCTTTTTCTTTTCTTTTCTGGAGTTTTTGCTTCTCTTTCTCTTTTTTGTTGTAAGTTTCTTTTGGTCTTGCCATAGCTTTTTTAAGATTCGAAATTCATTATAATCCTTCAAAAATTAAACACGATGATTAATACTTCTATCTGATCATTTCTTAAAGGTTCTGCAATGTACGGAATTATTCTCAACAAATTGCTAATTATTTATCCTTAAGGGTATAATATGCACCTGAATATGACAAATTTAAGCTGTAATTTCAATCATCTATTTTATATAAAAAACCAAATTTGTACGATTTAAATTCATATTTGTAAAATTCACCCAGAAAAAATATCTTTCCTGTATTCGAAACAAATAGATTTATTATGGAATTACACTCTAAAAGATTATGCTTACAATCAATCCAAAATAAACATGCTGAAGAAGTATTCGATTATCGTTCAGATGCTAAGACCAATCAGTACCAAGGCTGGATTCCGCAAAACATTGATGATGTATATAATTTTATCAGCAATAAAGTTTCCAAAAGTATCGACCAGATTGACACATGGTATCAATTAGTTATTATCTGCAAAGAAGATCAGAAAGTAATTGGTGATATTGGAATTCATTTTTTAGATGAAAACAAAAAACAGGTCGAATTGGGTTGTACTCTGGCAAAATCCTATCATGGAAAAGGCTTTGCTAATGAAGCTTTATCAGAAGTAATTAAATTTCTTTTTACTGATTTAAACAAACATCGTATTACTGCTTCGGTCGATCCGGCAAACATAAAATCGATAGCTATGCTTGAACGTTTAGGCTTTCGAAAAGAAGCTCATTTTATAAAAAGCATCTTTGTTGATGGAGAATGGATTGACGATGTAATTTATGCAATTCTTAAAGACGAGTGGATCAATAAAATCCAGAATGATTAATTTATCCACTTTTTCTAAACTTCAAGCTTTTTATAGAACACCCAATTTTCATATTGATTTTCACCCATTTCGAAAAAGCACTTGCCGGCCACCAAATAATTCCGGCGATGATAAAAATCAAGAGCATTTTGGTTTTGGTAATAAGCTGTGAGCCATAAACCTGAACCATTATTTTTTCTCACCTCATTTTCAGCATGCAGCAAAAGTTTATAACCAATTCCCTGTCTATGAAAATGTCTTGACACATATAGTACGGATAGCTCTGGATCTGTAATATCTTTTACAGGACAAGAAGTATCGTAATCCAGTTGATAACACGCAATTAAGCACGAATCCTTCTCGACCAAAAATATTTTTTTATTCGGATTTTGAAGTATAGTTTCCGTTTTTTCTTTGGTAATTTCAGAAGCCAAATATTCCGCGTATTCATTATTTACTCCTCCCGAAGCATAGGTATCAAGCCAAACTTGAATTTTAAACATCGCAATACAAAGAGCATCTGAAGTTTCGGCTCTACGAATAATAAAATCGGTAATCATATCGATGCAATGATATTTTAATGAGACTCTTCAATGACAAGATCACATAAATCAGAAACTAATATCTCTTCAATTTCATGGAATTCATCTCTTGGAGTTTTGGTAAACAACATCCCAAAAATGGAGTACAATTTATAATCAATTTTACGTAATTCCAATGGATTGCAAAATCGATTCAATAATTTTTCGTAATCAAAATGTGAAATTTTACTGGATGGTATTTTGGTGGAATTGTCCAAAATAATCAAAGAATAAATCTCATCATCCATTTCGTTTAAGATCTGATCCCAATCGGGTTTAATATTGCTTAAAAAACAATGATACGGATTCAATTTAGTGGCCAAATGAGTTAAATCTGCCGTTGTACACCAGCCACCAAACCTCATTGGATTCACTTCAATCGGGACTAATTTGCCCGCTTCATCCACACGAACTTCGATATGAACAGGAAAATTTTTCAATTCGACCTGCTCTCCGAGATCCTGTACAAACTGCTTAAATTGTGGAAGGTATGCCTTAATCAATTCCTTTGAAGTGTAATAAACCCGATCGCTGACATCCTTTTCGGAAGCAAAAAGGTGCTTTAACACTCCCAACACAACCGCTTCGCCATTCTCATCAAAATAAGCATCAAAAGCAAACTCTTCACCAGCAATTACTTCCTCAATTAAAAAGGAAGATGCGTTTACTACCTCGATGGGAAATAAAGCCTGAGCATCTGTAAATTCCTCACGAATTAATTGCTTCACTCTTAACCAATCATTCTCATCAACAACCTTATGAACTCCCAGACTTAAAAAACCTACTGCCGGCTTAATTATAAACGGCATTGGTAATTCGTCCAATTTAACTTCATCCAAATCTTTAAGGAGCACTTCCTTATAATAGAAATCAGGATACATTCCCTGAATCAATTTTCGAAATTCTATTTTATTTTTAAACACATTAATGTATTCAGGTAGTTTGGTGAAACTTAAATGGTTCAGCACCCAATTGATAGAATTCTCGGAATTAGTATAAATTCGACTATTTGTATTATCACGAAAATGTTGAACAATCTGCTCTGAACCAATCAATGAAAGCTCCCCCTTTTCGATAACATTACCTGTATCCAGAGTTGGAAAATTATATTTTTCAATTGTCTCTTTAAGAAACTTGGAAACGTAAGGTTTGTCTAATAAAATCATGCAATGGCGGTGTTAGTTGTTTCGGTGGATTTGAAATTTGAAACAAAGCTACAAAATAAGTTTGTGGAAATCCTCTTTTGAGAAAGGACGGGGAAACACAATCAAACCAAGAAAGGCTTGCTGCCCTGAACCGACATAAGGGAACACAAACCGACACTGGGAATTTGAGGTTTGCACTGCAACCCGGGCAAGCTGTCAGCCTTTACTGAAAGATTGATGTAAGGTGCGGCAACTCATGGATTATCAGGTGACCAACCGGCATGTGTGCACGTGAGTGACCGCCATGCGTACACGTGAGTGACCGCCATGTGTGCACGTGAGTGACTGCCATGCGTACACAGGGTAGGCCACCACCAGATGTTTGGGGTCATTGATCATGATCTGCAAACATTGATGGCAACAGGTTATCCCTTTGGATGATTGATTCAAATTCGTACCTTTTATGCTCTAAAATCATTAATCGCATGTCTGTGAAAAACAAAATACTTATCGCCTACCCTATTCCTAAAGAAGGACTTAGTGAATTGGAAACTCATTTTGATTTGATTTATCCCGAAAAGGAATTCTTCACAAAAGAAGAATTAATTGAACTGATTCCGCACTGCGTTGGTTTGCTGTCTATTTTTAATCGGGAAGTCTCTGCTGATATAATAAAAGCCGGAATAAATCTGAAAATTATCAGTAATTACGGAGTTGGCTTTAATAATATCGATATGAATGCTGCAAACGAGCAAAAAATTATTGTTTGCAATACTCCTGAAGCTGTTTGCGAACCAACTGCCGAGTTGTGTATGGGACTTTTATTATCCCTGAGCAGACAAATTTCGTTGTGCAATTATGGATTAAAAACAAATCCGGAATTTGAATGGGGAGTGATGAAAAATTTAGGAAGCACACTGCGGGGAAAGACCTTAGGGATTGTAGGCATGGGCAATATTGGTAAATCGGTTGCCGAAAAGGCAATGGTTTTTGGTATGAATATCGCTTATCACAATAGAAAACCCATTTCTGAGATTAAATGGAAGGATGCAGTTTATATGAATTTGCCGGATCTACTTGAAAAATCGGATGTGATTTCCCTGCACTGCCCCTTAACTCCTGAAACGCATCATTTATTAAGTAAAAAGGAGTTCCTGAAAATGAAAAAAACGGCCTTTTTAATTAATACATCCCGGGGTGCAGTTATTAATGAAGCTGACTTGGCCATAGCTTTGGAACAAGGTGAAATTGCCGGTGCCGCACTGGATGTTTTTGAGAATGAACCTATTATTCATCCAAAATTATTAAAGCAGAAAACAGCTCTTGCAGTACCACATATTGGCACTGCCACAATCGAAACCAGAATTGAAATGAGCCGCGAAGCCAGTCAGAATATTATTGAGTATTTAAAAAATGGAATTGCAAAAAACAGGGTTAATTAGGCTTTTCTTTTAAAGCTTTTGCCGACCTTTATCTTTAGTTAAGCAATAAATACAATCCAACATATGCTTTTAGCCATCGACATAGGAAATTCAAATGTGGTCTGCGGTTTATCCAGCAATAATCATTGGGCCGAACAATTTAGAATTCATACTGTTGCCAACAAAACATCTGATGAATACGAAGTCATTTACAGAACTTTACTTGCGAGTCGGAATATCGATTTAAAAGAGATTAACCGGGTAGTTCTGAGCAGTGTAGTTCCCTCTCTGATACTTCCTATCCGTGAGATGATTCGAAAACTGTTCAACCAAGAGCCTTTAGTTCTGGGGCCGGAATTGTATCCGCGCTTAGATATCGGAATCAGTAATCCTTATGAAATAGGAACAGATTTGGTTGCCAATGCCGTTGCAGCTCACAACAAATATTCGGGCAATTGCATTGTTGTTGATTTTGGTACTGCTCTTACTTTTACTGTTATAAAAGCAGATGGAAATTTGTTAGGTGTGACAATTGCTCCCGGGCTTAAAACTGCCATGGCATCGCTTTCTCAAAAAACAGCTCAATTACCAAATGTCGATTTGGTTGTTCCTCCCTCCTGCATTGGAAAAAATACGGTTCATGCAATGCAGGCTGGTATTGTAATCGGTTACAAAGGTCTTGTTGAATCACTTCTGACTGAAATGAAAAAGGAAATGGAAGGAAAAACTACTGTAATTGCCACTGGTGGGTTGGCCACTGTGATGCTTCCTATTCTTGACAGTTTCGATCATCATGAGCCAATGTTAACCCTCGACGGACTTAAAATCGTTGGAAATAAATTTTACAAATAAGACAAGCCTCAGCAACATATGCCTTTAGAAATAGAACGTAAATTCCTCATAAAACCAAATTTACTGGATCTTCCCAAAGAGGGAAAAAAACTTATTCAAGGATACATTTGGAGTGATCCGGATAAAAGTTTACGAATTAGAATTGCGGGAGATCAATCTTTTTTAACCATCAAAACCGGAAATAATCCGTTGAGCAGATCTGAATTTGAATACGAAATTCCGATGAAAGATGCTCAGGATCTTTTAGTTCTTTGTGATTCGAAGATTGAAAAAACTCGATTTGTGATCCCTCAAAATAATTTATTCTGGGAAATAGACGTATTTGAAGGCAACAACAAGGGTTTAATTGTAGCCGAAATTGAGCTTGGCTCTGAAAATGAAAACTTTGAACTGCCGCAATGGATTGATCGGGAAGTCACAAATGAAAGTAAATTTTTAAATGTTGAACTAATAAAACATCCCTTTTCCAAATGGTGAAAAAGGAAGGCTTATGAATTCAGGATCAACTTTTTCCTCTTTAATTATTGACTTATATATTTGTTCCTGAATTTTAGTTCGTACATCCATTTCTATCAATTTGGTATTCGACTCATCAGGACAAATTCGGTTCGACAGAAAAATATACAGCAAATCATATTTGGGATCAATCCAAATCATAGTGCCGGTAAAACCGGTGTGTCCATAACTTAATTCGGAAGCCTCACTGCATGTTGGACCACCTTTTTCTTCGGGATTGTAAAAAGGTTTATCAAAGCCGATTCCTCTTCTGTTTTCTGAATTTGGGTAAGCACGTGCAGTAAATCGATTCATTGTTTCAGCACTTATGTAGGTTTCACCGCCATAAGTTCCTTCCTGAAGATACATTTGCGCTAATTTTGCCAGATCGCCGGCATTACCAAACATTCCTGCATGTCCCGAAACGCCGCCAAGCATTGCTGCTGTTGGATCGTGCACATAAGCTTTAAGCCATTGTTTTCGAAAAAACTTATCATCCTGTGTTGGCACAATCCGATCGGCACTAAAGCGTTTCAAAGGATGATACCCCAGACTGGAGGCTCCCAACATGTCGTACAGATGTCTTTTCACATAGCCATCCAAACTTTCGCCGGAAATCTCCTTAATCATCTCTCCCATCATTATAAAGCCAAGATCGCTGTATTTATAACCATTTGATTCTCTAAATTCGGTTGCCAATATCTGATTGATTATCGTATCGTGATAACCTTTATGTATAAAAAGGTTATCCGCAATTTGAACCGGGTATTCTTCAGAACTTTGATTGGAAAAAATCCCCTCTCTAAATTTATAATTTCGATCGAGATACAATTTATCAGCCACTTTTAGACTATAACGTTTCGAATAGTTCCGACTAAATAAATCTCCATCGAAGCTCGCCGAATCAACAGCCTCCCATTGAAATGGTTTATAACTCAACAATCTCGCTTCATGAGCTAAAATTTTCTTTAAAATAAGAGTATCCTTATTGGTGCCTTTGGCTTTTGAAAAATACGCTCCCAATGTATGATCCACATTAATCCACCCTTCGTCGCTTAACTGCATTATTGCCGGAAGTGCAGCTGTAATCTTTGTTAGTGATGCTAAATCGTAAATATCAGGATTACGAACTTCTACTTTTCCTTTGTAGGTATAATGACCGTATGATTTATGAAATACAACCTTTCCTTTTCTAGCTACCAGAATTTGACAGCCAGGGGTTGCTTTTTTTTTAATGGCATCATTTACTATCGAATCAATAACATTCAATTTAAGTGTATTTAATTCAACTTGTTCGGGCAAAGAGAATCCCAGACGGTTGTGTTTGGTTTCAAAACCAGTACCAACCGGAAAATGCCCATTAACTGTAACCGGTAATCGTCCCTGAGAAGCCAAACCACCAAAAATTATTTGCGCAGAAGCCATCTGAGTTTCTATATTATCCTCATACGAAACCAAAATCCCATTTAGCCGATCAGTCCCTTCATATAAATCCAAGCCATAAGGGTTTGCAAACAGATCAAAAATCACCTTCTTGTTTTTTGAAAGCTCAGAAAGAAACTCAATAGTTTGACTCGTAATTCCAAAATTCTTTGATGCCCGCATATCACTGTCGTGCTTACTTACAATCACCAAATTGTATTTATCAAGCTTTTTCAATAATTGATAATAACTTTCAATCGAAGCGCTTTTCCCGATCTGAAAAAAATCTATATCTGCATACCTGCCAAGATATTCCTGAAATCTGTTTCGGATAGGGACACCCATGGCAACAGAAGCAATTTTCAAGGTATCTAATCTTTTTAGCGGCAACAACTGATCATCATTTTTCACTAATGTAATTGCCTTCTCGGTCAACTTTCGTCTTAAAATAAATCCTTGCTGTGTATTTAATCCTGACCACAGTCTATTCTGATCAATTGGCTTGTACTCATTCAAATTGAGCCAATACTTTGCTTTTAAAATTTTCAAACACTTCCCGTTGATATCATCCCAGGAAAGCTCACCGCTTTTAAGTGCCAATTTAATCTCTTTAATTGCTATTTCAACGTCTTCAGTAAAAAGAAGAACATCATTACCCGCAACCAAAGCCTTAGCATCAACCACACCCTTCGGATAAAATTTACGAACGCCTTCCATATTTAACGCATCCGTAAATACCAAACCTTTAAAACCCATTTCCTCTTTCAGCAATTGAGAAACGATAGGGCGGGAAAGTGTCGCTACTTTTTGCAAAGGATCAAGCGCCGGCACATTTAAATGAGAAACCATAATTCCCCCCAAACCATTATTTATTAAACGACGGAAAGGAAATAGTTCAATAGAATCAAGTCTTTCAATAGGATGATCTACCAAAGGAAGATCAAAATGCGAATCGGTTTCGGTATCTCCGTGGCCTGGAAAATGTTTGCCTACAGCAATAATTCCTGATTTCTGCATTCCTGAGGCAAAAGCATACGATTTGTTGGTTACATTGTAACGATCCTCGCCAAAGGAACGGCTGTTAATTACCGGATTTCGCGGATTATTATTCACATCCATTACGGGTGAGAAATTCACATGAACACCAAGTCTGCCACACTCTTTCCCAATCTGTTTTCCCAACTGAAAAATCAATTCATTATCCTGAATTGCACCCAGCATAATTTGCCTTGGGTAACTTATTGTTTGTTTTAATCTGGATCCGAGCCCAATCTCAGCATCCATTCCAATCCAAAGAGGAACCTTTGCCAAAGCTTGATACCTATTTGTCAACCCGGCTTGCTTCCCCGGTTCTCCTTGAAAAAATATAATTCCTCCGATTTGATATTTACTCACTAAGCCCGCAATTCTCTCAGATTCTTCATCTCCTTTATTCGAATAGGCTGCAAGCATAAACAATTGAGCAATTCTCTCGTCATCACTTAAAGTCGACAGAACGGAATCTGCCCAAACATTGGGTTGAGACAATCTGTCAACCAACCTATCTTCTTCTAAAGCAATATTTTGTGCAGACACAAAAAAATGACTTACAAGAAAAATAAGAATAATAAACAATCTGTTCAGAGAATATATATGTGTCATGAAAATCTTTCTTTGGCTATAAAAACAGTGAAGTGTAACAAAATTATAAATACCCTGTCAATTAACAGAATGATTCATCACTTAAAATGAAAAATTAATAAATTATTTAGGAGAGAATACTTACAGTAACATAAAAAAGGGGCAAAGCCCCTCTTTTAATTACTAACAACTAAAACCATACTTAAAACTTAAAAAGAGCTGAAACTTATCAAGTCAAATATGAAAATTGAAGGAATTTAAACCTTCACTACACAAGTAAAAATATTGCAATAGGTATGATAAAACAAGTGTCAAATGTGCCATTTTCTTCGTATTGAACATAAATACAAGTCCCTATTTGTCTGATTACCCGAAAACAAGGGCTTGCAACTTAATTGCAAGGAAAACTATTCTTTTTGAAAAATCAATAAAAAGGATTAAATTAAAAATTGAGATGATGCCAAATAGTATGTTCAATTCTTAAACTACACATTATGAAAAAAATCTTCATTA
The DNA here is from genome assembly GCF_963665805.2 of Labilibaculum manganireducens. Taxonomy (NCBI): domain Bacteria; kingdom Pseudomonadati; phylum Bacteroidota; class Bacteroidia; order Marinilabiliales; family Marinifilaceae; genus Labilibaculum; species Labilibaculum manganireducens. The sequence continues at coordinate 1,024,220 of NZ_CAXXEE010000003.1, read as the reverse complement.
TTCTACTGTCCTTTACTTTTAGCTCATTCATAATTGCCCAACAAACAAAGAACATCGACTTATTTTTAGATGATGACGGAAATATTAGTTTGGAAACAAAATATCTGCAAACAGCAATAACAGATCAGCAAATTCGAGACTGGATTTCCTCATTTCCTGATCAAGTAAATGGTAAGATCGAATATATTAATTCAAATTCAGGCGAATTTCGATACAAAGGCCGGGTTCCTGTTTCTTTAAGCGAAAGACCTTCCGTTTTCCAGATTGAAATGCATTTCACACTTTCAATTCACAGTTCGGAAGACCAATTAATTGTTGCCATTGGTGATATCTATTATCAATCCTATCCGGAATATGGGAAGCAAGGAACTCCAGCCATAATTTCCTATCCTAAAGATTGGTACTCCAAAGCAAAATTGCGCAAAAAAACAGGCAATCTGCCTTGGCTAAACAGCTTGGTTAAAGAAAACACCATTTCCAAAGCTGAAGAATTGCTGGCTGGTGGAAATGAGTTTTTCAGGTGTTTATAATTGTAAGGTTTTGTCACATGGTCCCGAAAGCTTTCGGGATTACCATGCCGGAATAATCATCTTCCTGTGTGCCGCAATTGCCGACGTTTCATGATATTGTTCGACTCTGACAGTTGAAAAAACGCCGTCAGGTCTTTTCCGAAAAAGCTTCTTGAAACCTGCGAATTTCCTAGATTATAATTTTTAACTGTTTTCCCTGTGTGCCGCAATTGCCCGGCATGAACGTTTCATGATATTGTTCGACTCTGACAGGTTGAAAAAACGCTGTCAGGTCTTTTCCGAAAAAGCTTCTTGAAACCTGCGAATTTCCTAATTTATAATTTTTAACTGTTTTCCCGTGTGCCGCAATTGCCCGGCATGAACGTTTCATGATATTGTTCGACTCTGACAGGTTGAAAAAACGCTGTCAGGTCTTTTCCGAAATTGCCCGCCATGGTGATTTCAAATAATTAAATGGCTTTATTCCGGATTGCTTTTCTTTTGATTGGCATCTCTGCGTAAACTTTTTATCACCTCAATTATTTCATTTGAAGCTAAATCGATTTCAGTTTTAGTAGTATATCTGCCTACAGAAAAACGAATTGTGCCCATTGCATATTCCAAAGGAACTTTCATAGCATCCAGGGTTGCTGAAACACTCACACAATCAGTGTGACATGCGGCACCCGCCGATGCGGCCACATTTTTTAACCGACTTAAAATCTCGTTTACCGGAATTTTCTTAAAGGAAACACTTAAGGTATTTGGCAAACAAAAATCCTTATTCCCATTAAACTGAACATCTGAAAGTTTAGATAAGTTCCTGCGTAAAATCCGGATCAAATTCATTTCATGCCTCATTCGTTTGTCTTCCTCCTCCATGGCCAATTCGGCGGCTTTTCCCAAACCAACAATTTCCAATACATTTTCGGTTCCTGCCCGCAAATTCCTTTCATGATCTGCACCATGAATCAATTTCTGCAATTTAATTCCCCCGCGAATATACAAGGCTCCAATTCCTTTCGGACCATAGAATTTATGACCTGCAAGAGTCAGTAAATCAACACCCAGTTCCTGAACATTAACAGGTACTTTACCAACAGCCTGAGCACAATCAGTATGGACAATGATATTATTCTGCTTCGCCAATTTCGAAATTTCAGAAATTGGCTGTAAAGTTCCCACCTCGTTATTCGCATACATGATCGAAATTAAAATAGTATCTGGTCGAATGGCTTTTTTCAAATCAGACAATTGTACCTGTCCGGTTTCATCAACAGGCAGATAGGTAACTTCGAACCCTTGTGTCTCCAAAAATTTACAAACCTCTGTAACCGCAGGATGCTCGATAGAAGAAGTGATAATATGCCTGCCTTTATCCTGATTTGCAAAAGCATAGCCTTTTAATGCATAATTATTCGATTCAGATCCGCCACTGGTAAATATCAACTCTTCAGCATCACAATTCAGCAATAAAGCTACCTGATTTCTTGCCTTGTCCACAGCCTCTTTGCATTGGCGCCCATAAAAATGTGAGCTTGACGGATTGCCAAAAAAACCTTTTAAATAGGGAATCATTGCATCTGCAACTTCCGGTGCGATAGGTGTAGTCGCATTGTAATCAAGATATATCGGTTTCATTTTATTGATTATTATTGATTTTCAACAACTTTGAATTCTGTTCTTCGATTTAAACTTCTTCCCTCTTCGGTTTCATTGGCTGCAATAGGATGTGAAGCTCCGTATCCTTTAAAGCTTAGCCGTTTTGCTTCTATTCCTTTTGAAATTAAATAATCGCAAACCGCCTTTGCCCGGTTATTGGAAAGATTTAGATTGTAATTTTCAGTTCCGGTATTATCGGTATGACCGGCAATTTCAATTTTTAATTTAGGATAAGCTGCCAACAGATCATACAAGCGGGTCAATTCAATTTCAGATTTCGGCAAAATATCCCAGGAGTCGATATCAAAAAACACATTCCGAAGTACGATTTCTTTTCCTTTTTCAATTTTATCTAAAAAGATATCTAATTGTTGGGGCTTCGATTTCTTCTGATCATTCTTCATTGCAAAATGCTCCGAATAAAAAAGATAATTTTCGGCTGAGGCCGAAAATAAATATTCTTTTCCCGAAGGCAAACAAACCAAATAGCTGCCATCCGTCCAATCCGATTTAATCTGAATAATTGTATCATTGCTCATTAAATCAATTAATAAAAGCGAAGCAAGCACAGGATTTTTGGATTTAGCATCCAACACATTGCCTTTTAACCACGACACAGACTGTGGCTGCAAATCTACAGGCATCTCAAAACTAAAAATATCTTTCCCTTTGCCTTTTAGGCGATCCGAAGAAAAATAAGCTTTATCACCTTTCGCATTAATAATCAATCCGATTTCATCGTTAAATGTATTAATTGGGTAACCCAAATTTTCAGGTTCGCTCCATTTCCCATCTTTATCGCGTTCTGTCTTAAACAAATCATATCCTCCCATTCCGGTTAAACCATCTGAAGAAAATACCAGATACCGGTTTCCGGCATGAATAAATGGTGACATTTCATTATCTGTTGTATTAATAGAAAGGTTCGCCGGCTGTGTCCATCTTTGCTTTCCATCTTCCAAAGTTTCAATTAATCTGGAATGCCAAATGTCCATTTTCCCTTTTCCTGATTTTCGGTTGCTCACAAAATACAATTCCCGTCCGTCAGCAGATATACTTGGCTGAGCTTCCCAAGCTTTCGAATTAATTGGTTTGCCAACATTTATTGGTGCCGACCAAACATCTCCTTCCCGAACTGAATAGTAAATATCACACCGGCCATATCCGTTGGGACGATCACAGGCCGTAAAATACATGTATTTGCCATCTGCCGTAATGCTTTGAGCTCCTTCGTTCTTATCTGTATTGATAACTAAGGATAATGGTTCCGCCTGCATCCATAAACTATCGTTTTGGCGGGATACATAAAAATCCTCCTGCCTTTTGATTTTCACTTCCGTTCCCTCTTTCTTTTCTATCAACAATCGGGTAAATACCATCAATTTCTCATCTGCGGTAAGGCTGGGCCAATACTCATCAAATTCGGAATTCACATTGTCACCAAGGTTTACCGGTTTAAAATCGACAGGATTTGCTATTGACTTGATCGCAAACCGGCAACTTTCCAGTCTTTTTGCTGCCAACCTTCTATTTCTGTCGGAGCTATTTGAAAGTGACAGAAAGTCTTCATATTTCGTTAATGCCTTTTGATATTCTCCTATTTTCAGGTAGGCATTCCCCAAATTAAAATGCACATTCGGGAAAAATTTGGCATCAATATTTATCGCCTCCTGATAGGCCTCAATTTCAGATTCAATCTTGCCCGTTTCATGCAAAACATCAGCTTTAAAAAGCCATGCTTCAATAAAATCAGGGCTTTGCTCAATTGCGGCATCTAAATATTTCAGAGCTTTGGAATTATCCATTTGCCGATAAACCTCCGAAGCCAACTCATAGTTTTTGATGGCTCTCTTCGACTTGATACTGTATTTTTTTTGTGCATTGGAAGTAAAACCAACGGACAAGAAAAATAATAGTAAAATAACTGATCGACACATTGTATTGATATTTTTCAAGTGTTTATAATTTTATGTTTTTGTCATATAGCCTGTCCCGAACTTGTTTCGGGAGAACTTTCCAAGCTGGAATAATCATTTCTCTGTGTGTTGAACGCTTTCAACATGGACGTTTCATTCGTAACAAAAACAAAAGAAGCCACAACTTATCGATGGCAAATTTCGGCATACACACAAGTTCGGCAAATATCTTTATTTTCTACCTGATAAAAAGGAATATCCTGATTAAAAATCTCTTCCAGTAATTCTTGCAGGCCTTCAACAAATTCAGCTTTAAACATTCTGTAATCATCAACGCGAACGGCATTTCCACGCCCCTCTTTTTGAGCTAAGGTGCAATCAAACCCATCGTTAAAAAACTCTTTCAGGCTGTATATTCCAGGGGAAATTGCTGCACCGGGATTGTAATTTTCATCGTAAAACAAGCAATAAAGCAAAGTTTGAAATGCCGCTTTATTTTTGTTCTTCCCTTCTTTTTCGAAAAGAGAAGCGATATCCTTAAAAATCAATTCGGCCTTGCCTGTTTTGTAATCTAAAATACGAATGGTATCATTCAATTTATCTACTCTGTCAATCAATCCGCTAATGTTTACCTTTCGATCGGCTTTCTCTCCTATTGGCATTTGAATCTTATATTTTCCCTCCAAAGAAACAATTTCAAAAGGTGCAAATTTCTGATCCAAGATCAATATCCGGTCAATAAACTTCTTCAGGATATCAAATACGAGCAGGTTTCTGCCGCCAATTTCCATTGGCTGCTCCTTTTTCAGCTGAAAGTAGATGCTTCGAAAAGCATCTTTCAAAACCTGATCCAGTAAAACTTTATTTTTCCGCAATCCCTCCAAATCTTCTTTCTGAATTGTTTTGCCACTAAAAGGCTTGTACAATTCTTCCAAAACCGAGTGAAATAAATTCCCGAAAGTCGGCGGATCGATCTCTTCCAAAACCACATCGGGTTCTTTTAAACCAGCCAAATATTTAAAATAAAAGCTTAGGCTGCAATTCATATAAGTATTTAAGGCTGACGGCGAAAAACTCTTTATCCCATCACCACAATACTCGCTTAGGCAGGTTTGAATTCGTTCGTTTTTGGCCACACTAACCGGCTTGGTTTCCTGCAAAGAAATATTGTAGGACGGACTGTTCTCAACAATCTCAAAATCTGATTCGTATTTCAGCTGATACAAAAAACGACTCATTTCACCAGTGCGAATCCCGTCACTTTGAGTGCTGTACAGCAATTTAAGATCTTCAACACGCTGAATCAACCGGTAAAAATAGTAGGCGAAAATTGCATCCTGATGGTCGATTGTCGGCATTCCAAAGCCTTTCCGCAAATGATAGGGAACAAACGAATTTGCAGCTCCTGTTTTTGGCAATTTCCCTTCGTTCATCGAAAGCACCACAATCTTTTTGAAATCGAGCAATCGTGTTTCCAAAATTCCCATTACCTGCAAACCTGCCAAAGGTTCTCCTTCGAATGGAATACTCAAACTCTGAATCATTTTATCCAGAATCTTATAAAAAGTATCCTGCTTTAGTTCAATTTTGTGCTGATTCAGTAAAGAATTGAGACGTTTTATTGCCAAAAACCAATGATAGATGTATTCCTGTTCAATTTTATCAACCAAGGTTTTTTCCTCGTCAGTCGTTTCTAATTTCTGATAAATTCCCTGAAGCAATTCAAGCAGATATATTGAAAACTGCTCCACACTACTCACCGGAGAAAAAAGCTTTTCCAAAACGGAATCACCTTGAATTAAACGTTGTGGAACCTCAATTCTATTGGTTGTGAGAATATCCTGTGTTATGGAATGTGCCAATTCAGGATTAACAGAATTCAAATATTGGTGATTCAGAAGAGACAATACCTGTTTGTGATGAAACGATACCTCTCCATTTGATTTTTTCACACTTTTCTGCAGATCGATCACCAAACGCAGCAAACTGGCAACAGGCGTGTTTTTGGCAGGATATCCCATGGTTACATTCACATTCTCTGCAATTTTAGGAATGGAATGCAATACCGGAAGAAGCAACTCCTCATCAGCCAAAACAATAGCCGTTTCCTCTAAGGCATCCTCCGAATTCCTGCAGAATTCCTCAACCACAGCGTGGGCATACTTCGCCTGTCCCACTTCCGAGGAAAGTGAAACAAATTCAACTTTGGTTTGATTATTCTTGATATTATCGAACCGAATATTCGTTTTTGGCGACGGAAACCGTTTGATATTTTCGCGTAAAAACAAACCCGCCTCATGAAAAGGATTCTGAAGATAGGATTCATCGTAATCCCAATAAAAATCTGCTTTATCCTGCTTTTTCAACTCATCAAACAAATTCTGTTCGCAACGGTTTAATGCATTAAAACCGATAAAAATAATCCGCTCCTCTTTAATCGTAATCTTCCCCGATTCCAACTCATCAACCAGTTTTCGGGAAGCCATTCCTTCGTATGCCAATCCTTCAGATTGTAATACATCCCGAAAATCAGAATAAATAGGATACAGATTTTCCCAGAGCTTCACAAACTCCTTTTGATGCTCCGAATATTTCTCGGGACGGAATGAACTCCAAAATGATTGTATCGCAGCAATCTGTTCTTCCGTTAAGTAATCGAACAGATTATCAATCTCTTTTTCCTCCGCTAAATTCTGAAACAAATGCTTTGCATTCACCCGGTATTTGTCCAAATCGTCGAAATCGCCCAAAAGCATTTCTCCCCAATGGTAAAACTCATCGAAACTTTCCGACACATCCATTTTTTGAATGTAGATTTTATACAAGCGAAAAAGCAAGCCCAGGTTATCCTCTGTCTGCAACTGAGAATGAGTTTTAAAAAAATCATTAATGGTTAGAATCCTGGGTGCCCAAACGGGTTTTTCAATCAATTCATTTAAATATTTTGAGAAGAATAAACCGGCGCGGCGATTTGGAAACACCAACATGCAATTGGATAAATTACTGCCGTATTTTTCGTACAGCTCGCTGGTTAATTCGCGTAAGAATGAGTTCATTGTTTAAGTAAGATTTGTGATATGAGATGAAAGATGTGAAATTATTGCCGCAGGTAGGAAAATACAATCTCGATATTCGGAGACTCGTGCATCCCATTGGGATTCAAACCCGGTTTTCCTTCCGGGATATCCACACCTAAGTTTTTGTAATATTCAATCCAAAAAGGAAGAAAACCACCGGTTTTATCATCCTTAAAAGTCATCGGGTTTAGCCGGAAGATTTCAATAGAATCTCCGGCATTTGCAAATAGGTCATAAATCAGCTCAGAGCAATAGTAAGTTGAGTCTCCCATGATGTAAATATCATCGTATGGTTTTCCAATCAACTTCTCTCCCGACTCCAAAGCTTTATCAATAAAAGCAGTAAATTCTGGCTTCAGCCTTCCCACCTCAACTTTTGGCTTTTGGTCAGCAGTTGTGCTTCGCTGCAAAAAATCAGTGAGTTTGGTGTAGGTAACTCCTTTTGAGATGGCTTCTAAAACCATAGTATCCCCGTTCGAATGAATATCCACAATCCCAACATGCGAAAAGCTCAAATTCTTAGCTCCTCCTGTTACTGATTCTATCGCATCTGAAATAGAATCAGCATCCAGATCCTGAAAAAGAAGATCTCCTTTTTCGAGAGTAAACCGAGGTTTTTTTTGTAAATTATTACAGGCCGTGAATTGAGCACCAAGTGCCAAAACAATTAAAATACGGAGAAAATACATTTGTGAGATTTTACATGTTTGTCTTAAAAAAACTAAAGTAATTCGAACAGGCATCAAATAAAAGAATTGTGCTGTTTATTTTTAGTCATATTAAACCAAAACATCTTATAGAAAAACTCTATATCGATATCTGTAAAAAAAATGATCTTTTTATCTTTTATTCGTTTTTGATATCACCATAAGGCTTAAAAATTAATACATTTGTTTAAGTAACAACGATAATCAGACTAAGTACAACGAACAATTACATGGATAAATTTAGCTTTTTAGGTAACAGTGAAATCGAATCTATCGACCAACTTTACCAATCCTATAAGAATGATCCTGAATCTGTTGAAGAAAGCTGGAGACAATTTTTTCGGGGATTTGATTTTGCAACAGCCAAATTTCCAATTAAGGAACAAACGGCCAACGAAAATATTCCTGCCGCAAATACGACGAGTAAAGAATTCAATGTTATGAATCTGATTCATGCCTATCGTCAGCGCGGACATCTTTTTACCAAGACAAATCCGGTTCGGACCCGACGGAAATATTTCCCAACACTCGACGTCGAAAACTTTGATCTGTCAGAATCAGATTTAGAAACTGTTTTCCATGCCGGCACTGAAATAGGATTGGGTGCTTCCAAATTAAAAGATATTGTCTCCCATTTGCAGGAAACGTACTGCAAATCGATAGGTGCAGAATATGTTTTTGTACGTCATCCTCAAATGATGCGATGGCTGCAGAACAAGATGGAAGGCACTAAAAACACTCCGGATTTTAACCATGAGCAACGCAAACACATCTACTATCATTTAAAGCTTGCCGTTGGTTTCGAAAACTATATCCACAAAAAATTTGTCGGTCAAAAACGCTTTTCCCTCGAAGGAACAGAAACCTTAATTCCTGCTTTGGATGCCATGATTGAACGCGGTGCTGAGCTTGGTGTTCAGGAGTTCATTTTCGGAATGGCTCACCGGGGAAGATTAAATGTACTGGCCAATATTTTAGAGAAACCTTACGCCAATATTTTCAAAGAATTTATGGGCGAAGAATTCGAAGAAGACATTGCTTTGGGGGATGTAAAATATCACCTGGGATATGGAAATACGGTAAAAACAGATGATGGCAGTAACGTGAAACTTCATTTGGCACCCAACCCTTCTCATTTGGAGACCGTTGGTGCTGTTGTTGAAGGAATTTCACGCTCGAAAATTGATAACGACTACGCCGGCGATCAGGACAAATTGGTTCCTGTTATCATTCATGGTGATGCAGCGATTGCCGCACAGGGAATTGTGTACGAAACAGTTCAGATGTCGCAGTTAACCGGATATAAAACCGGAGGAACCATCCATTTGGTCATTAACAATCAGGTAGGTTTCACAACCAATTACCTGGATGCCCGATCGAGTACTTATTGTACCGACGTGGCAAAGGTAACCCGTTCTCCTGTGTTTCATGTAAATGGTGATGATGTGGAAGCTTTGATTTTCACGATCAAGCTGGCTATGGAATACCGTCAGGAATTTAATTCTGATGTTTTCATAGATATTCTTTCGTACCGGAAATTTGGCCATAACGAAGGGGATGAACCTCGTTTTACCCAACCAATTCTGTACAAAGAAATCGCCAAACATAAAAACCCACGGGATATTTATGCCGAATTCCTGATTGGAAAAGGAATTTATACCAAAGAAGAAATTACAACGATTAACTCCGAATACAACGAACTTTTAGATAAAGATTTTGAATTATCCAAAACATTTAAGAAGGTAATTATACAGCCTTTTCTGGAGGATTATTATAAAAACATCCGATACTCAACCCAGGAAGATTTTGAATCTTCTCCTAAAACAGGAGTTGCGAAAAAGACTTTGCTTGAGCTGGCCGGAAACATTACCAATTTGCCCGGCGACCTTACTTTCTTCAAAAAGATTGGGAAGCTAATGACCGATCGCAAAAACATGATCGCGAATGATGAATTGGATTGGGCCATGGGAGAACTGCTTGCCTATTCCAGTCTGCTGGAAGAAGGAAACAGTGTTCGTGTAAGCGGACAGGATTCGGAAAGAGGTACTTTTTCGCACCGGCATGCAGCTTTGGTGATTGAGAACTCAGACGAGAAGTATTTCCCTCTGAAAAATATCAGCGGCAAGCAAGCCCCTTTCCATATCTACAATTCATTGCTTAGCGAATATGGTGTACTTGCATTTGAATACGGATATGCCTTGGCACATCCATCAGGCTTGACCATTTGGGAAGCTCAGTTTGGCGATTTTCATAATGTGGCTCAGGCGGTTATCGACCAGTACATTAGTGCTGCCGAAGACAAGTGGGGCATAAAAAATGGCTTGGTGATGTATCTGCCTCATGGATATGAAGGACAAGGTGCAGAACATTCGAGCGCAAGAATGGAGCGGTTTCTTACTCTATGCGCCAACAACAACATGCAGATTATCAACCCGACTACACCTGCAAACCTGTTTCACATGTTACGAAGACAAGTGAAACGTGACATACGGGTTCCGTTAATTTGCTTTACGCCAAAAAGTCTGCTTCGCCATGCAAAATGTGTTTCGAAAATGGATGACATGGCCAATGGTCAGTTTCAGGAAGTGATTGACGACAACAATATAATTGCTGAGGAAGTTCGCCGTGTTGTATTCTGTTCCGGAAAGATCTATTACGATTTGCTGACCCGAAAAGAGGAACTGTTTGCTCAGGATATTGCCTTGGTTCGAGTGGAACAGCTGTATCCGTTTCCTGATAAACAGATTGATCAGATTTTGAATCGATATCCAAATGCCCTTCTTCATTTATGGGTTCAGGAAGAACCGGAAAACATGGGCGCCTGGCAGTTTATCAACTACAACTTTAAAAACAAAGATATTAAATTGGTTCCTGTAGCACGTCAGGCCAGCGGCAGTCCGGCAACCGGATTGAATAAAATTCACCTGGCAGGGCAAAACGAAATCATTAACAAAGTATTTCGAAAATGCAATTGCGATCTAAAATTGAAATATTGCGGATTACAATGTGTGGAAGGCAGTTCTCATGCAGACATCCTTGTTCAGCACGAATATTTCGAAGAGAAGAAAAGTAAGCTGCTAATGTAAATCAAAAGACCCAAGTGAAAAGTACTCAAGTAAAAAGGATTAAAGTACAAAGGATCAAAGAAAAAAGAACAAAATATAAAGACATGCAACAGGTTTAGTTGCTTTTACCCGATGACAAAACAATAACACAATAAAGATGATCGAAATAAAAATACCTAGTCCCGGAGAATCCATTTCCGAAGTAGAAATAGCCAACTGGTTTGTAGCAGATGGTGACATTGTTGAAAAGGATCAGGAAATTGCAGAAATTGAATCGGATAAAGCCACTCTGACTCTTATTGCTGATGAAGGTGGTAAAATTAAGATTATGGCGCAGGAAGGCGATACAGTTGCTGTTGGATCGGTTGCCTGCAGCATAGACACAAGCTTTGCCGGAGAAGCATCTGCTTCCTCTGCTCCTAAGGAAGCTAAAAAAGAAGAAGTTCCTGCTGAAAAAAAAGCTCCTGCAGTTGTTGCCGCATCTAAGTCAACAAATTCTGAAACGTACAAGGATGTTAAGATTTCGCCCATTGCTAAAAAACTAATGGAAGAAAATCACCTTTCGGTTGATGATGTAATTGCCGGCATTCAACGTTTGTCGAAAAAAGACATTCAGGCCGTGGTCAGTAATCCGGGCAGTCAGGCAGCAATTCCGGCGCAAAGCAAAAGCATTTCGAGAGAAGTGAAACGCACAAAAATGTCGAATCTTCGGAAAAAACTGGCCACCCGTTTGGTTTCCGTAAAAAATGAAACGGCCATGCTGACTACTTTTAATGAAGTTGACATGAGTGCAGTAATGGCATTGCGCAGCAAGTATCAAAAGAAATTTGTAGAAACCCACGATATTAAACTGGGCTTTATGTCCTTCTTTACCAAAGCAGCTTCGGAGGCTTTGCAACTGCACCCTGCGGTAAATTCGATGATGGATGGTGAGGAAATTATAAGTCCTGAATACACAGATATTGCCATTGCAGTGCAAACACCAAAAGGTTTGATGGTTCCGGTCATCCGAAACATCGAAACCTTGGGTTTAGCCGAAATAGAAAAAGAATTGATGAATTTGGCCAACAAAGCCCGTTCGGGTAAAATTAGTCTGGACGAAATGACCGGCGGCACTTTTACCATTACCAATGGCGGCGTGTTTGGTTCGCTGTTGAGTACTCCAATTATCAATCCGCCGCAATCGGGTATTCTGGGCATGCACAATATTGTGGAACGCCCCGTTGCTGTAAACGGCAAGGTGGAAATCCGCCCGATGATGTACATCGCCCTATCCTACGATCACCGGGTAATTGATGGAAAAGATTCAGTTGGATTTTTGGTAAAGATTAAAGAGATGATTGAGAATCCTCAGAAAATGCTGTTCGGAGGCAAAGATCCGGATTCATTGTTGTTGGGGATATAAAATACAATATACCTTACCGTAGGGACACGCCATGGCGTGTCCTTTTTTTGTGTGATAATTGATGCATAATTGTCATTCTGAGTAATCCAGATGGCTCGGGGCGAAGAATCCACTTCATTAAAAATGAGGTTTCGACCAGCTCAAGATGACATAAAAACAGGGACTAAATTCGTCAATTTGTACAAGATCACAAACCAACATTTCCTTTTCCATATCCACGACCACAACGGTCGTGCTACTACGACCACAACAGTCGTGGTACTACGACTACAACAGTCGTGGTACTACGACTACAACGGTCGTGGTGCTACGACTACAACGGTCGTGGTGCTACGACCATAACAGTCGTGAAAAAACAAGAGCCGATTCGTTTGAATCGACTCCTGAATACAATTTCACCGTAAAACCGCACAACTTAATCTCCCGAACCTACAGGAACCAAATCTGTTAAAAAACGACCTGATCTCATACTCTTATAGTTCTTAAAAATTACTCTCACCTCTACCTGAAAACTACCTCTCTTTAAGACTTCAGGTACAAAAAACAACAATTCAGAGGGTTTGTTTTTTACCACATCAGCAACTTTGGTTACCACACCATCGCCGGAAATAAAAAAGATTCCCTGATCGGCATCTTCCTCATCGAATTTTAAAAGCGATCCTTTTAGGGAAGCAATCTGACCCGGACTAAAGGTCTCGTTTACGGCTTTGGTTTTTAAATCGGTGAACTGTTGAATCACCGGCTGTGCCACAGATATTTCTACCTTGCGCAATTCAATATTCCCAACCGCTTCGGACAAACGACTGCCGGCATTCAGCTTCAAACGAATAGAATGGCGTGATTTATCGAAACTATCGCTCTGATTAACAAACACCCCCGAAATACTCGGATACACCTTAAACAGCTCGGTGTTTACGTTGTTGCCTCCGGCCACGGCCTGCACCACAGCATAATTAAATTCTTCGATTACCGATAAGGCCTCAGCCTTGGTTACGGTAGAGCCTTTGCCAATCATTTGCTCAACAATCTGCTCGGTAGTAACCGTTTCGTTATCGGTTACCATGCCCATGTAATCATCAGGATCATCGGTAAGATGATTTGGAATTAATCCGTACCTTAGTGTCATAATTTGAAAAAATTATATAAAAGGGACAGGGCCCGTTGGCTGCATTTCCTACCCGCAAAAGTTGAAGATGCTCGGCCAATGGGTTGCCTGTTTTTTTTGTATTGTTAAAAGGTGGCTATTTGTTGCCAAACCCCCTCTCCACGTAACAAAAACAGATTGAAACTATTCAATTATCCCCACATATCAAAACCATAATTGGTAAAACAGATCCATTTTTATGCTAACAATAGCACATCAACCCATGGCATGCTTTCTGTTTACTGGGCTTTAAGGGAAAATGTAAAAAATGTTAAATTTATCAGATTCTCAAAAATTCACCACAACAGCTCACAGCACATAAACAGACATTTATTCCTGACTAACAACACTAAATCCTTAATAAATCAATTTTCCTTAATAAAGCCAGGCAGGCAACACAAAGCACAACCCCCTGACTGCGAATCCTTCCTTCACTATTTATATTGATAATGAATAAGCGAACCTGCTTTCCTATTTTTATTTTATGCTTACTTTTAGTGGTGACTGTGAAAAACTACAGAATGTGAATCCTCTTGATGAACTATGGAACAAGACTTAACTAAAAGGTGCACAATACATGCCATATGGGTATGTATTGTGCACCTTTTTTATTTGATACAGTAGAAATAAGTCACCTGTGCACATATAATAAGTTAGCTGCAAGCATAAAGAAAAAACTGCAAACCAATTATTATGGAACTAAAACTACCCGAAATTCATTCTATTAGAAAGATAGGAACTAAAACAAAAAAGAATCACATTCTTCATTTTGTCAAGGAAAAGTCTATAGTAGATGGAGATGCAAAATCAATTGAAAGGACATCTTTTATTTTAAAAACTCAGAATGATACAGAATACTTTATCACCTCCAACAAAAAGAATATTCCAGAAGATAAGACCTATATAGTTTTAATTCAAAAATTTAAAAGAGAAGATATTACAAATGGAAATATTTCAGCTATTAAATGGTTAAAACATCCTGAAATTAGGGAATATAATCCTTTAGAAATTCTAACAAGTTGGAAAGATACTTTCACCTTTAAAAAAGAAGACCAAACCAATAATATTTTGGGTTTAAGAAAACCACAAGTTGGTGCAATATTTTCAATTCTTGGACATTTAACAAATGCAAAAGATATTGCAACTATTGTTCTTCCAACAGGAACTGGAAAAACTGAAACAATGCTATCAACATTGGTTGCTAATCAGTGTGAAAAACTTTTAGTTACGGTTCCATCAGATTCATTACGCGCTCAATTATCCCAAAAATTCTATAATCTTGGATTGTTGAAATTAAAGGATTCAAATGGAGTTTCAATTCTAAAACCTTCTGCAAGATTCCCTAAAGTGGGAGTTTTAAATACAGGTTTTAATTCAATCGAAGAGTTAAAGGATTTTTTCGACCAATGTAACGTTGTTGTTTCAACAATGGATTTACTAACAAAAAGTTTGACGCCTTTTTTCCAGTCAGAAGTAGCAGGTCTATGTTCTCATTTGTTTGTGGATGAAGCACATCATTCAAAAGCTGGTAATTGGGACAAGTTCATAAAAAGATTTGATAAAAAGAAGGTTGTTCAGTTTACAGCTACTCCTTATCGTAATGATGGACAGTTATTGGACGGAAAAACCATCTATAATTTCTCATTGCAGGAAGCTCAGGAACAAGGATATTTTAAAACCATTGACTTCATTCCCATTCGCGAATATGATAAAATATCTTCAGACAATAAGATAGCGGAAACAGCTGTATATAAACTCAGAGAAGATATAAGAAATGGGTTTGACCATATACTGATGGCAAGATGTGAAGATAAGAATCGGGCAGCAGAAGTCTTTGAAATTTATTCTAAGTACGATGAATTGAATCCTGTAATGATACATTCTTCGGTTAATGGAAAAAATGAGATAAAAAGCAGAATTCTAAATAAGGAACATAAGATTATTGTCTGTGTTGATATGCTTGGAGAAGGTTTTGATTTACCTGAACTGAAAATTGCTGCATTTCATGATATTCGTAAAAGCCTTCCAATAACCTTGCAATTTGCAGGTCGATTTACACGTACAAGTAGAGATACAAACCTTGGTAATGCAAGTTTTATTGCTAATCTATATCAACCAAAAATTGAAGATGAATTAAGTCTTTTGTACGTTAAAGAATCAAATTGGAATAGTATTTTACCTTCGCTTAGTCAACAAGCAACACAGGAACAAATTGATTTACAGGAATTCTTGTCAGATTTTCAAAATATTGAAGAATCAATAATTCCATATCAGGATATTAAACCTGCTTTTAGTGCAGTTGTATATAAAAACCACACAGATGAATGGTTCCCGAGCAACTTTACGAAAGGAATTAAAGGTTATGAAAATTACGATTATAAATTCTACGATGTAAATAGCAGAAAAAAAACCTTAGTAATCTTTTTAGGCTCGAAAAAGAATGTTGATTGGGGGAATTTTAAAGATGTTTATAATATAGTTTGGGACATCTTCATCATTTATTGGGAGCAAAGTAAGAATGCGTTATTTATCCATTCATCTGAAAAAGGAAGTGAATTTAAAGAATTGGCAAAAGCAATAATTGGTGAAGATGCATCACTTGTTAAGGATGAGAACGTTTTTAAAACATTTTATAATTTGGACAGAGTCAAACTATTTAATGTTGGATTAAGAAGAGGTCTAGGAAAAGATATAACCTTTCAATCTTATTATGGAAAAGGTGTACAAGATGCTCTTTCTGAAATAGAAGAAAAATCGGGTGTAAATAACAACGTATTTGGTGTTGGATTCGAAGAGGGTGATGTCACATCAATGGGTTGTTCTAGAAAAGGTAGGATATGGTCTTACTCAAGAGGAACAATTAATGAATTTATAGATTGGTGTGATAAGGCAAGTATTAAGCTGTTTAATCCCGATATTGACCCTGAAAATATACTATTGCAGAACACTATTAAGCCTCGAAAACTGGCTTCTAGACCTGAAAATTTATTCCCAATCTCAGCAGATTGGCATAGTGCCATTTATAAAGAGACCGAAAACACAACAATAATTAAAATACAGAATAATGAATTTGATTTATCAACTTTAGAAATTAATGTATTTGAGCCAACTCTTAATGACGACTTAAAATTTTTCATAAAAACAGAGAATGGTGATATAATAACTTTTAGACAAGAGCTTTCTATGCAGGAGCGCAATGGAGAAGAGTATTATGATTATAACATAAGCAAAGTCTCAGGCAATAATGCAATTGTAAGATTTGGCTCTAAAATATTCCAAAATATTGAAGAATTTTTCAATCAATATCCTCCGATGTATTGGTTTTCTGATGGTTCATACTTGCAAGGGTATGAATATGTGAAATTCAATGAAGAAATCTTATTGTTCCCAAAGGATGATATTATGGATTGGAATTGGGATGGAGTGAGTTTAAATAAAGAATCTGAAAAATTTGATAATATAAGAACTGACTCAATTCAATACTTCTGTATTCAAAAATTATTATTGGGAGATTTTGATATTATCTATAATGATGATGATAGTGGAGAAATTGCTGACATTATTACAATTAAAAATTTAGAAGAAAGCATTGAAGTTGGGTTATATCATTTAAAGTTTGCAATTGAGGGAAGGATATCAAATCAAATCAAGAATTTTTATGAGGTCTGTGGTCAAGCACAAAAGTCTTTAGTATGGAAATACAAAGAAAATAAAGAGTTTTTTGACCATTTAATAAAAAGAGAATTCAAGAAGAATAAAGTAAATCAAACAAGATTAAAAAAAGGAACGATTGAAGAACTAGATAAACTCTTAGATTTAGTAAAGAGAACAAAACCAATTAATTTTGAAATTTATATTGTTCAGCCAGGTTTATCTAAAACCAGTGCAACTGACGGGATTTTAAATTTATTGGGAGTTACAGCTAATCATCTAAAGAAAGAAGGAAACATCAATCTAAAAGTGATTGGAAATGAATAAAATGCCAGTGCCTAGTCGAGTAAGCTAGGGGAATTTGACTTCGTCGATTTTCAATTCATCCCTAACTGCTCACAGAACCGTATCCCGAAAAAATCGGGACGGGCAACAAATCTCTCAATTCATATGGCTCTTATTATGCAGTCAATTCAATCTTAGGTTAACTGATAATCCAATGTCCAATGATAAAATAGATTGAGATAGCAATTACAAATATGCCTTAACCATTTCACAGCTTTCACTTTGCTGCGCTTAAAGCGTTTGTACTGGTTAAGTATCCCTAAAACCGCTATATTTAAATCCTAAATGGGTAGTCAAATGAGTTTTTAGACAAACTGCCGTTAGTCGGAAGCCTAAAAAAGAGAAACGACAGTGGTAATTTTGCAGTGAGAAAAAAAGAAAAATGAAACAGCCACCCCACAAAACAGCACATTCGCAAGCCCCAACACATGAGCCGATGCTTCAGCATACAAAAGAGCTGTTTTTTGCTATCCCACACACTTCGTTGAAAAGAAAGTAGTAAATTGTGAACTTTTAGAATTAATTATGGCATTTAGTTAGAATGAAAAACCTTACAAACTCGACCGTAGCTCGGCAAAATATATTAAACAATACCTATGCTATTGAAGAAATTCAGAATGCTGTAGGAATTGAAGGAATTGTGTTTGAAAATCAGTTTCGTTTTTTAAAAAATCAGATTGCATCATTTTTCGAAATCGATGAACGAACCGTTGAGCGTTATCTTGAAATTCATGAAAAGGAATTAAAGGTAAATGGTTACGAGGTTTTAAAAGGTAAACGATTGAAAGAGTTTAAGTTACTGGTCAAAGATATTGAGGTGACCGACATAAATGTCGCTCAGTCGACTGCAAATTTAGGACTTTTTAATTTTCGAGCGTTCTTAAACCTCGGTATGTTGCTGACTGAGAGTGAAAAAGCAAAAACGCTTAGAGGTGTTGTTCTCGATATTGTACTTGATACTATAAACAAACGAACCGGTGGAAGTACAAAATATATAAATCAGCGTGATGGCGATTTTATACTAAGCTACTACAAAGAAGAAAGTTACCGAAAAGAATTTACCGATGCTTTGAGCAATTACATTGCAATGGGTAATGCAAAATATGCTATCTATACAAATAAAATTTATCAATCAATATTTAAAGAACACGCAAGCGAATATCGCCAGATTTTAAAACTTAGCGAAAAAGATAATGTTCGGGAAACCTTGTATAGCGAGGTTTTAGACCTTATTTCGAGCTACGAATTTGGTTTAGCTAAACTGATTGAAGAACGTTACAATAAACTTGGTAGAAAGCTTACAAGTTTCGAACTTGACAACTTGTTCTCAGCATTTGAGCAGTTACCTTTATGGGTTCCATTGATTGAGAAAGCAAGGCGGAAAATGGCAAGTCGTGATTTGGCATTTAGAGATGTATTGCATCAACAACTCGAAGAATACGTTGGAGCATTACCGGCAGAAGATTTCGAACGTTTCATTGGCGAGAAAAGTAAAGAACTTGCTGAAAGGCTTGAAGAAGCAAAAGACGTATTCAAACGCCTAAAAGAAAGAGAATGAGGTTGTTTTATATCAACATAGAACAAGCAAAAGAAATTCATCGAAAAACTGTCGAAGTTAGTGGCGGTGGTGATGACGGCATTCTTGACATTGGCAAACTTGAAAGTGTCTTAGACCATATTCAGAACGATGAGTATTATCCCGATTTTGTGGATAAGTTGACACATTTGTTTTTCTGTTCAAACAAATTTCATTGTTTTAGCGATGGAAATAAACGGATTGCAATTGCATTAGGAGCACATTTCTTGTTGATAAACGGATACGTTTTTATTGTTTCAAGATTTATCAGAGAAATGGAAAACATTAGTTATCACGTAGCATCAGGAGCAATTGACAAAGATTTACTATTTGAAGTAATAAGCTCGGTAATTAATGAGCCTGAGATTAATGAAGAAATAAAATTGAAAATATTTGAAGCTATATCATATCTTGAAATTTAATGCCAACGCTTCACAGCCACACACATTGCCAAAATGTCCCCTTGCCGATTATAAAAGATATGGACAAGGCTTTTACTGAATTGTACAAAAACGGAAAATTAAAACACGGAAGCGGAACGTTTACATATGAAAGATTTGGAATTAAACTCTGAGAATAGCAAAAAAACAAATATGAAACAGAATATGAATAAAATACACTTTAAAACAGGCAATGTTATTTGGATATTGTTCATTATTAATTCGCTGCTAATCATATCATATATTTTTCCTTTTCGAGATATGATTGATTTATTTACAAAACAAGAAGCAGGAGCAATTGGAATTATTGGAGGAATAGATGGACCAACCGCAATATTTATATCATCACAAATTAATTGGTATACAGTTGTTTTGGTTGCTTTAGAGATAATATGCGGAATATATTTGTTACTGACTCATTTGAAGAAGAAATAAACTCCACTGAATAGTAGTGGCAAGCTTGCGGATTACAACGACAATCAATGAAAAGTTATAAAAGATTTGGAATTAAACTTTGAGAAGACATATTATTACCCCCCAAAAGAATGGGCAGAGAAAAACTTGAACATCGTACAATGGACAGAGATGCCACCTGGAGAACATTTGTAAATTTTACAGGAAATTTAGAATTTAATCATCGTTTAAATTCTTAAAATGTAATTGAACAGCTAAGACCAAGTTGCTTTGTATTGTAAAATGGTATCATCAGAGCAGTTTGTTTTCTGTTCTTTTTTCTGGTAAGTATTTTTTCATAAATCAGATAGGATATTTTTGTACTTAGTATTCCAATTCCTGCTCCTGCCGCAATATCAGTCACCCAATGCTTGTTATTCACAACTCTAAATATCCCAACTGAAGCTGCCATAGAATATCCTGCAATTCCATACCAAACTGAAACATCTTTATATTCCTGCCAAAGGAGTTCTGCATTCACAAAAGCCATAGCCGTATGTCCCGACGGAAAAGATGTAAATCCGGAATGATCGGGCCTCTCCTCTTTTGCTGTATATTTTAAAGTATTAACTACCGCTCCCATAATAAATAAAGAAGTTCCTTGTAGTAACAACTGATTTGAAAAGCTGTGTTTTCCTTTTACTCCCAGTAAGTTATTCGCATAAACCACACCTGCCGGAGCATACTGCATAAAATCATCAATCGTAAAACGCCTGTCAATATTCTCGGCCACTTCCTCCTGAATCTCCTCATTAAAGATCTCAAAACCATCACTTTCAAAACCAATTACACCAACAAATACTAAAGAAACCGGAATAATTGTTTTTTTGATGTTCAAGCCGTACTCATATTTATCATTGGACTTTGCATTCAAAGAATCTATTACCGAATAGTTGGCTAGAACCTGAAGAGGAAGAAGAAAAATAATAAGGAAATAGAATCGCATAATTCTTTTATAATTTAGGTTAATGAATCCTTCTACTCCAACTCAACTATTTTAAGAGTGCAGATTCCAATTGCTCAATTTAGGAACTAAATGTAATCCGAAAGCCTAAAGAAAATTTGAAGTTTATCTTATTTCTACAGAAGTATTTTTTATCCAAGCATCTGGAAATTACTTGTTTATTTGGAACCAAACAAAATGACAGAAAATAAATTAGATAGAAAAAAGTATTTTCAAGTTAGGTTATTTAACAAATAAAAGCAATAACTTGTATGTAAACAGATTCATTTTAAGATATGTTCGCTTAATACAGAAGAAAAGCCTGGGCGAATTTACTACTTCAATAACGCTAACAAACAACTTATATCATAAGTAGAAAAACACTTTGTCTTATGAGAATTATTTCAAAACAGATAATTTACAGCTCACTCATTTTCTGCCTCTTACTTGTATACGGAGGCTATATTCTGTCTGCTTTTTCCGAAATTGAATTCTCCTTATTCATTAATGCACTTCATACTCCTTTTCTCGATCAGTTTTTTTTCTGGATAACCCTGCTTGGAGATGGCAGCTTACTCCTGGTTCTTGCCTTTGTTTTCCTCTTCAAAAAATACTATTACGCAATACTTAGTGTACTGCTGTTGATATCCTCGGGTCTGATTTCCTATCTGTTAAAAAAAATGATATTTGTAAATTCAATGCGTCCGTTGCATTATTTATCAGTCGCCAACATTCACATTCCCAACGGAATTCATTTTTACTATAAAAATTCATTCCCTTCGGGACACGCAATGACCGCATTTGTTGCCGCAAGCCTGCTCATATGGATTTATCGGAAATCCCTCCTTAGTTACCTGTCCTTAACCATAGCAAGCCTGGTTTGTATCTCCCGGGTTTATCTTTTGCAGCATTTTTTTATCGATGTGTATTTTGGAGCTATTCTGGGTGTTCTTGAATCGGCTTTTTTCATTTGGATAGTAGAAACCAAATTAAACCGGCTTCAAAACAGCAAATTAAATTCATCCTTATATTCATTTCTTATCACAAAAATTAAAATTCCATTGCCATCCATAAATCCTAAAAGTAATGAGAAGCTTCCTTCTAAGTATGCACCCAAAAATTAAAATCCCTGTTCTTATTCTGCTTTTGTATGTTATTGTTGCAACAGCTGGAATTAGCGGCTCAATTTATATTTTAGACGAGGCAAAAAATGCTGAGTGCGCCCGCGAAATGCTTGAAAGCGGAAATTATATTGTTCCCGGATTCAATTATGAATTGCGCACCGACAAACCACCATTGCACTACTTTTTTATGCTTTTGTCGTACAAAATTTTTGGTGTTTCATCCTGGTCAGCCCGGTTTTTTTCAATCGTTTTTGGAGCCTTAAGCTTACTAATTACATACTTTTTTGTGAAAAAATGGCTGGGCATTAAATCAGCCTATTTCAGTTCATTGGTTCTGATATCTTCCCTTCATTTTGGGGTTTTCTTTCACATGGCAGTACCCGATCCATACCTCCTGTTTTTCTTTACCGCTTCTTTATTCCTGTTTTTTGAATCTCTTCAGGAAAAAAACAGATTCGCTGCAATGGGCATGTATATTTGCCTGGCAATGGGCGTTTTATCGAAAGGTCCTATTGCAGTTTTGCTGCCCGGATTCATTATGCTCGTCTACTTACTGTTTAGCCAAAAATTACAATTTTCAACCATTTGGAGATTAAAACCCATATCCGGACTTCTCATTTTTGCAGCAATAGCTTTACCCTGGTACATTTTAGTCCATCTGGAAACCCATGGCGCATGGACGCATGGATTTTTCTTTGAACACAATCTGGAACGCTTTGCCAGTACCAAAGAAGGTCATGGAGGAAGCTTTTTAATGGCATCTGGTTTTGTACTGATGGGTTTGTTTCCTTTTTCAATATTTCTGGTTCGTGCCCTATCGCATGCTTATCGAAATAAAAAGAAGGATGTATTGCTGTTAGCTCTTGTTGCCGGACTTACAATCACCCTGTTTTTTAGTCTGTCGTCAACTCGATTGCCAAATTATACTGCACCGGCCTACCCGTTTTTTGCGATTCTTATTGGTACTTTGCTCGCCAAACAAAAACAGCTTGCATACAGATGGGAGCTCATTGTTCTGTTTATTGTTACCATTCTGATTATTACAGCAGGTTATTTCGCTCTGAATATTGAGAAACAATACACTCATTTAAAACCACAGCTATTACTGCTTTTGCCCGGACTCGTTGGAGCCGGATTTGCTTTGAAACTCCATAAAAAGAGAGCGTTAAATTTCACGATTCATTTAATCAGCTATTCTTTTATTCTTCTCTCCTTTTTCCTTTCGGAGATTGTTTTTTTTCAAATTGCCAAACAAAACCCGGTCACCCTGTCGCTGCCATACATCAATAAAGATGAACCCATTGCCTGCTATAAAAAGTTCAATCCCTCCTACCCTTTTTATCTAAAGCAAAAAGTTATAAAGCTGGAAAGTATTGAAAGTATAAAAGATTTCCTGCAGAATCATCCTAAAGCTTGTGTTATCAGTACAAGCAAAAGCCTTCGGGATGTAAACTACTCTGATTTTGCCGTAAAAGTATTTGAACAAAAAGATGTTTTCGAAAACAGAACCACCGTACTCTTAAAGAATAAATTCACTAAGAACTAAAAGCATGAAAAAACTCAGTCTTGTTATCTGTGTTTACAATGAGGAACTAAATATTGCTCCTTTAAGCGAGAAAATTATTCAATCACTAACCGATTACGAATATGAAGTTATTTTCGTAGATGACGGCTCAACAGATGCAACCCGAAACAACATTCTGAATATTAATGATGAACGCTTTGTAATGGTTCAACTTCGGAAAAATTACGGACAAAGCTCAGCTTTGGCTGCCGGAATTTCGGTGGCCACGGGAGAATACATTGCCACCCTTGACGGGGATTTGCAAAACGATCCGACAGATATTCCTATGATGCTGCAATTGGCCGAAGACGGAGATTGGGACTTGGTAGCAGGAATTCGAAGCAATAGAAAAGATGGCTTGCTTTTGCGGTTAATTCCCAGCAAAATTGCCAATTACCTAATTCGTTTACTCACTAAAGTGGATATAAAAGACTATGGCTGTACGCTTAAAGTTTACAAAAATGAAATTGCCAAAGAACTTGGACTTTATGGAGAACTGCACCGGTTTATTCCTATTCTTGCCAGCTCGAACGGAGCAAGCATAACGCAAATACCGGTGAAACATCATGCCCGGCAATTTGGAAAAACGAAGTACAATTTATCAAGAACCTTTAAAGTTGCAAGCGATCTTATTTTAATGGTTTTTCTTACCCGGTACATGCAAAAACCGATGCATATTTTCGGCGGTTTGGGCATTCTGATATTTACAATCGGAGCCATTCTAAATGTTTATTTGTTGGGTCTTAAAATAATGGGAGAAGACATTTGGGGGAAACCCATCCTTATTTTAGCCTTGCTTATGGTGCTTGGGGGAATTCAACTGATTACCATTGGTATCATATCCGAAATACAAATGCGGACTTACTACGAATCGCAGCAAAAAAGTCCCTTTAAAATTAAAAGAATCGTTTCGGGCAAAGCAAATTCTCCTGCCAAATAATAGAAACGGACACGACTAAATTGAAAAAACAGATTGATTATACCGGTAATATGAAACGTCCATGACAAGGATATTTTGACACACAGGGGGATGATTATTTCAGCATGGTAAGTTCTCCCGAAACAAGTTCGGGACAGGCTATATGGCAACTGAAAAACAAATAATAAACAGATGAAACGACTCTTTGCTATCGGTGATATACATGGCTGTTTTGATTCATTGAAAGAATTGGTTGAAAACCAAATCCAGCTTACAAAAGAAGATCAACTTGTTTTGGTAGGAGATTACATTGACAGAGGAAAAAGCAGCAAAGATGTTATAGATTATATCATTAGTTTACAAGAAAAAGGATTTGACATCGTCCCACTCTTGGGAAATCATGAAATGCTGCTGCTGGAAACTTTGGAGGATGAAAAGAACAAGCCTAAATGGATTCAGAATGGTGGCGGCGAAACACTAAAAAGCTTTGGAATTGATTCGATAAAGGAGATTTCCCAAAAATACCTTGAATTCTTTACAAACCTGCAGACTTATTATTCTATTGAGGAATTCTTGTTTGTTCATGCAGGCTTTAATGATAGAATACCAAATCCATTTCAGGACACTTATTCAATGATATGGGAAAGTCAGGCTGCATATTCCCATCCATTGCTTGTTGAAAAGACAATAATTCACGGACACAGACCCATAACTGTTGATTTTTGTAAAAAGCAAATTGAAGACAAACAGCAGGTAATTAATATTGATACAGGCTGTGTTTACAAGGATAAAACCGGATACGGAAAGTTGACTGCTGTTGAATTGCATTCAAAAAAACGATTCTCGATTTAATTTTATATATTTGACTGTTTGTAATTCGCGAATCGCGAATCGAAGAACAACGAAGCCAACTGAAAATAAATAGTATGAAACCTAACGCATGAAAAAACACAATGGGATGCGTCCCCAGGATATTGTTGTTCTGTTAAAAATCATTGCACTAAAGCACGATGATTGGTACAACTCTGATTTGGCTCATGCACTAAAAATCAGTCCATCTGAAATATCTGAAGTATTGAACAGATGCAAAATTGGGGGCTTAATTGATTCTAAGAAACGAAAGGTGAATATCAATTCTTTCATGGAGTTTTTGGTTTACGGGTTAAAATATGTATTTCCTACTGAACCAGGGGCAATCGTAAAAGGAATTCCAACAGCGCATTCAGCTCCACCAATTAATGAACACATATCAAGTGGAAATGATGTATATGTATGGGCGAGTGCAAAAGGAACTCACCGCGGACAAGCCATTGAACCACTTTTTAAATCCATTCCACAGATAGTACAAGATGACAAATTATTCTATGAATTATTAGTTATTGTTGATACTATCCGTGTAGGAAGAGTGAGAGAAATAAATATTGCCAAAGAAGAACTTGAAAAACGATTAAAACATGCCTAGTACAAATATTACGATGCTACAAACTGTAGCAAATGGGTTGGGTGATTTAAAGGACGATATGGTATTTGTTGGTGGCGCTGTTGCAGAATTATATGCAGGGAATCCTGAATTATCCGATATCAGACCAACGCTTGATGTGGATTGTGTAATTGAAATCCATTCCAAGGCAGCTCATGCAAAATTAGAAGATAATTTAAGAGCTTTAGGTTTTGCAAATGATACCTCAAAAGGAGCTCCAATCTGTCGGTGGATTTATCAGGATATTTTGGTAGATGTTATGCCTTCCGATTCTGATGTACTTGGATTTAGCAATAAATGGTATGATGAAGGTATTGAAAACAAAATTTCAAAAACGCTTCCAGACGGTACTGAAGTATTTGTATTTCCACCTGAATTTTATTTAGCGGCAAAATTTGAAGCTCATAAAGGACGAGGTGGAAATGATTTACGACAGAGTCATGATTTTGAAGACATCATCTACATTTTGGACAATTGTTTTGAGCTTCTAGAAAATATAAAGAGTGCAAATGAAACAGTAAAAGGCTATTTAAAAGAGGAATGTGCCAAACTACTGAAAAATGAAGGCTTAACCGAAGGCATCGAAAGTGCTTTGCCCTATGGCTCTGGTGAAGAGGCTACAGAAATTATTATGGAACTAATCCAAAATATTGCAGGTACTGAATAATACGGTGCTTGGGGGAATTCAACTGATTACCATTGGTATCATATCCGAAATACAAATGCGGACTTACTACAAATCGCAGCAAAAAAGTCCCTTTAAAATTAAAAGAATCGTTTCGGGCGAAGCAAATTCTCCTGCCAAATAGAAACGGATACGGCGAATTTGAAAAGCCGGAAACTACTTGCCTGAAAACAAAGTATTTAAATACTCCTGATTCCAGCAACATTGCCCTATTCTATCCTTTATTTAGAACTATTCTCAGAATCTAAAATCAGTATTCTAAATACTATTTTGTTAATTTTAAAAACCGATAAAGTGAAATACTTTTGCGCTACAAACCAGAGCAAAGAAAATGGTCGAGCTAAATAACCAGTAAAAAAAGACAGAATATATGGAAACAAGACATCCCGGAAAAGATGAGTATAATAAATTGTTAGAAATTAATGAAGATCATTTTAATGATTTAAAAAGCAGAGATATAAAGCCTTCTAAGTTACAAGAAACATTTGTTGCATTTGCAAATGCTGATGGCGGCGAAATTTGGATTGGGGTTGAAGATCAAAAAATAACCGAAGAAAGATTAAAAGGATTTGCAACTAAAGAAGAAGCAAATGATGTTCTGCATACTGTACTTGAATTAACTGAACCATCTGTCGAAAATGTGGATGTAGAGTTTATTGATTTTGGTGATAAAGGATTTGTACTTCATTTAAATATTCCTAAAAGTTCCAAAGTACATTATTGCTCAAATGGTGATTGTTTTTTGAGAATAAATGCACGAAAAGAAAAAATTAAAGGAGAAAGGATTACTCAGTTGGGGTATGCAAAAGGTGTTTTAGTTTATGAAAAGCAACCTATAGACATATTGGATGTTGATGAATACGAATATAATGAAGCCCTTTTCGAATATATGGTGCGAGTAAAATCTAATTTGAATGTTCCGATTTTTCTAAAAAAGCAAAGATTATTAAGTATACGCGATAAAGAACTAAAGCCTAATGTTGCGTGTGCTTTATTATTTGAAGAGGAACCTCAAGCAACATTAGATACTCGATGTGCTATAAAAATATATCGACTATTGACAAGCGATGAAGAATACAAACGGGAACAGTTAAAGGAAGCTCCAAAAACAATTAATGGGCCAATTGAATATCAGATACATGAAGCGGTTAAGTTGGTTCATGAGTTATTAACGGATACTTCAATTACTGTTAATGGAGTATTGGAAAAACTTATTTATCCAAGCAAAGCTATTCATGAAATATTGGTTAATGCGGTAATCCATCGTGATTATAGCTTAAATGACGATATACATATTAGAATATTTGATAATAGAATTGAAGTTATAAGTCCGGGGAAACTACCAGGATACATTACATTAAACAATATATATACTGAACGCTTTTCAAGAAATCCCAATATTGTTAGGCTTTTACATAATCTACCTAATCCAGTAAATCATGATATAGGTGAAGGTCTTGACACAGTTAAAAATGAAATGAAAAAGGCAGGTTTAATAGATCCTATTATCGAGGAACTGGATAATTCCGTAAAAATAACAATTAAACATAAGAAGCTTGCATCATTGGAAGATATTATTCTTAATTACCTTTCAGAAGATTCTGAGAACAGAACGATTACTAATCGAATTGTGAGAGAGTTAAGTGGTGAAGATGATGTAAATAAAATTAAAAAGGCATTCCAGAAATTAAGAAAGCTCGAAAAAATTGAACCCGTAGATGAAAGTGCAACAGCATTTAATTATTCTTATAAGTTGATTGATAAGGCATAATATTAATTTGATAAGATTAGCAGCTAACACGCGGTCATAAAACATTGCGCGGATGGTGCCAAATTTAAACCAAACAATATTTACTCAACGGCTGTGTACCTTGATAACAAGGCGCTCCGAGCTGCGTAACGTTTCTTATCGCAAGCGTTAAGCAAAGAAAGTTTAATTCTCATTCCCGGGCATAGCTATAATTCTACAATCAACACGAATTACAATTTTTACATCAAAACACCAATATCAGTAATCTCAAAGCCGGAAGTAAAAATCTTCACCCCTGCGATACAGAACAAAAGGTTTCCCAAAAAGGAAACCTTTTTGTTTTTATGGCAGACTCCATTCACATTCGGGAAAGCAAACTTTTCCGGGAGTATGGATAAAAAAAAATCCTCCTGAAAAGGAGGATCATCTGTAATAAAAATTGGTCAAAAATTTTGAGGATCAATAAATGCTGACAAAAAGATCGTATTTTTATCAGCAAGCCGAGGCCCTCAATTCCAGACTAAACTTTCGCGGGTTTGCTTGAGAATTTCAGGAGCCTCAGCTTTTTTTTACTTTGCCTCTGTTGCTGCAGTTTCGGCAGCTGCTTTTTCATTTTTGGTTTTTCGGGTACGGGCTGCAATACTGTATTTTTGAGTGCAGTCGTTTATAAAATTAGCCATCTCGACATATTTCCCGTTTGGTGTTATGCGATTCAGCACCTCTATGGCATCGAATAATTCTACGCAAGCCAGGCGCAGCTCTTTATACACCTCATTGGTATCGTAATCTGCCACACTTGCTTTGGCCTTTGTTTTGTCTTCTTTTAGCTCATTATAAGCCATGTTGTCCGCCATCATATCGCGATACCACGAATCTGCACCCAAATGAAGAATCAGCTCCTGATTTTCAGGCAGCTCAAGTTCTTTTTGCAGACTCGCCATTTTGGCTGACTGCACCTTTTGTCCGTCGGCATGCAAAGACCAGCCGTGTGCACGAATAATCCGACAGATGGTTTCGGCCGCACTTGTTATGGCATCATCTTTTCGGTGAGTTGATGCTTCCATTAAATTACGGAAAGCAAGAAAAGACTCATCTCTGCGGAAATCTTGTTCGAGCAGCATATCGGTATAAGCACTCGACCGGCTCCTATTCGATACCTTTAATGCCTCCTGATACTTCGCACTTAACTTTTCTACCGCAGGGCCTACCTGCAAACCTTCCATATCAATGGATTGCAGAAAGCCAACAATCTCGTTGCAGAAGCCCAACATTTCGTTAATCCGCAACCAACTAAAAATCATTTTAATAAACATATCTCAATCTTTTTAATGAATACAAAAACCAATTTTTTATTAACAGAATATTAAAGTTAAAATAATATAAACACATCCGATTAAAATTATGTTGTTTTTTTTCATTCCCTGCACAAGAAAAGCTTCAATGCCCTTCCCAACAAATGAAAACACATCCCTCCACTTGTAATCCCTCTAAAAAAAAGGACGAATAAATCCTTTATTATGAATAAAAATACTCCCCAACTGAAAAACAATAATATCACATTAGGAACTGCCACTAACACAGGCACTTTGTAAAATAATGTTTGGTTCATAAAAGACCGCCGGCACATCCTCTTTTTCGTTTGGTGAGCATCCGGCACAAGCCAGGTAATCAAAAAAATGTTTGGAGAGCTGCTGGCGCAAGCCAGACATTCAAAAAAAAGTTTGGAGAGCATCCGGCACGAGCCAAACAATCAAAAAAAAGTTTGGTGATCAGCTGGCACAAGCCAGGCAATCAAAAAAATGTTTGATGAGCTGCTGGCACAAGCCAGGTAATCAAAAATTTGTTTGGAGAACAGCTAAAGTTCAGCCAGATATTGTTCTCTTTGTTTTTTATGCAGGTACAAGTTTGTAACCAAAATACCACACATTAAACGGCTTGTTTTTTTAGTGAAAACTTTTAGTTCCCTGTTGGCTCTTACCATTTTTATATTTTCTAATTTTACATTTTCCTAAAAATATATCTATGTTGAAATTGAATGCCTTTATCCTTCTTGCAGGTTTTATCAGTTTGGTTTCCTGTCAGCAAAATAATGTTGAAATGTATGCCCTGCGGTTAAAACCGGGGATGGATCTGAAACAAGAAATGGCGCAATTTGTTGAAACCAATCAGCTGCAATCGGCATCGGTTTCTACCTGTGTGGGGAGTTTGAGAGAACTGATTATCCGGCCGGCAAATCAGAAAGAGCTTTTGCATTTGAAGGGGCATTACGAAATTGTTTCTTTGACCGGAACATTTGCAGACCATGGTAAAAACAATCATATTCATATCTCGGTATCGGATAGCACAGGCAATACGATTGGTGGTCATCTGGTAGATGGCAATATCATTTACACAACTGCAGAAATTGTTCTTCTCAATAATAAAGACCTGAATTTTACGCGTGTTGTTGATCCTGAAACAACATTTTACGAATTGGAAGTTGTGGGGAACTAATTCAATTAACATCAAAACTCATCTTATAAAAAATAGTGCTTATAGAATCAAGTCATACCCTGACAAGAACGACTTGTATACAGTAAGAATATAACAAGCAGCTATTTTAAGCAGGCTGTTGATATTAAATTGGTATCAATTGTAAAACTCATACAAGCTTTTTCATTTTCTGTTTATCACCATGTGATGGCATGGATTTCCCGACAAATTTTTCAGCATACCGATCTTATTGGTATCTTCAAGTCTGATAACAAAAAAAGTTTTTAAAAATATTTACAATGAAAGGAATTCAGGATTACTACCCGGATCATTTTGCACAATGTTACGGTTGCGGCAGGTTAAATGAACACGGACATCAGATTAAAACTTTTTGGGAGGGTGAAGGAACGCTTACCCGCTTTGTGCCCAAAGAATATCACACGGCTATTCCTGGTTTTGTATACGGCGGACTACTGGCCTCGCTGATAGATTGCCACGGAACCGGATCGGCGGCATTGGCTCTGGCCAAAGCACAGGGCATTGAGCTTTCCGAAACCAACGCACCAAGATGTGTTACGGCCTCGTTGCAGGTAAAATATTTAAAGCCAACACCCATTGGCGGCGAAATAGTAATTAAAGGAAAAATTAAGGAAGTTGGAGCGCGAAAGGTGATTGTGGAAGCAGAACTGTTTGCAAACGGAGTGCTTTGCGTTGTTGGCGAGGTAATTTCGGTTCTGGTTCCCGATAATTTTGGACTGTAAAAAATGAGGATGAACAAAAAGTTGAATCGTATACTATTCAACCACTTTTGCCCTTAAATTCCCGAAAGGGAAGTTGTTGAAATTCAGGCTCCCTTCAGGGGCAGAGGTAAAAATGAATTTCATTTTAGTACGAAACAATTCCTTTTCGAACTGTAAATACAAAGGCCATCAGAATTTTTCCCCCTGATGGCCTTGTATTTTTCACTTATTACTTCTACTCGGTTAATATTCCACCGGTAATCCGCACCAAAGCTGTTCTCGATTGAATGAGATTAAAAATGGCATTTACGCGTGCCAGGGCAACATTCTGATAAGTGATCTGAACATCCCGGTAATTGAATGAATTGATACTCCCCGATTCAAATTTTTCCTTTGAAATAGTGAGATTAAGCTCTGCCGCGGCCAAATTCTCTTCGGCAAGCTGATACAATTCTTTCCGCACCTCGTACAACTCAAATTGCTGAGCCAGTAAATTAGTCAAAGTAAGTTTTACATCTTCCGTTTCTATTTTTCCAATTTCTTCCTGAATTTTGGCTATCTGCATGGCTCTTCGGTTCGAATTCCCGTTAAAAATCATGAAATTCAAGCTTACATTGGCATAAAAGTTATGCGAATCGGTTGTTGAAGCAGGCAGACCATCCAATTTCAATCGGGTTGAATTCTCCTGTACTCCGGCCCCCAATGAAACTCGGGGATAAAAATTGCTTCGTGCCATATCCACATCCCGTTTCAGCAGCATTTCCTGTATGTACCTGTTTTTAAGAGTATTGTTTCCCGAAAACATTTTATCCAGCAAGGCTGCCATCTGAAAGTCATCGCTTACGGGTAAAAACTCATCTGCGAAAACATAGGTTTTGCTCTCTTTAACCCCCAGTAAAAAATTTAAATCGCGAACAGCATTGTTGAAATTCACCTCCTGAATCAGGAAGGAGGAACGATCCTGCAGCCAGGCATTCTGAGCCTGCAAAACATCGTAGGTAACCGAACTTCCCAGCTCTTTGCCAACTTTCACCTTCTCGTATCGATCGGAAGACAACTGCATGATTCTTTGGTTCACCTCCATCCGCTCTTTCTCCAGCAGTACCTTGTAGTAGGCAAGAATGATCAGTTCAATTTTGTTTTCGACGGCAATTATGGTGTTGCCTTTTGATAACTGAGCCAGATCATCGAATTTATCTTTTCGAATCTGCACCGCAAAACCATCAAAAAGAGTCCAGCTTACATCCAATGAGGGAATTAAACTGTTTCTCATGAAATCCTTTTCTTCGTTATAATCTTTTGTATTTCGATACCCAAGATTAAATTCAAGACTGGGATAAGCTCCGGCATTTCCCCAGGTATTATTCAATTCAGATACCTTTTCAGATTTTCGATAGATCTTTAACTGATAATTGTTCTCCAATCCCACCTCGATGGCTTTGGACAAACTTAGTTCTTCCTGTGCCTGCACAATAAACTGACTGCTCAGAATGAAGACTATGAATAATGACACTTTTCTGATCATTTGTTTTGTTCTTTATTTGATCCCCGGTCCCCGGATCATAATCCGGGGTAATTTATACAGGGCGATTCATATTTTTTAATCCAAACTTACCTTTGATTCTTTCACCTTGGGCTCAACATCTCTGGGCGAAATTTTTTCACCTTCCCATATGCCTTTTGTTATTCTTCTGATATCATTCAGAATTAAAATTAATACCGGGAAGAACAACAGAAGAAACAAGGTGCCGAGTAATACTCCGTATGCCAGGGCAATCGCCATTGGTATTAGGAACTGAGCCTGAAATGAATTTTCCAGAATCAAGGGATACAAGCCAACCGAGGTTGTAATTGTTGTTAAAATAATCGCTCTGAATCTGGCTTTACCTGCTGCTTTAACAGCGGGCTCAGGTTCCATCCCCTCTTCAATCAGCGAGTTGTACTTGGACAGGAAGACCACAGCATCGTTTATAATTACCCCCGAAAGAGCAACCATTCCCCAAACACTTAACATGGAAACAGGATATCCTTCAATTCCGTGTCCCCAGGCAGAACCAAGCCAGCCCAATGGAATCATCAGCAATATGATTATTCCTTGTGTAAAGCTTCGGAAATGAACCATCACAATAAAAACGATCAGCATGAAAGCGATGCTAAAATAGATTTTCAACTCGTGAATATCTTCGGCAGAACGTTTTTGCTGTCCCTGATACTCCGGACGAACGCTTGGAAATTTCGCTTCCAAATCGGGTAAAATTGTAGTTTCTATGTAATCCAGAATAGGTGGTACCGGTTCACTCGGATCTATTAATTCTGCATCAACACGAATCTCACGTGCACCATTGTAACGCTGTATGCTAACAGGCCCGCGTAAAATTTCATAATCGATTAATTCCGACAATGGAAATTCTCCTTTTGGCGTACGGATTCTCATGTCTTCCATTTGTCCGATAAAAACCCGGTCGGTTTTCGGATACCGAACCCAAACCTTAATCTCATCTTTTCCTTCCTGCAGGCGCTGTGCTTGTCCTCCGAAAAAGCCTTGCCGGATCTGCGATGTTATGGAACTTAAATTCATCCCCAGATAATAGGCTTTTGGTTTTAATTTAAGTCTTACCTCACGGCTTCCCAATGGGTTATTGTCGTTGATATTGTAAAGAGAAGACATTTTGCGTAACTCCCCTTGAAAATAATCGTTGGCCTGATTGAGCTGTTCCAAATCGTTTCCCAGCAGACTAATGGAAACAGGAGCTCCCCAACGGTTGCTGGCTCCAATGGTAAATTTCTCAAGATCGGAAACATCTCCCAATTTCTTCTTTACTCTGTCTGAGATATCAAAACTTGAAACCGGTGCACCTTCCATATCACGCAAAGTAACAGACAGGTTTCCTGCATGCGGACCAGACTCCTGTCCTCCAAATGCATTACCCGATGAAAGTCTTGTATATTTGATGAAATTCGCTGTATCCTGAAATTCGTTCATCAATTCATCATTCACCTCCCAAACTGATTTTTCGAACTGCTTTAATCTGGCTATGGTGATTTCCTTATTGCTTCCAGGCTTGTAAGCTATGTTCACAGCAAAGGTGTCGAAAGCTACATTTGGGAAAAAGGTACTTTGAATGAATCCACCACTAAATAAGCCCATAGTAATAAATAATAGAGCTACAGGAATAAAAACAACAAACCATCTCCAACGAACGATACAATCCAGAGTCCCTGCATAAACGCGGTCTCTGACAAAAAGAATTCCCTTTTCAACTTTTCCTCTAAAACGGTTAAAAAAGTTATCCTTCCGGTTTCTATGCAATACTTTTTCGTTTCCAATATGGCCGGGCAATACAAAAAGACTTTCGAAAAGCGACAGACTTAAACATGCCACCACTACAAATGCCATTTCGTACATAAATTCCATATTCCCGGTAACCAGCAGGAGTGGTGAGAAAGCCACCATGGTTGTAGTTACCGAAGTAAGCACTGCTGGAACAACCTCCATTGTACCATCTATTGCCGCTCTTCGGGGACTTTTACCACTTTCAAAATGAGAATAAATATTCTCCCCGATCACAATGCCGTCATCCACCAGAATACCAATTATTAATATCATCCCAAAAAGAGAAATCATATTAATGGTAACCCCCATTAAGTTGGCAACAATAAACATCCCTAAAAAGGACGCTGGAATTCCCCACGCAACCCATATAGACAATCGGAAACTCAGAAAAAGTGCTAATGAAATAATCACCAGCAACAAACCATACCCGCCATTTTTAAACAGAAGATTCAATCTTGACTGAAGCAGACTAATGAAATCGAAACTGATTTCGAGCCGGGCATCATCATATTTTTCATTAAACTCTTTGGCGTATTTGTTACAGTATACCGATATGTCGTCCAAATCTTCATTATTCAGCTTGTTCACCTGAATTGATATCGCCGGATTTTTATTAACATAGGTTGAATTCGGAACATCCTGAAACTGAAAATGGGTATTCGCTACATCACGAATCCGGATGTAGCTTCCGTCTGGATTTGCTTTTAAAATAATTTCGCCGATTTGATCCGGATCGACAGATCGGTTGCGCGAACGAATTAGAATTTCCTCTACCTCATTCTTAATTGTTCCTCCCGAAATATCGATATTATTATTGGCGATTGCTGCAGAGATCTCACTAAATGTTAGATTGTATCTTCGCAAATCATCTTCCTTCACCTCTACTGATAATTCCAGATTTGGAAAACCCGACAGAGATATTTGCGACATGACTTTCGAACGCATTAAATCGTCGTAAATCAGATCGGCATATTTTTTCAGGCTGATTAAATCGATATCTCCTGTAACCACCATGCGCACAGCAGGTGATGTAGCTCTCTGCTTTGCAATAACGGCTTTTTCGGCTCCCGATGGAAAGGTCGGAATTCCATCCACCGAATTTTTTACATCAGCTAATGTTTCATCCAAATCGTAATCGCCGGTTGTGGTAATAGTTAATCGGGAAAAGCCCTCTGATGATACGGAATTCATTTCTTTGATTCCAACAATTCCCCGAACAGCATCCTCAATCCGAGAGGTTATGCCTTCTTCAACTTCCTTTGGTGAAGCGCCCGGAAACACCATAGAAACAGTGATGGTTTTAGACTCGGTTTCCGGAAAAAATGATTTCTTCATAAAGATCAAAGAAACAAATCCTGCAATAACAAGCACCGCAATAATCATTTTCCCGTAAAACGGATATCTTACAAATTGTGATATTATATTTCTCATTATACGCTATTTCTTGATTTGTACCTGCATGTTTTCAGTTGCTTTAACAGGAGGTTCCACAACCAACATCTCCCCCTCTTTCAAACCATTAAAAACCAAGGTGTTCTCATTTCGTTTGATCACCTTAATTTCCTTTTCTTTTAAGATACCGCCTTCAACAACAAACACTTTGTTAGAGCTAAAAACTGCGTTTCTGGGAATTTCCATCGCATTGGCAATCTTTTTCCCATTAAAACAAGCCGTTAAAAACTGTCCCTGATACAATTCATTCCCATTGGTTTTCTCCAACTTTATAAAAACCGAAATGGACTGAGTTCCCTCGTCAACAAAATCAGATTTCCTCACCAATTTTCCGGTAAAAATAACCTCTCCATCCGAATCCAGAATATCTACCTTTTCATTTAAACTCAACCAGG
The DNA here is from genome assembly GCF_963665805.2 of Labilibaculum manganireducens. Taxonomy (NCBI): domain Bacteria; kingdom Pseudomonadati; phylum Bacteroidota; class Bacteroidia; order Marinilabiliales; family Marinifilaceae; genus Labilibaculum; species Labilibaculum manganireducens. The sequence continues at coordinate 987,412 of NZ_CAXXEE010000003.1, read as the reverse complement.
AAATTTCTTTCGATTCAATAGGAACCTGAAGTTCCAGATTATTCGATTCGATGATACCGGCCAGCTTAGTGCCCATTCCGGCAACCGATCCAATCTGTGTATTTACCTCGGCATAAGAACCATCAAAGGGTGCATATATTTTTCTTTTATCAAACTTAACTTCAGCACTTTTAATGGCATAATAATCACCTAAAATATTTCTGCTTGCCATAAATACCTTTTCCTGATCGGATTTTACTTTTGGCAATTCAGGAATGCTTTCCTCCAAATTGATCGCATTGAAAAAATTCATCCACGCCTCAAAATTATCCGCATAATCAACTTTAATATCAGGCAAATTCTCAGCCAGTTTATTCAGGAAACGACTTTTAAGAGCACGTAAATCCATTTTTGCATCTTCCTCGTAAATACGAATCAGCAATTGGCCTTTTTTAAACTTCTGTCCCACTTTTAAAGGAACACCTGCCTCAACAATTCTGCCCGCAACTTCCGAACTTAAATTCACTTCCAGATTAGAAGCCAATCGTCCTTTCTCAACTATAGGAGAAGATATTTCATTGTACTTTACAGCCTCAACTTTAACAAGTGGCAGCTTTTTTTTATCTAAATTCTTTTTAGGAGATTCTTTTAAACTGCTTAAGCCTTTCATAGCGGCAAAAGAAATTGCCAATGTTGCAATTACCAGTAAAACGATGGTTATTTTCCGATTCATTTATAAAATTTATTTGGAGTTTCTTAACAAGAATATTTACGATCAGTAATTTTTATTTATAATGCATAAAGATAGGTATTTATGAGATAATCTTAACCGATTTTAAAATTTTCATAAGGATTTCGACAAACATCCCGATTTAAACTTTCAGTGAAACATATAGCGGGTTTTATTCGTTTCTATTTGAACATTCGGTTTTCAAAAACCAGTAAATTCAAAAAAAATTCCGATTTTTGACCACCAATTTTATTTGAACACAAAATGGAAAAAGAAAAATACGCAAAACTTAGATATCAACTCATGGAGTCCTTAACCTGGCCTTCATTATACATGTTTAAATTTATCATTCCCAATTCAGATGAAAAAGTAAAGGCTGTTAAGGAACTTTTCCCACCTGAAACTGAATTTTCGTTTAAAACTTCCAAAGACTTAAAATTCATAGGAATTACTGTGAAAAAAGAGATGGAATCAGCTGATGATGTAATCGATATTTACATGAAAGCACAGCACATCGAAGGGATAGTGATACTTTAACAAAAGCAACTGTTTACATCCTCATTAAAAAACTGATTATGCTAAAGAGCTGATTTAACTCTCCATTCCTCTGATTGCCTTTACGTTAATTAATTTGTGAAAAATCCCCTTTCTAAAATGAAAAGTGGATATTTTGTTTTACTTTCGGGCTTCTGAATAAAACTAACAACTTTTTAAATGATAGATGTAATTGATTTTGGATTGACTCGTGATGGAGAAAATGTACAACTATACACCCTCCGAAATAAAAATGGCCTGACAGCAAAAATCACCAATTATGGTGGTATTCTTACCTCATTCACCCTTCCTTTGCCCAATGAGGAGAGAGAAATTGTACTGGGTTTTGATTCGCTTGAAGAGTATACAAATGAGGAATACCTTAAAAACTATCCGTATTTTGGTGCTTTAATTGGTCGGTTTGGAAATCGAATTAACAAAGGATTAGTTACGCTTGATGAAAAAGAAATCCAACTTCCATGCAACCATGGAATACATCACTTGCATGGTGGAAACATTGGCTTTGACCGAAAAGTATGGAAAGCCGAAATCGGTAACAATACTGATTTAAAATTAACTTACCTGAGTCCCGACGGAGAAGAAAATTTTCCCGGCAATTTAAATACTGAGGTAATTTATAAGTTGACTGATGATAACGAATTGCAGATTCATTACAAAGCTGTAACGGATAAAACAACTCCGGTTAATCTAACTCAACACGCCTATTTTAACTTATCAGACAATTTTGAGAGTATCTTAGACCATCAACTTCAGATTGATACTGAGTTTATTTTAGAAACAGACGATCTGTTGATTCCAAGCGGCAAAATATACAACATCAAGAATACTCTTTTCGACTTTAGAACTAAAAAGCAGATAGACCGGGACATAGAAGACATTGAGAACTACGACGACTGTTTTGCTTTTGGCAAATCGACCGAAACGCCAAGAAAAGTAGCTGAACTTTCTGATAAAAATGGTGAAGTGACAATGGAAGTTGCAACTACATTCCCTGGTTTACAGGTTTACACAGGTAAATACATCGCAGCAGGAAAATTCGGTTCTTTCTCAGGTGTGGCTTTGGAAGCTCAGGGATATCCTGATGCTCCCAATCATGCGAACTTTAAACAGGGGTGGTTACAACCCGGCGAAGTGTACCAGCATCAGACAAACTACAAACTTATTTTCTAAAAAAATAGATAAGAGGCTGTTTCGAAAAGATTCAGCCTTTTTTATTGACTGTGTCTCCTCCTGAAATAATCGCGTTACACTAAAAACAAACTATCTGCCATTACAATTTTATTATCTGAAAGAAAAAACCAATCTTGCAGGCTCAGATTTCAAAACTTATTTTAATAAGATTGTCACGACTATGCTAACAGACATCATCATTGTTTTATCCATAATGATTTTAGGAATCGGAATTGGTCTCCTCATTGGCAACAGACCAAAGATCATTAAAATTACAGGCGTTTTAACTTCCTTTTCAATCTTCCTTTTACTTTTTCTTTTGGGGATAGGTGTTGGAACCAATAAACAAATACTAAACAATCTTGATTCTATTGGAATACAAGCTTTGGTCCTTACAATCGGAGCTGTTTTAGGTTCTTTACTTTGTGCCTATTTTACCTATATCCTATTTTTCAAAAAGAAATAGATGATTATCTCAGCATGGTAAGTTCTCCCGAAACAAGTTCGGAACAGGCTATGTGGCAATAAAAAACAAATTTAGACACATGAAAGGCAGTTTAATAATTCTGGGCTTCTTTATTCTGGGCTTAATCCTTGGACTAACACGCTTTTTACCTTCCTCCCTTTTAGAAGGAGATTTCAGTATATATGCTCTTTATTTACTGATGTTTTTAGTGGGTGTGGGCATTGGAACCGATCGCGGTTCGTGGAAAGTAATTCGTGAGGTGAACATCAAGATTATTTTGGTTCCTCTATCAGTCATTACAGGATCTCTTCTTGGAGTTTCTGCTGTTTCCGTTTTGCTTTCGAATATTAGTATTGGTGAAGCAATGGCTGTGGGAGCCGGATTTGGCTACTATAGTTTATCAAGCGTTATTATTACAGAATTCCATAGCGATACGCTGGGTGTTATTGCTCTTCTTTCAAACATCATCAGGGAAATACTGACTCTTTTAGCAACTCCTTTATTTGTAAAATACTTTGGAAAATTAGCCGGGATTGCATCTGGCGGCGCAACTGCAATGGATACAACCCTGCCGATTATTGTACGCTATTCAGGAAAAGAATATGCTGTCATAGCCGTTTTTAGTGGAATAGTACTTACCATATTAGTCCCTGTAATTATTCCAATCATACTTAAATTCATATGATTATAATTTTAAACTTTTGCCATATAGCCTGTCCCGAACTTGTTTCGGGAGAACTTACCATATAATCATCTCCCTGTGTGTAGAAAGCTTTATACATGGACGTTTCATATAATTTTTTTTCAGCTTTAAAAAAGAACTTAATGCAGTTTAAACTCATTTTAAAAATAATACACCAATAAACTAATTTGTTTTTTATAAATTTACTCCGAATCAACAAGCTTATCATGTTTTGTTTTAACGAATTTATACTTCTTTACAATTGTTCGTACAAAGGTTTGTTCGAATGTTGGATTTGTTAAATCTCCCCAATACCTCTTTTCACAACTTATTTTGTTCTGTGCATTCTAACTGATAATGTCCTTTAGTGAGATTCTTGTATCCCGAAGGCATAATTTAATAGTTTCCTCATTGAACAAATAAATTACATCCTGTTTAAATTTACCAATTCGTTCAGGTAATTAAACAAATACGCAATAATATATATTAATTAACCAAATACCCATAATGATGTTCTCAAAAGAAACCTATATCAACAGAAGAAACAAACTTAAATCTGACGTAAAATCAGGAATCCTGCTTTTTCTTGGCAACGACGAAAGTGGAATGAACTATGCTGACAATACTTATCATTACCGTCAGGACAGTACCTTTCTATATTTCTTTGGTTCCGATTATGCCGGACTAAATGCAATTATAGATATCGATGAAAATCGTGAAATTATTTTCGGCGATGAATTAACCATTGATGATATTGTTTGGATGGGTACCCAGCCTACCATAAAAGAGAAAAGCGAAGCTGTTGGAATTAAAGAGACAGCTCCCCAGTCAGAATTAAAAACATATCTTGAAAAAGCTTTGACAAAAGGACAAAGAGTACATCACCTGCCCTCTTACCGTCCTGAACATCAAATTAAATTACAGTCCTTATTGAATGTTCATCCCAATATTTCAGTAAAAAATGCATCTTCTGAATTCATTCAGGCGGTTGTAAATCAAAGAAATTACAAATCAGCCGAAGAGATCATTCAAATTGAAGAGGCTGTTAACATTACAGCAGAAATGCATCTTGCAGCCATGCGTATGGCTCGCCCGGGCATGAAAGAATATGAAATTGCTGCCAAAGTTCAGGAAATAGCAATCAGCATGGGTGGACAACCATCTTTCCCAACAATTGCAACTATAAACGGACAAACACTTCACAACCATTATCATGGCAATACATTAAAAAGCGGCGATATGGTATTGCTTGACTGTGGTGCTGAAAATGGAATGCATTACTCGGGTGATATGTCGAGTACATTTCCTGTAGATAAAACATTTACAACCCGCCAAAAAGAAATTTATGAGATTGCTTTGAATGCACACAATGCTGCCATTGCAAAATTGCAACCCGGTACTAAATTTAAAGATGTTCATCTTACTGCATGCCGAACTGTTGCCGAAGGAATGAAGCAAATGGGTTTTATGAAAGGAAATGTTGAAGATGCTGTTCAACAAGGAGCGCACGCCTTATTCTTTCAATGCGGTACAGGGCATATGATGGGAATGGATGTTCATGATATGGAAAATTTAGGCGAGGTTTGTGTTGGTTACAACGGCGAGGCAAAAAGCACTCTGTTTGGACTAAAATCATTGCGCCTGGGAAGAGAACTTGAACCGGGATTTGTATTAACCATTGAGCCGGGAATCTATTTTATTCCTGAATTAATAGACATGTGGAAAGCCGAAAAACGATTCGAAGAATTCATTAATTACAATAAAGTGGAACAATACAAAGACTTTGGAGGCATTAGGAATGAAGAAGATTTCTTAATTACTCCTGATGGTGCCCGTTTGTTAGGAAAACCTATTCCTAAAAGCATTGCTGATGTAGAAAGAGAAAGAATCTAAAAATTATCATTAACACGCCCTATATTTTCTAAAATTACTAATCAATGAAACTTAAACAAATTACATTCCTTCTGATTGGATTTCTTATAGTTGGCAGCATCTCCTGCGGACAAACAAAACCAAAAAATCTGCTGACCCAACTTGAGGAAATCCCAGGAGTAAGTGTAAAAAAGATTGCCGGAGACTCTACTTTTGCAGCGTATTACGAACTCTATTTTACACAAGATCTCGATCATCAAAATCCCAAAGCGGGAACATTTCAACAACGGGTCTTATTGGGTCATCAGTCTTTCGATCAGCCTATGGTTGTGGAACTGGAAGGTTATCAAATTTGGTCTGAAAAGGCTGGGGAGTTGAGCAAACTATTGAATGCTAATCAATTGACCATTGAGCACCGTTACTTTAAAAATTCAATGCCCGATAGTCTGAATTGGCAATACCTAAACATCAAACAAGCGGCTGCCGATCAGCACGTAATCATTCAGGCTTTGCGTAAAATATATCCTAAAAAATGGCTGTCGACCGGAATCAGTAAAGGAGGGCAAACAACTATTTTTCACAGATATTTTTATCCTGATGATGTTGATGTTAGTGTTCCTTATGTTGCACCACTTAATCTGGCTCGCGAAGACAAACGAATCCACGAACGCCTTGCCAGTGTAGGCAGTAAAGAAACCAGAGATCAGATTTATCAATTTCAGCTGGCTTGCTTTACTAACAGAGAAAAATTACTTCCTCTTGCTGATGCCTATGCAAAAGAGAAGAACTATTCTTTCTCTATGGGTCTGGAAAGGGCACTTGATTTAAGTATTCTAGAATATCCATTTGCCTATTGGCAGTGGGGCGGAATTGACAGCATTCCCAATAAAAATGCCAATTCTAAAGAGCTTTTCGAGCATTTGTTTAAAGTATCAAGTATCGATTTTTTCGATGTAAGCAACATCAAACCGCTTCTTGCATTTTATCATCAGGCATTAACCGAGATTGGAATGTATAGCTACGAAATTGCTCCTTTCAAACAATACCTGAACGATGAAAAGGATATCACTTTCGATTTTACTTTCCCCAATGAACCTATCCGGAAATTTGATGCCTCATCGATGATTAAAATTAACAAATGGCTGCAGACTGATGCGGAAAAAATATTGTTCATATATGGTGAGAACGATACTTGGTCGGCAACAGCAGTTGATCTGAAAGGAAATGACAAATGCAAAAAATTTGTGAATCCCAAAGGATCTCACAGATCAAGAATCAACAGCTTTCCTCCTGAAATGAAGAAAGAAATTTTGAACACTTTGGAAGAATGGATGGATGTGCAATTAACCGTTATCAATGAACAGTAATCATTTAAGGGAATAAGTAGAAAAGAGCAAAGCACTCCTTTATCCTCTCTTATGAAGGGGATTTAGAAAGCGAAAAAAAAGGATGCCCATTTATGAGCATCCTTTTTATTATACTAATGAATTGGAATTAAATCTCTTTTGATTTTGGAGACATCACCACTTCAATTTTTGCAGGTGTTGAAAAATACTTTTTAGCAAAATTCTCAACCTTCTCTTTTGAAATTGAGTTGATCATGCTTTCGAAATCTTCTGTACTCATCATTTCCTCATCGTACACATAGTAACGATTGATCGTATTTAACCAATAGCCATTTTTACGAAGATTCTCCTGATGAACCTTAATGAAATTTTTCTTTGCTTCGTGTAAGTCATCTTCCTTAACACCTTCGTTGAAAAGAGCCTGAACCTCGTTATAAACAATTCCTTTTAATTTTTCAGCCTTGGCAGGATCTGTATCAAAACGAATCACTAATTTATACTCTTCCCGAGGAAATTTATCAACCGAAGCACCAACTCCCACACCATAAGATCCACCTTCTTTTTCACGAATCACCTCAAGATATCTCTTATCTAAAAGTTTGGCAACCACATCCATCAATATTGAATTTTCTTTTGAATATTCAATATCACCATGAAAATCAATTTCAATGGTTGTTTTAGGAGTTTCCATCTCTCTGTCAAAATGGGTATAAGTATCTTTTTCAGGATAATCCACACCATTGTCTTTCCAGTTATCCTCACGGTCGATATCCTTAATGCTTCCCAAGTATTCTTCTATCATTGGTTTTGCTTCCGCGGCATCAATATTCCCTACAAAAACAAATGTAAAGTCGCTGGCATCAACAAACCGCTCCTGATAAATGCGTTTCATCGTCTCAAAATCCAATTTGTCAATCATATCTGTATCAAACAGAATTGTTCTTGGATTGTGATTGGTAGAAGTCATTGATACGGAATCACTAAACGCCTTATTTATATCAGCTCCCATATTGGCCACATAAGCCATATATCTTCCTTTCAATGCATTAAAAGCTTCCTGATCGAAACGTGGCTGCTCAAAATACATATGCACCAACTGCAATAAGCTCTCAAAATCCTTTGTAGATGAATTCCCATTAAGTCCTTCTGATAATTCACCTACATATGGTGATACCTTAACCTCTTTACCTGTCAATAATTTTTGAAGGCTAACCTGATCAAATTTGCCCAATCCAAAATTCGAAACAAAGCCGCCAAGCATTTCAGCCGAAGGCAAATCTTTTACACTGTATAATGAATTTCCTCCCTTACTAAAAGCTTGCATACTAATTTCATTCTCTTTGAAATCTGTTTTTTTCACAACAACTGTTGCGCCATTAGCCAATGTCCACTCGGCAGCTTCAAATCCCTTTAAATTAGATTCTTTCACAACCTTTCCTGCTTTAGGCTGCTCTGAAATTAAAGGTTCGTTTACTACCTTATCTTCATACGGTTTTAGTTCCATTTGTTTCACTTTTGCAACCACTGCAAGTAATTGCTCCTTAGTTGGCAATTGTAATCCTTCTTTTTCAGGAGCCGACAAGGTAATCACCTCATTCTCATCCGTAACCCATCCTTTTGAAATCGCACTTACTTCCTCTGCGCTAATACCAGGTAATAATTGTTTCATTGCTTCGAACTCAAACTCAATTCCAGGAACAGGCTCATTGGTTAAATAATTTTGCTGATAGCCACGAACCAAACGATCATTGTTCTGCTTGTTCCTTTCTTTATAAGCTCTTTCCATTTTACTCAACATAGCCGTTTTAGCACGTTCCAATTCAGAAGTCACTATACCATATCTTTTGGCTCTTTCTGTCTCTTTCAAAAGCACTTCAATTCCGCCCAAAATATTATCCTCTTTAAGGGTAACTCCATTTTGAAAAACATCCATTTTTCGGGCTTTGTTATAGTATGCGGCATAACCGGTTATAAATGGTGCATTCCCTTTTTGAAGCAGTTCGTTATAACGATCTCCCAATACACTTGAATAAAGATCTTCGATTAAAAGCTTGCGATAATAGTTTAGATTTTTTTCGGCAAAAGGAGTCGCTTTGTGTTTGTAAACAATTTCAAAACTAATTCTGCTGGCTTCAGGATCTGTAATTACACCAACAATTGGCTCTTTATTTTCAGGAACCTCGAAATACACTCTTTCTTCCGGATTTTCAACAGCAGGAATATGTGCAAACATATCCTTTATTTTTTGCTCAAATTTCTCTGCATCAATATCTCCAACTACAATAATGGCCTGCAAATCGGTACGATACCAATCGTGATAAAAATCTCTGATTACCTGATGGTCAAAATTATCAATGACATTAAGATCTCCAATAACATCACGTTTTTCATATTTAGAGCCTTGATAAACGAGTTTGTTTTTTTCTAAATAAACACGCATTCCTCCAGATCGGCGGGTTCTCCATTCTTCATGAATTACTCCACGTTCGCTGTCAATTTCCTCTCCATCGAGACTTAAGTAATTCGACCAGTCGTGCAGTACTAAAAGGGTAGAATCCAGAAGATTTTCATTCGTAGTTGGAACATTACTTAAATTGTAAACAGTTTCATCTACATTGGTATAAGCATTAATATTACGACCGAATGCTACGCCGTATTTCTCTAAATAATTAAGAACACCTTTTCCTGGAAAATGTTCAGTTCCATTAAAAGCCATATGCTCCAGAAAATGAGCCAACCCATTCTGACTGTCATTTTCCAATACTGCACCCACATTCTGAACAATGTAAAAGCTTGCCCGGTCTTTAGGCTCTTCGTTATGCCTAACATAGTAGGTAAGACCATTGTCTAATTTCCCGGTTCTCACATTCGGATCCATAGGAAGTTTAGCTTCTGTATTGTTTTGAGCCGACAACATTCCTGTTCCCATTAGTGCCAAAACTGTACAAAGACTCATTTTGCTAAATAAATTCTTAATCATTTGTGATTTGTTTTAGTGATTTGTAGTACAAAATACACAACATAAGTGTAACTTTTATAAATTAAAGAAATAATTAGCTATTTAACAATTTTCTTAATGATTTTTAACACAATATATATACTATTCTTTCACCTTTAAAATGATATCATTTACCTGTCAGTCAAAATTTCCGTAATTAATCTAAAACTTGATCGATTTAGAATCAATGAAAAGAAATATAGTATCCACATAGGGTCAAATCCTATGAATAAAAATCAAAAGAATAAATATGAAAAAAGGAGCACCAACCGGCACTCCTTTCCAATATTAAAAAAAATATGCTTATTTCTCTTCTTTTTCTTTTGTATCCGAAACATCGTCGAATTCAACGGTTTCACCTTCTTCTACTTTTTTACCCAAGTAGTTTGGCAGTTCCATTCCAGCCATTTTGAAAAGTTCTTCCATCGGAGGAATAGATCCCATCATGCCCTGCATAAAGTTAGCGGTAGATGTTTTGCCATCTTTTCCGTTTCCATTCTCCCAAACAGTAACCTTATCAATCTTGATATTCTTGATAGCATCAACCTGGGTTTTAACCAATTCCGGCAACTTATCAGCAATCATTAACATTACTGCATCTTTAGCATCGCTGCCGGCAGCGTGAACAAGTTTGTCGAAACCTTGAGCCTGCTTGCTCAGAATCTCATAAATACCTTTCGCTTCTGCTTCCATTTTCATGAAGATCGCATCAGCCTCCCCTTTCGCATGTCGACGGGTTTGTTCTGCAATTGCCTCAGCAGCAATTTCAATTTTTTGTTTGTCAATCTCGGCAGGCACCACGACATTAGCAGTCTGTGTTGCTTTATCACGGGTTGCACGGGCATTTTCAGCCAATTGTTCAGCAGCATAAGCTTCCTCTAAAGCACGCGCCTGAGTTACTTTCTCTGCAGCCGAAGCCAAACGTTCTGCTTCTGCTTCTCTCTCTCTTCTGCGCGCATCCGAATTGGCAATGGTAATTTTTGCCGTATTCTCTCCTTCAACTGCCGATGCATCAGCAGCAGCAACCTGCACACGTTGTGCCTGATGTGCATTTGCTTCACCAATAGAACCATCACGGTTTTTCTCAGCAACACTTTTCTTGGCATCATTTATTGCCTTAGCCGCAGCTTCCTTACCTAGTGCTTCAATATATCCCGATTCATCGTTGATATCCGTAACATTCACGTTGATCAGTTTCAAACCAATCTTTTTCAATTCAGCCTCAACATTATTTGATACTGCTGCAAGGAATTTATCACGGTTGCTATTGATTTCCTCAATATCCATGGTAGCAACTACCAAACGTAACTGACCGAAAATAATATCCTTAGCCAAATTACTGATATCTGCCTGAGACAATCCTAATAGCCGCTCAGCAGCATTAGTCATTACTCCTCCTTCTGTAGAAACTCCTACTGTAAAACGAGAAGGTACATCCACACGAATGTTTTGCTTACTCAAAGCACTTTTCAAATTGATTTCAATCGAAAGCGGTGTTAAATCCAAGAAGGCATAATCCTGAATAATCGGCCAAATAAAGGCTGCACCACCATGAATACACTTGGCCGAACGCGATTCGGTATCTACTCCTTTACCAACTTTTCCATACACAACCAAAACACGGTCGGACGGACACCTTTTGTATCTCTTAAAAAACGATACAATTAAAGAAAAAACGGCAATTACAACGACCGCAATTAATAGAACAACATATTCTCCCATGATAACTTATTATTAATAGTTTATTTAATAAGGTTTTACAATTAAAATTTGATCATTTAAAACATCTACAACCTGAATTACTGCACCGGTAGGAATATCTGAATCACTATCGGTAACCGCATCCAAAGTTTGAAGCCCCTGCACTTCAATTTGTACTTTTCCCATTCCTTTTCTATTGGCCGGTACAGACAAATAAACATTGCCGATTTTTCCCTTGGCATTATTTATATTTAAGGTTCCTTCTTCGACCAGTTTTCCCATAAAATACAAAATAGAAGCCATAATTAACATCATTGCCAAACCAGCAAGAGTAGCGATTAATGCAGAGACACCGGCTCCTAAACCCATATCCAAACAAATAATACCCGTCCAACCGAATACAGCAAAAAAGGCAATCAGGTTCTTTAGGCTTATAAACTGAAAATCAATTCCGGCATCTCCTTCCACAACAGCATCTGCATCTCCTTCAGCACTCATATCATCAATATCGCCACCTACAAAAGTAAGTACGATCTGAATTAGAAACAGAAGAGAAAATGGGACTGAAATGCTCCAGAAAATCTTTTCCACCATTTCCATTGAACTCCACCAATCTGAAATTTGTAGTATCATAATTATTGTTTTTTATTTTGGATGAAAATAATAATAAATATCGACCTATTATCCATTATGCTTACTAGTTATTATCTTTTTTGTCGTATTCTTATTTTTACGTGTTTTTAAGTGTTTTTTTGGGGGTGAAAAAACCTTTTTTACTTCTTCAAAAAAAAAGGTTTGTTTGTAAATACAAGCGCCCCTCTTTTCTTCGAACATCTTCCCATTAAAATGTGAGAATTCACCACTTTTAACTTTTGTATGTGTTTTTGCATTGAATCTTTCCCCTGAAAGGAAACCGCAACGCAGTGAAGATCGTAAAAGCAATTTGAAATAATACGAAAGGGTTTGATTCCTGAAATTATCTTACCAAATTTTATACAGACAAAAAGGAGCACCGAATGATGCTCCTTTTATAGTTTAAGACTTTGTTCATCTATTATTTCACATCCACTTCAATCCAATTGGAACGATTTGGATCAGCAGGATCTGTCACCTCTTTTGCTGGTTTGTTCTCTAATTCCTTCATCAGCATTTCAATTGCTTTTTGCAGTGAAGGATCAATTCCTTTAGCTACTAAATGTGGTTCATCGTACACTTCTACATCAGGATACATGCCAACTCCTTCGATGATCCATTTCTGATTCTCATCGAAAATGCCAAAGCGGGGAACAGCAATGTAGCCGCCGTCAACTAATCCGGCATTGCCCGACATACCCACTAATCCACCCCAAGTGCGGGTTCCTATCAATTTGCCAAGACCTTTTTTCTTGAAATAATATGGGAACGCATCTCCTCCTGAAGATGAGTAAGAATTAATCAGCATTGCCTTTGGTCCATCGTGGGCAACTGCAGGAGTTTGATTCGCCTCAAGACCTCTTCGGTGCCAGTAAGACAATACATTACGATCTAAAAGACTGACCATTTGATCAGGAATAAATCCACCGCCATTGTAACGATCGTCAATAATTAAGGCTTGTTTATCGTGATATGCATACATGCCTCGGTTCAATTCCCTGTTGCCTTCCACTGCGGTATTGGGAACATGGATATATCCAATCTTACCTCCGGATAATTTGTCTGTCATCTCGCGGCGCTCGTTCACCCAATTCAGATACATCAATTCCAATTCACTTTCAATTGGTTTAATGGTATAGGTTTTTGCTCCCTCAAAACCGGGCAGGCTGTTCACGGTAATCTCCACCATTTTACCCACCTGATCTTCCAAATAAAGATAAGGATTCACGTCAGTACTTAACTCGTGGCCATTAATGCTTAGTAAATAATCACCTTCTTTTACATCAACACCTTGCTCGGTTAAGGGTGATCGTCGGTTAGGAGTCCAGTTTTCGCCCTGATAAATTTTAGAGATGATGTACTTACCGTTTTTTGTATCAGCTTTTAATTTTGCTCCTAACAATCCTGTTTCCACAGCTTTCACTTTTTCGAAATCGCCATAGTTCACATAGCAATGTCCGGTGTTGGTTTCCGAAATGATCTCTCCCAAAATGTAATCCAAATCGGCACGATGACTTACATATGGCACCAATAGATTGTAATTGGCTTTAATTTGCGCCCAATCTACACCATTCATGTTATTCACATAGTAGAAGTCCTGAAAAATACGCCATCCATCGGTGTAAATCTGATTCCATTCCTTTTTAGGATCAATCTTCATGTCCAAATCATCCAATTGGAGTTTGCCGGCATCGGCCGACTGACCAGCAGACAAATCGGTAATTCCATATGCAGCACCTGCCCAATACAAGAATTTATCACCATTTCCAGCTAAAGAATAACCGGAAACCTTATCTAAAATCACTTCATCCTTCTCTTTTTCTATGATATAATGATGTAAGGCTCTATCGCTGGTATATAAGATTCCTCCTTCAACAGCTTCCAGATTCTCGTAATCTCCTGATGATAAAGGAAAAGCTGTAATGCGATTGGATATGCCCTCAAAATCAATTTCAACTTTGACCTTCTCTTCAGGTTTAGCATCATCCTTTTTCACTTTTTTCTTTTCGTCAACAACAGGTTTATCTTCTTTCACCTCTTCAACATCATTTTTTAAAGCAAACAATTTAGGTCCGTCTGCCTTTAACGACATGGCAAAAATCCGGGTTGCATTGTTGTACAAATAATCAAACTCGAAGCTTGAAAAATCAAGGTTAAAATCACGGTTTGATAAAAAGAAGATGAAGTTTCCATCCTTCGAAAATACCGGTGATGAATCACCAAAAGTATCATCCGTTAAATGATAATTCTTTCCGGTCGTGATATTGTAAACCCAAACTGCTCCCTGATCATTATTACTGTCTTTCACATAGGCAATCCATTGCGAATCGGGCGAAAACGAGAATTCAGTAATTTCATTTCGTCTGGCAACATCAACTATTTTAACTTCTCCGCTTTCAACATTTAAACATTTCAACTTCAAAGTCCGATCGAAAAATAACATGTACTTACTATCAGGCGACCATTTGGCATCATACATCCATGCTGACGAACCAAAAGTAACTTGTTTTGCTTTTGCTCCTTTTTTATTCTCCAAAAGATAAATTTCGTATTCCCCAGTAGCGTCGGAGTAATAAGAAATGTATTTCCCGTTTGGTGACCAGCTTGGAGCAGTTTCCCGAACTCCCTGAGTTTGTGTTAAGTTGATACTTGGTCCGTTCTTGGCAGGAACCGAAAAAATATCGCCGCGAGCATCAAACAAAGCACGTTTTCCTGAAGGAGAAACGGCAACACTTTGTATAAAATCTTTTACATTCTTATAATAAGGCAAGGTATTCGGATTATCGAAATTGATGTTCACAACAACGCGTTCCTCTTTCCCTGTTTCCAGATTTAATTTGAACAATTGACCACCATTCTCATAAGCAATCTGTCCGTTTTCACCCGATGGCCACATTACATCAAATGTTTTATGATGAGTCATCTGAGTAATCTCTTTGCTGTCCACATCATATTTATAGATGTTCAATTTTAAATCTCGATCTGATGCAAAATAAATGGCATTTTTATACCAGGAAGGAATTTGATCGGAACCTACAAATTTTGTAATTCTCTCCGATTGATCATTTTCCAAATCATAAATCCATAAATCGGCAGCTCTACCTCCTTTGTAACGCTTCCAGGTACGAAACTCGCGACTGATTGGGGCATAGCATATTTTTTTTGCATCCGGTGAAAACACTCCAAATCCCCCTTCAGGAATTTGTAATGCCTGTTCCAATCCGCCATCAATATTTACCTGATAATAGGTTCCGTTTCGCTCTCCAAAAGGAGTACGATTCATACGCACCAAAATGGATTTGCTATCCGGATTCCAGTCTAAAATGGCATCATCAAATCCACCACGAGGGGGCATCATTCCAACCGAATTGTAATAAGTTAACTGCTTAGGTGTTCCTCCTGTTGAAGGCATTACATAAACCTGACGGCTCCCCGAATACTCAGCAGAAAAGGCAATCCATTGCCCATCAGGAGAGATTTTAGGAAACAATTCCATTCCTTTGTGCGAAGTCAATCTTTTGGCATCACCTCCATCGGAATCTACTGTCCAAATGTCGCCCGCATAAACAAAGGCAATTAAATTTTTATTGATATCAGGATATCTCATTAAACGAACATCCTTTTCGGCCTGAGCACTTTTCATTGTCCCAAATAGAATAAGACAAAATGCCACAATTTTAAGATTGAATTTTAACATTTCAATTTATAAGTTAGTGTGTGAATATTATTTGGTGTAAACTTTTGGTCTTTCTATGTAATAGAAAGTATGGTAAAACAGCATTCTTAATTTTAAATATTCATAATTAATATTGTCCCAATGGATGTTATCAATTGGGCTTTCCGCCCAAACCCGACTTCATTTTTTGTCTTAATACAAAAACGGAAGCAAAAAAATCAAGGCTGCAATCTAAATAATATCCAAAAAAGTAATCATTGGCTTTAATCCTATCTAAACGAATAAATTAAAACCAATCCTCAAAAACATTTAGGACACAATTGATTCGTAATATTTAAGTTTCCGTGAAGCTACAAAAAAAGTGACATTCCTAAAAAAAGGAATGCCACTTTAACACAATAATAATTTAAAACTGCGCAGAGTCATTGTTAAAATTTAATTATCCTGATTGACTTGAATTCATTTTAAGAGAAACTTCATCCCCCAACCCCTTCTCCTGAAGCTACTCTTTATGCACAAATATTTGCTTTCCCAGGCAATAGTTTGATAATAAACCTAAGCACCCCTCTGTTCTTCGAACATCTCCCCTTAAAATGGGAGAATTGTTCACAAACAGAATCTTCCCTTCTTGAGGGTACCGTAACGCAGTGGAGATTGTGAACGCAATTTGAAATAATATTGTGAACAAAGTGCCGATCCCGACACGTCGGGAAAAGAGTGTTAATTCCTGATATTATCCTTTTATACTTCTTGTTGGCTGAAAAAAATCAAGAGCAACAAGATGTGTTTAAAGAGTTGCTGAAGGAGAAGAGGAGTTCATTCGTAGTGAAGATTGGAATTCCCTCTCCTTCAGGAGAGGGCTGGGTGAGGTTACAGTAATAAACAAAAAGAGGATGTCCAAAAAGTATTGTTCTATTGTCATTCTGATCCCGATGAATCGGGACGAAGAATCTTTCACTTTGAAAAACAGATGTTTCGACTTCGCTCAACATGACAATCCAGTACAAAATATTCCTTTTTGGACACCCTCTTTAACACAATAATAATTCTAAGTCTTATAATTCTATCAAACTAATGGCTGCGCCACCACCTTCAGCCAAATGGTATTCCAATTTCGACGTGTTATCTACCTCTTTATTTAGGATCTGAAACTCGGTTGGATTTTGATCCCATTGAGCATTTTCACCATCCAAATAGAGTGTTGCTTTGTATTTCTTCCCTGGAGTAAGAAAGTTCAGATCTATATCCATATCGCGGGCATTTTCATCGGTTATTGATCCTACAAACCAATTTTCAGAATTACGATCCTTACGGGCGATGGTCACAAAATCACCCACTTCACCATTCAACACCTTGCTGGTTTCCCAGGTTACGGCTACGTCGCGAATGAACTGGAATGCATCGTTTCCTTTGTAATTCTCAATTAAATCGGGAACCATTTGAATAGGACTGTTAATTACCACATACAATGCCAATTGCTGCGCCAAAGTAGTATTCACCTGATTGTTTGGTTTGTGAGGTGTTAACTTGATATTGAAAATACCGGGCGTATAATCGATAGGCCCTGCCAACATTCGTGTAAATGCTACAATTGAAAGGTGCTCCGGAGGATTTCCACCATCGCTTGCCCAGGCATTAAATTCCTGTCCGCGCAATCCTTCACGCGAAATAATATTTGGATAAGTTCGGCGCAAACCCGTTGCTTTTATTGGCTCGTGAGCGTTAACCGCAACCTGGTATTTAGCACCGGTTTCAACAGCTCTCCGGTAATTGTTTACCATCCACTGTCCGTGATGATATTCTCCTTTTGGAATAATTTTGCCAACATAGCCTGTTTTCACCGAATGAATTCCCAATGAGTTCATTAGCTGATAGGCTGTATCCATTTGTTGATTGTAAGTTCTTGGGGCAGCTGAGGTTTCGTGATGCATGATCAACTCTACTCCTTTTTCTTTTCCGTAACGAACCACTTCCTTTAAATCGTAATCGGCATAAGGAGTAACAAAATCGAAAACTCCTTCGCGATCCTCAAAACCAATCCAATGTTCCCAACCGGTGTTCCATCCTTCTACCAAAATACCACCAATCTTATTTTCCGAAGCAAAGTCGATTAACTCCTTCGCATATTTGGTTGTTGCACCGTGCTTGCCGCTGGCCAGATCCCACGATTTGGTTCCCAGATGCATATCCCACCAAATACCAACATATTTCATTGGTTTAAAATAATCAACCGACCCAATTTTATTGGGCTCATTCAAGTTTACGATCAAGTCGGATTCAATTAAACCGCCTGCATTTTCAGAAATCTGAATGGTTCTCCAAGGTGTGTTAAAAGGAACAGCTCTTTTTACTTTGTAACCCGTTCTGTCCGATCCAACCAATTCACTTTCAAGCATCAATTTCTCTTTGTTTACTTTCAAAGTCATTCCTGCATAATCTGTAAGGTTGGCTTCGTGAAAACTCAAATAAATACCTTCTGCTGTTTTCATAGTAACCGGAGTGTTCACCGCATTTTCGGGTATGTAAGTTTGAGCCAGATTGTCGTTGGAACGCAATGCAATTGCATCGATACCAGTAAGCGAAGTAGTATGATATAAGTGCTCGTAAATGTCCCAATCACCTGGAATCCACCATACCTTGTGATCGCCGGTAAGATTAAACTGTGTATTTTCATCGGTAATGATAACTTCTTGCATAGCTTCCTGCTCGGGAAACTCATAACGAAACCCAAGACCATCATTGTATACTTTAAACACCAAATTCATTTTTCGGTTTGGAGCCTGTTCTTCTTCTAAATTCAATACTAATTGATTGAAATGATCCACAACCTCTCTTTTCTCGCCCCACTGCATTTCCCAGGTTGAGTTACTGGATGAAAGTTGTGAGCTGACAATCTTCCATCCTTTTTCGATGGATGGCATGTTCTGAAAATCGAAACCCAAAGTAGACGGCTCAATTACTTTTTTACCATTGAACAAAACCTCGTAAGTGGCCTGTCCTTCGACCATACTGAATTGAACGCCAATTTTCCCATCGGGCGATTCAACATTCCGGACTAATTTGCCATTGGCACAGGATGCCAATATCATTGCAAGACCAGCAATAAAACACAGTGTTGATTTAAAATTCATAGTTAATTGAATCAAAAGATTAGTATTAATTAAGTTCAAACTATAGTTAAGCAATAAGAATGAATAAATGTCGTATTCTTTACGGATTTACCCCTAAATCCCCTAAAGAGGACTTTCTACGGATGCAGACATTGAGGGTGTTTGCATCGGGAGCCCCCATTAGGGGATTGGGGGTTAAAAAACGACAATAAAGAGTTTTCATTACTTAATTTCTATAAGTTCTGAATAATTATCAAAGTAACCAGAGAATAAGCTCAATAACTAAATACTAATTGCAAATATAGATGGATTTCAGCTCTCTACACATACAATCCTTTCATTTTATGGCAATTGAACAAATAAGATTCCTTGAAAAATATTGATGATATAAAGATGATACAATGAGCTAAACTGGCTTAATCACCACTTTTTGCGCTCAAAATCTTCACTGGAGATAATACTTGAACTTAATATAAAAAATTCCTCATCCCCCAACCCCTTCTCCTGGAGGAGCTACTCTTTATTCACAAATATTTGCTTTCCCAGGCAATAGTTTGATTATAAACCTAAGCACCCCTCTGTTCTTCGAACATCTCCCCTTAAAATGGGAGAATCGTTCACAAACAGAATCTTCCCTTCTTGAGGGGAAGTGCCGACAGGCAAAAGGGTATTAATTCCTGATATTATCCTTTTTATACTTCTTGTTGGTTGAAAAAAATCAAGAGCAACAAGATGTGTATAAAGAGTAGCTTCAGGAGAAGAGGAGTTCATTCGTAGTGAAGATTGGAATTCCCTCTCCTTGAGGAGAGGGCTAGGGTAAGGTGACATTAATAAAAATAAATTTTAAAAAAAATGCCAATGAAACACCTAGTTAGTAGTACTCCATAGAATTATCAGGAGCTATAATCATGTATGAAAGAATAAAATAAAACCAATTCTCAAAAAAAGATGGATTAAACGGACTTTATCGCCATCACTTTTAAATCAAACTCTTCATTCGGATAAATGGAGCGATTCCTAATTTTAGTTTTATAGGTATAAATGGTATTCACCGAAAAATTAAGAATCCCGGCTATTTTCTCATTGTCGTTTATGCCCAATCGGATCAGAGCAAAAATCCGTAAATCGGTAGTTAAACATTGAGAATCTTTTAAACTGATTCGATCTTTTTCTTCGAACAATTGATTGAACCGATTTACAAAATCAGGAAATAGTTTCAGGAAAATCCGATCAAAATCTTCAAACAAATTCTCGCGTTCTTTCTTCGAATTGTAATTTTTCAATTCCGATTCGATGGCATCGTACTGTTTCGTCATTAATTGGCGGGAAACGGCTTTTTTCATTGCTTCCAGTTTCCCGATAAACTGAGAACTAAAATTGAAATAGTAACCAACATACTCTTCTTTAATTTTACTTACCTCACGAAGCTGTTCATTCAATTGCCGAAGATTACCATTGCTCTCCAAAATCTCTTTACGTGCTTTTTTCAATTCCTTTACCTGCCGGTAGATAATGATGGAAAAAGAAATTAACAGCAAGGCCAAAAGAGATACAATCAGAGAGATATTGGATATGATCTTTTTTTCCTTTTCTACTTTGCTTAAAACAGCAGCTTCAATATCGGGCCGGATGAATGATATCTCCAATTGCCGGGCATTACTGCCGTAAAAAACAGCATCTTTTTGAGCTTCGGAGATAAACCGGTTTGCTTTCTCTAAATCTCCGTCGTGAAAAAGTAGTTCTGCCAATACTTTCGCAGCCAGTGTTTCTTTTGTGGCAGACTGAATATCACCAACAACAGCTTTACAGAGATGATATTTTGCTTTTTCTTTTTCCTGTAGTTTTAAGTAGGAAATCCCCAATATGCAGTTGGTAATCGCAGACTGATGCGGGGTTAAATCCTTTTTATTTAATAAGGATGTGCAATACTTTTGAACATCGTAACTGGCGTTATTATTTTGACTTTTTAATGCCAAAGCCAGAATGTATTCGAAAGAATCCGGATCACCCTCTGCTGCAATTTTCTTCACATATGAATTCCCTGTTTTCCGGTATTTGGGCGCATAATATCCCCAACGGGAATTGGATAAATCGTAATAGGCACGATAAGCTGCAGAATAAAAATCAATGCGCTTTTTTTGATCCAAGGCCATCGGATCGATGGTCTGAATACTGTCGATGGTTTCCTTGTACAATCCACGGAGCAGAAGAATCAGGGAGATATTTGACTTGGCTTCGGCAATTTTTGATGCCTCCTGTAAACCGTAGGCCGTTTTCAATGCTAAATTCCCATAATGAAACGCCGAATCGTAAACAAAATACTCGTATTCTTTGGTCAGTTTCACCAACAAATTGTACTCCTCGTTTCTTCGGTCCTCGAAATTGGAATGCTGCAGGGAATCTGTAAGCAAAGCGATTTTGTTCTTTTTTACCTGAACAATGCTGTCTTTTGCTTCAATGTATTTATTCGCCTCGGCAAACTGAAATGCAAGAGAATCATTTTGTCCGAAAGAATTCAGACTTAGTAAAACAAAAAATGTTAGAATGACACTTCTGTACATGTTTATTGGGATATGGGTTTGCTGAACAAGGGGTAAAAGTAAGATTAATATTTTCTGCGGCAAAAAAAATGCACAGCCCCAACCTTTACATACAAAACACTAAGAATATTTTATTTTCAGCTGGCTAAAGCTGCAATAGATAAAAACACAAGGATAACCGTAAGGGCATTGCATCACGTTCCTTGATAGATTTAACCACACGATGCAATCGTACGGAAGCAGGGGTAGCAGGGGGCGAATCGGCAAAACACAACAAACTATTGATCATAGAAGAAATGAAAACAATATTTATCACTATTTTTTGTTCAATTAAAAAAAATACTATATTTGTTATTCTCACTGCACAATAAACTTAAATAAGTTGTTATAAAAGAGATATAGATCTACAGCGCGAGTGTTTTTGATCAGTAAACACATCAACATACATTGAAAAATATTGTTTTTTGATCAATAAACATATAGTTAAAAACAGAGAAATGGATCTTTTGCCACGTGTACTCAGTACAAAGCCTGAAAACCTGGGTTTTCACTCCGTGTAGGGAATACAAAGCTCGGAAACTTAAGTTTTTGCCCAATGTACTAAGTACAAAGCTCGAAAACTTGGGTTTTGACACAATGTAGGGAGTACAAAGCTTGAAAACTTGGGTTTTTACACAATGTACTGAGTACAAAACAAAAATAACAGTTGAATAATCCATAAATATTAATTTAAAATAACAAGTTATGACATTGATTTCCAGAATTAAGACAACCAGTCGCAATGGCGACCTTAGTGCATTATTAAGCCTTATTCTAAAAGCATTTTCACAATACGATTGGAGTACTGACACTTATTTAACTTCTATTATTGCAAAAGTAAGTGCAATAAACACCGCACTCACCGAGGCTTTGAAGCGATTAACGATTTACTCTCAATTGGCAGAGAAAGACCATGTGCGCGATATGGAAATTAAAGCCTTGTTTAAGTTGGTAGAAGGCTATGTACATATTCCTATTGTTGAACTACAAAATGCGGCTCTGGTAGTAGACAATGTATTGGAGCAGTATGGTTTGAGCATACAGAAAGAAGATTATTCCGAGGAATCGGCAGATACTGTCTCCTTACTCAACGATTTAAGTAAACCCGATGTTGCAGCTGCTATATCAAAACTGCAAGGGGTCGCAGAAACGGTTGCAAATCTAGATGCAGCTCAAAAAGATTTTGAAAATTTAGCCTTGCAGCAAGCCAAAGGCGAGAGCGTGAAGAAAGATTTGGCTTCAGCAAGTCAATTGAAGAAAGAAGGCATCACAACGATTAATGATGACTTGATGGGCTATATGAACACCATGGCAAAAGTAAATCCTGCCGTTTATGAGGCTACCACCAAAACAATTGCCGAGTTAATCGCTAAAAACAATGAATTGGTAAAACGACGTTACAAAACAAACGAAGTAGATACCGAATTGGTTTAAAACTACAGCTAAGGGTTTCGCAACATGTGAAGCCCTTTTTTTTTGTGATCCCTTCGCTAACAGGAGATTACAAAAGGAAAATGATGCTAAAGCAAATCTTTAAGGAATATTTTAATTTCAGTTGGCTAAAGCCGAACTGCAATAGATAAAAAAATACAAGGATAACCGTAAGGATCTTGCATGCAAGATCCATACAAACACACAATGTCCCTACCACACAATCACAAATAAATAAAGATCGATGCATCCCAATCGTAAAAATATCCGAAAAAGAAACTACGATTATACCAATACAGGCTGGTATTTTGTGACAATCTGCACAAAAAACAGGGAGCATTTCTTCGGTGAAATCAGGAATGAAGAAATGCAATTGTCTGTAATCGGAAAACAGGCACAGATCTTTTGGCTGGAGATCCCTAAACATTTTCCGAATGTTGAATTGGGAGAATTCGTAATTATGCCAGATCATATCCACGGAATAATTGGAATTGTAAACCGTAAGGGCGTTGCATGCAGTAAGGATCTTGCATGCAAGATCCCTACGGATACATCAAATAAAAACGAATACATGGCATCCATCTCACCAAAATCCGGGAGTTTATCCGCAATAATCAGATCCTATAAATCTGCGCTAACACGATGGTGCGGATTAAATGATTCCCATTCATTTAGCTGGTTAGCCCGCTTCCATGAAAGAATCATTCGAAATCAGGAAGAATATAACAGAATTGAGGAATACATTCGTTCCAATCCGGAAAAATGGTAAATGCAGTAGGGACCTTGCATGCAACATCCCTACATTGAAAAAATGTTAATCACCCTAAGAAAATCATCAAACAATTGGACACAAAAAAAGCGATAACCAATTACTGGCTATCGCTTTTTTTAATTGTTATCAACTAATATTTCAGACTATGAACTGAAACAAGTCCGTTTTATCGTTCAGGTATTTAAAAATAAAGTTGCGCTCGGTCATTCTCTCTTGCAATCTTTGTAAATCGGTAGGATTTTGTACTTCGATTCCGATTACTGCCGGGCCTTTTTCCCTGCTGCTCTTTTTGTAGTACTCAAAATGGGTAATGTCATCACCCGCATCCAACACATCGTTTACAAATTCTTTTAAAGCTCCCGAACGCTGCGGGAAACGAACCATAAAATAGTGTTTTAAACCTTCGTAAAGCAAGCTTCTTTCTTTGATTTCCTCCATTCGGGTAATGTCGTTGTTGCTGCCACTTAACACACAAACCACATTCTTCCCTTTAATTTCTTCTTTCATTAATTGCAAAGCGGCAATGGATAAAGCTCCTGCAGGCTCAGCCACAATTGCATCCTCGTTGTACATCTGCAAAATGGTTGAGCAGATGAGTCCCTCCGGAACCACCACAATTCCATCCAAAACCTTTTCGCATATTTTCCAGGTAAGATCTCCCACTTTTCTTACTGCAGCACCATCTACAAAGCGATCAATTGTCTCCAAAGCAACATTGTCCTTTTTTTCAAATGCCATTTTCATGGAAGCAGCCCCTTCGGGCTCAACACCTATAATTTTTGTATTCGGACTAAATTCCTTGATCCATGCCCCTACTCCGGAAGCCAAACCGCCTCCGCCAATCGGCAGAAACAAATAATCAATGCACTCTTTAAGCTGCCTTAGTATTTCCAAGCCAATGGTTCCTTGTCCTTCAATAATCTTTGGATCATCAAACGGGTGAATAATGGTTTGTCCGAGTTCTTTGGCATCTGCATTTGCTTTGGCCGAGGCATCATCAAAAGTATCGCCGGTAAGGATGATTTCCACCTGATCGCCGCCAAACATTTTCACCTGCTTAACCTTCTGACGAGGGGTTGTTTCGGGCATGTAGATTTTTCCGAAACATTTCAGTTTATTGCAGGAATAGGCAACTCCCTGAGCATGATTGCCTGCGCTTGCACACACAATTCCTTTGTCTAGCACTTCTTTCGAAAGACTGGCTATTTTATTGTAAGCTCCTCTTATTTTATAGGAACGAACCTGTTGCAGATCCTCCCTTTTTAAATAAATATTTGCTTCGCTTTTTGATGATAGATTTAAGTTTTTGAGTAAAGGAGTTTCCAACACCACCTCCTGAACCCGCCTGTTTGCCTTAACAATATCCGCCATTAGCGGATAATAATTTTCTTTTGACATTTCGTCCCCCTTTTCTTTGTTAAAATAAATAAGCCTGAAAGTAACCAATTCCTTCAGGCTTATTCTTAGAAACTGTTTCAAATTTATCCTTCAGTTTTTTTATATGAAGAAATAAAGCCTAACTGCGTTAAATTCCATTTAAATAGAACCACTATTCTCATAAAATTTGCCTTATTACGCTTCATTTTTCATCAATAATAAATTCTAAAAACAAATTTAAACAGCTTCTTACTTATGATGTGTATTAAGCTGGGTTCAATTGTTAACTTATTGATAACCTATGGAATTTACTTTTAGCTTAGCTGCTTTTAGCAGGAAAAGTAACTAGTAGTTAGAAAACTCATTACCAAGTACTATTTACCTGTTGCTTAAAGATCTGTTCACAGGATAATTCAACGGTTTATGAAAGGAAACAATCATCGAACTCAGATCATTAACTAAGCATTTTGAATGTAATTTGCCAGCCAATCTCCCACTTCACTCGTTGAGTAAGCCTTTTTGCCATCAGCAATATCTTCGGTAACCACACCGGCTTCCAACGATTTATCAATTGCTTCCCGAATTAAAGCTCCTTCTTTCATCAAGCCAAATGCGTATTCGAACATCATGGCTGCAGAAAGAACCGTAGCGCAAGGATTGGCAATATTTTTACCTGCAGCTTGTGGATAAGATCCATGAATTGGCTCAAATACCGAAGTGTGAACACCTATCGATGCTGAAGGCAGCATTCCCATTGAACCTGAAATTACACTCGCCTCATCGGTAAGGATATCTCCAAACATATTTTCGGTAACCATTACATCGAAACGTTTTGGCCAGGTAATTAACTGCATAGCTGCATTGTCAACAAACATGTATTCTACTTCAATTTCAGGAAATTCAGGCTCAATTCTTTGAGAAACTTCTCTCCACAATCTTGATGTGGCCAATACATTTGCTTTGTCAACAATGGTTAATTTTTTGCGGCGTTTTCCTGCATATTCAAATCCCAAACGAACAATTCGTTCAATTTCATCGGCCGAATACACACATGTATCGTAAGCAGTTTGTCCATCTTCAGTACGTCCCTGCGGACGGCCAAAATAAATTCCTCCCGTTAGCTCACGGATGCACATAAAATCTGCACCGTCAACCAATTCGGTTTTTAATGGAGATTTATGAATCAGCGACTTAAATGTATTTACAGGTCGAAGATTTGCATACAAACCCAATTTTTTCCGCATGGCAAGTAAACCTTGCTCAGGACGAACTTTTGCACCTGGATCGTTATCGAACCGGGGATGTCCGATGGCTCCAAATAAAACGGCATCCGAATTCATACACAATTCATGCGTTTCATCAGGATAAGGGTTACCCACTTCATCAATTGCAACAGCTCCTACCAAAGCTTCAGTATATTCAAATTCGTGTCCAAATTTTTGAACAACTGCATCGGTAACTTTTCTTGCCTGTGCTACGATTTCCGGACCAATTCCGTCTCCGGCCAATACTGCTATTTTACACTTCATTTTGTTGAAAGATCTTTAGATTAATAGTCCGTTATATTTTAGTAATTAGTTTGATTTACAAGATGTTTATTTTTCAATATTTTAACCAATAACACGTTATTCATAAAACACACTAAAAAATCAAATGCTTACAAATTGGTAACAAACTATTATTAGATATGAGATGAATTAATTCAATCACCATCTAATTACATATTTTTAGTTTTCTTTATTGTTATTTGATAATTGCCCTGTGAGTACATTGTCATGCTGCTCAATTAAATTCAGCATCCGAAGAGTAGCCTTTATTGCTGCTTCTATCTGGTCAGGATCCAATCCACGGGTTTTAAATTCCTTACCCTTGTAATTCCATGCAATAAAAGCTTCCACCAAAGCATCTGTCTTTCCTCCCGGTGGAATCCGAACCAGATAATCGGTCAATATTGGCCGTTCTCTGCCCAATTCGTCATAAATGCTCCAAATGGCATTCATAAAAGCATCGAATTGACCATCACCAGAAGATGTTCCTTCGTACATTTTCCCGTTTACTTCCAGATTAATAGAAACAAACGGACGCATTCCTTTGGATAAAGACAAAGAATAATGTTTGATCTGAATTGGCATCTCATCCATTGTCTGATTCAAAACATCAGAAACAATGTAAGGCAAATCATCTATGGTAACTACTTCTTTTTTATCACCCAATTCGATGACCCGCCGGGTAACCAGTTTCATGGTTTCTTCTTCCAAAGTAATCCCCAGCTCTTCCAGATTCTTTTTGATGTTCGCCTTGCCCGATGTCTTACCAAGGGCATATTTGCGTTCACGTCCAAATCTTTCGGGCATTAAACGATTAAAATACAAATCATCCTTTGAATCGCCATCGGCATGAACACCGCAGGTTTGTGTGAAAACATTCTCTCCAACCAAAGGCTTATTTCTGGGTATCCGAATTCCCGAGAAAGTCTCTACAATTCGGCTAACAATGTTGATTTTGTTCTCATCAACATTTATTTTTCGAACCAAATGATCGTTTATTACTCCTATTACGGAAGCCAAAGGAGCATTTCCCGCTCTTTCGCCTAAACCATTCACTGTTGTATGAATGCCATTCACACCAGCTAAAACTGAAGAATAAACATTAGCAACTGCCAAATCGTAATCGTTATGAGCATGAAAATCGAAATGCAGTTTCGGATATCTTTCCCGGCAAGCATAACAAAAATCGAAAGCCTGCACTTGATTCAATATCCCCAAAGTATCGGGCAACATGAAACGCTGGATGTTTTCATGCTGAAGTTCATCCATCAGATACCAAACGTAATCCCGTGAAGAAATCATCCCATTCGACCAATCCTCAAGATATAGGTTTACCTTGATTCCCAGATTTGATGCATAGGCCACGGCGTCTTTTACATCCTGAACATGCTGTCCCGGTGATTTTTTCAACTGTCCCTGTAAATGCTTTAATGAACCTTTCGACAGCAAATTCACTACTCTTGCACCACTTGCGTGAATCCAATCAAGAGAGGCAGTTCCGTCAATAAAACCCAGAACTTCAATTTTGTCCAGACAATCGTTCTCTTCTGCCCATTTGGTAATTCGCTTTACTGCTTGAAATTCTCCTTCAGATACTCTGGCTGAGGCTACCTCTATCCGATCTACTTTTAGGGATTGCAGCAATAATTTTGCAACTCCTAATTTTTCTTCAGAATTAAAGCTTACCCCAGAAGTCTGCTCACCATCCCGAAGAGTGGTGTCCATTATTTCTAAGCTACGCAGTTCGTTCATCTTTGCATGTTCTATTAGTTATTGGCTTCAAAAGCCTCTATCTTTTCTTTTCTTGCGAGAAGGAAATCGATATCGTCGAATCCGTTCAGTAAACAATTTTTCTTGTAAGGATTAATTGCAAAACTTTCGCTTACTCCATTCAGGCTGATGCTTTGCTTCTCCAAATCAACTACGATTTTTTGCTCCTTATTTTTCTCTGCGGCATCGAATATTTTCGCTAAAAATTCAGGAGAAACCATAACAGGAAGTACTCCGTTATTCAATGCATTATTTTGGAAAATATCAGCAAAGAAACTACTCACAACCACTTTAAAACCATAATCGTGAATCGCCCATGCGGCATGTTCCCTGGAAGATCCACTTCCGAAATTTTTACCTCCCACTAAAATTTGTCCTGAATATTCTGATTGATTCAAAACAAAATCCGGATTTTCTTTTCCATCAGAAGTATATCTCCAGTCACGGAAAAGATTTTCTCCAAATCCATCACGGCTTGTCGCCTTTAAGAAACGTGCAGGAATAATTTGATCTGTATCCACATTTTCAACAGGAAGCGGTACATATGTCGATTCCAATGTGGTAAATTTATCTATTGGCATAATAATTTCACTTTTAGCAGTTAGCCGATAGCTATCGTTACGCTAACCAAATACTGTTTACTAATTACTATTTACTGATAACTGAATTTGATTAAAACAATTCTCTGGGATCAGAAACAACTCCGGTGATTGCAGCAGCGGCTGCCGTAAGCGGACTGGCCAACATTGTTCTTGCTCCAGGTCCCTGTCTTCCTTCAAAATTTCTATTTGATGTAGAAACGCTGTATTTTCCTGCCGGAATTTTATCGTCGTTCATGGCTAAACATGCAGAGCAGCCAGGCTGACGCATTTTAAATCCTGCTTCTTCCAAAATTTCAACCAATCCTTCTTCTATAGCCTGTTTTTCAACTTGTTTTGACCCGGGAACAATCCATGCAGTAACTGAATCTGCCTTTTTCTTTCCTTTAACTGCAGCAGCCAAAATTCGAAGATCTTCAATCCGGCCATTGGTGCAGCTACCCACAAAAACGTAATCAACTTTCTTACCCAATAGTTTGTCTCCTAAACCAAATCCCATATAATCCAATGACTTTTTGAAAGTTGGCAATTCGGTTGGATCCACATCTTTTGCAGTTGGGATACTTCCGGAAACACCAATTCCCATTCCTGGATTGGTTCCATAAGTCAGCATTGGTTCAATGTCCGAAGCTTTGTATGTATATTCTTTATCGAACTTAGCTCCTTCATCAGTTTTTAACTCTTTCCATTTGGCCAAAGCTTTTGTCCAATCCCCGCCTTTTGGTGCGAATTCACGACCTTCTACATAATCGAAAGTAGTTTGATCGGGAGCAATCATTCCTCCGCGGGCTCCCATTTCGATACTCATGTTACAAACAGTCATTCGACCTTCCATACTCAAAGCACGAACTGCCGATCCTGCATATTCAACAAAATATCCGGTTGCTCCACCTGTTCCCAGTTGTGCTATCACGTAAAGTGTAAGATCTTTTGCAGTAACGCCTTTTTGCAGTTCGCCATCAATAGTAATCCGCATTTTTTTAGGCTTCGGCTGCAAAATACACTGAGTTGCCAAAACCATTTCTACCTCCGAAGTACCAATACCAAAAGCTACAGCTCCAAAAGCACCGTGTGTTGAAGTATGACTGTCACCACAAACCAGAGTCATTCCCGGTTGTGTATGTCCAAGCTCCGGACCAACAACATGAACAATCCCATTATATGGATGATTTAAACCATAAAGTGTAATGTTATTTTTCTCGCAGTTAGCCGTTAAAGTTTCAACTTGCTTTCTCGACAATTCATCCTTAATCGTTAAATGCTGATTTTCTGTCGGAATGTTATGGTCTGGAGTTGCAATGGTATTTTCAGGACGAAAAACTTTCATTCCTCTTGCCTCTAATCCGGAGAATGCCTGCGGACTGGTTACCTCGTGAATCAAATGTTTGTCAATATAAAATACACTGGGACCTCCCTCAATTTTCTCAACCACGTGAGCATCCCATACTTTATCAAATAGTGTTTTTGGTTCCATATTACTCTTTTAATACGATTATGTATTTGAGAAACTGTTTTAATTTGTTTCTGAATATTCTTATCTAAATCTGTCTTATACTATTTTGGAAAGCGCATCAACCAATGCTTCAACAGAAGCTGTAATGATATCAACATTCGCCGCAAATCCATAGACTGTACGACCTTTGTGTTCTACCTGAACATGAACTTTCCCAAGATCATTGCTTCCGCGGGTAAGCGCCTGAACAAGAAATTCACCCAAAGTGAATTGTTGTTCTATCAGTTTTTTAACCGCATTGAAACAAGCATCTATCGGCCCGTTTCCTTCAGCAGTTGCGGCACAGCTGACTCCTTTTATTTTCAGATGTACCGTAGCCATCGGAATGGTTGATTTACCGGAAACAACCTGCAGCAATTCCAATTCCACTGATTTCTGCAAATCATTGGCATCACCCATTAATTCCGAAAGATCTTTCTCTGTCAAATTCTTTTTCTGATCAGCCATCACCAAGAACCGATTATAGGCATCATCCAGCTGATCTTTGGTTAATGTATACCCCATTTGACTTAGGTGATGATTTAATGCTGCACGACCACTTCTGGCTGTTAAAACAATTGCTGATTCCTTAATCCCAACATCAACAGGATCGATAATTTCGTAATTCTCTCTGTTTTTTAAGAATCCATCCTGATGGATTCCTGATGAATGAGCAAATGCATTTCTTCCAACAATGGCTTTATTTGCCTGAACAGGCATGTTCATTAAAGAAGAAACCAAACGACTGGCTGCATAAATTTCCTTGTTCTTGATATCGGTATAGAAAGGCAAGGCATGATGCGTTTTAATCGCCATCACCACCTCTTCCAATGACGTATTTCCTGCCCGTTCTCCAATTCCGTTTATGGTAACCTCTACCTGACGGGCTCCATTAATTACACCGCTTAAAGAATTCGCAGTAGCCATACCCAAATCATTATGGCAATGGGTTGATAAAATTGCTTTGTGAACATTGGAGACATTTTCCATCAGGTACTTAATTTTCGCACCATATTCTCCCGGAAGGCAATATCCTGTTGTATCAGGAATATTAATTACTGTAGCTCCGGCTTTAATAACCGCTTCAACTACGCGGGCCAAATATTCATTATCTGAACGCCCGGCATCCTCGGCATAAAACTCAACATCCTCGACATAACGCCTGGCATACTTTACTGCGCGAACTGCACGATCGAGTATTTCCTCGGGGGTTGAATTTAATTTTGATTTTATGTGATAAGGAGAAGTACCTATTCCGGTATGAATCCTCCCTCTTTTTGCAAATTTAAGAGCCTCGGCAGCCACATCGATATCCTTTTCAACAGCACGGGTAAGTGCACAGATTATGGGATTACTAACTGCTTTGGCTATTTCGACGACTGAATTGAAATCTCCCGGACTTGAAACAGGAAAACCTGCTTCTATAACATCCACTCCAAGAGCCTCTAAAGTTCTGGCAACTTCAATTTTCTCAATTGTATTCAATTGACATCCCGGAACTTGTTCACCATCTCTAAGTGTGGTGTCGAAAATAAATATTTTATCACTCATTGTATTTGTGTTTTTACGTATGCTATTACTCGTTTTTGCTGCAAAAAAAAATTCTCCCTGTCTTTGGAAGAACCTTGCATGATAACCTTACATTAGTTAGAATATTACACAGTCTTCCTTGTTGATTCTCCAATAATGAGATCAATAATCAGGTTAAAACCAATAAGGATACTATCATAAATCATCTTACTAAAGTTTTGGACTATTTTTAGAATAATGGGAGAAATCTCCCAATCCCTGACAAACCTAAAAACTTATGGCCTTTGGGAAAAACAATTATTCAATTGCAGCTACGATCTTCAAACTAATTCAAATACATTCCCAGAAACCCAAACAAGCCTCAAAACCCTATTAACCTGCATACTAAGCCAATCTTTGTTTTCTAATTAATGGGATATCCAAGCTTGAAATAAACCTGACAGGTTTTAAAAATCTGTCAGGTTTTGAATGTATTTCTAGTTATTTTCAGGTCTTAATTTACGAACAGCAGTACCTGCCTGCCACATTTCACTTTCGCGAAGTTCTTTTAATTCTGCGTCTAATTTCACACGATAATCGCTTTGACTATTGGAATCAATAGAACGTTGTGCTTCGTTACCCGCAGCAACCTCTTTATACAATTTCTCGAAAACCGGTTTGGTAGCATCACGGAAAGGCTTCCACCAATCCAATGCGCCACGTTGTGCTGTTGTTGAAGTATTTGCATACATCCAATCCATTCCATTTTCAGCAACCAATGGCATTAAACTTTGAGTTAACTCTTCAACAGTTTCGTTAAATGCTTCAGAAGGAGAATGTCCGTTGGAACGAAGAACTTCATACTGTGCAGCAAAAATTCCTTGAATACATCCCATCAATGTTCCACGCTCTCCAGTTAAATCCGAGTAAACTTCTCTTTTAAAAGTAGTCTCGAACAGGTAACCCGAACCAACACCAATTCCCAATGCCACAACTCGGTCGAAAGCTCTTCCAGTTGCATCCTGAAAAATCGCGTACGAAGAATTCAAACCACGTCCTTCCAAAAACATTCTTCTTAAACTGGTTCCTGATCCTTTTGGAGCCACCAAAATTACATCAACATCCTTCGGAGGAACAATATTCGTACGCTCTTTGTAAGTGATTCCAAAACCATGAGAAAAGTAAAGTGCTTTACCTGGCTTCAAATATTTCTGTACCGTAGGCCAAACAGCAATCTGTCCGGCATCTGATAACAAATATTGAATAACGGTAGCTTTGTCGAGAGCTTCCTCAATTTCGAATAAAGTTTCTCCTGGAACCCAACCATCAGCGACAGCTTTATCCCATGTTTTAGAATCTTTACGCTGACCAACGATTACGTTAAAACCGTTATCTTTTAAATTTAATGATTGACCTGGTCCCTGAACACCATATCCGATAACCGCAATGGTTTCATCTTTCATTACCTCACGTGCTTTTTCCAACGAAAATTCTTCACGTGTAACTACTTTTTCTTCAACGCCACCAAAGTTTATTGTTGCCATTTTTTTTTATTTTTAGATATTAGATTTTAGATATTAGATTTTGAGAGTGAAATGTGAACGATTCTATTTTCTCACATCTCATTTCTATCATCTTACATCTATTTTTAATTTGATAATTCTTTTAAATAACTTGTAAATTCTTTCTGTTGACAGGATACTGCAACCCGACCCGAACGGGCAAACTGCAATACACCAAACTGTTCCAGTTCATTAAACAATTCCTGGTTGTCAGCCTTATACCCAACCTTTTCAATTACCAGAAAATCCGGATGAACGGTAAGAATTTTTGCATTCTGACTTCTCATTAATGCTTCTAAATTCCCATTTAAATCGGGTGAGTTAGCTATTTTAAACAATGCCACTTCCTGATGAACAATCTCATCAGCCTCAAAAAAGAAGGCCTTGAATACTCCGATGATCTTTTCGATTTGACGAACCACATTCTCAACTTTCATTTCATCCATAAAAGCAACAATGGTATATCGTGAAACCCCTTTTACTTCCGATTCGGAAACAGTTAAGCTTTCTATGTTAATTTTTCTTCTCGAGAAAACGATGGTTACCTCATTCAACAAACCGATGTCGTTTTCAGAAAAAACCGTTATTGTATATTCCTTCATTTTATTTAGATATTAGATGTGAGAAATGAGATACGAGATAGATATGATCCGGATATCTTTTTCCTTTTACCTTTCTCCTTTTAACTTCTTACTTTCTCCTTATTAACTTTTACCTTATTACTTATTCCAACCGCATATCCGATACTGCAGCTCCCGGTGCAATCATTGGCAAAACATTACACTCTGTTTCAACAATCACTTCTAAAAAGAAAGCTCCCGGTGTTTCCAGCATTTCTTTTATTGCAGCATCCAAATCTTCTCTCTTCGATACTCTTTTTCCTTTGATTCCGTATCCATCAACAATCTTTACAAAATCAGGATTCTCCAGCTGAGTATTTGAAAATCGTTGTTCAAAAAACAAATCCTGCCACTGACGTACCATTCCTAAAAACGAATTGTTTAATACAATTGTTTTAACCGGCAGGTTGTACTGTTTGATTACCGCAAGCTCCTGCAAAGTCATTTGGAATCCACCATCTCCGGAAACAGATACAACCGTCGCATCCATATCGGCTATTTGAGCTCCAATGGCAGCCGGCAAACCAAATCCCATGGTTCCTAATCCTCCTGATGTGATCTGAGTATTTGGTTTTTTAAACTCATAATATCTGGCACTTGTCATTTGGTGCTGTCCTACATCGGTACACAGAATAGCTTCTCCGTTGGTCCGTTCCGATAACAATCGAATTACCTCGGCCATGTTAATGTTATCCTTATTGGCATAAGCCTGTTTGCTAATTACTTTATCAAATTCAAGCTGATAGTAATCTTTGAAAGTCTTCATCCATTCTGCTTTTTCCCCACCACTAACCAACTTATTCAGTTCGGCTAAAGCTTGCTTAGCATCAGCAAATACAGGTACATCAACTATAATATTCTTGTTGTGCTCTGATCTGTCTATATCGATATGAATGATTTTTGCCTGTTTGGCATATTTTGATGTATCTCCGGTTACTCTATCGTCGAAACGCATACCAACAGCAATCAAAACATCACATTCGTTGGTGTTCATATTCGGACCATAATTTCCATGCATTCCCAACATTCCAACATACAACGGATGATCGGTAGGGAATGATGACAATCCTAATAAAGTACAAGCAACAGGAACCTGAGTTTTCTCAACAAATTCCAGCAATTCTTTTTCAGCTCCCGAAAGAGAAATTCCTTGCCCGGCCAAAAGCAATGGTTTTTTTGCTCCATTGATTAATGCGGCGGCGGCTTCAATCTCCGATTGATTTATTTTTGGAACCGGCTGATAAGAACGTACGTTTTCGCATTTTTTATATTCGTAATCTGCTGCGGCAATCTGAGCATCCTTAGTGATATCAATTAAAACAGGGCCAGGACGACCAGAACGGGCAATATAGAATGCTTTGGCAATTACCCTGGCAATTTCATTAGCACTTGTAATTTGATAATTCCATTTTGTTACCGGCATTGACAGACCAACCATATTGGTTTCCTGAAAAGCATCTGTTCCCAATAAACCACTGGCTACTTGTCCGGTAATTACAACCATAGGAGTCGAATCCAGATATGCATCCGCCAATCCGGTAATTACATTTGTTGCGCCGGGACCCGAAGTAGTAAAACACACACCCGGTTTTTTACTGATTCGTGCATAAGCCTGGGCAGAATGCATTGCTCCTTGTTCATGCCGCGACATGTACTGTTTCATTTCATCCTGATAATCGTACAAAGCATCGTAAACAGGCATGATTGCACCACCAATGTATCCAAACATGGTATCTACATCTTCCTGAATAAGCGTTCGAACCAAAATCTCGGCTCCCGATATTCTTTCAATGGTTTTACTCATTCCATTTGTATTTTTTGTTTTTGCTGCTATTTCCATCGTGTTTGTTGTTTTTAGCCAAAAAGTAAAAGCTTAAAGCTCTGAATACCTTTAAGTTTTTGGACTCGATTATTAATTCTTAATTAATAATTTACAATTGTCTGATTGCTCCTTTATCTGCCGAAGACACAAGTCTTGAGTAGGCTTGCAGAGCTTTTGAAACCTGACGGTTACGTCCTCGCGGCACAAATGCTTCCTGACCAAATGCTTCTTCGTCTTTTCTTCTCTGTGCTAATTCCTCATCCGAAATACAGACATTAATGCTTCTTTTAGGGATACTGATTTCAATTTTATCACCATTCTGAATTAAAGCAATTGCTCCTCCGGCTCCTGCTTCAGGAGACACATGACCGATTGATAATCCGGAAGTTCCACCAGAAAAACGTCCATCAGTAATCAAAGCACATTTTGCTCCCAATCCCATTGATTTCAGGTAAGAGGTTGGATACAGCATTTCCTGCATTCCGGGTCCGCCGGCTGGCCCTTCGTAACGAATCACAACAACATCGCCAGCATTAATCTGTTTTGTAAGAATGGCTTCGCAAGCATCTTTCTGCGAATAATATACTTTTGCCGTACCTGTAAAATCGAAAACTGACGGATCTACTCCTGCCGTTTTTACAATGCTTCCGTTTGGAGCAATGTTTCCGAAGAGAACTGCCAATCCACCATCTTGCGTGTAGGCATTTTCCATGCTTCGGATACAACCGGTTTCTCTGTCTTTATCCAGCTCCTTAAAAGCTGTATTTTGAGAAGCAAAAGTCAAGTTCCGACCCGATTGACCTGGTGCAGCATGATATATTTCCAGTGCTTTAGCAGTCAGCTTTTCAGAAAAAAGATCATTCAATTCCAAAGCTTCTTTTAGGTTGGCAGAGTCAACACGATACACATCAGTATTTAAAAGATTTCCACGATCCAATTCTGCAAGAATACTCATGATTCCTCCCGCCCTGTTCACATCTTCGATGTAATATTTAGGCGAATTTGGAGCTACTTTACACAAATTTGGTGTTTTTCGGGAAAGCTCATCCATATCTTTCATGGTGAAATCAACTTCGGCTTCATGGGCAATTGCCAACAAGTGAAGCACAGTATTCGTTGATCCTCCCATTGCAATATCCAATGTCATTGCATTTCTAAAAGCATCCACTGTGGCAATTGATCTAGGTAAAACCCGGTCGTCACCCTCTTTGTAATATTTATTCGTAATATTTACAATGCATTGTGCCGCATCAATAAACAAATCTTTACGAAGTTTATGTGTAGCCAGTAATGTTCCGTTTCCTGCCAAAGCCAAACCTAGTGCCTCATTCAAACAATTCATAGAATTGGCGGTGAACATTCCCGAACAGCTGCCACATGTCGGACAAGCTGATTCTTCAATTTCCTGCATGCGCTCATCGCTGACACTATCGTCACCGGCTTTTACCATGGCATCCACCAAATCAAGCTTTTCGCCTTTCGACTCACCGGCTTCCATTGGTCCACCCGACACGAAAACAGTAGGGATATTTAACCGCATGGCAGCCATCATCATTCCAGGAGTAATTTTATCACAGTTGGAAATACAGATCATGGCATCAACCTTGTGAGCGTTGCAAACATATTCAACACTATCGGCAATTACGTCGCGTGAAGGCAGAGAGTAGAGCATTCCGTCGTGTCCCATTGCTATTCCATCGTCGATAGCTATCGTATTAAATTCAGCAGCAAAATAGCCGGCCTTTTCAATTTCCGTCTTCACCATTTGCCCTACATTTTGCAAGTGCACATGTCCCGGTACAAATTGGCTGAAAGAGTTCACCACCGCAATAACCGGCTTTCCGAACATTTTTTCTTTCATTCCGTTTGCCCGCCACAAGCTTCTTGCTCCGGCCATTCTTCGGCCTTGTGTGGTCTGATCACTGCGTAATTTATTTTTATACATTTTGGTTAATTCGTTAATAGTTTATTCTTGTTTGTTTCAGTTTGCGTCAAAAAAAACGCCCTTTCGTTGGAAAGAGCGCTAATAATTTCGTTTTACCGAAAGTTATTGTCTGTGCACGCTTTTCCTCCTTGTCATTCTAATAATGACAATTGAAATAATAATGACGATAATGACTACCTTAAATGATAACATACAATAACCGGATCAAAAAAAAAAGCCCCTTCGTTTTGAAGAGGCCTTAGATATTTTGTAAAATTAAATTCGTTTAATTTAAATATGCTCAGCCTCGAATCGTGTCCAGAAGGACGCGAATAATGACGCTAATAATAATTACTGAATTAAATTGCATATTCTTTTTGTTGATTCGAACCTCTAAAGATTCATAATTTGTTTTTAATTTTGTCAACGAACATCTACAATCTCTCTTTCGATCTGATTACGTTGACAAATCTATGCGACAAATATAAGAGGAAAAATCCCTTATTTGCAAATCTTACGATTCCCAATTGCTTTTTTTAATCTGATAATAATCTAAATAATCATCATTAAACACTGATTATCAACACTTATAATTTTTAAGGTGATTGTGATTAAATGTAACTTTCAATTGGCAAAAAACAGATAAAATAAACCAAAAATAATTTTATGCAAAGCTTTGCACCCCTCTGCTTTTGGCCGAATTCGAAACAAAATACTTAATCCTTCTTTCTTAGTTTCCATCTACTATTCTGCAAAAAAAAGAGACTATTGATATTTAATTTTTCAACAGCCTCCAATTTTCATCACTTTTTACTTCGGATTTTTCTGTATTCCAGAGTATTCCCTCTATGGAAATTTAAGGATTGGTTTTTTTCCTGATGAATCGTCCAATTGTTCTTCCAATCCAATTTCCGACACTGTTCTCCAAAAAATTTTCAGCACTAAAATTTGTTCTGGTATTTCGAAAGAAATATTCCAGTTTGTAACCAGCCAATTCTTTTTCCAGATAAAGGCGATATCTTTCTTTTTCAATATCCTTAAGTGACCGAAAGTGCTTCATTTAGTATCTATTTTTTTTACAGTGTACCGTATTTTGTGAAAAGTCTGGAATAATAAACCCATAGCTTTGGCGTTAGAATCGATAGAATTCAGCTTGATTCATTATTTTTATTTTCCTTTTTGAAAAGGAATCGATGAAAGAATCTGATCAATGGGCGCTCAATCAATGGTTTTTTAAGAAGATAAACCAATAACAACAAAAAGAGATAAAAGAAACCTATGCCCAGATAACCTGCAGCTTCATTTCCCAGCAAATCGCCCAGCCATATAGCAGCACTAAATCCAAAAAGGAACAATGCAAGCATAAGCAATATGAAAAACACAGCTGCAAACGTGATGGCAACAACGAAACGCATTAATTTTTCGAAACCAGCCAACTTATAGTATTCAACATTAGAATCGAAATACTCAATAAGCAACTCCTTTAATTGTGTGAACTGTTCGGCGATTTTTCCCAATATCTTTTTGTTTTAGTAAACTGAAACTTCAATAATTTGATTCCAATAACAAACAGATGCCAGAAAGAATTATGCTAATTCTTCTTCTTCCTTTTCTTTTCTTCTGAAATCTTCTAATTTCTTCTCTAACGCCACAATTAGTTCGTCCATTTTAACACGCATATTTTCTACACTCTTATCGAAGACAGCATCTAATTCTTCAGCCTTTTCTTTTGCCTTCGCTTTCACTTTTTTACGGGTTACCTCCCCTTTATCGGGAGCATATAAAACACCTAAACCAACACCAATTGCACAGCCGGCTAACAAGCCCGCAACAATTCCTCCTGTACTTGACATATCATATAATTTTTAAATGAAACAATAAATATATTATAAAGATTTGATGTATAACACCTTATATCAAGTTAAGGATTTTTACTGCAGTAGTCAATTTTTTCATTCTGCATCAGGCATTTTTTTATATGTATATTTTGTCCGATCATACTATTAAAAACTATCTACACATGGAATTTTACATATAAAATATGCCAATATCGTGATGATATTGGCATATAGACAGTTCCTGTATTTTTTTTTAATCTTTTGAGTATTTATTGAAGATTGAATAATTATCAGTATAACCATGGGACGGTTCTTTAATTACCGTTTGCAATGTGCTATCCTCCTTCTTATTTTTCATATGTCATATGGTTATAGAATCATCTTCCTGTGTGTCAAAACATCCTTGTCATGGAAGTTTCATATCTTTTAAACGGGAATAATGGTTTATGAAGTTATTCGTCTAACAATTTCACTTTCACGGAACGAATAGTAACAAAATTGATATCATCCTTTTCCTGCAATTGTTCTCTAAGATTAACAATGTCTTTTTTTACTATCGCAATATCCTCACCAGATTCAATTTTATTGTTCACCCAAAGTTTGTCTTTGCATGGAGTATGATCGATATGACAAAGCAATGTTCCCTCTTTTTCCATTTTGTCAACATAAGCCTTTTCTATGCGTGTAATTTCCACCAATCCCTGCACACAAACCAATTGCTTTTTAAATGCCGGATCGAAACTTTCCTCAGGATCATTAGGCACAATCTTTAAAATTGCACCACTTGGAGATTTCAATTTCATCTTCTTTCCATCAACTCCGCACATGTGCACAATAAGCCCAATGACCTCAACATTTTTGTTTTCGTATTGATCTGCCTTAGCAATCAAATCATCCACCGAAATTTCCAAATACTCTTTAGGCGATTGCTGACAGCTGCCTGATATAGTGCAGACTACGAACAGCATAATCAGCAAACATTTTGTTTTCATTTTAATCTGTTTTTTTGATACTTATTTTCGTCTGAAATCTATTCGCTGCACATTTTTTGCAATCTCTATTCTCTGATATATCGAATCTACAATTGTGTCGTACAGTTGATCCTTTAACACAAAATCCTCAATGCCATCATCTATATTTGGGTTGTCATTTACCTCAACCACATAAACTTTACCATCTATCATTTTTAAATCTACGCCATACAAACCATCTCCTATTAAAGCTGATGCTTTTAAGGCTGTTTGCACCACAATTTCAGGAACCGATTCAATGCTGACAGTTTCGGAATTACCCGTTTTATCTTCCTCTTCGCCTTTCCAATTGTATATTTGCCAATGATCTTTGCACATGTAATATTTGCAGGCAAACAGTGGCGTATTATCAATAATTCCAATTCGCCAATCGAAATCGGAGTAAAGAAATTCCTGACAAACAACCATATCCGAAATTTTAAAAAGCTTATTTATTTCGGCACGAGCTTCAACTTTATCTTCAACCTTTATCACCCCTAATGAAAAAGCACTGTCGGGCTGTTTTAGCACCAAGGGATAATTCATTTGATTCAAAACTTTAGGATCAAATAGATTCTTGGTGAAAACCTCTGTTTCAGGCGTTAATAATTTATGCTTCTTAAATATTTCATTCTGATAAATCTTATTGGAACACCTTAAAATAGACCAGGGATCATCGATAACAACCAAACCTTCGGCATAAGCTGTACGCGAAAATTCATAAGTATGATCATTTACACTTGTTGTTTCCCGAATGAACAAAGCATCGAATTCATTGATTTTATCAATATCCTGCTTTGTTATAAACTCCAAATACAATCCTCTGCGATTGGCCGCACTTTTAAATTTCTGCAATGCTTTAGGGCAAGAAGGTGAATTCTCTTCCTTAGGATTTACAAGTACAGCTATATCGTACTTGTAATTAACCAGTTTAGTGCTGTGAAATCTTTTTTTATTGAAATACTTTTTGGCAAATTCATACACCGAATTTAAATCCTGCTCTGCCACCTTATTCAGGGTTAAAACCTGTACTTTTTTAATAATCCATTTTTCATCATGCTTAATAAAATCCACTTTGAACAAAGGTGCTTCGAACAATTGATGAAGCTTAGCCGCCAGCGCATTATAACCTTTGGTATTTGTTTGTCCAAAATAAATATGCAATGAAAAAGTATTTCCCTTCTCCTTATGCAGTGATTTATTGGTGTATTCCTCAATATCATAAGCAATGGAATGAATCACGTTCACGATACGAAAATCACGAATCGTAATTGTACTTGGTATAATCCGCTGCCCGCGGGCCGAAGCAAGTAAAGAAACATAATAGCCATAACTTTGATACTTATAACTGCTGCACAAGTTAAAGATTCTGAAATCAGTATTTGTCTGATATACTGGGTTATTGATATATTCCTTAACTGTAATAATCTTCGCATTTATATCTGGGAATGTCCATTTATAAGGTTGATTAATTACAATAATATTGGTTGTTTTATGAGAACATGAAGCAATATTGGTTTTAAACTCCATTTTCACAGCATCCTCTCCTTCGCCGTAATAGTCAGCTATTCTTTCGAAAGAATTAAATCCCCTTTGCTTATACCAATCTATTAGTTTTGTGTCTTTGGCACTTACTTCAATCAATATTTTTTCATAATTCTGACGATTGGCAAATTCAAATACATGTTTAAGTAAATAATCACCATATCCCAGATTTTGGTATTCGGGCAATATTGCAATAGAGTATATGCGTAATGATTTACTGTATTTAAACAAAACCAAAGCACCAATCGGCGCTCTGTTCTTATCCTTTGTTTCAACGATTAATATCTCCTGAAACTCACTTTGAATACCATGCTTGATACTCTGTTTTGTACTTTGCTGAAAAGCAGGAAAAGACTCCTCTTCTAATTTTACTAAAAAATTAAAATCATTGATGTCGGACTTTCTTATCTTAACATTCATAACACTTCTTACAGTCGTTTATAACACTGATTAATAATGGACTAATCTTACTTCTTAATTTAAATACAAATAACATTTACCACTACAAATTAAATAATAAAAGTGATTGAAGATTTGCAATTTTGCAAATATTTTCACCCAATATAATCCCTAAAA
This sequence comes from Labilibaculum manganireducens, assembly GCF_963665805.2. Classification (NCBI taxonomy): domain Bacteria; kingdom Pseudomonadati; phylum Bacteroidota; class Bacteroidia; order Marinilabiliales; family Marinifilaceae; genus Labilibaculum; species Labilibaculum manganireducens. The sequence continues at coordinate 944,521 of NZ_CAXXEE010000003.1, read as the reverse complement.
AAGTCCTTATTTAACAAACACTTATTCCCACTACAAAAAAGAGACTTATAGTGCTGACTATAAACCTCTTTACTTATACAAAACAGTTGCATTGACCGCTATTTAAATACAGCTTACTTTATCGTTAAACTGGTTTTTGAGTATGCTGCCCGGCCAAACTGCAAAATATGTTCTTTCTACTCCCGCAATTTTCTTCTTAAACAAAGAATTTTAGTGACTGCATTGATGATCTTCTCCTTCGCCATGAGTATGCTGACAACTCGAACCACTATCACTTACCAGACCTGCAACATACAGCTTAACCACTTCCTCTGCATTGCCTGAACAGCCTCGAACCACTTCAATTCCTGAATTGTTCAACACATTAATTGCTCCGTTGCCAATTCCTCCGGCAAGCATTACCGTTACGCCCGCTTCAGCCAAAACCGATGCAATGTTCGATTTGCAGCCACAACCCTGTGGTGATTCCATCTTTTGTACATCAACAATTTCCTTGTTTTCTGAAATTGCAAACACATTGTAAAATTCACAATGACCAAAATGACCATCGATTTCTCTGCTGCTTGTTACTGGTACTGCTATCTTCATTTTATTTTTATTAGTTGATTTAAAACAAAAGTATCTTATCCTTTTGTTTTATAAAATTAATAAAACATTAGTTAGAACTCCGGGCTTCGATTCTCAGAATAATTCCAAATAAGGAGATACGCCTTCCTGTTTGTATAGCATTGAATGTGGAAATGAACTTCACAAGTTATGAGATATCCCAAATTTAAAATTTCACACCCAAAGCAATCTTTACTACTATGTTTTAATGCAAAAAAAGAGCCCTCAAACGAGAGCTCTCCAACAACATTTTCTAAACTAAATAATAATCTGATAGGTAAATTTCAGAAAAGAGGACAATTCAAATATCGTGTTTGCGGCATACAAACAGATGTTCTTATTATCAATTTTAGATTAACTTTTTATCAATTCCATTTCGCGGCGGATTCCCCGGTAAAAACAACCCGAAGTTGTTGCTCCGGGCTGAAATATTATTTTCCTTTGACAAATTCTTTGTGTTAATCTTCTATTTTAGATTCTCCTTTAAAAAATCGGTCATCATACCAAACAAGTGAAAACGGGTATTTCCGCCGTAAATGCCATGATTTCGGTTGGTATACAAATGCATCCGGAATTTTTTGTTGTGCTGAACCAGCTCTTCGGCCAGCTCCAGAGTATTCTGCATGTGCACATTGTCGTCAGCTGTTCCATGTACCAGCAAGAATTTCCCTTTTAATTGATCTGCGAAGTAGATAGGAGCATATTCATCGTATCCTTTCGGATTTTCCTGCGGTGTACGCAAGTATCTTTCCGAATAAACACTATCGTAATAACGATAGGTAGTTACCGGCGCAACAGCAATTCCTGCAGCAAACACATCTGCACCGCGAAACATACACAAAGAGGACATTTGTCCGCCAAAACTCCAGCCATATACACCAATTTTATCAGCCGCAATAAAAGGTTGTTTTGCCATGTACTTTCCTGTTTCGATTAAATCGATGGCTTCCAGATTCTGAATTTGCATATAGGTGCACTTCTTGAATTTTTCTCCTCTGCCACCTGTTCCCCGGTTATCAACACAAACCACTACAAATCCTTCTTGTGCCAAATAATCTGACCAATCGAAACTATAGCGATCCAATACTTCCTGAGAGCCCGGACCGCCATAAAAGGTAAGTAAAGCAGGATATTCCTTGTTGCTGTCGAAACCAACCGGCTTCATCATCCAGGCGTTCAACTCTACACCATCGGAGGTTGTAAAGCTGAAAAACTCACGTTTTGGCAACTGATACTCCTGCATTTTTTTCTTAAGGTCCTGGTTGTCTTCCAACGTGCGGATCAATTTTCCTTTTGCATTGTGCAAAGTCACCAAAACAGGTTGCTCATTACTCGAAAAATAATTGATGTAATATTTAAATCCCTTGCTAAAATTTGCAGTATTACTTCCCTTATCCGCGCTAAGCAAAGTAGTTTTCTTTCCTTTGATATCTACAGCATAAATTTCGCGTTGCAAAGGAGACACGGATGCTGCCTGATAGTAAAATAGTTTGCTTGCCTCATCGTAACCTAAAAATCGGGTAACCTCCCAATCGCCATTGGTTATTTGCTTTACCGGATTTCCCTGCAAATCGTACAGGTAAATGTGATTGAATCCAGACTTTTCGCTGGTGAAAATAAAATGTTTTCCATCCTTCAAAAAGCTCAAATCATCGTTAATATCAATCCATGCTTCGTTCTTCTCTTCGTACAATAATTTGGATTTTCCGCTTTCTGCATCAGCCAACAAAAGTTCATAATGATTCTGATGGCGGTTCATTCTGACAATGCTCAACACTTTTGGATCTTGTGTCCATTGCATTCTTGGAATGTATTGGTCGGTTTCTTCTCCAATATCCATTGTTTTAGTTACTTCCGATTGCAAATCGTAAACATGAACACTCACAATAGAATTGTCTTCTCCTGCTTTTGGATATTTAAACGTATAATTTTCGGGATACAAGGCATTCTCTGTTTTCTCAGGATTGGTTCCTTTAAAAACAGTCATGTTGAACTGTTTCACCTTGCTCTCATCGAAACGCATAAAGGCAATTCGCTTGCCATCGGGCGACCATTGGTAAGCCTGACTGAAGGAAAACTCTTCCTCATAAACCCAATCGGGCGCTCCGTTAATAATGTGATTGTATTTTCCATCGAATGTAATCTGAACCTCTTTCTTCTTCTGAAGATCTTTTATGAAGAGATTGTTGTCTCGAAAAAAACAAATCTGATCGCCGGAAGGTGAAAAATCAGCCAATTGCTGTCTGCCTGCCGACAAAGCTTCCAAAGTCTTTTTCTCGCGGTCGTACACATAAAATTCTGCTGAGTAAGAATGTCGGTAAATATTCTGACGATTACTTGCAATCAAAATCTTACGCTCATCGGAAGAAAACTGGTAAGAATCTATTCTTTTAATTTTATCAGTGCCAACTTCTGCCAAATCGAAAATTATTTCTTCAGATTCACCTGTAGCGTAAGAAAACTTTTCAATTCGGATTCCATGTTTTAAAACGGTATAAGATTCTCCACTATTCATGGAACGTAATCCGTAAACAGAGCGGGCACGAAAAGTGCCATTGTTTGTGATGTCTTCGAGCGTGAAGCTCTTTTGTGCCTGCACCAGAGTCAGGCTTAACAGAGCAAATAGAAATAGTGTTAATTTTTTCATGTTTTTTTTAGTGTTTGTTGAGTTTTGAGTCAAATACCGCAATCTACTGATGTGGCATTAAAATAGTAAATGTCACATCAATTGATATCGAGCAGGATATCATCAAACAAGTATGATTTTTAGGTGGTAAGGCTTAGATAAAAACCTCGGATTGAATATAAAAGGTAAAGACCAGATTAACAAATCCAGCATTCGTAGAGACCTTTGTAGGAATGTTTGTGTAGTATGGGAACAATTCTATTCATAAATTTTTGTAGGTGAAGTAAATCTATAACTTTTTTCCGAACTCCTATTTCTGATGACCAACTACAGGCCTGATTTAAAATCGTTCTACGTAATACAAATGAATAAAACCGAACAGATAAAGTACCAAATTAATAGTTGCCTTACTACCACGACCATCATCTGACTACTACCACGACTACTAATGGTATCGTACCACGACCACCATCTGACTACTACCACGACTACTAATAGTATCGTACCACGACTACCATCTGACTACTACCACGACTACTGATGGTACCACACCACGACCATTGTATAGTACCGTACTACGACATGTGCGGCAGTGTGGCACAACAATTTTTAGTTTATCAATTCACTTTCCAAAAAAAAGCTTCCCCTTTCGGGGAAGCCTGTCAACTATTTAATTACAATAAAGGAATCTACTTAAACTCTTTTTTTAATTGCTCTACCCAAGCTTCAATTCTTTCGTTTGACAAACCTGCCTGATTCTCGATATCGAGAGCCAAACCTAAGAACTTACCATCGCGTAAAGCACGCGATTTTTCGTATTTATAGCCTTCCGGAGAAGTCAGTCCAATAACCTTTGCTCCTCGTTCTTCCAGTGCAATTGCCAAAAGACCAATTGCATCTACAAAATTTTCAGGATATCCGACCTGATCGCCTAAACCAAACAAAGCAACTGTTTTGCCTTTTAGTTTTAGATCCTCAACAGCAGGCATAAACTCATCCCAGTAGTTTGGCAATTCACCATCGAACCAGGTTGGAACACCTAATATCAGATTATCGTAGGCAAGAAAAATTTCTTCATCAACTTCCTCAACATTTACACTTTCTACTTCGGCAGAAGTTCCAAAAGCTTTCTTTATTTTTTCAGCATTCTTAGCTGTTTTGTTCGTATTGAAACTATAGAATAAACCTATTTTTTTCATCGTTTTAAGTATCTAGAACAGAGTAGATAGTAACCAGACTATTTACAGCTCCGTAAATTATTATTTTTAAGAATGTGAAGACTATCTCATTCACACATTAACTAATTTACTCAATTTCTATCAATTAGAAATCAATTAGCTCTTTAGCTGCTGCGTAAATTTTATCATTATTAGGAAGAACTGCTTTTTCCAATATACGATTAAAGCCAACCGGTGTAAATTCAGATCCAACACGCTTTACCGGAGCATCCAATTGGTTGAAAGCCTGTTCGGTAATTGTTGCCGAAATTTCAGCTCCAAATCCTGAAAACACTTTGTCTTCATGAACAACCATTACTTTATTGGTTTTTGCTACCGATTTTAGAATTGTTTCTGTATCCAATGGCACCAGTGAGCGAAGATCAATTACTTCAATTTGTTTTCCTGTATCTTCGGCCAACTTATCGGCAACCTCAACACACATATGAGTTGTGTTTCCATAAGTTACGATCGTTAAATCAGCACCTTCTCTTCTTACTCTTGCTTTTCCAAACGGAACTTCAAAGTCTTCTGGTACTGCCGCCGATGCTTTAGGATCGTTATACAAAGCTTTAGGCTCCATAAATACGGTCATTCCCTTCGAACGGATGCTGGTTCGCAACAATCCTGCGGCATCATCGGCATACGATGGGTAAACAATTCGAACACCTGGGAAAGTTGCCAAAGCTCCTTCAATATTTTGCGAGTGATACAATCCGCCGCCAATATATCCACCAGATGCTAAACGCACTGTGATATTCGGTGAATACTGTCCTTTTGTTCTCCAATATTCGTGAGTTGTTTCTACAAACTGCTCCATTGCAGGCCAAAAATAATCAGCAAATTCTGCTCCTTCAACAACAATTCTGATTTTATCGTTGAAACGGCTCATTCCATTTGCTGTTCCCATGATGTAATCTTCCGCAATTGGAGCATTAAATACCCTGTCTTTACCAAATTCCTGCTGCATCCCTTTGGAAACATTAAAAATCCCGCCTTTATCTTTATTGGCAATATCCTGTCCCCAAAGAAAAGTATCCGGATTTAAACGGAATTCTGCTTTTAGTGTCTCATTCAATCCTTCAATCAACTTTTTGTTGTTGCCGGTGAAATTGTGCAATCCTTCCGGATATTTCTCAGAAACATAAGGTTCCGGAATCACAAAATCGTGAATGGATGCCGGATCAGGATCCGGTGCACTCAAACCAGCTTTGTGAGCTTTTTTAACTTCCAGTTTCACTTCAGCTTCAATAGCCAACAATTCCTCTTCCGTAAAACGCTTGTAACGAACCAATAACCTTCGGTACTTCGCCAATGGATCGTATTCTGTAACGTAGTTTAATTCGGCGTTATCACGGTACAACTCGTGCTTATCGGAATTGGAATGCGAGCCCATACGAACACAGTTGGCCTGAACAATTACCGGAGTTGAAGTTTCCAAGGCAATTTGTTTTGCTTCAGTCATCGCATTCATCGAATCGAAAACATCTTTTCCGTTACAATGAATAATTTTCAAATACTTCATTCCACGGAAGTTATCAGCAACTTTTCTGTTCGCTGTCTGATCTTTCTTTGGAACCGAAATTCCATATCCGTTATCCTGAAACACAAATACTACAGGAAGCTGTTCATTGGTTGCTCCGTTAATGGCCTCGTAAACATATCCTTCCGATACCGAAGATTCTCCCTGAGAACTAATTACAACTCCTTTGTGCTTGTATTTTTTTACTGCGCGACCTAAACCTACTGCATGCAAAGTATGATTTCCTGTGCAGGAAGATACATTGTGAACATTCCATTCCGGCTTTGCAAAGTGATTCGACATGTGACGACCGCCACCTGCTACATCTGTATCTTTCGATATTCCGTTAAAAATGATCTCTTCAGCAGTTAAACCTGCCGAAATAGAGGTCAGCATATCTCTGTAATAAGGGAACAGGTGATCTGTTTTACGATCGAATACCTGCCCAACAGCCAATTGAATTCCATCATGACCGGCATAAGGAGCATGGTAAGACCAGCCAATTGCCTGCTTTAGGTAATTGGGTGCTTTCTCATCCAATGCTCTACCCAAAGTCATCAAATGAAACCAACGACCAAGCAATTCCTTTGAGGTTTTTTTAATGCTAAACTTTTTACTTTCAGTCATCTTATCAGTTTTGTCCGTAGTACTTTCTACGGATGTTATTTCCAGTGTTTCCATGATTTAAAATGCTCTGTTACTATCAATTTCTTCCAAATAGTCTGCAATTTTTCGTAAAAAAGCTCCACCCAAAGCTCCATCAACAACCCGGTGGTCGTAGGAAAGAGACAAGAACATTTTGTGACGAACAACAATTGCATCTCCGGCCGGAGTTTCGATTACTGCAGGTTTCTTTTCAATGGTTCCAACAGCTAAAATAGCAACCTGCGGCTGATTGATAATTGGTGTACCCATTACATTTTTGAAGGATCCAAAATTCGATATAGTAAACGTACCTCCCTGAATATCATCAAGACTTAATTTATTATTTCGTGCATCGGTTGCCAAACGATTCATGTCATTTGCCAAACCAATTAGGTTTTTCTGATCTGAATTCTTTATTACCGGAACAATTAGGTTTCCACTTGGCAGAGCTACCGCAACACCAACATTAATATTCTTTCTCAGAATAACATTGTATCCGTCAACAGAAGCATTCACTCCCGGAAATTCACGTAAAGCTTTAGAAACAGCTTCTATAATAATTGGCATGTAAGTAATCTTAGTTCCTTCTTTTTTAAAGAATTCATCTTTTACTTTATTTCTCCAATTAACCATATCGGTAACATCGGCTTCTACCATTGCGGTAACGTGCGGAGATGTTTGCTTCGACATCACCATATGATCGGCAATGATTCTTCTCATACGGTCCATTTCCACAATCTGATCCTGTGCTCCGATCGACATGGATACTTTTGGTTTTTCAGCTGCCGGAGCCGGACCAGGAGCAGAAACTGTTTTAACTTCAGGAGCAGAAACAGTTGTTCCGTTGCGACTGGACAAGTAATCCAAAACATCTTGTTTTTGAACTCTTCCCTCGGTACCATGTCCGGTAATTGTTTCCAGCTCTTGAACAGTAATATTTTCACTTTTCGCAATGCTTTTCACAAGCGGAGAATAAAATCGGCCAGAAGCAGATTGAATATCAGAGGTACTTACGCTTCCTGCAGCTTCTTGAGGTATTGTTTCGGATACAGAAGTGGCAACACTTGCCTTAACCGGCTCTTCCACATCATCTGCATCACCTAAGGCAATGATCGCAACAACCTCGCCAACAGGAACAACATCATTTTCTTTAAATCGGATTTCAATTACTTTTCCGTCTACCGGACAAGGTATTTCAGAATCCACTTTATCCGTTGCAATTTCAAAAAGCATATCATCCTCTTCCACCTGATCATTCAACTTCACGAACATTTTCGTGATAGTAGCTTCTTGTACGCTCTCGCCCAACTTAGGCATTATGATTTCAAAGCTAGACATATAACTTATAGTTTAATATTTATAATCATATTTAAATGTTTCGATACAAATATAAAAATTTATTCTTATTTAGATTTATTAAAGCTTAGAATAATTGCAATCTCTACATTACAATTTTTTATTATCGTATAGATTTCCTTGATGTGGATAAAATTATTTTATAAAAGTTACCACATTCTTATTATTCAGGTTAATTTTGAGACAGAAAAATAACATGAAATGAAAGAATTCACATTTAGCCTAGAAATCACTTCCACGCAGGAGGAAGTATATAATGCCCTAACCAATTCCTTTCAAATTGAACTTTGGACCGGTTATCCTGCTGTAATGGATGAAAATACAGGCACTGTTTTCTCTCTTTGGGAAGGAGATATTACGGGTGTTAATCTGGAGATTGTAAAAGATTATAAGATTGTTCAGGAGTGGTTCTTTGGAGAAACCGAAAGTCCGTCTATCGTGACCTTGCTGATTAAAAAAGCAGGTTCAAGATCACGAATTGAACTGACTCATACCAATATACCCGATGAAGCTTACAATGAAATTGTTGAAGGTTGGAAAGATTACTATTTAGGGTCGGTTAAAAACTTTTTAGAGTTTTATTAATAGATTTTGGCCAGCAGCCCTTAACTTATGGTCAAAAAAAAAGCGCAAGTATTCTAAAGTACTTCCGCTTTTTCTATTTTTCAGAAGAATTATTCTACAATAATCACTTCATCGAAAATTTCAATTTTATCACCAGGACGAATTTTTGCTCTTTTACGAGTTTCCACTTCTCCATTTCGAAATACAATTCCATCTTCAACAAAAATCTTAGCCTGAGCGCCGCTTTCACTAATACGAGTCACTTTAATCAACTTAATCAACTCAATATATTCAGTTTCAATCTTAAATTTTATCATAACTATCTAGTAATTTGAATCGCAAAAGTAATCTTTTTCGCCTCTTAATGAAAAAACAAATAAGCAATTGCTATGGCGGCAACAATACCGGCAAAATCTGCAATTAATCCACAAGTAACAGCATATCTGGTATTCTTAATTCCCACAGCTCCAAAATACACGGCAATAATATAAAAAGTGGTATCTGTTGCTCCTTGCAGTGTTGATGCCAATCTGCCAACAAAGCTATCTGCTCCGTGCGTTTGCATCGCATCCACCATCATTCCTCTGGCACCACTACCACTCAATGGTTTCATTAATGCTGTAGGCAAGGCTTCTACAAAATCGGAATTTACACCAACAAAAAGACAAAACCGCCGCGCTCCTTCAATCACCAAATCCATGGTTCCTGAAGCTCTAAACACACCTATTGCAACCAAAATAGCAATCAAATAAGGAATAATTTTAATGGCAATTGAAAATCCTTCTTTTGCTCCATCGATAAAACTCTCATAAACATTCACCTTTTTTCGTGCTGACAAAAGTATAAATGCAATTATAATTGAGAATAAGAATACGTTACTAACTACGGTAGAAATCTGAGTTATCTGATCCTTTTCCAAGCTTGAGAAATAAGTTATCAACCCAATAATAAAGACAGTTAATCCTCCCAGATAAGCCAAAACAACTTTATCCCATAGTTTTATTTTCTGCACAATGGCAACACTAATCAAACCGGCCAGTGTAGAAAAATAAGTTGCCAGTAGTATAGGTATAAAAATATCAGAAGGATTCACAGCTCCTAATTGTGCCCTGTAAACCATAATGGATATTGGAATAATCGTTAATCCGGAAGTATTCAGCACCAAAAACATAATTTGTGCATTGGATGCGGTGTCCTCCGATGGATTAACAGACTGCATTTCCTTCATAGCCTTTAATCCTAATGGCGTAGCTGCATTATCCAAACCGAGCATATTTGCAGCTAAATTCATCATTATTGAACCATGTGCAGCATGTCCTTTGGGTATTTCAGGAAACAACTTGTTGAAAAACGGACCAATTAAACGGGAAAAAACTTTTACAATTCCTCCGTTTTCCCCAATTTTCATTATTCCTAACCACAAGGTTAGAACACCTGTTAGGCCTAGAGAAATATCAAAACCCGTTTTAGCCATATCGAATGTGGAGTTTACCATATTAGGGAATACCTCCATATCACCAAAAACGATCAACTTGATCAATCCAACAACAAAAGCAACAACAAAAAAGAAAATCCAAAGGTAATTTAAGGCCATAAACTTATTTTTAATGTATTAAAATGTGGTTAAATACTACTTATTTCTCTGGTTTTCCTGTATCAATTTCAATCTTTCTTTTGGATAAGACTCATTCGATTTCAAATTCTCAGCCTTTCTGTAATAGAAACGGGCAACAGAATAATTTCCCTTATCGTATGCTTCATCTGCCTGGGTAACAACTTTTTTATACTCAGCCTCAAGCTTCTGATTTTTCTTCGAATTGATAAACTCCTCAATTTTATCCAATTGCTTATTGGCATATTTTTCAGAAGTATCTAAGTCCTTGGCTTTCTGATAATAGAATTTTGCTACGGAATAGTTCTTTTTAGTCAACTCTTCATCACCTCGGGCAATTAACTTACGATATTCCTCTGTTAGTTCAGAATTCTTACCTTCTCTTATCAATTTATCAATTTCCTTTAATTTCTTTTTAGGATAATCTCTATCGAATAATTCAAGAGCTCTTTCATACATCACCTTCGCTACCGTAAAATGCGATGCGTTAAATGAATCATCAGCCTTTGCAATTTTTGATGCATATTCCCGTTCCTTTGCAATAGATAGTTTTTTCTCAAAATTAGTTGGGTTGTTTGAAACAACCTCCTTGTCAGCCAGCTTTAAAGCTTCCACTAATTTCTCAATCTCTTCCAATTTCTGCTTAGGATACTCCTCTTCCGGCTTCATACTAAGTGCTGAATTGAAATGATGACGTGCAACACTAAATTGCTCTTCTTTCAGAAATTTATCTCCTAATTTTATTTCCTCGCCATATAAACGATTCAACTCTTTCAACTTTTCAGCTTCTCTTGCTTGCTGCTCCAGTAATACTTCAATTCTCTTTAGCTGATTTTTAGGATAAGATTCTGCTGGTTTTAAATCCAATGCTCCCTGATACTTTCCAATTGCGGCTATGTAGTCTTCCCGGCCAAAAAACTGATCTGCTTCCTCAAGCAAAGCTTTGTACTGATACTGTAATGTTGATTTTTCCTCTTCCAACCTCTCCAACTCTTTCAATATCAATTTAATTTCTTCTATTTGATTCGGAGGATAAACATCCTTTGGCTTCAGCTTTTGAGCCTTTTCATACTCCCCAATTGCAGATTGCCATCTTTTTCCTTCATAATATTTATCAGCAAGAGCGATGCAATTACTATACTCTCTTTCAGTGGCTTGTAAAGCCTCAGCAATTCTGGCTTCTTCTTCAGCCTTGGCTTTCAGCTGTTTCACGATGTCGTCAATCTTCTGAATCTGAGTTTTTGGATAACTTTCATTACTCCTGATTTCTAAAGCCAAAATATAGTTTTTTCTCGCTGATTCATAAGATTCTGAAGAAAATTGAGAATCGGCTAAAGCAATAAATGAATTGTATTTTTCATCCAGTCCCTTTTTCTCTATAGCCAATCTAGCTTCTTCCTCGGCCAAACGTTTCTGTTCAGACAAAATATCATCAATTTTTTGGATTTGTGCCTTTGGGTAAGATTCCTTCCCCTTTAATTCTAAAGCATCCGTATAGCTCGTTCGAGACGATTGGTAATCACTGCTGGAAAACTGAGAGTCTGCCAACGCAATAATTGATGCATATTTATCATCTAAAGCTTTCTTTTGCGATGCCAATCGAGCTGCTTCATTAGCCTCTGCCTGTAGGTTAGCCAGTAACTCATCAATTTTTTGAATTTGAGTTTTGGGATACACTTCTCCAGCTTTTAAACGCAAAGCTTCCGTATAATTGGTTTTGGCTGATTGATATTCTTCTGATGAAAATTGGGTATCAGCCAACTTAATGACAGATGCATATTTTTCATCCAGGGCTTTTTTCTCAGCTAACAAACGTTTTGCATTTTCCGCTTCAGTTTGCTGATTTGCCAATATGTCATCAATCTTTTGGATTTGAAATTTAGGGTAAACTTCGTCAATCTTCAAACTTAAAGCATCGGAATAACTTGTTTTAGAAGCCTGATAATCATTAGATGAAAATTGAGAATCGGCTAATTTGATTATAGATGCATATTTTTCGTCCAAGGCTTTCTTTTCAGCAAGTAAACGAGTAGCCTTATCAGCTTCCGCTTGCTGAGCATCCAATATCTCATTGATCTTTTGAATTTGAGTTTTTGGATACATCTCTGCCAACTTTAAATTTAACGCATCCTTGTATGTGTTTTTTGCAGAATCATAATCGCCTGATGAAAACTGTGAATCGGCCAACGCAACAACAGATGCATATTTTTCATCCAAGGCTTTCTTTTCAGCAAGCAAGCGAGCGGACTCATCAGCTTCAGCTAATTGCTGTGCCAATATTCCATCAATCTTCTGAATTTGAAATTTTGGATATGTCTCGTTTACTTTCAAACTCAATGCATCTGAATAAGTGGACTTTGAAGTCTGATAGTCGCCGGCTGAAAATTGAGAATCAGCCAAACTAATGATCGATGCATATTTTTCATCCAAAGCTTTCTTTTCAGCAAGCAAGCGAGCGGCCTCATCAGCTTCAGCCAGTTGCTTTGCCAATATCCCATCAATTTTTTGGATTTGAGATTTTGGATACTCCTCCTCAGATTTCAAACTTAAAGCATCTGAATAACTGTTTTTCGAGGACTGATAATCGCCGGAGGAAAACTGAGAATCAGCCAAACTAATGATCGATGCATATTTTTCATCCAAGGCTTTCTTTTCAGCAAGCGAGCGAGCGGCCTCATCAGCTTCAGCTTGCTGATCCGCTAAGATCCCATCAATCTTTAGTATTTGAGATTTTGGATACTCCTCCTCAGATTTCAAACTTAAAGCATCTGAATAACTGTTTTTCGAGGACTGATAATCGCCTGAGGAAAACTGAGAATCAGCCAAATTAATGATCGATGCATATTTTTCATCCAAGGCTTTCTTTGCAGCAAGCAAGCGAGCAGCCTCATCAGCTTCAGCTTGCTGGTCTGCCAAGATCCCATCAATCTTTTGAATTTGCGATTTTGGATAAACCTCTCCGGTCTTCAAACTCAAAGCTTCTGCATAATTTGTTTTGGAAGACTGATAGTCTCCATCTGAAAACTGCGAATCAGCAATTGCAATTATTGATGCATACTTCTCTTCCATAGCTTTTTTATCGGCATCTAACTGTGCTTGCTGCGCCAATAAATCACTAATTTTCTGAATCTGGTTTTTAGGATATGCTTCGTTTGGTTTTACTTCTAAAGCACTTGTATAGTTCGCTTTAGAAAGTTTATAATCCTTTGTCCCGAATTGGTTATCAGCTTGAGTGATTAATGCTAAATACCTTTCTTCCAAGGCTTTTTGCTCTGCTTCGAGACGGGCTTTTTCCTCCGCATTAGCCAGCTCCTGCCCTATCAATTCATCAATTTTTTGCAATTGTGCTTTTGGATAATCCTCATCAGGCATAATTGCCAAAGCCTCATTATAGCCTGCTTTCGACAGATCATATTTTTTTGCATTAAAATTAACATCACCTCTTTGAATCGCCGCCTTGTAAGCTCGTTCTTTTGCCAATCTTTGCGCCTCTAACTCTGCCGCTCTTTTTTTGGCTTCTTCCTCAGCTTTTTTAATTGCATCTCTAATTTGCGCATCGTAATCCCGATCATAATCGAAGTCATCTAATTCCTTATCGTACATGATCATTCCCATGGGTTGATCAAAAACGGAAAGATCAAGCCCCTCATAAGCTGGAAATAAGGAAACCATAAATTTAAAGGGTGGAAATTGATTGTCCCTGCTAAGAATATCTAATGGTACAAAAGTGGAAATGCTAACTTTCTTGGTAACAAATCCCTCTTTCGAAAACTCGAAAATATATTCATTTCCAAAATCCAATTCGTATTCAAACTTACCACTATTATCAACAATTCCCGACTCCATCTTTTCTGCATTTTTTAAAATAGTAATTCGAGTATTCTCAATACTTCCGTTTTCAATCTTTACTTTTCCGAAAATTGAATATTTATCCTGAGCAACAGCGAAATCAGGAAAACAACACAGAAAGAATAAAAAAATAGAAAAAACTGTTAATATGTGAAATTTTGAAGGATTATTCATATCAAAAAAAACGCTTTTACTTTATCATAAAAAAAATAGACTTATCAGCCACTTCTTCTTGCAAATTAATAAAATCTAATGCAATAATGGTAAAGTTAAAATTTTGAAATGAAAACAGAGGATTATAAACTAAATAAAGCTATTTGCACTTGCAAACAGCTCTATCAAATATTTCTCTAAACTTCTAAACAAAAAGAGTTTCCATATCAAATATTGAGCTGACATCTCTTAAAATATCCTTTTCTTCCGATAAACAAATGCTTTCTTTTGTTTTCTCACCCCATTCATTATAATATATTACCATTTTCTTTAGGATTCCTAAAGAACACAATCTGTAATTAGCTTCATCACAAATTTCCATAGCTGAATTAAAATGTCTTTCCACCTGAACGCGATTCCCTTCTGAAAACTGAACAGAACTAAGAAACGAATGATAATATATTTGCAGGAAATAATTTTTTGAAGCTAATATTTCACTTTCGCATGATTTTAAAAACTCAATTTGAGTTTTAGTCATTTCCATACCTAAACTATGCTGCGCAGATAATTTATAGCATTGCAGAATTCTGTAATTTAAACTTGATTTTTTCGACTCAGTTGTTTTATACAAATGCTCAACATCATCAATTAATTGAAGAACCTTATGAAAGGATTTCATATAAATCAATACCATACAAATAACAAGCTCAAATTCACCATTAAGTGAATAATTATCATCCAGATGATTATAAGCCATTTCCCTGTGATAAAACATCATTAAAATCTCAATTTCATTAGATTCCTTACTGATGAAATGATTGTAAATCAAAATACTGGAAAGCCTCATTGAGATATCAATTCCTGTGCATGACAAATCAATCTCTTCTGCATTTAATTCCTGATAATACTGCTCTATATTCTCTATATCCATGGTAAATACAGAATTCAACAGCAACAGTGAATGTGACTTTATTCGTACACTTTTAGATTGTCCTTTTTTTGCAAATATTTCTAATATAGCCTTATCTCCTTTACTAATATTATAGATATCTGGAAAATCCTTAAACAGATACTTTTCAGCTCGTTTCTGTGTTGCAAAATGTTCCATTAACTCTATTTTCCGATCATCTGAATAAATCGCTGAATTAAGAACGGTATCAATCACCTCACGATCTGAAAGTGTCTCGTCACTTAATTCAAAAAAGTTTTTTAATTCCAGATGTTTCCCATTATAGAAAGCATTCGTGTATAAAAAGCTAATTAGTCTATTTTTAATATCAAAACCAGAATACTCATCTTCAACAGTTTTAATCAGCTGAAAATCAATCCCTCCATTTTGCTGAATGAGATTAAAACCAATCAAAGTCTCACATAAGGACTCGCTGGTAATTTTCACATACTTACAATAACTATTGTGTTCATTTATGGTGATAAATTCGGTTAACAAACCATATGAAATTAATTCCTCATAGGCACAAAAATAATTCCCTGCAGTTTTCAGATGGATTGGAAAAGCATCCCGCAATTCCATTTTTTTTGCAGCGACTCCATTCTTCCCATGTTCAATCAATTTCAAAATACCATATAAAATATCCATCTTCTCTTCCGAAAATCTGGAATAAAACACTTTGTTTCTTAAAAATTCATTTAACAACTCTTGCCCCTGATTATTGCCATAATGCTTATTCGGATTGTATAATTTCACGAATAATTCCAGATAAAAAGGATTAGAAATCATTTTCTTTTGTTGGAAGGACAATTCCTTAACTGAAAATTGAGTCGAAAAACTATTATTGATTGTACGATCAATAACATATTCAATTTCATCATTTGTTAAAGGATATAGATTCTGATAATCCTGAGAATCTACTTTCAAACCCAGCTCATACCAACTATTTTGAATAGCATTTCCTTTTATTACAAATGGTAAGGCAAATTTCTCCCAAGTTGAGCAACGGGAAGTTATTATTAGTTTTATCTTATCAGAATCCTTATAATTTGATATAAACTGTTTTATCTGAAGAAACAGCCTTTCCAGTTTAATATTATCATATGTGATTTCATCAAGCGCATCGATGGCAAATATTATTCGAGCGTCACAATCTTTAGGATTTTCAAGAAAATGTTTCAAAGTATCCTTCTCTGTAAAATCTAATTGATCCTGAATCCAACGATCCAAGCTGAAATCCTTATTTATAAAACTAAGCATGAATGATGCATTCAGATATAAAATGACATCATCACTTTGTTTTCTAATCCAATTTTTCTCGAACCACTTGGCTAACATAGTGGATTTGCCAAAACCTCCCGGAGCAATAAAACCAGTTGCCATTTTCGATGAATTCAAAAAACATCTAATTCTTTCTTCGGCATGAAACCGACTAACAACTGAATGAAATGGAATACCTGATTGCCCGGCAACTAATTGATACGTTTCCTTACTGAGTTCGAGTGATTTTTCATATAAATCATTCCAATTTCTTTTTTTCTTATAAGTAGATTTTATAGTACCACCCTGTGAAGCACAAAATTGCTCCCAAGTTGAATAACCAACATAAATGGAAAGTGTACTCAATGTAAATTTTGCTGGAGTAGTCCTTGTTTTTAAGAATCCATAAATTCGCCGAATAGTGGTAGTACTAATCCGGTATCCGGTTTCCTCGCAAATTTCATCAGCCAAAATACGACACGCTTTAGTATACAATAGCTCTGAACCAAACTTCTTTAAAACTTCCGATTTCAGTCGTTCAATCATTGTCGTAATAGTATATTGTAGTGATCTTAATCAAATTTCGGATGAAAGTAAATAAGAAATCTCATCGCGACAATCCACAATTTATCTTCAGGGACAATAAATTTATATCTGTGTTGTTTCAGCTTATAGTAACGTGATGATACTATCAATCGCGAAAACACCTGATTAAAACAATATTTAAGACCCCTAAATACGCCAACAGTAACAATATCTTTATTATATGGAATAACCACAAAACCCTAGTTAGGATTTCATAAAATAAAATTTTCCCGGCCTTACCAATAGGTAAAACCGGGAATTCAAATATTTCTTGTAAAATACAAATCTTTCTACTTAAGCCTTAAAAGATTTTAAATCCAATTTTAAGTCTTGGGTATGACATCGCATTCATGAATGTTGTTTTTTGATCAGCACCTTGAACACCTGGCATTTTAACAATTTCGGTATGTTGATACATAAAATTAAAAACATTCACCTCAAGTCCTATAAATAAAGACTGAGTAAAATAGTAATCAACTCCACCTACCAAAGCACCACCGAAACCAATAGCCTCTGCAGTTGCAACTCCACCTCCTTCAGAATTCACACTGTAATCACCCTTATCATCTTTCAACCAAGAAATCTGATTTTTCTCAAGACGCTCGTACATAAAATTAAAACGACCTCCCAAATAAAAATCAGTATTTCTCAGTGCTTTCACATCCTGATCAAATTTGAAATGATAATCAGCACCAGCAGACAAGTAAAGCTTATGATTTGTTGTTTCAGGACTTCCTTGAATAGCCGGGATCTCTGATCCTTCGATTACATTCCCTTTAGAATCACTCATTGGCAACACTCCACTATAAGCTTCTTCACCCGGAGTAGATTTGTAACCATATGAACCAAACAAGTTTAAGGAGATCTTGTCACTTAAAAAATAATTTAACGAAACACCCGCCATATTAGTTATTGACGCTGGTTGCTTTACTGAGAAATTATCATCAGCACCTAATCTTGAAACATAATAATTGTTAAAATTATCATATACAGAATAATTAGGTAATACAGCTGGATCTATGTCAGTAACGTCATTATCACCTAATACCAATGCAACCGTGAAATTGCCTTTTTTTGGCAACAATTCCATTTTACCTTGAGAATATACAGCAGTACACAATAAAAGTGATAAGGAAATCAAAGAAATAATTTTTCTACACATAACTCTTTGTTTTTGAATTTGATTTCATAAGAGCCTCCCCCCAAGAGAGAAGACTCTGTATTTTCACTTCTAGTTTAATAAAGCATTGTATTCAGCTTGTCTGGCGTCTAAGTCTGCTTTAGCTTTAGCAACCAATAATTTAAGTGTTTCAATGTTACTTTCCGCTTTCGCGATAACTAGTTCTTGATCTCGAACTGCTTTAGCTTGATCGTAATCTCCAGCCACAATTTCAGCAAGAGTTTTCTCTGCTGCGTAGATAGCTTTTTCAACAGTTGGGATATCACCAACTACTTCAGTTCCATCTTTTAATGTTCCACCTGCTAAGGCTTTAATAGCATCATCAATATTATCAGCCATATTGTCAAGAGTCGCTGATGTTTTTTCCTCAGTAGAAGTATTATAAATGAATACTAAAGCATTCAAACGATCAACCTCTTTTTTAATTGCAGAAATAGCTTCAGCTTCAGCAGTAGCAGCAGCATCAGCAGCAGCAACAGCGGCCGCGGCAACCAAATCAGCAGCATCTTTAGCATCAGCAGCATCTTTGGCAGCAGCTTTAGCAACATCTTCAGCCGCAATAGCTGCTGTATAAGCAGCATTTAATTCTGCTACCTTAGCATCAAAAGTAGCTACGAAATCATCAGAGATAGCTTTTTTATCAATATAATCTTTAGTTAGAGCAGCTAACTCTTCTTCTAATAATTCTGTCTCATATGTAGTTAGACCTGGAGCATCAAGTTCATCTTGCTTAGCATCCATAGCATCTTTAGCAGCTGACGTTTCATTTTTAGCAGCATCAAAACCAGCTTGTCTGGCTGCAACTGTCAAGTAAATACCTTTTTCAAGGCTAGAAGCAGCACCAGCATTTTCTCCAACCCAAGTCGTAATATCATCATATGCAGCAGCAACAACATCACCAGCAGCAGTAACAGCATCAGCAGCATTTTTAGCAACATCAGCAGCAACATCAGCAGCAGCATCAGCAGAATCTTTAGCAACAATAGCAGCAGCTACATCAGCATTTGTTTTATTAGTTTGAATTGTCTCAGCTGCCAATTGCTCAGCTACCTTAGCATCTCTTTTAACAATAAAAGCATCCCAATCATTGGTTTCTTTTAGGTCGCTTACTACTTTTAAGCTAGCAACATATCCAGCTTTGGTAGTGTTTAAAAGTGCAATTTCTGCTTCTTTATTACCTTTAACATCAATATTATCAAAATCATACTTAGCACCAGCTAATGCATACTTAGCATTAATCAAATCAGCATTTGCATCTAATAAATCATTTGTTGATGCATTCCATACTCCATAAGCCCCTGTATACTTACCATAAGCCAAATTTAATGCGTCATCTTTACGTCTCACTAAATCGTTGGCTATCACAGTAAAATCATATTCAGCTGTTATCTTTTGTCCTTCTAAAGCAATTTTAGCATTTTCAAGGGATATTAATGCGTTAGATAAAACAACTTTGTCATTCGCCAACTGAAGCATAGCATTATCACTCCTTACTTGCGCTTCCGCAATTTCCATTGCATTTAAAGCTTCAGTTTTAGCATTCGCAAGTTGTTTAGCTTTAACGTCAGCTTCCTTAAGAGCTGCTTCAAAGTTCTTAAGAGCTGCTTCTGCATTTCTATAGGCAGCATTCGCCTCTTCAACTGTGGCTTTTGCCAGATTAATAGCCGCTTCAGATTTAAAATACTCTGCTCTGGCATTTCTCATATTTGCAACAGAATCAGACTCTTCATAAGTTTCACAAGCAACAAAACCAAGTGCCAATAAACCAAGAGATAATAATTTCAACTTCATAACTGTTTTTGTTTTATATTAAAAATTCACATTAAACACAAAACATATTCAGCATTTACAAAACCAAACACCTATATATTTTGTTCAGCGCGAATTTAATTTATATCATTTGATTTACCAATCTCTATTATGTATATACGTTATTAAACATTACAATCACGTCAAATGAATCCATAACTATGTTATTTTAAACAAATACAAGGAATTTAAATAAGATACATCAAGCAACAATCAAACACAATATTTAAACTTCTAATTACTTATGTTTTAATTTATTATGAATCATTATATAGATAAAACTATATCTATTAACGTTTTATGTTTATTTTTCCTAATAAATAAAGGGAAGCTTTTTAAGCTTCCCTTTATGAACTAATTTCAAAAATCAGATATCAGTTTTAACTATTTCTTTACTTTATTTAATGAATGAGCCAAGTGCTTTAATCTTTTTAAAAAGTCCTTTTTCTTACTTTCTGAAACCTCAACTTCCTTTCCGGAAGATAAAATAATACGCCCTCCTCTTCCCTTGATGTATTGGCTGATGTAGTTCAGGTTTACCAAATGCTTGCTGTGAACTCTGCAGAATATCTCTTCAGGCAATATATCCTCAAAATTGGATAATACCTTAGAAACCATCAATACGGTATTATCACTCAAATAGAAATTGGTGTAACTGCCATCTGCTTCGCATCGAAGAATCTGATTCAATTCTATAATTCGCAGTCCATTTGATGTGGGGAGAATTATTTTCTGATGATGATTACTTAAACTATCACACAAAATCTTTATTTTCTCATTTAGATCAACATCCTGATGATTTTGTTTAAAACGTTTAACAGCACTCTGTAATTCAATATAATTAATAGGCTTTAACAAATAATGCAATGCAGCAAACTGAAAAGCTTTAATTGCATAATCATTAAAAGCAGTTGTGAAAACCACCTCAAAATTACGATTTGCGACTCTTTCCAGAACTTCAAATCCATCTCCATCTGGCATAGAGATATCTAAAAAAACCAAATCCGGCTTTAAAGTATTGATTGCTTCTATCCCAGTTTCAACATTATGTGCAAACCCAATAACATCTACTCCGGGACAATACATCTCCAACAATTTATGCAGAGTTGATTGGCTTTTTAATTCATCATCAACAATTAGCGTCTTTATCATCAGCCTTTATTAGGTTAATATGAACCTAAATATATAAAAAAAGCACTCTATATAGAGTGCTTTTTTCATATTTATGTCTAATTATTTAGTAATTCCTACCAGATCAAGAACAAAAGCGTATTCTAATGCAACTTCGTGATAGCGTTCAAAGCGCCCGGAAGCACCACCGTGACCAAAATCCATATTAATTTTTATCAACAAAGGATTATGATCCGTTTTCATATCACGTAATTTAGCGACCCATTTTGCAGGTTCCCAATATTGAACCTGAGAGTCGTGCAAGCCTGTTGTAACCAACATAGCAGGATAATCTTCCGCTTCCACATTATCGTAAGGTGAATAGGAAAGCATGTAATCGTAATATTCCTTATTCTTTGGATTCCCCCACTCATCAAACTCACCAGTGGTTAATGGAATCGATTCATCCAACATTGTTGTTACAACATCAACAAAGGGAACAGCAGCTATAACTCCTCTATAAAGGTCTGGCCGCATATTACAAATTGCTCCCATCAGCAATCCTCCTGCACTTCCACCCCAGGCAAAAACTTTATCTTTTGCAGCATATCCTTCGGCTACCATGTACTCAGCACAAGAATTAAAATCGGTAAAAGTATTTTTCTTCTTTAAAAGCTTTCCATCTTCATACCAATAGCGTCCCATTTCCTGACCACCGCGTACATGTGCAGTAGCTACAACAAATCCTCTATCCAATAAGCTCAACCGAACAGAACTAAAATATACATCGGAACTACTGCCGTAAGAACCATAGGCAGACAACCAGAGCGGATTGGTTCCTTTTTTGAATTTATCTTTACGATAAACCAACGAAACAGGTACCTTTGTTCCATCTTCAGCTGTTGCCCAAATTCTTTTGGCCTCGTAATTAGACTTATCAAAATCACCAACAACTTCCTGCTGTTTCATTACCGTTTTCACCTTCGTAGCCATGTTGTAATCTATAGTAGACGATGGTGTTGTTAATGAAGTATAACCGTAGCGAAGAACATCTGTTTCAAATTCAGGATTTGTCGAAATCCAGGCATCGTAAGTTTCTTCACCAAAATCGAGATAATGTTCCTCATTGTCTGCCCAACGTCTGATTCGCAGTTGATTCAAACCATTTTTTCTTTCGCCGACAACCAAATAATTTTCAAAAATCTCAAAATTACTTAAATACACATCATCACGATTCGGAATTACTTCCATCCAATTCTCTTTCGTTGTTTTAGTCACCGGAGTTTTCATCAAACGAAAGTTTTTTGCCTGATAATTAGTTCTGATGTAAAAATCTCCTTTAAAATGATCAATACTATACTCTAAATCTTTTTCGCGGGGCTGAAAAATACTGAATTCACTGTTAGGCTTACTTGCATCGATATATCTGTATTCAGCAGAAAGAGTACTGGTTGAACCAATTATAATATATTTTCTGGATTTTGTTTTGTAACAAAATGTATAGAAAGTATTGTCTTTTTCTTCGTAAACCAATTCATCTTTTTCAACTGGTGTACCCAAAACATGCTTAAGTACTTTATAAGGCAATAAGGTTTCAGGGTGTTTCACAGTGTAAAAAACTGTTTTATTATCACTTGCCCATGTAATGCCTCCTGTTGTATTTACAATTTCATCAGCATAAATTTTGTCATCAACCAGGCTTTTAAACTTTATGGTATATCTTCTACGACTTAAAGTATCTTCAGAATAGGCAAGAATTTTATTGTTTTCACTAACCGAATAATCTCCTATACTAAAGAAACTATAGCCTTTCGCCATTTCAGGAACATTAAGAATGATTTGTTCTTCTGCATCTAAAGATCCTTCTTTTCTGCAATACAAAGAGTATTCTGCATCACCTTCTGTTCTGCTGTAATAATAAAATCCATTGGATTTAGCAGGAACAGATTCATCTGTTTTCTTAATACGGGCAATCATTTCATCAAACAACTTTGTTTGAAATTCTTCCGTATGCTTCATCATAGCATCAGTATAGCTGTTTTCTGCCTTCAAATAATTAATTACGGCTGTATCTTCCCTCTGATTCATCCAATAATAATTATCAATCCGGGTATCACCATGGATTGTAAGTTCTTTCGCTATTTTTTTTGCAACAGGTGGTTTCGGTGTTGTTGCTTTCGGACCACAAGACATTGCTAAAAGTGCAGTTACAGCAATGCTTAAAAACAATTTAAATTTCATATGTTTATAATTTTAAGTTTTTGTCATATGGAACTTACCATATAATCATCTCCCTGTGTGTAGAAAGCTTTATACATGGACGTTTCATATTAGTAGGTTATTTAAAGGTGTAAACTTCACCTGCAATTATAAAAAAATAATTGCAGGTATTTTGTTAATAAACCAGAACTAATTTAACAAAAATAACTATAATATACGAATATTCTCGATGCAGTGGATATATGGACGATTTAGGCTAAAATTAACTGGACGAAAGAACTTTTAGATAGGAGATTCCTAGTCGTATTTTATAATACTCAACCTCTTCTTTCATAAATAAATAGAGATCCTTAACATTACCAGTCTCATTCAAAGACCGGTAAGCGTCTTCTATTTGTTCCAATTCTGAAGAATTCAGATACTCTGTTAAATCGATATCTGCACCCTTTTCGTAGAGTGATGCCAAATGAGAATAAATGGTTACCGGGTTTATTTTACGGATACTCGCAATTTCTTCTACCGAAAATCCCTGCTTGTAATATTCATAAGTCTGATAAAAAGATTCGCCGCTTTTTTTGGCTTCCTGATTCTTCTTCTGACCAAACTCTACAATTTCATTAATGAATAAGTCACCGTACAACTGATATTTTCGAACTCCAACTCCCGATATCAATTTCATTTCAAATTCACTTGTAGGTTCTTCCTGAGCCATTTCCTGCAAACTGGCATCAGAGAATACTAAATAAGGAGGAATGTTCTCTTCTCTTGAAATTTGCAAACGCAATTTTCGCAATGCTTCGAACAAACCCTCTCTGGCTTCTTGCTTCCCGGTTTTCAGGATAGGTTTTACCTCCGGATCGGACTTCATAGAAGCCAAATGAACCAAATTTACAAATCGTTCACCAAAAAGAACTTCTCGCCCCTGCGCTGTCAGCTTTAGGGCATTCCCTTCGTCGTATGCAACAGAAATAAAACCTAAATTTAAAAGTTGAAGCATATATTGCTGCCAATCCTGATGCGCGATATCCTTACCAACGCCATAAGTTTTTATTTTCTGATATCCCTTACTCAAAATTTCCTGACGCGATGAACCCCGAATCACATCAATTAAAATTCCTGCAGGGACTTTTTCTTTTAACCGAACAATGGCTGAAAATGCCTTTTGTGCTATTATTGTTCCATCGAATACGCGGGGAGGATTTTTACATACGTCACAATTGTTGCAGTTCTCCTCCAAATGCTCACCGAAATAATTAAGCAAAATCTTTCTTCGGCATATTTGAGCATCACAAAATTGCTGGATCCGCTCCAATTTGGCATGTGAAACTTCTTTATGTGCCGATTCCCCGATAAATTTCCGATGAACGATTACATCCGAAAAGCTATAAAACAAAAGTGTATCAGCCTTTAATCCATCCCGGCCGGCACGACCAATCTCCTGATAGTAAGATTCTATATTCCGCGGTAGATTGTAATGAATCACCCAGCGTACATTCGACTTGTCGATTCCCATTCCGAAGGCAATGGTAGCACAGATTACAGGAACTTCATCATTAATAAAATCCTCTTGCCGGCGTGCTCTTTCCTCGGCTGATAATCCAGCATGATAGTAGGAAGCATTTACCCCGGCATTTTTCAATTTTTCGGACAGGCCTTCAGTTGCTTTTCTGCTTAAACAGTATATAATTCCTGCCTGATGTGGCCGCTGGCGAAGAAATCCAAGTATGGTTTTAAATTTGTCCTTACCCGGCGCCACATTCAAACTTAAATTGGGACGATCGAATGAAGAGTTAAATTTTTTAGGGTTTGCCAGTCCAAGCCGGTTAACAATGTCTTTCTGAGTTAAGTTATCAGCAGTAGCGGTTAAAGCAATTACCGGCACATGAGGAAATTGTTTTTTCAAATAGGCCATTTTGGCGTACTCCGGCCTAAAATCGTGCCCCCAAACAGAAATACAATGTGCTTCATCAATGGCAAATAAATTTACCTTAAGCTGTAAAAGCAAATAATAAAAATCGTGACTAAGTAATTTCTCCGGAGAAACATACAGCAGTTTTACACTTCCTTCCGTGATTCTTTCCATAACATCTGCCTGTTGCTGCGAGGACTGTGAGCTGTTCAAAAAAGCTGCATCAACTCCGTTGGCATGCAAACCTTCCACCTGATCTTTCATTAGAGCGATTAAAGGAGAAACTACCACAGTAACTCCTTCCATTATTAAAGCAGGTATTTGATAACAGATGGATTTACCGCCACCCGTTGGCATAATCACCAAGGCATCTTCACCCTGAAGTACGGATTTAATAACCTTTTCCTGTAAGGGGCGGAAATGGTCGTATCCAAAATATTTTTTTAATGCGCGTTTGGCTGTTGTCATGGATCAATTTTGAAAGGGACAACAAAGCTACTACAATTGTGCATAGCTAAAAAATGATTTTATCAACACAACAGATCTCAATTCATTAATAATCCAAGTAAAACAAGATTTCCCGGTGGCTTTTTTTAAACATATCAATGATATCTTAAACCTGACAAAGATCATACACAAAAAAAACATCATCATTAGCCAAAAAATTACTTTTGCAGCGAAATACAAACAACAAACACACAAACAAAAATTATGAACGCAATTAAGTCGATTAAGGAAACTGATTTCCTTAAGAAACGAAGGTATGAGGCAGTAATGTTTCTGCTTACTTTTTTCGGAATTTTTGGTTACGTTGGTCACCAAATGGGTGTTGCCAACATGCTAAATACCATTATGCATACGGCATGGGATCTACTAATGAATACCGTATTCTACATTATGGGAATCACAGTACTTTCAGGAGCTTTAGGCAAGCTGCTGATTGAATTTGGTGTGGTTCGTTTACTCGAGAAAATTCTTGCCCCTTTAATGAGGCCGCTGTTTAATCTTCCTGGCGTTGCTGCTTTGGCCGGAGTTCTAACTTTTCTATCCGACAACCCTGCTATTATCAGTTTGGCAAAGGATAAAAATTTCAGCAAGTATTTTAAAAACTACCAACTCGTTTCTTTAACCAATTTTGGTACTGCTTTTGGAATGGGCTTAATCGTAATCACTTTCATGTCTACTCTTAGGATACCAGGAAGTGAAGAAAATCTATTTGTACCTGCATTAATAGGACTTTCTGGAGCTTTGGCTGGTGCTGTTGTTTCGACCAGATTGATGCAGCGGTTGATTAAAGGTAATATTCCTGTGCGTAAAGATGATGATTTTGAAGGAGCGACTGAAAAAATCAGTTTTAAATCGGAAGGTGGCGTATTTCTGCGGTTTCTGAACTCTATTTTGGATGGAGGGAAGTCGGGTGTTGATTTAGGATTGGCTATTATTCCCGGCGTACTAATTATTTCGACCATGGTAATGATGCTGACTTTTGGCCCTAAAGATGCAAGTTTGGGTTATCAGGGAATTGCCTACGAAGGAGTTCCATTACTGCCTGAACTGGCCGGACACATCTGGTGGTTGTTCGAAGGATTGTTTGGATTTAAGCATCCTGAATTAATTGCATTCCCAATTACATCATTAGGAGCGGTAGGTGCGGCAATGTCTTTGGTTAAAGCATTTATTGCAAAAGGAATTATTGATGGAAATGTTATTGCTGTGTTTACCGCAATGGGGATGTGTTGGAGTGGCTATTTAAGTACTCATACAGCCATGCTTGATACACTTAACTATCGGGAATTAACATCAAAAGCCTTGCTTTCGCACACAATCGGAGGA
This sequence comes from Labilibaculum manganireducens, assembly GCF_963665805.2. Taxonomy (NCBI): domain Bacteria; kingdom Pseudomonadati; phylum Bacteroidota; class Bacteroidia; order Marinilabiliales; family Marinifilaceae; genus Labilibaculum; species Labilibaculum manganireducens. Next base: position 917,516 of record NZ_CAXXEE010000003.1, on the reverse strand, counting down.
ATTATAGCGGGTACATTTGCCCATTACCTCTATGTACTTGTAACTTTATTTCAATAAATATATTTCACACCTATATTTTGAATGCCATCTCCTGTAGATGGCATTTTTTTATAATTGGGATTGATCTGCGAATCTGTTTTCCCTCAAATTGTTTTCGATTTGGCCTTTAACAATAGTGAAAGCCTAATTGAGGTTCGTATTTTGTGTCTTTTAACCTTGTTGGAATCAGCGCAAAATAGAAAATATACAATACCACATGTATTGAAAGCCCAGCTATCGATGGAATGTTCGCTCCCTGCAAAGCTGTGAGCCTCACTGGCACTATCTGGTTCTGTCCCTGCACACGTACAGATATCAATTTCACTTGTTAGATGGGGTATTTCACTATTGCAAGACACAAAACTACCTTTACGGTGCAGGTAAACAAGCGTGCGGGAGCACAATTTCAATTCTGAAGCAGGGCTCCCAGCTTTGCAGGGAACCTTCAGACTATTTAATTGGAGGCTCCAAGCTTTGCAGGGAACCTTCAAACTATTTGATTGGAGGCTCCAAGCTAGTGCAGGACACCAAACCACGAACAAATTTTAGGTCTTAAATACTTGCGGGAAGCTTACTCCATAGTTACAACGGTGATTCCTGCCCCGCCCATTTGAATTTTTTCATCACGGAAGTGCTGCACCAAATCAACTGTTTGTAAATATTCGCGAATCATTTGACGAAGAATTCCTCCTCCCGTTCCATGCAAAATTCGAAATTCGTGCACATCCAGCATGATGATATCATCGATATGGTCAATTACCACCTGCAATGCCTCTTCACCACGCATTCCCCTTACATCCAAATCGGCTTTAAAGCTTAGCTTGCGTTTCGATATTTTTTCCTGAATTAAAGAAGAAGTTCTGTTATAAGTCTTTTCCTCCTTTTTAACCTGAGACCGACTCACTTTCGTCAATCGATTCACCTTAACCGAAGTAAGAATACTGCCAAAGGCCACCACCGCAGTTTTTTTGTTGATCTCAATTACTTCGCCTACGGCGGATTGATTGTCAAGCTTCACCAAATCGGCTTTTTCGATCACATCGGGATTGAACTGAACTTTACTTTTTGCTGTAACCGGAGCTTTGGATTCATCTCCTGCTTTCTCTTTTTTTGTTTTATTTGAGCGCTCTTTCAGCTTCTGAATCTTCTTATTGATTCTCTCCTCTTCTTCCAATTCCCCCTCAGTCAATTGAATTTTAACCTGCTCAAATTCTTTTCTGATTTCGCGGGTACGCTCTTTTTCAGCTTTATTCTCCTTAATTTCCCGAATGGTTTTTTCGATGGATTTGTTTGCGCTGTTCAATAACTGAGCTGCTTCTTCTTTTGCTTTCTCTATTATCTCTTTTCGAAGCTTGCTGGCTTCTTTCAACTCTTTGTCGTATTGTTCTACCAACACATTCAGTCTCTTATCACTTTTACGGATGTTATCACGTTTGCTTTCCCAATATCGCTTATCGCGGACGATATCACGCAAGTGCTTGTCGAAATTGATATGATCTTCACCGATTTTTTCCGTAGCATCTTTCAAAATATCCTCGGGCAAACCAATTTTACGCGCAATTTCGAATGCAAAAGATGATCCCGGTTTCCCCACCGCTAATTGAAACAAAGGCTGCATTTGGTGAGAATCGTATAACATGGCTCCGTTTTCAATCCCATCGGCCTCTGATGCAAAATGTTTTAAACCCGAATAGTGAGTTGTGATTACACCTCGTACCTTCTTGCGGTTTAGCTTATCTAAAATTGATTCGGCAATGGCTCCCCCCAATGCGGGCTCGGTTCCCGACCCAAATTCATCAATCAAAATCATTGTATCAGTATTCGAGTGACGAAGAAAATGCTTCATATTCATTAAATGAGAACTGTAGGTACTCAAATCATTTTCAATGGACTGCTCGTCACCCATATCCATGAAAATGTTGTCGAAAATTCCAATTTTAGATTCCTCGCCCATAGAAACCAACAAACCGCACTGAAACATATACTGCATCAGCCCCAGGGATTGGAGACAAACCGATTTACCTCCGGCATTTGGTCCGGAAATCAACACCATCCTCTGCTCATCGCTAATTTCGATACTAAGAGGAACTACTTTTCGTCCTTCTTTCTGAAGAGTAAGGTAAAGCAAGGGATGAACAGCTTTCTCCCAAAGGGCAGTCGGCGTTTTCACCATTTTTGGCAGTACTGCTTTTACCTGTATGGCAAACATCGCTTTGGCACGAATAAAATCCATTTTTGCCAAAAACTCGAATGCCTTAAATAAATCACCTATATAAGGTCGAAGCTGAGCGGTAAATTCCTGCAGTATTTTAATGATTTCGCGACGTTCGGCATATTCCAACTCACGAATTTCATTGTTTGTTTCAACAATTTCCGATGGCTCGATATAACTGGTTTTACCTGTTGCCGACTCATCGTGAACAATTCCTTTAATTTTTCGTTTGTGAGCCGATGGAATGGGAATAACAGCTCTTCCGTCGCGAATAGAGAGAGCTACATCCTGATCGACCCAACCCTCTTTTTGTGCTGCACGCAGCAAAGTTTGCATCCGCTTCGAAATGGTCGATTGCTTTTGAATAAGACTACTGCGAATCTGCTGCAGTGCCTGCGATGCATTGTCTTTTATTCTGCCGTTTTTAGTGATAATCGCATTGATCCGATCAAAAATGAAGGGATACATTTTCACATTCCCCGTCAACTTTTTCAGATATGGATATTCCTTTTCTTCTGTATTCTGAAAAAATCGAAGTATGGCAGAAATAGATTCCAAAGATCTTTTTAGATTGTAAAGCTCTTCCAACTCCAGATAAGTCCCTTCAATTCTTGCTTTTTCGAGACTTTGACGAACATCAATAAAATATCCTAAAGGAAAGCTGTCCTCATCTAAACAAATGGTTTTAAACTCGTTGGTTTCATTCACCAAACGATTCACCATGTTAAAAGAAGAGGTAAACTGAATGGCATCCACCAAATCACGCCCCAATGAACTTAAACATTGCTTTTTAACCAGTTCTCTTACTCTATCGAACCGTATTTTTGCTTCAAAATTTTCCGGATATATCACGCGCTGCTCTACAATCTTAATTATTTCTTCTGCAAAATTAATAAAAGACTTGGATGCACAAAAAGAAAGGAACAACACGCTTGTGCTATTCCTTGATATTATTGAAGAACTTCTGCCTGGCAATTTTTCTCGACATATTCTTCAGACTGACTTACTCCCAAGCTTACAGCTTGTTTCCAATCTTTACATGCTGCCTCTATCTCTCCCATCTTAAAAAAACAAATGCCTCGGTTTGCAAAAGCAACACCATAATCAGGTTTTAAATTAAGTGCGTAGGTATAATCTAAAACTGCAGTACTAATCATGTTTTTTTCCAGACAAATATTAGCTCGGTTAAAGTAGTAACGATGCACCAGATAGAAATCCTCACCATTCATTTTACTGTAAGCAATTGCCATACTATACTCTGCCATTGCTCTTTTTACTTCTCCTTTAGCTTTATACATTTCGCCCAAATAGTAACAGATCTCATCGTCTTGCTGAAATATCTTTTTAGATTTCTGCAAAATGGATATAGCTGTGTCGATTTTAGTAGAATCGTTCATAGCGACAGTATATAATTGCAAATATGGATTACGAAAAGTTGAGTCTATTGAAATTGCTTTAGTAAACTGTTCAAATGCTTCGCTCACCTTACTATTCTTATTATTCTCAATTGCAAGATTGTATAATTCGATCGCTTTGTTTTTATCAGCAAGAGAAACATCATAAACTTGCGCTTCCGCGTTAAACTGAAGAGCAACCAGCAGTAAGAAAAATGATATTGTTAATTTCATAAATTAAAATTTAGGCAGTAACCAATTGTGATGTTATAACAAAAGGTTAAAAATCTATTAAAATGCTGAATCGAATAACAGTCCAATTCAGCATTAAAAATAAGAATTGTTCTATTTCTTAAAATCGATAGGCGAGAGTTAATAGAACAGAACTATTCTTCAATCCATATCTAGAACCTGAAATATCCGATTTCTCCGTCTCAAAACCTCCATAGTAAGCACTTTTCTTAATTTCACCGTCTATAATACTTACATTTGGAAGTGCTTCCACTCCAACAACAAGCTTATTTTTAAACACATAATTAAACCCGAAAACCAAATTAAACCCATAGCTCGACTCTTTACTTACCGTTTTTCTCCAATCATGTAAGTCTTCCATCGTTTTATCCTCATGCGTTAGCTTATAGTTGCTAAAAGACAAATCGAAACCGTATCTAAACTCGAAGTTATCGTCAATTGATTTTCTAAACTCTCTTCCTACCATTAAATTTAAGCCAAAGTCTTTATCTGTATACTCATCTCGAACCTGCCGATATTGCTCCGGATATTTCATGGTAGTCTTTCCTCCGGTTAAAAGAAGAGTATTAAATCTCCACATCGCTTTTTGTGTACCTACTTTGTAGGTAATTCCAAATTCATCCAGATTACTAAAGGAAAGTCCGACTTCTTTTTGTTTCGTTTTTTCCTGTGCCATTACCAACAAGGAAAATGCAACTGCCAAAATTGTAAAAAATACTTTTTTCATTTTAATTAATATTTTATTAAAAATAACATAAATTAAAAAACTCAATAAATTTAATATAACTATTATTTAAAAACAAATTATATAAAGTATTAAGTAATGTATTTTATCAAGAATAAAGTACTGCATTATTCCTTACCACCCTGTTCGTGTAACTTCCCAATAAGAGAATGTTCTTAATTTCAATTTTAGACTATTCAAAATAAACCTTTATCTTAGAAAGATTTTAAAATAAATCTATTAACCCAAAAATTACTAATCCCCTATTTTATGCACAAATTAAACGACTTTTTAGCCGGAATTGAAATCTATTTAGGAGGAAGCAATTGGTTTACTCTTTTGCTGCTTTTCACTGGTATATTTTTCACCATTTACCTTAAGTTTCCACAAATCCGATTTTTTAAACACGCTCTTAAAGTAGTTCGGGGAAAATACGACAAACCCGGCGAAAAAGGAGATGCTTCTCATTTTCAAGCCTTAGCCACTGCACTTTCCGGCACTGTTGGTACCGGGAATATTGCAGGAGTTGCATTTGCTATTTATTTAGGAGGTCCAGCTGCATTGTTCTGGATGTTGGTAACCGCATTTTTGGGGATGACCACCAAATTTGTTGAGGTTACCCTATCGCATAAATATCGTGAAACGGACGAAAAAGGATTTATATCCGGCGGACCGATGTACTACATGAAAAACAAACTAAAAATGCCCTGGCTTGCCGGTTTTTTTGCCGCTATGACAATTGTTTCTTCTTTTGGTACCGGTAGTCTGCCGCAAATTAATTCCATATCAAGTTCTCTATATTCTACTTTTGGCTTCGATCAAATGATTACCGGCGGTGTTTTGGCTGTATTGCTCGCATTTGTAATTTTGGGAGGAATAAAAAGAATTGTAAAGGTTACTGACAAACTGGTTCCTGCAATGGCTATCATCTATTTTGTGGGTGCAATATCCGTAATTCTTTATAACTACGAAAATATCATCCCTTCGCTGGTTTCGGTATTCGCAAATGTATTTACAGGAACAGCTGCAACAGGTGGTTTCCTGGGAGCTGGTTTTGCTTATGCATTTAACCGTGGTGTAAACCGTGGTTTATTTAGTAACGAGGCCGGACAGGGATCCGCGCCAATTGCTCACGCCGCGGCCCGAACCGAAGAACCCGTATCGGAAGGAATGGTTGCTATTCTGGAACCATTTATTGATACCATTATTATTTGTTCTTTAACCGGATTGGTTATTTTATCTTCGGGGGTTTGGCAGGAAAAACTTCCCAACCGATTTCAAAATACTGATATGGTGATTATGGCTGATCAGTATAACGATTCGAACACGAAAGATCAGGATAAACTTTACAATTATTTAAATGGGAAAACAGATTTGCCCGTTTTCTCTGGTGAATTACAGGTAGAAAATGGAATTGTTCAAAATCCAGTTTCTATTATTAATTCACGTTCACTTGCCGAAGAAGTGAAAGTTTACAAAAACGATGAAGAATTGTACAGCGGAACACTTCGCATTGAAAACGGAAAATACGTAAATAAAAATGGCGAATATTTTCAAGGAAATTCATTAATGCACTCGGCTCCCTTAACCGCAGAAGCATTTACAAGAAGCTTGTTTGGAGAATGGGGAAAATGGATTGTCTCCCTTGGATTGCTTCTGTTTGCCTTTTCAACAGCTATTGCCTGGGCCTACTATGGTGGCCGTTCGGTAACCTACCTGTTTGGTGCAAAAGGTGTTCTTCCTTACCGAATCATCTATTGCATTGGTTTCTTTATTGCTTCGTTTGCCGATACAACAGTTATCTGGACTCTTTCGGGAATTACCATTGCACTTATGGCACTTCCCAATCTTATTGGTATTTTACTATTGCGAAAAGATATGAAAGGAACCATGAACAATTACCTTGATAAATTTTCAAAAGAATATCCGGGCGAAATTTAAATCATCCCACATAACTTAAGAGACTCAAAGTGAGTCTCTTTTTTTATAACCCAATTATCCAATTTCGATATCGAACTGACTTAATAAACCAACCACTCCTTGTAAAGAAAATTTCGCTTTTTTAATTTTATTGATTTCTGGATTGATCAAATAATTAAAAGAGCTTCGTAAATCTGCCTTTTCAATACTTGTATATTCGAAAACGGCTCTGCTCAAATCGCAATTGTCCATTGTCGATCCATTAAGATCAGTTTCTGTAAAATCTACCTCCTGCAAATTACAATTAATGAATTTCGTTGCCTTTAATTTTAACTTGTAAAAAGATGCCAGTTTTAGCTGGCAATCATTAAACTGAACCGCCAACAATAATTGGTTGCAATCCTGAAAGCCAAGTCCAACCATTTTGCAGGTTTTGAAAATTACATCGCGAAGAGCCGTGTAATTTAATTTCGCCAGACTTAAATCGCATTGCTCAAACTCACATTCTAAAAAAATATTCTCAGACAAATCGCTGTTGGCAAATGAGCAATTCACAAAACGACAATTCTCATACTCTCCTTTTGGCAAAGCTTCCAGGGAATAATTCTTCTTTTCAAAAACCTGATCTTCTATATATACTTTTGGCATCATTTCATTTTAAATTTACTAGTTCATTTCCTAAATTATTCTCACCGTTCCAAATAAATTTCTCCAATGCTATAGGTTATTGCATTCCCACGAAGCAATACCCGATCCGTCTTGTTGGTGCAATACAAAACACCATGCCGACCAGACACCTGATAAGCTAACAAATCAATTTTATTCAAGCGGTCACTCCAAAATGGAACCAGACTGCAATGCGCCGATCCTGTTACCGGATCTTCAAAAATACTTGCTCCCGGCGTAAAAAACCGGGATACAAAATCTGCTTCATTTCCTATTGCAGTGCAAATTATTCCTCCATGTCCCAAATCAATTTGTTCCAATTTATTTTTATCGGGATTTAATGCCTTTACTTGCTCTTCCGATTCATAAACCAATACATAATCTCTGGCCAAATAAACCTCTTTGGGCTGAATAGTTAAACCTGCACTTATAATTTCGGGCAATTCGGCAATTTTAGGCATTCGGGAAGGAAAATCCAACACGTATTTATCAGCCTCAAAACTCACTTGTAATTCTCCGCTTGCCGATTGAAACCGAATTACATCACCTTTATAATCAAGATGATTTTTAATTACGTGAGCCGTTGCTAATGTAGCGTGCCCGCATAAATCCATTTCCACTTCAGGAGTAAACCAACGAATGTGAAATCCACCCTGAGCTTCAATAAAAAAAGCTGTTTCAGCCAAATTATTCTCTTTGGTTATGGAAAACATGATTTCATCAGGCAACCAATCTTTTAAAGGGATAACACAAGCCGGGTTTCCACCAAACAACTTATTTGTAAAGGCATCTACATGATATTTCTGAAGTTTCATAATGTAACTATTTGTCCTAACGATTTAAGATTTTTGCAATCTCTGGTTTTGAGTACAGTTCCGACTTAATCACTTTCCCATCTTCCCGATAAACAGGATTGCCGTTTTTATCCAATTTACTCATATTGCTTCGATGCACTTCACTAAAAATCTCAGCGTATTTGTCCTGAAGACCAAATTCGAGCACCGTGCCCATAATCAAGTAGTGAATATCTGCCAATGCATCTGCCACCTCAACTAAATTTCCAGATTTCCAGGCCACTTTCAATTCATCTACTTCTTCCTGAATGATATTTTGTCTTAATTCACATCTTTCTATTGCTGGAATTACTGGCTCCTTTTCAATATTTACACCAAATGCTTCGTGAAATTCATTCACCTTTTCTAATGCTGTCATACTCTTTTCATTCAATTTTTCTTAAAATGACTTTAAAGTTTAAATATCACCAATTCTTTTATAATTGTCGGGCAGATAGCATAAAAAAAGGCTGTAATAATCAGCCTCTTTTTCAAATATGTAAATTCTAAAATTACAGCGTAACCGCAAATGTCAAAAATAGTTTTTCAGTAACAGGATTCAAAGTAAGACCACCCCTTACAGGTAAAGAAAACTGATCGCTGAATTTAATTTTATCGTACATGGTCATGTTCACATTAACGACATTCATTTTGTCATCATACATCCCTTTAAAAGGTGTAAGACCTAAAGCCCATGAGAATTTCTTTCCTCCAATAAAATTTGAATATCCAAATTCAAAATAGGTTGAATAACGTTGATCATTGTTTTCATCACGATCCATTTCACCATAAAATAATACGGAAGTCATAATCGAAATTGGAAATTTAGCACAGCCTTTATACTTTGCCGAAACATCAAATAAGTGAACACTTTCGTTACTGTCAAAATCGAAAAACTTTGAATTTGAAAAGTCAGGAGCCGGACAATAAAAATCGTATAAACTAAATTGAAACAATGGTGTGTTGTACTGCAGATACAAATCGATTTCCTGATAACTTTCATCGAAAGAATATGCCCCCCAGGCACCTGCAGTGAACTTGCCGGTTTGGAATTCTAAAGTAGGTTCGATAGTTGGTGCTGTGCCACTGTTAAACCCCCGCCACAAATGACGGCTAACCAAATCAATACTACTATTCACTCTGGTTTTAGATGGTAAATTGTCTGCTTTTACTCCCCCGCAGATAAGTACTAATCCTATCAATACGATAGATTTAAAAAACTTCATCAGTAAAAAAAATTAAGGTGTTGTTGTTAGTATAAAAAGAGATTGCATTTTAAAATAGAATTTTATTTTAGTCTGTATTCCCTCCTGCTTGTTTAAAATCGGTGCAAAAATAGAAGAAATAGAAAACGGAAATCATGATAAATATCTCCTATGTCAACTGTTATTAAACACAGCAAATTGTCCACTATTATCCCCGATAAACTGCGCGGATTTACACATAAAAAAAAGGGAAAAGCTTCGCTCTTCCCCTTGTATATACTAACAATGTATTCTTTAATTATTTTCAGGCAATACGAACCAAAGAATAATGTAAACCAACAGACCTGGAAATCCTGCACTAAATATTGAGAGCAGCACATAAGCTACCCGAACAAGACTAATTTCCCATCCTAAATATTCTGCAATACCTGCGCAAACACCTGCAATCATCTTATCCGATGATCGTTTCAATTTCTTACTCATGATCTTTGTTTTACAAATTAATTAGTCATCAAACTCTTCATCATAAAGATCTTCCTGATTCTCTAACTCATCATTATAGAAGGTTTCAGCCTCATCCATCAAATCTTCAATCAGATTTTGATCTTCCGGGGTTTTCTCCAGCCAATAAACAGTTTGGTTAGAATTGAAATCCTCAACATCACATTCGATAATACACTTTGGCGAACGTGTGTGAACGATAAAAAGAGTGTCTGGTAACTCTTGTGAATTGTCTGCTAATAAAAACTTTGGGAGCATAATTTTTGATTTAATTTCGTGATGTAAATATAGGAAGAGATTGAACTCCAAGCAACAAAATAGACTTAACTATTTATTAATTCTGTTTTTTTATTTCCCAAGTAAACTTAATATGAATCAGTTTCCTCATTTTTAGCTTCTTCAAACTCAACTTCCTCCACAAAAAAATCAACATTCATATCGACTTTAACCAAATAATTGTACTCTTCCGTTATAAAATTAAAAGCATAAAAACTTTTTCCGGCTCCTAAATTGTAAAACTTAATCTCATCATCGTAACCAAAAGGATATTTTTCATGAATCAGATGTACAACTTCCTGCTTCATCTTATGAAAGCTTATAATTCTGTTTTTTCTCGTCATAATTGAATATTCATTCAACAAGTTTACTGTGACAGAACTACTAAATGAATAATTTAATGTAAAATAAATCTTATTTTTTTCTTCCGATCTTAAATATGTTGTTTTCTTAAAAAATACAGTTTAAATTACTCCCTCAACAAAAACAAGCGTAACAAACTGATTAAAAGTCCAATTGACAATAAATACTATTCTTCATGCAAACGTTTCTTTTAAATAATAAAGAAGACAAAACAGTCTTTTTTATTATCTCTTTGTTGGAATCCTCAATATATCTTCCTAAACTTGTATCCGATAAACAGATCAAAATATCCAATTTAGCAATGAGTCAATTTCTTCAAAATAACAAAATGTCTTTATCTATGTGTACAACATGTTGTATGTGTATGGAAAGTATTGTTATGCAAAAAGGAACAGCTTAAATTGACGAATTAGATATCAGAATATTCTCAAGAGCCTTTTTGCAACAGCAAAAAGGCTTTTTTTATTCGACAAAATGATCTCAACAACAGACTTAATCAGTTCAAGAATATATTTTTCGCACAAGGATGAATATAAATTCAAATCATACAACAAACAGAACCAATGCAGCAACATGTTGTTGTATGTGTATGTTATGGAATCCACCCTAGCAGAATTCGTTATGTACCTAAATGAACATTACATATCGAGTCTTTCTGCTGCGCAGAAAGACTTTTTTTATTCTTGTAAGTCGATTAAAATGAAGGAAAAAACATACCGAAGTGTACTAAAAACCATTTCGTGGAGAACGATTGGAACCATTGATACCATCTTAATCTCCTATTTAGTGATTGGAGATTTAAAATGGGCCATGTCGATTGGAGGGGTTGAGTTGTTTACAAAAATGGGACTCTATTTTATCCATGAAAGAACATGGAATAAAATCCAATTAGGAAAAGAAAAAGAACATCCCATTGATTATCACATTTAAAAAGAGCAATCATGTCGAAACAGAAAAAACAATTTTTACCAATAGCCTTAGATATAACGGATAAAAAAATACTAATTATTGGAGGCGATGAAGATGCTTATAAAAAGCTGAAAATATTACAACGAAGCACAAATTTAATCGAGGTAATCGCTCCTCAAATCATTAGCTGGATTAAAAATTCAGGTGTCGTTTATCACGAGAAACAATACAGCAAGGAAGTGCTAAAAGATTATTTCCTAATATACAGTTGTGTTGAAGATCCTGCTTTTGTAAGACAATTAATGCGAGACACAAAAGAAGCCGGGGTATTACTAAATGTGCACGATCAACCAGATTTTTGTGAGTTCGTTTCCCCCGCCATTTACAAACATTCAAACATTAGTGTTGCTGTAAGTTCAAATGGTGAAGATGTTTACGAATCGATTCGCATGAGAAATCAACTGAAAGATTACTTTGAAAATTACCAGCTTCAAAAACAACTAATTGCTAACTAATAGCGGCATAACATTTTCTATAACTGAAAGAACATGGGAAAAGAATTTCAAATCAATCAAGAACAATTATCTCAGCTAAATCAGCTGATTCAAAATTTATCTGCCGAGCAATTGGTTTGGGTAAATGGATACCTATCGGGGATTATTAATGGAAAAGAGAATGCAATTGATGTTTCGGTAATTTCCAGTCAAGAATCTTCCGAAAGTATCACTATTTTATTTGGTACTCATACCGGACACAGCAAGGAAATAGCTATGGATCTTCACGATAGAGTTTTAGCACTGGGCTTCGATGCGAAGATACAAGGCCTTGACTTTTACACGAAAAATGATTTGAAAAAGGAAAAATACCTTTTCCTGATCGTAAGTACGCATGGTGAAGGTGAAGCTCCTATTCAGGCTGAAGATTTGTACGAATATGTGCATGGCAAAAGGGCACCAAAACTACCCGATACCAAATATGCGGTACTTGCTTTGGGTGACAAAACCTACAAGAAGTATTGTCAGACAGGAATTGATTTCGATCTAGCTTTCACAAAATTAGGTGCGCAGGCAATTTTGCCGGTCCAAACCAGTGATGTTGCTTACGAAGAAGTCGCAGAACAATGGATCGAAAAAGTGACTGGTGAATTGAAGAGCTTGGTGCCGGAAGTTATTGCTTCAACCCAATCTGCAAGCGCTTCTGTGCCTAAGAAGAAATTTAACCGCGCCAATCCATACTATGCCGAAGTTTTGGAAAAAGTGAGAATCACAACGACTGATTCTGAAAAAGAAATTTACCATGTTGAAATTTCATTGGAAAATTCGGGCATTGAATATACAGCGGGAGACAGTATTGGTATTTTGCCCAACAATCCTATTGATTTGGTGGACTTGATAATTGACAAATTGGAAGATGATCCGGAACGAATAGTTACAATTGATGAGAAAGAAATCAGTTTATTTCGGGCCTTACAAAACAAATTGGAAATAACTGTTTTGAACCGCGAAGTGCTTGAAAAGTACAAAGCCATAACTCAGAATAAGGATCTTGAACTGCTATTGAATAATGAGGATGAGTTGGAAAACTATCTTCACGGAGCTGATGCATATGACTTATTGGAAGATTACCCGGGAGAAATTACCAGTGACCAATTTTTATCTACTCTTCGGGTTTTATATGCACGCCTCTACTCTATCTCTTCAGGTCCGAGAGCGAATCCTGAGGAAGTTCACATTACCATTGCTTCGGTAAGATACAATCGTAAGAAACGCGACAGAAACGGTGCTTGTTCCAGTTACATCACCGACGAAGTTAATGTAGGCGATCATTTGCCCATTTACATTGATAAAAATGAGTCGTTCCGTTTGCCGGATGATGAAAACAAACCACTGATTATGGTTGGCGCAGGAACCGGTGTGGCTCCTTACCGAAGCTTTTTGCAGGAGCGGGAACAAAATAAGGCAAAAGGAAAAAGCTGGTTATTCTTTGGAAATCAACGGTTCAAAAAAGACTTTTTATATCAACTTGAGTGGCAGAAATTCCTTAAAAAAGGAATACTTCAAAAATTAGATGTTGCCTTTTCAAGAGATCAGGAAGAAAAAGCTTACGTGCAGCACCGACTGAAGGAAAATGGGAAAGAAGTATTTCAATGGCTCGAAAACGGTGCTCATTTTTACATCTGTGGAGACAAAAAATACATGGCCAAAGATGTTCAGACAAGCTTACTGGAAATCATTCAGAACGAAGGTGGAATAACTTCTGAAAAAGCTGAAGAATATCTAAAAAAGCTGAAAAAAGAAAAGCGATTGTTGCTTGATGTTTACTAAACAGAGACCTGACAGAGTTTGAAAAACCTGTCTGCGTCTTAACCAACCAAACGCTGACAGCGTCGTACGACTCTGTCAGGTTTTAATTCAAAAAACCTATGTCAGATAATATCAACTGGGCAGAATTGTCCGAAGTCGAAAAAATAAAAACCGAAAGCAACTATTTGCGCGGAACACTGGAGGCAAGTCTTGCCGATCCAATTACAGGAGCCATTGCTCTTGATGACAGACAAGTCTCTAAATTTCATGGTATTTACCAGCAATTCGACCGTGATAATGAACGGGAAAGAAAGAAAACCAAACTGGAACCGGATTACTCCTTTTTAATTCGGGTGAGAGTTCCTGGCGGTGTTGTAAATGCAAAGCAATGGCTGCAAATCGATCAAATATCAGATAAATATGCCAACGGAACCATCAAATTAACTACCCGACAGGCATTTCAGTTTCATGGTGTTTTAAAAGGAAACCTAAAGCCAAGTATCCAATCCATAAACAAGGCATTACTCGATACCATTGCAGCCTGTGGTGATGTGAACCGAAATGTTATGGCCAGTCCTCATCCGTATGCATCGGAAGTTTTCGATCAGGTACAGAAATTAGCTGGCAAGGTGAGCGATCATTTAACGCCCAGAACTCCTGCCTATTACGAAATCTGGCTCGACCAAAAGAAAGTGGCAGAAGGAAGTGCCGGCGAAGTAGAACCTTTATACGGACCGGTTTATCTGCCACGAAAGTTCAAAATTGGATTTACCACTCCTCCTTTTAACGATACAGATATTTTCACTCAGGATTTGGGATTTATTGCCATAGAAAACAATGGTATTCTGGAAGGATTCAACATTGTTGTCGGCGGTGGAATGGGAACAACTTTTGGCGATGCGGAAACCTATCCCCGATTGGGAAATGTTTTAGGGTTTACCTCGGTAGAGAACACTGTGGATGTTGCTGAGAAAGTAGTGCTCTTGCAAAAGGAGCTGGGAAATAGAAAAGTGAGAAAGAATGCCCGTTTAAAATACACCATCGACAGAATTGGGGTTGATACATTTAAAGAACTACTGAATGAAAAGCTTGGTTATTCATTAGAGCCTGAAAAAAGCTATGCTTTAGTACGCAACGGCGATAAATTCGGATGGCAAAAAGCCAAAGATGGCCTTTGGTATTTAGGTCTTTTTATTGAAGGCGGAAGAGTGAAGGATGTTGATCATATCAAAATAAAATCGGCATTGCAGGAAATTGCAAAGCTAAACATTTCTGATTTTCGCCTCACAGGAAATCAAAACCTGATTCTAGGCAAGATTGAGGAAGAAAATAAGGCTAAAATCAATCAGATTTTGAAAAAACACCAGCTTTTGCCTCAGGCAATTTCCGGGACAAGAGCCAATTCCATTGCTTGTGTAGCCTTAAACACCTGTAGTCTGGCTTTTGCTGAAGCAGAAAGATATCTTCCTTTCTTAATCGATAAAATTGATGACAGCCTTCAGGAATTTGGCTTAACCAAGGATGAAATTGTGATTCGAATGACAGGTTGTGCCAATGGTTGTGGAAGACCTTACGTAGCCGAAATAGGCTTTATCGGAAAAGCTCCTGGAAGGTACAATTTCTATTTGGGTGGCAATTTTAAGGGAACACGCCTGAATAACTTGTATCGCGAAAATGTGGACGAGGTAGAAATACTGAATGAGCTTCGTCCGATTCTTAAAGATTATTCCGAAAACAGAACAAAAGGTGAAGAATTTGGTGATTTTGTGATCCGCAAACAATATGTTGCCGAAATTGTGAATCCAAGAGATTTTAAGCATTAAACATAGGAAAGTCGATAGGTCTTGAAAGGTCGAAAGACTAGAAACCCCTAAATCCCATGAAGGGGACTTTTAGTCATTACATAAATTTAAGGAAGTTCCATTTAATTCTTGAAACTAAGAGAAGGATCAAAATTAGTAAACGAAACCAAGAGCTGTAAATCAAAGTCCCCTTTAGGGGATTTAGGGGTGAGAAAAATAAAATTACATTACAACAAATTGTCTCATTATTTCTTAGTGATACTTTGTACTGTACTTCGGGCTCTTTGTGGTTAAAAATGTATTTGAATATGAAACGTCCATGCCAAAACATTTTTTGACACACAGGGAGATGATTATTCCCGGCATGGTAAGTTCTCCCGAAACAAGTTCGGGACAGGCTATATGACAAAAACTTAAAATTATAAACATATGAAAAATGGAAAAATATGGATTGTTGGTGCCGGACCTGGTGCTGCCGATCTGCTCACAATAAAAGCTTTACGTAGCATTCAGAATGCAGATGTTATTTTATACGATGCGTTAATTACCGATGAAGTGCGGGCTCTGTTTCCCAATAAAGCGATTCTTATTGATGTAGGGAAGCGATCAGGCGATGGTAAAAATCCGGTAAGCAGACAAGAATATATTCATGATCAGATGCTGATGTATTACTTGCTGGGCAGTGAGGTAGTGAGATTGAAATCGGGCGACCCAATGGTTTATGGCAGAGGAGTTGAGGAAATTCGTTTCCTGCTGGAAGCGGGTTTAGAGTTTGAACTGATTCCCGGAATCAGCGCTGCTATGGCCGCCTCCAGTGAATTTTGGATTCCCCTTACTGAAAGAGGGAAATCATCGGGCATCCATTTTCATTCTGCCGTAAAAGTTGGTGGTGAAAAAAGTGCTTTAAACGAAATTATAAGGGAAATTGAAAATAACGATACCGTTGTTATTTACATGGGCTTGGAACATTTAAAAGACATGGCTGATGAGCTTCATAAAAAATTATCGAAGGAAACCAATATCAATGTAGTATCGAAGGTTAGCTATACAGACAGTGATGTGATAAGCGGGAACACAAAGTTTTTCAGCCAAATAAAAAACAGCGAATTGCCGGCTTCACCAGCAGTAATTGTATTGGGAAATCACA
Organism: Labilibaculum manganireducens; assembly: GCF_963665805.2. Classification (NCBI taxonomy): domain Bacteria; kingdom Pseudomonadati; phylum Bacteroidota; class Bacteroidia; order Marinilabiliales; family Marinifilaceae; genus Labilibaculum; species Labilibaculum manganireducens. The sequence continues at coordinate 900,970 of NZ_CAXXEE010000003.1, read as the reverse complement.
CTCAAATTCCTGAAAACCGAAAAGTCAGTTTAAGAGGCAAAGTGGCCGTTTCGAGTAGAATTAGAAACTTTATCAGACAACCATTTTTAAACCTGTTTTAAAAATTCAGATGAATATACAGAGCAGAACAAATAGATTCTGTGCAACACTCCATTCAATTTACTCGTCTTTTCTTCAAAATATAAAAAGCAGACTTTCTTATGAATTTCTGCTTTTTTTATTTAGGCTGTAACTTAATTCGAGTTCACGGCGTCCTATATACTGATTAACATTTTCACTTAAAACACAATACCTATGAAAAAATTTATCCAAAAGGCCTCCTTTCTAATTGTAGGTCTTACTTTCCTGTTTACAGGAAATACAAATGCTCAATTTTGGGGCGAAAAAGGGAACGGCAATGTTCAGACTCAAGATCGTGAAATTGGATCATTCTCTGCAATTTCGGCAAGTAGTGGATTGAACGTATATGTGATTCAGGGCGACAAAGAATCTTTACGTGTTGAAGCTGACGAAAACCTTATGGAATACATTATTACCCGTGTAAAAGGAAACGAACTGATTCTTAAAGTAGATGGTAATATCCGCAGGGCGACTAAAATGGATATTTACCTTACTCTGGTAAATGTTACCGAAATACACGTTTCAAGCGGTGCCGATTTCGAAACCAGAAACATGATAAACGCAGAAAAATTAGATATTTCGGTAAGCAGTGGTGCCGATGCCAAAATGGAATTAAATGCTAAAGAATTAAGCTGCAGTGTTAGCTCTGGTGCCGATGCTACACTAAGAGGAAAAGCTGATTTCTTTGCTGGTAAAGCAAGCAGTGGCAGCGACCTTAAGGCGAAAGAATTAATCGCAAAAGTTTGTAAGGCAAAAGCATCAAGTGGTGGTGATGTAAGCGTTTATGCAGAAGAAGAAATTGAGGCCAGTGCAAGTTCCGGTGGTGATGTTAACTACTATGGAAATCCTGCAAAAATAAACGTAAGTGACTCAAGCGGTGGAGATGTTAATCGTCGTTAGAGCAACAAAGAGGCATTTTCTATTCGGGAATGCCTCTTTCAATTCTCACCCCTTTTTTCTCTGTGATACTTTGTGTACTCTGTAGTCAAAATTTATTTTTATTTTTTTCTACAACAGAGTACACTAAGGAACACTGAGGGATTGTGCAATTTTAATTTAAACTTATCAGAGAGGAAACACCAGATTGAGATAGGAAATCGTTTTTTTTCTCTGTGATACTCCGTGTACTCTGCGGTCGAAATTTCTTCCTGTTTTTTTTCCAAACTACCATCTTTTCTACCACAGAGAGCACTGAGGGACACAGAGGTTTATGAATTATTTCTTCTTTTTCTTCTCCTCTACCTGTTTCAGATAGTCACCCAAACCTTCGAACGGCATATAAGTTTTGGGAACTCCCAATTTTGCAGAAGGATCGTTTGCTGCTAAATCGACTTTACCCAAACACTTTGGACAGCTTACTGTTTTATGATTGGTAATCTCCAATATATTAACAATAATTTCGCCCTTGCAATGCGGGCAATCAACAATTACTTCCTGATCGTTAAATTCCATAATTTCTCTTTTTTCTGATTTTATAAAAGTGATAGAAAAAAATTTACTGCTCGCAATCTTTCATTGATAATTGAATTCTTTTTCGGGCAACATCAACCTCGGTTACTTTCACGTTTACGTGCTGATGCAATTGAACCACATCAGCCGGATTTGACACAAACCGGTTTGCCAGCTGCGAGATATGAACCAAACCATCCTGTTTCACGCCCACATCAACAAAAGCGCCAAAATTGGTGATATTGGTTACAATTCCCGGCAACTCCATGCCCACTTCCAACTGCTCTACCTTATAAATTCCTTCTTTAAACTGGAACACCTTAATAATGGTTCGCGGATCGCGACCCGGCTTTTCCAATTCCTCCCTAATATCTTTCAGGGTAGGCAATCCGACCTCGTCGCTAGCATATTTATTCAAGTCGATTTGCTTTCGCAATTCCTGATCGGCAATTAAATCGGCCACCGAACACTTTAAATCCTTCGCCATTTGTTTTACAATGCCATACGATTCGGGATGCACGGCAGAGTTATCCAATGGATTATCCGAATTGGGAATCCGAAGGAAACCTGCACATTGCTCGAATGCTTTTGCACCCATTCGTTTCACTTTGGATATCTCTTTGCGGGTATTGAAAGCTCCGTTTTCGGCACGGTAATCAACAATATTTTGAGCCAATTGCGGACCTAAACCCGACACGTAGTTGAGCAAATGCTTACTGGCCGTGTTCAAATTAACACCCACCTTGTTTACACAGGATTCTACCACCTGATCGAGGCTTTGCTGCAATAAATTCTGATCTACATCGTGCTGGTACTGGCCAACACCGATCGATTTGGCTTCAATTTTCACCAACTCGGCCAAAGGATCCATTAACCGGCGGCCAATGGAAACTGCACCACGCACGGTAACATCATATTCGGGAAACTCTTCGCGGGCTACTTTCGATGCCGAGTAAATAGAAGCTCCGGCCTCGCTCACTACAAAAACCTGCACTTTTCGATCGTAATGAAGATTGGTTACAAAACGTTCTGTTTCCCTGCTGGCAGTTCCGTTACCAATAGCAATGGCCTGAATATTATAAGTCTCGACCATGTTGGTCAGCTTTTTAGCCGCCATACTTCCCTGATTTTGCGGCGGATGCGGATAAATAGTTTCGTTGTGCAGCAAATTTCCCTGCGCATCCAAACAAACCACTTTACATCCACTTCGGTAACCCGGATCTAAAGCCAAAACACGTTTTTGTCCCAGTGGAGATGATAGAAGCAACTGTCTTAGATTCTCTGAAAACACCCGAATGGCTTCTTTATCGGCAGCTTCTTTCGAAGCATTTGCAAATTCTGTTTCCAATGATGATCCCAACAATCTTTTGTAGGCATCTTTTACTGCAAGTTCTACCTGCTGGGAAGCTGCAGTATTTCCTTTCACAAAAAGCCGGTTCAACCGATCCATTACTTCCTCCTCATCGGGAGCAATACTCACACGCAAAACGCCTTCAGCCTCGCCTCTTCGCAAAGCCAGTATTCTATGCGAGGCTACTCTTTTTAAAGGCTCTTCCGACTCAAAATAATCTTTAAATTTCTCGCCTTCTTTCTCTTTTCCTTTTACTACTTTAGAACGAATTACCGCCTGACGCTGAAATATACTTCGCACCGAATTTCTGGCCACTTCATTTTCGTTTACCCACTCGGCAATAATATCCCGTGCCCCCTGCAAAGCTTCATCGGTATTTGGCACTTCATCCGTCAAAAACTGCGATGCTCTGCTTTCCACATCACGTTCTTCCTGCTTCATTAAGATTTTTGCCAAGGGTTCCAGTCCCTTTTCCCTGGCCTTTACCGCCTTGGTTTTCCTCTTTTGCTTGTAGGGCAGGTACAAATCTTCCAACTTATTTAGCTCACCACAATCCATAATGCGCTGCTTCAACTCATCGGTGAGCTTATCCTGTTTCTCAATGGAATCAAGAATGCTTTCGCGACGTTTATCCAGCTCCGTTAAACGGGCAATTTCGTCTTTTATATTGCCAATCTGCACTTCATCCAAACTACCCGTCATCTCTTTTCTATAACGGGAAATAAATGGCAAAGTGGCACCTTCGCTCAATAGCTGCAAGGTATTTTCAACCTGAAAAGCCTGCAACTGCAAGCTTTTCTTTATATGATCTATGTATTTTTGCGTCATGTTATTTTTGATAATAAGACTGTATTTTTAGCTGTTATTTTTCATGTACCGTTCACATTCATGCCGCGAACGCTCTACACAATCTTCTAACGAAAGTCCGTTAAAATAATTGCCGGTCAAATAAACTCCTGCCTGTTCTGCCAATTTCTGAATCTCCTGAATTCTTTCTTTATGTCCCAAATCCAAAACCGGCAACCTGTGATTTGCCACAATTGTCTCACCCAAATCTGATGCATCCACCCCCAGTATTTTAGCCATTAAAGCTTCCTGCTCTTCTTTCACAATACTATTCTCCTCGAAATGGAAAGCAAACCCTCTTGATTCTTTGTGCTCCATTACATCTCTTGTCACCATCGAAAGACAAGACCCTTGCAAGGGAATAATAAAAGAAACCGGATCGAAAGACAATTTTTCCTTTGGCAGGACAACGGTTCTCGATAAAATATTTTTGGTAGTATATTCTTTCAGCTTAGCAGCCAAATCGGAATTAATCTCAGCAAGTAAACCTCCGGCAACCGATGGAGTTACAGCAAAAGCAATGTCTTTTGCGTTGAACTCTTCTCCTGATTCTGTTGTAACACTTACTTCATTCTTTTTTTGAACCGAAACCACTTTTTGCCCTGTAAGCAAAGTAATATTTTCTGTTTCGGCCAAAGCATTCATAAAACTCTGCATTCCCTTTTTCAGGATAAAGCTTTTAGGATGCTCTTTACTTTTTGTTTTCCTTCGTTTCAGGAAAAATTCTGCAGAAAAGTCATCAGCATTCTGAACAATTACTGCACTAAACATGCGGTTAAAAACCTTGTCGTAATTCTTTTTACCAACAATATTCCCAAAATATTCCTTCACCGTTTTGCCATCTCGTTTCGAAAAAAACAATTTTGGCACTGATGTTAACAATTCCCATTTACTTACCCCCGACATGATTTTCTCGTGCCGGTCGGTAAAAACCTTCATTCCCACCTTGGCTCTAGGCTCAATACTTGATTCCAAACCTGAAGACTGAATCAACGCAATCAGGTTTGTATAGGAAGCATAAAAAGTATGTGCTCCCATTTCCACCCAAAAATCATTTTCATCGTGGTAGTAAGTATTTAAACAACCGCCAATTCTATTATCACCTTCTAATACAAGAACTTGTTTTCCTTTTTTGGCAACTTGACAGGCGAGGCTTAATCCGCTGATACCGGCGCCTACAACAATCATGTCATATACTTTAGAATGGTTCATGATTTGGGTTCGTTTACGTTTATTTCTTTTTGAAATTCTTTTTCTTGAAAAATTTCTTCTTCCCGCCTCCACTATATGACTTTGGATTGTACTCAGGAGCTTCTCCTAATTCTTCGGGCACAGGAATTTTATAAACTGAGGATTCAATCAAATCTTCAATCTTTTTAAAATCGTTTTGATCTTTGGGCGTAATTAATGTAATTGCAACACCTTCGGTTTCAGCTCTCGCTGTCCGGCCAACTCTATGCACATAATCTTCCGCGTCATGAGGCACATCAAAATTAATCACCAAGTCGATTGAATCGATATCGATTCCCCGGGCAATTATATCTGTGGCCACCAAAATCTGATACTTTCTGTTTTTGAAATCACGAAGAACATCTTCCCGCTCCTTTTGCTCCAAATCAGATTGAATCCCTGCGGCTTTAAACTTATGCCTTATTAGATCTTTGGTAATTGCTTTTACATTCAACTTTGTAGCAGAAAAAATAATAATACTCTTAATATCCTTGTCTCTTAACAAATGATTTATCAAAGGTATTTTTTGCTCAGGATAAAGCATGTATGCCGCTTGCAAAACTCCTTCGGCCGGTTTCGAAATGGCAATATTGATGCTCTCAGGATTATTCATCATTGTATTCGCTAATTCGCGAATTTTTGGTGGCATGGTAGCCGAAAACATTAAATTCTGACGCTCTTTTGGCAAATGACCAATGATTTGCATTAAATCGTCAAAGAATCCCATATCGAGCATTCTATCCGCCTCATCTAAAATTAAATGCTTTAATTTAGATGTATTTACATAGCCCAGACTCAAATGCGAAATCATTCGGCCGGGAGTGGCAATTACAATGTCAGCGCCTTCCATTAATCCCTTTTTCTGCTGATCCCAAACTGAAGAGTCTCCACCTCCATAAACCGAAAGCGATGTAATCGATACGAAATAGCCAAAACCTTCCATTTGCTGATCGATTTGCATCGCCAGTTCACGCGTCGGCACTAAAATTAAAGTGCTAAAACCATCAATTTTATTCTTTTGTATTTTATCCATTATTGGCAGCAAATAGGCTGCTGTTTTTCCGGTACCTGTCTGTGCACAACAAATTAAATCCTTATTATCGATAATTTGCGGTATAGCAAGTTCCTGAACAGGAGAAGGAGTTTCGAACCCCATGGCTGCAAGCCCGTCCATTAATTCAGGTGTAAAGTTAAATTCAGAAAACTTCAATTTTTTTTCGATTTACTTATTGATTACTGGGTTTTCAAATTTGAAAACCAACTAAATATCAAGCGACAGGGAAGATACAAAAAACTGATAATTCTGTTACCAATTCCTCTGTGAAAATATTTATACTACTCTACATATAAAACCAGTCCTTTTAGGTATTCTCCCTCTGGATGGTATATATTTACAGGATGATCTGCAGGTTGTGTTAACTGATGAAGAATCCGTACTGTTCTTCCGGCACTCGCAGCCGCAGCAAAAATGGCTTTTCGAAAATCCTCCTTACTTACCGCCTGCGAACAGGAAAAAGTAAATAGGATTCCACCACTCCTTATTTGTTCGAAACCTATTGTATTTAAGCGTTTATATCCTTTTAAAGCATTCGAGAGCACATTTTTGTGTTTGGCAAAAGCGGGTGGATCCAATACAATCAAATCATATTTTCCTGCTGATCGATCCAAATATTTGAATGCATCCTCCGAAAATGCCTCATGACGGGAATCTCCCGGGAAATTTAATTCCACATTTTCTTTTGTAATCTCAATAGCCCGTGCTGAACTGTCTACAGAATGCACCAAGTCTGCACCTCCACGCATTGCATAAAAGGAGAACCCTCCGGTATAGCAAAACATATTCAGCACCGATCGTCCCTTCGAGTATTGCTCCAAAAGGCTTCTGTTCTCGCGCTGATCGATAAAGAATCCTGTTTTTTGTCCTTTTAACCAATCAACATTGAATTTTAATCCATTCTCTAAAGCAACAAACGAATCTGTATTTCCATACAAATATTCATTTTTTGGTTCAATACCTGATTTAAAAGGAATTGTTCCTTCCGACTTATCGTAAACAGCTTTTAAATCATCACCCAAAACGGCTAATAATGCTTTCGCAATTTCTTCGCGATGCAAATACATCCCAACCGAATGACATTGAATCACAGCAGTTCCTGCATAAAAATCGATGATTAATCCAGATAATCCATCTCCCTCACCATGCACCAAACGACAAACATTATTATCTGCAGTTCCATACAAACCAATTGCTTTTCTCATTTTGCAGGCCGATTCGAATTTTCCCACCCAAAAATCAAGATTGATCTCTACCTTTTCGAAGGAAATAATTCTTACCACAATCGATCCAATGGCTATATGCCCGATCCCTAAAAACTCTTCTTTTGCCGAATAAACAGCAACCAAATCTCCTTCTTCAAGCCCTTCGTCCACTCTGCTTACCGCTCCCGAAAAAATCCAGGGATGAAATCGTTTAATAGAATGTTCTTTCCCTTGCTTAAGGATAACTTTTGGATAATTTATCATTTTGGAAATTTCTTTTCTTTTTGAACAGAGAGGAATCTAATCGGAAAAATAATTTTCCCCGCCGATTCTCTCTTTAAAAATAATAATTCAAACTTTTATAATTCAGGACAGATACTAAAGAAGAATTCTCTTAATTAAAGCTTTGTTTACTATGCTATTGAAGCCTTTAATTTTTCGAATATTTTAAGGGATACCCAAGCATCGGTAGCTGCATATTTTAATTGTCCGAAACTTAGCTCTTCAGCTTCCCAGTTGGAAACCTGCTGGCGCTTCGAGATTCTGAAATTAAGAACAATAGCTGACAGCTTTTTCAGAGAATAACTTTCAATCCCAAATTTTGAGACATATTCCTGCAACTCAAGAAAACCGTTGGCATCAAAATCATTCAATTTTTGCAATCCCCGAATATCATCTTTTATAGCGGCCCCAACTTTCATGATTTTTGGATCAGCAAGAAGATCAAGCAATTGCTCAGGCAATCCTATTTTATTTATCCTGAAAAGGAAAGTCTTGGAATTAGCAGCCAACTGCAGCAAAGCTACATCATTGACTCTTCCTTTTTTAAATGACGGTCGCGTTTCTGTATCGAATCCCAAAATTGGAAATTTTTTCAAATACTGAACAGCATTATCCAATTCCATGTCTTGATCGACCAGAACAATTTCACCATCAAAGCCCTGCAATGGCAATTCGTTTACTTCTTCCTTTGTAATTGATTTTTGAAATGGTAACATCTATTACTCTTTTTCTAAGGAAAACATGAATTTATTTTCCCATCTATTGATCCTCTTCTCCCCATTCTCTTTTCCTCTGCGAAAAGATTGAGTTACTTAAGTCGATATTATCTAATTTGGAGCGATCAGAATCTTCAATCTCCTCATCAAGATTTTCGTTTTTTGCCACCAAATTATGAATTGACCGCAATGAATTTACTAAATTCTGTCCCCAATGTTGATAGAAACTATTATTTAGATCCCACAATGCCTCATTCATCACATCCATTGTGCCAATTCTGTAGGAGGTAAGAAAATCTTTTACATCCTGATAAATATCGGCAAAATTTTCTGATATAGAAGCAACAACTGGTGTTTCACTATATTCCATATCTTCTTCGAACACTTCAAGATACTGATCGTGAGCTCCCATTTTTGACTGAACCGAAGAATGAATAAATTCCCAATCGGACTCAGAAACAAATTTTTCAATCTCTTCCTCTAAGTCTGTTTCATTTTTAGGCAGCAAACATGCCTTTAGGTAAAGCAAAGGCAATAACTTCTGAGCTGTTTCAATAAATTCAATCTTTGATATCTTAGCACAGTTTTCCAACAGCAAACAAAACTCATTGGCAACTGCTACAAACTCGATAACATTTTTTGAATAAACAATATGGTCAAACTGATCTTTCATCTTCTATCTAATACTATAAGCATGCAAAAATAACAAGATTTTACGAATATTTGGCAGAATAGTAATATACTACTGCTTATAAAAGAATAAAAACAAGAGTTAAAAGGAGATATAACGAACACAATTGCCATCTAAAGACTCAAGCTCATCATTGTCTTTCAAAAAACGAATCACCTCCAAAACAGATTCTTCTGAGTATTTCGACACTTTAATAATCTCATCAACACATAAAGTTTCCTTGCCCAATGTGGCGCAAATTTCATTATAAATCTTAGCAAACTCGTCCTTGCTTAAGTCATGTCCTTCCGCCTCTTTGCAAATATCACACTGCCCGCATTCAGGAGCATATTTTTGTCCGAAATACTCCAACAAATATTTCGACCGACAAATGGTTGTTGTTTCAGCGTAATTAATTACTGCATTAATTTTCTGAGATAAATTTTCCTTTCGATCCTGATAAACTTCTTTCGTAAACTTTATAAAATTGAGCGGTAATCGTTCCTGTGTATAAATAATAAACGGTGTCTTTTTTCTTGGAATGTATTGAATCACCTTATATTTCGATAATTCTTTTAAATAAGAAATAATCAACTCCTTGGAAGTTTTTATCCGTTTTGCCAGTAAATCAATATTAACAGGAACAAAATCGGTAAATAAACCGGTAAAAGACCGAAGAAGAACTTTTATAAACGCATCAAAATCTTTATTGGCCACCTGAAATTTATACAAATCATCTCTTTCAATTCGAAAATGTATTCTCGATTCGTGTTCCAAATCATCTGTAAGCTCTAAATATCCAGCTCTTTGCAAAACCTTTAAACTATTAAAAGCCTGAAGCACATTAAATTTAAAATTATGGCAAAACAAAGCTAAATCGAAATCGAAAACAGCATCCTTTCCAGCCCCCTCGGCAACCTGCAAAAAGTTCCCCACCGATTGATACACTCTTTTAATCGTCTCTTTTTCAGGAAAAGAAGTAGAAATCCGTTTCAACAATTGCACTCTGTCCGGCTTCGAATACAGCAATACAGCAAAGGCTTTTTTCCCATCGCGACCGGCACGACCCGCCTCCTGAAAATAAGCTTCGAGAGAATCCGGCAAATCCATATGAACTACGGTTCGTACATCGGCTTTATCAATACCCATTCCGAAAGCATTGGTCGCAACCATAACCTGAAAAATGCCTCTTTTCCATCTGTCCTGACGGAGATCCTTCACCTCATTTGATAAGCCGGCGTGATAATATTCCGCCCTAATATTGTTTGTTTTTAAAAACTCAGCTAATTCCTTACACCTTTTTCTGCTTCGAACATATACAACCGAACTCCCCCTCTGCTTGCTGAATATTTTAAGCAGATATCTCTTTTTATCCTCAACCTCCCTAACCAGGTAAATTAAATTCTTACGTTCAAAACTCTTTCGAAAAACGTTCTTCTCCTTAAATCCCAGTTTATCCTGAATATCATTAACTACATCAGGGGTTGCCGTGGCTGTTAAAGCCAAAACCGACACTTCGGGAAGCAACTCCCGCAAATGTGTGATTTTTAAGTAAGCAGGCCGAAAATCATAACCCCATTGCGATATACAATGCGATTCATCAACTGCAATCAGACAAACATTCATCTGTCTTAATTTTATTTGAAATAAATCTGAGCCTATCCGCTCGGGCGAGATATACAGAAACTTAATATTTCCGAATAAACATTTATCCAGAATAATTTCAATTTCTTTATGTGTCAATCCTGAATACAGAAGTTCAGCCTTAATGCCTTTGTCTTTTAGGTTTTGCACCTGATCCTTCATTAGAGCTACCAGAGGAGAAACAACAAGACATATCCCTTCCATTGCCAATGCCGGAATCTGAAAAGTTAATGACTTCCCTCCTCCTGTTGGCATTAAACCAAGCGTATCCTTCCCATCTGCAACAGATTTAATAATCTCATCCTGCAAAGGTCGGAAACCTACATAACCCCAATATTTTTTTAGAATCCCGTTAAAACGATCCATTGAACTGAATTACAAGTAATTTGATTAAAAAAACATGATTTTGAAAGATAAATAACAAATTAAAAATAGTAACTTTTGAAATGAATCAACTAATTAACACTTTTTAGAATTCAGAACAATCTCTGTTCCACTATTTTTTTGTAATTTCGCATGCAATTTAAATCTAAAATTATTGCATAATGTCATTTGTTTCTGATAAAATTATTTCTGACGGCCTGACTTTTGATGATGTACTTTTAGTTCCTGCATACTCGGAAGTATTACCTAGAGATGTAAATCTAAAAACCCGTTTCACCCGTAACATTACTCTGAACACTCCAATTGTATCAGCGGCAATGGATACTGTAACCGAATCGGCTTTAGCCATCTCTATTGCCCGTGAAGGTGGAATTGGCGTTATCCACAAAAATATGAGTATTAAATCTCAGGCCAAACAGGTTATGACTGTGAAGAGAGCAGAAAATGGGATGATTTATGATCCTATTACTATTGCTTCCTACAAAACAGTTAAAGATGCATTGGCATTAATGAAAGAATTTAAAATTGGCGGCATTCCTGTTGTTGAATCAGACAAATCATTAAAAGGTATTGTAACCAATCGTGATCTTCGTTTCGAGTTGGATATGGATCGACCTATTTCTGAAATAATGACCAAAGAAAATCTGGTGACGACTTCGGTTTCAACCGACCTCGAAAAAGCAGCAGCAATTCTTCAGGCCTATAAAATTGAGAAATTACCAGTAATTGATTCCGACAATAAATTAATCGGTCTGGTTACTTATAAAGATATCACCAAGGCAAAAGACAAACCTTTGGCATGTAAAGATGAAAAAGGGAGACTAAGAGTGGCCGCTGCTGTAGGTGTTTCCGGCGATACTCTCGACAGAATTGAAGCATTGGTGCATGCAAATGCCGATGCAATTATTATCGATACAGCTCACGGACACACAAAAGGTGTAGCCGATCTGCTTAAAATTGCAAAGAAAAGATTTCCCGACATGCAGTTTGTTGTTGGAAACATTGCAACTCCTGAAGCCGCTTTATTTTTAGTTGAAGCAGGTGCTGATGCTGTAAAAGTTGGGATTGGCCCTGGTTCTATTTGTACTACACGCGTAATTGCAGGTGTTGGTGTGCCTCAGCTTACCGCGATTTATGAAATTGCCAAAGCCCTTGAAGGAACAGGTGTTCCTGTAATTGCAGATGGTGGTTTACGTTACTCCGGTGATATTGTAAAAGCAATTGCTGCCGGTGCAGATTCAATTATGGCAGGTTCTTTATTTGCAGGTGTTGAAGAATCACCGGGAGAAACGATCATTTACAATGGTCGTAAATTTAAATCGTACCGGGGTATGGGATCCATTGAAGCCATGCAGCAAGGATCAAAAGACCGTTACTTTCAGGATGCTGAAGATGATATCAAAAAATTAGTTCCTGAAGGAATTGTAGCCCGTGTGCCTTACAAAGGAACCCTTTATGAAGTTATCTATCAATTGGTAGGCGGACTAAGGGCCGGAATGGGTTATTGTGGTGCTCCTAATATCGAAGCACTTCACAATGCTAAATTCGTAAAAATAACAGCTTCGGGAATGGCAGAAAGTCATCCTCATGATGTTGCAATTACCCGCGAAGCTCCAAATTACAGCAGATAGTCATATCTGATATTTTATGATAATCTGCCGCGTGCAGGTTATCATTTTTTTTTGCGGTTCAATGATCACATTAAATCTGCTAAATGAAGAGAGTATTCTTTTATCTATCAATAATGCTGTGTTGCCAAATGGCAAGCTTTGGACAATCACATCCAGCAGATACTCTTTTTACAATAAACAACACCCCTTTCTCTTCTCAGGAGTTTAAAGACCTATATCAGGCAAACCATCAGTTGTCTATAGAAGAAGCTCTGAATCTTTACATCCTGTTTCAAGTTAAATTAACCGAGGCAAAAAAGTTAAGAATTGATACACTTCCCGAAGTAAAACACGAATTACAAATCAGCAGAGACATTGCCCTTAATTCGTTTCTTTACCCTACAGTTATAACCGAAGAAAAAATTCAGGAAGCTTTCAACCGGATCCAATATTTTCTTAAAGCGAGACATATTTTAGTAAAAATCAGCAAACGGGCTAACGATACACTTGCAGCTTATCAGAAAGCACAGGAGGTTTATCAGGATCTGCTGCAAGGAAAATCATTTGAAAAAACAGCACGAAAAAATTCGGATGATCAATCTGTAAAAGAAAACAATGGAGAATTAGGTTATTTTACCGCATTTGACATGGAATACCGGTTCGAATCTACTGCTTACAAATTGAAGGTCGGCGAATTTTCAAAACCTGTAAGAACGCAGTTTGGATACCATATAATTCAAATTCTGGAAAAAATACCAAATCCTGGGAAAGTAAAAATCAGACACATACTACTCGAGTATCAACCTGAAAATGAATCGGAAATAAAACAAAAAATTGATTCGCTTTATACAAGACTTATGGAAGGTGCTGATTTCGCACAATTAGCAAAAGAATATTCCGAAGATAAAAGATCAGCTCCATCAGGTGGAATTCTTCCTTGGTTCGGATTATTTGAAACACACCCGAAAATTGAAGAAACAGCATTTCAATTAAAAGAAATTGGAGAAATATCGAAACCCGTTAAAACCAATTTCGGATATCATATTTTACAATTAACCGATAAAAAAAACTACTCTTCATTAGACGATTGCAGAGAAGAAATTCAATACCTGATTGCATCAGATAGTCGTTCAAAACTAAGTACTGAAGAATTGATTGCTAAAATCAAAAAAGACTACCAATTTAAAGAAAACAGGGAGCTTCTTTCTAATTTTTATTCCATTTTAGATTATGCCTATGCTGATTTATGGGAGCCACTTTTCACAATAGCCGGGAAGGAATATACTCAGGAAGATTTTGCAAATTATCTGAGCCAGCAGGCATCTAAAGATATTTATGAAAATTTTATAGAATACATCAACCGAATTTACGATAATTTCTCAAACAATAGTATCTTAGCCTTTTACAAAAATCAGTTACTTGAGAGCAATACCGATCTCATAAATCTGATTCAAAATTATGAAAACAGAGTGTTGGTTTTGGGCATTACAAAACAAAAAGTTTGGTTGCCGGCAAAACAAAATAATAAAGGTTTGATGGAATTCTATCAAAACCAAATAAATAGGTACAACAACAATGTTGATTTTGAAAGTATAAAACAAGAGGTCGCTTCTGATTACAAAATGTATTTAAAAGAAGTTTGGGAAGATCAATTGCGAAACAATTACAAAATTGAAATCTCACAATCAACATTAAACAAAATTGTTCAACTACAAAATGACTAAACATTCCTTACTGCTACTACTTTTTGTAATTCTTTATTCATGCAATTCGAATAAAAGTGAAAACGATAAGCCAGTTGCAAAAGTAAACGACAACATTCTTTATTTAAGTACTGTTAAAGAGGTAATTCCAAATGGCATCAGCAAGGATGACAGCCTTCTTATTGCCCAAAACTACACTCACCAGTGGATTAAAAAACAACTCATCATATCAAAAGCAGAACTCAATCTGTCTGAGGAAGATAAAGATGTTAGTAAAATGGTTGAAGACTACAGATCGTCACTAATAATTCACAAATACCAACAACAATTAATAGAACAGAAAATTGACACCCTGATTAGTCAATTCGAAATCGAAAATTATTATAGAAGTTATTCAGCTAATTTCATTTTAAACCGAAACATTCTTAAAGCATTATATATAAAAATACCTATTCCAGTTCCTAATCTTTCAAAAATTCAAAAGCTTTACAAATCGGAAAAAGAAGACGATTGGGCTGAATTAGAGGACTACTGTTTTCAGAATGCAACAAAATTTGATAATTTTAGCGATCGTTGGATTTATGCTCAGGAACTTTTGAATAAACTTCCAGGTAATATAAATGATGAAGTTAAATTTCTGAAACACACAAAATACTATGAAACAAGTGATTCAACACATCATTACTTTGTGAAAATTCAGGAATTTGAACTAAAAGACAATCTTGCTCCTTTGCCTTTTGTTAAGGAAGACATTAAAAAAATATTATTAAACAAACGTAAAATTCAGTTTATTAAAAATTTGGAAGAAAACATTTACAGAGATGCTGAATCCAAAAACAAATTCAAAATTTATTAATCCATAAAATATGCATAACATTTTCAAGAAGTTCAATACTCTTTTAGCCTTGATTTTAATTGGCGTTTTTTCTGCCAATGCTCAAGATAATGTGGTAGATAAGGTAATTGCTGTTGTTGGGAATCAAGTGGTTCTAAAATCGGATGTAGAAAACAGATTTTTAAGCATGCAGGCTCAGGGATATACTTCCGGGAGTGTTGATTTAAAGACTGAAATATTTGAAGATCTTTTGATTCAACAACTGATGATTGCTCAGGCGCAAATTGATAGTATCGAGGTAACAGACCAGGAAGTTGAAGATCAGTTGGAGCGCAAGATGGAAATGTATATTCAACGCATTGGATCGAAAGAAAAACTGGAACAATATTTCAACAAAAGTATTGTTGATATGAAAAACGATCTTCGTGATGACACCCGCGACGAACGTATCAAAGAAAAAATGCAGGCTGAAATCACAAAAGACATACATATTACTCCTGCCGAAGTTCGGGAATTTTACAATTCTATTCCTCAGGATAGTTTGCCCACTATTCCAGGAGAACTTCAAATTCAGCAACTTGTAAAATACCCTCAGATTTCGGATAATGAAAAAGACAGAATCAGAACCAAGTTAAGAGGATATAGGGAAAGAGTGCTAAACGGCGATAGCTTTGCAACACTTGCAGTTCTTTATTCAGAAGATCCGGGAAGTGCACAAAAAGGTGGAGAACTTGGTTATACGCCCAGATCTTCATTAGTTCCGGAATTTGCAAATGTGGCTTTTAACTTAAAAACAGATAAAGTTTCGAAAATTGTTGAGACTGAATATGGATTTCATATTATTCAACTAATTGACAGAAAAGGAGAACGTATTAATGTTCGTCATATTCTTCTAAAACCTCAAATTGAAGAGGAAAAAAGAACCGCAGCTATCAATAAGCTGGATAGTATTGCCAATTTAATTCGTGAGGACAAAATGGATTTTGATGAGGCGGCCTTTTATTTTTCAGATGATAAAGACACCAGAAATAACGGGGGATTACTCGTAAATCCTTATACCGGAGCCTCTAAATTCGAAAGAGACAATTTACCTCCGGCTGTATCTAAAACTGTAAACGATCTTAAAATAAATGAAATATCTTCAGCTTTTCTGGATGTTACAGGCGGCAAGGAAGCTTATAAGGTGATTAAAATAAAATCGGAAACAAAAGCGCATAAAGCAAATCTATCTGACGATTGGAGCATATTTGAAAACATGCTGACCGGCCAGAAGCAACAAAAAATCCTGAACAAATGGATTTCTGAAAAACAAGAAAAGACCTATGTTCATGTTGATGACACCTATAAAAATGCTAAATTCCGATTCAAAGGCTGGATAAAGTAAATAAAATACCGATACAATTTTCAGACACAGCCTAAGCTGTGTCTGATTTATTAACGGCAATAATCAAGAAGGAATCCTATGAATTTTAAAACTGAAGTTGAAGCTGCAAATGCCCTGCAAGCAGATTACCAAAAATTAACTGCTGAAATCAGGAAAAAAATATATGGACAGGATGATATTATCAAAAAAGTATTAATCTCCATTTTCAGTAATGGGCACTGCTTACTTGTTGGTGTTCCCGGCCTAGCTAAAACACTTCTGGTAAATACAATAGCTCAGGTTCTTGATTTAAAATACCAGCGAATTCAGTTTACTCCCGACTTAATGCCTTCGGATATCATTGGAACTGAAATATTGAACAATGAAAGAAAATTCAACTTTATTCAAGGTCCGTTGTTTGCAAACATTCTTCTTGCTGATGAAATAAACCGGACTCCTCCAAAGACTCAGTCGGCACTTTTAGAAGCAATGCAGGAACAAATGGTTACTGTAAACGGTAAAACTTATCCAATTAAAAAACCATTTTTTGTCCTCGCTACACAGAATCCAATAGAACAGGAAGGAACCTATCCCCTTCCTGAAGCACAGTTGGATCGGTTCATGTTTAGCATATATCTGGACTATCCAAAAATTGAAGACGAGTTGGCAATTGTTGAGAACACAACTTCCGGCAAAGAAATTGCTCTTGATAAAATAATGTCGGCAGAACAAATACTATACTATCAGAAATTAATTCAGAAAGTCCCGATTAATAGAAACGTATTGGAATATGCTGTTAATTTAGCCGCTAAAACAAGACCAAACACAGAGCATTCTCACAGAATGGCCAACGAATACATTAATTGGGGAGCAGGCCCCAGAGCATCACAATATCTAGTGGTTGGCGCAAAAACCAACGCTTTGCTGTCTGGAAAATATTCACCGGATATTGAAGACGTGAAAGAGGTTGCAGTATCTATTCTTCGACATAGAATCATGAAGAATTACAAAGCTGAGGCTGAAGGAATCAGTATTGAAAATATCATACAAGAACTATTAAAGTAAAAAAGAATGCTTAGCAAAGCTAATCGATACACATTTATATTACTTACAGGCATTATCTGCCTGGCAAATATTTCGTCTTCTGCTCAAAAGAAATCGAAAGTACTGATCAAAAATTCGGACGAAGTACAGTTTGTGAGAAACTCAGATCCTGTACTCAATAAATTTTTAGGCAATGTTTTTATTACACATGGCGATATAAAAATGTATTGTGACAGTGCTTATCAATTCGAAAAGCAAAACACTTTAGAGGCTTTTGGCAATGTTCATATTATTAATGCCGACACCGTTCATATATACGGAGACTACCTAAAATATTATGGCAATACAAAATTTGCAGAAATGAGAGATAACGTGAAACTAAAAAACAAATCGGTTACCGTTACCACACAATTTCTTGATTTTGACATGAACGAAAGCGTAGGATACTATTTTAACGGCGGCAAAATTGTTGACGCAGAAAATACTCTTACCAGTGATATTGGAAGGTATTATACAAAACAAGAACTGCTGTTTTTTAAAGATAGTGTTAAAGCTGTAACTACTGATTACACGCTGTATTCAGATACTTTAAAATACAATACAGTTAGCAAGATTGCTTTTATTTTAGGACCAACTAAAATTGTTGGTGAGAAAGAAACCTTATATTCGGAAGATGGTTGGTACAATACAGAATCAAATATCTCTCAGTTCTTTAAAAACACAACTCTTGACAGTAAATCGTATCAAATTAAAGGCGACAGTATTTATTTGGATCGGAACAACGAACTGGCCCGTATCTTTAAAAATGTTGAGTTGCGGGACACGGTGAATAATTTAATATTGAAGGGCAATTATCTTGAAACGTTCAAGAATACGGAGGAGGCTCTTATGACCGATTCTGCAGTCTTTATTCAGATTACTGACAGTGACTCACTGTTTCTTCATTCGGACACTCTGAAAATTGAAAAAGACAGTGCCAAATTTGAACGGATTAAGGCTTTTCATCATGTGAAATTTTACCGTACAGATTTGCAGGGAATTTGCGATTCGTTGGTTTATACCATGCAGGATTCGACCATCAGATTATTCAATGATCCCGTTCTTTGGGCACAACAAAACCAAATGGTAGCTGATACAATTGGTATTGAAACCCAAAATAAAGCAATTCGTTATCTGCATTTTCGAGGATCTTCTTTTTTAACAGCTAAAGAAGACACCACTTTTTTCAATCAGATAAAAGGTAGAAATATGCTCGGACACATTAAAGACAATAAACTTTACAAACTTGATATTAGAGGCAATGGTGAAACCTTATATTATCCTGTTGACAAGGAGGTAATTATGGGAATGAATATTGCCAAGAGCAGCAATATCAGTATTCTCATCGAAAAAAATAAAATTGATAAAATCATCTTTCTTAAAAAACCTGACGGCAATATGTATCCCCTCTTCGAAGTAGAAAAGGAAATGAAATTTCTTAAAGACTTTCAGTGGCTTGAAGAATACCAACCAAAATCAAAGGAAGACATATTTATCTGGAAAGAGTATACGCCAATTCGGAAATTAAATTCAGCCGTAAAAAAACCAATAAAAAAAGGGACTTTATAAAAGTCCCTTTTTTTATATCTTAATATTCATCTTCGTTGAATAGAAAATCTCCTTTGCTTGGATAATCAGGCCAAATATCTTCAATACTTTCGAAAATTTCACCTTCTTCCTCAATTTCCTGCAAGTTTTCAATCACTTCCAATGGCGCTCCGGAACGGATCGCATAATCAATTAATTCATCTTTGGAAGCAGGCCAAGGTGCATCTTCTAATTTAGTGGCTAATTCAAGTGTCCAGTACATATATTTAATATTTTTATTAGGTTCTTTTATTATTCTGCGAATATAATTTTTTTTTTTGAATTTACAAGTCAGGCTTCCATTTAATTTCATCAGCTCCTGCATCATGCAAAACCTTACGCGAAAGCACAAATAAATAGTCCGAAAGACGATTTAAATACTTCAACAATAGTGGATTTATATTTACATCATTTGATAGTTGATTTGCCCGGCGTTCTGCCCTTCGGCATACCGTTCTTGCAACATGACAAAACCCGTTGGCCAAACTACCTCCCGGCAATACAAAATTATTAAGTTCAGCCAACTCTTCATCCATCCGATCCATCTCTTTTTCCAATAAAAGAATGTCTGCTTCCACAATAGGTAACTTCTCCTTTAAATCAGATTTTTCTTCATCAGTTGCCAGCCTTGAACCAATCATAAACAATTTATTCTGAATCTCTAATAAAATCTCTTTTGATTTAGATTCAATATCATGCGATCGAATCAAACCAATATAAGAGTTTAATTCATCGACGGTACCATAGGCTTCCAATCGCAAGTGATGCTTCGGAACTCGTGTTCCTCCAATCAAACCTGTTGTACCGGAATCTCCTGTTTTTGTATATACTTTAAATTTAGTCATTGTGTGTGTTTTAATTAGCTCCAACATTTAGGATCTTTTTATACCCTTCAGCAGAACTACTACAAAGATAAAATTTCATAGAATCTATGCAATAGCTAAAACCTATACTTTCTTACATAATCTTGTTTCTGCATTCCGTCTTTCGAAATCAGAATTCCCAAATGAAATAAATCCAGACTCACGGAAATTTTCTCCAATTTCTTCATCTGTTTCCAAAAGAGGCTAATCGTATCATTTTTATGTGGATTTTGAATAACAATCATGCAATTATCTGCAAGCAAAAGTTCATAATTCAGAATAAAATCAGACAGAATTTCTTTACTGGTATTTTCAGAAAAAACAAGAAAATCATATTTTGGATTTTGCTTCAAAATCTCATTATAATTAAAACTCTTATAATTCTGAATTCCCATATAGTTCCGAAAAATATCATCCGAATATTCCGGGAAAACACCTCCCCGATCCAGACATGCAACACTATTTCGAGAATCAAGCTTTGCCATGTAAGCAATGGTAAATCCTATTCCTCCTCCAAAATAGCCTGATTTTTCAGCATGCCAAAAGTTCATCAGGCGAAACAGCAATCGATCCAATGCTTCAGTCGATTTAATAATTTGAATTTCCTCTTTGTACTTCTTTGCCAAATCCTTACCAATCTCACCATCTTCCAATTTTGATTTTAACGCATTCACAATAATTTTCCGATAAGGAAATAACTGACCAAATGCATAGTAAGACAATTTTGCCTCAATAACATTAACAATCAGATGGAAAGTAAAGGGTGAATGAACCCCAAATCCTTTTCGGCGAAAGGCCTTTAAGCGATATAAACGTTTCTTTAATTTGTAGCGGATTCGACCCATAATTACAATAAACTAGAATTGGCGAATTTAATCGTAAATTTGAATTTCTTCAAATTCTTAAGCCAAGATATCATCTGTTGCAGGTATTGTCCTGATATTATTAATGATAATATGGCATAAGATTAAGCAATCATTTCTTTAAAATAAAAGTTTTTCAATTTACTTTTGTTTGTACTTTTAGATTTTTAAAGCATTTTCACAAACAGGGTGAAATTTTATCCCTCCATATAAAATAGAATTAGAACCGTAAGAATGTCAGAATTAGCTGGACTCGACATAAAATTTTTAGCAGGCGTTGGCCCCAAAAGGGCTTCCATCCTTAATCAGGAATTATCAATTTACAGTTACGAAGATTTACTGTATCATTTTCCCTACAAATATATCGACAGAACCAAGTTCTACGAAATCAGTGAAATTCATTCTAAATTACCATACATACAGGTAAAAGGTGAGATAACCAGCATTGAAGTAATTGGAGAAAAAAGACAACAAAGACTGGTAGCATATTTTACTGATGGAAAAGGTGTAATGGAATTGGTTTGGTTTAAAGGGATTAAATACATTAAAGCAAGCCTTAAACCCAAGACTGAATATATCGTTTTTGGTAAGCCTTCCGAATTTAACCGGAAAATAAATGTAGTTCATCCTGAACTGGAAGAGAGTGAGGCCAAAAATGGGAAATTGAATGCCTCCCTGCAGGCTTTTTATCTGACTACCGAAAAGATGAAAAGCAGTTTTATCAACTCTAAAGCAATTCACAAACTTCAGGAAAATGCATTACAATCATTAAATGGGAAAATTCCGGAAACACTTCCGGCAAGTTTGACGAGTAAATTAGGATTAATTAATCTTCACGAAGCGCTTACGCAGATTCATTTCCCAAGTAATGCAGAAATACTAAAAAAAGCCACTTACCGATTAAAATTTGAAGAACTGTTTTACATTCAGCTAAACATTCTTAAAATGAAGATGAAGCGCAGGGTGCTTTATCGTGGTCATCAGTTCACTAAAATAGGGGAAAACTTTAACCAATTCTTTCAAAATAATCTTCCTTTCGAACTTACCGATGCTCAAAAAAGAGTTATCAAAGAAATTAGAAAAGACGTTGGTTCGGGAAAACAAATGAACCGTCTTTTGCAGGGTGATGTGGGCAGTGGTAAAACAATGGTTGGACTAATGTGCATGCTTATGGGACTTGACAATGGTTGTCAGTCTTGTTTGATGGCTCCAACGGAAATTTTAGCCACTCAACACATGGAATCAATCAGTGAATTTCTTGAGGGACTTGATATTAAAGTGGCTTTGCTTACCGGATCAACAAAACAGAAAGACCGCAAAATTATTCATGAACAATTACTAAGTGGTGAGCTGCAAATTTTGATTGGCACTCACGCTCTTCTTGAAGACATTGTTCAATTCAATAATCTGGGCCTGGTAATTATTGATGAACAGCATCGGTTTGGTGTTGCGCAACGAGCCCGATTGTGGAAAAAAAATAATATTCCTCCTCATATTTTGGTGATGACTGCTACACCTATTCCCAGAACTCTTGCCATGACTTTATATGGTGATTTGGAAGTTTCGGTTATTGATGAGTTACCGCCGGGAAGAAAACCAATACAAACGGTTCACTACTTCGAGAAAAGAAGAAACCAGGTTTACGATTTCATGAAGAAACAGATTGATTTGGGAAGACAAATTTATTTGGTCTATCCAATGATTAAAGAATCTGAAAAAATGGATTTCAAAAATCTGGAAGAAGGATATGAAAGTGTTTCTCAATATTTCCCTCCCGAAAAATATGGAATAAGTATGGTTCATGGGAAAATGAAACCAGCTGAAAAAGAAGCTGAAATGCAGCGGTTTGCAAAAGGAGAAACACAAATAATGGTAGCAACAACGGTAATCGAAGTTGGTGTAAACATTCCAAATGCATCAGTAATGATTATTGAAAGTACCGAACGGTTTGGCTTGTCCCAACTTCATCAGTTACGTGGTCGGGTTGGCCGTGGAGCCGAACAATCGTACTGCATACTAATGTCTTCCTACAAAATCTCTAACGAATCGCGAAAGCGGATTGAAACAATGGTTCGAACCAACGATGGTTTTGAAATTGCCGAAGTAGATTTAAAACTTCGTGGTCCGGGAGATATTGAAGGAACTCAGCAAAGCGGAATTTCTTACAACCTAAAAATTGCCAATCTTGGTAAAGATGGACAGTTGCTTCAATACGCAAGAGATGTTGCTCAGGAAATACTGGACAATGATCCCCTACTGGACAAAGAAGAAAATTTCACTCTTGCAAAACAGGTTAAACGATTGAGTAAAACCAAAATAAACTGGAGTGTAATCAGCTAAAAAACAAACATATCGAGATATCAAAACAGCGAAACCCTTTTGGGAATTTCGCTGTTTTTTTATTGTGAGAATATTGCATGTTTTATTACTTGATGCAAGTAATTTGTAGTTTAATTTCAAAAAAAATGATCTTCAATCTAAAACTAAACTATAATCCCATTTTAATTTTTTCTATTAGCTCAATATATTCCGCTTCGGAAAGAGTTGTTTTTTGTGGATTCATTTCAAAAACACCACCAAATCCGTATCCATCTTTGTGTTTTGGAACAATATGCATGTGCAAATGTGATAAAGTATCGGCATAAGCACCATAATTAATTTTTGCAGGTTGAAACGCAGTATCTATTGCCTTTGCAACTTTAGCCACATCATTCATAAATGCATTGCGTTGTTCGTCACTCAACTCATGAAATTCTACACCATGATCCTTGTACACAACATTACAGCGCCCCAAATACGATTGTTCTTTAAACAGGAATAATTTCGATACTTCCAAATCACAGATCTTAATCATTAAACTGTGCAGCAATTCATTGTCTTGGCAATACAAACATTCAGAAAAAGGAGTTGACATAGTAAGCTTATTTTATGTAAATAATTGATTTTTATGTATTTGATATTTATGCTGCTTGTAAGGCAACAAATATATAATAAAGTACAAGATTGACTGGTATTGAAGTACTATTGTTTTGGAAGTTTTTTTTTAATTATTCCTCTTAAATAACTAAAAATACATTCTTTAAAATTCTCAATTCTATTATCACAAATAAGACAATTTTAACGATATAATTTGTTTAACAGGAGAACTATAAAAAAACACTAATCACACATACTATCAAAGAATTACCGCATAAATTTAAATTTAATCAAATTAGCATCAATTAATTCTTTGAATAGAATCCTGCAATCTTTATTTTATTCATAATGAATCTAAATTAACTCGATTGCAAAACAGACTTAAATTACTGATTTTTTTCAGGAATAGCCCAAACTAACTGTATTCAATAGAGATACAAAAAAAATTGTAATCTCTACTTTACAAAAGCAGGGAACTGCCTCTATTTAAACACACTATAAATTGACTTTTGCCAGAATCGAATGTAACCGAAAGTGTTATTTTTGTTGCGTTGTGTTAAACAGCACCCATTCACTACCAAATTGACTAGATGAATGTTACATGAATGAAACTCATTTGCTTTCGCAGGAGTTTTACTTAGAAACAACAATTAATAGGGAAAAGTACATGCAGGATCACAAAAAAATTGATCACGAAGGGACTATCCTTGAAATAGAGGATGGTAAGATTACGGTGGGCATTGTTAATATTTCTGCTTGTGCAGGTTGTCATGCAAAAAGTGCTTGTACCATGTCTGACATGAAAGACAAATCAATTGATGTTATTGATTACAGTAACAAATTTAAAGTTGGAGAAAAGGTTATCCTAAGCTATCGGGAATCTTTAGGATGGTTGGCAATGTTCCTTGCCTATGTGTTGCCGTTTGTATTGGTGATACTTACACTAATCATTGCCACAGCAATTACTAATAATGAATTAATAAGCGGGATTTCGGCATTAGCCATATTACTTCCCTATTATATAGTACTGTCCTTTTATAAAGGTCATTTTAAGAAAACTTTTTCATTTACAATCGAGAAAATCGTAAACATTTAAACTATGAGCATTATAGTTATCACTATTCTGGCTTTGTGTGCTATTGGAGTAACGGCAGCAATTATACTGTTTTTTGTAGCGCAAAAATTCAAAGTGTATGAAGATCCTCGCATCGACGAGGTAGAAGAAGCATTACCAGCCGCAAATTGTGGTGGTTGTGGTTATCCCGGATGCAGAGGTTTTGCCGAAGCATTGGTGAAGGCCGACAACATCGACAACTTTCTTTGCCCTGTGGGTGGAGCTCCTGTAATGTCGCATGTAGGTGCCATTCTTGGACACGAAGTTAAAGCTGCCGAACCAACCGTAGCTGTGGTCCGATGCAACGGAACCTGCGAAAACCGACCTAAAACCAATCAGTACGATGGCGCACCATCTTGTACAATTGCAGCCTCTCTTTACAGCGGTGAAACCGGCTGTCAGTTTGGTTGCTTAGGATTAGGCGAGTGTGTTGATGCATGTAATTTTGATGCAATGTATATGGACAAGGAAACCGGTCTTCCTGTAATTATTGAAGACAAATGTGTTTCTTGTGGTGCCTGCGTAAAAGCTTGTCCTAACCACATTATCGAGCTTCGTAAAAAAGGACCAAAAAGTCGAAGAGTTTTTGTGTCTTGTGTAAATAAAGACAAAGGTGCGATTGCTAAAAAAGCTTGTGACGTTGCCTGTATTGGTTGTGGTAAATGTGTTAAGGAGTGTCCTTTCGATGCAATCACTTTAGAAAACAACCTTGCATACATCGATTACAATAAATGTAAACTTTGCAGAAAGTGTGTAATTGTTTGCCCTACAGATGCAATTCACGAGTTGAATTTTCCGCCTCGTAAAGAAAAGCCAGCTGAAAAACCTACTGCGGCAAGCGTAAAACCTGTTGCAGCACCAAAAGCTGAGGTTAAAGCGGAAGAGGCTCCAAAGATAGAGCCAACAGCAAATGACGACACAACTGAGAACAAATAAATAGGAGGATCATCAGTGTTAAAAACATTCTCATTAGGAGGTATTCATCCTGCCGAAAACAAATTATCGGCAAGCAGCGCAATCCAGGTATTGCCAATACCCGAAACAGTAAGTATTCCAATTTCTCAACATATTGGCGCTCCTGCTACTCCGGTCGTTAAAAAAAACGACGAAGTTAAAGTTGGACAATTGATTGCAAAATCATCAGGATTTGTATCCGCAAACATTCACTCTTCGGTTTCAGGAACCGTTTTTAAAGTGGATGACATTATGGATGCAAGTGGTTTCCGCAGAACATCTATTATCATTAAAGTTGATGGTGACGAATGGATGGAAACAATTGATCGAAGCGAAGATTTGGTAAAAGAAATCAGCGCAGGCAAAGAAGAAATTATAAAAAAGATAGCCGAAGCCGGAATTGTTGGTTTGGGTGGAGCAACTTTTCCTGCTCATGTGAAATTGTCGGTTCCTCCGGGAAAAACTGCCGAAGTTCTAATCATCAATGCAGTAGAATGCGAACCTTACCTGACTTCTGACCACAGAGTTATGCTCGAAAAAGGCGATGAAGTATTGGTTGGAACTCAAATTTTAATGAAAGCTTTAGGTGTTGACAGAGCCATTGTTGGAATTGAAAACAATAAACCTGATGCTATAGCTCATTTAACCAAGCTTGCAGGAAACTATAAAGGAATAGAAATTTGCCCGCTGAAAACTCAATACCCTCAGGGTGGTGAAAAACAATTGATTTCAGCAACTATTAAACGTGAAATTCCGTCGGGAGCACTACCTATTGAAGTTGGTGCTGTAGTACAAAACGTTGGAACTGCACTTGCTGTTTATGAGGCGGTTCAGAAAAACAAACCTCTTTTCGAGCGTGTTGCAACCATCACAGGTAAATCATTAAAAAATCCTTCGAACTGGAAATTCAGAATTGGAACTCCGGTAAAAGATTTGATTGATGCCGCAGGTGGTTTACCTGAAGATACAGGTAAGATTGTAGGCGGTGGTCCAATGATGGGAAAAGCTTTAACTACTGTTGATGTACCTTTAACCAAAGGCAGCTCTGGATTATTGCTGTTGCCCCGCGAAGAAGCTGTTCGTAAAGAATCCAAACCATGTATCCGTTGTGGTAAATGTGTTTCTGTTTGCCCAATGGGACTTGAACCATTCTTGTTAATGGTTTTAGCTGACAAAAAAGAATACGACCGTTTGGAAAGCGATGCCGTTATGGATTGTATTGAGTGTGGATCTTGTAGTTTTACATGTCCGGCAAACCGTCCTTTATTGGATTACATTCGATTGGGAAAAGGAAAAGTTGGTCAGATTATGAGATCTCGAAAGTAAGTACTTATAGTGTACACAACAACCTACAAGTGCTTCAAATTTCAATAAACCAGTAAATTAATTAATAAATTTAACATATGAACACCAAAGTACTAGTCGCCCCATCTCCACACGTTCATAGTGGAGATTCCATACAAAAGAACATGTATGGAGTGGTATTTGCGATGCTTCCGGCGCTTGTTTTTTCATTCGTTTACTTTGGCATGGGTGCAATCATCGTAACCCTAACCGCCGTAGCATCCTGTTATCTTTTCGAATTTCTAATTTCGAAATACCTGCTTAAAAAAGTTCCTACCATAACTGATGGTTCTGCATTAATTACAGGTATTCTTTTGGCCTTTAACGTTCCGGCCAACCTTCCAATCTGGATTATTCTGATTGGAGCCTTGGTTGCAATTGGTATTGGCAAAATGACCTTTGGCGGATTGGGAAACAATGTTTTCAACCCGGCTTTAGTTGGTCGTGTATTTCTTTTAATCTCGTTTCCGGTACAAATGACAAGCTGGCCAAAACCTTTAGGTTTTGACACTGCTTATTTCGATGCGCAAACAGGAGCAACTCCATTAGCACTTATAAAAGAGGGATTAAAGAAAGGTGAACCATTATCACAATTAATGCATGATGTACCAGGCAATATGGATTTGCTTATGGGTAATATGGGTGGATCTATGGGAGAAGTAGCGGGTATTGCTTTACTTCTTGGTTTGGCTTACATGTTATTTAAAAAGATCATTACCTGGCATATTCCTGTTGCTGTACTTGGAACTGTAGCTGTATTCTCGGGTATTCTTCACATGTCTAATCCTGAAGCCTATGCGGGTCCTTTATTCCATATCTTAACGGGAGGATTACTACTTGGTGCTATTTTTATGGCAACCGACTATGTTACCTCTCCAATGTCGAATAAAGGAATGATTATTTATGGTATTGGTATTGGTTTACTTACTGTTATAATTCGCGTATTCGGAGCTTATCCGGAAGGTGTATCTTTTGCGATTCTTATTATGAATGCATTTGTGCCACTGATTAATGTGTATGTTAAACCAAAGCGTTTCGGCGAAAAAAGGAAATAATCATGGCTGGGAAAAAAGAATCTACATTTACAAATATGGTTTTGGTGTTGTTTGTAATAACACTGATAGCCTCTGCTGCTTTAGGTGCGGTATACGAAATCACCAAAGAACCTATTGCTAAAGCAAAATTGGCAAAAAAACTCAATGCCATTAAAGAAGTTGTTCCTGAATTTAATAACAATCCCAGCGATGAGATGTACAAAGTTGGATTGAACGAAAAGGATACTCTGGAATTTTATCCAGCTAAAAAAGATGGAATATTAGTTGGTACGGCAGTTAAAACTCTAACCACTAAAGGATTTGGCGGTAATGTTTGGATTATGGTTGGTTTTGAACCTGATGGAACTATTCACAATTATTCTGTTTTGGAACATACTGAAACACCAGGTTTAGGAACAAAAATGGTAAGTTGGTTTAAACCAACAGAACCATCACGTGAAAAATCCAGTGTTATCAACAAAAACCCTGGCTCTATAAATTTCACGGTAAGCAAAGATGGTGGAGATATTGATGCAATTACTGCAGCAACCATTAGCTCAAGAGCATTTCTGGATGCCATAAAAACTGGTTATGACGAGTACATGAAAAAAAACAATAATAAGGAGGAGATAAGCAATGAGTAACATTCAAAATTTCACCAAAGGACTTATTAAAGAGAATCCCATTTTTGTATTACTGCTTGGAATGTGCCCTACTCTGGGTGTTACTTCCTCGGCAATTAATGGTCTGGGAATGGGTCTGGCTACATCTTTCGTTTTAATCATGTCAAACATGGTTATTTCAATGGTGAGTTCTCAGATTCCTGAAAAAGTAAAAATACCTTCCTTCATCGTAATCATAGCCGCTTTTGTTACGATCATTAGTTTTTTAATGGAAGCATACACTCCTGCCTTACATGCACAATTGGGCGTATTTATTCCCCTTATCGTTGTAAACTGTATTGTATTAGGGCGTGCAGAAGCATTTGCTTCCAAAAACAAAATTTTACCTTCAATATTGGACGGAGCAGGAATGGGCTTAGGCTTTTCAATGGCCTTAACACTTTTGGGATCTGTTCGTGAACTATTGGGAAGTGGAAAAGTTTTTGGTATTTCTATATTTAGTGATAATTATGGTATGCTGATTTTTGTATTAGCTCCTGGTGCTTTTATCGCATTAGGATACCTTATTGCTATTATTAACCGCATTAAAAAAGCCTAAAGAGAAATCATCATGAATTATATTATAATCATTATATCTGCCATATTCGTAAACAACGTTGTTTTGGCTCAATTCCTTGGAATTTGTCCTTTCCTTGGAGTATCGAAGAAAGTATCTACAGCAGTAGGTATGTCAAGTGCTGTTACTTTTGTAATGATTCTGGCTACTATTGTAACTTATCTGCTTCAAAAATTGGTGTTGGATCCTTTTGGTATTGGCTTTATGCAAACCATCACCTTTATCCTGATCATTGCTGCTTTGGTACAATTGGTTGAGATCATTCTCAAAAAGGTTAGTCCTGCATTGTATCAGGCATTGGGAGTATTCCTTCCTTTAATTACAACCAATTGTGCAATTTTGGGTGTTGCTATTTTAACAATTCAGAAAGACTATGATCTGTTAGAAGCAGTTGTTTTCTCAGGATCTACAGCTATTGGTTTCGGTCTTGCTTTAGTAATCTTCGCAGGTCTTCGAGAACATCTCGACCTTGTTGATTTACCAAAAGGAATAAAAGGCACTCCGGCGGCACTAATTGTAGCTGGATTACTGGCGATGGCTTTTATGGGATTTTCCGGTATTGTGTAATTAAAAAACACATCATTATACTTTACAGGCAGCTCAAATGAGCTGCCTTTTTTATTGCATATTATCGCCTCTACATGGGTCAATATCTACCTTTAATCAAATTTATTGTGTAAATCCGTAATAATAATTAACTTGGTGTCAAATGCGATTAATTGGAATCAACTACCACTATGTTACACACTTAAACCCGTTGAGATTTCATGTTAAATAAAATGAAATTCCGCACCAGAGTAATCGCCGGATTCGGTTTAATATTACTGTTTACGGTATCATTTGTTATCCTCTCTATTTTCCAGGTAAAAGATCTTCGCAACGAGTCCGAATTCATTTATACTCACACATATACGGTCAGTAACGCTGTTAGGGATATCAACACTCATATCCAAACCATGGAAAGCGCCATGAAGGATATTCTTCTTGCCAAAACACAACAAGAATTCGATCAGGCTATTGATACAATCAATTTATATCACCTAAAAGTAATGACTCAATTCGATACTGTTTTCAATCGCTTTTTAGGCGATAAGAGAGATGTTGGAATTGCCTATCATACCTTTATAGAATGGGAAGAACTTCGAAATCAGATCATCGATTTAAAAGTTAGCGGCAAAGAGGTGAGTGCAAAAAAAATGGTTGATGGAATTGCGGCTGAGCACCTCAATAAATTAAAAGAAAAAACGAAAGTAATGACTGATTTCGCCGAAGAACAGGCAAATCGTATCTATAAGGAAGCAACTTTAGCACACACAAAAAAATTATATATATTTATTGGTGTTGCCATATTAATTGTTCTCGCAAGTTTATTTATTACCTATATTATTTCCGAGAGTATTTCCAGACCCATTAAAAAATTTATTTACAAAGCGCAGGCAATCTATCAAGGTCAAGGAAAAGGCTCTGTCCGTCATATTAGTGAAGAACAGCTTCTGGATCACTCCATGACCGAATTAACTCAAACCTATACTAAGCTTCAGAATGAAATAAAAGAACGGGAGCGTGGCGAAGATACCATTCGTGTTCAGTATCAGGAAATTCACGAATACTCGGAAAAATTAAGACTCTTTAATGATAAATTGGAAGAAAGAGTTACTGAACGAACAATGGCTTTAGCCGAAAGTGAAGAAAAATACCGCAACCTAATAAACGGGAGTACCGATATTATTCTGGTAAATGAATATATTGGTGACGGCAGTTCTAAATTAATAGAAGCAAATGATACATCCTGTGTAGTGCTGGGTTATTCAAGAAATGAACTTTTTACTTTATCTCCAGCCGATTACATTGAAGATCTTCCAGATGATTATATCATTAACTCCATAAAAAGGTTAACAAGAGAGAAACAATTCACTCATGAACAAACCTTCGTTTCCAAGTATGGAAAAAAAACTCCAATGGAAACCGTTAGTCAGCTTGTAACTCTGCAGGGAAAACATGTAATCTTATCAACATCAAGAGATATTACAGAACGTAAACATGCTCAGCAGGCAATTGTACAGAGCGAGAAAAGGTTGAAAAAAATGATTCATCAATCTCCCCTTCCTATTGTCATTACTGATGAAAGACAAAACATTGAATACTTTAACGATAAGTTTATAGAGCTGTTTGAATACACTTTAAATGACATAAAAACTTCGGATGACTGGTATAAATCGTGTTTCCCTGATCGAAAATACCGGGAAGAAGTTAAAAACATTTGGAAAGAGGCTATCGCTGAAGCAAAAAAAGAGCATACCGACATAGGGAAACAGGAATTTCATATGACAATTAAAAATGGTGAAGTTCGTCATTGTGAATTCTTTATGGTTCCTTTTGACAACTCATCAATGATTATCATTAATGACATTTCGAAAATTATATCTACACAAAAAGAATTGGTGAAAGCCAAGGAGAAAGCGGAAGAGAGTGATCACTTAAAATCTGCCTTTTTGGCCAATATGTCTCATGAAATAAGAACACCGATGAATGGCATTATTGGTTTTGCGGATATGCTTCGCAGACCAGACAAAACAGAAGCTCAGAGCAATACTTACATCAACATTATTTATAAAAGTTCGAATCAGTTGCTGAAAATAATTAATGACATTCTTGATATCTCAAAACTAGATTCCGGGCAAACTTTTATTAAAGAAACGAAATGCTTCCTTAATATTATCTTAGATGAATTGTTTGCCCAATTCTCTAGAGAAAATAGTGCGGACGATGGAATTGATTTTAGAGTTAACAAGACACTTTCGGATGAAGAAACATTGGTGATAACAGAAGAAAGAAAGCTGCGTCAAATACTTTCCAACTTACTTAACAATGCTTTTAAATTCACTTCTTCAGGTTATATTGAATATGGATACCATCTAATTGATAATAATTTTCTGGAATTCTATGTTCAGGATTCCGGAATTGGAATTCAAAAGGAAAAACAAGAAATTATATTTGAACGTTTTCGACAGGTGGAAGAAACTTTTACCCGTAAATACGGAGGTACAGGGCTTGGCTTGGCGATTTCGAAAGGTTTTGTTGAATTAATGGGCGGACAAATAAGAATGGAAACTCAAGAAGATAAAGGAACAACCTTCTACTTTACCATTCCTTATAAACCTGTAGGTTCGGAGGCGAAAATTATAAAAAGCACGAATAAAAAAAACTACAAATGGGATGATAAACTAATTCTGGTTGTAGAAGATGATGAAACCAATTTTAAATACATTGAAGCCGCTTTAAAACCAACAAAAGTTAAAATATTACACACAATATCCGGGAATAAAGCCATTGAGTTAAGTCTTAAAAACCCAACTATTAATTTGGTGCTAATGGATTTAAGATTGCCCGACATTAACGGTTTGGAAGCAACTCAGTCTATCAAAAAAATGAGAGACAATCTACCTATTATTGCTCAAACAGCAAATGCCTTTAGAGAAGATCGAAGCAAAAGTATTGAAGCCGGATGTGATGATTTTATAGCAAAACCTTTTGACGAAAAGAAGTTACTTGCTACTATTAATAAACACCTTAAAAAAGGAAATCGGTTACTTAACCAAACAGGAATATAATTCTGTTGGTATTTTTTTACCTGTCAGCAAAACTTCTCCCAAAGAAGTATACATATCTACCTTCTTTTTCTTCTTTTTCAACTCTGCCAACAAATCTCCGGAAATCAGCAGTCTCGATTCATAAGAATTACATAGTCCCTGAATTCTTGAAGCCGTGTTTATTGCATCGCCATGATAAGCAATTTCAGATTTCAACTCTCCAACTTCTGCAACCATTACTTTACCTGAATGCACCCCAGCCTTAAAAATGGGTATCATTCCATAAGTCTTTTGATAATACTCCTTTTTCTTCTCAAGAATATCCAAAAAGTCATAAAACACCTGCAGACATCTCAAATTTTCTATTCCCTCGTTTATTTTCCAGGTCAATACAACCTCATCACCAACATACTGGTAGATCTGAGCATGATTTATCCTTACTGCATCAGAAATATCCTTAAAACAGTCCTGAATTAATCTGCTGTATTTAAAATGCCCTAACTTTTCTGCATAATAGGTGGACGATTTCAAATCCATAAACAGAAAAATTCGTTTCTCTTCTTTTGGTTTGTAATAACGCCCAAGCAAAAATTTAACAAGTATACCTTTACCCAATTTTCGATCTATTTCGTGGAAAATTTCGATTAAGCCTCCAAC
Organism: Labilibaculum manganireducens; assembly: GCF_963665805.2. Taxonomy (NCBI): domain Bacteria; kingdom Pseudomonadati; phylum Bacteroidota; class Bacteroidia; order Marinilabiliales; family Marinifilaceae; genus Labilibaculum; species Labilibaculum manganireducens. The sequence continues at coordinate 867,264 of NZ_CAXXEE010000003.1, read as the reverse complement.
AATGAAAAAATAAGCCAATATGGCGTAAAACAACTTGGATTGATACAAAGACAACAATTGAGGAAAGGTCGCCGGAAAATTATCTATTGGAAAAAAATCTCCCATGTGGTACATACAATAAACCAGCAAATAAGCACTGCTTACATTTACCAATAAACTTACTATAATCGTAAATAAATAAGTAGGAATTTGATTGCGAAGAGATTTTGCAAGTTTGAATATTGTGCCCCAGATTATTCCAGCCATGATACCAAACCACAATAAATTTATAAGATTTTGCACCTTATAAACAGACAGATGACTTGTTTCATCCACCTGAAAAATCATTAAAAAGAAAAATGCAAGTACCCAAATTGGTATTATTGTGAGAAAATAAATACCAACTGATTTACTATTAATTCTAAATAAAATTTTATTCATTACTATTAATAAATTGAACCAACTCCTCCACTTCTTTATAAGAATTTATTACATAATCCTCATTCATCTTAAGATGAAACAAATGGTTCTCTAATATTTTAATATTTTCCTGAGATGTATTACCCAATCGGGTGATTCCAAACTGATATAATTTCTCTCTGTCCTGATACCTGCTAATCATACTTGTATATAAAAAAGGAGTGACCGAATTAAAATTGATGATTACACATCAATCCCATCCTACCGGTTAATTCGGTCACGTCCACCCCACTATTAGATTGCCAATTCTCCGATTGATTTCAAGAAGCTAATTTCCCTTAGCTTGTAGTTTATCTTTGAATCAATCAACTCGCTACGTGCTCTTTGCCAAAAAGCCTGTGCATCAAGCAATTCTGTTGTATTGGCCAAGCCTTCGTAAAAACTGTTCTGAGTAAGCTCAACGTTTTCATTTGCCTGATCCATTGACACTTTCGCCAATTCAATTTGTTGATATGCTTCCTGTAATTTGAAGTAAGACTGCTGAACTTCAAGACTAATCAGATCTCTGGTGCGATCCATTTCCAACTCCTTTTGTTTACTCTTAAACCGCACAGATGCTACTTTATGCTTGCGTTCCTGCCAATGAAAAACCGGAACAGACAAATTCGCTTGAACAGCCAGAATTTTTGATGACCCAATCAAACTTTCAATTCTACTTATATAGGAGTAAGATGCACCAACTCCTAACTGAGGTAAATAATCAGCCTGGGTGTTCTTAATCTGTTCTTGTGAAATTTCAACCTGTTTGCCCAACATCAATAGTTCTGGTCTTTGATTTAATGCTTTTTGCATGTAATCTGCATCAATTGCATTTTGTGTGATTGTAATTGTTGTGTCTGTGGCGGTAATATCACTCATCAAATCTCTCCCAATCACCTGACACAAGGACATTTTAGACAACACCATCAGGTTTTGCACCCTAAACAAATCCAATTTTGCCTGATTCAATTGTACCTGAGCCTTTAATAATTCATTTTTAGTGGTTATCTCCAGATCAAATGCATTTTGCAGATCCTGAACCAAAGCTGAAAGCATCTTCACATATTTCTCAGCCAATTTGCCTTTCTCATTTATAGAAACAAGATTCCAGTATGCCTGATCAGTTTCCAGCAAAACATCCGATGACTGCAACTTCCTGTTGTAGATGGAAATCTCTCTTCCCATCTTAGTCATTTGATAGGAGCTTCTTATTTTTCCTCCCATATATATTGGCTGGGTAAGCGTTAAATTAGAAGAAAAATAATCGATATTTCCCAACTCTAAATTAAAGCCTGGAAAATAAACATCACTGGTACCACTATAAATTCCCTGCTGCGCTTCAGCCAAACTGTTGGCAGTAGGCAAAAATGAACCAGGCAAACTAATATCATCAATATCATGATAATAATTGTACGAGCCGCTTGCTTTTAAACTCGGTAAAAACTGTGTGAATACAAATCGAACATTCGACTCATTTTCAGCAATCATTTCATCAGCAATTTTAATTTTCTGATTGTATTCCAATGCCAATGTGCGACTCTCGCTCAGAGACAACTCCTGAGCTTTTCCCTGAAAAGCTGTCAGGGAAAAGATCAAAAGACAAAATATTTTATTTTTCATATGATTCTAATTGTATGTTCTTGCCATATGGAACTTATCCTGCCGGGATAATCATCTCCCCGTGTGTCGCAATCGTTTTGGCATGAACGTTTCATATCTGCTAACACTTATAATTCCATTACGCTTTTTGTTGAAACCCTGTAAAAAATCGCGTACAAAACAGGCACAACAATCAATGTAATAAGGGAACCAATCAATAATCCAAACATGATGGCTACTGCCATTCCTCCAAATAACTCATCACTGATTAAAGGAATCATACCAAGTATGGTTGTAAAAGACGCCATTAGTACCGGACGCAGTCTCGAAACTGCTGAATCGATAATGGCCGTTAAAATTTCTTTTCCCTCACTTATATCCTCATTTATCTGATCCAGTAAAACCACAGCATTTTTAATCATCATCCCCATCAGTCCCAACGTACCAATTATTGCCACAAAGCCAAAAGGTTTCCCGGTAAATAATAAACCATAACTCACACCAATAAAAGCGAGTGGAAGAATGGCTAAAATGATAATTGGCTGTCGGAAATTATTGAACAGCATCATGATAATAATTACCATTAACAAAAATGCCAAAGGCATAAATTTATTAATACTATCATTTGCATCAACACTATCTTTATGCTCTCCTAACCATTCTAAATCGTATCCTTCGGGCAAAGGAATTCCTTCAATCTTTTTATGGAGATTCTTAAATGTATCTGGTGCATTATAGCCTGATGCCGGATCACATTGAGCCTTAATTGCTCTTCGACGGTCGTAACGTTTAATTATTGGATCTTCAAAATCAATTTTAATATCCGAAACTACCTGACGCAAAGGAATACTATGGGCTACATTCCCCCAAACAGGCGTATTCTCCAAAGCCTCGATGTAATTGTCCGCCTTCGCTTTTGTTTTCAGAATAATCGGCATCATATCATCACCCTGATAAAAACGCCCTATTGGTAAACCATCAGTGGCGCAAGCCAATGCATTCGACACATCGGAACGGGAAATATTAGTTACCCGCGATTGTGCCTGCGAAAAAACAGGATTCCAAACCTTAACAGGATTTTTCCAGTTATTGGTTACTTTAGCTGCTGTAGGTTCTGCCGCCATAATTTTTTCCGCCTGATCGGACAAATCTCTTAAAACCTTAGGATCCGGTCCTGAAAACTTAGCCTCAATCATATATTCTGCAAAAATCGGAGAATAGTATCTTACACGACATCTGGCCGAGGAGTAATTTGCATCTAAATATTCCTGAACCTCTTTCCCTAATCTTTTTGTTGATTCATAATCCTTTGTATCGATTATCAATTCACCGTAATTTGAATTATTATTTATAAAAGGACGAACCAATGTATATCGGGCAGGAGTTGCACCTAAACTAGTTGTTACATTTAGTATATCTTTCTGTTTCAGTAAATATGCCTCAACCTCGCCAAGATCCTTTTCTACATTTTCAATATCAGAGCCTACAGGTAAATAATACTCCACAATAAACTGATTGTACTCCAAATTTGGCATAAACAGTTGCTTCACATTTTTAAAAGCAAATATTGATGATACAAATACTAATAAGGTAAGTGAAATAATTAACGTTTTGTGTCGCAAAGAATATTTAACAAGACCACGGAAATACTGATAGAATTTTCCACTGTATGGATCTGTATTGTCCCCTTCTTTTTTACTATATTTCTTACCTTTCAAAAATAAATCGCAGAAATAAGGTGTTTGAGTTAATGCCAGCAACCAACTTAAAAACAAAGAAATTGCAATTACCTGAAACAAACTGGCACAAAATTCACCTGTACTGTCCGGCGACAAATAAATTGGCAAAAAAGCAAGTATTGCCACAAAAGTAGCTCCGAGTAATGGCATGGCAGTTTGCTTAGATGTCCTTACCATAGCATCTTTTCGCGGAATCCCTTTTTTGAGATCAACCAAAATACCATCAGCAATAACAATAGCATTATCTACCAACATTCCCATTGCAACAATAATCGCAGCCAAACTCACCCGCTGCAATGCAATGTCAAAACCAAGCATTACAATAAAAGTTCCTAATATGGTAAATATAAGACCACTACCAATCAAAAGACCCGTTCTGAATCCCATAACCAGAAGCAATACAATCACCACAATTAAAACCGATTCAATTAAATTCACCATGAATTGCTCTATAGCAATACTTACACGATCCGGCTGATAAAAAACACGGTTGATCTGTATCCCAACAGGAACATTCGTCATTAATTTATCGATCTTGGCCTGAACAAGTTCACCCAATTTAATCACATTCCCCCCCTTATCCATGGCTATTGCCAGACCAATTGCCGGAGTTTGATTGTACTTCATTTTATTGGTGTACGGCGTATAGGAATCTTTCTTAATGTCAGCAATATCTTTTAGAAAAACCGAATTCTTACCACTGCCCGAAATCAATAAATTCTTTAAATCATCCAATTGCTGAAAACTGCCATCGGAAGCAATTCTTACCCTATTACTTCCCACTTTAAAAGTTCCGGGATCAACAATCTTATTTTGAGCATCAAGAATTTGAATCACCTTGTAAGGATGAATACCTAAAAAAGCCATTTTTTCTTGAGAGATCTCAATATTAACACAAGATTGCTGTTCTCCAAATAAGTTAATTCGTTTCACTCCTGGTACAAGCAGCAGCTCTCTCTTCATGTATCGGGAATAATCCTTTAATTCCTCATCAGAAAAACCATCTCCGCTTAAAGCAAGAAAAATCCCATAAACATCTCCATAATCATCAAATACCATTGGATGAGATACTCCTGATGGCAGGTAAACACTTACATCATTCACTTTTCGACGCAGAACATCCCATATTTGAGGAAGATCTTTAGTTCGTACAGATGAAGCAATTTCCACAGTAATCTCTGAGTATCCTGCCATAGATCTGGATTCAATGTTGTCAATATTATCCATGGATTGAATCGCAGTCTCCAGAACATCTGTAACTCGTAATTCTACTTCGTGGGGAGAAGCTCCCGGATACTTAGTAATTACCAAAGCTGATTTCACACTAATTTCGGCATCTTCAAGCTTTGACATTTTTAGAAAAGAAACAACACCTCCAATTGCAACAGCAATCAGCACAAAAAGCAATACCTTCCGATGATTCAATACAGCCTCTGTAAAATTCATAACTGACCTCCGATATTAGAGTTTGACTTTTGAAGTAATTGCTTTACTTTTTGACCTTCGCGAAGACTATTAATACCAGCCGACACAATCAAATCTCCTCTTGAAATACCTTTAGTGATGTTAATCATTCCCGTAGAATCAAAACCTTTCATCTGCACCTCTTTTCTTTTTACACAATTCGTGCTCTCATTGTAAACCCACACATACGATTTTCCCTCTTTACTAAAAACAGATTCTACCGGCACTTTACAACCTGTAATAGTTGTCGATTTTAATTTTGCGGTAATACTTGCAACCATTCCCGGAACAATTTGTTTATTCTGAGTATCGATTTTCAATCTCATTCTAAAAAAATTATCACCGTTTGGCTTTCTTTCAATTTCAATTAATTTCAGATTAAAATCAATATTTGGAAAGTTTTCAAAATTCGCACTGAATTCGGTAAATAATTTATGTTGAAGAAAATCATTTTCACTTAAAGCGGCTGTTACTTCTAAATTATTTAAATCCAAAAGGGAAACAATAGGCTGACCTGCACCAATTTTTTCAAAATTTTCAACATACATAGCTTGTACGTATCCTGAAAATGGCGCGTAAATTTTTGTATCTTTTAAAGCATTCTCTGCAGCTTCTTTTTGTGCTTTTGCCAATTTATATACCGCCTGAATCTGATCATACGTACTTTTTGATGTACTTTTCTTCTCGTACAAAGCAGTATATCTTTCTGCTTGTAATTTTGCATTTTCAAAATTAGCATTCGCCGATTCCAATTGCACCAGATAATCACGTTCATTTAAGGCTGCTACAACGTCACCTTTACTAACAAACTGTCCCTCGTTTACATTCAAATTTACAAGAGGACCCGGAATCTGAAAGGCTAATTTCACTTCTCTGGATTCTTTAACCAAACCTGTAAAAACCTTAACTGAAGTGCCATTGGGGTTATCACTTACTTTATACACCTTAACTGGCTGAATAATCTCCGTTTTGGATTCCTCTTGTTTCTTGCAAGCAAAAATTCCAACTGACAAAATTGTAGTAAGAATCACCATTTTCATTAGTTTCATCATTTTCATTTTGTTTCTTTGAACTATTTTCGTTCATTAGGTTCATTTTTATCAAAAAAATATTGAAGCATATCTACCTCAACAGTTTTACACACTCTATACTATTCCCAAAAAGACTGTTTTTTTATTTTCTACTTTAAAGGAATTCCCATTCCCATAATCATACATCGAAAAGCAGCACGTAATCTATTAATCGTTTCTTCTTCAGAGTAATGCCTTGTAATATAAATATCATTCAGACTTTCTAATGCATCAATACAATACTCAACATTAATATCCTGACGAATTAAGCCTTGTTCCTGCCATTCAGTATATTTAGCATAAACAATGTTTATTTCATCTTCATATTTTTCATCAACATCTTTCTCAATCAAAGGATATTCTTTATAAATCTGTTGTATTAGAACCTTCTGTCCAGCAATAGCATAGCTCAAATAGTTATCTAAAAACTCCTGTGTTGCCTTTGCAGGATCATTATTCGATTTATAAGGCTCTAAAATTTTAATCATATTCACATTGAATATTTCAAAAGCAATTTCTCTTACCAAATCTTCTTTTGTTCCAATAATTTTATAAAGAGTGGCTTTTGCCAGCCCACACTCCCGGGCTAATTCAACCATATTCAAACCTTTAAGTCCAAATTTCAGCATCATATCCATCGCTACCTTAGTAACCCTCTCCTGAATCTCAACCTTATCTGATTTTGCCATAAATGAACTATTTTAGTATTTTGAGTGCAAATATATAAAATAATTGTTTCATCCAATATACTTTATTGATTTTTAACAATTATTTAAAATTGCAATCTAAACAGAGTTTGTTTATTTGGCATTGATTTAAAAGAAATAGTACCTCCATGAAGTCTCATCAACTGTCTTGAAAGACTTAAACCAACACCAGAGCCATTCTCTTTTGTGGTGAAAAAAGGAACAAAAATCTCTTCTTGAAGATCTTTTTCGATTCCACATCCATTATCTTCAACTTCGATAAAACTCCTGTCTTCTTCATTTCTACCAATGCGAAGAATTATCCTCCTATCCTCAATTCCTTGAAATGCCTGAATAGAATTTGTCAGTAAGTTAATAATAACCTGATCTAATAAAACAGGATCTACATTTAAAACAACTTTCTTTTCCCTGCAAATCAGATCGAATTTAATGTCTGAACTTTTAAACTTTTCAGAAAATAAATTAGAAATCTTTACGATTCGTTCCAGAATATCAATTCGTTGAATATTTGGCTTTGGAATTATAGCAATATCTCTAAACCGATGAACAAAATCCAACAAACCTTTAATTCGTTCATCGATAATTTCCAGTCCGCTAACTGTATCTGATATCATCTCTGCATCAACCTCATTATTGGAAATCAGCTCATTTGTATCATCATCGCGGTAGAAATCAATTAAAGTAGAAAGAGATGAACTTACCGGACTGATAGAATTCATAATTTCATGAGTTAGGATTCTAATTAATTTCTGCCATGAGTCTAACTCTTTATCATCCAACTCATTTTTAATATTTTGAAAAGATACGAGCGTTAAGTTTTGACCGGACATTTTCAATTTAGTTGCTTTCACAGAAAGCTGAATCATTTCATAATTTCGGTAAAGAGAAATCAATTTTTGTTCAGATGGCTCTAAATTTAATATCAAACCCGAAATTCCTTCCTGAATTCTATCCAAATGCTGGATATGAAATAAATTAGTCTTATTAAATATTTCCTTTGCTGCTCCATTAAATAAAAACACCTTTCCTTTTTCGTTGAAAGAAACCAATCCAACTCCTACATGCTCTACCAATACTTTGAAATATTGATTTCTGTTTTCATTCTCAATTTTAATATTTTGTATGCTTTTATTAATCAGATCGAATTGAGTGAATAATTGATTATAACCTAGGTTTGATCTCCTGTTTTGAAATTTAATACTGGTATCATTATTTCGAATTGCTTTAAAAAAATTTTCTAAATCCTGATTTACAGCATTTAACTTTCGAATAAAGAAATAAATCTGAATACTTAAAATGATTAGTAAATTCGCAATTACAAGTACATCATTATAGTACACCCAAGCCAAAGCCAAAAAAATACAGTTAACCAGTAAAGCAAATACCCGAACAATTATTACTATCGTTAATTTTGGATAAATCATATTTTAGATTTTAAGAAATATTGTATTTCTCAATTTTACGATACAATGTCTGCCGGCCAATATTCAATTCTTTAGCGACACTGCTAATGTTTCCGCGATTCCTTTTTATTGAATTTACAATGATTAATCTTTCAGCTTCATCCAAACTTATAGGGCTGTCTCCTAGCTCAACACCTGAATTTTGTGTTTCCAAAAGAAAATCTTCCGGGCTCAATTCTCCCTTATCATTTAAAATAACAGCCCGTTCCATGCAATGCCGGAGTTCACGAATATTTCCCGGCCATAAATAGTTTAGTAATTTATCTTTCGTTTCAGGTCTTAGCTTCAACTCTGATTTTCCATATTTATCAGCATAGCGTTGTAAAAAGTGTTCTGCAATTGTAATGATATCATTCCCCCGATTACGAAGAGGTGGCAGCTCAATCTGTATAGTATTAATACGATACAACAAATCTTCTCTAAAATTTCCTGCAATTATCATTTCCTGAACATTTTGATTGGTTGCACAAATCAGGCGAATATCTACATGATCTTCCCGGTTTGAACCTAAGGGTGTTACCTTTCTGTTTTGCAATACAGCCAATAACTTTGCCTGCATGGCTGACGATAAATTTCCTATTTCATCTAAAAACAGACTTCCACCTGAGGCAGTTTGAAAACGTCCTTGTCGATTTTCCTTTGCATCGGTAAAAGCACCTTTTACATGACCAAACAATTCACTCTCAAAAATTGATTCACTTAAGGAGCCCAAATCCACCCCCATAAAAATTTCATTTCTCCGGGCAGACTTCAAATGAAGTTCTCTGGCAACCAATTCTTTTCCTGTACCATTTTCACCAAGAATAAGAACGTTAGCATCTGTATTTGCTACCTTTCTAATTGTTTCAAAAATAGGTTTCATGGCTTCAGAATCACCAATTATTTTCTCGAAACTCTGATTTAAATCTTGTTCCAAAAACTGTTTTTGATTTTCTAAACTTTCAACTTTTTGCCTTGTTTGGTGCAATTCCACACCACTTTTAAGTGTTGCAAATAGTTTTTTATTATCCCAAGGTTTCAAAATAAAATCAGCAGCTCCGTCTTTCATTGCATTCACTGCCAGATTAACTTCGGCATAAGCTGTAAAAAGTATTACTACCAAAGTCGAATCAATCTTCAATATCTCCTTCAACCAAAACAAGCCTTCATTCCCATTGTTAATACCTGTTGAAAAATTCATATCAAGAAGTACAACATCAAATTTATGACAAGAAAGTAGATTGGGGATTCGATTCGGATTGCTGCAAATAATCACCTCATCGAATTTTCGTTTCAAAAACAATTGAAGAGATTCCAGAACACTCTTGTTATCATCAACAATTAATACGTTACCTGCTTTTTTCATTTTTCAAAAAGATTTACTCTTTCGTTTTTACAAATTTAAAAGTAAATCAAATTGATCAACTAAAAAACCAATTGTTCCATTCTGATACATCTCTTGGATGATTTTGTGACACTTTGAAACCTTAACAACGACCACGAACAATCACACAAACCTCATCATTAGACAATTACGAATATTGGTACAAAAATAGCTTCCAGCATCAATAATTATTAAAAACACAAAGCCATGATAAAAACTGAAAATCTATGTAAAACATTCAGAACCGAAGAAGTAGAAACTTCGGCTCTTTCAAATGTGAATTTAGAAATAAAAAAAGGTGAATTTGTTGCCATAATGGGGCCATCTGGTTGTGGAAAATCAACACTATTAAACATTATTGGATTATTGGACAACCCAAGTCAAGGCAATTTTAGATTCATTGAGAATGAAGTATCTCACTACTCAGAAAAACAAAGAACGAAACTAAGGAAAGAAAATATTGGATTCGTTTTTCAAAGTTTTAATTTAATCGATGAATTAAGCGTTTATGAAAATGTAGAACTTCCATTGATTTACCAAAAAGTGCCTGCTGTTGAGAGAAAATTAAAAGTAAATGAAGTTTTGAAACGAGTTCAGATCGAAAATAGAAGCAAGCATTTCCCTCAGCAATTATCTGGCGGACAACAGCAAAGGGTTGCCATCGCAAGAGCTGTAGTTGCTAATCCGAATCTAATTTTAGCTGATGAACCCACAGGAAATCTTGATTCTGCTAACGGCAATGAAGTTATGAACTTGCTTTCGCAGCTTAATGATGAAGGAACAACCATTGTGATGGTTACGCATTCGAGCTCCGATGCAGAAAGGGCAAGCAGAATAATTCAATTATTCGACGGACAAATTGTAAGCGAAAACAACAAATCCAAAATAGCAACGCCTGCCAATGCCGTTTCCTTTTTATAATTTAGACAATTCAAAATATTAAAACCCATATCATGTTTTTTAACAACCTCAAAATTGCCTATCGAAATTTAATCCGCAACAAAGGATATAGTTTTATTAATATATCAGGTCTCGCTATCGGTATGGCTTGTACAATATTACTCTTGTTGTGGGTAAACCATGAATTGAACTTTAACAACTTTCATAAAGAAGTTGACAGGATATATCAGGTGGCCAACTACCAAACCTGGAATGGAACAAAAAATGCAATGCCAAATTTACCTACTCCATTGATAGATGCAATCAAAGAAAAATATCCTGAAATAGAATATGCTACTCATTATAATGCTTGGGGAGAAAATTTATTAGTAGAATATAAAGGTAAAAAGCAGTACGAAAATATTAAAAGCGCTGACCCGGATTTCTTTAAAATATTTAATTTCCCATTGATTTACGGAAATATGGAAACCTGTTTGAATGATATCAATTCGCTAATAATATCAGAAAAAGCGGCAAAACGTATATTTGGGGAGGAAAATCCAATCGGTAAAATCGTAAAGGTCGATAATAAACAGCCTTTGGTGATTACAGCAGTAACTGAAAATATTCCAGGTAATTCCAGCATAAAGTTTGATTTTCTGATCCCTTTTGAGATGATGAGAAAACAAAATCCTTATTCTGAAAATTGGAGTTCACACAATTACTTTGGTTATGCTAAAATCGCCAAAGGAACTGACATTACCTCTCTGAATAAAAAGCTAGACCAATTTTATATTGATCATGTTGATAAGGAAAGTGAAAAATATGCATTCTTATTCCCAATCACCAAAGTGCATTTGTATAATCTGGATGGCAATCCAACCAAAATAACACAGGTGAAAATGTTCTTCATGATTGCCATTTTTATCCTCATCATTGCTTGTTTCAACTTTATGAATCTTTCAACAGCTCGAGCCGCAAAAAGAGCGAAAGAAATTGGTTTAAAAAAAGCAATTGGGGCTACCTATACTCAATTAATCAAACAGTTTATGGGTGAATCCTTACTTATCACAATTGTAGCTGCAAATTTTGCAATTATATTGTCGCATTTATTCTTACCACAATTCAATTTATTAATGAGCAGGCAATTGGTTATAGACTATTCATCGCTTGAATTTTGGTTAATTATTTTTGCTGTAACTATTTTCACAGGATTAGTCGCAGGTGCCTACCCGGCCTTCTACTTGTCTTCCTTCAATCCTATTATGGTATTAAAAGGAACCTTCTCGGGAGGCAAAGGCAGTAATCGATTCAGAAGAACATTAGTGGTAATCCAATTCATATTAGCCTCTACACTACTAATCTCTACCTTAACCATAGTGCTTCAAACCAAATATCTTGCCAATATGGATGTTGGGTTAAATAAAGACAATGTTATTTCGGTGAATGTAAATCAACAAATGAGGGACAAAATAGAAACCATAAAAAACGAATTATCAAGCAGTTATCTTATTGAAAATGTGTCCTATAGCTCACACATTCCATACACGGTTTTTTCCAATGGCTGGGGCGAAAACTGGGAAGGAAAAGATCCAAACTTTCACCCATTAATCACTTATCCGTACGTTGATGTTGATTTTTTTGATGTTTTTAAAATCAAATTTATCAAAGGAAGACCTTTCAATGTTGACAACCCAGCAGCAGATTCAAGCTGTGTAATCATTAACGAAAAATTGGCAAAAATGATTTCTAAAGAATCTGTTTTAGATAAGATGATTCATTCAAACAGCGAAGATTTAAGAATTATTGGTGTTGTAAAAGATTATCATTGTACTCCAAACACCAGGAAATTACAACCATTCATGCTTCGTTTGTGTCACGATCCAAATTACTTATTTATAAGATATGCTGAAGGAAATTCGATGAAAGCAGTGCATGAAATCGAAAGAATATGTTCAAAATACAATCCTGATTTTCCATTGATATATCAGTTTTTGGATGATAATTACAATAATATGTATGAAAACCAAAGAGCTACAGTTAGCACTTTACTTTATGCCTCTATTTTTGCAATTATTGTATCCTGTTTAGGATTATTTGGCTTGGCTTCATTTAATGCTGAAGAACGCACTAAAGAAATTGGAGTGCGAAAAGTATTGGGAGCTTCAATGCAGCAATTAATTATTATATTCAGCAAAGATTTTAGTAAATGGATCGTGATCGCCTCGTTAATTTCATGGCCAATCACCTATTTTGCAATGGAACAATGGTTTGTCAACTACCCATTCAGAATTGATTTTCCGTTCTGGCTATTTCTTGCAGTGTTCATATTGTTGTTAATGATAGCAATTATTACAGTAGGATATCAAAGCTGGAAGTCAGCCACCCAAAACCCTATTAAAAGTTTAAAATACGAATAACAGCACGGTTAACATTTTAGTGTTTTAGCAGTTATTATTTAAAAGAACATGCCTCTTCCAATTGAATCTTTTCAGACTGAATTGATTCGGGAAGAGGTATTTCTATCTGAATACAAGTGCCTTTACTTTCCTCCGAATTCAATACTATTTTTCCATTCAACTGATCTAGAAATTCCTTCACCAAATGCAATCCAATCCCCAAACCACCATATTTTCTTGAATCAGAGTTATCCACTTGCCAAAAAGCATCAAAAACAGAATTCAGATGTTCTTTTGAAATTCCAATACCAGTATCTTTCACAAAAAGAACCAATGACTTATTCTTATTAATTGCAAAACCAAAAACAACTGTTCCCTCTTCAGTGAATTTTATTGCATTATCTAAAAGATTTTCAAGTATCTTTTCTACTTTGGTTTTATCTGTAAAAACTTCAACCTGACTTAGATCATAATTATATTCAACTTCAAGCAGAATAGATTCCTTTTTTAATTTATATTTCTCCAAAAGATCACTAAAAAGAGAGACAATGGAAAAATAAGAAAATTGACAATCTCTCCCTCCTTCTTTTAATGCAATAAAATCTAAGAGTAATCGATATTTATTATGTATCTCCTGGCCAGATTTATAAATATACCCTGAATACTTTTTCACATCTTTTTCTGTATAACTATATTCCTGAAGCAATGTAGAAAATCCTAGTACCGAATTAAGAGGTGTGAATATTTCATGACTTAGAATAGAGAGAAGATTGTTATTCGATATTTCACGTGACTTTTGATTTCCAAAAAAATCATTTATATCGATTTTTAGATCAAAGAAATCCTCCTCATTCCTAAAAATTTTCAAATAAAAGTAAAATACACTTTTATGAAAACAAATAAATTGAAAAGAAATATTCACTTGTCTTGTAAAAGTGCTTTTTGCACTAATAAATTTCTCTTCCTCTTCATTTCCAATGATGTAATCAATACTGTGTTCATTAACTATATTTATTGCCCGATTCATACTTGTTTCCTCAAATACTTCAACAGAAAAAGCATCCAATATTATGGATAGCATCTCCCGCTCTTTATTATCAACACAAAATAGCAAAGCTTTCTTTTTATTTTCTCTCATGATTATATCAAGATTTTACGATTGGTAATATTCCTCTTCCCAATGCCATAGTAAAAATGCCTTCTTACGCTTAAACTTCCAAACTTGAAAATCACTTATTATACTAATCCCCTCTTAAAGAAAATAAATATCCACAACCTTTTACTCACAATATTCATCGACATGATAAAATGACAAATAAAATTATGATTGAAATCGAATCTTTGTTTATCAATCACTCTACCTCATCGATAGAAAATATTTCCTGACAAAGCAAGATTAGCATACAATAAATGGCCATTCATCAACAAATTCAAATCCTCCATTGATATTCATCATCTCAATTCTATATATTTGCTAGTCATTATCCACATACCACATAATTATTAAAATTCAATTAATCTCTGATAATAGACCGAAAATTCCAAGCAAAACATTAGCAACTCAGCATTTTATTTATATGTTAATAATTTTCATGATTTAAGCTGATTATCCAGTTCCCTCCTTTATGGTAATAATTAAAACACATATACAACAAACATGAATTGTAAAGAGAATTGCAAGAAATACCAACAAGCTGTAGAAGATCAACAAGAATATAAAATCACGATAGAAGGGACTCCCTTTCATTATACCTCGTCGAACACATTGCAAATTTTAAACAGAACAAGTATCAATACTGAAGAACAAATACAAATTCAAAAACGAGGTGAAACTTTAACTATAAACAGCAGTACTATTGCTTATATGTATATTGAATGCAAAATAGTTACGTTGATCAATTTTTCAGGAAACAATTTTGTATTAACACATTCTCTTAATCATTACGAGGAATTACTTAACGATAGCTTCTTTAGAATCAATAGACAATGTATTGTCAACAAAAACAATATCAAAAAAATTACCTCTTCGAATGGTAAAATTTCGGTGAGATTAAAAATACCTAAAGACAAAATAGTTTCTATTACAAACAGTAAAGAGAGGGAGTTTTATAAATGGATTAAAAAAACACCTAATTTCAATGAAATTACAGAAGGAATTGAATAGCTTTTGCTGCTATTCTGAAGTAAACTTTCTTATGAAAAATGCCTCCCTGCCAAGAGAGGTAAATTTCACCTCATTAACATAGCTTCAAAAGTTTTCACCCATTTATGAAACTCAGGATAAACTTCCCCGGCATGTTTTATGGTTTGTATTTTTAAGAACTCTTTCAATTTTTGCTTTCCTCCTTTATTGATTAAAAATTCAATAAAAGCCGCTCCAACAGGATAACTTAAATCTCTTTCATATTTAGTGGGCTCTTCCCACAACTGCAGTAATGAAAATTTATCCTTTGGAACTCTAAGGCGCGCAATTCTTAATAAATTCTGATCCATTTGGTCGAAATACATTCCCAAACCTTCCTTGATCAACATTGTCCTGAACTTTGTCTGCACTGCCATCTGACAAAGCATATGGCAAAGTTCGTAGTCATTAGGAGTATTATATAGTACGTTCACTATACGAAGATCCGAATTTGAGAACCCAAGAGGACGATTAAACTTTCTAAATGCCTCATTTCTATCGCTCCATACAAAAAAATCTACTTTTTTAATTGGTTCAGCGCCGAGGGTTTCTGTAATTCTTTTATAGTTAAGATCGTTTCTTGCCATGAATGCACCCACATTCTCCAATTTATTTTTATCCTGAAAATGAAATCGAATATTCTCTGATTCCACCACTTCCCATGCTTTATAATAAATCCCGGTTTGACACAAATTCAAATATTTATCCGCATAATTAGCAGCCTCTTTTGATTTTCTGTCATTCTGACATTCTTTTAATAGTTTTACAGCTCTTTGTTCTTCACCATTTATAAAATAGCATTTTGCCAAATACGCCTTACTGATTTCTTTTACATCGCTCGAAACTGTTGCCGATGCAATCGTTTTTTCCAAATACGGGATTGCAATTGTAAACTGCTTGGAATCTGTGTAGGCCCGACCTAAAATCGAATTTAAATCCGGATCTACTGCATTTCCCTGCAACATAGAATGTGCTTTCTCAATTACCTGATCGTATTTTTCTTTCGAGAACAATTTTTTCAGCTCCTTATTTTGACTCATCGAGCTAATATGGAAAATGATCAGTAGTAGTGTAACAAGTATTCTATTCATGGCATAAATCAGATTTAGAGCTAGCAATTTACAGGAATAAATTGATTAACAAAATGAGTATTTAAAGAACTTTATTGATCAGTCAATTATCGTTCCACAACTTGCTTATAAAAACGACTACAAAAAAAAGTTCATTTCAAAAGTATTTTTAACCTTCTCAATGAACTCTTCTTTGCTTAATTATATTTTTTACAGAAAAAACAAAAATGGTATGATTATTCCAATAACAATCAACCATTTCCCTCTTCCTGTAATCCCTTTTTTACCCGGAACCATAAACATCCCGGATAAAGCGAACACAATCAGTACAACGGCAAAAATATCTGCCATTAGTGTCCATCCTTTTCTACTATTGTAATGAAGTTTATTAATGAAATAGACCCATTCTTTTTTCTCATACACCTCAAATGACAAGCGTCCGTTTACCGGATCGTAATTTCCCAATCCTCCTTTTAAATAAACATTGTATTTACTGTCATCAGGAATTATTCGGTTTAAAGGATAATTCGTAATGTTTTTGTCCCAATAAACCTTTAACTGATCTGGTGTTAAATTTGAAGCCAACTGCATTGTTTTAGACTCAGTACGGTAAGCCGGATCTTCCCCATTCTTTTTATGATTTAGAATAATACCTGACACGGAATAAATAATAGTGATTCCAACAAAAAAATATCCGAGATCACGATGAATAAAACGGAGCCATTTTCTAATCTTTACATTATTCCACAACTTCATAACTATTTCCGTCTACATAATAAATTGCATAATAATTTTTGTTGTTCTCTTTCATCCAGTCGCGCATTTCCTTAATATTTGCCATTTCCGAACTACAATGTTTTCCGCCGTCTTCCGAAGCATCCTTAGCCTTCACTTCTGTCTCCCATTCATCTATCGCCGCTTCTTCAAGTCGTTTCTCTCTCAAAATTCCAGACACCGTAATATCCTGTCCGGCCATTTCTTTATCAAATCCCTCCAAATTCCCACTTGCTTCAACACGAATAGATAAGTTACCTTCCAAATTCTTTAAAATACATCGTTTGCCCGAATGTGCGCAAACATGATTTACCAATCCTGTAAAATGAACTTCTTTACCAACCAATTCTTCAGCATTTACCATTAACTGATCAATGGTTACAACAGCTGTTTTGATTTGTGCTAACTGATTTTTTTCAATATTACCTTTCTTTGCCTCTTTTTGTTTTGAATTACAAGACATACAAAAAAGAAAAATTGCAATGATGCTTACGTATTTCATTGTGTTACTTTTTAGGATTATTAATTGTTTGTTTTGATTCACACAAACTTATGATTACCAAGGAATAAATCCTAATAAAATAACAATTCATTAACAATATTTCTTTCCATAATACATGAAAAAAATGAAATTAAATATCCATTGGTTTTGATGCCGGTAATTGAAAAAATCACTACTTTAGAAATTAAAGTAATAAAAAGTAACATTCGCACTACTTTAGTAACCATTCGCACGCAATACCGTACTACTACGGATAACAAGAACACACAAACAAAATTGTTCATAAAGTATTTAATACGGTTCAAACACTATGCTCACAAGATTTACACGATTTAAAGACTGGAAGATTAAATCCAAGTTGCTTTTGCTGACTCTTCTAGCACTTTTAAGTATCCTTTTCTTAAGTTTGACTTCAAACTATTTTTTCAACACAAACAAAACTCTTGATTTAATAATTAATGGTGTACGTGTTCATCAAACTCTACTTCAAAACGCCACTGAGGAACTTTATAATTTCAAAATATCGAAAGACGTTGAACATCTTGAAAAATCTGCCGAATATTTAACCCAGGCAAACCATTTAGCTGAAGACTTTATACAAATCAACAATGACTTCACATTCAAAAGCGATGATGAAATAGCAAACTATCTGTTCAAGAATTTTCCTGAAATCTATAATAATGAGATTAATAATGCCAAACTTTTAGTGAATCGCTTAAAAATACTTAAAGCACTAAACAACAGCAATATTAAAGACACGAGAATTCATGCAAAAAAAACTCTTGATCTTATTGAAAAAATAAAAAAAGAATTACTTACAAAAAGAGAAAATATAAGCCTTGATACAACAAAAATACAGCTAAGCGAGATTAAACAACACTATGCAGAAATTAGTTCTGTCCTTAGTAATTTAGCGGAAAAAACCAATTCTGCATTAATTTGGGTGATGCTCGGAATTGCTTTACTCCTGGCAATTACAATTCTGCTGTTGTCAAGATATATTTCCAAATCAATTTCTGTTCCTGTTCAACAAATGGTGAACAATTTTAAGCTTATTGCCAAAGGTAACTTTCGCACTCCTTTAAATATTAATTCAAAAGATGAAATTGGTGCTTTAGCTAATTCTTTCGAAATTATTCAACAAGATTTTCAGAATGTTGTTAACTACACACAAAAAGTTGCGCAGGGAGATTTAAGCATAAGTCTTACGCCTAAATCCAAAGAAGATGAATTATCAACCTCTTTAAATCAGATGGTGAAAACCCTTAAGGATGCAAAAAGCATAAATGATGAAACATCTTGGTTTAAATCTGGTGTGAATCAATTGAATGGAATTCTTCAAGGGGATCAAAATTTAAATGAAGTTTCGGACAACTCTCTTATATTTATGACTGAATTTTTAAGTGCTGAGCTTGGTGCAATTTACGTTTATCAGGAAGAAAATAAGAATTTATCACTTACAGCCTCCATTGGCATACCAAATAAAAACCAATACAGAAACATTCAAATAGGACATGGATTAATTGGTCAGGTGGCTCGGACAAAAAAACTAAAACACATTAAAGATGTTCCTGAAGATTATTTTACAATTTTCTCTGGAACGGGGGAAATAAAACCTACCAATATTGTTATTGTTCCATTAATTTTCAACAACACTCTTTGGGGGGTAATGGAATTAGCATCAATTAAAAAAATTAGCGAATCGGAAATTGAATTCATTAAAGCTGTTCGTGAAAGTATTACCGTGAAAATTGCCTCAACATTAGCTCGCGCACGATTGGAAAATTTATTGGATACCACTCAGAAACAAGCCAGCGAATTACAGGTTCAGCAAGAAGAACTTCGGGTGGCCAACGAAGAATTAGCTGAACAAACTAAAATACTTATTGATAACGAAAAAAAGCTTCAGGTTCAGCAGGAAGAGTTGAGAGTTGCCAACGAGGAATTGGAGGAACGAACCAACCAATTGGAGATTCAAAAAGATGAAATTCAAAGCAAGAACATTAGCTTATCCCAAACACATGAAAAATTAGAAACAAAAGCACGCGAATTAGAGCAAACAAGTCAGTACAAGACTGATTTCCTTGCAAATATGTCTCACGAATTGCGAACCCCATTAAATAGTTTACTTATTTTATCAAATCTTCTCGCGAAAAACAAAAAGGGTAATTTAGATGATGAAGATATTGAATCAATCGAAATTATTAACAAAAGCGGCAAGGATCTGCTTCAGCTTATTAATGAAATTCTGGATCTTTCGAAAATTGAAGCAGGGAAAATGACTGTTCATTTCGAAAATCTGGGTTCCGACAGTATTGCGCAGGAAATATTAATGAATTTTAAACATCAGGCTGAAAAGAAAAAAATAAATTTATCAATCGATATTGAAGAGGATTTCCCAAAAACAATAGAAACAGACCAATTGCGTTTGGCTCAAATCTTAAAAAATCTTTTATCGAATGCATTCAAGTTTACTTCGAAAGGTACTATTTCTGTAACTATGAGAAAGCTTACTGATCAGGAAATCGTGCGACGGGATGATTTAAAAGAAATTGAAACATGTGCTTTTGTTGTTACTGATACCGGAGTAGGAATACCAGACCAAAAGAAAGAAGCTATATTTGAAGCATTTCAACAAGCCGACGGGAGTACTTCCAGAAGATATGGCGGCACAGGATTAGGCTTGTCTATTTCAAAAGAATTGGCCAGAATGCTGGGTGGCGAAATCCATGTGGAAAGTGAATCTGGAAAAGGATCTTCTTTCACCTTACTATTACCGGTGAAACAACCTGTTAAAACCGTTCAAAACTCTGATTTAGAGTTGCAGGAAAAAGACTTGCAGCCTGATGAAGAAAAACATATTGTTCTTCCTCTTTTCATTGATGATGATAGAGATATACCCCACACGGGTTCTACTGTAGTAATTATTCATCCCAACAAAAAAGAAGCAAGCTTATTGTACTACCAAATTCACGAAAACAGTTTTCACGCTTTAGCTGCCTCAAATGTTGAAGATGCAATTTTACTCATTGAAGCTCACCAGCCTTCGGCAATAATCATAGGAGTAGAATTACTGATGAAAAATGGCGAAACAGAATTGGATCGGTTAAGATCACATCCGTTCGCATCTAATTTGCCAATTCATATCGTAAATCCTGTAGAGGGAATCAGAGAAAGGGAAAAAAATGTACTGCCAACTGTTAAAGCTACAGATTTCTCGAGTGCCATTAAAAAAATTCAAAAAGAACTATTTTCAGAATCTAAAAAAATCTTAATCGTTGAAGATCATTCGTTTACCCGAAAAATTATTAGGACACTTTTAAAATCAACAAATGCTGAAATAGAAGAAGTTTCTACTGGAATTGAAGCCTTTAAGCTAATTAAAGAAAATAGTTACGATTGCGTAATATTAGATTTAGGTCTGCCTGATTTCACAGGGAATGAACTGCTGGCCAAGCTGTCCGAAGCCAATATAATAATACCAAACACAATTATTTATACAGGTAAAGAATTATCACGGGAAGAACACCGACAACTAAGCAAATACACCAATTCAATTATTTTAAAAGGATTAAAATCCGATGAACGATTAATGGACGAAGTCACGCTCTTTCTTCATCATGTTGCAACAACAATTCCCGACAATCCTAAAATTAAGGTTACCGAAATAGATGATTCTATTTTTAAAGGAAAAAAAGTACTGGTTGTTGATGATGAAATCAGAAATATTTTTGCGCTGGGCAAAATACTTGAAGACAAGGAAATTGAGGTTTTTGAAGCCGAGAATGGTAAAATTGCAGTTGATGTTTTAAAAGAAAACAAAAACGTAGATTTAGTACTTATGGATATTATGATGCCGGAAATGGATGGTTATGAAGCCATGACTATCATTCGCAAAACTCCGGGAATTAAAAACATTCCGATTATTTGCCTGACTGCCAAGGCAATGAAAGAAGATTATGAAAAAGCCATTTCATCGGGAGCAAATGATTATTTATCAAAACCAATTGATGAAAATAAATTGTTTTCAATGTTAAAGATTTGGCTTTACAACTAACTCTACGCTTAAAATAGATTCAATTAAAGCAGAAAATCAGTACCAAACAAAATACAATTGGACAACAAACAATAACAGGAAAATGAAAAAAGACAAAATATTAATCGTTGATGACAAGGAAGAAAATTTGATAAGCCTTGAAAGAATTCTTAGCGATTTTGATGTTGAATTTGTTCGTGCATCATCTGGTGAAGATGCCCTAAAATATACTCTGAAAGATGAATTTGCAATGGCTGTTCTTGATGTGCAAATGCCAGAAATGGATGGCTATGAAACCCTTGAATTAATGAGGCAACGAAAGAAAACCAAGTATTTACCGGTGATCTTTGTTTCTGCAATTCATCAAAGCGATTTGCACATCATTAAAGGAATAGAAACCGGAGCTGTCGATTTTATTCCGAAACCTATTATTCCTGAAGTTTTGAAAGGAAAAGTAAGTGTATTTCTGGATTTATACCGTCAGCGTAAAGAATTGGATTTGTTGCTGGTGTATTTAGAAAAAAAGAATGAGGAACTTATCATTGAAAAGAATAAAGCTGAGGAAGCAACCCGATCAAAATCATTATTTTTGGCAAACATGTCACATGAAATTCGTTCTCCGATGAATGGAATCTTAGGTCTTTCAAAACTTTTACAGCAATCCGAACTCAATTCTGAGCAAAAAGACATGCTTGATGTGATGGCTAGATCAGGTGAAAATTTAATTCAAATTATTAATGATATATTAGATTACTCGAAAATTGAAGCAGGACAAATTGAAATTGAGGAGATTGATTTTGATATCCGAAAAGTAACCGACACAATTTTTCATCTTTTAAATTATAAAGCCATTGAAAGAGAAATTGAATTTAAAATTGAGGTAGATGAAATCATTCCTGAAAATTTAATAGGAGACTCTTTTCGTTTAAATCAAGTACTCATGAATTTGACAAATAATGCAATCAAATTCACACAAAACGGTTCTGTTACCCTATCCATAAAATGCATTGAAAAATCGAAAGAGCATGTATCTTTATTCTTCACCATTAAAGATACCGGTATTGGAATATCAAAGGATGCACAAAAAAAACTGTTTAGAGAATTCATCCAATCAGACAGTTCTATCTCCCGGGAATATGGTGGAACAGGTCTTGGCCTTGCCATTTCAAAAAATATTACTCAATTAATGGGCGGAAAAATTATTGTTGAAAGCGAACTGGGAATTGGTTCAGAATTCATGTTTGAATTGAAATTTGGATGCAAAGAAAGAAAAGAAAACATGTCCATTCATCAAAACATAACACTCCCTTCTAACTTATCGATACTCGTAGCTGAGGACAATCCAATAAACCAAAAAGTGGTTACACTCACCCTTCGAATGATGGGGCTAACTTGTGATATTGCAAAAAATGGCGTTGAAGCTCTTGAATTGTATAAAAAAAATCGTCATCAAATTATTCTTATGGACATGCAGATGCCTGTTCTTGATGGAATTAGCGCCACCGAAAAAATTAGAAACTTCGAAATTTCTGAAACTATTGATGAACCGACATATATTGTTGCTCTTACAGCCAATAGTTTTATCGAAGACAAACAAAAATGTATTGAAGCAGGCATGAACGATTTCCTGACTAAACCATTTAAAGAAGATGATCTTAGAAAAATTTTGAGTCAGGCTTCAAAAAGCATCGCACAATAAGATATGAATCCAAACCTAATTGAAAATATCGATATAGAAATTCCTTTGTTTCTTGAGGCAATATTTCAGAAGTATGGTTACGACTTTAGAGATTATTCAACCGCACATATTAAAAGGCGTTTAATGCATCGTATGGCAATTGGAAGATTTGAAACAATTTCTCAGATGCAGGATAAAGTTCTTCGGAATAAAAGCTTTTTTATCAGCTTGCTGGAAGATCTATCCATAAACGTTACCGAAATGTTTCGCGATCCGGAATTCTATTCCTCCTTTCGTGAGCATGTTGTGCCAAATTTAAGAACCTACCCGTTTATTAAAATCTGGCATGCCGGATGTGCAACCGGCGAAGAAGTTTACTCGCTTGCAATTCTTTTAAAAGAAGAAAATCTGCTTGACAGATGTCAGATTTATGCTACAGATTTTAATCGAAGAGTTTTGGATATTGCTAAATTAGGAATATACTCAACTCAAGATCTTGGAAAATTCAGTCGAAATTACCTCGAATCCGGCGGTAAGGGGAAACTTTCGGACTATTATACTCTTAAATACGGTTCTCTTAAACTGGATCAATCTCTTTCAAAAAAAGTCGTTTTTGCTGATCACAATTTAGTAACCGACAATGTTTTTGCTGAGGTTAATTTAATTCTATGCAGAAATGTCTTAATCTACTTTAATAAAGATTTACAAAATAAAGTGATCGACTTATTCTACAAAAGTTTATCATCAAGCGGATTTTTGTGTCTGGGTACAAAAGAGAGCCTTCGTTTTACGCAATTAGAAAGCAATTTTGCCAATATCGATTCCTCACAAAAAATATATAAAAAGAGAATTAATTAATGTTTAGAGCTGCTGTTATCGGTACGTCTTATGGTGGTTTAGATGCTTTAAAAGCCATTATTCCTCATCTGTCAAAAGATTTCCCTTTGGCTGTTTTTGTTGTACTTCATATTGGTGATAATAAAAACGATTCCTTCATTCGACACCTAAAAAAACAGAGTAAAGTAAAAATAAAAGAGGCCGAAGAAAAGGAAGAAATAAAACCCGGAACGGTTTATTTTGCCCCCCCAAACTATCATATACTAATAGAAAACGATTCTACCATTGCTTTATCTGCTGATCCTAAAATACATCATTCGAGACCATCAATTGATGTTTTGTTTGAATCGGCAGCCTGGCACTTTAAAAATCAATTGATTGGTATTCTCTTAACCGGATTAAATAAGGATGGTGCCCTTGGAATAAAAGAAATTCAAAAATATGCTGGTATTACTATCGTTGAAGATCCAGAAACAGCTATTGCGACAATAATGCCTGCTTCGGCCATTGAAATAATGAAACCAGACTACATCTTACCCTTAGACCAGATTTCAAAAAAAATAATCGAATTAAGTGAACTATATTAAGCTGATAATTGAACCTATAGCCAGATTTATTCATAAATAAGCTCCAAAACATTTCAGATTATATTGGAGGAAAACCAACCTAAGTTTGTAAGATATAAACCATTATTTTTCCCGAACTTTCCGCAATAACTAATTCGAAGAAAATGCCAACTAATATAGAGATTAAAGCTTATTGTGAAAACAAGGAGAAAATTAGAAAAATACTTTTGTCAATTGGCGCCGGATGCAACGGAACTGATCACCAAACAGACACTTACTTCCATTCCAAATCAGGCATACTAAAGTTCAAGGAAGGATCTATCGAAAATATGCTAATCCATTATATTAGGGAAGACAAAAAAGGATCTAATGAAAGTCAGGTTCACCTTTATTCAACAAATCCTGATTCTACTTTAAAAGAAATTCTTACACAGACTTTAGGTACAAGGTCTGTAGTCGAAAAAACAAGAGAAATTTATGCTATAGATAATGTGACGTGCCATATCGACACAGTTAAAGGTTTAGGTGATTTTGTTGAAATCATAGCCAAAAATAATGATGGCAGTATATCAATTGATAAGTTGCGGGAACAATGCAATCAATACATTAAAATCCTCGAAATCAATGCAAAACATTTAATATCAGAATCATACTCCGATCTGTTACAACAGAATAATCTTTTTAGTCAGATTTTTGTTGATGAATAATATTTCTAGCGAATCAGTCGTATTTTTTTTTACTTATATCATCGAACAATTTAGTAACTTTAAAATAGAATCTAAAGCTGCGTATTGATGCTCCAATTTGAATTTGATATACGGAACCATAAAATTAACAATAACGAATCGAGAGGAATACAACTTGCCTTGGGTATTTCCTTTTTGATTTGCGTCGCATTATTTTTTGTATTTATCAACTATCTTGATTTCTTTCCTTTTAGCGAATACCTTGTACTTGTTTTGGTAATTGCTTCGCTTTATTTTATAGGTTTACTTTTAGGTTGTAAATTTCTTTACCCAAAAGAATATTTGACTATTAACGCCAGAAAATTAACTTATAAAACCGGATGGGGAAATAAAGAGCTGAAAATTTACTTAAAGGATATTAAAGATTTTACAATTACAGATCACAAACTAATTATTGTACTAAAAAGCAAAGAAAAAATACCAATCAATCTCTGCTATTTTAGTGATAATGCAATTACGGTACTAAAAAACTATTTGAATGTATAAAAAACGGAAGACTTTAATTTCTTCCGTTTTCCATTTGTTATTTAATAGTCATCCTTGCAAAGGGAGCTGTGTCCTGTTCCACAAATTCCTTTTTAAGAAATTTAAAATATCCGGTAATTGCAATCATAGCAGCATTATCGAGAGAATAACCAAGCTGAGGAATAAAAACTTTCCACCTGAACTTTACAGCTGCCTCTGTCAATGCTTTTTGCAATCCGGAATTGGCTGAAACTCCGCCGGCAATTGCTACTTGCTTAATCCCGGTTTCTTTTGCTGCTTTTTTAACTTTGTTCATTAAAACATCAACAATTGTGTATTGCAGCGATGCACACAAATCATTCATATTTTCCTCTATAAAATTCGGATTTTCCTTTATCCGATCACGAACAAAATACAAAAATGATGTTTTAAGGCCACTGAAACTATAGTTTAAGCCTTGAATTTTTGGCCGGCTAAATTCAAACGCAAGAGGATTGCCTGATTTTGCATTACGATCAATTATTGGACCTCCCGGATAAGGCAATCCCATCACTTTGGCACATTTATCAAAAGCCTCACCTGCTGCATCATCAATGGTCTCCCCAATTACTTCCATTTCTAAATGATCTTTGACCACAATAATTTGAGAATTACCGCCGGACACAAGCAAAGCCAAAAAAGGAAAGTCTGGATGTTCGTATTTGTTCTTTAAATCATCAATAAAATGTGCAAGAATATGTGCCTGAAGATGATTCACCTCGATTAAAGGAATATTTTTAGAAAGAGCAAAACCTTTGGCAAAGGAAGTTCCAACCATTAATGACCCCAGCAAACCCGGTCCTCTTGTAAAAGCAACTGCATCAATCTCATCGGCAGTAACTCCTGCTTTTTGCATGGCTTGATGAACCACCGGAATTATATTCTGCTGATGTGCCCTGGAAGCTAACTCCGGAACCACTCCGCCATAATCCATGTGTACATCCTGATTGGCTGTGACATTTGAATAAATTACTCCATCCTTTAATATTGAAGCAGAAGTATCATCGCATGACGACTCAATTCCTAATATAGTAATACTCATTAAATTTTATTTAAATCAGAATAAAAATGGCTTTACACACTTAAATGGTTAAAAAAATCAAAAATCTCTTGAAACACTATATTAAGGTGTAAAAATCTTCTTCTTTTTAGCTAATTTTGTGCATCTCATAAAAAAGCAAAATTATCAAAAAATTTCTCAAAATATCAATTTGGACGCTTGTGGTTATCATTATGATACCCATTTTAACCTATTTGATATTCTTGAACAGTCGTGTACAAACCTACGCAAGCAAAAAAATTGCCAATTATATTTCCCAACAAACAAATACTCCTGTCAGAATTGAAGGAGTTAACATCTCCCCCTTTAAAAGCATAATACTTAAAGGCCTTTATATTGAAGATTATCAGAAGGACACTTTGGTTTATGTGGGTAGCCTGACAGCTAAAATTGATTCTTTTAACATCAGAAAACAAAAGATTTTCATCAACAAACTGACTTTAGACAAAGCCTATGTAAACCTACGCGAAGATGAGAACAGATTATTTAACTATGATGTTTTTCTGGACTCATTATCGAGTGGTAAAAAAGGAAATACGACAGATACAATTCAAAAATCATGGGAAATTACCGTTACCAACGTTGATCTTATCAATTCTCAGTTTGGATATAGCGCACCTGATACTATACCTCAAGAATTTGGCATGAATTATAACAATATTTATGTCTCAAAATTGAATCTTCAAGCCCGAAAAATTCAAATTATTGGCGATTCGGTAGATTTTCAACTGCAGCATTTAAGCTGTATTGAAAAATCAGGATTCGAATTGAAAGACTTTACAGCCAAAACATGGATAACAAGTCATCAATGGGGATTAAAAGATGTAAAAATCACATCAGCAAACAGTAAACTTCAAGCAGAACATTTATATTTCGACTACGAACCGGGCAAACAATATTGGCAGCATTTTACTAAGAAAATGAAGCTGGATTTCCAATTAATCTCCTCTCGGGTTAGTTTTTTAGACGTAGCTTATTTTAATAGTTTGCTCTTGGGATTTCGGGAGACCGGATTTCTTTCCGGACATATTTACGGCACTGTTTACGATTTAAGAGGTCGTGATATTGATATTGTATATGGTTCAAATACGGTTCTTAAAGGACGATTTTATATGAATGGTCTTCCTTACCTTAAAGATGCTTATTTAGAGGCAGATTTTGAAGAACTCACAACTACAATTTCTGATATTGAAAAAGTTTACATTCCAGGTTATGAAAAAGAATTCTTTAGTTTGCCTGAATACTTCGATAATTTAGGCTTAATCCATTACAATGGTCAATTTAATGGTTTTTTAAATGACTTTGTTTTCTATGGAGATTTTAAAACTGAATTGGGAGAAATAGAAACGGATATATTATTTAAACCTAACCCTGGAAGCAGCAGATTAAATTTTACGGGAGATATTAAAGCATCAAACTTCTACCTCGGAGGTTTAATTGAACAGGAAAAAGTTGGAAATGTTTCCTTAAACGTTTCGGTAAATGGTTTTACTGAAACAAATACAACCCAAGGTAAAATGAAAGGAAATATTAGTAAAGTGGATTTCTACGATTACGAATATAAAAACCTTTCCTTAGATGGATTTTTCACGAATTCAAGCTTTGATGGTCAAATTTCTATTGAAGATCCGAATATAGGGTTTAATTTTACTGGTAACATTGACTTTTCAGAGGAAATTCCAACCATGAAATTTAGTTCCCATCTTCGTAATGCTAAACTTTTTCCCCTTCATTTAAATACAAAAGATCCAAAATCAGAACTTAGCTTATCTCTGGATGCGAATTTTTCAGGAAGCGAATTTGATAACGCCAATGGTATTATTGAACTTACAAATACAGAATACAAAAACAGTTTGGGCGAATTTGTTCTCAACAAATTTACAATTAACTCATTTTCCTCTCCAACGTTTAAAAGAATCATCCTGAACTCTGATATTTCAGATGCCAAAATAGAAGGAAATTATGAAATTGATCAATTAATTTCTTCTGTTGCAAACATGGCCTATGTCTATTTTCCAGCCTATGCTCCTGAAAAAGAATTTGTAAATACTGACAGTACAAATAATTTCAAATTCAAAATAGATTTAAAAGAAACAGAGCCCATTACAAAGCTTTTTTATCCTGATATTAAATTAGCTCCAAATACCAGCTTAGCAGGAAGTTTAAATGCAAAAGAACAGTCAATCGAAATGCATTTTACTTCGCCAATTCTTACAATACAAGATAAATCGTTTGAAGAACTCAAATTAGATCTCTCTACCGATAATAAAGAGCTTGTTATAAAGGGACGTACAAATAAATTTAACTTTTCGGATCAATTTAAATTGTACAATCTGTCAGAAAAAATTACAGCCAGTAATAATAATGTTAACTTGGATCTGCTTTGGAATAACTGGGATGCTGTTACCTACAGTGGTTTTGTTAGCGCCAAAGGGAATGTCAAAAAATCAAAAGAATCAGATCGTCCTGTCTGGAATATTAATTTACTTCCCAGCAGCATAATTATGGCCGATAGTATTTGGTCTGTTCAACAATCCAACCTGATTATTGACAGCACAAGTTTTGCCATTGATAATTTCAGAATCAGCAGAGAGAATCAATACTTTGGATTAGATGGAAAAATCTCCTCCAATCCTGCTGACAGTATCAACTTTCAAATTCAGAACATTAGTTTAAAGAATTTAAATGATTTAACCCGAGAACAAAACATTGGAATTGATGGGACTGTTCGTGGCTACGTGCAAGTTTCCGACTTTTATGGCGACAGATTATCCAACTCCAATCTCATGCTCGAGAACCTTGTTCTTAATAATGATACCTTAGGGAATTTCTACTTGATCAGCGATTGGGATAAATTTGACAAAAAGCTCTCATTTTCCTCATTTACGGACTACAACACTCATAAAGAGATTGATTTACACGGCAGTTACTTCCCCGGGTCAGACTCCCTGAATATGGATATTAATATTGATAAAATACGTCTGGGGTTATTAAATCCTTACCTGCAGGAAAATATTTCCAACATAAAGGGTAATGCC
The DNA here is from genome assembly GCF_963665805.2 of Labilibaculum manganireducens. Classification (NCBI taxonomy): domain Bacteria; kingdom Pseudomonadati; phylum Bacteroidota; class Bacteroidia; order Marinilabiliales; family Marinifilaceae; genus Labilibaculum; species Labilibaculum manganireducens. The sequence goes on along the minus strand of NZ_CAXXEE010000003.1, from coordinate 837,150 downwards.
TCTGGCCGGGTACATATAGAAGGTTCATCCAGTAAACCAAAATCGACAGGCTTTCTTAAATTGGAAAATGCAAGTTTCACAATAAACGAGCTGCAAACAACTTATTCCTGCAATGACAGCATTAAAATAACACCGTCAGAGTTACAGTTTAATCAATTTAAACTTATCGATTCAGATAAAAACTCAGCTGTTATTTACGGAGTGATTTCTCACGAGCAATTCAACAACTTCAATTTAGACTTAGCTGTAAATGCACTTAATTTTAATGTCCTGAATACAAAACCGACTGATAACGAACTATTTTACGGACAAGCCTATGTTACCGGAATTACAACTCTGTTTGGTCCGGTGAATGATTTGGATATTGAGGTGAGAGTGAAAACAAATAAAAACACCAAATTATATGTTCCTCTTAACAACAGCGGAGATATCGAAGAAAGTAATTTTATCACCTTTGTTACTTCAAATCTGAATGCTGATTCAAATTTGGAAGAAGAATACAAAATTGATCTGTCAGGTATCCGATTAAACTGCGATTTGGAAATTACTCCGGAAACTGAAGTTCAAATTATATTTGACTCAAAAATTGGTGATGTTTTAAAAGCCAAAGGAGGAGGAAATTTAAAACTACAAATTGACACCAAGGGCGATTTTAAAATTTTTGGAGATTATACAATTCAAACAGGTAGTTACCTTTTTACCTTACAAAATGTCATCAATAAAAAGTTTGATTTAGCAAGCGGAGGAAACATCAAATGGGACGGTGACCCTTACAACGCAACACTTAATATTGATGCAGTATATAGTGTTAAAACAACATTGTACGATCTGCTTTTGAATACTCCTTACATTGACAATTCCAAGAAGATTCCTGTTGATTGTAATATGAACTTAAGCCAGAATCTTGAAAATCCGCTTATTCGCTTTGATATCAATTTCCCTACTTTGGATCAGCAAACACAAAGTATTCTGGAAGGCCTGTTTTCAACTGAAGATGAAATGAATAAGCAGATTTTATCCTTACTTGTTTTAAACCGGTTTTTTACTCCCGAATACCTGCGATCCACTGATCCTGATTTTGAAAATAAAAATTCCAGCTATGCCGTTGGAGTTACCGCAAGCGAAATGCTTTCCAATCAACTATCAAACTGGCTTAGTAAAATCAGTAACGATTTTGATATTGGTGTAAGTTACCGCCCCGGAGACAATCTGACCAGTGATGAGATTGATCTGGCTCTGTCTACACAGGTTTTTGACGACAGGGTAACTATCAATGGAAATATTGGAACAGGAAATAATCAGACCAGCAATAATGATATTGTTGGTGATGTTGATGTAAACTTCAGATTGGACAAAAAAGGAAAGTTACAACTCAAAGCTTTCACCCGTTCAAATGAATATCTGGTGTACGAGGAAACGAGAAATACTCAAGGAATTGGTATTTTTTACAAAGAAGACTTCAACACGTTTTCCGGATTAGTGAAAAAATACCTCAATTTCCTCAAATCAAATAAAGGCAAAAAAGAAAACTAGCCTTTATCAGCGGAAATGTGTTTTTAAATTGCCAGTTCAATGTTTTTCAGCAGAATTAGTTAGAGGTTTTTTTCTTTAATTACCTCGGATATTAAATAGCAAATATTGCTATATTAGCATCTTATCTAGTAAAAATTAATTCATTCAAAAATAATCTATTACTATGTTTACACTAATGGTTGTGGTTTTTGTTCTCGGATATACAGCTATCGCTCTGGAACATCCCCTAAAAATTGACAAAGCAGCTTCTGCTCTATTAATCGGAGTTATAACCTGGGTTCTTTACGTATTTGGAGGAGTAGATATTCTTTCAACCGGCGTTAGCAGAGCCTGGAATGAATATGTTGCAATAAACCCGAGTGCTGATTCTCATGAAGGAATGCTTGACTTTATTGTGCATCATGAGGTTCTTCATCATTTATCTGAAATATCAGCCATTCTCTTCTTCCTTTTAGGAGCAATGACAATTGTTGAAATCATAGATCAGCATCAAGGATTTAAAATCATTACTGATAAAATAAAAACCACGAATAGAGTTAAACTACTTTGGGTACTAAGTTTTTTAACCTTCTTCATGTCTGCAGCTTTGGATAATTTAACTACAACGATTGTGATGGTTGCCCTTATCCGTAAATTAATTTCGGCCAAAGAAAACCGTTGGTTTTTTGCATCAATGGTTGTACTTGCCGCAAATGCAGGAGGTGCTTGGTCTCCCATCGGTGATGTTACAACAATTATGCTTTGGATTGGAGGACAGGTAACAACTCTTAAAATCGTCACCGGAGTATTTCTTCCCTCTTTGTTCACAATGATTGTACCACTAATCATCGTTTCCTTCTCAATGAAAGGAATCATTAAGCGTCCTACTGATGTAAATGGGGATGAAAAAGAATACACTACACATAAGGAAAGAGTTTTCATTCTCTGTCTGGGTGTGTCAGCCTTACTATTTGTTCCTGTATTTAAAACCATAACCCATTTACCTCCCTACCTTGGAATGTTATTTGGATTAGGTACAATGTGGGTGGTTACTGAAATTATGCATAAAAACAAGACTCATGAAGATAAGAGAAAACTAACTGTTATTGGGGTTCTTAAAAAAGTTGATGTACCTACTGTATTTTTCTTTTTAGGTATATTGTCAGCCGTATCAAGTTTACAATCCGCAGGGCATTTAGATATTCTTGCCAGATATATGGATGAAAACATTCATAACATTTACATCATCAACCTAATTATTGGAATACTCTCATCTGTTGTGGATAATGTGCCATTGGTAGCAGGAGCAATGGGAATGTATTCTATTGAAGGTGCAGGAGCCGTAGGATATCTATCCAACTTTGTTCAGGATGGTTTATTCTGGGAATTTTTAGCTTATTGTGCTGGTACAGGAGGAAGCATCTTGATTATTGGATCTGCTGCCGGTGTTGCAGCTATGGGAATGGAAAAAATCGATTTTATCTGGTATTTGAAAAAGATTTCACTTCTGGCTTTAGCCGGATACCTTGCTGGTGCCGGGGTTTACTACCTCGAAGCAGTCTTATTGCATTAAAATTAGAATTTCCTGTTTTTGTATCGAGAATCAAAAACAATAATATTAATTTAGCGAGATATAATATTCTGTATTATATCTCGTTTTTTTATGTGTTAGATTTAACTTGAAAATAGTAAATATGAATTATCTTTTGATTTTAGCTGGGATTCAAACTGCGGCACAAAATGAAGCCATACTTGAAGGACAAGGAACAGAAGCCACCGAAATTTCTCTTAATTTTATCGATCTGGCCTTTAAAGGAGGATGGATTATGGTTCCAATCATAGTACTTTCGGGTATTGCGATGTACATTTTTTTTGAGAGATTTTATGCCATACGAAAAGCAACAAAAGTAGATTCAAATTTCATGAACAGAATCAGAGATTACATTCATGAAGGAAAAATGGATTCGGCATTAGCTCTTTGTGAGTCGAATGACACTCCTGTGTCAAAAATGATTTCGAAAGGAATTAAGCGAATTGGACGACCACTAAATGATGTTAATGCTGCCATTGAAAACATCGGCAATCTTGAGGTTTCTAAACTTGAAAAAAACCTACCTACTCTTGCTACTGTTGCCGGCGCAGCTCCTATGATTGGATTCCTTGGAACAGTAATGGGTATGATTCAGGCTTTTTACGATATGTCCACTGCTGGCAATAATATTGATGTATCCCTTCTGTCACACGGTATTTATACTGCAATGGTAACAACGGTTGCTGGTCTTATTGTAGGGATAATTGCTTATTTTGCTTATAATATTTTGGTGGCAAAGGTTGAAAAAGTCATTTTCACTATGGAGGCAACCACTACCGAATTTATGGATTTATTGAACGAACCAATTAAGTAATTAGCTCATGGCATTAAAAACCAGAAACAAGGTAAATCCTAATTTTAGTATGTCATCAATGACAGATATTGTGTTCTTGTTGCTTATATTCTTTATGGTAACATCAACCCTTATCGCACCAAACGCACTAAAATTACTCTTGCCGCAAAGTAAGAATCAAACTTCGGCAAAACCAATAACTACAGTTTCTATCGATAAGGAGTTTAACTTTTTTATTGAAACCACTCCTATTCCATTTTCACAGCTTGAAAATCGTCTGCAAAAACGTTTGGGCAGAGAAGAAGATCCAACCATATCTCTGCACGTTGACAAATCTGTACCTATGGAACAAGTTGTTCGGGTAATGAATATCGCGAAAAACAACAAGTACAAGTTAATATTGGCAACAAGAGCTAAATAATTTTATCAGATGAGTAATTCTAAGGGGAAACGAATTGGATTAGTTGGAACTATAATTTTCCACATTGGATTGCTTGCTATACTATTTTATCTAGGCTTTCATACGCCACTTCCTCTGCCAGAAGAAGAAGGTATTTTGGTGAATTTTGGGAATACGAATCAGGGACTGGGAAAAAAAGATCCGGCTCCTTCTCAGTCAACTCAAGCTATTACTGCTGTTTCGAAACCTGCAACAAAACCACAAGTTTCTCAATCGAAACCGGAAAAATCAGCAAGTTCAGCCAACGAAAAAATTCTTACTCAAGACAGCGAAGAAGCTCCTTCTGTTCCTTCGGCAAAGGAAATTGCGAAAAAAAAGGCTGAAGTTGAAAAAAATAAAAAAATAAAAGCAGAACAAGATCGACTGAAAAAAATCGAAACCGAAAAGAAACGGCTGGAAGAGATTAAACAACAACAGGAAGCCGAGGCTGAAAAACAACGTTTGGCTGAAATAGAGAAACTTAAAAAAGAAGAAGCGGAAAGACAGGAAAAAATTGCCAACATCAACAACAAGGCAAAAAACGTTTTTGGTCAGGGAACTTCCTCAAATTCATCGCAGGGCAAAACATTTCCATCGGGTAATCAAGGTGATCCTAACGGATCTCCAGACTCCGATAATTACAGTGGTTCCGGATTAGGAAATAAAGGAGTTTCGTACGATTTAAAAGGCCGAAACTCTATGTCCATCCCTAAACCACAATACAACCTGCAAGAAAGCGGAAAAGTGGTAGTTGAAATAACTGTTGACAGAAATGGTAAAGTAGTTAATGCAAGACCTGGAATGCCAGGTTCTACAACCAGTAACTCTACCCTGTTCGAAGCGGCCAGAAAGGCCGCAATGAAAGCCGTTTTCAATTCTGACCCAAAAGCTTCTGCATTTCAACAGGGATCAATCACTTATCATTTTCAATTGGATTGATTTATATCAATCCAAGCATTTCATAAACTCCAAGAAACTTGAGAGAGGCGAAAATAATTACCGCTAAAAGAATGTAACGGACAAATTTAGCTCCTAAACTAACAGCAAAATTAGCCGCAATATAAGCGCCGATCATATTTCCTGCAGCAAGAATAAAACCAATTTTGTAGTCAACTTGTCCGTTCATAACAAAAACGCCCAAAGCAAATGGAGTATAAAGTAAAACAATAAATACCTTAATTGCATTTGCCTTAACAAGATCAAAACCTGCTCCCAACACCAATCCTGAAAGAAGAAAAAATCCAACCCCGGCTTGTATAAATCCACCATACAATCCTATAAAAAAGAAAATTACAATTTGTATGATACTCGGCTTAGATCGAATTAAACCAGCTTGTCCTTTCACCCACGCATCCGGTTTGTAAAGCACAATAAAAAAGAGGAAAATAAGTAAACCTCCAATGGTTTTCTGCATCATATCCTCATTGATTTCAACAGCCAGGCCTGCTCCAATTACCGATCCGACAATGGCTGGAAGTGCCAGCCAAATCCCTTCTTTAAAAGAAAATACTTTTTGCTTTTTAAAACTGCTGACCCCAACAATATTCTGCATTAAAATGGCAATTCTATTAGTGCCGTTGGCGACATTTGCGGGAAGTCCCATAAACATCAACATAGCCAGGCTAATAATTGATCCACTACCCGCAAGCGTATTTAGAAACCCACAAAAAACGCCGACAATTACAATTAAAATATAATAATACCACTCCATAATTTCATCTTTTTTAGGCGTTTAAACTAAAAATAAAAATTGAAACAAAACATGTTAAAAAACAAAATACCTTTTAGAAATTAATTGGATTATACATATTATTCATAAATATAAAACCAATAATTGCGAAGCATTTCTCAGAATATTGAACAAAAAAAAGAGGAGAATCAAATTCTCCTCTTCTACTATATTTGTGAAATAAGCCTACCAAGCAAACATTGGTCGCTCACACATCATTTCGTTTACGCGCTCGCGAACAGAAGCAATAACCTCTTCACTTTCGATGTTACTAATTACCTCATCAATCATTTGAACGATAATTGGCATGTGCTCCTCTTTTAAACCACGGGTTGTAATTGCAGGAGTTCCAACACGCAAACCAGATGTTGCAAATGGAGAACGAGTATCAAATGGAACCATATTTTTATTAATTGTAATATCAGCCTGCACCAATACATTTTCCACTTTTTTACCCGAAATTTCAGGGAATTTAGAACGAAGATCAACCAACATTGAGTGGTTATCTGTTCCACCGGAAATAACTTTATACCCTAATTTCATAAATTCTGCTGCCATTACCTTTGCATTTTTCTGCATTTGAACAGCGTACTCTTTATATGAATCGGTTAAAGCCTCACCAAAAGCAACCGCTTTAGCAGCAATAACATGCTCAAGAGGTCCGCCTTGTTGTCCTGGGAATACAGCAAAATTTAATACCTGAGACATCATTTTCACTTCCCCTTTTGGAGTTGTTTGTCCCCAAGGATTCTCAAAATCTTTTCCCATCAAAATCAATCCTCCACGTGGTCCGCGAAGAGTTTTATGAGTTGTTGTAGTCACAATATGACAGTAAGGAACTGGATTGCTTAGTAATCCTTTTGCAATTAATCCTGCAGGGTGAGCGATATCCGCCATAAGCAAACAACCTACTTTATCTGCAATTTCACGCAAACGAACAAAATCCCAATCGCGGGAGTAAGCTGATGCTCCGGCAACAATCATTTTTGGTTTGTGCTCCAAAGCCAACTGCTCTAACTCATCGTAATCTACTGTACCTGTTTCTTCTTTTACATGATAAGCAACGGGATTATACAAAGTACCGGAAAGATTTACCGGAGAACCGTGTGATAAGTGACCTCCATGTGACAAATCCAATCCCAGGAATGTATCTCCTGGTTGCATACATGCATAAAATACTGCTGCATTTGCCTGTGCTCCAGAGTGTGGCTGCACATTAGCATATTCTGCTCCGAACAATTCACATGCTCTGTCAATAGCCAATTGTTCAGTTTGATCTACTATCTGACAACCACCATAATATCTCTTTCCTGGATATCCTTCAGCATATTTATTTGTCAGGCATGAGCCCATTGCGTCCATTACTTGCTGACTCACGAAGTTCTCAGAAGCAATTAGTTCAATACCATTCTTTTGACGTAGGTATTCCTGATCAATTAGGTCGAAAATTTGAATATCTCTTTCCATTGTTGTTTGTCTTTTTTCCGAAATAAATCGAAATGAATTAATGATTTGTTAGTGTTTAGAAGGAATATAATTCCTTATCGATAAAGTATTTACTCCCCCTTGAAAAGATGATGCACCACAAAAAAAATAAAATTACAGATTCCTGAAAGTGCAGGTTCAAAATTAGACAAATCAGCATATTAAAAAAATTATTTCCTGCATAATTCATCCTTAAATGAATATTTATAAAGCATATAGAAAATTGATCAATTAAAATCCCAGATCTCACTACATTCTTACAAAACTTCATGAAGCTGTAAAAACCAATAATCATCTTGTAAAAATCGCAACTCACCTTTCAATAAGCGCATAAAATCTAAATTCTAAATTTTCATTTCGCAACTTAAGGCATTTATTGTAAATTTAACATTGCAATTAACCCAAATCCAAACCATCATGGAAATCGTAGACATTAACCCTAAACAAAGACCGGGACTATTAACTGCCTTATGCATTCTTACCTTTATTGGAAGTGGATTCGGTGTTTTAAAAAATATCCTTGGGATGATTATGTCTCCTCTCCAAAATCTGCTGGATCCTGAGTTCTTTGAAAACGCACTGGACAATGTTCATGATGAGTATGCCCGAAAATTTGTAGAACAAGCGCTTGAAATGGGACAAAAAGCGCTTCAACATATTTTTGAAATTTCGCTGACTCAATTCATATTGTATGCAGCAAGCTTAACAGGTGCCATTCTAATGTTTCAATTAAAAAAGACAGGGTTTTATATTTATTCTGCAGCTCAGGTGTTGCTTCTCTTTGTAGCTCCTGTGTTTATTGGATTTAACTTATTTGTTAATATTGGAATCTTATTTGGAAGTATATTCACCATCCTATTTATTGCCCTTTATGCTATCAACCTTAATAAAATGAATTAATTAATATTTATTATCCCTAAAAAACCAAACTATTATGGAAGAAAATGTAACAACTATTGAAGCCCCTAAAAAAAGACCAACTTTCTTAACCGTTCTTTGTATCCTATCACTTATTGGTAGTGGTGGATTTGGATTATTGTATTCTGTATATCAGTATGCAACATTTGAAAGCACTTATCCTGCTCAAATGGAAAAATTAACGACCGCAATGGATCAATTAGAACAGGCAGGAATGGATTCTGGTTTTTTCTACAAAAGCACTGAAAATGGAATCATAGTACTAGAGAAAATGTCTCAGAATCTGGGTCTGATAACTGGTGTAAATTGTCTTTTTGCATTATTAAGTTTACTTGGCGTTTTCATGATGTTTAAATTGAAAAAGAATGGTTTCTTCTTATACACCATTGTAAATTACTTTTGGGTGTTAGTCCCTTTGGTTTTAATCGATTTTGATGCATCAATGACAAATTCCTTAATCGGAGGAGCGATAGTTACTTTATTTGTCATCCTTTATGCATTGCAATTAAAACACATGGACTAGCAAAACCAACAAGATATTAGATGCAAGCCACTCGTTCCGAGTGGCTTTTTTAATACTTTTTAAAATTATTTAACTCGGAATAAAATCACTCTTTTTGTAAATTTACAGTGATATTGGAAACTAAACTTTACTTAAAATGAGAACTAAATATGTATTTTTTGTTTTGATCTTACTGTTTTCCCTTTCCGGATTTTCTCAAAACAATAATAAAAAAACAAAACCCAACGAGGACATTAAAGTAAATAAGGAATTTGATAAAGATGGAAACCTGATTCGATATGATTCCACCTATGTTTACACTTGGTCATCGGATAGCTGCCAACAGATTACTCCCGACTCTGCCTTTCATAATTTTTCGGACATCCATGAGATGAGAAAAAAGATGCAGGAACAATTGGAGCATTTTCTTAATCAGGACAGTTCGGGAAACAACCAGTTTCACCATCCATTTTTCAACGAAGATTTCTTTAATGATGATTTTTTCGATCCTCAATCCTTCAATAATGATTTTTTCTCCCGTGATTCCAGTCACAATGATATTCTTCAAAAAATGGAGAAAATAATGGAAGAGCACATGAATTTTTCCAAGGGACACAATGAAAAGATGCATCGAAATCTTGACTCATTGCACAATGATTTTATGAAAAAGCAAAAAAGATATTTTCAACAAAGAGATTCTATATATTGGAAGCATCGGAACGATAAAAGTAAATCTATCGATTTGTAATCCTTGCAGCAAGAATAGTTCCTTTACAAGAAAATGCTTAATCGGCAGTTATATCTAACAAATGTTGCCGATAAGCAGAAAATAATTTGGATTTTGAAACAAATCCTACGTATTTTCCCTGATCCAAAACTGGTAAATTCCAGGCTCCTGTTTCCTTAAATTTGGCCAACACATTTTCCATTGAATCGGTAAGAGATATTGATGCCGGAGGCATAATCATTAAACTACTAATGGGTGTAGAATACAATTCATCATTAAACATGATTTCACGAACTTCATCGAGCAAAATGATCCCGATTAAATAACCTTCTTCGGTAAGCACTGGAAATATATTCCTCTTCGATTTGGATATCACTTTCACCAGATCACCTAAATTCCCATCTTCCGAAATGCTTATTAAATCCGTTTCAATCACTTTTGACAGTTGCATAAAACGTAAAACAGCCAAATCCTTATTGTGAGTAATCAACTCTCCTCTTTTAGCCAACTGTGCAGTAATAATCGACTCTTTTTGCAAACTTTTTACAGTAATAAAAGAAATAGTAGTTGACAACATCAGTGGAACAATGAGCTCATATCCACTCGTTATTTCTGCTATCAAAAAGATTCCCGTTAATGGCGCATGTAAAACGCCGCCAAGAACACTGGCCATACCAACCAATGTGAAATTACTCTCTGAGAGTGGCTCCCCCAACTCGAAATGATTGTATACAAATACAAACAAAAAGCCCAGCATCGCTCCTGTAAAAACCGAAGGAGCAAAAATCCCGCCTATCCCACCTGCACCTAAAGTAATTGAGGCTGCAATCACTTTAAAAAAAACCAAAGCTCCGATAAAAATAACTACCATATACCAAACATCAGTATAATCCTCAAATAAACTTGAACGAAAAACCTCTGCAAGATTCCCACCCACCAATGCTTTTACTGTGTTATAGCCTTCTCCATATAAAGCGGGAAAATAAAATATGAGTATTCCTAAAGAAAGTCCTCCAATCAGCATTCTGTGTCTCAGAAACTTAAATTGTTCAAATCGTTTTTCAATCCAAAGAAATGTTTTGGTGAAGTAAACAGAAATAAGTCCTGAGAGAATGCCCAGTAAAATAAAAAAGGGAATATCCCGTATCACAAAAGGATGAATGATAGCAAACTCAATCAATATATCCTCATCAAAAAAAAGCTTTGTTGTTATTGCCCCGCTAACCGAGGCCATTAGTAAGGGGATTAAGGAAAACCGCGACAAATCGATTAATAATACCTCCAAAGCAAATACAATGGCTGCAATAGGAGTATTAAAAATAGCTGCAATTGCTCCCGATGCACCACAAGCCAACATCAAAGTAATTTCTTTGTAGTTTAAATGAAAATTACGCCCCATATTCGATCCGATAGCCGCTCCCGAAGAAATGATTGGAGACTCAAGACCGATACTACCTCCAAATCCTGCAGTGATAATGGCTCCAATAACGGATGAATAGGTTTTGTGCAATTTAACAATACTATTTCTTTTTGATATTGCATGTAATAGTGATGTGAGATTGTGTTTTGCGAGATCGTGAAGAATGTATTTTCTGAATACCAAAGTAAGGCCAACCCCAATCATCGGGTACAGAAAAAACAAATAATTCTGATAACTCCAATTGATTCCTTCCAGCAAAAACTCACGCCCGCGATAGACTGCTGTTTTCAATACAAGTGCAGTCATTCCGGAAGCAATACCGATAAGTACGCTCAGAATTAAAATAAAACTCCGATTGTTGATGCGACGTAGTCTCCATATTAGAAATCGACGCCATCGCGTGTTTCCGATCATGAAATTCAATTGGTTTAGTCCTAATTTAATAAATTGAATCTTAATATCAGTTATTTACAAAAAAAGAAAAGTCCATTTCGCAATTGCAAAATGGACCTTAACAAATCTAATAACCAATCGTAAATATCTATTCATCCGAGAAATGCACCAAAACTCTTCTATAGACATTGAATATTTTCGCTTTTGAGACAAACCCCAAATATTTTTCATTCTGTACAACCGGAAGGTTCCAGGCTCCTGTTTCTTCAAATTTTCGCATCACCTTATCCATAGGAGCATCAACATCCAAAATTGCAGGCGGCATAATCATTAAACTCCACACGTATGTATCATCGTACATCTCAGGATTAAACATGATGTCTCTGATATCATCCAACAACACTATTCCCAACAATTTCTCATCCTCATCAACTACAGGGAAAATATTCCGTTGTGAATGCGAAATAATCTTCACTAATTCTCCTAAAGTTGCGTTCGGATTCACTCGTTTCAAATCCGTCTCGATCACCTTACCCATTTTCATAAGTGTAAGAACCGCTTTGTCCTTATTATGGGTAATCAGCTCGCCGCGTTTTGCCAATCGTTTGGTGTAAATTGAATGCGGCTCAAAATACATGATTGTAAGATAAGCTATGGTTGCTGTAATCATGATTGGTACAAACAATGCGTAGCCACCGGTGATTTCAACAATAAGAAATATTGCTGTAAGAGGCGCGTGCATAACACCTGCCATCATCCCTGCCATCCCGATAAGGGTAAAATTGCTTTCGGAAAGCTTAATAAAATTAAATCCGTTAATTACCCGGGCCACAAAAAATCCAGCAACAGCTCCCAAAAATAAAGAAGGTGCAAAAATACCTCCAACCCCTCCACTACCTGTAGTAACAGTTGAGGCAATCACCTTAAAACCAATAACCAGCACAACATATCCTAACAACAGCCAATAATTGTCTTTCAGAAAATAGAATATACTATTATTTACTAAATCAGTATGATTGCCATTCAGCAAAGATTGAATGGTATTATAACCTTCTCCATAAAGCGGAGGAAATAAGAAAATCATTATCCCCAGTAAAATACCTCCAACAACCATTTTTCGATAACAGTTGGTAATCTTCCCAAATATAGATTCCAGATACATTGAAAAGCGGGTAAAATAAAGAGAAACCAAACCTGCGAAAACACCTAAAATAATATAGTAAGGAATATTATTAATCACAAAAGGGGTTGTAACATCGTAGCTTAACAAGACAGCTTTTCCCATAAAAAAGTAGGTAACACTGGCTCCGGTAATTGATGAAATTAAAAGAGGAATTAAAGAAGCCATGGTTAAATCAAGCATGAGAACTTCCAATGTGAAAATCATTCCAGCCATAGGGGCTTTAAAAATACCGCCAATTGCACCTGCCGCACCACATCCTATCATTAAAGTTACAATTTTGTAATTCATGTGGAATAAGCGAGCCAGATTCGAACCAATGGATGCTCCTGTAAGTACTACCGGTGCCTCAGCTCCAACCGATCCTCCAAAACCAATTGTTAAAGTACTGGCGATAATTGAAGAGTAGTTGTTATGAGATTTTATCTGAGAATTCTTCTTCGAAATTGCGTACAGGATCCGCGACACACCATGACCAATATTATCCTTAACAAAGAACTTCACGAACAAAACAGTCAATAAAATTCCAATTGCCGGATAAGCCAAATACAGTAGATTGGCTGAATCAACATGCAATCGATGCGTTAAAAAATGGTGTGTAAAATGAATTGCATTCTTTAACAGAAGCGCAGCCAAACCACTTACAAGACCCACTAAAAAACTTAAAAGTAGAACGAACTGTCGTTCCTTGATGTTCTTCACTCTCCAAATTAAAAACCGGGAAAGCAAGCTTTTATTCTTCATTTCTAAAAAATCAACGTTTATGTCTAACGACATTATTAATACGTATTGGTCGGATGGCTGAAGAAGTCAGGCGACCCAATAGAGAATTACATAAAAAAATCCAGCGATTTCATTAATTTTATGTATCCCATTGATTATCTGAACTTATTAGACTATACATTTATATAACAGCTCTTCAAACGGAGTGCAAAAGTAACAGATAATTAGTAAGGAGAAAACCTTTTGACAGGAAATTTTATAAACTTTTCCCAATACAAATTAAATCACTGTCAACCAGCACAAACAAAGCAAACGTTTGTTATATCACAGTATAAGAAACGAACTTAGTTTTCGATTTTATTAGTCTTCTGAAAAGTGCTTTAACATACGACGGTAAGTAGAAAAAATCTGTGCCCTCGATACGCACCCACAATACTTACCTTCATTAAGAACAACTAAGTTAAATTTATCGGAATACTGATACTTACTGGCCACATCAGCCATCGACTCGTCGTGCTGAATAACAACCTCAGGAACAACCATCAAATCCCGAACAAATACGTCATCATACTTCTCCGGCTGAAACATGATCTCCCGGATATCATCCAGTTTTACAATGCCTTGAAAATTATTAGCTTCATCAATTACAATAAATATGTTTCGATGTGCTTTAGCAATAATTTTCACCAATTCACCTAATGTGGCATCTGAATTTACGGTACTAAAGTCTTTCTCTATTAATCTGGTAACACGCATCAACGACAGCACATTCTGGTCTTTATCGTGTGTCATCAACTCCTTGCGTTTGGCTAACTGTATTGTATAAACAGAATGTGTTTCGAAGGTTTTTACGGTAGCATAAGAAACCGTAGCTGTAATCATCAGAGGAACAAACAATTGATATCCTCCTGATATATCGGCAATCAAAAATAATCCGGTTAACGGTGCATGCAATACTCCTGCGATCATTCCTGCCATACCAATAAGAGCAAAATTATTAACCTCTAAATTCCGTAGTCCCAGATGCTGCACAAGTTTTGCAAACAAAACTCCAGCATTAACGCCCATGAACAGTGTTGGTGCGAAAATACCACCTATACCACCTGCTCCAAAAGTAATTGAAGAAGCAATTACTTTAAAAAATATCACCATGACCAACAAAACAATAATCATCCAAAAGCTATCCTGAAAAGAATAGAAAAATGAATTGTTATACAGATAAGAGTAATTTCCAGACAGAGAGGAATTTATCGCATCGTAACCTTCACCAAATAAAGAAGGAAAAAAGAAGATAATAACTCCAAGTGATAATCCTCCAAAAATTAATCTCTTATAAATCGAATCAATCTTCTCAAAAATACCATGTATAAACATGTAACACTTTGTAAAATAAGTGGCAATCAGACCGGTGAAAATCCCCAAAACAATGTAGTAAGGTAAATCCGACATAATGAACCCGTTTTGCACCTTAAAAGGATACAAAACATCCATTCCCAGAAAGAAATAAGAGGTGATTATAGCTGATGCAGATGCTAACAAAAGCGGGACTAAAGACCACATGGTAAGATCAAGCATAATTACTTCCAAAGCAAAAACAATTGCGGCAATCGGCGCTTTAAATATGGCAGCCATTGCTCCCGCACAGGCACACCCCAAAAGCAATGTAATATGCTTGTAATTTAAGTGAAATAAACGGCCAATATTTGAACCAAGAGCAGCTCCGGTCGCCACGGTTGGTCCTTCCAAACCAACAGAACCACCAAATCCAACTGTTAGAGCCGATGTTACAACCGATGAGAACATATTGTGCCGGCTAATTTGAGCATTGGATTTTGAAATGCCATACAGTACATTAGGTATACCGTGCCGAACCGGACGTCTGATTACATATTTTATAAATAAAACAGCCATTAAAATTCCAATAGTGGGATAAATCACGTACAGAATATTTTCATATTCCGGAGAGGCATTACGGTGAAGAAGAGAACTTATAAAATGCACAGAATTTTTAATAATTACTGCTGCTATTCCTGATGTTACACCAATAATAATGGCTAACATTGAAATAAACTGACGATTATTTATGTGCTTTAAACGCCAAACTAAAAAACGACCTAATAATGATTTTTTTTTCACCCTAAAATTTAAATAAAACCAATCTCACGATTCCAACGCAACCAATTGCCAATCGTTCACCAAATTCCTTCATTCGAAGCTTAAAATAAAGAATATCTTCCTTAAGATACAAGAAGCAACTCCCTAATCGAAAAAATAATCCAATGTAATCTGATATATATAATAGATCTAAAGAACATCTGTCAGATCATATTACTACGTTCAAAAGAGTAACAAGTTGAATAGGTATGCTTAAAATCATACTTCCACGTCTTATTCTTATCAAGAATTTTTCTAAATTTGCATCATCACCGATTCATACTTAACAGACACAAGCATACAATCTTTGTTCTTGTGTCTTTTTTTGATTGAATAACATTAGATTTTAAAGAAAATGACAAATCGAATAACATCTCTTTTCAATATTAAATACCCAATTATTCAAGGGGGAATGGTTTGGTGCTCAGGTTGGAAGTTGGCAACGGCTGTTAGTAATGCCGGAGGATTAGGTTTAATTGGTGCCGGATCGATGCACCCTGATACATTTCAGGAGCACATTCAGAAAGCAAAAGCTGCAACCAACAAACCATTTGGTGTTAACGTTCCATTACTTTATCCTGAAATGGATAAGATCATGAACATCATTGTAAAAGAAGGTGTTAAAATTGTATTTACATCGGCAGGAAGCCCTAAAAAATGGACTCCATTTTTAAAAGAACATGATATTACGGTGGTGCATGTTGTATCAAGTGCTTTTTTTGCAAAAAAATGCGAAGAAGCTGGTGTTGATGCAGTTGTTGCTGAAGGTTTTGAAGCTGGAGGACATAACGGAAGAGAGGAAACAACTACAATGACATTAATTCCTTCGGTTCGAAGAGCCACTCAATTGCCTTTGATTGCGGCTGGTGGAATTGGATCCGGAGAAAGCATGTTATCTGCAATGATATTAGGAGCTGATGGCGTTCAAATGGGAACCCGTTTTGCTATTTCTGAAGAATCATCGGCTCACGAAAATTTTAAAAAATCGGTACTGGAACTAGGTGAAGGCGGAACAAAACTGGCTTTGAAAAAATTAGCCCCTACTCGTTTGGTTAAAAATAATTTTTTCAATCAAGTGAATGAAGCGGAGTGCAGAGGTGCATCTCCGGAAGAAATGAAGGAAATTTTAGGAAAAGGCCGCGCTAAAAGCGGCATGTTTGAAGGAAATTTGGATGACGGAGAATTGGAGATTGGGCAGGTTTCAGCACTAATCACTAAAATCCAAACCGTTTCTGAAATTATATCCCAAATAGAACAGGAATATCAAGAGAGTCTGGCTCAATTACAATCCAATAAATATAACTTTTAAGGCGTATCCATTCTTAAATTACACAGAAGAAACTATGATTGAATTTGATAAATTTACACTTAAGAATGGCTTGCGGGTAATTGTGCATCGCGATGAAACCACTCCAATGGCTGCCGTAAATATATTATACAATATTGGAGCAAAAGATGAAAATCCTGAAAGAACCGGATTTGCTCACCTTTTTGAACACCTCATGTTTGGAGGATCGATAAATATTCCAAATTATGACGAACCCCTGCAAATGGTAGGAGGCGACAACAATGCATGGACCAATAATGACATCACTAACTACTACCTTACTGTTCCAAAAGCAAATTTAGAAACCGCTTTTTGGTTGGAATCCGACAGAATGCTGAGTCTTGCTTTCAGCGAAAAAAGTCTGGAAGTGCAGCGAAGTGTAGTCATTGAAGAATTTAAACAACGATATTTCAATCAGCCTTACGGCGATGTTTGGTTACACCTTCGCCCTTTGGCCTATAAAGAACATCCATACCAGTGGCCTACAATTGGAAAATCTATCGATCACATTGAAAAAGCTACCTTAGAAGAAGTTAAAGATTTCTTTTTTCACCATTATGCACCCAATAATGCCATTATGGTAGTTGCAGGAAATGTGGATACTCAACAAGTTAAAGAACTATCGGAAAAATGGTTTGGACCAATTGAACGAAGAGAAATTCAAGAAAGAAATCTTCCTGTTGAACCAACTCAAAATGAATTTCGGAGCAAACGAATCGAAAGTAACGTACCATTCGATGCAATCTATATGGCCTTTCATATGGGAAAAAGAATGGACGAGGATTTCTATATCATTGATTTGGTTTCGGATGTTTTGTCTAACGGGCAATCGTCACGTATTTTTCAATCTTTGGTAAAAGAAAAGAATTTATTCTCTTCCATCGACGCTTATATTACAGGTGAATTTGAACCTGGATTGTTTCTGATATCAGGAAAAATGGTTGAAGGTGTAGCCATGGAAACAGCAGAAGCTGCCATTTGGGAAGAACTGAATAAAATGGCCACAACAAAAGTTGATGAGTACGAACTTCAGAAAGTAAAAAATAAGGTGGAGTCAAGCTTAGTATTTTCAGAAATCAGCTATTTAAACAAGGCTATGAACTTGGCTACTCATGAATTACTAGGTGATGCCGACGACATTAATAAAGAAGTGGAAAAATATCAGAAAGTAAGTGTTGCTGACATTTTAAACAGTTCCGCTAAAATTTTCAGAAAAGAAAATTGCTCTACACTTTATTACTACTCAAAAAAATAGGAATGGAAAATTTATACAGAAACACAGCTCCCGAATTCAAAACAGTAGATAGCGTTGAAATTCTGCCCTCACTAAAACATTCGCTGAGCAACAACATTCCCGTTCACATCATTAATGGTGGCAGTCAGGATGTTGTGAAAATTGAATTTATTTTTAATGCTGGAATCTGGCAACAGAAAAAACCGCTAATTGCTACTTTAACCAACACAATGCTTAACGAGGGAACCTCCTCTTTATCAGCATCTGATATTGCAGAGAAATTTGATTTCCTTGGGGCTCACATTGGATTTTCGGCGAGCAAACATGATGCAAGTGTTACGCTGTACAGCCTAAAAAAACATTTTTCCGAAACTCTTGCTTTAATTTCGGATCTAATCAAGAATTCCATTTTTCCCGAGAAAGAATTCAAAACAATTTTAACTAATAAAAAACAGCAATATCAAATTGATCATCAAAAAACAAATGTTTTAGCTAAAGAAAAATTCACAGAGATGATTTATGGAAAAAATCATCCTTATGCAAACATTTATGATAGTAGTGAATTTGACAATTGCAGTCTGCAGGATGTTAAAGAATTTTACAAAGAACATTACACGCCCAACAACTGCCATATTATAATAGCTGGTAAGGTGGATGATAATGTACTATCTGAGGTTGAAGATTTATTTGGTGAAAATAAATGGACAAATCAAAGTGCGTCAATTGATTTCGACCATAAAATAATAAGTTCAAAAGAAAAGTCAGCCTTCGTATGCAAAGATGATGCTGTTCAATCGACAATCCGAATTGGCCGCAAATTGTTCACGAAAACTCACCCAGATCATACGGGAATGCAACTTTTAAATTTAATATTAGGAGGCTATTTCGGATCACGGTTGATGCAAAACATTAGAGAAGAAAAGGGATATACCTACGGAATCAACTCTATCCTGATCTCACATCTAAAAGATGGCCATTTTACCATTGTTACTGAGGTTGGCGCTGAGGTTTGTAAGGCTGCAGTTCAAGAAATATTCATCGAAATTAAGCGGTTAAGAGAAGAATTGATCCCCGAAGATGAGTTGACATTAGTGAAAAATTATATTTCAGGTGAATTGCTTCGAAATTTAGACAGTCCTTTTGCCTTGTCGGATGGATTAAAAGGAAATTTACCTTTTGGATTAGACAACACCTATTTTGCCCAATTTATTAAGGATTTGAAAGCCGTTACTGCAAAAAAAATAATGGAATTGGCGAATGAGTATTTACAGCTTGATGATCTTTACCTTATAGTCTGCGGACCGAAGGAATGCGAAGAAGCCGTTACTTTTCCAAATTAATTCTTTTTTTACCAAACTGGATAATATTTCAGTTTAATGGATGGTAATTTGTTGTGAAAATTCGCATATTAATGATTACCTGTTAAAAAAAGGTAAACAAGTCCTACATATAGTATCTTAAAATTATAAGATTTTGCTACTTTTAATCGTAGCAACAATATATACAGAACAAAGGGGTTTTTATGAGTAGTGAAACCGAAAAAGACAAACAACTAATACTTGATGCCTACGAGGAACTTTTGAAACATTGCAAAAGGAGTCGTGAGCCGGAAAGTAAACAAATGATAGACAAGGCTTTTCATTTTGCATGGGAAGCTCATAGAGAGGTGCGTCGCAAATCAGGAGAACCTTATGTTTTGCATCCAATTGCTGTAGCTCAAATTGCAGCAAAAGAAATGGGGCTTGGAACAAAATCTATTGTAGCTTCCTTACTTCATGATGTAGTTGAAGATACTGAATACACCCTTGAAGATATCCAAAATCATTTTGGTGAAAAAGTTGCCCAAATTGTTGATGGTCTGACTAAAATTTCGGACGTATTTGATCAGCAAACTTCAATGCAGGCAGAGAATTTCAGAAAAATGCTGTTAACCCTATCCGATGATCTTAGGGTAATTCTGATAAAAATGGCGGACAGACTGCACAACATGCGCACCCTGAACTCTATGCCATTGCGCAAGCAAATGAAAATTGCCGGCGAAACACTTTTTCTTTTTGCTCCTTTAGCGCATCGAATGGGATTGTATGCTATTAAATCTGAACTGGAAGATTTAAGTCTGAGATATGAACACCCGGATGACTTTGACAATATTTCCAAAAAGATAATAGAACAAGAAGAAAAACAACAAAAAATAATACAGAGCATAATTGCTCCGATTAAGGAGAAACTTAAAGAAGCAGATATTCAATGCTCCATTAAAAACCGACCAAGGTCAATTTTCTCTATATGGAATAAAATTGAAACTCAAAATACCAGTATTGAAGAAATTTACGATCTCATTTCCGTACGGGTCGTTTTTACACCCAAGGAAGGTGTTTCTGAGAAAAACCAATGTTGGAATATCTATTCCCTAATTACTGATATTTACAAACCTAAACCAGAACGTATCAGGGATTGGGTTAGTACACCGAAAGCCAACGGTTACCAGGCGCTGCACGTAACAGCCATGGGACCTCAGGGAAGGTGGGTCGAATTTCAGATAAGAACAGAGAAAATGGATGACATTGCAGAAAAAGGTTTTGCAGTTCATTCTAAATACAATACCAGTGGAGGTGGAGAGTCTGAATTAGATAAGTGGCTAAACGATGTTCGTGAAATCTTAGATAATCCGGAAGCTGACGCGATGGCTTTCCTCGACGAATTTAAATTGAATTTATTTTCAAAGGAAATTCAGGTTTTCACACCTAAAGGTCACATTCGCACTTTACCCAAAAAAGCCACGACTCTTGATTTTGCCTACGACATCCATACAGATATTGGAAATCATTGTATTGGAGCTAAAGTAAATCATCGGTTGGTGCCATTAAGCCATGAATTAAAAAGTGGTGATCAGGTGGAAATTCTAACTTCTGAAAAACAGGTACCCAAATATGAATGGATTGAATTTGTAATTACTGCCCGGGCAAAGTCTAAAATTAAATCTGCCTTTAAAAAAGAAAGAAAAGAATACACTTTAAAAGGTGCCAGAATGATAGAAGATCAATTATCTGACAGCGGTCTTCTCCTAAATGCGAAAGCATTTCGAAAAATGCTGGAGCACTATAAACTTTCGAATAAAGAAGAATTATTTTATAAAATTGGTATCGGAAACATCAACATCAACGAAATTGATGGTGTTGTTCGAAAAAAATCAAAAAGTAAGTTTATTAAGTACTGGAAACTTCAGTTTTTTGGCAATTCAGAGGAAAATGAGGACGAAGAAATCCTTGAAACTCCTAATGCAAAACCAGAACTTGATAAAAAGAAAACTCTTATGCTTACAGAATTGGCAGCTAATGAGAGTTATAAAATTGCAGCCTGCTGCAAACCAATACCTGGAGACGAAGTTCTTGGATATCTGGATATGGCTAATAATGTAACCATTCACAAAAGGAAATGCCCCAACGCATTGAAATTAATGTCAAGTCAGGGCGATCGGATTCTTGCTGCAGACTGGACCAGTCATCGATTAATGTCTTTTCTAGCCATTATTGAATTGACAGGAATTGATAAAATTGGCATTGTTAATGAAGTTACTAATGTTATCTCAAAAGATCATGATGTAAATATGCGATCGCTGCACTTTGAAAGCCATGATGGTGTGTTTGAGGGCTTAATCCATCTCTATGTTCACAATACTGAAGATCTTAACAATTTAATTATGAAACTTATCAAGATCAAAGGTCTTGATAATGTGAAACGTATCGAAAATATTGAAGAATACAGCTAAATTAAAATTTATTCTAAATAAGCTTTCAGTTCTAAAAAAAATCACTATTTTAGACCCATTATTTTAAATTAGATTAGATAACACCTAGGTTATTTTTTGATATGAGCAACGAAGACACTAAAGAAATTGTTAAGAAGATGTTTACAGAATATCTTCAGAAAAAGGGACATCGAAAGACTCCGGAAAGATACGCAATACTAGATGAGATATATTCCCGGGAAGGTCACTTCGATATTGAATCTCTTTATATCTTTATGAAAAATAAAAACTATCGTGTCAGTAGAGCAACACTTTACAATACTATAGATCTTCTTTTAGATTGTAAATTGGTAGTTAAGCACCAATTTGGTAAAAATATCGCTCAGTTCGAAAAAGCATATGACAGCAACAAACACGATCATTTGATTTGTACCCGTTGTGGAAAAGTTCTTGAATTTTGCGACACCCGTTTAGAAGATGTTCGTAAAAATGTTTCTGATGATATGGACTTCAAAGTTTCTCATCATTCCTTATATATCTACGGAATTTGCCAGGAATGTCGAAAATTAGAAAACAACTAAGTTTATCAACAATCAATATCTTTCAAAAACCTCTTTAAATAAGAGGTTTTTTTATGCCCAAAAATGACTTATCAACAAGACCTGTTTTCAACTGCCCTAAATAAAAATATTTATTACCTTTGACTGTTAAAACTTGCAAACATTCTTCAAGATTTAACAGCGTAGCCGAACCAATTTTATAAATCCAATCATAATTGGTTTGGATAATTACTTGTTAAGATTTACTATCAAATTATTAGACAGATGAAAGTTGATGTACTTTTAGGCCTCCAATGGGGAGATGAAGGTAAAGGAAAAGTTGTGGATGTACTAACCCCAAAGTACAATTTTATCACCCGTTTTCAGGGTGGCCCCAACGCAGGACACACTTTGGAATTTAATGAAATAAAGCACGTTCTGCATACAATTCCTTCCGGTATCTTCCGCGATGATAAGATTAACGTTATTGGAAATGGTGTTGTTATCGACCCGGTAATTTTCAAGAAAGAAATTGAAGGAATAAAAAAACTTGGAATCAATCTATCCAAAACCTTATTTATTTCGAAGAAGGCTCATTTAATTTTACCTTCTCACAGAATTCTTGATGCGGCATCTGAAGCGGCTAAAGGAAAATCAAAAATTGGATCAACCCTTAAAGGAATTGGGCCAACCTATATGGACAAAACCGGAAGAAACGGTTTGCGTGTAGGAGATATCAAATTAAACTTCAAAGAAAAATACGACTCGTTAGTTGACAAGCACCGTTTAATGCTTGACAAACTTTATGAGTTTGATTACGACATTTCTGAATACGAAACCGAATGGTTTGAAGGCATTAAAGTTTTAGCTGAATTTCAGTTAATCGACAGTGAACAATTTCTTAATGATGCCCTTAAAGATGGTAAATCAATTCTTGCTGAAGGTGCACAGGGAACTATGCTGGATGTTGACTTTGGATCTTATCCATTTGTAACTTCATCGAACACTGTTTGTGCAGGAGCTTGTACTGGTTTAGGTATTGCACCGAATAGAATCGGCAGAGTTATTGGTATTTTTAAAGCTTATTGCACAAGAGTTGGTATGGGACCATTCCCAACTGAACTTTTTGATGCTGATGGAGATTTACTAAGAGCTAAAGGAAATGAATTTGGATCGACAACCGGTCGTGCCAGAAGATGCGGTTGGTTGGATTTGGTTGCTCTTAAATATTCGATCATGATTAACGGCGTTACTGAATTAACCATGATGAAATCGGATGTAATGGACGATTTTGATACGATTAAAATTTGTACATCTTACCTTGTAAATGGTGAAGAAGTTGAGCATGTTCCTTATGAAATGACTGACGATATCAAACCTGTTTACACAGAGTTTAAAGGTTGGAAAACTGATATGACTGCCGTTACTCATGAAAATGAATTCCCTGAAGAATTCAATGCTTATATTGATTTTATTGAGGAAGAAACCGGAGTACCTGTTAAAATTGTTTCTGTTGGTCCAAACAGAGCTCAAACTATTGAAAGAATGCTTGATTAATCAGGCGATATAATAAAAGTCTGTTAAGACTCACAAAAAAAACCTGTTTGAAAATCAAACAGGTTTTTTTTTAAATTCTGTAAAAACATTATTTACTTACATTTTTGATTGATCCTAAATCAGGAAAAAATTCGATACTGTAATTTTCATTCAGCAATACTTCAGCAGGCATATTCGCAATTTTTCCAAACTGTGCAATCGGCATTCTATTCTGAAATAATATTTCTTTCCCATTAGAAATAGATACATCAGCCATTCCCGGAATCCTATAAAATATTTGCTTCTGAGGAACAATTCCAACTGTTGGAATAATTGCCAACTCTCTTGTTATCTCTAAATTTTTAAAATCAACACGAATTGGTTTTCCTCCCAAATCATTCACTCCAACCGGGCCAGCTTGCTGAGACATTCGAAAAATTACGCCGCCATTTTCTCCATTTTTAGGAGTGTATAAAAACTGAAAATTCTCTTGAAATCCAACTCTCTTGCCAACAAACAGAGATAAGTAATCATTTTCTAATTTTTCCAATTCTTTAATAATGATCTCATAAGCCTTTCCATCCGGAGGCAATACCTCATAATTTGCAGTTAATATTTTAAATCTTCTTTTTCTTAACTTAAATATCTGATGGGCCGCTTCTTCCGCTTTCTCCTCCAAAGATTTTACCAAAGCCTGCTTTTCCAGAACCGGAACTTTTACAAAAGCAGTATCCGTTTCCACCACTTTAAAAATGGTATCCTCTTTATATTTTATTATTGGATCGATTGAAAATTTCCCGTATTCTATATCAATCTTATCATCAGTAATGAAAACCGATTCTTTTTCTTCTTTCAATATCATTTTCTTCTCCAAATTAAAACCTCTCATTAATCCGGTAGGAGTCAAAGAAATTAAACTAGGCTCATAATCCACGGAAGTGGTAATTTTATGATATTCTTCAGGATCTGCCTCACCATAAGAGGAAACATCAATTGATTTTAGTTCCCACTCCACTCCATCGGCAGAAACAACATCCGAAATATTCAGATATTTCTTTGCATATTCGGCGAAAGGACCTCTTTTCAAAATCGTTTTTTCTGCAGTCACATTAAGTTTTAAAACGGTTTGAGGCAATGCATACACTACTGTATTAGGAGTATCCAGCGTTTTTCTCTTTTGAGCACCAGCATACCACTGACAGGAAATTACAACAAGTAATACCAATAAAGTTCTTAGAATCATTCGGTTCATTATAATCTGAATTTTTTATTTAAAATCGGCTACTAAAACTAACGGTAATTATTACCTAACTAATATACAAAGCTTACTATTTTTTTAAATGCAACCATGCTTTTGGTAAATAGTCAATTATATCGCTGGCAGTAAGAGCCTCTACACCAACATCTACAGAAGCTAAATCGCCCGCCAAACCATGCAGATACGCTCCAATTATTGCCGCGATATGTGATGAATAGCCCTGCGATAACAAAGATAATATTATTCCAGTTAACACATCACCACTACCTGCTGTTGCCATTCCCGGATTACCTGTAGGATTAAAATAACAAGTTCCTTCCGGGCAGCAAATAGCTGTATATGCTCCTTTTAACATCAGACTTAGTCCATGTTTTTTTGCAAACTCCCGCTGCATACAATTGCGGGTATAACTATCACCGCTTTTCCCAACCAAACGTTCAAACTCCTTAACATGTGGAGTAAAAATACTTCCAAGCGGCAATTCTTCTTTTAGTTCAGGATGCTCTCCTATGATATTAATTGCATCGGCATCTATTACCATCGGAACTTTTACTTCCTTTAAAAGATCAATCATTGCCTTAAAAGAATTTTGCTTTTTATCTATTCCGGGACCAATAGCAACCGCCTTAAATTGGCTTAAATCGGGATATTCTGTAAAAATAATATCCGAACGATCGATACTAACCATAGCTTCGGGGACTGCTGTTTGCATAATTTGATATCCCAAACGCGGAATATGGGTAGTTAACAAACCAATTCCCGAACGCAAACTTGCACGGGAAGCCAGTATTGCTGCACCCATCTTCCCATAACTGCCGCTTATAAGCAAGCCATGACCGTAGGTTCCCTTATGATCAAATTTTTTCCTGGGCATCAATAAAGACTTCACAAACTCTCTACTTAATAACTTGTAAGCAGTGGGTTCTGTTTGAATTATTTCAGGATGCAACCCAATTGGCAAAACTTCCCATTCACCAACATATTCAGCATTTTCGGGAAAAAGAAATGCCAATTTGGGAAATTGAAAACTTAATGTATAATCTGCCCGGACAATTCCTCTCAAATTATTTTTAGAATTATCCTCTCCCATCAAACCCGATGGAATATCAATGGCAATAACTTTTGCATCACTGTTATTTATTGCTTTCACAACATCCAACGCCAATTCTTCCAGAGGTCTTGATAAACCCGAGCCAAAAATTGCATCAACAACTATATCATCCTTAAAAAGCCATGGCATCGATTCAATCGAAGTCATTTCATACAAATCCAATGTATTCAAATTTCTTATTCGCTCCAGATTCACCTCAGCTTCAGCCGATATCTTATCATTTATCCCAAGTACAAATACTTCAACAGCATAATTTTTATCGGCCAACATGCGTGCCAAGGCCAATCCATCGCCTCCATTATTTCCCGGACCAGCAAAAATCCTGCAACTTTGAGGAGCAGGAAAATGTGAAGTAATCCATTTAAAAATTTGACCCGCGGCTCGTTCCATTAAATCGATGGAAGATATTGGCTCATGCGCTATGGTGTAGGCATCAATCTCAGCAATCTGTCTGGCAGTAAATATTTTCATTATTATTGGGTTTTGAATCGTTAAATGATAGGTTATACAAAAGTTAATAAACAAAACATCACAATCTGATAATACCTAAATAATTCAAGTATCTAATTTAGGCTTGCTATCGCAATATCTTTTTTTGTTTAAATTCCTCATGTATTGAATGCCTTTACCAAAGATACTAAACTTTCAATAATTGAATATGCTTACGAAAACGTTTTAAATAGATTCATTCTGATAACAAATCGTCACTGTCTTCTGTTTTTTTCTATATATTTGTCAATCTTAAAACTAAAACTTTACTTTTAATTAAAAACTAACATTTATGTTTAAAGGACATCCTAAAGGACTAATTCCTGCTGCTTTAGCAAACATGGGAGAACGATTTGGTTTCTACACCATGATGGCGATTCTGGTATTATTCTTACAAGCGAAGTTTGGCTTAAATGAATCTGATTCAGGTCTAATCTACGCAACATTTTACTCATCAATCTATTTCCTAGCTATTGTTGGAGGTATTATTGCTGATAAAACTAAAAATTACAAAGGAACTATTCTAGCCGGCTTACTAATGATGGCATTTGGTTACCTATTAATAGCCATTCCAACGCCTACTCCAGTGCCTAATTTGGCTTTATACCTAACTGCAACATGTGTCGGTTTAGCTGTAATTGCCTTTGGTAACGGTTTATTTAAAGGAAACTTGCAAGCTTTAGTAGGTCAAATGTATGATGATCCTAAGTATAATAAAGTCCGCGATTCAGGTTTCTCTTTATTCTATATGTTCATCAACGTTGGTGGTATCTTTGCGCCAATGATCGCACCAACCGTACGCAGCTGGTGGTTAGCTCGCTCTGGATATACTTATGAGGCAGCTTTACCTGAGCTTTGTCACCAACAACTTGCAGGCACGTTATCCGCGCAAGCTACGGAGAGTTATCACAAACTTGCGTCGGAAGTCAGCTCCATTCCTGTAACTGATTTTACTGCTTTCAGTAATGACTACTTAAATGTATTTAATGAAGGATTTCACTTCGCATTTGGCGTTGCAATTATTGCAATGCTGATCTCATTAGCTATCTATCTAAAAAACAAGAAAAACTTCCCTGATCCAGCTTTAAAAGCCGCTAAAGACAAAGAAGACAAGACTATTGTTCAAATGGATGTTAAAGAAGTTAAACAAAGAATATATGCTCTTTTAGCTGTATTCGGTGTTGTTATTTTCTTCTGGTTTTCTTTCCACCAAAATGGATTAACCCTTACATTCTTTGCTAGAGATTATACGCTTCTAAGTTTGGCTGGATATGATTTATCTCCTGAGATTTTTCAATCAATGAATCCATTCTTTGTGGTATTCTTAACTCCTATCGTTGTAGCTATATTTGGTTGGTTGCGTAATCGTGGCATTGAGCCTTCAACCCCTAAAAAGATTGCAATTGGTATGTTTATCGCAGCATTAGCTTATGTACTTATGACCTTAGGTTCTTTAAATGTACCATTATTGTCGGAAGTTAAAGAAATGGGGGGACTTCCTGATATAGATAAAGTAACTCCATTCCTATTAATTGGTGCTTACTTCATCTTAACTGTAGCCGAATTATTTATTAGCCCGCTAGGAATCTCTTTCGTATCGAAAGTAGCACCTCCTCAATATCAAGGTTTAATGCAAGGTTTATGGTTGGGTGCAACTGGTGCTGGTAATCAACTTTTAGTATTTGGTGCTATGCTTTATGCTGGTGTACCAATCTGGTTGACTTGGACAGTATTCATTGTTGCCTGTTCAATCTCAATGTTTATTATGATTTTTATGCTTAAATGGCTAGAGAAAGTTTCTGAGTAAGCAACTAAAAATATATTACATTACATAAAACCGTCTCAAATTGAGGCGGTTTTTTTATGCCTGCAGCTCTCCAATCAAATATTCGATACTCCAATCGATAAAATCAAATAGAATTTTTGCATCCTATTTAAGACATAAAGGTATTTTATATTATATTTGTTCTTATTCAAAACAATTCTAAATAAAACCTCATGTTTGAGAAACTTAAAAAGCGTTGGGAGATCACCTCTAACATCCAATTGATACTTATTTTTATTGCCTTTTCGGTTACCGGAAGTCTCGCGGTTATGGTACGCAAATCTGTTTTTTCCTACTTGTCAATTGGTACTGACACAAACCTGCTGATTAAAATTTTCATGAGCATTTTAATAATCACTCCAACCTACCAAGTGTTTTTAATTATTGTTGGTAGTCTATTGGGTCAATTTCGATTCTTTTGGAAATTTGAGAAGAAAATGCTGAGCCGTTTTATCCCTAAAAAGAAAAAACAACCTCTATCTTAGAAAAAGCGATATGGACCAAGAACACAATCACACTTACATGAATAAAGAAATAATCGCCGAAAAATTTCGCCTGCTACAAGACAGAATATGCAAAGCTATTGAAACAACCGATGGAAAAGTAAATTTTATTGAAGATACCTGGGAACGCAAAGAAGGTGGCGGCGGCAGAAGTAGAGTAATAGTGAATGGTAACATTATAGAAAAAGGTGGAGTTCAATTCTCAGCAGTTCACGGCAAACTACCAGAAAAAATCAAACACAAATTAAATCTTTCCAATTCAAATTTCTTTGCAACCGGAGTCTCACTAATAATGCATCCCGAAAATCCTCACGTACCGATCGTTCATATGAATGTTCGTTACTTCGAATTAGAGGATGGTACGTTTTGGTTCGGTGGAGGAATCGATCTTACTCCTATTTATATAAATGTAGATCAAGCCAAAGATTTTCACAAGGAACTGAAAGAAGTATGCGATCGTCATCATCCGAAATATTATTCAAAATTCAAAACTTGGGCTGATGATTATTTCTTTCTTCCCTTTCGGGAGGAAACCCGCGGTATTGGAGGAATATTCTTCGATCATTTAAATGGAACAGATGGTTTTAGCAAGGAGGAAATTTTTAATTTCACAATGGATGTAGGCAATTTATTTGCACCTCTTTACTGTCGAATAATGAGCAAGAATAAGGAGGAAAGCTATTCGGAGAAAGAAAAAGACTGGCAATTGCACCGACGAGGGAGATACGCAGAATTCAACCTGGTACTTGATAAAGGAACCAAATTTGGACTGGATACCAATGGAAGAACTGAATCAATACTGGTCAGCATGCCACCCGAAGTAAAATGGACTTATCAGTACCCAATTGAAAGCGGTTCCAAAGAAGAGTTAACACTTTCTCTTCTAAAAAAAGGAATTAATTGGGTGGAATAATTACAATCCTGTTTATACCAATTTAATTTCAAAATAGACTTTAATTAAAATGAATTAATTTTTAGCTGTATCGAGGCAAAAAAGTAAAGCATAGCCATGTTACGATGCATCTTTTTTAACGAAGATATAGCTGAAAAGAAACATTTTATAAGGCATGTTTTGATGTTAATTTGGTATTACTTACCAAATCAAAAAACAATTCGCTGTTTGATTTGTTTAGAAGTAGAAGAAAATTTTTATTACTTTAAACTGGGAAACAGCTAAGCACTCCTTTTTTATCTCAATAATCAACACGAACACTATGTCAAAAAAAACGACTGTTTTACTACTCAATTTAGGAACACCAAAAAGTCCTGATGTATCTGATGTTCGCACCTATCTTTTCGAATTCCTAAACGACCCGAGAGTAATTGACATTCCCTGGTTGTTACGGAAAATATTAGTAAACCTTATTATCGTTCCTTTTCGGGCAAAAGGTTCATCAAAAATCTACAAAAAGTTGTGGACCAAAGAAGGTTCTCCACTGATGATTTACGGAGAAAAAGTAAAAGGCTTGCTTCAAAAGCAACTGGATTCCAATTTTACTGTAGAGCTGGCCATGCGCTATCAGCAACCATCGATGAAGAGCGTTTTGGATAAAATACAAAAGGATATGCCTCAGAAGTTGATTATCCTTCCAATGTATCCTCAATATGCTTCCTCATCAACAGGTTCTACCTTCCAGAAGGCTATGGAAATTATCAAATCCTGGGAAGTAATTCCTGAAGTTAAATTTGTAAACCAATTCTTCGACCATGAAGGATACCTTGATACTATTGCTGAAAATGCCAAAATGCATGATTTAAACAATTTTGATCATTTCATATTCTCTTATCATGGACTGCCAATTCGTCAAATAAACAAAGTTCATCCTAACCGGAATTGTTTTAAATGCGATTGTCACAAAAAATTTATTCCGGAAACAGATTATTATTGTTACCGTTCAACCTGCTTCGAGACCAGTCGCTTATTGGCTGAAAAATTATCTATTCCCAAAGAAAAATATACCGTTTCCTTTCAATCCCGATTGGACAAAAACTGGCTGGAACCATTCTCGGATAAAGTAGTGGAAGAAAAAGCAAAAAATGGCACTAAAAAGATACTTGTTTTCAGTCCTGCTTTTGTTGCTGATTGCTTAGAGACAACTGTAGAAATTGGAATGGAATACCGAGAAATTTTCGAGGAAAACGGTGGCGAAAAATTAGCCTTGGTTGAGAGCCTAAACGATCATCCGAAGTGGATTGCCACCTTGAAGGATTTGGTAATTAATTCATAACCTCAAATAATTAATTCGCCTAAGAAGCTGTTCAAATTTATTTTTAGAAAGTAAAACCCTCGAAAGCCAGAAGCAATAAGCATTTTGCAGAGAAACATCAAAAATAAGTCGTTATTATTTGTTAATGCCTTCACCAAAGGCTTAAACGGCCATTATTATTTGTTAATACCTCCACCAAAGGCTTAGGCAAGTCATTATAATACGTTAACGGCTTCGTTAAATGAAAAAATCGCAATTATAATTTTATAAAAGCGAGGGCAATACATTAGGCAGGTAATTATTAGTTGTTAATACCAATTTAATTTCAAAAGTATCTTTAGAAGCTGTTTAAATTTATTTATAGAAATTTTTATCGAAGAAAAAAGACTCATAATAAGGCAAATTTGATGCGAATAGTGGTTCTTGACCTTTTTGGTTTATGAAAAGCTAAAGAATAAATTTTTAAATAGTTTCTAATTTTAAGCCCGATCAATTGTTGTTTCCCAAAAATACATTGGAGGATTACACTCCTTGAAACCTTCCGAAAGGTAAAGATTTTGAGCTGTTTGATTGTCGTTTCGAACCTCTAAGGTTATTTTGCAGCAATCTATCTTCCTGGCAATGGCTTTAACAGATTGCATTAAGAATCGCCCTACACCTTTCCCCCTGTAATCACGTAAAACTATTAAGTCATGAATATTTATGAGAGAAGACATCTTAAACGTTGAAAAATTCACAAAGCAATTCGCCAAAGCAATATATTTATTCTCATTTATCACCAACACACCAATATAATTATCCTGTTTTTGCAATCCACGTACTAATTCTTTGAAAGAATCGACGTGCAATGGCTTTTCACATCCCATCCGATCCAACATATATGCATTCATTAAATTGAACAATGCAGCCTGATGATCCGGATCATCAAGATCCAACTCGACATAAGAATAAGAAGGTCTTGTCATATTTATAGTTTGGAAATCTATTTTAAAATTACACTTTAAAACGCCAGGTTTCAATCTCATATTTTTTTACTCTTGTCCCCAGCATTCTCTCTGTAATACAAAGCAATTCAGCCGCTTTTGTCACATTCCCGGCCGTAGTCGTGAGTGCATCCCGAATCAATTGTTTTTCAAGCTGCTCAACCACAACCATCATTCCACCTTCCATTACACTGTTTGTTGAATCGGCAGTTTGAAGAGTTGGGGGTAAATCGTAACTATGAATAACATTATCTTTCGTCATTATGCACGATCGCTCAATTACATTCTCCAATTCCCGAATATTTCCCGGCCAACGATGAACCATCAACATATTTATTGCAGATGTTGTAATTCTTTTAATTTGAAAATTATTCTTTCGATTAAATTTATCGATAAAATGATCAACCAAAATTGGAATATCATCTCTTCTGTGTCGTAAAGGAGGAATAAATATTGGAAAAACATTAATTCTGTAATAGAAATCTTCTCTAAAATCACCATTCTCAATTAGCTCCTCCAAATTACGGTTTGTTGCTGCCACTATTCGCACATCAACCTTAATGGTTTTAGAACCACCCACACGTTCAAACTCTCTTTCCTGCAGAACCCGTAACAATTTTACTTGCGTAGATAAAGGCAAATCACCTATTTCATCCAAAAATATTGTTCCCCCATCGGCCAATTCAAACCGTCCTTTTCTCATTTGATCAGCTCCTGTATATGCACCTTTCTCATGTCCAAAAAGTTCACTTTCAATTAAACTTTCCGGCAATGCAGAACAATTTACTTTAATTAGTTTACGATCCTTTTGTTTGCTTTTGGCATGTATTTCCTCAGCAAATAGTTCTTTTCCAATCCCACTTTCGCCACGTAACAAAACCGTGCTGTTTGTTTGGGCCACCCGATTCACCAATGCATACAAATCACACATTTTGCCTGAGTTACCAATAATATTATGCGGTTTTTGGCTATCGAGCTGACTTTGCAATTCTCTGTTTTGTTCTCGTAATGCTTCTAATTCTTCAAGCTTAGCTTGCTTATATCGGGCCGTTTTTGCAATCATCGATCCAACAATACTCAATAGCTGAATATCCTCATTAACAGAAATATTGGAATTGTAAATTCTCACAACACTTAAGGCTCCGGTTACAACATTATCAAGCAAAAGCGGCACACAAATAAAAGTTAACTCGTGTCCGTCTTTTGTAAGTTCCGTTTTAATTTTGTTGATAAAAAGTTTCGATTTTGATATTTCAGAAATAACAACAGGTCTGGCCAATTCAACAACCTTACCTATAATTCCTTCACCCAAATCGTACTTTCCCCTTGCTTGCTGCGATGCACTTAATCCATAGGCAGCCTCAATCATCATCCGGTTTGTTTGCCGATTAAAAATCGTGATAAAACTTCTTTCGGCATTCAAATGTTTCACCAAACAAGCTAATATCGGAGATAAATCCTTTTTTAATTCATTACTGTTCAAAAGTCTTTGGCTTATATCGAAAAGAAGAGACATTTCATTAAAACCATAACATTCGTCGCCTGCTTTTTTGCATTTTAAACTCATAAGCGAATATTTAAGGGGGTACATCTGCAAAATTATAAAAAAAGCAACAACACCCCCATAAAATACACAATTCATTTAATAATTTATATTTATTACAAATCATACCCTATTAAAAATACAGTTTGATACGAATAAAAACACATTAAAAACCAACACACCCCCATTTAAACAATTCCCATCACTTACAAAACCATTTTATTACAGTTTGAATCCTCAATTCAACATCGTGTTTAAAATACATTTCTGTATGAATCAAATAATCAAACAGATCGAAATCCCTTACTGAACCAACGATTACACACTTAAATTCAAATATGTACTCCAAAACCATATTTCCTACAAATTTGTAGGAAATCGAAGTGTCTGCAATGCAAAACAAATACGGATAAAGAAACAATAAACACCTCTGCAACAAACACTTAAACACCACAAAAGACCAGGAGAAACGAAACTAAAAAAGCAAATGGTACGCTTTATGAATACGGCTTGGCAACTATTAACCCAAATAAAAATAACAGACATGAGAAAAATTGCCATTTACGGAAAAGGTGGAATTGGAAAATCAACTACAACCCAAAACACTGTAGCAGGTCTAGTTGAAGCTGGAAAAAACATCATGGTTGTTGGATGTGATCCCAAAGCCGACTCCACAAGATTATTATTAGGAGGATTAGCTCAAAAAACAGTTCTTGACACACTGCGTGAAGAAGGAGAAGATGTTGATTTGGATGATATTGTTCGTCCTGGTTACGGTGGAGTAAGATGTGTTGAATCAGGAGGACCTGAACCAGGAGTTGGCTGCGCCGGTCGTGGAATTATTACTTCGATTAATATGTTGGAACAGCTGGGTGCCTGGGATGACAAATACGAAATAGACTACACATTCTACGATGTTCTTGGAGATGTGGTTTGCGGCGGTTTCGCAATGCCAATACGTGAAGGAAAAGCGGAAGAAATTTACATTGTTGTTTCCGGTGAAATGATGGCCATGTATGCCGCAAACAATATCTGTAAAGGAATTCAAAAATACGCTCAGAACGGAGTTGTTCGTTTGGGAGGTTTAATTTGCAACTCACGAAACGTGGATCACGAAAGTGATATGATTGAAGAACTTGCCAGAAAGTTAGGCACACAAATGATTCACTTTGTTCCTCGTGATAATGTTGTTCAAAGAGCTGAAATTCATCGTAAAACAGTAATTGAATACGAACCGGAACATGGTCAGGCCGACGAATACCGTAAATTATCCAATGCCATTGATGGCAATGAAATGTTTGTAATTCCTACACCACTGGAAATGGAAGAATTGGAAAAGCTTCTAATCGATTTTGGTATCGACGCTTAATAACCCACCCAAATTAATAAAACACATAATCCCAAACATTTAAAACAATACAGACTATGTTAATGATAAAAGCAATAATCCGCCCTGAAAAAACCAATAAGGTCTTAAAAGCATTATTCGAAGCAGGGTACATCGCTGTAACAAAAATGCCGGTTGTTGGCCGCGGTAAGCAGCGAGGAATAAAAATTGGTGATGTTACCTATGATGAACTTCCTAAAGAAATGCTAATGATGGTGATAAAAGATGAAGACAAGGATTTTGCCATCAATACCATTTTGGACGCTGCCCGATCTACACCAAAAGGTGCCTTTGGTGATGGAAAAATATTTGTATCTCCTGTTGAAGAAGCCTATACAATAAGTAGAGGGACCAAAGAATTATAAACCTAAAAACTCGAAGGTATGAAGTGTATAATGTCCATTATCAAGATTAACAAAATGAACAAAACCAAAAGGGCTTTACGTGATGCCGGATTTTCTTCGATGACTGCCACAGGCAGTGTTTTCGGACGCGGCAAAGGCCTTTGGGATGCTAAAGTTTTAGAAGGTGTAAAGAATGATCAGCCTGAAGCATTGGAGCTTTTAGGAAAAGAACCCAGACTTCGCCCTCAACGCCTGCTTCAAGTTGTTGTTCCGAACCATAAGGTTTCCGAATGTATTGAAACAATCATCGAAGCCAATCAATCAAAAAAACCAGGAGATGGTAAAATTTTCGTTTTGCCTGTAAATGAAGCGATACGTGTTAGAACCGCAGAAAGCGGTGATCAAGTTCTGGATAATTAAACGAAAAGCTATGGTAAAAAAATTAGATATAACACAGGGCTTGCCGGATCCATCGAAAGTGATGGATGAAATTATGACAAAATACCCGACAAAAATCGCCAAAAAACGTCAAAAGTCATTGGTGGTTAATGATCCTGCCGAAGGAAAAGAAATTCAAGCCAACGTAAGAACCATTCCGGGAATTATTACACAACGAGGATGTACTTACGCAGGATGTAAAGGGGTAGTTTTAGGCCCAACCAGAGATATTATCAATTTGGTTCACGGGCCAATTGGTTGTAGTTTTTACGCCTGGCTTACAAGAAGAAACCAAACCAGACCTGCTGAAGGAGAAGACAACTTTATTACCTACAGTTTTTCTACCGACATACAGGATTCAAACATTGTATTTGGTGGTGAAGCTAAGCTAAAAGATGCCGTTCGCGAAGCATTCGAGATTTTTAAACCCAAAGCGATTGGTATTTTCTCAACTTGTCCTGTTGGTCTTATTGGAGATGATGTTCACTCAGTATCCCGCGAAATGAAAGAAGAATTGGGAATTAATATTTTCGGTTTTAGTTGCGAAGGATACCGAGGCGTGTCGCAGTCTGCTGGTCACCACATTGCAAACAATGGTGTATTCAAAAATGTAATTGGCAATAACAACAGAGAGCGAATCGGTAAATACCAAATTAATTTGCTTGGCGAATACAATATTGGTGGTGATGCTTTTGAATTGGAAAGATTGTTTGATGAAGCAGGAATCACTTTGTTATCCACATTTAGTGGAAACTCTACGATCGAAAGCATGGAATACTCTCACATGGCCGATCTGAACCTGATTATGTGTCACCGCTCCATCAATTACATTGCCGAGATGATGGAAGAAAAATATGGCATCCCTTGGGTGAAAGTCAGCTTTATAGGTGCTGAAGGAAGTGCAAAAGCTCTTCGAAAAGTTGCTGAATATTTTGATGATGCAGAACTAAGCGCAAAAGTGGAGGAAATTATTAAGCGTGAAATGAAGAAGGTTGAAGTGGTAAGAGAAGCCGTGAAATCAAAAACAGAAGGCAAATTAGCCATGATGTTTGTTGGAGGTTCAAGGGCTCATCATTATCAGGATTTATTCACAGAAATAGGCGTAACCACAGTATCGGCAGGATATGAATTTGCTCACCGTGACGATTACGAAGGCAGAGATGTTATTCCAAGTATTAAGATTGATGCCGACACCCGAAACATTGAAGATCTGACTGTTGAGAAAGATCTTGAATTATACCGCGAAGACTTGGCTGTAAAAAAAGAAAAGCTTCTTAAAAATGGTTACGAATTCAGCAACTATGACGGCATGATGCCCGAAATGAAAAAGAACTCACTGGTTATTGATGACATCAACCATTGGGAAACCGAAAAGCTGATTGAATACTACAAACCTGATATTTTTTGTGCAGGTATTAAGGAAAAATATGTGGTACAAAAGTCAGGAGTTCCATTGAAACAACTACACAGTTACGATTACGGTGGACCCTATGCAGGTTTTGAAGGAGCAATCAATTTCTATCTGGAAATGGAGCGTATGCTTTGCACAAGAATCTGGAAAATGGTTACTACACCTTGGAAAACCGACCCTGAAATTGTTGGAAGTTTTGCCATTAACGAATAAAGGAGGACAAATAGATGTTATTAAATCATACAACAAGTAAAATAGTAGAGAGAAAGGCCTTAACGGTAAATCCGGCAAAGACCTGTCAGCCTATTGGTGCAATGTATGCCGCATTAGGAATACACGGATGTTTGCCTCACAGTCATGGCTCACAAGGTTGCTGTTCCTATCACAGAAGTACTTTAACCCGACACTACAAAGAACCTGTAATGGCTGCAACCAGTTCATTTACCGAAGGTTCATCTGTTTTTGGCGGACAAGCAAACTTACTGCAGGCAATCACGAATATTTTTACAATATACGAACCGGATATAATTGCAGTGCATTCCACCTGTCTGTCGGAAACAATTGGCGATGACTTAGGTCAGATTGTAAGTAAGGCTGCATCGGATGGTAAAATTCCGGAAGGAAAGCACGTGATACAGGCTCCAACCCCAAGTTATGTGGGGAGTCATATAACTGGTTACGCCAATATGCTGGAAGGTATTGTAAAATATTTCGCTAAGAAAAGCGATAACCTTAAAAATCAGCTGAATATTCTCTCTGGTTGGGTAGAACCTTCTGATATGAGAGAATTAAAAAGGATTTTAAAACTAATGAAGGTGAAAAATGTTTTGCTTCCTGACACTTCAGATGTCTTGGATTCGCCAATGAACGGGAAATTTGAAATGTATCCCAAAGGAGGAACTACAATTCCTGAAATGGTAAGCATGGGTGACAGCCTTCATACTATTGCTTTGGGTGAATGGGCAACGGAAAAAGCAGCTATCAATCTCGACAATCAGTGTAAAGTAAAATTCAGTATGCAGGATCTGCCAATTGGCATTCAGGCAACTGACCGTTTTATTCAGTCACTGGCAAAACTTGGATCTGTTTCTGTTCCTGAATCCATTAACGATGAACGTGGACGTTTGGTTGATGTGATTACTGATATGCACCAATACCTGTATGGTAAACGTGTTGCATTATGGGGTGATCCCGATCAATTGATTCCATTAGTAGAATTTTTGGTAGACATGGATATGAAACCAGTTTACATTGTTTCAGGAACTCCAGGTAAAACATTCGAAAAAAGAATGGAAAAGATTCTAAGCAAAAGTGTACCAGAGGCCAAATATAAAAACGGTGCCAATGCCGATATGTTTTTAATGCACCAATGGATCAAAGAAAATCCTGTAGATCTGTTAATTGGAAACACCTATGGAAAATACATTTCGAGAGATGAAAAGATTCCATTTGTACGAATGGGCTTCCCAATTATTGACCGTATCGGACACAGTTATTTTCCAACGCTAGGCTATATGGGAGGATTGAGAATTCTTGAAAAAATTCTTTCTGAACTTATGGATCAGCAGGATGCAGCCTGCCCTGAAGAATCATTCGAACTGGTAATGTAGTGATGCGATGAAATGAAGGAGGTAACTAGCTAATTTGAAAATCATACCCTTTTCTCATAACTAGGATAAAGTGTCTCACACCTCCTTCATTTTTATCATCCGGAACAAAAGAAAGTCATACTTTCTTCACTCTCAATATGAACCTGTGCCTTGCACAAATACAATTAACAACCATGGAGAGAATAATCAAAGAACGATCCACTCAGGTACACACAATAGGGACATCAGCCCACGATTTAGATTGTGAAAAGAAAAGCTTAGCCGGAAGTGTCAGCCAACGCGCCTGTGTTTTTTGCGGCTCGCGGGTTGTACTCTATCCCATTGCCGATGCTCTGCACCTGATTCACGGCCCCATAGGTTGTGCCACTTACACCTGGGATATCCGCGGCGCATTATCCTCCGGACCTCAATTGCACCGATTAAGTTTTTCGACCGATTTACGCGAACGCGATGTGGTTTTTGGCGGAGAACCAAAACTCTATACTGCACTTACTGAATTAATTGAAGCCTACAAACCCAAAGCTGCATTTGTCTACTCCAC
This sequence comes from Labilibaculum manganireducens, assembly GCF_963665805.2. Lineage (NCBI taxonomy): Bacteria > Pseudomonadati > Bacteroidota > Bacteroidia > Marinilabiliales > Marinifilaceae > Labilibaculum > Labilibaculum manganireducens. Next base: position 797,550 of record NZ_CAXXEE010000003.1, on the reverse strand, counting down.
ATGTATTGTAGGTGTTATCGGCGATGACGTTGAGGCAGTATGCCGAAAAGTATCCGCAGAACAAAAAATTGATGTACTGCCGGTTATGGCCGAAGGTTTTAAAGGCACAAAAAAAGATGGGTACAAAGCAGCCTGCGATGCTTTGGCCAAACTTGTTGGCACAGATAATGAATTTCAGGCACCTCCTTTCAGCATTAATATTTTAGGTGATTTTAATTTGGCCGGAGAGCTGTGGATGCTAAAAGAATATTACGAAAAAATTGGTGTAAACATCATTACCTGCCTTACGGGTGATGGCAGAATAAATGAAATTCGTCAGGCACACAAAGCCTCTATTAATGTGGTTCAATGCTCCGGCTCCATGATGCATCTGGCCAAAGAAATGGAAGAGAAATACGGCATTCCATTCATTAAAGTATCCTATTTTGGAATAGAAGATATGGCTGATGCCCTTTACGAAGTAGCCGGCTTTTTTAAGAATGAGGAAATGCTTCAAAAAGCAAAAGATTTAGTTTCAAAAGAAATTAAAACTTTACTACCTGCTTTGGCACCATTCAAAGAAAAATTACAAGGCAAAAAGGCCGCGATTTATGTTGGTGGTGCCTTTAAGGCAATCAGTCTGGTAAAAGCACTTCGATTGATTGGGATGAAAACCGTAATGGTAGGATCGCAAACCGGAAACAAAGACGATTACAATTTGCTTAAAAAATTGTGCGATGAAGGAACCATTATTGTTGATGATTCGAACCCAAACGAACTCTCCGAATTTGTAAAAGAAAAAGGCGTTGACCTTTTTATTGGTGGCGTAAAAGAACGTCCGATTGCTTACAAATTAGGAATCGGATTCTGCGATCACAATCACGAAAGAAAAGAAGCATTAGCTGGTTTCGAAGGCATGCTAAACTTTGCCAACGAGGTTTACGCCTCGGTTACGAGTCCTGTATGGAAATTCTTTAAACGCTAACACACATGGAAAAAATCCCAACATTATCATATATCAGACCATTTGTATCAACGCGAAATGCGTGTAAACTGTGCTCACCCTTGGGTGCCTGTATTGCTATAAAGGGCATTGAAGGTTGCGTTCCTGTAATTCACGGTTCTCAAGGGTGTGCCACCTACATTCGCCGTTACATGATTAGTCATTACAAAGAACCAGTAGATATTGCCTCTTCCAATTTTAGTGAAGAGACGACTATTTTCGGAGGAGAGGCGAATTTAAAAATTGCACTAACCAATGTTACTAATCAATATCAGCCAATGGCAATTGGCATTGCTACAACCTGCCTGAGCGAAACCATTGGGGAAGACGTTGCATCACAACTAAGTCACATAAGAAACGACAACACAAATTCCAATTTACCGAGTTTATTCACCGTTTCAACTCCAAGTTATCAGGGAACACACATGGACGGATTTCATGCAACAGTATTGGAAGTTGTCAAAAACTTTGCAAAAAAATTGCCATCTGCAGACAAAATCAATTTATTTCCTGGCTTTGTTTCCCCTGCAGACATTCGTCATCTCAAAGAAATTTTAATCGACTTTGATCTTAAAACTACAATTCTTCCCGATTACTCGGATACTTTGGACAACCCCGTTTGGGATCAATATTATCGTGTACCAAAGGGAGGAACTCCAATATCAGAGCTTGAGAAAATGGGCGAAGCATACGCCTCTATTGAATTGGGTGTTTTCACAGCAGTAAAACAAGGCGGGCAAAATGGTGGAACAGAAGTTAGCGGAGCATCGTGGCTGGAAAGTGAGCACAGCGTAAAAAACCACCAATGCCTTTTACCGATTGGCATGAGCAATAGTGATACTTTATTTGATATCCTAAGTAAAATAAGCGGGAAAGACATTCCTGTAAAATATAAAATGCAGCGAGGCCGTTTACTGGATTCCTATGCCGATGGACACAAATACATTTTTGGGAAAAAGGCTGTGGTTTACGGCGAAGAAGATTTAGTACTGGGCTTGTGTTCATTTCTCGATGAAATAGGAGTTGAAGTTGTCTTGGCAGCCTCGGGAGCAAACAGCGGAAAACTTCAAAAAGAAATCATCAAACATTGTCCGGAACATGGAAAAACCATCAAAGTAATTAGTGATTCTGATTTTGAACAAATCAATGAGGCGTGCAATACAATTAAACCCGATTTTCTAATCGGAAACAGCAAAGGAAATTACATTGCCGGCAATTTTAACGTCCCGCTGATAAGAGTCGGTTTCCCAATTCACGATCGAATTGGAGGACAACGAATTACTCTTCTTGGTTATCAGGGGACTCAGGAATTATTCGACAAGGTGGTAAATGCCATGATTGAATACAAACAAAATAATTCTCCTATCGGATATAAATACATGTAAAAGAGAGCATTTACAATTAATAAAGTTAAGAAATCTCACATAAAAGCCACATCATGAAAGATTTATCAACTCATCCTTGTTTTAACAAAGACGCACATCATAAATATGCCCGGGTACATTTGCCTGTAGCCCCAACATGCAATGTAAAATGCAACTACTGCAATCGAAAATTCGATTGTGTAAACGAAAGCAGACCCGGAGTTACCAGCAGCGTTCTGTCACCCGATCAGGCATTAAGCTATCTTATTAAATTGGTAAAAATAATGCCGGAGCTTAAAGTGGTGGGAATTGCAGGACCTGGCGATCCATTTGCCAATCCTACCCAAACCATGAAAACACTTCATTTGGTTCGGGATAACTTTCCGGATATGTTGCTTTGCCTATCTACAAATGGTTTAAATGTAGCATCGTATATCGATGAATTAAAAGAGCTGGACGTATCTCATGTTACAATCACATTGAACAGTTTGCGCCCCGAAACTTTGGCAAAAGTTTACAGTTGGGTACGACACGACAAAAGAGGATATTTTGGAGCTCAAGCCGGAGAATATCTACTTAAAAGACAATTGGAAGCAATTGCCAAACTAAAGGAAGCTGGCATTACCGTAAAGGTAAATACCATTATAATGCCGGGAATCAACGATCATGAGATTGCAGAAATTGCAGAAAAAATTGCAACACTTGGTGTGGATTTAATGAACACAATTCCATTGTTTCCGGTAAAAGATACCGCCATGGAGCACATGGAGGAACCTACTCCCGAATTCATGAAATCATTACGCAAAAAAGTAGAAGTATTTCTTCCGCCTATGTCACATTGCGCACGATGCAGGGCAGACGCAGCTGGATTACTCGGAAAAGATTCTGCAGAAGCGGCCAAGTTACTTTCTGAAACAGCTCTTCTTACAGTTGAAAAAGGAGAAGAAAGACCTTGTGTTGCAGTCACCTCTATGGAAGGAATTTTGGTGAATCAACATTTGGGTGAGGCAGACCGGATTCATGTTTTTCGCGAAACACCCAAAGGATACAAGCTTGTAAATGTTAGAGCAACTCCCGACACAGGACAAGGCGACTCCCGCTGGGAAAAACTAACGGAAACTTTGGCTGACTGCCGCGCAATTTTAGTTGGAGGCATAGGACCAAAACCATCAGGAATCCTAGGTCGAAGTGGGATTAAAGTGATCGAAATGAGCGGATTAATCGACCAAGGACTGGACTCGGTTTACAAAGGCACCGAACTACGTACTCTTTGTAAGGAAGACGTATTTAAATGCGGAACAGGATGTACAGGTTCTGCTACCGGATGTGGTTGATAAACATTCAAATTAACAATTAAAAACACATAAAATCTTTATCATCATGAAGAAACCTGATTATCACATTTTAGTTTGCAATTCATTTCGAATAGCCGGAGAAGCACAAGGATATTGTAATAAAAACGGATCAGTAGACATGGTTCAATACCTTATGGAAGAATGTGCAGACAGAGGACTTGATGCAACAGTTTCAACCACTGGCTGCCTTAATGTTTGCTCACAAGGTCCTGTAATGGTAATACATCCCAACAACTTATGGTATGGTGGTGTAACAACCGATCGCATCGATGAAATTCTGGATGCCCTGGAAGAAGGCGAAACGGTAGCCGAATATTTAATCGCAGAATAGGCTTATAATACAAAATCAGTAAATAAAAAATAACACCATGCACATCATTGATACAACTCTACGCGATGGAGAACAAGCTCCGGGAGTAGTTTTCTCTCTTGAAGAAAAGCTAAAAATTGCAGCTTTACTGGATGAGGCTGGTGTAAAAGAATTGGAAATAGGAACACCTGCCATATCCTTGGCGGATGAAGAAGATATCAGAATCATAAATGATCAAAGATTTCGTTTCAATGCCACCTGTTGGGCGCGAGCCTGTACGAGCGATCTGCAAGCCGCTGCCCGGACGGGTGTTTCAAGAATCAATATTTCCTTCCCGGTTTCAGCAATTCATCTGGCATCGATTGGAAAAGACCGGAACTGGATGCTCAGCTCACTGTCAACAATGGTTAAGCAAGCACAAAATATGTTTGCATTCGTTGCAGTAGGCGCACAAGATGCTTCCCGTTGTCAAACCGACCTTCTTGATGAATTTGTTTTTGCCGCTGAAAACCTAAAAGTAAACCGCATTCGATTGGCCGATACGGTAGGCATCATGAATCCCATGTCGGTTCAAAAACTATTTGAAAGATATCAACATTGTTTAGCAGGAACAGAACTGGAATTTCATGCTCACAATGACTTGGGAATGGCCACAGCAAATACCATTGCCGCTTTAAGTGCTGGTGCAGATTCTGTCTCTGTTACAGTTAACGGTCTTGGAGAACGGGCAGGCAATGCAGCCTTGGAAGAAGTGGTGGCAGCCATGGCTTTTTCTCTTTCAGAATCCAGTGGTATTAATCTGGAGAGCTGCATACAACTTTGCGAATTTGTAGAAAAGGCTTCCGGACGAAAAAACTCCGAATCAAAACCCATTTCGGGCAAGAAAGTTTACAGTCATGAATCTGGTATTCATTGCAGCAGTTTACTTAAAGATCCATTAAGTTACCACGCTTTTGATCCACAATCAATCGGACAAAAAAGTCAATTTATTATAGGCAAACACTCTGGATTGGCTGTTCTTAAAGATGCATTAAAAAAAATGGGAATTCATTTAAACGACAAACAAAGCCAATTATTTATTGAAGCTGTGAAAAAGCTCTCAACCAGAAAAAAATCAGGACTAAATAGTAATGAATTACAACAATTGTACAATAACCTATTTTGCTGCACAAATTAATTTCAACACAAAAGTACCGAATCAGAAGACAGACATACAAAAGTCAATTCAGTAGTAATATGTGGTAAATTAGGTTACTGCCAGGCTTCTTGTAAAAAGGAAGTTTGGCAGTTTTTTTCTGATTAGAAAATCTCCATCTATTCTACCGATGTCTTAAAACGCTTATCAGATTTCAATGTTATATGCTTCTCATCCCACTTTCGATCTAACCAACCTGATTTTACATGTTCGCGATTATCAAACTGTCCAAAAAACGGTTTAATATCCAACAATGGAGTGCCATCCAAAACATCAGCATCCTCAATATGAATAATATTTCCATTTACACCAATCAATTTCACGGTTGAGATACCTATTGCATTTGGTCTGCGAGGCGAACGTGTTGCAAAAACACCATGTTCTTCTGTATCCATAAATGGAATTATTTTTAATTTGTAATCTATCACTTTATGCAAGTGATAAATAAGTATTACATGAGAAAATTCTTCCAAATCCTTTAATCCATCAACAAATTCATCATTTAAAACAATACTGGCCTTTACCCCTTTCGCTCCCATTGGCTGTATCGGCATATTTTCAAGAGTCTTATAGGAAGTCTGAACTACTCCAATGGATTCAAATTTTATTTCGGTCATGCTTACAATTTTAAAACGAACACTAAATTTAACAATTCTCAGCAATACAAAAGAGATTGCCCCCGATAAACGAAACAACCTCTTTTGTATGCTAAATCTGTTTTAATTATTACAGATTAAATCTCATTATCCGAAGAATTCTGATCTATTCAAATTCGTCACTATTTACTTCCATTTCTGCAATTGGTTTTAAATGTGCAGGAATCTCTTCATTAAGCTCATCGCTAAAATATGGGAATACATCCATTAATGGACTTTCTGAAATTGCAGGAATTTCAAAAGGAACAATCATTGTACTTAAACACTCTTCCAAAAACTCATAAGCCTGCTTTACATTATTAGCCTGAGTAAGCATATATTGAGTCGCTTTTTTCTCTTTACCGGAGGCTTCATCAACATCTACAAAGGAAACCTTCGCCTTAAACCAACGATCACCATTCTCATTTGGATACAATTCTGTCACATTCGATTTACTGATGTTTGTAACGTTAAAATCTCCGCTGATCATTTGTTCCAATTCCTTGTGAATTCTTGCCTCAGCCTCTGTAAAAGATACAGCATCAACTAAATATGGCTCAGACACCTTTCTTTCCTTACCAGATGCTTCATCAATTTTCACATATTTTACTTTGCACTCGAACCAATTATTTGTCATCATATTCTATTATTTTTTTTTGATTAACAAAGATAAAATAATCATCGGCTTATTATCGTCAGATTAAAAAAACAAAGGGAATAACTTTTCAGTTATTCCCTTTTTGTAGCGAGAGGCGGGCTTGAACCGCCGACCTCGTGATTATGAATCACGCGCTCTAACCAGCTGAGCTACCTCGCCGTTTTTGCTGGATTGCGGTGCAAATATAATTGCATTTTAGTTCTAAAAAAAATCTTTTAATTGGAAATTGAATCAAGCTTAGGTTTAAATAGGGCAAACTATCTCAATTACAGAAATATTACACTTAAAATTTATTTTATTTTTTTTCAAAAAAGCATATAATCCTTACTCAATTAAAAAAACAGGCCTAAAATATGAACCAATTTCGTATCTAAAAGTAGTCTGCCTGCCACAATTTAATTGCAAAGCAGCCTCCTCCCGTTAAAGTATCTAAATATCCTGATTCAAATCAATTCTCGAAGACTGAAAATACATCAGAATCAAATCCCATTTGGTTCTGCATTTAAATAAACAACAAAGGGAATAACTCTTCAGTCATTCCCTTTTTGTAGCGAGAGGCGGGCTTGAACCGCCGACCTCGTGATTATGAATCACGCGCTCTAACCAGCTGAGCTACCTCGCCGTTTTTCTAACGAGGTGCAAATATAAAATCCTTTTTCATTTAAAAAAAATCCACACCCATTTTTTTCTGAAAAGTTTAGAATTGCAATCTCTAAAATTTATTTCTTAAATTTTGCTTATATTACTAAAATTAAACTGTTGAAAAATAAAGAATACTGAACAATATGAAAATCCGGTAAGTTTTAATCCTGTTTTTTTTTATTCCATATTCTTAAGTATCTTGCGAAAAATTTCAGTAGTAACTTACAATTCACGTTTTTAGTTAGAAAAAATCCAGTATTTTGGGTTATATGAAAAAACTATTGACTTGTATAAATGGTTTTTTACATATTTACATCTAATTATTTTACTAATTCAAAGCCCGTCCAATGCAACAATTTGAACTCGAATATGTGCTCCATGCCTCACCGAAAGTAATTTACGATAGATTAAGCAGTGCCAGTGGATTATCAGAATGGTTTGCTGATGATGTTAATCAAAAAGGAAAAATTTTTACTTTCATTTGGGAAGGCTCCGAACAACAAGCAGAATTAATTCAAAAAAAAGACAATCGTCTGATTCGTTTTCATTGGCTGGACAGCGAAGACGATGAAAGTTTCTTCGAATTCAAAATTGAAATAGATGCTTTAACCAACGATTTATCTCTAATCATTACAGATTATGCTGAAGAAGATGAGATTGATGAAGGGATAGAATTATGGGACTCTCAGATTTCAGAGCTAAAACAAGTTTTAGGTATCTAATTTTTTAACACTCCACATTTACGAAACCTAATTAAAATACCTTATTTTTGTATTCCTCAAGACCAGTCTCATCGTGTTATTGGTCTTGTTTTGTATGGAACAAATCGTGAAGTTTCAACAAACGTGATTTACTAATCTGGTTGAAAGATATTTTAGATTCCATTTATCAACCAAAATGGCAAGGAATGAAAAGATTGCATTCATTTATTTTAAAAAGCTTTTTAGGGCCTCTGGCATTTACCTTTTTCGTCTGCATGTTTGTGTTACTCATGCAATTTTTATGGCGCTACATAGATGAATTGGTAGGAAAAGGTCTGGACTGGACTGTTATTGCAGAATTTCTATTTTATGTTTCTGCGACTTTAGTGCCCATGGCACTTCCTTTGGCTATTCTCTTAGCCTCCATAATGACCTTCGGCAATATGGGTGAAAATTACGAACTTATAGCGATGAAAGCGGCTGGAATATCCTTACAAAGGATCATGAAACCATTAACCATTCTAATTATCCTGATTAGTTTAGGTGCGTTCTATTTCTCCAACAATATAATGCCTGTTGCTTCCCTTAAAACTACAACCTTACTGCGCGATATTAAAAGACAAAACCCTGAATTAATTCTTAAGGAAGGAATATTCACGAACGACTTACCAAAATTTAGTGTTAAGGTTGGAAAAATAGATAAAAACACAGGAATGATGTATGATCTTTTGATCTATGATCATCGTGAAAATCTAGGAAATACTGATGTAACTGTAGCCGATTCGGGAACTATGGTAACTTCTGCCGACAAGCTAACCATGAATCTTACGCTGTATAGTGGTAATATTTATCAGGAAGTAAAACAAAAACCCCGAAACAGAAACAAAAATCATCCTTCCCGAAGAATAAAATTCAGAGTATTTAAACAAAATATTTCGTTGCCGGGCACAGATTTAAAGAGAACTGATGAAAATGTTTACAAAAACAGTTACAGAATGCTGAATTTGGGACAATTGGTAAATCAGGAAGACTCTCTTGAACTCAACCTAAAAAAGGAAAAAGATAACTTTACTAAAAGTTTGCTTGCCAGACATTATTTTCAAAAAGAACCTAAGAACTTATTAAAGGACTCAATAAAATCCGTCTTGATTACAGAAAAGATACAAGATGCTGATTCCCTGTTCAATAAACTTTCCTTATCAAAAAAGCTTACTACAATTAGTTATGCTTTAAACAAAGGCAGAAAAGCCCGTGAGAATATTTCCAGAAAAGATGGCGAATTTTCCGGCCAAATTAAATGGATTAGAAAATACACCAACGAATGGCATCGTAAATTCACTTTGCCTTTTGCCTGCTTTATCTTTTTCTTTATTGGAGCTCCTCTTGGAGCAATTATCCGTAAAGGAGGATTGGGTATGCCGGTAATTATCTCGATTTTATTTTTTATTGTATACTACATTATTTCGATGACAGCAGAACGTTTTTCAAAAGAATTGGTTCTTGAACCGGTTTGGGGCATGTGGATGTCTTCACTAATCGTTCTGCCTTTAGGAATAATTCTTACTTATAAGGCAACAACCGACTCCGCGGTATTCAATATTGAGAATTATATTGATTTCTTTAAGAAAATTAATCCTCTTAAATTTTTCAAGAAAAAAAATGCATAAACTATCCCTCATTTTAGGATTACTTTTTATTCTTATATCGGGTTCCTGCAACACATCAGAGCCCCCACAGAATAAGGAAGTAGATGAATTCATTAATAAATGGCACAAAGCTGCGGCCAAGGCCGATTTGACATCCTATTTTGATATGATGAGTGAAAATGCCATTTACATTGGCACAGATGCAGGTGAACGCTGGACTAAAAAAGAATTTTTCACATTCTGCGAACCTCACTTTTTAAAAGGAAAAACCTGGGATTTTAAACCTTTCAACCGACAAATATATTTCTCCGACGATAACAAAACCATCTGGTTTGATGAATTGCTAAACACATGGATGGGAGTTTGCCGCGGATCGGGTATTATTGTTCTTGAAAATGGAAAACTTAAAATTTCACACTATCATCTTTCAGTCACTATTAAGAATGAAAAGATGAACGAATTCTTACTAATCAATCAAGAATAGCATGTTCGACGACTTAAAACCAGATATTGATTATACAATGAGTCCCGACGGATATCGAATACTTTCGAAAAAGTATTTGACGGAAAGAGGATATTGCTGTGGAAACGGATGCAAAAACTGCCCCTATTTCCCAAAACACAACAAAGGAAACAGAACATTAAAAGAGTAAGGAATTATGAATAAACTTCGAATTGTATACATGGGGACACCCGATTTTGCTGTTGCTCCTCTTGAAGCCTTACTAAATGCAGGATGCAATGTTGTTGGTGTAATTACAAATCCTGACAAACCTGCCGGCAGAGGTCAACAAATTCAGGAAGCTGCCGTGAAAAAATTCGCGGTAGAAAAAGGGCTGAAAATTCTTCAGCCGGAAAAATTTCGAAATGAAGAATTTCTGGAAGAATTAAAAGCATTAAAAGCTGACCTTCAAGTAGTAGTTGCATTTAAAATGCTTCCTGAAATGGTATGGAACATACCAAAATACGGAACGTTAAACCTTCACGCATCACTTCTTCCTCAGTACAGAGGCGCTGCGCCGATCAATTGGGCTATTATTAACGGAGACAAAGAAACAGGTGTTTCAACCTTCCTGCTTCAGCATAAAATTGATACCGGTAATATCCTGTTTCAGGAAAAAATTCTGATTGGAGATAATGATAACGTAGAAGTTATTCATGATAAATTAATGACTGTTGGTTCTGAACTGGTTGTTAAAACTGTTCATGCCATAGAAGCAGGAGAATATCCTCAGATCCCTCAGGAAAATTTATCTGATGAAGTAATTGCATTAAAATCGGCACCAAAAATTTTCAAAGAAGATTGTAAAATTGATTGGACTAAAGATTTGGACTCTATTCATAACCTAATTCGCGGATTAAGCCCTTACCCGGCATCATGGACCGAGTTGATTCCTAATGAAGCAGGAAAAGCAATTGGACTTAAAGTTTTCACAACAGAAAAAGAAAAAACAAATCACAGTGAAGAAATTGGCCGTATCGTTACCGATGGCAAATCCTATTTAAAAGTAGCAGTAAACGGAGGTTTTATTTCCATTAAAATGTTGCAGCAGGCAGGTAAAAAACGAATGAAAACTGAGGATTTCCTCCGAGGATTTCAACAAATAAAGAACTATCATTTATAATATACAAGGAAGCTGTTTCAGCTTCCTTTTTTTACGCTCACCAAATAAAAAAGCAGACTCCCCAATTATTCTTTTATTTTCGAAAACATTTTCGTAAATTCTCTATAGCTCTAATTTGGTTTTCAACAAGTTAAATTCCCGATTAGATTATATTCACACTGCTGCCGGAATACTATTCTCATCCTCTCACCTCTTCCCCATAGAGACTATATTCTTTTGCGCCTCATCATGTGCCAATTCTGCATTTTAATATGCTATAATATTTACCTACATAAACTTATAATTTATGATAACGCGCATTTTTGACTTACTGGAGAATTACAGAAAAAACTTTCCGGACAAAAGAGATGCCTTTGCTAAAAAAGAAAAAGACGGATGGATACCGTTTTCAACTGAGCAATACCTTACTTATTCGGATTATATTAGCTATGCTCTGCTGGAAAATGGCATTAAAAAGAATGATTGCGTTATTACAATAACCAACAACAGACCTGAATGGAATTTTGTTGATATGGGTCTGGCACAAATTGGCGCTGTGCATGTCCCCTTATATCCAACAATAAATACCAAAAGTTACGATTACATTATTCTGCAATGTCAGCCCGTTGTCATTTTTGTGGCTAATCATGTGTTATATGAAAAGATCGCACCTCTGCTAAGCAATCATCCATCAGTAAAGTTTGTGTATTCATTTGAAAAAATAAAATCAGTTGCTCACTGGAGCCGCTTACTGGAAACTGGCGAAAATGCTGAAAACAAAATGCAAAAAGAGCTGTTGGCGATAAAAGATAGTATCCAGCCTGATGACTTGGCAACCATCATTTATACATCCGGAACTACAGGAAATCCTAAAGGTGTTATGCTTTCCCACAACAATTTTATAAGTAATGTTTTGGCGTCTGCTGCCAGTTTAAATTTAGATTCATCTCACAAAACTTTGAGTTTTCTGCCAATTAACCATGTTTACGAACGAATGGTAAATTACCAGTATCAATACAAAGGAATTAGTATTTATTACGCCGAAAGCATGGATACCATTGGTGACAATTTACGTGAACTAATGCCTCATGGTTTTGCGACAGTTCCTCGTTTGCTCGAAAAAGTATACGATAAAATCATGGCAAAGGGGAAAAGTCAGCCTTTTTTAAAGAAAGCAATTTTCCTATGGGCTGTTAACCTCGGCCAAAAATATGAGTTGAATAGGGCAAATGGCTGGTGGTATGAATTCAAATTGAAAATTGCCCGTAAACTGGTTTTCAGCAAATGGCAGGAAGCCTTAGGCGGAAATATCAAATTCATGTGCTCTGGAGGTGCCCCTTTGCAAGTTCGTTTAGAGCGGCTTTTTTGGGCTGCGGGAATTCCTGTTCAAGAGGGATATGGGCTGACGGAAACATCACCAATTATCTCGGCAAATCAGAATTCTTATCCTAACGTGAGGTTTGGTACTGTGGGACCGGTATTAAAAGGTGTAGAAGTTAAAATTGCGGAGGATGGTGAGATTTTGGTCCGGGGACCGAACGTAATGCTTGGCTACTACAAAAATCCGGAATTAACAAAGGAAGTTCTGGAAGAAGATGGTTGGTTTCATACGGGAGATATTGGTTGTTGGGAGGATGAACGTTTTTTAAAAATTACTGATCGAAAAAAAGAAATGTTTAAAACATCCGGAGGAATATATATTGCTCCGCAGGAAATTGAAAACAGACTTAAAGAATCTCCATTTATTGATCAAAGTATTGTTTGTGGTGAATTTAAAAGATTCCCTTCCGTAATCATTTCACCTGACTTTGTATTTCTAAAAGAATATTGCAGACGTAAGAAAATACCATTTGAGAGTGCTGATCAGATCATTTACAACCAGAAAATTCAAGTTCGTATCTGGAAAGAAATTCAAAAAATGAATGTTAATCTGGATCGTCCGAAAAAAATTAAAAGTTTCAGATTGGTTCCTCATGTTTGGACTCCTGAAACAGGAGAACTCTCGCCTACTCTAAAGCTAAAGCGTACCGTTTTAAAAATTAAATATCAGTTAATAATTGAAGAAATATATTCCTAACACACACTTAAAATACTATATATGCATCGTAAAATAAGGAAAGTTGCCGTTTTGGGAGCCGGTGTTATGGGAGCCCAAATCGCATGTCATTTTGCAAATGTTGGTCTGGAAGTTCTTTTGCTGGATATGCCTTCAAAAGAATTAAATGCTGAAGAAGAAAAAGCAGGTTACACTCTTGAACATCCTAAAGTAAGGAATCGAATTGTAAACCAAATGCTTGGGAAAACATTAAAAATGAACCCAGCCCCTTTGTATCTAAAAAGTTTTGCAAAACGAATTTTAACCGGAAATTTTGAAGATGATCTTCATAGAATTCAAGATTGTGATTGGACAATTGAAGTAATCATCGAAAATTTAGGAATCAAACAAAAATTATATACCCGCATTGAGGAATTTAGAAAAGCAGGTTCCTTAATTACAAGCAATACTTCAGGAATTCCAATTGAAATGTTATTGGAAGGAAGATCGGATGATTTTAAACAATCATTCTGCGGTACGCATTTTTTTAATCCGCCAAGATATCTCAAACTTCTGGAGATCATTCCTTCAAAACACACTTCACAGGAAGTAATCGGTTTCCTTACCGAATTTGGAGAAAGGCATCTGGGAAAAACAGTAGTGATTTGTAAAGATACACCTGCCTTTATTGCCAACAGAATTGGAGTGTATTCCATGATGTCGGTATTTCATCTGATGAAAGAATTCGACCTTTCGGTGGAAGAAACAGATAAGCTAACCGGCCCGATTATCGGAAGACCAAAATCGGCCACATTCCGCACCTGCGATGTTGTTGGTTTGGATACTTTGGTTCTCGTGGCTCAAAACCTGAAAAAAGCACTTGTTCATGATGAATCAAAAGATGTTTTTGAGATTCCTGATTTCATTCAAAAATTAATGGAAAACCAATGGCTGGGTTCAAAAACCGGACAAGGCTTTTATAAAAAGATCAAAAATGAAGAAGGAATCAGTGAAATCCTTAGTCTGAACTTATCCAGCTTTGAATATCAGAGCAAACAACAAATAAAATTTGCAGAATTTGAGGCTGCCAAGGCCATTCCTCATCTCAACAACAGATTTAAACTGCTGTTAAAAGGAGAAGGGAAAGTCAGTCAATTCTACCGCAAATTATTTTTGGGATTGTTTGCCTACGTATCAAATCGAATCCCTGAAATATCAAATGAAATTTACAAGATTGATGAAGCCATATGCACAGGTTTTGCATGGGAAATGGGGCCGTTCGAAATATGGGATGCTCTGGGATTGAAAAAGACCATTCCCATGATGGAAGAACTGGGATATAAACCGGCAGACTGGATTTATAAAATGGCAGAAAAAGATCAGAAATTCTATCAGCTTAAAGCTGGAAACAAACAATACTTTGATGTTGGTTCTGAAAATTACATGACCATCCCGGGAACGGAAGAATTGGTCGTGCTCAACAATCTTCGCCCTACTCACAGCATATGGAGCAACGAAGGCTGTAGTATTATCGATTTGGGTGATGGCGTTATTAATCTGGAATTCCACACCAAAATGAATACCATTGGAAGTGAGATTATTCAGGGAATTAGCAAAGCCATTGAGCTGGCCGAAACAGAATACAAAGCACTGATCATCTCCAACGAAGGGGAAAACTTCTCTGCCGGAGCAAATATCGGTCTGGTATTTATGCTGGCCATCGAACAGGAGTTCGAAGAACTGGACATGGTTGTCCGAACCTTTCAAAATACCATGCTGAAACTGAAATATGCATCAGTTCCGGTAATTACAGCTCCTCATGGAATGACTTTAGGCGGCGGATGCGAAGTCTGCATGCATTCCGATAAGGTGATTGCTCATGCCGAAACCTATATGGGATTGGTTGAATTGGGCGTAGGCGTAATTCCTGCGGGCGGAGGCACCAAAGAATTTGCCTATCGCCTTTCGAAAGAAATGGCTGCAGATGACATTAGAACCAACCGTTTCCGGGATAAATTTTTGACTATCGGACAAGCAAAAGTATCTACATCAGGGTACGAGGCCTTCGAATTGGGATACCTGCGAAAAGATGTTGATGAAGTGATTGTGAGCAGAAAGCACCAGTTGCTTTACGCTAAAAAAACAGCTCTGCTGATGTGCGAAAAAGGCTACACTCCTCCTCTGCCTGCCAAAGACATTCGAGTATTAGGTGCAGAAGGGCTGGCCTTGGTTTATTCGGGAGCCGACGGAATGGAAGTTGGCAATTACATTTCGGAGTACGATAAATATCTATCTATTGAACTTGGGAAAGTATTGAGTGGTGGAGAACTGAGCGAACCTTCAGAAGTTTCGGAGAACTACATACTGAATTTGGAACGTATTGCTTTTGTGAAACTATGTCAGCAAAAGAAAACCCTGGAGCGAATGCAAAGTCTGCTGCAAAAAGGCAAAATTCTTCGAAACTGATAACTGATAACTGATAACTGAAATTTATGAACGCATATATAGTAGCCGCCTACCGAAGCCCTGTAGGCAAAGCAAAAAAAGGAAATCTTAGATTCATTCGTCCCGATGATTTGGCGGCCCAGGTAGTGCAGCGGATCATGACAGAAATTCCAAATTTGGATGCTGCAATGGTGGATGATGTAATTGTTGGAAATGCAACTCCTGAAGCAGAACAAGGATTAAATGTTGGCCGTATGATTGCCCTGTTGGGATTGGACAATGTGCAGGTTCCGGGAATGACCGTGAACCGGTATTGCTCATCGGGATTGGAGAGCATTGCCATTGCGGCTTCGAAAATTGAGGCCGGTCTGGCCGATTGCATCTTTGCCGGTGGTGTTGAAATGATGTCGCTGATGCCCATGGGCGGATGGCGCTTGGTGCCCAATTTGGGAATTGCAAAATCGCACCCCGACTGGTACTGGAACATGGGAATTACCGCCGAAGCCCTGCAGGTGAAATACAACATATCCCGCAAAGAGCAGGATGAATTTGCATTTCACTCTCACCGAAAAGCGCTGGAAGCACAGGCTCATAATCGTTTTGCGGACGAAATTGTCCCCATTCACGTGCTGGAGACTTTTGTAAATGGACAGGACAAAGCACAAACCAAAGAACACATGATTAATGTGGACGAAGGACCTAGATTGGGAACAACTGAGGAAGCCCTGAATAAATTAAGACCTGTTTTTGCTCAGGGGGGAAGTGTTACCGCAGGCAACTCATCGCAGACCTCGGATGGTGCGGCATTTGTTTTGGTGGTATCCGAAAAAATGCTGAAACAGCTGAATGTTGAACCAATAGCCCGCTTTGTTTCCTATTCTGTTGCAGGAGTGGAACCCAAACACATGGGGATTGGTCCGGTAGAGGCCATTCCTAAGGTTTTAAAACGCTCAGGTTTATCAATGAATCAAATAGAACAGATTGAGCTAAATGAAGCCTTCGCAGTACAGGCACTTGCCGTGATAAAAGAATTGAACCTGAATCCTGAAATCATCAATGTAAATGGTGGTGCCATTGCTCTTGGCCATCCGCTTGGCTGCACAGGTACAAAATTATCCGTGCAGCTGCTTCACGAAATGAAAAAGCGCAGGCAAAAATACGGCATGGTTACCATGTGTATTGGGTCGGGACAAGGAGCTGCGGGGATTTTTGAGATGCTATAAAACTACCCCCAACCCCCTAGGGGCTAGTTCTTCTTCAAAGATAATTGACATTGTTTTTTCAAAGTCCCCTTTAGGGGATTTAGGGGTGAAAAAAATAACTCTAAACTCATTAAAGATGGAAAAGATAAAAACAGTAAAAGGCGGACAATTCTTAGTAAAAGAAACCAGTCCTCAGGATATTTTTATTCCTGAAGAAATTTCGGAAGAGCAAAAAATGATCATGGAAACTTGTCATGATTTTCAGGAAAAGGAAATTCTTCCTCTGTTGGATGAAATCGACAGTCAGAAAGAAGGATTAATGACCTCCCTCATGGATAAAGCAGGCGAGTTAGGCCTTTTAGGCATTGCCGTTCCGGAAGAATACGGTGGTTTCGGTCAGGATCTGAATACCTCGATGCTGAGTACCGAAATTATGGGAACCTACAGCTCTTTTGCTGTTGCCTACGCCGCACATGTGGGAATTGGAACATTGCCTGTTTTATATTACGGAACACAGGAACAAAAGGAAAAATATTTACCACTTCTGGCAAGCGGTGAGGCCAAAGGAGCCTATTGTTTAACTGAACCCGGAGCGGGTTCGGATGCCAATTCAGGAAAAAGCAAAGCCATGCTTTCGGCTGACGGATCTCACTATGTTTTAAACGGACAAAAAATGTGGATTACCAATGCCGGCTTTGCTGACATCTACACCGTTTTTGCCAAGATAGATGATGATAAAAACCTGAGTGCGTTTATTGTTGAGAAAACGTTTAATGGCATCAAGCTCGGACTCGAAGAAAAAAAGATGGGGATTAAAGGCTCATCGACCTGTATGATGTTTTTCGAAGATTGTAAAGTTCCGGCCGAAAATCTGCTTGGCGAACGGGGCGAAGGCTTTAAAATCGCCTTAAACATTCTGAACAACGGCAGAATAAAATTGGCCGCTGCCGTTTTAGGAGCTTCAAAAAAAGTAATTACCCATTCAATTACTTATGCCAATGAAAGAATACAATTCGGACAGGCCATTGCTAATTTTGGTGCCATACAATACAAAATTGCAGAACAGGCAATTCGAACCTATGCGGTTGAATCGGCCATTTACCGCTGCAGCAACGACATACAAAATGCAATGCTTCATTTACTTGAAGAAGGAATGCCTAAGGAAAAGGCAGTGATTCAGGCTCAAAAAGAATTTGCTGCCGAAGCCGCCATTCTAAAAGTGGCAGCATCCGAAGCTTTAGACTATGTAACCGATGAAGGCGTTCAGATTTACGGCGGCATGGGCTACTCTTCCGAAGCACCAATGGAGCGCGCTTACCGCGATTCACGTATCAACCGGATTTTTGAAGGAACCAACGAGATCAACCGAATGCTGGTGGTCGACTTCCTGTTGCGCAAGGCTTTTAATAATGAATTGCCTCTTTTATCGGCAGCCCAAAACGTTGTGAAAGAATTAATGGCAATTCCTGAATTTGGCGAAGAAGACACATCACTGTTGGCCGGAGAAAGCAAATTAATAGTCGGTTTTAAGAAAAGTGCCCTGTTAATTGCAGGAGCTGCGGCGCAAAAATTCATGCAAAAGCTAAGCAGTGAACAGGAAATACTAATGAATATTTCTGATATGATTATCGATTGCTATCAGGCAGAATCTCTTTTATTGCGGACGAAAAAGCTGATTGCCTTAAAAGGTGAAGAAGCATGCGCAGAACAAACAGCCATGTGCGAGGTCTTTTTTTATGATGCTGCCGATCGTATTCATAAAAATGCCAAAGATGCTGCAAACTCAATATCTCAGGGTGATGAATTAAGAATGATGCTTTTGGGTTTGAAACGATTCACAAAACACTCCGGACTCAACAGCAAAGAAAAGCGCCGGCTAATTGCGGGTAAATTGATTGAAGAAAACAAGTATTGTTTCTGATAACAGTAGATCGTTAGATGTTAGGAATGAGATATGAGATGGATTTGAGGTATGCTTATTCTTAGCCTTTACACAGAAATACCATTGGGAAAAACACTCTTTTAAATGCAGAGGAACTTTTTAGTACCGGGAAAGCTCTTTTAGACATAGGGAATTCACTTTTTAGTACCGGGAAAACTCTTTTTAGCATAGGGAGCTCACTTTTTAATATCGGGAAAGCTCTTTTAGACATAGGGAATTCACTTTTTAGTACCGGGAAGGCACTTTTTGGCATAGGGAGGCACTTTTTAGCATAGGGTTCACTTTTTTTGTACCGGGAAGGCACTTTTTGACATAGGGAATTTCAATGCCGTGACTTGCTTTTTTGACAGAAGGATAAACCTTATAGTCTCCAATTAAATTCGTCTGCTGAAACAGACGAGTTTTAAACCTCTCAAATAATATTAGCATATTAAAAAAACCTCCGGCCGCAAATCATTTTGCCCCCGGAGGTTTTACTTTGACTATGATCGATAAAGAAGTTTACTCTTTTACTTTTTTGCTCATGATTAAATAATACAACAAGAAACCAATAGAGACAGAAACAAAAAAGATTCCGTAAGGCATTGTGCTGTCGTATTGTTTAAACACAGGATAATTTAAGCCCAATATTTCTATTACAATGAATCCAAGTCCGCCAAAAAACGCAACCAAACCCCATTTTAAAGCCGGATACTGATCGTATTTTACCTGTTTTTTTACTTCTATTTCAGCATCTTGCTCTAATATTCCAGCCTTTTCGAAATGACCGGATTTAATAATTTTGCGCTTTAAAAAATGCGCGGATAAGATTTTCACAAAGGTGATGATACTAAAGAACACCACTGCGGCCATTAACAATTCTCCTAAATTCATATTTTAAGTTTTAAGTTTCTGAATGTATTTTGCCTATTAGACCAGAGTGCTTTGCAGAATGTTGCAAAAAGTTTTTGTTTTTTTACACCTCATCCCCCAGTACCTGTCCGAAAAATAAATTTTCACCCGAAAAGTACCTGATTCAATTGCAGAAATAAATGCAATACCAAATTAACATCAAAATTGGTATAAGATTAAAGGTGTGGCTTTTACTATTAATTTATTTTTATCTTGCTAATCAAGATTTTATTAACCATTCAACTGTCAAAAATGAAAGTATTATTTATAGGAGGTTCAGGAAACATAAGTACTTCATCAAGCCGATTAGCCATTGAAAAAGGAATTGAAATTTATCACCTGAACAGAGGGAATACACTCCGGAAAATATCAGGCGTTAAAGTTATATTAGGTGATAGTAATAAAATTAATGAGGTACCCAATCTTAAAAAACACAACTGGGATGTTGTTGTCAACTGGATCGCTTTTACGCCAGATGATATTGAACGTGATATTGCCTTTTTTAAAGGGAAAACCAAACAATACATTTTTATAAGCTCTGCTTCGTGCTATCAAACACCTCTAAGTTATCCTATAATTACTGAATCTACTCCCTTAAGTAATAATTTATGGGATTACTCAAGTAATAAAATTAAATGTGAAGAGCGGTTAATGAAAGCTTATCAGGAAGAAAATTTCCCTGTTACAATTGTGCGCCCTTCGTTAACATATGATACTGTAATTCCTATTGCCATTGGGGGATTTAAAGAATATACAACTGCTGACAGAATTTTAAAAGGAAAAAGTATTATTATTCACGGCGACGGAACTTCATTATGGACTGTAACCCATTCGGATGATTTTGCAAAAGGATTGGTTGGCTTATTGGGTTTAACACAAGCCATAGGACATGCTTTTCATATTACTTCCGACGAAATTTTAAGTTGGAACATGATTTATAAAATTTTAGCTGACAGTTTGGGCTGTGAAGCAAAGGTGGTGCATATTGCTTCTGATTTTATTTGTAAAACAGAACCTTCTTTTACAGGAACGCTGCTTGCCGATAAAAGTGAAAGTGTCATTTTTGATAATACAAAGATCAAAACTTTTGTGCCGGAATTTAAGGCTTCAATCCCATTCTCCACCGGAATAAAAAGAACCTTAAAATGGCTGAATCAGAATCCAGATATGAAATTTATTAATCCTGAAACCAATGCCAAGATTGATCATATTCTAAATGCCTATAAGGCCTTATAAGCCTTTTCCTAAAGGAGAAGGATAGGATGAGGTAAATCAGCTGACCTGAATTTGCAATCTGAGATTTAGGCATTTAAAATTCGTCAAAAAGACCTCATCCCCCGGCCCCTTCCCCTAAAGGTGAAGGGGAGTCTCGCTCCAAATAAAGATTGGATCAATAAAATTAAAGATGTGTTCTCTTCTCCTTCAGAAAAAGGATAGGATGAGGTAAATCAACTGACCCGAATTTGCAATCTGAAATTTAGGCATTTAAAATTCGTCAAAAGGACCTCATCCCCCGGCCCCTTCTCCTAAAGGTGAAGGGGAGTCTCGCTCCAAATAAAGATTGGATCAACAAAATTGAAGATGAGTTCTCTTCTCCTTCAGAAAAAGGATAGGATGAGGTCAATCAACTGACCCGAATTTGCATCCCAGGGCTTCATGCACTTACAATTTTAAATTCGTGAAAATGGGATTACAAATCCCAATACTCCCTACCTGTAAATTTGCAATTTACAAGAGCTACCGGAATTGTTTTATATTTATAACTAATTGCTTTCGTGTATTGTGTGCGTTAGGGGTAGAAGCGCATACCCCACAGTGAGGTACGAACGAGGAGTAAGAGCGGATGACCCGACCCGAAGGGGAACGCCCAAAAGAAAATGAAATTTAATTGCAATATCGTGCAACAAATAAATAAGAGTGCTTGTCTACTCCTTCAAAGATGAACGAAACCGAGCTGATACAACAGATTTGTAATGGCAATCCTCAGGCTTTCCGATATTTGGTGAAGCAATATGAGCGATTGGTGTTTCATGTAGCCGGAAGATTGTTGAATCAGCAGGAAGATTTGGAGGATGCAGCGCAGGAAGTTTTCTTAAAGGTGCATCAGAAATTGCCTGATTTTAGAGGTGATTCGAAACTTTCGACCTGGATTGCAACCATTGCTTACCGGGTATCGGTAAATCATCTGAAAAAACGAAAGCCCGATGTGGATATTGGGGAATCGCAGTACGAATTGATTCAACACAGCAGGGTTTCGGAGGAAAATCCGGAACAATTGACTCAGAAAAAAGAGTTAAAGGAGATGGTTCGGCAAATGGTTGACAGACTGCCGGCTCAATACAAAACAGTTTTGAGTTTGTACCATTTGGAGGAATATGGATACAATGAGATTGTTGAAATTACAGGATTGCCGGAAGGTACGGTGAAAAACTATATTTTTAGAGCCCGGAAAATGCTGAAAGAAATGCTGGAGAAAAGCGAATTGAAAAGAGATTCAAAGTATGAGAGGAAAGAACTTTGAGATTTTAATACAGATGAATATGAATTTCGAAAATGCTGAAGAAAACTGGAATTTAGATGAACTAAAACTGATTGATGAACTGCTTACCGAGAGTCTTGAGCAGGATTTTTCGGTTTCGATTCCTGCTGATTTTGCCGATTTAGTGACCGAAAAGGTGGAAAAACAAAAATCGGTTCGTGAGGCGCTGCTGCGCATGTTAATGATGACTTTGGGATATATTGGCATTCCCGGAATTGCTTTTGGATTGCTTTTCTATTTAAAATCTACGAAAGTGGATGTCATTCTCGAACTGGTTTTCACGTACAAATATCCTCTTCTGTTTGGTGTGCTTTGTATTCTTTTGATTCAGGCAGCCGATGTACTGCTGCTGAGCCGCACAAAAGATCTATTGGAAGAATAAATTCTAATCGTCTTAAAAATGAAGAGGGTGTCCAAAAAGTATAGTTTCATTGTCATTCTGATCCCGATGAATTCGGGACGAAGAATCTTTCACTCTGAAAAACAGATGTTTCGACTTCCGCTCAACATGACAATCCGATACAAAATATTACTTTTTGGACGCCCTCTTTTAGTTTATTTATTTCCTTCTGAAGTTTCCGTTTTATTTTCTTCCACTTCTTCTTTAAACGGTGCATCTGTTCCTATAAGATGCCCCCCTTTGTAATCATCAGGATTTAAATAAATACCTGTTCTAATTACAGTTGACAAATAATTAGAATCATAACTCAACACCACCATTTCGTTGTTCTTCAAATCCAGCACTGTTTGCATTAAATAATGCTGAGTTCCCGATTGCGAAATAAAAACAGCGTGCTTGGGCACATTTACATTAGGTGGCGGCGTAACCGTAGTCTGAGTTATTGCACAACTACTGGCAAAAATTGCTAAAAGAGCAATAAAAAAAAGCTGTCTCATTTGTTTTCGATTTGGTTATATAATTAAAAATGCAAAATACTGACGTAAATATCCCAGGTTTCCCTTAGTGTCGACGGATACTCCATTATCTTTCTTTCGAATTTTAAATTTATGTAAAACATAAGAAAAAACCTAATCAATGAAAAATCCGATTCTATCGAACCGGATTTAATTGTACCAATTTAATTTCAACAGCCTTCTTAAAATATCAGCTTGTCATGCTCTGACTTGATTCTATAAGCACTATTTTATAAAATCAATTTTGATGATAATCTGGTATTGCCTATCTCTTTTTATTTCTTAACCAGATTCTTTCTCCAGGCTCGGGCTTGTAATTCTTATCTACCCCATTAAATCTTCGGATCCTCTTTAACCGAACTCCATATTCCTGCGCAATACTATACAAGCTTTCCCCTTCTTTCACCCTGTGGAAATTGTAACCTCTGGCAGCTCTTCCGCGCTTGTTGTGCAAATACAATCGTTGATTGAGCTGCAGAATATAATTCCTGGGAAGATCATTATACTTCAGAAGTTTCTTTCGGCTTACTCCTAAATTTTTCTCAATACTATAGAATGTATCGCCTTTTTTGGTGATTATATAATGTACTCCATTCGCAATTTCCAGGCGTGCTCCAAACGGATCAATTTCCAAATAGGAATCAATATCTGCCAGATCGGTTCCTGTAGGTTTTTCAATAATCAGATCTTCCCCTTTCCCTTTTTGATCAAGCTGATGCAAATTCTCCTCATCAATAATTTTTATCAATCGATGAGCATATTGAGGATCGGTAGCGTATCCTGCTTTTTTTAAGCCATGAGCCCAACGTTTGTAATCATTGGAACCGTATTTAAACAGAAATGCATAACGCGAGCGGGTGGTTAAAAACTGAGAATGATCTTTATAAGAATCATAGGCATGATCATACTTTCTAAAACACTCATTTCTGCGGTCATCATCCATTTTCATACTCGGACCGATCCAGTCGTGACACTTAATTCCGAAATGATTATTGCCTTTTGTTGCCAGTATTGAGTTGCCGTTTCCGGATTCAAGCAAACCCTGAGCCAATGTAATACTAGCAGGAATTCCTGTCCGCAGCATTTCGCGCACAGCCAAATCCTTATATTTTTCGATGTATTGTTTTCGGGTTAAGTCTTTTGCAAATACAGATGTACCAAGAACAAAACTCAGTACGATATATAGGAAAACTCTCTTCATTCGGTTTAGGTTTTTTTGAATCGTGTGTGAAAAATGGGAAATCAATCTATTTATGTATATATTAGTCGCGATTTCCAAAACAACCATAAAAATATAACAATCCTGTTATCCTCCGTTACTTTAAACAATTAATTTAATTAACAATCTGTTTCTGATGTATGGAAACGCCTATTCTTGCTTGTTTATTATAATTATTAAAAAAATGTTTAAATTTCAGAAAGTATTGATTTAATTGCCGTTTGATAATGGATACAAGCTTCCATTTCTTTAAGCGGGAATACCAGTAGTTCGTAAAAACAATCTGAGCAAACAGAATAACAAATGAAGAAAACCCAAATAATTACAACTGTATTCGAATACGATTCGGTAGATGAATTACCTCTGAAAGAACAAGAATTGGTTAAAAATGCCAAAGAAGCAGCTCTCCGCTCCTATTCACCCTATTCAAAATTTAGTGTTGGTGCAGCCATTCTTCTCGAAAATGATGAAATCATTCAAGGAAACAATCAGGAGAATTCGGCTTACCCTTCCGGACTGTGTGCCGAGCGTGTTGCCATGTTTTATGCCAATTCAAAATTTCCCAACGCAGCCGTTAAAGCAATTGTGGTTACTGCACGTACCAATGGTGAATTTTCAGACAAACCAATTCCTCCTTGCGGTTCGTGCCGGCAGGTATTATTGGAAACGGAAGAAAGATTCAATCAGCCTATCAAATTGATTTTGTATGGTGAGAAAAAAATCAGAGTTGTTGAAACAATAAAAGAAATGCTTCCCCTGTATTTTGAAAAAGAAATGCTGGATGAATAATGAAAGAATGAGGGTGTCCAAAAAGTAATATTTTGTATCGGATTGTCATGTTGAGCGAAGTCGAAACATCTGTTTTTCAGAGTGAAAGATTCTTCGTCCCGAATTCATCGGGATCAGAATGACAATGGAACTATACTTTTTGGACACCCTCATTTATTTTTTTTAACAGGTCTTGTTTGCTTATAGCTGATTCGCCAGCTCTTTCCAAAGATTATCATTCTTGGGAACAGGAGCAACTATTCGAACCGGCTCTTGCTTTACCGGATGAATAAATGATATTTCTCTGGCGTGTAAACCAATTCCTCCACCGGTTTTAGACCGTGGAGCTCCGTACTTTAAATCACCTCGGATTGGAATACCAATTTTAGCCAGCTGCGCACGAATCTGATGATGACGACCGGTGTGCAATTTAACTTCGAGCATAAAATATTTCTGAGAACGAGTCAGTAACTTATATTCTAAAGTTGCTTCCTTAGCTCCGTGTTTCAATTTATCGAACACATTGGTTTTGTTCTTCTCCTCATTTTTCAACAAGTAATGAGTTAATGTTTCTTCCTCGAGTCTTGGACAGTTTTGAACAATTGCCCAATATATTTTACTGATTTCCTTATCCTTTTGCTGAAACATCATACTTAAACGGGTTAAAGCCTTGCTGGTTTTAGCAAACACAATAACACCACTAACAGGTCTGTCGATACGATGTGGAACACCTAAAAAAACATCTCCTGGCTTGTTGTATTTTTCTTTTATATAGGCTTTTACCTTTTCACTTAAAGGTTCGTCGCCCGATTTATCCCCCTGCACAATATCACCACACTTTTTATTTACGGCAATTATATGATTGTCTTCGAATAATATATCCAATTGTTCTTTCGCCATTGGTACTCCTTATTTATTTAATTTTCAAATGAAAGCGCGCAAAGATAAGAAAAAAGACTTGATACTTATCATCGAATCTGATACTTGATGCCTTAGACTTTATTCCCGCTTCTTCTGCTTTTAGTACTGCTCTCTCTCATTCGGGAATTCTCTTGATTTTACATCCCCAATATAAGTCTCTACAGCTCCTTGTATTTCAGCAAATAAGTTGTGATATCTTCGTAAGAAACGTGGAGAAAACTCCTGAGTGATTCCCAACATATCATGAATCACCAAAACCTGACCATCAACACCGCCACCGGCACCAATTCCAATTATTGGAATTGCAACACTCTGTGCGACCTTAGCTGCTAAAGTGGCCGGAATTTTTTCCAAAACAATGGCAAAACATCCTGCTTCCTCCAACAGTTTGGCATCTTCAATTAGTTTTTCGGCTTCTTCTTCCTCTTTGGCACGAACCGCATAGGTTCCAAATTTATGAATAGACTGCGGGGTTAATCCCAAATGTCCCATTACCGGAATTCCTGCAGAAAGAATCCGATTTACTGATTCCAGAACCTCACGGCCGCCTTCCAGCTTCACTGCATCAGCACTGGCCTCTTTCATAATTCGGATGGATGAGTTCAAAGCCTCTTTTGAATTTCCCTGATAAGTTCCAAACGGCAGATCGACAACAACCAATGCTCTTTGCACAGCTCTTACAACCGAAGCACCGTGATAAATCATCTGATCCAGGGTAATTGGCAAAGTAGTTTCGTGTCCGGCCATTACATTGGAAGCCGAGTCGCCAACCAGAATTACATCTACACCTGCTCTGTCAACAATTAGTGCCATGGAATAATCATACGAAGTAAGCATGGAGATCTTCTCGCCCTTTAACTTCATTTCAGAAAGTACATGTGTAGTTACTCTCTTTGCGGATTCTTTATGGATTGACATTTTTATTTTTTTTTGATATTAGTTTGGTTCATCAAATCTAACCAACAATAATGAATTTTGAATTGCAAAGTTATAAAATAAGGCAAAAGCAACAAGATAAAAGAAGAAAGGCAAAAGCGTAAAAATTATTTCCGAACAGCCCTCAATTCGCAATTAATAATTCTTAATGCACAATCAGGTTGTTCTGTCTTTTTGGCAGAAAACATGTCAGGCGAATGCGTGAAATTTCGGCCGCCGATGCCAGAATAACATTTCTTTTGGCAAAATAACTAATGGCACAGGCTTTGATAAATTGATACCGGATGAAACAAACATCCCAAACAAGTAATAGAATTAAAACATTAAATAAATACTAAAAATGGGTAAAATAATTGGAATTGACTTAGGAACAACCAACTCTTGTGTTTCTGTAATGGAGGGTAACGAGCCTGTTGTTATTCCTAATAGCGAAGGTAAAAGAACAACACCATCTATTGTTGCTTTTATAGAAAACGGTGAAAGAAAAGTTGGAGATCCTGCAAAACGTCAGGCTATTACAAATCCAACAAAAACAATTTCTTCTATCAAGAGATTCATGGGAGAAAGTTACGATAAAGTGGCTAAAGAAATTGGCCGCGTTCCTTATAAAGTAATCAAAGGTGATAACAACACTCCACGTGTTGAAATCGATGACCGTAAATATTCTGCACAGGAAATTTCAGCAATGGTTCTTCAAAAAATGAAGAAAACTGCTGAAGACTATTTAGGACAAGAAGTAACCGAGGCAGTAATTACTGTTCCTGCTTATTTCAACGATTCACAACGTCAGGCTACTAAAGAAGCTGGTGAAATTGCCGGTCTTACAGTAAAACGTATTATCAACGAGCCTACTGCCGCTGCTTTGGCATATGGTCTTGATAAGAAAGCTCAGGATATGAAAATCGCTGTATTTGACCTTGGTGGCGGTACTTTCGATATTTCTATTCTTGAATTAGGCGACGGTGTATTCGAAGTAAAATCAACTAACGGTGATACTCACCTTGGTGGTGATGATTTCGATCAGGTGATTATTGACTGGTTGGCTGAAAGTTTCCTTGCTGATGAAAGAATTGACTTGCGTAAAGATCCAATGGCTCTTCAGCGTTTGAAAGAAGCTGCTGAAAAAGCTAAAGTTGAACTTTCGAGTTCTACAAGCACTGAAATCAATTTGCCATACATTATGCCGGTTGATGGTATTCCAAAACACCTTGTTAAATCATTATCCCGTGCACAATTCGAGCAACTGTCAGATAAATTGATTCAGGCTGTTCTTGCGCCATGTAAATTGGCTCTTAAAGATGCTGGTATTTCAACATCCGATATCGACGAAGTAATTTTAGTGGGTGGATCTACACGTATTCCTGCTATTCAGAAACTGGTTGAGGATTACTTTGGAAAAGTTCCTTCAAAAGGTGTTAATCCTGACGAGGTGGTTGCAGTTGGTGCAGCAATTCAAGGTGGTGTTCTTTCCGGTGATGTAACAGATGTACTTCTTTTAGATGTTACTCCTCTTTCATTGGGAATTGAAACAATGGGAAGTGTAATGACAAGATTAATTGAGTCAAACACAACTATTCCTACTAAGAAAACTGAAACTTTTACAACTGCTGCTGATAACCAGCCTTCTGTAGAAATTCATATTCTTCAGGGTGAGCGTCCGATGGCTAACGGCAACAAAACAATTGGCCGTTTCCATTTAGACAGCATTCCACCTGCACCTCGTGGAATTCCTCAAATCGAAGTAACTTTTGATATTGACGCGAATGGTATTCTTCATGTTTCTGCGAAAGATAAAGGAACTGGAAAAGAGCAAAGCATTCGTATCGAAGCTTCATCGGGATTATCTGATGCTGAAATCGAAAGAATGAGACAGGAAGCAAAAGAAAACGAAGCTGCTGATACTGCCGCAAAAGAAAAAGTTGATGCTCTGAACAAAGCTGACAGTATGATTTTCCAGACTGAAAAGCAATTGAAAGAAATCGGCGATAAACTTCCTGCTGACAAAAAGCAGCCTATCGAAGATGCTTTGGCTAAATTGAAAACTGCTCACGCAGCACAGGATGTTGATGCATGTAATGCAGCTGTTGAAGAATTGAACACTGTTTTCCAGGCAGCTTCTCAGGAAATGTACAACGCTCAGGCACAAGATGCTCAGGCTGGTCAGCCACAAGGCGAACCTCAAACTGAAGGTGCAGCCAAAAATGACGAAGTTACTGATGTAGACTTCGAAGAAGTGAAATAATTCAACTTCAGATAAAAGCAAATGGCGGTCAAATTAATTGACCGCCATTTTTTATTTGTACAGATTGTAACTGATTCTTACTTTCACCTGCAGGCCGGTTCCTCATTCTTATTTCCCACTCTCCTTTATCCTGTTTCTGTTCTCATTTTTCAATAAAAACCCCTATTTTCGCAAACCACAATTATCAGAATTATGAAGAACAAATTTACGGTTGGGAGTTTATATGCGGGTGTTGGCGGAATCTGTCTGGGATTTAAAAACTCAGGATTTGCTGTTTCCTGGGCCAATGAATATGACAAAAACGCCTGTGTTACCTATCGTGAAAATTTCACTCACAAACTGATTGAAGGCGATATCATGGAAATTGATATCAGTAGCTTGAATAAGGTAGATGTGCTTGCCGGTGGTTTTCCCTGTCAGCCTTTTTCGGTGGCAGGCTACAGAAAAGGATTCGGTGACAACCGGGGAAATCATTTTTTTAGAATGCTCGATTTTGTAGACGAAATGAGACCCAAAGTTTTGTTCTTCGAAAATGTAAAAAATCTGGTTGGGCACGATAAAGGAAATACCTTTAAAGTAATTCGGAACGAAATCGAAAAGAGAAACTATTCTTTTCACTCCAAAGTACTGAACACAAAAGATTACGGCAACATTCCACACAACAGGGAACGGATTTTCATCGTCGGCTTCGATAAAGATGTGTATCCCGAAAACTATAAATACTTCGATTTTCCGGCCAAAGAAACGTTAACCCGAAAGGTAAAAAGTGTATTCCTGAAAGGTAAAGTGGATGAGAAATTTTATTACCGCGAAGACAAATACATGTTTGAAATGCTGCAGAACGATATCACAAGAGACGATACCGTATATCAGTTTCGAAGACAATATGTGAGAGAGAACAAATCGGATGTCTGTCCCACTTTAACCGCCAATATGGGCACTGGCGGACATAATGTTCCTTTAATAAAAACCGGGTTTGGAATCAGAAAATTAACGCCTAAAGAGTGTTTTAAATTTCAGGGCTTTCCCGATACTTATATTTTGCCCGAAATTGCCAACTCACACCTCTACAAACAAGCCGGCAACTCGGTGAGTGTTCCCGTTATCGAGAAAATTGCCGAAAACATATTGAAAGCAATTGAGGGGATAGACTGCAAAATAAGCAGTAACTAAAGCTTTTGCAATTCACAAATCAGAAAATCGAATTCCTTTAAATCGCCGCACTGGATGTAGTAATTGGCTGCATCCATTTTTATTTTGCCGTTTAAAAGAGAATTTTGAGGCAACCAATACCCTTCACCAATAATGTACCTGATGGTTTCCTGAGTGCAAACACCCGCAAAATCGAAAGTCCATTTCTCACCCAATATTATCTCTTTCAGCGACTCAAAATCAAGCTCGTTGGCGTAAAAAAGCTGATGGTCTTTCAGCAGTTTTTTACTATCCGGCTTAGTTCTCACCAGTAAAAAGAAATCGTAGTGTTGGCTGGTTCCGTTCGCTAAATTAGGAAGGTACTCCCCTTTCCCATTCCAGTCTTTTGCCTCGAGCAGTAACAAATTGGAAAAAAATGCCGCCGATTTAATATTGATTCTTTTGCCCCGGCATTCCAGATCGGCATCGTCCCAAATGGCTTTGCCGTAAATACCGGTATCGGGTTTCTCAACATCCGCAAAGCCTCTTTTTAACAGCTCCCTGTAGGTAACAAATTCGGCCAATTTCCCCTGAAAAGTATTCGCAAACAGTTCGCCCCTTTTCCTTTCCTGCTTTCCTCCCGAACGGTGCTTTCGATGATGACCTTCCCCAAAAACCATGTGCCAAGCAAAATCAAAACAAACAGCAATTGTAGTGCGGTCAATCGCCGCTGCTTTAAATTCTCTTTTAGCAGTAATAAAATATTCGCCGAAATTCTTACGCTCTAATTTCATTTCAGTCAATAAACTCCTAACTATTGAATTTGAAATCCACTCCCTGCAATCACTCGCCACGAATGGTTAAATAATTTCCAAACTCTTAAATATCTGTATGTTCCTTCAACCAATTGATCTGCATATTTTGCTTTTAAATAAAGTGTAACTGCCACGGTAGAAACGTCGTCAATCGAATTTATGATCTGATCTGTTACCAATATTTCAGAAACCTTTAAAATTCCCGAACGATAATTTTCAATATCCATTTCCTTCCTAATTGTCTGTCCTGTTGGAATAGTGAAAATTAAATTGTCGTGTAAAAGTTCCTCAAGAACTTTGATATCACCAGTTCTCATAGCTTCTAAAAGTCTATTTTCGCATTCAATTATTTCTTCGTTTTGGGTCATATTTTTGCATTTGAACTCATTTCTACAATGGTTAATTGGTCAAGCAATAGCTATTTAAGTTTGCTTTCCTGTTATATTACGCAAGGGATATAGGCTGCAAACTTTGAATTTATAACCATTACGGCTATTATTTTTATGCATCCTCCAGGGCATTTTTTTTTTAATCGTCGGATTCTGGAGGATCTACATCATATTCAAAACTAGGCAAATCAGATTTTTCTAAAATATCAGAGTCCCAACTACGTTGTCCAATATCTAAATCACCTCTATCATGATAAATTGAAATATCATATTCATTACTTTCAGGTTGACTTGGATTACTTTCGGGTTGACTTGGAATTTGCTCATCCCAATTGTCTTTTTCAATTTTGTCAGTCATTTTTAGAAATTTTTTGAGATTCGTTAAGATTTATATTAAAATTCTTTTTTAAATACACTTTCATTTTATAATTGGCTTTTACTTTCATCTTTGGATTAATATCAAATACTATCTCATCAGTGAAATTCAATATTTTATCTATCTCTTGTTTAAAATCAAAAAAGCTTTCTGCTGCAATATCTTCATCCAATTTGTTTCGATGAATTTTAAAATAAAACTTCTCATAACTATTAATTAGTCCTTGTAGCAATAAACTTTTTTGACTGAATTCTTTTGAATATTTTGAATATTGAAAATATGGTTTGAGTAAATTAATAACTTGTGATGTTGCAATAATCAGGCCCCATAACCATGTGAATCTGTCCCAAATTGCCCAAGCCGCAATACTGCCAGATGACGCAAGGGTTAAAAATATATTTACGTTTCTATCATACTTATAATACTTCTCGGAAAGAAGTGATAGAGTGTAGTAATGGAACTTTATATCTAATAATGTATTAAAAATCTGCTTTTTGAATATTGCTTTCATTTTGGTAGAGATTTTTTTTGCATTGTTACCGCCTGCACTTTATTTATTTAGTCTATATAAAATATCTATAATCATATTCTATTTTTTCTTTATTCTCTATCAGTTTACCAATTCTTGCTATATCATTGGAAGAAGAAATAGTCGCTGGTAATTGTGAATACATATTTAATGAATTCCAATTCATCTTGGTTAATCCTAATATTTCATTCGCAATTTGTTCTAAACTACCAGTACCATGATGCTTAATTATTTTTAAAGGTTTTGGAATATACCTACCTCCTGGATAGAAATTATAATGCGGATTTTTAACTGATGGTACAACACCATGCGCCCAAAGTAGAGCCTCACTAGCATTTAATTGTATACAAGTCCCTCTTGAAACAGAGAATCCATCAATTTCTGTTTCTCCATTTCTTATTTTACTTGAAACATATTTTATGTCATCTTCAAAGTTAATTTCAACTAAGTCGACCGATTCAATATTTGTATTATCATATAAACTATCAAGGATGCCTTTTTTTTCATCTTCCGTAAAAAAAGTTCTTTTATGAATCACAACTCTCTTTGGTATTTCGTTCATTGACTCGTAAAACAGGTTAATCACATTTTTACCAAATTCGTAAGCATCATCATAGCTCAGGTGAGGCTTTTTATGTCTCCATTGTATTTTCTCATTACTAATCTTTGATAATTTATACTTTAAACCTTCGCCAGAAGAACTATATATATGACTACAACCTAAAATAATATGACCTTTATCTTCTTTCTTTGAATCAATGCTGTAACCTATTCCAGCAAAAGCTGTTGTTTTATCTGCATTGCTTAATATCCATGGTGTTCTTAAAGATTTAACGAAATAAGATAATGATAACCACCAGTTTATTTGACAGCTCTGTTTTAAATCTCTAATAGTTTTTTCTCTTATAAATTGAGAGGTGACTCTTTTTTCTACACAAAAAGCCTTAATATAATCATGTAAGTCATATGATTCATCATCGTCATGGTAACTAGTGAAGTTTTCCCATCTTTCTGGAATATAAATAACCAATACTTTTTGATTACCTGTAGCACTTAGCTTGGTTATTTTATCACAAATATTTCGTTTTATTTCATGAATATTCTCTTTAAAAATATTGCTCTGAGGTTCCGAAATTGTTTCCCAATCATTAGCTGTAGGTTCTGGAATATTTAGGCTTAAGCCATAGGTATTATAAAAACCCTTGAAATCTATAATATAATCCTCCTTATCGCTGTATTTTGGAATCTCTTGATTTTGTTTAGATAAAAATTCAAAAACAATTTTTGAATCTTGTTCTGGTGAAATTACACCCAATTTGATAGTCGTATCTAGGAATGTATTCAGGTTGGTCTCGAAAGGTTTGTTTTCTATTAATCCACGCATAGGATGAGTATCCGTAGAGTGATTATTCCCATGCTTTGTCGAAAATAACAATGAAGACTCTTTAAACTGAACACCACAAAGCTTTATAAATTTGTCTGGAACATTATGAGTGTTTGTGTACTTATTATTTAGGTCACAGATATTTGTGAATATGGGAGCTTTACTGATTATAAAGCTAAATCCACTTCCCGAATTTTCAGGAAAATCATATTTGTCTTTTGTGAACAGAGCTTTTCTCCAACTTTCAACATATTCATTGAACTTGCTATTCCAAATCTTATGGTAAAATGATACTCCTACTTGCTGAATTATATCTTTTGAAATGTCGTCCTTTCCAAGTGTGAAACTAGGATTAAGAGTGAGATAAAACTCACCATTTACCTTCTCTAATGCGAGTCTTATAGAATTATATACCTTTTGATTTGCGATTTGTTGATATAGGTCTGACCATATTTTATCCCTAAAATTTGTCTTTAAACCTTTAGGCAATGCTAAAATTTTACAGATTGCTGTCAACATTAGCGAGTTTATCCCTGAATGATAAATTCGGGTGTCAGTTAATGGCTTTCTAACAATATCACCTAAAATAACTGACTTAAAAGCTTCTTTTACAACTGACAAAGTTCCAAAAGCCCATACTTTACCTTCGTGTGGGATTGCAGTTATATCACTTCTTTTAAGTGCAATATCATTAACAATATCCCATGGTTTTCCATCCAGAATAGCATCAAACACAAAAACTTCGTCAGGAAATTTTAAAGGGAAGCAGTTACTTTTAAGTACTTTGTTAATTCGTGGGGGCTTTAAATCAAATGGAGTAAATGCCTCATTACTATTATTTACTTGCTGTATTGAGGAGAGCTCTTTTTTTAAATCACTATGCCCTTCAACAACTAACTTAGTAATATTTAACATCGTGGTATCAAAGCCATCAGTAGGAACATAAAAAGCTTGTCTGTTATTTTTACTGGCATGTCCTATTAAATCTGACACCTCTTGACTATAATCATTATGGTAACCACACCAGAACAACATACCACCACCTTTTTGGGAATAGGCATCGGTTAAAGCTTTCATTAATGAAGAATCACGACCACTATAACCAAGTACAATCAAATGTTTGTCACTTAGATAATCAATCAGTTTTTGTCTAAATGTTTCATCTTGTTCTTGAAGTTCTTCATCTGTGTTCTTTAAGTCTCCATATTTAAAATCTCCATGGAGCTTTATAATTGGTAATTCTGTTCTATTTTGAGTTCTTTGATTTATTCTACTAACTGTGTCTAGTGCTATTTCTATTCCTTGCACACCACCAAATACGCATGAATTAATAACTAAATCATCTAAATTTGTAGTCCAAACGGAATCCAATATGCCTTGCTTAGCTAGTAAAGGAATTGTTCTATATCCAATAGCAGGTTTTACATTGGAACAGATTTTTTGAAAATATTGACTTCTATTTTTATCTATTGGGAAACACTTTTTTGCATAAAACGAATACTCTTCTTTACAACCATTCTCTACGTAATTTCCTTGGTTATCCAACCACGTCTGTATAGTTTTCTGAACTTTCGGATTTCTAAAGTTATTAATCCAGTCATTTGCTGAAGAATTATTGCTTTTATAAATTGTTCCTTTCCAATCCCAAATGCAATCATTTGCTGATGGAACCCCTGAGCTAATTGATGTTCCAGCTCCTAATAAAAGAGCATAAGTGTCATCCTTACTTATTACGACAGACCTCAGAAATTCATCAAATTGTAATTGGTTCATATAGTTTTATTTTTCTAGCTTCAATGTTTATACAGCTCGTTTTTTGTATTGGCATAACAAGTGGATAAGACGCTATGCGTCTTATATCACTTATCTGTAGCTTTATTAAACTATTGTTGTTCTTGTTATTATCGGTTAAAATATCGTCTACTGGACTCTTAATTTTTTGCAAAAACAAATGCGCGTTTTTCTATGAATTCGCACACTAAATCTACAAAACAAGAATCCGGAAACAAAACATTCCCCACAATATTTTACAGCGTAGTATAGACTAACAAATAAAGGATAATGCAACCTTATTTATGCAGGTACTATTAGTTTGTATGATGGCAACAAAAAGCCCGTTTCGAAGGTTCAAAACGGGCTTTGTATTTTATTTAGAGTTTAATTAATTATGAAATGTCAGGACGCTACCAAATCCTGACTGGTATGCAGCCAAAAACTTTTCACTTTCATTTTTAAATAGTTCGATTCGTACTCCACGCATTTCATAGGATCTGATTTTCTATACAAATCCTGGCCTATTTCCATAATATCCTGCATGGTTGCCCACAAATGATTCAAACAACGGAATACTTCTTCTTTCAGCAAACCTCTTGAGTTAAGCAAACGATTGAGTTCTATTCTATTTAATTTGAGCACCTGAAAAAGAGTCAAAATTTTTTCAATAATCGTTTGGGTGACCTCGGCATTTTCGCGGGGAATATTCGCTTCCAACTGCACTATGAATTTTGGAATCACTGTGAGAATGGCTTTCAAATCCTTCTTTTCAACGATTTCTACAATCTTATCAAATTCGTTTATCCGGGATACCGGGAAGTTATCCTGAACCTCAAGTATCATGTTGTTCAGAGATTCGATCCGTTTATAAATTCCAGAACGAAGGTTTTGAATCTGTACTCCCTCGGGACCACAATTCACATATTCTTTTGCCCGTTGAATTTGTTCACTTACACGGGCTTTAAAAGTCTCATCGAATATCGGATACATTCTGTTGAAATCTGCCATATCCCGGGTGTAACTATCCAGCAAGAATTTTGCCGCCACCGGCATTTCATCAAAACTAAAAGGAAAATCTATTGTTTCCATACCACCATTTTTGTTAGTTATGCATACATTTTTACACTCTCTTTCTTTGCTGCTATTCTATCTCACCACTTACAGAATCTTTTATAAAACAGCATCGAAAATTAAAGAAATAATCTTTCTGCAATTCATAACATAATTACACGAAATTCGATCATTTCCGACTCATAAAATACAAAAAATCAGCACGATCGGAAAAATATAAAAAATGATATACAACATGTTTTTTGAATCGCATAGGAAAAGGTCTTGATTTTAATGGGAAAAGCTATCTGTTTTTTTTAGCATCAATCAATCTTTTAGTAGTTTTGTATAGACCCAATAAAAATAAGATGACAAAAAAAATACTATTATTCGCCTTTATCCTTTTGCCGCTGCTAAACTTTGCACAGCAAATTAACAGAACCGATGAGCTGGGGAACAAACAAGGTGTATGGGAAAAATCACACACCAATGGCAGGCTTAAATATTCCGGAACTTTTAAAGACAATTTCCCGATTGGAGAAATGAAACGTTATCACGAAAACGGCAATTTAAAAGCTGAATTATTTTTCACCAGTGAAGGACAAAAAGCGAAAGCTATTCTTTACAATGAATCTGCAGGATTAATTGCAAAAGGAAATTTCATACAATCGAAAAAAGACAGCATTTGGGTGTATTTCGATAAGAATAAAAACATCCGCGCCAGCGAAACATTTAATAAGGGAATAAAAAATGGTGAAAGTGTGTACTACTTTAAAAACGGAAAACCTGCCGAAACCCTTAACTTCCTAAATGGCAAACGTCATGGAATCTGGAAACGCTTTTTTGAAAACGGACAAACCTATTTGGAAGCGAATTACAGCTCCGGAAATTTAGATGGAACAACTCAATCGTACTTCCCAAATGGAGTGATCGAATTTAGCGGCACCTACAAAAACAACAGACGTGACGGGAAATGGGATTTTTATTCTGAAAAAGGCGAACTTCTTTTCAATATAGAATACAAAAACGGCATTGCCGGCAATCAGGATGAACTGGATAGTATCCAACAGAAAAAATTAGAGGAAATGGAGAAACAAAAGGATCATTTAATCGATCCTGAAAAATTTGTTGATGATCCGGATTCCTATCTTCGCTCGCAAATGAGATAAACACCTGCATATTTACCATTCTCCGAAACACAACTTCATTAATTATAAGTAGATGAGCCAAAAAGGAATCAGTCTTTTTCAGCTGAATCAGCAAATAAAAAATATACTTTCCGATACATTTACTTCGGGCGTTTGGATTGTGGCTGAAATTAGTGAACTGCGTTACAATCAAAACGGACATTGTTATCTGGAACTGGTTGAAAAAGATAAAAACAGCGATCAGATTATTGCAAAAGCAAAAGCTACCATTTGGTCCTACACCTTTCGGATGCTGAAACCTTACTTCGAAACAACAACAGGTCAGTCTTTTTCGTCAGGAATAAAAGTATTGGTAAATGTAAGTGTTGAGTTTCAGGAAATTTATGGTTTCTCCTTAAATATCAAAGACATTGACCCCACCTACACTTTGGGTGACATGGCCCGACGGAGAAAAGAAATTATTGCACGGCTGGATGAAGAAGGTGTGTTGGAAATGAATAAGGAACTGGCTTTTCCTGAAATTCCAAAATGCATTGCCATCATCTCCTCGCCTACGGCTGCAGGCTACGACGACTTCACAAATCAGCTCGATAACAACTCATTCGGCTACAAATTCCACTACAAATTGTTTCCGGCTGTTATGCAGGGAAATAATGCCGAAGAATCGATAATTGCTGCTCTCGATAAAATAAATGAATACGAAGATGTATTTGATGTTGCCGTTATTATTCGTGGTGGTGGCTCGCAGGCAGATTTAAATTGTTTTGACAGCTATTGGCTGGCTTTTAATATTGCTCAATTTCCATTGCCGGTAATTTCGGGTATCGGACACGAAAGAGATGAAACGATTGTTGATTTGGTGGCTCATACCAAAGTAAAAACACCAACTGCTGCTGCCGAATTCTTAATTGATTGTTTCGACGAATGCAGAGAATATCAGAATGGTTTACGCGAGCAATTTTTAGAAGAGGTGAATGAAGTTCTTTTATCCTCATCGGAAAAACTGGTGCACTTAACCAACAAATTCTCGCCCATGGTGAGTCAGATACTGGAACGGAAATCGAATCAGCTGAGTGCAGCCAAACAGAGACTAAAAACTGCAGGCACGCATTTGCTGGGCAATCAATTTCATTATCAGCAAAGACTGAATTCACAATTTCAGTATTCTACAGAACGAAGAATTGAAAATCAAAAAACGCTTATCAATCAGTTGCAAATAAAACTTAAAACCAAGATTAAGAGACAGATTGAGCAGCAGAAACACCATCTGTCATTATTCGGGCAATCGGTAAAATATCTTAATCCTGATCATATTCTGAAAAAAGGATATACCTTAAGTTTGAAAGAAGGAAAAATAATAAAGGATATTGATCAGCTATCACCCCAAGACATTATTGAAACCCGGTTTGCCAACGGAAGCGTTGAAAGTCAGGTTCAAAAAATCAACCGAAAAACTAAAACGACTAAATTAAATACAAATGGCTAAAAAAAAGACAAGCTACCGCGATGCAATTACCGAAATTGAAGAAACCATTGCTTCCATCGAGAATGACGAGCTGGATGTGGATGATTTATCGGATAAAGTAAAACGGGTTTCGGAGCTTCTTGTAATCTGCAAAGAGAAGCTTCACAATACCGAAAAAGAAGTTGAGAAAATTTTAAATGAGATGGATGAATAAATTACTGCTTGTTTTCATTGTTTCCTTATTGGGAATTTCTTGTGAAGCTCAGAAACCCAGGCCTAACAAATTACAGACTTACGTGAATGAGTTTGTATCGGACAGCTGTTTTTATTCGGCCGGAATAGGAATTGTTGTCTCGGATGTGAAAACAAGTAAAAATTTAGCAATGAACCAAGCTCATTTGGCCTTGGTTCCCGCATCAACACAAAAATTAATTACCACGGCTGCTGCCCTGGAAATTTTAGGAAGCAATTATCAGTTTACAACGCAAGTTGAAACCGACGGAGAACTTCTTAAAAATGGAACTCTTGTTGGAAATCTGATTGTGAAAGGTTTTGGAGATCCAACACTGGGGTCGAAATATTTTGAGAACGAAAAACCGATTGAGCAACAGATTGCAGAGAAAATTAAGGCACTTGGCATCCTGAAAATCCAAGGAAAAATACTGGCTGACGACTCTTATATTGAAGCCAAAATTCCAGCAACATGGATCTGGGAAGATATCGGAAATTACTACGGTGCAATTCCCAACGGACTTAGCTTTCATGATAATATGTACAGCCTGTTTTTTTCATCGGGAAAAGCCGGCACTGCAACACAATTGACAAAAACAGAACCGCAAAACACAGGATTGGTTTTTGATAATCAGGTAATCAGCTCGGCTGTAAACCGCGACCTGGCCTATATTTTTGGTGGAAATACCAGTAATCAGCGAAGGATTGAAGGAAGCATTCCACAAAACAGAGCCCAATTTGAAGTGAAAGGAGCCCTTTTGCAGCCAAAAAACAGCTTAATCGAATCTCTGAATCAATCGTTTCTGCAAGTAGGAATCTCAATAGAAAACAAGGTTCTTCCTGCTAAAGAAAGAAGTTTGCTTCTTAATTTGAATTCTCCGGAGCTGAAAGACATTGTAAGCCTTACCAATCAAAAAAGCATCAACCTTTTTGCCGATCATCTGCTTTTCGAGATTGGAGCAAAAGAATCAGGAAAGGCAAGCTGGGAAAATGGAATTGAAGCTGTTAAAAATTTCTGGAATCAAAAAGGTCTTCCCACAAAATACATATCACTGTTCGATGGCAGCGGACTCTCCCACTTCAACGCTGTTTCTGCAGACTTTTTCGATCAGATTTTAAGAATCATGTATCAGAGCAGGTATTCAAATGAGTTTAGCTCTTCATTGCCTGTTGCCGGGATATCAGGCACTTTAAAATCGTTCGGCCGGAATAGTGATCTGCAAGGGAACTGGAAGGCTAAAACCGGCTCGATGACCGGCGTAAGAACTTATTGCGGCTATCTGGCAACAAAATCAGGAAAAGAATATGCAGTAACAATTTTAATTAATAATTATTCCTGCTCATCATCTGCTGTAAATATTAAACTTTTAACTCTTTTAAATCAGCTTTATAATTCATAACTTCAGATTGCATCTGTTTACTGATCTAATTTGATGTTTATGAGAATTTTAAAGAAGTACCTACCCATTGTATCCCTTGTTCTGGTTTTCTGCTTTAAAGGTTTTTCCGCTAATCAGAAAGATATTTTAGTCTTAAATTCCTACCACAATGGATTAAGCTGGACCGACTCCATCGTATCAAGTATCAAGCGGGAGCTTTCAACGGAATCATCCTATTCTGTTTACATAGAGGATATGGATACAAAAAGATTTTTCCCGCAAAACTATTTGAATTTGCTTGCCAAATTTTATCAGGAAAAATATAAGAATAGGAAATTCGACTTAATTATATCTACAGACAACAATGCTTATGATTTCTTATTAGAATATAAGAATCAGATTTTTGGCTCTGTACCTGTATTGTTTTGCGGTTTGAACTCAACTATTGACGTTC
Source organism: Labilibaculum manganireducens (assembly GCF_963665805.2). NCBI lineage: Bacteria > Pseudomonadati > Bacteroidota > Bacteroidia > Marinilabiliales > Marinifilaceae > Labilibaculum > Labilibaculum manganireducens. The sequence continues at coordinate 756,279 of NZ_CAXXEE010000003.1, read as the reverse complement.
CGAAAGGATACAGCGGAGTTTTCGAAAATATGGATTTTTGTTCTACCATTCATCTCATTAAAGAAAATCACCCAAAGTTTTCAGAACTTGTTATCGTCAGCGACAAAACCACCACAGGAAAAGCCATGGTACAATTTGTTGAAGATGATATCAAAAACATGGAAGAATTGATTCCTTACAGAATCATTCAACCGGATTATATGCCGAATCTTCAAAAAGAGCTCTCCTCGCTGGATAAAAATTCGATTGTTTTATATCTGCTTTACAATAGAGATTCTGAAGGGAAGTATTATACTTACGAAGATAGTTTTAGAGAAGTAATACCTTATTGCAAGGTACCAATTTACTGTGTTTGGGATTTTTACATGGGTCACGGGGCTGTAGGAGGAACATTAATTACGGGTAGAAATCAAGGAAAACAAGTTACCGAAATGGCAAAAAGAGTCCTATCAGGTACTAGTATAGATGATATTCCTTCCCAAAAGGCAAAATACGAGAATTGTTTTGACTACAAACAACTAACTCAATTCAATATTGACAGATCGAAACTCCCTAAAGATTCCCGTATTATAAATGAACCATACAGTTTTGTCCGCGAAAACAAAGAAATTGTTATTCTAACCCTAACAGTATTGATTCTTCTTACAATTATTATCATTGTGATGACCATTAATATGCATTTACGAAAGGTTCGTGCTCAAAAAGAAAAAGCTCATTTGCTGGAAATAAAAGCCAATCACGAAGAACTAAAAATTGCTAAGGAAGCAGCCGAGGAATCAAGTAGATTGAAATCGGCATTTTTGGCCAATATGTCGCACGAAATCCGAACTCCAATGAATGCCATTTTAGGTTTTACCGATCTATTGGCCGGTGATGGTGTAGAAAAAGAAAAACGTACCCGCTTTATCTCAATTATTCAAAGAAACACAAAACACCTGCTTCGCTTAATCAGTGACATACTGGACATCTCGAAAATTGAGACCAATCAATTAAAAATTGTGAAAAACAAATGTGTTCTGGATAATCTATTCGTAAATCTGAATGAAATTTACGAAGCTATACTGGACTTGCATGATAATAAAAATCTTTCCATTATAACTACTGTTCCTGATGATAAAAGCATCACTGAATTCAATACTGACACAATGCGTTTGGTTCAGATTTTCAATAATTTAATCGAAAATTCAATAAAATTTACCAACATAGGAACAATTGAAATTGGATATGATATTAAAGGAGACTTCCTCCGGTTTTTTGTGAAAGACACAGGAATCGGAATATCTGAAGACAAACAAAAAATTATTTTCGACCGTTTCCGTCAGGCTGATTTAAATGCTGATACAAGGAAATATGGAGGTACCGGATTGGGATTGGCAATCAGTAAAAGTCTGGTTGAGCTTTTAGGAGGCGAAATTTGGTTTATCTCGAAACCAAATGAGGGAACCACCTTCTATTTTACCATTCCGTTTTAAAAATAAAGGCGGACATTTCTGTCCGCCTTCTGTATTCAATTCAATTCCTTATTTAAAAGAAATAGTACAAGCCTACCGAAATTCTTGTATTTCCTACCCAATGGGTATTCTCAACTTCTGCTTTCTCAGTAACATCACCGTAAGCTGCTGCTGTATATTCTACTTCCAATTCCATCTTCAAATTCTCGAAACGTTTCGCAACCCGTGGCGCAATACGATACAATTCTCCAATATCTTTTCCCCGGCTATAAATCATACCTGGAATAACCTTATCATCAGCACCCATATTTTTTGAATAACCGGCATGTAAGGCCAACTCAAAATTATTTTTAATGTAAGAAACATCAGTCCATGTACCTAAAACCTTTATACCTGTATAACTGGCTTCATTAGTCATTGGATTTAAACTTTTCGCTGCATATCCACCTAACATTAACACATCAGTTAAGTTGGTGCCGTAAGTAGTTTGAGTCTTAAAAGTAATTGGTTTTAAATTCAATTTATAAGATGCAACCACAGCCCACGACGAAAGTGTTTCATCATTCTTCCATTTGGTTAAGTTACCATCTTCTAATGATCCGGTTGTACTTGTTAAAGATGGTTTGATGTTTTTAAACTCTCCACTTAGTCCAAACACATGCTTTCCTGCATAGTAATGAACCAGTCCCTGAAGAATAGGCAATCCTGAATTTCTTAAATATTTGTTACTCGCTCCGTCGGGTCCGGTACTTGTATAATCACGCTCCGATGCAATAGCTGCCAACAATTTCCAATGCTCTGTTTTGTACGTTAAACGCAGCTGAGGATTACGCGCAAAAGCTTTGAACGGCAATCCGGCATTGGCACCAACTGTAGTTGGAAAGATTTCAGCATCAAATAATGGTGACCATGTTTGTCCTATTAACAAAGAAGTCTTGCCCCAATCCAAATTCACAAAAGCGTGACGCAAACGCAACCCGTTCACATCCGATTCTGCATTGCCGATAAACTCTGCTTCCAATAAACCGTTGGTCTTCGCTCCTAAAATTTCAGGACCTGCAATTTTTGCATTTACACGCGACTGAATAACAGCCATATTATAAACGCCACCTTTGTTCATGTCCTTTCCGGCAGCATCCAAATCTTCATCTTGTGGGTAAAGTAATATGAATCCCTCCCGGGCACTAACTGTTTGACGAGTATCATAAGTAAATAAAGAGTGTACATAACCTCCGAATTTCACCTTAATTTCGTCTTTCTTCTCTTGAGCATTAAGCTTAGGGATGCCAACACAGAAAAGTGCTAAAAGTAGTAGGTAGTTAATTTTTTTCATAGATTGTATTAGTTTTTTGCGTCGCAAAGATATACAGGAATATTCGTTTATAAGAATATTATAAAACAGCTTTTCATTTGCAATAGATCGTTAGATTTTAGATGTGAGATATTAGATCGTTTTGCAGTGTGCTTATTTTCAGATCTTTATACTGAAACACATATTAAGCAAATCATCCTGACAATCAAATACTTACAAAAACCTAACAAAGCATTTTAAAAGAATTTCAGAAAAAATAAAGAATTATCTATCATGCAGATATCTCAATATTCCTGATAAACGATTAACGGACCGCCTTCAAATTCAATTCGGAAACTGTCCCCCATCGATTCATTTAGGGTTCCCTGATTCATCAGTTCCAGTTTTTGCTCTGTTAATGCATATCGTAAGTTGGCTGTAGAAATTAAAGTCTCCGAATTGGGAGAAAATATTGAAACTTGCTGACGAGTGTAACTGTCGAAATTTTTTGAACGAAGAAGCGGTGTAAAACAACCATAATTGGTAAGCATTCTCACACGAATTTTTTTTGCGTATTGCGGCAGTAAAAACACATTTCCAATCATATGATCGTCACGCTGTCCGGTTGCTCCCACAATAATAACCTGAGAAAATTTATTTTCCAGACACCAGTTAATGGCTTTGGTTAAATCATTACTGTCCTGATTGGCAAAATGGTGAATGATATCGCGGTATTTCCATTTCATTTCCGGATTTAAAGAATCCAGGTCGCCTACAATTGCGAAAGGCTCAATTCCAGCTTCATCCAATTTATTGATTGCACCATCGCAGCAAACAATATATTTTGAGGATTTTAATTCGTTTAAAGGAATTTTGTGTGTAGGGAATGAGCCATTAGCCAGAATTACCGCTTTCTTTTGCATGCTTACTTAATCTAAATCTTTCAGAATTTGAATTTTACCAAACACAAAAGTAATTATTCGCGGGAAATTGCTTCAGTATAAAGCATATCTTTTTTCCATTGAATATATCCTACCACTGCCAAAACAGTATAAAAAAAGAAAAGAACAGAAGTTGGATACAGTCCTTTATAGATATACAGCCCCAAAGAAACCGCATTTACAATTACCCAAACCAGCCATTGCTCTAAAATTTTCCTTGCCAGCATCCATGTAGCAACAATACTCAAGGCTGTTGTAAAAGCATCCCAATATGGAATAGAAGCATCAGTATGAGCCACCAGTATATATGAGATAACAGCATAGATTAGCATGCTGGCTCCAAAAAGAATCAAAAACAATCCTTTGGATAATTTGGTCACCGGAATTTCTTTCTGACCAGCTCCTTTCGACCAAACAATCCAACCGTAAATACTAATAAAAACATAGTAGAATTGAAGAGACATGTCGGCATACAACTTGGCAATAAAAAACACATAAATGTACATCACCGAGGTTAAAAGCCCAACCGGCCACAACCATTTATTCTGTTTGATTTCTAAAAAAAGAAAGATTAAACCGGCAATGGTTCCAATTATTTCAATGGTATTATCAACAATCCAATTCATGCTGTTAGAATATATTTTGCAGGGACACAACCTACTGTGTCCCTGCAAATTTATTTAAAATCTTACTGTTACGCCAGCAAGAAAGTTAATTCCTGCTTGTGGAAAATACCCATCCATCGCAAAACGTTCACCGCTTGAAATGTATGAATAAACCCATGCATTCGATTCGTACTCTGCATCAAATACATTATTAACCGAAACATTGAATTTTATACTCTCAGCAAATTCAGGCTTAAATTCATATGAAAAGTTCATATTAGATACCGTGTAAGCATCCAGACTCCTATTATTATTTGATGAATTATCGATGTATTGCTTACCTACATATTGGTCAATAAGCTGAACACCAAAACCTGATTTGTTATAAGAAAAAATTGAATTAGCAATTACATTAGGAGAAAAAGCGATATTGGTTTTTCCTAAGTAGAACAATGAATTTCCACCTTCATCCCAATTCTCAACACCTTCGGTAAAATTTTTAATCTTATTTTCACTTAAAGATAAATTACCTTTCCATAAAAATGATTTTGTGATATTCGTTGCTACACTTAATTCTATACCTCTACGATACGATCTGTCAACATTCATCATTAAAGCTGAACCTACATCATTTACTCCACCAGTTAAAACCAGCTGATCTTTATAATTCATATAGAACAGGTTAGTTTCAAGAAGGAAATTAGCCTTTGTAATTTTATAAGTTAATTCATAATCATACAAACGTTCGCTTGTTGGAACTTTTCCTTCTTCAATATCGATATAATTACTTCGATTAGGTTCACGGTTAGCTATAGAAAACGAAGCGAATAAACGGTGATTCTCATTAAACTCATAATTGAAGCCTACTTTAGGATTAAAAAATAAAAAATCATGTTTCTGAGTAATATCTCTCAAATCCGAATCAATCCCTTTAATTTTATAATCGATACCTCTCAATTGCATATCGGCATATAAACTCAACGAATTATCTACGGCAACATTTGCTTTCAGATAAGCATTATATTCTTCTTTAGTACCATTATTGTCGTAGTACTTATCACCTAAAAATGCATCACCAGCATTTTTCATCCATCGGATTTCACCAAAATGATCACCATCGTACTTGTTCCAGCCACCACCAGCAACAAAATTAAGTCCCTCCATTTTCTTCGAAAAAGAAAATACTGTACCGTAAAAATCATTATCCAACCATTTACGACGAATAACATCAGTTTTTTCGATGGTTTCAGTTCCAATAACAATAGGAGCCAAACCATAATCTTTCAGCTTGTCATTTTTCTTAAACTGCTCATAATAACCTTCACCTTGTGTATAATGAAAAGCCATATTGAACTTGGTATTATCCGAAAACAAGTGTGTTAAATATAAACGATAATGCTTCTGCCAATAATTATCGGTTTCATTTTTATAGGTATACTGATTATAAGTTCGTGAATCAGAAGCCATCATATGATCAACCACTTCCTGGCTAACTAACCAGTGATCAGCATAACGTTGCATTCCAGTTTCATCATTTTCCAAACGAACTTTAGGTACACCATTCCAAGCCTGATAAGTTTTTTCTTTCCCTACAATAACATTAGCCTTTACACTTGTTCTATCGCCAAAATAGCCTGCTGAGAAATAAGCCGATTGAAGATTAGAACTTGCTCTATCAATATACCCATCAGAAGTGATTTTTGATAGACGCATATCAAAAGCAAAACCTTTTTTAAGTCCTGTTCCTAACTTAACTGTATTTTTGAATGTATTGAATGACCCAGCCGAACTTGAAATTTCAGCATAAGGCTGAGCATTCACATTCTGTGTCTGCATGTTAATACTCGCACCAAAAGCACCAGCTCCATTGGTAGAAGTACCAACTCCACGCTGTATTTGAATATCATCTAAAGATGAAGTAAAGTCAGGCATATTTACCCAATAAACACCATGAGATTCAGAATCATTCAAAGGAATACCATCTACCGTTACATTGATACGATTGGCATCTGAACCTCGAATACGAAAACCGGTATAACCTACACCCGATCCGGCATCTGATGTAGTTACAAATGAAGGCGTAATCGATAAAAGCATAGGAATATCCTGTCCTAAATTTCTCTTTGATAACTCTTCGTTACTCACATTAGTCACTACAACGGGTGTTTTTGAATCCGCACGGGTAGCAGCAACAAGAACCTCATCGGCCATAATGGCAGATGCTTCCAAATTAAAGTCAATTTCTTCTGACTTACTCAGCTTCACTTCTTTTTGAGCACTTTCATAACCCAAAAATGAAACCACAAAACTGTAGTTTCCTTCTTTTAAATTCTGAAACCTGTATGTACCATTCGAACTGGCAACGGTTCCTAAATAAGTTCCTTTTACTGCGATTGTGGCACCCGGAAGTGCTTTTCCTGCTTTATCGGTAACTTTACCGGTTAAGGTAAGTTGAGAGAATCCAATAAAACATACAAATTGCAATAAAATTAACACTGCTGCTCTGCGTAAAACACAGTTCATCTTTCTTGTAAACATTGTTTATAAGTTAAAACGTTAATAATATATTGCAATGAGGTTGTAATAAGATCAGGTTGGCGAAAAGTTAATTCGCAATTTTCCCTACGCCGGCATTATCCGGATCAGGTTTAAAGGGTATGATCTCAGCCTGTTATTTAAGGCACCCCACTGTGATTTTGCCACAAAGGTAATCGGAAATAGTTCAAAAACAAAAGAGCCGGCTAAATGCCGGCTCTTCCTAAAACCTAAACTTTCTTTTTTTCAACCCTATTTAATTGATTCAGGTGCATTAACACCCAAAACATCCTTTATAGCTTTTACAAATGTTTCTTTTGGTAAAGCTCCCTGTGCCATTGTTGGCTTTCCCTTAGCAGGAATAAATAAAAAACTTGGTATGCTTTTAATTCCAAATGCCCCTGAAACCATTGGTGATTTATCGGTGTCAACTTTGTAAATCTGAATGTCCTGTCCATATTCCTTTTGAAGCTCTTCAAGCACAGGCGCAACACGTTTACACGGACCACACCATGTTGCATAAAAATCAACGATTACAGGTTTATCCCCTTTAAAATTCCATTCTTTACTATTTGTAAAATCAAATACCTTTTCCTTAAAACTATTATCATCCAAGTGAATGACTTCATTTGCTGTCTGAGAAAATGCACTTAAGTTTATCATTGCTACAAACAATGCAAAAAATATTTTTTTCATCTTTGTTTCTTTACAGAGGTAACCCAACAAAAGAACAACCCCTCGTTCAACTTCTTTTTTTATTATTACTCTCTTACAAAAATGATACTTTTTTCAGAACCATCATTATTATCCAGGAGCTTTAATAAAATTTTAAGCTGCAAACATTATTAACCTACACCAAGAACCTCGGAAAATGCCTGCTTAAATGATTCTTTTGACATAGCACCCTGTGACATCTGTGGCTGCCCGTCTGTAGGAATGAACAACAAAGACGGAATGCTCTGAATTCCAAACATTGATGCCAACTCACGTTCTTTTTCAGTGTCAATCTTGTAAATATCCAGATTATCACCATACTCTTCCTGTAATTCCTCTAAAATAGGAGCAACAGCTTTACATGGCCCACACCAATCTGCATAAAAATCAACCAAACAAGGTCGGTTGCCTTCAAATTTCCAATCTTTATTTTGTTCGAAATTGAATACTTTCGCTTTAAATGTTTCTACTGTCAAATGTTCTACCATAACCTTCAATATTAAAATAATACAATCATTCTACATGTATAAATATACATATTTATATCTTACAATTCGTATGCCAAATTCAAAATTTGCTTGTTTTTATAGATTCCATCTAAATAATTGTAATTTTGTCAGCGCAATGAATCAGGGATTTATGAATTTAGGCTCCTGAAGCACATGATTTAGAGTAAACTGTTTGAAAAAAAGTAAAGTGAAAGAACATTTAAAACACCCTATATTTTCAATTATTTCCAAAATTGTAACCCGTGAAAATCTCGAGAGTTATGTAATTGGAGGTTTTGTAAGAGATTTATTTTTACACCGGGAATCAAAAGATATTGATATTGTAGTTATTGGAAGTGGTATTGAACTTGCCCAGAAAGCAGCAAAAGAAGCCGGAGTATCAAAAGTTTCCATTTTCAAGAACTATGGAACGGCAATGCTAAAGTACAAAGATCTGGAAATTGAATTTGTTGGTGCCAGAAAAGAATCTTACAATCGGGATTCCAGAAACCCTATTGTTGAAGACGGTACGCTCGAAGACGATCAAAAAAGAAGGGACTTCACAATTAATGCTTTGGCTCTTAGCCTGCATCAGGATAATTTTGGAGAGTTGCTCGATCCATTTAATGGAATTAATGATTTAAATAATAAAATCATTAAAACACCAATGGAACCAATAATAACATTCTCTGATGATCCTTTGCGAATGATGAGGGCAATACGTTTTGCGACTCAACTTAACTTCACAATATCGAAGGAAACTCTTGAAGCTATTCGTACCAATAAAGATCGAATTAATATCATCACAAAAGAAAGAATTATCGAGGAATTAAATAAGATAATTCTTTCAGATAAACCTTCTATCGGATTTAAGCTGCTGGATGAAACGGGCTTGTTAAAATTAATATTTCCCGAATTTGTTAGACTAAAAGGTCGGGAAACCAGAAAAGGAATCAGTCATAAAGACAATTTCTACCATACACTTGAGGTTCTTGATCAATTAACTCCAAAATCAAATAATCTTTGGCTGCGATGGTCGGCTTTGCTGCACGATATTGCCAAACCGAATACCAAGAGATTTGTGGATGGAATTGGATGGACGTTTCATGCTCATAATTTTATTGGTGAGAAAATGGTGCCTGGTATTTTTAAGAAAATGAAATTGCCCTTGAACGAGAAAATGAAATTTGTTCAGAAAATGGTACTTCTTCATATGCGTCCCATCGTATTGGCACAAGAGGTGGTTACCGATTCAGCAATCCGAAGATTGCTGTTTGATGCCGGCGATGATGTAGATGAACTAATGAAATTATGCGAAGCCGATATCACTTCTAAAAATGAAGAAAAAGTGAAAAAGTTTCTCGATAATTTTCAATTGGTACGAAGGAAACTAAAAGAGGTGGAGGAAAAGGATTCTGTTCGTAACTTTCAGCCACCAATTGACGGACAGGAAATTATTGATATTTTTAATTTATCGCCATGCAGAATAATTGGCGATATTAAAATGGCTATAAAGGAGGCTATTCTTGATGGAGTAATTCCCAATGAACATGATGCAGCCTATCAGTTTATGCTGAAAAAAGGAAAAGAACTGGGACTTGAACCCATAAAGAAAAGCAACAAAAAAGAACCTTTGGATTAGTCCGAAGGTTTTTTTTAACTTACAACCTTTGCATGCTAAACAGCATCATAAAATATAATAATAATATCTATTTTTGCGGCCTGAAAAAAAGAAGAAAGCACCCCACTAATAAAGTATTCAGGAATGGCATATGTTGACAATACAATGATAATCAGAAGAGATCTTCTGGCAAGAATGGCAGATCTTTTTAATGAAGGGAAATTAATGGAAGGACTTGATAGAATTCCTCTTGAAATGGCCCCGCGCAGAAGCCCTAAATCTGATCGTTGCTGTATTTTTAAGGAACGTGTAATCATTAAAGAAAAATTGATTCCGCTTTTAGGTTTCGATTTGGATGAATACACAGACGAACTTAAAACTCTGGCTTCGTATGCTGAAGAAGCACTTGAAAGAAAAAATCCAATCAACAAAATATTGACAGTTGTTGATGAGGCGTGTACTTCTTGTGTAAAGAATAGTTACATCGTAACCAATCTTTGCAAAGGTTGTGTTGCACATCCGTGTATGATGAACTGTCCTAAGGAATCCATCAGCTGGAATGCAAACGGTCAGGCTCAAATCAATCCCAAAACCTGTATTAATTGTGGTATTTGCATGAGTGTTTGCCCTTATCATTCCATTATATACATGCCTGTACCTTGCGAAAATGCTTGTCCTGTTGGCGCTATCACCAAAGATGAGTATGGTATTGAACGGATCGATGAAGATAAATGCATTGATTGCGGCAAATGTATTACGGCTTGTCCTTTTGGTTCAATCATGGAGAATTCTCAGATAATCGATGTGATGAAATCCATAAAAGAGGAAGAGCAAGAAACCGTTGCCATAGTTGCTCCTGCTGTTCTTGGACAATTCCACTCTAAAATAGAGAATGTATTGGGTGCTATCAAGAAATTGGGTTTTACAGATGTGATAGAAGTTGCTAAAGGTGCAAATGTAACTACTGAAAATGAGGCCGACGAATTACTGGAACGTCTGGCAGCAAAAGCCCCTTTTATGACAACTTCCTGCTGTCCTGCTTATGTTTCTGCTGTAGACAAGCATATACCCGAAATGAAAAAATATATTTCGCATACCAAGAGTCCGATGTATTATGCCGCAGAGATTGCCCGAGCAAATTATCCAAAGGCAAAGATTGTATTCATTGGGCCATGTATTGCCAAACGCCGGGAAGGAATGAATGATCCAAACGTAGATTACGTAATGACATTTGAAGAATTATCGGCTCTTTTTAAAGGTTGGAAAGTTGAGATGGAAATGGAAAATTCAATAAATCTTGACAAAAGTATTTTAAATCACGGAAGAGCTTACGCTGCAAGTGGTGGTGTGGCACAATCGGTACTTGAACTTAAGCCTTACGTTAACATTAAACCTGTAATTGTAAATGGTCTTGACAAAAAGAAGATTAATATGCTGAAAGCATTTGCTAAAACAGGCAAAACAAGCGGTAATTTTATAGAGGTAATGGCTTGTGAAGGTGGTTGTATTTCCGGTCCAAGTTCGAATTTCGATCCGAAAACGGGCAGTAAATTATATGAAAAAAATCTTGCAGATATTATTTCTGCAGAATAAATAAATTATTAAAATGGCTGCCAACATCTATTGACAGCCATTTTTATTTCCTCCACAAGTCAAGAATAATAGGAAGATGGTCGCTAAAACCATCATTAAATTTATATCCTACAAAACTCCTGAAAGGTTTTTCTCCAAAATAAGTATTATCAGTTTCCAATAAGAATTCGGGTTTAAAAAGACTCATATTATCTGGATCGCAATACAAAAAACCAGACTTATTAAGCAAAGCTCCTGATACAATAAATTGATCGAGCATTCCCCATTTCCCTTGATATTTATGACTCCCTATTCCTGTTTTGTTTAAAAATAAATAAGCCAAATTGTATAATCTATTATCGCAAATTTCTTTCTCCGGAGATAAAGCATTCAGCTCTGTTTGTAAAGATCTGTTATCCGGATAATCATTAAAATCGCCCATTATTATAATCAAGGCATTGCCGTTATGATTAACAATCTCAGATACTTTCCCTTTCAGCAAATGTGATGCTGATATTCTTCTATTCTCGGACTCCAGCTGGCCTCCCCAACGCGAAGGCCAGTGATTTACAAAGATATGCAAAGTATCATCTGTATTTGTTTTTCCCTTTACATAAAGAATTTCCCGGGTAGTTGAGATTGAATCTCCCTCATAAATCAATTTAAGAAATGTCGTATCGATGGGATGAAATGTTTCAGGCTGATAAATTAATGCCACATCTATCCCTCTCCTGTCCGGCGATTCGCGATGAATAATTTGATATCCTGCTTTGTTCAGATATCCAATTTTAAACAAACCATCTAAAACAAATCGGTTCTCAACCTCGCAGAGTCCAATTAAATCGGGAAATTCCCAGCCACCCGCCGCTAAAATTACCTTAGCCACTTTTTGTGATTTTTTCTGATATTTTTCCCATGTCCAATTTCGCTCTCCCCTTGGAAGAAATTCATCATCCAGCGTAAGGCTGTCATCAAAACAATCAAAAAAATTCTCCACATTGTAAAACATCAACCTAAAATCACCTCGTATGCCTTCCTCCGATCCATCGATGACAGATTGTGCCAAACTAATTCTCGCACACAAGAACAGGCAAATGATTAGGATTAGAGAAAACTTCATATTATTTAATTTCTGAAAATTCATAACATCCCATATCCGGGGCAACATCATTATCTCTGCGATTGCCTGTCAAATCAAAAAAATAGGTCGATATAAATTCAATACTCCCCTTATTTTTGGCTGGTGATTGCTCACTCAAGCTAAAATCAAGCTCTTCGGAATTAAGAAAATCAGGATCTTCATTAAACAAACATTCAGTGAATGTTGAAGCATAATCAGTCTGGCCTGAATTGCTCAATTTTAAGAGAGAATTCTGAACAGAAACATGTTTGGGTGTTTCTAATTCCAACTCATCAGATCTATTTCCATACAGAATACTATTTCTGATTGTCAAGCCCTCTTCGCCAAGACCATTGTATGAGAGAATTGCCTTTGAACGAGCAGAAAAAAACCACGCATTATAAAAAGTTGAATGAGATATCAAACAGGAACCATACTCTTTTAACCGAACACACTCCTCACCACAATTACTGACCAGCATATCATGAGCAGCAATAATAGAATTTGATGCCAGTAATCCATTCCCCGTAAAATTCCGAATAATTCCATACTCAATCAAAATTGGATTGTTATTCAATATGGTTTTAGGAAAGCTTAATCCATTAATGCCGTTTTCGAGAATAAAATGACTGAGAAGATGAGTCGTACTTTCATCGTAAAAGTAGATTCCATCCCATTGACCGGGAACATTTTTGTACAATTCCTCTAATCGTGAACTTCCAAAATAAACAGGTTTTTGAAAACTTCCTTTTACCTCAAAATTACCCTTAACATGAAGTGCCGCATTCTTCTTGAAATAAACCATTGTTCCCTCATAAACTATCAGGTCAACACCTTCATCAATCCAAACAGGCTTCGTAACAAAATAAGGCCGATCTCCCGTCCAAATCGTATTTTTAGCAATATCACCATCAACTATATAAACATCCTGCGCAAAAGTCTCAAAAATCACTTCCTGCATCTGCCCGTTCAGCTCAAACTTCAATTGGTCTTCTAATAACCGGGGAGCATCCTCATCTTTTGCTTCAAGACCTACCTCAACAAAAATAAAAAGGCTGTCTTTGGCATCAAGTTTAATATCCATCAAATTGTTCGACTGAATTCCATTCACATTTAGTCGATATGGTGATTCTAAATTTTGAAGGTATAAGTGCGAGATATTAATTGCGTTAGATGAAGTATTCTTCACCTTTAACTGCTTGGTTGTTGAACCAAAGCCAGTGAATAATGTATCAAATGCAAGTGTATCCGCTGAAAATGTCAATCTAAAATTTGGATCGGTCGTAAAATTCTCATCTTGGTCGCAAGAAATAATGAGAAATGAGATGACAATAAAAAACAGAAGACGATAGAATTGCATGGTTTACTTGTTTAAATCGAACTTGAAGATATAAAAAATCCGGTATTTTATGTAAAAATACCAGATTCAAGTTCTTCTAAAATTTTTTAAAAGAAGATGTAACTTTTACTGTTTCTCTTGTATCGGGAAGTTTTTGTTTTACTGAAATTTCGATCAGCAGCTCTTCTTTCTCTCAATCTACTTTCCCTCTTCATTTTATTTGGAATGTCGAAATTGATTCCTAATGTAATCTCATGAGTTCCGTCACTGCTGTCAGCAATTAAATTGTTTGTGTAATAATCGTATGAATACCCAATGTAATATTGATTGTAATTTACCCCTACCATTCCCACAATCTGATCGTTTGTTCTGTAAGATGCAGCTATCCAAAAATGATTGATGAACAACTTTGCTGACAGATCGTAATAAATATCAGAATCCATTGTTTTACGAACAATAACCGAAGGTTCCAAATCGACAAGGTCTTTTAAATGAAATGTGTAACCTGCTGTTGCATAGAAATGACGCATCATGATATTATCATTGATATTGTTATCTCCCATTTTAACAGAAGATTCAAATAAATGAGCTGCTGATGCTCCTACAAAATAATCATCATTATACAAATAAACACCAAAGTTTGCATCCGGCACATAGGAAACTTCATCCGGCCCTGCTTTTGGATCATTAACCGGGATGTATCTTTTATCAAACTTAAACTGATAAAAAACACCTCCCAATCCGAATGAAAGCTTTGTTCCTGTTTGCCCTAGTTTACTTTTTGATAATTGCAAGTGGTAGGCATATGAAAACTCAATTCCTGTTCTAGCAACTTCTCCTGCTTTATCGTTAAAAAAATATCCCCCCAAGCCAACTCCCATTTGCTTATTCCGCCGTGATAATGGATTTCCTTTTACGTTACAAGTGGTACATTTATTACTCATATTTTTATTAAAACTCAATGCCTGTGTTTCAGGAGCACCTTCTACTCCCGACCATTGCTGACGTAAACTTAAGCGCAAAGGTGAATACATCCGGCTTCCTGCCATGGCAGGATTGAGTATAAATCCATTCTCCACATATTGACTATAAAGTGGCAATTGTTGAGCTTTTCCTTGAGTGAATGCAAATAGTAACACTCCTAGAATTATTGTTATTCTCATTAGAATCTAAGGGTCAGGTTTAATATTATCAATTAACGGAGAATTGTTACAGTTCCCAGTATCGGCTTTTCATCATCAAGTTCTACAGCATAATAGTATGAACCTATTGGTAAATTAGTATTTCCATCGGCTCCAGTCCATGGCTCACCGCGATACTGATTACCAGTTCCACTAAATTTATAAACTGCTTTCCCCCATCGATCGTAAATTACAATCTTAAGGTTTTGTACAAACTCGATTCTATCAATATCCCAATAGTCATTATAGCTGTCATTATTTGGCGTAAATGCTTTTGGTATTGTTATTCTGTTTTCGTATAAATATTCCAGTACAATTGTTGAGTCTAACTGACAATTATTTTTATCAATTACACTTACTATATAAGTACCTCTTCCCAAATCCTCAATACTTGTTCCATAGTATGGATTCAAATCCTGATCAGACCAATTAATGGTATAATCTAAAACTCCTCCGGTAACATCAATCCGAATGGAACCATCATTGGCATCAACTGTAGTTGGGCGACTGGCTTCGGCTTCTAAAACTAACTCATCAGGCTGAACAAGCTCCATACTGGCTATATCTGAGCAACCATGCTTATCAACAACCTTGACATCGTAAGTCCCGACAATTAAATCTGAAGCAATATCTGTTTCCTGACCATCCGACCATTCGATTGTATAGTTTGGTGTTCCTCCTGTTATATCAACGGTTGCACTTCCTGAATTTGTTCCATAACACAATATATCCTGATAATCATTAATTTCAGCGATCAATGTATCCGGCTGGTTCAACAATTTAGATCCCGAAGTTTCACATCCGTTATTATCAACAACCACATATGAATAATCCCCGGATTCAATATCAAAGATATCCTTAGTGATACTACCATAATTATCCCAGTTAACCAAATAGGGTTCAGTACCCTCCGAAATATCCAATTTAATCCAGCCATCTTCCAAACCATAACAGCTTGGTTCTAAAAAACCTGAAACTGTAACAAAAATCTGCTTAGGTTCTACAATTTCAATAGGAGTTATTTCTGATTTACATCCCTTACTATCTGTAACCTGAACTGAATATGCTCCTTCAGAAAGTCCTTGCTGATCCTCATTTGTTGGACTAACTCCAGGTCCTCCCCACAAGTAGGTATAACCCGGAGTTCCTCCTTTAGGATGCAGGTTGATGTAACCGTCAGTCCTTCCAAAGCAGGAAATATCTTTCTTCCAGAATTCAGCAACAAGCTTGTCTGGTTCATTAACCACAACCTGCAAACTCTGACTTTCATAACCGGGATCGCCAGCCGAATCGTATACTGTTACAGTATAAGTACCAGCTTTTAAACCGGAAACATCTTTATCTGTACTTCTAAAATAGTTATCTCCTGTCCATGAATAAGTTAAATTTTTAGGATCACTTTCTCCTAAAACATCAACAGTAACCGCTCCATCAGCTCCTCCCGGACAGGTAACATCTGTATTGGAAGTGACAAACAGCAGTAATTTGTCTGGTTCATGAACTTTTTTAGCATCCTCAATCCTACACTCATTTGCATCTAATACAACAACATCATAAACACCCATTTCCAAACCATTCACAGAAATATTTCCAGTGACATTTGACGATTCAGCGTATGAATATCCGTTCGGTCCTGAAATCAAGAAAATATAAGGAGGGGTTCCTCCGGTAACTGTTGCCGAAATCTCTCCATCACGCAAACCTACGGCAGAAATATCAATCGGAGTTACAGTCAATGCAAGTGAAGTTGGTTCTGTGATAGCCTGACTTCCTAAAACAGGAGGACATCCATATTCTGAAGTTATGGCATAATCATATGTGCCAGGCTCCAGATCTAAAATATGTTTTGCTGACGATAAAAATCCTGCTCCATTTGTCCAGGCTATTGTATAATTTGCCGATCCAAAATTCACATCCAATTCAATCTCACCATCAGCGGCATTGTTACAACTTACATTTTCAACATTTGCCACACTGGCTAACAAAGGATCCGGAGCTAATAATTCATATGTATTGGTGGCCGTTTGACCAGCTGACGTTGCTGTAACAGTATAAATGCCTGCTGCTAATCCTGAAATTGTTTCTCCTGTTCCACTGTATCCGGCAGGACCAGACCAAGCATAAGTAAATGTTCCATTACCTCCTTTGGCATGTGCCCTTAATTCTCCCACAGGACTTCCCGCACAACCAACAGCTTGTCTTTCCTCAATATAAGCGAAGGCCATTCCTGGTTCTTCAATTATTATCGATTTTTTCACTGTTGAACATCCGGAAGCGTCTGTTGCGACAACGGTATAAACGCCTCCCGCCAGATTCTCAATCAAGAAACTGTTGTCATCGTAATTATCAGGACTACCGGATGAATATCCTCCTGGCCCTGTAACGGTAAAACTATAAGGAATTGTACCTTCCAAAGTTTCAATAGAAAGAATACCACTTTTGGTTCCTGCAACATTAATGTGTTGTTCTACAACTAAGCCCAACTGAATGCTCAAACCTAAATTTAAGTCGACTCCGTTCTCCGAAGAGCAGTTATTCTTATCAGTAATCAGCAGACTATAATCACCGGCAACTACATTTTCAATATTTTGAGAATATGACCGGTAATCGCTTGGTCCTGACCAGCTGTACCTGTAGCCACTATTACCACCATAAGGTGTGATTCTAACAATACCATCAGTAGTATTCTTACATGTTGGCAATACAATATCTTCAATTAAGAATCCTATTTCCCCCGGCTCAGCAACCGTAACATTTTGTTCAAACACACATGAGTTTGCATCAACAATTCGAAGTACATAATCTTTCGGTGCTTTATCTGAGAAAAGACCCGTTGTATTTTCATATTTAATTGTTGAATCTTCAACTTCTTCTAAAGAATACACATACCCAGGAGTTCCTTGAGCTGCTTCAACAAATATTTCACCCGATTCTTCCCCATTACAATTTGCAGCCTTAATTGTTAATTCGTTCGCAATTAATTCCTGTGGTTCAATTAATTCCTGACTCAAAACCGAAGGACAATTAACAGCATCAGTAACTGTTAATTGATAAGTTCCCCCTGCCAAGCCTGAAATATTAGCTGTTGTTGCCGCGTATCCGGCCGGCCCCGTCCAAGCGTAAGTATAATCAGCTACACCTCCGGTAACAATTGGATTAAACAATCCATTATTATCATTATAACAAAGCAAGTCAGTTCCGTTCAGATCCATTACAATCTCAGGATTTGAATTCAAAGTAATATCCTGCTCAGGAGTCAGACATAGGTTCTCATCCGAAACATGAACTTTGTAGTCACCGGAATACAATCCTGTAATATTTTCATTTGCCTGAACTACATTATCTAAAAAGTAAGATAGGTTTCCAGTACCTCCGGAGGCTGCAACCAAAATCTCTCCTTCTGGAATCGTTAAACAAGTCAAATCCTTTGTTGCAATACTATCGATTAACAATTCGTAAGCATCAAATATATTTACGATGGTATCAAATTCACAATTCTTTCCATCAGCTACAGTAATATTATACTTACCAGGTGTTAAGTTTAATGCTGTACTTTCCCAAGTTGTTTTGTTGGTTGATGTTGATGCTGAAAAATCAGTTCCAGCCTCATCTTTCCAGAAAAATTTATATTCCGGATACTGAATATTCGCAACCTTGGCAACAACCCGTCCATTTCCCTGCCCAAAACATTTTACATTATTGGCAGTAATTTCCAGAGAAACATTCGATTTGGTTCCTAACTGAACCTCAATAACAGATTCAATTTTACACAAAGAACCATCTTTCGCTACAGTATTATAACCATAAATCACTTCAACTTTGTAGAATCCAGAAACAGTAACTTCAATTACAGCATTGGTTTCTCCTGAAAGGGCTGTATAAGTTCCAACCGTTCCATCTGCACTATAATACCATTGGAATGTTGTACTGCTGTTAATAGGAAAACCCTTTACATGATCCAAAACTGCAACATCACTACACCACTCTTCACGAGGCTGGTCGAAGCTACCTTCAAAAGACGGTGGATCCTCATCTCCTCCAGGAACACTCGGCACTAAAACGAAACCCGTAGTATTATCATCATCAAAATGATAATTCACAGGATGATCTCCGCCGGAGCCTGATGATCCGGCAATATCCGTTAAGGAAGCATTGTAAATTTTACCAAACAATCCTGATGGTTTATATATAAACGCTTTGACTCCAGGAGTACTTGCTTTTAGGAAAGCATAAGAACAACGTACACCTTCCATTTTTAAATCATAAATAACGGTAATCGTTTTTCCTGATTCAATGGTATTGTTTTCGTATCCGAGCGTGAATTCCAAATTGGTAAAAGTATTGTCACCATAAATCTGTCCTTGCTCGAAGAAAGTCACAGAACCAAAAAATCCTTGTCCTGCTCCTTTTATTCTTATAATCCCATTATTCATAAAATCAACAAAACCAAACGTCACATCAGTATTGGTTTCGCAATAAATTCCGCCTCCATTGGCAAATGTAATTTTTGTATTTACTGCAATAAAATTCAATCCTCCTGTAGTATTCATCTTCATGTTCCAGCCTGTTGGCTGATCGGAAATAACAGTCACGATAGAACCGCTCATATCAAACTTACGAACCGCATCAGGATCACCCAAAGACAATGAGCTGAATCGTCCGACAGTAAAATAATTACCTTTTGTTGTAACAGAACCACTCTCCAAATACAAATCACCGGAAGTGATCAGACTGGAATTCCAAACCCATGACTGTGCATCTCCATCGAAGATTACATCACCATCCATCGATTTATTCGCAAAATCAACAATTTTATCACCTGCCAATCCATCTCCAATAAACTCGAAAACACCACGCATACTCATCGACATATTTTCGGTTAAATCCATGAATCCTCCAATTTGCAGATTTGCATCAACGCTGAAATTTGCATCAGGATCCACATCGTCATACCAAGTCATGCTGTGACATTTTCCTGCGGAGCTTAACTCGACTAATTTGCTTCCTAAAAATGAATTCGCAGTAAAAAAAACATCATCGTTTAAGGTAGGCACACAACCTTCTTCGCTACCATCCTGAGTCCGACTCCAGTTTTCATGATTATCCCAACTATCGTCTGTTCCTTTTCCAACCCAGTATAAAGCGATTGGAGCAATTGCTCCATCAGTAATCCACCCTGTAACATTTCCTAAATCGAATGAATTTGTTGCAGTATAAGTTGCTCCTTTTGAGCCATCGCCATTAATATCTTTCAGTTCAAGAAAATTACCTGTCACATTATTTGCCGCAAGTATTGTAGTTTGTTTAGTATCTTTCGTAGAATGCAACGATATTGGAGCAAAACAACTTCCTTCAGCAAGAAGGTAATCCATTTCATACGTTTTGCCATTCTGAAACTGGAATTCAAACCCCCTGCCTAATTCAACTGCTCCAAATTTATCATTACCAGTAACTTTACCATTATTTTTAAATTGAAGATATTCAATATAAGGCACAAAACCAGAGACATCGTATGCTGAAAATTCGCCCTCATCCTCAAAAACTATTTTATTAAAGTTAATATTATGAGACGCCGCACCTATAATTGATACTTTTGCATTATTTGTAAAAGTTATTGTACTATTATCCGACAATAACTCAAATCCAAGATCAGCAAAGGCATCAGCAAGGTTAAGATAAACAGAACTACCGATTACATCTTCTCTTCCAGTGATCTTAACTTGTGAATTTCTTATGTCTAATCCTCTTGAATTAACTCCATTAGTCGGATCAATAGAGGTGATACTTTTACATTCTAAATCGAAACCATCGGTTACTAATTTACCGTAGCGGATGAAACAATCACCTTCCATAATCATATCATCGAGCAATTTCCACTCTCCGCCATTCCCATCAAACTCAACAATATTTGGAAATACATATCCAAATGTATTTATCTCCTGCAGTTCGGTTGCTCTAAAGTAAAAATTAACCACTGCGGATAGATTAATATCTACAGCCGAATTAAAAATAAGAGAACCATAAATATAAACACCTGAAATATCAGTTGCGCCCATTTCAAAATTCGGTCTCGCAGCTTCAGATCCAGTCCAATCCATTGTTCGGCAACGAATATCACTGGCTCCGGTATATACTGTTTGTTCTGTATCTGTAAATGAGCCGTCATCAAAAAATACATTGTCTTTTGCTGTTGGCACACAACCTCCCGATTTAATACCAGAAACTGTTGACCAATGATTTGGATCATCCCAATTTCCTGTTCCGCCAACCCAATACAAATTGGTTCCTGCTGGTTCATTTTCAAATTTCCAACCGTCAGCACCACCCAAGTTTATAGATGCTTTTGCAACAAATGCATCTGCAGGCTCAGCATTTACATTTAAAATGTTAACTGAATTTACTGTTATATTAGTTACCCCCGTCTTCGCTTTAAAAATTGCAGGATCGGCACGCGAACCTGTTATATCAATAGTTCCTTCGCAGGCTCCGTTAGCAATTACATTACCAAGCACAAAAGTCTGACTGCTTTCAAACACATAGGTTTTCCCAACAGCCAATTGAATACTTTCGGCAACAAAACTTATTTCAGAAACATTCTTTTTTCTGAAATAAGTATTTCCATTCAATACTATATTGTTAAAGTAAATGTCGTCTGAGTAAGTATCTATGTAGGCATTTCCATCAGCATCATCGAAAGTAACATTATAGAATGTTACCGGAACAGCTCCTTTTGAAACAATTAAATCGCCTCCTGCAGTAAATATTATCTCCGAAGTACCAGCATCAAAAGTAAATCCGTCAGGTGAAATTTCAAATTGTTCCAATTTAAATGTCGAAGATCCTAATGTTAATGATCTTGTATTAGATACACCAAAATTAGAAATAAAACCAGCAGCCTCAATATCCTGATTATTAGAGTTCAGATCTCCATTCTCTAAAAGAATTGTACCTGATGTCTTTAATCCGCTATTCAAAGTCCAGCTTCCTGCAAGCCAGGAATCATCATCTTGTTTAGTTCCTTCAAAAACGAGATCGCTAAGTAAATCTACTGCCCCCGCATTAATATTGGAAGGATTCTCTGATTTAAAATAAAAATCACCTGAATATGAATAATTGGCATTTACCATACCCGAAAAATCCAGACTTCCAAAAATACATATTGGCTGATCTCCTGTGAAACTCATTAAATTGGCATTCGTCCAGATCATATCCAAACACTCTGCTGAACTCCCTTTTTTAGATATATTTACTTCATAACTGTTTAAGACTTTTGCATCTTCGAAAATAACCACATCTTTTCGGTTTGGTAAACATCCTCCCTGCCAATTCCCAGCCTTAAACCAATCATTATCAATATTTCCCGTCCAATAAACAGTACCTCCTGTTAAATCGTCAGGAAAAACCCATCCATCATATCCAGAAATACCTATCGATTCATTTGCAGTTAACGAACCAATTCCTCCAATAACATTTACATCCTCAATTCTTAGTCGAAAAAGATCCGATGACGACACATCACAATCAAAATAGGCAACACCATTTTCTCCTTTAAAAGAAATGTATTCAGAACATGTACCGTGGGCTGTCAAACCATCTGCCTTTGTGATTTTCTGCTTACTACCAACATTAAATAGATAAGATTTACCCTTGGTGAAAATTAATTGATCGAACTGATGATCGCCTAATAATTTAGCATTCCCTTTAAACTCAAGAGACTCAAAAGTCGGCTGAGCAGAACCTTCATTCGTTAAAAACACCTGTCCATCAGGGTAATTGAACGTTACTTTCCCGTAAGAAATAAAATCAGAAGAATTATTATAAAGTTCCGCACCATCTGACAGCAACCGAATCTCAGAATTATTACTTAACAGAAAAAAATTACTGCCGGAAACATTCCATGCTTTGGAAACACCATCAACTAAATCAATATCTGAATTTATCATATCCAACACTCTATTATAGGTGCTGTTTGAAATAAATTGCCCAACAGTTAATTTGTTTCCGTTAAGATGCAAACTTCCTTTATACAACTCAAAATTATTTGCAACAGTAATGTTTGTTGTAAGAGTCCAATCACCATCACCAATAAAAGATACAGAGCCCACAAAATTATTATTGATTGCAATTGTATTGGTATTATCTCCATTAAACTGTGTTTCACCAGCAACATTCCATGTACAGTTTCCTGCAGCAAGAGATCCAAAAATCTCTATATTTTCAGCTCCCTGCAAAGTGGAATTATCGTTAATCGAAAGGGCTTTACATTCTGCAGGAATATTTATAGTAACTACAAACGTGGCTGGTATTATTACATTATTATTTCTGGATGGCACACAACCCGAATCCCAGTTGCCTGGTGTTCCCCACATACCATCACCTGCTCCACCTGTCCAGATATAATCTGCGGAAGATGGTGCAACAAAATTCCAACTCGCATTATTCCCTCCTAAGTTATAGGAGTTATTTGCCAAAAATGGAACCGCATTTCCACTTGCGTTGATATTTTTAACCTTTAAATAATTTAGATTAACCAATTCAGCTGAAATATTTCCACCAAGAACATCTCCTGTAATAGAAATATAGGCATAACATTCTCCCAGAGCCTCAAACTTAGTTTTTATATTTTGAGTACCATCGTAAATGGAATAACTGTGACCAGCAGTAAAAATCAAATTCTGAATATCGTTTTCCCCTTTTAAACTTCCATCCAATTCAAATGTTATATCGTTAAAAGAGGTAAGAGTAACATTACTTTCTATCGCTCCATTGTTCCCTTGAAAAAGAACATCGTAAAAATCAACTCGTTTAGTTCCAGTCGTTTCAATTGTTGAATTTGCTGAATTAACAATTATTTTTGAATTTCCCGGATACAGATTTAAATTATCTGTTTGAACAGACAAAACAGATGTTCCGCTTTTTTGAAGATTAATTATTGAAGAATTTAAATAGAGCTCCCTGGATACCGGGTTTTCAGCAACAAGACTTCCACAGGTTAATTCTGCTTCAATACTTAAGGTTCCCTGATTAAAATAAACCGTATTATCAAGCAGATTCATTTCACTGGTAATTCTCCAACCTCCATTGTTGTCAAAATAGAAATCTCCATTAAATGAATTTCCTCCAAAATCAATAACATTGCCAAGAGTATTCGCTCTAAAATAAAGAGGACGATCAAGGTCAATGATCATCTGGGTATTAAATTTCACTCCTCCGTAAATTACCAAATAATGCGCAATATTATTATCCGTTTTCAGAACAGGCATGTTTTGTACATTGCCCCAATACATATTCAAACAACGCGCTACACTAGTAATTACCACTTCTGCTCCCGGATCTGGAAAAGAAAATTCATCAAAATACACATTATCATCTTTATCCGGCAAGAGGGCACCAGGGTTTACCTTTCCGCCTGGCTGATCACTCCAATGCTCTATATCATTGAAATTACCCGAACCACCAATCCAGTAGAAATCACTTGCTTCTGCAGATAAATATGTTAATTGTAAAAATAATATTAGTAGTAGACTTGCTCCATTTCTTTTCATAATAATCGGTTTTCCTATAAATCGACATCCTAATTGTCCTAGGTAGAAACATACATTCCTTTGCGTTAAAGAATCTTTTGCTTTGACGAAAGAAAAATAAATAAGTTTCAAATTTGGCGAAAAATTTCAACATATTATTTATTACCCCAGAATATTTCTTTCTGTCAAAGTCTTATTTTAACACATTATATTCGTGAGAGTTTCGTTTAAATAATTTTAAACACTGATAAGCATAACTAATCAAACTTAAAAAAAGCATTATAATTCTGATAACCAGCAGATAAACTTTTTGTTAAGGTTTCTAAATTTGCAAGTAAATATGTATTTAGACATAAAGCTTGCTGATATGGTTGGAAAACAAGACAAAACATCTCAGTTAAGTATTTTTGACACCTCCCTGAAAAGGTTCATCAATTTAAAGCATGAGTTTGTATTAATTGAGCGGGTTAACAAAACAGCAAAACAAGAGGGAATAATATTGCGTCAAACTTACACCATAACTTTAAAGCACTGATGATAAACCAGCATTTTCATAATTATCCGAAAAGAAGAAATAAAGCCAATTTACCCCATCTCAGCAACAGAAATATAAAAAGTTATTCATCATCCTCAATAAACTATTAAAAAAAACCACGTAACTATTTTACGTGGTTGAAATTTTATAAGAGCACTTACTCAAAATCGCTAAGCTATTTCTCAATGCGCCACACGGCAACATCTGCTGGTTTTAACACTTTATCTCCTATCAGGTAATCTCCATTATAATTTAAAATATACTCACCGGAAGAATAATTAACAGCCACCATAAAACCATCGCGATACTGAACAAAAACACCTTCAGGATAATTTTCTACCCCGACATTATTTTGTTGGTATATGTTTTTCAGAAGATTGCGTTCCAAATCCCCATCAACAGATTCTGTTCCAATATACCAAACCTGCCCCTTACCAATTTCATTTTTTAAAATGCAGGCAGTTCCTTTGTAAAATTGATCGGTATAACTAGCTACGACCTCAGTTTTATCTTCCGGTGTAATTAAATCTCCCCATGAACTCCATTTGTAATTTTTCCCATCCATTAAAATATCACCTTGTTTTCCGAATGGAAGCATATCAAATGAATAAATCTTTCCACCAATTAGTTCATTCATAATGCCCGATAAATTATTTTCCCATAAATGAGCATTTTTATCTTTAGCTCCGGTTCTTGGTGAGACAATAAGCTTACCTCCTTTTGAAACGAACTTTTTCCATTTCTGAACCAACGCCTCGTCTACCATTTCGTAAGAAGGAACTATAATAAATTCATAATCATCAAAATCATCTTCCTCTGAAATGAAACTCACCGGAGCACCAAATGAATGCAATATCTGCTGATAACGCTGCATGTGCTTCCATGTATTCCATTGGTTGGTTTGCTTCTGTCTTTCCAGATTCCAAAGGTTGTCAAACGACCACATGACAGCAGTTTTCCTCTTCTTAATAGCTTCAGGCATTTGAGTATTCTTGCTGTATTTTTTCCTCAATTCATTCACCTCGTTGATCACCTGTACATACTCCTCTCCTCCCTGACTCAAAGTAACACCATCGGTTCGAACCACACCATGATGATATTGCTCGGCACCATAAAGTACTTGTCTGTAACGATAGGTACATGCAAAAGAATTCCCTCCTGCAAAACAATGCCACAACCACATTCGAACAGTTCCGGGCTGTAACAATGAATTGTGATTGGCCCAATTTACCTGTCCGGGCTGCAGTTCCATAACACCTGAAATACCTTTTACCGACTTATAATAATCATTGGCATACATTAAAACGGAGTGATCACCTAAACGAAAACCCAAGTCTCCCAGATTATTGCTTCCATAATTGGGATAAGCTGTAAATGAAGCAAAATCAAGTTTTTTACTTCTTTTCGGATCCGTCTGGCTGCCTTTTGCCACATAGTTTGTGGTTATAAACTGTGACTCATCAATATATTTCCGTAATTCTTCAGCCTGAAAATCTAAAAAAGATGCTTGCGTATCCGCTGTAAAGCGTTTAAAATCCAATAAAGCAATAGGATTTGCACCCCACCAACCAACATTTTGAGCATTATGAATTCTAACTTCATCAAAAGCCGAATACAACTGACTCCAAAATGCCGTTCCCCATGCCTTATTCAATTCAGTAATATCTGCATATTTATTTTGTAACCATTCCCGAAATGCCAATTGCGCAGACGGACTGTAATCTTCTTTAGCCTCCGGCTCATTGTCAATTTGCCATCCCATTACAGCTTTGTTGTGTGCATAATGCTTAGCCATTTCATCAACAATTTTTTGTGTATACTCCAAAACAATCGGGTTGGATAATGACATGTTTGCACGGGTGCCATGCTCTTTAGATTGATAATTACCATCTTGTATGTATATTTCGGGATACTTGATTCCGAGCCATACCGGAGGACATGGCGTAGGTGTTCCCAAAATCACTTTCAGCTTATTTTTATCAGCCAACTCAATTACTTTATCAAGCCAGGTAAAATCATACTTGCCCTCAGATGGTTCCATCTGAGCCCAGGCAAATTCAGACATATGAATAAATTCGAATCCATAACCGGCAATATTCTCAATATCCATTTCCCATTGATTTTCAGACCATTGCTCAGGATAGTAATACACACCAACAGACATCAAATCCTTTTTAGGGAAAAAATCCTGTGCAGATAAAACACCAATCCAACTGCTGATTAGTAATGCCAGTAAGCTAATTTTCTTTGCCATATTTTTTCTTTATTAGATCTTCTCAATTTTGGTGTCCTGCCTAAATCGTAAGCTATTTTTTTTCAATGCCTTCTGATTAGATCAAAAATCGATTGTTAACAGGATAACTTTAGTAAAGAGAGGTAGTACTAGTTTCCTAGCACTACCTCTCAACTGCATTTGGTCCTTAATAATACGCTAATGATATCAATTTAAGTGCAGTTTTTTAAATTAGTCTCTAAATCACCATTCAATATTTTCTTCAATGAACCCGATTAATTGGTCAGCCATTGCATGATGTTCCTTAATGTTTGGATGTCCGCCTGAATTTTTAAACGGGAAAAAACAAGAGAATATCTTATCATCCTTTAATTGACTTACTGCTGTTTGTACATATCCAGGCCACTGAGATCCTTCCTTGGTTGCATCCATACTGCCAAGGGTACAGATAATAGACGAATGTGGATACTTACCGCGAATGGAACTTACGAAATCTTTGTAGGCTGCAATAATAGTTGTTGAATCGGGTGCCTCCTTACCAAATCTATTTTTAAACTGCTCATTTTTGGGGATATTAACGATCCATGAATCGTTCTGAAAAAGATTAATTACTACTACATCAGGTGTATATTTGGAAAAATCCCATTTTAAAACTGAGTCATTTGGATCGATTCGATCATACATTTCGGACATAATCAATGGAAACCAACTAACCAATACTCCGATACCGCTTTTAGAAATACAATGGTATTGAGCATTAAAATGTCTTGCTGTAATAGCTGCGTATGATTCATAGTTATTTTGAAAATAACCATACGGACGATCTTTACCACTAGTATCTTCATTTCCATACGCAGAGGTAATGGAGTTTCCGTAGAACTCTATTTTTCTCTTTTTTGGTGTTTCCGCCGGCAGAAGCTTTGCATCCCCGGGTAATTCAAAACCATAAAACAATGTTTTCCCTTTATCCCATTCGGTACGTTTATACAATTGTACTTGATGTGTTCCTTCGGATAAGCCTGAGGCTAGTATGTATTTTGTTTTCAGTGTATCGGTATGCAATTTCGAAATCACCTTACAGTCCACAATCACATTGTAATAATTTGCCGTATCCAAATCCTGCAGAGTAGCTGAAATACTGCTTCCCTTAAATTGGATACTTACCGAAGAACCCGACCATGAAAGCTCCGCAGCATCGGGTCGAAACATAATTCTGCCTTCGTAAGTTAAATTTGGCTGATCGAATGCAATATCCTGATTTTGAACATTACAAAATCCAAAAACAAATACGCAGGACAATAAAATGATATTCTTTACTATAGCTCTCATTTATAAAAATTATATGGTTTTCAGAAATCAATTGTAGTAAAACAGGAAGCCGGTAAATTATCCTTGTTAAAAAGTTTTGGTGTGGCTGAATTGGCCCAGGCAAATCTCACATTTACAGGATTCCTAACTTCCTCTGATCTCACAAGTACTTTGTCGTTTTTAATAAAAGCCTGAGCAGAAAACCATGTTCCATCCTCTCCTGCTAATTCAAAATAGGGCAAATCAGCTTTCTCACAATGCAATCCTTCCGCACAATCAAAAATTACTTCGACTTCAGATCCTTTAATCAAAAAAGTCTTAAAAAGCGGTCCTGATGCTGGAAAATCACTCAACTTATAGGTTTTATTAAGTGCCAGATGTGCAAACCGCTTCCCTGCGTCAATTTTATTACGTGGATGAATATCAAGAGTATCACCAATATCACTCATTACAACCATTCCCGAATTTGGAATAGATTCCAAAGCTCGGCGCTGCGCTTCGCGGACTTTTACTCCTGCATCTTTAGCGTAGTGAGTAAAAGGAGCTATTTGTGCATAATAAAAAGCAAGATCAGTTTTAAAACCTTTCCTCCAACTTCTCACTAAAGTCTCAAGGGTTTTGGTATATGTTGCTGAATTATCGACATTCGCTTCTCCCTGATACCACAAAACTCCTTTCATTGGGAAAGGCATAATCGGTGCTATCATTGCATTGTAAACACAACCAGGCATATTGGGTGCCCAAGGAAAATAAGGTACCTTTTGAGCAGATTCTGTTAACTCATTCGAAGCCAAAATTTCTTGCTCCGGAACCCATGTTTCAATTGGCGTTCCACCCCAATTGGAGCTGATTAACCCAACAGGGATCTTAAGTTCCTTATTCAATTCCTTTCCAAAAAAGTAACCTATAGCACTAAAATCATTCATGCTTTCGGGCGTACATTTCATCCACTGACCTGAAACATCAATACATTTAGTTGGTGATGTTTTAAGCGTTACTGAAAAAAACCGAATTTCATTATTGTCAGCATTTTCAACCTCTTCTCCTATATTATTAATTCCAAAGCTGGTTTTCCATTCCATATTCGACTGTCCCGAAAGTAACCACACCTCTCCCATTAGTATGTCATCGATAACTACAGAATTGTATCCCTCTATTTTTATTGAATAAGCACCTCCTGCTTCAGGAGTTTTTAACACTACCGACCATTTTGCATTATTAGTGGTCACAGTATTTAGGGTATCATTGTCCCAAGAGGTAATTACTCTAATTTTTTCCATTGGTTTGCCCCAACCCCATAGTTTCACCTCGGAATTTTGCTGCATCACCATGTGTTTGCCAAAAATAGCGGGCAATGAAATATTAGAATAAGCAGTATCAGGAAATAAATAAAAAAGCATAAGCACAAGGCTTACTTTAGCTAAAAATTTTGAACTCATAACTCTATTTTAATTTAAAGGCTAAAAATAATTACAAACGCAATATTTTTACTTACCAAATGTTTCCAAAAGGGTAACTAAATGTATTTATTCCGAATTAAATGCAGTTATTCTCCATCTTCCTTATGCCTTTTCGCATAAGCCGTTGGTAAAATACCATACTCTTCTTTAAAATACTTACTAAAATAACGCGGGCTATTAAAACCAACTTCGTAGGCAATTTCTGCAATATTCATCTGGCTTTTTTCCAAAAGCTGCAGTCCTCTTTTTAATCTGATAATTCTAATAAACTCAATAGGAGATTTACCCGTAATCGAAATTAATTTTTTATAAAGATAGACACGACTCATACCCAGTTCACGGCTTAAATCTTCGACTGAAAATTTAGATTCTGAAATGTTTTTTTCAACTGTTGCAACGGCTTTTTTAATCAATTTTTCATCCATTGAAGTAATTTGAACTTCGCTTGGACTTATATCAACCGTTTTTTGAAATTGCTTTTGGAACTGACTTCTTTTTTCCAATAATTTACGAACCCGCAAAAGAAGTAAATCCATATTAAAGGGTTTTGTTATGTAATCGTCTGCACCAATTTCCAGCCCTTTAATTTTGTCCTCATCAGCAGTTCGTGCAGTTAAAAGGATAAACGGAATATGAGATGTCCGGATATCTTTACGAAGCATTGTACACAATTCAAGGCCATCCACATTGGGCATCATCACATCGCTAATAATTAAATCAGGAAGTACCTTATGAACTGTATCGTATCCTTTTTGACCATCCTGAGCTTCGTAGATCTTAAATTGTTCCTGCAGTGTTTCTTTCATAAACGATCTGAAATCAATATTATCTTCAACCAATAAAATAATTGGCTTTTTGATTTTCTCGCTACTTTCAGACTCTTGCTGAGGTCTGGCAAAATCTTCATCTACTCTTTCCAAATCTTCATTATCTACTACAACTGTCTTATCAATTGGCAAACTCACTTTAAATTTGGCTCCTTTACCCCGTTCGCTTTCCACTTCAATAATGCCATTGTGCAGTTGAATCATCTCACGGGCGAGATTCAATCCAATTCCACTTCCGGACAGTCCCAATTTCTTATTTTTTTCGGACTGATAAAAACGAACAAATATTTTGTCGATATCCTCTTCATCTATTCCAACACCATTATCCTGAATAATAATATTAACAATTCCATCTTCATCTTTTATCTCCAACTTTAATTTTACATTCCCTTTTTCGTGAGTAAATTTTAAAGCATTAGATAATAGGTTCATCATTACCTTCTCCAGTTTTTCTTTATCGAAATTGAATATAAAGTGTTCTGTTGAATGCTCGAATGTGAATTTGATTCGCTTCTTGTTAAAGGCATCCTCAAAATTATGAGTCACGTCATTTAAAAAAGTAACAATATCAACGTAAGATGGATTATATCGCAATCCATGCAGTTCCAACTTACGAAAATCCAGCAATTGATTTACCAGATTAAGAAGTTGTTTGGCGTTTCGCTCAATGGTATCAAGCAATCTTTTATCCGATTCGGATCTGGTTTGCTTTAACAATTTATCCAAAGGTGTTAAAATCAGCGTTAATGGCGTACGAAATTCATGACTGACATTCGTTAAAAACCTCAGTTTCATTTCATCCATCTCATGATTACGGTTGGCCTGTATTTGTTCTTGCTCTTTTTGGAATTTTACACGTTCCTTACGCAACATTGAATATCTGAAATACACAAGAATTCCAACAATTAAAAGGATATATATAGAATAAGCCAACGGTGTTGCATACAAAGGTGGTAATACAATAATATGTAATTCTGCATAATCATCATTCCAAATTCCATCATTGTTGGATGCTTTAACTTTAAAATAATAGTCTCCGGGCGAAAGATTTGTGTAGGTCACTCTATTTCGATTTGCATCTAATGACATCCAGTCATCATTAAATCCATCTAGCTTATATTGATATTTAATTTTACTGGGAATAAAAAAATTAAGTGCCGTAAAATCAATTGAAAAAACATTCATAGAATACTTTAACTCGATTGACTTTGCAGATGTTATAGATTCTTTAAGAATAATTGTGTTCTTAATTGAAGTATTGGGTTTTATGCTTTGATTAAAGATTTGAAAGTCAGTAAACACAACCTTTGGCAAAATCTGGTTGTATTTTATGTTTTTGGATTGAAACATATTAAAACCGTTGTTTCCTCCAAAAATCAGTTCGTTTTTAGATGTTTTATAAGCAGCTTGTGTGTTAAACTCTTTTCCCTGCAAGCCGTCCTCCTCCGTGTAATCAAAAATAGAGAATGAATACTCCTCTCCCGGCGAAGTCTGTTTAACTACCACTTGACTTAAACCACTTGATTTACTTACCCATATCGATTGAAACTCGTCTTCTAAAATACAATTAATGAAATCTTCTGATAAGCCATCTGATGCAGTAAAATTCTTAACAAAACCGGTATTTGGATTCACCACAATCAAGCCCTCACGAGAAGCAATCCAAAGCAGGCCTCGAGTATCTTCATAAACCGCATTAACTGTTTTGTTACTAATAGGAAGCGGAGTTGATCTTGCAAGAAAAGGATGATGCTTGTAACGCTGTTCTTTAAGATCATAAAATACCACACCCCTCTCTGTTGCAATAAAGAAATTGCCATTGTTCAATTTATAAATCTGTTTAACAAATTTTGTTGGCAAATCCACATTACCTTTATTCGGAACAGGTTTAAAAAGATCTTTAGTACGATCATAAATTACAATCCCTCCTCCCAGAATTCCAATCCAAAGATTCAAATTAAAATCTTCAGTAATTGACCAGATATTATTTCCTGTAATTCCGCAAGTCGATTTTATACCGTATTGATACCTTTTAAAATATTTCCCATTAAAACGATTTAGCCCTCCTGTATATGTTCCTATCCATAATTCATTTTTACTATCGATAAACAAACTTACAACGATATTATTACTTAAAGAATTGGGATTATTTTCATCATATTGATACTTTTTAAACGAATTTGTATGACGATTCCAATAAATAAGTCCACCTCCATTTGTTCCTATCCATAAATTCCCTTTTTTATCTTCAACGAAACAATTTACATCATTATATGGCAGGCTTGATGGATCAGACAATACATGTCTGTAATGAGGAAATTTATGAATGCTTTCATGATAATAACTCACCCCATTTTTAAATGTTCCAATCCAAATAATATTATTATCATCGATGTACAAATCAGTAATTGAATTCTGAGCAATACTTTTATCATTATCCGATTGATGATAGATTTTGGTAACTTCTCCTGAGAATTTATTAATTACATCAATACCTCCATGGTCTGTACCAACCCAAATCAGCCCGTTGTCATCTTGTATAATATTTCTTATAATGTTACTGCTTAAAACAAGTTTGGAATGAATGGTGTAATGATTCCATTCATCATGTGATACTTGGTAATGATAGATCCCATCGTTATTTCCATACAACCAAATATCATTCTCTGCATCAATAAAAAGAGATGTACTTAAGCTGTCTGCCCCCAATTTTCCTGACAAGTGATCATTTCTAAATTTTAAATTGTAATTCTCTCCATCGTAACATTCGATAATTCCATTGCTTAAAAGGTAATAATAATCTCCGCTGGCTTGTTGAAAATTCACAACACAACATTCTTCTTTTTCATGAACAGGAAAAACACTGTACAGTTTACCCGAAACAGAATCAACTCTCTGATAATAAAACTCATTATCCTGCTTAATCCATTTCTGTTTATTCTTATCAATGTATAAATTTTCTATATTTTTCGGAAAGTCTTTTTGCCCAATAAACATTGATAAATCCCGATAAAACCTTTCCTTAGTTATATCAAAAACAACATAGCCCTGCAAAGTTCCAATCCATAAATTTCCATAATTATCTTCCTGTATATTTTCTATGTAGTTATCTATTATTGTTGTTGTATCTTTTGTTGTGTGTTTATAATTAACAAATTCAAACCCATCAAATCTGCTTAATCCTGCTCTTGTTCCAATCCAAACAAAACCTCTTGTATCCTTATAAATACATGTTACATGATTATTAACTAATCCATCAACATTGTTAACCTTCAGAAAAGAGTAT
Organism: Labilibaculum manganireducens; assembly: GCF_963665805.2. Lineage (NCBI taxonomy): Bacteria > Pseudomonadati > Bacteroidota > Bacteroidia > Marinilabiliales > Marinifilaceae > Labilibaculum > Labilibaculum manganireducens. The sequence continues at coordinate 722,248 of NZ_CAXXEE010000003.1, read as the reverse complement.
TGCCTCTCAGCCTGAATTGAGAAACTTGATAAAACAAAAAGCAGGATTATGCCAATCAGTCTATGCATAGATAAATTGTAAATTTATTTCAGGGTTAAAATACAAAAGGGATGGCAAACCCCATCCCTAATTCTCTATTTTATATTTATTTTTTGTTTTTGAATAATATTATCAGAAGAATTACCAATATAAATAATATAAGTGCCTTTTTCCAGATTCCAATCTGATATTGCTTCATCGTAAAATGCCAGATCATCAACAGAAATTTCAATCTCTACCTGTTCTTCTTTACCTGAATCCAAAGAAACCTTTTTAAAACCTTTAAGTTCTTTTAGAGCCCGCTCAACTTTTGATTTTAGCTTACCAATATAAACCTGAACAACTTCTGATCCTTTTACTTCTCCTGTATTTGCCAACAAGCAGCTAACTTTTATCTTATCTCCTTTAGAGTAAATCTGCTTGTCTGCAGTAAGATCGGATATCTTAAAGTCCGTATAGGACAATCCGTAACCAAAGGCAAACAAAGGTTTAATTTTTTTTGTATCGTGCCAACGGTAACCAACTAAAATATCTTCTTTGTAGTACTGATTAATACTATCGCCCGGGTATGAAAGTTCTCCAAAATAATGAGCTGCATTGTCTTTTAATTTAACCGGATATGAGAAAGGAAGTTTTCCTGAAGCATTCACATCTCCCGAAATAACATCAGCCAAAGCGTTTCCGGCCTCACTACCATTGTACCATGATTGTATTAATCCGTTAACCTGATTTAACCAAGGCATCTCAACCGCATTTCCACTAACCAACACAACTCCCAGATTGCTATTTACGTTTAACAATTCTGCAATCAATTCATTTTGCCCGAACGGCAATTCAAAATGCCTGCGGTCTCCACCTTCACAATCCTGAAAATGATTTTTATTGAGTCCTCCAATAAATAATACAACATCTGCTTTTGAAGCCACATCAATTGCCGCTTTCACCAACGAATCGGCATTCAATTGGGAAGGTATTTCACGTCCATAAGCTGATGGTCCGGAAGCATACCCCATTGAATGAAGAATGGTCGCATTTTTGAAGCGGTTTTTAATACCTTCCAATGGTGATATTTCATATTTTGCTTTTAATTCTGACGAACCGCCGCCAACAGTCATTGAACGAGTAGCATTTTCACCAATTACAGCAATCTTGATATTCGTGTCCGGATTAATTGGAAAAAACTCATTCTTGTTTTTCAATAATACAATACCATCTGCGGCAACTTTTCGTGCTGCCTGAGTATGTTCAACATTATTCATCCGGCCAAGCGAACGATTTAGGTTCATATTGGTTCTGTACATCAACCGCAGGATTCGTCGTACTTTGTCATCAACAACCGATTCATCAATTTCGCCATCTTGAATCATTTTCAAAAAAGGATCCGCTAAAAAATAGTTGTCGTAAGCAAACTTAGCAGAAGAAGTTAATCCGTTGGTCCACGTTCCCATTTCAATATCCAATCCATTAAAAGCGGCTTGTTTTGTATCATGAGTTCCACCCCAATCTGTAATTACAGTTCCATCGAAATTCCATTCTCCTTTCAATATTTTATTAAGCAGCAAATCGCTATGACAACAATGCTCGCCCCAAACCTGATTATAAGCTCCCATTATGGACCAGACATGACCTTTTTCAACTGCTGCTTTAAATGCCGGCAGATAAATCTCATAAAGAGCCCTGTCACTAAGGTTTACATTGATATGTCCGCGCCATTCTTCCTGATTATTAAGTGCGTAATGTTTAACGCATGCTGCAACACCATTTTCCTGAACTCCTTTTATGTAAGGAACAACCATAACTGATGCCAAATAAGGATCTTCTCCCATGTATTCGAAGTTACGTCCATTAAGTGGTGTCCGGTAAATATTAACGCCAGGTCCCAATAAAACATCCTTTTTTCTAAATCGTGCCTCCTCACCAATAGCCACACCATATTCATGCGAAAGTTCTGGATTAAAAGTTGCCGCCAAACAAGTTAGTGCAGGAAATGCAGTTATCGAATCGTTTGTCCAATTAGCATAGCCCCAATCGTCCCAGTTTATTTCACCTCTCACTCCATGAGGACCATCAGACATCCATAACTCTGGAATACCCAAACGAGGAATACCCGGAGAACTAAATTTTGACTGCGCATGACACATCGCTACTTTCTCTTTAAGAGTCAATTGATTGATTATTTCATCAATTTTCTTTTCTGTTTTTGCATCACTTTGTGCATTTGCATTGGTCATCACTCCAAGTGTTAATCCTATATATAATAGTATATTTTTCATATTCATTCCTTTAATTTTCTTCTTTCGTTTACTTTAAACGGGAAACCTCAATTTCGACAATTTTATCATTACTTAAATAGAGCATTAATTTACCATCTTTAATTTTATATTTTGCTCCATTTACTTTACTATTTGTTAATTGAATACCATTTCCAATTTCCAATGTTACTTTCTGTTTGTTTTTTGATGACAATTGAATTTTAACTTCCCGTTCATCCCATTTAATGCGGTTTATTTTAATATTTCCACGTGCTAAAACACCAGATAACTCGCCACTTCCCCAATCATCAGGCAAAGTAGGAAAAATGGTAATATATCCAGATCTGCCAGTCACAATCATACGGGTTATTAAGGAGGGAAAACCTCCACTAATATCCATATTAAAGAGATTACCAGGATTGTGTGTGGTTGCCATACTATTTGTCCAGTAAAAACGTGATAAATATTCGAGAATCTCTGATGCGGTTGCTTTATCCTTCATATTTACAGCTGCAAACCCCAAATGGCACATTCCAAAAGCCATTTCGCCACCTTGGTACATCTTTCGAATTTTCATCCGTTCATGAATCGTTTTTTTAGCCGCATTTTGCAAAGCTTCCGACTCCAAAATATCTTGATCCGGCACCTCATATAATCCGTACAAATGCGAGGCATGACGATGTGCCTGATTATCGGTGAATCCATCCCAAAGCCATTCACGCAAAACACCATCTTTACTTATTTGATAATCGGGCAGATGACTCAGGAATTCTTCTTTCTCCTGTATCTCTTTTCGACTAAGACCCAAAATCTTAGCTGCAGATATCCAATTACGGGTTAGTTCCTTAATGATCATGATATCCATAGTTGCATTGATGCAATTCTGCCAACGATGCTCCAATGGATTATTTTCAGGAGAATAAGACGGAACTACTATGTATTTACCATCCGCACCCATCGTCAAAAAATCTTCCCAAAACATCAAGGCTTCATTCATAAACGGAAAAGCTCTCTTCTTCAGAAACTCTTTGTCTTTTGTATACAAATAATAATCGTAAAAATAAGACGCTGTCCAACCGGCACCACCATTCCAGTACTCCATGCACCATGTTTCATCGTAATGATTATTAAAACCGTGCGTACTGGTATGAGCGGCAACATGAATACCTCTCGCCCCATAAAATTGTTTCGCATTAATTCGGTAATCATCCATCATTCGTTCATGATAATCAAAATAAGCCATCATCAATTCGGGCATATTGCCATTGAGCAGATTTGAAACTGCAACTTCCACATTACCATCGTGAGTAAAATCACCCGACCATGGAGGTGTCCATGTTCCACTCCAAATACCTTGCAAATTTGGTGGATTAGTTCCCGTAGAGCACAAAATATTGTAACGTGCGGCTTCGAACTGGCGCTGCATAATACCTGCGCTTGTGCCAACTCTCACTTTTGAAACCAATGTTTCTGAAGTCATTTCTTTTTCTTCTTCCGTAATGTTCAGTTCTAAAGAAACTCTATCGTACAATTCACCATGACTGTTTATTTGCCTGTTCAGTAAAGCATTATAATCATTGCCGGCATTATTCAATCTATTTTGAATGGTTAACAATAATTCTTCGTTGGTTCCTTTATATGGTTCAATGCAGGTAAGAATAATTACTTCCTGTGCATTTTCAACTTCATAACACCCCTTAGTTTTTGAAACCTCACCTCCTTTGTTAATCACTTTTAAAAGACCATCGTAACCATCTGGAGAATGCGAATGTGGCTTAGCATACTCCACATGATAATGCATCAAATCACTTTCTATATTTGTTTGCGATTTTTTAATCAGTGAGTCAATTAAACCATTCTGCTCCCAAGTGTGCGGATGTTGATGCAAAGAGATTTGAGCATTTATTGGTGCAGTTCCTTTAATTTGAGTTACAACAACACCATCTGCCCTTGAAACAAAAGTTTTCCTGCTAAATGTTCCATTTTGATCCGTCCATTCAACTACGGCTTCCGCTGTTTCGTAATTTACCATTCGCCGGTAATTCTTTACGTTTGACGCCGGCATATCAATCGTTAGGTTAGCCGCAGGCACATAGGAATCTGTCCATTTTTTTTCACCATATCCGGTATCTTTCCAAATTTTCACACCTAATTCGGCCACTTCCTGATATTTCCCTTCAAAAGATAAACGTTTAATTTCGTCTAAATAAGGAGTCATATCCGGCGGTATTACAGGTGCTTCATTGGGCAAGTACAACAAAGCATGATTGAGAATAATAGTTTCTTTAAACGGATTCCCCATCACCATAGCTCCCATAGTTCCATTACCCGACAGTAAAGCATCTTCCCATTTGGCTGCAGGCAACCAACTTACAAATCCTTTTTCGGGTACACTTTCCTTTTGTGCATAAGTTGACACTTGAATTAGCATTGCCAACAATAAAAAAAATATTATTCTGATATTCATCATACTTACCTTAAAAAATCCCGGCAAACAATTGCCTGCCGGGATTATATTACTTGCTATGGCTTATTACAATTCAACTTGAACTAATTTGCCATTGTACTTAACTTCTTTGCCTTTGTGGTCATCAAAATTAAAATCTACTTTGTGATTTTCAGAGGCAAACACAATAGTAAATATTCGTTCCTGCGGCATTCCTTCAAACTCACCTTTCCGCTCTCCAATAGTCAGCTTTTGGTCATTTTCAGACCATTTGACTGAGATTGTACTGTACCTGCCTTTTTCGTAATTAAAGTTTAGTCCTTCATCTTCATACAATTCAAACTGAGCATCAGCACCGGTATAAACAACCAACTTTATTGGTGCATTTAACTTTTGACTGGTGTACTCAATTTCTGGTCCTACAGGCAAAATTGATCCTGCTTTTACAAAAAGAGGCATCTTTTCATAAGGAGCATCAGCATTAATCGTTTGTCCGCCTTTTAAAAGTGAGCCATTGTATGCATCATACCAATCGCTTCCCTCAGGTAAATAAACATGACGTTCACGTGCTTTAAATTTAGAAACCGGACACACCATTATTGAAGGTCCAAACATGTATTGATCATCAATATCATTTACCTTGGTATCCTTTGTAAAATCCATTACCAGTGCACGCATAATGGTGTAATCGTCAAAATATACATGTCCTGCCAAAGAATAGATATATGGCATTAATCGATATCTTAACTTATTATAATACAGAATACTCTGATATGCTTTATGAGATTTTGGTGCAATATTATAAATCTCGCGGTATGGATACTGTCCATGAGCACGGAATAATGGAACAAAAGATCCAAACTGATACCAACGGGTATTTAATTCGCGCCATTCTTCCAAATCTTTACTGCCTTCTTTTGCGTTTTCGTAACGTTTTTCAACACAAAAACCACCAATATCCATTGTCCAATAAGGAATCCCCGAAATAGCAAAGTTCATGCCTGCTGTAATCTGCGCTTTCATATCTTCCCATCTCGTTCCAATATCACCGCTCCAGGTTGCAGTGCTATATCGCTGCAATCCGGCAAAGCCAGAGCGGGTTAATAAGAAAACCCTTTTATTTGGATCTACACTTCGCTGTCCGTTATAAATGGCCTTTGCATTCATTAGTGCATAGGTGTTAAAAAACTCTGTTGATGAGCCGATAGCGGTTGGTGTCATTAGTTTTTTACGGTATTCCATGCTTGAATTAGATACAATATCAGGTTCAGAAGCATCCATCCACCAGGCATCCATTCCAAAATTATAAATGTTACTTTTCATCTGATTCCAGAAAAGCTGGCGTGCCTCTTTACAATATGGATCGTAGAATGAGCCAATGTGTCCTTTCCCAATCCAGTCGCGCACACTATCTTTTACCGCTTGCTGATACATAAATCCTTTTGCATCAAGTTCCTTATAGTTATCAGTGTTTGTATAAAACTTAGGCCAAACAGAAATCATAGCATGTCCATTCATCGCATGAATATCATCCATCATTTTTTGTGGATCAGGAAAACGTGAAGCATCAAATTTATGACTTCCCCATTGATCCTCTTCCCAGTACGACCAGTCAATTACAATATTATCAATCGGTATTTTTCGCTTACGAAATTCAGCCAACGCTCCTACTACTTCATCTTGAGTTTTATAACGTTCACGACTTTGCCAAAAACCATATGCCCAACGAGGCAAAATAGTTGCTTTCCCTGTTAATTGACGGTATCCGCTAATTACCTTGTCCATATTATCGCCGTGAATAAAGTAATAATCAAGCTCTTGTCCCATTTCTGACCAGAGAGCCAATTTACCTTGTTCTTCTGCAGGACGAGGACTTAATGCTTTCAAACTGACATAAGAAATACCACCATCAGGTTTCCAATCCAATTTAACAGGAACACGTTCTCCTTTTTTAAGTTCAACGGTAAACTTATAAGTATTCGGATTCCATGCTGTTCTCCAACGTTCCCCAACTACTTCTTTTCCATCTATCTCAACACTAGTATATCCGGCATAATACAATTTAAAATGATAAATACCTGATTCCTTGGCTTCAATTTCTCCTTCCCAAACAATTTTGGAATTATTAAAAGGAAAATCTGCAGGAAACTTCTTCACTGTTTCCAAATTTTCATAATCAATATCTGCTTCATCCCTTTTTGCAAATTCTTCACCCTTTCCTGTTGTATATGTTGCAGTTAAAGCACCTTCTTTTCCCTCTTTATTGTACAGCTTAAACTGTGACAATTGACCGTAATCATTAGGGTTGCCAAAACGTGTTAACGAATAATTATCCCAAAGAAGACCGTAATTTTTATTCGAGACAACAAAAGGGATAGATACTTTGGTATTGTACTGATACAACTCCTCATTTTTACCTTTGTAGTTCCATTCATCACTTTGGTGCTGACCCAAACCGTAGAACGCCTCATCTTCAGGAGAATCAAAAACCTGTTGAAAAGAATATCCTTTAAAACCATCGGCTTCAATTGGCGTAAATCCTTTAGATACTCCCTCTGCTTCTTTCAATAATACTTGCCCATTTAAATCATAAAATGAAACCTCTCCTGTTGAAAGAGATACCTTTGCTTTAATACTTGCTGTGGAAAGTGTTACTTGATCTTGATTCTCTTCTACAGTATAATCTGTTGTAATTGATTGAGGCAATACAACCAAACTCTCCCTTGCAGGAAATGAATTTTCCGGTGTGGAACTAACGCGAATAATGTCGTCAGAAACAACCTCCAATTTCACCAAGGCAGCTTCTGTTTTTTCCTTCTTATTAAGAGAAACAACTACCCCATTCTCTAACTTTTCATATTTTGGCTGCGAACAAGAAGCAAGAACTCCCAACATCCCCAGTCCTGCACAAAATATAGTTAATTTCTTTTTCTTTAAAATCATAAAATATTATTTTAAAAGCCATTGCAATACTCTTTTTCATCGAAAGAACTGAGATTAGTAATTTCTATATATCAAGTATTTTTAATCTGTCGCACCTTCAATTATAGCGTCAATAGCATCAGAATGAACTTCATTACCAGTACTCCTATCGAACAATCCAAAACTATTATTACCCGTACCTCCATTATCCCAAATAAAAGGAATCATCCCATTTGCTTTAGCTGCGCTTGTAACTGTTTTCAAATAATTATTCCTTGATTCAATATGAGTTGTTAATGCATCTCCTGTCAAATCAGCACGTAACATGGCTCCGTATTCGCCTAAGATTACAGGAATACCTTTATCTGCATACTTGGTTTTCATGGCTCCAAATTGTTCATTTAGGTAGTCTTCCTGTCCATAACTGGAAATATCTGTATAGCCAGCTCCCCATTGGGTTTTGAAACCGCTTTCTTCCTGTCCGCAAAAATCCCAAGGATCATAATAGTGTACTTCAAGCATTAACCGATCTGCAACTTCATCGGTAGGCATTTCATGAAAATTAACTCCATGAGCAATGTTGGTATTATAAGTTTGAACCACTAAGTTTCGGTAGGCATTCTTTCCTCCTGTAGATCGAACAGCATCAACAAATTTTTGATTAAATGATTGCTGAACAATAATGTTTTCGGTTGAAGGTGTACCATAATCAGCATGCACTTCATTGGTTCCTGCAAATAGTAAGTGCTCATCATATTCTCTGAAATACACAGCAATTTGTTGCCAAAGGGCATATTGTTCTTTATTTATTTCGTCTTGTTTATCGTAAGTTGGATTGTTCTCTAACCATCCACCATCCCAGTGGATGTTTAAGATAGCATACATTTCATTTTCGTAACAATAATCAACCACTTCTTTTACTCTGACAAACCAAGCATCCGAGACCCTGTAAGTTTCTCTGTCAGTAATATAAGAATCCCATGCACATGGAATACGAATTGCATTAAACCCAGCAGCCTTAACTCCATCTATTAGTTGCTTGGAAACAACCGGATTTCCCCAGCCTGTTTCTCCTCCGGTTACCTCCAAAGAGTTTCCAATATTCCATCCGGCTATCATTTTACCGGCTAAAGTCACGGCATCACTTTCAACACCGGTTTTGTCAGCAGGAATGTTCACATCGATTCCATTTTGATTAATCGTTGCAATTTCAGTAATATCATCTAAAGTAAATTTGATGCTGCCTTCCCGTGCGATAAAAGATTCATTTGCACTTATGATAAAGGTCTGAGATCCATCAACTATACTTTTTGCTTCTTTCTTTGTAATCCAATCTCCGTCAATAGCAATTTCTACCGTTCCTGATGTTTGAAACCCGATACTTAACTCCTGGTTATCAGCAGTAAGGCTGAAAACACTTTGTTTTAGTAATAATGCATAATCCGGAGCCTGAACCACCTGAATTTCTTTAATCAGGTTATCTGCTTTTACTGTAAGAGTAGCTGATCTCTCATCGGTATCAGCATTTGCCTCAACAGCAACTTGAACAGGATTTGTTGCGGCTCCTCCAAATTCAGGCGTAACTTTACACCACGATTCTGAACTTTCGATCGTCCAATCCACATTACTTTTAACATGAATGGTTTTTGTTTCCCCGGCTTTTGTTATATCCAGCTTATCTACAGAAACTACCAATTCCGGATCTACACTGGTTTCATCCTTCGAACACCCTCCAAAAACCATTAACCCAATTAAAATGGATAGTAACATATGGTGTAATTTCATTGTTTGTGATTTTGATTATAGAATAATCCCGCCCACTAACGGGCGGGATAAAACATTTGTTAAAGTTCTAATCTATTGAGCAGGTACAAAAACATAATTCATTTGAAATGCATCCTCTCCTGATCTAGGATCTCGCAAAGCTTGTAACAACATAGCTTCTCCATCAATACGGTAAATTGTAAGATCTCCCCAATCCAAGACCATATAATCGCAGGTCCATGGGTGAACAACTCCAACAGACATACTTAATTTATTATTATCCAAATCAAGTGTCCATGTGCCGTTTAAATTTACAATATCATCCGTATCCAGAATATCTCCATCTTCAGGAGAACCATTACGAACAAGAGTTTCACCAGATGTTTCATCAACATACGTGTAGATTCTGCGATGTTGACTAACAGATACTGTACCGTCTAATTCAAATTTCATACTACCATAGTCAATATCAGCTTCACCTGCAGCATAATGTTGTCCTGGAAGAGGATTATAAGCCCAAGTAGAATAATCTGAAAAAATAACAGGACCTTGTTCAGCTCCCCAGCTAGTAGTTTTATCATAGCTACGCTCGGAATCAATTTTCCATGTACTTCCACAAATAATATTCTTAAGAGCTACTTCTGGATTCTCTTCTCCACCGGAGCTACTTGGTTTTAAATGCAATGCTAAATATTCATCCTTATCAGCCGATCTCATGCCCAACCATATGGCTTCAATATTCCCAAGAGCATCCTTTTCAGAAACAATAACTCTTAAAGTATTCGTCAGATTTTCAGCTTCGCTTGTACCAAAAGATAACCAACCTCCAACACCTGAAAACACACTCAAAGGTTGGCCAAAATCTATATTGTTAGAATCATCAATTGTATAATTTCCAACCACTGTGCCGTCTGCAGTTACTAATTCATAATTTCCATCTTTATCCCCCTGCTTAGTTAAGGATAAGTTTATGGATTCAAAAATAGCTTGATCATATGGAGGTGTCCATGTTGTAAAAGTGAATCCTTCAGGATCACTTCCGTAGGTAGCAACCTCACTTAGTGCACTGCCATCTAATCCAAACCAATTGTATGGGTAATCCATATCAATGTTCCATGTTTTTGAAACAGTAACTGTTGTTGTTAAATCATTATTAGCATCACCATCATATGGTGGTTCAGGATCAGGAACATCATCCGGTACATAATTTTCAGCATATTCATCAGAAACAAAATTCCAAACATACAGGTAATCTCCTTCATCATTTGTTCTTCTTACGCCAACCATCAACTGATTTTCTGTTAGCTCCAAAATAGCCAAATTCTGGTTCCAGTTAGTTGCATTGGCAATAAAGTTGTTGGAACGAAGAATGGTAGCATCTGTAGTAGTTATAGTATGATTATCTACATCCAGTGAAAAAGTTCCTTCCTCATCCACTCCTTCGGTAACTTTATGTGTAGTTATCTCAGCACCGTCAATCAGGCTAAAAGTCATTCTACTGTCTTTATCAGCTTCCTCTATAATCCATTCATTACCAACCCATGCAGGAGCCCATCCAATTGAGGCAGTACCGGCTTGCCATTCATCCCAGGTTGTTTGAGGTTCACAATAAGTTAAAGGTCCTGCAGCAAGGCCATAAGAACCATAATCCAGTCGCCACGTTTTTTCATGTCCGACACCTCCAGTTAAATTAGTCCATAGTATATGATCAACGAAACCAGAATAGAATTCATCAATTACAAATTCTGCAGAATCGGCGGCAAAAACAACACCGCCTCTTGTATTCACACCAAAAAGAACCTTATAAACACCTGGAAATGCAATCTTTAACGTATCCTTTTGCGTTTGACTTCTTCCTTGAGGATGACTCCATAAAGACTGATAATTTGATTCCATTAAACTTGTCAGATAAACAATATTTGGATTTTCAGTATCATGTGTTATCGTATAGGCTATGCCTTCCACCAAATCTTCAGATTTGATATCGGTTTTTTCCAGATCGTATTTATCAGGTGTACAACTCGTATACACTACAGCTGATAGAATCAGAAATGTTAATAAATTATATAGTTTTTTCATCATATTATATTTTTTAAAACTACTCCCATCCTGCATTTTGCTTCAAGACACCATTCGAAAGAGTAATTTGTGTATTTGGAATTTGCATAAAACCATTTGTTTTTTTGATGTTTGCCTCTGTGATTGTAATAAAATCAGACACATCAGCACTTAATACTTCTGTATTACTTTCTGCAATTGCAGTAGCCGCCACATCAATTCCCTGACGCAATAAATCCCAATATCTGATTCCTTCAAAAGCAAACTCTACTCTACGCTCAGCCATAATGGCTTCCTTTGTTACGGTTTTAGTACCTAAACCTGCCCGTCCTCTCACTTCATCAAAATATGTTTGAGCCTTTGCACTTCCCAATTCAGCAGCCATCAATAAAACATCAGAATAACGCATCACGATAAAATCCTGAAATTGTGAAATTTGGTTATCACCTTCACCTAAACCGTCAACAATATAAGTTCCATCAGGAAGAGCAAGAGGTATGTACTTTTTATTACAATATCCAGTATATTCCCTCCACTTGGATAGATCAACATCTTCAATCACACCTTCAGAAACCATATCAATAACCGAGGCAGTTTTCCGCTGATCATCAGTATCAAAACTCTGAGCGGTTTTTGGATTTACGGTGCATAATCCCCATCCGTAACCATAAGGCGAAGAAGTAGTTTCTCTTAATCCCATCATCACCAACCATCTGTTTCCATCTACATTGCCATTATAATCAGAAGTGTAGTTAAATTTCTGTGTAAATACTGCTTCTGAGTTTCCTCTTCCGGCCCAGGTACTAACTAAAGTATTATCTTCAGGTACTGGTGTTGTCGAGGCTGCTTCCCAAAGATTTTTGTATTCCGAAACTAATGAAAAACCTCCTTCGCCGATCACATTCTCAAGGCCTGCCAACACATAAGCTTTATCAACCACTCCTTCTAAATCGGCAGTACCATAATAACCTGTATAAAATAAGAACACTCTTCCCAACACGGCTTTTGCAGCCCATTGAGTTGCCCGTCCGTCATTTGTGGCAGCCCATGAAGGGGAATAAGCCGGCTGATTAATATTTTCAGCAGCAAACTTTAAATCCTCAGCAATTACTTTATAAACAGCAGCAGGTTCCGATTGCGGCACATTATCGGTAGTTGGTTCAAGCAACAAGGGCACTTTATTGAACAATCGTGCCAAATCGAAATACAATAGCGCACGTAAATAGCGAGTTTCACCTTCAATTCTGCTGCGAGTATCTTCTTTGCCTTCCCAACTAATATCATCCAGCTTTGTTAACAACTTATTGCAGCGAAAAATTCCTGCATAATAAGATTTCCAGGTCTCGTTAAAGATATCATTGTAAGAGGGTGCCTGACTTAGATCAAACCGATCCAAAAGCTGATTGTTTCTATCGTCTCCTGCACCTGCACCACCAAAACATTCATCCGACAGAAGCTCTGAAGCTACATAGAAAGCCGTTCCGCCATCAGATGTTGTTCTTTGGTATCCATCGTAACAACCAACCAAAGCCATTTCAAAATCAGCCTCCGTTTTGTAAAAATTACTATCAAAAATAGAGGTTTCCGGTTCTACATCCAGAAATGATTCTGAGCAAGAAAATAATCCCAGACTCAGCATTCCAAATGTTAGAATATTTAATTTTATTTTGTTCATAATTCTAAATCTTTATCAACATTAAAACTTAAGATTAACACCAACCAGGAAAGTACGAGGACGTGGGTAATATCCTAAATCGACTCCTGACACCCAACTTTGTGTTCCATATCCTATTTCCGGATCCATACCATCATACTTTGTAAAAGTAAATGCGTTTTGAACAGCAGCATATAATCGCAGCTGACTGAATAGTGAGTTTTTTGTTAATCTGCTAAAATCATATCCCAAAGCAATATTACTAATGCGCAAGAAGTCTCCATTTTGTATATAAAGATCTGAGAATTGCCAGTTTACATTGGTCTCTGTAACACGTGGCATGTTATTGGATGTTCCTTCACCAGTCCATCGCTGCAATACCGCTGTTGTGTAATTAGCTTTTTTATTCCCCTGGTTTCGGTACGACTGTACAATTTCATTACCCACAACACCATTAGCAGAAATTGCCAAATCAAATCCTTTGTAGTCCAAACTAAGATTAAAACCATAAGTTAAATCAGGAATACCACTACCCAAATCCACTTTATCTTCAGAATTTACGATTCCATTTTTATCCTGATCTACATATTTCACATCACCTGGTTTTACATCGTCCTGCAAAATTCCATTTCCCGCATTTCGCCAAGCTTGTATATCTGCCTCATTTTGGAATATTCCAGCTGTTGCATAACCCCAGAAATATCCGATGGCATGTCCATTTTCAGCTCTGTAAAACTCCGGTGAATTATCGTACAACTGATTTGTATAACCATGAATAATTCCATCATCAGTAGGGATTTGCCCTACCTCGTTTTTATTATAAGCACCGTTAACACCAATATGATAATTCAAATCTCCAATATTATCGGACCATGTCAAGGCCAATTCAATTCCTGTATTTTTTACATTACCTCCATTAATAACGGGAGCAGATGTACCTGCAGTTGCTAAAATTGGTGCTGTTACCAGCCAGTCTTTGGTTTTTTTCACATAAAAATCTGCATTAACTCCCAATCGACTATTCATAAAATAAGCATCAAAACCAATATTGGTTTGTTCCGAGGTCTCCCACTTTACATTTGGGTTGGATAATCTGCTTGGATATGCTCCAGGTGTATTTACCAGTGCTGTACCAAACACATAATTAGCAGCTGGATCAGTTCCTGAAAAATTGGTTGATGTATTAACAGGTGCTGCATACTGAAAATCATCAATAGACTGGTTACCTACCTGTCCCCAACTTGCTCGCACTTTAAGGAAATCCATCCAGGTACTAACCGATTCTAAAAATGGTTCATTTGTTGCAACCCAACCGGCCGAAACAGATGGGAAATATCCCCAGCGATTCCCTTTGGTAAATTTCGATGAAGCATCTGCACGCAAAGTCGCATTCAGCATGTATTTTTCTTTGTAGTTGTATCCCAAACGACCGAAATAGGACAGACGACGTGATTTCACCTCTGGTCCACCCCCAACTGTGCGTTTCTCAATAACTCCTTTTACTTCACCAGTTTCCGGATCTTTATCCAACTCTGCTTGTCCACTTGTGTTATCAAGATAAGCACCTCCGAAATTGTCGAACTGTGAGAGCAGATCCCAATTTGAACCTTCCAATTTAGTTCCCTGAAAACGAATAACTTCCATACCAGCCAATACATCAAACTTATGTACTTCGTTAAGATCAAAACTATAACTTGCTGTATTCGTCCAAGTCATGGTATGTCCTTTACTCATGTTTTGATTCACTGTAGTGTGATCATTGTTGTATGAATAAATAGAGAACTGATACAATGGTGAATAACTTCGATATTCTGAAGCATAATAGTTAAAACCAAACAATGATTTGATTTTTAAATTTTCAACAGGCTCTAACTCCGCATAAATATCAGCAAGCATTTTTTGCTGATCGCTTGCATTTTTATTGTTTGTCATTAATAATCCGTAAGGATTACCATCACCGGTATTCCAAGGAGAATTAGATGTGTCATTGTAAGGACTGCCGTAAATATTGTTATCACTATATACTGGTGATAAAGGAGACGTACCAAATGCACCTCTTAAGCTGTTACTATATTGATTCCCAACAGCAACTCCATTATTCTTAATGTAATTGAAGTTCATATGCTGGCCAATCTTTAAAATATTTTCATACAGTTTATGCTCTGTATTAACACGAAAGCCATATCGTTCATAGTTTGATACATCTGCTCCACCTACAATACCTTCCTGATTGATATAAGATAAGGAAAGAGCATAAACAGAAGCATCTGTTCCTCCGGTAATTCCAAGTGAATAATTCTCAGTAACAGCATTGTCTGTAAACATTTGATCTACCCAATCAGTATCGGCAGCACCATCAAAAACACTTGCGCCATACAAAGCTGACCCTGAGTTTAATGCTTGCTCCTGCATCATTGTAATGTATTGATCTCTGTTAAGCATATCAGTGGTTCTTGCTACATTTTGCACACCATAATAAGCATCAAAGGAAATTTGTGCTTTTCCGGCTTTCCCCTGTTTTGTAGTAACCAAAACAACACCATTAGCAGCCTGAGAACCATAAATAGCGGCAGAAGCAGCATCTTTTAATACATCCAGACTTTCAATATCCGAAGCATTTACCGTTGTGATATCTCCTTGAACTCCATCAATAATATAGAGTGGTTGAGAATCTCCAACCGTACCAATACCACGAATGCTTACTCTCATGTCTGATCCTGGTTGCCCTGAAGTAGATGCAATATTAACACCGGCCGTTTGACCTTGCATGGCTTGTAAAGGGTTAGTCGCATTTTGCTTTTGAATTGCGTCTCCTTTCATCTGAGAAGTAGCACCAGTCACTAGTTTTTTCTGCTGAACACCATAACCTACAACAATAACTTCATCAAGGCTGGATACATCTTCAGCCAATATAATATTTATTACCTGCTGATTGGAGATAAGAACTTCCTGAGATCTAAATCCAATAAAAGAAAAAACAACGACATCGTTTTCGTTAACCTGAATAGAGTAGTTTCCATCAATATCGGTAATTCCACCAATTGTAGTTCCTTTTATAACTACATTCGTACCCGGTATTGGCGTATTGTCTGTCGCAGATACAACAACACCCGTTATGGTTCGCTCTGTCTGCCCATATGCCACAGTTGCTGAAAGCAACATCAGCGCAATTCCAGTAAAAATTAGCAACTGCCTTGATAACGATTGCACCGGAATTTTTAATTTCGCTTTTTTAATCATCATAGAAATCTGATTTAAATAAAACTCGGTTATTAAACATGTTGCAAATATATTACGGGTCCTACTTCAACCTGTTAAAATTTGTTAATGATAAGGGTTAAAATGATAACTCATGTGTCATTTATGATACAAATCAGTGTCACAGATGTTAATTAAGAGCACTAAACATCAACTTTAAAACATTCATATTCATAAAGATAACACAAAGTCATCTCAATTCAAGGACATATCCTTTTCGGTTACCTCTGCAATATAAGTTCACTACTGATTCCTAAAACATAAAAACCGCATAAAACGAATGTTTCATGCGGTTTTTAAAATCACATTAATCCAAGACATACCTCCTGGAATTACAACCAATTTCAGATTGTGAAATTTCTAATAAATTAATTGTTCTGTACTTAAATTAGCTGTTTTTCTGCCAATCAATTTTAAAACAACTCAATCTTCGTGTTTTTTAGTACTTAATGCAAAAGCCGCAAATGTAAGGTATAGTGCCCCGCTTAGAATAACGATTACAGAACCTGTCTGGGATCCCACCACATCAGATAGGATTCCCATCAGAAAAGGAAGAACAGCCCCACCGAAAACTCCGGTAATCATCAAACCAGAGATTTCATTGCTTTTATCAGGACGGGCCTGAATAGCCATTCCAAAGATAATAGGGAAAATATTGGCAATAGTAAAACCAATAACACCAAAAATAGCAAAAACAGCATACTGGTTTTGCATAAAAATTAATATCACCAGTGCAGCTACCGCAACCACAATATTTATTTTAAAGAATTTAGAAGAAGAGAATTTAGCTAAACTTATTGCACCTAAGAAGGCTCCCAAAGTACGTAATGCAAAATAAACACTTGGTCCATAGCCTGCTTCAATTGAACTTAGACCACAACGCTCCATTAATATTTTAGACGAAGCAGTATTCACCCCCACATCAACTCCAACAACAAACAATATTCCCAAGAATAACAACAGAATGGTTTTATCTTTCAAAAGAGCCATTACACTGCCAAACGAATTGGCCTTTTCTTCTATTGGATCCTCCTTTATTGGCGTAAATATCAACCAAACAGTAGATAACAAGGTAATTAGCGCATAAATAGGAAAGATATACTGCCAGTTGTCAAGCTGAGAAGCTGCAAATGCAGCAATAAAAGGGGCACTAAATGATGAAATTGCTTTTATAAACTGTCCGGCAGTTAAACTGCTGGTCAGTCTGTCGCCTTTTACTACATTTGCAATTAACGGGTTTAGAGATACCTGTAAGATGGTATTAGCAATACCCAATAGGGCAAAAGCAATAAGAGACATTACAAAAGAATACTCTATTAGTGGAATAAACATGGCCACAATAGTAATTGCATTACTCAATATCACTGTTTTTTTTCGGCCAATTTTATTCATCAACATCCCTGTCGGAATAGAAAAAAGCAAAAACATTGAGAAAAGTGCTACAGGAATAAGATTCGAAAGTGTATCTCTAAATGCCGGATCGTATCCACCCAAAAGATCTTCTTTTACATGAGCTGACGTGATACCAACCACATCGCAAAATCCCATTACAAAAAAGCCAAACAAAACCGGCATAATCTGCGAGATGTTTATTTTTTTATTTGTCATTGTCTTTACAAAATATTTTTATTAAAATCCAGAAACAGCATACAGAAGAGGTTGACAAGTTTCTATTGATTCAAGCTCTTCACGCAATACCCAAAATAGCTTACATTAAGGGTAACACCTTCTCTATCTGCTTAAAGTAAGCATCATCCAACATACGGGCACTGCCGATAATGGCAGCATCTTCTTTTAATCGTGAGATGGTAATTTGAACATCTGCACCTTGTTTTTTCAATTCAGCTTCAAAGGCGGTACCAAACAAGTTATAAGCTCCGCTCACATTTCCTCCTATCACCAACATTTCGGCTCCAAAACTCTTTAACCAAGGACCCAGGAATTCACCCATATTTGAGCCATACTCTTCCAACAAACCTTTGGCTTTGGGATTTGCTGATACCGCATCAGCAATGGTTTTTACACCATTTACCTTTTCACCTGACAGATCCTTCCAGCGCGCAATGCACCATCGGGTTGAAAAATAGTCATCACCAATTCCATTTTTAAACGGAAGATGCCAAACGCATCCCATCTTAGGAACTCCTTCCCCTTCAACTACCGGTACTCCATTATTTACGAAAGCAGAACCAAAACCAGTACCCAAAGTAACGGAGACACTTTTACCTACCTCTTTAGCCTCGCCCAGCCATGCTTCCCCTACTGCAAAGGCAGAAGCATCGTTCATAAAACGAAATGGCATTGAACCGTTTGTTCGTAAACGCCCGGCAAGCTCATTAGCCACATTAACCTTACAGAGCTTTTCGAATTTAGCCACTGATTCATCAAATAAAGCAATCCCTTTATCGTAAGCAAATGGGCCAGGCATGGCAAAACCAACACCTGCAACATTTTCACGACCTGCTTTCTCAATCGTTGATGCTATGGCATCCTTCCAACCGTTTAATATCTCATTAGCAGAAGCTTTGTTATCTATTTTCATCTCGGTTTGACTATCGGCTACAATATGTCCTTCGAACATATCAACCAATGCACAACTAATATGGCTTCCACCTATATCGGCACCTATCGCGTATTTTTTCATTTTTATTTTGATTGAGTGAATATAGAATTGATTGTATGAGCTAATCCGTGTAACTCACAACTCGTTGTTTTTTACTTATTTTATGAGATTATTTATTTTTCACTATCACAAAATGAATTGCGACACCACCACTCTCTTTTAATTTAAATTTCAATATTTTTGAGGCATCTACTTCGCTTTCAGACGTTTTCACCTTAGTACGGGATTTTATTTTGTCATCATCGGTATAAATACAGGCCTTATACTTCTTTCCACGCTCTAAAAAAGAAAGAGGAATCTCCACTTCGCGTGCTTCCTTATTCGTAATTGCCCCTGCAAACCACTCGTTACCTGATTTTCTGGCCACCGTAATATATTTACCAATTTCCCCGTTTACTACTTTAGTATCGTCCCAAACTGTTTTTACTGCATCAAAAAAGGCAATCTCTTTTTCTCCTTGATAAGCCGATGGCTTATCGTACCAATACATAAACTGGAGAGGACTATAAAAAACAACCGAAAGAGCTAGCTGATGAGCGTGAGTCGTTTTAATACGGTTATTATAATAGCAAATGGTGTAATCTCCAGCCCCGGCCAAAAATCGTGTAAATGGCAAGGTTGTATTATGCGTTGCGTCCGGCATTTCCTCGTTTCCTCGTATACCTTCCTGGGTCATTAAATTTGGGTAAGTACGACTAAATCCGGTTGGACGGTATTCATCATGAATATCGATCATCAATTGATACTCAGCAGCTTTTTTTACCGCCTCATGCAACCAGCTTGTCCAACGGTTTGAACCGATGTGAACAAAACCAAACTTAACACCTTTTACACCCCATTTCCGGCATTGTTCAAACACTTCATCCAATCGGTTAGTCAAAGCACGTTGATTTACGTAGTAAATAATGCCAACGCCTTTACCTGCCCCATAATTTACCAGTTTTTGAATGTCTAAATCCCTGTTTTTATCAACCGTTGTTGCGTCCGAAGTTACATCCACTTCTGACCCATACCAGCCGGCATCGAGATGTACATACTGCAGGTTATGCTCAGCTGCAAAATCAATACATTCTTTCGCCTCCTGAGTTGTCAGATTCGAACGGACAACCTTTCCTGGTTTTATCCACGAGGTATTTTGAATTTGATTGGGCTTATTCAGGTTTAAGACAATGTCGTTATTCTCCAATAATCCTCCGGGTGTATCTGCAACCATGATCACTCTCCATGGAGTTGAATAGGGTCTGGCAGCATCAACCTTACTATACATCGAAAGCTTAATGGTATTTGCTTTTTCATCATCCAAAATGAACTTTCCCCTGCTGTAGTCAACCATTTGTGCTTCAAGTAAGGCCACATGTAATCCGCTCTTTAGGTTTAAAGTCAAAGGACGTTCACACTCTCCCGGCCAATCTTTTAGAGGCAAATAACTATAAGGCCCCTGAGCCCAACCTTCATAATAGGCCATAGTGCCTTTGGGCAAGGTGTAGCTTGTTTGTTCCCCTTCGATATGTATAAAAAGCCCGTTTGATGTTTCCGGAAAATGATAGGAAAAGGCAACTCCTTCATTATATGCCCGCACCAAAAGATCCATATTATAACTTCGGCGTTTATCGTAAAACGTTCCGGCATATCCTTCTTCCAAATCACCTTCTGTTCCAAATTTATTGAAATGAATCACTATTTCGTTATAGTGGTTTTTGACAATACTCCGTTCGCCGTAAACCGGCTTCCAGGTTTCATCAACAGTATTTCGATCAACACCTTTAAAATCCAGATTCTCGCACCACAAATCACTGGGATCGTTTTCTATCGCTAAAGCCGATTCAAACAAGTTGTTTTCTATTAACACTCCTAATTCTGATTCCAAAACAACAGGTTTACCTTCAAAAGAAAGCTGATAGTACATTTGTTTTTTTCCATTACGATCACTTTTCTGGAAAAACTCAAATACAAACTTTTCGTTTGGCGATTTTAAAACCTGCTTGGTGGATTCAATAATTTTTTGTGCATTTGTTTTACTGCTGAATATCAGTAGGACTATAATGACGGCGATATTATATTTTTTCATAGCTATTTAATAATTATTTTAATCCGTTTTGTTTGCACATTATAATCACCATAATAAGTTTTATTATTGACTAATATTGATGACTTTTTTATTGGAGAATATAGGCTAAAACTGGTTATTGACTGCCCTTGAAAACTTACTTCGGCCTGTCCGTTTAAATTCTCGACCAATGCTGTATATTTCGACAATGCATGCATCAATACCTGTCCGTTTCTTCTTACATAGCTTCCATGAGTAACAAATAAATCGTTGATGTTTTCCACTTTTGATTTATCAGCACCTTCATTAAAAGTAATTGCAGTAAGGTAGGCATCAGTTTCCCAGCCGTTCATATTAATCATGCTGTTACGGTGCTTCAAACGTCCATCAGCTAACAGGTTGAAATAAACCTCTGTTGTTTCTCCTTTTTGAGTGATGCGGACACCTAAAAAATTGTTTCCCTGAAATCGCTCGATTAACGGTAAATCAGCTTTTTTTTCTTCATCTTTCAGAATTATGGCAGAAAGAAATTTGGTACGGCTTGTTTGCTCAAAATGACTAATTGACCAGTATGCCTGACGAGTGTTGCAGTCTTTATATCCCAACTTTTCGTCTAAACGCATTTTCTCCGGGAAATCGTGTGGCAATCCTCCATCTGGAAATGTCTCCGGAAACAATGGGCGAACAAGCACCTCTGCATCTCCATCTTTTATCGACAAATCAAGTCCCCGGCGTTTTGACTCCCCTTCGTAATGCAATAACCATTCAAACTGTCCTGGTTCGTCAGCCAATAAATCATCGAATACCAAGATCACATCACCTATCCAGATAAAGCTCCGGTAGTTTCTGGAAAGAAGATGAGAATAAGGCCCGGTTGCATTGGCCAAAAGATATTTAAAATCGTCTGTTCCTATTAAGTTATGAAGGCTTCCGGAATTGACTACTCCAAAATACGCATCTTTTGTTCGTTGACCCTCTCCATTAAATAAAACAACATTATGAGCGGCACTCTGACAATCGTATTGCGTGTAAAGCGGTGAACTATAACCCGAATGCCCTGAATCGATGATCAGGTTTTTCCCCTTGTGAAAGAGAATATAGGATCCAGCATCGGCATGAGAATGATTCCATGTAAAACCCGATTTAACAGCTAAAAACGAAGCATTCTCTTTCCACGAATCTCGTAACATCGCCCACCCCATATCCGGGAATAGTTGCATCGTGGGTAATTCAGGGCTATAGGCTTCTTTGAGCTCAGGAAGATCAGGATTAAGAATAAGGCCATTTGCAGTACCTACTGTTAATCCCTCTTTATCATCGCCGTGATTCGTTTGTTTAAGGTACCAGGCATAGCGGTCTTTGTGAATACCTAAGTTCCAAAGTAAAAGCACACACGCATTACCATTCCGATGAGCACCACCATCACCAAAATTAACGGCTGTCGGTCCGTCTTCTGAATAATAGGTTGTTTGAATAAAAAAATCGGCCATGGACTCCATTTGAGAAATCTCGGGTAAATCTATATTAGGAAACACATTTTGGTGTGCCAGACGAAAAAGCAGGTATTGCGAAAAACCAAAGTTGGCGTAATTAATACTTTCGTAAAATCCACCATTGCGATCGAATGATTTGGGTTTATTTTGCAATACACTTCCGGCATAATTAAACCACTCAACAGAATATGTTGAAATTTCTTTAATCCACTGTCTGGCCTCAGGAACTTCGTCTCTTACAGCCAAGGCAGCAAAGCCTGCCATATCTACACAAGCGCTCCACCAGTTGTGCCCCATGGTGTCAAAAGTGTGAATGCCGGAATCGGCATTCAACCAATCATCCATCGCAGGTTTAATCCCCAGACGGACTATTCCTTCAGCAATCCGACGACGTTCTTCAGTACTTAAAGATTCATAAACACAATCAAATCCGATAGCCACATAAAAGGTTGTATGTGCTGTCCCCAAACCACCTTTCCATGGAGGAGTTCGTTGTAGTAAATCTCTACCTTCCCATGTTTCCTTACCACATACTTGTATCAAGGTTTGTTTAATCCGGTCAGCAAAACGACTGTCGCCGGTCATGCGATACGCCAAGCCCAGTTCCTGTAAATCAGGTGCACCATTCCTATCGCGTTTCAGCAAATCTTCGGCCTTTTTCAATTGTTTTTCCCAGGCTTCTTTTACCTCAACATCGGTCTTTATTTGTTCTTTCAGACGGGCGATATTAACGTCTGTATGCAACAAGTAACTGTGTTTCTGTGCAAACAGCGAATGGGTAATAAAACAAATAAGTGCAAATAGAAAAATCTTTCTCATAATCAATATCTTTTGAATTTTGAACTTAGTTTTTTGTGATTAGGAAACTTTGTTCGACTGGTTCTGCAGATTGAATTTTGGGCTCAATTATACGCCCGTACTGCCAGGCCACCACTGTTACCTTTATTGGAAATTTGCTGCGAGGTGGAATTTGGGAGAATACCAATTTTCCAGCTTTTACTTCAGCGGGACCTTCTTTTACGTAATAATAGACAGGCATCCCTGATGATGCCGTTGCACCCAACTTAATTGACTGTACGTTGGTTTGTTGATTTTCTATTGTCGGAAATTCAATAGTTTGCTGCTTTCCTTCTTTATTGGCAATAGGGATACGCATATTGAACTGCTGAACAGTACTTTTATATTTTGCATCGCCAGGATGGCTGGCAATAAACCATATATCACCTGTTCGCTTTGAATTGTTGAAGCCCATGCGATAAAAATCCAACCTGAAAGTAGTGTCGTTGATTTTTTTTACGGGCCCACAAATTCTTGATATCAACGGGTTCCCATTAGCATGGTCATCTATTCTTCTACTTCGTATGGTATCAGTAAATACTGCTGTAAGATGAAATGTAATGCCATCTTTTTCGGGTTCAAATTTTCCTGCAATCCGCGCATGCGATTTTTCGTTAAAAGACAATAAATTACCATTTTGCATGTAACAAATGTATTGTTCTTTTTTGCCCCGTGTCCGGGCATAATATTGTTCAGTAGCTTCAGCTATTTCCTTATCGAAATACCAAAACGCATCATGCACATCGCCTATATATTGAAAAAGAGGTGCAGTATTTGCCCGCTTTTTCTGATTGGGATGCCATCTTTCTGCAAGCCAGCCATCATGTGGGTTTAGGTTTCTCAAAAGTACTGGTTTATCACCCGGCTGATTATCTGGCAAACGGTAGAATGCAGCCTTTTTCAGGAAAAAGAGAGAGATAATCTACAACTTCGTCGGACACATCGAAATGCCCATGCCCTGCATCGCATAGAAAGGAAACACAACTTTCGGGATACATCATCCGAAAAGCTAACGCTGGGTTTACCCTGGACTCCCACCATTCGTATTCACCTTCAACCATTAACC
The DNA here is from genome assembly GCF_963665805.2 of Labilibaculum manganireducens. Taxonomy (NCBI): domain Bacteria; kingdom Pseudomonadati; phylum Bacteroidota; class Bacteroidia; order Marinilabiliales; family Marinifilaceae; genus Labilibaculum; species Labilibaculum manganireducens. The sequence continues at coordinate 697,789 of NZ_CAXXEE010000003.1, read as the reverse complement.
CTGGAATACCGTCGATATTACGATTCCTGCCCCATTCAAGATTTTCCCTGCCGTAACCTGTCAAGTTAGTCCGGGGTGCATCTCCATGATAGGAAATAACGGCTAAAGTCCTGTCGGGATTCCACGCTGCGAAGTTCCATGGGAAAGTTGCCATTGCCGAATGACCCAGCGGAACAACAGGGACATATTCCAGCTCCTGATACCCACTTGTTTCTGCCAGTGCTTTAACTATTGTGTCAAATACCTGTTGACAGCCGTTCCTTACATCCCATTGCTGGTCAATGCCAGGTGAAACCCAAACAATAGCGAAGCCTAATTCCAACATTTTTTTTCTAAAAGCGGGGTGTTCAAAAATGGTCTCCTCACACATGTTATGCTGGCCAAAAATCAAAGCTTTAACTTGCGTGCATTGCTCAGGTATCCACAAAAAGGCAGTAGGATGTTCGTTAGTTTCAGAAGAAACTATGCTTGTTATCGGTACCGACCATTGGTAAACGGCAGCATTGACAAATGGTGCAAAAGTTAAACAGATCCATATCAAAACAGTAATTTTCACTTTATTGCATTCCATCATAATTATCAATTCTTTATAAATTTAATTCGATTTTATCGATTCCTGATGATATATCAAATAAATACCCCCAATCCCTAAAGAAGAACAAAGTCTTCCTAAAATTCCGGGTAAAAGTCTTAGGGGATTTGGTGCATTAAATAGTAAAACACACCTAAATAATCGAACTCATGTTATATCACTTTTTAAACTTTATACCATCCGTATATTCACCAATCTTAACGCTACCTTCAGATGCATTCTCAATCAACTTACTGTTAATTTTTAAGTTTTTAAACTGAATATCTTTCACTAATCGGTCCTTATTATATCCATGAATGGTGGATGGGTTTGCACCATTTCCATTGTATTCAATATTTTCCAACGTAATATTTTCAATTCCCCGGCCAGAAGCTGAGCTGTATTTTGGATTAAACACAACTCTGAAATGAAATAGCTGTCCTTCCTGAAAATCTTCAACACGGATGTTTTTGTAGCTCACATTTCTTACCAGATTATTATCAGCACAGGCTATAGACAAACACCCCTGATAGTTTCGATCATCTTCATCGTGTTCTAAAATATCGATATTGGTAAAAGTTATATTTTCAATGGTATCACCGCCAGCTTCTGCATTTCCATGCCCTCCGATATTTATCGGATGTGCAATGTCGGCCCAAAGTGTTGAATTTTTAACTTGATAATTTTGAGCATTACCATAAAACTGCCATCGATGCCCGTAAATAGCGATACAATCGTCGGAATTTCGCATAAACACATCGTCAATTAGCACATCAGAGCACGACATGAGGTCAATGCCATCGCTCCAGCCCTGGTTGCTAAACGATTTAATATTTCGCACAGTCAAACCAGTTGTTTGGCCTCCATATATTGTGTAATGTTTGGGATTAATGAATATGGGGCCGTCAATGGTCACATTTTGTGAATGACGAACTTCAACTCCCCTTTCCGGTTGAAAAACAATGCCATGCCCAACTATTTTTACATCATGCGCGGTATCAACCAACAACTTGGCTTTTATAACAGCACCTCCATCAATAAATACTGTTTTTCCTGAAGGGATGCGAAATACATCGCCAGGCAGGTCTTTGGGTTGATGAATACCTGGACCAAAATACATCACATTCGGATCATCTGGATCAGGTTTGTCTTTCAGGATTGAATTGGCAAAAATATGCAGGTTTTGTAGTTTGTCGCCATTAACCTCAAGCGATATTTTGCGTGGCTGATCGAGCGTAAAAGTAATGATTCGCTCCTGTACTTTTGGAGTAATTCCATATGACAACGGACGGATTTGCACTGCGTTCACCAATCCATTATTCTTTCGAACCTGCACTTCAACCGTTCCGGTAAAATCGAATGAAACCATCGATGCAGTGCTTTGGGTGTCCATATCCACCCCAACTTTATACTCATAAAGATCTTTCCATTCGCCTCCGGGGATGCGGACTTTAACTGTAAAATCATCATTATGTGCCGAGTAAAACAACTGGCGGGGTACTTCGTATGTAATCAGTTCCTGTGCTTGTATAACTGAAGTAATCCCTACTAATAATGTCCAAATAATATATTTCATTTTTTTTTCTCTTTTTAATGAATAAAAGGTGCTACCCCCTGAGGCTTAACATTTTTGATATTTTCTTGAGAATCAAAATTTAAACTATCGAGGCAAAGTTGTCTCAAAACATAGTCTTCTTTCTGCGGAAAAATTCGATGATAGAGCATATAATCCTGTCCATTGCGAGAAAACAGACAGTGATGACCGGGGCCGTAAGTTGTGCTGTCGGCAGAAGTTTTAAGGATGGGACTATTGGAACCTTCTTCAAATGGGCCCCATGGACTTTTTGCGGTGGCGTATCGAACATTATAGGTATGATCAATTGCTTTTCCGTTAGAATACATCAGGTAATAAGTTCCGTTCTTTTTCATCATAACCGGTCCTTCAAAATAATTAGGAGGTGTCACATCTGTTGGCTCTTTCTGAAAATCAACCATATTAGCTGCTAAAGGAACCATAAAACATTTGCCATTCACCCAGTTTAAGCCTGATCCCCAATACAGGTATGCCTGATTATCGTCATCGATAAAACACTCTGCATCAATCATGTGGTACCCGGGAATCATATTACCCGGTATGAGTGGAGTGCCATCTTCCTTCGCATTCTTCCAAGGCCCAAGCGGGTGGTTTGCTACACCAGCCCAAATCTCGTTGCCAACTGAAACATACATATAAAACTTCCCATCCGTTCCCTGTACTACAGAAGGTGCCCAAACCATATCATTCCCGGAAGTAGGGCTTGTACACGCTTGTTTTGTTGGCCAATTAATGTGCTTTTGCTCAAATTGCAGAAAATCTACCGTTTCGAAAACCGCCAATTCTTCGCCTCCCCAGGGATCTATAGTTGCATAAATGAAGTACTTACCTTCATAAAAAACGATGGAAGGATCAGCAAAATAACCATCAACAATAGGATTGGAAATTATTTTTGCTTCTTGACGACTGCAAGCCGATATGCCTGCAATAATCAAAATTAGCAACAAACAATTTTTGGTTTTTCTATCATTCATATTTTATCGTTTTAAATTTACAGTTGATCAGTTTTCATCCAGAATTAGCAGCTCTTCGTATTCTCTATATTATTCAGATTACTATTTCTTCTGTAATTCATCTATCCTAAACCAATCAAAATCAGCATATCCGCCCATTCTGAATCTGGGGTCAGCAGTACAAAACAGCCCTACTTTAGCACCAATCCACAACTCCGGTTGTGCCTGATGTGGCATACCTATCTTTTTAAAATTAGTTCCGTCTTCGCTGTAACTGAAGGAACATAAGCCCAGAGCAGCGACATCTACCCTAAAAAAAACTTCATTGGATGATATACTTGCAGCTGCTTCCAAACTTTCTTTGGCTGTGTATTTATCGATCATGCTACCGTTGTATAGTTCAACTTTATAACCTTCCTCATCTTTTGCCAGAGCTAAATAAGCATAATCGTTGCCCATAACAGTCAATCCGGCCATTTTACTTTGCCACACCTCCCATTCCAAAGTTAGCTTTAGTTTTGTGGTAGCGGTAAATTCAGGTGCCGGAAATTTCTGCATCAAAAGGTTAGGGATCATCCACAAAGGAGTTGTAGTTTCAGGTTTTGGATATGCCAATAAGCGCAAATAATCCTGCCCCGGCAGATGCACCATCCATTTAATGGAGTGGTTGGCTGCCCATTGCCATTGCAAACCAAGTTTACCATCGTTAAACTCATCACTTTCTGCCGGGGTGTTGATTGGATAGTTCTTCCCGACATTAGGTTTTTTATAGGTTAATACCGGTTCGCCACAACCATCTCCATCGTTGTCAATTCCCATAACCGGCCAACCTTCAACCCAATTAACGGGTTGAAGATGAAGAATTCGTCCATACGCGCCTTTTTCCTGAAAATGTACAAACCACGATTCTCCCGTCTGCGTTTCTACCCAAGCTCCCTGGTGTGGCCCGTTGATATCCGTTTTCCCTTGTGCTAACACGACTTTCTCTTTATATGGTCCGTAAATATCTTTCGATCTCAACACCAGTTGCCAGCCGGTTGACACTCCGCCTGCTGGTGCAAAAATGTAATAGTAATCATCTTTTTTGTACAACTTAGGCCCCTCTGCAGTATGATGATTTTCGTGTCCATCGAAAACATGCTTTCCTTCAGAAATAATTTTTGTGCCCTCTGCATTCATTTCCCAGATGGTAAGCACACTGTTTATATTGGCCCGGCTTGCTGCCCATGCAGTTACCAGATACACATTACCATCTTCATCCCAAAGCGGACTTGGATCGATGACACCTTTTGCTTCTTTTACCAAAACAGGATTGCTCCACTTGCCAAAAGGATTGTTGGTTTTTACCATATAAATTCCCCAATCGGGATCGCCCCAGTAAATATAATAGGCTCCGTTATGAAATTTAATGGAGGGCGCCCATACTCCTTTCCCATGCTGAGGTACATCAAAACACTCTTTATAATTGAGATGAGGCAAGGCGTAGTTTACAATTTTCCAGTTTACTATATCTTTTGAATGAAGAATAGGTAAGCCCGGACTACAGTTAAAACTGGAAGCGGTCATGAAATAATCGTCTCCAACGCGAATCACATCCGGGTCGGAATAATCTGCATTCAGTATTGGATTGGTGTAGGTGCCATCTTCATTATCTGATTTCCATACTTTTGAGACATAATTGGATGTATTTGTATACTCATTTTTTGATGATGGTTTTTCATTATAATTGCATCCCAAAAGGGATGCAATTATCAATAAACTAATTAATATTAAACCGAATCTGTGATCTGTGAAAAAAATCTTCATGCTGAATCTATTTTATAGTTTTTAAATTATAAACAAGCCCAACATTAGGCACATTTACCCGACTGGCAGAGGAGTGTATACATTCCAAGTTTATCTTGATTATATTCTTATTTGGCCTTAAACACAACTCCCTCGACATGTTCCCCAATATAAATCCTTGCCATATCACCTGTTTTGAACCATTTGGGTTTTCCCGGCATATCATCAGTAATCAATCTACCATTGATTAATAGGTTCTCAAAAACAATGTTTTTAACTTTTCGGGTTTCATCATAACCTGAAATAATAGAAATTTCAGAATTATTCCCGTTATAAGTAATGTTTTTAAAAAGAATGTTCTCAATGCCCCGTCCGGGAGAAGTACAATATTTACTATTAAAGAAAACCCGCAGATTAACCAATTGTCCTTGTCGAAAATCTTCAACCCGAATATTCTCAAACCGCACATTCCTAATCATGTTGCTATCCCCGGCATTCAGACTCATACAACCCTGATAATCAATTTGGGTTTCTTTATGGTCGAGAATGTCGATATTAATGTAATTCAAATCTTCCAGTACATCTGGATTTAGCGTGTTTCCATGGGTTCCAATTTGGATGGGATGGGCAACGTCTGCCCAGAGTGTTGAATTTTGCATGGTAATGTTTTTGCACCCTCCAATAAAACCAAGGCGGGTTCCGTAAATCGTTGTGCAATCATCCGAGTTTCGGCAAAAAACACCATCGAATAAAACATTATTACTGGCAAAAACATTCATTCCATCTCCCCAACCATAGTAACTTATACTTTTTACATTACGGATAACTACAGAATCAGATCCTCCTGTGGCACACTGGGTACAAAAAATACCTTCGACCTCAACATTTTGAGAATTGGCAATCCGAACGCCCATTTTAACAGAGTGGTCGATTATTCCGCGCCCGAGTAACTTCACATCATGAACCCCCTCGATAAGAACCTGCCCCATCAGGATGGCTCCCCCCGCCAAGTATACTGTTTTGCCAGATGCTACTTTTAGTTTACCTCCTTTAATTCTATGAATACCTGGACCAAAATAAATCAGGTTAGAATCTTCTTTATTAGGAATGAATTCATCAATTGGGTTGGCAAACAGATGGAGGTTGTGAAAAATGTCACCATTCACTTCAACCGAAAGATTTTGGGGACTATTCAATTTAAATAGTAAAGTATTCCCTGTTATCTGTGATTCAATACCGTATGACAGCGGACGCACCCGACCTGAATGAATAGTTCCTTTATTAAATGTTACAGCAACTTCAACTTCTCCTGAAAAGTCGAAATAACTCATCGAAGCATTTTCGACATGATGATTGGCTTCTTTTACTTCATCCACTTTAACCAAATACGAAGAAATCTCCTGCCATTCCTTACCGGGAATTCTCACACTAACGGTAAAATTATTATTCAGAATTGCGCCTTCAGGAGCAGGATAAACTAGTAAGCTATCAATTGAATACGCCGGTTTAATAGAGATTGTACTCACCATAAATAAGGTCAGTATCAATATCCTCATAAAGAAATAGCCTGATTTTAAATTTATACTGCAGTTCTCCAAATATTTTTTCATGTGATTATAATTTTGTTTTTCAGTTGTCATATGGAACTCGCTCTAATAGTCATCCTCGTGTGTGAGAAACATTTTTATCATTGCTCGTTTCATTTTATCTGTTTCTAACTCTTCAACCCTACTTATCTGATAACAATTTAGCGTTCATTTTCTTCAACCGCACTAAAGCCTCCATGTAATAGTAATCAGCATAAATAATCGAAGCATCAATTTCACTTCCATTTGGATAATGTCCTGTAGAATGCATCAGCATTGCTTTATTTTTATCCTTACTCAAATAATCATCTGATGATAATCTGGTTAGCAAGGAAACAGCAGCATCCTTGTATTTAGTTGTTAATTCTTCGTTTTTCATAAAAGTCGAAAGTTCCAACATTGCCGAGGCCGCAACAGCTGCTGCTGAGGCATCCTTAGGTGCATTGGGTATAGATGGGCAATCAAAATCCCAATATGGTATTCCATCTTCGGGCAATCGCTCAATAAATTTATCAGCAAGCTTTTCTGCCAAATCCAGAAATTTTTCATTGCCTGTCTCTCTGTAAACCATAGTATAACCATATATTCCCCATCCTTGTCCGCGGGTCCACATCGAATTGTCGCTATAACCCTGATGAGTCACACCTTTAATAAAATGCCCGTTAATGGTATCGAAAACAGCTACGTGATAAATAGTATAGTCAGGTCGAACCAAAGTATTCATGCAGGTTTCAGCATGACGTACCGCCATATCATACAAATCGTGACTGCCTCCGTTTTTCGATGCCCAGAATAGCAACTCCAAATTAATCATGTTATCAATAATGGTATTATGAGGCCAACCCATTTTTTCACCCATGGCAGGCCACGAAAGAATTGTTCCTACTTTAGGATTAAACAGGGTAGCTAACGAATCTGCTGCCACAAGCAAAAAATCATGATAAGCAGAATCCTTCGTTAGTCTGTAACCATTGCCAAAACTACAATTCAGCATAAAACCCAAATCATGATTGTCTACAGGAACATCCAACACCCCATACAAAGGCTCCGTAAACTTACGGGCATTACTCAAAATTGTTGAGTCGCCTAAGGCTTCGTACGCATACCATAAAATTCCAGGCCAAAAACCACTAGTCCAGTCATGAATACCAACCTTATTCCATTCTGTTTGTCCCTGCAAAATATTGCGTGGCAGACTATCTGCATCAGTCAAGCCGTTAATAGTCAATATAGTTTTTTCAACGCAGTTATCCACCAGTTTTTTTACTCCAAAAGTTTCTTCTATCTTATTTTCGGAAACACATGAAACCAATAGTCCAAGACCTGCAAAGAGAGTTACAATTTTATTAAATCTTTTTTCCATTCTTTTTATTCTTTTAGGAAACGGATTACATCAACTTTCTGTCTGTAAAACCGATTCTTTCATCTACCTATTCAAACTTGCTATGGATTTCTGTAGTTGTTTCATATTAATCAGGCACCAGGAATCCCAATTGCTTTTTTAGCATGACTTTAATCCTCTGAAACTTTTCAACAAATGGCATTTTGATGAGACCTTGCATGGTGAAGAAAAAGACTATTCGCAACTAACTTATTCCATTCGAACGGGTATGGCTCCTCGCATCATTCACTTTCGCTTTTATCCTGTCGAAATTATCCATGGTGTAATAGGATAGACAAAAACTGTATTGATGGTAACAACAATGTCGTCATTGCTTGAATCATGAACCATAACCATGCTATCATTTTCACAACTCACCCACAAGAATCTCACAAAAAAATAGGATAGATATATTTTTTTTAAATTGATTTAAACATTTCCTAATTTATTTTTCCAATGAATACATTAGTGTCCCAAAACCCAAATTATCAAAACCTCCACTGTTTGGTCCGTAATCGCCACCTCCACCTTCTGGGAGGTGCACCCGAGCTGCCAACTCAATATATGGAGCAGAAAGTCCTTGCTCTACAACATAATGATTGTATAATCTAGCCCAGATCGGACGGAAACTACCTCTTCCATCAGGACTAATTTCAGTACTACTCCAATTTTCACAGTTATTATAAGGCTCAAAAGGAACACTTAAATTTGCAAAATTATACTTTGCTTCGTACTCAGCTCCTTTCAGTACCCGATTATCATCATAACCATACAAATCATCTCCTTGGTGCCAGGCCATTTCGCAAATCGTTCCAAGCAGGCCAATACATAATTGCGCATGCCCTTGATCACGCCCACTTTCCTGTATTTGACCCAGTCCGTTAGGATGAATAAAATAAATTGTTTTTTTTAGTTGTCCATTGCCATCTCCATTAATTAAATAATCAATGGCCTCATTATAAATATCTGCCCGGTCGGTCAATATACCAACAGCCATTATATCAGCAAGATTTGCTAAATCCCAATTTGCCCAGTAATGACTAATACAAGTGCCATTATGCCGAACTAAAAAATCAGAACTAAGTGGATAGAAAACATCCAGCAACCATTGTTTAAAAGCTTCAAAATCTGCACTTTCCCATCCTTCATAGTCCCTCAGAATTTCTGCAGCATTAGCAAACTGATAGCCATAAATTCCTGCTGCCAGCATTACATTAGAGTTCCCACTAATTCTTTCGCAAGTAGATGCCCATACATTTAAAATCTGAACAGCTTTATCGGCATAAGCATCATCACCTGTTATTTTCCAACGGATAGCACACTGATAAGCCGCTGCAACATCGTTAAATGCACGACTGTAATTATCAGCTTCCGGTTCTTCCGCAGAATTTCCTCCCCGAATCAGTTTTACAACAGGATTTGGCTTATAAGATAAGCTGGCGTGCGCATTTTTAATCAGCATATTCCAGCCAGCCAGCCATGGCTCAGCATTTGCTTTAACCTTCAACTTTATTCGGTCAAAGTCAGACTTTGTATGAAGCATTCCCGGATGTATAAAAGTTTTGTTTTGATCAATCGGAAATTCTTCTTCCTCTACAACTGGTGGTTTTTCTTCTTCCACAACGACAGCAGATCCATCTCCGCCACCGCAACCAAAAATGAGAAATGGCAGGACAACTAAAAATGCAATAAATATTTTTTTCATGAGTTAAAGTATTATTCCTAATTTTTTGAAAAATCATGCCTGTACTATATGCTCAGGCATGATTTTTAATAATTACTTACTGACCAATAAATGCCTGTAACTCTTCTTTATTTTTAAATGTTCTTATCCAATCTACCTCATAACCTGTTTCTTCTGTCGACGTTATATCTGCAATCTTAAGTTGCCATGAAGCTAAATCCTGACTCTCAGTAATTACAGTAGATATATCATAATAGATAACGTTGTCTGAAATGAAGTCTACTAAATATGAATTGTTTTTATTATCAAACCTATCTAATTTAATATTACCCGCAACCGGAGCCGCAGCACCTGTGCCTGTAAACGAAATTTTATAAGCCAGAATAGGATACTCTGATGAATATCTCCATGCTCCTGTTGGAGAATCGCCTGGGAAAATTCCTCCTTCAACATATTTTAAATCGGCACGACGTTTGTTTGTTCCTTCAAACTGACTTGCATTAAAAGTCACTTTTAATTTCCCATCTTCAATTACATTTGTGGGAGTCGAGCTGTTTACGCCTACCCAATAATTAGCTGCAGTTGGATCATCAAATTCAAACATAAATTTTCCTTCTGGTATAACCGCATCAGTAATATTCCCATAGAATTCAATTTCGGCGATATTACAGTTTCCCTCAGCTGAGTAATAGTAGATGTAGCGATAACTTTCATTGGTAGTAATAGCCGCCTCAGTATAAACCTCAACAGTTGGCTCTTCTGTAATTGTATATAATGTTACAGCATCAAAAAGTGTAGGATCATTTGCTCCACGAATTTCTCCGCCAGTCATACGTTGCGGATGAGATGCACGCGGCACATAACGAACGGAAGTTAATAATGCTGTTTTTCCTTCGCCAACATCATAACCTACATAACCAGTTTTGGTTGCACCATCAACAAAAGTGGTTATATCTCCATCAACTGCTGCAGTAATATATGTAGCCGGATTATCGCCCCATGAACTACTATGTCCAATAAGTGTACCCGTTAACAGTTCATCTCCAATAAGGAAATATGATACAGGAATCACTTGCGTACCTACATATAATGTCAATACTCCAGAGCTGGCATCAGGAATTGTGAATTTTATTTCATTATCTGAAACTGAAATTACTACAGCTTCTGCATCACCAATAAAAATTTGCACATCTGCCAAATTAGTGCCGAACTTTTCACCGATTATTGAAATTTCATCGCCTGGTTTACCCCTTTCAGAGCTTAAATAAGATACCTCAGAAGATGGTATAACTACATATGAACCAATAGAATCAATTATTTCCGTCCATACTTTTAATGATATTTTCCCAGAAATAGCACCGTCAGGAACTTGTGCTACGATTTCATCATCTTTACATGAAACGATCAAATCGGACTCAACACCATTAAAAAATACTGAGACTGCGTTCTTATAATCCCCAAAATCAGAACCTTCAATTGTAATCAAAGTACCTGCATATCCGCTGGCTGGGCTAAACCCAGTTGGAAGAGGAGCAGGATAAGTATACATCTTTATCTCGGGATCTTTATCGCAACCACTATATATGACTGCTAAGACCATAAACACCACTAAGAATTGGATGTTTTTTATATATGATTTCATAAATACTATGTTTTAATTAAATATTACAATACTCCTAATATCCAGTATTTTGAACAAGATTTGGATTTAACAGCAACTGTTGTGTTGGTAATGGGAACAAATAATGTTTCCGCTGAAAATCATGGCTGGCAGCAGGCATTATCACAAGGCAATTCAAGTCGCCATCTGCAGTTTTTACAACAGTTTCGCCATACCCATATTTATTTGGAGTGTATTTATCTGTCGCAACACCCGCTGCATCCTTAAAATCGGTTGGATAAGAAGCATCGCCTACTACCATACCGCAAACATTCTGGTTCAATTCAGTTTCAGCAATACCCCAACGTTTCAAATCATTAAAACGATTGTTTTCGCTGTACATTTCCAATGCTCTTTCACGTCTGATTTCAGTTAACATGTCTAAGCCATTAGCAGAAACCAAGTTATTTGTTAATGCTGCAACACCAGCTCTTTTCCGAATTAAATTGATAGAAATGTCAAGGTCAGCATCACTAATACTACCGTTTAATTCATACAATGCTTCAGCATAAATCATAAAAACTTCGGCCAAACGTATTTGAGGATAGTTTGATGATTCTGTGTTATCCGGACGATAAGAATTTTCTGTAAAATTCCAGCTCGTAAATTTAAAATTACCAAAACCATAGAGAACCCCATCGGTTAAACTCACAGCCCCTGCAGCAGGTATAGATTCATCTCCCAAAACATTGGATATCATCCGGTAATCCCTGTTTTCAAATTCCTTGCTTACATCGGAATATCCCTGGAACAAAGGCGATTTATCAGCAGGCAAACCATCGGTACACAAATACATGTCCATCAGTTTTCGGCTAGGTGTTAATCTCCATGATTCACGGGTAATTTGAACAGCACTTTGACGTAACTCATAGTCGTATACACTTTGTAGAATAAATTCCTTATTGCTTGGCTTATCCAATCCCATAGGGTTTGAACCAGTTCCGTCAATCGTGAACAAGTAGAAATTACTCCTGTTGTTTAATCCGGTGTTGTAATCCCACAACTCGTATCCTCCATGATCCATTACATCTTTTGCCATAGCCACAGCATCAGTCAAAAATTCTGTAACCTGATCTTTAGCGGGCCCGGCAGAACCTGTAAAATCGGTAGTAGTACCGGTATATTTCCGCCAGGCAGCTTCATAAAGCTCAACACGGGCTTTAAATGCCTCGGCTGCCCATTTACTCACGCGCCCTTTGTCTGCATCAGGAATAGTCTGTTCGGTAGGCAGATTTGGAATCGCAGCATTCAAATCAGCAAGAACTTGGTCTACAACCTCGTATCGACTATTTCGCGCACCATACAATTCCGGTGAATCCAAATCAATTACTACAGTATCAATTGGAACACCTCCAAAACGCTGCAGTAAAAAGAAGTGATGCCATGCCCTAAAAAATTTTGATTCAGCCACATACTGTTTGATATCATCCTTATCGCCTTCATAGGCTCTGGCTTTTTCAAGTAGAAGGTTTACACTGCGAATATATTTGTAAGAATTATCCCAAAACTGATCATTGTCTGGTAAAGTAAGAGAACCAAGTCCGTAACTCCCTTGTCCGGCATAACCACGGTCCTTTACATTGGAAGAAAGATCAGATCCAAAATCCATGAAACCGAAAACATTAACACCGTCGACATTTTTCCAACTTATCATCTTATCATAAAATGAAGCTGTGGAAGCTTTAAACTGATCAGGATTTTTAAAATATGATGCTTCGGTCAGTTGATCCTGCGGAGCCAAATCCAGAAAATCATTCCTGCATGAAACTGCCAGTATAATCAGGCAACCGATAACTATAAGAATTGATATTTTTTTCATATGATTATAATTTGTTTTTGATCAATTAATAAATTAGGCTAGAAGCTAAGATTAACACCTAATGACCATGTTCTCATAAATGGGTATCCTGCGTTGTTTGAACCCATCCCCTGTTCGGGATCGTAACCATCTTTAATCGAAGTACTTTCCCACAAGTCATTACCAGAGAAAAATACTCTTGCCCGCTCAATATTTGCTTTTGCAAGCCACTCCTTTGGTAAAGTATAACCTATAATCAATGATTTTAAGCGGATGTAACGGTTATTTTGTAACATAAAATCATTGTTTTTATAATTGTACTCGTTACGTTTAGTATACGTACTTAAGCGCGGATAATACGCATTTGTATTTTCAGGTGCCCATGTTTTCCCAATAAAAGAAGCGTTTTGATTGCACCAAATTGCATTAAATGGGTATGCCAAATAATCTCCTCGTTGGATATACTGTTTGCCTACTCCTTGGAAGGAAGCGTTAAAATCGAAACCTTTCCACGAAGCACCCAAATTCAAACCAAAAACAAAATGCGGAGCATTATCCCCCATGTATTTCAAATCGCCTTTATCTTTAGCAGGATCTCCCAATGCACTGATATAACCATTGCCATCCAAATCAACCTTTTTAACATCACCCGGGCGTAAAGTTGCTGTAGGATCACTTGCTTTCAAAGCCGTTAAATCTGCATCCCCACTCAAACCACCTGTATATTTGGCATAGTAGGCATCTACTTCATCCTGACTTTGTAAAAATCCATCTGTTTCATACATCATCCAGGAACCCAGAGGACGACCAATTATTCTATCATTCAATCCTGCATTAAAGGTCGTTGCTCCTTCGTATGAAACAAGCTTGTTGCGACTGTCGGTAATATTAAAACCTATGTTATAAGTAAAATCACCAATTTTATCTCTCCAATTCACGATTGCTTCCCAACCTTTTACTTCTAATTCACCACTGTTTGAATATGGAGCTGTTCCTCCTAGTATAGAAGGATAGGTCTGTCTAATTAACATCCCATCATTGAGTTTTTCGTAATAGTTAAAATCGGCAGACAAGCGGTTGTTCAACAAACGCATTTCAAAACCAATATTCTTCATCGCTACACGTTCCCAGGTAGTTGAAGGATCCATACTTAATCCATTTCCACTTATACCGGCCGAAGGTTGAGTTGCAGGAGTGCTTCCTAAAACAACAGTACCTAAACCAATGGTTGAATAATAATCATACAAACCAATACCAGACTGCAAACCGGTTTCACCATAACTGACCTTTAACTTCAAAAAATCAATTGCACTTAGGTTAAGATCTTTCACGAAATCTTCGTTCGTTAATACCCAACCTCCGGAAACATTGAAGAAATTAGCTGTCCTTGAACCATCTGCAAACTTAGAAGATGCATCGCTGCGTCCAAGTACTTCAAACAGGTAGGTATCATTATAGCTGTAATTTAACCTGCTGTAGTAAGAATACAATCCCCATTGGTTTCTACCACCGCTATTGCCGGCTTTGTCGGTATAATCTGCCGCATTAAGGTCGTACACTCCATTGTCTGTAATGGGTGAACGAGAGGCAAACAGTTTCTTAAATTCGTTCTTTTCTGCAGAAACACCTGCCAAAGCTGAAATACGATGATTGCCCAACTCTTTGGTATAACGCAATAAAGAATTGTAATTTTGATAGTAAATATTTTGAGTCTCAGCACTGATACTGGAGGTTGAATTAAGCGAACCGGCAGCTGGATCTCCATCCCACGTATAAAGCGGAACAGTCAATTTATAAATTTCCCTTCTAAATTGGTTTTCCTGAATTGAAGCAGAACTTTCAAATTCAAGGTCTTTTATTAGTTTAACATTAACTTTCAAATCAATTCTTGTTAAGCTATTATATTTATCATCTCTTCCACCATCGGTAGTTAGAGCTGTCGCATTTCGATTCCCTGCATTTCCAAAATTAGAATGCCATTGTCCATAAGGATTTTTAGCCGGAAAAAACGGAGGATCCTGAGAAGTCATTGACCAGTCGATCCCTCCTGAAGGGGAAGATGTATGATCTTTCTGATAAGTAACACCTGACGTTAAAGTTATTCTATCAGAAACTTTAAAATCGTAATTCAACTTTAGGTTGTACTGTTTTTGCCCGTCGTAAGCGGTAGCAAGATTACCCACATTATTGGCATAACCAACTGAAAAACGATAGTTCGTTTTATCTGATGATCCTGAAACACTTAAAGAATGCTGTTGGGAAGTACGTGTCTGAAACAATTCAGGATATCTGTCACCCTGACCAATAAATATGTCGCCCCAGTGTGTCGTAGAATATATTCCTTCAATTCCCTGCTGCATTCTCAACATTTCGTCCTTTCCGGCAAACCACCAAAGAGGTGATGTTTCCTGTGCATTAGCATCTAACCACAAAGTCGCATATTCCTGCATATTTGCAGTAGGAGTTTTAATACCGGGTGTATTAATACGCACATTTCCGGTGTAATCAACTTTCATTTTGCCTTTACCCCTCTTTGTTGTTACAAGAATAACACCACCGGCAGCCCTCGATCCGTAAATGGCAGCCATTCCATCTTTTAATACCGTCACCGTTTCAATATCATCGGGATTCATTGAAAAAAATGCATTACCGGTTGCTGCAGGTACTCCATCGATAACCACTAACGGGCTAACCCCATTTACAGAAGTAGCTCCACGAATCTGCATATTTATATCCTCATTACCAGGACGGGAAGATGTTCTGGTGATTGTCAAACCAGGAGTCTGGCCTTGCAATGCAAGTACTGGGTTAGAAACAGCTCTACTTTCAAGTGCCTTAGAAGACACCTGTTCCACAGCGCCAGTCATTGTAGATTTCTTTTGCATACCATAACCTACGGCCACCACTTCCTCCAAGCCAATAGATGAAGTAAGAAGAGTGATATTAACAAGCGATTGATCGCCAACCACTACCTCCTGCGTTTCCATCCCTATAAAAGAAAATATCAAAACAGATCCTATTTCGGAAGTAATTGCATAATTACCATCAATATCGGTAATTGTTCCGATTGTTGTTCCCTTTATAACTACAGAAGCACCAGGAACCGGAAAACCCTGATCATCTATCACCTTACCGCTGACTTTCTTTTCAACCTGCATGGTTTCGGCCTTACTTTCGCCGACACTATCCTTGGCAGACACTGCCTGCACGTTTAACACCTGCAGCATCAGTAAACATACTACTACAATAGGTTTAAACCAGATTTTAATGTTGAGCAATCTGCTATTCCTTTTGCTGCAACAGTTAATAGATTTAATCATGAAAATTAAGTTTAAGTTCATATTAATTTAGAAGACAATACTTACTAGTTTTATCATGTTACGTCAAAACGCAAACGTTAACGTTGGTGTCATCAAAACTAGATCAATTGTTAATATTTGTAAACTTTAATTGCTGAAAATAGGTTTGGAGTTATACAATGAAACAAACTTTATACTGTGTCATTTTAAAATGAAACACCACGGCAGAACATTAAAGACAAATAGAGATAGAAAAATTTGAAAACATACAACACTCTAATTACTTACCACTTACAAAACGAAAAAGGCGTCATATTACAATCTGACACTCAATATAAGTACTTGAAAACAATCTCTATCAAGCTGTATTTTGAGAAAATAAAAAAGAGGCAATAGATTCATTAAACTTGACAATATTCGACTTAAAATGTCAATTTTTGCCAATTATTTTGTCATCACGAAAATTTAAAAGGAGCTCAAGGAGTCATTTTTTTTCACTTAATGTTTTCTTAACACAAGCAGCAGCACAAAGTATAAAGATTCAATAAACTACTTATCACAATGCTATCCTCAAAATTAAAGATATAACAACAGATAAGCTATTTGCCTTACATTTGTTTCATATTTCATGAAATTTATCAGCTTACTTGTCGTGTATTTCAGACCAATATTCAGCTGGGGTTTGACCAGACACTTTTTTAAATGCCCTGTAAAAGGATGATTTTGAATTAAATCCACATTTCTCGGCAATTGCAGTTAGAGTTAAATTCTTGTTTGCCGGATCTTTCATTTCCTTTTTAATTTCCAATACCCGATAATGATTGATAAAATCGGTAAATCCCTGTCCAAAATTTTGATTGATTGCCTGCGAAATCTCCTGAGTGGAGTAATTCATTAATTTAGCAAGATCTGCAATTTTTAATTCCGAATTTAAATATAGCTGCGAGGAAACCAAATAATTTTTAATTTCTGAAAAAAGTTTACTGCTGTGAGATTCATCCAAACGCGAAAACTCATACTTTTCTTTAGTCTGATCGTTATACGATGCCAATTTTTTACGGGCTTTTTTTATCAAGTAAATAAAAAGAAAAACAGCCATGATTAAAAAAAGGGGCACAGCCAAAAAAACGGCAAGACTCTGATACCATTCAGAAGCAATTCGAATTCTTAAAACTTTCACACTATCAGCCAACACCGAATCTGCTCTATCCACAACCCCCATATAAAATTTATATTCTCCTGGTTTTAAAGAATTAAAGTACACCTTTCTTTGATAATCCAATTTTATCCATTCACTGTCATCAGAATTCTTTTTCTCCAACCTTACAGCATATCTGGTTTCTGCAGCAAGTGGCACAAACAAATTGATAAATCTGAAACCAATATTATTGTCTTTTCCTCTTAATCTTAAAACTTCAACATTTTCAACCGGAATATCAAGTTTATTGACTAAATTCTCATTAATCTGTTTGCCTCCAATATAAATATCAGTAAGTACTAAATTATTTTCATCCGTACTTTCCTTAATAGACTTGGGATCAAAGTATACCAATCCCTTTTCATTTCCAAACCAAAGAGTTCCCAACTGGTCTTTAATTACAGCATTTGGATTAAACACCAAACCAGGCAAACCATTTGAAAAGAAGAAATTATCAAACGAATGATCATATGAACTATAACGGCTTATTCCTTTTAAAGTGCTTATCCAATATTCCCCGGCATCAGCCTCAATAATACTTGAAACAGAGTTATCACATAAACCATCTTCTTTCAAGATACTAAGTTCAACCTCAAGATCTTCATTAATGCCATAAAGTCCATGCTTTTCTACAGCAACCCACATCATATTTCCCAAGTCGCAATAAAAGCTGCTTGCCTTATACCCAGACAAAGACTTAAAATCAGTTACCTGCACTAATTTATTATTCAAATTACTGTAAACTTTAACTCCTTTATCAGTACCAACCCACAAACGATTCAAACGATCAATTTTTAAAGCATATACTAATTTTTCCTGAATTGGGCTATTTTGAGCATCGTACTTCGTTACGTTATTATCATGAACTTTAAAAACCCCATCTAAAGTACCTATCCATAAATTTCCATGGCTATCCTGCTCAAATGCATAAATGCACTGCCCACTAAACCAATCCGCCTTCCATTCTTTTAAACTTTCGGTTTTAAGAGAATACACGTATATACCTCCACTATATGTTCCTACCAATACTGTTTCAGTATTATACTGAAACATTGACAATATAATTTTAGCTTTTAATACAGAGTTTTGCATTGAAAAATACTTAACTCTCTCTTGACCATTTAACACATACATACCATCTCTGGTTCCGATCAATCGCACTGAATCGCAAAAGCACAAGGATCTAACGCTTTTATTAAAAAACGAAACGTCTCTTACCGAATTTAATATTTTAAAACTATTGTCTTTCAAAGAAGAAAAACTAACCCCTCCGGCATAGGTTCCAGTCCATAAAGTCTTATTTTCATCTATCAATATTGAATATACAGCATTAGAAGAAATGGAGGATGGGAAATTGTCATCATGTTCAATTCTTTTAATTTGCTCTTGCTTAAAATCATAAACTAATAATCCATTCGAATCTGTGCCTATAAATAAACAATCTTCAGAACATGAAAGTGATAAAACAATACTTCCCTCTGTACCCGCTATTTCCGAAAATTTCCTGGTTTCAAGATTAAAACTTATCACCCCTTTATCTGGAGTACCAAAAAAAAGTAAATTATTATGCTTCGTAATGCGTGAGAAATGTAAACAATCATCTTCACCAAAATTTGATTCATTATACAGCAACGAACTTCTAGCCACTAAATCATATTCAATAAACCCACCTTCTGTAGAAATATATAATTGATCATCCTCCACATAAAAATCAGTTATATGATTAAGTAAATTATGAATATCCTTATGAAAGGAAATGGAGCTTAACTCAAACGATTGAGAATCTATAAAAAAGAAATCGCTGCCTGAAAAAAATAACAAGCTATCCTTACCATAACCCAATATTTTATCAATTCTTTTATCCCCTAATTTTTCATTGTTAAATTTCGTAAACGTACTGCCTATTCTATCCCAGTAAAAAAGTCCTGTTTCTGTACCAATCCACATTTTACCATGACAATCTTCAAAGATAGAGGTAACACTTGTCGTATTTTTCGGGAAATAATCACTAAATGTTCTTATTTCAGCTCCATCGTACCTGTTAATTCCATCCAATGTACCAAACCATAAGTAACCAAAATGATCTTTATAGATACTCTTCACAAAATTATTAGACAAACCATCTTCAACAGAAATATGCTTAAACACATACGATTCATTCTTATTTGAATAAACATTGAATGAAATACCAATAAAGAAAATAATAACACTCAGCAATTTCATAAGGTTCCAGTAGGTTTTATAATGACTAAAAAATCATACAGAATAAACTAATGGAATACTAACATAATTCCATTCAGCTTTTAATAGCAGATTAAGCAAAAAATACACTCTCGGCAATCATTTAGTTAAATTCAAAATTCATGCAGACAGTTAAATTTCACTAAAGCTTGTTAAAATAAACAAATAATACTAATGAAGCCTCTAAACTATAAAAAAACCTCAAAATATACTAGAACTGCAAACAGCTATGATATAATGGTTATGATCGCTATACGGCTCTCTACAATCCATAAAATCAAAATATTGTATTCGAAATATAAAAGTTTTGAAAAACAGATTTCATAGAAATACCTGTTCATAAAATCAATAATTAACTTACCAAGCAAAACAATAAATACAAATCCCCTTATTATTAACTAGATACAATTTAAATAATGCATTCATTATTACAATTCACCACATCATTTACGACACTCTTTAACATGTGGTATTTCACCAATTCCAAAGGATTTGCATTGATTAGCATTGACTATTATAACGAATTAAAATCAGCTATACCTTAAATAAATTTAATTTAAAATCACCCACTCGTTTGCTATAAATAAAAAACCTCACTATCTTCGTGTCCGAACACGGAAGTATTTTAGATTTAAACTTTGAAAAGGTTTTTATTATTTAAACAATCGTTTTAAACATTTTTTTTACAAACTCCCGTGTGCGAAAACGAAACTTATTTGATACAATATCGATGAAGAAATTTTTAGACAAAGATTTTATTCTTGAGACCGATACAGCGAAAAAACTGTATCATGAATTTGCAGCCGATCTTCCAATTATCGACTATCACTGCCATATTTCCCCAAAAGAAATAGCGGATGATAAGCAATTTGAAAACATGACTCAGATATGGTTATATGGTGACCACTACAAGTGGAGAGCTATGAGAACCAACGGTATAAAAGAAGAAGGTGTCACCGGAGAATCTTCCTCTGACAGAGAGAAATTCGAAAATTGGGCTTGTACTGTTCCTTATACATTGCGCAACCCTCTTTACCACTGGACACATTTGGAGCTAAAAAAACCATTTGGCATTGAAAAAATATTAAGTCCTGATACATCAGAGGAAATCTGGAACGAGTGCAATAAAAAATTGAATACTCCTGAGTTTTCATGCAGAAGCTTAATTCGCAAAGCCAATGTTGAAGTTATCGGTACAACCGACGATCCTGCCGATTCGTTGGAATATCATAAAGCAATTAAAGATTCCGGATTTGAAACCAAAGTGGTTCCATCATGGAGACCAGATAAAGCAATGGCTGTTGATGATGCATCAGAATACAACGCATACATCAACAAACTGGCAATTGCTTCCGAAATGGAAATCAACACATTTGAAGATTTACTTTCGGCACTTCAAAAAAGACATGATTTCTTTGCTGAAATGGGTTGTAAGGCTTCCGATCATGGTTTAGAGCAATTTTTTGCCGCTGAATATACAAATGATGAAGCCACTGAAATCTTTGCAAAAATCCATAAAGGTGAAGAATTAATCGAGTCAGACGTTTTGAAATTCAAATCAGCAATGTTGTATGAATTTGCTGTTTTGGATCATTCAAAAGGATGGGTTCAGCAATTCCATATTGGTGCTATTCGTAACAATAACACCGGAATGTTCAACAAATTAGGTGCCGATACCGGATTCGATTCAATTGCGGACAAATTGGTAGCTGAAGACATGTCAAAATTCCTAAATCGATTGGCAACGGAAGAGAAATTAACCAAAACCATTCTTTACAATCTAAACCCTGCGCATAACGAAGTTTATGCAACCATGTTGGGGAATTTTCAGGATGGTGAGATCGCTGGTAAAATTCAATGGGGATCAGGATGGTGGTTTTTGGATCAGAAAGATGGCATGGAGAAACAAATGAATGCACTTTCTAATCTTGGACTTTTAAGTCGCTTTGTTGGAATGCTAACTGACTCCAGATCATTCTTAAGCTACAGCCGTCACGAATATTTCCGCAGAATTCTTTGTAACCTAATTGGTAACGATGTTGAAAAGGGATTAATTCCGTACAACGAAGAATTGTTGAAAGAAATAGTGCAGGGAATCTGTTACTATAATGCTAAAAACTATTTCAATTTTTAATCTTACTCAAACAAAATAATAAAGATGAATAAAGTAGTTACTTTCGGTGAAATCATGCTAAGACTTGCAACACCTGGTTATGCTAGATTTTCTCAAGTTGATAATTTTAACGCTACTTATGGCGGAGGAGAAGCTAATGTTGCCGTTTCTTTGGCAAATTATGGCATTGAGGTTGATTTTGTAAGCCGTCTTCCAAAGAATGATATTGGCCACGCTTGTATGATGGATTTAAGAAAATACGGCGTTGGTGTTGACAACATCGTTTGGGGTGGAGATCGTTTGGGAATTTATTTTTTGGAAACTGGAGCTGTTAGCCGAGGCAGTAAAGTGGTTTACGACAGAGCTAATTCTGCTGCTGCTGAACTTGAAATCGGAATGATTGACTGGGAAAAAGTTTTTGAAGGTGCATCATGGTTTCATTGGACCGGTATTACTCCGGCCATTTCACAAGGTGCTGCTGACGTTTGCTTACAAGCTATTAAAGAAGCCAACAAAAGAGGTATTACCGTTTCAACTGATTTAAACTACAGAAAAAATCTTTGGAAATACGGCAAAACTGCAAACGAAGTGATGCCTGAATTAGTTGCCGGCTGCGACGTAATATTAGGAAACGAAGAAGATGCTGAAAAAGTTTTAGGAATCAAACCAGAAGGTGTTGATGTTACCGGCGGACATGTTGAAGCAGGAGCTTACTTATCTGTTTCTCAACAAATCATGAAACAATTTCCCCGTTGTAAAAAAGTAATTACCACTTTACGCGGATCTATCAGCGCAAACCACAATTCGTGGACAGGTGTTTTATATGATGGAACAGAATTGTACAAAGCAAATAATACGTACCAAATAACACACATCGTTGATCGTGTTGGTGGCGGTGATTCATTTATGGGAGGCTTAATTTACGGATTAATTACATGGCCAAAAGATGATCAGAAAGCTCTAAATTTTGCGGTTGCAGCATCTTGTTTGAAACATACAATCTATGGCGATTACAATCAAGTTACTGTTGACGAAGTGGTGAAGTTAATGGAAGGTGATGCATCCGGACGGGTTGCCAGATAAATTATGAGTTATGAATTATAAATGAAGAATACTTCAGACATATAATTCCTAATTCTCAATTCATAATTAATAAAAAAAAATGGCTCAATATTCAAGAATAGAAGTTGCTTTAAAAATGAAAGAAGTGGGAATGATTCCTGTATTCTTTCATTCAGATATAGAAGTTTGTAAAGAGATTGTTAAAGCATGCTACAAAGGTGGTGCCCGCGTATTTGAATTCGTTAACCGCGGCGATTTTGCACATGAAGTTTTCGCAGAACTAATTAAATGGACTGCTAAAGAATGTCCGGAAATGATTTTAGGCGTCGGGTCTATTATTGACGCCGGTACAACTTCATTATACATCCAGTTGGGTGCAAATTTTATTGTTTCTCCAATCTTAAATGCGGAAATGGCTAAAGTTTGTAACCGTCGGAAAATAGCCTGGTCACCGGGTTGTGGATCATTAACAGAAATTTCATACGCTGAAGAATTAGGTGCTGAGGTTGTGAAAATATTTCCAGGAGAACAAGTGGGTGGTCCTGAGTTTGTAAAAGCCGTAAAAGGGCCTTTCTCATGGTCTTCAATTATGCCTACCGGCGGCGTAAAACCAGAAAAAGAGAACCTAACGAAATGGTTTGATGCTGGTGTACATTGTGTAGGAATGGGATCTCAGCTGATGGTGAAAAATTCAGATGGATCATTCAATTACGAAGCAATTGAAGCTGCAACTGCAAATGCTGTCTCTATCATCAAAGAAATCAGAAAATAAACCAAAATGGAAACCAATTTAAGAAATAAAGTAGCCGTTGTTACCGGTGCCGGAGGAGTAATTTGCTCTACTATGGCTAAATCATTGGCTGCAATGGGTGTAAAAACGGCATTGATTGATATTAATGCTGATGCTGTTGAAAAATTAGCTCAGGAAATTGAAACCAAATACAATGTTTCTTCAATTGGGGTTGCAGCAAGCGTACTTGATAAAGAATCACTGCAGGAAGCAAAGAGGATAATCAATAATAAGCTGGGGAGTGTAGATTATCTTATCAATGGAGCCGGAGGGAATTCACCTCTGGCTACATCTGGTGTAGATCAAATGGTAGATTCTGATCTTGAAAATCTGGAAGAAACTTTCTTTGGAATGAAAATGGAGGGTTTTGATAGAGTTTTTGATTTGAACTTTAAAGGAACGATTCTTCCAACGATGGTGTTTGCCATGGATATGATTGAGAAAAAAGGAGGTTCAATAGTAAATGTATCTTCGATGAACTCTTACCGTCCTCTGACCAGAATTGCAGCTTATTCGGCAGCAAAAGCTTCTGTGAACAATTTTACGCAATGGTTAGCAGTTCATTTTTCAAAAATGGGAGTACGTGTAAATGCAATAGCTCCTGGATTTTTGCTGACAAATCAGAATCGTTTTTTGCTAACCGATGAATCAACAGGTGAGCCAACTGCACGAGGCGTAAAAATTATTAACAATACACCAATGGAACGTTACGGTACTCCTGAAGAATTGCAGGGTACCCTACTATATCTGCTATCGGACTGGTCGGCATTTGTAACAGGAATTGTGATTCCTGTTGATGGAGGATTTAGTGCGTATAGCGGAGTTTAACAGGCTTTTTAGTTTTAATTATATATTATAGTTAGGTTAGCGTGTTTATGTGACAAAACGGAACAAGAATTCAATCACCTCTTGTCCGTTTTGTCCATTAACTATAAAACAAACAACATGTCATTAGAACAAACATGGAGATGGTACGGTCCAAACGATCCAATCTCACTTCAGGAAATAAGACAAACCGGAGCAACCGGTATTGTATCGGCTCTTCATCAAATTCCAAACGGAGAAGTCTGGCCCATTGACGAAATCAAAAAAAGAACATCCGAAATTGAAGCTGCCGGACTAACTTGGTCGGTGGTTGAGAGTGTGCCAGTTCATGAGGATATAAAAAAACAAACCGGCAATTACAAAGTATACATAGAAAATTACAAGCAGAGCATCAAAAACTTAGGTGAATGTGGTATTGAAACCATTTGCTACAATTTTATGCCTGTTTTGGATTGGTCAAGAACCGATTTGGAATTCAACTTTGCTGATGGATCGAATGCACTAAAATTCGACATGGTGACTTTTGCCGCCTTTGATATTTATATTTTAAAGCGTCAAAATGCGGATGAAGATTATTCTGTTGAAATGGTAACCCGTGCCAAGGAAAAGTTTGACAGCATGTCGGAAGCCGAAATCGAAAAAATTACCCGAAATGTAATCGCAGGTCTCCCTGGTGCCGAAGAATCATATACTTTGGAAAGTTTCCAAAGAGTATTGGATGGCTACAAAGAAATTGATGCATCCAAATTGAAAAAACATCTGCATGAGTTTTTGCAGGAAATCATTCCTGTTGCCGAACAAGCAGGTGTAAGAATGGCCATTCACCCGGATGATCCGCCACGTGCTTTGCTTGGCTTACCTAGAGTTGTAAGCACCATCGAAGACGCTCTGGAATTAACTAAAGTAGTTGACTCGGTTTCAAATGGAATTACATTGTGTACAGGATCGTTTGGTGCTGGTCATTTTAATGATCTGCCGGAAATGACAAAGATATTAGCTCCCCGAATCAATTTTGTTCATCTTAGAAATGTGACCAGAGACGAGGAAGGAAACTTCTTCGAAAACTACTTGTTTGATGGAGATATTGATATTCCGGCTGTAATGAAAGCTTTACTGATAGAAGAAAAAGAACGTAAAGAATCAGGCCGAAAAGACTGGCAAATTCCGATGCGCCCCGATCATGGCAATAAAATGCTGGATGATCTTCCAAAGAAGACAAACCCAGGATATTCTTTGTACGGCAGAATGAAAGGATTGGCAGAATTACGAGGTCTTGAATTAGGAATAAGCAAAAATTTATAAAGTTTGTCTTTAAAAAATAAAATTATTAATCTCTAACGATAAATAAATGACTGCAATACAGATAAAAGGAAATATGACTAAGTACAGGTGGCAAATCTGTTCATTACTATTCTTTGCAACGACAATTAATTACATGGATCGGCAAGTACTCTCGCTGACATGGAAAGATTTTATAGCCCCGGAATTTCACTGGACCAATAACGACTATGGTAATATCACCGCTTTGTTCTCTGTTTTTTATGCCGTAGGCCTTTTAGTTGCAGGCCGGTTCATTGATTGGCTGGACACAAAAAGAGGTTTTATTTGGGCTATTGGTATTTGGTCAGTAGGAGCTGTATTACATGCTTTTTGTGGTATTGCCACATCGGGTATTGTTAGCGGCGAATGGTTTCTTGATTTTGAAAATGCAAAAGAAGCCATAAAACAGGTGAGCAACGTCTCTAAAATTATTAATGTTAGTGTAGTTCTTTTCGTCTTTGCACGATTTGTTCTTGCCATTGGTGAGGCTGGAAACTTTCCGGCTGCAATTAAAACAACAGCAGAATATTTCCCTAAAAAAGACAGGGCTTATGCAACTAGTATTTTTAATGCCGGAGCAACAATAGGAGCATTGGCTGCTCCAATAACAATTCCGGTAATTGCTTCTCATTTTGGATGGGAAATGGCATTTATTATTATAGGGGCTTTAGGATTTGTTTGGATATTCTTTTGGAAGTTCATGTACAAAAAACCTCACGAACACAGTAAAGTAAACCCTGCCGAGTTAGCATATATTAATCAGGACGACAGTAGTGATGATGACAAAACTACGGCAAACGAAAGTCTGAAAATATCATTTGTTGATACTTTTAAATACAAACAAACCTGGTCGTTTATTATTGGTAAATTCATGACTGATGGTGTTTGGTGGTTCTTTTTATTCTGGACTCCAGCCTACTTAAGTGATGTTTACGGTTTAACTTCCAACAGCACAACAGCACAATTATTACTGTTTGTTTTATATGCTATCACATTGTTGTCTATTATTGGCGGATGGCTCCCAACTTATTTTGTTGATAAAAAAGGAATGGATCCATATGCCGGACGAATGAAATCGATGCTTATTTTTGCATTCTTCCCTCTTTTGGCTTTATTAGCTCAACCCTTAGGTACTTATTCTTATTGGTTTCCTGTTATTATCATTGGTATCGCCGGAGCTGCACATCAGGCATGGTCTGCAAATATCTTCTCTACTACAGGTGATATGTTTCCCCGTTCATCAATAGCAACCATTACCGGAATTGGAGGAATGGCCGGAGGTTTAGGTTCATTCTGTATCAATAAAGGTTCTGGAGTTCTTTTCGACTTTGCAGCAAACACCAATATGAAGTTTATGGGCTTTGAAGGAATCAGAGCAGGTTATTTCATCATTTTTTCAATTTGTGCGGTTGCTTATTTAATTGGTTGGGCCATTATGAAATCTTTGGTTCCTCATTACAAGCCAATAACAGAATAACCGCAATTCAATAAACCCCTC
This sequence comes from Labilibaculum manganireducens, assembly GCF_963665805.2. Lineage (NCBI taxonomy): Bacteria > Pseudomonadati > Bacteroidota > Bacteroidia > Marinilabiliales > Marinifilaceae > Labilibaculum > Labilibaculum manganireducens. The sequence goes on along the minus strand of NZ_CAXXEE010000003.1, from coordinate 670,431 downwards.
AATACTTTACCCTTAGGATTCTAAATTTTTTATGAGTAAATGTATTACTTTTGTTTCATAATTGTAGTTAGAGTTTGTTAATTTCAGGAAGGATAAATTCCTTCCTGATTTTTTTATTTACTAGAAATGACCAAAGCGAAGATTCGAATAAAAGACATAGCTGAACAGGCAGGTGTTTCTGTTGGTACGGTAGATCGTGTACTCCACAATCGAGGAGAAGTTGCGGAAGAAACCAAGAATAAAATTCTGGAAATCGCAAAAGTAAATAACTATCAACCTAACCTTATTGCCAGAGCACTTACTTCTAAAAAGCAATGTGTTTTTGCATCTTTGTTGCCAAGCCCAACCGAGGAAGATATATTTTGGAAAAGACCATTAAATGGCATTACTGAAGCCGCCTTGGAATTAGAACAATTTCAAGTAAAAGTTAAAAATTTCTTTTTCGAACATTACAATGAACAAGATTTCATTAAACAAGCCGAAGCAGTTTTAGAGCTTAATCCTTCGGGGGTTGTATTCTCTCCTATTTTCTCAAAAGAAAGTCTTGATTTCACCGAAAAACTTGATCAAAAAGGAATTCCATATGTTTTTATCGAATCAAAATTATCAAAAAGCAACTATTTAGCTTATGTTGGCAGTGATGGTTTTCACGGCGGAAGAGTTGCCGCTAATTTAATAGACTTTGGCATTCCCGAAAATGGAGATATTTTAATTATTAATCTGGCTAAAAATCTGGAAAATGTTCATCACTTAAATCAAAGAACACAAGGATTTTTAAGCTATTTTATGGATAAAGGAAAAAATCAAGGTCTGAAAATAAGCATTGAAATTCCTAAATCTGATACTGAAATTATTAAAGAAAAATTAGATTCTGTAATCAAGAAAAACAAGAACATAAAAGCCATTTTTATAACAGGATCCAAGGTTTATAAGATAGCAAGATATCTGATTAGCAACGAGCTCAGTGATATTATTCTTGTAGGTTTTGATCCTATCGAACAAAACATCAAATATCTAAATCACGGAACTATTGATTTCTTAATTGGTCAGCATCCCCACCAACAAGGATTTAAAGCCGTAAAAAAATTATTCGAATATGTTCTTTTGAATCACGATATTCCAAAAGATGAGTATCTTCCTGTTGATATTATCAATCGGGAATGTATTAAATTATATGAGGCTTAGTTTTCAATACTCTTTTTCCAAATTGTAATTCTCAATAAAAAGAATAAGAGGGTGTCCGAAAAGTTCAATTTTATTGTCATTCTGATCCCGATGAATCGGGACGAAGAATCTTTATGTTTGAATAACAGATGTTTCGGCTTCGCTCAACATGACATTTCCAAGGGAAACTTTACTTTTCGGACATCCTCTTAAAATAATTCTTTGCCACTTGGTTTAAACTTCAAATATTCAATTGCCATTTCCAGGCAGAAAGAAGCGTTTCGTCAAGAGTGCTCTCTGCTTTCCATCCCAATTCCTCATTTGCAAAAGACGTATCGGCATATATTTTTTCGATATCACCTGCCCGACGAGCCACAATTTTATGAGGAACTCTCTCTCCCGTTGCTCTTTCAAATGATTTAATAATCTCAAGAACAGAAACGCCGTTTCCTGTACCAACATTAAAATACTCGTAGTTTTCCTTATTTCTGTTATTCAATAATCTTTCAATGGCAACAACATGAGCCTTGGCCAAATCCACCACATGAATATAATCCCGAATTGCTGAACCGTCGGCAGTGTTATAATCATCACCAAACACACTCAACTCCGGGCGGATACCAGCCACAGTTTGTGTAAGGAAAGGAATCAAATTATTTGGCACACCTAAAGGCAACTCCCCAATTTTTGCCGTAGCATGTGCACCAATCGGGTTAAAATATCGAAGTGCAATCCCTTTAAGCGATGGACATGCTTTAATTGTATCACGAATGATATCCTCACAAATAGTTTTGGTATTTCCGTATGGAGATTCTGCTTCTTTTCTTGGAGTTTGCTCAGTTACCGGCAAACGATCAGGTTGTCCGTATACTGTACACGAAGATGAGAATACAAGATTGGATACATTAAATTCCATCATCGACTCCATGATATTCATCAAAGAGTTCAGATTATTGTTGTAGTACATCAATGGTTTTTCAACCGATTCACCAACAGCCTTCGATGCCGCAAAATGAATAATGGCTACTATATCCGAATATTTCTGAAAGAAATCCTTTACTTTTTGTCTGTCGGTTAAATCAAACTGCTCGAATTTTGGACGAATGCCGGATATCTCTTTAATTTTATCCAATACTTCTACTTTCGAATTCGAAAGATTATCTACAATCACCACATCGTAACCACTGTTTTGCAACTCAACAACAGTATGTGAACCTATAAAGCCAGTTCCTCCGGTTACCAGAATTTGTTTGTTCATTTAATATAATTTAGTATCAAAAACAAATTTACATTAGTTGCTTTGCAAAAACAACAATAGTGAAGTCTAATAATCAATAAAAACACAACTTCACTATTGCTTAAATTAACTGTGTAACTTTCTTAATGAACGTTCAACTGTCCTTTAGAATTCGCTTTAATTAAATTCCGAACCTCGGTTGTTCCTGCACCTGTTAAGGTGAGGTCGATAGGAGCATTGGTTTCCCATGCACCACGAGTAAAATCAGGAACTTCAATTGAATTGGATTTGTTTGCAATAGACCATTCACTTAATGGCGTAATACAACTCCAGGCCGCAGCATCATAAACATCCATATCCACAGGAAGTCCGTTTCGCAAACAATCAATCAAACGCCAATCCATTACAAAATCCATACCTCCGTGACCGCCAACCTGCTTGGCCATCTCTCCTACTTTTCGAATCAACTCAGGGGTGTATTTTTCTTCCAGCTCTTTCATCTTCGCTTCATCAGCAACATTATGTCCAAAGGCAATGTGCTGCAAAGGCCACTTCTGTGCAAAACACTTCGTTCCACTCAACAGGTGAATACGTGAATAAGGACGAGGCGAACTAATGTCATGCTGAATCATAATGGTGCGCCCTTTGTTGGTACGAATCAATTGCAAATCCATATTTCCACGCATATCCCATCCAACAAACTGCTCGAAAAACGGATCTTCTTTGGCTTTTTCTTCAATTCGGCGTTTCAAGGTAAAATCATCCGACATCATAGCAGTCAGATATTCCATCTTATCACCACGGTTGATATTCATTGACTGACAAATCGGCCCCAAACCATGGGTGGGATACACATTCGCTTTTCGCTTGTTCTCGTGCATCCGCCACATTTTGGTGTAAGCACCGTCAGTCATTTGATTGTCTTTAGGCTTGTTAAAATGCCAATAATCCAAATCGTGTATGTAAGCTCCTTCTCCATGAACCAAATCACCAAACACTCCCTGACGTGCCATATTCAGAGTCAGCATTTCGAAGAAATCGTAACAGCAGTTTTCCAGAATAACACAGTGCTTGCGGGTTCGCTCCGATGTTTCAACCATTTGCCAGCACTCATCCAGAGTTTTTGCCGTTGAAACTTCGACTGCCGCATGTTTGTCGCCCTCCATGGCTGCAATTGCAACAGGTACGTGCCATTCCCACGGAGTGGCAATATAAACCAAATCGACCAACCCACTTTCGCACAATTCCTTAAACCCAAGATCTCCGCCCACAAACTCTTTTGCTTTAGGAAGACCTGCATCGGCAAGTATTTTTTGTCCACCGTCAACAGCCGCCTGTCTGATATCGCATAAAGCGGCAATTTCTACACCTTCAATAAAAGTCATGCGCTTTACTGCTCCCGAACCACGATCACCAATACCTACGAATCCTACCCGCACAGTATCCAATTTTGGTGCAGCGTAACCACACATATTAAAATTCATCTTTGGATTCTTTCCCACCAATTCTTTGATGTGTGGAAATTTACTTTCATCTTTTGTGCCACTGCATGCTGCAAGAGGCGCAGCTGCTAAAACACCAGCTCCTAAAGCCAAATTCCCTAGGAATGCTCTTCTGTTTGTTGCCATAATATATTTTTATTCGATTGATTTTCTGCTACAGCCCTTCTTCCTCAATTTTTACTATTTACCTACGATGAAATTAATTTGGTATTATATAGAATTCTTCCTCAAAAGCAATCTTCAGCTCTTGCATTGAAAAATCATTTTTCTCAAACTGATCAGCACATCCGATTCAATAAAAAACAAAATTGAAACCTATTTATAATTCATTTTTTATTGCACAAGACCTTGATATGAATACCAATATTTCCAAAGTCAAAAATGATAAACATCCTTTATTTATAAGTGGATATTTTAAGCTAATTGGCAGACATTTTCCTAAAAACACATTACGGTAAAACCGCAACCTCCTGAATTGTATTGTTTTTCAATTTCGGAGCACAATAATATACTCCAAAAACAAAAGGATACAAGTTTTAAAAAATTAAAAAATGGGTTTCATTTCAACCAGAATGCACCACGGGATTTGAATGCACCAGTTAAAGAATCGGTCTTACAAAGAGTCTCTCGAAATATAGCAGGAAAATTTAATCGAAGATGATATTCGTTAGCAACAGTAATTAATTGCTTGCTCTTATGTGGGGAATGCCCTGTAACGGTGAGTATAAGGATAATAGCAGATTATGAAACGCTAACCTTTCATTTAAAATCGATTGTAAATAAAAAAAACGGCTTTGATTAATCACCAAAGCCGCTATTATTTTTATGCAATATTATGTGTAGCCTTTTATCTTTCTCCTACCCAATGAGGATAAATCGGTGTTTGTTCCGAAATTTTGTTGAGTAGTTTTATATGTTCATCGGATAAATTCCAATCGACAGATTCAATGTTCCATAACAATTGATTTTCGTTTCTTGCTCCGACTATTATATTAGAAACACTTTTGTTTTGAAGCAACCAATTGATAGCAATTTGTGGTATTGATTTTCCGATTTCGTTGCTGATTTTTTCCAAAACGTCCACAGCATTAAGTAAAAAATCATCATCAACTGGTGGTGCTCCAATATCTCCTCCAGACTTTATTCTACCGCCTTTTATTTCCATTCCCCTTTTTATTTTCCCTGTTAATCTCCCCCAACCGAGTGGACTCCAAACCATCAATCCCATATTTTGGTCTTCTAAAAGTGGCATTAATTCCTGCTCGTAGTCTCGACCAATTAGCGAATAATAGCCTTGATAAACAACATATTTTTCTAAGTTTAGCTTCTCTGAAATGGAAAGCGATTTCATCAATTGCCAAGCAGAAAAATTTGAACAGCCAATATATCTAACTTTTCCACTTTTTACCATATCATCTAGAGTTCTTAATGTTTCTTCAATAGGTGTGTTTTTGTCGAAACCATGCATTAAAAATAAGTCGACATAATCTGTATTCAGTCGTTTTAAGCTTTCTTCAAGTGCATTCATCAAGTGGTATCGAGACGAGCCTTTTTCGTTGGGATGTTCTCCCATTTGAAAAGTAGCTTTGGTAGAAATGATTGTTTTATCTCTTTTACCTTTCAATGCTTTGCCTAAAACAATTTCTGAATCACCAATTGAATAGACATTGGCTGTGTCAAAAAAGTTGATTCCCCTTTCAATACAAATGTCAATAAGTCTAGTAGCTTCTTTTGCGTCTGTTTGTCCCCAACGCTGAAAAAATTCGTTAGTTCCTCCAAAGGTACCTGTTCCAAGGCTTAATACTGGTACTTTCAATCCTGAATTTCCTAAATTTCTGTATTCCATATTATATGTTTTATGTTAAAATAATTTTTCTCTTTTTATACTATTAATTGCCATTATAATAGCGAGTACTGAAAATATAGCACTCATTAAGGTAATTGACAATAGACCCAACGATTTTGAAATAAGCATACCGCCAATAGACGAACCTAATGCAATTCCTACATTGAATGCTGAAATATTCAAGACCGAAGAAACATCCCCTGTTCCTGCCAAGTATTTTTCTGAAAGCTGTATTACATACAATTGCATTCCGGGAACGGTTGAAAAACCGATAAAACCCATTATTGCAATCAAAATAAGTGTGGGTATTTTATACGGTAACAAGGCGAACATTAACCCAAATGTTACAAACATTATTGCAAATAAAATAATGAGCGTTTTGGCAGGTTTTTTATTGGAGAACTTGCCACCTAGGAGGTTTCCAAATGCAACAGCAATTCCATAAAGTAGTAATATTAAAGTGATTTGATTTTCTGTAAACCCAGATATTTTTTCCAATAATGGCGATAGGTAGGTAAATGTGTCAAAAAGTGCAGCAAACGAAAATGTGGTCAAAGAAAAACCTAAAAGCATTGATTTGTTCGTCAAAACCTTGAACTGGTCCTTAAGACGAATAGCTTCACCTTTCTTTATAGTGTTTGGTAACCAAAGTTGATTAGCCAATAAGCAAATAAAACCTACCACGGCAATACCACCAAAGGTATAACGCCACCCAAATTGTTGCCCTATATAAGTGCCAAGCGGTACACCAGTTACCATAGCAACTGTTAACCCTGTAAACATAATGGATATTGCTGTAGCTCTTTTTTCTTCTGAAACCATACTACTGGCAATATTTGCACCGATGCCAACAAACACTCCGTGAGCACCCCCTGATAATACTCTTGCAATAATCAAAAGAGTAAAATTGAACGAAATAGAAGCTAAACCATTACTGAGAACAAAAAATAATACTATTGTAAGCAGTAATTTTTTGCGATTTACTTTATTGGTAAAAGCGGTAACAATTGGCCCACCAATTGCTACACCTATGGCGTAGGAAGTTACCAACCAACCTACTGAAGATATACTGGTTAAAAATTCTTTTGCGATGGTGGGCAACAAGCCAATCATAACAACTTCTGTTGTCCCAATAGCAAAAACACTTACAGTCAAAGCCCAAATTGCAATAGGTAACCGACTCTTTTTTGTAACTAATGTATGTTTCATATAACAAAGCTCTGAAAAGCATACTTTGCTGAACAGGACATTTGTCAAAAAAATGGTGTGAGGTTTGTCACATTTTAAGCTTTAATTTTTGACAACCGACTTAAAGTTTCTCTTGTAACACCAAGATAAGAAGCTATCATTGCTTTAGGAACTCTCTGGATTAGACCTGGATATAAAGTAAGAAGATTGTGATAACGGTCATTTGCATTGCTGCTCAAAAAACACAGAATGCGCTTTTGTAAAGCAATGTATCCGTTCGTTGTTTTTTTAAGAAAAAAAGTTTGCATTTTCGGCAATTCCCTACTCAACTTCTCTTTGCTCTCTAAAGACAAAGAAAGTGTTTCTGTGTTTTCAAGGCAATCTACGATGAGTGTTGATTTCGTTTTGTTGTGGAAAGCTTCTGCATCTGTTATCCACCAATTTTCCATTCCAAACTGTAGAATATGCTCTTTGCCGTCAAAATCCAATTTTGTAACACGCATTAATCCTTTAACTACAAAGAAGTCAAACTGTGCATAGTCTCCTTCGTGAAGAATAATTTGGTGCTTTTTAAATGACTTTTTTCGAAAATGCTGTAGCACAAAGTCAAATTCATTATCGGTTAGCTTTATAATTTCTTCTATTTGTTGCCTTAAAGGATGCTTGTTCATTTATTTCAGGTGTTTTTTTTGAGTTACACATAACGGTCTTGCGTCGAGTAGGCAAAGGGAGTTTGACTTCGTCGATTTTCAATTCACCCTAAGCCTCTCACAGAACCGTACGTGATAGTCTCCCATCATACGGCTCTTGTCGTATATAAATCGAGTTACAAGTTAAATAGAAAAATTCAATTTCCAGTGAATAAAACAAATAGGGAAACTGTTTCTTTATTCTCTTAAGCCACGCATAAGCGCGACAAATACTATTCTTGTAACGTTTGTACTTTCGTCGCATAACATACTTTGCGACTTTTGACAGAATATTACCACTTCCCGACACCTCTTCAGTGGTTCACTTTCATTCATCTCTTCTATTAATACCTGCTTGGTATAGATTTTACTCACGAAAATTATCACGGGTGTTCGTGATTGCTTCGCAATTCCTAAACGCTCAATACCATGGCTCTTTACCAAAGCACCTTTAGGTGGTTTAGTTCGTAAATTGTTTATTTCAAAAGCACTCATGATTTACGCTTCGCTTCAATTGATGCCCTCTCCTGTAAAACGACATCGGTGGGTCAAGCTTACAACTGCTTTCCACCATCTCAAATAAAGCATGCTGCACGGTTTTATGCCGATGTGCAGCCTCTTGGCACACTACGTACAGTGGAGTAAAAGCCTCTCCCTGCTAGTGATTACTAGCGGGGCGGGCTATTCGATTGTATGCTGGTGTTCCTTCATTGCTTATTAATTTATTATTTAGAACTCTTTGTTTTTTCTATCAATCCGCACCGAAGTTGCTTACGGAGCACGAATTTATTTTGTTTTTTGAGCGTAGGCAAACCCTAATGCCCTGTGGACAAATCGGGACGGCTTTCAAGCTCTTTGACAAAGCGTTGGTTGAGCATTGGCTCGAGGAGCTTTGGCAATGTGCTTGTAAATTGGGCTGGTTTTGAGAATCATTTTTGAGCCAATTGAGCCAATTATGAGCCAATCAATTTATATGATGTTCCTGCTCCAACTTCGCCTGACTTTTGTGTTTCGGACATTTATCGGACATTCAGCCATTTTATCGGACATTTATCAGACCTTTAGTTTATAATATGTACCTTTTCTTTCTCCAACCTTTATTAAGATTTCTAGTTCAATTAGTTTTTCGAAATCTCTAAAAGCTGTTTTTTCTGTTAACCCAAATATTCCTCTATAGATGCTATTTGTAATCTTTCCATTTTCTTTGGTATAGATAACTGCTTCCACTTGTCTTTCATTCAATCCTTTTTCTAAAAGATATTTCTTTGAAAAAATATTCTTTAAAATTGTCACACTAATTCCACCAGAGGAATATTCTATAATTGGTTCAGGTAAACCTGCCTTTTTACATTCATTGATAATTTTGATTGTTCCTCGTCCCCAAGCTTCAATTAACCCACCTTTAAAGAATGCACTCGCTAAGAACGGATTATGAGGTCGAGATGAATGCTTCTTTTTTAAATCCTCAAATGTCAAATCTTCTGGCAATGAACCCTCATTCCAAACAATCAATTTATCATTGTAAACGCTTATTTGAATTGGCGCACCCATATAATCTCGGTGCACAATCGCATTCAAAATAACCTCTCGAATTGCTTCATAAGGATATTCCCAACTTTCTACACGTTGTAGTCCTTTATATGAAATCGGGGAAACAAAAAACTTCCTATCAAGAATTTCTAAAGTTTTGTCTGCCAATTGAAAAGCGTTTCCTTCAATTACCTCCTGAAAACGTAAATCATCATCTGTTTGTCCAAATCGTCCAATTTTCACGAATGCATTTATGAAAAAACGACACGGATTCTTTCCGAACAAAAGAATTGCTGAACGTTTTAAATTTCCATCTTCCAATAATAGCAGATTATCTAGAATTTGCTCAATATCTTCTTCATCAGCAATAAACGGTAACCTTTTGCTTGTAGTTGCCCCTTTTTTGAAAGCCTCAATTGCCAATGTGTCAATATCATCAAATTTAGCCCGTGGTTCAACAACAGCATCCCAAGTTTTACCAGCTTTCTTTAAAAGAAGTTTATTAAGTGCATTTCCTTTAAGTTCTTGTTTTGTACTTCCACTTCTGTAATGATATTTACCCTGATATGAAATTAAAACATCGTATGGTTTTACATCAATTTCGATGTAATCTTTTCCATCTTCATCTTTCAAATCAACATCACAAATAATTCCTAGCTGCGTTTGAATTTTATTTGGAATATCTTCCATCAATCTTTTCGCTTTTGCAACACCTACAATAACACTATTGTCATTTTTGCCAAAGGGGTTTACACGCATTCGTCATTACGGCATACTTTCTAGTTCGCTAAAACAAGAAATACTGCCCATTTTGAACGAGAAATTGGGCTCGATTACTATTTGCCTAGAACAAAAAAGTAAACATCGAATTTGTCCAACTTGTAAAAAAGGAGAACTCATCACTATCCGGTATTTTGATAATCGAGGCCCTCCGAAAAACATCAAAGCTCTTGATACATCAATTATTCAGGCTATTGTAAAAATAAAGTCTTAACAAAAGGCTACTGCCATAGCTATGTGCCATTGTCAACTATTCTAAATCTAAAACACAAAAAAAGCTGTAGACGGATCTACAACTTTCTATTATTCTTTGAAATTACTGCATTTAAAAATCTTTCCATATTAAATTCCCTTTCTAAAAAGGTTTTCACTTACACCATTCCCCATAAGAGTCAGAATTCTGTCATCGGTTACGTCAACCCACCGTTCATGCTGGGCAGTTCCTGCCACACGAACGCTTAGTTGTTACAAAATGTTTTCTTTTATAATGTAGCTATAGGTTTACGGTATGTTTATAATCACTAGAGATTGTAATTTAAACTCTGTCTGTTAATGCTTTCACTGCATTTCAATTAACTAATAATACTTTTCTAACTATTAAATACTATTGGCTGCCTGCGCCAATAAAATTCTGAATATCTGTAAAAAGATTCATTAACACATAGATGAGAAATAAATATTTTGTTTTCGTTTCTTTCCCAAACTGATAAATCTAAGTCTAATAGCATTTTTTTATCTATGGATAGATTATAGGTTGTACTATCTTTTTTTTCTGATATTTCAACTTTTTCTTTATACCTGTCGAATATAACTTTAAACCGTTCTTTATTTTCAGTAGGCACTATTACTTTACCACATGGATATTTTAAAGTGAATCTGTAACTTAAGTCTTCGTAAGAATTATTTAATATAGATATGGTATAATCCTCAGAATCAATTCTAGTTATCATGATTAGATCAAGATTGTCTTCTCGACTATTTAGATTTAAAAATACTTCTTCTAATATATCTGGTTCTGTTTGAAAAATTTTACGTTGCTTATACCATTTTTCATCAAGATGTTTGTAATCTTTTGTTCGAATACAGGCATGTCTAAAAATTCTGGATCCAGATCTTCTTTCCCAAACCGTAATATCCTCTTCTAATATAATATGTTTAGTTAAAACAACAGTTTCAAAAATACTATTATCACTATAATATTTTTTAGAAGGATAAGTTTTAAATAATTGCAAAAAAACTTTCTCCTGTTCAGCTGCTACAATAGCACCTGAGGATTCTATATCATGGTCATTAGAGGGCCAACTAAGTCGACCATTGTGTATATATATAAAGTTTTCTTTATTTTCAATGTTAACGCCTTGGGTAGAGGCTTTGTCTTTATGGTAATCTGGATAATAAATTCTGCGTACTAGTTGCAAGTTATGCTCGTCCTCATATAATTCTAATATTATTGTTTCCTCTTTCATATGTATTGAATTTCTTAATTTCTAGGCCTTTATCTGATGCAGATTCGAACGATTCTAACTTATTTAAATTGACAAGGATGATGTTTGTTTTAAATGTTTTGTAACGGTTGGCGGTATGAAAAGTTGCCGATTGCGTGCAATTTCCTGTCAAGTTACACAAGAGTTGAAGCGGGCTACAACCCTTAAATAACCTACTGTCCCGGCAATTTTTTATACCGCGTGTTGGCAACTGGGCTTTGTTCATCTGTCTTTTATCCAATTCCATTTACACCAAAATCATATAGTGTCTTTTTAGTCAAGTTCAGCTTAATCGACCAATAATAACTGCAACCGTCCAAAACATATTTTTCTTCGGTTTTCCATTTTGTATCGTCAGGTTCTTTGTAAAATATTCTGTCAATGAATCCATAAAATCCTTTTTTATCCCAAAAGCAATTGATGAATATTATTTTATCTCCGTTTGTGTCAATGTATCCGAAATACTGTCTTATATATTTTCCAAGTTTTCTATCAATCACTGGACAATTGTCAAACTGATTAGGTCTATTTACATTAATTAATTTAATTCCTTTCCTTAACACTATTTCGGCGGAATCAATATCAGTCTGTGTTGGAGTGAATTTATTATCCGAACTATTCATTAATCCAATATAGTCTTTTGAAAAAATCACTCCTTCATACCTGTTTTTCTTGATATATGTGTTTTCATAATTCAAATTTCCAATCTTGCCGATACAAGTCTCAGACCTATATACAGAACAAGAGTCAAATATCAAAAATCCCAAAGTCAAAATCGTTATTATTTTTATCTGCTGTGTCATTGTCGTTTTTTAGCCTTGTTGCCAACGTTTAGTATAAGAATAGTAGCCGATTGCGTGGCACCTTCCTGTCAGGTTACAAGAAAGTTGAAGCGGGCTACAACCCTTGAATTTACTACTATATCGGCTATTATTTTTATACATGGGCTGGCTTTATTCTGTTATAAATTCATTTGTTAGTTCATCCAAATAAGTCAACCTCATATTTAATGATTTCACAAAGTCAATTTCGGAATCTTTTGGCTTTGAACTAATAACAATTTCCAAATTTGCATTTTTTTGATTGAAATATTGATATTCTAATAATTGTCCAACCGCAATACGAATAGCATATTTACTGTCCATATTCTGAGTAGGTTTAATTTCACAATAATACAATTTAGTCCCATGCTTATATTGCACATCAATGAAGTCTTTGTTTTCCTCGTAGCTGATGCCCTTTTTAGAAAGGTGTTTTACAAAAAGTGCTTGCAATTTTGCGTGTAAAGGTTCAATATTTCGTTGTCCTTTCACCCAATAAGAAAATGATTTCGTTGTCGGAGCATTGGCTCCACTTCCAGAGTATTTCTTTCTTAATTTTGCATTTGAACTAACTTTTGCCGTATCGGCTAACCAATCAGTATCAAATTCGCCAGAAGTTAACCAATCAATTATTTCTGCTTTATCTGATAAATACTTTGATAATGTCTGCAAAATTTGTTGTGGCAATACTCGTTGATAACTACCATGCATAGAAATCAGTTTTTCTTTATCCGAAAAATCATGCGGATTAAGCAAAATAGGTTTTTCAAACCAATAATAATTTTCAATTGGACATTTCCATTGAACCCATGTATAATTCTTTTGCCAATGCTTAAGGAAATTTTCTTTATCGTTGTCGAAAGCAATTCTAACTGAATCTTGTTGCCATACTTGATTATAGTTATCAAAAGTATTTAGTTCAGTCGCTATTAATTTTCTTTCCTCATCCTCGTTATGATATACATTCGTTGCAATACCTACAGCATATTGATTTTTATCAAATGAGGCAATCATTACTATACATAAGTTACCATCACTTGAATATTCCAGTAATTTAGGTTTACTCTCTGTATGAAAGACTTTGTAATTTCGCCAAATCCATTTATTATCATTATTCCACTCTTCATGTCCATAACCATAATCTTTTGAAAATCCACCAGCACTTATAAATCCAGATGGACCTTTGTAATTGTTTGTATTCCACATTATAGGTTTTAACACACAGGTCTTTGTGTTTTGAACATTAGTTTCTGGAATCTCCGTTTCTACAGATGTATAAATGGGCAACATTTTATCGAAAGTATTGAGGATTACCCCATAGTCATGTTTACCCTCCTCAACTAATTTGCCGAAAAAGATAAAAGTCCCAATTTGGATGAGGTCAGAACTTATTTTTCTAAAATCAAATATCTCACTCCTTTCTCCATTTTGCCAATACCACATTTTGTAATCCGAAAAAAGTTCAGGTTTTTCCTCATACAAAGCATTAAGTTTTTTAATTTTTGGTTTTAAAAGATTAATATCTGGTAATGTTTGGCTTGGTTCTAGTGAAAATGCTAATCCATATCGAAATCCTTCATCCTCAAATCCGATATTAAATTGAAGTTCAGTCCTTCCACCATAGTGGAAAGCCCAAGTGTCAGTCATAGTTTTTGAGTCGTCCACAAAAATATTGCTGTTGGCTTTTTTCTTTAATCCTTTTAAATCCTTGCGAATATCTTGAAGAGTGCCAAACTCGTAATCTTTTGACATTTGATTAATCTGATTTGCAATATCTCTTAAACTATCACTCATTTTAGATTCTTTTATCGTTTGATGTTAGCACGATGCTCTTTTTAGCTTGCCCATAAACTCCTAAATAAAGCAATGGGCTTTATTTCGTTTATATTTTTTTAAAAAGTGTATTTACCGACCCATATAGGGCAGTAATGTACACATATTATGATGAATCACTAAAAATGTCATTAATCGGATTCTTAATTAAACTAATATTTTGAGTAGAAACATGAGTGTAAATTTCAGCTCATTTACATGCTCTTGTTAAAGGTTTACTAAATTATAAAATGAATATTGTTTAGCAAAGCAGAATCAAATTAAATAAGCAGGAAATAAGCTGAGCTTTTTGCCTTATCATGCAAAATAAAAAAAACACCCCAAGCTCTCGCTCGGGGTATTTCCTTTTCTTCAGTTGTATGCAGTAATTAAAAAAAATGATTCCAGTTGCTTGAATTGGTATTGCTATCGGCATTCTTTATATGTCTATTGCTAATTTTATGTGTCTATTGTGATAATTACTATTCCTATTGGAATAAATTACATTCTATTGCTTGGCAATTCTAATCTATTGGCAAAAATTAACTCCTATTGGTAAAAAAGTGCTCCTATTGGTAAACAAGTCAACTATTGTAGTGGTTTTGGCATTTTTTCACTTGCTTTTGCCTCAGTGTATTTCTTGTAAACCTTTCTTTGATACTCACTCGAATACCTCTTTTGTTTCTCTTTGTCGTTCCAGAAGGCGTACTTGCCATAAGCACGAATTTCGTCGACCAATTGTTTCAGGTAGGTGCAGGCTCTGTCGCGCATCAGCTTTTCCGGTCGGTTTTTGCTGTTTTTTACGCCGTCAATCTTGTTCAACAGGTCGAAAAGCTCGCGCGCCAGCTGTTGGGAGCGGTCAGTTTTGGTGGTATCAAATAGAATTGCTTTAAAGGTTCAGGATATTGTCTGGCAAAAGCAGAGATGCATCGTAACATAGCTGTGCTTTACTTTTTTGCCTCGATACAGCTAAAAATTAATTCATTTTAAGTAAAGTCTGTTTTGAAATTAAACTGGTAAAAAAGGCCGACTCAAATTTAAATTTTGGACGGCCTCTTACTACAATTTCAACTTATTCTGCGATAAAAGCCGCAATTTCTGCCATAGCAGCATTATCGGTTCCATCATGAGATACTTTAGCAATAAACTTAAAATACCGGAATGTTTTTGCTGTGTTTAGTTCGATAGTTTGCTGGTTCGTCGCCTTTTCCAGGACAAAATCTCCCAGGCTTTCCCAAGATGCATTGTCATCACTTATTTGTATTTCCAAATCCTGAACCGTTCTGGACAGATTCTGTCTTTGTGTAAAACTAAAACCATTTACAGTATTGGCTTGTCCCATATCAACGGTAATATGATGAGGAGCTGCTGCAGTGCAACCCGACCAGCACGAATGCCAGTAAGTATTTTCGTCTCCATCAAGCACATCGGCAGCACGACCTGTATCTCCTTCGCCTCCTTGATCTTCCTGTGTGCTGAAATCTACTATTGTCCATCCTGTTCTGTCCATTAAGGTTTGAGTTGAAATGGAGGGGATTTCTAATTTAGAAAAGTCAATAGCTGGTGCTGTTCCATTAGCTGTTCTCGTAAACGATGTGTTGGGTGTTTCATTATCACTAAAAAAGCCACAATTTCTCAGGTAAAAATGATCCCCTTCTTTTCCGCCATCATAATCCAATCGTGCGCCGTTACTTCCGGTAGCATCTGTTGTAAATGTTGCCTTAGTCATTTCACTCCAGCTTCCCTGAGTATCATAAACCCATTGGTTGGTGTAATCCACTTGTCTGGTTTCATCACCCATTGTGGTATTGAAATTCTCTAAAAACGAATGCAGGCGGGTTAGATGTTTGCCAGTAGAAAATGGTCTTCTAAAACTGGCTATCAACTTCCATTCGCCAACTTCAGGTGCATAAAAATAAGCCGTATAATCAATCGAATTATCAACATTGGATTCACCTTTCAATAGAAATTTGTAGGTGGTTCCCGGTTTCCAGTCATAAACTAAATAACTCTGAGCTCCAGAGCCTTCACCACCAAACTCTCCTACGGTTACGCCTGCCCCATATCCCAGAGGCTGCACTGTATACTCTGCCGGAATCTGATTTGGATCCTGCGTGTCGAATGCACTCCATACAGAAAATAACACCCGTCTTTCGGTTGCTGAATTGACTTGCATTCCAAAATAGCCGGATGAAAAACCATTCGCCATAAAATAAGATCCTATTGGATCTTTTCCAACAGGAACAGTAACTTCGTTGTAAAACCAGGTGATCTCTTTATTGTCCGGTGCCTGATAACCTAAATGAACGGAAGGACCTCTTCTCCCCCAGTAGAACCATTCTGCATCCACATAAGTTATGTCAGAACTCCACGACGAATCCCCTAATAAGATATCTGAAATATCACCAAAAGAACTTCCACCATTGCTTACGCCTTCCAGTTCAATAAATTGATAGCCTGTTTGATGAACAGTAAAGGTGCCCACATTATAATCTTTATAGGCATTTCCTTTTTCAAAGGTAAGCTCCTGCATTTCATCTCCAAGAGTTATTTTTAGTGTGCTGGATACGGCTAATTTGGCACGAATACCAACTTGAATCGTTCCAGTTGTTTTTGCATAAAAATAGGTGCGGATTTTATCGCTTGAATTCGTCCAATTTTTAATACCTCCTGTTACAACAATATTTTCGGTAGCTGCAGGATCCCCAACAACCCAACTATTTCCTTCACAAGGAACTGATATTGACAAATCATAAGTTATAGATTTACCTTTTTTTAAATCTGAATCTTCTTTTGTCGCTTTTTCCTTGTCGCAAGAATAGAGAAATAACAAAACCGGTATAAAAATTAGTAAACTTAATTTGGTAATTTTCATGTATTTATAATTTTAAGTTTTTGCCATATAGCCTGTCCCGAACTTGTTTCGGGAGAACTTACCATGCCTGGATAATCATCTCCCTGTGTGTCAAAATTACTTTGGCATGAACGTTTCATACAAAAAGACTTGGCAAAAGTCTTTTTGTATGAAATGTTTTTTCTGAATTAAGGATTTTGTTCCAAATTAGGCTGTGCTAAAATCTGAGCTTCCGGAATATAGTCAACAACACGAGGGCTTGTTGCCGGAACTGTTAATAAAGGATTAGCACCTCTATCGTGTGTACCCGGGTATCTACGATCTAAAGTTAAGCCATTCCTGAAGATATCGTAACGGCGGTGAGCTTCGAAAGCAAGTTCTATGCGTCGTTCCTCAAGCACTATTTCAAGAAGAGTTCTACCCGCAGGAACTGCAGAGTAAGTATCAATATTTGCACGTTCTCTGATAATGTTAATATCATCTAATGCCCCTGATGTGTCACCTTCTTTAGCGCGTGCTTCGGCACGATTCAAATACATTTCTGCCAGACGCGAAATAACCGGCGAAAACAATTGTGGTTGTCCTTCCTGATTCGAACATTTTATCACGAAATATTTAGGGTATCCCTGTCTTACAGGCATTTTCTTTGTCAGTTTCACATAGGTTTTTCCACTGATATTCTCCCCTTCAGTGATAAAATACACTGTGTTGCCATTTACAAGTTCGGTTGAGACAGTTTTTGTACCATTGTAATCATATTCCCAATTGCCGCCATTATTAGTCACAGCATACATTTTGAACATTTTTGAACCCGCCGGAGATGATTTGTCGTAAGAATAGGTGATCTCATAATCGTCTCCATCTACATACTGAGGATCAATGAATTTATGTCTTCTATCCGAAGGGTTTTTATCCAGCAAATTCCTGTATGGCTCGGAAGCATACATTTCGCCCCAGCCTACCCCGTCAATTGTTGCATACATACCACCAAAAGCATACCAACCGTAGTCATCTTCGTCTTTTAATGCTCTGCATGCAAATATAATTTCCGAATTTTCTTCCGGTACCATTGTTGGGAAAGTTTCATAATCAGAGCCTTCCAGTAATGTGAAATTTTTTGAGTCGATAACTTTGGTCGCATACTCCGCTGCTTTTGCATTATCTTCCATATATAAATACACCCTGGACAATAAAGCGTTGGCAGCCTGTTCCGATGCATATATGTTATATTCTGAATCAATTCTTTTAAATTCACTCATCAATTCTGCACCTTTTAACAAATCACTTAAAATCAGATCGTAAACCTCCTTAACAGTAGCGCGGGGAGGTAAATTATCTGCATCTGGTTCAGCATCTAAAATAATTGGAACACCCAGATTCGAACTTGGGTTTTGAGCATAAGGCCGTCCCCAAATATTTACCAAATTAAAATAAAAGAATGCACGCAGGTAATACATTTCACCAATAACATGATTCAAACGGGGCGTACCTGCCTGCGCTTTGTCAATTACCTTATTCGCATTCACAATCCCTTTATAACATCCCGACCACAAGCTGTTTAGGTGGCCGTTCGTTGGAGTGTGCTGATAATTGTACATATAAAATAAGGCGTCGGTGGTGGAACCGCTTAATGCAATGTTGTCGCCTCCAAATTCACCATGAAAGTGATAAGGGCGCATAAACTCATTCTTTTTCAATAAGGCATAAGTCCCTAAAGCTGCGGCTTCGATACCTAATTCGTCGGCAAATACTTTATCATCCGATAAATCCTGAAACGGTTCTCTGGCGATATCACAAGCACTAAAAGAAAGCGCTAAAAGAATCGCAATAAAAGAATATATATTTTTCATTTTCATGTGTTTATAATTGTAAGTTTTTGCCACATAGCCTGTCCCGAACTTGTTTCGGGAGAACTCGCCAATTTAGTCATCCTCCTTTGTGTGAGTCTAGCTCTCATGGCTCGTTTCATGTGTTTATATTTTTTTATTAAGGTTATATGGAAGTCGCCGTTTGATAATCATACTCGTCTGTGACGAAGAGTTTTTCGTGGCTCGTTTCATCTTTTTCAACATTAATAATTTTTACTTATTAAAAATTTATTTTTACACCTGCCATAATTTTTTTGGACAGTGGGTATAATTCTCCGGTTTCCGGATCCATTCCTGACCAATCGGTTAGTGTAATCATATTATCCGCACTTACATAAACTGAGGCTCCTGATATCTTAAGTACATTCAATAGGTTGTTAGGCAGGTTGTATGCCAGGGTTACATTACGTAAACGGATGTAACTTGCATCTTCTAAATACCGTGATGAGTTTTTATTTGCATTAACCCCTCCTTTAAATGGTTTTGGGTGAGTGGCAACATCTCCTGGTTTTTCCCAACGACTCCAGCCATCAGCCAAATTCATATTATTAAACGAAGCATATGATCCGTCGCTGTCAAATAATTCTCTGTTACTGTTGTATTTATAAATATCATCAACAAAACTTATGTTGGCAGTTAAAGTGAAATTATCAAACGTAAATTTATTAAGGATACCTCCTGTATATGTCGGAGTCCCTTTGGTTCCGGTAAACTGCAAAGTAGCATCAGCGTAGTCTGAAGTTAAACTGATTGTTTCTGTGCCATCTTCGTTTTTCGTAACTTTTTCCCAAAGTGGCTCACCGTTGGCAGGATTTGCACCGTACCATATACGTTGATAGTATGCATCCATATCATAACCTTCTTCGATTCTGGTATTACCACTTGTATAGGCTTTATCTTCGTATATTTCTTCCACCCTGTTTTTGTTGTATGCAAGGTTTAAAGTCATATCCCACTTAAATCTGGAAGTTTTGATTATTTCGGGTGAAACAGTCAGCTCATACCCTTTGTTGGTAACCCGTCCAACATTCATCCATATGCCGCTATAACCAGTCAATGCAGGAAGTGGAACATATGTTAACAGGTTATCACTATTTTTATAATACAAGTCTAAGTTTATACTTACCCGGTTGAATAATCTTGTATTGATGGCTGTATTGTAACTGGTTACTTTTTCCCAACTAATATCAGGATTTCCTTTTTGATAAGGTGTAGCTGCGCTATTTCCATTGTATTGATCTACAAAAGCAAAGTATCCAAGATATTGAAATCCTCCGGGAGCATTACCTACCTGTCCCATGCTGGCAGACCATTTTAAAGTGTTTAACCATTCTACTTCTTTCAGGAATTCTTCGCTATGGGCATTCCAGCCTATACTTGCTGACCAAAAGTTTCCATATTGCTTGTTTGGACCAAAGCTGCTTGAACCTTGTCTGCTAAACGAAGCGGTAGCCAGGTAACGATCGTCATAGGCATATTGCAAATTCACCAGCATACTTTGTTTCGCACTTTCCCCTTTGTACCCGCCAACACTAACAGCTTCTGCAGTGGTGTTAAGTACAGTTAGGCCGGCAGCAATACCTTTGCCTGTGGCTTCGGCATCGTCAGAATGGTAATCTGTATATTCCCATGCAACAAATGCATTCAGTGCATGAAGACCAATAGTCTTGTTCATTCGAAGCATCTGGTTGGTAAAACGGGTTTGGCTAAAACTATAACTATCATATAATGTTCCTCTGTCTGCCTGTCCACTTACAGAACGAGGATCAGTATACCATTCAGAATGTCCAAAATTAAGAGCGATGTTATTCATGGAAGAAAAAGTCAACCATTCGTTAATTTTATAATCAAAGCCGATATTTGCACGAAGATTGTTGCTGCGTGATGTGCCATAATTGTATTGCAGATCGTACAGGTAATTGTTTTCGTCTCTACCATACCAAACTTTATTGTTTGCGAGTAAATATTCTTTACCACTATCAACTCTTGGATCTAAAACAGAACCATCAGGCAAATAAGGTTCATCCCATGGCATGTAAGTAAACATAGCATATGTGGAATGCTGCTGGTCTTTTGTGGTACGATAATCGCCGGAAAAATTCGCTTTTATTTTAAGGCGTTCAGTTGCATTAATATCAAAGTTTGCAATCGCTGAATAACGTTCGTATTCGTATCCTTTTAAAGCACCCGATTCGTTGTAGTAAGTACCGGATAAATAGGCAGTCATCTTTTCGTTTCCACCAGAATAGTTCACGTTATACTCTTGTGCTTTTCCGGTTTGTGTGCCAATCTTCATCCAATCAGTATCCGTGTTTAATACGTCTTCTGTAACATCAGGATTCCATGTTTTATGATAATCATATAATTCCTGAGAATTCATCACTGAGAAATTCCCGGTGTTAAATGTAGTGTATCCGTAGGTCGCATTGACGTTTATTTTGGACTCCCCTTTTTTTGCTCTTTTAGTTTGTAATAAAATAACCCCGTTAGCTGCCAAAGATCCATACAATGATGTGGCCGAAGCATCTTTCAATACAGTAATGCTTTCAATGTCAGCAGGACTATAGCCAGGGTCAGAATTGCCCATTATAATACCATCAACCACCCAAAGAGGTGATGTCGTTCCTGACAATGAACCTTTTCCACGTATAGTGATTTCGGAAGTGGAACCCGGTTGCCCGCTTCCTGCGGATGAGTACACTCCGGCAACTTTTCCTTGAAGCATGGATGCTACATTCGATACAAAAACATCTTTTAGGTCTTCGCTGTCCAATGCTACAGCAGAACCCGTTAAATTTGATTTTTTTGTCGTTCCATATGCAATAACCATAACCTCATCAAGATCACTGGTTGAACTTTTTAGGTTAACATTAATAGTTGCCTGACCGTTAACCGGTACTTCCTGTGATTCATAACCAATAAATGAAAAAACCAAAAGCGCATCTGCTTGCCTTACTTTTAAAGTATAATCTCCATTCATATCAGTTATAGCACCTTGGGTAGTTCCCTTTATTATAATACTAACACCTGGTAATGATTCCTGAGTATCGTTATCCAATACTTTCCCTTTTATTTCAGCAGATTGTGCACTTGCAATTGCTGTGAAAAACAGCATAAAAACAAACAAACTTATCGCTTTTTGAATACCGGGAGTATTGGTCCTTATTTTATTTTTTATATTATTCCGAAAAATATATATTTGTTGCAAATATCTCATAATTAATATCTTAAATCACAATTAGATAAATAAACTATTATACATGTTGTTCCTGATGATTCTGCATCAACTCCCTTTTAATAAGGCAGCATACCATCTTCAAACACTTTTATCTCACTCATTGTAGTGTGGGTTAATCCAGTCGTACGTGTGTCAAGAACTCTAATCCTAAAATATTTAGAAGAATAATTCTTATCAAAAGCGATCGTGTTGTCAGCAGGACGTGGCTGAGTTGCTATAGTTTCTGAAGTCCATACTGTTGTATAATCAGTTCCATTTGTACTTGTTTGCACATCGAATTTGACAGGATCGTTTGATCTGTTGGATGTACTTCTGGTCCAGAATTGGAATCCTCCAATGTTTTTATCTTCGGCAAATGTAATTTGAATATGATGAGGCAGTGGCATAACTTCTGCGCCGGGCTCATCAGACCAGGCTGAATGCCAATAGGTCTCAAAATCGTCATCAATAAGAGATTCCTTAGGTCCTTCCTCAACTTCTTGCGTATAGGTATCAATCATTTCATTTGTCAGCGTATGGAAAGTTTTTCCTGCTTTAGAAGTAAATGAAATGGTTTCTCCATAAGCAGTACCTGCTTCATTTGAGGCATAAGCTCTGGCTTTATAGGCCGTTTTAACAGCTAAACCGTTTAGCGTTGCTGCATAATTCCAATCTTCCTGCAAAATACCATTTGGAGTAAATTCACCTACTGCTGTAAAATTATCTTCTACTGTTGGGTCACGATCTTCAGTCGTCCAGCAAATTCCCATAGCAAGAATTTTTGATCCCCCGTTTGATGTTAGGCTGCCACTAACAACAGCATCCTGACCTGTAATGTCGGTAACTTCGCCTGTAACGGTCACCGGTAAACTGACTGTTTCTTCTTTATCACAACTGGTAATAAAAGAAATTGAAACCATCGCAAATAACAAAAATGCGATCCGGGAAAGATCCATTTTTATGAATTTCTGATAATTACTTTTTTTCATTTTTTGATTCTTCATAAGATTAGAGTTAATGTAACATACAAGATTTAAGTATTGGGTTAATAATATAGTTTCACTCATGACACTGAAGCCATTGCAAGTAATTCTAACGTGATATTTTTTTTAGAACTCATCTGCTGCATTGTGCCAATATCGTCTCATGGCGAAATTGTTTGGAATGAGTTGCATGGTTTAACACGTATTATCTCTTACCCGGAGTAAGAACTATTAAATTCGAGAATATAATATTGGGGATTATTTAATATTGGGAGGTGGATATTTTAGGCTAAGTGGTAGACATTTTCCCATACTGTTAATTTTAAGACACTTACACACATCCACTCAATCAATTTTATTTGAATTCTGCTTGGAAGGCTTCTAACAGATGTCTATTTTTGTTTGTACCTGAACTTAGAAACAGATACATCATGTTGAGAAAAAATTCACCTGCAGCTAAACTGATTCTACTATTACTGGCTTGTACTACGTATCTCTTTTCATACGCAGATGAATCAACGAATTTTATTCATGTAAGAGCAGAATCAGGGAGACAGCAAACCATTGCCACAAGTGTAGCAGAAGATTCACTTGGTTATCTGTGGCTTAATTCGCACACGGGTATTCTGCGCTTTGACGGATATGATTACCGCCAATATTCAAACAGCGAAATATTTGGAAAGGAAGCATCTGCTGCCTCAATTCTCAGCTTATTAAAAGATTCCCGGGGAGACATTTGGTGCGTATCTAAAAAAGGCTCGATTTCCAAACTGATGTCATCAGAAAAATTTTCGCCGCAATATTCCAACATCACCATGTTAGCAGAACATCAAACACTGGAATCTGTATACGTTGGTTCTTCGGTAATTTGGTTGGGCAGCAATTTCGGAACAGTAATCGGTCAGTCTCTTGCCGATTCAACAATTATTAGATTTGACATTTACTCATCCAATGAAACCATTACATCCATTACAGAAGGAAAAAACGATATTGTATGGTTCAGCACCAACAAAGGACGAATCTTTAAGGGAAATACATCAACCCGGGAACTTACCGAACTAAAAGGCCCTTTCAATAATCCATTCAACACCACTATCTTAACAACTGATAAAAATGGAAATCTTTGGATTGGAACAGAACTTTACGGATTATTTTCTTACGATCCGGAAACAGAAACCTACGATCATTTTCACAACAAAGCCAAAACTTCACATTTTGTTCCAACCAATATGATCATCCGCATTTTCCGCGACAGCAAAGGAATCATTTGGGCGGGTACTGACGGAGGCGGACTGTATCAAGTGAATCCGGTAACAAAAGAAGTAAGAAGATACACTCATTCGAAAACCAATAAATTTTCATTACAGAGCAATACAATTATAGGACTGGGAGAAACAAACAACAATGATATCTGGGTCTTCACAAATTATGGCAATATCAATATATTACCCAGTGAATCATCAACTTTTGGATATTACAGCGGCAGTCTTTCGGGTTCCCCGGCAAGGGTTCTATCCATATTAAAATGTAAAAATGGAAATCTATGGATTGGTACTGATGGAGAAGGAATCACCATAATTGATAAAACGGGAAAGGCAGTTCAGCAATTTGCTGCAAAAACCAACACAGCCAATGGACTGACAGGGAATTACATTCAAGCCCTGGTTGAGGATGAAAACCAAAACAAATGGATTGGAACTTACCTTAACGGATTGCTCCTTTACGATACAAAGACAAATAAATTTTCATCGATAAAAGCAGTAAATAAGGTCGGACAGATGGCTACAGATATCAGGTCTTTATTTATCGACAATAAAAACAGAATTTGGGTTGGCAGTAACGTGGGGATATCTGTCTACTCACTATCCGGCAAACAAACAGCCTTTTATCCGCACAATAAAAACGGCCTTAAAGGAAGTATTGCAGAGGTCTTTTTAGAAGATGAAAACAATCAGATTTGGATAGGAATGATTGACGGTGGATTGTTCTTATTTCAAGAGGGAAAAAAATTGGAAGATTCCTTTTTCATCCCTTTTCAATTAGTAAACACTAAAAATAAGCCTGAGAATAGTATCAGCCACGGTACTACAGATGATCACGGCAATCTCTATTTAGTAAATTCTTATTCCAAACTACTTAAATTCAGTACTAAAGAGAAAAAAACAGTACCTATTACCGGATTTAGTAATGAAGAAATTCACGGAGTAATAGCTGTGATTGCTGCAGACAGCTTAAATTTATGGGTTTCACGGGTAAACGGTATTTCTCATCTGGATCTTGCGGCGGGCCGCAGTTATTTTTATTCCTGGAAAAACGGCACTTTAAAAGATCGCTTTCTTTCGGGAAGTGCTGCCAAAGATAAAGATGGGATCCTCTATTTTGGAGGTGTGGGAGGATTAAATCATTTTGATCCCTCCCGAATAAAAAAAACAAAAAAGGAGTTACGCCTTCGCGTTAATCAGCTTAAAATTGTGAACCGGGATGCAGAAGAATTAATTCCGGAACAACTGAAAGCAGGTATCGAACAAATAAAAACTTTGACGCTCAATCACAAACAGACCTCTTTTTCTTTTCAATTCTCAGTAATAAACGATCATCTGGATCCAAACTATTTTTATGCCTACCGGCTAAAAGAATTTGATAATGATTGGATCACCACCGAAAACATGCGGGTGGCCACTTATACCAATATCCCTTACGGCAATTATACGTTTGAAGTAAAAGCAGGAACCAAAAGAAACGTTTGGGATATTCAGACTCAAACAATAGAGGTTAAAATTCTTCCTCCGTTTTGGCTAAGATGGTGGGCTTATTTGATTTATACATTCCTGATTTTAATCATCAGTTTTTTTATCATTCGTTATTCCATTATGTGGGCCCGATTAAAGAAAAAACTGTATTTAAAAGAACTTCAAAATGAAAAGGACAAGGAATTATATGAATTGAAGATGAATTTCTTCGCAAAAATGTCGCATGAAATTCAAACGCCGCTAACCTTGATTTTATCGCCCATCGAAAACATGATTGAACGCGCAGAGGGGAATTTACTGCTTAGACAGCGCCTGCAGGTTATTAAGAACAATGCGAACCGATTGTCGCGGATTGCAATGGAATTAATGACAATACGAAATAAGGAATTGGGAAAATTAAAAATCAGTGTCAGCGAGAATAACATTATTAAAGATATTCATAAAACAGCTCTTTCTTTTATGGAGCAAGCCCGATTCAAGCAAATTGATTTTAACGTGGAAGGAGTTGAAAAAGAAGAAATTATGCTTTGGTACGATCAGCAAAAACTGGAGCATGTAATTTACAATCTTTTGGCCAATGCCTTCAAATTTACTCCCAGGGAAGGAAAAATTACAATCGCCGTTACTGAGAATATTGAAGAAAGAAAAGCAGAGATTAAAATAACCGATACCGGCATTGGGATTCCAAACAATGAACTCACAAATATCTTTAATCTGTTTTATCAATCGAAAGATGGAAAAGCAATTGGAGGAACCGGAATAGGACTGGCCTTAAGCAAAGAATTAATTCTCCTGCACAAAGGGGAAATCTCTGTTGAATCTGAACTCCATAAAGGAACTACATTTACCATTTCAATACCAACCGGTAATCAGCATTTCGGACAGGACGAATTTGCTTATCATGAATCCGGCAGGGAAGAAATAAATGAAACTCCGGTTCTACCTTCAAATATCACTCAGGAATTAAGAGAATTAATTCCTGATGAAAACAAAAAAAACATCTTGATTGTTGAAGACAATTATGAAATGCTGCTGTTTTTGGAAGATAGCTTTAAAATGTTCTACAATGTAAGAGTTGCTCAAAATGGACAGGAGGCTCTTTCCTGCCTGTCTGACTACAAGGCTGATATCATTTTAAGTGATGTAATGATGCCGATTATGGACGGAATTACACTCTGCAAAAATTTAAAAGAGAAAAAATGCACCCGTCACATTCCAATTATATTACTGACAACAAAAAATACGACAAGCTCGAAACTGGAAGGGCTGAAATTTGGTGCTATTGAATACATTAACAAACCATTTAATGTAAAAGAGCTCTTGTTAAAAGTAAACAACATTTTAGACGCTCAAAGAAGAGTAATCGAACAATATCGCGCTGAGATTCTTACAGATTGCAAAGAGCTTGAAATAGAATCTCCGGATGAGAAGTTCATAGAATCGGTTCTTCAGGAAATAGAGAATAATTTTGAAGATCCGGAATTTAGATTGGAAGAACTAGCCGTGAGTTTAAACATGAGCTATTCCAACATTTACAGAAGATTTCTGTCTTTAACAGGTAAAACACTAGTCGATTTTGTCCGCACATTCAGATTGCGAAAAGCCGTTCCTATACTATTTAATCACAATTTAACCATCTCGGAAATTGCTTTTAAAGTAGGATTTAATGATCCGAAATATTTCTCCAAATGTTTCAAGAAAGAGTATAAAAAAACACCTAAGCAATACAAACTAGAATACAAAGCGTTGAGTTCTTCAGATAATTTAAGCCCGGATATTGATTAATTGATTTTCTGATGAATAAGTCCCTCCGTAAATACAAATTTCTTCTGTTCATACTTTCGTCTTTCCTTTTTGCACTTGTATTTGTTACAGGCCTTAAGGGAATTGATCATTTGAGTTCCTCCGATGAATACTGCATGTCTTGTCATGTGCATTCTAATACCGATAATGAATGGAGAATATCATCTCATCACAACAATAAAAGTGGTGTTACCGTTCACTGCGTTGATTGCCATTTACCACCCAAAGAACATATGGCTTATTGGCCTGAAAAAATAAAAGCAGGCGCAAGAGACCTTTACTCCTATTGGTGTAAGGATATGAACAAGATTAATTGGACCGAA
The DNA here is from genome assembly GCF_963665805.2 of Labilibaculum manganireducens. Classification (NCBI taxonomy): domain Bacteria; kingdom Pseudomonadati; phylum Bacteroidota; class Bacteroidia; order Marinilabiliales; family Marinifilaceae; genus Labilibaculum; species Labilibaculum manganireducens. Next base: position 642,580 of record NZ_CAXXEE010000003.1, on the reverse strand, counting down.
AAATCCACTCTGGAAAAAGCAAAGCATCATACGTTCACAGAATCCTGTATCAGCTGTCACCAAAATTTATTTCCCCTGCACTTGTCAAAGAAAGGAGATGAAGCACATCTTTACTATAAAAACAATAAAGCTGATTTGGATTGTTTCAATTGCCATTTAGGTGTTGGGCATGGTGAAAAGAAATCGCACATTGGAAACTTCGATTTTTTAAAATCCTCACAAACTGAAATAAAATACAACAAGGCTGCCGAAGTAAGCGATTTCAAGAATTTCACAGAAAAAATACCGGGAACATCAATTGCTTTTGAAATGATCGCTCTGCCAATAGTTAAAGAATTGAATAAATCCTTTTTTATAGCTAAAACAGAGGTGACATGGAATGAATACCAGGCATTCCTTCGCGAAACTGAATCGGAAGGCCGTACCGAAACCAATACTGATGTTGATGCCATTTCAGGAGCAACCCCACCCTTTGGAGATCCTTCGCAAGGATGGGGAATGGGAAACCGGCCCGCAATTACCATGACCTGGCATGCTGCAAATACTTATTGCAGATGGCTCTCTCAAAAAACAGGGAAAACTTACCGTTTGCCAACTGCCACAGAATGGGAATACGCTACCGGAACCAATGAAAATGAAGAATTCTTTTTTGGTGGTAAAACGTCAGATTATACAGCAAAAAATATTGTTCTGAATCTATTTAAAAAACCGGGTGGTAAAATTAACAATTACGTGATTTGGAAAGAAAACAGCAATGGAAAAACGGGTTTGCCGAAAGAGGTTTTGCCAAACAGATACGGAATTTATAACCTGCCGGGCAATGTTCGCGAATTTTGCCTTGATACGGTAAGAATAGATCAGAAAACCGAACATCTAATCAAAGGAGGATCATTTAAAAGCTCTGCTCAGGAGCTTCTTTGGAGCTTTAAAGATCATACTCAACATGACAAATGGATGATAACCGATCCTCAAATCCCTAAAAGCATCTGGTGGTATTCCGATTGCAATGATGTTGGTTTCCGTGTAGTTTGCGAATGGCCTCAGGAAAATCAGAACAACAGAATCAAATAATCTTCATTTTTACTCTGCGACAATATGAATAGCAATGATTACAACAACAGCCGAAGAAATTTTCTGCGCAATGCTGCCGCTGCAGGAATCATAGGTGCCATTGGAATTAATCCCTTTCTAACTTCTTGTCAATCGGGCAAAAAGAGAGAATATACTTTTCCTCCCATGTTGAACAGAGCTCCTGATGGACCACTTTTAAAAGCTGGAATTGTTGGCTGTGGTTACCGGGGAACTGGTGCCGCATTAAACTTTTTGAATGCCGGACCCAATGTTGAAATTGTTGCCTTGGCTGATGTTTTTCAAGACCGTATTGATGCTTGTCGTTTGAAAATAAAAGAACAAAAGGGACTTGAAATTTCTCCCGACAAGTGTTTCTCAGGTATCAATTCCTTCGGAAAACTGATGAACTGCGACATAGACATTGTGATTCTTGCAACGCCTCCGCACTTCAGACCACAACATTTCGAAGCTTGTGTAAAAGCCAAAAAGCATGTATTCATGGAAAAACCTGTGGCTGTTGATCCGGTTGGTGTCCGTTCCGTAATGGTATCTGCCGAAAAGGCTAAAATGTTGGGATTATCGGTAGTTACCGGTACCATAAAACGTCATCAGCAGGATTACATTGAAACGTTTAAACAGGTAGCCAAGGGAGAAATCGGCGAAATTGTATCGGCTAACAGCTATTACAATGTGGGTAAACTCTGGCACAGAAATCCCCGGGCCGGTTGGTCTGAGCTGGAAAATATGATTCGAAACTGGGTGAACTGGTGCTGGCTTTCGGGCGATCATATTGTAGAACAAAATGTTCACAATTTAGATACCGTGAATTGGTTTGTAGGCAAACATCCCGAAAAGGCTCTTGGTTTTGGTGCCCGGCAGCAAAGAATTACCGGCGATCAGTACGACATGTTCAGTGTCGATTTTGTGTACGATAAAGAGGTTCATTATCACAGCATGTGCCGTCAGATTAATGATTGCAGCAATTCAATTTCTGATCGTATTCAAGGCAGCAAAGGAAGTACAAATTGTGAAAACACAATATACAATCCTGACGGATCGGTAAAATGGACTTTTGATTATCCCCGCAAAGGGAATGGTTCTAACGTAAGCCGACTTGCAACAAATCCTTACGATCAGGAACATATCGATTTGCTTACAGCCATTCGAACCGGCAATCCGGTAAATGAGGCTTTCCAAATTGCAGCATCAACCCTTACCGGTATTATGGGAAGAATAGCTGCTTATACCGGAAAAGAAGTAAGCTGGGACGAAATGATGAATTCTGATTTGTATTTGGGACCAAAAACTTATGTGATTGGAGCTGTTGCTGTTTCAAAAGAAATACCCAAACCAGGAAGTAGTCCGAAGTAAAAAACCGTTTCACCACATTGTGAAACGGCTATATCAATCAGTATTTTATTGGAATCATTACGCCTGATCGTTCCATATTAAAGCGGCTGCGCCTAAAACTGCCGCATCATCGCCTAATTCAGAAGGCAACAGGCTGATTTTATTCTTATACAGAAAGAGTAAATTCTTCTCCATTGCCTCACGAACGGGTTCAAAAAGAAGCTCGCCTGCTTTTGCCAGTCCTCCAAAAAAGAAAATAGCTTTAGGACTGGTTACCGAAGCCACATTTGCCAAAGCTTCCCCTAACATTTTTCCGGTATAGGCAAACACTTCCATCGCCAACAGGTCTCCGTTATTGGCCGCATCAGCAACCATCTTAGCAGTTAAATCATTAAACGGAACAGCCCGCAAAGAACTATCACCCATATGCTTCGCCAACATCTTATATGCAGTTCGTTTTACTCCGGTAGCCGATACATAAGTCTCCAGGCAACCTCTTCGTCCACAGCCGCACTCCCGTCCTTCCGGGCGCATAATAATGTGTCCGACTTCTCCGGCAAATCCATCATGTCCGTAAAGCAAACCGCCGTTTACAACAATGCCGCTACCCAAACCTGTACCCAGAGTAATCACCATGTAGTCATCCATGTTTTTGGCACCTCCGAATATACGCTCACCCAAAGCGGCAGCATTGGCATCATTGGTCAATTTTACAGGTACATTCATGCGTTCCTTCACCAAACGGGAAATTTCCAGCAATCCTTTCCACCGTAAATTGGCGGCATTTTCGATGGTACCGGTATGGTAATTTCCATTGGGAGCTCCAATCCCTATTCCAATTAGTTTCAAATCTTCACCTGAATCTTCAATCGTCTTATCCATTAAATTGCACAAGTCATTCAGAAAATCCTCGAATCGTTCCTGCTCCTGAGTAGGAATGATTCCATTTCCCCATGATTTTCCGTTCGCGTCAATACACGAAAAAACTGTATTGGTTCCTCCTATGTCTATACCTATTGCTATATCTGTCATTCCAATTGATTTTAATACAAAAAATTGTCGTGGTACTACGACCATTACCGTCGTGGTGCTACGACCATTACCGTCGTGGACGACCATTACCGTCGTGGTACTACGACCATTACCGTCGTGGTACTACGACCATTACCGTCGTGGTGCTACGACCATTACCGTCGTGGTACTACGACCATTACCGTCGTGGTGCTACGACTATTGTTTTCCTAAAAATAAAATGTATCATATTCTTAAATTCCATCTCTTTTCATCTGTTTATTATTTGTTTTTAAGTTGCCATATGGTTCCGAAAGCTTTCGGAATTACCAAGCTGAGAATAATCATCTCCCTGTGTGTCAAAATCGCTTTGACATGGACGTTTCATACTAAATATGAGAAACGGTATCGTGTCGGGTTTATCTTTTTTACCCCTAAATCCCCTAAAGGGGACTTTTTTGCTGCATGCAAAACGATAATTCCTCTATATTGTCCGATTGCGGGGGTACACTTCCGCAAAAGTAAGAAATCCAACTCATTTTATTCTGTTTATTCTGTTTCCGATCTATTCGTTACACTGCAAAAAAAAAGGATCGGGAGAATACTCCCCCGATCCTGAGGTATTTATGTGTGGTACTTAAAACGGATTTTCCTCAACTGCTTTTTCCAAGTCTTGTGCCATAGCCACAAACTCTTCAGCATTCATCTCTTTTATATAAACCAAACCATGAGTAGCACGTACCAATGGATGACTATTTTCGTAAAAGAAATTCTTGCCTAAAAGCAACTGAATTTGTTTCAACTGCTGCACCCAAACCTTTTGTGTCAGCTCGTTGAATTTGCCATCGTACTCGTAGCTTGGAAAAGATGCATTCACCTGACTTAAATAACTTTCGGTAAATGAGTTTTCCATAACATCAAGAGCATTCAGAGAAACCGGAACAATAGAATCGGCTTCGGAAGGATGGTATTTAAACCAAACATTTCGGTAACCAACAATTCGAAGTTTCGATAAATCTTCCTCTTCTTTCCACTCCTTAACTGCTCCTGCAATGGCCTGCAATACTTTATAATGAGTATCCGGTCCACTGCCTTCCGGATCCATAGCCAAACTAATAATTGTTGGTTTGTATTTTCTGAATTCCTCCAAAACCGGAAGCATATCCCTGTTCTTTTCAGGTGTTTCTGTAAACACATCCCCCTTATAGAATCCCAAACGCAGGTGATGAACATTTTTTACAGGAGTACCGAAATGAGCCCAAACCAACTCCTCTTCAAACTCACGAATCATCCCTTTCATTTTCTGAACTTCAGGAGAATTTTTACCTCCATCGTAACTGCTTTCCAAATCTGCAATAATAAAAGCAATTGTCTCATTCAGATGTTCCTTGCTGTTTACTTTCCAGGTTTCAACAATAGCACGAATTACACGATGACACAAACCTCTTCGCTTTCCGTTTTGATTTCGGGCTGCAACCGAATTCAGGAAATGATATACATCTTTATCCCATTTCTTACTAAATCCTACCTCGAAGAAATCAGGATATTCAAGCATCTGAATTTCACCTTTGGCGATAAATTCCTGACACTCTTTTAATACACCTATAACAAAACCATTCGTTACTGCGGTAAAACCGGATGTAAGAACAGAAAAATGAACATCATTGGTTGCCGAACGCATCTGACGGTTGGTGTATGGCATAATTCCCAGCATGATATCATCATGATGCGGACCGGTATGGTAAATTACCTCGTTGGTATCAGGCTTCATCCCTTTTTCCAACTTCTTTTTGATGGAATCAATCACAGTCTGAACAGTTCCTTCATTCAAATCAGGAATTTGACTGGTGTAAGGATCAGCCTTTAAATCTTCCAAAGTTAAATGATGACCATACTTATTGATTTTCTGACACAGATCGATAACCGCTCTTTCACTTTTTGCCTTTGTCCAATCTCCTGTTTTGTAAAATTGGTTCACGCTATCGGTCAATTTACAGGCCGCTCCCGTTGTTAAATAAAAGCGGCTGTTTTTCTGACGCTGAAGTACCGAAGCCGGATAAATCGCATCAGGTTCGCTTTCCAGTGATCCTTTTACAATATCAGCTTTAGCTTCGCCTGCAGCAAAAATAATGGAAACAGCATTTGGATCGTGAGTGATTGTATCCAAGCCAATGGTTATTACCAAACGGTTTCTTGATACTTCAATACCGCCCAAATCGCCTGCCGCAACTGCTTGTGTCTCGAAATTTGTTTTTGTTAACCGTGTAGTCGAAAAATGATCCGATCCACGGGTGTTAAAGGCAATATGACCATCAGGACCAATTCCGCCCAGGAAAAACCCAATGCCGCCTTTATCGCGGATTTTTTGCTCGTAAGAAGTACACCAGTTATCAATCATGAAAATTGATTTCTGCTGCATCTCTTCCACAACACTTGTTGCCTCGCGGTAACGAAGCGACAAATCAATATTGTAATCAGGAAAAACTTCCAAAAAATGTTTATTGTCCACCAAAGGAATTTCCTCTGAATTAATCAGTAACGAATTGGATTTCTCCAAGCCAAAACCTTCAATATAGTATTTCATCACATAGTTGTAAAAACTATTGTGCTGGCGCGGATCAATCGGGTAAAACTCATCAATCTGAACAAACTGCAAACCACTCAAATCTGGTTTTGCCATGTTCCCAAGTCCATACTGACTGCGGATTTCGATTCCTTTAGGCTTGTTCCAATTCTCAAGAAGAAACTGAGTATACTTGATAAAATACTCCGGAGTTTTACCGGTTGGCAAACTAATTACTCCCTGAGGGTTTTGTTCTGCCCACTCCAAAAAACGAAGTGAAGTCATCAAACCCAATTTTGGAAAATTATCAACCGTTACATAAGGTATTTTGGCTGTAATTTCCTGCACTCCTGATAATTCATGGAATGCCTGCTCTACTTTTGATGTAAATAATGTTTTCATTTTCTTTTTATTTCTATAATCTCTTAACCTTACTCGTTTAAAACACTTCACTTTCGTGAGAGAATGACTGTTTGTTTTAAATTACGCTACCACACGATTAAATACCGGGTTTGGTATCAGAAACAAAAACCTTGTTTATTACACTGATAATTCTTTGCTGTATTTTGATACCACTTGCTTCATTTGCTCATATTGCTCTTCCATGCTTGTTAATAATTTGTACTGAGCATGAGTTCTGATTAAATTGTGCTGCGGTGATTTTATTTTGTAATACTGATCTCCGTCGATATAGTCCATTAAAAAACGAAGAACCTGTTCGAAAGTGATGTATCTGGCCGAAAAAGCAAGGTATTCCAATTCCGAAGCTGTTAAAAACGAAACTGTTTCTTCCAGATATCCTTTGGTATATGCCTTGAATATTTCCATGTCCATGCTCACCTGATCCAAATTCTCATCATCCTCCAAGCCAGTATTGGTGTATGATCTCATAGCATCCCCGTAATCATTCAGCACGGTGCTGTTCAATACGGTATCCAAATCGATCACACACAAATCATTTCCTTCTTTATCAAAAAGTATGTTGTTGATTTTAGTGTCGTTATGAGTTACCCGTGTAGGAATGGTTCCGTTCTCAACCAAAGTCCAGAATTCAAGCATTTCCTTACGGCGATTCTCAACCCAGGCAATCTCTTCAGTCAATCCAGCCTTACGGCCTGCAGGATCTTTACTCAATACTTCATCCCATTGCTTAAAACGGAATCTGATGTTATGAAAGCCTGGAAGAATATCCACCAATGGTTCTTTCATATCCGATAACATCGATTGAAACTTACCGATTCCCTTTCCTCCTGCATAAGCCAATTCCGGACTGTCCGCAGCTTCATAGGTCAGGTTGTCTTTAATAAAAAGACACATTGTCCAAAAGTCGCCCTCTTCATCTTTGTAAAACAAATCACCATTCTTTGCAGGTGTAATTGTCATTGCTTCGCGCATGATATCACCACCTGCTGCAGCTATTTTCTGCTTAAGGTGAGTTGTCACTTTTAAGATATTTCCCATCATTCCGGGAACATCCTTAAAGATGTTCTTATTCTTGCGTTGAAATAAATAGCTTGGGTCTTCTTCAGCAACGGTCGTTACAATAAATGTATCGTTAATAAACCCTTCCCCAAGAGGTTTAATATCTGCTATTTCCCCTTCAATAGAGAATTTCGAAGCTATTTCTTTTAAATTATTTGTCATATTTCATCTTTGAATGAGGGCACGGCAAATGATTACTCATGCCCAAATTGGATTCATTATTTTGTTCTTATTTTATGTCCTTTTAAACCGTAGTAAAGAATATAAAGAAAACAAGGAACACAAACCCAGTAGGCATTTTGTGCTCCGGCAAAATCCTTCATAAAACCGTAGATTGTTGGAATTAAAGCACCACCAACAATAGCGATAACCATTAAGGATGAGCCTGCTTTAGTGAATTTTCCCAAATCAGTCATTGCAAGCGGCCACAAAGCAGGCCACATTAAAGAACATCCCAAGGCCATAAAAGCGATAAAGTAAATCGATAAATCCTGAGGTGAAAGCACAACCATTAAGGATCCAAACAAGGCTGTTACCGCGCAAATTCGAAGAGCTGTAGCCTGATTAAGATATTTAGGAATTAAAGCGGCTCCGCAGATGTATCCAATAACCATACCTATCGGCGCAATCCATGCATAATATTCCGCATTGGCTAAGCCCAGAGCAGTTGCATAATCAACCAAGGTTCCTAACGAAACGGTTTCAACTCCAACATATAGGAAAAGGGCAAGCACGCCTAACAAAAGGTGTGGAAACTGCCAAACTGATGTTTTATTTGCTGCATAAGGACAATCGTCTGCTGAATCTTCATCTTCTCCTACTGCTTTTACTTCAGGCAGTTTAGCCAATAGTGCCAATACTCCCAGAAGAACAAAAACACCAATAATAATGTAAAAAGGGATGTTTATGTCGGTTAGTGATACACTGTCCACTTCTTTTCCAATAATCAAAGCCAAAAATAACGGCGCAATCGGCCAGGCCAGTTTATTGGCAATCCCCATGTAACTCATCCGCTTTGCGGCACTTTCAATAGGTCCCAATATGGTAATGTACGGATTGACAGAAGCCTGCAGGAAAGTATTTCCCATACCGCTAATGAAGGAAGCCAGCAAAAACAGAGGCAGACTTTCCATTCTTGCAGAAGGAATAAATAAATAAAAACCAACTGCAAACATGATAAAAGATAATGCCATTGTTTTTTTGTAGCCAATTTTACCAATCACCAATGATGCTGGATATCCAAAAATCAGAAAGGCTGAGAAAGTAGCTGCAATCACTAAGTATGATTCGGCAGAAGAAATATCCAAAGCTTTATTTAAAAGCGGAATAATATAACTGTTTATCCCCAGTGCAAATCCAATTGCAAAAAACATGACTCCAACTATAATAAGAGGAACTACGTACCTATTTACCTTAGTATCCACTACTTGTGCGCTTACCATAATTTAAAATTTATAAGATTACTATTTCTGTATTATATTCTAATGTCTAAAATAATCGCTTCCTCAAATTGTGTTTTTCATCAACTGCTTTACACAATCCACTAAATTACCGGCATATTTCTCAGTAGTTGCTTCGGCGTAAATTCGAATAATGGGCTCCGTATTTGATTTTCTGAGGTGTACCCATCCTTCAGGAAAACTAATCTTCAACCCGTCAATGGTATTGCAGGGATAATCGATAAATTTCCTGCGAACCTGATCCAGGATTGCATCCAAATTGGAAACACCCTCCAACTCTATTTTCTCTTTTATAATTTTATAGTCGGGATAACTTGCCCGCAGTTCTGAGCAGGTTAATTTTGATTTAGCCAGATAGGTAAGAAATAATGCCACTCCAACAAGGGCATCTCTTCCATTGTGCAGTTCAGGATAAATCACACCTCCATTGCCCTCACCACCTATTACTGCCGAATGATTCTTCATTTCGCGCACCACATTCACCTCGCCTACTGCTGATTCATAGAACTCAACGCCATGCTTTTTGGCAATTTCGCGAAGTGCCATGGTTGATGATAAATTGGCAACTAAACTGCCTTTTGTATTTTGAAGTACATAATCAGCGACCGACACCAAAGTGTATTCTTCGCCAAATGCCTGCCCGTTTTCACAAACCAAAGCCAAACGATCAACATCCGGATCTACAACAATACCAAGGTCTAACTTTTCATTCTTAACACATTCCGATATTTCCACAATATTTTCAGGGAGAGGTTCCGGATTATGGGCAAAATTACCATCAGGATTGCAATTGATTTCCGTCACCCTTTTCACTCCTAAAGCTTTCAGCAACTGAGGAATTGCAATTCCCCCCACCGAATTTACAGCATCAACTGCAACGGAAAAATCAGCTTCTTCAATCAGTTTTTTATCCACTAATGGCAGATTAAGAATATGCTGAATATGAGTTTCCAAGTAATCATCTTTCTTAGAGTACTTTCCTAAATCATCAACATCATTGTAATTGAAATCCTGTGCTTCAACAAGGCGAAGCAAATCCTTTCCATCCTGATCAGAAATAAATTCGCCTTTTGCATTTAATAATTTAAGTGCATTCCAATTTTTAGGATTGTGACTTGCTGTAATAATAATACCTCCGCCGGCTTTTAAATCGGTAACAGCCATTTCTACTGATGGTGTTGTTGCCAATCCAAGATCAACTACTTCGATACCAACTGAAAGCAATGCCCCAACCACCAGTTGGTTTACCATCTCCCCGCTGATTCTGGCATCACGGCCAACGATTACTTTTTTAGCTGCACCGCTGTTTTGCAGCCACATGCCAAATGCTCCTGATATGCTGACGATATCCATTGGTGTTAAGCATTGCCCTGGTCTTCCTCCAATAGTACCTCTAATACCTGATATTGATTTTATTAAAGTCATTTTTCTCTCCTATAAAATTATGCCCACAACTTTGAAGGATATATTCCCTTCTCTATCAATTTTCCAATCGCTTTAACCGCTTTTTCTTTATCTTCCCGGTAAGTCACTCCAAACCACTGAGCATCCGACTTCAATACTTTAACCTGTGTTTTTCCATCTTTAATGATATTGGCAACTACAGAAGGAATAAAAAATTCAGATTTCAACTGATCCCCTTCTTCCTTCAGAAAAAGGGTAAACTGAGCTTCCAGATAATCGAATAGTTTAGGAGTAAAACCCCAAAAATTCATCGAAACAGTCGTTTGCGGAACCAGCTGAACCCACTCTTCATTCTCCTTGTATGCGATTCCATTTTCCAACTTCTCAATATGAGTCCGTTCAACAACGGTAGTCAGGTGATCATTCTCATTTGTTCCGCAAACTCCTCTTGATACCGAACCGTTTTCTGAAATGGTATTGCCTAACTGGTAGCCAACCATGCAGTTTTCTTCATCAGTAATAGAGTTGCTTAAATACTCTGCAATAGTTGTAAAAGCCTCAACTCCATAGTAATCGTCTGCATTAATTACTGCAAAAGGTTCATTAATACAGTCTTTAGCCATTAAAATTGCATGACCTGTTCCCCAAGGTTTTTCACGTTCCAAATTATATACTGATCCCTCAGGAACCTTTCCTATTTCCTGATTTACGTAATCAACTTCAATCTTACCAGCTAATTTTGCATTAAAAAGTTCTTTAAACTCTTCCTCAAAACTCTCTCTAATCACAAAAACAATCTTACCAAAACCGGCCTCAATTGCATCATGTATCGAATAATCAATAATGGTTTCATTCGTTGGCCCAATCGGATCGATCTGCTTCAATCCCCCATACCGACTTCCCATCCCTGCGGCTAATACCAATAACGTAGGTTGCATATCTTATCTAAATATCAATGTTCAAATCAATTTTTACCCTTCAATTTTATCCTTACCAATACATTTCTGCAAAGGTTTTCTCAAAAAAAAAAAAGCAACCACCTGCCGTGCATCACTACTACTACAATGTTCCAATGGTTTTTAGAAAAGGCAGATGGTCACCATACTTTATGAAAATTGCTCCCTGTAAGAACACTACTTCTACACAAATCTTCAACGCAAGTTGAAAACAACAGGGAGACAATTCTCTTCTTAACTAATCACTAACTGTTACTTAAATATTTTTTTCATAACGTTTGCCATGGTTCCCATAAGAGCGGCATCATCCAGCAAATCAGAATTTACCAGCTCAGTCTCCGAACTAATTTTATCCATAGCATATTTATTCATCCACATGCTTACCGGACTGATTATATATTTTCCTGCCTGAGCCAATCTTCCTCCAATAATTATCATTTCAGGATTCAGTAAGTGAATCAAAGTCACCAAACCTTTCCCCAGATATTCACACATCTTGTTCAATTGGTCAATAGCAAACTGATCACCGGCTAAAATTGCATCCACAACAGCTCTTAAATCAATCTTTTTCCCCTCATCCTGATATTTGGCTAAAAAGCTTTCCTGACCTTTCTCAATTCCTTCTTTTATCTGCCGCACCAAAATCTTCCCTGAGGTCAGCGTTTCCAGACAACCAATTTTCCCGCAATTACAAAGTGTTCCCTCCGGATCGATTAAAATATGACCAAACTCACCGGCAAATCCATTTTTACCACTATGCAATTCACCATTCAAAATCATTCCCAAACCAATACCATTACTTAAATTCAAGCACAACACATTCTTTTTATCTTTGGCCTTTCCAAAAGCTTTCTCACCTAATGCCATGGTACGGGCATCATTATCAAGCAAAATTGGAAATCCAAGTTTCCGGTTCAGATAAGCCCTTAGACCTTCTTCCGCAAACGACAAATGCGTATGGGTCAATCCTTTTTCAGCATCAACCAAACCAGGAATTGAAATTCCTGCAGCCAACACCTTTTCCCTCCCAATATTTATATTATCAAGAGCAACATTAATTTTTCCGATCAATGCCTGACAATACTCACTGCTGTTTTCCAACTCAAATTCTTTAAACTCCTCGCGGTATATCAACTGATTGTTCAAGTCGAAAACAGCTAAATTGAGTGTATGCAGATTAATATCAACACCAACTACATATTGATATTCAGGATTCATACAATATAAATTTGGACGTCTTCCTCCAATTGATTCTCCAATTCCATTTTCAAGAATCACCCCAAAACCCAAAAGATCTTCAACAAGCGAAGCAACCAAAGGCTGACTCATTTTTGCCGTTTTCACGATCTCTGCAATTGAAGCAACTCCATTATAATACAAATGGGATATTATTCTACGATACTGATCCTGCTTCCTATTTTTAGCATTAACAGTACCTTCAAGTGTCTTTTCGTATAGAAATTCTAATTCCAATTTAATCTCGTTTTTAATCATTTTTTTGAAAGGATAAATATATATAGTTTTCGCAAAGAATCATCATCTTTTAAAATATTTTTTAAAAGATGATGATTCTTTAAAATGAAGTTATTAATAAAACACTAGTAAATACCAGGCCTTACTAAGACCCAAAGCGGACAAAAAAATAATTAGCCCTTTATTAAAAGAACCGTTATATCCCGGTACTAATTTTACTGTATTCTTAAAAATCCTTAATTCACAATCACTTTTCCCGATTCTCTTTTCGGCTTTACTAAAAAATACTACCTTTAGTGCTCTTGAATAATTAACACTAAAATTTAACGGAGGAATATACTAATGAGCAAAGAAATTTTAAGCCTCGAACCTAAGGCTATTTGGGAAAACTTTTATTCATTAACACAAATACCACGCCCATCGAAGCACGAAAATGCAATTCAGGATTTCATGATGAAATTCGGACAGGATTTGGGACTGGAAACCATTAAAGATGCTGTTGGGAACATCATCATTAAAAAACCGGCGACCCCAGGTTTCGAAAACCGTAAAGGAATTGTACTGCAGGGTCATCTGGATATGGTGCCTCAGAAAAATGCTGACACCGTTCACGATTTTGAAAAAGATCCTATCGAAACACTTATTGACGGCGATTGGGTAACTGCAAAAGGAACAACTCTAGGTGCTGATAACGGAATGGGAGTTGCTGCAGCAATGGCTGTTCTTCAGGCTGCAGATATTGAGCATGGTCCTGTTGAGGCTTTATTTACTGCTGACGAAGAAACAGGAATGACCGGTGCTTTTGGTCTTCAAAACGACGTTTTAGATGGTGATATCCTTCTAAATATGGATTCGGAAGATGAAGGCGAACTGTATGTTGGTTGTGCTGGTGGTATCGATGCCAATATTACTTTCAAATACAAAGAAGACAAACTTGAAAAAGGATATGTTGGCTACAAGCTATACATGAAAGGCTTAAAAGGCGGTCATTCAGGAATGGAAATCATTTTGGGCCGTGGAAACTCAAACAAATTATTGTTCCGCTTCTTAAAAGTGGCAACTAAAAAATACAAACTAAGAATGTCTTCTGTTGACGGTGGATCTTTGCGTAATGCGATTCCCCGTGAGTCGTTTGCAATTGTTGCCGTTCCTGAAAGATATACTGAGAAATTCCTTGCCGGAGTTGCTGAATACGAAGCAATCTACAAAGCGGAACTTTCTGCCGTAGAGCCTGATTTAGCATTTTTTGCTGAGCCAACCGATGCTCCAAAGCACGTGTTCAAAAACAAGAGCCAGAAAAATTTAATCAACGCTATCTACGCTTGTCCTAACGGTGTTATCCGCATGAGCGATGCCATGCCGGGATTGGTTGAAACATCAACTAACCTTGCACGTGTGGTAAGTGAAGATGGTGTTGTTACCATTCAGGCCTTATTGCGTTCATCAGTAAACTCAGCAAAAGACGATTTGGGACAAGCAATTGTTTCCACTTTTGTATTGGCTGGCGGGAAAGTAAAATTGGAAGGTGAATATCCTGGATGGAAACCAAACATGGATTCTCCAATCTTGAAAACCATGCAGGAAGTGTACAATAAAAAATACGGAAAAATTCCTGAAATCAAAGCGATTCACGCTGGTTTGGAATGTGGTTTATTAGGAGCTGTTTATCCTCATTGGGATATGATTTCTTTCGGACCAACGATCCGTTTCCCTCACTCTCCGGATGAGAAAGTTAAAATTGATACCGTTACTAAATTCTGGGATTTCTTAGTTGAAACTTTGAAAAACATTCCAGTTAAATAATATTATCAAATACTGATATCTAAGGAACGTACGATTGTGCGTTCCTTTTTTTTTATAGCATAAGAATTTAACCACAAACTAAACTCGAAGGATACCCACTAAGCCACACAAAGAAAAAAGAGTTGAATCTTTCCTCTTGCAGGGTATCGTAAAGCAGTGAAGATTGTGAACGCAATTTGAAATCATATTGTGAACAAAGTACCGACAGGCGAAAGGGTGTATCACAAAAAACCCCATCGCTTTCTTTTAAACTTTCCGATATCTTCCTAAAATCAGAAAAATCACCAAATAGAAAATTACACCAATCATTATTGCAAACACCAACGAACCCAAGGCAAATTGCAGGTAATTTTCACCCAAATTCCTTAAATCCATCAAATCGGGCACTTCCTTCTGGAATTCACCATGCAAAACAAGCGCTCCGGTCTGATAACCCGCAATTACAATTAAAGGAATTAATGGAGGTATACTGCTGATATTCACGGTTATCAAAGCCAGCACTTTGTTTAATTTCAGAAACAAAGCTAAGCTTATTGCAAGTACTGTTTGAAAACCCCAAGCTGGTGAAAATGCAAGAAATACACCTAATGCCAAAGACAAAGCAATAACAGAATTGGAATTGTCGGTACAGGTAACTTCCGTAACAATAACTTTTTTAAGTTTGTCAAGTTTAAATCTTTGCATCACTTCCTAATAATTCATCACCTTCATCAGCAAACAAATCGCACTGATAATTGTTTACTAATCACCGTTCTCTGACAACTGTTTACTGTTCATTGTTTCAATCCATTTCCCTTCAGTTGTCATGAAACGCCTCATTAAATTAGCAGTCATACACGAATGAACCGGCAAAATTCCAATTAAATCTCCAATTACGAATTCATCGAATAACTCGTCGCTGCAGCGGATAATTCCATGTTCCTGAGACAGGCTTGCTAAATACCCTCCGCCTATAATTTCACTCCATCCATTTTTGGTAATGCGAACAATACTGCCAAAAAGTTTCGTTCCCTCGTCATCTGCTTCCAAATATTCTTTGGAAAAATGCACTCCACCACCATGAATTACCAATTCGTTGCGATCAATATTTCTGGCAATAACAGGACAGGCCATCGCCACAGCTATTTGATCCTCATCGCACGATCCCAACACGTATTGCATAATATCGTAAAAGACAAAATTCCCCGGACGAATTTCATCAATCCCATAAAATTCATCGCTAATACTGCAGGCTGGTGTATCCCCTAAGGATACTTCAAGACCAGGAATTTCTTTTCGAAAAACATCCTTTAATTCATTTAAATCCAGTAGTGTTTTACTATGGTTCTTGTGTATTTCCTTTTGATCTGAAGCCTGATAATTATGCCCTGTATGAGCCAAAAAACCCTTGCAGTTTAATTTATCGGATTCATTCATTAAATTTACCAATAAGCGAATAGAACCAGTTGCTTCAGCAGGCATACCTGAGCGCTGAGAACCTGTATCAACTTTAATAAATACACCAACAGCATGTTTTAATTCTGATTGCAAAAACGCAATTGTTTCCTGCGATTCAACAACTAAATTCAGCTGAATTTTTGAAGCTAATTCGTTAATCAAATCAATTTCACGCACATTTACAGCAATAGCAACAGTAATATCTTTCCATCCGTTATTGGCAAAATATTCCGCCATTTGCATGGATGAAACAGCAATTGAATCTACTCCTCTTTCTTTGAACCACTCACCAATCTCAGCCGATTGATGTGTTTTAAAATGAGGACGCAAACGCGTATTGGAACGCTTTGCCTTGGCCTGCATTGTTTCAATATTGGCAATGCATTTTGCTTTGTCAAGCAAAAGAGTAGGACGAATTATTTTGGAATCTAAATTTTGCATCGAAATTAATTTTAAATGGTACTCAATCAAAAAAACAGTGCTATTCTCTTATTTTTGATCGTAAATCCATTAAAATATGATCTCTCACACTTAGTATATTTTCTGAAAAACCAACTTTATAAATGTGCGGACTAATAAACCGCTTGTGTTCATCAGGCAACTGTGCAAATCGCTTCCTTACATATGCATTTATTTCGACCGGAGATTGATTTTCAATTAATATTTCCCCGTTTTCCATCACTTTACTCATAAGCTCTTCGCTCGAAAAGCCCGTTACATAGGTGTGTTTATGGCTGTGAAAAGGGTGAAACAAGCGATTCGTCGATTCTTCATTCTCTAATAAAATACCATCCCGAAAAAACATTCCATCCTCATCAAAGTAACGAATCACCTTTTTCTTTCCTGGCATGGTGATTTTTTCAATATTCTCAGATATTTTCAATCTTGGGATTCCATTGTTCTGAACCAATTTATAAACTCCATCTAAAGCTCCGGCATCTTTTCCTGTAACCAATTCAGTGCCAATTCCATAACCATCAATTTGTGCGCCCTGATCGTTCAAACTTTTAATTACATACTCATTTAGCTGGTTTGATGCGATGATTTTCACATATTCCAAACCAGCCTCATTCAACATTTTTCGGGCCTTTTTACTTAAATAGGCCAAATCGCCGCTATCCAAACGAATGCCGATCATTTTGTATCCTTTTGCTTCTAATTCCTTTGCAACAATTATTGCATTAGGAATACCCGATTTAAGTGTATTGTAAGTATCAACCAGTAAAACAGTACTATCCGGATTGATTTCAGCATAACGCCGAAATGCTTCCACTTCGTAATCAAAACTCTGAATCCAGGCATGAGCCTGTGTTCCCGTAAGCGGAATATCGTAATTAAATGCACTGTAAACATTCGATGTTGCATTGGCTCCTCCTATCACAGCGGCACGGCTGGCATGTATTCCACCCAAGCCCTGAGCCCTTCGCAATCCAAAATCAGCAAAATCCTTATCACCAATTACATCTCTTATCCGACAAGCTTTTGTGGCAATTAACGACTGGAAATTCAAATAATTCAGAAGTAAGGTCTCAATTAACTGAGCTTCGATTATATTTCCTTCGACCCTTACCAAAGGTTCATTTGGGAACACAATTTCCCCTTCTTTCATACTGTAAACAGTGGCAGTAAATTTAAAATCCTTTAAATACTCCAGAAACTCATCTTTCAATCCTGTTTTCTTCAGAAATTCAATATTTTCTTTACTGTAACTAAAGTTTTTTAATATTTGAAGCAGGTCTTGCAATCCTGCAAAAATAAGGTAACCACCTTCGTACGGATTGGTTCTGTAATAGTAGTCAAAAACGGTTTGTTCATTTTCCTTACCACTTAAAAAATATCCCTGAGCCATGGTCAGCTCATAATAATCGGTATACAAGCCTGTATTTTCTGTTAATGTGTCCATTGGATTAACTTAAATAAAAATCTTGCTAAAGATAAGTAATATATGATACTATGCCCAGAAATCTGGAATCGATATGTTTAGATAAAACATGATATCTGCTTTTTGTTTCTTTAAGGATTAATCTTACTTTAGCACCCCTTAAACAATTACTCAACTCTAACAGATAAAATAAAAGAATATGACTGAAGCACTAAGACTGACTCTTCGAGATTCGAAAGCAGCACGATGGGGAGCATTGGGAATAATTTCCATCACAATGTTTGCAGGTTATTTTTTAACCGATGTAATGTCTCCTTTAAAACCAATGCTGGAATCCGAGTTTGGATGGTCGAGTACAAACTACGGAATATTCACCAGTGCATATGGCTGGTTTAATGTATTCCTACTGATGCTCATTTTTGGAGGAATTATCCTTGATAAAATGGGTGCTCGTTTTACAGGCTTAATGTCGTCAGGTATTATGGTTGTTGGTGCTGCAATTAAGTTTTGGGCAGTTACAAATCCAACTCTAGATACCGATACTATCTTGGGCATGCACAGTCAAGTATTTTGGGCATCTATAGGATTTGCTATCTTTGCTATTGGAGTTGAGATTGCCGGAATAACAGTCTCTAAAATAATCGTTAAATGGTTCAAAGGACACGAAATGGCATTTGCAATGGGTATGCAAATGGCTGTTGCCAGATTGGGAACGATGCTAGCTTTAGTTGCTCCAGTACCCTTGGCAATGTATTTCTCAAGCGTTCATACAGTTGTTGAGAATGGACAACTAGTTGAAAAAATGGCACCAAGTATTTCTGCACCTATTGCTTTTGCATTGGTGCTATTGATTATTGGTTTCATAGCATTTTTCATCTATATGTCTATGGATAAAAAATTAGAGTTGTCAGAAGCTGATCTTAATGCAGAAGTTAAGAAGCCAATGTCTATGAATGAATTATGGTTGAGCATATACTCAGATTTACGACAAATTGTTGGGAATAAAGGATTTTGGTTAATAGCTGTTTTATGTGTGTTATTTTATTCCTCAGTTTTTCCTTTTATAAAGTACGCTGCAGATTTAATGGTTAATAAATATGGTTTAGATCAAGAAATAGCAGGTAGTATTCCTGGTTTATTACCATTGGGAACACTATTCCTAACACCTATTTTTGGAGGGATTTACGACACAAAAGGAAAGGGAGCAACTATCATGATTATAGGAGCAATTCTTATTTTGATTGTGCACTCAATTTTCTCTCTACCGATATTAAATTATTGGCAAGTAGCAGTCGTATTAACTATCGTTTTAGGAATAGCATTATCCCTTGTGCCATCAGCAATGTGGCCTTCTGTTCCAAAAATCATTCCTGAAAATCAATTGGGAACCGCTTTTTCATTGATCTTTTGGATTCAAAACTGGGGATTAATGGGAATTCCATTGTTAATTGGATATGTATTGGACCAATCGAATCCTGAAGTTGCATTAGCAAAAGCTAACGGCACAGCAGTACCATTATACGATTACACAAATCCAATGCTTATTTTTACAGGCTTAGGAGCTTTAGCAATAATTGTTGGTATGTTATTAAAAATGGAAGATAAGAAAAAAGGTTATGGCTTAGAATTACCAAATATTCAAAAATAGCCTAAATAGTAAATATCATATAAAAAAAGCTGTCCTTCGGGACGGCTTTTTTCATATAAGTCCCAATACAGTTTCTGATTTGTTTTTTTATTCATTTATCTTAATTTAGTAACCTCTTAAACCTGAGTTTAATTTAAAAAATACAACGAAAATGACAGAAACATTAAAAAGAACGTTGCGCGACTCGTCTGCAATGCGTTGGGCAATGTTAATCCTCCTTTCGGGACTAACTTTTAGTACCTACTGGTTTCAGGATTTCTTTTCCGGCTTAAAAGGGCTGATGGAATCGGAAATGGGATTTTCCAGTGAAGAATTTGGTCGGATTCTTGCATTAACCACCATTGCCAATATGTTTGGTATGATCATTATTGGAGGTATCATGCTCGACAAATGGGGAATACGGGTTGCAGGTATTGTATTCGGTGGTCTTGCAGTTCTGGGAGGATCCATTTCCGCTTTAGCTGCTTCGGGATTTTTCGGAACTGAACACGGCACCATGTTAAACATGATTATTGTAGGCCGGGTTCTATTTGGATCGGGACTTGAAGTTGTTTGTGTTGTAGCAACCAGAACCATTGTAAAATGGTTTAAAGGTTACGATCTTGCCTTGGCCATGGCTATCAATATGGGATTTGGCCGATTGGGCAGTGCGATGGGTACGGCACTTTCATTAGATATTGGAGGAGGACATGTTTCTCCTGCTGTTACTTTTGCTGCCTCACTTATTGGCTTGGCTCTTATCATGTTCCTGATTTATACCGTATTTGACATTAAGTTGGATAAACAAGAAAAAGCGAATAGTGATAAAAGTGGCGAAGTTTGTGATCCTGAAGAAGACTTTAAATTCTCTGATTTAGTTGCATTAATCAAGAACAAATCGTTTTTATACATTGCTCTTCTTTGTGTAACCTTTTATGCTGCCATTTTCCCATTTATGCAATATGCTCCTGATTTATTGATAAACAAATTCGGTTTCTCAGAAATATTACCTCAAGCGGGAGAAGTAATTTTATGGGGAAGCAAAGCAATTGGAGCTTCAAGCGTATATCTTATTTTCTTTTTGTTTGCAATTCTTTTTGCTGTTGTACCTAATAACTTTGAAAATAAACAAACCAGATTTTTATTTAAAACGGGAGCGCTGATTGCTTTCTGTGTTTATCTGTTTGTGATGAAAGATATTTTAGCAATTTGGTTAGGAAATGGTGCTAAAACAGCGAGTTTAATCCCTCTTGGTACAATTATATTCACTCCTATTTTTGGTAATTATGTAGATAAAAAAGGAAAAGCAGCATCCTTAATGATTCTTGGATCATTACTTCTGATTTTTGCTCATATCTCTCTATCGATATTAGATAATGTATATATAGCTTATTTTGGATTATTAAGTTTAGGTGTAGCATTCTCTTTAGTACCAGCAGCCATGTGGCCTTCGGTTGCTAAAATTGTTGCAGAAAACAGATTAGGAACTGCTTACGCTACCATGTTTACCCTTCAAAACTGGGGTTTGGCATTATTCTTTTGGGGAATTGGAGCACTGCTTGATTTTGTAAATCAAGGAATACCTGAAGGACAACCTAAAGATTATACAATCCCGATTTTGGTATTGGTAGGCTGTGGTGTAATTTCCATTTTCTTATCATTCTTACTGAAAAAGGCTGACAGAAAACAAAACTATGGTTTGGAATTACCCAGCTAAACTGGTGATTTTATAAAACCACTTATATATTAAAAGCCGTCCAAAGGACGGCTTTTTTAGTATCCTCTCAGGCGACCTATCTAATCGGGACAGGCTAATCCAGTAATCATGATAACGACTTTTTTTTAATGTGATTTTCCGTATGGTTTACGCAAGTGCCAAATAAGGGCATTAGCGGTTTGAAAACTTCAAATAGGATTCTGTCAGACCTGTAAGTTTCTATAGCGGACACACACCTTTACACTTTTGTGATTTATTAATGAGTACGCAACTTTTCCAAGTAAAGAAAGGATGCCCAAATTTGAGCATCCTTTGTTACCCCTTATATTTTGGAGCCTTTAGAATTGTTGTCTAGAATTACCACATTGCATCCAACAATTACCAACTAAAAATGTCCGGGAGTTTCCCCTATAGATATTCCCGAACTTCTGTTAGACAATTATTGGTATCATTGCCTAACAATAAAATCTTGACCCGATTACCGCGCTAACTGTTTATTACCTGGAAAAATTATATTTAATCAAAAGTTAAATTTATTTTTTTTCCCATTTTCTAAAATGTTACGAAACAACAAATACGCAACATGATGGTTTTGCTAACTAATTGAAGTCATAAGGGTAAATAATATGCCGTAACTAATTGAATGTTACGGCATATTAAAGAAAACCAATTAATTATGCTATTAAAACCAAAATCCCGGGACACCACTCCCAATATTTGGGAAATCATTTAACAAATGATTTCGAATATACAACAACAATCTACAGGCCAAAATGCATATAATTCTGTTTTTCAAATAATTATACACAATGTAAAGATATTTACATCTTTAAAAGTGTACGTATACATCACACACGATGTACGTTTTCGAACAGGCCCAACAACTACTTATTTAAAAGTTTGATTTCCAGAGCTGGTTTTTCCATGAACCCATATTTCACCACTCTTGAGATACAGGTTATCATCTCCTTTACGGTTACCCGCCCTAAGCGATCCTGAGGATGCTGAAAGATCAAAACTCAATTGCTCAAAATCATTTAACAAGTTCATGCTAACATCTCCCGAGGTAGCTTTAAAACAGGATTCTCCCAACAAAACCAATCCTTGTCCTCTCAAATTACCAGAACTACTGGTTAAATTTAAAATTGTTTTTGAATTAAGAATCCCAACATTTCCCGAAGAAGAAATACTTTTAATTTGCCCTTCCACTTTATCAAACTCCTGATTTCCGGACGAGGTTCGGGAAGAAATATCTCCAATCACATTTACCATTTCTATATCGCCTGAGGTTGCATTACATTTTACATTTCCGGCCACTTTATTATATTCATGATTCCCCGAACTTGATTGCGAGTTTAGGTCCCCTTTGATTTCGTACAAACTAATCTCTCCTGAACTTGTTATCACCTCAAGATCAGAGATTATATTTTTCACATTCACATCGCCCGAAGAAGCGTGTATTTTGGTGTAATCCGAAGAAATATTCTCACAATAAACATCCCCTGAAGAATTTTTCACGTCAATCTCCATTTGTGTTGGGACTAAAAATTTTAATGATGCATCAATATTCCCCCAAGATGTTCTTGGTGATTCTACCCATACTCTCAAAGTGCTCCCTTCCAACCTGTGATTGATTTTATAAGAACTCCCATTTCTGGATACTCCTTTAATAGTCCCCTCAAATTTTACATCCTCACGATTTTCACCCAACAAGGTAACATCACAAAATCTTCCTTCTACAACTATTTTTTTCACACCATCATAATTTGCCTTTTCATCGGCAAAGACCGTTTGAGAAAAGGAATTAAGAGAAAACAGGAACAAGACCAGAAGTAATAGATTCCTTTTAATTAAATTTTGAGTTTTCATTTTATACGGGTTTTAAAAATTGAATTAGTAAATTAATAATCAAGAGCAGATTCTCAATCTATTCCTAATGTATTATGAGACGCTCAACCTGCGATAAAAGTTACAAAAAGGAAAGAAATTTGATTTGATCACAATTTAGAATCTTTATAAATAATTTATTATCTTTGCGCCATTAAAATCAAATAATATATGGAATCAATAACAGAACAAAAAAATAAACTTTCAACCACCATAGTAATTGAGAACAAAGCAATTGCTCCCGGAGTATTTGTTTTAAAATATAAAAAAGTAAAGAGTTTTACTGCCGGACAGTACATTGGATTAACCACGGATTTAAGTGTAACACCACGATTGTACACCATAGCCAGTGGTGAAAACGACGCTGAAGTTCAGGTGTTATACAATTTGAAGGATGATGGCTGGTTAACCCCCAGACTCAGCGAAATTAAACCTGGATCAGAACTTTATGTGACAAATCCTGACGGAGATTTTATTGATGATGAATCGCCGGCATGGTGGATTGCATCGGGAACAGGAATTGCACCTTATGCAGCCATGTTTCGCTCAGGTTTACTCAAGAACAAAACCCTTATTCATGGAGGCAGATATGATCATTCTTTCTATTTTGAAAAAGAATTTATTCCTGTTTTAAAAGAGAATTACATTCGTTGCTGCTCACAAGATAAAGCTGAGGGTTTGTATCATGGAAGATTAACACGATATTTGCAGGATGTAAAGAAACTACCGGAAAATTGCCGCTTCTTTTTATGCGGCAGTCCTGAAATGGTAGTTGAAGTTCGCGACCTTTTGATTAAACGTGGAGTTGAATACGAAAGAATTGTAGCTGAAATTTACTTTTAATGCAATTAATTTACATGAAAGCAGACTGAATAAAAATCGCTGCTTTCGTGTAATTATAAAATAGAATAATGGCCAAAGATACCCTTTTAGGAAAAACACTTGAAGAACTGATTCAAATTGTTACTGAATTAAAGCTTCCCAAATTTACAGCTAAGCAAATTGCCGACTGGTTGTATAAAAAAGACATTACCAGTATTGAAGAAATGTCTAACCTTTCGTTGAAGGCAAGAACTGCTTTGCTGGAGAATTACGATCTTGGTATTACTGCATCAACCAAAGTACAGGTTTCGGTTGATGGCACAAAAAAATACCTTTACCCAACTACTCATGCTCACAAATTTATAGAAACCGCTTACATTCCGGATCAGAAACGAAATACACTTTGCGTTTCTTCTCAGGTTGGCTGTAAAATGGGTTGTTTGTTTTGCATGACCGGTAAACAAGGTTTTCAGGGACAATTATCAAGCGGCGAAATTATCAATCAAATAAGGAGTTTGCCCGAAAGAGAAAATTTAAGCAATATTGTTTACATGGGAATGGGAGAACCTTTGGATAATGTTCCTGAACTGATGAAATCCCTGGAGATTCTAACCTCGGATTATGGAATGGCTATGAGCCCAAGAAGGATCACCGTGTCTACAATTGGAATAATTCCTGGGATGATTGAATTTCTTAACCATAGTGAATGTCATTTGGCTGTTAGTCTGCATACTCCTTTCGAAGATGAAAGAAAAAAATTGATGCCGGTTCAAAATGTATATCCAATAAAAGATGTATTGAAAATAATTCGTGATTTTGATTTTGGTCTTCAGCGCAGAATTTCTTTCGAATACATCATGTTTAAAGGAATTAACGATACGCCCCGTCATGTAAAAGAGCTTTGCCGGATTTTGGATGGAATTAAATGCAGAATCAATTTGATTCGTTTTCACCCAATTCCAGATACTCCACTTGACGGATCTGATGATGCAACGATGGAAGATTTTAAAGAGCAGCTAACGAAAAAAGGAATTACAACAACGGTCAGAAGATCGAGAGGACTTGATATTTTTGCGGCTTGCGGTTTACTTTCTACAAAAGAACTGGTAAAAAGACAAGAAGAAGATTTCTAAAAAAAAATCCTGCTTAACTAAGCAGGATTTTTTTTATCTATATTTTTATCTGTCACTTGATGTTCTAACAATCAAATCGGCATGAACAACAACCTCTTTTATCGCTTTGGCATCAGGAGTTTTTTCCATTTGTTCGAACAGTAATCTTGCAGCTTCCCGGCCAACCTCTTTTGGATTTTGATCCATCGTAGAAACTGAAGGTTCCATATAACGCGATCTGCGGCTATTTGAGAATCCTACTACTGCAAGATCATTAGGAATTTTAAGGCCTAACTCTTTTGCGGCAGCAATTGCCCCAATCGCCATATCATCATTTATAGCAAAAATAGCATCCGGACGATTGGCCCTTGCCAATAAATCCAATGCCAGGCTTTTCGCATCTTCCACAGTAAAATCACATCGGGAAATTAATGTTTCATCCAGAGGAATATTTTTGTCTTCCAAGGCTTTTTTATAGCCTCTTAGTCTGTTTGTTCCGAATAGCATAAACTCAGGTCCGGTCATGAACGCAACTCTTTTGGCACCACCATTAATCAAGTGAGTTACTGCCGTATGAGCAGCTGCAGCATCATCAGCAACAACTTTAGAAACCTCTAATTCTTTAGATGTTCTATCGAAAAGTACCATTGGCACTCCCAGATCCTGTATTTTATGAATATGATCGTATGTAGTTGTTGCACGGGTAAGTGATAGAATAATTCCATCCATTCTCATGTTCAGGAAGCCATTTACATTTTTCTCTTCCTTTTCGATTCTTTCATTTGAAGAACTAACAAACACCTGATAGTTGTGCTCATCAGCAATCTGCTCAATTCCTTTTACAACAGTAGCATAAAAAGAACTAACAATTTGCGGAACAACAACACCAATAGTATTCGATTTTTGTGTTTTTAAAGCAACAGCTAACGGATTTGGCTGGTACTTTAATTCCTTTGCCAATTTCTGAACTGCTTCTCTGGTTGTTAAGCTAATTTCGGGATTGTTTTTAAGAGCACGGGAGACAGTAGAAACTGAAATACTTAGTTTTTCAGCTATGTCTTTAATGGTTACAGGTCTGTTTGCCATAGTAATAATTTTAGAATCTTACATTCGATTGTCTGAAATTGTAATAAAAATACTGATTTATATCACTTTTCCCGACAAGAAACAAAGATAATATAATTTAGACAGCTTCCATCCTGTGAAATCTACTTTTTAGTGGTTGATTACACCCATTTTCAACATCACGGGTCAGCTTAAGCCATTCTTAACATTTAATTAATGCATTGGTACTTCAAAAATCAAAAATTCTGAATTAACAATACCCATAATCTCCAATGAATTAACACCATTCACACCTATACCATCCCGCGGCCGAAGAATTTCTCCATCAACTGTCAGCTCTCCGTTAAGAACAAAAACATAAACTCCGTTTGCGTTACCGTTTATTGTATATTCGAGTGTATTTCCACTAGTTACTTTTGCCCGGAATACATATGCATTCTGATTAATTTTTAAAGCATTATGTTGTGATGATTTTGGAGCAACAAGCAGTTGCAATTCACCATTCTCATTTACATCCGGAAATGATCGTTGATCGTAACCTGGTTCCAGCCCTTCTTTTTCAGGAATGATCCAAACCTGAAGAAAATGTACATCTTCCGTTTCAGATGCATTGTATTCAGAATGCATTATTCCTCGTCCTGCTGTCATTACCTGAACATCATTCACTTTAATTAATTCGGAATGTCCTGCACTGTCTTTATGCTTTAATGCCCCTTTTAATGGAATTGAAATGATTTCCATATTTTGATGCGAGTGAGTTCCAAAACCCATTCCTGCTTTAACAACATCATCATTAATCACTCTTAACGCTCCAAAATGGATTCGTTCCGGACAGTAGTAATCAGCAAAACTAAAACTGTGCTTGCTATCCAACCAATCCAATTGACTACTTCCTCTTGTTCCTGCTTCGTGAAATACCTTATCCATATTTACCTCCTGTTATAAATCTTTACTACAAAGTTAATACAGAGGTGCTTGTTGGTAAATGGACAGAATTGCGTTTGGTTTGTACTATTTGTTGAAGCGAAAGCTAATATCAGCCTGCGTGAAGGATTGGAGTGTATACCCCACAGCGAAGAATGAGCGAGGAGTAGTAACGGAAAGCCTGACCCGGAGGGACACGCCCAAAACATGAAAAAAGGCGAAAAATGAATTCCGCCCTGACTTTTATTACAAACAGTTCGTTAAGGTTTTGTAGATATTTGATTTTTAGTGTGTTTTACGAACAAAGCATTACCGGTTAAAATATTAAAAATAAGCATCTTGTAAATAAAACTAGTTACTAATTACTAAAATCTAACGGACTATTAATTACAATACTTTCGATTTAATCACCATGAGTTTTTCGCGGGTCATTTCGTGCATGGAATACGGAATGCCTCCCATGCCGATTCCTGATGCATCGCGCCCGCCAAAAGGCATCCAATCGACACGAAAAGCGGTGTGATCGTTTACCATTACGGCCGATGCATTCAATTGATTGACGGCATCAAGAGCCACATCTAAATTAGAGGTGAAAATGGCTGACTGAAAGGCCAAAGGCAATGAATTTGCGCGATTAACGGCATCCTGCAATTTGGAATAAGCATAGACACAAACCACCGGACCAAACACCTCGTGCTGAGAAACTTTCGATTCAGAATCAGGATTCAGAAGAACTGTTGGCTGATAACAGGTATCAGAAATCCGTTTCCCGCCACACATTATTTTCGCTCCTTCGTTAACCGCTTCGTTTACCCACTGCTCTACCCGATCTACCTCGTAAGTCTGAATTAACGGTCCCACTTCTGTTTTAGGATCCATAGGATCTCCAACATGCAAAGCATTGGCTTTTGCGACCAGTTGAGCAGTAAATTCTTCGATGATATTTTCGTGGACATATACCCGCTGAACGGATACACATACCTGACCGGCATGATAAAATCCTCCTTTTGCCAATGCGGGAACGGTTTGCGAAAGATCAGCATCTGCCCCGACAATTACAGGCGCAGAACCTCCGTGCTCCAATTCACATCGGGTTCGCGGCGACAGCTTAGACCGCAGATTCCATCCCACCTCGGCCGAACCTATGAATGAAAGATAGTTGATCCGTGAATCTTTCACCATGTTTTCGGCATTTTGGCGGCTGCAAATAACCACCTCTGCCCAATCCTCTGGTAATCCCGCTTCTTTCATAATTTTTACCAACCCGATTGCCGACAGCGGTGTTGATGTTGCCGGCTTGATGATAACGGGTGTGCCAACGGCAAAAGCCGGAATAATTTGATGCACTGCCAAATTTAGCGGATGATTAAAAGCGCTTATGCTGAGAACCACGCCAATTGGTTCGCGCAGGGTAAATGCCCATCGGTTTACGGAGGCGGCTGTGGTTCCCATGGGGATTTGCTCTCCTTTTAACTGACCAATGTGTTCAATGGCCAATTGTACGCCGTTAATTGCACGAAGCACTTCCACTTTACTGTCCTGATAAGGTTTTCCGCCTTCGGAAGCCGCAGTTTTTGTCAATTCTTCGACCCGCGTCTGCATAATGGCTTTTGTTTTTTCCAATATGGCAATGCGTTCGAAGGGTTTCAGCCAGCGGGACCGGTCCTGAAACAAGGCATAGGCTTTGGCCAACTTTTCTTCCACCTGATGCTCATCGAGCAAAGGAATTTCCTGAATTAAACTGCCATCGAACGGGGAATTTACTTTTATTGTGTTCATTGTATCAACTTATTTATTTTGATACTACAAAATACAGGTTTTCGAGTAAAGATCTTCGTTCAAAACCATTTGATTTTAATCAATAATTGAACGGACTATATTTAAAGAGTTGATATCTGCACATTATAATTCATTAATCTTCAACAAACTATATCGGAACAGACAGAAAATCCGGTAAATTGTTCTTTCCTATTCTCCGAAAGAAGCTCCAAACATGTACATTTGCAACTCGAAAAATTTCACCTGTACAAAGCCTCAGCATGGAAAACTTAAATAAAAATCTTAAACATTTACGCCTGCGCAAAAGATTGTCTCAAGGCAGATTATCGAACCGAATTGGCATAGGAGCCTCATCAATCAGTGCATACGAGAAAAAAAGAAGTGTCCCCAAAATTACCACATTGATGAAATATTCGAAATTCTTCAAACGTAATTTAGATGAATTGGTTAACGAGGATATCAGCAAATTGGATCAGGAAAAAACACAGGACACCAAAGGAGACAAACTTCGGGTTTTGCCCATTTTAGTGGATGCACAAAATGAAGAAATGATCAGTCTGGTTCCAGTAAAAGCCGCTGCAGGTTACCTTAACGGATATTCTGATGCTGAATTTATCAGCGAATTGCCCAATTTCAGAATGCCATTTGCCGAACTATCGGAAAACAAAACCTACCGGGCTTTTCAGATTGAAGGAGACAGCATGCTGCCAATTCCTTCCGGCGCATACATAATTTGTGAATACGTTCAGGATTGGGAACTAATAAAAGAGAACAGCTGCTGTATTGTATTGACTAAGGACGATGGAATAGTATATAAACGAGTAAAAAAAGATTTTAAAAACAATCAATTGCTGCTCAATTCTGACAACCCGGAATATTTATCTTTTGAGGTAAGCCTGAATCAAGTATTGGAGGTATGGAAATCCTTGGGATTTGTAAGCTTTACATTGCCTGAACCGGCTGGAAATAATAAAAAATAAAAGACGATAAAAATCTTCAAATTTAAATCCTGACAGCGAATTGCTTCATCCTTTTTTTTCCTACTTTTAGCTCTGTAAAATCATTCTAAATAAATTAGTTTAATCCAACAAAAATAATGAGTCTAAAGGGGATTTCAAGCAATTACAAAGGTGTTTTGTACGCCATGGTTACAGCACTTTTATGGGGGTTTCTCCCAATTTTCTTAAAAGTCAGCCTGAAAGATCTGGATCCCGTTTCTATAGTCTGGTTTCGTTTTACGTTTGCCTTTTCTATTCTGTTTCTCTACTATTTAATAACCGACAAAAAGCAATTAAATATTATAAAACGACCTCCTTTTATCCTGATAATTGCCGCACTTGCTTTGGGTGTAAATTATCTGGGTTTTATGCAGGGAATAAATTATACCAGCCCGAGTAATGCGCAAATTACGATGCAAACAGCTCCTATTTTATTAGCGATGGTCGGAGTTTTCTTTTTTAAAGAGAAATTAAACAGCAAACAATTACTTGGATTTGGAATTGCAGGATTGGGTTTATTTCTTTTTTACAGAAATCAGCTGCAAGCCTTTATACAAGATACCGAAGCATTCAACACGGGGTTTTTCTGGATCGAATTAGGAGCGGTAATGTGGGTTTTGTATGCTTCACTGCAAAAAAAACTGGTGCAAAAACATCCGGCTCAATTGTTAAACATGGTTCTTTACGGAGTACCGGCTATTCTCTACGCTCCTTTTGTTGATTTTACAGCCTTCTCAAATCTTGATTTTTCCTCGTGGGTGATCGTGATTTTTCTGGGCATGAATACTCTCGTGGCCTATGGTTGTCTGGCATTGGCTTTCAAGTACACCGAAGCCTATAAAGTAAGTATAATTGTTACTGTGAATCCAATTATCACACTAACATCCATGGCCGTTTTATCCTCGATGAATGTAGCGTGGATAAAAACAGACAGTTTAAGTATTTACTCAATGCTTGGTGCGGTATTAGTGATTGGCGGCGCAATTACGGCAGTTCTTTTCTCAAGGAAAAACAAAATTTAACAGATAAGCAAATACATCGTTTTCAACAAAATACCAATTGCTAAAAACGATGTATTCAATCATGTCTTAAATAATATCGCGTTTGGTATTTATACCAAATTAACATCAAAACATGCCTTATAAAATGTTTCTTTTCAGCTATATCTTCGTTAAAAAAGATGCATCGTAACATGGCTGTGCTTTACTTTTTTGCCTCGATACAGCTAAAAATTAATTCATTTTATTTAAAGTCTGTTTTGAAATTAAATTGGTATTAAACTCACCCAAATCCGCGAAAGCTTGATATAGATTGTAACAGGATATTATTGGAACGAATCAGGAAAATTACAAACCTGTTTTACTTCTCCATCTTTTTCACGAATCCATGTATCAAATGTTCGTTTACCTTCTTTCAATACAATAACCCGGCCCCCCTGCTTTAAGTCACCATAGGTATTCTCCGCACCTGAAGCACGACCGTATGCAAGAGCAATATTGTAATATGATGCAACATAATCGTTCACGTGATCGTGCCCAACAAAAGTCCCCATAACATCGCCCTGCTCTACCATTGCACCAAACATGCCACTATTAATTTTCGAGCAGCACTCTACCTCTTTTCTTGTCCCAAATGCTTTACTGTTACACCAGGCATCAGTATACTCCGGCAAGGGGATATGGAAAAATGCTAAAGCAGGAATCGTATCCTTATTTTCATCAATGAACTTCTGGCTTTGCTCTTTGTACCAAACCACCTGTTCGGTTGAAAACCAACCATAACCATCTACTCTTGGTTTTATTGTGCTGTAATCCTGAGAATCTAAAAAATAAAGTATCGCCTTGCTGTCAGAGTTGGTACTGCTTTTTACTTCACACAAAAAATTTGTACCCTTTAAATTATTTGTAGATTGGTTAATGCAAAAATCAAGACCATTCAGAATAGACACAACATTATTTCTAGGCATTTTATTCTCTGAATCGTGATTTCCAAGTGTTACAGCCCAATGCAGCTTGTGCTTTTTAAAGAATTCAGCAAATATTTCATAACAAGGTTTAGGATTGTCACTATCTGTTACTACATCGCCGGTAAACACAACCAAATCAGGGTTTTCTTCCTGAACCAAAGTAGTGAGCAAATCCATAACGTGCTGCTGATTGTTTTTACCTGCAGTGACATGCGTATCTGTCAGTTGCAGGATTTTAAATTCCCCATTCGGGTTAAACTTAAACTCAACAGATTGAGAGAAAGACATTTGAGCGATTAAAAAACTGAATAATATCAGACTTATTTTTTTCATTACTTACTATATTTTTAAACTTAATAAAAGCATTTCCCCACTCCTGATCCTTACAGATGAGAAGCGAGGAAAAATTAATTACAAATGAAACTACCCTATTTCAAATACCAGGGAGTTTCGCGGATATCATCCTTACCTGAAAATTGGCGGGTTACGGCTTCGGTTACATTTGTTTTGTTGTAATCATATTCCGTTTGAGGATACATCCAACGGTTAGGTATTGTTACCCCCGGTGCTGTTTCAAAAATTGGATAACCTGTTCGGCGCTGCTCAAAAAACGGAGTTTTACCAGCCTGAAAATAAGTTTGAAGATACTTTTGTGTGATTACATACGAGATCTTCATATCTACCGATGGAGCCTGATCCAAATCAACAAAAGAATTCAGCAGATATTGATCACATGCTTCGGCACTTAAATACGAACTATAGCCTTTTGTTGATGCCTGACCCGCAAAAAATGAAAAAGATGCTTTAATTCCTTTGTTGTACTCAGCCACAGCATCGCCGCTAATCCAACCTCTTAAAATTGCTTCAGCAATAATAAACTGTTGTTCAGGATATCCTAATAACATCATTGATTCGCATACCGGATCGTCGTAATAACGGGAATTGGGCTTGGAAATATTTCCGGCCACTGCTTTTGCGTTTACAAGACTGTATTGTACTGTTGGATTTCCTCCTTCGTAAGATGTAAAATCGTTAACAGCTTTACCTGCCTTAAGAGCATTTGGTGTTTGGGTACAATACACAAACAAACGGGGATCTTCCCGGTCAATTAATTTTTGAACAAAGGTTGAATCCATATACAATCCCGATCCAAAGCTACTTGAATTAAAATTCAGGTATCTGCTTCCCGATTGATCCAAAAAGTTTATCTGTGTGCTTTCACTTACATCATTCATTAATGCTTTACCGGAATAAATGCCTGCAAAACGTGATGCTACAGATTCTCCTCCAATAGTTGATTTGTGAGATAAGGTAAGCAAGACCTTTAAACGAAAGGCATTTACTAATTTTTGCCATTTTGGCAACGAACCATCATTCAGAATATCTCCGGTAATAATCTCAGTATTTCCTTCCAACAAAGTATCAGCTTCTTTCAAGAGATTTAAAATTCCAACAAAAACATCTTCCTGTGTATCGTATTTTGCGGTATATATTTCGTTGGTCTCCCCTTGCAAAGCCTCAGAAAAAGGGATATCTCCATACTTAATGGTTAAGTTATAGAAATACCATGCCTTAAAAAATTTTGCAAGAGCCAAGTTAGCATCGGAGCTTACACGTACGGATTCCTCTTCCAGTTTCTGTATATTTCTCAAATTATCAAAAGAACCAAAATCTCCTCTTGTCCAGTTGTAAAACTGTTCAGAGCTTTCTCCATCAGTAGCTACAAGCATTCGCGATTCGTATTGAAAATTATCAAATTCGCTAAATACATCCCAACATGCTGTAGTTAGCAAAAGCTGAGGTGAGGTTTGGGTTGGTTTATTTGGATCCTTATTAAGCTCCTCAAAATCAGTACATGAAACAGCTACTGCAGCTAACAATATACAAGTACATATTCTAACAATCATTTTCATTTTTATTATCTTTTTGGACACTTTGGATGTTTATTAAAAAGTGAATTTTGTTGTTACACCAATGTAACGTGCTGATGGATCCTGCAAATCGTCGTCGTTCCCTGTTTTAAAATCAGGATCTACAAGCGGAATATTTTTCAGAACCGCCACATTATTTGCAAACAGAGTAATAGCAGCCCCATTCAGCAGCCTCACCTTATTGTTATTATCAAAATTATAAGTAAGAGCGACCTTGCGAAGTTTCACATAGGAACGATCAAAAACATTGGCAAATTTCTTGTTTTCATCTTCGGTTACATTTGCACGGTATGGATAATTCTGACTCCAGGTTTGCCAGCTGACTGCAGTCGTGTTTTCTACGATATCTCCATTAGCAAGAACATTAACACCTTTAGGAACATACACTGCTTTTCCGGCTGCATACTCAGCATCTCTGCCAGTTGTAGATTCGGGATGGCGTCCTCCCCACCATAATTTCTGAATGGTTTTGGATGACATCACACCACCAATTACTCCATCGAAATCGACATTAAGAGTGAATTTTTTGTAGTTAAATGTATTCTGAAATCCGAAGCGGGCATTAGGATCTGAATGCCCCAAATATCCTTTTTCACTGTCTTTTATAGTCAATCCGGTGTTGGGATCAATAATCAACCGCCCGTCATCAGTTTTTTGCCATTGTGTTCCCCACATATCATCGGCTCTGTCGCCAACCCGCAGATCGTTATATTTTTCTTCTCCTCCGTAAATTTTTGTGAGCGTCTTTTTATTAAAGCTCCAATTGGTTCTTACATTCCATTTAAAAGCCTTGTTAATTAATTTAGCCGAAAGCGCAAGCTCCAAACCTTTTGTTTCATACTCGTTTCCATTTACATAACGACTGGAAAATCCGGAAGCTTTGGATAAAGGCAGTTGTATAATCTGATTTTCATCAATCACCTTGTAATAAGTTCCTTCAAGACCCAAACGATTTTTGAAAAATGAAGTTGACAAGCCAAACTCTGTTGAAGTTGATTTTTCAGGTTTTATATTTGAATTCACAATTCCTGCCGGATAGCTGATTTTCGGACTCATCCCAAATGTCCCGTTATTGGAATAGGTTGACTCTATCTGATAAGGATCCAAATCACTGGATACCTGTGCCCATGAACCATACACTTTAAGATAATCAACGTATTTTGGCATTGGAAGATAATCGGAAACCATAGTACTCAAAGCAACTGATGGATAAAAATAAGAGTTGTTTTGAGTAGGCATGGTTGACGACTTATCGTTACGACCTGTTAGTGTTAAAAACCACGATTTAAAAACATCCAGAGTTGCCGTAGCATACACACTCGATGTCGCTTTTTCCTCTAAATAGTTAGTAGCCATAACGGGCCCCTGAGAATTCCCCATATTGTAAATTCCCGGTACAATTAATCCATCGGTAGCCGCATATTCCTGCTGATATTTTCTGTAAAAATAAGAAGCTCCTCCATTCACTGTTAAATTAAGATCATCGGAGATATTAGCTGTATAAGTAAGCAATACATCGGTATCGAAATTAGTCTGCTCGCTATTCCAGGTCTTGTAATCACCCTCACGGGAATCGCCGTAATTCATATACGATTTAGGACTTTGCATGTTCTCAAACAAATCCTTCATTCGAACAGCACCCCGCCCTTGTATTGAAAGATTTGGAAGAATATCCCAACGCAGTTTCACCTGACCCGATATCACATTTCTGTCGTGAGCCTGCTTTAATTCGCTGGAAGCAAAATATGGATTATTGTACCACGCATAATTGTAATTTGCCTGCTGATATCCTTCTTGTCCCGGTATCCAAAAGTGATTTTTTAAAGCCTCACCATCCACATCGTCACTCATCCAGACTAAAACTGTGTACATGTGATTTTTAGGTCCGTATCCGTATCGTGGATAGTTTGGAGAATATACCTTAGAGTAAGACAAACCACCTTCCAGGGTAAGATCTTCAGTCAATTTATAACTTCCATTAAAATTTAAACCGCCGCTGTTAACACGGGAACTGGGAACCTGACCTTTCTGATAAGCATACTTACCGGTCATCATAAATTGTCCACGATCTGTTTTCATGCTGATTGACATATCGGTATTCGAAATAATTCCGGTACTCAAAAAGTTCTTTAAATTGTTGTGCTGAATCCATGGAGTTGGGACTCTCTGATAACGTGACCGATCATCATATTTAGTGTTTTTAACCCCGCCATACCATTCAATTGTTTCACCGGTTACTTTATCGCGTATCGGACTGTTCCATTGAGCAATCATTTTTCCCGGTTCAAATTTAGGTCCCCAGGTCATATCTCCATCAGAGATACCACCATCAGCTCCATCCCAAAATTCATATTGTCCGTTAGAGCCACTGCCGTACTCATGCTGCGGATCAGGAAAAGCAGCATATCCTGCTGACACCATCAAGGTTGTTGAAACTGTTGTTTGCAATTCTTTTGATGTCCCTTTTTTAGAAGTCAAAAGTATAGCTCCATTTTTTCCTCTGCTTCCGTAAAGAGCAGAAGCCGAAGTTCCTTTCAATACGTTTATGCTTTCAATATTTTCAGTAGGAATGTCAAAAAAATCTGTCTCAACCGGAATTCCATCCAATACAATCAGAGGTTTTTTACCCCGAAGCTGAAAATCAGGAGATTGAAAAATACCTGTTGGATTGGTTACCGTTAATCCTGCAACCTGCCCGGTTAAAGCACCTCCCAAATTCAAACTTTTCGCCTGAACAATTACATCATCAACAATTTTTTCTGTAGCGTATCCAATTTTTTTCTTTTGCTGTTTAATACCTATTGCTGTAGCTACAACCTCATTCAGTTGCTGCACATCTTCGCCAAGCACTACATTAATCAGCGTACGTCCGTTAACAGGCTCTTCTTTCGTAGCAAATCCCATAAACGAAAATACCAGAACATCATCAGATTTTACTTCGATACTGTAATTACCATCAAGAGAAGTAACCGTTCCCTTTACTGTCCCTTTCAGCACAACATTAACGCCCGGCAACGAATTGCCTTGCTGATCGTTAACCCGACCCGACAATTTTATCTGAGCATTTACGATCAGTACATTCGTAAAAATCAGAAGTAGTAAAGTAATTTTTTTCATTTCGATTAAATGTCAAATTAGATATTGATTAATACAATTTTATTATAAAGAGCAATCTCTTCATTTTTGCTTTTCTGTTTCTTTAGTTGTTTCTCAAACCATTCGCTATCTTCGCTTATAGCCGCGATGCCAATTTTCAGTATCTGCTTTATTTGCTGACTTGCACTCGACATAGAGCAAGTCTCCTTTTTTAATTCTTTTCTCAGGTAATTTTCAATTCCCTTTATACTTTTATAAATGCGGGGTTTTCTGATCCTCAAAACCACATTAGGGTCTCCCGCTACCGGCTGTTCCTCATACATGTAAACACTCTCGAACAGTGCATAATACTGAGCAATTTCTGTCCCCCAGGTACTTTCCACAGATGCCCTTACCGGCAAGGAAAGTTTTTCCTCATCAGGACTGTAGTAAGTAAATGTGAATTGTTCGTCGGGTGTTGATTCTGAAAAATCATTCCCGTTTTTATTTGATGCCGGCCATACCGTCACATCATCAGAATTTAAACTGGCAACTTCCTGTGCCCGTAATCCTGACAAGACTAACACTAAGGCTAAAATTAAGGTGGTTCTAATTTTCATATCGTCATATGTATTTGTGAATATTCAAGCTTTTTATCTGGCTCAAAGTACAGGAACACATGCTGCCTAATGATAAGCTTAGGGTAAACTTTATTTTAAATATTGAAATGTATCTGTATGAAAAACAACATGGAAACAGCAAATCAGATTCGCAGGAAATAATCAAAATAAAACAAGCATAAACTACTCACCAATTGACAATTAAAAGATGATACTGTGTTTTAACGGGAGGGAAACATCCTAACTTTCATCACAAACCCATCAGTCGGCAAAACAACTAAAGGTTAATTTAAAATGAACTGAAATTCTTTTGAAACTTTACTGAAACAATGACAGGAAAACAAGCAGTCTATTTCGACGGAAATCATTCAGTTATTTGCAGGTAGAGATCAATTCACTCTTAAATGAATAAAACAGATAGTATGCTGTGCATAGTGCTGTGTTCGCAATTGGTGATACAATTGCAGCAGTTTTCTTCTTGAGAAAGAACAAAAAAGCTCTGAGTCAAAGCAATCTGCCAATTAATAATCCGAAATAAGAACTCAGATTAGAGTTAAACTAAGTTAATACGTAGTTTCTCTCGTGTTAATCTGATTTACACTATGTTTATGATGTATTTCATTTCGTATATTATGATTTATTCATCTTATTTTATTAATTTCCTACAATACATCCATAATTAAGACTCATACATTATTAATTTCCAATCTGATTTTATAAATTTATCAATGGTATTTACTATAAAAAATACTGTTATCAATAAATTAGCACCAGAAATACATAAAATAACCATAAAAACATTTAATTTTTCAAAATAATTAAGATTATAATCATTCTTTATGAAATTTTTACTCCTCAATCAGTTGTAAATACCAATAAAATATCAGGTTTAATTCCGGTACCATATTGACATTCTATATTTCTTATTGTAACTTTCGTCTTTTATAAATATAACTGCATCAATATCCTATGGCATTGCCACCAAAAACAGCATAAAACAAGATGACTAAAAAGAAATATGAA
Source organism: Labilibaculum manganireducens (assembly GCF_963665805.2). NCBI lineage: Bacteria > Pseudomonadati > Bacteroidota > Bacteroidia > Marinilabiliales > Marinifilaceae > Labilibaculum > Labilibaculum manganireducens. Next base: position 604,142 of record NZ_CAXXEE010000003.1, on the reverse strand, counting down.
ATGCCCGTAAACCTTAACGATTATATCGTTAATCGAATGAAAGAGAAATACATTAGCAATACAGAGTTGGCCCGCCAGTTGCAAATGAATCATTCGTCGGTGCTTTTTATGCTCAAAAATCCAGGCATGCAAATACGGCGCTTATGGACTATTTGCGAGGCTCTCGATTTAAATGTATTCCGCTATTTAGCCAACGAAATTGGAATCGAAAATCCTGTTGACTCTGGTAATACATTGCGCGACGCTGAAATTGAGAATTTGAAAAAGGAGATTGAAGATTTAAAAAAAGAGCGTGATTTACTAAAGGAGGTGATTGGATTGCAAGGAAGGTGATTGTTGTTTAAACAGCCCTTTCGGGGCGTAATACCGGTTTTTAATTTGCAGTATCCATCTCTAAGCTTTGCTTTTAACGGCTGACAAATTAGATATCGGCATTAGACCGTTTTTTTTTCGCCGTCCGTGGTTCACTCATTATTCAAATATGGCTTGACACAAATACCCCAATTCAATTAATCTGTGTATGCGGTTCAATGTGGATGGTTGAAACGTAACCATATTTTTCGAGAATGGATTCTTCCAGTACTGTTGCAATATCGTGAGCCTGTTTTATTGGCATATCCTGCGGAAGCAATATGTGAAAGGTTAATTCTGTATGATCCCCATAAACATGAAGATGAAAATGATGAGGTTCCAAATTACCCGGACTAACTTCTTCAATGGTCATTTTTAGTTCCTGAATGATTGTATCGGAGGGACTCTCTCCCAATAAGGAGTGAATGGAATCACTAATAATTTCATACGCGGCATGACCAATTAGTATGGCAACTATCATTCCCAAAGCTCCGTCGATCCACCAAAAATAAGGACCCAAAAATATTCCAACCAAAATAACCAAAGAAGATATTGCATCACTTCTATGATGCCATGCATCAGCTTTTAACACTTTGGAATTGGTTTTCTTTGCTCCGAAATAGGCAAATTGAGCCAACAATTCCTTTGTTACAACCGACACAATCATTACAACAACAGCAATGCTTCCGAATTCCGATGACTCCCGGCTTTGCAGGGTATGATAGGATTCAATGATAAAATCGAACGCCACCAGGAGAAGTAAGATTCCAATAATAAAGGCACTTATTAAATCAGCTCGTCCGTGCCCAAAAGGATGATCCTCATCCGCAGGCTTCTTCGAAATCTTAGCACCAACAATTACAATTACAGAACTTAAGCTGTCCGACAAGGTATGCCATGCATCTGCAATAATTGCAATGGAACCTGTCGCCAAACCAGCCCAGTATTTTAATCCAAAAAGCAATATATTCCCAATTATTGAAAGCCAGCCTTCTACCGAGGCCCAATTCGATTTGTCTAATTTAAACTTGGAATTTTTCAATGTAAACGAACTTTAGCAACAAGTTATTAACCTGAGTTTGCTGCAATTATTATATCAATTAAACTAATTCTTCATTAACCGAAAGAAGTTTTGAAGATGCTAATTTGGTTTTATTTTTCTTATCGATGTAAAAATCAATTCTTCCCAAAGCAATTCCTGCCCATCCAACCTGATTGACAAGAACCTCTTCACCATCCAAATTCAGAACCCGTTCCGGAGTTTCCAATAAGGTATGCGTATGTCCTCCTACAATTAAATCAACACCTCTGGTACGCTTCGCTAAATCGAGATCACAATCACTCCCAAAATCATTTCTCAATCCTAAATGCGAAAGACAAATAACCAAATCGCATGCATTTTCATCCTTTAAGATACCCACCATTTTCTCAGTAACATCAACAGGATCAACATAGGAAACAGAACCTCTGTTTTTAGGCTCAACATAACCGTCTAAATCTACCCCCAATCCAAAAACACCAATCTTCAAACCTCCTTTATCGAATATTTTATACTCAGGTATCTTTCCTTCCAATTCTGTTTCTGAAAAATCATAATTAGCATTCAGCAGTGGAAAATTAAGGTGTTTCAACTGACCGGCAATTCCTTCAATACCATTGTCAAACTCATGGTTCCCAAGTGTTCCGGCATCATAACGCATTTTCGACATTAATTTAAATTCGGCTTCCCCTTTAAAGAAATTAAAATAAGGTGTGCCTTGAAATACATCTCCTGCATCCAGCAACAAAACCAATTCCTCTTCCTTTCTGATTTTTTGAACCAAAGCGTGAATTCTTGCAAAACCTCCCAAACCACCAAATTCAGGGTCGCCCTTTGGAAAAGGTTCAATACGGCTGTGCAAATCGTTGGTATGAAGAACCGTGATTTTCTGTAATTCTTTTTTAGCAGCAGAAGCACTTTTGGGAAGAATACCTGTTCCCAAAAACAATCCCGCCACACCTATATTTTTCAAAAAATCCCTTCTATTCCTCATGGTAAATCCTCCCGTCCAGTTCTGCCGAAATATGTTTTCCATTTTGATAATCCCGGCTAATGTATTTGATCATTTCCGATCTTAATTTAAGGTGCAAATGTCTGAACGTTTCCCTTGTCTCAAATGCAGACAGTCCGCCGCCACCATTCACCAAATAATCTATTGATAAAATGTGATATGTTTTTTCCAAATCAACCGGCGCTCCATTAACAAGAACATCAACCGCCTGCTTATCCTTAATTCCCATTTTTACACCACTAATACCTTCGCCTCCAAACCCGGCAACCTGATTCAAAAGTTTCATTAAATCGTCCCCTTTCATTCCAACAATCACTAATTTATTTTTAAAAGGCAGCATTTCAAAAATTCGCCCCGTTGTTATTTCCCCTTTAGGCATTCCTGTGCGAATTCCCCCCTGATTCATAATCGCCAAATCAACAGAGTGAGACAATTGATTTTCAACACAGAATTCTTTCCCAATGGCAAGCATTGCATCGGCAATATAATCAGACAATTTACTCTCTGGTTTGCCGGCAATCATTTCTTCATCACAAACAGAAATAACTGTATTCATCTCTCCGTCGAGCTGAGATTTATAGCTTTCGATAACATGCACAAAAGCAGTATCCCTCTGCGAATAAGAATCCATCACCGAATCAATCGTGTAATTCTGTTGATGATCAGGCTTATTTATCTTACTGCTTACAGAACAACCTGAAAAAATCAGCAGTAAGAATAGTATCCTAATTGAGTTATTAAAATATAATTTCATATGATTATAATTGTATGTTTTTGCCATATAGCCTGTCCCGAACTTGTTTCGGGAGAACTTACCATGAACCAATAATCATCCCCCTGTGTGTCAAAACACCTTTGTCATGTACTTTTCATGTGAAAATAGATGAAAGAGAGATTAAACACACCCTTGTCCTTTTTTAAGGGAATGTAAAATTATAAAAATAGCTTGATTTCTATATTATATAAATCTGAATTAATCAAAAATCCAAGGTTAATTGCTGAGGTTCAGAAAAATTGATTTGATTGGAAACAGTTAAACCCAGCAATCGAATGCTTTCTTTCAGTTCAATTTGGTTTAACAATTCATTTGCCAGATTAAGAATTTGATCCAACCGATTCAATTCCTGCAGAATGGTTTTACTTCTTGTTACCTGTTCAAAGCTGCTGTATTTCACTTTTAAACTTAAAGTCCTTCCTCTAAAACCACTCTTTTTTAATCGGCGCAGTAAATCTTCTGCAGTTGCAATCATGTCTTTTCTGATCAAATCTTTATTCGATAAATCCGTATAAAATGTATGCTCAGTACTCACCGATTTACGAACCCGGTTGGGATTCACCGGACGGTTATCAATCCCTTGTGCTATCTGAAAGTAGTAAACTCCGGCTTTTCCAAACGTACGGGTTAATTCGGCCAGACTTCTCTCCTTTAAATCTTTGCCCCTGAATATACCCAACTGATGCATTTTATCAGCAGTAACCTTTCCAACTCCAAAAAATTTATCAATTGATAATTGCTCAATAAACTGCTCAACATCTTTGGGAGGAATAACAAATAAACCGTCTGGTTTTTGATAATCGGAAGCAATTTTAGCCAAAAACTTATTTACTGATATTCCTGCCGAAGCAGTTAAACCGGTCACCTCCTTAATTCTTTCCTTAATCTCTTTGGCAATCAGACTCGCAGAAGGCAGATTTTTCTTGTTGTGAGTAACATCTAAAAAAGCTTCATCAATAGAAAGAGGCTCTACCAAATCGGTGAATTCATGAAAAATACTCATAATTTGCTTCGAAACTTCTTTGTATCGGTCATGCCTGCCCTTTACAAAAATCAAATTAGGGCATCTCCTTTTCGCGATAGAAGAAGGCATTGCAGAACGCACACCGAATTTTCTCGCTTCGTAACTGGCAGCAGCAACAACTCCCCTGTCTCCGGATCCACCAACCGCAATTGGTTTGTTTCGAAGTTCGGGATTATCCTTCTGCTCTACCGAGGCAAAAAAAGCATCCATATCAACGTGAATTATTTTGCGATATTCCTCTTCCATTTTCAATTCAAATATCCAGAAACAATTTAAAAAATAATCGTTTCAATTTTTGTATTTTTACACGCCCTAAAAAAGCGAATCGATTCATATTCCCTATTCAACACTTTGCGAAAATAGGGAATAAATACAACCAAACCCGTTCCTGTAAGAACCAAAATAAGTAAAGTGAATCAAATTAAAGATCTTACCAGAGGAAAAATTTTTCCTCAAATTATAAAACTGGCTATCCCAATAATTGCCACCTCATTTGTGCAAATGGCATACAACATGACGGATATGGCGTGGTTGGGGCAAGTTGGAAGCGAAACTGTAAGTGCTGTTGGAATAGCTCTTTATCTGGTTTGGTTTGGTTCTTCACTCCTCTTTATCACCAAAATTGGTGCTGAAGTTGGAATTTCACAATCAATTGGAAGTAAAAATCTTGAACGGGCACAATCATTTGCAAAAAACGCGTTCAGTTTATCTTTTATTATCTCCATTGCATTTGCTTTATCAGTATGGATATTTGCCGACTCTATTGTAGGTCTTTTTAATATTAAAAGTGAATTTGTAAACGGAACGGCCTTAAAATACCTTCGGATAATTGCCGTTGGAATGCCATTTACCTATTCCAACATCACTATGGCGGGTATTTATAATGGTGTTGGCAATACAAAAACCTCATTTTGGATCAATGCCTCCGGCTTGATTATAAATATGATACTCGATCCAATTCTTATTTTTGGTTGGGGAAGTATTCCAGGTATGGGTGCCGAAGGTGCAGGAATCGCGACCGTAATTTCTCAGCTAAGTGTTTTTCTACTATTTATATACTACTTGTATATCAGGCAGAATCCTTTACAAATCAAAAACTATTTAGGGAAAATTCAAAAAGAATTCTTCCTCCCAATCCTAAAGATCGGAGGTCCTGTTGCCCTCCAATCAGCTTGTTTTGCCTTTATCGCTATGATTTTAGCAAGGGTGATTAACAATATTTCTCATGGAAATCCCATTCCTTTTTCAGTTCAATCGATAGGATCACAAATAGAAGCACTATCCTGGATGACCGCCTCGGGTTTCTCAACTGCATTGGGCACATTCACAGGTCAGAATTATGGAGCAAATAAATGGAGACGCATTCAAAAAGGTTTCTTCATCACATTAGGAATCGCAGGTTTTATAGGATTCATTAGTACTTTGCTCTTCCTTTTTGCAGGCGATCATATTTTCGGATTGTTTATAAATAACAGTGAAAATAATGTGGTGCATATGGGCATGGTTTACCTTTTTATTCTTGGTATTTCACAGATATTTATGTGTGTTGAAATTACAGCAACAGGAGCCTTTAACGGAATTGGACGGGCAGTTCCACCTGCAATAATTGGAATTATTGGGAACCTGATGCGAATTCCCTTTGCCTATATATTGAGCTACACTTTAGTTGATTATCTACCTGAATTTCAGAACTGGATATCTTCTGAGTCTGTTTCGGCGACAGGTGTTTGGTGGGGATTAACCATTAGCAGCATATTAAAAGGAAGTATTTTATTTTTGTGGTTCCTTTTTTTACTGAACAAACATCCCGAAAACAAGTCTCCAATTCCTTTAAAACGTTTATGGATAAGAATAATTCCAAGCAGATTACGCCAGTCCTCTACAATCATTAATCCAATCGAGAATGAAGAATTTAAAAAGAGAGCTTAAAATAACTGAAGATGGTTCTCATACCCTCTTTGTTCCTGAATTAAATGAGCATTATCATTCTACTCATGGCGCTATTCAGGAAGCGATGCATGTGTATGTAAATGCAGGATTCAATTTTTGCACGCAGGATCCAATTCACATCTTAGAAATTGGTTTTGGAACAGGACTAAACTGCTTCCTCACTCTTATTGAAGCCGAAAAACAAAACAGAACCGTTATTTATCATTCAATAGAATTGTATCCGATAAAAAAAGAACACATTCAAAGCCTGAATTACACCGATCAAATAGAAGGATCAGACAGAGACGTTTTTTTTAAGCTGCATCAGACAGCATGGAATCAGGAAGTTGAAATCACAAAAGCATTTACACTAAACAAACTGCAGGGCGATCTCAGAAAATTCATTTTCCCTGCTGCGTATGATCTTATTTATTTTGATGCCTTTGCTCCTGATATTCAGCCCGATTTATGGACTCAGGATATTTTTGAAAAGCTGCACAATCACCTGAAAGAAGATGCAGTTTTAACAACCTACTCTACAAAAGGAATCATAAAACAAGCTCTGAGAGGTGCAGGATTTGAGGTAAAACGTCTGCCTGGCCCACCCGGTAAACGACAAATGCTGCGGGCAAAGAAGTTATGCATCAACACAAAACCAAATAATTGAATGAAGATCTTTTTTTATTGGAAGTTAAATGCAAAAAAAGGTTAATTACAAGTTGATTTTCGATATTCTGAGAGAAAAGTTTTACCTTAGACGATTCTTATGATCTTGCTGATCATAAATAAAATTGAATTATTATAATTAAATATACAATACCCGAATGAAGTACACAGAAGAACAAGATAAGGTAAGTTATTGCCTTGGATTAAGCATCGCAAGTAATTTAATAACTTCAGGAGTTAAAACAATTAGTGTTGAGCCATTTATGGAAGCTTTGGATGCTGCATTTAATGGAAAAATGCCGGAACTATCTCCGGAAGAGGCCAATGGAATTCTTCAGGAATTTTTTGGTAAACTGCAGGAAGAACAAGCTGGAAAAGCGGTTGAAGCAGGAACAAAATTTTTAGAAGAGAACTCTAAAAAAGAAGGTGTTGTAAGCCTTGAAAGCGGACTTCAATACGAAATTATCACAGAAGGAAAAGGAGACACTCCAAAAGGAACTGACAGTGTTAAATGTCACTACCATGGAACTTTAATTGACGGAACAGTTTTCGATAGCTCTGTAAAAAGAGGTGAACCTGCTGTATTTCCGGTAAATGGAGTTATTAGAGGTTGGGTCGAAGCTCTGCAACTAATGCCTTTAGGTTCAAAATGGAAACTATATGTTCCTTCGGACTTAGCTTATGGTGCACAGGGTGCTGGAAACCTTATCGGCCCGCACACAACTTTAATTTTCGAAGTTGAATTACTTGAAATCGTATAATTATATTAATAACCATAACAATCCAAAAAAATGAAACTAAAAGTATTATCTATTGTACTAGGTCTTGGACTAATAACATTGGCTTCCTGTAATCAAAAAAGAAATAAAAGTGTTGCTCTAAACAACGAACTTGACTCTGTTAGTTATAGTTTAGGTGCTAGTTTTGGTACTAACCTTGAGCGTAACGGACTTACTAATTTGAACGAAGAAGTTCTTTTGGCTGCATTGTATGCTTCTCTTGACAAAGATTCATTGGTAATTGATCCTCAAAAAGGAAATGCAGTTATCAACAACTACATCAAAGGTCTTCAGGAAAAAATTGGTGCTGAAAACTTAGCTAAAGGTCAAAAATTCTTAGAAGAAAACAAATCAAAAGAAGGTGTTGTTGTTACTGCAAGTGGTTTACAATACCGTATTATCAACGAAGGAGACGGTCCTAAACCTCTTGCTACTGATAAAGTTTCAGTTCACTACAAAGGAACGACTATTGACGGTAATGAATTTGACTCTTCTTATAAAAGAAACGAACCAGCTACATTTGCTGCTAACCGTGTAATTAAAGGATGGACTGAAGCATTACAATTAATGCCTGTAGGTTCTAAATGGGAATTATTTATTCCTTCGAACCTTGCTTACGGTCCACGTGCAATGGGAGCTGATATCAAAGCAAACGAAACTTTAATTTTCGAAGTTGAATTGTTGGATATCGTAAAAGACGAAGAAAAAAAATAATTGATTACTCCTTTTAATCAGGACAATTAATTTAGAAACAATCACCCCTTTTGGAGTTTTCCAGAAGGGGTTCTTTTTTCTTTTTTGACAAAGAATCTTTTTTTAGATTTGCATTCTTTTGCAACTGCAATTGCATTGTTGTAAATTTAAAATCTTGTTTTTAGAAGAATGGATTAATTTTATATAAATGCACTTATAACCAGTGTCTTAACAAAGCACATCCTTCTATTTTATAAAAACCGGACTTTTGCAAATGGAAACAATTACTTCTCAATATTCTCGTGCAGGAGAATTAATGAGTCGGAATTCTCCTTTTGATACTAAAATTGAAATAATTTAAAACAAATAAAAATGATGCACGCAGAAATTCATACCGAAAAGGGAATTATGAAAGTGGAATTCTTTGAGAATGATGCTCCGAAAACTGTTGAGAACTTTGTTAATCTATCAGAATCTGGATTTTACGATGGCCTGACTTTTCACCGGGTTATTCCAAATTTTGTGATTCAAGGTGGTTGTCCGGATGGCACAGGTGCCGGCGGGCCAGGTTACTCAATCAATTGTGAATTGAATGGTGAAAATCAATATCACGACAGAGGCGTTTTATCGATGGCTCATGCCGGAAGAAATACTGGTGGATCGCAATTTTTCATTTGCCATAGCCGCGAAAACACTTCCCACTTAGATCGCCAGCATACTTGTTTTGGCAAAGTGGTTGAAGGCTTAGAGGTGATTGATGCAATTCGTGCAGGAGACAGCATTGATAAAATTGTAATCGTAAAAGAATAATACAAAATATATAGAACATTATGAATTTTGAAATTAATGGTAAGATGATCGTGAAAGAGGAAACTCAATCAATCAGCGATCGTTTCAAAAAAAGAGAATTTGTTATTGAAGTTGAAAATGAAAGAAATTCTGAGTGGAATGATTTTATTAAATTTCAACTAACACAGGATCGCTGCGATTTATTGGAAACAATTTCTTTGTACGAAGAAATTAAAGTTTCTTTTAATGTTCGTGGCCGTAAATGGGAAAAAGATGGAAAAGTAAACTACTTTTCGAATCTTGAAGCCTGGAGAATTGAAAAAGTACAAGCTGGTTCTCCGGTTCCTGAAATGCCTGAATTTAGAGCAGAGGACGTTCCTCCTGCACCGGAAGAAGATGATCTTCCTTTTTAGAAAATACAAAAACCGCACTAAAAAGTGCGGTTTTTTCAATTAAAAAAATCAAATATTACTGAAGTGCCGATACAATACCGACTGTGTTTGCTCTCCTATTAATGATGCAATAATTTATTAACAATTCTATCGAAAGCCACTAATCCTCCAAAAGAAACAGCAACAATGTAAACCATTACCGGAAGTTTAATTAAACTCTCAAATACCTTAATTAAGGTCTGATTTATTGGTTGTAATAATACAGCATCAATTTGATGTAAAAATGGATTTTCAGCAGCACGAATTAAGGTTCTAACATCAGTCCCCAAAAGAATAAGTACAACAAGTAAAATAAGTCCGCTTATCCAAATCCATTGATTTCTCGAAATAGGCTTCTTCATTTCAATTGGTTTTGCAAGCCAATCCTGCATTACCATATCCATAACCCTATTCGTAAATTGAGCAGAAGGATCCTCCAACTCAACATCCTTCATCAGTTCTTTGATAAAATCATCTTTATAGATATCTTCTTTTTTGCTCATTGTAGTCTAATTTTATATTCTTTCGAATATCTATAATATCGTTTTTAATTCACCATGCAAAGCCAACTCCAGCAGATTATAAAGCTTTTTTCTTGCACGATGCAATTTCACCTTAACATTGGAAGCACTTAAACCGGTAATAGAGCAAACCTCATCTACCGAATTTTCTTCCAGGTAAAACAGAGTAATCAGACACCTTTCATCAGCAGGCAACCTGTTTAATGCTTCGGAAAGATATTTTTTCCTTTCTATATTTCTTACTTCCTGCAAGGCTGATTGAGTCGATTTAACATTTACCGAACTTGTAAAATCATCATCAATAGAACTTACATCTAATTTTTTCTTTCTTAATCGCGATATTGCTGTATTATAAATAATTCGATATATCCAGGTTGAAAATTTTGCATCTCCTTTATAGCTATCCAAGGCCTGATATGCTTTCAAAAACGCATCTTGAGCAATTTCTTCGGCATCTTCACGATTTCCCATCAATTGTAAGGCAACATTAAATGTCATCTTCCTGTATTTATTTACAAGAAAAGCATATGCCCCGGGATCTCCTTCTCTAATTCTGGCTATATAATAGCTATCCTTTTGAAACTTCATATACAGATTGTGCTTTCAATTTAGAAAAACAAGGTCACCAACTAAAAAGACATCGTTTCGCTTCATAATGTTGCGTTGATTCACTTCTTTTTTCCCTTTTTATTGAACCATCTACAACTTAGACGCAAAGAATCTAAAATCGGTTACAGCTTATTCTATAAATTCAATATTTTTTTTTGCAATTCATTAATAGCAAGTTAAGACAATGATTTTTAATGAAATAATTGTAAGCGTTAAAAATATCTTAAAATATTTGTAACCTGTTTGAAAGAGGTGGCGTCATAAAGTTGAATGCAAAAATCAAGCTTTAATTTTCGTTCATAATCAATATAATAATAGTTTAATCTTAAAAACTTTAATCATGGATATAACTGCAGTAATAGCAATCATTTCGTCATTCGGAATCGTTCCTTTGATCATATTTTTAGTTCATCGTCACAAAGAAAGAAAGGCATTAATTGAAAAAGGCATGGATATGAGCCTTTTAGTCGGAGACAAAAAGTGCAGTACTTTAGAAAGCTTAAAATACGGCGTTCTTCTAATTGGTCTCGCAATTGGAATTCTAATAGGAAACATTTTAGATGCTTACACTGGTTTAAATGAAGAAGTATCTTACTTTTCAATGATCTTCTTATTTGGTGGACTTGCTCTGTTAGTATTCTACGGACTAGCGAAAAAACAAGAGGCTGAGAAATAAACCAAGCCTTTTACAAAAAATGCGCTCCAAACCGGAACGCATTTTTTTTTATTTTCTTATTATGAGGTCTTAACATCATTTATTTCCCGATATGAAACAGGATCACCTTTTCAACAGCTTTCTCACAAACCGGGCAAAAATGCTTCATTTTATTCGATTTCATTTTACAATCCTGCATGGGAGAATAAATCCCTTTGGCCATATAACCTCCACCTTCAAACACGCCTAAATTATCAATAAAATCTTTCGTTCGCGGTGTAGGAACCGGAATCGAATCATCGAGCATATTTTTCCATTTCGACTCAAAATTAACCAGAGTGGTAATATTTGGCTCCCAAGGTTCAATTTCCAGATTATAAAAATCTTCGTATGCCACTTCCGAGGAATAATATTCATCTCCCAAACCGGCAAACCCATGACCAAATTCATGACTCGACACCTCGTAGGACAATGCATTATCGGCCGAGCAACTTGAATAATAATTGTAGAATCCACCTCCACCGTACTTATCAGTATTAATCAACACAAATATCTGATCGTAAGGAACATTTGCAGAAATATCATGTATGGATTTAATATCAAAAGTTGTTAGGTAACGATCGACATCGAAAGTATAAAAAGTAGTATTTACAGCAGTGTTTTTATAGATATTTTCGCCCGGAATATCAGTTCCTGAATCTTCGGAAACGGCTTCTAAAGCATATATATTAAATCGGTCTGCATATCTGTTAAATGGAGGTACATCAAGCAAATAACCTGCTACACGTTTGGCATCCGCCCTAAATTTTTCCATTTCATCAGCAGTATACCCTTCCGCTATAAAAGCAATATCTACACTTTCCGCAGGATCTCCATCTCCCATAATCTTTGTAAATGAAACACTCCCGGGCTTTTCTTTACCAATAAAATAATTAGTCGGGTCAATCTTATATTCCCATATTTTCTCCATACTGCCATCCCAGTTTCTGGATTCCAACACAAATAGTGCTGTTTTTTTAGGATAAGGCATTACGTTTACCTGATAAAATGCTCTTTTTAATTCTTTTGCTTCGGCTGTTGACTGCCATTCCTGAAACAAAGAGTTAAAACCCTTTGAATAAATTAATTCTCCGGACTCCACATCAAAAAGTTTAAAACGGAATGTTCCATATCCAAACTGATCAATTAAATTGATTTTACTTCCTCCCCAATTAGGCTCTTCTTTCAATTCTTTCAGAAAAATAGTTTGAGAATTGGCATCACCACCCATCATATAATCAATCCTCAGAGTCTTACTTTCAAAATATTTATCAAAAATATTTTGTCCGTAACAAACCGAAGAGATTGCAATTAGTACAAATACCAGTAAAGATTTTGTCGTCATAATAGTTGTTTTTGCATTTAGAGCCTAAATTTACAAATTATAATGAATACACTTTTCTTTTCCTGCAAGGAATAGATATCTTAGATTTTTAATTTATAACTTTTTACTTCATGAAAGAACTTTTGGGCGTTCAATTAAAAAATTGGTTGATCAACGAAGGAATAACCGAATATTGGGCAATAATACTACAATCAGTCATCGCAATCATTATTGTTATTTTCATTGCATGGATATGTGATGTTATTGCAAAAAAAGTCTTAATCACAATCATCACCAAATTGGTTCGAAAAACGAAAACAAATTGGGATGATATTCTTTTGGAACGAAAAGTATTCAATAAAATAGCACATTTTGCTCCCGCCGCAATCATATATTTTAGTGCAGGAATGCTTGATCATCAAGGCTTAAATAATTTCATCCAAAATAGTTCATATGTGTATATGGTGATATTGGCAATCATGCTGATTGACACATTTTTGAATGCTGGAAATGATATTTACAATACACTCCCCATTAGTAAAACCAGACCAATTAAAGGTTTCCTGCAGATTGTGAAAATCTTCTTTTACTCAATGGGAATTATTTCCATTGTAGCTCTGTTTATTCATAAAGATCCACTAACAATTCTTGCTGGAATGGGAGCTTTTGCTGCTGTTATTCTATTAATATTTAAAGATACAATACTCGGATTTGTTGCTTCTATTCAACTGTCTGCCAACAAGATGGTAAACATTGGCGATTGGATATCAATGCCATCAAAAGGAGCCGACGGAACTGTTATAGATATCAGCTTAAACACTGTTAAAGTTCAAAACTGGGACAAGACCATTAGTACCATTCCAACATACGCTTTGGTTTCTGAATCGTTCAACAATTGGAAAGGAATGGAAGAATCAGGTGGCCGAAGAATAAAACGCCATCTAAATCTGGATGTAAAATCGATTCATTTTTTAAGTGAAGAAGAAATCGAAAAATTTGAAAAAATTCGTTTGCTAAAGGATTATCTGATTGAAAAAAAGAATGAAATCCGGGCAAACAATCCAGAAGGTGAAATTCCTGTGAATCAAAGAAGACTGACCAATGTTGGTACCTTCCGAAAATATATTGAAGCTTATCTTCAGGAACACCCCAAAATTCATAATGATATGACATTCCTTGTGCGCCAGTTACAAGTATCAGAAAAAGGATTACCCTTAGAAATATACGTATTCTCAAACGACCAGGAATGGGCAAATTACGAGGCCATTCAAGCTGATATTTTCGATCATATATTAGCAATTGTTCCGGAATTTAATTTAAGAGTATTCCAAAATCCAACTGGAGATGATTTTCAAAAATTAGCAAATTAAGAATGAAAACAACATTACCAAAATTGAATTTCTTTGAATCATTAGGTTGGTTTGGGAATATTATTTTAAGCATTGGCGTAATACCTCAGGTAGTACAAACCTACAAAACACATGATGTTTCAAGTTTTAACTGGCCTTTTTTACTCATGTGGGCTTTTGGAGTGTTCTTTACTTTTATTTATATTGTAAACGGAGATTTAAAATCCAATAAGCGTCAATACCCACTGTGGCTTAATTATTTAGTAAATATATTTGCTACCTTTTACCTGTGTTACGCTAAACTGATATTCAGTTAATGAAAATTACATCAGACATCAACCTAATCACTTAAAAAAGATGAAAAAACTACTTACTCTTTTTCTTTTACTCTCAAGCTTTTACGGTTTTTCTCAAACAAGAATTGGCGGGATTGAACTACCAAACGAACTGATTATTAAGGAGCACTCATTGCAATTAAAAGGTGCAGGAACTCGTGTTAAACTTTGGATGGACATGTACGCAATGGGTCTGTATCTTTCAAAAGATATGAATGATGCTGGAAAAATTATCACCGCAGATGAGAGTATGGGAATCCGCTTGGAAATTATATCCGGATTAATTACATCAGAAAAAATGGAAAAAGCCACCAGAGATGGCTTTAAGAATGCTACAAATGGTGAAATGGAAAATATTAAACAGGAAATTGATGATTTTATCTCTGTTTTTCTGGGAGGTATTGAGAAAAAAGACGTTTTTGAATTTATATACTCGCCTGCAGACGGAACTTTAGTATATAAAAACGGTAAATTAAAACAATCTATTCAAGGGTTGTCATTCAAACAAGCCCTATTTGGCATATGGCTTTGTAACAAACCAGCAGATAAAAACCTAAAAGAGAAATTAGTAAACTAGTCAATCCCTTTGCATTACACATATTCAAACTATTTTAGTTAGGTATTACCTATTTCTTTTATGATTGGTGAAATTGCAATAGAACACCTAAATTTCGTTTAAAAAACACCAAATTTAAAATAAATATCTACCTTAGCTACGTATACCTAACTGTAAGTTGACCTTTCAACTTATCAATAAACACAAATCTTTCGGACACCAAAAAATTGTCTCTTAAGAAAATTTTGTGCACCTAAAAATAAGTGCACATTTAATTATTTGAAACAAAAACAATAACAATGAGTACCAAAAGATTTTCGAAAATTGTTGGGTCAGGTAGTTATATCCCGACAGTTCAAATTAAAAATGAGCATTTTTTAAATCATGAATTTTTCGAACCAAACGGACAGAAAATTGAAACATCTCCCGAAATAATAATAGAAAAGTTTAAAGATATTACCGGTATAACGGAGAGAAAATATGCCTCTGATGATCAACAAAACTCTGATCTTGCTTATTTAGCAGCAAAAGATGCTTTAGAATCATCTAAAATAGATAAAGAAAGTTTAGACTATATAATCGTTGCCCACAATTTTGGAGATGTTAAACCAAACTCTACGCTGACAAATCAGTTGCCTTGTTTAGCTGCAAAAGTGAAAAATCTTCTTCAAATTGAGAATCCTAAAACGATAGCTTACGATATTTTATTTGGATGTCCGGGTTGGATTCAAGGTATGATTCAAGCTGATTATTATATCAAATCGGGCGATGCGCAACGGGTAATGGTTATTGGATCAGAAACTTTGTCAAGAGTTTGTGATCCGCACGACAGAGATAGCATGATTTATTCTGATGGCGCCGGTGCTGCAATATTGGAAGCATGTGAAGCAGAAGAAGCATCGGGAATATTATCTCATGCCATGAGAACTGACACGATTAATGAGGCTTTCTTTTTGCGTGCTGACATTTCGGACAATGCCGATTTTGAAGGAAACAGCAATAGTCTTTTCATTAAAATGTACGGACGTAAAATTTACGAGTATGCCATCACAAATGTTCCGGGCGTAGTAAAGGAAAGTATTGATAAGGCCGGTTTGGGAATTAAGGATATTAAAAGAATTCTTATTCATCAGGCCAACGAAAAAATGGATGAAGCCATTGCTAAAAGACTCTTCCGTTTGTATCAGGAAAAAAATATTCCAAAGGATATAATGCCAATGATTATTAAAGAAATGGGAAACAATTCAGTCGCAACTGTACCAATTCTTTACGATCAAATTGCCAAAGATAAATTAGACGATCATAAATTAAATGAAGGTGATTATGTTGTTTTTGCTTCTGTTGGTGCTGGTATGAATATTAATGCTTTTGTTTATAAGGTTTAATTGTATGCTAAAGTGATGCGTAAAAAAACAAGTCTTTCTTCAAAAGAATCTTCGAAAAGGTTTGCAATCCAAAATTAATTTTAGCAAATTAGCGGAGCTGAATCTGAAACACACAGGGAGACAGAGGAGATAGACAATATTCAGAAGTCAGAATCAAACTGCATTCTAACCCTAAGATTACTATAGATAATTACCCGATCAAATTCGTTTGATTCGGGTAATTCTTTTTTAAGACAGACTGACTATTCGAGGTCAGAATTTATTTTCCTCAATAAAACTTTATTAAAAAACGATTTAAATCTTCTCTTGATTATTATTGTTAACCAATAACAAAAAACGCAGAAATTAAATTTCTGCGTTCAAATCTATGTTCTTTTAGAAGACTAACTTCTTTGTCTCACTGCCTCGTATACCATTAAGGATGCTGCAACAGATACATTCAATGATTGGATTGATCCGGTAATTGGAATTTTAACCTGTTCGTCAGCCAAGCGAAGCAAAGCATCCTCAATACCAACATCTTCCGATCCCATAACAATAGCTGTTGCTAATGTAAAATCACCTTCAGTATAAACTTTTTCAGCCTTTTCGGTTGCTGCGATAATTCGAATTCCTTCTTTCTTCAGATAACGGGCAAGCGTCTTTAAATTTTGAACCCTGCAAACAGGTATGTTATACAAAGCTCCGGCGGATGTTTTTATAGAATCAGGAGTAATCTTTGCTGAATTCTTAAAAGGAATTACAATGGCATGTACACCAGCACATTCAGCAGAACGGGCAATCGCACCAAAGTTCCGCACATCTGTAATTTCATCTAAAAGCAATAAAAGAGGTGTTTTACCCTGAGCAAAAAGTTCAGGTACAATTTCTTCTATTTCCTGATAAGGAATTGGAACAATTAAAGCAATAACTCCCTGATTGTTATGCTGATCCAAAGAATTCAACTTCTCAACAGGAACAAATTGATATTCAACTCCCTTTTCGCGGATTAAATCGAATAATTCTTGAAACAAAGGACCTGCTAATCCCGTTTTGATCAATACCTTTTCAATTTCCTTTTCACTTTTTATTGCTTCCATTGTTGCTCTGATTCCGAACAACATCTCTTGTCTTTGTTTAGCCATCGATTAATTTGCTTATTGGTGTTTTACATTCATTAATAATTGTGGCTTCTCCTTATATATCAGATATCGCCACAACCATTCAAATGGTCCCATTTTATAATATTTCAACCAAATAATGGAAGAAATCAATTGAAAAGTCCAGATTAACAAAACCCAAATCAGTAATTCTATTCTTGAGTAACGTGCAAACATTCCAAAACCATAACTATAAAAAATAATGGAACAAATTATGGATTGACAAAGGTAGTTCGTAAAAGCCATTCGACCAACTGCTTCAAAACCTTTTGTTAAAAAACGCAAAATTTTCAATTGATAAATCAGAATGATCAAACCAATATAGCCCAATGAGGAAAATAAACTGCCAAAATAATTGAACTGATAGCCATATTTAAAGAAATGAATTACCTCCCATTTAGTTTCAACAATGCGATGAAATCCTTCATTGGCAAAGAAAGTACCTATGCCAATTCCCAGAATAGCCATCAGTAAATAAAATAGTTTCGATTTTTTCGCGGCCAAAACTTCATTGTTCAGCAATACCATTCCCAGCAGCATGACTCCGGTTGTTCTCCATAATGACAGCATAAAAAATGAGCCTACCTGATAATTCATATTCAACTGAGCTCTTTTCACGAAAATATCAAACCAACTTCCTATTCGATACAAATCTATTTCAGCTGCCAACAGGTTTGGTGCAGGGCTAAAATCTGCCATAGCCTCTTTAGCCATTTCGGGTGACATACTTTCAATGGAGCTCCCTACCAAGTAATAAAATCCCATAGGGATTAGATATAGTAGTGCGCACAGAATTATTTTCCATCTATCTTTCAACTTTCGAAGCAGAACAGCGATCAAACCCACAATGGCATAAGCAACCAAAATATCTCCAAACCAAATTAAATAAGCATGCAGCATTCCAAACAGCAGCAACCACATCATGCGTCGAATGTGAAATTTTGAACCATCAAATCCCTTGTCATTTAGCCGGTTAATAAACAAAACAATACCCGCTCCAAATAAAATGGAGAAGATGGTCATAAACTTCAATTCACCAAATACATTCACGAAATAATAGAATATATAATCGGATGCAGACAACTCTCCCATTACTGATGGGTTGGAAAAAGAGGCATTGGGAAGCCCAAACAACTGAATATTTATCAACAAAATTCCTAAAAGAGCAAATCCCCGAAGGATATCGAGAGATTGAATTCTTTCATTGCGTAAGGTTGGCTTTGCAGAAAGTGAGGTCATCATTTTTGTTCCAAGATAGTAATTATCTAAAAATCAACACTTCGAACTTTAAAATTTACTATTCCCCTTTTTCGGCAATTAGCTGCTCTAATTCTTCATTTAAATTCTCCCAATCAGACATTTCTTTTTCAAGATCTTTTTTGGCTTTTTCATATTTCGAAAAAAGAGACTGATCCTGCATATTTTCAGGATTTGCAAGTAACTCTTCCATCTGTGCTATTTGCTCTTCAAATCGTGCTATATTATCTTCTGAATTTGAAACAGCTCTTTCCATTTTAGAGATCTTCTTATTCATCTCTTTCCGCTCCAAATAATTCAACTTATTATCAGAAGGCGCAACATCTGCCTGAACTACAGAAACAGCTTTCTTCACTTCCAATTCCTTTAAGGAATCCATCTTCTTGGTCTGCAGAAAATCATAAATTCCACCCAAATGTTCCTTTATCTTTTTATTGGTAAACTCGTACACTTTTGATGACAAACCATTTAAAAATTCACGATCGTGAGAAACTACGATTACCGTACCATCAAATTGATTCAATGCTTCTTTTAAAACATCTTTCGATCTCATATCCAAATGGTTGGTAGGCTCATCGAGTACAAGGAGGTTCACTGGTTCCAAAAGCAAGCGAATCATCGCCAAACGGGAACGCTCTCCTCCCGATAAAACCTTCACTTTTTTATCAATATCCTCGCCCCGAAACATGAAAGCACCCAAAATATCACGAATCTTAGTACGGACATCTCCAACAGCAACATCATCAATAGTTTCGAATACCGATTTGTTTTCATTTAGCATCTGAGCCTGATTTTGAGCAAAATAGCCAATCTTCACATTGTGTCCCAACTTACATGTTCCCGTATGCTCGAGTTCGCCCATCAAGACTTTTACCAGTGTTGATTTCCCTTCTCCATTCTTACCCACAAAAGCAAGTTTCTCTCCTCTTTCAATTACAAATTCGAGTTCATTTAAAACCAAATGATCACCATATGTCTTACTCAAATTTTTCACCTCACAAACCAAATCGCCCGATCGTGGTGCCGGTGGAAATTTCAGGCTTAGTTTCGAACTATCCTCCTCATCAATTTCGATACGGTCAATTTTATCCAATTGCTTGATACGGGACTGAACCTGAACCGATTTTGTTGCCTTATATCGAAAACGCTCAATAAAGTCTTCAGTATCTTTTATTTGTTTTTGCTGATTAATGTAGGCTTTCATTTGCTGTTCGCGACGCTCTGCGTGCAGAACAACATATTGTGAATAGGGAACTTTGTAATCGTATATTTTACCAACAGAAATTTCTACGGTTCTATTGGTAATATTATCCAAAAATGCCCGGTCATGAGACACCAATACTACGGCTCCCGGATAAGTTTTCAAAAAATCCTCCAGCCACTGAATTGATTCAATATCCAAATGATTCGTTGGCTCATCGAGAAGGAAAACATGTGGACGACGCAGCAAGATTTTGGCCAATTCTACGCGCATTCTCCATCCTCCGCTAAATTCTGTAGTCTGTCGAATAAAATCACTTCTTAAAAATCCCAATCCAAGTAAAGTACGTTCAGCTTCGGCCTCGATATTTTCACCACCCATCATATGGTAGCGGTCGTTTTTATCAGTAAGCCGCTCTATCAGCTTCATGTACTCTTCCGATTCGTAATCGGTTCGTTCGGCAATTTCCGAATTAATTGCTGCAATTTCCTTTTCTAAACCTAACACCTCTTCAAAAGCAGATAAGGCCTCTTCCATCACAGTATTACCGTCGATATGATTTACCTGCTGAGGTAAGTATCCTATTTTAATCTCATTTGGTAATGATACAGTTCCTGTTGTAGGTGCCTGAAAACCGGCAAATATTTTTAGCAAAGTTGATTTTCCTGCACCATTCTTCCCAACCAATCCAATTCGGTCACGAGTATTTACAATAAAACTTACTTGCTTAAAAAGGGTAAAGCCACCAAATTCAACCGTAAGATTGTTAATAGAGATCATACTAATTCATGTTTTTCTGTTAAAGCGACAAAGATAACAACAGTTCTCAGTTATCTGTAATCATTGATCAGTAAATACAAGCATCCTAATTATCACAAATCACAGTCAGCTTATCTTCCTTCAAAATTTTTGCTTTTTTTATTAATTCTGATTGAATGATATTTTCTTTCACTTCGAGCATCACAATGGTTTCAGCCTAGGCAAAAGAGATATCATAAATCCGGTTTACTTTCTGATATTCCTTCGGATATTTTGATATCAACCGATCGTACAATTGATCCAAATAAATTTTTGAAGGGTTGTGAAATTCCAGCTTCAACTCAAAACGGCGAACCAAGGCCTCATCAATTAGGTCAATTTGGTTGGTCGCCGCAATTAGAATCGAGTTTTTTGGTAACAAATCAATCTGTTGAATCATACTATTCACCACCCGTTTTATCTCACTGCTATCGGTATTGTCATAGTTTCTTTCTTTGCCCAAAGAATCGAACTCATCGAAAAACAAAACAGCTTCCTGAGTTTCTGCCATTTTAAATGCTGCTGCAATATTTCTTGAAGTCTCTCCTAATTTAGACGAGACAATATTACCCAAATTAATCGTTTTCAACTTTTTGCCCAACTTATTGGCAATTGCCCTGGCTGTCATAGTTTTTCCACAACCTGACTTCCCAAAAAGCAAGAGTTTATTCACTACCGGCAAACCAAATCTATTCAGTATTTCAAGGTGTTCATACTCTCTTAAAAACTGTTCCACTTGAACCGACAACTCCTTATCAAAAACAATATCCTCAAAATCGACCCGTCCCATATTGGGAACAAATAAATGATTCATACTTCGCTTATATGTTTGTGTTTAAATATTTTGCAAACCTAACATTTAATCTTCAATCCGGAAAAAATCATTTGGTAGTTTTATAAAAAGAATTACATTTGCAAACCCATAAAAAAACCAACCTATGAATATGCAAATCAATTAATTAACAAAATAAAAAAAAGTGGGGAATTCTTATTACAACTATGTAGAGGAACACAAGCTTCTTATAGAATGCTTTTGCGGAGAGACGAAGATTGAAGATGTATTTGAATTAAAAAATAAAATTGAAGCTAATTTAAGCCAAGTGCCTAAATTTAGCGTTTTGGTTGACATTCAAGAAAATACCGATAAGCCTTTTCATAAAATGAATGATGCTTTTATCGAATTCTATTCGAAGTCTGAATTAACTTTAAAAATTAACCGTATTGCTGTTGTTACAGACACACCAAGTCAGGTTGTAAACACCATACTTTTCATCGATGGCTTAAAAGAAGTATTCGATATACCAATAAGAGTATTTAGTTCCCTCGAACCAGCTATTAACTGGCTGCATTCAGATGTTAGTATTGACAAAATAAAATCGATGCTTGAAGGCTTTAAAAACACAATTGTGTTAAAATAAAAAAGAGGGTGTCCAAAAAGTTCATTTTTATTGTCATTCTGAGCTTGTCGAAGAATCTTTCACTCTGAAAAACAGATGTTTCGACTTCAACATGACAGTCCAATACAAGACATTACTTTTTGGACATCCTCTTACTGTTTCCAGATTTAATACCAAATTAACATCAAAACATGCCTTATAAAATGTTTCTTTCAGCCATATCTTCGTTAAAAAAGATGCATCGTAACATGGCTATGCTTTACTTTTTAGAATAATCTTTATAAATCGCTTTTTTAAATTCCGCCCAATGAGCTTCAGTCATTCTATCGGGCGTAAATAAACAAATTCCTTTTGCTCCGTTAACCATCGACTCGCGTATTGCTTCGCCCAATTCCTCCGGCAGTAAACCATGATTTTCAGGGTCTGCTTCTTTCGACTTAGAATCAGGCTTTGGACAAATGAATAAACCGCTGTAAACAGGTTTTTCTCCCTTTACACTTTCAGATGATTCTTTACACATCTTACCAACCCATTCTGTGCCCTCTAAATAAAAATCGTTATAATTCATTGGGTAAAAAGCATCTAAATTCCATTTATCCCACTCCTGACGAACCATTTTCACTGCGTGAGAATGCGGACCGGGAAATACTGCCGCTGTAATTTCTTTTCCTTGCGCATGTACATCCTCAGCCAAACGGTTTACTAATTTCGTGATTAAATCCTGACGGAATTGTTTCCATTCCTGAATATCTCTTGCTGCGGTCTGATTGGTAATTTCAATACTCGTTTTAGCTTTGAAATCGGCTTTGCACTTGTCGCAGTAACAATAGTCATACTCAGGATATTCCTTATCCATTACCAAACCGTACTTCTTCCAAAGTCCTTTCGCCAAAATTACATCCGGGAAACGGATATAGTCCAAATGAATTCCATCAACTTCCGGCAAGGCAGCGATTTTGGTATATAATGCAGACAAATATTGATAGACCTCTTCCCTGTTCGGACACAAAAATGTGTAATGATCTACATAAGCAGGTTTCTCGTAAGCTGATTCCCCGTTTCCATTAACGGCATACAATTCCGCAGGAATGTTTTCATCACGTCCTTGTACCATAGTTGGTATCCATGTATGAAATTCGAGGCCTGCCTCTTTGGCAATTTTACCAACACGTTGATAAACTAAAAGATCATGACCTCCGTTGTACATCAAACCATCAATTCCTTTTTCTTTTAAATCAGTAAAGTTTGCTTTTAACTCAATATCTGTGGCCTCACCGGGACCACCCACCCATGCAAAACATGGAACTTTTGTTGTTGGTTTCGTTCCACACGAAATCAATACAAACAATGCAAAAACAGCAAGTAACTTGTTCATAGTACTTTTATAAAAATTGAAATGTGGCTTTGGAATACGAAGTAAAGATATAAAATTAAGTAGAAACAGCGATTCTCTTTTTGCTCTTAGGCTTTAGTTTAGGGCATTTCTGATAATAATGAGAATGTGTTTCGACTTTTTGACCTTTCAACCTTTCGACCTTTCGACTTTTATCTATCTTTGTGGCCATATTTAAAAACAATTGAATCGTGGGAAGAAATAGAAAGCAAAAACCACTTCTGGAAAAACTAGTAATAGAGAAGTTAGCCGCCGAAGGCAAGGCAATTGGTAAAGTTGATGACAAAATTGTATTTGTTACCGGTGTAATACCTGGCGATATTGTTGATGTGCAGGTCAACAAGAAGCGCAAAAGTTTTATGGAAGGCTATCCTGTTGCTTTTCACCAACATTCTCCAATGAAAATAGATGCATTTTGTGAGCATTTTGGAGTTTGTGGTGGCTGCAAATGGCAAAATCTACCCTACGAAGAACAACTAAAATTTAAACAACAGGAAGTTATTGACAATTTGGAACGGATTGGCAAAGTAGAACTGAATGGTATAAATGATATTCTGGCATCAGAAAAAACTGAATTTTACCGCAACAAACTGGAATTTACGTTTTCGAACAAGCGTTATCTTACCAACGAGGAAATTGCACTTAGCGATGATATAAAAAGAACTCCTGCGCTTGGTTTTCACGTGCCAAAATTATTCGACAAGGTGGTTGATATCAACAAATGTCATCTGCAGCCCGAACCATCAAATGCGGTTCGTTTGGCCATAAAAGAATATGCTTTCGCTAATGATTTATCCTTTTTTGATATCAGAAATCAGGAAGGTTTTCTAAGAACACTGGTAATTAGAACCTCTTCAACAGGTGATGTAATGATTATTGTTGTTTTTTACCATGAAGATGTTGAAAAACGGGAAGGATTACTAAAACACCTTGCAGAAAAATTCCCGGAAATCACCTCATTAATGTATGTGATTAACGAAAAGGCCAACGACTCAATTACCGATCAGGAAGCCATCCTGTACAAAGGAGAAGACCATATTTTTGAGCAAATGGAAGATCTGCGTTTTAAAATTGGTCCAAAATCGTTCTACCAAACCAATTCGGAGCAAGCCTACAATTTGTATTGCAAAACACGCGAATTTGCCGAATTAACAGGTGACGAAGTAGTTTACGATTTGTATACCGGAACCGGAACCATTGCTAATTTTATTGCCAAACAGGCAAAAAAAGTAATTGGCATTGAATACGTTCCCGAAGCCATTGCCGATGCTAAGGTGAATTCTGAAATTAACGGAATCAGCAATACTGAATTTTTCGCCGGCGATATGAAAAATGTTCTCACCAAAGAATTTATAGAGCTTCACGGTCAGCCGGATACAATTATTGTTGATCCGCCAAGAGCAGGAATGCACGCCGATGTAGTGGAAACAATTTTGCACGCAGCTCCCAAACGCATTGTTTATGTAAGCTGTAATTCGGCCACTCAGGCACGCGATTTAGCCCTAATGGACGAAGCCTACAAAGTAACCAAAGTACAGGCTGTTGATATGTTCCCACACACACATCATGTGGAGAATATTGTGCAGCTGGAGAGAAGGTAATCATTCAAAATGAACAGAAAATCCCTCTTAAATTGCTTTAAGAGGGATTTTTATTTAGAATTAATTCCCAACACAACATTTAAATATGCTATGACAGTTCATTGAACAGCTATTTTGAAAAAAACGATCACAAACCATAGCCTTCACATTTTATGCTTACCGCAAAAAGTTGCGAACGTTACCGCAATTTTTTGCGAACAGCACCGCAACTTTTTGCGGTAAGCATCCTTCAAACGCTGCCTCACTATGCGGTATTCTCACCTTCGTTATAAAACAAAATTTCCCTGCTTAGTAACCAAAATCCGGCTATTAACTGTTTCACTGCCAAAAAAAAAAGCCTGAAGAAACATTCGTTGTTCTTCAGGCTTTATTCACTATACTTTCATCAACTTCCACTTCCCTTGTTTAAACCAAAAAAGGGCAATTAATGTAAGCGTCATTTCTGCTATTATTATCGAATAAAATACTCCCTTTTGATCCCAACCCAATTGAATGGCCAGAAAATAAGCAAGTGGAATTTCAATAATCCAGAAACTAATCAGATTGAAATAGGTTGGTGTCCGGGTATCACCGGCTCCGTTTATTGCATTCAACAACACCATTCCCAAACCATAAAAAACAAAACCCATGCTGATTACCTGCAAAGCCTGAATTCCATTAGCAACAATGAATTGATCAGGTGTAAACAACTCGATAAAAAAACGTGGAAACAAGTAAAATACAATTCCCATTAAGCCCAAAAACACGACATTAATTTTTCCTGCCGCCCAAACAGATTTCTCTGCTCTGTCGGGCTGATTTGCTCCCAGGTTCTGCCCAACCAATGTCGCAGCTGCGTTGCTCAATCCCCATGAAGGCAGGAGAATGAATATCAGCAGCCGAATGGCAATGGTATAACCAGCTATAGCTGCACTTCCAAATTCTGCCATGATCCTCATCAAACCAATCCAGCTCGATGTAGCAATGATACTTTGCCCTATTCCTCCAACCGATAAGCTGACCAATTGCTTAATTGTCGCCCATTTTAGCTGAATATGTTTCCATTTTAAATGAATCTTCCCTTTTCCCTTGCCAAGCATAACAAATTGGTAAACTACAGCCAAGCCTCGTCCCAGACTTGTAGCAATAGCGGCTCCTTCTACTCCCATGGCCGGGATTGGTCCCCAACCAAAAATCAACAATGGATCCAAAACAAGATTCAAACAATTCGCAACAATTAATACCCTCATCGATAAAGCAGCATCACCCGCCGAACGAAATATGGCATTATTGATAAAAAGAAGCATGATAATCACGTTACTTCCCAAAATAATGGTCGCATACCCCGACATTTCATTCACAATGGTTGAATTGGCTCCCATTAAAGCCAATAAATCCTTCGAATAAAAAATCCCGGCAAACGCAATAAATACAGATACAAACACACCTGTTACAATGGCCTGAAATGAAACCTTTGATGCTTCTTCTGGTTTGTTCTCGCCTATTCGCCGGGCAACCAAAGCGGTTGTTGCCATCGATAATCCAAAACCTATTGCATACACAATGGTAATCACCGATTCGGTAATTCCTACTGTAGCCACAGCATCGTCACCCAATTTGGAAACAAAAAATATATCGGCCACAGCAAATACCGATTCAAAAATCATTTCCAATACCATAGGAATCGCAAGCATAAAAAGCGCTTTGCTAATCTTCCCGTTGGTATATATTTTTTCACTTCCCGAGAGTGCCTCCAGAAAATAGTTCCACAGTCTCCCAAGTTTATTTAATTGATCTAAAATTCCTTCCCTTACTCTTATATTATGGTGCATTCTGTTTTCGTTTTTGATGTTCAATAAACTCGTTTACTCTTTCTCTTATTCTAAAACAATTTGTTTTATTGCCAACCGGATCTTTCACCGTGGCTTGCCCGCAGCAATACATTGATGTGCTCATAATTTACCCTCCAAAATTTTAGGTGTGTAGATATACGTATCGAGTGGCTTTCGCCCCCGTTACAATAAAAAAATAAAAATTAATGTGAATACGGAAAGCTTAAGCTGGTTTAGCTCTTATAAGTGCAAGGTGATGATGTGACAATTGTATTCATAGCTTTCCTCCGTTTTTTTGAGTAAAACAAATATAAGTCATTTTCATTAATTCATTTATAACATGACCTTTTTTTTTTACAACTCCCGAAATATTGAATAAAAAACAAATGAATTTGCACTTATCGTGTTAAACGGCACAGATATCTAAAAAGGACTGGTTTCCCAACAAATATCCTTTTTTATCAAACTAAAATTCCATAGTATTGATGTTTAAAATGCCAAAGCGGTTTTTAACACACTGGGAAATGATCATCTCAGCAGGCTAAATTCTCCCGAAACAAGTTCGGGACAGGCTATCTGACAAAAACTTAAAATTATAAACAGATGAAAAAATATTTTGTACCTACAATGATGGTACTGCTAACTGCAACCACATGCAGCTTCGCACAAAAAGAGAACAGCAAAAGCATTACAATTGAAAACTGGCTTCAAACCGATCCTGTAAGTTTACAACTGCCAGCTTTCCACTCTACAAAAAACATCGAAGGAAAAACCTTCGAATTACAAAACCTTTTACAGGACAATCAGCTTGAAATAGATGAACTTCAACCTGCTGAAAAGGATCATTTAAAGTGGAACGGTGAAAACTTACAATGGAGCAAAACAGCCGCCAATAAAAAAGGTTTTACAAACAGCAAATCTGCCGAAAACAGCCTTTTGTTTTATGCGTCTTATTTCTCTGCGGATGAATGGCTGCAAGCAAAATTAATTGTAGAAGCCTATCCAATGCTTGAAGTATATATTGATGGAGAAAAAAAGATTTCTCACTACGGGGAGGAAACTGATGATGCCAAGGAGCTTTCGGAAGAACTTAAGCTTGAACCCGGTAAACACTGCATTCTTGTAAAAGTTGTTAGCGGGAAAAAGAACGACTTTAAACTTGGTATTACTCCCAATAAGCCCTGGGATGAAAACAATATAACATTATCCTTATCGCCTGAGAAAAGCATTACCATTCATAAAGTATTGGATGGTGAAAATGTGCAAAACATCGAATTATCTTCCGATGGAAAATTAGCCTTGCTAAGCTTTAGCAGAACACTTCCTCCATCGGACAATAGTGAGAACTGGAAAGAAATTCAGGAAATTGAGAGCGGAAAAACCTTATACACCTTCCGGGGAAGTCAACTGGCAAACATACAGTGGCTGCCTACAGGAAACCGTATTTCGTACACCAAAGAATACAACGAAAAAACTAGTCTTTTTGTTTTTGATTTTGAAAACGGAAGAGAAACGGAAATAACCAATAGTATTGCTGACTTTTCGGATTACAACTGGACTCCCGATGGAAAACAAATCATTTTCTCAGTAACGAAAGATTATTCGGAAGATTGGAAGATCAGAAAAATTCAGGGAATGGAAGATCGTTTGCCTTGGTTTCGAACCCGAAGTTTCTTATACAAACTGGATGTTGCCAGCGGCGTAAAGCAACGCTTAACCTATGGAACGATCACAACCAGTCTGCAGGATATCAGTCCCGACAGCAAATACATTCTTTTTTCTCAATCACATCCCGATTACAAGGAATATCCATACGATAAACAAAATCTTTATCAGATGAACCTCGAAACTTTTGGGATTGATACCATCTGGAAAGACAAACTATTTGGTGGTTCGGCACAATATTCTCCCGACGGCACTCAGCTTTTGGTTCAGGCAGGTCCTTCCTGTTTTGGTAAACTTGGCGAAAACATTGGCAAACAGCCATTGGCCAATAATTATGACGGACAATTGTACATTTTCAATCTGAAAAACAAAAAAGCCGATCCAATTACCATTCATTTCGACCCATCGGTTAGCCAGGCTGTTTGGAACAAAAGGGACAAAAATATCTATTTAAAAGCAAATGATAAAGATTATATCCGACTGTATCGTTACCAACCAACGAGTAAGGCGTTCAACACTTTACAAATAAATTCAGATGTTATTGGCAACTTTAGCCTTTCGGCTAACGGAAAAAACATTGCCTGCACAGCATGCAGTATATCTTCACCTTACAAAGCTTTTGTTTATGAATTGGCTTCGAATACAAGTAAACTGATCTCCGATCCGCAAAAAGAGAATTTGAAACACGTGGAATTTGGAAAAACAGAAGACTGGAATTTCACCAAAGAAGATGGTAAAACCATTATTGGAAGAGTTTACTATCCTCCAAATTTCGACTCCAATAAAAAATATCCTGTAATTGTAAATTATTATGCAGGCACATCACCTGTTGAAAGAAGTTACGGTGGCAGATATCCTTTGAATCTTTATGCATCAATGGGATATGTTGTTTATCTGCTTCAGCCAAGCGGAGCTGTTGGTTTTGGACAGGAATTTTCAGCTGAGCACCAAAACAACTGGGGAATTACCACCGCTGATGAAATTATTGAAGGAACCAAAAAATTCTTAAAAGCCCATTCCTTTGCCGATGCAGATCATGTTGGTTGTATTGGAGCATCCTACGGTGGTTTTATGACCATGTTGCTGCAAACCAGAACCGATATTTTTGTGGCAGCCATTTCGCATGCCGGCATTAGCGACATTACCAGTTACTGGGGCGAAGGTTATTGGGGATATTCCTATAGTGTGAATGCTTCCGGCAAATCATTTCCATGGAACAATCGAAAACTATATATCGATCAAAGTCCATTATTCAATGCAGATAAAGTTGTAACACCAATGTTACTAATTCACGGAAGTGCTGACACGAATGTACCTCTTGGTGAAAGCATTCAAATGTATCAGGCATTAAAATTACTGGGAAAAGATGTAGACTTTGTTCAAGTAAAGAATCAAGATCATCACATTAAGAATTACACTCAACGAATACTTTGGAACAACACCATATTTGCCTATTTCGCAAAACACTTAAAAAACCAGCCACAATGGTGGGAGGATTTATATCCGGATAAGAATTTATAGTCTGACGGTTTTGATTGTTAACGCTTTGATTTCAAGAGCAAATTGTAATTTTAGTTGTGTTCTTCAATGGCAAAAGTCATTAGCAATCAGCCGTTGGCAGATAAAGACCAAGGGCTAATTACTGCGTTCTTTTCTGATACCGATGCTTATCCCATACTCCAAAGCCGGCTAAAATATGCTGATAAATTAAAGGGTGTTCTTAAGCAGAGCACCCTTTTGCTTTTCAGGATCAATTCATAGACAAAAC
Organism: Labilibaculum manganireducens; assembly: GCF_963665805.2. Taxonomy (NCBI): domain Bacteria; kingdom Pseudomonadati; phylum Bacteroidota; class Bacteroidia; order Marinilabiliales; family Marinifilaceae; genus Labilibaculum; species Labilibaculum manganireducens. The sequence goes on along the minus strand of NZ_CAXXEE010000003.1, from coordinate 573,851 downwards.
CTAAGTCTTTATCAATAATGATAAACACTATTGATGCTTCAGTCAATTATAAGTAATTTTAAATTCAACACTAAAAAAGTACGCTATGCTAATTGTAATATCGCCCGCTAAAACACTGGATTTCGAAAGTCCGGCACTCTCAAACCTATATTCTGATGCTTCTTTTTTAAAAGAATCCAAACTTTTAATCAAAGAGCTCCGCAAACTTAAAGTCGACAACATTGCGGATCTGATGGGAATAAGTCCGAAACTGGCACAACTGAATTTTGAACGATTCCACGAGTGGAATACTCCCTTTACTACGGCGAATTCCAAGCAAGCTTTATTGGCCTTTAAAGGAGATGTTTATACGGGTATTGATGCCACAACTTTCTCTGAGGAGGATTTTATCAGATCTCAAACAGATCTTCGAATCCTTTCCGGATTGTATGGTGTTCTTAAACCAATGGATTTAATTCAGGCCTATCGTCTTGAAATGGGCAAAAAAATAAAAACAGGCAGAGGAGACAATTTATATCAATTTTGGGGAGATACGATTACGAAATCAATTAATCAGAGTTTAAAAGAAAACGATCACAAACATTTAATCAATTTAGCATCCAACGAATATTTTAAATCGATTAATAAAAAGAAAATAAAAGCTGAAATTATCACTCCTGTATTTAAGGATTTAAAAAATGGAGAATACAAAATGATTAGCTTCTTTGCCAAAAAAGCAAGAGGATTAATGACTCGATTCATTATTCAGAATAAAATTACTGATCCCGAAGAATTAAAAGCTTTTGATTTGGATGGATACATGTACAACCCAATGCTTTCAACCGAAAATAATCCTGTTTTCACAAGAGATCATTAAAGAAAAATTACCTTATTTAAAAGCGTTTAAGGCCTTGTTTTTACTCGCAATTTTTACTAAGTTTAAATAAGACAATCTCAATAAAAACCTGAAAATCCTTCTCCTATGACTGATAAGAACATTGTAGTTAAATTCGGAAGCCTGCTTAAAGAGGAAACCCTTGAAGTTATTGACAGTAAAATATTGCCTAATACAATTGTTTTAGAAGCGACCAACCCTTTTCCCGGCTACTATGAATATTATGAAGGAATTCAAAAAGATATTAAACCTCATTACATTTATTTGGTAACCAGCAAAAAATGTGATTTAGAAGAGTTTACACGGGTTACTCAAAAAATCATGTCTTATTTTGAAGTGGATTTTCATGCTGCTATGGGTACCATTACAATTTATAACGATGTTTATCATGTAATAAGAATCAGAAGATTAACCGAGTATGATCAAATAAAAGATCTGCAATCGTGCTACATAGAAGAAGGTATTAATTTAAAATCGAATGCGACAATACCGCACAACTCCAAAGCAATGATTCAATTGGATAAATTTTTTGCATTGGATGAACTTGGTAATGGATATTTCTCGGATCACATTGAACCAAACCATGGCTATTTTACCATTCCACAGAAGCTAAGCTGGAAGCAATTTGAGCACTTAACACAGCAGGTGAAATACAATATGGATATGTTCCATTTTGATGCCTCTCTCGGCTTTATTTACGACAATTTTAAAGCTGTAGACATGATCCGTATTTATGCTGAAAATCTTGACCTTGAATTATTGAAAAAGATTAGAGCCAAATTTATTGAAAGAATTAAATAATTAAATTTGAATCAAATATGAAAAGGGCTGTCGATAACGACAGCCCTTTCTTTATGAGTTTTATTTATTTTCTATTTGTATTACAATGCTGTTAAAATACGGGAGAACGAACAGCTTTAATCTTTCTTTTCCTTTTACTGGTATCAAATGCCAAAGGAAATGAGAACGAAACCTCGTGTGCTCCTGTATTGGTATGGATCAATTTTGTAATTGCGTAGTCGTAACTATAAGCGACTTTAAACCTTTCGGTAACAAAACCAACCATAGCTATAAATGAATCGTAATTCAGCTCAAAATTCTGATTAAACCACAATCCAAAAACCATTGAACTCTTACTGGCATATAAACCGTAATTCATCTGAGAAAAATCACCTTGTTTTTGAAATAACAGTGCCGGAGCCAAAATCCATTTATCAACATAGCTACGACTTCTTCCACCCAATACAAATTCAGCTCCTGCATGAAAAGTATATTTGGTTTCCAATTTATCTTCATGTTCATCATCAAAACTAAGATCCGGCTTTGCCAGATGATGAGCCGCAATACCAAAATAAAAGTCTTTATAGTAGGCAATTGCTCCCAACGAGAAATCCCATCCATCTTTTTTCCTGTTCGCAGGATCATTATTATTATTATGCTCAAATATTTTACCATGAATTGGTGACACCTGATCGGGGAACACTAAATTCGTCCAATCTACTCTTTTTTGCAGAAAAGACGCTTGAATGGCTGGTCTCACAATTAAATCATCATTAATCCGCAGGTAAAATGAATACATTCCTGCAAAATTTGTCGTTTTTAGTGCTCCGTCTCCCTGATCATCCTGAATAACCATGATTCCAATTCCCCCGTTTACAGCTTCATAAAAATTATCAAATGAAACACTATAGGTTACGTAGGGTAAATCCAAATTTGGCCATTGGTTCCTATAATTTAAACTTACATTAGAATAATTAGTAGAACCAGCGAGAGCTGGATTTAAATAGAGTTTATTGGCATAAAATTGAGAAAACCGAATATCCTGAGCTTTACCCGTAGAAACAATTCCTGCAATCAATATACAAAAAGCGAATAGTGCCTTTTTCATAAATAGTATAATTAAAGTTCTCCGCCAGGAGAATTTTCATTTAGTGGTTAATTCAAACTATACGCGCCAAAATTTATTTTGTTAACAAAATCCGGCATTATTTTATTTTTTCATTACAAAACCAAATTTCCAATTCCTTAAATCGTTATTAGTAATGAATGTTATTTCACGCAGTTTGAGTTTCTGCGAACAGAAACTCAAACACACGTAAAATAAAACTTTCTTCAAATTATCTTATCAACATAAAGGTTCCTTTATTGGTGAGTTCCCCATTTATAAATACAACCCAAACATATGCTCCGGCCGGACAAAGTTTCCCTTTGTATTGTCCATTCCATCCGCCTTTGTACCCTTGCTCGTTAGTCTTATACAGCAATTCTCCCCAACGATCGTAAACATACATCTCAAACTCTTCAATAATTGAGAATCTTTCATCGGCATTTCCTCCCATATTCTCATTATCGCCAACAAAGAATCTATCATTCGTTCCATCATCGGCTAAAGGTAGAAATGCATTTGATGACTCAATTCCAACAGGTTTCACTTCCACGTAAGCAGAATCGACAGCAACACAACCTAGATTATCTGAAACACTTAATTTATACATTCCTGTTTTCGATACTTCAATGCTATGAGCGATACTACCATCCTGCCAGTCAAAAAAGTAAGGTGTAAACTCCAAAGGAAGATTAGGAGCAAATGTCACTGTTTGTCCTTCGAAAACCAATGTATCTTTTAGTCCTAACTCCATTTTTGGATTAATTACGAACAATTGTTCATCACCACAACCATAATCGTTGGAAACTTCCAATTTATATTCTCCTGGCTTGTCAATCGTTCTTACCGGTGAACTATCATCATCATTCCAAACAGGATTCTCCTTACCCGCTACATCAACTTCAAACTTATCACCATAACAGCCAAACATATCCTCTTCTAAAGTTGGATCAGCAACCATGGTAACAGTTACTTCTCCTGCAGCATCACAACCGTATAAATCAGTTACACTAATGGAATAAGTATGTGTTCCTGCAGGTGCATCAATAATTTTAGGACTTCTTATATCCGAATGATCCAAATGATCTGGATTTGTCCAACTAATTACATCTTGATCTCCAACGATATCGGTTTGCAAAACCAACTGATTGCATTGACTAACTGTTGTATCATTAATAGTTGTTACAACAGGAAGAGGAGCTACTGAAAGGTTTAATAAATCAATTCCTTCACAACCATGCTCATCCTTAACCATTGCCAATAATACCTGCGATTTTCCAGGTGTAAATGTAGGATTCATTGAATTAGGATTATCTAAATTATCCGGTAAAACCCTATTGTTATCCTGCATTTTAAACCACTGGATATTATCTTCGTCTGTTTTAGCACTAAGCGGTGTCGGAATACAACTACCTACAGTAATATCATCAGTAATATCAACTACTGGTAAAACATCTACCGTTAAATTAGTAACTGGTGTCACATTCGAACATCCGTTTCCATCTGTATAAGAATAGTGTACCGCATAGGTTCCTGCACCACGATCAGAAGGATTAAATTCTGTTTGTGAGATTCCATTAATCCAATAGATTCCACCTTCAGGGAAACCTCCGGTTAACACGAATCCATTTTCACAAACTCCTTTAGAGCCTAAGCTTATTAAGTTCACGTTTGGAAGTGCATTTAATACAACTGCAGAATCAACTCGAGATTGACAACCTGTTGCCAAATCCCTAATCGAAACAGAAAGACTGCCCGGAGAAAGTTCCTCCCATGTAACTCTGGTTTTTGCTCCTTCTTCAGGACCGGCAAATATACCACCGTCAACATTCCAACTGTAAACATCAGCATTTACCTGATTGAGCACATAAGTCACACGATCTTCTTTAGCACAAAGTGCCATTCGACCATAAATCGCAGTATTTGGAAGAGCATGAACAACTAATTCTGTTGGTTTCGTTGATCGGTAATCGGTACAATCATCAGATAAAATGCAAGTATAATAACCACTATGGGAAACCTGAGCCGAATCAATCGATAATGATGATGTATTTGCTCCGCTAATAACTCCTGGAACATCAACAACATCAACTCCATCAACTTTCCACTGGTAATTTACATTATTCCCCACAGCATCTGCTGTAAACAATACATCTTCACCAGCACAAACTTCCATATCAACCTGATCTGACAGAACCTGCAATTGCGGTGTTACATTCAAAGCAACCACCGGACTAAATTCTTCTCCACAAGTAGAATATACTCTGCAATTATAATCTCCGTCATCCGAAAGCTTAATATTTGTAAGACTTAAAGTCTCACTTGTTTTTCCAGGAAGATCAATACCATCTTTTCTCCACTGATATTTTAGCAGTTCTCCTGTATATTCAACTGTAAATTCAACCAATGGCTCATTTTCACAAACAGCTTTTCCAACTGATGAAGAGACATATACCGGCAACTGAATAACTTCCAAATTCGCACTTGAAGAAACATCACCACACATACTCGTAACCTGAATTTCGTAATTGCCTTCGTTACCTAAAGCTAGTGGATCGTAATGAAGTATTTTCTGATCAGATACGTTAACTCCGTCCATCGTCCACTCAAATGTCATGCTCGATGTTCCATCAATATCAGGAACCCAATCCAAAACACTTCCTTCGCAAAGGGTCGTATCACTTAAGGAAGTATTTAAAACTGTTTGAGAATAAACCCGTACTGTTGTTGTCTCAGTTATTACAGAAATTCCTTCGCCTTCAATCTCACATGTATAAACTGCAGCATCTGCTAAACCAAGTGCAGCAAAGTATAAATTCAGACTTGTTTCAGAAGGAATCAGATTATCATTTTTAAACCACTTAACTGATGAGATTTGGCCTGTTGCAGATATTGACAAACTTAAAGGATCGCCAACACACTTTTCCTCTAAAGTATTCAATCCGGAAACAATAGTGACAGGTTCCTTTACAGTTAATTTACCTGACGCCAATCTTTGACCACAAGCTCCAGTAATTTTACAAGTATAATAACCGGCATCAGCCATCGCAATATTAGTAAGAGTTACAGAAGGCCCTGTTTCTGTCAAAGGTACTTTTGTTCCATCTGTTAATTCATGAGTCCACTCAAAAACTAAATCAACACCAGTTACGTCTACTGTCATTGTATAACTTTCACCTACATATTTAGGAACATTTTTAAGTGTTGCATGAAGTAGAGTGTTCGGTTTAACAGTTAAAGTTGTTGATTGAGAATCGTCACCACAACCTGTTGTACTGGTAATCTTACATTCAACATTATAAGTTTTGGATGTATTTAAATCGAAAGGTACGACAACAGAAGCATCAAGTACTAATTCTGGTGAATCATTGAATTGATCAACGTCGTCAACCAACCACTGATAATTGAGGTTTGCTCCAGTTGCAACTGCTCTAAACACAACGTCGTTTCCTGCACAAACAGTTTGGGATGCTATTGGATTAAGAGTTAAAATTGGATTGATCACCTGATTGCCTAAAGAAGCATCCGAACCACATAAATTATTAACAGTAACCAGATAATTTCCCGCTTCAGATAATTCTGCCGTTCCTAAATCCAATTGATCAACAGTAGTCGTTACTTGAGTAACATTATCATTTAGTGTCCAAACAGGATCATCATAAGTTCCGCTTACAACAATTGGTCCGAGTACTAAAGACTCTCCTTCGCAAACTGCAGCAATAGCATCTATCCCCGTTGTAATTTCAGGTACATCCAATGTTTTTACTTTTATTGTATATACGATATCAACCCCACAATTTCCAGAGACAGTACAAATATATGTACCGGCATCAGCAGCATCAACAGAAGGTTTTACGTAAGTTGAATTCGCGGCAAAACCTGCACCATCTTTAGTCCATACATATGATGTAACATCACCAATAACTTTAGTCTCCAATTTTAATTCTGCACCAATACACAAGGTTGTTTCTGCATTCCATGTATTACTTGCTGCAATTGGTTCATAAACACTTACATAACCAGAAACTGTTTTAGTAGTACATCCGTCTGAAACTTCAACTTTGTACATACCCGTTTGCGCTTTATCTGTCGCAGTCAAGCTGAAGCTTGGATCTGTACCTATTAGCACATTATCCTTATACCAATTATAGCTTGCTGTCTTAGCTGCATCTATTGTTGTAACACCAACAGATAACACTTCGGTATCTCCAATACAAACCTGAGAAGAATTACCCCAAGCAGCAATTGTAAGTTCGTCATAATGATAAACTACAAAATTATCTGTTTTATCAGGACAAACACCACCATTACCAGCAGTTACCTGATAATTTCCATTATCTGAAGCACCAATACTTACTGTTGATGTGGTTGAAACTTCAGCAGCACCTTTCATCCAGGAAAATGAGATTGGCTCTGTTCCTGAAAGATTAGCCAAACTGATTTGTTTCTCAACATCAAAGCATAAATTCTCATCAGCAATAGCATCAAAACTAACTGGTTCAACAACATTTAACGAAGCAACACCAGATGTTTCAGCAGCACTCACACCATCACGAACGATGCATCGGAAAGTCCAACTGTTCATTGCAAGAGTTGTTGTTGCTATTTCTAATTTTGAACCATTAACATCTGTTACAACATTTAATTCTGGAACTCCGCTTACAGTATTATAAACAATACCATCTGTACTGTATTCCCAATCGTAATTCAAACCTGAAGTTTTTCCAGTAATTTCAAAATCTACAGCTCCCCCCAAACAGGCTTCCATATTCTGTGGTTGCCCTGATATTTTAACAACAGAAGTTATCGTTAATGTTGCCAGATTACTTGTTGCATTTGCAGAACATTTTGTATTTCCAACAATACAACGGTATTGATTTCCATTAAAATTTGTCTGATCTGCTCCGGTAATACTAAGAGTTGCACTTGTAACTCCGGTATATTTCCCTCCATTTGAAAGGCTATTCCATCCCAAACCAGTATCTTCTTGCCACTGGTAAGTGTAATCAGGTTCTCCTGCAGCTTTTACTGTAAATGTTGCATTTCCACCATCAGGAATTGTACTGTTCAAAGGATCATCAACAATCGAAACTTCTTCGTAAACTGTTAAGGTTGCAACTGCGGATGTCGCAGTATTACACGCATCACCCGAAACAACACAATAGTAAGATTGACCATCAACCGGTGTCGTAACCGTTAGGCTGGAAGTATTTCCAACTGAAGTATCATCTTTATCAAACCATTCGTAATTTACTGTTCCTTCAGCTGTTCCTGTAACAGAAAATACCGGATTGGCATCACTGGCACACATTATTTTATCTGTAGGATCAGTAACTGTTGCATCTTCCTTAATATCTATCACATAGCTTATAGTAGCGTCTCCACAAGCAAGATCATTATAAACATCACATTTATATGTTTTCTCATTAGCTAACGAAACATTGCCCAAATCGTAGCTCGAACTTGTTGATAATACAACTCCCGGACTTGTACTTTCATACCACTTATACTGAATATTGCTGCCAGAACTTGTCGCAACAGAAAGAACAAGGGATTCTCCTTCACATTTTGATAGGTTATTAGTTACAGCTGTTGTTACGTTGATAGCTTCATAAACTTCCAACTGAACAACATTAGTATCATCATCAGTCAATCCATCACTTAATACACATTTGAATGTCCAGGAATTCATAGCTGTTGTTGAATTAGCAACTGTCAATGTAGAAATTCCTCCTCCTGTTACAACAGTCATACCGTCTTGTCCATCGGCATCTACAAAACCCGCACCTTTGTCATATTTCCAAATAAAACTGGTAACAGCACCCGTTCCCTCAACAGTGAAAGTAGCTGTATTGGTTTCACAAAGCTTCTGATCAACAGGTTGATCTTTTATTTTAATAATATTATTTAGAGTCAAAGTTGCAGGTAAACTAGTAGCTATTCCTGAACAAGATGAGCTGGTAACAATACATCTGTACTTGTTTCCATCAAATCCATTTGTCATTAAGACTCCTGTTAGTTTTAACTGGGAAGATGTGGTTCCAGAATATTCAGCACCGTCAGATAAATCAGTAAATCCAGAACCAGAATCCTCTTGCCATTGGTAAGAATAAATTGGTTCTCCGGATGCTGTCACCTTGAAACTCGCATTACCACCATCGGCAACAGTAATATCAACAGGATTAGTTGTACTAACTTCTGATAAAACAGTTAGGCTTGCACTATTCGATTTCGCCGTTGAGCAATAATCTCCTGATACAACAGCATAATAACTCTGCCCGTTAACCGGACTTGTTACTGTTAAAATATTACTTGTCGCTCCAACTACAAGATTATCATCTTTATCATACCATTCATAGTTTACAATTCCTTCAGCTGTTCCCGTTACAGTAAAAGCAGGATCTGTATCATTTGCACACATAGTAACATCAGCAGGATTTGTAACAGCAGGCAATTCCTTCACATCCACAACAAAAGTTCTCACCTCATCACTACAATGTTCATTATTATAAATTTCACATTTATAAGTTCCTGCCTTAGCTGATGAAATGGTACCCATATTATAGGAAGCATTTGTCGATAAAATTGAGGATTCAGCTCCAACTTTATACCATTTGTATCTGATATTATCACCCGTTGCAGTTACTGACATTGAAAATGCCTGACCAACGCAAGGAGTAAAAGTTGCATCAACAGTTGTAACTGAAATATCAGCCAAAACATTTATGACAAGCTCATTCGAATATTGATCAGCACTAACACCATCACTTACAACACATTGAAACTTCCAATTATTGATATCCAAATCATCCGCAGGAATTGTTAATGTTGACACTAATCCAGCTTCTGAAGTAGAAATTCCATCTTTACCGTTAGCCGTTTCGTATGCTCCTGCTCCTTTTTTGTAGTACCAGGTGTAAGTTAATCCTGCTGTTGTACCTTCAACACTAATGCTGGCATTGGTATTAAAACAAACAGTTGTGTTTGTTGGTTGAACAGCAATCTTTGTAACCTCTGTAACCGTTAGTGTTGCAGGATTGCTGGTTACTGATGAAGCACAAACCGCTCCAGAACTAATAACCTCACATCGATATTGGTTTCCATTAAAAGTTGCTTTATCAGCACCGGTTATTTGCAATTTGGCCGAGTTAACACCTGAATATTTCCCTCCGTTTGAAAGGAGATTCCATCCAGACCCAGTATTCTCATACCACTTGTAAGTATAAGATGGTTCACCCGAAGCTACAACACTAAAGCTAACATTTGCTCCATCTGAAATTGTTCGATCCAGAGGGTTTGTAACAGCTACATTTTTAATAATGGTTAAGCTTGCTTTATTTGAAGTCGCAGTATTACAAGTACTACCCGAAACAACACAATAATAACTTTGTCCGTTAACGGGTGAAGTTACTGTTAATGAATTACTGGTTGCACCAGCTACTGCAATGTTATTTTTATCATACCACTGATAAGTTACCGGAGCCTCGCCTGTGCCTATGACTGTAAAAACAGGATCTGCATCTGTTTCACACATCACAACATTTGCAGGATTTGTTACAGCAGCATGTTTATTAACCTGAACATCAAATGTGAGCGTCTGATTTCCACAATTTAAATCATTACTTAATTCACATTTATATTGTCCTGACTGAGAGAATAAAATATTTCCTAAATCTAAATTAGATTTATCCGATAAAGTAGTAGAAGGGTCCGTTGTCTTATACCATTTGTATGCAATATTATCTCCTGTTGCAGTCACAAATAAATTAGTGGCAACATTTTCACAAACCACTGTATTGGCAGGAGATTGATTAGTTACTACAATTGTATTTCTAACATCAAGATTAATTGTTACTTGTGCATCACCACAATAATCTGTTTCAATTTTTGCAATGTAATCACCGTCATCTGCAGGACTTGTGGCAGGATTAATAACAAAATCAGCAGGATCAGCATTACCATCTGTAATTACAGCTCCATCTTTCCACCATACAATCCCTTTATGTTCTCCCGATGCCGAAACATCTAAACTAACTGATCCGGAGCACTCTGCCAGAGTATTGTCTAAAGCACTTATTACTGGCTTAGCATGTACAATAACGCGATATGTCTTTATCGGAGTTTCACACTTTCCAACAACAGTTGCGGTATATAAATATGGACCAACAATAGTATGTGCATCCAGTTGAATAGAAGTTCCTATTCCTATATTCGTACCGGCAAAGTTTTTCCAAACAATTGAATAATCAGCAGAATTACCATTAATCTCAGTAGTAAGTAAACTAAGCAATGGTTTTTCACCCTCACAAATATTAATTATTTTATCAGAAGGATCAACAAGGGAAACATGTGTATTAACTTTCAATTCTCTTTGAATAACCGCAGTTCCACAGCTCAAAGTAACATTACAATAATAAACTCCCGCATCCGCCAAACTAACATTTGTCAAACTCAAAGTTTCTGTCGTTCCAACTATTGGGCCTGAATCCTTATCCCCAAATCTCCATTCGAAAACAGGAGATCCTAAATAAGTTATTGTCGTTGAAAAATTATCGCCGACACAAACAGTCGATGTTCCTGTTGCCGGAGAAGTAACAGCTTCTTTCGTTAAATTGGCAGTTGCTGTTTTCGTATTTCCACACTGATCGGTAACAACAACTTTGTAGTTTCCAAAGTCAGCATCCTGAACATTCGACAATTCCAATTTATCAGAATCTGTTCCAATTGGATTTCCTAAATTGTCCGTCCAAACATAATGAAGAACAGTGGCGGTAGGTATTGTAGATACTTTAGCTTCAAAGGTTACATTCTCACCAATACAAGTTCCAACATCAGCAACTGAAAGAGTCCCAAAATCAGAAAACATATTTAATGTACGCTTAAAAGAAACCGGAGCATCACAAGAACTTCCAGCAAAAAATTCCCAGATTCCCTGATGGCTTGCATCAACCGTAAAGGTATATGGATTAGTTATGGTTTTAATTGTTCCATCAGGCTCCTTTACCTGATAAATATATACTGCTCCATTAATATCAACATCAAAAGTTGCTGTAACACTAGTGGTATTACAAAACGGACCAGTATTGTCTAAACTAAACCCATTTACTTTAATTTTAGGGGTTACAATTAAATCTGCGGCCGAAAATCCAGAATTACATCGATTTGTAACATCTACCCTATAATTTCCTGCATCAGCATTCTTAACACTTGATAAATTAAGAGAAGATAAATTATTCAATAAATCAACTCCGCCTTTGTTCCAACTATAGGTATAAAAATCACCGGGATATTTCATATCCACACTAAATGAATGATTATTCCCTTCACAAACCGTTGCATCCTGCAGTAGTTTATCAAACTCTACCAATGGATAAATATCCAAATCAAATACAGCCATCCCCAAACTATTTGGACACTCGACTGTTTCACCGGCAATTGTATAAACACTGGTTACTTTAACTTTAAATGTAGCATCTCTATCTAACATTGAAGCAGTATAATTCAATACACTTCCTGTTTCTGATAGTGTTTGAGATCCTCTTTTCCAATCATAAGTTAAAACACCATCACCTGTTGCCAGAGCAGTTAAAACAATATCCTGCCCCACACACAAATCATCATTTGAAGTTATACTATTTAATACTGGTGTTGATAACACATTAATAACAACCTGATCAGATGCAACCCCACAACCATTCTCAACCTCGCAACGAACTGTATAGGTTCCGGTTGGGTAATTAAATGTGTACGGATTTTCCAATGATACAGGAGAAGTTCCTCCATCAACATACCATTTTACATCTCCAGCATCTCCAGTTACCAACGCATTTAATATCGTACTTGATCCCGAACAAAAACTAGTCTTGTCTGTATCAATACTTACTGTTGCTTCCTCATCAACTAATACATTTAATGTAACATCCACTGTAGCTCCGGAAGTTCCACAGTCTTGATATTCCGGTTTAAATCCGATAGTACATATATACTGCCCTTCTTGTGATTTCTGAGGATTAACAAAAACTAATTCATGTGATTTAACTCCACTAAATTCTGTTCCATCAACCAAATCGACACCACCTTTAGACCATGAATAGTCGTACCAGGTTATATCTCCATTTGAAACATCCAATGAATTCTGTATACCTTTACAAAAATGAACAATATCGCCATCACTTCCATAACTGAAATTTGGAACAACCTTCGCGATGAATTTTGCAGTATCCTGAACTGCCTGAACGAATGATATACTATCCAAAGCAAAAAAAGCATCCTGAGTATCAAGATTATGATTAAGTATCTTAATTGTTGCCTTCCTTGCTGTTCCCGGTTTCCAAAGAGCTGAAACCGATTGCCACTCTGTAGATTTGTCTATTTTAAAATCTTCAATAATTGCCTCATCGTTAACAAGCACTTTAAGCGACTGATTATAAGTCGAGTTCTCTTTTGCCAAACGCCCGTGCAACTTAAAAATATAACTGAAATTTTCTTCTACAGGTAATTCATTCACCTGATAAACCACTTCTCCTTGTCTATCCGAATATCCTAAGAACATTCTTCCTCCGTCCATTGCTCCAAAGTCAGCTAAAACAGGATTTTCTGCTACAGGGGTGGATGCCAATGCGAAATTTCCAGGGTCAACAAGATTACTGGTAACTATTTCGTAATCAGACTCAAACCCATTAAAACCATCAGAAAAATCACCGTTAAATAAAATATCCAAACTTGGATCTCTGTAATATCCCAAAACATAATAGATCGTTTCTACATCCGGAGCTGGCACAACCAGCGGTCCATTCTCAATAATTGGATCCCCTGTAAAATCATTTACATACCATTCATAAAAGTCTGGGAATGGTTCTACAAGAGCAACACTTATATTATCATCATAACTTTCACAAACCAGACTTATTTCTTTATCTATATTTAAGGTAGGATGAATTGGAGATACTGCCTTTGTAAAACCAGAATAGTATCCTGCAGCACCCAAAGTATAGGAACTCGCTGTCCAGGCAACATTTATAGCCTTACTCCCTGTAAAACGACAATCACCGCTTATATTCGGTACTTTATAATATACCCATTCTGTTGTTCCAGGCACATTCTGAGGATTACTTAAGGATATTCCATTACGCTGTACATCTACATTTTTTTGCGACAAAACCGTAACCGTTGGATTTATAAGACCTCCGGTACCGGTAGTAATGTAATTAGCTTGAGGAATCACAACCTCCTTAATTCCCAATCCTGTAAGAGGAGGAATAAAATTAAGTCCAATATTTGTCCAGTCCTGACTTGTACCACACATGGTTTGGTAAACATATACATCTTTACCTTTTGTATCAATATAAAGTGTTGGAAGTGCTTTAGGATTAACAATGTCATCCAAAATGATAAAATCGCCTGCATCAGCCAGTGTACCTTTATTGTTTCCATTTACCCATACTTCGGTATTTGCCTGGGTTGCCACAACAATAGTTCTTTCCTGTCCAGCATAATAAGCAGTAGGATCTGGCTCAGCCTTTCCTTCTCCTTTCATTACTATGTATTTGTCTCGCACCTGATCCACCGGAACAATCTGATCGAAACCAATATCCTGAGATGGCTTCGCCCCTGCTGTCCATGAACCACAATTCACAACAATTTTTTGAGTTGATGTAATATGCGTCCCATTCATTCCGTTTCGCACCATGGCAGTTTCGCCACTAAATTGACTAGTATGCAAATTTACCCCAATGACATAACTCTGCCCTTTGCTTAGTGTCCCCGTTATAACATCAGAAGGATCTATTGATTGTAAAACTACATTTGCACCATCGTATTTTGTAATGTACTTACATTTAATTCCAGAAAAATTAACGGTTGTCTGCCCATCTTCAACAGCCATCACTGAAATAAAGTGGCTTCGAATAGGATAACCTCCACTATACGAAGGATCTGAATAATTAATTGTGTGGCTATACAAATGCCCTGAATAAAAATCTTTTCCTTTGGCATACGCTCCTTTTGCCGAAAGAGAACCTCCATGCGTTAATGCTCCATATTCCCCGCCATTACTAAAGCCATGCCTTATATTTGCGAAGAAAGGACCATCATACGAATAAATTCTTAAACCCCTTCCGTTTAAAGGTTTGTTTAATTCTTTTGGTCCTATAATTCCATACGAATAACTACACCCATCAGGATAAGTACTCGAATTATGCGAACTATACGTAGCTCCTCCCGGAGTTTTAAAAACATAAGTTTTGCTTTGATTACGATTAATTGTAAACGGGCCTGCTACTGTATTACCTTGTCCATCTTCAATAAAAACCTTAAGGTCTTTTTCAGAATTGGTTGACAAGAAAAGTTCTTGTTTTCCCACCTGAGCAGAACAATAAAACGGCGGCACATAATGCTCATAGTCATACTGAGCCATTCCGCTGAATGGCAAAATAAACAATAAACCAATACAGGCTAACTTAAATACTTTCATTAATAGGGTAGAAATTTTACCATTTCTCATGTCATTAAGATTCAAAGTTAAAACGAAATTAATTTGCAATGAAAGACACTTTACATTGAAAAAGCAACATAAATTAATCAATCAAAACAACTCACAAAACCACCCAAACAGATAGTTTAAACAGATTTAAACAATACAATTCATTAAATCAATTTATCATTTCCTTGTGGGCCTAAAAAAGCTCCGCAAAGTATCTGTTTAAACTGATAAAAGATGATTTTTGTTACATGAATATTATAAAAAAGCAAATTTAAGTAAAATTAAACGAATTAACGATAATAATAAAAGGCAGCATTCTCCAGAAATGCTGCCTTTAAAATATGCCTACTGCGTGTATTTAACGCATTATTTTCTCTACTTCCTCTATACTAATTGGAATCCTCTTTCCAATCAAACGATTTCCTTGTTCAGTTACCAACACATCATCTTCCAAACGAATACCTCCAAAATTACGATATTCATAAACTTTATCGTAATTGATATAATCCAAATGCAATCCTTCCTGCTTCCATTTGTCCATTAGTGCCGGAATAAAATAAATCCCCGGCTCATTAGTGATTACAAAACCTGGCTTTAGCTCTTTTCCAAGACGCAAATAAGCAGTTCCAAACTGATCAATCCGCTGTACCTTTTCATCGTATCCAACCAAATTCTCACCGAAATTTTCCATGTCGTGCACATCCAATCCCATCATATGCCCAAGCCCATGAGGCATAAATAAGGCATGTGCTCCAGCTTTCACAGCTTCTTCAATATCACCTTTCATTAAACCAACCTCTTTTAAGCCCTTGGCAAGTACTTTACAAACCTCCAGATGAATACTCTGATAAGTAACCCATGGACGAATCAACTCATTCCCTTTGTTGATTCCAGCCAGTACAATCTCATATATTTCTTTTTGCTTTTGACTAAATTTTCCTCCTACAGGAATTGTTCGGGTATTATCAGAAGCATAATGAGAATCTGTTTCAGCACCACTATCCACAAGCAATAAATCTCCAGCTTTAAGCAGATTACCATGCTCATGATTGTGTAAGGTTTCTCCTCTTCTTGAAACAATAGCTGGAAATGAGAGCAGTCCTCCCGCTCTTAATGCTATGGCTTCGCATTCTCCGGCAATTTCTCTTTCGTAAACTCCATCTTTGGCCATTTTCATTGCTGTGGTATGAATCTCATAACCAATTGCAGCAGCACGCTCCAATTCCTTAATCTCATACTCATCTTTTATTTCACGAAGTGAAATAATGGCTTTAACAAATTCCTCCGATACATTCTCTTTAATTGCATTCAAAGGCGTACCTAACATTTCATGAATCAAAATTTTATTTTCGGCACGATAAACAGGTAGAAAATGGATTTTTCGACCTTCTTTTATTGCTTCAGCAACAAGAGATTTCAAATCATTAAACGGAGCTGTGTTTTCAACACCAAAACGTGCTGCCTGATCTGCAACACTTGGCTGTGGTCCCATCCAAATTATATCATCAATATCAACATCGTTACCAAAAATGTAATCTTTATTATTATCGATATCAAAAACACCGGCAAAACCTGGATGATCGATACCGAAAAAGTACAAAAATGTACTATCCTGACGATAATGATAAACATTATCGGCGTAATTCATTGGCGCTTCAGGATTACCTAATACCAATGCAATTCCGTCTTTCATTATTTCACGTAATTGGCTACGTCTTTTAATGTATACTTCTTTTGGAAACATATTGCTTTGTATTTTAAGTGTTTTGTAAAATGAATTCGAAAGATACAAAAAAGAGAGTTATTTGGTAAACGATAACAACTATTTATAGATACAAAAAAAGGCTTCCGATAATGAAAGCCTCATAATTCAATAAATTATTATTATAGTTTAATTTCCCGGTCAACTGTTTGATCCAGAGAAATAAATGTTTCCGTTTTTGATATTCCGGGAATATTCTGTAGTGTATTAATTAAAATATCCATCAAATGTTGATTATCCCTGCAAAGCATCTTTACCAAAAATGTAAAGTTACCAGTGGTAAAATGACATTCTACTATTTCAGGAATAGCATCAATTTTCTCAACAACCATTTTATATTGATGTGCATGATCAAGAGAAATACCAACAAAGGCACACACCTCATATCCTAAAGCTCTTGGCTTAACAATAAATCTAGATCCATCAATAATTCCTGCATCTTCCAGTTTTTTAACTCTTTGATGAATTGCTGCACCAGAAATTCCACACTCTCTGGCTATTTCCAAGAATGGAATCCTTGCATTTTTAATCAAGTAAGATAGAATCTTCTGATCTACAGCATCAATTTGAACTTTCATTAGTATTTGTAATTTAGATTTAAATAGTTAGTCGATGGTTCCAAAAAATTTAAACATTCTACACAAGCCACATTGTCATGCTGCTAGTTTAATATTATAAAGAGACCACTTGTTACAATTCATTACAATATTAGCAAAATTATTACTAATTCATAAGCAAATAAAATCTAAAACTACAGATCAACAATATTTAGAACCAATTCACTCAGACCTCAACCTTACATTTTATTTAGTCAAACTTCACTAAATTTCCCAAAAATACTGTTTTACAACAAAAACAACTCGATAAAAAAAGACTAATTTTGAAAGCCAGTTGAAATTGCTCTTTTTAAATATCAACTATCTCCTTTAGTTGAATTGAAAATAAACACTTTATGATTAAATTAAGACCATTAATGTTTGTCGGAACAGGATCGGATGTTGGAAAAAGCATTATCAACACAGGGTTTTGCAGAATTCTTAAGCAGGATGGCTATCAACCAGCACCATTCAAGGCTCAAAATATGTCACTAAACTCTTTCGCAACACCGGAAGGATTTGAAATTGGCCGAGCGCAGGCTGTTCAGGCTGAAGCCTGCGGATTAGCTTGTCATACAGATATGAATCCCGTATTACTAAAGCCTACAAATGATAAAAGTTCACAAGTTGTTTTGAATGGAAAACCTATTGGCACTCAAACTGCGGTCGAATATTTTATGGGGAATAATAAGCATGCTTTATTTGAAGAAGCAAAATCTGCATTTCATCGATTGAACCAAAAATACAATCCCGTAGTATTGGAAGGAGCGGGCAGCATATCAGAACTAAATTTAAAAACCCGTGACATAACCAACATGCGAATGGCTGTTGAAGCCAATGCGGTTACCTATTTAATAGCTGATATAGATAAAGGTGGTGTTTTCGCGAGTGTTTATGGAAGTATTCAGTTACTTGACGAAGACGAACGAAAGCAAATCAAGGGAATTATTATCAATAAATTTAGAGGAGACATAAAACTATTCGAAGACGGGAAAAAGATTATTGAAGATCTTACCGGCAAACCTGTTATCGGAATTCTCCCTTATTTTAAAGATATCCATATTGAGGAAGAAGATTCTGTTAGTCTCGGAAAAAAATCAAAAACATCCAGTAAAGAAAAGATCAACTGCGCTGTTGTTATTTTACCACGCATGGCCAACTTTACTGATTTTGACGTTCTGGAACACGATCCAAGAGTTCATCTTTACTATACAAACAATCCTTTAGAAATAGAAACTGCCGACATCATAATCCTTCCGGGAAGCAAAAACACCATTTCCGATCTTCAGGAACTAAAACAAAACGGTGTTGCCTTATCTATTGTTAAAGCACACAAAAATGGAAAAAAAGTAATCGGTATTTGTGGTGGCTATCAAATGATGGGTGAAAAGATTAGTGATCCACTACAAATTGAAGGCAACATTGAAAGCACTGCGGGTTTGGGGATTCTTCCTGTAGAAACAACAATCACCAATGAAAAACTCACAGAACAATGCACTTTCAAATTCAGGGATTCAAATCAAGAGTGCTTTGGATATGAGATTCATATGGGAGAAACTATTGCTGTCCAAAATAACATACCACTATGCATTTTATCCAATGGAAAAACTGATGGCTATTTTCTAAATCAGAACTGTTGGGGAAGTTATATTCATGGTATTCTGGACAACAAAATTGTGATTCAACACCTGTTATCCGGATTCAATCTGGAACAAGAAAGTGATTTTAATTATCAGGAATTTAAAGAAAACCAATACGACAAACTGGCTGATTTAATAAGAGAAAACATCGATATGGATCTATTTTACGCTCATTTAAAAGAAGATTAACTGAACATGAACAAGTACCATAATCGATACATAATTACTGGTGGTCCGGGATCAGGAAAATCTACTCTTTTAAATAAATTATCAGAACAAGGCTATCAGTGTTTTGAAGAAATATCAAGGATTGTTATTCAGGAGCAACATCAAATTGGCGGAGATAAAGTTCCCTGGCAGAATCTATCCGAATTTGCAGAAATTTGTTATGAGCGTATGAGTTATCAACTTACTGAATGCAAAGCCGAAGGAAAGTGTTTTTTTGATCGTGGGTTACCTGACATTATTGCCTACGTAAGACGAGGAAACTTGACTGTTCCATTAAAATATTTTAAAAAATCCGACCAATACAACCAAACCGTATTTCTTGCTCCGCCTTGGAAAGAGATTTTTATCAACGATGCAGAAAGACCGGAATCATTTGAAGATGCAAAGGAAATATCGGTTTTCTTAAAAAACACTTATGAAGAATTGGGTTTTACTGTTGTTGAACTTCCTAAATATTCAGCAACAGAAAGAGCTCAATTTATTACCAATTATTTAGTCGCCGATAATGATTTATAAATGGCTTCATAAGTTGTTTTTGCCAACATTTCCCCAAACAAAACATGTTTGCCGCAATACTGAACTATAGGACCTGTACCACATGCAATTGCCGTGGAATCAGTTCCTGTTCCCGTTGCCAATAATCCACTAACCGGGCTCAGAACTTTCAAATCCTGCAGACAAGCTGCTTTTGCTTCCGCCACCATCATTATGCATTCAACCATACCTGCATCAGAAAGATTAGCATTAGTAGTAACCAGAATATTAATAGTCCCTATTTTTTGACACTTCTCATTCACGAATTGATAATCGGCCTCGTCTCCTGCCCTGCGGGCATTTGACACTCCGGATGTAACAAAAACCTCTATCCAAACCCCCTGCTTTTCAACTCGAATTCTTCGGAATGAACTCATTAAGGCCGCAGTCATCATTCCCACACAATTCCCTTCCCAATTTTGGGAGTCAGCTATTCCTTTAAGCGTAATATCCGGAGATTCAAAATCAGTTCTTTCTCCTTTAAAATTAGCATCAACCTTTGTATTCAAAAAATGGTCAGCAATTTGGCAACCACCGTTTAAAATTGCAGAACTTACCATCCTAACCGGATTCTTAAACTCAACATGAAGGAATTGATCCGTTAATTCGATTGAAAATTTCATTCTTCTACTCCTTTACATTTTGTTGGAATGCAAACGAAACAGCCTCGTTATATTTTTTCAAGCTTCCCGATTTCTTGATTCCTTTGTAAACTTTTCTCTCATTCTCAAAATGGCTGGAGAAATACTCCCAAAACGGCTTCACTTTTTGCAGGATCTGTGTATCTCCACTTAAAAATGAAGTATAAGTAGAAAAAATTTCATCGTACATTTTACGCAATGCTTTTTTACGAATATCTGCAGACGGAATTTCTATTCCCTTTATTTTTGCCGGCAACCAATAATCTTTCAGAACTCCTCTTCCTATCATCACATGATTTAGGTTTGGCAATTGAGCATTCAAGCTCTCAAAGTCATCAAGTGTCTCAACATCACCATTAAAGCCAATTGTTTTACTAAAACCTTCCTGTATTTGCTGAAAATAATCCCTATCGGCACTTCCCTTATACATTTGCCTGCCAATGCGGGGATGAACGATAATTTCATCAATATTAAAGTTCTTCATCACATCCAAAACCGAAAGTATCTCCGATTTATCCTCCAAACCCAACCGCATTTTAATCGACAGGTCTATTTTCCCGGAATATCCTCGTTCCAGAATATCCTTTATCTTTTCAGGATATGGCAACAAGCCAGATCCCTTCTTTTTCCCGGTAACCATAGGAAAAGGACACCCTAAATTCCAATTCATTTTTTCATAGCCTAAACCTGAAAGATACGTCTCAAAAAATTGAAACTCTTCAACAGATCCACTTAGAAACTGAGGCACCAATCGATTATTTCTCTCCAAAAAAGGTTCTACTTCTCTTTTGTGAGAGGTTCTTATTTCTCCTGAATTTTGAAGAACAAGAAAAGGGGTATAGAATTCATCTACGCCCCCAATGCATTTTTCATATGCTTGTCGGAACACCCAATCAGTATATCCCTGAAGAGGTGCTAATGAAATTTTCATGTGATTATAATTTCTTGTTTGTCGCTCCCAAATGCTTTTGGAAGACAATCGCCTGAATAAATAGTCCAAAATACAGGAGAACCTATTCCTGCAAATATCATTTTATCGTCCAAAACTTAAAACACCCAGTAATTGTTTTCGCTGACGATAATAATTAATTCCATCCTCGGTACCAATGCTTTTTACAAATTGATCAATCATTGTATCGTAGATTGTACCAAATTTAAACCTCTCCGGAGGATATAGTTCAGGATTATGCATGTCCTCAAGTCTTGCCAGATACATCCGCCCAACAATCTCGCTGCTAAGATCATCGCGATACATGCCTTGCGCTATTCCTTTTTCAACATTTATTTTAATTTTATCAAAAATGAATTCCATCCGCTCATCCATATGCTTTTTATACACTTCCGGGAAATGACTCTCAAATTCCATTGTAACGGATGGTGTTAAATTTTCGAAACGATCATTCATCTCCTGACTTACGATAAATAATATATCAATCGCATTCTGACCTTCAAAATTGTATTGAGTAAAAATGGACTCAAACGATTTTCGTTCGTATTCAAGAATTTTTTCAACCAACTCCTCTACCGAATCAACAAATTTGGAGACATCAGATGGCGACACCCCAAAGTCTTTAACTTTATCAAAAGAAAAACCACTTAAACCATTTTTGAATAAATAAGCCCTTACCTTCTCTATAATATGAATAAAATCCTTGTCCATAAACTATTACTGCTAAATAATTAAACTAAATCAAAATCTTTTTGATCCCCTTAAGATAGGCATAAAATTAGGCATTTTTCAATTGTGAAAGTAAAACAAATGAATATTTTAGTGATTTAAATATCTACAACTAAAAAAGACTAAATGGAGGAATTAATGATATACCTATTGATGAATTTAATCCATCTAATATATCAGACTTTCTGATTTATTTTTTATACTAATCAGACCGGAAATGAATCACAATAATGCAAATGCAAAAAAAAATAGAGTTTCTCTCCCCAAAAAAGAAATAACTATTCATCAATAAATGGCGATTCATTTATCAAAATCATTGGTTCATAAAAAAGGATGCGTTTTAACAATAAAAATTAACATCATACATTATCTTTGTTGATGAAGAAAGTCTGTTAAACACTTAGGTGATTGATTGTACTAATTCATAAGTAAATTTAAGTAGTAGTTTAGGGCGGCTAGTCACCGCCCTTTTTCTTTTCAGATATGCATTTCATTTAAGCAAAAAGAAAATCCATTTTGCTCCTTGCATGAAAGGATAAATGCTGAAAAAATGCAATTAATTTCATCTGCTGCATTTTTTATAAACAACAAATTATTTTTTCAATTCATTTTCAATCACCATTTTCATCCCATCAAACTCTTCACGATTAAACAATCTGGTGAGATAAATAATTTTGCCTTCCTTATTAACAATTACATTACGAGTCACACCACTTTCCTTGTGTGCATACTTAGTAAATATTCCTGCCCCTTCATCCAATGCAACCGGATAAGTTATTGCTGTTGCAGCAATTAATTTCTCAGCCTTTTCTTGTGGCTCGTCCAAATCCAAAGCATATAAGGCAAAATCCTTCTCTTTATGCTTCTGCCAAATCTCCTTCTCGATAAACGGCATTTCTTTGCGACAAACTCCACACCAACTAGCCGTAAACTGCAGCATCACAACTTTTCCTTTTAAGTCAGACAACTTCAATTTACTTCCATCGGTCAAATTCATTTCGAAATCAGGTGCCACATCTCCTACTTTCACTATATACCCTCTGGAATCCTGAGCTTGCGCCATTCCTGAAAAAACCAATCCCATAATAAAACCAATTGTTATAATTACCTTATTCATTTCTACTCTCAGATTAAAAAAAAATATATTACTAAACAAATAAAGATTAAATTTAGATAAACTTTGCCATCTACTTCATAATTTATAGATCTTAATTTTTCTGTAAAGGGTTTTTCTATCCATATTTAACAAGCGTGCAGCCTTACTTTTATTATAATCCGAAATATTTAAAACTCTTTTAATCCTCTCACCTTCAGATTCAAATAAAGGATTTAGATATTCCTGAGTATTTTCATAAAAAGAAGACGGCAGTTCATTTAAAGTAATTAACTCACTTTTTGTAAGCAGTGTTGCACGCTGAACGGTATTTTTCATTTCTCTTAAGTTACCTGGCCAAGCATAATTAGTAAAAACATATTCTACACTTTTATCAAAACCAACTACCGATTTCCCCAGACTGTTATTGGCCATATTCAGAAAAAATTCTGCAAAATGCATAATATCGGACTTTCTTTCTCTTAAAGGAGGAACATTAATCTGAAACTCATTTAAGCGATGATATAAATCCTCCCGAAAAGCACCAATCTGCTTCGACTCATTTAAATCCTCATTTGTTGCAGCAAGAATCCTAACATCAACCGATACCTCTCTATTACTGCCTACATGCTTTACTTTTCTTTCTTGTAAAGCTCGCAATAATTGAACTTGCGTAGAATGATTAAGGTTTCCTACCTCATCCAAAAACAGAACACCTCCATCCGCAGCCTCAAAGTGTCCGATTTTATCTGTAACAGCTCCTGTAAATGCCCCTTTTTCATGTCCGAAAAATTCACTCAAAGCCAAAGTTTTTGATATGGATCCACAATCTACGGCAACAAATGGTTTTTGAGACCTATCACTTTTTTCATGAATCATTTTCGCGACAATTTCCTTTCCGGTACCACTCTCACCTACAATTAATACTGACATTAGTGTTGGTGCAATTAAATCAATATGTTTTAGTAATTGCTTCGATAATTTTCCTTTGCCCTGATAATAATCCTGAATACCTGATGGTACTTGCGATTTCGATTTTACAATAGGGTTTTCATGTGCAAGAGCCTTATTAACAATATCCAAAACTTCATCGGGTACAAATGGTTTCGAAATAAAATCATATGCTCCCAATTTAATCGATTTTATTGCAGATGAGATATCTGCATAACTTGTCATCATAACCACTACAGTCTTTGGAGTTATTTTCTTCACAAAACTTATGATTTCCATACCACACCCCTCGGGCATTCTCAAATCAGTAAGTACGATATCATAAAATTTCGACTGAATCTTTTTTTTTGCCTCAACCGATGAAAAACTAGTAGCAACAAAAAACTCTTTTCTCTCAAAAAATTTTTTCAGCATCAAACAAAGTGTTGCATCATCATCCACAATAAGAATACTATTCATATCATTATAATTGTATATTTTGCCATATAGCCTGTCCCGAAATTGTTTCGGGAGAACTTACCATACTGAAATAATTTCCCTGCGTGTCAAAATATCCTTGCCATAGACATTTCACAATACTGATCAATTTTGTTTTGTGAAATTGAACTCCTCTGATATTTAAAAGACAACAAGATAACCTCTATCGAAATATTGAAATACAACTTCGATAGAGGTCTAAGCATTAAAAATTTGGATAAATTGCTTAAATGGATCTATTTCTTAAACCGCCAAATCTTCCTGTTTTACGAATTCTCCTTTCGCATTGAAATAAACAGCAATATTTCCCTCTGGTTTAGACAAGATAATCTTGTACGATCCATCATTTCCGATAAATGATTTAAGAATTGCATACTCCGAATATGATTCCGTAAGTGCTGTCTGAACCATTTTAGGAAGTTCTTCGGCTTTTAATTCCTCATATTTCACATCTTCCTGCACAAAACTTGTCCCTGAAACTAAATTTCCAGCCGAAACTGATGTTGGAATACTTAAACTACACATTAATGCTACTGCTGATACAATCAAAACTCTTTTCATAACTAATCAATTTTTAATTAAATATTAAAATATAATAACATGATCTATTATGAAATTTCTATGCCATAAATGCCGTACAGCGACAAGAGACACCGCAAAACACTCTATTTGTGAAAATTACAAACCTTAAATAAATACAAGCATTAATAAACCCCTCATCATAAAATTGTAGACTACACAGTTATGTGGGGATAAATTCCACTTTTTATTTACTATAAAATAAATTTACAGCACGTAAATATTTATTCTTTTGATACAAATAAAGGGAATTATAAAAAATTGGAGCAAAGGGTGTATTGTAAAGAGTATCCATTCGATTACTTATTTCTTTTAATAATCAAGTTTAGAAAATAATCTTTAGCCTGCAGTTTTTTCTCTTTCAAGTAAAGAACTACAGCTTTCGATAATAATTTATCATTAATCAGAAATTTTTTCAGAAGATAAGCAGAACCAGCATATGGCAAGGCCGAAATAAATATATCATTGTGCTTTACTCTGTCTTTTAAATTGCTTGCAATGTAAATTAACTTAACTAAAAAATTAACGAGTAGAAATACAACCGGCGGAGTAAGAACTTTATAATCGACAACTCCATGAAAAATGGCATAAGCAATAATTCCAGGAAAAAGCACTGCATCAATTATTCCTGCAATAAAACTCCAAACAACTAAAACAGAACTAACGTATAACACTCCAGACAAATTATCATTCACGATAATCTTTACCAGATATTCTTTTTCGTAAACAGTAAAATATTCCTGACGCTCCACATACGTACAAAAACTACTACGGGAACAAGCACATTTCTCCTGATATGAAAGCTTTTCCATCATTAATCTAATCTCCTTTGGAGAAATAGCCCTTATACATCTCCGGCAAATTAGCCCTATACATTAATATGCAGCTAAAGAGTAATTCAACAACTGCCATTGCAAATAACTGACCTCCATCAGAACTACCATCATATTCAACAACAATACCTACCGAGGTAAATAAATGAATCCCAATTGCCCCAATCATCAATCCTGAGGTTATTACAGCTGCTGCTTTCCATAAATTAGGTAGAAAAAACAAAATGCCTGTGATCAATTCAATTGCTCCAATACCAAACCGTCCCCATGGTTCCATCCCAATTGCAGAAAAGATATGAACGGCCTCAGGATGGCCTGTGAATTTAAAATGTAATGTTTGAATCAATATAATAGCCGTTACTATTCTTAGCAACATTTCAACAGTTCGATATTTTCGTTTCGACTTCATAATAATTTTTCTTTTTTTTTAAATCTACAAAAATAGCAGGACGTATTCTAAGTTTCTTATTAAAATGCAAGATAGCTTGGATCCCAATCATAAATTGTAAGCTGAATCACATTAAAAAGACAGAAACAATATATGTTATGCATTACAATTATTTAAACTTTGTTTCCTACTTTTAAGCAAAACAGACAACATGCAAATAAAAACACTACTAACACTAACAATCGCCACACTAACAATGGCGTGCAGTTCTTCCGATGAAAGTTTAAAAAATGCAGAATCGGTTATCTCAACAGAGAGAATGATCAATTACATCAAAGAATTGGGATCCGATAAATATCAAGGACGAAAACCATTTTCTGAAGGTGAAGTAAAAACAATTAACTATATCGCACAGCAATATAAAGAAATAGGGCTTGATCCAATCAACAAGGAATCCTATTTTCAGGACGTTCCCTTAGTCGAGATATCACTTACGGCTCCCCAATTTCTTAGTTTAAAATCACCTGACAAAGTAAGAAAATTAACTTATGGAAAAGATTTTGTCACCTTCTCCCGACGCATTCAGAATGAAATCGCATTAACAGAATCTGAATTGGTATTTGCAGGCTACGGAATTGCAGCTCCGGAATACGGCTGGAACGATTATAAAGATCTGGACGTTAAAGGAAAAACCGTAATTGTTTTGGTGAACGACCCCGGTTTTGGCTCAACTGATAAAAGTTTCTTTAAGGGCAATGAAATGACATATTATGGTCGGTGGACCTATAAATTCGAGGAAGCAGCCCGCCAAGGAGCCAAAGGAATACTAATTATTCATCAAGACGAACCTGCGGGATATCCATGGTCAGTAGTTTTAAACTCAGCATCGGTTCCGAAATTATATCAGCAAGCTAAGGATAATTATCAATCAAGATGTTTAGTTGAAGGCTGGATAACTTTAGATGCTGCCAAACAATTATTTGCTGATGCAGATAAGAATCTGGACACGGAGATTCAATTAGCCAAGCAAAAAGAATTTACAGGTTTTAATTTAAGCACGAAAGTAAGTGTTGCCTTTAAAAATTCAGCTCATTTTGACGTCACACACAATGTACTCGGAATAATAAAAGGAACAGATCTGGCAAATGAATATGTTTTTTATTCTGCTCATTGGGATCATCTTGGAATTGGTCCAAAAATGAATGGAGATTCAATTTACAATGGTGCTGTTGACAATGGAACCTCTCTTGCTTGGATGTTTGAAATTGCCAGAGCTTTTAAAGCCATGCCTCATCAGCCTCGCCGGTCAATTGTTTTTTTAGCGCCATCTGCCGAAGAATCGGGACTAAATGGGTCGGGATTTTATGTTGATAATCCTATTTTTCCGCTAAACAAAACTGTTGCAAATATTAACAATGATTTGATGTTGCCTTATGGCCGCATGAAAGATGTAATGATTACAGGATATGGACAATCAGATCTGGAAGACATAGTAAGAATCGAAGCTGAAAAACAAGATAGATATATCCTGCCTGATCCTAATCCTCAATCGGGGATGTATTACCGATCGGATCATTTCAGCTTTGCACGCGTAGGTGTTCCGGCATTATTTGCTCGTGGCAACAACAATAGCAGAGAAAAAGGAATAGAATACATGTCTGCAAAAGAAAAAGAGTGGCTAAGCAATAATTACCACAAACCTTTTGATGAATACGAAGAATGGTGGAATTTAGATGGTGTTGCCGAAGATGCCCGGCTGCTTTTTCGTGTTGGTTGGGAACTTGCCAATCAAGATGAATTTCCAAAATGGAAAGATGGATCGGAATTTAAATCAAGAAGAGAAAAAGATCTAAAATAAATTTAGATCTATTAAAGAGATGAGCTTGATTTATAATAGAATCAAGCTCATTTTATTCGTGCTTTATTTATAATTAAAGACCTTTAATGAAGCCAATCCTCCCAAAGACGTTTCTTTGTACGTGTAAGGTAAATCAAGTCCGGTTTTCATCATTGTTTCAGTTACCTGATCAAAACTAATTCTGTGACGGCCATCTGAAAGCAAAGCGTAGGTATTGTGGTTTAATGCGCGTGCTGCTGCAAAAACATTGCGTTCAATACATGGTATTTGAACCAAACCAAGAACAGGATCACAAGTAAGTCCCAGATGATGTTCCAAACCCATTTCGGCAGAATATTCAACCTGATATACAGTTCCTCCATGCAACTGAGTCGCAGCTCCGGAAGCCATGGCGCAAGCTGTACCCACTTCTCCCTGACAACCAACTTCTGCTCCCGAAATCGAAGCATTGGTCTTAACCAAATTTCCAATTAAGCCCGCGGTTGCTAAAGCTTTCAACACATCCTTTTTCCCAAACTTATAGAATTTCTTATGATAGT
Source organism: Labilibaculum manganireducens (assembly GCF_963665805.2). Lineage (NCBI taxonomy): Bacteria > Pseudomonadati > Bacteroidota > Bacteroidia > Marinilabiliales > Marinifilaceae > Labilibaculum > Labilibaculum manganireducens. The sequence goes on along the minus strand of NZ_CAXXEE010000003.1, from coordinate 544,814 downwards.
AAAGAACTGCAGGTAAAACACCACAGGCGCCACATGTTGGAGCAGTTACAATTACACCTCCACTAGAATTTTCTTCTGAAACAGCCAAGGCAAATGAATACAACATGGATCGTTTTCTCATAGGTCCGCTTAAAGTTTTCGCTTTTAATCGATATGAATGAGACTTGCGCTCCAGCTCTAAACCTCCCGGAAGTTCACCTTCTTTATTCATCCCTCTTTTTACAGCCTTTTTCATTGCAGTCCAAACCTCATCCAGATAGTCCCAAATACCATCTCCCTCCATCAATTCCACGTACTCCCAAAGTTGCTTTTTATTGCTTTTGCACCACTCTAATATTTCATCCATTGTGGTCAACCCATATATTTTTTGGGCAGACACCTCACTGTTGTCATCTATTATTGCTCCACCGCCAATACTGTAAGCAGTCCATGCTTCAATTAACTCATCTGATGCAGAAAAAGCTTTAAAACACAACGCATTAGGATGCCTTTTCAAAAACTCTTCAGGCTTCCAAATCAAATCCAGATCTTTCTCCTCAAATACCTTTTCAATTGCAACACCCGTTAAATGCCCCTTACCTGTAGCTGCCAGACTGCCAAACAGAGTTACTTCATATTTATCTGCGTTAGGATGGCGCAGCAAAAACTGTTCTGCTGCTTTCCGCGGTCCCATTGTATGGCTACTCGAAGGTCCGTACCCAATTCGATAAAGTTCTTTTATTGATTCCATTATGACGTTTTGTTGTTGTTGTGTAAGTTGGATGCAAATGTAAGAAAGTCAATAGATACTCAATATGCCATTTGAAAATATTTTGCACAAAAAAAGAGAAACCAAATGATCTCTCTTTTTTGTCGGGGTGGCAGGATTCGAACCTGCGACCTCCTGCTCCCAAAGCAGGCGCGATAACCGGGCTACGCTACACCCCGGAACTTAATCCGGTATTCTATTTGATAAAGAAAAGCTTTAAAACTTCTCTAAAATATTGTCGGGGTGGCAGGATTCGAACCTGCGACCTCCTGCTCCCAAAGCAGGCGCGATAACCGGGCTACGCTACACCCCGAAACTTTCATTCCGGTACTCTATTTAGATAAAAAAAGAGAAGTTTTTAAACTCCTCTGAAAAATTTTCGTCGGGGTGGCAGGATTCGAACCTGCGACCTCCTGCTCCCAAAGCAGGCGCGATAACCGGGCTACGCTACACCCCGAAAATTTGCGGAAGGAGAAATAAATTTCACCAACTCCATTTTCCATCTTCATAGAAAAAATTGCGGAGAGAGGGGGATTCGAACCCCCGGTACAGTTTCCCGTACGTCAGTTTAGCAAACTGGTGGTTTCAGCCACTCACCCACCTCTCCTGATCTTGCGGTAGCAAAAGTATGTAAAAAATTCAGATGTGCAAAATATTTACCTCCCATTAATAGAAGATTTCAGTGCTTTGGATTATAGTAAATTATAAATCAATGAGATTCATTTCATTTTTTTTTCAAATTACCCAAAATAAAACCGGAAAGTATACGAATACTCCCCGGTTCCAATTGAAATTAAATCATTTTATTTATTTCTTTTTCCCTTTATCTGATGGATTTGCAATATTATCCCTCATGTTAGTATCTGCTTCGATATTCTTCATTCGGTAATAATCCATAATCCCCAATTGACCATTTCGAAAAGCTTCGGCCATTGCCCGGGGAACTTCTGCCTCCGCTTCAATCACCTTTGCCCGCATTTGCTGTGCCAATGCCTTATTTTCCTGCTCAAGAGCAACAGCCATGGCTCTTCTCTCTTCTGCTTTTGCCTGTGCTATTTTTAAATCGGCTTCAGCCTGATCTGTTTGCAGCACCGCTCCAATATTTTTTCCTATATCGATATCAGCAATATCAATCGATAAAATTTCAAAAGCGGTACCAGCGTCCAATCCTTTCTCCAGCACTACACGTGAAATAAAATCAGGATTTTCAAGAACCGTTTTATGAGATTCGCTTGACCCAATTGAAGATACGATTCCTTCTCCTACCCTTGCCAACACAGTTTCTTCTCCTGCTCCTCCAACCAATTGCCGGATATTAGCACGTAAAGTAACCCTGGCCTTAGCTATTAACTGAATACCATCTTTAGAAACGGCTGTTACAGGAGGAGTATTGATGACTTTAGGAATAACACTCATTTGAACGGCTTCATACACATCTCTACCGGCCAAATCAATGGCCGTAGCCATTTTAAACGTCAAATCGATATTAGCTTTTGAAGCTGACACCAGAGCATGCGTTACCTGAGCGACACGACCTCCAGCCAAATAGTGAGCTTCCAGTTCATCCCGATTCAAAATCAAGCCTGCTTTTGTACCTTCAATTAAGGCACTTACAATCACTTTTGGCGGAACTTTCCTCCATCTCATAAACACGAGCTGAAGTAAAGAAATTTTAACTCCTGATAACAGAGCTGAAAACCAAAGACCAACTGGGACGAAATAGAATAGTATGTATATTCCAACCCCAACGGCGACAATTAACATTATTAATGCACCAATTTCCATTTGATTTATTTTAGATAGGTTTTACAATTACAATCTTATCAACAATACCAACAACAACAACCTTTGTTTTTTCATCAACATAAGTACCTGTAGATCTTGCTTCAACAATTTTATTATCCAACTTCACCTTTCCCATTGGTGCAAGACGTGAAACACAAATCCCCTGATCACCAATAGTAATATTTTCATCATCCAGTTTTTGAACTTTAGAATCGACTTCTGTATTTAGCATTATTTTATTCCACGTTTGCGACTTTAAGGCTAAAACCAAAGATATCCCACTAAAAACAACAGCAGACAAAACAGTAAGGTGTCCTATAGAATTTCCATAATGGTGATAAGACATATAAATACCTCCGACTATCATTACCACACCTCCCAAGGCCGCAACTGTAATTCCTGGAATTACCAAAAACTCCAACAGTAAAAGAACAATACCAAATACGATAAGAAGTACAATGATTAATGCTGTCATTTGTTATAAATCTGGTTTATTTGAAGCTAAACAATATTTACTTTCAATCCTTTTTCTGCTAACCTATCCCTCATAGGTTTAATGGTGCTCATATCTCCTTTTTTCACATCACACTTCCCCTTATAGTGAGTGATGTAAGCGCACTGTTCTGCCTGATCAGGATTATGACTGCAAACATCAACCAATGCATCAACAACAAAATCGAAGGTATGAAAATCATCATTAATCAGCATCAATGTATTGCGGTTTAAAAGATCGCTGATTACATCGCTCTCTTCTTTATCTGTATGTGTTTTATTAATCCCTAACATTATCAATCTCCTCTATTATTGTCTAAGTATTTCGAGTGCTTGCTGAATAGTTATTTTATCGTTATCTGAAAATGCCACAGTAAAAGCATCCACTAAACCGGCCTCACGAAGTTCCATTTTCAATTTACTCACTTTGCTGTAAGAATCAAAATTACCAACAGTGCAAATCGTATACCCTCTGTAATCTTTGGAATAGTCTATTGGGTACTTTGAGAAATTTTCCAATTTTAACTTAACATCCTCAGGAACTTCACCGGAATATGCTCCCACCTGAACTCTAAAATTAACATGATCATCTGTAACTGTCTGGATTGCCTTTGTATTAACAACAGCAGCCACAGGTTGAGGCTCAGGCTTATAATCCTGATCGGTTGCCTTAATTGCTGTACTTAAACTGGTTTTAATACCATCCTTATAAGCTACAACAAAAGCATTGGGAAACAATTGACGAACTTCAGGAATTTTTTTCTTTGCGTCAGCAAATGTTGAGTAAATTCCTACCATGTATTTATACAATTTCCCATTCCCAACAATTTCTTCCTTCACGTCATCTAAACCCGAGAAGAAGCCTGATTCTGCTCTGTTAGAGAATACGCCGACCTGCAAATGATAAACATATCCATCCTCAGTTTTATTCACAATTTTAGCACCAGACCTTGAATTTGTGGAAGGAATTATTTCCGAACTCATTACCAATTGTCCTTTACTGGAAGGAGCGTGCACCTCTGCGGTGACAGTTCCAATAATATTTTTATTCAGATAATCTGATTCCTGAGATTGAGCCTTCAATAATTTATTTTCGGCCTGTTTACTCAATTCGAAGGACTTCTGTTCCAGTTTAGATATCTTATTAGCCAAAACATTATGAGGCATTCCTTCCAAACCATTCAACTGGCTTCTTAAATCTTCCGTCCCATCAATTAAACTATCCGAATTAAACTGGTCATTTTTAGCTTCAATAAAAATCTCCCTGGCCTCGCTCGATTTAAACTCATTCAAATAATGATACGTCAATTCACTGGTAACCGGAAAATTAAAGTATGGAAAATCTTCTTTGTTATATTTCATCGAATAAGAAGGTTCTTCCGCACCTTGTTCAAATAAATTTCCATCGACATTACTGCTGCCCACATTTAATATTGCAATATTGGATAACAGATCAGGGTTCATCACTACTTTTTGTTCCGGATAATCAGCTAATTTTATTTTGTAGATAGTTACTTCATCCTTCCCATTCTCCCTGCTTGAAGTAAAACAGGCATACTCATCGTTCAAATCAGTTGCAAAAAACAAATCGTTAGATGTCGAGTTAATCGGAAATCCCATATTTTGAGGTTCACTCCAAGTGTCAGATATTTCATTGTACACCGATCTGAAAATATCAAATCCTCCCATACTAGTGTGACCTTGAGAGCAGAAGTAAAGAGTTCTTCCGTCATTCGACATAAACGGATATGCTTCATCGTAAACAGTATTTAGAGAGTTTAGTGCTTCCCATTCTCCCCATCCACCGTTTCTTAATCGTTTGGCACGATACAAATCCCGTCCTGTCTTTTTATTTTTCCCATAACTTGAAAAGTAAATATACTGTCCTTTATTTGCCAGACAAGCTACCTCTTTATCTCCTTCACCATCATATCTGGATGTAAGAGATTTATCTTTCTTTGACAACCGGTCCTCAAAACCTTCAATATCGTAGTGCCTAAAAAATTCACTCCTGTTTACTACCTTTTTATTTTTTACATCAACCACATAATAAGAATTTACCAGAGGTAAACCATTCTGACACATCTCAATTAACCGATCGATACCAATCGATTTCTTTTTATAATATTCGCGAAACTTCCGATAATACCTTATTGCGGAATTAAACTCATAATTCATATGAAAAGCCCGTCCCAAATAATATGGAACCGATGCATTTACATTTTTCGTTGATGCAATCTTAAGATGCTGAATTGCCTCCTTTATATTTTCATTCACTTCAACCTGACAAACTCCCAGATAATAATTGTATTCCGGATCCTGAGGATACACATTTATTAATTCCTGATACAACGGCAATGCATTAATAAAATTCTCCCCGTCGAAGAATGTAAAAGCCTCCTGCTCAATCTGCTGTTCTGTTTTCCCTCCACTAAAGCTTTGTGCAACCGAAAACTGGAGGAAGAAAAAAGAAAGAAAAAGTAAACTGTAGTGTAATCTCATTTTATTATTCATAGAATCAATTTCTTGAAAATGGAAATTGGGAAAACAAAGAATGCTTCCCTCCAATTAACAACCAAAAAACAATAAACCTCCTGCAACGTATCATTTACATCAACAAAAACCTCTTGTAATATGCAGGATCTAACAAAAAGTTAAGATAGTAATTATTTTATAACAAAGATAATATATAATGTGTAAGTACGAAATAACAAAACAGAGATTAAGATTAACAAAATAACGAGTTGAAAAAATAAAAAAGAAATCCATTCATCATGTTTTAGAAGCTTTTTTTTTTAACTTCAGTGGTTGATAATTTTAACGCTAAAAATTCGTGCCTCTATGCATATAAAGGTATATTTGCAATTCAAATTCTGAATCCATGACAAACTTAAAAGAAGGAGATAACGCACCGGAATTCACTGGTTTAAATCAAAATGAGAAAGAAATAAAACTTTCTGATTTCAAAGGTAAAAAAGTCATTCTGTACTTTTATCCGAAAGACAATACTCCCGGATGCACTGCGGAATCGTGTAATTTAAACGAAAACTACGATGATCTAACAAAAAAAGGATTTGAAGTAATTGGGGTAAGTCCGGACAAAATATCATCGCACCAAAAATTTGCTGCAAAGTATAATTTAGCATTTAATTTAATTGCTGATACAGAAAAAGAAATTTTAGATGCATATGGTGCCTGGGGTGAGAAAAAGTTATACGGAAAAACTTATATGGGAGTTTTGAGAACAACTTTTGTAATTTCGGAAGAAGGAATTATTGAGAAAGTATTTACCAAAGTACAAACAAAAGATCATACCAATCAGATTTTATCTGAAATGGACTTAGTGTAGAAAATAAATAATTGAAAATATATTATGAGCGCAAAAGAAGTTGTAGAAATCAACAAGGAAAAGCTAAAAGCACTCCAGTTAACCATGGAGAAAATTGATAAAACCTACGGTAAAGGTGCCATTATGAAAATGGGTGACAATGCCGTTGAAGATATTGCAACCATTTCAACAGGATCTCTATCCTTAGATATGGCATTAGGTGTGGGCGGACTTCCAAGAGGAAGAATCATTGAAATATACGGACCGGAATCTTCAGGTAAAACTACTCTGGCCATTCACGCTATTGCTGAAGCACAAAAAGCAGGAGGTATTGCTGCCATTATTGATGCAGAGCATGCATTTGATCGTGCATATGCTGAAAAATTAGGTGTTGATACTGAAAACTTATTGATCTCTCAACCGGATAATGGGGAGCAGGCTTTAGAGATTGCTGACCAGCTGATCCGCTCATCTGCAATTGATATAATTGTTATTGACTCGGTTGCAGCTTTAACTCCTAAAGCTGAAATTGAAGGCGAAATGGGTGAATCGAAAATGGGACTTCAAGCCCGTTTGATGTCTCAGGCTTTACGTAAACTTACAGCGAACATCAACAGAACCAACACAACCTGTATTTTCATCAATCAATTGCGTGAAAAAATTGGTGTGATGTTTGGCAACCCTGAAACTACAACCGGTGGTAATGCACTTAAATTTTACTCTTCTGTTCGTCTGGATATCAGAAGAATCGGACAAATTAAAGATGGTGATGAAGTGAACGGTAATCACACCCGTGTTAAGGTTGTGAAAAATAAAGTTGCTCCTCCATTTCGAAAAGCTGAATTTGACATTATTTACGGGGAAGGAATTTCCAAAACAGGTGAAATCATCGATCTTGGGGTTACTTACAACGTAATTAAAAAGAGTGGATCATGGTTTTCTTATGGCGATACTAAATTAGGACAAGGTCGCGAAGGAGTAAGAAAACTTCTTATTGACAATGTTGAATTGGCTGAAGAATTAGAAGCTAAAATTATTGAAGCAATCAATAATCCAATAGCTGCAGTATAATTTTTCTGCAAAAAAAATACATAGAAAGACTCTCAATAAAATTGAGGGTCTTTTTTCTTATAAAACGAAAACACCTTCTATCTAAACTTAGAACATATCGCGTCTTTATAGTACGAACAAATCAATTATTAAATGTTCTTCGTATTTCTTACATTTACGGTGCTGAAATAAATTAACACAACAAACCTATACAATCATGACAAACAAAAAACTTTTGTTAGGCTTGGCAATTGTTACAGGATTATCATCCTGTCAACAAAAAGCTGAGGAACCAAAAGACGATTCATCGTACAAAACACCGGAAACCAAACTAGAGTCGGATGTAATGACTCCTGAAGTTTTATGGTCATTCGGACGTCTTGGCGGAGAGAACATTTCCCCTGACGGCAAAACAATCTTATACGGAGTAAGCTATTTCAACAAAGAAGAAAACCGCTCGTACCGAGATTTATATACTCTTCCTGTTGAAGGTGGCGAGCCTGTTCAGTTAACAAATACAGAAAAAAAGGAATTCAACGAAATTTGGAGGCCTGACGGCAAAAAAATCGCATACATTAGCTCTGCCAGCGGAACCACTCAAATGTGGGAAATGAATCCTGACGGAACCAATCCTGTTCAGGTTTCGGATATTGAAGGAGGCATTGATGCATTCAATTACTCACCTGACATGAGTAAAATATTCTATCTGAAAGAAGTACAATTGGAAAAAGCAGTAAAAGATTTATATCCGGATCTTCCGAAAGCAAATGCCCGCGTAATTAACGACATGAACTACCGCCACTGGGACAGCTGGGTAGATACATACACTCACATTTTCCTTGCTGATTACAGTGAAAAAATCACATCAGGAAAAGATATTATGCCTGGTGAAAAATGGTCGGCTCCGGTAAAACCATTTGGTGGAACCGAACAAACAGCCTGGTCACCCGATTCAAAAACCCTGGCCTATGTGTCCCGCAAATTACAGGGTGTGGAATATGCAAAATCGACCAATTCGGACATCTACTTTTATGATATCGCTTCCGGCGAAACCAAAAACATGACGCAAGGAATGATGGGCTACGATATGAACCCGGTATTCTCGCCCGACGGCAGCAAGATGGCTTGGGAAAGCATGGAAAGAAATGGTTACGAAGCTGACAAAAACCGCTTATTTGTAATGGATTTGGCTACCGGCGAAAAAACTTTCTACACAAAAGATTTCGATCAGAATGCTCAATCATTAACCTGGACTGCCGACAGCAAAAGTATTTATTTTATTTCGGGATGGCATGCCGTTCAGGAAATCTACAAACTTGACCTGGCCGATGGCAATATCAAACAAATAACAGAAGGCATTCACGATTACCATACAATACACATTGCCGGTGATGCACTAATTGCAACCAAAGTATCGATGTCGAAACCAGCTGAAATCTACAATGTAAATCCGGCAACGGGTGAAGCAAAAGAGATTTCATTTGTGAATAAAAATATTCTTGACCAACTTGAAATGGGCAAGGTTGAAAAAAGATGGATCACCACCACCGACAACAAACAAATGTTGGTTTGGGTAATTTATCCTCCTCATTTCGATGCCAGCAAAAAATATCCTGCTTTGCTTTATTGTCAAGGTGGTCCGCAGGGAACAGTTTCACAGTTTTGGAGTTACCGCTGGAATTTCCAGATGATGGCAGCCAATGACTACATTGTAGTGGCACCCAACCGAAGAGGTTTGCCCGGTTTTGGACAGGAGTGGAATGAACAAATTTCCGGCGACTATGGCGGTCAAAACATGAAAGATTACTTAAGTGCTATTGATGCAGTAAAACAAGAACCGTTTGTTGACGAAAACCGTTTGGGTTGCGTTGGCGCTTCTTACGGTGGATTTTCAGCATACTGGCTGGCCGGACACCACGAAAAAAGATTCAAAGCATTTATTGCTCACGACGGCATGTTCAATTTGGAAGCTCAGTATTTAGAAACCGAAGAAATGTGGTTTGTAAACTGGGATCTTGGCGGTCCTTTCTGGGAGAAAGACAACAAGATTGCTCAACGCTCTTATGCTAATTCACCACATAAATTTGTTCAGAATTGGGATACTCCGATTTTAGTTATACACGGCGGAAAAGATTACCGCATTGTTGAATCGCAGGGAATGCAGGCATTTAATGCAGCACGTCTGCGCGGAATTCCTGCTCAGTTTCTTCATTTACCTGAAGAAAACCATTGGGTTTTGGGCGTTCAAAACGGAATTTTATGGCAGCGTACTTTCGCCAACTGGCTTGACAAATATGTGAAAGAAGCAAAATAGAATTTAAAGAAATTTACAATACCGAATCCCCATCAAACGAAAATCTGATGGGGATTTTTATTTCCATTTAAATTTAAAAATCATCGTCTTTACCGCTCAATAGAAACAACAAAAACTGAACAATGGAAGAGAATTCAAATTCTTTCATCCTCTTTCTTCCTATTTGCCCATCTGGTTCTTCGTGCTCTTATTACCTTGTTTATATCCGCCAATTCGATTTCGGCGAGCCTGGCTAAGGGCCCATAATTATCAGGATCTACCTGTCGGAAAGTGAATAAAAAAGGAAAAATATCATCATTTAATATTCGATGCACCATATGAGCCTGTGCCGTTGTCTGCACGCTTTGTTTACGTTTAACCTGCTCATTATTGGTTAATCGGTAAAGCGCTGTCAATTGATCAAGGCTCAGGTGTAAAACAGTTAAATACTTCTCGATTCCCTTTAGTTTATCGGTATCAGGTTTTAGTTTTCCTGATAATAGTCTCTCAATTAATATTTGCAAACCAGAAATTTTTTTTTCCAGATTTTTCTTGTGAGTATCTGCACCAATGGCTGCAAGTTGCCCCCAAACTCTCCCTGCACTGTTTACAATCTCCTTATCGGGATGATGTAAGTAAGCCTTTATCATATACTTTAAGCCAACAAATAAACTTGCTATTTGACTATTCAGCTTTTTCATCTCCAAAGTATAAGCACCATTACGCACGGTTCCAAATGAATCTTGAAGAATCTTATTTTGAATGTTTAACTCTTCCAGATTCAGGTGCAGGTGATCATTTATTTTTGGCTTCTTCATTTTCCAGAAGTCTACTATCGCAATTGCAATCATTCCTACCTCAATTGCTTTGGCATGTGCTAATAATTGTTGATTCATCGGATTATTTTTCTGTACTAAAATAATAAACCATTAAGATACATATATTTTACAACTAATAAATTACATCATCTTATCATTAAAATTATTTTTACACCTTATAATTAGTAATAACTACTATTTATATGCTATTTTATATTGTATTAATAGCTTAAACGTATCGGTTTAGTTATTTATATAACACAATAAACTACGTAAATATTAAAACACACTTCTTCTCAGAGATCAACTAAAAATCCCTAAGTTTACAGAAAATTTACCGAGCCCCATGAAGAAATTCCTATTCTCAACTACCGTATTGGCCATATTTGCATGCTTGCTTTGGGCAACTCCATTTACAGCAATTAAAATAGGTTTAAAATACACTACCCCGCTTCAATTTGCTGGTATTCGATTTCTCCTTTCGGGATTAATTATTCTTCCCTTCATTAAAGATTTGAAGTATAAAATCCAGGAATCGAAAAAAAGATGGCGGTTCATTCTTTGGGTAGCTTTGCTGCAAACCACTTTCCTTTACGGATTGTTCTATACGGGAATTAGTTTTGTTCCGGGTGCTTTGGCGGCCATGTTAATTGGTGCGCAACCTTTGTTCGCAGCTATTTTTGCCCATTTTATGCTTACTAATGACAAGATGAGCTGGAAAAAAATATTTGCCATTATTTTAGGAATATGCGGCGTGTGTATTATTAGTTTGGGCAGGGCTGATTTTGTTCTGACAACAACAATTCCACTTGGCGTAGGAATTTTAATCCTTAATAACATTGTAGGAAGTACCGGCAATGTAATTGTGTCGCGTGATGCAAAAGACATGCCTCCACGGGTACTGGCTTCCTTTTCGATGATCATTGGAGGCGCCGTACTGATGCTAATCTCTATTCCCATCGAAAATCCGTCGTGGACTACGATTTATTCAGGTGAATATTACTTTTCCCTGGCCTGGCTAGCTATGGTTTCGGCATTTGCCATCACCATTTGGTTTGGTTTGCTGCAACGTCCCGGCGTAAAAGTTTCCAATTTAAATACATGGAAATTTATCGTCCCAATTTTTGGTGCTTCATTAAGCTGGTTAATTCTTCCTGATGAACATCCTGATTTGCTCTCAATTATCGGGATGATTGTGATTGCCTGCAGTTTGCTTTTTGTTAATTATCTGAATCGAAAAGTAGTAAAATAAAACTCCAACAAGTTCAATGACTTTGTCAGCTGATTCAAATTAAGTGCTACTTCCGTTTCTTTTCTTTATGAACCAGCTTAATCCCTTCGATGTAGTTCATTACTTTTCTTAACACATCAGACCATAAGCACAGAAACAAAAAGCCGGTGCCCAGCCAAACTACAGCAAGATTGAACCAAAATGTATCGATATAAAAACTGCCGATTCGTTTTACCGGAGAATAAAAATGAGAACGTCCAAATCTCGAATCCGGATACATTAAAACAGGATCTTTCTTCTGAATCAATTGATCATCTACTTCAATCATTTTATTAATTTCCGTTTTATTCAAAACCAAATCAGCCAAACCATTATTGTAATATTTTTGCTTAAACTCATAAACACCATCGTGCCCCAAAGAATCGACCAAACGGGAATACTCAAAGTCTTTTTTATAACCAGATTCACTTGCCAAACCCAAATAGTAAAGCTTTATCTTATCCAAAAAACTCCTGGTTTGTTCGGCAACATTTAAATTAAAATCGTGAACATTCAACTTCTTTAACTCAGGAAAAATATCTATTCCTGCTTCACTTCCCAATTGAGAAATCTCATTCCTAATCATATCAAATTGATCCTCTGTATCGTCTGAATTTTTTTCAAACTCGATACTTCGTTCGCATTCCAGTAAAACAGATTCAATTTTAGGAATCAAAAATGAACTTTTAAAAGAGGCATCACTAATTCCTTTGTCAAACTCAAAGAAGTGTTTCTCAAATTTATTGTCTTTAAACTGAGTAACTGCCAAAGCTTCGTAAGCCCAGCGCGTAGTCATAAAATCGCCAACAATTGGGACGTAAACCTTATCAGTAATCCCGGCATGCAGATCATCAAATTTAATCATTGCCCCTCCCAACAAGAGCTGAGGAACCAGAATTAAAGGAATTAAGATATAAATAGTAATCACGGAATTCAATCCTGCCGAAATATTCAATCCGATCATGTTCGAAAAACATGAAGTTGTGAACAATACCAACCAATAGGAAAAAAGCATTCCTTCAACCTCCAAAATATAGTTGCCAACCAATACAAAAGATAAAGATTGAATTGCAGAGAGAATAAATAAGAAGATGATTTTAGAGCTGAGATAACTTAGCCTGCATAAGTTTAGAAATTTCTCCCGTTGTAAAATCCTTTTGTCCCGAATAATTTCTTCGGCACTTACGGTTAATCCCAAAAACATAGAAACCACAACCGACATGAATAGAAAAACCGGAAAATTTTTATTCTCACCAAACACATATCCTGCATCGGTAGTGTACTTTGTAAAATAACCCAATATCACGGCAAGTAGTGGCGCCTCAAACAAATTAATTATCAGGTATTGCTTGTTGGTTAATTTCGAAAGAACATTCCGAATCCAAAAAATTGAAAATTGTTTTAATTTTCCTGGAATCTTAAAATCACTTTGTGGTAATTTTTTATCGGCACGCAATGGCAAATGATTGGATTCTATATTGTCCTTATATTTCTGATACCACTCCACTGGAAGAATTCGTCTCTCGCGGGTTGGTTTTCCCTGATCATCAATCAATTTGGTTTCAACAATCTGCAATATCTGTTCAGGATTTACATTTCCACAAGTTACACACTCACTCTCGGAAGCATTTACCTGCGAATTCTGAGTCTTGAAGTAAACAATTGCATCAATCGGATTGCCGTTATAAATAGGATAACCACCACGATCGAGAATCCAAAGCTTATCGAACATCTTAAATATTCCAGACGAAGGTTGATGAATATTGGCAATTACCAATTTGCCCTTTAACGTTTGCCTCTTAAGCAGATTCATAACCATTTCCGAATCGGTAGAAGACAAGCCGGATGTAGGTTCATCTACTAACAGAATAGCCGGTTCCCGCATCAGCTCCAAACCGATATTTATCCTTTTCCGCTGTCCTCCGCTAATAAATTTGTTTAATGGATTCCCCACTTTAAGGTCTCTCACTTCATACAGATCCAAATCCTGAAGTATCTTCAATACTTTTTTCAAGATTTGAATTTCACTGTACTCCTTAAAGCATAACTTGGCGTTATAATACAGATTTTGAAAAACACTCAATTCCTCAATCAATAAATCGTCTTGCGGAACAAAACCAATCAATCCCTGAACTGCCAATTTATTTCTATGAATATCGTAATCATTAATACGAATTTCACCATAATTTAAACTTAAATTTCCATTCAAAACATTGAGTAATGTGGACTTACCAACACCACTTCCTCCCATGATTCCAATCAGCTGCCCACTCTCTTCCGAAATATTAAATTTGTGTATTCCATTGTTTGAGTTTCGAAACTTAAATTCAATATCCTTAGCCGAGAATATTATTTTCTGCTGCGACTCTTCCTTCAAAAATTTACCGGCAATATCCGAGAAATAAATTGATTTAATATTGGGCCCTTTAATTATCGAACCATTACTTAACTGGTAAGTTTTATCCGGTTTTATTTTGTTTCCCTCCAGATAAAGATTTAACTCTCCCTCGTATTTGAATACCAATAAATTCACACTCTGTGCGAATAGAACAACAATTCTTCCATACAAGTTGTCACAGAACAAATGCTTAAAATCGTTTTCTGTCTTTTTTACATCTTTCTTCATGAACCAAGACAGATTCTCGGACCACTCTGTCACCTTATTATCGATGATCAGGAACTTACTTTTGTCGTATTTATCGAGCGTATCACCCCAAACAAAAGCAAGACAATTGATAAATTCAGATCTGGGTATTTTAAAGCTTTCCGCAACAATACTAATAAACTCAAATTCATTTTCGCTGACAATCTTATCTTCATAAACGAATTCCAGCAAACGCAGCAAAACAATCAAACGTTCTTCCTGAACCAATTCTGCTTTTATCTTAGTACAAACCTTGGAGGCCTCTGTTAATGAAAGAATATTGGCTTGCTGAGAATGCACATTTGCCTGATACTCCATCTCACGACGGTAGAATTCAGAATAGTTCTCAAATAATCGCAGATACTCAACCTGGAGTTCGAAATTCACATAGCGATTCAAAAAACCTTCTACAATTACTTTTCCTTCCCGCGAAACACCTTCTTCTTTGGCATTGGCAACAATGGCAAAAAGGTGCATTAGTGCATTTAAAATCGATTCCCCCATTTACTTTCTCAGAATTTATGGTTTGCCTTTACCAGACTATTTTTAAAAATACAATTTATTTCGTAAACAAAAGGATAGTTGAACCAATGATCTTGGCATAAAAAAACTGCCTTCCGAAAAGAAAGGCAGTCACATATCTTGTTACATCGAACAATTACTGAACGATAGAATCTCTAAGTTTAGCAACACTAGTGGTAATTTCCTTAAGCTGTTCTTCATCCATACTTCCATCAACAATCTTATCATAGCTAAGTTTAAGGCCATTTAATTCTATCAATAAAGAATCAATATTAGGATCCTTAGCCTCTGGTTCCAATACCGACAGCAATTTCTCCAAAACTTCCTTTTGATCAAAAATTACTTTTACAATTTCCGGATTAGAATAAGTATTCTCAGAAATATGAGTTGCAATATACAACCCTTCAATAAAGCTACCGCTAACAACCATTAGTGATAGATTACCTTTGGCATTCTTATTTAAAAACTCATAAGTATCGTAAAACGAATTTGTAATTATTTTCACCAACTGATCTTTATCATCCAAATTCTTTTCAACCTCTTCTACAAGAGTTTCATTATAAGCACTGGTAATTTCCAGATTATCAATCAAAGCTTTTGATGCTTTCAAAAACAACATTGTTTCCTGCTTGCGCTGATATGTACTTGCATAACTCAAATCTGCACTATACACACCAAGATTCAAGGCTCTGGCTTTTTCAGTAAAATATTTATCAGCATTCTCTGATGAATTAGAAAGGCCTAATATATAATCAGCACCAATACGATTCAACATCGAGGTCAACTCAAAAGTGGTTGGAAGAGGATAAACTACATCTTTCACCTCATTCTCAATTGCTTTCTTTAATAAAGGCTTCACGGTCTGTCCTTCAGTATTCTTTTTACCAACTGGCTTACAGCCAACAAAGTTAAAAGCTAAGACAACTACTACAAGAAAAGCAATATAACGGCAATTAGTCAGTTTTTTCATGGATTTTCATTTTTTTTAAATCAAAAATTCAACTTTTTCAGGCCTAAATTTAACAAAAAGGGAGCGAATTACAAGCATGAAATCCCCAATATATTTACACTTCTTAATTCCAGTTTTCAATGCTCCAAACATAGTAGAAATTATAAGTTTAAACCCATCTCATATTCCATAACAATACACACTTCATTTTTACTGCGAATCAATCAGATACAAACACAGCTTTACACACAAAAAGAGGTCCTGCAAAAAATTCCACAGAACCTCTTGAAAAACAGAACTTGATTATAATATTATGCCGGATGTATTCTTTGAAAGAAACTCTGTTTGTAATTATTTCCAATTGGAATCGTACTCTTTTCCATGTGTACCATGTTTCCTTCTATCGATTTAATTTTCGACAAGGATACGATGTAGGATTTGTGAATCCGGTAAAATTTATGCGATGGCAGTAAACGCTCAATTCCTTTCAGTGATTGATAAGTTACAACATGTCCTTCCTTTGTAAAAATCTTAACGTAATCGCCTAAAGCTTCAACATATAAAATTGAGTCGAGACTAATATTAATGGTTTTCTTATTAGCCTTAACAAAAATAAATTCCCGCTCGTCCTTATCTGTTTCCTGCGGTTCCGCCCCACCTCTCACTCTTTCCTCTGCCTTTTGAACCGCCTGTAAAAATCGCTCAAATGAAAAAGGTTTTTTCAGATAATCCAATACATTCAGCTCATAACTCTCCAAGGCATACTCCGTGTAAGCCGTGGTAATTACTACCATGGGTGGATTTTTATAGGTTTTCAAAAAATTGATTCCGCTCAAACGAGGCATATTAATATCCAGAAAAATAAGGTCGACCTCTTGCTCCTGCAAGACTTCCATTGCCTCAATAGCATCGCTGCATTTCCCTTTCAGCTCAAGCCCTGGCAATTCCGAAATATATTTTTCCAAAACCCGCTGTGCCAACGGCTCATCATCAACTATTAAACATTTCAACTTCATAGGATCTAAACTTAGTTAGGACAAATCAATTTGCAGGCTAATCTTAAAAAGGTTATTCTCATCTTTAATTTCCAGCCGGTGTTTTTCAGGATACAGTAACTCCAACCGACGAATTACATTTTTTATTCCAATACCACCATTCTTTTCATTCTCTTTATTCCAACCATTCTCCGATCGGTTCTCTATTGACAATTCAATATGATTCTTATCTTCAAAATTAAAGAGAATATTTACAAAACCACCATTATTCCTTCCGTAAGAACCATGCTTAAATGCATTTTCGATAAGAGGTTCAAACAAGAGAGGGGCAATTTTGCTTCTTGCTGCGTCACCTTTCACTTCCATTTTTACCGGAATACTATCATCCAATCTAATTTTCTGTAAATCCAGATAATTCTTTATAAACTCCAGCTCTTTCTCCAACAAAACGTAACGATCATTGCAATCGTACAAAATATACCGCATTAAATCGGATAACTTCAACACTAAACCAGGCGCTTTATCCGATTTATCAAGCGTAAGAGAATAAATGTTATTTAGCGTGTTAAACAGAAAATGTGGATTTATCTGAGCCTTCAGTGCCTTCAGTTCTGCTTCCAGTTTCTCCTTTTCAATATCTTTTAATTGAAATGATAATTTTTGCAAAACAAACCACTCTCTCATTAAGGATAAAAAACTGGTAACCCCAACATAAATAAATGTGAAAAATGCAAAATTGAACCATACAACAAAAGTCAACTCCTCGAAAAACTGTTCCCCCTGCACAAATCGTCCCAAAGGATAAACCAACAAAAAATCAATAAAAAAAGCCGCCAAAGAAATCACTCCCAACAAGGAAATGACATACAGAAAAAACCGTTGCCTCTTAAACAGCAATGGAATCAAAATAAGCAGATTAAAGTAAACCGCCGCAGCAAAACACAGATTGAACACAAATGTCATTAAAACAGGTTCTAATCTTAGTATGTTTTTAAAATTACTTGCCACAAACATGGTGAACAACCAAAACGTAAAGGCAAGCACCCAAAACAATATATGATAAGCAATCCGACTAGGGGATATCTTTTTTATGTTAGTCATAAATATTCTCAACTATGATTTTCAAAATTAAAGTAGAAAAGAATTAATCAGGAGTGAAAATTATTCGTTGTCACATGCAATTCTCCCGTTAAAAGGTGATAATTTTCAGATGTCTTACACCGAATAAGTAATGTTTTGATTTTGATATCTTTTTATGCTGTTGTAATATTGTAGTAAATACAAATTTAAATAAGGAACACTCTATGTTTGCAAAAGATATTTTATTTTGGAATGTTGACACTCAATTTGATTTCATGAGTGCATCAGGGAAACTATACGTTCCTGGTGCTGAGCAAATTAAACCTACTCTAAAGCAAATAACTGCTTTTGCAAAAAGCAATAATATTCAGGTAGTTAATACTGCTGATTTTCATTATGCCAATTCAAAAGAATTGTCTGACACTCCTGATTTCGTTACAAGTTTTCCACCGCATTGTATGGCCAATACCTCCGGAGCCGAATACATGAGCGAAACAATACCAGAAACTCCATTTTCAGAAGTATTTTGGAATAGTAAGTATTCGGAGAAGGACATTCGTGATTTTATCATCAACCGAAATATTGTAATTCGAAAAGATGCTTTCGATGTATTTCAAGGAAATGAGAACACTAACGCAGTACTGGAACTAATTGCACCTAAAAAAGTTTTTGTGTATGGCGTTACAACCAATGTTTGCGTAGACTTTGCTGTTGTTGGTTTAGCCAAACGCGGCATTTCGGTTTACGTAATTGAGGACGCAATTAAAGAATTACCAAATATCCCCCTCCCCTTTTCCAAGTGGGATCAATTAAAGGTTAAAAGGATCACATTTGCGGAAATTGAAAAACACCTGAATTAAAGAGCAGCCAGTTCTTTTACTTTTTGCACTTTCTCCTCTAAAGGCATAAAACCATCCAGCCAATGTATATTTGAGCCGCTGCGTTCCATTTTCCGAAACCAGGTCATTTGCCGTTTTGCAAATTGATGAATTGCCACCTCCAGACCACAGAACATTTCATTGTAAGTTAGATCGCCAACAACATACTGTGTTAAAAATTTATATTCCAAACCATAATATATCAGATCTTCAGCCGAAACTCCCGATTGCATCAAAGCCTCAACTTCTTCAACCATTCCTGATTTTAGCCGCTCTTTTAAGCGCTGAGTAATTCTCTCCCGTCTAATTTCACGATCAAACTTAATTCCTATCAGCAATGGATTCAGCTGCGGGTAATCCATTTCAATTTCCGGATGTGAAGCATAGTAACGTTCTATTTCAATCGCACGAATGGCTCTTTTTTGTGTTTCTAAATCGGAATTATTGTGCACTTCTTTGTAAGAACGAAGAATAACGCCTAGCTCATCCATGGATTTATCAAGCATTGTATCCCGAAAGGCCTGATCTTTTGGAACGGCAATCAGCTTATAGCCTTTCAAGGCTGCCTCCAAATACATTCCCGTTCCTCCGCAAACAACAGGCATTTTCTTTTTTGCGGTAATCTGCTCAAAAGCCTTTACAAAATCCTGCTGAAATTCATAAACGTTGTATTTATAACCGGCATCAGCAATGTCAATCAAATGATAAGGAATTGGAGTTCCATCCAAAACATATTCATCCAGATCTTTACCCGTACCCAAATCCATTCCACGGTAAATCTGACGCGAATCGGCACTAATGATTTCGCCGTTAAATTCCTTTGCCAACTTTACAGCCAGACTTGTTTTTCCGGTAGCGGTTGCTCCTAGTACAACTAATAGGTTATTCTGCATCTTAAATATTTTTTCCGAACTTAAAACGATCCGTTTTTGTTTATCCGGATAATGTTTATCTTACAATAAGACAAGACTGTGTATGTAAACTACGCAGTAAAATTACTTTAAGTTTTTTGAATTCACCAATAACTCTATTCAATATGACAAACCTAAGTGCATACAAACACAGTCTACTCCTTTTTATTCATCCTGAACAAACCTGGAAATCGATCTCAACTGAAGACCACAGCCCAAAACAATTATTCTTAAGCCTTTTGCTCCCCTTACTATTCTTAATGGCCATTTGTAATTTTTCAGGTTATCAATTATTCGACCAAAATCCTTCTCAACACATTAATATGCACTTATTTTCGGCAAGTGCAACATTTTTATTTTCCATTCTATCCATCTACATTTCCACACTTCTTGTTAGTAAATTTGCACAATTCAAAGATAAAAAAGATAGATTTAACCGAGCTTTCACTCTTGTTGGTTTCTCCTTTATCCCAGGTATTTTATTCAATTCACTGGCATTTTTAATTCCCACAATAAACTACCTGACCATTTTAAGTCTTTTTAGCTTTTACATCCTATACAAAGGAATATCTCCCATACTATCTATTCCTGATGATAAAAAATCGGGTTATTTTACATTTATACTGATTGGTTTACTTTCTATATATGCCGTTTTAGGAGCATTTTTTATTGGAATAGCCAGCCTTATGGGATTTTAATAAAATAGCTGTAACAGAAGCCTACAATTTTGCGAAAAAGCACAGTAAATTAAAAAAGCTTGTTTAATTTTGATATCAATCAATATTAAGAAATTACAGCAATGAATTTTCGCATACAAAAAATTACATACTCTTTCTCCAGATGGTTTAATCTGCTTATTGAACCAAAAAAGGAGTGGGAAGCTATTGCTCTGGAAACACCCGATGTGAAATCTATTTTTATACATTTTGCATTTCCTGTAATTGCCGTCTGCTCACTTCTTTCTTCCATCGGAGCTTTCATCCACACAGGAAGTCTTAGCATTGTGATTTCTCAATTTATTGTTTCTTTTATTTCCTTAAACCTGGGTTTTTTAACGGCCGGAAAAATGATTGAACTATTGGCTCCTAACTTCCAATTACAAATTAAGACATCAACTATCTATCAATTAATTGTATACAGTGGAGCTGTTTTCTGTTTATTCCACAGTTTTGCAAAATTATTTTCACCCTACTCTTTTCTTAATCAGATATGTCTGGTTTTCGAATTGTATTTTATTCGTGTTTTATGGTTGGGAATATCTCCTCTGCTTCCTATAGCCGAAAATAAAAAACCAGGCTTTACAATTGTAGCCAGTTTGCTTATTTTAGTTCTCCCACTAATATTTGAACGAATGTTTTCCGTTATTTTCAAGCTTCCGGTTACAATTTAAATCGTAAATTTGTCGGGCAATAAAGAATTTACAATGCAGAAAATAAATATCAGAAATAAAAAAGCAAGCTTCGAATATGAATTCATCGAAACCTTTGTAGCAGGAATTCAACTATTTGGAACCGAAATCAAGTCCATACGTGCAGGGAAAGCAAACATAGGAGACTCCTTTTGCTACTTTAGCGCAAATGAACTTTACGTAAAAGAAATGCACATTTCAGAATACAAATTTGGTTCATACTATAATCACGAAGAAAAAAGAGAACGAAAACTCCTTCTTAACCGAAAAGAGTTGGATAAATTGGATCGAAAAACTAAAGAAAGTGGTTTAACCATTGTTCCTTTGAGAATTTTCCTGAACGAAAAAGGTTTTGCAAAAATGGAAATTGCGCTTTGCAGAGGAAAAAAACACTACGACAAAAGGGAAAGTTTAAAACAACGCGATCACAAAATTGAGATAGACCGTATGATGAAGAGGTAGTTAGCTCAATGCATCATTTTTTATTAAAAAAAACAAGATATTTCCTTCCAGAACTCCTTCTTTTTATCCTATATTTGCACCCCGGTTCTAAAAACCCAGGCAAAATCCATTTTCTTACTTTTTAACAGAGTATTAACAAGCTATCAACAGTGTTGATTAATTGTTAATAACTTCTAAATACCCCTATTTTAGATCAACGCAACTGTTAACAACTAAAAATTCCTGTTTTAGTCAGTAAGGATATTAACAACCAAAACAGGAATGAATATGAACAGGGAAAAAGTTATTAACAAACTAATACTCAAAAGTACTTCCACCTAGAAACTCTCTCATTAAGGAAGTAGGAGGTATTTCAGCATCGCTGATTGGAAGAAAGTAACTAAAAAACTTTAACAGCCTGTTTGCTTCCGAATATTCTGCCTGATTGGGCTGAATCTCTTTCAATATTGGTTCTGCATATCTCTTTAAAACACCCAATTCGTACTGAAGAGCTGAATTAAACATCACATCAGCCTCTTCCTGATACGGGAAAATATTTTTTTCTTCACCACGCCTAACACTCGGCCAACGACTAATCGTATCAAAAGCACTGTAATTTCGATATTTATGATCCCGAACAATCCTTCGAATCAGACGGTTATCTGTTGATGGAATCCTGTTGTGACCATCAATAGAAATTGAGGTTAAAGCAGATATATAAATTCTAAATTTTGAATCATCGGCAATAAGAGGAGTTAATTTTGGATTCAGAGCATGAATTCCTTCCACAACTAAAACCTGCTTGCCATTAATTTTCAACTTTTCTCCGTCGAAATAACGAGTACCGGTTTCGAATGAAAACTTTGGCAACTCAACCTCTACACCATTCAGAAGATCCACCAAATTCTCATTAAAAAGGCGAACATCCAAAGATTCCAACGCCTCAAAATCGTACTCTCCATTTTCATCTTTAGGAGTTTTTTCCCGGTTAACGAAGTAGTTATCCAAAGACAAATTTACCGGATGAAGACCAGCAACTTTAAGCTGAATGGCTAATCTTTTTCCAAAGGTTGTTTTCCCTGATGATGAAGGTCCGGAAATCAAGATGAGCTTTACATGCTTTCTTTTCTTTCTGATTTTATCTGCTATTTGAGAAATTTTCTTCTCGTGCAAAGCCTCCGATATTTTTATCAGCTCTGAAATATTGTTATTCTCCACATAGCCATTCAAATCACCAACATTAGCAATATTTAAAACATTTCCCCAACGTTTGTATTCACTAAATATCTTTAGCATTTTTTCCTGAGGAATAAAGGTTTCCGTTTCCAAAGGATTTCTTCGTCCAGGAGTCATAAGCAACATTCCCTGGGCAAAGGGCAATAAATCAAACACCTTCAGTTTGCTTGTAGACGGAACCAAAAAACCATAAAAATAATCAACACTATCGCCTAAATGGTAAACGGATGTGAATAGATTTCCCCGGGTGCGAAACAGACTGGTTTTCTCTTTCAAGCCCTGAGCTTCGAATAATTCTATTGCTTTCTCTGTTTCAATTTCTTCTCGAACAAAAGGCAGATCAGCCTCCATGATCTCAATCATTCTCTCTTTTATATTTTCAATATCATCAGGCGTAAGCAGTATGTTCTTATCTGTTATCCGACAATACAAGCCATTCGAAATTGAATGCTCGACCCTGAAACCTGCTTTTGGATACAAATCATGAACTGCCTTGTAAAGAAGGAAACACAATGAACGGACGTACATTCTGCGCCCATCTGGATGTGTTCCATCCACAAACTTTACATTTTTAGGCTTGTAAATTTCATAACTTAACTCTTTAAGCTTATTATTAACCATTGCTCCAAGCACAGCCCCATTAGGTTGTGGCTTGAGATCTGCAAGTATTGTCTGAAGATTGGTGCCAATTGGATAAGATCTTTTCTCTTTTATATCTTCAAAATAAATATCAATCAATTTTCCCATAGAATTCTAAATTTACAATGTGCCCGGTTATGATTATACTGTTTTTAAAGATAACAATTAGGATGTCACATTTAAAAGCTGTCGGGTTAATTTTTGTTAAGCTTCACACAATCCCAATTTAATAAAAACAAAAGGATCTCTATTTAGAGATCCTTTTCATTAAATTTCAATTGTAAATTATTTCATTTCATCTTTCAGAAACTGAGCAGTAAATGATTTCTTGCATGCAAGCAGATCTTCGGGTGTACCCTCAAACAAGATTTCGCCACCATTCCGACCTCCTTCAACTCCAATATCAATTACGTGGTCGGCAACTTTAATTACATCCATATTGTGCTCTATCACTACAACTGTATTTCCTTTATTCACCAATCGGTTCAATACCTCAAGCAAAACTCTCACATCTTCGAAATGCAAACCTGTAGTTGGCTCATCGAGAATGTACATAGTTTGCCCGGTATCTCTTTTGGCCAGCTCTGTTGCCAGTTTCACCCTTTGCGACTCACCTCCCGAAAGAGTTGTAGATGGCTGTCCAAGAGTTATATATCCCAATCCAACATCCTGAAGAACCTTCAGTTTCATTTGAATAGCAGGAATGTGTTCAAAAAATTCCACCGATTGATTAATGGTCATATCCAGAACATCGCCAATCGATTTTCCTTTGTAACGCACCTCTAAAGTTTCCCTGTTGTAACGCTTTCCGTTGCACTCATCACAATGCACGTAAACATCAGGCAGAAAATTCATTTCGATGGACCGAACTCCAGCCCCCTGACAGGTTTCGCATCGGCCGCCTTTCACATTGAAAGAGAATCGTCCGGCCTTGTATCCACGAATCTGCGACTCCGGTAATTTCTCGTATAACTTTCTGATATCACCAAATAAATTGGTGTATGTAGCCGGATTGGATCTCGGTGTGCGACCTAAAGGCGATTGATTCACCTCTACAACCTTGTCGATATTCTTTATCCCGCTAATTTTTTCGTACGGCAA
Organism: Labilibaculum manganireducens; assembly: GCF_963665805.2. Lineage (NCBI taxonomy): Bacteria > Pseudomonadati > Bacteroidota > Bacteroidia > Marinilabiliales > Marinifilaceae > Labilibaculum > Labilibaculum manganireducens. Next base: position 520,226 of record NZ_CAXXEE010000003.1, on the reverse strand, counting down.
AGGATCTGCAACCGACCGATAAAAATGCTGAGATAAAATTGGCTGCAGTGTTCCATTTATCAAGCTTGACTTGCCACTTCCCGAAACACCGGTAACGCAAATAAATTTACCCAAAGGCAAAGTAACATTTACATTTTTCAGATTATTCCCCGTACAACCTTTCAGGCTTATTGTTTTTCCATTCCCTTCCCGTCTGCTTTCAGGAATGATAATTTTCTTATCACCATTTAAGTAGTGGGCAGTTAAACTATCACCTTTTAAAATATCAGAAGGTGTTCCTGCAACCACAACCTCTCCACCATGCTTTCCGGCAAATGGTCCCATATCAACCACATAGTCGGCTGACAGAATCATATCCTTATCGTGCTCAACAACAATTACTGAATTCCCCGAATCTCGCAGTTGCTGCAGTGAATAAATCAGCCGCTGATTGTCTCTTTGATGCAAACCAATACTTGGCTCATCGAGAATATAGAGCACATTAACCAACTGAGAACCTATTTGGGTAGCAAGTCGAATGCGCTGCGATTCTCCACCCGAAAGAGTAACAGAACTTCTGTTAAGAGACAGATACTCCAAACCAACATCAATCAGGAAGCCTAAACGTGATCGGATTTCCTTTAATATCTCCTGAGCTATAATTTGCTGTTTTTCATTTAAGTGCTGTTCCAAATCCCGAAACCATTCACTCAACAAGCCCAGATCCATCGTTGATACATCTGAGATATTTTTATCGTGGATTTTAAAATGAAGAGATTCTCTTTTAAGACGATTGCCATTACAGGATTCGCAAACTTTTGTGATGATAAATTGCTCCGCCCATTTTTTAGCTTTTTTCGATGTTACATTGCTTTCCTGATTTGAAATGTACTTAATCACTCCATCGAAACTAAGAAAGTAATTGGAAGATGCGCCCAATGGTGTATTTTCCAATTTGAATGTTTCGCTGGAACCATCCAAAATAATGCTTAGCGCCTCATCGGGTATTTCTTTTATGGGCGTATCCATCACAAAATGATACTTTCGGCCAATCGCTTCGAGCTGCCAAAATATCAATGAATTTTTATATTTTCCCAAAGGAACAATTCCACCTTCACGAATACTCAAATTCGCATCCGGAATAATCTTATCCATATCGATGGCATTTACCCGCCCCAAACCTTTACATTTTGGACAAGCTCCATGCGGAGAATTGAATGAAAAACTATGCGGTGCCGGAGTATTGTAGGAAATTCCAGTGGTAGGACACATCAGCAGGCGACTGTAAAACCTCACTTCATCAGTATCCTTATCCAGTATCATGGTAATTCCCTTTCCATGTTTCATTGCGGTTTGCACAGATTCCTTCAGACGCTTATCTCCAACCTCCTCAACTACCAACTTATCAATCAAAACTTCAATGTCATGATTTTTATACCGATCGACTTTATAGCCATGGTACAGCTCAACAATTTCACCATCAACACGCGCGTAGAGAAATCCTTTACTCCTGATCTGCTCAAACAACTCTTTATAATGACCTTTACGGCCTTTTACAATTGGAGCAAGAATAAGAATTCTTTTATCGCTGAACTTTTCATGAATTAAATTGATAATCTGCTCATCGGTATATTTCACCATTTCCTCGCCCGTTTCGTAAGAATAGGCTATACCTGCTCTGGCATAAAGAAGTCGAAGAAAATCATATAATTCGGTAATGGTTCCAACTGTGGAACGAGGATTTTTATTGGTCGTTTTTTGTTCGATGGAAATTACCGGACTCAAACCAGTAATTTTATCTACATCCGGACGCTCCATTCCGCCCAAAAACTGTCTGGCATAGGCCGAAAAAGTTTCTATGTATCTCCTCTGACCTTCGGCATAAATTGTATCGAAAGCCAAAGAGGATTTTCCACTTCCGCTTAATCCTGTAATTACCGAAAGTTGATTCCTTGGGATGCTTACATCTATATTTTTGAGGTTATGAACACGGGCACCAAAAACCTCAATGCTTTCAGTTTCCAGACGCTCTTCCCCATTTCTATTCTTGCTGTCTTTGATACTCAATTTACAATCTCCTTTTACACCCTTTAATTTGCTACTTTACCGCAACAGAATCTGAAGGGCTTTTATATTCAGAAAATGCAAAATTAATATATCCTTTGGCAGGAAGTGTAATTTCGTACTCTTTTTTAGATAAATTTGTTAGATAAGCTTTTCGAAGCCAAGGGTTAAAATACTTTAGTATCTTATAATTAACCCCATTTTCCTTTGCAAAGACAGCAAAATCATCAACATTTCCCGAAACTTTCACTTTACGAGTTGGGATATTTGGATACAAATCGGATGCCCTGTATCTAAATCCAAATTCATCCGTATTCTCCATTATTCGTTTAATAGCCATAATACGAAATACATATCTACCTGTTTCTTCCCCTAAAAGCAAATCAAAATAATCCCCTGCATCCTGCAGCTGCAATTGTTTATCGATAAACCTTCTGCCCGCATTGTAGGATGCTGCAACCAAACTCCAGGTTCCATACTTATCATACGACTTCTTCAGATACTTACAGGCCGCGATGGTCGATTTTTCAACATTGTATCTCTCATCCACCTCTGTTTCAACCTCCAAACCATAATCTTTAGCTGTTCCCTTCATAAATTGCCATATTCCTACAGCACCTGCCGATGATTCTGCAGTAGGAACCAATCCGCTTTCGATCAATGCCAAATATTTAAAATCATCGGGTACACCCTGCTCTTTCAGAATTGGTTCGATAATGGGAAAATAACGATTGGCTCTTTTAATAAAGAGAAGTGTCTGCGATTGCCAGTAGGTATTTACCAACAGTTCTCTATCAAAAGATTCTTTCACATCCCACCTTTCCAATGGTACATTTTCACCGGCAAAAGTCATTTTATCGGGCGTTTTTAAAGCGTACACATTGTATTTACTCATGTATTCGCTTCCAATATGCTCTTTTGCCGGATCATCAATCTTCGAATAATTAAACAATTGAGCCGCCATGTAGATTCCTCCCAGAAGAACGATAATAATGAAAGTATTTTTTAATGAAGTATATGTTGTCATGCCTGATCTTTTATTGGTTACCAAAAGTATAAGATTCTACTCTAATTCAATCAGAAATGTTCCGAAAAAACACCTGTTTACATCATCAAAAATCCACCATTGATCAAGAATGATTCTAAATAATTTAAATCAACTATTTATTCCTTTTTTTCAGATAAAAATGCAACAAATTCATTTCGAATCCGTTATATAACAGATAAGCTATTGCATCACAACACGTAAGGCTATTACGAACCTTTTTCCAAAATCAAATAGAATGAAAAACTACCTTTTTATTCTCTCTTCCTTTTTGGCAGGCATATTCTTTGCTGCATGTGATGGTGAAACTACGATCGATTTTCCTACTGATATCATTCAGGACTCCAGAGTTTCTGACTCAACTTTTCAAATTCTTTTGGACGATGCCAAACTTCTTTGTTTAAACCTGTACTTAAATGAAGAAACCAGGGAATTAAACAATATCGAGATCAATGAATCCCATGTAGCGCCAGTCATATCAGCTCTTCAAATGGTCTTTTTGGATTCTTTACTGCAATCGGCTCATGAAATCAGAGAATATCAGATTCATGCTCTTTGCCCCGTTCAGCTGCACGAAGGCATACTAAGCTCAGACACTATAAATACTCATATCAATTCCTGGTATCATAATGGCTATTCGGATCACAGGCAACTGGATGATTACATCTACGAGTACAATATCAGTCTTGATTCCCTTGGAAATAATCAATACAAATATCGATCGGAAACCGGGATTAATCATTTGGCATTGGCCTCCGAACTGAAGAAAATCCCTTTCATACTTTCTGCGAAATCAACTTTATGCATAGGCGATGGATCTCAAATTGAAATTATAGATTACACTTCCGATTTCATTCACCTGATTTACAGCTATGGCTGGGGTGATTGTCCTTCCGGATGCATAAACAGACACTATTGGGAGTTAGGTGTGTATGGCTCTGGTATTGTTGAACTGATTGCCGAATCGGGTAAAGAATTACCGTAAAACTCACTCAGACCACACGTTTACATTTATCCAAAAGAAAACAATACCCCGAACGATTTCTTTATCATCAAAAATCTTACTCCTGAAAGTCTTTTTTTAGTTGAGCCTTTTATCTAAATTCACTCTTCTTAAAAAAAGAAAATATGCGTTACAATTTTGATGAAATTATTGATAGAAAAAATACGGACTGCATAAAGTACGATAAACTTGATGCATTCTTTGGGAAAAAAGATCTTCTTCCCCTATGGGTAGCCGATATGGATTTTAAAGTGCCCCCGTGCATTTCCGATGCCATTATAAAAAGAGCAAATCATGAAATTTACGGCTATTCGTTTCGCAGCGACGATTGTATTGGAAGCATTCAAACATGGCTTCAAACCAGACACAACTGGTCTGTTCGTAAAAAATGGATATCAACAAGTCCGGGTGTGGTTACCGGTTTGTCGCTTTTACTAATGAGCTTAACCAACGAAGGTGATAAAATAGCTGTTCAACCTCCGGTTTACCACCCTTTCTATCATGTTGTAAATGACACCAAGCGAGAGCTGGTTTACAATCCTTTGATAAGAACAGAGACGGGTTACGAAATGGATTTTAATCAGCTGGAGGAATTGGCGAAACAGGGATTAAAAGCATTGATCCTATGCAATCCTCACAATCCTGTTGGCAGAGTGTGGACCAAAAAAGAATTGCTTCAACTTGGAGATCTTGCCAAAACTTATGATTTCTTTATTATTTCTGATGAAATTCATCAGGATTTAATTTTTGAAGGATACCAACACATTCCGCTGGCTTCGCTGTCAAAGGATTTAAATCAAAGAACAGTTACCTGTATTGCGCCTTCGAAAACTTTTAATGTTGCAGGTCTGGCAAGTTCTGTAATTATTATTGCGAATCCTGAATTTCGAAAAAAATACAAGAAAATGGTATCGGCCCTGCATTTGGATTTGGGAAATTTATTTGGACACGTTGCCATGCAGGCGGGTTACGAGGAAGGTGCTGAATGGCTGGATCAGCTAATGGTCTACTTAAAAGGCAATGTTGATTTTCTAAGAACGTATCTGCAGGAATACATTCCCGAAATAAAACTGGTTGAACCCGGGGCAACTTATTTGCTTTGGCTGGATTACAGGTCGCTGGGAATTTCGACCAAAGACCTTCATGATTTATTGATTAACAAAGCAGGATTGGCTGTGAACGACGGCACTAAATTTGGACCCGAAGGAGAGGGATACCTGCGCATAAATATTGGTTGTCCCCGATCTGTAGTAGAGGAAGCTCTGAATAAAATAAAGTTGACTGTAAACCAATTAAAAAAATAATTCCTTTTTAAGGGTTACCTTTTACCAAAAAACGGAATAAAGAGGTGAGATTAAGTTACTACCACAATGTCTTGCAAAATTAAACGACGATCAATTGTTGGTTTTTGCGCAAAACCTCAATCTGTTTTTTCACACAAACCCCCGATAAACTGATATCGGGGGTTTATTTTTAGAAAATTAGTTTTTCCTCTCATTTTATATTAGCCATCCCGACTTCTTGTTATATAACTAATTTCTAGTATTTTTGACATCCTAAAAAACACTACACTATGCACTGGAACAAAGCTTGGTTTCAATTCTTAATTTTACTGTTGCTCGCCTTTATTTGGGGATCTTCTTTTATTCTGATGAAAATTGGATTGAAAAGTTTTAGCAGCGAACAGGCAGCAGGCATCCGTATGCTTTTGGCCTCGCTGGTGCTTTTGCCTTATTCAGTTAAGAATTTAAAGTTTCTGAAAAAAAAAGATTTAAAAAGTCTTTTGATTGCTGGCTTTATTGGAAGTTTTATCCCGGCTTTTCTGTTTACCAAGGCACAAACTCAAATTGACAGTGCATTGGCTGGCATGTTGAATTCTCTTACTCCAATATTCACATTAGCCATTGGAATACTGCTACACAAAACTAAATTCAAATGGCTGCAGGTTACAGGTTTGGTGATCGGACTAATTGGTGCTTTGGGCTTAATTACTTCAGGTAAGGAGTTGGCTTTGGGAAATGTGAACAGCCATGCCTTGCTAATTGTTCTCGCCACCGTATTTTACGGAATCAACATCAACGAAATTAAATCGAAATTATCTCATTTAACGGGTATTCAGATTACCTCTTTGGCTTTCTTTTTTACCGGTCCTGCAGCATTAATCTATCTGGCAACAACAGATTTCGAACCTGTTCTTCAATCACCAAACTGGCCAATTCATTTTCTTGCATTGGCGGCTTTAGGAATAATTGGAACTGCTCTTGCCATGCTGTTAATGAATAGCTTAATCAGATACAGTTCTGCAATTTACGCCTCATCGGTAACCTACATCATTCCTGTTTTTGCTGTTTTCTGGGGCGTTATTGATGGCGAAACCATTACTATTCTGCATCTGACATGTATGGCATGTATTCTTTTGGGTGTTTATCTTACAAATAAAAAAAAGGTAAGTAGAGTTTGCTGTAAACCTTTATAGAATAAGAAAAGAGACAACTCTACCTGCCTCTTTCTTTCAAATATCACTATAAAGTTTCTAATGATGGTATATTTAGTAATTTTGCATTGAATACAAAAAATACAATCCCCCAATGTTTTTAAAAAAATTAGATCCACAGCTTTTAGAAGCTATTGAAGAATATGGTTTTGAAACTCCAACAGAAGTTCAAAAGAGTTGCATCTCAAAAATAAAAAGCGGTGTTGATTTATTTGTTAAAGCTCCTGATGAATCCGGAAAAACCCATACCATAATTATTGGTATTATTCAGCAGCTCAAAGCTGAATTTGAGGATGTACCCAGAGCCATTGTTGTTGTTTCGGATAGAGAGAAGGCAATTCAACTGAAAGAACAGTTTCTGGCGCTAAGTCACAATACCAGCCTGCGGATATTTAGCGAAGGTGATGCGGGAAATTTACACAAGCTTCGCGATTTGATCTATGCCGGTTCGGATATTGTTATCGCGACAGCAAGAAAATTCAACGAATTGTACTCATTTAGCGGAATCAATCTCAGCAATTTAAAAATAGTTGCCATTGATGATGCTGAGATGATTATAAAAGAACAAATTGTTTCGGATATTAATCGACTATCTGATAATCTTCCCAAATCACAACGAATTGTATTTACGAATAAAATCACCAATAAAATGGAAGATTACATGGAAAACTACATGTATTCTCCTATTGTTCTGGATTTTGAATAAGATATAAAAAATGCCTCCAATAAAAATTGGAGGCATTTTATTTTAGCGCAAATAAGCTTTAAACATCCAGTTTAGCTTCTCAAAATAAGAAACATAGGCTGGCAGAATATCTAAAGTTCCTTCATCCTCATTTTCATTTGCCTGAATTAATACTTCTTTTACCTTCCCGATTAAAATATTGTGCGACTGAATTATTTGTTTCACCATATCGGTACCTGAACAATTTGAGTTGGCTTCCTGAATGGTTGAAATGGCAACGTAATCGGAAAAATTTCCCAAAGGATGACCTCCCAATGTTAATACCCGCTCTGCAATTTCATCTACTTTATCGCTGGCATCAACATACAACTCTTCAAATTTGGCATGCAGCTCAAAAAAATCGTTTCCCCCTACATTCCAATGAAAATTGCGTAAATTCTGATAATACAATTGATAATTGGCCAACAATATTTGCAATTGCTCTACTTCTCTTTCTTTTGCATTTAATTCTACTACTTCCAGGTTACTTTTACTGTTTTTCATGTTTTCTTATTTTTAGTTTATTAATATTATTTCTAATTCTCTGATACAAATATCACATCATTCAGATTATTAAAAATCATATGTCAATAAGAAAAACTTATTAATGAAATTACTACTCCCAAATCAATATTCGGAACCACGTTTTCACCCTTAAAAAATAAGGATAAAACAGAAGTAGGGTAAATTGGTATCAATTACGGTTATATAGTAATTAAACTAAATAACCAAAAAGATGATTCATAACAAACTCGATAAACTATTTGGGCAAGCGGGATCGATACTTGGCTGGATAATCATGCTTGTGGGAATTTATTCATCCATTCTCCCTCTCACACTATTATTAATTCTAATCGGATCGTTTATGGCATTTTCCTACTCTGGAATCTACCTGGACAAGGACGATAAAAAATACAAGTTCTACTACTCCTACTTTGGACTATTCAAATCGGGCTCGTGGAGAAGTTTGCAAAATATTGACCGTGTTGCCGGAATCTCATCTATTATTCTGCGGGATTCCTATATTCCCGAACAAAAAGAAACGAATTTGAAGACAGATGATTGCTTTGTGGTTTTATTTCTGAAAAACCGCAATCGAAAAGTTCCTTTTAAAAGGTGTAAAGATTTATTGGAAGCCAAACTGGAAGCTCAAAAAATAGGTCAGCTATTAAATCTAAATGTTATTCATTAGCTCAACATAGCTCCTTGTCACTACAGACAAGTCACAAACCAAAAAAGAACCTCAGTTTCGAGGTTCTTTTACTATAAATTTATTTTGGGCTGAGCCTAAAACATATAATCCCAAACCGGCAGTAATATCGGAGTGGTTTTAAGTGCCTCCTTCGCTTTCTCATCCAAATAGTTTTTGTTGATTACCACACGAAACATATATTCCGAGAACCATTCATCTGTGAAAGTTAAATATCCATTATTTCCTGAGGTACTTCCCCACGAATTTTCAAATTCCCATTTCACAGGCACTTCATTTTCATCAACATCAACGCCAATCAATGCCATTGCATGAGAAGAACCGGATTGACGAGTCAAAACTCTGGCTTTTTTATCCATATCGAATTCAACGCCCATTAAAGACTCATAATCATAGGTATTCAAATCCAGTACACCTGCTTTTCTGTTGTGCTGTTTTCCTACATCGCAGGATGCATACATTGCTTCATTGTTCTTGATAGAAGCCATTGCAAACTTCTTAATCTCATCATTCGGAAGATTTAAATACGTCCAATTTATTCCTTCCTCAACATTTCTGTAATTCTTAATTTCGTATACCTTATAATAGTCACGGGTCGGATCATTCATGATCATCACCAATTCAGTATTCGCAAAATCGGGATTAATTTCAGCCAAAAATTCTTTAGGAGTATACATTTTACTTTCGCTGATTTTTCCGTCAGCATCCTTAAATCTCCATGAAAAATTTACCGGAGGTTCGCCCAAACTTAAAGCCAGCATGCGGTAAATTGATTTTAAAGCGTTCATTTTCGCCAATGCAATATCTTTCACCGATGCTTTTTCAGCAATCATATTACGAAGCTTGTATCCCTCTCCTCTTAGTTTTTCATTGATCAAGCTGGTGATTTCTCGGGTTTTATTGCTCACCTTTGTTTCCGGCATTACTTCCGCCGGAACAACACCATATTTTTTAGCTATGTTAAAAAAAGAATTCCAAACGCCACCGTCATCAACAGGGCCTTTAAAATAAAGAACAACTTCCCGATCATCCATCGTACGATCAGCAGTTGCAATTATATTCTCAAGAAACAAATTTGATTTCTCAAACAAATCCCAGAAATAGTTGTAGTTGTGAGAAAAATCGAATGAATTCAAATTAAATTTTTTCATTACTTCCGGACGAATTGTGTTCATAGAAGTAAACATCCAACATCTGCCTGAACTTTCCTGATTCGTAATTCCCTTTACATCAACTCTGTATTTGAAAAAGTGATCTGTTTTCCCAATCTTTTCATGATTCAGAGACAGCTCTCTAATGCTTTCCGAATTGGTAATTGCATTTTGAATTGCTCTGCTCGAAGCATCCAATTTGAAACTTGAACGAATCTCGTTCAACATTTTAGCATCTACAGTTCCCTTATTTTGTCCAATTGACATGGTACTGAATGTCAATGCAAGAATAGGTACCAATAAAAATTTCTTCATTTTTTTTGTAGTTAGTCGGTTGAAGTTTTAAATTAATTCTCACAAACTTAAAAAAACGAATCTAAAAAAACGCCTGATTTTAATAGAAAAGCCACCCTATAAACTAAAGGATGGCTTTTTATACGGCATTATTTTCGTGTCTCTTAAATGTGAATCACCTCATCGTAAGCAGCAGCGGCGGCTTCCATGACAGCTTCCGACATGGTTGGATGCGGATGAATCGCCTTAATCAATTCATGACCTGTTGTTTCCAGCTTACGGGCAGTAACCAGTTCTGCAATCATTTCGGTTACGTTAGCGCCCACCATATGAGCTCCCAGCAATTCACCATACTTAGCATCAAATACAAGTTTAACAAATCCTTCGTTGGCTCCGGCCGCACTTGCTTTTCCCGATGCAGAAAATGGGAATTTACCAATCTTCAACTCGTATCCGGCTTCTTTCGCAGCTTTTTCGGTCAATCCCATCGATGCAACTTCAGGAACTGTATATGTACATCCGGGAATGGTTGTATAATCAATTGGCTCAACATTCATTCCGGCAATCTTCTCAACGCAACAAATTCCTTCGGCTGAAGCAACGTGAGCCAAAGCAGGTCCTTTTATTATATCACCAATTGCATAAACACCTTCCACATTGGTTCTGAAATAGTCGTCAACAAGAACTCTGCCATTTTCAGTAGCCACTCCTACCTCTTCCAAACCAATATTTTCAGTATTAGGCGCAATTCCCACTGCTGAAAGCACGATTTCGCACTCATGAACTTCAATTTCGCCTTTCTTATTTTTAATATTCACTTTTAGATTGCCATCTGCCCCTTCTACCGATTCAACTGTAGAATTGGTCATGACTTTAATTTTATTCTTCTTGAAACTACGTCCCATTTGCTTCGATACCTCTTCATCTTCAACAGGAAGAATTTCCGGCAAAAATTCTACTAAAGTAACCTGAGTTCCCATAGTAGAATAGAAGTATGCAAACTCCGATCCAATTGCTCCGGAACCAACTACAATCATTGATTTAGGCAATTTCTCCAAAGTTAATGCTTTGCGGTATCCGATAATGTTTTTTCCATCCTGTGGAAGATTTGGCAATTCGCGGGAACGCGCTCCTGTTGCCAAAATAATATGCTTTGCTTCATGATTGGATTTAGTTCCATCTTCGGCCGTAACTTCAACCGTTTTATTAGCTACTAATTTTCCAAAACCATTGATTACCTCAATTTTGTTCTTTTTAAGCAGGTACTGAATGCCACCACTCATTTTTTCAGCCACGCCACGACTACGGGCAACCACCTTTTCAAAATCAGGTTTAACCTCGCCTTCAATTGTTAATCCATAATCTCCGGCATGTTTCATATATTCAAATACTTGTGCTGATTTCAGCAAAGATTTGGTTGGAATACAACCCCAGTTTAAACAAATCCCACCCAATTCGGCGCGTTCAACAACTGCAACATTCAAACCCAATTGTGAAGCGCGAATGGCGGCTACGTAACCACCTGGACCACTTCCTACTACTATTAAATCGTAACTCATTTTATTTTGTTGTTTATATTAGTACAAATTTTGTTTTACTAATTTATATATTCTTTCTTAATTCAGAAGATTTACCCTCTTCAATTGAATTAAGCCAAATTTTTCCGCCTAACCGAAATCATTACTAATTGAACAAGTTTTGCTATCACAAACAGAATCACAAACGAAAAAATAATTGTTGCTCCTGAAGGTGCATTAATTCGATAAGAAACCAGCAAGCCAATAAACGATCCCAAAATTCCAAATGCTATCGATCCGAAGATCATTTTCTTAAAATCATTCGTAAACATATTGGCTATGGTTTGCGGAATTGTCAAAAAAGAAATCACCAGAATAATTCCAACCACTCTAATATTTAAAACAATGGTCAAAGCCACCAATGATATCAGTAAATAATTTAAAAACTGAACCGGAGCTTTCTGTGTTCGTGCAAATTCTTCATCGAAGGCAACAAATAAAATTGGCCGTAACAAGAAGAAAAATACAGCAATTGTGAATACACATAAACCTAAAAGCAGGTATAAATCCAAGGCTCCGACAGTTAAAATATTCCCGAATAAAAAACTCATTAAATTGGGCGCATAACCAGGTGTCATGTAAATAAAAAGGATACCCAAAGCCATTCCAAAAGCCCATAAAATTCCAATAACAGAATCTTGTCTCACGTCAGTTTTTTTCGAGATCCATTCAATTCCTAAAGCAGATAACACACCAAAAACCGCAGCTCCAAATACCGGATTCAATCCTAAATACCAGGCAAGGCCAATTCCTCCGAAAGAGGCATGTGTAATTCCGCCACTGATAAAAACAACTCTTCGTGCAACAATATAAGAACCAATAATTCCACAGGAAATACTCGCCAGAATTGCTGCTCCAACTGCGTTTAGAAAGAAATTATATTGAAATAACTCTATTAGTTCGTTCATATCTTACTTGTGATGCTTTAGTACTCGGTGAGGAACTTCGCCATGTGTTATTAAATCAATCGGGCAATTATAGGCCATCAACTGCTCTTGCGATATCACATTCGAATCATGGTAACATAGCGTTTCATTCACACAAGCAATTGACTTTACATGAGAACATATTGTTCCAACATCATGAGAAACAATGATAATGGCCATATGAGAATTTAAATGATGAAGAATTTCATACAACTCTCCTTCAAAATTGCTATCCACATAAGTATCCGGCTCATCTAAAATCAACAACTTCGGATCTGCAATAATTGCTCTGCACAAAAACACACGCTGCAATTGTCCGCCAGACAACTCTCCAATATTTTTATTCTTCAAATGAATAATGCCCATTTGCGTCATTAATTCATCCGCACGCCTCTTGTTCTCACTATTATATCTTCCAAATATCTTTTTATGAGACATTAATCCAGAAAGAACAACCTCTTTAACTGGAATAGGAAACTTATTATCAATTTGATTGATTTGAGGCAAATACCCAATAATACATCTGTCATTACCATCCGGCAGTATTTCTCCCTCAACAGGCTTTATAGTACCCAAAATGACTTTTAACAGCGTTGTTTTACCTCCACCGTTAGGACCGATAATTCCCAAAAAATCATTTTCTTTCACCACCAAATTCACTCCTTTCAATACAATCTTTTCATCGTATCCTGCAGTCAGCGATTTTAATTCCAGAATTTTTTTCATTTCCGACAATTTCAGTCTTTAAGTATAGTAATGATTCGTTTCATTTCTGTCAGCCAGTCTTCTGCCAAAGGATCAATAACAACAACATCGCCATTAATTTCGGCAACAATTGCTTTGGCATTCTCAACATTAAATTGTTTCTGAACAAAAACATGCTTTATACTTAATCGCTGAGCTTCCTCTACCAAGTGTTTCATATGAGTTGGAGAAGGCTCTTTGCCATCCATCTCTACAGATATTTGATTTAGGTTATAATCCCTTGCCAAATAGGTCAAAGCCGGATGAAAAATCATAAATGACATTCCTTTTTTATTACTCAAAGAAGCTTCAGCTACCTGATCTAATTCTTCTATTTCAGAAAGAAACTGCTGATAATTTTTTTCATAAATATCCTTCTTTTCAGGAGCCATTTTAATTAGTTCCTGATACAAGTTCTTGCTAAGTATTTTTACTGATTTTAGTGATGACCAAATATGAGGATCAATTCCACCTTCATGAAAATGATCGCCATGCTTCTCCTGACCTTTGATCAATTCGATGTCTTTCGAAAGATCAATAAGTTTAATACCATCTGTTCCTTCCAATAAATTATCCAGCCAAACAGTTTCGAAGGGAATATATCCAATTCTAAGATATGCAATTGATTTGGCAACATCTTTCATTTGCATTGGCGTTGGCTCATAAGTTGCCGGACTGGCTCCCGGAGGAATCAAAACATTCACTTTAAAATCATCACCTGCAATCCGCTCAATGAAATATTTTTGAGGCAATATACTTACCGATATCAAATTTGGGTCCTTCTCGATTTTACCTGACTGACAAGACATTGTAATTCCTGCAAGCAAGATCAGAATAAATTTATTTACTAAGTGCATTTCTAAGTTTTGGGGATATTGTTTTATTTAGATCTACTTTAAATAACAAAAGTAGATGTTTTTTTGTTTCCACAAAGATTTTCCGTTTAAATTTTCATTGTATATCACACAGATAACCGAATGAATTCAGAACTTGAATTTAGTGAAAACCAACTCATTTAACAAAAAATGACCCGAAAGATAAATTTAATTATCTCTCGGGTCAAAAATGCTTTTATCTATAAAAACTACTGAACCAATTTCTCAATGGCTGCTTTTAATTCCTCACCTCTTAGATTTTTTGCCACAATAACTCCGTTTTGATCAACGATTACTGTAGCAGGAATTCCACTAATACCATATAATTTAGCGGCAGAAGATTCCCAGCCTTTCAAATCAGATACATGATTCCAAACTAACCCATCGTCTTCAATCGCTTTTAACCATTTTTCTTTCTTATCATCTAAAGACACACCTAAAATCTCAACTCCCTTAGGATGAAGCTCAGTATACATCTTAACCACATTGGGATTTTCCCCTCTGCAAGGCCCGCACCATGATGCCCAAAAGTCAATTACAACAACCTTACCTTTAAAAGAAGATAAGCTAAGTGGTTTTCCTTCTGTGGTATTTAAAGTAAAATCAGGAGCAGGTTGCCCAACAGAAACTTTTTTCAACACCTCAATTTTATCCTTAAGTAATCCTGCGTAAGATGATTTAAGAGCGTTCTCTCCTAACACAGCGTAAACTTCTTCCATTTCGGCAACTTCAAGCGGAGATGCAATTCTGTAGGCAACGAATGCTGCCGCTGCAGTGTTTCCATTCAACTTTAAAAATTCCTTACTTGCAGTAAATTTATCAGCTTCTGATTTATTAAATTCTGCTTCGATAGAATCCATAGCAACCTGATTCTTTGCTTCCGCTGCTTTTTGATATTCAGAATATAAAGCTTGTTGTTTTTCCTGAAATCCTTTCTGCAATGCACCAAAATTTGTTAAAACATCTTGATTTAAAGAACCTGTAACCTTAGCTTCCCTTAAATTTTCAACATTAGCATCAACAGTAATTGCTGTATTCTCAAGAAACAATTGAATTGCGCCTCGCTGCCCCTCCAATTCAAGGTAGTAAAGATCCGGAGATGCAACAGTTCCCTCGAAAGAAAAACCTGTTGCAGTCATTTCTGTTGAATCTGTTTTCTCCAATTTATTATCCTGAAGTTTAGAAAGATAAACTTTCCCTTCAGTCATACCTTCAACTTTTCCAGTTAATTTGTACTGATCTTTAGATGTACAAGAGCCTAAAAAAAGGCCAATCGCTGCAATTGCGATAAAAATTTTCTTCATGTGATTAAGTATTTTGATCTGTTTTTTTTATTAGACATTAAAACTACCAAATAAAACAATAAAAAGAAAAGTTTTTCAGTAAACCAAGTGCTTTATTCTTTATTTTTTACATCACTAAAATAAGCATCCAATAGTTTGTGTGCCGCAACAAAAGAGCTCATCTCATCATTCAAAACCTTCTTTTCAAAATCAGGAATTTGCCCTTTTATTAATTCCAAATGATAAAACCTATCACGTAATTGCTCATTAATAGTTTCATACATCCAATATTTAGCCTGTTCACTTCTTCGCTGATCAAAGTATCCATTTTGCTGCGTATGACAGCAATACTCCATAATATTATCCCAAATCGCATCAATACCGGTTTTCTCTATAGAAGAACAGGTAAGTACTTTAGGAATCCACCCCGAAGGTGATTGAGGAAATAAATGCAGGGCATTTTCGAATTGAACTCTTGCCAATTGAGCTTTGTGAATATTATTCCCATCGGCCTTATTAATGCTGATCGCATCGGCCATCTCCATAATTCCCCGCTTAATTCCCTGCAATTCATCACCGGCACCGGCAATTTTAATCAGTAAAAAGAAATCTACCATAGAATGTACAGCTGTTTCCGACTGTCCTACACCAACTGTTTCGATCAAAATTGTATCGAAACCAGCAGCTTCGCAAAGAATTAAACTTTCGCGGGTTTTGCGTGCAACTCCACCTAAAGATCCGGCCGAAGGTGAAGGCCGGATATAAGCTTTGGGATCAACTGCCAACTCCTCCATCCGCGTTTTATCTCCCAAAATGCTACCCTTGCTCCTTTCACTACTTGGGTCAATTGCCAATACTGCCAATTTATGCCCATGTCCGGTTACATGTTTTCCAAATGCTTCAATAAAGGTACTTTTCCCGGCTCCAGGAACTCCTGTTACTCCAATCCTGACAGACTTTCCGGAATAAGGCAAACACCTTTCAATAATTTCCTGAGCTACGGATTGATGTTCATGTTTTGAACTTTCGATAAGAGTTATTGCCTGACTTAACATCCCAATATTCCCATCTAAAATACCCTGCACATAATCCTCAACAGAATGTTTTTTACGCTTATTCTTTATAAGTCTATCTGCAATCCTTGGATTAATAGATGGTGGTTTACTTATCCCTTTATTTACTTTGAGCGCCTTGTAATCAGGTGCATTTTCGATATGATCTCTTTTATTTTTATCTGTCATGACAAGAAATTTCCTTTCGTTTCTGTTTGCGAAGTTATAAATTTACAAAGTAATGATTTAGTAAACATCATGAAAAGTGTATATGTTTGTCAGCAACAAAAAAGGCTTTTCCTGATGGAAAAGCCTTTCATATGATTATAATTTCATATGATTATTATTTGTTTTTATTTGCTATTTGGTCACGAAAGCTCGGGATTACCATTCCGGAATCATCCCCCTGAGTGTCAAAACACCTTGGCATGAACGTTTCACAACTTAATTTTAGAATCTCAATTAATTCGTTTTAGGCATCACCACATTTCCCGAAATACGAAGTTTTACTTCCGAATCAACAGGGTCATTTGTAATCACAGTGATCATTTTATTTTGACGGCCTCTTTTTCCTCTGGAATTAAATACCACTTTAATTTCCGATGCTTCACCTGCTTTAACAATCTTAGTGCTCGGAGCAATAGCTGTACATCCACATGAAGCTTTAGTTTTTCTGATAATCAAATCAGATTTACCCATATTCTTCATTGTGAAAGAATATTCTGCTTTTTCACCTTGAGTTAATTCTCCAAAATCAAATACATCCTTTACAAATTCAACTTTTGGAGAATTAGCCAATTCCGATTTCGATAAACTTGAAAAATCCTCAACCAAATTAGCACTAACAGTTAGCCGGTTACCCGATTTATATTCCTGATTGATTAAAACATCCAGGTAATCAATCACAAATCCCCAGTCTTTTTTCTTGCTGGCATCGTAAGTCGCAATAATCTGACCCTTTTGTTTTGGCTGCAATGTTTCAGGAACCATCTTCAAAGATAAGTGAGCAGGCACTCTTTTAAATCCAATACTTATTGGTTTGTCACTATCATTATAAACTTCCATTGAAGCATCTTTTACCTCTGTATTTTTCACTTTAGTAAAAGAAAGATGATTGTTCTGCAATCGCAGGCCATCCATTTCTCTTGGATACAAATCAGCCACAGTTTTTTCTCTGGCAATTACATTACCACTAATTCTTAATATAGTAATTGCTGGATTCGTATTTGCAGTTATCGTTATCGACTTATTGAACGGCCCCGGACGATTCTTAGGGTCAAAAGTTGCTTTCACAAATCCTTTCTGCCCTGGCGCAACTGGTTCCTTACTCCATTCCGGAGATGTGCATCCGCAGGAGGACCGTACCTGGTTAATAATAACCGGCTGATTTCCGGTATTAATAAATTCAAACGAGTAAGATGTTAATCCATCTTCTTCCTTAAAAGTCTTGAAATCGTACTCCTTTGTGTCAAATTTCATTACTGGTGCAGCATCCTGAGCAGACACAGACAATGTGCTTCCTAGAATAGCAACAACCAACAAATAAAATACTTTTCTACTCATAACAATTAATTATTTTAATTTACAATGATCTTGTATATTACGGCAAACAATTTAAAGAGTTCATAAAATCCTTGAAAATTTAGCCAAACAAACAAAATTAATTATTTTTCACTAAAAGAAAACCTAAATATCGTTAAATAGTTGTTAAGTCAAATCAAAAGGCAACCATAACATATTTTCCATTTGTTTTTCAAGATTATGGATACTAAAATATTAGTGAGTTTCTTCAGTATCCAAAACCAAAAACCGAACCAAGTTTATCTGTTCAAAATTATTTTCTTTCAAAATTGCTTACCTTTCTATCTGTTGTAACTATTTAGTAGATTTGTGTTTGATTGAAGTGAAATTTCAAATGCCTAAAATATTACCACGCGATACTAATCAACCAAACAAGAAATTGATTTGCAGCAAATTAACCAAAAACCACAAATGACAAAACTAAAAACCAAAATATTAGCATTCTCAGAACAGATTAATGATGAAATAAAAGAAATAAGAGCTCATCTGCACGCTCATCCTGAACTTTCTTTCGAAGAATTTGAAACATCTAAATTTATTCAAAATTATTTGAGTGAGTTAGGAGTTCCCTATAAATGTGGCTTTGTAAAAACCGGGATTGTTGGGAAAATTGAAGGAAAAAACCCTGCAAAGAAGGTTATTGCACTTCGTTCTGATATGGACGCCTTGCCCATTAACGAAAATCCGGATAATAAATACTGCTCTCGTAACAAAGGTGTTATGCATGCCTGCGGACACGACATGCACATGGCCAGTCTGCTTGGAACAGCCAAGATTCTATCGGAATTCCGAGATGAATGGGAAGGTACAATTTTACTTATTTTTCAGCCTGGAGAAGAATTATTACCTGGTGGTGCCAAATTAATGATGGAAGAAGGAGCTTTACAACCTGAACCGGAATGGATACTTGGTCAGCACGTTTTACCGGATATGCCTGCTGGAACTATAGGATTTAGATCTGGTATGTATATGGCATCCGGTGATGAAATATATCTTACCGTTAAAGGCAAAGGCGGACATGCTGCTATGCCTCACAAATGCACAGATACAATTCTTATAGCCTCACATATAATTATAGCACTGCAGCAAATCGTCAGCCGCCATTGCGATGCAAGAATCCCAACCGTACTTTCTTTCGGAAAAATGATTGCTGACGGAGCGACCAATATCATTCCGGATGAAGTAAAAATAGAAGGAACCTTTCGTACAATGAATGAAGAATGGAGAGCTAAGGCCAAACAATTAATTATTGACATAGCTCAATCAACAGCCAAAGGAATGGGTGCGGTATGTGAAGTAGACATTCGTCATGGCTATCCGTTTTTAGTCAATCACGAAGACTTCACTCATGAAGCTAAAATAAATGCGATTGAATTACTGGGCGAAGAAAAAGTTGTAAATATGGATATTAGAATGACCACCGAAGATTTTGGCTTCTATTCACAGAAATATCCTGTTACTTTTTATCGTTTTGGAGTCCAATCTGAAAAAAACGGCTCTTTGCACACTTCAACTTTCGAAGCAAATGATGATTCATTACGAACATCAATGAGTACAATGGCGTGGTTAGCGATTTCATATTTAAACAAATAGTTCTCGTAATTAGCTAAAATCAACCAAATAAAAAAACAAACATCTTTAATTCTGCACAATAGGGAGTGCAAATTATTTACCTAAGCTTATTCTTCATTATTTAATCTGTTTCAAAATAATATAATTCTCGGCGAAATTGTTTCTCCATTAAAAATATGATATTACATTTGTGATAGTATTAACACTAAAAATTTAAAGAAAATGGCTTACGTAATTAACGACGACTGTATTTCTTGCGGTTCTTGCGAAGGAGAATGTCCTGTTGAAGCAATTTCTATGGGTGATGAGCATTATGTAATCGACGCTGATCTTTGTACTGATTGTGGTACTTGCGTTGACGCTTGTCCTGTGGAAGCTATTCACGCAGAATAATCGTAATTTAGCGATATTAAAAAGCCAGTGAGATAATCACTGGCTTTTTTATTGAAATACTATTACATCCATTTTAATATCATGCTCATCAATTGGTACATGATCCAAAACCTGAAAATCGAAACAAATACCAACCTTAAAAGAACTTAACGACTGTAACAACCTGTCGTAATAGGCTTTTCCTCTACCCATCCTATTCTTTTCCCGATCAAAAGCAATTCCAGGAATCAAAATCAGGTCAATTTCGTCCTCATTCATAAATACAGATCCCTCAGGCTCTGGAATACCATAATGTTCACCTTCTATCAGCTGATCCGCTCCTACAAAAAGTTTCAAATCCAAAGTTTCTCCTTTAACACTAGGCAAAATCACTCTTTTCTCGTTGGCCCATTTGCAAACAAAATCGTGAGTATAAACCTCATCCTTCATCGACCAGTAAAGCATTACTGTTTTGGCTTGGATAAATTCCGGAAGTTGTTCCAAACGTTTCAAAATAGGTAAGCTCAACTCTTTTTTCTGCTCAAAAGAATAATTTTGCTTTACAGCTCTTATCTCCTTTCGGATTCTTGCTTTTTCCTCTTCAATATTTCGCTTTAACACACTCATTTCTGGCTCTTATTCATAAATATCAGTTCTTCTATCCTTAAAAACATTATTGTTCTTCGTAATCATTTTATCTCTGGCCAATTCAGGATCAATATCTACAAACAAAATCTGCTCTAGCTTATCAGCTTTAGCAATAACTTCTCCTTTTGGATTCACAATAACAGACTGACCTGTGAAAGAAAGTTCTTTTTCCGTTCCAATTCGATTTGCTGTGGCAATAAAAATTCTGTTCACCAATGCATAGGAAGGAATTACCGATTGTGCATATGGCAATACCAAATTTGAAGGATGAAGAATTAAATCGACTCCTTGCAAAGCTAATTTACGCCAAACTTCAGGAAACATCCAATCGAAACAAACCAGGATTCCTATTTTAACATCATCAACAATAAAAACAGGAAGGCCTAAATTTCCTTTCTCGAAAATATTTTTTTCATTCATGAACAAATGAAGTTTCCGATAGGTTCCAACAAGCCCTGTTGCATTCATCAAAACAGCAGAATTGTACAATTGATCACCATCCTTCTCTGAAAATCCAGTGGCAACGGTAAAATTATGCTGCAAGCACGATTCTTGAATAAAATCAAGAAAAACACTGTCCTTTACGGTTTCCGACAGTTCAAAAGCTTCTTCTTTCGAATCGAAATTATAGCCGGTATTGGACAGTTCTGGAAGAACGACTAAATCGGCTTCTTTTGCTCTGAAAAACAATACCCTTAAAGATTTTATCGTTGATTGTAAATCACCAAAGACAGGTGCAAATTGAATCAAAGCAATTTTCATATGAATATAATTTTAAGTTTTTGTCATATAGAACTTACCATGATAATCATCTCCCTGTGTGTCAAAATATCCTTGTTATGGACGTTTCATTTTTGATCATTTTAAGGCTGATAAGCAGATTCCCGCAACATTGCAGCATAATCATTTTCAGTCATTAACTGATTTATAGTTACCTCGGGATGTTTTACCATGTATTCTTTTACAATTTGCCATCCAATCCAAATACCGGTTCTGGAAGGCGATTCCTGAGGCATTCCCGGAGTAAACGGCCCATCGTTTATATACTTAATAACCGTACGGTATTCGCTTGTAAACAAATGTTTTTGCTCAATAATATATCCCCACATCAACTCATCATTCTCCTCACACCACTCCAATTCTTTTTGCGAATACTTCATCACATCGGCTTCGCTCTTTTCGGGCATCATGGCTTGTAAAAAGTATCTTATTTTTCCCTGATAAATCATATTGCTGATTAAATCATCCTTTAACGGAGTAAAAGGAAATTCAGTTAAGGCGTAAGCAAGCACAACATCCTGAACAATTCTTTCAGGAATCATATTTTCTCTGGCATACATTGGCGTGCCCAAATAGGAATAAAATGCACAATCTTTTCCCAAATACTTATCCAAGCTTATTCCAATCAAATTTTGAGCAACAACAATCGACTGATTAAATCCTGAAATTTGAGAATAACAATTTGGGATCGGCTTTTCCGGAAAATAATATTTCAAATATTTAAAAGCATTTGTCAACTCCTTTTCTTCTTTATCCAGAGTCGGAAACTTTTTTGCAACGCTGTCAGCAACCTGGTTCATTGTTGAATCAATTAAAAACTTATTCAAATAAACCATATAATCAGAATCATCTGAATCTCCCAGACCAATCACTTTGTTACTATACAATTGCAATACATCAGGATATTGCTGTCTTAACTGATTTAAATCTGATTCTTGTTTTACCGCGAAAAGCTCTTGCTCAAATCTTTGAATTTTCACTTCCAAATCAATATTTGAAACATCAGGACTTTTAGTGTCCGAATTACATGAATAAAGAAAACCCAGCAACAAGATTAAAATACTCGCACTTGTATTTTTGTAGTGATTTAACTGCATTCTTATGATTTAATTGTAGGTATTTGTTTTTGTGTTTCTCAAAAATATTAAAAATAAGTTAAGCCCGGTTCAAAAATTGGTTTTTCCTTACAATGCCTTAATAAATACAAGGATTAATTAATTTTGTCACGGTTTTGTTTTTGCTGATAGAAGGAATACCTATTCCATATTTTTATCACTAAATTTGCTAAGCTGAAAACAAGTACAGCTTTAAAGTATTCAATTATTAAAATGAGACAGCAGATTAAATGATCTTTCTTCTCATCCTGAAAGATTTCGGGACTCATATCTTTTAAGTATGAAAATAGCATTAGCCCAATTAAACTATCATATTGGTAATTTCGAGAGCAACACTGAAAAAATTATTTCAGCAATCAATAAGTCGCGCAAAAGCGGCGTAGATTTGGTTCTGTTTTCAGAGTTAGCCATTTGTGGATATCCGCCAAAAGATTTACTGGAACGTAAGGAATTTGTTGAGAAGTCTAAATCAGCACTTCAAAAAGTAGCGGAGCATTGCATTGATATTGCTGCCGTAATTGGAGGACCATCGGTAAATCCTCATCCGAAAGGGAAAAATTTATACAATTCTGCATATTTCATTTCCAACGGGAAAATTGAGAGCATTCACAATAAAACTCTGTTGCCTAATTACGATATTTTCGACGAATACAGGTACTTTGAGCCCAATACAGAATTCTCTTTGGTTGAATTGAAAGGAAAAAAAATTGCAATCACTATTTGTGAAGATTTATGGGAAACCCAACCTGTAGACAACAACTTTGCAAAATCAGCATTGTACACAATTTCACCGATGGAAGAGCTAAGCAAACTCAATCCTGATTTTGTGGTAAACATTGCAGCATCGCCATTTTCCTATAATCAGCAAGATTTACGAACCAATATTTTGAAGGCAACTTCGGAAAGATATCAACTTCCAATATTCTACGTCAATCAGATTGGTGCACACACCGAATTAATTTTTGACGGTGACTCTCTGGTTATGAATTCGAAGGGAGAAGTAGCCAAACGATTAAATTATTTCGAGGAAGACTATCAAATAGTTGATCTTGAAGCGATTGAAAATAAAAAAGCAGAAGCCAGAAATGTAAATTACATAGAAAAAATTCATGATGCCTTGGTTTTAGGCCTGAAAGATTATTTCGGGAAAATGGGATTCACCAAAACGACACTGGGACTTTCAGGCGGAATTGATTCGGCCGTAACAGTGGTTTTGGCAGAACGAGCTCTTGGCAAAGAAAATGTACGGGTTCTGTTGATGCCTTCCGAATTCTCTTCGGATCATTCCATAAAAGACGCAGTAGACTTGGCTGAAAACTTAAGCATTCAATACGATATTGTCCCAATTCAGAATATTTTTCAGGAATTTCAGAAATCCTTAGAGCCGATATTCGACGATCTCCCTTTTAATGTTGCTGAAGAAAATATACAGGCCCGCGTAAGAGGAACACTGGTTATGGGCTTATCGAATAAATTTGGACACATCCTTCTAAATACATCAAATAAGAGTGAATCGGCAGTTGGATACGGCACTTTGTATGGAGATATGAACGGAGGCTTGTCCGTATTGGGAGATGTTTACAAAACCGATGTTTTTAAATTGGCCTGGTTCATCAATAAAGATAAAGAGGTAATTCCTGAAAACTCAATTGTAAAACCACCATCTGCCGAATTACGTCCCGATCAAAAAGATTCGGATTCTTTACCAGATTACGATGTGTTAGACGGCATTTTATTTCGATATATAGAAAAAAATATGTCTTCGGAAGAAATTATTCAAGATGGTTTCGAAAGAGTAACGGTTCAAAAAGCGCTCAGGTTAGTCAATATGAATGAATACAAAAGATTCCAGACTCCGCCTATTTTACGCGTTTCATCGAAGGCTTTCGGCTTTGGCCGAAAAATCCCCTTAGTAGCAAAACACTAATTAATGGGTATAAACACCTACTTAACAGCATGTTGTCGAACATCACCTAAATAATGAATTATTTCTGTATTCATTTTCACATTTCATTTCATTTATATACTTTTGAAGTGTTTTAAAACATACAACGTATTTTAAATCCATATTCCACCTTGTATATGATTGAGAATGATAGAAAATCCAGAGAGATTATTTGTGGGGAAGTAATTAATAATTCGAGTTCAGTATTTAATGTTCTTACTCCTTCTGAAAAAGAAGAGTTAATGGCGAACATGACCTGTTCTTTTTTTAAGAAAGGTGAATACATTTACAAAGAGGGTGAAAGACCAATTGGGCTTATTTGTTTATCTGAAGGAAAAGTAAAGATATTTAAGGAAGGCGTAGGCGGTCGCGAGCAAATTGTTCGAATGGCAAAACCTATTGGTTTTATTGGATACCGTGCACTTTTTGCCGAAGAAAACAACATTGCTTCGGCTGTTGCAATTGAAGATTCTATAACCTGTACAGTTAGCTACGAATTGATGCTGAAATTCATTAAAACCAATTCGGACCTTTCTTTGTGCATTATACGTTCGCTTTCTACCGAATTAGGATTTTCAAACAACAGAACAATCACCCTTACTCAGAAACACATTCGAGGAAGATTGGCTGAATCGCTGCTTTTTCTTCGTGATACATATGGTTTTGAAGATGATGAAGCAACCATAAAGGTTTATCTTTCGAGAGAAGATATAGCGAACTTATCAAACATGACAACATCAAATGCAATTCGTACCCTTTCCACTTTTGCAAGCGAAGGAATCATTTCAATTGATGGCCGGAAAATTAAGATTTTAGATAAGGTTAGATTAGACCGTGTGAGTAAACTTGGATAAGAGCTGCTTCTTAAAATATAGCAAGCCATCTCGTTAGGGATGGCTTTTATTTTAAGAAACATTTTAACAAAACAAGACGGTTGCACATTATTACTCATAAAAAAAATTCCTTTATATTTCAAACATTAAGAAATCAAGAATCAAGTAATCTTTTTAATATCAATCAGATGACTTATTTTATTATTGTTAATTTAGTTTCAGGCTTTTCATATTCAATTTTTATTCATATATTCGTAACCATTGTGTAATGTTATATAATATGGTTATAAATAAGTATATCACTCTTGCAGAGGCATCTAAACTTGTTGGTAAAAGCAAAGAAACTCTTAGGAGATGGGATAATGAAGGAGTTTTAGTCGCATTTAGAGAACCGGTATCTAATTATCGGGTTTATAAAAAAAGCGATATTCAACTACTTCTTGGAGAATTATATAATCCTGAAAAAGAAACATCAAATTATGTTGAACCTGAAAGCGATTATTCTGTCTTAGAAGTATTCGCCGGTGCGGGCGGATTAGCAATAGGACTGGAGAGAGCTGGACTAAGGTGCGTAGGCCTTAATGAGATAGATAAATGGGCTTGTCAGACATTACGTAACAATCGTCCTAACTGGAATGTTTTAGAAGGCGATATTCGGGAATATAATTTTTTAGAATATAAAAATAAGATTGATGTTGTAACAGGAGGATTCCCTTGTCAAGCGTTTAGTTACGCCGGTAAAAAATTAGGTTTAAATGATGCCCGAGGAACTTTATTTTATGAGTTTGCCAGAGTAGTTCAAGAGGTTAATCCACCAATTTGTATTGGCGAAAATGTTAGAGGCCTATTAAGTCATGAAAAAGGAAAAACACTGCAGGGAATGATCTCTATTCTAGATGAAATTGGGTATAAAGTTGTTCCTATACAAGTTCTTAAAGCAATTCACTATAAAGTTCCCCAAAAACGCGAAAGGCTTATTCTAGTTGGTATTCGAAAGGATATAAAAACTGAATATGAGTATCCTATACCTCATAAAAAAACATACAATCTTATTGATGCACTAAAAAAAGGCTCTTTATTCGAATCTGATGTGCCTAAATCTGAAGGAGCAAAATACCCGGAATCAAAAAAAGAGGTTTTAGATTTAGTTCCTCCAAAGGGATACTGGAGAGATCTTCCACTAGATATTCAAAAAGACTATATGGGAGGCAGTTTTTATCTAGGAGGAGGCAAAACAGGAATGGCTCGCAGGATTGGCTGGGACGAACCATCTTTAACACTTACATGCAGCCCAGCTCAAAAACAAACAGAAAGATGTCACCCAGATGAAACCAGACCTTTCACAATTCGCGAATACGCCAGAATTCAGACCTTTCCAGACAATTGGATTTTCTCAGGCTCTATGGCTCAACAGTACAAACAAATTGGCAATGCTGTTCCTGTTAATCTAGGACAGGAAATAGGATACTCTATTGTGAAATTTTTAAACAGCTATTATCACAAAGAATCAAAACCTAAATAATAACTGTAATTATCAAAAGTTATTGTATCTATTATATTCCTATTTGAATCTTCTGCACTTTGATTTATTTCTTCAAGTGCGGAAGCAATTTCTCTTCCTTGTGGTGCTATTCTTGCCATAAAATCATCAATGGCTTTTGGTAATACCGCATACAACTCAAACAAGGCATTATCACGTCCAGTTAATAATTTATAAAATTGATCTCCGGAAATTTTATAAACTCTTGAGTGACTATATTCCTTTCCATTTATATCACCAGACCACTTCTCAATAAAACTTTTCTTAGCCAAAATCTGTACCCAGTAACAATTAGCAGTTTTATAAGCATCTGCGTAAGAGGCAAGCTTTTGAAACAAACTTTCGGCAGAACTACTATTCATCGTGTTATGTTTATTTTTTATATCCGCAAAAAGTGTATTATTCGTTGCTTTAATGTCATATCCACTTAAATTTCCTGCTTCATAACCTTCTACCCCACCTAAAATTTGTTCATGAAAAGTTCCAATGGAGTTATTAATAGACTTATCAATCTGTCGGCTAATCTCAGTTTTTATTAAAGTCTCCTCATCTAATTTATTAAACTTTGCATCAAATGTTAATTTAATTGTATCAACCTTATTATTATAAAACTTTTTTTTACTAATATTCTCTTTGGCTCTCAAATATGAATTATACAAGTTCTCAATACAATCTATGAGATGTTTATCAGAGATATAAGACAGATAATTATTACTCATTATTTATTTAAGTTAAATTTTATTAAATAGAATATGTCGAATGTATAAAATACTTTCCTATTTAACAAATCCTAATTAAGCAACAAATATCAACAGCATAAAACAGTTTCGATTCAATAATACTTCTAATTAAATCTGCTGTGTTAGGGATTGTAACGGATACCCCACAGCGAAGAATGAGCGAGGAGTAAGAGTGAAAAGCCCGCCACGAGGAACGAGGGGAACACCCAAAATATTTTTATTCCTGAAAATAAACGCGTTTTACCCGACGCGAAATGGTGGTGAGAATTTCGTAGGGAATGGTTTCCAATTGTTCGGCCAATTTACTTACCGAATAATCGTCGCCAAAAATCAGAACGGAATCTCCTTCTTTAGCATCGGTATTGGTCAAATCAATCATACTCATATCCATGCAAATATTGCCAATAACAGGCACCAATTGCCCGTTCACCATCACTTTTCCATGGCCGTTGCTCAGTTTACGGTTGAAACCATCGGCATAACCTATTGGGATAACTCCAATGCGTGTATCGGTCTGTAATTGCCCTTTTCGTCCGTAACCTACGGTATTCTCTTTCGACACTTCTTTTATCTGCGAAATTGTAGTTTTCAGGCTGCTCACATTCATCAGTTTTTCCTGATGCGTGGCACTGATTCCATAAAGACCAATTCCCAAACGAACCATATTGAATTGTGCTTGCGGAAAACGTTCGATACCGGCTGAATTTAAAATATGCCGATCGATAGGATACGAAAACTGCGACAATATTTGATCGCTCCATTGGGTAAACGAATTAATTTGCCGAGCTGTAAAATCATCGTGTTGCTGCTCATCTGCACCTGCCAAATGGGAAAATACAGAACTGATAAAGAAATGATCATTGTTCACAATCAGTGACAACAAAGTGTCAATATCGTGATGAACAAAACCCAAACGATTCATTCCTGTATCCAGTTTTATGTGAATAGGATAGTTTCTTACTCCATTTCGTTTTAATGCTTTTTCGAATTCAAGACAAATAGTCTGATTGTATATTTCTGGCTCAAGGCGATACTCAATCATGGTATCGAAACTATGAGGCTCCGGATTCATCACTATAATTGGGATCGTGATTCCTGCGTTTCTTAGTTCGACACCTTCGTCGGCTATGGCAACGGCTAAATAATCAACCCGGTGATATTGCAGTAAATTAGCAATTTCGGTTGATCCGCTTCCGTAAGAAAAAGCTTTTACCATTACTACCAGTTTGGTACTTGGTTTTAATAAAGAACGAAAGTAGTTCAGGTTGTGAACCATGGCATTTAAGTTCACTTCCAAAACCGTTTGGTGTGCTTTGTATTGAAGCGCATTTGAAATTCTCTCGAAATGAAAATTTCTTGCTCCTTTTATTAGAATAATTTCGTCCTTAAACTGATTTCGATTCAAATCTGCCAGAAATACATCGGTTGAGCGATAAAAAGAAGCATTGCAGGTAAATAGTTTCGATTGCGACGAAATGCCTTCCCCAATACCAATCAGACGATTTATTTTCTTCTGTTCGAGCAATTTGGATATCGCCTTGTAAAGCTGATGATTTGTATAACCCGATTGAAAAATATCTGATAAAATAAGGGTTTTGCTCTTATCTTTTTGTTGCTGATTCATTAAATCCAAGGCAATTCCCAGCGAACCCAAATCTGAATTGTAATAATCATTAATAAGGGTGCAATCACCTATTCCCTCTTTTATTTCCAATCGCATGGCAATTGGTTCTAATTTCAGGAATCGTTCTTTTATGGTTTCATCATCAACATTCAGGTTCAGCAAACAAAGCCAGCAGGTAATTGCATTATCAATTGAAGCTTTATCGCTAAAAGGCAAATTTATTTCTTTTGTTTCCTTCTTATATTTGATTTTAATGAATGTCCGGTTCCCTTTTATTTCTTCCGAAACAACCATCAGATTGGCAGCCTGATTTCTTGACCAGGAAATCAATTCTTTATTCTGTCCATACCGGGACTTTAATGATTCATCTACAAGTTTATTATCGGCACAATACACAATCGAATCGCAGGAAGAGAATAATTTTATCTTCTCTTCTAATTTCTGAACTTCATCCTTAAAATTCTCGCGATGTGCATCCCCAAAATGAGTAAAAATCCCATAGGTAGGTTGAATAATTTTTGAGAGTTGATCCATTTCTCCCGGTTGAGAAATACCAGCCTCAAAAATGGCCAGATTGGCCTCACTGTTCATGTTCCAGACAGAAAGCGGAACTCCCACCTGAGAATTATAGCTTTTGGGACTGCGAACAATAGAATACGATTCATTCAGCAACTGATACAGCCACTCTTTTACAATAGTTTTTCCATTGCTGCCGGTAATTCCCATTACAGGAAAAGAGAAATTCTTTCGGTGATTTTCGGCCAAATTCTGCAAAGCACGAAGCGTATCGGGAACCAAAATAAAGCCGGCCTCAGGATACTGTTTTAAATCTGTACATTCAGAATTACTAACAACAAATGCACGAACCCCTTTTTGATACAAATCTTTGATGTATAAATGACCATCGTGCCGCGCACCAACTAAAGCAAAAAATAAAATTTCCTCGGGAAGTTGTAATGACCTGCTGTCTATCGATAGGGTTTTAACAATGAGATTTTCTTTCCCATAACAAACACCTCCTGTTATAGAAGCTACTGATTCAATAGTATATGATTGTGCAACAGTCATAATACATCCGCTTATTTTGTTGAAGATGTTCTGTAAATTTTCTGGTAACAATTTCGGCAAAGCGGTTCATATTCACTCTTTTCGCCTAACAACACTAATTTATCAGCCTCAGCCAAACGATGCGAGTAATTGGCTAAATTTCCACAACGCATGCAAACTGCATGAACTTTGGTAACATATTCTGCAGTAGCCATAATACTCGGAATCGGACCAAAAGGATTGCCCTTAAAATCCATATCCAGGCCGGCAACAATCACTCGAATACCCTGATTGGCTAATTCGTTACAAACGTCAGACAGGCCGGCATCAAAAAACTGAGCTTCATCAATACCTACCACATCAACGTTACTGGCAAGCAACAATATATTTGCTGATGTTTCAACAGGAGTTGAGCGAATGGAGTTGGAATCATGCGAAACCACTTCATCCTCTGAATATCTCACATCGATATGAGGTTTAAATATTTCAACATTCTGACGGGCAATTTTTGCCCGGTTCAACCGACGGATCAATTCTTCGGTTTTACCCGAAAACATAGAACCAACTATTACTTCGATCCAACCATTACTGCCAGCTCTGTTAATATCATTCTCAAGAAACATGTGATAAACTTTAGGTTATTTTACATAGATAGACAAAAATAGGAAAACACTTTCATACTTGCATTACTGAGCTAATAAACTTTTAAACAATACCTCCCTAAAAAATATTTTGTTTGAACCGAAAAAACCACTCAACCAATCAATACAAAAAAAATTAGCTTTACTTTTGTAAATTAGTACATAGAATTCTGTTGCATATTAAAATTCTGGTCATGGATAATAAATTAGTCATTCAACTGCTTAAAAGTAAAACCGAAGAAATTCAAAACTTACTGGAACATTTCACCAATAAGCCTGCGGATTTAAATGATGGTATTGAGTTACTTGATTCCAGAATACTGGGTTTAAGTCAGGATTTTAAAATCCTGAAAAAGAATTGTGAATTAAAACCGGCCGGGACAGTTTCAACGGATATTCCTGAAGAAATTATATCTGCTTCACCTGAACCAATCAAAAAAGAAATTGATTTTTCTAATACAAATTCTGAAAAACAACAGGTAATTGACAATATCAGTACTGAAAAACCTGAAACTGAAAAAAAAGAGCAAATAGAATCAGAAATTGTAATCCAAAAAGTTCAATCGGAACCTATTCAACTGATAGGCGAGAAACTTCCATCTCAGAAACTGAAAGATATTCAGTCGGCTATTGGAATTAATGATCGCTTTTTGTTTGCCCGTGAGCTTTTCGAAAACAATATAGATGAATACAATACAGCCATTTCCTTCATAAATAAAGCAGGTACTTTTGAATCTGTTATGAATTGGATAAAAGCTGAAAAAGAGTGGGATCTGGAGGATCCTACCGTAACCCAATTCATCGAAATCACCAAAAGAAAATTTTAAACATGTCGAAACTATACCTTGTTCCAACTCCAATTGGAAATTTAGAAGATATTACTTTAAGAGCCTTACGAATATTAAAAGAAGTAGATTTAATTCTTGCTGAAGACACAAGAACATCTGGGTTTTTATTAAAACATTTCGAAATTTCAAAACCCTTACACTCACATCACAAATTTAACGAACACAAAACGGCCGAAAACATCGTTAACCGAATTAAAGCCGGTGAAACCATTGCCTTAATATCTGATGCCGGAACACCGGCTATTTCAGATCCCGGGTTCTTTTTGGTGAAACATTGTCTTGATAATGGAATTGATGTTGAATGTTTACCCGGAGCAACAGCATTTGTCCCTGCTTTAGTGAATTCCGGTTTGCCAAATGAAAAATTTTGTTTCGAAGGATTTTTACCGCAAAAAAAAGGGCGTCAGTCTAAATTAGACGAACTGGCTGAAGAATCAAGAACAATGATTTTTTATGAATCTCCACACCGCTTAGTGAAAAGCTTAGAGCAATTTGCTGAAGTAATGGGAGAAGATAGAAAAGCATCTGTATCCCGTGAGTTAACGAAACTATACGAAGAAAATGTACGTGGCACTCTCGCTGAACTAATCGCTCATTTCAGTTCTAAAACTGTAAAAGGTGAAATTGTAATTGTTATTGGCGGTAAGCTTGTTGAGAAAAAGAAGAAAGAATACGTAAAAAAAGACAGAATGTAATTACGAATTACCAATTAATAATTACGAATCCCTTTCTTCAGATACACATAAGACACAGATTAAATATTAACATTAATATACGCTTAACTTCTAACTCATAATTACTAATTCGCAATTAATTTAGTCTTCATGTGAAAATTTAGGACAAGAGATTGCCTTATCACCCAATTTTTTAACTTTCTGACGACGCTTCAACTTTCTGATTTCCCTGGGATTGGAATAGTTATAATTGTAAGTCAGAGAAATCTCCAAACCACCTCTGTTAGAAGATGCGGCCTGTAAATCAGAGACATTAATATCGTAGCTAATCATAAATTTCATGCGGTTTTTCTCATATCCGAATGCAGGAATAATATCCTGAGTAAAACGATACCACAATCCGTAATGAAGAATGGTGCCTTTTTCTCCATACAACATCATAAAATTGGTTCCGGCAATCCACTCGTTTGAACCACTCTCGGTAGTATGCATAATTTCGGGCTTGACATATAATCTCGAAGATAATCTGGACTCTACTCCTCCATGCCATGCAAATCGTCTTTTAAGGTTATTGGTAATTGCGTAAAAGGATTCATTGGGTTGATTTATATGACTAATTGCCATCCCCATAAAATATTTTGATTTCCCTTTAAAAAAGGTAACCATAGTCCCAGCAGAAAAGTCAGTGTAAAATAAAGATTGCGTTCCCAAAGGTTCACCTGTTTGATAATTTGGATCGAAAAGTGTACCA
The DNA here is from genome assembly GCF_963665805.2 of Labilibaculum manganireducens. Classification (NCBI taxonomy): domain Bacteria; kingdom Pseudomonadati; phylum Bacteroidota; class Bacteroidia; order Marinilabiliales; family Marinifilaceae; genus Labilibaculum; species Labilibaculum manganireducens. The sequence goes on along the minus strand of NZ_CAXXEE010000003.1, from coordinate 487,094 downwards.
TCCCATTGATCATCAAAAACCAATTTGTTATAATCAACTGATTTATTAACTAGTTCCAAACCAACTCCCATATGTAAGAACAATGTATTCCCTGCATTCAGACTTTTATTTAATGATCCTGAAAACATGACCTGAGTGGTCTTTAAACTACCTTCTCCCGCTTTATCATTGAAGATCATACCTCCAACACCAAGCCATGAAGAACTTAATAGTTGAGTCGATAATTTACCATCAACAAAAACTGCCTGAGAAACAAAAGGCGTTGTTACACTATTCCACTGGTTACGATAATTCATCCCGCCCCGAAGGTTATAATCAGAATTTCCCGTAAGAGCTGGGTTTAACAATAATGGGATAGAATAGAATTGAGAAGAGTGCACACGCTGAGCGGAGACTTGACAGACCCCGAATAACGATATTAGTATAAAAACAATTAAACTCTTCCTCATATCCAATTTTACGGGTCTTTCAGCCGATTAGCAAAGTTTTCAACCAGCAAAACGAAATACCCCAAGCAAAAATATAAAAATGGGTAATAATAGCCTATTACCCACTGCGAAATATTTTATTTTACATTTATTTTTTTGCGACAAATTATTTGGCATAAATATAATTAATATGATGAAATTTAACAGTAATAATCCATTTTATTCATCAACTATATTAGTACAGTAGTGTAACATTTCCGCGCTTTTGTACAGAACTACCATCAAGGAAGGTCACTTGCAGGAAGAAAACATAAACATCCATATCTTGTTTTACTCCACGATAGGTACCATCCCATCCTACATCTTGTCTGTTCGATTGAAAGATTTTATGTCCCAATCGGTTATAAATAATCAAATTCATTGAACCAATATTGTTACCCCGAACAAACAGAACATCGTTTTTACCATCTCCATTTGGAGAGAATCCGCTGGCTAATCCAACAAATTGATCACCTTCCGGATAAACTACATTTATCGTATCCCTTCCCATACAACTCTGTTGATTGGTTACTTCAACCCAATATTCTCCGGCCTGACTCACATTTATAGTCTGAGAAATATCATCTGTTGACCAACGGTAGAAGCTACCATTATTTTCAGCATCAAGAGTTACATTTTCTCCGGTTTGAACAATAAGGTCTTCTCCAAGATCCACAATAGGCGAAGGATTAACTGTTAATTCGATACAATCTCCTTCTGTATTACCAAATGGATCCGTTACATCAACACAATATTTACCTGATTGATTGACAAGGATTCCCTTTTCAGTTGACTCTGACGGTATCCATTTATAAATAGGATCAGAAATAAATGTTCTATCAATAATTGGTTCAAGATACACTCTGTCACCCTCACAAATCTGAATATCACCACCTAAATCTACAGAGAATTTATGACCGTCTTTTCGAACAACACTAATATCATCTGTATTATAACATGAGTATTCATCTGTAACCTTCACAGAATATACATTTTCATCACTTACCGATATTGTCTGGGTTGACTCTCCGGAACTCCATTCGTAAACCAAACCTGATCCTGAAACTCCGGCATCCAAAGTCGTGGTTTCACCATCGTATAATGTAATATCTCCACCTAAATCAACAATTGGTAAAGCATGCACAATTACTTCAATTTCATCGGTTTTTTCATTGCCAGCACCGTCTCTTACCGTTACCGAGTAAATACCGGACTCACTCACAGTAAGTGTGGAGGTTCCTGCTCCATTTGACCATAGGTAAGTATAGTTTTGAGAAATGCTTGGATTTGGATTTAAAATCACCTCTTCACCATCACAAATGTTTTTGTCGCCACCTAAATTTATAGCAAATACATCGCTTTTACTGCTTATAATGATTTCATCAGTTCCTACACATCCATTTACATTAGTTACATCCACGCTATAAGTATTACTACTATTAACGCTTATTGTTTGACTCGTTTCACCTGTCGACCAGAAATAGGTTAATCCCGGATTTCCTGCATCCAACACCTTTGTTTCAGCATCAGCCAATTCGTAATCCGCTCCCAAATCAACAAGCGGAGCTGTTAACACATTAACATTTACTGTTGCCGATGATGATTTACCTGTTCCGGAATCAGTTGCTGTAACAGAATATGTTCCCGTCTCAGTTACGGATAATGAAGAACCTGTTGATCCATCTGACCATAGGTAAGTATAAGTTCCATCAAAGTCGATGGTCGGAGTTAAAGTTGCACGCTCTCCTTCACAAATTTGAATATCTCCACCCAAACTAACTACGAAAGATTCAACAACACTAATAGCTGCATAAATTGTATCTCCGGCACAATCAAAAGCTGTGCGCTCCAACAATTTTATCTGATAATCTCCAGGCGTATTTCCCCATTGAACATCAAAACTTAATTCACTATGGAACTTATCGCTTAGCTTCTTCGTCTTTTCATTTAGAACTGTTGCTCCACCTGGAACAAAAAGCTCATAATTTTCATTCTTCTCGATGGTTGCAGTATAAGACTGAATTGTTCCTGCCTGAATTACCGGAGCATAATCCCCGAATATAGTATTTGGCAAGGCCATTACATCAACCTCTAAAGTTTGATTGGCAAGATCTTCAGTTACAGGAATTCCTGATACTGTTTTAGCTTCAACCAACAAAATCTCAGCTCTATGTGTTTTACCGGTAGTATTCGGAATTTCAAGCTCAAACTCAAAAGTATTCCCATACAGCTCGTCTGCTCCAACAGGCATTACTGCAGGTGCACGATCCACTGAAATTTTAAATGTCCATGGCTTAGGACCCGAATAATTAACGGTAATATTCACTTTACCATTTGCATCTCCTCCATTATTTGCAGAACAAACATAGGGTACCTCTAAATCATCAAACTCAGCGGTTGGAGCTGCGCCATCAACCACTACCATCATGGTTAAAGGATCACCAAAACAATGTGTCCCTAAATCCTCCGGATATACTTTCACCTCATAATCACCTTCGTTAGCGAATACATAATCGCCTGATTCAAATGTTTTTGATGCAAGATATGCTACTGAACCGCTTGATGTATGTGTTACTGACCAATGATATTCATAACCAGTAACTTCATCCACCTTAAAATTAAGTGTTGTTCCCTTAACCACATACTGCTGTGCCACAACAGCCCATCCTCCCAAAAGGATGGCTATTGCAGTAAGCAGTGTTTTATGTAGTAAGGTTTTCAACATCTAATTTTTATTCTTTTAATTATTTAAATAAAACTCCTAAACTAATCTCTAGTTAAGTGTAATAGTACCTGAAATAACTGGCTTACCATGAACAGTAACACTTCTTGTGTTATCAGCAAGATCAGTATCAACAGCAACAGTTCCATTATCAGCAGTTTTTGCACTAATCAATTGAATGCTTACTGTTTGATCACCGGCAGTTAGATTTTCAAAATCTGAAATTGACAATTGTCCTGTTAAAGGAGTTGCGTCACCTGCAGTACCCATTGTAACCACCTTAGTTTCTTTTGAATTATCAATAGCAGTAATCTCATATGTCAATTCGAACGGAGCTACACCACCGGTGAATACAACATCGAAATCGCTAACTGTTAAAGTACCACCCAATAATGGAGAACAACTTACAACTGCATCATTTGCAGGTAAATTAGCAAACATTACAGAAGCTGCACCAACAACTAAAACCTGAGATGTTCTTGTTTCAGTCAAACAGCCATTTGCATCAGTCCCAAAAACTGTTACATCATATGTTCCCGCAACATCCCAGATCAGTGTCATAGAATTTCCTGTTTGCGCAACCAGATCAGTGCTGGTACCACCTGTTGTAGCCCAAGTATAAGTCACTCCTGCAACAGGATCAACATTATAAGTATGAGATGTGTTAATAGTTACAGTTTGATCCTGTGCACTAACAGTTCCTGCAAATGCAATTAAGCTGATAAATAGCAAGCCAAATATTTTAGTCAGTTTCATAGTAGTTTAATTTAAATTTATGATCGATATTTTTGGTTTCTTATTAATTGTTCTTGTATGAATTTCTTTTCCTGTTACCACATTTAACGTACCCCCATATTTATTGGTTGCACTCTTTATGGTAATAGTATTTATAGTGTCAATATTTTCATCTTCAATAACACCCGCTACATGGAGCATTTTATCTGCAAAACTTACAGTTGCAGTTCGATCAGCAGTATCCCCATCTAAACGATAGTTCACTGTAATCGGGTATTGTGATTCAGGTAACACTGTACCTGAATTAAACATTGCTATCATTTCTGCAGCAAACTGTGGATCTAAATCAGCACAATCATCTGATGTCAGATCTTTAAATACAATAGTGGCTTCAGTGCCAAATACCTCAACGGGTATAGCTCTTCGAGAAGAACAAAAAGTAGTTCCTGCATTAAACTCTTCCACAATTGCGTAATACTTTCCTTCATTTAAGAAGATAATGTCAACTTCAGATTTTTCAAATTCTCCCCCAACAAATAAAAAGTCATCATCTCCTCCCAATCCATCATTATCCGCCAATAAAGCGTCTTTTTGATCTGTCCAGTTGCTCACCTTATAAACTTTCCATTCATAAGTATTCCCAACATGATCAGTAATAGTAAGTTTATGCGTACTACCAGGCAATATTACATACGGACTCTGTGCCTTAGCTGAAGCCAAAGCCATCATTGTAAATACAATGACAATCAGAATTCTATGCAGTATACCTTTAAACAAATCTTTCTATTTTTATGTTTGAATTACCTTCCCGAACCTTAGTCCGGGAAGGATTCTATATGTAAGTCAACAAACTTTACAATATTTAGTCAATAGCAATCACACTCGTTTCAGGTGATGCTGTAATAACAAATGAATCAGGTGTATTATTAGCTGCATTAGCTACATCTTCACTTGTATTTCCTGCTCCGGTTGTAATAAACGCACCAGAAGCAACTAAATTCAATGTTATATCATTCGCTGGTGAAATTCCAGGAGTGTTAGCAGTTGTTACAGCTAATATCACTTGCGAAGTTCCCGATGCTACGGCTACGCTTGAACCAGTTACAGTACCACCAGCTGATGAAGTTACAGTTGAAGCGACAGAAGTTGCGAAATCAAATCCCCATGCTCCTGTTGTCCAAGGATTACTCTCATTAGCCATCGAAACTGTAAAGTAACGAGTTGAAGAACCAAAATCATTCGTTATATTATCAATTAGTGCTCCACTGCCATCATTACAATCAGTTAATGCACCGCCAGTAACAACAGCACCTGCATTGTCAGATGCAATAACCGCCAAGTCAATAGTTCCAGTCGAAACAAGAATCTGTAAACGTCTTAAGGTTGTACAGGCTCCAGCAACATTTGCTTCAGTTACTTCCACAAAGAAAGTCCCGGCTTGTAACCATTGAATATTTACAGTATTCGCGTCCACACCTGCTCCTGCAGATGTGAATGAATAATCTGTTCCACTTACAGCAGCAGTTGTACCATCAGCTTGAAAAACAGCCCATGTGTAAGTGTTACCTACGTGATCTGCCAAATGTACTTTACTAGCATCCACATTTACTGTAAATTTATGAATAGAACCAACTCCATGAGTTGCATCCTGTGCGTATGTTCCAAAAGCAATTAAAGAAATTGCAAGAACCAGAGTTATTTTTAATAATCTTTTCATGATCAATTAATTTTATCAGAGTTTACTATTAGTCTGTTATAATACCTGTAGTTGCTGGAACAGCATTTACAGTATAAGTTGCCACATCATTTACTGCATTGCTGTCAGGAGTTCCTAACTCATCTTTACCATTAGAAATAGTAAGAGCAATTGAGATATTTGGATCTTGTCCATTCACACCAGCAGTATTTTTATTGGTATTGTATTCAACAGTAATTGTCTTAGATGCAGTATTCGCAGGAACATTAATTGTACCTGTTAAAGCAGCAACTCCATTTACAAGAACGCCTGTTACGTTATCTGATGTAGCAATATCGCTAATTGCATAATCAAACGACCATGTTTTAGCTATATCTCCACCAGTCATACTAACTGTATATTCTCTTGTAGTTGTTCCAAATACATCATTCGAATTATCGCCATCAGCAGTAACATCTACAACCGGGTTAAATGCAGTAGCACAATCTGTTGCAGAAGTAACTAAAGCAGCTACAACATCAAATGTATTTGCAGTTACAGTTACAGAAATCTGACGAGTTGTTGGACAAGCCGGAGTAACATCTGTTCTTGTTTCAACCACTTGTAAAATGTATGTACCAGCAAGTAACCATTCTACATTAGCAGTTACTCCATCCGTTGCTCCAACAAAGTTATACTCTGTTCCTGGAGTACCCGAAGTTACAGACCAAGCTAAGGTTGTACCTGCAATACTACTTTTTGTGATAGTATATGCATGCGTTGATCCAGCATATGGAGTGGTACCTGTATTTTGTGCCTGAGTATTAGTAATTAATAATACTCCCACGAAAACCATTAAAAGTTTTAAAAGAGATTTCATATCGATTTATTTTAACTTATTAAAATGTAATGTTTCCTGTATTTGGCACACCATAAATAGTTACGTCACCAGTAACATTATTCCCAGCAGTATTATCACTGTTACCAAAACTATCTTTTACATTACTAATAGTAACTGAAAAAGTTTGATCCGCACCTGCAGCTAAATTAGGTACAGTTAAAGTTAGAGTATACGTATTTCCTGATACTGCAACTGCAGTTCCAGACAATTCAGGAGTTAAACCTGTAGTTGCATAATCGAATGTCCAATCCGCAGCACCATTTGTCTTAGTCAAGGTATAGTCTACTGTGGAGTTACCGGTAGAACCAGTCGCACAATCCGATACCGCATCAGCGATCACTACATCAAAGTCAGCATTAACAGTTACTGTTAAGTTTTTTGTGGTAGAACAATCAACTCCTGTATGGCTCTCTGTTTCAGTGAAAGTCATGTTGTACGTACCTGGTTTCATCCATAAAACTGTAATTGAGCCTGAATTCAATGCTCCTGCAGTAATATTCCAATCTGTTCCTGAGGTACCCGATAGGGTCCACAGTAAACCATTACTTCCACTTTCGGGAGTAACAGTATAAGCTTTGGTTTCTCCAACACTTCTTGTATCTGTCTGCGCCGAAGCTGCAAATCCAAGAAAAAGGAAAAAGCATACGCTTAATAGTTTTGTAAAATTTGTTTTCATGTTGACTATATTTAAAATTTAATAAATTATTCCTGATGGTATCGGTTTATGATTAACCGTAACTGTATATGTTTGTGCATTTGAAATATTACCACTAGCATCCAATACTCTAAAATGAATCATTGAGATTCCTTCAGGAAATTCAAACCCGGATGGATCCGATAACGAATTAGCCCCTAAAGCCTTTGTACCGTATGCATTTGCAAATGAAGAATCCGGTAATTGAATTCGATATTGAACAATAAAACTTGTTGCGCAATTATCTGAATATCTAGTTGCTTGTATATCTAAGCCTGTAAATGATTTCACTTGAGGAATTACGCTTTCATCTTCTGCGCAATCGATAATATTTAGATCTGATAAATCAGCTAAAATTGGACTTGTTACATCATTAATTATTACATTCTGATTTACAACAATTGAATTTCCATTTCCATCATCAAAAGTCCATGCTATTACGTGAGTTCCTTGAGTATTGTATGTTAAAGGATCACTTGTTGTTCCTGTCAAAACACCAGCACAATTATCTGTTGTAGTCGGTACTATGGCTGTTGCAGTACATTCTCCAATTACATCTGAAAGTATTGGAATTACAGGATCCGTTGTATCATTAATTACTACATTCTGAGTCTGTGTACTGGTATTTCCTGATCCGTCAGTATAAGTCCAAACTACAGTTTTTGATGCTGTAATCGGGAACGTTTCTGAATGTGTTCCGCTGATTGCTCCGTCACAATTATCGGTTGCTGTTGGTGCTGTTAAACTTGTTACTTCACACTGGGCTGTAACATCTGATAAACTTGCTGCGTCTGCTAATGGATCCGTTGTATCATTAATTAATACATTCTGAGTCTGTGTACTGGTATTTCCTGATCCGTCAGTATAAGTCCAAACTACATTTTTTGATGCTGTAATCGGGAACGTTTCTGAATGTGTTCCGCTGATTGCTCCGTCACAGTTATCGGTTGCTGTCGGTGCTGTTAAGCTTGTTACTTCACACTGGGCTGTAACATCTGATAAACTTGCTGCGTCTGCTAATGGATCCGTTGTATCATTAATTAATACATTCTGAGTCTGTGTACTGGTATTTCCTGATCCGTCAGTATAAGTCCAAACTACAGTTTTTGATGCTGTAATCGGGAACGTTTCTGAATGTGTTCCGCTGATTGCTCCGTCACAGTTATCGGTTGCTGTCGGTGCTGTTAAGCTTGTTACTTCACACTGGGCAGTAACATCTGATAAACTTGCTGCGTCTGCTAATGGATCCGTTGTATCATTAATTAATACATTCTGAGTCTGTGTTGTGCTGTTGCCTGATCCGTCAGTATAAGTCCAAACTACAGTTTTTGATGCTGTAATCGGGAACGTTTCTGAATGTGTTCCGCTGATTGCTCCGTCACAATTATCGGTTGCTGTCGGTGCTGTTAAACTTGTTACTTCACACTGGGCTGTAACATCGGCTAAACTTGCTGCGTCTGCTACAGGTTTAGTCGTATCTTCAACAGTTACTATTGCATTACACGTTCCGACATTAGAAGATGCATCTGTCACAGTTAAAACAACCGTATTTGCACCTAAATCAGCACAGGTAAAATTTGTTTTATCTAAGGAAAATTCAAGAGAAGCAACTGCAGTACAATTATCGGTACTTCCATTATCAATTTGAGCAGGAGTTATACTTGTATTACCAGAAGCATCTAGTTGTATTGTTACATTCTGACATACTGCGACAGGATCAATTACATCCTCAACTGTTACTGTACTTTTGTTATCAAGCTCAACACCACATGTAGAAACTAAATTTTCTGCGTATACATTATAAACAGTAGTTACTAACGGATTAACATCAAATGTGATGTTCCCACCGGTTCCTGCGATCGCAGTTCCAACATCACTATCATCACTATCTAAACGTAATTGATAATTAACTCCAGATTCACTGTTAGTAAGAGTTATTGATGCTGTTCCTCCAGGACAAACAGCAGAATTATTAAGTGTAAGACTTTGATCCGGTAAATTACTTACGGTAACAGTCAGATCCATATTAGCAGAAACACACGAACCAGCTGTTTCTTCAAATGCTCGAACCAAATAATCTCCCGCAGTAACATTCCACAATATTCCAATTAAACTTTCACCAGAAACAATAAGCTCACTATACTGAAACCCAGGTGTCACCAAATCCTGATCAATAACAGGAGAACCACCATTGTAAACGGTACCTCCTTCAACAGACCAATAAATTGTAGATCCAGCACTTCCTTCAACCTTGTATTGCTTTAACTCACCAGCACACACATCTTCCGCAGGAGATAATACTGTCTGAGCATAAAGATCGACTTTTACCAAAGTAATCAGAATAACCAGTATGAAAATTTTTATGTGTAAAAGTTTCGTCAAGCGTTCTGTTTTATAGTGGAAATTATATATTAGGCAACAAAATAAATCATTTTTTTCTTATAACTAATCACTGATACGGCAATTGTTAAAAAGTGTTGTGTTTTATTTATAATAAACAGCTTATTATTTGTTTAATTTTTCAACAACAAGCTGCAAAACACAGATTTAAGCATTTTTTTATGTAACTTATTTTTGTTTAACCTAAAAATATCTTTCATTAATCAAGGTTTTAATACCGCTAGTCTAATTTTATAAAAACAGACGCTCTACACCATTCTTAACCCAATATCTACCACGCACTATTTATTTGCAATTTAAATAACATTGCAATATTAGTATCTATTCGTGATATATTCCCTTAGGGGCAGGTTCAGTCCCTATAATGTAACTTCCAACTTCGGCACATGATTTAGAGTCGGTTACTGTAACAGAATAACTACCAGAATTAAGTCCTGTTGCATTGGATGAATTCAGGCTTCCATCATGACTCCACGAATAATTATAAAGGGGAGTAGAACCAAAAGGTGTTCCTCCAGATACATCTACATTTAATAAACCATTACTTCCATCTGAACAAAGATTGCTTGATGGGTTAAGAGACACAAGCGGATGTGGATTTACTAACACCCCAGATATATACTCCGTATTTTTACAACCATTTGATTTTGTAACTGTTAATGAAAAATCTTTAGCACTTAGAACCGCAGTATTATAAATTGCAGTTGTATTCGCAGAAGTTGGGCTGGCAATACCTGCAACAGGCGTCCATGAATAGATATCACCTCCACTGCTATTTAAAATAGTTGAAGCTAAATTAATCACCTCTCCACTACAATATTCTGTTTTATCTGAAGCGATCGTAAAATGTGAATTTTCATTCACCGTCAGAACCATAAAATCGGTATCAATACAGGAAGCCGAAGCTGATGATGACTCTTTAACAGTTAATGTATATGTATATGTTCCAAAAGGAATAGTATTTGCTACAGTAGGGTTTGAAGAATTAACATTACTTAAATACGTTAATCCAGATGCAGGAGAACAAGACCATTCGTAATAAATACCTCCACTACCATTTAACTGAACAGTTGCACCTTCGCAAATTTGTTTAGATGGTCCTGCTTCCGCGGCGATAGGAGTTACCGATGGAATAGTCACATCAAAATCTTCAGAACGACAAGCAAATCTATCTTGAACCGTAACGGTATAAACTGTTCCTACCGTCGGATTATTTAGTGTAAAAACATTGTCATCCTGAAAAGCTCCTCCATCTATACTATATTGATAATCTGACGGATCTAAACCATTCTTCAAATCAACTGTTATTGTAGCAACAGGTGTAGCTCCCATACAAGAAACCAAACTTGTTGGAGAAGCTTCTATTTCAGGTACATCAATAATAGTCACAACCTTTTCATAGTAATCCGGTGCTGAACAGGGACAACTTTTTAGAAAAGAGAGACGCAACTCTTCATCGCCTTCAATTCCCGTATCAGATAATGCTTTGTAGTAATAAACAACCTCAGCAATTCCTGCAGGTATAGTAACCGAACTTGGCAACTTACCATCTCCAATCTGATTTCCCAACTGATCTACATAAATATAATCAACACCATTTTCGGCAGTTCCTGAAATATTTAAATCAAATTTCATTTCTCCATCTAAATTCTCTAACCGAACAAATTTGATATAACTATTACTACAACCTTCATACATAATATCAACATCATTCTCAATGCCTATTCCATTTTGAATCACAACTTCGTTAGATTTAAAACTTTCAGCCTCAAGAAATACTGCAGAATTATATTTATCATCCGCAACATCTGCAATTATCAATCGGATATGATAGGTTTGACAAGGAAGAACATCGGCATTAGCGGTCAATACAGTAGTCCGTCCATCAAACTGGGTTGCAAATCCTCCTGTTCCATCAACGTAATAAGTTGAACTACCACAACCACTATTATTAACATTGTTAATTGATACAAAATTCGAACTCCCTGGGAGTAAGGCAATATTCTTTCCTCCATTTAAAAATGGCCCTGAAATTCCCGGTCCACTTATAATAAATCCAAAAACGTCATTGTATGATCCGCAGGCATATTCCGGATATTCCTCAGAAGCAAATATATACCTGAACTCAAGCTTATCTCCAGCTGGAATAAAATCAAATTCCAAAATCTGAACATCATTTGGGCTACCAGTCAATCTGGTAACATCTGCATCAACGGCTGCACCTCCAATATTTGAACTTACACCAGTACTATTATTTGGGCCTTCAGCAGACTGAACATTTCCTGTTGAAAGTATAATTCCGGATGAAAGAGGAAAATCTGAAGTTCCTGCATTAAAATATCCTATTCCTCGATTAACATCCCCTCCGTATGTTACATTATCAGCAACCAAACAACCATTCACTAAAACATTCTGAACTAACTCATTAGGAGAATAGCCATTTTCAGGACTTTGTCGGTCAACCTGTATGGGATCAGTCGAAGGCAGATCATCATCAACAATAGAAATCATCACCATCTGAGTCCCATTTTCTGTTCCTCCTGTAACATTAGAAATACTAACATTCAAACTTTCATTCCCTTCAACGTCTGAATCATCAACGGCACTTAAGGTTACACTGCCTGTTAAATTCCCCTTCAGTATTTTAATCTGAGGTTTAGATATTGAATAATCTGAAGCTGAAGCAACACCAGACATAGCGAGATCAACCAAAACATCAGTAGAAGCAACTCCATTTAATGTGGCTGTAAGAAAGGCCTTTCCACCATTCTCATTGATTGAATTTACATCAACGGACAGACTAACCTCAGGTATAAAAGCCTGAACAGTCACTTTTACATTAAAGCTTGTAGAATTTCCACCAGCATCTTCAACTGTAAGCACTACAGTATTAACTCCAATATCTGCACTTGAGAAACTTGATTTACTCAGACTTCTAGACGTCACCCCACAGGCATCAATAAAACCCGGATCTACGTCTATTGCATTTAGAGTGGCTGCACCCGATTCATTAAGTATTAATGTAATTTCGACAGTTGTATGATCAGCAATAGATGATTTAGAGAACACCTGCCGGGCTATTCCTGCATCAGCAGACTCCCATTCCAATTCAATGACAGCTCCTCCTCCATTTTCAAAATAATCAAGTGTAATTGTATGTGAGCCCTTACTTAAGCTTAGCGTGGCAGGGTTAATCACGGGAGCATGATTCGTCCAATTATTAATGATCATGGAACCATCAACAAAAAGACGTACTCCATCATCTGAATTTGTATAAAAAGTATAATCTCCAGTTTCAGGAACAACAAAACTTCCACTATAGCGAATTGAAAAATTATCATTTCCAAGAAGAGCTGTATTTGGAGAGCCATTCCCCCAATTGGTATTAATCTCTGTCACAGATTCTGAGTACTTCAGTTCATCAAAAGCTACTCCATTATAATATTCTGCAATTAAATTCAATAAGGATGGAGCTAGATTATCTTCAATTGTAACATTCGTAGTACAATTTGATTGATTCCCATCTTCATCTTCAACAGTAAGGGTCACCGCATTAACACCTATGTTCGAACAATCAAAAGTACTTTTATCCAAGCTCAATAGTAAATCGGCACTGGCTGTCTCAACATCATTACTTCCATTATTTATATTTGCTGGAGTTATATTTGCATTTCCAGAGGCATCAAGCTGAACTGTGTAACTTTTACATATTGCAATCGGGCTGGCTCCGCTCGCAATTACATTCAAGGTGTAGTCTTCCAATTCTCCCCAAGTTGTATTCTCGCATGGTGTAGCTGTATCCAAATAATTAACTCTTATTCGCATTGTTGTAGTTCCAACCACGGCACCAAAAGGCGGAGTAACTATTACGGTAAAAACATCATCACCACTTTCCGATGCAATGGTCTCTCCTGCATCTTCAAAATCGCCATCTTGATTCCAATCCACCCAAACCCCATATGTATCATTATCATAACGACCATTGGTGACCGTCAACAAATTATCAGTCCCAATTTTAACATCGGTCGACTGAGAGTTTGTATAATCGCTGTACCCATCAGAACCACTATTATTATTAATATCACCAATAAGCACGTTACTAATATATTCATTATTTCCCCATTGGTAGTTAGATACAGATGGTATACAAAATGCCTCACTTTCATCGATAACCAAAATTTCGGCCACCCAACCTGAATTAGTCGACCATTTATTATCAGAAACAAAAGAAAATGTAGTTGAATTCCCACTAGAGGTAATTATTGAAGGCAGATTATATCCGCAATAAGTACCAATCTGAGTGGAACCAGTACTGTTTCCATCATGAGCACTTAAAGCATCCTTATTACAATTCCAGCTTTGTTCAACTGCAAAATTTGTGAAAACTACACGAATAACAGTACCTGGTGCTGAACTAAAAATAATAACACCAGATTCATTTCTTCCATAATTAGAAGTAGCCCCTCCACTATCAACAAAGCGATCTCCAGTCACTACATTCACAGTTGTAGTCCCTGAGGTTGGCATTACACGATCTGTTTGAGCATTAACTTCTATAGAAATACCTGTAAAAAGAAAAATAGCATACAGTATCCGAAGTAACAATGAGGCAAAAGAAGAATTAAGAGTAGAATCTTTCATAGGCTAATTTTCAGAAATATCTGGCAAATAAATAGTCGAGCTCAAAAATAATTAATTATTCTTAATTGCTATGGCTTACGTAAAAAAAGAAATTTTGTTTAATTTTTCGTAAAAACCAAATTCCCCCTATCAACTTACTCATGATAAATGCCTTCTGGATTTGGACTTTGATAAATTACAACAATCGCCGTATTTGTTAAGTTCGCTTCACACACAGCACTCACTGCTTTAATGTTGATCAAATTATCCCCAACAGAAAAACCTAATGTAGGTATATTCATACTAACATCAGCACCATTACCTGTAACAGAACTCCCAATTTGAACTCCTCCTTTATAGGCGGAATACACAACACCACTTTCGCTTCCTTGTATAGTAAGTTGCGCACCATCACCAATACACTTCGTATCGCCAACAACAGGTAAGCTAATATCCGGTACACCAGTCACTATAACGTCTATTATACATTCCGAGGAATTGCCATTAACATCAACCACCGTAAAAGTTACTGAATTACTTCCAGCATCATCACAAGTAAAAACACTCTTACTCAAACTTCTGGAAGCTATACCACATTCATCTGAATAACCAGGATCAACCTCATCTGCGGTTAAATTATACAAGCCACCGGCTGCACTAAGATCCAATGTAATATCCTGACAAGTTCCAGTACTATTACTTTTTACAAATTGTCGGGAAACACCTGGCCCCTGCCACTCCAATTTAATAACTGCTCCTCCACCTTGTTCATAAAACTCGAGCACGATTGGAACAATTTGTCCTGCAGATAAAGATATAGTTCCTGTATTAACAGTAGGGCTATGGTTTGTCCAATTATTAATAACCTGCTGACCCGCAACCCAAAGTCGCACACCATCATCAGAAGTAGTATAAAATGTATAAGTTCCTGCCTGAACAGCTTGAATATTACCTTGAAAGCGAATCGAAAAATTATCATTTCCTACCAACGAAGATTCTGGTGCACCAGATCCCCATGAATAATTTATTTCATCAACGGGTAAAGTTTCCATGAACGTATCGAAATTTTTCCCATCATAATAATCTGCCTGCAATTGTGAGATTTTTGGAGGAGTAACATCAACAACTGTAACATTAAAACTATGTGTTGCTGTATTGCCCGCATTATCTGTCGCAGTAAATGTATTAACTGTAGTCCCTACAGGAAACAATGCCCCAGATGGCAAACCACCCGTCTGAGTGACTAAAGCACCTTCAAATTCAACAACATAACGCTTCCAGTAAGTATCAGGAAGGTCATTCCATTCTCCATTATCATACATTTGAGTATAATCTTCATTTCCTGAATTATTTGGTTCTCCCCCTCTCCAATTCAAGTAAGTTACAGGCTCCCCGTTTCCCCATACAAATATTCCTTCAGTTGCAGCATCAGTCAAACCAATCCAAATATCTCCAACTTTACTATCTATAAAATCATTCTCAGCTTGACTGGTAATTGTAACTAAATGACCTCCGCTGTTAATGGCATTTTGTATTGCTGTAGTGGCATTTTCACTGGCATTTGAATAGTAATAAGTATGATTATACAGTTCTCCCAAATAGGTGAATCCAGGAAGAGTTCCTGAAAAAGCAGGAAAATTATCAGTAGCTTGAGGAATATCATAATTAACAATCTCGCCACAATCACTTCCCGATGCATTAACTGTAATATTTGGTTGAGGATTTTGAAAAACGGGAGCCTCTGTGTCCGGAGCCAATAGCGTACCCTTAACTTTTAAGTTATCCAGATACACATACCTACTATTGCTAACATTAGACGTAATCCTAATTTTCACACTGGAATTGTTATCAAATCCACTACTCAAAGAATATGATACTTGTTCCCATTGATTATATTGACAATTTTGAGTATACAAAGTTCCACCATAGCCAGCACCACTATCTGCTGAAAGTAACCATTGATGAGTTTTATTGGTATTCCCATACCAATAACCACCATCCCACTCCACTTTAATATCCTTATAACCAACAGTTGAAATACTTAATTCAAGCCTTTGTCCATCAACATCAGTATAAAGAGAAGACTTAGAATTCCCATAATTAGCCGAAAAATATAGATTGCCATCCGTACTAAGATTTGGAGCACCAATAGCACCTGATTCCGCACTCAAATCTCCATTTGTAGTAAACCGATATTCAGCCAAAGTAACTTCTTGTGCACTAAGTCCTGCACTTGTACATAAATAAATAATAAAAAGTATTGAGAATTTAATAAAGAGTATTTTTGTAGAGTACATATTTTACAGTTAAAGACAGATGGTAAACTCATTTTGGGACTAAAAACTTAAGCATAGTACGCAAAACTACCACTTTTGTTTACTTTTATCCTGTAAAATACAGAATCAACCACCTACTGCAATGACAAATTTAAAGTACCAACATATTTTTTTCGACCTTGACCGCACCCTTTGGGATTTCAATAAAAATTCCGAGGCAAGCCTAAATCTGCTCTTTAGGGATTACCAATTGCAATCAATATTTGGAAGTTTCCTGTTTTTCAAATCACGATATGAATATCATAACGGCAAATTGTGGAATGCCTATTATCAAAACAGAATAAAAAAAGAGGATTTGATGTACCGAAGATTTTACCTGACATTAAAAGAAGCAGGACTTGATGATTTGGTTTTGGCAAAAGAGATTGCAAATGATTTTATCGAAATTAGTCCTTTACAAACGGCTACCTTCCCAAATTCGCATCAGATTCTTGAATATTTAAAAAACAAAGGATACCAATTGTATATTATCACCAATGGTTTTATTGAAGTGCAGGCTAAGAAACTAAAAAATTCAAAACTAGACAGTTATTTCATGGAAGTAATAACTTCGGAAGATGCTGGTGCCAATAAACCAACTCAGCAAATATTTGAATATGCGTTTAAGATGGCCGGCGCTTGTGCAAAGAACAGCATAATGATCGGGGATGATCTTTCTACAGACATTGCCGGTGCAAAAAAAGTCCAAATGGATCAAATTTATTTTAACCCACACAAAATCAATCACAAAGACGAGCCAACATTTGAGATTAATGATTTATTAGAAATCAAAAGGATACTGTAATATGCTAACCAACATATTTACATTACAATCTGCAATCAAATTTTAATGTTCTTCAACAATTCACAATAAAAAAGACCACTTAACAGATCAATAGTAAGCAAATATCATTTATATTTGCAGAGGTAATCAGCAAAACCTGATATGCAAACAAGTTTTGCTGCCAACATCGGTTTGTACTGTGACATTCATAAATACTTCTAAAGGGTTAGTGAAGTTACTAAGGTTAATAGATTACAAATGGTTAATAATATATTGAAACTGGTATATAACCGATGTTGAAATACGAAGGCTGCGTTTAGGGGACGCAGCCTTTTCTTTTGCCCTAAATTCTGTAAAAAGTGTCAAGGGACAAGGAGAAAACAAGTACCACGGAGAAAGTTTAAAGAAAATAAAAGTAAAACCTAGGGACTAGTACCAAGAATAACAGACTACGGAGTAGCACAAAATACCTTCCACCACAGAGGACACAAAGGAACACAGAGAAAGAAAACAAACCAAAGGACAAGGAACATGAGTCGAAAACATTTGATTTTTGGACCTTTCGACTTTTCGACTATTTGACCTTTCGAGACTTTTCGACTCTCTTTACGTTTTACGTTTCTTCTTTTTAGCAACAGGAAATAGTACATTATTTAGTATTAAGCGGTAACCGGCCGAATTCTGAGAAAGTTTAAAGAAAATAAAAGTAAAACCTAGGGACTAGTACCAAGAATAACGGACTACGGAGTAGCACAAAATACCTTCCACCACAGAGGACACAAAGGAACACAGAGAAAGAAAACAAACCAAAGGACAAGGAACATGAGTCGAAAACATTTGATTTTTGGACCTTTCGACTCTCTTTACGTTTTACGTTTCTTCTTTTTAGCAGCAGGAAATAGTACATTATTTAGTATTAAGCGGTAACCGGCCGAATTCTTTTTCAAATTAAGGTCAGTAGGCGGATCCCCAACTAAATGCTGGTAATCTTCAGGATCGTGTCCCCCATAAAAAGTCCAGGTTCCTTTCCCAAAATTTCCATGAATGTATCGCGCCTCACCAGCAGCTTTATTTTCTCCCATTATAAGTACACTTGGTTTTATCAACTCCAACTTAAAAGCAGTGGTTTGTCCCATAAAACCTTTTATCAAATTCTTATGATTCTGGCACAACATGGTTGGTACCGGATCCCATTTTGCAGAAAACTCAAACAAAGAAAAATAATCTTCCTCCTGCCTTAGTTTCCTGGTTAAAGTCACGTCAATATCCGAAAACTCATATACAGTAGGATTTCTTTCAAGCGTAAAATTCTGAAAGGCAAATGTCTTTGAAAAATCCAGTTGAGACTGAACATCCGGCTCAATAGGATCTCCATCGAACACAGCATCACAAATATCATGTTCTCCCGATGCCAGTGCTATATCAAAAGTGTCAGTAGCAGAACACATTGCAAATAAAAATCCACCAACCTCTACAAAATTTCTTATTTTAACAGAAATTGCTTTTTTTAAATCGGAAACTTTCGAGAAACCATATCGGTTAGCCATCTCCATATTGGACTGTACCTCATCTTTATACCATTTCATATTTCGGTATGAGGTATAAAATTTACCAAACTGCCCTGTAAAATCTTCATGATGCAAATGCAGCCAATCATATTTCGACAGTTTCCCGGTCATCACCTCATCATCATAAATAATATCGTAAGGAATTTCGGCGTAGCTAAGTGCCAGGGTTACTGCATCATCCCAAGGTTTTTTCCCCTTTGGCGAATAAACTGCAATCAAAGGCGGTTTTTCCAACTTAACGGCATCCATATTCAACTCATCGCTCGCAATCTCAGTCAATATTTGCTGAGCAGAAACATCGCTGAGAACAGAAAAACTGACACCTCGAATCTGACACTCATCCTGAATTTCTTTCTGGAAAGGAAGCAAAAAAGATCCTCCTCGATAATTTAGCAACCAATGAATCTGATAATCCTTTTCCAGAGTCCAAAAAGCAATACCATAGGCTTTAAGATGATTCTTCTGAGTATCATCCATCTGAATTAATAAACTTGCAGAAAAGGATGTATATGCAGATAAGGCGAAAAACAGTAAAATAACTATTTTTCGAAAAAATATTTTCGGGAACAATCTATCTTCTATCATAAAAACAAAATAACACATTCTATTTGAGAAGACGTTTCATAAGGTCATTAAAATGGTGCAGCATCATCAAAATCGCTGCCCCCACCAAATCCTGCACTAAAATCATCAAAGCCGGAAGATTCCTGATTCATGCTGGAACTGAATGTTTTCACATCCTCTAAACCCGGCGTAACAAATGGGTTTAATGATTCACCTTCCAAATCGGTAAATCGGGCCAACTGGTTACGGAAACGAAGCTGTATTTCTCCGACAGCACCATTACGGTGTTTCGCAATAATAATATCTGCAATACCAATTAATGAATTTCCTTCAGCATCCTCAGTTATTCCATATCTTTCCGGACGGTGAATAAACAACACCATATCGGCATCCTGCTCAATTGCACCCGATTCACGCAAATCGGAAAGCATTGGTTTTTTTGCATCCCCTGTTCTTTGTTCAACACCACGATTC
Organism: Labilibaculum manganireducens; assembly: GCF_963665805.2. NCBI lineage: Bacteria > Pseudomonadati > Bacteroidota > Bacteroidia > Marinilabiliales > Marinifilaceae > Labilibaculum > Labilibaculum manganireducens. Next base: position 467,175 of record NZ_CAXXEE010000003.1, on the reverse strand, counting down.
AACTGAGAAAGAGCAATTACCGGAACGTTTAATTCCTTTGCGATGATCTTTAATTGCCGTGATATTAAACTCACCTCCTGCTCACGATTGCCACGCATATCAGAACCAGCTGTCATCAACTGCAAATAGTCAATCACAATACAACTAATATCATGTTTCGCCTTTAAACGGCGACATTTGGATCGCAGCTCATAAATTGACAAACCAGGTGTGTCATCCACATATATTGGGGCTTCAACCAGATCTTTAATTTTAACATGTAATTGTTCCCATTCAAAATCTTCCAAACGCCCGCTTCTCAACTTTTCAGAACCTAATTCTGTTTCGCTTGATATTAAACGTTTCACCAACTGATCACCACCCATCTCGAGTGAGAAAATGGCTATTGGTGCTTTGTGGTCAACCGCCATATTCCGGGCCATCGACAACACGAATGCTGTTTTTCCCATAGAAGGACGAGCCGCAATAATTACCAAATCAGATTTTTGCCATCCGGATGTAATTCTATCCAATGCAGTAAAACCGGAAGGGACACCACTTAAACCATCGGTTCGTTTCCCTGCTTCCACAATTTGGTTGATTACCTCATCAGCCAGTGGACGAATATGCGAGGATTCTTTTTTGATATTTCCCTCTGCAATCTCAAAAACATCTTGCTGTGCCCTGTCCAGCAAATCAGCAACATCAACACTCTCATCAAAAGCCTGAGTCTGAATTTCGGATGAAACCCGAATTAATTCGCGCTGAATAAACTTTTGAGCAATAATACGTGCATGAAATTCGATGTGAGCTGCCGATGCAACCCTATTTGTAAGTTGGGTAATGTAAAAAGGCCCACCCACAGCATCTAAATTGCCATGTCGTTTTAACTCTTCAGTAACCGTTAGGATATCAACAGGTTCCTCGTTAATTGAAAGTGATAGTATAGCTTTGTATATTTTTTGGTGAGCATCCTTGTAAAAGGAATCAGCATTTAAAATATCCCCAACCGAAATCATTGCATCTTTTTCAAGCATCAATGCTCCCAGAACAGCTTCCTCAAGCTCTAATGCCTGCGGAGGAACTTTCCCATAATCAAGATCTACTTTGTTCTTCGGTTGATTGTTATATTTATTTGCCCCAGCCATAAAATATTAAATTCTAACAGTTTACTTTTCCTTTAAAATCAGCATACTAAGCACTTTTTCAAGCTCAAAAAAAATTCTAAAAAAAATATAGAATGCAGTGTCAAAGATAGAAAATAAAAATACTACAAATTGATTTTTTTTGCTCTTATAAATCAAGTATTTTTACCATTCAATCATAAAACTTATTACTTGTGCTTCGCTTCCCAAATGCTAAAATCAATATCGGCTTAAATATCGTTGAAAAAAGATCTGACGGATTTCACAACATAGAAACTATATTTTACCCCATTCCTCTTACAGATGGTTTGGAAATTGCCGATTCGAACAAAGAAACAATCTACAACTTCAGTTCATCAGGCATTCCTATAAAAATAGACGATAAGGATAACATTGTCTGCAAAGCATTTGACTTGCTTTACAGGAAATGCAATATCCCTTCAACCAATATTCATCTGCACAAAAATATTCCATTTGGTGCAGGATTAGGAGGAGGATCTTCGGATGCTGCTTTCATGATAAAAATGTTGAATGAACAATACAAACTAGGACTTTCATTTAACGAGATGGAAAAATTGGCAGGACAACTTGGCAGCGACTGTCCTTTTTTTATTGCCAACAAACCTGTTTTTGCAGAAGGGAAAGGAGATATTTTCTCAGAGATACATATTGACCTTTCCGGGTATCACATCCTTCTGGTAAAGCCAAACATCCACATCAGCACACCCGAAGCTTATTCGAGAGTTACACCTTCGCAACCCAACAAATCATTAAAAGAACTTATAACTGAACCCATCCAAAACTGGAAAAACTTAATTTTTAATGATTTTGAAAACAGCATATTTCCAAATCATCCCAAATTAGGAAACATTAAAAATGATTTATACAACATGGGCGCAGTTTATGCTTCAATGTCGGGCAGTGGCTCTTCATTATTCGGAATTTTTAAAGATGAACCCGAGTGCCCTGAAATATGGAGTGAATGTTTCTGCTGGAAAAGCAGACTGTAAAAACCTTAAAACAGAATGAGCCTGTTCATAACGAACAGGCTCATTTTTATTTCAGTTCAGAAAGATTACTCAATTTCCACCATTAATAATCTGTTGGGAACCTTTTCTCCTTCAGTTACATAAACCTTGGCAATTTTACCATCAAAAGGCATTTTAATCTGATTCTTCATCTTCATAGCTTCAAGAATCATCAGGTTTTCACCTTCTTTAACTTCCTGCCCTTCTTTAACTAAAATCTCAACAATTGTACCTGGAATGAATGAATTAATATGCTTCGGATTAGGTCTAACCCAAGGCTTTCTATTCTCAAACTTTTTGGTTAGTTCTGTTGTATAAACAGTACCATCAACGTTGAATTCTTTTAAATTTCCCATGTCGAATACTTTTTAGAATGGAGGAATACCGTGTTTTTTCGCAGGTCTGCTATCAACTTTGTTACTTGAAACCTCAATTGAATGCAACAACATGTTACGTGTTTCCTGTGGTTCAATAACTGTATCGATATAACCTTTAGCTGCCGCAACATAAGGATTAGCAAACTTCTCTCTGTATTCAGCTACTTTTTCTTTTCTCATAGCTTCAGGATCGGCTGCTGCCATAATCTCCTTTTTAAAGATAATGTTAGCGGCTCCATCAGGTCCCATAACAGCAATTTCGGCATTTGGCCATGCGAACATGAAATCAGCCTTCATATGGCGGGAGTTCATTGCAATATAACCTCCACCGTAGGCTTTACGGATGATTACAGTAATTTTAGGTACTGTAGCTTCACTGTACGCATAAAGAATCTTAGCTCCGTGACGAATAACACCCATATGCTCTTGATCTACACCTGGTAAATAACCCGGCATATCCTCAAGAGTAACAATTGGAATATTAAAAGCATTACAGTAACGAATAAAACGTGCTGCCTTATCTGATGAATCACAATCCAATACACCCGCCAGCACTAATGGCTGATTAGCAACAAAACCAACAGTTTCACCATTCATCCTACCGAAACCAACTACAATGTTTCGTGCAAAATTCTCCATACTTTCGAAGAAATCAGAATCATCGACAACAGATTTGATTACGTTTCGGATATCATATGGCTGAGTAGGATCAGAAGGAACAATTTCTTCAATTTTGTATTCTGGTCTTGGTGGCTTAGGAGGAAATGCCTTAGCTTTTTTAGTATTATTCCATGGAATGAAAGTTAACAGCTTCTTAATTTGTTCGAAGCATTCGTATTCGCTAAGAGCATAAAAATGAGCATTACCAGTTATTTCGCTATGAACTTTAGCACCACCCAGTTCTTCCATCGTGATTTCCTCACCCAAAACTGTTTTTATTACCTCAGGACCAGTAATGAACATTTTAGAAATGTTCTCTACCACAAACACAAAATCGGTAAGTGCAGGAGAATAAACAGCTCCTCCGGCACAAGGACCAAGAATTATTGACAATTGAGGAATTACTCCGGATGCAAGAGTGTTTCGGAAAAAGATTTCACCATATCCTGCCAGTGAATTAACACCTTCCTGAATACGGGCTCCCCCCGAATCATTAATACCAATCAATGGCACACGCATTTTTAATGCATGATCCATGATTTTCGTAATTTTACGTGCATGCATCAGACCTAGAGAACCTCCGGCTACGGTAAAATCCTGTGCGAAAATACACACCGGCTCACCATAAATAGTACCGGTACCAATGATAACACCATCACCGTGAAGTTCTTTCTTTTCCATACCAAAGTCGCGAGCTTCGTGCTCAACAAACATATCGTATTCATGAAAAGAATCTTCATCTAAAATAGATGTTACTCTTTCTCTGGCAGTCAATTTCCCCATCGCAACTTGCTTCTGAATGGCTTTTTCACCGCCACCTTGAAGCACTTTTTCTTTTCTCTTTCTAAGATCAAGAATGTTTCGTTTCAATGACATAATTTGTACATTTAGTTAGAAAATATATACTTTCATATATATGTTGAATTTCATCAGTTCATGAAATTCCAAGATACAACATTACTAAATTTTAGGGTAGAAAAAAACTCTACTCAACTCCACCCCATATTTAGCCACATATAAAATAAGCTCTTTAGCTTGATAATCAAATCAATTCACAAAAAACTATTTAGATTTTTTCTATTTTGGCGCGATTCGATACAAATATACCGCTATGAATGAAAAAACAATATTAGGCAACCAAACAGCAAGTATTGGATTCATACTTCCGTTTGTTGCAAATACGATAGATATCTGCATAAAAAGTATAAATGAAAAACTTAACAGTAGTCCAATCCCTAAATGCAAACCCATTCCTCCACGAATTTTGCGTGATGCAAGTGATACACCAATAAGCGTAAGAATAAAAGTCGAAAACGGATTCGCCATTCTCTTGTATTTCTCAATCTTATAAGCTTCAATATTGCTGTCACCCCGCATGGACTGTTGTTCAATGTATGCGTTCAATTGAGGCAAATTCATTGCCTCAACAATATTTTTTTTAGAGCCAAACTCTTCCGGTCCAAAATTAAAAGTTGTATCCTTCGTCCTTCCGTTTTCAAATGATTCTTTATCCCCATCTATTCTTCGAATAAAATAATCATTTATAGTCCATTTATTTTTCTCCTTACTCCACCGAATCGATCTGGATGTCAACTTAGAGACCAGCTCCTTTCCTTCGAATTTCTCCAACGCGAACTTATATCCTGTATTACTGGCTGTTTCGTAATTAATCATGTAAATAAAGACACCCGGCTCTATTTGCCTGTGAATATTACGTTCGTTATTTCTGAATTGCTTACTGATATAGGTCGCTGTAAAATTCAGCCTTTTTTGATTCGCTGGAGGAATTATATAATTACTTAGAAGAAACGAAAATATTCCAATAATTAGTGCTGAAATAAAGTAAGGATACATCAATCTGCGAAAGCTTACCCCACTGCTTAAAATGGCAATTATTTCAGTATCATAAGCCATTTTAGAGGTAAAGTAAATTACGGCAATAAAAGTAAACAACGCACTAAAAAGATTGGCGAAATAGGGAATAAAATTTAAATAATAATCGAAGATGATTGCCCTTAGAGGAGCTTCCTTATCGATGTATTCATCGATATGTTCCGAAAAATCGAAAATAACCGAAATACTTATTATCAGAACAATAGCGAAAAAGAAAGTTCCCAAAAACTTTCGGATAATGTATAAATCTAATTTTCTCAAAACCTGAATTTTAAATTCCTTATTTCCCGAAAATTGCAGAATAACAAATTTCGGAATAAAAGTATAACTTATTCTTCAATTACCAATCGAGCAGAATCTATTGTAAGCTTTTTTAACAGTTATAAACGGGCAGCTAATTTTTTAACCATGATTTCTTTCCATGATGCAAAAGTTCCTGCATTAATATGCTCTCTTGCTTCGCGTACCAGCCACAAATAAAAAGCCAGATTGTGAATACTGCAAATTTGAGAACCCAACAACTCCCCCGAATGAATCAAATGCCGAACGTAAGCTTTTGAATAGGCCTGATCCACATATGATGTTCCATTAGGATCTATTGGTGAAAAATCATCATGCCATTTCTTGTTTTTAATATTGATAATTCCTTCACTTGTGAAAATCATACCATTTCTTCCATTTCTGGTAGGCATTACACAATCAAACATATCAACACCTCTCGAAATGGCTTCCAATATATTAACAGGAGTTCCAACTCCCATCAAATATCTCGGTTTATCTTTAGGCAGAATCTGATTAACAACCTCTATCATCGAATACATATCCTCGACGGGCTCACCAACTGCCAAACCTCCAATTGCATACCCTTCCCGATTTAGAGATGCTGCATGTTCAGCTGCTTTAATCCGCAAATCGTTGTAAACACAACCTTGTATTATCGGAAATAAAGTTTGCGAATAACCATATTTTGATTCTGTTTCATCAAATCTTTTCACACAACGCTCTAACCATCTTTGAGTAAGCTCAAGTGAAGTTTTTGCATACTCATAAGTAGATGTTCCGGGAGGACATTCATCAAATGCCATAATAATATCAGCACCAATGGTTCTTTGGATATCCATTACATTTTCCGGAGTAAAGAAATGCTTCGAGCCGTCAATGTGTGAACGGAACATTGCACCTTCCTCTGATAACTTCCTGTTTTCAGCCAAAGAAAACACCTGAAATCCACCACTATCTGTTAAAATAGGCCGATCCCAACCATTAAACTTATGCAAACCACCCGCCTTCTCCAGCACATCCAAACCTGGACGCAAATACAAATGATAGGTATTACCTAAAATAATTTCGGCATTAATATCATCTCTTAACTCTCTCTGATGTACACCTTTTACAGAACCAAGTGTTCCTACCGGCATAAAAATGGGCGTTTGAATTTTCCCATGATCCGTAGTTAACTCCCCTGTCCTCGCCGAAGACTTAGTATCTGTATTCAGTAATTTAAAATCCATATGACCTATTTATATTTACTTACAATCAGGTATCTCAACCAATTCGTAAAAAAATCAGGCAGCAAAGATACTAATTAATCTTATTTCTGAATCACTTCCCTTGTCCGAAGGTAAACTGACAATCCCTAAAGCTAGAATATCAGACACATAGACAAGTCATCTTTGCTAACATAAATCAATCTGCATATCAAAATTTTTTTATCGATAAGAATCTCTTATTTTTGAGGCACATAAACATGCCTGAATTTGGAAACAATAATTACTCTGCCGACTTCTTTTAATCAATGGGCTATCCTCATTGTTCTCTTGGTTGCTTTTTGCATACAGATGTTATATCAACTTCGGTACATCCAATTATTCAAAAAAGAGAAAAAAACCAATCACAACATAAAAACAGAACCTGTTTCTATTGTTATATGCGTGAAAAATGAGGAATGTTATTTACAAGAAAATCTTTCACTATTCCTGGAACAGGAGTATCCCGACTTTGAGTTAATTTTGGTTAATGATGGTAGTGAAGATGAAACCGAGACGATAATTACAGAGTTTCAGAAAAGATACCCTCATCTTCGCTCTACAAAAATACCTTTGGATAATAAATTTCAACACAACAAAAAGCTGGCCTTAAGTATTGGGATTAAAGCAGCTAAGAATGAAAAAATAATTTTCACCAATATCCATAGTAAACCCTCAAGCTGCAAATGGCTGCAGGAATTCGTAGACTCATGGGACAAAGGAGTACACATAGGCTATGCTAATTTTGAGAACAAAAAAGGCTTTTTTTATAATTTTCTGAAATTCGATTTACTCTCAAAAAATATCAAAAGTGCTGGTTTTGCTTCTTCAGGAAACGCTCATTCCGGAAATGGTGATAATTTGGGATATAAAAAATCCGATTTCTTTGCAAACAAAGGTTTTGTGAAGCATTCCCACTTTGAGGCTGGATATGATCACCTAATGGTTTTTCAACTTGCTAAACTTTCCGGAGCATCTGTGTGTCTTCAGCCCGAGGCCAAAATTAACCTGTCTTCAATTTGTGCTTTTGACCAATGGATCAGAATCAACAGACATTATTACAAATGCAGAAAATACCTTCCCTTCAAAATTCGTTTACTTATTGACTTAGAACCAATAAGCAAAATGATCTTTTACAGTATCAGTATTTACGCGTTACTCTTCACACACTTATACTTTTTCACTGCAATTATATATTTAACAAGAATAATACTAATTGGGAGCTTATTTAAAATAAGTACCAGGCATTTGAAGGAAGAAAATTTATTTTTATCTTCGTACTTATATGAGATTTTTGTGTTATTTTCAAAAATATATTTTTTGTCTACAAATTTCATTCTCAGTAAAAGCAACCAATGGAAATAAATCCTAACCTCTCGGAAAAAGCTCAATACGACTACAGGCTTGTTTTATCTGCTATTAATGGTACTCAAAAAGCATATGAGGAGCTTTTCAAAAGATACAAAGACGCGATCTTCTTCATGTTGCTAAAAATGGTGAACAACAAAAATGATGCAGAAGATTTAACGTTTGAAGCATTTGGGAAAGCATTCAGAAACATCAAACAGTATTCTCCAAAATATGCATTTAGCACCTGGCTGTTCAAAATTGCTTCCAATAACTGTATTGATTTTCTCCGAAAAAAGAAAGGCAATACTATTTCTATTGATGGGAAAGATGACTCTGAAAACGAGAGAAGTATATCTTTGGAATCCAACACGCTAAACCCTGAACAAGAATTTATTAGGGATCAGAAAGCCCGAATAATGCGCAGTGAGGTAGGTCGTTTAAAAGAACGCTACCGAAGGCTAATAGAGTTGCGCTATTTTGAAGAATTTTCCTATGAGGAAATTGCAAAAGAATTAAATCTGCCTATTGGCACTGTAAAAGCACAATTATTTCGAGCACGGGAATTACTTTTTAACACTCTAAAAGATACTGAGATAAAGATTGATAAGAAAAAAGACTAAACAGCATCCTCACTTCTTTTTCATTCGCATCTTCAAAATTTAGCCTATATTTGCCAAGTTTAAATTTACATTTGGCATGGAAATCATCAAAAAATACTTTCCCAATTTAACTAAAGAACAGGAACAAAAATTCTTCAGATTAAAAGAATTATACACTTTTTGGAATGAGCAAATTAATGTTATTTCCAGAAAAGATATGGATTCACTCTATGAACATCACGTTTTACATTCTTTAGCAATAGCTAAGGTGATTCAGTTTACTCCCGGCACAAAGATAATGGATGTTGGAACGGGTGGTGGTTTTCCAGGAATTCCACTGGCTATTTTATTTCCAGAATGCAGTTTTTATTTAATCGACTCGATCGGGAAAAAAATAAAAGTTGTAACCGAAGTTGCGAATGCACTAAATCTGGAAAATGTAAAATCCGAACACATTCGCGTACAACAGGTTAAAGATAAATTTGACTTTATTGTAAGCAGAGCTGTTACGGCATTTCCAAAATTTGTAAACATGGTTCTTAAAAATAGTAAGGTGAAAGATCAAAATAGTTTACCCAATGGAATTATTTATTTAAAGGGTGGTGATTTTGATGATGAAATCTCCGAATATGGAAGCAGAATCAGTGTTTACGAATGCTCAAATTATTTCTCGGAGGAATTCTTTGAGACAAAAAAAATAGTACATCTTGATATTTAGTGAAAATAAAAGGGCTGATCTTTTTGTTAGATTAAAAAAAACCCTATTTTTGCAATCCGAAATCAACGCATATAATAACTTTATTCGATAAAAATTTTTCGCGATGAAAAGAACATTTCAACCTTCAAATAGAAAGAGAAGAAACAAGCACGGATTCAGAGAGAGAATGGCTTCAGCAAACGGCAGAGCTGTATTATCTCGTAGAAGAGCCAAAGGCAGAAAAAAACTATCTGTTTCTAGTGAACACAAACACAAGGCTTAATTTTTAAATTAAGTTGACGATATACAGAAAGTAAAGGATTCTATATTCTTTACTTTTTTGTATTTTATAGAATAGACAATATTCTATTATTGATGAAGATGGAGTTCCGAGGGAGCTCTTTTTTTATGGATTAATCTCAAATCAAATAATTAGTTCCGGTTTGCTCCATTTTTTTCTATAATCTAAAAAATCTCTGCTATTTTTGTAGAAAGCAAAAGAAAAGTAATTCAAGCAATATTTTCTTTTGCAGGTAGTTGTTTATAAAGAATTCTAAAGCCCCTAATGAGGATGAAATCAGTAAATTTCTTTACGAGTAAGCTATTTCTAATACAGATTGGAATCGCTTTATTAATTACAATAGTTCTAATTTGGATCACTCTAATTAGTTTAAGATGGTACACCCATCACGGAGAAGAACTTGAAGTTCCGGATTTATATGGTATGAGTATTGAAGAAGCCGGAAATAAACTGGAAACTGAGCAATTGGTTTTCTCTATCTACGATTCTATATACAATCCCAAATTTGCTCCGGGCACGGTTCTTGACCAAAGACCTTTAGCTGGTGCGGTTGTTAAAAGAAAGAGAAGTTTATTTTTAACCATTAATGCCAACAAACCTGAACAGGTTCGTTTCCCTAATTTGGTCGATAATTCATTCCGGCAAGCCTATGAATTATTAATAACCAATGGTTTTCAGATTGGAAAATTAGAATACGCCGAAAATCAATTTTTTAACCTTGTGCTATTTCCAAAATACAACGGTGATACAATATTTGCCGGCAGTATGGTTGATAAAGGCGCAAGCATAGACTTAGTTCTGGGAAAAGGGGATAACAATGGAACTATTGCTCCAAATTTAATTGGGAAAACAAAATCTCAGGCAAAAGAAAAAATCATTCTATCCAATATGAATTTGGGAAAAATACAATTCGATCAATCAATTACCAGCCATTTTGATTCTATTCAATCCAAAGTTTGGAAACAATATCCTTCTTTTGATAACGATCAAAGGATTCAACCTGGTTCTAAAATTGATATCTGGCTAACACGGGATTCGGTAAAACTACAACGCGCTGATTCTCTGCAGCAACTAAGTTTAAGCAACTTGCTTTACTAAAACAACTGAAAAAATGACTGAAAAAGAACCAATAGATAATTTCAATGTTGACGAAGATTTGGATGCAAACCAGGAACAATTCGAACATTTTCGTTTTGAAGCCGATCCTGGACAAAATCCTCTTAGAATCGACAAATTCTTAGTTGACCGAATGTTAAACTCATCGAGAAATAAAATTCAAGATGCTGCTGACAATGGAAACATTTTGGTAAACGGTGTACCTGTTAAGAGTAACTACAAGGTAAAACCAAAGGATGTAATCACCGTTGTGTTGAGTTATCCGCCAAGAGAAATTGAAATTATTCCTCAGGATATTCCTTTAAATATTGTTTATGAAGATGATGCTTTTTTAATCATTAATAAAGAGCCGGGAATGGTTGTACATCCTTCCTACGGGCACTATTCGGGAACATTGGTTAATGCTTTGGCTTTTCATTTGCAAAACCTCCCTTTATTTAATGCAAAAGATCCTCGTCCGGGGTTGGTGCATCGTATTGATAAAAACACATCCGGGATATTGGTAATTGCCAAAACCGAAGATGCTAAAACCAAACTGGGATTGCAGTTTTTTAATAAAACCAGTGACCGTAAATACAGAGCATTGGTTTGGGGAAATCTTGAAAACGACAAAGGAACAATAACCGGTCATGTTGGAAGAAATCTTAAAAACAGAAAAGTTATGGATGTTTTCCCTGATGGTGAACATGGAAAGCATGCTGTAACCCATTACAGAGTTTTGGAAAGACTTGGCTATGTAAATTTGGTAGAATGTGTTTTAGAAACCGGAAGAACTCATCAAATCCGTGCCCACTTCAAAAGTATTGGTCATCCCCTATTCAACGATGCTGAATACGGAGGAGATGATATCAGAAAAGGAACCACCTTTACCAAGTACAAACAATTTGTTCAGAACTGTTTTAAAATTTGTCCGCGCCAAGCCTTACATGCTAAAACATTAGGCTTCAATCATCCGGTAACCGGAGAATATATCTCATTTGATTCGGAGATACCTGATGACATGGCCACTTTAATCCAGAAATGGAGAGATTACACCTCTAACAGACCTATAGAGGAAGAAGAAGAGCAATAAAACTATAATATACCCAATGAAAAGAACAATCGCTGTAATTGCAGGTGGAGATTCTGCTGAATTTGAAATCTCCCTGCAAACTTCAAATCATATTTTCTCATGTCTGGATGCTGAGAAATACACTCCTTACTTAGTAATACTAAAAGGACCAGATTGGAATGTAAAAATCGACGATCGATATTATCCGATCGATAAAAATGATTTTAGTTTTAGCACTGAAGAAGGTAAGGTAAAGTTTGATTTCGCGTATATTGGAATTCATGGAACTCCCGGAGAAAATGGAATTTTGCAGGGATATTTAAAATTACTTGCTGTTCCCCATTCAACCTGCGATGTTTTTAGCAGTTCGCTTAGTTTTAATAAGCATGCTTGTAATTCCTACTTAAAATCGTTGGGCTTTAAGGTTGCCAAGTCGATTCTTCTTAAAATAGACCAAAACTATTCGACCCAAGCAATAAATGAAAATCTGGGCATGCCTTGTTTTGTGAAACCAAATGCAGATGGTTCTAGTTTTGGCATTTCGAAAGTTAAAAAAGTTGATGAACTGGATGAAGCCATTGCCAAAGCTTTTGGTGAAGGAAAAGAAGTTATCATCGAAGAATTTATAGACGGATTGGAATTCACCTGTGGTTTAGTGAAGACAAAAAAAGAATCCCTTGTATTTCCAGTAACAGAGGTATTGCCTAAAAAGGAATTCTTCGATTACGAAGCCAAATACGATCCCACAATGGCTGATGAAATTACACCAGCGAGAATTTCAGAAGAGCTAACTCTTCAAATACAGAATTTATCTTCGGAAATTTATGACGCTTTAAAATGTAAAGGGATTGTTCGGGTTGATTACATGCTTCGAAAAGATGAAATTTTCATTTTAGAAGCGAATACTATTCCTGGAATGACAGCAACTAGTTTTATACCCCAACAAGTTGCTGCTATGAATATAGATTTAAAAGATATTTTGAGTATGGTGATTGAAAATGAATTTTAAATTAATTTAAACATCTGAATTACTGACAATTACAATATTTAGTTAAATGAAGATAAAACTGTCTTTTTTTCATTTTTTTCCGTCTCAAGGAAAGACTTGCAGCAAAAGGGAAAGAGTCATTTTTATGAAAATCAATCAGACAAAATATAAACTCTAAGCTCTTACTAACCAAAACTTTTTCAGAACCCTAACGTAAACACACATAGATTTAATGAATTTATTCAATTCATTATTTTCATAGTTAAATTTTAGGGTTAGTAATAGAACAAAAAGGAGGCCGGGGCAGCCTCCTTTTTTGTGCCCTAAATTTCGCTCTTGTTTATAAAAAAAATCCGATGAAAATTAACTCACCGGATTTTAAAATATTTATCTGATATTACTTAGTCAACATCGATATGTTCTTCCATATAAGCTTCTAATGGTGCACATGTACACATCAGGTTTCTATCACCAAAAGCATCATCAACACGAGCAACCGAAGGCCAAAATTTATTATCAGCAACCCAACTTAACGGATAAGCTGCTTTTTGACGATTGTATGTATGATTCCACTCATCAGCAGTTAATACCCTATGTGTGTGAGGTGCATTTTTCAATACATTGTCAGAAACATCAGCAACACCATCTTCAATCTCTTTCATTTCTTCATTGATTTTCGCCAATGCCTCAATGAAACGATCCATCTCTTCCAATGGCTCACTTTCGGTTGGTTCAACCATTAATGTACCATGAACAGGGAAAGATAATGTTGGAGCGTGGAATCCATAATCCATTAATCGCTTAGCGATATCGGTATCGGTAATTCCAACTGATTTATTGAACTCGCGGCAGTCAAAAATCATCTCGTGCCCAACGCGCCCTTTTGCTCCTTTATATAAAATTTTGAAACCCAGCTTCTCGAAAGATGAAGCCAAATAATTAGCATTCAAAATTGCCGTTTTTGTAACTTGCTCCAAGCCATCAGCACCTAACATGGCAATGTAACCATAAGTAATTGGCAATACACTTGCCGACCCGAATGGTGCTGCTGCCACTGCAGTAATTGCATTTTCGCCGCCAGTTTTCACAAATTTGTGAGAAGGTAAGAATTGCACCAAATGTTCAGCTACTGCAATTGGACCAACACCAGGTCCGCCACCACCATGAGGAATTGCAAATGTTTTATGAAGATTCAAATGACAAACATCAGCACCAATTGTACCCGGATTTGTTAAACCAACCTGAGCATTCATATTCGCTCCATCCATGTAAACCTGTCCTCCGTTTTCATGAATCAGATTCATCATTGCCTTAATACCTGTTTCGAACACACCATGTGTAGATGGATAGGTGATCATGTATGCACACAAATCATCTTTGTGTTTTTCTGCTTTGGCTTTTAAGTCCTCAAATTCTACGTTTCCGTTTTCATCGCAGTTGACAATCACAACTTTCATTCCAGCCATTGTAACCGAGGCAGGATTTGTTCCGTGTGCTGATGATGGAATTAAAACCACATTTCTATGGCCTTCACCTCTTGAGATATGATATTCGCGAATCACCATTAATCCGGTATACTCACCGGCAGCACCTGAATTTGGTTGTAAAGTACAACCTGCAAATCCGGTAATAACCGAAAGCCATTTTTCAAGATCTTCAATAATTTCCTTGTAACCAAGAGCCTGATCAACAGGAACGAATGGATGAATTCCACCAATCTCCGGCCAGCTGATTGGCAGCATTTCCACTGCGGCATTCAGCTTCATTGTACACGATCCCAAAGAAATCATAGATGTATTCAATCCAATATCTTTCTTTTCCAAGCTTTTAATGTAACGCATCAAAGCCGTTTCGGAACGGTAACGTTTAAATACATCCAGAGTTAAAAATTCACTTGTTCTAGCATATTTTGAATCGAATGAAATTTTATCTTCAATACCCTCCACAACAACTTCATTTTTACCTGCTGCTTTTGAGAAAATGGTAAGAACAGCACTTAATTCCTCTGCACTAATTTTCTCGTCAATTGAAATACCAATTGTAGTATCGTTAATGTAATAGAAATTGAATTCAGCCTGCAATGCAGCTTTGCGAATTTCCTCAACAGAAACCCCGGCAGGAACTACAACCTGCAAAGTATCAAAGAAGTTTTCAACAGTTTGTTGATACCCCAAGGATTTTAATCCATCAGATAAGATACCTGCAGCTGAATGAATGTGCATTGCAATTCTCTTCAAACCTTCCTGACCGTGATAAACACCATAGAAACCAGCCATTGTAGCTAACAAGGCTTGCGCTGTACAGATATTAGAGGTTGCTTTTTCACGTTTAATATGCTGTTCGCGGGTTTGCAAAGCCAAACGCAAAGCATTGTTTCCCTGAGCATCTTTGGTTACACCAATAATACGTCCGGGAATGCTTCTTTTGTAAGCTTCGCGACAAGCCATATATGCTGCATGAGGTCCGCCATATCCCATTGGAACACCAAAACGCTGAGATGTACCGACAACAATATCAGCACCCCACTCACCTGGAGGTGTTAGCAACACCAAACTCATTAAATCAGCAGATACAGCAACCAATGCTTCAGCCTGATGAGCACGTTCAACAAAAGCTGCATAATCTTGAATACTACCGTTTGAAGCCGGATATTGAACGATAGCTCCAAAAACCTGATCAGTAAATTCAAATGTATTGAAATCACCAACAACCAGCTCAATTCCCAGAGGAGTTGCACGAGTAGTTAAAACGTCAAGAGTATGAGCAAAAACATTCTTATCAACAAAAAACTGATTTGCATCAGCCTTTTTCTTGGCGCGGGAACGCAGAGCCTGCATCATATACATTGACTCTCCTACGGCAGTTGCTTCATCTAAAAGAGAGCTATTAGCAAGTTCCATTTTGGTTAAATCCAAAATCATAGTCTGGAAGTTCAATAAAGCTTCCAATCTACCCTGCGATACTTCTGCCTGATAGGGTGTATAAGGGGTATACCATCCTGGATTTTCCAATACATTTCGCTGAATAGCAGCCGGAGTAATGGTATCGTAATACCCTTGTCCTATGAATGTTCGGAATACTTTGTTTTTAGCAGCAATTCCTTTAATCTTCGAAAAATATTCGTATTCTGATAATGCTTTTGGAAGGTCTAATGCTTTTTCCAAACGAATATCTGAAGGGATTGTTTCATCAATCAGGGCTTCCAGAGAAGGAGCACCAACAGTTTCCAACATTGTTTTAATATCGCCGTTACGAGGTCCAATGTGACGGGAAACAAACTTTTCAGTTGCCATATTGTTGTTTAAATTAGGTGTTGTTTATAAAATATTTGTGTTCGTAAAAGTAGTAAAAGATTTAAATTTACGAGGAGGTTGAACCCTGAATTTAATCACTGTTATCCAATATCCTCATACCCAACAACAATCCCTCTTAATAAACTGTTTTATAGAGTGATACAAATATGATTTTTATCACATTTACAGCTTTCTTTTAAGTGAGTTTGGGATACAAAGAGAGGGTGTCCAAAAAGAAATATTTTGTATTGAATTGTCATGTTGAGCAAAGTCGAAACATCTGTTTTTCAAAATGAAAGATTCTTCGTCCCGATTCATCGGGATCAGAATGACAAATAGAACAATACTTTTTGGACACCCTCTGGAATATTTTAATTGATTTAACTCAATCCTTTTAAAAACAAATTCTTAGATCTTTCATGTCCGATAGAAGTTGCCGGCCCATGCCCTGGGTAAACACAAACTTCATCGTCAAGAACCAAAAGTTTGGTTTTGATTCCTTCAATTAATTGCTCGTAATTTCCGTAAGGTAAATCGGTTCGCCCAATACTTTCGCGGAATAAAACATCACCTGCAATTAAAAATTTTTGTTCCTCATTATAAAACACCACATGACCGGGTGAATGTCCGGGAACATGAATAACTTTCAACTCCGAATTTCCAAATTTAATAATGTCACCTTCCTTAATCAGTTTCCCAATAGGAGGTGGCTCCACTACATTTTCCAATCCTAATCGAACCCCGTAATTAGGAGCTTCAGCCAACAAAAATTCATCATCTTTATGAGCTTCAGTAAGCAGACCAAACTGATCTTTCATAAATTGATTGCCCAAAACATGATCGATATGCAAATGTGTATTCAACTGCTTTACCAGTTTCAGCCCTTTCTTTTCAACCAAATCAATCAGCTTTCTGCCTTCGTCTTTAAAGAAAACACCACAGTCAATCAAGACTGCCTCCCCTGTTTCATCATGTAATATGTATGTGTTTTCCTGCCAGTGATTAAACACCAATGTTTCTATCGTAATCATATTCGAATATTTTTAAGTAGCCCAAATTTACATTTAATCATTAATTTAAAAAATCCTGATGAGAGGAAAATTTAAAAGCCGTTTATAATTATTTATTTCAACACTTTACAAATGAAAAACAACTCACACATTCTGATTTTTCAAGCTAAAAGTTTCCAAAACATGATAAACGGATCCATCTTTCGTAAGTAAACTTTCCATGAGTACAAACTTATCGATAAGAAGCTCACTATCTTCCCATTCTTTCCATTTCAGCAGGCATTTCTTTACCTTTTCAGGATTCTTAACTCCTCCTTTAATCCTGCCAATAGTAAGGTGAGGTGTATATTTATAATCCTCAGACACTTTACTTTCAAGGTGAATTCGAATTTTCTCCTGCAGTTTATATAAGCCTGAAGTTGAATTAATGCCAGCCCACAAAATTCTTGGGTGCTCGATTGAAGGAAAAGCGCCGAGCGATTTTAAATTCAACCGAAAAACATCAAAATCAGCTCCAATCGTCTTCAATTTATCCATAATCGCAGCCATTTCCTCCATACCTGTCTCTCCCATAAAAAGAAGCGTAATATGAAATCCGTTTTTATTCACCCATTTTATTCTTTCTTCATCTAAATCAAATCCAACTTGACGAAAAAGCTCATTAATTTGATGTGTATTATCTATCTTTATTGCAACAAATATACGTTTCGTCTTCATTCTTATAATTTGTATTTATAAAAATGGAATTAGTTCAGGCTAATTCCACAATGAAATATAAAGAACAGATATTCGTTTATTTAAAACAAACATCATAAACCGTAAAATAAAGTATCTAAAAATGAATTCAAAGAAAAAATTTGCAGTTGTTCTAGCAGGATCAGGTGTCTATGATGGTTCTGAAATTCATGAAGCAACCTTAGCCTTATATTCCATTTCAAAAAACGGAGGAAGCTATCAGGTTTTTGCTCCAAACATCAATCAATACCATGTAATTAACCATATTACAGGAGAAGAAATGCCCGAAACAAGAAATGTATTGGTCGAGGCTGCCCGGATTGCACGAGGAAATATCAAAGATTTAAAGGAGTTCTCGGCCGATGAGTTTGATGCCATTCTTTTCCCCGGAGGATTTGGTGTTGCAAAAAATCTATGCACATTTGCTTTTGAAGGTGCCGGCTGTCAGGTAAATCCAGATGCTGAAGCCGCCTTAAAAGCGATGCACAAAGCAAAAAAACCAATCGGTGCCTTATGCATCGCTCCTGCCCTTATTGCAAAAGTTCTGGGAGATGTTGAAGTTACCATCGGACAAGATGAAGAAACTGCTGAAGCAATTTCTAAAATGGGAGCAACTCATGTTACAACAACTCACGGTGAAATTGTATTTGATAAAGAGAATAAAATTGTGACAACTCCTTGCTATATGCTTGATGCAACAATTGCTCAAATTGGTGATGGAGCAGACAATGTAGTGAAAACAATTATGGCATTATAAATAAACCATTAGCTGTTGGCTTTTGGTTGCTTGCCATAAGCCAACATCATAATTCCTTCTATGAAAAACCGAAACGCCAAAGATGCTGCCGAAAATCACATCTATCCTTTCATCCTTTCCAATTTATTCCTTTTTGCCGCTGTTTTCTTCTCCCTTAATTCTGCGTATGAGGCGGCAATTCTTCTGTATAGCATGGCTCTGAATCTATTTGTCAACTGGCTGATTTTTTATTCCTCGCAAAAAAAGAAATTGATTCATTTTTCCGAATACTACAACAACATAATTATAGGAATATTTTGCATTGCCTCCTTTTTACCGGTTTTTTTCCTGATACTGCCTGTACTTCTTTTTCCTGAAACCTCAGGCTTTATTCTACTAATATCAAGCCTGTTAATTTCTTTTCTACTCAAAGCAATCATCATTAAAAAATATAAATGGGAAAGAAAGGCTGAACAATGCATGAACCTGTACAGAATGAATATCGAGGAAAAAAAAGAACAAGCCTTTGACGATTTAAAGAAGTTTATTGAGGAATCGGGGCACAATAAGTTTGCTGATTACTTAGAGAAAAACCAGATGTTTGATCGCAGAATGGAGGAATATTTAAGCACTAAACGTTAGGGAAATCTATACTTTACAGGCTTCTTCACCTTCTTTTATTCTATTTAAATGACAGAATAACAATTTCCCGGTTTTTTCATCACGCAGGTGCATACCGTTCCCTTCGCAATATTTAAACGAACTGCAATCGGAGCATTCACCTGTCTTCATCCAACTTCTATCTCTATAAATGGAATATTGATTCTCCCAGGTTGTCTTAAAACTATTGTGATAGATATTTCCCTGCGAAAAGTTATCCCGAAGATTTGGACATGCCGAGATGGAACCGTCTATCAGAACAGAGGCTACATTAATACCCGCCCGGCAAAAAAACAGATTATCACGCACCTCACCTTCGTAATTTCCTAAAAAACCTTCGCAACCGTAGTTCAATTTGATGTCGCCTTTTTTTCTTTCCCTGGCAATAAAATCGAACAAAGATTTAAATTGTACCGGATTCAATTGCAATTCGTTATGCTCCTTTGCCCTTCCTATCGGAAAAACCGTGAATAGCCGCCACTCTTTAACCCCTTTGGATAAAAGCAGCGCCTTGATCTGGCCTAACTCATTAAAATTCTTTTGATTCACACATGTAACCACATCAAATTTAAGATCTTCCGTTTCGGACAAAAGCCCAATGGCATTTACTGCATTTTCAAAACTTTTTGGATTCCCTCTCAACCAATTGTGCGAATTCTCCAATCCATCCAAACTAATGGTAACGGCACGCAAACCAGCTTGCAAAAGAGATTGCAATCTTTTGAAAGTAAGATGAAATCCATTGGAAACCATTCCCCACGGAAATCCCCTCTCATACAATTGTTTTCCACAAATTTCCAAATCAGTTCGCACCAATGGTTCTCCTCCTGTTAAAACAATCATGGTTTTATTTGGCTCTACAATACCGGATACATCATCAATAGCACCAATAAAATCGGAAATGGGCATGTCCTTTACCAAGGCTTCTTTTTTACAATCACTGCCACAATGCAAACAATTCAAATTGCAGCGCAAAGTGCATTCCCAAAATATATAATTGAGCTGATGCAGCTTTTTTGCATTGTCCCGGTATTTTCTAAAAAGTTCAAGAGCTATTTTTTTACGCAACGAGAGTTTCGAATTCATTATTTGTCCTCTGATAGTTCAACATTCACTTCCTTTGCTGTTTCGCCACGATCCCACGACCCTGTACTATTTTCAAACTGAGGATCCTTAAACTCTACAATACTGTCTTTTAAAAGGTAACTGCCATTATCACTGCCATCAATATCTTCGTACCTAACTGTAAAATTTTGATCCTGAGGAAATTCAACAACCTGCAAAGCATACTTTCCCTTTTCATCGGTGTAAGTTGAATCGTATTGCATTTTCACTTTAATATTCGGTATCGCCACCTTATTCTCAGAAGTTACTGCACCGTAAATTTTGAAGGTTGCATGAGGTGTTCCATACTCAACAGCACCATTTCCACCACCATCGCATCCGGTAAAGGAAATTGTACCACCTATGCCCATAATAGATAAAAGAACGGCAATTAATTTATTGCACTTCTTCAATACTTTTTGTTTCATATGATTAAGTTTTAACTATCTGATGCAGAAACATACTAAAGGTTGCTTCTAATAAACAAAAACATGATTATCAATTTATAAGAAATAAACACGTTAATCAACACAAAAACACCCATTTTATTGACCCTTCTGTTCTGCGGACCGTCCTTCGCATAAAACAGGCCTTCCTTCGCGCCTGTGACCCTCCCTTCGCAAAAGTAAGCGCTCTTCCCGGGGCTTTCAGAAGGTTTTCAATTTTAATTGATCCTCCTTAAAGGCAATTTTCCCGGAGGCAGCAGTTCGCCTCGTTTCATTCTGTCGAGTATTTCTTCAATCATCCAATCGTTGCCCAAAGGATCATATTCTGCTTTTAGCGATGAACCAAACATCACAGCCACCGATTGCCAAAATATTGCTGTAAACGATCCTTTCAACTCTTTTAAATGATTGTAGCCGGTGTTTCCGGTTTCCCGATCAATTAACTTCATCAACAATTTGCCTTGCGAAATTCTGAGTTTCATCAGAGGTTTTTTGTAATCTTTCATCAAGCCATTGTATTCTTTTCGGATGAGTTTACGGCGTTCTTTTTTGCTTTCAATTCCTTCTAAATCTTTGGTAAGCTTCCCGATGGTTTCATTGGCGGCCTCGGCATATGGATAAACGATACGAATATTTCGAACCATCCGCCAGTACTGCCGGGTATTTTGATAGTGCTTTCTTCTCTTTTTTTTGTAGCGTAAAATTTTAACCTCATCGAGATTTACATGCAAATTGGTATCGAGGAAAACGACAGTGTCTTGTTGTGTAACTAAACGAATATCGCACAACTCCTTTGCCGATGCCGAACCAGCAAAAGCAAATAAAATAATCAAGCCTGTTGTAAACCATCTGACCATAACGAAAATTCTTAATCAAAGATAATCTTTCCTATCTTTAAGTGTATTCTCAAGCAATAACTAATCCATAAAAATCCCTGTAAAATGAAAAAATCTTTTCTCCTCTGCTTGCTATCACTCTTCGCATTGGCAGTATTTTCTCAAGACCGGGTTACCGGACTTAATTTTGCAACAAGATCTGAAGTTATCGCACAAAACGGGATGGCTTGCACCAGTCAACCACTAGCCACTCAAGTTGCACTAGACATATTAAAAGCCGGAGGAAATGCAATTGATGCCGCAATTGCAGCCAATGCCATACTGGGTTTAATGGAACCTACAGGAAACGGAATTGGAGGCGATATTTTCATCATTTTGTGGGATGCAAAAACAAAAAAACTGTATGGTTTAAATGGAAGTGGACGTTCCCCAAAATCGCTAAGTCTTGAATATTTCAAGAAAAACAATTACACTTCTATTCCATCATTTGGAGCCTTGCCCGTTTCTGTTCCCGGTTGTGTCGATGGATGGTTTACCGTGCATGACAGGTTTGGGAAAATGGATATGGAACAAATTCTAAATCCAGCAATTCAATATGCCAGAAATGGCTTTCCGGTAAGCGAACTTATTGCTTACTATATGAATGCCAGTGCCAATCGATTAATGAAATACAAAGGATTTTCGGAAACATACATGCCAAATGGAAAAATGCCTAAAAAGGGTGACATCTTCAAGAACCCATATTTAGCAAATACATTGGAAAAAATAGCAAAAAACGGCCGCGATGCATTCTACAAAGGTGATATTGCCAAAACCATTGCAAAATATATGAAAGAGCAAGGTGGCTTTCTTTCTTACGATGATTTGGCCTCGCACAAATCGGAATGGGTTGATCCGGTATCTATAAATTACCGGGGCTATGATATTTGGGAACTACCACCCAACGGACAAGGCACCGCAGCTCTTCAAATGCTAAATATTCTTGAAGAGTACGACATCGCACAAATGGGATTTGGAAGCAGTGATTACCTGCATACTTTTATTGAAGCTAAAAAACTGGCCTTTGAGGATAGAGCAAAGTACTACTGCGACCCTGACTTTTCGAAAATTCCACTAAAAAAATTGATTTCGAAAGAATATGCACTTGAAAGAAAAGCTTTAATTGATCCCAACAAATCAGCCAAAAGCTATCCTGCCGGTGAACTGGAGCAGGGCAATACCATTTACCTGACTGTGGCTGATAAAGAGGGAAATATGGTATCCTTAATACAAAGCAACTACCGGGGCATGGGATCAGGAATGACTCCTGATAGTTTGGGATTTGTGTTACAGGATCGAGGAGAATTATTCAGTCTGGAAGAAGGACATGCCAATGTGTTCGAACCCGGGAAACGTCCGTTTCATACAATTATCCCAGCTTTCATTACCAAAAATGGCAAACCATACGTCAGTTTTGGTTTAATGGGCGGTGCCATGCAACCACAAGGTCATGCACAGATTGTTGCCAATTTAGTTGATTTTAAAATGAATCTGCAGGAAGCCGGTGACGCAGCAAGAATTCGTCATGATGGTTCGTCACAGCCAACCGGAGAGAAAATGACAGATGGCGGATGGGTAAATTTAGAATCGGAAATTCCTTACCAAACTATTCGTGAGTTGATGGAAAAAGGCCACAAAATAAAATATGACATGGGCGGATATGGCGGCTATCAGGCTATTCTATATGATGAAGAAAGAGATGTGTATTTTGGAGCCTCGGAATCGAGAAAAGATGGGCAGGCTGCTGGATATTAATTGGGAATAAACTTAATTTAAATTGATATACCGGAACCATCAACCCACCGTACCTATTGGGCAGTTACTGCTACACGAATGCTTAGTTGTTAGGCACTGGGCTTTTTTAATTCAGATTTTTCCTAAATTCGCTTGGGCTCATTGCTGTTTTCTTTTTAAAGATTTTACTAAAATATTGTGGATATTCAAACCCCAGAGCATAAGCTATTTCGCTTGCACTTTCGTTGGAATTCAATAGTCTGTTTTTTGCCTTTTCAATGATGTATTGATGAATATGGTCTTGTGTGCTTTGTCCTGTTTCTTTTCGCAGTAAATCACTTAAATATTTAGGCGACATATTCAGTGCTTCTCCACAGTATTGAACTGTTGGAATTCCGAATACCAATTGCTTTTCTTGGTTGTAATAATCTTTTAGTAGTTGCTCAAATTTACTTGCAATATCCTGATTTAGGTTTGTTCTGGTATAAAACTGTCGGTCATAAAAACGAACACAATAATTCAATAACAACTCTATATTTGAAATTATCAAGGTTTGACTATGTGAGTCAATATTAGTGCTAATTTCTTTCTCGATTTTCTTAGCAATTTCGGCGACTGTTTTTCTTTCTTCATCCGATAAGTGCAAGGCTTCGTTCGATGCGTATGAAAAGAACGAATAATGTTCAATCTTTTTTCCTAATTCTGATTTTCGAATCAAATCTGGATGAAAAGCTAAGGTCCAACCATAGTTAACTTCGGCTTTTTCTGCTTTTTTAAATTCCATTACTTGGTTTGGTGCTGTGAAAATCAATGTACCATCTTGATAGTCATATGAGTTTCTACCGTAGTTTGTAATGGTAAGAGTACAATTATCTTTGAAGCTAATTTGGTATAAACCTATTGAATACCTGAAATTATCAACTCTCAAATTATTTAGAGCACTTCCAATTCGGTATACCGAAACAAGCGGATGTTTTGGCTTTGCCAAGCCTAAAAACTGATGAATTTCCGATATGGTTTCTATTTTTATAAAATCTTTCAATGCACTTATTTTTGTGTGAAAGAAAGCACACTTTCACTCCCTAAAGTGTGCTTTTCTATTTCTTATTTAATGTTTAGGTTCGTTTTCATCATGCTAAGGAACTCGGTATCATTCATCGTTTTTCTAGCTTCCAATAAATGTTCAGCATCCGCACCCGCTGCATATCTAAGCGTGTTCGTTCCGTCAGTTGCGGCATTGTAAATTACATCTGCTACGAGTTCTGGACTATTCCTGTGTTCAGAACTCATTAATTTTTCAAAAGTATTCATAACTCCTGATGCAAATTCGTTATATTCTGTTAATTCATCATTGTGCTGAAAATCCAAAGAACGACCTGAAAAATTTGTTTTTATGCTACCAGGTTCTACTATTTTTACTTTTACTCCAATGGGTTCTAATTCATATTGTAAAGATTCTGAAAAACCTTCAACAGCAAATTTTGTAGCATGGTAAAACTGCATCATTGGAAAGGTTGTTTTACCACCAACCGATGATATGTTGATGAACATTCCGTCTTTGTTTTTTCTAAAATGCGGCAATATAGCTCTTGTTACATCAAAGAGACCAAGGACATTTACATCAAACTGTCTCGAAATATTTTCTCTAGCTACAGATTCAAATGTACCCAATATACCGTATCCAGCATTGTTTAAAACGATATCGATTTTCCCGAACTTACCAATTCCTTCTTCAATGGCACTTGTTATACTTGTTAAATCTTGAACATCTAGTTTGGTTATTAGTACATTTTTTAGTGATGCTAGTTCATTTTCTTTCTCAGGTTTACGCATTGTTGCGACAACATTCCAACCTTTTGCCTGAAATTTTTTGGCTGTTGCTTTTCCTATTCCTGATGATGCTCCCGTGATTAAAATTGTTTTGCTCATTTCCAATATTTTAAAGTTATACAATTAATTATGAAGCAAAATTATGGCAACTCAAAAGTGTAGATGTATTCAAATTGCTGATTGTTGTATACTTTTTGCGTACTCGTTTTTCCGCATAACATACTTTGCGACTTTTGACAGAATATTGCCACTTCCCGACACCTCTTCAGTAGTTCACTGGATGTTTAGAGCTTGACGAAGGGTTCATCTCTTCTATTAATACCTGCTATACTCTTGGTATAGATTTTACTCACGAAAATTATCACGGGTGTTCGTGATTGCTTCGAAATTCCTAAACGCTCAATACCATGGCTCTTTACCAAAGCACCTTTAAGTGGTTTAGTTCGTAAATTGTTTATTTCAAAAGCACTCATGATTTACGCTTCGCTTCAATTGATGCCCTTTCCTGTAAAACGACATCGGTGGGTCAAGCTTACAACTGCTTTCCACCATCTCAAATAAAGCATACTGCACGGTTTTATGCCGATGTGCAGCTTCTTGGCACACTATGCTTTGTGGCGGACTTCAAAAGACAAATCTTTCTGCCCACACTGATTTATATTTGGAACTAAAGTATTCATTTTCATAACGTAATCCGCCATAAAGCATATGCAATGTTAGGTGTTGTTGTTTATTCATTTTTCATCTTTGGATGTAGTTGTGCTATATCTTTAACCAAATATTCCAATGGCTCTAATTTTTTATGTGGCACATTTCTATTGTCGGCATTAATTACTATAACCATATCCAAATCAGGAATAATATTTATAATTTGTCCACCATTTCCTGGAATAAACCAAGCGTTAAAACCAAATTCGGTTTTTACCATTTGCCACTGATAACAACTATAAAAAGGGTGTTTGATTTCAATAAATGGAGTAAAAATCTCATTTATCCAATTTTCAGATACGATTTCTGTATCAATCCATTTCCCCTTGTTCAAATGTAATAGTCCATATTTCGCAATGTCTCTTGATTTAAGAGATAGTCCACCACCCCCATCATAAATGCCATTTTTAGAAATCCAGTTATATTCTTTGATTCCAAGTGGCTCAAAAAGGTATTCTTGAGCAAATTCTGCAATATTTTTACCCGTTGATCTTTTTATAATTTCACTCAAAATAATATTGTTAGGTCCACTATACACATATTTTGTTCCGGGTATTGTATCCATAGGTAATTCTAATGACGATTTCAACCAGTCTTCTGTTTTATCCATTTGTCTACCCATATTGTTCTGGTCAGTAAGGGGTAAAGAATGTTCATCCCACTTAAAACCTGATGTCATAGTCAACAGATCTTTAATCGTTATTTTGTTTTTTAGAGTGTCTTTTTTAAGATTTTCATATTCAGGGAAGAAATCTAACATTCTTTGATCAACGCTTTTAATACACCCTTGTTCTATTGCTACACCAATCAATAAAGAATTGAAACTCTTCGTATTCGATGCTAAAATATGAAGTCTACCATTTTCCCAATTATTATAATATTGTTCTATCACTAAGTTGTTATTTTCAATCACCAGTAAACTATGTATATTCCCATATTTACCATTACAAATGTCTTGGTTTAGTTTATTGAATATGGCTGTATCTAATTTAGATGAATCAAGTGTAGATACCTTCAGTCCATCGTTTATGTCAATTGGTTTCTGATAGGAGCAATCATTTTTTGTATTGCAGCCAATGAAGCTTAAAATAATTAAAACTCCAATTAGATTTTTCATGGTATTTGGTTTTTCTTTCAATAACACCTAATGGTAAATTGTATGTTACGTAAGGGTTTGCGTGTGATTATCTGTCCGCATAAGGACGAGATAATGAGCGGAAAACCGCCGCTGGCATACCACTGAAACCCTTATGGAATAGTTACCATGCGTTTTTTAGTTTAGTCCTGTTTGATTTAATTGTTTAATCCTTTTTGCTCGTTTTTTTTGATAATCAGCAATCTGACCATAAAATTTTGATGATTTCGAAAAAATCAGATGAGTCAAACCACATGCCATTTTATATTCATCTGGTCCCTCAATCGTACACATTATTCCAGAAATATCTCCACTGTTAATCACATCTATGATTGTCAATTCTGTTTTTAAGGTAATTGGATGTCCATTTTTGCGGAAAATTTGCACTAACTCCCGAATTGGGTAAGTTTTTAAGGGAAGATTTTCTTTAAGCTTTTCAGTTAACTCTTGATATTGTATTAAAATATTATCCATTTTGTCATTGATTTATATCGACAAATTTATAATTTATTTTAATCTAATCGTCAATTTATCAATCGTTTGTTTTAGAACTCATTGTTTTCTAATCAATGAAAATAATGCAAAATCTGTCAAATTTTAACGCTGTATCAAGTTTCAAATAATCGGGCAAGCTCGCATCACGCAAAATTTGACTCTCTCCGTACTTGCTTTATCTAGAAATCTGTCCAAATTATTTATTTATAATCTCTTTTTGTCTCTGCTTTATCTGCTTTTTTATCTGTAAATCAGTCGTTTTGACAATTGCAGAACTTTTAATCAAAAATCAGTCGAGTAGGACAGTTTTGTAATCTAACCCACTCATAAAGTTTTAAAATACATTAGTTCGAAAATGTAATCATTTAATTTAAAGTCCTTAAAATCAGTTGAAAATGAGCCGCTGTTAAAATGCATGGTAACGTTGAGTAGTCGAGTAGGCAAAGGGAGTTTGACTTCGTCGATTTTCAATTCACCCTAAGCCTCTCACAGAACCGTACATGATACTCTCCCATCATACGGCTCTTGTCGTATATAAATCGAGTTTCAAGTTAAATAGAAAAATTCAGTTTTCAGTGATAAAACAAATAGGGAAACTGTTTCTTTATTCTTTTAAGCCACGCATAAGCGCGACAAATACTATTCTTGTAACGTTTCTACTTTCATCGCATAACATACTTTGCGACTTTTGACAGAATATTGCCACTTCCTGTAAGACGACATCGGTGGGTCAAGCTTACAACTGCTTTCCACCATCTCAAATAAAGCATGCTGCACGGTTTTATGCCGATGTGCAGCTTCTTGGCACACTAAGTTGCGTGGGCGATTTAAAAGAATTGATCTTTCAAACCGCCAAGTAAGCAAGCCGATTTAATTGGCTTGCTGGTGTTTCTTAATTGGACTAAGCTTCAAACTCCTCGTCACCGCCCATGAAATTTAGCTTTTGTTGAACGAAACCTAAAGGTAGCTAAAGAACCCATTTACTTACCTTTAGATAGTATTTAATTTAAAATTCGTATTATGAAAAAAAAGCACCTTAATCGAACGGGCATGTAATTCATGCGATGAATTTAACAATATTTATTGTAAGATGAAACGCTCTATTGAGCTTTCTGGTAAAAGTTTGAGTACGCTTACTAATTATGCTCGCTGTTTGGCTACATTAACACTTCATTTTAACTGTTCACCTCTCGATTTAGATGCTGAACAAGTACTAGATTACCTTCATTATCTGCAATCGAAAAAGAAAACACCTTCATCGTCTTATTTTAAGCATACACTTTATGGTTTGCGTTTTGTTTACAAACTTTACGATAAAGCCCCCATACTGCATAAATTACCATCCTTAAAAAAAGTTCACAAACTTCCGGTAGTACTGAGTGTTCCAGAGATAAAACGCTTAATAGAAACACCTAAATTACTAAAACATAGAATGCTGATTGCCTTAATGTATGGCTGTGGATTGAGGCGATCGGAACTACTCAATATAAAAATTCCAGATGTGGATTTGGATCGTAAAATGCTACACATCAAAGAAGGCAAAGGGCGAAAAGATCGTTATGTGCCATTGGGTGACAACTTATCTTATGCACTTAAAAAATACATAGCTATTCTTCGTCCATACATCTGGCTGTTTAATGGGAATGGACCCGATGGAACAGTTCAACATTTTTCAGCAAATGGTGTGAGGTGGATTATTAATGAAGCTCGTAAGAAATCGGGAATCAAAAAACAGATCAGTTCCCATATTCTTCGTCATACTTACGCGACTCATCTTCTGGAAATGGGAACTGATATTATGACACTTAAAGATCTGTTGGGACATACCGATATTAAAACCACCATGCTTTATCTTCACATCTGCAATCTGGATAAGCATAAAGCCTTTTCACCTATGGATAGAATCTATAAGATGAAATAGCGCTGAAAGCTAAGTATGAAGTGGCTGATATCTTAAGAAGAAATCACCATAAGTTAGAACAGAAGGTTCCCAATCGGTGGAAACTAAGAACGCTTTATGCCATCGAAATTTGTAGAACTGCAACTTTGGGCGGACATATCGATCAGTGTTTGAACTCAGATTGTAAGGGGATACATATTAGCTATAACTCTTGTAGAAATCGTCATTGTCCCAAATGTCAGGGACACAAACGTCAGCAGTGGATACTCGCACGCGAAAATGAATTGATCAATGTATCTTACTATCATCTAGTTTTTACCTTGCCATCAGAGCTAAACAAACTAACATTTGCCAATCAGAAAACAGTCTATTCCATTCTTTTTAAAACCGCTTGGAGTGTAGTTAAAGACTTTGCAGCCAATCCTAAATTTATAGGAGGGAGAACGGGGATGATTAGTATTCTTCATACTTGGGGGCAAAATATGTCCTTTCATCCACATCTACACTGCATTGTTCCTGGTGGTGGGATTAATCGTAATAAAAAATGGAAAGTGGCTAAGGGAAAGGATAAATATTTGTTTCCTGTAAAAGCTATGAGTAAAGTTTTTCGGGCACGTTTTACCCGGCAAATCAGATTGCATTTTAATCTCACACCAGAGATCTACAAACAATTGTTTCAGAAAAAGTGGGTGGTGTACTGCAAACGGCCTTTCTTTGGCTCCAAACAAGTGGTAGAATACCTTGGCCGATACACCCACAAAGTTGCCATTAGCAACCACAGACTGATAGATATAGCAGAAGGGAAAGTAACTTTTATGGCCAAAGATTACCGGCAGGGAGGAAAAAAACATCTGGTAAGCTTACAGGATGGAGAATTTATTCGAAGATTCTCCTTACATATTTTGCCAAAGGGGTTTACACGCATTCGTCATTACGGCATACTTTCTAGTTCGCTAAAACAAGAAATACTGCCCATTTTGCACGAGAAATTGGGCTCGATTACTATTTGCCTAGAACAAAAAAGTAAACATCGAATTTGTCCAACTTGTAAAAAAGGAGAACTCATCACTATCCGGTATTTTGATAATCGAGGCCCTCCGAAAAACATCAAAGCTCTTGATACATCAATTATTCAGGCTATTGTAAAAATAAAGTCTTAACAAAAGGCTACTGCCATAGCTATGTGCCATTGTCAACTATTCTAAATCTAAAACACAAAAAAAGCTGTAGACGGATCTACAACTTTCTATTATTCTTTGAAATTACTGCATTTAAAAATCTTTCCATATTAAATTCCCTTTCTAAAAAGGTTTTCACTTACACCATTCCCCATAAGAGTCAGAATTCTGTCATCGGTTACGTCAACCCACCGTTCATGCTGGGCAGTTCCTGCCACACGAACGCTTAGTTGTTATGCATAGAATTTACTTCCTCCCAGGTAAATGAAAGAATATTATTTCAATATTTATTTCAACACTTTTATCTTCTGGTAAAGTCAGAATATATGAGAATGAATCATCACTCTCTTGAACTGTATTCTTATAACAACCATGATTATCAATATCTGATTTTACAACATTTCGAACATTTTCTAGACTTTCATTGTCCACAAATAATAGAATTGCGGATTTTGAATCTTGCCATGTTAAATATCCAAGTATTTGGTCAATGGTTTCTAAAAATATCTTTGAACCTTTCCAAACTTTACATTCTCCTATAAATAAATTACTATTATCAGGTGCATATTTTAATAGTATATCAGATTTTCCTTTCTTATTAAATGTCTCGCCAGTTGCAGTTGTCCCTTCATACCTAGTTTCTAAAAAGAGTAAAAACATATCACGAATGTCTTCTTCTCCTTTTCCAATGTATAATGACGGTTTTCTTTCAATCGCTCTACCGACATTGTTTAATGTTGTAATTATATCTCGATATACATCATCCTTTAATTTTGGATGTATCTTTTTAATATTCCCCTTTTCTTCAAATTTTGGCTTAGGTATTACCTTTCTTGTTACAGGAGAAGGTGTAATAAATTGGTCAGCTTTAGAAGTAACAGTTAATCCAATACTTTCATAAAATGAGTTTTTCTGTGATAAAAAACCTTCAAATTTTTGAAATTCTCCGTCAATAAAAACTTGTAGTCCGTTATCCCAAGAGGCTATATCTTTATTTACATTTGGAACATTAACTTTTATATCACTAACTACCTCTCCAACGGCTTTGTTATACTCTTGCTCGTTTAATTCTTGTAGCTCAATAGTAAAATTAATTTTCTTCCCATTATTGTCAATGGAGTCTACCTGTGGACTTACCATAGTCCATGATGAAGGTTTGCAATAAAATAGTTCGCCATTGCCTTCAAAAGGTAAAGTAATTTTCATCTCATGTATGTCAGCCTCATATTGTTGCCCCCAATTATTATACAACATCTTCTTTTTCCTCCTTGGTTCAGAAGGAATTGGAGAATCAACTTTTAAAGGTCCTAGAGTATATCTTTTGAACAATCTACTTTTTTGAGCCTCAATATCAATATTTTTTTTGCCATCAAGTGATTTAATTTCCTCTACTAGTTGAGTTCTTATTGAAGAAATAAAATCCGAAATGTATGTCTTGTTATGTAGTTTATCGTGGTACATCGTTTCTTAATTTTATGCATAACGGTGGCGGTATGAAACGTTGGGGATTGCGGGCTACTTTCCTGTCCAGTTACACCGAACTTGATGCGTGGCAGAATGTTTGAATAACCACTTAAACCCCAATGTTTTATACCGCGTGTTGTACACAGTTATTCTTTTTTCTTTTTAGCTTCATCTTTAATTTCAGCAACACCAACAATAGCATTTAATTTCAACTCTCTTTCATATCTATGAATATACCATTCCTCAAAAAGCATTTCTATTAGCTGTACAAGAAGTTGAGCTTCCTTCGGTTCAACATCAATTATTAAATTAATGTCTTTTTCCATATGAGCTCCAATATTTCCAACTTTTCTTATTGCATCAATAGATTTCCAAGTCAAAGGGTCAACCTTATCTTCAATTGAATTAATTTCATCAACTAATCGTCCCTTTTTTACACCCCAAAAATCTCGTATAATTCCTTGTAAACATCTTCTAGATAAAGTTGCAGAAGCCTTTGGGCTTAACTCTAGTATAGCATATGCTTCTTCATAATCCTGCCTTATGGGTAGAGGAATATAGTCAGGAAATATATTTGCCTTTGTGTCTGGTAAAAGAGTCCATTCTTTTATAAAATCTCCTTTTTCCCAAATATGAGGTCGAAAAGTATATTCGTGAAGTGAAGTGTACAATGAAAGTTTTTTACATTCTGTGTTTGGACAAACTATCCAATCAATAACAAGATATTTTGTTCCATCAGTATTATTGATGTGCAACATAGATTCATCCTGAGAATGGTCATCCTTATTTACTGTTGTCTTATTCTTACAGTGTGGGCAAGTCCAATTAAAAGCCATATGAAATTTATTTAAGTTTTTTTACTCTAATGCTTTTTCCTTTTACCGTCATTACATAATGACTTCCTATTTTAACTATAATTGCCGTTGGACGATATGCATAAAAGTATTTGTATTTATATCTATCTTGTTGCCAAATTTGACCATTTTGAAGTTCGAAAATTGTATCACCAGACCAACCTTTAAAATCATTGATAATTTTACTTTTTATAGAAGTTGTCTCGGTAATTTCTGCATAATCATCCAATCCTTCTACTACTAAAATCTTTGAATATCCATTTGAATAGATTTTCACATTTGGTCTATATGAATACGAATAATTATATTTATAATTCGATTGATAATAAATCGAACCATCAGTTAGTTCAAATATCATTTCATCATCAAAACCTTCAAAATCACCTTCTATTTGTCCGTCTTTGATAAGGTTCCAACCTGATAAGTCAATATTCATAATCTGCGTTTTTTAATTGTGTACAACGTTAAGTGTATGATTTCGTAAGGGGTTTCGGGCTTCAAACCTATCAACTTACCATCCAAAATTGATGCGGGTGATAACGCTTAAAAACCTCTGAAACCCTTATGAATTATACACATTGTTGTAGGGCGTTATTCTTTGAGTTCAATTAATTTAAATTTACCATCTTCTACTTTATCTGTGTGTCTAAGATTCGTTAACTTGATAGATTTATCTTTCTTAATTAGTGAACATTCAAGAACTTCTATCAATTCAAGTTTCGTTTTCGCAGACTCAGGTTTAATTGCTACACAAAGACCGTTGTAATCTGCTCGAACACTCGGATATATAACACCATCACATTTTTCAATTAGGTTTTCTGTGAATTTGGCAGTAATTAAGTAATCATGTTCACCTAAAATTTCAGATTTTGAGAATTCGGAAGACATATACTCTTGAAAAGCAATTGCATCTTTCTTTTTCTCTCCAATACTATTTAAGAAAGTATGGTAATCTTTTGTCATATCTTGGAAGAACTTAATCTTATTATTCTGGACTTCTGGATTTATTATAGATAAAAGTGTAATCTTTTCTTTTACTAACCATTTGCCAAAAACAATAATCTCTTCTCCATCTTCGGATTCTGGATTTCTTAAGAAATCACTTACCTCAGATGCACCAATTATCCTCTCTGACGTAATCTCTCCTTCACCTTCAATTTCAGGAACTACTGCTCCATAAAACATTGTTTGCTCAGGAGTACTTGCTCTTTGGTATTTTGTATTGTATTCTTCGGGAGTGAATGACAACTCATGGTCTTCGGTTAAATTAATACCTTTCTTAATTGGTCTAGCTCGATGTATTATCTTTCCTGCATCGTAATCAGTTACCGCAACAGGTACTTTACCAAATTTAAATATAGAGGCTTTAATTTCTTCTACTGGAAATGTTTCAAGCTTATATGCTTTTAATTCATTTATAGTGTCTTCCATAATTGTCATTATTCGTTATCAATAAATGTCGTATAATCGAATGAATAAGAGTGTAACTCAGGATTCCTTTTACAAGAAACAAATACACCATCTTCTTTTCTAAATATTCGCATACTTGAATGGCAAATGGGACATTTTGTTTTTGTTCTTTTTAGAAAGATACTTTTCCCATCAGATT
Organism: Labilibaculum manganireducens; assembly: GCF_963665805.2. Classification (NCBI taxonomy): domain Bacteria; kingdom Pseudomonadati; phylum Bacteroidota; class Bacteroidia; order Marinilabiliales; family Marinifilaceae; genus Labilibaculum; species Labilibaculum manganireducens. Next base: position 432,699 of record NZ_CAXXEE010000003.1, on the reverse strand, counting down.
CAAGGCTATAAATACTGAGAAAAGGTATAAATCTTCTATTTTTCAGTGTTATTCCGACCGTAACTGCAATTAGAGTAAGAATACCCAGAAATGGCAATACATTAATGATTGTCGGAAGTTCTAGGATTGGGTATTTGAAAAATAGAGAAAAATACGTAATCATTAAACCACCAAAGCTTAAAAAGCCGCTTAACGATAGCTTCAATGGGCTAACTGCGAATTCTTTCAGGCTTTTCTTAGAATAATCAATTTTAGTAGGTTCTTGATTATTGTAGTTTAAGACAACATTTTCTGCTTTTCCGATATTTGTTGAATTATTGCCATAGGATGTATTAGTATTCTTCATATAGTTAACTATTTGGGTCTTGGTTTTAATGCCCTACAACTCCTAATAAAGCAATGGGCTTTATTTCGTTTATATTTTTTTAAAAAGTGTATTTACCGACCCATATCGGGCAGTAATGTACATATATTATGATGATAACATGAAACATTATCGGTAAAAAACCTTACTAAGGTAGTAAAGCGAAACCAAGATTCAAGCTGTCAAAGTTGCCAACTTGCAGAATGTGAGCAATTGCACAAAAAAAGGCTCTGCTTTTGGTTTTTTTTCCAAAAGCAGAGCCTTTTTTTCTATTTGCTTTGTGCTGTTCTGCAAAACAAAGAAGGTGTCCAAAAAGTATTGTTCTATTGTCATTCTGACCTGTCGAAGAATCTTTCACTTTGAAAAACAGATGTTTCGACTTCGCTCAACATGACAATCCAATACAAAATATTCCTTTTTGAACACCTTCTCAGCAGGTGGTTTTTACACCAATTCGGTATCTGCCTCCTTTGTTTTGCGGCGGCGTTTTACCAATTCGTTATTTTGATTGATTAACTCGGCAATTGTTTTGGCCGTAGCCTGGTAAGTGGCTGGCTTTACTTTTGCCATGGTGTTCATATAGCCTATCAGATTGGTATTAATCTCAATAACGCCTTCTTTCTTCAATTGACTGGCAGAAGCCAAACCTTTCTTCACACTCTCCCCCTCTGCTTGTTGCAAGGCCACATTTTCAAAATCTTGTTGATCCGCATCCAAAGCGGCAAGCGTTTCGGCCACGCCTTTCAAGTTTGCAATAGCTGCCACAACATCAGGTTTGGCTAAATCGTTTAGTAAGGACTCAATATTTGCTGATTTTGCAGCATAATCTTTGTTCTGTATGCTTAAACCATATTGCTCCAATACATTCTCAACCACCAAGGCGGCTTTTTTCATCTCAGCAATAGGAATATGAACATAGCCCTCTACCAACTTAAACAAATCTCTAATTGCCATATTGCGCACGCGGTCTTTCTCTGCCATCTGAGAATAAACTTTCAGTCGCCGCAATGCCTCAATCAGGGAGCTGTTACCAGCATTTATCTTTTCAATTATGGAAGTCAAATACGTGTCTGAACTCCAATCAATTTTTGCAAATGCTTTTAGAATAAGGCTAAACAATGCACTAATATCGCCATTGCGACTGCTCGGCGTAATTTTCTTAATCAATGCCATGGGTCATCATTATAAAGATTAGTATTTATTGATTATTCAAAATATCTATTTTGCTTTATCAATATTGATATTGAGCAAAAAATCAATTTTTAAGGCTTTATTACTATTTATATTGTATGAATAAGCACATCCTAAGGATTTATCACCATTTGCATTGATCAAAAATACCTTTCCTCAGGATTTATCACTATTGATATTGAACGAAAAAACAATTTTTATTAGCTTACCAAAATTGATATTGATTGAAATACCAGCATTTGCATTTAATATCTAATCAATCACCTCCCACTCCTTCTTATTTTAACGTAAAAAACATAATGAATGTAGTGCTTTTTTTATTACTGAACAAAATATACATCAAAGAAAATATTTGGCAGCCAATTGCGTCCTAAACGTTTTTTGAGAATAAGTATTAATTACTTCTTTTATAAAAACTTACAGCTCGTGATAATCTTAAGGGGTACAATTTAAGTTAGGTATTTGATTGGCATCTTTTTTAAAGAGCTTTCGTTTTAGTTCAAACCTTTAGTAAGACCGGGAAGCTGAGAACTTGTTCGAAGATCGCCCGTACGCACTTAGGTTTGAATTAAATAAGGAAGTTTTTTTAAAAGCAGCCTTGAATTTCTTTGCTTCGTTTCTTGTTTCAAGACAAGAAATGATGTCGGGTTTGGGCGGAAAGCCCAATTGTTAAAATCAATTAGGACAATATTGTTTGGCAGCTATAAATAGCAGGTAAAACGCCATTGGCTGTCGAGAGTGATTTGTGCAATCAGCAAATTATTTTTATTATGGATAAGGAAATTGGAACAAAGCGTAGTGAAAATTGCCAGGGAGGTTTAGGTATGGTATTGGTTTTATGAATTATTTAGAGGTTTTGGTTTTATACCAATTGGATAAATTGGGTGTTATACTCTATATAATTATACAGATGCCTGCGTTAAGGATTGAAGCGGCTACCCCGCAGACATATCTGAAGCGAAGCGGAAGGTTATGGCGAGGAGTAATAGCGAAAAGCCTGACCTGAATTTCCCGAAACAATTGTGCAGGGGAATTTAGGAAACGCCAAAAAACCAATAATTTAAATGTGTCGGCATTCTGCCGTCAATACCAACACTACATTACATAACACGCAAAGTAACTTCCAGATTCAAACTCTTCGTATTGATCATGATCTTAACGATTTCAGACACTGTTAAGGAAAATCGAAATTTACTTAACGCAATCCTTTTCAATGCCCCAAATTTTTCTTTCATTTGCAAATCTAAAAACATGTATTTTTAGACGCAAACAACTATAACAAACGGTACTTTAATTGAGAGGTATGACAAAGTATGTAGAATTAAATGTAAGATCGGAGATTGGAGAATTGGAAGGTGTAATCCTTCACACTCCTGGTTCAGAAGTTGAAAACATGACTCCCGAAAATGCAGAGAGAGCTCTTTACAGTGATATTTTAAACCTATCGGTTGCAAAAGATGAATACAAACAATTAAGCGGTGTTCTTTCTGAAATTTCAGAAACCTATCAGGTTAAAGATTTACTGGCTGATGTGCTTGCAGATGAAAAAGCCAAAGAGAATGTTATTGACCAAATTTCTGCAATGGAACCTCAGATAAGTGTTAAAGGAAACACTTACTGCATAAAAGATTTCCTGCTGCAACAGACACCTCTGGACCTTGCTTCTCTATTAATCGAAGGTGTTCCTTTAAAAAGAGACAACCTCACTAAATTTCTGAGTAAGGAACGATATGCGATGCGGCCACTGCACAATTTCTTCTTTACCCGGGATGCTTCAATGTCAGTTCTGGACGAGGTTCTGATTGGTAAAATGGCCAGTTCGGTTCGCGATAGAGAATCCTTGATTATGCAGGCGATTTTTGATTATACTCCTGGATTTAAAACAAAAACGGTTAATCCCATTGATAATCCTGAAATGGATCCTAATTGTACCATTGAAGGAGGCGATGTATTAATTGCCCGTGAAGACATCATGATTATTGGTAACGGAACCCGCACATCAACTCAGGGTATTGATTTTATTCTGGCTCAGTTACTTTGCCAAAAAGACAAAACACAACGTCATTTATTAATACAGGAGTTGCCTAGTCATCCGGAATCTTTCATTCATTTGGATATGGTATTCACCCTTTTAGATGTTGATAAATGTATGGTTTACGAACCCTTAATTATCCGTCCAAACAAATACCAGACTGTTCACATTGCCATTGAAAACGGAAAAGTTATTTCTATCACCCGTGAGAACAATCTTCTTCAGGCTCTGAAAAAACTTGGAATGGATTTGAAACCTATTTATTGTGGCGGAAACGGGGATCCCTGGAATCAGGAGAGGGAGCAATGGCACAGCGGAGCTAACTTTTTTGCCGTTGGCCCGGGAAAAGTGATTGGTTACGGACGAAACGTTCACACCATGGATGCAATGAATAAAAACGGATTCGAAATTCTTCGTGCAAAAGACATTATTCGTCATAAAGTAGAGCTTTCTGACTACGAAAAATATGTAATAACTCTTGAGGGATCGGAATTACCACGTGGTGGTGGTGGTGCGCGCTGTATGACTATGCCCGTTCGCCGTAAACCTGTTAACTGGTAACAATTCAAACAAAATTAAACGAAAGGAATCTCAAAAGGATTCCTTTTTTTATATTTTTGTACCCAATTCTAATATTGACCTTATACATTCCAATAAAAGCAATGAGAAAACTAAAAAACAGCGAGCTAAACAGAAAAAGCATCGATGAGTTTAAAGAATCTGAAAAAACGCCCATCATTATTGTTTTGGATAATGTAAGAAGCCTGAACAATATTGGTTCTGTTTTTCGTACATCGGATGCGCTTTTGGTTGAAGCTGTATATCTTTGTGGAATTACTGCCACCCCTCCTCACCGCGAATTGCACAAAACTGCTTTAGGAGCGGAAGATTCTGTCTATTGGGAATATTTCGAAAAAACAGAAGATGCTGTTGCAAAATTAAAGAGTAATGGCTTTGATGTTTACTCTGTTGAACAAGCAGAAAACAGCACATCTCTGGAAAATTTCACAATGGATTCCGCTAAGAAATATGCCTTGGTTTTTGGGAATGAAGTAAAAGGTGTTCAACAGAGTATTGTAAGTCTTTCTGAAGGTTGTATAGAAATACCTCAGTTCGGTACCAAGCACTCTTTTAATGTATCTGTAAGCTGCGGAATCGTGCTTTGGGATCTTTTCTCAAAACTAAATTATCAGAAAAAGTAAGCTTATTCCTGAAGATTAAATTCTAAGGTAATAACGGATCCCGGGAATTCTTTTTCATGTAATTTTGAAAAGCTTCGGTGCTTCACCTGTTTCCAAACTCCATCGCCCGATATAATTTGAATTTTGCCTTGATTTTGCTTTATAAACTGACGAATCGTATACAATCCAATTCCTTTGTGAGTGTCTTTTCCTGTTGTATGTCCGTTCTCAACAGCCCACTCGATGGCTCCTACACCATTTAACCTTTTATTTAGAGTCTTATTTACGAGTAAACTAAATGGCCGCCCCTGGCTTACAATGCTTATTAAAAGCTTCTTATTATAAACAGAATAATAGTGTGCAATAAAAACTTCTTTGCAGTTGCTGTGTGCGAAAGCATTCCGGTAAACTTCGGCCACACACAATTGAACAGCCATTTTCAGCTGCTTATTTAATTTCACTTCAGGTCGCTCGGGAAAGATCCTCTTTTCCAAATAATCAGCCAAAGCCTCTTCATCTACCGAAGCAAACTGCTGGCATTTCACAAAACACTTCCATAAATATTTACGGGCAGAACCATTAATCAGCTTCCTGGAATTAAATAAGTTTTGAATAGGCTCCTGCATATTCACAAGTCGAATTTTATTCTTCCTGCGCTCCAAACCGGCAATAACGCTTCCCAATATCGCAAACAAGTTGGATTCAATCACCTTAGTGTTTGCAAAATTCAGAACAATTTGCTCCTCAAAACAACTCTTTGTTTGGTGATGCATTTCCGAAAAGAAAATATAGCCTTGAAAATTGTTTACTACTTTATATGGGAATTGGATTTCCATTCTACAATCAAATTAATTCATTATTTCACTGATAATAGTGAGAAGACGAAGATAAAAAATCTACTGAATAAATACATTACAAGAATAAAAAAAGCGACCCATAAATGGGTCGCTTCTCAATATTTTAGGAATAATTAATTATTCAACGATAGCTTTGAATTTAGCATCTTCGAAAACTTTAGCAAATTCCATGTCGGTTTTTGCAGCAGCTTTTAAAGAAGCATCTTTAGCAACAGCTGTTTCAAGGTTTGTGAAAACAAGGTTATTGTTATCAGTTCTTGCACCAACAACAGCTTTCAAATAATAAACTATTGCATCATCGCTGGTGTTAGCATTTAATTTGTCTAAAGCAACATTGTATTTTCCAACAAGGATGTTAGCCAATGCAGCATTAGCAGCAGTACACTCACCAAATTGCTTAACAGCTGTATCGTATTGTGCTTTTTTAACAGCAACAATACCTAAGTTGTAATTCACTTCGTTTCCAGCTCCTGTTGCAGCTCCGAAAAGAACTTCAGCTTCGCTTACATTACCGTTTACTAACTCAACAGCACCTAAGTTGTTTTTCACAACAGGATTGTTTGCAGATAGTTGATCAGCTTTTTCAAAGTTAGATTTAGCTTCAGATACTTTATTCATTCCGAATAAGATCATACCAGCATCATTATAACCTCTCCAATCGTTAGAGAATTGTTTTTTAGCAGTTTCGTAAATAGCCAATTTATCTTTAGCAGAATCAACTAATGAAGCAGCAAATAATAATTCTTCAACATTCAATTCAGAAGGGTTGCTTAAAGCAAGAGACTTTAATTCAGCATCAGTTTTTCCAATTAGGTCAACGTTAACAGTGAATTTAGCTCTTCTCAATTTAGGAAGTACTTCTTTTTTCACTTCGTCAAAAGCAGCTGAAATGTTTCTGATTTCTTTTTCACGTACTTCAGGATCTGAATACATTGAAAGAACGCGTAAAATCAACTCTTTATCTTGAATATTAGAAGCTTTCATTAATTCCTGGAATCCAGCCCAATCTTCAGGAGTAACTTTGCTTTTAAAGAATTCTTCAGCAGCATATTCACTCATTTTAGCTTTCTTCATTTCTTTTTTAATGTACTTAGAAGAAGAACCTTCGCGTTTAGCAGCTAATTTTTCATTAAAATCCTGCTTTCCATCCGGAGATGCGTAAGCAGCAACTTCAACACCTTTGTATTCTTTATTCTCATCCATCTTAGCAGCATCCAAATATGCTTTAAGAGCAGTAATGTCATCAGCTTTCATTTCCGACCAACGAACTTCAGAGCTGTTAATCAAGTAATGAAGTTCTGCTTCTTTACTTTCTGGAATAATTCTTTGGAAAGCATCTTTTCCAACAATACTACGTGGAGAATTTTGAACCAAAGTAGCAGTAGCGATAACACCATCAGCAACTTTATAAGGATCAAATTCCTGAGACTTATCACCTTTACTTCCAACCATTCTTACTTCAAGGTCAGAAATTCTCATCGCTTGCTCGTAAGGGATTTTTCCTGTGTAAGTGATTGTTTTACCTGTTTCGTAAGGAACAACAGTATTGTTTCCTTGAACTTTTTCACCTTGCAAAGTTTTTGAAGGGAAAGCTTTCTCTCCTGATTCAAACTTTAAAACCGGAGTTGCAACTAAAACAACATTCTTGTTGAAATACTTTGCAGGAATATTAACAGTGATTTTTACATCAACCATATCTGCATGAGCTTCCAAAACTTCAGGAGTCACTTGATACTTGATGTTACTTGCTTCTTTCTTCATTTTGCTCAATCCTGCACAACTCGTAAGAACTGCAACTGATAACAGCAAAGAAGCCAGGGAAATAACCTTTGATCTTTTCATAACAACTACTTAATTATTTTAACTTTAAACATTATAATCTAGTTCAAAAACAAATTTAAGAAAATTTTATGCAAATTAAATCGATTCGATAATTTTATTTGATATAACAAGGCCTTCAGAGAATAATTCTATTTACCCCCTTTTTGCAGTTAAAAGCGAATATCGCATCTGAAACTTTATTATAATCATCTTGATTATTAACGAAATCAATATTGTTTGTATCTATAACAAGAAAGCTAAGTTCCTGTTGTTGTTTAAAAAATCCAAAATAACTATCCTGTATTTTCTGCAAATAATCTGCTGAAATTTCTTGTTCATACTCTCTCCCTCTGCTTCTTATGTTGTTTAAGAGCTTATCTACATTGGAATGAAGATAGACGTATAAATCAGGTTTTGGTAAGGAGTTATAAATAATATGAAAAAACTGCCGATACAAACTATACTCATCATCCTTAAGCGTTTGCTTCGAAAAAATCAATGATTTCATAAAGTAATAATCCGCAATAGTAAATGATTTAAATAAATCTCTCTCGCTTAATTCCTTTTTTAACTGATTGTACCGATCGGCTAAAAAAGACATCTCCAAAGGAAATGAATACTTATCCGGATCCTTATAAAATTTGGGTAAAAACGGATTATTTGCGAACTGCTCTAAAATTAGCTTCGCATTATATTGTTCCGCAATCTTATGAGAGAGTGAGGTTTTACCAGCACCAATATTTCCTTCTATTACGATAAATTTATAATCCATTAATAGTGAGTTACAGATTTGGAGACATAAAAATAGAAAATGAGGCACAAATATCAGGCTTTTTTATAAAAAAGGAAGAGCCATTGCAAATAAAATAGTAACTATGGCTCCCAGCTATAAGTAAGATTAGAAAAGTCCATCTATTTATTCGAATTTGATATTCTTTTTTTCAGTCTAAATCTGTTTTCCTTCCCGAACTAAAATCCTGTCTTTTCTGCTCCCCAGAACATTTCCGGCAAACATTCCAATTCCAGAAGTCAGAAAAAACACTGACGGGTTGAAACTATAAAATATCCCGTAAGACAAAAGAAGCCCTAAACCAGCTCCAAAGAATGTGTATGTTGCGGAATAAGTATAAGTGAAATAATGAGCCTGAAAAACTTTATGTTTATCTTTTAAATGCTTTAGCAAGCTTTCAACTTTTTTCTCATATTCACTTTTATTTACGCCTGACTTGTTAATTAATCGATCCAACTCCAGAACGATAGTTTCCAACTCTTTTCGGGCGTATTTACATTCTAAACAACTCTCATCATTGTTTAAATGCTTTGCTATTCTTTTTAGTTTTTCAATTTGATAAAATCGATAATCGCGCACTGATATATGAAGATCAATTTGTTCATCAATTTTATTTGATATCGTACTAACCCAATTTTCAGTCATAAAGTCGATTCTGTTTTAGAAGGTTTAAAGTTAGTCATTCAGCTAATAACAAAAAAAAATCCCGGAATAAATCCGGGATTTTCAATCATATATTTAATTTTCTATTTCTCCTCTTTCTCAGGCTTAGGCAACAAAGCTTTTCTAGAAAGTTTCAGTTTACCCGATTTAGCATCAACTTCAATAAGTTTTACCTCAATAATCTGACCTTCTTTCAAAACTTCATCAACTGTATTTAATCTTCTGTGTTCAATTTCAGAAATATGAAGCAAACCATCTTTTCCTGGAAGAACTTCAACAAAAGCACCAAATGCAACAATTGATTTTACTTTTCCTTTGTAGATTTCTCCAACTTCAGGAATTGCAACAATACCCTTAATACGAGCTAAAGCCGCATCAATAGCTTCTTTATTATTAGCCGAAATATCAACAACACCTTTATTGTCAATTTCCTCGATAACAAGAACAGCACCTGTTGATTCCTGAATCTCCTGAATGATCTTTCCACCTGGTCCGATTACTGCACCGATCATATCTTTTGGAATTTCAATAGATACAATACGCGGAGCATGAGGTTTCAAATCTTCTCTTGGTTCACTAATAGTTTCCTTAATTTTTCCAAGAATATGAAGACGCCCCAAACGTGCCTGATCTAAAGCTTGAGCTAAAACTTCGTAAGGAAGTCCGTCCACTTTAATATCCATTTGAGTAGCTGTAATACCATCTTTAGTACCTGTTACTTTAAAGTCCATATCACCTAAATGATCTTCATCACCTAAAATATCAGATAATACAGCATATTTCTCAGCACCCTTAGTTGAGATCAATCCCATTGCAATACCAGATACCGGATTTTTAATCTTAATACCTGCATCCATCAACGCCAATGTTCCTGCACATACAGTAGCCATTGAAGAAGAACCATTAGATTCTAAAATATCAGAAACTACACGTATAGCATATGGGGAATCTTTAGGAATCATTCCTTTTAAAGCTCTAAAAGCAAGATTTCCATGACCAACTTCTCTACGGCTGATACCACGCGAAGGACGGGCATCTCCAGTTGAGAATGAAGGGAAATTATAATGAAGAACAAATTTCTCTTTTCCTCTGTACAATACGTCATCCACCATTTTCTCATCCAACTTAGTCCCTAAAGTAACTGAAGTTAATGATTGTGTTTCACCTCTGGTAAATATAGCAGAACCGTGAGCACCTGGTAAATAATCAATTTCAGACCAGATTGGACGAATTTCGTCAGTCTTACGACCATCTAAACGTACACGATCTTCTAAAACCATTTCTCGAACAGCGTCTTTTTCAACATCGTGATAGTAACGGCCAATCAAAGACTTGTTAATCTCTAAAGCGTCTTTACCTTCAGAATATTCAGCTATAAACTCTTCTTTTATTGCACCAAATGCATCAGAACGTTCATGCTTATTTGGGTTTTGTAATCTTGCTGCGGCTAATACCTTAGCATATGTTTTATCCACGATTAACTGACGAAGTTCTTCATCATTAGTTTCGTGACAATATTCTCTTTTAACAGTTTTACCTGTTAGTTCAGCCAACTCAACTTGAACCTGGCATTGAACTTTAATAGCTTCGTGACCGAATTTGATAGCTTCCAGCATTTCAGCTTCAGAAATTTCAGACATTTCACCTTCAACCATCATGATGTTATCCATGGTAGCAGCAATAATCATATCAAGATCAGCAGTTTCTAATTCTGTACGAGATGGATTAATCATCATTTTGCCATCGATTCGGGCAACACGAACTTCAGAAATTGGTTCTGAGAATGGAACATCTGATACTGCGATCGCTGCAGATGCAGCTAAGCCTGCAAGAGCGTCAGGCATATCATCGGCATCAACCGAAATAAGGTTAATGGAAACAAAAGTCTCTGCGTGGTAATCTGCAGGGAATAATGGACGTAGAGCACGATCCACAAGACGACAAACAAGAATCTCATAATCTGAAGGTCTGCCTTCACGTTTCATGAAACCTCCAGGAAATCTACCTAATGCGCTGAATTTCTCCTTATATTCAACCGACAAAGGCATAAAATCAACATCCGCTTTTGCATCTTTTGCAGACACAACAGTAGCCAACAACATGGTCTTACCCATTTTAACTACAACAGCTCCATCAGCTTGTTTTGCTAACTTCCCTGTTTCAATTGTGATGGACCTTCCATCACCTAATTCAATTATTTTTTCAATCACTTTCATCTTTGTGTAGTTTATTTCAAACTCTTTTTAGGATAAGCAACAGGATGTCGCTATATATTATAAAAAGCAATCCCGATTACTCGGGATTGCTTTAATATGATATTATTTACGAATATTTAAAGCTTTGATAATAGCTCTGTATCTTTCAATATCTTTTGCTTTTAAGTAATCAAGAAAATTTCTTCTTTTACCTACTAGCAATTGCAGTGCACGTTGGGTACTGTAATCTTTTCTGTTTTTCTTTAAATGTTCAGTCAAGTGACTGATACGGTATGAAAACAAAGCTACTTGTGATTCTGCAGTCCCAGTATCTTTGTTAGACTTCCCGTACTTCTCGAAAAGCTCTTGCTTTTTCTCTGCTGATAAATACATAATTCTTTTATTTGAAAATTTAAAACTTATTATAACTGATTGCATTATACAACCAGTTCGCAAAATTAAGCAATATTTTCTACAAAGCAAGATATCTTAATAAAAACATCGATTCAAAATCCTGAAATATTGCGAATTACTTTCACTACCAACTGATTGGCTATTTTTTACTAACCTTCCGAAATTATTTTCGCACGAAACACAAGTTTCAACACCCAATTTAAGGGCAAAAAAAAAAAGAGTCTCATTCCTCACTGGAACAAGACTCTTTAAAAGTTGGCGTCGACCTACTCTCCCACCAAAAAGGCAGTACCATCGGCGCTATCGGGCTTAACTTCTCTGTTCGGAATGGGAAGAGGTGGAACCCCGATGCAATAGACACCTAAAATCATTCATCTAATATTGGGCTTACACCCTCAAGATAATATCATAGACATATCAAAAAAATCAAAGTAAAAATAACTTCCGAAAAAATTCAGAAATGAACACCCCACTCAGAAGTTTTAGGGTAATTAGTATTGCTCGGCTTTGACGTCACCGCCTTTACACCTGCAACCTATCAACGTCGTAGTCTCCAACGACCCTTAAAGGAAATCTCATCTTGAGGTAGGCTTCGTGCTTAGATGCTTTCAGCACTTATCCCTTCCGAACGTAGCTACTCTGCAATGCAGCTGGCGCCACAACAGATGCACCAGAGGTTCGTCCAACCCGGTCCTCTCGTACTAGAGTCAGATCCTCTCAAATTTCCAACGCCCACAACAGATAGGGACCGAACTGTCTCACGACGTTCTGAACCCAGCTCGCGTGCCACTTTAATGGGCGAACAGCCCAACCCTTGGGACCTTCTCCAGCCCCAGGATGTGACGAGCCGACATCGAGGTGCCAAACCGCTCCGTCGATATGAGCTCTTGGGAGCGATCAGCCTGTTATCCCCGGCGTACCTTTTATCCTTTGAGCGATGGCCCTTCCATGCGGAACCACCGGATCACTATGCTCTACTTTCGTACCTGATCGACCTGTATGTCTCACAGTCAAGCACCCTTGTGCCATTGCACTCTTCACACGATTACCAAACGTGTTGAGGGTACCTTTAGAAGCCTCCGTTACTCTTTTGGAGGCGACCACCCCAGTCAAACTACCCACCACACACTGTCCGTCGTCAGACGTTAGACTCCAGATAAGCAAAGGGACGTATTTCAAGGTTGACTCCACTAGTCCTGGCGAACCCGCTTCGTAGTCTCCGTCCTATCCTACACATTACTTACCCAAAATCAATGTGAAGCTGCAGTAAAGGTGCACGGGGTCTTTCCGTCCCGTTGCGGGTAATCGGCATCTTCACCGATACTACAATTTCACCGAGCTCATGGCTGAGACAGTGCCCAGATCGTTACACCATTCGTGCAGGTCGGAACTTACCCGACAAGGAATTTCGCTACCTTAGGACCGTTATAGTTACGGCCGCCGTTTACTGGGGCTTCATTTCAATGCTTCTCCGAAAATAACATCTCCACTTAACCTTCCAGCACCGGGCAGGTGTCAGGCCTTATACTTCAACTTTCGTTTTTGCAAAGCCATGTGTTTTTGATAAACAGTCGCCTGGGCCATTTCACTGCGGCTCTCATCGCTGAGAGCGTCCTTTCTCCCGAAGTTACAGGACTATTTTGCCGAGTTCCTTAGCCATGAATCACTCGAGCGCCTTAGTATACTCTACTTGACTACCTGTGTCGGTTTGTGGTACGGGCAGCTTTAACCTGATGCTTAGAGGTTTTTCTTGGAAGTAAAATTAGGCACACTATCTGCGCTGCCGTAGCATTGCAGTACTATCGACTTTCAGCTCAAGATGCGGATTTGCCTGCATCTATCATCACGTACGGTCTTCAACGAACTATTCCGTCAGTTCGCGGTGCTTTCATCTCTTCGTCACCCCATCGCAGTTAATGCCGGTACGGGAATATTAACCCGTTGTCCATCGAGTTCGCCTTTCGGCTGCCCCTTAGGTCCCGACTAACCCTGATCCGATTAGCGTTGATCAGGAAACCTTAGTCTATTGGCGTGCGGGTTTCTCACCCGCATTATCGTTACTTATGCCTACATTTGCTTTTCCAGAAGCTCCACAATGCATTACCACACTGCTTCTGCGCCGCTGGAATGCTCCCCTACCAGTTAGAATAAATTCTAAATCCATAGCTTCGGTAGTATGTTTTATGCCCGATTATCATCCATGCAGGATCGCTCGACTAGTGAGCTGTTACGCACTCTTTAAATGAATGGCTGCTTCCAAGCCAACATCCTAGCTGTCAATGCAATCTCACCTCGTTAGTTCAACTTAACATACATTTGGGGACCTTAGCTGATGGTCTGGGTTCTTTCCCTCTCGTCCGTGGACCTTAGCACCCACGGGCTCACTGCCAGATATAAGTTATAGCATTCGGAGTTTGTCTGGATTTGATAGGCGGTGAAGCCCTCGCATCCAATCAGTAGCTCTACCTCTATAACTCTCGACTCTGACGCTGCACCTAAATGCATTTCGGGGAGTACGAGCTATTTCTCAGTTTGATTGGCCTTTCACCCCTACCCACAGTTCATCCCAAGACTTTTCAACGTCAACGGGTTGGGCCCTCCACTCTGGATTAACAGAGCTTCAGCCTGACCATGGGTAGATCACCAAGTTTCGCGTCTACCCCCACTAACTTTACGCCCTATTCAGACTCGCTTTCGCTTCGACTACGGACCTGAAGCCCTTAATCTCGCTAGTGAGGAGTAACTCGTAGGCTCATTATGCAAAAGGCACGCCGTCACACCAAAAGGTGCTCCGACCGCTTGTAAGCGTATGGTTTCAGGTACTTTTTCACTCCTCTGTTCGAGGTGCTTTTCACCTTTCCCTCACGGTACTTGTTCACTATCGGTCTCTCAGGAGTATTTAGCCTTACCGGATGGTCCCGGCAGATTCACACAGAATTTCTCGTGTTCCGCGCTACTCAGGATACTGCTGGTTCGGTTTTGCTTACGTGTACGGGACTATCACCCCCTGCGGTGTGTCTTTCCAAACACTTCCACTTCACGCCACTTCTCGTATTGCAGTCCTACAACCCCTACATTGCCGAAACAATATAGGTTTGGGCTGATCCCCGTTCGATCGCCACTACTGGGGGAATCACTTTTGTTTTCTTCTCCTCCGGGTACTTAGATGTTTCAGTTCTCCGGGTTTGCTTCCATTGCTGGATACCTGTTAAAACAGGTGGGTTGCCCCATTCGGAAATTCACGGGTCAAAGGTTATTTGCACCTCTCCATGACTTATCGCAGCTTATCACGTCCTTCATCGCCTCTGAGAGCCAAGGCATCCGCCATACGCTCTTAATTACTTCTTATTGTGTTAACAAAAATAAATCCCGTTACCGGTATTCATCCCTGTTTCTTTACTTTAGTTACTTCTACTTTAATTTTGTTTCAATATGTCAAAGAACTTTAAATACACCATCGTATTTGTGTGGAGAATATCGGAGTCGAACCGATGACCTCCTGCGTGCAAGGCAGGCGCTCTAGCCAACTGAGCTAATCCCCCATAGTATCGTTTCACTCTATTACTAATTAAAAATCTTTAATTCCAAATTACGTCCTCTTTCAATTTCGTAATTCATAATTCCTAATTCTTAATTCATAACTTAATAGTAGTCCTGCGCAGATTTGAACTGCGGACCCCTACATTATCAGTGTAGTGCTCTAACCAACTGAGCTACAGGACTATTACTACCTACCTGCTTAGCGGTGAAAACACCCTAACGCTATGGGTTATGGTATAAATAAATTTATGAAAACAATCAGTCAGGAAATACAGTCTATAACTCTTATCGAATCGAAATTCCTATAGTACAATACTTCCAAGCTCCAGAAAGGAGGTGTTCCAGCCACACCTTCCGGTACGGCTACCTTGTTACGACTTAGCCCCAGTTACCAATTTTACCCTAGGACGCTCCTTGCGGTTACGTACTTCAGGTCCCCTCGGCTTCCATGGCTTGACGGGCGGTGTGTACAAGGCCCGGGAACGTATTCACCGTAGCGTTGCTGATCTACGATTACTAGCGAATCCAACTTCACGGAGTCGAGTTGCAGACTCCGATCCGAACTGAGACCAGCTTTTGAGATTAGCATCCAGTCACCTGGTAGCTGCCCTTTGTACTGGCCATTGTAACACGTGTGTAGCCCTGGACGTAAGGGCCGTGCTGATTTGACGTCATCCCCACCTTCCTCTCACCTTACGGTGGCAGTCTCGCTAGAGTCCTCAGCTTAACCTGTTAGCAACTAACGATAGGGGTTGCGCTCGTTATGGGACTTAACCCGACACCTCACGGCACGAGCTGACGACAACCATGCAGCACCTTGTAAATTGCTCCGAAGAGAAAGCCTGTTTCCAAGCCGGTCAATCTACATTTAAGTCCAGGTAAGGTTCCTCGCGTATCATCGAATTAAACCACATGTTCCTCCGCTTGTGCGGGCCCCCGTCAATTCCTTTGAGTTTCATTCTTGCGAACGTACTCCCCAGGTGGATTACTTAATGCTTTCGCTCAGTCACGCACGGTGTATTGTGCACAACGAGTAATCATCGTTTACGGCGTGGACTACCAGGGTATCTAATCCTGTTCGCTCCCCACGCTTTCGTCCATCAGCGTCAATGTTAGCTTAGTGAGCTGCCTTCGCAATCGGTGTTCTACGTTATATCTATGCATTTCACCGCTACATAACGTATTCCGCCCACCTCAACTAAATTCAAGGCCTTCAGTATCAATGGCAGTTCCGGAGTTGAGCTCCGGGATTTCACCACTGACTTAAAAGCCCGCCTACGGACCCTTTAAACCCAATAAATCCGGATAACGCTTGGATCCTCCGTATTACCGCGGCTGCTGGCACGGAGTTAGCCGATCCTTATTCTTACAGTACCTTCAGTTCACTACACGTAGCAAAGTTTATTCCTGTAAAAAAGCAGTTTACAACCCATAGGGCCGTCATCCTGCACGCGACATGGCTGGTTCAGGCTTGCGCCCATTGACCAATATTCCTCACTGCTGCCTCCCGTAGGAGTCTGGTCCGTGTCTCAGTACCAGTGTGGGGGACTATCCTCTCAGACCCCCTAAGCATCATCGTCTTGGTGAGCCGTTACCTCACCAACTAACTAATGCTACGCATGCCCATCTTTTACCTCCGTAGATTTAATATTCAAACCATGCGATCTAAATATATTATGCGGTATTAATCCAAATTTCTTTGGGCTATCCCCCGGTAAAAGGCAGGTTGCATACGCGTTACTCACCCGTGCGCCGGTCTCTAGACAGCAAGCTGCCTATACCCCTCGACTTGCATGTGTTAGGCCTGTCGCTAGCGTTCATCCTGAGCCAGGATCAAACTCTTCGTTGTATAAAAACTTTTGTTGTAATTCTGCTCCTGGATGTATTTATAGTTATCGTAATTCTTTATTGACAAGGTTATTATTCCCTGTATTTACCTAACTTCTTGTTTCCAATATTTTCAAAGAACTTCTGCCGGCCGTTTTCCCCTTCCTTAAAAAGGCAGCCTGTTCTAAAATTTCATTCTCTAATTAAGACAGTCGTTTCTGTCTCTGAAAGCGAGTGCAAAGATAAAGAATTTAATTCCTAATCTGCAAATCTTTTTTCAACTTTTTTTTCAGGGTAATTTCGCTGTAATCCCCAAGTTTCCTGGTGACCCACAAGCTCGTTAGCTCCGAAAGCGGGTGCAAAGATAAATCTTTTATTTTAATAAATCCTAATCCCTAAGTGAAAAAATTTCAAAAAAAATAAAGCCCGTTCCTGTGATAAAAAAATTACTCCCCAAATCACTCTAAACACTGGACACTTTCCCTTGAAAGCGGTGCAAAGATAAATGATTATTTTTCCCAATTCCTAATGCATTTGGAAAGTATTTCTAAACATTATCTTAACTCATTGATAACCTGATTGAATAATTTTTGATGAAAAGTAAATGAGTGAATGATTCCTGATGGTGCTGAGTAAAACATGATTCGCTGATGATCGCGAGAATCCCCCATTACGGATAGAAGCGATATCCTTTTAGTGAGGAACGAGGTAAAAGATTTAGCGGATAGCCCGACCAATTTTACTATTCTTTTTATAGAAAATTGGGAATGGTCGGATTAAAATTGAAAATTTTAGGCTTTTTAACTATCGTTCGGAAAAGATTTTAGGTAGATATACTATCTTCGTATTGCAAAATTATTTTAACACATTAATCTCTCATGGTGACAAATCGTATTGTTATTATCCCAACTTACAACGAAAAAGAAAACATTGAAGCGATTGTAAGGAAGGTTTTTTCGCTGGATACAGCTTTTGATATTCTGATTATAGAGGATAACTCGCCAGACGGGACTGCTGCTATTGTAAAGAAACTGCAAAATGAATTTTCGCAGCTGCACATTGTAGAACGCAAGGGCAAACTTGGTTTGGGCACAGCATATATTACTGGTTTTAAATGGGCGTTGGAACGCAAATATGAATATGTGTTCGAAATGGATGCTGATTTTTCACACAATCCGGAAGATTTAGTTCACTTATATAAGGCTTGTTCGGAAAAAGGTGGTGATATGGCCATTGGATCGCGCTACGTTTCCGGTGTAAATGTTGTAAATTGGCCTATGGGTAGAGTATTGATGTCGTATTTTGCATCGAGATATGTCCGGTTTGTAACGGGAATGAAGATTCATGATGCTACAGCCGGCTTTAAATGCTATACAAGAAAGGTATTGGAAACGATTAATTTGGATAACATCCGATTTAAAGGCTATGCTTTTCAGATTGAAATGAAGTTTACGACCTGGAAATATGGTTTCAATATTATTGAAGTACCAATTATTTTTACCGACAGAACCCAGGGAACCTCTAAAATGAGCGGTGGAATTTTTAATGAAGCTGTTTGGGGAGTGATTAAAATGAAGTTGAGAAGCTTTTTCACAAAATATAATAGATAGGAGAAATGAGATGTTAGCTGTGAGATTAATTTATTTGATAAAATAGTGAGGCTTTCTAAACATCTATATACTATAAATACAAAACATTACAACACATTAACTAAGCAACCAAATGTCAAGTTTTCTAATTAAAAATGCCTTGATTATTAATGAAAGCAAAAAGTTTGCAGGAAGTGTTCTTGTGAAAAATCAACTAATTGAAGAAATATACACTTCAACTCCTGAAGTTACAGATAAGAATTGGACTGTTATTGATGCTGCCGGAAGGTTACTGATTCCGGGTGTTATTGATGATCAGGTTCATTTTCGTGATCCGGGAATGCCACAAAAAGGGGATTTATATACCGAATCGAGAGCTGCTGTTGCCGGGGGAACTACCTCGTTTATGGATATGCCCAATGTGAAACCACAAACGGTAACTCAGGAATTGCTAACAGAACGCTATAGATTAGGCTCTGAAAAATCTTTGGCAAACTACTCCTTTTATATGGGTGCTACAAATACAAATCTGGAGGAGATATTAAAAACTGATCCGAAATCGGTTTGTGGCATTAAGATATTTATGGGCTCGTCGACCGGAAACATGTTGGTAGATGATATTGACACACTTTCGCAGATTTTTGAAAAATCGCCCATGTTGATCGCAACCCACTGTGAGGACACTCCCACCATTGATAAAAATCAGGCTGAATATCAGAAAAAATTCGGTGATGACATTCCTATGGAGTATCATGGTGTGATAAGAAGTGCCGAGGCTTGCTACAAATCGTCATCGAAAGCTATCGAACTGGCAAAGAAATACAATACTCGTTTGCATATTCTGCATTTGTCAAGTGCAATGGAAATGGATTTGTTTGATAATTCGATTCCTGCAAAAGATAAAAGAATTACCAGTGAGGTTTGTGTTCACCATTTATGGTTTGATGATAAAGATTACCTGACTAAAAAGTCGAGAATACGTTGGAATCCTGCAATTAAGACAAAAAAAGATCAGGATGCGCTTTGGAAAGCTCTTTTGGATGATCGTTTGGATGTGGTTGCAACTGATCATGCTCCGCATACTCCGGAAGAAAAGGATGGCAACTACATGCAAGCCGCCGGTGGTGGTCCTTTGGTTCAGCATTCGCTGATAGCTATGATGGAACAAGCACGTAGAGGAAAAATCAGTATGGAAAAGGTAGTGGAGAAAATGTGCCATACTCCGGCTGAAATTTTTCAGGTTGAAAAACGTGGTTTTATTCGCAAGGGATACTACGCCGATTTGGTTATTTTAAAAGAAGATGACTGGATGGCTACCAATGCCAATTCGTTATACAAATGTGGATGGACTCCTTTTGATGGCGAGAAATTCCAATATAAAGTGGACAAAACCTTTGTTAATGGACATTTGGCCTACGACAATGGTGTATTTGATGACAGTTCTAAAGGAATGAGGCTGAGTTTTGAAAGGTAGAAGTGAGATTTGAGAAATAAGAAAAAAGGTGAAAGGTGAAATTTTCAAAATATGAAACGTTCATGCCAAAAGGTGTTTTAACATACAGTGAGATGATTATTTCAGCATGGTAAGTTCTCCCGAAACAAGTTCGGGACAGGCTATATGGCAACTGAAAAACAAATAATAAACATATGAAACACTATAATCGTATAAAAACAGCTCTGATTATTTCAGGGCTTTTTTTGTTTTCCTGCCAGCAGAAAGATACTGTTGAAAACAAAGAATATTCTGGTGTAAAAATCGCCAATCCTATTATTTATGAGGTTTTGGTGACTAATCCAAATCCTGAGGATGATTGGAAAACTGAATGCCTTGCAAATACCAATATTCACGACCTTGTAAAAGACATTATTAATGCGGTAAGAAATGGCGATCTTCCGGCCTTTGATTATTACGACAATCACCGGTTATCAATTCCTGAACTTGAAAAAATAATAGCCGAAAGTGATTTGATGAATAAAACAGGAAACATTCAGTTTGAAGAGGAATGGTTTTGGGATGCGAAAAAGCTTTCTCTTGAAAAGAGAGTTAATAAAATGATGTTTGGCTACGAGATATATGATGCTTTAGGAAAAGTTAGAGGCTACAAGGCTAGTTTTGAAGTAAATTTAAATGCTGATAAAAATTGATTATTTAAGCCTTACACAGATTTGTAAACCAATTCCAATTCTTAGCTATTCATCTAATTAATACTTGACCTGAAATTGTTCATTTTCTGAATTTCCATCTATTTTTACACTAAAAATTTAAATCATGAACTCTCTTGATTCTTGATCCTTTAAACTTGACACTTATACAATGAAAGTACTATTTATAGATTCAACCCACGCACGTTTAAGAGAAATGCTTGAAGCAGCAGGGTTTGAATGCACTTATGCACCTGAAAAAAACAAAGAAGAGCTTCTGGCAATTTTTCATGAGTTCGACGGCTTTATTATCCGCAGTAAATTCAAATTAAACAAGGAAGAATTAGATCAGGCTACCCGCCTGAAATTTATTGGTCGTGTGGGTGCCGGATTGGAAAACATTGATGTTGACTACGCCGAAAGCAAAGGGATTAGATGCTTTAATGCTCCGGAAGGAAACAGAGATGCGGTTGGTGAACATGCCGTAGGAATGCTGCTCTCTCTTTTCAACAACTTGTGCCGGTGCAATTGGGAAGTTAGAAATGGAATGTGGCGACGGGAAGAAAATCGAGGCATCGAAATAAAAGGAAAAACCATTGGTATTATTGGATATGGAAATATGGGTGGTGCTTTTGCCCAGCGCTTGAAAGGTTTCGGTTGCAAAGTTATTGCCTACGACAAATATAAATTCGATTATTCGGATGAGTTTTGTGACGAAAAACAGTTGAATGATTTGTTTGAGCAATGCGATGTTTTGAGTCTGCATGTGCCACAAACAGAGGAAACAATGTTTATGGTGAATGATGACTTCCTGAATAAATTTAAAAAGCCAATTTACCTTATTAATACTGCTCGCGGAAAAGTTGTTCGCATTGCTGATTTGGTGAAAAATTTAGAATCGGGTCAAGTAAAAGGTGCTTGTTTGGATGTTTTGGAATTTGAAAAAACTTCCTTCGAAGATTTGCATGCATCAGAGCTGCCTGCAGAGTTTCAATATTTAATTGAATCGGAAAAAGTATTGTTGAGTCCGCATGTTGGAGGCTGGACACATGAATCGAATATTAAACTATCGGAAGTTACGGCTCAAAAGATTATTGATGAATTTGGAGAGTAATGATTCTTACCAAAATACAAAACCTTTAATTAAATTAAAGGTTTTGTATTTTAAATATGAAGCTCCAGCTTAGGCTCCTCAAGCTGAATAATATGACTTCTGATTTCTTCTGCAATGCTGAATAAGGTTTCTATTTTTTCCGGTTCAACAAACCAACTGTCTGTAGTAAAAATTCCAAAATGAGATCTGTTTATTAATGACGGAACAAAACTGGCATTTACAAGATTCACTCCGATTTTAAGCCTTTTATCAAACTCCAATGAGTTACAAATCAATTCTTGTATCTCTAAATTCTTAAAAATATTATTTGTCCCGATAGAATCAAACTCCTCTATCACCACCTGAGAATCGAAAGATTCATTGCCCGTTTTATAATCACTCTGCGATAAGAAGGGATTAAATATATCCTTTATATTTTTCTTTCTGATAAGTATTTTAGCTGATCTGCACATCGATATTGGGAAAAAAACACCACTAAACGTTGATTTTTCATTTATCTTTCGGGAATCTCCAAAACATACAAAATAACTACTCTCACCTCCATTATTAGTAATATACAGATTTCGAAGATTATAAATAAGAGGATTCAAAGCATTACCATGACAATGCTTCACTGAAAAGTCAATATTTCTATTAGACTGCCTCGCAAATTCTTTTAACTTCTGAATGCTTGTTTTTCGCTTTTTCATGAGTTTAAGTTAATAACATTATATTGTTTTATGTAAAAATAATCACCAATACCACAAGTATTACTGTTTAATTCAATTTACATAAAATATACTTAATAGAAAAATATTTTTTTCAAAAAAATCTTTCCTCAATAGCTTTTAGTCAACAATTAAAAGCCTTTCATCAACAAATATGACACTACAAACAGAACCTAAAAACGATATTATTAGAATTATGAGATACAGTTATACGAATATCACTTGCCTCTCCATTAAAGGTTTTCACAGAAAAACAACTGCTTACGACAAATTCAACTATTCAGGCGAGCTTTGTGAAGAAAAACAGATGAAAGACTTGTTTGAGCAATGCGATATTATGAGTCTGTATGTGCAGCAAGCGGAGGAAACGATGTTTTTGGTAAATGATAAATTCCTGAATAAATTTTAAAAACCGATTTACCTTATTACTAATACACTGAAAAGGGGGTTCGCATTCCTTACCTGGTGAAAAATCCTCATCTGGTCAGATGAAAGGTGCTTGTTTATCAGATTGAAGCGGAAAAAGTATTGCTGAGTCTGCACATTGGTGACTGGACTCATGAATCGAACAGGAAGCTATCGGAAGTTAGGGCTCAAAAAAATATTGATGAGTTTGGAAAATAAAGTTATCTAAAACAAAGAGGCTGTCTCATAACTACGAAACAGCCTCTTTTTATTAATGAGTGTAAATTCTAAAATCCGTAAGCCATTCCAATTCCAAAATAGTGATAAGCCTCATCGGTTAATTCAATTTCAGCTTCCATAATCAGCGACCATCCATTTCCAACGGCAACTCTTATACCAATTGGCACCCAAAGTGGGATTGCAGTTTCATCGCCAAAATTAATATCCATATCTAATCCGGTAATCAATTTTGTTCCCGATGCCAAGGGAACAGTTACATTGGCTGTTCCATCGAACCCAAAATCATGAAAATGGTGAGCTCCTGCTGACAATGAGAGGTTCTTGCTGATTCCAAACTCAACATCGCCACCATAATAAGTTTCATCACCAAAAGCACCAATCTTAGCTCCCAAATCAATATTTCTTCCAACACCTACTCCAGCATGAAAAAACATTAAAAATTCATTCGATCCATTGGATACCAACATAGAAGGTTCAAATCCAATCGACGCCTCACCACTTTTTAAAATTCCTGATGTATTAAAAATTTGGGCATTCCCTACTATTGCAACAAGCATCAAACTCAATAAAATTATTCTTCTCTTCATAACTAATTTTTAAATATTAAATAGAAACAGTACATAGATAATTATTATTGTAACAATCACAATTTTTAATCGGATTTTTCCAATTTAAATGGCAAAAAAAATAACGCCAACAGCTGTCTTCTGTTGACGTTATAAATCCAAACTATATTAAATGAAAAAAAAATGTTAATCTTTATATTTTTTATAATCAGTCATCGAGTAAAATAATTGTTCTGCCTCATCATTAGAAAGCGCAATTCCCAATTTCTCTCTGATATTTATTTTTAATTCGCTAAGTGTTGCAGACTCTCCCAACACACTGGAAACAGATTTTTTCTGTCGTTCCAAATTTTTTACAAATATTTTATATAACAATGGATTTGTGATGTTTTCCCATTCTTCCCCATTTTCCATTTTCTTATGAAATGCATTTTCTTTAGGCATTTTTCGATAAGCAACCTCTAGCCCACCAGTCTCATGGTCAGCGGTAAAAATCAATAATGTATTTTCCGGAGATTCCTGGTATTTTCTGTACGCATCTTTTAAAACCTGATTCATTTCTTCAACTGCTTTATAAACCGAAGCTATATCGTTATCATGAGCCTCCCAATCAATTCTGGCGCATTCAATCATTGCAAAATAAGGAGAATCTGTATCCGAAATCAATTCTAAAGCCTTATTTCCCATCTCTTTCACACTTGGAATTGATACGGTTGATTCATCGCGGTTAATTGCAGCAGGCAATCCTCCGCTGGCAAATAAACCTATAACTTTGCCTCTTTCAATGTTTTGTAATTGTCTTAAAGTGGAACAAAATTGATAATCCTTTTTTTGAAAAGATTCAATTAAATTACGAGAATCAGTTCTTAAAGATTCAAAATTTAAAGATTCAGGCACTCCTTCAAAATCTGAAAAAATTGTTCCTTTGGGGAAAAAGAGGTTTGCTCCTCCTCCTAAAATCACATCAATATTGCTCGAAGCCTCTAATTGATCAGCTATTTTCTGTTCCGCATCCCTATTAATAGAATGTGCATAAAAAGCAGCAGGAGTTGCATCGGTTATTCCTGCATCAGTAACAATTGCCGTTTTGTATCTCCCGTTTATGGCTAATGCTAATGCGCTTTGTAAAGGCATTCCCAAAGAATCTACACCTATCATATTCATCAGTGTTTTTTTTCCACAAGCAATTGCTGTTCCCGAAGCTGCTGATCCTGTAACCAATCCTCTGGCAGTACCTGTATACAAATATCCACATGCCCCTTCACTCATTATACGTTCGAAATAAGTAGGAATCTTATTTTTTTGTGCATATCGCTCATAAATTGGTAATGCCATGTGCATATTTCCCATTCCATCTCCAATTACGATTATTACATTTAACTTTTCTTTAACAGCACTTTTCAATACCCGTCCTAACGAATCGTTTTGGATAGGACCTTGCAACATCTTTGTATATTTTTCAGGTCCAACAGCACCTAAAGGAACTGGTGCTGCAGTATGAGAAGTTGTGCTCCAAATCACTTGTGTTTCTTTCCCAATCATTTGATTTAGTATCACATGTGAAATGGATCTTTTGTTCCAAAATTCCGATTCATTCCGAATCATATCATCATGTAACTTAAGATTTTTATTTTGGCAGGCAGAATTACTTACGATTATCAAGACCAGAGCTATAAACCCATGTATATATTTCATTTTTTTATTTGCTTTTCATCCAATTTATTAAGATAGTTACTAAAACACGAAGGGCAATCACAACCAATAAGATCAACACCTGCATTTCGAAGAACATTCCAGTAATTAACTGATTCTGATAATTCATCAGGCATTCCCCAAAATCGTATCATTTTATTTTGAGAGTGGCAAGCTTCCGTTAAACAGCATAATTTCTCATAATCTTTTTTTGATATCTCCTCCTTGCCTTTCCATGTAAAATATGTGTTCCAATCATCACTAATTAGTAAAAAAAGGTTTGAATCTTTAAATTTGTCTATGTCTGAAATACGACCATCCAAAAAAGCATACCTTAAAGTTTCTTTTTTCAAAATCTCTACCGGCCGGTCTCCCGAAATAATAATTGTTACTAATTTCTGCCTAATTTTATTATCTGAAAAACAAGTTAGCATCTCCAAATATGGTATTAACATCTTCTTCAATTCAGTATAAGTTTCCTTGCCTTTATCCTTAATATCAATCATCAAAATAATTGGATTAAATTTTTTGGATGAGTCCCTTGTCAACTGTAATAATGGGTTCAAATACAAATGTTCCAGTGTTTGCTCTAACCTCAGATTATTCTCGTTGTGTCCCACTAAAAGTTTACCGCTGCGTAAAAAAACATCTGCCTCAATACTTACCATTCCATTTTCCAAGGCCTCAAATAAGGGACGCTTCTGAAGATAATCGTTATGCGAATGACCACCTTTAAAATTATATTGCTGCGCATAAACAGTTACCGAACAAATTACTGCTGCAACAGCAACAAGTACTACTCTTAAGAATACCATCATTGAACTTTAATTTAGCCAAGATTATACGAATGCCACCAATTCAATATATCAATGGCATTCGTAATTATGTATTTACCACCCAATATTTTGATCAATACCTGAACTTGAGATCACTTCGCTCGGAATAATCCAAACATTGTGAACATCTGGTTTGTAGGTACGTGCTGGCCAAACTTCCTCTATCGTATAAGGTGAATCAGGATTTGTTTTATCTGAATGAATTCGACCATGAAGTGGTTTAGAATAGATAGATTCAGCATCTCCCCAGCGCACCAAATCTCGATGACGGTTTGCAAACTCACCAGCAAACTCAACCCGACGTTCCTGTTTCAAATCAGCCATTGTGCAATTTACTTTTGAAGCCAAACCAGCTCTGTTACGAATCAAATTAATCTCTGTATCCGCATTTTTGCTTAGTTTCAATTTTGCTTCTGCTTTCATCAAAACCACTTCCGCATAACGTAAAACTGGCACATCCTGAATAGTATAAAGAGCATCACCGTTGGCATTAATTAAACCATTCCCAATAGGATCGGCATACGAATAAATATCCATGTATTTATTGAACTGAAAACCAGAAAGAGAATTTGTTGAATAATACCTGCGACTTTCTCCCCAAAACTGAAATTCGTCTCCAAAATTCAAAATTGTAGCTGAACGACGGTAATCTCCATCTTCAAAAGCCTCAAATAATTCCTCTGTTGGTGTATAGTACCCCCAGCCGTTGTAAACACCCCAGCCTTTATTTTCAAGCATCACACCAACTAACTTACTACCTCTGTCGATACCTGAAGTAACAGACCAAATATATTCCGAGCCAAATTCATTCTGATATGTAAACACTGATCGAAAATCACTCTCAGGCGTATCCGTGTCAATTAATTTACGCCCCGAACCAGAATTGCTTACCTTATCACAAAACTCAATTACTTTTTCCCATTTAGAATCATCGTACTGTGCCCAGTACAAATAGGTCTTAGCAATGTATGCATAACAAGCATCTTTATGCGCACGACCTTTATTTTCAGATGAGTAAGAGGTATACAATGGCAATAAATCTGCAGCTTTTGTTAAATCCTCCACAATTTGAGCATAATTTTCAGTAACTGAAGCAGGACGCTGAAACTTTGTCTCTTTCATATTTTCAACTGTCACAATGGGAACACCTCCACTCACATCATTTCCATAGGCTGAAGCAACCCAGAAATAATGGAAAGCACGCATAAAATAAGCTTCTCCCAGACAACGTTTTTTTACACTTTCATCGAAGTCCATATCCGGAACATTTGCTAAAACATCGTTAGCCCGACGAATTATTTTGTAAGACTGAGGATACATCCAGCTTGCATAACCCTCGTCTCCAGTCAGATTGAAATTCTTGATATTGTCAGCTTCTGCTTTAATACGACCAGTAATCATATCATCAGAAGCATTAATGTACCACATAAAACCGCGGGAGAACATATCTTCATCGCCCATATAATAATACATTGAATTTACAGCAGCTTCGGCATCAGCCTGCGTTTGAAAGTAATTCGACTCTGTTGCACTTCCCAATGGAGTGAGTGAAGTAAAATCATCTGAGCAAGACACGATTCCAACAAAAGAAGCAAAAATCAAAGCCTTTGACATATATTTTTTCAACATGATAATGATAATTTTAAATTAAAATTTGAATGATAAACCAAGTGAATAAGTTTTTGCAACCGGATAGGTTCCAAGATCCAAACCAATTCCTCCAACTTCAGGATCAAGACCTGTATAATCAGTAATCGTAAAAAGGTTTTCTGCAGAGAAATAAACCCGAAGTGAAGATCCTTGGCAGATTCTGTTCAATAACAAAGCAGGAACATTATACCCAATAGTTAAATTCTTTAATCGTAAATACGAACCATCTTCTAAATACCAATCCGAATTCGTTCCAAAATTAGAATTAGGATCATCTACTCTCAACATAGGAATCTCAGAATTTATATTACTTTCGGACCAAGCATTTAAGACCCGATTATCCAAGTTATACCCCTGTTGCGCAGCATTATAAGCAGTGAATTTGTAGGCATTAAACAACTTTACTCCTGATACTCCTTGGAAAGTTAAGGCTAGATCAAAATTCTTATATTCAGCAGAGAAATTGAATGCATAAGTAAAATCAGGAAATGCATTTCCTTTATAAGTTCGATCTTCGTTGCTAATCTCACCATCCTTATTCGAATCAATAAACTTTAAATCTCCTGGTTTTGCATTTGGTTGAATCAACTGTCCGTTTGATCCTGTATAATTATCAATCTCAGTCTGAGTTTTGAAAATACCATCAGAAGAGATCAAATAATAAGAATACAATTCTTGCCCTGGTTCTGATCGGTATGGATACAATGTTGAGCGTACATTATTACTGTGATAAATATAGCTGCTGGTATATCCATCCAAATCTTTCAGGTTATTTTTAGTCGTTGAAAAATTTCCATTTACTGAATACTTTAAACTACCAATATTGCCTTTGTACAAAGCTGAAAATTCAAATCCTTTATTTTCGACCGTTCCTACGTTTGAAGTTGGACCATCGTTCACTCCAAGATGCGAATCTGCAGCATTAGTCATAATCATATCGTTAGTATTCTTCACAAAATAATCAGAAGTAATTTCCAAACTGCCTTTGAATAAAGACAAATCTAATCCAACATCAAATGATTCAGAAGTTTCCCACTTTAAATTGGGATTTGACTGTTGTTTAACGTAGTATCCTGAAACCTTCTGGGCATCGCTTTCACCTAAAGTAGGACGCTGAGAAGACATAGGCACATTATATGCATAATAACTTACTGACTGAATATTCCCTATCTGTCCCCATGAAGCACGTAATTTCATTGAATGAATCCAATTCAATTCTTGCATAAACGACTCATTACTCATTTTCCAGGCAACAGATGCCGATGGGAATAAATCACTGTTATTTTCGCTACTCAATCGAGATGTTTGGTCACGACGAATACTTCCCATCAAAAAATATTTATCACTATAGTTGTAACGAAAACGACCAATCATAGAATTTAATGCATCTTCATAAGCATCGCTTGAGTAAGAATTAATAGAACCAGCATTTTCAAGATAGTGATACCAGCTTTCTTCCCTTGCAAAATCCTGTGCATTCACCAAATTATACTCATACTTAGTATATTGTGCAGAATAAACACCTGTGAAATCTAAATGATGATTATTGATCGTTTTAGAATAACTCACCTGATTGTCCCAAATCCATTTGTTACGTTTTGACCAACTTTGATTCAGGTAATTCATTTCCGATGGTCTTCCACTTTCTGGAATTTTAGGTGTAAATTTCTTATACTCTGAATCCTTCAAACTCAACATGAGAGAAGAGCGAAATTTAAAATCCTTAATGAAATCAAATTCAATATAAGCATTGGCATCAATATAAGTAACAGGATTACTTGTAGCAGGACGTTTCAACAAAGCAACAGGATTATAAACATCACCATAAGATCCTGCATAGTCTGAACCCTTGGGAGCTACACCATGAAAATTGCCTTCTCCATCATAAACTGGTGCCGCCGACGGCATATACATGGCATTAATAATTGTTCCTGAGTAACTTGATGTATTGTTGGTTCCAATAGCTTCCTCATTTAAAACATAAAGGTTTTGTCCTACTCTCATTTTATCACTCAAATTATATTGAGATTTTACTCGTAAGCCAATACGTTCCGATGATGTATTAATAAGCAAACCTTGTTTTTTCTGATAGCTGAACGAAGCACTATAAATTCCTTTTTCACCTCCTCCACTTAAACCAACATTAGCGTTGTAAACAGATGCCTTCCTGAAAATCTCGTCAATCCAGTTGGTGCGATTAACTCCACCCCAAGGATTTAAGCTCACATCACGAGCCGGATCTCTCGTAGCTCCACTGTTATCAGCAGCAGTATTATAAGCCCAGTTTTGTTCTTCTGCCGTTAAAGGAACAGGTAAATTATCAGCTTGCTGAACTCCAGCAAACACATCAACAGCAACAGAAAGTTTACCAGCTTTACCGCTTTTTGTTGTCACCACAATAACACCAGATGAAGCCTGTGCACCATAAATTGCTGCAGATGCTGCATCTTTCAAGACAGTTATTGATTCAATATCATTAGGATTTAGTGTACCACCATAATAAGGCATTCCATCAACTACCCACAATGGAGATTCTGTATTAACTGATCCCATCCCACGAATAGTTATTGTTGGAGTACTTGCAGGATCACCTCCTTGCTGCTGAACAGTAACACCAGCAAGATTTCCTTGCAAAAATTCTTGCGCACTTGTAATAGGACGACTACTTATTTGATCCATATTGGAAACAGAAGCAACAGAACCGGTCAAATCACTTTTTCGCGACGATCCGTAACCAATTACTACTACATCATTCAAACTAGTTGTTTCTTGCACTAAGTAAATAGTGTAGTCCTGTGAGCCATCAAATTCCCTTTCAATAGATTGAAATCCAATAAATGAAATTTGTAATCTCCCTTTTGTAAGATCTGTTTCGAATGAAAATTTTCCATCCATATCGGCAACAGTTCCTTCGCTTGTTCCGCTTATTCGGATACTCGCTCCAATGAGTGGCAACTTCTCTGAATCATACACCACTCCGGTTAGTTTCGTTTGAGCCATAATCGTTATCGAAATAATAACCAACGAAAACAGAATTAATAGTTTTTTCATTTTGCTTTAAATAAATTAAGGTTTTAAAACTGAATAATTCAACAACTTACTCTTCTGACAGAATAAAAATTTGAAACCAAAGCATATTATATTTCTGATTTCGAATGCTAAAGTATTTCATCTTAAAAAAAAGGAGGAGGATAATTCTTTCGGAAAAAGGAGATAAATTTTACACTTTGGGGATATTTCTATTAAAAAAAGAGGATTCTTTCTACATTAACAATGCCTTAACAATAGAGTGATTTTCGGTTAAAACACAAAAACTTATTTTTTATTACTCAAATGAATGTTTCGATATTTAGAAGGAGTCATTCCTTGTTGCTTAGCAAAACAACGACTGAAATACTTCGGATCGTTAAAACCAACCATATCACTAACCTCATTAATGGTAATCCCTTCCCTTTCAAGTAATTGCAAGCTTCTTTTAATTCGAAACGATCGAATAAATTCATTAGGCGACATACTTGTGAATTCCTTTAGTTTTCGATACAATTGCATTTGGCTCATCCCCATTTCCTTAGCTAATTCTGTTTGTCCAAATTTAGCATTGGATATTTCCTTTTCCATCATCTCTTTCAGCTTTGCAAATAACTTTTCATCATAGGTTTCCACCATTTTGTTCTCTGGTTTCATTACTGCATCAGTATTAGCTGCCACTTTTATTTGCTTGTTTCTCTGTAATAAATTTGAAATTTTAAGAAAAAGCAATTCTATCTGAAAGGGCTTTGGTATAAAATCATCGATTCCAGAATAATAAGCTTCTTTCTGATTCTCAATTTCTGACAATGCTGTTAAAAGAACAAAAGGAATACCTCGATACCTTCCTTTCTTCTTTAAATTCTGACACAATTGAATGCCATCCATTTCAGGCATCACCCAATCTGATAAAATAAGATTTACAGAAGCATCCTTTTTTAAATACTTTAATGCTTCAGAACCATTTGCGACAGTTACTACACGATATTTTTCCGACAGAACTTCCGTAAGGTATTCTCTCAAATCAAAGTTATCTTCAACTAAAAGAATCAACTCTTTCCTTGATTCGTCCATATCGATGTTTGCGAGGAATTCCTTTTCAACTGGTGAGACTTCTTGATTTAATGCATAATTTATATCTTCTGGCCCTTTGGCAGAATGAAAAGGTAAAAATAAAATGAACTTACTGCCAGAACCTTCTTCACTTTCTACCTGAATCCTACCTTTTAGCAAATGAACAAAATCATTTACCAATGATAAGCCAATACCTACCCCTTCATTTTCGGGCTGCGATGATTTCCCTACTTGATAGTATCGATCGAAAATATACTTAATCCTATCAGAAGGGATTCCAATACCTGTATCAGTTACACTAAATTCAAAACCTTTCGTTTTCAATATTAATTCACAAGTAATTTGCCCTCCTGCCGGTGTAAATTTTATTGCATTTGTAAGTAAATTAAATACGATTTGTTGCAGTTTATCGTAATCATACCGACAATAAAAACTCTCATGACTGGTCAGAAATGTCAATTTCAGTAAATTTGACTCCATCTGATTCATAAATGAATTAATAACTGTTTTAATAATACTTACAATATCTCCTTGTTTAAAAATCAAATGCAAACCTCCAACTTCTAGTTTTCTTTTATCTAACACCTGTTCAATAAGTTGAAGAATATAGTTTGAATTTGTTTGCATACATTGTAATTTCGTACGCATTTCTAATGAGAGATTCTTGTTCTGAAGGAGTTCACTTAAAGGAGAAATAATTAAAGTCAGAGGTGTTCGAATATCATGAGAAATATTGGTGAAAAAATTTTGTTTTAATCTGTTTAATTCTTCGAGCCTATTATGCATCTCGAAAAGATGATCTCTCTGTGCAAGAATCTGATCCCTTTGTTCAGATACTTTAGCATTCTTCTCTTCTAAAGATTGATTTACCTGCTGGAGTTTTTCTTTTTGATTTTCAATTTTCAAAGTTCGTTTAATTACGATATCTTCCAGTTTCTTATTTTTACGTCTAACCTGTAAAAACCTTATCCTTACTACAGTCAAAATACATATAGCTAAAAAGAAAATTAGAGAAACAATAAAGTAAAACTCCAACCAAAAGGGTTTTTCAATTTTAAACGAAAACATTTTTTTCTCATCAGACCATATTCCATCAGCATTAGCAGTCTTTATCCACAATTGATATTCCCCATGTGGCAAATCGGAATATGAAATTTCATGAACAGGTCCTTGAAAAGTCTGATAATTTTGATCAAAAGACTTCAGTATCCAAGCTAACTTAATTTTATTAGGAGAACTAAGCTGTATCCCTTTTAAACTAAAGCTTATTTTGTCTTTCCAAAAAGGAAAGACAAAACAAGAATCACAAACTTTTCCATAGGCAAATTCGGCACAGCTTTCACCATTTACACATACCGATTTGAGCATTGGTATGGGAATTTCTGCAGAAGAATGAATTGAATCAGGATGAAAGCTGACAATATTATTATATCCGCCAAAAAACAAAATACCATCCTGATTTTTAAAAGCTGCTCCTTCTGCAAATTCTGAAATATTGCCAATGTCCTTTTGATCGTAAACTCTGACCTGCTCCGATTGCAAATTTACGTGAATAATGCCTTTGGGAGAACCACACCACAAATTGTGCTTTGCATCTTCAAAAACATGATAAATAAGACTTGATGGCAAATCCTTATTCAAGTAAGCAAATTCCTTCACGTTCCACTTCCCGTCAATAGCATTAAGTCCTCCGAAGCTCGCCACCCAAATAGTCCCAGCACTATCTTCGTAAATATCAAAAATACTATTGCTTAAGATAGAATTATTCTCAGCATCCCCTTTTGTAATGTGCTTCTTAATCCTATGTGTTTTTGTATCGAGCACAAAAATCCCTTGGGCTTCGGTACCAATCCACAAATCTCCACTCGTACATAAATGCAATTTTCGAATGTGTATGTTTTTCAACTCATCTAAAGTATCGAAACAAATAAATTGATTTTTTTCCCGATCATAATAATCAAGACCTCCCCATTCTCCTAAATACAAATTTCCTTTTTGATCTTCAGCAATACTATAAATACGACCTAATGAAGGTAAATTTTTATTCCTCCCTACCGGCCAATATTTAATCTCTTTGGTTTCCGGATGAATTCGACAAATACCAACATAAGTTCCCACCCAAATATATTGATCCTTACTTTGATAAATGGAACGAACCCAATCCCATTTATCTAATTTTCCTTGTGTTGCAAGATGAATTCTTTCAATTTTTTCACCTTGCTTTATCACAATTCCATTATTGTACGTACCAATCCATAACTTACTGTTTTTTTCCTGATAAATAGCTCGAATAGTAGTCTGTAAATCCGGGTTGTCAGAACCAATAACGTTGAAAGTTTTGAATTCATCTACTTTTGAAAAAGCAACATTAATTCCCGAATTTTTAGTTCCTATCCATATATTACCAGATCGATCCTCAAAAATACAATAAACTTCATTACTCGATATTTTATGAGGATCAGGAACACTCATCCCATAATTGATTAAATGGGAGACATCTCCATCCTTACAATAAAAAATTCCCTTATTTAATGTTAAAATCCAAATATCATTTCCTTTAGGAGACCTATATATTGAATATATTTCAACTCGAGGAAATAAGAACTTTAGTTGCTTTGTAATTTCTTCGACAGGAAAGAATTGTGGAATATCAATTTTCTGGACTCTTTTGAAATCGCTGCGAATTGAATCAAAGCTATAGTAAGTATTACCCGATTGATAATATATATTCCCATTTGAATCCAAACCAATCGTATTTTTACTGCTTTTATCAACAGCTAAATCTTTGTAAAAAATACTCTCGCCATTATCATTAATTAAGCGTACAAGAGTACTATTTTCTAACAAGACCCAAATATTTCCAATGGAATCTACAGTAATTATATTTGCACAACCAACCGAAGTTTCATTTTCTGATCCTGATTCAAATGGTCTTACTATTTTATACTCAAACCCATCAAACAAACTTAAACCATCATAGGTAGCAAACCATATTCGTCCAAATTTATCCTCTGTAATGTTTTGAATTGTATTATTTGCCAATCCATCTTCCACAGTTACCTGTTGAAATCTATATGAATTCTGAGCAGTAAGAGGTAAAACGAATATCAATAATAATAAACTAACAACCAATTTACGAACCATTATTGCATCTTCCTTTAATTGATCAAAGAAAGACAGTAAATCCAATCAATATGTAATTATAACGTTATCTAATGGTTATCCTTATCTGAATGTACTCTGATCTCATTTCAAAAGAATATTTCACAAAAAAAGGTCGTTAGGAACTAATTGATAGTTCCTAACGACCTTTTTTTACACTCTTGCAGAGCAATTCTCTGCTTCAACCTAAAAGCTAAACCATGTTTAATAAATTGCCTTGGCTATTTCTTTTACACAATCGGATGCCATAAGTGTATAAAAGTGTAAGGAAGGAACCCCGTGCTGAATCAATTCTTTTCCTTGCTGAATTCCCCACTCTATTCCCACTTGCTTCACCTCATCGTTGGTTTTGCATTTACGAACTTCGGCAGCTAATGCTTCAGGAATATCGGTTTTAAAAATCTGCGGAAGCACTGTTAACTGGCTTAATGCAGATATTGGCTTAATACCCGGAACAACAGGAACTGTAATACCGGCATCGCGTACTTTTTTTGCAAAATCGAAGAATTTCTGATTATCGAAGAACATTTGGGTAACGATATATTCGGCTCCGGCATCCACTTTCTTTTTCAACCAATAAATATCGGAATCAATATTTGGAGCTTCTTCGTGTTTTTCAGGATATCCGGCCGTACCGAAAGAAAACGGAGTTGCAAAAGGCTCAACATGTGTGCCATCCAAAAATCCGCCTTTGTTAATTTTATTCACCTGATTGATTAAATCGATCGCATATTTGTGCTCTCCTTCACTGGAAATAAAAGCATGGCGGGAAGATGAATCACCACGAAGTAGTAGTAAATCATAAATACCCAGAAAATTTAAATCCAAAAGTGCATTTTCAGTCTCTTCCGGAGTAAATCCGCTGCAAATTACATGAGGAACAACAGTTATTTTGTATTCATTTTTTATTGCTGCCGCAACTGCTACCGTCCCCGGGCGCTTTCGGGTAATTTTTTTTTCAATTAAACCACTTTCCGATTCTGTAAAAACCACCTCATCGCGATGTGCTGTGATATTAATGTACTTAGGATCGAATTCCTTTAGTTTATCTATCGTGTTAAAAACTTTATATATGCTGTTTCCCCGCAAAGGAGGCAACAATTCAAATGAGAAATGTGTGGTTTTATTCTCAATTGCCTGATTTAATAGTTCGATTACTTTCATTGGTTTCTGTTAGATATTAGTCGTTAGTTTTTAGTACGCAGTAATTCAATCAACAAATTACTAGTTACCAGCTGCTAACTACTATTTTTATTATAACTAATTCTATAAAATAGAAGTTAAAAGCTTCTTTGCCTTCTCTTCGGATATTCCTTTTCGGGAGGCATAATCTTTTAATTGATCTTCCTTAATTTTATCGATAGAGAAATACAATGCCTCCGGATGAGCGAAAATCAATCCACTTACCGAAGCTGCCGGATACATGGCAAAACTTTCGGTTAATGTTGCTCCGATATTCTTCTCTACATCCAAGAAATCCCAAAGCACTTGTTTTTCGGAATGCTCGGGCAATGATGGATATCCAAAAGCAGGACGAATTCCCTGATAATGTTCACGAAGCATTTCTTCAACGTTCAGATCCTCATCGACAGCATATCCCCAATCTTGTTTCCGAATTTTCTCGTGTAATAATTCCGTGAAAGCCTCGGCCAAACGATCTGCCAAAATCTTAATCATGATGCTGTTGTAATCATCATGATCTTCGGCAAATTTCTGAAGTATTTCTTCAATACCCAAACCTGCTGTTACGACAAAAGCACCTACATAATCGATTCTTTCCGATTCAATTGGAGCCACAAAATCGCTCAAGCACAAACTGCTCAGTCCTTTTTTAAACTTCTCCTGCTGACGAATGCCGCAGAATCTGGTAATTTCATTTGTTCTGTCTTCATCGGTATACAATACGATATCATCACCAACACTATTGGCAGGAAACAATCCGTAAACCGCACTTGCTTCAATCAATCCTTCGCGCTCAATTACATCCAACATGTAATTGGCATCATCGAAAAGGATTTTAGCTTGTTCCTTAAAATCCGGATCTTCCATAATTTCAGGATACATGCATTTTAGCTCCCAGCCTACAAAAAAGAAAGTCCAATCGATGTATTTGCGGATTTCGCCAATCGAAAAGTTATTCAGCACCTGCAATCCAGTTTTGTTCGGCTGATAAACAGGAGCAGTTTTCCAATCAATTTGCTCTCTGTTTTTCCGGGCCTCATCCAAAGTATAGTATTCAACCGGTTTTTTATTTTCATGATCTTCACGCACCATTTGATACTCATCACGGGTTTTTGCCAGAAAATCTTCTCTTTTATTTTTATCGCACAACTGCTTAAAGATTCCAACCGACTTGGACGCATCTACAACGTGAACCACACCATTGTCATAGTTTGGTTCTATTTTAACTGCAGTATGCAGTTCCGAAGTGGTTGCACCTCCTACTACCAAAGGAATATTCAAGCCCTGCCGCTTCATTTCTTCGGCAACAAAACACATCTCTTCCAAGGATGGAGTGATCAGCCCGCTTAAACCAATTGCATCCACGTTCTCTCGTATGGCGACTTCTAAAATTTTTGAACTTGGAACCATAACGCCCAAATCAATCACCTCGAAATTGTTACATCCTAAAACTACGCCAACAATATTTTTCCCAATATCGTGTACATCACCTTTAACGGTCGCCATTACTATTTTACCGGCATTTTTCGCATCGGTCAAACTATTTTTCTCTTCCTCGATAAAAGGTTGAAGATAAGCAACAGCCTTTTTCATTACCCTTGCTGATTTTACCACCTGAGGCAAAAACATTTTCCCTTCGCCAAACAAATTGCCCACAATGTTCATTCCATCCATCAAAGGTTGTTCAATCACATCCAATGCACGAGGCAACAACTGTCTGGCTTCTTCAGAATCCTGTTCAATGTAATCGGTGATTCCTTTTACCAGAGAATAAGAAAGTCTTTCGAAACAAGGTTTTTCTCTCCAGGCATCGGTTTTCACCTGAACTTTCCCTACCGATTTTAATCCTTCGGCAAATTCAATTAGTACTTCAGTCGCTTCTGGTTTCCGATTCAAAACCACATCTTCCACTTTCTCCAAAAGTTCCGGCTCAATATCATCGTAAATCTGTAACATTCCCGGATTTACAATTCCCATATCCAAGCCTTCTTTTATGGCATGATACAAGAAAACGGAATGCATTGCTTCCCTAACTGTATTGTTTCCACGAAAAGAAAATGACAAATTGCTGATTCCACCACTAATTTTAGCATGTGGCAAATTGGCTTTGATCCATTTTACGGTTTTTATATAATCAACCGCATAGTTGTTGTGTTCTTCAATTCCTGTGGCAATTGCCAGTACATTGGGATCAAAAATGATATCCTCCGCAGGAAAGCCAACCGTTTCGGTTAATATTTTATAGGCTCTTGCGCAAATTTCAGTTCTTCGCTGGAAAGTATCGGCCTGACCTTTTTCATCAAAAGCCATGATGACCGCAGCAGCTCCGTATCTTTTTATTTTGGTTGCATGATCAATAAATTCTGCCTCTCCTTCTTTCAAAGAAATTGAATTGACCACACATTTTCCCTGCACACATTTCAATCCTGTTTCCAACACCGACCATTTCGATGAGTCGATCATTATGGGAACACGGGAAATCTCCGGCTCAGACACCAATAACTTTAAGAAAATATCCATCTCCTTTTCAGCATCCAACATGGCATCATCCATGTTTACATCGATGATTTGTGCTCCGTTTTCAACTTGATTGCGAGCAATTGAAAGTGCTTCTTCGTATTTTTTCTCACGAATTAAACGGGCAAATTTTATAGAACCTGCCACATTAGTCCGTTCTCCTACATTCACAAAATTGGTGAGCGAATTTATCCGCAGTAATTCCAATCCACTCAAACGGGTTTCCTTTTCTACAACCGGAATTTCTCTGGGAGCAGCACCTTTAACCGCATCAGCTAATATTTTAATGTGTTCCGGCCGGGTTCCACAGCAACCTCCAACAATATTTATTTTCTTGTTATCCAATAATTCTTTCAGATCACTCAACATGGTTTGTGGAGTTTCGTCGTACTCTCCCAATTCATTTGGCAAACCTGCATTTGGATAAACACTCACGTAAACCGGAAGCAGCGTATCCAATTGTTGAATATACGGCACCAAATCTTTGGCTCCAAAAGCACAATTCAGTCCAATACTCAACAATCGGTCACATTTTACTGAAGTAACAAAAGCCTCCAGGGTTTGTCCCGAAAGAGTTCGTCCGCTGTTGTCAGTAATGGTTCCCGAAATCATGATTGGTGTATCCAATCCTCTTTCTTCCAGCAATAAATCAGCCGCATAAATAGCAGCCTTGGCATTTAATGTATCAAAAATTGTTTCTATCAGAAGTGCATCCACTCCACCATCCAGTAATCCCTTTATCTGCTCGGTGTAAATTCTCACCAAATCATCAAAACCTACATCCCTATATCCAGGATCTTCAACTTTTGGAGACATGGAAGTCGTTTTATTGGTTGGGCCTATTGCTCCCGCTACCCAACGTGGAGTATTTGGATCAAGTAGATTCATTTCATCGACAGCTGCGCGGGCATTTTTCACTGCTTCAAAATTCAGTTCATACGCCAGTTCTTCCAATTGATAATCGGCCAATGATATTGCATTGGCATTAAATGTATTGGTCTCAATAATATTGGCTCCGGCTTCCAAAAACTTTTGATGAATCTCCTTAATGATTTCAGGCTGAGTCAAAGTCAGTAAGTCGTTGTGTCCTTTCTGATCACTTGAAAAATCTGCAAAACGGGTTCCACGAAAATCTGCTTCAGTCAACTTGTGTGCCTGAATCATTGTTCCCATGGCACCGTCTAAAACAAGAATTTGCTTCTGTAATGCCTCTTTAATAGATGTAAATTTCTGTTCCATATTAATTTGCGACTGTTAGATAGATTGCAGTATTACTATTCTTTTGTTCTACCAGAACATGATGTTTGTTTTGTATTTCTTCGATTGTGGCCGGCGTATAATGCCGAACGGTGATCAATTCCAGATCATCACTCAATTCAACCTCATACTTTTCTTCCAATTCTGCCACCAAATCCTGCATATTTCTTGCGGAACTATTGGCACAAAAAGCAAAGCTAACCGCAGTGTTCTGAGTAAAATTAAGCTTTATTCTATACTTTGTAACCAGTGTAAAAATAAAAACAAGGTCTTTTTCACCAATAAAAGAAAAATTCAGCGGTTTTAAAGTCACTAACAACTGTCTTTTTTTTACAATGTAATTTGGCAGCAATGGTTGTGGCTGATCTCCTTTTGTAATTAATGTTCCTTTTTGCGATGGATCGATAAATGATTTTACCCACAAAGGAATCTTTTTTGCCTGCAACGGCTTTATGGTTTTCGGATGAATTACTCTGGCACCATAGTAAGAAAGCTCTATTGCTTCATGATAAGGAATTAAATCCAATTTGGTTGTTTCCTCAAAATAATCAGGATCTGCATTCAAAATTCCCAAAACATCTTTCCAGATAATCATTTTATCAGCGCCAAGCAAGTGAGCTAAAATTGCGGCTGTGTAGTCCGAACCTTCTCTTCCTAAAGAGGTGGTGAAACCATTCGGATCTCTGGCAATAAACCCCTGCGTAATGTATAATGCAGTCGGATTATCAGGAAATACGGCATTGGCTTTTTCTTTCGACGAATCCCAAATAATATTGGCATCTACGTAATTATCATCGGAATCCAAACAAGTTCGAACATCAATCCATTTGTTTTGTTGTCCTATATGATTTAAATAGGATGCTACAATTGTTGTCGATAAGAGTTCTCCAAAACCAATCACCTGATCGTATTCAAAATTGAACTGATCAGATGATGGTTTTGAAATTTTGGTTTTCAGCTCGATGAAAAGAGCGTTTATTTCCGAACTGACCTTCGCAGGAACTTCTTCGAATAAATCATCGATCACTGAAGTGTGGTTTTTCTTCAGCAGATCAAAAAGTTCCAAGGCTTTATCATTTCCGGAAAAATAAGCATCTACCAGTTCTTCCAGCAAATTGGTAGTTGTACCAATTGCCGAAATCACCACTGTGAGCGGACGCTTTACTTTGCCAATAATTTGACAAATATTTTTAATAGCAGCAGCATCTTTTACCGATGCACCGCCAAATTTGTATATGATCATTTCTAGTTAGATTTGAGATGCCAGATATGAGATTGATGCCCATACCCCAAATTCAAAATTACTCATCACCCAAATAAGCCAGGAAAATATCTTTCCCTGCAATTTGCTTACGGATATTTATCAGTTCGGAAAGATTCAATGTTCCAATTACATAGTTAAAATCTTTTCCAGTCAGCGATTCCGATATCTCCTTGAAATCAAAGAATTCCAAATCGTTTTTATCTGTGTATCTCAAATAAATCTCAACATCCATATCGTTGGTGTATTCCAAACCACCATAATATTTCAGCTTTTTATATTCGTATTTGTAATTGTAGGCCAAAGCTGTTATATCCGATAAAACTGCCGATCCGGTTGGATGTGCACCCGCTCCTTTTCCATACATGAACTGATTGTCGTAGAAATTCCCCTGAATTAAAACGCCGTTATAATGACTCTCAACCGTATAAGCATGCTCTTTTGGTCTTACAAATTTTGGGGCAACAAACAAATTCACCCTATTGCCGTTTACCTTGGTTACTTTTCCCAGCAATCGGATTTTATACCCCTTTTGCGATGCCAATTCAATATCTTTTGGCGAAAGATTCGCGATTCCCGAATTAAAAACCTCATCGGGATGCACAAACAAACCAAATCCGTGAACGGTAAGGATAATCAGTTTGTATAAAGTATCGAACCCACCAACATCCGATGTAGGATCACTTTCAGCAAATCCTAAATCCTGTGCCTCTTTTAATGCCAGATGGTAATCCAGATTTTCATTGAAAATCTTTGTCAGGATATAATTGGATGATCCGTTCAGGATTCCGCTTACCGATTGCAATAAATCATTGTCGTAGTACTCTTCCAAATTTCTGATAATAGGAATACTTCCACATGCCGAAGCTTCATACAAAAAGGAAACCTTGTATTGCCACTGCAGTTGAATCAGTTCCTCGATATGATAGGCCAGCATTTTTTTATTGGCAGAAACCACATGCTTTCCATTTTGCATAGCAGTTTTCACAATTTGATAAGCTGCATCTGCATCATCAATCAATTCAGCAACTACATTAATTTCCGGATCATTTAAAATATCATCAGGATTTGTTGTCAATAATTTAGCATCTAAATCTCTTTCCTTTTCTGCATCTTTCACACAAACTTTCACGATAGATGCATCGAGTCCTTTGCTGTTTTTAAGAACGTGAGCCAATCCGGAACCTACAACACCGTAGCCAAAAACGCCTATTTTTAATTTATTACTCATTAGTTTTGTTATCGTTTAAGAATGTTTTTAATACTTCAGTTAATTGTTCCTGTTCCAAAAGGAAACCATCGTGTCCGTAAATTGAATTGATTTCCAGGAATTCTGCATTTGGAATATTGTCAGCAATAAACCGCTGCTCCTGAATTGGGAAAATCTGATCGGAATTTACACCAATTACCAATGTTCTTGATTTGATTTCGTTCAAAGCGGAAACTAAACCATTTCTTCCACGGCCAATATTATGACTATCCATTATTTTTGAAAGATGCCAATACGAATAAGCATTAAATCTGCGCGCCAGCTTCTCGCCCTGATACCTCTGATAAGAACTTGCCCGGTAATGATCTGTTTTGCCTTCTTCATTTTCCTGCTGAGAATGATCGTAAGTCGAATAAGTTCTGTAGCTAAGCAGAGCAATCGATCTAGCCACTCGCATGCCATTCAAACCAGCTTCATCATTCGATTCTTTCCAGGTTGGATCTACTTCAATTGACATTCTCTGCGATTCGTTAAAAGCAATTCCCCAAGGAGAATGTTTTGCGTTGGAAGCCAATATCACCAGATTGTCCAGTTTCCCATTCAACAGATAAGCCCATTCCATGGCCTGCATGCCACCCAATGAGCTGCCTATCATCATATGAATACGTTCTATTTTTAAATGCTTTCTCAAAATTTCATGCGCCCCAACCAAATCCCGAACAGTTAACTGAGGGAAATCATGATAGTAAGCCTGTCCGTTGTCCGGATTTTTTGAGAGAGGTCCCGTTGAACCGTAGCAGGAAGCAAGCGTATTGTCGCAAACTATGAAGTAATCTTTCGGATTGAAAAAATCATTTTCACCAAATAATCCTTCCCACCAATCGAAAACATCCGAATTAGCAGTAAGAGCATGACAAACCCAAATCACATTATTCCTTTGCGGATCGTATTCCCCATAGGTGTGATAGGTCAATTCCAACTCTTTCAGACACTCACCTGATTCAAGCTGTAAACCTTCTTTATGGATGTAACATTCTGGATTCACTGTTTATTGATTTTGTTTTGTTTGTTGTTTTTTTGCTTTGTAAAAATTTCACCCAAAATATTCTTGAGCGAAACCTTAAGTTCCCAGTCGAAAATCCGACTAAAAAATTTCCGACTGGGATTTGACTATAAGAACTAATTGATTGTCTCTACGTTAATTGCTTTCTCTACAGATTGCTTGATGTCAGCTTTAATGTCTTCGATGTGTTCGATACCTACTGAAATACGAAGCAACCCCGGCTCAACACCCGAAGCTTTTTGCTCTTCCAGACTCAACTGCTCATGAGTGGTTGAACTTGGGTGAATGATTAAAGATTTTGCATCTCCCAAATTGGCAACATG
Organism: Labilibaculum manganireducens; assembly: GCF_963665805.2. Taxonomy (NCBI): domain Bacteria; kingdom Pseudomonadati; phylum Bacteroidota; class Bacteroidia; order Marinilabiliales; family Marinifilaceae; genus Labilibaculum; species Labilibaculum manganireducens. Next base: position 388,807 of record NZ_CAXXEE010000003.1, on the reverse strand, counting down.
TGAAAGTAGTTCCACACCATCAACCAATTTATCAGCAACTTCTTTTCCACCTTTAACTTTAAAAGTTAGAACTGATCCGGCTCCTTTTTTGAAGTATTTTTGAGCTCTTTCGTAGTAAGGACTTGATGGCAAACCAGGATAATTTACCTGCTCCACCCAATCTTGCTCTTCTAACCATTTGGCAAGAGCAACTGTATTTTCAACATGACGGTCCAAACGCAGTGAAAGAGTTTCCAATCCTTGTAATAAAAGGAAAGAATTGAACGGACTCTGGCTGCATCCATAATCCCGTAAACCTTCTACTCTGGCGCGAATTGCAAAAGCAATGTTTCCAAATGGTCCGCCGGCACCAAAAACATCCCAGAATACCAATCCATGATATCCTTCTGAAGGCTCAGTAAACTGAGGGAATTTTCCATTTCCCCAATTGTAGTTTCCTCCATCTACAATTACTCCTCCAATAGCTGTTCCATGACCGCAAATCCATTTGGTTGCCGATTCCACAACTATATTGGCTCCGTGTTCCAACGGACGGAATAAATATCCTCCTGCTCCCAAAGTATTATCCACGATAAGCGGCAAATCATATTTCTTAGCTATTGCAGATACTTTTTCAAAATCCGGTATTGAGAATTTAGGATTCGGTAAAGCCTCAACATAAATAGCTTTGGTTTTTTCATCGATCAACGGAATAATAGTATCCGGCTCATCGATATCAACAAAACGACACTCTATTCCCAGTTTTTTAAACTGAACCTTAAACTGATTGTATGTTCCTCCGTAAATTTGTGAGGCACTAACAAAATTGTCTCCAACTTCCAGAATATTTGTCAGCGCCAAAAACTGAGCCGCCTGACCGGATGCTGTTGCAACAGCTGCAACTCCGCCTTCCAAGGCCGCAATTCTTTTCTCGAAAACATCATTGGTAGGATTCCCCAAACGAGTATAAATATTCCCGAATTCTTTCAATCCAAACAGGTTTGCTGCATGTTCTGAACTATTAAAAGTGTAAGCTGTGGTTTGATACAAAGGAACTGCTCTCGAGTTGGTTACTGCATCAACTTCCTGACCTGCGTGTATCTGTAATGTTTCGTATCTTAAATTATTTGACATAGCGATTCTGTTTTTCGAACAGGCTGTTTGCTGTCAGCCATTCACTTTTAGCAATTACATAACAATCAGATTATCCGACTTGTTATTCAGCTTAAAAGCCTATTCCTTGATTTAAAAATTGATTAATTAGTTAGAAACTGAAGTTTCTGAATGTCGCAAAAACATATCTGCTTAGATTCAAACATTCTGAATGTGGTTTCAGATTTGGTTGTACCTATTCATCTTTCTGTTAAAGCAGAAATATAAAAAGTAAGCAAAATTGAATTTGAATTCCCGGGTTCGGTGTTATTTTATACGCACCAGTATCTAAAAAAAGGGAAAGATTTTAGAAAGAATGCGTTAAATCATACGCATCATTTGCTGCATTCGCATCATCAACATGGTTGAAGATTGCAACGTGAAGTTTTGCTCCTGATGAGCCTGCTGATTGTAATTAATTTGAGTCTTCTTCATAATCTGTTAATTTATATTCACCAAAAATTTGGTCAGGATTTGACACCTTTCAGCTATGGAAGCCGCGGTTGTCAGAAGGTCAACGAGCCTGTTCTCTTACTTCTTCTGTATAAATTATAGATATTCTCCTGAGAGATTTACCTTATATAACGGGAACAAAGATAGGGAAGTTTTTGAATTCACCAAACATTCCCGACCTCTTTGTCTTTTATTATTAAAAAAAAACATTCTTCTGTTCCTTTAAAAATTCAACTTACATCATATTATACTCTTGCTTTTTTACACCCGTTCGCCTGTCGGCACTTTCCCTGCAAGGGAAAGATTCCGCAATAAGCTTTTCCGTTAAAAAACTAAGAACATATGCAGCTTAAAGAGTTCTCCTCCTTTCAGGGGAGATGTCCGAAGGACAGAGGGGTGAAAAAAACCACAAATTTGAATGGATACTTTTTTAAATTTCCTATTATTCACCCTTTCGACTGTCGGCTCCACGAAAGCTTTCGGGATTCCCTGCAAGGGAAAGATTCAACTAGAAAGTTTTTCCGTTAAAAAACTAAGAACATATGCAGCTTAATGAGTTCTCCCATTTTCAGGGAAAATTTCCAAAGGACAGAGGGGTGAGGAAAAACCACAAATTTGAATGGATACTTTTTTAAATTTCCTATTATTCACCCTTTCGCCTGTCGGCACCACGAAAGCTTTCGGGATTCCCTGCAAGGGAAAGATTCATACAATCAATTTTTCTGCAAAAAAATAAGAGCATAAGCTGTTTAGTGAGTTCTCCTCCTTTCAGGGGAGATGTCCGAAGGACAGAGGGGTGAGGAAAAACCACAAATTAAAATTGCTACTTTTCACCCTTTCGCTTGCCGGCACTTGGTTCACAGTAATTTATTTTTAAAATGTGTTCACGATCTCTGCTTCGCTACGATTCCCTGCAAGGGAAAGATTCATACAATCAATTTTTCTGCAAAAAAATAAGAGCATAAGCTGTTTAGTGAGTTCTCCTCCTTTCAGGGGAGATGTCCGAAGGACAGAGGGGTGAGGAAAAATTTACTTTAAGGATTTTCTTTCAAATACAGGATCATTATCATTTCTATGAAAGTAAGATTCAATTTTCGCTAGAACAGTAGGCATATTTATTAATTCTTCATTTTTAAATCTCACCACTTTAATGCCCATATCAGTTAATATTTCGTCCCTTTTTACATCTCTCACCTTGGTGAAATCGTGTACTTTCCCATCCAACTCGATGGCAAGCTTCTCTGCTTCGCAATAAAAATCAGGTATAAAGAAGAAATTTTCATCCTCATAATGGTCATAGATAATTGCATGTTGCCTTAAAAATTTCCTCCCCAGTAGCTTTCTGTTTCGAATATATTTCCACAATAGCTTTTCGGATAATGTAGGATTGCATCTTAATTTCCTCTTAACATCCTTTATTTCAATATACTTCATGCTATTTTGTACTATTAATCACCCTTTCGCCTGTCGGCACTTGGTTCACAGTAATTTATTTTTAAAATGTGTTCACGATCTCTGCTTCGCTACGATTCCCTGAAAGGGAAAGATTCTAACAATCAATTTTTCTGCAAAAAACTAAGAACATATGCAGCTTAAAGAGTTCTCCCATTTTCAGGGGAGATGTCCGAAGGACAGAGGGGTGAAATTCTCATCAAATAAATGTAAACTTATAGTAACACAAATTGTGCAGTATCTCTGCTTCGTTGTTCCAGCAGTATTTCCCGGCCGTTGGTCATTCTTTCAACAGCTTCAGAATTGTGATGACGAATCGTAATCAACTCCAGATTTTCATTGTATCTCACTTCAAATTTGGTAGAAATTTCTTCAATTAAATTTTTCAATCTTCTATCTGAATTATCAACACATACCGAAAAACTAATTGCCGAATTCTGAATTAAATTTACTTTCACCCGGTGTTTTGCAAAAATGGAAAACAACGAACTTAAATTTTCTTCCAGTATAAAAGAAAAATCACTTGGTCGTATCGAAATCAGCACCTGATCTTGTTTACGAATATAAACAGGAATTAACTGATCCTGCTTTTTAGAAGCTGTACTAATTAAAGTTCCTGACTCGTTCAGACTAAGAAAAGAGCGCACCTGCAAAGGAATTTTCTTCTTCTTAATGGGTTGTATGGTTTTTGGATGAATTACTTTAGCACCATAAAAAGCAAGTTCAATGGCCTCCTGATATGAAATACGCTCTAATTTTTGCGCATCGGGCAGCCATTTTGGATCTGCATTCATAATTCCGGGAACATCTTTCCAAATGGCCAATTTATCCACATCAAGGATATAAGATAAAATTGCAGCAGTATAATCGGAGCCTTCCCGTCCTAAAGTTGTTGTCTGATTGGTTTTAGTTCCACCCAAAAATCCTTGGGTTACGTATACAAATGTGTTGGTAAAACCGAAAGCCTGAGGCACCAGCTTTTGCGAAAGCTCCCAATCAATTCGTCCTTCCTTATAAGTATCATCCGTTTTTAAACAAGTACGGATATCCACCCACTTATTTGGCGTACCACTTAAACGAAGGTATTCAGATACAATTGTTGTAGAAATCAACTCTCCAAAACACACAATTTGATCGTAATCAAATTCGTAACTTAAAGAAGGAGATTTTTGCAGATAAGCCCGCAACTGCCCGAAAAGAGATTCTATTTTCGAAAAAACAGCATCATCCTTTTTCGAAAACAATTCATTTATAATCTTCGTATGGTATGTTTGCAATGCATCTACTTTAAATTCAATCCCATCCTTTTTAGCTGCAAAAGAATCAACGATCTCTTCCAAAGCATTGGTTGTTTTGCCCATTGCCGACAATACAATAATCATTTCCTCTCTGTAGGATTGTACAATTTTTACAAAATTCCGTACACCATCAGCACTATTTACCGAAGCCCCGCCAAATTTAAATATGTTCATCAAAAAATTGTTAGATAATTCTTACTAAAAAGTTATTTAAACCCGCTTTCAAAATAAAAACTGAAGTTACAAAATATTGTTTCAGCATTGCAAAGTTGGTAAAATTTTAAGATCATCCTGTAATTCATTTCGCACTTTTTAGCCCTAAAAAAGAAAAAACGCGGTTGAAAACAAAACCTGTTTAATGCCATTAAAACAACAATTTTCCTTTCACATATTACATACCTAATATACCAAGGCTTCACACCTTAAAATTAATTGCCGTAAACGTTTGAAATAAGTGTTTCGGCGTTTCACAAAAAAGCATAACTTTATGCCACCAAATGAATGTAAACCAAAAAGCCTTAAAAAAATGACTGAACACAACAATGTTCAAACTCTAAATCAATTCATCATCCAAAGACAATCCGATCATCCTGGAGCAAAGGGAGAATTATCCCGATTACTTCATCATATCGGAATTGCATCTAAAATTGTAAACCGTGCTGTGAACAAAGCCGGCCTGGTTGATATTTTAGGTGAACATGGAGATCGAAATGTGCAGGGAGAAGATCAGCAGAAACTGGATGTTTTTGCAGACACTCACTTTATTGATGCCTTAAAAGCCTGTGGTGAATGCTGTGCTGTTGCATCGGAAGAAAATGAAGAAATCATTATTTTTGATGACGAATTGAGTAAACATGGAAAATATGTTTTCGCAATGGATCCGCTTGATGGCTCATCGAACATCGATGTAAATGTTTCGATCGGAACCATTTTCTCGATTTACGAACGCCTTTCTCCCCGGGGGGAAGTTGCCAAAATTGAGGATTTCCTTCAGGAAGGAACCAAACAGGTTGCGGCCGGATATATCATTTACGGTTCGTCAACCATGTTGGTATACACCACCGGAAAAGGAGTAAACGGATTCACTTTGGATCCTTCGATCGGTGAATTCTGTTTGTCGCATCCCAACATTAGAACACCAAAAACGGGAACCATTTATTCCATCAACGAAGGAAATTACATCAATTTCCCAATGGGTGTAAAAAAATACATCAAGTATTGTCAGGAATATGATCAAAAATCGAATCGCCCCTACACTTCCCGCTACATAGGATCTTTGGTGGCCGATTTTCACCGAAATTTATTGAACGGTGGTATTTTTATCTATCCGCAAACCCGTAAAAACCCCAACGGAAAACTTCGTTTGATGTACGAATGCAATCCAATTGCTTTTGTTGCTGAACAAGCCGGCGGTAAAGCTACCGATGGCACACAGCGAATTTTAACCATTAAACCTACTTCGCTTCACGAACGTGTTCCGTTTTATACCGGATCGACAAACATGGTGAAGAAAACCGAAGAGTTTTTACATTTCTTCAACAACATTTAAAAAATAATTGTGAGATATTAGATAAGAGATGTGAGATCAAAATACAATATTGAACAAAGCCACTTTTCAGTTGAGAAGTGGCTTTGTTTTCTTGACTTATTGGTCACTTATTCTTTTAAAACCATATCAATACACATTACTGCTGCAAGAATTAAAACTCTCATCGGATTATCTGCAGTTACTTTTTCATCAATCGTCAACATGTAATTGTCTGCTGATGTAAACAATTCCTTGCCAATTCCAGCCCATTTTTTACTTACATGAGCAAACTCCATTTCCCCTTTACTGAATTTAAAATCCCAGCTGGTCCATTTTCCTTTAAGGGTGCACAAAATATTTTCAGTAGAATCAATAACATCAAATTTTCCACCTATTGAGAAAAATTTTTGTTTGAACTTTCCCAATAAATTATCGTTCTCATCAAAAACTTCAACTGTAGACAAGAAGAATGAAACACCCCGTTTTATTGTTAGTACTTTTTCACCTGAAACAGTTTTAATTTCAATATTAAAAGGAGTCATTCTCTTATAGTCGGTAAAGCGAAGCATCTTGGTGAAAAAACCAAGTTTTTCTTCCCGGCATGTCATTATCATTTCCTGATTTTCAGGATTGAAAATATCAAAATTATTTGCTGCTTTGAACATGCCAACATGTTCCTTCACGAAAAATGAATTTCGACTTAAAATTGGATTCATATTTTATTTGTTTTGTTGAATGGTCTCACTCCATTTTGTAAGAGATACCAAAGGGTTATCTGAATTTAATTTCATCATTCCTATTTTAGAGAAAAACACCTTGCCTGTTTGTAAGCCTTAAGCAATACTATTATCCATAATATTTTTACGCAAGTAAACATTATTTATAATCAAGTATAATAATGAGAACCCAAACTATGATGCTTTAAACCGAATTTTCAGAAGAAAATTAGTTGTTGTCTCTTCCAAACCAAAACCTACAATAAATTTATCATCTGTTTTGTATCTGTGATCTTCACTTAATCTATAAATAGACGATATATTATCAAATCCATCTATTTCAATGACTCCTCTAACATCTCCAAACTGCGTGTTTACATAAAGTGCTTCTGACGAATCAAAAGTCCTCCTGCTGTGAGCCTCTATCCTGCTAAGTTCCTGACGGTATTGATATTCATGCATTGTATCATTAGAAATATTCATATTATAAATAAATCCGGTTTTTATTTTCCTTTTGTATAAAGAAGGATAACCCCCTTTGTACTCTAAATACTGAAACATTATACGTTCCATAAAAGAGCGCATCTCACCCGATATTGAACCAAAATAGATCGGTGACCCAAACAGAATCGCATCAATATTTTCAATTTTCTCCAGAAATGGAGCTAAATCATCCTTAACAGCACATTTGCCATAACTTTTCCCATTCTTTAATTTGCAGGCAAAACAACTAATACACCCTTTGTAATTTAGTTGTAGAGATGAACCAATTCGGTATCGGCTCCCATTGATGCCGCTCCTTCCAATGCCTTATTAAGTAAGGTAAACGTATTGGAATCCTTACGGGGACTACCATTAAATGCAATTACTTTCATTCTTAAATTTATATGCTTTTTTCTGTTCTCATTGCAAGTTTGCAACTTGTGATTTTAATATCAAGGCAAGTTTAGTCATTCTTTTGTTCTGAATACAATGAGGTATCCTTTTCTCAAATACTTTCTTTTTGGTTTTAGGTTTTTTAGCAAGTTTCAAATCTACGGCAGATTTGTTGAGAGCATCAAATGCTTACCATCCGTAAGTTGTTAGCTCTGCTTTTTTCTATAAACCACACGATGCAATCGTGCGGGAGCGGGAGTAGATTATTTATCTCTAACTAAGCCAGAAATACCACCCACAAGCATTGTAGTTAAAAACCAGCCCGATAAAATTTGGAAATACATCCATAAATTTAAAAGACCGCCTCCTTTTATGTTGAAAATTTCATAAAATTGGCTATCTTTTTTATTGCTGACCGGACGCCAATTTTCTTCTTGATGAAGATTGACAATTGGCAAAAACACATCCAGTGAATAAACCAGTGGATTAAATTTAGGGTAGTAATCAAAAGGCTCTAAAACATCTAGTTTACAAGAGTCAGAATAATTTTTATACGCAAATTTACTGGGAGGTTGTATTAATTTGTATTCATCTCCAGCAATGTAGAATAATGTTCCCAAAAGCCATATTACCAATGCGAATTTCAAAACTTTAAATGGCTTATATCCATAACCTATAAGCATTCCTGAAAAACCTAACCAGAACTTTTGTTTCCATTTTTGAGACTTATTTCGTATTTCATTATTCATTGCAATACGTATTTCGCGTGCATCTTTTTCTAAACCCAAATTATCTAAAACGTTCGCAAGTTGTCTGTATGGTTGTGGAGTAAACTCGGTCTCTTTTTTTTGTAAACCCAACCATTTCAATCTCTCTTCATGTTTACGAGGAGATTCATTTGAAATATTTTCAAAAATAAAACCATCTAAGATAAGATTACCTTTTGGGGGCCACCCCGTGTTTTCATCTTCAAGTGTATGAATAAAAGCATTTGTTAAATTAAGTTTATAGTTATCAGTTTTTTCTACGCTTTTTAATTTAAAACTCTTAGTTATTTCTGCACCTTTAAAATCAACAATCCCATCTATACGAATATTTTTCCCAACCGTATTTTCATCATCTTTATAAGCATCAAAGAAAACAGTTCCGTCAACCATCATACGGCTACCTTTAATAGCAATTCCATTAGGATTATTAAATATTCCTGAGCCACAATCTAAAGATCCTTTTATATATGCACCTAACAAATCGATTTCTCCTGAAGCTTTGAAACCATCACGCATAAATACACTTTGTTTAATTTGTGCACTTTGTGCATTAATCCCTTTTTCAAAAAATGAACCACTACAATCTAATGTGCCACTAATCTGAATTCCATTTATACTAACCTCCTCTTTTGCCACAAATGGTTTTTTATCTGACAGATTAAAGAAAACATTCCCTGTAACAATTAGATTATCTGCAATTACAGAGTATTTATCTCCGTTTTCGTCATCAATGGCACTGCCATTTATTAAAGTACCCCGACAGTTAAACTGACCATCTATTCTTGCCCCTGTGAGATTAATCAATTTTTCTACTTCACACGTTAATAAAAAAAGCGATTTAATTGTTGAAATCATCAAATTAATTCCCGATTCAAAATGACAGTCAATAAATACAAGAGGAAAATCAACTTTTAAGTATTCTATATCCAGTTGGCCAGTAATACTTACATTATTTACATAAAATACTTTGTTTTTAAAATATTCAAATTCCTCAGAATGCAACAACAGCCATTTTATTACAATGGCTCTCAAACAAATTCTATCTTTTGAAATCCATCCTTTATCTTCTAAATTTTCCAGAAAATCTTTTTCATCTTTTTCCAACGATCCAATATTATCTTCTATAAGCGATACTACTTTTTTTATTTTAATCATATTAATTCCTCCTGTTTTTAAAATTACATGTTAAGTTAATGGGAAATCAAAGCCCTGCATTTCAACACATTACAACAACAACAACAACAACAACAACAACAACTGTCAATTCATGTATACATTCACAAAACCTGTACTATATTTCCATATCCTTTGTATTTTAAGACAGGTTCATGTGTATAATAAACACAAGTTCAAGTTGAAATTCTCAATCATTAATTGATCCCCTCACCCGGAGTGAGAGCAACAAATATATACCCTCCGTAAATCGAGCCAATCTTCCCTCAAAAAGAAGTTCATTTTTGTTGCAGCACCCTTTGCAGGCAAACATTTGGGCTCACAAAACGATGGAGTGCTGTTTGCAAATCTGTATGTGGTGCTGCAAAATTTTCGGAAGCTGTTTGTATGCGTGCAAACTACCTGTAGTTCGTGTTGAAGCCATGTATGCAGGCATGTGTTTGTATTCACATTTTCTTTTTCGTACACTTGGCAAGCCTGCAAACAGCTCTCGATTTTTTTTCGGACAGCGATTGTAGGCTTGTATGATTCAGTTCAACACAATGAAGTACCAAATGCGGGCATGTAACACATGCAACAACAAATTTTTACTCACTTTGTTCTGTTGAAAGCACAGCTTCTTCTTTCACTTTGGATTTAGCAGCGGTTTTGGGGAAGAGTCGGTCGGCATATTTTTTACCGAACATTTTTGCCGCATCGTGATAGTTAAATTCATATTGCTTTCGTAATTCTGCCTTCACACTTTCTTCGTCTGCAATTGCTGTTTTCACTTTTGTTTCTTCAGCATCCAAATTCGTAATGCTGGTTCGCACATTTGCAATAGCAGTAGTAAGGGGGATAAGCAGGGAGTTTAGTTCATGTTCGGCACCTAAATTACCGATACGCTGAGCGATTTGTTCGGCCAAATTCAGTTCCTTGGCAAAAGGGGCACGAACAATATCGGAATACTTGCCCCCAGGAAATAAAACCTGATAAACAGGTCGTCCGGGATTTTTCCTGTCGTACAATTTAGCTTCATCCGATACGTTTCTTATCGCATCATCAAGAAGGGCATCGTTGTAAAACACATCATCCTGAGCTGAATCTCTCAACTCTTTTTGCTCACTGATTTCAATGGCTTTAACTTTTAAGCCATCAATTGCAGGTTGAATGTTTGCAACTAATTGCTCAGTTCCCTGAGTTCGCTTGCATAATCTTACATGACGCATTCCTTTACTAATGTGAGTTTGCGACGACATTCTTTCATTCAATAATACTGCCATTTTAATTTGATTTTAGTTAAAAAATATTCTCTATGTTATTTTATAAATTATTCCGAGACTACGGATCATAAACTATCATCAAGCTCTTCAAACTCACCAATCATCTCTGTTCCCACTCAATTCTTCTATATTATTTTTTATGATCGAATTTTTAAATTTAACAATTCGATTATTAAAATACACATAATTCTCTTTATTATTTTTCACAACTCCATTTTAAACACTCATCAAGTCTCATCAACAAGCTATTGACACTCCATCATCTTTGTTGTAATTTTACACAAGCACCCTACATTGCTTCCAATTCTCTTCGCACACATATGTATATTTTAAATCCAATTCGTGAACAAATCAATATCAAAAACAATGAAAAATACAATTTACAAACTCTTAATAAGCCTGTTTCTATTTACAGTTCCCTTTATTGCTTGCAGTCAAAACGGGAAAGTGATTATTAATGATCTTGAGCTGAATGAAACTCAACTTACCAATCTTGAAAATGAATATGGCCTAAAACCCAAAGCTGGAAATTACTGGTACGACAGCAAAAGTGGTTTGTATGGAGTTGTTGGTTATGCTTCTTTCGGATTTATGCTGCCCGGACACGATTTTGGGGAATTAAAGTCAGACGCATCAGCTGGCAATACAAGTGTAGTGGTTAACGGGCGGGAACTGCCCAGGAACGAATGGTTGGTGTGGAGCTATGTATTGGGTTATTACATTCAACCAGGTTTTTACTGGTTCGATGATCAGGGTAATGCCGGTTACGAGGGCAATCCAATTCCCACTGTTAATTTGTATTTGGCCGCTCAGCAGAACTATTATATGGGACAAGGCAGTGGCGGAGATAATTTCTGGTCGACCCGCTTTAGTGCCGGCAATTCCGATCATGGCAATACCCGTGGCTATGTTAGTGTTCCCGGATACGGCCCTGTCGGTTATGGATTTTAAATTAAACCTCCAGCAAACAAGTTAACTCGTCGCTCGTCATGCTGGGAATAAATTCAGTGATTGCATAATCGGCTAAATCATTTTTGTGAAAAGGATCTTTAGCCAGAATTTCTTCCAATTGTTTTTTATCCTTCACTGTTGAAAGTATTACGCCTCCTGTTCTCGGAACTTTTCTGCCCGAGGCCTGAAAATTTCCCAAAGCATACTGCTCTTTTAAATACTGAACGTGATTGTTCAATTCTTCCTCTACCTTTTCGATAGGTACTTTGTAGGTTAATGAGATGATGAACATGATAAACTAAGTATTAATTTTCTTCCTGATATCCTTTCATTTCAATATCAATATCTTTTAAATTTAAAAGATAAATAGCCGCCCACAATCGATTCTTAACAACTCCAAAATCAAACCCTTCATGAACCGACATGAAAGTACTTGGACCAACCATCCCTCCTGTACTTTGAATTAAATCATATAAATCTTTATATCTATTATCTGTCACTCCAAGCTTATTTAGATAATCCATATATAAACCAGAAGTACTTAACTCCAAATCTTTCATCTGATCCAAACTTGCTATTTTTGAAGCACTTAAAACCTTACTTTCTGCCACTAAGACCCAAATCCCATTAAAAACATCCTTATCTATATTTTTCAGGAATTGATACTTTTCCTGTTCTTTAAATGGAGCATTCAATTTAAAACCATCCTTTGTAATACCATTCTCTAATTGCTTGCTTAAAGAATCAAAATACTCATGGTATGCTTCCTCAATATTTTCAGTTTTAGTTTTCGATAAAACCATATCATCTACATAGGCAACAATTGATTGTAAAGATTCAATTTGCTTCACACTAAATGTCTCCATCAATAACTGATCCGAGCTCATAACTAATCTATTTTTCGTTGTACTTTGACACGAAACAAGTACTAACAATATGAACAATGCAGAAAGACCCAATAGTTTACTCATGATTTATTTTTTTAAGATTAAATTCATTCCTCGTCTACGATACAATTTGCGAATCATTAAAAGTAAACATTATTTATGATTAACAAAAAAAAAACATTTGAATCCTATTTATCTCTTTCATATCTATGCCTTTCTAATCTCCTTTCAAAAAGAGAATTCTACATCTAAAAACGCGAAGCATCTTTAACACTTACCTCTTTGTTCTTTTAACTTGAATTCTGATCCTTTCCCCTTTTACCTTCTCCCTAAAATATTTTCCCTAAATTTGCGTTTCAACAAAAAAAGGACAAGGGTTTGGAACTAAAACAACTTATACAAATTTTCTCGGAGCATCCTGCCCGATACAGCATTGAAAAATATCTGGAACAAAAATCAAAGTTTCAGCTTCACCTAAAAGGTTTGGTTGGTTCTTCGCTCCCTTTGTTGATTTCCGCCCTTAAACCCGGCCAACATCCGCACATTTTACTGTTTAACGATAAGGAGGAGGCTGCCTATTTTTACAATGATCTGTGCAATCTGCTTGATGAAGATACCGTTTTGTTCTTTCCATCTTCCTTCAAACGTTCCGTTCAATATGAGAAAACTGACAGTTCGAACATTATTCTTCGTGCCGAATGTCTGAACCGTTTGAATTCCGATAAGCATCCTACTTTCATTATTACTTTTCCCGAAGCCGTTATCGAAAAAGTAATTAGTAAAGCACAACTGGAAGAAAACACCTTAACAATTAAGGTCGGCGAAAAATTATCTCCCGAATTTGTGGAAGAAGTCTTAGTCGATTATGAATTTGAACGAGCCGATTTTGTGGTAGAACCAGGTCAGTATTCCATCCGCGGAAGCATTATTGATATTTTTTCCTTTTCGGATGAGCATCCTTTTCGAATTGATTTTTTTGGCGAAGAAGTAGACTCCATCCGAATGTTTAATGTGGAAAATCAACTATCCATAAAAAAACTAAACTCCGTTGATATCATTCCCAACATTCAGGAAAGTCTGCTGAAGGATTCCCGGATATCCTTTCTTTCCTTTGTGCCCGGCAATGCCGTTTTTTGGTGCAGGAATTTACAGTTTTCCTGTGATCGAATCCAATCTATATATGAAAGCACCATCGAAAAGGTTCCTTTTATGCAAATGGGTGAAGATTCCGTATCCACTAAAGATTACCTGATAAACAGCAAAGAATTTTTGAATCAGCTAAGTGATTTTTCGACATTGGAATTCGGACAAAAATTCTTTTTTGTGGCTCAGGAAGAGCTTCAGTTCAATCAGAGTCCTCAACCAGCTTTCAATAAAAATTTCGAATTACTTGGCCAGCATTTACTAAATAACAATGCCAAAGCAGAATCGAATTATATTCTTTCCGACAATCCAAAACAGATTGAACGAATCCACAATATTTTTGAAGACCAGGGAATTGAAGTTGATTTTCAGGATGTAAACCATACACTTCATGAAGGATTTTCGGATAAAGACCTGAGAATATCGATCTTCACCGATCACCAGATTTTCGATCGTTACCACAAATTTCAGCTTAAGAACTCAACGGTTCACAAAGCCAAGGAAGTGGTAACTCTTAAAGAGATTAACCGCCTTCACCCAGGTGATTACATCGTTCATTCCGATCATGGAATTGGTCGTTTCGGAGGTTTGCAGCTAATCGATACAAACGGCAAACCACAGGAAGTAATTCGCCTGGTTTACAAAGACAATGACATTCTGTATGTGAGTTTGCACTCGCTGCATAAAATTTCAAAATACAAAGGCAAAGACGGATCTGCTCCTAAAATATACAAACTGGGTAACGGCACATGGCAAAAGCTAAAGGAAAAAACCAAAGGCAAGGTAAAAGACATTGCCAAGGATTTGATTGCCCTTTATGCCAAACGAAAATCAGAAAAAGGCTTTTCGTTCAGTCCCGACACCTATATGCAGCAGGAATTGGAAGCTTCCTTCATTTATGAAGATACTCCCGATCAGGTGAAAGCAACAATCGCAACCAAAGAAGGAATGGAATCGCCTTACCCAATGGACAGGCTGGTATGTGGTGATGTTGGTTTCGGAAAAACCGAAATTGCAATTCGTGCCGCTTTTAAAGCTGTTGCTGATAACAAACAGGTCGCTATTCTGGTTCCGACCACAATCCTGGCCTTTCAGCATTTCAAAACCTTTAACGATCGATTGAAAAATTTTCCCTGTACGGTAGATTATATCAGCAGAATGAGAACGTCGAAAGATCAGAAACAGATTTTGAAAGATTTAAAAGCCGGACAAACTGATATTATAATCGGGACACACCGGATCATAGGAAAAGATGTTGAGTTTAAAGATCTGGGCCTGCTGATTATTGATGAAGAGCAGAAATTTGGTGTATCCGTAAAAGAAAAATTGAAACAGTTTAAAGTAAATGTTGATACCTTAACATTAACTGCTACTCCAATTCCAAGAACTCTTCAATTTTCCTTGCTGGGAGCCAGGGATTTGTCAATCATCAATACGCCGCCACCAAACCGTTATCCGATTGTAACCGAAATTCATAATTTTAACGAAGACATTATTCGGGAAGCAATTACCTACGAAGTGGAACGAAACGGACAGGTTTTCTTTATTCACAACAGGGTTCAAAATATCAAAGACGTTGAAGCAATGATTCAGAGAGCCGTTCCAGGTGTTTCAACTGTGGTTGCCCACGGACAAATGGAAGGGCCTAAACTGGAAAAAATCATGCTTGATTTTATTCGTGGCGATTTTGATGTTCTGATTGCAACTACCATAATTGAATCTGGTTTGGACATTCCGAATGCCAATACCATCATCATTAATAACGGACAGAATTTTGGCTTGAGCGAACTGCACCAGTTAAGGGGCCGCGTTGGCCGGTCGAACAAAAAAGCATTTTGCTATTTGTTAACTCCTCCGCATGATTCCATGACTCAGGAAGCCAGACAAAGACTTCAGGCCATTGAAAACTTCTCGGAACTGGGAAGTGGTTTTAATATTGCCATGCAGGATTTGGATATTCGCGGCGCGGGTAATTTACTGGGTGGCGAACAAAGCGGTTTTATTGCTGATATCGGTTACGAAACCTATCACAAAATTCTGAACGAAGCACTTCTGGAATTGAAGGAGAATGAATTCAAAGATGTTTTCGAAGATGAAAAGAAAGATGAAGGAAAAAATGTTCTCCGATTTATAAGCGAATGCCAAATAGATACCGATTTGGAAATTCTTTTTCCTGAGAAATATGTTGAAAGCATTTCGGAACGAATTCGTTTGTACCGCGAATTGGATAACATTCAGACCGAAGAAGAAATAAAAACATTTGAATCTCAGCTAAAAGATCGGTTTGGAGACTTACCCGAACCATGTCTTGAACTGTTGGATGTTGTTCGTTTGCGTTGGATTTCTTTGGATTTAGGAATCGAAAAAATCATTCTTAAAAAGGGAAAACTGGTTCTGTATTTTATTTCCGATCAGGATTCAGCTTTCTATAAATCAGCACAGTTTAGCAAAGTCCTGCAATTTCTGCAAACACAAGTTGTTCCCTGCAAAATGAAAGAAGCAAAAAACAGACTAAGTCTTAGTTTCGAAAAAATTAAGAACATTAAAAAAGCCAGCGAAATACTGGCTCTAATCAATGAGATATAACATCATTACTCCGATCGATAAAATGATCGGAGTTTATTTTTTAAGAACACGAATGATCCCGAATGTAGCAAACCACTCCGGTTTCTTCTCCTTTTTCGTTTCGCAGCAAATTAGCAATTAATTTAATTTCCTGCTTTTTACCCATAATATCTAAAATAAAATTTGTTTTATATTTGCCTTTCTTTTCTGCCGGAATTAAAATATCTTCAGCAAAAGTTTTTTGTTTATCAGAAATAAACAAGCTGCTGTAAGCTTTGCCAATAGTATTGATTTCGGAAATACCAAAAATCCGTTCACATGCCCGGTTCCAAGATTTCACCTTCCCCTCAAGGTCGAAAGTAACAACACCATCAACAAAATTATTAATGATATTCGCTTTTTCAGCCAACAACTGACGATAGGCAAACTCACGCGTAATATCACGAACAATTAATTGTAAATTTTTCTTCCCATTAAATTCAATTTGAGCTCCGGTCAAACCCACATCAATCAATTCGCCATGTATGGTTTTTAATTTCAGGTGAGTATAAGAAATTCCTTTTTCCATAGCCGACGAATTCTCCAATCTCTCTTTAAAAATTGCCGAGTAATCATCATCAACAAAAGACAACAAGGGCAAGCCCATTAAATCTTCGATGTATGCTGTTTTGAATAATTTTAATCCCAGACAGTTCAGATATTCGATCAAACCATTTTCATTGATCACAATAATAGCTTCGGGTGAATCGGTAATGAAGTTTCGAAAACGCTGTTCGCGCATTTTCTGATCCAAATCAAATTGATGTTTATAAAAAGCCAATTCTATTGAAATACCAAGTTCCCTCTTATCAATTGGTTTCACCAAATATCCATAAGAATGAATATTAATAACTCTTTGAATTGTGCTTTCTTCAGTATCGCTGGAAAGGAAGATAACCGGAATGTCAAATTTGGTTTTAATTAATTCTGTAGTTTGAATTCCATCCAGACCTCCACCCAAATGAACATCCATCAGAATAATATCCGGTTTCATTGTTTCACACAAACGAATAGCCTCTTTTCCATCCTCTACTATTCCGATAAGATCGTAACCCAGTTCTTTTAAAAACATCCGAAAGATGGTCGATATTAAACTGTCATCTTCTACAATTAAAATTTTTTTCTTCATCAATCTAAAATTGAATGTGTGATCGATTTTAATCTAAAAAAGGATATGTAATCATTTAAATTGTACTTACTGAATAATTAAATACCATCTTATTTAAAATGATTATAAAAAACCTAAGTATCAATAGACTAATATGCCTAAAGTTTACTAATTTTATGCGATTTTACAAGACATTTACAATAAATTACCATCATTCCGACTCTTTTGAATTTAATAGTAGACATAGGGAACACACAAATAAAGTCAGGCTTCTTTGAAAACAATCAATTAGTTAGACTTGAAAACTCAACATTAGGGGAAACTGAATTCGTTTCCGGCCTTTTATCAAAATGTGAAAATGCACCCAATGTTATTATTTCTTCTGTTAGAAAATATCCTGAAGAATTAATCTCCAAATTAAAATTGGCCTGCAAAGTTGTTCTGTTTTTTAATTCAGAAATAGGCACACCACTGGAAAACTTATATGAATCGAAAAGCACACTCGGCTACGATCGATTAGCCGCTTGTGCAGGCGCACATGGTTTGTATAAAGGAAAAGACATACTGGTAATAGATGCCGGAACCGCTATCACGTTCGATTTTGTTACTGCTAAAGCCCAATATTTAGGAGGCTGTATATCTCCCGGTTTAAAAATGCGGTTCAAAGCTTTGCATGAATTTACTCAAAACCTGCCCGAGCTGTCAAAAAATGAAGATTTCAGTTTAATTGGTAAAAACACCAATGATGCAATAGTATCAGGCGTTCAAAATGGTCTGATCTTCGAAATAGATTCATACATCAACAAATTAAAAACAATACATCCGGAATTACGTGTAGTGATTACCGGAGGAGATGCCCATTTTTTGAATAAATCATTAGATAACAAAGCAGCTTATCATCCCGAAATCGTATTGGAAGGTTTGAATAAGATATTGGAATTTAATTTATTGATTCACTCTTAATAAGCAGTATTTTTTGCAGCTTTATATTTTATTTATAGTTTTGCAAAGGGCTCTTAAATATAGATATCCCAACCAGTTTAGAAGCTTGTACTAATTTTTGGTATGAGTTTTGCAGTTTTAGTTCTGACAAAACTAAAACTTTCGTTATATTTAGACCCTGGTTTAAAATATTGAGATTTTGCAGGTAAATCGAAATGTCATTTTTGGTTTTGAAATAAAAAGTAACTTGATTATAAAAAAAAATAGTAATATGAAGACAAGACTTTTAATTGTAACAATGGTTCTTTTGTTTTCGGGTCTGTTTAAAGCGGAAGCTCAGACTTTGGAATCAAAATATGGGTTGGATAGTGCTCAAACAATTTTGAACGCATCTCTTTACATCGAGATGGTAAAGCAGGGAAATTACAAAGAAGCACTTACCGGATGGAGATACGTTTATAAAAATGCACCCGCCTACCAAAAATCCACTTATATTAATGGTGTGAAAATAATGGAAGGATTATACCGCGCTACTAAGAATGACAAATACATTGACACTTTAATGATGGTTTACGATAACCGAATTAAATATTTTGGTAAAGATCGTAAATATCCTGCAGGTTGGATTCTTGGACGTAAAGGTGGTGATTTATTTCAATACCGTGAAAAAGACATCCCTTCTGTAAAAGAAGCTTATGCTATAATGAAAAAATCCATTGAAATGCAAGGACTGGATGCTGAAGCGAAAGTTATTGCCAACACAATGGAAGCATCAAAAGTTTTGGTTCAAAACAATCAAATAGAAGCAGAAGAAGTAATCGACAATTACCTTCTTTTTATGGATATGGCTAAGAAGCAAATGGATGCTGAGACTGATCCAGCTAAAAAAGACAATATCAACAACGCAAGATTGAATGTAGAACAAATTTTCTTTGCTGCCGGAGTTGCTGATTGTGAAACCTTAAGCAATATCTTTACTCCTAAATTTCATGCAAATCATGATGATTTGGTTCTGATCAATAAGATCTTAAGAATGTTGAATCGTCAGGAATGTGAAGATGGAGCTTTGTATGCGGAAGTTGCGGAAAGAAAATACGAATTGGATCCTAATGCTGATGCTGCACACAATCTGGCAAAAATGTTTATCAAGAAAAAAGAATTTGACAAAAGTAAAGAGTACTTAGTTAAGTCTATCGAATTGGAAACAGATGCTGATGTTAAAGCAGACCTTCATTTCAAATTAGCTACCATTCTTTTAATGCAAGGCAAATACAGTGATGCTAAATCCAACGCATTAAAGGCTGCTGGCTTTAGAGCGAATTGGGGACAACCTTATTTGTTGATTGGAAAAGCTTATGCGGCTTACAGCAAAAATTACGGATCAAGTCCGCTTGAAAAACAAGCTGTTTATTGGGTAGCTGTTGATAAATTCGCTAAAGCTAAAGCTTTAGATCCTGATTGTTCTGAAGAAGCCCGCGAATTAATTACTACTTACTCTAAGTATTTCCCTCGCAAAGAGGAAGCTTTCTTCGAAGGAATTAAAGAAGGAGATACTTATAAAGTTGGAGATTGGATTAACGAATCAACCAAAGCAAGATTAACAGAATAAAACATTGAAAAATATCAATAATATTATCAAAAGCATTGTGATCCTTTCCGGGATTACAATGCTTTTGTCTTGTGAAAACAGTATTAAAGAGGTACAAAGTATTACAAGTAACGAAAAAACCCCGGAGCGTTCGGGCAAAGATGTTGAATTTATTTTCACCGATTCGACACGAATTAAATATCGTGCTTTTGCGGTTGAATTTATTGATGTGAAAACCGAAGATAAAGAGTATCAGGATTTCCCAAAAGGAGGAAAAATTACTTCCTATGACGATGACGGAACTGTTGCCGGACAAATAGAAGCAAATTATGCCAAACACTTTACCTCAGATCAATTGTGGGAACTAAGAAATAAAGTTATTGCTGTTAGTGATGACGGGAAAACAATAAATACCGAATTAATGTACTGGGATCAAGGTAAAGGTCTCATTTATTCGGATCAATATGTTAGAATTACCACAGATGACGGTCAGGTTTTGGAAGGAATCGGTTTTTCTTCTGATGATAAAATGGATAAGATTACCCTCAAAAAAGTTACTGGTGAAGTATATTTAAATGATGAAACAGAACAATAAGAATAAAATCGTACTATATTGCATCTAAAATCATTTAACACATGAAACAAAAACTCCCTTTCATTTTAGAAATCACTTGGTTAATCGTTATGATTGTTGGCTTGATTGCTGCTGTACACAAAACAATTGATTACGGATTTGCTGAAAGTATTATGCTGTATGTTATCGCCGGCATTGCTGGTTTGATGTATGTATGGAGAAGATACATGAGGAAATTACAAGAGAAAAACAAAGCCCGGAAATAAATGAACGAGCTGATCATTATTTTTATCATGCTGGCCTTATCTGCATTTTTCTCAGGAATGGAAATTGCTTTTATTGCAGCAAACAAGTTGCGAATGGAACTTGACCGAAACAAAAATACAGTTTCGGCTAAGGTTATTTCTATTTTTTCTCAAAACCCAGGATATTATATTAGTACCATGCTTGTTGGCAACAACATTGCCCTTGTAATATATGGTATTCTTATGGCTAAGTTATTGGAACCTTCTATAGCCATATGGATTGATTCCGATTCAATAATACTGGCAGTTCAAACATTTCTTTCAACCATATTAATTTTGGTTACTGCAGAATTTATACCCAAAACCCTTTTTAGGATCAATCCAAACATGGCTTTGAACCTGTTTGCCCTTCCGGTGATGTTTTTTTACATTTTATTCTATCCGATAACATCGTTCACTATATTCCTATCAAAAAATATTATCCGAAAAATTTTTAAAACTAACATTACCGAAGAAGAAGAAACGCAGGCTTTTGGGAAAGTTGATCTGGATCATTTGGTACAGGAAGGCCATGATGCCCAAACCATAGCCGAAGACGATCTTCACGACATAAAAATATTTAGAAATGCACTCGATTTTTCGAAGGTGAAATTGCGCGAATGCATTGTGCCCCGAAATGAAATTGAGGCAATGGAAATTAGTGGTGATATTTCAAGCCTGACGCAACGCTTTATAGAAACCGGATACTCCAGAATTTTAATCTACAAAGATTCAATAGACAATATTGTAGGTTATATACACTCGTCTGTAATTTTTAAAAATCCACAAAGTATAAAAGCAGGCTTAAGCAATATTATTATTGTACCCGAAACAATGCCCGCTCATAAATTACTAAATCTTTTTACGCGCGAACATAAAAGTGTTGCCGTAGTTGTTGATGAATTTGGAGGAACAGCGGGAATGGTTACCATCGAAGACATCATGGAAGAGATATTTGGTGAAATTGAAGATGAACATGATGACGTAGATTTGGAAGAACAGAAAATTTCAGATACAGAATACATTTTCGCAGGCCGTTTGGAAATAGATTATCTGAATGATAAGTATGAACTTAACCTGCCCGTATCAGAAGACTTTGAAACATTAAACGGCTTTCTTATTTTCACTCACGAAAGTATCCCAATGAATAATGAAACAATTCGCATTGAAAATTTCAGTTTTAAAATTCTGGAAGTAAGCAATACCCGCGTTGTTAAAATACGCTTAACAATTCTATAGAATATCCTTCATCCCCAATTTTCTTATCTACATTAAAATCACCTCTATTTATATCCAAAATAGATATTCGGGCATGTCCGCATCCTCAATTGTAAGTAGGATCAGGTCAATATTATTCCAGATAGAAATAATTACTTTCAAGTCTCTTTTTATTTTACTATAAAAGCAAGTAATCCAATTGCAATAAAAAGCGATCATTTCCCATTTTTTTGTATATTCGTAGCCTAATTAAGAATATTTAAATCTTTTTCGATGGCAACATTACAAAAAATAAGAAATCGTGGTGTTTTTATAGGGATCATTATTGGTGGTGCTCTTCTTGCATTTATTGCTGGAGATGCTCTAAAATCAGGTGGTTCGTTATTAGCAAACTCACGAAATGAGATGGCAGAAATTGCAGGGGAATCAGTAAACATCCGTGATTTCCAAAACCGATTCAATCATAGTCTTGAGATTAACAAACTCATGTCCGGACAGAACTCAATTCCATCGGAACAGATTGAGCGTTTAAGAGAGCAGGTTTGGCAACAGATGGTTCAGGAATTTGTAATGAACCGCGAGTATGATGAGTTGGGAATTTCTATTTCTTCTGAGGAATTATTTGATATGGTTCAAGGTCGAAATATTGATCCTGCTATTCGTCAGTTATTTCAGAACGAAAACGGATTGGTTGATAAGGATCAAGTAGTTGCAACTCTTAAGCAATTAATTGCAGCTCCTAACGGAACTCCTCAAAAAGCTTACTGGTTAAACATCGAAGAATCAATTATTACGCAAAGAAATCTTGTTAAGTACAATACCTTAGTTCAAAAAGGTCTTTACATGCCAAATGTATTGGTTAAAGACATGGCTGCTAAAGGAAGTAAAAAGGTAGATTTCAATTACATTGTAAAAAGTTACAATCTAATTCCAGACAGTACTATTAATGTAACTGAATCTGAAATCAGAGATTACTATAGTAAACACGAAGATCTGTTCAAACAAACAGAATCAAGAAAAATTGATTACGTATCATTTGACGTTATACCTTCTACTGAAGATTACAAAGCAACTGAAAAATGGATTGTTGACTTGAAAGAAGACTTCACAAATGAAAGCAATAACGTTCAATTTGTAGAATTGAATGGCGACAGTGATTTTAATGCTTACTATTTCAAACAAGACGAAATCACAAATGCTGATCTTAACGCATTCGCGTTCTCTGCAAATAAAGGTGATGTATTTGGCCCTTACTTCGAAAACGAAATGTATAAAATGGCAAAACTGCATGAAGTAAAAATGCTTCCTGATTCAGTAAAAGCCCGTCACATTCTAATTCGTCCTGTTAATGGTGACTATAAAGGTGCTGAAGCAAAAGCTGACAGTTTGAAAGTTTTACTTGATAAAGGAGCTGAGTTTGCTGTTTTAGCAAAAGAAAACTCATCAGATCAAGGTTCTGCTGTTAACGGTGGTGACTTAGGATGGTTTACTCAAGGAAAAATGGTTCAGCCATTCAACGATGCTGCTTTCTCTTCGAAAAAGAATGAGGTAAAAGTTGTTCTAACTCAATTTGGAGCTCACGTTATTCAGGTTACCAATATGAGTAATGCTGTGAAAAAAGTTCAACTTGCTATTGTTGACCGTAAGGTTGAAGCCAGTCAAAAAACAATTCAGGCAGCTTATGCTAAAGCCCGTACTTTTGCAGGTAACAATCTTGACAAAAATGCGTTCGAGAAAGCTAGTACTGCTGATGGTTTAAACCGTAGAACAGCAAATCTTAAAAGAGAAACTAAATTGATCCCCGGACTGGAAAATTCAAGAGATCTTGTTAGAGCTGCCTATAACACTGATAATATGGAAAGTATTTTATTGAATAATGACAACTCTGCAGTTTTCGAATTTGGAAACAAGTTTGTTGTTGCGATCCTTTCTGATATAAAAGAAGAAGGAATTGCATCTATTCAAGATAAGGTTTCTGAAATCAAGAGAGCGATCAGAAAAGATAAAAAAGCTGAACTAATTATTGCTGAGATGACAAAGAGCAGTGCAGGAGCTCAAAGTTTGCTTTCTGTGGCACAAAAAGAAAACCTAGAAGTTAAAACTGCAACAGGTATCAGCTTCCAATCGTTCCAGATTCCTGGTGCAGGAATTGAGCCTAAAGTAATAAGTACAGCTTCAATGCTGGAGAAAGGTAAAATTTCATCTCCTGTTGAAGGCAATCAAGGTGTTTACATGCTTGTTATTACTAACGAAAACAGCGATGAAGTTTCCGATGTTACCGTTCAAGCTTTTAAATCAAGATTAGAGCAAGGATATCAATACAGAACAAACTATCAGGCATTCCAGGCATTGAAAGAAAATGCAAATGTTATTGATAAAAGATACAAGTTTTATTAGAGAGTAAAACTCATTAAAAAGCGGGATGATAAATTATCATCCCGCTTTTTTTGTGCATTTAAGTTTGTCCAAAAAAAGAGATACTGCAAAGGCAGCACTCTTAAATTCCTTATTAAAGCTGAGACAAAAGCTCTTTAACTTTATCAGCAATAGCTTTACCGTCAGCTTTACCGGTTAATTCTTTGGAAGCCAATCCCATTACTTTCCCCATATCTTTCATAGAAGATGCTCCGGTTTTAGTGATAATACCCTGAACAGCAGCGGTCAAATCTTCATCAGACAATTGAGTAGGAAGATAAACCTCTAAATAACTTAATTCCAGAAGTTCCTTTCCGGCTAAATCTTCACGTCCTCCGGCAGAGAAAGTACTGGCTGAATCTTTACGTTGTTTCACCAACCGCTGAATGATCTTAAGTGCAGAATCATTGTCGATATCGGCAGCTCCTGTTTTTGTCATTTCCATTGTAAAGGCTGCTTTCACAGCTCGGAGTGCTTCCAATCTGTCTCTTTCCTTCGCCTTCATGGCAGTTTTTATATCTGAATTGATCTGTTCTAATAAACCCATTGTTCTGTATTTTAAGTTTCTATCAAATTTATGACTGTATGACTACTCTTCGTCTAAAGTAAAGCGAATAACCTTACCAGATTGAAATTTCTGGTTGTCTATATTCTTCAGTTTTCGCTTGTAAGCAGGAATATTTTCAATTTCATCAATTTCAGTATCCTTCAAATCGGTCAAGATTAACTGATTCTCTTCCGATTTTTCATTCGCCTCTTCTTCTAAAATAGTTTTTACTTGATCGACAGCACTGTTGCGTCCTCTGCCAGCCTGAAAAGATGCAGTTTTGGGTGTCGCCTTCTCCTCTGGAATTAAACCATTATCGAAACCCGTTGCTATGATTGTAACCGATACTTTGTTTCCTAATGCCAAATCCTGACCTGTACCCCAAATAATAGAAGCACTATCGCCAACAGCTTCCTGAACGTAGTCGGTTATTTGTCCCACCTCATCCATGGTTACCTCTTCCTGACCGGAACTAATATTTAAGAGAATATTTCGGGCACCTCTAACATCATTGCTGTTCAATAATGGTGATGTAAGAGCCTCGCGAATGGCATTAACAGCACGATCCTCTCCCTCAGCCGAAGCAGATCCCATTACTGCAACGCCACTATCCGTCATTACTGTTTTTACATCTTCAAAATCTACGTTGATATAACCATGAAGCGTTATAATCTCAGCAATCCCTTTAGCTGCGGTTGCCAACACATCATCCGCCTTGGAAAAGGCTGTAGACAACTTTAAATCGCCGTAAATCTCGCTTAGCTTTTCATTGTTTATCACTAAAAGGGAATCCACATTCTCTTTTAATTTATTGATTCCTTCAATGGCCTGATGCAATCGCTGGCGTCCTTCAAAACGAAATGGTATCGTAACAATACCCACCGTTAAAATCCCCATTTCTTTAGCCGCTTTCGCGATAACCGGAGCGGCACCTGTGCCTGTTCCTCCTCCCATACCAGCAGTAATAAAAACCATTTTGGTATTATCAGCCAGCACCTCAATTATATCCTCCAAATTCTCAATCGCAGATTGCTCACCCCGTTCGGGTTTGTTACCCGCACCACGACCTTCAGTCAGCGATTCGCCCAGCTGAATTTTCACAGGAATTTCACTTGTTTCAAGGGCCTGGGCGTCAGTATTGCAAATGACAAAATCCACATCTTTTATGCCCTGCTTATACATATAATTTACAGCGTTACCGCCACCACCACCAACACCAATTACTTTTATAATCGATGATTCATTTTCCTGTAAACTAAAATCAATTAAATCCTCAGTCATTTAATATCTAAAATTATCTCTTTATAATCTCACGTTGCTTAAAACGCTACATCGAAGAATCATTATTATCAAAAATCTGTGTAAACTTATCTTTAAACCAATTGTCAAGACTTCCTTTTTTATGTTCCTCTTCTCCTCTTTCTTCCTCAACTTCAACAGGTTCCTTACTTTTAGTTACAGGCGTTTTTTTCTCTTCTGCTACCTCATACTCCTCACGGTCTTCATCGGAGCGTTTTCTCATCAACTCTTCTCTTCGTTGCCTCTCCTCACGCTTCTTCATTGCCGCAATCTCCTCAGCTTCGGCTGGATTCTCAATAATCAGCTCCAATTTAGGAGCTTCATTTTGAACTGATTTCCGAGGTTCTATACTTAATTCAGGAATAGGGCTTTCGGAAAATCCGGTAGCAATAATTGTAACGCTTAATTCATCCTCCAGCCTATCACTATTACCATTTCCCCAAATAATACTCACCTCATCACCCACTACATCGTGAACGTAATCGGTAATCACACTAACCTCCTGCATGGTCACCTCATCTTTACCAGAGATGATATTTAATAAGATATTTCTTGCTCCGCAAATATTATTACTATTCAATAACGGAGATGTAAGTGCCTCTTCAATAGCACGAAGTGCTCTGTCTTCACCTGAAGCAGAAGCTGATCCCATTACGGCTACACCACTATCCCTCATCACGGTTTCCACATCGGCAAAATCGACATTTACATAACCATGAACAGTAATTATTTCGGCAATACTTTTGGCGGCAATAGACAAAACATCATCAGCCTTTGCAAAGGCATCCGATAATTTTAAATCACCATACATCATCCTCAACTTTTCGTTATTGATGATTAGAAGTGCATCAACATGCTTTTCCAAATTGGCAATTCCTTCCATCGCCTGCTCAATTCTTCGTTTCCCCTCAAATCGAAATGGGATCGTTACAATTCCAACAGTTAAGACTCCCTGCTTTCTGGCTGTTTCTGCAATTATAGGAGCTGCACCTGTACCGGTTCCACCTCCCATACCGGCAGTCACAAATATCATCTTGGTTTTCTCACTTAAAACTTTATTGATGTCATCAATACTCTCAAGTGCAGATTCCCTTCCTCTTTCCGGTTTGTTTCCAGCCCCTCTACCCTCGGTAAGTGATTTACCAAGCTGTACCTTAATCGGCACCTGACTGTTTTCCAACGCCTGAGAATCAGTATTACATATTACAAAATCGACCCCAGTGATTCCTTCTTTTAACATGTGATTAACAGCGTTACTTCCACCGCCACCCACACCAATCACTTTTATAATGGATTTCTCTTTAGGTTCAAAATCAACCGGTAACAATTCGTCAATCATGATGTCACAAGTATTAGGGTTACAATATTTTATTTACATTTTCAAATCATCAGTATCAAACAAAGCACTAAAAAATTTCTGAAATCCTTTCTTTTTGCCTGTTTTATTTTTGTCTGTATTCTGATTCTGAGTTTTTTTACGAGGTTTATTCAAACCTTTTAGCATCAATCCGATTCCTGTTGCATAAATTGGCTGATTTAAGGTTTCATCTAAAATTATTTTAGATGATGCTCCGGGATAGCCTATGCGAACATCTATTCCGGTTTGTTTTTGAGTCAGCACGTCAAGATTCGTAAGTAATGCACCTCCACCTGTCAATACGATTCCGGCACCAATTTTATCGTGCAGTCCTGTAATTTCGATTTGAAATTTAACACTGTCAATAATTTCCTCCATTCGGCATTGAATGATTTGAGCCAAGGTTTTAAAAGAAATTTCCTTTGGATCCCAACCACCAACACTTGGAATGGTAACCACCTTTTCTTCGTCCACTAAATCAGCGACAGCTTCTCCAAACTGAATTTTTAAAGCTTCGGCCTGTTTTATAAGTACCGAGCAACCTTCCTTTATGTCTCGGGTAACAATATCGCCACCAAAAGGAATTACTGCAGTATGCCTTAGTATACCATCAAAATAAACTGTAATATCCGTTGTCCCGCCGCCAATGTCAACCAAAACAACTCCAGCCTCTTTTTCTTCTTCGCTTAGCACAGATAAAGAAGAAGCTAAAGGCTCCAAAACCAGTTCTTCAATTTCTAATCCAACTTCCTTCACACATTTCTCAATATTGCGTGCAGATGCAGTTCTTCCAATAATAATATTGAAGTTCCCATCCAGCCTTCGTCCGGCCATTCCTATTGGATTCCGAATGCCTGCCTCCTTGTCAACTACGTAATCCTGCGGAATTACATGCAGTATTTGTTCTCCAACCTCAATTGGAATCCTAAAATTCTCATTTATGATTTCCTCAACATCCATTTTAGTAATTTCACCAATTCCATTTTGGATGTATTTAAACTGTCGGTTCTTTATGCTCCGTATATGCTGTCCGGCAATACCTACATAAACTGTAGAAATTTCTTTGTTGGTTTTCTCTGTCAATCGATCAACTACCTCACTGATAGCACCAATTGTATCTTCAATACTATGAATCACTCCCCTCTTAACGCCCCTCGATACGGTTTTTTCCATACCTATAATCCGCAACCTGCCATCGGCGTCTACTTCTCCCATTATGGCAACAATTTTAGTTGTGCCTATATCGATAGCTGCTATGATATTATTCCTGCTAGTCATTTAAATTCTTTTTTGTGCAAACTACCTGATTCTTATATTTCAAATTGATTTTACTATACGTATTCCAACCTTTTTTTGAAAATCCTTTGGTATACAAAGCTCTCAATTTTTGAAATTTCTGTTCGTAGTTTTCAATACTCCCCAATTCAATTTTATGAGCTCCAACACGAGGAATTAAAACATACTCCTTGTTTCTGTCTACATCAATTTGTGTGATCTGCGATTTCCAAAATTCATCATTTGTAATAAATTTTACCAACTCAAACAGTTCTTCTTTTATCAACTGATCATTTACAGCCCCTGAAACCACCAAAACCCTTGATGTAAAATTTACAGACAAGGGCATTTTTTCTCCATCCGCATCAATATAATATCCATTCCCCGATAAAATCCGCACAATTGGATTGCGTTGTTTAATTTCAACAATTAATTTCCCGGAAAGCGAATTGTACACTTCCGATTTTTTCACATAAGGAATCTTGTCTATTAGATCCTCCAATGCTTCTTTATTAACTTCGGAAATAGTAGTCCCTACAACTCCCGGATATTTTTTCTTAATAATTCTTTCAACATCAGAATTGCTTACAAAACCTCTTTTCACACTATCAACCACATTTACCAGTGTACCTGAAAACACCAGCTTCTCCGATTTGCCATTGGCAAAGGAAAAAACTACAATTAAGTATCCCAGCAAGAATACCCAAATTAATGTGTTTGCAATTTTTTTTAGCATTCCAATCGTTCGCAAATTAAATTTTTAATCGGCTCAACCAACTTGTCGATATCGCCTGCACCTAAAGTTAGTAAAACTTCAAATTCTTTCTCTCTAAGTAACTCTATCAAATCACCTTTACTACATAATTTAGCTGGCACCTTCAGGTTTTTCAAAATAATTTCAGAACTAACCCCTTCTATTGGCAATTCTCTGGCTGGATAAATATCCAAAAGAATGACTTCATCTAAAAGATTTAAACTTGCAGCAAAACCTTCTGCAAAATCTCTTGTTCGTGAATATAAATGAGGTTGAAATATTCCGGTTATATTCTTTTCAGGATACAATTCCCTTACCGATGAAATACTTTCCCATAATTCTTTTGGATGGTGTGCATAATCATCAATAAAAACAATTTTTTCATTTCTGATTTGATAATCAAACCTTCTTCTAACACCTTTAAAAGTTGAAAGAGCTTTTCTCAACTCATCAGCTTCAACACCGCAAAGAAGAGCCATAGCTGATGCTGCAATTGCATTTTCAACATTAATTTTCCCTGGGTAGGAGAACAACAAATCTTTAATTATTCCATCCGGATACACCAAATTAAATTGGTAAAATCCTTCCACTAATTTGATGTTCTCAGCATAAAAATCTGCTTTCTCCTCTAATGAATAAGTATAAGCCGAAAGTTTATCATGAGTGAGAATCAATCCCTTTTTATAAACAAGGATTCCCCCCTCTTTTATTTGATGAACAAAAGCCTGAAAGCTCTTTTCCAATTCATTTTTATTGCCGTAAATATCCAAATGATCAGCATCCATTGAGGTAATTACAGCCAACTGTGGATGTAATTGTAGAAATGAACGATCAAACTCATCAGCCTCAAGAATCATCCAGGGACTGGTTTTTGACAGTAAAAGATTAGACTGATAGTTGCGGGAAATTCCTCCTAAAAAAGCATTGCAATCTAAGGCTGATGTTTTAAAAATATGCGCTGTAATCGTTGAAACCGTAGTTTTACCATGGGTTCCGGCAATACCTATACCATTCAAATTATCGGAAAGCAAACCCAGAACCTGCGATCGCTTCATAATTTCAAATTGTTGCTGCTGAAAATAAATCAATTGAGGATGATTTGCAGGAATAGCAGGTGTGTACACTACTAAAGTATCATACTTAGATTGATAACGTGCTGGAATTTGATCGACATCTTCCTGAAAAGTTATACCAATACCTTCCGCAGTTAATTCCGCAGTAAGCTGAGTGGCCATTCGATCGTAGCCAAACACATTCTTACCAATGGAATTAAAGTAGCGGGCTATAGCACTCATGCCAATTCCACCAATCCCGATAAAGTAAATATTTTTATAATTCTTAATCCGCATAATCTATGTTAATGCTATTATTTGTTCTGCAATTTCATCTGCAGCATCGGGCTTCGCCAAAGCCTTGCAATTCGCCGAAAGCTCAGATAATTTATCTGCATCATTTATCAGTTTTAATGCCTCCGCAACCAATTCCTTTTCAGCATCAATATCTTTTACCATTATCGCTGCATTCTTATTTACCAGAGCCATGGCATTCTTGGTTTGGTGATCTTCTGAAACATTAGGTGACGGTACCAAAATACATGGCTTTTCTACCAGACATAGTTCTGATATTGTACCTGCTCCGGCTCTGGAAATAACCATATCGGCAGCAGCATAAGCCAAGTCCATTCTCCCCAAAAAATCAAAAACCTTTAATCCGGGGATGTCCCAATTTTTCAATTCTTCACGAACCTTTTCAATGTAAAACTTTCCTGTTTGCCAGATTACCTGAACTTCAGAATCTGAAATTGCTGAAAGCGAACCCAACATACTATTATTAATGGTTCTTGCTCCCAAACTTCCCCCTACAACCAAAATGGTTTTCTTTTCAGGATCTAACCCAAAATGAGCCATTGCCTCCTGCTTTTTCGAAGCAATATTCATTAAATCTTTTCGAACAGGATTTCCAGTCAATAATATTTTGTCAGCAGGAAAAAATCGTTCCATTCCTTCGTAAGCCACACAAATCTTTTTTGCTTTTTTTGCCAAAAGTTTATTTGTTATTCCTGCATACGAATTCTGTTCCTGAATTACGGTAGGAATTCCCATTTTAGCTGCTGCATGTAAAAGCGGGCCACTTGCATATCCTCCAACACCAACAACTGCATCAGGTTGAAAATCCTTAACAATGGCCTTGGCTTTTCTCAAACTTTTAAAAAGCCTCGAAAAAAATTTCAAATTCTCCTTCGAAAAATTTCGTTGAAGTCCGCGTATTGGTAATCCAACTATTTTATATCCTGCAGAAGGAACTTTTTCCATTTCCATTTTCCCTTCGGCTCCTACAAATAAAATTTCACAATCGCTATGCTTTTGTTTTAAAGCATTTGCAATTGAAATAGCCGGAAATATGTGTCCGCCTGTTCCGCCTCCGCTAACAATTACTTTAATTTTCTGCTTCATTTACTTTTGCTTCTTCATTCAATTTCTCTTCCTCATTTACCCAATTACTCACACTTAATATCATTCCAAAGGCTGCACTTGTAAAAATTAACGATGTACCTCCCATACTCACTAAAGGCAAAGGTTGTCCTGTTACCGGGATTAAATTAACCGACACTGCCATATTGGTCAATGCCTGAAAAACAATACTTAAAGTTAAACCAACCACCAGCAATGCCGGAAAAGTCCGATTGCATTTCCGAACAATCAAGCCGGCGCGATACAGTAATATGAGATAAAAAGCCAGTATGATAAAACCTCCAATCCAACCCATTTCTTCCAAAATAATGGCATAAATAAAATCAGAATACGGATGTGGTAAAAAATTCCGCTGTGTACTATTTCCTGGGAACTTCCCGAAAATCCCTCCTGAAACGACAGCAATTTTCGCTTGTTCTACCTGATAATTCTGGTTGTTATTTGCATTTGACTCGTCTTTATCAAAAAAGTTAACGATTCGACTCCGAACGGTTTGAACACGTCCGATGCTGGGAAGCAAAGGTGCCATTACAATCAGCATAATCACCAATCCCAAAACAACACCCACCGATCCGAACAAATATTTTTTTGCTATTCTACCAATAAACATCAGCAAATAACATACACCTCCCAACAATACTGAGGTAGAAAAATCATCCAAAAAAATCAGCAAACACACAATTCCTACAGGAATAACAATGTGCCAAAACGCCTCTTTTTTGCAGGAATCTTCAGCCTGATATCGTGACAATGTTCTGGAAACATGCAATATTAACGCAAGTTTAGCGAGCTCCGACGGTTGAAAATTGAACCCTATTCCAGGAATGGTGATCCACCTTGAGGCATCATTTAAGTTTGTACCAACGAGTTTTGCCAATATGAGCAATCCGATTGAAATGATCAGAACCAGATTGGCTGAACTGGAATATACCTTAAAATGTATCCGATGAACTACATAAATAATCATGTAGCAACCACCCAAAAGAATCAGTTGCTTAATAAAAAAATAGGATGTATTCCCACCTTTCACCTTATAGGCAAGTGTTCCGGTTGAACTATATACAACCAACAAAGAAATCATGGACAGAAAAAAGATAATGATCCAGATGGTCTTATCCCCCTTCAAGCTTAAATTCTTAAAAAAACCCGCCATATCTTCAATTTATAAATTTCTTACTTCTTCCTTGAACTGATTCCCGCGGTCTTCATAATTCTTGAACAAATCGAAACTTGCACAAGCAGGAGACAACAAAACAATCTCTTCCTTATTGGCCATTTGATATGCTTGAGTCACTGCCTCTTTCATAGATCCGGCATCAACTATAAAATCCACTTTACCATCAAAAGCTGCATGAATTTTAGCGTTGTCAACACCCAAACACACAATTCCTTTCACCTTTTCTTTCACCAAATCATACAAAACCGAATAATCGTTTCCTTTATCAACTCCGCCAACAATCCAAACTACCGGCTCATCCATACTTTCCAATGCGTACCATGTAGAGTTGATATTTGTAGCTTTTGAATCATTAATAAACTGAATTCCCCTTACTCGAACCACTTTTTCCAATCGATGATCAACACCTTGAAAATCACTTAAACTTTCGCGAATTACTTCCTTCCGAATTTGCAGTACACTTCCGGCAATTCCTGATGCCAATGAATTATATACGTTGTGAATTCCAGGTAAAGACAAATCTTTTTTATCCATAGAAAAGAGATTTTCGTTGTATTGAATTTTTAAAAGTTCATTCTCAATCCATCCGCACATTTCTTTTATTTCCCGAACGGAAAACGGCAATAATTGAGCAAGAGTATCACAATTCATTAATTCCTTTTTGATGATATCATCATCAGTGCAAAACACAAAAGAATCCTCGGATTTCATATTTTGCAATATTCTGAATTTTGAATTGATGTAATTTTCCATTTTATAATCGTACCGATCCAAATGATCCGGCGTAATATTTAATAGTATAGCAATGTTAGCTCTAAAATCATACATCCCATCCAACTGAAAGCTGCTCAACTCAACCACATAATGCGTATAATCTTTTTCGGCAACCTGCCAAGCCAGACTATCTCCTACATTTCCGGCTAAACCAACATGCAATCCGGCCTTCTTCAGCATATGATACAAAAGCAAAGTTGTTGTTGTTTTTCCGTTACTGCCGGTTATACATATCATTTTAGCATTGGAGAATCTTCCCGCAAATTCAATTTCAGAAATTACAGGAATATTTCTTTCATTCAGCTTAACAATTAAAGGAGCTGTATCAGGAATTCCAGGACTTTTCACAACTTCATCTGCCGATAATATAAGAGATTCTGTATGTTGCATTTCCTCAAAATCAAGCTGATACTTATTCAGCGCAAGCCTGTACTTGGGACTTATTTCTCCTAAGTCTGAAACAAACACATCAAAGCCTTTTGATTTGGCCAACACAGCCGCACCAACACCACTTTCTCCTGCACCTAATATGACGATTCGTTTTGCCATTTGTACTTATCTGATTTTTAGAGTTACTATTGTTATAATCGCCAGAAAAATTCCAATAATCCAAAATCGGGTAACAATTTTTGGTTCTGGATATCCTTTCATCTGATAATGATGATGAAGAGGTGCCATTTTAAATATTCTTCGCCCTTCACCGTATTTTTTTCTGGTGTATTTAAACCAAGAAACCTGCATCATCACCGAAATATTCTCAACAAGAAAAATTCCGCATAAAACAGGAATCAACAATTCTTTGTGAATAACAATGGCAAAAACGGCTATAATTCCTCCCAAAGACAAACTGCCTGTATCACCCATAAAAACTTGTGCCGGGTAAGAGTTGTACCACATAAAGCCAATGGTTGCTCCAATAAAAGCCGCAATAAAAATCACCAGTTCGCCTGAATTTGGAATATACATGATATTCAAATAATCAGCATACACCACGTGACCGGATACATAGGCCAATATTCCCAAAGTGGCACCAATAATTGCTGACGAACCTGTCGCCAGACCATCTAAACCATCGGTGATATTTGCACCATTTGAAACGGCTGTAACAATAAATATGGTAATGATTATAAAAACCAGCCAAGCCAACATAGGTGAATATTCTCCACCAAAAGCAACTAAGGACTCATAATCAAATTCATTGTTCTTAAAAAAAGGAATCGTTGTTTTTGTTGATTTTTCATCAGTTGTTAAACGAGTTGCCCCGGGAGCCTGCGATGTAAATCCTTCGTCAACCAATTCGGTTTGAATTCCTATTTCAGACATACTCGTTTTTTCACGAACAACTACATCATCATTTATATAAAGGGTTAACCCAACAATTAGACCTAAACCTATTTGGCCAGCTACTTTAAGCTTGCCGCTTAAACCGGCCTTGTCTTTTTTAAATACTTTAATATAATCATCGATAAATCCAATTAATCCTAACCAGATAGTTGTAATAATCATTAGTAAAATGTAGACATTATCGAGTTTGGCAAATAATAAGACCGGAATTAAAATGGAGATAATGATAATGATTCCCCCCATGGTTGGTGTTCCTTTTTTTTCCATTTGACCAGCTAAGCCCAAATCCCGAACAATCTCTCCAATTTGCTGCTTTTGCAATAAGAGAATGATCTTTTTCCCAAATACAGTCGCAATAAATAACGAAGTCATAATGGCCAATGCCGCCCGAAATGAAATATATTCAAACATCCCGGCTCCCGGAAAATCCAATTGATTTAAATACCTAAATAAATAGTATAACATAACTACAGCTTAAAAATTTCCTTAATTATTTCCTTATCATCAAAATGATGCTTAATTCCTTTTATTTCCTGATAATCTTCGTGACCTTTCCCCGCGACCAAAATAATATCATCCTTTTTCGCTAACATACAGGCTGTTCTTATAGCTTCTTTTCTGTCTGTGATCGCTAATACTTTTCGAGTATTGTTTGCAGTCACTCCTTCCTTCATATCTTTGATAATCTGATCAGGATCTTCCGATCTTGGATTATCCGATGTCAGAATTACCTTATCGCTTAATTCGGCACTAATTTTTGCCATTAATGGTCTTTTGGTTTTATCTCTATCGCCACCGGCACCAACAACTGTTATTACCTGCTCGTTTCCTGTTCGTAAAGCTTCGATTGTTTCCAAGACATTTTTCAAGGCATCCGGAGTATGAGCATAATCTACAATAGCCATAATGCCATCTGTAGAAATGATACTTTCGAACCTTCCATCAACAGATTTCAACTCACTTATTCCTCGTAATACCTCATCTTTGTCTTGATTCAGAAGACGAGCTGTACCATAAACAGCCAATAAATTATGAGCATTAAAATCACCAATAAAGTTGGTCCATATCTCTGTGCCATCCATTTCCAAAAGCATTCCTGTAAAGTGCTTTTCTAAAATCTGACAACGATAATCAGCAAAAGAACGAGTTGAATAGGTAAATTTATGCCCTTTCATATTTTGGAGCATCAGCTTTCCATTTTTATCATCGGCATTTGTAATGGCAAATGATTTCTTCCCCAGCTGATCAAAAAAAGCTTTTTTCACCTTTAAATAAGCATCGAATGTTTTGTGATAATCGAGATGATCGTGAGTGATATTTGTAAAAATTCCTCCTTTATAATTCAATGCACCAACCCGCTTTTGATCGATAGCATGCGAGCTAACTTCCATAAAGCAATATTCGCATCCGGCCTCAACCATTTCCGCCAACAAGGCATTTAACTGCAATGCGTCCGGGGTAGTATGAGTTGCCTTAATTTCTTTTTCATCCACATAATTGCAAACTGTTGACAACAAGCCAACTTTATAGCCAAGTGTTCGAAACAAATCATAAAGAAGTGTCGCAATTGTGGTCTTTCCGTTTGTTCCTGTTACACCAACCAGTTGTATGTTTTCGGTTGGTTTGTTGTAAAAATTATGTGCTATCTGCGAAAGCGTGGCCGAAGAGTCTTCAACCACAATAAAGGTTGTTTCAGAAGTACTGCTGTCAGGTAACTCTTCGCATACAATTACCGCTGCTCCCTTTTCAACTGCTGTATTTATAAAATCATGACCATCAGACATGGTTCCTCTGCACGCAAAGAATAAATCGCCGTGTTTCACCTTTCGGGAATCAAAATGAATCTCATTCACTTCAACATCCCTGTTCCCCTTTATGCTCTGTATATTTACCGAACCAAACAGTTCATTTATATTTATTCCCATCTGTCACATTTTAAGATAAATCGATTGTAATATGATCTCCTTTATTAAAATAAGCTCCTGGTTGTATGGATTGTCCGGACACAGATCCCAAGCCTTTTACCCGAACCTTCAGTCCTGCATTTTCCAATATATACAGTGCATCCTGAACGCCCATCCCTTTTACATTCGGAACCATAAATTTCTTAATTGTTCTGTATTTGTATTCAATAATTGAGTCTTTCCGCGAAGTGATCACCCATTCCGACTGAATATCTTTATTCGCTATTTCAATGTTTAATTCATCAAACACTTTGTCCAGGTCATTTTTATATCCATTCAATGAAACCGGCACCTTTGGTTCTAAACTTGCATCATCCGGTTTTATTGGATGCATTGAGTAGCTCATCGCATACACTTTATCTGCAATTGTTTTAAAAACCGGACCGGCAACCTGATTTCCATAGAACCCTTTGGTTTTATTTGGTCGGTTAATCACAACAATACACGAA
Organism: Labilibaculum manganireducens; assembly: GCF_963665805.2. Classification (NCBI taxonomy): domain Bacteria; kingdom Pseudomonadati; phylum Bacteroidota; class Bacteroidia; order Marinilabiliales; family Marinifilaceae; genus Labilibaculum; species Labilibaculum manganireducens. Next base: position 351,026 of record NZ_CAXXEE010000003.1, on the reverse strand, counting down.
TACATTGGATCATCAGCAGGAAAATACCCAACAAATGAAGCTTGGTACACTTTAACTTTATAACCTTTATTTTTATCGGCTATTTGTGCCGTTCCAGTCTTTCCGGCAATTGTATAGTTCGCATTCCGCAGGTTTCTGGCCGTTCCTCTTAAAACAACACCTTCCAACATGTTTTTCACATTTTTAAGTGTTTCTCCGGAACAGATTTTAGATTTCAAGACTTCTTTATCAAAAGTTTGAATTACATCGCCGTGATACCTCAATTCCTTTACAAATCCAGGCTTCATCATCTTACCATTATTAGCTATTGCATTATAAAATGTAAGAGTCTGCAAGGGTGTTTGCTGAACCGCATACCCAATCGACATCCAAGGCAAAGAAACTCCCGACCATGATGGATCATCAGGATATTTGATACTTGGAATTCCTTCTCCTTTAATAGCAAGCCCCAATGGTTCATTCAACCGAAACTCGTAAAGACGATTAATAAACGATCGAGGTTTGTTTTTATAGTGATCGTTTACCAATTTCGAAATCCCCACATTCGATGATTTTTCAAAAGCCTCCTGAACCGTTATTTTTCCATATCCGCCTTCATGAGAATCGCGCATTTTTTCTTTGTAATAGCTAAATACGCCATTCCCCGTATCCACAGAGTCCATAGGACCAACATATCCATCCTCAAACAAAGCCATTATTGAAGCCAATTTGAATGTTGAACCAGGTTCTGTAGCCTCACCAATAGCATAATTATAATCTTCCTTATATGATTGTGATTTTTCATCGAAACCTAAATTGGCTATTGCTTTAACTGCTCCCGTTTTCACCTCCATTAAAACCACAGATCCATGATGTGCGTTGTATTTTACAAGCTGTTGCTCTAAAGCCGATTCAGCAACATCCTGATAATTCACATCAATGGTAGTGATCAAATCGTTCCCATCTTTAGGCTCGACCATATTTACAGGCAACCATCTGCCCGACATTTTTTGAATGATACTTATGCCATCAACTCCTTTTAAATCACTTTCAAAAGCACCTTCGATACCCACCTTACCAATTTGCTGATTTTGTTCACCTTCCAGCAAATATCCTATTGTTCTGTTGGCCAGATTTAAGTGAGGCTGTATGCGTCTGTTTTCCTGTTCACAGATTAATCCACCTTTATTCTGCCCCAAACGAAAAATAGGAAAGGTCTTGATCTTTTTAAGTCCGATGTAATTAATTTTCTTTCGGTGAATTAAAAAATACCGGTTCGACTTGGTTCGATACTTCGCTTTCCAAAGCATATTTCTATAATCCTTTGCAGATTTATCCTGAAAAAACCGCGATAAGCAAAGTGCCAAAGAATCAACATCGGCACGAAAAAGAGAATCTGTCAATCCGGAAGCACGAAAATCCATTCGCAACTGATAGTAAGGCAATGAACTTGCCAAAAGCCGTCCATCGGCGGCACAAATATCTCCCCGATTGGCCGACACGATCACATCTCGCTGCGAAAGAGACTGAGCTTTACTTCGCCATTTATCTCCTTCGAACAATTGCAAGGCTACCACTCTACCAACAATGAGTATTGCAAAAATAATCACCAAAGTGTAGATCGCCCCTACCCGCCATATGATATCCTTTTTTATCGGCACTACTTCTCTAAATATATTTTAATGGGAGGCTCTGTTGCTTCAATCAAATCAAGACCTTCATTTTCCACTCTTTTTACAACTTCCGATTGCTTGCTCATATACATCAGATCGGAGGCTGTTGTTATCGACTCAAACCTTAGCTCCTTTAACTCTTGCTCCAAACCTACCATATCGCGATAAACTCTTTCTGAACGATACCTGTTGCTGATATAAAAAATTCCTAAAACAACTAAGAAAATGATAAAAGGCAACTGTTGCACCACTTCCGTTTTCGTTAAAATACTTCCATCAATAAAATCCTTAACCGAACCTGAAGACGTCTCTTTCAGTTCCTCACTAGGCTTAATGAAATCGTTGTATTTTTTTCGAAATTTAAACATCCTTATAATGATTTAGGTTGAGCAATCCGAAGTTTCGCACTTCGCGCTCTTCCATTTAGCTCAATCTCTTTTTCACCCGGAAGAATTACCTTTCGGTTAATCGCGGTTAACGGCGTTTGCACATTCCCAAAGAAATCTTTTTCCGCATTGCCTTCAAATTTTCCATCCCGAATAAAATTCTTCACCAATCTATCCTCCAAAGAGTGATAGGTGATCACAACCAATCTTCCATCCGGCTTTAACATTTCAGCAGACTGCAATAACATTTCCTTCAAAACATCCATCTCCTGATTCACCTCTATCCTAATAGCCTGGAATACCTGAGCTAAATATTTATGCTCTTTAAACTTAGGCGTACAAGGAGCAATCACTTCCTTAAAGTGCTGAATGGTAGTGAACGGCGTTTCTTTTCTTTGATTATCAATTAACCGCACGAGCTTGCCTGGATTTTTAACCTCTCCGTAAAATTTGAAAATTCGAAACAAATCCTCAACACTATACTCATTCAATAAATCAGCAGCAGTAAAATTCGAATCCTGATTCATTCTCATATCAAGATCGCCGTCAAAACGAAAAGAAAAACCTCGTTCGGCTACATCAAATTCATGAGAAGAAACACCCAAATCGGCTAAAATTCCATCCACTTTAGGGTAACCTAAATATTTCATAAAATTCTTAAAGTACCTGAAATTATGACGGACAAATATGAACCGATCGTCTTTTGGCACATTTTCTTCTGCATCCACATCCTGATCAAAGCCAATCAATTTGCCTGTAGTAAGATGTTTTAAAATCTCCCTTGAATGGCCTCCTCCACCAAAAGTGAGATCTACATAGATTCCATCTGGTTTTATATCCAACCCTTCAATACTCTCTCCTAGTAAAACTGGAATATGATATGTACTCATTCTTTTATCTTTTTAATTGAAACACAAAGGAACAACTCTAAATGCTCATACTCAACGATTACCCGTTATTTAAATCTCCTCCTAAAATTTCATCAGCCAAAGTGCTGAATCCATCCTGTCCAAGAGCTGATTTTTCGTAAGTTTCAGTATCCCATATTTCGATTTTCCCATCTTGTCCGGCTAGGGTAACATCTTTTGAAAATCCGGCAAAATCAAAAAATTTCTTAGGAATTAAAATCCGTCCATTCCCATCAATTAAGACCTCTGCAGTACCTCTAAAAAACTCCCGCAAAAATCCTGCATGCTTCTTATTAAAAGGATTCACCTTTGCCCGCACCATCTCGGTTTGCTTCTCCCATTCCGAAATAGAGTAGAGGTCTAAACATTTTTCGTAAAGATTTTTCCTTAGAACACAACGGTTTTCAGAACCTCCATTTAGAAGCTTCCGAAAAGCAGAAGGCAGCAAAACACGGCCTTTTGAGTCCAACCTACAAGGATAATCACCTATAAATGTTACCATTGGGAAAAATAATTTACAATTGTAAAATTAGAGAAAAATTTACCCACTTTCAACCACATACTCCCACTTTTATGGTTTTGTTAATAACTTTTAACAAGCATCCCAACTAATTATCACTCAATTATATTGAGATTGTTATAAATCTTTGAAAAACAAAGCAAGAAAATTGCGATATTTGCTAACTACATTAAAATATTTAAGATTTTTATGCAAAAAGAAAACACTCCTGAGAGCTATTTAAAAATTGATATAGAGAAGGTTTTTGCAAGTAAAAGTGAAAGAATTTCAAAACTACTCCCTAAGTTTATAATTCGCTACCTTAAAAGAATCATCCATCAGGAAGAGCTTAATGATTTCTTATCAAGAAACTATCAAAAAGAAGGTATTGAATTTGCAGATAGTGTTTTAGAAGAACTTCAAATTACTTTTGAGATTAAAGGTCTTGAAAACATCAATAAAGACGGCAGATATATTTTCGCTTCCAATCATCCATTAGGTGGTCCCGACGGAATTATTTTAATCAGCATTTTCGGCAGGCATTTTCCGAAAATTAAGTTTTTGGTTAATGATATCCTAATGAATATCAAGAACCTATCAGATGTTTTTGTACCAATAAACAAACATGGAGGGCAAGCAAAAGAAGCTGCAAGAACAATAGTAGAAGCCTACCAATCGGAAGCAACAATACTCACCTTTCCGGCAGGTTTAGTTTCCCGAAAACAAAAAGGGAAAATTGAAGATTTAGAATGGAAAAAAAGTTTTATTTCGAAGGCAAAAAAATACAAACGCGATATAGTACCTATTCACATTAACGGAAGAAACTCTAATTTCTTTTATAACCTTGCCAATCTTAGGAAATTCCTAAGGTTAAAATCTAATTTGGAAATGTTATATTTGCCAAACGAGCTTTTTAAGCAAAGAGGAAAAAAATTCACTATTTGCGTAGGTAAGCCTGTCTCATACCAAACCTTTGACAAAAGTATGTCGTATGACAAGTGGGCTGAAAAAATGAAAGAGAAAACATATAATTTAGCAAATCAATAAATCCTTATCCTTAAGGCTTATTCGTTTTATCAAATATTAGCCACGGTACTATTCATTATTATCGATAATGTAAGTATTTTTGAAAATCATTTTTAGTAAAAAAAAACCAAAATAATAATTATCCTTGCAAAGGAATCAATACACCGACTGATGAAAGAAATTATTCCCCCTGTACCACGAGAGGAGCTTGAAAAAGAACTGACTGAAGAAAGATTTGTACGCAAGACCAACAAGGGATCGAATGAAATCTATTGCTTCACTCATCATGATTCTCCTAATTTAATGAAAGAAGTTGGACGTTTGCGTGAAATTACTTTCCGTAAAGCCGGAGGAGGTACAGGTAAAGATATTGATATTGATGATTTTGATCTGGATGAAAAACCATATCATCAATTAATTGTTTGGGATCCTAAGGCAAAAGAAATTCTTGGCGGCTACCGTTATATTTTGTGCAGCGAGGCCCCTAAAGATGAAAATGGCGAAATCTATCTTGCAACTTCAAGGTTGTTTAATTTTTCGGATGAATTTAAAAAGAACTACATGCCTCACATGATTGAATTGGGGAGGTCGTTCGTACAACCAGAATATCAATCAATCAGAAAAGGCCGTAAAAGTTTATATGCGCTTGATAATTTATGGGATGGCCTAGGTGCTTTAATTGTTGATTATCCTGAAATTAAATATTTCTTTGGCAAAGTAACGATGTATCCTGATTACAACAGAGATGCCCGAAATCACATCCTGTATTTCATGAATAAAATGTTCAACGATCCGGACAAACTTGCCACTCCTACAACTCCTCTTGTAACCAATATGGACACAGAGCAGTTAGCAAAAGATTTTTGCAAAGATACTTTTGAGGAGAACTACAAAGTTCTATCACAAAATGTTCGTAATAATGGAGAAAATGTTCCTCCGCTTATTAATGCTTACATGGGATTGTCCCCTACAATGAAGTGCTTTGGTACAGCCATCAACACACATTTTGGAGATGTTGAAGAAACAGGTATCATGATTACAATTGCCGATGTTTACGAGAACAAGAAAGACCGGCACACGGCGTCTTACCTTTCTTTACTGCACATCAAGCTTCCAAAAACAAAACTGAATATTTTTAAAAAGAAATAATCTCAAAGAGGGTGTCCAAAAAGTATAGTTCCATTGTCATTCTGAGCTTGCCGAAGAATCTTTCACTCTGAAAAACAGATGTTTCGACTTCGCTCAACATGACAATCCGATACAAAATATTACTTTTTGAACACCCTCTTTTTTGTAACACATCCAAACAAAAAACCCGCCTTTCGCAAGACGGGTTTCCATTTTATATCGAACTTATTTTAGTAAGCCCGTCTGTCATTTCCTTCACAATAGTTAATAAAAGAAGTATTCACCACTTTATTTCCACCTGGAGTTGGATAGTTTCCTGTAAAATACCAATCACCTGTATGTTCAGGACAAGCTACGTGAAGATTTTCAACTGTCTGATAAACAATCCTCACCTCAGCATCCATCACTTCCGGAGTAAGCAATACCGCAATCTTATCCGATATTTCTTCCGCAGTAAAAGGCTTGTAAATTTCTTTCACAAAGTTAACCACCTCTTCTTTAGGCAGATTCTCCTGAGCTTTACACTTCTTATATGTTTCATCAATTATAGCTTCCAAACCACGCTCTTTCAGCATTGCAATTGCAGCATTAAAAGCAATAAATTCACCCATTCGCGTCATATCTATTCCATAACAATCAGGATAACGAATCTGAGGAGCTGAAGAAACAATTACGATCTTTTTTGGATGAAGACGATCTAAAATCCGAAGAATACTTTGCTTTAAAGTTGTCCCTCTAACAATAGAGTCATCAATTACAACCAGATTATCCTCTTGGTTCTTAACAATCCCGTAAGTAACATCATAAACATGACCTACCAAATCGTCACGCCCTTCATCATTGGAAATGAAGGTTCTCATTTTCGCATCCTTAATAGCGATTTTTTCTACTCTGGGCTCAACAGAGATAATCTCCTGAAGTTTTTCCTCAGTCCAACTTCCGTTCAAATCATGAATCTGTTGCTTTTTTTGCTCCATTAAGTGATGTCGAACACCTTCCATCATGCCATAAAATGCTGTTTCAGCGGTATTTGGAATAAATGAAAAAACAGTGTTTTTAATGTCATGATTAACAGAATCCAAGATAGCCGGAGTCAACAATTGCCCCAGTCTCTTCCTTTCTTTATAAATATCCCTGTCGCTTCCCCGGGAAAAATAGATTCTTTCGAAAGAACAAGATCTTCTTTTTTGAGCAACGCGCACAGGAACCTCGGCAACATCACCATTCTTACGAACAATAACAGCATTTCCCGGAGCAATTTCTTTAATCGAATTTGCTCTAACATTTAAAGCTGTTTGAATAACCGGTCTTTCCGAAGCAACTACAACAATCTCATCATCATGATAATAAAATGCCGGACGAATACCCCAGGGATCTCTCATCACAAAAGAATCTCCATGGCCAAACATACCTGCAATTGAATAGCCTCCATCCCAATCTCTGCTGGCTCCCGAAAGCACCTTTTGTATATCTATATTCTTTTCTATTTGAGGGGATATCTCCTGATTCGATAAACCATCATTTTTATACTGACGGAATAACATTTGGTTTTCTTCGTCTAAATAATGCCCGACCTTTTCAAGAATTGTTACTGTATCAGTATAATTTTTAGGATGTTGTCCCAATCCAACCAACAAATCAAATAGCTCATCAACATTAGTCAGATTAAAGTTTCCGGCCAACACCAGATTTCTGGACTTCCAGTTATTTTCTCTCATTACCGGATGAACGAAATCAATACTGTTCCGTCCAAAAGTCCCGTATCTTAAATGTCCCAAATACACTTCACCAGCAAAGGGTAAGTTTGCTTTGGCCCAAACAGGGTCATTAAATTTATCAGGATATTTTGCCTCTGCTGCCGCCAGTTCTTTGTATACACCGTCAAAAACATCTTTTATTGGCTGATCACTGCATGAACGCTCACGATGAATGTATTTGTTCCCTGGAGGCATGTCCAATTTCAACCCAACAGCTCCAGCACCTTCCTGGCCTCTGTTGTGTTGTTTTTCCATCAACAGATAGAGTTTTTGAATACCATATCTCCACGATCCGTATTTTTCCTGATAGTACTCAAGAGGTTTTAGCAATCGAATCATTGCTATCCCACACTCGTGCTTTAGTTGGTCACTCATTATTAACTTCTTAAATGGTTATTTAGTTTGCATTTTGTTGTTTATCCTCTTCATCAAGAATAAGCTCCTCAAGATCTTGCTCGTTTGGTATTAAATCTGAAAATAAAATATAAGTCTTAACCGGATAACAATTCGGAAAGAACTTTAAACAAGCTTTGTAAAGCTCAATAGATTCTATTTTACTTCGAAAATTACCGACACTAACCCTAAAATCAGGGGCTTTATATACTACATAAGCCCTTTCTTCAGGAAACAGCTCTTTAAACTCTTTCTTAATCTTAAATGCTTTTTCCCGATCGGTACTTCTACCTGAAAAAATCTGTATTCTGTATCCTGAAAATCCCGGATCCTTTGAGCTAATCATTTTATCCGTATCGAGCAGTTCTTTTATTCGATCATCTTGAATGAGCCTAACACTCCCCAGCGAGTCTACTCTTTGTTCGCCACTAAATTTTACATCTTCAACAAATTGTGCATTTGATGAGACACCTAACAGAATAAAGACAGATAAGAATAATATTTTAACGTACTGCATTTTTTGTTGTTTATAAACACCTAATAAAACCAGAAGATGAATCATCTGTTAAATCAGCTGCCGGATTCATTAATTAATCGTTAGGAACGGATAATATTGGAATTTCAGAACGATTTATCATTTGTTGAGCGTAAGATCCAAAAAACATATTAATCGAGCTTTCAGCTTGTTCTGTCATAATTGCAATTAAATCCGCATCTACTTCACGAGCATAATCAAGAGAAGAAAACGTATTATTGTCTCCTTTACGAATGCTCTTCACATAGTCAATATTCCCATCCTTAAAATAGTCTTCAGCCTGTCTCATATAATGTTCAATCTTCCCGATCACATTGGTGTCGGAAGTTTCATGAACGCCCAAAATATGAACTTTCGCATTACATCGGGAAGCAATTTCAGACACAAATGGAATTTTCTTTCTTGTATCAGTGCTTGCATCAATAGGCATTACAATTGTTTTCACCTGCCCCTTAGTGAATTCTTTTTGTACCGTTATAACAGGACAAGTGGCATTCGTAACTACCTTAACAGCATTACTTCCAATGAAAAATTCTTCGAAACCGGAAGCTCCGTAAGCTCCCATAAGAATCATGTATGCATCGCCGTATTTTGCTTGATTTACAATTTCGCGATAAACACTTCCTGTTCTTATTTTAAAATCAAAAACTCCATTCCTGACACAATAGTCAGCAGAATGAAGCTCAGTCAATTTCTCGAAATATTCTTGTACGGTATGAATGATTTCATTTTTCAATTCCTCGAAATGAAAAGGGATTTCGAATTTCTCAGACTTCTGCACGTGAATCATCCTAAGATGACAATCCAATTTATTTGCCAAATAAATGCCAAACCTCAATGCCTTGAGAGAATCACCAGAAAAATCAACTGGAACTAAAATACGTTTCATGATGTTTACTTTTACATTAACACTTTATAACCGTAACACAAGAACTATTCCTAAATCTGAACGACATACCATCCAAACAGGTTTTAAAAGAGATTAATTTTTCACAAACCCACTCTAAATCAAGTTCTTCCCGAACCCCTTATTTACGGGATAAAAATACACAAAAATATTTAGCAACAAACACAATTACCAAGCCAATATAAACTTAAATATCCATTACTTAAATATTGATGAAAATCGTTTCGATCTCCTACTAAAAGTACAAATTAATCAACTAAAAACCATCCAATTAATAATCATAAGCTTACATCCTGAATTCTGAAACGCAATCCATTATTCTTTACCCATTCTAAATCACCTCTCCTTTTCTTGTCATTCAGTTGAGATAATATAACTTTGCACGAAATTTATTATAAGGGAAATACAGAAATGAGCAATAACAACAAAAAATTATTTTTGGAGACTTACGGTTGCCAAATGAATGTTGCTGATAGTGAAGTTGTAGCTTCGATAATGGAACATGATGGTTTTATCATTACAAAAAACCGCGAAGAAGCTGATGTAATTTTAGTAAACACCTGCTCGGTTCGTGAAAATGCAGAAACCAGAGTTCGGGGAAGAGTTCAAGGTTTTAGCGAATTAAAGAAAAAGAACCCAAAACTATTAGTTGGTGTAATTGGCTGCATGGCTGAACGACTCGGAGAGAAACTTTTTGATCAGGAAAAAAATGTAAATATTGTTGTAGGACCTGATGCATATATGGATTTACCTCTTTTGGTGAAAAAAGCTGAAAATGGAGAAAAAGCAATCAACATAGAACTCTCCCTTACCGAAACATACAAAGATATTTGCCCGTCGAGAATTGATGAAACTTCCATATCTGGTTTTGTTTCTATCATGAGAGGCTGCAATAATTTCTGCACCTACTGCATTGTTCCCTACACAAGAGGACGTGAACGCAGCCGAAACCCGGAAAGTATATTAAAAGAAGTTAAAGATTTGGCTGAAAAAGGATACAAAGAAGTTACTCTCTTAGGCCAAAATGTAAATTCATTTGCTTTTAAGAATTCTGTTTCTGAAGTCAGCTTCCCTGAGCTTTTAGAGATGGTTGCTGTTTCCGTTCCTGAAATGAGAATCAGGTTCGCAACGTCACACCCTAAAGACATGAGTGATGACACATTAAAAGCCATTGCCAAACATGATAATATCTGTAAGTTTATTCACTTGCCGGTGCAATCAGGAAGTGATTCCGTTTTGAAAGACATGCGCAGAAAATATACGCAGGAATGGTATAAAGACAGAATTGAAGCCATCCGAAGAATTATACCTGGATGTGGAATTTCCTCCGATATTTTTTGTGGATTCCATAATGAAAGCGAAGAAGATTTCAATCAAACCATTGAATTAATGAAATGGGCGAAATTCGATTTAGCCTATATGTTTAAATATTCAGAACGTCCGGGTACATTTGCTTACAAGAATTTAGAAGACAATGTTCCCGAAGAGGTAAAGCAAAGAAGATTAGAAGAGATGATTGCTCTGCAAAATCAGATTTCGCTGGAAAACAATCAAAGTGATATTGGACAGGTTTTCGAAGTTTTGATTGAAGGAATTTCCAAAAGATCTGAACAGGATGTATATGGAAGGACATCACAAAACAAAGTGATTGTATTTCCCAAAAAGAACTATCAAGTTGGCGATTTGGCAAATGTAATTGTTAAAGAATGCACCAAAGCAACTCTTGTCGGAGAAGCAGTTTAATTTGAAAACACATATTAAAATCCAACAAGGCTGAATTATTCAGTTGTGTTGGATTTTTTTGGTATTTTTGCCAGACAGCCTGCATCAAAACCTTACTACTATGAAAATTCAGATTCGACCGGAAAACAAGAATGATTACAAAACGATATCCATGATTAACGACATGGCATTTGGTAGAGAAGCTGAAGGATTATTAGTTGAAAAACTTCGAAAAAACAAAAAGTTCATCAAAGATCTTTCCCTAGTTGCTTGCATGGGAAATGAAATAGTTGGTCATATTTTATTCTTTCCAATCGAAATTAAATCTGAGAATAACACATTTGATTCTTTAGCCTTGGCACCCATGTCGGTAATACCTGAATTGCAAGGATTAGGAATTGGGTCACATTTGGTAGAGAATGGATTGGCAAAGGCAAAAAAAATGGGGCACCAATCTGTAATTGTATTGGGGCACGATAAATATTACCCTGAATTTGGTTTTACTCCAGCTTCCAAATTCAATATCACATGTACTTTTGATGTGCCAAATGAAGTTTTTATGGCACTTGAATTGGAAAAAGACGCTCTAAAAACCGTTTCCGGATGTGTTGAATACCCAAAGGAATTTAACGACCTGTAAATCTCGAAATTTTCACTGTAATTATTTATTATAACTGCAGACAAGCAGTCCGAAAACGAACAGTACTTTGTTCACATCCGAACAATAATAATTATCTACAGCACAACACTTTCAGCACAACCACACACACAATCAACAGCTTATTAGCTTTGGTACAAATTATGATACTACCATCGAATTAATATTATTGTTCATGGAAAACCTATGTCCTAATTTTTAACACAATTCGACAAAACATGATTAAAAAGTTGTTTTTCATCACCACATTTTTAATTGCTCTTGCACAAAGTCTTCTCGGTATGGATAATCCTCAATGGTTGAGATATCCGTCAATCTCTCCGGATGGTCAAACTGTTGTTTTTGAATATGGCGGCGATTTATTTACCATTTCTTCGGAAGGTGGTAATGCCACAGCACTAACCAGCAACCAGTCCTACGACTACCAACCTGTTTGGTCTCCCGACAGCAAAACTATCGCATTTGCTTCTGACCGATACGGGAATTTTGACATCTTCACAATACCTGTTGAAGGAGGAACTCCGAACAGAATTACATTTAATTCAAAAGGAGAAATACCATCTAGTTTTACGCCAGACGGACAAAATATACTATTTTCTTCAACAATTAGTGATGATTTCAAAAATGCAATGTTTCCGTCAGGCGTACTTCCTGAATTGTACAGTGTACCTGTAAATGGTGGCAAAGTTTCACAGATACTTACTTCGCCGGCATTGGATGCAAAGTACAGCAAAAATATGGAGTACATATTATACCGTGACAGTAAAGGATATGAAGATCATTGGAGAAAGCATCATACCTCGGCAGTTACCAGAGACATTTGGTTGTATGATGTTTCAAATAAAAAACACAGCATGTTCTCAACATTTGAAGGTGAGGATTTGTATCCTGTATTTAATGCATCAAATGATGAGATCTACTATCTAACAGAAAAATCAGGCAGTTTTAATGTTTGGAAAGCTCCTGTAAAAGATAAAACCCAACTGACTCAAATCAGTACATTTGAGAAACACCCGGTTCGTTTCTTAAGCATTTCTGACAGCAACAAACTTTGTTATTCCTGGAATGGTGAAATTTATACTCAGGAAGAAGGAAAAGCTCCTGTAAAATTAGAAGTTGCTATTGCTATTGACAATAAAGAAAATGAAGTAAATTTTGAAAAACTAAGCAGTGGCGCTACCGAAATGAGCGTTTCTCCAAACGGAAAAGAAGTTGCTTTCATTGTACGTGGAGAAGTTTTCGTGACCTCTGTTGAATACGGAACTACGAAACGAATTACCAACACTCCGGAACAGGAACGCTCGGTAAGCTTTAGTCCTGATGGAAAAGCTTTACTATATGCTTCGGAAAGAAACGGCAGCTGGAATTTGTACCAAACCAAAATGACGAGGGAAGATGAAACTCAGTTTGCCAACTCTACCATTTTAAAAGAAGAGGCAGTTTTGGAAATTGCTGCAGAAACCTTTCAACCAAAATATTCTCCTGACGGCAAAGAAGTTGCTTTTTTGGAAGATCGCGTTATCCTAAAGGTAATCAACTTAGAATCGAAAAAAGTTAGAACGATACTAGGCAAAAAATGGAACTATTCTTATTCTGACGGAGATCAGCATTACGACTGGTCGCCTGACGGCAAATGGTTTCTTGTTAATATTTATCCTCACACTATTTTTATGCCTGACGCAGCAATGGTTGATGCTCAGGGAAATCAGAAGGTGATTAACCTTACTGAAAGCGGCTACAGCGATTCTGATGCCAAATGGTCATTAAAAGGAAATGCAATGATTTGGTTCACCGACAAACGTGGATACCGTAGTCATGGAAGCTGGGGCTCACAATCGGATGTTTACATTCAATTCTTTAACCAGAAAGCATTTGATGACTTCAAACTTTCAAAAGAAGAAAAAGAATTAAAAGAAGAAGCTGAAAAAGCTAAGAAAGAGGAAGATAAGGACGATGACAAAGACAAGAAAAAGGACAAAAAAGACAAAGACAAAGTTGAAGATTTAAACATTGAATTTTCAGGAATGGAAGATCGTCAGATTTGTTTAACCATCAATCCTTCCAAACTTTCTGATGCAATCCTGACTCCTGATGGGAAAAAATTATTTTACCTAAGTAAATTCGAAGATGGATATGATCTTTGGGTAAACGATCTGGAAGAGAAAGAAACGAAAAAAGTTCTTGACTTAAAAGGCGGCGGTGGCGCTATGCAGTTCGACAAGGAAGCAAAAAACCTGTTTTTAATGTCAGGCAACAGCATCATTAAAGTAGATGTTGCGACAAACAAACGAAAAGACATCAGCTACACTGCCGAGATGTATTTGGATAAAGCCAAAGAAAGAGAATATCTTTTTGAACATGTTTGGCGCACCATGTTAAGAAAATTTTATGATCCTGAAATGCATCAAGTTGACTGGGATTTTTACAAAAGTGAATACAAACGATTTTTACCTTATATCAACAACAATCACGATTTTGCAGAAATGCTAAGTGAGTTATTGGGTGAGTTAAATGCTTCGCATACCGGTTCCGGTTATCGCGCCAACTCAAAAAATCCTGATCAAACAGCAGAATTAGGCGCCATCCTTGATTGGAATTACGAAGGTGACGGTTTGCGAATTGCCGAAATCATTGAAAAAGGGCCGCTGAATCAAGCCGATTCAAAAATTATAGCTGGTACTATCATTGAAAAAATTGATGGGAATGTAATTTCGAAAAACGAAAGCTACTACCCATTATTAAACCACAAGGCAGGCAAAAAAGTACTACTAAGCCTTTACAATCCATACACGAAAGAACGTTGGGAAGAAACTGTAAAACCTGTTTCGAGCATTAACACACTGCTATACGAACGTTGGGTGAAAAAACGTCAGGAAGAATGCGAGCGCTTGTCGAACGGACGAATTGGATATGTTCATGTAAAAGGAATGGATTCGCAAAGCTACCGAAAAGTATATTCTGAAATTCTGGGTAAATATGGTACTTACGAAGCTATTATTGTTGATACAAGATTTAATGGCGGAGGCTGGCTGCACGACGATTTAGCAACTCTGCTTAGTGGTAAAGTGTACTCTACCCTTTCACCCAGAGGACAGGATTTTGGAACAGAACCACTTTCCAAGTGGAAAAAACCATCTGCTGTTTTAATTAGTGAGAGTAATTATTCTGATGCCTGTGCATTCCCATATGTGTACAAAACATTAAAAATCGGGAAACTGGTTGGGATGCCTGTTCCCGGCACTATGACTGCTGTATGGTGGGAAACTCTTCAGGATCCGACTTTATATTTCGGTATGCCAATGGTTGGAGTAAAAGACACCAAAGGAAAATACATTGAAAATCACCAAATAGAACCGGATATTAAAGTTAGAAATGACTACGAAGTTGTAACCAAAGGTGATGATCAGCAGCTTAAAAAAGCGGTTGAGTCTTTATTAAACGAAATTGATGAAAAATAGTCTGTAAAATCAATGAACCTGCAATCAAACACTTCTTCCTGATGGAAGAAGTGTTCTGCAGGCAAAAGACATCTCACGA
Organism: Labilibaculum manganireducens; assembly: GCF_963665805.2. Classification (NCBI taxonomy): domain Bacteria; kingdom Pseudomonadati; phylum Bacteroidota; class Bacteroidia; order Marinilabiliales; family Marinifilaceae; genus Labilibaculum; species Labilibaculum manganireducens. The sequence continues at coordinate 335,918 of NZ_CAXXEE010000003.1, read as the reverse complement.
ACGAACAAACAGCTCACAAATGGAATCAGGTTTAAAATGTATTAAATACGATTAACAACTAAGAACTACATATTCTGAATAAACTGAACCATTAAGTGTAAATGAGACGAAGCTCATCCCTCCTTTGATCACCTCAAATGAATTGAGTTTCGATCTCATTTTACTGGTATGGTTTTTGTTAATTAACAATGTAAAATGAAATTTTAAGAAATATTCCTGACCGCTTTTATTAACCTACTGGCAAACGGAATTATAGGGGTCTGTTCTCCTACTTTTTTCAAAACCTGAACAGACATAATTTGCCGAAAATAACACGGAATAGGGGCCGTTGCTATTTTCGGTTTTTTATTTACAACCTCTTAAAAAAAACAGTCTTGGAATATTTTAGAACAATCAACTTTATTGTTAGCTTAACAAGCTGATGATCTAAAGTAATAACAAACAAAACAACTATACATAAAAATTCACCGAAAATAAAAATTCTATTATGAAACGATTCATTTATCTGGCTTTACTCCTTGGCTTTTCAAGTGCGAATGCTCAGGAGAACATAACTTATCAGAAGCCTTCCTCTGAGATCTTAGATTTAGTTGATGTGAAGGTTGCCCCATCGGTACTTATTGATGAAAGTAAAGATTTCATGGTTTTACGATATCGTGATTCGTATAAAACCATTGCTGAACTTTCTGAAGTTGAGTTGCGTCTGGGTGGTTTACGAATCAACCCAAAGACAAATATCGGTAGTAGAACAAACTATTACAACGATCTGAAATTAATCAATTTAAAAGAAACAAATACGAGTCCAAAACCCGTAACAGGATTACCGGAAAATCCTCGTTTAGCTAATTTCAAATGGTCGCCCGATCAGAAAATGATCGCTTTCACTAATACAAGCCAAGATGGTGTTGAGATTTGGGTTTTGGATCTTAAAAAGGCTGTTGCTGCAAAATTAACAGAAGCCAATGTTAATGCCAATATAGGCGATGTAATTAACTGGTTCGAAGACAGTAAATCCTTATTGGTGAAAATGATTTCTGAAGACAAAAAAGAACTCATCGATACAAAAAACAGTATTCCAACCGGACCAACAATATCTGTTAATGAAGGAAGTAAAGCTCAAAACAGAACCTATCAGGATTTGCTGAAAAACAAAAATGACGAATACAATTTTGAACAATTGGCACTTTCGGATCTTTACAAAATATCCCTTAACGGAGATAAAGAAAAATGGTTAGGTGCAGCAATGTTTGAAAGTATTACCTTCTCTCCTGATGGAAACTATGTAATGCTAACCACAATCGAAAAACCATTTTCCTATCTGGTTCCCTACTCAAGATTCCCATTTAAAACCACAATATATTCGAGCCAAGCCGAAATGGTGCAAACAGTTTTGGAGGTGCCTTTGATTGAAGAACTGCCAAAAGGATTTATGGCAATAAGAACCGGAAGAAGAGATTTGAATTGGCGCGATGATAAACCCGCCACTTTAATTTATACTGAAGCTCTTGATGACGGAGATCCTGAAAATAAAGTGGATTTTAGAGATGAAGTATTTGAACTGAAAGCTCCATTTAACGGCACGCCAAAAAGTATCTTAAAAACGATCAATCGATTCTATACTATTGACTGGGGCAACGACAATATTGCAATTGCTATGGATTACTGGTGGAATACCAGAAATATAAAAACCTACATGTTTAATCCATCGGATGCCAGTCAGGAACCCAAAATAATTTCGGATCGAAACTATCAGGACAAATACAATGATCCGGGAAACTTTGTACATAAAAGAAACAAATTCGGAAACTATGTACTGGCTTTAGATGGTGATAATGCATTCTTAATAGGAGATGGTTACAGTGAAAAAGGGCAATATCCCTTTGTTGATCAGTTAAATTTGAAGACCGAAAAAACCGAACGCCTGTATCAATCAACTTACGAAGACAAAATTGAAGACATTCAGGATTTTAATTCTCTAAACAAAAAGTTATTGGTGCGTATTGAATCTAAAACCGAATATCCTAATTATTATTTTAGAGATATCGATAAAAATAAGCTAAAGCAGCTTACCAATTTCGAGAATCCTTTTAAAAGCATCCAAAACGTGCACAAAGAAGTTTTAAACTACAAACGCGAAGATGGTTTGGAACTATCCGGAACGTTATATCTTCCTGTAGGTTATGATGTAAATAAAAAAGAAAAAATGCCAATGATTTTATGGGCTTACCCAAAGGAATTTAAAGACAAAACAAGTGCTTCTCAAAACACTCAAAATCCAAACGAGTTTACCTATCCATATTGGGCATCGCCAATATACTGGGTAACTAAGGGTTATGTTGTTTTAGATGATGCCTCATTCCCTATTATTGGTGAAGGTGAAACAGAACCAAACGATTCTTTCTGTAAGCAACTGGTTTCAAATGCCAAGGCCGCAATTGATGCGGTTGATTCTTTGGGCTATATCGATAGAAATAAAGTTGCCGTTGGCGGACATAGTTATGGTGCTTTTATGGTGGCCAATCTATTAAGCCATTCCGATTTGTTTGCTGCCGGAATTGCCCGAAGCGGTGCCTACAACAGAACATTAACACCATTTGGCTTTCAGAGCGAAGAACGCTCATACTGGGACGCCCCTGAAGTGTACTACAAAATGTCGCCTTTTATGCATGCCGACGAAATGAAAACTCCTTTGCTGTTAATTCATGGCGAAGCAGATAACAATTCAGGAACTTACCCAATGCAAAGTGAGCGGTATTTTAACGCACTAAAAGGATTGGGAGCTAACGTTCGATTGGTTATTTTCCCTAAAGAAAGTCATAGCTACAGAGCCAAAGAGAGTATCCTTCATATGTTGTGGGAACAAGATCAGTGGCTTGAAAAATACGTTAAAAACAGAAAAATGGAATAAATCTGCAAGTTTCAATTTTATACAAAAAGGGAATTCATTCGTAAAGATGAATTCCCTTTTTTTTAATGGGAAGCTGCACTTTAAATCTCATTTGTCTTTCGTAATTTTGATTTCCAAATACAACAAACGACAACATGAATTTCGAAATTAGTAGGACTGAAGACTTCAATACAATTAATTGGTCGGGCGGAACAAGTACTCAACTTTATATTTACCCTGCAAAATCAGATTACCAGCAAAGAGATTTTGCTTTTAGACTAAGCACAGCCACGGTAGAAGTTGAGAAATCCGATTTCACTTCCCTACCCGGTGTATCCCGAAAAATCATGATTTTAGATGGAGCAATAGAAATCATTCACGAAAATCGTTACAGCAAAAAGCTTGGCAAATTCGATACCGACAGCTTTGATGGAGATTGGAAAACCTCATCGATTGGAAAATGCATTGACTTTAACTTGATGACACGCGGCACTGCAAAAGGAGAAATCACTGCTCTTTCTATTGAAAAGAAACAGATTGTAAATTTACCTCTTGAAAAAGAAACGGATTTCCTGATTGGATATATTTTCTCAGGTGAAATTAGTCTGACTATAAATCAGAAAATTCATCAGCTGCAACAAGGAAACCTCTTGGTGATTACTCAGTTTGGCAGCGCAAACCTGCAACTAACAGGAAGTAGAGATAGTGAGGTGATCCTCTCGGAAATCACCATTTAAGATTTCGGTTTTTCAAATATTATTCGAGCATTCGTTTCCACAAGTGAGCGATACTTCGCAAAACTTTTGATCCGTTATTATTTTGCTGAGTAAAGGTGTCTTTAAAGCTTTTCCCAAAACGTTTTGAAGCAAACAAAACAGTGCCATCGTTAAGAGTTAGTTGCAACTCCTTGTGATTGTAACGCAAAATGTAATCTTGATTTACTAATAAGCTATTGCTTATGGGATAGAAATTATAATCTATCATCAGCATCTCTTTATAATAACCCAAATTTCTGGTGGTAGTGAGTCGATTCCCATTTTTTAAAAATACGTAGGCAATTACCCCATCGGCCTCCAGGTATTTAATTTCATCGACAGTAACAAATTCGACAATACCATTGTGCAGGTGCAAAGCAATTTTATTGGTTTTATTTATGTTACTGTCCCCAACCCGATCTAAAAGCAAGCTTATTTGCCGGTTGAAATATTGTGATTTTAATTTCTCGGTTGCCTTATTTACAGCAGTTATCAAATCCGTATCATCCAAAGGTTTGTAAAGAAAATCGAGAGCCGAATATTTAATGGCTCTAAGGGTAAACTCCTTTGCACTTTCACCCGTTATAAAAATGATTTCAAAGTCGATTTTGCCTTCATCCGAAAGCATTCGCAAAAGATCAAAACCCGTTCCTTTAGGCAATTGAATATCCAGAAATATGATATCGAAATGATTCGCTTTAATCTTTTCATAGGCATCATCAATACTAAATGCTTGTTGAATGTCTCTGATTAAAGGACATAATTTTTCGATTCTTTGTTTGATGTAGTTTGATGTATCTTCAACATCCTCAACTACCAATGCTGTATAAACTTCTTGCATAACCTGCTAATTAGTAAATGTCACTCTTACTTCTGTTCCTTCATCAAGATCTTTGTATTCAATCTTAATTTTATAATCCATATCGTTGAGAATTTCAATTTTTTTATTGATTAGTTCTAATCCTCTGGACTGATACAATTTGATCGAATCCTTTTTATTTTGCTGAGAACGTTCCCGTCCAATTCCATTATCCCGAATCATACACTCCACACCATCTTCCCGATCCGAAAAATGGATTTGCAGAAATCCAATTCTATCAGCAGGCTCCAAACCATGTTTAATTGCATTTTCTACCAAAGGCTGCAAAATCATCGGCGGAATTGTTTTGTTTTGCAAATCATCAGAATCCAGTTTAATTTCAAAATCAAACTTCCGTTCTTTGTGCTTTACCTGCTCCAATTCAATATACATCTGTAATAAATCCACTTCCTCTTTAATCGTAATTTCACTGCTAACCGAAGCTCCCAATAAAACCTTTGATGATTTAATAGATGCCTCCATATAAGCACGAATCAATCTCGAAAACTTAATCAGGTATTCGTTGGCCTTTTCGGGCTTATGCAAACTGATTAAATTCTGTACTGACGATAAAATATTAAAAACAAAATGAGGATTTAATTGTGCTTGGAGCGTGGCAATTTCAAGAAATTTAATTTTTCGTTCCCGATCCAACATTTTCATTTTAATATGCATTCTGGAATGAACAAAAAAACCAAGTATCAACACCAATATTACAAAACCAATTAAAGTATGCTGATAAAAACGAGGCTCCTTATAAAAGGGCAGTGAAATTTTAAGATGCAAATGATCCTCTTTTTGTGTTGTAACATTTGGATTTCCGCCTGGGCGTGCCATAACATGAAAACAATAATTTCCCGAAGCCAAATTCCGATAGTTTGCATACTTCTTTTTTGTCCAATCGCTCCAAGTCCTATCTACACCATCCAACTTGTATTTGAACATTGGATTGGTTGGCAAACCAAAACCTATCGCTTCAAAAGATAAATCCAATTCATTGCAACCTTTTTTCATGCAAATTACTGATCTGGTAATTGTATCCGAATAACTTATTCCCTTATCATTTAGACTTGTAATTCGCACATCATAAAAATCAGTATCAAAATTGACTTTAGCCAGATCAATAACCGAAGTGCATGTTGTAGAAGGAACGTACAACAAATCTTTATCGAGTAAAAAACCATTCTGACAAACCTCCTCGGACAAAAAGCCATTTCGAAAATTAAACAGCTTCATGCGGATATTTCCTTTGGAATAAAATGATGCCAAATCCATGGCAAAAACCTCCAAAGAAGTTCCTACAATCAGTAATTCATCACTTTTCGAGATAATTCCGGCAATGTTGTTTTCGATAATTCCATCGTCGACTCTTCTAAATTCCTTATTTTGTGAATTGTAAAACCACAAACCATCCTTCCCTCCCATCCAAAAATTTCCTTTTACATCTTTATGGATGGAAAAAACACCATACTTAGGACCTCCCTCTATTTTTGAAAAACATTTCTTTTTTCGGTCGTATTTGGTGAGACAACCATTTGTCCCAATCCAAATATTTCCCTCATCATCAAAATCTATTGTTTTAGGATGCGAAGGAACTAACTGCTTGCTTGAATCAATAACGATCTCAATATTTTCCTTCTCACCGATAAAACCAAGTCCGTTCATTTGTCCGAATATAATTCGGTTGCTAACAGAATCGTATTTCGTGATCAAGGAAATGCCGGTATCGAATTTCTTTGTGTTTTTGTAGTTGTATTTCACCAATCCGTAATGCGTTGGGAAATACAAAAAGCCCTTTTTATCTTTCGAAGCACCATAATAATAATCAGTCTCCTTTCGGTGGAATGGTCCCGGAGCAAGAATTTCCTCCTTGGTTTGAGATTTCATGTCCAAACGATACAAAGCATCTTTATATACAGCACCATAAAAATTCCCGTCATCCCCTTTAATCATTGTCCAGAAATCATTCATAAAGCTTCTGGGAAAATTGGATATGGGTCCGTTGAATATTTGATACAAGCCATTGTCCGAACCAGCCCAAATATTATTGTCCCGGTCTAAAATAGCCGGATATGGTGCTTTTATAAAAGCCAAATCAAATTTTGTGAAGGATTTTGTAACACTATCCAAACGGTAAAAAGAATAGTCGTTAACATACAGGTAATCCTTTACAGGCAAATGGTTTATTTTAATACTATCAACCCGGTTGTTGGTTCGGTAAACACTAAAATAATTGCTCTTATCAACCGGATTAAGATAATGGATGTCCTCATTTTCCTCCTCCACCAAAACAATCTTCTCTCCCTTTAAAGATAAAACCTTTCGATTTTTAGCACCTTCAAATTTAATTTCGCGCCCAATTTTTCCATCTACAATTATAAAGATTTGATTTAAATCCTGCATTGTAAAATACATTCCAGCTTTATCCTTTACATATGCAACCGAGTTTATGACCCCTTTAAAATCCACATCCGGCACAAACCGCTTTATTTCAAATGTATCCTGATACTGAAAAAGACAATTTTCAGACAAGATCCAATACTCTTTATTCCCTATAATCACCGCAGCAGGATTTTTGAAGTCAGTTAACAGCAACATATCCCTGCCATCAAATCGATAAAGCTGATCGTAGGTTTTCACATAAACCCGTCCTTTCGAATCGCTTTCAATTTGGGAAATACTTTGATTTGGCAGGTAATTCTCGAACTCTTCTCCGTTGAACTTCACCAAACCAGATTTAGTTCCTACCCAAATGTATCCTAAATGATCCTGATGAATTGCCCGAACCTGAATTTGAGGCAAACCCGAATGAGTTGTATAATTGATATATGGACGCTGCTGTGCAAACACAGAAAAGGTCAAAAAAATCAGGAACATGATGAGACAGCTTCTCCTCATTTTGAGTTTAGATATAAGGGGTTTTTAAATACAAATACCAAGATAGGAATTCTATTCTGAATTATGATTCAATAGATAACAAGTGAGCAGATAGAGTAACAAGTGGTAAATAATAAGACAATCCAAAGGAAACAAACTGTCAGAATATATATATGCTTGATTCTTAAAAAACGCCCACTTATTACCCCAAATTACCACTTGTTATTTTCCTCTGTGACTTGCCATTGAATCCAACTACTTTTAAAAGAAAATTCAAATCTAAAACTCAAAAAAATGAAAAAACTTCTACTCCTGACAACTGTTTTCTTTACAATCGTTTTTACCGGACAAGCACAAAGACGGGTTATTCTTCACCACCAAGGTACTGCAAGTATGTACAATACAATCAGTACTGCCATAACAGCATCCGCAGCAGGCGATACCATTTACATTTCGGCCGGTAACTTTATCGAAAATCTTCACATTAACAAAGAACTCACAATATTTGGTGCCGGACATCATCCAACCACTACTGCAGCAACAGGAATAACAGAAGTTTCGGGTGTTATTTATGTTAGAGCCGGTGCCATAAAAGGCAAATTAGAAGGTGTTTACTGCGATGATATCGATATGGCTAATTACAATGCCTCAGACCTAACAGGATATGCCATTAACCGTTGCAACCTGAAAAACATCAACTTACCTTCAACCATCGCTTTTTCAGAATCATTTATCGTTTCGGAATGCATCATTAGAGGTATTACATACATTAATAGCTGTACAACTTACATCTTCGAAAAAAATATTTTTGGAAACTACATCCAATCTGCAAAATATGGATTGTTTGCCAATAATGTTTTCCTACAAGGAACAGAAGGCTATATCTGTTTCTCCAGTTCTGAATGCACATTAGAAAATAATATTATCTATTATAGCAATCCCACAAACAGTTACTTGTTGCGAAGCAGTAATAACGTAAACCTGAAAAATAATCTTATCATCAGCGACTACGATTACCAAACTAACCCAATAGCCGACAATACTTTTACCAGTAATCAAATCGTAGCAGCATCAAACGGCGCATCTGTTTTTACAAGCTGGGATGGAACAACAACTATCTACGCTTACGATTTTGATTTGCATTTACAGGCTCCTTACGACGCTATTAACGGAGACGATGGAACCCAGATTGGAATTTACGGAACCAAAGACAATTTAGATAATCCAACTCCTTACAAAGACAATTGTGCACCTGTTATTCCATTAATCGAAGAAAAAACCATATCAAGAACAACCAATACCGATGGCGATCTTCCAATTCAATTTAAAATCTCAGCTCAAAACAGATAAATATGAAAAAAGTAATTCTATTACTATTGCTTTTTTCAATTACACATACTCTTTACTCCCAAAACATTGACAAGTATGAATACTGGTTCGATGATAATTTTACATCTCGAATATCAGTTACAGAAACGGGAGTTGCAACACTTGAATTAAGCAATAATACAATCACTACCGGCTTATCCGATGGTTTTCACTCTGTCCATTTCAGGTTCAGAGATGATTCTAAAAGATGGTCCGTACCTGTAACTGATTTTTTCAGGAAATATCCTGACGGAACAGTTGCTGTCACCCGCAATATTTCGAAGTTTGAATATTGGATAGACGATGATTTCGCTAGTCGGATCGTCTCAGCAATTCCTGTAACAAACATTGCCAATCTCAATCAGGTGATGGATACAAAAAGCTTAGCTGCAGGCTTTCATTCCATTCACTTTCGCTTTCGTGATGATTCAAAGCAATGGAGTACTCCTGTAACATCATTCTTTCGAAAATACGAAATAGGAACAGAAAGTATCGTTCGGAAAATTAATGGTTTTGAATACTGGATTGATGATAATTTCGCCGGCCGACATGCTTCGGCAATTCCTGTTACCGACATCGCCAATCTGAATCAGGCGATGGATACAAAAAGCTTAGCTGCCGGATTCCACTCCATGCACTTTCGCTTTCGCGATGATTCAAAGCAGTGGAGCACTCCTGCAACTTCTTTTTTCAGAAAATACGAAATTGGAACAGAAAGTATCGTTCGAAAAATTAATGGTTTTGAATACTGGATAGATGATGATTTCAGCAATCGAATTGCCTCATCTTTGCCTTTAGCCGATACTGCTGTAATCAATCAGGTTTTGGACACCAAACTGCTGGCAAGTGGCTTTCATTCCATACACATGCGCTTCAAAGATGATTCGAATCAATGGAGCGTTCCAGCGACATCTTTTATTCGAAAATATGGCAGCAATTCCGGAATTATTGCCCGAAAAATCACCTCATACCGTTATTGGTTTAATGATGATGTAACAAGTATCAAACAAATTGATTTAAGTGAATCGATTACTCCATTCACCTTGTCAGAATCCATTCATCTCGATCAGCTTCCCATTGGAGACAATCAGCTCATTCATGTTCAATTCCTTGATGACACCAAACAGTGGAGCGTTGCAACTACCGATACAATTAATAGGTTAGCTCGGGTTGTTGCCAATTTCATCGCCGACAAAACAGAAAGCTGCGGACCAACAGATGTACAATTCACCAACAACTCAACCGACGGGGAAACTTACCTTTGGGATTTTGGTGACGGAAGTACAAGTACCGAAGAAAATCCTCTGCACACTTACGATACAGCTGGTTCGTTTACCGTATCATTAACAGCAACCAATGATACCTATTCCTTATCAGATGTTTCAAGCATGACAGATTTGATTAGCATACATGCAATACCAACAGTTGATTTGGGCGCAGCTATTCAAATCTGCGAAGGCAGTGAACACACTTTTAGCGTAGCTGATAATTTCGCTCAATATTTCTGGAACAATGTAGAAGGAACAAATGAATTGATCGCTTCCGCGGAAGGAGATTACACCCTAAAAGTGGTGGACAACAACGGATGCGAAACTACAGATGTGGTTAATCTTTCCTTCCACACTGCACCATCGGTTGACTTAGGTGCCGATGTGAAAATCTGCGAAGGCAGTGAACACACTTTTAGTGCAGCGGATAATTTCGTTCAATACTTCTGGAACAATGCAGAAGGAACAAATGAATTGATCGCTTCCGCGGAAGGAGATTATACTCTGAAAGTGATTGATGCCAATGGATGTGAAGCAACTGATGTGGTTAATCTTTCCTTCCACACTGCACCATCTGTTGACTTAGGGGCCGATGTGAAAATCTGCGAAGGCAGTGAACACATTTTTAGTGCAGCGGATAATTTCGTTCAATACTTCTGGAACAATGCAGAAGGCACCAACGAGTTGATCGCTTCGGCGGAAGGAGATTATACTCTGAAAGTGATTGATGCCAACGGATGTGAAACTATTGATGTGGTTAATCTTTCCTTCCACACTGCACCATCTGTTGACTTAGGGGCCAATGTGCAAATCTGCGAAGGCAGTGAACACACTTTTAGTGCAGTGGATAATTTCGTTCAATACTTCTGGAACAATGCAGAAGGCACAAATGAGCTGATCGCTTCGGCGGAAGGAGATTACACCCTAAAAGTGGTGGACAACAACGGATGCGAAGCGACAGATGTGGTAAATCTTTCATTTCATGCAGCTCCAACAGTTGATTTGGGCTCCGATATCAAAATCTGCGAAGGCAGTGAACACACTTTTAGTGCAGCGGATAATTTCGTTCAATACTTCTGGAACAATGCAGAAGGTACGAACGAATTGATCGCTTCGGCGGAAGGAGATTACACCCTAAAAGTGGTGGACAACAACGGATGTGAGGCAACTGACGTGGCAAATCTTTCTTTCCATACTGCTCCATCTGTTGACTTAGGGGCCGATGTGAAAATCTGCGAAGACAGCGAGCATACTTTTAGTGCAGCGGACAATTTCGCACAATATTTCTGGAACGATGTGGAAGGTACAAACGTATTGATCGCTTCGGCGGAAGGAGATTATACTCTAAAAGTGATTGATGCCAACGGATGCGAAACTACAGATGTGGTTAATCTTTCCTTCCACACTGCACCATCTGTTGACCTAGGGGCCGATGTGAAAATCTGCGAAGGCAGTGAACATTCTTTTAGTGTGGCGGATAATTTTGCGCAGTATTTCTGGAACAATACAGAAGGTACAAACGAATTCATCGCTTCCGCGGAAGGAGATTATACTTTGAAAGTGGTGGATACCAATGGCTGCGAAGCAACGGATGCGGCGACTCTTACCTTTAATGAAAGTCCGGATATTAATTTAGGTGACGATATTGATCTTTGCGAGGGTGAAACTCATACTTTTACAGTTTCGGATGCCTACGCTCACTACTTTTGGAACAATGTGGAAGGAACATATGCACATGAAATCGGTTCAACCGGCACCTGCACTCTTCGTGTGGAAAACAGCAATGGCTGTTCGGCTGCCGATCAGGTATTAGTAACCGTTCATGATTTACCGGAAATTCCTGTCGCAACTTACATCGATGGCGTACTGTATTCAACCTCTGCCTCCAAATACCAATGGTATCGCAACAACGAAATGCAGAATGGAACCACCAATCAGGAATTCTCGCCGTCGCAGGATGGAAATTATTCCGTAGAGGTTTGGAATCAGTATGGATGTAAATCAGAAATATCCGAACAGGTAGAAGTCATTTTGGTGGGAATTGAAGAGCTTATCAAAAAGAACATCTCCATTTATCCGAACCCAACAAAAGGAAAGTTGGTGATCGATTTGCATGAAAATTTCAATTACTCAACCAACATACAGGTAAAACTGTTCGATTCAGCCGGAAAACTAATCTTGTACAAACAACTGGAACCAACAACCACTCTAGACTTGACAAGTTATCCGGCAGGATTGTATTTTGTTCACTTTATCAACCAAAACGAAGCTGTCAGCTTCAAAATTGTTAAACAATGATGTAGTAGAAGTACATTTTAGTTAGAGGGAAGGGAATCTGTTTGTAACGGGTTCCCTTTTTATTTACGATCTCAATTGCATACAGCAAAGGCTTCACAAAATTCTGTATCGAAACAAACTCAACACCTATTCCGCTGTTATTGATTGTTAAATTCACCTGCCTTTTTGGATTTCAAAACGGCATGCAATTATTAAAACTTTTAGATTTCTTTCGCCCGCCATGGCTCTCAACTTATTCGAAATAATATACTCAGCTTAATAATTAATCAATAAAACTGATAAATTAGATTACTCAGATAAATTTAATACAAGTCATCTTAATGAATGATAATATCAGATGAAAAAACAACTGTTTCCGATGAGAAAAAGAAATATTCAGATGTCATCTGAATAGATTATTTATTCAGCAGACAGTATAATTTTATTTGCAGACAGCATCATTCATTCAGCTGAGCATACAATCTGTTACGCAAATACTCTCGTTTATTCTTCTGATACAGTAATAATATCAGCACAATGGTTTAAAACCTTGCCTTGATGTTGAAGGATGTTTTTTAGAAGCTTTAGCTAAAGGAATCACTCCAATAAACAATAATTTGATTGATTTAAGAAAATTTGATTATTGTTTTTGTATTTTTAAAATCAATTCAGAACCAAAAAAAAAACGACAGGTTAACAAATAAACTGTAAATAAACCTGTCTGGTTTAAACAATAACTAACCAAAACAAAATGCCGTCAGCAACGATTCCTTTAGAATATGATACTTACTATCACATTTATAATCGTGGTATTGATGGATGTAATTTGTATCGGGAGACAGATGATTACAAGCACTTCCTAAAACTTTACGAGAAGTATATTGAGCCAGTTGCAGATACCTTTGCCTGGGTTTTAATGCCTAATCATTTTCATTTACTGATTAGAATAAAATCGGAGAAAGAAATTGGGATTTACAAACATTTAAACTCTGACGGGTCTAAAGACTCCGTCAGGTTTCAAACCCAACCAAGTGTCAGTCAGAGTTCGAAGAACCTGATAGAGTTGGTATCAAAAAGCCAAATCCCACAAAACACTTTTCACATCTTTTTAATGCCTGCTCCAAATACATTAATAAAAAGTACCAACGAACAGGATCCCTTTTCGAACGCCCTTTTAAAAGAAAACTGGTAGAAGACGAAACTTATTTCCGAACACTGGTCTTATACATCCACAACAACCCAATCCATCATGGATTTACGGATATTGCTGTGGACTATCCGTGGAGCAGCTATCTGACTTGTTTATCGGGCAAACCGACCAATCTGAAACGAAAAGAAGTAATTGAATGGTTCGATGATGAAACAAATTTTAAATATATGCATCTGCAACAGGTCGATTTTATCGAGATGGATGACTGGTTGGAAATCTAATTCTTCATCTCTTACAACTCTGACGGGTCTAAAGACTCCGTCAGGTTTCACAAAAAAAGACCCGTCCGAAAATAATCGAGCGAGTCTTTCAACTTGTAGTTAATGGTGTGATTAATTTTGTTTCTCCAATCTCTCGGTTAGCTTTTTAATGATTTGTTTAGCGTCCCCAACGATACCCAAATCGGAAACCTGAAAAATTGGTGCGTGTTTGTCTTTGTTAACGGCAATAATCAAATCAGAATCTTCCATACCGGCAACATGCTGAATGGCTCCTGAAATACCAAATGCAAAGTACAAATCGGGACGAACAGTTTTCCCTGTTTGTCCTACCTGACGGTCGTGACCAATGTAACCGGCATCAACCATGGCACGGGAAGCCGAAACTTCCGCATTCAATGTGTTTGCTAATGCATCCATTGCCTCAAAACCTTCTTTATTACCAATTCCACGACCACCTGAAACCAAAATTCTGGCTTCGGTAATATCAATTAAATTGTTGTCTTCCTTTACGGTTTCCAACAATTTCACACGAAACTTAGCGGCATTGAACTTCACCTCATAGTTCACAACAGCTCCGGTACGGCTTTCGTCAGCATCCATGGCAAACAATACACCCGGACGAACCGTTCCCATTTGCGGACGGTGATTCTTACAAACAATAGTTGCCATAAGGTTACCTCCGAAAGCAGGACGGGTCATTAGCATTTCGCCATTTTCACCAATCTCAATTTTGGTACAATCAGCTGTTAAACCAGTGCCAACGCGGGCCGAAACTCTTGGCCCCAAATCACGGCCTAAAGTGGTTGCCCCGATAAATAAAGATTCCGGTTTTCTTTCGTTGATAATCTGGCAAATTGCCTGTGTATATGGTTCTGTAGTATATTCTTTTAATTCTGGGGCATCAACAACAATCACCTCATCGGCACCACGGGCAATTAAGCTCTGTGCCTGATCAGTAATCTGATGTCCCAATAGCATTGCGTACACTTTGTCGTTCAACTCATCAGCCAGCTTTCTGGCCTGTCCAAGCAACTCTAAAGCTACGTTCTGAATGATGCCTTCACGTTGTTCGATAAAAACGTAAATGCCTTTGTATTCCTCTAATTTCATGATCAATTACGAATAAGTAATTACGAATAAATAATTACGAATTACGGAAACTTTTACAATTGGTTTATCAATTTCAAATGACAGTCTAAAACCAACATCTGCTTGACAACTCGTAATTCGTAATTTATAATTGTAATTGTTTCTAGTTTAGAATGAATTTCTCTTTTAATTTCTTGATGATGATTCCTACAGCCTCATCAGTACCAACTTCGTAAAGCTCGCCTGCAGGTTTCAAACCACGGGCAAATGCTTTGTGTACGCTCGTTGGTGATCCTTTTAATCCCAGATCTTTCTCATCAACTTCAATTTCGTTGAATCCCCAAACCTCAACCTCTTTTTGATAGGCATCAACAATGCCGCCAACATTCATGTAACGGGGTGTATTTGCCGATGAAAGAACGGTTACTACACAAGGGGCTTCTACCTCCAGCATTTGGTATCCGTCTTCGATATGACGTTTCATTGTGAACGTTTTATCTCCGTCGAATTTTAAATCTTCCAAATAAGATACCTGGGGCAAATCCAAATGCTCAGCAATTTGAGGACCTACCTGAGCAGTATCACCATCAATCGCCTGACGGCCTGTGATTAAAAGATCAAAATCAATCTTCCGTAATGCACCTGCCAAAGCATGCGAAGTAGCCAAAGTATCTGCTCCTGCAAATTTCCGATCCGTTAAGTGAATCGCACGATCAACTCCCATAGCGTAAGCCTCACGAAGAATTAAATCGGCCTGAGGAGGCCCCATGGTAATTACGGTAACATGAGCACCTTTTTCATCTTTTAACTGCAATGCCATTTCCAAACCACTTTTATCATCAGGGTTCATAATACTTGGCACACCGTCGCGGATTAAAGTTCCCGTTACCGGATCAATTTTTATTTCGGTTGTATCGGGTACCTGTTTAATACAGACAACTATTTTCATTTCTTTTCTTTTTATTGGGATTGTAGGGACACGACATGTTGTGTCCTTAAATCGTTTCGTGTTAAACGGACACAACATGTCGTGTCCCTACGAATAATTAAATCCTTATTTTAACATATTGGCTGAAATCACCATTCTCTGAACTTCTGATGTTCCTTCGTAGATTTCGGTGATTTTTGCATCGCGCATCATACGCTCCACCGGATATTCTCTGGTATAACCATACCCTCCGTGAAGTTGAACTGCCTTATTGGTTACTTCCATGGCAGTTTCGGCAGCGTACAATTTAGCCATTGCAGCATCAACCGAATAAGGAAGTTTAGCATCTTTTTTGTAAGCTGCTTTGCGAACCAGCATACGCGAAGCTTCCGTTTTGGTATTCATATCAGCCAACTGAAATTGTGTATTCTGAAAGGCAGAAATCGGACGCCCGAACTGCTTTCTTTCTTTCACATATTTCACTGTTTCGTCGATAGCTCCCTGAGCAATGCCCAAAGCCTGAGCCGCGATACCAATACGTCCGCCATCCAAGGTTTTCATAGCAATACCGAAACCTTTACTCAATTTACCCAACATGTTTTCCTTAGGAACAATACAGTTTTCGAATACCAATTCGCAGGTTGCAGATCCGCGGATACCCATTTTCTTTTCTTTCTTTCCGATAGAAAAACCAGGAGTTCCCTTTTCAATGATAAAAGCAGTGATCCCACGTGTACCTTGTGATTTATCAGTCATTGCCAAAATCACATAAACATGAGCAAATTCTGCATTGGTAATAAATATCTTACTTCCGTTGATAATATAATTATCGCCATCTTCAACTGCTGTTGTCTGTTGTCCTGCAGCATCGGTACCCGCGTTAGGTTCAGTCAAACCAAAAGCACCAATCCACTCTCCGGATGCAAGCTTAGGAAGGTATTTTTGCTTTTGTGCCTCTGTTCCATGCTCCAAAATAGGAGCCGCACACAATGATGTGTGAGCCGATACAATAACCCCTGTAGTTGCACATACAGCAGATAACTCTTCAACGGCCATCGAGTACATTACATTACTGCCGCCTGCACCACCATATTGCTTTGGAATAGGAATGCCCATAATTCCAATTTTGGCCATCTTCTCTACTGTCTCAATCGGAAAACGCTCCAAATCGTCCACTTCAGCAGCCAAAGGTTTCACTTCATTCTCAGCAAAATCCTTAATCATTTGCTGGAATAATTCCTGTTCTTTTGTTAAGCTAAAATTCATTCTTTTCAGATAATAGTAATTAGTCGTTAGTAATTAGTATCAGACCCACCATGCTATTTCGGGTAATGTGTTACCCAAACAATGTTGAATATCTGTGGAATTAACGCTGTCAGGAGCTTCGCACTCTGACTGGTTAAACCTATTTTCAGGTTCAACTTGACACTAGTAGTTAGTACTATAAATAAACTTTGTCTTGTACCAACTACTATAAACTAATTACTCAGTACTATTTAAACATTTTTCAAAATAATTGCAGTACCCATTCCGCCTCCGATACAAAGTGAAGCCAATCCGTATTCTTTGCCGGAACGTTTCATTTCGTGAATTAAACTTACGGTAATACGGGTTCCTGATGCTCCAATTGGATGACCCAAAGCGATAGCTCCTCCGTTCACATTGCATCTTTCAGCAAAAAAATCAGCATCAACAGCGTGATCTTCGCACAATTGTTTTACCACTCCTAATGATTGAGCCGCAAAAGCTTCATTCAATTCAAGCACTTCCATCTGCTCCAATTTCATGTTCGCTTTCTTCAATGCACCTGCAATAGCAGGCACAGGTCCCATTCCCATAATTGCAGGATCTACACCACCTTGTCCGGTAGCTACAATCTCTGCAAGAGGAGTTAAACCAAACTCTTTTACCGCTTCTTTTGAAGCAACCAGTACAAAAGCAGCACCGTCATTTATACCCGATGCATTACCTGCAGTTACCGTTCCATCCTTTTTAAAAGCGGGACGCAAACCAGCTAATTTTTCAGCGCTGGTGCCGCGATTAATGAATTCATCCGCATCAAAAATGATTGTTTCTCTGCGGGATTTTATCTCTACAGGAACAATTTCATTCTTAAAATTTCCCTTATCCTGAGCGGCCATTGCTTTTTGCTGAGAAGCAAAAGAAAAAGCATCCTGCTCTTCGCGCGTTAAGTTATATTTAGCAGCAATGTTTTCTGCCGTAATTCCCATATGGTATCCTTCAAAAGCATCTGTTAAACCATCAAAAACCATGTGGTCAACTGCTTTCAAATCCATCATTTTGTGTCCGCCGCGAACTGTGCCCGGCATTACAAAACCAGCATCCGACATGTTCTCGGTTCCTCCGGCAAGTATCAAATTCGCTTCACCGGCTTTAATGTTCGCATAGGCCAAATTGATTGTTTTCATACCTGAACCACAAATCATGTTGATTCCGTAAGCAGGAACTTCCTGAGGAATACCAGCTTTAATGGAAGCCTGACGGGCAATCCCCTGACCTTGACCAGCCATAAGGATATTACCAACAACAACCTCATCAATTTTAGCCGCATCAACGCCGGTTTCGTCAATGATGTTCTTGATTACTGTGGCTGCCAAATCAGTGGCTTTAACAGGAGTTAATGCTCCTAAAAATTTCCCGATTGCAGTTCGCTTGGCTGCAACAATATATACTTTTCTCATAATATTCGTATTTAGTACATAGTATTAAGTAGTGAGTACCAAGAATAACTGGCAGTACGTCTTGATACTGAAATCTTGCTACTTGCTATTATTAATTTTTACGCATTTCAATTAAATCCTCAGCAATAATTAATTTTGCATCGGTAGCTTCCTGAATTTGTTCAATTGTAAATAATGGATTGATCTCTTTCAAAAGAATTCCTTCCGGAACGATATCCATAACACCCATTTCTGTGATAATCATGTTTACCTGACCTGCTGCAGTTAATGGAAGATTACAATCCGTCATGATTTTATGACTTCCGCGTGCAGTATGTTCCATAGCAAGAATCACACGCTTGGCTCCAACGATCAAATCCATAGCTCCTCCCATTCCCGGAGTTTTTTTGCCTGGAATAATCCAGTTTGCTAAATTTCCTTTTTCGTCTACCTGAAGGGCTCCCAAAATAGTAACATCAACATGACCACCTCTAATAATTCCAAAAGAAACAGAACTATCGAAACTGCTAGCACCATTTTTACAAGTAATAAATCCACCTCCGGCATTCACAAAATCAGGGTCTTCATCTCCTTCAGCAGGAGCAACACCCATCCCCAACAATCCGTTTTCCGATTGTAAAATCACATTCACATCTTCAGGAACGTAATTTGGGATAATTGTTGGCAATCCAATTCCAAGATTTACTACATCACCATTGTGTAATTCGAGAGCAGCTCTCCTGGCAATTACCTCTCTGATTTCATTTTTATCCATGTCTTTTGAGTAATAAGTAGTTAGTTATCAGTAACTAGTTTTTAGACTTTAGTAACCAGTTCTACCAGCGACTAAGTACTAGCGACTCTGTACTATTTATTTAATCTTCTGCTTAATTCCTGAGCTGCGTATGATGCAACATCATCGGCATATTTATTCATTCCAAAACCGGCATCGTAACCCAATTCTTTTGCCAACTCATGAGAAATCCGCGGTCCGCCGCAAATTAAAATTACTTTCTCGCGCAATCCTTCAGCTTCCATTAGCTCAACCAGTTCCACCAAATTCTTGATGTGAACATCTTTTTGAGTAACTGTTTGTGATACCAAAAGAACATCTGCTTCGAATTCTATTGCTTTCGCGATAAATTCTTCGTTTGGCACCTGACTTCCCATGTTTAAAGCTTCCATCATTTCGTAACGCTCCAAACCGTAATGTCCGGCAAAACCTTTCATATTCATTATGGCATCGATTCCAACAGTATGCGCATCGGAACCTGTACTGGCACCTAATACACGAATCGAACGACCAATGTTTTCTTTAATGAAATCATCCGTTTCGTGCATATCCATAGCCGTTGCTTCCACTTTAGGAACAGTAATTCCTGTAAAATCGACCGTATGAATACAATTTCCATAACAATTGAAAAATGTAAACCCTTTCATTAACTCTTGAACATACACCACCTGAGGATTTTCGAAACCCATTTTCCTCATCATCTGCTTGGCTGCTTCAATTGCCTCATCACCTTTGGCTACCGGCAAAGTAAAACTCACCTGAGTTTTACCATCGTTCATGGTATCGCCGTAAGGCTTGATCTTAGTTAGATCAAGTGTTTTATCAAATTCGTTGGAATCGGTTGAATAAAGACCTCCACTCATTTTTTTGTCTCCTTTATATTTTAAATATCAAATGCAATCGCAGCCGTGTCTTTTAACACCCCCCTAATCCCCCTGAAAGGGTGACTTTCCGACTCCAAAAACACAAATCTTTGGACTTGATACTTTGTACTTTGTACTTGTTACTTCTTATGCAATAATTCAATAAACGGATTGAAGTAGTTGCTTCCTTTTTCTACAACTCCAGCTAAACCTTTACCGCCGTTTTTTGGACGTTTTATATCAGCGAAAATCCCTTTTTCAAGTGCTGTGAACAATCCTTCTTTTTCGATTTTCTTAACCAATTCAGTTGCATCATCAAGAACTTTTGCAGCACGAGAACGAATGATTCCGCCCTCTTTAAATTCCATTTCGTCGCCAATACTCTTCATGTTGTTGAAAATGTACTTTGCATTCTCAATAGAAAGATATCTGTCGGACATGAATGGTGTGTGAATTGCTTCTGTAAGCATTCCCAGCAACTGAATTCCTTGTCCGGTCCATATTGAAATTTGATTGAATAAAGCATCCTGAACATGACCTTTAAAAACATTTCCAGTCATGAATTTTGTTGGAGGCATATATTTTAGAGGCGCTTTCGGAAAAATTTCCCTGATCATTTGCGCTTGTGCCAACTCATAAAGGAAACCATTTTCCAAATCGGGAGTCATTTCAAAAGCATGACCTAATCCCATTTGCTCTTCAGGAATACCGGCAACCAATGCCAACTGCTCATTAATAAAATCGGAAGCCAACACAGTGTGAGCCTCATCAAATGCATCAGCAGTTGTCAGGTAATTATCTTCTCCGGTGTTGATAATAACACCTGCAAATCCGTTCAATAATCTTGAGAAATACTGGTCAACAATAGTTCGTTGCATGTTAATATCACGGAAAAGGATACCGTACAATGCATCGTTCAACATCACATCTAAACCTTCTATTGCTCCCATTGCTGCAATTTCGGGCATACACAAACCAGAACAGTAATTACACAAACGAATGTAACGACCTTCCTCTTCGCCCACCTTATCCAATGCAGTACGCATAATTCGGAAGTTCTCCTGAGTTGCTACAGTTCCACCAAAACCTTCGGTGGTTGCTCCATAAGGAACGTAATCCAACAAACTTTGTCCGGTAGTTCGGATTACTGCAATAATATCAGCACCCTGACGAGCAGCTGCCTCAGCCTGAACAACATCTTCGTAGATATTTCCGGTAGCAACAATCACGTACAAATATGGCTTTTCACCTTCGCCAATTGTATCAATATAATTATCTCTTTTTGCTTTGCGATCCTTAATCACCTGAATGCTTTTCATCACAAAAGGTTGAATTGCCTGGTGAATTTCTTCGGTGGAATGAACCGGAATTGTTGTTAAGTCCAATTGACCTACAGCAATTTTCTCGGCAATGTCCTGTGGGTTTAAGCCTGTCTCGATAACAGCATTTCCCAAAAAGAACATTACACCTTCGCTCAAAACTCCTTTTTCCTGAAGTTCATCAACAACAACATTTGGTAGTGGCACCTCGTTGTTATCAACACCATCGATTCCCAAAAGACGACACAAAGTACGCTCAACTGCAACAGTTGAGTAGTTGTCTACGAATTTTTGAACATCGTCTGCAATTCGTTTCGACACCTCTTTGGCGTATCCAACTTTTTCAAAGTCAAGACCTAGTTTACTCCTCTCCATTTCTTCCTAATTATGATTTAAGAATTATGAATTATAAATCAGGAAACTGTATTACACAATTCATCATTTATAATTAATAACTCATAATTTATTCTTACTCGCTAATTGGTTCTGCGCTCTTTCAATAATCTCTTTATCGATTCCCAATAAAGAAGCAATCCGAAGCGCTTCGTGAGGAACTTCCCCTTCAAGATCCTCCACCAATGAATAATCCATATAACTGTTAATATTTTTGTGGGTGATTACATTTGCACCCAAATCCTTGTCCAGACCTTTCACCCGAAGTTTTCTGAACTTGGATTTTAAACCACTGTAATGTGTGGTGATTACGCTTTTTATTTTCCCTTGGTAAAAAATATCCGCTACAGCATTTACAATAGCTAAGCCTTCCACCGGATTTGTTGTCCGAGCCAATTCATCAATCAAAACCAAAACATTTTTATGGCTTTTAGAATCTTTTACCATACGGCTCACATTCAACATTTCCGAGGCGAAAGAAGACAAGCCATTCAATTCTGATTGCTCGTCGCCAACCGATATCATTACTTGATCAACAATGCTGATTTGTGCCGATGCAGCCGGAACATAAAAGCCAAACTGAAACAAATACTGACAAAGAGCAAGTGTTTTTAACACCACCGTTTTCCCAGCCATATTTGCTCCTGTAATTACACAAACCGAACTTTCAAGCTCAATATCTATAGCCTGGTAATCTTTATTCTGGTTTGCCAGTTCATTTTTAATCATGGGGTTAAACAAGCCCCGATATATTGTATTTCCTTCTGAAACAGTCGCTTTACTAAAATTCCATTTTTTGGCCTGAACCGCTTTCGCGATTAATAAATCCAAATGAGCAAGCTGCTGTAATGCATTTGCTAAACCGGCTCCGTGTAAAGAGATTTTAGAACATAGATCCTCTCGAACCTTTGCCTCAATTGCCTGTGATTTGCTGAATAAAGCTTCAATCTCAAAATCAGAATCACCATTCTTACTCTTAGCTAATTTCAACTCTTTTCGAGCTTCGGCCAATTCCTCTGAGTAATTATCGTAGATGTAAAAAGATGGAATTTTTGTATTTTGAGGATCCAACAATCGAATCAATTCACTCAAATCTTGAATTTCCAGAAAACTCTGCTTTTCTTCTTTTTGAAGCTCAACAATTTCCTGAGCCAACAAAGCAAATACCTTAATTTCGAACAACTCAACATCATCAAGAACTAAATTCCCCAGCAAATTATTCACGCTTCCGCGTATATCACGGCAATGCATTAATTTGTTCTGAATTTTAAAAATCAAATCTGAGTTAAGATCCAAAATTTGCACCAGCTGATCAACTACGTTCAATTCTGTAGCAATTTCATTTTTGCAACACATCATTTTCGAATCCAGCAGGTAGCGTCTTCCCATTGGAGATCTTAAATCAAGATCCTCCATTAGAAATTGCAATCCGCTTGTGTGTGCTGCTATTTTTCGAAACATTACTACAATCTTTTTATATCGTAAACTGGTACATTTACCTTTTCCTGCAATGCACTTTTCAACTCATCCGA
The DNA here is from genome assembly GCF_963665805.2 of Labilibaculum manganireducens. Lineage (NCBI taxonomy): Bacteria > Pseudomonadati > Bacteroidota > Bacteroidia > Marinilabiliales > Marinifilaceae > Labilibaculum > Labilibaculum manganireducens. The sequence goes on along the minus strand of NZ_CAXXEE010000003.1, from coordinate 312,598 downwards.
ATTCAATCGGTAACCATCGGGCGAAACAGGATTTATCGTAATTGCCAATAAATTGGTTTTATTCAATACCTGCATTCTTCCTCCTCGCTTTACAAAAGCATAATAGGTTTCAGGACTGGCGAAAACCCTTGTAAAATCCCTGACAATCAGCTTTATTTCAGAAATCTGCTTCTGATTTTTCAAGAATTCTAAAAACTGATCGGTTACAGCGCCACTCACAAAAAAGCAATTGCCATGCTGAAAAAGCTTGTCTTTTTCTTTCTGAATCAACAAAACAGAACTAATTCCTGTATCCTGAAACTTGCCTTCCGAATCGATCGCCCAAATGCCATTATCTACTTCAGATAATTGAGTTTTCAATTTCATTTCAATTTCCGGCAACTGAATCAAATCATACACATACTTAGTTTTATAAACCAATTGCGTAATATTTGCCGAAAGAGCTGCTCCTGTTGCCAAAATCATGGCCTCGGTTACAGCTGGTGATCCTATACTTTTGCGGGATAAAGCACCATCAACAATGCACAGATCTACGCCTTTATTTTTTAAATCAGCAATTAACTCCTTAATGGAATGATTGCTAACCGGTCCCGATAAAAGAACCTTGCCTTTAGTTAAAGCTTTTGCGCTTACCAACCGACCTAAACTGGTTGATTGACGGGATACATCTATCACTTCAGATATCAGCTTTCGCTGTTTGTAATGCAATTCCGAAGTCACAAAAATCATCCCTTCGCTAAGCTCTATTTCGGGCTTATTTGTTTGTGTAACCTGATCACGGTTTTCACCATCAATACCAATCGACGTAAGAGCAATTTGTTTACGGCTGTCCCTAAGTCGGGACAGCACGTAGTTCAAACACTCGGTTTTCCCAGTATTTTTTTCAAGTCCAACAATCGAAAGACTACTATATTTATCTATGTCGTTAAGAAACGGCATCTATCTTTTTATTTCGGTCTTTTCTCGACAAATGATCTGGCTCTATAGATAACTTATCTCCATTTAGTAGTGACGCAACTCCTTCATGTTTCTCATTCATAGCACAATCAGGACAAGCACATTTATTATCGTAATGAGAAGGTTCAGTATAGGTTGTTATCACTCCTTCAAAATTCCTCATCACCACTTTTCCAGGACTCTGAGAAATTACATACTGTGGCATAACCGGAGTTTTTCCTCCCCCACCCGGAGCATCAACCACAAAAGTTGGTACTGCAAAACCAGAAGTATGACCACGAAGATTTTCAATAATCTCAATTCCCTTTGAAACCGGAGTTCTGAAATGCTCCAATCCCATCGAAAGATCGCACTGATAAATGTAGTAAGGACGAACTCTGTTCATTACCAGGTTGTGCATTAACTTTTTCATGATGTGAACACAATCATTCACCCCTTTTAAAAGTACCGATTGGTTTCCCAAAGGAATCCCTGCATTTGCCATGCGGGCCAATGCATTTTTAGAATCCTCAGTCATCTCGTCGGAGTGATTAAAATGAGTATTCAGCCAAATTGGATGATATTTACTTAACATTTTCACCAAATTATCGGTAATACGTTGTGGCAAAACAACAGGAGTACGTGTTCCAATACGAATAATCTCAACATGAGGAATAGCTCGCAAACGGCTGATAATATATTCTAATTTATCATCGCTGATCAACAAAGCATCCCCACCCGAAAGAACAACATCTCTCACCTGCGGTGTGTTTTCGATGTACTCAATTGCCCTTTCGATATTATCCTGAGGTGTTGAAGAATCAGACTGACCGGCAAAACGACGGCGGGTACAATGACGACAATACATCGAACACATATCAGTAATCAGGAACAAAACACGATCCGGATAACGGTGAGTTAAGCCTGGAACCGGAGAATCCTCATCCTCGTGAAGAGGATCCAAAAGATCTGCATCGGAATGATATACTTCTGCCGCAGTTGGAATTGCCTGCTTACGAACCGGACAATTTGGGTTATTCTGATCAATTAGAGTCATGTAATATGGAGTAATAGCCATACGCAATGATGCCAATGATCTGCGAACTCCTTCTTCTTCCTCTTCAGTCAAACTAATGTATTTCTTTAACTGATCCAATGTTTCAATACGGTTACGCACCTGCCATTTCCAGTCATTCCACTGAATATCGGTTACCTCAGGAAACATTTCTCTGCGTCTGTCGTTGTTAGTCATTACACATATAATTTTTCGAACAATTCTCTAATTCCTTTTGAATTTCTGATAATATCTAATGTTAGGTCGGCATGTCCAATTGCATAACCATTTCCAACAATCATATCAACATCTTTACCCACACCCTCTGCTCCAAGAGCAGCTTTACTAAACGATGTGGCCATTGAGAAGAAATAAACGCATCCTCTGTCTTTAGTGATTAAGATTGATGACATTTCGGTAGAAGCAACATTTACATTGTTGATCACAACATCACATCCTTCTTCACCTGTAATTTCGGTTACTCTTGTGTAAACATTCATGACATCGGTAGCGTCACCCACAATAACATCAGTTGCCAATCCAAGATCTTTAATTCGCTGTGCGTTTTCTTTCGAATATTCCACAACAATTACTTTTCCTTTTGTCCCAACTTTCTGCATTGCCTGATAGCAGCAAAGCACACCCGATTTTCCACCACCACCGATGATACAAACCGTGTCGCCTTCTTTCACCAAACGATCTACCTGAGCAGGAGCACCGGCAACATCAAGAGCGGCCAAAGCCAATTTCTCGGGCAAGTCTGTTGGAAGAACAGCATACAAACCACTCGCAAAAAGAATAGCCTGAGCTTCTGCATCCACCTGATCGTTAGAAAGATTAATATTTGTAATCTTTTCGATCTTGAGAGGAGTTAATGACAAAGAAACCAATGTGGCTATCTTATCACCAACCTTTAAATCCTGATTTGGAAAGTTAGGACCAACTTCCTTAACAGTTCCAATCAACATTCCACCAGAACCCGTTACCGGATTTTGCATTTTACCACGCTCAGCAACAATAGAGAGAATCATTTCTTCCATTTTTGCTTTATCAGCATCACAAGCACCCTTAATCTGAGTAAAACTTGCCGAATCGATATTCAATGTTTGAACATCAATCAAAACCTCATTGTCGTAAATCGACATGCTGTTATCCAACTTTTGAGCTGGTTGTGGAAGAGTACCTTTTGGTTCAAGTACTCTGTGTGTTCCGTATTTATTTCCTTTGTTCATTTCTATATTTAGTATTGAGTAAATAGTAATTAGTCTTTAGTAAAATTGATTACCTACCAATTACTTTGTACTAACTACTTTTGCTTTAATCCTAAAATTTCCCGAGCCTCGGCTGGTGTTGCAATCTCGCGGCCTAATTCCTTCGCCAAACGAACTACTTTCTCAACCAACTGACCATTCGATTCTGCTACAACACCTCTTGAGATCATTGTATTGTCTTCAAATCCAACACGCACATGACCACCATCAACAATAGCAGCCGTTGCCAATGGAAATTCAAAACGACCAATACCAGCAACGGTATAAGTTGCATCAGCAGGAATGCTTTCTCTTAAGAAAACAAAGTCGCGAAGAGTACCTGAAATTCCTCCATTCACTCCCATGACAAAATCAAAGTGCATCGGAGATTTAATGAATCCTTTTTTGTGAAGACGAAGAGCCATGTCGATCATCGATTTATCGAACACTTCCAATTCTGGTTTAATTCCTCTCTCAATCATTCTCTCACCGAAATACTTAATGGTATTTTCAGTATTCTCGAAGATCTCATCGCCGCCAAAATTCAAAGTACCGCAATCAAGAGTTGCCATTTCCGGGTTCAACTCAGTTGGCTGCAATCTTTCATCGTTGGTCATACCAACAGCTCCACCGGTTGATGGCTGAATAATTACATCAGGATATTTTGCATGAATCGCATCCATCACCATTTTGAAACGATTCTTATCTTGAGTTGGTGTTCCATCATCGGTTCTTACATGAAGATGAATTATACTTGCTCCTGCTTCATAAGCCAAACCTGCTTCACGTACACATTCTTCAATAGTGTAAGGAACATTTGGATTGTGCTCTTTGGTAACTTCTGCGCCACAAATGGCTGCTGTGATGATCAGTTTTTCCATGGCTTATAATTATTTACGTTGAGATTTCTTAGGAGTAACACATGTTCCGACAGCTCTGCAAACTACAACTGGCTCTTCTAGAAAATCAGCTGCCGATTCAGAAATATCTGTTCTTGGCACAATTACTTTACGGGCTTCGAAAGTCATTTTACGGCTTGAGTTGCCTTCTTTTATAATTTCACCAACTGCTTCGATGTAATCCCCTGCATAAACAGGAGCCAAAAATTCAACATTTTCGTATCCTGCAAACAATCCTTCATCACCATCACGACGGATTAATAATTCTGTTGCTACGTCACCAAATAACTGAAGCATTTTTGCTCCATCAACCAAATTTCCACCATAATGAGCGTCATGAGAACTCATGCGCATTCTTATCATTGCCTTTTCCATTTGTCTATATTAGTTAGTTGTTTACAATAAAATCTACAAAAATAGATGGAGTTTTCACCTCTTCCGGCTTCAGTGTTCCAGCCTCTACCATCTGCTTAGCTTCTACAATTACCAAATCGGCTGCAGTAGCCATTAATGGATTAAAATTCTGAGTAGTTCCTCTATAAGTAAGATTACCCAAAGTATCAGAAATGCTTGCTCCAATCAAAGCTACATCTGCCCGCAAAGGTTTCTCAAGCAAAAACTCTTTTCCATCAACAGTTATAATCTCCTTACCTTCGGCAACCATAGTTCCCAAACCTGTTGGAGTAAGAACTCCACCTAAACCAGCTCCACCAGAACGAACGCGCTCAGCCAAAGTACCCTGAGGACTAAATTCCACTTCTATCTCTCCATTATTCATTTGCTCAATCGTGGCAGGATTTGTTCCAATATGAGAAGTAATCACCTTAACAACCTGTCTGTTGGCAATCAATTTTCCCAGACCTTTATCTGCGAAAGCCGTATCATTACAAATAATTGTTAAATTTTTAACGTTGGAAGAAACGATATGATCGATCATATTATTCGCAGTTCCAACCGAAAGAAATCCTCCGATCATGATGGTCATTCCATCCTGCAGTTTAGCAACTGCCTCTTTTATTGAGATTATCTTGTTCATCGAAAAATAGTTTTTACCGTTTTACCAATAAACTTCTGAAATCAATAAAACAGAAGTCTTTAGTCTATTTACGAAACAAAGATAATTTTTTAAAGCACTGATGGAAACGATTGCAGAGTTCCGTATCAAGACCCATTCTAAATGGCACAAATATGAAACTCTTCAGTCTTTTTATTCATTCTAAACAAGCTTGCAGAAAGGCTCAAAAAGGCAATTTTTGACCATTTTAATGTTGTTATTTTAACATTAGTGTTAATTTTAATCGTTGATTACATAAACTATCACACCAAAAACATGCCGTACAACATACACCTTTTCAACTACTGACACATATGTTTTACAACACTATCTAATATTTTAACGGTTTCTTACAAAAAAGCTTCAAATATTAATGCTTACAACTCAACAATCGATTAAATTAAGAGTAAAATCTGCCTATTTAAAGTAACAGCTATTAAAATTATTTTTGGGAGAATCCGAACTTTGCCACAAACTAATTTGTTTGTTTTTTAACAAATGTGCAAGAAACCATACTCTACTCGGCTTCCATCTGTATTTTAGGAATACAGAGCGTAAGAAATTACAATTTCAGGAAAACTATGCTTGTTTGAATATTCGCACTTGTCTGAACCCCAAAACCAGCAATGCCACCAATTTTACAACTTCCATAAGCACGTATATGTGGTGAATTGAATTTTTCTCAGGCACCATTCCCATAATAATTAACTGTGCATGCTGATTTAATTCAGGGAGCAAATATCCCGACTGAGCAACTACAAAAGTGAAAATCGTTAAGCCGGTAAGCACAACAACTTTATCGGTATAATTGATAAACACATAAACCAAAAGCATTGCTGAAAAGAGGCGCTCAATCATATTTAAAGCGCCAAACACATGAACTCCCACATCCAATCCTGTTGGCAGGTCAAGCGACACAGCCCGAAACTTAACCCAGGCTTCCATAAAGCTAATCGCCAATAAAAATCCTACCCAAACGAAGGAAAGCACAAATCCGTATTTTGCTATTTTAGTCATATCTCTTTTTCTTATTTTGAAAGATTAAAAATAAGAAAAAGGATTCTAATTCTTCACTTTTTAGCAGAACTATTACAAACACCAGGAATCAATCGATATAGAAATAATACCAAAACATGCCTTATAAAATGTTTCTTTTCAGCTATATCTTAGTTAAAAAAGATGCATCGTAACATGGCTTTGCTTCGATACAACTAAAAATTAATTCATTTTAATTAGAGTCTATTTTGAAATTAAATTGGTATAAGCAAAAAAGTCCTTTTACATCAGCCACTGAATTTTCTGATAGTAAAAGGACAATACTTTTTAATTTTTTCACTCATTTAAGAGTCTAATTCCTTCTTCCCATATAAATCATTACATAGTAAAGTAATGTTGCCAAGGAAGACAGAGCTGCAATAAAATAAGTATATGCCGCCCATTTCAATGCATCAAAAGCACTTTTCTGTGTTTCATAAGTTGTAATACCTGATGTTTTCAACCAAACCAAGGCTCTTCGACTAGCATCCACCTCTACAGGCAAGGTGATAATACTAAAAAGAGTAGTGCCGGCAAACAGTACTATCCCTGTCAAAAGTAGTTGAGGGAAAGCATTCACCATAACAATTCCAGCCAGAAGCAACCACTGTATCCAATTGGAACTAAAACTAACAATGGGCACTAAAGCCGATCGCATTTGCAGCCATGCATATGCTTCGGCATGTTGAATTGCATGTCCGGTTTCATGCGCAGCTACTGCTGCTGCCGCTATACTTCTACCATGGTAAACATCCTTACTCAGATTAATGGTTTTATTTTCCGGATTGTAATGATCCGATAACTGACCATCAACAGAACCAATCCTTACCCCTCTCACACCATGATCCCTCAACATCTGCTCAACCACCTCGCGTCCTGTCATGCCATTCGCCGTAGGTATTTGAGAATACCTTTTAAATCTTGCTTTTAACTGACTGCTCACAAGCCAGCTCAACAAAGTAAAAGCAATAAATATGATCCAAATTCCTCCCATTACAATTCCTCCAATTAATTTAACTGACATTTCAGATAAAAAACTCAAATTCTCTGCCAAGATTGATTCAAACACATTTCATGTCGATTTGACAGTTATTGCAACACCTTAATTAATAGCCATCCTCCCCAAACACAGCTAGATAGTGCACCTATTCACAAATGTAAATATTTGAATTTCAAGGGACTTAAACATCAATAAAAACAAAAAGCAGGCACCATTTCCTAGACATTCCATATAATTTGCTTATTTTTGCCATTCCTTAAAACAAAAAGAACCAAGCAATGTTCACTGACTCAGATTTTGATGCTATTCGACCATATAACGATTCCGAAGTTGTAGAAACCATCGGACGTTTAATAAAAGAAGAAGCTTTTATTCGATTCTCACAACAGTTATTTCCAGGATTTTCGAAAGAAATGATTGTGAAAGCATTGGGAGAAGTAAAAACAATAAAGGAATTTCAGAGCAACTTCATTGTACGACTGGCACAACACATTATTGACCACACCACCAAAGGTATAACCATTGACGGACTGGAAAATCTTGATCCAAAAGAAAGTTATTTATTTATTTCGGATCATAGAGATATCATTTTGGATTCAGCCTTACTTAACGTGATGCTTTACAACAATGGTTTTGAAACAACTGAAATCGCTATTGGCAGTAATCTTTTAATTCAACCTTGGATAGCCGATTTAGTTAAACTAAACAAAAGCTTCGTTGTACAAAGAAACGTAACTGTTCGTCAGATGCTTACCAGCTCTAAGCAATTATCATCTTACATACAGTATGCATTAAACACTAAAAAATCATCTATTTGGATAGCACAACGAGAAGGACGCACCAAAGATGGTGATGACAGAACTCAACAGAGCTTGTTGAAAATGCTGCAAATGAGTGGAGATGTTACTTTCTCTGAGCACTTTAAAAGCTTACGAATTGTTCCTGTTGCTATTTCATACGAATACGAGCCATGCGATGCAATGAAAACCTTAGAAGTATACAAAAAAGAAACCGAAGAAGGTTTTAAGAAAACTCCTAAGGACGATTTACGAAGCATGATCAAAGGAATGGTTAATGAAAAAGGCCGCGTTAATTTTGTCATCGGAAAACCGATCTCCATAATGCTTGACGTTATTGAAGAAATGGATGACAGCAGAGATAAATTCAAAGCTCTTGCTGATTTGATTGACTACAGAATACACAAGAACTACAAACTTTGGCCTGACAATTACATTGCCTACGATATCGTAAACAAAACGGATGAGTTCGCGGATAAATATACATCTGAAGAAAAAGATCTTTTCTTAAAGCACATGGAAAAGAAAATTAATCCGGATGATGGAAATCTTGAAAGATTAAATCATATATTCCTGGAAATCTATGCGAATCCTGTAAAAAACAGATTGGAATTAAAAAAACCGGATTTTGTCCCTGACAAATAAAATACTATGGCTTTCTTAGGAAGGCCATTTTTTTTTGAACTGATTTTTTAATAATTTCATTCTATAAATAAAATTCATCTGGAATATATACTCCGCAACTCACCTATTAAGATTCGCTAAAATTAAAAACACATGAAACTAATTAAACTCCTGCTAATCATGTCCACCTTTTTAATTATGGTGGCTGCAATATTAAACCTCCTGAACTCTTCGGCAGAAACTCCTGACAGGAGCGGAATCTATATTGAACTGATTGTCATGTTCATTCTTACAATTTCGATGGTATTATTGAACAATCAGGAAAAGAAGATTAAAGAGTTGGAAAAAAAACAGAATGAGGAGCTATAGCAGCTCCTTTTTTTACGCCTTCAACCTGAGAACAATAAATGAATAAGCTTACATTAATAAAACCGTAAAAAATGTTAAGACTTCTTAATGTATTCTTCAATCCTCAAAGAAAATTGTAGCTTAGTGGAACAAGTTCTGTTAAACACTATAAACTTGAATAATCATGCTTGAACAAACAAAAATCGTCCTCGCTAATGTAAGTTTTGATTTTGCTCTTTTTCGTAAAGAGTTGACAAAAGCCTTTCAGTGGCTAACACCAACTGATTTTGAGAAACTTAAAAATTGGTGTCTGGAAAATTATTCGGGTCGCTATCATGAGATACTTTCTGATGTTACCAACCCTCAGCTTTCATTATGATAAGTAAGTTACTTTTTAAATCTAGAGGATCTTCAATTGAAGATCCTCTTTTTTTATACCATCTCAAATTTGAATATTCATCCTTTAAAAAAAATGAAGTATCTTCGCAACGGAAAAAAAATCAGAAGATGATAAAATTTGTACGTCATATTAAAGTAGGAGACCAGGAATTCGAAACCTGGTTCGGAATGGAAATCAAAAAGAAAGGGAACAGACCTAATATTGATATTTTCTATTATACCGATGATCCGAGTGAAGAATTAAGTATGCATCAATTAATCAAATCAAATTTTCAGAGCAAAAAAGACGCTTTGCAATTTGGGATTAAATTCATGCGGAGTATGTATCAGGATATGATACAACGCGAAAAAGAAGTCACTAAAAAAGAAAAGAAAGCAGAACAATCTGATTCTACTGAAAAGGTTTCAGAATAAATATCTCATAAAAAAACGCCGGTCAAATAACCGGCGTTTTCTATATCAGGTAACAATTACATGATTAGTTTATATCCTCGACCATGAACATTGATGATTTCAATGCCCGGCTCAGGCTTTAAATGCTTTCTTAGCTTAGTAATATACACATCCATACTTCTGGCATTAAAATAATTATCATCCGACCAGATCGTTCTAAGAGCTAAATTTCGTTCCAAAACTTTATTCACATTATTACAGAGAAGTTTTAACAATTCTGATTCTTTCGTTGTCAGCTTAATTGTTGATTCACCATCCTGAAGAAACTGTTTCTTTGAATCGAATAAAAAGCGCCCTAATTTAAACTCCTCCTGGGTATTTTCACTTTTTACCCCTGAAGTTCTTCTTAGAACAGCTTCGATACGAACCAATAACTCTTCCATACTAAATGGCTTTGTCATATAATCATCGGCTCCCAACTTAAAACCCTCCAGAACATCTTCTTTCATCGACTTTGCAGTTAGGAAAATGATTGGAATCTCACTATTGATCAAACGAATATCCTTGGCCAAAGTAAAACCATCCCTATGCGGCATCATGATATCAAAAATACACAGATCATATGGATTTTTTAAAAATTCATCGTATGCCTTATCGCCATCTTCACGAAGTGTGGTGTTGTAGCCTTTTGCAACCAAATACTCTTTTAACAGAAGTCCTAGGTTAGCGTCATCTTCTGCTAATAAAATTTTAACTTGTTCCATATGTATCTATTTTTTTAAGGGAAGATATATTTCAAATTTGGATCCTTTATCAGGTATACTGTCAACACTAACCTGTCCATTATGGGCATCTACTATCTTTTTAACGTAAGACAATCCCAAACCAAATCCTTTAACGTCATGAACATTTCCCGTATGTACTCTAAAAAAACGCTCAAAAATCATTTTTTGATCTTCTTTCGAAATTCCAATGCCGTTATCTGTAACCGTAATAACAATACCCTTATTTTTATTTCTTGTACTAATACTAAGTTCCGGAGCATCTTTACAGTATTTAATGGCATTATCCAATAAATTCGCAATTACATTACTTAAATGAACCTCATCAGCCATTACCAGATCATGCTCTGCATCAATATTCTGATACATATTCCCCTTTCTGTCTTCAACTCTTATAGTAAAGTTAGGTAATAAATTTTGAATTATTTTATGAACACTTATTGTCTTCAATTTCAATTTCATTCTAACCTCATTAAAAACCGCCATCTGCAAAACTTTCTCAACCTGATAGGTTAGTCTCCGACTTTCGTCATTAATAATCTTAGCAATATGATCTCTTGTTGATGCGGTTGTAGTAACAGTATTATCCTTCAACATCTGAGAAGCTAACGAAATAGTCGCAATAGGAGTTTTAAACTCATGAGTCATATTATTAATGAAGTCATTCTTTATATTCGATAACCTTTTCTGACGAAAAATAATGAAAATCGTGAATGCACTGGAAAGAATTAAAACCAGAGTCAATATGAAAGATGGAAGTAACAAAGAGTATGACTGTAACATATACCTCTGCTGCCCGGGAAAATAAATATATAAAAAGTTTAGATTGGAGAAAAAATCATTGGGAAACAACTGCTTGCTGTATTTTTCGAAAGAAGGATTTCGAAAATAATTCTTTGATCTTTTTTCGAATTTGTTGTTTGATTTTACTGCATACTCAAAATTCAGCTTAATTCCATTTTCACGAAGTTTTTCCTGAATAAGCTGAGGCAATTTTTCCATTTTAATTCTTTCGCTTAACGGAAGCCGTGAATTAGCCAATTGTCCGGCTATCAACGCATATGAATTGCCGGTATTTATCGTTTTATTAAATTGCATCTGCATTTTAGAAAGTACAGATAAACCATCCGGATTTATGACCCCTTCCCCAATATCATATTTTGTATTCTCCGAATAAAAACTCAATCTGGCTTTCTCATGAGTAAAATCCATCGGTATATTTATATTAAACCCTGAACTTTTAGAACTGATAATTGTACCATTAGTAAAATTGGAAACATCACCTTCCAAAATAATCTGCTCTTTTTCTGCTCTTTCTAATTCTGAGACAACCTGATCCAGAGCCTTACTAACTGTAAGCGCCAGTTGTTCTTCTTTAATTTTAGAGGCTGACTGAAAAAAGTTAATCTGAACCAATATCAATCCAGATAAGGAAATACAGAGTACAATTGTTACAAGCCAAATATATTTTTGATTCATAGATACAAATATAAAAAAAAGCAGCTGCAGCTATTCCAGCTTAACAATCTTTAACACAAGTTTAAATGGATACAATTACCAAAATTTCGGTTACCAAAACTCATCGCCACTTTATAGATTTGGATTTAATCTATTTTAGACAAAAACGGCTGTTTTTTGATAAATTTTCACAAAAACGACTTTGAAGTTAATAATTTGACACTATATTTGCCAACGGAGAGCGAATCTATAAGAAACAATCTCCTTGATTAAAAATTTTGGTTAATAGTTAGATGAAAGGGCGGTTGTGGTTACCGTCCTTTTTTTTATGCCGTTTCATGCACCAAACAAGACGTTAAAATCCCCCTTTAACTTAAAACCAACCGCAAATTTCTTTTTGAAAATCAATAACAGGATGTAACCGAAGAGATTTAGCAAGCCAATTCCATTTGACTTATTCGTGTAAGAGCTTCCTGAGCCGCTTTTTGTTGTGCTTCCTTTTTAGATGTGCCTTTTCCGGTTCCCATTTTCACTTCTTCCACCTCAACTTCAGAAGTAAACAAAGGCAAATTCAATGCATCATCAATACCACCTTCGTGTGTATCAAAATAAACATCTTTCTTATTTTTTTGAGCCCACTCAATCAATTTACTTTTAAAATTGGTTTCAACAGTAACCACTTCTTCCAAATTAATGTGTGTTCTAAAAATCTTATCTTCGATAAATTTTCTTGTTTTGTCGTACCCCTGATCGAGATAAATAGCTCCAATAAAAGCTTCAAATGCATCTCCGTAAATATGCTTGTTATTATTCAAGTTCACATTGGAGACAACCTGCTTGTCGAGTTCAATTTTAACTGCCAGCTTATTTAAGGATTGCCTGCTGACAATTTTAGATCTGATTTGGGTAAGAAAACCTTCGTCCTTATTGGGAAAGTACTTGTATAGAATATCGGCGATTATAGCACCAAGAATAGCATCCCCAAGATATTCGAGACGTTCATTGTTTAAACCGTAACCTTTTTTTTGGATGGTTGCAGATTTGTGTATGAAAGCGAGCTCATACAAATCCGGATTATTAGGTTTAACTCCCAGTGAATCAAAAAACAATCCATAAAACTCCCTTTCAGGATAGAAAAAAAGTTTTATGGATTGAAATATAGACTTTACCACAAATTATTCAATGAATGATTTGAAAATAACTGAAGCATTATGACCACCAAACCCAAATGTATTACTCAAAGCTGTGCGAATTTCGCGTTTCTGAGCCTTATGAAGTGTAAGGTTTAGTTTTTCATCAATGTTAGGATCCGCCTCGCTAAAGTTAATTGTAGGAGGAACAGTTTGATTATTTATTGCCAAAATACAGGCAATAGCTTCAACAGCTCCTGCTGCTCCCAGCAAGTGACCAGTCATTGATTTTGTAGCACTAATGTTCAATTTATAGGCATGATCGCCAAACACAGTCTGAACCGCTTTTGTTTCAGGAATATCACCTACAGGTGTTGAAGTTCCATGAACATTGATATAATCAATTTCTTCTGGTTTCAGACAAGCGTCTTCTAACGCCATTTTCATAGCGTTAATCGCACCTCTTCCTTCCGGATGAGTTGCTGTTAGGTGATAAGCATCACCAGACATTCCACCACCAACAATTTCAGCGTAAATTTTTGCTCCTCGTTTTTTGGCGTGCTCATATTCTTCAAATATCAAGCAACCACTTCCTTCACCCATAACAAAACCGTCACGGGTATTACAGAACGGACGAGATGCAGTTTTATACTCTTCGTTGTTTGTAGATAATGCCTGCATAGAATTAAATCCACCCAACCCTGCTTCATTGATAGATGCTTCAGAACCTCCTGTAATAAAGATATTAGCTTTACCCAAACGGATGTAATTCATTGCATCAATCATTGCATGTGAAGCCGAAGCGCATGCAGAAACAGTACCATAATTAGGTCCTTGGAATCCATATTTCATTGAAATATGACCGGCGGCAATATCAGAAATCATCTTAGGAATGAAAAAAGGAGAGAAACGAGGAGTTCCATCCCCGTTTGCATATCCTGTAACTTCATCTAAGAAAGTTTTAATTCCGCCAATACCAGAACCCCAGATTACTCCAGCCTTTGTTAAATCTTCCGATTCAAGGTCAAGATTTGAATCTTCAATAGCTTGTTTGGCCGCAACCAAAGCATACTGAGCATACAAATCTAATTTTCTAACTTCCTTGCGGTCGAAATGATCATTAGGCTCGAAATTTTTAACTTCGCAAGCAAACTGAGTTTTGAACTTTGAAGCATCAAAATGAGTAATCAATCCTGATCCACCCACTCCGTTCTCCAAACTATCCCAATATTCGGCAACAGAATTACCAATTGGGTTAATTGTTCCGAGCCCAGTTACTACTACTCTTCTAAATTCCATAAAAAAGGTTCTGGTTAATAATTACTTAGCGTTTTCTCCGATGTAAGAAATAGCGTCACCTACAGTACCAATGTTTTCTGCTTGATCGTCTGGAATAGCGATATTAAATTCTTTTTCGAATTCCATGATAAGCTCAACTGTATCCAATGAATCAGCTCCAAGATCGTTAGTGAAACTAGCCTCAAGTGTTACCTCAGTTTCGTCCACACCCAACTTATCAACTATGATAGCTTTTACTCTAGATGCAATATCAGACATAACTTTAAAATTTTAAGTGATTAAATATTTAAACTAATTAATTTTCAACTGTGCAAAGAAATAAATTTACTCTAAATAATTCAAATTTATTTCACAAAGTTGCGGTCAAAGGTAATTCTTTTTCCTTTTCTGCGAAATTATTTCACTGCGAAATGCCTTTTGCATATATTTGTGTGTTTTAGTTACATTTGAAAATACAACATGAAACGACTAGCTATATTTGCCTCTGGATCAGGTAGTAATGCTGAAAATATTGTAAGGTATTTTAGCGACAAACCCGAATTCGAGATTTCGGCAATACTTTCCAACAACGCCAATGCCTTTGTACTTTCCAGAGCAAGAAGCCTAAATATTCCAACTTTAATTTTTTCCCGGTCAGAATTTAATGAAACGAATAAAATAATTGATTTTTTGGCTGAAAAAAAGGTCGATTTTGTTGTTTTAGCAGGATTTCTTTGGTTGCTTCCTCTTAATTTACTGCGTAAATATCCCAATTCTATTGTTAATATTCACCCTGCCCTTTTGCCAAAATATGGTGGAAAAGGAATGTATGGCATGAAAGTCCATCAGGCAGTTGTTGATAATAAAGAGAACGAAAGCGGCATTACCATTCATATGGTAAATGAGAAATATGATGAAGGGAAAATCGTATTTCAAGCCAAATGCACTATTTCGCCCAATGATTCTGCAGAAGATGTTGCTGAAAAAATTCACAAACTGGAACATGAATTCTTCCCTAAAATAATTGAGCAATTACTCTAAAGTAATTGCTTCCTTCGGATTCAGTTCCTGCATCAACTTCTCCATTTCCTGCTTGTATCTAAGCACGTTTTCTTCTTTCACTGGGGACACTGGAGGCGATTTCATATTCAATGGATTTATTGGAGTTCCATTTTTATAAACTCTAAAATCTAAATGAGGACCGGTTGCAAGACCGGTTGCTCCAACATATCCGATTGTTTCACCCTGCTTAACTCTGGTGCCGGAATTCATTCTTTTAGCAAACCGGGAAAGATGCATATAAGTTGTTGTGTAAACGCTATTGTGCTTAATAGTAAGATAGTTTCCTCCACCATTTGCCTGATATCCTCTTTTGGTAATAACCCCATCACCAATTGTGTGAACAGGTGTACCTGTGGGCGCTGCGTAATCAACACCATGATGGGCCCGATACCTTTTCAAAACAGGATGATACCTGTTATTAGAAAACTTAGAGCTAATTCGTGAATACCGCAAAGGAGCTTTTAAAAATGCTTTCTGCAGACTCTTACCTTCTTCATCAAAGTAAGCTTCTTTATCACCTTCAACAAATGCAAAAGCATAATTATCTGAGTTATGGTGTACAAAATTTGCAGCAATCACTTTTATTTGATGAATTGGTTTGTCATCCACATATGATTCTTCGTATATAACATTAAACTGATCACCCTTCCCTATGCCAAAAAAATCAATAGTCCAGGCGTAAATATCGGAAAGTTCAATCGATAGTAAAGGATCAGAATTGGCTTCAACCATTGCATTCCATAACGACGACTCAATACTTCCTTTTATTTGCTTCCTATGTTTAATAATTTCCTTTTCACCCTTAAATACATCCAGAGTATCGCGCAAATCGAATACGATATATTCAACGGGAGTGTTTTCATAAATAAAGTACTCCGGCGTTTTCAAACTGTCTTTGGTGAAAAGAACCGAATACTCATGCCCGGACTTAATCCTTCTGACATTAAAAACCTTCTTTGCTTTCCTTGCAATATTATCAATAGTACCAAAACTAACATCATATTGCCGTAATATCGTTGATAAGCTATGATTTCGTTTTACCTTATTAGTTTCTACAGAAAACTCTTCAATGGGAAATCCATATTTTAAATGCACCTGCGCTACCTCTGAGGAGTCAATTACCACTTCTTCCTGATCAATTTGTTCTACTAACTCTTTGTTTGAATACCATTTAAATATAATTAAACCTACCAAAACGGCACCTGCAATTAATAGAAACCTATAGTTCAAGAATTTTTTTATCATGGATATTTATTTTTGTGAGGCCTAAAGGTATAACTGTTTTTATAGTCACACAACTAATATTACTGACAGATATCTGTTTTAAGCTTTTTTAAGAAATTGCTATTTAATCTTATCGAATCCCTTTCCGTAAACTCCCATTACGCTTCCCAGAGAAATAAATGCATCCGGATCCACCAGCTTAATCATATTCAAAATGGTTTGAGACTCTCTTTTCCTGGCCAACAGCATTAATACTTTAACATCTTCTCCACTAAAACCACCTGTTGCGCTAAGAACAGTTATTCCCTGATCAAGAGAATAAACAACCTCTTTTCTGATCTCATCAGGCTTTCGTGTAAAAATAAAGATCTGTACAGACTGTTTACTTCCCTCAATAATCATATCAACACAATAGGCACTTACTCCCATTGTAACAAATCCATACACAACCTGTTCAATCGAATGCTCTAACAGATACGAAGACGAAATAATAACAACATCAATAGTAAGTAACAATTGTCCGGGACTGTAATTCTTATACTTATTAATCATCATCGCCAGAATATCAGTTCCACCTGTACTACCACCACGTGACAATATCATTCCGGCACTGGCACCGGCCAGTATTCCTCCAATGATAGCACACATGAATCGATCAGAAACCAAAGGTTCTGTTATTAAGGACTGAAACAGCCAAAGAAAAAAGGAAAGAACAGTAATTCCATAAATGGTTTTAACCCCAAAACCAAAACCCAATACACGCAATGCCACAAGAAGAAAAACAGAGTTGATAAGAAAAACACTATATCCAACCTTAAAACCTGTAACATAGTAAATCATAGTTGCAATACCACCAACACCTGAACCTACAATTTCTGCAGGAATAATAAACCCGGTCCACGCAAGCGAACCGACCAACAGGCCTATTGTGATAATTAGGTATGATTGAAAATCAAATTTTGACATTTGTATCGAACTGCTTTTTTTCATAATAACTACCCTCTTATTTCTTCAAAACCTAAGCCATAAACCCCCATTACCGATCCCATTGATATAAAAGCATTTCCATCGATTTGTTTTACTAATTTAAATATTGATGGAGCTTCATGTTTTCGAACCACAACCATCAATATCTTTTTATTTTCTTTTGAGTACCAGCCTGTTGCATCCATCACCGACACTCCCCTGTTCATGGTTCCGGTAATTTCATTGGCAATCTTCTCAAACTCTGTCGAAATAATAAAAAGCTGAGCAGATTGTTTCGATCCGGAAATCACCATATCAATAGCGTAAGCTGTAATAGACATTACCACGTAACCATACACAATGGTAGGTACATCTTTAAACACGATATAGGATGAAGCAATGATAAAAATATCGAGATATAATATAATACGTCCGGGACTGATGTTTTTGTATTTATTGATAATCATTGCTATAATATCAGTACCTCCGGAACTCCCCCCCTGAGATATCGTGATACCAACTCCAATTCCGGATAATGCACCTCCAATAATTGCAGCCATAAATTTCTCATTCACTAAAGGTTCAGGAATAAGTTTCGGCAAAACTGAAAGTAATACCGACCCCACAATAATTGCAAATACTGTTTTAACACCAAATTTACTACCCAATATTTTTAGAGCTATCAGTATTAAAAAGGCATTAATAATAAAATAGGAATAGCCAACAGGAATTGCTTTTACGCTTGCAAAATAAATTAATGTGCCAATACCACTAACCCCTCCTCCGATTATACCGGATGGAATTAAAAAGGCAGCCCAACTAAAACAATATATTGCCATCCCGACTGTAATTATTATCAGGGATTTTAATTCAGAATAGTTTATTTTCATCTCATATCAAAAAAAAGCTTTAAGTTTTGTTGTCAAATAGTCAACAAAGCTTAAAGCCAAGAACTTATTTGAATAATTTATTTATACTACTATATTTATAATCTTATTAGGAACAATAATAATTTTCTTTGGCGTTTTTCCATCAATCCATTTTTGAGATTTTTCTAAAGAAAGAACTTCCTTTTCAATTTCATCCCTACTCAGACCTACTGGTAATTCCAATATAAATCTCATTTTACCATTAAATGAAACTGGATATTTATGATTATTTTCCTGAACGAAACTTTCGTTGAACTCCGGGAAATCTGCCTTCGTTATACTTGTTGCATTCCCGCATAAAGCCCATAGTTCTTCAGCAACATGAGGTGCAAAAGGAGCAAGAATAACCAAAAGATTTTCAAGAACGGCTTTATTGTTACACTTCAAAGTATACAACTCATTCACACAAATCATGAAAGCTGAAACTGAGGTATTGAATGAAAAACGCTCAATATCATCCTGTATTTTCTTAATGGTTTTGTGAAGAACCTTTAATTCGTCTTGGGTTGGCTCACTGCTTGTCAATTCAAATTCACCTGTTTCATTATGAAACAACCGCCATAATTTTTTCAGGAATTTATGAACTCCATCTATTCCATTTGTATCCCATGGCTTATGCGCTTCCAACGGTCCCAAAAACATTTCGTATAAACGCAAAGTATCAGCTCCGTATTCTTCAACAATTACGTCAGGATTTACCACATTAAACATGGACTTAGACATCTTTTCAACAGCCCAGCCACAATGGTATTTTCCGTCTTCTAAAATAAATTCTGCATTCTTATATTCAGGCATCCAGTTTTTAAAGGCTTCCAAATCAAGAACATCATTTTTCACAATATTCACATCAACATGAAGGGCTGTGGTATCGTATTCCCCTATTAATCCGTGAGAAATGTATTTATTGGATTTCTTATCACGATAAACAAAATTCGATCGTCCCTGAATCATTCCCTGGTTGATCAATTTCTTGAAAGGTTCATCCTTACATACTTCATTGATATCGAAAAGGAATTTATTCCAAAAACGTGAATAGATTAAGTGCCCCGTAGCATGCTCGGTACCACCAATATACAGATCAACATCCTGCCAGTATTCATTTGCTTCGGCAGAAACCAATGCATCATTGTTACGAGGATCCATATATCGTAAATAGTAAGCCGATGATCCCGCAAAACCAGGCATTGTATTCAATTCAATTGGATATCCATCTTCAGTAATCCAATCTTTTGCGCGTCCTAAAGGTGGTTCTCCGCTCTCTGTTGGAAGGTATTTATCAATCTCAGGCAATTCTAAAGGCAGCTCATCCAAATCCATCATTTGAGGCATACCATCTTTAAAATAAACAGGAAAAGGTTCTCCCCAATATCTTTGACGAGAGAAGATAGCATCCCTCAATCTGTAGTTAATTTTTTTCTTTCCTAAACCTCTGGCTTCAACTTCCTCGTTTGCCTTTACAATAGCATCTTTTACATCCAATCCATTCAAAAAATCAGAGTTCATGGATTGTCCTTCTTTGGCATCGTAGGATTCCTCAGAAATATCACCACCTGACACCACCTGAACAATCGGCAAGTCGAAGTGTTTTGCAAAAGCATAATCGCGGCTATCATGAGCCGGCACCGCCATAATTGCACCTGTTCCATATCCGGCAAGCACATAATCACTCACCCAAACAGGTATTTCCTTGCCTGTAAAAGGATGAATTGCATATGCACCTGTAAATGCACCGCTTACCGTTTTAACATCGGCCAAACGCTCTCTTTCTGTTCTTTTGCTGGTTGCCTCAATGTAAGCATCAATATTTGCCTGACAATCTGGAGTCGTTAATTCCTTCACCAAATCGCTCTCCGGCGCTAAAACCATAAAAGTAACACCAAAAATGGTGTCAGGGCGGGTAGTAAAAATCTCCATTTTCAGATCAGAACCTTTCACGCCAAAGTTAACTTCAGCACCAACAGAACGTCCAATCCAGTTTTTCTGAATCTCTTTTAAAGAATCAGTCCATTCCAAATTATCCAAACCGTCCAACAAACGTTTTGCGTAGGCAGAAACACGCAATGACCATTGACGCATTTTCTTTTGCTCAACAGGGTGTCCTCCGCGAAGAGAAGCTCCGTCTTTCACCTCATCATTCGCTAAAACGGTACCTAATTTAGGACACCAGTTAACCATTGTATCGGCTAAATATGCCAATCTGTAGTTTAAAAGAACAGTTTGCTTTTCGATATCAGAAAAGCCTTTCCACTCATCAGCAGTAAACACTTCTGTTTCTGAACAGGCAGCATTCACTTTTCCATTTCCTGAAAGCTCAAATTGTGTAACTAATGACTCAATTGATTCTGCTTTTTGTGAATCGATATTGAAATAGTGGTTGAACATTTGAATAAATGCCCATTGAGTCCACTTATAATAATCAGGCTCGCAAGTACGAACTTCACGATCCCAATCGTATGAAAAGCCAATTTTGTTTAATTGCTGGCGATATCTGGTAATATTTGTTTCTGTAGTAATAGCGGGATGCTGTCCTGTTTGGATCGCATATTGCTCAGCAGGCAAGCCATAAGCATCATACCCCATCGGATGAAGCACATTAAATCCCTTTAAAGTTTTATAGCGGGAATATATATCCGAAGCGATATATCCGAGTGGGTGACCAACATGCAAACCAGCCCCCGAAGGATATGGAAACATATCGAGCACATAAAATTTGGGCTTTTCAGAATTCACTTCAACTTTGTAGGTTTTCTCTTCAGTCCAATACTTCTGCCACTTTTGTTCTATTTCTTTAAAGTTGTACTCCATGCTAATCTTGATAAAATATGGTTATTTCTTGCGTTTCAAAGCGCAAAATTAGCAAAAGTTTATAAATATTTACCGAGTTTAAGAAGGAAGTATTATTTTATTAAGATATGGATTCTAATGGTTTAGGCATGTAAGTTTAAAACAATGAATTATATTTCTTTACAGGAATGTATTTAGATGCGATGCAGAACAAAATATTTTTCTAAATTTGCACACGTAATCGGCCCGTTAGTTCAGCTGAATAGAACGTCAGATTCCGGTTCTGAAGGTCACAGGTTTGAATCCTGTACGGGTCACAAAAAAGCCAATCGATAATTATCGATTGGCTTTTCTATTTTATTCCATTGGATACAATCAAAAAAGAATACTCCTCAAACAATTATCACTTTCAACAAATCACATCTAAAGTGTTTATGAAACGCATTGACTTGAGAAAGACACTATTCAAAATGGAAGAACAATAAAGTTTCAGCAAAAAAAAAGAGAGTCCGTTTGGACTCTCTTTTAAATATGTATAAACCTGGAATATTATTCCGCTGTTTCACGTGTAGAATAATTCAACTTTAACGAACTTGCTTTTCTAAGTTCTTGCTTAATGTCGATAATAATACCCATCTTGGTATATTGATCAACTTTAAGAGAAGTAGTCAACTTGTTTCGTAATTCCTCTTTTCTTGCTTCTCTTTCAGCAGCAATAAAAGCCTGAATATCATCAACTGTTGAAAATTGATCATTCAATTGAATTTGTGGTTCAGTACCCATCGTTTTTGCAAATTTTCTCATTGGAACACCTACATAGATGTTACTAACAAGATCCTTTTTTTCCAATTTCACGATTTCTTTTGCACTTGGAACCATGATATCTACATTCAATTCCACTTCACGCATAGTTGTACTAACCATGAAGAAAAATAAAAGCATGAATACGATATCAGGAAGAGAAGCTGTCGAAATTTCCGGAAGCTCCTTAGAACCACCTTTTTTAAATTTTCCCATTATTTTTTTCCTCCCACATTTTTAGGTTCAGCTTCAGAAATTTGCATTGGCACATAATCCCTAACAGCATCCTGCTGCTCCTCATTCAAGTCTGCATATTTCTTGTTCCACTTTTGCATTGCCTTCTCATCTTTTAATTCACGAGATGCTGCTGCAAGTTCGTCCTGTACTTTAATGTACATTTCGTAACTGGTTCCGCGGTCATTTTGCAAAGAAACCAAACCTTTTGAAACCATTACATCTCCAAAAAACGGGATTGTAGTAAGTTTTTTCTCAGGTAAATCTGCACTATTTAGCGGGTTCAGGATAAATTCCTTTGTTTTTTCGCGCAATTGCGAAATACTAAGAACTTCTCCATTAACCAATAAGTCATCGTTGCGGTTCACCAAAATAGCTAAAACATTACGTTGTTTAACCTTTGGTGCGTCTATTTCCTCTTCCTCTGGAATTGGTGGTAACTTTTTATAGATACCTGTATCAATGTCCATAGTCGTCGAAACCAAGAAGAAAATTAACAACAAGAATGCAATATCGGCCATCGAACTAGAATTAATCTCTGGTGTTTTTCTTGCCATAATATTATAATCTAAAGGTATATCGATCCGAA
This sequence comes from Labilibaculum manganireducens, assembly GCF_963665805.2. NCBI lineage: Bacteria > Pseudomonadati > Bacteroidota > Bacteroidia > Marinilabiliales > Marinifilaceae > Labilibaculum > Labilibaculum manganireducens. The sequence continues at coordinate 289,572 of NZ_CAXXEE010000003.1, read as the reverse complement.
ATTAAAACCCGGATCATTTACTTAACGTAATTTTCTTAATACTTCGGTCACAACAATAGCTGCAACTGTTCCAACACCTAAAATGTACATGGTGTACAATACAGTATCTGCAAATTGCAGTGCTCCAGGAGTGTTATCAGCACCGGTATAACCAGGAAGATCTAACAATGTTGCATCTGATAATGAATAAGCAATAAGGATTACCAATCCCAAACCAACTAATCCACCCAAACCTTTAACAGCTCCTTTAGGATTAGTCACTAACTGAATGATAGGAAAACCCAAAGCCAAACCAGCACAAACAATAAACAATGCTTTTGCCCACTGTATTAAAACATCAGTATAAACAGGTGTTTGATCCGCTTGATTTGGTAGATCACCACCTAAGTAAAACATGGCAACAAAAATTGCTGTTAGACCAATCATTACATAGGTGAGAATATTTAAATATTTACTCAATGTATTTGACATAGTCTAAAATTATTTTTTCATGTTGTATTTTACAAGGATATCAAGAAGAGAGATAGAAGCATCTTCCATGTTGTTCACAATACTGTCAATTTTTGAAGTACAGTAGTTATAGAATACCTGAAGGATCATAGCAACGATCAAACCAGATACAGTAGTAATCAAAGCAACTTTAATACCACCTGCTACAGCTGCCGGAGAAATAGTACCCATAGACTGGATAGAATCGAAAGCGTCGATCATACCAATTACAGTACCCATAAATCCTAACATAGGAGCCAGACCAATCATCAAACCAATCCAGGAAAGACCTTTTTCTAAAAGACCCATTTGAACAGAACCGTAAGAAACAACTGATTTCTCAACTACTTCAATACCTTCATCGATACGATCAAGACCTTGGTAGAAAATACTGGCAATAGGGCCACGAGTATTTCTACAAACTTCTTTAGCTGCTTCAACGCCACCGTTGTTCAATGCATCTTCAAGATTAGCGAACAATTTTTTAGTATTAGTTGTCGACATATTCAAGTAAATGATTCTTTCGATAGAAAGAGCTAAACCTAAAATAAGTGTTAACAATACAAAACTCATAAACATCGCACCACCTTGGATGAATTGTTTTTTCACAACTTGGTGAAAAGAAGTACTTTCGATAGCTTCCTCTTCCATTACCGGGCTTGCTTTTTCAACAACTTCTTCTGCAACTTCCCCAGCAACTTGCGTTGTATCTACGGTAGCTTGTTCTGCTGTCTCATCCTGAGCAAATACGTTTGTTGACGCTCCTAAGCTTAGCATCCCGATAACTGCTATAAATGCAAATAACTTTTTCATAGTCTGTTTTTCAAATTTTAATTAACGAAATTATTTTTTACAAAATTAAACGATTACGATCTCTAAAACAACTAATTACTTAGTTGAATATTCCTTTTATTAAGAAAAGTCTTTCTACATCTGTTTTCCATGATAATCATGAATTTAATTTTATGTAATACAGAAGGGACTAAACAGTGCACCAAATTACAAAAAAAATGTGAAAAACAAATAAACTATTGGCTTAATTCACCTTTCAAAGATTTATTTAAAAGGAATTTGATTTGTTCTGAATTTAAGTTTTTCCCCAACACATACATAAGTTTGGTTACCGCAGCCTCAGTAGTTATATCTCTACCACTAACAACACCTGCATGTAATAGCTCCAGACTAGTTTCATACAAGCCCATCTCAACACTTCCAGCAGCACATTGAGTAACATTATATACGATTATCCCCTTCTCGATTGCAGCTTTAACTGAGTCTATAAACCACTTATCTGTAGGTGCATTTCCCGCTCCATATGTTTCCATTATTACAGCTCTCAATCCTTTACTGTTAAGAATGGAGTCAACCACAGTCTTATTTATACCTGGAAATATCTTTAAGATCGCAATATTTAGATCCAAAGAGGTTGATATTTCTAGTTCTCCCACTTGACTGGGATAATGAATTGCCGAATAATTATAATTGATATGAATTCCAATCTTTGCCAGATCAGGATAATTATAAGAATGAAATGCATTAAAATGCTCTGCATTGTGCTTTGTTGTTCGATTGCCTCGAAAAAGCTTATTCTCAAACACAACACAAACTTCAGGCACCATAGCTTGTCCGTTTTGATAAGCCGCGGCAATTTCAATAGCTGTAATTAAATTCTCTTTCCCGTCTGTTCTTAATGTACCTATTGGCAATTGAGATCCGGTAAGGATAACTGGTTTCTGCAGATTATCCAGCATAAAACTCAAGGCTGAAGCAGTGTACGACATGGTATCCGTTCCATGCAATACAACAAAGCCATCAAATTTCTGATAATTCTCTTTTATTATTTCAACAATCTTTATCCATACCTTCGGATTTAAGTTTGATGAATCGATCAATGGCTCAAAAGCTATTGATTCCAATTTAAACCCAAATCCGTTCAATTCCGGAACCTGCTTTAGGATATGATCAAAATCAAATGGTTTCAACGAACCCGTTTCAGGATCGTTCACCATACCAATGGTTCCTCCGGTATATATTATTAAAATAGAAGTTTGTTTCTGTTCCATTTTACTTCAATTCAATATTGAATAATTTTTCCGCATTTGCACTTGTTATTTTGGCCACCTCATCTAAGCTAAGCTGATAAATTTCAGAAAGCTTACTTGCAATATGAACCAAGTACGAGCTTTCGTTTCTTTTTCCCCTCTTTGGCACAGGCGCCAGATAAGGGGCATCAGTTTCCAAAATCAGATGATCCAATCCAATAGATCCGACTGTTTTATCAAGTCCGGAATTCTTAAAGGTTACAATTCCATTAATCCCTAACAGAAATCCAAAACCAATTGCTTTTACAGCTTGCTCCGTATTTCCGGTAAAGCTGTGAAACACACCTTTTAAATTACTATTGCGATAAGATTCCAATATTTCAAAAATCTCATCGAATGAATCTCTGGCATGAATAACAATTGGAAGCTCTCTTTCAAGTGCCCAATTAATCTGAGTATCGAAAACAATTTGCTGTTCTTTCACAAAAGCTTTGTCCCAATACAAATCCATACCTATTTCACCAATCGCACAATAATCTCCTTTTGCAAGCCAGGCTTTACAATTCTCCAACTCTTCCCTGTAGTTTTCTTTTACTGATGTAGGGTGAAGTCCCATCATGGGCACGCACATATCAGGAAAACGTTTCACCAATCGATTCATTTTTGGTATCGATTCCGAATCAATATTAGGAAGCAGGATTTTCCCGATATTTACTTTCCTGCAATTTGAGATGATTTCTTCAATATCATCTTTAAAATCATCTGAATATATATGGGAATGGGTATCAATCAATTTCATCTTTCACAACTTTTGTGCAAACATATACAAACAGCAGTGACTTGCCAAACTAATAATAAGCGAATATCAATTAAAAAAAGCCGGCAAAGCCGGCTTTTATATAGTAGGCAATATAGTATATTATACGCAGCCTTGAGCCAACATAGCTTCGGCAACTTTTACGAAACCACCAATATTAGCACCTTTAATATAGTTGATGTGTCCATTCTCTGTTCCGAATTTAACACAAGTATCGTGAATATCTTTCATGATACGACCCAACTTCTCATCCACCTCTTCAGTAGACCAGTTGAAACGCATAGAGTTTTGTGACATCTCTAAACCAGACACAGCAACACCACCAGCATTAGCCGCTTTACCTGGAGCAAAAGCCATAGCATCCACTAAATAGAAAGCTGCATCTGCAGTACAACCCATGTTTGAAGTCTCAACAACATATTTACATCCGTTTGCTTCCAATAATTTAGCATCCTCTAAATTCAACTCATTTTGAATTGCACAAGGGAAAGCCAAATCAACTTTAACCTCCCAAGGTTTTTTACCAGGGAAGAATTTAGCACCAAATTTTTCAGCATAAGGAGCAACAACATCATTATTAGAAGCTCTCAAATCCAATAAATAATCGATCTTTTCAGCATTTAAACCTTCCTGATCATATACATATCCATCAGGACCCGAAATGGTAACAACTTTAGCACCTAACTCTACCAATTTAAGAGCAGCACCCCAAGTAACATTACCAAAACCTGAAAGAGCAACAATTTTACCATTTAAGGTTTCATTGTTTTCTGCCAACATATGCTGAGCGAAATAAACAGCTCCAAATCCAGTTGCTTCAGGACGAATTAATGATCCACCAAATTCAAGACCTTTACCAGTTAATACACCAACAAATTCGTTACGAATTCTCTTGTATTGTCCGAATAAATATCCAATCTCACGACCACCTACTCCGATATCCCCGGCAGGAACATCAGTATTAGGACCGATGTGTCTGCAAAGCTCAGTCATGAAACTTTGACAAAAACGCATAATTTCGTTATCTGATCTTCCTTTTGCATTGAAATCAGAACCTCCTTTTCCACCACCCATAGGTAATGTTGTTAAAGAGTTTTTGAATGTCTGCTCAAAGCCTAAAAATTTTAATGCACTTAATGTAACCGATGGGTGAAAACGTAATCCACCTTTATAGGGTCCAATTGCACTATTGAATTCAACACGGTATCCGCGGTTGATTTCTACTTCACCATTATCATTGATCCATGGTACACGAAACATGATTGTACGTTCCGGCTCACACATTTTATCAAGAATTTTCGCAGCTTTGTACTTAGGATTTGCATCATAAGTTTCCCAAACTGTTTCTACTACTTCTTGAACTGCCTGATGAAATTCTGCTTCTCCAGGAGTTTTGGCCTTTAGGCCTTCCATGAATTCATTAATCTTTGCTTCCATGCCAAACTATGTTATGAAATTAAATTAGATTGTGTTGTTTTAAATATTAGTTCTTGGTTCAAAAGTATATATTTTTTCATAATCGCAAATTAAATTAATATTTTTTTTACAACGTTTTCGTAAACTTTTTACAATTGATTATCAGCTACTTACAAAACCATCCTTTCTGCTCTACAACATTTATCAAAAAAAAATGATAAAATTCATGTATTCAAAGTGTAGATTTTCCCCGGAAGTGACTTTACTATGCCTTCAAATTCCAATTTCAGAAGTAAACTTGACACTTTACTCATCGGAAATGACGTTTTCAGACTAATGCTATCTATAGGCATGTTACCTTTCTCCTTAAGTACCTGAACAAGTGACTCTTCTTCGGGAGATAGCTCAATAAATAATTTTGTCTGAACCGTTTTAGGACTCTTATTCTTATTTTCCCATCCTAATATGTATTCCAAATCGGCAACACTCTCTATAAGGTGAGCCTGATTCGTTTTTATTAGTTTATTACAACCCGTAGAACTTTTATCAGATGTTCGGCCTGGAAATGCAAAAACATCTCTGTTGTACGAATTGGCAATATCGGCAGTCACCAACGAACCTCCTTTTGATGCTGACTCAATAACAATAGTAGCATCTGCCATTCCTGCAATGATTCTGTTCCTGCGAACGAAATTTTTAGGATCGAATTTACTTTTGGATGTGAATTCACTAATTAATGCCCCTTGGTTAACTATCTCCTCAGCATATCTTTTGTGCTGCGAAGGATATAGCATATGCAATCCGTGACCTATTGCAGCAACAGTTTTCAATTGGTTTCGCAAAGCTGCCTTATGGGCACAAATATCAACACCATAAGCAAGACCACTTATAATTAACGGCTTAACCTCCTTTTCGGATAAATCCTGTATCAGCTTATTGCAGATCTCCCGTCCGTAATCACTGGCATTTCTGGTTCCTACAATACTAATAGTACGTGCCGCATTAAAATCAGTATTTCCTTTATAATATAGCGTGCAAGGCGAATCGGCACAATTTAAAAGCCTTTGCGGATAATCTTTCTCTAAATAGAAACTAACACGAATATGATTATCTGCAATAAACTTTAACTCTTCTTCAGCCAACTGAATCGCGTTATCCCGATCCAGCTTATCAATAAAAGATTGTCCGATTCCCGGAATTTTTAGCAGATTTTGCTTTTTCTCCTTAAACAGCCCCTCAACACTTCCGGTATAGGCAATTACTTTCTTTGTATTAACCGGGCCTATCCCATTCAAAAAACTAATAGCTATTTTGTAAATATCCTCCATATATTCATCCAATTAAATAAACGAGGACTAATTTACAAAATATTTATAAGGTAAAGGTTGTTCCTATTGTAAAAAATCCTGCATTTCCCCAACCCAATTCTGCAAAAATGCCGAATTGATTTGAAAAATAGTAACGGGTGCCCAGCAAAACACCGAGATCGAAAAGCAATTCGTTATTTCTGTTGGTTTTAACAGTAGGAATATTTCCTCCATCTAATCTGGAAATTGAAGATTTTCGATTCTCCAGAGAAAGCCCTGTTTTTACACTGGCATACATTTCAATCCCATTGTCAGGTGCAATATTCATTTCGGAAAGCCAGCCATTCAACTCATAAGTTAATACCGTTCCAAATCGATAATAGCTATATTTTACCTCATCAAAACCCAAGTTGAACTCATGCTTTTGCCCTGCATAACCCACATAAGCACCAATACTTAAATCAGGCTTCCAGTTTTTCTCCAACTGAATAATGAATGATGGCGAGTTGGTTTCATCAGAACCATTAAAGTTGTGATCAAACTTCCCATATTTTCCTAAAGGAATTCCAATATTAAGTCTTACATCATTTTTCTGAGCCAATATAGTAGTTGGCAATACAAGCACCACAATCAACAGTGCTAACTGACATTTAATTCTTTTAATCATGTTATAATAATCTTCAATAAAGGATTTACAGAACTGATAACGCATACAAATCTGTTTTAGTACGCTCCACCGCAAAAGTAAATCTTATTACTTTTTTTTGGAATTCTTTTGCAATGATTTAATCATTTCCGCCTGACTAAATTTTGTAAGAGAAGAGATACTAACTGATGGGTATTTTGCCAATCCTCTTTCTGTTTGCTGATACAAAGTAACTTCAGGCCGTAAGCCAAACAGTTTTCTTTTTAAATCGAAATGAGACAACTGACTTTTGGGAATTTCAATAGATTTGAACTTCTGATGAAAAGGGTGCAGCGGATAATATCTCAAAATTATTTTCTCTTCTGATTCCTGATAGATAATATAGTTCAAATTGAGCGATAAACTAAGTGCGATGCAGGCAAAAACGAAACCACTGATTGCTCCGAAAATTGGATAAATCGGCTTTGCCTTTAAATAAATTAAAAGAATGCTTACCGCCAGATATAAAAAGATAAACACGTAGTAAAAAAGCTTAATCCAGGCTGCGCGATTTTGATTGTTTATGGTCATTTTGATTCTAAAATTGAATTTAATCAAAGGTAAAAACTAAAGTGGAGTTCAGCAATGAAAATCCAGGGATCTGAAAAATAGTTTCTCATTTCAAATCATAAATGCAGTTTTTACTAATATATAATGAATATTTACTCAGACTTTTTTATTTTTACCCGGAATTATCCCACACTATATCAAGTAAGTAATTGTAGAATAATTAAGTGAGGAGGGGGTGAATGTTCCACTTCTTCTGATTTTTCGCGTCTTACAGACAGAAAAACGGAATGAAATTGGATGTTTTCGTACTCCTGGTTTGGAAAAAGAAAATAAAATGGAAGTAAGACTTCAGGAAGCAAAAGATTCGATAAGAGACGTAATTGATTTTCCTAAAACGGGAATCGTATTTAAGGATATCACAACCATGTTGAAAGATGATAAACATCTGGCAACTTTAGTCGACACTCTTTACAATCAATATAAAGACAAAGGAATAACAAAGGTTGTTGGTTTAGAAAGCCGTGGTTTTATTTTAGGAACAGTTTTAGCCTATCGTTTAGGTGCTGGTTTTGTTCCAGTAAGAAAACCTGGTAAATTGCCCTCGCCAACTTTCTCTGAGAAATATTCTTTGGAATACGGAGAAGATGAAATTTTTATCCATCAGGATGCTTTAGATTCTGACGATGTAGTTTTGCTGCACGATGATTTATTGGCAACAGGCGGCACAGCAAAAGCTTCTATCGATTTATTGAGTCGGTTTAATTTGAAAAATGTTTTCGTGAACTTTTTGATAGAACTTGACTTTTTGAAAGGCCGTGATAAATTGGCTACTCAATATGAAGTTGATTCTGTATTCCACTTTTAAATAAAGCATAAAAATTATCATTCAGGTCATCTTAACCCAAAATGGTTTTGATGACCTGATTTGTTCTATCCCGGTATTTTACACAGACAAAACTGAGTTCGATGCAATACTCCATTTCGAAAAAAAATAATTTACTGGAAGGAAGAATTGTTCTTCCCGCCTCTAAAAGCATTTCAAACCGAGTTCAAATTATTAATGCTTTGAGCTGCAATTTTGAGCCGATTAAAAATCTTTCGGATTGTGATGATTCAAAAGCAATGCAGAGCATTCTAAATTCCAACACCAATAGTTTTGATGTTGGACATGCCGGAACCACCATGCGCTTTTTAGCTGCATACCTCTCTAAAATTGTTGGCGAATGGACCTTAACCGGTTCGCACAGAATGAAGGAAAGACCCATTGGTGTTTTGGTTGATGCTCTAAACTCAATAGGCGCTCAAATTACCTATTTGGAAAAAGATGGTTATCCGCCGCTTAAAATTTTTGGATCGAACCTTACCGGTGAAGCAGTAGAGCTAAAGGGAAACACCAGCTCTCAGTACATTACTGCATTGCTTTTAATTGCGCCTACGCTTGAAAAGGGATTGCGGATTAAACTAAGCGGAAAAATCGTTTCGCGTTCGTACATCGAAATGACTCTGAATATTATGGAAGAGTTTGGTGTGAAATCGGAATTTAAAGGACAGGAAATTTTTGTGGCCAATCAGGCTTATCAGCGAATTCCGTATGTGGTTGAGGGCGATTGGTCGGGTGCATCGTACTGGTTTGCTTTTATGGCTTTGGCCGATGAAGGAAAACTGTATTTAGATGGATTGAGACGAAACAGTTTTCAGGGTGATTCCGGATTGGTTCCGGTTTTTGAGAAACTAGGCGTTAAAGCTCAATTCTCGAAACGGGGAATGTTCATTGAAAAGATGGCAGCCAATTGTACAAAACTAAAGTTCGATTTTAATCAGATGCCCGATTTGGCTCAGACATTTGCCGTTTGTGCCTGTTTAAAAAACATTCCTTTCCACTTTACCGGCTTAGAGACTTTGAAGATTAAAGAAACAGACCGTATTTTTGCTCTGATCACCGAATTGGGAAAATTAGGTTACGTTCTTACCGAACCGGACGAAGGCGAATTGGCCTGGAATGGTGAACGAAAAGCAGAGGAGGAAAATATTGCGATCGAAACTTACCACGATCATCGGATGGCCTTGGCATTTGCCCCCATCGCACTGGTTCGGCCAAATGTGGTAATTGATTCGCCCGACGTGGTGAAAAAATCGTACCCTAACTTTTGGGAACAACTAAAAGAATTGGGTTTTGAAGTGAAGGAATAAATCCTATATGATATTAGAAACAACCCCGTTAGAGCTAAGCCTAACGGGGTTGTTTTATAAACTACAGTCATTTAAATCTATTTGATCTAAAATAAGCCTGGCACTCTCGATTTCAGTGTGGGAATCAATTATTAACCACACTGAGAACGACACTTAAAGTGAGCTCCTCAATATTTTAATAACCTGAACCACCTTGTTGTCTATGGCTATATCCTGATGGTCTAAAACTGCGGTAAGCACAAGTTGATCATACACTAGTTATAAAATATAAGTTTGATGTACATCAAGTTTTATTTTGATGTACATGAAACTTATTTTTGATGTACATCAAAATATATTTTAATCGGTATCAAAAATTCAAAAGATAATGAAAACAATACCGAAAGGTACTTAAGGAATGATTTACAGATAAGGATCCTACTCTTTGGTCTTCAGCAAAAGTAGGTTCAAAACACAACTCTCTAAATGTTTCAGGCAACTGGAAACTGTTGAGTTGGCGATTTTGAATCGTTCGCATCCAACGAAACTCCTTTAACAGGAGGATAACTGATACTGAAAATCCACATGCAGTCAAGTCACCCCCCGACATGGACGGCATGCGTGAAGGATTGCAGTGGAAACCCCACAGCTGGGGTTGGATTTGTGTGTTGGGGCGAGGAGTTGGAACATAAAGCCTGACCCGAAGAACTGAGGGACACGCCCAAAATAATTGGCAATTAATAATGCACAATTTCTAATTGCACCTCCGTTTTCCGGATCGCATCAATAGAAAATAAAAAAAGGAGAAACTCCCCAAAGCTTCTCCCATACTTACAATAAATGTATCTGATCTAAAATTATTGTCTGATTGCTGTCTCCAAACCAATTTTTATCATGGTATGAAGTGTTGTTTGGCGCTCTTCGGCACTTGTCTCCTCGCCGGTTAGGATATGATCGCTAACGGTAAGAATTGCCAAAGCTTTCGCCTTGTTTCGAGCTGCGATTGTGTACAAAGCTGTTGCTTCCATTTCTACTGCTAAAACGCCGTAATCTGCCCAAATTTTAAATGGTTCAGGATTATTTTCTAAATCGTGATAAAAAATATCGGACGTTAATGTACTGCCCACTTTAATATTTACCCCTTGTTCGGTGGCCGCCTTATGGGCATCGCTCAACAAACCAAAATCGGCACATGGAGAATAATCCATGCCTTTAAATAAGTTCTTATTGATGGCTGAATCGGTACAGGATGTCATCGCCAAAATTACGTCGCGAACATGCACATCTTCGTTAAATGATCCACAGGTTCCGATACGAATCAGGTTTTTTACACCATATTGCGTAATCAGCTCATGAGAATAAATTGAAATTGACGGTACGCCCATTCCCGTTCCCTGCACAGAAATGCGCTTGCCTTTATAAGTTCCTGTGAAACCCAGCATGTTTCTTACTTTATTGTAACAAACCACATCTTCCAGAAAATTATCGGCTATGTATTTTGCCCGTAAAGGATCTCCGGGTAAAAGGATAGTTTCAGCAATATCGCCCATTTTGGCTTCATTGTGTGCACTCATGATATATTGATTTATAGATTTACAAATAAAGATAATGGATTTCCGGCAAGGATCACAAGAACCAAACACAGAAACAGCATTATATACTATTCAGTTTCGAAAAAAATATGGATATAAATTGGTTGGATGGTAGTTTGGCAGGCAATCGTGTTAAAAAAGTAGAATTATCCCAACGATACTTTACGAATCACTTTTTTACTTACCGCAGGCAAAAATAATAATTTTATCGGACTTTGCTCCTTTTTATTTTACACTTTTCTCCGTTTTCTATAGTGACATTCTTTTACGGGCAAAGAAGTCGCGAATTAAAGCTGCACTTTCCTGTTCCATAATACCAGAAACTACTTCGGTTCTTGGATGCATTGGGTTGGGCGAAAAACGGGTATATCCTCTTTTCTCATCTTTTGCACCGTATACAATTTTTGAGATTTGCGACCACGCCAATGCACCTGCACACATATTGCAAGGTTCAAGAGTTACATATAAAGTACAGTCTATCAAATATTTTCCCCCCAGAAAATTAGCTGCCGCAGTTATGGCCTGCATTTCGGCGTGAGCGGTCACATCATTCAACCGCTCTGTAAGATTGTGCGACCGTGCTATTATTCTATTGTTGCACACCACAACGGCGCCCACCGGAATTTCATCGGCCTCGAAAGCTTTGTGGGCTTCCTGCATGGCCTGTTTCATAAAATATTCGTCGGAAAACGGAGATATAACTGACTCTTGGTTCATATTAGTAAAGATTTGAGATGTGAGATATGAGAAAGAATATTTTATCCATAACTACTGCAAACGGTTCATATTGTAATTGTCCGAAAACAGAGCTGCAAACTACTGCTTTCATACAACTTAAGATCTAATTTTATTTCTTATCGCTAAAATTTAACAATCTATTAATAAAAGCGTATTCAGTTTCGCAAATTGTTAGTAATTTCGCAAAGTTAACAAAACCAATAACAAAGAACGAGGTTGATAACAGAAAGCTGTTGGTGATTAGCCACTGCAATTGATATTAATAATTGTTCGACAGTAAATCTAAAGAAACAGACCTAAATAACAGGAATCAGCTAATGGCTAATAACTAATAGCTTGTTAAATCATAAAATGGTATAAGATGTACAGGACTCATACTTGTGGAGAATTAAGAATTCAGAATGTAAACGATACGGTAACACTTAGTGGTTGGGTGCAAAAAGCACGTAACCTGGGGGGAATGACCTTTGTTGATCTTCGTGATAGATATGGCATTACTCAGTTTGTTTTCGATATGGAAAGCAATACTGAATTATGCGAAAAGGCAAGAAAATTAGGCCGTGAATTCGTTGTTGCAATTACCGGTAAGGTTGCTGAAAGACAAAGTAAAAACGACAAAATACCTACAGGAGCTGTTGAGATTATTGCTGGTGATATAACTATTTTGAGCAAATCGGCAATTCCTCCTTTTACCATTGAAGACAATACCGATGGTGGTGATGAATTAAGAATGAAATATCGTTACCTCGATTTGCGCCGTTCTTGTGTTCGCGAGAATTTAATTTTGCGTCACAAAATGGGCATCGAAGTTCGTAACTATTTGGATCAGTTGAATTTTATTGAAACAGAAACTCCTGTATTGATAAAATCGACTCCGGAAGGTGCGCGTGACTTTATTGTTCCTTCAAGAATGAATCAGGGTGAGTTTTACGCTTTGCCGCAGTCACCTCAGGTATTCAAACAATTGTTGATGATTTCCGGTTTCGACCGTTACTATCAAATTGTAAAATGTTTCCGCGATGAAGATTTACGTGCCGACCGTCAGCCTGAATTTACACAGATTGATTGCGAAATGGCCTTTGTTGAGCAGGATGACATTTTAGATACTTTTGAAGGATTGACCAAACATTTATTCAAGAAATTGAAAGATGTGGAGATGAACTTCAAATTCCCAAGATTGGATTACGCTGACGCCATGGAATTTTATGGTAACGATAAGCCTGATATCCGTTTTGATATGAAGTTTGTTGACCTAAGTGTAATTGCTAAGGGTAGTGATTTCAAAGTTTTTGATGAAGCCGAATACATCGGGGCAATTTGTGCTGCCGGATGTGCTGCGTATACCCGTAAACAATTGGATGCGCTGACCGATTTTGTGAAAAAACCGCAAATTGGAGCCAAAGGATTGGTTTACCTAAGATACAACGAAGATGGTTCGTATAAATCATCGGTTGATAAATTTTACACTGAAGAGCAATTGCAGAAATGGGCGGAAGCTTGTAATGCAAAACCAGGCGATTTGATTTTGATTTTGGTGGGTGAAAAAGCCAAAACATTGCCTCAGCTAAGCGAACTGCGTTTGGAAATGGGTAATCAGTTAGGCTTGCGCGATAAAAATGTTTACGCACCGCTTTGGGTTGTTGATTTCCCTCTTTTAGAGTGGGATGAAGATTCAGAACGTTTCCATGCCATGCACCATCCATTTACTTCGCCTAAAAAGGAAGATTTCCATATGCTGGAAACTGATCCGGGTAAAGTTCGTGCCAATGCTTACGATTTGGTTATTAATGGTGTTGAAATTGGCGGCGGTTCTATTCGTATTCACGATACAGAACTTCAGGCCCGTATGTTCAAACATCTTGGTTTTACCGATGAAGAGGCACAAGCTCAGTTTGGTTTCCTGATGAATGCATTTAAATATGGTGCACCACCACACGGCGGCATCGCTTTTGGATTTGACCGTTTGGCATCTATGTTTGCAGGTATCGAATCAATCAGAGACGTTATTGCATTCCCAAAAAACAATTCGGGCCGTGATGTAATGATTGATTCTCCATCGCCGATTGCCGAAGCACAAATGATTGAATTGGGTCTTGACTACAGAAAGAAGTTGAAGTAAGGATCTTTAAAAATCAGTACAGGCTCCGATCAAATGATCGGAGCTTTTTTTGTGCCTTTTTCTAATTTAGACGCTGATTTCAAAACAACACGGAAAGTTTAAAATGGGACGCAGATTACTTATGAAAAAAAATGATAGACACAGAAAAACTGTCTGGAAAAAACCGTTAAAAATGCACCAAACAGCTTAGTTATCCGTCACAAATTCTCTTCGCCGATCACAGGCAATAGTCATTAGTCCCTAATTTTAGATATGAATCCCAAACATTTGAAAAGAACCCAATTGGGGATGTATACTTGTATCGAAAACAAAATGATTTTAACCTCGATACAAATGAAAAAGACGATTTGCCTAATGGGATTTTTATTGCTGAATTTATTTCTGCTGAATGCTCAAATAAAAATATCAGGTAAAGTAACAGATGAAAACAAACAAGCTTTACCCGGAGCGAATGTATATATAAAAGGAACAGTTGAAGGCGCCTCAACAGATACTGAAGGTTTCTTCCAATTTGAAAGTACATCGAATGGAGAACAGGTTTTAGTGGTGAGTTGTCTGGGATATCAAACACATGAAAAGAAGGATCTAATTACCAATTTAAAAGGTCTGATTATTATCATGAAGCAGGAAGAACTTGGTTTGGATGAGATTGTAGTTACTGCCAGCACATTTAGCATTGGAAGAAGCCGTACGGTAGAAAAAATGAATGCTCTTGATGTGGTTTTAACAGGAAGTTCGAATGGTGACATTTACGGAGCCTTGCAAACTCTTCCCGGAACTCAAAAAGTAGGTGAAGATGGTAAACTTTATGTTCGCGGAGGAGAAACCCGGGAAAGTCAAACATTTATTGATGGAATGCACGTTTTGTTCCCATATACCTCAACAGCCCAGAACACTCCTGTCCGATCGAGATTTTCTCCCTTCCTGTTCAAAGGCATCAACTTATCATTAGGAGGATATGATTCTGAATATGGTCAGGCTTTATCATCCATATTGCCTATGGAAACAAAAGATGCAGCCTCGAGCACAAAAATTGGCGTAAATGCATCGCCATTGAGCATTGGTGGTGGTGGTACTTATGCCTGGAAAAAGACATCTGTTTCGGCCAATGTGAATTACACAAACAAAAGCCTTTACAGCAAAGTATTTCCAGATGACTATCAATGGAAAAAGGATTACAGATCATTAGCCGGTGAAGTGCAGATCAGATCACAATTAGGAAGGAATTCTGTTCATAAATTGTATTTAGGAATTGACCGAACAGCTTTTATTAGAACCATAACCGATGATTTGAACAATACTCCAACCCGTAATTTTGACTTAGCCCGAGACAATTACTACATCAACTCCACTTTTGCAACCCGAACAAAGAACAATTATCATTTATTTTTGGGGACTGCTTACTCCTACGCATCAAACAAATATAAAAATACAAATTTGGTTGGTGATGCATTTACCGATCACGAAAGTGAACTTCATGCGAAAGCCAAAATTGAAAAAAGCATCTCTAAATTTTATAAACTACGCGGAGGCTTAGAAGCATATTTAAAAAACCACAGCCAAACCTATGAAGATAACTTGTCGGCCATTTTAATGGATAATGATTTACAACGCAATTTATATGCAGGTTATCTAGACAATCAGTTTAAATTGAAAAAGTATTTGTACGCAAATGCTTCTGCAAGAGTGGAGTATTCTGAACTACTAAATAGTTGGAACTTAGCTCCCCGACTTTCATTGAACTACATAAATAATGGTTTTCAAGCATCTGCAATTGTTGGAAAATACTTCCAGGAACAGGAAGATGGTGTGTTGTTCTCAAAAAATAATATTGGACAACAAGAATCTTGTATGCATTACATTTTAAGTGGTTCTTACGAACTTAATGGAACGGTTTTAAAAGTGGAATTGTACAAAAAAAAATACGAAGGATTGGGTTTGCTGCAAAATAATGCCTATTCCTCATTGGGATACGGCAAAAGCAAAGGAATTGATGCGTATTTATCCGGCGAAAGCAGTCCGCTTCGACTAAAATATACCTTGGCATACTCTTATAACGACTCAAAAAGATTATTCAAAGATTACGCTGTTGAATCGGTTCCTCTATTTTCGACAAAACACAATGCCAGTTTATCACTGCGCTATTCAATCCCTGCTTTAAAAGCTTATGCCGGACTAACATATTCCTATGCCAGTGGAAGACCTTACAACAACCCAAACAAAGCAGGTTTTATCAATTCGAAGGCTCCTGAATACCATAGCCTGGATTGTAACATGACCTTTCTTTTAAGTAAGAATGTAATTCTCTACTCATCTGTCACCAATGTTTTAGGCAGGAAAAATGTATATGGATACACTTATTCGAACGCAACAAACACAGAGGGGATTTACAATCGCAAACCAATAGTCAATTCAAGAAAGCAATTCTATTACGTGGGCATTTTTATATCGCTAAAAAGCGATTCAGCCTATGATGTATCAAGCTTTTAACAATCAATAAATAAAAAACCAACAAAATAAATTCTAATCATTTAATACTAAAGAATATGAAACGTCCATGGCAAAAGTGTTTTGGCACACAGGGGATGATTATTCCCGGCATGGAAAGTTCCATATGGCAAAAACCTAAAATTATAATCATATGAAAAAATTATGCGTAGTACTCGTTTTTATGGTAATGTTATTAAATCAGGCATTGTGCACAAACCAAATTGCAACTAATGAAAATACAAAATCTGAGTTTTACCAAATTCTGGGAAGCAGTCTTTCCAAATTAAGTACGGCACAAAATGAAGCAGACCTTCTCTCTGTTGTGAATGAAATAAAAAGATTGGAAACTATGTTTCCTGATGAATGGCTAACAACTTACTACATCGCCTTTCTTGATTTGAAAGCATCCTTCTCTGCACCAATAGAGAAACAAGAGGTGTTGCTAAAAGAGGCTTTGCTTAAAATTAAAAATTTAAAACAAAACAAATCGGCCAATTTATCGGAGGTTTATACTTTGGAAGGCTACTACTACCTGGCAATAATTGCTCAAAACCCAGCTCAAAACGGGCAAATTTATTACAAAGAAGTAATTACGGCTTACAGCAAAGCAATTGCTTACAATGGAGAAAATCCACGCCCCGTGCTATTATTGACTTTGTTTAAAAACAGAATGGCTCAATTTACGGGTGCCGATCAATCTTCTTTTTGTGAGGATTTAAAAAAAATAGAATTGATGTTTTCAACCTTTACGCCAAAAACCAAATTGGATCCAAATTGGGGAGAACAACAATTGAAAACGGCTCAGCAAAATTGTCCAAGTCAAGAGTAATTTCAACTGATTCGTTCAAACTTAAAGATTGGATGATGGATTCATCATCCAAATCTCTAGTATATTATTTTTTGAAATTCAGGAACATATTTTCTCGAAACGGGTATTGTCTGCTCGTAATTTTTCAAGAGAATTTTATATCCGTTCGAATTTCCTTTTGCCGTCTTTATTTGGTTTAAGTTGATCAAGAAAGAGCGATGACATTGAAAGACAGCATCATTTTGTACCTGATCGACCAGGTTTGTAAGCGTGTTACGAATACTTGTTGTTTTTACAAGTCCATCGACTAAGTAATAGATGTGGACATGATTTTTAATTGCTTCCAAAAACAGGAAATTATTTATTTCGATTGTAAAATCAGACTCCGTTTTGTTTGCATTCTCAAAAGTGATCGGGCTGTTGTGCTCCATTGTTTCACCACTCCGTCCTTCTTGAATAATCTGACTCAAATTATTCTTAAGCGCCCTGTTGTAACGAATTAAAACCATTCCGGTAATTGGAAAAATGCCAATCGCGCTTGTTAGTAATAAGGTATACAGAAAAGACCATGCATTTACCTGAAAACCATTAATAATCAATGATAAATAATACAAATTCGATAAGGAAATTAAAATCAGAAGGAAAAGGATGTACCCTATTTCTTTAAGAACAGTCCACTTTTTATTGAAAAGTTGATGAAGCTGTTTTTTGACGAAGGTATTCATGAAAAGCAGACACAGAAAAGTGATCGTGCCAAATCCCAACGACGCGATCATTTTGTTATTTTCATAACTGTAAAACCCAAAAGGCTGAAAAATATACAGAATTGCGCTTACAGCTATTCCAATAAAAAAAAGATGTTTCAGATTTAATACCGAAAATGGGTACTTTCTATTAATGATTTTTATTTGGCTTAAGTTCATTATGTGGGCTCAATACGAATTTGTTATTGGACATAAATATAAGAAAATTTCCAGTTTATTTTTTGAGTTCAAATTAAAGACAGCCATTCTTAATTTACGGAAAAAACCCATCTTCTTATCAACAAAAAAGCCCCGACAATATCGAGGCATTTTGTTTTGATCCTTTCAAGATCTATTCCTTTTTCTTCTTTCTCTTGATTTTCTTCACTTTTTTACCATTCTGATCATCAACCTCTACTTCTACTGTAATATCTACATCCTTGTCCTTTTCAATCCACATTTTCTCATCACCAGAAGTTTTAATTTTGATGATTTTATAACCATTCTCTTCAGTCACTTCAACGTCATCAGAATCGTTGATAATAAAAACTTTCTCTCCTTTTTTACCATGAGATTCAATCATATGCATTTTATGATCTCCTCCTTCCAGCATTTCAATATGAATATCCTTTTTAATACATGAATCGCCGCCATGAATAATTACATTTCCATCCTCATCCGAAATTCTGATTTTATTCATTACTCTCATCTCCTTAGCATCGCAAGCTGAATCTGATGAAAAAACAAATGTCTTCATTATTCTCTTGTGCTTGCCATGATTCTCATCCCCATCATCAGAGATCCAAACATGATGCTTTTTTATCAGAGAATCCGATATTCCCTTTAATTCCATCATTTCAAACATTTTTTGGTGACCATCAGCATCATAAAAGACAGTATCGATAACTGTTTCTTTCCCATCTTCAATAAGCTTAACCTTTACATGCGTTTCATGTTTTTCATCTTTTTTTTCTTTCTTCTGAGCCAAAGAGCTTTGAGCAGCAAAAACTGCAAAACAAACCAGCAACAAATAGAGTGATAAACGTTTCATAACTTATCTTTTAGGTTCAAATAATAATTTCTACAATCAAAATTACGATACTCCTAAACGAAAGGCAGTTAAGCTTTAGCTAAAAAGAGTTAAGGAAAGGTTAAAATGAGACGCAGATTATTTATGAAAGAAATGATAAACACAGATAATGAGAGACAAAAAAAACTGTCCTAAAAGTAGAACAGCTTTTTAAAAATTTATTGATCAGAATTAATTCATCATTTCTAATTCATAACTCATAATTATTTAGTCCAATTTTAGTACAGCAAGGAAAGCTTTCTGAGGAACTTCCACATTACCAATCTGTTTCATCTTTTTCTTTCCCTTCTTTTGTTTCTCCAAAAGTTTCCGCTTACGCGTGATATCACCACCATAACATTTTGCAGTAACATCTTTACGAACAGCTTTTACCGTTTCGCGGGAAATAATTTTGGCTCCGATGGCTCCCTGAATGGCAATATCAAATTGCTGACGGGGAATTAATTCCTTCAATTTCTCACACATTCTCCGGCCAAACGACTGGGCATTATCGAAGTGAATTAAAGTAGACAAAGCATCCACTCCTTCACCATTCAAAAGAATATCCAACTTCACCAATTTAGCGGGTCGAACACCAATTAAAAAATAATCGAAAGAAGCATATCCTTTCGAAATACTTTTTAGTTTGTCGTAAAAATCGAACACAATCTCTCCCAATGGCATTTCGTAGGTCAACTCTACTCTATCACTAGTCAGGTATTGCTGATTGGTCATTATTCCCCGTTTGCTCATGCAAAGATTCATAATAGACCCGGTATATTCCGACTTGGTAATAATTTGTGCCCGAATAAATGGCTCCTCGATAAAATCCAATGAATTGGGATCCGGCATATCCGACGGATTGTGCATTTCAAATTTATCGCCTTTCTTGGTGTGAGCAATGTACGAAACGTTGGGAACCGTAGTAATTACGTTCATATCGAATTCACGATCCAAACGCTCCTGAATAATTTCCATGTGCAGCATGCCCAAAAATCCGCAACGAAATCCAAAACCAAGCGCCATTGATGATTCCGGCTCAAAAGTAAGAGAAGCATCATTCAGCCTTAATTTTTCCATCGACGCACGCAAATCTTCGTAATCTTCCGAATCGATAGGATAAACACCCGCGAAAACCATTGGTTTCACTTCAGCAAAACCATCAATTCCCTCTTTGCACGGATTTTCTTTGTGTGTTATGGTATCTCCAACTTTTACTTCGGTTGAAGTTTTAATACCCGAAATAATATATCCAACATCACCTGTTTTAAGTGATGCTCTTGGCTCCTGTATTAACCTCAATACACCAATCTCATCAGCCTGGTATTCTTTTTTTGTATTTACAAACTTAACCGTGTCGCCTTTCTTTATTTCCCCGTTCATCACGCGGATATAAGCAACAATTCCCCGAAACGAGTTGAATTCCGAATCGAAGATGAGAGCCTGTAAAGGAGCTTCCGGATCACCGGTAGGTGCAGGAACACGTGAAACAATTGCCTCCAGTATTTCAGGTACTCCCTCGCCGGTTTTTCCACTTGCCGAAAGAATATCATCCACATCGCAACCTAACAAATCCACAATCTGATCTTTTACATCTTCTGGATTTGCATTGGGTAAATCTATTTTATTTAAAATCGGAATGATCTCCAAATCATTCTCAATGGCCAAATACAAATTGGAAATGGTTTGAGCCTGAATTCCCTGAGTTGCATCAACAATCAGCAATGCACCTTCGCAGGCTGCTATCGACCGCGAAACTTCATAAGAAAAATCAACATGACCAGGAGTGTCTATTAAATTTAATACGTACTTCTCACCATTTAACTCATAATCCATTTGTATGGCATGACTCTTAATGGTAATTCCACGTTCGCGTTCTAAATCCATATCATCCAATACCTGAGCTTGTTTCTCACGATCGGTAATGGTGTGGGTCACGTCCAGCAAGCGGTCGGCCAGGGTACTTTTCCCATGGTCGATATGGGCTATGATACAAAAATTACGTATGTTCTTCATCTTATCAATAACGAATTAAGAATTAGTAATTACGAATTGGCAATTACCAATTACGAACGTTTTTTTATCTATTCGTGATTGGCAATTATAAATCCCTAACTGAATCCGCAAAGATATTCAAATCCTTGGAATAATAAGAATTTGAGTTTAAAGAAAGAAGTCTAATTTTTCCGACATATTACCTTGCAATAAAACAACTACTTAAGTGTCTAAATACTTTAAAGTAACTTAATCACGCTACATATTCTAAACAAAGCCTTTATCTAACAAGGATAAAAAAATTAATTGAATAAGCTTACAACCAATTCCTTTACAAAGTCCCATTTTTTTAAAATAAAAAAGAAAACCAGAAAGCTTACAGCTAAAATCATAAATTGTTTTGTAGATAATTTCTTCCTCATAATTACAAATTTTATTTCAAAGTTGTAAGATAATTATTTTACGCCTACAACTTTGAAATTATAAAAATTATTTAACGTGGCTCATAATTTAAGTAAGCATCAGCCACCGCATAGCCCACGTTCTGACCATTAGGTCCTGAATTACATAAAAATCTAATTGTCCAACCGAAATCATAAGCAAATCCGCCACCATTAATTTCGTCTAACTCTTCCCTTGTTATATCTGTAAAATTATTCATTTTTGTTAAATTTGTTAATTTATTCAACTTAATTTTTCATCTAGACTTCAGCTTCCCCCATTAATCCTCTTTTAAAATTATCCCAATCTGTCATAGTAACCGTCGCAGCAGCAATTATAAGACCAGCACAAAGCATTGCTAAAAAACCCCCATCCACTTTTTTAAGTTCTTGTGTATTCATTTCCAGAACACCACATTCATTTAAATTTTTCATTTTCACAAAATTTTAAATTATTACTAAATAAAGTTAATTTTGTGCAGGCTTTGCCTTAGTCCGATTAACAGCATTGTATTTTTGCGAGTACGTCTGTTTTTCGGGCTTTTTCTTTAAACCTACACTTTTTGTATTTTTATCGGCCAATATTGAAATACAACAACAAATATATTATTGCCCACTCTCATAAAAAAGTAGTGAGGACTTTTTTATTGAAAAACCTCCGCTTATTTGTCTGCACTCTTCTTCCGAAACCAGTTTTATCGAATAAGTCACTCTCAAATCAAAATCTTGGAATAATAAGAATTTGGTATTGATGAAAATATGAGAATGTTTTATTCAATATATTTGAGATTAAAGTGCAAATCGAATCCCGGCTTTCAGATAAAAATCATCGGTATCGAAACTGGTTTTCGAAGTTTGTACTCCATCTTCAAAATATTGAATCGCTGAATCTTTTAAAGAGATATCTGTCTTTTTCCGGGTTAAAAAGAATCCTGATTTTTCCTGTATAAATAACCTGTCCCGTTCGGAAAGATCAAGCTGATAACCTGCAGAAACAAATAAACTGTAGAATTTGCGAAGTTTGGTTCGCAACCCAAAATCAAAAGAAATGCCCTGTTTTTTCTTTCCCACATACAAAGCAATTTTATCAGCCCTAAACTTTTTGCCTCCCACTTTAAATGTCGATTCGGATGAAAAATCGCCGATATGGTATCCATCCTGAGAAAAGAAATAATTGACCCCGCACATCAAAAAAAGTTGCCGCCCCCGATTAATAAGCGGGACTTCATAGCCAAAACCTAGGGAATTCAGTTCAGAGTAATTCGCTCCAATCGAACTTTTTGCATAAAAATTGATGTCAAAAAAAGAATTTAGTTTATAGCCCGTTTTCATTCCAAAGGAAAAAGACTGTTTGTTTTCAGGATCAAACTCCTTACCAAAATTATGATGAGAATCCGGGGTGTATACTATGGCTGCGTTTTCAATTCCGGAAGTCGTTCTTGTTTCGAAATCAACATCAAAATACAACTTCGTAATGATTTCAATCACTTTCCTTTTAAACAGATCGCCTTTGGGCAAAGAATAAGTCTTGTTTAAAAGCTGGCCCGCCTCTTGCGGATCGTACACCATCAACTTGCTTAAAGAACTGTCTGGCACAATTAGTGTTTGATCTTTCCAATCAGAGGCTGCATAATCCTGAGCTTTCAAATAAAAGATATCTCTTAATTCTGTTTGCTCCTTAAAGGGAATAGGCCCGGCATTCTCTAAAGAAATATCCGTAGTTAAATATTCATTAAACTGAACTAAATTCAAGCTTGTTCTTTCATTGTACAATTCCTCCCAATCAGAGATATATGACAGATAATACTTCTCTTTCCTTTTCAAATATTTTATCTTCTTCCTCCATGATTTAGACGCCAAATTATTTGTAGATAAATACTTATTTCTCTTATCCTTTCCAGAATCAGAATAAGCATAATCGAAATATAGATAAGCCAACGATTCTACATCCAAATAAAACACACCTTGGTATTTGGCTTCTTTTGAGTCTTTAGGAGCAAACTCAATTTTATAAGCAGACCTTCCATCCAATTGAGACTTTGCTATGGAATAGTTGTACTTTTTTAAGCCTGCTGGAGAAATAAATCCACTCCTCCTTTTAACGTCATCTCCATACAATGGCATTTGTACCCCTCCATACCACATTACCCTACTTAGAGAATCATACATTGGATGTTTATTCATTCTGCTCTCCAGAATCTTTACCTGTCCTTCCGACTGTGTTTCATAAGGTGTCTTAAATACATCCAGCAAGGCTTCGCCAAAATACAAATACTCTTTGCTTTCAGGAACAAAGTATGACTCCCGGTAAAAACCTTTCATCCGTGTATCAACATCCGAATAATTATCCTTTATTTTCCCGTACGCTCTGCGAAGTAGAGCAAGCAAGGTATCTTTTGGCATTACCAGCACCTCAGACAAATTGCATGTGTCTTTTTGCAATTGAATGGCAAGTGGCGACTTGCTTTGCGCCAAATTTATTTCCTGACTTTGATAGCCGATAGAACTAATTCGAAGTTTGCCTGCCTTGTATTTCTCCGGGATTTTTATTCTGAAATCACCTTCACCATTGGTGACAGTTCCCAAATAGGAGTTCTTAATGTAAACACTGCTTCCTGGCAGCGCCTGATTGTTATCGGAAACTTTGCCTGTAATTATGGTTTGGGCAATTGAATTACTTGCCAATAAAAGCAATGGAATTAACAGAAACTTCATGAAATAATTATACATGTCTTAAGGAAATCATTTAAAAATTCTATCGCAAAACTAAGTTTTATTAAGATCATAACTTAACAATTACAGTTAAATTAGATTAAGTATGAAAAAACAACGATATCCATCAATATTTTAAGGTGGAATAAGAAGATTTAGTTATAAGCAGATAAATAAAAATGATCCAAAAAAATTAACAATATATCAACAAGCTGAAAATATATTATTTTTCCGGTAGGGTGATTTTCCAGTTTATCGGTTCACAAATAAGCGAGCTCATAAAACTTAAATGTAAAATCATAAAAAATAAGAATCATGAAAAAGTTTTCTTTTTTACTAATAGTAAGTTTAGCGGTTATATTTTTCTCTTGTGATAAAAGCGATGATGTAATTGATGTATTGAACGAAGATCAGGTTGAATTGAACAACACGGTTAAAACAGTAGTTGCTTCTGAAGAATCAACCGAAGATGTTATGGTATCGGTTGATTATGAAACAGATTTATTTTCATTTGCTCAAGAATCATTTGATGAGGTTACCTCTTCAACAAAATGTACCGCAGCCGAACGTTACCGACAAATGTTTCAGCTTTGGAAGCGTTACAAAGGCGAACAATTACCTAATGTAGCGGTACAATTTGCGGACAGCACACGTTTCCCAATGACAATTACGATTGATTATGGTGATTCAACAGTATTGAACAACGGTCGCGTTATTAGTGGTACCATTGTTATTGTGCTGACAGCAGCTCCTTTTACAGATGGTGCCGTTCGTGAAATTACTCTCGACTTAGTGATTGATGGCATTGCTGTTGATGGATGGAAACGTATTGAGTTCACTGGAGAACAAGGCGTATCCAGAAAATTTGCATGCACAAGCGAACTAACATTCACCTTTCCTGATGAAACAACTCTTTTCCGCACTGCAGAGAGAACCAGAGAATGGGTTTCCGGTTTGGATACGAAATGGGATGTTAGTGATGACAGAATTGAAATCAGAGGTTCTGTTACCTGTGTAGATTCGGAGCAAAATGAATATTCGAAAACAATTGATGCAGAAAATCCATTAGTGAGAATTGGAACCTGCCGGGTAATTGTTAGTGGTTTGGTCATCTTTACTCAGAACCAAATTGAATTTGCAAGACTTGATTATGGTGACGGGGAATGTGATAACACAGCAACTTACTCATATACCAATGATGCCGGTGAAACAGTAACTGAAGAAATTGAAATAGGAAAACACCTAAGACTTAGGGATAAATAGTAGATTTGAATCAACAAAACTGGTGCAGAGCATTGTTTTAATACTCTGCACCAAATTCACTGAAAAAGTTTATTTTTACCTTAAACCAATCCCCGAGCCTTGACACAGGAAGAATTTAAACTCTTATTTGACAACCATTTCGATTCAATCCGGAACTATATTTACTACCGTTCCCGGGATGAAGAACTGGCCACTGATATTGCGCAGGATAGTTTCATGAAATTGTGGGAGAAAAATTTAGATTTCGATGAGAAACCTTTACGATCATTACTCTACAAAATCGCAAGTGATCTTTTTATCAGTAAATACCGAAGAGAAAAAGTAGCCCAAAAATACCTGGTAAAGTTAGAACCTGCTATTGACAATCACTCACCTGAAGATCAATTAGCGTATCAGGAACTAACATCAAAATATGAAACAGCACTTGAGGAGCTCTCGGAAAAACAACGAACTGTTTTTTTAATGAGCAGAATGGAAGGCTTAAAATACCAGGAAATTGCCGACCGATTAGAACTAAGCGTTAAAGCTGTTGAAAAAAGAATGTCATACGCACTTTCGTATTTAAGAAATGCATTAGGAAGATAAATGAAAAAGGACAAGCAACATAACGAACTCAAGCCGGACATGGATTTTATCAATTCACTTCCGAAAATCGAAGTCGCCTATTCAAAATCCAAAGAGGATGTATGGAAAGAGCTTTCGAAGAAAACCTCTGCTCCAGCAGCACCTGCTAAAGTGATAAGGATGCAATGGGTGAAATATGCAGCAGCCTGTATATTAATACTAATCGGATTCACCGGTTTTATTAATCTTTACACAAAAACTATTCATTGTCCAAAAGGGGAACATTTAAGTGTAAACTTACCCGATCAGTCAATAGTCGATTTAAACGCAAACTCAAGCATATCCTACAAACCCTACTGGTGGAAATTTTCGAGAAAAGTGAAATTTGAAGGCGAAGCATTCTTTAAAATTACAAAAGGAAGCAAATTCGAAATTGCCTCTAACTATGGGAAAACCTATATTTTAGGCACAAGTTTTAATATATATGCCCGGGGAAATCAATACAAAGTAACCTGTTACACCGGAAAAGTGAAAGTTGTTTCGACTCTTACATCGGATAAAATTCTTTTACTGCCTAACGACCACGCCTTCGTTACCAAAAATGGCAAAATAGAGCTTCAGAAATGTAAAAACACAGAGGATAAGATATCATGGCGCAACAATTTATTTCTATTTACTAAAACCCCATTGCAACTGGTTTTCGAAGAAATAGAATTACAGTATGATATTAAAATTGTAGAAAAGGGGAAATTTGATTTAATTTATACCGGGAAGTTTGGTAAAGAAAAATCTGTAGAAACGGTACTTCATACTGTATGCATGCCTCTTGGATTAAAATTTGTAAAAGGACCCAACAACAATTACATCATAACCTCTAATGCCCAATAAGTGAAACGAATCATCATCTTTCTATTATTAGGATTGGTTTTTTCAAATATTTCTGCTCAAAAAATTACAGTTACTGCCAACAAAAAAGCTTTGAGCGAAGTATTGATTGATCTAAGGGATCAATATGATTTTCAACTTTCTTTTAACAACGATTTACTTTCCGCTTATATCGTAAGTCTCGATAAATCTTTTTCTTCGAAAGATAAAACAATAGACTTTCTGCTGCGAAAGCTTCCTCTTAATTACCAAAAATCCAATGAGGTATACTTAATCTTTCCGGAAGAGAGAATTACTCAATATCGAATTTTTGGCCAAATTATGGACAAGGAAAGTCTTGAACCTCTTCCTTTTTCACATCTTACCATTAACGATTCGCCCATGGCTACCGATGAGCAGGGAAACTTTTCGTTTACTTCAGAAACAGACAGTACTTTTCGAATTTTAGCTTCTCATTTGGGATACTTTATTCACGATACTCTTGTAAACCAAGGAGCAAATCAAAATATTTTACTAACAGCAGCAAGCACCGACTTACCTGAAATAACCGTTACCGATAAAATTGTTCAAACATTTATTAAAATGGGCAATCAGGCAGGGAACCTAAAATTAAATCATAAAATTGCGGGTTTTTTACCAACCAACAACGACAATTCTGTATTTGAATTGCTTCGCTTGCAACCAGGAATTCTTGCCGCCGGCGAGCAAAAAAACGACCTGATTATATGGGGATCTTACGAAGGTGAAAGTCAGGTATTATTCGATAACATTACCCTCTGGGGATTAAAAAATGTTTATGAAGATATTGGTGCAGTGAATCCTTTGGTCGTAAAAAACATTGAAGTTTTAAAAGGTGGTTTTGACGTCCGTTACGGCGATCGGGTTGGAGGAATTGTGCACATTACCGGCAAAAACGGCAGTCGGCTTAAACCGACTCTAAATCTAACTTTAAATAATATCACAGCAAGTGGATCCTACGAACAGCCTATTGGCAAACGATCCTCTCTGCTGTTGGCTTTCCGGCAAACCTATTACAACCTTTTTAAAGATGAACAGATTAAGTATGCTTCATCAAACGCAGATCTTCAGGGACAAGGTTTAGGAAAAGCTTTAGCTTCCTCTTTAGGTGATTTGGATGTTGCTCCGGATTATAAATTTCATGATCTCAATTTCAAATTTACAAGCAATTGGGAAAACGGAGATAATTTTTCGCTTAGTTTAATGTCCGGACAAGATCGTTACTCATACGATATTACAACAGAATCGTATACAAATGCAAAAAAGCACAAATACGAAGGCAATGATCAGTTTGGTGGTTCTATTAACTACGGAAAAGTATGGCGGAATGGGAACACCAGCTCGCTATCTGTTTCCCGGTCTGAATTAGACACCAAAACCAGCGATGTGGTGTCCATTACCAGAATTCGTACCAACGAAGAGTTTTTCAGAAGAGATGATAAATCAAAAAACAACATATTAGAATACAGAGCTACACTTAAAAATTCATTTGTTTTTGCTGAAGATCAGAATTTTGAGACTGGAATTAATTACATCAACGATGAAGTTAATTTAAAGGAAGATTCTCTCGATATCAATATCCTGCACATAAAATCCAAAGCAGACCGGATTGGCTGCTATTTTCAAAACAATCTGAATATTAGCAATGGTGTTTCCATAAAAGCAGGGTTTCTGGCCAATTATCCAATCAATCTGAAAAAAGTTTATTGGGAGCCCCGAATCTCTCTTAGTCTAAAACTTTCCGAGAGAGTTGCGATCAATGGAGCCTGGGGTTTGTACAAACAATTCATTACAAAAAGTTCTGTAGTAAGTGAAACCGGAGATTTCCGTTACATTTGGGTCGGTGCCAATGAAAAAGACATTCCCGTGTTGGAATCAGTTCATCATGTTGCCGGAGGATCTTACAACAACAATGGATTTACATTTAGCGTTGAAGGATATTATAAAAAAACTGACGGACATACACGATATTACAAATACCGGCAGGAAGGCAATATATCTTTGGGTAAAAGCAAAAGTTACGGGTTGGATATTTTTGCCAAAAAGGATCTGGGCGATCATACCTTATGGATCTCCTACACCTTAAGCAAAACTCTCGAAAACTTCGATTATTTTAATACCAACGAGTATCGCAGAGCACTGCATGATCAGCGCCATGAAATAAAAACAGCAGGCTTACTGGCTTTAAAACCATTTTACATTTCTGCAAATTATATTTACGGATCAGGCTTTCCTATTTATTCAAGCCGAAACAAAATTGTTGCAGAACCAGATTACACCAGACTTGATGCAGCTCTAATCTACAAGTTCTATCCTAAAAAGACAAAATGCGAACTTGGAGTTTTGTTCCATAATATTCTAGACCGCAACAACATCACCTACGAATCGTACGAGAAAATACCATTGGATCAGATCAATTCGATCAGTATCTATACCGAAACCGTTCCTACTTCAATACGTCTGTATTTTAAAATCACAATTTAAATGGTAGCTGATTACTCAAAACATCCCATAAAAAAAACCGGACAAGAAGAATCTTGCCGGTTATCACAACTAATATTAAAACATAATCAAAAAGATGGTCTAAATAATAACAAGAAGAATCTAAGAGATCCGATTAAGCATGGAATGTTTCTCAAAAAAGTATAATCACACCTAACTTACTTTTAAACTACTAATTCTAACGGATTGGATCATTCGTAAATATTTACTAACAAGCCAAAAAGAAATCGTTCATTTCCTCACAGAACCATCACAACTTAGTATTCTTCATGTTTGGTTAATAGTTAGATCATTAATAACACAAGGGGGATAGTGTTACCAACTCTCTAAAAAATTGCAATTGAATTAACAACTACAAATGGTTTTCAAAGTACGTTGTCACCAGAAATTTCCTCAAAACTACTCTTTAAAGCAGCCATACGTTTCTGATGAATTGGAGCTTTCGTTGTATTTGTAACAACAGAATTTAGTTTGCCTGACAATTCTTTTCTAAATGCCTCCAATTCTTCAACTGAAACCACTTCTTTAATGGATTCCACCAATTTGGTTAAATTCATTACGCCAGCAAATTTATCAACAATCACATTCCCAATTTCAATAGCCTGATTTCGACTGAGATCTTTGTTAATTTGATCGACTCCAATACATTCAAGAGCTTGATTTAATCCGATAACTGTTTCCAGTCTCTCGGATTTTGTTAATTTTGATAACAGATTTGTTGTATTCATGTTCCGTTTCAAGATTATTTAATTGAATCATTCTCTTGATTTGATGATTCAAATGTAGCTCATGAATTGAGATTACGAAAATCGTTTTTTAATACAAACTACGAAGTTCAAGCAAAATGAATATTGAAAATTACACTGTTTACCAAACAGTTAACTTACACATCTTTTACAATGCCTAAACAACAAATAGACCCTCTGTTTCAATTAATTAAATCGATTTCGAAATCGGAGAAACGAAATTTTAAATTGTATGCCAATAGAATTAGCAGTGAAAAGGAGACCAAATTTTTACAACTTTTCGATGTTTTGGATAAAATGGATGACTACAATGAGACCATTATTTTAAAAAAAGCAAAAGAAATAAAGCAATCTCAGCTTCCTAATCTAAAGGCACACTTGTACAAACAACTTCTTACCAGCCTCCGGTTAACGCAGATCAATCATGATATCAGCATCAGTATCCGTGAACAGATTGATCATGCAAAAGTTCTGTACAACAAAGGCTTGTATCAGCAAAGCTTAAGAATACTTGATAAAACGAAAGCCCTGGCCCGAAAAAACAAGAAGAATATTCTGGTATTTGAAATTGTCCAATTCGAGAAGTTATTAGAATCGCAGTACGTTACTAAAAGTATTGAAAACAGAGCCGAAGAAATTACCCGGGAAGCAACTGAAATCAGTAAAATTATGGATGGAGTTGTATTCTTCTCAAACATGTCGATTCGGCTTTATGGCTTATATCTTAAAGTTGGGTATGTCCGAAACGAGAAAGATTTATTGATGGTGAAAGAATTTTTTAACACCAACTTACATCCCTATGATATTCAATCCTTAAGTTTCTTTGAGAAATTGTATTTGTTCCAGTCCTACGTTTGGTATTATTTAATTGTTCAGGATTTTTTAATGTGCTATAAATATGCACAAAAATGGGTTGATCTTTTTCAAACAAATCCGGAGATGATTCATATTCATACCGATTTGTATCTGAAAGGACTGAACAATGTTTTGGCAGCTCTCTTTTACACAAATCATGTAACTACGTTTAAAAAGAACCTGCGCTTATTAAGAAAACTGGAGCATGAAGAACAATTCCAGCACAATTCAAATTTAAATATACTTTTAAATATGTTCCTGTATGTACACCGTATAAACAGGCATTTTATGGATGGAACATTTAATAAGGGAATATACTTAATTCCAAAAATTGAACATTTTCTTGAAGAGAATAAATTTGGAATGGACAATCACCGTGCCTTGGTTTTCTATTATAAAATTGCATGTTTATATTTCGGCAATGGACAATACAAAGAGGCAATTAAATATTTGAATCGAATTTCAGATGTAAAAGATACCACGCTTCGCGGCGATATTCATTGCTTTGGCAGAATATTAAATCTGATTAGCCATTACGAGTTGGAAAATACAGAACTCTTGGAATACCAAATACGGTCAACTTATCGTTTTTTGGCAAAAATGGACGATTTACAGGAAGTTCAAAAATACATCCTTCGTTTCCTTAGAAAACTAAGTTCGATAAGTCCGGACCAATTGAAAGATGAATTGAAAAAATCAAGAATTGATTTACAAAAATGGGTTAATGATCCTTTCGAGAAAAGAGCTTTTTTATATTTGGATATCATGTCGTGGCTGGATTCAAAAATTGAGAACCGGCCTGTACAGGAAATCATTATGGAAAAAATAGAAAAAAACAAGAGATAATAGGAAAGGGGGATCGTTCGATCCCCTTTTTTTATTTCTGATAAGCAGACAAATCCTTTCCAAAAAAGTCTGCCGGATTTACAAGTTTTCCATCCTTTTTAAGCTCAAAATGCAAATGAGGACCAGTTGTCAAACCTGATGTTCCAATTGTTCCAACAAGATCTCCTTTTGATATCTTCTGGCCTTCTTTTACAGAGTAGGAATCCATCTGAGAATACAAACTGGAGAATACAAACTGGAAAACCCATTCTGATGATCTACAATTACAAAACGACCATATCCTTTTCCCTGTACAAATTGGTTGTTCACCTTGGTAACAATCCCATCCGAAACGGAAAGAATTGATGTTCCTTTTGGCGCGGCAATATCCATTCCATTATGAAATCCTTTCTTTTTGGTAATCGGATGAATTCGTTCTCCGTAACCGGAAGAAATGTAAATTTGATCGCCTGATTTTAATGGAAAGGCAAGCGATTCCAGTGGATAAAAATTATCAAAATTCCCCTCTGACAATCGTGGCATTGATTCTGAAAAGCTAAAACTTAATAAACTGATTAAAACCACTGGAATTACCAAAATAATTTTAAGATGTGCTAATTTAGATGTATCTATTTTTTTGATCATTTTAATTCTTTTTAAAGTTAACGATGAATTAAAGGAACTGGTTAAAGCAAACATCATTTGACGTTCTACATTTCTTAGTAGTAAGGTTTGATAATACACCTTGTCAATTCCTTCATTAAAACATTCCCGATCGGCCAAGTATTCATGCATTTCGATCAATGATCGATTTATTAAATAAATGAAAGGATTAAACCATAAAACCATTTTCACTAACTCAACAAACAATAAATCGAGAGAATGAAATTGTCTGGCATGAATGGATTCGTGCAAAAGAACATGTTCTTGTTCCGATTCGGTTAGTATTTGTTGATTCAAAAATATGTACCCAAAGAAAGAATACGGCGAAGAATTTTCGTTTACCGATACAATTTTTAAACCATTATAAATTCTTATTTCATTGGCTTTTATTAATTTAAAGAGATGAAATACATGTTTAGCAATCCGGAAAAAAGAAACAGAAACTCCTAAAAAATACAAAATCCATACAAATGAAATCATAGAAAATAAAGGTGTTTCTGGCTCCAATTCATTTGATTGTAAAATTTCTGTTTGAAATGACTGTTCAAATTCCCATACAAATTTATTGGCTGCAGAAAAATTCTCAGTCTGAAATGAAAAACTTAACAGAGGGATAATCAACGAAAGAAATGTAACAAACAGGAGATAGTATCTATTTCTG
Organism: Labilibaculum manganireducens; assembly: GCF_963665805.2. Classification (NCBI taxonomy): domain Bacteria; kingdom Pseudomonadati; phylum Bacteroidota; class Bacteroidia; order Marinilabiliales; family Marinifilaceae; genus Labilibaculum; species Labilibaculum manganireducens. The sequence continues at coordinate 256,449 of NZ_CAXXEE010000003.1, read as the reverse complement.
CTTGTAAAAGTATCTCCGGACAAAAATAATTTGTACATGAAATAAAATCCAGCCAAACAAATGCTGGATTCCAGCAAATAAATTCCAAACTCAGCCATTTTTCTTCTTATTATGAATTTGTTCCTCAATTAGAGCTCTCATTTCCTCCAATTCCGAAAGTGATAAATCCTGTTCGCGAGTAAAAAAGGAAGTAAATCCTCCAACCGAATCATTAAAGAAACTCTTCATTACTCCTTTCATAAACGCACGAGTGTAAGCTCTTTTAGAGATTAATGGATAATACTGATTTACTTTCCCATAAGTTGTAAAACCGATTATTCCCTTTTTTACCAAAACCCGAACCACAGTTGATATTGTTGTATATGCCGGTCTTGGATTTGGAAATTTCTCAATAATATCTTTAAGAAAAGCTTTTTCCAGCTTCCATAAATATTGCATGACTTGTTCTTCCGCCTTTGTTAATTCTTTCATGGCGCTAATGTATGACTATTTTTATAGTTGTGCAACTATTTAAATAGTCATAATGAAAAAAAATCACAATTCAGAATACGTGTATCCCGTCATGAAACTGTCATATACATAAAGAATTCTATTTAGTATACACAAAAATACAAATCATGAAAAGCCTGCTAACAGTCTGTATCTCTATTCTTTTAAGTGGATGCGCAAGTTCATATGTATCTTTTCAAAACATTGAAAAGCCAAAGGAACAATATCACAAAATATTTGTAATTACGGTTTTTAATGAAATAAATGTTAAAACATTAAATGAAGAAACTTACGATAAATATTTCAGGGATAATATTAATGATCTGAAATCGATGGATAGCAGAAGGCTTATGGAGAATGCTCTTAAAAATGAAATATCCAATCCAAGAACTCCAATCACATCATCAAAAGACGAATTCAAGGTAAATATTGATATTAATTACAATAATTTTATTTCAACTTTACGCAAATGTGATACTGAAGCAATTCTTCTTATCAATGAAACAGATTACTATTATGAGGTAAGCGAAAGAATTAGTAATTGTGGGGAAATAAAAAAATCAGAAAGTCCGAAAGCTGTATTTCAAGCCTACTTAATAGATATAAATAGTATGCAGCCTTTTTGGGTTGGTAAAATTTATTCTTCGGGCACGCAATGGGATGATGCCAACACAATTTACAGGAGTATGAGCAGAAGGCTAAATAAACGACTAATCAAAGAAAAAATTCTATTACCTCCGTTATTGATACGTAAGTAAAGAAAATAAAAAAGGCGGCCAAACAGCCGCCTTCTATATTCCAGATGAAGAATGATTACATCATACCAGGCATTCCACCACCCATTCCGCCACCCATTGGCATAGCAGGAGCATCTTCCTTTATTTCAATCAAAACACATTCGGTAGTTAAAAACATACCAGCTATTGAAGCTGCATTTTCAAGAGCTACACGAGATACTTTAGCAGGATCAATAACACCGGTTTCAAATAGATTCTGATATTCTCCAATGCGGGCATTGTAACCAAAGTCTCCTTTTCCAGCTCTCACCTTATCAACCACAACTGCACCTTCGCCACCAGCATTGGCAACAATCTGACGCAATGGCTCTTCAATAGCACGCTTTATAATCTCGATACCTGTTGTTTCGTCCTCGTTCTCACCTTTAAGGTTTTCTAAAGCAGCAATTGCACGAATGTAAGCTACGCCACCTCCAGGAACAATTCCTTCTTCCACAGCAGCACGGGTAGCACTCAATGCATCGTCCACACGATCTTTTTTCTCTTTCATTTCAACTTCAGAAGCTGCTCCAACATAAAGTACAGCAACACCACCAGCTAATTTGGCTAATCTTTCCTGAAGTTTTTCTTTGTCGTAATCAGAAGTTGAATTCTCGATTAAAGTTTTGATTTGAGAAACACGGGCAACAATACCATCTTTTTCTCCACTTCCATTTACAATCGTTGTGTTTTCTTTATCAATGGTAATTTTTTCTGATTGACCAAGCATTTCCAAGGTTGCCTGCTCCAATTTCATTCCTTTTTCTTCAGAAATAACAACTCCGCCGGTAAGAATAGCAATATCTTCCAACATTTCTTTTCTTCTGTCGCCAAAACCAGGAGCCTTAACAGCAGCAACTTTTAACGAACCTCTTAAACGATTCACAACCAAAGTGGCCAATGCCTCGCCTTCTACATCTTCTGCAATAATCATTAACGGACGACCTGATTGAGCAACTGGTTCAAGAACCGGCATTAACTCTTTCATTGTAGAAATTTTCTTGTCGTACAATAAAATATACGGATTCTCCAAATCAGCTTCCATTTTTTCAGGATCGGTAATGAAATACGGAGAGATATATCCTCTGTCAAATTGCATTCCTTCAACCACTTTCACGTAAGTTTCAGTTCCTTTTGCCTCTTCAACAGTAATTACACCTTCTTTTTTCACTTTTTCCATTGCCTCAGCAATCAGTGCACCAATAGTCTCGTCATTATTTGCAGAAATTTTAGCAACTTGCTTGATCTTGTCGAAGTTATCCCCAACTTCCTGAGCTTGCTCTTTAATGTTAGCAACAACAGTGGCGACGGCAATATCAATACCACGTTTTAAATCCATTGGATTCGCACCGGCTGTTACATTTTTCAATCCAACATTTACGATAGATTGCGCCAAAACAGTTGCTGTCGTAGTTCCATCACCAGCATCATCACCGGTTTTCGAAGCTACTTCCTTAACCATCTGAGCACCCATATTCGCTCCTGCATCAGCCAATTCAATTTCCTTTGCAACAGTAACTCCATCTTTTGTAATCTGAGGAGCACCAAACTTGCGATCAATCACAACATTTCTACCCTTAGGTCCTAAAGTTACTTTTACTGCATTTGCCAACTCATCAACACCCTTTTTTAAAAGGTCGCGGGCTTCTATATTAAATTTAATTTCTTTAGCCATTTCTTACTTAATTTTGAAAGTTTGTGTAATTAATTATGCAATGTACAAAACGTCTGACTGAGACATTAACAGATAATCATCTCCATCAATTACCAGTTCTGTTCCTGAATATTTGCCATAAAAAACCGTATCTCCAATTTTTAATTCCATTGGTTCATCTTTCTTATCAGAACCAACCAATACTACTTTACCTTGCATTGGCTTTTCTTTTGCAGCATCCGGAATAATGATACCACTTGCAGTTTTTTCTTCAGCTTTAATAGCTTCAACCAAAATTTTACCAGCAAGAATTCTACCTTTTAAGTCTGCCATTTTCAAAATATTTTAAGTTTTAAATTACAATTTATGATTCATTCTCTTTCACAATTCATGCCAAAAGAAATTCATTGACAATATTGCCGCAATACTGTTCCTATTTTAAAACATCAATAACAAATGTGAAAAAGGCTTATCAACATTTCAACTGGGAATGAATAAACATACTGAAAAACAGAACGATAACAAGACAAAAAAAATGTCAGTATGATATGACATACTGACATTTATTTATATCAATGATATTTTTCTTTTCTTATTTTGCTGTATCCTTTTCGGTAGAAGGAGCTTCAGTAGGGAAAGTAGGAACATCGGTAGCAGTTTCAGTTTCCTGCAATTGCTGCTCAATTTGTGATTTCTGACCTTCTACTTCACCACGATCAATAGTCATCGCAGCTAAAAGACAAAGAACTAATAAACTTCCGGCCAAACCCCAGGTTGCTTTCTCAAGAAAATCAGTTGTTTTCTTAACTCCCATAATTTGGTTTGAGGATGAAAAGTTTGAAGCTAATCCACCTCCTTTAGAGTTCTGTACTAATACGATTAACACTAAAAGTACACAAACAATAAAGATCAATACTAAAACAAAGGTATACATACTTATCTTATTTACTATTTTTTAATTTTTCTATTCTCTCAATCTGACTCGCAAAGTAAGCGTTTTTTTCGGGATTTTTCAAAACTAATTTGTCATAAACAGCAATAGCCTTATCGAACAGTTTCTGTTTCACGTAGATAGAGGCCAAAGTTTCACTAATAAAACCATCTTTATCCTCTAAACTTCCCAATGAAATATCCTCTTGTTTATCAACAACTTTAATGTTCCTGCTTATTCTTGGTTCATTTTGAATAAAACTATCAATCAGATCAATTCCTTTTTTCGATTTTTCCTTATCTGAATCTGAATGAACTTCATTACTGTCCTTTTTATTAACAACTGTCATCCAATCTGTAAAGGTATGATTCTCATCCTTATCTGATTCTGTTTTCCTGATCTTTGGTTCTTCTGATAAAGTATATAAATTACCACCAAAACCAATATGATAAACCTCTGTTGCCGCCACCAATAATTCCGAGTCGCTCAACTGCTTTTCTGTTTGTGACTTCTCAGTTTTCGCTGTTGATTCCTCTTTTTTGTTTTCAGAATCAGCAATCTCCAAAATTTCATCATTTGCAGCAAACAAATTTTCAGATTCCACAGGATTATTCTGATCATTTAAAACCTCAGAATCCATTACTTCCGACTCCTCTGATAATTGAAACAATCCATCCTGCTCCTCTGCTTCTATTTCAGATACAAGTGACTTTTCATCGATCAGAAGATCTGTACTTTCCATTTGTGTAACAGGCTCTGATATTTCTGGAGCAATAAGTATTTTTTCGCTGCTTTTAAAACGGGATTGTATCTTAATCTGATCTTGAATTAACAAAAACAACTGACGCCGGTCTGGAATGTACAAAGCTGAATTTCTCAACTCTTCTTTAAACCGAATGCTTTGGCTATCATGCAAGTTTTTCAACAAGAGTAGATGAGCAGTCTGAAAATAAGGATATTGGTCAATCAGGCTTTTTAATTCCCGATGACTGTTCCGATCCATTTTCGCTGAATTTCTAATCCAATCCTGTAATAAACTTTGATCCATTTTTTACCAGTTTACAACCGCTTCATTGTATATATCATCAATAATATCTTCTAAAATCTCTGCCACTAATCCTTCTTCCACATCACTTAACTGTTTGGTACTATCAAAATCCCGAAAGGCAGAAAAGCTCTTATCAAAATCATTATCCGGCTCTATTTCGTTTGTGAAACGAACTTTTACAGTAACCGTTAATCGATTGGTTGCAGAAATATCATCCGCAGTAACATCTAAAGCCTGAGTTCTGTATCCGGTTATTTCTCCTTCAAAATTCAAATGACCTTCCCCATCAACAATTTCATCTAAAGTAGTTTGTCCACGAAATTTTTCTTTAAGTGCCTCAGTAAACTGATTACTCAAATTAGGATTTACAAGGGGAGCTCTATTAGGAAAAAACTGAACAGAAAAAGTTTTCACATCAGTCGATAGTGTTCCTCCTGTAAATGAATAGGACACCTTACATGCTGTTACCACAAAGGCAACACAAAAACTTAAAAACAAGACTTTAATTAAATTCATATGATTATAATTTGTTTTTTAGTTCCCATACGGAACTTACCATGAACGAATAATCATGCCCCTGTGGGTCACAATTGCCTGTCACGGACGTTTCATATATTGGGAAATAAAAATAACAATAAATTGTGAATATTAGTTGATATCGTATTCTTTGATTTTACGATACAGTGTCCGCTCAGATATTCCTAAGTCCTGCGCAGCATACTTCCGTTTTCCGTTGTGCTTCTCCAGTGCTTTCCTGATCAATTCAACCTCCTTATCTTCAAGCGATAAAGATTCCTCAACAAATTCCTCGGTGTCTTGAATTACTGAATCTTTAGGAGATGAAACAGTAGTAGAAGTTTGCGCCGAAGATTGATGATGAAGAATGTCAATCTCCTGATCTTCATACAGTTTCCTTATAAGTAAAGCGTTATCCTTTTGCAAAGACGAAGAATCCCCACTTGTTTGCATCAGCTCAAACACTAACTTTTTCAAATCAGTCATGTCCTTTTTCATATCAAAAAGAACCTTGTAAAGTATCTCCCTTTCTGAAGAAAAAGCCTGATCTTTTTTAGACGTATCAGTATAAATAGCGGGTAACATATGTTCATCATTCCTTGGAAGATAGTTCCTCAATATGTCAGCACCAATTTGCCTTTCTTTTTCAATGATGGAAACCTGTTCTGTAATATTTTTCAATTGTCGAATATTCCCAGGCCAGCGATAAGACTTCAATAACTGTTGAGCTCCGGAATCGAGCCGCAAAGGCGGCATTCTATATTTTTCAGCAAAATCCTGTGCAAATTTTCGGAACAGCAGATAAATATCCTCTTGTCTCTCGCGCAAAGGCGGCATGTTGATAGGTACAGTATTTAAACGGTAATACAAATCCTCTCTAAACTTACCATCTTTTACAGCTTTAGGAATATTAAGATTTGTTGCAGCAACAACTCTTACATCTGATTTTAAAACCTTTGACGAACCAACTTTAATGAACTCACCGGTTTCTAAAACACGTAACAAACGAACTTGCGTTGATAATGGAAGTTCACCAATCTCATCCAAGAAAATTGTTCCTTTATTGGCTACCTCAAAATATCCTTTTCGATCTGATAAGGCTCCCGTAAATGCACCCTTTTCGTGTCCAAATAATTCTGAATCAATAGTCCCTTCCGGAATAGCGCCGCAATTCACAGCTATATACGGAGCATGTTTTCGTGAGCTGAATTGATGTATTATTTGAGGAAACACTTCTTTTCCGGTTCCACTCTCTCCTGTAATTAATACCGATAAATCAGTAGGGGCAACCTGAATAGCAATGTCAAGCGATCTATTTAAAGAATATGTATTCCCGATAATTGAGAAACGATGTTTTATTGTTTGTATATCCATCAAAAAAATCTAATTTGATTGTTACCTAAATGAAAAACATGAAATTTTATCATGCTACCTGACAAAATTACTACTTTTTAGATTTAGACGGCCATTCTGCCTAATTAATATCTTTAAAGATTGTTAATTTTCAGTATCTTTTTCGTGCAATTTCAGTAATAATTCGTGTTGTACAGAGTAAAATCCAAGAGCCAATGTCAATCAATCTTAAAAGTCTTAAAGAATCAAATGAATTTTTAAATATTTTATTCAACAATATTACATCAGCAATATTTATTCTGGATAAGCATACCCGCGTTAAAAGTGTAAACGAGTCTTTTACACTCCTCTTTCAAAAAAGAGAAGAAAAGGTACTTGATAAATTATGTGGAAATTCCTTAGGATGTCAATACACCGTTGATGAAAATGCATTATGTGGAGAAACCTCTCATTGCAAAAACTGTAAATTGAGAAGTGATCTTCTGCTTACCATGTGCCAAAAAGTTCCTACAAATGATAAAAAACTTACCCGAGGATTTTACTCAAATAACCAAAAAGAAACCAAACATTTCTCGTACTCAACCCGGCACATACAATATGGTGGAAATGAATATATTCTGGTAATTATTGATGACCATACTGAATTGGAGAATAGCAGGAATAAACTTGAAGAACAGAATGAAATACTTCGTGTACTTAATGAGCAAAAATCAAAATTTCTGGGTATAGCCGCACACGACCTTCGTAATCCTATTGGCGCAATAAAATCCTTTTCCAATCTGCTCCTAGATTCGTATCATGATTTTTCCGATGAAGATAGAATTGAATTCATGGAATTAATAAAAGACAGCAGTCAGTTTTCCCTTGACCTGATTAATGAGCTATTAGATATCTCCAAAATTGAACTGGGTAAACTCAAATTGGATAAAAAGGAACAGAACATTCAGGAAATAATTGAAAATGCAATAAAAATCAATAAGATTTTCGCAAAAAAAAAGAACATCCAAATCAATTTTAATCCAACAATAAGTATTAACTCAATTTGGATCGACAAAAATAAAATTGAGCAGGTATTGCACAATCTATTAAGTAATGCTATTAAATACTCTAACCCAGATACAACAATATCTGTCATTCTTAAAAAGAACGATTCATATATTGAAATATCAGTTACTGATCAGGGAGTTGGTATTCCAGATCAGGAAGTAAAAAATTTATTTACAGAATTTGGAACAACCAGTGCAAAAACTACAGCTAATGAAAGTAGTACTGGTTTAGGTTTAGCTATCGCTAAAAAAATTGTGAACGGTCATGGTGGAAAAATAATGGCTCATAGCAAACTAGGGGAAGGTTCTGAATTTTTGTTTACTTTGCCGTTAAATTAAAACACGCAAAATAAAACAAGAATGAAATTCTTAGGAATTATACCTGCAAGATATGCATCTACAAGGTTTCCTGGTAAACCTTTGGCCGATATTAATGGCAAACCCATGATTCAAAAAGTATACGAACAAGCTCTTAAAGCACTTGATCATGTTTATGTTGCTACTGATGATAAAAGAATAGAGGAAGCTGTTACGAGTTTTGGAGGAAAAATAATCATGACCTCTCCAAATCATCAAAGCGGAACCGATCGGATTGCTGAAGCTGCTAATATTATCACCCAAAATTTAAAACTTGATTTCGACGTAGTCATTAACATTCAGGGCGATGAGCCTTTTATTCAGCCTGAACAAATTAATTCTTTAAAATCCTGCTTCAATAATCCGGCTACCGAAATTGCAACATTAATAAAAGCAATTACAAATACTGCTGAAATTTTTGATCAAAACAAAGTTAAGGTAGTAACTGCTAAGAATAATCGCGCCTTATATTTCAGCCGGTCACCAATCCCGTTTGTTCGCGGTGAAGATCAGAATAAATGGCTGTCTCAAAATACTTTCTACAAACACATAGGGATGTACGCCTACCGATTTGATGCTTTAATGAAGGTTACAAAACTAGAACAAAGCAAATTAGAATTATCAGAATCTTTAGAGCAATTACGTTGGCTTGAGAATGGATATTGGATACAAACAGAAACAACAGAACATGAATCGATTGGAATAGATACTCCCGAAGATTTACTTAGAGTAAAGGAAATGGGACTTTTATAGTCCTTTTTTTAACTTTTCATTAAGACTTATTAGGAAGCCATTAACCAATAATGAATCTTGCTCTTTGTATATTTGAATTATATCTTCAGATATCTATATAAAAATCACAATGAGCAGAAAAATTATCACCAGTTTAATCCTCCTAATGTCAATTTCATTAATTGGGATTATTGGAGTTCAAATTCTCTGGATAAAAAATGCAATCGAAATTCAGGAGCAGACTTTTGATTCAAATATTAATAAAGCTTTACACAAAATTGTCACTAATCTTGAAAAGGAAGAATCCGTTTTTTTAATCTCAGAAGGTCTGAATTCTGCCACCGATGTTAAAGTTGGCAATATTGAAATTCATGAAATTAAACAATTTCTTGATGAGAAGAATCACAAAAATGATCATCATATCCGCATAAAAACAACCCGGAAAATCAACGGGAAACAAAATAATGTAACTAGTTCTGATACACAATTAATAGTATCGGGCAAAAATCCTAAAAGTAAATCCATCAAATTTTGGCAGCCAAAAACAAATCTTGATTCATCTCTAAATATTGATATACAAGTAACTACCAATGATACCATAATTAGAGCGAGAAAAAAAGAGGAGCAAATTGAAAACATTTTTGAAAAAGTTGTCTATGAATTCAATTCTAAGGATATTACTATCAAAGATCGAATCAATGAAAAGGATTTACCCAATGACATTCAAGAAAGCTTAACCTCTTTTGATATTAATACCGAATTCGATTATGCCGTAATTGATGATAAAACAAAGAACATTGTCCTTTCATCTGACTCCAGTTTAAATTCAGAACTAGTTGCTTCGAATCATCAGGTAAATTTATTCCCAAATGATATTTTTTTATCAAATCATAAACTATCTCTGCTTTTTCCTGACTCATTCAATTTTATTTACAAATCCATTTTTTCATTACTGATACTATCTGCAATTTTCACCCTGTTTATTATTTTCACCTTTGGTAATGCAATTTTTTTCATCTTAAAACAAAAGCGTATTAATGATATCAAATCTGATTTTATCAATAACATCACTCACGAATTTAAAACCCCAATTGCTACCATAGCACTAGCTTCAGATTCTATCAATAATCCAAAAATAATCGGAGATCCTGATAGAATCAGATACTTCACATCAATTATAAAAGATGAGAACTTTCGAATGAACAAACAAGTGGAAAATATTCTTCAACTTTCTTTATTCGGTAAACATGAATTGGATATTAATGCGCAAACCAATCATATAAACGAAATACTTCAAAAAGCTGCAGAGCATATTCAATTACAAATTGATGAGAAAAACGGCACTTTAAAAATCGATTTAAAGGCAATCAACGATATAGCTGAAATCGACGAAGTCCATTTTTTAAATGCAATTTTTAATTTATTCGACAATTCAATCAAATATTCAATAGAAAAACCCGAAATTGAGATTGGAACAAAAAATCAGGATCACAAAATCCATATTTGGATAAAAGATTCAGGAATTGGTATGAATCCACAGACCAAGAAAAAAGTATTCAAAAAATTCTTCAGGGCAGAAACCGGAAATATTCACAACGTGAAAGGTTTTGGCCTCGGATTAAGCTATGTAAAGCTAATCATAGAAAAACACAATGGGTATATCGATATCATCAGTAAGCCTAACGAAGGAACAACTGTCAATTTAACGCTTCCAATAAAAAGCCTAAATGAAAAATAATATTAGAATATTATTAGTTGAAGACGAACCTAATTTTGGTGCTGTCATGAAAAACTATCTGGAAATTTCAGATTTCGATGTTGTCTTGTGTAAAAATGGAAAGGAAGGATTAGAGAGTTTCGAAAATTCAAAATACGATCTTTGCATTCTCGATGTAATGATGCCCGAAATGGATGGATTTACTTTATCAAAAAGAATAAAACTAATTAATCCGGATATACCACTCATTTTTCTTACGGCAAAAGCACTTAAAGAAGATATTATTCAAGGATATCGTTTAGGTGCCGATGATTATATTACGAAACCATTTGACTCAGAACTATTAATCTATAAGATTAAAGCCATACTATCAAGAAATAATGGTATCAGCAAAGCACCAACAATAAAACAATACTCAATCGGGAAATTCATTTTCGATCCAGTATTGCGAACATTAACTTTAAATAATCAGCAAGAAAAACTCTCCCCAAAAGAATCTGAGTTGTTAAGTTTGCTCTGCGCTAATATGAATCAAATTTTACCCAGAGAGAATGCCTTGCGAACCATTTGGGGGGATGATAACTTCTATACAACAAGAAGTATGGATGTTTACATTACTAAACTTAGAAAGTATTTAAAACCGGATTCCAACTTATCAATTGAGAACATTCACGGAAGTGGCTTTCGTTTACTTCAGATTAATACACCATTTGATTCGACAAAGTAAATTGTAAAATTATTTTCGCACGAAACACAAGTTTCAACACCCAATTTAAGGGCAAAAAAAAAAAGAGTCTCATTCCTCACTGGAACAAGACTCTTTAAAAGTTGGCGTCGACCTACTCTCCCACCAAAAAGGCAGTACCATCGGCGCTATCGGGCTTAACTTCTCTGTTCGGAATGGGAAGAGGTGGAACCCCGATGCAATAGACACCTAAAATCATTCATCTAATATTGGGCTTACACCCTCAAGATAATATCATAGACATATCAAAAAAATCAAAGTAAAAATAACTTCCGAAAAAATTCAGAAATGAACACCCCACTCAGAAGTTTTAGGGTAATTAGTATTGCTCGGCTTTGACGTCACCGCCTTTACACCTGCAACCTATCAACGTCGTAGTCTCCAACGACCCTTAAAGGAAATCTCATCTTGAGGTAGGCTTCGTGCTTAGATGCTTTCAGCACTTATCCCTTCCGAACGTAGCTACTCTGCAATGCAGCTGGCGCCACAACAGATGCACCAGAGGTTCGTCCAACCCGGTCCTCTCGTACTAGAGTCAGATCCTCTCAAATTTCCAACGCCCACAACAGATAGGGACCGAACTGTCTCACGACGTTCTGAACCCAGCTCGCGTGCCACTTTAATGGGCGAACAGCCCAACCCTTGGGACCTTCTCCAGCCCCAGGATGTGACGAGCCGACATCGAGGTGCCAAACCGCTCCGTCGATATGAGCTCTTGGGAGCGATCAGCCTGTTATCCCCGGCGTACCTTTTATCCTTTGAGCGATGGCCCTTCCATGCGGAACCACCGGATCACTATGCTCTACTTTCGTACCTGATCGACCTGTATGTCTCACAGTCAAGCACCCTTGTGCCATTGCACTCTTCACACGATTACCAAACGTGTTGAGGGTACCTTTAGAAGCCTCCGTTACTCTTTTGGAGGCGACCACCCCAGTCAAACTACCCACCACACACTGTCCGTCGTCAGACGTTAGACTCCAGATAAGCAAAGGGACGTATTTCAAGGTTGACTCCACTAGTCCTGGCGAACCCGCTTCGTAGTCTCCGTCCTATCCTACACATTACTTACCCAAAATCAATGTGAAGCTGCAGTAAAGGTGCACGGGGTCTTTCCGTCCCGTTGCGGGTAATCGGCATCTTCACCGATACTACAATTTCACCGAGCTCATGGCTGAGACAGTGCCCAGATCGTTACACCATTCGTGCAGGTCGGAACTTACCCGACAAGGAATTTCGCTACCTTAGGACCGTTATAGTTACGGCCGCCGTTTACTGGGGCTTCATTTCAATGCTTCTCCGAAAATAACATCTCCACTTAACCTTCCAGCACCGGGCAGGTGTCAGGCCTTATACTTCAACTTTCGTTTTTGCAAAGCCATGTGTTTTTGATAAACAGTCGCCTGGGCCATTTCACTGCGGCTCTCATCGCTGAGAGCGTCCTTTCTCCCGAAGTTACAGGACTATTTTGCCGAGTTCCTTAGCCATGAATCACTCGAGCGCCTTAGTATACTCTACTTGACTACCTGTGTCGGTTTGTGGTACGGGCAGCTTTAACCTGATGCTTAGAGGTTTTTCTTGGAAGTAAAATTAGGCACACTATCTGCGCTGCCGTAGCATTGCAGTACTATCGACTTTCAGCTCAAGATGCGGATTTGCCTGCATCTATCATCACGTACGGTCTTCAACGAACTATTCCGTCAGTTCGCGGTGCTTTCATCTCTTCGTCACCCCATCGCAGTTAATGCCGGTACGGGAATATTAACCCGTTGTCCATCGAGTTCGCCTTTCGGCTGCCCCTTAGGTCCCGACTAACCCTGATCCGATTAGCGTTGATCAGGAAACCTTAGTCTATTGGCGTGCGGGTTTCTCACCCGCATTATCGTTACTTATGCCTACATTTGCTTTTCCAGAAGCTCCACAATGCATTACCACACTGCTTCTGCGCCGCTGGAATGCTCCCCTACCAGTTAGAATAAATTCTAAATCCATAGCTTCGGTAGTATGTTTTATGCCCGATTATCATCCATGCAGGATCGCTCGACTAGTGAGCTGTTACGCACTCTTTAAATGAATGGCTGCTTCCAAGCCAACATCCTAGCTGTCAATGCAATCTCACCTCGTTAGTTCAACTTAACATACATTTGGGGACCTTAGCTGATGGTCTGGGTTCTTTCCCTCTCGTCCGTGGACCTTAGCACCCACGGGCTCACTGCCAGATATAAGTTATAGCATTCGGAGTTTGTCTGGATTTGATAGGCGGTGAAGCCCTCGCATCCAATCAGTAGCTCTACCTCTATAACTCTCGACTCTGACGCTGCACCTAAATGCATTTCGGGGAGTACGAGCTATTTCTCAGTTTGATTGGCCTTTCACCCCTACCCACAGTTCATCCCAAGACTTTTCAACGTCAACGGGTTGGGCCCTCCACTCTGGATTAACAGAGCTTCAGCCTGACCATGGGTAGATCACCAAGTTTCGCGTCTACCCCCACTAACTTTACGCCCTATTCAGACTCGCTTTCGCTTCGACTACGGACCTGAAGCCCTTAATCTCGCTAGTGAGGAGTAACTCGTAGGCTCATTATGCAAAAGGCACGCCGTCACACCAAAAGGTGCTCCGACCGCTTGTAAGCGTATGGTTTCAGGTACTTTTTCACTCCTCTGTTCGAGGTGCTTTTCACCTTTCCCTCACGGTACTTGTTCACTATCGGTCTCTCAGGAGTATTTAGCCTTACCGGATGGTCCCGGCAGATTCACACAGAATTTCTCGTGTTCCGCGCTACTCAGGATACTGCTGGATTGGTTTTGCTTACGTGTACGGGACTATCACCCCCTGCGGTGTGTCTTTCCAAACACTTCCACTTCACGCCACTTCTCGTATTGCAGTCCTACAACCCCTACATTGCCGAAACAATACAGGTTTGGGCTGATCCCCGTTCGATCGCCACTACTGGGGGAATCACTTTTGTTTTCTTCTCCTCCGGGTACTTAGATGTTTCAGTTCTCCGGGTTTGCTTCCATTGCTGGATACCTGTTAAAACAGGTGGGTTGCCCCATTCGGAAATTCACGGGTCAAAGGTTATTTGCACCTCTCCATGACTTATCGCAGCTTATCACGTCCTTCATCGCCTCTGAGAGCCAAGGCATCCGCCATACGCTCTTAATTACTTCTTATTGTGTTAACAAAAATAAATCCCGTTACCGGTATTCATCCCTGTTTCTTTACTTTAGTTACTTCTACTTTAATTTTGTTTCAATATGTCAAAGAACTTTAAATACACCATCGTATTTGTGTGGAGAATATCGGAGTCGAACCGATGACCTCCTGCGTGCAAGGCAGGCGCTCTAGCCAACTGAGCTAATCCCCCATAGTATCGTTTCACTCTATTACTAATTAAAAATCTTTAATTCCAAATTACGTCCTCTTTCAATTTCGTAATTCATAATTCCTAATTCTTAATTCATAACTTAATAGTAGTCCTGCGCAGATTTGAACTGCGGACCCCTACATTATCAGTGTAGTGCTCTAACCAACTGAGCTACAGGACTATTACTACCTACCTGCTTAGCGGTGAAAACACCCTAACGCTATGGGTTATGGTATAAATAAATTTATGAAAACAATCAGTCAGGAAATACAGACTATAACTCTTATCGAATCAAAATTCCTATAGTACAATACTTCCAAGCTCCAGAAAGGAGGTGTTCCAGCCACACCTTCCGGTACGGCTACCTTGTTACGACTTAGCCCCAGTTACCAATTTTACCCTAGGACGCTCCTTGCGGTTACGTACTTCAGGTCCCCTCGGCTTCCATGGCTTGACGGGCGGTGTGTACAAGGCCCGGGAACGTATTCACCGTAGCGTTGCTGATCTACGATTACTAGCGAATCCAACTTCACGGAGTCGAGTTGCAGACTCCGATCCGAACTGAGACCAGCTTTTGAGATTAGCATCCAGTCACCTGGTAGCTGCCCTTTGTACTGGCCATTGTAACACGTGTGTAGCCCTGGACGTAAGGGCCGTGCTGATTTGACGTCATCCCCACCTTCCTCTCACCTTACGGTGGCAGTCTCGCTAGAGTCCTCAGCTTAACCTGTTAGCAACTAACGATAGGGGTTGCGCTCGTTATGGGACTTAACCCGACACCTCACGGCACGAGCTGACGACAACCATGCAGCACCTTGTAAATTGCTCCGAAGAGAAAGCCTGTTTCCAAGCCGGTCAATCTACATTTAAGTCCAGGTAAGGTTCCTCGCGTATCATCGAATTAAACCACATGTTCCTCCGCTTGTGCGGGCCCCCGTCAATTCCTTTGAGTTTCATTCTTGCGAACGTACTCCCCAGGTGGATTACTTAATGCTTTCGCTCAGTCACGCACGGTGTATTGTGCACAACGAGTAATCATCGTTTACGGCGTGGACTACCAGGGTATCTAATCCTGTTCGCTCCCCACGCTTTCGTCCATCAGCGTCAATGTTAGCTTAGTGAGCTGCCTTCGCAATCGGTGTTCTACGTTATATCTATGCATTTCACCGCTACATAACGTATTCCGCCCACCTCAACTAAATTCAAGGCCTTCAGTATCAATGGCAGTTCCGGAGTTGAGCTCCGGGATTTCACCACTGACTTAAAAGCCCGCCTACGGACCCTTTAAACCCAATAAATCCGGATAACGCTTGGATCCTCCGTATTACCGCGGCTGCTGGCACGGAGTTAGCCGATCCTTATTCTTACAGTACCTTCAGTTCACTACACGTAGCAAAGTTTATTCCTGTAAAAAAGCAGTTTACAACCCATAGGGCCGTCATCCTGCACGCGACATGGCTGGTTCAGGCTTGCGCCCATTGACCAATATTCCTCACTGCTGCCTCCCGTAGGAGTCTGGTCCGTGTCTCAGTACCAGTGTGGGGGACTATCCTCTCAGACCCCCTAAGCATCATCGTCTTGGTGAGCCGTTACCTCACCAACTAACTAATGCTACGCATGCCCATCTTTTACCTCCGTAGATTTAATATTCAAACCATGCGATCTAAATATATTATGCGGTATTAATCCAAATTTCTTTGGGCTATCCCCCGGTAAAAGGCAGGTTGCATACGCGTTACTCACCCGTGCGCCGGTCTCTAGACAGCAAGCTGCCTATACCCCTCGACTTGCATGTGTTAGGCCTGTCGCTAGCGTTCATCCTGAGCCAGGATCAAACTCTTCGTTGTATAAAAACTTTTGTTGTAATTCTGCTCCTGGATGTATTTATAGTTATCGTAATTCTTTATTGACAAGGTTATTATTCCCTGTATTTACCTAACTTCTTGTTTCCAATATTTTCAAAGAACTTCTGCCGGCCGTTTTCCCCTTCCTTAAAAAGGCAGCCTGTTCTAAAATTTCATTCTCTAATTAAGACAGTCGTTTCTGTCTCTGAAAGCGAGTGCAAAGATAAAGAATTTAATTCCTAATCTGCAAATCTTTTTTCAACTTTTTTTTCAGGGTAATTTCGCTGTAATCCCCAAGTTTCCTGGTGACCCACAAGCTCGTTAGCTCCGAAAGCGGGTGCAAAGATAAATCTTTTATTTTAATAAATCCTAATCCCTAAGTGAAAAAATTTCAAAAAAATAAAATTGGAAGTTTAGTAGGTGTATACAATCATAAAAAGATTCCTACGACCACCCTACCACTGCCTATAAAATACTACTAAACAACCATTTTATAAATCCACTCTCCGTTGAAAGTGGATGCAAATATAACAGAAGAGTCTCCACACTTCCAAATGTTTCCTGAAAAAAATTCAAACAAAAAGCCAAAATACTGATTTACAGACATAAAAAAATCACAATATAGATTGTGATTTCCAATTTTATATCAGCAATAAGAAATTTAGCCT
The DNA here is from genome assembly GCF_963665805.2 of Labilibaculum manganireducens. Classification (NCBI taxonomy): domain Bacteria; kingdom Pseudomonadati; phylum Bacteroidota; class Bacteroidia; order Marinilabiliales; family Marinifilaceae; genus Labilibaculum; species Labilibaculum manganireducens. Next base: position 239,203 of record NZ_CAXXEE010000003.1, on the reverse strand, counting down.
TATACGCCTTCTACTAATAGCTGCTTTAGATTGTAAACCTGCTCTTTATTTCCCAGAACAAATAGATGAAAAGATTTATCGAGAACTATTTCGGGAGAAGGATTATATACATATGCCCCACCTTCATCTTTTAAACCAATTATATTGGCTCCTGATTTATCTCGTACATTTAGCTCCCGAATGGATTTCCCCACAAAACAATTTGCCAGCTCACAACAGCTAACTTCTTCCAACTTCACCCCTTTGGTTGATTGCAACAGAATATTATCCAGAAATTCCACCACATCAGGCTGTGCAACCAACTTTGCCATTTGTTGTCCACCTAGTCGATCAGGCATAATGACATTATTAGCTCCTGCTCTTTTTAATTTATTATCGGATTGACTTTTTTCTGATCGTGATATAATCTTTATCGTTGCATTCATTTCCCGTGCAGTAAGTACAACGTACACATTCTCAGCATCATTCGGGATTGCTGTTATCAGCGCTTTGGCACTGGAAATATTTGCCAAACTCAGCACTTCTTCCTGAGTAGCATCACCTTGGACAAACAATAATTCCGGAATTAAACGAACATTATCAATACTGCTTTCCTCAGAATCAACAACAACTACATTTTCTCCATGTGCAATCAATTCGAGGCATGCCTGTTTCCCATTTCTTCCAAAACCACAAACAATAACGTGTCCACTTAATTTCTCTATACTTCTCACGGTTCTATAATCTTTTAAATTTCTACGAAAAACGCCATCTAAAATAAATCGGGTTACTGCAGAAGCCAAATATCCAAATATTCCAAAACTGACGAAAATTAAAAATATTGTAAAAAGTTTCCCTGTATCCGACAATGGATGCACTTCAGTAAATCCCACTGTTGTAATAGTAATCACGGTCATATAAAGGGCATCTACAAAAGTATAGGCTCCATTCAAAAACATGAATCCAGCTGTACCAATAAGAATTGCCAGTATCAAAAATGACATTGCGATACCTAATGTTCGTATGTTTTCCTCCCAAATTTTCTGCTTATTCATTCGTGCAAGATTAAAATCCAATATAATCATTAAAGCCTTACAATAACAAAGGAAACATTATATTTTCATCAATATAAATTATATATCAACACTACGAATAATTTTATTTCCAAATTCGCACTGCAAGCAATTAAATAAATCACAATAATTAGACTTTAGTTGCAATAAAGCCTGAGAATGATACGCAGACTTCACGTTAACACCACATTCTTTCCATTTTCGGGTAACCGAATTCTCCTCGGCAGAAACTTTATCCAGCAAATCACAAGCTTTATCTTTCAATTTTTGAGAATCATTTACTACCCCATAGAGAAATAAAACAGGGATAACACAATTAATAATTAACCCATTGATACTCGATTGCCCAAGAATCTTAACTTTTTCATTCGAGTCCAAGCCGAATTGATAATGAGTAGTCCAATACTCGGAAGCTTGACAGCTCAATAGTTTTGCGATATCCTCTATTGAATTCACATGAAGAATTTGTGAAAACAAAGACTGCGAATTATGAACCAAGGCGGCAAATTGTGCAATTCTAACTGTAGGAAAATTGGATGGCCGTAAACGTAACCACTTCCATTGACCAGGAGACAATGCTCTCAATTGATATTTATCAGCCAAAAATTCATATTCCAGTTTCAATTTATTGAGATACGCATCTTCACAATCAAACTTTTCAAACAAACCTGATTGCCCAAACAGTAAAGCTTCCAATTGAAAGATAGAGTTCTTTTGCCGGGCCAGAAATTTCATTGGAATGGATCTGGCCAGCTGTTGAAAAGGATCAGCATTCACTTTCATTCCAAAATATCGTGCCAGCACCTGATAAAATGTTTCCTCCCAAGAGTTGTTATTTTGCTCTAAAATCTTTTGAATCTCGTCAGACTTCCGCTCCAAACGTTCCAGAAGCATTCTATCAAGCCAATTCCGAACAAAAAAACTTTCAATCTCACCAATTTCATCCACACAGGGAATCCATTTTTCAGACAACATTAACTTTCTGTAGTTATTCAATAATTCAGGAGTGAAACGAAGCACCAAACAGGGAATGACGCGATCATTTTTCAAAACAACAGGTGAATCATCTTCCAAAACAACATGCAAAATTACATTTTCGTAGGCAGGATCAGTATTGTGCCCATGAGAATACCATGATGAAGATTTTAGATGAATTTCAACATTTCCGGCCCAAAGAACATTATCAATTTTAATTCTTGCATCAAAAAAATCGGGCCCGGAGTCGAAATTTTGTTTTCCTACATCAATAATCTCAATTGCATTTCCTTTTGTGGAGAAAATACTTGTTTTAGAAAACAGATTCTGTTTCCAAATAAACTGCAGGAAATCTTCATTCATCAAATTAATTTTAAATCATCAAAAATCGAATTTAACAATTTATCATGTATTTATCAATAAAAAAGGCGGTAAATCATTGATTACCGCCTTGTAAAATATTTAGTTTGAATTTAAATCAAAGATTTTTCTTTAAGCAAAAGCTCCATTTCCTTCTGTAATTTTCTGGATTCCTCCTTAGCTGCCTCAGCAAATTTTTCCGAAGAATCAGCAAAAATAATTCCTCTCGAAGAATTCACTAATAATCCGCAAGCATTATTCATTCCATATTTCGCCACCTCTTGCAAGCTTCCACCCTGAGCTCCCACACCCGGAACCAACAAGAAATGTTCCGGAACAATTTTTCTTATATCGCCTAACATTTCAGCTTTTGTAGCCCCAACAACATACATCATATTCTCTTTCGTACCCCATTCCTGAGATTTTTCCAGAACTCTTTCAAACAACCTCTGATTATTCTGTTCAAAAAACTGTAAATCGAAAGCCCCCTTATTTGAAGTAAGAGCCAAAAGAATCACCCATTTATTATCGTATTCGAGAAAGGGCGTTACTGAATCTTCTCCCATATAAGGAGCCACCGTAATTGAATCGAAAGGCATATTCTCGAGAAAAGCACTTGCATACATTTTTGAGGTGTTCCCGATATCACCTCTTTTAGCATCAGCGATCAAAAAAAGATCTGAATAATTCTCTTTGATGTAGTTTACCGTTTTTTCAAGACTAATCCATCCTTTAGCACCAAGACATTCGTAAAATGCAATATTCGGTTTATAGGCAACAGTAAATTCTGCTGTAGCATCAACTATTGCTTTGTTGAATTCAAAAACCGGATCTTCGGTATTCAAAAGATGAGCAGGTATTTTCTTTATATCACTATCTAAACCTACGCAGAGAAAACTCCTCTTCTTCTTAATTTGCTCGAATAATGCTTGATAATTCATCCGTTTATAATTTTAATGTTTTGATGAGATGGAACTTTCTGAAAATTAAATAATCATACCCAAAATATTGATTATATAAAAACAGGCATTCCATTTCTTTGGTTGTTTACTAGTTATTACAAAAAAAGGCAGTGGAAAAACCACTGCCAATATTATTACAAACCACTTTCTTTAAGTCGTTCTGAATTTTCTTCAATTTGAAGCTTGTCAATTACTTCCTGAATATCCCCATCCATCGTGGCCGCCAAATTGTACATCGTAAAGTTAATACGATGATCCGTCACCCTTCCCTGCGGAAAATTGTATGTGCGGATTTTTGCTGATCTGTCGCCGGTAGAAACCATTGTTTTACGCTTAGATGAAATTTCATCAAGATATTTTTGATGCTCCAATGCATAAATACGGGAACGCAATTCAACCATTGCTTTGGCTAAATTCTTAATCTGTGATTTCTGATCCTGACATGTAACCACAATGCCGGTTGGATTGTGAGTTAAACGAATGGCAGAATAGGTTGTATTCACAGACTGTCCACCAGGACCCGATGAACAATAGGTATCCTTACGAATATCACTTTCTTTTACATCGATATCAAATTCTTCCGCTTCAGGAAGAACAGCAACCGAAGCTGCACTGGTATGAACACGACCTTGTGTTTCTGTTTGTGGAACCCTTTGTACACGGTGTACTCCCGATTCATATTTTAAAATCCCGTAAACACCGTTTCCTGTTACGTTCATTACAATTTCCTTATATCCTCCCGAAGTTCCTTCACTAAAACTTGAAATTGAAACCTTCCAACCCTTAGATTCACAAAACTTTGTATACATTCTGGCCAATTCACCGGCAAAAATACTAGCCTCATCTCCTCCGGCACCCGCACGAACTTCAAGAATAGCATTTTTAGAATCTTCGGGATCAGCAGGTATCAGAAGCAATTTAATTTCTTCTTCCAGCTCTGGAATTTTGACTTCCAATTCTTCCAATTCCATTTTTGCCATTTCGCGCAGCTCCTCATCCGATTCGCTGTTTAAAATCTCCTTTGATTCTTCAATCCTATCAAGAGCATTTCTAAATTCCTTAGCGGCATCCGAAACAGCTTCCAATTCTTTATATTCCTTGCTTAGCTTTATATACCTCTTCATGTCTCCCATCACCTCGGGGTCGGTAATCAACTGACTAACCTCCTTGAATCGGATAAGGACACCTTCTAATTTATCGAGTAACAAATTACTGCTCATATTCTGTATTCTAAATTTTGGACAAAATTATAAAAATAAAATCATTTTAAATAAAGCTTTCGCTATTTAGATGCTGATTTTTAAGAAATCCACTATTTAAGGCAACTCCATGAATTATTCGACCAATATTTTCGCGTAGTAAATTATTTATCACTCATTTAAAAATTTTTATTTAATCTAATAAATTTTAATTTTAGGATTATATATTTAAACTGCCCAAACAACACGATTAAGATATTATAATCACACCCTAACCAAACAAACTATGAATGATTTAATGAAGATTACTTTTTCGCTTCTTCTTATTCTAATAGCCGGCAACTCCAAAGCTGAAACTGAAAAAATTAAATTTGGTAAAGTGTCTATGGAAGAATTGGAAATGAAAGTGTACGAGCAAGACACCAGTGCAGTGGCTGTTATCTTATATGACAGCGGAGCTTCTTATTTTGAAACTGAAGCCAAAAATGATGACACTGATTTTGTCTGTAAATTTGAGCGCCATGTGAGAATAAAAATACTAAAACCTGAAGGTTTTGATTTTGCAACATTTAAAATTCCTATATACCATGGCGAAAATGGAGAAGAAAAAACAAGCTCAATTAAAGGAAGAACTTATAATTTGGATGGTAAAATTCTTATAGACAAACTCGAAAAAAATTCAATTTTCAAAGAAGAAACTACTCCAAGCTGGAATAGAATAAAATTCACTATGCCGAATATAAAAGTAGGCTCTGTTATTGAAATAAAATACCAAATTTCCTCTCCATTCTATCAAAATTTTAGAGCCTGGCAATTCCAATACAGCATTCCTGTTGTCTATTCAAAATACAATACACGAATCCCAAGTTATTTCAACTATCAGATTACAACAAAAGGATATTATCCCATAAAGAAATTAGATGAAACGAGCAGACCAGAAAATTTTTTGATTAGATACAGAGATAATTCCACAGGAAATATTGATAGCAAAGTACACCAATACACTCTCACACCCAATTCCAATGTTAATGAATACTATGCAGAAAACATCCCTTCTTTTAAAAAAGAATCATACATGCTTGCCGAAGAAAACTACTTAAGCTGCATTGAATTTGAATTGCAATCTTACAAGTATGATTACGGGGTATTGCATAATTTCACTTCCACCTGGGAGGACGTTCAAGACAAACTAATTAAATCAGACGATTTTGGAGGTGTCTTAAAAAAAGATGGGTTTATTAAGGATATTCTGCCTGAATTTATTGCTGACGCGAAAAGCGAAGAAGAAAAAACATCTTTAATTTTTCAGGCAGTGCAGAACAACATTAAATGGAATGAAAAATACCGATTGTTTTGCGACAAAAATTTAAGAACTATATGGAAAGAAAAATCGGGAAGTTCTGCTGAAATCAATCTACTTTTAGTAGCCATGCTGCGTATGGCAGGAATACAAACGAATCCTGTTGTTTTGAGCACACGACAAAACGGAATTATTCATCCCTCGCATCCTACAATAACCCAAATGAACTATGTTATTGCCTGCGCAAAGATAGGAGACAAAAACTATTTAATGGATGCAACGGATCCCTATTGCCCAATCGGAATTCTTCCGTTTCGATGTTTAAATGACAAAGGCAGATTAATCACAGAAACTAACTCCGAATGGATAAATCTTGAAACTAACAAAGGGTCAAAATGCGCGATTGTGTCGACCCTAAACTTAACCGAGGAAGGTACTCTTAAAGGTAAAGTGACCGAAGCTTTTTATGACTATGAAGGAGTGGATATCAGAAAAACGATTTCGAACAACACAGATGGGTATACCGAAAAATTAAAATCGGATTATGAAGACTGGAATATCTCAGAAATTGAATATAAAAATCTAGAAGACAAAAATAAGCCTTTGAAAATCAGCTACTCAACAGAAATAGAAAACCTTGTAAATATGGAAGGTGAAAGAATCTATTTGAATCCTATTTTAAAAAACAAAACACAGGAAAACCCTTTTAAACTGGAACAAAGAGAATATCCGGTTAATTTTGGATATCCAATAACTGTAAATTACCTGCTGATTCTGGAACTTCCTGCCAACTACACAATTGAGGAACAACCAAAATCTTCTAAAATTACACTTCCTGATAATGGTGGGGAATACATATACCAAATTAATCAATCTGCTAACAAGGTGATGATTAAATACTCTTTTAACACAGGAAAATCGCAATATTTACCTTCTGAATATGATTATTTAAAAGAATTTTACAATTATGTAATTACCAAAGAAAGCCAAATTTTGGTATTGAAAAAAGTCGAGCCTACCGCAATAAAATAAATCTCCAATCGAGTTCAAACAAAAAGAGGCTGTTCTATCGACAGCCTCTTTTGTAGTATATTCAAATATCCTAATACTCAAATTCTCCAAATTCACTTTTTATCGTCAATTTTTTTCCTGTGTTTGGCTCACAACGACCAATTATTTGAGCATCTACATTAAATTCTTTTGATATCGAGATAATATTTTCAGCAATTTCTTCCGAAACGTACAATTCAAACCGATGTCCCATATTAAACACCTTATACATCTCATCCCATGAAGTTCCACTCTGCTCTTTTATCAGTTTAAACAAAGGAGGAACCGAAAACATATTATCCTTCACAATATGAATATTGTTGACAAAATTAAGCACTTTCGTTTGTGCTCCACCTGAACAATGAATCATTCCATGGATTTGAGATCGGAATTGATCCAAGATTTTTTTAATAATCGGTGCATAGGTTCTGGTTGGCGAAAGTACCAATTTACCTGCGTCGATATCAACACCTTCCACTTTATCGGTTAATTTACAGTTTCCTGAGTAAACCAATTCCGCAGGCACTGCATTATCGAAACTTTCAGGATATTTTTCGGCCAAATATTTTGAGAATACATCATGACGCGCAGAGGTCAAACCGTTAGATCCCATTCCTCCATTGTATTCTGTTTCGTAAGTTGCCTGCCCTGATGATGACAAACCAACAATTACATCGCCGGCCTGAATTTTTTCATTGGTAATTACGTCTTCTCTTTTCATTCGGCAGGTAACCGTCGAGTCGACAATAATGGTTCGAACCAAGTCTCCCACATCAGCAGTTTCGCCACCTGTTGAATGAATATTAACTCCCATTTTACTGTACTCAGCTAATAACTCTTCAGTTCCGTTAATAATCTGAGAAAGAACTTCTCCGGGAATCAGGTTTTTATTTCTTCCAATTGTGGATGACAACAGAATGTTATCGACTGCACCAACACAAAGCAAATCATCCAAATTCATGATCAATGCATCCTGAGCAATCCCCTTCCATACAGAAATATCGCCTGTTTCCTTCCAATACATGTAGGCAAGAGATGATTTTGTTCCTGCGCCATCGGCATGCATAATATTACAATAGTCTGCATCGCCGGTAAGGTAATCAGGAACAACTTTACAAAATGCATTTGGATACAATCCTTTATCCAGATTTTTAATTGCACTATGCACATCTTCCTTCGAAGCTGACACTCCTCTAAGGTTATATCTTTCGTCTTTTCTCATGGTTGTTTAGATAAAAGGTAAAAGCAAAAAGATTAGAACTCGTAGACTGTAAATTACTAAATAGCAAACAGATAAAACAGTCTCACTCTTACTTACTCATTTACTTCTTCAATTTTTTTGCTTCGGCAAAGGTAATCTTTTTCCCTTTATTGTAAGCGATTACAAATGCATTAATTCCAGTTTCACTAATCTTACCTGCTTCAGCTCTTGCTTCTTCCAAATCATCAAATATTCCGGTAGTATATCTCACTGTAGAATCATCTACGCTTCCGCGGAAAACAACTTTGTATTTTTGAAGTATGGGCGGAATCGTATTTTTATTGAACGCTCCTATCTGAACGGTATAGAAAACACCTTTAATTTCTGATAAATCCTTTATTAATGTATTACCTATTTGACTGGAATCAGATCCTGGTTTCACTTTAGAATTTGGTCCCGGCTGATAGTCTGTTGACAGCACTCTAAAATCGGTTCTGCGATTCAACTGATTCGCCTCATCCTTCTCTTTCTCTTTCAGCTTACTGATAAAAGATTCACTCAACACATCTCCTTCAGCTAAAAAATCAAACTCTTTTGCCTTCACCGCGTTAATTGTCTGAGGTTTCGATTCCCCATAACCATGAGCAATTAACCGATCCCAGTAGATTCCTTTTTCTATTAAATAATCGACAACTGACTGTGCTCTCTTCTGAGAAAGATCGCGGTTTGTGGACTCACTTCCGACATAATCGGTATGCGATCCCAGTTCAATCGTAATTTTAGGATTATCGTTTAATGTTTCCACCAAACCATCTAAAGCCGTTTTAGATTCTTCCCTTAATTGCCATGATCCAAAATCGTAAAATATATTTGGCAGTTCAATTGGTTTTTCAATCGGTTTTAAACCAATTATTGATTTAAAATTGCGGCTGATTTCTATTCCTAAAGTACTCACCTGCTCTTTGCCATTCAGATATCCTTCTGCCGAAACCATTACAATATATTCCAATTCAGGATCAAGATCAACATTAAATTGCCCGTCTTCAGCTGCTTGACTATCCATTTGTTCACCATTCGAAGAAACGATATGAATATCTGCATTAGGGATAAATTCGTTTGTTTCAGAGTTTACAATTTTTCCCAAAAAAGAAAACTGTAAAGGCACATAATCAAATCTATAAATATCATCGTTGCCATTTTTTCGCGAAGATGTAAACATTCCCTTCTCCTGATCAGGCTGAAATACCATTGCAAAATCATCGGCAATAGAATTTATTGGATATTTCATATTCTCCACTTTCCACACACCGGTCTCCTGGCGTTTTGCCTGATAAATATCCAAACCACCCATGCCTTCCTTTCTATCAGAAGCAAAGAATAAATCGCCATTGTTCTTTATGAAGGGAAATAACTCATTGTTTGGAGAATTGATTGGCCTCCCCATATTTTGAGGTACACTCCAACTGCTTCCACTCTTTTTCGCCATCCAAATGTCATTTCCTCCGTAACCACCAGGCATATCGGATACGAAATACAGAATATTACCGTCAGCCGAAATAGAAGGATGCCCCACGGACAGACTATCCGGAACCAGATCGAGCTGTGCGACACTTCCCCAGCCATCTTCCTGCCTTTGCACAGCAAATATTTTTGTTCCCTGATTGTCTTTGGTTATTTTTCGGGAAGAAGTAAAATACAACACATCTGCCTCAGGAGAAAAACATGCCGCACCTTCGTTCCAGTCAGAGTTAACTGTATCTCCCACACCACGAGCCTTACTCCATTGATAAGTATCAACAATTACTTTTCGTGATGTTGCCTCTTTCCCTTTTCTCTTTTTACTCTTTCGAATCACTTCATTGGAATAATGCGACTCAAAAATATTTGAATGAAAATCTCCTGTAACACCGTCTTTTTTAGGCTTATCATTCAACTTCCTTGTTGATGAGAAAAAGATAACATTTGTATCTTTCCCCATATAAACAGGGCAAAAATCACTGCCCGATGAATTAAAATCATTTAATATCTCCACTTTATATCTTCCCGGATACTCTTCCCATGTGTTAATTCTTTTTAGTATTTCAGAAGGATCATTCTCTGCTTTTGCTTCGGGCTTTAGATCGAGATACTCCCAGAAATTTTCCTCGGCCTCTTCCATTTTCCCGTTTTTCACTTCAGCATAAGCTAAATTTAAAACAGCATTTGAGAAAGTATCCCGGTTTAATATGGCTCTTCGATACCAAGAGGAAGCCTTACGTACTTCATTTACCTGATCGAAGCAAGAGGCTGCTTTAAATGCTATATCGGCTTTTAGTTCTTTATCCTTTGACTTTTCATAAGCTTTTTCGTACAAACCTTGTGCATAGTAATACTGTCCGGACTGAACCATTTTATCGCCACGATTTACGTAGGATTGCGAAGAACAGGAAACAAATACTCCCAGAATAATAAAAATACAGATATTGGAAAAAAGCTTCATCAGATGAGTTTAAAATTCAATTATTGAACTAACAAGGTATAAAAATAATTATTTTATTCCAGTGGTCAATGTTTTGTCAGTAGAGATAAACATTTCTTATATAAAACAGAAAAGGATGTTCAAATAAATGAACATCCTTTTGCAATTTTTATTGTTGTCTCGACTAGTTATTGAATAACAATTCACGATATTTTGGCAATGGCCACATTTCGTTATCAACGACCAACTCCAACTTATCAATATGATATCTGATACTAGAAAGATAAGGACGAACTTTTTCATCATAAGCCACAGCCATTTCCATGCCTTCTTTCAATACATTACATGCTTTACGAGCATCAACCATTTCTCTCACTTTAGCTTTAATTGAGCTGATATGAACCGAAATCTCTTTAATTAACTCTTTACGTGCGCCAGACAATTCTTCATACTCACTGTTGGTAAAGATATCTCTTAAGCCCTGAACGTTTTGGATTAGCTTAGTTTGATAAGCAACAGCCGTTGGTACGATATGATTGATTGCCAAATCTCCAAGAACACGAGCTTCAATTTGAACTTTCTTAGTAAATTTTTCTAATTCAACCTCAACACGGGCGTGTAATTCTTTCTCGGTCATCACTCCACTTTCAATCAACGATTTTTTAGAAGCTGGATCAAGATACTTTAATATTGACTCAGGAACACTGGTAATATTTGTTAATCCTCTTTTCTTAGCTTCTACTACCCAATCTTCAGAATAACCATCTCCGTTAAAACGGATCGGCTTGCATTCAATAATCATTTTCTTAAGAACCTGAAAGATAGCTTCATCTTTTTTGATTCCTTGTTCAATTAAAGCGTCTACTGCAATTTTAAATTCTTTTAACTCAACAGCAACAGCAGCACTTAAGGCAGTCATAGCAGCAGCGTTATTCACAGAAGAACCTACAGCCCGGAACTCAAAACGGTTTCCTGTAAATGCAAATGGCGAAGTACGGTTACGATCCGTATTATCTAAAATAATTTCAGGAATTCTGCCAATACCCAATTTTAAAGCTGTTTTTTCATCCGGTGTCATTTTTCTTTCACCAACTTCCTCTACAATTCTATCCAACATACTTGAAACTTCATCTCCAAGGAAAGCCGAAATAATTGAAGGTGGTGCCTCATTAGCACCTAAGCGGTGACTGTTTGATGCTGTAAGAATTGACGCACGCAACAAATCCTGATTCTTATATACGGCCATCAAAGTATTTACAACAAAAGTAAGGAATTGAATATTCGCTTTAGGGTTTTTACCTGGAGCTAAAAGAACAACACCTGTATCGGTTCCTAATGACCAGTTATTGTGTTTACCTGATCCATTAATACCTGCAAATGGTTTTTCATGGAAAAGAATACGGAACTTGTGGTGACGGGCAACCTTTTTCATAACATCCATAACCAACTGATTGTGGTCATTGGCAAGGTTAGCTTCTTCATAAATAGGTGCCAGCTCAAACTGATTTGGAGCTACCTCATTGTGACGGGTTTTCACAGGAATTCCCAATTTATGACATTCAACTTCCAATTCCATCATAAAAGCGGTAACACGTTCTGGAATAGATCCAAAATAATGGTCATCCAACTGCTGATCTTTAGAAGAAGAGTGTCCCATTAAAGTACGGCCTGTTAAAACTAAATCCGGGCGAGCCAAATATAAAGCTTCATCAATTAGGAAATATTCCTGTTCCCATCCTAAATTGGTATGAACTTTAGTTACATTTTTATCGAAATACTGACAAACAGCAACAGCGGCTTCATCAACTGCTGCTAATGCTTTCAATAACGGTGCCTTGTAGTCAAGTGCCTCTCCTGTATAAGATATAAATATAGTAGGAATACAAAGAGTTGTGCCTACAATAAAAGCCGGAGATGATACATCCCAAGCTGTATAACCACGGGCCTCAAATGTTTGACGGATACCACCTGAAGGGAATGAAGATGCATCCGGTTCCTGCTGAGCCAATAAACTTCCGGAAAAGTTTTCAATCATATGACCACCATCACCATAATCGATAAAACCGTCGTGTTTTTCAGCAGTTCCGTCTGTTAATGGCTGAAACCAGTGAGTGTAGTGAGTTGCTCCTTTTTCAATAGACCATGCTTTCATACCTGCAGCAATACCATCTGCCATTTTTCGATCTACAGCCAAACCTTTTTGATTTGCAGTCATTACTGCTCGGAAAGCCTCTTTAGAAAGATACTTTCTCATAGATTCTACATTAAAAACTAATTCCCCATAATAATCAGTTACCTTATTTGAAGGAAAATGAACCGCTTTAGGTTCTCTTTTAAGTAACTCCCCTAACGCTTTAAATCTAATTGTGGTCATAAATGAAAAAATTTTAGTTATTGATATCTTAATCCGTATTGAAAAAAAGGGGTACTCAGCAAAAAAATATTTAATTTTTACTCAACACCCCCCTTTGCAGTGATACAAATGTGAATAAAATAATTTGATTTCACAATTCTACTTCCAAAAAAATATGCTCAACAAAACAAAAAAACGATAAAAACAGGATCAAAACCCCTTATTTTTATCGTTTGCGCTTAAAATTTCAGTTTTTTTCAAAAAAAAACTGCTTTTTATCTTACCAATGGAATTTTAGGAGCATTTTTCCGAATAACGTCCCTAACATCCTTTTTTGAACCAATCAATTCATAAAATTTCAGGATATACTCAGTTACTCCATGCCTATTCTCTTCATTTAAATATTCACATCGTGAAATCAATTCCAGAAACGCTTCCTTCAGTTCATTAAAATCTGTAAAAGCGGCATTCAATTCCTCATCGCTCCATCTGTAACCTTTGTATATTCTTTTATACTTTGCATCGGGAGCTATTTGAGGATCCAAAGTAAAATAAGTCTGATTGATTATTCCCGACCAATCAAAATCGAAAGGTACTGCAACAGGAATGCTCTGTTCATCCACTGACAAAATCTCAATATTGTGCAACCGGCAAATATCCCAGTCTGAATTTCCAATCATCAACTGAAACAAAGACAGCATCACCATATTCTTTCGAAGAATATTGTATTGCTTTAAATTTTTATAATGCAGTATTATTTTTCCGTTTCGGGTGGCAAGATCATTTTTATCTTCCAGAAAAAAGCCAAACTTTTGAATGGTATCATTAGTAAGACGATCAATAAATGAAATTTGAGACAAACGAACCCTATAACTGTGTTCGTCGATAAGATTATACATCTTGTAGATCAGATATTCTTTAATGGTATTCTGTTCGAATCCATCCTTATAAGACTGGCAATGACTTACGTATTTTAACTTGCTTTGTCCTTCAAACTCGGTTCCTGCCAACTTTTCTGAAGGCAGTTTAAATCGTAGTGGCGGGAAATCGCAGTTTTGTTTTCGCCTTCGAAAATTTCCCCGGGTCATTACTTCAACATCTATCTTACTTTCCGGTTGCTTCTCATTCTCAATTAACCGCAATTCGCATTTATGATACATCCGGTTCTCTCCAATATCATTTATCAAACTTGACAAATTAGTTTTTAGTTCGAGCTCAAGGAGTTTTTCGTTTTTAAACAATGGCAATTGCAACAAGCTGTCTCTATCCTTTCTGGAAACAGCACTGACTGGAATCGAATAAAGGAATATCAATAAGATTAAGAAAGCTTTTGTGAAAAAATCTTTCTTGTTATTATTTTCCAGCCTAATTGTATTCGACAGTCTACCCATTGCATTATTTTGTAAAAATGTTATTCAATTAACTCTCTTCTTCCATCTGAAAAACAACGATAATATTTTCCATCTTCCATTAACACTACCTGAGGTTCAATTTCAGAATATCCCATTGGAACATTTATTGCTACGACTTTACCTTCATGTAAAAAATGAATAGATTCAACCTCTGTATGCCCTATAAAAATTCTATTTACATTATAATAAGTAAGCACCTTATTTAACTCCTCATTAGTAATGATTGAATAACTTCTTGATTTCATCAGATAACCTCTATACCACAAAGGGTTTTCAGGGAAATATATGGATCTCATCAACTTCTCATGTGTCATCTTATTATCTCTTATACTTTTCCGAATATCATTGTTTATTTGCTCCAAGCTAAGTCCTCTATCAACTAAATCAGGAGACAAGCCACCATGAACAAATAGTAAATCATTAATTTTAACTACGGAATTTAATGATCGCAGCCATTTCCCCAATTCTGTATCTGCCTTAAAAAAGCGCGGGTAATTAAACATTAACCTTTGGCACATATTCTTATACTTTGGAGCAACGTAACGCGAATCGTTCATTAAAACCATTATTTCGTGATTCCCTAGCAATAAATGCAGTTTCCCTTTATTTTCATTTGCCTGTCTTTGTAATTTCTTAATTAAATACAGACTTTCAGTTACTTTATCTCCCCGGTCAAAAATATCTCCGACAAAAACCAGATGTCCATCTCCCCAATTCCAATCCAAATCCTTATTAATTACTCCAATATTCCGCAATAATTCCACCAGTGCATCATATTCTCCATGCACATCTCCAATTGCCAACAGCTTTGTCACTCCCGAGTATTCTGCACTTTGAATTGGATATTTTCCCTTTCGAAGCCAATATTTATTCTTATCACCTTTTTGTCCTTTAACTACTACCGAATCTCCTTTTATCTTTATTTTCTTCTCCCGGATATCAATGGTATTTCCTTCTTTTTTATGATTGATATACCACAGCTTCACAGTTTTATCGTCGAGCCAGAAAAAATGCGGCCCATCAGAGTAGTCTGCCAAGTTAAGATCCTGAATATTTCCATTAAAAACCTTATCGTAAGATGAAAATGCACCTGAGCTTAATTCATTCTTCTTTTCTTGTGCTTCCACATTGAATGACCATAAATTAATTACAGCCAGGAATAATACAATTACATATTTATAAAACTTAACCCTTCGATACATATCATCTGTTTTTCTTATTCAAATCAAATACCAAAATTACTATATCTCTTTAAATCAAAAACTAAACCAATATTTTAAAAAATGAAAAAGAGTTAACTGTCCGTAATTAACACAGCAGGTGTTCGAATACGAACTGTGATGGCATCTTATGAAGATAGTAAAAAATTAATGAAGCTTTTACATACAAAAAAACAGGGATCCCGAAGAATCCCTGTTACACTACTACTACATAGTACCTGAATTAGTATCCAGGATTTTGTCCTACAAGTCCTCCTGTATTATCTACTTCACTTTGTGGAAGAGGAAAGAAAATATTTTTTGGCATTGTTAAGTTTGTTGCCTTAAAGATTGGCTCTCCAGAATCAGCCACTACGTATCCCCCGACGCCATCACGGGTAATACTAGCCTTAACTTTGTAACCATCTGTTTTAAGCTCTTGCTCTAATCTACCAGTTCGAACCAAATCGTGCAATCTATGACCTTCACCACAAAGCTCAACACGACGCTCGTGATATATAGCATCCAGCAAAGCTGTTCCTGAAGATGTAACATTAGCCAGAATAGAAGCATTTCCATGACGGGCACGCTCACGTACTTTATTTAAGTAGATTTTAGCAGTTCCTTCATCGTCCGTATGAAAGCAAGCCTCCGCATACAATAAGTAAATATCTGATAAACGGATAATTCTTTCATTAACCGGTGAGTTTCTGAAATTACCCAAACTCAAATATTCTTGCTTAGACAGATAATGCTTGTAATTACTAAAACCTGTTAAATCTTCAGCGACTACACCTGGAGTTTCACCTTCCAGAATCCACTGATCGGCATATTGAAGGGAATTAATTAGCGATGCATCACGTCTTGGATCGCCATTTTCAAATTCAAGATACAAATCGTAAGTTGCCTGATATCTTCCATATGGATCAGCAGCTCCCAACCAAGGCATATTTAAGAAAGTGGTAAAGTTACCATTGTTGGTATAAGCACCATCATCAAGCGGAGAATCATAAAACTGAACTTCGAAAATAGATTCTTCGTTATTTTCTTCTGCTTCTGAAAACAAATCATGATAATCTCCTTGGAATAAGTCATAAACGCCTAAACCAAATAGTTGCTCTGCATAAGTTTTTGCATCATCCCATTTGTTCTCATTGTAAAAATCCTGAGATGCATAACCAGAACTTGCCTGAGAAACACAAACTTTTACCAACAAACCTAATGCGGCACCTTTAGTTGCACGACCATATTCATTTTTTGTTTCACTAGTAAAGTATGCAGTCTTTAATGGAAGAGCATCAACAGCATCTTTTAAATCAGCTTCGATTTGCGCATAAATTTCCGCAGAAGTTGCACGTGTTTGATTCAAATCATCACCCAATAGAGGAACTGTAACCAATGGCACACCGCCATAATTCTTTACCAAATCATAGTAATAATATGCTCGCATAAATTTTGCTTCACCTACAACACGATCCTGTAAAGACTTATCTTTAACTTTTGGGATATCTTTTCCTTCGACATTCGCCAACAGCTGGTTTGCAATTAAAATTCCGCGATAATTGTATCGATAATTATATGTAAATAGAAATCCTGTTGCATCGAAAGTGAATTGACGCAATGGCAAATCTTCTCTATCCACAGCATCATCTGTAGTAGAATTATTTAATGAGGTTCTTCCCCAGTTGTAATGATACTCCCACATCGGAGCATAACATGCATTGGCCGCCTTTACAAGCTCTGCATCGTTCGAATAAAAACTCTCTGAAGTTTGTTCCCCGATTTTTACGGTATCCAAATAGTCTTTATCACAGGCTCCTAATGAAAATATCAAAAGCCCCGCTACTATTATATTTCTTATTTTCTTCATTTTCATCAACTGTTAGAAAGTTAGATTAGCTCCTATTGAAAAAATTCTAGCTTGTGGATAAGTCCCGTAATCAATTCCTTGGGTTAAGGATGGTCTATCTGGATTAGAAGCACCAATTTCAGGATCCAAACCAGAATAATTTGTAATTGTAAATACATTCTGACCAGAGAAATAAACACGTAGATTTGACATCCAAGGAGTAAGATCTTTAAAAGTATAACCCAATTGAATGTTTTTTAAGCGCAAATACGAACCATCTTCCACATAAAAATCTGAAGCACTCAAATTTTTCTCAACTGTTGCTGCATTTAAACCAAACATCTCATTTGATTTGTTCTGAGCAGTCCAGTGATTCTTGTAATCAGATGCTAATGCGAATCTTTTGATATCGGCGTAATTGTAATATTTAAACCCGTTAAAAATATCATTACCTGTTACTCCTTGGAAGAACATGGACAAATCAAAACCTTTGTATTCCAAATCAATATTTACACCATAGAACAAATCGGGATTTGGATCACCAATCTGAACACGGTCATCACCATTGATAACTCCATCAGGAGCTTCCATTACACCATCATTGTCTTTATCGGTCCACTGATCTTTAAATCTAAAATCACCCGCTCCAATTGGCTCACTTGATTGAGCACTTGACGCAACTTCAGCGTCCGTTTGAAAAACTCCATCAACCTGATAACCATAAAATGAACCAATAGGAAGCCCTTTCATAGTTCTGGTAACATTACCAACAAGACTAACAGCCCCCTCAATAATAGGAATTCCACCACCAAGACTGGTCACCTCATTTTTAACATGAGAAGCATTTACATTTACAGAATATTTAAAATCACTTCCAATTTTCCCTCGGTAACCCAAATTCAATTCAAAACCTTTATTTTCAACAGTTCCTGCATTAGCATACGGGCTTCCATCATAACCTGCATATTGAGGAATTGGCACTCGCACCAACATATCCTTGGTCTCTTTCTTAAAATAATCCGCAGAAAAAGTCAATTGATCATTAAAAAATGCCAGATCCAATCCAAAGTTTGTAGATTCTACCGTTTCCCACTGAACTTTTAAATTGGCCATTTTTACAGGAGCCGCTCCCGCTTGCTCTTTACCGCCAATTACATAACTATACTCTAACAAAGCATCTTTACTTTGAACTGTAGAAGCAAATGAATAAGGATCAATCTTAGCATTACCAACACGTCCCCAACCAGCTCTTATTTTTATTCTGTTCACCACATCTTCCGGTAAAAAATCCATGAATTTTTCATTTCTCAATTTCCATCCTAAGGACATTGAAGGGAAATTACCAAATCGTTTATCAGGACCAAAAACAGAAGATCCATCACGACGGAAAGATGCAGTTAGGAAATAGGTATCTGCATAATTGTAATTCACTCTACCTAAATAGGAATACATTCTTGTATCTACTCCTGAATTCGAAGCATTAGTACTCTCCAAATCAGTAGAAGCCGAAATATACTGCAACTCCTCATTATCGTTTGGAATATTATTTCTTGAAGCTCCTAAATACTCAGATTTGTTTTTCTCTGCAGTAAAACCAGCTAACAAACTAATGCTATGATCCTCAATATTCATATTGTAAGAAATTGTATTCTCACTTAAGAATCCATTGAACTCACGGGTAGTTTTTGACAAACTATTTGTAATATTCTTTTCATTACCATAATCATACGAAGGTAAATAAGTCTTCTCTTTCGATCTGGAAACATTTAAACTTACAGATGACTTGATAAACAAATTCTTGATTGGCTCAACCTGCAGGTATGAGTTTGCCAAAACCAAAAGAGCAGATTTTTCCCGAACATCTCTGTTTAATATAGCAACAGGATTTGCCAAATCGGAATATGGAGTAGAAGCATATTCCCCAGATTCTTGATAAACCGGAGTAATAGGATCCATTCTTTGAGCAAGAGTTAAAATACCATTAATAGCATTTCCGTTTACCTGATCTGTATTGGTGTGAGACAATGAAAGATTAATACCCGCTTTAATTCTTGAACCAATATTGTAATTGTTATTCAAACGAGCATTAACTCTCTCGTATTTAGAATTTAAAACAACACCTTCATTTTTAAAATACCCTGCACTGAATAGAGTATTTGAAGATTCATCACCTTTTGATAAAGTAACATTCGTTTTATAAATTTTCCCCACACGCGTCACCTCATCAAACCAATCCGTTGTTTTTGCTGTATTATCAGAAGGAGATTTAAGAATAAGTGGCTTGTAAGCACTTGAACCTGTAAAGGCTGCTGCATTTGTTTGAGCTGCATTGTAAGTAGCCAACCAATCCTGCGTATTCATTAAATCTGGCTGATTCCAAACACTTTGAAGCCCGGTCATTAATTCCATTTGAACTTTTACATCCTTGGTATTACCTGTTTTAGTTGTAATTAAAACAACGCCATTCGCTCCTCTTGATCCATAAATAGCTGTTGCCGATGCATCTTTCAAAACCTCAAGACTCTTAAAATCACTTGGATTTAAACTGGAAATATCATCCAAAAAGATTCCATCCACTACATAAAGAGGAGAAGAATTATTCACAGTTCCTGTACCACGAACCCGTACTGATAAACCTGCACCAGGAGCACCGGAAGTTTGCGTTACCATAACTCCGGCAGCACGTCCTTGAAGAAGAGCTGCTCCGTTTGAAACAGGCTGATCTTCCAAATCCTTAGTACTTATACTAGCTACAGAACCCGTAATATCACTTTTCTTTTGAACGCCATAACCAACAACCACAACTTCGTCCATTGCGAAATTATCGGTTTGAAGAGCCACATTTAATTCTGCTTGAGTACCAACTGCGGCCTCAAATGATTTCATTCCAATGTAAGTGAATACCAAAATGGCATTCGTTTCCACTTTGATTTCATATTTTCCATCAAAATCGGTAGTTGTTCCATTGGTTGTACCTTTTACTACAACCGAAACGCCCGGGATAGTTAACCCGTCTTCTGCACCGGTAACCACACCTTTAACCAGCAAATCCTGTGCCCAGGATACCTGCCAGCCAAGAAGCATGATTAACGTAAAGCATGCAATTTTTCTCATAGTGTTTAATTTAGATTAGCAAGAAATAATTAAAAATTACTTATATTTTTATGACTCCAATTCCCGGACGGTCCGGTAAGATTACTTTCCCGCCGACAATCTCAATTCCTTTAAAAGGATCATTTGATATTAATAAGTTTCCATCCAAATCAGCCCAATCAACCATAGGCGACAGTTGGGCTGCCGCACTAACACCACAAGACGTTTCCGTCATGCATCCAATCATCACTTTCATTTCCAATGAACGGGCCACATTCATCATTTTATGAGCTTCGCGCATTCCGGTACACTTCATCAATTTGATATTGATTCCGGAATAAACTCCATGTAATTTTGCCACATCATCCAATCGCTGAATGGCTTCATCTGCAATTGTAGGCAAGGGACTATGCTGAGTCAGCCAAGCCATATCATCAAAATTGTGCTTGTCCATTGGCTGCTCAACAAAAACAACTCCTTGTTCTTTTAACCAATGAATTTTATCTAAAGCCTCTTGTTTGTCTTTCCATCCCTGATTCACATCAACACACAAAGGCACATCTGTAATTTTTCGAATTGTATTAATCATCTCCTCATCGGTACCCCTCCCAATTTTCACTTTTAGCATTTTATAAGGAGAAGCTTCTTTCACTTTTTCAATTACCACATCAGGTTTATCCATCCCAATGGTAAATGTGGTCAGCGGAGTATTTTCCTGATTGTACCCCCAGATTTTAAACCATGGTTTTTCCAATAATTTTCCAATCAGATCATGCAAAGCGATATCAATTGACGCCTTTGCTGCACAATTTCCTTCAGCAACAGCATCTACATAGCTTAATATTTCATTCAACCGAAACGGATCAGAGAATTGTCTCAAATTTAAACTGCTTAAAAATTTGGCGGCTGTTTCGTGGGATTCTCCCAAATAAGGAGGCATGGAAGCTTCGCCATAACCAACAACTCCATCCCACTCAATTTTGGTAAGCATTACCGGGGTGGTTGTTCTGGAAAAAGATGCAATGGTAAATACATGTTTCAGCTGCAACTCATAAGGTTCGAAACTAAGTTTCAATCCGGTTCCTGAATGTTTTGATTTACCTGTTCCTGTTCCTCCGCAAGAATTCATTGCCGGAAGCAAAAATGCAGCTCCAGCCAACAAACCAGTATTTCCTAAAAATTTTCTTCTGTCTATTGCCATTTCCTTTACTCTCTTAATACCATGGATGCTCGGAAACCCTGCAAATTCCAGACTCTCCAATTCTATTTAAAACCCGTCGTCCACCCAACCAGGTAATCGACCTGTAATCATTATAATTTTCAGCTTCCGGCTCAAAACTATTAATCCGAACCCTTCCTGAAGAATGAATATATTCTCCATGACTCATATACATTCCTACATGAGTAACTTTCATTGGCTTCTCATCTGTCTTAGCTCTTCCAAAAAAAACCAAATCTCCCTCCGCCAACTTTAAAAACCCTTGCGCGGGAGAAATGGTATCTCCGTGAAGAAACTGCAATGATGCATCACGCGCTAAAATAATCCCATTTATAAAATAAACTGATTTGACAAACCCACTGCAATCTACTCCCTTTACTGAAGTTCCGCCCCACAAATAAGGACGGCCAAGAAATTGCTTTGCTGTTTTGGTTAAAATAGATGCCTCTTTCAACTCCCTTGTCTTCCAGTCAGAAAATAGTTCACAATTCGATTTTTCAATTTGAATTTTTCTTCCATCGGGCAAGCTCAAATCATAACAGCTCTGATTTTCTTTTTCAATCTCGAGAATTGCACCTGCAACTATATCTGTAACAACTTCCTTTTGTAAAGGATCTTTTACAACTTCGAAATCCGGAAGAAAGATTACTCTGTTTGAATTCCTCCACACCTCCATTTCGCTTCCTGTTTTTTGAGCAATCGCAGCGCCGTCAACCCAGGCAATATATTTGTCCGGAGTCTGTATCTGATACCAGCCATTTTCTTCTTTTAAAAGCCTGACCGGCGTGCCCATTATTGATTGCGAAACAAGCTCTGCCGAATGCTTTGGGTAAGCTCTTAAGTTCACAACACTTAAGTTGATTACTCCCCAATTTTTATCCCCTAATTTTTTCTCAGGAAGTACAACTAAGCTATCTACCAAATGAACTTCCAAGGCTTCCAGAGCTGAGAACAAAGCTAACTTTGCCTCCGGCAGAGATGTTTCTCCACTAACAACTATTCCATTGTCCTTATTGATAGAAAAAGCAGGATTAAAAATTGCTTCTCTACTATCCGGTGCAATCTGCAACTTTACAGCATGAGAAATTTGGTTTGCCTGCTGCAACAATTTTGAATCGTTACTACAAGCAAAACCAATAAAAATAATCACTAACCAAACTTTATTTCTCATTTTAATTTAATTGGTATTACATCTTACATGATTCCAAATTTAAACACATCCGTTGATTTCCAATAACGGTTCAACATGTTTAAAAACACACACTTATCATGCGAGTGAACATATTTAAATTTAACAAATAGACATCTATTTATTTACCTGCCTTTACCCAATTACTGGCAACACTTTCAAAATGGCCTCTATTCACTGATTTAAGCGAGTAAAACATCCTTTCTCCTTGTTTTGGTATTTTAAATTCCAATAAAGTTGTAATACAAAATACTTTATTGTTTTTAATTGATTTTCCAGATGACTGATATACGACATAGTAAATGGCTCCTTCAACAGCATTCCAAGTCAGCACACCTTCCTTTATTTGCAATTTTGGCGCGTCCAATTTGGTCGCTTGATAATTGCTGTTTTCCAAATTAAGTGCAGGACTCTGATATACCTCTGTTTGTAAGGCTTCATTAATTCCTAATCGGTTTTCGGTGAAATTCTTCGAACAAAAAAACATGCTGCCTTTTAATCCTTTCAAACGACGATTCAGTTTTATTTGCCGGATAATTTGATCTGAAGTCTGCCACGCTTTCGCTTTTGAAGCAGAGTCCAAACGATAAGCACCTTGCCCAATATAGCAAGGTTTGCCAAATGAATTTTTTCGCCACCATTTCGCAATTTTTCTATAATCAGCAACTTTTTTTCCAATGTGCCAATAAATTTGAGGTGTTACATAATCAATCCAATCGTTTTTTAACCACAGCAAAACATCAGCATATAAATCATCATAATTGGTTTGACCAGCTTTGGTTCTCGATCCGAATTTATCCATATCCTTATTGCGCCAGACTCCAAAAGGAGAAATCCCAAAAGGCATCCACGGCTTAATCGATTTGATGGTATCATTAATTTGCTTAATCACACGATTCACATTATCTCTTCGCCAATCATCAATTCGGTTCGGATAAAATTCACTTCCATTTTGAGCGAAGCTTAAGGAATCTGGAAATGGTTCTCCGGCTATTTTGTATGGATAGAAATAATCATCAAAATGGATGGCGTCAACATCGTACCGGCGAACAACATCACCGACAATTTTGGACACATAATCTCTGGTTTCCTGCAATCCCGGATTAAAATACTTATGCTTTCCGTAAGTTAAGAACCATTCAGGATGCTGATTCGTTATGTGTTCAGGATCTGTTTCTGTTTCCTGATAAAGAAAAACGGCTCTGTACGGATTCATCCAGGCATGAAGTTCCATAGCTCTTTTATGACACTCTTCAACAGCAAACTGAAGCGGATCGTAAAACGGATCAGGCGCAATTCCCTGCTCTCCGCTCAACCATTGCGACCAAGGTTCGTAAGGTGATTGGTAAAAAGCATCGGCAGCCGGACGAATCTGAAATACAATGGTATTCATTCCATTTTTTTTGTGCTGATCCAAAAGAGTTGTCATTTCTTTCTTTTGTTCCTCAACAGAAAGACCTGCTTTCGATGGCCAGTCAATATTATCGACTGTTGCTACCCATACTGCACGCATCTCTCTTTTCGGCGATTTATTTTTCGCCATTGCACCAAAGGCAATCAACAGCAATAACAATCCTATAAATCCTTTTTTACTCATTCCAATTATACGTTACTTTCATTTTATAATTCCAATCACTAAAATAAAGGTTCCCACCTTTCCACTCCAATTCACCTCTTTGAAAATCAATAGGTTCACTTCTCGGCCAAATTTTAGCAGGAAACAAATCCTGCGAGAAATCATCATTCACAATCAACCGATACGAATCAATACTTGTTTTGTAAAAATTTCGCACCATATCATTTTTACTTTCCTGCAAACCAAATGACTGATCCAACGGAAGCCATCCAATTCCTTCATAATACACTTCGCACCAATCATGCAGATTTACCTCGCCAGGATGCAGCATCCAGCCGCTTTGCCACTTTACCGGAATTCCGCGATAACGAGCCATTGTCAAGAAAAGGAGAGTCTGCATTCCACAATCGCCATGCATATTTTCCAATACATATTCTGGAATATTTGGCACTATGGAGTATTCTAATGCACTAGCCCAGAGAATATTTGAATTGATCCAATCATACAACAAACTCACTTGTTTTACAGGATTTTTCTCGCCTCCACAAATTTCATCAGCTAAATTTTTTATCCGATCGGAAAAAATGATTTGCGGTGGTCGTTCGCTTGTATTTTTCTGATACAAAACAGATGCAGTATCATATACTACACAATTCATATTAGCAGGATCATATATTTTCGCATACGTTTTCGTTCTGAATTTCACAGAAAATTTTGTTTCCAAACCTGCCTCTGCAAGCTGCTCGCAATAGATACTTCTCTGCGCAAATGAATCCGGAGCCACAATGCATTTTTCAGGAAATACGCTCAATAAATTAACATTTGTTTGTCTGGCATTTGATTCTTTAGGATAAGGCATCCAACAGCGAATAATCTCACCTGCTGGAACGGCGTCAGCTTTCACGCTGATTGTATAAGTCATTGTGCATTCTACAGGATTCACCAACTCCCCATTTTCAGTCCTTTCGGAAATTAATTGTAAGGTGTGAGACACACAAAAACTCTTTAAAGAATCTATCGTTTTTTCACTTATTTCTTCTTTTCTGTTTTTCGCAAATTCGTTCAAACGGAATAAATTAGGAACAGCATTTTTAAAAAAACGTTTCTGTCCGTTAATCAGTCTGTATTCAAGCGATTTTTCCTTTTCCCATTTTGCCATGTAAATTGTCGTAGAATCAGAAAAGTAAGGCATTAGTCTTTCAAGTACATCCGCTTCGGTTAAAGCATACTCTCTCTCGATGCGCGACATCATGTCCTTTTGAAACAAAAGATCATTTTTTTGCTTTTCGTTCAAGTCACCATCCAAAAGTTTCTCTCCAATAATTTGACCGGCGATTGTGAACTCACCTGTATCAATTAAAAAGGCTAAATTTGCTTTACCTTTATTTGACACATTACAGCCAATAAACAGGAAGCAAAAAGCAAGCAAAAAATAATGACTTAAAGAGTTATTCATTTCACAAAACCTATTAAGTTGTCATACATGTTACAAAAATATAAAATTTATTAGTTTTGCAATGAAAAATTAAAGAAAACAAGTATCTAAATTGTAAAAATTAAAAAACAGTCATCATGATTAACAACAACACATTGCGTATTTACAGAGGATTAAGATATTCCCTTCTTTTAATCTGCATTCAAATATTATTTTTCCAGACATCTATCCTTGCCCAAAAAGTGAAAACAGGCATAGATGTACTACAAAAAACCAATTACTCTTTTCTTACCGGAAAAAAGATTGGAATCATCACCAACCCTACTGGGGTAAATCAAAATTTAGAATCGACTATCGATCTGCTTCATGCTTGCAATGATGTAGATGTTAAAGTTCTATTCAGCCCTGAACATGGAATACGGGGAGATCATGCTGCCGGTGAGAAAGTAGCAACCTACACCGACAAAAAAACAGGTATTCAAGTCTATTCGCTGTATGGCAGACAACAAAAACCAAATGCTAAAATGCTAAAAGGTTTGGATGCTATTGTATACGACATTCAGGATATAGGCGTCCGTTCCTACACATACATCAGCAGTATGGGATTATTAATGGAGGCTTGTGCCGAAAACAATGTTGAATTTATCGTATTGGATCGCCCAAATCCTTTTGGAGGAAATAAGATAGAAGGTTGCTTGGTTGAACCTAAACAAATATCTTTTGTGAGTCAGTTCCCCATACCCTATGTGTACGGACTAACTTGTGGCGAACTGGCTGGTTATTTGAATGAAGAAGGCTTGCTGAAGGATGGTAAAAAATGTAAACTACATGTTGTGAAAATGGAAGGATGGAAACGAAACATGACTTTTCAGGAAACCGGCTTGCCTTGGATCCCAACATCTCCTCATATCCCGAACTCAGCAAGTGCAGTTTACTATGCAGCTTCGGGCATACTTGGAGAATTGTATACCATTTCGATTGGTGTCGGTTATACTCAGCCATTCGAATTATTTGCTGCCGAATGGATCAATGCTGACGATTTAGCTGAAAGTTTAAATAATCTGCAAATCTCAGGTGTTCTTTTTCGCCCAGTACACTATAAACCATACTATTCAGTCGGGAAAGGCCTTATGCTTCATGGGGTTCAATTGCATTTTACAGACACTCAGAAAGCACCAATCTCCCTCATTCAATTTTATGTGATGCAGGAATGTCACAAATTGTATCCCAATAAAAATCCTTTTGAAATGTGCGAAGCATCACGCTTAAGTATGTTCGACAAAGTATGCGGAAGTAAGGAAATAAGAATGAGATTTACCGAAAACTTTCTGGTAAGTGACATCAAAGAACTTTGGTTTGCGCCCAGAGAATCATTTTTGGAAAAATCAAAAAAATACTGGCTCTATAATTGATCGCAATAAAATGAAAATTAGAATCATAATTTATCATTGTATCAGAATGTGAAATTGTAAAAATGATTACTTTTGCCTGATATATTCTTTATTTTAGAGAAAATAAAATCTACTTTGAAACAAAGCCTTTCAGCTAAATAACTTTGTACTACCACAACAAATTAAGACACAAGTTTTTGTTGCTAAATATACAACCACAGAGTAACGGATAGATCGGTTTACAAAAAAACTCATTTGAAGTATTCAACAATCAGGTTAATATCATTTCAAAACAATAAAAAAATATGGTTTTATCCGAAAAAGAGAAGATTAACGAGCTGTGTAAAATTCTGCTCGAAGTAGGAGCCTTACTTATGGAAACCGGAGCAAATACATTTAGAATTCGGGTTACCGTAATGCGTATTGCTTCAGCCTTTGGATACCATGCAGAATTATTAATTACCCATCGAGCATTAATGTTAACCATAAACAACGAAGAGTCTGATCTGTTCTTTAGCCGGCTGATGCAAACATCGGCTCATCGTGTCAATTTCAAAATTGTTAGCGGACTCAGCAGAATGAGCTGGCACATTATAGAGGAAAAATGGGATTTGGAAATGGTTCGTCATGAAATAGACCGATTAAAGTCTGTACCACATTATCCTAGGATCGTAACATTGCTGATGGTAGCTTTGGCAGGTGCCTCATTCTGCCGTATTTTTGGTGGTGAAGCCATCGAAATGCTAATTGCTTTTGTGGCAACTTTTGTTGGCTTATTTGTAAGACAGGAAGTCACAAAAAGAGAATTTAATCCTTATTTATGTATTTTCCTGGCCGCTTTTGTATCAGCTATGATTTCGGGAGCTGCAGTTAATCTGCACATTAGCAGCAATCCGGAATATGCTTTTGCAACCTCTGTTTTATATCTGATTCCTGGAATTCCATTAATTAATTCCCTGCTGGATCTTTTGGATGGAAATATTATAAACGGAGTGGTAAGAGGACTTAATGGATTAATTATCGCATTTTCGATTGCTTTGGGCTTACTTGGAGCGATTCTTATTTATAACATTTAGAATATGGAGTGGATTGTATTTTTTGAGACATGGATTTGGCTGGGCTTTGCGGCTACAGGTTTTGCAATACTCTTTAATGTTCCTCCCCGTACATTATGGGTAATATTCATCATGGGTGCTTTGGGCGGAACAGTAAAACTGATCTGCCTAAAGCTGGGAATGAATATCATTCTCAGCTCGCTTATGGGCGCTTTACTAATTGGTTTTTTAAGCATCCGGGCTGCTCACTTAAGACATTCGCCACCCTTTGTGTTTGCTATTCCTGCAGTTATCCCAATGGTTCCGGGTGCATTTACTTACCGAATGATGCTGGGAATTATCCATTTAACAGGAGAAAATGATCATGCTGTTTTTCTGCAGTTGTTACAAGAAACTGTTGACAATGGATTGAAAGCCTTTTTTGTATTATCGGCACTTTCGCTGGGCGTTTCGGCCCCTATGTTACTCAGCCGAAACAAATCGATAAAAAAAACTAAACCAAACAAATTTCTAAATAAATTATTTGATTCAAAAAAAGCTTCGGATTAAATCCGAAGCTTTTTATTTATATTTTAATAAATATCTTCCGTTTATAGAGAAACAGCACGATGAGCCAATAGACAACGATATGTGCCAGCGCAAAAAACAAAGATCCATTCATATCTCCTGCCCAGGATGCAAATACATTTTTATACAACCAGACATATCCGGTTGTTGAATTTCCTGCCTGATCTGAAAAATGAACCAAATAAATAATCACTCTTACCCAAACTCCTGAAAGAACATAAATAAACAAAGGATTCATTCCGAAAACCAGGAACGGATGAGCCCATTTCTTGTAATCCAAAATATCGATCAGGTAAATCATTACAGCTAAAACCAAAAGTGCCAAGCCTGTGGTATAAACCACATAAGAACTAGACCAGATTGGTTTATTAATAGGGAATCCCAGATTCCAAATCAAGCCAGCGATAACTCCTAGTGAACCAAACATTAATAGTTTTCCAACCAATTTTTTACGCTCGGTTGACGCAATTAAAAATCCTGAAAGATATCCGAGGATTACTGTAGCAATTGCAGGAAGAGTGCTAAACAATCCTTCGGGATCGAAAGCAATACCAAAACCTTTGTACAGATGATCCGCTCCCAAAATCATGCTATCGAAAGCCATTGTTGGATTTCCCTCTAAACTATATGGATGATTGCCACCAAGGAAAAAAACCAATCCCCAATATGCCAGTAGAATAGCCAAGGAGACAATTACCAAACGAGCTTTACTCAGCCACAAACAAAGCAAACTTCCTATTCCATAAGCCAAGGCGATTCGCTGCAAAACTCCCATTATCCTAAAATTCTCCAACTCAACCTGAATAAATGGAAAGGCATTCAATAACAAACCTATGCCAAAAATGATTACGGTCCGCTTCAGAATCTTCCTGCCTGCTTCGGGACTTAATTTATGATCAAATTTTCCGAAAGCAAACCACATGGCAACACCAACAGCAAATAGAAAGAAAGGAAACACCAAATCGGTTGGCGTACAGCCATTCCACTTTGAATGAAGCAATGGAGCATAAACATGTCCCCAACTTCCTGGAGTATTCACCGTAATCATGGCTGCAATGGTTAATCCCCGAAAGGCATCCAAAGCCATTAAACGTTCTGTTTTTTTCATTATCTAGATTTTAGATGAGATTTTGAGATTGCAAACAATTCTGCCATATTCTGTAACCTGCTTCATTTAAATGCAAACCATCATTGGTATAATCTTTTATCAGTTGGGATTTATAGGTTGAAAAAGCGGTATACAAATCCACGAAAGTAATCTTCTCTTTCTCACACAAATCTCTCAAGTGAAAATTGACTTCCAGAATTTTTAACCCATCAAAATTATCACTCTTAAACAGAGTCTCATTAGTAGGCAAAAGACTTTGAACGATCAATTCTATGTCCTTATGCTCCTTCATTATTGAAAATAACTTTTGATGATTTTTAAGGATCTTCTCATAATTTAAGCCCTCACCCAGATCGTTAATCCCCATCATCAGAAAAATCTTTTTAGGTTCCCAAAACAGAACCTCATCCAATCGAAAAAGGATTTCATCAGACCGCTCTCCGGATATTCCAAAATTGGAAATTTCATAAGCAGGAAAATATTCTTCCCAACTTCCTCCCTCGGTTAAGCTATCCCCCAAAAAAGCAATTCTATTTTTCATTGTTTCCCGTTTTAATACCAAATTTCGGATCTATATCAATCAATTTTATCATTATAAAACTTGGGATGGTACAAATCATCACCCAAATAAAGAAGTGCTGATAGCCCAGCAACTCCTGCAGCCAACCGGAAATCATTCCTGGTAACATCATGCCCAAAGCCATTAAACCTGTACAAAATGCAAAGTGAGCCGTTTTGTGTTTTCCTTCGGATACATATATCTGATAAAGCATATATGCGGTAAAGCCAAAACCATAGCCAAATTGCTCTACGGCCACCGAGGCACAAATCAAAAAGAATGATTCGGGCAATGCGTAAGAAAGGTAAACATACACAAGGTTTGGCAGGTTAATGGCAATTACCATTGGCCAAAACCAATATTTCAATCCATTTTTTGAAGCCAGATATCCTCCAAGCAATCCTCCCAGAGTTAAGAAAATGATTCCTATGGTTCCATAAACCAATCCAACATCGCCCGTAGATAAACCTAATCCGCCAACTTCTTTCGGATCGAGAAGAAAAGGAGATGCCATTTTCACCAACTGAGATTCGCCCAAACGATACACCAAGAGCAACCCTACGATTTTCAAAATATCCTTTTTCATGAAAAAAGAAACAAAGGTCTCAGCAAAATCCTCGAATACACTGGAAAAGCTTTTTACCTCCCGATCTTCATCTTCTTGTGGATATGGAAGTGCAAATTTGTGATAAACGCAAAACAATAAAAATCCGGCAGCTAAAATATAAAAGGTTAGCGACCATGCCAATGGAATATTATTTTCGGTATTCCCAAACAGTTTTGTGGTTTCAAAATATCCTGCCAGAATAATTAAAAGTCCTTGGCCGGTAATCATGGCCAGGCGGTAAAATGTACTTCGTATTCCAATAAAATATGCCTGCTTATTGGAGTCCATTCCATACATGTAAAAACCATCAGCAGCAATATCGTGAGTTGCCGAACTAAAAGCCAACAGCCAGAAAAAGGCCAATGTTGACTGAAAAAAGAATGTGGTAGGAACCGTAAAAGCAACACCCGCCAAACCAGCACCAATCAACAACTGCATACTAACAATCCACCAGCGTTTGCTTTTTACGATATCTACAATCGGACTCCAAAAAGGCTTAATCACCCAAGGCAAATACAACCAAGAGGTATACAGAGCAATATCAGTATTTGAAATACCCAGTTTTTTGTACATGATCACGGCAACAGTCATCACCACAACGTAAGGTATGCCTTCTGCAAAATAAAGAGATGGAATCCATGCCCATGGTGAGCGAGTTTTTGTTTTTGACATTCTTTTTTGTTTAGATTTGAGAACTGAGATATGAGAAGTGAGATTTGAGATATGAGATTTGAGACTATTTACAGCTTCAAAAATCCTGATTCACGTATCTTATTTCAATACTTATATTTTTTTGATTAAGATTATAAATTTGAGTCGTGAGATTTGAGATTATTTACAGCTTTAGAAAAAAGCATACTCCATTTTTCTCATGTCTCATTTCTAACATCTCATCTCTATAATTAATATCTTTTTTCCAATTCTGCTCCACGGAAATAATGCAGCAAAATTTCATCGTATTTGTATCCCATGGCACCCATTACTGCGGCTCCAATCTGACAAAGACCAACACCATGTCCCCAGCCGGCACCAATCAAAATAAATTTAGCTGGCACTCCGTTCTCTTCACCTACTCTATCAACAACAAATTCGGAACTGTACAAATGCGATTCGGAAAGTACTTTACGGATTTCCAATTCTTTCCCAATTACCAAACTTCGTTTTGAACCAACAATTTTCAATTTGATTAAACGACCTGACTCACCTCGTTCAACAGGAATTATATCCAAAATTTGTCCAAAATCTTTACCCGTTTTACGTGCTATTAATTCTGAAATTACATCTTGTTCGTATTCTACCTTCCAACGATAAAAATCCATGGTTTCCTGATCGTAATCATTCAAAACCTGCGACAAAATTTCTTTATCGGTGGTATTGCAAAATGCTTCAGGCGAAGTACGAATCCATTTCACTGCTGCTGTTTCATTTTTCAAATTCATATCGTATCCAGCAGGAACTTTCGGATTATCGATAACCGCCTGCAGGTATTTATGATTTTTAGGTTCCCATACATTTTCAAACGTCTCGGCAACGCCACCACAACATTTCGAGAAACGGGCATCGCAAACTTCACCCTCACTGGTAAGCACCAGTCCACGAGTTGCATCTATTGCATCGACTACCAGTTTGGTCGATTGTTTGGTAATGCCTTGATAACGCTGACAATGATCATCGGCACAAACATCAAAATTCACATGATCTTCGCGATCGTACCAACGAATATATTGCTCATCGGTTTCAACAATACTCTGATAATTGGTTTCTGACTTTTGCAATTCGGCCCCTTTTATTACCTGCGCGATTAACCATGAACGGGAAATAATTGCATGAGCTTTCAACAGTTCCATGCTGCTTGTTGCACTCATTTCAGATGAAATAACACTTACCAAATAATCCTCTAAAGAAAGAACATTGATGGCAGTTAATTTTTCATCTTCGCAAATAAAGTGCAAGGCACCTTTGAAGCGCTGATCTTCCTTTCGTTCCCAATGAAATTTAATTCCGATGGTTACATCAAACAAGTCGAAAGATGCTTCTTCGTAATATTTAGGATAGAAAACCAATTCTTCATCTACCAGGCCATCAAAGGCTATATTATCATCGACATAGCAGGCATCTTGCTTTCCTGTATATTCTTTTCCATTTTGCTGAAGTATGTAAATTCCATTTAATGTGAATGAAATTTTAGGCTCGTACATGATGCCTACACGTAGTTGTGGTTCGTTCATTTTTTAATAGATTTTAGATATTAGATCCTAGACAATAGATTATTTACAGCTCCAAACTATCCGGAACTCAACTTTTATTATCTCATCTTTCCCATCTTAGTTCTTATCAATTTATTCAATCAGTTTTTTCTCATATCGCCAAAATACTCTTTCGACCACAGCTCCTGCATGATGAGAATAAAAATCGATTGGTCCTACCCAAGGAATAATTGCCGTTCCGAAGCCTAGATTTTTCAAATCTTCCAAACAACGATACAACAGCACTTTTCCCATTCCTTTCCCACGCAAATCGGGATGTGTTCCCATTGGACCAAACCATGGCAAGCCTTTATTATTAGCGCTGTGTGCCGAGAATGCTTTTATTTTCCCGTTCAACTTTGCAATATGAATTGCAATCGGATTCGATTTGCAGGCCATCTCCAATTCATACTGCCATAGCTTCCATTCTTCAGCAACAAAATCCATCAATTCATCCTTGTCTTCTGCTGTTGCACGACAAACTTCAATATCATCAGATTTTAAAGCCATTATTTTCTTTTCATCAGACCATTCCCGATCAGACAAATCGACTACAAGATTGGAAGTATCCATAAACCGATTGAATCCCATTCGCATGGCAAAGCAAAGTGCCGGGGTGTATCTGGGGTCAATTCCCGGCATGAAATAATTCATTGGCACATCACCCAAACGCATCACATCAACTTTTTGCGAACGCAACTCCTTTTCGAGCAAGTCATACATGCTCCTGGCAATTCTCTTTCGCTGATGAGTTTCGCTTACCGCCATTAATTTTACGTAGCCATAATTCACTCCACGAATATCCATTCGGCAGGTTCCCATTAAAAATCCAACAATAGCAGTTCCTTCCTCGGCAAGCCAAATTATTTCAGGATTGAAAAAAGGATCGTCGTAGATTTTTTCGTGAAGCAATTCTTTGGTAAAAGAATCGAACTTGTATGCGTTTTGACAAAGAGTGAAAACTTCATCAAAATCCTTATCCTGATATTGTCGTATGGTATTGATCATGTTTCTTTTAATTACTTAGAGTTTAATTTGATGTAAGACTCTATACAATTGTATTGTTTCTACTTACATTCTCATTCCCTTCAATTACATTTGCAGTCCCTCGGCTTACATTTGCAGTCCCCCGACCTACATTCATGCTCCCTTTTGTTACATTTTAAGTCCCAAGACCTACATTTGCATTACTTCCTCTTACAATCGCATTCCCTCAACGTACAATTCATTTCCCTTGTCTTATAGTACAGTTCATTTCCTTATGTAAATTTGGTATTCCGACTTAAAGTCGGGTTACCAATAGTTCCTAATTATTAGGAATCTCACTTAAAGTGAGAGCCCCAAATTAACTCTTAACTTCTCACAAAGAGTTCCGAAAAACTCATCATCAACACTTACTTGTTTGAAAATATCTACAATATCATCCGATGTGATTTTCTCAAAATCTTCTCTGCGTGGCGTTATAAATACACCGCCAAAATCGACTGATGCAGGGCTTATGAGCAATTGCTGATCGCCTTCGGCAAAATATTGCGATGGACGATGTAGTTTTCGTGGGAACAAATGCATACTATATTTGCCATCGGAAAAAGAACAAATTGCATTGAGCATTGGCTCCTTTTCTTCTGCTTGCATCGCAGAAAAAGTCTGATAAAAAACAGAAACAGCCTTCATCATTTCAATTTCACTTTCCGACTCTATGGAAATCATTTTCCTAAGATAATTTGGGAAAGATCTCATCTCAAATTGATTTGAATTACTCAAAAGTTCCGACTGCAAATTTTTCAAAACTGCATACTCTGTTTCCACTGGCATAAAATCTTTATTGCCTGCCTGAAAATGCATATGATCGGGAGCTGACGCTCCACACTTTGGTCCGTTATAAAACAAAGTATATCCTTGCATATTTTTAGCCAAAGACAACATTCCTGAAACATTCTCTTCAAAACTCTGATCGACATGATCGACTTTTGGAATGGTAAAATGCTGAGGAATAATTGGAAACGGATTCACCAGAATCACAAAATCATCGCCTTGAGCAATACCAGCTTGTTCTTTAGGAAGTTTATCGAGACACAAAAAACACGCACGATTCTCGATGCTCTTTTGATCTACTTTCGCAGCTGACGATCTGATTCTTTCCGGATTGAACTGAACTTTTATTGTATAGCCATCAAATTGAAATTCTTTTTCTTCCACTTTTTCCAATCCCTTGTAATTTCCTGTTGCCAAAGGCCAATTTATAAGCTGATCGTTCAAAAAATCACCTAATATTTGAGTGGAAGATTTCTCCTCCAATAAATTCTCTAATTTATTTATGCTGTTTACATTCATTGTTTTCCAATATCTTGACAAAGTATATTCTTTATAACACTATTTAAACGCTGACAGGTCTTCGACTCTGTCAGGTTATTTTAACCTAGCAACTATTATTCCCGATTGATATTTACTTTGCATGAGCATCTCTGCTAAAGGAATATCCGAAATCACTACTTTTTTAGCTTTGCTCGAGGCATGCATCAAGTGCAGTCGGTTATTCACATGAATCGCAATCCCAACATGAGATATGTCCAGACCTTCTATTTTAGTAGTAATGGCAATTAAATCGCCATTTTGAATTTTATTTTCCAAGTTTTGAATATTGTTTTCGGGAATAAAAAACAATTCTCTTTTATTGATTTCATTTTCGGTCTTCCGTATCTCTTCTACCAATGAAACATCAACTTTTAATGCAGGATAAGAATCGACATGCGTACTCATAAAATTGATTGTTTTATTGTACTTTTCACCACCAATTTCACACGTAATATTTTTTACGATTCCCTTTTTTTCATTTTCATATATCCAATCGGAAAAATAATGCAAGCGAGAGGCATAATCAGTTAATTTACCATTTCGGTAACGCAAATTTTCAAGCTCTTTCAAAAAATCATCAGTTGTAAGCGAATCGTTGGATAATACTTTTGACAAGGCCACAACATTCTCCAAATAAGTTGTGCAATCCAACTCCCGGAAATTAACGACCATCTGTTCTTTCTCATTCCCATCCAAAGTACCACCAACATAGTCTGTTTGCATAAACATTTTTGCCACTTCAACTACCCGATCATTCAATGGCAAGGAATCGATAGACATCGATCCTGCTATTTCCCAAATGGAATTAAAGATTTCCTGATCCGTAGAATCTGAAAGTTGAATTTCTTTCCTTACTTCTTGTCGGGATTGCTTTCCCTGGCAAGAGCTTAAAGAAATCAGCAATACCACTAAAATTTGAAAAAATTGCTTCATACTTCTTATGTTTTATCAGGTTTCTCACTAAAATAACACCTGTATTCCTTTTTTCTCAGTGAATCTCAGTGCTCTCTGTGATTAAACTTTTTTTTACCACGGAGATTACTGAGTTACACAGAGTAGCAATCGCAGGTATTGACAAACTGCTGGCACGATTAAATTACACCGAATTAACATTTTACAAATCACACCTGCATTCCCTTTTTTTCTCTGTGAACCTCTGTGCTCTCTGTGGTTAAACTTTTTTTTCACCACGGAGATCACTGTTTACACAGAGTAGCAATCGCAGGGATTTACAAACTATTGGCACGATTAAATTACACCGAATTAACATTTTACAAATCACACCTGCATTCCTTTTTTTTCTCTGTGAACCTCTGTGCTCTCTGTGATTAAACTTTTTTTACCCCTGAGATTACTGAGATTCACAGAGTCTTAACCGCAGGTATTGACAAAGGTTTAACAAACTATTGGCACGATCAAATTATACCAAATTAACATTTTACAAATCACACCTGCATTCCCTTTTTTTCTCTGTGAACCTCTGTGCTCTCTGTGGTTAAACTTTTTTTTTGCCACGGAGATCACTGTTTACACAGAGTCTTAACCGCAGGTATTTACAAACTATTGGCACGATTAAATTACACCGAATTAACATTTTACAAATCACACCTGCATTCCCTTTTTTTCTCTGTGAACCTCTGTGCTCTCTGTGGTTAAACTTTTTTTACCCCTGAGATTACTGAGATTCACAGAGTCTTAACCGCAGGTATTGACAAACTGCTGGCACGATTAAATTACACCGAATTAACATTTTACAAATCACACCTGTATTCCTATTTATTTTCTCTGTGAACCTCTGTGCTCCCTGTGGTTAAACTTTTTTTTTACCACAGAGAACACTGTTTACACAGAGTAGCAATCGCAGGGATTTACAAACTGCTGGCACGATCAAATTACACCAAATTAACATTTTACGAATCACCCCTGTATTCCCTTTTTTTTCTCTGTGCAACTCTGTGCTCTCTGTGGTTAAACTTTTTTTTTACCACGGAGATCACTGAGTTACACAAAGACTAAATCAAGTATTTTAATCTACATCTATTTTTGGCACAACAGTTTTCTAGCTTTCAATTCGATAGTACGAATACGATCTTTGTAAGTATTGTGAGCATTCATTTTTTCGATATCCAAAGAAGCATCAGAATTATCATCCCAGCGACGACACAAATAAATTGAATCGTAAATTCTACCAATCTGGTAATTACGCGAGATTGCCAATCCCAAAGCATAATCCTCACCGTAATTTACATTTGGAATCGGATTCTTGCGCAATACAGGGGTATAGAATGCCCTAGGAGCTCCCAATCCATTAATACGAAGCGCATTGTTTCGTCCATTTTCAGGTGTCCACTCTTTGTGATCGATTATTCCAGGAGGAATTTCTTCCAAAGCAAAGTTCACCATCTGATAAGTTCCTACAACCATAGCACAGTTTTGGCTGTAAAAAGCATCAACAACTTTCTGCACAGTGGTTTCATCGGCATATAAATCATCACTATCCAACTGAATTGCGAATTTACCACAAGACTCATGTGCTAAAGCTTCATTCCAACAACCACCAATACCCAAATCTTTTCGTTCCGGAATAATGTGAATGATCCGTTTGTCCAAGGCAGCATATTTCTGAATAATTTCAGTCGTTCCATCCGTAGAATAGTTGTCCACAATAATTAAATTGAAATCAACATTTGCTTTCTGAGCCAATACCGACTTAATAGCATCCTCGATGGTTTTTACACGATCGCGAACCGGAATCACAACAGAAGCTTCTATCTTAAAATCACCTTCATCAAAAGCAACATGATCAAATTTTGGTGCTAAAAAAGCTCCGATTCTCTTCAGATGCTCGGTGCAGGCAATCTCCATTTCAATTTGCACGGCACGATTCTTAGGATCAACGTAATCGAAAATTTTCTCTCCCGATTTTCTTGTATCCATTTCTTCTTCGGTGTACAACACTTCCGGAATTCTCATAAATTCAGAACGCGCCGCTACTGCCAAGCGCAATTCATACAATCCTGCATGACGAAAGGTAGTATCTACATCCTTTACTGCCTCTTTTAACACTTTCGCATCATAAAAAAGCACCGATCCAAAATTAAAATCATCTCTCAAACTTCCTTCCTGATAATCAATTACCGGGCAATTTTCAACCACTCCCTCTTTAATTGCACGATAATTTGAATACACCAAGCCACTATTTGTATCCTTGGCTACCTTCATAAACCGATCCAAAGCCAATTGTCCCAAAGTTAAGGCACTTGTTTTTGTGTAGATAAAAACATATTCAGAATCTGATTTTTCAGCAATTGCATGAATCGTTTTCCCGTGCGATAAGCTTTCCGATGTTAATACATTAACACCTTCAGCCTCCAGTTGAGCATCGCCACCAACAACATAAATCGCAGCTACTAAATCTGATTTTATCAGCTCATTGATTGTTATTTCGGTCTCTTCCTTTGTTCCAAAAGGAATAAAACATGTCACCTTTTCGTTCATAGTAATTATTGTGTTTTTATTATTTTCTTACTGATTAAAAAATTGAAGCATCTGTTTCATCAATTTATTTCGATGCTCTTTCGTTTCCAGTGTTTCAAATGGAAATCCTAAAATTACAGATTGATAGTTTCCATCATACACTACACCGGCACTTTTATTATTTCCTGAATAACGAAGAAGAACTTTTGCGCCATCCCCTTTAGGTTCAATTGCATCGGGTGCTTCTACCTTATATATATCGGCTGAATATTCCGTTTCAAATTGATATTCTCCCGTGAAATTATTTCTCACTTCGTTTGTATGCGATACTTTCCCCAATTTGCTCGCATGATTGGTTCTGAACTGAAAATGCAATTCATTCTCAGCAAAAGATTTTGCCAGACTATCGCCGCACAACTCCAAATCAGTTCCCACATAAGCGCCCGTCAATATCAAATTTGCATTTTCGCAGCTTATGTATTTTCGAATCGCCTCTCTCATTTCGGGCGTGTAAATTGTAAAATCTTTATTTTCTTTTCCGTAGATTCTCTTTGTGGTTTTTTCCTCTCCAAAAATCAAATCCAACACAGAATAATCCTTCGCCTCCCAATTCAATTCTTCAAAGGCCTCATCACTCATCGATACAAATCCAAAACCATTATCGCGAATCGCTTGTCCGTGCACAAAAGGATAATCGAAACTATTACCCGGAATTATTCGTTCTTCCTGATCGGCATATGAGCTTCCATGTCCAGAAGCATCATCGTCCAACCATTTCGATTTTCGATCGAAATCGTACTGATCACCCACGCAGGCAATATTTCTTTTGTATGCGACACCCTCATCTTCCGAACTTATAAAACCGGCCAACTTCCCATCATCAAATCCCTGAGGAGCAGAAATACGATCAAATCCATTTACAATTAAAACAGGCTTTTTACCATTTTCTGATTTGCAACAGGCTAAAATTTCCGAATCAAAACTTTCACCGCCTTTGTTTAGTGCTGTCACCTTAAAACTATAAATCACACCAGGTTGGCAATTCGAGATTTTGTATTCAGAATTAGTTACAATCGTTCCCTCATTAAATCCTTCCTCCTCAATTCGTGTATAAACTTTATAAAATTCGGGCATTGCAGTTGACTCCAATTGATCTATTACTGGTTTCCATGAAAGAACAATTCCGTTTTCAGTTTCCTTGATTTGAAAATGATCAACCGGCAAAGGCTGCACCACATAATCCCGTCCATCCTGCGATGACAAAAACTTTAAAATGCCTTTGTAATAAGCTCTGCTGATATCGAATTTAAATTTAGGATCCATCCCCTGATACATATCTGCAAAATTATGATGCGATAACAATTCAGACAACATAGTAGGAACTTTTGGACGGTACGCTTCTGAGTATTGCTTGTTCCACATCCCTCTGCGCGTCCATTTTGGTTCATACTTTTTTCGAATATCTTCCACTACCTGCGTTTGAACAATATCCGTTAAATCGCGGCTTGCCCATTTCGATTGTCCATTTGGAAAAGAATCCTCATCCCGGGTGGTCGAATAAATAGCCAAACTTCCAATAATGGAATCATTTGGTGTAAAACCGGCATCGGTATGAAAAGCCAGAGCCATATCAATAGGAATACCCAAACCTTTTGCGTCAACATTTTTAGTTGGTCCTGCAGGTGCTCCTAGTAAATAGTCCACCCACTCTCCACGACTCATATAATCATCCTTGTAGTCGGTTTTGCCAATTTCTCTTTTCTGAAACTTAGCTGCATCTTTTCCGCGATTGCTGTAATCTGCTTTGTAATCTTTATTGATGCTGTACACCAACGAATCGGGCATGCCTGCATACTGAAGATAGTAACGTGCTGCCTCCTGATATCTTGGCCGATTACTCGTATATTTTTGCCAAACACAGGAGTCCAATTTAAAACCAAGCTCTGCTCTTTGTTTCTTCAGCTCATCCAATTCTTCAGGATTTCCACGGGCAATGTTTCCCATTCCTCCGCCAAATCGTATTGCATCAGCCGAAATCCATTTTCCAGGCTCCTTACTTTCGTTTGTCAGTTCAACCATTCCCTTTTCGGGATTCTTCCCTTTATCAAAAAGAAAAGTCCCCAAATAAATCCAGGTTTTACCACCCATGCTCTGATTCACCAAAAATTCAGTTTTACCTCCTGCATGATTCACGGTATAATGCGCATCATTCACATTATCCTCGTCATCAGAATAGGAAACAGATACTGCATATTCTCCTTTTTTAGGAAAACAAGGAATGTATTGTACTCTAGCAGATACGTCAGTACCTGCCTCAGTCTGATAGCTGCTTCCCAGTTCAAACGGATTTTCTCCTTCAATATAAAAGGGATATTTGTTTGCAAAACCCGCTTGAGAATTCAGTTCCCAAACAGAATCTGATACAAGATATTCCGATCCTTCCGATGACCAATCAGCATCTACTATCACCTCATTTCTCTGAACATCTCTTTCGCGTGGAAACAATACGTTAGCACCGGCCTTTTCGAGCATGGGAGCAATATATGGAACAACAAATTCCATGGTCCACAAATCTTCCACCGTAGTGTAAACTCTTGCCCGCTGCCATTCCCATCTGTCCAGTGTATTTTCATAATACCAGCCATGAGAGTGCCAAAGAGCAATGTGTTTATTTTCCAATCCAAGTTTTGTATCGTTCCCTGTGTTTACTCTTCGCACCAACGGATGTGCGACTTCCGAGTTCTTGTTCAAGCGATTTGAATCCAAAACAACACTTCCATTTCGATAGAAATTAGGAATTAAATCACTTATTTCCTGTCCCATACTTTCCATTCGGATGGAATAATTCCGAAATCTACGCCCCAATTCTTCCTTGAAATCTTTCTTATATCTCTGTACAGATTCCAGGCGAAACGGGATGTACGAAAACACCGGATTCATATACAATGTAATTTCTTTTTGCCCTGAATCTATTTGCAAACTATCGTACTTAAATGTGTAAACAAATTCCTTTGAAGCTTGCTCAACAAAACTCTGTGCTGCTTTGTCGGCTTTTCGAGTTAGTCGGTCCGATTTCTTAGCTGCTATCAAATTAAAATTTGAGAACAACAATACAGAGATTACACAAAGCATTCTAAAAAAACAGATATTTAGAAAAAATCCAGACATGGAAAACATTGTTTTTACGTTAAAATGAAACAGTTAAAGAGAAGCCCGAATTCAAGCTGTCGAATTCGGAAATTCTCAGATAAATCTAAACAATAAACCTGACAAAAGCTTCAATTGCCTCGTATTCTGCCAAGCCCAATTTGTTAAATAAATCGGCTGTAGCCCGATTTCTTTCTTCTGATCTTTGCCAGAATAATCTCGAATCATTCCCTAGAAATGGAGCACTCTCCATTTGTGATTGATGACGCAGTATTGCATTTCGTTTGTGCTGCAATTCCTCAGGACTAACCGGAACGGCCATTTGAATTTCATCCAGATCCCACTCTTGCCATGCTCCACGATACAGCCACACATAACAATCCTTCATCCATTCCTCATCCTTCACAATTTTCAGTGCCTGGTAAATTCCTTCCCAACATACGCGATGCGTTCCATGAGGATCAGACCAATCACCCGCGGCAAAAATTTGATGAGGTTTTATCCTTCGAAGCAGGTTCACCAAAATACGAACATCCTCTTCTCCCAACGGATTTTTCTTAACCGTACCCGTCTCATAAAAAGGAAGATCCAAAAAATGAAGGTTCTTAGATCGAATACCTACAAAACGACAGGCAGCTTTTGCCTCTCCTCTCCTGATTAAGGCTTTCATATTGCGCACTTCAGCGGTATCCATTCCTCCCGGCTTTTTATTTTCCAAAAGAAATTTTTGAATGTCTTCAATTACACACTGAAGATTGCCCTCGTTTGTATCATGAGTTCTCGAAAAACTTTTTACAAAAGAAAGATATCTCACCGCCTCATCATCGGCAACAGCAATATTTCCTGAAGTTTGGTATGCAACATGAACTTCATGGTTTTGATCCACCAATCGCTTCAAAGTTCCTCCCATCGAAATTACATCATCATCAGGGTGCGGACTAAAAACCAAAACTCTTTTACTTGCCGGTTCTGCTCTCTCCGGACGATGAGAATCATCAGCATTTGGCTTTCCTCCAGGCCAACCGGTTATGGTGTGCTGCAAATCATTAAATACCTTAATATTTACCTCGTAAGCCGAACCATATAAAGCAAGTAACTCACTCAATCCATTATCATTATAATCACGATTAGTCAGTTTCAAAATTGGTTTTTGCAATTTATTACACAACCAAACAGCTGCTTTCCGAATCCAATAACGATCCCACTCAATACTTCCAACCAACCAAGGATTTTTTACTCTTGTCAATTCACTTGCTGCCGGCACATCCAAAACGAACTTCACATCGGTATGTCGTTGCAAATAACTGGCGGGAACAGCATCACACTGACTTTCTTCCAATGCTTTTTTTACAATTGCCGCTTTTCCTTCGCCCCAAGCCATTAAAATAACCCGTTTGGCTTTAAATATGGTACCAACACCCATTGTTATAGCTGCCTTAGGCACATTATTTAAGCCATTAAAATCTTTGGCAGCATCTCGTC
Organism: Labilibaculum manganireducens; assembly: GCF_963665805.2. Classification (NCBI taxonomy): domain Bacteria; kingdom Pseudomonadati; phylum Bacteroidota; class Bacteroidia; order Marinilabiliales; family Marinifilaceae; genus Labilibaculum; species Labilibaculum manganireducens. The sequence continues at coordinate 195,327 of NZ_CAXXEE010000003.1, read as the reverse complement.
GTGTCAAAGAATCGAGCATAATCAAGCGGGTTATCGAATCCAATTGTGAACCCGGTTCATTAAACCCAATATGCCCTGTACGACCAATTCCAAGTATTTGCAAATCCAATCCCCCAAAAGAATCAATTAGTCTTTCATACTCATTGCAGTATCCGGTAATTGTGACCTTGCTTACCTCACCATTTGGTACATGAATTTGATTTTGAGGAATATCGATATGATTAAACAGAACATCATTCATGTAATGATTATAGCTTTGTGCGCTCAATTTCAACATCGGATAATACTCATCCAAATTAAAAGTAACCACATTCAGAAATGACAAGCCTTCTTCTTTGTGCAGACGAATCAGTTCGGAATACACTCCCAATGGCGTTGCACCGGTAGCTAATCCTACAACACACATTTCGCCAAGCTTTTGTTTTTGCTTAATTTCATTTGCAATTTCACCTGCAACCCACTTGGCTGCCTTTTCAGCAGTTGAAAAAATATCTGCCGGCATTTTCTCATACCTGGTTTTCACTGTTCTGTCGAACTCATCTGAAGGTTGGTAATACAACTTGGCTTCATCAAGCTCTTCCCTAAATTGCAGTATCTGATTCTCCATTTTGCTATCTCCTGATTTAAATTACTTTCGGATCAAAAATAGAACAGAAAATCATATTTTCCAAAATTGGTCATACATGTTATATAATACTTTTTACAAATGTTTAATTTTTATATATTTGTAACGTGAAAATAAATTCACCCGTACAATAAGGATATTAAGCAATGTAGAAGGAATGAAAATGGAAAAATACAAATTCAATATTAATTTATTTATTTGTAAATTCATTTTAAATTAACATTCATCATACATGTTATAAAAATAAAATCATGATATTAATTGCAGAGAGCGGATCAACCAAAACTGACTGGGTTCTTCTCGGAAGTAAAGGCATAGCTAAACGCCAACAGACTTTGGGAATTAACCCATACCATCAAAATACAAGTTCGATAATTAAAATAATTAGCTCACTTGATGATTTTGGTTCAGTTACCCAGATCTTTTTTTACGGTGCCGGTTGTGCTGTTGATGATAAGAAGAAAATCATTAAAGACTCCTTACTACAAATTTTTCCAGATGCAAATTGCGAAATTAACAGCGACGTTTTAGCTGCAGCCCGATCGGTTTGCGGAAAAGAAAAAGGCATAGCGTGTATCATTGGAACAGGATCTAATTCCTGCTTATACGATGGGGAAAACATTGAACACAACGTTCCTCCCTTGGGCTACATATTGGGTGACGAAGGCAGCGGAGCTGTTATGGGTAAAAAATTGCTGGCTGATATTCTTAAAAATATTGCTCCTGCTGAAATAAAAAGTGCATTCTATCAGAAATACAATCTGGAATATGCAGATATTATAAACAAAGTATACAAAGAGGAAGCTCCCAGCCGTTTTCTTGCTCAATTTACAGTCTTTCTTTCTGAGAACATTCAATCACCATATATATCAGAGCTTGTAAAAAATAGCTTCTGTGAATTTTTCGAAAGAAATATTAAACAATACAATAATCACATCAACCTGCCCATTCACTTTATTGGAAGTATTGCATACTACTTTAAAAATGAGTTGGAAATGGTCGCAGCCAAGACCGGTTTACGTCTTGGAAAAATTGAGCAAAGCCCATTGGAAGGATTGATTCAGTACCATCTTGGTAAATAAAAACAAAATAATGAATAAAGCAGGTAACCAGAAAACTTCAAACAAAATAACAGAATCACCTTCTAACTTTTCCAATTTGGAAAAGATGTCGGTTAATGAACTACTTATTGGAATTAATCAGGAAGACGGACAAGTTCATTTAGCAGTAAATCGCGCGATTCCAGAAATCGGGAAATTTGTTTCCCTACTTGTTGACCGCGTTAAAGCCGGAGGCCGATTATTTTATATTGGAGCTGGAACAAGTGGCAGACTTGGCGTATTGGATGCTTCGGAATTACCGCCAACTTTTGGAGTTCCGGGAAATATTGTAATTGGATTGATTGCAGGAGGAGAAAAGGCCTTACGAAATGCCGTTGAATCGGCCGAAGATGATTGGAACAAAGCCTGGGAAGAGATACAGGAACATGGTTTTAATCAGAATGATACGGTATTGGGAATTGCTGCTTCGGGCACAACTCCTTATGTTATTGGCGGTGTAAAAAAAGCCCGCGAAAATGGTTTGCTTACTGCTTGTATTACATGCAATCCTGAAGCTCCCGTTTCGCAAGAATCAGAAATTGTAATTGAAGCAATTGTTGGTCCCGAATTTGTTACCGGAAGTACCAGACTAAAAGCCGGAACTGCTCAAAAAATGATTCTAAACATGATCACCACCAGCTTGATGATTAAATTGGGAAGAGTTCAGGGCAACAGAATGGTTAACATGCAGCTAACCAACAAAAAGTTGGTTGAACGAGGAACCAAAATGATTATGGAAGAATTAAAACTTGAAAAAGAAGTTGCTAAAAGCTTACTGTTAAAACATGGCTCAGTAAAAAAGGCCATTGAGGCTTACAAATAAATATTATTTTAAAACAATAAAAAAAACGGAGATTGAATCATCAATCTCCGTTTTTTATTGAAAATACAGTTCTTATTTTTTCAAATACTGTGTGTAAATCTCAAGAGTTCTGTTTATCTGTCCAACCATTGCTTCAAAAGCTTTATCTGCATCCTTATCCCGAATAGCTTCATAAATGGTACGATGAGCTTTAATTGTAAAATCTTTCTCTCCATCCACATTGGCATAAATCAAATTTCGCATGCGCGGCAAAAGAGAATAGATTGGCTCCATAGTAATAATCACAATCGGATTGCAAGAGGCCTTAGCAACATTCAAATGAAATTTATTGATGATATCTGCTTCCATTTGGGTATTATCCGGATCACAATCTTCCAAATCCGAAATATTCTTAAGCAATAAGTCCAAATCCTTATCCCTTCGGTTATTTGCTGCCATCCGGGCAATTTCCGGTTCAAAAACGCGCCTCACTTCAATAATTTGAGGAATCAGGTTACTATCAAAACTTAAATCATAATACAAATTCAAAGAATCAATGGCATCTTTGATCTTCAATTCACTAACATACATGCCACTACCCTTTTTGATCTCAATTAAGCCCCGGGCACTAAGTCTACGCAAAGCTTCGCGTAATGCAGTCCGACTAACTGCAAACATCTCGCATAATTCCCGCTCCGAAGGAAGTTTAGCTCCCACCAGCAATTTCTTCTGGCGAATAGCCTCTTCTATTCGGCGCTCAATCTTCTGACTAAGAGTTTGAGCTGATCCTATTTTTCCAAAAATTTCATCCATGAACTGCAAATTTACTTCAACTTGTATGATCTGTTACGAAATATACTGCAATTAGTCTGTATTCCGTCAAAAAACCATGCAATTAAACCCAAATACAAACATAACCAGAAAAATACCGATTTTCAAGGTTTAAGCTTTATTTTAAACGATTCCGAAGTGTCAATGAAATAAAATAATAATTATCCTCCCGAAAAATCAGGAAGTAAGACAAATCCCAATCAATCTTTAAACTGATCATACCAAAATAAATTTTGCCTAAAAAAGGGTACTCTGCACCAGAATACCCTTTCCAACTTATATTTGAATTACGAATTATTACTTTTTCAATTCGGCAAAATACTTATAAAACAATGGAATTGTATTGATTCCATTGAAGAATTGTTCCAAAGGGAAATTCTCATTTGGTGAGTGAATCGCATCACTTTCCAATCCAAATCCCATGAGTACAGATTTAATTCCTAAAATCTCTTCGAAAGAAGAAATAATTGGAATACTTCCACCACTGCGAACAGGCACGGGACGTTTTCCATAAACTTCGGTATACGCTTTATCTGCCGCAATGTAAGCCGGGAAATCTATCGGACAAACATATCCTTGTCCACCATGCAACGGAGTAACAACTACTTTTACACAATCCGGAGCAATTGCTTCGAAATGCTCTTTAAATAGAACTGAAATTTTTTCCCAGTTTTGATTCGGAACCAAACGGGTTGAAATTTTTGCAGTTGCTTTTGAAGGAAGAACTGTTTTAGCACCTTCGCCAATATATCCACCCCAAATACCACAAACATCAAACGAAGGGCGAATTCCTGTATGTTCAGAAGGAGTATAACCTTTCTCGCCAGCTAACTCTTTTACGTCGATTGCTTTTTTGTACTCCTCAACATCGAAAGGAGCTTCAGCCATCATTACTCTTTCTTCCTTAGTAACTTCAATTACATCATCGTAAAATCCAGGAATGGTAATATGACCGTTATCATCTACCATCTGAGTAATCATTTTAGCCAATACATTAATTGGATTTGCTACAGCACCACCAAACAATCCCGAATGAAGATCGCGATTAGGACCGGTCACTTCAACCTCCCAATACATCAATCCACGTAATCCCGTTGTAATAGATGGTATATCCGGAGCAATCATTCCGGTATCAGAAACTAAAATCACATCTGCCTGCAACATTTCTTTGTGCTCTTCACAAAATTTAGGCAGATTAGGTGATCCCACTTCTTCTTCCCCTTCAATCATGAACTTCACGTTACAAGGAAGACAATTATTTTTCACCATATATTCGAAAGCCTTTGCGTGCATAAATGCCTGACCTTTATCATCATCAGCACCACGGGCCCAAATTTTACCATCTTTAATTACCGGCTCAAAAGGATCAGTATTCCACAAATTAATTGGATCAACCGGCATTACATCCATATGTCCGTAAACCATAACTGTCGGCAATTTTGGATCGATAATTTTCTCGCCATAAGTAACAGGATTTCCTTCTGTCTCCATTACCACCGCCTTATCAGCACCTGCATTCAACATCAACTGCTTCCAGTATTCGGCAGCTTTATACATCTCTGGTTTATTTGCTTCAATCGAACTAATCGATGGAATTCGAATCAGTCCAAACAATTCCTCTAAAAATCTCTCTTTGTTCTCTTCAATATATGCTTTAATATTATCCATAATAGTGTGTTTATTGGATTTAAGTAATTTGAAACGTAAATATAGTAATTTGAAATTAGCTTTCAGTCTTCATCAAATAGAGATTTACAACCTCTAAATATCAACACCCATCGAATCACAAATCAAATAAACAGACGTAAGAGCATAAAAAAACAGCAACCAAACGGTTACTGTTTACAATATAATTTCGTGATACTCTTACCCTTACATTTGATACTTTGTCATCTACATTTTTTTCATGATTTCATCAATGTGTTCAGCTGCATACTGAAGCTCTTTATACCATTCTTCACCATATTTTCTGATTAATGGTTCCTTTAAAAAAACATAAACCGGAGTTCCGTTTTTAAAACCTAACTCGCGGGCAGGTTTGCAAATATCCCATTTGTTATAATTCACCGCATCAAACTCTTCATACTTCTGAATTCGAATCGGGTATAGCTGACAGGAAATTGGTTTGCGAAAGTTTATTTTACCATCGAAAAAAGCTTTTTCGATACCACATTGTGCCGATCCATTTTCAAAAACAGTATAAACACATTCTTTATTGTTGATGATAGGAGTTACCAGGTCACCATCCGAATCAATTACAGTTTTACCTTGTTTTTCAATTTCTTCAATGCCTTTTTCGGTAAGATATTCTTCTATCACAGGATAAATCTCCTCAATAATCTGCTTTTCTTCTTCCTCTAACGGAGCACCCGAATCTCCCTCTACACAACAAGCCCCGCAACATTTTGAAATATCACAAATGAATTTCTTTTCGATCACGTCTAAACTTACTATGGCTTTTCCTATCTGTAACACAATGCTATTCTTTTACAATTTCTACTTTCGTGGATTTAAGAAAAAAAAATCCGTATTATCGGCAAAGATAATACGGAAACTTATATTTTCAGTTACAATCTTCTATTTTATCAAAGATTTACCGGTCATATCCGCAGGCTTCTCAATCCCCATGATATCCAATAAAGTTGGAGCAACATCAGCAAGAATACCATTCTCAATTCCTTTGGAATTTTCAGTCACCCAAATGCAAGGAACAGGATTTAAGGAGTGAGCAGTATTTGGAGAACCATCAGCATTTACAGCAAAATCCGCATTTCCATGATCTGCAATAATAATTACATCATATCCATTTGCTTTAGCAGCCTCAACCACCTGCTCAACACATTTATCAACAGCCTGAACTGCTTTCGAGATTGCTTCATAAACTCCCGTGTGTCCAACCATATCGCCATTGGCGAAGTTCAAACAAACAAAATCAGCCGATTGAGCATTCAATTCAGCAGTAATCATATCGGCAACAGCCGGCGCAGACATTTCTGGTTGCAAGTCGTAAGTTGCCACTTTTGGAGATGGAACCATTAATCTTCTTTCGCCTTCGAATTCAGCTTCTCTACCACCTGAGAAAAAGAAAGTTACGTGAGCATACTTTTCTGTTTCAGCAATACGAATCTGTTTTTTTCCAGCTTTAGATACAACCTCACCCATTGTATTTTGAACGTTATCTTTATCGTAGATCACATTCACTCCCTTAAAGTTAGAGTTGTAACAAGTCATGGTATACCATTCTACATCCATGGTATGCATTCCGAACTCCTTCTTGTCTTCCTGAGTAAACACAGTTGTCATTTGACGCAAACGATCAGTACGGAAGTTAAAACAAATAACTACATCACCTTCTTCAATCATAGCAATAGGGGCTCCTGACTCATCAACCATTACAATTGGCTTGATAAATTCATCTGTTACGCCTTCTGCATACGATTTTTCCATTGCAGTAACAACGTTTGAAGCCGGTACACCTTCACCTTTTGTGTATAAATTGTAAGCAAGCTTTACTCGTTCCCAGTTGCTGTCTCTATCCATTCCGTAGTAACGGCCAATAAGAGATGCAAATTTTGCTGATCCTGTAGTTTCAATTGCTTCAACAAATTCCTTTACGAATCCTAATCCTGATTTAGGATCAGTATCACGTCCATCCGTTAATCCATGAACAAATACATCTTTCAATCCAAAAGCCTGAGCTGCATCGCAAAGAGCAATTGCATGAGAACTTAATGAGTGAACGCCGCCATTGCCAATTAAACCAATCAAGTGAACTTTCTTACCATTCGTTTTGGCATGAGTAAAAGCTTTCACAACCTGCTCATTTTCTTTAAGGGTGTCCTGCTCTACCGCCATGTTTATTTTTACCAAATCCTGATAAACAACACGACCGGCACCAATATTTAAATGTCCCACTTCTGAGTTTCCCATTTGTCCGTCAGGCAGACCAACAAATCTACCTGCGGCCTGCAACTGAGAATTAGGGTATTTTGCCAACAGACTATCCATGTATGGAGTAGCTACTGAAGAAATTACATCTGATTTTGATTTATCACCAATCCCCCATCCGTCAAGGATCATCAATAAAGCTTTTTTACTATTTGTCATTTTGAAGTATTTTATATCTTAAATTCTTTATTACTTGGTCTAAGTGTTACAAAAATATCGTATTAATTCAAATAAAAAAATTAGTTAGAGACTTGAATTTCTTTATTTTAGATCGAAAACGTTTGTTTTTTGTAATTTATTCAAACTTTAACATTCCGAATGGATTTCTACATTCAAAAGCATAAAAAAAGCCGATCATATGATCGGCTTTTTTGTGGTACCACCTGGAATCGAACCAGGGACACATGGATTTTCAGTCCATTGCTCTACCAACTGAGCTATGGTACCCTTTATTTTGGTGTTACAAATGTAAAGAAAATTTGTACTTCGCAAAACAAAGCAGGCCACATCGAGTATAAATAGCAGATATAAAATGTCAATATGATTAAGTATCAATTTTTTCACAATTTTATTTAGATTGATTCTATAGATTGTTTTGCTAAAAATTAAACAATAGATGACGATTTTGCCCGTTAAAGAAACCTTAGGTATGGTTTTTGTTAGGCTTAAACTGTCTTGTTTTTTCAATAAATTACAATATCGAGCTGATTAATTGTCAAGATAAATTGACACACAGGGATAATTATTCCAGCTTGGTAATCCCGAAAACTTTCGGGACCATATGGCAAAAATTTAAAATTATAATCGCATGAAATTCTCAATTCTCAATAAATATTCACTTGTAGTAATTTTGGCATCCTTATTTCTATCGTGCAGCGATGATAATAATATATTGCCACGATCGGGTACTAATAAAACAGCCTATGAAGTTATTGATAAAACGATGCAGGAGTGGTATTTGTGGAATGAAGATTTACCGGATATTAGTTCAGCCAATTACTCATCGGCAAACGACTATTTTGAAGCACTACTTGCCGATCAAGATCGATGGAGCTATATTGCCAACCTTGATGAATTATTGGCTTATTTTGAGAATGGCACCTACACAGGTTATGGTTTATCTTTCAAATTTGACAGCAATAATGATTTGAGAGTAAAACTCATATTTGATGAATCACCTTTGGCTGCAGAAGGAATTACCCGTGGATGGAAACTGGTAAACATTAACCAATTGGCAATTTCAAACTTAAGCGAAGAACAAATATTAAATGAACTTGATAAATCAAGCGGAATTTTCATTTTTGAAAACAATGCCGGTGAGCAAAAAGAAATCACCGCTTCTCAAAAGGTACTGAATCAAAACACAGTATTAAAAAGAGAAGTTATTCCCTACGAAGGAACTCAAGTTGCCTATCTGGCATTTGACAGCTTTTTGGGCAAATCGGAAGATGAATTGAACGAAGCCTTTACCTATTTTAAAGAACAAAATGCAAAAGAACTTGTATTGGATTTAAGATACAACGGAGGTGGCAGCACATACATATCCAACCAATTGGCAGATTTAATAACCGGCAATGCATACGTTGGTGAAGTTTACTCAAAAGTATCACATAACAATTCAAAGACAAGTGAAAATTTCACCGAAGCATTTGAATCACAAGCCTCAGCCTATGGTTTCGAAAGAGTCTTCGTAATTACTACGTCCGGAACTGCTTCGGCAAGCGAGATGGTTATTAATGGATTAAAACCATACTTGGGTGAAGATAATGTAATTTTAATAGGCAGTAAAACCCACGGGAAGCCAGTTGGCATGTACGTGTTTGAGGAGAAAGCTTTGAATTTGGCCATCGTGCCAATCAGTTTTTCAATTACCAATGCACTTAATGAAGGTGGGTATTTTGATGGTATTCCGGTTAACTATGAAATATCTGACGATTTAAGTCATGACTTTGGGGATATTGATGAATCAAATCTTAAAGCTGCTCTGGAATATATTAAGAATAAAAAATTCCCAGTTATAACTGCAGTAAAAGCTTTATCAACAACCGAACGGGAATTTAAGAAGAAAGGATTGGAAGAGCTGATTGATGCTTTCTAAAATTAGTGATTTTCACAAAACAAAAAAGAGAGAAAAACATTGCGTTTTTCTCTCTTTTTGTGGTACCACCTGGAATCGAACCAGGGACACATGGATTTTCAGTCCATTGCTCTACCAACTGAGCTATGGTACCCTATTGGTGTACTCAAAGAAAAAGGATGTGGTACCACCTGGAATCGAACCAGGGACACATGGATTTTCAGTCCATTGCTCTACCAACTGAGCTATGGTACCCTCTTTACTTGAGCGATGCAAAAGTACGCAAAAAAATAAAATCACCAAATAAAATCACCAAATAAAATCAATAAAATTAGAGAGGAATTTTAAAGGAATCTAAACTTCTTATTACCTTTGCGACCTAATAAAAAAATATATGGTATTCGAAACTCACACATTATCAAATGGTATACGACTAATTCACCATGCTGTGAACGCAAATGTTGCACACTGCGGAATTATTTTAAATACCGGTTCCCGTGATGAAAAAGAGGAGGAATGGGGAATTGCTCACTACATAGAGCATGTTGTGTTTAAAGGTACAACTAAACGGAAGGCATACCATATTCTGAGTAGAATGGAAGATGTAGGCGGAGAATTAAACGCATACACAACCAAGGAGGAAACCTGTATTTACACTACTTTTCTGGACAAAGACTACAAGAGAGCTTTAGAACTAATCAGCGATATCACTTTCAATTCTGTTTTCCCTGAAAAGGAATTAGAGAAAGAAAAGGAAGTTATTCTGGATGAAATCAATTCGTATAAGGATTCTCCTTCGGAATTAATCTTTGATGATTTTGAGGAACTAATTTTCAAAGATGATCCCATTGGACGGAATATTTTGGGAACTCCAAAACATGTAAAAAAGTTCAAACGTGATGATATATTGAATTTCATTAAGAACAATTACCACACAGATCAAATGGTAATTAGTTCGGTTGGGAACATTAAATTCAGCAAATTGGTAAAAATGGTAGAGAAGTACTTTGGGCATATCCCTGAGAATATTCGCACAACCAAGAGAAAAAAGCCAAATTCGTATGAAGCCCGCACACAAACCATGATAAAGAAAACTTATCAGAGGCATTGTGTGATGGGGAATATAGCCTATGACTTAAATGATGAAAAACGAATTCCCTTATCATTACTCACCAATATTTTGGGTGGTCCGGGCATGAATTCCCGTTTGAATTTAACTCTTCGGGAACGACACGGATTGGCCTATAATATTGAAGCAAATTACACGCCTTATGCTGATACTGGTGTTTTTAGCATCTACTTTGGTACCGACAAAGGCAATTTGGATAAGTGTCTTAGTTTGATCAATAAAGAAATGAACTTACTCTGCACTCATAAGCTTGGCTCCGGACAATTAAAACGAGCTAAAAATCAGATGATTGGTCAGATTGCCATTTCTTCGGAAAACAATGAAAACCTGATGCTCAGCATTGGTAAAAGCTTTTTGCTGTACAATCGTATTGACTCATTAGAGGAATTGTACCAAAAGGTGGAGAGTATTACAGCTGACGAATTGCTCGAAGTTGCCAACGAAATTCTAAATAAAGATCTGTTAACCACTTTGATGTACAAATAAGCATGATAGAAGTTAATAAAGAACTTGAAGATTATATACTGAAGCACACCGAAACAGAAGATTTGGTATTGAAAGATCTTACCCGTGAAACTCACGTGAAGATGCTGCGCCCAAGAATGTTGTCGGGGCATCTTCAGGGGAAATTCCTAAAGATGACTTGTCAGATGATACGCCCGTCGCGCATTTTAGAGATTGGAACCTATACAGGATATTCCGCCATAAGTATGGCAATGGGAACCAGTAAGGATTGTATCATTCACACCATTGACTGCAACGACGAACTGGAACAATTTACCCGTAAATACATTAAGCGATCGGGATTTGAAAATCGTATTCAATTTCACATTGGAGATGCTCTGAAAATTATTCCTCAACTTGAAGAATGTTTCGATTTGGTTTTTATCGATGCTGATAAACGTCAGTACATCGAATATTTTGAGGCTGTGTTTCCCAAACTTAAAAAAGGTGGATTTGTTTTGGCCGACGATGTTTTGTGGGATGGAAAAGTTGTAGAAGAAATCGAAAACAACGACAAACAAACTCAGGGGATAATAAATTTCAATCATTTTATTCAGGAAGATTCCAGAGTCGAGAACCTGATTCTTCCCATACGTCACGGATTAATGATGATCAGGAAAAAGTAAGCAAAAGGGAAAAAGTAAAAAGGTGAAAGTTAAATTGCATTACTAACTCTTGAAATTAAAGATCCACAATCTTAACAAGGATAGTAGCACCTAAGTTTAGGTGGCCCTTCTTTTGAATCAGTTGCCATCCTTTCTTCTGCAATTCTTTGGCAATTGTACCATTCAGCATACCATGGGCAACTAAAACGGCGGTTTCCTCATCGTAAGCAACTTTAATTAAATTTTCAGATGCTTGTCTGGCTCGAAGTCTTGCTTCTTTACGGCTCTCGATGCCCCGATGATTAAAACCCAGCATCCAACTGCCCCGGCTGAAGACCTGCCAAATTCCCAATGGCATTTTTAAAAAGCTACTCGCAGATATCATTCGAATTTCAAACTCACGAAAAACAGAATCGGATACAATGGTGTAATTATCTCCAAAAATTTTTAATGCCGTTTCCTGCGCACGAGGTAAACTGGAGCAATAAATAATATGATTAGGTCGTAAATTGACTGCCACTAACGAAGAATCGAAAGGGATAATTGGCACCGAATTGTAATCAAGTACATACTGTTTAGCCTCATCAGCAGAATAAAACCAGTTCTTTTTCACATTGGGCTTTGCATGACGAATTAAATAGATTTGAAGCATCCTTTTTCCTTGCCTCTTCAGATCTGCCTGAAGTGTCGAATCAACCTCCGAAATGCAGGTAAACGTCTCACATTTAGTTTTAGCAATCTGTTCAAGCGGCATTTTCTCCTTCTGCAAATTACTTTGAGCAGAACATCCCAAAAGGAAAAATACCGGAACGACTATTGTAAGTGCTTTTATGATCTTTTTAAACGCTATCAAGTTTCTGATTTTAAAATGATGTAAAACCAAAATTAATAATTATAAGTTGATATAAGAAGGTGCCCTTTTAAAATTAACCACAGTGAACACAAAGTGACACTAAGAATAAAAAACAACAAGAAAGTTCTGTGAACCTCAGTGTACTCGGTGGTTAGATTTTTTTTTCTTTCCACTCACGAATACTTCATCGAAACACGAATACAGCATTTCAAAAGAATACCACAGAGAACACAAAGTGACACAGAGAAAAAAACAAAAAACTCAGTGAACCTCAGGGACCTCTTTGGTCTAAATTTAATTTCAAACTCTTTACTGATAGATACAGAAGCTGAAAACAGGTCTGAAATTCCTGACGAATCAAAATTTCAATTTTAACAATAAAGCAAGCCCATTACAAGGCCGGAAGCAGAAAAAGTAATATCTTTGCACCGTTTTAATAGATTCAAAAACAATATGGAAACAAAAAAATTAACCCAATTTAGTCCTGGAGCAGGCTGTGGGTGCAAAATATCTCCTAAAGACTTGGAATGCATTTTAAAAAGCAGCAGTCCGCTTATTCCAAATCCAAAAATGCTGGTAGGTAACGATACAAAGGATGATGCTGCAGTTTACGATTTGGGAAATGGACAAGCTTTAATCAGCACCACCGATTTTTTTACTCCTATTGTTGATGATCCTTACGATTTTGGTCGAATTGCGGCAACCAATGCCATCAGTGATATTTATGCCATGGGTGGAAAACCAATTATGGCTTTGGCAATTTTAGCCTGGCCTTTGGAAAAATTATCTACTGATATTGCTCAAAAAGTGGTGGAAGGTGCACGGGATGTTTGTGCTGATGCAGGAATTCAATTGGCCGGCGGTCATTCCATCGATATTGGTGATCCTGTTTTTGGACTTTCGGTGAACGGACTTGTTGCTGCCGATCGGGTAAAGAAAAACAACACTGCAACTCCAAACTGCACGCTTTTCCTTACAAAACCATTGGGTATTGGTGTACTAACCACTGCCGAAAAAAAGAAATTAATAGCACACGAAAACAATAAAATTGTTGTTGATTTAATGTGCACTCTAAATAAGGTTGGAATCGTTTTTGGTGAGCAAACCTATATTAAATCGATGACCGATGTTACCGGTTTTGGTTTATTGGGACATTTGGGTGAAATCTGCGAAGGCAGTAATGTAAATGCTGAAATTGATTATGCAGCCGTTCCTAAAATTGAGGGTGTAGAAGAATTAATTAAACAAGGATGTACTCCTGGCGGAACCAGAAGAAACTGGGCTTCGTACGGACATTTAATTGGAGCGATTAGCGAAGATCAGAAATCACTGCTTTGCGATCCGCAGACAAGCGGCGGCCTTTTGGTAGCCGTAGACGACAACCACATCAACGAGTTTGTTGCTCTGGCCAAAAGTGAAGGTTTTGATCTAAATCCGATTGGAAAAATGGTAGAGCGTACAGATTCAGATGCTCCTTACATCAGCATTAAATAAAAACATATGCAAAGAAATACATTAATTCAGGTTACTCAGAATGGAATGGGAACCGGCAGCGAAGAATTGGGTTTGAAATTAATTACCAACTATTTTAAACTTCTGGATGCTGATGGGCGAACACCCAAAATTATTGTTTTTTACAACGCAGGAGTAAAATTAATTTGTGAAAACTCTCCTGCTTTGGAATCTTTACAAAATCTAAGCAAAAAAGGAGTACAGCTTCTTGCCTGCAAAACCTGTTTGGATTATTTTAATTTATCTGATCAAATAAAAGTAGGAACCGTTGGAAGTATGCCTGATATTATCACCCTTCAGGCTGATGCCGATAAAGTGATCAACTTATAATTCATTCCCATAATATAAAGCAAGAGGATGTCCAAAAAGTATTGTTCTATTGTCATTCTGAGCTTGTCGAAGAATCTTTCACTTTGAAAAACAGATGTTTCGACTTCGCTCAACATGACAATCCAGTACAAAATATTCCTTTTTGGACACCCTCTTTTATTTTCAGCTTCCAGAACTCTCCCGTAAGATATCTTTTTGCTTGGACATATTATTACTTCTTCTCTGATTTTCTATCCACAACAACAACATATTACATAAAGCTTTGTATATTTAATACACAATTGTCTTTATTTATGTTCCTGAATAGAATCTTTGCATACCTACTCCTTTTAACTTTCTCATTTCAAAGTTTTGAAGTGGTATTAATCACGGTGAACTTTAAAATAAATCAGGATTTTTTTGCGTCAATCTGCACCAATAAAGACAAACCTGAAATGAAGTGCAATGGAAAGTGTCACTTAAAAAAACAAATACAGCAACACGAAAAGGAAGAGTCTTCGAAGGACAAACAAATCACCGAAAAAGAAGACCAATTATTCATTCAGGGTATAAATATCCTAAAAAATGAGCCTCCAATTCTTATTTCAGATAAACGATTAGCTTACACGGAACCATTGCATCCTGTTCAACATTATTTTGATATTTTTCATCCGCCAAAAATCAAATTCTGATCAATTACTTATTATCAATCCCGAATTGATAATTCACTGTATATCATACTTTATTGGGAGGCTTGCATTGGTTTTACACAATCAATGCAGACTACTCATATCTAGTAATTACATAAAATACTCAGGAATGAAAAATATTCTAATCGTTTGTTTCCTGTTCATTGGGATACAAGCACATTCGCAACAAGCTATAATACTGAAAGATACTGAAACCGGCGATCCAATCCAGTATGCCCATTACCTATATCAGAATCAGAAAGGGACAAGCACTCCCGAAGGAGAAATATCAATCAAATTTATCGCTGCAGAAAAACTTCAAATTTCGCATGTAAACTATGGCAAACTTGAAATATCAAGCGACAGACTGCAGGAAGCAATAAAAATTGGAGTATTAAGCCTCACCCAATCATACATTTCTTTACTGCCAACAACTGTAATTGCAAGAGCAAACAGCTCTGCTAAAAGTGATATCATGAAAGTCCGCATCAGTGATAAACTATCGCACGATGCAGGTGATTTTTTGAGTCAGAGTGCCATGATTGGAGGCATCCGAAAAAGCGGAAGTTATGGTTTCGATCCTGTTCTTCGTGGCTTTAAATACGATCAGTTAAACCTCATTATGGACAATGGAATGAGCGCAACGGCAGCTTGTCCAAACCGAATGGATCCTCCCGCAAGTCAAATTCCGATGAGCATGGTCGATCGGGTAGAAATTGTAAAAGGTCCGCATTCACTGCGATTTGGAAATGCTTTTGGTGGCAGTATTCATTTTAAGTCGGCACCTGCAAGTTTTAGCCAAACCGCAAAAGCATTTGGCAGGGCAAGCGGCAGTTACGAAAGCAATGGAAATATTTTCCGCACAGAAGCCATGGCCGGAGCAAAAGGGAAATTCTATAACTTTGGCATTTACGGAGCCTACAGCGAAGGTGACGATTACGAAGATGGAAACGGCAACAAAACACCTTCTGGATTTAACCGGCGCAACATCGGAATGAGCAGCGTCTTTAAATTATCTGATTCTCAGAACATCAAGCTGTCGGCAAATAACAACTTTGCCAAGGATGTCGATTTTCCTGCTCTAAATATGGATTTGCGGGAAGATGATACCTGGCTGTTTAATCTGACTCACAAAATCAACTTTAAGAGCACAAGCATTAGTTCCCTATCCACTTCATTTTACGGCTCTTTTGTTGATCACAGCATGGACAACCTGACAAAAGATTTGAATCCGAGAACGGTGAATGCAATCACTTTAGCCAAAACCAAAAACTATGGTGGAAGATCGGAGGCAAGTTTTCAATTTAAGAACAGTTCTCTTTTTGCGGGAATCGACTACAAAGCAGAAGAAGCAGAAGGAACACGTTCCCGCGAAATGCTGATGGGTCCGAAAACCGGGACTACCTTTTTCGATGACCTTTGGCAGGACAGTAAAATTTCAAAAGCTGCATTGTTTGGAGAATATCATTTTGCACTGCAAGAGGTCTATTTTGTTGCCTCTACCCGCCTGGAACACAACAGTGCCAAGAGTAGAGAACTAACCACTGAATTTATAAATGCCAACCCTGAAAGTCCATCTGACAAACTAAATGTTTCGGCAAGTTTTGGAGCCACCCACGATTTCTCGAAACAGATTAGAATGGGATTGTGGCTGGGAAGAGCCGAACGCAGCGGAAGCTTAACCGAACGCTTCATCAACTATTTGGCAGTTGATGTTGACCCGTACGAAAGAATTGGAAACGCAAAGTTAAAATCGGAGGTAAACTATCAGTTAGACTATAATTTTACCTGGAAAACTGATCAATCTGAATTGAACATCACCCTTTTTGCATCCATGCTAAGAGATTACATCAGTGCTGAAATCAGACCTGATTTATCGCCGAGACTAGCCACTGCTCCCGGTGTAAAACAATATTACAACATCGATAAAGCAGTTATGCGTGGCTTTGAATTTTCCTGGTATCAGAAAATCACATCTTCCATTTATCACAAAGTAAATATTGCCTATACTTATGGAAAGAATATAGATTTCAATCAGCCCTTGCCTGAAGTTCCTCCTCTTGATATCAGATATGCATTGGGAGCTTCCTTTTTCAGGAATAAGTTTCATCCGGAAATAATGATCCGACATGCTTTAAAGCAAAATAGAATATCAAATAATTATGGAGAAAGCAAAACACCTGCTTTTACTATTGCTGATATTAAAGCATCTTACGATTTTTCCGATAAAATCAGATTAATTGGTGGCGTAAGAAATCTTTTTGACGAAGCGTACTACGAGCATTTAAACAGGTCGGTAAAAGGCAGCAACAAGGCAATTTATGCTCCCGGGCGTAGTTTTTATCTAACTCTGGCAATTAGCTTGATGTAATTAATCAAATGTGCCGATTGAATGACATATGTGATTCAATCGGTATATTTTCACTCTCCCAATAGCACAATCCGTCCTTCCAAAACCGGCTTTACAAGTTTTAATTTTTTACAGTATGCTTTCAGCACTTCAAAATCCTCAATTGCCTTGGGATTCAATTCATCAACCAAAACTTCAAACTCTCCGGTTAATTTCCCCAAACAATAGTTGTTCAATGAAACCGTCAATAATTCCTCATCGTCCAACTCTTTCCCGTCCCTCTCAACAAATATACTATTGTCGACAAAAGAATATTTGTAACTAATCCCTGAAACCTGAAGCAACTGACCATTTTTATCTGCAGCATTCTCTTTTAAAAACTGTTTCAACACCTTCCCTTTAATCAGAATTTGACAAATTCTATTTCCAAAAGGCAGCAGTGAGCGAACAGATTTTAAAGTAAAATCTCCAACAGACACATCAGCTCTTATTCCACCACCATTAATAATTCCCACATTGGAACTGTGCCATTCTTTAAAAGCATCAGCAATTAAATTTCCGGCAAGGCTTTCGCCGGTAATCCCATCTTTAAAACGAAGAGGAACTTCCAACCGACCAATCTTTTCGGACAACTGCAATTCCATATCCTTTTTATAATACAGCTCCATATCTCTCATATACTTCTCGGAAGTCACATCACTAGTTAAAGGAATAATTTCAACGAGCGGTTTTTTATTCTTTTCCAGGCTCAATTTAGCAACTGAACTCATGTTTCCGGCAGTAGCAACAATCGGAACACTGCCTTTGTAAAAAATATTGCTTTCGTGCTCGAACTGCTCCTCAGTTAAAATCAAATCAATTTCAGGAAACTGCTCCAACAATTTCCGATTGGTTTCCAAATCTGTTTGGGTTATAAGTACCAAAAAATCAACATTCCCCATTTCAGGCTGAAGCTTAGAAACAGAAACAAATAAATCTTCCTGAACCACCAAATCATCATGAATACTTGTGTTCATAGCGTCGGTCAGGCCGATAAATCCAATTCGCAAACCTCCAATTTTTTTCACTAGAAAAGCAGGCAAATTCCCAAACACACCACCATCTCTGTTTTTAAGATTGGAACTAAACCACTGCGATTTGGATTTAGATAAAAGCTGAATGGTATGTTGTGCCCCAAAATCAAATTCATGCTGTCCGAAATTGCAGATATCCACAGGAATATCATTGAAGGCTTCAATCATAGGCTCTCCTTTGTACATGCCGCCAAACAGAACACCACCACACAAATCACCTCCATGAATTACCAATGTGTTTGGATTAACCTTTCGCACCTCATCTGCAATAGTTTTTAATCGGGCAACACCACCTCGTCCTCCATCAACATCGTCTACCGGAAAAATCTGATGTGCATCTGTGAAGTACAATAAATCTACCTTTTGCGCATTCACACTTAGATTAAAAACAAAAAAAATAAGGAATGATATATTTCGGAACATCGGGAAAAATTTTTATTCAACCGAAAAGTAATAATAAATGCCTGTCTATTCAAATACAGACTAGATATCAATCACTAAAATGATGTTAATTTCATTGTTAATCTTATCTCTAAAATGCTTTCAATACGATAACTCTTTCCTTCTTTTCATTTGAAAGTCATCATAAAAAGTATTAAAAAAATTTAAAAAACTGAACATGGAATTCTTATATTGCATAACGTTTGCCATGAATAATAAAGATTTAAAACACATGAAGTCTGATAAAGAGAAAGATATAACAACCAAAACCTTGAGCGTTTTAGAGGTTTTAAATAAACATTTAGAGGACTATCTGAACCTATTGGAACAAAGCCTGACAACAGAAGGCCTTTCTCAGCTTGTTCTAAAAGAATTTATAGAAGTAAGCGATTTCTTTATTTCTATTGGTGATCAGGAATACAACAAAGCACAAACCGATAAAAATCCGGATTTTACAACAATATATATTCTGAATTATCTTTTGCCGGAGTCGTTTAAGAGTACGATGCTGATACACCGCGATGTATTGTTACAGCTTCAAATTTCAAAAAATAAAAAACAAGAATCTCTGGTCGATGATCAGACTGTTCAGCATCATCTAAAAGAATCCAAAGCAATTTTAGAAAAAGCAACCAACTCCTTTGCTCAGAAAATTAGCGCAGAACTAAATCCGGTTCAGCAAACCAATAAAAAAAGAAAGAAACATATTTCCAAAACCAAACACCAGCAAAATCCATGGGAAGTTTACAAAAATCAATTTCTTACGGTGCAAAATCAAGTCAAGGAAATTGAAAAATCAACTCAAACTTTATCCAATATCATTCTTGTTTTTAAGGATATTAAAAATCATACCCAAAACATCTGCGCAACACTTATCAGTGAACTTGAAAATGCGAAACAAACCATAAGCAAAGTGTTGGATTCTGTTCAGAATTTGGATGAAATTGTTAAAACTGCAGACACCATTTCATTAATTGAAGATATTCTGGATAATTTAGAGGTAACAAATACAAAACAAGAAACCTATGCCTTTGATATTGAATTAAAAATTGCTTCGCTCGAAGAAAGCAGCATTCCTGTTGCAAGTGAAGATGGTTTATTACTCATAAAAAAAATAGACTTTAACAAATCGGCTAAAAAGTGGCTGAATTATATGTTGCTCCCCGATATGATCGAGCTGTGGCAAAACAGGACAAATCTGCTTGCTTTTTATAAACACAGTTTACTAAATTTAAAGAGCAGTTTAACTTTACTAAAAAACAACAACACACTTGAAACACTGCCTTCTCAGGTTCAAAGCATACAAAACTTACTGCGCTCAGCCAATACAAATGAAAATTTGCAGAGGAAGATAATTGGTCTGGTACAAGAAAAATTTAGTGCCGAATTCTTAGTCTCAAATATCTATCACTCAGAAGATTTTCTGAAAGTTTCTTTGCAATCATCAATAACTCAACTCACATCTTCAAAAAACAAATTCTTACTTGAAGTAGAAAAAAAATTTAAAAACACCCTTTCCTTTTTTAGCAGGACATATGAAATCAGTACCGCTGATAATCCGTTTATGAAATTAGAGGCATCATCAAAATGCATTGAATACAGAACATTTAAAGCATCTAACGTTCATTACGATACTCTTTTTTTAAATAAGAATTTTATTGGAGACTTATTCTTCGTTCCGCGCGAAACCGAAAAACAAAAACTACAGGAAACCTTAAATCTGTGGAAAAAAGGACACAACAAAGCGGTTCTTGTTGTAGGAAATAGTTTAAGCGGGAAATCTACTTTTATTGAAAGTGCTGCGAAAGATCATTTTGACAAACAAAGTATTTTTCTCGAACCTGACAGTACTATTTCCGTTGAAGGAAGAAAATTTACAAGCACAAAAAACCTTGCAGAGGCTCTTCAGCATATTAAGAAACACACCTATAATTTCCGTCCGTTATTGGTAATTGATAATCTGGAACTCTGGAGAGACAAAAATCACAGTTTATTAGATAATGTAAGAGCCGCCATAGAATTCGTGGAATCGGAATCCGATCAGGTTTTCGTTATCATGACTACTTCAAATGCCATGCAGTCTCATTTGGATAAAAGACTTCCTTTTTCCAATTCGTTCAGCTCTGTTATTGATGTTAACAAAGCAAAAACTGACGAAATACACAAAGCCATACTATTGCGGCATGGTGCCTCGCACCGAAGTTTGGTGACAGAAAAAGGACTTCCCCTGCTCAATAAACAACTGGAGCTTTACGTACAAAAGTTGTGTAAAAATTACGACAATAATATGGGCGAAGTATTGCAGGCATGGACCTATGCAATTACTACTGCTGATGATCATAAAGTAGTATTTGAAGAAAAGGAGTATGATTTTGAAGACTTTTTCACTCCCGAAGAAGTTATTATTCTTAAATATGTATTATTATACAAGCACATTAACGAAATTGTATTGAAAACCCTTTTGGGCAATCGATACAACATCTCCTATAAATCAGGATTAAAACGTTTAACAAACACCAAAGTATTTCTGCGAAACACAGAGGGAAATCTTGTTTTAAACCAAGTATTGTACCACAATATTCGTGAAATTCTAAAATACAGAGGAACACTCAACTAAATGGAAAATATCGAAACATTATACACCTGGAGCGGTTTACTAGGCCTGCTTGTACTGCTGGCAGTCTGTTATTGGATACTAAAGCTGCTAACATACATTGGAGAGCGATTTGCTAAAAAAAACGTAACCAACAAAAAAATAATAAGCTTTTTAAAAAAAGGCATGTTGTTTTACAAACCTGTTGCAATATCCTTTTTACTACTCGATTTTATATCTATCAATTACATTACACACAGTATTCTTTTGGTTTTTATAAGTCTTTTTGGTTTCTACTATATCAAAAACTTCGTGAGCGGAATTTTTTTCAGGGCAAACCCCTTGGTAAGCAAAGACGCATTTATCACAATTGGGGATTTTAAGGGAGAAGTTAAGAGTCTGCAATCCTTCGGATTAATCATTAATGCCGAATATGGAGAACGGTTTATTAATTATACCGAAATTGAAAATTTAGGATTTGCGATCAACTCAAATGTAAATACCAAATTAAGACAAACACTTTACCTGCGTACACAATTAACAAAAGAACAGGTTTTAAATCTGATTTTTGACAATCCAATTTTAGATTTCGGACAAAAACCTACCATAAAGAACAGTGAAATTCCTCAGGTATTTAAATTTCAGTACACACTCGAAAATGGTGCTGCCACTGAAGATTTAACTGCCTTTTTACATGAAATACAGATTGAAACAAGTGTAACAAACAATTTTAAGTAACAACCATGGAAATCATTTCATCCTATAATTTGATTATTGAAGTATCCATAATCATCATTTTATCTTTTTTATTCAATGGATTGTCCAGAAAAACAAATATCCCAGCAGTACTGATGCTTATCGTACTGGGGGTTGGCTGCCAATACATACTTAAATATTTCAATGCAGAAACATTAAATTTCTTTCCTATTCTTGAAGTTTTGGGAATTGTCGGATTAATTATGATTGTGCTGGAGGCGGCTCTTGAACTGGAACTGAAAAGAGAGAAATTAGTCCCCATCCTAAAATCATTTACTGTTGCCTTAACCGGCCTTATTTTATCAACTTGGGCTGTTGTATTGATTCTCTACAATTTCATTCCCGGAATGACCATGGAATCGGCCTGGCTTTACGCAACCCCATTGTCCATACTATCCAGTGCCATTATCATACCAAGCGTATCAGGTTTAAATGCCGGCAAAAAAGAATTTCATATCTACGAAAGTACTTTTTCGGATATCATGGGCATTATGATGTTCTATTTTTTAACCGGAAAATTAAATCCTGCCGAAGACAGCGGCGTAACAGGTTTTGCAGGAAACATTCTGCTCACCATCATTATCTCCCTGATAGCCAGCTATGCAATTATTTTAATTTTTCAACGCATAAAAAGCAAGGTAAAACTCTTTTTACTGATAGCCATACTGTTACTACTATATGCACTGGGCAAAAAAATGCACCTTTCTTCGCTTATTATTATCCTGATATTTGGATTAGTAATTGCGAACATGAAACTTTTTTTCAAAGGAAAACTCTCAAAATTAATTGATTTCGAAAAAGCACATCATATCTATAATGAGTTGCATACAATCACCGCAGAAACAGCCTTTGTTGTCCGAACCTTTTTCTTTGTAATTTTCGGTCTTTCGATTGCCATTTCTTCCTTACTGAGTTTAAACGTAACAATAGTAAGCTTTCTGATTTTGATTTCGATTTATACAATACGATACATTATACTGCGTATTTTTGCAGGAAAGGATATACTGCCGCAATTATTTGTTGCTCCTCGTGGCTTAATCACCGTACTTTTATTTTACAGCATACCTTCCGAAGCACAAATTGAAGATTTTGAGCCGGGAATATTACTTTGTGTAATTATTGGAACCAGTTTAATCATGACTTGTGCAATGATTTACGACAAGTACCGAAACACTATGGCCATAAATATAGCCTTAGACAGAAAAGTTGAAAGCGTAAAATGGAAAGCGCCAAGCATTGAAGATGTGAAATAAGCAAATACCCCTCGAGCAGAAAAAATAGAAATGAATCTCATGGTGTTTATTTAAGAATTGGGCGCAATTAAAAATAAAAAGCATCGCATAGATTTCTACAGACTAGTTCAAAACTCCACCATATAAAAATTATTTTACGTTAACATGCCTATTTTACAGCAATGAAAATCAGCTTGATAAATAAGAATTTATTTGTAAATTAGAATATGGCAATGATTTTTAACTCCCTTAAGAAGATCTTATCTAAACCGTTGGGTGAGATCTTTTCCATATCCCGAATTCTAAAAAACAGAACCTGGGAAAATAATCGTCTCTATTTGGATTTGGTAAAAAACTCTTTGGTGGGTTTGTATCAAACAACACCAGAAGGGCAAATCATCTATGCAAATCAAGCAATTTTAAAAATGCTGAAGTATGATTCGTTGGAAGATTTAGCTAAAAGAAACCTGTCAAAGGGATGTTATGCAGACAATAATAAGAGAGAAAATTTCAAGAAGATACTGGAAGAAAAAGGTGAAGTAATTAATTTTCAATCTGAATGGTACACAAAAGAGGGTGATGTTATTTATGTAAAAGAAGGTGCTCGTGCAGTACGGAATGTTACCGGCAGAATCGTTAGATACGATGGTTATGTTGATAACATTACAGATTTTAAACTGACCCAAATGAAGTTAATTAAGGCTGCACAGGAAGCGGAAGAGGCCAGCGTTAAAATCAGCTTTTTTAACAAATATGAATCATGAAATCCGAACGCCAATGAATAGTATTCTTGGGTTTGCAGAATTGCTTGAAGACTCCGTTTTATCAAAAGAAGATCATCTGAAATATATTGGTGCTATTCAGCAAAGCTCTATCAGAATGTTAAATACAATAGATGAGCTTATTCAAATGTCAAAGTTAGATGCTGATTGTCTGGACATCTATATTGAAGACGTGAATGTTGAGGATGTAATTGAGGACATGTATGTTCTGTATAAACCTGAAGCTGATACTAAAGGCATTGAATTTTCTTATGAAAATAATCATAAGGCGAAAGAAATAATTATTTTCTCGGACAAAGAAAAGATAGAAATAATACTTAGTAAGTTGATTTCAAATGCGATTAAATATACAAACAAAGGAAGTGTAAAATTTGGTTTTGATTTTAAAACCAAAACGAACGAGATTCAATTTTATATTAAAGACACAGGCGTTGGTATTTCTGCAGAAGACCAAGAACTTATTTTTGAGCATTTTTACCGTATTGATAATGGAAGAGAAATAATTTATGAAGGAGCTGGCTTAGGCTTAACGATTGTTAAAGAATACGTCAAAATACTTGGAGGTAGAATAAGAGTCGAATCAGTAAAAGGAAAAGGATCTCAGTTTTACTTTGTTTTACCCATCCACTAATTATTTTCGACTTGATCCAGATTTTAATAACCCTGCGTTCCCTCATTCGTTCCCAAAAAAAACAAAACCCTCCTAAACATTGCTGTTTAAGAGGGTTATTGTACCCGGGGCGGGACTTGAACCCGCACGGCCGTGAAGCCACTGGATTTTAAGTCCAGCGTGTCTACCAATTCCACCACCTGGGCATCCTTTCGGATTTTGAGCGAGAAACGAGACTCGAACTCGCGACCCCAACCTTGGCAAGGTTGTGCTCTACCAACTGAGCTATTCTCGCATTGTGCTTTTAAAAGTGAACCGTTGTTCTCTCAATTGCGATGCAAATATATGCGTATTTTTTGATTCTGCAAAGGAAAAAAACCTTTTGACTCATTTTTTTTCAATCATCATAAAAGACATTACAAGGATCCTGAATCTGACTCCCTGAAATTCAGGCACTACACATCAAAAGCCTTTGTATATGGGACACTCACATTTTTCATCTTTTTTTACAATCCAGATATCTTTTTAATCTCATTCAACTTATTTAGAGCCTCAATTGGTGTCAGATTATTAATATCCAGATCTGAAATTTCATTTCTGATTTGCAGAAGTACCGGATCGTCGAGTTGAAAAAAGCTCATTTGATACCCTTCGCGTTGTTGCGCTATCTCACCAACTGGTTTGGCCAGCGATTCTCCATTTTGTTTTCCTTCCAACTGAAGTAATATTTCATCCGCTCGTTTCACAACAGATTTGGGCATTCCGGCCATACGTGCCACATGAATACCAAAGCTGTGATTGGATCCTCCGGGAACTAACTTTCTCAGGAAAATAACCTTATTGTTGACTTCTTTTACCGAAACATTAAAATTCTTCACTCTTGAGAATGATTTCTCCATTTCGTTTAACTCATGATAGTGAGTTGCAAATAATGTTTTAGCTCTGCTGTTACTGTTCTCGTGAATGTATTCAACAATCGACCAAGCAATGGAAATTCCATCATAAGTACTGGTTCCCCGTCCCAATTCATCAAACAAAATCAAACTCCTTGATGAAAGGTTGTTAAGAATACTGGCTGCTTCATTCATTTCCACCATAAAAGTAGATTCTCCCAATGAAATGTTATCCGAAGCACCCACACGGGTGAAAATCTTATCGACACAACCAATATTTGCCTCCTTAGCCGGCACAAAACTTCCAATTTGCGCCATTAAAACAATTAGTGCAGTTTGTCGGAGAAGAGCCGACTTACCCGCCATATTTGGCCCTGTAATAATGATTACCTGCTGCGATTCATTGTCCAGATAAACATCATTTGCAATGTATTTTTCGTCGATTGGCAATTGCTTTTCAATAACCGGATGTCTTCCCTGTTTAATATCGATAATTTCAGAATCATTGATACCTGGACAATTGTAGTGGTTCTCTCTCGCCAGTTTCGCAAAAGACAGCAAACAATCCAGTCGCGCTATCATGGCCGCGTTTAACTGAATGGTAGAAATATAATCAGCAATACCAAGAACCAATTCGTTATACAAACGGGTTTCCAAAGCCAGTATTTTTTCTTCGGCTCCCAATATTTTCTCTTCGTAATCCTTTAATTCCTGCGTAATGTAGCGCTCAGCACTAACTAAAGTTTGCTTTCTGATCCATTCTTCAGGAACCTTGTCCTTATGGGTGTTTCTTACCTCAATATAGTATCCAAACACATTATTAAACGCAATTTTAAGAGAAGTTATACCTGTTCTTTCAATCTCACGCATCTGCATTTGCAGTAAATAATCTTTACCCGAGAAGGATATCTTCCTTAAATCATCCAACTCTTCGCAAACCCCATCAGCAATTACACCGCCTTTACTAACCATGTTTGGCGGATCAGCATGAATTTCCTTTTCAATCTTTTCCCGAACCGAAACACATGGATTCAGTTGATCTCCTATTTTTAGCAAACCTTCATTTCCACTACTCAAACAATAGTTTCGGATAGGTTCGATGGCAATCAGGGCATTTTTTAGCTGAACAACTTCCCGCGGACTGACTCTGCCCACAGCAACCTTGGAAATAATCCGCTCCAAATCTCCAATCTGCTGAATTTCATCCCCTATGGAATGAGAATCCTTTTCATTCCCGAAAAAATGATTCACAACACTCAGGCGATCATTAATACTCGCCGAATCCTTTAAGGGAAGAGCAATCCACCTTTTTAAAAGGCGCGCTCCCATTGGCGATAAGGTTTTATCCATTACACCCGAAAGTGTACTTGCGCCATCGTTTAAGGCTCCAAACAGCTCTAAATTCCGAACTGTAAATTTATCCAGCCACACGTATTTGTCTTCCTCTATCCGCGAAAGCTGAGTTACATGAGCTGCCTGACTGTGTTTTGTGATATCCAGATAATGCAAAACGGCACCCGAAGCAATGATTCCATTGCGTAAAGTCTGAACTCCAAATCCTTTCAACGAACTTGTCTCAAAATGACGAAGCAACCTGTCCTTAGCCGCACTTTCGGTAAAAACCCAGTCATCCATAGTGAAAGTGTAAAACTTGCCACCAAATAATTCATGGAAGATTTTCTCCTTACCTCTCTGATACAAAACCTCTTTTGGCTGAAAATTGCCCAATAATTTATCGATATACTCAAAACTTCCTTCAGCAGTTAAAAACTCACCCGTTGAGGCATCTAAAAATGCAATTCCGGCTGAATTTTTCTCCATATGAATACAGGCAAGAAAATTATTCTCCCGATGCTCCAAAACGTTGTCATTATAGGATACCCCTGGAGTTACCAATTCTACAATGCCACGTTTAACCAAGGTTTTGGTTTTCTTCGGATCTTCTAATTGCTCACATATGGCCACACGCATGCCTGCCCGCACCAATTTAGGCAGATAAGTATCTATAGAATGATGTGGAAATCCCGCCAACTCAACATAGGATGCCGATCCGTTTGCACGCTTAGTCAGTGTAATGCCTAAAATTTCAGAAGCACGAATGGCATCATCAGAAAATGTTTCGTAAAAGTCACCAACCCTAAACAGCAAAATAGCATCAGGATGTTTATCCTTCATCTGATAATACTGCTTCATTAATGGGGTTTCAACGGCTTTTCTAGCTTGTACCAAGGAGTTAATATATTTAGAGGTTACGCAATTTTTTATCTTTCCCGAACAAATATAATCATTCCGTTTTAGAGATCAGAAAATAAAAATCATAACAAATCTCATAATTTTTGCAGATGAAATTTTCTTAATTCACATATAGAAAGAGTCTATACCTTTAAACCAATCGTCTAAAAGCAACAATCCATTTAGCATCTTTAATTTAGGATTCACATTCCAAAAATTCCTTCATAAAAAACAATCAACTATTTATCGTTTTTTAGCCACTTTATTATAAATTTATGAGACGCAGAACACACTAACTAACGACACTCAAATGAAAAATATTCTAATTATTGGCGCAGGTCTTTCATCAACCAGCTTAATACAATATTTATTAAAGCATTCGGAAAAAAACAATTGGAAAATTACAGTTGGCGATATGTCGTTAGAATCTGCTCAAAAGAAAATCAACAACCATCCCAACGGAATAGCACTTCGGTTTAATTTAAAAGATCTGGAACAAAGAGCTGAAGAAATTTCGGCGGCAGATATCGTTGTAAGTATGGTTCCGGCCTCTATGCACATTATTGTTGCGAAAGAGTGTTTGCGCCATAGAAAACACCTGCTAACGCCATCATATGTTTCTTCTGAAATGATGGAATTGGATGAAGAAGCCAAAGAAAAAGGGCTGTGTTTCCTGAATGAACTCGGTGTTGATCCTGGATTGGATCACATGTCGGCCATGAAAATTATTGATCAGATAAAGGAACGTGGTGGAAAAATTAAAACATTTAAATCGTTTTGCGGTGGCCTGGTAGCTCCCGACTGCGACAACAATCCCTGGAATTATAAATTTTCTTGGAATCCGAGAAATGTAGTTGTTGCGGGACAAGGAACAGCACAGTTTAAAGAAAATAACCATTACAAATACATTCCCTATCACAAATTGTTCTCAACTCTTACCAAAACTCAAATTACAGGTTATGGCGATTTTGAAGTGTATCCAAACAGGGATTCGCTGCAATATTGTGAATTATACGGACTGAATAACATTCCAACTATTATGCGGGGAACCATGCGAAGACCTGGTTATTCGGAGGCCTGGAATGTTCTGGTTCAATTGGGCTGCACCGATGACACGTATATAATGAAGGACTCTCACAAGTTAACTTATCTCGATTATTTATTGAGTTTTCTGCCCGATAGTGAAAAATCCACAGAGGAAAACTTAGCCGATTTTACACACATCGATGTCAACTCTGTAATAATGACAAAACTGAAATGGCTTGGCTTGTTTTCTGATGAAGCTGTTGGTTTAAGAAATGCTACTCCAGCCATGATTCTTCAGAAAATTCTGGAACAAAAATGGGCTCTGGAACCTACCGACAGAGATTTACTGGTTATGCAGCATCTGTTTGATTTTGAAATCAACGGAGAAAGGAAAAGAATTACTTCTTCGATGACTTATGAAGGAACCGACCGCGAACACACCGCCATGTCGTATACAGTTGGGACTCCTTTAGCGATAGCAACAAAACTATTGGCCAAAGATAAGATCCATTTGAAAGGAGTTCATATCCCAACCTTGCCTGAACTTTACAAACCAATTCTTACTGAACTTGACAATTTGGGGATAAAATTTATTGAAGAAGAAATTGTTTTGTAAGCACTTCAGCATAATTAATTGCGTTTTTCGCCTAAGATCATTCTCTTTTTTATATTTTTGATCTGCATTAATTATACGAAAATACATGTCCCAAATAATTCAATTTGCTTTTTTAATAAGTCTTTTCACTCTTAATTCGTGTGCAGTAAAAAATCAAATATCAACCTATTGGCAGAATGAGAGAGATTTCAGTTCCAAAATATATTCAACAACAGAGGCCAACTATTACAATGCCGAAGATCAAATAAGTGTTAAGGTTTTCAACAACGATAAATTTATCGATATTATTCTTGAGACAAATTCTACAAATACATTAAGGAAAATATACAATCTTGGACTTAGTGTCTGGATCGATCCAGAAGCAAAACTTCAAAACAATTTTGCCATTAACTTTCCAATGCCTGCTAAATTTCCTTTTACTGCAGAAAAATTTGAAAATTATTTATCCCGTTTTTCACTAACAGAATTAAATGAAGAATTTTTGGATCGTTTTCAGATTTTCGAGGTTGTTAACGTGAAAAAAAATGAAAGTCTTTCTATTAGTACTCTGCAGGAAGACGATACCTATCAGGTAAAGATAAGTTCGAAAAATGAAGTTCTGTTTAGTTATCATCTTCGAATACCAATGAGTGAATTTTACTCCAAAAACCTGTCGGGCAATGAAATAATAAGCATTGGAGTTGCAAGTATCAATGAAGCAAATGAGGAATATCACTCAGCTTTAAGCAGTAAAGAATACATTAACAAACGCATGGAAAGATTAAAAGCCGGCTACAATCAAACTCCATTTGAACTTACTGAATGGTGGGCAAATTTTAAAATATCTACAGAGTAGAAACAGCAGCTTAAAATTTTAAATAAAAGTTTTTTGTCAGATTTATATATTCAGGAGAATAGACATGTCTCTGTCCATTTTCCACTATTAATTCAGCGAATTGAGCCTCGCATTTCTGCAAACAAAATTCAAACAAATAACGCTTGGCGGGCTTCCCGGGATTAGGCAGAACTGAAATCTTTCTTTTCAAATAAAAGCCTGTTAATCCAGCCAATCTCTGAAAATATTCTCCTTCATCAACAGGCAGAACAACAGATAAAACTCCTGATTCTGTTAATAAATTCATGGCTCCATTCAACAAATCCTCAAAAGGCAAATAATCTGCATGGCGAGCCTGTGTCCGTGTTTCGCATTTCGCTTTTAAACCATTTAGAAAATAAGGCGGATTGCTTACAATCAAATCATACCTAACCGTTGTAATCTGGCAAAATTCCTGAAAAGAAAGATGAAATGCATTCAGTTTTGAAGTCCACGGGCAATTTGCGAAGTTATTAACAGCTTGTTGATAAGAAGACAATTCAATTTCAACGGCATCAATTTTCACATCGGAATTGGTTCTCTGTCCCATCATCATGGCAATCAATCCGGTTCCGGTTCCAATATCCAATATCCGATTGGCTTTGGAAATATCCACCCAAGCCCCCAATAGAACACCATCGGTTCCAACCTTCATTGCAGAGCCATTCTGATCGACCCTAAATTGCTTGAACTCAAAATAATTATTTGCCATTCTTCTTAAAATTTCTCAAAAGCACCCATACCAAATAAGGCATAGTCATATTTCACAGGATCTTTGGGATCTAATTTCCTAAGGTTTTCGGTAATTTCTTCAACAGCCTGCCAATCATTCTGTTTTCTGGTTAGCAAACCCAGTTTACGACCAACATTTCCAGTATGAACATCCAAAGGCAAATACAAATCTGCCGATGAAAGTTGATTCCACAAGCCAAAATCTACTCCCCGATCATCTTTCCGCACCATCCACCTCAAATACATATTCAATCGCTTGGCTGAGGATTTTTTCATTACATTCGAGATGTGTTTCTGACTTCTGTCCAAATGCTCAGTCTTGAAAAACACTTCCCTAAAATAGGCCAATGCACCCTTTACAGTACCTGAATCCTTTGCTCCCTTCGCGAAAACATCTTCCAACCCGCCATGATTCCGATAAATATTCTGCAGTGATTTTAGAAAAAAGATACAATCATCACCATTAAACGTGCGATGTTTAAATTGCTTAAAAACTTCCAAATCAAGATTGGATGCGTTCAGAATAAACTCATGAGGTTCTTGATCCATTCTTTCGACCAGCCATTTCGCGTTTCGAATAATTGTAGGTCTTTGCCCCCAGGCAATACTTGCACTTAAGAAACCGGCTATTTCAACATCTTCTTTTTTCGAAAAAGATCGTGGTATTTGTATGGGATCGGTGGTAATGAAAGATTCACGATTGTATAAATCGTATTTTTCATCCAAAAATTCCTTTAAACCGGCAAATGAAAAATTAGTCATGCCCATCGATCAGTCCATCTGAAATACTAATCTTCCGATCCGACATATCCGCCAATTCCATATCGTGAGTTACGATCACAAATGTTTGATTGAAACGGTCGCGTAAAGTAAAAAATAATTCGTGAAGCTCCTGACGCGTTTTAGAATCTAAATTACCGGAAGGTTCATCAGCCAAAATTACAATTGGATCATTAATCAGAGCCCTTGCTACTGCAACCCGTTGCTTCTCACCACCCGAAAGTTCGGAAGGTTTATGATCCATTCTATGACCCAAATTCAGCATTTCGAGCAATTCCATTGCCTTCGCAATGGCTTCCGATCTCGATTTTTTTGCAATATATGCTGGAATGCAAACATTCTCTAAAGCTGTAAATTCGGGAAGCAAATGATGAAACTGGAATACAAAACCAATATTCGAATTTCGAAATGCAGATAATTCTTTCTCATTGTATGAAGTGATATCAACACCATCAAAAAACACTTTTCCTGAATCGGGTCGGTCCAATGTCCCAAGTATTTGCAGAAGTGTAGTTTTGCCTGCACCACTGGCGCCAACAACAGAAACAATTTCTCCTTTTGTAATATTCAGGTCGATTCCTTTAAGAACATTAACCGTTCCAAAACTTTTTTTGATTTGATCAGCAGTTATCATACAGGTGAATTACTTTGTGAAAACCAAATATACATAAATCAGATAAACTGCAAACAGTAAAAATCCCTTCCATCGGTGAAGTTTCCCATTATTCAAAGGCAAAATCAATAAAAACAGAAGAAAAGACACCCCCAGCATAATAAGTATATCAAAAGATATGATTGGCTGACTAATGAAAATATTTTTGATAATTGATGTAACTCCCAACACTCCTAAAATATTGAATATATTAGAGCCAATAATATTTCCAATAGAGATATCCATCTCCTTCTTATAAGCTGCTACGGCAGAAGTAGCTAATTCGGGTACTGATGTGCCGAAAGCCACCAAAGTCAATCCGACTACACGTTCACTTACTCCAAAGTCGAGAGCGATATTTTTTGCACTGCCAACCAAAATATCAGCTCCAAAATACAAGCCAACCGAGGCAGCAAGAATTAGTAGTACTGCAACAAACATTGAATGCTCGGCTGTTTTAAATCCTATTATTACATCTCTGTTTTCCTTTCTTGATTTCCAAACCGTCCACACCATAAATACGATCAAAAGAATTACAAAAACAATTCCTTCATAGTACTCTAATTTCTGATTTAAAATAAACACATAAAACAGTAAGGATGCGCCCATCATAAAAGGCCAATCGAACTTTATGGAATTACTGCGAACAGGCAAAGGCATCAATATAGCTGTAAAACCAAGAACGAGGGCAATATTTGCAATATTAGAGCCAATAACATTGCCGATAGCAATATCAGGGCTGCCATGAAGAGCTGCTCCCAGACTCACAAAAAGCTCTGGTGCCGATGTTCCAAAAGCAACTACAGTAACTCCAACCACAAGTGTAGAAACCTTAAAATGAGAAGATAAGGCCACTCCTCCTTTTACCAACAAATTCCCGCTATATAAAAGAATAACGAAACCAACAAAGAGATACAAATAGTCCATTGAATTTAAAAAAAAATTCCACACTATATATTGGTGGAATGATTAAACCTAGAATATCGGATTACAGTTTTTTAGTAAGGTCATCCTTAAATTCCTTGATATGATCAAGAACTTCTGTTTCCTTTCTGATCTCGGATTTAATATCTTCCGTCGCCCGTTTGAATTCTTTCATTCCTTTCCCCAAGCCTTGAGCCAATTCAGGAATCTTTTTCGATCCGAACAACAGCAGAATAACAACTAGTACGACAACAATTTCACCGCCACTAATAAATAAAAGAATATTATCCATTTGATTCAAATTTTAAACAAATATACCGAAGAAATTTTAAATCATGAAGGTAGATTGCATTCGATTTGAACCTGAGCAAAAAAAATCCCCCGAACCATACGATCCGGGGGACAATTTTATAATTAATTTCTAATTATTTCTTTTTCGCAATCACTTTAGATACACGTAAACTTGTGTCATAAGAAATTGGAGTTGCAATAAATAGTGAAGAATATGTACCTACAATTACTCCAACTAACAAAGCAAATGTAAATCCTTGGATTGAAGTTCCCCCGAAAAGGAAGATGGCTAACAAAACAACCATAGTAGATAATGAAGTACTAAAAGTACGACGTAATGTACTATTCAAAGCACTATCCACAACCTCAACACGATCACGTTTTGGATGCAATCCAATATACTCACGGATACGGTCAAATACAACCACAGTATCATTAATAGAATAACCAACCACAGTAAGTATTGCGGCAATAAATGCCTGATCCACCTCAAGTGAGAATGGCAGCCATCCGTAACACAATGAGAAGATACCCAATACAATGATTGAATCGTGAGCCAAAGCAACAATCGCACCTAAACCATACTGCCAGTTCGAGAAACGAACCATGATGTAAAGGAAAATCACGATAAGAGCAAACAAGATTGACCAAACTGCAGACTGACGAATATCATCAGCAATAGTAGGACCCACTTTTTGCGACATCTTTCTATTGTTCTCAAGGAAATCAGTTTTAGAAGCTCCATTTAAATATGGTTGTAACCCTGTGTAAAGTAAACCTTCTACTTCATCATCAACTTCGTTTCCTGATTCATCAATTTTATATTTTGTGGTAATTTTCACCTGAGAATCACCACCAAAAGTTTTCACTTCAGGAGCATGTCCGTAAACAGTTTCCAACGACTTAGCAATAGCTTCAACCGAAACATCCTGATCAAAAGCAACAACATATGTCCTACCCCCGGTAAAATCGATACCTTGATTTAGACCTCTTGTTGCAAGAGAACCAATACTAACAAGAACCGCAATACCTGAAATCACATAAAACACTTTTCTTTTCTCAAGAAATTTAATGTGTGCATTACGTAACCAGTTATCCGTAAACTTAGTTGTAAAAGTAATGTTGCGGTTACGTTTAAGCGAACCTTCAATAATTATTCGAGTGATAAAAATTGCAGCAAATAAAGATGAGAAAATACCGACAACTAAAGTAGTTGCAAAACCTTTAATTGGACCTTCACCAAAAAGATAAAGAATAATACCAGTCAAAAGAGTTGTGATGTTACCATCAATAATCGCAGAATAGGCATTCTTGTATCCATCAGAAATAGCAAGACTCAATCCTTTTCCACCTTTCAGCTCTTCCTGAATACGCTCATAAATCAGTACGTTCGCATCCACCGACATACCGATTGTTAACACAATACCGGCAATACCAGGTAGAGTCAACACAGCACCCAATGAAGCCAGCACTCCAAAAATAAAGAACAAGTTGGCAACCAAAGCAATATTTGCAGTAAGACCTGCACCTTTACTATAGAAGAAAAACATATAAATCAACACCAACACAAAAGCAATGATGAATGACCACATCCCTTTTTGAATAGATTCCTGTCCCAAAGATGGCCCAACAACTTCATCAGCAATAATATGAGCAGGAGCAGGCAATTTACCTGACTTTAATATGTTTGCAAGATCTTTCGCCTCAGCAATGGTGAAATTACCACTGATACTGGACTGTCCGCCTTTTATTTCACTAATTACATTTGGAGCAGAATAAACATATCCGTCCAAAACAATTGCAATTGCGCGGTCAATGTTATCTTTAGTTAAACGAGCCCAAACTTTTGCTCCTTCACCACTCATACTCATCGAAACTTCAGCTTGTGCTTTGTTTTGATCAATTTGCTCGCGTGCAGAAGTAACAGCATCACCATCTAAAGGAGCTTTTCCATCACGGCTGGTTACTTTAATAGCAAACAATTCGAATACATTACCACCTTTATCAATTGGTTTAACCCCCCAAAAGAATTTCAAATTACGTGGCATTACTGATTGAACAGCCGGCATTGCCAAAATTTGATTTACTCTGGCAGTATCTTTAATATGAGACATACCAACAACTGCTTTCGAAGAACCTCTTTGTGTAGGATTCAAAACAGAAAACAATGGGTATTTTTTTGCAATTTCTTTTGCATTAAGGTCAGTAGTCGAATCTTTAGCTGTTTCTTCAATTTTGTCTAAAAGAGCAACATCTTCATCTTTTGCCTCTTCCTTCACCTCTTCTTTAGTAGCTTCTTTAGCTGCTTCGGCAGGCTCAGCCATTGTATTGATAGCTGCTAATTTTTCGTTCGCAGCATTTAAATATTGAGTTACTTCGTTAGCACTATAAGTTTCCCAGAATTCAAGACTTGCTGTTCCTTGCAGTAACTTACGTACACGAGCGGCATCTTTAATACCTGGAAGTTCAATAATGATACGTCCCGAAACATCAGCTTTTTGAATATTTGGCTGTGCAACACCAAAACGGTCAATACGGGAACGAAGAATGTTAAAGGTATTATCAATCGCTGCATCAGCTTCTTTTTTAATCACTTTTAACACCTCAGCATTAGAAGCACCAAAAGGAATTTTATCTTTCATCTCTAAAGTTCCGAAGATATCAGGAGAAGATAACTGAGCATTTGGATTGATTGATTCGAACGCTTCACCAAAAAGAACCACAAATTCTTTTTGACTATTCTTTTGCATCGCTTTGGCTTTTTCTATGGCAGCTACAAAAGTTTCATCCTTGCTATTATTGGCCATAGCCTTAATAATATCAATTACAGAAACCTCCATGGTAACGTTCATACCTCCCTTAAGGTCAAGACCAAGGTTCATCTCCAATTCCTTACACTCTTTGTAAGTGTAATCTTTAATCCAAAGAAAATTGTAAACTCCTTCACCCCTGATAGAGTCAAGATAAGCTTGTTCCTTCTTAATATCGCCGGCTCCGAACTCTTGAGCTTCCTTTTCAACTGATTTGGTAACGTAAGTAAATGTCAATTGATACAAACTCACTAACGCAAAGAGTATAGCGAGTAGACGAATCGCTCCTTTATTTCGCATGTGTTTAGGTTTATTTAATTCTTATTTATGTGGTATATAATATTCTTAACCGCAATTAACGCACAAATATATTAATTTTTTTCAAATTCCTTTGTTCAATAATCTCAGGTATTTAACCGACTTTACGTCTTTGGTGAAAGACATGGGATTTAAAGAATTCTCAATTCCAGAATTTTTCTTCCATAATCGATAATTGCTCCGTGTTTTAAAAGAAAGTCACTCCCAAGTAATCCGCAAATTTCCCGCTGACAGTGCTCCATGTACATCTCGTTTATTCCTGCCAAATCAATAATTGCACAATGAAAATCATTTACAAGAAGATCTCCTAATTGGAATGAATCTATCTTAACCATTTCGGTATTTAAACTTCCTTCCCCCAAACCCCGCGACTTTATTTCCGAGGTTTGATACTCAGACAAGGTGTAAGCAGGTACAAAATTCCGGTCTAAAACCGTTTTTGAAGCGCCGGTATCAATCACAAGATCTCCTTCATGACTACTATTTACTTTACATCTGATTAAAAGATGGAAACTTTCGGTTTCAAGTTCGATTATCTCTATTGGGATTTCAATTTTCATGGGCTTTCTGAACAAAGGACAGCAAATATACCAAAAGAACAGAATTTTGTGCCATAAATTACATAAAACCCTTAAAACATTAACAAAATAATAATCTATCTAAAAATTTTATAAATACTGATTTACAGATGACATTGTTCAGAATTTAAGGTGGAATTTATTTCTGTTTGATTTTACAAAACAAAAAAGGTTGTCTCTCATGGAGACAACCTCAATATTTTAGTAAATGAAATCTTCTAACTTAAGATAGAATATTCATTTCATCCAACACTTTCATTACAGATTTAACAGCCTCTGCTGATCCTTTCAACAATTCCATTTCCTCTGTGTTTAATTTCACTTCGATTACTTTCTCGATACCATTTTTACCTAAAACAACAGGTACTCCCAAGAAAATATCTTTCATTCCGTATTCTCCGTTCAACAGAGCACATACCGGGAAAATTCTTTTTTGATCACGAACAATAGCTTCTACCATTTGAGCTGCCGCAGCACCTGGAGCGTACCAAGCTGAAGTTCCCATCAGGTTTACCAATTCACCACCACCAAATTTAGTTCTTTCAATAATAGCATTCAATTTATCTTCTTCGATCAAATCGGTTACAGGAATACCTGCTACAGTGGTATAACGAGGAAGTGGAACCATAGTATCACCGTGTCCACCCATCAATAATGCCTGAATATCCTTAGGAGAAACATTTAATTCTTCAGCAAGAAAAGCACGGTAACGAGCTGTATCCAATACACCAGCCATACCAAATACTTTGTTAGATGCTTTTTTAGCTGTTAAGAAAGCAGCATAAGTCATAACATCTAAAGGATTTGACACGATAATGATGATTGCATCTGGAGAATGTGCAATTACATTTTCAGTAACCGATTTTACAATACCTGCATTGGTAGCGATTAAGTCATCACGACTCATTCCCGGTTTACGCGGAAGACCTGATGTAATAACAACAACCTCTGATCCTGCAGTAGCAGCATAATCATTAGTTACTCCTTTAACTCTTGTATCGTAATAATTAATCGGAGCAGTTTGCCACATATCCAGAGCTTTTCCCTCTGACAATCCATCTTTAATGTCAACAATAATTACTTCGTTTGCTAATTCCTTTTGGGCTATGCAATTTGCACAAGTTGCGCCAACATTTCCTGCACCTACAACGGTAATTTTCATAAGGCTTTAATCTTTGATTATATCTATTTGTATTCGTATCAATGGAGAATTTTTTCTTTATTGGCTAGCAAATATATACACAATGCCAGAAAATAATTCAGAAAAAGACCTGCTTTTCAACAGTCTCACTTAAATATATAAAAATTAGATTACAATTATCTAACTTCTGACATATTTAACTATTTCTAAACTGGGTATAAACACCCATACAGGCTCTTCTATTCAATAACGACAAACAGATCTGTTTATCAGAAGTCACATTTAGCAAGGAGAATAGGAATTCTGAGGTAAAATTAAATCGGAATAAATCTGATTAAATCGTTCCAAAAAAGCTTTAATTTTTTAAGATCGAGCAAATGCAAACGATTACGGAAAATTTTCTTTTATCAACAAAAAAAGCGCAGGAAAAATTAATTCCTGCGCTTCTCAAAAATAAATTATTATTTAATTATTTCCTTAATCTCTGAAATGATTTTTTCTGCCAATTGATTTGCTGTATCCTCATTTTCGCTCTCCGAATAAATTCGGATAATCGGTTCCGTATTTGATTTTCGAAGATGAACCCATTCCGATGCAAAATCAATTTTAACACCATCAATGTCATTCACTTTCTCATCTCTGTATTTCTCCTTCATTGCAACTAAAACCGCATCAACATCGATTTCCGGTGTCAGCTGAATTTTATTCTTGGAAATGAAATAATTCGGATAACCTGCTCGGAGCTCCGAAGCTTTTTTCTTTGTTTTTGCCATGTGCGTTAAGATCAATGCAACCCCAACCAAAGCATCTCTTCCATAATGACTTTCAGGGTAAATAATACCTCCGTTACCCTCACCACCAATTATCGCATTGTTCTCTTTCATTTTGGTAACGACATTCACCTCACCAACAGCCGAAGCTTCGTATGTTCCTCCATGTTTTTCTGTAACATCGCGCAAAGCACGGGTTGATGAAAGATTTGAAACAGTATTTCCAGGTGTATTTGCCAATACGTAATCAGCGCATGCCACCAATGTATATTCTTCACCAAACATGCTTCCATCTTCATTCACAATAGCCAAACGATCAACGTCCGGATCAACTACAAATCCTAAATCGGCCTTACCTTCCTTCATTGTCGAAGCAATTTCAGTTAAATGCTCTGGCAACGGCTCCGGATTGTGAGGAAATTGTCCGTTTGGTTCGCAATATAATTCTACAACATTTTCAACACCCAAGGCTTTCAATAATTGTGGAATTACAATACCTCCAACCGAATTTACTGCATCAACAGCAACCGTAAAATTTGCTTTTTTTATTGCATCAACATCAACCAACTTAAGTGTTAAAACATGATCAATATGCTTTTGGGTGTAATTATCTATATGAGAAAGCTGACCTAAATCATCTACATCTGCAAATAGAAAATCTTCATTATCAGCAATGGAAAGAACAATTTTTCCATCCTTATCGTTCAAAAACTCACCTTTTTCATCGAGTAGTTTTAATGCATTCCATTGTTTTGGATTGTGACTGGCAGTTAAAATAATACCTCCCTGAGCTTGTTCTTCGGTAACTGCAATTTCAGTGGTTGGTGTAGTTGCCAAGCCAATTTCCACAACATCAATTCCTAAGCCCAAAAGAGTGCCAACTACAAGCATATCGACCATTTCGCCGGAAATCCGGGCATCCCGTCCAACAACTACTTTTACCTTTTGCCCGTTGTTTCTTCGTAATACCCAAGTACCATATGCTGCTGAAAATTTCACAACATCAAGAGGACTTAATCCATCTCCAACCTTACCGCCAATCGTTCCTCTGATTCCGGAAATTGATTTAATTAATGCCATATTATTTATCAAGTTTTAATGTTTACTGATTCTTAAAAAAAGATTCTGAACAAACATTCAGCACCTAATTTGTATGACAAATTTATAATTTCGATCAAGAGTAAAAAAGCAAAACTGAAATTGATTTTCTTTATTTCACTTTTTTAACTGGTGTAATTAATATATTCTTTGATTATTAGTACCTTTGCAGGTTCAGAACAATGATCATTTACTCAAAAATGGAAGAAAAAAAATACGGGAAAGATAGAAGAGAGAAATCTTCTTTTAGATCAAAAACAGAAAACGACAAGAAATCTGGTGGTACAAATCCGCGATTCAAAAAGGATTCAGAATCACGCAACAATGAGGGGAAATCAGAATATCCCCGACAACGAAGAGACAATTCAGAAAAACCTTTTCAAAGAGAGAACACAAGATCACAATCATCAAGAAAATCTGATGGTGACAGTTCGGAAAGAGGTTCCGACAGAAGAAGATCCGGATCGGAAGAGCCAAATCGCAAATTTGGCAGGGATTCGGATTCAAGAAATCGAAATACTGGCAGCAGATCAGAAAGTTCTGACAGACGCAACAGTGATTCCTACAGAACTTCACGAGGTTCTGATTCAAGATCAGGATCATCAAGAAGATCTGACGACAACAGATCTGAAAAAGACTCTTACAGAGGAAAACCCCGATTTGGAGACTCAACCAGTAAATTTGGCCGGGATTCAGAATCACGAGATCACAACTATGGCGGCAGATCAGAAAATTCTGACAGAAGAAGACACAGATCTGAAGACTCAAACTTCAGACCGGGAAGAGATTCTGACCGCTCAAAAAGAGGAGGAGAAAGATCAGAATTCACAGAAAACAAAAAAAGATTTGCAGACGATTTTGATGAAGATCAAGATTCTACTGCAAAACCTTATGATCGTTTTAAAAACAAACCCGATAAAGAAACGCTTCAAAAAAAGCATTACAGCAAGAAAAAACAACTGGCTTTTGCTAAACTATCAGGTCCGGAAGATGGTATCCTTAGGCTTAACAAATACATTTCGAACACAGGAGCATGCTCAAGAAGAGCTGCTGACCTGCGAATTGAAGAAGGCAGAATAACCGTTAACGGCGAAATCGTTAAAGAGGTTGGCACCAAAGTAAACATTGATGATGTAGTTTGCATGGATGGTAAACAACTGGAGGCCGAAGCAAAAGTCTATTTGGTTTTAAACAAACCCAAAGATTTTGTGACTACTCTTGATGATCCTCTGGGAAGAAAAACGGTTATGGATTTAATTCGTCATGCATGTCCTGAAAGAGTTTATCCTGTAGGGAGACTGGATCGTATGACTACCGGGGTTTTAATTTTCACCAACGATGGCGATTTAACAAAACGTCTTACTCATCCGAGCTACAACAAAAAAAAGATTTACCATGTATTCCTTGACAGACCAATTTCTCAGGAAGAACTAGATCAGGTAATTGCCGGACTGGAATTAGAAGACGGAGAAATTAAGGCTGATGCCATTAGTTTTACCAGTGAAACTGATAAAACTCAGGTTGGAATAGAAATCCATTCGGGCCGAAACAGAATTGTTCGACGCATTTTTGAGCATCTGGGTTACGAAATCGAAAAATTGGACCGCGTACTTTTTGCAGGAATCACAAAGAAAAACATCCCAAGAGGGAAATGGAGATTCCTAAGCGAAAAAGAGGTAAACATGCTTAAAATATATTAAACAATAGATTATTAGATTTTAGATATGAGATATTAGACTGATTTACACTTCGCTTATTTTCAAATCTTTACACTGAAACACCCATTAAGCAAATCATCTTAATAATCAGATATTTACAAAAACGTAACGAACTATTGTATTAAGAAACTGTTTAAATTTATTTTTAGAAATTTTTATCGAAGAAAAAAAAACTCAGAATAAGGCAAATTTGATGCGAATAGTGGTTCTATTTAAAGATAATTTAACGGAATTATGAGGTTTTTGACTTATAAAAAGCGAAAATATAAATTTTTAAACAGTTTCTAAGCATTGCAAACATTTGCCCGACACACAACAGCATAAAAAATCCCGGCATCACTGCCGGGATTTTTTTTGATATATTGTATTCTTAAAATTGCTTCAGCAAATTAGCCATCTCAATGGCAGATACCGCGGCTTCGAATCCCTTGTTTCCAGCTTTAGTTCCGGCACGTTCAATAGCCTGCTCAATAGAATCGGTAGTTAAAACACCAAAAATAACAGGCACTTCCGAATCTAAGGAAACACTTGCAACTCCTTTAGTTACTTCGCTCGACACATACTCAAAATGAGGAGTTGAACCTTTAATTACCGCACCCAAACAAATAACCGCATCGTATTTGCCGCTTTTTGCCATCTTCTTGGCAATCAATGGAATTTCAAATGCTCCGGGAACCCAGGCGACATCTACATCATCGGTTGAAGCTCCATGACGGTTGATAGCATCCAAAGCACCTGCCAACAATTTACCTCCAATAAATTCGTTAAAACGACCGGCAACAATACCGAATTTTAAATCTTTCGCAATAAGCTTACCTTCAATAATATTCATTTTATTTGATTTTAGATGTGAGAAATGAGATTTTAGCTGCGAGATTACTCTTCTTCAAAAAGCAATTCTTGTTACCTCATTCACTCATTAACACATATACTTATTTTATCTTTTTATCATCGTTTTGCAAATTCCACTTTACATCCTGATGCAATAGATGCCCCATTTTATTCATTTTGGTCTGCAGATAGAATTCATTCTTTTCATTGCAAGTCATTTCAATCTCTTCACGTGCAACAATCTTCAATCCATATCCTTTTAAACCAGCAACTTTCAGCGGATTATTGGTCATTAAAGTCAAATTCTTAACACCCAATTCAGCTAAAATAGCGGCACCAATACCATAATCACGTAAATCGGCCTTAAATCCTAATGCCAAATTTGCTTCAACAGTATCCATCCCCATATCCTGAAGCTGGTAAGCCTTTAATTTATTAATTAAACCAATTCCCCGGCCTTCCTGACGCATATATAACAACACACCTCTACCAGCCTCTTCGATTCTTCGCAAAGCTTCCTGCAGCTGATCGCCGCAGTCGCAACGCATAGAACCAAACGCATCACCGGTTAAACATTCAGAATGAACCCGAACCAACACAGGTTCAGAAGTATCAATATCTCCTTTTACCAAAGCGACATGATGCTCACCGGTAATTTTATTGACAAAACCATGAGCTCTAAATTCGCCATGTTTTGTTGGCATTGCTGTTTCAGTTACTTTTTCGATTACGCTCTCTGTTTGTCTGCGATACTCGATCAAATCAGCAATCGTAACCATTTTTAAATCATGCTTTTTGATGTATTCTCTGAGCTGAGGAACACGGGCCATAGTCCCATCCTCATTCATAATTTCACAAATCACACCTGCCGGATACAGTCCAGCCATTCTTGCCAGATCAACAGCTGCTTCGGTGTGCCCAGCACGAACCAAAACTCCATTTTTACGTGCTACCAAAGGAAAAATATGTCCCGGACGGGTAAAATCTTCCGCTTTGGCATTCTTATCAAACACTTTTTGTATTGTATGCGCACGTTCGTGAGCAGAAATGCCGGTTGAACAATCTGCAGCATCAATACTTACGGTAAAGGCCGTTTGCTTCGCATCAGTATTATGGTACACCATCATATCGATATTCAACTCATCCAAACGTTCCTTTATAATTGGCATACAAATCAATCCTCCAGCCTGTCGGGCCATAAAATTGATTGCCTCAGGAGTAACCATTTCCGCCGCCATCAACAAATCCCCCTCATTTTCACGATCTTCATCGTCAACCACCACAATCATCTTCCCTAATTTGATGTCTTCAATCGCTTCTTCAATTGTATGAAATTTCATAGTTTATTTATTTAGATATGAGATGTTAGATTCTAGATATGAGTTTAAAAACCTCTCGAAAATATTCACCTCTTATTTTTCTATTATTTTTTAATCTTATGCA
This sequence comes from Labilibaculum manganireducens, assembly GCF_963665805.2. Lineage (NCBI taxonomy): Bacteria > Pseudomonadati > Bacteroidota > Bacteroidia > Marinilabiliales > Marinifilaceae > Labilibaculum > Labilibaculum manganireducens. The sequence goes on along the minus strand of NZ_CAXXEE010000003.1, from coordinate 150,800 downwards.
AATCCATTCTCTTTGAGGAAATTCATCGAAATATCCGATTTCTCCACCTGAGCACTTTCCTCATCTCTATGAAACAAGAATTTCTCAATATACTTTGCAGTTATATCGCATTCCAGATTTACTTTTTCTCCCTTTTTCTTAGAAGTTAAAGTTGTATCTTCCTGTGTAAGCGGAATAATTGAAACTTTAAAAATTTTCTCATCCACATAAGCCACAGTCAAACTGATACCATCAATGGCAACAGAACCTTTCTCCACAATATATTTCAATATATTACCAGGTGCTGCAATGCTAACCCAAATGGCATTATCATCATGCTCCCTGCCTGCAACTTCGCCCAAACCATCAATATGTCCACTTACCATATGACCACCCATTCGGTCGCCAACGCGAAGAGCCCGCTCTAAATTCACGCGGCTTCCCGCTCCCAACAATCCGAAATTTGTTCGGCTCATTGTCTCCGGCATAACATCTGCCGAAAAACCAGTAGAATTAAAGCTAACCACTGTCAAACAAATTCCATTGGCTGCAATACTATCACCCAGCTTCACATCATCCATAATTTTACGGGCCGAAACGGTCAATCGAATTGACTTGCCTCCACCTTGAATGGACTTAATGCTTCCTATTTCTTCAATTAAACCTGTAAACATTTTTTCAATTATCAGTTATTTGTAAACAGCTATCAGATTACAAAGCATCCACTATCTGCTACACTTTTTTTATTTTTCCGGTCAGCATCAGATCATTTCCAAGCTGACCTATTTTAATATTCTCCAATTCGATGGCATCTTTCATAAATTTGATTCCTTCGCCGCCGACCGGTGATTTAGAATTGGCACCACCAATAATTTTTGGGGCAATAAACGACATTACCTCATCAACAATGCCTGCTTCCAAAGCCGAAAAATTAAGCGTTGCTCCTCCTTCCAGTAAAATGCCGTCTACACCTTCACTCCCAAGCTTCACCATTAAATCAGCAAGATCAACTCTTCCATTTCTGGATTTGACAACCAAAACGATATTTCCCAAATCTCTAATTTGAGAAATCTTTAGTGAGTCAGCCTTTTCTGTTACCGCCACAATTGTTTTAGACTGAACACCCGTATTCAATATTTTTGATTCCAAAGGAATCCGAGCAGTACTGTCCACCACTATCCTTACCGGATTTCGTCCTTCTCCTTTTTCCAATCTGGTCGTCAGCATCGGATCATCGGCAATCACCGTATCAACACCAATCATGATTCCTGCCAGTTCATTTCTTAACTGATGAACACGCGCCCGTGATTTTTCGTTGGAAACCCAACGGGAATCACCCGTTTCACTGGCAATTTTCCCATCCAGAGTCATGGCTGTTTTCATCACCACATAGGGAATTCTATTTTGAATAAATTTCAGAAAAACACGATTCATCTGACTTAATTCTTCGCACAAATAATCGTATTCAACCTCAATTCCATTATCCTCTAATAACTTCACCCCTTTTCCCGCCACCAATGGATTTGGATCCAACATCCCAATCACCACTTTAGCAATTTTATTTTTCACGATTGCTTCGGCGCAAGGCGGTGTTTTTCCATAATGAGAGCATGGTTCCAAAGTAACATACATTATTGCTCCTTCTACAGATTCTGTTGCAGACAGAAATGCATTTACCTCAGCATGCGGCCCACCAAAATATTCATGATATCCTTCCCCGATAATTTTATTATCACGAACAATTACAGCACCAACCAAAGGATTAGGATTTACTCTTCCTATTCCCTTTTTAGCCAACTCGAAGGCTCTTTGCATGTATTGATACTCTTTACTCATTTGCATAAAAACAAAAAGCCCTGAATAGTTCATTAAACTATTCAGGGCATCTATTATAGGTATAGCCAAATGGAAATAATTTCCATTGACATGAAATCAATCAAATTGATCAATTGTTTTTCTTCTCCCATCCAGACTGTACTGTCGGTACTGGAATCACACCAGTTCAATCTCGTTAAAGATTCGCGGACTATCACCGCCGGTCGGGAATTTCACCCTGCCCTGAAGAAACAATAAAATATGTTAGAACAAGATTTCATCTCTTATTCTGCTACAAATATATAGTTTTAGAAAATAAAAACAAATCACACAAACAGTCTTTGCAACACACTGCAAAATCAAAACATTAAAACTTAAGCCACACCTGCACTTCGAATTAGGACTTTTAAACCATTATATATTGATATTTCTATAAAAATCTTTATTCCATCTTAATGAGTGGCAGACATTTTCGTAAATGGTATTAATTGTACTATCTTTGCAAAAATTTTTAAATCACTAAATTGGAGTACATATGCCTCATAAATCAGGTTTTGTAAATATTATTGGAAATCCCAACGTTGGGAAATCAACCTTAATGAATAATTTGGTTGGGGAACGCATCTCAATTATTACGTCGAAATCACAAACTACGCGTCACCGAATTAAAGGAATTGTTAATGGTGATGATTTTCAAATTGTATACTCTGATACACCAGGGGTTTTGCAGCCAAACTACAAGCTTCAGGAGTCGATGATGAAATTTTCAACTTCGGCATTGGTTGATGCTGACGTTATTTTATATGTTACCGACGTTATTGAAACCATCGATAAAAACGAAGAATTCCTTAAAAAGGTACAAAATTCTGACATCCCGGTTCTTTTGCTGATCAACAAGATTGATTTATCTGATCAGGAAAAATTAAATAAACTGGTAGACAGATGGAAAGTAACACTTCCTAAAGCTGAAATATTCCCAATGTCGGCAACTGAGAATTTTAACGTTCCGAATTTGTTTAACCGCATTTTGGAATTATTGCCGGAAGGTCCTCCTTTTTTCGCGAAAGACGAACTAACAGATAAACCATCCCGCTTTTTTGTTAACGAGATTATTAGAGAAAAGATACTGACCAACTACGACAAAGAAATTCCATATTCGGTAGAAGTAGTTGTTGAAGAATTTAAAGATGAGCCTAAAATTATCAACATTATGGCAGTAATTAATGTGGAAAGAACTTCACAAAAAGGAATCATCATTGGACACCAGGGGAAAGCACTGAAGAAAGTTGGAACTGAAGCCCGACTGGATATGGAAAAATTCTTTGGGAAAAAGGTGTTTTTAAAACTATACGTTAAAGTTGCAAAAGACTGGAGAAGCAAAGACTCTCATTTAAAAGATTTCGGATACAATCAATAAGTTCAAAACTGTATTGACAAATCGGAGAAATCTTTAGGATTTTAATCAAATGAATAAGAATTACACGCAGAGATTGCGTTAGAAAAATAAAATAATGAGCAATATAGTTGCAATCGTAGGAAGACCAAATGTTGGAAAATCTACACTTTTTAATCGATTATCAGGTACCAGAAAAGCAATCGTAAACGAAACTGCTGGTGTTACCCGTGATCGTAATTACGGTAAATCTGAATGGAATGGCATAGAATTCTCTATTATTGATACCGGAGGCTACGCTACGAATTCAGACGATATTTTTGAAGAGGAAATCCGCAAACAGGTAATGATTGCCATTGAGGAAGCCGATTCTATTCTATTTGTTTTAGATGTGCAGCACGGAATCACAGATTTAGATTCGGCTGTTGCAGGAATACTTCGACGAACCAAAAAGAAAGTTTATTTAGTTGCAAATAAAGCCGATAATTCGGATTTAATTTTTGCTGCTAATGAATTCTATTCTATTGGAATGGAAGGAGAAGTTTTCCCAATTTCAGCCGTTAATGGATCGGGAACCGGAGATTTACTGGATGCAGTCGTAAATGATTTTGAGATCAAACAAAACGATGATGATGAAGGTCTTCCAAGAATAGCATTTGTTGGTCGTCCTAACGTAGGAAAATCATCAACTGTGAACGCTTTGGTTGGAATCGACCGAAATATTGTGACTGATGTTGCAGGAACAACAAGAGATTCAATTCATACCCGGTTTCAAAAATTCGGTCATGATTTTATCATGGTAGATACTGCCGGGGTTCGTAAGAAACCAAAAGTGCACGAAGATCTTGAATTCTATTCGGTAATGCGATCAATCAGAACAATTGAAAGCGCTGATGTTTGTGTATTAATTTTAGATGCAACACGCGGTCTAGAAGCTCAGGATTTAAGTATTCTTGACATTATTCTCAACAATCGCAAAGGAGTTGTAATCATGATTAACAAATGGGATTTGGTGGATAAAGAAACCAATACCATGAAAGAATTCGAAGAAGAAATTAGAAACCGAATTGCACCTTTTAAAGATGTTCCAATTATTTTCACCTCTGCCATTACAAAACAACGATTAATTCAAGTTTTGGAATCGGCACTTGAGGTTTATGAGAATCGTATTCGTAAAATACCAACATCTGAACTAAACAATGTGATGCAAAAAGTAATTGCAGCTCTTAATCCTCCTGCTCTGAAAGGAAAGTTCATAAAAATAAAATATGTAACACAATTACCAACTCACGCACCAACATTTGCATTCTATTGCAATCTGCCTCAATACATTAAGGATCCTTACAAAAGATATCTTGAGAATCAGATCCGCAAAAACTGGTCGTTTACCGGGGTGCCGATTCAAATTTTTGTGAGAAAGAAATAAGTGTTGCACACAGCACAATCATTAGCCGATTCAGTTTTTCTGAGTCGGTTTTTTTTGTCATTAAAGGGAAAAATATTTTTGATAACTAAAATTTTAGTTATATTTAAATCCTAATCATAAACCCAAGACATGAAACAAATCATCCTCCTACTTCTGTTAAGTATAGCAATTAACATCCCTGCAAGTTTTTCTCAAAAAGCAACTAAGGCAGATCAACTCCTGTATTCGGAACAATACTCCAAAGCAATTCCAATGCTTGAGCAAATGATAAAAAAAGACAGCTTAAACAGTCTCTTGTATTTTCAACTTGGCAAAGCCTTTCAAAACCTTAACAAAGACAAGTTAGCTATCATCAATTATCAAAAAGCCAACTCTTTAAACAATAATTCCAAAACAATACTCTTGAATTTAAGTTCCTGTCTGTACTCATTAGGAAATTATCCCGGAGCAGAGAAGTATCTTTCCAATTTACATTCCATCGATTCCTCTGATTATCAAGTCAACTTACTTCTGGCAAAAACCCTTTCCGGTCAAAATAAACTCAAAGAAAGCTTAAAAATCTATAAACAAATCATCCAAACGGATTCATTAAATCCTTTCATTTACAAACAAATAGGGAATTTAAAAGACCGAATGCAGAATTTCACAGGATCTTTGTCTTCTTATATGATTTCGTACGAACTCAACCCTGATGACTTATCTGTATTGGTTCATATTATCCAACAACTTTATGAAATGGCCGCTTACCAGCAAGCATTGGAATACTGTTCAAAGGGATTGGCAACCTATCCGGACAACACCATACTGCTAAAGAAAAAGGCTCAGGTTTTAATTGGATTGGAATGGTACGACAATGCCTTAACTATTTTAAAAGATCTTAAAGCATCCAACAACCTAACTGATGCCGAACACAGACAACTGGGAATTTGCTACATGCAGACCCGGCAATATGAAGATGCATTAACTGCTTTTGCAAGTTGTGGCCCAACCTTTGATAAAGACCCAATGATTAATTTCCATACAGGAATTTGTTATGCCCGATTGAATCAACACGAGAAAGGGATTAAATTTTTGGAAGATGCTCTTTTTTATATCACTTCACCTATTGAAGCCTCAATGCATTTGTATTTGGCAAAATCGTACGGAGCAACCAGACAATTTGAAAAAGCGACAGCATCCTATCTGAATCTTATTGAAATAGATAACACGAACCCAGATATTCTTTACGAAATTGCAACAACCTACGAAGAGTATGGGGAAAATAAAGATAAAGCACTGGATTATTACACCAAATTCCTCCAGCAAACCTCCGACATAGACGATCCTAAATATGAATATGCAAAATCGCGAATACTTCATATCAAGGAAATCCTTCACTTCGGGAGATAATTCAATTAGTATTTGAATTGAAAATCGACGAAATCAAATAATCACTATCTGCGCAGGGACATTGATTGTTAAATATCTATCGGCATTATACCAACTCATCTTGATTTTAAAATGGTATAATATACCTATAAGTAGGTATTGTCCGCAAGTTCGGAGAAACTAATTTTGTACAGATAAAACATGCCGGCGACAACTGAAACCAAATGGTATTCAAAAAATCTTTTGCCATAAGATAATTTTTAGTGTTATTCCTCCATTTGGTTTCGTTTTTCGGCTGCATTCTTCATGCGTTTTTGCGGATATTCCACACTTTTTATTAATTTAGATTAATTAAAAAAAACAAGCTATGCGTATTAAAAAGGATATGAAGCTGGCTGATGTAATTCAATTGAATTATATGCTCATTCCAGTCATTCACCGTTTTGGAATCAATTTGGGATTTGGAGACAAAACCGTTGCTGATGTTTGCAGGGAAAACGAGGTCGACATAAACTTCTTTTTACAGCTTGTAAACGCGTATCACGATAAAGATTACTTCCCAAAAGAAGAGCTTCAAACTATTCCGGTTAAGAATATTGTCAACTATCTTAAAATGACTCATTCAAGTTATTTAAATGATAAATTATCAGAAATTGAACAGAAAATTATCTCTCTTCAATCAGAAGACACTGAAGATCAGAAATACATTCTGCTGATCAGAAACTTCTTTGAGGGATATAAATCTGAGCTGACAGAACACATCATGCATGAGGAAAATGTGGTTTTCCCATATGTTTTAGCTGTTGAAGAAATCATTAAGAATCAAAATTTTACTGAAAGAAACCGTGAAATTTTCGAATCATTTTCCATTGAAAAATATGAGGAAGGGCATAATGATGTAGAAGAAAAACTGATGGATTTAAAAACCATCATGATCAAATATCTTACGCCTCCGGCAAACAGCACACTTTACCATACAATTATACAGGATCTGTTCAAATTAGAGGAAGATTTGAACTATCATTCCAGAATTGAGGATAAGGTACTCACTCCTAAAGTTATCTTAATGGAAAAATCGATCTGCAATCTTATTTAAATTCTAGCTATGGCAAGATCTACGATTCTTATTGCTGATAATTCGTGCATGATCCGAAAAGGACTCCGGTCAATTCTTCAAAATCTGGAGAACTCTGAGGTAATTCAGCTTATCGATAATAAGGAGGATGTATGTGGAATTGTACACAAAAGAAAACCAGATATTCTCATTATTAATCCAGACATGCTGCCAGGTGATTGTCTGGATGTAAAGAGGGAACTTTTCAATGAAAATAAACTCTCTCTGATCTTGTTATCGAACAAGAAAAACATTAAAAATGACTTAAAGGCAGATGGTTATATCAATTATATGGATGGCCAAAATACCATTCTTGATATGATGCAGGAAATTCTAAATAAAAATAACAAAAGTTCATTTCCTAATAAAAATTCAGAAACAATTAGTTCCCGTGAGAAAAATATCTTAAAACATATTGCTCTTGGATTAACCAATAAAGAAATTGCCGATCAATTATTCATCAGCATTCATACCGTGGTTACTCACCGTAAAAACATCACACAAAAATTGGGTATTAAATCGGTATCAGGATTAACCGTATATGCCATTTTGCACAATCTTATTTCTATGGACGAGGTAAAATAGTTACAATTCTACCTCAACTCCGGCTTCTAAATTTATCGTTTTAAAATATTTTTTAAACTCATCCTGAACAAGAAAGCTTGTGCAATGTGTTGCTCCCAATATTTCCAATTTTTCTTCCTGAAAAAAGCCTGCAGTTTTCTGAAAAACTTCATCCAGTTTCTTTAAATGAAAACCTCCCAACACCACATAAACCTTATCCTCTCCACAAACATCTTTTGCGTAAGTCACTGTATTGCAAATGCCGGCGTGCGCACATCCACTGATCACGATCAATCCTTTTTCACTCTTAATGGCAAGCGCAGAATCATCAGCAACAAAATCCGGCGATCCATCTTCCAGGAGGAAAGTTGTTGATTGAGATTCAAAATCATTTAATCTTGGAATTTCACCCAGATAAACCATTTTCTCACTGATCCAAACCGGTAATTTTGACTCCTTCAATTCAAATTGTGCAGCAATCTCATTTCTTGTCATTTTTAGGCCAACAGTAGTCTTGCTTTCCTTTCGGAATCGAAGAGAAAATGAATCCGGATGCGTAATCAAACGTTTCCCCGCCACAAACTGCAAACCATCACCATGATCCCAATGACCATGACTCAAAACCAGAGTATTGATTTCATCCAAATCAACCCCCATTTTAGCCGCATTCTCGATAAAAAGAGAATTTGGGCCAACATCGAATAAAATTTTTTCATCGGCCTCAATCACGGCCGAAAAACCATGAACTGCCTCAAAACCATCTTTCGCGGTATTATCTACCAGTATTTTTATAATCATCTTATATCTCTTTTCTTTTAGGAATCCGAACAATAAAACAAGATCCAATATGCCTCTCCGATTCAACCCAAATGCTTCCGTTGGCATTTTCAACAATATTTTTAACAATGGATAAACCCAATCCCATTCCACTCGATTTTGTGGTGAAATTAGGCGAAAATAACTTCTCTTTAATCTCCGGGTTAATTCCGGAACCATTATCAATTACACTTACCTGATAATCAGAATTTATATTCTCTAACTCAATTACAACCTGAGCCAAATTCCCTTCCGGGATAGATTGAATCGCATTGTTAATTAAATTCACAAAAACGCGGACAAACTGTTCTTTATCAACAAAAACACTTGCATTCTCAATGGAATTCAAATCGAGTTTCAAATCAAAATCATCGTTCTTAAACAAATCAACTGTATGTTCGAGAATTTCAACCAAATTTAAATTCTCGTTTTTGGCTGCCGGCATCTTTGCAAAATTCGAAAATGCCGCAGCAATAGATGACAAAGCATTGATTTGCTCTATTAATGTTTTACTCACACGATTAAAATGCTCTTCCCAATTTGGTGTTTTGTCCTCGAAACGTTTCTGCAGAAACTGAATACTTAATTTCATAGGGGTTAATGGATTCTTAATTTCATGAGCAATTTGCTTTGCCATTTCCCGCCACGCAGATTCCCGCTCCGATTTTGCCAAACGGGAAGCACTCTCTTCAAGCTCAACAAGCATTTGATTATATTCCTTCACCAAACTACCTATTTCATCATTTTTAGTGTACTCAATTTGCTCACCATACGAACCAAAACGTGTTGCCTTCAGTCTGCTCTGAATTAAACGAAGTGGATAAGTTATTTTATTCGATATAATTACCGAAAGAAAAATGGCCAGCAGAATCATCAATACATGAAGATTTACCCCGGCAAGAATTAAATTAAACATTTCCTTTTCCAGCTCTTTGCTTTTTAGGAAATAAGGGAGATTAACAAATGCAATGGTTTCATTATTTTCATCAACCAGAGATTCGTAAGCCGACAAGTAAGACATTTTCCCAATTTGTTCTTTATGAATAAAATGAGTTCGCTCATTAAAAAAAAGTTGATCGTAAGCGGCAAAATTCATCCTCTTCCCCTGCAGTTTTTTCTCAAATATCTCGGGTCTGGATGTTGCAATCAATTTCCCTGATAAATTATACAAATGAATATCTGCAAAAATCAAATTTGACAATTGTCTCAATTGATCTGTTAACACTTCTGATTTTTGTGAACGATCACCCGATAAATCCCGAATTACCTCACGTTTAACCAACAACAACTTCTCTTGCAGACTTCTGTTATTTGCTTCGTTGGCCTGATTAATGTTATAATATACAGTACCCCCACCCAACAAAAGGAAGAATAGCATCAGCAGACCAATAATTGAATATTGAATCCGGTATTTGAAACTTAGATTTATTCTGAATTTAGAAGAAACCTTCTCAAGCATCCAAATACTAAACCCAAAAACATAAAAAAGAACAAAAACATACGGAATGGTTATCCCTCTGTTATACCATGACACTGAAGGACAACTAACTACAACAGAATTATTACCAAATTTATATACCAAGTGGTCGTACCCATCAATCTGTTTCCAGAAAAAATCAGCAGAACTTTCACCAAACCCGGCATTACTCATGAAATAATTGAATTTGCCGGAAGATGCAATCAGCTTCCCGTTTTGATATTTCCCATACGAATATTCATGACTTACCGGGCGCAAATCAACTTTTTCATCCAACAACAAATCCGGATATCCTAAACCCTCATTGCCAAATTTAGAATCGAGACGCAGGTAAATTTTAACCTCATCAGAAGCAAACGATGGATTGGAAATTACACCTAAATATGAAACCATCCCATCAAACTCATTCAAATAGTAAAAATTACTATTTGGAATTGGTTCACCCGTTGTCACAATCATTTCTTCAAAAAACTCAAAACAATTTCTGATCTGATTATCAGGCTCAATATTTAAATCATCCATGTTGCTGCAAATAGTAACCTGAAGATGATATTGCTCCCAAAATCCGGTAAAGTATTTATTTTGAATATAGTCTTCTATTTCAGATTCATTTCTAAAAGGTCGTTTGCACAAATCTTTCAATATTGAATCCTGATCGAGTTTCTCTTGAATTTCCATCAAAAAAAATTCAGAAGCTGGATCATATTCTGTAGAAAGATTCATTGCCACCACTTGCCGATCCTGTTTTTCCTTTTGGCTGGAGAAAGAATTGATCCTATTGGTAACAAAGATTGAAACACCCAAAAGCAAAGCCACATATAAAGAATATCGGCCTCCCTTTTCTTTCTGATAATTTATGAGACCCAAGACCAAAACCATCAAAATTGGAAAGCCCATAGTTACAGCATCGGTTTTTACAGGATTGAAATAATAAAATACCAAACTTAAAACTATGGATACAGGAATAACTGCGAGTAAATAAGATTTTAAATTCCAATGATCGCGGGCAATTTGTCCCAATAGATTTGCAATTTGTCCCAGAGCATAAAATAAAAAAATCAAAATGGCAAAACCTATAAAAATACAAATTCCGTTGTCCTGAAATACAAACATCTGCAAGCTAAAGCTAGAGTCAAAAATTAAGCTTTCGAACAAATCCTCGATTGTAAAATACAGCAGATAAAACAGAATTAGATGCACAAAAATCCATCCGGCAACCTGATAAGAACTTTTAGGCTTGAAGAATTGATTGATTGCCAAAAACCGTGAATAGGTATAAACGAAAATAAATAAGAAAAACGAGTTGATTACAAAATCGCCTAAGGATGGAAAGAAGAATGAACTCGCAAACAAAACAGGCGAAAAGATCTCAAATTTTGAAAAAACAGCAGGAAATCCCCAAAGCAGCATAAAATATCGTAAAAGCACCAAACCTGCTCCCCAAACAAGAAAAGCTGAGAGACCTAATTTCAAATCTTTTAATTGCCGCAGTAAGATACTGAAGAATACTAAACCAGACAGAATCGCCAATAAATACAGTAAACCTACTCCTTTTTGTCCCCTTCTGGTTCCCATTCCGGCATTATCATCCAATAAAGAAAATAAGAATTTGCCATCAGGATTGCTAACTGAAGCTCCTACATTCGGATGTAAGGAAATATCAAAAGAATCGGGAATGAGAAAATCCGGACCAAAATGATTTTTCAAAAATTTATTCTGATATGGATAAATCTTTTTTAAAAGTAAGAATCCATACAGATCAATTGAATCCACCTTCTGTTTTTGCATAAAATAGAATCCATCATCCAGCCGAACAACCAATGAATTCTCTTCTTCAAGAAAGTTTTTCTCAGGGATCAGAAATGAATTATCGCTCCAAAACAACAAACTATCTTGTTTATAGGCAACTATAACAAATCCATCCTTTTTTAGGTCCTTCTCAAACTCAGAAAAGTTATCGTATTTTTGAAGTACTCCATCCTTTTTTGCAATTGCAGTCTGCAGCTCGCCAAGATCATTTTTCAGCAGCTGTTCTTTTCTCTCCAGAACCTGCCTGGTATGATTGGCCACATTTGCAAGGCGGTCATTTTGCCTAAAATAATACTCTGTAGAAACTGCCAACAGAAGAAATACCAACGTGAAAACCGCAGGAATATATTTGAGAAGTCTATTTTTCAATTCGGATAGTTTTGAAATGTTTTATTGCAGATACAAAATTCATGCTAAACTCCTCACAAATTAGCATAATTAGTTCAAAGCATCAAACGTGATGATAAGGCTCTCCTTTAATAATTGTCATTGCCCGATACAATTGCTCGGTAAAAATCATCCGAATCATTTGGTGGGAAAAAGTCATTCTCGATAACGAAACCTTTCCTTGTGCGTTCCGATACACATCTTCAGAAAACCCATAAGGCCCGCCGATTACAAAAACCAAATTTTTAATTCCACCGATCATCTTCTGTTCTATAAAATTAGAAAAAGCTACAGAAGAAAACTCTTTCCCTCCCTCATCGAGCAATATTAATGTATCTCCGGCTTTAATCTTTTCTAAAATTAATTCCCCCTCTTTTTGTTTCTGCTGATTTTCAGAAAGATTCTTCGTGTTTTTTATATCCGGAATTATTTTCATCTCGAAAGGAAGATAGTGCACCAATCTCTTTTGATATTCTTCCATCCCCGTTTTCACAAAATCCTTATCTGTCTTTCCAATAACTAAAAGAACAATTTTCATTTATTTATAATTTTCAAGTATGACTCCCCTTATTTGTTGTTTTGGCAAAAATTTGTGCAAAAATAAAATCTTAATTTTCTTTCGTCGAAAATAGTACTTAAACTTTCTAAGTACATGACAAAAACTTGAACACATTTATATTGTTCTGATTTTCTGAATTTAACAAGACGTTTGCAATATAAGATAATCCACATTTGAATATACTTTTAGCTTTTCGTCCATGTTTTTTTATTTTAATTTTCTTCACATTTTCATGTATGAATATTCCGATTTTATAACACCAGACGAAAGCTATCATAACAAGAAGAGTCAGTTTCTCAATTCGATCAATGGCTTGTAAATGTGTTTTCTCAATGTCAAAGCCACTTGATTTCATTGCTCTGAAGCAAGTTTCTATTTGCCAACGCTCTTTATAATTTATTTGAGCCTGCTCTGGTTTATTGAACGATACGATCATCAATAATTCTTCATCTTTTTTTTTGCCTTTTTGTTTACATCCAGAGATATAGCAAAGCTGTGATCCCATTCTAACAATTCGTTTATAATGAACAAACTCCCCAAACTTAAGCGATTTAAACAACCATGCTGCTTTAATTTCCTCATTTTTATGAGGCACGTAAATTTTGAAATTATTCCTGATTCGGATATAATATCGAATACGATTTTCATTTAGATATTCGATCCATTTATCTCCAACAAATTCACGGTCAGCCATCAAACAGTCAATACATTCCGTTCCGAAAAGCCGTATGAATCGGTTCACTAAATCAATTCTCTCCCGGCAATTGGAATTGCCACGTTTATCCAGCATAGAAAACAGCAGAGGGAAAGCCACTCCTTTATAAGTTACACCAAGCATGAAGATATTGATATTAGTTTTCCCAAATTTCCAATTTGTTCTGTCAATACTAAGTCTCAAGTTTTCTTTTTGGGGTAATAATCCAAAAATGAGTTTTGCAACCAAATCAGAATCTAACATGAACTGCGCGATAAAACGTTGAACACGCCTTAAACATGATTCTGCCTGAGCCTTACTATCAAATGCGTTAGCTAATTTTTCGAAACCTACAGTCTGGACTTTGCATAGGGCAAACACAAACATGGAAATAAATTTCAGACGTGATAAATTAACTTTTCCTTCAAAATGGGTATTCAATATTGATATGAATTCCTTACTTTTATTCTCGACGTTGATTTTCTTCATTAGAAAAATGAGTGGTATTATTCTTCTAAGATAATGAAAATCAACGTCTTATCTAAATATACAGAGGCTTATTTTGTTGAAAATCAATGATTTGTATTATTGTCATGTACTAAGTTAAACTTTAAATAATTCCTGCAAAATGAAAGCATCTATATGACTGATTGAACACATCATAATAATCAATTCTTTTCTTATTTAGAAAAAGAAATTCAGATTTTTTTTAACTTGCAGTGTATTTTTCGCACAGTATTTGTGTAAAGGTATATGATATTAAGTTGAAAATTATTCATATGAGATCTATAAAATACATATTTACAGGAATATTCTTCCTTTTAGTTTGTTGTTCATCAGCAATTTCACAAAATCAGGATGATTTACCTCGAGAACTGATCAATGCTTTTAAACAAGGCAATAGTATAAGCTTATCGAATTTCTTTGGAGATCGAATTCAATTAACGATACAAGATAAGGAAGCTATTTACAGCAAATCACAAGCAAAACAAATCATGGCTAAATTCTTTAAGGAATTTCCTCCAACAGGATTCAATAAAAAACATGAAGGCGGGAAACCTGAAGCGCGATATGTGATTGGCAGTTTAACGACCAGCCAGGGAGACTTCCGGGTCAATTTTCTGCTAAAAAATGATACAGGAAAATTTGTTGTACATCAACTACGAATCGAAAAAAACTAATTAAGGCTCCAAATACATTGGAGCCTTTCTTTTTACAGGATGTCTCTTCCTAATTCCACCATAAATCCAAACCCTCCCAAATAAAAAACCATACACAAAAAGAACTTTCACCCTAAAAACAATAGGTCTGTATCAAAAATATAATCATTTTAAATAACCATACCCCTAATTTCAATTAGGTTGTTTCTGAATTTTATTCTATTTTTACCACCCAAGCGTAATATTTGACGGACTACAATCCATAATCACACCAACCGGATTTTGTACATTTTATAAATCATTATTGTGATGAAAAACAGTAAAAAATGGCTTTATGCCTTATTGCTGCTTATTGTAGTGGCTATTGTCGGAGTATTTGTCCCTAGTGTTGAATTGGGAGTTGATGATCCAAATATTGTTTCGGGCGATGTAGCATGGATGCTGACCTCAACCGCCCTGGTTCTTCTTATGACTCCCGGACTTGCATTTTTTTACGGAGGTATGGTGGATCCCAGAAACATTATATCAACAATTCTTCAAAGTTTTGTTGCAATGGGAATTGTAAGTATGATATGGGTTGTTGTTGGATTCAGCCTGGCTTTTGGAGACAGCATTGGACCTGACGGCTTTGGATTGGTTGGAAACCCGCTGACTTTCCTGATGTTTAAAAATGTAGGAGGCTACACAAATCCTGAAATGTCGCCAACCATTCCATTTGCTCTTTTTGCACTTTTCCAGTTAAAATTTGCAATTATCACACCCGCTTTAATCACAGGATCTTTTGCAGGAAGGGTAAGATTTAGAGCATATATGATTTTCATAAGCCTTTTCACGATATTTATATATGCTCCGCTTGCACACTGGACCTGGCATCCAAACGGGTTCCTTCGCAACATGGGAGTATTAGATTTTGCAGGAGGTACTGTTGTTCATATGTCTGCAGGATTCGCCGCACTTGCCGGAGCCATGTTTCTCGGAAAAAGAACAAAATCGAGATACAACGAGAAACGCTCCAACATTCCATTCGTGCTTCTTGGTGCAGGAATGCTTTGGTTCGGATGGTTTGGATTCAATGCCGGATCAGCTCTGGAAGCCTCATCGACAGCAGTATTAGCCTTACTAAATACAAATACAGCATCGGCGGCAGCCATGTTAACCTGGATTTTTCTTGATGGTGCCCGAGGACACAAACCATCAGGCTTAGGAGCCGCGATTGGTTTGGTGGTTGGACTTGTAGCCATTACTCCTGCCGCAGGATTTGTAACCGTCGGAGCATCCATTACTATTGGTGTAATAGCATCTATTGTAAGCAATTACGCAATCACCTTACAAGGCAAAACATCTCTGGATGATACCCTTGATGTATTTCCGGCACACGGAATGGGAGGAATTACAGGAATGATTTTAACCGCCGTATTTGCTCATGATGTTGGACTAATACATGGAGAAATCAGAACTTTTTTAATGCACATCATTGCATTGGTAATTGTTGGAATTTTTACTTTCGGAGGTTCCTACATCCTATATTGGATAACAAACAAATTTGTTTCACTTAGAGTTTCAGAATACTCCGAAGCCAAAGGTTTAGACATATCACAACACGATGAATCCTACTCATTTGCATACAAAGAATAAATGAAATCATACAAAAAAGTCCCGCAACTTTCGTTGCGGGACTACCCCCTATAAAAACCTATTAGTAAGTATTTTCCCAAATTTACATACAGTGAATGTAATCATTTACAATCTCCATAATTCGAACTTCATTACCCAGAATCCGGTCATTCAACCCATAATCTTCATATAGTTTTAATTTTTTCACAACCGCATCAATTCTTCCTTTTGTAAAAATACCATTTCGCTCAAAAACCTCTCTTTGCTCCAGCAAGCAATCTGCACTCTCCCAACAACAAGTCGGCAATTGTTTCAAACCATCTAATTTTTCTTTATACTGCGGAGCAAAAATATCTACATCTGCATACAATTCATCAGCCTCCTGCAAGCCATCTTCCATTTCCAATCCATACTGGCCTGCAACAATCAAACCAGCCACCAACGAATAAATATCTGCAGAACCATCCGGCACTCTGAACTCAAAAGTTTGTTTACCTGAAAAATCTCTTGCATCAGCCGGCTCGAACGGATTCACACTCTTAATCATATCCGCAGCACCTACCCAACCAAGAGGAACCCTCACTAAAACAGAGCGGTTGCGATCTCCCCAACAAACGTAAGTCGGAGCCTCCTGATGCGGAACCAAACGCAAATAAGAAGTCGGAATCGTATTTCCAAAAGCTGTTAAAGCTCCTGAAAGTTTCAAAATACCAGCAATCATTTTCTTAGCCGTATCACTCAACTTTCCATTTTCAATACAAATATTTTTGCCGTCTTTTTCTACCAACATATGAATATGCAAACCACTGCCGGCTTTGCCAACAGTAATTTTTGGAGCCCAGCTCACCAATACATTCTCACGGGCAGCCAACATTCTTACAATCCATTTTGCAATCACCAACTGATCAACTGCATCTTCTGCCTCAACCGGTAAAAACTCAATTTCATGCTGCTCGTAACCATCATCACCTGCCGAGAAATTCCCAACCTCTGAGTGTCCGTATTTTATTTTCCCTCCGCATTGAGCAATTAAAACCATTGCTTCGCGTCTCAAACCTTCCCATTTAGTAAAAGGCCGGGAACTGTGATATCCTTTCTGATCAACATCAGCATATAATGTATGATTTGAACTTTTGATATAATATTCGAGCTCACCCATTGCCTTAAAAGTAAGGCCTGTTGTTTTTTTAAAGTTCTCATGTGCCTTTTTTAGAATGTACTCAGGAGCACTTTCCATTGGTTTTCCTTCAGCAGTATAAAACGAACAAAGAATATCCAGACACGGCACTTCAGAAAACGGATTCACAAATGCCGTTTTAAATCTTGGAATCACGTATAAATCACTTGAACCTGCTCCTATATAAGAGAACAAACTTGATCCATCAACTCGCTCGCCCGAAGATAGAATACTATCCAAATGGCTTTTCCCGGTAATAATAAAGTTCAATGTTTTCAATTTTCCATCCTCAGCAACGTATCGGAAATTAATCATCTTAATTCCATTCTCTCCTATATATCTTGTCAGGTCCTCTTTTGTGAACTCGTTGCTTGGCTTTTGCAGGAATTGAACCAATTTATTTGGATCCATTAAATATTCATCCCTTGTCATAATACGCTTGTTTTAAATTGTGTTGTTGTTATCATTTGTTACTGAGGGATAAAATAGCCTAGTTTCCACTGAATATCCAAGCGGAATTCAGAATTTAGAACACACAACATAAAAAGTAATAAATCCCAATAAAATCGAAACACACAGAAGATAAAACCCATTGATTGACCCAAGCGAAAACCTGTTTTACAACAGCTCCCCGAAATCGTTTTCGAGTGCAAAAAATAAGATTTTTCACATACACCCCTAAAAAGTATATACACAAGCAGATTATCTTATATTTCTACCCTTCTTACTCCCTTTATTGATCAGGTATCAACTCAAAAGAAAAACAAGTCACAGCAAAACACCCCATTTTTAAGTGTGCAAGCCACAAAACGTCATTTTTTACAAGATAAGGGTGTAGTTTTGTAAATTTTAAGACCATTTTTGTCTTTTTTACAAACCACCCCCCCGTATTTTTAATTTTTAAAAGATAAGTCTATTTTAGTACTGTTCAGTAGTGCTCATGTAATTAGTCTTTCACTTAAAATCTCAAAGATAAATGTATTCCGGCAGGAGCACTCACCAATCTAAACCCATTTCTATACTTCACAAAACACATATCTCCATTTGTGTAATATTCATTTCCATGATGCAAAATCCTATGGCAGTTATCAGGAACATAAGAGAAATACAAAGAATTTGGCGCATCAACTACAACATATCCCACTTCAGGATAGAATCTGTAATAATCTCCATCCGAAAAGTAGTAATCTCCGTAACTATGTCGGATTACAACCGGCGCAACAGCAAATCTTAAAACTACATTTCCATAACGATCATGACGATAACAATTGTTTCCATGATTGTTGTAAAAGTTTCTGTAACGTTGATTGGGATGAACCATTTTTGGATAATTATAACTCCTGTAACGATCACCTGAGGAATGATAAGATTTAACATGCGATCCGCCATTGTGATTCCGATCCCAACGCTTATTGCTGTTTACATGCCCGTTTTTATATTGACCTGAATACCCATTTGCATGCCGCTCTTTGTGATATTTCGTACTCTTCTTATTAGACGTGTTATTCTTTTTCCGATCTGAGTAATCTGAATAACGACTCTTGTTGTATTTCTCATTTCGATCAGCATCTTTCAAACGAGTTGATTTATTTCGTTCTTCGTAACGAGTCTTCTCATTTTGCTGCGATCTGCGCTGAGCAGATACACTTGTAGTAGAAATTGCGATTGCTGAAACCAATACTATACTGGCAGTCAACTTATAAAATACAGACTTTCTCATGGCATTTAGTTTTTAATGTGTAAGCCAAATAGCCCTTTCGTGCAGGATGAAATTTAAATACTCAATTTACACTCTTGTATGGCTTTCAATACTGTCATCCTATGGTAGGGACGAATCTTCTAAAAGTCAAGTACCGGTATACTTTGACTGAATAGATGCAAAGCCTGTGCCAAAAATAAAAAATGCACCAATCTTCAGTAAAATTGGTGCATTCAAGCTTCCCTAAATTATAGAAATAAAGAATCTCAATCAATACTAATTTAAATTTATTGGATCTTTAACCTGATGCCTTTTTGAAGCCCGATCAGTAAAACTTCGTTTATCCGGTCGAATTAAAACCCGCAGCGATTGATCCGAAGTCCAATAATTCCAAACCCAGTTAATTAAAATGAAAAATCGGTTCTTTACACCCACAATTGCCATTAAATGCACAAACAACCAAAGGATCCACGCCAAAAAACCCTGTGTTTTAATTCCAGGCAAATCAGCAACAGCCAAATTCTTTCCGATTGTTGCCAATGATCCCCTATCCTTATAATGAAAGGGCTTCATGCTTTTTCCCTGTTGAATATTTATGAGGTTTTTACCCAAAACACCAGCCTGCTGCAAACCAACCTGTGCAACCTGCGGGTGACCATTCTGATATTCCCCTTCTTTTTGCAAAGCCAAATCGCCCAAAGCATACACATTGTTTAAACCACTTACCTTATTATACATGTCAACACGAAGCCTTCCTCCACGACTTGCGGCAATCTCCGAAATTCCTTTAATAGGATTTGCAACAACTCCTGCAGCCCAAACCAAAGCGTATGAGAAAAACTCCTCTCCATCCGCCAAACTAATTTTAAGTCCGTCGTAATCGGCAACCCGGGCCTCAGTTTTCACAATTACCCCTAATTTCTCCAAGTAAGTTTTCGCTTTCGCTGATGCTTTCTCCGACATACCGCTCAACAATCGATCTGACGCTTCGAACAAATACACATTCATTAAAGAAAAATCAAGCTCCGGGTAATCCTTTGGCAGGATTTCATTTTTCATTTCGGCCAAAGCACCCGCCAATTCAACACCGGTTGGGCCACCACCCACTAATACTATATTCATGTAATTGGCTGCCTTTTTCGGATCCGATTCGTTCAACGCCTTTTCGTAGTTACGAAGAATTGAATTGCGCAGAAAAATTGCCTCGGACACCGATTTCATGGGAATACCAAACTCCTCGATGTTCTTGTTTCCGAAGTAATTGGTATCCACACCGGTCGCCAATACCAAATGATCGTATTTCAACGACCCCAGACTTGTATATATCTCCTGCACATTTGGATTCACCTCCAACAATTCAGCCATTCGAAAATGCACATTTTTCCGCTTCTGAAAAATCTTCCGCAAAGGAAAAGCAATGGAACTTGGCTCCAAACCAGAGGTTGCCACCTGATAAAACAATGGCTGAAACTGATGAAAATTGTTTTTATCAATTAAAACCACCTGATACTTTGTTTTTACCAGTTGCCGGGCAAGCTTTAAGCCTGCAAATCCCCCACCAATAATTACGACTCTTGTTTTCCCGTTTTCGGGGATGTGTTTTATGGTATCCATTTTTGCCTTTTATATCCGTAAGTTATTCAACAACTGCCTTACATCCTTCTTTTCAGATTTAAGACTCTTTTATCTCTTACAAATTAAAGAATTATTTCTCCAATATTCTAATCAGTCCCAATCTTCAACCGTTTGCAACGGAAAATTTATTTTACGAACAAAATAAGACCCATTTTCATGGATCAAAAAACCAGCAAAAAGTTCTTAGCTTCTTACTTCAGGCAAAAAAGAAAATGATCTCTTTCACTTCTTCGGAATTTTTCGGTAATCGACTCTTGCAATATCTTGCTTCACCCTTTTACCGGGACGAAAAGCAATTGTACTTTTCTTAATACGATGTCGTGTTACCAGTTCTTCCGAATCTACCCCTTCGGCCGAAATATGAAGAGAAAATGTACCCAAATCTCCCAATTCAACACTACTGTTATCTTTCAGCAACTGAGGAATAATTTGAGTGAATGCCTCTAAAATTCCAACCACATCCGACCTGTTAAAAGAGGACATGTCCGAAATACGTTCTGCTATATCCCTTAAGTTTTCCTTCCGTCGGTTAGCTACCCGGGGATAATACATTTCAGCTTTACCATTTTTACTCAATGGTGTTTTTATTTTCACTGCTTTATAGAAGACTGCCATATGCCGATGATTTGAATTGTTCCTTACTACAAGTTGACTCCTTTCTAAGGATAAGTTCTAACTTATACCTACAAGGTAATCATTTTTGATGTACATGAAAAATAATTTTGATGTACATTAAAATATAGTTTGATGTACATTAAACTTATATTTTATCAGCAATAGAAAATCAAGTAAACAGGTACAAGATGTCGAATGTTCCCTATGAAATGATCAAGCTAATACGCACACAACAAAAAATGCCGTTCCAAATGAATGAAACGGCATTAATATAATAGAGTATACTTCTTTTACTTCATACTGGCAATGCGGTCTTCTAAAACTTTGATTTTAGCTTCGGCATCAGCCATTTTCTTTTTCTTAATTAAAATTACGCACAGCATAATAATAATTATAAAAAAAATATTCTTGTACCATGAAATATATTTAAATAATATTATTTTTACCGAAAATTAATCTAAATCAAAAAATATGAAAAGATCAATTACACTACTAAGTTTATTTTTAATGTTAACAACTGTATTTGTTGCATGCGACAAAGATGATGACACAAAACCAACAGGATTAGTTGGAACGTGGGAGACATCTAAAATCGTAATCACAAAAATGGACAATAAAGATGTCAACTATGAAATTACAGATCCTATTTTAAATCCTAACGGAAAAAACAAAATTACATTTAACACTGATGGAACAGTGAAATTTGGTTTTTTCACTGCGAAATGGGAACTCCTGGAAAATAACACAAAATTACTAATAACCTACCCTTCATTAGATGAGTTTGAAGCAGATTCCGAAATTTTAAGAATTTCTATTCAGAACGATACTTTTATTATAACATCAGATGATATAGAATATACAAATTCTGATAAAGATGATGAAGGTGAATTTAGCTTTACTGAGATTGACGAAAAATTCAATACTAATATTAAAGATCAAGAATATATCGAAGTTTTTTCGGAAGAACATTTCTCAAGACAATAAAGATTAAGAGGTACAATTGATAAAACAAAAAGAGGGTGCCACATAGGTACCCTCTTCATATTATATGTAGAATGAGAATTACTTCATGCTGGCAATGCGGTCTTCTAAAACTTTGATTTTAGCTTCGGCATCGGCCATTTTCTTTTTCTCGATTTCGATGACTTTTGCAGGTGCATTGTTTACAAAACGCTCGTTGCTCATTTTCTTTTGAACCGAAATCAGGAAGCCTTTGGTATATTTCAACTCCTCTTCCATTTTCTTCAATTCTTCCTCAACGTCGACCAAGTCGCCCAAAGGAATAAAGTATTCAACAGCATTTACAATGAACGACATTGCGCCAGTCATTTCTCCGTTTGCAACAGTAATATCGCTAAGGTTACACATTTTAGACACCACACAATCGAAAGAAGTATCGTAATTATCCTCTTTTGCTTTGTAGTTCATCTCTAAAACTTCCTTAAAAGCGATATTTTTTTGCTTACGGATGTTACGAACAGCAACAATCACTTCTTTTACCTGCTCAAACTTAGCTAACAAATTAGCGTCATATGAATCCGGCTTATGCATCACTGAAACCATAATGCTGTCCTCATCGGTACGATCGGCAAGTAACTGCCATATTTCCTCTGTTAAGAAAGGCATGAATGGGTGCAGTAACTGCATCAACTTCTCGAAAAGAGCTACGGTTGAATCGAAAGTTTTACGATCGATTGGCTGCTGATAGGCAGGCTTCACCATTTCCAAATACCATGATGAAAATTCATCGCGGAATAAGGTGTAAACAGTCATTAAGGCTTCGCTGATACGATATTGCCTGAACTGCTCATCCAAAGCTTCCATGGTGTTGTTTAAACGCGCATGGAAAACCTCAGTTGCCAATCGGGCATATTCAGGTTGCTCGATATCGGCAATTTCCCAACCTTTTACCAAACGGAATGCATTCCAGATCTTGGTAGTAAAATTACGTCCTTGTTCGGGTAGGTTCTCGTTGAACAGCAAATCGCCTCCGGCAGGAGAACACAACAGCATTCCAACCCGAACCCCGTCGGCACCGTACTTGGCAATCAGATCCAAAGGATCAGGGGAGTTCCCCAATGATTTCGACATTTTACGGCCCAATTCGTCGCGAACAATACCTGTTAAATATACATTAGAGAATGGCTTTTCGCCTCGGTACTCATAACCTGAAATTACCATTCGGGCAATCCAGAAGAACAGAATATCCGGTCCGGAAACCAAATCGTTGGTTGGATAATAGTATTTGATCTCCTCATTTTCGGGATTACGAATACCATCGAATACAGAAATAGGCCACAACCATGAAGAGAACCATGTATCCAACACATCCTCATCCTGACGTAAGTCTTCTGCTTTGTATGTTTTTCCTGTTTTGGCATTTGCTTCAACAAGAGCTTCTTCTATTGATTTGGCTACTACAAATCCACCTTCGGGCAAGTAGTAAACCGGAATTCGTTGTCCCCACCACAACTGACGTGAAATACACCAATCCTTCACATTTTCCATCCAATGACGGTAGGTATTCTTGAATTTTGGAGGATGCAGCTGAATATCGTCGTTCATTACATGCTCCAAAGCCGGTTTCGCCAATTCTTTCATGTTCAGGAACCACTGCATACTCAATTTAGGTTCGATTACGGCATCGGTGCGTTCCGAAAAACCTACTTTGTTCACGTAATCTTCTACCTTCACCAAGTTGCCTGCTTTCTCCAAATCGGGCATAATTAAATCACGAACTTCGAAACGATCTTTGCCAACATAAAGCTGAGCTGCCTCACTCATGGTTCCGTTATCGTTAAAAATATCGATGGTTTCCAGATTATGACGGTCGCCAATTTCGTAATCATGAATATCGTGAGCCGGCGTAATTTTTAAAGCACCGGTACCAAATTCCATATCAACATACTCATCTTCGATAATTGGAATGGAACGGTTCACCAAAGGAACGATACAACGCCTGCCTCTTAAATGGGCAAAGCGTTCGTCGTTTGGATTGATACATACTGCCGTATCACCCAAAATTGTTTCAGGACGGGTGGTTGCAATGGTAATGTACTCATCGCTGCCTTCCACCTGATATCTTAAATAGTACAGTTTCGATTGTAATTCTTTATAGATTACCTCCTCGTCGGAAACCGCTGTTTGTGCCGAAGGATCCCAATTCACCATACGAACACCACGATAAACCTTTTCTTTCTTATACAAATCGATAAAAACATCGATCACCGATTCGTAAAGAGATTCGTCCATGGTGAAAGCTGTACGCTCCCAATCACATGACGCACCCAATTTTTTCAGCTGCTCCAAAATGATGCCGCCATGTTTTTCTTTCCATTCCCAGGCATGTGTCATAAACTCATCACGGGTAATGTCCCCTTTAGAAATGCCTTCCTGCTTTAGTTTGTTTACAACTTTAGCTTCGGTCGCAATAGATGCGTGATCGGTACCCGGCACCCAACAGACATTCTTTCCCTGCAATCTGGCTCTACGCACCAATACATCTTGAATTGTATTGTTTAGCATATGCCCCATGTGCAACACTCCGGTGACGTTTGGCGGAGGTATCACAATTGTATACGGCTCTCTCTCATCAGGTACAGAGTGGAAGAATCCTTTATCCATCCAATACTTATACCATTTGTCCTCCGATTCTGCAGGATTGTACTTTGTTGGGATTTCCATGTGTTTAACTAAAATTTAAAAATCTATACTACTAAAAAAATTTGGCTCAAAATTAAGAAAATCTGAGAGATATATCTTCAACAAAAAGCAACAATCTGTAGGAAAGCGATCTGTAAGTATTTTGCAATAAAAATAAGGGGAAGAATGAAACCATGCATTTGTTTTAAAATCACTAGTTTGGAGTGCAAATTTCAGATTTTTAACGGGATGCTGAAAAGCAATAAAAATCATTTTTTTTACATGGAAATTTATCTACTTTTGAGCAACAAAAAACTTCATTCATAAATATATAAACACGTAACAAATGCCACAAATATCAGACAAAGGAAGATTAATGCCTGAGTCACCAATTCGCAAATTGGTTCCTTACGCTGAAGCTGCAAGAGCTGCAGGAAGAACTGTGTATCCATTAAACATTGGTCAGCCGGACATTAAAACACCTGAGGTTGCCATGGAAGCCATTAGAAATTGTACCGAAAAGGTGATTGAGTATTCTCATTCGGCGGGCAATATCTCTTATCGCAGAAAATTGGCGAAATACTATCAGAACATCGGAATTAACGTGGACGAAAATGAAATGTTGATTACTACCGGTGGATCGGAAGCAATTACTTTTGCTTTGATGACTTGTATGAATCCTGGTGATGAGATTTTGATTCCGGAGCCATTTTACGCAAACTACAATGGTTTTGCTGTAGCTGCCGGTGTGGTTGTGAAACCAATTACATCGAGTATCGAAAATGATTTTGCATTGCCTGCAATTGAAGAATTCGAAAAATTAATGACCCCAAAAACAAAAGGAATTGTTATTTGTAACCCAAATAACCCAACTGGTTACTTGTACTCAAAAGAGGAATTGAACCAATTGCGTGAATTGATTATCAAGCACGACCTGTTCCTTTTCTCAGACGAAGTTTACCGTGAGTTTTGTTACGATGGCGAAGAACATTTCTCAGCTATGAAGTTGGAAGGCTTGGAGCAAAATGTAATTCTAATTGATTCTGTTTCGAAACGCTACAGCGAATGTGGTGTTCGTATTGGTGCGATGATAACAAAAAATAAAGATGTAATTACCACCGCTTTAAAATTTGCTCAGGCTCGTTTGTGTCCTCCTGCTTTTGGACAGATTGCTGCCGAAGCTTCTTTGGAGACACCTGCAGATTACTTCACCGAAGTTTACAACGAATACATCGATCGCCGTAACTTTATGGTGGCTGCTTTAAATGATATGGATGGCGTTTACTGTCCAACTCCTAAAGGAGCTTTCTACACCGTAGTAAAACTTCCAATTGACGATGCTGACAAGTTTGCACGGTGGATTTTAGAGGATTTTGAATACAAAAACCAAACTGTAATGGTTGCTCCTGCCACTGGATTTTATGCGACTAAAGGTTTAGGCAAAAATGAGGTGCGTATTGCTTACGTTCTTAAAAAAGAAGAGTTGGCGAAAGCGATGGAAACTCTTGCTGAAGCATTGAAGGTTTATCCGGGAAGGACTATTTAACAGGTAAAAGGATAAAGCTAAAAGGCTTTACTAAATAGATACAGAAACGGCTCCAAAATTGGAGCCGTTTTTTTATTTTATACCAAATCGCAGGCATCAGCCGGCATCCAGTGTTTGTCTTTCCCATCCCATTTTACGTTGCAGCCAATCGGGTTGGTTACCGGAACAGAGATTTCTTTTCCAGCCAAATATTCATCTACAGCTCTCTCCAAATCTCTGACTGAAACCTTAGAAGTATCCTTTGGATTATCAACAGCTCTTCCTGTATAAATCAATTTGCGTGCTTCATTAAACAAATAAAAATGTGGAGTCCTCAGTGCACCGTAAGTCATTGCCACTTCTTGTGTTTCGTCATACAAATAAACCCATGGAAAATCATTTTCTTCCATTCGTGTTACCATATGATTGTAATCATCTTCCTCGTAAGTGTTTGCTGAATTAGAATTAATTCCCACAAATTCGACTCCATTTGGAATGTATTTATCAGCAATCATTCTGGTATCTTCATCAGAGCCGATAACATACGGGCAATGATTACAAGTAAAAAAAACAACTAAAAGTTTAGATGATTTAAAATCGTTTAATTTATATCGAATTCCATCGGTAGCTATCAGATCAAAATCCGGAGCCTTATCATTAATTTGCAAGGTAAATGCCATTTTAAATATTTTATTTATTGAACACTCCTTTAAATTTACTTATTATTTTGAGAAAATCTAAATTAATTTCACGCTATTCAATTGTTAATTTCTGCTCCTAAATCTGAAAAAACAAATCGTAATTAACACATAATTAATAGTCAGTTTATACTTCCTAAATTTCTCTTTTGTAAACTTGCTCTTGTTAAAGACGAATACAAATTCAACCACAAATAAAAGAATCCCTCAGAAACAGAACATCGGATTTGCAACTTAGTCGATACAACTTTCCTTTCACTCCGGTGCTTCTGTTTCTCTTTCTACCTACCTTTCAGTAAAGTCAGGATAAATAAGATACTTCGCTCGAATTGCCATAAATTTTTTGCGATCCTTTTTCCAGCTCTCTCTAATTTGTTCTTCCGGTATGGAGTTTTCAATTTGAGTTCTCAGATTTGCTGTTCCTGCAAGATTTTCAAAAAAAGAATTGAAAAAATCAGACTTGGCTTTTAATTCACTATAAGCATTTAGTAAAAAAGACAGATCCAATTTTTTCTTCTTTCGAAAGTCATCCGCATTTATCTTACGTAAATCGTACCCAACACATTTTTCACCTTTAAACTTTGGGTATTTACTTGCTCCGGGAATACTTCTTGGCGTGAACTCAAAATCACCCTTGGTAAAAAATGGATGTCCGTATACTTGAAACGGATAATTTGTACCACGACCGGCACTAACCACTGTTCCTTCGAAAAAACACAGAGACGGATACAAAGCAACAGACAATTGATTTGGCAGATTGGGCGACGGCTTTACCGGCAGTAAATAGGATTTCTCCCGGTTCCAGTTTTTGCATGGAATCACTTTTAATTCACATTGTACTTTATTCTTCAACCATTTTTCCCCGTTAATCATTTGGGCATATTCACCAATCGACATGCCATAAACCACAGGCACCGGATGCATTCCAACAAAGGAACTGTATTTCATCTCCAGGACTGGTCCATCCACGTACTGTCCGTTTGGATTTGGCCGATCGAGAACAATTACCTGTTTTCCCTGTTCGGCGCAAGCCTCCATCACATAATGCAGTGTGGATATGTATGTGTAAAAGCGAACACCAACATCCTGAATATCAAACACCACAATATCAACATCTTTTAAATCAGCAGCCGAAGGTTTATAATGCTTTCCATATAGGGACACAATCGGCAATCCTGTTTTCGCATCTATGCCATTGGTAATTTTCTCACCCGCGTCAGCATCTCCCCTAAAGCCGTGTTCGGGACTAAATATTCTTGTAATGTGAATGTCTTTTGCCAATAATACATCGACCAAATGTTCGCCTTTAATCAATGAGGACTGATTGGCGGCAACTGCAATTTTTTTCTCTTTAAACAGAGGTATATATTCCGTGAAATTTTCGGCTCCGGTTGTTAATGAATCTGATTGTTTTTGTGCACAAGATGTTATACATACTACAAACAAAAAGTATGAACACAGCACACAATATTGAATCGATTGTTTTATTTTTCTCATTTAACTAATTTTTCACATCTGTAAACCCGAAATTACTACTTTTGTATTAATCTTTAAAAACAATAGCTTATTAGACTATAGCTTGGGGACATTAATTTAAACCTCAAAACGGTCGCAACTTATATAACCTGACAATCAACAAAATATTTTATTGAAGAAATACGCAAACTATAATAACAAACTTTTATAATAAAAAAATCTCAATTTGAATCTGGAACTTTTTATAGCTAAGAAAATTACCATCAGCAAAAAAGGCGGTGGAAATATATCTCATCCTATTATTAGTATTGCCAAAATAAGTATTTCTCTTGGCATCGCAGTAATGATATTGGCTGTAGCTATTGTTACCGGGTTCAAATCTGAAATTACCAACAAGGTTATCGGTTTTGGTTCTCATATACAAATCACAAATTACGACAACAACTCGTCGTTTGAAACTAAGCCCATCGAAAAAAATGCAATCTCAGTAAGCAGCATTGAAAAAATACCCGGAGTTTCGCACATACAATCCTTTGCAACGAAACCGGGTATTCTTAAAACAAAAGCGGATATTCAAGGAATTGTTTTAAACGGAATAGGTAAAGATTACGATTGGAGTTTTTTTAAGAATCATTTGGTGGAGGGAAAAACCATTCAGCTCACCGACAGTACCAAAAGTAACGATATTTTGATTTCGGAAAAACTCTCAAATCTTCTACAATTAAAAGTAGGTGACAAATTATCGGTTTATTTTATTCAGCAACCACCCAGAGTAAGAAGTTTTACCGTTGCCGGGATATACAATACCGGAATGGAAGAATTCGACAAACTATTCCTTATCTGCGACATACAACACATTCAGAAATTAAATGACTGGAGTGACAATCAGGTTAGCGGCTACGAAATTTTCATTGATAATTTTGACGATTTAGATCTTATCGATCAACAGATAAAAGGAATTACAGCTGCATCATTTACCGATGATGGCGCCGGTTTAAAAGTAAGAAGCATTGTTCGTAAATATCCGCAAATATTTAGCTGGCTTGACATGCTCGATATGAATGTATGGATTATTTTAAGCTTGATGATACTGGTTGCCGGTTTTAATATGGTTTCGGGGCTTTTAATTATTATTCTGGAAAAGACCAATATGATTGGAATTTTAAAAGCACTTGGCACAGAAAACTGGTCGATTCGAAAGATATTTCTTTACCAATCTGCTATGCTTATCGGACAAGGATTATTATGGGGAAATATTATTGGAATCTCCGTGTGTCTGCTTCAGTACTTTTTTAAAATTATTCCTTTAGATCCAACCAACTACTATGTAGATACCGTACCAATCAATCTTAAAATCACTCACATTATTCTTCTGAATATTGGCAGTTTAATTGCTACGGTTTCGATGTTGCTTGTTCCCTCCTATTTAATTACAAAAATAACTCCTGCAAAGGCGATTAAATTTGATTAAAATAGTTGCAGAGCAATCTGAATTGTTAAAAATGTTAAGAAATGTTATCATTTTTATCTCTCTCCTATTTATCTGATATCTTTACTGCATCCTACCTTTTTTTGAATTCCCTTTAAAGAATAAAACGTATAAATATGATCCGGCGTGATTTTATAAAAACCAACGGACTGGTATGCCTGTCTGCAATTTTGGGAGTATTCCCAGGATGCAGTCTGCCTTATGAATACAGTCCATATGATAATGAAGTAAAAAATAAATTCAGAGATTTAACCGCTAAAAATCTGGATAAAATAAAGATTGTCAATAATAATAAAACGTTTAAATTCGCCTTTATAACAGATACTCACACATTTTATGATGAATTCAATAATGCTGTTACGGCTTTAAATAAAAGAGACGATATTGATTTTGTAATACATGGCGGCGATTTAACATTAAGTGCCCTTCACAAAGAATTTACATGGTGCAACGAAATTCTGGAAAATCTAAATGTTCCTTTTTTTACGGTAATCGGAAATCACGACTTCTTATCGAATGGCGAAAGATTGTACCAAACCTCCTTTGGTGAAAACAACTATACATTTACTTACAAAGGCTGCAAATTTGTAATGTTTGATAATATTGTATGGGAAAGAAAAAACACAAATCCTGATTTTGATTGGTTCAATGATAATTTAAAAAATGATGGCAGTGCTGATCTTGTGATTCCGGTCTCACACATCCCTCCTTATGCAGATCAATATGACGGAGAAGATTCAATTCTAAATCAAATACTTGAGAATAACAATATTAAACTCTCCATACATGGCCATACACACAGCTTTTATCACGGCAAAAAATATGGCAAAACAGATTTTTTGGTAGGAGGTGATATTGCTGATAATCACTATCAGGTAATTACTGTTGATAATGGTAATTATTCGATTGAAAACATCGCTTTTTAATGAAAAAATATATAATACACATTTTAGTATTTTGCTGCTGTTTTAACCTATCAGCCTTGGGTAGTAATCTTAACGAAGTCCAAACTGATTCGATAAAAAGAAAATGGTATTTACCTCGCGATGCAAAAATTCAATACGCAGGTAATATAGGTTTCCTTTCTGCCGGAATCACCTACCATCTGGCAAAAGACTGGTATCGTCTTTCTATAATGTATGGCAGTACATCAATACATTCACATGTTCATACTCTAAATACAGTTGCATTTAAGAACACATTTCTTATCAAACAATTTCACATTGGTGATTTTGTAGTTGCTCCAACGGCAGGCTTAAGTATCAATTTTGGTTCAACTCACAATACCTACCGAAATTTACCCAACTACTTCCCCAATGATTATTATTTTCAGAATAAAATACATTTTGCTCCTTTTGTCGGCGCTATGGTTTACCACCCTCTTCCTTATAAAATAATTAAAGGAATCGATTTTTACACCGAAATTGGAACAATTGACAATTATCTTTTAGAAGGCATAAGAACAGAATATGTTAAGTTTTATGATATCTGGAATCTGGCTTTAGGCATTTCCATTCATTTTTAAATATCATTCCCAACTCACAACAGCCAGTCGTTTTTTACCATCCAATTTAATACTTAATGGGTTTTTAAACTGAACGTGACGAACGGCGCCATACTCCCCAATTAATTTCTGTTTTTTTAGTAACTGATATTCGATGAAGGATGTTTCTGAATGGTGGTGAATGGAGCTGTAGCCAATATTCATTGATGTTACATTGTGAAAAAAGTGAGATCCGGATGATGCTTCCAAAGGATAATCCTCAAAGCTTGTCTCCACAATTAATTTCGAGAAGGAGATGTCGTTCCATTTTACAGGAATTCCAATCCATCGGTCGCGGGTGCCCCAACGCCCCGGACCAATCAATACAAAACGTTTGTTTTTTTCTCTCATTTCAAGATTAATTTTTGAGATGGTATCCGCAATCTCAAGAGTCAAATCTTTTTTGAATAATTCGGGCACAACATAAACAACATCAACAATATCATCTACCAATCCGTTTCCCATACTCATTTCAGAAATCATCAAAAGCTTGCTTCTGTCAATTTCATTCAAATCAATATGGTAATCATCTATATTACCAACCAAAGGTTTTATCTGCAGAAGATAAAACGAAGCCTTCCCTTCTTTATCTTTCGTTAAATCGACGGCAAACTCTATCTCAATCGGTGAACCCATCGCTTCTTTTATGATATCCAAAACAAGTTCAATTGTTTTTGCCAGTGGAATATAATTGTATTTTAAAATATTGGCGAAATTGATGATTCTTGGTCCCATAACATCCAAACCAGGACTAATTGTATCACTCATGGAATTATAAACAGAAGCACAATGCACTAAATTACCATGTTCTTCTGCTTCATCAATATCCAAACGAATTAATCCTGCCGTATCACCCTCCATAAGATCCAAATCTTTTTTGTTGAGGTCAACAGCATAAAATTCTACCTGCGAATTTTTAAATTGATCTTTCGCACTGTTATTCTCAATAGTTGGGAAAACAGGAGAAAAGCGAAATGCCTTTTCTCCATCTACAACATATTTGCCCAAACCAACACCTATCACGGCGTATCCTTCTTCGGGTTTCATGTGCCCAAAAGGATAATAATTGTACGATTGAGCTACGCCCGAAATGTGAGGATAAAAAGCTGATCCGTACTGGTTTCCTACTACTTCCTGAATAACCACAGCCATTTTTTCTTCCTCTATTTTATAATTCATGGCAGAAACATTCAATCTTGCATCGTTGGAAAAAATGGATGCATAAACTAATTTTACAGCGTCGGTTACCTGCTTAACCCGAATATCTAAATCGGGATGATTATTGGGCACAAGGTAGGTTTGAAAAACCCCTGCTACCGGCTGAAGCAATGAGTCTTCAAACAATCCGGAAGATCGGATCGCCAGTGGCTTCTCAAAATTCATTAGCATGATTCTTATTTTTTGAACCAGACGATGCGTTAATTCTGCAACCCTAAACAGCCACTGAATTTGCTCAAAATCATCCAAATCCTTAATTCGGTCTAAAAGGTTATTTCGATCTAAGAATGATTCGTATTCATCAACACCAATTACTGCAGTCATAGGCGCCTTTATATTTATTCCTGGAACAAAACGGCTCAAATTCAGATTAAAAAGCATGGAGTTGATGAAAGCCAATCCCCTCCCTTTTCCACCTAACGAACCAGTAGACAAAGTGACTATATTATTGGTATTAAGAGCAAAATCGGCATTGAACTCTACAACCTTTCCCTTATTTTTTTCGTTCCGGTAATTCTGAATTACATTAATTAAATAATCCCGGACATCTTCAGCCGATTTAAAATCTGTAATATGATAGGGTGCAATCATTTTGGCAACCCGAATCTCTCCACGAGCCATCAGCCATAAAGAAAAATGATTCTTTTTGGCATGATAAACCAAAGATTCGCCCGGAATATGATACAAATAATCCTCAAATTCTTTTAATGATTTTGCCGTAGCAATTTCATTGCCCATGGCATCTTTATACACAAAATCGCCAAAGCCCAGAAACTGACGAATAAACAAACGAATATCCCCTCTAAGTGTTTCAGAGTTTTTATCGATAAAACTAGCCTTCAGCTTAAAAGCATGGCTGGCATTGGAAACATCAGACGATTGCAATATAACCGGTAGATTTGGGTATTCTTCTTTGATTTCTTTTACCAAACGAATTCCGGCATCATCTAAGAATATTCCATCTTTTTTAAACTTCACATCCGAAATTAAGCACAACAAATACTCCCGAAACCGATAATAAATATCCATTGCCTCTTCGTAATTCGAGGCAAGTAATATTTTAGGTCGCGCCCGTAAACGAAGAATCTTATACTGAGCATCGGTACTTACGTCATTGATTATTCGCTGGGTTTGCGCCAAAACACTCTGATAAAGCATTGGCATGTATCTGGAATAATATTTCGCCGAATCTTCAACCAGTAAAATTACCCGGGCCAATCCAATCTTGGTATCATTTTCAACATTCACCTTATCTTCCAAACTCTTAATCATTGCAAAGAAAACCTGCGATTCGCCATTCCACACAAATATTTTATCTACACTTTTCAGCTCTGTCCGTTGTTCTTCGAACAAAGCGATATCGGCATCATTATTCAGCAATAAAAAAATAGATATATAGGGAAATTCCTTTTTAATTCGTTCACTTAAAACGATTGGCGTTTTTTTATCTACTCCAACCATTAATATAATCATATCAAAATGTCTGGAGTGCAATTGCTCCATGGCTTCTTCCAAATTTGAAACTCCTGTAACCCGGGGCATTGATGTTAGATTCAGCTGATGATATTCACTGGAGATTTGTTCTGAAAAACGTCCTTCGCGTTCAATACAATAAGCATCGTATAAATTCGCAACCAACAATATTTCCTTTACCTTAAAGGGCATTAAATCATGATAAATATCCCGGTCGGCGTTGTTTTTATTTAAGAAATCCTGTAATAATTTACGATTCGTAACCGGAACATAGGGGCCTATTATTTCCTTCTTTTTAGGGTCAACTTTCCTTTTTTGGCTGAGCAGTTCTTTTCCCGTTTCACTATTGATATAACCAACAATAATATTCCCAATATTTTCAATCAAATGCCTTTCTTCTTTCAAAAAAGGCCCTTCATCTTGTTGCGGAAATTTTTTCACATAACAAACCTCAATTCGTCCGCTTCGATTATTGATTGTTAAAAATTCCTGTGTTAGTGTCCATTGCGAGAGACGAAATCCGGGGCTGAGGTATTCTTGTCCGTCAAATACAATACGGGCAACCGTGAACTCCGGATATTGCCATGCTTTAGGAAGAATAAAGCAGATTTGCTGTAAAGTATCCTCAATGGATTTTCCTTCCTTAATAATACCTGTTGTTTGATTAATTGCGGAAAGTTCTTTTAAACGCTCAATATTTTCAGCTATAATCTTATTGATTCCCTGCTCTTTACCTGGATTTGATTCCATACATTTTCGGTTTACTTACGTAGATGCATTAAAAATTGTAAAAAGATCGTGGTGATTTGACTACTGTTTGTAGGCTCTTTTAAATTTAAACAATTTAAGTGAAACCTAAGCCCTTGACCTTGAGGGATTTCTTTTTTACCTTTAAATATGATCGCTGGTATTCCGTTTTGAAATCAAAAACAAACCGGAATAATGCCGATTAGTATTTGACCATCAATATCACTCAGATAAGGATAATTTGAAATACTAACCGGTATTATTTACGATCACGTTCATTCACACCCAGTATAATTCATGTCTAACTTAAACATTAATTACCATGACAACTATGTTAAAGGCTCCTTCCAGCAAGGAATTTATGGACAAATTAAAAAGTAGAACACCAGGAGAAATTGAATTTCATCAGGCTGTTCACGAAGTGGTGGAGTCATTACTTCCTTTTTTAGAGGAAAACCCAAAGTACAAAACAGCTAAAATCCTGGAGAGGATTTCAGAGCCTGAAAGAATCTTAATTTTCCGGGTTCCCTGGGTTGATGACAAAGGGGAAATTCAAGTGAACCGCGGATACCGTATTGAGATGAACAGTGCAATTGGCCCATACAAAGGTGGATTGCGTTTTCACCCAACGGTAAACCTTGGTATTCTAAAATTTCTTGCATTCGAACAAGTTTTCAAAAACAGCTTAACCACACTCCCAATGGGAGGCGGAAAAGGGGGCTCAGACTTTGATCCAAAACAAAAATCGGATAATGAAGTAATGCGGTTCTGCCAAAGCTTTATGACTGAACTATGTAAGCACATTGGGCCAAACACAGATGTTCCTGCCGGAGATATAGGAGTTGGAGGCCGGGAAATTGGTTATCTATTTGGTCAATATAAACGAATACGTAACGAATTTACAGGCGTTTTAACCGGTAAAGGTGCAGAATGGGGAGGAAGTGTAATCCGTCCCGAAGCAACCGGCTATGGCAATGTATATTTTGCCGAAGAAATGCTGAAAACTAAAAATGACAGTCTGAAAGGCAAGATCGTAACAGTTTCCGGTTCGGGAAATGTTGCTCAGTTTACTGTCGAAAAAGTGAATGAATTAGGAGGTAAAGTGGTTACCTTATCCGATTCTTCAGGTTTTATTCATGATCCGGATGGAATTGATGGAGAAAAACTCACTTACGTGATGAGACTTAAAAACATTAAACGAGGCAGAATTGAAGAATATGCCAAGAAATACAATGTTGCCTACTATCCAGACGCAAGACCTTGGGGAGTGAAGTGTGATGTTGCTTTGCCAAGTGCCACACAAAATGAAATAAATGCTGAAGAAGCGAAAATCTTAATTGATAATGGTTGCATTTGCATTTCGGAAGGTGCTAATATGCCTTCTACTCCCGAAGCTGTGGATATTTATATTAAAAATGAAATTCTGTATGGTCCCGGCAAAGCGGCCAATGCCGGTGGTGTTGCTGTTTCTGGCTTGGAAATGTCTCAAAACGCGATGCGTTTAAGCTGGACCCGCGAGGAAGTTGACAATCAGCTTAAAAGGATTATGAAGGATATTCACACCACATGTGTTAAGTATGGAAAATCTTCAAATGGATTTGTAAACTACGTGAATGGTGCAAATATTGGCGGTTTTGTAAAAGTTGCCAATGCCATGATTGCACAGGGTATCGTATAAATGAGTAATAAATAAAGGGTTGTTCTTATTCGGACAACCCTTTTTTATGTCACAATAAACTAAGCGTAACTTATTTTTCCCTTTTATAACATCAGGATTTTGTTAATTTTATCCTTTCTAACCAAAACACATTTTTTAATGAATTCTATCACAAAAGAACCGGCAATTAAAAAAGGATGGCTTCGAGCAGTACTAATCATTATACCTTTCTTTATAGTCAGCGTAATTTTTCAAGCTTTGGGAGCCTTTATCTGGGCTGCCATTTCAAATGATAATATTTTAGAGGTCTTCAAAAATATATCTCAAATTCCAACCCTTGGATTTTTAATTATACAAGCATTTTCAACTTTTGGCACTTTATTGATCATTTGGATTTTTACGAGATTTATTGATCGAAAGAAAATGATTGATTTGGGTTTTTCCTTTCAAAAACGAACAAAAGATATTCTTTACGGATTGTTGGCAGGTTTTATCATGATGGGAGCAGGCAGTTTAATTTTATATTTTTCCGGAAACTTAACGTTTGATTCCATTACTTTTAATTTGATCGGATTAGCTCAGTCAGTAGTACTGTTTACTTTAGTTTCAATAAACGAGGAAGTATTTGTAAGAGGATATCTGCTTCGAAATTTTATGGTTTCTATGAACAGATATGCAGCTTTAATTTTATCATCTCTGGTATTTATGGCTCTTCATTTAATGAATCCAAACCTGTCTCTTGTAGGACTGACCAACATTTTCCTTGCCGGATTACTTCTGGGAATTGGCTATATCTTCACTAAAAATCTGTGGTTTCCATTGGCTCTTCATTTTAGCTGGAATTTTTTTCAGGGACCAATTTTCGGTTTCGAAGTTAGCGGAACAAAATCAGAAACATTCATCTCCCAAACCATAAATGGCAATGAGATGCTTACCGGAGGACAATTTGGTTTTGAAGGATCAATTCTTGCAACCGTTCTTTGTTCTCTTGGAATTGTATTATTTTGGATGGTATACAAAAAACAGGATGTTTTATCAACTACAAACTAGTTTATCATGAAAACCTTACTTTCATTTTTTTTATTGTTTATCCTTTTTGCTTGTTCACCACAATCAAATTCAATTTTAAACAATTACTCTTCTTCCGATTTAGAAGGTATTTTCAAATCAGAAAAAATCAATGGCTGTTTTACCATTTATGATTTAAAAAATGATGCCGGATTAAGTTTTAATGAGAAACGATTAGATTCAGCATTTTTGCCGGCTTCCACATTCAAAATAATTAATTCGATGATTGCTTTGGAAACCGGAGTGATTCAGGATGAAAAAGAAATCATTAAGTGGGATAGTATCGATCGTGGATATAACGAATGGAATAGGGATCAAAATCTGGAAAGCGGATTAAAATATTCTGCTGTTTGGTTTTATCAGGAGCTGGCAAGAAGAATTGGCCAAGAAAGAATGAAACATTGGGTAGAGACATCAGATTACGGCAACAAAAATATAAACGGAGGAATCGATGTTTTCTGGTTGAGCGGAGACATTAGAATCAGCCCAAACCAACAAATTGATTTTTTGCAAAAATTATATTTTAACCAACTTCCATTTTCGCAAAAAAATCAAGAAATTGTGAAAAAAATAATGATTGTTGAACAGACTCCTGATTATACAATCAGAGCAAAAACAGGATGGGTTGCTCGAGTAAACAAGCAAATTGGATGGTATGTTGGCTATCTTGAAAAAGGAGAGAATGTATATTTTTTCGCAATTAATATCGATATTAAAAATTCTGATGATGCTCC
The DNA here is from genome assembly GCF_963665805.2 of Labilibaculum manganireducens. NCBI lineage: Bacteria > Pseudomonadati > Bacteroidota > Bacteroidia > Marinilabiliales > Marinifilaceae > Labilibaculum > Labilibaculum manganireducens. The sequence goes on along the minus strand of NZ_CAXXEE010000003.1, from coordinate 112,229 downwards.
TAAAAGGCAAATCATAGTTTCCAAAATACTTGATCATCTTCAATTAACGAAATAAAAAAACTCTCAGCAAATTAAAAAACCATGAAAAATATAGTATTGTTTTTATTTCTTACCCTTTCGACATCTACATTCGCTTCTTCAGGGCAAGAAACCAACACGTACGAAAAAGATTTAAAATATCTGTTTCAGATAAACGGATCACAAGCCAGCTATCAGGAATCAATTAAAGCGATGATTATTCAACTACGAAGTCAGGAATCAAATATTCCAACTGAATATTGGGACAAAGCTGAAGTTGAATTCGTGAATACTTCAGTTAATGATTTAATCAAAATGCTTCTTCCAATCTACAGGCAGAATCTTTCTCACGAGGATGTATTAGCCATGATTGATTTTTACGAATCGGTTGCCGGAAAAAGAATCGCCCAAAAATTACCTAAAATCACCACTGAAAGTATGCAGGCCGGAATGTCGTGGGGACAAGCAATTGGAGCAAAAATAAAAGCAGATATTGAGAGTAAAGGCTATAAAATCAGATTGCCGTTTACACCCTAATTTCAAAATCAAAATTCATTAAAACAGGGGGCAAACCTGAATTAAATCATTTCTTAACCAACAGATTATTAGTATTTTTTGGGGTTACTAAAAACTAACCCAATGAATACTATATTCACACCCAACAAAAACTATCTCCAAACCAAAGAACAAATTGGCTATGTCCCCCGCCAACAAGCCACCGAGGACGATTATCGTCGAATTGGTTTCATGTCCGGACTGGAAGTTCATCAGCAACTTGACACAAAAGAAAAATTGTTTTGTCACTGTCCCTGTGGTGTCTTTCACAAAAACGGAGCTTTCGATGCTGAAATAATACGACATATGCGCCCTGCAATGAGCGAACTTGGCGGATATGACGGCACGGCGCTAATGGAGTTTAAAACCCGAAAAAACATTATATATCGTATCAACAACGAAACAGCCTGTACTTACGAAATTGATGATACTCCTCCCTTTAGAATTAATCAGGAAGCTCTTGGAATTGCACTTCGAATCTCACTTTTGTGCAAATTAAATATTGTTGGTGAAGTACATATTACCCGAAAACAATATTTGGATGGAAGTATACCAACAGGCTTTCAGCGAACCGCAATTTTAGGTGTAAACGGACAAATTCAACTAAGCAATAAAAAGGTGAATTTGATACAATTAAGCATCGAAGAAGACTCTTGCCGTGAGATCTCAGACATAGGACATGAGCGGTATTATAAAACAGACCGTCTTGGAACACCACTCATCGAAACAGTAACTGCCCCCGAACTAAACACTCCCAATGAATTGCGCGAAGCTGCAGAATACATCCGTTTTTTAAACAGAAGCACCGGATTGGTTCGCACAGGAATGGGAGCAGGCCGCGAAGACGTAAATGTTAGCTGCAAAGGCGGATCGAGAGTTGAAATTAAAGGAGTTGCTCACAACAAATGGATTCCGGAACTTTCACACAATGAGGCTTTCAGACAATGGGCTTTGCTAAATATCAAAAAACTATTAATCGAACGAATTCAAAAAGAAGATTGGTGCATTTTCACACAAGAACTAGATTATCACGACTATAATTTCACATATGCCCCCTTAATTGAATGCAAAGAAAAAGAACATCAGATTATTGCTGTTAACCTTCCGGAATTTAAGGGATTACTATCGCATTTCACCCAACCAGGTCAAAACTTTGCCAATGAAATTGCCCAGCGTTTAAAAGTAATTGCCTGTATCGAACATCCCAATTTAGTACATTCAGAGCAAGAAGAAGAATTGCTGTCAAAAGAAGATTTTGGTAAAATACTTGCCAAATTAGGATCAAATTCAAATGATGCACAATTAGTTATTTGGGGAGCGAAAGAAGATATCCCTACAGCAATCGAAACAATAAAAGAACGTTGTAAAATGGTTTTTGATGGTGTCCCAAACGAAACACGCAAATCGTTGCCCGATGGAACAACAATTTTTGAGAGAGTTCTGCCTGGTGCCGATCGAATGTATCCGGATACAGACTCTGCTCCAATTCCTTTATCTGATGAATACATCAATAATCTTGGTAAAGATTTACCAAATGATATTTGTGAGCGAATTAATCAAATGAATGAATGGGGAGTACCTAAAGATTCTCATCATTTTATTCTCAGTAAAGATCTGTATCCAATTATTAAAGAAATAGCTGACAGATTTCAATTCGATCCTAAAAGTACCGCAATATTTTTTGGACACACTTATAAAAACATCATTGGAAAATACAGCATCCATCCCGAATTCAATTACCGAAAATTAGTCGGACTATTCAAGTTCATTCACGATCAGGAATTACATCCAAACATTGCACGATACCTGTTCCCTATTCTCTACCAAAACCCAAGTATGGATTTTGCCTCCATGTTAATCAGCTTAAAATTTAAAAAAAGAAGTCTGGCCGAGTTGATCGCTCCAATTGATTTTCTGGAAGAAAAGTTTAAGGACTTACATCCATCAGAGAACAGTGAAAATGCCAGTCACTGGATCATGGGGCAATTGCACCGTCAGGCAATTGGGAATATAGAATTAAGGGAATTAAGAATAAACATCGACAAACGACTTAACTAATGGAAGATATTTTTCAAGGATACAAAGGAATGGCTCTTGAGACCCTAAAAAAATACAGTGTTCGGGTATGGGGCAAAACGCATATTGTTACCACCCGAGGCGAATTCGACGGAACGATTTTACCCAGAGCAGAAAACGATGATGACCAACACATTGTGCTTAAAATAATAACAGGTTACAACATCGGAATAAATGTTACAACCATAAAAGAAATGAAGGAAACCGGTTACAAAAAAGCCAATTATAAAGTTCCCGAAAAAGAATTTCCTTATACAAACGGACAACCAGCTGTAAAGCTGTTTGGAACCGGAGGAACAATAGCATCCCGCTTAGATTATAGAACAGGAGCTGTAATTCCGGCCTTCTCGCCTGGAGAACTTTATGGATCTGTTCCTGAACTGGCCGATATATGCAACCTATCTACCGAAAAAGTTTTTGCTGTGTTCAGTGAAAATATGGGGCCAAAACAATACATTTCCTTAGCTATTGCAATTGGAAAAGAAATTGAAAACGGGATTGATGGAATTATTATCGCTCATGGAACAGATACATTGCATCATACCGCTGCCGCCTTAACCTATATGGTTCAGGATTCACCCGTTCCAATTGTTTTAGTAGGCTCTCAGCGATCATCAGACCGACCGTCATCAGATGCAGCTTTAAATTTAATGCACTCAGCAGTGGCTGCCGGTCATGGTGATATTGCAGAAGTAATGGTCTGTATGTTTGGCCCAACTTCAGATGAATATGGATTTCTGCACCGGGGAACCAGAGTGAGAAAAATGCATTCGAGTTATCGATCTACTTTCCGAACTCTTGGCGATACACCTTTAGCTACGGTTACCAGAAAAGGAGTTAAAGCAATTAAAAAACAATACAATCACCGACGAAAAGATCGAAACGTAAAAATCCTTCCTTACTTCGAAGAAAAAGTTACAATACTGTACTACTATCCTAATATGCAACCCGATATTATCGATGCATTAGTTGACTGTGGCTATAAGGGAATAATTATCGCTGGTACTGGCCTTGGTCATGTCAACAAACCGGTTTACCCTGCCTTAAAAAGAGCAGTTGAAAAAGGGGTTCATATATTCATGACCGTTCAAACTCTTTGGGGTTACACTCACATGTTTGTTTACGATACAGGACGAGACTTACTCTCAATGGGAATTGTTCCGCTTGATAATATGTTACCCGAAGCTGCCTATATTAAATTGGGATGGACACTAGGCCAAACCACCAAACGACAAGAGGTAATTGACATTATGCAAAACCCTATAAACGATGAAACAACAAAAAGAGAACCTTATAATGGATATCTTCTTTATCAGGGAGGAGTTCCTGAAGTAGAACAATTTGTTAAAAACTTTAGAAAATAACTTAAACCCCGATTTTTTTCGGGGTTACTTTTTGCAGATCTAAAAAAGATTAATAATTTTTTCTTATTAGAGGGAAACATTATTGTTATCTTTAAGTACTATTAGAAAAAAGCCTTTATGAGTACTTTAGAAACGATATTTGACCTTGAACAATTTACCAGTTTAGTAAACAATGAACTAAATAATGGATTGCCTGGTTTCGAGGCTCAAAATCTAATGTCCCCGTCGATTCGGGATCACGCCCTTAAAACAAGTGATCCTAGTATTGCCAGGGATAGCAGTGTTTTATTATTATTTTATCCTCACAATGGTCAATTGTATATTCCTTTCATGAAAAGAACAACAGGAAACAACAGCCATAGCGGCCAAATTAGTTTGCCCGGAGGAAAATATGAAGAAAGTGATGCAAACAGAACAATAACTGCAATTCGCGAAACAAATGAAGAGCTTGGTGTCGACTGCAAAAAAATAAAAATATTAGGCTTCTTAACAGAACTTTACATTCCGGTCAGTAATTTTATGGTTTTACCCGTATTAGGATATTGCGAAAAAAAACCCGAATTTAAATTGAATGAATTCGAAGTTGAGGAAATAATCGAAATGCCCGTTTCTCTATTATTAGGAAAAAACAACATCAGCAATTTCACAATTAACAAAAACGGATTCGAAATTCACGCTCCTTATTTTCAAGCAAAAGAGCACAAAATTTGGGGAGCCACTGCAATGATTCTATCCGAATTAAGAGAAATGTTTCTTCGAGCCGGCCTAATTCAGTAATACAATGTTTTGGTAATTACTATAGCGTTCCAAAATTTTATTCACATACTGATAAGGCTCCGAACCACGGCAATAACCATATTTTACTACAGGATCATTAAAAAACTCCGGTTTCGATTTATTCAATAAATAATAGTCGACGCTTCCTTTCCATTGATCAGGATTCTTACCATTTTTTTCAGCCAAACGTCTGGCATCCAGCACATGTCCTAATCCAACATTATAAGATGCAAGTAAAAATTTCAACTCATCCGTCTTGTCAGACAGAGTCTCATCCAATTTCCCTTTTAGATATTTCAAATGCCTGACTCCGGCATCAACATTCTCAATAGGAGAAGAAAGTGAATCAACATCATATCGATAAGCAGTTTCGGGCATTAATTGCATTAAACCAAAAGCTCCAACCCATGATTGCGCCTTAGGATTAAAATTAGATTCCTGAGATATCAACGCTGACAGCAATCTCCAATCCCAATCTATTATTTTCGCTTTTTCCTTAAGAAGATCATCAAAATCCGAAATCTTACCACTTTTTACAGTAAAATACTCACTTTGCATCATCTCTTCAATTCGGCTGCTCTTAAAATATCGCTGGTATATTCGTTTGTATTCTTTCGTTTTTTGAAAATCCATTAACCACATATTAACATCATGAGTTAAATGATTCGCGCCTTTGCGCAAGGCCCATGCCAGATTCTGAGGTAAACTCACACTTGTCTTAAACTCAATACCCGGATAATACGAAGAATTAACCATCGCAACATTTTCATCTGCAATAGTATAATCGATCTCACCACTGGCAACCATCGATATCAGCCCCTCCTCCTCCAACATATCAACAACTACTATATCAATAGGCATTTCCATTTCATTAGAGAGTCTTACCAAATGCTCTTGAAATGATGATCCTGCCTGTACATGAATTCGCTTACCTCCTAAATCAGCCTTGTTCCTAATGAAACCAGTAGAATCATTAACAGGACTCCGCTGAATTAATACCTGTGGCGACTGACTGTGAGGAATCGTAAAATTGAATTTCTCCATGCGATCAGTTGTTACTGCCAAGTTCATCCCTAATAAATCCACATCACCTCGTTCCAAAGAAGCAAAAGCAGATACCAAATCAATGTTTACAGTCAGCTCCAGTTTAACACCTAAGTGTTTAGCCAAAGCTTCCAGCATTTCATATTGAAACCCCATTGTATGCCCCTTGTATACAAAGTAATTAGTGGAATTGTAATCCGTAACCACACGCAACTTCCCACGAAGCTTTACATGTTTTAACTCCACAACTGGTTTCTCTTCAATCTGCAACCCAACCATCTTACGGTTTTGATTACAAGTCTGAAGAAAGACCATGAAAATCACGGGGATCAATAATTTTAAATATTTGATTCCAGACATAACTTTTTCCTTTCCTAATTAAAAATTAGAAAAAATCAGATTTCCAACCTAGAAATATTTGATTCCAGTTCTTGGTTTTTATAATAAATCCTTAATTGTAAAAAGTCCAGATTAGTCCATATTTTAACATGGCTGGATTGAGAGGGTAGTGTGGAGCAACAAAATAATTTTTACTGCCAATCGACGCGTTCATGTGCTCATACATAACAAATATTCGAGTACGTCTAATTCTAAAATTAAAGTATACATCAACCTTAGGATAATCACCAATTTCTTTCTGATTCTGCAAAAAGAACTGTCCTGTTGATGGCATATAGTTAGGGGCATAAAATGCAGTATTGTAATGCACTGCAAATCCTACTTGAAGCCCAAGTGCGCCTTTAAAAAATGTATTTTTATAATAATTATTACTATAGATTGAAAAAGTTGGTAATGGTAAAATTTTATCCTCAGATCCTTTTTGACCAACTAACTTTTGGTTTAGATAAAAGTTTCCCAACTTGAATCTTTTTTCTAAATATCCGGTCAATACCGTAATTCCTTTGCTTGTTTGTTCTGGAATAGTATCCAGTCCAAAATAAGTATAATTATCAATTTGGTTAATTTGCCCACCTATTTTTAAATTCCTTTTCTCATTAAAATATTCAATTCCAAGCTCTAATTCTGTAATCTTATCCAAATTCAAATTCCACTGCTGGTTATTTCCATAGTACTTAGAAAGAAGAAAATCAGGTGTTTTAGAATTTAATTTAGCAAGAACAGATACCCCGTGATGAATTGAATCTTTTTTTCCAATCCATTTTGTTAATTCATATTTTAGCTCAAAATCATTTTGCTTATATCCTTCGAATACATACCTTCCGGTTGCATTCCAGTTTAAAGATGAACCTGCTGAACTAAACAAACTGGCAAAAAGTTGATTGTTATGAATTTTCGTGTCCGCTTGATGAAAGGAAATTTCCTTTACCGCTAATCTGGTGTTGTATTTTCCAAGATCGCTTATAATTCCAAACCTAGCTCCCAAACGAATCCACTTGTTTTTATTTTCATTAAATACAAGCTGAAACGTATTTCTAATGTTTGAATATTCAACTTTATCAAATGTCGCCTTAGTATCATAATAATAATGTGAATAAAAAGAATTGTCGATTATTGTTTCCTTATATCTCCAACTATCTGATTCATACTTAAAATTATAAATAAAATTTATAGGATAAGAATAAGTTGTATCCTTCTCCTGAATAACTTCTCTTTCTTCACCAATGCCGTAGGAATGATTCATGAAAAAATTAAAATTGGTCAATTTACTTTTAGCATCATAAAGCCGTACTTTCAAATTTTCCGGATCCTCACTTTTATCAGTTAAGTCAGTATCTTCAGACAATCCACCGTTCTCCTCGTTATTCAGACTATTTTGATTCAAAACAAAATCCAACCCGTACCTTTCTTTTTTATAAGAAGAGAAAAAGCTAAAATCATACAACTTTGTTTTCTGATTTTGATACTGCCCATCACTCGAAATTAAGTTATAACTAACACCCACATTCAAGTTAGGATTAATATTCTGTGTTTGCAACACTCTCAATAAATTCTCCGCTCGTCCCTTAGGGCCACCAGTTTCGTAATAAACACTTGTAAAAGGTGTGGTTGTATTAAAGAATACGATATCTTCCGGTTTAAGCATATAGTTTCTATAAGGCAAAAATGGTAGGAACTGTTCATTGACATTACGATCTCTATAAATATTTGATAAATATGGAGAACCTAAATTGCCTAAATAAGTATTGGAAATACTCTTTTTAAATATTGGGTTGTAATTATGTTGAAAGCCCAAAATTGTATCCAATTCAACTGACTCATTTCTCGAAGCAAAATCAGTAAGTTTCCAACTCTTTATAACAGATTTTACATTATTGTAGCCTAAACTGTCAAGTTCATTACCTTCCTTTCCCAATTTATCTCTATTTCCCAATTTACCTCTTTGAAGATTATCAGGACCACCATCATATACCTGAGCATAAGAATTCAGACAAAGACAAACTAAAATTGTTACTAATAGGAAGAATTGTTTCATAGCCAACAAAGATAAACAAACTGTTATTAAGTTGAATGGATTGATTCAAAATATAGGTTAAAAAACCTTAGAGAGAGTTAAAGAGGAGAATATATTTAGGATCTGTATTGAAATTCTGCTTCTAAAAATTTACACATATAACAAAAAAGAGTCTCATTCCTCATTGGAACAAGACTCTTTAAAAGTTGGCGTCGACCTACTCTCCCACCAAAAAGGCAGTACCATCGGCGCTATCGGGCTTAACTTCTCTGTTCGGAATGGGAAGAGGTGGAACCCCGATGCAATAGACACCTAAAATCATTCATCTAATATTGGGCTTACACCCTCAAGATAATATCATAGACATATCAAAAAAATCAAAGTAAAAATAACTTCCGAAAAAATTCAGAAATGAACACCCCACTCAGAAGTTTTAGGGTAATTAGTATTGCTCGGCTTTGACGTCACCGCCTTTACACCTGCAACCTATCAACGTCGTAGTCTCCAACGACCCTTAAAGGAAATCTCATCTTGAGGTAGGCTTCGTGCTTAGATGCTTTCAGCACTTATCCCTTCCGAACGTAGCTACTCTGCAATGCAGCTGGCGCCACAACAGATGCACCAGAGGTTCGTCCAACCCGGTCCTCTCGTACTAGAGTCAGATCCTCTCAAATTTCCAACGCCCACAACAGATAGGGACCGAACTGTCTCACGACGTTCTGAACCCAGCTCGCGTGCCACTTTAATGGGCGAACAGCCCAACCCTTGGGACCTTCTCCAGCCCCAGGATGTGACGAGCCGACATCGAGGTGCCAAACCGCTCCGTCGATATGAGCTCTTGGGAGCGATCAGCCTGTTATCCCCGGCGTACCTTTTATCCTTTGAGCGATGGCCCTTCCATGCGGAACCACCGGATCACTATGCTCTACTTTCGTACCTGATCGACCTGTATGTCTCACAGTCAAGCACCCTTGTGCCATTGCACTCTTCACACGATTACCAAACGTGTTGAGGGTACCTTTAGAAGCCTCCGTTACTCTTTTGGAGGCGACCACCCCAGTCAAACTACCCACCACACACTGTCCGTCGTCAGACGTTAGACTCCAGATAAGCAAAGGGACGTATTTCAAGGTTGACTCCACTAGTCCTGGCGAACCCGCTTCGTAGTCTCCGTCCTATCCTACACATTACTTACCCAAAATCAATGTGAAGCTGCAGTAAAGGTGCACGGGGTCTTTCCGTCCCGTTGCGGGTAATCGGCATCTTCACCGATACTACAATTTCACCGAGCTCATGGCTGAGACAGTGCCCAGATCGTTACACCATTCGTGCAGGTCGGAACTTACCCGACAAGGAATTTCGCTACCTTAGGACCGTTATAGTTACGGCCGCCGTTTACTGGGGCTTCATTTCAATGCTTCTCCGAAAATAACATCTCCACTTAACCTTCCAGCACCGGGCAGGTGTCAGGCCTTATACTTCAACTTTCGTTTTTGCAAAGCCATGTGTTTTTGATAAACAGTCGCCTGGGCCATTTCACTGCGGCTCTCATCGCTGAGAGCGTCCTTTCTCCCGAAGTTACAGGACTATTTTGCCGAGTTCCTTAGCCATGAATCACTCGAGCGCCTTAGTATACTCTACTTGACTACCTGTGTCGGTTTGTGGTACGGGCAGCTTTAACCTGATGCTTAGAGGTTTTTCTTGGAAGTAAAATTAGGCACACTATCTGCGCTGCCGTAGCATTGCAGTACTATCGACTTTCAGCTCAAGATGCGGATTTGCCTGCATCTATCATCACGTACGGTCTTCAACGAACTATTCCGTCAGTTCGCGGTGCTTTCATCTCTTCGTCACCCCATCGCAGTTAATGCCGGTACGGGAATATTAACCCGTTGTCCATCGAGTTCGCCTTTCGGCTGCCCCTTAGGTCCCGACTAACCCTGATCCGATTAGCGTTGATCAGGAAACCTTAGTCTATTGGCGTGCGGGTTTCTCACCCGCATTATCGTTACTTATGCCTACATTTGCTTTTCCAGAAGCTCCACAATGCATTACCACACTGCTTCTGCGCCGCTGGAATGCTCCCCTACCAGTTAGAATAAATTCTAAATCCATAGCTTCGGTAGTATGTTTTATGCCCGATTATCATCCATGCAGGATCGCTCGACTAGTGAGCTGTTACGCACTCTTTAAATGAATGGCTGCTTCCAAGCCAACATCCTAGCTGTCAATGCAATCTCACCTCGTTAGTTCAACTTAACATACATTTGGGGACCTTAGCTGATGGTCTGGGTTCTTTCCCTCTCGTCCGTGGACCTTAGCACCCACGGGCTCACTGCCAGATATAAGTTATAGCATTCGGAGTTTGTCTGGATTTGATAGGCGGTGAAGCCCTCGCATCCAATCAGTAGCTCTACCTCTATAACTCTCGACTCTGACGCTGCACCTAAATGCATTTCGGGGAGTACGAGCTATTTCTCAGTTTGATTGGCCTTTCACCCCTACCCACAGTTCATCCCAAGACTTTTCAACGTCAACGGGTTGGGCCCTCCACTCTGGATTAACAGAGCTTCAGCCTGACCATGGGTAGATCACCAAGTTTCGCGTCTACCCCCACTAACTTTACGCCCTATTCAGACTCGCTTTCGCTTCGACTACGGACCTGAAGCCCTTAATCTCGCTAGTGAGGAGTAACTCGTAGGCTCATTATGCAAAAGGCACGCCGTCACACCAAAAGGTGCTCCGACCGCTTGTAAGCGTATGGTTTCAGGTACTTTTTCACTCCTCTGTTCGAGGTGCTTTTCACCTTTCCCTCACGGTACTTGTTCACTATCGGTCTCTCAGGAGTATTTAGCCTTACCGGATGGTCCCGGCAGATTCACACAGAATTTCTCGTGTTCCGCGCTACTCAGGATACTGCTGGATTGGTTTTGCTTACGTGTACGGGACTATCACCCCCTGCGGTGTGTCTTTCCAAACACTTCCACTTCACGCCACTTCTCGTATTGCAGTCCTACAACCCCTACATTGCCGAAACAATACAGGTTTGGGCTGATCCCCGTTCGATCGCCACTACTGGGGGAATCACTTTTGTTTTCTTCTCCTCCGGGTACTTAGATGTTTCAGTTCTCCGGGTTTGCTTCCATTGCTGGATACCTGTTAAAACAGGTGGGTTGCCCCATTCGGAAATTCACGGGTCAAAGGTTATTTGCACCTCTCCATGACTTATCGCAGCTTATCACGTCCTTCATCGCCTCTGAGAGCCAAGGCATCCGCCATACGCTCTTAATTACTTCTTATTGTGTTAACAAAAATAAATCCCGTTACCGGTATTCATCCCTGTTTCTTTACTTTAGTTACTTCTACTTTAATTTTGTTTCAATATGTCAAAGAACTTTAAATACACCATCGTATTTGTGTGGAGAATATCGGAGTCGAACCGATGACCTCCTGCGTGCAAGGCAGGCGCTCTAGCCAACTGAGCTAATCCCCCATAGTATCGTTTCACTCTATTACTAATTAAAAATCTTTAATTCCAAATTACGTCCTCTTTCAATTTCGTAATTCATAATTCCTAATTCTTAATTCATAACTTAATAGTAGTCCTGCGCAGATTTGAACTGCGGACCCCTACATTATCAGTGTAGTGCTCTAACCAACTGAGCTACAGGACTATTACTACCTACCTGCTTAGCGGTGAAAACACCCTAACGCTATGGGTTATGGTATAAATAAATTTATGAAAACAATCAGTCAGGAAATACAGACTATAACTCTTATCGAATCAAAATTCCTATAGTACAATACTTCCAAGCTCCAGAAAGGAGGTGTTCCAGCCACACCTTCCGGTACGGCTACCTTGTTACGACTTAGCCCCAGTTACCAATTTTACCCTAGGACGCTCCTTGCGGTTACGTACTTCAGGTCCCCTCGGCTTCCATGGCTTGACGGGCGGTGTGTACAAGGCCCGGGAACGTATTCACCGTAGCGTTGCTGATCTACGATTACTAGCGAATCCAACTTCACGGAGTCGAGTTGCAGACTCCGATCCGAACTGAGACCAGCTTTTGAGATTAGCATCCAGTCACCTGGTAGCTGCCCTTTGTACTGGCCATTGTAACACGTGTGTAGCCCTGGACGTAAGGGCCGTGCTGATTTGACGTCATCCCCACCTTCCTCTCACCTTACGGTGGCAGTCTCGCTAGAGTCCTCAGCTTAACCTGTTAGCAACTAACGATAGGGGTTGCGCTCGTTATGGGACTTAACCCGACACCTCACGGCACGAGCTGACGACAACCATGCAGCACCTTGTAAATTGCTCCGAAGAGAAAGCCTGTTTCCAAGCCGGTCAATCTACATTTAAGTCCAGGTAAGGTTCCTCGCGTATCATCGAATTAAACCACATGTTCCTCCGCTTGTGCGGGCCCCCGTCAATTCCTTTGAGTTTCATTCTTGCGAACGTACTCCCCAGGTGGATTACTTAATGCTTTCGCTCAGTCACGCACGGTGTATTGTGCACAACGAGTAATCATCGTTTACGGCGTGGACTACCAGGGTATCTAATCCTGTTCGCTCCCCACGCTTTCGTCCATCAGCGTCAATGTTAGCTTAGTGAGCTGCCTTCGCAATCGGTGTTCTACGTTATATCTATGCATTTCACCGCTACATAACGTATTCCGCCCACCTCAACTAAATTCAAGGCCTTCAGTATCAATGGCAGTTCCGGAGTTGAGCTCCGGGATTTCACCACTGACTTAAAAGCCCGCCTACGGACCCTTTAAACCCAATAAATCCGGATAACGCTTGGATCCTCCGTATTACCGCGGCTGCTGGCACGGAGTTAGCCGATCCTTATTCTTACAGTACCTTCAGTTCACTACACGTAGCAAAGTTTATTCCTGTAAAAAAGCAGTTTACAACCCATAGGGCCGTCATCCTGCACGCGACATGGCTGGTTCAGGCTTGCGCCCATTGACCAATATTCCTCACTGCTGCCTCCCGTAGGAGTCTGGTCCGTGTCTCAGTACCAGTGTGGGGGACTATCCTCTCAGACCCCCTAAGCATCATCGTCTTGGTGAGCCGTTACCTCACCAACTAACTAATGCTACGCATGCCCATCTTTTACCTCCGTAGATTTAATATTCAAACCATGCGATCTAAATATATTATGCGGTATTAATCCAAATTTCTTTGGGCTATCCCCCGGTAAAAGGCAGGTTGCATACGCGTTACTCACCCGTGCGCCGGTCTCTAGACAGCAAGCTGCCTATACCCCTCGACTTGCATGTGTTAGGCCTGTCGCTAGCGTTCATCCTGAGCCAGGATCAAACTCTTCGTTGTATAAAAACTTTTGTTGTAATTCTGCTCCTGGATGTATTTATAGTTATCGTAATTCTTTATTGACAAGGTTATTATTCCCTGTATTTACCTAACTTCTTGTTTCCAATATTTTCAAAGAACTTCTGCCGGCCGTTTTCCCCTTCCTTAAAAAGGCAGCCTGTTCTAAAATTTCATTCTCTAATAAGACAGTCGTTTCTGTCTCTGAAAGCGAGTGCAAAGATAAAGAATTTAATTCCTAATCTGCAAATCTTTTTTCAACTTTTTTTTTCAGGGTAATTTCGCTGTAATCCCCAAGTTTCCTAGTGATCCAAAAGCTCGTTAGCTCTGAAAGCGGGTGCAAAGATAAATCATTTATTTTAATAAATCCTAATCCCTAAGTGAAAAAATTTCAAAAAAAATAAAGCCCGTTCCTGTGATAAAAAAATTACTCCCCAAATCACGCTAAACACCGGACACTTTCCTTTGAAAGCGGTGCAAAGATAAATGATTATTTTTCCCAATTCCTAATCATTTTATGAAGTTTTTTCACAAAAAGAAATAGCTGCCTGATAATCAGAAGCTATTTTTTTATCCGAAGGGGAAAAACAAATTACAAAATTCAAATGAGAATGTCCAGACTAATGGTGAAGATTTTTTAATAAAAGTGATTTTTCTTTATCAAAGACAATATTTGGATATTGACTCTCTAACTTCTGCACATCACTTAATGTACTGGTAATAAACTCCTGATGACTGACCGTGTCTGGATTAAAAGGACGATGACTGGCTGCCGAAACAATTTTATCTACCCGTTTCATCACGGCAAGTGTTTCATTCTCCATATATGTATCAACAAAACGAGTCCAAATATAATTGACAGATGTGGTATTCATATGCAGCATGTCCTCTCCGTAAAATCGATAATCTCTTAACTCATCCATAACAATTTCATAAGAAGGAAAGTAAGACACCTGTTCAAACAACTCCACCAACTGCTCAATTGCCAAAAGTAAAGTAGCTTTACTAAGCTGATTTCCATGTGCTCCATCTTTCCAATGCCGAATTGGACTCACCGTAAAAACAATTTTTAAATCCGGATTGAAAATTGCTAAAGAGACAATCAATTTTTTATAGAATTGTACAATTTCATCAACATCCAGTCGGTAGCGATGGAATTCCTTTGCTGGTAATTTATGGCAATTGGAAACTATTGCTCCTGTATCGAGCAATTCATAAACCCAGGCAGTTCCGAATGTAATGTAAAGAACATCTGAATTTGCAAGATCTAATGATGACTTTTTAATTTCAGTATTGATTGCATCCAAACACTCATTCACATCGGCATTTGAAAATCGTCCGTGATGAGAAAAACTAAACCACATATCATTGACGAAATTTAAGTCTTCTTCGGAGAATTTTTTGTTCTCGATTAGTATTTTTAAACTATTGCCAACACTGATTGGGTTATAAATTACTCCAAACGGATTGATATTGACATCAAATTTATATTTGCTGAGTTGCTCACCAATATTCTCGGTAAAACAAGAACCCAGCATAATTGCTTTTGAATTGTAACCAAACTTATCCCGCGATGCTGGAATCTTTACCTCAGTTCTAAAAATTGTCATATTCTAAATAATTTGCTTATTATTCGCTAACAGAGCGTCCAGCCAATTTATAATATATGTAAAAACCTCTTGATGACAGAATTCATTATGCAATTCATGATAAGCTTTATCGTACTGAATAAATGTACAACAATCCTTAACTCCATCTGAGAAAATTTTACTTGCATTGGAGTCTGTAATCTGATCATCATTTCCATGCAGTAACAATAATGGCTTTTTTACTTTATCCGGATTCTGCAAAATACCGTATCCGGCATCATAAGCATCGACAAATAATCTGAATGAAACCATATGATGTACCAATTCATCCTCATCATATTTAATGCATACATCCTTATTATGAGATAACATTTTAGTATCAAAATTCGTTTTTACACTAAAAAAAGGAACTAAATTTGCCAGCAGCCTAAGAAAAGACATTACTATTTTAGGAGGTGCTGCCTGTGTAACAATCCAAGGTGAAGTAGAAATGACTCCTAAATAATTCGATTTTCGCGAAATCATATGATTTAAGGCCTCACCTCCTCCCATGCTGTGACCATAAAGAAAACAAGGGACATCTTCAAAAAGGTTTCGTGCCTCCTCCAGAGCGAAATCAATATCATCCATTAATTTTTCGTAAGATTGAATGACTCCTCTTTTTCCATCAGACAAACCATGCCCACGCTGATCGTAACTCAAAACAGCAATGTTCTTTTCAACGAACAATTCAGCCCAATTGTGATATCTGGAAGAATGTTCACCAATGCCATGAACCAAACAAATTACTGCTTTGGGTGGAATTGCAGGTTGCCAAACTTGAAAAAACAAACGCGTATTGTCATTTGTAGTTAGATTGTAGATATTGTGTATCATCAAATTTGATATAAACGACGAATAAAATTCATGCGCAGAGCATCAAATTTTACCGAGAAGAACAAAATAAAAGTGAAAACGACTTATTGAATGTATAAATATATAAAAAAAGCGAAAACAAAAGTTCATTACTAAAACCTATAGGAAGCAATTCAATATAAGCTATTCGCACTCTTTATGAAGAAAATCGAGATTGCGTTTTAATCCTTTGAATTTTGTTCGTTTTACTGCAGAGTTTTTGAATATCTCTCCAAATTTATGAGCATCCATGTGCTCCCATTCTGCCTTTGACAAAGAAAGTAGATCAGAATTAGGTTGAAATTCAGGAACTGAATTGGATTTTACCATTCGATTCCAAGGACAAACATCCTGACAAATATCACAACCAAATACACGATTTTTGAATTTACCCTTCATTTCTTCGGGAATTTCACCTTTGAGTTCAATGGTGAAATAGGAAATGCACTTGCTGCCATTCACCACATAGGGTTCTGTAATTGCTCCGGTAGGACAAGCACGAATACATTTACTGCATCCTCCGCAAAAATCCTGATATTTTTCTTCCTCATACTCCAACTCCATATCAATCAGCAATTCGCCCAGGAAAAGAAATGATCCTATTTTACGATTGAGTAATAATGAGTTTTTTCCAATCCAGCCAAGACCTGCTTTTTTTGCCCAAGCATGCTCTAATATTGGAGCGGAATCGACAAATGCGCGACCCGAAACTTCACCAAATTCTGTGTTGATATATTCCAAAAGCTGGTTTAATCGATCCTTTAATACGAAGTGATAATCTTTTCCGTACGCATATTTTGCAATAACAGGTGCTTCGGAATCTTGCTGCAGCTCCTTTGGAAAGTAGTTCAGACCAACAACAACAATTGACTTGGTATTTTCAACCAATAAACGAGGATCTAATCGTTTCTCAATATTATTGGCCATATACAACATCTCTCCGTGATATTTTTGATCCAGCCAAGATCGAAGATTCTCTTTCTCATCTTCCAGAAAATCTGCTTTTGCTATTCCACAAAGATCCAAACCAAGCTCGATAGCTTTGGCTTTTATGAGGTTTGATTTGGCAGAGAGGGTAAGATTCATTGTGCTAAATTAAGATTGTTACCGACAATTCACGATAAACGTAGAATAAACATGTTGCATTTTCTAATAATACCAAATTAATATAGAAGCTCATTTTAATAAATAATTCTTTTGGGTTTAGAATCAAGTCATACCCTGACATGGATTGCTTGGTTATGGTCAGAGCATAACATTCTTAAATTTGTTTATTTCTCTGAAATTTAAACATTGTATCTTTTCAATTGCTTTGTCCTTAAGCCGGACGGCTCTTACTTTTCTCCTTAAATGAGAAAAGTAAGCAAAAGAATCAAGTCAATAGAAAGCTCTTCAGTATTCTAAACCAACTTAAGCAGCACGTGGCACGCTCTATTGACAACTCTCGCTCAAATTCTAATTTTCGAAAACATTTTCCGTTATTTTTTTCATGCAAATCAATTTTAATCTCTGAATAGAATAACCAGTCAGCATTAGTAAAACTTTTGCGCTAGGGATTGAAGTGTTACCCCACAGCGAAGAATGAGCGAGGAGTAAAAACGAAAAGCCCGACCTGAGGAACGAAGGAAACGCCCAAAACAAAAATCGGAAACCAAATTAGCCGGAACTAAAAAAGGACTGTAAAAAAACAGCCCTTTGATATATTTAGAGAAAACCCAATTCGAGTTTTGCTTCTTCGGTCATCATATCCTTGTCCCAAGGCGGATCGAAGGTTAACACAACGGTCACATCTTCGATTTGCGGCAGTGATTTAGTTTTTTCATTTACCTCTTCCAAAATTTGGTCGGCCATCGGGCAATTTGGCGCTGTAAGAGTCATCAGGATTTTCACCTCATCTTCCTCATACATATCAATTTCATATATCAATCCCAGGTCGTAGATATTCACTGGAATTTCGGGATCGTAAATGGTTTTTAAAACCTCGACGATTATTGCTTCTGTTTCTTTTTTTCCCATCTTTTCCTGATTATTTGCTTACGTGACTGAAAGCAATTCCATACATTTTTATTTGTTTCACCATGGAAACCAATCCATTAGAGCGAGTGGGCGATAGATGCTGCTTTAAGCCGATTTCATCGATGAATTTTAAATCGGCATTCATAATATCTTCAGGAGTTTGATTGTTGAAAACACGAATCAACAAAGCTGCAATTCCTTTTACGATGATCGCATCGCTGTCGGCCTCCAACTTTACAACACCATTTTCGAGTGATGCATTGAACCAAACTTTAGACTGACAACCCTTTATCAGATTCGATTCTGTTTGATATTTTTCATCCAAACCGGAAAGATCTGTTCCCAACTCAATTAGATAGGCGTATTTGTCCATCCAATCTTCAAAACCTGCAAATTCTTCAATTATATCTTCCTGAATTTCGTTTATTGTCATACTATTGATTTTAGATATGAGATTTTAGATATGAGAAAAAATCCCCTATTCCAAATCTGCGAACGTATCTAATTTATATTTTTTTCAGCCGAAAGTTACAATAATTTTCTATCTGTGAAAATCGAACCAACGGACTATTTTACTGCAAACATTTTGCAGACTTTCAGAATTCCGTTATAAAGTGAATCAATTTCTTCCTTTGTATTGTAGAATGAAAATGACGCACGAACAGTACCGTCGATTCCGAAATGCTGCATTACCGGTTCGGTACAATGCGTACCAGTCCTTACTGCAATCCCCATTTGATCGAGAAGCATTCCCATATCGTAGAAATGAATTCCCTCCACCAGAAAAGAAATTACTGAAGTTTTTTCAGCAGCAGTTCCATAAATTCGTAAACCATCAATTGAAAGCAATTTTTGGGTTGCGTATTTTAACAATTCCTGTTCGTAAGAATCGATATTTTCAATTCCGACATTCTCAACATACTCAATTGCAGCACCTAAACCAATGGCATCGATATAATTGGGCGTTCCCGCTTCGAATTTATAAGGAAGTTCGTTATAAGTAGTTTTCTCGAAAGTTACTTCGGAAATCATTTCACCTCCACCTTTCCATGGTGGCATTTCATTCAGCAAATCTTCTTTGCCATACAGAACACCAATTCCGTTAGGTCCGTAAATTTTATGTCCTGAAAAAACCAAAAAATCTACATCCAAATCCTGAACATCAATTTTTTTGTGTTGAATGGATTGAGCCGCATCGATTAAAACACGAACATTTTTAGCATGCGCAATCTCAATTATTTTACGAATAGGATTTATGGTTCCTAATGAATTGGAGATGTGATTTACTGCAACGATTTTAGTACGATTTGTAATTAATTCGTCCAATTTCTCAATCATCAATTCTCCATGATCGTTAAAAGGCAATACTTTTAAAACCGCTTTTTTTCTTTCACAAATTAATTGCCAGGGAACGATATTGGAGTGATGCTCCAATTCTGATACGATCACCTCGTCGCCTTCGGAAATGAATCGATTGCCAAACGAGTTGGCAACCAAATTTACAGATTCGGTGGCTCCGCTGGTGAAAATCACCTCGTGCGAATGTTTTGCATTGATAAAATTCTGCACAATTACTCTTGCATTCTCGTTTCCATCGGTGGATTTGTTGCTCAAATAATGAACGCCACGGTGAATATTCGAATTGTACTTGTAATAGTACTCAACCAACTTATCAACTACCTGACGAGGCTTTTGCGTAGTTGCGGCATTATCGAAGTAAACAAGAGGCTTACCATGAATCAATTCCTCAAGAATGGGAAAATCTTTACGTATTTTATTGATATCTATTGTCATTCTATAAGAGAATCAAGTACGACAGTACCAGAATTAATTAAATCTAATTTTTACAAGCAAGTGCGCAAGTATTGCATTTCGATATTTCACCTCTTAATCTTGTATCAACCAAGGCATCAATTCGATCTTTAAGCGGCTCCACTCTAATTTTTTCAATTATTTCGTGAGCAAAAGCAAACATCAGCATCTGACGCGCTTCTTTCTCATCAATTCCTCTTGCGCGCAGATAAAACAGTGCATCCTCATCCATTTGACCTACTGTAGCACCATGACTGCACTTCACATCGTCGGCATCGATAATCAACTGTGGTTTTGTGTTGATTTGAGCATCATCGCTCAATAATAAATTGTTGTTTGATTGATAGGCCAATGTTTTTTGAGCATCGCGGCGAACATATATTCGACCTGCAAATGCTGCAGTTGCCTCACCATCCATTACTCCTTTAAAATGCTCGTTGCTTAAACAATTCGGTTTTGAATGATCTATCGACGTGAAATTATCGACATGCTGCTTGTTATCCATCAAATACATTCCGTATGTATTGTTTTCGCAATGCTCGCCATCCAACAATACGTGATGATTGTTACGAATGGTTCCTCCGTAAAGAGAAATAGTATTGGTCAACACATTTGAATATTTATCCTGACGAATAAAAATGGAATTCAATATTACTGAATTCAAATGCTGATTTTGCAAGGTATACAAATCGAACACTGCACTGGATGCCACATTTACTTCTGTAACTGAATTGCTTAGGTATTTATGATGTGTTAAGGTATGATCGCAAACAATGATTTTGGCTTGCGCGTTTTCCTCAATCACAAATAAGTTACGTTGAGTTGCCATTAAATCGCGATCGGAACGCAAAAGGTTCACCACCTGAATCGGCTTTTCAATCACAACCCCTTTTGGCACGTAAATGAATAAACCATCTTTTGCCAAGGCTGTATTTAATGCTACAATACCATCCTCTTCGGGCTTGGCATATTTGCCGTAGTGAGCATTAAAAATATCAGGATATTTTTGTGCTGCTTCCTGAACTCCACAAACGATAACTCCTTCGGGTAATTCGGTAAGCACTTTATTATTTCCGTAATACCAACCATTTGTCAGCAATACCATATTGGTATCCAACTCGGGTACATCGCACTGAAAAATATCATTCAGGTCAACATCCACTTCCATATAACGAAGATTTACATTGTATGGATAATCGAAAGCTGGTATTAGATTGGTATATTTATAATTCTCGTTGACACGAGTAGGTACGCCTAATTCCTGAAACTGAACAAAGGCTTTTTCACGAGTCTTATTCATGCAATCAGAAGAACCATTCGAAAGCAATTCCTTACCTTGTTCGAACAGATCAGCGAAATCCTTATTTATTGTATCTATGTTGGCCATGTTATTTTAGATATTAGATAATAGATATGAGAAATAAGATAAATCCAATTTCCAACACCTCTACTATTTTCCGTTTTCTTCTTTAATCCAGTCGTATCCTTTTTCTTCCAGTTCAAGAGCAAGCTCTTTACCGGCAGTTTTTACAATTCGGCCGTCAAACAAAACATGAACAACATCAGGAATAATATAATCCAATAAACGTTGATAGTGAGTAATTACAATTGTTGAATTCTCAGCAGTTTTTAATTTATTCACCCCATTTGCAACAATACGAAGAGCATCAATATCCAATCCTGAATCGGTCTCATCTAAAACTGCCAATTTAGGTTCAAGCATCGCCATTTGAAAAATCTCATTCTTTTTCTTCTCTCCGCCTGAAAATCCTTCGTTTACCGAACGATTTGTCAGTTTCGAGTCGATCTCGACCAATGCTTTTTTATCGCGCATTAGCTTTAAGAAATCAGATGCTGTTAATGGATCCAAGCCTTTGTGCTTTCGATGTTCGTTAACCGCGGTTTTCATGAAATTAACCGTTGAAACTCCTGGAATTTCTATCGGATACTGAAACCCCAGGAAAATTCCTTCTTTAGCACGATCTTCAGGTGCCATATCCAACAAATTTTTCCCTTGAAAGATAATTTCACCTTCGGTTACTTCATACAAATCTCTTCCTGCCAATACTGAAGCTAAAGTACTTTTACCAGCACCATTAGGTCCCATAATAGCATGAACTTCTCCCGGCTTAATCTCAAGATTAATTCCTTTTAAGATTTCTTTTCCATCAATGGAAACGTGTAAATTTTTAATACTTAACATTTCACTTCTATTTTGTCGCAGTTATGCGTTGGGTTCTACTTATTATATATCTATTATCCTACAGATCCTTCCAAACTAATCGCCAAAAGCTTTTGAGCTTCTACAGCAAATTCCATTGGCATTTTGTTGATTACCTCTTTTGCGTATCCATTTACAATTAAACCAATGGCATCCTCGGTAGAAATACCACGCTGATTGCAATAGAAAATTTGATCTTCACCAATTTTAGAAGTAGTAGCTTCGTGTTCTACTTTAGCCGATTTATTGCCTATTTCGAGATATGGGAATGTATGTGCTCCACATTTGTCTCCTAAAAGTAATGAATCGCATTGAGAAAAGTTACGGGCTCCTTCACAATTCTTGGTTACTTTAACCAATCCCCGGTAAGAGTTGCTGCTTTTTCCTGCTGATATTCCTTTTGATATAATCGTACTTTTGGTGTTGTTGCCAATGTGAATCATTTTTGATCCGGTATCAGCCTGCTGATGATTATTGGTTACCGCAACCGAATAAAATTCACTCGACGAGCCATCACCCTTTAATATGGTAGACGGGTATTTCCAGGTAACTGCCGATCCGGTCTCCACCTGAGCCCACATCAATTTCGAATTTTTACCTTCGCAAATACCCCGTTTGGTTACAAAATTGTAAATACCGCCCAATCCCTCCTTGTTACCAGGATACCAGTTTTGAACCGTAGAATATTTCACCTCTGCATTGTCCTTCACAATAATTTCAACAATAGCCGCATGCAGCTGATTTTCATCACGCATTGGTGCCGTACATCCTTCCAGATAACTCACGTAACTATCATCTTCACATACAATTAATGTACGCTCGAACTGCCCTGTATTTTCCGCATTGATACGGAAATAGGTAGAAAGCTCCATTGGGCAACGAACTCCTTTCGGGATGTATACAAAAGAACCATCGGAAAATACTGCGGAGTTAAGAGATGCAAAAAAGTTGTCCTGAATTGGAACAACTGTTCCCATGTATTTCTGAATTAAATCGGGATGTTCCTGAACGGCATCACTAAACGAACAGAAAATAACTCCTTTTTCGGCCAAAGCCTGCTTAAATGTAGTTTTCACTGATGATGAATCCATCACCACATCAACTGCAACATTCGACAACAGTTTTTGTTCATCCAAAGGAATACCCAGCTTATCGAAAGTGGCGCGAATTTCAGGATCAACATCATCCATACTCTCCAACTTCGCTTTTTGTTTTGGTGCTGAATAGTAAATGATATCCTGATAATTAATTTCAGGTATTTTTAAGTATGCCCATTCCGGCATTTTCATAGTCAGCCAATGACGATACGCTTTCAATCTAAATTCGAGCATAAATTCGGGCTCGTTCTTTTTAGCCGATATCATGCGGATAACATCCTCGCTAAGACCTCTGCCTATATCATCATTTTCAATATCAGTAACAAAGCCATATTTATAATCGCTCTGCGTTACCTCATCTAATATTTTATCTTGTTCTTCTTTTGCCATGTTGTTTAAGTATCAGGTAGAAAGCTTCAAAATCACATGAGATCTGTCGCATTTCCTTAAAAGAATTCAATATTTTAAATTAATGGGGAAGAGTACAGACCTTAAATCGCGTAAGAAATTTTAAATCGTTCAGCTTACTCACAATTGCATGCCCCAATGGAATTTCATGCAAATATAATAAAGTATTTAGATATCTTTTTACTTGAAACGAATAAAATACCTCGAAGTCCTTTTATTTATTAACGTAATTTAAACAGAAAGGATACATTTACGAAAAGAAGATTTTCCAATGCTTTTTGATACTACATTTTCTATTTTGAATTACTCTAAACAGTTTCATGAATCGTTTTGAATGATTTCGCCAAAGTATGATAAATACAACAGCTTAACAGAATTAAATAATATCTAACAAAAAATTCCACCTCACAATTTAAGAACTAACAGTTTGAAAACATTACACTTACATAATATTCTCAAAGTCCACCATTAATAACTTAACATTATTTAACAAATAATAGGGTTACCTTTTTAACATGACGGGAACTAATGAGTAAATCACAAGCAGCCCAAAAAGTAATCATATGACACATTTGAATATTTTAGAGAAAGCAGAGTTCATTAAAGAACATGCAGAAAAAGAAAGCACTGGAACGCCAACAGAGTTAGCCCAACGATTAAACATTTCGGAACGCAGTTTGTACCGAATCATCTCCTCCCTAAAGAATATGGGGCACTCCATTACTTACAGCAGATGCAAACAAAGCTATTGTTATGCAAACGAAAAAGAGGAAGTACAATTGCAAAAATTTCTCTGCAAGGATAAATAGATTTCTTTCGGTGTACTAATATCTGTATTATATGATGTTCAATTTTCCCATTATTTAGAGTGACCCAATCACCTTTCTATTGTGCGAATTGCTAAAATCATAACAACAGCAACAAACACAGCACATTTCCACCTATTCAATTAGACTTAATAAAAATAAGCTCACTGCCAAATAGTGGCAGTGAGCTTTCATAACTTGGTTCTCGAGTTTATCAATATGCGCACAATAAAACTCAAGGCTCAAAATCTCGTTCGAGGAGATAAGGGGCAAAATTAAAGTTATTTTTAGTATTAATCTTTAAATTTTGACAAAATGAAAAAGTTAGATTTGAAACAAATGGAAAAAGTAAATGGTGGTGCTTCAGCTGCTAGATGTGATAGAATGGTTTTAAGATGGGCTCGAAGAGGGATGGGAGACACAAGACTTTTGAATAGAATCGGTAAAAACTGCTAATGATTAAAAAAAGATCGCTGAAAACCTTGAGGTCGTTCAGAAAACTTTATTTGTGGCAAAACTGTTCATTTAACCTTAAAGTCCCTATCGATTAGATAAGGTCAACGCAAAATAATTAAATAAAATTTAAATTTTCATAAAATGAAAAAGTTAGAGTTAAAACAAATGGAAAAAGTAAATGGTGGTGCTTCAGCTGCCAGATGTGCCAGAATGTACGCCAGATTGAAAAGAAGAGGTGATGATGAAACCTCTAGACTAGGAGGTCGATTCGTTAAGAACTGTTAATTTACATCGGCTTGACATAAGCAATGATAGCTCTCAGAATGATCATAAATACAAAAGAGCAATTCAATTATTTTCATTCTGAGAGAATATTAAAACATATCCTTTTATGAAAAAAACACTAAGCTTAATTCTATTATTATTGCCTTTTTATTGTTTCTCGTCCATAAGCATAAAAAGAAAACTAATAGACGTAGATAAAAAACCAATCCCTTATGCAAATGTTGTGATAAAGAATACTGCCATTGGGGTTATTACCAATCTTGATGGGGATTTTAATATTAATATTCCATATGAATACCAAGAAAGCACTCTGGTATTCTCCTCGATAGGTTATAAAACAAAGGAAATTCTAATCAATACGATTCAAAACTCAAAGGAATATGAGATTATTCTTGAAACCGATATTATAAACTTAGATGAAATTACAATAAGAGTAAAAGCGACTAACGCAAATGAGATCGTACAAAATGCTTTTAACAATTACTATCAAAATTTCCCTTCAAATCCCTTCATTGGAAAAGCATTTCTTCGACACACAGAAAAAACACCTACAGAATACAAATGGCTGGTCGATGCAGCAATTGAAATCTACGACCCTGGCTTCAATAAACCTTCAAAAGAGATAAAGTTAAATATTAAAGAAATTAAGAGAAGCATTGATAACCGAAGTTTAGACTCTGCTAATATTTATGGATTTTACTTATGGGATTTTAGAAAGCTCTCTCATAAAAAAGCAACTACACGAAAAAAACATATAAGTAAAGAAGACTCTACAGAAATTGAAAATTCCATCCGGTTTCAAGATAGTAGATTAAGTAGTCCTAGTCGTTTATTCACAGGAAATTTAAATGTAATTCGATACTACAAACAAAAGGATGCTATTTTCGATAAAAGCTTACTAAAAAAACACAATTTTAAAATAGATAGCGTTTTAGCCTATAACGCAGATGAGATATATAAAATTAAAATCACTCCGAAATTACCTCCTGCAAAACTAAATGGACATTTCGGCACCTACTGCTTACCTGTTGGGTGGATATACATTAGGGCAAAGGACTATGCCATTATTGAGTTAGAATACACACTCATAAACAGTAAAAAAGGACAAATTTTCACACATCTGCATAGATCAAAAATAGCATCCTCTTTTCATATAAAATTTATTGAGATAGATGGCAAAATGTACCCTAAACACATCATCTTTAAAGCACCAAAATCCAACAATTTGTATAGAGTAATGACCAATACATTCGATGGTTCTAAAGTAAATCCTGAAGATTATTACTACGAAACACAAGAAGTCATCTTTAACGAGATTATAATCGACAATACCATCATAACTAAAAGCTTAGAGGAACCTTGGAATAATAATCTATTTACGCCACGACCCTATAATATAGAATTCTGGAATAAATATTCTAACATGGTAGAAACTAAAGAGCAAAAAACACTTCGAGAAGCTTTGGAATTAAAAAAGCTTTAACACTAAAAAAGCATTTTTATTCAACTAATTCTCATCCTGTTTATTTAACGCAATTAATAATGAAAAATGATATTCAATTTTTCGCTTATTTAGAATGACCCAATCACCTTCCTATTGTGTAAATTGTTGCAATTACAATAACAGCAACAAACACAGCACATTCCCACCTATTCAATTAGACTTAATAAAAATAAGCTCACTGCCAAATAGTGGCAGTGAGTTTTCATAACTTGGTTCTCGAGCTTATCAATATGCGCACAATAAAACTCAAGTCCTAAAATCTCGTTCGAGGAGATACGGGCAAAATTAAAGTTATTTTTATTATTAACACTTAAAATTTTGTATAAATGAAAAAGTTAGAATTAAAACAAATGGAAAAAGTAAATGGTGGAGGTGCTTGTGAAAGGTACAAAAGAAGATTTTTGGGCTATGCAGAGGATGGTAATGGTTCAGGTAAAACAAGAATGTACAATAAAGCTGTAGCTGCAGGGTGTGACTATTCAAAATAGTGGCATTTAAAATCCAATAAAAAGAAGCCTGTTGAAGTAAATCTTCAGCAGGCTAAATTCATCTTTTAAAGTAAAAAAATGTATAAATTTATTCTTGCCCTCCTAGTAACAAGTATTGCTTACACTTTTAGTACTTTAGCCCAAACAAAATTAAACTGCAGACTTGAAGATTCTCAACATCAGGCAATTCCTTATGCTTCCATTAAAATTATGCCTGGATTATTAGGAACTATCACAAACGCTGATGGATATTTTGAAATTAAATATACCAGCACAAATGAATTAAAAAATATTCAGATATCCTGTATTGGATATCAAACCAAAATTTTTCCGATCGATTCTTTATTTGATCAAGAAAAGAAAAAACAAGAAATTCATCTTACCTTAAAAAAACAATCCTATCAACTACAAGAAGTGATTGTTGGCAAACAAGAAATTCTGAAAGATGCCAAACAGATATTTGCAAATGCCATTGCCGAACTCCCTCATCTACTGGACGATTCGCCTCATATTGGTAAATATTATTTTCGACAAAGTCATCAACTCGACACATCAATTAATCGACTGTTAGAAGCAGCCGTAAGCATTTATGACCCTGGGATAAACAATGACATTGAAACCTGCAAATTCAACATTGACGAATTGCAATCAAGTCTTGATAATAGAAATATAGATTATAAAAAACTTCTACATCAATACCTATATGCCAGAAAGAAAAAAAAACATGCTGGAGATCCCCGAATAACATCAAATTCCTCATACAAAGATCCTTTAATTCAGCAATATTTACTTCAAGATTTGGATCACAGCAAGGCCTTATTTTCAAAATTTTACATTGCCACGAATATGATTCGCGGCATTAAAAAAGGAAACCGTAAAAAATCACTACCAATCAATCCTCATTTTAAAAATGGAAGACCTGTTATAACCGAGTCTTTTATTAAGGAACATCAGTTTAAGTTAGATACTATTTTGATGTTTAATAATGATCCCGTTTATAAAATAAAAATTCTACCAAATAAAAGATATCCCAACATAAAATATCAAGAAAGGAGCCTTATTCCTATTGGTATTGCATATATCCGCATTAGTGACTATGCATTTTTAGATTTAGATTATGGCTATATTAACAACCCAAACTACAAATACTCTAAAGGAAAATCAAAATATTATTTCCATTTCAAAGTTAAATTTAAAGAATCCAACAAGAAATTATATTTAAGCTATTTATATTCAAACAGATTCGATTACAACAGCGATCTTACACGCAGGAGGCGTTTAATTCAAGAATTATCAAATACTGAAATCATTAACAATCCGGATTCTATTCGTAAACAGCTAAGCACTCTTAACTGGAAAGGAGACCAGTATGAAAAACTGCCTTACAATGAAAAATTTTGGAAAAATTATTTCTCCTTACTACCAACACAAGAAGAGCAATTGTTAAAAGATAACCTAATAAAAAAACTTTCAGACAAATAATATTTATATGAAAAAGTTTATTAAAGCCATACTAAACGTAAACAGTGGTTTACTTATCTTATTTTTCTTCACTTTTGCATTTTGCCTGCAGTTATTAAATACTGATTTTGTAATCAATGACAAAGTTTGGTACGAATACTTGGCTCAAAAGGAGGATCAGAAATACAATGATGAATATGACCAATACATTGCGGATTTTGAAGAAGACTTAAAGGGAGTTGACCTACCAGAAGAGGATGATGCCTATGGATGGGATTTTCTTCTTATGGATTCAGTTATGATTTTGGCACCTTTCATTATAGTTTGTATCGGCTTAGCCGCTTTAATCTTTATAAGCTTTCAGTTTACAGAGCAGTTAAAACACATTAAATTCTCAACTGTTTTTAAATCATCCATTCTTGCATATTTGATATTTTTCTTAGACAGTATTTTTAAAGCTATTTATTTTCTCATATTTAAATCGAACTATCAATATGAAGATATACAGCATATAAATGATCGAATTGCCTTCTCGCTAAAAGATGCAATTGGATTTAGCGACAAGGAATCTATTCTTTATGATATTTTTAGAGATTTAAATTTGTACCTGTTGGCCTATATTCTCCTTATTCCTCTATTCCTCAAATTAAGCACCAATCTCTCCTACAAAAAGTTGGCTTTAAATATTTTCATCCCTTTTATTTGTGGCTTTGCACTGTACGAGAGTGTAATGGCTTATACAGCTCTTTAGTTATGAGAAAAATAACAGCAGGCATCAGTATAGTCTCTATTATGGTTTTAATGCTTTTTTTAACAATTCGGAAAGCATCAAAAGTAAAAGCAGGCATGCCCGAAAAAACAATTGTAGAATTGAAAGAAATACCAGAATTTGAATTTGATAATACCGAAAACAGATCTATTTCAAACCTTGACTTGGAAACAGGTAAAAGTGTTTTAATAATTCATTTTAGCCCTACTTGCAGTTTTTGCGATCAGGAAGCAAAAATAATTTTCAATTACTATTCTGAATTTGAGAATTCTCAAATATTATTTGTCTCAAATCACAGTAAAAAAAGCATTACCCAATTTTCCGAAAAACATCAATTGAATGACTTTCCTAATTTGCAATTTCTGCAATACAAGAAAGATAAATTTGAAGAACTGTTTGGCACACACAAACTCCCATCCATTTTTATTTTCGACACTCAATTTCATCTCCTAAAAAAGATTGAAGAGGGTGTAAGTGCAAAAACCCTTATAAAATATACTCGAGCAGCAAATGATAGATAAACGAATAAAAAAAGCTATTGTACTGCAACACGATGAAAAAGATTGCGGAGTAGCCTGCTTAAAAAGTATTATCAGATATTATGGAAGTGATATTTCTCTGGAAAAACTTCGCAGAGAAAGTGGAACAAATAATAAAGGAACGAGTCTGCTTGGTTTGTATCAATCTGCCATGCAAAATAATTTTAATGCCGAAGGTTTACAAGGAGATATTACAGAACTAAAAAAACTAAAACACCCTGTAATTCTACATGTTAATTTGGAAGGTAATTTTGAGCACTACATGGTATGCTTTCAGTTTTCAAAAGATAAATTTACAATCGGCGATCCTGCTCACGGAGTTAAAAGATATACCGAGAAAGAGCTTGAAAACATTTGGCAATCAGGTTATCTGTTAGATGCTGCACCTAATTCTGATTATAAAGAGACAGGATTAATCTCAGATAAAAGTTACCAATGGTTAAAAGAAAACCTGATTGACGATCAACCCCTGTTCGTTTCCGCTATATTTCTGGGATTAATCCTTGCTTTTTTGGGACTGGCAACTGCTGTATTCACGCAACAACTCGTTGACGATATTCTACCAAAAAAAGATTTTAATCTTCTTATTAAAGCCATTTGCAGCTGGGGAGTTCTCTTACTTTTAAACAATCTATTTAGCTACATCAGAGAATTATTAATGACCCGTCAGGCCTTCCAATTCAATCAACGTGTTATTACCTATTTTTTAAGCAAACTATTATTTCTTCCAAAAACATTTTTCGACAGCAAAAAACAAGGAGATATGATTGCCCGGATGAATGACAGTCAACGAATTCAATCAGCGGTACAATATGTTTTTGGACAAGCGACCATAGACGCACTGCTCTTGCTCGTTTCTTTTGGCTTTTTATTCTATTACAATAAAGAAACAGCCTTGTTTGCTTTGGCTATAATTCCTCTTCTTATACTGCTGCTTCTAATCTATTTACAACCAATAAAGCAAAAACAAAAGTCGGTTATGCACCAACATGCAATAAACGAATCAAACTATATCGAAACCATTAATGGCATTCATACGATAAAAACACATCAAAAAGAAGAATATTTCCACTCAAAGACACGACAAACTTACAACAGGTATCAGAAAAGTATTTATTCTTTTAAAACCCTTGCTTTACGATTTGACTTATCCAACGACACAATCAATACAATTTGTTTACTAGTAACGATTGCCTTTGGCTCCTTTCTATATATGGAACAAAAAATTCAATTGGGAGAACTAATTGCATCTTTAACAATTGTAGGTATCCTTATTCAATCAGTTGAAAAACTGGTTTTGGCAAACATCAACATACAAGAGGCTAAAGTTGCCTTGGAACGCATGTTCGAATTTACCGAAGAAGAAAAGGAAACCGTTCCGAAGGAGGAATACACAGATTTAAAATTTAAGCAATTAGATATAAATGGCTTAAATTTTTCTTACCCCGGTCAAAGCGCTTTATTGGAAGATATTTCATTTTCAATTCAACAGGGCAGCATAACATCAATACTAGGAGAAAATGGATGTGGTAAAAGCAGCTTACTGCAAATACTAATGAAATTCTATTCGAACTATTCCGGATCTATTACAATTAATGGGAATGAACTAAAAACGATCAGTACTGTAAGCTGGAGAAATATTATAGGAGTAGTTCCACAACAAATAAAAATTTTTAATGGTTCTGTTCTCGATAATATCTGTATGGAAAACGGAACAGAACAGGAAGATCAGATTATTGATTTTTGCAAAGAACTTCAATTAGACCAGTTCTTTGCCAAACTACATTATTCCTATCACACATTGGTTGGAGAAGAAGGCATTAATCTTTCTGGTGGAGAAAAACAAATACTTGCGATTGCAAGAGCTTTGTATCGAAACCCACAAATTCTGATACTCGACGAGGCAACATCAGCCATGGATAGAAACACTGAAAACTTTGTACTCAACTTACTCAAAAGTTTTAAGGGAAAGATCACAATACTATTCATTACTCATCGCTTACACATCCTAAAATCATTCGACGGAAATATTCTCGTGATGGAAAACGGTAAAATAAAGGCCAATGGAAATCATGATCAATTACTAAGCGGAAACAATTTATACAGTAACTATTGGAAGGATTTACTCTATGCCTAGTTTTTATCAGTTTGAAGAAATATGGGACTCTCTAAAGCAACATAAAAACCGAAATTTATTAACCGGTTTTGGTGTCGCCTGGGGAATCTTTATACTGGTTTTGTTAGTGGGGGCCGGAAATGGCCTGCAAAAAGGAATAATGATACTATTTCAGGATTACACACAAAACAGCTTATGGATATATGGCGGAGAAACCAGCATGTCGAAGCCAGGACAAAGGTCTGGCAGAACAATTAGTTTTAAGGAGCATGAACTATATATGTTCTCCAAAAGGTATCCCGAAATAAAAGAAATATCACCGGAAGTAACATATTCTGGTAAAAAATTACACAGCAAACATAAATCTTACCAGAGGTTCAAATGTTTTGGCATAAAGAGCTCCTACTTTAACATTAAAACATTTAAAGTAGAGAAGGGACGCTTATTAAACCCCAACGATGAATTAACTCATGCCAAGGTAGCTGTTGTAGGACAACAAATCGCCAAAGGATTATTTGGTAAAGAAGAAGCTATTGGTGAATTCATCTCCCTTGATGGAGTATGGCTGCAAATAGTAGGCATATTGGCTGAAAAATCACTCTTCTCCGACAATCAGGAATACATATACCTACCTTACCAAACGCTAAAAGATCAATTTAATTACGGTGAGAACGTAAACTGTTTTGCGATTGCGTTGGCGAAAGACACTCCTCCTTTAAAATTTGAAGAGGGATTTATAACTTATCTTTCCCAGAAATACAAATTTCACAAAGACGATAAAAATGCTATTTACATTGAGAATCTTCAGGCTGAAGTAAAAACATTTAATAGTCTTTTTAAATCGATTAAACTATTCCTGTGGCTTGTAGGCATTTGTATGCTGCTAAGCGGAATCATAGGTGTCAGCAATATCATGTTAGTGGTAGTAAAAGAAAGAACTCAAGAGATAGGCATTCGAAAAGCTATAGGAGCTCCACCCAAAAGCATCCTTTTTATGATTCTAAATGAATCAATTGTAGTCACACTACTTGCTGGAATCTCCGGACTAATAAGCGCTTCCGTTGTAGTGTTTCTAATAAATGCATCATTGGGCTCAATGATAATGGATAAAAATTCAGTTTTTAAAGGTCTTGAGATCAATATTCCCATTGCTCTGGGCGCATTAATTTTACTAATACTTGCCGGAGCTTTCGCAGGCCTGTACCCAGCTCGAAAAGCCGCATCGGTTATGCCAATAAAGGCACTAAACTCTGACAACCAATAACTATTTATGATGAAAAACAAAGCAAATATTACCATCAGCATACTAATATTAATGATCATTGGAGGATTTTTACTCCTAAATTTTTCTGATACAAAAAACAAATACATTGCTGCCGAAAAACCAATAATTAAGAACCTGGAACTACGACAGTATGTTTCTGGAATTCTTATTCCAGAAAAAGAGGTTGAAATTAAATCTCAAATATCCGGAATACTGAAAAGAATATATGTAAAAGCCGGCGATACAATCCAAAGTGGTGACTTAATTGCCGAAGTTAGTATTCTTCCCAACCCGCAAAATATTGAGACTGCATCGAAAACAGTATCTACCTGTCAGATCAATTTTAACAAGTGCAAAAAAGAGTACATACAGTACGAAAATCTGTACGCAAAAAAAGTAGTTGCCGAACAGGAATTTGACAAGTATAAGGAAGCGTATCTTCTTAGTAAAGAAGAACTGGAATCAGCAAAAAAACAATTGGAAATTATTGAAAAAGGATATACCAAAGAACAGCAAAACATTCCAAACTTTATTCGATCAACCGTATCA
The DNA here is from genome assembly GCF_963665805.2 of Labilibaculum manganireducens. Taxonomy (NCBI): domain Bacteria; kingdom Pseudomonadati; phylum Bacteroidota; class Bacteroidia; order Marinilabiliales; family Marinifilaceae; genus Labilibaculum; species Labilibaculum manganireducens. The sequence continues at coordinate 78,371 of NZ_CAXXEE010000003.1, read as the reverse complement.
GGAACAGTACTCGAAATTCCCTTAAAAGAAGGAGCAAGTATTACCGAACGAAACAACTACAACGAAGGAAGCAGCCTGGCAAGTATTGCCAATTTGCAAACACTAATATTCAAAGCCAAAGTAAGCGAATCGGATGTGGCCTATCTGAAAAATGGAATGTTGTTCAATATTGGAATCAGCGCATTAAAAGACAAAAAACTTCAGGCTGAACTTAGTCATATTACACCAAAAGCCAAAGAAGAAAACGGTATTATGAAATTTGATATCGAGGCCAAAGTGAAAAATGAATCGCACCTTATACTTTATCCTGGTTTCTCAGCTGTTGCTGAAATGATTCTTGACAGCAGAGATAGTGTATTAACCATTAAAGAGCGCAACCTAATCTTCAGAAATGATAGCGTATTTGTTGAATTACTTGATAAAAGTTACAATAAACAAAAGAAATTAGTTAAAACAGGCCTTTCCGATGGTTTACGAATTGAAATCACAGAAGGAATAAGTTTGAAAGACAAAGTAGTTGTTCAGAAAAATTAACCCATGCAAGCCCTGCTTGCAAACCATATTTTTAATAATTTAAAAACAACCCAACATGAAAAACAACGATTTAATCCAGGTCACATTTACAGCAGAAGAATTGACCGAGAACAATGCCCATTTAGATGCTCTGCTGGTTTCTGCCAACCAAAATGCACCCGGTTTAACTCCCGAGCAACGCTCTACCTTTGGTTCTATTAACGAAACCAATAAATTACTGGTGAACAAAGCCAAAGTAATTATGCAGGAAAACCCTAAATACATACCCAACTTTGTAAGTATGGATGAGTTTGACCGGGATTTTAGAGCCAGAGAGGTGATTGAAGAGATGCTGCGAAAAGTGGGTCAGATTCAACAAAAATTAAGCGACACCAAAATCCTGCTGGATAACGACAACTATCAGGATGCAATGGCCTATTACCGTTCGGTTCGCTACTTTGCCAGCGAACACGATCAGGAAGCAATGCCTTTGTATGATGAGCTGAAGCAATTCTTCCCCAACCATAAGAATGGATCAAAGGAGGAAGAATAAATACCCTTCAATTATTTGAATTTAAAAAAGCGGAATCAAACAAAAGTTCCGCTTTAATTGTCATTCTGAGCTTGTCGAAGAATCTGCTGCATTGGGAGACAGATGTTTCGACTTCGCTCAACATGACAAGCCGATTCGAATTCTTCCTTTTTGGATTGCCTCTTTTCTTTTTACCCCACCCTTGCACATACTGCCTTTTTTAGGTTCAATCGAGTATCGAAGCACGAAAATCGAGTATCGAGATACGGTTGCGATTAAAAAATTTAACACAAAGTGTGGTTCCACCCTCGAAAATCGAGTATCGAGACACACTTCCGGTCAAAAAGTTTGACAGGAATCGTGGTTCGCACCACAATTGAACCTAAAAGTTTTAATTTGGAACCTAAAAAATTATTGTTAACACTCTCAATACCTGACAGAATCCTAAAACCCCTCCCATCTCCACTCAATTCTATTTCCAATTTTTAGCTATCTTTGCAGGCAAATATCAATAATTAAGGAGACTATGCAGGAAAACAATGCCAAAGGAACCGATATTGCCACATTGGGCGAATTCGGATTGATTAAACACCTTACCAAAAATATAAAACTAAAACACGCAAGCACCAATGTGGGTGTGGGCGATGATGCTGCTGTTTTGGATTATCAGAATAAAAAAACTGTTGTTACCACCGATTTACTGCTGGAAGGTATCCATTTCGATTTAATGTACACGCCGCTTAAACATTTAGGCTACAAATGTATTGCCGTGAATGTTTCGGATATTTATGCCATGAATGCTTTGCCAAAGCAGGTAACTGTTTCTATTGCCATCTCGAAACGATTCACCCTGGAAGCTATCGAGGAGCTTTACGAAGGAATCAATTTGGCCTGCGAAAATTACAATGTCGATTTGGTGGGTGGCGATACCACATCCTCTTTAACCGGATTGTGCATTTCGGTAACTGCAATTGGCGAAGCTGATGCTGAGCAACTGGCTTACCGCAGCGGAGCAAAAGAGAATGATTTAATCTGCGTAAGCGGAAATTTAGGGGCGGCCTTTGCCGGATTACAGCTGTTGGAGCGCGAAAAACGTGTTTACGAAAGCAATCCAGACATGCAACCTGACTTAACGGGGCATGATTACATCTTAGAGCGTCAGTTGAAGCCTGAAGCCCGAAAAGACATTTATGAGCGTTTGCAGGAAGCAAATATTGTTCCTAGTTCGATGATTGATATTTCGGACGGATTGTCATCGGATATTATGCACATCTGCGAGGAATCGAAAGTTGGCTGCCAGATTTACGAAGAAAAAATTCCTGTTGACTACGAAACACACAAAATGGCCGAGGAGCTGAACATGAACTACAGTACTTTTTCGTTAAACGGAGGTGAAGATTACGAGCTGCTGTTTACTGTTCCTTTGGATCAATTCGATGCGATTGAAAAAATAGAGGATGTGAAAATAATTGGTCACATCACCGATATCTCGAAAGGAAAATATTTGGTGACGCGCGATGGTGTGGAAATTGAATTGCAGGCTCAGGGCTGGAATCCAATTAAAGAAGAGTAAAAGCTTTAAATATTCGGGCTGAAAGCCCAATTAATTCAGCCCGGGGATATTTCCCCGGGTATTTTTATGCTTGCTGAAATACGCCCTGAAAGGGCAATTTATACCTACTTAACACTCAAAACCTCTTCAAATACATATGGACATTAAGCCAGCACGATCAGGCATGTTATATCAGTACTCACTATTAATCTCTCCACAAATATTCTTCATTATATTCAATTCCATACTCTTTTAAAAATAGAAGATATTCATCTCTAAATGTCAGTTTTAGATGATGTTATTCCTGATTTTCAATATACTGTTTCGTTTTATCGTGCACAGAAGAACTAACAGAAAAGCCAACATAGCCTCCTTGCCAGGCAAATCTTGAGTAGTTAGCTCCCTTTGTCTTGATCCAACGACTACTATGCCTCTTGATCTCTTCAACCAACTTTGCAAGTGCAATATTCTTGGACATTATACACAATATATGTACATGATCTTCGACTCCATTAATTATTATCGGAATTGAATCGTTATCCGTTATAATGGCACCAATATATGCATACAATTCTGCTCGGTTTTCCTTGCTTATTTTAGTAGTATTATTCTTCACATGAAAAATAATGTGAACAAACAGTTTGGATCATGATTGTGCCATAAAATATAAATCTGCCCTTTCAGGGCGTTTAATTACTCTATATATTTACCAACCCAAAGCATTGCTTTGGGCTGAAATAAATTGCCACTTTGTGGCGCTAAATCGCACTTAAGTTAACAATATCATTTAATATTAATCACCACTACAACCATTTAAAAACAAAAAAGTGAGACTCTCAACTGAAAGTCTCACTTTTTTATATCTAATATCTATCGGGATTACTCAGAATAAAAATGATATAATTCCGCCAGATAAATCTATCGGGATTACTCAGGAAAATATCCTCTCATAATTCCACGTTTCGAATTCTTTACAAATAAGATAATGTCATCACGCTCAGGAGAAGCAGGCATCTCGGCCTCGATAGCTTCCAGTGCATTAAAGTTATTCATTCCTTTTTGGTACAGGTAACGGTACACATCCTGAATTTCACGGATTTTTTCATTCCCGAATTCACGACGACGCAAACCAATTGAATTCACACCAATGTAGGAAACCGGTTCGCGACCAGCTTTTACGAAGGGAGGAACATCTTTACGAACCAAAGATCCACCTGAAATCATTACGTGTGAACCAATGTGAACGAACTGATGAACAGCAACCAGTCCGCTAAGAATAGCGAAATCATCGATAATTACCTCACCGGCAATTTGAGTTGCATTACCAATGATACAATTATTACCAATAATACAATCGTGCGCTACATGCACATAGGCCATCAACAAACAGTTGCTTCCAATGATGGTTTTCCCTTTGGCTACAGTCCCTCTGTTAATGGTAACACACTCACGAATGGTGGTGTTGTCGCCAATTTCAACAGTTGTTTTTTCGCCACGAAATTTTAAATCCTGCGGAACAGCACCAATAACGGCTCCCGGAAATACCACACAATTTTTACCAATATGGGTTCCCTCCATGATTGTGGCATTCGAGCCAATACGGGTTCCTTCTTCAATTACAACATTTTTGTCAATAGTAACAAAGGGCTCAATCACTACATTATCAGCGATCTTAGCCTCAGGATGTACATATGCTAACGGTTGCTTCATTTTTTTTATATTTCGTTTTATGCAAAACTCCCGTTTCAAGAAGTTGTTGCGTAGCAGTAGTTACTAATTAATTATTTTTTCTTTGCGATTTGAGCCATAAACTCACCTTCGGCAACAATAGTATCACCAACAAAAGCTAAACCGCGCATGTTAGCAATTCCCCTACGAATAGGAGATAAAAATGACAATTTAAAAATTAAAGTATCACCGGGAACTACTTTTTTTCTAAACTTGATATTGTTTTGAGTCAGGAAATAAGTAGAATAGTTTTCAGGATCTTCGACCTGGTTAAGTACTAAAATACCTCCACATTGAGCCATAGCCTCCACCATAAGAACACCTGGCATTACCGGTTCTCCCGGAAAATGGCCAACAAAAAACGGCTCGTTCATAGACACATTCTTCACCCCCACAATACTGTCATCCTGAATATCAATAATTTTGTCAACCAACAAGAATGGAGGACGGTGAGGCAACAAACCCATTACGCCATTAATGTCTAATACAGGCTCTTTGTTTGGATCATAAGCCGGAACTGAATCTTTTCCCATTTCTTTCTTAATTCGTTTGATTAATAATTTTGCCATTTCGGTGTTCGGTCCGTGACCAGGACAGGTTGCAATAACCTTTCCCTTAATAAACTTACCGCAGAGAGCAAGGTCGCCAATCACATCCAATAGTTTGTGACGTGCACACTCGTTATCGAAATAAAGTTCTAAATTACTTAAAATTCCTTCCTTTACCTCAACATACTGATGGTCGAATAAATCAGCAATACGATCTAACTCTTTCTGTTCCATCATTTGGTCCATTATAACAATGGCATTATCCAAATCTCCGCCCTTAACTAAATTGTGGTTTAACAGAAATTCCAGTTCCCGTACAAATACAAACGTACGGCACATCGAGATTTCCTCTTTATAATCTTTTAATGAACTTAAGCGGGCATACTGATTTCTCAACACTTTAGAGTTGAATGAAATCATTGTATCCACACTATATTCATCGTCAGGCAGAATCGTAATTTCAGAACCACGTGCTTCATCCCTATAAGTTATCTTCTCTTTTGGCACGTAATACTCACGAATTGCATCCTGCTCTGCAATACCGGCATTTTCAATTCCTTCAACATAAAATTTCGCACTCCCATCTAAAATTGGAGGCTCAGTAGAATTCATCTCAATCAGGCAATTATCAATGCCTAATCCGTACAAAGCTGATAATGCATGCTCAATAGTTTGAACTTTGCATTCTCCTTTTTCCAATACAGTTCCTCTCGAAGTATCACCAACATACTCGGCACTTGCTTCTATAACAGGCTGACCTTCTAAATCTACCCGTTTAAATTGATATCCGTGATTTTCGGATGCAGGCAGAAACTTTATAGAGACTTCCAGTCCTGTATGAAGTCCTTTTCCTGTAAGAGTAAATTCTTTTGCTAATGTTCTTTGTTTATCTGCCATAACTTGACATCAATATTTTTAAATCCCAGGTTAACTAATTGAAAGTAAAACTTTCCTTTACTCTTCCTTTAATCTTTTTATTTCCTTTTCCAGTTCAATAATTTGCTCTCTCATTTTTGGCAAATTCTTAAACAGCACATATGATTTTTGATAAGGCCCAAAATCGAAAGCCGGTGAACCTTGCAATACAGTTCCTTCTTTCTTAACCGTACGGCCAATACCAGATTGAGCAGCAATTTTCACTTCATCTGCAATCGATAAATGACCTACGATTCCCACCTGGCCACCTATCATACAATTTTTACCAATCTTTGCGCTTCCTGCAATACCGGTTTGAGAGGCAATCACTGTATTTTCATCTATTTCTACATTGTGAGCAACCTGAATCAGGTTATCCAGCTTCACTCCTTTACGGATGATTGTTGATCCCATAGTAGCACGATCAACACATGTATTTGCACCAATCTCAACATGATCTTCGATAAGCACATTACCTACCTGAGGAACTTTTTTGTAGTCGTTTGCCGATGAAGGGGCAAAACCAAATCCGTCACCGCCAATTACAACACCGGAGTGAAAAATGCATTCAGCACCAATCTTACATCCTTCGTAAATTTTAACTCCTGAGTTTAATATGGTATTGTCACCAATAGTCACATTATCACCCACATAGCAGTGAGGATAAATTTTTACATTATTTCCAATCTGAACATTACTACCTATATATGCAAAGGCACCAATATAAATCTTCTCACCCAATTTCGATGACTTGCTCACGAAAGAAGGCTCTTCAATTCCTGTTTTCTGAGGTTTGCTTTGCTCATACATTTCCAACAACTGAGCCAATGCCTGATAAGCATCATCGACACGAATAAGTGTTGTCTCAATCTCCTTTTCAGTCTCAAAATCCTTGTTTACCAAAACAATTGATGACTGTGTAGAGTATATATAGTGCTCGTATTTAGGATTTGCTAAAAATGAAAGAGTTCCAGGCTTCCCTTCTTCAATTCTGGAAACATTGGTAACTTTAACCTTAGCGTTCCCATCTACCTCTCCGTTAAGAAACTCTGCAATATCTTCTGCTGTAAATTCCATTCGTTCTATTTTTTATCAGATCAAAAAAATGATTCATTATATCCGGTATTCACAATACAAACACCAAGCACAAATCATCCAATATAGCTGATTTATAAGAAAAAAATTTCTGCAAATCTAATAATTATTTCATGCGCATGAAATTTTTTCTCCTATTGCCTGCTTTATCTATAGAAAAAGTATTCTTGAAAATGAAATTGAAATCACTTCTTAAGAGCTGGTAAATCACACAAATGACTCTTAAATTTTAGGATAACAGAGGTAATATTTTTTTACTGTTTTAGACAAGACAGAAGCATCCAGCATATCCGAAGCCTCTCCTATATCGCACTGCGTGCCATCCTTATATAAAATATTTATTTGATCATCATCCGAGCTATATGCATTATTGCTGATCGAATTTGAAATCACCATAAATTCGAGGGCATGATCTGAACATCCAAAATAACGCCCCACCCGTTTTTTCACTTGATCAATATATTCTTTAGTGAAGGTCGTTTTTTGAATCTCAATTTTAAACAATTGCCGATCGCGTATGCATTTACACAAATAAGCAAGAACTTTATCGCTGTGGTCAGCCCAAACCTTAATGCTAACCATGATATCGTCATCATCAAGGTCGGCAAACATCTCCAAGGCATTTCGACCATTACAAACAACATTCGGATTTTCAAACTCCATCTTACCTACTTTGTTATACAAAAAGTAGGTTAAGGACGGAGTCGCAAACAATTCATCTCCCTTTTCGGCAAGGTATTTAGCTCTCTTCAAAATATGAACCAACATCTCTTCTGCAGCAATAACTGTTTTGTGCAAATACACCTGCCAATACATCAAACGCCGGGCGATCAGAAATTTTTCAATTGAATAAATACCTTTAGCCTCCACTACCAACTGATCATTACGAACATCAAGCATTTTAATGATCCGTGCCGATCCAACCACCCCTTCGGTAACACCGGCAAAAAAACTATCGCGCCGTAAATAATCCAAACGATCCATATCCAACTGACTCGACACCAACTGATTCAAAAAACGCTTTGGATATTCATTCCGGAATATTTTTACGGCCACATCCAACTCACCCTTAAATTGATGATTTAAACGTTTCATAAATAATTCAGAAATCTGTTCGTGAGTTATGCCATCAACAATACTATACTCTAATGCATGAGAAAACGGCCCATGTCCAATATCGTGAAGTAATATTGCCGCATATACTCCTTCCTCCTCTTCCTGAGTAATTACGTGCCCTTTCGATCGAATGGTTTCTATTGCAAGACTCATTAAATGAGTGGCACCCAAAGCGTGCTGAAATCTGTTATGAAAAGTTCCCGGAAAAACAAGGTAGGAGAGCCCCAGCTGTTTTATTCTTCTCAAACGCTGAAAAAAAGAATGCTCAACCAAATCGTACGATATCCCGGATGGGATATGAATAAATCCGTGAACCGGATCATTTACTATTTTTTTCTTACTCCCAGTATTTAAACTCATACGCTTTTGTATCATAGGCTGGTAACAAATGTATAAAAAGTAGCGAAAAAAGCCTATCTTAGTACTATTCAAACCCCAATTAAAATTGGCTTGTGAATAAAAATATCTTTCTTGAAATAAAGTAAAATCGTTCAAATGGGTTAAAATCATTCAATTGAACAAAGGAAGAGATCAAATTTCATTAAAAAAACTCATTTTCAAGAGAATAATTTTTCATTAGCGATTAGAATACAATAATTTAGAGGGATGTCATTTGTTTTTTAGAACATTTATCTCTAATTTTGCATCGAAAAGTAAACAAATTGTGAGCTTTAGGGGACAAAAAGTCCCCTATTTTATTGATATTAACCGATATATGATTGATAAGAAAACTATAACTGAAATTATTGAAAATGAAATTGCTGACACCGACCTGTTTCTGGTTGATGTAAGTGTTTCATCTGGAAATGCCATTTCAGTTGTAATTGATAGCTATAACGGAGTACCGATCATTACTTGTATCGAACTAAGCAAAGCTATCGAAGGGCATTTTGATCGTGAAGTTGAAGACTTTGAATTACAAGTTGCTTCAGCTGGAATCGGTCAACCCTTTCAGGTTTTTAAACAATACCGCAAATACATTAATAAAGATGTTGAGGTATTGACAACTGAGGGGATCAAATTCTCAGGAAAACTGATCACCGTTGGTGATAATGAAATAGAAATTGAAGTTGAAGAAATGGAAAAGGTTGAAGGAAAAAAGAAGAAGCAACTTGTTGTGAAAAATTACTTCTTCACTTTAGATCAAATTAAATCAACAAAAGATATTATTACTTTTTAACAGGTAAACAGCTGAATACATGAACCTTATTGAGACTTTTTCAGAATTTAAGGAGTTGAAAAGCATCGACCGCGCTACAATGATGAGCGTGTTAGAAGATGTTTTCAGAAATCTTCTATTGAAAAATTATGGCACCGACGAAAACTATGATATCATTATTAATCCAGACAAAGGTGACTTAGAGATCTGGAGAAATAGAGAAATTGTAGAAGACGGACAAGTAGAAGATGAAAACCTACAGATCTCACTTTCTGAAGCGAAAAAGATAGATGATGATTACGAAGTTGGTGAAGAAGTTACTGACGAAGTGAAATTTATGGATTTTGGCCGACGTTCGATTTTAACTTTACGTCAGAATCTTTCTGCGAGAATTTTAGAATTGGAGAAAGACAATATCTTTAACTTATACAAAGACCGGGTTGGCGAAATTGTTACCGGTGAAGTTTATCAAATCTGGAAAAAAGAAATTCTTATTCTGGATGATGAAGAAAATGAATTAATTCTGCCGAAAACAGAACAAATCCCTTCTGACTATTTCCGTAAAGGAGAGACAGTTAGAGCGGTAGTTGTTCGTGTTGAGGTAAAAAATAACAGTCCTCTTATTGTTGTTTCAAGAACTTCTCCTGTTTTCCTTGAGAGATTATTTGAACTGGAAGTACCGGAAATATTTGATGGTTTAATCACTATTAAAAATATTGTTCGAATTCCAGGTGAAAGAGCTAAGGTTGCAGTTGAATCATACGATGAAAGAATTGATCCTGTTGGAGCATGTGTAGGTATGAAAGGATCGAGAATACATGGTATTGTTCGTGAATTACGTAACGAAAACATCGATGTGATTAACTACACAACCAACACTCAGCTATTTATCACAAGAGCTCTTAACCCAGCGAAAGTTTCCTCAGTAAAACTTAATGAAGAAACCAAACGTGCTGAAGTTTATCTGGATCCTGAAGAGGTTTCCTTAGCTATTGGTAAAGGTGGTTTAAACATCAAACTGGCAAGTCAGTTATCAGGATATGAAATTGATGTATATCGTGAGAAGTCTGAGGAGGAAGTTGAAGAAGATGTAAACTTATCAGAATTTACGGATGAAATTGATGCCTGGATAATTGATGAGTTAAAGAAAATTGGTTGTGATACAGCGAGAAGCGTTCTTGATTTATCTCCTGAGGAGTTAGAAAAAAGAACTGATCTTGAAATAGAGACCATTAATGAGATTTTGAATATTCTTAAATCCGAGTTCGATAATTAAATTCTTCAGAATCATGATGTAAATTTTTGAAACGGGACATTTTAACAGTTAACTTTTAAATATGGTGAAAGTCGATAAAAATATAAGACTTAGTAAATTAGCAAGAGAACTAAACGTTGGTACTTCAACAATTGTTGAATTTCTGAACAAAAAAGGCATTCCGATTGATTCCAATCCAAATACCAAAGTTTCAGAAGAGGCTTATAATATCCTCGCTAAAGAGTATAGCTCTGACTTAAATCTGAAAAAGGAATCTGAAAAGGTAAATCTGAAAAGTACCCGCGAAAGAAAAGAAACAGTTTCAATTGAAAAAATTTCTGAAGATTCAGAGCCTGAAACTCGTAGTAAAGAAAAATCTGTTGAAAAAACAGAAGAAGTAATTGCTAAAAAGGAACCTGTTAAAATAGTTGGTAAAATTGATTTAGATGCATTAAAACCTAAAGCAAAACGACCACAGGAAACAAAACAGGAAGTCGTTGCAAAAACGAATCCGGATAAGGTAGAAAAAACTATTAAGCCAGTTCAGTCTGAAGCTCCCAAGAAGGAAGCTCCTAAGGCGGATGTGACTGCAGAGACACCTGTGGTTAAAATAGTTACACCTCCAAAAGTAGAACTTACTGAACAAACATCTGAACCTGCTAAAAATCCAGTTTCTGATGACCAAACTGTTAAAATGGAAACCCCGAAAAAAGAGGAAAAAGCCCGAGCTCCTAAAGAGGAGAAAAAAGATGAGCTTAAAGTGGTTGGCATGATTGATTTATCTGCATTAAATCAAAAAACCAGACCAACAAAAAAAACCAAGGCTGAAAAAGAAGTTGAAAGAAGGGAAAAACAGAAAGCTCCTGCTTCAAAACCTCAGGCTCAGGAAAATTCAGGCTCAGGAAAAGAAGAAATTTTTAAATCTTCTACCCAAAGACTAGCTGGCCCTACTGTAGTTGGAAAGATTGAACTTCCAGTTGAGAAAAAGCCAAGTGCGGGGAATAAAGATAAAGTATCTGCCAATCAGCGTAAGAAGCGTAAAAGAATTAAAAAGGATACTGAAAAAGTAAATTTAGCTAATCCCGGACAAGGAAAGCCAGGAAAACCAGGAACTACTGAGGTAAGACTTAAAGGGACAGGCGCTGGTGCTGCTAAGTTCAATAAACTGAAGAAGAAAAGAGTCGTTAAAAAAGAGGTTAGCGAAGAAGATGTACAAAAGCAGATTAAAGATACTCTTGCCCGTTTAACATCAAAAGGAGGTAAATCGAAAGGATCAAGACACCGTAGAGATAAACGTGACAGCGAAAGTGCAAAAAGAGAAAAAATTGCAGAACAAATTGAAGCTGAAAAAAATATTTTAAAGCTTACTGAATTTGTTACAGTTAATGAGTTGGCAACGATGATGGCCGTTCCTGTTACCAATATTATTGCAACTTGTATGGGATTAGGTTTATTTGTGTCTATCAATCAACGATTAGATGCAGAAACTATTGCCATTGTTGCTGATGAATTTAACTTTAAAGCTGAATTTGTAAGTGTTGAACTTCAGGAATCAATTGAAGAAGAAGTTGACGAAGAAGCAGATTTATTATCCCGTGCTCCAATTGTTACTGTTATGGGACACGTTGATCATGGTAAAACCTCCCTACTTGATTACGTTCGTCACGCGAATGTAATTGCAGGTGAAGCTGGGGGAATTACGCAGCACATTGGAGCTTACAATGTGAAGCTTGATGATGGAAGAAGAGTTTCTTTCCTTGATACTCCAGGTCACGAGGCATTTACCGCAATGCGTGCACGTGGTGCTCAGGTAACAGATATTGCAATTATTATAATCGCGGCTGACGACAACGTAATGCCACAAACAATTGAGGCAATTAATCACGCAAGTGCAGCGGGAGTTCCTATTGTATTTGCAATTAACAAGATTGATAAGCCTGGTGCTGACCCTGAAAGAATTAAAGGAGAATTAGCAAATATGAACTATTTAGTTGAGGACTGGGGTGGTAAATACCAGTGTCAGGAAATCTCAGCAAAAAATGGTATTAACATTGAAGAGTTGCTGGAAAAAGTTCTTTTAGAAGCAGAAATGCTGGAACTTAAAGCAAATCCAAATAAACGGGCTATTGGTTCGGTAATTGAATCATCATTAGATAAAGGTAGAGGTTATGTTACAACATTATTAGTACAGGCAGGAACCTTAAAAGTTGGAGATGTTCTATTGGCAGGTAGTTACACTGGTCACGTAAAAGCAATGTACAATGAGCGTGGTAATAGAATAGAGAAGGTTGGTCCTTCAGAACCAGCTTTAATTCTTGGTTTGAACGGAGCCCCGCAGGCTGGTGACAATTTCAACGTAATGGAAAGTGAAAAAGAGGCGCGTTCCATAGCTAACAAACGTGAACAATTGCAACGTGAGCAAGGTCTTCGTACTCAGAAACACATTACACTTGATGAAATTGGCCGTCGTATTGCAATTGGAAACTTCCAGGAGCTTAATGTTATTGTAAAAGGTGATGTGGATGGATCGATTGAAGCTCTTTCTGATTCATTAATCAAGCTTTCTACTGAGGAAATTCAGGTGAATGTTATTCACAAAGCAGTTGGTCAGATTTCCGAATCGGATGTATTGCTTGCAACAGCTTCTAATGCTATTATTGTTGGATTCCAGGTTAGACCTTCTATTGGAGCAAGAAAACTTGCTGAGAAGGAAGAAATTGATATCCGTTTGTACTCGATTATCTACGATGCAATTGATGAATTAAAATCAGCAATGGAAGGTATGCTTTCTCCTGAAATTAAGGAAGAAATTACTGCTACTGTTGAGGTTGTGGAGGTATTTAACATTACCAAAGTGGGTAATATTGCAGGTTGTCTTGTTCGTGATGGAAAAATCAACCGTAACTCTAGAATCCGATTAATTCGCGATGGTATTGTTGTTTACACAGGAGTACTTGGTTCTCTGAAACGTTTCAAAGACGATGTGAAAGAAGTAGCGAAAGGTTACGAATGTGGATTAAATATCGACAAATACAATGACATTAAAGTTGGCGATATGGTAGAAGCATTTGAAGAAATAGAGGTGAAAAAGAAATTGTAAAATACAATTCTATAAATAGTAAAAAGCAGGCTGTTCAGCCTGCTTTTTTTATGTTCTTACTTTGCAATTAGTTTTAATGTCAGGATATTCCTAAATCAGTATTCCAGATTTTTTAAATTGCAAGTTAAGAGTATAAAGGGCTACAATTTAATACTCTGTATCGTTCGAAATTACTAATATTCAAAAGGCATAAATCGTATCCGTCTCCACAATAGCGCATATGGATTTTCGATAAGATTTTAGATTTTTACATTCTTAAAATTCACATAAAAAGGATGTACTATGATTTTCAATTTCACGGCAACGACACGTTTTTATTTTTTTCGCGAACCAGTTGATATGCGTAAGGGAATCCATTCGCTTTATCATCTGGTAAAGACTTTAGGTAAAAAGGATGCACTAAATGGCAATGCTTATGTTTTTGTTGGTAGCACGCGTAAATCAATTAAGGTTTTACGATGGCAAAAAGAAGGATTTGTTCTTTACAACAAGAAGCTTGAATTGGGCTGCTATACTCTGCCACAACAAGTAGGCGATGCACCTTTCTTTGAGGTAGAAAGTACTATTCTTGATCAAATCGTCAACTCAATAAAACACAAAAGCAATTCGAACGAACTTCGCTTAAAAGCCATGATAACGACTTGATACAGAGCGTAAAAGATACAAAAATAGTATGTGTTTTGCATGGTGAAACCCTACTGTTTTTGTATCTTTATATCATGACAAACAGAGAGTTAAGTGCTTTTTATCAGGAACAGATTTCAGAATTAACAGATGTACTGGCATCTTTGACTAAAACCATAGAAGAACAAGCTAAAGAGTTAGCTGCTTTAAAGGCAGTACTTTTAGAGAAGGATAAAGATGCCCTAAAGTTGAAGCGATTTGCGAATATAAACTTTCCTAAAAAGACCGAAAAACGTAAATATACAGCTCCTGTTGCAGACGATAAAAAACCAGCTCCTTCCCCAAAAGAAAGAGGTAATAATGGTGCTAAACGAAAGGTTTACGATAATATTGAAGAGCTTGTAGAAGATGTACTGCCTTGCGATGCCGGCTTTGATGAAAAAGTTGCTGTTTACTTGTTTCACCGTGACGTGATAAGGTATACATATATACCACCCCGACTGATCAAACATATTTATCGCTGCAGGAAATATCGGATGGGTGATAACTTTTTTGAAGGAAAAGCTCCAGTGGCGCCATTTCAGAACTCCAACTTCGATAGCTCGATACTGGCACACCTAATTCAACAAAGATATGTGTACGGCATGCCCGTAGAACGCATTATGAAATACTTGAACGAGATGGGCATTGATATCCCCAAAGCAACTGTTCATGGCTTAATCGAAAAATCAGCGGACCTGCTCGATAGATTGATGCCACACCTTAAGGATGCTATTCTTGCAGATCCTTATATCCATTTCGATGAAACCTATCATACCGTATTAGACGGCGATAAAGGAAGTCGCAAAGGTTACTTTTGGAGTGCTTTGTCCCATCAAAATAATTTGATTCAGTTCATTTATGAAAATGGATCAAGAGCCAAAAAGGTATTTACAAACTACCTGTCCGAAGATTATAAAGGAGCCGTTCAGACTGATGGTTACAGCTCGTACAAAGTACTTGAAGGGTGGAATTATCCAAAAGCAATGCGATTAGGTTGTATTCAACATTGCAAACGAAAATTTATAGAGATTCAAGAACAACCAAAAGCACAAAATATTATTGACCTGTACAACCAGTTTTACATGATCAGAAAAAAGAAACCAAAAGAAAAATGGAAAGAAGAATCCTTGAAAGTTTACACCGATTTAGAAAAAAAACTCAGGACTATTGATCGAGACCCTGAAATACTACCCAACCATATTTTAAATAAAGCCACTGCATACTGTCTCAACGAACTGGAATCGATTTACAATATTATAATATCTACCTTAGTACATGACAATAATACAAATCATTGATTATCAATAAAATAAGTCTCTGTAGATTTAGATAAGACGTTGATTTTCATTATCTTAGAAGAATAATACCACTCATTTTTCTAATGAAGAAAATCAACGTCGAGAGTAAAAGTAAGGAATTCATATCAATATTGAATACCCATTTTGAAGGAAAAGTTAATTTATCACGTCTGAAATTTATTTCCATGTTTGTGTTTGCCCTATGCAAAGTCCAGACTGTAGGTTTCGAAAAATTAGCTAACGCATTTGATAGTAAGGCTCAGGCAGAATCATGTTTAAGGCGTGTTCAACGTTTTATCGCGCAGTTCATGTTAGATTCTGATTTGGTTGCAAAACTCATTTTTGGATTATTACCCCAAAAAGAAAACTTGAGACTTAGTATTGACAGAACAAATTGGAAATTTGGGAAAACTAATATCAATATCTTCATGCTTGGTGTAACTTATAAAGGAGTGGCTTTCCCTCTGCTGTTTTCTATGCTGGATAAACGTGGCAATTCCAATTGCCGGGAGAGAATTGATTTAGTGAACCGATTCATACGGCTTTTCGGAACGGAATGTATTGACTGTTTGATGGCTGACCGTGAATTTGTTGGAGATAAATGGATCGAATATCTAAATGAAAATCGTATTCGATATTATATCCGAATCAGGAATAATTTCAAAATTTACGTGCCTCATAAAAATGAGGAAATTAAAGCAGCATGGTTGTTTAAATCGCTTAAGTTTGGGGAGTTTGTTCATTATAAACGAATTGTTAGAATGGGATCACAGCTTTGCTATATCTCTGGATGTAAACAAAAAGGCAAAAAAAAAGAGGAAGAATTATTGATGATCGTATCGTTCAATAAACCAGAGCAGGCTCAAATAAATTATAAAGAGCGTTGGCAAATAGAAACTTGCTTCAGAGCAATGAAATCAAGTGGCTTTGACATTGAGAAAACACATTTACAAGCCATTGATCGAATTGAGAAACTGACTCTTCTTGTTATGATAGCTTTCGTCTGGTGTTATAAAATCGGAATATTCATACATGAAAATGTGAAGAAAATTAAAATAAAAAAACATGGACGAAAAGCTAAAAGTATATTCAAATGTGGATTATCTTACATTGCAAACGTCTTGTTAAATTCAGAAAATCAGAACAATATAAATGTGTTCAAGTTTTTGTCATGTACTTAGAATATCTACAGATTACGATTTGGATAATAATAGGATTGAACGACCAATGCGTTACATTAGCATTAGTCGTCGCAATTCGCTTTTCTGTGGCTCTAATGCTGGAGCTGCCAGAACTGCGAAACTATATTCTCTGGCTATTTCATGCAGACTCAACAATGTGAATACCTTTTCTTATTTCAAAGATGTGATACAGCATCTGGCAGAACACCAAACCATGACCAACGAACAAATGTGAAACTTGCTTCCTGATAAGTGGGCTGAGTAATATCTGATATTTTAATACCCCGTCAATTTTGAACCAAAATTTGACGGGGTGTTTTTTTTTGACGGAGTGGCGACCCGGAGACGCTTACCATAAATCCTAAATTATTTTTTTACACTAAAGATTTTAATCCATAAAAAAACCCTCACACGGTTGGTATGAGGGTTTCATTACATATTGAATAACTACAATAATTCTTTGTATTGCTCTGCAGTTAATAATTCTTCTAATTCTGAACTATCAGCAATTTTAATTTTCACAATCCAACCTTCACCATATGGATCAGAGTTGATCAAATCCGGAGCCTCTTCCAATTTCTCATTGAACTCTAACACTTCACCCCCAATTGGCATAAACATGTCTGAAACAGTCTTAACTGCCTCAATAGTTCCGAATATTTCTTCTTTATCTAATTCGTCGCCTTCGGTTTCAACTTCAACAAAAACGATATCTCCAAGCTCTCCTTGAGCAAAGTCAGTAACACCAACAAAGGCTTCTTCTCCTTCAACACGAATCCATTCGTGATCTTTGGTATACTTTAAATTTTCAGGTACATTCATGATAGTATGTTGTTTATTAAGAGTATTAAATTACTGCCCAAATTTACATTTTTTTTTTAATTATAAAATATCACGTCATACGTAATTGAATGTTTTAGAACTTATTCTTATTCATTCTATCTGATGATTAATAATCACTGCAAAATCAGAATATAAGTGCATAACAGTAAAACCTCTAATTCGCAAGAGTAAAACGAATACTCGCACCAAATTCAGTAGTTGTAGTTGGGTATGAAAGCGAAACATAAGGAGTATTTACAATCCGGTCGTAATACAGTCTTAAATTAAATCTGTTACTCAAAACATAGTCAGCACTAAACTTAACTGTTACTACTTTCTGTCCTGATGTTAACTGATCCACTTCATCAACAATTTTTCTAATGATGGTATTGTTCTTACGAATTGATAGATCTCCCCTCAAATTAAGATCACTCTTATATTTTTTTTGCTTAGACCCCGAACCTATTATCATACCAAAATCATCAAATCGATATCCCAAACCAAAAATCATTTCATTAGAAGCCACTTCTGTTAACTGGGTATTTGATAAACTTAGAATCAAATTTCGTGTGCGCTTAATTTCAAAACTCGTCGAGAAATTATTCTTCCAAATCATATCGACGTTTATCAGAGGATTGAATTGCTCATTTATGGAAATTGAATTGGCTTCATAAAGAGGTAGAAAATTATGCGCCATATCCTGAATAATACTGTATCCGTCGTCACCTTCCTCGTAAGTTAAATTGGTATTATACGAACCCACATCATATGTTGCACTATATGAATGACTCAAATTTATAGATTTGAAATACCTCTTAACTAACGGAAGTTTGGATAAGCCTTCGAAAGTCACTCTCCAATTTGGTTTCATCCGGGAAATGGCCGGGAACAAACTATTATACCCTTTTCCTCCATTGCCATATGCTTTAAGAAAAGCAGGAATTAAAACTTCCTGAGATGTTTCTCCGTAACCTTCATAGTAATCCGTCTCTACTTTCGTTGTTTCTGTTCCTACAACAACTTCTGTGAATATTTTTTTGTCCTCATAATTTTCACCATATCTCTCTTTTGCCAATCGTAAACTTTCTTCTTTTCTTAAATCTAAAAATTTATCGAAATAGGCCGAAGAGTAATCTCCTGTATTCCCTATTGTAAAAAAGGCCGATTTCAAACTTAAAAAACTCATGCTGAAATTACCCGATTTAACAAGATTCTCGGCTGTAAAATTATCATTCCCCGAATCGTAAATATAGTATTCGCTTCGGTTTCTTGAATAATTACGATTTGCCGTTAAATCAATTTTCAATCCTTTTACCGGTTCAACAGTACTTCTTATGGTAAAATTTTGAGTATGACTCATTACGTATGGTTCATTCAAAGCTTCATCGGTCGTAATCCAACCTTTTTCGGCCGCACTTCTGGCAAAATTATTATCCTGATTACCAATCAAAAAGTTAAAACCAGGAGCCTTGGTTCCGTTATATGACTCACCACCAAAATAATTTGTTTGCGGCATATATCCAGGTAAAGTTGTTGAGTTAATCTCTGAATAATTAACCGAAATATTACGAACACTCATTACTGTTCTCAGAAAATTCTCCCCTATTAAGGCAAAAACTCCTTCACTCTCCGAAAGCTTGCCATTGACTCTTACCCGAACATTTTTCACATTCTCGCTTGAAGTAATCTTAGCTCTGTTACCTGTTACAGATTTTACCTTAACCTTTACTTCTTTTCCCTGAGTATCGTAAACCTTAATGGAGATATCCTCGGTTGACAATTTATGGTATATAGAGGTAGGAATTCCAGCTTTCAACTCAGCAACAGTACCTTCATAATTAACCTTCTTGTAATTCTCTGTTTTCTTTTTGTATTTCCGGTTCGAACCATATTTTTGATTAATTCTTTTCAGCAAACCAATTTTATTGTACAAATTAACAAGGTTTAGCTGCCCGTTTACCTGTATATTATTGGAATTTCGAATGGTATTTCCCAACTCGATAGTATCGGCAGTTATTGCTCCGGCATTCCAATCATATGCCCCCGCATACCGTGCTGTAACGGATGTCCAGTTCAACAATGGAATTTTATTTATTGGAACCGTATAAGTAAGATTAAAATTATGATGGTACTGAATATTTCGCCCACCATCCATTAAATTATTCCAAATGGAATCTTTCCAAATATTATAGGTTTCACGATCTCTATCTCTATCAACAATTCCTTCCGGTTCATCAATTCGAGATGTATTTGTCGCTGAAAAATCAAACTTTAGTCCTTTCGTTAAGTTGTATTTTAAATCGTAATAACGATACCATATAAAATCCTTATCGAAAGTAGGTTTAATTTTAATAGTGGCAAGCTCTGTGTTTCCACTTCCTATTTCAGGAATATGCCTTTTCTCAATTTCACGGTAATAGCGCTGCAAATCAGATCGGAAAGAAAGTTGTGTTGGCAGATAGTAAAAATTAAAATCCTTTAATAATCTGAACATCGGATTTTGAAATGCTTTAACCCTCTTAAACGGCTGAACATTTTTCGGCACATTATTATAGTTATAACTCAATACACCTCTGTAATTCTTTTCCAAATCACGAACCGTATTCACATCTCTTGAATAAGTTTCGTTGTAGGAATAGGTAAGAGATAAATTCGAAACATCAAGCAATTTAGGTTTTCCCTCCGCCTTTTCTATACGAACATTCGTTAAATTAAAACTCTTTCTTTTCGTATATTCCTGAGACATTTTTTTGATGGAGTCCCGCTCTGTTTTTGAATTCGCATTCTCAAGTGCTACATCCAGTGGGATATCCGGATCTAAAGGATTGTACTCCGGACTTTTTGTTTCTTCAGAAATAGCGTAATACAATGGAATACGAACTCCCGATTTTTCAGGAAAGAATTTACCTAACTCAAAACTGGCTGATAAATCATATTGAAATATATCATCTTTGTATCGATCATTAACACCATCTTCTATCCCTCCAAAACCAGATGTAATTTTACTTCCAGCCCAAGTTACTGTACCAAAATCAGCTAATTTTGTTGTTACCCGCAGATTTGCAGCCCAACCTCCATCTTCATCAAAATCCGTCAATCGCATTTCATTCAGCCAAACCTCTACCGATTTTAGTTGATGATCATCCATTCCGGCAGCATCATTGGTGGGATTTTTCACCCCAATCATAACCGTTCTAATGTTTGCCAAATTTGGATTTCCTTTTATTCTTACAATATGATTTTGATGTTGCGGATCGGCATCATTAGACAAATCACCAACTGTTAAATCATATATGTCGGAATATTTCGCATTAGTACCGCGTACAGCATCGTTTCTTAACTGCTTTATTGTCTGAAACAAACGAAGCTTAAAATCAAACCTATTTTCATCAGGCCAAACTGCTAAACGATCCTCTTCAATATCGCCGTTATAAAGACCAGCAGGTGTTAACCGCATGGGAATTTCATATTCGTAGTAATTGTCCTGATAATCTGATCCCAAACGAACAAATACACTCACTTCTTCGTCTCTCACAGAATAACCTTCAATCCCCTCAGCATGAACATCCATCTTGAACTTACCATATTTTCTGATGTCCATATTAAGAGTTTTGTAGGCCCCTTTCCCTTTTCCATCTTCCAAATCAGTAACTTTCAACAATATAGCCTGCTCATTCAATTGAATTAACTGAGGATTACTCGGATCCACAACCCGATCAATTCCCGGTGGCAAAATATAGTTTACCGGTTCTTTACTTGCATTCTCCTCAATATTTACCGCTGTAATATCGAAACCAGCTTCTGATACGATATCATCCGTTTCATTTTCGTTAATAGACTGATCATATCTTCGCCAATCATCACGAACCAAATCAAGGGTGGCAAAACGCAGAACCACATCTTCTTCAAAATCCCTTAAGAACATTCTCATGAAACGAATCGACGTAAAGTCACTAATATTACCATACGTATCCTTGAATTCATCAACCGGAATTTTAAACTGATACCAATCAACCGAGCCATTCGTTCCGTTAGCTAAATCCACATTACTGGTCACTTTATCCACAATAAAGTTTTGACCTATCTGCATATCTGCCGGTGCCAAATGTACTTTGCATTGATAATATGCTTCGGTTTCACTCAGAGTATTATCATGGTTAATATCTTCTACATCAGGCAATGTTGTTGCGGATGTAGGATATGCGCTTCCTGATAGCTCAGATGTTGGTGAATTCCCCTCCGGACCATTATACTTTTTATAACGTTCCAAAATACTTAGCTCATCACTATCGTAATCTGCTCCTCTAAAATAATGATAATCATCATTTGACGGATCATTCTGAGCCAAAACATATGCCTCGGAACCTGTCCCGAGGTTTGCCGAAATACTAATTGCCTGAATGTATTCCTTATAGAAACTCAACTCATCTTTGGAATTCAATCCATCCAATCCAACATCCTGATATCTTCTTGCATTTGTATTATTATCAAAAGCATTTACGAGTGATTGCACCAAAGGAACCCGTCCCCACTTAGTACTATCTACCAAAGTAATATTTTCATCCGCAGGCAACCCATTCTCAAATGATTTTCTTGAATCTCTTAATATATCTTCGGAAATATTTCCAAGATTAAAATATAAATTTCCCCCTTTATGATTTGGCTCGTAAACAAATGGATCCATCATCCAAAACTCAACGTAAGCAATATTTGCAGCTTCAAAATCGTTGGTTTCAATTTTACGCATAATACCACCCCATCTCGATTCCGGAGCTTTAAGAGTACCATCAGGATTCATACCCTGAGAAATCCCGGCTTGTCCATCAACATCAAAATTATAAGGCCCTTTTTCATCAGGGTAGTAGGCCAAATTCAGAACCGAAATATTAGTAGGAACCCCGGAGGCTCTCTCTTTATTTGGCCAAATTTCTTCTTCAAATATCTCTCGGACAAAGTGATTTGATTGCTGATCCTTATCCGATTTAATGTGCCCCGGTGTTGCAGAACTATTGCGCAAAAATAAAGGATCAATTACATACCAAGCCAGTTTTGCCCGGTTATATCCATATGCTAAATCATTATTCAAATCTCCTTCCTTAAATAAAGCTTCATTATTTTGGGGAGTACTAGCCAAAACCCATGAACTCAAACTTTTCATATCAATCGAAGTCTCGGTTCCCTCAAAATCATCGATATAGGCCGTACCCGAACTACCAATTGCTTTATTATGACCTGGTACCAATTGAGCAAATTCACCTTCAACAGCAATTGATGAAGGTTCTTTTGTTTCGATAAATGGAATTTTATCCACCATGCGGGTCAGGAACTCCGATTCGGTTCTATAGCTGCCATTCAGACCCCAAATAGTATTCGAAATTGGTTCATCACCAATATTAACCTTTTGTGTAAGAGGTTGCTCTGAAAGATGCATCATAGTTGCACCCAGATTGAAATCATCATTAAACTGATAATCCATTTGAACCCCAATCAACGTTTTGGTCTGAATGTTAAACAGCGAATTATTCTCCGAAGAAATGGAAATTGGAGTACTTGATTCCAATAAACTTTGATTGATTATTTTCACCCTTCCCAATGTATAATCAACAGTATAATCAATGTTCTCTATTAGTTCTCTTCCTCCAGCTTTAACACTAACCGAACCTGGTTCCACATTTAAAGCATTCAAAGAGATTTCTGAACTTGTTGACGATTTATAACTACCTTTCAGACTGTATTTATTTTTCTCGGCAATTTGCTGTGCATCATTTTGAGTTAAATTATAAAGCTCCTCAAACACATATTGATCTGCAATTGCATCATTGTTAATCTTTTTTCTAAGGTAGTTGCCAAAAGGTTCAATTTCCGGGAAGATGATTCGGCCATTTGTAGAATAGATTGTAATCCCATCAATAAAATCAAACATTCCATCTGCACCCGGATCCAATTGTGAGTTCAGATTATCTACATTCAAGACTTCGAGAAGAATTTTATTTTTAATGTCCCCTTCCGGCAAATAATTTACTGCCGTCCCCGCATTATCGTTTTGATACAGCACATTTAATATGAAATCCTCTTGGTTAACCTGAAAAGCCCCAATGTTATAGATGTTTTTCATCATTAATTTCCATGTTGGCATTTGGGGACTAAGATTGGTTCCTTTCAGCAATTTCATGATGAGTGTTTGAGGAGCACTCACTCCATCGCTGGTAAATTCTCCAACTCTAAACACCTGTCCTCTGTAGGTATATTCATACGAAACAGCCAAAATCTCATCCGCGTTTAATGCCTGATTTAAGGATATATAACCCAATTTTTCGTTCACAGAATATTCCGATTCAGATAATTTGCGGGCATTTTCAACTTTTTCGTAATCTGTTCCGCTAACAAAACCAGGAGCTAATGGGGATAATGTACTTGTAACCTGATTAATATCTCTTATGCCAGAATAAGTGGTTGTCATTTTCTGATACAAATCATTCAACTCGTTATTAGGCAAAGTTCCCGTTCCTGTTTGCGAAAATTCTGAAGGATTGGAAATATTTGCACCATCTTCGCCCAAATCAACATAAGCCACAAGGTTACGGGAATCCTGAAAATTAGAGGTTTTATTAGTCACCCAAACTTCAACTTTATTGATTGTAACTCCTGAATTAATTACAGGAAGATTTCGCAGAGATTGATCGTAGTGATCGTAGAAATATTTGGAAAGAAAGAAATGTCGGTTGGCTTCATATTTATCTACTGAAATCTCAAACTCATTTTTTTGCGCTCCATTCTCCATCTCAACAACACTGGTCTCCCCTTTTTGCTGCGAAAAAATAGAAGTTACAGATAGCTTACCAAATTGCATTTGGGCTTTAACTCCAAATAAATTTTGTCCCCCTGTAATAAGGGTATTTGAAATAGGCATGGAAACATTACCTGCTTCAATTTTCTTAATAATCTCATCTTCATCACCGGAATACTCCAGCCTCATTTGATTTTCGAAATCGAAAGTGGCCTCGGTATTGTAATTCACATCCATCTTCAACTTCTCGCCAACTGTACCAGTCACGTTCATTTGAATCTTCTCATCAAAATCGAAACTAGTTGTTTTTCTTAGATTTACAGGAAGAGTTGGGTTTTCGACCTTGGTTGTGTTAATACCAAAAGTTAACTCGGCTGATCCTTGCGGTTTTATGGAAATTGTATTACTGCCAAAAATTTTATCAACAAATTGCCCTCCTAATTTTAAATCCGGCACTAACTCATTACTTCCTGCAGTCCCATCACTCCGGCTGCGTTCCATCCAATAATCCCGAAGAGATTTTTCTGCTTCGTATTGCTTGTACTCTTCTGCAGTCATACTAATCGGACGACGGTAATCGACATCTCCAATTCGCGTCACCAAAATATAATTCCCAGTAACAGCATCGTACTGAATAGATGTCAGAATATTTTTTGGATCCTTAAGATACAATGGAGATTGGTTTTGAGAACCAAACTCTTGATTATCGTTTACATCATCAAAGGGGTAAGGAAGTGAATTGTCCTTTGCATCAGGATTGTCTTTATGAAATGGTGATTTCAAATTGATTACACGTCCTGAGTCATTTTTAGATCGTTTGACAGTATCCTGTTGTTGCACAGTTTGAATGCCAAATTCAGGATTAGAATTAAGGGCACTTAAGCTGTAATTACTTCCCAAAGCACTACAGAACAACACTATTAATAAGGTCAGAGTATATTTAATAAGTTTCTTCAATGGTTGATTACCTTAGGTTAGTAAAGCAATTACGTTCTTCAATTATAATTGTTTCAAGGCCAGCTTAATCAAATCCTCTACACTTGCATCAAGATTTGCTGTAAATATTTTATCGATAACTTTAGTTACTGAATTCTTCGCAAAACCTAACATCACTAAAGCAGATAACGCTTCTTCTTTAGTAGTATTGTTCTGTGGTAAAGAAAAGTCAGAGATATCAGTATCTTTTCCAAGTTTATCTTTTAATTCGATAATAATTCGTTGTGCCGATTTGGCTCCAATTCCTTTAACTCCCTGTAACGTTTTCACATCACTTGTAACAATAGCAGTTTGAATTTCGGAAGGCGTTAAAGATGAAAGCATCATTCGTGCTGTATTAGCTCCCACTCCTGATACCGAAATTAAATGTCGGAAAACACCGCGTTCATTAGCATCAAAAAAACCGAAAAATATATGAGCATCCTCTCGAACAACCTGATGCAAATACAATTGTGCCTCCTTATGCCCCGACAATTTCGAATATGTATTCAATGAAATATTTAAAAAATAACCTATTCCGCTAGTTTCAATAACTACTGAGGTGGGTGTGAGATCATCAATAACTCCCTTAATATACTCAAACATAAAATATGAATTGAATTTTTCTGTTTAGATCCTTAAAATATGTAAAAATATGCAAATTTTATAATCAATGCTTCGCTTTTAACAAAAAAAGAAAGAGCGATTTAAATTTAACCGCTCTTTTTACTATTTTGTTAATAATTTATTACGAATTTTTTGATGCTTCTGATGTTTGCATAGGATTCTTACTAATTTCCTCAAAATTTTCCCGGTTCCTAAAAACATCAATAGCCATATACAATGCCTGCTGAAAAGATTTTTCAGATGCAACATTTGTTCCGGCAATAGAATATGCTGTACCATGGGCAGGCGATGTGCGTATTTTAGATAATCCTGCGGTAAAATTTACCCCTGAATCAAATGCCAAAGCTTTAAATGGAGCCAAGCCCTGGTCATGATACATTGCCAGAATGGCATCAAACTTCATGTAATCTGAAGAACCAAAGAAACCATCAGCAGGATAGGGACCTAAAGCCATTATTCCCTTTTCACGAACCTCTTCCAGAGCAGGAATTATTTCATCGATCTCTTCTGTTCCAATCAATCCATCATCACCTGCATGCGGGTTTAGACTTAAGACAGCAATTCGTGGCTTTCTAATTCCAAAATCCTTCTGAAGAGAACTATTCAAAATATTTAGCTTACTAATAATATTTTCTTTTGAAACAACCTCAGGCACCTTGGAAATAGGCACATGACCTGCAACAACACCCACTCTTAGCTTATCGCTGATTAAAAGCATTAACGATTTACCGGAATTCAATTTACTTTCCAAATATTCTGTATGCCCCGGAAAAACAAAATCCTTAGATTGGATATTCTTCTTGTTTATTGGCGCTGTAACCAACACATCAATTAATCCCTTTTCTAAATCTGCAACAGCAGCTTCTAAAGCCTTAAATGCAGATTCACCGGCACTGCTTGTTGATTTACCTAACTCAACTTTTATATTTTCATCAACACAGTTAATAATATTTGTTCTATTAGGATGTGCTTCCTGAGCTTCCTTAATATTATTCAAACTAAAAGTTTCTATGTTGAGTGCTTTTCGATGATAAGCTGCAACTTTTGGAGAGCCATAAATAATTGGAGTACAAATTTCATACATCCTTTCATCCATCAAGGTTTTAATAATAACCTCGTAGCCAATTCCGTTAATATCGCCATGAGTGATTCCAACTCTTATTTTAGTGTTTTTCATCTGCTGTTTATTTTATATCAGTGGACTGATATCACTTTCAAAAGTCCAATTTTAATCCGATGCTATTTAAATAGAGTGAACTGGAAAATGATCAGCTATATCGTTACTTCTTATACTCTCTGACTTTATCAATACGATTAACAGAGTGATTAAGAAATACATTTGCAAAACATTTGTGCCTTAAATTTTAAAAAAATCATTACAAAAATAGAAAGATTCAATAAAAGAGCATCATCTTTTCAATTATTCCTACGATCGATATTGTTTAATAAATTCAAATAACAAGCGAACCCCAACACCTGTGCCTCCTTTACCTCTGTAATTATCTGTTGTACTTACAAACGCCGGTCCGGCAATATCGAGATGAATCCATGGATAATTCGTAAAATGTTCCAGAAATTTTCCTGCTGTAATTGCTCCACCATCACGACCACCAATATTTTTCAAATCTGCGATATCCGATTTTATCAGCTCTCCAAATTCCTCCCAAAAAGGAAATTCTACCAGTCTTTCGTAAACTTTCTCTCCTGACTCCTTTAATTGAGTCATCTTATCCTTACTATCCTCATTCCCCATTGCCACCATGCCATACTTCCCGATAGCCACAGCCGCAGCACCTGTTAATGTCGCTAAATCGACAACAAATTCCGGTTGATATTGATCTGCATAACTAAGAGCATCGGCCAAAAGCATTCTTCCTTCAGCATCTGTATTTAAAACCTCAACAGTTTTCCCATTGTACATTTTAATAACATCGCCGGGTACATAAGCATTTCCACCAGGACGATTGTCTGTTGCAGGAATTAAGCCAATTACATGAATTGGCAGTTTAGCTTTCGCAATTGCATAAATTGCTCCGGCTACCGATGCTGCACCACCCATATCAGATTTCATCAGATCCATGCTGTCCTTAGTTGGCTTAAGGCTCAATCCGCCGGTATCGTATACAACCCCTTTTCCAACAAAAACAATTGGTTTCGAATTAACCGCCTCTTTCGATTTCCACTCCAATATAGAAAAAGTAGGCTCGTCGAGACTGCCTTTATTCACGGCCAAAAGTCCGCCCATCTTTAAACTTTCAATCTTTTTCTTTCCAAAAACATCAACAGTAAATCCAGCTTTAACTCCCATTTCCTGAAT
Organism: Labilibaculum manganireducens; assembly: GCF_963665805.2. Lineage (NCBI taxonomy): Bacteria > Pseudomonadati > Bacteroidota > Bacteroidia > Marinilabiliales > Marinifilaceae > Labilibaculum > Labilibaculum manganireducens. Next base: position 50,185 of record NZ_CAXXEE010000003.1, on the reverse strand, counting down.
TTCTTCACTTAATTTTTCAGCTGTAAGATAACTTAAAGGTTCGTTTACAAGTTCGCGTGCAAACTTCACCCCTTCAACAAGTGCAATTAACTCATTAAGCTGTGTTGAGCTGACAGCGTCACTATAGATAATTACTTCTTCCAGAGTATGCTTTTGTTTTTTTGTATCGGTAAAATATTTTAGAAACTGATAATTTGTCAGGGCAACACCTTCAGCAAAAGCAAGTATAGCCTCTGCATCGTTCAGATAATCCTGCAAAACAATTTTGGTGATTTTACTTTCCTGAATCCTGGTATGAAAAGAGAAGCCCAGCTTCCTCATTTTCTCCAAATCGGAATTAGTATACTTTTTATTATCTGCCACATGCAAATAAATTTTGTGCGTATAACGATTCAACTCTATTAACGTATTCTCGGCGGCAATTTGCTCTTCAGCAAACTTCATCTCCTGCTCGGAAAGAGGAAGGTTTTTATAATTCCCGGCAGTTGCCAAAAAAAGAATGTTCTCGTTCTCATCTGGCTTCTGAAAGCTTTTTACTTCTATTTTCATCGGAACTCATGTTAGTGTGAAAAACCATATCGATCAACACAGTAATTCCTCAATACTTCGAACTTGATATTTTCAAGTTCTGATAAACAGATATTTCCTGTGATTTTTACAGCCAAGTAAAAATAGTAAAAAACTAAGCGGAAAACATTACTCCTTGATAAGGAAAAAAGAAAACCGCAGCTTGATGCTGCGGTTTTCTTATAATTTATCCGGATTTTCCTTGAAATAATTCCTTATCAATACTTTTTTGAGTTCCCTTAAAATAATTAGCTCAGTAAGTAATTCTGATTTTGGAACATCAGGAAAATTTAATTCTGTTTTAATAATCTGCTTTTCACTCACATCTATCTGATACAGCAATAGTATTAAACGATGATAGTCCCGATCCAATAAATGAGTTAAATGTTCATTTAACTGACTAAAAAGTTCTTCGTATGCATTGTGAATTTCTCCGGAAAATTTCACTTCCAATCCAAACTGATCAAAATCTTTCTCAATCTGAGCCGCAACCTGCCGAATCATCTCTTCGCGATTACGATAAGGTTCAATACTCAAATTTTTTAAATCGGGTAAATTCACGTTCTATTCCTTTTCTATGCTTGTGTAAGAATACATGATCGCTTCCAGTTCTCTCAACAATTCACGCTTATCGTGGTTTGGATAGTAAACGTACGAATCCATACACACAACTCTGTTGTTCTTTTGATCAAGAAAAGTAATATTTACAAAAGGACCTCCCATAAAATCTCCGTTCACTTTCCATAAACCTCTTGTTTCCGTTGCATAGTTCCCGAAAAACTCGAATTGACGGTTCGAAATTGGAAAATCCATTTCAGTACTCATATAACTACCCTCCTTAGGTCCCGGAACAAACTTCTGAAGTAATAAATTCCTCTTTTTAATCACCTCATCCTTCGTAAATGAATCCTCGGAAATATAATCGTAGGTATAAATAAACATCCCTTGACTCGTTGAGGGAGTCTCCTTGCTTACCCAAAGAAAATCAGGTTCTTCTTTATTTATGGTATATCCCGCAGGGAAAGATAGAGTGAAATTATTTTTCTCCTTTAGCTTTTCGAAAATTTCCTGAACAACATTCTTTTTAAAAACCTTAATTTTCCTTTCTCGTTCTCCAATATGAAAATAGGCAATAATCTTATTTTTATTTTCGCTCAAGAGCTGGATCATCTCCTTGTTGCTCTTAGCTTCAATCTTCATAAACGATTGTGTTTTCGCATACAATTCATTCTTTACTGAGATCTTATTTTCCTTAACTTTCGACGAAACCCTAAGATCCAAAATACTTCGGTGAGTTTTAAACATACTGGAAAACTCATTGTGCGAAATCTGCAGTATATCAAAAAGTGTCTCATCTTGCGGCAATCCAATTTGAGTATCATTTAATACCGACTTTAATGTATCTCCAACACTTCCTTCATATAAAGCATCATTTATTATTACAACTATTTCTCCCGATTTCCCGGTTACTACAGGTCTTAGTCCTTGTGTGGTTTTCTTGCAGGAAGAAATACTTACCGTTACAAGCAAACAAAGTAATGTTGTTTGAATTATTCTCTTCATAATTTTAAATTTACAGAGACAAATGTTTCTATTCGTAATGAACTATTTTTAATACCATTCCCGGTACTAATTTCTTAGAACGGGTTATACTATTTAATTCAACCAAATCGGTAGTCGATTCAAGTTGAAATCTATCTGCAATCGAGCTTAAACTATCTCCAGTCTGAACTTCATAAAGTAAAAAACTACTTTTCTTCAATAAAGGATCCCTTTGTGGCTTTTGAGCCAAGGTATCGGAAGGGTAAACCCAGATTTTCAGTTTTTGTCCAATAAAAATATCAGGACTATCCATCTCATTCCATTCCTTGATATTATTTATTGTACAGCCGTACTTCATTGCAATTTTATGAAAATACTCTCCCGCCTCTACACTATGTATTATACAGTATTTCCCCTCAGTCGTTGAAAGATCCTTTTGAAGATCAAGATATTTTTTAGGCTCATCCTTCATTCCGTAAATAACCTCTTCCAAATCAATAAATTTGCCCACTTTTCCTATTGGAAGAATCAATTTAGCCGGAAGTTCACACAAAGGAATCAAATCACACTTGTAAATTGGATTTAACTCCCGAACTGCCTCTATGGGTAAATCAAGCACTTTGGCAACATGTTGAAACGAAATTGGCTTATTTACAGTAACTGGAGATATTCTAAAGTATGGATATACATTTTTCGCAGGAACAATATTGTGCTCGGAACTATAATTCATGACATAATTAACGGCTATAAATGCCGGCACGTAATTTCTGGTTTGTTCGGGAAGATAAGGTGATATTTCCCAGAAATCAGTCTTTCCTCCTGAACGTTGAATCGCTTCACGCACAATACCAGGCCCTCCGTTGTAAGCTGCCAATGCGAGTTTCCAATCACCAAAAATCCGATACAAATACTGAAGATATTTGCAGGCTGCTTCTGTTGATTTCTCCGGATCCATTCTCTCATCAATATACGAAGTGATTCTTAAGTCGAACATTTTACTGGCATTAAACATGAACTGCCATAAGCCAATGGCTCCTGATCGTGATTTTGCTTTAGGATCCAAAGCTGATTCTATAACTGATAAATATTTCAATTCCAATGGAAGCTGGTACTTATCCAAATACTCTTCGAACAAAGGGAAATACAATTCGGAACGCTCTATAATTTTTGCGGTTTTTTCACGATGCCTAATTGCATATGCGTCAATATATCTTCTGACAATTGGCTTAAAATCCAACTGAACCGGACTTTTTGCATTGAGCTTATCCATCCTCTCCTGATATACTTCATCAGAAAAAACTGGAATATAATTAGCATCCATTACAGTATTTTCCGGAAGATCTTCTTTCAATATTTCCGAAGTGAAATGAATCAAGCGCTGATTGATTTCATTAATATTCTCAGGCTTTTCTTTGTTCAGAATATTAAAAAGAGACTGTGCATCTGCCTGAATAGCAAAAGCAAAGCAAATCAAAATAAGAAGTAAATATTTCCTCATATATGTCAGCATTTAAATGCTCCTAAATTTCGTAAAATAATACGAAATGAAGATATTTCATCAACAAAATAACATAAAAAAAACATTTATTTCTAAATGTTCCGCTCAAAATGAATCTAAATAACTAAAAAGTTAGTTTTAAGATCATTATTATTTTAATCCTATTCAGGGAAAAAGGACGTGACAAAAAAGGCAGGAAGTAACTCCTGCCTTTCCCATCTATTTATTGTCGGATTCTTTATCCTTACGTTTATCCTTATCGTCATCCATATCAGTAGCCTTTTTAAACTCTTTCATTCCCTGACCCAATCCTTTCATTAGTTCCGGAATTTTTTTTCCACCAAAAAGAAGTACAATTACAAATACTATAATTATAATTTGCCAGGGACCAACCATTCCGGCTAAAACAAAAAGGTTCATATCTATTTATTTAATGATTTAGAATACTAAGTTACTAATTTTACTGAAATTTCTATTTCATATTAGAAATCCATTTTACAACATCATTACCATTTGCAAATAGTAAAAGACCAAACAACAGCACCATTCCGGTTATCTGTGCATACTCCATAAACTTATCTCCTGGTTTTCTTCCTGTAATGATCTCATACATCAAAAACATTACATGTCCGCCATCCAAAGCCGGAATGGGAAGAATATTCATGATCGCCAAAATGATTGAGAGAAATGCAGTCAGATTCCAAAAGGCCTCCCAATTCCAAACACCCGGAAAAATATTACCAATAGTTATAAAACCACCTATTGATTTATATGCTTTAGTTTCAGAAGAGAAAATCAGTTTAAACTGTTTTAAATAGGATCCGAGCTTATCAATCCCTTTATTAAAACCTGCAGGAATTGATTCAACGAAAGTGTACTCCAATGTTTCATACTCGAACAAACCCGATTCTATTTGTGGATAGAATCCAATTTTCCCATCATCACCAACAGTTAGCTGAACTTGTTCGGACTTTCCGTCTCGATTCAACTGAACCAAAATACTTTGACTCTTCTTCGACTGTAAAAAAGTCTGAAATTGATCGTAGTAGCTGAAACCAACAGAATCAATCGATACAATTTTATCTCCTTTCAAAATTCCGGCCTCACTTGCAGGAGATTCTTTCAACACTTTTCCAATAGAAACAGCACTGTAAGGATAACGAATATCAAACACAGGACTTAAAGAGAATCCCTTACTGCTTTCCTCCAATAATGCCGGCACAAAAGAAGAAGGAATATCAATACTTAGCTGCTCATTATTTCTTATGAATTGAATCGACTTAGGACTATTTAGCAATATATCCGGAACGATATCATTAAACTTTTTTACTTTTTGATTATCCAAAGCAACAATTTTGTCACCATCCTGCAATCCAATACTCTCGGCCAAAGAATCACAAACAACACCATACTTCACATTTTCCGCCGGCAGATATTGCTCACCCCAAGTGTAAAGCACTGCAACATAAATAACAAATGCAAGAACAAAGTTCACCAAAACACCACCTACCATGATCAATAACCTTTGCCATGCCGGTTTCGATCTGAATTCATAAGGCTCAGGAGGCAATTTCATCTGCTCCTTATCCATCGATTCATCAATCATTCCTGATATTTTCACATAACCACCAAGAGGCAGCCATCCAATACCGTATTCTGTTTCTCCTTTTTTAAATTTAAACAAAGAAAATCCAGGATCGAAAAACATGTAAAACTTTTCAACTCTGGTTTTGAATAATTTTGCAAAGGTAAAATGCCCCAATTCATGTAACACAACCAAGATGGACAGACTCAACAAAAACTGTCCTATTTTAACGATTACTTCCATTCAATTTCAATTAATAATTTAAACTCTTTGCCGACTAATAGGATCAGCAAATTAGCGGATGCCTAAGATAGGTATTTTTTACAACATAGATAATGCCAATTTCCTTGCTTCCTTATCTGTTAACACATAATCTTCGTAGGTTGGATTTTTAATAAATCCGGTTTTGTGCATACAGTCTTCTATAATATCGCTCATTCGTAGAAACCCAACTTCATCTCTTAAAAAGGCATCAACAACTATTTCGTTGGCAGCATTTACAATACATGGTAAATTCCCGCCTTTTTCCATTGCCTGAAAAGCCAGATTTAAATTTTTAAAATTCTTTGAATCGGCCGCTTCGAAACTCAAATTCGGATAATCTAAAAAATTAAAACGTGGAAAATCTGTTTTTAATCTTTTCGGATAGGTAAGAGCAAACTGAATAGGTAATTTCATATCCGGCAATCCCATTTGTGCTTTCATCGATCCATCTTCAAACTGCACTATTGAGTGCACAATTGATTGCGGATGCACAATCACATCAATTTGAGAAGCTTTTAAATCGAACAGCCATTTGGCTTCAATCGCCTCAAAACCTTTATTCATCATACTGGCAGAGTCAATGGTTATTTTTGCTCCCATGTCCCAGTTTGGATGCTGCAAGGCTTGCTTAGAACTTACGTTTTCTAGAAATTTTTTATCCTTGCCTCGAAACGGTCCTCCCGAAGCAGTCAAATAAATCTTTTCAATCGAATTATCGAACTCGCCGGATAAGCACTGAAAGATTGCTGAGTGTTCAGAATCAACAGGGTAAATATTAACACCATTCTCTAAAGCTAATTTTTGAATAATTTCACCGGCAACCACAAGAGTTTCCTTATTTGCCAGAGCAATATTCTTTTTTGCCTCAATTGCTTTAATAGTGGGAAGAAGTCCTGAATATCCAACCATTGCCGTAACCACAATATCGATTGCTGACATTTGCACGACTTGTGCTATTGCATCAATTCCGGCATAAACCTTTATGGGTTCATTTTTTAAAGCTTCGGAAAGCTCAGTGTATTTTTCTTCGCAGGCAATAACAACAACATCGGGATGAAATTTTTTCGCTTGCTGAATCAACAGCTCAATATTATTATTCGCCGTCAGCACATCCACAATAAATTCATCAGGATTGGCTTCCACCACTTCTAAGGTCTGCGTTCCAATGGAACCTGTAGATCCCAAAATGGCAATATGTTTACTCATCAATAATTAGAGTTTTGTTTGTAGTTAGAATTTGATATAATCCTCAGGATTTAAAGCTTGCCCATTGTGCCACAACTCGAAATGCAAATGAGGTCCGGATGTAAGCTCTCCCGAATTCCCCAGTAAAGCAATTGCCTCGCCGGCTTTTACGTGCTCGCCTGTTTTCTTCAACAGTTCAGAATTGTGCTTGTAAACCGACAATAAATTGTTCGAATGTTGAATTTGAATAACGTAGCCAGTATTTAGTGTCCATTCTGAAAACACAACGGTTCCATCCAATACCGATGAGATTCTTTCATTCAGTCCCCCGACAATGTCGGTACCAAAATGCTCAATTTTACTATCGTAATGATTAGAAACCATACCGTTAATTGGTGCAAAAAAATAGGTGTTGGATAAACCTCGGGCTTTGGGAGCACTCCCAAGAGATAAATTATATTTCTCATCCTCCTCATGCTCTTTCCGAAAAGCAGAATCATTCGAAGAGATACTAAAGCTTAAATCTTTGTATTTGGGATCGACAATTGAATCATCGGCATTCTCAACAACATTATCGAAATCATTTCCTGAAATAACATTTCGAATTCCTTGAAAAAAGCGATCTCTTTTATCCAGTTCTGCAATAAGGGAATCTGCTAAAATCGCGTTATCCTCAATATTTTTTCGCATTTCTCCATCGGGGTAACCGGGAATATATTCACGTAACGGAGTAAATGCAATAAGTAAAGTCACCAACGCGATAAGGATAATTGAAAACAATCCAGTTACCGTAAAAACATTTAAACGTGATAATCGAATCGATAACACCTCATCAAAAGTACCTTCATTGGAAATAGTTAACCTGTATTTGTTTTTTAATTTCTCAAGTAAAGGCTTTTTCTCTTTTAAACGACTCATAATGAACGGATCTAAAATATTTACGCAAAGGTAAGAGAATTAGCGTAAAATGTTTACTTCTGAGAAGGTAAAAATTGCCAATAAAAAAGGGCTTTGGATTTCTCCAAAGCCCTTTTGCTAGTAGCGGGAGCCAGACTCGAACTGACGACCTTTGGGTTATGAGCCCAACGAGCTACCACTGCTCCATCCCGCAATATATTTTCGAAAGATACTATCTTTTATTTCTTGTTTAGGCCTGCTTAATCCTAAATTCTTAGTAGCGGGAGCCAGACTCGAACTGACGACCTTTGGGTTATGAGCCCAACGAGCTACCACTGCTCCATCCCGCAATATATTTTTAAGAAATATCTTTCGTTTTGCGGTTGCAAAGATAGGAGGCTTTTGTTCGAAAACAAAATTATACTGATAAAATTTAAACAAATCCTTACTGGCACTGCTTTAAACAAAGATATAAGCACTGTTTACCACGCAGATACGTCTCCAAAAAAATATCCTACACAGCTTGCAGTACAACATCTTTAACATCTAAAAATGCTTCTTCTAAAATTGTCATTTTCGAGAACATGAATTCGAAATAGCTTTTCCATTCACCCTTGTTATAAATCGATGCTCCTTCCAAATGGTAATAAATCATACCTACATCTTTAAATCCCTCGATAAAATAGTCTTTCTCCCATTTTAAATCCGCTCCGCAAGTACTCATTATTACAGGCTTATACTTTTCGAACTGTTCATAAACAGAATGTCTTTTCGAATCCAACTTACTATCTATCTGAATAATAACAAACGCTCCATTCTCATTCAGATCAAACTTTAACTGCACTTCCTTAATCTGAGTTCCACGTAAAACCCATGAGGTCATCTTTCTTCCCTTTTCTTTTGAATATCTCTTAAATCCATCCCAAAATTGGATTTTGACTTCTTTAGATTCTTCTTTAGTATACATAGCTCTGCTTTTTTTACAAAAATAAGGATATCTTACAAGATATAATGGTTTACAGGAAATGAATCCGCATTTAATTAAAATGGAAATTAATCTTATCTTTAAACACTCTAAATAACGCAATCAGATAATTAATGCAGATAAAACAGGTCTACATATATTTACTCCTCATATTATTGCTTGGTTCTTTTCAGTCTCACGCATCTTTTGACCAGGATACAATTTGCAAAGACTCCTTGATTGTTGCCAGCTATGTGGAAGGTCCGCATGTTAGATATATTTCTCCAACAAGAGTGGAGGCTTTCTACATTGTTCACGACAGCATAAAAAACAAAACCAGAAAAATAAGCAAGACTTTCCGGTTTAAGAATGACACAGTAACCTTCCTCGGATTTGCAGGAAATGATACTCTGACTTATATTATTCCCGATAAAATAAAACCTGAGGAAGGGGAAAACCCTTCAAATAATAAGATAGTCGTTCTGGGAGATATCCATGGGGAATTTGAATCATTATTGGCTATTCTTCGCTACAACAAAATTATTGATAAAAAAAACAAATGGAATTTTGGTGATGGACAAATCGTTTTTACCGGCGATGTATTTGACAGAGGGGATAAAGTAACAGAATGCTTATGGTTCATTTTTCAATTGGAAATTCAAGCGAAAAAACAAGGTGGAATGGTTCATTACCTTCTGGGAAACCATGAAATGATGGCTTTACTTTTTGATGATAGATATGTTGTTGATAAATATCAGCATGCGGCTCATTATATTCACTTTCATTACTCACATTTTTTCGACAAACATTCGGTTTTGGGCAAATGGCTGCGATCTAAAAACACAATTGTTCGTATTGGAGAACAGTTATTTGTGCATGGTGGTATTTCTCCCGATCTTTTAGAGAAAAAAATGAGTATTGATGAAGTAAATACCGTTATGAGATACCACTTAAATAATTATACCGAACTAAAAGACACGACATTAGTTGATTTATTTTTATATTCAAATAGTCCGTTATGGTATCGCGGCTATTTATCAAGAACACCAAAATATGACCGTATATCTTTACAGGAAGTACTAAAGACACTTGATTTTTATCATGCCAACGTTATTATTTTTGGACACACTCCTGTCGCTAAAGTATATCCATTTTATTCGTTTAAACTAATTGGAATGGATGTGCCCATAGGCGATCCCAACTATATTGATCAGGGCTTACTTATAGAGAATCAGAAATATTATCGGATATTTGCACATAAGGAAAAAGAACGGTTACAATAAAACGAAAACAACATGGAATTTATTACTGATATAATAACGAACCCAAATATTCCAACATCATTTATGGACTCGAATAATATACTTGAATTATTATTCAGGTTCATACTTAATTTAGCAGTAACAGTTTTTGTAATCAATTACGTTTATTTCAGAGCTACAGGAAAACGATCCTACGTTTTTACCTACATCATGATTAGTACAACCGTATTCTTTCTTTGTTTCTTACTTGGAAGTATTGAATTACAACTAGGTTTTGCTCTTGGATTATTTGCAATCTTTGGAATTATCCGATACCGTACCGATACCATACCAATCCGGGAAATGACCTACCTTTTTCTTGTCATTACCATATCAGTTATTAATGCATTAACCAGAGGTGAAGTAAGTTTTGGCGAAATTGCTTTTACCAACACAGCTTTCATGGCAACCACCTGGGTGATGGAAAGGGTATGGATGAAACGTCATCTTGCAAGAAGAACCATAGTATACGACCGGCTTGATTTAATTCATCCCAGCAAGCATCAGGAATTAATTGATGACATAGAAACCCGGACAGGAATGGTAGTCGCAAAATTTAGTATCGGACAAATAGATTTGGCAAAAGGATATATAAAACTCATCGTATTCTACAAAGAGTCTGTAACTCCTAATATATTAACCGATGCCGAAATAAGCGAAAGGAGTACCTGACTAATAAAACATCTTTGTTATGATAAAAATATTTCGACACAAGACTTTTCTGATACTCTTCCTATTCTCACTGGGATGCACAAGACTATTTGCAATTGGTCAGGAAAAAATCGATTCTGTTTATCATGCTCCGGATTTATTTGAATCCGATTCACTTATTGAATTATCAATAACTACTGATCTAAAGTCATTGGTTAAAGATGTAGGTGATAATAACAAATATCACAAGGGGAGACTCTCCTACCTACTTGGTGATTCGATAGTTTCCATGATTGTAGAGCTTAAAACCAGAGGTAATTTCAGGAAAGACCGCAGCATTTGTGCATTTCCCCCGTTAACTGTAAAATTCAACAAAGCAGAATCAAACTATTCACTCTTTCACGATAACAATAAGCTAAAACTGGTTTCTCATTGTCAAAATCGAAACGATAGGTATGAACAAATGATTATCCATGAATATCTGATCTACAAAGCATATAATATTTTCACACCTGAAAGTTTTAGAGTTCGTTTGGTAAAGATAACTTACAAAGACAGCAAAGAAGAAATTAAACCTCTGGAAAAATTTGCATTCTTTATAGAAGACTTTAAAAAAATGGCTGCAAGGAATGGCAAGATAGCCCGTTACGACAAAAAAGTTCATCAGGATCGTACCAACATCAGTAAGGTAACCAAACTTGCCATCTTTCAATACATGGTTGGGAATACAGATTGGGGAGTTCCAACCCTTCATAACATCAAACTTATTTCGAAGACACCAACTTCTCGCTTAATAACAGTACCCTATGATTTTGACTGGGCCAGTTTGGTAGATGCTCCCTATGCCGTCCCTAATGCAAAATTAGATATTCAGTCTATTCACGAACGGCTTTACAGAGGTTATCAACGAACCGCTGAAGAACTGGAATGCATTTTCAGGGAATTTAGAATGAAAAAAGAGTTTTTATACAAGCTATACACGAATTGTCCTTATCTGGATGATAAAGAGAAAGAACGCGCCCTGAATTATTTCGATGAATTCTATGAAATAATAGACAATCCTAGAAGTGTAAAGTCAGAATTTATTGACGGCGCCCGAATTATCAAATACAAAAATTAATTTAACAGATGCACATTTGATTCCATAGAAAATTCGATCTATTTTTACAGACAAATATTGCATCTATGAATGAATTAGCCTCCTATTTACACAAAAATATGATTGAAGCCGGTTGCGACGAAGCAGGACGAGGTTGTCTTGCCGGACCCGTATTCGCATCGGCAGTAATCTTACCTAAAAATTTCTCGAACAAAATATTAAACGATTCAAAAAAACTGTCAGAAAAAAACAGATATTTGCTTCGCGAAGTAATTCAGAAAGAAGCAATTGCCTGGGCAGTTGGAATTGTCAGCCATACCGAAATCGATCAGATTAATATTTTGAATGCTTCTTTTTTAGCTATGCACAGAGCTGTTGAGCAACTCAAAATTACACCTGAACATCTGCTTATTGATGGAAACCGCTTCACTCCTTATCCTAATATCAATCACACCTGTATCATAAAGGGAGATGGGAAATACTTATCGATTGCAGCGGCTTCTGTTTTGGCAAAAACCTATCGCGACGATTACATGTTATCCGAGCATGAGAAATTTCCTTGTTACGATTGGAAAAACAACAAAGGTTATCCAACCAAAAAACATCGCTTGGCCATTCAGGAGCACGGAATCAATCCCATCCACCGAAAAACCTTTTCTCTCCTGCCAAATCAATTAGAGTTGAAATTTTGAGGAAAAACAGCTCATTAACAAGCAATTATCAATTCTATTTAACGAGAAAAATACAGGGTTCATCTAATTTTCATGATCCAATAAAAATACAACACACTGATTAATAGTTGATTGTTTTTTTATGCGCTTTTTAGCACTTTTCGAAGAAAAATGTAATTGTATATTAATATTAACTTTGCTATTCGACTAAATACTTATAACAACTGATAACCATTCTGGTTGACCAAAAACCGGTTCGGTTATATTAAAAATTTAAAGTAAATCAAATGAGAAAATTTGCATCATTAATTTTGGGATTAAGCTTACTACTTAGCTTTTCCAATGCAAAAGCAGATGAAGGCATGTGGCTTTTATCTTTATTAAATAAGAACGTTGCCGAAATGAAGGCAAAAGGTTTAAAATTATCTGCCGATGATATTTACAGCATCAATAAAAGTTGTTTAAAAGATGCGATTGTGGGTTTAGGATTTGAAGGAAGACCATTCCGTCATTTCTGTACTGGTGAAATTATTTCTGATCAAGGTTTATTTCTTACAAATCATCACTGTGGATTCAGTGCTCTTCAATCACACTCTACAACAGAACATGATTATCTTTCAGATGGATTTTGGGCTTACGATAAAAATGAAGAGCTCACCAATCCAGGTGTTACAGCCTCTATATTAGTTCGCATGGAAGATGTATCGAAAGAAGTTCTTTCGGTAGTGAATGACGAAATGACTGAGGAAGATCGCTACAAGGCGATTGAAAAAGTTGCCGTAGAATTGGAGAAAAAAGCTGAAGAAGGAACAGATTACAAAGCGAATGTTCAAAGCATGTTTGAAGGAAACCAATATTTCCTTTTCGTATATGTAATTTATAAAGATGTTCGCTTAGTTGGAGCTCCTCCACAATCAATGGGTAAATTTGGCGGCGATACAGACAACTGGATGTGGCCGCGACACACTGCTGATTTTTCTATGTTCAGAATCTATACAGGAGCTGATGGAAAACCTGCTGATTACTCGGATAATAACATTCCATTAAAACCAAATCATCACCTTCCTGTTTCTGCCAAAGGTGTAGAAGAACAGGATTTTGCAATGATTATGGGATTCCCTGGAACTACTGACCGCTATCTTACCTCTTTTGGTTTGGAAGAGACAATGAAAATCACCAACCAAAACCGTTACGATATCCGTACTTTAAAATTGGATATTATGAAGGAAGATATGCTTAAAGATGCAAAAGTTCGTATTCAATATGCGGCCAAACATGCTCAGAGTGCAAACTATTGGAAATATTCAAACGAGCAAAACAAAGCTCTTACAAAGTTGAATACAATGGGGCACAAAAAAGAAATTGAAAAGGAATATCTTGAATGGGCAAATAAAAAATCAAAAAGAGAAGCTAAATATGGAAAAGCTCTTGAAATGATTGCTCAGGTTTATGCAGAACGTAAAGAAGTAATGAATGCCAGTTCGTACTTAAGAGAAGCTTTGCTAAGCGGTGCGGAAATGCCGGTTTTTGCGATTCAGCTAGGAGGTCTAAAATCGTTACTTGAGGCTGAAACTCCGGATACAACGGCAATTGAGAAGGCAATTACTGGTTACCGTCAAGCCGCTGAAGGTTTCTATAAAGATTACAATGCTCCAACCGATCAAAAACTAATGGCCGGCATGTACAAAATGTACGCAGAGAATATCCCGGCAGATCAACAGCCGGAGATATTCAAAACTTTTAGCGAAGAATACAACAACGACTTTAACAAATTAGCTTCTGACGTTTATTCAAACTCCATTTTTGCAACATCTGAAAGTTTCAATAAATTTCTTGATGATCCAAAACTGGAAACTCTTGAAAATGATATTGCTTTCAAAATAGGTAACTCAATCATTGCTAAATACAAAGAGATTAGAACTGAATTATCAAAAGGATCTGATCAACTGCAAAAAGGGAAACGCCTGTTTGTTGATGGTTTAATGCAAATCAATAAAAAGAAAAATCTGGCTCCGGATGCAAATTCATCTATCCGTTTAACTTACGGAAATGTTGGTGGATACACTCCAAAAGATGGTGTTTACTATAAACATTTCACAACTCTTAAAGGAGTAATGGAAAAAGAAGATCCTGCAAATGATGAGTTTGTTGTTCCTGCTAAACTAAAAGAGCTGTACAATAAAAAAGACTTTGGTCAGTATGCCGATAAAAACGGCAACTTACCTGTTTGTTTCTTAACCAACAGTGACATTACCGGAGGTAACTCAGGCTCTCCTGTAATTAACGGAAACGGTGAGTTAATAGGAACTGCTTTTGACGGTAATTCTGAGGCCATGTCAGGTGATATCGATTTTGAAGAAAATCTGCAAAGATGTATCAATCTTGACATTCGTTACACACTTTTCATTATTGATAAGTTTGCCGGTGCTCAAAATCTAATTGACGAAATGACTATTGTGAAATAAATAGTACTGAAATTTTAAATGTGAGTAATTAAATTGACTTACATGATAATTTTAAAAATATATCAAAATAGATTAACAAGGATGTTCGAATTTTCGGACATCCTTTTTTTAATTATTTTAAAGGGCACAAAGGAGAAATTAAAATATCCAAATTTATAGTCTGTTCTTGCCTGCTTATCGCAATAAATTGCGAACACTACCGCAAAAAGTTGCGGTAAGCAATGCAAAAAGTTGCAGTAAGCAGAGCGAAAATAGTAAGTAAGCATACACCAATTGGTTTGTACCGGTACCTGAAATCTCTTTTCCTTATCCAAAATCATCTTACACCATTTACAAAATAATTTGAGTTGCTTACAACTTGAAAAAATCAGGAACAAATTCCGCAGCCAATTTTCTTATACATCCTTTCTGCATCTCATTTTTTCTTACTTTTGATTTGAAAACCGCAAACCAATAATATGTCGACTAAAATAACCATGTATACTGATGGAGCTGCAAGTGGAAACCCCGGACCTGGTGGATATGGCGTAGTTTTAATTTCGGGAAAGCATCGAAAAGATTTAAATCAGGGATTTAAACTTACCACAAACAACAGAATGGAACTGATGGCTGTTATTGTTGGACTGGAAGCATTAAAAACACCCGGATGTGATGTTACGATTTACTCAGACTCGAAATACGTGGTTGATTCTGTAGAGAAAAAGTGGATTTTTGGTTGGGTTCAAAAGCGCTTTAAAGGAAAAAAAAATGCAGATTTATGGATGAGATTCCTGGAAGTTTACAAAAAACACAATGTGAAATTTGTTTGGATCAAAGGTCACGCTAACATTCCGGGAAACGAACGTGCCGACCAGTTAGCGGTTATGGCTTCCCAAGTGCCAAATCTTCCTGATGATGTTGGTTATAATCCTGAATAATTCAGCTTTATTCAGCTTTATTCACCCTCCTTCACACCAAAGAAATCTTCCAGATTTTTCTTGCTTTGTCCGCTTGAGATTAGAATCAGGTAATCACCCGTTGCAATCATTGTTCCCTTTGGCGGATTCTTCATTAACCTGCCCTCCTTCACCATCCCAATCAAAATTGCGTTGTAATCCAGCTTCAGTTTCATGAAAGCATCCATATATTCCTCACCGGAAAAATAGCATTCTTCTGTAATTATATACTGCTGAATGTCCGAATCTTCGTCAGCAACACTGGTAGAAATTAAATCTTCGGTATAGGTAGCTACATATGGTTCGAACAAGTAAGATGCAACTAATTTTGAAGCAACTTCGCTCTGTGCAATTACATGAACAATACCTGCATTCACAAAAGTTTCCCTCAAACTAGGGTTTAAACAAGTAACAACAACATTTGCCTCAGGGTATCTTTTCTTTAAATTGATCACAAAAACCAAAGTTTCCGAATCGTCATCGAAATTCACAAATATTCGTTTTGAACACTCAACATTCACTTTGCTTAAAGCTTCGACATTGGAGTAATCAGCAAAAAGACTAAATGTATTTTTAGAAGGATATACATCAGCAATTAAATCCAGATCAGCTTTATTATTGGTTACAAAAGCTACCTTTTGTCCTGCCAGAATAATTTGACTGGCTACTTTTTGTCCAAATTCGTTCCAGCCAATAATGATGTAATGATTATCAAAATCACTTCCCCAGAAACCACTTTTTTTCTTTTCCATATACTGATTAAATCTAACAGTTACTTCACCAATAACAAATCCCAATATTCCCAAACTTCCAATAATCACAAGTAAGCCAATAATTTTACCCGCAAATGTTACCGGATAAAAATCACCGTATCCCACCGTTGTAAGAGTTACAATAGCGTACCAAAAAGCATCTCCAACTGTCTTGATATTGGAATCGGGCGATTGCCCCTCAAAATATTTAATTCCCAATATGGCAATTACGTATATTAAAAATGCAATAAAAATACTTAGCCTTTTCTTCATGTGATTCTACTTATTCAGGTACACAAATCTCTAC
The DNA here is from genome assembly GCF_963665805.2 of Labilibaculum manganireducens. NCBI lineage: Bacteria > Pseudomonadati > Bacteroidota > Bacteroidia > Marinilabiliales > Marinifilaceae > Labilibaculum > Labilibaculum manganireducens. The sequence goes on along the minus strand of NZ_CAXXEE010000003.1, from coordinate 33,502 downwards.
ACCATCACCGTTCCATTTCACGCTCAGCTCACCTTCATTTACCAGGCTTTGAAAATCTTCTGATTTTTTCTGGTTGCAGCTGCTCAACTCAACATACGCCCATCCTTTATCCGGAAAAGTATGAATAGCTAAGTGTGATTCAGCCAGCAACCAAAAAGCAGTATATCCCTGAACCGGAAAATGATGATCGGTAAAATTCAAAATCACAAAGCCAACCTGCTCCAAATAATCTTGGAACTGAGCTTGCAAGACCTTAGGTTCACATTCCGAAACCCAAAATCGAAGATTGTGAATTTTTGCTGCTAATATTTTTGTTTTCGTCTTCATTCGACACTAATTTTAGACGCTGATTTATGATGATGAATCGGTTCAAATATCTTGTAGCATGCTACAAGACTACACCTATTTTAATAAAGATCCCAATTGCCTTTTAAATAATACTTATACAGCACAGGTTCATGAATTCTATTGATATAAACACTGTCTTTTTCCCAAGGATAAATATCCTTTCCAAAAGATGTAATCAAGGTCATAGCTTCCTTATTGATCCAACGTGTTGGTATACGAAACTCGAGATTTTGCAACTGCTTTTTCACATTGGTATCAGCAGGCTGTTTTACCCCTAAACTCCATCCCCATTCGCCTAAAGTTATCACCTGATTGTGCATTGGAACTGTTTCGAAACCCGCACTTTTCATTGTCTCTAAAATACACGAGAATGCCTGCGTTGCAAAATAAGGACTGCCAGCCTGAGTTACAATAACACCTCCCGGACGCAAATGACGATAACAAAGTTTATAAAATTCATGCGAATACAAACGTCCAAGTTCTACTCCTCTCGGGTCTGGTAAATCAATAATTAGTACATCGTAATAATCATCATTCGACAGCAAATATTTGTAACCATCATCATTCAATACCTCAACCTTTGCATTATTCAGCGAGTTTTGGTTCAATTCGGTCAAGATCGGATTCGTCTTTCCCAATTTGGTCATGGCCGGATCCAAATCAACTAAGGTGATCTTCTCAACCCTGGGATATTTTAAAATTTCCCGAACCGCACAACCATCGCCACCACCTAATACCAATACGTTAACCGGATTTGGATGCAATGTCATGGCCGGATGCACTAAAGGCTCATGATACATCAATTCATCACGCGTACATAACTGCTCGTTACCATTTAGGTACAGCCAGTAATCATTCTTCCATTTCGTAATTACAATACGCTGATATTTAGTTTGCTCCGTAAAAATCACCTTGTCGGAATATTTTTGCTGCTCGCCATATTTAATGATAGGATCAGTAACAAAAATTCCGGTTGTCAGCGAAATCATGACAAATGTGCCTAAGACAATCAAAGCTTTCCTTTCTGAGGATTTCAAAAGATCCCAAAGAAAAATCAACACCACAATCGAGACAGAGAAATTTACAAACCCAAGAATAAATGGAGTATAAATCAACCCAAACACCGGCAATCCGATAAAGGCAAAAAAGATACCTCCAAGCAGACTTCCATAATAGTCGTTCTCTAAAATATTTGAAATATTGAATCTTAATTTCTCGTAATCATCGTTAATACGGATCACCAAAGGAATTTCCATTCCAATCAACAATCCAATACAAATTGCCAGACTGTAAATAAGAATTCCTATGGATTGAGTATATGCAGAAGCCATATAAACCAATAAAGCAGCAAACGAAACGATGAACGATAACGCAAATTCCAAGATCAGAAAACGTTTCAATAAACGGGTCTCAAAATTCTTAGTAATTCGACTACCCAAACCCATTGAGAATAACATGAGTGAGATAATCATCACCCAGTGAAAAACAGAATTACCCAAGAAATACTGAGCCAAAGTGGACAAAATATACTCCGCCACCACACCTGAAAATCCTGTAGCAAAAATTGCCGCTTTTAATAATGTTGATTTATTCTTGAACACTTCATTTTAATTATGAATTAAGAATTATTAATTATGAGTTGGAATGCAAAAAACGGCAATATCCAACTCACGATCTTTAATTCATAATTCAGCATTTATAATTCGTAATTAACTACAAGCACCATGTGATTAAAACGGATCCACCGATGTAAGCAAATGCTTCAATCAGGGCAGCTCCAACATTGGGTTTTTCCTGATTGATAATTTCATCGGTTAACCGTTCGCCCGGCAGTAATATCTTATCTGTGATTAAACGCATAACCGGCAATAGAATAATTCCCACAATAAGCTCAAAACCAGCTTCGGCAAAGCTTGGCAACCAACCTTCAAAATCTCCTGTTAATCCAAAACGAATTAAATTTCCAATAGCAATGATAGCTCCGGCAAAACCAATTCCAACAGCAACATTATCCTTTTCGATGTGCTCGTGCAAATTGTATGGAGTAATCCAATTGTAAATACGTGTGGTTACAATTAAAGCAATCTGACCAAATGCCCAAAAAACAACAGCCGTAAGTACTCCAAACAAAAGACCTTCGCTCTCGCCCGAAACTGCTCCAAAAATAATTAAACCTGATGCTACCGAAACTGCTCCTTCTACAACGCCGGTTCCAGCATTCTGATCCTCAATAATCTCCTTACGAACTGAAAATTTTCTAAGTATTAAATAATCAGATAAAAATATGGAGATATTCAAAAGCACAATGGCCAATAAACCGTAAACGGCAATGTCAATCACATCATTTACCAAACCATTTGATGGTCCTACAATTGCACTTCCTATTGAAAACAATAAGCCGATATAGTATCCAACATGAGAAATGGCAAAGGCAAAGTTATCTTTCTTCACCAACTCCTCTTTCACTTTAAAGGATGGATGAAGCAATTGATAAATAAATTTTCCGATTAGGAAAATGACAAATGCTGCCATGATATAAACCACAGCATCATAAACAATAAACGAAATTTCTGATAATGATATCATAAATACTTGTTTTAGTACATTAGTAATTAGTAGTTAGTAAATAGAAATATAACCTCTTGGCTAAAGACTATGTACTAATTACCCGACCAAAAATTATTTTCCAAATCCACCGCTGCGGGAACGTGTTGAACTTGTGCGGTATCTTGATGAACTTCTTGTTGTTTTGCTTGATGATCTTGCACTGCTTGAACTTGAAGAACGACTTACTCTACTTCGAACCTTATCCTTAAATGTGGAAGGTTTGCTTCCCCACTTACTGTTGCTTCCCGAACCGGAAGAGGTATAGGATTTTGTTCCATAAACAGGACTGCTTCCGCGAGGGCCGTAATATCCTCTTGAACTTCCATAATATCCGCCACCACGATAATCATCCCAGTAAGAACGTCGGTACGATCCCATATTGAACATGTGCGACATGAAAGCATATTGTCCGTAGAACGCCCAGAAAGAAGATCCTCCCCGATTTTCCCATCGTCCATATTTCTCATTTCCAACGTAATGATTGTATCCTGCAGGTACAGCCTGCTTGGTCACGACCCCATCTTTTTTAGACGCAATTTCCATTCCCATATTATTCAAATTCTGAGAAAAGAACGGCTCACTCACATTTTTCCAAGTGGTTTTTTGTTCTACTACCGTGTCCGGACGCTGAATAATCACCTGATATTGATGACGGTAATTGTCAGAACCTTCATTAGCATCCATATCGAATAGAATTATCGAGAAGTTCTGTTCATTATTCAACTCCTTAATCAAATTATCAACGGGAGATTTTTGCCATGTTTCAGCAACTGAAGAAGAGGAGGAAGATCCTGATCGTCCACAAGTCTTTGCTATAAAAAACACTACAATAATCCCAATGATTACTTTAGTTACTGTGTTCATAAATTGTAGTTTATAATTACGAGTTAAGAGTTATCGATGAAAGTCAGATGCTTTTCATTAATAACTCTTACTAACTTATTTAGGTAAAATATTAGATATTTCGAATTCCTTAATTGCCTTACCAGCCGAAGCTTCGAATTCTTTTTCGTCCCATTGCTCAATGGTAACAATGTATTCTCCGGATTCATCAACAAAATCCCATGAAATAAATTCCACCCAATCCTCTCCACGGGCTTTATCATTAAAAAAACCCGGTGATTCCTGATCAAGGAAATATTTCTTATCCTTGTAGGTTAGGGTCGTTGGAGGTTTCTGATCTGATAATAAATCTGCAAGTACCTTCTCACCCAATTCACGAACTTTAATCTTATCGCAAACCGACAGGCTTATTTCATCATCATCTTCTACAGAAAGGAAAAGTGTTTTACTGCCATTATTTATCTTGTATTCTTTAGAGAAATAATTATCGCCCCAATCATACTCATAACTCGCCTGCACTTCCCAGCTCGACAGATCATATTCAAAAACAAAACCAACATCCAGATCGGTAACCCGGATATTGGTAGTGTCATATTTCGGCTGTTTCCTTTTAAAAAAATCGGTAAATCCCATTTTTAATTTCGTTCAAATTTGTAAAAACAGCTATTCTTTATTCTTCATTTTCGCTTTCAACTCTTCCAACGCATTGGATGCTTTCACATTGCTTTCGTTTAAAGTTGCATCAATTTCATCATCCAAACTACGGTTTTCAAAAGCAATGTCACCGTATGCTTCGGCCATTGCCTCTTGCTGCGCCACTTTATCTTTCATTTTCTCCAACATTCCAACAGTTCCCGAACTATCAATTCCGGAAAGCTGCTTGTTAATTTTTTGAGTAGCCTGACTGACGCGGGCACGGGCTTTTAAAGTCTTCAACTCATTCTCATAACGCGTAATGGTCGATTTTAACTTCTTCACATTCGTATCCAACTGACTAATGCTGGCATCAAATTTAACAACTTCTTCCTGAGATCTTGCTACCGTAGAAACAGCATCTTCTTTTTTCGCTAAAGCTTCGGTTGCCAAACGTTCTGCTTCCGACATTTCAAGCTCACCTCTTTCGGCCTTTTGCAATAATAATATTGCTTTTTGCTCGTAATTTTTAGCTACTGATTTTTGCTCATTTAATTCTCTCTTGCTGCGAATTGCCATTGCCTTAACCTCTGCTAAAGCCTGTAAACTCTTATCCAAGTCATTTTTCAGATCTCTGATTCCCTGTTCGGTCATCTTAATTGGATCTTCTAATTTATCTATAGCGGCATGGGCTTCTGCTTTACCCACATTGAATAATCTACTAAAAACTCCCATTTGTATATTGATTTATTAGGTTACAATTTTGAATATGAAATAATCTCTTCTGAGTACTCACTTAATAACATTTCCAATGAGTTAAGTGTTGCCTCTAATTCATTCTGATCTAAATTCTCTAACTGAAGAGTATCTCTAAAAAGAACTTTTTTTCCTGACCCGTCGAGAACAAATGCACCATGAATAATTTCTCTGTTCTTTTTCAGTAAAGCCTTATAAATTTCGGGATTATCATCTGTCAGCTCAAACAATACACCTTCAACAACCAAAATCGGGTCTTCACAATCAACAATCAGATTTGCAATTCCACCTTCCGGATTTTCAACCACAAACAGCTCTTCTGTCTTATCTTCTTTAATAATATTGAATTCTAAATTCAACAGGTAATCTTTTACCTTGTTATAATATGTGCTCATTTTTCTGTGCTTTTAAATTTCTGATTAAAATTAAAACAAATAATTAACCTAATAAAATATTTACCATCATTGGCCACATCTCTGGATTTTTTGCTTTGAGTTTGAAATTACTAAATATGAGAGTCTCTTCCCTCATTTTATCGGGAGAATCTTCATTTTATTCGATAAATGGAAGTTTTTACATGTTTTTCTGTTCTCAACTTAGTTTAGCTAATTTTCAACCATTCCCGGTACTTCAAAAATTCAGAAAACAAAAAGATTCAAAACTCTTTTAAATTTACAGTAAATGTACTTTTTATTTCATGCAGATATTTATATATTTAGGTTCGTCAAAAAATTAACCATTTATAATTAATAGCTACCGACTTGCTTACTTGTTCAAAACCAATTAAAACAATAAACACAGATCAATAGCAGGTCTTTTCCAAGCCTAACAAAAAATTAGTAATAATGAAGATTCACGAATATCAAGCAAAGGAAATTTTACGGTCGTTTGGTGTACCTGTTCCCGAAAGCAAGATTGCTTTTTCGGTTCAGGAAGCTGAAAAAGCAGCTGCCGAAATTGGTCTGCCCGTAGTTGTAAAAGCCCAAATCCACGCAGGTGGAAGAGGAAAAGGCGGAGGTGTTAAATTTGCACCTACCGCTCAGGATGTAACTCGTTACGCAAACGATATTTTGGGGATGACTCTAATAACGCACCAAACTGGTCCGGAAGGAAATTTGGTGAAGAAAGTTTTAATAGAAGCCGCTTCGAATATTGATCGTGAGTTATATGCCGGAATTGTAATGGATCGTGCGACCTCAAAAGTTACCTTTATGGTATCAACCGAAGGGGGAATGGAAATCGAAAAAGTTGCAGAAGAAACTCCTGAGAAAATTGTAAAAGTTGCCGTTGATACCGCTGTCGGTTTACAAGCATTTCAAGCCAGACAAATGGCATTTTCTCTCGGCTTAACCGGAGATGCTTTTAAAAATGGGGTTAAATTCTTAATGGCTCTTTACAACGCATATGTAGGTACTGATGCTTCAATTTTTGAAATCAACCCATTGGTAGTAACCAAAGAAGGTTATGTAATTGCCTTGGATGCAAAAGCTAATTTTGATGATAATGCATTGTATCGTCATAAAGACATTACTGCTCTTCGCGATTTAGATGAAGAGGAGCCTTTGGAAATAGAAGCAGGCAGATCAGGCTTAAATTACATTAAACTGGATGGAAATATTGGATGTATGGTAAACGGCGCAGGACTGGCAATGGGAACCATGGATATTATCAAACTAACAGGTGGTGAACCGGCTAACTTTCTTGATGTTGGAGGAGGGGCTTCGGCTGAAACTGTTGAGAAAGGTTTTAGAATAATTCTTTCGGATGGCAGCGTTAAAGCGGTTCTGATAAATATTTTTGGTGGAATTGTTCGTTGTGACCGCGTTGCAAAAGGAGTTATTGAAGCCATTAAAAATATCGATACGAAAGTGCCAATTGTGGTTCGCCTGCAGGGAACCAATGCTGAAGAAGGTAAAAAGCTTTTGGAAGAATCAGGAATGAATATTATTGCAGCCACAGAATTGAAAGATGCGGCCGAAAAAGTAGTAGCCACCCTTAAAACAATTGAAGCATAATGAGTGTATTAGTTAATAAAAATACTAAACTGGTGGTTCAGGGAATCACTGGTTCCGAAGGGGCTTTCCATACCCAGCAAATGATAGAATACGGAACAAATGTAGTTGCCGGTGTTACTCCTGGCAAAGGCGGTCAGCTCTTCATGGATAAAATTCCGATTCACAACACCATGAGAGGTGCTGTAGCAAAAACAGGTGCAAATGCATCTGTAATTTTTGTTCCGCCACCATTTGCAGCCGATGCAATTATGGAGGCTGCAGAAGCAGGGGTTTCTTTAGTTGTTTGTATTACCGAAGGCATTCCTACCATGGATATGCTAAAAGTTCATGAGTATCTTAAAAAATACCCAAAAACAACATTGATTGGCCCCAACTGTCCGGGAGTTATCACACCGGGTGAAGCTAAAATCGGAATCATGCCGGGATTTATTCACAAACCAGGTACAATTGGTATTATTTCCCGTTCAGGAACGTTAACCTACGAAGCTGTTCATCAGTTGTGCGAAGCCGGATTGGGTCAATCAACAGCTATTGGTATTGGCGGCGATCCAATTATAGGAACCAAGCACATTGATGCAGTAAAGCTTTTAAATGAAGATCCTAAAACCGAAGCCATTGTTTTAATTGGCGAAATTGGCGGATCGGATGAAGAAGATGCTGCTGCTTACATCGCAAAACATGTAGACAAGCCGGTTGTTGCATTTATCGCAGGTCAAACTGCGCCTCCAGGCAAACGAATGGGTCATGCCGGCGCTATTATTGCCGGTGGCAAAGGAACTGCTGATGAAAAAATGAAAGCCTTGGCTGCCGCCGGAATTCATGTTGTAAAATCTCCTGCGGATATTGGTAAGAAAATGAAAGAAGTTTTAGGTAAATAGGAGCTTCACAAACATAAAAAGAGCTTGATTCACATTTGAATCAAGCTTTTTTTTATATCATCTATATTTACTACAACTCAAATAAATTTAGATATTCCCACAAATAGAAAACCCTGTTTCTGCGGGCACCGGCATACTCTTTAAGAATGTTATGTGTTTCAAACTCTTTTACCAGTAAGTTTGCCGATTGAAAACTCAATTGCAATTTTTCCTTCACATCACTAACAGACATAAATGGGTTCGAATAAAACTCTGAAAGCAACTGTTTAGCAGATTGCTTTCTTTTTTTACTCATTTTTTCTTCAATGATCGAATCGTAATACTTAGTAAGATCTTCAACATTTCCCAGAAGATTCTTACTATGCAAAGCTGTTTCCTTTACTCCGGTAAGTACAAATTTAATCCATTGCTCAATATCATTTTTTGAACGTATTAGATTCAAACGGTGGTAATATTCCAAACGATTCTTTTCAAAGAAAATGGATAGACAGAAAATTGGACGGGCCACAAATTTTAAGCTTATAATCTCAAACAAAATTAAAATACGGGCAGTTCTTCCATTTCCATCCAAAAAAGGCAGAATATTTTCAAATTGATACAAAGAAATAGCCATTTTAATGAGTTGTGGTAATTCCAAATCGTCATTTCTCCAGAATTTTTTACCATCATTAATTAATATTTTCAATTCATGTTTATTGGGTGGCGAATAATTCGACTCCTCTTCAAAAGGATTTTCATGAGCATGAAAAAACGATCTTAACTTTCCCCCAAATTCTTCTTTGGAAGGAAGATCGGAACACAGGATTTTATGCGCCTCTTTCACCAAACGAACTGACAATGGAAACTTTTGCAGTTCATTTACTCCCCAATGTATCGCCTTAATATGATTTGCTATCTCTTTTTGTGCATACTGACTTTTAAACGATTGAGAAACATCAGGAACGAAAGCTTGATACAGGTCACTTTTATTTCCCTCAATTAAATTTGATGCAATAACTTCCTGAGCTATAAATAAAGGAATATGATTATCGATTCCGGGGAAAAATTTAGAATAGGCATTTAGCTCCCCCAATTCAAGCATGGCAGACTCTAAAAGTATATTTATTTGTTTGTCGTTCCATTCAAACGAACGGTTAATTAAAGAGGGCGTAACGCTTTTGTAGCCTTCCTTAAAACTTTGATAAACAAAATCTCCTCCTTTTTTTTTATTCAGCTTAACGCTCATATAATTGAATAAGGAATTATTATTCAGGCTAAAAGTATTAATAATTTAATAAAAACTAATACAAGAAGCAAAACCATGCATCTTACTTATAAATTTAGATACATCTATACATGCCATTTTCAAAGGGATACACGAGATTTATTCTCTCGGTGTTTTGATATTTTACTTGCAATACCTATAATTTGGATTATATTTCCCACGAATTAATTAATCATCTACTTATGATAAGAAAAATATGTTTAGCCATTGCGATAATTGTTATGGCTGTTAATGTAAAGGCTGAAGGTTACGCTGTTAACGTTCAAGGGAATAAGCAAACTGGTATGGGGCATGTGGGTACTGCATTAAATTTTGATGCAAGTAGTATGCAATGGAATCCAGGAGCTTTAGCTGCACTAGATCAAAAATATAGTTTCTCCGTAGGAGGGTTTGCAACCATAATTAAAACTGAGTTCACAGGCGCTTTAGGGAAAGAAAAAACAGATAACCCAACAGGAACTCCATTCTATTTGTATGGATCGATGAAAGTAAATGAAAAACTTGCAATTGGTTTGGGTGTTTATACTCCTTTTGGAAATAAGGTAGATTGGGGTAAAACATGGTCTGGAAAATATTTGATTCAAGACATTGAATTGAAAGCAATTTATATTCAGCCTACCGTATCCTATCAACTTGCTGATTGGATTAGTGTTGGAGCCGGACTAAATATTGTTTATGGTGAATTTAGTTTAAATAGAGCTTTTCCAATTAGAAATCCTGCGGACGGTTCCTATATTGCAGACGGTGCAGTAGAACTAAGTGGAAGTAAAATTAAATATGGCTACAACCTAGGTGTTTTTCTACAACCAACTGAAAAATTAAATATTGGTCTTTCCTATCGCTCACAAGTAGATATTGAGTTAGACTATGCAGATGGTGAAGCTGACTTTACAATACCTGAAGCCTTACCAGCACAAATCAAAGGAGTTTTTCCTGACGGTGGACTTGCTGCAACTTTACCGTTGCCTGCTAGCTTCAATGTTGGACTTGCTTACAAAATTGACGAAAAATGGTTGGTTTCTGCCGATGTAAATTTCGTACAATGGAATAAATACAAATCACTGGATTTTGATTTTGAAAATGATCCTGCAAATGTATTAGACTCTAAAAGCACAAGAAACTGGAGTAACACCCAGACCTACAGAATTGGAGCACAATATTCGGCTAATGAAAAATTAGACATTCGTGCCGGTTTCTACTATGATGAAACTCCAACTAGCAAAAAGTTTTACACACCAGAAACTCCAGGAGCTAATAAAATTGGTATCTCAGCAGGTTTCTCTTACATGCTGACCGATAAATTAAGCCTTGATGCTTCTTTATTGTACATCGAAGGTGAGAAAACCACCGGTACCGACCCAAGTGGTAGTTTCACAGGAGCTTACAAAAACACTGGTTTTTTACCAGGAATTGGAATCACCTACAACTTGTAATTACATACGTATCTCATTACATTGAAAAGCTTGATCGAAAGATCAGGCTTTTTTTCTTCTCTACAACTTAAAGTAATTATTTAAGAGTCTACTCCTAACCCTCTATACATTCGACTTTGATTAAGATTAATAAATCTTTAGTACAAATTATTGAAACAATTTCTTTATTTTGTACAAGAATGAAATCAATCTAAACTATTGATTCCCGTCACTACAAATTCATAATTATGAAGCTATTGCATACGACTCTGATTTTTATATTGATCTGTTTTAGTTCTTCAGCCTATTCCGATAAATTTGTTGATCCTGATCATCAAGCTGAAAATTCAGTCACACTGCAAATACTTCACTATCTGGATTCATCTGCTTATTTGCGTAATGTATCTTCTGAACAAAGTATAGTGGTTTGCCAAAAAGCCATATTATTGTCAGAGGAAAGTCAGGATCCCAATCTACTTTCAAAATCTTATAAAACACAAGGGATTAACCATTACTATGCCGGCACATATGATTCAGCTTTCGTTTATTACGAAAAATCAATTCCTCAGTTCGAAGCCATCAACTCAAAGGTTGATATCGGTAAAGTGCTTGGTAATATAGGCTTACTTTACAGAAAACAAGGTAAATATGACAAGGCTTTAGAGTATTATCTTAATAATCTGAAGATATATAAAGAAGCCAATTATGAAGAAGGTCTGGGTAGCGTTTTCAACAATCTTGGAAATTTATATTTTGAAACAAATGAATTTAATAAGGCTGAAACCTATTATCAATACGCCCTCCGCAATTTTAAGAAATTTAAGAAAACAAAAGAAATCGCAAATGCCTATTGCAATTTAGGCGCTGTCTCTGAGACCAGGAAAGAATTCGCAACAAGTCTCGGTTACTACAACAAATCTTTACACGAGAATTCGAAAATTGGGAATATTTTATTTGAATCAAAATTGCTTTTTAACATCGGCTTCTTACTTCATTCACAAGCCAAGCTGGATTCTGCCATTATTTATGTACAAAGAGCAGAAGATATTAGAATAAAAATAGGAGATAAAGACGGAATGGTTAGTGCTAAACTAGAACTTGCCAGAATTTCAATTGACCAGAAAAAGTACACATTAGCAGAAAAGTACCTACTTGAAGCAGATAAAATTGCAGTAACAAATAGTATGCTCAAATGGAGAGCGGAGATACTCGAATCCTTAACTACAGTCTATCGAAAAACCGGAAATTACAAGAAAGCCTATCTTCATCAGAATGAAATGATTCAGATATCTGACTCTCTGAACGATATTCAAACAACAAATCGTTTTGCTGAACTTTCAACAGCATATGAAATCGAAAAAAATCAAAAAGAGCTGGAATTATTGCAGCAGAAAAGTCAAATTCAGAACCTTGAATTAGGCAAGAAAAATGCATGGATCATTATTCTAATGATTGTGATGATATTGGGTGCTGTTGCCATTGTGGTCTCCCTGCGAATTAACCGATTACGGGCAGATCATAAAATTATGGATTTGCGCCAAAAAGTTCTGTTAACTCAAATGAATCCTCATTTTTTATTCAATTCATTAACAGCAATTCAGAGTTTTATACTCGATAAAAAGAATGAAGAGGCCAATAATTACCTTTCCCGATTAGCAAGTTTGGTAAGAGGGATACTGGAAAACTCCAGAGAAGAATTTGTATCACTCAGAACAGAACTCGAAACTTTAAAAGATTATATTGGTTTGCAAAAACTACGGTTTGAAAATGAAATAAACTATGAATTTGAAATTGATAAAAATATTGATCAGGATCAGGTACTTGTTCCACCAATGCTGGCTCAGCCATTTGTAGAAAATGCCTTAATTCATGGTATGTTGAGAACCAATCCTAATGCTCAGATACAAGTGAAGATATCACTAAACAAGAATTTGGATTTGCTTCGGTTTCAAATTAAAGACAATGGAATTGGTATTGACGAAGCCAAAAGGAACAGACAGGATAAAAATCATAAATCCATCGCTACGTCAATAGCTCTTGACCGTGTTAAGATTTACAATTTTAAATCATCTAAAAAAATGCATTTCGAAATAATAGATCTTAACCATCTTGATCAAAATTCTCACGGTACTCAAGTCTGTTACACAATCCCTTTACTCCTCTATTGCAACAGATCCTAATTCATAAAATTTACCCGGACGTAAAATTTATTTTTATCTGCAATTTTAACTCTCATTGTCTCATATTCTTTTTTGGCACTTGCCATGTTTAATAATATAGAAATAACACTATAATTATTGTTCTTTTTGGTGTGTCGCTATTACTTTTGCGATATGAAACGTCCATAACAAGGATATTTTGACACACAGGGGATAATAATTCCAGCATGGTTAGTTCCATGTGGCAATAAAAAACAAATTTATACATGAAACATCTTATTTTATTATCCCTCATATATTGCTTGTTGCCAAGCAAATTATTGTCAAGTAATTTTTCCAAACCCGACGCGACACTCAAAATTCAATTGCAAAGTGAAATACCAATAACCCAAATTTTAAATAAAGCAGAGGAGTTAAGAGACTCATCATATAACGAAAGTATTAAAGTTGGAAAACAAGCGCTTGTATTAGCTCTTGAAACAAACAATTCCAACATTTTAGCCTCCGCCTACAAATCGTTGGGAGAAACCTATTTGCTCCAAGGTATTTTTGATTCTTCAGAATATTATTACAGGGAAGCTATAGCTCAATATAAAATAGTGGATGACAGTCTAAATATTGGAAAAATAACCGCAAACATCGGTATTATTTACCGCAGAACAAGAAAATACAACGAAGCGTTACAACAATACCTAAAGGCATTAAGTATCTACAAATCTATGCATTACGAGAAAGGCATAGGAAGTGCCTACGTAAACATTGGAGGAGTGCATCAGACGTTGGGAGATTTTGACAGAGCTCTGGAATACTATCAGTATGCCCAACAAATATATGAGAAACTGGGCAACAACAAAGGACTAATACACATCTTTATTAACATCGGTGTTCTGTATAGTGAACTCGAAAATCACGAACAGGCACTTTCTTATCGACTTCGTGCCTTAGACCTAAATGAAGAAACAGGCAATACTCAACTCAAGTCAACCATTCTTTTGAACATTGGCGAATCTTATTTTGCAACAAATCAGCCCGTTAAAGCATTAGGATATTTAGATCAATGTGAAAAACTGCGAATCCAACTTAACGACCATTGGGGAATGAGCAAAGTATTCATTTTAAAAGCATTAGCTTACGAGAAGATTAATAAAAATATAAAAGCAGAAGCATATTTTAAAAAATCCATTCAAGCTTGCATAGAAAATCAATTGTTTGACGATTTAAAAGAGAGCTATTTCTTCTATTCCCAATTTTTAGAAAAAAGAAATCACCCAAAGGAAGCAATCAATTATTTAAAAAAATACCATTTCATTAATGATTCTCTAATTGCAGTTTTTCAAAACAAAGCTGTAAAAGAACTGACCGCGAAATATGAGTCTGAACAGAAAGAAAAAGAACTTGAACTTTTGACTCAGAAAAGTCAGATTCAAAATCTTGAAATAGGCAAAAAAAATTCATGGATCATTATTCTAATAATCGCAATGATATTGGGTGCCGTTGCCATTGTAGTCTCTTTACGAATTAACCGATTAAGAGCCGACCATAAAATTTTAAATTTACGCCAAAAAGTGCTGTTAACCCAAATGAACCCACATTTTTTATTCAATTCATTAACGGCCATTCAGAGCTTCATACTCGACAAAAAGAATGATGAAGCCAACAATTATCTATCCCGATTAGCTAGTTTGGTTAGAGGAATATTGGAAAACTCCCGAGAGGAGTTTGTAACGCTTCGAACTGAGCTCAATACATTAAAGGACTATATTGGTCTTCAGAAATTACGTTTCGAAAACGAAATAAGTTATGAATTCGAAATTGATAAAAACATCGATCAGGATCAGGTTCTTGTGCCACCAATGCTGGCTCAGCCTTTTGTCGAAAATGCTTTAGTACACGGAATGCTTAGAAATAATCCCCATGCAAAAATACAGGTTAAGGTTTCGCTTACAAAAAATATGGATTCGGTACAATTTCAAATTAAAGACAATGGGATTGGTATAAACGAGGCCAAGAAATCACGCACAAATATAAATCATAAATCCATAGCGACATCTATAGCTCTTGACCGTGTTAAAATTTATAATTTCAAATCTGCTAAAAAAATGAACTTTGAAATTGCTGATTTAAAGAATAACGACCCAAATCAATCTGGAACTCAGGTAACTTATAGCATCCCGATAAATATTTGCAGCAACTAGTTTTTAAGTTGAATTAGCGTTTTAATGCATTTCAAACTTTAACAGAAATCTATTTTTCATTCTCATACACTGTCACAATATCGTATCCCTTTTCAAGTAAAAGACCTTTTGTTGTGGAATAATTTCTGGTAAAACCCAATAAATAGCCTCCACCTCCGGAACCGCACAATTTCAGCCAAAATTTTTGCGAGTTTAATCCTTCAGCCCATAAATCAAGGAAATTCTCTGGAATCATCGACTTAAAATTAGTCAATTGAAATTTTGACAATTGACCCAACTCTGTAAAAAAGGAATCTGCATTTCCATTCACCAATTGCTGAATGCACTGATCATTCATTGGAATTAACTCCTGCTCCATTAAAGCCAGAAACTCTTTGTTCTCGCAATTCTTCAAAAATGAACGAACCAATGGTTCTGTATTTCCCGATTTCTGAGAATTAATTAAAAAGATCGCACTGTCTTCACCAAATTTTTTCCCCGGCAAACTTACCTGTTCAATTTCATTCTGATTGTAAATTAACAAAGGAACTTTCAGATAAGAATTCAAAGGATCCAAACCAGAACTTTTACCATGAAAACCTGATTCCAACTGAGCCAAAATATTCTTCAATTGAATAATTTCACCATTTTTTAACTTCTTACTGTTCCCAATCGGATTGATTCCATATTTCTTATAAACAGAAGCACACAGTGCTCCTGAACTTCCCAAGCCGTAGCTCTCCGGAATACTCGACTCAAAATACAAACCTTTATTAATATCATTTTCAAAGGTTCTCAAATCAAGTATAGAATCATATTTATCCGAATTATCAATCAGATAATTTAAAAATTTGAACAATTCCCTATTGGATCGTTTGGCAAAATTCCGATCGGTATATTTATCATCACCAATAAAATTTAGCTCTCCATTAAAATGGGTATAAGGAATACTTAACCCCATCGAGTTTAGTAAAACACTGTACTCACCAAAGAGTAATATTTTCGCGTAAAATAAGTCAGGATGTATTCTCACAGCTCTCTACATTTTTATTTTTTGTGGTCCTTCCCCCTTTTCATCAACAATATACTTTCCATTTTCAAGAAACTGAGATAATTCAGAATCGATAAAAGGAACTACTCTTTCCTTTTCTGATTTAGGATACAGCAGATGTATATTTGGTCCTGCATCCAAAGTAAACCCAACAGGAACATTACTACTTAAACGATAGGATCTTATTCTCTCAATTAATTCCAGAGTATTTGGTTTCAACAAAGTAAACGAAGGAGTCGAATTCATCATTAATCCGTGTAAACTCAATGCCTCATTTTCCATGATTTCAATAAACTCTTCCAAATCGCCGGATCTCAGTACACCTAACATTCTTTCAAAATGTTTATTTGCCTGAGCAAAACGGGCTGATGCATAAGGGTGATTTTCCATTAACTGATGCCCAGCAGAACTGGAAACTTCTTTCTTTTTGGAACTCACCAAAAGAATAGCATCTTGAAAATCCTGAAAAACCGGATGTGTGTATTTCGAAAAAGGAACAGCATATTCATCGGAAGATTTAGAAAACGAATTGCTTTCCCCCCAAGCTACGAAACCTCCATAAACCGATCGTGAAGCACTTCCGGATCCTAATCGGGCAATAAAACCAGCTTTTCGGTAAAACTCATCCTCAGCCATTTCTACTCCTGAAATTTCCTCTAGCATACTACACAAACAAAGAGCAATAGAACTCATAGCCGAAGCAGAGCTTGCAATTCCTGTTGAATGTGGAAATGTATTTTCTGAGGAAACGGATAATTGATAATCGGTAAGGAATTTAAAATGATCTGATAAGTTTTCGATGAATTTTGTTATTCGCTGCTCAAATGAAACTTGTCTTTTACCCTCAAACAAAAAACTCAATGGATCCCCATTACCTTTTGGTTCATAAGAAAGTACAGTTCGGGTAAGCGAGTTTTTTAAACTCATACTTATAGAAGGATTACAAGGCAATTGATTTCCTTTCTTTCCCCAATATTTAATTAATGCAATATTTGAAGGGCTTTCCCAGCCAATCGATCCTGAATTTTTATAATCTGCCATCGCGTAGCCGTAAATTAATTTGTTCCCAGTATCATTTCTTTCCAGGAAAAGATACTTGTAAATCCCGCTCTGTAAAAATAGGATTGTATTTCTTTCTTAGTCAAATCACTTCTTACCATAACAAAATCTCCTCCCCAGGCTCCAAGTGATTTAACAGAACCCTTGAAATCAGGAAATAATTTTTCTTTCACACATTCCTGCCCTAATAATTCAGACACCAAAAACTCGTGCATTTTAATCACATGATCGAATTCCTTTGAATTTTTAGAAGAAAGAATATCCTTGCTGAATTGAGTGATTCTATCCAATTCTTCCTCAGTACACTTACGTTCATTAAGAAAACTATTAACAGAATCAGCACTCTTTTGCTTTTTACCCAAAAAAACAAAGTGCAGCTGAGTCACAAATCTTTCCGGAAAATCCACAGGATATATTAACGGATGAGCACCATCCCTTCGAAACAAGATTGGTTTGCAGTAATTTGCGCATGCAATATCAAAACCAGATCCGTTCGAAACCAAGGAATGCAAATTGTATGGATTCACATCGGCCCATTGAGCAACATTATTTATTAAGGTTGAACTGCTGCCCAAACCCCAGTTTCGATCAAAATCGAATTCTGTTCGTATTTTAAAATTGCAGCTATTCAAAAAAGAAGGATTTAAACTTTTGGCTCTATTCAAAAGAAAGCACACAAAATCTTTTTCTGTTTCTCCTTCAACGGTTTGATTTGTAATGTCCTGATTTGAGATTGAAAATTGGAGCCATAATTTCCCTTTTTCATAGGCCAGCCATTCCAAATCCGATTCCTCAGATTCAAAAACTTCCAGAACCTGCCCATATTTCAAGGGAATTGCAAGAGCCAAAGCTCCGTGCAGTACAAGATATTCGCCTGTAAGCAAAAATTTAGCGTTCGAATAATATTTATATAGAGGCTTCAAATTCTATTGCAGCTTAGTTCTTAGTGATTTAATAAATGCTTCCACTTCACTATAAGAAACAGTCTTGTGAGCAAAATATTCCAAGGCCTGTTTCTTTTCTTCATAATCTGCTTTTAAAGCATTTAGCAAATTCGATAAATGCATTTTCATATGTCCTTGCTGAATTCCCGTTGTGACTAAAGATCGCAAAGCACCAAAATTATTAGCCAATCCGGCGGCAGCAGTAATCATCATTAATTCCTTCGCCGATGGTTTCCCCAGCAATTCCAAACCAAATTTTGCCAAAGGATGCAAGCTTGTTAAGCCGCCAACAGTTCCTAACGACAAAGGCATGGTTAACTGATACCGGAATCGGTTATGAGATACGCTGGCCTGCGTCAGACTTTTATATTTCCCTGTTTTTGATGCGTAAACGTGTCCGTTTGCCTCGATAGCCCGAAAATCGTTACCTGTAGCTAAAGCAACAGCATCAATTCCATTAAAAATTCCTTTATTATGCGTCGTTGCGCGATATACATCCAATTCTGCTATTCTAGAAGCTTTCTGAAATTTATGCGCAAATTCTTTTCCACTAAGCCCCGGATGAATTTCATCCAACTCATCAAGACTGCATTCCACAGAACACTCAACAAGACAATCCGGTGTATAATTGGAAAGAATCGACATGATTACTTCACATTCCCGTTCTACATCCGAAAGCCCTTCGTAATGTTTAAAGAATCGTTTCATTTGATGAGCCATTTTCTCCAAACAGGAATTAATAAAATTAGCTCCCATCGAATCTGCAGTATCAAAAGTCACATGCAGTTGATAATAATTTTCCATTTCACCAGAAAGATTCACCAGCTGAATACTTTGAATTCCACCACCTCTTTGGCGCATGTTTCCGGTTAATTCTTTGGTTGCCCGATACAAATCAAATTTTAATTCAGGCAATAAGTCATTCAGTTTGTTCGAATCACCCTTCCAAATAAAATGAACCTGTCCCGATTTCACAACAGAAACGACACGAGCAGTAAATCCTCCATGACTCGCCCAAAACTTAGCCGACCTCGATGCTGCAGCAATCACAGAACTTTCCTCAATCACCATCGGAATGTGATACAACTGATTATTGATCAAGAAATTGGGCGCAACGCCAAAAGGAAGATAAAAATTAGAAAGAGTGTTCTCACTAATCTCATCCAGCAAATCCTGTTGTTCCTTATTTTGGAGGCGAAAACTATCCAGCTGCGATTTAATTCGCTCTGCACTGCCAGTTAACTCGCCCATTTTCTCCATCTTCTCTTCACGAGATAGTTTGGAAAATCCTGAAATGATTGCTTTCCGCTTCATATCTTTCATCTTAATTCTTTCGCTGATTTTGAATCAACCAACAAAATAATAAAATACTTTGAAGTCCTAAATTACATTTTTTAAGTAGTTGTCCCAAAAAACAGAAGGTTTTTTAGGTAAAACTATTATTTTCGAACACGTAAGAAACTCTTTGACAGTTGTAATCCTTTCCTTTGTGATTCTAAATATGCTCTTAACTCTTCGTATGATTCTTTTGCATACTTCAAAAGTGAAGATGCCTGACCATAAATTGCAGGAAGTGTAGATTTCTCCATTAAATAGTAGCCATCCAGAAAATTTTGAATCCCTCCTGAAATAATGATTTCCTTACACTTTACCTGATCATCACTGGCAACAATTTCATTCACCCAATCCGTCATTTGATTAGCCGAATGCCCAATTTGAGCGAGAGGCTCGAACAATTTAATTTGAGAATCAGAATGACGCAACAACTCTATTTTCGCAAAATTGGTTCCTCCGAATGCAGCAAATTCAATTGCCTGAAGTGGGAGATGCAATAAAGCCCGTAAACTTTCAGGTCCCATTCCCTGGCCAACTTCTTTTACAATAATTGGAAAATCAACCTCATCCAGCAAGTATTCAAGACTGTCTATCGGCGATTGATTGATTCGATCGCCTTCTGGCTGCAACCATTCCTGCATTGGGTTGATGTGAATAATCAATCCATCAGCACGCAAACGACCAACCAATCTTATGATCTTACTGATTTTTTTCTTCTGAATTAATTCTTCGAGCTGACAGATTCCTAAATTTGCATACAAAGGCAAATCATCACCAATGATTGAACGCACATCAAAATCGGAAAAATATTCATCGCTATCCAAAAGAGACCGACATGAACCCAGCCCCATTCCCATACCAAATTCCGCACAGGCGCGCGCCAAATTTCGATTGATCTTTCCTGCCAATTCTGTTCCGCCTGTCATGCTGGAAACCCATATTGGAGTTTGCATATCCTTCCCCAAGAAAGTAAACGTTGTATCATCAGCCTTAGGATGAGAACTAAGCATAGGTTCGTAATAAAAACGTTCATCAATCAAAGCGTCCTTCATTTGAGAACGAAAAGCCAATTCAATGTGATCTTTTTTTCTGTCTGTCATAAATTACAAATTAACAACCAATATGTCTTGAAATCACCAATCTAAGAATTTCTGATGTTCCTTCGCCTATTTGCAGTATTCGTTGATCGCGGTAAAAACGCTCCACTTCCGAATTCTTAATTAATCCGTGCGCACCATGAATCTGAACGGCTTCATTTGCAACTTCCTGTGCCACTTCAGAGCAAAACAATTTCGCCATGGCTGCTTCTTTCCCAAACGAATGACCGTTATCCTTCAACCAGCATGCATGATACAATAGATGTCGGGCCGCTTCAATTTTCGTAGCCATATCGGCTAATTTAAATCCAATGGCTTGAAATTTCGAAATCGGTTTACCAAACTGCTCCCTTTTTTTCGAATAAGATAAAGCCAACTCATAAGCTCCCTGAGCCAAGCCCAGTCCCATTGCGGCAATCGTTAGCCGACCGGAATCCAGTGTTTGTAACATTATTTTGGCTCCATCCCCTAAATTTCCCAGCAAATTTTCTTTCGGAACTTTGCAATTACCGAAAGTCAACTGAGCTGTATCCGAAGCCCGCCACATCATTTTCCCTTTTACAGGCTCAGCATGAAACCCTTTTGCACTTCGCTCTACTAATATAGCAGATAATTCTTTTTTTCCATTATTATTAGCTGTTACAACCTGCAAAGTTACTCCTAAGGACAAATCGGAAGATGCGTTTGAAATGAATCTCTTGCTTCCATTTATCACCCAATTCTCATCTTTCAAAATTCCTATTGACTCCGTTCCCCGGGAATCAGAACCCGCATTGTCTTCTGTCAATCCAAAAGCCCAAATATTTTCACCACTTGTCAATTTTGGAAGATATTTCTGTTTTTGCTCCTCAGTTCCAAAATAATAAATGGGACCAATTCCCAAAGAATTATGAGCCGCCAAAGTAGATGCCTGAGAAGCATCCACCTTGGCAAGTTCTTCAACAGCTATCAATAATGAAAGATAATCTTTCCCTTGTCCACCATACTCTTTAGGCAAATATATACCGAATAAGCCCAGCTCACCCATTCTTTTAGTAAGTTGGGGACTAAATTTTTCTTTTTCATCCAATTCGAAAGCCACAGGTTTTACCTCTTTTTGGGCAAATGCCTTTACTTTTTCGCGAATTATTTTGTGCTCTGATGTCAGGTATGGGTTCATGCTTATGTGCTTTACAATGTATTTTAAGACCTTCAACTCTTTAATAAGAGCGCAAACCTAATTAAAAAGTTCATTTTATTAAAAATATTTAGAACCATTTTCAATAACAACAAAACCAACTACCTGTATTCCTCTTCTGAAAAAACCTCAAAGCTCCTGTTATAAAGCATCTTCCTGATTTAACAAAACAATTCAGGTGTGAAATTGACAAACTTGGCACATTTGACACTTGTTATTAACATATTCTCAATGTAAATTTACTTTCATCTTAAAAAGTTATAAAATGGAATTAGAACTTTGGCATATTTGGTTATTACTGGCAGTAGGTCTTTTTGTAATTGAGATCTTTATATCAAACTTTATTTCTGTATGTTATGGAATAGCCTCCTTGATGACAGGAATAGTTGCCTATTTGGGATTTCTTATCCCAGAACAATTGCTTGTACTTATTACATGCTCTGCAATCTGTTTACTCCTTCTTAAACCATACATTACAAAACACTCCATAAGTAAAAGATACCAACCCAATAACGACCACAAAAATTTGATTGGTAAAGAAGCTATTGTTATGGAAGAAATTAACGACCGAAAAAAAACAGGGAGAGTAGTTCTTTCCGGATCGACATGGAAAGCCAAATCCCAGTTCGGAGAAATAATTGCCAAAGATTCATTTGTTAAAGTTTTAAATATAGACTACTCTGTTATAATTGTAAAAACGATCTAGCAATCATAAAACACCCTAAAACCAGGAAAGGTTGGATGCTCTCATCCAGCCTTTCTTTTATTTTGCTTAGTTCACAATAATGATTAATTTATTCTGCTCAAAATAACTCATAATCAGCCAATACTTTATGGAAAAAGGATTTCTATTTAAAGATGTATATAACAATCAATTAGTCGGCAATATGGCTTCCAATATTGTCAAATCCTGGGGGGAATTCAACACCTCTTCATTCGTCAATGCCATCATATCTAAGCTTAAACCTCTTAGCTTATCTGAGCGTTCTCAACTAATTTGTACCGAATTATTCAATCATCTTCCTGCATCATACCCAAAAGCTCTGGCAATTTTAATAAACTCAATTGCCGAAGAAAATAATACAACTGACAAAAAAGAAATTGAAGGCTTCTACTATATGCCTATTGCTTCTTATGTGTCTCAATTTGGATTGCAAAAGGAAGATTTTCATCTTTCGATGAAAGCCTTAAAGGAAATAACAAAAATATTCACTTCAGAATTTGCCATACGCCCATTCATTAGGAAATATCCCGAAGAAACATTAGAATACCTTCATCTTTGGACAACAGATGAAAACGCGCATGTCCGCAGATTAGTTTCGGAAGGAAGCCGGCCTAAATTGCCTTGGGCATCACCTCTCAAAGAATTCCAGAAAGATCCATCACCGGTACTGAAATTACTAGAAAAATTAAAAGAAGATGAAGAACTCTATGTGCGTAGATCCGTTGCCAATAATTTGAATGACATTGCAAAAGATCATCCTGATTTAGTTATTAAAACCCTAAATCGCTGGAACAAAACCAACAACAAAGGCACGCAATGGATTATTGGTCACGCCTCCCGAACTTTGCTTAAACAAGGCCATCCAAAAGCATTGGAGCTTTTAGGATTTCCGCAGAATGTGCAAATTGCAGTAAATAATCTAAGTGTCAACACCCCAACATGTCAATTAGGCAATGAAATTGAATTCTCTTTCGAGATACAATCCTCATCTGCCAACAAGCAAAATTTGATGATTGATTTTATAGTTCATTACATGAAAGCAAATGGCAGGACAGCTCCAAAAGTTTTTAAGCTTTCAAAAAAATCAATCCCTGCCAATGGAAGTATTTGTTTCAAGAAAAAAATCTCTTTTAAACCAATTACTACAAGAAAATACTATTTGGGACAACATGAAATTGAGATTCAGATTAATGGAAGAAGGTATGGAAAGGTAAGTTTTGTTGTAGAATAAAAATTCTGATTTTATATCCCGATTTCACAAAATCCACCAACTACTTAAATTAGTCTAACTATTTCGCAACCAATCAAATTATTTATGTCAATTAAGTATGACAGTTATTCATTACATTTTAAACTTTTTCATATTGTATAGCTACCAATACTGGTAATCTATTGTAATTTACTCATCAATAATACCTTATTATAAACTTAAAATACTACTTTTAGTGAAACCATTAACTAAACCTCTAACCTCATGTCTCCTATAAAATCCCCATTTTGTTGGGCTTTGGCACTAATACTGCTAAACACATCTTGTACAGAAAAGTTTTATCCAGAAATTGACACTGATGTTTCAATTCTAGTTGTTGACGGTAGAATAACTAATGAATCAGGCCCTTATGAAGTTAGATTATTCAGAACTGTTGACCTTATAAGTGTTGACACATTAAATCCAGAAACAGGTGCGAAAATCATATTAAATGATGATATAGGAAACAGTGAACTTTTTCAGGAAATTCGGCCGGGTGTTTATCAAACCGTATACAATATAATAAAAGGCGAAGTCGGGCAAACATATTGGATTGAAATAGAAACTACAGAAGGAGAGATGTATGAATCAACTCCGGAAAAAATGCCCCCTCCTTTTGAAATAGAATCGATCTACGGAAAAGAAGAAGAGGTAATTATTAATGCCTCCGAAAAACAAAACGCAGTAAAAATCTATTTTGATGCAAAAGCAAATAGTACTGATGCCAACTACATAAGATGGGAATACCGGGAAAGTTACGAATGGAGATCTCCTGAAAATTCAAATTCTGAAAAAATCACTGAAAACCCAAGTAAAGTCTGCTACCCTGTTACCTCTTTCCCTGTGGTTAATATTTACGATGCCTCAAACCTAGGTTCAAAATTCATTTCTCAACAATCTACTTCAACGATATATACTAATGAAGTAAAATTATTGTATAATTATCTAATTGACATCACTCTACTTTCAGCAACACAAACAAATTACGAGTTTTGGGAAAAAACAAAATCTGTTAACTTCTCAGAAGGTGCTCTTTACGATATCACCCCTGCAAATATTGAAGGAAATATAAGCGGATGTGATGAAAAATGTAAAGCCATTGGATATTTTGAAGTTTCTTCAGTAAACAGGATGCAAAATTTCTTTTCCAAAAATGATTTCACACTTGAGTTTGCAAATTATCCTAAAGAATGTGAACCTTTCGAAATGAGAAAGGAAGACAGCCGTCCTGACTCTACCAAATTTCAGATCCTTTCAAGCTATGCTGAAGGACGAGCCACTATTTATGTTGTTCGCAGAAACGAATGTTATGAGTGCAATGTTGTTTATCCAAAAAATAAACCTTCTTTTTGGCCCTGATTTTTATAAATACTATGCGTAAATCCAAAATAAAATTTATTATCCTTTCATTTTTCTTCACGCTTATCTATTCGTGTACAGAAAAGTTTTATCCAGAAATTGACACTGATGTTTCAATTCTAGTTGTTGACGGTAGAATAACTAATGAATCAGGCCCTTATGAAGTTAGATTATTCAGAACTGTTGACCTTATAAGTGTTGACACATTAAATCCAGAAACAGGTGCGAAAATCATATTAAATGATGATATAGGAAACAGTGAACTTTTTCAGGAAATTCGGCCGGGTGTTTATCAAACCGTATACAATATAATAAAAGGCGAAGTCGGGCAAACATATTGGATTGAAATAGAAACTACAGAAGGAGAGATGTATGAATCAACTCCGGAAAAAATGCCCCCTCCTTTTGAAATAGAATCGATCTACGGAAAAGAAGAAGAGGTAATTATTAATGCCTCCGAAAAACAAAACGCAGTAAAAATCTATTTTGATGCAAAAGCAAATAATACAGATGCCAACTACATAAGATGGGAATACCGGGAAAGTTACGAATGGAGATCTCCTGAAAATTCAAATTCTGAAAAAATCACTGAAAACCCAAGTAAAGTCTGCTACCCTGTTACCTCTTTCCCTGTGGTTAATATTTACGATGCCTCAAACCTAAGTTCAAAATTCATTTCTCAACAATCTACTTCAACAATATATACTAATGAAGTAAAATTATTGTATAATTATCTGATCGACATCACTCTACTTTCAACAACACAAACAAATTACGAGTTTTGGGAAAAAACAAAATCTGTTAACTTCTCAGAAGGTGCTCTTTACGATATCACCCCTGCAAATATTGAAGGGAATGTAAGCGGATGTGATGAAGAATGTAAAGCCATTGGATATTTTGAGGTTTCCTCAGTAAGTAGAACAACAAAATTCTTTCATGAAAATGATTTCACACTTGAATTTGCAAATTATCCTAAAGAATGTGAAACTATCGAATTTAGAATGTATCCTCCTAATCCCGCGAAATTTCATATACTCAGAACCAAGATAGTAGATGGAGTTAGTGTTTTTATAGCTCGCAGAAACGAATGTTACGAATGTAATATTGTTCATCCGGTTAATAAACCTTCATTTTGGCCTTAAAACTATATACTATGAAATCTAAATTACTAAACCTGCTCACGCCTATTCTGTTAATTGTAGCATTTTGCTCCAATACATTTGGTCAACCCAAATTATCCTCTGACAAGGAAAATATAATTAATGGCAAAATTTGGATACCTACCCACTTGGTAGCACAAGCTGAACAATTTTTCCTTAAAAAACTAGAGCTTAACGGTAGTATGGTATTTAAGGGACTAACCTATACTAATCTGAAGTTCTTCTACGACCTCTCAAAAGAGGAAATAATAACTCCCATTCAAACCGAGAACAACACGACCTGTAATATTGTTGTTAATCCTAATTTATTAGAAGAATTTATTGTATTTGATAGCAATAAAAATTATCATTTTAAAAGAGGAGATTTAATTCACGAAGAATTATCCCCAACCATCTACTATCAGGTTTTCGAAAGTTCAACAATAACCTACGCCATTAAATATACTCAACTTAGAATTCTTGACTCAAGGAGTGGTTCAAGACACTTCAACTATATAGATAACACTAATATGTATAGTATATACGAAGGCAAGTTGAACAGCGTAAAAAACAAAAATGACATTATCAATTTCTTTCCTTCCAAAAAGAAAGAAATGAACCAATACCTTCGTTCTAACCGGCTTAAAATAAATAAACACAAACCATTAGACGCAATACCTCTACTAATTAAATTTGACCAATAAAATTACGGAAAATGAAAAAAGCACTCCTACTACTATATAGTTTGTTTATACTTTTCCCCTGTTTGGCTATAGGCGAACAAGAAATAAGTATTGGTCACAAAGGAATGACATTTGTTGAGTTCGCAAATGATCTGAATGAGAAATATCAAATAAAAGTATTTTTTGATAAAAATTGGGTTGAAAATATTCGTCTTAAAAAGTCTTATTCAAATGAAAATGTCACAGATATTCTCACAAACATTTTTGCTGGCACACAATTAAGATTCATTGTTAAAGACAATTTAATTGTACTAACACAATTTCAAGATCTAAAACAAGAATTTAGCCTTCAGGAAAAAGTAGATAATTCTACAAATGAAGTTGAATATGTTGAGGAAGATAAAGACATTTCAAACTTGCAGGAGCAGGAGTACAAAATTCATGAAATTGGAACTGCCCTAGGTAAGAAAAAAGTAAAACTGTTTGGGAAAGTAAGCCATTTTGAAAGCTCTCAACCTCTTAAAGGCGTTGAAATATATCTTCCTAATCTTACAAAAGGAGTAACATCTGATAAAAAAGGGTATTTTGAATTAGATCTTTCTCCAGGGTTTTACACCTTACACTTTAAATTTATGGGATTAAAATCCAGTTCCAGAAAAATTAATCTTCGTGGTGATGGTCGAATTAATGTTCAGTTAATGAGTGAAACCCAAAATCTTAAGGAAATACGTGTTTTAGCAAAAGATGACAAAGTAAAGCGAACATCAATGGGTTTAGAACATATTCTGGCAAAGGATATTGAATCTTTACCTTCAGCCCTTGGTGAACCTGATATAATAAAAAGCACGACAATGTTACCAGGTGTGGAAAGCGCTGGAGAAGGATCAATTGGTTTCAATGTTAGAGGAGGTTCTGCCGATCAAAATCTAATACTTATTGACAATGCTCCCATTTACTATCCTGCTCACTTTTTTGGATTCTTTTCTGCATTTAATAACGACATGATTCAGGAAGCCAGTTTATATAAATCCAGTATCCCTGTTCAGTTTGGAGGAAGAATTTCTTCAACTTACGATATCCATGCAAACAATCAAATAAATGATAAAATAAGTGGTAAAGTTGGAATTAGTCCGGTTACTACAAAAGCATTTTTGAATTTGCCTTTACTCAAGAACAAACTTTCAATAATGAATTCTTTCCGATTTACCTATTCAGACTGGATAGTAGATAAGATAGACTCTAAAGAATTAGTAGACTCTAAATCGAATTTTTATGACTTACATGGAAAAATAAATTATAAACCTAATTCGAACAATCAATTTGAAATAAGTTACTACAAGAGTAAGGATGAATTCCAGTTGCATTCTGACACAATTTATAACTTTAATAATTTTGTTAGCTCAATAAACTGGAGACATCGTTTTTCTGAAAGACTCAAAATAAATAACAGTGGATACTTCACCAGCTTTTCTTATGATATGAGTGCTGCAGAGATAGCAAGTAATGCTTTTAAATTAACTCATAAGGTGAATGAAGGCGGATTTAAGTCATATCTAAATCTTGAAAAAGATTTATACACAACAATCGATCTGGGTACTGAGCTTAAATATTACAACATCAGTCCGGGAGACATGAAACCTTATTCTGAAGCTTCTGTAGTAAATAATAACAATTTACCAGAAGAAAATGGTCTTGAGTCTGCCTTATTCTTAGGTTTTAAAAGGGAATTTATGGGAAATATTACTGCAGAAGCAGGTATTAGATATTCCTTATATGGCAATGTTGGAAAAAGGGAAGAATTAACTTATTTAGATGGAATTACAAGTCGTTATAATATTTTGGACACCATTACATCTACTGGTTTGAATAATATATATCATGGTCCTGAATATCGTATTTCGATTAATTATGCATTAAGCCCAAGCACATCTATAAAAGCAAGTTACAATAGAACCCGTCAGTACATACATCTTTTATCAAACACAACATCTATTTCTCCAACAGATACATGGAAACTTTCTGACAAGTATTTAAAACCTCAAATTGGGGATCAGATTTCTTTAGGTTTTTACAAGAATATTTTCAATTCTAACTTTGAATTATCAGCAGAAACCTATTTTAAAAAGGTTCAAAATGCTAAAGATTACAAGGATGGTGCACAACTGTATTTAAATGAGCATACGGAAAATGAGGTGCTTAACGCAGAAGGGAAGAATTACGGAGTAGAACTTTTCATCCGAAAAAACAAAGGCAGGTTTAACACAATGGTGAGCTATACTTATTCGAGAAGTTACCTCAGATCAAAAGATAATACGGGCGAGTTTGCAGTTAATGATGGTGATTGGTATAGAGCACCGTACGACAAACCACATAATATCAAAGCCTTTTTCAGCTTTAAACTCTCCAGACGGTTTATATTCTCAACTAATTTAGTTTATCACACTGGTCGGCCTGCTACCTATCCTATTGCTAAATACAGCCTACAAGGAATTCCAATTATTTACTATTCTGAACGAAATGAATATCGCATTCCAAACTATTTTAGAACCGATATTTCTCTGCTGGTTGAGGGAAATTTACGCAAAAACAAACCCTATCACACATCCTGGACTTTTGGTTTGTATAATCTTACAGCACGCAATAATGCTTACTCCGTTTATTTTAGATCTGAAGATTCTTTTGTAGTTGGATATAAACTATCTGTATTTGGAAACGTGATCCCTACAGTTTCATATAACATTGAATTTTAAAGCTATGAAAAATAAAAACTATATATACATATTGCTTATTTTGACCGTTTCACTAGCTATTAACTTTGCAGGCAAAGGAGAAAATACTAGCCATGAAAGTGAAAGAATTCATGTTCACATTCAAAAAAATATATTTCTTGCCGGAGAATCAGTCCTGTTAAAATTGTATTGCATCAATTCTGTCACACAGAAACTGTCCGATTTAAGTAAAGTTGCCTATCTGGAATTAATTGACGAAAATGGTTATGCTGTTGCTCAGGAAAAGATCATCCTGAATCAAGGAATGGGAGCCGGCGGTTTTCTAATAACAGATCAATTATCAACAGGAAACTACGCCATTAATGCCTATACACATTGGATGAACTCTACTTCAAAAGAATTAACAAGTGTAAACCCAATTTTTGTTTTTAATAATTACAAGCTTGCAGAAAATAGTCTCGACAACCAAAAAATTACAAACGGATCAACTCAATTCTATGATTTAAAAGACAATGACCGAACTGTGTTACGAACTAAAAGCAATACGAATGAGGAGAAACCATATACGATTACTTCTTCAGTTGAAGATCTGGATCGATACATCCGTTTTACAGTTTCATCAAACAATCTTTCATCGGTCCCTGATAAAGGACTTAAATTTCAAATCTTTTCGAATAAAGGAAATATCGTAGATCAATCATTTGAGTTAACAAATAACAATTGGGAGTTTCGAATTCATAAAAAGGAATTAAACTCTCCAAGTTATGGAATCTGTGTTAAAAATCCAGATGGAGAGATTTTAACAGAAGCTGTCTTTCATTTAGCAAGTAATAACAAAGGAGTATT
Organism: Labilibaculum manganireducens; assembly: GCF_963665805.2. Classification (NCBI taxonomy): domain Bacteria; kingdom Pseudomonadati; phylum Bacteroidota; class Bacteroidia; order Marinilabiliales; family Marinifilaceae; genus Labilibaculum; species Labilibaculum manganireducens. The sequence continues at coordinate 3,021 of NZ_CAXXEE010000003.1, read as the reverse complement.
TTTTGAAAATCCACGTATTACTGTTTCTCCCCGAGAGAAAGTTCAACTGAATCTTACAAGTAAGGATTTTACAAAAAAAGCTGAATTATTATATCTCTCAGCAAGTATCAAATTAAAAGAACCTTTTCATACATCGGCTAATATTATTGAATTCTTCAATATCTACAGTAATTTTGGTGCTTCAATGAGTAGCTATTTTAAACAACTCAGTAAAATACCGGAACAAGATTGGATTTCAAAAGATGGACTTAAATCCATATACTTACATAGTAACCCCTATTATTTTGTTAATTCAAGTCAGTATCCTGAAGAGGAAGCCTATATTTTGGAAGGACAAATAAAAAATCACAAAACAAAAGAAGCTATTGCCAATAAAAATGTTTACCTGTCTAAAATTGGCGAATATGCTGATATAAGCACATTTAGAACACATCAAGATGGTAAATTTTTCTTTCAGCTTCCATTAAAAAAAGGATTGCATGATATTTCCATTCAACTTAACGATAATAACTTCGAAGAATGCTCTATCCAACTAAAAGAAAAATTCAACCAAAAAGGTTTTGCATCTGTACAATGGAAAAAATCTGATTTAAATCAAGACCAAATAGACTTTCTAAAAAAACTTTATGAAAATTATAGAATCAGAACGATCTATAATCAGAAAACTTATACAGAATTAAAAGATACATGTTTGTATCGCGGAGAGAGTAACTTCTTTGGGAAACCATATTCTTCAATAAAAATAGACAACTTTATCCGTTTGGACTCTTTGGAGGAGTACTTTCATGAATTTATTTCTCCCGTTAAAATTAGTTACCGGAAAAAAGAAACCTTTTTCAATGTATATAGTCCTGATCAACTAAAGGTTATGAAACCTGCTCCATTAATTCTTTACGATGGACTAATAGTGTCTAATCCCAGAATTATTCTAAACAAAAGACCCTCGGAAATTGACAGGATTGAGGTGATGCCATATGAATATTTTTATGGAAAATCCCATTTTTTCGGAATCATACACGCTATTTCCAAAGATAAAGATTGTAAGATAGACCAATTGCCAATAAACACAGAACGATATTATCTGCCTTTATTCACTTCAAGTTATTCTTTAGCCAACAAACCGAATTATTCTGATAAATTTATGCCCGATTTCAGAACTGATTTACTTTGGGAGCCAAATATAACACTAAGCAAAGAACAGGATTTTAAGTTAGAATTTACAGCAAGTGATGTGAAAGGTGAGTATGAATTAATTGTTGAAGGAATTTCTGAAAATGGTGAACCCATTGTTCTCAAACAAAGCATATTTATAAAATAGAAATCACAACATATAAAAGAGCCTCACTTCATTATGAATGAGGCTCCTTAAAATGTATACTTTATCAATATCTCTGAATCTTTGGATCCACCTCAACCGACCAACGATCAATACCTCCTTTTAAATTAAATACACGGGAAAACCCATTTTTTCGCAAATAATTTATCACCTGCTTACTGCGCACGCCCATGTGACAAAATACAACCAAATCCTTATTCTTAGGCAAATCTTCCAGCCTATTAGGAATTTGTCCCATAGGAACGTGCATTGCATCTTTCAAATGACAAATTTGTATCTCTGTATGCTCACGCACATCAAGCATCAGAAGATCCTGCCTTTTCTCCATTTCCTGTGCCAATTCCAGAGGTGTATATTCCAGCTTATCCGATGAATCATTAGTAAAAAAAACTCTCATTGTCGTTCCTATTGTTTATTATTAGTCTTAATAAAGATAAGTATAATAAACAAAAAGAAGGAAATCTATTAATAAGATCTCCTTCTTTTATTTTCACAATCAATAATCAATTACTCCAAATTAATTATTGCATTAATGCTGTAAATGCAAATCGCGGACATGATCACAAGCATGATCAATTTCCTTTTTAAAATCATTAAAATCCAACTGCATTCCATTAACATAAGCACTCCAACCTGCTGATGCTTTTGCAAAATGAATGGCTTCCTCAATTTCCTGATCTGTTGCTCCATTTAATCTGGCCATTTCAGTATGGAAATATGCACAATAACGACATTTTGTAACTGCTGCAATTGACAAACCTATTAACTCACGATTCTTAACGCCAATTGCACCTTCTTCCAGTTGAAGTCTTTTAAATAACTCCCATTCCAATTCCAGTGTTGAATCAGGAATTGATTTGAACATTGTTGGCACTAAGCCGAACATTTGCTCAATTTCGTCATAAATCCTTCTCCTCTTCATAATTTCCTCCTTATTTTTAATAAGACTAAATTTACGATTTTACTCATCAAAAATCAACCCAATAATCGATTCTAAATTAATAAGATATACTACAATCTCATCACAAAAAAAACAATACAACTCAGAATATATTCTTTTATCCTTCAAATAACAATATTCGTTTATGAACACTTACTTCTCTTATTGTAATAATCATAACATTGGTGTCGAAAGAATCATTTACTACCAGTTATTTAGAATAGCTGAATTTAATTCCGCTTAAATTAGATGCTATTCTTATTCTATCTTTTAATTGAAAGAAGATTAAATTGATAAAATCTGTAACCTATTGTTCACATTTCTTGTCTCATACTTTGTGTAGAACAGGTAAACTATCCTGTTTATCGAAAAACGAATGGATGAGAAAGCATTACTAAGCATAAATTGTAAATTTGGTCGATAGACAAAAATTTATTTAAACCTTATCTACTATTTACTGTCTAAGATTATTCTAGCTTATTTACTTTGAAACCAACAAACAGATGCAAATCAATATTCAGGAACTAAGCAAAATTTATCCAAACGGAAAAAAAGCACTGGACAATGTAAATCTGGAAAATTGGTACCTGAATGTTTGGCTTACTGGGTCCAAATGGTGCAGGGAAATCAAGCTTAATGCGAATTTTGGTGACTTTTAATGAAACCAAGCATAGGTTCTGTTTCCATTGATTCGTTTGATTTGGAAAAAAACCGAAAAGAAATCAGAAACATGTTGGGCTATTTA